>NZ_CP096490.1:740000-4840000 GCF_056738645.1 Bacillus sp. PK3-067 | reverse complement strand
TGATTCCCCGCTGCCAAGAAAAGCTTCTAGCGAGATAAAAGGTGCCTGTACCGCAAACCGACACAGGTAGGCGAGGAGAGAATCCTAAGGTGTGCGAGAGAACTCTGGTTAAGGAACTCGGCAAAATGACCCCGTAACTTCGGGAGAAGGGGTGCTTTCTTAACGGAAAGCCGCAGTGAATAGGCCCAAGCGACTGTTTAGCAAAAACACAGCTCTCTGCGAAGCCGTAAGGCGAAGTATAGGGGGTGACACCTGCCCGGTGCTGGAAGGTTAAGGAGAGGGGTTAGCGTAAGCGAAGCTCTGAACTGAAGCCCCAGTAAACGGCGGCCGTAACTATAACGGTCCTAAGGTAGCGAAATTCCTTGTCGGGTAAGTTCCGACCCGCACGAAAGGTGTAACGATTTGGGCACTGTCTCAACCAGAGACTCGGTGAAATTATAGTACCTGTGAAGATGCAGGTTACCCGCGACAGGACGGAAAGA
This sequence comes from Bacillus sp. PK3-067, assembly GCF_056738645.1. Taxonomy (NCBI): domain Bacteria; kingdom Bacillati; phylum Bacillota; class Bacilli; order Caryophanales; family Bacillaceae; genus Bacillus; species Bacillus sp. PK3-067. Next base: position 4,839,518 of record NZ_CP096490.1, on the reverse strand, counting down.
CCCCGTGGAGCTTTACTGTAGCCTGATATTGAATTTTGGTACAGTTTGTACAGGATAGGCGGGAGCCATTGAAACCGGAGCGCTAGCTTCGGTGGAGGCGCTGGTGGGATACCGCCCTGACTGTATTGAAATTCTAACCTACGGGTCTTATCGACCCGGGAGACAGTGTCAGGTGGGCAGTTTGACTGGGGCGGTCGCCTCCTAAAGTGTAACGGAGGCGCCCAAAGGTTCCCTCAGAATGGTTGGAAATCATTCGTAGAGTGCAAAGGCATAAGGGAGCTTGACTGCGAGACCTACAAGTCGAGCAGGGACGAAAGTCGGGCTTAGTGATCCGGTGGTTCCGCATGGAAGGGCCATCGCTCAACGGATAAAAGCTACCCCGGGGATAACAGGCTTATCTCCCCCAAGAGTCCACATCGACGGGGAGGTTTGGCACCTCGATGTCGGCTCATCGCATCCTGGGGCTGTAGTCGGTCCCAAGGGTTGGGCTGTTCGCCCATTAAAGCGGTACGCGAGCTGGGTTCAGAACGTCGTGAGACAGTTCGGTCCCTATCCGTCGTGGGCGTAGGAAATTTGAGAGGAGCTGTCCTTAGTACGAGAGGACCGGGATGGACGCACCGCTGGTGTACCAGTTGTTCTGCCAAGGGCATAGCTGGGTAGCTATGTGCGGAAGGGATAAGTGCTGAAAGCATCTAAGCATGAAGCCCCCCTCAAGATGAGATTTCCCATAGCGTAAGCTAGTAAGATCCCTGAAAGATGATCAGGTTGATAGGTTCGAGGTGGAAGCATGGTGACATGTGGAGCTGACGAATACTAATAGATCGAGGACTTAACCATATAATATGAAGCAATGTTATCTAGTTTTGAAAGAATATAAAAAACTTGTTGACTTTCGAAAGTAAATGAGTTACAATAATTCTTGTCTTAAATGAATACAGTCTGGTAATGATGGCAGAGAGGTCACACCCGTTCCCATACCGAACACGGAAGTTAAGCTCTCTAGCGCCGATGGTAGTTGGGACCTTGTCCCTGTGAGAGTAGGACGTTGCCAGACAAATGGAGGATTAGCTCAGCTGGGAGAGCACCTGCCTTACAAGCAGGGGGTCGGCGGTTCGATCCCGTCATCCTCCACCATTTAGCCGACTTAGCTCAATTGGTAGAGCAACTGACTTGTAATCAGTAGGTTGGGGGTTCAAGTCCTCTAGTCGGCACCAGAAATCATGGCGGTTGTGGCGAAGTGGTTAACGCACCGGATTGTGGCTCCGGCATTCGTGGGTTCGATTCCCATCAGTCGCCCCATTTTTCTTAAATAAATTAATATGCGGGTGTGGCGGAATTGGCAGACGCACCAGACTTAGGATCTGGCGCCTTTGGCGTGGGGGTTCGACTCCCTTCACCCGCACTTTTAATTAAATAACTCATACATGTCTTGCGGAAGTAGTTCAGTGGTAGAATACAACCTTGCCAAGGTTGGGGTCGCGGGTTCGAATCCCGTCTTCCGCTCCAATTTTCAATATGACATGCCGGGGTGGCGGAACAGGCAGACGCACAGGACTTAAAATCCTGCGGTGGGTGACCACCGTGCGGGTTCGACCCCCGCCCTCGGCACCATATGCGCCCGTAGCTCAATTGGATAGAGCGTTTGACTACGGATCAAGAGGTTAGGGGTTCGACTCCTCTCGGGCGCGCTTTTATTAACGGGAAGTGGCTCAGCTTGGTAGAGCACCTGGTTTGGGACCAGGGGGTCGCAGGTTCAAATCCTGTCTTCCCGATATTCCTAAAAAACATGGGGCCTTAGCTCAGCTGGGAGAGCGCCTGCCTTGCACGCAGGAGGTCAGCGGTTCGATCCCGCTAGGCTCCACTTAAATTAATATCATTTATGGCGGTGTAGCTCAGCTGGCTAGAGCGTACGGTTCATACCCGTGAGGTCGGGGGTTCGATCCCCTCCGCCGCTACCATAAAGGACCTTTAGCTCAGCTGGTTAGAGCAGACGGCTCATAACCGTCCGGTCGTAGGTTCGAGTCCTACAAGGTCCACCATTAGACGTATATATCTCGGAGGTATACCCAAGTTCGGCTGAAGGGATCGGTCTTGAAAACCGACAGGCGGCGAGAGTCGCGCGGGGGTTCGAATCCCTCTACCTCCTCCATTTTTTCTAAAGTAAATATTTTATCATCGCGGGGTGGAGCAGCACGGTAGCTCGTCGGGCTCATAACCCGAAGGTCGCAGGTTCAAATCCTGTCCCCGCAACCAAATGGTCCCGTGGTGTAGTGGTTAACATGCCTGCCTGTCACGCAGGAGATCGCCGGTTCGACCCCGGTCGGGACCGCCATTTTTACATAAAGGCTCGGTAGCTCAGTCGGTAGAGCAGAGGACTGAAAATCCTCGTGTCGGCGGTTCGATTCCGTCCCGAGCCACCATTTTGAAGTCGCAAGCCGACTTAGCTCAATTGGTAGAGCAACTGACTTGTAATCAGTAGGTTGGGGGTTCAAGTCCTCTAGTCGGCACCACTTTCAAAATGAGCCATTAGCTCAGTTGGTAGAGCATCTGACTTTTAATCAGAGGGTCGAAGGTTCGAGTCCTTCATGGCTCACCATTTACAATTTAATGCGGGTGTAGTTTAGTGGTAAAACAAGAGCCTTCCAAGCTCTGGTCGAGAGTTCGATTCTCTTCACCCGCTTTTCAATTATGGGCCTATAGCTCAGCTGGTTAGAGCGCACGCCTGATAAGCGTGAGGTCGATGGTTCGAGTCCATTTAGGCCCACCATAATTGTTCCGCAGTAGCTCAGTGGTAGAGCTATCGGCTGTTAACCGATCGGTCGTAGGTTCGAGTCCTACCTGCGGAGCCATATTTATAGAGAAGTACCCAAGTGGCTCAAGGGGCTCCCCTGCTAAGGGAGTAGATCGCGAACGCGGTGCGAGGGTTCGAATCCCTTCTTCTCTGCCAGAACTGGCCCGTTGGTCAAGTGGTTAAGACACCGCCCTTTCACGGCGGTAACACGGGTTCGAATCCCGTACGGGTCATACTAAAAGAGATAGCATAATCTGCTATCTCTTTTTTGTTGTATAAAAATGGACTTTGGATAGTCTGCTTTTTTATGCAATAGAAGAAATATGAAGTATTAGCTGTTGCAGTTGGGTACATAGAGAGCCGTAAATACAATCATGTTAATTATTTGGACCTGTATGAATATGAAGGAATTAACTTCAACTTGAACTTTTACCCCAGCTGTATGGCTGTAGCCTCCTACACTTGGAGAAACCGATGAAAAATGCATCTGGGAGCTACTGTGGAAAATAAATAATATATAGAAGAAGTTGCTTTCTCTCAATAGCTGTGATCTACTGAAGACAGTTTTTTTATGTTGTCAGTATTGTCGAGTTTTGTCGGTAAGTCGATATATTGCAAAAATCGCTGATATAATTTGAGTTACGATCGATAAATTTTAATAATCGCTGATATATTTGGAGTTACGGTCGATATATTCTAAAAATCGCTGGTATAATTTCACTTACCGACAAAAACCACAAGAAAATCCCTTTCACAATCTAAAGAGAACGCCTCCATTGAAATGGATTCCACACCTATTCCAATAACTTTACACTCTATGTGAAAAAGTTCACAAATAGGTCATAATTTGTGAATTAATTCACAATAATACGTGCTACAATATGAATGTAAAGAAGTTAAACAACATTAAATTAGTATTTTAATTAATTACTTAAACAATCATAAAAAAATATATGTGAACAATAGAGAGGGGAAATTACCATGAAAAAAGGTATCAATCGTGTAGTATTAGTAGGAACAGGAGCTGTAGGTTGTAGTTACGCTTACTCAATGATCAACCAAGGTGTAGCTGAAGAATTCGTATTAGTAGATGTTAATGAAGCAAAAGCAGAAGGGGAAGCAATGGACTTAAGCCATGCGGTACCATTCTCTCCATCACCAACAAAAGTTTGGAGCGGTAGCTATGCAGATTGTAAAGATGCAGATTTAGTTGTTATCACTGCTGGGTTACCACAAAAGCCAGGTGAAACTCGTTTAGACTTAGTTGAGAAAAATACAAAGATCTTTAAACAAATCGTTCGAGGCATTATGGATAGCGGATTCGATGGAATCTTCTTAATCGCAACTAACCCAGTTGATATTTTAACTTACGTAACTTGGAAAGAATCTGGTTTACCGAAAGAGCGCGTAATCGGTTCTGGTACTACTTTAGACTCTGCTCGTTTCCGTTACATGTTAGGTGACTACTTAGATGTAGATCCACGTAACGTTCATGCTTACATCGTTGGTGAACACGGTGACACTGAACTTCCAGTATGGAGCCACGCTACTATCGGTGTACAAAAATTAGAAACAATCTTAGCTAACAACGAACAGTACAAACAAGAAGACTTAGACAAAATCTTCGAAAACGTACGTGATGCAGCTTACCATATCATCGAGCGTAAAGGTGCAACTTACTACGGAATCGGTATGTCACTACTTCGTGTAACTAAAGCAATCTTAAACAACGAGAACAGCGTATTAACTGTATCTGCATACCTTGAAGGTCAATACGGCGAGAAAGATGCTTACGTAGGTGTTCCAGCTGTAATTAACCGCGAAGGTGTACGTGAAATTGTAGAACTTGAGCTAAATGAAGATGAAAAAGCGAAGTTCGCTCATTCTGTAAAAGTATTAAAAGAAACAATGGCACCAGTACTATAATAATTGCTAAATAGTTCAGGGTGGGAAACTGCTTCTTACCTCTGAACTTATATAATTTAATATAAATTCCTTTTCCGGTTTCCCTTGTATATCCCCAATATACCCCTTTTGCTGGATAAGGGTCGTTTATAGAAAAAGAGCACTCTATTTTACGTAGAGTGCTCTTTATTATTCCGCTATTTGCCGGGCAGTAAAACCTCAATTGATTAAAGTTTCACTTTATTATTTTTTAGGCGTTAATCCTAATTTCTTTAAAATATCTGCCAGTGTACCGCTTTTTGATTTTTCTACAGGTGTTTGTGATTTAGATGCATCTGGCCCTTTTTTCAAGAAGTTCTTTTCAACGAAGCGAATATCTTTTTCGTCGACAATACCATCTTTATTAAGATCTCCGTCTTTTACAGTTAGTCCTTTTTTACCATAGTTGCTAGCAATAATTTCAGCATCTTTAATATCGATTACCTTATCACCATTTACATCGCCGGCAAGGTTTTCGTCAGGTCTTGCATAATAATATTGGCCAAGCAACTTACCGTCTTTTTCAGTACCAAGTTTCGTTGTTAGGCGGCTTGTTAAATGTCCTGGCACCTCTACATATAAGTTATAGTCGCGTTTATTAACTGGAAGTCCATTTAGTTTGAAGTATCCGTATTTATCTAGTGAGCCTTCAAACTTATGACGGTAAGAATCAGTCGCATATACTTTTACGCCAAGCTTTGTATAATCGAACTTTTCATCTAAATATCCGCGTTCATTTAAGAATGCACCAGGTTTAATATTTCCTTCTACTAATGAGTTTAAGGACATAACTGAGAATGTTTGATCTTGAAGTACACGCATTCTATTTGGTTCTGATTCACCTTGTTTCCAGTAAACAAAAATTGGTGATTCTAATTGAGCGTTTGCTTCATAAAACTCATCATTTTCTACTTTGAACGTTACATCAATGAACGGGAAATCACCATCTAATCCAGCAAAATTTTTGTCATCGATAGCTCCGCCAACTGTAACAGAGCCTGCCTCTAGTTTCGGTTCATTTACTTTTGCGGTTACCCCTTTTTGGGAAAGTAGCTTTTCAAAAGCAGGATTAAATTTCGCATTTGCAAATTTGAAGTTCTTCTCTAGGAAGTTTACATTAAATTGCCCAGCAACAAATTGTTTTACGTGTTTCGCGTTTAGTGTTACTGTGAACTCGTCATTTTTATATAATTCTTTTTTATCGTAACTAGTTTTTGCATATTGAGCACCTTGCGGGATAAACCAGTAGTTATTTACACCGTTTGGATAGTCAGGACCTGCAGTTGCATAATCGAAAATATATACGCCTGTGTTCATTGGACCTTCCGTTCTGAAGGAGTCAGGTGTAATGCCAACTTTAAAGTCGCCATTTGCATTAATCGGTAAAAACTTATGCAAGTATGGAGAATAGTCATAGTACATAACGCCATTCGCTTCTTGCGTAATGTTTAATCCTTTTCCTTTTAAGTAATCAACGTTTGAATCGTATACATTTCCTTTAATCCATAGTGCTTTTTTGCCATCTTCTACTGTATAATTTTCTTCATTTAACTCGTAAATACCAGGTTTTAATCCAGTTAATTTCACTTCTGGTGGTGTATTATCAATTACAACATAATCACCTTTTACACGTGCTTTCCCAGCCTTATCATAACCGACAAACTCAATTGTGTAGTCTCCTTCTGGTAAGTTGATTTTCTCATTACCGATTGGTTTTGCAGGATCATTTGTAAAAGGATACACTTTTCCATTAAAGAATGAATCTAAGTAGTAATACACATCAGTTTTTAGGCCACTCGTGTTTAATGTTCCAATGAAGCCAAGAGCTTTATTTGTTTTGGAATCTTTTACGATAAGATCTAACGTTTCAAGTTCGCTGTTTAATTGGAATGCTCCGTGAACATACGATTCACCGTATGGATTGAATTTAGATGTATCAGTTGAAATTGCTTTTCTTGATAGTATTGCATTTTCAATACCAGGCTCTGATACACGAATAGAGAATGGGATTTGATATGTTTCTTCTTTATTTTTTGTGTTCGTAATATGAATGTACCCTTCATATCGGCCTTGTTTCACACCGGCTGGAACATTAATTTTTGCTTCAATTTCACCTGTTTTGCCAGCATCAAGAGTAATTGTTTCTGGAGCAGAGATTTTTACACCGTTTGCGACAGCATCGTTAATAGTAGACGATGCTGGTGTATAAGAAATTTCTGTTTTAAATTCTTTTTTCTCTTGTTTATTATGATTAGTTACTTTTATATTTCGTTTTTGTTCAAGAGCTTCACCGTCTTTTTGATAAAACTTACCGAATGCAATAGATCCAGTTTCTTCGGGTACTTCAATTACTTCATCATTTACAACAGTTTGTGTCGTATCTAATACTTTAAAGCTTGTTTCTGTACGAACGGCGTTGTAAGCATCTACTCGCCCAGCTCCAACTTCATATACGGAATATTTTTCTTTTAAATCATTAGCTGTGTTCATAAGAGACGCTTTTACATCGAACGGAGAGTAGTCTGGGTGTTCTTGTAAAATTAGAGCAGCAACGCCAGCGATATGAGGAGAAGCCATAGATGTTCCTTGCATACGCTCATAGGAAACAGCGTAGTTTTCACCCTCTTGCGGGTCGTTAATATATTCAGGAACTGTTGAAAGGATAGCGACACCAGGCGCTGTAATATCAGGCTTAATATCATCATTTGCTGTAACAGGACCGCGTGAGCTAAAGTCTGCAAGATGATCGCCTTCTGTTTGAATGTAATTAATTTCATCGAGAGTTAAGGAGGTGCTACCTTGTTCGATTTGAGCTTTTAGTTTTTCACCTTCTTCTTTCGTTAGGCGGAATGCTGGAATGTATTTTGTACTTTCGCCAACGTAGAAAGGAATTTCTCCATCCACATTGTTATAAATAATAACGGCTTTTGCACCTGCTTGTTTTGCATTAGCAATTTTTTCATCAAATGACAGTGTACCGCGTGCAACGAGAGCGATTTTTCCTTTTACATCTTTTTTACTAAACTCGTCAGGCGTACCAATTCCTACATATTCAATAGGTAAAGTTTGTCCCTTGAAATCTTCTATTTTATCAGTGAAGTTTTTGCCGAATAGAATTAGGTTAGGAAATTGTAATTGTCCAGCATGACCTGATAGTTTCGGTAAGGAAATAGAGCTATCACTTGCTCCAACCGTAATTGCAAATGGTGAAGCACCTGGTGATCCGAGTGTTGATGGATTTGGTCCAGAGTTACCAGCAGCAACGACTGTAACAACGCCTGAAAGCATTGCATTATTAACAGCGATAGATGTTGGATCGAGTGGATTGTTGCTATCATCACCTAACGATAAGTTAATAACGTTCATACCGTCAGAAATGGATTTATCAATTGCAGCGATAATACCTGAACTATCTCCACTTCCGTATGGGCCGAGTACACGATAGTTATACAGTTCAATGCCAGGTGCAACACCTTTTACCGCTGAATCAGATTGGTTCTTCTTTTGTGCAGAAACGATACCTGCTACGTGAGTGCCGTGGGCTGTGTAGAAGGAAGAACCACGGCTATCAAATTCAGGAGCACCAGATTGTTGCCATTCTGAATAAGTAGTTTCCATTGGATCTGCATCGTTATTAATAAAGTCCCAACCCTTTACTGAGTTTGGGTCTACTTTGCTAGAGTCCTCACCAGGTTTCGCGCGATAGCCTTTATATACGTCTTTTAAGTCAGGATGATTGTAATCAATACCTGTATCTAATACACCAACTTTAATTCCTTTTCCGGTAATGCCCTCACTATGTAACTTATCTACTCCAATTTGCGGGATGCTATCTGTTAGTTTTTGAGGCGCTTTTTGCTCAGCTTGTTTTGGTAAATTTAATTTCACTTCGTAATCTTTCCAAATACGTTTTACAACGCCAATTCGTAACAATTCTTCTACTGTATTTGCTGGTAATGTCATCGCAACACCATTTATCGCATGCTTATAAGAACGTTTAATTTGTACAGACTGGAAGTTTCCTGATTTTACTGATGGGCTGAATTGATAAAGACGTTTTAGTCCTTTTTCGAATTCTTCATGTTCTTGATCAATACGTGCTTTTATATTTTCAGGAGCAGACTGTAATCCTTTTTCTTTTTGTTTTAATTCATTAATCTTTACTGGAGCAGTTTGAAATTCTACGATGATATTTACAGGCTCAGAACTACTCGTATTAATATCTGGTGAAATTGTAAAACCAGGGTTGGCATCTACCGTTTGTAATGCCAGGCGTTGTTCTTTAGAAAGCTTAGATAATATAGAATGAGCATTTGAAGATTCAATTTGGTTAATAGGACTTTCAGCAAGTACATTGAACGGAATAGCAGTTGAAAACAAAACGCCAGCTGTTACAATTCCGGTAACAAAACGATTTTTCTTTTTCATTTATAGGCCTCCGGTAATTTATATTTTTAAAAATTATTTCTCCACGCCAGCTGTTTGCTCAGTATGGAATGTCCAGTTTAGCTGCAGGGAATCACCTTGAAATTTATTTTGATCTCGGTCGTTATCTTCAAATGAGAAGAGGACGTGTAAGTAATCTGTTTCACCAGATTTAATACCATCTATTAAGTTATGACGTTCTAGAGACGTAGCGACATCTTCAGGTTTCATAGTTTTTAATTGTGATAGTTTTGTTTCCCACACAATCTCATGATCATCGTTTGGATTAGATGGCTGTCCATCATTTACTAGAAACTTGACGATAATGTGATCACCTAAATCTTCACCGTCATTATTTTGCTTTGCATCTGTAACTTCATATGATGTTTCAAGTGCTACTTTTGCGATATCCAATGTACCTTTATTTTCAAGCTTGAAGTTCCTTTCAATAAAATCACCTGGTTTTAAATCTTTCACATTAACGATTACACTTGGATTAATAGAAAGATCTAGTGTTCCAGCTTGAAATGAGTTACTTGATGTTTCTGAATCACTGAAATAGGCGAATACACCGCCGAATGTAAGGGATAAGCCAAGTGAAGCGGTGATAACTCCCATTCCTACTTTTTGTTTTAATGACATAAGAAAGCCTCCTAGTTAAATTTGTATAGCAACCGTTCGCAACAAGGATAAATAAGTAAACATAGTAGTCCGCTATGAATTGTAGTTACGAAAGATCGATGTTCTTTATTGAGAACAAGTATATGCTTATGAATTTCGCATTTCAATAAAATTGTGACAAAAAATATTGAGAAACATTTTTTTATGACAGATTATTTTGTTTTGATTTTGAGTGGAAAATAGCATGAAAAATAGGATAGACATAATAAAATAAAGGTTGAGAAAAAATAATTGGTAAAAATATAGAAGAATAATAAAGCGTTTTCAATGAATATTCGTCAAAATTCGATATTTTACACGGAAATGTGAAGGAAAACTAACATTTTTAAGAAAAAAACGAATGTTTTTTATAAATTAACAAGGATATTGCAGTTTTTCGCAGAAATAGTTAAAGTATAAAAAATTCTGTCATCTAAGTGAGGTGAGCATATTGAGTGTAATAAATTGTGAAGAAGTGAAACGAGATGAGTTTCATACAGAAAAGTACTATAAAAGTTATAACATCTTTGGCGCACATGTTGTGACGGAAGGTGAGATTCAAGGGGTACGATTTACAGTGTGGGCTCCTCATGCGAAAGCAATGAGTGTTGTTGGAGATTTTAATGAGTGGGATTATGAGCAACATAAAATGCTACAAGTGACAGAAGAAGGCATTTGGTCCTTGTTTATACCGCATATTGAAGAAGGAGAAATATATAAATATGCGATTGAAACGTTGGCTGGTGACGTCATTTTAAAGGCAGATCCGTATGCTGTATATGCAGAAGTAAGACCGAATACGGCATCTGTAGTTTTTGATATAAAGGGATATGAATGGAATGATAAAAACTGGACTCGTAAGAAAAAGAAAAAATCGATTTATAAAGAAGCGATGACAGTTTATGAATTGCATTTTGGTTCTTGGAAAAAGAAAGAAGATGGAACACTGTATTCTTACAGGGAAATGGTAGAAGAACTCATTCCATATGTGGTGGAACATCAATTTACACATATTGAAATTATGCCGCTTGTTGAGCATCCATATGATCGTTCTTGGGGATATCAAGGAACGGGATATTATGCAGCGACGAGTAGATTTGGTACACCGCATGATTTAATGTATTTTGTCGACGAATGTCATAAATATGGAATCGGTGTCATTTTAGATTGGGTGCCGGGGCATTTTTGTAAAGATGCTCACGGTTTATATTTGTTTGATGGCACACCGACCTATGAATATAAAGATAAAGATGTACAAGAAAATCCAGTATGGGGAACTGTCAATTTTGATTTAGGAAAGAGAGAGGTACGTAATTTCTTAATTTCAAATGCGTTATTTTGGATGAGATATTTCCATATTGATGGTTTCAGAGTAGATGCAGTTGCGAACATGTTGTACTGGAATAAAGAAGGACAAGAGCAAAGTAATGAGCATGCTGTTTCATTTTTAAGAGAGTTAAATGAAGCAGTGTTTGCAGAGGATGAAGATTTTCTTATGACGGCAGAAGATTCAACAGCTTGGCCACTTGTAACAACTCCAACGTATGAAGGTGGGCTTGGATTCAATTACAAATGGAACATGGGCTGGATGAATGACGTGCTGAAATATATGGAGTGTGCGCCTGAATATAGGAAACACATTCATGAGAAAATGACGTTTTCTTTGCTATATGCGTACTCTGAAAACTTCATATTACCGCTTTCTCATGATGAAGTCGTTCATGGGAAAAAGTCGTTATTAAATAAAATGCCAGGTGATTACTGGGATAAGTTTGCTCAGCTTCGTTTATTATATGGATATTTCTTTACTCACCCAGGAAAGAAATTACTTTTCATGGGAGGGGAATTCGGACAGTTTGATGAGTGGAAAGACCTTGAAGATTTAGATTGGAATTTACATGATTTTGAAATGCATCGTTATATGCATGATTACTTTAAAGAGCTCATAGCATTGTATAAGCGCTCAAAACCACTTTGGCAGCTTGATCATTCGCCTGAAGGTTTTCAGTGGATTGATGCTAATAATAACGAGCAAAGTATTTTCTCGTTTATCCGCCAAGGGGATAAACAAGAGGATGCGTTAGTTATCGTATGTAATTTTACGAAAGCTACATATGAAAACTATAAAGTAGGTGTACCAGATTTCGAGTATTATAACGAGATTTTAAACAGTGATGCACAGCAATATGGCGGTTCGGGGCAAGTGAATAAGAAACGTCTTAAGACGATTCTAGAACCGTACCATAATCAAGCAGCACATGTAGAGATTACAATTCCACCATTTGGCGTATCCATATTACGACCAGTGAAGACGAGAAAGGGGAGCAAAAAACAAGATGGCTCAAAAACAAAAGTGCGTAGCAATGTTACTAGCAGGGGGAAAAGGTAGTCGATTAAGTGCATTAACAAAAAATTTAGCCAAGCCAGCTGTTCCATTTGGTGGTAAATATCGCATTATTGATTTTACGCTAAGTAACTGCGCAAATTCTGGTATTGAAACGGTTGGGATTTTAACGCAATATCAACCACTAGAACTTCATAATTATATCGGAATCGGCAATGCATGGGATTTAGACCGAGTAAGCGGTGGAGTCACAGTATTACCTCCTTATGCGGAGTCTTCAGGTGTGAAGTGGTACACAGGTACGGCAAGTGCCATTTATCAAAACTTAAACTATTTAAGTCAATATGAACCAGAGTATGTTCTTATTTTATCAGGCGACCATATTTATAAAATGGATTACAGTAAGATGCTAGATTACCATATTGAGAAAGAATCGGACGTATCCATTTCTGTTATTGAAGTACCTTGGGATGAAGCGAGTCGCTTTGGCATTATGAATACAAATGAAGAAATGGAGATTGTTGAGTTTGAAGAGAAACCACAATTTCCAAGAAGTAATCTTGCATCAATGGGAATCTATATTTTTAATTGGTCAATTTTGAAAGAGTATTTAGAGATGGATGCAAGAAACCCTGAATCTAGTAACGATTTCGGAAAAGACGTACTTCCGCTTTTATTGGATGAAGGGAAGAAGTTAATGGCGTATCCGTTTGAAGGATATTGGAAAGATGTTGGAACGGTGAAGAGCTTATGGGAAGCGAATATGGATTTGCTTCGCGATGAAACATCACTGAATTTAAACGATCGTAATTGGCGTATTTACTCTGTCAATCCAAACGAGCCGCCTCAATATATTGCTGAAAAGGCGAAAGTAGAAGAATCGCTTATTAACGAAGGATGCGTCATTGAAGGGGACGTGAAGCATTCTGTGTTATTCCAAGGAGTGACGGTGGAAGAAGGAAGTATGGTGATTGATTCTGTCGTTATGCCAGGGGCTAAGATTGGTAAAAATGTTGTGATTGAAAGAGCGATTGTTGGATCAGAAATGGTTATCGAAGATGGAACAATCATTCGTCCAGAAAAGAATGTTGACGATGTAGTATTAATTGCTGAAGGGAAATAGAAAAGGGGGATGAAATGAATGGGAGAAAAAATGTTAGGAATTATTAATGCAACGGGAAGTTTTCCTTCCTTAAAGAAAGTAACAGGGCATCGTTCACTAGCGGCGTTACCGTTTGGGGGCCGTTATCGACTCATTGATTTCATGCTTTCAAATATGGTGAATTCTAGTATTCATAGTGTGGCAGTTTTTACAAGCCATAAAAATCGTTCGTTAATGGACCATGTTGGTTCAGGAAAACAGTGGGATTTAGATAGAAAACGAGACGGACTATTTTTATTCCCGCCAAACTGCCAATGTGACCAAGATGAATTTGGGTCTTTTGCACACTTTAGAAGACATATTGATTATTTTCTAAGAAGCAGAGAAGAGTACGTTGTTATTACGAATAGCCATCTCGTAACAGCATTAAATTTTCAAGCGGTGTTAGAGCGACATATACATACGGCAGCTGATATTACAGAAGTTTGCCATAAAGGGGTTTCGCTTCAAACATACGTGTTAAAGAAACAATTATTGTTAGACTTATTTGAGTCATATAAAGGTGTGGAACAATACAGTTTATTTGATGTAGTGAGAGAAAAGCGCGGGAAATCATTACACATTGCTACATATGAACATACTGGATATGTAGCAATTATTGACTCGATTGAAAGTTACTATAAACATAGCTTAGAAATTTTGCAACCTGCTATTTGGAAGCAATTATTTAAGAAAGAAGCACCGATCTTTACGAAAGTAAAAGATGAGCCACCAACTCGTTATTTAAAGGGTGCAGTCGTGAAAAATACAATGATTGCAAATGGCAGTATTATTGAAGGGGAAGTCGAAAACAGTGTTGTTTCCCGTTCGGTTAAAATTGGAAAAGGTTCAATTATTCGTAACAGTATTATTATGCAAAAGAGCCAAATTGGAGATAACTGTATAATAGACGGTGTTATTATTGATAAAGACGTGAAAATTGGCGACGGTGTCGTATTAAAAGGAAGCGCCGATGAGCCGTATGTTGTAGAAAAAGGAAGCGTACAAAACAGTACGATTAATAGTTATTCCTAAAGAATCAGTGGGGGCTTTTTCCTCCACTGATTAAAGTTTTAATTTAAATGAAAACTCGAAGGGAGGAAGCTGCAAGAGGAGTAATAAAAACTTTTCGCGCAGTGGGACAACAAGTGAATATTTTATTTGCAGTATCAGAATGTGTACCGTTTGTGAAATCGGGAGGATTAGCTGATGTAGCGGGTGCGCTCCCAAAAGAGCTAAAAAAATTAGGAGTGGACGTTCGTATTATACTTCCGAATTATAGTCTCATTCCGCAAAAGTTAAGAGATGGATGTACGTTACATAAAGTAATTAACGTCCCTCTTGGGTGGAGAAATCAATATTGTGGAATTTTAAAAGGTGAGCAAGACGGAATTACGTATTACTTAATAGATAATGAATATTATTTTAAGAGAGATTCTCTGTATGGTCATTACGATGACGGAGAGCGTTTTTCTTATTTCTCAAAAGCAGTGTTAGAGTGTATTCCGCACCTTGATTTTGAAGTGGATGTTCTTCATAGCCATGATTGGCATACGGCTATGGTTAATTTCTTACTTCGTGAAAAGTATCAAGATAACCCGTTATATGAGCGTATTAAAACGGTATATACGATTCATAACTTGCAGTTCCAAGGTGTATTTCCTCCTGAAGTGATGTACGACTTGTTAGAGCTTGGTGATGAATATTTTCATAGTGAGCAGCTAGAGTTTTATGGAAACGTAAACTTTATGAAAGGTGGTATTATTGCTTCGGATCAAATTACAGCGGTGAGCCCGACGTATAAAGAAGAAATTCAATATGAATTTTTCGGTGAGAAGTTAGATGGATTACTGCGAAAATATAATGATAAGCTTAGCGGCATTGTAAATGGTATTGATACGAGCGTATATAATCCAGAAACGGATTCGTATATTAAGGCCCAGTATGATGCAGAGTCATTATATGAAAAGAGTGAAAATAAACGCGCCTTGCAGCGTTATTTTGGTTTGCCAGAAAAAGAGGATACACCAATTATTTCAATGGTAACGAGATTAACGAAGCAAAAAGGTCTTGATTTAGTACGTACTGTATTCCGCGAAATAATGGAAGAAGATGTACAATGTATTATTTTAGGTTCAGGTGATTCGGAATATGAGCAATTCTTTGAGTGGATGGCATATGAGTATCCGGAGAAGGTAAAAGTTTATATCGGATTTAATGAAGAATTAGCTCACCAAGTGTATGCGGGAAGCGATTTGTTTTTAATGCCATCGCTGTTTGAACCGTGTGGACTTGGACAACTTATCGCATTAGCATACGGTACGATTCCAATTGTAAGAGAAACAGGTGGGTTAAACGACACGGTACATTCTTATGATGAAGAAACTGGAGAAGGAAATGGTTTCAGTTTCACGAATTTTAATGCACATGACATGCTGCATACGATTCATCGTGCAATTGAATTCTATCATGATAAACCAGTGTGGGAGCAGCTTGTAAAACAAGCGATGACTGAAGATTATAGCTGGGAGCAATCGGCTCTTGCTTATAAGGAATTGTATAAAAGTCTCATGGAATAACATGTAGGTGGTGAAAAAATGTTTACTCATGTTGAAAGTTTTAAATCAACTTTTCTAGAAAAGTTAGAGACGATGTATGGTAAAAGTTTTAAAGATTCTACAACTCGTGATCAATATAATACGCTTGGCCATATGGTACGTGAGTATATGAATAGTCAATGGATTGCAACGAACGAGAGTTATCGATCCGGAGAGCAAAAGCAAATGTATTACTTGTCTATTGAGTTTTTGCTTGGACGTTTGCTTGGAAGTAACATCTTGAATTTAGGTATTCGAGATGTATGCGAGCAGGGGTTATCTGAACTAGGGATTTCATTACAAGAGTTAGAAGAAGTGGAAGCAGATGCAGGCCTTGGTAATGGTGGGCTTGGACGCTTAGCAGCCTGTTTTCTCGATTCACTCGCATCTTTAAACTTACCAGGACACGGCTGTGGAATTCGTTATAAACATGGTTTGTTTGATCAGAAAATTGTTGATGGTTATCAAGTTGAATTTCCAGAACAGTGGCTTCTTCATGAAAACGTATGGGAAGTAAGAAGGTATGATCAAGCTGTAGAAGTAAGTTATTTCGGCAGTGTTGAACCGCTAGAAATTGACGGGCGTTTAGAGTTTAGGCATACAAATGCAGAAGTCATTATGGCCGTGCCATATGATGTGCCTGTAGTTGGCTATGAGACGAGTACTGTAAATACACTTAGACTTTGGAATGCTGAACCAGTTCCTTTCCCGCAAAACTGCAAAGATATTTTGAAATATAAGCGTGAAACAGAGGCTGTATCGGAGTTTTTATATCCAGATGATACGCATGATGAGGGAAAAATACTTCGTTTAAAACAACAGTATTTCCTCGTATCAGCAAGTTTGCAAAATATCGTTCGAATGCATAGAGAAAGATATGGTGACCTTCGTCAACTACATGAAAAAATTGCGATCCACATTAACGATACACATCCGGTTTTAGCAATTCCGGAACTGATGCGTATTTTACTAGACGAAGAAAAGTTAGCATGGGAAGAAGCTTGGCACATAACGACGCAGACGATTTCTTATACGAATCATACGACGTTATCAGAAGCGCTCGAAAAGTGGCCAATTCACATTTTTAAACCGTTATTACCGAGAATTTATATGATTATTGAAGAGATTAATGAACGTTTCTGTCATGAACTGTGGGAACAGTATCCGCATGAGTGGGATCGTATTGAAGCAATGGCGATTATTGCACATGACCTTGTGAAAATGGCTCATTTAGCGATTGTCGGTAGCCATAGCGTAAACGGTGTAGCAAAAATTCATACGGAAATATTAAAGCAGCGGGAAATGCGATTGTTTTATGAATTTTATCCAGATAAGTTTAATAATAAGACGAATGGAATTGCTCATAGGCGCTGGCTTATGAAAGCAAATCCACAGTTAACAAATCTCATTTCAGAGGCGATTGGAACGGAGTGGAAGAAAGAACCGATTAAGCTTCAAGAGCTACAATTAGTTCAATATGATGCGAGTTTCCAAGAGAAATTTGCAGAGGTAAAACAAGAGCGTAAAGAGATTTTAGCGGAGCGTATTCATAATACAATGGGGATTACCATTGATCCAAATTCTATTTTTGATGTGCAAGTGAAAAGATTACATGCTTATAAACGACAATTATTAAATGTTCTTCATATTTTATATTTGTATAACCGTTTGAAAGAGGATGCTAGTTTTACATTTTATCCGCGTACTTTTATTTTTGGAGCGAAAGCATCACCTGGCTATTATTACGCGAAAAAAATTATTAAATTAATAAATGAACTCGCAAGAAAAGTAAATAATGACCCGTATGTCAGTCAATATATGAAAGTTATCTTTCTAGAAAACTATCGAGTTTCTTTAGCTGAAGATATATTCCCAGCAGCGGATGTAAGTGAACAAATTTCAACGGCGAGTAAAGAAGCATCGGGAACAGGTAATATGAAATTTATGATGAATGGTGCGATTACACTCGGAACGCTAGACGGTGCTAACGTTGAAATAAAAGACCGGGTCGGTGAGGATAACTGTTTTATTTTCGGTTTAACAGCCGAAGAGGTTCTTCATTACTATCAAAATGGTGGGTATCGTGCAAGTGATTATTATCACCACAATAGGCACATTAAAAAAGTAGTTGATCAATTAACAAATGGTTTCTTTGCACAATCGGGAGCTGAATTTGAAGCGATTTACGATTCTCTCGTTATTCAAAACGATGAATATTTCGTTCTGCGAGATTTTGGTCCATATGCTGAAAGACAAGAGGCTGTCGGTAGAGCTTATGAGAACCGAACGAAGTGGCTAGAAATGTCGATTTTAAATATTGCACAGTCTGGTCATTTTGCGAGCGATCGAACAATTTTGCAGTACAGTAATGAAATTTGGGGTATCGGTAATGCAGTTAAACAGTTTTAAAGAGGTTGCTATATTGGGAGATATATTATCGATTTACCAACCGAAATGGATATTAATAAATAAAACGGGCTTAATAAAATTAAGCTCGTTTTATTTATTTTGCTTAAGAAAGAAATGGAACAGTGGTATATATGATACCTGCCCCATCATACTCTCCTGTCGCAAAGTATGAAAATGTAAAGAAACCTGTAACCGTAAAAATTACAATAAGAAAAAGTGCGAAGATAAATTTTAACATGTAAGGTCCCCTCATCCAAAAATAACTTCATACATTATTATAGTATACGAATATTTTATTTCCAATTGTTTACTGGTTAAAAATGAGAAGTCAGACATGTTTTGTATGTTGTAATGGAATGATTATTTGTAATGGATTTTGTGTTTTTTGTAAATGTCATGTTGTGATGGACGTGTGCATACTCCCAATCATGATCATTAAAATTTATGTTTCGGGGAGGGAGAAGTGGGACGACATCGAACAAGTTGACGAAACGAAAGCTACTAGCTACTTGTAGTTTATAATAATTTCGAAAAGCGATATCTCCTACTTTTGGAGAAGCGAATGTATAAAGTCCATACTGTGCGAAGGCAGTATTTATACGTGCATCTAATATGTGTAATGTGGCAAGCGCGCCACCTAGACTATGCCCAGTAGCTAGCAGTTTTTTATGTGCTGGCAATGATACGAGCATATCCATAATAGAATCACGACAAGACTCATAAATAGAGAGAAAACCGTTATGGACATTTCCGCCATTTAAAGCATAAGGATAAGGTTTTTGATTGACGAGAGAATCAATAATCCAATCGGGGTCTGTTTGAGTGCCTCTGAAGGCAACAATAATTGTATCCTCAGATTCTAATATAAATCCGAACCATTCTGTTGTTTGAATGGCCTTTCCTTGAAACCCTTGTACATATTGAAAACCATCTGGTATTTCGAAAATGCCATTTTGTTTATATTGTTCATACGTTAACTCACAACAAGAAGCTAACAGTATGGCAGTGTCTTTATCAAAGGATAAAGGAGTACGCATTAAGGAAGCCCTCCTTAAGAAAAAGTATAGTTTAATATATGCAGTGAGGAACTTGATTCATTCTTTTGGAGGTGGGGAATAGCTTGTATCGCTTATCTAAATCAGTGGAGGAAATTATAACGTCAAAATAAAACAGTGCCTGATAAGGGCACTGTTTACTCTTTTTCATCTCAAGGAATCGACTTTTTTAGTTATTCTTAATGAACTGACGCATACGTTAGTTGCATAAGTAAGAGGTTTGAAAAAATAGTCTGTATATATTTGAACGATGAATAACTTACCTATTTTCTTATGTTTGTTTACACTATATACAGAAAAATTTGAAAAACAAAACGTATTATTTATCTGTTTGTTTTTGCTTCTTTTTCAAATACTCCGTACGCAATTTTTCAAGTTGCTGCTTTTTATCAAATTTGGCAGGTTTCTGTTTTTCATGGAACTTTGCCACAGCTACCTGACTTTTGGAATCCAATTGATATTTTCCCACTTTGTTCACCTACTTTTCTTGTCTCTAAAGAGAATCTATTCAACAAATATAATATACCTTATTTTCCTGAAGTAAACCTTATTACTTTATTTTAACTGCTTTTTCTCGTTTGTAGACGTAAATTAAAACACCCTTTCACTGCATTACTGCAAGCAAGGGTGTTTTAATTTTATTATTTTATTAGTTGATGGCCATGCCTACATAAGGGCACAGTTTACTCTTTCCCATCTAATAAACGACCAAGTCCACCTAATACACTACCTTCGCCAGTACTTTGCGCTGCTGGGCTTGTAAGGCGTGCTGCTAAGCGGCTAAGTGTTAAGGACTGAATCCAAACTGTTCCAGGACCTTCTAATGTTGCGAAGAATAAACCCTCGCCGCCAAATAGAGCTGTTTTTACTTTACCAACGAACTCGACATCATAGTTAATGTCTTTTGTCATAGCAACGAGACAACCTGTATCAATGCGAAGTTTCTCACCAGGTTTTAATTCACGTTTATATACAGTTCCACCTGCGTGCATGAAAGCAAGGCCATCACCTTCAAGTTTCTGCATGATGAAACCTTCACCACCGAAGAAACCAGTTCCTATTTTTTTCGTAAATTCAATTCCGATAGAAACACCTTTTGCGGCACAAAGAAAGGCATCTTTTTGACAAACTACTTTTCCTTGATACTCTGTTAAATCTACAGGAATAATTTTACCAGGATAAGGAGCAGCAAATGAGACGTGGCGCTTGCCGTGACCTGTATTTGTAAATACAGTCATAAACATACTTTCGCCTGTAACGAGACGTTTACCAGCGCCCATTAATTTTCCGAATAAACCTCCAGATGGGCCAGAACCATCACCGAAGATTGTTTCCATTTCTATGTAATCTTCCATCATCATCATTGCGCCAGCTTCTGCGATCACGCTCTCTTCTGGATCTAACTCAATTTCAACAAACTGCATATCATCGCCATATAACTTATACTCGATTTCGTGTGCTCTCATTTTTTTCACCTCGTATGTAATAGATACTTATATTGTACAGAATTTAATAGGATTAGAATACTTTAGTTTTGTTAATTTTCAAATAAAGTGGAACCAGCCAAAACTGATTATCAGCTCCCGCCAATCAAGCTGTCCACAAATGGCGGGATAATATATGAATATGGAAATTCAACATTATATTAAAATTATAAAAAAATGGTGGAATGAAAGTGTTCTCATTTGACGTTTTGGATATAGCGTGATATAGTGAAATCACTATTGAGCTACATAATGTGGTACGGAAATAAAGCACGTTGAATTAAAGGCTGTAAGCTTGTTATACATTCATGTCCTTTATATCCACCTTTTCATGTGGATTCATAGTTTCATTTTTATTTAGGAGGTACATGACATGCAAACAGGTAAAGTTAAATGGTTCAACAGCGAAAAAGGTTTCGGTTTCATCGAAGTTGAAGGTGGAGACGATGTATTCGTTCACTTCTCAGCTATCCAAGGTGACGGATTCAAAACTTTAGAAGAAGGTCAAGAAGTTTCTTTCGAAATCGTTGAAGGTAACCGTGGACCACAAGCTGCTAACGTTACAAAAAACTAATTAGCTAGCGATAAAAAGCATTCCGATTTTCGGAATGCTTTTTTTTATTCTTTGGAACTAGATTCATTTGAAGATAATTCACCTTTGAAGGTACGTTCTTCAAAATCATCAAGCATTTGTTCATATTCTTCATGCTCTTCTGTAGCGAAAACTTGTGGGTTTTTCCCGTACATATCCGTACCGATAAAGTTTTCAAAATCCTCCACGTAGCCTACGTTTTCTTCACTATTTACATACATGCCATTATAGTTTTTTGAATCTTGTCTTTCTAAATCAGACGGCGTTTCAGATGTTCCGTAATTTGCGACATCTTGCCACGCATCTTCCGCATCGTACTCAACAGAATGGTCCTCATCATGCTTGTGGAAAGAAGGGGATAACACTTCCTCTTCAACTGGACGCGTATCCATGTTTAATTTATTTGTCGCGTGCTGAACGCATGTTGTAGCAGTCGGCATTGCTTCTAATCTTTCGAATGGAATCTCTTCGCCAGACACTTCGCAAATGCCGTACGTACCCGCTTCTATTTTTTGCAAGGCGTGTTTCGTGTCATCAAGCTGTTTATGCCAAAGTTCAATAAGCCCGAAGTCTTTTTCACGTTCATATAGCTCTGTAGCCATATCAGCTGGATGGTTATCATAGCTAGACAGTTCTCCTACTGAGTCACGTTCAGAAGCACGATCTGTATTTTCATGAGTTTGTATCGTTTGCTCTAGTTCTTGTTTTTGTTTTTCTAAAATGGATTTAAATTGACCTACTTGTTGTGGAGTTAACATAGTCGTCCACCTTCCTACAATTCAGTTTCTTTACATAGTATGAGCGTTGAGAGTAGGAATTATGAGATGAATTTTAGATATGAAAAAGGAGCCGCATAAGCAGCTCCTTTTATAGAAAGTATCCAAGTAATAATCCGATTCCCATTAGGAAACCGAAGATTGTATTTGTTTTTGCTGTTGCAATCATCGCAGGTACCATTTCCATCGGAATGCTTTTGCCGATAAAGCCTTTCGTCGCTTTAAATGCTTTCGGAGCACTTAAAAATACGATAAGCATCCATGGTGATACGATGCCCACGATAATTAAAGCAATTGTCCAAATGTAGGAAACGATGAACATCGAAGCAAGTACACCAACAGCTCGCTCACGTCCGACGAGAATTGCTAACGTTTTACGACCGTTTTCTTTATCGCCATCCAAGTCACGGATATTATTCGCTAGTAAAATGGCACCAATTAAAATGGAGCTTGGAATAGATAGTAAAATGACTTCTGATGTTACAGTTCCAGTTTGAATAAAGAATGAAATCCCAATAATAATGACACCCATAAATAATCCGGCTGTCAACTCTCCAAATGGTGTATATGCAATTGGAAGTGGGCCACCTGTATAAAGGTAAGCAACAGCCATACAAACAAGACCGATTGCAGCAAGCCACCAGCTAGAATTCATACAAATATAAACACCTAATAGTATTGCGATGCCGAAAAATCCAAATGCTAAGTTAAGCACTGTTTTTGGCTGAATGCCATCGCGAACGATAGCGCCGCCGATACCAACTGAACCTTCGTGATCGAGTCCTCTTTTATAATCAAAGTATTCATTAAACATGTTTGTTGCTGCTTGAATGAGAAGACAAGCAAGAAGCATCATAAGGAAAAGAGGAAGATGTATTTGATTTATACCTCCGACCTGCATCGAATATGCTGTTCCGATGAAAACAGGCACGAAAGCTGCTGTTAATGTATGGGGACGTAGTAAACTCCACCAGATGCGCCAGCCGGTTTGCTTACTTGGCTTTGGCGCCGTAGGAGAGGAATTCGTTTTGACGTTCATTTCCATGTTGAATCCTCCTTTGGTCACATATTGTACACAACTAAGTGTAGAAAAAGCATCATTTAGTGTCAACGTTTATTTTCTAGGAAGAGAAGGTGAATTTCTCAGAAATGCTAAACGTTGACAGGCCTTTCGTTTGAGGTGTATCTTAAAATCAAGCGTAATTATGACTATTTTTCGCCCATAGGGGGGAGACAATTGTGATTCAAACGAAACAAAAAGGCTTGCAAGAAGTTCTTATTGCAGCTATCAAGCGTGCAACTAACGAAAAAACATTGGTTAGTTTTGTAAAACAAATAGACTGGGTGGATCCGCTTCTGTTCTATGCAGCAGGAAAAAGGATTTCATTCGAAAATAGATGTTATTTTGCAGACCCGGCTCAGCATGTAATATTTGCAGGAATTGGCTCTGTTTTCACTATAGCAAATTCTTCTCATAAGCGCTTTCAAACCGCTCGCGACGAGTGGGAGAAAGTAAAAGAGAATGCATTTGTCCAAAGAGATGAATATGAATTTGGAACGGGTCCGCTTTTATTTGGTGGTTTTTCATTTGATCCAGAAAAAGAGAAAACGGACCTATGGAAAGAATTTAAAGATACGACATTTTCACTACCAGCATTTTTATTAACTGTAAAAAATGAAAAAGCATGGTTAACGATGAATACATTTGTTTCAGCAACAGATTGTGCAGAAACTCTTTCTAACGAAATGATTTCTTTAGAAGAGAAGATTTTGGGAGAGAGTAAATGTGCGCTAAACGGATCGAAATTGACTGTTATTTCTAAAGTAGAAGTGGATCCGAAAGGCTGGATGAAAGCAATTGAAAAAGTACAAGATGAGATGAAGCAGGGTAACGTGCAGAAGGTTGTATTGGCGAGGGAACTAAAAGTAGAGATGAATCAGTCGATTGATTCTGCTCTTGTTTTAGAAGCACTTCGCATTGGTCAACCGGATTGTTACGTATTTTCTTTTGATTATAAAGGAGCATGCTTCTTAGGAGCGACGCCTGAGAGATTAATTCGCAAAGAAGATGAGAAATTTACATCGATGTGTCTTGCGGGTTCAATCGGTCATGGTCATTCTATAGAAGAAAGTAAGCGAAATAGTAATGCGCTTCTTCATGATGAAAAGAATTTAGCTGAACATGGGTATGTTGTTAACATGATCCGCTCGGTACTAAATGAACATTGCGAATACGTTAATATTCCGGAAAGCCCAGGTTTATTAACAACGAAAAACTTAATTCACTTATATACGCCTGTAGAAGCAAAAGGCGATGCGAGTCTTTTAACAATGGTAGAAGAATTACATCCAACACCAGCTCTTGGCGGGACACCTCGTTTGGAAGCGATGAAACTGATCCGTGATGTTGAATTGTTAGACAGAGGGTTGTATGGTGCACCGATTGGCTGGATAGATGATGAAGGAAATGGTGAATTTGCGGTTGCGCTGCGCTGCGGATTATTAAACGGCGAGAAAGCATCCTTATTTGCCGGTTGTGGTATTGTAATTGATTCAATCCCGCAGCTTGAATATGAAGAAACAAGTTTGAAGTTTAGACCGATGCTTGGTGCTTTGGAGGAATTAATGAAATGAACAATCATATAGAAGCATTATCATATTATTTAGGCGCGTTCGTGGATGAACTGACGCGTCTAGATGTATGTGATGTTGTCATTAGTCCAGGCTCACGGTCAACGCCGATTGCTTTACTAATGGAACAACACGAAGGAATGAACACATATTTACATGTGGATGAAAGATCAGCAGGATTTTTCGCGCTCGGTATTGCGAAAGCAAAAAAACGCCCAGTAGCATTATTATGTACGTCAGGAACAGCAGCAGCGAACTATTATCCAGCTGTATGTGAAGCTTTTCATTCAAGGGTCCCACTTATCGTCTTAACAGCGGATAGACCGCATGAATTAAGAGATGTTGGTGCACCACAAGCAATGAATCAATTTAATTTATACGGTACTTTTGTGAAACAATTTACAGAGATGGCACTGCCAGAAGCAAGTGAAGCGATGTATCATTACGCTCGTATGACGACGCAGCGTATAGTAGCAAATGCTTGTTTAGCGCCGCAGGGTCCTGTTCATCTTAATTTTCCAGTTCGCGAGCCACTTATCCCTGATTTCTCACTAGAAAGCTTATGGGATAAAGGACGTAGTGAATATACAGGAGTAGTTCAGCAAGGAAACGCGGTGATGCCGAGTGAATATGTAGATTCTCTTGTAGGGCGCCTTTCACATATGGAAAAGGGGCTTATTATTTGTGGAGATGATAGTCATGCAGAAATTGCAATGTTTGCAACGCAACTAGCTGAAAAAACTGGCTATCCTATATTAGCAGACCCACTTTCTAATATTCGTAGCGGACACCACGATAAAACGATGGTAATTGACTGTTATGATACATTTTTACGAAATGAAAAGTTAAAAGAAACATGGAAACCGGACGTTTTAATTCGCTTTGGTGGTATGCCTGTTTCTAAATCATTAACGCAGTTCATAAAAAAACAAACAAAAGCAGTTCATATCGTTGTCGATGAATCAGGACAATGGAGAGATCCAGCTCTTGTTGCGACAGAAGTTGTGCAAGCAAGTGACATTGAATTCTGCAAGGCATTAATAGAAAAAATGCCAGTTATGAAAAAGAATGATTGGTCCCTAATGTGGCAACATATAAACGAAAAAACGAAGGAAACGCTTCGTGAAATGGAAACATATGAAACTGCATTTGAAGGAAAGGTTATTACAGATATTGTGCGCGTATTACCAGAAGACGCAACGTTATTTGCGAGCAATAGTATGCCAATTCGTGATACAGACTCATTCTTCTTCACATCGGATAAAAACATCCATGTGATGGCAAACCGTGGTGTAAATGGTATTGATGGAATCATTTCGACAGCTCTAGGAGCAAGCGTTATTTGCGACCCACTTGTATTAGTAATTGGTGATTTATCATTTTATCACGATTTAAATGGACTGTTAGCAGCGAAATTACATGAATTAAATATAACAATTGTCGTTGTAAATAATGATGGTGGGGGTATTTTCTCATTCTTACCACAGTATGAGAAAAAGGAACATTTTGAATCATTATTTGGAACACCAATTGGACTTGATTATGAGCACGTTGTCAAAATGTACGGCGGTTCATTTAGCCGTGTAAATGGTTGGGAGCAATTCCGAGAAGAAGTTCGAAAAGGAACGACGACAGAAGGTTTACACGTTGTGGAAATTTGTACGAATCGTGATGAAAACTTAACATTGCACCGTACGTTATGGGCAAAAACACAGGACGTAATTACTACATCGTTGCAAGGTGAATCAAAATGAACGTAACGCTGCAAGGTGTATCGTATGAATATGAAGTAGTCGGAAGCGGGGAACCACTTCTACTTCTTCATGGTTTTACGGGAAGCATGGAAACGTGGCGTTCTTTTATCTTTTCATGGAGTGAGCAGTTTCAAGTTATTGTAGTGGATCTTGTTGGACACGGAAAGACTGAGAGTCCTGAAAATGTTGCGCATTATGATATCCGAAATGTGGCATTGCAAATGAAAGAACTACTAGATTACCTTCATATTGAAAAAGCACATATACTTGGCTACTCAATGGGAGGAAGACTGGCGATTACGATGGCATGTCTATATCCAGATTATGTACACTCTCTTTTATTAGAAAATTGTACAGCTGGGCTCGAAAACGAAGCAGATAGAAAAGAACGTCGTGAAAAAGATGATCGACTTGCCGATAAAATTGAGCGAGAAGACATAGAAAGTTTTGTATCTATGTGGGAAAATATTCCGCTTTTTGAAACGCAAAAACGTTTAGCAAAAAACGTACAAGAAGCGGTGCGAAAAGAACGACTTGCTAACAATCCAAAAGGACTTGCAAATAGCTTGCGCGGCATGGGAACGGGGGCTCAGCCTTCATGGTGGGATGAGCTGAAAAACTTAAAAATACCTGTTCTTTTAATGAACGGAGAGTATGATGAAAAGTTCTTTCGTATATTAAAAAATATTGAAAAATGCATCTCTGACGCGAAATTTGTCAAAATTGATGGTGCTGGCCATGCAATTCATGTGGAACAACCGGAAAAGTTTGATACAATAGTAAAGGGATTTCTAAAAACTATGCAGTGATGCTTTTTTCAGTTAAGAATGAAGTTACACTTATAGAGGAGATCAGAAATATACAAGGAGGTAGTTGTAATGGCTATTGAATGGGTAAAAGAAGGCAATTACGAAGATATTATTTATTCAACATACAATGGTATCGCAAAGATTTCGATTAACCGCCCTGAAGTACATAATGCATTCCGTCCTAAAACGGTAATGGAGTTAATCGACGCTTTTGCACAAGCTCGTGATGATGCAAATGTTGGCGTTATCATTTTAACAGGTGAAGGTGGACGTGCATTCTGTTCTGGCGGCGACCAAAAAGTTCGCGGTCATGGTGGATATGTAGGTGACGACCAAATCCCTCGTTTAAACGTATTAGACTTACAACGTCTAATTCGCGCAATTCCTAAACCAGTTATCGCAATGGTAGCAGGTTATGCAATCGGTGGTGGACACGTACTTCATATCGTATGTGACTTAACAATCGCTGCAGACAACGCTGTATTCGGACAAACAGGTCCTAAAGTAGGAAGCTTTGACGGTGGATACGGAGCTGGTTACTTAGCTCGTATGGTAGGCCACAAGAAAGCTCGCGAAATTTGGTACCTATGCCGTCAATACAACGCTCAAGAAGCACTTGATATGGGCTTAGTAAACACTGTAGTACCATTAGAAGAGCTTGAAGCAGAAACAGTACAATGGGCACAAGAAATTTTAGCAAACAGCCCAATGGCACTTCGTTTCCTAAAAGCTGCATTCAACGCAGACACAGACGGTCTAGCTGGTATTCAACAACTAGCTGGAGATGCAACGTTATTGTACTACACAACTGACGAAGCAAAAGAAGGTCGTGACGCATTCAAAGAAAAACGCAGTCCGGACTTCGGTCAATTCCCTCGTTTCCCTTGATCAAACCAAAAGCGGAAGCGGCTTGCTTAGAACAAGAGGGCGTTGGAACTCCTGACGTAGAGGCGCTTTTTGCCTCGTAGGAAGGCGTGAAACGACCGACTGTTCTAGCCGCTGTAGCTGGATGAAACCAAAAGCGAAAGCAGCTCGTTCAGAATGTGAGGGGGATGGAGCTTCTGACGTAGAGGCGCTTTTTGCCTCGTAGGAAGAAGTGAAGCCACCGAGCATTCTAGCTGCTGTAGCTGGATAAGACCAAACCGGAAACAAAACAACTAAGAGACTTGATATCATATCAAGTCTCTTTCTTTCATGAAAGGAGAATGAATGATGGAGACGATGCCAAATTGGTTAATGCAACGTGCATTTTTAACACCAGATCGCACTGCAATTGAAATAGAGGAAGAGAAAGTTACTTTTATGGAGCTGCATGAAAAAGTAGTATCTGTTTGTGAACACCTCACGCATGTTGGAGTGGAGCGAGGGCAAAAGGTGGCTGTTCTGATGAAAAATGGTATGGAGATGATTACAGTTATTCACGCCCTATCTTATGTAGGTGCAGTAGCTGTGCTTTTAAATACGCGTCTTTCAAGAGAAGAGCTACTTTGGCAAATGGATGATGCTGAAGTTGTTTGTTTAGTAACGGATCAAGATTTTGATGCTAAAGATGTTCCTGTTTATTCATTAGCCGAAGTGATGAATGGACCAAAAGAGGAAGCCTCTATACAAGAAGAGTTTTCTTTAGAAGAAGCGATGACAATTATTTATACGTCTGGGACGACAGGCAAACCGAAAGGCGTTATTTTAACGTACGGCAATCATTGGGCAAGCGCAGTCGGTTCGTCGCTTAATTTAGGACTTCGTGATGATGATTGTTGGTTAGCCTGCATGCCGATGTTCCATGTTGGCGGGCTATCTCTTTTAATGAAAAACATTATGTATGGCATGCGTATTTTACTTGTTCCGAAATATGATGCTGATTTTATTCATAAAGCACTTCAAACGAGAGGAGTAACAATTATTTCTGTCGTTTCTAAAATGTTAACTGATTTATTAGAGCGACTTGGGGCAGAGACATATCCATCTTCTTTACGATGCATGTTACTTGGCGGAGGACCAGCGCCAAAACCACTATTAGAAGCATGTGTAGAAAAAGGAATTCCTGTATATCAAACGTACGGTATGACAGAAACATCTTCGCAAATTTGTACGTTATCCGCAGATTACATGTTAACGAAAGTAGGATCAGCTGGAAAACCACTATTTCAGTGCCAACTTCGTATTGAAAAAGATGGCGTAGTAGTGCCACCATTTGCGGAAGGTGAGATTGTAGTAAAAGGACCGAACGTAACAGGCGGTTACTTTAACCGTGAAGATGCGACGCGAGAGACTATTCAAAACGGATGGCTTCATACTGGCGACCTCGGTTATTTAGACGAAGAAGGGTTTTTATACGTATTAGATCGCCGCAGTGATTTAATTATTTCTGGCGGAGAGAATATATACCCAGCTCAAATTGAAGAAGTGTTACTCTCCCATCCGGCAGTAGCGGAAGCTGGCGTTGTCGGTATGTCTGACGACAAATGGGGACAAGTACCAGCTGCTTTTGTTGTGAAAAGCGGGGCGGTAACAGAAGAAGAAATTCTTCATTTTTGCGAGGAGAAGTTAGCGAAATATAAAGTGCCGAAGAAAGCATGTTTCTTAAAGGAATTACCACGTAACGCTTCGAAAAAATTGTTAAGACGAGAGTTAAGACAATTAGTGGAGGAGATGTAGGTGGAAATAAAAAAAGCGACACTGTATATAACGGAAATGCCACTCGTAATCCCGTTTGCTGCAAGCTACGGGACTTACGAAAAGCGTGAGAGTATCGTTATTGAATTAGAGGATACGGACGGGTACATCGGATTTGGGGAAGTCGTTGCATTCTCTGAACCGTGGTATACGGAAGAAACGGTGAAGACAGCGCTGCATGTACTGCAAGACTTTTTAATACCTGATTTATTAAAGGCTGAAATTTCTCATCCGAATGAGGTACCGGGTCTATTTCAACATATAAAAAGAAACCGAATGGCAAAAGCCGGAATAGAGGGGGCTGTTTGGGATTTATATGCGAAGCGTCAAAAGAAATCGCTAGCGACAGTACTTGGCGGAACTAGTCATGAAATTGAAGTCGGCGTTGTAATTGGCCTTAATACGATTCCAGTTATGTTAAAACAAATCGAGAAGTACGCGGAAGAAGGATACGAGCGTTTTAAAGTGAAAATAAAGCCAGAGCATGATTACGAATTATTGAAAGAGATTCGTAAAGAGTTCCCAGGTATCCCGTTAATGGCTGATGCAAACTCAGCATATACATTAGGGGATACGGAGAGGCTGAAACGACTAGATGAATTCCAATTAATGATGATTGAACAACCGTTAGCGGATTACGATTTTCTTGATCACGCGGAATTGCAAAAGAAAATTGAAACGCCGATTTGTTTAGATGAAAGTATTCATAGTTTAGAAGATGCACGCGTTGCGATTACGCTTGGCAGCTGCCAAATTGTGAACATTAAACCAGGGCGAGTGGGCGGATTAACAGAATCAATCCAAATCCATAATTATTGTATGGAACATAACGTACCCGTTTGGTGCGGTGGTATGGTAGAGATGGGGATTTCACGAGCGCAAAATGTTGCTCTTGCGTCATTGCCTAACTTTACGATTCCAGGAGATATATCTGCTTCTAGTAGACATTGGGAGCAGGATATTATTTGGCCGGAAGTGATGCTTGAGGGCGGGAAAGTGATGGTGCCGCAAAGCGTTGATGCTGAGTATGAAGTAGATCGCGGAAGATTGGAAGAAATTACGAAGCAGCGGATTGTGTTTGAGCGGTAAATGGAAGTTTCATTAGGATGCCCGCAAATAGCGAGAGGATTTTGTCGTTCATTGTCGGTAAGTCGATATATTTCAATAATTGCTGATATAATTTGAGTTACGGTCGATATAATTGGAAAATCGCTGATATAATTTTATTTACCAAGGTTACTCTAACGAGTAGCCTTTTTGTATTGTACAAATTGGATAGACTAGTTTACAATCGAGCGTATAAAAATGGAATGAAAAAGGGGGAGTAAAATGAAGCGCATTTCAATTTTAATAGCGGATGATGAGGCAGAAATTGCTGATTTAATTGAGATACATTTAGAAAAAGAAGGGTACCACGTCGTGAAAGCAGCTGATGGAGAAGAGGCAATTCATATTATTGAAACGCAGCCAATCGACTTGGTAATTTTAGATATTATGATGCCGAAAATGGATGGGTATGAGGTGACGCGTCAAATTCGCACGAAACATCATATGCCGATTATTTTTTTAAGCGCGAAAACTTCGGACTTTGATAAGGTGACAGGTCTTGTACTAGGCGCGGATGATTATATGACGAAGCCTTTCACACCAATTGAATTAGTTGCACGTGTAAATGCACAACTGCGTAGGTTTTTTACGTTAAATCAACCGAAAGTAGCGGAGAGTAAATCTGCTTTAGAATTAGGCGGAGTCGTAATTAATCCCGAGCGTAGGACGGTTGATGTATATGGTGAGCAAATTGAATTAACGCCGAAAGAGTTTGATATTTTATATTTATTAGCGAGTCATCCGAAGAAAGTGTACAATGTAGAAAATATTTTTCAGCACGTATGGGCAGACGATTATTATGAAGGTGGAAATACAGTAATGGTACATATTCGTACGTTGCGGAAGAAACTTGGAGAAGATAAAAGAAAGGATAAATTAATAAAAACAGTGTGGGGAGTAGGTTATACTTTTAATGGCTAATATGATGAAAAGTTTTCGATTTAAAATGATTGCCTTATTTGCGTTAAGTATGGTACTTGCAGCAACTGTAACTTATATAATTTATAAAGGATTGCAGCTGTATTATAAAACGATGGTTCGCTACGAAGAGCCTTTAGCACAATTTAGGTCAATGGTAAGGGAATTTGGAGACATTAATTTCTTTTTAATTTTCTTTATTCCGTTATCTATTATCTTTTTCTTCTTTTTGACAAAACCGTATTTAAAATACTTTGATGAAATTTCTAATGGGATTCATCATCTTGCGAACGGTAACTTTACGAATAAAGTTCAAGTTTCATCAAATGATGAGTTTGGAAATATCGCGCGTGAAATAAATGTTGCAAGTGAAAAGTTAAAAGAAGCTGTTGAAAGAGGAGACTTTGCTGAAAGTAGTAAAGATCAGCTTGTTGTGAATTTAGCTCATGATTTAAGAACACCATTAACATCCGTGTTAGGATATTTAGATTTAATTCTTAAAGATGAAAATTTAACAAAAGAACAAATTAAACATTTCTCCACAATTGCATATACAAAATCGCAAAGATTGGAAAGTTTAATTGATGAGCTATTTGAAATTACACGTATGAATTATGGCATGCTAAAGCTGGATAAAAAGCCGATTGATATAAGTGAGTTGCTTATACAGTTAGAGGAGGAATTGTATCCGTTATTAGAAAAACATCATTTAGAAGCTAGATTGAATGTGGCTCCTCATTTACCGATGCACGGTGATGGAAAATTGTTAGCTAGAGTATTTGAAAACTTGTTAACAAATGCCGTTCGTTACGGCTATGATGGACAATTTGTTGATATGAATGGGTATGTTGATAATGGAGAAGTTGTCGTACAAATTATGAATTACGGAGATAGCATCCCGGAAGAAGATTTACCGTATCTTTTTGATATGTTCTATACAGGTGATAAAGCAAGAACTGAGAACCGTGGCGGGACAGGCCTTGGACTATTTATTGCGAAAAATATTGTCGAGCAACATAACGGTACGATTTCTGCTGAGAGCAATGTAGTTAGAACGATATTTGAAGTACGATTGCCAAAAGACGAGAATGTAACAATTTAATAAAAATTTAAACTTTACCCCACTTTTTATTTTAATAGTTTTTTCTATTCTATACGTAAGTTACGTTAAGGAGGAACTAGAAATGAAAAAGTGGGTATTTATTTCTTTTTTTATAGTATGCACAGTATGTGTAGGCGTTTATATATCACCGTTATTTCAAAAGGAAATCGACGTTAAAATTGTCGGGAAAGATGAGCTAGTAAAGGCGGCAAACACCGATGGGAAAGAGATTACGAAGGAACAAATTTATAAGGGCGATTTATTATTAGTTAACAGGGATTACCCAGTAAAAAAAGATAGTATTAGGTCTGATATTATAAATGTAAATCATAATAGTGAATTAGTGAGAGGCTATGTAATATTTGATAGAAATCTTCGTTTATCAAAGGATGTTGTGAAAAAGTTTTTGAACGTTGTCGATGCGGCTGGAAAAGAAAGTGTTAACCATTTTTTGATTAGTAGTGGCTATAGAGATTTCCAAGAGCAAAAACAGCTATATGAAAAAATGGGATCTGATTATGCACTTCCAGCAGGATACAGTGAACATAACTTAGGATTATCACTGGACATTGGGTCTACTCAAAAGAAAATGGAGAAAGCGCCTGAAGGAAAATGGATTGAAGAGAACGTATGGAAGCATGGCTTTGTATTACGTTATCCGAAAAATAAAAGTAACATTACAGGCATTCAATATGAGCCATGGCATATACGTTATGTAGGCTTACCTCATAGCGCAATTATGCAAAAAAAGAATTTCACACTAGAGGAATATTTAGAGTTTTTAAAAGAGGAAAAAGAGATTTCAACTGAAGTCGAAGGTAAGAAATATACTGTTTCTTATTATAAAGTTTCTGAGAATATGAAAGTGAACGTTCCAGCAAACAAGCAGTATGAAATTTCCGGGAACAATATGGATGGGGTTATTGTGACGGTTCAGGAATAGAGAAAAAGCTATCTGAAGTAGATAGCTTTTTTTCATGATTGGCCCCGGTCATATGCCTATCAAGCTAGCGAAATAAATGAATGGATACGAAATATAGTTGTTTTTAAACTAGCAAGTAAAAGTAGGAGTGCTAAAAAAGTTTATTAAAGTGCGATTTTTTTATTAGGTACTTGTCTATGCTTTATCGTTGTTTTATACACAATATCGGATTATAAAAATGGTCACCTTCTTATATCGATGAGATTTAAGAACATTCTTTTTAAGCAGTTGATAAAGGCGTTTGCTTGAAATAGGAACGAAAAGGAATTATTAATTATATAAATTGCTCTAGATTTGCACCGAATGAATTAGTTATGAGATTTATTTTAAATGTCATTAAATAATTGTTTTATGCAAATTAATAGTAACAAATATTGATGGTTATTAATAGACTAGTTTAATTTTTCTGAATGTTTTACTATTTAAATTGCGAGATAATAAAAGTGTATTTTTATTGTTTTCTGCTGTTATATATTTAGGAGGGAGAATGGTAGATGAAAAAGAAATTTATCAAGGGGATGATTTCTGCTGCATTATTGCTGAGCTTTACTTTACCATCAATTGCTGATGCAAGTATTGAAACGGAAGATGATGGTATTGTAACCGAGTATATCCCTGAAATTAATCTAGGCATTGATTTATCAAAGGTTGACACTTCTGACTTCGATTTTGAAAATTTTGAAAAAGAGTATGATTTTTTAGTAAATGACCCTGTTTTTTTACAACTAGAGGAGGAAGTAAGTAAACTAAGGGTTGAATCTGTTGTTGAAAAAAATCCTTTTACTGGCGAATTGGTTGTTAAGCAGGAAATATTGCCGGCTATTGTTCTTGGTGCATTAAGAGTATTAGTTTCAAAAGTAGGTAGAACTGCTGCGGATAAAGCCTGGGCGGTTGCGCGTCCATATGTACAAAAGGCACTCAATTCTCCGAAGCAATATATTTTAGAAGCAGCTAAGGGTGGAATGATAATACAAGTACGTTCTAAAGCTACTGGTAACCGAGTTTTTGCCATAGATTATCATTATATTGATGGAAAAGGTCCTATTTTACATTATCATAGTCCTCCTAATGTCGGTGCACATAAATATTTTAGATAATGTCTAAGGAGCTTATATCTATGAAAAAATATAACTTTGAAGATTCGATTCATATGCATTTATTTTATTACAGGGATATAGAAGAGGTTTTTACATATGAGGCTGTAGCTTATAAAGTATGTAATGAAAATTTATGGGTAGTGTATTTTGATATTTCTTACTATAATGATTTATCAATTCATCAATTTTCTAAGTATCCATTCTATGATAAATATGGATATGAAATTCTCCATGTTCGTACAAAAGATCTAGATGAGTGTGAAGGAAATAAATTATTTACTGATTGGTTAATTAATAATTCAATTGTTTAGTTCTAGCCTGCTATTGGCGGGCAGTAAGGCTTCCACCTCAAAAGTTGGTGAAGGCTAATCCACACTGATTAAAGTTTCATTTTATAAATTTATCTATCACCAAAAAGCCTATCAATTTAAGTGCTTTTTGGTTTTTTATTTATGACGGAGAAATGTCTTAACATATAAAATTTACGAAATGCTAATGGCCTCCATTATCGGCACTTAAACATTATAACGTTATATTTACTTCTCCCTTTTTTTGTGTTACGCTAAATGTGTGAAAGAGATATAAAAATGAAACTTTAATGTAAGCGTATTCTTATGGCTTCTTATAGAAAAGGGTGGAAGTACAATGACAGAACGATTCGTACTACGTAATGTGAAACGTGTGAACGGGGAAGAGATTGACATTGTAATTGAAAATAATAAAATCGCACAGGTGACGAAAGCTGGTGCTGGTGAGGGTGGAAAGGTTCTTGATTGCTCTGGTACTTACGTATCGAGTGGCTGGATTGATTTACACGTTCATGCTTTTCCAGAGTTTGATCCGTATGGCGATGAAGTGGATGAAATTGGCGTTAAGCAAGGGGTAACGACAATTGTTGATGCGGGTAGCTGCGGAGCTGATCGCATTGCAGATTTAGTAAAAAGTAGAGAACAGGCAAAGACAAATTTATTTGCCTTTTTAAATATTTCTCGCATCGGTTTGAAACGAATTGATGAATTATCCAATATGGAATGGATAGATAAAGAGAAAGTGATAGAAGCAGTAGAAAAGTATAAAGATGTAATCGTTGGGTTAAAGGCGAGAATGAGTAAAAGCGTCGTTTGTGATAGTGGAATTGAACCGCTGCATGTAGCGCGCTCTTTATCCCGTGAAACATCATTACCGATTATGGTACATATCGGTTCAGCGCCTCCTCGCATTGAGGAAGTTGTACCTCTTTTAGAAAAAGATGATGTTATTACACATTACTTAAACGGGAAAGAAAATAATTTATTTGATGAAGAAGGCAAACCGCTACCTGTGTTACTAGATGCAGTGAATCGCGGCGTACATTTAGATGTTGGTCACGGTAATGCTAGTTTTTCTTTTAAAGTAGCAGAAGCAGCGAAGCGTCACGGTATTGCCTTTCATACAATTAGTACAGATATTTACCGAAAGAACCGTATACACGGTCCAGTGTATAGTATGGCTCACGTTCTTTCGAAATTCCTTTACTTAGGTTATCCGCTAGAAGAAGTGATTGATGCGGTTACGAAAAATGCGGCAGAGTGGCTTAAGAAACCAGAGCTTGGCCGTATTCAAGAAGGAGATATTGCAAACTTAACTTTATTTACGGTTAAAGATGAGAAGGTTACGTTAATTGATTCAGAAGGGGATCAGCGCATTGCTGAAAGAAGGATTGATACGAAAGGGGTTGTAATTAATGGGTCATTCATTGAATGCTAAGTACGGATTAAAAAGAGTAATTAATGCGAGCGGTAGAATGAGTATTTTAGGTGTATCTGCTCCTACAGATACAGTAATGGATGCGATGAAACATGGTGGACAAAATTATGTGGAAATTGCTGATTTAGTAGATAAAGCAGGAGACCATATTGCGAGAATTCTAGATTCAGAGGCAGCGGTCGTTGTGAATTCAGCATCGAGCGGAATTGCGCTTTCTATCGCTGGTATCGTTACAGAAGGAAATCGCCGTAAAAGTGAAAGACTTCATCAAGAAGTAATCGCGAAAAACGAAGTGATTATGTTAAAAGGTCATAACGTTCAATACGGTGCTCCTGTTGAAACGATGATTTACTTAGGCGGCGGTAAACTTGTAGAAGTTGGCTATGCAAATGAAGGGAAAGCAGAGCATATTGAAGATGCAATTGGTGAAAATACAGCAGCGATTCTGTATGTGAAATCACATCATGCAGTGCAAAAAAATATGATTTCTGTTGAAGAAGCATGGGAAGTTGCGCAGCGAAATAACGTACCGCTTATCGTGGATGCAGCAGCTGAAGAAGACATTCAAAAATATGTGAAGTATTCAGATCTTGCTATTTATAGCGGTTCAAAGGCAATTGAAGGACCTACTTCTGGTATTGTGGGCGGTAAAAGAAAGTATATTGAATGGCTGAAAGTGCAATTACATTGTATCGGAAGAAGCATGAAAGTTGGGAAAGAAACAACTTTTGGTTTACTTCAAGCACTTGATGAGTACGGAGTAAAAGAAGATAAGAGCGAGCAAGAAAAAGAATTGCTACAAGTACTTATGCCGCTAAAAGAATTAAATGGTGTAAATGTAACGATCGTTCAAGATGAAGCTGGAAGAGCAATCTTTAGAGCACGTATTCATATTAACGAAAAAGAGTTAAATAAATCGGCAAAAGACGTTGTGGCTGCATTACGCGACGGGGAAATTGCAATTTACACACGTGATTACGGAGTAAGACAAGGGTTCTTTGATATCGATCCACGTCCACTTCAAGGTGATGACATACATGTAATTGAAGAAAAAATGAGAGAAATTGTAGGGGGAAACTAAAATGACAAACATTCAAAAACGTTTTTATAAAGGTCGCGTAGCATTAAATGTATTGGCAAACAATATAGAAAATGCGAAAGATATTTTTGAAGCAGCAGAAGGTTATGTAGTAGTGGGAGTGTTATCAAAAGACTATCCAACAGTAGAAGAAGCTGTTACAGCTATGAAAGCATATGGAAAAGAAATTGATGACGCTGTATCAATTGGACTAGGCGCAGGAGATAATCGCCAAGCGGCAGTTGTGGCTGAAATTGCGAAGCATTATCCTGGTAGCCATATTAACCAAGTGTTTCCTTCAGTTGGAGCGACACGTGCAAATTTTGGCGAAAAAGATAGCTGGATTAATAGTTTAGTATCGCCAACAGGAAAAGTAGGTTACGTAAATATTTCTACTGGCCCAATTAGTGCGGCTGGAGAAGAAAAAGCAATCGTTCCAATTAAAACAGCGATTGCACTTGTACGTGATATGGGCGGAAATTCATTGAAGTACTTCCCGATGAAAGGGCTAGCCCATGAAGAAGAATATCGCGCAGTTGCGAAAGCTTGTGCGGAAGAAGGATTCGCATTAGAGCCAACAGGCGGAATTGATAAAGAAAACTTCGAAACAATTGTACGTATTGCGCTTGAGGCAAATGTAGAGCAAGTTATCCCGCACGTGTACTCTTCTATTATTGATAAAGAAACTGGTAACACGAAAGTAGAAGATGTGCGTGAATTATTAGCAGTCGTGAAGAAGCTAGTTGATCAATATGCGTAAGAAAATTGCAGCGTTCGGCGAAGTAATGATGCGCCTGCAAGTACCTGGATATGAATTGTTGTCGCAAGCTAACACGTTAAATTACTCATTTTCAGGTACAGGTGTGAACGTTGTAGCGGCACTTTCTCACTTAGGGCATGAAGGGCTTCTTATTTCAACTTTACCGGAAAATTCGGTTGGAGATGCAGCTGTATCTTACATTCAAAAGTTAGGAATTCAAACTTCTCTTGTTTCAAGAGGTGGTAAATATGTAGGTATGTATTTTTTAGAAAATGGATTCGGTGCACGTGCAAGCCGCGTTACGTATTCGAATCGACTAGAAAGTAGCTTCAATACGGCGTCTGAAGAGATATACCAATTTGAAGAAATTGCTAAGGAAATTGATATCGTTCATTTTTGCGGTATTACACTTGCGATGAATGATACGGTGCGCCATCATATGAAGTCTTTAGCGAGAGCAGTTAAAGAAAACGGAGGAACCGTCGTTTTTGATTGTAATTATCGTCCAGCACTTTGGGGAGAAGACGGATATGAACAGGCAAAACCGCATTATGAAGAAATGCTGGGACTTGCTGATATCGTTATGATGAACGAAAAAGATGCAATGTTTGTTTTAGGAATAAAAACCGAAGAAACGGAGCGAGAGGCGCAACTTGTTGATCTTATTCCAAAGGTAGCTGAAACGTATCATATCGCTACAATCGCTGGTACTCATCGCTCTATTAACAGTGATAATACACATTCGCTTCGCGGGTTTATATGTAAAGATGGAACGTTCACTTTTGCAAAAACACTTACGTTTTCTGTATATGATAGAATAGGTGCTGGAGATGCTTATACGAGCGGAATTATTCATGGCGAGATAAAGGAGTTCGCACCAGAGAAAGCTGTTTCATTTGCGTCAGCAGCTGGAATGCTAGCACATACAATCGTCGGTGATACGCCAATGTCATCAGAGAAGGATATACTTCGGGCAATGACGGCATCAGTAGGTGATGTAGAAAGGTAGTGGGTGTAACGGTGAACGTAACGAGAAAAAAAGGACCATTATATTTGCAAATAAAAAATATTATTCGTGATCGAATATTGCATGGTGTATATGCGATTCATACGAATATCCCTTCCGAACCGCAGTTAGAAGAAGAGTTCAAAGTGAGTAAAATTACAGTGCGAAATGCGATTAAAGAACTCGCTCAAGAAGGATATTTGGAAAAGAAAAGCGGTAAAGGAACGAAAGTCATCCGCAATACTTCTGCGACAAAACTGTCAAAGGGTAAGAAATTTACTGAAGTGTTAGTGGAAGAAGGATATAAAGTACAGAAGAAATTGCTAAAAGCAGAAATTGTGCAGAATGAAGAAGGAACAGTGCCATTTCGATTATTCGGTAAGGAGAGTTTTCGTATTGAACGTTTATATACGTTAAATGATGCACCGTACATTCATTATACGCACTATTTCTCAGCAGGAATGGCAAGTTCAGATTTATCGGATTTTGACTTGCAATCGCTTTATGATTTAGTTGAAGACCGAGGTATTCATTTAGAAAACTTCAGAGATGAATTCGCTGTTGGACTCGCGCCTAGTTTCGTTGCAGAAGCGCTAGGTGAAAAAGAGGGGACAGCGCTATTAAAACGCATGCGTTATTCTTACGATGAAGTTGGCGAAGTAATTGAATATAGCGAAGGCTACTACAATACAGAAATGCAGCATTATGTAGTGAATTATGACGTATAAAAAAGAGGGGATTTTCCCTCTTTTTTTATAAAGTAAGGAGAATGGGAGATGGATATATACTTATTAATCGTCACGTTACTTGCAATTGCGATTGTTATTTTAGGGGTATCATGGTGGAAAT
The DNA here is from genome assembly GCF_056738645.1 of Bacillus sp. PK3-067. Lineage (NCBI taxonomy): Bacteria > Bacillati > Bacillota > Bacilli > Caryophanales > Bacillaceae > Bacillus > Bacillus sp. PK3-067. Next base: position 4,798,785 of record NZ_CP096490.1, on the reverse strand, counting down.
GGCATGCATTTATTAGTTTAACAGTTGCGAGTTTGTTTTTAGCTATCATGTCTGGACTGAACTTAACGAAAATAGTGACTGCCTATGAAACTGGTGTTGGTAGTGTACTAGGGCATTTAGTTGGTATTTTAGCTCTCGGAACAATTTTAGGGAAAATGATGTCCGATTCAGGGGCCGGCATGCAAGTGGCAGATTTCTTTATTCGATTTTTCGGTGTAAAGAAACTACCTTGGGCTATGTTATTTGCAGGATTTGTTATAGGGATTCCAGTGTTTTTTGAAGTGGGGATCGTCATTTTATTACCACTTGTTATTTCCATTCGAAAAACGACGAAGCAAAATATATTATTAATTGCGTTACCTGTCATTGCAGGATTATCTATTGTTCACGGGCTCGTGCCTCCGCATCCAGGGGCGATGACAGCAATCGGTATTTATAACGCGAACTTAGGAAAGGTACTTTTATATTCATTAATTATCGCGTTACCAACAGCCATTATCGCAGGACCGATATTTGCAAAGTGGGTACATAAAAGGGTTATACCTGAAAATGAACCAGAGCTTATTCGGGTTACGACTGTCTCAACTGATTTGCCAAGTCGTAAAGTTTCATTCTTTATTATTTTACTACCAGTTGTATTGATGATTTTATCAGTAGTTGCACCATATATTTCATTACCGAAAAAATTGACTGAATTTTTCGTGTTTATAGGAAGTCCAGTAATCGCCTTACTTATTTCATGTTTCGCAGCATTTTATTTACTTGGTATCAAACAAGGTATTAATAAAAAGATGATTAAAAAATTAACAGATGAAAGTTTATTGCCTGTCGGTTCTATTATTTTGATAATTGGTGCAGGCGGTGGATTTAAACAAATATTAATTGAAAGCGGCGTTGGAACAGCTATTGCACAAATGGCAGAACATATTTCGTTATCACCAATCGTATTAGCTTTCATGGTAGCTGGTTTAATTCGAATTGCAACAGGTTCAGCGACAGTAGCATTAACGACAGCAGCAGGGATTGTTTCACCAGTTATTCAGCACATGTCTGGTGTGAATTTAGAGCTTCTCGTTATTGCAACCGGTGCAGGTTCATTAATGTTTTCTCACGTAAATGATGCAGGGTTCTGGCTTGTAAAAGAGTATTTAGGTTTGACGGTGAAGGAAACGTTTAAAACGTGGACGGTACTCGAGACATTGTTATCATTTATTGCATTTGGTTTTGCTCTTTTGTTGAATATGTTTCTTTAGGAGAGGAGATCAGATTTAAACGAATAAAACCTACAGAGGAAATGTAATTTCTCTGTAGGTTTTATTCGTTTTTTGTGCTTTCTATTACTTAATGGAACGGACATACTGATCTTCTCCATCGTCTTTGACAAAGACTCCTAGCTCATTCAAATCTTTGCGTAAATGCTTCTTTTTTTTAGAGTTTCCTTCTCGAAGGGCATTGCGTCTTTCATACAAAATAGTATTTATGCTTTTATTAAATCGCTCATCCTCTAATTTCCATAAGCTATACTCATGTTTATAAGGATCTTGTTCCACCCAGGGGAAGCCGTGCATTAAGAAAGTATCTTTAATTTTGCTTGGGGTAATGTCAGATGTTTCACGTAACCATTCTCGGTCTTCTTGATCAATGATAACCACTTGACGATTATCTACAAAAACGGCTTTTACATTTAATCTGGTGATTTGTTTCTTTTGATCGTCCTTATTCACGTGAATGCTTTCCGAAGTAATGTTCATTTTTAAAGCTTCACTATAAATAATTAAAGAAAATAAAATTCCTGCAATAACACCAATTAGCATGAGGATAATAGGAAGCCAGAAGGGATTAATAAAATTTAAAAGTTCTATAATTTTTGAATCAGAAAAGAGAGGAATCTTTTTTATAATCTCTATTAATTTAGGTGAAAAATATCCAATAACGCCTAAAAGGATTGGACTTACTATAGCAAGTAATTTTTCTAAAAAACCTAATCCAATGACAGATGCCTTTTTCATGTGTAGTTCATCCTTTCATATATATTTTTTTAATCAAGGCATGTTTTAAACAGTGAGTTTCTTCACCATTTTTATGAGCTCATCTGAGTAATTTTCTATGGATATAGATGAATTTGCCTTCAGCATTCTTTCTTCGATTGCTCCTAAAATAAATGAAGCTAATGTGTCGGTTTGGAAAGAATCGGAAAACACGCCATTTTGTTGACCAGTCTTCAAAATATCTAATAACATCGTTCTAAGGGCATCCTCCTCTTCGTTGTCTTCGATTCTGTAATAAGGAACGTTCTCTTCATTTCTTGCATTAAAGACAATCTCAATTAAGGCAATATTATTTTTGTAATGAGTTTCTTGATAAGCCAAATGCGCTTCAATAAAAGCCTCTAGTTTATTTATTTCAGATTGAGCTAATAGCACTCGAGTACTAATAAATTCATGTTGCTTGGCAACTAAAAATTGTAATGTGCGATTCATAAGGTAAAGCTTATCATTAAAATGATAAGAAATAAGTCCGGTACTAATCTTAGCCTTTTTTGCCACCTTCGTTAAGCTTAAGTTGTTATATCCAACCTCTTCTAATGTATCAATACATGCAAGAATAATTTGTTCACGCCTAGCCTCTGCAATAAAAGAATCAGTCACGCTATTCAACTCCTAATTTATATGATTTAAATGTATAATCAAAAAATTGATTGGTCGTTCAATTAAATATTAGTAAGGAATTAAGAGTATGTCAAATGTTTTATGCTTACATCTGGATAAGGCTCATTCGCTTTTTAATAAAGCCCAATTCCTAAAACAAGCCCGTTTTTAGGTAAGCCAAGCTTCCTATTCGCCCTGAAAACATAATATAAATGGAATCCCCTCATTTAGAGCAAGGTGAACTTGTTATGAATGATACTAAAGGAGGAATAGGGTAATGAGCGAAAAGTGTGAACACAGACATGATGATTGTAACCGCAGACATGGTTGCGGAGGCGGTTTTGCGCTTCTAATTGTATTGTTTATTTTATTAATTATCATCGGTGCTAGCTGCTTCGGCGGAGGCGGCGGTTGTGGCTATGGTGGTTATGGCGGTTATGCTGGCGGCTACGGCGGATATTGCTGCTAATTATTAAAAACTATTGAAAATAGCCTTGTGCATATTGCACAAGGCTATTTTATTCATATTTTTATATGCTGTGATAATTTATTAATGTAAAGAGAACGGATTAAGAAGAAGAAAATGATCTCGATAATCCCGAAAAAGGTGAGTACGATACATGTCTCTTTTAATAAGGAGAAAGAAAACATGCTTTGTAAAAACTTAACTGCAAATAATGTGTGAACACCAGCAACGACATAAGGAACGAAAAATAAAATTCCTAATTGAATCGTTGCAGAGCGAAACATTTCTGATTCAGTTAAGCCAAGCTTTGTAATCGTAATATACTTTTGTCTTTCAGTTGTTAAGTCATTATACATACGGAAATATAAAACACTAGCTGCTCCGATAAAGAAAATAAAGCCGAGAAATGCCCAAATAAAGAATTGAGCGACTGCATTTCCTTTACTATGAACGAGTTCATCCGTAGCTGTATAAATATAAAATGGTTTAATGAAATCTTCTTCATTTTTATGTGCTTCATACAAGGTTTCTGCATCATGATTTAAGCTTTTTAATATATTTTTTGTTGGGACAATTGCATTTTCCCAATTTTCCACGAAGTAGTTATAGACTGTAATTGTTTCAATATGAGGAATCATATTTTCAATTACTTCATCTTGCATCACAATTAAGTGAGGTAATGCAAAGGGAGGCTCAATTCCTCTATTAATAAAACCTTTAATTTGAAATTCCTTTTTATTAGAGCCAAGTGTAATCGTGTTCTGCTTCGCAAATGGGTTAGACACGAGATTTAATAACACTGGTGAATAGCGAGAAATATTATAAACTTGTGAAGAATCGAGAGTGATTTTTGGTCTGTTTAATTGCTGTGCTATTGCGTTATAATCACTCATTTTCATAATGGCAATTGATTCTTTTGAAGCTGTATCTTTTAAAACGGTAAACTTATATTTGTCATATTGAAAATTAGCATTTGTAAGTTCAGTTTCAATCGTAGTAATATGCTTTTGTTCAAATGCATTAACACCTTCTGATGTATAGGTGAATGGTATTGGATATCGTTCTAGTATGGGTGCTTTCGTATTATTGTTTGCAGCAAATAACCCGATAATAATTGTAAATGCAAGTGCAGATAGCATAGAAACAATAAAGAGTACATTAATATTACTGCGTGTACGAGAAACTAAATCTGAAATCCATAACATATTTATTTGTTTTAAATAAAACTTTCTTCGTTTCTTTAAAATATAGATAAAGAGAAGAAATGTTTGTGAAAAAAATAAATACGTCCCAACTACTACAAGCGGTAAAATAGATAGCATAATTAAGAATACAGATCCATTTTGTGCATTTTTTTCCGTTATGTAGCCTTGCGGATAACCAGCAATATAATAGCATAGTCCTAAACAAGTTAAAGCAAATAGTGAAATCAGTATAGATGGTTTTTTTTCGCTCTTCTCTTTGTTAACGCCCTTAATAAGCTTCGTTGTTTTTCGAGTACGAATAAACATTGGTGTAAATGTAGAAACGATTAAAAATAAGATGATAAACGTTACGGTTGTAACGATAATCGCTTCTGTTGGCCAATATAAATAGAGACCTTTCGCGTTTGTTAATTTCGAAGTGACTAATAAGAAAAAGTTAGAAAATACAAGTCCACCTTGAATGCCGATAAAGATAGACAATATCCCGATTATCATATTTTCAGTAAATAACAGTCTCTTTAATTGTCTCTGTGAGATACCGAGAATGGTGAGTATCCCGAATTGCTGCTTCCGTACATTTAAAAATGTTCCAATTGAATATAAGAGAAAGAAGAACGAGAACATAACAATCACAAGCTGTGCTGTACTAGCTAAGTTCATTAGAGGATCACGTTCTTGGAAACTTTGTACACTTTGTAACCGCGGGTGATACGCGTATACAGTAAATGAAAAGAAAACCATGATAGAAAACGCACTACTTACAAAGTAGGCGAAATATGCTTTCGAATTACGTGAGACATTTTTAAATGCGAATTGCCAAAATGTCATCCACGTCTTCCTCCTAATAATGCTAAAACATCTAATATTTCTTGATAAAATTTCTCACGGTACAATCCGCGGTGTAGTTCATTGTATAGCTCTCCATCTTTAATGAAAATAACACGGTTACAATAACTTGCTGCAAACGGATCATGGGTAACCATTAAAATCGTTGCATCTTCTTCTTTATTTAATTTCGTAAATAGCTCCATTACGTCAATTGCCGCTTTTGAATCTAAGTTTCCTGTCGGTTCATCGGCAAGTAGAAGTGAAGGATGATGAATGACAGCACGTGCTACTGCGGTACGCTGTGCTTGTCCCCCGGAAACTTCAAAAATACGCTTGTCCAAAATATGATCAATTCCAAGCTTTTTTGAAATGTTATCAAGCTTTTCATCCATTTCTTTTAATGGAACATTATCTAATGTTAAAGGTAGTACGATATTTTCACCGATTGTTAGTGTATCTAGTAGGTTAAAGTTTTGGAAAACAAATCCTAACTCTTGGCGGCGGAAAATAGCTAACTTCTCTCTACGAAATGTGTGCGGTTTTTTTCCGTTAATCACGACATCACCAGAAGTCGGAGAATCGATTGTAGAGATAACGTTTAAAAATGTAGATTTCCCGCTACCAGATGGTCCCATAATGGCAACGAATTCACCTTTATCCACGTGTAAATTTATATTTTTTAAAGCAGTATGAGGGACTTTTCCCTCATATACTTTTGAGACGTTTTTTATGTGTAATACTTCTTCCATAGTAATCACCTTTCTACTTTTTAAAACTTAATGTGTTGTGATAATTTTTGCATATAAAAGGAACGAATTAAAAGGAAAAATAAAATTTCAACTGTTCCAAAAATCATAAGTACGACTGTAATTTCAGCGAAGAACGAGAGATGTAATATTTCTTGTAGCATCTTTGTCGCAAACATCGTATGGATTGATGCCATAATGTAAGGCACGAAGAAAAGAATCGCAAGCTGAATTGTCGCTGAACGTTTCATTTCAGTCTCAGTTAAGCCAATTTTCGTAATCGTTATATATTTTTCTTGCTCATTTGTTAAATCTGTATACATTCGGAAGTAAAGAACACTACCAGCACCGATAAAGAAAATAACACCTAAGAAAGTACCAATTAAGAAGAATGAGGCAACATTTAGTTTTTTCTTATATAGAGAATCGCTCGCTTCACTTGCATGGAAAGGTGGGTGCTCTGCTTGAATTGCTGCATTATCGTTATGGATTTTTGTTATAAACGATGAACCGATATTATGTGCTTTTTCCCAATCTGTAACTTTGAAGTTATATACACTCATTTGTTTGGAAACTGTGGATAAGGCTTCTACATTTTCATCAGATAGTATGAGTAATTGGTATATTAAGCTGTTTGGGAATGGGCTATAACTTTTATATTCTTTCACTTGTAGTTGTAAATTGTTTTGAGTAAGTGTAAGAGTATTTTTCTTTTCTTCATTGTGAAGTGTTCCAATAACTTGATCATCTAAGTCTTTCATAAGAATATAAGATTCATTCTTATTTACCGTGAGTTTTTCCAAATTTAATGCTTTAGCAAGTACATTATAGTCACTTTGTTTAATTGCGTAATAGAGCTGCGTGTTATCTTCAGCTGAAGATACCTCATATATATCCGTTTTAAATTTTGTATAAGTAAAGTGCCCTTCATTAAATTTCTGCTCTAACCAGTTTAAATGTTCATCAGCTAATGTATTTTCAGTATGCGATAAATACGTAAACGGGAAAGGGTTTTGTCTAATTGCATCAAACTTTGTAAATTTCCCAAAACCGTATAAGAATGTAATCATTGTAAAAGCGAGTGTTGATAGCATCGCTACAATAAAGAGCATGTTAATGTTTGTCCGAATGCGCGCTGCTAAATCCGAAATCCAAAGCATATTAATTCGTTTCATATAAAACGTTCTTCGCGTTTTTAAAATACGAATAAGTAAAAAACTAATTTGTGAAAAGAAAAAGTATGTTCCAGCTGCAATAAGCGATGGGATGACAAATATACTAGAGACGGCATATAAAAGCCCAATGATGTCACCTAGCGACATAAAATACAACGGATTTGCGGCTAACGCATATCCACATATTAAACACGTCGCACCAAATAGAGAGATGAGCACGGATGCTTTTCTTTCTTTTTGTTGTGTTCCTTCTTTTAAAAGACGTACGGCTTTTCTCGTACGAATGAGCATCGGTGTAAAAGATGATACGAGAATGAAGAGCCCAAGAAAGATGATGATAGTTAAAACGATAGCACTTGTAGGCGGATATAAATATAAACCAGGTACGTGTGTAATTTTGGCGGTAACTAATAAAAAGAACTGTGAAAAGACAACTCCAAGTTGAATGCCAAAAAATATAGAAAGAGCACCAATTAACATATTTTCTATAAATATGAGTCGCTTTAATTGTTTTTGAGATATGCCAAGTACTGTTAAAATCCCGAACTGTTTTTTTCGTACTTTTAAAAACGTCCCGATTGAATACAGTAAAAAGAAAAATGAAAAGAACACAATGACAACTTCTGAAATTGTCATTAATATGTTCAGAGAATAATTTACGTCTGTCATATGCAATTTAGGATGAAATAAATAAACTGCAAATGAGAAAAAGATTGCGATGGAGAACGCACTGCTTACAAAATAGGCGAAATAAGCTCTGGCGTTCCGCGTCACGTTTTTAAATGCAAACTGCCAAAATGTCATTTGCCTAGCCTCCTAGTAGGATGAAGAGGAAAAGGATATAAGAAATACCCTTTCCCCCTACTAAATACATGCATAAAATTTAACCATTTGTATACTCTGATAACTTTTGCATGTAAAAGGAACGAATGAATAAGAAAAAGACGATTTCAACTACGCCAAAAATAATAAGAACAGCTGAAATTTCCTTGAATAGTGATAAGGCAATTACGTCTTGAAGCATTTTTGTTGCGAACATTGTATGAATGGACGCCATAACGTACGGAACGAAAAATAAAATGCTAAGTTGAATGGTTGCAGATCTTTTCATCTCTGCACCTGTTACCCCAATTTTTGAAATTGCTACATACTTTTCTTGTTCGTTCGTTAAATCTGTATACATTCGGAAGTAAAGAACGCTCCCTGCTCCAATAAAGAAAATGACACCTAAGAATGTCCCGATTAGGAAGTACGCGGCACTACCAGATGTGATTCTGTATAATGAACCTGCTGATTCATAGGAGCGAATAAGAGGGCCTTCGTATTGGAATTTCTGTCGATCTCTTTGTATTTTTTTCATAAAATCATCAGCAATTTCATAAGTCTTTTCCCAATTTTGTACGTTATAATTGTACGCTGTTACGTGTTTTGTTGTATTTGGTAAGTTGTTTACAACAGCGTCAGGTAAAATTAAAGTTTGGTATGAAAAGTTAGATGGAATGGCCCCTACTTGTTCATAGCCCTTTACTTGTAATTGCGTATTTGTACTAGAAAGTGTAATAGACTTTCTATTGTAGCTTGGCTCAAATTCGCTGAATAAGGTTACATAAGCGCTACCTGTTAAGACATATGCTTCATTATCTTTCATGAATAGTTGTTTCATTTGCAGGGAAGCTGCGAGTTTATTATAGTCACTTTGTTTTATTGCGTATATGTCATTATAAGCTGTTATGCCTTCATCTTCTTTCAGTGGTGTTTCATATAAATCAGCTTTTATTTTTTTATAAGAGAAATTCTCTTTTCGTAATTGTTGTTCAAGCCAATTTAAATGATCATTCACAAAAGGATTTGCGTCATAAGAAAAATAAGAGAATGGAAAAGGTGAACTTCGCGTAACCTCTAGCTTTGTAAACTTTCCGACTCCATATAGAAACGTAATCATTGTGAAAGCAATTGTAGATAGCATCGCTACAATAAACAGCATATTAATATTCGTTCGGATGCGGCTTGCTAAATCCGAAATCCACAGCATATTAATCCGTTTCATATAAAACTTTCTTCTTTTCTTTAAAATATAAATAAGTAAGAAACTAATTTGAGAAAAGAAAAAATATGTTCCGATTGTAACGAGCGTTGGAATGACGAAAATACTTGAAACCATATATATAACGCCTACTTGCGAGTTTATTGAGAAGAAATATTTAGGGTTTCCAGCTAAAATATAACCACCTAATAAACAGATAGCACCAAATAGAGAGATAAATATGGATGGTTTTCTTTCCTTTTGTTTCCTACCATTAGTTTTTAAAAGGTTTACTGTCTTTTTCGTACGAATTAGCATGGGTGTAAATGAAGATACAACGATAAAGAGACCAAGAAACACAATCATTGTTAAAATGAAAGCATTTGTAGGGATATATAAATATATCCCTGGTAGATGTGTAATTTTCGCTGTTACTAATAAGAAAAACTGCGAGAAGACAAGTCCAAACTGCATGCCGAAAAAGATAGATAAAATACCAATTAACATATTTTCAGTGAAAATGAGCCGATGTAATTGCTTTTTTGATATACCTAAAACGGTTAACACACCAAATTGCTTTTTCCGAACTTTTAAAAACGATCCGATTGAATAAAGTAGAAAGAAGAACGAGAACAAGACAATGATAACTTCTGAAAATATCATTAATCCTGAAATTTCAGAGGTCATGTCAAAGTTTTGTAATTTCGGATGGAATAAGTAAACAGCAAACGAAAAGAACACAGCAATGGAAAAGGAGCTACTTACAAAGTAAGCAAAATAAGCTCTTGAGTTGCGCGTGACGTTTTTAAATGCAAATTGCCAAAATGTCATAGATTATACCTCCGGCTAGAAGATATAGAAGTAGTTGTATTGCAAAAAATGTATGAGAGTGAGTTCTCATACATTTTGCTTGCATATGTTACGATCATGCTTCGGTCACCTTCTCCGTATGTTCTGCTTGATTATTTGCAGCGTTGTGGAAGATGATTTTAATCGTCGTTCCTTTACCAACTTCAGAATCTAGTTTGGCAGAGTGACCTAAATAATCACAAATTTTACTTACAATATAAAGTCCCATACCAGTAGATTCTCCGAACGCGCGACCGTTTTTCCCAGTGTAAAATGGTTCAAATACTCTTCGAATATCTTCTTGCGGAATACCAACACCTTCATCGCGAACTTCTAAAATAATATCTTTTCCGTTTCGGTAAGCAGATAAGAATACTTTCTTTCCGCGTTCCCCAGAGTAACGAACAGCATTTGTCATTAACTGATAGATGATAAATTTTAGCCATTTCGCATCAGAAGCAACTTTTAAATCAGAATGGACTTCTAAAACAGGGAAGACACCATTACGAATGAATAGTTCTTTTAATCCGTTAATATTTTTTGTTACCGTATCTTTTAATGAAATCGTCTCGACATGGAAATCTTCATGGAAGTTATTTAACCTAGCCATGTATAAAGCCATATCAAGCCCTTGGTTTAGACGCTCTAATTCTTTTTTAAACTTTGGAATTAAATGCTCGTCTTCCATTTCTAGCACCATAAGCTGCATAACAGAAACAGGTGTCTTCATTTGATGTACCCAATGGTTAATGAATAATTGATGTTCTTGTTGTTTTACTTCATACGATTGTAGTTCTTTTTGGAATAAACGGTACTGCGTACGTACGAGTTCATTGACACCGTGAGGCATCGGAGCAGTTGCTCTTTCAATAAACGCATCTTCCATTTTTTCTGGTTGCTCACTTAATCTATGGTACATTCTACGATTGCGAACGTAACGATAAGCGAGGAAACAAATAAATAAGTATAGGCTTAAAACGACGAAGTAAAATTTATTATTTTGAAATCCGTCTACTGCATCATAAAGAACGAAAATGATACCGAAGTTTAATACGTACAGTAGAAAAAATGCAAAATGATCACGTAAAAATAGCTTCATGCTTATTCACTCCAAGTTGCGTTAAAGCGATATCCAAGTCCACGTACTGTTTCAATAGAGTTCTCAATGCCAAGCTCATTAAACTTTTTACGAAGACGTGTAATGTTTACGTTTAATGTATTTTCCTCAACGAAACTTTCGTCATCCCAAAGCGCAGCTAATAAATCTTCACGGCTCGCTGTACGAGGGAATTTAGATAATAACATTTCTGCTAAAATTGCCTCTTTCTTCGTTAAAAGAACTTGTTCAGATCCAAAATGAATTTCTGGACGTTCAGGGAATAGTTTTAAACCTTCTACTTCAACGATACGTTCAGAAATATTTGGTGCATAATCACCGTAAATACGGCGTAATTGTCCTTTAATTTTTGCCATTACAACGTCGTAGTGGAATGGTTTTGTAATGTAATCATCCGCACCGCTTTCAATTGCCATAATTTGTTCCATCTCACCAGCACGCGCTGAAATGAAAATAATTGGACAAGTAGATTCATGACGAATTTGACGGCACCAGTAGAAACCATCGAATTTCGGTAAGTTTACATCAAGTAAAACAAGATGTGGTTTCACTGCGTTAAACGATTCCATAATATCATCGAAATTCTCCGCTACCACAGCCTCATAACCGTACTTCTGAATGTGAGATTGCAGTAATGATGAAATATTTGGATCGTCTTCAACGATTAAAATTTTATACATATGTATATTCCTCCTCAAAAAAACAATTGTAGCTATAGTGTATCATGTGTTTCAAGTCTTTTCATTATGTTGAAAGATAAGCTAGTAAACAGTATAGGTTAAAAGTGAGAAAAGTAAAAAGGGCGCTGGATGAAATTGACAAATAACGGTAATTGGTTTAATATTTAGATAAATATCTAAATGTCTAATTATCGAAAGGAAGAAAGACATTGAATCAAGCATTCAAAGCATTAGCAGATCCAACAAGGCGAAAAATTTTAGACTTATTAAAAGAAGGCGATCTAACCGCTGGTGAGATTGCTGAACATTTCAATATGACAAAACCAAGTATTTCACACCACTTAAATGCACTTAAAAATGCTGAACTTATTCAAGATGAAAAGAAAGGGCAATTCGTTATGTACTCTTTAAACACAACGGTCTTTCAAGATTTATTGACTTGGGTGTTTACATTTACGAATAAGGGGGAAGAGGGGAAATGAAAAAGCATCTTTTTGCAATCTTATTAATTGTTATAACTTGTTTAGCTTGGGCGTTTGCTTGGCCACATTTACCGGATACAATTGCAACGCATTGGAGCGGCGGTAAAGTAGATGGATATTCTTCTAAATTGTATGGAATGCTTTCTATGGTTGGAATTATGATTGTTTTATATATTTTTCTAAACGTGTTACCAAAGATTGATCCAAAGAAAGCGAACTACGAGAAGTTTTCTAAAGCTTTTATGATGATGAATAACGGGATACTACTGCTACTATTTGTAGGGAATATAGATATTATTACAAGTGGATTAGGATACAATTTATTCATTAATCGCGTGCCGGAATTATTAGTGGGTATTTTATTTATAGTCATCGGAAACTATTTACCACAATGTAAACCAAAATACTTTGTAGGTATAAAAACACCGTGGACATTAAGTAACGAAGAAGTGTGGAGAAAAACGCACCGTTTTAGCGGAAAGGTGTTTGTTGCATTGGGGATCATTATGATTTTAAGTGTTTTTGCACCAGTGGCGTGGAAATCTTTCGTAATGGTTGGAATTATTATTGGTGCAGTAGGATTAACGATGGGATATTCATATATTGCTTATAAAAAAGAAATAGGGGCCTAATAAAAAATTATGGGGGAGAGAGGATGAAAAGACACGTAGTACCATGGAGTTTAATTATTGGCATTGCAATTGGATGGTATATTGTATGGACATATTTACCAGAACAAATTCCACGCCATTATAATGCAGCAGGAGTAGTAGATGGATATTTTTCTAAAATAGAAGCAAGTTCATTCTCGATAGGTAGTATGGTAGTGCTCTATATGATATGGCTAGTTTTTGGATTCATAAAAGATAAGTCTACACAGCAATCCAAAGTTCTTTCAGCGATTAATTATGCCATTCTTTTTATCGGATTTGGATGTAACATATTTGCACTATTAGCAGCGTCTAATTATATTGCATCGGGCTCAATTGCATTTAATTTTGGACTTGGAACATTGTTTCTTGTACTAGGTAATTACATGCAACAAACGAAGCCGAACGGGTTAGTAGGCATTCGAATGGACTGGACATTAGAAAATCCTGTAGTTTGGAGAAAAACACATAGATTTGCTTCGAGGGTATTTGTAATAGGTTCACTTTGTATATATGCCGGGGCTTTGCTTCCAGATCCATTTAATATTTTTATGGGGATTGGAATCATATTAATATGTATTATCGTATCAACAATAAAGTCATATAGTATTTATAAAGAAGAGTTGAAAATGTAAATAAAGCTGCTTTTCCTTTTAGGGAAGAGCAGCTTTGTTTTTTTTATCACTTCTTCAAAACCGGTATCCAAATTTCACTTTTAAAGTTTGGAGAAGATATATCTTTCTGTTCATTCCACAATATTTCCGGTCCTTCCGCTAGTTCATAGTTCGAAGAAGGGAACCATTCAGAATAAATACGTCCCCACACATTTTGTAATGCATCAGGAAATAGACCGACAGCTTCAAATATAGCCCATGTTGAAGCTGCGACTTCAAGTTGCGCGAATTGCTCTGGACAATCCTTTGTTGTGGCTACTCCAATATAGTAATCAAGTTCTCCTTTTTCCTCCATTCTTCCTTCAGAAAAATTAGTAGAAGCACTAATAATTCCAGTAGGTTCAATGTTCGAAAGGGACTTTAATGTTTGAATAGACTCTGGGTTTAAACTTTTCCACATAGAAGCAATTTCTTTATTTACACCGTTAAAAACGATTGGTACTCGTTTTGTAATACCTATAATTCGAAATGGCTCTTTTTCTTCAATTCGATAATTCATTTCATTTCCTCCTTGAATGGATAATTGGAAGGTCATTGGTGAATAAGCCTTCAAAGAATGGCTACTATTTCGGGCTTCTGAAGGTGTTATACCGTGCAAGTTTTGAAATGCACGAGCGAATGAATCTGGTGAGTTGTATCCATATTTTATAGCGATATCAATGACTTTTACATTGCTGTTTTTTAGTTCAAAGGCAGCGAGAGTAAGACGTCTACAGCGAATATAATCAGATAGTGATATACCTGCTAAAAACGAAAACATTCTTTTAAAGTGATACTCAGAACAAAGAGCTAGCCTCGCAACTTCTTTAAAATCAATTTCATTCGTAAGGTTATCTTCAATATAGCGCATTGCAGCATTCATATTTTTAAGTGAATCCATATTATGACCTCCTCTGTACATAGAATAGCAGGAACGAAATAGCTCCATCCGACATTTCGTGCACAACTTTGTAGGTGCATTTTTTACCTTACAAAATTGTAATGTTCCTGTAAGGAGAATGAATGGATGGTATGATATCCCAATGTTATAGTAACAAAGTACTTTAATTCATTACGTTAACTTTTTGATTTCTTTACTTATGTGCCTTACATAACTGTCATGTTTGTGTAAGAAACATCGATAGTGGCAAGAGTAGAGAGTGTATATAGTTGAAAATAGAGAATAGAAGAAATGAGGGATGTCGAGATGAAAACAGTATTAGAAGCAAAAAATATTGAAAAAGTATATGACACGGGTGGTAATAAATTTGCAGCGTTAAAAGGTATTAACTTACAAGTAAAAGAAGGTGAGTTCGTTGGAATTATGGGACCTTCTGGTTCTGGTAAGACGACTTTACTAAATGTTCTTTCTACAATTGATAATGCGACGAACGGTGAAATTTTAATTGATGGAAAAGATATTGTGAAAATGAATGATGATAAGTTAGCATTATTCCGCCGCGATCATTTAGGCTTCATTTTCCAAGATTATAACTTATTAGATACGTTAACAGTGAAAGAGAATATTGCTTTACCACTTGCGTTATCAAAGGTGAAAGCGAGTGAGATTGATCGCCGCGTTCTTGAAATCTCAAAGAAATTTGGCATTGATCATATTTTAAGTCAGTTCCCATATCAAGTATCTGGTGGACAGAAGCAGCGCTGCGCAGCATCACGTGCAATCGTTACGAATCCAAGTATGATTTTCGGGGACGAGCCAACTGGAGCGCTTGATTCTAAATCTGCAACAGATTTACTTGAAAGTATGAAGTCATTAAATGAATATGATAACTCAACAATTTTAATGGTAACGCATGATGCATTTGCAGCAAGTTATTGTAAACGAGTTATTTTCATTAAAGATGGTGAACTATATAAAGAATTGCACCGTGGTGAATCAACGCGTAAACAGTTCTTCCAAAAAATTGTTGACGTAATGTCTTCTATTTCTGGAGGTATGGCTGATGACCTTATCTAGCATTGCCCTCCGCAACATACAGCGGAACTTTAAAGACTACTTTGTATATTTCGCATCTATGATTTTTAGTATCGTTATTTATTTTACATTTAAAGCACTGCAATATAATTCACAAATGGAAAAAGCAGCAGAAGCTTCTAAAAAGATTAGCGGAGCGTTCCAAGTTTCCAGTGTGATGCTTATCATTTTCGTAGCAGTGTTCATTATATATTCGAACGGATTCTTTACACGTAAACGTAAAAAAGAAGTTGGCTTATATTCGTTATTAGGTATTCGTAAAAGACAAATTGGTAAAATGCTCTTTTATGAAAATATGTTAATGGGATTAATGTCATTAGTAATCGGGATTGCGATTGGTAGTGTCCTTTCGAAATTATTCCTTGAGTTATTAGTAAATATGATGGGATTAAATTTAAATGTTCATTTTGAAGTACCGATGGCTGCTATTATTGATACAGCAATTATTTTCTTTGTGATTATTTTATATACATCACTTCAAGGATATCGTTTAATTTATCGCTTTAAGTTAATTGAACTTTTCCGTGCAGAACGTGAAGGAGAAGCAATGCCAAAAGGATCTGTCATCATGGCATTAATTTCAGTTTTCTTAATCGGTTCAGGTTATTTTTTAGCGCTAATGTACATGAAAGCAGTTATGTATGCAGACTTTATGGTCGTTGCATTATATATTTTATTAGCGACAGTAGCAGGGACTTATTTACTGTTCATGTTCTTCACAGTATTTGTATTGAAACGTGCAAGAAATAATAAGTCAGCATTTTATAATGGTATGAATATGGTAACGACATCGCAGTTACTATATCGTATTAAAGGAAATGCGAAATCATTGGCGACAATCGCTATTTTAAGTGCAGTTACATTAACAGCGGTTGGTACGTCAGTTACGATGTATTACAATACATTTACGCAATCAAAAGTTGCTGCGCCGTATAGTTATTCCTATGAGAAAAAAGATGCAGCATTAGATAAAAAAGTAAATGAAATACTTGCTGGAGAGAAGAATAATCACCCAGTCACATATGAATCAGAAGTTGAAATGATTCCTGTGAAAGGAACATTTAAAGGTGAAAGAGCTGATCAAGTTCTGAACACACACTATAATGTTACGAATCAGTACCAGCTTATTTCTCAATCAAGCTTTAATAAACATGTGAAACATTTAGATGTAGAACCTGTAAATTTGAGTGCGAATGAAGCTTTCGTATATGATAGCTTATATATTGAGAAACTTGATTTTGGTCCTCTTTATACAGGAAATACAGCTGTATTCCCTGTTGGAAATGAGTCAAAAGAATTAAAAATTAAAGGTGTAAATAATAGAAGCCTTACAAATTTAAATGAACTATTTGTAGTCGTTCCTGATAAAACATATGAGCAAGTGAAACAAGTAAACGAAACGCGTACTGTAAAAAATATTGATGTAAAAGGTGAGCGAAATAGTAAAGAGTTAACAGCAAAATTAGCAAGCATTATGCCAGCTGGAGAATCAGAAGTTTTAAAACCATTTAACGATTTCTATACAGGATTCCAAATGGGGCTTGAAACGACAGGCTTAATGATGTTTATTGGGTTATTCTTAGGATTAGTATTCCTATTAGCAACAGGCTCAATCATTTACTTTAAACAATTAACAGAAGCAAGTGCTGACCGTGATCGTTACATTGTCCTTCATAAAGTTGGTGTAACGAAGCAAGAAATGAAGAAAGCTATCGCAAAACAAGTAAGCTTTATCTTCGCTATTCCGTTAGTAATCGGTATTTTACACAGTTTATTTGCACTAAAAGGTTTATCAAATATATTACCATTTGAAATTATGATTCCGCTTCTCATTAGTATTGGAGTATACGGTGTCATCTATATTGGATATTACTTCTTAACGGTTCGTTCTTATTATAAGATCGTGAGTGCGAAGTAATAAGGGGCAGCTATCGCTACACGCGATAGCTGTTTTTTTTATTCTTCATAAAATCTTAAGAAACTTCCTCAATTTTTATTAAGAAACGATAGTTATACTTAGACACAAGTTAAAAACTATCGAACGAATGAGGAGAGGTTTACATGCAGCTCATTACATTTTTACATGAATTTATAAAGCATCCAAAACATACTGGTGCAATTGCGCCAAGTTCAAAAATATTAGCAAAGAAAATGGTTGATGTAATTGATTTTAATAAAGCGAAATGTATTGTAGAGTTAGGGCCTGGCACAGGGGTTTTTACGAAAGAGATTATGAAGAGAAAAAAGAAGGAAACGATATTTCTTCTTATTGAAATTAATGAAGTATTTTTCAAAGAATTAAAAAGAAAGTTTAAAGATGAGCAGAATGTCATTGTTGTACACGGTTCAGCTGAAAATATAAAGAAGTATATGGGGGAGCACAATATAGAATGCATTGATTACGTTTTATCAGGGTTGCCTTTCACTTCTTTACCAGAAGAAGTTTCAAAGCGCATTTTAAATAATGCGATGGAAGCGATACATGAGAATGGTGAGTTCATTACATTTCAATATTCACTTGTGAAAAAAGGGTTTATACAGCATTTCTTCCCTGAAATTACACTAGAAAAAGTATGGCTTAATTTCCCGCCAGCCTACGTCTTTAGTTGCAAAAAAGAACTAAGGAGAGCATATGCATAATGGAATTACATGAATTATTATCTTATATTGAACAATACGGTTATTGGGCTTTATTTTTCTGTTTATGGTTAGGGATTATCGGTATGCCAATTCCAGATGAAATGATTGTTATGAGTGGTGGTTTCGTATCTTCAGTAGGTATATTAAGTGTTGTTCCTTCATTCGTATTAACATATTTAGGTGTTGTATCAGGGCTTTCTTTAGGATATATATTAGGGAAGGTTTTTGGAACGAAGGTACTCCATAAATTAATGAAAAAGAAAAAAGCGAAGTATTTGATGAAATCACAAGAAATGGTTGATAAATACGGACAGTACGCGTTAGTTACAAGCTATTTCATACCAGTTGTAAGACATATCGTACCGTATTTAGTTGGGATGAATAACATGTCATTTCGGATATATGCTTTGTATTCCTATACGACAGGATTTGTTTGGACACTCGTTTATTTTGTGCTCGGTTCTTTATTTGGACAACATATTGAAAGGATTGTAGCAGCTGCGATAGAGTATGGTTTGTATTTTGGCGGGAGTATTGCATTGATTGTGAGTGTGTTTTATTTTTACAGACAAAAAAGAAATACAGTGATGAGTAAATAAAGGAGGCGGCAGCCTCCTTTTATTATTAATATGGCTTTATTTATCGAAGTGCTGATGCAAAGCCCTGTGACATTAAGAAAAAGTTAAGAAACCGCACGAGTTTTTATTAAGAAATGCTCTCTATACTTAGAAAGGTCTTATAGAAAAACATAATGAAAGGCGGAATATAGATGAAAAGATTTATTTTAGGATCATTACTTGTCATCATAGCAGGAGCGGCATATTTGTTAAATGGGAGTGCTACAGTAGATTCCATGAATCCGTTTCTTAAATTAGAATATCGTTATGCGGTAATTGATAACGATGGAAAAGATTTAGGTGGAAATAAAGGCCGTGCATACACAGTGAACACATATGATAAGGATGGAAACGAAAAAGAGATAACAATTGATGGAGTGGATACATTACAAAAAGGTTCCTACTGGCATGTAATTACGAGAGGAAAGTCTGTGCACGATAAGGTACAAATAGATGAAGAAATAATTCCTGATGGCGCGAAGGTGAAGTTAGGATTGTAAGTATAAACCCGGTTCTAGATGAGAGAATCGGGTTTGTTATTTTATGGTAAAATGATAAAGGGGGAGGGCGAGAGGTATGCTACTCATTGTTAGCCTTATATTAATTGGGATTATGTGCAGTATGAGAATAGTATCCTTACATATGATAGAGCGACAAATGATAGAAGAGCGATATGTATATTGCCCAAAATGTGATGCGAAAATTAGAAAAGGGAATTCGGCTCCTTTTTGTTCGAAATGTAATTTAATATTTTAACTATATTAAATCCAAAATCAATTCTTATGATTTTGGATTTTTCTTTTTAAGAAAATATTAAGAAACCCCATTACTATTTGTTAAGAAAATGTATCTATACTGAATTCTGTTGCTTAAAGAGAACATCACGAATTATAACAGGAGGTACAAATAGATGAAAACAATGTTAGAAGCGAAAGGGATTTCGAAAATATATGATACAGGCGGGAATACGTTTGAAGCGTTGAAAGATATTCAACTGCAAGTGAAAGAAGGAGAGTTTGTCGGTATTATGGGACCGTCTGGTTCTGGTAAGACGACACTTTTGAATGTTCTTTCTACTATTGATACGGCTTCAAAAGGTGAGATTTTAATTGATGGAAAAGATATTGTGAAGATGAATGATGATGAATTGGCACTTTTTCGCCGTAATCATCTAGGATTTATTTTTCAAGATTATAACTTATTAGATACGTTAACAGTGCGAGAAAATATTGCATTGCCACTTGCTTTATCAAAGGTGAAGGCGAGAGAAGTAGAATCTCGCGTTGAGGAGATTGCAAAGAAGTTTGGGATAGATCATATTTTAAATCAGTATCCGTATGAAGCTTCAGGCGGACAAAAACAACGCTGCGCGGCATCAAGAGCGATTGTAACAAATCCAAGTATGATTTTTGGAGATGAGCCAACTGGTGCGCTTGATTCGAAGTCAGCGACGGATTTATTAGAAAGTATGAAGACATTAAATGAAAAAGATCTTGTAACGATTTTAATGGTAACGCATGATGCGTTTGCGGCAAGTTATTGTAAACGAGTTGTATTTATTAAAGATGGAAAGTTATATAAAGAATTACATCGCAAAGAGATGACAAGAAAACAGTTCTTCCAACAAATTATTGATATGATGTCTTCAATCTCTGGGGGTGCGGCAAATGAGCTTATCTAGCATCGCCCTTCGTAATATAAAACGAAATTTTAAAGATTATTTTATATACTTTGCTTCCATGATTTTTAGCATCGTCATTTATTTTACGTTTAAGGCGTTGCAATACAATTCACAAATAAGTGAAGCTGGAGATAACATTGGACGAGGATTCCAGCTTGCGAGCGTAATGCTCATTATTTTCGTTGCAATATTTATTATATATTCGAATGGTTTCTTTACACGAAAGCGTAAGAAAGAAATAGGTCTTTATTCTTTACTCGGTATTCGAAAAAAAGAAATAGGTAAAATGCTGTTTTATGAAAATATGTTAATGGGTTTATTATCATTAGTAATCGGAATTGTAATTGGTAGTTTACTTTCAAAAGGATTCCTAAAGCTACTTTTAAATATGTTAGAGCTACATGTAAATGTTCATTTTGAAGTACCAGTTGGAGCGGTTATAGATACAACAGTTATTTTTTGTCTCATCATTTTATACACATCGTTTAAAGGATACCGCGTTATTTATCAATTTAAGTTAATCGAGCTATTCCGTGCAGATAACGAAGGCGAAGTCATGCCAAAAGGTTCGAAAATAATGGCTTTCATTTCTTTATTATTAATTGGATCAGGTTATTTCTTGTCAGTAACGGCTATTAAAAATGTGAGCGGTGATAACTTTATGCCCCTTGCACTTTACATTTTATTAGCGACAGTACTTGGAACGTATTTATTATTTATGTTCTTTACCGTTTTTGTATTAAAAAGAGTGCGAAATAAAAAATCCGCATTTTATAACGGAATGAAAATGGTTACGACGTCTCAGTTACTATACCGCATTAAAGGAAATGCAAAATCGTTAGCAACAATTGCCGTATTAAGCGCAGTAACGTTAACGGCGGTTGGAACTTCTGTAACGATGTATTACAACACATATATGCAGGCGAAGAAATATCATCCAGTTAGTTATTCTTATGAAAAGAAAGATATGGAATTAGATCGTAAAGTAAATGAGATTTTAAAAGAAGGACAGAATGAAGTCATTCATCAATATGAATTAGAGACGGTAAAAGTAGTAGGAGAATACGGTGATGGCACTTCATTACAATCAAGAACAACAGAACTTATCGCGCAATCATCATTTAATACAATCGCAAAATATTTAAATGAAGAAACTCTAGATTTAAAGAAGAACGAATTGTATGCATTTGATGGCATGTACAGTGAAGGTAAGAGAGATAGTGGCGTATATAAAAATCGAAAAGCTACATTCCCAATTGAAGAAGTAGCACCAGTACAAGTGAAAGATGTACAAGCAAAAAACATTACAAACTTATATGAACTTCTAGTTGTCGTTCCGGATGAAGTGTATGAGCAAGCAAAGAAGACAATTGGCTCTCATACTGTGAAAAATATTGATGTGAAAGACGAAAGAAATAGTAAAGTGTTAACGGAGAAATTAAAGAAAGTAATATCGGAAGAAGATGCAGAAGGAAGAGAGCAATTCAGTGACTTCTATACAATATTCCGCAGCGGTATTGAAACGTCAGGGTTAATGATGTTTAGTGGTATATTCTTAGGACTTGTATTTTTACTTGCAACAGGCTCTATTATTTATTTCAAACAATTAACAGAAGCACATGCAGATCGTGAACGTTACATCGTTCTTCGAAAACTCGGTGTCACGAAAAAAGAAATGAAAAAAGCCATTGCGAAGCAAATGAGATTTATCTTCTTTATTCCTTTAGTAGTTGGTATATTACACACTTTATTTGCGCTCAAAGGATTAGCGACAGTTATTCCGTATGAAATTGCAGTTCCGTTACTAATTAGCATCGGGGTGTATAGTGTTATTTATATTGGTTATTATTGCTTAACAGTTCGTTCTTATTTCAGGATTGTTAGTAAATGAAAATAAGGTATACAGTTTTTGAAAAAGCGAAAGAGAGCGTAGTGAAAATTATGTTCTCTTTCGCTTTTTTTAGTTAAAATGAGGTGTGCATGAAAATGGTATTTAAATGGAGTGTTATTTCTTTCTATGGGAATGGGTTGGCTTGAAATTGATTAAGGCGTATTAACAAAGATGTTTCATCATGTTAGTGAAGTGGCTTGGAAGTTAAACCATAAAGTGCTACTGATGAACGATAAAGGAAAAACTGTATGGATGTTAACCTTTTTAGAGAAAGATATCCCATTATTATGAAGTCTTTCGCAGAGATGGATCGAGAAGTTTTGAGGGTTTTATTACCTGATGAAAGAGGGATTCTTCCTACGAGTCCAGAGTGTGATAAATGTTATAAGACTCAATTGGATGATATCGAGGAGAGTTGATAAAAAAGAGCTTGAAACTATTCAAGCTCTTTTTTTATCACTATTTATGTCCTAAAATATGCTCAATCTCATGCAAACTTAATTTACTTGCCTTAGCAATCGTTTCAAGTGGTATACCAAGATCATACATATTCTTAATCATTTGAAATTGCCCCTGTTGGACTCCCTCTTTTCGACCTTTTTCAATGCCCTGTTGAATGCCCTGTTGAATGCCCTGTTGAATGCCTTTTTCAATACTCTTTTCAAGCCCTTTTTTAATTCCTTGTTCCATTCCTCTTTTAATTCCTTCTGTCTCTGCATGGGCGAATTTTGCTGCTTCATCCATTAAAACTTTCTCCCTTGCGTCATAGGCTTGTCGGAAAGAAGAATCCTGACTCATACGTTCCCATTTATTTATTGCTTTTTGTAAAATAGGGTCTTGGTTCATAGCAATATCCTCCAATAGTTTAGTTAAGTGCTCATCCTCATTTGCTGAAAGCAATAAAAGCCAACGAACAAATGGATCTTTCCACGGATTTACTTTTTCTTCATGCCATTGTTCAGTTAACTTTGGAATTTCTATAATGCGGATTTCTATGTCTTCACTCAGGATTTTTTTTTGTTGTGTATTCCATAATATGCTCGTTGTATGGAAGGCTGGGTGTTCCGAAAACATTACGAAGTTTAGTAAGTTTATGGTGATGGTTTTGTGAAGTGCACTGTAGGGCATCCCTTTTTGTAGTTGAGATGTGTATAGTCTTCCCCAATAATATAAACTGCGTTTAACCATATCGTGATTATTATTGAGTTGTATTTCTACATTGACTTTTGTTCCTGTGTCTAATGTCGCTGAAATGTCTAAAATAGATAACTTATCCTCTTCATATTCCCTGTGTAAATGTGGATCTTCTAGTTGTAGAGAAGCAATGGGCGACTCTAAAGACTCTTGTAACATAGCATTTAAAAATGCAATTAGAATATCTTCGCTACCATTCGTACCAAACAATTGTTTAAATGCAAAATCAATGCGTAAATTAACTAACTGTTGGTTGAACAAAGTTTGTCCTCTCCCTTATATGAAGGTGCTTCTTTCCTTCATTGTACATAAAAAGAACTAGAGTATGCAAACAAGCCATTCTTCTATTTTTTAGTAGTTTTATTAGAATGTCACAGGTAAGTATGGTTATGTTATACTCTAGTGAAATTAAAAAAATATTTTTGTTTATATCGGGGTGAAGATGATACATATGCAAAAAGATATTTTAAAACTATTAGATAAAAAGCAAAGTAACTATGAATTTCCTGCCTTTGATAATGAATATATGGATATTTCGCAAGTGAAATTCTCTCTTTTCTTTAAAGATACTAAGGATTGGTTAATGGTGTTTCAACTTGTTGGTGTAGGTTCATTAGGTGTATGTAATGATATTCAAGTATATGGAGATAGAATTACTCATTCAATGGGTGATGATTGCATTTTACAATTAAATGATGGCAATTATGAGTTATTTAATGATGAAGGTGAATTTATGCCGAATATTTATAACGGCAGTTTAAAAATTCGTGAGCAGCATTTTGAATATGAATTTACAGAAGAGGATTATATAAATAATGGAATAGAAGTACAAACGACAGAGCATTATCCAACATACTTTATGCGTATGCTTGCTACTAATGAAGAAGTTAGAACATTATTATGGTGGAGTAAAGAAGAGATTTTAGAAGAGTTCGGTTTAGAAGGTAATTGGGAACTAGCGTATGAAACGGAAGAATGGAAACATGTTGAAGACGAAAAAGTAAGTGAAAATGAATTCTTCCAATCAGTAGCAGCTGCAATAGAGAAGAAAGATCCACGTATTATTGTGAAGAAGGATTCTAACACGCATTGGAGAAATTGGGTAGCGTTTGATTGTGACTGAAAAGGATAGGAGAAAGAATAATAAATGAAAAGAAGAAGAAAATCCGGAGAAAAAGTACAAATGCATCGTTTTGCACTACCTCTATGCTACGGAAGTGAAGCACCATATTATTATTACGAGGTAGCGCCCCATGAAAGAGAGGAACGCTTCCATTTAACATCAGAACTTTGCGTAATGGACGATGAGCATTACTTTATTAGAGGTTGTTTAGAGATTCCTATCATTGACTACCACGAAAACTTCATATGGACTGTGTGGGTATCACTTAGTAAAGAAAGTTATGATGAAGTATTAAAAAAGTGGGATGAGAGAGGCCGAGAAAATAGTGATCCTTATTTTGGTTGGTTATCTGTAGAAATACCATTTTATCCAGAAACATTAAATTTAAAAACAAATGTACATATAAGAGAAGTTGGAACGGCACCGTATGTTGAATTAGAGCCAACCGAGCATCCTTTAGCAATCGAACAAAGAAATGGAATTACTTTAGAGAGAGTTAAAGAAATACAAGAAATGATTCAACGACATAGCTAGATTAGAAGAGAAAAAACGAGTGCTAGCACTCGTTTTTTTCTTTACACAACCGCAGGATTATAAATCATCGTAAAGTGTCCTGGTAATAATTCAATGTGACAAGGTGTATGAAGCGAACTTTCTCCATCTGTATCTACTTCTTTTTCTTCTTTCGTTTCAATATGAATGGATTTTGCTTTTACGTGGAAGATGTCATTTTCATTTGAATCCTCGAATAGTTTCTTTCCGATGTAATCTTTAAATGCTTGAATACCTGTTGATTTGACTACGAAAATATCAAGTGTTCCGTCATCACATTTTACGTTCGGAATAAAGGATGGAATACCACCAAGATATTCACCATTTCCAACCATGACAAGGACAGCTTCGTCTTCATATACTTGTCCGTCATAAGTAATTTTTACCGGGAATGTTTCAGCATTTTTGACAGTTCGAATTGTGCTTAAATAGTAACCGATTTTACCAAGCTTTGCTTTTTCTTCTGCATCGATATTGTTTGATACTTCAGATACGAGTCCAATGCCCCAGAAGTTTAAGAAATGTTGTTCATTTGCTTTTGCAACGTCAACTGGTTTTACGTGTTCCTTTGTGATAAGTTTTGCTGCTTCTGCAATGTTTTGCGGAACACCAAGTGTGCGAGAGAAGTCATTGCAAGTTCCACCTGGAATGATTGCAAGTGTAGGTCTAGTTTCGAGAGGTGCTAAGCCATTTGTGCATTCAAATACTGTTCCATCACCACCAAAGACGATAATTAAATCTACTTTACTAGCAAACTCTTGGCAATATTTTGTTGCATCACCTTGTTTTTTCGTATGAAGGATATGTAGATCAGGAAAAGCTGCGGCAAGAGGTGGTACGATTTTTGTTAAATTTGTATGTAAGTCACCTTGACCAGCTTTCGGATTTACGATGAGGAGTACTTTTTCAAATTTTGTCTTTGTCATTTTTATTCTCTCCCTTTGTCTTTTACGAATCGTGATAGAAAATAAACTTCCATCAGTAATTAATGGAAGCTTATTTTATTATATTACTCCGTTACAACTGAAGCGATAAATGGTAAGTTACGATATTTCTCAGCACAGTCGATACCGTATCCAACGATGAATTCGTCTGGAATTTGGAAGCCAACATATTCAGCTGTTAAGTCCACTTTACGGCGTTCTGGTTTATCAAGTAGCGTACAGAACTTAAGTGCCTTTGGTTTATGCATAAAGAAGTGGTCTTTTAAGAAATGAAGTGTTAAACCAGAATCGATAATATCTTCTACAACAATTACGTTTTTTCCAGTAATGTTTACGTCGATATCTTTTAGTAGTTTCACTTTTCCTGTCGTTTCTGTTTGATTTCCGTAACTAGATGCAGAAATGAAGTCAATTGTTACATCGTTTTTGATGTGACGAATTAAATCAGCAGCAAATACGAATGAACCTTTTAATACGGCGATAACTACGATTTCTTCTCCTTCAAAGTCACGTTCGATTTGAAGTGCTAATTCTTTCACTTTTGCTTGTAATTGTTCTTCAGAAATTAAAGTGTCTTTTATTTCAATATTCATTGTAATCCTCCTACAGTGTAAAACTTGCGAACATTTCGACTGTAAAGGATAGAATAGAAAAAGTCAAAGAAGATAGTAATTTTTTACAAAGACAACGACAAAATCATCTGATGATATGATATACTAAGTATATTGAGAAAACGCTTCCATAAAGGGTGAATATGATGAAGAAGAAACAGTACACAAGTGTAACATTTATAAAAGCATTACTTTTAACAATTGTTCTTGGCCTGTTGGCTTACGTAATTGATGTACCTGCGATTCGTATTTCATTAATTGGAATGACTTTAGTGTTAGGAGCAATTTCGCACGGTATGATGTCGCAGCTAAAAGAAGCTGGACTTGATGATATGAGAGATCATATAGATAAAAAGTAAGAAACCTTCATTATATAGAGTGAAGGTTTTTTTGTTTCTTACAAAAATGTAAGGTAGTTGTAAGGCAAATCGATAGTTGCATAATAGCATTTTGGATAAACTATGGGTGTAAGGTAAAAGGCAAGCATATTTTAGGTAAATTAAGTTTTAGGCACTCTATATGTGAAAAAGGAGTAGGAGGGCATGGAGAAACGTTGGACGACCTTTTCTTTTTTAGCGACTAGTAACACCGTAATGCTAGATGGAAAAATGGATTTTTTGCACTTGTTTGATCGTGAAGATGATCATTCTTCTTCTAAATTTACAATGAAATGGAATAAATGGAGCGAGAGTTGTAGGTTTGAAGAAGAGGCCCCTAACGAAGAGCAAAAGATTATTTTAACAAACCCTATTAAAGCGTGGGTTGTTCAACGTCGTAAGTGTAACGTCAAAAATCACTTCAAGAAAACTGAGCCGAGACAATTAGTTATCGCTCCAGCCCGTTCTACTTCCAAATCACGCGAAAGTAACATGTAAATAATTGAGACACACACCCGAAAAAAACATCGTACATATTGCGATGTTTTTTTCTTTTTCTACAATGAAATCTTTAAATGAAATATATTTCATCTGCATCTTATATTTATATCTCTTGCTTATTCTAGTAATACATCCGGTGCGAGTTGATGTGAATAAAATATAAGGAGAGAATGAAAATGAAAAAGAGACTATTACCAATTTGTGCAATGGCACTTTTAACAGTAGGATATTCTTCAGTAGCGAGTGCAGATACTGGAACAGTAACAAAGGAAGAAGCGCAAGTGCAACAAGATAAAGCTAAAAAAGAAGAAGCAATTAAGGAACAGCAAAAGAGTGATGAGGAGAAAAAGCAAGCAGCGCAAGTACAAGAAAAAAGTGATATGGCTAAAAAAGAGGAAGCAATAAAAGCTGAGAAAAAAAGTGAAGAAGAGAAAAAGAGAATAGCGCAAGAACAGTTAAAAAACGATATGGCAAAAAAAGAAGCAGCGATAAAAGCCGAGCAAAAGAATGAAGTAGCTAAAAAAGAAGTAGCAAAGCCAGTTGTACAAGGTGAAAAATTACCAAATACAGCATCAAATAATGTAGCAATGATGGGATTAAGTGCATGTCTTGTAGCGGTAGGTACATTATTTGGTTTGAATCGTCGCAATAAGATTAAAGCGTAAATAAAATATTTTCCTATAAAGAATGGGATAATTTCATATATTAAAAATGGTAGGTTACTCCTACCATTTTTGGCATGGAGGAATGAAGAATGAAGTTACTCAATTATATCGGTATCATATTGATGGCTATAGGGCTATTCATGGGATCCTATTATGCTGTGGAATGGTATAAAGGAAGAAGCTCTGCCGGGCAATTAACTGCAGAAGAAATAAAGAGTCTTAAAAATATACAAGATACTCAACTTTCTCGTGAAACACCTGTAACTTCTCAAGTGCCTTCTTCTCAAACAGAACATAAAGAAGGAGAAAAGGTAGCGATGTTAAACATACCAAAAATAAAGAAGAAGTTTTCTATATATTGGGGAGCGGATGATACGACTTTGAAAAAAGGAGTGGGTATGTTCGTTAGTGATTTAACGACAACTCCATCTGGAGGGGGACATACTGTACTAAGTGGACATCGAGATACTGTATTTACAGATTTAGGAGAGTTGAAAGAAAAGGATACCCTTGTTTTAGAGTATGATAATAAAACGTACACATATGAAATTCAAAAGACATGGATTACTCATGCGGATGATCGTACTGTTATTATAAAAAAAGAAGAACCGATATTAACACTGACAACTTGTTACCCATTTAATTATATAGGGAATGCACCAGATAGATATATTATCGAGGCGAAGTTAACTGGCAGTTATTCAAAGTGAAATTATAGTTTCTGAAAGCGGGAGGGGGATATATAAATTATGTCAAAAAATATTTTAATTGTTGAAGATGAAGACATATTACGTGAAATATTAAAAGATTATTTTTTAAGTGAGCAATATGTAGTGTTTGAAGCGAGGGACGGGAAAGAGGCTTTAGTTGTATTTGAAGAAGAAGAGGTTGATTTAGTTATTTTAGATATTATGTTGCCAGAACTCGATGGATGGTCTGTTTGCCGAAGAATTCGAAAGACGTCCGAGGTGCCTATTATTATGCTGACGGCGCGCGTAGATGAAGACGATACGTTACTCGGTTTTGAACTTGGGGCAGATGACTATGTGACGAAGCCGTATAGTCCGCCAATTTTATTAGCAAGAGCGAAACGATTATTAGAAAGTAGAAAAGCATCGAAGAAACCTTTAGAGAACGAAGATGATACGTTATCGATTCATGGCATCCATGTCCATTTTCCGTCGCGTACTGTTACTGTTGATGAGGCAGATGTTAGTTTAACGCATACGGAGTTTGAAATATTGGTGTATTTCATGAAAAATCAAGGAATCGTTTTAACGCGAGAGCAACTCATTTCAAGAATTTGGGGATATGAATTTGCTGGCGATGATCGAACGGTGAATAGCCATATTCGTAATTTAAGAAATAAATTAGGAGAGAAAGCAAAGTATATTACAACTGTAGTACGCACAGGTTATAAATTTGAGGGCAATGTATGAGGAATGGAATTGTACTAAAATTATTTACTCTTACAACAGCATTATGCATGTTAATTTTAGCGACGATATTTATTGGACAAACGATATTTTTTAAACAATATTATGCGAATCGAAAAGTGGAAGATATTAAAGTGAATTTAAATTCCTTTGAGAAGAACTATTTAAATCATGCAGGAAATACAGAAGAAATTCAGAAACTAGAGCAAGACTTTTTAAGAGAAAATAATACGTGGATTACGACATTAGATAAGAACGGGAATTTAAAACATGCAGATGATTTTTATTTTGAGGTAACGATAGATCGTAGGCAACAAAAGAGCTTTGGACAACAAATATTTAAAATTCCTTTAGGCAATCTCGTCAATATAGAGGAGATTGATAATAAATTATCGGAGCATTTTTTAGGGCAAGAAATTTATTTTTCTGGAGTGAGAAAAGAAGATAGTTTTATTCCATTCTCTTTTTCTTTATCTAAGCAGAATTTAAGCGGATCTAATAAACCGTTAGAAAAAGCATTTAATGAGAAAATGAGTAAATTAAATGAGGAGAAAAAGAAAGCAGCTGTGGAACAAGTTGGTAAGGAAAAGAAGCCGGCTGTTCGGGAGCAAGTTGCTCAAGAACCAGATGTTTACATAGGAGGGCGTGTTACGAAAGTACAGTTTCCAGATGTAAAAGGCCCCGTAAATCCAATTTATAAAAACACTTTATTTTTGGATAGTATAAAAGAATTTCAAACGGATGTGTTACTAAAAGAGAGTAATCAAATAGAGTATTCAACAAAGACAATGGACTACGAAAAGAATGATATAAAATATAAATTATTAATGAAACCAATAAAAGAAAAAGACGGATCGGTAACATATATTTATGCGATGGCTTCTTTACAGCCGGTAGATGAAGCTGTACAAATGGTGCAAGATTATTATATCTATATCATTGCATTTGTAGTCGTTCTTATTTTTTTAGCTTCGTTCTATTACTCAAAACAAATTGCAAAGCCATTATTGAAAATAAATGATACAACAAAGAAAATAGCGCATTTAGACTTCACAGAAAAAATACCGATTACTTCGAAAGATGAAATTGGAGATTTATCGAAAAATATTAATGTGCTATCAAATAAACTCCATTCGCATATTGGACAGTTAGAAGAAGATATTGAAAAGGAAAGAAAGTTAGAAAAGACGCGAAAAGAATTCATTTCTGGTGTTTCACATGAATTAAAAACACCGCTAAGTATTATGAAAAGCTGTATTTCTATTTTAAAAGACGGGGTAGCTGAACATAAAAAAGAGTATTATTTTCAGGCAATGGAGAGAGAAGTAGACAAAATGGATACGTTAATTTTGGATATGCTTGAGTTAGCTAAATTTGAATCTGGTACATATAAAATGAAAAAAGCTTCGTTTTATATTGATACAGTAATTGAAGGTATATGTGAACATCTATCTGTGGAAATAGAGAAAAAAGAACTTCATATTCATAAAAATATAAGTTCATTTGAAGTGATTGCAAATCAAGGCCGGATTGAACAAGTCATCGTGAACTTCATTACGAATGCTATACGATATACACCAAATAAAGAGGATATTATTATTTCTACAATAGATGAGAAGAATCGTATAAAAGTGTGCATTGAAAATAAAGGTACTCATATTGAAGAAGAGCAATTAGATAAAATTTGGGATCGTTTTTATCGCGTGGATACAGCTCGTCAGCGTTCACAAGGTGGGACGGGGCTTGGGCTTGCTATTTCAAAGAATATTTTAGAACTACATGATGCTGAATATGGGGCAGAAAATACAGAAGATGGTGTATTATTTTATTTCTATTTACCGAAAAAAGCGTAGACAATATGATCTATGCTTTTTTAATTTATTTTCATATTATCTTTACCTAATCTTTATTTTTAATCAGTATAATTTGTTTAGAAAATGAGGTTATGTAAGGAGTCGATGAACCGTGCATAGCAATTGGCTAAGTATAATGGTATTTATTTTCTTTTGCGCATTTATTGTATTTTTAATTGATATTACGATATGAAAAAAGAGCGCTCATTAAGCGCCCTTTTTTTGTGTATTCATTTGATAAGCACTGATGCTCTTGAATAAGCGTGGTGAAGTGATAAATAAAAATATAAGTAAAACGGTACATAAAATAAAAGAACCAAGCATTGTACTTCCATTTACGATTAATGAATATAACACAGCCGATTGACCTTTCGGCGCATATTGTCCCCAGAAAATAATGCCGGCAATAAAGTGGCAGAAATAGCGAGCAAAGCTACCGATAAATGTAGCAAGGATAATATAAGCAAGGACTTTCTTACCCTGATTTTGTTTTGATGAAGGTTTGTCTTTACGGTTACCTAAATTTGATTGTTCTAAGCTATTTTCATTGGATGTTAAAAGTGCTTTTTGAATTGGACGATAGAATAAGCCAGCAAATCCGATAAAAGCAAAGGCAATGAAGTACTCAATGAATGCTTGAACAGGTGTTAAAATATAAGCATCTCCCACGACAATTTGTAATAGTCCCCAAACTAAACCGCCTAAGAAAGCTGATTTAAAGCCCCAGCGGTAAGCAATAATAAAAATAGGAATCATAGCGAATGAGATAGAACCGCCTGTTGGAAGTTTAAGTGATAATGGTAAAATATCGATAATCATGGCGAAGGCTGCAAGAATAGCAGATTCGATCATCGCTTGTAAATTGGTGTTACGCATGTTGTCTCCCCCTAAATCCAAGTTGTACAAAAAAGAATAGATATCATAGGAGGATACGAAATACGTAAATAAAAATGAGGTATGTATTTCGGACGTTTGCACAATCCCTGCGTTAGCATTAACTAACAGGTTCGAAGGGTCGGAACGAAGTGTTCCCTCTCAGCGGCATGGCTCCCCCAGTGATAACGAAATTCTTTATTTGTTATTGTTTATTGTAAGCGAAATGGATGAGAATGGCAAACGAATACAGTATGACAATAATTGAAATAGAATTGTAGCGAAATGTTAATAAATATGAAGCAAAAGGGTATAGTACAAGAGAAATTGGGTGTGGTATAATTTTTTTGAAAATAATTATCATTCTCTTCTGAGGGGGAAGGTTATGAGCTTAGTAGATATTAAAATTGGAGAGAAAGTGTTAGTAAAAAGTATTCAGTCTTTAGATCAGCTATTAAAGCGTAGACTAGCTGCTTTCGGTCTTGCTGAAGGAAGCGAACTTCGCCTGAAACAGAAAGCGATGTTCAAAGGTCCTTGTACATTGGAGTGTCGTGGACAGTTAATTAGTATTCGTCATTGTGACGCGAAAATGATAAAGGTGGAATTAGCGTGAATAAGGTAGCTTTGCTAGGGAATCCGAATACAGGGAAGACATCATTATTTAATGCACTTACTGGTTCTTATGAATACGTAGGAAACTGGAGCGGTGTAACAGTAGAAAAAAAGGTTGGTAAATTAAAAGATAGACAAGGAACATTAATTGATTTACCAGGTGTTTATGATTTAAATCCAGTTTCACGTGATGAAGGTGTTGTAACAAACTTTCTATTAACAGAAGAATTTAATCATATGTTAAATATCGTAGATTCCTCGCAGTTTGAAAGAAATATGCATTTAACGTTGCAGTTACTTGAATTTGGTAAGCCAGTCTCAATTGGTTTAAACATGGTTGATGTGGCGAAGCAAAGAGGAATTGTCATTGATGTAAAACGATTATCAGAGCTATTAGGTGTAACAGTCGTTCCTGTTGTTGCAAGAAGTGGAAAAGGCTGTGAAGAACTGCTTACGACTCTTAAAGAAAATGACAAAAAAGAGAAAAAGCCATTCCTTATTTCATATGGTGTACAAATGGATGAAGGAATTGGAGAAGTAATTGCTCTTTTAGAGACAGCGAATTACGAGCATCCGAGATGGTTAGCACTTCAATTTTTAAGCAATAACGAAGTAGTAGAAAAAGAAATGAAAGCATTACCAATTTATAAGGAACTCATAGCCATTCGATCTCGCTTAGAAGGAAGACTTGATTGTACGTTAGAAGAGCACATTTACAAAACTCGTGAAGCGTATATTGAAAAGTTAAAAACAAATGTTATGAAGCATGAGAAAGAAGGAAAAATTCCTTTTTCAGAAAAAATTGATAGATTAATTACACATAAAATTTTAGGACTTCCAATCTTTTTAGCAGTTATGTTTTTTATTTTTCAGGTTACGTTTACGTGGATTGGTACACCTTTATCGGATATGTTAGATGAGTTTTTTGGTGGCCAGCTTACGGATTGGGTGACGGCTGGACTTACAAGTATTGGAGCTTCTGATTTTATTCAAGCACTAGTTACAGAAGGTATTATTGCCGGTGTTGGTGCTGTATTAGTATTCGTACCACAAATCTTTGCACTATTCTTTTTTATTTCATTATTAGAAGACTCAGGGTATATGGCGCGAATTGCAGTTGTTATGGATAGAATTATGGAGTTTTTCGGCTTAAACGGAAAAGCTTTTATTCCGATGATTATCGGTTTTGGATGTAACGTTCCAGGTATCATGGCTGCGAGAACGATTGAACAGGAAAAAGAACGTTTACTTACCATTTTAGTAACACCATTTATGTCTTGTTCAGCACGATTACCTGTATATGCATTATTTGCGGGCGTATTTTTCCCGCATAGTCAGGCGACTGTTGTATTTTCTTTATATGTTGCAGGGATTGTTCTTGCGTTATTAGTTACAAAAATTATGTCTCTTACAATTTTGAAAGCGGAAAAGTCTATTTTCGTAATTGAATTACCGCCTTACCGTGTGCCACAAGCAAAAACATTATGGCTAAGCACGTGGGAGAAAGGAAAGGGATTTGTTCGTAAAGCTGGTACATTCATCTTTGGTGGTTCGGTTGTTATTTGGTTATTAAACTATGCAGGTCCATCAGGATTCGGCGTTGATATGGGAGATAGCTACTTAGCGATGATTGGTGGATTTATCGCACCATTATTTGCACCGCTCGGCTTCGGAACGTGGCAAGCTGCAGCATCCCTTTTAACAGGATTTTTAGCGAAGGAAGTTGTCGTTTCTACAATGGCAATTATTTATGCAGTTAAAGAAGATGTGCTTGGAAATGTAATGGGAGCACATTATACAGCATTATCAGCTTATGCATTTATGTTCTTTATTTTATTATATGTTCCGTGTTTAGCGACGGTAGCTGTTATTAAACGTGAAACAGGATCAGC
The DNA here is from genome assembly GCF_056738645.1 of Bacillus sp. PK3-067. Taxonomy (NCBI): domain Bacteria; kingdom Bacillati; phylum Bacillota; class Bacilli; order Caryophanales; family Bacillaceae; genus Bacillus; species Bacillus sp. PK3-067. The sequence goes on along the minus strand of NZ_CP096490.1, from coordinate 4,763,805 downwards.
GAAGTGGACGATTTTCTCAGTCGTTTATCCACTCGTAGTTGCTTATGTATTAACGCTCATTATATACCAAGTTGGATCCTTACTCGGATTCTAGAAGGAGATGTATTGTGATGATGGTCAATATTATAATTGGAGCTATCATTTTTGGTTATGCAGCATATACGTTAGTTAATTTTGTAAAGAGAAGTAAAAAAGGAAAATGCGCGGCATGTTCTTTAAATAAGTCATGTCAGTCGCAAACTTGTAGCCCGGATATGGAGCAAATTGCTCATAATAAATAGAAAAAAGCTTTGCGAATTTCGCAAAGCTTTTTTGTTTTACTTTTTAATTTTTACAAGTTGAGAAGCTTCTACGCCTTTGTAACCAGGGAATTCTTTACTTGGGTCTTTATCAAATTTTAATACACCTACAGATTTTTCATCACCTTTTACATTGCTGTAAGTTGCGTCATCGACAATCGCATACATATCTGTATATGCACGACCACTTCCGATAATTGTGTTGCCTTCATATTTTAATTTTGCCCCATCAAGTGCAGCATTTTCTACTTTTTCTTTTGCAAATAATACACCTTGTTCTGTTGTTACAGCTGGTAATTTATCAAGTGGTTTCGTGTTGTCTTTTTCATCAACTTTGCTAAGTAACTCTTTTTTCACTAGTTCTTCACCAGTTTTCTTATCCATTACAAGAACTTTTTTACCATCTAATGTTGTCATTTTCATTTTATAGAAGTCTTTTTCTTTCACTTCTTTTTTGTTTTTATCTGTAATTTGCTGAACTTGTTCTTCTGATCCGTACAGTACAAAGCCGTTCGCTTTCTCTCCTAATAAAGAACAACCTGATAATGCTCCAAGTGAAATTGCTGCTGCTAATCCGATTCCTACTAATTTTTTCATGATGATTTCTCCTTTTATATGTTTTATAGTAAATACAATTTTTGTATTAGTGCTTACATGTGAAGAAGCTTGTTTGTTGCTTCTGGTATTAGTGTATAAGAAATATCGGAATGCAACTATCGAGTTAGCTTACAGTAACATTACACTTATGTAATTTAGTGAAATTGCACAAAAGTAAGTTAATTTCAAAGAGGGATAATGAGAATATATTAGAAATACAATATTGTATATAGAATGTCATATTATAATGGATGTATTTTGGAAATAACATGTAAGGACATATTAGTTTTGTTATAATAAACACATAGGCTGTAAAATGAATATTCTTTACTGTAAAGGGAGATTTTTCAGTTTTCCAAGTAGTGAATTTGAAATATGAGGTATATCATAGGAGGAATTTAGATGTCTGTATTTAAACGATTAAGAGATTTAACAATGTCAAATGTGTATTCGTTAATTGAAAAAGCGGAAGATCCAGTTAAGATGACTGATCAATATTTACGCGATATGCAAGCCGATGTACAAGAGGCTGAGAAAAGTGTAGCAGCTCAAATCGCACTTGAGAAGAAATTCAAAATATTATTTGAAGAGCAAGAAGCACTTGTGAAAAAACGTGAAGAGCAGGCTCATACGGCTGTTCAAGCTAATAACTTAGATCTTGCGCGTCGTGCATTAGAAGAAAAACAAAATGCAGAGCAAAAAATGAATGAGTATAAAGCAAGCTACGAGCAAAATAAAGCTGCTGCTGATAACCTGCGCCTAAAGCTAGAAGAAATGCGTAAGCAATTAAATGAGCTGAAAAATAAACGTGAAACACTTGTAGCGCGTGTAAATGCGGCGAAAGCACAAAAGAATATTAATCAGGCGATGTCTGGATTTGATTCAAACTCAGCAAAAGCTGGTTTAAGCCGTATGGAAGAGAAAGCCCTTCAATTAGAGGCTGAAGCGGAAGCAAGCGGTGAAGTTTATAAGAAAGAAAAATCATTAGATGATGAATTCGCAAGCTTAAACAAAAATTCTGCTGTTGACGATGAATTAGCTCGTATTATGAAGCAGTATGAGAAATAATATAGAATAAAGACAAATGAACCGACATGTCTAAATATATTCATGTCGGTTTTCTATTATATTTTAGAGGAGGTTTTGCAATGACATGGATGAATGTAGTTGCCATGCTTGTATGGACTGGAGCGAGTGCAGTACTTTTATTTGCAATTATGTGGGTTGATTCAATTTTTACAAAATACAATGATTTAAAAGAAATCAAAAATGGAAATACAGCTGTAACAACTCGTTTTATTATGAAATTATTTGCACAAGGGTACATTTTATCTCAATCGATAACGAAAGCAAATGATTTATGGCAAGCACTTCTTGCATCAGCAGTTTCTTTCGTTATTTTATTAGTGGTAGAAATGTTTATCGAATTCGTATTAAAGAAAATGTCTGGTCTTGATTTAGAAGAAGGTACGAAAGAAGGTAGCGTTGCACATGCGATGTTAGCCGGATCATTACATATTGTTGGTGCACTAATTTTAGGTGCTTGTTTATAAAGAGAAAAGGAGGGGTAGATCATGAGTTTATTTAAACGAATTAAAAATATAATGAAAAGCCCAGAGCCACCGAAGCCGGAAAAGAGTCTTTTAACGTTAGCTCCTGGCGATATGATTGAAGTTTCATTAGTTATGTATGAATTAATTGGGAAAACGAGTATGCATTCGCGTAAGGAAATTGTTTTGACATTGCAAGATGGAAAAGATATTCGTTATTTAAAAATTGAAGACCGAGAAAATACGTATTACAAATTATATACTCCAATTGATGGTCGCTTAGATTCAATTGATGAAATTCCGACGACAATTGAAATGGATAATACCGAGTATCATATGGAAGAACAATATAACGGACGTGTTGTTGTGATGGGAAAAACTCCATTCTCAGCTTCAGAAGAACAGTATATATGGGAATTCCAATCAGATAATCGGAAATTATTGCGTATTGAATGGCAAAATGGTCGCACAATGATGTATGAGGGAGAAGCAATCATTCCTGCTGATGTACAAATTATAAGAGCAACGTAAGGGGGCGTAATCATGTCAAACCGATTGTTTACCATGATTAAATCGTTTGTGATCCCTATACTTGCTATCGTTATATTACTTGTTGTTGCTGGTTATGCCTTATCAGGTTGTCAAGGCGGGCAGACAAAGTCGATTCAAGACCGTTATCCACTTGAATCTGTTGCCAAGGAAGGTAAACAAGAATCTTACGTGTATAGGGCCGCCAATCGGTCAGTTCCTGAAGTCGCAAAGGAACTCATTAATGAAAGAGAACCGCAGCAAGCGTCTAAAGAAGACGAAAATCAAATGTTCCTCGTTTATTCTGATAAGATTTATAACCTGCAAAAGGATAAAGAGAAACCATCTGATACGTTAATTGAAATAAGTAATAAAGAATTTGTCCGTCAAAATTACCAACCGTCCTTCTTGCAAGGATATATTATGGGTAGCATATTAAACGATATATTCGGTTCACGAAAATCATCATACGGTGATTATCGAGGATATAACGATAGACAAAATCATAAACCAGTTATTCCAGAGAGACCACCTACAAAAGAAGAAAAGAAAACCCCACCTCCAATTACGAAGGAAGGGAAAGGGTCTATCATTAAGCGAGGCGATAATGTAGATTCGAAACCATCAGTAGGTGATAAGGGAAGTATTACTGAAAAAGGAAGTAATACGACGCCCCCACCTTCTACTGGAAGCAAGGGTAAAATTACAAAAACACCAGGCGGTTCAAGCGGATCAGATGTGAAGCCGAAATCATCTATTAAAACGCCGCCAAGGAATACATCTCCTCCGAAAACGAGGGTCGGTGGTTCAGGAAAAATTACGAAGAGAAGATAGTGTAGAGACCGAAAAGTGGAATTTGCTTTTTGGTCTTTTTTTGTTATGGGAATTAATTCCTCTCAGGTGGTACGATTTAGGCATAAGGGAGGAAATAAAAATATATCAGCGATTATTGAAATATATCGACTTACCGACAAAAACTGACAACGATAGCAACTTAATAATAAAAAGAGGGTGTGCCAAAATTTTGGCACACCCTCTTTTTCATAACGATTAATGAATATCACGTTTCTTAAAGTTACCGCCTTTTACTTCTGCTACGTCATAAACTGTAATAAAGGCGTGTGGATCGATTTCATTAATAAGTTCTTTCATTTTACTTTCTTCTAAACGGTTAATTACACATGAAATTTCTTTAAACTTCTCTCTTGAATAACCACCGTATACTTCGTTATATGTTGCACTTCGGCCTAAACGATCGCGAATTGTTTCTACCATTAATTCAGGCTCTTTTGTAATAATTTTAAATGCTTTTGAACCACTTAAACCAACTTCAACGATATGAATCACTTTCGAAGCGATAAAGTAAGCAATTGCCGAAAGGATAGCTCCTTGCAGGCCGAATACCGTTGATACGAAAATAAATACGAACATGTTTAAGAATAAAATAAGGTCACTCGTTCCAAATGGTAACTTACGAGAAAGCAATACAGCAAGCATATCGATTCCATCTAATGCCCCACCGTTACGTAATGCTAGTCCCATACCAAAACCGATGATAATACCACCAACAACTGTAACTAATAATGTATCGCCTTCAATAATAGCTGGTATTCCGTGCATGACAACGGTACCTACTGCTAATGAAGCAATTCCGATAATAGAATAAATCGCAAAGCTTTTACCGATTTGCTTATACCCTAACCAAACGAAAGGAATGTTAATAACTGCGATTAGAGCTCCTAATGGCAATCCAAATAATCTTGAACTAACGATACTTAAACCAGTTACACCACCGTCTGATACGTTATTTGGAATTAATACTGCTTCTAATCCGTACGCTGTGATAAATGCCCCAATAATAATCATCAAAGCTTTTGAAGCAATTCTTAGCTTATTGGGCTTGTTTTTGATAATTTTCTCCATGTAATTTCCTCGTTTCAAACTAGTTTCTTATTTGTTACGTAATTCACACCTAAATTTTATTTTAACATTTAATTTGAAAAAATTCTCCTTTAATGGATGTATGCAGGGAATATTATCACCATATTATCTTTAAAATATTTTTGAAATCAGTATAAGAAATCCCATCCTTTCAAAGGATGGGATGCTATTAAGAAAATATAAAACTAAGTACTGATACGAATAAAGCGAAACCTAAAATAGTTCCACATATTTTCATATGGCGCTTGCGTCCCATTACGACAATCGCAACATATTCACGGATCATTGCGTTAGGCCAGTAATAAAATGCAGTTTTTGATCCAATACCTTGGCTATTAAGACCGGCTTGTCTTGCATATATACCAGCACGGAAAAGGTGGAAATTATTCGTTGTAAAAATACTTTTATATTTACCTTCTGGTTTTAAAGAATCCATAATTTCTTTAGAGAACAGCATATTTTGATATGTGTTTACAGAGCGATTTTCCTGGACTGTATGTTCAAGAGGAATTCCTTTTTCAACAGCGTAACTTTGCATCGCTTCCGCTTCTGGAAGACCTTCATCTGGACCTTGTCCACCAGAAAAAATAATTGTTGGTGGTGTATTAACAGCGGCTTGTTTCCAATAGAAGTCAATCGCTTTATTAATGCGGCTTGCAAGTAAAGGTGGTACTTTATCATTAATTAAGCCGCTACCAAGAACGATGATGAAATCTTGATTACGTCTTGGTCTGTTGAATTGGTATAAAAAATATGCACTTAAGAAGTTAGATAAGTGTATAAAGAAATATATGCTTATAAGAGAAATAGCTGCAAAAATAGGCTCTAAATGCGATGAAACCAAACTTGCTGGATTTATAATAGGGAGTAACATAAAGAATAACATCCCTAAAGCAGCAAGGAGTGTTAAACAGTTAGTGAACCGTCGTCCTTCTCGCTTCATTAAAATTCTAGCATTAAGAAATAGCCCAAACATTAAAGCAACAATACCGAAAGGAAGCATAATGAGAAGTGCTAAAAAAGGTAAAAATATAATGTAGCGTAGGACATCACTATCTGAGTTCAATGATACAATCACACAAAAAAGAAGGAAAAAACAGATAAAGGCATTAAATAAAAAGCCGTTTATTATTTTTCGCGGATCTTTTAAATATGAGATAAGAAAAATAATAAATAATATAAGAGGAATAATTCCGAAATACATCATAAATATAGTACACCTCAACTTGTATAAGAATTTGACATACCTTTTATATTACATGATTTTATAAGTGAAAATGAAAGAAAAAGGATTTTGAATTTTCTCAATAAAATATATAGATACGTATGTTACAATATATTCAAAGCGATATATTAAAAGTAAAATGGTTGAAAAGGCACTCAGTAGAGTGCTTTTTCTTTTTGTATGCAATTGTGCATATTATATTTTTTTTCAAATGAAGAGGATTACAATATAAGTTGTAGACAGACTTTATAAAGCAGAATTTCATACAAACATTTCCCTCTACTTTTTGTATCTAACAATCGTATAACAATAAATAATTCTGTTTTATAGTGTCTGTTTTTGAAAGGTGTCTTTTTTGAAGGCACCTTTTTTTATTAGTATAGATAGTTTACACTGTTAGCATAGTGTAAACTATCTATACTAAACATTAGCAATCTTCCGTATAAATATTATCAATTTACTATATATTCCAGTGGTGTTAACCTACATATGAAAGGCTTTCTTTTTCAAAATATTACCCCTAATAAAATTTTGAAGAAGTCAACTGTCTCCAAACTTGTCTTTATGCTTAAAGAAAAAGCACTCAAATTGAGTGCTTTTTCTTATTGAAACATGCTATTTTTCTAGGCGATTTTCATAAAATAAAAGTAAAGAAATGAAAGTGGGTGACAAAATGCCGGCAGTTGTGGAAGGTGTTATTATTGAAAACTGCAATGGAACAATTAATGTAGGTGACAAATATAACGTACAGCCGATTGAAAAGACGAAGGCTTATAATGGATCGGGATCATCAAATACAGGAATGAAAGTACAAACGTTTAGCGGGATTAGTACAGCTGATGTATGGGATAATGATGCGAATGATCAGGGGATACAGTTTACTTTATAGTACAGTATGTAAAATTGCATAAAATGATGAAGTTGCCCTATGATACAATCTAGCTGTGAGCTGTTAATGATTCTTCTGTAGTATAGTTGTTAGATTAGAAATATAACATCTTATCGAAAATCATACGTATAAAAAAGACACTTCAAATGAAGTGTCTTTTTTTACCTTAGTGATACCCTTTAGCAGAGTCTTTATGAATTTTATTTTTAAATATACTGTAGCTCCAAAGCTGATATCCAATAACGATTGGTACCATGACCATTGCAACGAAGAACATAATTTTTAAGTTTAATTGACTACCAGCTGCGTTGTATAACGTTGTACTGTATGCATCGTTAATACGAGATGGTAACATTCTTGGGAACATACCTGCAAAGCCAGTTGTCATAAACATTGCGATTGTTAGGCAAACGAATGTGAATGCAAGGCCAATTTTATGTTTGTACACCATAATTAGTGCGAGTACACTCATTAGCATTGCAAGTACTGGAAGAATGAATAGTACCGGATATTCCGTAAAGTTTTGGAATAAGTTTGTTCGATTAGCAGTCGCTACATAGAAAATAGCTAAAATGATAGCAGCTGCCATTGAAAACGGTCTTGCGATTTTATAAGCACGGTCGGATACTTCACCAGTCGTTTTAATCATGACCCAAAGGGCACCGGATACGACAAATATAGCAGTGAAGAAAAGACCACCTAATATACCGTAATGGTTTAGTAAGCTAAGTAAATTTCCTTCATAGCCATTTTTTCCGATTTGTAGTCCGTAATACAAGTTAGCAAATGTAACACCGAATAAAAAGGCGATTAAGAAACTGCCAATTGCAAATGCCCATTTACAAGTTTTTTGCCAAATTGGTGAATCATCTTTATGCATGAATTCCAGTCCAGCGGCACGAGCAAATAGTGCAAGTAATACTAAGAATAACGGTGTATATAAATAACTAAACATATTAGCATATGTGACTGGGAAGGCAGCAAATGTTGCGCCACCAGCTGTAATTAACCATACTTCATTACCGCCCCAGAACGGGCCAATTGCTTCTTGTAATTGATTTCGTTCTTGTCGATCTTTCGTAACGAAAGGAAAAATCATTCCGTTACCAAGTGCATACCCGTCAAGAATGAAGTAAACTGTCCAAATCACGCCCCATAAACCGAACCAGATGATTGCAAGCATATCATGAGACATGAGCCACACCTCCCTCAGTAGCAGGTTCTTCTAATGCGGCAGGTCCTTTTTTCGCGAACTTCAGCATTAAGTATACGTCTGCGATTAAAAGTAAAGTGTAGAATAAAATTAAACTAATTAATGAGAACCAAATTTGCGGGACAGATATAGGCGATACAGATTCTGCTGTACGCATTAGTTTATATACTGTCCATGGTTGGCGACCTACTTCAGCGACAATCCATCCTGCGTTAATCGCAATATAAGGAAGTAAGACAGACCATATTGTAATTTTTAAATAACGTTTTGAGTTTTCTAGTTTTCCTTTTCGGTTCAAATAGAAGCCATACCAAGTTAATGCCATAAAGAACATACCGAGTGCAACCATTAAGCGGAAGCTATAATACACGAGGTTAACATTTGGACGTTCATCTTTCGGAATATCTTTTAAACCAACAATTTCGCCATCAAATGAATTTGTGTAGAAGAAGCTTCCGAGTTTTGGAATCGTAAGGAATTCAAAGTTCTTCTCATTTTTTACATCAGGAATTTGAACAATTGAGAAGCCTTGTCCTTTTCCAGTTTCCCAAACTGCTTCCATCGCAGCTCCTTTTGCGGGTTGATATTTAGCTGCTGATACACCAGATTGATGTCCCATAAACGGTGTAATTGTTGCGGCGAATAAGCCTAACATTAAGCCGAACTTAAATGATTTTTTGAAGAATTCAACTTCATTTTTACGTAATAAGTGATAGGCACTAATTGCCATAACGAAGAAAGCACCAACAATATAACAACCAACTACAGTATGGAAGAACATATTCCAAGCGTATGGATTCGTAACGAGTGCCCAGAAATCATTTAATTCAGCGCGGCCGTTACGTACTACGTAGCCAACAGGGTTTTGCATAAAGCCGTTTGCTGTAATAATCCAAAGGGCGGAAATATTTGTTCCAAGTGCAACCATCCACATGCAGAAGGCACGGAACTTTGGTGAAATTTTGTCTTTACCGAATAACCATATTCCCATGAAAGTAGATTCTAAGAAGAAGGCAACAAGTGCTTCGATTGCGAGAGGTGATCCGAAAATGTCTCCCATATATTTGGAGTACTCAGACCAGTTTGTTCCAAATTGGAATTCCATTGTAATCCCGGTTATAATCCCCATTACGAAGTTAATTGTAAATAATTTACCCCAGAAATTTGCCATTTTGCGGTATGTTGGATTCAATGTGCGGGCGTATTGAGTTTCCATACATGCCACCAAAATAACAAGTCCGATTGTCAAAGGTACAAATAAAAAGTGATAAAAAATAGTAATTGCAAATTGAAAACGACTCAGTAACAGAACGTCGGACATAATAAATATTCACTCCTTTTTTACATTATCTACAATCAGTTTATAGTGAAAATACGTTTAAAGTATGTGAAACTTGTTACAAAGCTGTGTGTATATTTTGAAAGAATTATGTCGATTATCTGAAAATATCTTATTTTTACTATAAAGCGATATCCTTTTTGAGTTTTTCATATTTTGGTACACTATTTATGTAGTGTAAACGAGAGAAAAGAGGGTCCTTTACTATGAAGTCATTAGAAGAGATTTTGCAGTACAATGAGAAATTTGTTGAAGAGAAAAAATACGAAGAGTATGAAACAGGAAAATTCCCGAATAAAAAAATGGTAATTATCTCTTGTATGGATACTCGTCTTGTTGAATTATTACCAAAAGCAATGAATATGCGTAACGGTGATGTGAAAATTATTAAGGTAGCAGGAGCTGTTATCTCACATCCATTCGGAAGTATTATGCGTAGTATTTTAGTTGCTGTATATGAACTTGGTGCTGATGAAGTTTGTGTAGTTGGTCACCACGATTGCGGTATGGCAAAAATTCAGGCAAGCAGTACAATTGAGAAGATGAAAGAGCGCGGTATAACAAATGAGAAATTAGATACACTCCGTTATTCTGGAATCGATTTAGAAAGATTCCTACAAGGGTTCTCTAGTGTAGAAGAAAGTGTAGAACATAGCGTATCGATACTTCGCAACCATCCGTTACTTCCAGAAGAAGTACCTGTTCACGGTCTTGTTATCGATCCTGAAACAGGAAAATTAGATTTAGTTGTGAATGGTTACGACAATTAAGAATTTACTTTGTCATCCTTTTTATCTGGGACAGGATCAAATCCTCCCGGGTGGAAAGGGTGACATTTTAATATACGCTTACAAGTAAGCCAAAAACCTTTGAGTGCACCATGTTTTTGAAACGCCTCTAATCCGTAATGAGAACAAGTCGGATAAAAACGGCATGTTGGTGGTGTCATCGGAGAAATGAATTTTTGATAAAAGCGTATAATCCCAATAAAAATCTGTTTCATAACGGTCTCCTTTTCAGCATATTCTTAAAGTATTATAGCACGACTGTACATAATACTTTACTAATGTGCATTTCCGTTATATCATATTGGATATAACGGAATTAAATTAAAAGCGGGAGAGATGTTGTATGCCATCAGTAGAAAGCTTTGAATTAGATCATACGATTGTAAAGGCACCTTATGTAAGACATTGCGGAGTTCACAATGTAGGTAGTGACGGTATTGTAAATAAATTTGATATTCGTTTCTGCCAACCGAATAAACAAGCAATGAAACCAGATGTTATTCATACGTTAGAGCATTTATTAGCATTTAATTTACGTAAATATATTGATCGTTATCCGCATTTTGATATTATCGATATTTCACCGATGGGCTGCCAAACAGGATATTATCTTGTAGTAAGCGGAACACCGACAGTACGAGAAATCATTGATTTATTAGAACTAACATTAAAAGATGCGGTTCAAATTACAGAAATTCCAGCTGCAAATGAAACACAATGTGGTCAAGCGAAGCTTCACGACTTAGAAGGAGCACAACGCTTAATGAACTTCTGGTTAAGCCAAGATAAAGATGAACTTGAGAAAGTGTTTGGATAAAAAGGAAAACTGCCTGTGAAAGGGCAGTTTTTTTATTGTACTAAGAGCGAACATACTCTTCTTTTTTATGAAAATATATTAGATACTCCAACATATAAAACAAAGGCAGAACCGAGAAAATAAACAAATGCCTTTGCTTTTTCCCGTTTCTTCATTTCATCAATTCCAAAAAGGATAAACATAATACTTAAAAGGATAAACACGTAAGGTAAAAGAATAGTGAAGTTTGCAAAGAAGCTAAATAGGGCGAGAGAAAGAGCGATAGTGGCGATTATGATTTGAATGTTTTTTAACATGGAATCCCCCTTAAGTAGAAAGAAATAGTTACTGAGAGAAAATAATTATAAATGCTAAATTGATCGAAATTTTATTCTACATGTAGCGAAAGAGTTTGATATTAAAAAGAAGAATATGAGACTAGAAACGAAAAAATACGGGATACTCATTAATTCCTAGAAGAATAAAGGAACAACTGAGAATAAATTGTACGTATGGGAGAAGTGAAAAATTATCGGTAAAATGGACATAAGTGCTTAGAGTGAGTAAGAGAAGCATGAAAAATGCTAAAAAAATCCGTAATATAGTTAGAGTTAGCATCGTATAGCCCCCTTTAGACCATTTACTAGAATATTTCTGTGAAACCAATAAATAAAGCAGCGGCTCCTGCTAGTAGAGCGAGCACACTACCTCCTGTTTGCTGTTTTAATATTTCCTCTAAACTTATGGTGAGGGCCATACCTCCTAAAAAGATGAACATATAAGGGATTATTTCTCTATTACCAGTAAAAAATCCATAGATTGCTATAGATAAGGCAATAAGTGATAAAGTAATCCGTCCCCATTTTAGCATAAAAGACCTCCTCTATTTTATGTAGGTAATAATGAGAACAATCCAAATGAAAGCACCGGCAATAATACAAATAAGTCCAGTTGCTGATTCCCTTTTCTTTATTTGTTCAAATGCGATGAGAAACATTAAAGCCCCTAATAGAAATTGTGAAAGAGGTAAAGAATTATTTTGACCTGTATATAATCCAATTGCCGACATAACGATCACAGTGAGTGCTACTATGATGCGAAGTATACGAAGCATATTAGGAATTCTCCTTATTCTTTTTTGTATAAGGATTGTCTTCTAGTTTATCGACGGAATGTTTATAAGCATAGCCTTTATTAATTGTCATGACGGAGAGTACGAGGATGATTAGGACGATGATAATACCGATAATTAATATTTTGAACATAAAATCCCTCCTTTTCTTTATTTTACATAATTTTGTAATTGATGAAAACAATAGAAAATAAAAGGATGAAAGAAGGGTGTTACATGGAGACGAAAAAAACATATTATATATCAATAGGAAACGGTCAAATTTCACAAGTGAGGACGGCGGATACGTATAATTTTGAGATTTCCGCAAATGATGAGGAAATTACGGAATTAAGAGAGCACTTTGATCAAGCATATGTAGAAGATTTAGGGTCATTTGTACGCTCCCACGTTCCATTTGTTGAGTATCATCACGATTCAAATAATGACCGATATGATGAACAACTACAAAAAGCATATAAAATGATTTACGATTTAGGAAATCATGAGACGAAAGAATTAGTCGCACAAATGGGAATAATCAATGGATTGTAATTGGATAATATTATGCAGAAAAGCGAGAATATGCTACAATTTGTGGTAGGAAAAACTTGTAACCATCAATAGGGGAGTAATGGCATGTACAAATTTAAAGATTATTACCACAACACTGTACAATTATCGTTTGAACGTTATCCATTTTCTCCTGAGCCAAAGCATGTTTGGGTTGTATGCCGGTACGGGGATCAATGGTTATTAACGCATCATTTACGTCGCGGTCTTGAATTTCCAGGTGGTAAAGTAGAACTAGGGGAAACACCGGAAGAAGCGGCAGTTCGAGAGGTTCATGAAGAAACCGGCGGCATAGTTTCTGATTTAACTTACTTAGGACAATACAAAGTATCTGGAAAAGACAAAATAATCATTAAAAACATTTATTTTGCAACAATTAGTGCGGTAGAAGAACATACGCATTACGAAGAAACGAAAGGGTCTGTTTTATTAAAAGACATTCCTGACAACATTAAAACGAATAGAAAATTTAGCTTTATAATGCGCGATGACGTATTAGCGCGTACGATGAAACATATAGAAGAAATCGGCTGTTTTACGAAGTAAAGTAGCCGGTTTCTTTTTTTGTATGTAAGAATAAATGTAAACATATCTTTACATTATTTTGGGGATATTATACAATTTTGTAAAGATATATTTACATTTTAGGAGGGGGAAAATGGATAAAAGAAAAGAAACGACTGTTACTGTTTCGATGGTTAAATTAAACTTTTCTTTATTTTTTATAATAATTGCTTTGTCGTTTGGAATTGGTTATTTGCATATATTTCTTTCAGGTGGGGTTCAAGTCAAAGTTACATTATTAACGATGTTTCTTTTTATTATCGCAATGATTGTTCTCGTTTGTATTCATGAAGCGATACATTTAATTGGCTTTCGCTATATCGGAGGTGTTCCGTGGAGTGAACTAAAATGGGGCGTTAATTGGAAATTAGGTGTTGCATATGCTCATTCTAAACAGGCGGTTACAGTAAAGCAAATGAAGAAAGTGTTAATGCTTCCGTTTTTACCAACTGGAATTTTGCCAATTGTATTGGGATTAGCTATGAATCTGGAGCCACTCTCATTTTTAGGAATTCTACTAACAGCAGGGTGTATCGGCGACATTGCCGTATATCAAAAAGTTTCAAAGTTTCCAGATGATGCGCTAGTAAAAGATCATCCGAGTAAACCGCAGTTTACAGTATATGAATAATAAGAGGAGGCGTTTTTGAACAACTGCCTCCTCTTATTATTTTTTGTCGGTAAATCAATATATTGTGAAAATTGTTGATATAATTTAATTACTATTATTGTATTTTTATCTCCACCTCTAAAAACGAAAGCACCTCCAACAAATCATCTACGATACGTGAATGCTTAAAATCACCCCAAAACGAATCTTTTTTCCAAACACCAAGAATCCCTACTTGTTCAGAACCAAGCACATCGTTTTCTGGATGATCTCCAACATAAAGACATTCTTCTGCCTTCACATCTAGTCTTTGCAAAGCACGTTCGAAAATTTCAGGATGAGGTTTTTTAATTCCTTCAGCTTCTGAAACGAGAATGGTGTTTGTATACGTATGTATATGTAGTGCTCGAAGGTTGCTCATCTGAAATTCAGTAAAACCATTTGTAATAATACCAATTTTAATGTTTCGCTGTTTTAATTGTTGAAGTAGTTCATGCGTGTTTTTGAAAGGAATACAATGATGTTGGAAGTTTGTAATATAGTCGTGTAGTAGTTGTTCTTGCGTTAAAGTAGTAATGTTGTATTCGGAAAGGAGAGTAGCATATACTTTATCCTTCCACGTATAGCCATTATTATCGAGTTCAAGAAATCGAGAACAATACTTTGATTTCTCTATACTCTTCAAATGTGAGGTGAAGCGATTATATTGCTCACAAATAAATTGTTCTAAAGATTGGCGCCGATCTAATAGTGTTCCATCTAAGTCGAATAAGATTGCACGAATCATGGGAAGCCTCCTTGCAGTTTTTATAATTAATTATCGCATATTCGTAAAAAAATGATTATGATATTTTGTAGAATGGAATAATGGGGGATTGTATGAAGAAATTGTATGGCAAGTTAGTGTGTTGTATTATAGCAAGCAGTTTAGTTGCAGGATGCGATAGTGCTATCGAGGTTACGAAAGAAAAAGAAATTTGTAAAACAGAAGAAGAGTGTACGCAAATAGGAGATAAAACATTACAAAAAGTATATAAAAAGATAGAGGGACTTTCAGAACTTGAAAAAGTAGAAGATTATGACATAGAAGAGTATGAAAGTGTGAATATGAAAGAGGCGGAACAGAAAAAAGAAGAGGATGACAATTATTTCTTTTTAGCTTCTTATTATATCGATGGTGATGAAATTGTAGATCCTTATTTTGAGAAATTGGATCGTAAGAGATTGAATAAAGTTTTTGCAGATGACGAAGTAGCAAAAGATGATTTGTTAAGTCAGCGACAAGATAGAGAGTATCATGAAACCTTATGGGACATGTATCGCACTCTCGTCCCAGTGAAATATCGTGAGAATATAACAGGATTTGATCTAATAACGGATGGTTATGATGGCGTTGTTGCCCATGTCATGCCAAGTATAGATGACCCGAGAGATTGGTTGCTTAGTTTAGACGTGCTCGATTCTGGGGTGAATATAGATGAAGTGATGAAAACATTAATTCATGAAACGGCTCACGTATTAACGATTGGACATAAACAAGTACCAGTGGATAGAAAGTATTTAGAGGCGTTTGATGAAGAGAAAGACATTTCATCGTATCGAAATAAATGTAAAACGGTGTTCGTGAAAAATGGATGTGCGAGAAAAACTTCGTATATTAACCAATTTTATAATGAATTTTGGAAACGAATTGAGCAAGAGTGGACAGAAAAGAAAGTAGAAGAAAGTGAAGAGGCACAAATTGAATTTTATAAAGAAAAGCATGATGATTTTGTATCGCTATATGGAACAACAAATGTAACGGAAGATATCGCAGATACATTTACAGCGTTCATTTTACAAGATTCAAAAAAAGTGAAAGAAGGAACAGAGTTAAAATATAAGAAAATTGCTTTCTTCTATCAGTTCCCTGAGCTTGTAAAAATGAGAGCGGAAGTGCTGTCGGGATTATATGATGTTTCAAAAACGATAGAACAACAAAGTGGAGACTAATGTGAGTTATGCTTTCGATATAGTTTCGTTAAAGAAAAGCGTGAAGAATTTTTAATTCTTTGCGTTTTTTTATGTTGATAAAATTGAAAATTCTGTATTTTTATCAAAAAGAAGAAGGAACTGGAGGCACAAAAGAGAATTAGTATAAAAATGTCACAATTTAGACACAATTATAATGCGCGTGTTGTAGGGACTATAAGTTTACTCTCGAGGAGGTAATGAAACGTATGAAAACGATTCTTGCTGTTGCTGGTCTCATTTGGGTAATGTCTCACGGTTTTCCGATTTTTGAAGGGGAGCAAATTCGTAGTGCTTTGAATGAAAAGTTTAATGATTATCATGTGATAGATCGAAAAGATAATGTCGTTACAGTACGTGTGAAAGACTGTTTCCATACAGTTACGGTTGCGGATGGAAACATTACAAATGAAACGAAAATGTGTGATAAAAGGTAAAAGAAAGAAGCTGACTATAGCGCACTGTTTTGAGTCAGCTTCTTTTTCTTTTTCCAATTAGAATTTTTTCAAATGCCTCAACAAATACATACATAAGAGTTGCAAGAACACATGTGAGTAGTACGCTAAGTAAGACGAGTGTGAAGTTAAAGACTTGGAATCCGTAGCTAATTAAGTAGCCAAGTCCTTGTTTGGAAACGAGAAGTTCTCCGAAAATAACACCAACCCAGGATAAACCAACATTTACTTTTAACGTTGAGATAATTGCTGGAAAGGATGCAGGGAGAACGACTTGCTTATAACATTGCCATTTATTTGCGCCAAATGTGTCCATCACTTTTATATAGTTAGAATCGACTTCTTGAAATGCACTGTAAATAACGAGAATGGTAATGATGATGGAAATGATTACTCCCATTGCGATAGAAGATGAAATGTTTGGACCGAAAATAACGATGATGATTGGACCGAGTGCAACTTTTGGCATTGCATTTAGGACGACGAGGTAAGGATCAAGTACGCGGGCTAGAAGTGGCATCCACCAAAGAAACGTGGCAATAATAGCACCGAGTACCGTTCCGAGAATGAAGCCTACTCCTGTTTCCAGCAATGTCGTCCATATGTGGACCCAAAGTGAACCGTCGATCCATTTCGTTAAGAAGAGATCCCAAATACTCGAAGGAGAGCTAAAGAGTAAAGGATCAATCCATTCTTTTTTGCTAGCTATTTCCCATAGTGCAAAGAAAAGAATAAGTAGTAAAAGCTGTAATGAGCGAGCAATCCAGGCACGCCTGCGTTCTTTCTTTCGAAATTGTTCATGTAGTTGTTTTATATTATCCAAGTCGTTCCAGCTCCTTCCATATATCTTGAAAGAGGGCTGGGAAATCGTAGTGATGGCGTGCTTCTAACGGTGATAAAGAACGGATACTTTCCGGGACGATAAAGATTTTCGCGATTTTTCCAGGATTCGCTTGAAGTAAATAAATACGATCACTCATCGCAATCGCCTCTTCAATATCGTGAGTAACAAGTAGTGATGTTTTCTTATATTTATTTAGTAAGTTGAAAACGAGTTCTTCTAGTTTTAATTTCGTTTGATAATCGAGTGCGGAGAATGGTTCATCTAGTAATAAAATTTTCGGATCAGTTGCTAACGTTCGAACGAGAGCGGCACGTTGACGCATACCGCCGGATAGTTCACGAGGATATTGTCCTTCTACCCCATGTAGACCGACTTGCTTTAAAAGGTTTAAAGTATGTTCTTTCATTTGTTCAACATAAATCCTTCGAATATGAAGTCCAAGCATAATATTTTCTTCAATCGTTTTCCACGGGAATAAGTAATCTTGCTGCAACATATATCCCATAGATGATGTTTTCGTTGTAATCGGTTCACCATCTAAAAAGACGATACCGTCAATTGGATCAAGTAGTCCAGCAATGATTGAGAGGAGCGTTGTTTTACCGCAACCACTTGGGCCGAGTATAGAAATAAATTCGCCTTCTTCCACTTGTAAGCTCATATCTTCAAGAATAAGTTTGGCATTCTCTTTTGCAAAAAAGCAGTGAGAAACGTTACGTATTTGTAAAAAACTCATACACTTCGCCTCTATTTCTTAATAACGCTTTCGGCAATTTTTGTATTGACGAGCGCTTCATGTGGGACTTCTTTTTGTAATTCACCAGCGTCTTTCATAATCGTTTGGAGCTGTTTCCATTCTTCCGCATCTAGTAGTGGATTTGTCGCATAAGAATGTTGCTTTTTATACCGTTCAATTACTTTTACTGTAATGTCTTTTGAAGTGTCTTTAAATAGCGGGGAAACAGCATCAGCAATCTCTTCTGGACTATGTGTATCAACCCATTGCTGTGCTTTATAGAGCGCACGTGTGAACTTTTCAGCAGCAGCTTTATCTTTCTTTAAGAAACTTTCTTTTGCCATGAATGTTGTATAAGGAACAGTACCAGATTCATTTCCGAATGAAGCGACGATATAACCTTTACCTTCTTTTTCGAATATGCTTGCAGTCGGTTCAAAGAGCTGGACAAACTCTCCAGTACCAGATGCGAAGGCATTTGCAATATTAGCAAATTCGATATTTTGAATTAAGTTCGTATCTTTACGAGGATCAATGCCATTTTTCTTTAAAACGTATTCCCCAACCATTTGCGGCATGCCGCCTTTACGCTGTCCTAAAAATGTAACACCTTTTACGTCATTCCAATTAAAAGAGTCTAGTTTTTTACGTGAAACTAAAAATGTCCCATCTGTTTGTGTAAGCTGTGCAAAGTTAATGACAGGGTCTTTCGCTCCTTGTTGATGAACGTAAATAGACGTTTCAGAACCGACGAGAGCAATATCAATTCCGCCAGATAATAGGGCGGTCATCGTTTTATCGCCACCAGCTGTTGTTTGTAGGTCAATATTTAGTCCTTCATCTTTAAAAAATCCTTTTTCAATCCCAACATATAATGGGGCATAGAAGAGAGAATGGGTAACTTCGCCGACGCGAATGTTTTGAGTTTGTTCTTTCGTACCTTCTTTTTTACTACTACAAGCAGCAAAAGTAAAAACAGCTAGTAACATGATGCAAAAAATCGCGATTAATTTTTTCACTATATAACACCTCCTAGAAGTCACTCTACAAGCATGATATGTAGGTAATCGCCCATATGTGAGTGTAGATAGCAGGAATTTTTTTGGTGGTAAAGAAGTACAAATATAAGGGGTGATAAAATGGAGTACGAATACGATGATAGCGTACATTTACATCTTGATTATTTCGGGACAGAATGTGATATGGAATCGATTGCTTATAAGAGAAAGAATGAAGACGTATGGGATGTGTATTTTAATTTTGGAGTATACGGTATTCAGAAAGACGATGTAGAGTTAGGTAGGTTTATGGATGAATATGCCGGTTATTACGTTTTTTCTGTACATGCTCGCGATCTTAGTTGGGAATTTGGAAGTGCCCAGTTTGAAGAGTGGGTTTTGAAAAATCGGATAGTAGAAAAAACGCTACAAAAATAGGAGGAATTTTGTGATTGGATTTCTCATCTTATTATTTATTTTTGTGGCCGGATTTTTTATCATGCAAATGCTTATTTACCGATTTGCAAAGAAAAACATCCATAAATATACAAAAATAAAGTGGCTACATATGAATATGAAAAAAGGTCCGAGATTAGATTTTTTTGATTTTGTAATTATAGTACTCGTATGTATCGTATGGAAAATATGGCTGCTTCCCTTTATATAATACACATACTAATCATTTTCTCTTTTATCATAAAATAACGAAAAGAACCTGTCTTGTGGCGGGTTCTTTTCGTTATAGTAATAGTTGTTAAAAACGTACAACGCTTGTTTATTAATTCTTTCGTATTTTCATGTGGAATCTTTAATAGCATTAAGGATTTCTAAAAAATAGTTATTATATCATAAAGTGGAGTGCTGAAATTAAGCTTTTCAAGAATGAGTAATTTGTATGCCACAATTTAACTATTGATTAAGGAAGTATTAAGGAAATATATTTATAGTAGAAGCAAGTTTGCAGACGAAATATAGGATATATGTTATTTTAATACAAATAGTTTTTTCGATGCGAGGTGAAATTAATACATAGAAAAGAGGGAATGAATTGAAGTATGGTTCTACACTTTTTCATCTTCCAAAAAGAAATATATTAATTTCTAGCATTATAAGTAGTATGGTGACTTTATTAGTAATAACTATGCTGTTTATGATTTTAAAGGTTTTCAATTTAGACATGATGAAAGATCATTTAAATCAAAAGCTTGTTTTAAGTGTTATGATGATTTTCATATGGGGCATAACGTTTTATATTACGCATTTCAATAAAAAAGAGATGTCTATACTTAGAGCATCCCTACGAGTGCATTTTATATTATTTTTGCTAGCTCATACAGTAGCGTTATTTTATATTGTCATGCAAGTTAATATGAGTTTCATAGAGGCAATGAATCGGATTTACTTTTATAATATGCAGTTTATATTAAGTTTTGTAGTAATTTATGCAATATATATTCTTGTATATAATTTAATAGGTAAGGTTTTTCTAAGTATGGTTTTAACGAGCTGTACGTTAGTCATTTTATGTATTGTGAATTATTTGAAGCTTATTTTCAGAGGTGATCCGTTATATCCTTCTGATTTTACACAAATTACGCATATGCAATCTGTTATACCGATGGTGATGGACTATTTTAGTTGGAGTTATATTTTTGTCATTATCTTAAGTATCGTAGCTTGTATTGTAGCAGGGATATATATGAGAAGGTATATTCAAAATGTAAAGATTCATCTAGGAATAAGAGCCTTATTAGTAGTGGGATCTATTTTTGTTCTATATGCGTACGGTAATTTTGCGAATACATTTATGAATAAAGTATTTCAAAAATCAGGTGTAGATTTTGTTTTGTGGAATCAAAATGAGAACTATGCTTCAAATGGTTTTGTACTTGGGTTTATTAGCAATTTAGATACAACAGTTATGGAAAAACCAAAAAATTATTCTAAAGAAAATATGCTTCAAATAGCAAACAATATAAAAAAACAATATAGTGGAAATATAGGGAGCCAAAAGAAAAAAGAGAAACCGAATATTATTTTTGTAATGAGTGAATCGTTTTGGGATCCGACGAAAGTAACTAACCTTTCTTTTAGTGAAGATCCTGTACCAAATTTACATCATTATATAGAAAACTTTCCTGGTGGACAAACTATTTCTCCTACATTTGGGGGAAATACGGCGAACGTTGAATTTGAGGCATTAACAAGTTATTCAATGAGTTTGTTAAAGCCAGGTTCTATACCATATCAGCAGGTTATTACAAATAAGAAAGAAATTCCATCAATCCCTACGGCGTTGAAAAAAGAAGGTTATTATACAAGTGCAATTCATTCATTTGGTCGCACATTCTTTAAACGTGATGATGTATATAAGGTGTTAGGGTTTGATAAGTTTAATGCAGAGGACACGATGGAAAATGTGGATATTGATGGAGATTATATTAGTGATTTAGCGATGAGTAAAGAGATAATTGCTGAGTTAGAGAAACAAAAACAACCTACATTTATTCATGCAGTTACGATGCAAAATCATTTTCCATTTACAGAGGGCCGATTTGGTGAAAACCTAATCGAAATTAGCGGTCTAGAAAATGAAGACTCAAAGGGAGAATTAGAGACGTATACAGAAGGATTAAGACGTTCAGATGAGGCTCTTCAATATTTAATAGAGCAACTAGATAATTTTGATAGACCTACATTATTAGTATTCTTTGGAGATCATCTTCCATCATTAGGAACAAATAAATCTTTTTATAAAGAAAATGGGTATATAACGAATGAAAAAACACCGAATGAACGTTTAGCCATGGCGCAAACACCGCTATTAATGTATGCAAACTTTGATATGCCAAATGATAATTTAGGTTTAGTAAGCCTAATTCATTTTTCTAATCTTATTTTTGATTATGCAGGATTAAATAAATCCTTATTTTATCAATTTTTATCGGAATTTTACAAGGAAATACCAGTGCTTAGAGATGAATTAAAAGTTGATAAAAATGGAGAAGTAATCAATGATTTAACAAAGAAACAAAAAGAAATGTTAGAGCAATATAAAATGCTCCAATATGATTTACTCGTCGGAAATCAATATAGTAAAGATATCCTCTTTAAATAAAAGAAACAAAAAGAACTTGTATAACGATACAAGTTCTTTTTTCATAGTATTTAACGGGGTAACCAGACAAGCTGGGTTTAGGGAGTATTACCTGTACATTTAGTATATATGGAAATGTAATAGTTTTATTTGTGTATTTGTGAGAAATATGTGAATTTTATGTTTTATGAAAAATCGATTATATTAACTTTCGTTCTTGTATTGCAGTTGTTATGCATGTAAAAATTTTATCAGTTCTTTATTTAATTCATCCGCTTGATCGATTGGTGAACCATGACCACTATTTGTAAGAGCATGTAACTGAGAATTTTTAATTCGTTGTTGCGTAAGCTCAGCACTTTTGTAAGGAATTAGTTGGTCGTGAACGCCGTGGAAGATTTTTGTTGGGACGTTAATTTTATTTAAATCTTTCGTTACATCTTCATTTGCAGCTGCTTGTAAAATTTTTATAAGGGCATAAGAAGCGGACTGCATACCGAGATAAGAAAACCATTCAAGGGTTGCAGCCCCTAAGTTTCTATTAAAAAAGGATAAAGATACATCATTTAAAAATTTTGGTAAATTAGCATACATTTGATTAATGAGAGCATCTGCTTGTTCTTTCGGTACACCGTAAGGGGACTCTTGATTTTTAACGAAAGAGGGGGAGACAGCGTCAATTAATGCGAGCTTAGAAATGCGGCGCCCATTATAGCGAGACATATAGCGAATAGAAAGAGCACCACCAACTGAGAAACCGACTAATGTAGCGTTCTCTACTTGAAGTGCTTCCAGAACAATTGCGATATCATCGGCTAATCGATCATACGTGTAACCAGTCCATGGCTTATCAGATTGCCCATTCCCTCGTATATCCATGGCGATACAGCGAAAGCCATGCTCTGGTAAAACATTGAGTTGATATTGATACATTTGATGATTTAAAGGCCATCCGTGAACGAAGAAAACAGTCTTACTACCTGGACCAGGATTAACGTCTTGCACAAAAATATGCACATCTTTCTCGACAGTAACAAACATAAATTTCCCCCTATTTTATGAATATGCTCTATCCCAAAAGCGTTGTTTTGTCATAGCTTTAATAAATTCATTTGCTAGTCGCGTAGAGTCTTGTTCTATTAAAACACCAGGCTTTCCTTCGATATTTAAAGATTGAATAATAGAAGAGCCATTTTGGAAGGAGCCAATCGGCTTAAAGTGATTATATGATTCTACGACAAATGAACTTGCGTTGTTAAGAAAATGATCATCCATCTTTCCGCCGATAAGAAGTAATCCATCATAAAGGAGTGGTGAGCCTGTTAAGAAAGTATCATTTACTTCCCACTGTCCATTTGGCGTTCCCTGCACTATGCCTAATCGTTCTGAAACGATCACTGGCAGTTAAAGAGTTTTCATCGTTTGAAATTTTAATACCTGTATTTGTTGTTATCTCCTTTCCTTCATTTTCACGCATGAAAGATTGGAGTTGTTCGGTCTTTTTATTTTTTTTGCCATCCATAAAAAACATCTCCCATAATATACGTATTATTGTTTATGTTTTTTATGCTTGTATATAGCATGAAGATATTGCATAGTTGGCATGATTTTCCTCAAATGTTCGATTTATCTTTGTTTGTCTATGAAAATCATTTATTATAATAAATGGTATTCTTCGAGATATTATTTTGAAGGGGTGTTGAAGTGAAAGAAAATTTTCTATCATATAAAGAAGAAGAAAGAAATGCAAAAATCCTTTTATGGGTGTTATATGTCATTGTTATTGTATATCAAATTTTCTATGCAATCGTATTAGAAGATAAATCAATAATGGATAAGGGATACAACATAATATGGCAAGTTATTTGCGGAGTAGCAATACTGTGCGTGAATATATATTTAATGAAAAAAGAGAAGGCAAACCTTGTTAAATATGCATGGATATTTGCATACATAGGGATAGAACTCGCTAATATATTTTCGTATGTTTTTTATAATAAGGCGGCGTTTGATGCGACAAATATAATAGAAATTATTCTCATTTTCTTTGTACCTATATTTTTAAATAAAAAATTCTATGTGTTTTTACTTTCCTCTATTGTAGGAAAATATTTAATTTATTTATTTGTATTAGAGGAAGTAAAAGCATTTATGTTCCTTATTATGTATACACTTATGTTAATAGCTGCATATATCATTTTAAACCGATTTTTACAATATCTTTCAGCTGTAAAGGAAAGTATTGCGATTGCTAGTGAATCACAGAAATTAGCAGTAATCGGAAAAATGGCAGCGACGGTTGGACATGAAATTAAAAATCCACTTGCTTCATTAAAAGGATTTACGCAATTACAACGAGAGAAGCATGAAGAGGATCCTATTTATAAACGTATGATTTTTGAAATAGAAAATATGAATAATATGATAAGTGAGTTAATGGAAGTTGCTACATGCAAACCTTCTATTTATAAGAAACATGATGTAGGAAAAATTGTATTACAAGTAATAACAAGTCTTCGTGAAAAAATAGATGAATTAAACATTCAGTTTATTTCTAATGTGGAAGAAAAAACAATAGAAGTTGAATGTGATGAACGAAAAATAAGAGGAGTCTTTTTATATACGATAAAAAATGCTTTAGAGGCAATGGGACAAGGTGGTATATTACATTTACAATTAGAAAATAAAGGGAAAGAATATGTAATGATCAGTGTGATCGATAATGGTCATGGCATTAAGCAAGAAAACTTACCCCGTGTTACAGAGGCCTTTTATACAACGAAACAAGATAAAATTGGTCTGGGACTGACGGTAGCGAATCGAATTGTCGCCGAGCACCTTGGTGAGTTGCATATTTCAAGTGAAAAAGATACTGGAACGAGAATAGACATCATTCTCCCAAGGAAGTGTGGAAATACTGAAATCCAAGTGGAAGAAAAGCTAGGAGTTACCATATGAATAAAGGCTATATATTTAAAAATGAAGAAATAAAGGCGCTGAAAGCATTTTTAAGTTTATTTTTTATTATATTTTTCGTATATGATCTTGCCTATGAATTTATCGTACCGTTAATCGGTGGAGAGCAAGAAGGTGTAGGAGAGTTTGAAGATGGTTTAGGTTTATGGCTTTACTTTTTGATGGTGGTATTGTTTTGCATTGGAATATACTTTATGAAATGGAAGAATGCTTTTGCGGTAAAGTATATTATTCTAATTGGCTATAATGTATTAGATTGTATCCATAACATTATGATTTATTATGGTAGCGATGCAGAATTTGACGGTGGAAATATAGTAGAAGGATTTTTTATTTTGTTTGCACCAATCTTTGTGAATAAAAGATATTTCTGGTTAGTTCCAGCGATACTTATCGGAAAGTATGCTCTTACAGGAATCATTATTCAATCTTCTCTCGTTTTAATCCCAATGGCATTATATAGCGTATTTACTATCATATGTTGGATTATATTTTTAAGGGTTCAGTCTTACGTTCGTACGCTTGAGATGATGGACAAAGAAATAAAACAGACAGAAAAACTAGCAGCTGTTGGAAAGATGGCAACGGTTATTGGTTATAAGATTAGAAGACCTTTAGCAAACTTAAAAAAACTTGTGAATAAACAAGCAGACAAGCATCCAGAGGATAAAATTTATAGTGATATTATGAAACAAGAAGTAGATCGGATTCATATAATTGCTACAGAACTTAGTGGATTTGAGAAATCTAAATCACTAGAATCAGAAACTCATAACATACAAGAAATTATTTCTTATGTTATTCGAGTTATGGAAAAGCCAGCTTTAAAACAAGGAGTTTACATACAAGGTATTTACAGTAAAGACTTACCATCAATTACATGTGATGAAAAACGATTAAAACAGGTCTTTTTTAATTTAATCAAAAATGCAATTGAAGCAATGTCAGTTGGCGGAACAATTACGATTAAAGTTACTGTAAAAGATGGAATCATCGTTCAAGTGAAAGATGAGGGATGCGGCATTCCGAAAGATAAAATTCCAAAGTTAAATGAAGCCTTTTATACAACGAAAGAAACAGGAACTGGTCTAGGTTTAGTAGTTACAGAAAAAATTATTAAAGACCACAACGGTAAAATAAGTTTTGAAAGTGAAGTTGGGGTTGGAACGACGGTTGAAGTTATGTTACCACTGCATTAACTACAAAAAACATCACTTATTTGGAAGTGATGTTCTTGTGTTCTTCTTAGGTAGACGTTCTAAAAAGAGGACGATAACGAAAAATAATATATTGATAGTGTAAAAAGAAAATAATGGATGTTTTACTATGAAAAATATATAATGGCTTTGTCTGTTATTTGTTGTAGTTCATTTATATTTCTATTTGTTGACCCGAATTTCGGGTCTTTTTTTATGAAATGAATTGCTATATATCAGTAATTAGAAAAATAGAATATACAGCACTTGCAGTAATTCCAGGGGTAATATAAAGGGATATAGCATCTCCTCTTGCAACTGGGTTTCCAGTTGTAATACTAGTCCAAGTTACAGTAGCGGGACCTACTGCCGGAGTAGGATTAAATACTTGAATTTGTCCTGCTCCGCTATCCGTTGGTTTAATGGAAAATACCATAGTTCCGGTAATTTTGTCAGTAGTAGTTAAGGTAATAGTAGATAGGATGTAGCTAGAAGAAGGGGTTGTGAGGTTTGTTGGGACATTTCTGCAAATATTAATCGTATAAATAGCAGCAGGTAAATTATTTATATTTATAGACGCAGAAAAGCCGACAATACTACCGGCTCCAGCAGTGACATATGGAATAACATTGGAGTCAATTCCAGGAGAACCCGCTATACGTTGAAAACCAGCATTTGTTCCTTGAAAAACAATACTTTTTGCTGAAGCACTATCGGCAGATCCCGTAGGTCCGGTGTTCCCCGTAGGTCCAGTGTTCCCCGTAGGCCCAGTGATGCCGGTAGGCCCGGTACTACCGGTAGGTCCACTTTCTACTAATACGATATAATCTGGAGATATATTAGGAAACCCTTGAGGTGCATCTTTTTTTACAACATAGCCACTGCCCGTATAAGTGACAACTTGTCCTTTTTTATAGTTGGGAGCCGCTGCTAGACTAAAGGTGGTAGTACTTTGGAAACCAGCTCCGGAAGGTCCAGCATTACCCGTAGGTCCGGTGTTCCCCGTGGGTCCAGTGTTCCCCGTGGGTCCAGTGTTCCCCGTGGGTCCAGTGTTCCCCGTGGGTCCGGTGTTCCCCGTAGGTCCGGTGTTCCCCGTAGGTCCGGTGTTCCCCGTGGGTCCGGTGTTCCCCGTGGGTCCAGTGTTCCCCGTGGGTCCAGTATTTCCGTTAGAACCGCTGTTGCGTCTGCCATCGCAACTAAAAAAATTACGTGGGTACATATATGTTCTCCTTTCTATATTTTCAAAATCTAGTTTTTAAAATAGAACTAATATATATATTATGAATTCTATAATTTTGTGTGGCAGATCGTCTTTTGTGTCTAGATTTCAAAAGATAGCGGGAGGAGAATTAAGTAGTGTTAGAGCCACCATTTTTCCTGAGGAAGTAAAATAACATCCACATCAAAATTCTCTTTAAACCAATCATACATCAATGTCTCTTTCACTAAATATTCAGAGGCAGAGTGTGACACACCAATCAGAGACATATTCGTTTCTTTTACATAATCCATAATGAGCGAGTATTTATGTCTGCCGTAATCATTATCGATATGGCAATGGATTTCTCCTGTAATATATGCTTCAGCACCTTTTTCTTCTGCTTCCTTCATTAAAGATACGACATCGCCACATCCAGCGATAATTGCGATTTTTTTGATGGAATCATGTCGTTTACCTTCGAAGTCTGTGTAAGGAATCTGGAAGAGTTGTTTTAGATGTTTTTGGAGTGCTTCTGTTGATGTTTCATCTATTTCACAAATAAGGCCAACTGGTTCTTGTTCTGGACCTCCATATGCAAAGTCGTCCACTACAGTAGCGTTTAATGCTTTTGCAATTGAAATACTCGTTCCATGTGTTTGATGAAAATCCATTGGTACATGACATATATATATAGAAAGTTGTTTTTCTTTTATTCCTTGCAAATATTTTTCAGGAATTGGTAAGAAACCGCGGCCTGATCTTCCAAGCGGATCACCGCACTCCATTACAAGGGGATGATGCATAAAGAGTAAATCACCGGGTGTGGATTGTGAAATGAATGTTTCAAGAACGTCATCTGTAGGGAATACAGCTAAAAATACTTTGTTTACATTTTCAGATCCGTGCATCATAAGGCCGTTAAATAAATCTACAAAATTTGCTTCGAAAAATTGTTGCCAAGGAAATTTGATAGGATCATATACGGCTGGGATAAATCGACTAAAGGCACTATCTTTTCCGTATTTTTCAATTTGGAATAAGTGATCGAGTGATTGCTCTATTTTTTTTAAGGCTGGCATGTTTTATAATCCTCCTTAAGATGATTCTTGCTTTATGAGTTGTTTGGATTCTTCGTAGCAAAATAAGAAGCGGATAGGAAACAAATAAAACCTAGAATCCAGCTAATAGAAGGAGAATAGGGAAGTACATGCTGTAATAGCATTCCGCTAGAAATGAAGAAACTACTAAATACACCTAATAACATGGGATATCGTTGTAGTTTGAACACAGATAGTAAACATCCTTTCTCCTGCATGAACTACTCATAAAAGCTCGATTGCTGAAACTTTATCACATACATTGTATATTAGTCTTAATTTTCTGTATATAACTTTTAAGAAAAATGATGATACAATATATGAATGATAAGAGAAGAGAGGATGAAGATTAACATATGTACGTTACTGTAACAGAAGCAGCATATAAAAAGATTATGGATACGATTCCAAGTGAAGCGAAATATATAAAGTTATTTTATGATAATGAAGGTTGCGGTTGTGTTATGAGCGGAATCATCGATTTAGTAGCTGTAGCAGAGAAAGATGAGCGCGATGTGGATATTGAATCAAGCACAATGAATTTTATCGCTGATCGTACAAAGCTTGTATTTATGGACGATAAGTTAACGGTTGATTGGCATGAAGGTGGAGGAACTTTTCAGTTGAAGAGCCCAAGCCAGTTTTATAATCCAAATATGAAATTACACGTTCGAGTATAGTAAAGGTGAGTCCAAAATGTATTTTGGACTCACTTTTTTTATTTTATAAGTCGCTATTATTGTCGATAAGTCGCTATATTGAAAAAATCGCTGATATAAATGGAGTTGCGCTGATATATTTGGGAAATCGCCGATATAAATGGAGTTGCGCCGATATAATTTCATTTACCAAAACGTTTCATATAATAAAAAGATTTTTTCACATAATGAAATGTACATGTGATTGAATTTTCTGTATAATCTTCTTTGCGGAGGGGATACGCATGAGAAGATGGGGAATTGAGTTATTAATTTTAAGTGTTGTTATTATTTGGGGGATTAACTATACAATTGCGAAGTATGGACTTTTAGAATTTACAGCAATTGAGTTTACTGCACTTCGTATGATGGCGGCGGCACCGCTTCTGTTACTCCTTACCTTTTGTATTGAAAAGTCGGTTTATATGGAGCGAACGGATATACCTAGATTAATTATCGTTAGCGTTGTAGGTATTGTACTGTATCAAACGTTATTTATGGAAACTGTCAAATATACATCCGCTACAAATGCCTCTTTACTCATTTCTATTTCACCTATTTTTACAACTGCATTTGCGATTTTCTTGAAACAAGAAAAGTTTTCTTCTCGAAAGTTAATCGGTTCTATGACTGCCTTTGTTGGTGCAGCCTTAGTTTTAGTAGCAGGACATTCACTTACTAGTTCTTTTTATGGCAATGGAATTGGACTTATTACATCAATATGCTGGGGGCTTTATCCTGTTTTAGCAGGACCATTAATTAAAAAATATTCAGCATTACGTGTTACTGCATGGTCTGCATTAGTGGGTGCGATTCCGCTATTATTGTTAAGTGGTCCACATGTGTTTGTCATGCCATTTCACATTACTCACGGAATGACACTATTTGCTTTACTATATTCTATTTTCTTTGTAACAGTATTTGGTCTAGTAATGTGGTATGTTGGTGTTCAAAAAATTGGGGCGTCACATACGATGGTATATATGTATATAACGCCGCTTGTAGCGGTTCTATTTGCAGCTGTCTGGGCAAATGAATATGTATCGTTTCAACAAATCATCGGTGGAATTATCATTTTTGTCGGTCTATGGTTTGTGAAATCGGAGAAAGTAAAAGTTCATTCTATTGCAGGGGAACCTATATCAAAATAGGAAAACAGATCACCTATGATCTGCTTTCCTATTTTTTTATTTTTGGTAAGAAGATGAGAAACAAGATAGCAGTAATAAGTGGAATTAAGTTTAAAAATGGAATACGGAAGAGTGTAATAAGAATAATACCTGGAAGAAGAACACCGAGGACAGCGTAAAAAATGCTATGATTTTTCGTGTACCAATACAATGAAAGTCCAATAAGTGCAGGGATAATGAGGTGAATGAGAGCCATTAAAAAATAAATCATTAGACGCCCCCTTTATTTGTGTGCTTATTACATCATATCCGTATGTTCATAGATTGATATCATTTTTTTCATAAATGGACGAAAAAAGTTTGAAAAACCGTCACAAAATATGAGAATATGATGTTTGAAATCTTGTATAATATTATTTTCTAAAAACATTTAAACAACATAAACATACTGTTTATGTTGTTTTTAATTTGAATGAAATGAATGTAAGGAATATGAATTTGAAAGAAATTTTTTGTTGGATAGATAAGAACTAATGAAGAGAGGTACAGCATGATTAGTATGTCACTAAGATCATTTAAAATCCAATCGTATTATATACTAGGTATTTTGTTACTAGGTTGGATGTTAACACCGTTTTCAGCACACTTTTTAGGCGCTGGAATTGGGCTTATTGTAAGTATGTATTGCGTTTGGCTTTTAGGCAGAAGAATTGAGAAGCTTGGAGATAGTATTGTAAAGAAGACGAAAGCACCGACACTCGGTATGTTTAACCGTTTTGCAGCTGCCATTTTGGGTGCTATTATTATGTACGAAATTGAGCACCACATGGTTATGTGGGCGTTTGCAGTAGGGATTATGGGTGGGTATTTCTTAATCGTTGTGAATTTAGGTTACTATAGCATGAAAGATGAGAAAGAACTAACAAAGAGCTAAAAAGATAAAAGACTTCTTTTTAGATGGAATAGATGATCCAGTCACGAATAGAAGCGGTCAGGGCCTTTTTTAGCCCCATACGATGTGAAACCCGAGAGATGTAGTGAGTAGGGATATAATGTATATATTCGAAGCTGTAATTTTATAATCTAGGTCACAGATGAAGAGATTAGCGTTTCACTTTATATAAGATATAGAAAGAAGCTTACGTTTTCACGTAAGCTTCTTTTTTATGTAAGTGTGTGTAACCGTTAAGCCGCATTGGGTTTTGTCGGTGAGTACGCGAAACTTTACGGTTACACGACACTTATTCATATGAGTAAAGGGTTATTCCAACAGAAAGTTTTAATTTAAGCGATTGGACCGCCTAAGTTAATAATGTCTTCAGATACGCTGTCGAACTTTTTGAAGTTAGCTTTGAATTCATTTGCAAGTTCGATTGCTTTTGCTTTGTAAGCAGCTTTATCAGCCCAAGTTTGTTCAGGCATTAACACTTCGTCAGGTACACCTGGTACGTGAAGTGGAACTTCAAGACCGAAGATATCATGTTTAGCTGTTTCAGTTTTTGCAAGTTCACCGTTTAATGCAGCTTGAATCATTGCACGAGTGTAACCTAAGTTCATACGTTTACCAACGCCGTATTCGCCACCAGTCCAGCCAGTGTTTACTAAGAATACTTTCGCATCGTGTTTCTCGATTTTTTCACCAAGCATTTCAGCATAGCGAGATGCATCAAGTGGTAAGAATGGTGAACCGAAGCAAGTTGAGAATGTAGCTTGCGGAGAAGTAACGCCGCGCTCTGTTCCTGCTAGTTTACTAGTGTAACCACTTAAGAAATGATACATAGCTTGCTCTTTTGATAACTTACTGATTGGAGGCAATACGCCAGATGCATCAGCAGTTAAGAAAATAATTGTATTTGGGTGTCCAGCAACACTTGGCAGTACGATATTGTCGATCGCATGCATAGGGTATGCAGCACGAGTATTTTCTGTTAAAGTAGTATCGTTGTAGTCGGCGATACGTGTTTGGTCATTAATGATAACGTTTTCTAAAACAGATCCAAATGTGATTGCATCGAAAATTTGTGGTTCTTTCTCGTGAGAAAGGTTTACACATTTCGCGTAGCAACCGCCTTCAATATTGAATACACCGTTATCAGACCAACCGTGCTCATCATCACCGATTAGTTTACGGTTTGGATCAGCAGATAATGTTGTTTTACCTGTTCCAGATAAACCGAAGAATAGTGCTACGTCGCCTTCTTCACCTACGTTTGCAGAGCAATGCATAGAAAGAATATCTTGTTCAGGTAATAAGAAGTTCATAATAGAGAAGATTGATTTTTTCATTTCTCCAGCGTATTCTGTACCACCAATTAGTACGATACGTTTTTCGAATGAAACCATAATGAATGCTTCAGAGTTTGTACCGTCAACAGCTGGATCAGCTTTGAAATTCGGTGCAGAAACAATTGTGAACTCTGATTCATGAGTTGTTAATTCTTCTTCAGTTGGACGAATGAATAATTGATGTACAAATAAATTGTGCCATGCATATTCGTTAATAACTTGAATTGGTAGGCGGTAATTGCGGTCAGCGCCTGCAAATCCTTTGAAGACGAATAACTCTTCTTTTTCTTTTAAGTATTCTAAAACTTTAGTATATAATTTATTAAAATGTTCTTCAGAAATCGGTTGGTTCACAGCTCCCCAAGCAATTTTGTCAGCAACCGATGCTTCTTTCACAATAAATTTATCTTTAGGAGAACGTCCTGTATATTTTCCAGTTGAAGCAGAAACGGCACCAGTAGAAGTTAATTTCCCTTCATTTCGCATTAATACTTTTTCCACTAATTGCGGAACACTTAGTTGAATCTGTGCATTGCTTCCGTTCAATAATTCGTGTAAACCAATTTGGACATTCACAGTACTCATATTTATATACCATCCTTTTCATTTAATGAAATATTTCTCGTAATCCCCAACAAGAGTATAACACAATTATATAAATAATGTATACTATTTATTTCTTTTTGTTTGTGTGAATGCATTATTTCCCTATTAATATTTCATTTCAGGCGTATTGAGAAAAACTTTCAGGAAAATGTGAATATTAATTGACAAATGAATATCATTTCTTTAGTATAGGTTGGGACGGATACTCTCTTATCCCGAGCTGGCGGAGGGACAGGCCCGATGAAGCCCAGCAACCTCACTTGTAGTGGTAAATACAGGTGAATAGGTGCTAAAACCTGTGCGAGGCTACAGGTCTCGAACGATAAGAGCGAAGGGCAAAAAGCAGTATGCAAGTAGCAAATTAAACCTTTCCTCTATGTAAAGTAGGAAAGGTTTTTCTGTATGCTTGTGTGGGAGAATAAATGTATGTCGCAGTTTGTGGCAAATTAAGGATGAGTTCCGTACAATATATACAATTACTGTAGGGAGGTTTACCACATGACAAAAAAACGTCATCTGTTCACATCTGAGTCTGTAACTGAAGGACATCCAGATAAAATTTGTGACCAAATTTCTGATTCAATTTTAGATGCGATCTTATCAAAAGACGCAAATGCACGTGTAGCTTGTGAAACAACTGTAACAACTGGTTTAGTATTGGTAGCGGGGGAAATTACGACTTCTACTTACGTAGATATTCCAAAAATCGTTCGTGAAACAATTCAAGGCATTGGTTACACACGCGCAAAATACGGATTCGATGCAGAAACTTGTGCAGTTTTAACATCTATCGATGAGCAATCTGCTGACATCGCTATGGGTGTTGACCAAGCGCTAGAAGCACGCGAAGGTCAAATGACTGACGCTGAGATTGAGGCAATTGGTGCAGGAGACCAAGGTTTAATGTTTGGTTTCGCATGTAATGAAACACAAGAGTTAATGCCACTTCCAATCTCGCTTGCTCACAAATTAGCTCGCCGTTTAACTGAAGTACGTAAAGATGATACATTATCATACTTACGTCCGGATGGAAAAACGCAAGTTACAGTTGAGTATGATGAAAATGGTAAACCAGTACGTGTTGATACTATCGTAATTTCTACACAACATCACCCAGATGTTACATGGGAAGAAATCGATCGCGACTTAAAAGAGCACGTAATTAAAGCTGTAGTACCAGCAGAATTAATGGATGGAGAAACGAAATTCTTCATTAATCCAACTGGCCGCTTCGTAATTGGTGGACCACAAGGTGATGCTGGTTTAACAGGACGTAAAATCATCGTTGATACTTACGGTGGATACGCTCGCCACGGTGGCGGTGCATTCTCTGGTAAAGATGCAACGAAAGTTGACCGTTCTGCAGCATATGCAGCTCGTTATGTTGCGAAAAACATCGTAGCAGCTGGTCTTGCTGAAAAAGCAGAAGTACAACTTGCATACGCAATCGGTGTAGCACAACCAGTATCAATTTCAGTTGATACATTCGGCACTGGTAAAGTATCTGAAGACGTACTAGTAGAGCTAGTTCGTAACAACTTCGATCTTCGCCCAGCTGGTATTATTAAAATGCTAGACTTACGTCGCCCAATTTACAAACAAACAGCAGCTTACGGCCACTTCGGACGTACTGATGTAGATCTATCATGGGAACGTACAGACAAAGCAGCAGCTTTAAAAGAGCAAGCTGGTCTATAATATATGAAAAAAAGCTTTGCGCGGTGAGCGCAAAGCTTTTTTTATTTATAATTACGTTGGAATAAAGCGAAGAGTTCAATGTCATGCCAATTGCCATTGCGGAATATAGCTTCTTTACAAGTTCCTTCATGTTGAAAACCGAGTGATTTATATAATTTAATTGCTCTATCGTTAAAAGAAAATACTCGTAAAGAAAGGCGATGTAAATTTAATTCTAAAAATGCATAATCCAATAATAAGGTGAAAGCTTCCTTCCCATAACCTTGCCCCCAGTAATCCTTGTTACCAATATCAATAATACATTCAGCGTTTCGGTTATACGAATCAATATGAATTAAAGAAGTAATACCAATTGAAAGATGCGTAGATTTTTCTTCAATGATATAGCTCTTAGAGTCCGAAGAATGAATAAATTGCTGGCAAAGTTTTTCTGTGTCTTGAAGGGAATATTTATCAAGAGTGAGCGTAGTTGAACTCATAACGTCTATATCATTATGCCATTTATAATATGTTAGAATATCATCTTCGGAAAACTTTCGTAACTGGATACGGTTTGATTCAAACAATGTAAGTCCTCCTTTTGTATTTCCTTTTCACATGATTTACAAAGGATTGATTTCTTCTGGAACATATGTAATCAACCTTTCATTTGACGTGCTTTACCTGCGCAAAAGGCACTACTTAGTAAAAATAGTGTCGCGAATATAATGCTTACTAATGTAGCGTATGGAATTGCGCCTTTTAAGGAAAAGCCGACAGTGATTGAAGCGATGAATAAGAGGATAAATGTTGTTGTTAATTTTTTATAAAGTTCCATACTATGTAGACCTCCAATTTATTTTTTAGTACAAGTTTTAAAATTGAATTCTATTATGTAGAAAATATAAAGAGTAGCTAAAGATATGTAGTCTAGGAGTATAAGAAAGGGCACTTTCCTTTTTGTGGGTTAGTATACTTATATTGTATCATGGCGCATGATTGGCTTCATACATAATTGTGTAAAGGTATGTATGATAAAATGAAGAAAAGTCTTTAAGAAAGGAAAGATAAAAAATGAGTGTAACTGAACATAAAAAACAAGCTCCAAAAGAAGTGCGTTGCAAGATCGTGACGATTTCCGATACACGTACGGAAGAAACAGATAAGAGCGGACAACTATTACATGAATTGTTAAAAGAAGCGGGACATAAAGTAACTTCTTATGAAATTGTAAAAGATGATAAAGAAAGTATTCAGCAAGCAGTGTTAGCTGGTTATCATAAGGAAGATGTAGATGTTGTATTAACAAATGGCGGTACTGGTATTACGAAACGCGATGTCACAATTGAAGCAGTATCAGCGTTATTAGATAAAGAAATTGTTGGATTTGGTGAGCTGTTCCGTATGATTAGTTATTTAGAAGATATCGGAAGCAGCGCAATGTTAAGTAGAGCGATTGGTGGTACAATTGGGCGCAAAGTAGTCTTCTCGATGCCAGGGTCTAGCGGAGCGGTTCGCCTTGCGATGAATAAATTAATTTTACCGGAATTAGGTCATATTACATTTGAGCTGCATCGCCAATGAGTAAGTATGCTGGAATTGTATTAGCAGGTGGTATGTCGAGTAGATTCGGTGAGCCGAAAGCGTTAGCAATTTGGAAGGGAACTACTTTTGTTGAGCATATTGTGAAAGTGATGGGAAATACTTTGCAAGACATTGTAGTAATTAGCCATACTGATATAAAAGAGCGAGTAGAGCAATTCGTACAAGTACCTGTTATAGAAGACATTCCGCACTATAAAGGGAATGGACCGCTGGCCGGCATTGTATCAGGAATGGAATACATAGAAGCAGATTGGTACGCTATTATGCCTTGCGATGCACCAAACGTGTCGCATGAATGGTTTACCATTTTACTAGAGCAAACGAACAATGAATATGATGCGGTTGTACCTATTATTAATGGAAGAAAACAACCGCTACTTGCGGCGTATCATAACCGCGTGAAAGAAAAGATTTATGCTTTACTTCAGGAAGAAAAAAGAAGTATGGGGCAGCTTTTATCACAATGT
Organism: Bacillus sp. PK3-067; assembly: GCF_056738645.1. Lineage (NCBI taxonomy): Bacteria > Bacillati > Bacillota > Bacilli > Caryophanales > Bacillaceae > Bacillus > Bacillus sp. PK3-067. The sequence goes on along the minus strand of NZ_CP096490.1, from coordinate 4,726,703 downwards.
AATGTGAAGTATGTTTCTGGAGAAGATGTACAAGCGAATGCGGATTGGTTTATAAATGTAAATACGAAAGAAGAATATGTGCAGGCTCAAAAAGACCTTTCAAATGAATGAAAGGTTTTTTTGATATACAGAATTGGGGAACAATTGCTGTATAAAGGTATGTGAGTAAGTTGATTTTAAGGGGAATTCTTAAAATCATTATACAGTTAAAATACTGTATAACCATATATTAATTTTTATGGGTTTTTATTACAAGTCTGTTTAGTTATGTTTATTTTTGATATAATTAATATAGAAATAAAACAATGCTTAACCTTATGTATCATTTATTAAACTAAAATTTATGACCATGTAATAAACTCCCTTCGTTTTTTTGAAGGGAGTTTTTCTATTTAAGCAAGCAACTCTGATGCGTTATGCTGAAGGACTTCTTCATATTGGTTAAGCAAGCCACGAAAGATCTCATCCCAGCTCTTTGATTTCGCAAAAGAGGAAGCTGCTATTCCCATCTGCTCAAGTTTTTCTTCATTTTGTAATAAAAAATAAATGGATGATAGAAATGCATCTTCATTTTTAGGCGGACAAAGAACTCCCGTTTTTCCATCTGTAATAATATTTTTAACCCCGCCACTATTTGCACCAATAACAGGTGTACCGCATGCGAGTGATTCAAGTACGACATTTCCGAATGTTTCAGTAGCTGATGGAAATACCATTATGTTAGAACAAGCATATGCTTCAGCTAAATCTGCACTTTGTAAATAGCCAGTAAAAGTGATATTTGTTTTCGGAACAGCTTCACGTAAACTTGTTGCTAGAGGACCGTCTCCTGCTATAAGCCAATGAATGTCGCTTCGAGTATGTGCTGATTTAACGATAAGATTTTGCAACGTATCAATATCTTTCTCAGGAGCAATTCGTCCAACGTAGGAAAGGACGTACTTCGCTGTAATATTATATTTTTTTCGGAATAGGTCTGTATTGTAAGCTGGATGAAAGAGTGTGCAATCTACACCACGTCCCCATATAGAGAGGGTCTGAAAGCCTTTATGTTTTAATTGATGTAATGTTTCAAAGGAAGGTACAAAATTTTTTTGCATATGACTATGAAACCATTTTAAATAGTTCCAAAGCATATTGGAGAGGAATTCGATTTTGTAATAACGTAAATAGGCATCGAAATCAGTATGATAAGAACCGACAACTGGGATGTTTAACTTTTTTGCATAATACAATCCACAAAGTCCCATGTTGAAAGGTGTGGCAATGTGAATAATGTCAGGTTTAAAGGAAAGTAGTTCCCGTTTAATACGTGGAGTAGGAAAAGAAAAACGACATTCTGGATATAATATTGTTAACGGGATACTTCTCATCTTATTCACATTCGCTACAAAATTATCTTCAGCTGTATGCTGAGGGGCGAAAACAGAATAGGCGATCTGTTCTTTCTGAAAATATCGTGTTAATCGCTCTAACGTTTTCGCAACCCCGTTAACTTGTGGCGTAAAAGTATCGGTAAAAATGGCGACTCTCATCATATCACTCCTTTATGTGAAAAGTGGGATGAATTGATAAAAAGAGATGATGCCAGAGCAAGTGCCAAGGCACATACCGACGAATACATCTGACGGATAGTGAAGTCCTAAATAAATACGTGAAATACCTACGCATAATGCTAACGGTAATAGGAAAGCAAGTAAGCTTGGATTATAGCAAATAAATGGAATGAAGACAGAGAAAACGGCTGTTGTATGACCAGACGGGAAAGAGTGGTCTTTTAATGGATGGACTGGATATTTTGCATCCTGAATTGTTAAATAAGGACGTTTTCGTGGATAACATCTTTTTAATATTTGTACAGGAATATGGCTTATTGCTAAAGAAATAGCAGTTGCAATTGCTGCTTGATGTAAAGTACCTTTTGCAAAAATTAAAAAGAAAAGTGTGAGTGCGATGGAGAAAGTCGCGCCACCGATATGAGTAATATTGCTGAAAAAGATATTTAATGTTTTTTGATCAAAGTAGCGATTAATTCCTTTGAAAATGTAACATTCTATTTTATATAATCCACTGACCTTCATGAAAATTCTCCTCCCTCGTTTACATATATATGGAGATATTAGCTTTTATTTTAATAAGATTTTGTTGAGGGAGTAATAATGTTTTGTAAAGAAAAAGTTAGATTTTATATAAAAAAAGCTGCCAATCTTATGGCAGCGGAAATTTACTTCTGTAATGATTTATAATATTGACCTTTTTCAACGTATTGCGTGCGAATACGCTCCATATCTTTACGGTCTTCTGCTGTTAATTCACGAATGACTTTCGCGGGACGACCGAAAGCTAACGTGTTTGGTGGAATTTTCTTTCCTTGTGAAACGAGGCTTCCAGCGCCGATAAAAGCTCCTTCGCCAATTTCAGCACCATCTAATATAATGGATCCCATTCCAATTAAAGCATCTTTTTTAATATGACAACTATGTAAAATAACTTGATGCCCAACTGTAACATCATCTTCTAAGATAAGAGGATACTGAGGGCTTTGGTGGAGTGTACATTGGTCTTGTACATTTACTCGGTCTCCAATGATCGTTGGTGACACATCACCACGGATGACTGTATTAAACCAAATACTTGATTCCTCGCCAACGTAAACATCGCCTGTAATCGTAACATAGTCAGCGATAAAAGCACTACTCGCAATTTTCGGTTTTTTTTCTTTGTAAGGATATATCATGTAAAGTCTTCCTTTCCTAGAGACTAGTTTTAGTGTATCAAATTATGAGAAAGAGTGAAATGGAGGAGAGCCGTATGTGGAATTATGAAGCGGAGGAAGCAAAGGCTGTCATTGTTATTGTGCACGGCGCAATGGAATATCACGGACGTTACGAAGCCGTTGCGGAAATGTGGAATCATATCGGCTACCACGTCGTGATGGGGGATCTTCCGTCACATGGAACGACTTCAAGAAATAGAGGACATATTGATTCATTTGATGAATACATAGAGGAAGTTAAACTATGGGTGAAAGAAGCAAGAAAGTATAGGTTACCTATTTTTCTATTCGGTCATAGTATGGGTGGTCTTATTGTCATTCGTATGATGCAAGAAACGAAGAGAGAAGATGTAGAGGGTATTATTTTGAGTTCGCCTTGTTTAGGGGTAGTGACTGGACCCTCTGCTCCGCTTCAATTTGCTTCAAAAATATTAAATGTTGTGGCTCCAAAATTGCAATTTGCAACGAATCTTACGGTGGAAATGTCAACACGTAACCACGAAGTGAGAGATGCAATGGAGAATGATTCTTTGTTCTTGCGCAAAGTATCAGTACGTTGGTATAGTGAATTGATTAAGTCTATCGAAATCGCTCATAAAAAAATAGATGATTTTCCAGATGTTCCGCTCTTGCTAATGCAAGCTTGTGAGGATAAACTTGTAGATAAAACACGTGTCCGCACTTGGTTTGATAATGTTAAAATAAGTGATAAGGCTTTTAAAGAATGGCCGAATTGTTATCACGAGTTATTAAATGAGTATGAGCGTGATGAAATTTTGAGTTATATTCAGTCATTTACTGAAATGCATGTCAATAATATAGTAAAAACAAACAAATAAATCATTATTTGTACATTTAATAGAGGAGATGAAGGAAGAAGTGAACGTACCGAGTAATCCCATAACGCTCATGGCGAAAGTATACCGTGATGTGTTTCCGGTTGTACACCATGAGCTAGCGATGTGGAAAGAGCGTGCCTACCATATTCCGAATGATGAGCTTCATAGTCAGGCAATCGCAAGTATTGAGCATAAAACGTTTCATTGTGAGGGCGGTGGCATTTTAGCTCTGCTAGCAAATGAACACCGAGAAGAATGTATTCGTTTTATCGTAGCGTATCAAACGATCAGCGACTATTTAGATAATTTATGTGATCGCAGTACATCACTTGATCCAAATGATTTTGCCGCACTGCATGAATCGATGTTAATGGCATTATCACCTGAAGTAGAAGGTGGCGGTAATTATTATCGTTATCGTGATGATCAAGATGATGGTGGTTATTTAGATGAACTTGTTGAAACATGCCAAGATGTTTTAAAGAAAACGAAGCACTATGACAAAATTGCTCCTGTTCTTCATGAACTTGCTTGTTATTATTGTGATTTGCAAATTCATAAACACGTGAAATTAGAAGAAAGAGAGCCGCGCCTGAAAAATTGGTTTGAAGCACATAAAGAAAACTTACCTGAGATGAGTTGGTTTGAATTTTCAGCATGTGCCGGTTCTACACTTGGAATTTTCTGTCTTATAGCATATGCATTTCATGATGAATTACATGATGAAGATATTGCGAAAATTAGACAAGGGTACTTCCCTTACGTACAAGGACTTCATATCTTACTTGATTATTTCATTGATCAAGAAGAAGACCGCGCCGGCGGGGATTTGAATTTCTGTAGTTATTATGAAAACGAGCAAGCAATATTAGATCGTATGAAACACTTTGTAGAAGAAGCAGAGAAGAGCATTGGTGATTTGCCTCATGCGAAGTTTCATCGCCTTATAAGCCGAGGGTTACTTGGTATTTATTTATCAGATCAAAAAGTATCAGCACAAAAGAATATGCACAAAATGGCACGGCGCATTGTAAAGTACGGAGGCCTCACTTCACGATTCTTCTATTGGAACGGGAAGATGTACCGAAAGAAAACAGCGCAGTGATGAAGAAAACCACTCATGTAGAGTGGTTTTTTGTTATAATATGGTAAAGGTGGTGGTGGAAATGAAGCGATTGTTTCAAAAGCTATATGACAATATTGAAGTAACATTACTTGTGCTACTTTCCATTTCATTTGTAACTGGAATGTATATGATGATGAATAAAACCGGCGGTCCTACAACGATGGATTATGTAGCTCAAATTATCATTGCATTGATTATTATAGTAGATATTGTTTTTTTAATAAGTGGTAGAAAAAAAGAGAACAGTAAATAAAAAGCATTTGTACACGATGGTACAAATGCTTTTTCATTATGATCGTATTTTTAAAAATACATATATGAGAAGTTCAATTGCAAAAATAACTAAAACAGATAGTCCAAATAAAGGCATGACAGCGCCTAGTATCACCATCATGATAAAGAAAACGAATATACTTTTCTTATCTCTTTGTTTTGGAGGTGCTGCTAATTTTCCTTTCGGCTTTCTTGCTAACCACATTTTTATTCCGTAATAAATGAGAAGTAGTAGAGATAATGTCGTTAGTAAGCATAATATTTTATTTGGCCATCCGAATAAATGTCCTTCATGAAGCGGGATACCGTAAGTGAACCATTGTGCAAGTAATCCATAATCACGATAGTCCGTTTTTGAAATGAGCTCCCCGCTATATTGGTCAAAGTAAGCTGTTATCTCTTCATTTGGTGCAACATGCATACCTGTAATACCAGAACCGCTCGATTTCGAAACAGTGAATACACCTTTCGGATCAGCTGGTAGTGAAATAACATATGGCTTCTTTATTTCAATTCCTTTTTGTAATTCATCGACAGAAATTGCTTTCGGTTCATTTGAATTTGATTCAGGCGGAGCTTCTTTTCTTGTTGCCCACGGCAATTCTTTTACCTTTGATTCAGGCGGAGCCATGTACAATTTTGGATATCCGAGTGATTCATTTGACGATGCGATTTTATAAATTTGGTTCCCCATAAATCCTGACCATGGCAATCCAGATGCGACTAGCAGAAAGAGAGGAATTGTAAATATAATACCGATAATAGAATGACGTCTTTTTGCTTTTTCTCGCTTATTGGATGATGGTGTGTTTTTGAATTGTCGTATACTCATGTACAATCCGGTTACGATTAAAAAGATTGTCCAGCATGCCGCGAGTTCTACAGTATAGTTTACGACAGTGCCACCAACTAAAAGAGAACTATGTAATTCCCTCATTATATTGGCAAATGTTTCACTTGCGTTTTGATCCCCAACAATTTGATTATTACTATCTAAATACACATATTTTTGTTGCCCAGTATACTCATTTGCAATTGTAAGTCTCGTATTATAATCCCCATTAAACTCACTAATTTTCGCCACGCTATAATGTGGATATTTTTTCTCTGTTAAGGAAATAGAATCAGACATCGAAATAGATTCTGTTTGAGCACTCTTCCCAAAATATAAATCTTTATAGATGAAATCTTCAACTTCCTCCCGAAATAAATACCCAATTCCGCTCAGTGACAACGTAATAAGAAGCGGCGTAATAAAAAGCCCAGCATAAAAATGCCAACGCCAAAAAATGTAATGAAGCGAACGATTTACTTTCATACTTTCAGTTCCCCTAACCTTCCCTATATGAATAACTACTTATTTAATATAGCGAGATTAAGTGTGATTACTTTGAAAGAATTGTGAAGAAAGTTAAAAGTTTTTAGGATGATTTTCATAAAACATAAAACACATTTCAAAAGGGATGTTTTCTATGTTTATGAAGATTTCTTTGTATTTGATAGATACATCCTAACAACCGCATTAGCAAGACATTGAGAGGAATCAACAAAATCCTCACTCGCCACCACATTCAAATCGGTGCATGCGATAATTACCGTATCAACTTCCTCTCTCAATTGTAAAACGAGCGCATTCCACAATTCGCGAGCTTCTTCAACCTCCCCAGATTTAATATAAGTAATGATTTGATTAATCATTTCCTGCCATTTTTCATGATGAATGTACTCTATATTACGTTTTGCAATCCCATCTTGGTAAATCCCAGCTTGAACAGTTGCTTCTGTTGCGAGAAGAGCGACTCTTTTTGTATTTTCAGGAATTGCTTGTAACGTTTCATCGACTATATTTAAAATCGGGATAGAAAGCGAACGCTGTAATTCTTCAAAATAAAGATGCGCCGTATTGCACGGCATAGCGATAAAGCTTGCGCCAGTACTTTCAAGTTTTTGTGCTCCGTCAATAATCGCCTTTTTCATCGCTTCGTGATCAATAGGGCGATCCATGTAAAACGGTGTTGGGCACGAATAGATCATCATATGAGGAAAGTCCATATCATACTTTGCTCCGTATATTGTTTGGCACCTTGCTACAACTGTATCGACGAATGGCCCAGTTGATTTTGGTCCCATTCCTGCTAGTATTCCGATCATTGTTTCGTCTCCTTTAAGAATGTTTACATCCATTATATAGGAGAATAACAAAAAGACGTGCAGTGAGTACACGTCTTTTTTTGTTATGTTTTGTCGAACAATCGATATATCCGAGAAATCGTTGATATATTGTAAGTTATGATAGATATATCGAAAAAATCGTTGATATATCCCGAGTTACGATAGATATAATTGAAAAATCGTTGATATATTACCCCGCATTAACGGGCAGTAAAACTCCCACCTTAAAATTCGCCTGGAGCAAAGAGGTTAGGTGGGAGATAAACTGCCCATAAATGCCCGATTGGTTCAACTAATAATCAGTGGGGATGCCCCCACTGATTAAAGTTTCACTTTATCGCTTCTCAATCGCCACAATAAATGGCGGGTTATTTTGCTGGTTAATAAAGCCGTAGCGCAGTACGTGTGCTTGTTTTTGGTCTAATTCTTCGGCAAATTTGAGAACAGCGTCGCGTTCTACTTGTCCTTCTGGGTGTCCGTGGTAAATAACAAGGACGATGATACCTTCAGGCGCCATTACGTCTAATAATTGCTCAATCGCCGAGATTGTTGAGTTCGGTTTTGTGACGATATGCTTGTCTCCGCCTGGAAGGTAACCTAAGTTGAAAATCGCGCCTGTTACTTTTCCTTTTGCATCTTCTGGTAATATGGATAGAAGTGTATCGTGACTATCGTGAACTAAAACAGTACGTTCGAAAAGTTCTTTTTCTTTTAGACGAGTTGTTGAGCTTTCGATTGCCTCTTTTTGAATATCAAATCCAAATACTTTTCCGTTATCTCCAACGATTTCAGCTAGGAAGCAAGTGTCATGGCCGTTTCCTAAAGTTGCATCTACAGCGTAATCGCCTTCTTTTACTGCTGTTTGCAAGAGAGTGCGAGCAAACGATAATACACGTTCTAATTTCATTTTTGTTTCTCCTCATTTGCATATTTTCCTTGCCAGCTTCCGCGGCGTACAAATTCTGCATCAATGGAATTTAATACTTCCCATTTATTTAAGCTCCACATTGGACCAATCATTAAATCAGGCGGACCGTCACCTGTGATGCGGTGCACAATTACGTCTTCTGGAATCATTTCAAGTTGGTCAACAACGAGACTTACGTAATCCTCAAGAGAAAGGAACTCGAGTTGTCCTTTTTCATATTGCTTCACCATTGGCGTTCCTTTTAATAAGTGAAGTAAGTGGATTTTAATTCCTTGTACATCAAGCTTCGCTACTTCACGAGCTGTTTCCATCATCATGTCGTAATCTTCAAGTGGAAGGCCGTTAATAATATGAGAACAAACTTTAATGCCGTGCTTACGTAATTTATTTACACCTTCAACGTAAGAAGGATAATCGTGAGCACGATTAATAAGATTTGCAGTACGTTCATGGACGGTTTGTAGTCCGAGTTCAACCCAAAGGTAAGTGCGTTTATTTAAGTCCGCTAAATATTCAACGACATCGTCCGGTAAACAATCTGGACGAGTCGCAATAGAAAGACCGACAACGTCTTTTTCTGCTAGAAGCGGTTCGAATTTTTCTTTTAACACTTCAAGTGGTGCATGTGTATTTGTGTACGCCTGGAAATAAGCGATACATTTTCCATCTTTCCACTTTGAGCGCATTTTTTCTTTCATTTCATGATATTGCGTTATAACATCATCGCGGCGATCGCCAGCGAAGTCACCAGATCCAGCAGCACTGCAAAATGTACAACCACCATAAGCAACTGTACCGTCACGGTTCGGGCAATCAAAGCCAGCATCTAATGAAACTTTAAAGATTTTTTCACCAAATTCATTTCGTAAATGATAATTCCATGTATGATAACGTTTATTGTCGTTTGTATATGGAAAAGGGTTTTGAACCTTCATTACTTTCCCTCCTAAGCCGAGTCAAAATGAAACAAAATCCATTATAACATACTCATAAGGTTCAGATGGAAGGGACACACTAAAGGGGAATTGAAGCAAGGAGGGACAATTATGGCAGAGCGTCAATCACTTGAATCGTATATTACACAAGCGGAACAAGCGGTGGAATATGCGAAAGAACAATTAGACCAAGGTATGAGACAAGAGCATTATAATACGATGGAGTATTCGGATGCGCAGTTACAATTAGAACAAGCGTATAACGATTTACAAACGATGCAACAACATGCAAATGATGAGCAACGTGAGCAATTAAATAGAGCACGTATGGCAATTCGCCAATTGCAACATCAAATGATTATTACACCGCACTAATAAGGAGTGAATGTAATGGCGAAACGTTCAGATCAAAATAACCCAGAACAAAAAACGCAAAATGGACATAACGCTGAGTTTTCGAATGAACTTGATCCGATTGTTCAAGTAAAACAGCGTAATAGTAAAAAAGGACAACCTCAAAAATCTAAACAATCAGAGTAGACCAGGTCGCAATATGACCTGGTTTTATTTTGCTATATGACAATAATGTAAGATTCCTGTAAGGTTTGTCGATAGTTGTGAGCAGCTTTCTCCAGTAGAGTAAGAAAGGATTAAGTTTTATACAAGGAGTTGCTTTATGGGGAACAATATTATAAACAAGCGAATTGATGAGTTAGATTACATTCGTGGCTTTGCACTACTAGGGATTATTTTAGTAAATATTCTCGCACTACTTAACATTAAAATTCCAGATCCTAGCACAGTGGATGCTAGCTATCAAAGATTTTTATACTTATTTGTAGAAGGGCGTTTCTTCTCAATCTTCTCATTCTTATTTGGAGTGGGATTCTATATCTTTATTTCAAGAGCGATTGCGAAAGGGAAAAATGGATATGTTCTATTTTTCCGCCGCGTAGTTGCATTATTTATTTTTGGTTTGATTCATTACATGTTTCAGCCTGGAGAAGCGTTAACGTTATATGCAATTTGCGGATTAATCGTTTTACCGTTTTATAAAGCGAAAAAACAAGTGAACTTAGTAATTGGTCTTATTTTGACAATAGCCTGTAGTGTAATGGGTGTTAAAGAACTATTACCACTTGGTTTAATTTTATTAGGTCTTGCTGCAGGACAATATCGTGTATTTGAAAATCTTTCAAAAAACATAAAGCAAGTCGCTATTTTTACAGGCATTATGTTTGTTTTAAGTGTGGCAGCTGTATGGTATCAATATGGACACGTGCCTGCTGGCCCATTTGTAAATATGATATTGATGAATGAAGACGGAACAATGGATGCTGCAAGCCAGTTTCTAAAAATTGGTATTACAGTTGGACCAGTCATTTCAGCTTTCTATGTCGGAGCATTAATTTTATTACTTCAATTAAAACCAGTTCAAACATTGTTAGCGCCACTGAAATACTACGGTCGTATGGCGTTAACGAATTATATTGGACAAACTGCAATGATTTTAATTGCCGGTAGCGTATTTAACTTTGCAGGAAACTTGACATACATGCAAACGTTATATGTATGTATCGCAATTTATGCAATTCAAATTGTGTTTAGTGTAATTTGGATGAAAATCTTTAAAATGGGTCCATTAGAATGGATTTGGCGAGTTGTTACGTATTGGACGGTAACACCTTTAAAGAAATAAAGAGAGAAGTGGGCTGTTCCTTTTTTGTGGAGCAGCCTATTTTTATTTTCAGCTTTTGTAGTTGCGCCGATATATTTGAAAAATCGCCGGTATAATTTCATTTACCGATTCAATATGTCACTAATATTCAAAGTAGTAAAAGCCAAACTTACACGCCCACCTTCTTTATATTACAAAAGTGTAAGGTAAATGTAATGTTAACAAATAGCAGTTCGCCTCTAAAAAGCGCAAAATAGGTAATGGAAAAACAAGCGTAGGAGGATATATATGACGAAACCAGTTGTAGACGTAAAAAACGTTCAAAAAGTGTACGGTAAAAAAGGTGAGAACCAATCACACGCGTTAAAAGGTGTGTCATTCTCAATTCAAGAGGGCGAGTTTGTTGGAATTATGGGACCATCTGGTTCTGGTAAAACGACATTATTAAATGTAATTTCAACGTTAGATAAAGCAACGGGCGGCGTTGTTGAAATTGCAGGAACGGATATTACAAAAATGAAGCAAGGTGAGCTTTCAGATTTCCGTTCACAAAAGTTAGGATTTATCTTCCAAGATTTTAATTTGTTAGAAAACTTATCTATTTATGAAAACATTGCACTTCCACTTTCCTTGCAAGGTGTTCCATCACGTAACATTGGACCAAAAGTCGAGAAAGTAGCGGATATGTTAGGAATTACAGAAATACTTCAAAAGTACCCATCTGAAGTATCTGGTGGGCAAAAGCAACGTTCGGCAGCAGCGCGTGCTTTAGTGCATGAGCCTGCAATTATTTTAGGGGACGAGCCAACAGGAGCGCTTGATTCTAAAAATGCAACGAGTTTACTTGATGCGATGACAAACTTAAATAAAGATCAAGGCGTATCTATTATGATGGTTACACATGATCCATACAGTGCAAGTTACTGTCAGCGTATTTTATTCATTCAAGATGGTGAGCTATATAAAGAAATTCACCGCGGCGGTACACGTGAAGAGTTTTATAAAGAAATTTTAGATGTGCTTGCGGACTTAGGAACACAAAAAGCGTAAGAAAGGAGGTTCTAGAGCATGTTATTCAAACTTTCCATGTCAGGACTAAAGAGTAAGCTAAAAGATTACATCGTCTTACTTGTTGGTCTTGTCATGTCGATTTCAATCTTTTATATGTTTCAAACGTTAGCACTAAATGAATCATTTCTTGAATCTAATTCAGTGATTAAATCAATCGGATTTGTATTCCAAGCAGGTTCATTTTTATTAGCAATCATAACGTTCTTCTATATTTTATATGCGAACTCTTTCTTACTATCTCTTCGTCAAAAAGAGTTTGGTATGTATATGATGTTAGGAGCAAAAAAGCATAAAGTTACATTACTTATGTTTATTGAGACAATTGTATTAGGCGCCGCGTCTCTTGCAATTGGAATTGCAGTTGGTGTAGGACTTGCAGAAGGTATCGGTCAATTATTAATGAAACAATTAGAATTTGCTGGTGAAGGCTATAAAGCATTTTATCTGCCATCTATGACTGTTACTTGTATCTTCTTCTTTGCACTATTTGTACTATCAGCAATTATGAACAGTATTAAATTATCACGTATTTCTGTATTGCAACTTGTACATGCAGATGCACAAACAGAACGTGTTGCGGTAAAAGGAAAAATGACAGGCTTAGTTGCATTCCTTGCGGTTATTTTATTAGGAATTGGCTATGCATCAATGATTTACATGGAAAAACTAAGAGAGATGGGAATCCTTATTGCATTAATTACAACAACAGCTGGTACTTACATGTTATTTGGATCACTTCTTCCAGTTATTATTAAAAAGTTAAAAAGTAATAAAAAGCGTAGTGAAAAAGGACTTAACGCTTTTACATTTGCACAATTAAATTTCCGTATTAATAGCTTAACAAAGGTACTTGCAACAGTAGCGATGTTAGTTGCTCTTGGAGCTGGTGCAATTTCAGGTGGTATGGCGTTTAAAAATAACGTTATAAAAATGGTTGATGGTTTAGTAATCTATGATTCAGTAGTTCATAATCCGACAGCTGAAGAAAAGAAAATTTTAAACGGTATTACATTTAAAGAGAAAAGCGAATATCGTTACAAAGTAGATGATAAATACGTTTACTATGTAAAAGAAGATTTAGAGAAAAATCGTCCTTTAGTAAAAGATATGGAAAATATGAAGTCGATGAAGGATTTAGTAAATACGAAGAAGGCTTCACAGGAATTACCAGTAGGTGCAGTTTCTAGAGAAATGAATGAAAAAGATGCGAACGCTAAAGAACTTCCAGAAGAATGGGTAGATGCTTTTAGCACAATTCATCCATATTATATATACGAAGATCATGCAATTAAAATTGTAGATCAAAAAATGTACGATGGGATAAGTGGTAAAGAAGGTATAGCATTTATCGGAAAAGCAGATGATTTCTTAACATATACAAAAGAATGGAAAAAACTTGACGAGTTGCAATTAGATAAATATAAAAATGTAACAGCTGAAAGAATGAACAGTAAATATCAATCTTACGACATGTTCTATGGTGTTGCGAGCGGAACAGTGTTTATGGGCTTCTTCCTTGGAATTGCTTTCTTAGCAATGATGGCAAGTTGTTTAATGTTCAAAATTCTTTCTGGTGCATCAAAAGATATTACACGTTATCAAATGCTTCGTAAAATCGGGGTGCGCCGTGAATTATTAACAAAATCAATTTATAAAGAGTTATTCTTAGTATTCCTATTCCCAGCAATTGTAGGTATTGCTCACGTATTAGTTGGTATGAATATTTTCGGATTTATTTTACTTGATCCGTACTTCCGTATTTGGGTACCAATCGTAATTTTCGTAGTTATTTACACGATTTATTACCTTATTACAGTTCAATTGTATAAAGGAATTGTTCTTCCGAAAGAAGATTAATAATAAAAACCGAGCAAAAACGCTCGGTTTTTATTATTTTCAGAAAAAACGCTTTAATGTTACTGAAATGTATAATATAATGTAAGTAAGTAACGTAATATAAAAGTAGAAGTAGCTGTAGCTGTATAAGGAAAGGAGGAATCCAATCTGTAGAAAGAAGCTAAGCTTTTATCCCCACATTTTTTACCGCAACGTATTTATACAATCGTAAGTTTCCACATTGAAAGTTTTCAGAACCACCTGAGTATATTGTGAAAATAATGGATAACACATGGAAATCTCATAGCATGATAAGGTAAAATGGACAACATAATGAGAAAATTACCGTTCATAAGATGAGGAGAATACATGTATGGAAGTTGTAGAGGCATTAAAAGATATAAGCCAAATTGAGGCTATGAAAAAATATTTAAAAGAGCACTCCCAGCGAGATTATCTTTTATTTGTTATTGGAATTAACACAGGATTAAAAATTACAGAATTACTTAGCATGAAATTTGAAGATGTATTAAATGAAGATGGGACTGTTAAAGAGTTTTATACTCTTCCTGTGAAAGATGAAAAATTCAAACAAGATATTTATTTAAATACAAAAGTAAAAGAAGCGCTTTTAGATTACGTACAATCTATTGGCGTTAAAAGAGAAAATTACGTATTTCAATCTAATAAAACGCCAAATTCAATTACGCGCCAACAAGCGTATCGTGTAATTCATAATGCTGCAGAAGCAGTTGGAGTTGTTGGTAAGATCGGAACGAATTCAATGCGAAAAACATTCGGATTTCATGCGTACAAAAGAGGGATAGCGATTGCGCTGTTGCAAAAACATTTTCATCACGCGACTCCATCAGAGACGCTAAAGTATTTAGGTATTTCAAAGGATGAGACCTTTAAAACGGAGATTGATGTCGATTTATAAAAGCCGTAACTAAAAGAATTAGGAGGCGGAAAATATGAATATTAGAGAGAGTGAACTGCCGGGTATTGGATGTAAGTTTGAAGTGATTACAAAAGGTAATGAAAAGATGGTTATCGTTATTCATGATGATGGCCGAAGAGAAATGTACCATTTTGATGCTGATCATGAGGAGAGTATTTCAAGCGTCTCTCTTCGTGATTCCGAAGCGAGACAAATTGCAGCTATATTGGGCGGAATGGTATATAGACCACAAGCTTTAGATACGATTGAAATGGCCTTTGAAGGATTATCAATTGAGTGGTTTAAGGTGGAAAATAATGCACCAGTCGTACAAAAAACAATTGGTAGTTTACATGTCCGAAACACATATAACGTAACGATTATTGCCATTTTGAAAAAGAATATGAAGAAGTTCTTTAATCCAGGCCCAGATTCTATCATTGAAGCTGGCGATATGCTCGTACTATCAGGTGAAAGACATGAAGTAAAAAGAATTATTAATGAGTTGCTTTCAGTAGGAGGGGATTCATAATCGATGGATACTTTAATCTTTGAAGTTGGGACTGCGTTAGTATTAGTCGCTTTTGCAGCTATTCTCGCTGCAAAGTTAAAGTTCTCGATTATTCCGTTTCTCATTATACTCGGTATGCTAGTGGGGCCCCATGCCCCAGATTTAGGGATTATCGATTTAAGATTTATTGAAAGCGGAGAAGTTATTTCCTTCCTCGGCCGTGTTGGCGTTATATTCCTCTTATTCTATTTAGGCTTAGAATTCTCAATTAAAAAATTAATTAAATCAGGAAAGTCAATTGCTTTTGGGGGAACTGTTCATATATCGCTTAATTTTATATTAGGTTTACTTTACGGATATATAATGGGTTTCCCCTTATTAGAAACATTAATTATTGCTGGGATCATAACAATTTCATCGAGTGCAATTGTTGCGAAAGTAATTGTTGATTTAAGAAGATCTGGTAATAAAGAGACGGAGCTAATTTTAGGAATCATTATGTTTGATGATATCTTTTTAGCCGTATATTTATCGGTCGTTTCAGGATTAGTACTCGGAGGGGCAACGTCATTTGTAGGTGCTCTTACATCTATTTTAATCGCAGTAGGGTATATGCTACTATTCTTTGTAGTTGCTAGAAAAGCTACACGATTTTTAAATAAAATGTTAGATATTTCGTCCAATGAAATTTTTATTATCGTAATATTCGCTATTTTATTCTTTGTAGCAGGATTTTCAGAAACGATTCATGTCGCGGAGGCAATTGGAGCATTATTATTAGGGCTCGTCTTTTCTGAAACAGAGCATAGTGATCGAATTGAACAGCTCGTTGTTCCGTTTCGTGATTTCTTTGGAGCTATATTCTTTTTCAGCTTCGGTTTAAGTATAGACCCATTTTCACTTGGAGGAGCAGTGTGGTTGGCATTAGGAGCAGTTTTCATTACTCTTATCGGTAATTTTACTGCTGGAATGGTTGCGGGGCGTAAAGCTGGGTTATCGCATAAGGCTTCTACGAATATCGGTTTAACACTTGTATCACGCGGAGAATTTTCCATTATCGTCGCGAATATTGGAATTGCGGGCGGCTTAATGGCAACTATTAAACCATTCTCAGCTTTGTATGTTTTAATATTAGCATCGTTAGGACCTTTGTTAACGAAAGAATCTGGGAGAATATATTCCTTATTAGATAAAATATTTAAATGGAGCGCTAAAGAAAGTGCGAAGCGAGAAAAGGAAGTTGGATAGTATAAAGAGGCTGCATGAAGTTCATGCAGCCTCTTTATACATTGTTACTGTTGTCATTTTTTGTCGGTAAGTCGATATATTTTAATAATCGCTGATATAATCCAAGAAGCAATCAATATAATTTCATTTACCGTTGAACCATTATCTGAATTTCATCAACTATTAATCAGTTGCCTTCCTATTTAAAAACGACTACAATTTTACTGTTATATATATGATCGAAAAAAATAGAATAGGAGGGGAAACTATGCCAAGGAAAGTATGGCTATTAGTAGCTGGGATGATTATTAATGTCACGGGTGCTTCTTTTTTATGGCCTTTTAATACAATTTATTTGCATGATCACCTAGGAAAATCTTTATCTGTGGCCGGAATGGTATTAATGATCAATTCGCTTACTGGTGTAATCGGAAACTTGCTCGGCGGTGTTTTATTTGATAAATGGGGCGGTTATAAATCAACTTTAGTAGGGATTGTGATTACACTTGTATCGATTTTAGGTCTTGTGTTCTTCCACGGTTGGCCGTTATATGTTGTATGGCTAGCGTTAATCGGCTTCGGTTCTGGAATGGTCTTCCCATCGATGTATGCGATGGTTGGTACGGTTTGGCCAGAAGGCGGAAGACGGGCATTTAATGCGATGTACGTTGGACAAAATGTTGGTATTGCGATCGGAACAGCATGTGGTGGATTAGTTGCATCGTATCGTTTTGATTATATTTTCTTAGCGAATTTTATTTTATACTTTGTTTTCTTTTTAATTGCTTTTATTGGATTCCGCGGTATGGAAGACAAGAAGGAGCCAGGAGTGCAAAAAGAAGTCGAAACGAAAAAAGGGTGGTCACTTACACCTGGATTTAAAGCACTTCTTATCGTGTGTGTAGCATATGCTTTATGCTGGGTTACATACGTACAGTGGCAAGGAGCGATTGCAACACATATGCAAGAATTGAATATTAGCCTTCGTCACTATAGTTTACTATGGACGATAAACGGAGCGATGATTGTTTGTGCACAACCACTTGTTAGTATGCTAATTCGTTGGATGAAGCGTTCTTTAAAACAGCAAATTATGATTGGAATCTTCATTTTTGCGGCGTCATTCATTGTGTTAAGTCAAGCGCAGCAATTTACGATGTTCCTCGTTGCGATGGTAACATTAACAATTGGTGAGTTATTTGTATGGCCTGCGGTTCCAACGATTGCAAATATACTTGCACCAAAAGATAAATTAGGATTTTATCAAGGTGTCGTAAATAGTGCGGCGACTGTAGGGAAAATGTTCGGACCGGTCGTTGGCGGAGCAATTGTGGATTTATACAATATGGAAGTATTGTTTATAGCAATCATGGTAATGCTTGTAGTAGCGCTTATAGCAACGAGCATTTATGATAAACGAGTAAAAGTAGAAGAAACAGTTGAAGAAAAAATTGCAGTTTAGTTTGACGGAACATGTAACATGTTTTAGAATATATTTAAATAAAACAACCTTTAGAACAAGGGAGATAGCTCGGCTGTCTTAAGATGAATTCGTTAGTTATTAAGAGTAACGATTAACCGAGAAGTCCTCGCTTTAAGTAAGCTCTTAAGAGATACTAGGTGAAGGATAGTTCACTTAACTTATATGTGTAATAACAGTGAGAAGGAGTAGTAGTAATAGAAGCTGGTTTAGAGAGTTGACGGTCGGTGCAAGTCAATCCACGTTTCGTTATGAACTCGCCTTTGAGTTGCAGTTGTGAAACTAATAGTAGCAATTGCCGTTAATCCACGTTACGGATCTAAGCGAATGTATATTTGTACATTAATTTAGGGTGGTACCGCGGGAATCTATAACCTCTCGTCCCTTTCTAGGGATGAGAGGTTTTTTGTATTTTGGGCGGTGAAAATAAATAGAATTTCAAGGAGGGTATCTCATGAGCTTTAATCATCAAGAAATTGAGAAGAAGTGGCAAGGGTACTGGGAAGAGAATAAAACATTCCGTACGCCAGATGAGACAGAAAAACCAAAATTTTATGCACTAGATATGTTCCCATATCCATCAGGTGCAGGCTTACACGTAGGACATCCAGAAGGTTATACAGCGACAGATATTTTATCTCGTATGAAGCGTATGCAAGGATATAACGTTCTGCATCCAATGGGATGGGATGCATTTGGTCTTCCAGCAGAGCAATATGCACTTGATACTGGAAACAGCCCAGCTGAATTTACAGAGCATAATATTAATACGTTCCGTAACCAAATTAAATCATTAGGTTTCTCTTACGATTGGGACCGTGAAGTAAATACAACAGATCCAAACTACTATAAGTGGACGCAATGGATCTTCCTAAAACTATTTGAAAAAGGCTTAGCTTACGTTGATGAAGTACCTGTAAACTGGTGCCCAGCACTTGGTACAGTACTTGCAAACGAAGAAATCATTGACGGTAAGAGTGAGCGTGGTGGACATCCAGTTGAGCGTCGTCCGATGAGACAGTGGATGTTAAAAATTACAGCTTACGGAGATCGTCTATTAGAAGATCTAGATGAGCTTGATTGGCCTGAAAGCTTAAAAGATATGCAACGTAACTGGATCGGTCGTTCTGAAGGTGCAGAAGTACACTTCAACATCGATGGTACAGACGAGAAATTCACAGTTTTCACAACGCGCCCTGATACATTATTTGGTGCAACATACTGTGTACTAGCTCCAGAACATGCACTTGTTGCAGAAATTACAACAGCAGAACAAAAAGAAGCGGTAGAAGCTTACATTAACGCTGTAAAAATGAAGAGTGACCTAGAGCGTACAGAACTTGCGAAAGAGAAAACTGGTGTATTCACTGGTGCTTACGCAGTTAACCCAGTAAACGGTGAGAAATTACCAATCTGGATCGCTGACTATGTTCTTGCAACTTACGGAACAGGTGCTGTAATGGCAGTTCCAGCTCACGATGAGCGTGACTATGAATTCGCATCAGTATTTAATCTTCCAATGAAGGAAGTTGTAAAAGGCGGAGATATTACGAAAG
This sequence comes from Bacillus sp. PK3-067, assembly GCF_056738645.1. Lineage (NCBI taxonomy): Bacteria > Bacillati > Bacillota > Bacilli > Caryophanales > Bacillaceae > Bacillus > Bacillus sp. PK3-067. The sequence goes on along the minus strand of NZ_CP096490.1, from coordinate 4,707,355 downwards.
AAGTGTACACAGGTGATGGTGCACACGTAAACTCAGCATTCCTTGATGGATTAAATAAAGAAGAAGCAATCGCAAAAATGATTGAATGGCTTGAAGCAACGAGCGCAGGAAATCAAAAAGTAACGTACCGTCTACGTGACTGGTTATTCAGCCGTCAACGTTACTGGGGTGAACCAATTCCAGTAATTCACTGGGAAGATGGTACAATGACAGCTGTGAAAGAAGAGGAATTACCATTAGTTCTTCCGAAAACAGAAAACATCCGTCCTTCAGGTACAGGTGAATCACCACTTGCTAACATTGACGAGTGGGTAAATGTTGTTGATCCTGAGACTGGTAAAAAAGGTCGTCGTGAAACGAACACAATGCCGCAATGGGCTGGTAGCTGCTGGTACTACCTACGTTACATCGATCCAAACAATAGCGAAGCACTTGTAGATCCTGAAAAAGTAAAACAATGGCTTCCAGTTGATATTTATATCGGTGGTGCAGAACATGCCGTACTTCACTTACTATATGCTCGTTTCTGGCATAAAGTATTATACGATATCGGTGTAGTTCCAACGAAAGAGCCATTCCAACAATTATTCAACCAAGGTATGATTCTAGGTGAAAACAACGAGAAAATGAGTAAATCAAAAGGTAACGTTGTAAATCCTGATGATATCGTAGCAAGCCACGGTGCAGATACACTTCGTCTATACGAAATGTTCATGGGACCATTAGATGCTTCAATTGCTTGGTCTGAAAATGGTCTTGACGGAGCTCGTCGTTTCCTAGACCGCGTATGGCGTCTATTCGTTCAAGATAACGGTGAATTAAGTGAGAAAATTACTGACGCACCAAATAAAGAGCTTGAAAAAGCTTACCATCAAACAGTGAAGAAAGTAACAGAAGACTATGCAGAGCTTCGCTTCAACACAGCGATTTCTCAAATGATGGTATTCATCAACGATGCATACAAAGCTGAAACACTTCCGAGAGAATATGTAGAAGGTTTCGTAAAAATGATTGCACCAGTTGCACCTCATATCGGGGAAGAGCTATGGAGCAAACTTGGATACAATGAAACAATCACATATGCAAGCTGGCCAACATTTGATGAGTCTAAACTTGTAGAAGATGAAGTTGAAATTGTTGTTCAAGTTATGGGTAAAGTTCGTGCAAAACTAACAATGAGTAAAGACGCATCAAAAGAAGAAATGGAACAACTTGCACTTGAAGCAATTCAAGACCAAATTGAAGGGAAAACAGTTCGTAAAGTAATTGTTGTTCCTGGAAAACTTGTTAATGTTGTTGCAAATTAATTTATTCTAAATAAAAGCTCAGAGTATGTATACTCTGAGCTTTTTTGTGTAGAAAATAATCTCTGGATCACCCTAGTCTAAGTTTTCAATTATTCCAATACGTACAAATAAAAGAGCGGAATTCCAATACAGACAAACACCTATTTTTCTATAGGAAATATGATAAAAAAGGTAGGCTAAATTGAGTAGAAGAGGTGAAAGGAATGAAAGGGATGGACAATAATGCACCACATGGCTTTTTCGGAGGTGGATCGGATAGTTATGAACAAATGATGTTAATGGGAGGCGGACAACAAGGATATGGCGGAATTCCGAGCTGGATGGGTGGAACACCTGGAGGATTTTCCACATCAGTAGCTGGAGCGCAAACTGGAATTCCAACATCAACAGGAGGATTTCCATCATCAGTAGCTGGAGTGCAAACAGGAATCCCAACATTTGTAGGCGGAGCAGCGGGAGGAGTACCAGTAGGCGTACCAACTACATTCCCATCTTTCGTTGGAGGAGTAGGTGGTTATCCACAAGGTTTTTACGGTCAACATGGCCACCACGACGGTCATCATGGACATCATCACCACCAAGGACACCATGGCCATCATGGCCACCATCACCACCAAGGACACCATGGCCATCATGGCCACCATCACCACCAAGGACACCATGGCCATCATGGCCACCATCACCACCAAGGTCACCACGGTCATCATGGCCATCATGGACATCATCAACAACAAGTACATCACCACGGCCACCATCATATACATCCGCAGGCTGTTCTTTATCAAATTCATCAAGATCACCATGGTCACCATGGCCACCACGGCCACCAAGGACACCATGGTCATCATGGCCACCATCACCACCAAGGTCACCAAGGTCATCATGGACATCATCAACAACAAGTACATCACCACGGCCATCAAGGCCACCACGGTCACCAAGGTCAACATGGTCATCAAGGTTACCAAGGCCAACAACACCAACAACACCAACAACACCAACAATACCAACAGTATCAACAACAATCTTCTCCTTGGACAGGTGGAATTGGAGCAGGAGGAGCGGGGGCAGCAGCAGGAGCGGCTAGCATTAGTGGAGCTGCAGGACATGCGGGACACGTGGGTCATTAATGATTGCCAGAAAAAAAGACATAATAAAAAACTGCTAGGAAATCCTAGCAGTTTTTTTCAGCTTCTTGACGCTGACGTTCAATTTCAGCACGAAGTTGTGGTTCCGGTGCTTGCCAGCCTTCTGGCTTTAGAATCTTACCGTCGCCTTCACGGAATCGAGGCTTCCCATCAGGGAATAGTTTTGCCATGTTGGCGTTGTTTACAATTTCGAATCCTTTATCTGGACGTACGCCCATTTCTGCAAACGTTCCGAATGCAAAGTAAATAAGGTCAATCAGTGCATCGTATTGATCTTCAACAGTCGTTGCCTCTAGAAATTCTTCTAGTTCTTCCTGCATAAAACTTGCACGGATTTTTGCACGCTCTTCTGTTAATTTTGTTGGAGTATTTGTCACAGGATGTCCGAATACTTCATGCATTTTCGCAACAAGTTCGTATCCTTTATCTAAACCTTTTTCGTTTGTCATGTTGTTTCATCCTTTCTTACGTTATGCCGAAGTTTATTGTAACATAAGGTGATTATGAAATGAAAAGAACATCTTATCGAAATAAGATGTTCGCTCGTTATTCTTCTTTTTTTATTAAAAGGGATGAAATAAGATCGATGCCAAAAATACCGACCAGTAACATTGGTATAACGACAAGCAAGTAACGTGTGAAGGAAACATTTTTTAAGTATGTATGAGCAAATAAAAAGACGCCGAGAAATAAAATACCATTTAAAATAGGCCTTACTAATTTTTTAGACATAAGCTCCCCCATAAATATCTTCTCTCTCTATTTGATAATAAAAAAACTCCTCTCTCCGTTGTATCATGCTGGAGAGAGGAGTTCAATCATTTCTCATTCAATGACACCAGAATTTGTAATATTTACGGTGTATTTTATATGAACCGGAACATCTTTATACATTTGTCTCCATTCTTCTAATTTGAATGGGCGATAATGTTGCTTATACTTTGCACCTAGCCCGAGAGGGTCGACGCCTAAAGATTTAAGTTGCTTAATTAACTTAGCAGCTTGTTTATCTAATTGTTTTTGGACATCTTTTTCAATGTTTTTTGTGTTCTTGTTATTTTCTAAGTTAATTTGTTTTGATAGTTCTTGAATACGTGCATCAAGACGAACGTTAATGAAAAAAGAAGGCTTTCCATTTTTAATTTTTATATCGTAAGTTGGAACAGAACGAATATTATTAATCATTACGTACGCAGAATCTGTTTTAAATTCATGTGAATCTAATTTATGTTTCTCTAATAGTCCTTTAAATATGAACATATCTTTTTCCGCAATTTTACCGATATATTTATCTTTTTTAAAAAGGCCAATTCCGGTAATTTTTATTTTATCACCATGCTTCTTTAGAATGGGAATATAGTAGTCTTTTCCTTCTTGATAATAGCGAAATGCTCCTATATGTAGATTATCCGCTGGTAAAGGTCCGGTCTCCATGTTATGTTCTAGCAATTTTTTTATATAAATTGCAACGTTGTATGAAGTCGAATATTTGCCCTTTAAAAGTTCAGTACCATTCCCATCTAATAAAGCAGCATATAAAGCGTTCCCTATATTCACATCTCGAAGTAATGTATCGAATGAAGTAGACATTCCTGTTTTGGCAAGCCTTATTGTATATAGAGCGACACGCATTTGTCCGCTAGCAAATGGTTGAGAAGACTCTAAAGATGTGTCTGCTTTTACTTGTTTTACTGCATTTGCACTGCCTTCAAAAACTTGAACTTTATTTCCTTTTTTCTGAATGGGACAAACGAATGTCACTTTTACTTTATTATCTTTTGCGACATCAAAAACGCTTCCTTGAATAAGTTGTACATCATCGATAATATTTTTTTGTAAACATCCAATTAGACTGAAGAATGTTATACAAGAAATAAGTATTAATTTGCTTGTGCTTTTGATTTTTTCCATTTTCTTTTCACCCACACAATAATAAATAGGATTGGGATGTATACATAAATGAGCCAAAAACTAACTTTTGATACATTACTAATAAAGTTATTAATATCGTGTCTGTTGGTTAAAAGTTGCGAAACAATGAGAGTGATAAAGATAAAAGCAATTAAAATACCCCTTTGTTTTACACGGAATATTTCATGTGTTCCTCTCATTGACGCCCATAAAGGGAGGATGAAACTTGAAATAATAACGAGTGCATAGCCTGAAATTGCAATATATTCGAGTCTTTCTATAAATGGTAATTGAATGACTTGGGTCATAGAAAGTTGGGCCCATATCGTTTTTAACAATTGTTTTTCACTAAAAAATGCAAAGGCTAAAAGGGTGCTAAATAAATATAGAAGATTTGAAAATAGTGCTCCAAACTGAGCGTATTTATGAGATTGCATAGGCTTTTTCACAAATGGATATACCATGAGGTAAATTTCAAAACCGGTCATACTGTAGATTGACAGTTGAGCGGATTTTAAAATGTCTGAAAAAGAATGTGTGAATATAGGTAGTAAATTATCCCAATGTGAATATTTCAAAACGAATAAGCTTAGAAATAAGTATCCTAATGTACCACCAACAGAGATGACGCAAATACCGGTAATTACACGAAATCCAGAAGAGATAATGTAATAGCTAACTAAGCATAAAAAGAGTGTTAACATAAAGGTGGAAGCGGTAGGAAACATCCATACTTGAATAATTTCAACATATGTTCGGATGACCGAAATACTAACGATTAAAAAATAAGCCATAAAGATGATGCTAATGCCATTTCCTAGCCATTTTCCAAATGTTTGCCGATGTAAATCAACTAAATTCCCATTTGTTTCTTTTAATAAGACATACATCATCCATATAAGAATATGGATGAAAATTCCTGTGATTATAACTCCCATCCATCCGTCGTATCCAGCGGCCTTTGCGATGATTCGAGCGAATCCGAGAACTCCAGCACCAAACTGTGCACCGTGAATTAAGAAGAAAACAAAGATAGGAGATATTTGATATTTTTCTTGAACTTTACTCATCAATGCACCTCATTTCTCAATCATCAAAATCTGATCTATGTTTTGTTGAAATTCCTTTCACTGCTTTTTTTACATGTTGTGGTCTTGCTTGCACATCTCTCGTATCAATCATTGTTAATGGAAAACGAATCCAAGAATCTTTAACTGATTGTTGCCTTGTCGGATAAAACAAAGCGTACGGCTTACGTAAGGAAGTAAGTCTAAAGAGATGAGTAAATAAAAAGATAAATCCAAGAGAAATCCCGAACAATCCGCCTATTTCTGCAAACATAAGAAAAGGAAAGCGTAGTAATCGAACAGCGTTCCCCATTTTATAAATAGGTGTAATAAAGGAAGCGAGTGCCGATAGTGCAACGATAATTAATAAAATGTTACTCGTTAACCCAGCTTGTACAGATGCTTGCCCGATTACGATACCGCCTACAATACCGAGTGTTTGCCCAACTTTCATCGGTAACCTTGCGCCGGCTTCTCTTAATAAATCAATTGCAAGTTCTAAAAAGAGCGCTTCAATTAAAGGTGGGAATGGTACTTGTGCCCTTGATAAAATCAAAGTTTCAAGTAAATCACTTGGAATAAGTTCATAATGATAATTTAAAACTGCAACGTATAACGGTGTAGCGCAAATTGAAAATAGAACGGCAATTAATCTTAAAATCCTTGAAAATGTAGCGTACATCCAGGAGACGTTATAGTCTTCTGGTGAAATGAAAAAATCGAAATAGGATACAGGTGTTAGTAAAACACTTGGAGAACCATCAACGAAAATAGCGATTTTTCCATCAATTAGTGCTTTTGTAACTCTATCAGTACGTTCTGTATTGATATAGAGAGGGAAAATCGATTTTTCACCCATTAATTCTTGTAAATAAGCACTATCATTAATTTGATCATATTCAAGAGCGCGTAATGACTCTTCTAGAAAATCTACATTATCTTTTTCAGCAAGGTTGTCTAAATACATCATGACAACTTTTGTTTTTGAAAACTCGCCAATAATCATTTCTTTTGTTTGTAAATCTAAAACAGGAAGACGTTTTCGAACTAAATTAATGTTTGTATCAATATCCTCTACGAAACCTTCTTGCGGACCAATAACAGTTGATTCGTTTAAAGGAGGGGTTGGTGCACGATAATTATCAATTGCAATGTTTGCAAGCATACATTTTTGATCTTGCTGATTCAATTGAATAATCGCATGCCCCTTTAAAACCATATCCTCAATTTTTTGTAAGTCGTTCGTAATTGTAATGCCGCTCATTGGAATATGTTCTTTCAGCTCTTCTAGTGAAGCATTAGGTCGTTCCAAAAGAGTAGGCATTAAATATTTTTGTAATTTCTCTCCATCAAGCGAAGGACGATAGTAAGAAATCCAATAAGGCATCGTTTCATCGTCGGATGTATGATAATTCACAAAATCACTAGATTTTTTCAGCTTCTCTATTAAATTTTGTAAAGAATGGATACGGTCTTTTTCTGGTTTCGTAAAATCATAAATACTATTACCTTTAGAGTTTTGTTGCTTACTTTGAGAAGGTTCATCTTGCTTAGCGTTTTGTTGTTTATCTTGAGACGAATCACCTTGTTTAGCACCTTGTTGTTTATCTTGAGAGGAATCCTCTTGTTTAGTACTTTGTTGCTTATCTTGAGAGGAATCATCCTGCTTAGAGTTTTGTTGCTTATCCTGAGAAGAGTCATCTTGTTTAGAGTTTTGTTGCTTATCCTGAGAGGAATCCTCTTGTTTAGCACTTTGTTGCTTATCTTGAGAGGAATCATCCTGTTTAGAGTTTTGTTGCTTATCCTGAGAAGGTTCATCTTGTTTAGCGCTTTGTTGCTTATCCTGAGAAGAATCTTTTTGTTTAGTACTTTGTTGCTTATCCTGAGAGGAATCCTCTTGTTTAGTACTTTGTTGCTTATCCTGAGAGGAATCCTCTTGTTTAGTACTTTGTTGCTTATCCTGAGAAGAATCTTTTTGTTTAGTACTTTGTTGCTTATCCTGAGAAGAATCTTTTTGTTCGTGATTTTTACCTTTATTATGTTTCATACTTCTAGTCTGTTCTTTGTTATCATCCTCTTCATTGTTAGAATGCTGCTCCTGATTATCTGTTTCGTTTGCTTCTGGTTTATTTGATTTTTTTTTCTTACGTAACCAATTCCAAATCATGTGTATACCCTCTTTAATCTTGTAATATAGTGCTATTTTGTGGCTAATTTTGTATATTATTCATTTATTTATGAAAAGAAGAAGGAGATTAGTTTGCATGGAAAAAAATCTTTAGTAAGCAGTTCATACTATAACGGGAAGAGGGAGAATCTGTGCAAATTGTAAAAAAGGAGAAGTTTGTTTTAAAAGGGTTTACGTTTGAAAATGGCAGGGGAATTCCTGTTCAAATGGGATACGAGACATATGGTACGTTAAATAGAGAAAGGTCAAATGTGATTTTGGTTTGTCATTATTTTAGTGCAACAAGTCATGCGGCAGGAAAATATACAGTGCATGATGAGGAGTCTGGTTGGTGGGATGGGCTCATTGGACCTGGAAAAGCAATTGATACAAATAAGTATTTTGTTATATGTACAGATAATCTTTGTAATGTGCAGGTGAGAAATCCATATGTGATTACAACAGGACCGAAATCGATTAATCCAGAAACTGGAGAAGAATATGCTATGGATTTTCCGGTTTTTACATTTCTTGATGTAGCTCGTATGCAATATGAGTTAATAAAAGGTATGGGAATTTCAAGGTTACACGCTGTAATTGGACCGTCGGCAGGGGGAATGATTGCACAACAATGGGCGGTTCACTATCCACATATGGTAGAGCGGATGATTGGCGTTATTACGAACCCACAAAATCCAATTATTACGTCAGTAAACGTAGCGCAAAATGCGATTGAAGCAATTCAACTGGATCCAAGTTGGAAAGGTGGAAAATATGGAGAAGAGCAGCCGATAAAGGGGCTTCATTTAGCAAATAGAATGATGTTTATGAACGCGTTTGATGAGCATTTTTATGAAATGGCATTTCCTCGTAATAGTATAGAGATAGAACCTTATGAAAAGTTTTCTACACTAACATCATTTGAAAAAGAGATAAATAAAGCGACATATAGAAGTATAGAGTTAGTAGATGCAAATTCATGGATGTATACTGCAAAGGCAGTTTTATTGCATGATATTGCACATGGTTTTTCTTCATTAGAAGAATCTCTTTCTAACATAGAAGCGAATGTACTTATGATTCCATGTAAACAAGATTTGCTTCAGCCGTCTCGTTACAACTATAAAATGGTAGATATTTTGCAAAAACAAGGGAAGTATGCGGAAGTGTATGAGATAGAAAGTATAAATGGGCATATGGCGGGAGCATTTGATATTCATTTATTTGAAAAGAAAGTTTATGAATTTTTAAATCGGAAAGTATCTAGTTTTGTTTAGAAGACAAATGATGGGGAAAAGGTGCAATGTTTGTAGTAGGCACCTTTTTTTACATGATTTGTAGACGGAAAATATATGTGGCAATTGCTATACCGAAGAATGCGATACTAAGCAATAGAAATAAGAATGACATTTCTTGGGGTGATTTTATTTTTTTAGTATTTTTCATACTAAGAGTAATAATTGCAGCGATTAAGAAAATGATGCCCATTATGAAAAGGGAAAGTGTCATTTTCATTGGCTCCTTTCATAAGACAAGTATATTGAGGATACAATGCAAGAGTTATGTTTGTAAAGAATAAGTTTTGCGAGAAAATTGAGAAATAGTTTTTCGATTCTTTGCGTTCTTTCTTTTGCGTGCTAAAATTGGTAGAGAATGTTTGTGAAAAAGAAACTAAAGGTTTTATTGTATATAAGGAGGAACTACATATGACAGAAGTTAAAACAATTACTACAGAAGAGGTACAAGAGCGTTTAGAAAATGGAGAAACGTTATTTTTAGTAGACGTAAGAGAAGATGAAGAAGTAGCGGCAGGAAAGATTCCAGAAGCTGTACATATTAAAATGGGCGATATCCCACATAAAGTAGATTTCTTTAATAAAGAGAATGAATATATCTTTATTTGTCGTTCAGGAATGCGCAGTGAAAATGTATGTCATTATTTAAATGAGCAAGGATTTAAAACAGTGAATATGGTTGGCGGTATGCTTCAATATGAAGGTGAAACGAAATAGTTAATAGTTAAAAACTTGAAACGAGTCTGTTTCAAGTTTTTTTCTTTTGCATACAGTATAAAAAGGAGGAGGGGTAAATGGGGATTAATTTGCGTAAAGTAAAAATTATGAATAATACAGGAGCTGTTAATGTCGGCGACTGTTATGATATCTCGCCTTTAGCTGTAGCAAAAGTATATGCAGGTGCTGGAGGGTCGAGTGCGGCTATTTTTTTAAATGGGAAAAGACAGCCAGAAGCAGTCATTAGAACATCAGTGTTTCTTCCGCCGTTAGCAACAAGTACACGTACATTAGGTTCATAGAGGAAAGGTAGAGTGTAATTATGCCTGCTCATATAAAAGAATTTGTTATTGTGAATAACACTGGGAATATATTTACCGGTGATAATTTGAGTGATACTTCATTTACTGCTTCGAAATCATATAGTGGTTCAATGGGGTGCACTTGGATTGATGTTGTTACAGTAATAGGGACGGAGACGAAGCTTTGTTTACAGCCAGGTGATTCGGTGACGACAACATATACAAGAGGCACTCCTGCTGGTACTGTAACAGGAACAAATATGGGGCAAAGTGTAAATACATCGGGTATAGCACAAGCTGTCCCTAATACAGATAATATGGATTCAATTGCAGGACTCCCTTAAGGAATTAAGGGAGTTTTTATTATTTAAAATAAAAATAGTCTTGGAAATTATTTTTGTAAATAGATTAAGAAGAGGCTTATTTATTATGAAAAAGACGGTTTGTAGGTGGTGAAAGTGTGAAGAATCGTGATAATAATCGGAAGCAAAATTCGTTAAGCTCTAATTTTAGAATTCCACCAGAACTTATTGGGCCTACTTTCCCCCCTGTTCCAACTGGATTTACAGGTATAGGGATTACTGGTCCAACCGGTCCACAAGGCCCAACAGGACCTCAAGGACCAAGAGGATTACAAGGTCCGATGGGGGAGAGGGGCCCGACAGGACCTCAAGGTGTGCAAGGGATACAAGGATCAGTTGGTCCAATAGGTGCAACTGGACCAGAAGGACAGCAGGGGCCACAAGGATTGAGAGGACCACAAGGAGAAACTGGAGCGACAGGACCGGGGGGTGTGCAAGGGCTACAAGGTCCGATTGGTCCAACGGGAGCGACTGGGGCACAAGGTATACAAGGGATACAGGGATTACAGGGGCCAATTGGAGCGACGGGACCTGAGGGATCTCAAGGAATTCAAGGCGTCCAAGGGTTACCGGGTGCAACTGGTCCACAAGGAATACAAGGAGCACAAGGGATACAAGGAACACCAGGACCGAGTGGAAATACAGGTGCAACCGGAGCGACTGGAGCAACTGGTCAGGGGATAACAGGCCCGACTGGAATAACAGGTCCAACTGGAATAACTGGACCATCTGGAGGACCTCCTGGTCCGACGGGGCCGACTGGTGCGACAGGTCCAGGTGGTGGACCGAGTGGAAGTACAGGTGCGACTGGAGCAACGGGGAATACTGGGGCTACAGGAAGTACAGGGGTAACAGGAGCAACGGGAAGTACAGGTCCGACTGGAAGTACGGGAGCACAGGGCTTGCAAGGAATCCAAGGGATTCAAGGACCAATTGGGCCAACAGGTCCAGAAGGTTCGCAGGGTATTCAAGGTATTCCTGGTCCGACGGGAGTAACTGGTGAACAAGGAATACAAGGAGTTCAAGGTATTCAAGGGGCAACGGGAGCAACAGGAGATCAAGGTCCACAAGGTATACAGGGGGTTATAGGGCCACAAGGGGTAACAGGGGCCACAGGAGATCAAGGTCCACAAGGTATACAAGGAGTACCAGGGCCATCAGGAGAAACAGGGCCACAGGGAGTTCAAGGGATACAAGGTCCGATGGGTGATATAGGACCAACAGGTCCAGAAGGCCCAGAGGGACTGCAGGGCCCGCAAGGAATACAAGGTGTGCCAGGGCCAGTTGGAGCGACGGGTCCAGAGGGTCCACAGGGGATACAAGGCATTCAAGGACCGGTAGGAGCAACAGGCCCACAAGGCCCACAAGGAATTCAGGGAATACAAGGTGTGCAAGGGATAACGGGAGCAACAGGAGTACAAGGAGCAACTGGAATTCAAGGGATACAAGGGGAAATAGGAGCAACGGGTCCAGAGGGGCCACAAGGAGTGCAAGGTGCTCAAGGGGCGATTGGTCCAACCGGTCCGATGGGGCCACAAGGAGTGCAAGGAGTACAAGGAATTCAAGGAGCGACGGGTGCACAAGGAGTGCAAGGTCCACAAGGAATTCAAGGAATCCAAGGTCCGACGGGGGCAACAGGTGCGACAGGGGAAGGCACTACAGGCCCAACAGGAGTAACTGGTCCAACAGGGGTAACAGGCCCGTCTGGAGGACCAGCAGGACCGACCGGCCCAACGGGGCCATCAGGTCCGGCGGGAGTAACTGGTCCATCTGGTGGACCACCTGGCCCGACAGGAGCAACAGGTGCGACAGGAGTAACAGGAGATACTGGGGCGACAGGCTCAACTGGAGTGACAGGAGCGACAGGAGAAACGGGAGCAACCGGAGTGACGGGTTTACAGGGTCCGCAAGGAATCCAAGGTGTGCAGGGAGAGATAGGTCCAACAGGGCCACAAGGTGTTCAAGGTCCCCAAGGAATTCAAGGAGTAACGGGGGCCACAGGAGATCAAGGTCCGCAAGGGATTCAAGGCCCACAAGGCGACATAGGTCCAACTGGCCCACAAGGAATTCAAGGCCCACAAGGTTCTCAAGGAATCCAAGGAGCGACAGGGGGAACAGGAGCACAAGGCCCACAGGGAATCCAAGGTCCGCAAGGTGACATAGGTCCGACTGGGTCACAAGGTCCAACTGGAATCCAAGGGATACAAGGAGAGATAGGTCCAACCGGCCCAGAAGGCCCAGAGGGACTGCAGGGCCCGCAAGGAATACAAGGTGTTCAAGGGCCAGTTGGAGCAACGGGTCCAGAGGGTCCTCAGGGAATACAAGGCATTCAAGGAGTGCAAGGAGCAACCGGCCCACAAGGTCCACAAGGAATACAGGGAATACAAGGTGTGCAAGGGATAACGGGAGCAACTGGAGCACAAGGAGCAACTGGAATTCAAGGGATACAAGGGGAAATAGGAGCAACCGGTCCAGAGGGGCCCCAAGGAGTGCAAGGAATACAAGGGGCGATTGGTCCAACAGGTCCGATGGGCGCACAAGGAGTGCAGGGAATACAAGGGATTCAAGGAGCAACAGGTGCACAAGGAGTGCAAGGACCACAAGGAATTCAAGGAGTGCAAGGTCCGACGGGAGCAACAGGAGATACGGGGGCAACCGGAGCGACGGGAGAAGGAACTACCGGTCCAACAGGAGTAACCGGTCCAACAGGGGTGACTGGCCCGTCAGGAGGACCAGCAGGACCGACCGGCCCAACGGGGCCATCAGGTCCGGCAGGAGTGACAGGTCCATCAGGTGGACCACCTGGCCCGACAGGAGCAACAGGTGCGACAGGAGTAACAGGAGATACCGGGGCGACAGGCTCAACTGGAGTGACAGGAGCAACAGGAGCAACGGGAGCAACCGGAGTGACGGGTTTACAGGGCCCGCAAGGAATCCAAGGTGTTCAAGGAGAGATAGGTCCAACCGGTCCACAGGGTATTCAAGGTCCCCAAGGAATCCAAGGAGTAACGGGGGCAACCGGAGCACAAGGTCCCCAAGGAATTCAAGGCCCACAAGGCGACATAGGTCCAACCGGCTCCCAAGGAATTCAAGGTCCACAAGGTCCTCAAGGAATCCAAGGAGCGACAGGGGCAACCGGGGCACAAGGCCCACAGGGAATCCAAGGTCCGCAAGGAGAGATAGGTCCGACCGGCCCACAAGGCCCACAAGGAATTCAAGGCCCGCAAGGAATTCAAGGTCCAACGGGAGCTACAGGAGCAAATGGAGCGACAGGTCCACAAGGGATTCAAGGTCCCCAAGGAATTCAAGGCCCGCAAGGAATTCAAGGTCCAACGGGAGTTACAGGAGCAACCGGAGCGACAGGTCCACAAGGAATTCAAGGCCCACAAGGAATTCAAGGCCCGCAAGGAATTCAAGGTCCAACGGGAGCTACAGGAGCAACCGGAGCGACAGGTCCACAAGGGATTCAAGGTCCCCAAGGAATTCAAGGCCCGCAAGGAATCCAAGGTCCAACGGGGGCTACAGGAGCAACCGGTTCACAAGGTCCAACTGGAGATACAGGTCCAACCGGAGCTGGAGCCACTGGAGCGACCGGGGCGACTGGAGTTAGTACAACTGCAACGTATGCGTTTGCGAATAATACATCAGGAACCGCTATTTCCGTTTTATTAGGGGGTACGAACGTACCGTTACCGAACAATCAAAATATTGGCCCAGGAATAACCGTTAGTGGTGGAAATACTGTATTTACAGTTGCGAATGCAGGAAACTATTATATAGCCTATACAATTAATTTAACGGCAGGTTTACTTGTAAGTTCTCGTATAACTGTAAATGGCAGTCCGCTTGCGGGAACGATAAATGCCCCGACAGTGGCTACTGGTTCATTTAGTGCAACAATAATCGCTAACTTGCCTGCTGGAGCCGCTGTTAGCTTACAGTTATTTGGAGTAGTTGCAGTAGCTACATTATCTACAGCAACGCCAGGGGCTACCCTAACTATTATTAGATTAAGTTAATAAGCAGAAAACCTTGAAAATTTTATGTTTCAAGGTTTTTTTATCTTTGTATTTGTAAGTAAACCTCGTTAACCAGGGGAGTGGATCCCCTCTAATTATTTAAAGTTTCACATTATTCTCTTGAGCAAAAACATCGCAGTTCGAAAATATATTATAATAGAATGAAAAGAAAGAAATTTGGCAGAAAGGGAGGGTGGCGATGCAGGAGATGGTTAAAGATTTTTTTGGACGCCCACTTCAAGATTTACGTATATCTGTCATTGATCGTTGCAATTTTAGATGTACATATTGTATGCCAGCGGAAATATTTGGGTCAGATTATGCTTTTTTGAAAGATGAGTTTTTACTAACTTTTGATGAAATTGAGCGTTTGGCAAAATTATTTGTTAACATTGGTGTACGAAAAATTAGAATTACTGGCGGTGAGCCACTACTTCGTAAAGATTTAACAAAACTTATTGCACGTCTTGTGAAAATTGATGGGCTAATAGATATAGGGTTAACGACAAATGCCGTACATTTAACGAAACAAGCGAAGGCATTAAAAGAAGCTGGATTACATAGAGTGAATGTTAGTTTAGATGCAATAGATGACGACATATTTAAGAATATTAATGGTCGAAATATTAATACGAAACCGGTAATTAAGGGAATTATAGCAGCTAAAGAGGCGGGGCTGGAAGTAAAGGTAAATATGGTTGTGAAAAAAGGGATGAACGATCATCAAGTACTTCCGATGGCTGCGTATTTTAAAGAGCAAGGAATCACGCTTCGGTTTATTGAGTTTATGGATGTTGGTAGTACAAATGGGTGGAATTTTGATCAAGTCGTTACAAAACGAGAATTGATTGAGATGATTCATAAGATGGATCCACTTGAGCCAGCTGAAGCGCATTACTTTGGTGAAGTTGCGAAGCGATATCGGTACGTTGGAACAAATGTTGAAGTTGGTTTTATTACATCTGTTTCTGAGTCATTTTGTGTCTCTTGTACGAGGGCGAGAATTTCGGCAGATGGAAAGTTTTATACGTGCTTATTTGCGACAGAGGGTTTGGATGTAAGAGAACTTCTTAGAGGAAATCTTTCGGATGAGGAGTTATTAAGTGTTATACAAGATGTATGGATGAATAGAAAAGATAGGTATTCGGATGAACGAACAGAAGAAAGTGCAAAAAATCGTCCGAAAATCGAAATGTCTTATATAGGAGGATAAGAAAGGGGGCTATCGCATGCAGGAGCGATATTCAAGACAAATATTATTTTCTGGTGTTGGAGAAGAAGGACAGAGAAAAATAAGAGAGAAGCATGTGCTTATTATTGGTGCTGGTGCTCTCGGTGCGGCAAATGCAGAAGCGATTGTTAGAGCAGGTGTTGGAAAAGTAACGATTGCTGATCGTGATTATGTAGAATGGAGTAATTTACAAAGACAACAACTATATACAGAAGAAGATGCAAAGCAGTATAAACCGAAGGCGATAGCGGCTGCAGAACATTTAAAAGCGATTAATTCTGAGGTGGAAATAAATCCGGTTGTGACGGATGTAACGGTGCAAGAAATGGAAGAATTAGTGAATGATGTAGATTTAATATTAGATGCGACAGATAATTTTGAAACGCGTCTTCTTATTAATGATATTTCACAAAAGTATAATATTCCGTGGATATATGGTGGGTGTGTCGGAAGCTACGGAGTAACGTATACAATTTTACCAGGGAAAACACCGTGTTTTCGCTGTTTAATGGAGCATCCAGCGAGCGGTGCAACATGTGACACAGCTGGTATTATACAACCGGCAGTACAATTAGTAGTTGCGCATCAAATTACGGAAGCGCTGAAAATATTAGTAGAAGACTTTGGTGCGCTTCGTGAAACGATGTTATCGTTTGATCTTTGGAATAATCAACAGATGGCATTTAAAGTGAATAGGCAGAAAAAAGATACTTGTTTATCTTGCGGAAGGTTACGTACATATCCGAGTTTAACATTTGAAGGACAAACGAAAACAGAAGTGTTATGTGGGCGGAATACAGTACAAATTCGCCCGGGTGTGCGGAAGAATTTTAATTTAGAAGAAATTAAAAAACGCTTACAAAGAAGCGTAGAGATAAAGGCGACACCTTATTTATTATCATTTCCGGTAGAAGAATATCGTTTTGTTTTATTTACAGATGGCAGGGCGTTCATTCATGGGACGAATGATATGAATGTAGCGAAAAGTTTATATGCAAGATATATAGGTTGAACCTAAAGGAAACCCTTTAGGCTCAACGGAGAGAGGATTATGAATTTCTCGTATAATCTCCACTTTTTCCACCTGTTTTTTCAAGTAAGTACGTTTCACCGATAATCATACCTTTATCGACAGCTTTACACATATCATACACAGTAAGAGCGGTAGCGGAAGCAGCTGTTAAAGCTTCCATTTCAACACCGGTGCTACCTTCTGTTTTAACTTTTACTTCAATGAGTAAACGATATTGTTCTTCTGATTGTTTCCAATCGAAAGAAACGTCAACACCTTTTAATAATAAAGGGTGGCACATTGGGATAATATCAGAAGTACGTTTCGCGGCCATAATGCCTGCGATTTGCGCAACTGCTAATACGTCACCTTTCCCAATTTCATTGTGAGAGATTTTATCGTAAATTTCTTTCGTAACGACAATGCTAGAGCACGCAATTGCTGTTCGAACGGTTGCTTTTTTTTCGCTTATATCAACCATTTTTGCGCGTCCTTGGTCATTGAAATGTGTAAATGAAGACATGGAATTCCTCCTTGAAGTAATTTCTATTGAATATATAAAGTTTAATCGAGATAAAAAAAATTGCAAATATGAGGTGAGAAACGATGGTAGAAAAACGAATTCCAATTCAAGTTGCTGAGGCAGTAGAACGGGTAATGAAATATGCGAAGCATGGTGAAGTAGAAGAAATTTCTATTACGGAAAGTTACGGGAGAATTCTCGGGGAAGATGTTGTCTCAGATCATGACGTTCCTCATTTTGATCGTTCCCCTTACGATGGTTTCGCCATTCGAGCAGAAGATACGAAAGAAGCAACTCAAGAGAATCCAGTTGAATTTGAAGTAATAGGAGAAATCGGGGCGGGTTCCGTTTTTTTAGAGGAAGTAGGAGCTTTTGAAGCAATTCGCATTATGACAGGAGCAGCTATTCCAGAAGATTGCAATGCAGTCGTAATGCTAGAGCTGACAGAAGGGTTTGAGAAGAACGGGAAAACATATATGAAGTTAAAACGCCCTTTTAATAACGGTGACAATGTGTCGTTTAAAGGAGAAGATATAAAACAAAATCAAGTTCTCGTTAAGAAAGGTGTTGCAATTAATCCAGGTGTTGCGGCCTTACTAGCAACGTTTGGATATAGCACGGTGAAAGTTGTAAAACAGCCTGTTGTCGGTATTGTAACGACAGGAAGTGAATTATTAGAAGTACATGAGCCGTTAGAACCGGGGAAAATTAGAAATAGTAACTCGTATATGATCGCAGCTCAAATTATGAAAGCTGGCGGGAAAGTTCGTTATTATGGTCAACTCGCGGATGAGTTAGATGCATGTTTTACAGCTGTTCAATCAGCGATGGATGAGGTCGACATTTTAATTACAACAGGCGGTGTATCAGTAGGAGATTATGACTACTTACCAGCTATTTATGAAAGATTACAGGCAAATGTACTCTTTAATAAGATAGCCATGAGGCCCGGAAGTGTAACGACAGTAGCTGAAGTTGATGGAAAGTTACTCTTTGGTTTATCAGGAAATCCGTCTGCTTGTTATGTAGGCTTTGAATTATTTGTGCATCCAATTATAAAAACGTATTTGTATGCGAAGGAACCTCACGTATATAGAGCGGATGCTATTTTACAAAAAGATTTTCCGAAGCCAAATCCATTTACTCGTTTCGTAAGAGCGAACGTAACAATTGTGGATGGGGCGTTACAAGCGATGCCGGTTGGTTTAGATAAATCGAGTGCGGTATCTTCACTTGCAGATGCGAATGCTTTTATCGTGTTACCCGGAGGAACGAGAGGATTTGAGACCGGAATGAAAGTATCCGTATTATTGTTAGAGCACTCTGAGGGATGTGAGTGGCCATGGGCGAAGCCCCTTCAATCTTACAAATAGTAGGGTATCAAAATAGCGGAAAAACGACACTTGTAGAGAAAATTGTGCATGCATTAGCCGAAAGCGAAATGAAAGTTGCTACAATTAAACATCACGGGCACGGAGGTTTTCCAGAAGTAGCGCAAAAAGATAGCGAAAGACACCGTAAAGCTGGTGCTGTCGTAAGTAGTGTAGAAGGTGCTGGATTACTTTCACTTTCTTCACTAAGAAAGAAATGGTCCTTGCAAGAAATTATTTGCTTATATGAGTTTTTTAAAGTGGATACAATTTTAATAGAGGGCTATAAAAAAGAGAACTACCCGAAAGTAGTGTTACTTCGTTCTGCGGAAGATGCTGAGCTTTTACATAAAGTAGAAAATATAGTGGCGGTTATTACGTGGTATGATGTCCCAGTAAATATACGAGAAGAATATAAAGTATTTCATATAACAGAAGAAGAGTTGTACATAGACTGGTTTTTACAAACGGTTAGGAGTGCGAAATGACAAATACATATTATGAAGTAATTGATACAGAAATCTCGATTGAAGAGGTAACGAAGAAAGTAATTCGACGTGAATGCGGTGCTGTTACAACATTTATTGGAACGGTTAGAGAGTTTACGAAAGGGCGTCGTACATTATACTTAGAATATGTCGCTTATAAAACGATGGCAGAAAAGATGCTAGAGAAAATCGGATTAGAAGTGAAAGAGAAATGGCCAGGTACACACGTTGCGATTACACATCGCATCGGTACGTTGCAAATTTCTGATATAGCGGTTGTTGTTGCTGTTTCAACACCACACCGTAAAGCGGCTTATGAAGCGAACGAATATATTATGGAACGCATAAAACAAATTGTTCCGATTTGGAAAAAGGAGTTTTGGGAAGATGGTGACTCATGGATTGGTGATCAATTAGAAAAAACACCATATCCGGCGGGAGAGCCTGGGAAGGAGCTATAAGTATGATTCGAGTATTGTTATTTGCGCACTTGCAAGAAGAAGCAGGGACAAGTGAATTACAAATAGAGAAAGAAAATATTACGGTTGCACAGTTAAAAGATGTTGTTGCGAACGAATATAATGTACCAGTTTCAGAGCCAATTATGGTTGCGATTAATGAAGAATATGCAAATGAAGATGACAGGGTCCAATCTGGTGATGTTGTTGCACTAATCCCACCAGTGAGCGGTGGTTAATATTGGATTCATTAAAACGACTTTCCTATATAGGGAAAGTCGTTTTTTTATGGCAGTTTTGAGAACACTAATCTATAGAACAAGGAGGGAATTATGAAAAAAATATGTGTAGTTATGACAATGCTATGTGCGTCTTTTTTCTCTTCTCCAAGTGATTCTTTCGCGAAAGAATCAAGAGAACAGCTTTTAGAGAGTGCATTATCAAATAGGTACTATTCAGTTATTAGACAAGTGACAGAAGATCAATATGAATGTGCTTCAGTTATAAATATAAAGCGTCTCGGCAAGAAAGATGAATTTGTTCCTAGGTATGAAGTGAAGCTACAATTTCTTACATTTCAAGGAGCGCATAATCCCCCGAACGATAAAGTTACGCTTACTTTGGAAGACCATTTAGATCACGTAAAGATAAAGAAAGTGGAGCGAGAAAAGAATGTTTCTGACGCTATTGCAGAAAAAGTTTGTCAAAGGGAAAAAGAAAAAATAAAAGCTCACTCTAATGACTTAGAGTGATAACCTATGCATTTAGTAAAGAAAGGTAATGAGTGATGGATATATTTTTAGCGATTTTACCAGCTATATTTTGGGGAAGTATTGTGCTATTTAACGTAAAACTGGGCGGGGGACCGTATAGTCAAACGCTCGGAACAACGTTTGGAGCACTTATTTTCTCAATTGTTGTTTATATTTTTATGAAGCCAGTATTAACACCTACCGTTATCGGAGTTGGAGTTGTGTCAGGTTTATTTTGGGCGCTTGGTCAGGCAAATCAATTGAAAAGTATTGATTTAATGGGTGTTTCGAGGACGATGCCAATTTCAACAGGACTTCAATTAGTCGCGACGACTTTATTTGGCGTTATCGTATTTCATGAATGGTCCACGACAATATCGGTCGTCCTTGGGATTTTAGCGCTCGTTTGTATTATTATCGGTGTTATTTTAACATCGCTTCAAAGTGAAGAAGAAAAGAATGCAGAGCAAGCAGCAAACTTTAAAAGAGGTATCGTAATTTTATTAATTTCAACAGTCGGCTATTTAGTTTACGTAGTAGTGATTAGACTATTTAACGTAGATGGTTGGTCAGCTTTGTTGCCACAAGCAGTTGGTATGGTGTTAGGTGGGATTTTGCTTACCTTTAAACATCATCCATTTAATAAATATGCAATCCGAAATATTATTCCAGGATTAATTTGGGCAGCTGGAAATATGTTTTTATTCATTTCGCAGCCGCGTGTTGGAGTCGCAACAAGTTTCTCGCTATCGCAAATGGGAATTATTATTTCCACGCTTGGTGGGATCCTTATATTAGG
The DNA here is from genome assembly GCF_056738645.1 of Bacillus sp. PK3-067. NCBI lineage: Bacteria > Bacillati > Bacillota > Bacilli > Caryophanales > Bacillaceae > Bacillus > Bacillus sp. PK3-067. The sequence continues at coordinate 4,686,427 of NZ_CP096490.1, read as the reverse complement.
GGAAAAGAAAACGAAACGTCAATTAACGGGTATCGTTGTCGGTATCGTTTTTATTATCGCAGCCGGAATTATGTTAGGTATAGCCAAAAGTTAAAGGAGGTATGGAAATGTATAGTGATTTAGCAGGGAAAGTTGTCGTTATTACAGGATCAGCAACTGGTCTTGGAAGAGCGATGGGAGTGAGGTTTGCTAAGGAAAAAGCGAAAGTGGTTATTAATTATCGCTCACGAGAATCAGAAGCGAATGATGTGTTAGAAGAAATTAAAAAGGTAGGCGGCGAAGCGATTGCTGTAAAAGGTGATGTAACCGTCGAATCAGATGTTGTGAATCTCATTCAATCTGCTGTGAAAGAGTTTGGTACGCTTGACGTTATGATTAATAATGCAGGGATAGAAAACGCGGTACCGTCGCATGAAATGCCGCTTGAAGATTGGAATAGGGTAATTAATACAAATTTAACAGGTGCTTTTTTAGGAAGTCGTGAAGCGATTAAATATTTTGTAGAACATGATATTAAAGGTTCTGTCATTAATATGTCTAGTGTTCATGAGAAAATTCCGTGGCCACTATTTGTGCACTATGCAGCGAGTAAGGGTGGTATTAAACTGATGACAGAAACGTTAGCGCTAGAATATGCGCCAAAAGGTATTCGAGTAAATAATATTGGACCAGGTGCAATTAATACGCCGATTAATGCAGAAAAGTTTGCTGATCCTAAAAAACGTGCTGACGTAGAAAGTATGATACCGATGGGCTATATTGGAAACCCTGAAGAAATTGCAGCAGTAGCAACTTGGCTCGCTTCTTCAGAGGCGAGTTATGTAACGGGCATTACGCTATTTGCAGATGGTGGAATGACGTTATATCCATCGTTTCAAGCTGGGCGTGGGTAATAAAAAAGGACGAAGAGATAAAACTCTTCGTCCTTTTTTTACAAAAAAAAATAGCGGCCAGCTATTTTAAATTTAGTGATTAATTGTATCTTGAAGAAATTCTGTTGCTTGATGTTCAGAAACATTTTGTACGAGTGCAACTTCACTGATCATCATTTTTCGGGCGTTATCTAGCATTTGTTTTTCACTCGCATTTAAAGTTCGCTCTTTATTGCGGCGAAGTAAATCCCGAACAACTTCTGCGCTATCTTGTAAATTGCCGTTTTTCATTTTTTCCATATTCATTGTATATCTTTGTTTCCATGAGAGTGATGGGTCTGACTCCCCGTTTTGAAATTCAAGAAGTATATCATCTAACGTACCTCGATCAACGATATAACGAATACCTGATTTTTTTAATTGATCCATCGGAAGCATTACTTGCATATCTTTACTAATGATGCGTATCACACAATATTGACGTGAAGTACCTAATATTTCTTTCTCTTCAATTGCTTCGATGATTCCTGCACCGTGCATTGGATAAACGATTTTATCACCAATTTGAAACAAATCATCCACCTCCATATGTGGTAACCACTTTTAATGATAGCATACGTATGTAAAAATGTCAAATTTTATATAATAACATAATATTTATATTCGAGTCAATAAGATAAAGTGCTTTTTTATGTTTTTTTTGGACCTTATTTATCGTGATTTTTTTAGAAAAATAGTACAGGTGAAGAAAGAAGGCATATCCACTTATTTTTAAGCATAAAATGTAAAAGCGCTAATACAATATACCTAAATCCGTTCTTTGCAAAGGAGGGAGAGAAGGTGGGGCGCACAATAAAAATTGATATTACAAATAAAGTTGTAGCTAAATTTAGACAAAATTATTTGGAATTATATACGAGTAAATTTATGATAGGTAAGTTTTATGTCTATACTGAAGATAAAGAATATGTGTTAGAAGACGGATATATATATGAGAATGGAAAGTTTTATCGCATCATAGATACGCACCGTGGCAATAATCAAGCGGCCGAGGGCTGCGATCTAGGACGGTGTTAACATGATTCGTGTGAAAGTATTTGATGAAAGTCACGAAAAAGACTTAGAAGACGCTGTGAATGTGTTTTTGAAAAAGATTGATGATAGCAACTTTGTAGATATTAAGTATCAAGTTGGTGTTTCTATTAACGACGATGAAAACCAAATTTATTGTTTTTCAGCAATGATCGTTTATAAAGCATAAAAAAGAGCTGGCTCACCCAGCTCTTTTTTATGTTTTATGTTGGGACAACATGTGTCGGTAATACGTTCATAATAGATTGGGTTGTGCCTAATTTCTTTGTCGTTAAAAGAGGCTCCCCTGTTTCATGGTTTTGGGCATCTTTACACATACCAAGGTGATAACGATCACCTAAAAATGGATCAATATAAAAACCGTTTTTGAATACTTTATCATTTGGATGTTTTTCATGGTGAATATCAGAGCAGTTAATGCAATAGAACATAGCGTTCAACCCCTTTTTATTTTGTTTGAAAAAAGTGAGTCGGTAGTCATTTCGCTCCTAAGGAAATGTTGAGGAGAAGAGAAATAACTACCTACTCAAATGGTGGGCATATTCCTTCTGATTTGTCATATCTCGCGTATTGTCCCTTGAGGGAAGGAGGAGAGACGAAGTACGCATGATATAAGTAAGGCGCTTCTTTCAATATGAATGATGGAGTTTCATGTTGAGAGAAGTTTTTATTTTGTATTGCCTTTGTGAGTATATTATGAGGAAATGCTAAGAGGGTGTTTGTCCTGTTGAAAAAATGTTGAGAATTTCTCAACAGTAAAAGAATTAGCGTTGACATGAAACTAAAAGGTGTTATATTATCAAAGTATAACCAAAAGGTGTTATGTTGTAACGCCGAGTAAAGGAGAATGAAAATGGAACAACAAGATACATTAAATGATATTAAACAAACAATCGTTTTTAACGCGTCTATTCAAAAGGTATGGAGTGTAGTATCAACTGCAGAAGGGATTGCGTCATGGTTTATGCCAAATGATTTTGTATTAGAGGTAGGACATGAATTTCATGTGCAATCACCATTTGGGCCATCACCATGTAAAGTATTAGAAATTGATGAACCAAACCATTTATCTTTCTCATGGGATACAGATGGCTGGGTTGTTTCATTTGATTTGAAAGACTTAGGAGATAACAAAACAGAATTTACGTTAATTCACGGCGGCTGGAAACATCCTGATGAAATTCTTCCGAAAGCAAATGCGAAGAGCTCTATTATTCGCGATAGAATGAGCGGTGGTTGGGTAGCGATTGTAAATGAAAAACTGAAAAAGGTTGTCGAAGGCTAAGTGTCCTCGTCAGCAGCGAAATATGATGTATTTCAAGCAATTGCTGATCCAACCCGCCGAGAAGTAATACGGTTATTAAGTGACAAAGAGTTACCGATTTCCAAAATAACGGATCATTTTCCGATGAGTCGTACTGCGGTTGTAAAGCACCTTCATATTCTTTCAGAAGCGAATTTAGTAAGTGGAAGAAAAAGCGGAAGAGAGAAGATATATCGTTTGCATCCAGAACCATTAGAAGAATTACAACAATGGCTCTCGTATTATGAACGTTTTTGGGATAATAAATTATCCATGCTGAAACATATTGTGGAGAATGAAGAATAAAAAGGATGACCAAAATGGTCATCCTTTTATTGTTGCTCACTTGTTTGTGTAGCTGGCTTTAATAAGAGCCAAGCGATAATTAATGTAAATACTGCTAATACGAAAGTGCTCATATAAATGACGTGTACGCTTGATGCTAATGCAGATTGCGATTCGGTTACTACGTTTGCTGTAGTACCGCCGTGTCCGCCAGATACAAGATCAAGGTTTTTAATACCACGTGCGTGAATCATCGTATTGAAGATTGTACCGAATATTGCAGCACCTAACGTTTGACTAAATGTATTAATAAATGTGTTTAAACCAACAGCTGTTCCGCGTGTATGAGCTGGTACAGCTGCTTGAATTGTTACCATGTAAATCGGTGTCACAAGCCCCATTCCTAAGCCGAATAATCCGACTGCTACATAAATAAGGAACGATGGTGAATTTGTTGATAGTGTAAATAATAAGAACGTAGCGACTGATAAAATGCTAGCTCCAAGTAAAATGATTTGTTTCGTTTTTAATTTGCCTACTAAGTTACCAGAGAAAATAGCGCCAAATGTCCACATAACAGGAATTGGCATTAAAATAAGTCCAGCTTCTGTAGCGTTTTTCCCTAATACACCTTGGCTCCAAATTGGAAGGTACATTGTAATACTAATAATCATTGCGCCAGCAATAAGAGTTAATATATTTATCGTAGATAATGTACGGTTAGAGAAAAGTGCTAGCGGAATTAATGGTTCCGGAGATTTCTTCTCGATGAATAAGAAAATAATAAATGAAATAGCGGCAAAGATTAATAGGCCGATAATTGTCATGTCTCCCCAGTTTTGCTTACTGCTACCTGTTAATAATGCATATAGTAGAGCGATTGTACTTAATGAGAAGACTGTTGCACCAAGATAATCGATATGATGCTTAGCAGGTTTAATAGATTCTTTGTAGTAAATTGCAATCATTAAGCAAGCGATAATTCCGAATGGAACGTTTAGGAAGAAAATATAACGCCAAGAAAGGGAATCAACTAAAAATCCACCTACTAACGGTCCGATAACACCGGATACACCCCAAACGGCACTCATCCAACCTTGTGCTTTCGCGCGGTCTTTCGCTTCGCTATATAAGTCTCCAATAATCGTCATTGTGATTGGCATAACAGCACCAGCACCGATACCTTGAAGCGCGCGGAAGAAGATTAATTGTTCCATCGATGTAACGACTCCGCAAAGTGCAGAACCGACTAAAAAGATTGTAGCTCCGATCAGTAAAACTTTTTTACGGCCAAATAAATCAGCGAGCTTTCCGTATATTGGAGTCGAAACAGCTGTTGCAAGCATATAAATTGCATATACCCAACTAACAAGTTCGACGCCTGACAAATCACTCGTTATACGAGGGATTGCTGTACTAACAATCGTTCCTTCTACCGCAGAAAGAAACGTCATTAACATTAAAGACATCATGACTTTTTTTCTCATTTGTTTTCCCCTTACCCTTTTTTAAATATTCAACAATATAAAATATAAAGGTACTAAGGTATATAAAGCAACAAAAAAGCAATGGGAAGTTAAGTGGAGCCTATATTTGTCGTTTCTTGTCGGTAAGTCGATATAAGTTGCAGAATCGCTGATAAATTTGGAAAATAGCCGATATAAGTTGCGGAATCGCTGATATATTTGTGGAATCGCTCATATAATTTCATGTGCCTATAAAAAAAGAAACAGGAATCCCTGTTTCTTTTTTTAATACTGCATTTTCGCGTTTTCTCCAGCTGTCGTTCCGGCAATTCTACCAGTAACAAGGGCTGATGTAATATTATAGCCACCAGTATAACCATGAATATCAAGAACTTCTCCGCAGAAATATAAGCCGTTCGTAAATTTAGAAGACATTTCTTTCGGATTAATTTCTTTCACGGATACACCGCCGCCAGTAACGAATGCTTTTTCAATTGACTGCGTACCATTTACATTCACAGTAAACTCTTTAAAGTCTTTCACAAGTGCACGAATCTTTTCGTGAGAAACTTGTCCAGCTTGTTCGCTGCCGTCAATTTCATTTTTTTCTAATAAGAATAGGAAGTAACGTTCAGGGACATAACCTTTTAAAACGTTTTTAATTCCTTTTTTCGGATCTTCTTTCATTTGTTTCAGCATGCGCTGAAATAGTTGCTCACTATTTTCCTCTGGCAATGCATCAATACTCATTTGTATTGTATTCGTTTTAAACTTTTTCAGTGCTTTCACGACGAATTGGCTACAGCGAAGAGCAGCAGGTCCAGATAGGCCGAAATGAGTGAAGAGCATGTCCATTTTGTGAGAAATGATAGCTTTTCCTTTCGGGTTTAATACACTTAAGTTTATATCACGTAAAGCAAGACCTTGTAATGAGCGGTCACGTATAAACGGCTCGTTTGAAAGGATAGGTACTTCTGTTGGGAATAATTCTGTGATTGTATGACCCGCTTTTTCAGCCCAAGCATATCCGTCTCCAGTAGATCCAGTTTGAGGAACTGATTTTCCGCCAACAGCGATAACGACGTGATTTGTTTCTAACACTTCGCCTGTTTGCAGTATAACTGCTTTTGTTTGACCATTTTCATATTCAATCGTTTCAACAGGCGTATTTGTACGAATTTTTACACCTAAGTCTTTTAATCGTGTTAAAAGTGCGTCTACAACAGATTGTGCTTTGTTTGACACAGGGAACATGCGACCGTGGTCTTCTTCTTTCAATTTAACACCGAGATTTTCGAAGAATGTAATAATATCTTCATTATTAAAAATAGAAAAAGCGCTGTATAAGAAGCGACCGTTTCCTGGTATATGTTTAACAATTTCATCAAGTGGTAGACGGTTCGTTACGTTACAGCGTCCGCCACCAGAAATTGCAAGTTTACGCCCAAGTTTATTTCCTTTATCAAGAAGTAAGACATTTGCGCCTTCTTCTGCAGCACCAATTGCAGCCATTAGCCCAGAAGGACCGCCGCCGATGACAATAACATCATAATGCATAATATATCGACCTCATTTTCTACATTTCCTGCCTAAAAGAATAGCATGTTTTCCCTTAAAAGAAAAATAGAGTGAAGTACTGCTTAATGAGAGAATTGTGGTACAATACAAAAGTTAGAGTTCAGCACTATCCTGCCATTTGTAGGCGATAAGACTAAAACCTCAAGATTTAGGAGAAGTAAATAGGGAGTCTGTTAGCCTGTAAATGCTCGAATGGTTCAACTAATAAGGAGTAGGAGAGAAGTCTCCAACTAATTATAGTTTCACTTTATGTAGATGTAGGAGGATTTTTGTATGTCCGATTCGAAATTTCTGCGCGGAACGCTTATTGTTACGCTAGGGACATTTTTAGTAAAGTTCTTAGGCATGATTTACGTCTTTCCGTTTCATGCATTAGTAGGAACAGAAGGCGGAACGCTCTATACATATGGATACATTCCATATACGATCTTTTTAAGTATCGCAACGGCAGGTGTGCCACTTGCTGTTTCAAAATTTGTTTCCAAATATAATGCGCTTGGCGATTATAAAACGAGCCGGAGAATGTTCCGCTCGGGAATGGTTATGATGATAGTAACAGGAGTTCTTTCGTTCCTAGTACTGTACATGACGGCGCCATTGTTTGCAGAAGCGATGCTTGGTAAACAAAGTATACACAATAATGTAGGAGAAGTTACGACGATCATTCGTCTTGTAAGTTTCGCGCTTATTGTTGTACCAGCAGCGAGTTTAATTCGTGGTTATTTCCAAGGTCACCAGTCTATGGGACCAACTACCGTTTCACAAATTATTGAACAAATTATTCGTATCGTCTTTTTATTAGCAGGTAGTTTTATCGTTATTAAAGTACTTGGCGGTACAGTTGCAACAGCAGTTGGAGTAGCGACATTTGCTGCGTTCGTTTCAGCGGTTGGAGCACTCGGTGTGTTAATTTGGTACTGGCTAAAACGTAAAAAATATTTGGATCAATATTTAATTGAACAAACTGTACCAGAATCAACAGTAAGCACCGTTCAATTGTTTAAAGAGTTATTTGCATATGCGATTCCTTACGTTGTAATTGGGTTAACAATTCCTTTATATCAACAAATTGATACATTGACATTTAACTCAATTATGCAGGCGATTGGTCAAGGTGATATCGCAGAGCGAGCTCTCGGTATTTTCACAATGTGGACGCATAAGTTAATTATGATTCCTGTATCACTTGCAACAGCGTTTAGTTTAACGCTTGTACCAGCAATCACAAAATCATTTACTGAAAAACAATACCGCTATTTGAAATTACAAATTACACAAACATTCCAGGCAAATATGTTTTTAACATTGCCAGCAGTTGTCGGTATTTCTTCACTTGCATATCCAATTTATACTGCGTTTTACGATTCAGATCCACTAGGTGGACAAGTATTAATGTGGTATGCACCAGTTGCGTTGTTATTCGCTTTATTTACAGTAACAGCAGCAATCCTGCAAGGTATTAACCAGCAGAAGCATGCGATTATTGCGCTTATAATGGGCGTTATTTTGAAATTTGTATGTAACGTAATCTTTATTCGTTATTTCGGTACAGTAGGAGCAATTCTAGCGACAGCAGTTGGTTTCTTAGCTTCTGTTTGGTACACAAATCAACAAATTAAAAAATACGCACACTATTCATTCGGTGTTGTATATAAAAGAACATTCCAAATTGCAGTACTGACACTTATAATGGTCGTTGCTGTAAAACTATCACAATGGATTCTATCCTTCATGATTTCGCCTGATGGCCGTATTGGTGCTCTTATAACAGTTGCGATTTGTGCAGGTATTGGCGGTCTTGTTTACGGATTGTTAGCAATTCGCACAGGAGTACTTGAAAGAGTATTTGGTGGAGAAGCATTAGATAAAATTCAACGTAAACTTGGTAGTAGATTTAAAATAAAGTTGAAATCAAGAGGGGCGTAATTACGTCCCCTTTTCTATGATAAATAAAGAAGGTGAAAAACGTGAGATTAGATAAATTATTAGCAAATATGGGATATGGAAGTAGAAAAGAAGTAAAGAAATTATTGAAAGATGGCGTTGTGAAAATTGATGGAACGCCAGTAAAAGATGCGAAAGTTCATGTAAATGTAGAAGAGCAAGAAGTTATGATTCACGGTGAAGTTGTGGAATACAAAGAATTTGTTTACTTAATGATGCATAAACCACAAGGTGTTATTTCAGCGACGGAAGATGATAATCATGAAACAGTAATAGATTTATTAGAATTAGAAGATGCAATCTTTGATCCGTTCCCAGTTGGACGACTTGATATCGATACGGAAGGCTTCTTATTGATAACAAATGATGGGAAGTTATCACATCAATTATTATCTCCGAAAAAGCATGTGCCGAAAAAATATTATGCACACGTTGCAGGAGTAGTAACAGAAGAGGATGTAAAAGAATTTGCTAAAGGTGTTATTTTAGACGATGGCTATGAAACAAAGCCAGGTGCACTTACAATATTGAAAAGCGATGATATTTCTGAAATTGAGCTTGTGATTACGGAAGGGAAATTCCATCAAGTGAAGCGTATGTTTGAAGCGGTAGGAAAAAAAGTAGTCTACCTAAAGAGAACAGAGATGGGTCCGTTAGTATTAGATGAAGAACTAGAACTTGGACAATACCGAGAGCTAACAGATGAAGAAGTAGAAATGTTAAAAACATATCAAGTAGATACTGAAAAGTAGTACCTTTATAGGCGCAGAAAAGACCCCTTTCTAATTATTAGAAAGGGGTATGTATTTATTTACCATACAATTATTTTTCGTTATGAGGTCATTCTCACTTTCTTTCCTGTTGTTGTCCACTTACCGCGGCAAGGGCTATACACGAGTTCATTAAACTGCAACACATTTAGATCACGTTGTATCGTTCGCGGTGTGATCCCGAACTCATCTACAAGGTCTTTCGTCGTTACCGTTCCGTTTTCATTGATGTACATATAAATTGATTTAATGCGTGTTAGCATACGAGTAGTTGTAGGTTTCAAGAGAAAACCACTCCTCTACTAGTTTTTTTGACCCCATTCAGGAAAGAAGGTCGTTACTACCATTGTACTCTACATGATAAAATTCATGCTTTAATCTACTTAAATTTTACAGAAATTTAACAAATATTCATATAGAAAAATATTGGTAGTTGACATTGTATATATGGTCAGTCAACTAACACATAAAATTCTACGTAAAACGCCAAATTCCTGCAAATTTTTTTGAAAAAACAAAAGAAAAACTAATAAGAAATATCTGAAATATTACAATTGTTCGGTATTTAGTTTTCGTGTATGGCATAAGAGATTTCTGTTTGTTATGATGAAAGAAACAATATAGTGAAGGATGGATGCGTGATGTCAGCGATTAATTGGACAGAAGAAGTTGCAAAACGAAAAGATGATTTAATTCGTGATACACAACAATTTTTACAAATTAAAAGTGTATGGGAAGAAGAATCTGCGAAAGAGGGCGCACCATTCGGTGAAGGTGTAGAAAAAGCTCTATCTTTCATGTTACATAAAGGAGAAGCTGAAGGTTTTGCTTCTAAAAATTTAGAAGGATATGCAGGTCATCTTGAAATGGGACAAGGAGAAGAATTAGTAGGTATTCTTTGTCACGTTGACGTTGTACCAGAAGGAGATGGCTGGACGACTCCCGCATATAGTGCGGATATTCGCGATGGAAAGATTTTTGCACGTGGTGCAATTGACGATAAAGGCCCAACGATGGCAGCATATTATGCAATGAAAATTGTGAAAGAATTAGGCTTACCTCTTTCAAAACGTGTTCGTATGATTATAGGAACAGATGAGGAAAGCAATTGGAAATGTGTAGATCACTACTTTAAAAATGAAGAAATGCCAACAATTGGTTTTGCGCCGGATGCAGACTTTCCAATTATTAATGCAGAAAAAGGAATTTCTGATATACAAGTTGTGCAAAATGGTAGTGAAGAGAAAAAAGGTACATATGAACTTGTTTCATTTGATTCAGGGCGCCGTTTAAATATGGTTCCTGATTTTGCAGAAGCAGTTATTACAGGAGAAGATGTAAATGCACTTACAGTAGCATATGAAGAGTATTTACAAACTGCTAAAAAAATAGGGAAATCGACTATAGAAGGAAATACAGTGACGTTGCAAATAGAAGGAATTTCAGCGCACGGATCTACTCCTGAAAAAGGAGAAAATGCAGGTTTATTATTAGCAAACTTCTTAACTACAGTTTCACTTGATGGAAAAGCAACTGCATTTGCGACATTTGCAACAGAAACATTTACTGGTGATATTTTTGGTGAAAAAGCTACTATTGCTTACAAAGATGAAATTAGCGGTCCGTTAACAGTGAATGTCGGTCGCATTTCTTATACGAAAGAAAACGGTGGTAACTTAGGGCTAAACGTACGTTACCCAGTTACAACTAACTTTGAAGAAACAATTGTGAAGTTGAAAGAATATGTTGGTACGCATGGTTTTGAAGTGGCTGACTATTCTAATTCTCGCCCACATCACGTCGATAAAGATCACGTATTAATCCGTACGTTACAACGTGTGTATGAAGAACAAACAGGTGAAAAAGCAGAACTATTAGCAATCGGCGGCGGTACTTATGCTCGTTCATTAAAAGCTGGTGTGGCATTTGGCCCGCTATTCCCTGGAAAAGAAGAACTTGCGCATCAAAAAGATGAGTATATCGAAATTGAAGACTTATTGAAAGCAACAGCAATTTACGCGCAAGCAATTCATGAATTAGCGAAGTAATGGATATATAAATAATGTCCGCTCTCTATTTTGGAGAGCGGCTTCTTTTTACCTGAATGAGATAAGAAAGAAAAGCAACAATAGAAAAGAAGGAGAAGATGTACATGGAACTGCATTATTTTGTCGCAATTACGTTACCGAATCATATAAAAGAAATGCTGTCTAACTATAAAGAGGATATGCAAGAGGAATTACAATTTCGTTCATGGGTACATAAAGAAGACTATCATATTACCCTTTCATTTTTAGGGAGTGCAACGGGGGAACAATTAGAGGGAATAAAGAATGGATTAAAAACAATTGCAGAAACAAAAGAACTATCGTTCACATTACAAGGTTTTTCAACGTTTGGTAGGGAAGATCAGCCTCGTATTTTTTGGGCGAAGGTAAGTGAGAATCACGATTTGTTTCAGTTGCAAAAGCAAATACATGCCATTTGTGAAGAAAATGGATTTTCTCTAGAAACACGCCCATATCACCCGCATATTACCGTTGCTCGTAAATGGATAGGAGAAGAAAAGTTTCGTTTAGAAAGTATAAAAGAAGTGCCTGAAATATCATTTCAAGCAGATACAATTACTTTATACGAATCCCACGTGAAAGAAACCCCGAAGTATAAATCGATTGCTGAAATAAAATTACAAAAATAGAATGTTGAAAACGTTTTTTATGCAGGTGAATATACTATAGAGAAGAATGGAGTTACTGTATAGAGTCTTGTTGATAAGAAAAGCCTTATCATTTGCAGCTCATTTTATCTCGCCTAATTGGTGAAGGCTAATAATAAGTGAGGATGGAGAAATTTTCTCGCTCATTAAAGTTTCACTTTATTTTAACTTTGAGAATGATGGTGATTTTTTTATGTTGAAAGTAAAACGTCCATTTGATGCCTATTTAGATGAAATGAATAAAATTACAATTTTGCTCCCACATGCGTATGGAACAAGTCGGACATTTCGTTTGCAAGAAGGAAGTAATGTGAAAGATTTACCGATTGCTCATACTATTGCGCTTCCAGATGCAACGAAGTATGAGTGCTTTATAGAAGAGCCGCTAGATGTGGGGAAGTATTATACAGTACGAGATGAACGGAATGAAGAAACTGATTTACAAATAGGTGCTGTTATTCGAACAAAAAGTTTCGATGAAAAGTATTATTACGAAGGTACAGATTTAGGTGCTGTTTATCAAAAAGAAGAAACGACATTTAAAGTATGGGCCCCAACTGCAAGGCTTGCGAAAGTAAGAATTTATAAGAGCGATAAAGAATATACCGATCATGAAATGTACAGGGGAGAAAACGGAGTTTGGATTCAAACATTACAAGGTGATTTAGACGGAGCACGCTATACATTTCTTGTTTGTATTAATTTAATATGGAACGAAGCTGTGGATCCTTATGCAAAGTCGGTGACGGTAAATGGAAAACATGGTGTTGTTATCAATTTAGAAAAAACCAATGTAACAAGACGAGAGGGATTACCAACATTACAATCAATGACAGATGCCATATTGTATGAACTGCATATTCGTGATGCGACTATACATCCAAATAGTGGAGTAATTCAAAAGGGAACATATAAAGGATTGATGGAAGAGGGAACAACAGGACGGAATGGGACATTAACAGGGTTGTCTCATATAAAAGATTTAGGTGTTACACATGTTGAACTATTACCTTTATATTGTTTCGGTGGTGTAGATGAGGCGAATCCTTCGTCCGCCTATAATTGGGGATATAATCCATTATATTACAATGCACCAACAGGATATTATGCTACAAACCCCTCTGATCCGTATAACAGGATAGTTGAGTGCAAACAACTAATTGAAACATTTCATGAACAAGGTATTAGGGTGATTATAGATGTTGTCTATAATCATGTTTATGAAAGAGAGCTATCATCATTTGAAAAGCTTGTTCCAGGATACTATTTTCGTCATGGTGAAGATGGTATGCCTTCTAATGGGACGGGAGTCGGAAATGATATAGCGTCTGAACGGAAAATGATGAGGAAATTCATTGTAGAGTCTATTTTATATTGGCTTACTGAATACAATGTCGATGGATTCCGATTCGACTTAATGGGAATTTTAGATGTTGATACAATGAATATGATAGAAAAAGAAGTGCGAAACATAAAACGAGATGCTTTGTTATTAGGAGAAGGATGGGATTTACAAACACCGCTTCCTGCCAAAGAAAAAGCAACGTTAAATAATGCGAAGAAAATGCCACATATCGCGCAGTTTAATGATCAATTTCGTGATGGGATAAAAGGGAGTACATTTCATATAAATAAGCGTGGTTTTGCATTTGGTGGGCATGTAGACTGTAATCATTTGCAGTATATTGCAGCAGGAAGTCTTTTAAGTATGAAAGAAACAGGGCTGTTTCTAGAGCCAGCGCAAAGCATTAACTATGTAGAATGTCATGATAATATGACGATGTGGGATAAACTAGTGCGCAGTAATGAAGAATCAGAAACGATTTTGAAAAAACGTCACCTGTTAGCGAGCGCAATGGTTATTCTTTCACAAGGCATCCCTTTCTTACACGCAGGGCAAGAGTTTTATCGTACGAAGAAAGGAAATGAAAATAGTTATAATGCAAATGATGAGATCAATCAATTAGATTGGGATCAAAAAGAGAAAGAGATAGAGACTGTTAACTATATAAAAGGTTTAATTGCGATTCGTAAAGAGCATGGGGCATTCCGATTACAAAGCGCAGACCTTATAAAAAAACATATGACTTTTTTACAAACATCTACAGAAGTACTTGCATATCACCTAGAGCATGTAGAAACGTTTGGGCCATGGAAAGAGATTATCGTCTTATTTAATAGCGGTTTAGAAGCTAAAACTGTGCAACTTCCGAAAGAAGCAACGTGGCATGTGTTAGTAAACGAAAACGAAGCGAAAATAGAGCCAATTTCTTCATTTAGAGGAAAGGAACTTAAGCTCGCTCCAATTAGCACGTATATATTGACGATAATGTGACAAATCGCTACTTGACGATGAGAATGTAATAAATGTAGAATTGACAAAGGTGACGATTTTGATAAGTTGTCATTCTATGACAGGTTTTGTAAAATAAAATAGAGGATTTTTGGCTTAGGCTAATTTTTCTTTTCATTTACAGTAAAATATATGAATCCACAACATGTGTAGAAATGTTGCGGTTTTTCTTTTCATAACTATAAAAGATAAGGATTTGTTAACGGGTAATGAATATGGAATGGTTGGAACAATTATTAGGAAAAGAGTGGAGTCTTGTACCGGCTGGTGGAGTAACGGGCGATGCATATATTGCGCAAAACGGACAACAGAAGTTATTTTTAAAGCGGAATACATCGCCCTTTTTAGCGGTATTGTCAGCAGAAGGAATTGTTCCAAAATTACTTTGGACAAGAAGGGTAACGAATGGTGATGTAATTTCTGCTCAAAAATGGCTTCCGGGACAGAAGCTAGAGCCAGAGGATATGAAACTAGAACGTGTTGCGAAACTTTTGAAGAAAATACACTCCTCTAAAGCGCTTGTACAGATGATTCAAAGACTTGGGAAGCAGCCGCTTCACGCACAAGAGTTATTACAACAACTGCAACTCGTTTTAAGAGGAGATATAAGGGATGATGAAACAATTCAGCAAGGCCTTCAATATTTAATGGATTCATTAAAAGCTATTGAATACAATGAATTCGTTGTATGCCATTGTGATGTAAATCATAACAACTGGCTATTGTCGGATGAAGATGAATTGTTTTTAATTGATTGGGATGGAGCTGTAATTGCTGACCCAGCTCTAGACCTCGGTATGTTATTATATTGGTACATTCCGCGCCAGGAATGGAGTGAGTGGCTCGGTTACTATGATATTGAAATGGATGAATCGCTGCTTAGGCGTATGAGATGGTATGTGATAGCACAAACGATTTTGTCTATTCAATGGCATACAACAAAAAAACAGCAAGCAGAAGCTGAATATTGGCATCAATATTTACAGCAACTACTTGCTTCAGAATGATACTTAAGAAAAATTGTCCATTCCAGCAATCCACTGAGTAAGTTGTTCTTGATTATTGGAAATATGGTTGTCCAAATTAGAGGAAGATTTACCCGATTGACTATAAGAATATACATCGTTTAGCATTGTTTTAGCGTCACTACTTATATTATCGTTTGCGAGTAACGATTGAATGAGGCGCTCTAATTGCTCGCATTCTGAAACTGTCCCGCAGCAATCACTTTGGTGGTTGACTAAAATATCTTTCAGCACTTCTAATTGATGTTGTTGATTAATTGGCATGAACGGATCATCCTTTCGATTGTTTTTCTCTTCAAATGTAAGAGAAAAAGCTGTTTCGTCATGGAATGTTTAATGCTGTATGTAGTTTTTATCAAAATGGTACATCTTATACTTGAAAGAAACGGACCGAGTGCTCGTACGTACTTGGTTTTTTGTTTGGTAGATTGATTAGAAAAGAAAGAAGGAATTATTCCTTTAAAATAGCTATGTAAAGAGAGGGAAACATCTATGCGTTTAAGACATAAACCGTATGCAATGGATCGAATTAATGAATATTCACATATCGTAATCGGAAACCCAGAGGAGCGCGCTGGTAGCTGGAAAGAAGTATTTGGAAACGAACAACCAATTCACATTGAAGTAGGTACAGGTCGTGGCCGCTTCATGTATGATATGGCGAAAGCGAATCCACATATTAATTATATTGGAATTGAAAAATTCACAAGTGTTGTTGTAGATGCACTTGATAAATTAATTGAAGAAGAATTACCAAACTTAAAGTTAATTAATAAAGATGCTGAAGATTTAACAGTTTTCTTTGCGAAAGGTGAAATTGATCGCGTTTATTTAAACTTCTCAGATCCATGGCCAAAGAAACGTCATACGAAGCGTCGTTTAACGTATAAAACATTTTTACGTAATTACGAAGAAGTGTTAGTAGAAGGCGGAGAAATTCATTTCAAAACAGATAACCAAGGTTTATTTGAATATTCTCTTATGAGTATGGCTGAGTATGGTATGTTACTAACGTACTTAAGCTTAGATCTTCATAACAGCGACTTTGAAGGTAACATCATGACTGAATACGAAGAGAAATTCTCTAGTAAAGGTCATCGTATTTACCGAGTTGAAGCAAAATATCGTACAGAGCCTATGCAGTAATGCGTAGGTTTTTTTACACCTAAAATAATCAGAATTTTATGCTAAGATTAATTAAAAAGGGGGATGTGTAATGGAACAGTTACAAATTGGAGATATAAAAGTAACGTGGTTAAAAGGCGGGAATACACATTTAGATGGAGGAGCAATGTTTGGAGTCGTGCCGAAAGTACTTTGGTCACGTAAATATAAACATAATGATACAAATCATATTTATTTACGAACAGATCCGTTACTTTTGCAAACAAAAGATGGAAATATGCTCATTGATTCCGGGATAGGAAACGGTAAGTTGAATGAGAAGATGAAACGCAATCAAGGTGTAACAGAAGAATCATCGGTTTATGAATCATTAGAAAAATTAGGATTAAAGCCTGAAGATATCGACTACGTCTTGGTGACACATCTTCATTTTGATCATGCATCTGGTCTAACAAAATGGGAAGATGATCACCTTGTACCGGCATTTCCAAATGCGAAAGTTTACGTAAGTGAAACAGAATGGAATGAAATGAGAAGTCCAAATATTAGATCACGTAATACATATTGGAAGGAAAATTGGGAGCCAATTGTAGATCAAGTTGTTACGTTCCAGCAAGAAATAGAAATTACAGATGAAATCAAGATGGCACATACGGGTGGGCATAGTGATGGACATGCAGTCATCATTTTGGAGAGTCAAGGGGAAACGATGCTACATTTAGCAGATCTCTTGCCGACGCACGCGCATCAAAATGTATTATGGGTAATGGCATACGATGATTATCCGATGACCTCGATTGAAAATAAGCAAAAGTGGATGAAGTATGGTGCTGAAAAAGAGGCATGGTTTACGTTTTACCATGACGCATATTATCGAGCTGTGAAGTGGAATGAGGAAGGTCATATCGTAGAAAAAATAGAACGGAAAACGAGTATAGAAGCATAAAAATAGGAGGTTGTTCCATCATATTTATTGGAGCAGCTTCTTTTTTATTGTCGGGTTTTGTCGGTAAGTCGATATATTTAAAAATCGCTGATATAATTTTAATCAATACCCGCAATTTCAAAAAAATAAGAGGTTCACCTAATGGGAACCCTCCGTTTTATGCTGCTATAACCTCTAAAACAGTACCTGTTTTAGCATCAACTAAAAATTCAAATCGTTCTTGTATATCATTTAACATCGTTGTAAGACCGCCGCGATAAACTTCATATGCGACATCATATTTTTCAAATGTCTCTGGAACCATATGTACCCAAGAGCCAGTAATTTCACCTTTATGACTTAATGCTTGTTTCACCATTTTCAATGCTTTTTCTGAAGAAATATGGGATTGTTCTTGTACTTTGTTTGCAACGAGATAACCAGCTGCGAACCCAACGCCAAGACCTGCTACTAAACCTTTCCAGCTCATATATTCACCTCAATTCTATAAAATAAAAATAGTGTACCGATAATAATTATAAAGCAAATACAGCTAAAAAAGAAGAAACTAGAAACATTTCGAAAATTTCGTTACAATAAAAGAGGTATTCTACTAAGGTTTGAAAGAAGGGGACTTCGTGAATAAAGAGACATTACAATTATTTCGTACGTTAACAGAATTACAAGGTGCATCAGGTTTTGAACATGATGTACGCCGTTTTATGAAACAAGAATTAAGCAAATATGCGGATGAAATTGTACAAGACGGTTTAGGTAGCGTATTTGGTCTGAAAAAAGGGGACGAAACTGGCCCACGTGTTCTTGTAGCAGGTCATATGGATGAAGTAGGTTTCATGGTTACGCAAATTACGAAAAACGGAATGCTTCGTTTTCAAACGTTAGGCGGCTGGTGGAGCCAAGTTTTATTAGCACAGCGTGTACAAGTTATGACGAAGAATGGTCCTGTTATTGGGGTTGTTGGTTCTATTCCTCCTCATTTATTAAGTGACGCGCAACGTGCAAAACCGATGGATATAAAAAATATGTTAATTGATATAGGTGCAGATAGTTATGAAGATGCGATTGAAATTGGTGTAAAACCAGGACAACAAATCGTGCCGATCTGTCCGTTTACACCGATGGCAAATGAGAAGAAAATTATGGCGAAAGCTTGGGACAACCGTTACGGATGTGGTCTTGCAATCGAATTGTTAAAAGAATTAAAAGACGAAACATTACCAAATACATTATATTCTGGTGCTACTGTACAAGAAGAAGTAGGTCTTCGCGGAGCGCAAACCGCTGCAAATATGATTCAACCAGACATTTTCTATGCGCTGGATGCAAGTCCAGCAAACGATGCATCTGGTGACAAAACACAGTTCGGTCAATTAGGAAAAGGTGCTCTTCTTCGTATTTACGATCGCACGATGGTAACACATAGAGGAATACGCGAATTCATTTTAGATACAGCAGAAACAAACAACATTCCGTACCAATACTTTATTTCACAAGGTGGTACAGATGCGGGCCGTGTACATACAAGTAACTCTGGTATCCCATCAGCAGTAATTGGTGTTTGTGCGCGCTACGTTCATACACATGCTTCAATTTTACATGTTGATGATTATGCAGCGGCGAAAGAATTAATTACGAAGCTTGTAAGAACAACAGATAAAACGACGTTAGAGACAATTAAGAATAACGCGTAGAGAGGAAGAAGGGCTGAAGAGCCTTTCTTTTTTTAGCTTGAATAGATGACCCATCCATGAGTGGGAGCGGTCAGTGCCTAATTGGTGCTCGAATGGTGTATTAAGACCCTAGATAGGAAAAGAGAGGAAGGCTGTTTTTGTTTTTGAAGACGGTAATGTTGCTAGAAAAAACCTTCTTTTTTAGGCTGAATAGATGACCCAGCGATGAGTGGGAGCGGTCAGTGCTTAATTGGTGTTCGAATGATGTATGAAGACTCCAAGTAGGAAGTGAGAGGAATGCTGTTTTTGTTTTTGAAGACGGTAATGTTGTTAGAAAAAACCTTCTTTTTTAGGCTGAATAGATGACTTGGTGATATGTGGTAGTGGTTGATGCTTAATTCGTATCTGATAGGGATATTAGAATAGAATGATGAATTTTTATAGAGGTGAACGAAATGAAAGTAGTAGTAGGATCAAAGAATAAAACGAAGGTTGGCGCTGTGGAGAAAGTTTGGAAAGATGCTGAAATTACATCTCTTTCTGTTCCGTCAGGAGTATCAGCTCAGCCTTTCTCAGATGAAGAGACGATGCAAGGAGCGATTAATAGAGCGAAGCGAGCGCTAGAGGAAGGAGAAGCTCCAATTGGTATTGGGCTAGAAGGCGGCGTAATGAAAACGGAGCACGGTTTATTTATGTGTAACTGGGGCGCGCTAGCAACAATGGATGGGAAAGTATTTGTGGCCGGAGGAGCGCGTATTACGTTACCAGACGATTTTTTAGCACCTCTTGAAGATGGTAAGGAATTAAGCGAAGTGATGGAAGAGTTTGTGCAGCGAAAAGATATTCGTAGTCACGAAGGTGCTATCGGTATTTTTACAGATGATTATGTCGACCGCACGGAATTATTTGTACACGTTGTTAAGTTGTTAGTTGGGCAATATAAGTATGACAAAAAGCAAGCATAAACCTTGCACCGTACGCGATGTATGGTAGTATAAAAGAAAGATTATAACATGAAAAATGCACCCGTTAGAGGAGGAAATATAGATGAAGTCATTAGAAAGCATGGAGCAATTCCAACAGTTAAAAAATGAAGAGAATGTAGTCTTTATGTTCTCAGCAGAATGGTGCCCAGACTGCCGCTTTGTAGATCCATTTATGCCAGAAGTAGAAGAGAAATATAGTGATTTCTCATTTTACTATGTAGATCGTGATGAGTTTATTGATCTATGTGTAAAATTAGACGTATTTGGCATTCCGAGCTTTGTAGCGTACAATAAAGGTGAAGAAACTGGTCGCTATGTAAACAAAGATCGTAAAACACAAGAACAAATCGAAGAGTTCATTGAAGGTTTAAAATAAGGCAATTTGCCAATTGAATTGTAAAACAACCTCTACCTTCGCGGGGGAGGTTATTTTTTTGGAAGGGAGGAAAAAAGAGATGAAGATGACAAGTAAAAAGATGAAAGATGAGTTAATAAAGAAATTATCTCGCCCAGAATGGGACTTTCAGTATGATAGTGAGAAAGAAGTTTTACGTATTGAACAAACAGACTCCAAAAAAGGTATTAACGTATCGCTTCCAGGAGTTGTGGCAAAATGGGAAGTGAACAAGGAAAAGGCAATTGAAGAAGTTGCTTATTACGTACAAGAAGCGCTAATTGCGATGCATAAAGAAGAAAATAGCGGAGCGAAAATTTTACCTGTTATTCGCTCTACTTCTTTCCCGAAACAAGCAGAAGAAGGAAATCCGTTTATTATGACGGATCATACGGCGGAAACACGTATTTACTACGCGCTAGATTCGAATAAAACGTATCGACTAATTGATGAGCGTCTATTACAAAAATTAGAACTTACAGAACAGCAAGTGCGTGAAATGGCATTATTCAACGCACGCTCATTAGGTTATGAATTTAAACAAGACACAGTAGCGGGTAATACATTCTACTTTTTAAACACAAATGATGGGTATGACGCGACTCGTATTTTAAACGAATCGTTACTACAATCGATGCGTGAAAAGATTTCTGGTGACATGGTTGTTGCTGTTCCTCACCAAGATGTATTAATTATTGCTGATATCGTCAACGAAATCGGTTATGATATTATTGCACAAATGACAATGAAATTTTTTGCCGAAGGGCATGTTCCGATTACATCACTTTCATTCGTATATGAAGATGGAGAATTTGAACCAATCTTTATTTTAGCGAAAAATCGGAAGAAGACAGATGGAAAAGAGAAAGGATGAACGAAGTGAACGTTTTTTACAACCTTGAAGGAATTGGTGACACTTTAATTGTTGCCTTACAAGATATTACTTTAGAGAACCGTACTTTTGATCGCAAAGGAGATGTTGCACGCGTATATGATCGTGAAAGCAATGTAACAGCAGGATTCAACATCTTTAATGCATCTTCTTACTTAGAAGTAAAAGAAACAGGCAACCTTACATTAACGAAAGAGCTTGTAGAGAAAATCAACGAAATTTTAGCGAAGAATGGCTTTGAAGAAACAGTAGAAGCAGATCTTTCTCCGAAATTTGTTGTAGGCTATGTAGCTGAAAAAGAAAAGCATCCAAATGCTGACAAGCTAAACATCTGTAAAGTAGAAATCGGTACAGAAACATTACAAATCGTATGTGGTGCACCAAACGTTGATGCAGGACAAAAAGTTGTCGTTGCAAAAATTGGTGCTGTAATGCCAAGTGGTATGTTAATTAAACCAGCAGAACTTCGCGGTGTTCCTTCTTCTGGAATGATCTGCTCTGCACGTGAATTAGAGCTTCCAGATGCTCCACAAGAAAAAGGTATTCTTGTATTAGAAGATAGCTTTGAAGTTGGACAAGAGTTTAAATTTTAATTGATATAAGAAAAGAGAGGTTGTCCTTTTGGGCAGCCTCTCTTTTTGTTTTGTCATTTTTTGTTGGTAAGTCGATATTCCGTGTCGAATCGTTGATATATGTAGAGTTACGATAGATATATTTGAAAAATCGTTGATATATGTAGAGTTACGATAGATATATTTGAAAAATTGTTGATATATTGAGAGTTTTGACAGATATATTCAAAAAATCATTCATATTATAAGGATGTCACCTTTTTTCTTAAAATCTATATTGTATTTTATAAACAAACTAGTTAAAATTTAGAAAAATAGAAGGGGATAGACGTATGAAACAACAAATAAAAATCGCAGAACTTCTAAAACGAATTGAAACTTCAAAACAGCAAGATATTGAGCTAGGTACTTATGAAATATATGTGTTTAGTGAAAGTGAATTAGAAAAAGGACAAATCGGTTACCGATACGATAAACATAAAAATTCATTAATAAGTGAAGAAAACGGAAAGTGGCAAGAAGGATGGATTACAATTGGATATGAAACGGATATGGGCGATCCAGTTTTCGTAAATATAGATGATGACGCTTATCCGGTTTATACTGCAGAACGTGGTACAGAAAAATGGCAGCCAGTTTATATTGGAAATATGGATGAGATTATAGGGCAATTATAAGAAAAACTTTGAATCCGGTGCAAAGTGATGGGAGAGAAGTATGAAGTATATAAAAATAATGAGCATGATTGCATTCATTGGAATATATATGGCCGGTTGTTCACAAGAGCAGCCGAAAAAAGAAACTACATCTTCTATACAAGAGAAAAACAAAGATACCAAAGAAGACGCACCGGTAGAAAAGCAGCAAGAACAAGAAAAGAATGAAGAGTCACAAGCAATTCAAACGAATGAGCAAGTAGAACATAAGCAAGAGGAAGTATCATCTGAGGAAAAGAAAGAAGAAACTACGCCAGTACAGCCAACTGAGCAACCAGTGCAAAATAATGAACAAAAAGTAGAGGGTAATGAAAAACAAGAGAAGTTTCTCGTCGTTATTGATCCAGGACATCAACAAAAAGCGAATTTAAATTTAGAGCCAATTGGACCAGGGGCAACAACGCAAAAATATAAAGTGACAGACGGTACAACAGGTGTTGTGACGAAAAAGAGAGAGGCTGTACTTGTATTAGAAATGGCTTTTTTATTAAAAGAAAAGCTTGAAGCAAAAGGGATACAAGTATTAATGACGAGAACATCACAAGACGTTGATATAAGTAATAAAGAACGGGCGACATTCGCAAATAATCATAAGGCGAATTTATTTTTACGTCTTCATGCAGATGGTTCTGAAAATCCAAACGAAAGTGGGTTTGCTGTATTGACGCCGGCAGAAGGAAGTCCGTATACGAAAGAGATTTATGCGGAAAGTCTTCAAATCTCTCAAATGATTGTAAATAAAATGAGGGAGAACCAGCAAGTAAAAGTAAATGGAATTAAATTTCGGGATGATCTTTCTGGATTTAATTGGGCAAAGGTTCCTGGTGTGTTATTAGAACTTGGGTTTATGTCAAACTATGAAGAAGACAAAAAATTATCTGACCCGCAGTATGTAAATTCTTTATTGCAAAGTGTAACGGATAGTGTAGATGCATATCGGAAGAGTAAAGCTTAAACGCAGTCTTACATGAAAGGCTGCGTTTTTCCATATGAAAACACTCGTAAATTAGAATATTGTGGATAAATATGACATGCTTAATTTTACCTGCACTTTTTGCCGAATGCTGATACAATAAAGGATGTTACTATTTAGTAGAAAGAGTGGTAAGCATGTTAGATTGGATGAAAAAGCTGTTTAACAAAGAGGAAGAACAAACAGCGATGAATAAAGAAGTACCAAAGCAAATTGAAAGTCAGCCGAAAATTCCTCGTGTAAACCACTACACTGAAGCAAGAGAAGCACAAATGGCAAGTAGGAATGCAGGTAAATGCCGTTTTCCTTTAGTACCGGATAATGGGTTCGATGAAGAGGATGAAAGCGAAGTAAATCGCTTTGAAGAACAACCTGTTCAAGGAGTAGCATATGAAGAACCGACTGCCCAAAGAGGAATAAAGGTGGAAAGAAGCAGACGACCGTATGTGGAAAAGGTTGTTTCTACATATGAAGAACCGGAAGTGCAATATGAACCGGTGCGGGAGTCTGTCGTTAAAAAGGCATCTGCACCTTCGCAAGAGAGTAACCGTAGACCATTTCGTCCAACAGAAATGATTTCGCCAATTTATGGATATAATCGTCCTTCAGTAGAGAAAAAGGTTGAAAAGCAGGAGGAAGTAAAAGAAAGAGAAGATCTTGAAATATCTGTAGAGGGTAAATCAGTCGTTGATGCATGGTTAGAGAAAAAAGGATATAAATTATCTGATTTCTCAGAAGGACAAGCACCAACTTCTTCTAGTCATAGAGCTGCTAACCAGCAAGGAGAGCAACAATATGAAGAGAATAAAAAGGAAGAAAAGTCAGTAGTTGATCAATGGCTAGAGAAAAACGGTTATGAAATTGAACGCCAAGTGCCTTTAGTAGAAGAAAAAGAAGTGATTAAAGAAATGAGTACACCGCAGGAAGTTTCAGCGGATGAATTACTTCATAAAACAGTAGCTGAGCAGATGGAAAGTGCTAAGCTAGAAAAAGATGTAGTGGTGTTAAACGAAAACAATCTACAAGAAGAATTAGTAGCTTCTAAAGTAGAGCACGAGGATACAATATTATCAGAAGAAATTAAACGTAATACAGAAATAAAACAACCTACTATTGAAGTAGAAAAGCAAGCTCCAGAAGAATCAGTGATTGTCAAAGCAGAAGAAAAACTTGAAGAAACAATCATTGTGGAAATACCAGAAGAAGTGTCAAAAGTAGAAGTAATTGCAGAAACGGAAGAGCTTGAAGAAGTAGTTATGGAAACAGAGGCACCTGAAGAAGTGGAAGAAGAAGTGGAAGTAATTGCAGAAACGAAAGAGCCAGAAGAAGTAGTTATGGAAACAGAAGAAGTGGAAGTAATTGCGGAAGCAGAAAAAGTAGAAGTGATTGTAGAAACAGAAGAGTCAGAAGAAGTGGAAGTAATTGCGGAAGCGAAAGAGTCAGAAGAAGTGGAAGTAATTGCGGAAGCGAAAGAGTCAGAAGAAGTGGAAGTAATTGCGGAAGCGAAAGAGTCAGAAGAAGTGGAAGTAATTGCGGAAGCGAAAGAGTCAGAAGAAGTGGAAGTAATTGCGGAAGCGAAAGAGTCAGAAGAAGTGGAAGTAATTGCGGAAGCGAAAGAGTCAGAAGAAGTGGAAGTAATTGCGGAAGCGAAAGAGTCAGAAGAAGTGGAAGTAATTGCGGAAGCGAAAGAGTCAGAAGAAGTGGAAGTAATTGCAGAAACAGAAGAGTCAGAAGAAGTGGAAGTAATTGCAGAAACAGAAGAGTCAGAAGAAGTGGAAGTAATTGCGGAAGCGAAAGAGCTAGAAGAAGTGGAAGTAATTGCGGAAGCGAAAGAGTCAGAAGAAGTGGAAGTAATTGCGGAAACGGAAGAAGTGGAAGTAATTGCGGAAGCAGAAGAAACAGAAGTGATTGCAGAAACAAAAGCGCCTGTAGTAGAGACATTTGTAGCACTTGAGGAAATTCAGCAAGAAGATGAAGCAATTGAACAAAAGAGTGAATTCATACATGTTGCTGAGGCTGATGAACAAACGAAGAAAGATGTTCAAAGCTTTGCGAATGTTTTAATTGCAGAAACAGAGGAAAATAGACGAGTTGTAGAAGAAGCACAGGTCGCAGAAGAGCAACGAGTTGTAGAAGAAGCGCCAGTCGTAGAAGAGCAACGAGTTGTAGAAGAAACACCAATCGCAGAAGAGCAACCAGTTGTACAAAAAGAAGAACCAAAACGTGAGAAAAAGCGCCATGTACCATTTAATGTTGTTATGTTGAAACAAGATAGAACACGATTAATGGAAAGACATGCAGCTAGAGCAAATGCAATGCAGCCTTCTGCTAATGTACGAGTAGAGAATAAGCCAGTACAACAAGAGGTAGCAGAACCACAAGTGGAAGAACGCCCAGTGCAGCAAGTAGTAGCAGAACCACAAGTGGAAGAAAACCCAATGCAGCAGGTGGTAGTAGAACCACAAGTGGAAGAACGTCCAGTGCAGCAGGTGGTAGTAGAACCACAAGTGGAAGAGCGCCCAGTGCAGCAGGTGGTAGTAGAACCACAAGTGGAAGAGCGCCCAGTGCAGCAAGTAGCAGAACCACAAGTGGAAGAACGCCCAGTGCAGCAAGTAGTAGCAGAACCACAAGTGGAAGAGCAACCAATGCAGCAAGTAGTGGTAGAGCAAGTACAAAAGCCAATTTCAAGTACGGAAGTACAAGAGAAAGCATATGTTGTAAATCAAAGAGAGAACGATATGCGAAATGTATTGCATACACCACCGACATATACTGTTCCACCATTAGCGCTGTTGTCGATTCCACAGCAATCAGCGTTAGATAATACAGAATGGTTAGAGGAGCAGAAAGAATTATTAGATACAACGTTTAATAATTTTCACGTTGGCGCACATGTTATTAATGTATCGCAAGGGCCAGCGGTAACTCGTTTTGAAGTACAGCCAGACCCAGGTGTGAAAGTAAATAAAATTACAAACTTAAGTGATGATATTAAGTTAAGTTTAGCTGCGAAAGATATTCGTATTGAAGCGCCGATTCCAGGGAAGAGTGCAATTGGAATTGAAGTTCCAAATAAAGAAAGCAAGCCAGTATTTCTTCGCGAAATTTTAAGAAGTCCTGTATTCACAAAGAGTGAATCACCGCTTACTGTTGCGCTTGGACTTGATATTTCAGGGGACCCAATTGTAACGGATATTCGAAAAATGCCGCACGGACTTATTGCGGGTGCAACGGGTTCAGGTAAAAGTGTGTGTATTAACGCCATTTTAACGAGTATTTTATATAAAGCGAAACCACATGAAGTGAAGTTAATGTTAATTGATCCGAAGATGGTTGAGCTTGCACCATACAATTCTGTTCCGCATCTTGTAGCACCTGTTATTACGGATGTAAAAGCAGCGACAGCTGCATTAAAATGGGCAGTTGAGGAAATGGAACGCCGTTATGAATTGTTTGCACACGCAGGTGCTCGTGATTTAACTCGCTACAATACGATTGTAAGTGAGCGAGAAATTCCAGGAGAGACATTACCTTATATCGTTATTGTCATTGACGAGTTAGCCGATTTAATGATGGTAGCACCTGGTGATGTTGAGGAAGCGATTTGTCGTATTGCGCAAAAAGCACGTGCTTGTGGTATTCATTTATTAGTAGCGACGCAGCGTCCATCTGTAGATGTTATTACAGGTTTAATTAAGTCAAACATTCCAACGCGTATTGCGTTTACTGTATCATCTCAAGTTGATTCGCGTACGATTATTGATATTGGGGGCGCGGAGAAATTACTTGGCCGTGGTGATATGTTATTCTTAGGGAACGGTACATCTAAACCAGTTCGTGTACAAGGTGTATACGTATCGGATGATGAGATTGAAAAAACAGTTGATCATGTGAAAAAGCAAATGAAGCCGAATTACTTATTTAAGCAAGAGGATTTATTAGCGAAAACAGAACAAGCTGAGTCGGAAGACGAATTGTTCCTTGATGCATGTCAATTTGTTGTAGAACAAGGGGGAGCGTCCACATCTTCTGTACAGCGAAAATTCCGCATCGGTTATAATCGCGCGGCACGTCTCATTGAAGAGATGGAATCGCAAGGAATTATTTCTGAAGGTAGAGGAACGAAACCGAGAGATGTCCTTATTTCTGAGGATGAATTTGCCGCTATGCAGGAAACAAATGTATAGTAAACGGTTTTGCTGTATACTAAGAGAAAATGTTGGATAGTAAAGTAGGGAGTAAAGCGACATGAAAGAAATTGAATTAAAATTAAAAGGTGAAATAAATAGACTAACAAATAAAACATTTAAATTTGACGAACGTGTTGGAGAAGGTTGGTTCTCTGCCGTTTACTTTTTAAAGACTAGAGAAATCATCGAAGAATTTCGCCCGAAAAGTGTTGTAACGATGCAATTTTTCCAAAAGGAAAATGCAGTTCTTTGCGGAACGGATGAAGTAATTGCATTGCTACAAACATTCGCTAAAAATCCTGAGGAACTTGAAATTAACTCTTTAAAAGATGGCGATAAAATTAGTCCATTTGAAACAGTGTTAACAATTCATGGTCCTTATGAAAATTTCGGATTTTTAGAAGGTGTCATTGATGGGATTTTAGCTCGTCGTACATCGGTTGCGACAAACGTATATAACGTTGTCCAAGCTGCGCGTAGCGTAGATAAAGAAAAACCAGTTATTTTCATGGGAGATCGTGATGATCATTATACACAACAAGCTGGTGACGGTTATGCAGCATACATCGGAGGTATGAGCGCACAAGCGACGCATGCGATGAATGAATGGTGGGGCAAAAGTGGTATGGGGACGATGCCTCACGCATTAATTCAAATGTTTAATGGTGATGTTGTGGAAGCGGCAAAAGCATATCATAAGAAATTCCCAGAAGATGAATTAGTTGTATTAATTGATTACAACAATGATGTCATTACAGATGCACTTCGCGTAGCGCGTGAATTTGGATCAACATTAAAAGGTGTACGTGTAGATACGTCCCGCACGATGATTGATCAATACTTTATTCGCCACCCAGAAGTACTTGGAACATTCGATCCACGTGGTGTAAACCCATCGCTTGTATTCGCACTTCGTAAAGCACTTGATGAAGAAGGATTCCAGCATGTAGACATCGTTGTAACTGGTGGATTTGATGAGAAGCGTATTCGTGAATTTGAAGCTCAAAACGTACCTGTTGACATATACGGGGTAGGAAGTAGCTTATTAAAAATGAATATTGGCTTTACTGGTGATAATGTAGAACTAAATGGGAAACCAGAAGCAAAAGCTGGTCGTAAATATCGTCCAAACCCACGTTTAGAGCGTGTTCAATTAGAAAAAAGAGAAGAGATGTAAAAGAGAGAAAAACTGATAGGTGATTGACCCTATCAGTTTTTCTGTTATCATAGTATAGCGGCTTCTTTTTTGCTATAATGGACTTATTATGGACATATAAAGAAGTACGTACGAGTTTATCCTGATAAGTGAAGGGAAAGAATAACTTCACTACATCAAAAATGTATGATGATTACCAAAATAAGAAAAGATTCATATACTGTCTTATAGATAGGCCGTTGTATTAGTTCGAAATGTTGGAGGTTCTTTAAGATGACAGTTTACCATTTTGTAGGAATTAAAGGAACAGGAATGAGTTCATTAGCGCAAATTCTTCATGATATGAAGCATACTGTTCAAGGGTCTGATTATGAAAAGCGTTTCTTTACACAAACAGCGTTGGAAAAGCGTAGTATCTCGATCCTTCCTTTTGATAAGAATAATGTAGAAGAAGGACAAGTGATTATTGCAGGAAATGCATTTCCTGATACGCATGAAGAAATCGTAGCAGCAAAAGAATTAAACATCCCAGTCCATCGTTACCATCATTTCTTAGGTGACCTGATGAGCCAATACACAAGTGTTGCTGTAACTGGTGCACACGGAAAAACATCAACAACAGGTTTGTTAGCCCATGTAATGCAAGGTGCACACCCAACATCTTACCTTATTGGAGATGGAACAGGGCATGGGGTAGAAAATAGTAAGTATTTTGTATTTGAAGCTTGTGAGTATCGTCGTCATTTCTTGTCTTATAATCCAGACTATGCAATTATGACGAATATTGATTTTGATCATCCAGATTATTTTGCAGACATCAATGATGTATTCAGTGCATTCCAAGAGATGGCATTGCAAGTGAAAAAAGGCATTATTGCATGTGGAGATGATGAAGAACTTCAAAAAATTCAAGCGAAAGTACCTGTTATTTTCTATGGATTTGGAGAAGATAATGATTTCCAAGCACGCAACATTCAAAAGAGAACAGATGGTACGATATTTGATGTATTCGTTCGTAACACGTACTATGATACGTTCAAAATTACAGGATACGGCAATCACAGCGTATTAAATGCGTTAGCAGTAATCGCGCTTTGCCATTATGAAAATGTTGATGTAGAAGCAGTAAAACATCAATTAACAACTTTTGAAGGCGTAAAACGTCGCTTTAATGAAAAGCCGATGGGAGAGCAAGTAATCATCGATGACTACGCACACCATCCGACAGAGATTAATGCAACGATTGAAGCTGCTCGTCAAAAACATCCAGAGCGTGAAATTGTCGCTGTATTCCAGCCACATACATTCTCACGTACAGAAAAGTTCTTAGATGAGTTCGCAGAAAGCCTAAGCAAAGCTGACCAAGTATACTTATGTGATATTTTCGGATCAGCACGTGAAAACAAAGGTGAATTAACAATCGAAGATCTGCAAAAGCGTATTGACGGTGCAGAATTAATTACAGATACAACAACGGATGTATTAAAGAAACATAAAAACGGCGTTCTAATTTTCATGGGCGCAGGTGACATCCAAAAATTCGAAGCGGCTTACGTAAAAGAAGTTCAAGTTGCAGAGAAATAATAGAAAAGACGCATAGCTTGGCTGTGCGTCTTTTTTATGTTGTCGTGGTTGTGCATTAATGTTGAAACGTCGATATATATGGAGTTGTGTTCGATATGTTTCAAAAATCGTTGATATATTGGTACGCGTTTTGAAATATAAATGTTAGAATAATAAGAAAACTAAAAAGGGGACTAAAAAATATGTTCACACTCCGAGTAGATGACGAAATCGAACTACAATTACTAGAAAAACATCATAAAGAGGAACTATATCAATTAATAAATCAAAACCGTAACCATTTAAGAAGATGGCTTCCTTGGGTAGATGGGACGAAATCTGCTGATGCTTATGATGAGATTTGTCCGATGTGGTTAAAGAAGTTTGCAGAGGGAGACGGTTTTGAAAGTGGCATACGTTATAAAGGGAAGCTTGTTGGGATGGTAGGCATTCATCCAGTGAGCTGGGGGAAGAAAGTGGCGAGCCTTGGATATTATCTGGCAGAAGATGCTGGCGGGAAAGGCATTATGACGCGTAGCGTAAAGGCTGTACTTCACTATGCATTTGAGAATTTAAAATTAAATAAAATGGAAATTAGATGCGGTGTTGAAAATGTGAAAAGCCGCGCGATCCCAGAACGTTTAGGATTTAAGTTAGACGGTGTTTTAAGAGATGAAGAATGGCTATACGATCACTTCCACGATATCGCTGTATATAGTTTATTAGCTTCAGAGTGGAAGGAGATTCGATGAACGAGAAGATTCATATTGTTCCGTATGAAAGTAAATTTCAAGACGAAGTAGTAAATCTTATCGTTCATATTCAGCAAAAAGAGTACAATGTCCCCATTACGAAAGAAGAGCAGCCAGACCTGCTTGAAATAGAAACATTTTATCAAAGGAATCATGGAAACTTTTGGGTAGCAAATTATGATGGTAAAGTAGTTGGAACAGTAGCTTTATTAGATATTGGGAATCATCAAGTAGCGTTAAGAAAAATGTTCGTAAAAAAAGAATTTCGCGGAAAAGAGTGGGGTGCATCACATAAGTTGCTCCAAACAGCAATTTCATGGGCTGAGAATAAAAAGCTGAAAGATATTTACTTAGGAACGACAGTGAAATTTTTAGCGGCGCATCGCTTTTATGAAAAGAATGGTTTTCAAAGTGTGAGTATAGACGAGTTGCCGAAAAACTTTCCGGTGCTACAGGTAGATAAGAAATTTTATAGGTACATTGTGTAAAAGGTCATTTAGAAATGGCCTTTTTCTATGAACTAAAATGGAAATAGTGGTATAATTTGGATTAGGGGGTGTAGGTATGAACTTTCCAATTCAAAGAAGTAAGTCAGTAGTCATTTTCGTTTGCCTTACGTTAGTTTTTATGTTTATATATCCAATTGTCATGCTTTTCACTAATAAAGCGCATTGGATGTCAGCGTTGATTGGGATGGGTTTATGCTTCATTGTAAATGTACCACTCGTTTGGGAAGTATTTATTAAAAAACATAAAGTAGAAAATGGCGTATTAAAGTACGGTATTTTAAATGATGATATTGTATTAAAAGATGTGAGAATTATACGTCAGGTCGGAAAGTCTCTTGAAATTACGACGAATGCATATAAAGTACATATGGTTGCGATGCCGCAAGATATGAATGAATTTTTGGCGCTTATCGAAAAAGAAAATCCACATGTGAAAATAGAAATGGTGGGTAAGAAATGAAATATGTAAAAGCTTTGTTTTGCTTAGAAATATTACTGGTGCTTGCTATTTGCACTAGAGTATATATGAAATGGGATTTGCCCTTATATATACCAATATTAATAAGTACTATTGCAGTGGCACTTTTATATTATTTTCATTTTCAGCAAACAAAAAGTGAGAAAAGTAGCACTATGTAGTTAGGGGGATTAGAAATGAAAAAAGCCCTTATGTTATTTTTACTTCTGTTAACTGCATCCTTTCTTTTAATAGGGTGTAGTGCGAAGAAGGAAAAGGCTGATATGAACTTAGAAAAGGCACAAAAAGTTGAAATTGAATCACTTACTGATTCAAGTGAGAAAAAAGTAATTACCGATAAGAAAAAAATTGAAAAGCTGTTTGAAGTCATGAAAATGGATAAGTGGAAAATGCAATCGGCTCCTTTAGATACTCCGCAAGGGAAAACATTTACAATGTATCAAGAGGATACACCGAAATTATTGGATTCGAGTAAAGATAAAAAAGAGTTACATGAAATTGGTACGATGACAGTATATAAAGATGTCCCTTATGTCGAAGTTGAAATGAAAAATAAGAAAATGAGTTTTAAAGTGCCAGAAGATGTGGCGAAAGAGTTATTAAAGTATTAATAAAAAAAACGCTCGGAAAAATCCCGAGCGTTTTTTTTATTATTTTAAGTTCTCTGGGTTTAAAGCTTCTAATTCAGGTACAACGAAGCGCCCGTCTTTACGGATTAGTACGTCGTCAAAGTAAATTTCGCCGCCGCCGTATTCAGGGCGTTGGATACATACTAAGTCCCAATGGATGTTCGAGTTGTTACCGTTCCATGCATCGTCGTAAGCTTGTCCAGGAGTGAAGTGGAAGCTGCCATCGATTTTTTCATCGAATAGGATGTCTCCCATTGGATGTAAGATGTATGGGTTTACGCCGATTGCGAACTCACCAACGTAGCGTGCGCCTTCGTCTGTATCGAAGATTTTGTTAATGCGTTCTGAATCGTTTGCAGTTGCTTCAACGATTTGGCCGTTCTCGAACTTAAGTTGTACATTTTCAAATGTATAACCGTTGTAAGGAGATGGTGTGTTGTAAGAAACTGTACCGTTAACAGAATCACGAACTGGTGCAGAGTATACTTCACCGTCTGGAATGTTTAAATGACCGGAGCATTTAATTGCTGGAATGTCTTTAATAGAGAATGTTAAGTCAGTTCCAGGACCAGTTAAACGAACTTTATCTGTTTTATTCATTAATGTAACAAGGCTGTCCATCGCCTTATCCATTTTACCGTAGTCTAAGTTACATACTTCAAAGTAGAAGTCTTCGAAAGCTTCTGTACTCATTTTAGCAAGCTGTGCCATAGAAGCATTTGGGTAGCGAAGAACAACCCAGCGTGTTTTTGGAACGCGAATGTCTCTATGAACTTTTTTACCAACTGTTTGGCCATGAACTTTCATACGCTCACTTGGAACGTCAGCTTGTTCATTAATATTATCGCCAGAGCGAAGGCCGATATAAGCGTCCATGTCTTTCATTACGCTTGCTTCATATGCAGCGATTTGTTCGAAATGTTCTTCAGTAGCACCCATTAATAAAGAGCGATCTACTTGATGATCTTTTAAAGAGACGAATGGGAAACCACCAGCTGCATATGCTTCTTTTACAAGTGCAGTTACAAGTTCTTTTTGTAAGCCAAAGTTTTCAATTAATACTTTTTCACCTTTTTGTAAGCGGATAGAGTAGTTAATTAAATTGTATGCTAACTTTTCAATACGTGGATCTTTCATATGTAAAGCCTCCCTACTAATTATGTATCCTCTCCTATTGTAACCTACTTAGTGGAATTTGTTGAATGATTTATGTTACAGTTAACGAATAAGTATGAAAATTCTAATGATGAGATAGGGATTAGAATGAAACGGAAAATGATTGTATAATAGGGGAAAGTATGAAAAAGATAAAGGAAGTGATGAAATGCAAGTTCTTTTATATGTAAGTGCGGCTATTATCGCGGTTGCTTTCGCAGTATTAGTAGTGTATGTATGTAGAACGTTGTTATCGGTTCAGAAGACGTTAGAAAACGTTGCAAGCACGTTAGAAGGTTTAGAAAAACAAATGCAAGGAATTAGCGTAGAGACAGAGCAATTATTACATAAAACGAATTCGTTAGCTGATGATATTCAACAGAAGTCACAGTCATTAAATAAAGTGGTAGCGGGTGTAGATGGGATTGGAACGACAATCCAATCTTTAAATACGAAGCTTCGTAATGTATCAGACTCTGTAACGGACGAAATTGAAAATAACGCTGATAAAGTAGCGCAAGTTGTACAGTGGAGCAGTGCGGCGATTGAAGTATACAATCATTACCGTGCGTCGAGACAAGAGAAGAAGGTTGAAAAAGAAGAGCGTAAATTAGAAAGAATTGAGAAAAAAGCTGAAAAGAAAGAGAAACGCTCTAGATTTCGTATGAGAGGTGAATCGTGATGAATATGACAAAACTTGAAACAATTGAAGAGCTTGAAGTCTTAGTAGAAAAGAACGAGCCGTATGTTCTTTTTAAACACAGTACGACATGCCCAATTAGTCACGGTGCATACACAGAATTTCAAGCGTATTGCAGCGAAGAAAGAGAAGTACCAGCGTATTACTTATACGTACAAGATGCGAGAGATGTGTCAAATCGTGTTGCAGAACAATACAGTATTAGACATGAATCACCGCAAGTGTTATACATAAAAGATGGGATGGTAGTATGGAATACATCTCATTGGAATATTAAAAAAGATGCTTTAGAAGAGAATATAAAGTAAAAAGAAGCAAGCTAAAGGTGCTTGCTTCTTTTTTTTTGTTTTTGTTGAAATATATTTAGTGGTACACTATTAATAGTTCAAACTAAATAACTAGATTGTTGAAAGTAGGTTTTAAGTAATGAAGAAAATGGCATTATCCTTCGCAGTCGTAAGTTTATTACTGGGAGCTTGTAGTAACAATAGTAATACGATTAGTAAGAAGGATGAAGTTATACAAAAAGATACAAAAGAAAAAAGTATGATTCCGAGAACTGCTGTTTCTAAAGATTATTATAGAACTGTTATTCCTTTAAAAGAACAAAAGGTTATTAATACAGCTAATATAAAAACAAATTCTAAATTAGATTTAGCAGAGTATGAAAATGGTTTAATAAATATTGCAACGCAGCAATTTGATACAGAGAGTCACGTACTGCAATTAAACCAGTATATTCCAGAGAAACTAATTGATGAACTAGTTGCGAAAGTAGAAGCGCCAGTTTTGACAAATATTATAGAACAAGATTATTTCGGAAAACAGAATTCAAATGAATTAAGTTTATCTGGTGTGATGATTGGCTTAGCTATGTCTTCAAGTGTATCGAATGAAGAGGCTATGTCTAAAGGGACTGAAGTTGCTAAACAACTTATTGAAGCTATTAACAAAAATGATAAATATAACAAATCTCCAATTACGTTTGCTATCTTTAAGCAAGAAAGTACAAGTTCTTTAAAAAATGGTACGTATATTGCTAGTGCTACTGTTCAAAAGAATGATACGAACCTTGGAAATTGGAGTACGATCGATGAAAAGTCGTATTCATATCCTTCTGATGAATTTACACAAGCACATGGAGAAGATAATACAAAAATAAATAACTTTGCTAAGGAAATAAAAGGTTTTTCTAATGGAGATTTTATTCCAGTCAACGCTAAAGTTTCTTATAAGAAAGATCAAATGGATACATTAAATATGAATATTGTTATTAAATATAACGGTAAAACAGAATTAATGGCTCTTACCCAATTGGCTGCTCAAGGCATGTTAGACAAATTGCCTAAAGATGCGAAAGTACAATTACAGATCAAGTCCGAGAGTAAAATTGAGGCCGTTATTATAAAAGAGAAAAACAGTGATAAACCGTTTGTTTCCTTCTTGTAAAAAAAGACAGTATGTAAACTGTCTTTTTTTTATTTTAAATGAAAATATATAATGTTTTTTGATAGTAATTCCTTGCTGTATATCGTGTGACAATCGTATATGTATCAGCTATAATAAATTATCTTAAAAAAGTAACATATAGGAATTTGAAAGAGGTGGCTTTCTTATGGCATCACAACAATTAGGTCGTTTACGTTCTGAAATTGATCAACTTAATTTACAAATATTAGAGTTACTAAACGAAAGAGGTCGTCTCGTACAAGAAGTTGGTAATTTAAAAGAAGTACAAGGTGTGAAACGTTTTGATCCTGTACGTGAAAGAAATATGCTGGATTTAATTGCAGAGAATAATAATGGTCCATTTGAAACTTCGACTTTACAACATATTTTCAAACAAATTTTTCAAGCTGGTTTAGAATTACAAGAAGACGATCATCGTAAAGCATTACTTGTTTCTCGTAAGAAAAAAACAGAAGATACGATTGTTGAAATTAATGGTGAAAAAATTGGTGACGGAAATCAGCATTTTATTATGGGACCGTGTGCAGTGGAAAGTTATGAACAAGTACGTCAAGTTGCTGAAGCAATGAAAGGGCAAGGTCTGAAATTAATGCGTGGTGGTGCGTTTAAACCACGTACTTCACCGTATGATTTTCAAGGTCTTGGATTAGAGGGATTACAAATTTTGCGCCAGGTAGCAGATGAATATGATTTGGCTGTTATTAGTGAAATTTTAAATCCGAATGATATTGAGATGTCATTAGATTACGTTGATGTTATTCAAATTGGCGCTCGCAATATGCAAAACTTTGATTTGCTAAGGGCAGCTGGTGCTGTGAATAAACCAGTATTATTAAAACGTGGTCTATCAGCAACGATTGAAGAATTCATTAATGCGGCAGAATATATTATGGCAAAGGGAAATGGGAACATTATTTTATGTGAACGAGGTATTCGCACGTATGAAAGAGCGACGCGTAATACGCTTGATATTTCCGCTGTGCCGATTTTAAAGAAAGAAACACATTTACCTGTCGTTGTCGATGTAACGCATTCTACAGGGCGACGTGACCTTCTCTTACCAACTGCAAAAGCAGCGATGGCAATTGGTGCAGACGCAATTATGGCTGAAGTACATCCCGATCCAGCTGTAGCTTTATCTGATGCAGCGCAACAAATGAATATACCGCAGTTCAATGATTTTATGAATGAATTAAAATCATTTGGAAGTAAATTATAAAAACTTTTAATGAGCTGTTCCAAAAAGGCATTTTGGAACAGCTTTCTCCTATTGTATAGCGACTGTCATTGTCGATTTTTGTTGGTAAGTTGATATATTTAAAAAATCGCTGATATAATTAGAGTTGCGGTCGATATATTTGGAAAATCGCTGATATATTTCGAGTTACAGTCGATATATTCGAAAAATCGCCGATATAAATTTCATTTACTATCGTACTGCTTAAAATAAGATTTCTACTAAGGAAACATCTATTTTTTTACAAAAAATGCCCTTTTTTCATAAAAAATACGAAAATACGAGAAAAGAAGCGAATTTTTTCGAAACTTTTGCGGGAAAATATTGTATGAGCCTGCGTTTTTATCGTATCATTAGTAAAAGGAAGAACTCGGGACGATTGGTGGCATCTGCAAATAGAGTTGATGTCTTTTTTTCATTCAAGTAACCGATACATAAAAATAGATAACAAAAATAGAAGGAGTGTGCGATGAGATGAACGTAACAATATATGATGTAGCGCGTGAAGCGAACGTTTCAATGGCTACCGTATCACGCGTTGTGAACGGTAACCCAAATGTAAAGCCTACAACAAGAAAGAAAGTATTAGAAGCAATTGATCGTTTAGGATACCGCCCAAATGCGGTAGCACGTGGACTAGCAAGTAAGAAGACAACTACAGTAGGTGTTATTATTCCTGATATCTCAAATACGTTTTATGCAGAACTAGCTCGTGGAATTGAAGATATCGCAACAATGTACAAATATAACATCATTTTAAGTAACTCTGACCAAAACAAAGAGAAAGAGTTCCATTTATTAAATACGATGCTTGGAAAACAAGTGGACGGAATTGTTTTCATGGGTGAAGATATTACAGACATTCACATTGAAGAATTTAAAAAATCTCCAGTACCAATTGTATTAGCAGCATCATTTGATGAGCAAAATGAAACGCCATCAGTAAATATTGATTATACACAAGCAGCTTATGATGCAATGAAGCACTTTATCGAGCAAGGACATAAACGTATCGGTTTCGTCTCTGGTCCTTTCATTGATAAAGCGGGAAGCGCGAAGAAGTTACAAGGTTATAAAAAAGCTTTAGAAGAAGCAGGTATTTCATATGATGAAAATCTTGTAATCGATGGAGATTACACATATGACTCAGGTATCGAAGCATTCGAAAAGCTTTGGAGCAATGATGAAAAGCCAACAGCAATCTTCGTATCTTCTGATGAAATGGCACTAGGTGTAATCCATGCAGCACAAGACGCTGGATTAAACGTACCAACTGACGTAGAAGTACTTGGTTTCGATAATACACGCCTTGCATTAATGGTTCGTCCGCAGCTTTCAACAGTTGTTCAACCGATGTATGATATCGGTGCAGTAGCAATGCGTCTATTAACAAAGTATATGAACAAAGAAAAAGTGGAAGATCACACTGTTATCTTACCTCACCGTATCCAATTTAGAGATTCAACGAAGTAAGTATAAAAAAGCTCACAGCGATTGCTGTGAGCTTTTATTCGTATTCAGGATAGTATTTTTGTACGACTGCATTTACCATTTCGTCTTTTTGCAAGTTAATTGATATTTTTAGTACAGTTATATTACTTTGTAAATTTACAACTTCGATGTAAAAAAACTGTTTGTCTAAGTCAATCGTAACATAATCGAATCGTTCGGATAGCTCTAATTTATATGTAGTAGTATATTCCAAATGAAAGCCTCCTTATTGTATAAGTGTATGTTATAATGCCTTCGCTATAGATGGGGCTATTCCTTGTTATATGTCACATAAGTGCAAATTTAACTATTATAGGGCAATGTCATGTATAATAGAAAGAAAAGGCTTGTGAGGGGGGAAAAGAGATGATCGTTCTTTGGATAATTACGCTTTGTATGACTGCTATTTTTGCATATATGACGTTAAAACAAAATGGTTTAAAGCGATTTGTTCCAGGAAGTATTCTTGCAGGAATTGCCCTTATCACGTATGTAATTTCTATTTTTATTGAAAGTGTATCAGTAGATATGAGCACAAATTTAATGTTTATTGGTATTACACTATTTGCAGGTAGCATTATGGTACTTATGGTTGCTGGTATTATTTTATTTATTCATATGAATTCGGAAACGTTATAGCATATAGAAAAGGCATGTCCCGAGGGGACATGCCTTTTTATCCGTTCAATTATGCTCTATCTTTAGAAGAGTTTTGCTGTTTTAGTAAGTCGCGAATTTCGCCAAGAAGTTCTTCTTCTTTTGTTGGTTCTGGAATTTCTTCCTCTTTTTCTTCTTCTTTTTTAGATGTTAGTTTGTTGAAAACTTTAACAAACATAAAGATAGAAGCTGCGATAATTAAGAAGTCAAAAATTGTTTGGATGAAGTTACCATACATAACAGCAGATTTACCGTATCCAAAGTGTAAACTTGTAAAGTCAACGCCACCTAATACCATACCAAGTAATGGTGTGATGATATCTTTTACTAAAGAACTAACGATTTTACCGAATGCAGCACCGATTACAACCCCGACAGCTAAATCAACGACATTCCCTTTGAAAGCGAATTTTTTAAACTCGTTCCACATGTGTTAATCCCATCCTTTCCACGATTCATTATGAAATTTATAATTCCTATCAACATATTCTATAGAAATTTACGAGAGAAATAAAGAGGGAATGGGAATGAAAGTAAATTCTGAAAAATGTATCCGTTTTAATTTTTGTTTACATCATCTAGTAAAGATTGTAGCATTTGCTGCGTTTTTAATCCTTCTAATCCATCTACAACAGGCTTTGTATCGCCTTGTACACACTCAATAAAATGATGAACAGCATCTTCAAAACCACGTTGTTTTAACGTCGTATCCCATGATGGGGAACCACTTTGTGAAACTGAGTTTTCCTGTTCAATTTCAAATGTATTCATATTTTTTACGCGAATGATTTTCCCTGGCGTTACAAGTTCAATTTGTTCTAAATTTGTACCGGCGTGGCGATGCATTGCAGTAGAAAGTAACAGTCCACTTGGAGTTGTATATGTATGATGTCCGTAAAGAAGTTCATTCTTTTCATTGATTTGCATCATATTGTGAACGGCGTTAAGGTCATCATTAGCTAACCAGCGAGCGGTATCTACAATGTGTAAATAATCATCTAACATAGTGAAGTCGTACGTATATGGCCCGACTTTATTTGTACGATGCTTTTCAATTCGAATCCATGAAATATCATTAGCCTGTTCTTTGGCAGCGACATACATAGGAACGAATCTGCGATTAAATCCGACCATTAATTTTCGGTTATACTTCTCGCTTAACTCGACTAGTTGCTCAGCTTGTTCCACTGTAGCTGCTAGCGGTTTATCAACATAAACGTCGATCCCTTTTTTTAGAAGTTCAGAAACGATTTCATAATGCGATGCAGTTGAACTATGAACGAAGATTGCATCGCATTCCGAAGCTAACATTTCAATAGAATGAAAGTCTTGAATTCGGTATTGCTGGCAAACTTGTTTTCTTTTCTCTGCGTTAGGTG
This sequence comes from Bacillus sp. PK3-067, assembly GCF_056738645.1. NCBI lineage: Bacteria > Bacillati > Bacillota > Bacilli > Caryophanales > Bacillaceae > Bacillus > Bacillus sp. PK3-067. Next base: position 4,645,383 of record NZ_CP096490.1, on the reverse strand, counting down.
TAAACGCCCCTACAAAATTCCAATCAGTTTCTTTTGTAAGTGTTGGAAGATAGGCCTTTTGCGCAATACTTCCAAGTCCAATCATCCCAATTTTAGGTTTGTTCATGTTTATTCCCACCCTATTAATATTAATGTAACGGCTTAAATGTAGCATAGGGTGGGGGAGGAAGGCAAAAATTAGCTTTTTACTTACGGCCTTCTAACAAAATCTTCTCTATCTCCTCAAAGTGATGAGCGCGAGCATGCTCTAGCGGGGTAACACCATCATTGTCTGGAATATTTACATCTGCACCGTGCTCAATAAGAAGGCGAATGACTTGTTGCTGTGTTTCGTTTCCGTTACTTAGTACGATGGCTTCCATTAAAGCTGTCCATCCCAGGTTATTTACATGATTTACATCAATATTTGTTCGAGTGAGGAGTTCTTTTATGACGCCAATATAGCCATGTTCTGAAGCTGGGATAAGAGCTGTTCCGCCGTAACGATTTGTAATCGTAGGATCTGCACCAGCATCAATTGTTAGTTTTAAAATGTCTAAGTAACCTTCCGCACCGGCGTATAGAAAGGGATTATTTTTCATGTCATCTTGAATATTTACGTCAGCACCGGCTTTGATAAGCGCCTTTGCGGTTTTTACATCATTTTTGTATGTAGCAATCATAAGCGGAGTGCGTCCTTGACTATCCGTCGCATTTATATTTGCGCCTTGTTTTAGTAAAGATATAACAGTATTCGTTTCATTTTTTTCAGTAGCTGCTAGTAGTGCAGTCTCCATGTTTGCCATCTCCTTTTTTACTTCTTGTTCTTGCGAGCATCCTTGTAAAAAAATTACCCAACATATCATACTGAATGTTTTTTTGAACATGGAATTTCAACCTCCTAATTTCAACTGTAAAATAGGAACATTAAATTTTTATAAACTGACGCTAAAATTACTATAAAATCGCTTGAGTAATTGAACATATATTTTTATGCTTATAAATAATAAGGTTTGATAAAGTGAGGATTTAAGATATGTCTATTAAAACAAGGTTTTTATTTTCTTATATTGCTGTTATCCTCGTTTCCATTACGCTTATATTAGTCGCGGGATTTTTAATCGTTTTTTCGATAACAGGTGACTTGGAAGCAGTGAAAAATTTCTATAAAAGTTCTTACATTCAAAAGCCGCTTACACCAGAAGAAGAGAATGCCTATCTTGAGTTGAAGTCAGCAGCTAAACAGCATCAATCTCAATTGTTAGATGAGTCGTTTGTCTCAGCAATAGAAAAAGAGGGTGTGAAAATAGTAGTAAGAAAAGGAGAAACACTTTCATATGCTTCAAACGTATTTGAAAGTGTATCTTTAAAAGAAGCCCTTCCGAAATTTGAATCAGCAAATATTAATAGTCGTGGTACAACGGAACTAGGCGATACATTTTATCGATATGTAAAGTTTGATTTTTATTTTCCTCAGGAAGAAGAGGGAAGTATATTTGTATTAAAAAAGCAAAGTTCATTTGTAGATCTTACACAAAAATTATTTCCAATCTTATTCGTAGCGCTCTTACTACTAGCCATTTTACTCATTGGATTATTAAGTTACCTCGTTTCAAGAAGTGTAATAAAACCAATTTTTGTATTGAAAGGCGCAACGGAGAAAATTAAAGAAGGAAATTTAGATTTTCAAATACCAGTTACATCACACGATGAAATAGGGCAATTAAATCAAGGATTTGAGGAAATGAGGAAGAGATTAAAAGAATCGATAGAGATGCAAACGCAGTATGAAGAAAATCGAAAAGAGCTTATTTCAAACATCTCTCATGATTTAAAAACACCGATTACATCAATTATCGGATATGTAGAAGGAATAAAGGACGGAGTAGCAAATACGCCAGAAAAAATGGATAAGTATTTAACAACTATCCATACGAAAGCAAGACATATGGATACACTTATTGATGAATTATTTTTATTCTCAAAGCTCGATTTGAATCGAGTTCCCTTTCAGTTTGAAACGGTTGAATTGAATACGTTTATGCAAGAGTTAATCGAAGAGATGCAAATGGATTTAAGTAAAGAAGGTATAGAAGTTAACTTGCAATTACATACATCACCACTATATGTAACGGCTGATTGCGAAAAGATAAATAGAGTTATATCAAATTTAATTCATAATAGTGTGAAATACATGGATAAAGAAGAGAAGAAAATTACTGTAACAGTATCGAGTAATAATAATAAAGTTATTGTGAAAGTGATGGACAATGGATCAGGTATAGAATCTGATACGCTACCTTATATCTTTGAACGTTTTTATCGTGCAGAACAATCGCGGAATTCTAGCACAGGTGGAAGTGGACTTGGTTTAGCAATAGCGAAGCAAATTGTTGAAGAACATGGCGGGGAAATTTGGGCGGAAAGCGAGCTTGGTAAAGGCACAAGCATTTTCTTCTCATTGGAAAAAGTAGAGGAATGTGGTGAGTAAATTGAAAAGAATTTTATTAATAGAAGATGAAGTAAGTATTGCAGAATTACAGCGAGATTATTTAGAAATTAATGATTTCCAAGTTGATGTAGAGCATTCAGGAGAAACAGGTTTACAAATAGCCCTGCAAGAAGACTATGATTTAATTATTTTAGATATTATGCTTCCGAAAATGAACGGATTCGAAATTTGTAAACAAATACGTGCTGTAAAAGATATTCCGATTCTACTTGTTTCAGCAAAAAAAGAAGATATAGATAAAATTCGCGGACTCGGATTAGGAGCGGATGATTATATAACGAAGCCGTTTAGCCCGAGTGAATTAGTCGCAAGAGTAAAAGCACATATTTCTCGTTATGAAAGATTATTAGGAAATGTAAGTAAGCAACGCGATACGTTATATATTCACGGAATTTCTATCGATCAACGAGCGAGGAAAGTTTTTATAAACAATGAAGAAGTGGCATTTACAACGAAGGAATTTGATTTATTAACATTCTTTGTCACAAACCCAAATCAAGTATTAAATAAAGAACAGCTATTTGAACGCATTTGGGGATTAGACTCTGCTGGTGATTTAGCAACTGTTGTCGTTCATATTAGAAAGCTACGTGAAAAAATTGAAAGAGATCCAGCTCACCCGCAATATATTGAAACGGTATGGGGAGCTGGTTATCGTTTTAACGTGTAATATACCTGCCGAGTAATTGGCAGGTTTTTGTATGTTATTCGAACGAAAAGGAAGAAATAGGTAATTTGTGTTAAAATGTAAAGAGAAACAAAACAGAGGAGAGCATAGGGAGCGAGCTATATGTTGGGGGATATATTAAAAGATAATAAATCAAATAAGACTTTAAAGATTGGAACTAATATCGTACTTATCTTATTGATTATTGGTGCAATACAAATGTTTTATGATGAAGATTCTACGAATGATCATTTCGGTTGGTTCTTTTTTGCGATCTTTTGGGTAATTAAAAGCATTTCTAGCTCTAAGGTAAGTTTAAAAGATAGAGATAAAAAGTCGGTATTACTTGATGTGGGTTTAGTTGTTATTTCTTTTGTTTTTTTAGTTGTTTTTAGTGTGAAATATTTCATTTGAAAAAAGCTCATAGTCGTATAGAGGCTATGAGCTTTTTGTCAGTGTTTAGTTTTTATTGATAATAATGGTAATAACGATTTATAAAATGTTTGAGTAGTAGAAGTAAACTGAGCAGCTTCTTCTAAAAAAGGATAATGGTTGCTGTTTTCGAATGGAATGAAGATAGAATTACGTATCCCATCATGTATCTCGATAGAATATTGAATTGGGCACTGTACATCATATCTTCCGCATATAATAAGTGTCTTTGTTTGGATGGAAGGTAAATTCTCTCTTAAATCAAATGAAGGATATTCATTGGCGAAAGCATTCATCCGGCTAATGGACATTGTTTTATTGATTGGTTTACAAAAATAAGAGTTGTAGTTTTCTGGTTTATACAATGATAATTTTGTTCTCTTAGTAGATAGTTCTTTCCGTTCTTCATTTGTAAGGTGAGGGCTTTTTAAGTTTTCGATGAGTTTTTGCATATAATGAAACTGTGGATGTGCTGGGTGATAAATGCAGAATGGTGTTTCGGTATAGTTACTTGCTGCAGCTCCTGCTACGACTAATGATTGTAAGGAATGTGGATATGTAATTGCATATAAAAGTCCAAGCATACCACCTGTTGAATGGCCAGCGAAATGCCATGTTGGAAGTTGTAATGCTTCTCGTATGGCTTCCAAGTCGTGGATTGTTTCAATCATGCTTAATTCTTTTTCTGAATTGGCTTTTAACGAGTTACCAGCGTCTCGTAAATTAATGAGAAATACACGATGCGTAGCAGTAAAAACATCCGCAAAGTAATCACCAGTTTCATTAAATTGTGAATAGTGATGTGTAATACAAAGCGATTCGCCATCTCCTTTTGTAAAGAGTTCAAATGTACCACGTTTCGTGTGGATCATTTGTCGTTTCCACATAATATCACTACCTTTTCTCATAAAAGTTGGGCCAGGCTGTTATGAAATGAAAATATATCGGCGCATTTCGAAATATATCAGCGATTATTAAAATATATCGACTTACCGACAGAAACCGACAATAAATAAAAGGAGGCTATTCAAAAACGAGCCTCCTTTTCGTTTAGTACAAAGATTTTGTCATATTATTCCGAATAATTTCAAGGGATTTCGCTACAGTTAATGCGTTTTTTTCTTCAATTTCTGGTTTACGGGGGATAGGTTTATACATGTTGTCTGGATCTTCCCATGTGAGGGGAAGTTCTGTTTCTGCTTGTCCTTTCCAAGCTTCAATCCATTCTGGAGGGAGATAACCTGAGATGTTTTGGATGTTGTTCATTTCGAGCCAAATGAGTGCCCAAGCTCTTGGAACGACGCGCCAGTGATCATAGCCACCGCCACCGACAGCGATCCAGCGACCGTCGCAATATTCATTTGCAATTTCACGAGCGAGCTTCGGTATTTCACGGTAAATATTCATTGTCGCACAAAGATGTGTAAGTGGGTCATAATAATGTGCGTCAGCACCATTTTGCGTTAAAATAATATCCGGTTTAAAGTACGCTGCAACTTCTTTTACAACAGTTCGATATGATTTTAAGAACGATTCATCTTCTGTAAAAGCATCGAGTGGAACGTTAAAAGAATAACTATAGCCATTACCTTGTCCGCGTTCATTTACAGCGCCAGTTCCAGGAAATAAATAGCGACCAGTTTCATGTAATGAAATTGTGCATACGTTAGGGTCATCATAAAACGACCACTGTACGCCATCACCGTGATGAGCATCTGTATCAATATATAAGACGCGTAAACCGTATTTCTTTTGAATATATTTCATTGCGATAGAACTGTCGTTATAAATACAAAAGCCAGATGCTTTGCCGCGAAAGCCGTGATGTAAGCCGCCGCCCAAATTAAGTGCGTGCTTTACTTTCCCAGAAAGAACAGCATCGACAGCTGTTAATGTACCACCAACGAGCAATGCGCTTGCTTCGTGCATATTTGGGAACATCGGTGTATCTTCTGTTCCGAGTCCATAGGACATTGCAATTGATTTTTCTAACTTTCCTTCTCCAGCACGTTTTACCGCATTTATGTACTCCTCTGTATGAACGTAGGCGATTTCTTCATCTGTAGCCGTCCGTGGTGAGATGATTTGAGAGGGAGAGATGAAACCGCCCTTTTGTAATAAATCATACGTAAGTGTGACGCGCAGTTGGTTAAAAGGATGATCAGGGCTAAATGAATAGCCCCGGAAGTCATCCGAATAAATAAACGCGCTACTCATGCCTGCATCCCCATGATGTTTGGCCATAATACGCGGTAGCCTTCTGCTTCAAGTGCATCAATCACTTTTAGAGGATTCATCGTTTGAATGCGGAAAACGAGTACTTTATCATTCTCATCTTTTGCTGGATAGACGAGAACGCTCACGATATTTATTTGTAAATCACTAAAAATAGCAACGACTTTTCCAAGAATACCAGGTTCGTTTTTTACTTGAATTTCAATTTGCGAACTTGGTTGATGTGCTCCTGTTAATTTTACTAACGTGTGTAATACTGTAGATTCAGAAATGATTCCAACTAACTTCCCGGCCTTTGTAACAGGAAGACAGCCAATTTTATTTTCAAAAAATAAAGTAGCAATTTCCTCAACGAAATCGAGAGGATGGCAAGTCATAACAGGATGTTTCATAATAAGTTCGAGCGGTTGCTGTAGCATATCGAGTGAAACTTGTTCATCTAGAATAGACGGACTTGCATCTCTTACATCCCGATCAGAAATAATGCCTACGACGTGATTATTTTGATCGACAATTGGAATGTGCCGAATGCCTTTCGTGCGTATCGTTCGGATTGCTGTTTCGATTGTATCGTTTGGATGTAATGTAACTACATTTTGATTCATAATTTCTTCTACAATCATTCCAGTTGCCCCCTTTATTAATACATAAAACGATTGTGAAAACGTAGACGATCAAAAGCTTGAATAGAATCCGTATCAACGCGTTTACCGATGCGGACCATTAAACAGTTGGCAGGATGTGAACAAATTTCAGGATCGTCTGTAGCCATCCATTGTAACCCGCCAGCATTCATCATTTTCTCCATTACTTTTCGGTATTCCCACACATTCAATCCTGTTTGTTTCAAATCCCAGTGCCAATAATATTCAGTCGTCAATATAATGTAATCTTCCATATAATCGTCCATCATAGAAACCTCTAGTAAGTTCTTTCCGACAGAACTCCCGCGGAAGGCTGGGACTACTTCAATTGCCCCAAGCTCAATTAAGTTTTCCATTTTTCCTTCTGACCATCGTTCAAGTGGATCAGGATACAAGTATGTAACATATCCAACAATTGTTTGGTCATGTCTAGCAATAATGAGACGAGCTTCTGGTAATTTAGAAATTTCGACAATTGCTTTATATTGTTGCTCGGCAGGACGAAACGCAATTAAGTCTGGATGAAACTCATACATTTCTAAGTTATGTGTAGAGACAGGACCTTCAATAATTAAAGTGCCTTTCGCTGTTTTTAAGTTTCTAGCATTATATATTTTTTTATGAATCAATGTATTGCTCACCACCTTGAGGGTTTGTGAATCTATTAATATCGTACTTTATAATATATGCGATGTGAATCGAAATTTGTCATTAAAAATTTGTCTAAAAATCAACAAATATACTGAAAATTTTAAATAATGTCATTATAATAGATAATAGAATACATAGGAGGGGGATGTAAAGTATGAAAGTAGAAACGCTTCCTGTCATTAAAGGAGAAAATAATTTGCCGAATTATGATGAGGCATACGCGAATTTTAACTGGGAAGAGGTTAATAAAAACTTTACTTGGAATGAAACAGGCCGAGTAAATATGGCGTATGAGGCAATTGATAAGCATGCGAAATCCGATCGAAAGAATAAAGTAGCTCTTTATTATCAAGATGGATCGCGAAAAGAGAAATATACATTTAAGGAAATGAAGGATTTTTCTAATAAAGCAGGAAACGTCCTTAAGAATTATGGCGATGTAGAAAAAGGCGATCGCGTTTTTATTTTTATGCCACGTTCTCCAGAGTTATATTTCGCACTTTTAGGTGCAGTGAAATTAGGAGCAATTGTTGGACCGCTATTTGAAGCATTTATGGAAGGCGCAGTTCGCGATCGCTTAGAAGATAGCGAAGCAAAGGTGTTAATTACAACGCCTGAATTATTAGAGCGCGTACCATTAAATGATTTACCGGCTTTAAAAACAGTTTTCCTTGTTGGAGATAATGTAGAAGAAGGCGGTAAAACGGTAGCGTTCAATCCGTTATTTGAACAAGCTTCAAAAGAATTACATATTGAATGGTTAGGCCGTGAAGACGGTTTGATTCTACATTACACGTCTGGTTCTACTGGTAAGCCAAAAGGTGTGCTTCATGCGCAAAACGCAATGGTTCAGCACTATCAAACGGCGAAGTGGGTATTAGATTTAAAAGAAGACGATGTATATTGGTGTACTGCTGACCCGGGCTGGGTAACTGGAACAGCTTACGGTATTTTCGCACCGTGGTTAGTTGGAGCGTCAAATGTTATTTTAGGTGGACGCTTTAGTCCAGAAGCTTGGTATGAAGCACTGCAAGATTACGGTGTGACGGTTTGGTACAGCGCACCAACAGCATTCCGTATGTTAATGGGAGCTGGACAAGACGCAATTAAAAAATATGACTTATCACAAGTTCGTCACGTATTAAGCGTTGGTGAGCCGTTAAATCCAGAAGTAATTCGCTGGGGTATGAATGCATTTGGACTTCGTATTCATGATACGTGGTGGATGACAGAAACAGGTGGACAAGTAATTTGTAACTACCCTTGTATGGAAATCCGTCCAGGTTCAATGGGTAAACCAATTCCAGGTGTGAAAGCAGCGATTGTTGATAATGAAGGAAATGAAGTGCCTCCTTACACAATGGGTAACTTAGCAATTGCGAAAGGTTGGCCATCTATGATGCGCGGGATCTGGAATAACCAGCAAAAATATGAATCTTATTTCATGCCGGGAGATTGGTACGTATCAGGTGACTCTGCTTATATGGATGAAGATGGATACTTCTGGTTCCAAGGACGTATTGACGATGTAATTATGACGTCAGGTGAGCGCGTTGGTCCGTTTGAAGTAGAAAGTAAATTAATCGAGCATGCTGCTGTTGCAGAAGCTGGTGTAATTGGTATTCCTGATCCGGTGCGCGGCGAAATTATTAAAGCATTTATCGCACTTCGAGCAGGATACGAACCATCTGATGAATTAAAAGAAGAAATTCGTCAATTTGTAAAGAAAGGCCTAGCAGCTCATGCAGCGCCACGACAAATTGAATTTAGAGATAAATTACCGAAAACGAGAAGTGGTAAAATTATGCGCCGCGTATTAAAAGCGTGGGAGCTGAATTTACCAACAGGTGACTTATCAACGATGGAAGATTAAGAGGGAAAGGTCTGAACGAAAAATGTTCAGGCCTTTCTTTTTTATGATATCATGAACTTGTATATATAAGTTAAAGGGGATAGTATGATGAAAACAGAAAAGGAAAAGATGATACTAGGAGAAATGTACATACCGGCTGATCCAGTTTTAGTACAAGAAAGAGAGCAAGCACGTATATTAACGAGAAAATTAAATGATACGCCAGAAGAGCAATTGAAAGAGCGTAGCGAAATCGTAAAAGAATTATTCGGAACGACAGGAGATAATATTCATCTTGAATCTTCTTTTAGATGTGATTACGGCTATAACATTCATGTCGGTGAAAATTTTTACGCGAACTTTGACTGTACGATTTTAGACGTATGCCCGGTAACAATCGGAGTGAACTGTATGTTAGCTCCAGGTGTTCACATTTATACAGCAACGCACCCACTTGATCCGGTAGAGCGTATAAGCGGATCAGAATACGGAAAACCAGTTACAATTGGCGATAACGTATGGATTGGCGGAAGAGCAATTATTAATCCAGGTGTAACAATTGGAGACAATGCGGTAATCGCATCTGGTGCTGTCGTAACGAAAGATGTGCCTAATAATGTAGTAGTTGGCGGGAATCCTGCAAAGATTATAAAAAAACTAAAATAATATTTGAACGAAGTGCCTTCCTCGTCTGTATACATTTATGAAAGAATAGATGAGGGAGGCTTTTATATGTCTAATAAATTACTTCTTGCTTTTGCTTTACTTGGAATTATAGTCGTATTTTCTTGTGGTCTTTTCTTACCGATACCAATTGGATATAGAGTATCAATGCTTACAGCTGGAGTTATAATGAGTGTTCTGTTTTCAATCATTATTCCATTTGATAGAAAACATATAGTACGGAAAAATGGATATAAAATTGATTTTACAAAAACAAAAGTGTATTTTCGCTGGAATGTATTTGACACTATTTCTGTCTGCCTTGCGTTGTATGCATGCATATGTGTGCAAGCGTTAAATACTTTAGTTGCAATGGGATTTACGATTCAAAACCCATATGTGCAATTTTTTACAAATCAATCACAATTGTGGATTTTTATTGCGATTGCATATTTAATTTCCCGTATTTCATTAACGTTAAAAGGAATAAAGGAGATCAAAAATCATGGCGCAGATTGGGATTGAGGAGGAGCTCATGCTTGCGTATCAAAGTGGAGATAAACAAGCGGGAGAAAGACTATATGTTTTAATCAAACCAGCGCTATACACATTTTTATATCGATTTAACCGAGATGAACAATTAAGTATCGATCTTGTGCAAGATACGTTTTTGACGCTAGAGCGTAAGAAAAATATGTATGAACTTGAAAAAGGTAAAATAAAAACGTATTTATTTCAAATTGGTTATCGTCTTATGATTAATAAATTAAATAGGAGAAAAAAGTGGCGTACGCTTTTGCCATTTTTAGTGCCGATTCCGGAAAAAGAATTTTCTCACGAAGATCGGCTCACAGTAAGAGAAGCAATTTTGAAAGTTCCAGAAGAGCAAAGAGCGGTCCTAATCCTTTCTTATTATCATGACATGCAGCAAAAAGAAATTGCAGAGATATTAAACATTCCGATTGGAACGGTGAAATCGAGACTTCATAACGGGATAAAGAAATTGAAACAATTGCTGGAGGTGGACGAAATTGAGCGAAAATCCCTTTAAGAGTGAATATAAGTTAAAGCAACATTTAGATAGTGATCATGTAGAAATACCAGACTTTCCAAAAACGGTAAGTCGATTCGATCGATTAATCGGGTTTCTTGGTTCCCCAACGAAAGATCCTGTGGAGGCGACCATTGGGAATGATTTATCGATTGTGTTTCATGTATCGTTATTAGTTGGGGTTCCAATTCTTTCTCTTATTACGATACTCTTTATGGTGTTGTAAAGGATTGACAAGAAGGGAAACCTGACCTCTATTTGACATGCCTATATAAATGATGGTATAAAGAAAAGTATATGAATAATTGAGCGTGGAAAGGGAGAAGTAGTGATCATTTCCCTGTTTTAGAGAGCTGATGGCCGGTGAAAATCAGCACATAGATGATCGCGAATTACGCCCCTAGAGCATCTTTTTTCGATTGAATTGTATTCAAAAGGGAAAAGACGGTGCTAAGCCGTTATGTAAATAAGGTGGTAGGCTTTTTTTGCCTGCAACTAGGGTGGTAACGCGATAATCAAAATCGTCCCTTATTTGAAGGGGCGATTTTTTTATGTTTTCAACCTTCACGCCAGTAATGAACTTAAAGGAGAGTATGTAGGATATGGGTATTTTACAAGATCTTGAATTTCGCGGTCTAATTAATCAGCAAACAGATGCTGAGGGACTTGAGCAATTATTAGAAAAAGAAAGCGTTAAATTATACTGTGGTTTCGATCCGACAGCAGATAGCTTACACATTGGTCATATGTTACCAGTATTAATGTTACGTCGTTTCCAATTAGCTGGTCACCAACCAATTGCACTTGTTGGCGGTGGCACTGGTATGATCGGTGACCCAAGTGGTAAAAAAGCAGAGCGTACATTAAATACGAAAGATACAGTTGCTTACTACACAGAAAGCATTAAAAACCAACTTTCAAACTTCTTAGAGTTTGAAAACGTGGACAACCCAGCAACAATGGCTAACAACTATGATTGGCTTGGTAACTTAGATGTAATTTCATTCTTACGCGATATCGGTAAAAACTTCGGTTTAAACTATATGTTAGCAAAAGATACAGTAGCATCTCGTTTAGAAACTGGTATTTCATTCACTGAGTTCAGTTACATGATTTTACAATCATACGACTTCTTAAACTTATACCAACACCATAATTGTCGCCTACAAATCGGTGGTAGTGACCAATGGGGTAACATTACAGCGGGTCTTGAATTAATCCGTAAATCAGAAGAAGATGCGAAAGCATTCGGTTTAACAATTCCACTTGTTACTAAATCTGACGGTACGAAGTTTGGTAAAACAGAAGGTGGCGCAATTTGGTTAGACCCAGAGAAAACAACTCCTTACGAGTTCTACCAATTCTGGATTAACACAGATGACCGCGATGTTGTTAAATACTTAAAATACTTCACATTCTTATCTCATGAAGAAATTCTTGAGCTTGAAAAGCAAGTAGCTGAAGCGCCAGAAAAACGTGCAGCACAAAAAGCATTAGGTTCTGAAATGACAAAACTTGTTCACGGTGAAGAAGCATTAGAGCAAGCAATCAAAATTTCAGCTGCATTATTCAGCGGTTCTGTAGCAGAACTAACTGCAAGCGAAATCGAACAAGGATTCAAAGACGTACCATCTGTAGAACGTACTGCAGAAGATACAGTATTAATCGACTTACTTGTAGAAAGTAAAATCTCTCCATCAAAACGTCAAGCACGTGAAGATGTAACGAACGGCGCAATCTACGTAAACGGTGAGCGTATACAAGCGTTAGACTACGTTGTAACAGAAAACGACCGCATCGAGGGTAAATTCACAATCATTCGCCGCGGTAAAAAGAAATATTTCTTAATTCGTTACTAATTAGAAACGAATATAAACAAATAATACCCCGAATTATAGGCTGAAAAGTTTATGATTCGGGGTTTTTTATGTATGGATTTAAATCGCCGGATCTTTTTTTGAAAATAGAATATAAAGAATTAATATGAGCATATAAAGTAAACTAACTAGCATAACGATAAATGCTGTTGGATAAAATTTTGCTGCATATATAAAGAAATCGATTTGATAAATATCTTGGTAATTTGAAACGGTGCCTTTGAAGTAATTCGTAAACTTAGCGCTATATTTCCATTCATCAGGATTATCTATTAAATTACTCCCTTGATACCAACTCATCAGTGCTGAAGTAATAAATAGCATAAATGAACTTCCGAGTTGAACCATTTGGTTTATTGTCAAAAAGAATCCACCTCCTATTTAATGGTTATTATAGCGTGCATTCATAGGCCTGTAACCTTTTTGTTGTAATCTCCTTTTCGAGTTCATACGGAAATCACATGTAAGCGGTATGATAAATGTATAACAAATAGAAAGGAGTGGTAAAACAAAATGTCACTAGAAGCGCTCATTATTTTTTCTTTGCTAAATGCGGGTCAGCTTGCAGAGAATTCGAAGGTGGATGTACATAAAGAGCAGAAAGATGCTTATGTATATGTTCAAAAAGAGGAAAATAAATAATTTTATTTTATATATAAACGAAAAAAGCCAATCCACAGGATTGGCTTTTTGTCATTAACGAGAGTAGAACTCTACGATTAATGCTTCGTTGATTTCAGCTGGTAACTCAGCACGCTCAGCGTGACGAGTGTAAGTAGCTTCTAATTTGTCAGCATCGAAAGTTAAGTATTCTGGTACGAAGTTGTTAACTTCGATCGCTTCTTTAACAACAACAAGGCTGTTAGATTTTTCGCGAACGCTGATAGTTTGACCAGGTTTTACACGGTAAGATGGGATATCTACGCGAGCGCCATCAACCATGATGTGACCGTGGTTTACTAATTGGCGAGCTGCACGACGAGTGCGAGCTAAGCCCATACGGTAAACTAAGTTGTCAAGACGAGCTTCAAGAAGGATCATGAAGTTTTCGCCGTGCTTACCAGGCATTTTACCTGCTTGGTCAAATGTGCGACGGAATTGACGCTCAGTCATGCCGTACATGTGACGAAGTTTTTGTTTCTCTTGTAATTGTAAACCGTATTCTGAAAGTTTCTTACGTTGGTTAGGACCGTGAGGACCTGGTGCGTAAGGGCGTTTTTCTAATTCTTTTCCTGTGCCGCTTAGAGAGATTCCAAGACGACGAGACAGTTTCCAAGCTGGACCTGTATAACGAGCCATAGTTGACTCCTCCTTTAAAAATGTTTTTATTTACGTAAAATAAAAACAGACGTAATCGATATTTACGGGCATTTTGTTTTCATGTACCTTCGCTCCAGCAGCAGGGAGTTACGAGATACACCTCCGTAGAGGAACAAAATACAAACGATAAACTCACATTACAAGGCTGCCTTTTTATTTTACACAAACGCTATTATATCTTTTACCCAGAGTTTCGTCAAGCGAGTACGTTTTTGTTTTATGCATATAAATTTTGGAAATTAATATAAGAAGGAATTTAAAACAATATAGAAGAAGAGATAGAAACACAAATAAAACGCTTACATGAAATGAAGGAAAACGTTCATCAAATTTTTATGGATGAATATGCGGCAATAAAAACATAAGGGGGATGTTTTTATGAAAAAGAAGCATATGGAGACAGCGTTAATTCATTACGGTTATACACCTGAGGAACATAAAGGAAGTTTAACACCACCTTTATTTCAAACTTCTACATTTACATTTGAGACTGCGCAGCAAGGAGAGGCGAGTTTTGCGGGAGTGGATCCATCTTATATTTACTCACGGCTTGGAAATCCAACTGTGAAATTATTTGAAGAACGTATGGCGGTGTTAGAAGGAGGAGAAGAAGCACTTGCCTTCGGATCTGGTATGGCAGCTATTTCAGCAACGTTAATCGGTTTTCTAAAAGCTGGAGATCATATTATTTGTTCAAATGGATTATATGGATGCACGTACGGTTTTTTAGAAGTGTTAGAAGAAAAATTTATGATTACGCATTCGTTTTGTGATATGGAGACAGAGGTTGATATTGAAAATAAAATTCGCCCAAATACAAAGCTTATTTTCGTTGAAACACCGATTAATCCGACAATGAAATTAATTGATTTAAAACAAGTGATTCGGGTTGCAAAGCGAAATGGCTTACTTGTTATTGTTGATAATACATTTTGTTCACCTTATTTACAAAGACCGCTTGAGCTTGGCTGTGACGCTGTTGTGCATAGTGCGACAAAATATATTGGTGGTCACGGTGACGTTGTAGCAGGCGTAACAATTTGTAAAACGAAAGCATTAGCTGAAAAGATTCGCCCGATGCGAAAGGATATCGGCGGTATTATGGCACCGTTTGATGCGTGGTTATTATTACGCGGGTTAAAGACGTTAGCAGTAAGAATGGATCGTCATTGTGATAATGCAGAAAAAATTGTATCGTTCCTAAGAAAACATGATGCGGTAGAAGGTGTTTGGTATCCAGAAGGGGAGTTAGCATCTCGTCAAATGAAACGCGGGGGCGGTGTTATTTCTTTTTCAGTAAAAGGCGGAAAAGAAGAGACGCAAGCGTTTATTAATGATCTTCACTTTATTACAATTGCGGTGAGTTTAGGAGATACAGAAACGTTAATTCAGCATCCAGCAACGATGACGCACGCTGCGATTCCAGCTGAACTAAGAAAAGAAATGGGCATTTTCGATAATTTAATACGCTTATCAGTCGGTTTAGAATCGTGGGAGGATATCGTTTCTGATTTAGAGCAGGCATTAAAGAAAATATCTACTGTAAATCAATGAAAAAAGAGTGAGCTATCGGTTTTGTACAGGGCGTACTAAATCGATAACTCGCTCTTTTCTTTTTACATATGTTTTAGGAGTGTTTCCACAAACTTTTCTAAATAGCGCTGATCTACTTCATCAAAACGATTCTTTTCAGGACTATCAATGTCAAGTACACCAATGACAGCTCCTTCTTTCACAATCGGTACAACGATTTCTGAATTAGAAGCACTATCGCAAGCGATGTGACCTGGGAATTGGTGAACGTCTGCTACAAGCTGTGTTGTTTTCGTTTCAGCTGCTACGCCGCAAACGCCTCGTCCAAATGGAATGCGTACGCAAGCAGGCATTCCTTGGAACGGTCCAAGGACAAGCTGATTTCCTTCTGTTAGGTAAAAGCCAACCCAATTAACGCGATCTAAAAATTGGTTTAATAATGCGGACGCATTTGATAAGTTTGCGACTACGTTTGATTCGCCAGTTAATAACGCATCCAGTTGTTTAATTACTGTCTCATATTGCTGCACGCGAGATCCTGCATAACTTTCTTTAGTAAACATGGAAACAGCTCCTTTTTTATCGAGATGTGTAAAATATTAGCAAAATACGATGTATTTCACATGACTTTGTCGATAGAAAATTAAAGGAATTTGTCTTAAAAGTCAAGAAATTTAAACTATAGCTGTTCAGTGAGGGGAAGTGAGCGCATGAAGCAGACGAAACAAAAAGTAATTGATGCGGCAATATCGTTGTTTAATACGAAAGGGTATGATGGAACATCGGTGCGAGACATTGCAAAGCGAGCGGATGTGAATGTAGCGAATATTTCATATTATTTTGCTGGGAAGCAAGGTTTATTAGAACAGCTTATTACTGATTTTTTAGAAGGATATATTCATGTGATTGAAATGTCGTTTGAACAGAGAGAGTATTTGTCGGCTAAAGATGTGATGGTGCAAATGGTGCGCGGGATTTTACGATATCAATTTGAAAATAGAGAACTAACACGTTTCTTCTACCGAGAGCTTTCGCTTGATACGACATTAATTCGTGAAGTGATGACCGTTTATTTTTCTAAAGAAAGATATTATATAGAACAAATGATTAGACAAGGACAAATGAAAAAAGAATTTCAGAAAGTATCATTTACAATGTTTATGACGCAATTAAAAGGTATGATAAATATGCCGTTTTTATATCCACAATATATATCAGAAGTACTGCATTCTTTCCCGTCTGAGACATTTTTCATAGAAATGTACACGAAAGAGATTGAGCAATGGATGGGACAAGCATTATGTAAGGCGAATATGTACCATGAATGGCCAAGAGCTGTTCATATGTGAAGAATCCCCACCTAACGAACTGAGGTGGGGATTTTTATGTTTACTTTTCTTTGCCATAAATTGTTACATAATAGCGCTATAATTGTTAATGCAGCTCCAGCGATTTCAATTTTATCGACTGTATAACCTCGAAAGATAGAACCGATCAGTGCAAGGATAGGAACTAAATTCATAAATAATATGCCGTTAATAGATGAAATATAGCGATTTCCCATATTCCAGCAAAATACAGCGATAACGCCTGCGATAATCGACATATAAAAGAGCTCAAAACGAACGCTCACAACTGTACGCAGTGACGGCATAGTAACTATATTTGTGTACGTTAAGAAAGTAACAATAACGATGAGTGAAATGGAGCCAAATAAACAAGTTAATGTCGTGTACCTAAGTGGTGACCAAGATTGAAAACGAGCACCCCCGTTTGTATAAATGACCCAGCAAGTAACGCCGCATAGCATCAATATATTTGTTGATAAGTGGCTTGCAGCTCCAAATAGTAATTCAATATTTCCTTTTGAAATGACAAGCATAACGCCAAGTAATGCAACGAACATACAAAGGAATGTATAGTTTTGTGGGCGGCGATTTTGGGTTATCCATTGCAGTGATAAGGCAATCAGTGGCATAAGGGATTGAATCATAGCTGCATGGATTGCTCCGGAAGGTCCGGCAAGTTGCTGTCCGTAGAAAACGAGAAAACCATACCCCGCGAAACCGACTGTCCCGTAAAAGAATAGAGAAAGTGTTCTTTTTTCTAAGCGGAGTGAAGTCTTTCCTTCAGTAATTAATAGCAAAATAAGAAAAATAATAGCTGCTGATCCATAGCGAAGCGTTGTGAAGAAGAATGGATCGATAAATTGCAGAGCACTTGCCATTACAGGAAACATAAATCCCCAGGCAGTGACGGCGAGTAAGCATAGAAAGGATCCGAGTAGCATTTGTTTTTTGTTCAAGAGTATCTTTCCCCTTTACATTTCGTTATAGTAAGTTGATGAAATAAGTATAAAGAGTAATTGTTTATAGGAGGAAATATCGATTTCTTATAACGGTTATAACTTTTTGTTAGAGGTGTGTACGATGGATTTGGAGGCAGTACGATCGTTTATTGAAGTGAAGCATACGCGAAGTTTATCAAAGGCAAGTAAGATTTTACATATATCGCAACCAGCGCTTAGTAAACAAATTCAAAAGTTAGAAGCGGATTTAGAGGTTACTTTACTTAAACGTTCTGCGCAAGGAGTAGAGTTAACGGAGGCAGGAGAGTTATTTATAAAAAGAATGTTACCGATTTTGGAGCAAATAAATGAAGTGAAAACAGAAATGAGGGGGTATCAAGAGAACCGGAAGTTTTCAATTGGTATACTACCGAGTTTAGCGGAGCATTACATATCAGAATGTAAAAATATATTAGGTGATGAGTTCGAAGTGGAATGGCAAATCGGGCATACGGAAGTATTAAGAGATTTATTTAAAGCGCGGGAGATTGACGCGATGTTCATCGATTCAGTAGTAGAAGGTGCTACGTATATAAAAGAAGTGCAACAAGAGAAAATTGTTTGTGCCGTTTCAAATAATCATCCGTACAAAGAGAAGATAGTCATTCAAATAGAAGAGCTGCACAATGAAAAATTAATTGTATATCCAGAAATATGTGATGTAAGGAAAATGATTATGAACATGTTTCATGAAATAGGTGTAAAACCAACTATAGCTGTGGAAACATCTTACGCAGAACCGATGCTTGCAATGGTAAAAGCTGGCCTTGGTATCACGTTACTTCCAGAAAGGGCAGTAGAGCAGTCTGTAAGGCAAGGAAATGTACATGTAATTTCTGTTGAACCACCACTCATGCGGAAAATTTATTTCGTATCCCATACGAAAGATTGTTTGTTATTACAATCATTTGAGGATAGGGAGTGAGGTAGGCGGAATATTGAGAAAGATTACAATCACATTGAAAGAAACATGAAATTTTAAAAAAAACTAGGTCAAAAACAAACCATTACATGGTATGATTAGTACATTGTTAGTTGTTAAATATAGGGGAATTCCCTTTTTATACATAATGCCTTCCATTTCATAAACGGAACGGACAAAAAAAGAGATATAACTAGGAGGCTTTTTTGCATGGATTCTATCCTGACGATCGTTATCATTGTAGTAAGCTCTATTCTAGTGCTGCTCATGATAGAGCTTGTGATAAGAAATCGTTCATATAAAGATATTGAAGCACTGGAGCAGTGGAAACAAGAGATAAAAGATAAACCTGTGGCAGATGAACTAAAACGGGTAAAAGATTTAAACA
The DNA here is from genome assembly GCF_056738645.1 of Bacillus sp. PK3-067. Classification (NCBI taxonomy): domain Bacteria; kingdom Bacillati; phylum Bacillota; class Bacilli; order Caryophanales; family Bacillaceae; genus Bacillus; species Bacillus sp. PK3-067. The sequence goes on along the minus strand of NZ_CP096490.1, from coordinate 4,626,310 downwards.
TGACGGGTCAAACAGAAGAACTGTTTGGTAAATGGCGTGAAGAATGGGATGAAATTGTATCAACAACCCTTCCGAAAGCTGACAAAGATTTAGCGCAAGCGCGAAAATTCGCCTCGCAATTCTCCTTCCGAAAAGCAAAGCATGCGATGAACGAATCCATAAGTGGTTTAGATGACGCTGATAATCGTATTACGGACATTTTAAATGAATTACAGCAATTGTTAGAAAGCCATGAGAAAAATAGCTCGGAAATTGAAGGGTTACGTGATACATATCGTAGTATGAAAAAGAGTGTTCTTGCTCATAGACATATGTATGGAGCAGCAGAGCAGAAAATCGAAGAGATGCTAGACGCTGAATCTGAGAAATTTAAAACCTTTGAAGAAGCAACAAACAATGGCGACTATTTAAAAGCGAGAGAAATTGTTATTAGTTTGGAAGAAGGTTTAGCAGATTTAGAAATCATTATTCACCAAATTCCAGATTTATTGGTAGAGTGTCAAGCGACGTTACCAGTTCAGCTGGAAGATTTATTACACGGACATAATGATATGGTAAGACAAGGTTATGTATTAGATTATTTGGAAGTCCCTAAAGAAGTTCGCGATATGACGAAACAACTACAAACATGTTTAATGGATATACAGGAGCTTCATATAACAGAAGCGGCTGAAAAAGTAGAAAATTTAAAAACACGTTTAGATGGCTTCTACGATCAATTGGAACAAGAAGTACATGCGAGACATTATGTGGAGCAAAAAACACTTTCTGTTTACGATGACTTAGAAGAAATGCGTATCGAAACGATTGAAACGAAAACAGAAACACAACTTGTAAAACAAAGCTATCAGTTACAAGATAAAGACATTGAGTCTCAAAAAGTAATTGAAAAGCAAATGCACATTTTAACGAAACGTTTTGAAATGCTACAATTACGCGTTGCAGAACAAGATATTGCCTTCTCTATTATTCGTGAGGAACTAGAAGAGGTTTATGAGCAATGTGAAACGTTAAAAGTACTTCATGCAGAATATAAAGAAATGCTGCAAGCGATGCGCAAAGAAGAATTTGAAGCACGTGAGAAGTTACAAGAAATGCGAAATACTATTTTCGAAACGAAACGCTTTATGCAAAAGTCGAATTTGCCAGGTCTTCCAGAGAGTATTATGGAAGATTTAAAAAGAGGGCAAATGGCAATGCAAGCTGTATATGAACAATTAGAAGTGAAGCCGTTAAATATGAACGCTGTAAATAGCAGTTTAGAAGAAGCATACACAACTGTGAACGGTGTGGCTGAAATGACAGAAGAGTTAATTGGACAAGCATATTTAGTGGAAAAATTAATTCAGTACGGTAACCGTTACCGTAGTCATGATGAAAACCTAGCAGAAAGTTTAAATTATGCTGAGAAATTATTCCGTGAATATCAATATGATGCAGCTTTAGAACAAGCGGCTTCAGTATTAGAGCAACTTGAACCTGGCGTTGTTCAAAAAATAGCTGAATATGTAGACAATGAACAAACCCTTTCATAAAAGGGTTTGTTTTTTTGTGTAATTTTGCAGACGATGTTGCTATAATGAATAGCGGAATACAGCAAGGTTATTCGTTTCAAAATAAAGTGAAACTGTAATCAGTAGGAGGATTCATCCCCATTGATTACTAGCCATCACCAATCGGGCATTTACGGACAGCCCGACTCCTACCTAACTTCTTTGCTCTAACTGGATTTTGAGGTGAGAGTCTTATTGCCCGTTCATGCGGGATAAAGTGAAACTGTAATAGGAGGGCATCCTCGACAATTATTAGCCTTCACCAATCGAGATAAAACGGAACCTTTGCGTAGTCTTAGCGTAATGACACGTATTTATGATATGATTATACGATGTGATAGCGCTGAAAGGGGAAGAACGATGATCTATTTTGATAATAGTGCGACGACGAAGCCGTATCCAGAAGCTCTTCAATCGTACGTGACGGTTGCTGGGAAATATTTTGGTAATCCTTCTTCTATTCATTCGCTTGGAGGAGAGGCAGAGCGTCTATTAACACAATCAAGAACGATTGCAGCGCAGCTTCTTCGTGTTAAACCTTCTGAAATTATTTTCACATCAGGTGGAACAGAAGGGAATAACCTTGCGATTAAAGGGATAGCGATGAGGAATCGTTCGCGCGGCAAACATATCATTACAACAAATATTGAACACGCGTCTGTGTTTGAGGCATATAAGCAATTAGAAGAACTCGGGTTTGATGTAACATATTTACCGGTTAACGAGCATGGTGTTGTGTCGGTAGAAGATGTGAAACGAGCACTTCGTGAAGATACGATTCTTGTGTCAATTATTCATGTGAACAACGAAACTGGAGCAATTCAGCCCGTTGCTGAAATTGGAACGTTATTATCGAATCATCCGAAAATAAGATTCCATGTAGATCATGTACAAGGGATAGGGAAAGTACCGCTTGATTTATATGCTTCTCATATTGATCTTTGCTCAATATCTGGACATAAATTCCACAGTGTAAAAGGAACGGGTCTTCTTTATGTACGCGATGGCGTAAGATTAGATCCGATTTTATCAGGTGGTCAACAAGAGCTTAAGTATCGCTCTGGTACAGAGAATTTACCTGGCATTGTAGCGATGGTGAAAGCACTTCGCATGACAATGGAACAAGTGAAAGAAAAGGTAGCTCATTTGCAAAGTTTACAAGCAGAGCTTGTTCGTTTCTTTAAAGAGATGGAAGATGTAACGATTAACACGTCGCTTGCATATGCAGCACCGCACATTTTAAATGTATCATTTGTTGGTTTAAAACCAGAAGTAGTCGTTCATGCTTTAGAAGAACACGGTGTATATGTGTCAACGAAATCTGCTTGTTCTTCAAAAGCAAATGAAGTGAGCAGAGTGTTAGTGTCAATGGGAGTGCCGCATGCAGCAGCTGCAAGCGCTATTCGTATTAGTTTGGCACCAGAAAACACAATGGAAGAAGTAAAACAATTTGAAGGTATTGTAAAAGAGACGATGCCAAAATTATATGAAGTGATGAGGTAAAGAAATTATGTTGAAATATGAATATATTTTAGTGCGTTACGGAGAAATGACGACAAAAGGTAAGAACCGTTCTAAGTTTGTAAGCACATTAAAAGATAACGTGAAGTTCAAACTGAAAAAATTCCCAAATATTAAAATCGATGCAACACATGATCGTATGTACATCCAGTTAAATGGTGAAGATCATGAAGCAGTCTCTGAAAGATTGAAGGATGTATTCGGTATTCATAAATTTAACTTAGCGATGAAAGTACCATCAGAATTAGAAGACATTAAAGAAGGTGCGTTAGCAGCTTTCTTACAAGTAAAAGGTGATGTGAAAACATTTAAAATTACTGTACACCGTTCTTATAAGCATTTCCCAATGAGAACGATGGAATTATTACCTGAGATTGGCGGACACATTCTAGAAAATACAGAAGATATTACAGTAGATGTTCATAATCCAGATGTAAATGTACGTGTAGAGATCCGCAGTGGCTATAGCTATATCATGTGCGATGAGCGTATGGGAGCTGGCGGTTTACCAGTTGGCGTTGGCGGAAAAGTAATGGTACTTCTTTCTGGTGGTATTGATAGCCCAGTAGCAGCTTACTTAACGATGAAACGCGGCGTATCTGTGGAAGCAGTTCACTTCCATAGTCCACCTTTCACAAGTGAGCGTGCAAAACAAAAAGTAATCGATTTAGCGCAAGAGTTAACGAAGTATTGTAAACGAGTAACGCTTCACCTTGTTCCGTTTACAGAAGTGCAAAAAACGATTAATAAAGAAATCCCATCTAGCTATTCAATGACGGTTATGCGCCGTATGATGATGCGTATTACAGAACGTATTGCTGAGGAGCGTAACGCACTTGCAATTACGACTGGTGAAAGTCTTGGACAAGTAGCAAGCCAAACGTTAGATAGTATGCATACGATTAACGAAGTAACAAACTACCCAGTTATTCGTCCGCTTATTACGATGGATAAATTAGAGATTATTAAAATCGCTGAAGAAATCGGCACGTATGATATTTCAATTCGTCCATATGAAGATTGCTGTACTGTATTCACACCAGCAAGCCCAGCGACGAAGCCGAAACGTGAAAAAGCAAATCGTTTTGAAGCGAAATACGATTTCACACCATTAATCGATGAAGCTGTAGCGAACAAAGAAACAATGGTGTTACAAACGGTAGAAGTAGTGGCGGAAGAAGAAAAATTTGAAGAACTTTTCTAAAACCATAAATTACCATATCTAAAACGTGTATGAAGTCATGTTATTTATCACACTCTATACTCACAAGGAGGTGATATAACATGTCACGTAGCACAAATAAATTAGCGGTTCCTGGTGCTGAATCAGCATTAGACCAAATGAAATACGAAATCGCTCAAGAGTTTGGTGTTCAACTTGGAGCTGATGCAACAGCTCGCGCTAACGGTTCTGTTGGTGGTGAAATCACTAAACGTCTAGTTTCACTAGCTGAGCAACAATTAGGCGGTTACCAAAAATAATCCCATATGATGGCTTAGAAAGAGCGGGTTCTCCCGCTCTTTCTTTTTTGTGTTGTGTCGCTATTTGTCGGTAAGTCGATGTAATTTCGTTTACTAATTCGACAGAACTGAAAAATTTGTCAAAAGAAGAGGGTTCAAAATTAACTGAAAATTCTTTATTATATAAAGGAGGCATAAAGAAAAGGGAGGATATTTTATGAAGCGAGAAGAATTGTTGGCGCCACCGTCTTATAATTTAGTTTCTGAAATAGAGAAATATACAGGTGATAAAGGGAAGTTAGCTTTAATTTGGCAAGATGATAAAGGGAATCGAAGGGAAGTTACATACGCTGAATTAATGCAAGGTGCGAATAAAATTGGAAACGCTTTTATAAAAAGTGGTTTGCAAAAAGGGGACAAGCTTCTCATTATGATGCCGCGTTTAATTGAAGCGTACATGACGTATATTGCTGCTATTAAAGCAGGATTTGTCGTAATTCCAAGCTCGGAAATGTTACGTAAAAAAGATATAGAATATCGAATTGGACATGGAGAAGTAAAAGCGATAGTAAGCTATGAGCCGTATATTAGGCAGTTTGATGATATAGAAGCGATGGAATCTCTTCGAAAATTTGTCCTGAGCGAGCAGTCAGTAGATGGATGGGTTAATTTAAAAACAGCGTTAGAAACAGAGAGTGACATGTTAGAAATGGCGAAGACAGATAAAGAAGATATGGTCTTTTTATCTTACACGTCAGGAACGACAGGAAATCCAAAAGGTGTCGTTCATACACATGCGTGGGCATACGCTCATTTACGTACGAGCGCTCCAAATTGGCTCGGAATTGAAGAGAATGATATTGTATGGGCAACAGCTAGTCCAGGCTGGCAAAAGTGGATTTGGAGCCCGTTTTTAGCAACTTTAGGATCAGGGGCAACAGGGTTTGTATATCACGGTAAGTTTGAACCGAAAACGTACCTGAATTTATTAGACGATAATAAGGTGAATGTGCTTTGTTGTACACCGACTGAGTATAGATTAATGGCAAAGGTAGAAGATTTAAGTCAGTACAATTTAGAGGCATTACATAGCGCTGTATCCGCAGGAGAACCGTTAAATAGAGAAGTCATTGAAACATTCCAAAAGCACTTTCATATTACAGTAAGAGACGGCTATGGGCAAACGGAAAATACATTACTTGTTGGTGTAATGAAAGGGATGGATATTAGACCAGGATCAATGGGGAAACCAACGCCAGGTAACCACGTCGATATCGTAAATGAGGAAGGTACTCCAGTTAAAGTAGGCGAGGTTGGTGATATTGCAGTTCACATTGAAACGCCAGCCCTCTTTAAACAATATTACAAAGACGATGAACGTACAGCGATGCAATTCCGCGGTGATTATTATATTACAGGGGATAAAGCGAAGAAAGATGAAGACGGCTACTTCTGGTTTGAAGGGCGCGGTGATGATATCATTATTAGTTCTGGTTATACAATCGGGCCGTTTGAAGTAGAGGATGCTCTTGTAAAACATCCGTACGTAAGAGAATGTGCAGTTGTCGCAAGTCCTGATGAAATTCGTGGAAGTGTCGTGAAGGCATTTATCGTATTAAGAGAGAATATAGAAAAGAACGAAGAAACATTAATTCCAACACTCCAACAACACGTCAAAGAACTCACTGCACCATATAAATACCCTCGCAAAATTGAATTTGTAGATGAACTACCAAAAACGATTTCTGGAAAAATTCGCCGTATTGAACTTAGAAAACAAGAGATGGAGATTCCGTCAAAATAATTTTGAAAACAGTGAAGTAAATAGTTGAATGAAATGCAAAACAATGATAATATAAAAACGAACACAAGTTCGATTTTATAAACTTAAAAAAGAGGTGTCCGTATGATTTTAGGTATTAATCCGTACTTAGTTTTAGATGGTAGTGGGCAAGAAGCTGTACAGTTTTATAAAGAGGCTTTAGATGCAAAAGTAGAAGTTATGCAAACTTTTGGTGACATGCCTGAAAATCCAGAATACCCGATTCCAGCTGAAGCGAAAGAGCGCGTTTTACACGCTACTTTAAAAGTTGGTAATACGGATCTTATGATTTCTGATACATTCCCAGGTCAAGGGCATGCAATCGGATCTCAAGTAACAATCGCAATTCAAATTAGTAATGCAGAAAAAGCAAAAGAAGTATTCGATAAGTTACAAGAAGGTGGAGAAGTTATCATGCCACTTCAAGAAACATTCTGGAGCCCAGCATACGGACAAGTAAAAGATAAATTTAATATTGAATGGCAAGTTACAACATCTACTACTGAACAAAAGTAATTTTTAGAAAAGCACCATGTTTTGAAATGGTGCTTTTTTTTATACAATAAAAAATAAAGGAGATGGGATATATGGGAGAAATTTGGTATGGCGGCACCATTTACACAGTGAGAGAAGAAAATGAAAAAGTGGACGCTGTTTACATTGAAAACGGTACGATCGTTGATGTTGGAAGTAAAGAAGAGTTAGAAAACCAATATGCCGCGGTTACATTGCACGATTTAAAAGGCAAAACGATGATTCCAGGTCTCGTTGATAGCCACATGCACCTTATTGGGCATGGGGAGAGATTGCTTCGTTTAGATTTATCAAATTGCACATCTTATGGCGAAGTGCTTACTCTTGTTCAGAAGCGAGTGGAAGAAGCTCCAAAGGGCTCTTGGATTATTGGAGAAGGATGGAATGAAAATAACTTTACAGATACAAAAGATGTTCACGCGCGTGATTTAGATGAAATTTCGAAAGAACATCCCATTTTACTAAAGAGAGTTTGTCGTCACGTTACATGGGTGAATGCATACATACTGCAAGAAGCGAATATAACAGCAGCGACAGAAGATCCAAAAGGCGGGAAAATTGGTAGGGATTCATCAAATAAGTTAACAGGGCTTTTATATGAACAAGGGCAAGAATTAATTAAACATGTTCAGCCAGAAATTGATGAAGCTTATTTACAAAGAGCTCTGCAAACAGCGATTAAAGATTGCTGGAAATACGGACTTGTTGGCGGGCATACGGAAGATTTAAATTATTATGGTGGTTTTAGAAAAACATATAATGCGTTTTCTCACGTTATAAAAGAAATGCCATTTAAAGCCCATTTGCTCGTTCACCATGAAGTAGCACATGAACGAAAAGAATATGAAAATGAACATTGTATTGAATTTGGAGCAATGAAAATTTTCTCTGACGGTTCTTTTGGCGGAAGAACAGCATTATTAAGTGAACCGTATGAAGATGCGAAGGAAACAAATGGAGTTGCGATTTTCTCACGTGAAGAACTTGCGGAATTAGTAAAGAAAGCACGAGATCTACATATGCCAGTTGCGATTCATACTATCGGTGACTTATCGCTTGAATATGTCATTGATGCACTCGAATTATATCCACCAGCAGAAGGGGTGCGTGACCGCATTATTCATTGTCAGCTTGCTCGTGAAGAGTTGATAGAAAGAATGAAAAACTTGCAAGCCATTATCGATATACAGCCAGTCTTTCTTTCATCAGATTTTCCGTCAGTCATTGAAAAACTAGGCGAGCACCGTCTTCGTTATGCGTACGCTTGGAAGACGTTACTGGAGGCAGGATTACACTGCAACGGTGGCTCAGATGCTCCCATTGAACAAGTAAATCCGTTTCTAGGCATATATAGCGCTGTTACACGTAGAAGTTTTATTGACGGTATATGCTATATGCCTGAGGAAAGATTAACGGTATATGAGGCTGTTTCTTTATTTACAACAGGAAGTGCCTATGCAATCGGAGAAGAAGCGAAGCGAGGGCAAATTACAAAAGGATATGAAGCAGATTTTACAATATTAGACCGCAATATTTTTGAAATTGAGGCAGAAGAAATAAAAGAAGTACAAGCAGAAATGACCGTAATAGATGGCCAAGTTGTCTATAGAAAAGATGCGTAAAAATATATGAGCGGTTTTCGGAATATATCGAATTACCGACAAAAACTGACAAGAATAACGGCCGGATAGTAAGAGAGTATTGTTCGCGTCAATCGGGGGAAATAAATAACCGCAGAATTATGGAATTTCATAATTCTGCGGTTATTTTAATCTTATAAAAACGTTCTCTGTACTTTTTCCCAGAAAGAATTGTTTTTTAATTTAACTGTTTTAATTTGTTTATCGCTTAAGCGTACAACAGCTTTTTCCACTTGTTTAATGCTAAGCGCTTCGTTATCCATGCCGATAACAGGATAATCGTTACCGTCTGGTCTTAGTTTTAAAGTTAATGTACGTTCGTGATTTAAAATGAAAGGTGAACCGAGCGTACGGTAAGTGTTGTTGTTTAAAGATGCTAGTTCGCTTACTTGGAAACATGGGATAAGCGGGTCAACAACTGCACCATGCAATGATTTATTGTAAGCAGTACTTCCTGTTGGGGTAGAAACAACTAAACCGTCCCCTCTAAATGTTTCGAAATATAAATCATCAACATGAACATCTACAACGAATGTTTTAATAATGCTAGAACGTAATGAGAACTCATTTAAACAATGGAAAGATGTACTGCCATCTACATCTACCTGAATTGTTGGATATTTTCGCACTTCAATTTCATTTTTTGTAATTTCTTGAAGGGCTGTATCAACGTGATCAATATGGAAATCGCAGTAGAACGAAATTTCATCTTTCGTAGAAATCCCTGCATATAAGCAATCTTCCCTAAAACCAGTTTTACGAACGGCTTGTAAGAAGGTTGCATCATCTCCAACACTGACGATAGCGTTTGCATTTTTTGGATGATCTAATATGGTAAATCCATTCTCTTCTAAAATACGATAGATTGGTTTCATTTTTTCAACGAGCGTTGCTTTGTCATCACCATAAAAGAAAAATAAATTGCGACGATCTGCCATTATGTATCCCTCCACTGCAGTTAAATTTTCTGTTTTTCGTGCTACATATCATTAGAGTCCGTTCCCTGATGATATGTTCAAATAATATATTTCGATATAAATTGTCAAAATACCTTTTTATTTTTAGAAAAATTTTTATATTCAATCTTATAAAACTCTGTTTAACGATGAATAAACTTGTCGATAATGGGTACGGAGTGAAAGGATGATACGTATGAAGTGGCTCGTAATTGGAATAATAATTCTTCTTCTTTTTATTTTGTTTATACTATTGTCGAAAATAAAGCTTAAGGTGACATTTTTATATTCAGAAATGGAAAAGCAATGTTTGCTTCAAGTGAAAATATGGATGATTCGATATACATTTGATGTGTTGGAAAGAATTGAAAAACAGCAGAAAAAGACAGGACAGAAAATCGAAAAAGCTGAAGAGGACGGCGGACTCGATAATAAAATTATGGCGCAACTTGACAGCATTGGTGAACTGATAAAAAAGCTTCAAGAAGTTCATACTATTGTTAAAGATTTTCTCAAACGAGTGAAAATCAATGGTTGGAAATGGCATACACAAATTGGAGCAGGCGATGCAGCTAGTACTGGAATTGTCACTGGATATGCATGGGGGACAAAAGGTATGGCTGCTGGAGTTGTCGGACAATATATGCATATTGTCGACGTACCAGAATTTGAAATTACCCCAGTTTTTCAAGGGAAAGGATTTGCATCAAGATGCGAGTTAACAGCATCTTTTCGTATATTCCGCGCTATAAAAACTGGCGTCAAATTACTCGTATTTATGAGAAGACAAAGATCTGGTATGACAGAAAAATCTGTTCAAGCATAGGGGGGATATAGAATGGACCATCCAATCCAAGGTTTAATGACAACAGCAATGCAGCATTTAAAACAAATGACTGATGTAAATACAATTGTTGGTGACCCAATTAAAGCGGCAGATGGAAGCGTAATTCTTACAGTTTCGAAAGTAAGTTTCGGATTTGCTGCTGGTGGAAGTGAATTTGGTAAAGTAGAACATTCAGGCCGTCATCCATTTGGCGGGGGAAGTGGTGGAGGAGTTTCTATTAATCCTGTTGCCTTTCTTGTTATAAATGGAGATGGTGTGAAAGTATTGCACTTAGATAAACAAACACACGTCATCGATAAAATAATTGAATTAGCGCCACAAGCTGTTGATAAAGTGAAAGAAATGATGGATAAACGAAAAGAAGATGATCCTGAATTTCAAATTTAACGAATAAAGAAGCTAATCAATAGGTTAGCTTCTTTAATTTTTTTGTAAATAAAGCGATTTTATTTGCATTATCGATAGGGACAAACTATCATTTACATTGTACATATTTTGTTTAAATAAGGGAGGATTTTCAAGTGGCAAACGTAACTTTTAAAGGTAATCCAATGACTTTAGTTGGAACAGAAGTTAAAGTTGGCGATCAAGCGCCAAACTTCCAAGTATTAGCAAACGACTTATCTCCAGTAAGTTTAGAAACATACAAAGGCGAAGTGAAATTAATTAGTGTTGTACCTTCAATCGACACAGGTGTGTGTGATGCACAAACACGTCGTTTTAACCAAGATGCAGCAGGTATTGAAAACGCGAAAGTATTAACAATTAGCGCTGATTTACCATTCGCTCAAAAACGCTGGTGTGCAGCAAACGGTTTAGAAAATGTTGTTACACTTTCTGACCACCGCGACCTTTCATTCGGTGAAGCTTATGGCTTAGTAATGAAAGAGCTTCGTTTACTTGCTCGTGCAGTATTCGTAGTAGATAGCAATGACAAAGTAGTTTACGCAGAATACGTAAGCGAAGGTACAAGCCATCCAAACTATGAAGAAGCATTAGAAGCAGCTAAATCTGCGAAGTAATGTGAAGAGAATGACCTCTTATAAAGAGGTCGTTTTTTCTCATATATTGCTCTGTAACAGCATCGATATATGAGAAAAAACGTTATATCATATATAACTAAAGGGGAGCTCTTTACAGGAGGTCGCTTTTTCTTTTTGGAAAAAATCACTTTGTGGTATGATATAAGTTATGTGTAAAAGAGAGAAGGAGGAATGTACGTGAGTCAGACAGTAGAAACATTATTTTCTATTTTTGATTCTTCTGCGGTAGTTTTACGTAAAGAATTAGATGTAACATATTTAGAGGCGCTTGTAGAAACAGGTGATAACTTGTTTGAGGGAGCGATTTTACAAGAGGAATTATCCGAATCAGCAATTGAAAGGCTGAATCGTGAATATAGTACGTTTAATGAAGAAACATATAAAGGTGAAGAAATTCGTAAAGCATTTCAGTTAGCCATCTTAAAAGGAATGAAAGAAGGCGTACAAGCGAATCATGAAATGACGCCTGATGCAGTTGGAATGTTCATGAGTTACTTATTCCATAAATTTATGCAAGGTCAAAACGAGATCACAGTTTTAGATCCTGCAATTGGAACAGGTAATTTAATGACTACAGTGTTTAATAGCGCCAAAGAAGGACTAACAATGAGTGGATTTGGTGTAGAAGTGGATGAAGTGCTAATTAAACTTGCTTTAGTAAATGCAAATTTACAAAAGCATGCAATCGAATTCTTCCATCAAGATGGACTAGCACCACTTTATATCGATCCAGTTGATGCAGTCGTTTCAGACTTACCGGTTGGTTATTATCCAAACGAAATCGGTGCAAGTGAATATAAATTAAAAGCAGATGAAGGAATGTCGTATGCCCATCACTTATTTATTGAACAAAGTGTGAAACATACGAAAGAGGGCGGTTACTTATTCTTCTTAGTACCAAACTTCATTTTTGAAAGTGACCAGGCACCAAAATTACATGCATTTATTAAAGAAACATGCTTTATTCAAGGGTTATTACAGCTTCCTGTTTCCATGTTTAAAAACGAGAAAAATGCAAAAAGTATATTTGTTCTCCAAAAGAAAGGCGCTAATGTAACAATGCCAAAACAGGCATTATTAGTGGAGTTGCCTAAATTCTCTAACATGAAGGCGATGGAAGACATTATGGATCAATTAAATACTTGGTTTGCAACACATAAATAAAGCTGGGTATATGTAACAGCATTAGTGATTCATGTAGTACAGTTTTATATAATATGTCATATTTTTAAATATATACAAGATTTAACTGAATTTTTTTGAAATCTGTAATATATATTTTTTCTTGGTGTTACAATTTTTTCACTTGAAATATATGTCGGACGATGTTTAAATTAAAATCGTGAGTATAAAATTTGCTAATGATGAAACGTTTTCATATTTGGTGAATTTGATCAGATAAAATCGAGCGGTTTGTGGAAACATCCACACAACTACCAAGAGAAAAAGGGGCGAAAGACTAGATGTCAAAAATCATCGCGATTAACGCAGGAAGCTCTTCCTTAAAATTCCAATTATTTGAAATGCCAAGTGAAACAGTATTAACAAAAGGTTTAGTAGAACGTATCGGTTTAGAAGATAGTATCTTCACTATTACTGTAGATGGCGAAAAACAAAAAGAAATTACAAACATTCCAGATCACGCAGTAGCAGTTAATATGCTTCTTAAAAAGTTAACTGAAAACGGAATCGTTAAATCTCTAGATGAGATTGGCGGTATCGGTCACCGTGTTGTTCACGGCGGCGAAAAATTTGCTGACTCTGTTTTAATTACTGATGAAGTATTAGCTGATATCGAAGAATTAAGCGATTTAGCACCACTTCATAACCCAGCAAACGTTGTTGGTATTAAAGCATTCCAAGAAGTATTACCAAACGTACCAGCGGTAGCAGTATTCGATACAGCATTCCACCAAACAATGCCGGAATCTGCATTCCTATACAGCTTACCATATGAGTACTATGAAAAATTCGGCATCCGTAAATACGGTTTCCACGGAACTTCTCATAAATATGTAACTGAGCGTGCGGCTGAATTATTAGGTCGTCCAATTGAAAGCTTAAGCTTACTTTCTTGTCACTTAGGTAACGGTGCAAGTATCGCAGCAGTAGAAGGCGGTAAATCTATCGATACTTCTATGGGCTTCACACCACTTGCTGGTGTAACAATGGGTACACGTTCTGGTAACCTTGACCCTGCGTTAATTCCATACATCATGGAAAAAACAGGCCAAACAGTAGAAGAAGTAGTTAACGTATTAAACAAGAAGAGTGGTATGTTAGGTCTTACTGGTTACTCTAGTGACCTACGTGACATCATTGCGAAAGAAGAAGAAGGCGACCACCGTGCGAAAGTAGCACTTGATGTATTCGTAAGCCGTATCCACAAATACATCGGTTCTTACACTGCTCGTATGAAAGGTGTAGACGCAATCATCTTCACAGCTGGTGTAGGTGAAAACAGTGCGATTATTCGTGAGCGCGTATTAGAAGGCCTTGAGTACATGGGCGTATACTTCGATGCAAAACGTAATAACGTATTCGGTGAAGAAGCATTCATCAACTTCCCACACTCTCCAGTAAAAATTATCGTAATTCCAACTGACGAAGAAGTTATGATTGCTCGTGACGTACTACGTCTTGGAGATATTGGTTAATATATGAAAAGAAAGACGAGATCCTATAGGATTTCGTCTTTTTTCTTTTGGATGTATTTTAAAACTCCATCTGGATATAATATTTTTTCTTTCTGAATGAATGCCGTAATAGGAATCCATTTCGCATACGCTACTGTTTCTTCATCTTGTATATTTAATATTTTCATTTCATATAGTGACGTGTCTAATAAACGCAAAGAATATAGTTGAATGATTTCATGACCAATGTCTCCATCGAGATGAAAGACATTTTCTAAACACCCTAAATAATTGGTGATTTCTATCTCCGTATGAAGCTCTTCTTTAAACTCCCGAATAACAGTATGTGCTGATTTTTCGCCAAGTTCAATTGAACCGCCAAGAGGACGATAATATATTTCGCCTTCTGTATAATATTCTTGTACGAGAAGGCGATCTTGATGTACAGCAAGACCGAAAGCTTTTGCACGTGGATACATATAGAATCACTCCTTATTTGTTTTGTATAAGGACGATTATAATGTATGGTGTGATAAAAGTATCGTGTATTTAAGTGTGCGGTCTAACTGTAATTCCATCAAATAAGTCTTTCCAAAATGCTTCATTGTATTGGTATACATCCATAATAGGACATTTCATAACGCAAATACGTTGTAATCCCCAATCTTCTTGGGTGATAGTTGGTATATCGGCAGGAATTAGTAACAGGACAGAGAATGTATGTGTAACGATTTGAGATAAAATTTGTTCTAGGGAACATGCTTCTTCATATGTTCCTCCAGTTCGAATAAATAATATGGATTCTGCCGTTTCAATTGTAGCTAGAAAACGATTAATACGATGTTCATAGTTTAACTTAATTTCTGTATAAGAAGGCCAAGAAGTTGGTGTGTTTACATCTGTTTTAAAGTCATGACAGGAGTCAATTTCATAAAGGTTGTCCCTTAATCTTAATTTTGCATCATCATCCCAAAATGAGATGAAGGATAAATTTTCGAAATTTAAAAAGCGGTCAAATCGATTTTGTAATAATACATTCACTTTTTCTAATGAGGGACTTAGCATAAAATCAATAACGCCAAAAAATGGTGATAATTCTAATTGATATAATGCCCAAGCGGGCCAGCAGTTTTGTCCTAAGCTGAATACCGCATTATATTCTTTTTTTATATCGGATAGATTCATGTGATTTATCTCATCCTTTTTGTTAATATTTTATGCCATTCAAAAATGGTATGTGAATAAAGATAGACAAGCATATTTGCAAAGAATAAGCAGAAATATGTTACAATAGAAAAAAATCGAACGAGGTGGTTGTTACGATGCGATCGAAGCGAGAACAAGCCATTTTAGACAATATAAAAGAATGGGAAGCGCAATTAGTTGAGCAAGAAGCGACCGATTTTCAAAAAGTGTTTGATAAATGGTTACATGCTACAGTTGCGAAATTACCTGAGAAAAAGCGAAAAGAATTCTTCACGAAAGCAGATGGATGGCTCTTTCATTTGCATGCATTTATTCAAAGTTCACAAGCACAGTTAGATGCACGTAATCGGATTTTAGGAACATCAAGGTTATTTGATGAATCGATTGAACAGCTTGAAGATTTGAAAGCATTATCTATTGATCAATTAACATACATAGCAGAGCAGCAAACAGCACGTCATCGTCTATATTCATTTGTACAAGGTGGGGCAACAGGTGCTGGAGGTTTATTATTATTAACGGCGGATTTTCCGGTTATGATCGCGTTAAATGTGAAGGCAGTCCAACTTATTGCAACATCATTTGGACATGATGTGAACAAGCCGTATGAAATGATGCTTGCGTTAAAGGTGTTTCATGCGTCATTACTACCAGGAAGACTTCAGCAATATGCATGGTACAATTTATTGCAAGAGCTGGAGCAAGAAGATTCGTTCTTTTACGAAGGAGACGAAGCAGTGCTACAAACAGCTTCTACTGAGGTTGTGTTAAAACAAATTTTGAAGACATTTTCGATTTATGCTCTTCGTCGTAAATTATTCCAAGGTATACCGGTAATTGGAATGGCAATTGGATCTACAGTGAATTATCGTTTAACAAGAAACGTTACTGAATTTGCAAATAGATTTTATCAAGTGCGCCATATAGTCGAGAAAGAAAAAAGAGCATAAAAAAAGCGAGAGGCCGAAGCCTTTCGCTTTTTTAATTCGTTGCATGTTTTTTGGACATTGGAACAGATACTGGCTGCTTTTCTGCTGTTTTTTCTGTTTTTGGATAATAAATTAAATCCAATGTTTTTGCCTGTACGGCAATCGAAAGAATAGTAAAAGCAATTTCTGTCCAATTTAAATAATATAATGAAAGCGCAAGAACAATCGCGTCAAAGACGAAGAAAATTTGCCCAATTGTAAAACGAGTTCGTTTACTTAATACAATTGTTAAAATATCGTCTCCACCGGTTGCACCGCCAAATCGTAATATAAAACCGAGTCCAATACCAGCTAACGCACCGCCAACTACTGCAGCTATAAATAAGTTATTTGATAAATCTACCGTAAATGGAGAATAATTTTCCATAAAGGAATAAAATACTCCGAATGAAATTGAACCTAGGAATGAATAACCAACCATTTTTCTACCTAAAAATGAAGCGCACAGTAAAATAATTGGGATATCCATTAATACAGTTGAAATAGATGGTGAAATATCATAAAAGTTTTGAATGAATAGTGCAATTCCTACAAATCCACCTTCTGTTAAGTGGTTTTGGAAGTGAATGTGATATAGCGCTGCTGCTAAAATAAATGAACCGATTAAAACCATAAAAATTTCTTTAATAATTTGCCGACTTTGGATGTTCCTCATCGTTATTCCTTCTTTCCGTAGTTAGTAGTCCTTTTTGTGTTGTAAACTAACTACGAGCTCACATGTAGCTTTCAGTTAGTTTACGAAAAAACTAACTACGCTATATGTCGCTGAAGAAATAACGAATAATCCTCTCGTCCATCAATTCTCCCTACCTTCGTTTTAGTTTAAGTCTTAAAACGACTAAACAAAACGTGGAGTAGGATTCGTCATTTAGCAATCCTGCTCTTCTTTGTTTTGTTTAGTTAGTAACAATTAAGTCCTAAACAAAACGCTATGTGTAAGAAGAGTCTTTTTTTTGCCAAATTATCCTTCGGGCAATCATAATTTCCCCACTCTCGTATTTTTTTCGCTAGACTAAAGTATCTGAGCTAAAAAATACGCTACGTGTATGATTCGTCAATACGATGCCACATGCTCCTTCGAGCGATCATGATATCAAAATCCCTTCCTTCAAGATTTATACTATTATATCATACTTTTAAAAAATGTATGCGGATGGAAACCGACAATAAACGGAGGGAATCTACAAAAAATGTTATGTTTAAATATTTTTGTAGAAAAGCCTAAGTTATTTCGGAGGATTGGCCAGTTTATAACGGTTTGTCCAATAAGTAAGAAAAAAGGGTTTTATTCCGTTGTGTTCTTTTCATCACTTTTATCTTTAAAAAACGCATCCCAACTAATCACACTTAAAAAAGTTAAAGTGATAATAACGAAAGCACGCATAATTTTTAAACCTCCTTTTGTACATAGTATATGAATCATTCGATTCAGAATGTGTCATTTTTTTACAAGTCTTAACTATTATGAGAGTATATTAATATAGATAGATGAAGGGGAGAGTGAAGGTATGCTAAAAGACATGTTCAAAAGAAAAGAATTAATATGCATTTCATGTCAGAAAAAAATTCAATATGAAGAAGAGCTTGTTGCTTTTGTAAAGTTGCCGAAAGAAAGAAGTATATTAGTTGGTCCATTCGATGTATGTTTGGCGAAAACAGCACAAGAAATATATTGTAAATCATGTTATGACAAAAAAAGCATGACCCAAAGTTATTGAGGGGCATGCTTTTTTCATTGGTGTGCTTTCCCCTCAGATACATTTTGAGTGAGTCGATACCAAAGCCAAAGGTCATTAATGATTGAAGCAAGATCGGCAATTTCTGAATTTAGTTTACAAGAAACTTCGAAGTCTTCTTCGTTATTTAAATAATGTTGTTTTGTATTAATATAGTGCTCAAGTTCTTTTATACGATCAGGAATTTTCCCGCGAACTTGTTCCCATTTTAGTAAAATAGCATGCTGCATTTTTTCGGGGATATCTTCCCAATCTTCTTGTAAATGAGGAATTTCAATTCCTAGATGATCATCGTATAAGAAATACTTTTCCATAAGTTCACCCCCGTTGTCCTGCTTATATTGTACAGAAAAACAGAAAGAAGTTCGACGAAATTGTTTGAAAAAATTTGAAAATGACTCTTGATACATTTTGTGAAAGGTGGTAAAGTGTGAATTATTATAAAAGAAAATGAATATTTATTCTTAGGGGGATGCAAAATGGAGAAGAAAAAAGTTGTATTAGCATATTCCGGAGGTCTTGATACTTCCGTTGCAATTAAATGGTTACAAGAGAAGAATTATGATATTATCGCGCTTTGTTTAGACTTAGGGGAAGGTAAAGACTTAGCATTTGTAAAAGAAAAGGCACTTTCAGTAGGTGCAATTAAATCATATATGATTGATGTTCAAGAAGAATTCGCGAATGAATATGCATTGATGGCGATGCAAGCACACACATTATACGAAGGGAAATACCCTCTTGTCTCTGCATTATCTCGTCCGCTTATTGCGAAGAAATTAGTAGAAATCGCAGAACAAGAAGGCGCAACTGCAGTTGCACACGGATGTACAGGGAAAGGAAATGACCAAGTTCGTTTTGAAGTTTCTATCCAAGCATTAAATCCTTACTTAGAAGTGATTGCACCTGTACGTGAATGGAAGTGGTCACGTGAAGAAGAAATTGCCTATGCAAAAGAAAACGATGTACCAATTCCGATTAATTTAGATAGCCCGTTTTCAATCGATCAAAACTTATGGGGACGCAGCAACGAATGTGGAATTTTAGAAGATCCATGGGCAGCGCCGCCAGAAGATGCATATGAGATGACATTGGCATTAGAAGATACACCGAATAAACCAGAGTTTGTAGAAATCGGATTTGAAGCAGGCGTACCGACTACTTTAAATGGCACTGCATATTCACTTGCAGAATTAATTAAAACGTTAAATGCGCTTGCTGGAAAACACGGCGTTGGACGTATTGATCACGTAGAAAATCGTCTTGTCGGTATTAAATCTCGTGAAGTATACGAATGCCCAGCAGCAATGACGTTAATCACTGCGCATAAAGAGTTGGAAGATTTAACACACGTAAAAGAAGTAGCACATTTTAAACCAGTGATTGAACAGAAAATAACAGAACTTATTTATAATGGTTTATGGTTCTCGCCTTTAAAACAAGCGCTTCATGCATTTTTACAAGAAACGCAAAAGAATGTAACAGGTACAGTGCGTGTGAAATTATTTAAAGGTCATGCGATTGTAGAAGGACGTAAATCTGAATACTCTTTATACGATGAAAAATTAGCAACATATACTGCTCAGGACGAATTTAATCATGATGCAGCAGTTGGATTCATTTCATTATTCGGTTTACCGACGAAAGTATACAGCCAAGTGAATCAAAAGAAGGTGGAAGCGTGAGCAAACTTTGGGGCGGACGTTTTACAGAAGAAGCGGAAGCATGGGTTGAAGAGTTCGGAGCATCCATCTCCTTCGATCAACAATTAGTAAATCAAGATATAAATGGGAGTATGGCACACGTAACGATGCTAGCAAAGCAAGGCATCGTTACGCAAGAAGAAGCAGAGAAAATAAAGATAGGTCTTCAATATTTATTGAAAGAAGCAAAAGAGAATAAGCTACAATTTTCAGTAGAAGCAGAAGATATTCATTTAAACATCGAAAAAATGTTAATTGAACAAATTGGCGAAGTAGGAGGAAAACTTCACACTGGCCGAAGTCGTAATGATCAAGTAGCGACAGATATGCATTTGTATTTAAAAGAAAAGGTAGAACATATTATAAAAGCTACAAAGCAATTGCAAACTGTTCTTGTTCAACAAGCAGAAAATAATATTGAAACCATTATGCCGGGCTATACGCACTTGCAGCGTGCCCAGCCGATTTCATTTGCTCATCATATTCTCGCTTACTTTTGGATGTTAGAGCGTGATGTGAATCGTTATGAAGATTCGTTAAAACGTATTAACATTTCGCCATTAGGAGCAGGAGCGTTAGCTGGAACGACATTCCCCATTGACCGAGAGTATAGTGCGGAGCTTCTTGGATTTAATGGAATCTATGAAAATAGTTTAGATGCAGTAAGCGATCGTGATTTCATACTGGAGTTCCTAAGTAACTCCTCTATGCTTATGATGCACTTATCACGCTTTTGCGAAGAACTTATTTTATGGAGTAGCCAAGAGTTTCAATTTATTGAAATGAGCGATCAATATGCAACGGGAAGCAGCATTATGCCGCAAAAGAAAAACCCGGATATGGCGGAACTAATCCGTGGTAAAACAGGCAGAGTATACGGTAATTTATTCAGTTTACTCACAGTAATGAAAGGATTACCGCTCGCTTACAATAAAGACTTACAAGAAGATAAAGAAGGAATGTTTGATACAGTTAAAACAGTAGAAGGATGCCTTCATATTATGGCGGGCATGCTTGAAACGATGACTGTAAACAAAGAAAAAATGGGGCAAGCTGTGACGCAAGATTTCTCCAACGCAACAGAAATTGCTGACTATTTAGCGAACAAAGGACTACCATTCCGTCAAGCTCATGAAATTGTTGGAAAGTTAGTGCTATATTGCACACAAAAAGGAATTTATTTATTAGATGTCTCTCTTGAAACATATAAAGAAATGAGCTCCTTATTTGAAGAAGATTTGTATGAAGTGCTGTCACCATATGCAGCTGTAAAGCGTCGTAACAGTGTTGGCGGGACTGGGTTTGAACAAATCAAAAACGCTTTGGAGAAGGCGAAGGGGTTAACGAAAGAAGTTATTAAGAATTGAGTTGGGAAGTACGCCAGTCTAGTAAAGTCTGGCGTACTTTATTTTTTACTAGCATTTAAGTTACAATGTAGTAAAAAATAACAATTTAGGGGAAGTCTATGAAAAAAATAGTGTTGATCATTGTACTGTTAATTAGCTTAATTGCAAATGCTAAAGTGTTTCTTTTGGACAAATATATGTATGTTGGTGAAAAAGAAAAGCGAGAAGAAGCGGTTATCGCAACGATGTGGCATTTACAAGATAAAGGATATAAAGAAAGTGATATTTTATATATAAAACCGGCCTTTTATAGCAAAATGGATTCTTATGGTATGAATGTACAGTTTAAAGATGAACCAAATGAATCATATACATATAGAGTTTTAAAAGATGCGAAAACAAATAAACTAACTGTACACCAAGATAGCAATGAGTCTGGTGGTATGGGCGGGAAACATCAAGAGCTTAAATAAAGAAAGAAAACGACTGATGGCATTCGCCTGCAGTCGTTTTCTTTTAATCATACTTATGTCGATCTTCCGTAATTCGAATATACTCAATATCCATCAAATCACGAAGTAATGCACCATTACTTAGTTCAACGCCGTGCTTCTCTTTAAAATGAGTGCGAATCGTATCTAGCATTTCAATTTCTTTGCCGTTCACATCTAAAATAATGCGTTCAGAATCATCCATATAGCATCCTCCTTTTTTACACATATATATTTTGTCCGTCTATTTCTAAAAAATGTATGTTAACGTAATGTTAGGAAATAAGAAAGGGATGGAAAATGAGACGTATTTATTTTATAGGGCTAATTTTGTACACATTCATTGTATTACATGTTGCATTCCCAAATATCTTTTCATTTGAGGATTTAGAAACAGTACACGTTGCGATATTTATTTTTGCTCTATTTGTAGTAGATTGCTTTATTTCTATATGGCTTTCGAAAAGAAAAGATATACAAGGCAAAAAAGAAATGGAACGGAAAAAGAGAAAACGTTCCTTTTGGATGATGACATACTGTTTGTCTTTAGTGCTTACTGCTGCTTTTTTTAGTGAACATATTCCATTAGAAAGAGTAAATATTGGATTTGGAGCATTCGTATTCGCATACTATTTTTTTATGCACTTTCTTCCTTATATGAAAGAAAAGCGAGGAGAAGAGGAAAATCCGCTTGTAGAAGAAGAGAAAGAACAAGAGCATAAGAGAATAGAAGGGGATATAAAGAAACTTGGAGAACAAAAGTGGTATTTAAAATCAAAAATCATATACGTTCTTTGCTTTATTACGCCGCCAATTGGTTATTTGTATGTTTTCTTATTTCGTAAAAAAATGACAGAAGGTGCAAGGCGAACGTACTTAACGGTTGCGACGATTATGATGGCATTATGGTCTTTGAAGTTTCTTCCGCCTTATGTGTTGGCAATTACCGTTGTTGTCGTAGCATGTCTTTTGTTTATAGTGAAGTTTATAAAATGAAAAACACCAAGCCTATGTGGACTTGGTGTTTTATCTATAAATTAAAGCTCACCTTGCTCTTCATCACCACGAACAACAAGGACATCGCATTTCGCATAGCGAATAATATGTTCAGAGACGCTACCAATTAGGAAACGCTCAACAGCATTTAAACCAGTCGCACCACACATAATTAAATCTACTTTATGGTTTGGAGCGATTTCTTTTGAAATTTTTGATTTAGGATTACCGAATTCTAATACAGTTTCAATTTTTTCAAGACCAGCTTCAAGCGCAGTTTTTTTGTAGTCTTCTAATAGGTCTTCTGCAAATAGATTTGCACGTTCCGCAATTGCACGGCTATAAGCTTCTACTGCTGAGTATGCTTTTACATCAACGATATGAGCAATTGTTAATGTTGCATTGTTGCGCTTTGCGACTTGAATTGCTTTTTTAAAGGCTTTTTCTGCTTCTTTAGAACCATCCACCGCGATTAAAATATTTGTATATGTATTATTCATAGTAAATTCCTCCCAATCTGTTTTATAACTGTTTACAACTTAATTATAAAACAAATTTTGGTAACGTGCTTGCCAGAAACGTTACAGAATTTTGAAAACTCTGTTTCAATTCATTTTAGTTGTAATTGGAGCGAGAACTTGTTACATATGAAGTATAGCAATTTAAAAGGGGGCAGTTTTGTGAGACATGCGCTCATTACAGCCGGTACGAAAGGTTTAGGAAAGCAAGTAACAGAAAAGTTATTGGCTAAAGGCTATTCAGTAACAGTAACGTACCATAGCGATATCACGGCTATGGAAACGATGAAAGAAACATATAAAGATGTGGAAGAGCGTCTACAATTCGTGCAAGCGGATGTCACGAAAAAGGAAGATTTACATAAAATAGTAGAAGAAGCGATGAGCCGTTTTGGCAAAATTGACTTTTTAATTAATAATGCTGGTCCATATGTATTTGAACGAAAAAAGTTAGTTGATTATGAAGAAGATGAATGGAATGAAATGATTCAGGGAAATTTAACAGCGGTATTTCATTTATTAAAACTTGTCGTTCCGGTCATGAGAAAACAGAACTTTGGCCGTATTATTAATTACGGATTTCAAGGGGCGGATAGTGCACCGGGATGGATTTATCGTTCAGCTTTTGCCGCAGCGAAAGTAGGACTTGTTTCATTAACGAAAACAGTTGCTTATGAAGAAGCGGAGTATGGTATCACTGCGAACATGGTATGTCCTGGTGATATTATTGGCGATATGAAAGAGGCAACTATTCAAGAAGCACGTCAGCTGAAAGAGCATAACACACCGATTGGTAGATCTGGAACAGGTGAAGATATTGCAAGAACCATTTCGTTTTTATGTGAGGACGATTCCGATATGATTACCGGTACAATTATTGAAGTGACTGGTGCAGTGGATGTTATTCATAGACATCGATAGAATAAAATAAGATGAAGTTTCGAATAATTGGACAGTTTATCCATTGTGCTGAGAGGTGCGGATAATACTGTCCTTTAATATAAAATTAAATCTATCGGAAAACTCGTGTTATTTTTTTGTCAAATATTGAGATATTATGTTAAAATATAAGAGCGTAGAAAGCGCTTTAAAAAATGATTCAGGGGTCATTTCATAACTCAAGGGGGAACTAATCATGCGTATCGGTATTCCAACAGAAATTAAAAACAATGAAAACCGTGTGGCAATGACGCCAGCGGGAGCAGTACATTTAGTACAAAATGGTCACGAAGTTTTTGTTCAAAAAGGAGCAGGTTTAGGATCTGGCTTTACAGATGAAGAATACGTACAAGCTGGTGCGAAACTTGTAGAAACTGCTGAAGAAGCATGGAATCAAGATATGGTTATGAAGGTAAAAGAGCCAGTAGCAAGTGAATACGGCTATTTCCGTGAAGGCTTAATCTTATTCACATACTTACACTTAGCTCCAGAACCAGAATTAACGAAAGCATTAATCGATAACAAAGTTGCATCAATCGCATACGAAACAGTACAATTAGACAATCGTTCTTTACCATTACTTGCACCTATGAGTGAAGTGGCTGGTCGTATGTCTGCACAAATCGGTGCACAATTCCTTGAGAAAAACAAAGGCGGTAAAGGTATTTTACTTGCAGGCGTTCCAGGGGTAAAACGCGGCAAAGTAACAATCATCGGCGGTGGTCAAGCTGGTACAAACGCAGCTAAGATTGCAGTAGGTTTAGGTGCAGATGTAACAATCATTGACTTAAGTGCAGAACGTCTTCGTCAATTAGATGATATTTTCGGTAACCAAGTAAAAACATTAATGTCTAATCCATACAACATTGCAGAAGCTGTTAAAGAATCTGACCTTGTTATTGGAGCAGTATTAATTCCGGGTGCAAAAGCGCCAAAACTTGTAACTGAAGAAATGATTCAATCAATGGAACCAGGTTCTGTCGTTGTAGATATCGCGATTGACCAAGGTGGTATTTTTGAAACAACTGATCGTATTACAACTCATGACAACCCAACTTACGAAAAACATGGCGTTGTTCATTATGCAGTTGCTAATATGCCAGGTGCAGTTCCACGTACGTCAACTCTTGCGTTAACAAACGTAACAGTACCATATGCAGTACAAATTGCTAACAAGGGCTACAAAGAAGCTTGCTTAGGCAACACTGCATTATTAAAAGGTATTAACACATTAGATGGTTATGTAACATTCGAAGCAGTTGCGGAAGCTCACGGCTTACAATACGCTGATGCAAAAGAGCTTCTTGAAAAAGCTCCTGCTTTATCATAATAGAAATACATTTGAGACCTTCCTTTTCGTGAGGAGGGTCTTTTTTATATGGAGAAATAACATGTGAATAATTGTTATTTATTGGTGTAAATCGATTTTTATTATGATAATTTAGAATTATATAATAAAAAGAGGGGATTCGATGGGGAGCAAAAAGAGGAAGAAAAAACAGGCAAAGAGACAAAGGTATATAAAGAACAAAAAGGAACAGAACATACCTTTTTCACAAAAAGTAGTCATTACGATAGAGAAAACATTTCGGTATATTTGTATGGCTCTGTATGTAATTTTGTGTATGTATTCATTTGGAGTGTTTTACAGTTTTGGGATAACTCCCAATATTATTGAGAGCATTCTAGAATTTATACTTGTTGTAATAGAATTAGCCTTATTCGTTATACTCTTTGCTACAGTATGGCCTAGTCATGAAAGTAAAAAAGATAGAAAAAGAAGCAAAAAATCTTCATACGCTTCAAGCTCATCAAGTGGATTCGGTGACTACAGTAGCAATGACTGTAGTAGCTCAAGTGATGGTGGAGGAGATTGCGGAGGTGGTGGAGATTAAGTTAGTTTTTTAGAAGAACGACTAATGAAAGGATGGGACGAAAGATGGAGACTGTGAACTTAATAGAATTAACAAAGGATATTAAAGATCAACATAAAAACTTCGTCGTTTCAAATATAAACAGTCATTGCTTACGAATCGCTGTATTTACTGGTGAATATGATTGGCACTATCATTCTAATTCGGATGAATTATTTATTGTGTTAGAGGGAGAATTACTTATTGATTTTGAAGATGGAGAAACAGCGGTTTTAAAGCCAAATGATTCAATCTTAATTCCAGCATGTAAGATTCATAGAACGAGAGCATTAAAGAGAACTGTAAATCTTTGTTTTGAACATATAGAGGCGGATACGATTAAAGTGGAGCAATTATGAAAAAATTATCCGTAGCCGAGTATAGAAAAATCCTTCCGATTTTAGAAAGTCATACAAAAACGACGACGTTTGCTTATGCGGTATGTGATCAAGTGATAGATGGTGAGGTTTTTGCAAACGAGAAATTAACAGCAGGATTAATTATTACAGCTAACGGTATCTATTATTTATTTGGTGATACTGATGATCAAAATTATAACGAAGAGTTATTTTCATATTTAAAAACAGCTATTGAGAAAACAGAGAAGAGATTTACACTCTTTACTTCAAGTGAAGATTGGGAAATGATGTTAGAAGAGCGTTTTAGTAATACACTTCGGAACATCCCGCGAATGAAATTTCAAAGAGTAACCTTTGAGGAGAGAAAACGAGATTTTAACAAAAATACATATGAAGTGAAGCGTATTGATAGAAGAGATATAGAGCGAAGCAGTGAATTTAAAGAGGAGTACTACAAAGAATATTGGGGATCAAAAGAAACGTTTTTGAATAGTGGTTTTGGATTTTGTATAGAACAAGATGGGATAATTGTAGCTGAATGTGTCTCGATATTTAGCGGGAATGGTTATGCTGAAATAGATATTGCAACACATGAAGCGCATCAAGGGAAAGGATTAGCTCAAGCTGTTGCAACACGGTTCATTGAACATTGCATGCAAAATGATATTATACCGAGCTGGGATTGTTATGTAGACAATATTCCTTCGCGAAAATTAGCTAGTAAATTAAGTTTTTATCATCCAATAGAATACAGTTTGTTTGTACGTAAGAAAACGGGGGAAGAAAAATGAATGTAGAATTAACGAGATTTAAAGTTAAGCCTGGTAAGAGTCATCGAGTAAATGAATGGATGCAGCTTCTGAATGACAATATGAAAGAAGTACTTTTGACATTAAACGACGAAAAGATGTACGTTGAGACAATTTTCCGGCAAATAAGAGATGGAGAAGAGTACTTATATTGGTATTCTGTGCAAGGAGAAGGTGGGGCTCTTGTCGAAAATTCTCATTATGAAATTGATAAAAAGCACTTGGAATTTTGGTATGAGTGTATTGATGAAGAAGCACCCTCTGTTGATATGAAAACAGAAGTCGTTATGATTCAAGATGTTGTGAAGGACGCGATGAAATAATAGATTGGTATTTTATAACCGTAAAATGGTCATCTTTTTGGTTGGAATATATATTATTGGAGATGCTGTAGGATGAGAATTAGTAATAAATATATCACTCTCGATGAAATAGAAGTAATAAGAGAACCTTTAAATAAATTGCATGAATATCATAATAATACATCAAGGCATTTTTCTGGTGACTATCCAAGAATGACATTTGAGGAACGTATTGAAATTTATAAACAAAATTCAAAGTATGGAGAGTATAGAATTGAATTATTAGTTGAGGCGGAAACAGATAATATATTAGGATGTTGTATAGCGTATAGCAAAAGTGTAAACGGAAAGATTGAAGTTTTATTCGTTGATGAAAGATACCGAAGAAACGGATTTGGTTTGAAATTAATGAATAGTGCAGTGGAATGGTTTAAAGCGAAGAAGATAGATGAAATTGAATTAACAGTAGTGTACGGAAATGAAGCTGTATCGTTTTATGAAAAGCTGGGGTTTTATCCTCGTTCAATTATTATGGAAACTAAGTCATAACGATAGTATGGAGAGAGATGAGTGAGAGTTTTTGTTTCAAAAAAGTGATTTATATGTTAATAAAATATATGTGAAGGGCGCATCAAAATAGATGTGCTTTTTATTATGATAAAAATGTAGAACAGCTGTATTTGGATATCTTTAAGTAAAAATAAAAGGGATATTAAGAATCTTTTAGGACAAACTATAAAGAAATAAAAAACACCAAACCAAAAGACCTACCAATATACGGTGTAGTCGTAACAGGCAAAACAGAGGATTTACAAAGTTTACAAGGAGCACCATATATTAAGGCTGCTGTAAGAGGTGTAACAGTTGAGAAATATTGATTACAAGCAATTAATGTGAATAATCAGAAAATTTATGTTATAATATGGGAAAAGGAGGTTTATATGAGGCAAATACATGGAGCAATTTATATTTACATAACAATGTTTTTCGTGGCGGTATCCTATGGATTGGGGCACGTGTATTCGCATCCTATACTAACTTTTTTAAGCGGAGCATGTATGGCGTTTGCGCTTCTTGTCCACCTTTTCTCAGTTTGGATCGTGAAATTTCAATTAAATATTAGTGAAATAGAAGAAGGCACTTTTTGAGTGGCCTTCTTTTTTTAATAATATTTTGGAAGTTCTTGTAGCAATTTTTCAATTTCGCATTCTGTTTCTTCGCATATAGAAAGCTTGCGCAGTCTGAAAAATAAGCTGCGTAAGAAAGATTTTATATTTCCGTATAGAAACTCGTATGATTCAATATGTAATGTTTGTTTTTGAACGGGTAATTGAGCTACTAAATCACGAAGGGCTAATATGAGTGCTTCTTCCTTTAAGCCATTTTGTAGCATTGCGACAATCGGATAAACGATACGTTCATCTTCTTCATATTTGTAATAGATGGAATGAACACAAACTTTGTTTAATAAAGTTTGTAATATTTCTTCGTAATATAAAGTTTCCAGTTTAGGACTATTCACAAGCGCCTCAAATGTATCAGAAGCATGAGCGATACTATGTGCCCAGCCGTGTTTTTGCACATATCCCCGGAAATCATGTTCGTTGTTCATATATAGAATTAGTTGATCTTTTACATTTGAAATATCAGTCTGTGATAAGAAATTATGATTTGTATCAGCATCAATAATGAGGGCGATTAATAATGTTGTAAATGCTCGGGTAAATACCGCATCTTCATCATCTGAATGAATCTTATACAATAAATATTTTTCACCGATGCTTTCTAATAATAGTTTCTGTAATTGTGTGTGTGAAAGATATTCCTTCTTGATGAGATGAAAAAAAGTAGAGTAGATGAGTTTGTCCCTTAAATAGCTATCAGTATCGCCAATTTGCTCAAGCATATTGGAACTTAAAGAATCAATGTTAAGTGTGTTATCCAGTATGTAATTATTATTACGAATTTCTTCTAACTGTTGTTGTAACATATAAACCCCATATTTTAGAAAATTCTGTATTTTAATAGTATAATAGAAGGAAGAAATAGACAATAAATAAGTGCATTTGAATGGAGGGGCATGATGAAGAGAGCGTTATTCTTTTTCATTAGTATTTTCTTTTTAGGAAGCTGCTCGATTTGGTATTTTACTTTTTCTAGCGAGAGCAAAAGTTGGACTGGACAATATAAAGGGCATATTAAGGATGACAGTGAAGATGGAATGTTTACGTTTCAATATAAGGGCGGGGATGGAAAGACAGAATTTAAAAACTTAGAGATTGCTATTAATGGAGCCTTTAGTACAATGACACAAACGTCAGAAGTTCATAGAGGAGCAAAGGTTGAAATGAAGTCTTCTTGTGTAAGTTGCGCGCCTGTCTCTAAAGATGAACCTATAGAAGTTGTGATTAAATGGGATGATAAGTATGAGGAGAAGATGGTGTTAAATTTGAAATAGCCTAGAGTAAGGAGTTAAAAATGAATAGGCATATGAAAATTGTTATGTTTTTAAGTGTATTTCTAGTCGTATTATCAGCGTGTGATACAAAACAAGTAGAGCAAGTAACGGTAAAAGAAGTACCTAAAGAAGGGTATATCATATTAAGAAATGACACGATGTTTTTTGCCGATGATAAAACGGTTGAAACAAAAGTAGAGTTGCAACATTATATAGAACAACAAATGAATAAAGAGCATCCAGCACATATAGTCTTGAGCTTTAAGGACAAAGACGCATATAAACAGTTAAAAACAGGGGATAAAATAAAAGTATGGTTTTCTCAAATACTTGAAAGTTATCCAGCAAAAATGATTGTAGAGAAATTTGAAATAGTAGGGAAATAGAAAAAGGCAGCACTCCCGCTGCCTTTTTCTATTATTTTACAAATTGTAACTCTTTCGGGAATTTCGTTAAAATTTCTGATCCGTCTTTTGTGATGTAAATATCATCTTCAATACGAACGCCACCTACGTTTGGTACGTAAATACCAGGTTCGATTGTGAAGACCATACCTTCTTTTAATGGAGACTCGTTACCAGCTTTTACATCTGGATATTCGTGTACGCTAATTCCAAGTCCGTGACCAAGTCGGTGTGGGAAGAAGTCTCCGTAACCTGCATCTGCGATAACAGAACGAGCAGCGTTGTCGATTGCGCCAAGTGTAACACCTGGTTTACATGCTTCAACTGCTTGTAGTTGTCCAGCAAGTACAGTGTTGTAAATACGAGTTTGTTCTTCAGAAATCTCGCCGAATGCCACTGTACGTGTAATATCAGAGCAATAACCGTCAATGATTACGCCTAAATCAAATAGTACGAAATCACCGCGTTTCATTTTGTTTGCGCCAGGAATACCGTGTGGAAGAGCTGAGTTCGCACCTGCTAATACCATCGTATCAAATGACATTTTATGTATGCCTTTTGTTTTTAATTCGTGTTCAATAATTGCTAATACTTCTAGTTCACTACGATCTTCTTTAATTGCATTTACACCAACTTCAACAGCATAGTCCGCCATTTTAGCTGCTTCGCGTAAAATAGAAAGTTCTTTTTCATCTTTAATTAAACGAAGTTCGCGAACTTTCTCCTCAGCTGATTTGAAAGCTGCATTTGGGAATAATTTCGTTAATTCTTCGTAGCGCTCTACGTTTAAATGTTCTTTTTCAATTGCAACTGCATTTGCATTGATGCCGCGGTCTTTAATTGCTTTTGCAATCATATCCCATGGTCTGTCAGTATCAGTAAATCCGATAATTTCATGTGCCCAGCCAGCGTTACGTGCTTGACCTTCTTCCATTTTAGGGCAAATTAAAATAGGTTCTTTTTCTTGGAATACAAACATACCAAGTAATCTTTCGTGTGGTTCACAGTGGAAGTTTGTCATGTAGAAGACGTTTGGTGTAGAAGTTAAGAACGCAGCTTCTACGTTTTTTTCTTTTAGCCATTGCATTAAATTTTCTAATCTAGCATTCATCGATTGGCACCCCCGAGATATTTAATTACAAATATAACTTTAACTCGGAAGAAAGCGTTATGACAAGTAAATAGATGTTAGAAAAGACAGGGAATTGAAAAATCATGTAGAATACAAAGTGAGAATGTGAACAGGGGAGGAATGTAATAATGAAAGTATCTTATCATGGACATTCAGTTGTGAAAATTGAGGCGAATGGAAAAGTTATTTTAATTGACCCGTTTTTAACAGGTAATCCGAAAACAGATTTAAAAACTGAAGATGTAAAAGTGGATGCAATTCTTTTATCGCATGGACACGGTGATCATGTTGGAGATACAGTAGAACTTGCGAAGAAAAATAATGCAGTTGTTGTAGCGCCATTTGAACTAGCAACATTTTTAAGTTGGCAAGGTGTAAATACACACCCGATGCATATTGGTGGTTCACATGAATTTGACTTCGGAAAAGTGAAGTTTACACAAGCATTCCACGGCTCTAGTTATATTGATGAAGAAAATAAGACGATTACATATACAGGTATGCCAGCAGGTATTTTATTTACAGCAGAAGAGAAAACTGTATACCACGCAGGAGATACTGCACTATTCTCTGATATGAAGTTAATTGGGGAATTAAATAAAGTTGATCTAGCATTTTTACCAATTGGTGATAATTTCACAATGGGGCCAGAAGATGCTGTACTAGCGGCAAAATGGATTAATGCGAAAACTGTTGTACCGATGCATTACAATACGTTCCCAGTTATTGAACAAGATCCATATCAATTTGTAGAAAAGCTACAAAATTGTACAGGGAAAGTATTAGAAGCTGGAGAAAGTATTACACTATAGAAAAGAAACCCTTCATTTGAAAAGAAAAGTGAAGGGTTTTTTACGTGTGTAGGACAGCTTTTAATGCTTGTATTTGTTTTGGTGATTCTTCTCTTTTGGTACGTGGTTGTTCAGGTGTTTCATTCAATTCCATTGCAACTTTTTTCCCATCTACGAAAGCTAAAAATACAGCACCTACAACCTCTAAAAGTTTTTTCATCATGTGTTCGCTCCTTTGTTTTATTTCTTGTCTTAATTGTATAGGCAATTAAGTGGGCGAACTATCGAATGAGATGACAATAGCATTACATTGTTGTAATAGAATGACTGGTGGAATGTAAGCGTCATTTTGTTATAAAAAAAATAGTACAGGTATGCAAAGAGAGAGTGTAACAGTTTTGAAAATATAGTATACTAAAAGTACAACACATGAAGAATTTAGGGAAAAGAAAGTATGGTGAAACCATTTGGCTACCAAGCATAACCAAATTTTAGAACATATTAATAGCCTGCCAGTAGGCCATAAAATTTCTGTAAGACAAATTGCGAAAGATTTGAGTGTAAGTGAAGGGACCGCTTACCGTGCAATTAAAGATGCAGAAAATAAAGGATATGTTAGTACAATTGAACGTGTCGGAACAATTCGAATTGAACAAAAGAAGAAAGAGAATATCGAAAAACTGACATATGCAGAAGTCGTTAACATTGTCGACGGTCAAGTACTTGGAGGCAGAGAAGGACTACATAAAACATTAAATAAATTCGTAATCGGAGCTATGAAATTAGAAGCGATGATGCGCTATACAGAAGCTGGGAATTTACTCATTATTGGTAACCGTACCAATGCACATGAATTAGCGCTAGAAACTGGAGCCGCTGTATTAATTACGGGCGGATTTGATACGGAAGATCATGTGAAGAAATTAGCAGACGAATTAAAGCTGCCGATCATTTCAAGTAGCTACGATACATTTACGGTCGCAACGTTAATTAATCGTGCAATTTATGACCAACTTATTAAGAAAGAAATTGTACTCGTTGAAGATATTTTAACGCCAATTGAAGAAACGTTATATTTAAAGCCGAGTGATACAGTACAGCAATGGCATGCATATAACGAAGAGACAATGCACGGAAGATATCCAATTGTCGATGAAAGTAACAAAGTACTAGGAATCGTAACTTCAAAAGATATGATCGGAGTAGCGAAAGAAACACCAATTGATAAAGTAATGACAAAACACCCAATTACAGTGAACGGTAAAATGTCTGTCGCAGCTGCGGCACGTATGATGGTGTGGGAAGGAATTGAATTACTTCCTGTCGTTGAGGAAGGAAACAAACTGCAAGGTATTATTAGCCGTCAAGATGTACTTCAGGCACTGCAAATGATTCAACGTCAGCCACAAGTTGGAGAAACCATTGATGATATTGTAACGAATCAATTTATGACACCAAAAGAAGCGAAGAATGAGCATCTATATCAATTTTCGGTGACGCCGCAAATGACGAACTCAATCGGGACGTTATCGTACGGTGTATTTGCAACAATTGTGACAGAAGCGACAAATCGCGTCATTCGTGCGCAAAAGAAAAGTGATTTAATTGTTGAAAACTTAACGATTTATTTCGTAAAGCCGGTTCAAATTGATAATGTTGTATCTGTTCATCCGAAAGTATTAGAAATTGGACGTAAATTTGGTAAGGTCGATGTAGAGGTGCATCATGAAGGTAATGTTGTTGGAAAAGCATTACTTATGGTTCAGTTAATCGATAAATAAAAAGATGGAACAAATCGTTTTGATTTGTTCCATCTTTTTTTGTTGTTTTAAATTTGAAAGGCATGATTTTAGATGGGAGTTTTAGTGAAATATGTATGGGATGGAGTGGAAAAGTAATGTGAGAAAAGACGGAATAATAATTCAATTCAGTTGTATATTGTGTTATGATTATATTGTAAGAAAATGGAATCGCGAGAGGTGGTATGCATTATGTCGTCAGCCGTACTCTTTTTTGGTAGTATCGCACTATTTTACTTTCTTGTAATGATACCGATTCAATATTTATATTTACAAGGTTTACATGAAAAAAAGGAAAAGACAGGATTATCTCAGCGAGAGCTATATGAAAAAATGTCTTTTGGAGAAGAACAATTACATTTTCACGTACAAGGGAACCCATTTAATATACCATCTGCGTTTCTTGCGTATATGATTTTGAAAGTTAAGGGACGTAAAAAAGCATCACAATATTGATGCTTTTTTACGTTGCTTCATAGACTTCAGCTTCTTTAACTGCTAATGGCAAGAAATGTTTGTATTGGCGAAACCCGTTAAATACACTTGCACTACCAAATAGAACGAATAAAACACCAACGATAATACGAGCGGTTGAAAGTTCTAAAAAGAATTGGTTTATCCCGAAAAATAAAACGAATGAACCGAGTGCCATTGCGGATTTTCCTGAGAGCCAACCTTTCTCCATTGGGCGGTTTGTACGAAAGTATTTTGTTTTGTAAAAGAGGTACAACATAAATGAGACGATAATACAGAAGACTAATACTGGCATAATGAACACTCCCATCGCTTTGTGAAAAATAATAGAAAAGAAAAAGAAATATCTAAACTTTCTAACTTTTATTATAAAGCAATTGTTCGCATGTATGAAATACTTTCCGTTATAATGGAGGATAAAGTGAAGAAGTTGATTAAAAAGGAGATTATACATATGCATGAGCAAATTTTAGGAGCAATTAAAGAGTTTGATACAATTATTATTCATCGCCACGTGCGTCCGGATCCAGATGCGTTAGGTTCACAGGGTGGTCTTGGTACAATTCTACAAGAATCGTTTCCAGAGAAAAATATTTATACGGTTGGGTATAATGAGCCGTCACTAGCATACTTACGAGTAATGGATGATATTGAAGATAGTGTATACGAAAATGCGCTTGTTATTGTTTGTGATACTGCGAATCAAGAACGTGTTGACGATCAACGCTATACAAAAGGGAAGATGTTAATTAAAATTGATCATCATCCAAATGAAGATCCGTATGGAGATATTACGTGGGTAGATACGACAGCGAGTTCTACAAGTGAAATGATTTATGAGTTTTATAACTATGGAAAAGATAAAGGATTAAAAATAACAAAAGAAGCAGCCCGCCTTATTTTAGCAGGAATTGTTGGAGATACAGGTCGTTTCTTATTCCCGAATACGACAGCAAAAACACTTCGTTACGTAAGTGAGCTTGTTGACATGGGTGTGAAATTCACAGATTTATACAATGAGATGTATAAGACAAAAGAAAAAATTGCTCGTTTAAACGGTTATATTTTACAAAACTTTACGATGGTAGAAGAAGGAGCAGCTTACATTAAATTAACGAAAGAAGTATTAGAAGAGTTTGATGTACTTCCTTCTGAAGCATCTGGTGTTGTTGGAGCGCTTGGCAATATTGATGGATTAAAGGCGTGGGTTCTATTTTTAGAGGAAGACGACGTAATTCGTGTTCGTCTTCGTTCAAAAGGACCAGTTATAAACAAATTAGCAATGCAATATAACGGCGGGGGGCATCCGATGGCTTCTGGTGCGAAGGCATCTTCTTGGGAAGAAGCGGATCGTCTTTTTGCTGATTTACGTGAGATTTGTAAATAAGAGACTATATGTTAGAACGAAAAGAAGGAGCGGCGCTAAAGCCCTCCTTCTTTATTTTTCTTTCTCTATAGTAATGCTAATTTCAAGCACTGTATCAAAAGATATTGTATCGACTTTAAAACGGTATAGCCGATCGTAATGTTTGTACGTTTTATTTTCGATTACCTTTTTAAGTAGGTCTTTATTTTTTGCGATACTTTGAATGTTTTTCGTTAAAAGATGTTGGAGGTCATTATGGATAGATGTAGTCATATTTTCGAGTGTGAGATTGTCTAAATCGTATTTTTCTCGATTGATAAGTTTTATTTTAATCTCTTGAATGGTTAAGAGCCGTTTATTTTCAGTGTTCAATTTTTCTTGATCTTCGAGAAGGACGTGGAGCTTTGCTTCTTGTTTTTCTATAATTTCTCTTTGTTCTGCTATTTTACTAGCTTGTTCTTCTTGAAAAACACCGTATATGTACAAAAAAATAAACCAGCTCAACACGCCTCCAACAGCAGCCCCAGCTAATACTAAGTACCATCTTTTTGCTGTATTGGCACTTGGTACTCTCATACATGTTCCTGCGTTAGCCATTTAATAATAATGAGACCTGTTTGCATACCACCAGTTGCGAAAAAAATAAGGAGAATTTGCTTTACGATATCTTTCATATCTCCGCCAAAGAAACTTCTTTCAAAGCTATAAAAGGTATCGAATGTTCCGCCGATTGCTGCAACGAGTGCCCAAATTCTTAAATTTTGGGCGAATTGATTAATGTAAGTTAGAGCTGGTTTTCCGATAAGAAACGCACCAAATCCACCAATTAATGAACCGCCAAGTATAACCCCAAAGGCAATAAAATAACTAATAATAAGCAGAGAGAAAAAAGTATGTTCTCTTACATCCATCGTCATTCCCCTTTCTTCTTCATATATATGGACAAAGTATAAGAAGTATGTTTTGATTTCCGCTTTCCTCATCACCTATAATAAAAGTAGTCAAATAGGTAAAGAGAGGGTACAACAGTGAAGTTTGTGCATTTACAATGTCAAACCGTTTTTAGTTTATTAAAAAGTGCTTGTAAAATTGATGAGCTTGTAGTCAGGGCGAAAGAACTCGGTTTTTCATCGCTGGCTATTACGGATGAAAATGTTATGTATGGCGTTATTCCGTTTTATAAAGCATGTAAGAAACATGGTATACAGCCCGTTATTGGATTAACCGCTTCTATTTTTAGTGAAGAAGAAGAAAGGTCTTATCCGCTTGTATTACTTGCTGAGAATGAAATAGGCTACCAAAATTTATTAAAGATTTCTAGCAGTATTATGACAAAGTCCAAAGAAGGTATTCCTAAGAAGTGGCTTGCGCATTATGCGAAAGGATTAATTGCAATTTCACCAGGTAAAGATGGCGAAATTGAGCAATTATTACTAGAAGACAATGAGAGTCAGGCTGAAGAAGTAGCTCGCACGTATCAAAATATGTTTGGCCATTTTTATATGAGTTTGCAGCATCATGCGATTCAAGATGAGTTGCTTTTACAAGAGAAACTACCTGAATTTATTAGTAGGGTTAATATTCCAGTCGTTGCAACAAACGATGTGCGCTATATCAATCAAAGTGACGCGCTTGTTCACGAATGTTTACTATCTGTTGAAAGTGGAACGAAAATGACTGATCCAGATAGGCCGAGGCTGAAAACAGATCAGTATTATTTAAAGTCATCGGATGAAATGGAAGCACTATTTTCCCATGCGCCGGAAGCAATCCAAAATACAATAAAAATTGCAGAGCGTTGCCAAGTAGAAATACCGTTCCATGTAAATCAACTTCCGAAGTTTCCTGTTCCGTCTAATGAAACGAGTGATATATACTTGCGTCGTGTTTGTGAAGAAGGTTTGCGGAAACGATATGGTGAACCGAAAGAAGTGCATATAAAGCGTTTGGATCATGAATTAAATGTTATTTCTCGTATGGGATTTAGTGATTATTTCCTCATCGTATGGGATTTTATGAAGTATGCACATGAAAATCATATTCTAACAGGACCAGGTCGTGGATCGGCAGCTGGTTCACTCGTTTCATACGTATTAGAAATTACAGATATTGATCCAATTGAATACGATCTATTATTTGAAAGGTTTTTAAATCCTGAACGTGTGACGCTTCCCGATATTGATATTGATTTTCCAGACGTAAGACGTGATGAGATGATTCGCTATGTGAAAGATAAATACGGTCAGCTCCGTGTTGCGCAAATTGTAACGTTTGGTACGCTTGCAGCAAAAGCGGCAATTAGAGACATTGCCCGCGTAATGGGGCTTCCGCCGCGAGATATTGATATATTTTCAAAACTTATTCCATCAAAGCTTGGTATAACGTTAAAAGATGCATATGAAGAATCACAATCACTTCGTGAGTTTATACAAGGGAATCTTCTGCATGAGCGTGTATTTGAAATCGCAAAACGTGTAGAAGGTTTACCACGTCATACGTCTATTCATGCGGCTGGTGTTATTATGAGTCAAGAACCGCTAACAGGAAGTGTAGCAATTCAAGAAGGACATAACGATGTTTATGTTACGCAATATCCAGCCGATGCGCTAGAAGAACTTGGTTTGCTTAAGATGGACTTTTTAGGATTACGTAATTTAACGTTACTTGAAAATATTATAAAATTTATCGCGAACAAAACAGGGAAAGAAATCGATATAAGAAACTTACCTCTTCAAGATGAAAAGACGTTCCAATTATTAGGGAGAGGGGATACAACAGGTGTATTTCAGCTTGAGTCGGGTGGTATGCGAAATGTACTTCGCGGGTTAAAACCGAATGAGTTTGAAGATATCGTAGCTGTTAACTCGTTATATAGACCAGGACCGATGGAACAGATACCGACTTTTATTGAATCGAAACATGGAAAAAGAAAAATTGAATATTTACATCCGGATTTAAAGCCAATTTTAGAAAGAACATACGGCGTCATTGTATACCAAGAACAAATTATGCAAATTGCATCGAAGTTAGCTGGTTTTTCGCTCGGAGAAGCAGATTTACTGCGCCGTGCGGTGAGTAAAAAAAATCGTGATATTTTAGATCAGGAACGTAAGCATTTCGTCCAAGGATGTTTGCGAAATGGTTATGATGAGACATCCGCAGAGAAAATTTATGATTTAATTGTAAGATTTGCGAATTACGGTTTTAACCGAAGTCACGCTGTAGCTTACAGTATGATCGGATATCAGCTTGCCTATTTGAAAGCGAATTATACGCTGGAATTTATGACGGCATTATTATCAAGCGCAATTGGAAATGAAGATAAGATTGTACAGTATATACGAGAAACGAAGCGGAAAGGTTTTCACGTTTTGCCACCGTCTCTTCAGAGGAGTGGCTACAACTTCCAAATAGAAGGGAATGCGATACGTTACAGTTTACTTTCGATCCGAAATATTGGAATGGCTACAGTGACGGCATTATTAGAAGAACGAGAGGAAAAAATGTTCGAAGATTTATTTGAATTTTGTCTTCGTATGCCGTCAAAGTTCGTAACGGAGCGTAATTTAGAAGCTTTCGTCTGGTCGGGATGTTTTGACGATTTTGGTGTTTCGAGAACGAATTTATGGAAAAGTATTAAAGGGGCGTTAGAGTACGCGAATCTCGCACGTGATTTAGGAGATGCTGTTCCAAAATCAAAATATGTACAAGGAGAAGAGTTATCTTTTATTGAACAACTAAATAAAGAGAAGGAAGCGCTTGGCTTTTATTTATCAAGTTATCCGACAGCGCAATATGTGAAGTTAGCAAAAGAATTAGAAATTCCATCTCTCGCTCAGGCGATGCGACACAAGAAAAAAGTACAAAGAGCTATTGTGTATATAACAAGTGTGAGAGTGATTCGTACGAAAAAGTTTCAAAAGATGGCATTTATTACATTCTGTGATCAAAATGATGAAATGGAAGCGGTCCTCTTCCCGGAAACGTATATACATTTCTCGGATAAGTTGCAAGAAGGAGCAATTGTTTTAGTTGACGGTACGATTGAGCTAAGAAATCATAAGCTGCAATGGATTGTAAATGGACTATATCCGCTAGAGGAAATGGATGTTTATGAAGAAAAGAAAGACGCATCTGTTTACGTGAAATTGCCGTCTCAGTATGAGAAAAAGCTTTTAAATCAGGTTACGAAAATATTGTTCGACTATTCAGGTTTTGCGAAAGTACTAATTTATTATGAAAAGGAACATAAAATGGTACAATTATCTCGGAGTTTATCGATTCATCCAAGTGAAGAATGTTTAGGAGCACTTCGTGAAATTGTCGGGGAAGAAAATGTAGTTGTGAAAATATAATGGACAATTTCCCTACACTTCGATTATTATAGTAGTAGTGTTCGTGGTCAGACCACTTGGAGAAATTGATATCAGCAAGAATAATTTGAGGAGAGTGGATAGTTTGTCAACACTTCGTGAAGAAGCACTTCACATGCATAAAGTGCATCAAGGAAAATTAGAAACTGTATCAAAAGTAAAAGTAGAAAATGCAAAAGATTTAAGTCTTGCATATTCTCCAGGGGTTGCAGAACCTTGTAAAGAAATTTATGACGATAAAAGTAAGGTATATGAATATACGATGAAGGGAAATATGGTAGCAGTTGTGACAGATGGAACAGCTGTACTTGGTCTTGGTAACATTGGACCTGAAGCATCTCTTCCAGTAATGGAAGGTAAAGCTGTATTATTCAAGAGCTTTGCTGGTGTAGATGCATTCCCAATTGCCTTAAATACAAACGATGTAGATAAAATTGTTGAAACTGTAAAATTAATGGAGCCAACTTTTGGCGGCGTTAACTTAGAAGATATCGCAGCACCAAACTGCTTCATTATTGAAGAGCGTTTGAAAAAAGAAACAAATATTCCTATCTTCCATGATGATCAACACGGAACAGCTATTGTAACAGTAGCAGGTCTTGTAAATGCACTGAAATTAGTTGGAAAGAAAATGTCTGACATTAAAGTTGTCGCAAATGGCGCAGGTGCAGCAGGTATTGCAATTATTAAACTTTTATATCGCTATGGTGTACGCGACATTATTATGTGTGACCGTAAAGGCGCAATCTATGATGGTCGTCCTACAGGTATGAATCCGGTGAAGGATGAAGTTGCAAAATATACAAATAAGAATCGTATAGAAGGTTCTTTAGCTGATGTTGTACAAGGTGCGGACGTATTCATTGGTGTATCTGCAGAAGGTGCATTAACAGAAGAGATGGTTCGTACAATGAATGACGATGCGATTATTTTTGCAATGGCGAATCCAGTTCCAGAAATTATGCCAGAATTGGCAAAAGCAGCGGGCGCAGCTGTTGTTGGAACAGGTCGTTCTGACTTCCCGAACCAAGTAAATAATGTACTGGCGTTCCCTGGTATTTTCCGCGGTGCACTTGACGTACATGCGACACAAATTAACGAAGAAATGAAGATGGCAGCTGTACAGGCTATTGCTGAGCTTGTAGCAGAAGATGAGTTAAATGCAGACTATATCATTCCGGCACCATTTGACGCGCGTGTAGCGCCTCAAGTAGCGGCTTACGTTGCAAAAGCAGCAATGGAGACAGGAGTAGCTCGCCGTCAAGTAGATCCAAATGAGATCGCTGAAAAAACAAAACAATTAGCGCTGATTGGTAAAGAATAAGCGAGGAATTTCCATTGACATCATCAAATACAAAAGTATATCTCGAAATTGTAAAAAAAATCCGTTCCATTATGGAAGAGGATGGTTTGGTGGCGGGGGATCGTTTGCCGTCTGAGCGTGAGTTAAGTTCACGCTTAAACGTAGGACGTTCCTCTGTAAGAGAAGCATTGCGTGCTTTAGAACTGGTAGGATTGATTGAAACGAGACGTGGTGAAGGGACGTTTATTCGAAACTTTTATGATAACGGTCTTGTACAATTAATTGCCCCGTTCTTATTGCAAGATGAGAAAACAATTCGTGATTTATTACAAACGAAACGATTACTTGAGAAAGATATGATTCGAATTGTATGTAATTTACCGAAAGAAACGTTTTCTAAAGTACTAAGTAGATTACACCAAGTACTTGAAGGAAATGAAAGCTCAGTCCCAACGCTTCATCAAACGTTCTTTAAAACACTTATTGAACAAGTCGATAATTATTTACTATATCGCATTTGGATGATCGTAAATGATTACGTAGCAACTCTTTCTTGTAAAGTTTCAAGAGATTCTATCGATATGTATAGAAAGCTTTATGCTACTTTGGAAGAAAAACAAGAAAATGATGCACTAAAAATTTACGATGAATTAGTAGAGAATATACAGTTTCACTCGTAATGTATAAAATTTGTCGAAATGACCATGACACGTTATGACAAACATTCTACCGCTTAGCGGTTAAAGTTAAACGTAAAGAGTGAGGTTATTAGACAGATTGAGAAGATAAGGCTAACATCAAACTTTGGTGTTAGCCCCATTTTCTTCTTACGCTAACCTTAGCTCTCAACGAAGGGGGTCAAATTGTGCTAAGAGATTTATTCGTGAAAAAGAAAAAGTACGCTGCAATACCTTCAGAACAAGTACGAAAAGATGTACCAGATGGCGTTATGACAAAATGTCCGGAATGTAAAAAAATCATGTATACGAAAGAACTTCTAAAAAATTTAAAAGTATGTGTGAATTGTGGATATCATCATCCTATGAATGCATGGGAACGTCTTGATAGTATATTGGACGAAGGGTCATTCCGTGAGTATGACAAAGAAATGGTTTCATTAAATCCACTCGAGTTTCCAGGTTATGAAGAGAAACTAGAGAGCGATCGTAAGAAGACTGAATTGAACGAAGCGGTTGTAACTGGTGAAGGAACAATTGATGACATGCTTGTTGTTGTTGCAGTAATGGATTCTCGTTTTCGAATGGGGAGCATGGGCTCTGTAGTAGGAGAAAAAATCGCCCGTGCGGTTGAAAAGGCGTACGACTTACAAGTTCCATTTATTATCTTTACTGCTTCGGGTGGTGCCCGTATGCAAGAAGGTATATTAAGTTTAATGCAAATGGCAAAAACAAGCGTAGCTTTGAAAAAGCATAGTAATGCAGGAGGATTATTTATTTCTGTTATGACTCACCCAACGACGGGCGGGGTTTCAGCGAGTTTCGCTTCACTTGGTGATTATAATCTTGCAGAACCAGGTGCACTTATCGGATTTGCTGGTAGACGTGTAATTGAACAAACGGTGCGTGAGAAACTACCAGAAGATTTCCAAACGGCAGAATTCTTACTAGATCATGGTCAATTAGATGCGGTGGTGCATCGTGATGATATGAGAGAATCACTTCGCAAGATTTTAGAAGTTCATCAAGGAGGGGAAATGGCTGTATGGCAGAGCTAGAATTTGAAAAACCAGTTGTTGAGCTAAGAAATAAGATTCGTGAACTGAAAGACTATACGAAAAACAGCCAGATGGACTTCAGCGAGGAGATTCGTATTTTGGAAGAAAAGCTAGAAAATTTAGAGGAAGATATATACGGCAATCTGAAAGTATGGGACCGTGTTCAAATTGCTCGTCATGCAGAACGACCGACAACGCTCGATTATATTGAGCACTTATTTACTGATTTTTTCGAATGTCATGGAGATCGTCTATTTGGCGATGATGCAGCGATTGTCGGCGGCATTGCGAAATATAAAGGGATGCCTGTAACTGTAATTGGGCATCAGCGCGGAAAAGATACGAAAGAAAATATTCGCCGTAACTTTGGAATGCCTCATCCAGAAGGATATCGAAAAGCATTACGTTTAATGAAGCAGGCGGAAAAGTTTAATCGTCCTATTATTTGTTTTATTGATACGAAAGGAGCTTATCCTGGTAAAGCTGCTGAAGAACGTGGTCAAAGTGAAGCTATCGCCCGCAATTTATTTGAAATGGCAGGTTTAACGGTACCTGTTATTTGTATCGTTATCGGCGAAGGTGGTAGTGGTGGTGCGCTAGGCCTTGGAGTTGGAGATTACATTCATATGC
The DNA here is from genome assembly GCF_056738645.1 of Bacillus sp. PK3-067. Classification (NCBI taxonomy): domain Bacteria; kingdom Bacillati; phylum Bacillota; class Bacilli; order Caryophanales; family Bacillaceae; genus Bacillus; species Bacillus sp. PK3-067. Next base: position 4,582,525 of record NZ_CP096490.1, on the reverse strand, counting down.
TAGAAAATTCCACTTATTCTGTTATTACACCAGAGGGTGCAGCGGCAATTCTTTGGAAAGATGCAGGAAAAGCAAAGGAAGCTGCAGAGGCAATGAAAATTACAGCAGCAGATTTGAAAGAATTAGGTGTAATTGACGAAATTATTCCAGAAGCAAGAGGCGGAGCTCACCGTAATATTTTGAAACAGTCAGAAAATATAGACTTAATGATTCGAAAAACTTTTGAACAATTAAACGGAATTTCGAAAGATGAATTAATCGAAAAACGTTATGAAAAATATATGAAAATTGGGCAAGTTTCGTTTTCAAACGCTTCCATTTGGATAAAATAAGAAAAGCGTGCGTTCCACTTCGCGAATGCACGTTTTTATTATGAAAAGACACATCTTCTCCATTGTATTTTTATATTTTTTCGTGTTATTTTATTATAAGGCAAATAATCTTTATGAGGTGAGTACAAATGAAACGTATTGGTGTATTAACAAGTGGTGGAGATTCACCTGGTATGAATGCTGCCATTCGTGCAGTTGTTCGTAAAGCGATTTTCCATGATATTGAAGTATATGGTATTTACCATGGATACGCTGGATTAATTTCTGGTCACATTGAAAAATTAGAACTTGGTTCTGTTGGCGATATTATCCACCGCGGTGGTACAAAATTATATACAGCAAGATGTCCTGAGTTTAAAGATCCAGAAGTACGACTAAAAGGTATCGAGCAATTAAAGAAACACGGTATCGAAGGACTTGTTGTTATTGGTGGAGATGGTTCTTACCAAGGCGCTAAAAAATTAACTGAACAAGGATTCCCATGTGTTGGTGTACCAGGTACAATCGACAATGATATCCCTGGAACAGACTTCACAATTGGTTTCGATACAGCTTTAAACACTGTTATTGATGCAATTGATAAAATTCGTGACACAGCTACATCTCATGAACGTACATATGTTATCGAAGTAATGGGACGTCACGCTGGTGATATCGCATTATGGGCTGGTTTAGCTGATGGTGCGGAAACGATCTTAATTCCAGAAGAAGAGTATGACATGGATGATGTTATCGCTCGTCTGAAGCGTGGTAGTGAACGTGGTAAAAAACACAGTATTATCGTTGTAGCTGAAGGTGTTGGAAGTGCAATTGACATCGGTAAGCACATTGAAGAAGCAACAAACTTTGATACTCGTGTAACTGTATTAGGTCACGTACAACGTGGTGGATCACCAAGTGCACAAGACCGTGTATTAGCAAGTCGTCTTGGCGCAAGAGCAGTTGAATTATTAATTGCTGGTAAAGGCGGACGTTGTGTAGGTATTCAAGATAACAAACTTGTTGATCATGACATTATCGAAGCGTTAGCTCAAAAGCATACAATCGATAAAGACATGTATCAATTATCTAAAGAATTATCCATCTAATCGGCGTAATGTCAGATATTTGGGAACGGTTTCATAATTTTCGGAGGTGCAATATGCGTAAAACTAAAATTGTATGTACTATAGGTCCTGCTAGTGAAAGTATTGAAAAATTAGAGAAATTAATCGAAGCAGGTATGAACGTTGCTCGTTTAAACTTCTCTCATGGTAGCCATGAAGAGCACGGAGCTCGTATTAAAAACATTCGTGAAGCTTCAAAGAAAACTGGTAAAACAGTTGGTATCTTACTTGATACAAAAGGTCCAGAAATCCGTACTCACGACTTCGTAGACGGACAAGCTGAGCTTGTAACAGGTGCAGAAGTAGTTCTTTCTACTGAGCAAGTATTAGGTACTGCAGAGAAGTTCTCTGTATCTTATGCTGGTCTTTATGACGATGTAGACCCAGGTTCTCGTATTCTAATCGATGACGGTCTTATCGAACTAGAAGTAATCGAAAAAGCTGATGGAAACATCCGTACAAAAGTTCTTAACAGCGGAACTGTAAAAAATAAAAAAGGTGTTAACGTACCAAACGTAAGCATTAAGCTTCCTGGTATCACTGAAAAAGACGTAAAAGATATCATCTTCGGTATCGAGCAAAAAGTTGATTTCATTGCAGCTTCATTCGTACGTAAAGCGTCTGACGTATTAGAAATCCGTGAATTATTAGAAGAGCATAACGCTCAATACATCCAAATCGTACCAAAAATCGAAAACCAAGAAGGTATCGACAACATCGATTCAATCTTAGAAGTTTCTGACGGTTTAATGGTAGCTCGTGGTGACATGGGTGTAGAAATTCCACCAGAAGAAGTACCGTTAGTACAAAAACGTCTAATTAAAAAATGTAACGTGTTAGGTAAACCAGTTATTACTGCAACACAAATGTTAGATTCTATGCAACGTAACCCACGTCCAACTCGTGCGGAAGCAAGTGACGTAGCTAACGCAATCTTCGATGGTACAGATGCAATCATGCTTTCAGGTGAAACAGCTGCTGGACAATACCCAGTAGAAGCAGTAACAATGATGGCTAACATTGCGGTACGTGTTGAAAAATCATTACAATATGAAGATATGTTCAAAAAACGTATTAAAGAGTTCACTCCAACAATTACAGATGCAATTAGCCAATCTGTTGCACATACAGCACTTGCTCTTGATGTAGCTGCAATCGTAGCTCCAACAGAAAGTGGATATACTGCGAAAATGATCTCTAAATACCGTCCAAAATCTCCAATCGTAGCTGTAACATCTGACGAGCAAGTAGGACGTCGTCTTGCACTTGTTTGGGGTGTACAAGCATTTATGGCTGAGAAGCGCGCAGCTTCAACTGACGAAATGTTAGATACAGCAATTCAAACAGGTATGGATGCAGGTCTAATCGGACTTGGAGATACTGTAGTGATTACTGCTGGTGTTCCAGTTGCTGAAACTGGTACAACAAACTTAATGAAAATCCACGTTGTTGGTGAAGAAATTGCTAAAGGACAAGGAATCGGTCGTAAAGCTGCAAAAGGTAAAGTAGTTGTAGCAAAAACAGCTGCTGAAGCTGTAGCGAACGTAAACGAAGGTGATATCCTTGTTACAACAAGCACTGATAAAGATATGATTCCTGCAATCGAAAAAGCTGCAGCTTTAGTTGTAGAAGAAGGTGGCTTAACAAGCCATGCAGCTGTTGTAGGTGTATCAATCGGTATTCCTGTTATCGTTGGTGTAAACGGCGTAACAGCAACTTTAAAAAATGGCCAAGAAGTAACAGTTGATGCAGCACGCGGAATTGTTTATAATGGACATGCGGAAGTGCTATAAGTAATACGGAGAGAAGGATCGGAGTCCTTCTCTTTTTTTTACACAAAAACGAGATAAAATTAGCTTGAAGCGCCTAGAATTGCTTTTAAAAGCTGTTTGTTATGGGTTTTAATATGAAAGGGTATCTATATTTCATATGATGTATATAGGCATTGTGAGGGCGTTAAAAGTGAGATGTGAGAGAGGTGTAGAACTATGAAGTGGTTACTATTCTTGTTTATTTTAATACCGGCGATTGAGATTACGGTCTTAATTGGATCAAGTCATGTAATAGGTTTATGGTCTACGTTCGCTATGATTGTATTTACAGGTGTTGTAGGTGTGTATTTGGCGAAAAGACAAGGGTTTAAAGTGCTTGGAGAGATTCAATCTAAGTTGAATAGAGGGGAAATGCCAGGTGAGGCGGTACTAGATGGTATTTTTGTATTTGTAGGAGGTATTCTCTTAGTGCTTCCTGGGTATGTGACAGATATGCTAGGGTTTATCTGCGTGATCCCTATTACGAGAGCTTTATTGAAGCCGCTTGTTATGAAGTGGATGGAATGGAAATTTAGAAAGAATTCTACTATTATTATTCAGAAATAGCACTTAGATTGTAGAAATCTAAGTGCTATTTTTTTGTCTTGTAAAAGGAGAGGAACTTGCTGATTGAAGCTTTGTTTTACCGCGCTATTTGTGGGGGGGATTTCTATCTCAAAGCTGGGCTGCTCGTAAGTGTCTGATGTGGGGCGAATGATGAGTGGGGATGAACAAAACGTTCGCTTATTATATTTGCTATATAATTTTCGTTTGAACTCTTGTGTGTACTTCGATTAAACTTGTGATTTTTTAGTGCTATTAATTTAGATGAATAAGATGGAGGGAAACACTGCTAAATTAAAGTTTTGCTTTCTTATATAGAGGAACGATTGGTGTAAAAAATTCATATAAAAAGGCGGAGATTGTTAGTTGAAGTCGTATTTTATGCTATTTTGCATATTTATTCATTTACATAAAAAGTAATAAATGTAAATGATAATTATAAAATAAATAGAATAAATATGTAAAAACACCACGGAATATGCGTTTTTCATGCAAAAAAACAAGAGAATTATCTTTTTTGAGTGCAATTCTCTTGTTTTATGTAATAAGTATGAAAAATAAGTACAAGGAATAATCAGTGGGAATTTCCCACTGATTACAGGTAAGTTTTTTGTTGTGTATGAATTAGAAACTATTATTTTGAAGGTGAACCTTTAATATATTTCCACAAGTCATGGAAGACATTAGCTTTGTGTAATGTATTAAGTAGTACTAAGGTGACTGGGCCGATGATTAATCCTAAAAAGCCAAAAAGTTTAAAGCCGACAAATAGAGCGACGAGTGTTGCTAATGGATCGAGACCGATGTTAGATGAAAGTACTTTCGGCTCCATAATTTGTCTTTGGACAATCACGACGATGTATAAAATGAGAAGACCAATGGCGAATGCGGTATCGCCAGTGAAAAATACGTATATAACCCATGGAACAAAGACTGCGCCTGTTCCTAAATATGGTAGTAAATCTACAACCCCTGTAATAATCGCGATAGTAATGGCGTATGGTACGCGTAATATTAAAAGCCCGATTAGTACAATGACAGTTGTCATAGATACGAGTGTAAGTTGTGCTTTCACAAAACCAAACAAAGCTTTTCTTAAGTCGACAAAAATAGTTTTTCCATAGCCATGTACACGATTCGGTAGCAATTTTCTTGCTTTCTGAGCAAGACGGTGCCAATCGTAACTAATGAAGAAAGTGGCTAATAAAATGAATACAAGGACAGTTAAAGTTGTTGGCAGTGCACTAATGAAATTCGTTAACCCGCTTATAATGGCGGTTAAAAGTTCTTTCATTTGTGTTGTCGCTTCTGTTCCTAAGTTTTGAATGTTTTGTGTAATTGTATAGCGCTGTGGTTCTCCAAGATGATTAAATTTAGAGATTAAATCATCGTAGAGAGGCATAATATGATTAAGTGCAAATTGCTGAGCGAATGTAACGATATCTGGAAACTTTACTGTAACAAGTTGTAGTAAGTATGTTGTGGCAGATATTGCTTCAGTCACAAGATATGTAACAAGTCCAACGATAGCTCCAAATACGAGAATTAAGCTAACGAGTACTGCTAGTGCGCGAGGAAATTGTAGTTTTTGATTAAGGAAATTGACGACAGGATTAATCAAATAAGCAAATGCAAAAGCGATAATAAAAGGATAGATAAGCCCTGACATGTATAGTAATACATAGAACCCAGCTACCGTTGCTACAATGACAAATATGAGTCGCAATATCATATATAGTAAGTTTCGGTTCAAAGATGTATACCTCCCATTCCAATTTGGATTATCCTAATTCGTTCAACTTATAACGAGTGTGCCCCACTGATTAAAGTTTCACTTTATGTTATAGTGGAATGATGGATTTTTCCTGCTTTTTCAGTATGTGAGTGACTGTGAAAGCTTGGTGTTGATGCTTCTACTATATGGTAAAAACTTCATTTTCTCTTCTTTTTATTTTACCTGTTTCTAATTAGAAAAGAAAGAAGAGACGCCTGTTTTTTAAAATGTATACACGCTTAAATTTTTATGGTGAAAGTCTCAATTTATCATTTTAAAATACATAAAAAATGAAGTGATTCATGTTGAATAGGCATCGATATATCATGTATAACGATAGGTTTAAAGGTATTTTGTTTGGAAATGAGTTCATTATTTTCAGAAAGGAAGTGCAAACATGATTAGTCAGTCAACGTTATTTTTATTCATACTACTTATTATAGGACTTATTGCGAAAAACCAATCGCTTACTGTGGCTATTGGTGTGTTATTTTTATTGAAGTTTACGTTTTTAGGAGATAAGGTCTTTCCTTATTTACAAACGAAAGGAATTAACCTAGGTGTAACGGTCATTACAATAGCGGTGCTCGTACCGATTGCGACGGGGGAAATAGGTTTTAAACAACTTGGAGAAGCGGCAAAATCTTATTATGCGTGGATTGCTTTAGCTTCAGGTGTAGCGGTCGCTTTGTTAGCGAAAGGCGGCGTACAATTGTTGACAACGGATCCCCACATTACAACTGCGCTTGTTTTTGGGACAATTATAGCGGTTGCGCTATTTAATGGGGTTGCTGTTGGTCCGTTAATTGGGGCTGGAATTGCCTATGCGGTTATGAGTATTATACAAATGTTTAAATAAGGAATTTTATAGTAATATAAAATTTTTGAATTCTTTCTGTTCACAAAAGTCAGATAATTGTTTATAATAGGATTAGAAACTTTGAAAAGTTACATAACAGCAGAGACTTTACACCAGATAAAATAAAAACAACATAAAACAATTTTATAATGATATTGTTTTATGTTGTTTTTATCATAAAACTCTTCGGAATGTATTTTCCTCACTAACTTGTTGTTTTGAGCGTGAGGATTCGGGGAGACATTCACGCTCATGCTTTCCATGTAAACAATGGACAATAAGAGGGGAACATCGCAACAAATTTGCATGATCGTGCATTTTGCTTGCCTAAAGAGTGAACGGGCGTTCATAATTCATAAGGGGAGCAAATAGATATAAGGAGCAAGGTTGGGAGAATTTTCAGGAAAAGGAGAGAATGTCATGACTGTTATTCGAGGTTTAGAAGGGGTAGTAGCAACAACATCATCTGTGAGCTCTATTATTGATGATACATTAACTTATGTTGGGTATAATATTGATGATTTAGCTGAGAATGCTACGTTTGAAGAAGTAGTGTACTTATTATGGCACCGCAAGCTTCCTAATGAAAAAGAACTAGCGGAATTTAATGAAATTGTATCAGAATACTATAATGTTCCAGGTGAGATTTTAACATATTTGAAACAAGTAGATTTAAAAATTGCACATCCGATGTCGGTTTTACGAACTGCAATTTCCATGCTATCATTATACGATGAGAGCGCTGAAATTATGGACGAAAAGTCCAATTATTTGAAAGCGGTTAAATTACAGGCGCAAGTGGGAACTTTAGTTGCTGCTTACGCGAGAATCCGTAAAGGTTTAGATATTGTTGAGCCAAGAAAGGATTTATCATTAGCTGCAAACTTCTTGTACATGTTAAATGATCGCGAGCCAAATGAAGTTGAAATTGAAGCTTTTGATAAGGCGCTTGTACTTCATGCAGATCATGAGTTAAACGCTTCTACATTTACTGCACGTGTTTGCGTAGCTACACTTTCAGATGTATATTCTGGTATTACAGCAGCAATCGGTGCATTAAAAGGTCCTCTTCACGGTGGGGCAAATGAAAATGTAATGAAGATGTTAACTGAGATTGGTGAAGAAGAAAATGTAGAGTCATATATTCATAATGCTCTTCAAAATAAAGTGAAAATCATGGGCTTTGGCCACCGTGTGTATGAGCAGGGTGATCCACGTGCAAAACACTTACGTGAAATGTCTAAGAGATTATGCGTGCTTTTAGGAGAAGAGAAATGGTATAATATGTCTATCAAAATTGAAGACATTGTAACAAAAGAAAAAGGTCTTCCACCAAATGTTGATTTCTATTCAGCTTCTGTATACCATTGTTTAGGAATTGACCATGACTTATTTACACCTATTTTTGCAATTAGCCGTATGTCAGGCTGGTTAGCTCATATTCTAGAACAATATGAAAATAACCGTTTAATTCGTCCGCGTGCTGATTATAATGGACCAACGCATCAAGTGTATGTTCCAATTGCACAACGATAAGCGAATAACACTATTTTGATAGTGAAAATACGCTTTCAAAAGTCTGATTTTTTCGGAAAGATGTAATGATTAGAATATTTTAATTTGACTAACGGTTTGAACTGAGGGGTTATTCCCTCAGTTTCATACATATGAAATTTCAAACATGGGGGTTATCACATTGACGACAGGTGAAAAAATTACTGTAACTAATGGTGTTATGAATGTACCAAACAATCCGATTATTCCATTTATCGAGGGAGATGGAATTGGTCCTGATATTTGGGCAGCTGCATCTCGCGTACTAGAAGCAGCAGTTGAAAAAGCTTATGATGGTGAGAAGAAAATCGTTTGGAAAGAAGTGCTTGCAGGGGAAAAAGCATTCAACCAAACAGGCGAGTGGTTACCAGAAGAAACTTTAAACTTAATTCGTGAATATTTAATCGCGATTAAAGGTCCACTTACAACTCCAGTTGGCGGTGGTATTCGTTCTCTAAACGTAGCACTTCGTCAAGAATTAGATTTATATGTATGTCTACGTCCAGTTCGTTATTTTGAAGGTGTTCCTTCACCTGTAAAACGTCCGGAAGATACTGATATGGTTATTTTCCGTGAAAATACAGAAGACATTTATGCTGGAATTGAATATGCGCAAGGATCTCCAGAAGCAGAAAAAGTTCTTGCTTTCTTAAAAGAAGCAATGGGTGTTAATAAAATCCGCTTCCCAGAAACATCTGGTATTGGTATTAAGCCAATTTCAGAAGAAGGGACAAAGCGTCTTGTTCGTGCTGCAATTCAATATGCAATTAACGAAAAACGCTCTTCTGTTACATTAGTTCATAAAGGAAACATTATGAAATTTACAGAAGGTGCTTTCAAAAACTGGGGTTACGAAGTAGCGGAACAAGAATTCGGCGACAAAGTATTTACTTGGGCTGAATACGATCGTATCGTTGAAAAAGATGGTAAAGATGCAGCGAATAAAGCGATGGCAGACGCTGAAGTGGCTGGAAAAATCATCGTAAAAGATTCTATTGCAGACATCTTCTTACAACAAATTTTAACTCGTCCACGTGAGTTCGATGTTGTTGCAACAATGAACTTAAATGGTGACTATATCTCTGATGCACTTGCTGCACAAGTAGGTGGAATTGGTATTGCACCTGGTGCAAACATTAACTATGTGACTGGACATGCTATCTTTGAAGCTACACACGGTACAGCTCCAAAATATGCAGGTTTAGATAAAGTAAATCCATCTTCTGTTCTTCTTTCAGGTGTATTATTATTAGAACACTTAGGATGGAACGAAGCTGCGAAATTAGTAACTGCTTCTGTTGAGAAAACAATTGCTTCAAAAGTAGTAACTTATGATTTCGCACGCTTAATGGAAGGTGCAACAGAAGTGAAATGTTCTGAGTTCGCTAATGAACTTATTAAAAACATGGATGTAGCGATAATCAAAAACGCATAATTAAAGCGGGGGGTAAATTATGACAATCAAACGCAAGAAGGTTTCAGTCATCGGTGCAGGATTTACAGGAGCAACAACGGCATTCTTATTAGCACAAAAAGAACTTGCAGATGTTGTATTAGTGGACATTCCACAACTGGAAAATCCAACAAAAGGGAAAGCGTTAGATATGTTAGAAGCGAGCCCAGTACAAGGTTTTGATGCTAACATTATTGGAACATCTGATTACGCAGATACTGCTGATTCTGACGTTGTCGTTATTACAGCAGGTATTGCACGTAAGCCTGGTATGAGCCGTGATGACTTAGTAGCAACAAACTCTAAAATTATGAAAAGTATTACGCGCGACATTGCAAAACATTCACCAAATGCAATTATTGTTGTGTTAACAAATCCAGTTGATGCAATGACATATTCTGTATTTAAAGAAGCAGGATTCCCGAAAGAGCGTGTAATCGGCCAATCGGGTGTATTAGATACAGCTCGTTTCCGTACATTCATCGCACAAGAATTAAATCTTTCTGTAAAAGACATTACAGGATTTGTTCTTGGCGGACACGGTGACGACATGGTACCTCTTGTGCGTTATTCTTATGCAGGCGGTATTCCGTTAGAAACGTTAATTCCGAAAGAGCGTTTAGAAGCAATCGTAGAACGTACACGTAAAGGTGGCGGTGAGATTGTAGGCTTATTAGGAAACGGTAGTGCATATTACGCACCAGCAGCTTCTTTAGTTGAAATGACAGAAGCAATCTTAAAAGATCAACGCCGTATATTACCAGCTATTGCGTACCTTGAAGGTGAGTATGGTTATAGTGACCTTTACTTAGGGGTACCAGTAATTCTAGGTGGTAACGGAATTGAAAAAATTATTGAATTAGAACTTCTTGCAGATGAAAAAGAAGCGTTAGATCGCTCTGTAGAATCTGTACGTAATGTAATGAAAGTTCTTGTTTAATAATTGAATAGTAGTGAAAAAGATTCGGGATTCCGAATCTTTTTCTACTATTTACCGAATTGTTTTTTTGAAATAATATGAAAACGCTATCATTTGTAATATCCTATAATGAAACTGTAGATTTATACTATACATTGCCCTCATCATAGTAAATTTCGGATAAGGTATCGCTTTTAGTAGGATAATAAGGTGAAAAAATCGGAGGGGGTTGTAACATGTTAAAGAAAAAAGTTCAAATTGGTCGTAAAATGGATGAAATTACAGTAGGAGAGAAATTATCTATCACTGAAAAAATTGAGGATAAAGATTTGTTATTGTACTTAGGGTTAACGAATGATGCCAATCCATTATATATTCAGCATGATTACGCATCCCAAACTCCGTATGAAAAGCCGATTGTACCAAGCATTATGCTAACGGGAATGATTACAACGGCGGTTACGAAATATTTACCGGGTCCAGGAAGTCATATTACGAGAAAGGACCTTACATTCGTGAAACATGTTCACCATTATGAAACGTTACAAATCCACTTTGAAGTTGTGGCTGTTTCTGAGGAGGAACATACAATTGATATGCTTGTATCTGCTCATGATGAAAAAGGAGAAACTGTTGTGAAAGGTTCATTAACAGTAACGCCACCTTTTAAATCAGTTTCTATTATGGAAAAAGCATTAGATAATTTTTAAAAAGATGAAAATATGAATAGCGCTAGCATACCTTTAATAAGGATGCTAGCGCTATTTTTAGTTGAAGAACCCTTCTTTGAACCCTTCAGCAAATTCTGAGCACCCCGTTTTAATCGTATCCCAGCTCGGAGCGTTAAAAGCAAGGATACATGTGACTGCTAAAGATAGAATGGATAGTATTAGTCGCATAATAGACCTCCGTATATTATTAATTTATATATTAAGATTAATGATATGATTATCGGTAATTGAAGTCAATTAAAGGAGTGGTTTTTTAGGTAAGGTGGAAAAGAGAAGACGTGATCTTTGAAACGGTAAGAGAAGCTGAAGTGTGGGCCAGATGGGGTAGCAAATGAAATGTATGGAAGAGTATTTGATGGATATGAAACACCAGATTATAAAATAGCGTATGCTCTTTCGTTTTTCCTAGCACAAAATTAAGATTTTATAGTTCATACGGAAGTGAGCTTTAAAGAAGAGAGAGCAATCTATAAAGTTTGGCAAAATCCTGTGTAGTTGCAGGTGAATTGTAATTACTTCTATTTTCTCAATTCTACACAAACGCTCTCCATGAATAGACAATTATATTGAGAGGGACCTTGTTTTCTAGTATGATGAGAATAACGGGGAAAATACTAGGATGAAGAAGGTTTCAAGTCTATAACTTGGAGGAAAAGAATGAACAATCGTATTTTAGTAGTTGATGATGAGGAATTTATCTTAACTTTAATCGAATTTAATTTACAACAAGCTGGGTTTGAAGTTATAACAGCGATGGATGGAGAAATGGCGCTTCAAAAAGCGACAACAGAACGCCCAGATTTAATTATATTAGATTTAATGCTTCCGAAAATGGATGGTATGGAAGTGTGTAAAGAATTACGATTGCAGCGCGTTATGACGCCGATTTTAATGTTAACGGCAAAAGATGATGAGTTTGATAAGGTGCTAGGCCTTGAACTTGGGGCGGATGATTATATGACAAAGCCATTTAGTCCAAGAGAAGTTGTTGCTCGTGTGAAGGCGATTTTGCGTCGTACGAAATTACAACAAGAAGAACAAGTTGCAGAAGCGCCAGATGAAGATAGCATCACAATTGCAGAACTTAAAATTTTACCGGAATTTTATGAGGCTTATTTCCAAGGAAGAAAGCTTGAATTAACACCAAAAGAATTTGAACTACTTGTGTATCTTGCGAAAAATAAAAGTCGCGTGTTGACACGTGATCAATTACTAAGTGCTGTATGGAATTACGATTTTGCTGGTGATACACGAATTGTTGATGTTCATATTAGCCATTTGCGCGATAAAATTGAACAAAATACGAAAAAACCGACGTACATTAAAACGATACGTGGTTTAGGATATAAATTAGAGGAGCCAAAAGGGAATGAATAAATTTCGTTCCAGGCTTCTTTTTACATTTGTTTCTCTTATTGTATTTATTTTAGTTGGACTAGGTTTATTACTAGAAACTGTGTTTGAAAACTACTATATAGATCATGCTAAAGAGAGAATGGTAAAAGAGACAGAGTATGTTGCGACGTTAGCAGAAGAGCAAGGTTTTGATAATGTCTTAAAAAACCCATACATATTTGAAAAGTTAGAAGAAAAAATACCAGCTTCTATCGTATTTTTGGATGAAAAAAAGAAAGTTCAATATAGAAAAGGACAAGAATTGGCATTTAGTCCAGAGACGATTAAAGAACTTTCTTCGGAAGTGGCAAAACAACGAAGTAAAGTGATTACGAAAGAAACGGATCGAAAGAATGAATTTTATCATGCGGTGTTCGTTCAAGATGTAGAAGGAAAACAAGGATACATTTTGGTGAAAAGTATAATTGATCCTTTAAGAGACGTACATCAAAAAACGTGGGGATTATTAATTATCGGATTTGTCATTGCTTGTCTCGTAGTTGTATTTTTAGGTATGAAAATTACAGGGCAATATATTAGGCCAATTGAATCGGTTACGAAAGTTGCAATTGAATTGGCAAAGGGCAATTATAAAGCACGTGCATACGAAAGTCATTCGGATGAAACTGGAATGCTGAGTAAAGCGATTAATATTTTAGCTCGAAATTTACAAGAGATGACACTTGAACAAGAAATGCAGCAAGATCGTCTGCATACGTTAATTGAAAATATGGGAAGCGGAATGATTTTAATTGATAGCCGAGGATATATAAACCTTGTAAACCGCTCTTATAAGGAAACTTTCCACGTAACAGATGAAGAATATTTAGATCGCTTATATTATGAATCGTTTCATCATACAGAAATTATTGAGCTTGTAGAAGAAATCTTTATGACAGAAGTGAAAGTGCGTAAACAAATGTTATTGCCACTTGGAATTGAACGGAAGCATTTCGAAGTATATGGAGCGCCGATTATCGGGACAAACCATGAATGGAAAGGGATTGTTCTCGTATTCCATGACATAACAGAGTTAAAGAAATTAGAACAAATGAGAAAAGACTTTTTAGCGAATGTTTCTCATGAATTAAAGACACCGATTACTTCTATTAAAGGTTTTTCAGAAACACTCTTAGACGGAGCGATGGATAATAAAAAATTCTGCGAACATTTCTTGCACATTATTTTAAAAGAAAGTGAGCGCATGCAAGGATTAATTGAAGATTTATTAGATTTGTCGAAGATCGAACAACAAGGATTTAAATTAAATATGGGAACCGTTGATATGAAGGGGCTGCTTGAAGATATTCATATGGTACTTGATAATAAAGCAGGAGAAAAAGAAATCTCTTTACAAGTTAATGTATTAAAACGTGCCTCTGTTATTGGAGATCCAAGTCGTTTGAAACAAATCTTTATTAATTTAATTAATAACGCAATCGTATATACACCGGCTGGAGGCGTTGTTTCAGTAGAGTTAGCGGAAGATAAATATAATGCTTATATAAAAGTATCGGATACTGGAATTGGTATTAGTAAAGAGGAAATTCCGCGTATTTTTGAACGTTTCTACCGGGTGGATAAAGCAAGAAGTAGAAATACTGGTGGTACCGGCCTTGGATTGTCGATCGTAAAGCATTTAGTTGAGGCGCATCAAGGTACGATTACAGTAGATAGTGAAGTTGGAGAAGGGACAACGTTTACAGTTGTTTTACTGAAATCAGCAACTGAAAAATAGGATGAAGGATGTTTACAATATATTAACAATGGCTTAATTAAATATTAATAAAGCTCTGTTAATATAATACATGAAAACCCCTTCATCCAAGGAGTAATTTTGGACGAGAATAGTTAAGCTGTTCTCGTCACTTCCCTTTATGCCAATATAAGTCTGTTTTATATATGAAAGAAAATAGCCGTTATTTTTCTTCTCTCTATTAGTCATGTTAATATAGAGAGAGGAAAGGAACGGTTTTTTTCTGTGAAAAAAATCATTTCAAATTTGTATGGGGAGGTTTCAATTTTGGAAAAAAAGGTCGTATTAGTAGATGGTAATAATATCGCGTATCGTGCTTTCTTTGCACTACCGCTTTTAAATAACGACAAAGGTATACATACGAACGCAATTTACGGTTTTACAATGATGTTAATGAGAATATTAGAGGAAGAAAAGCCAACTCATATGTTAGTGGCGTTTGATGCAGGCAAAACAACGTTCCGTCATAAAACGTATAGTGAGTATAAAGGAGGACGTCAAAAGACTCCACCTGAATTATCAGAGCAGTTCCCGTTTATTCGTGAGATGCTGGATGCGTTCAATGTACCGCGTTATGAATTAGAAAATTATGAAGCGGATGACATCATGGGAACGTTAGCGAAAGAAGCGAGTGAGCAAGGGGCGAGTGTAAAAGTTATTTCAGGAGATAAAGATTTACTTCAACTTGTTTCTGATAACACGCTTGTATGTATTCCGCGAAAAGGGATTACAGAAGTGGATGAATATACGAAAGAAGCTTTATTTGAAAAATACAGCTTATCACCAAAGCAAATTATCGATATGAAAGGTTTAATGGGAGACCAGTCAGATAATATACCGGGTGTACCAGGAGTTGGTGAAAAAACGGCAATTAAATTGTTAACACAGTTTGGAACGGTTGAAGCGGTGTATGAAAATATAGATCAAGTAAGTGGGAAGAAATTAAAAGAAAAACTGGAAGAAAATAAAGAACAAGCTCTTATGAGTAAGGATCTTGCAACTATTATTACAGATGCGCCGATTACAGTTCATGTGGATGATATGGCGTATAAAGGATATGAAGCAAGTGATGTCATTCCAATGTTCGAGAGTTTAGGATTTACATCTCTTTTAAATAAATTAGGCGTTACGCCAGAAGAAACAGCTCCAGCTGAATTAGATGATATTACATTTGATATTGTGGAAGAAGTTACAGAAGAAATGCTTCAGCAAGATAGTGCGCTTATCGTTGAAGTACAAGAAGATAACTATCATAAAGCAGACATTCAAGGTTTCGGTATTCAAAATGAAAATGGATGTTACTTTATTCAGACAGACATTGCTCTCAAGTCAGATGCTTTTAAAGAGTGGCTTGCAGATGGAGAGATGAGAAAGCATACATTTGATGCGAAGCGTGCAATCGTTGCACTGAAATGGAATGGGATAGATATGCAAGGGATTGACTTTGATCTATTAATCGCTGCTTATTTACTTGACCCGGCTGATACAGATAAAGATTTCCGTACTGTAGCGAAAATGAAAGAAACGCATGCTGTGAAATCAGATGAAGAAGTTTACGGAAAAGGTGCGAAACGTGCTGTTCCAGAGTTAAAGGTAGTCGCGGAGCATGTGGCTCGTAAAGTGCATGTATTATATGATGTAAAGCAAACATTCGTTGAAGAGTTAAAGAAGAATGAGCAATATGAACTGTTTACAGAGTTAGAATTGCCGCTTGCACGTGTATTAGCTGATATGGAAGTAAAGGGTGTAAAAGTTGATACAGAGCGTCTTCGTAATATGGGAGAAGAACTTGCGGGTAGATTAAAGGAAATGGAACAGGAAATCTATAAGCTTGCGGGAACAGAGTTTAATATTAATTCACCGAAGCAGCTTGGTGTTATTCTGTTTGAGAACTTAAACTTACCGGTTATTAAAAAGACGAAAACAGGTTATTCTACGTCAGCTGATGTACTAGATAAGCTTATGAATCACCATGAAATTATTCCAAATATTTTACATTATCGTCAATTAGGGAAACTAAATTCAACTTACATTGAAGGTTTACTGAAAGTTGTACATGAAGATTCATCTAAAATTCATACTCGCTTTAATCAAGTGTTAACGCAAACAGGTCGATTAAGTTCAACGGATCCGAACTTGCAAAATATCCCGATTCGATTAGAAGAAGGAAGAAAGATTCGTCAGGCATTTGTTCCATCAGAAGAAGGATGGATTATGTATGCGGCTGATTATTCACAAATCGAACTGCGTGTATTAGCTCATATTGCAAATGATAAAGGGCTAGTTGAAGCGTTCCAACATGACATGGATATTCATACGAAAACAGCTATGGATGTATTTGGCGTTGAAAAAGATGAAGTAACTTCAAATATGAGACGACAAGCGAAAGCTGTTAACTTCGGAATTGTGTATGGTATTAGTGATTATGGTCTTTCACAAAACTTAGGAATTACAAGAAAAGCAGCAGCGGAATTTATTGAAAAGTATTTAGAAAGTTTCCCTGGTGTACAAGAATACATGGAGGACATCGTAAAAGATGCGAAACAAAAAGGATATGTAGCTACATTATTAAATCGTCGCCGTTATATTCCAGAAATTACGAGTCGTAATTTTAACTTGCGTAGCTTCGCTGAGCGTACAGCGATGAATACACCAATTCAAGGTACTGCAGCAGATATTATTAAAAAAGCGATGATTATTATGGCAGATCGTTTAGAAGAAGAAGGATTACAAGCGCGTCTTCTTCTGCAAGTACACGATGAATTAATATTTGAAGCACCAAAAGAAGAAATCGAAAAATTAGAGCAGCTTGTACCTGAAGTAATGGAACATGCGATTGAACTTGCAGTTCCGCTGAAAGTTGATTATTCTTACGGTCCAACTTGGTACGACGCAAAATAAGGAAGTGATGAAATGCCTGAATTACCAGAGGTTGAAAACGTCAGACGGACACTTGAAAATCTTGTAACAGGAAAAACGATTGAAGATGTTATTGTTACTTATCCAAAAATAGTGAAACGACCGGATGATGCAGAAATCTTTAAAGAAATGCTAAAAGGCGAGAAGATTGAAAATATAAAGCGAAGAGGAAAGTTTTTGCTTTTATATGTAACGAATTATGTCATTGTTTCACATTTGCGTATGGAAGGTAAGTTTTTATTACATCAAGAGGATGAGCCGATTGATAAACATACGCACGTCCGTTTCTTATTTACAGATGGAACGGAATTACATTATAAAGATGTGAGAAAGTTTGGTACGATGCATCTCTTTAAGAAAGGTGAAGAAATGAACCAAATGCCTCTTGCTGACTTAGGTCCGGAGCCATTTGATGCTGAAATGACACCGCAGTATTTGCAAGAAAGATTACAAAAGACAAATCGTAAAATAAAAGTTGTGCTACTGGACCAGCGTCTTTTAGTAGGGCTTGGAAATATATATGTAGATGAAGTTTTATTCCGTTCTCAAATCCATCCAGAACGAGAAGCTTCGTCTTTAACAGTAGAAGAAATTGAGCGAATTTATGAGGCTACCGTTACAACGCTAGGCGAAGCAGTAAAGCGTGGCGGAAGTACAATTCGGACGTATATCAACTCACAAGGGCAAATTGGTTCGTTCCAAGAACTCCTAAATGTATATGGGAAAAAAGGAGAGCCGTGCGTAACTTGTGGCACGATATTAGAAAAAACAGTTGTTGGCGGGCGAGGAACGCATTACTGCCCAATTTGTCAGCCTAGAATATAGAAAAGAGATAACATCGGATAGGCATTTGTCATATACATACAGCAGAGCTATGTATAAGGGAGGAGCTTACCGATGTACCTTTATTTATCTCTTATTTTATTAGCTTTTACATTAAGCTTAGATAGCTGTAGTGTAGGGCTAACATATGGTTTAAGAAGCGTAAGAATTCCACTAAGATCAATTATAATTATCGGAATGTGTTCAGCGGCTGTTATGCTTGTTTCAATGGGAATTGGACATATGATCGCGAAAGTATTTTCACCTGTTATCGCAACGCGTATCGGTGGGCTTGTTCTTATTGGAATAGGGATTTGGGTATTATATCAATTTTTTCGAAGTGAGAGAAAAGAAGAACCGAAGCAAGAGGAGAAGGTCTGGAAATTAGAGATTGCCTCGCTAGGCCTAGTGATTCAAATTTTACGGAAACCGACTGTTGCAGATTTTGATAAATCAGGCACCATTTCTGCAGGAGAAGCATTACTTCTTGGTATAGCTCTTTCTGTAGATTCATTTGGTGCCGGAATTGGTGCATCTTTATTAGGGTATGCACCCGCTATGATGGCGATATTAGTTGCAGTTATGAGTTCTTTGTTTTTATTTATTGGAATGAAACTTGGAACGGTTTTATCAAATATGAAGTGGTTACAAAAATTTACATTCCTGCCTGGAGTATTACTCATCATTATTGGAATTTGGAAAATGTAAGTATGGGCGTGGAACATTAGTTTCGCGCCTTTTATTATGAGGAGGATTATTATGACAGTAGTAATTGGATTAACGGGAGGCATTGCAAGCGGAAAAAGTACAGTGTCTCAAATGTTTCGTGAACTGAGCATACCAGTTATTGATGCAGATATTATCGCAAGAGAAGTTGTAGAGCGAGGAAAACCAGCATATAACAAAATAGTAGAAGTATTTGGAACGGAAGTGTTACAAGAGGATGGAGAACTAGATCGTCCAAAACTAGGAAGTGTCGTTTTCTATAATGAAGAAAAACGATTGCAGTTAAATAAAATTGTTCATCCTGCAGTGCGTGAGGAAATGAATAGGCAAAAGGAAATGTACATAAAGGAAGGTATGCAAGCGGTTGTGTTAGATATTCCTCTCTTATTTGAAAGCAAATTAACAAGTCTCGTTGACCGCATTTTAGTTGTAGCGGTTAAGCCGCATACGCAATTAGAACGTTTAATGAAACGAAATAACTTTTTAGAAGAAGAAGCAACAGCTCGTATTCAATCTCAAATGCCGTTAGAAGAAAAAGTGAAAAATGCAGATGAAGTGATAAATAATGATGGCACAATTATGGGAACGAAAACACAATTGCAGGTAATTTTAAAAAAGTGGAACATTATTGACTAAAAAATTGTGAAATTAATGAAAATGCTTAGTGACATATCCCCTTTTTGTGTTATACTATTATTGGGATTGGAGATAAATAGTATAACGCATTCAAGGGGGATAACATATTATGACTCGTGTGGCAATTAATGGATTTGGACGTATTGGGAGAATGGTATTTCGTCAAGCAATAAAAGAAAGCGCATTCGAAATTGTAGCAATCAATGCAAGCTATCCATCTGAAACGTTAGCACACTTAATTAAATATGATACAGTTCATGGCAAGTTTGACGGAACAGTAGAAGCATTTGAAGATCACTTATTAGTTGATGGAAAAATGATTCGCCTTTTAAACAACCGCGATCCAAAGGAATTGCCTTGGACAGATTTAGGTGTTGAAGTTGTAATTGAAGCAACTGGTAAATTTAATTCGAAAGAAAAAGCAATTCTTCACGTTGAAGCTGGAGCGAAAAAAGTTATTTTAACAGCGCCTGGTAAAAATGAAGATGTAACAATTGTAGTTGGTGTGAACGAAGACCAATTAGATATTACAAAACATACTGTTATTTCAAATGCATCTTGTACAACAAATTGTTTAGCGCCTGTTGTGAAGGTGTTAGATGAGCAGTTTGGAATTGAAAATGGTTTAATGACGACAGTTCACGCTTATACAAATGACCAAAAAAATATTGATAACCCACATAAAGATTTAAGAAGAGCACGTGCTTGCGGACAATCAATCATTCCGACAACGACAGGTGCTGCGAAAGCGCTAGCAAAAGTTCTTCCACATTTAAACGGAAAACTTCATGGTATGGCACTTCGTGTACCAACACCAAACGTGTCTCTTGTTGATTTAGTAGTAGATGTAAAACGCGATGTGACAGTTGAAGCTATTAACGATGCATTCAAAACTGTTGCAAACGGTGCGTTAAAAGGTATTGTAGAATTCAGCGAAGAGCCTTTAGTATCTATCGACTTTAATACAAATACACACTCAGCTATTATCGATGGTTTATCTACAATGGTAATGGGTGATCGTAAAGTGAAAGTACTTGCTTGGTATGATAACGAGTGGGGTTACTCTCGTCGTGTTGTAGATCTTGTAACGTTAGTTGTTGAAGAGTTAGCGAAACAAGAAAATGTGCAACACATTTAAGTGAATAAGGGAGGAGAGGGCAAGGCGATATTTGCCCTCTTTTTTTAATTTTTTCTGAAAAGGAAAAAAATTATATAAGTATATTTTAAAAAGTGGACATACCACGAAACGTTGTGATTACTGCATTTGTGAATCGTTTATTTTTTTTAGGGAAAAGTAAAGAGGAAAATATGACAGAAAATCGAAAAAACTGTTGTTGCAAAATGAAAATAAACAAAGTATACTAACACTCGTAAACTTAAGAGCTGAGGTACGTAGTCACTACTTAAAGGGTTAGGACCTCTCTGGACTAACTTTCCCCCGTGGTAGTGGAGCAAGCCAAATTGCAAATTAGTTTTCAATTCGAACAGTTAGAATAAATTTACAAGGGGGAACTGTAGAATGGATACTATGGATACGATGGGTCGTCACGTGATCGCTGAACTTTGGGATTGCGATTTCGACAAGCTTAATGACATGCCGTATATTGAACAATTATTTGTGGATGCAGCACTAAGAGCTGGTGCTGAAGTGCGTGAGGTTGCTTTCCATAAATTTGCACCACAAGGTGTAAGTGGAGTAGTAATTATCTCAGAATCACATTTAACAATTCATAGCTTTCCGGAGCACGGTTACGCAAGTATTGATGTTTATACTTGTGGGGATCGTATTGATCCAAATGTTGCTGCAGAATATATTGCAGAAGGTTTAAACGCGAAAACGCGTGAGAGCATCGAGCTTCCTCGAGGCACTGGTAGCTTCGAAATTAAGCAGAGAGAAACAAAAGCTCTTTAAAAAAGAACATAATTGATTTAAAATGTAAAGAGGTGTATAATGCACCTCTTTTTTAGTTTATAAAAAAGGGAAAATATAACGTACTCGTTAGTTGAATAAATTGGACTCTTGCAAATGAGGTAGTGCCCTATATACCATCTTATTTTTAAGGATGAGATGATAAAGTGATGCGCTGGAACTTAAAGTGGTAAGAGAGTTAGAATGAGTTATATAATATTGTATATATATTTTAGGTGAAGTGAGTAGAGAAAAATAAAGAGTATAGTGTAAAGGAGTGAATGAATTGCGTTGTCCATCCTGTTCTCATAATGGTACAAGAGTGTTAGATTCGCGTCCGGTAGACGAGGGGCGCTCTATTCGAAGAAGGAGAGAGTGTGAAAGCTGCTTAAGTCGCTTTACGACCTTTGAAAGGGTAGAAGAGTCACCTCTTATCGTTGTAAAAAAAGAAGGCACACGAGAAGAGTTTAATAAAGAAAAGATTTTACGCGGTTTAATTAAAGCGTGTGAAAAAAGACCAGTATCTTTAAGACAATTAGAAGAAGTAACACAAAGCGTGGAACGTGAACTGCGTAATTTAGGTATATCAGAAGTGAAAAGTGATATGATTGGTGAAATTGTTATGGAAGAACTTCGCGATATTGATGATGTTGCTTACGTACGTTTTGCTTCTGTATATCGTCAATTTAAAGATTTAAATGTATTTATTGAAGAATTAAAAGATATACTGCAAAAAGAAAGAGAGTAGAAGTTGTATTTTATTCTCTTTACATACCGTAAGTAATAGGATAAGAGAGCTAGAAGCGCAAGCTAATAGCTCTTTTTCACTAAGAATTTATATAATGAAGATAGAACGAATGAAGTAGAGGATAGATTGGATGAGAGAAAGGAAAAGCAAGAATGGAAAAACAGTCATGGATGGAGCTATTGCCGATTGATCGTTATAAAGTAAGTGCGAAAGGACTACTGCACAATTACGACCGAAAAGTGTTAACGATGTTGTATCAGCCGTTAATAGGTAGTAGAGCTTTTAGCTTATACATGACACTATGGGGAGAGCTTGAGCAAGATCGTGTATTTGGAAAAGAGAATACGCATCATTCCCTTATGGTGACTATGCAAATGCAACTTCCTGAAGTATATGAGGAACGAGTAAAGTTAGAGGCAATTGGGCTTTTGAAGGTATATATTAAGAAAGAAAAAGATATTCGAATGTTCATATATGAGTTGCAACCACCTTTATCTCCGAAGCAGTTTTTTGATGATATTGTTTTAAGTATCTTTTTATACAATCGATTGAGCAGGACAAAATATAATCAAGTAAAGCAATATTTCTTAGAAGAAGAATTTGATTTTGCTTCTTATGAAAATGTTACGCGTTCTTTCAATGATGTGTTTGGTTCGTTTAATCCAGGACAACTTGAGCATGCGCAAGAAGACCTTCGTATTCCAAAAACGACAACTATGCCAAGTAACGAGAAGGGAGACGCTCCGAAAGTTTGGAATGATTTCTTTGATTTCTCTTTATTTGTAGATGGATTGTCCGCTCTTGTTCCTAAAAAGGCGATTACAGATCAAGTGAGAGACTGCGTTATAACACTTGCTTACGTGTATGGTGTAGATGTGTTATCGATGCAAAATATCGTTCTTGGTGCAGTGACAGAGATGCAAACAATTGATATGGAAAGGCTTAGAAAAGGAGCGCGCGATTGGTATCAATTTGAAAATGGTCAAGCATTACCGGTATTAAGTGAAAGAGTACAGCCTCATGCTGCACGTACGATGAAAGAGAAAGAGCCTTCATCGCAAGAGGAGATGCTAATAAAGCAGCTAGAGGAAATCTCACCAAAACAACTATTGAAAGAGATTTCTGGTGGTGCAGAGGCAACGAAAGCGGACTTGCAAATCGTTGAAGATGTCATGATTAATCAAAAATTGACACCAGGAGTTGTGAATGTACTTATTTATTACGTTATGCTACGCTCAGATATGAAACTTGCGAAAACGTATGTCGAGAAGATTGCTGGGCATTGGGCACGTAAAAAGGTCGGTACAGTAGCGGACGCGATGGCGTTAGCGAAAGAAGAGAACCGTCAATATCAAGAGTGGGCTGAGACGAAGAAAAAAGGCCGTACGGCGAAGAAAACGGTGCGGAAAGAAATGGTGCCAGATTGGCTTAAGGAAGAAGAGCCGAAAGAACAAGAGAAAGAAACAGTGAAGAAAGATGTAAGTGTAGAAAAAGATGCAAGTACGCTAGAAGATGAACGAAAACGACTAGAAGAAGTGTTAAAAAAATATAAGCGTGATTAATAGAAGAGAATGAACGCTCTTTGAGGTGAGAAAATGGAGCATATTCAAAATTCATTTGCAAAATTAATGGAAAATGAAAACTTTAAAAATAGATATGAAGTATTAAAGGCAGAAGTAATGGCGCATCCGCGTGTGAAAGAATTTATAGATGAACATAAGGGTGAAGTAACGACTTCTATGATTGAGCGCAGTCTTGTGAAGTTATATGAATATATTGGACAAAGTGTAGGTTGCGTGGATTGTCCGGATTTAGGCTCATGTAAAAATATGCTACAAGGGTACGAGCCAAAGCTTGTTATTCAAGGGAAGATGATTGATATTCAATACGATCGCTGCGTTAGAAAAGTAGCGCATGACGAGAGAAAGAAATATGAAAAACTTGTTCAAAGTGTATATATGCCAACGGATATTTTACAGGCAACTATGGAAAACTTAGATCCTTCTGATTTAAATGCACGTATCGATGCGATTGGTGCAGCGAATGAATTTTTAAGTACATATGAACCAGGTAAAAAAGCACAAGGTTTATATTTGTACGGTAAATTTGGTGTAGGAAAAACGTATTTGTTAGGAGCAATAGCGAACGAGCTTGCTCGAAAGAAAATAAGTTCGATGCTCGTATACTTCCCGGAATTTTTACGTGAAATTAAAAGTTCAATTCAAGATAATTCGATTGGTGAGAAGATTGATGCGGTTAAACGCGTACAAGTTTTAATGTTAGATGATATCGGGGCAGAAGCGATGTCAAGCTTTGTCCGTGACGATGTACTCGGTGCAATCTTACAATTCCGTATGTTAGAAAACTTACCGACGTTCTTTACGTCTAATTTTGATTTTAAACAACTGGAACACCATTTAACGTATACGCAGCGTGGCGAGGCTGAAGAAATGAAGGCAGCACGTATTATGGAACGAATTAAATATTTAGCGAAACCAATTCCGATTGGTGGGAAAAACCGTCGTCATAAGTAAAAGAGCAAGCTGAGAAGCTTGCTCTTTTGTATTATAGTGATATTTTCTTTTCAAATATGAGGTCGAAATATTCAGGTTGTCCAGAACTGCCAAACGTAGGGGCAACAATCTGTACGAACCTCCAGCCATCTCTAGCA
The DNA here is from genome assembly GCF_056738645.1 of Bacillus sp. PK3-067. NCBI lineage: Bacteria > Bacillati > Bacillota > Bacilli > Caryophanales > Bacillaceae > Bacillus > Bacillus sp. PK3-067. The sequence goes on along the minus strand of NZ_CP096490.1, from coordinate 4,557,840 downwards.
TGTTCTTGAATAATTTCTTGGTAGTCTTCAGCTGGTTTTGAGCGAGTGAACCCCCAATGTAATTCGACTTTTACGAATTTATATTCAAACATTCAGATACCCCCTTTTATTGATAAGTAAAGTATACAATAAAAATTCATAGTAGCTTGTATCATTTTTTTCTCCCTCCCTTAATATATATAAAATTAGCAAGCCATATTGAGTGGATTTTCTAACGATAGGAAATGTGATTCTACTAAGAGTGAAATTCACGCGGGACGGACTCTTATAGGATTTGTAACGTATAGATACAGTCCTTTAGAGCGGGGATAAAAGGGGGGACAAAAGTGATTGAAATTTGCTTCGAAGAAAAAAATGATGCTATGCACGTATATAGACAATTGCTGAAAAGAGCGGAAGTGTTATATAAGGAAACGAGTGTGTATTTACAGGAACAAAAAGTGGTGATTCACATACCAGTACGTGAATCGAATTATATTGAAAAAATCTTATTGCCAGTAATGGTGTATTTCATTGTGAATGTGAAACAAAATGAGTGGATTTATACGATTTTAAAAGAAAAGTTTTTTTATGAAGAACAAGAAGAGTGTCATCAAATATTGCACATGGCACATGAGATTTTAAAGGGAAGAAGAAAAGGTGTAGCTCAGGATTTAACGCGTAACGCATTTGAGTCATATATTAAGTCTTCTTTAAATAATTGGCTTTGTGATCCGCTCTCATTCTCGTTTTCATCATATATCCGTTTTCGTCTTCGTACATATAGGGAAATGGTGGCTAAACTTGCGGAAGTGGCAATTGATGAATATAAGATGGAGCAAGAATACCAAATGTTCATTGAGACGCTTCGGCAACAAGTAAGTAGCCGTAAATCACGTTTGTCTTGCGTGCATCTTATTTTTGATGAAAGCTTTATCTTTTATGATGATAAAGGTAGACGTTTAAAACAGGAGAAGTTGGTCCAATATATAGATGAGGAATTATTAAAGCAAAATGATGTATATATTGATACGAAAGTAATTGCGCCGCTTCTTTCTATTTCGCCTAAAAAGATTTATTTATATACGAAAGAACAAGACCATAATATGATTATTACTTTGCGAAATGTGTTCCAAGAACGGGTCCAATTACATGGATTACATGATTTTGAGCGCAATGTGAAAAATTTAAAAAATAAAGGTAACGCCCTTGATTTTCTAAGTTTTTGAGCATATAATTACCTACATAAATGAAATATATTGAAATGTCATGATGAGGACATGAGTAGTTTTCTACGATTTTCAGAGAGGGAAGCCTTAGGGTGTGAGCTTCCTAGTACGGGATTATTACTTACCACCTCTAAACTTTAGCAGTGAACGGTTTTTCTAGTAATTGCTAACGGACAACACCGTTATGTTGAACTTGAGCAATTAACAATTATGTTAATTGGAACAAGGGTGGAACCACGAATTCAACACTCGTCCCTTTTTACGGGATGAGTGTTTTTTATTTTGAGAAAAAGAGGAGTGACCAGTGATGGCAGATGTAGTTAAAATTACTTTCCCTGATGGAGCTGTGAAGGAGTTTCCAAAAGGCGTAACAACTGAAGAAATCGCAGCTTCTATTAGCCCAGGCTTAAAGAAAAAAGCTGTAGCTGGAAAATTAAACGATGAGATGATCGATCTTGTTACACCAATCGAAGAAGATGGTGCAGTTTCTATCATTACATTAGATTCTGAAGATGGCCTATATATTTTACGCCATTCAACAGCCCACCTTTTAGCACAAGCGTTAAAACGTTTATATAAAGATGTTAAGGTTGAGCTCGGCATTGGTCCAGTAATTGAAAATGGCTTCTACTACGATATTGATATGGAAGAAGCAATTACAGTTGAAGACTTCAAGAAAATCGAAAAAGAAATGCAAAAAATCGTGAACGAGAACTTAGAAATCGTTCGTCATGAAGTACCACGTGCAGAAGCAATTCGTCGCTTTGAAGAAATCGGCGATGAGTTAAAATTAGATTTAATTAACGATCTTCCAGAAGATGCAGTTATTTCAATCTATGAGCAAGGCGAATTCTTCGACCTTTGTCGTGGTGTTCACCTTCCATCTACAGGGAAAATTAAAGTGTTTAAATTATTAAGCGTTGCAGGTGCTTACTGGCGCGGCGATAGCAATAATAAAATGCTACAACGTATTTACGGTACTGCATTCGTTAAAAAAGCGGAATTAGATGAGCACTTACGTATGCTTGAAGAAGCGAAAGAGCGCGATCACCGTAAATTAGGTAAAGAATTAAAACTATTTACTAATAGCCAAAAAGTAGGACAAGGTTTACCACTTTGGTTACCAAAGGGTGCAACAATTCGTCGTATTATCGAGCGTTATATCGTTGATAAAGAAGCAAGCTTAGGCTATGATCACGTATATACTCCAGTACTAGGAAGCAGAGAGCTTTATGAAACTTCTGGTCACTGGAACCACTACCGTGATGGCATGTTCCCATCAATGGAAATGGATAACGAAGAATTAGTTCTTCGTCCAATGAACTGTCCTCATCATATGATGGTTTATAAAAATGATATTCACAGCTACCGTGAATTACCAATCCGTATTGCGGAACTTGGAACAATGCACCGTTATGAAATGTCAGGTGCGTTATCTGGATTACAACGTGTACGCGGAATGACTTTAAACGATGCGCATATTTTCGTTCGTCCAGATCAAATTAAAGAAGAGTTAAAACGTGTTGTAAACTTAACTCTAGAAGTGTACAAAGATTTCGGTTTAGAGAACTACTCATTCCGTCTATCTTACCGCGACCCAGCAGATACTAAAAAGTATTATGCGGATGATGAGATGTGGGAAAAAGCACAAGGTATGTTAAAAGAAGCTATGGATGAAATGGGTCTTGATTACTATGAAGCTGAAGGTGAAGCGGCATTCTACGGTCCAAAACTTGACGTTCAAGTTCGTACTGCTCTTGGAAAAGACGAAACACTTTCAACTGTACAATTAGACTTCTTGCTTCCAGAACGCTTTGAATTATCATACGTTGGTGAAGACGGTAAACAACATCGTCCAGTTGTAATTCACCGTGGTGTTGTATCAACTATGGAACGTTTTGTAGCCTTCTTAATTGAAGAATACAAAGGTGCATTCCCAACATGGTTAGCTCCAGTTCAAGTACAAGTAATTCCAGTTTCTCCGCAAGTACATTTAGACTATGCGAAGAAAGTACAAGACGAATTGCGTCGTGCTGGTATCCGTGTTGAATTAGACACTCGTGAAGAGAAGATCGGTTACAAAATCCGTGAAGCACAAATGCAAAAAATTCCGTACATGCTTGTAGTAGGTGACAATGAAGTAACTGAAAACGGCGTAAACGTACGTAAATATGGTGAACAAAAATCAGAAACAATCGCATTAGATGCTTTTGTTGACATGATTAAAGTAGAAGGAAAACGATAAGAAAAAGCCGCGGTATACCGCGGCTTTTTTATGTAATATACTTGAGAAAAATTAGAAAAAATAACCATGTAACACTTATCATAAAAAAGTATTGCAAGTATGTTAGTTGTTTGTTACAATATTTCTTGTTGTTAGTAAAACACATCGCGTCTTCTTGACAGACGTCATGTCCTATGATAAACTCATCAAGGATAATAGAATATTGTTTTGTGGAACAAGTAGAAGCACCCGCTTCTCACCTGATGGACGCATTCGCAGTTAACAGGTAAATGTATTTCTTACTTAAGATTTTACAAGTGTGGGTGTCGTATGCCCGCACTTTTTTTGTTCGGGTTCTATGACTACAAAATATGTTCTGAGAAAACCTTGGAGGTGGCTTACTATTAGCAAGGATATGATGATTAACGAGCAAATTCGTGCACGTGAAGTACGTTTAGTTGGCGCAAATGGCGATCAACTTGGAATCAAGTCTCGTAATGACGCTTTAGACTTAGCTGCAAATCTTAATCTTGATTTAGTATTAGTTGCTCCAAATGCGAAACCGCCAGTATGCCGCATTATGGACTACGGTAAATTCCGCTTTGAGCAACAGAAGAAAGAAAAAGAGCAGCGCAAAAATCAAAAAGTAATTAGCATGAAAGAAGTTCGTTTAAGTCCAACAATTGATGAACACGACTTTAACACAAAACTTCGTAATGCTATCAAGTTTTTAGAGAAAGGCGACAAGGTTAAAGCATCAATTCGCTTTAAAGGACGTGCCATTACTCATAAAGAAATCGGTCAACGTGTTTTAGATCGCTTCTCAGAAGCTTGTGCTGAAGTTAGCACAGTTGAATCTAAGCCTAAAATGGAAGGACGCAGTATGTTCTTAGTTTTAGCACCGAAAAACGATAAGTAATAGATAGAGGAGGAAATACCTATGCCTAAACAAAAAACTCATCGCGGCGCTGCAAAGCGTTTCAAAAAGACTGGATCAGGTAAACTGAAACGTTCTCACGCTTACACAAGCCATTTATTCGCTAACAAATCTACAAAAGCTAAACGTAAACTACGTAAAGCTGGTGTAGTAAGCGCTGGTGACTTCAAACGCATTCGTCAAATGCTTGACAACTTAAAATAAGTTCGGCTGATATATAGAACAATTAGGAGGTAATATTATGCCAAGAGTAAAAGGTGGTACAGTTACTCGTCAACGTCGTAAAAAAGTAATTAAATTAGCAAAAGGTTACTACGGTTCAAAAAATACATTATTCAAGGTTGCTAACCAACAGGTTATGAAATCTCTAATGTATGCATTCCGTGACCGCCGTCAAAAGAAACGTGACTTCCGTAAATTATGGATTACACGTATCAACGCAGCAGCTCGTATGAATGGTCTTTCTTACAGCCGCTTAATGCACGGTCTTAAAAATGCTGGCATCGAAGTTAACCGCAAGATGCTTGCTGACTTAGCTGTTCATGACGAAAAAGCTTTCGCTGAATTAGCAACAGTTGCAAAAAACAACATTAACTAATTAATTAGTTGAAACCTTAGAAGAATTTTCTTCTAAGGTTTTTTTATTTGTATTCAAATAGAAGTTAGAAGTGAAAGAAATTCTAAAGATTAACGGCTATGTTGTTATCAATATGACAAAATCAATATAAAAGTTATAGCAGTATAGAAGAATATACATATGAAGTCAGGAGAATACTCCTGGCTTTTTTCAATTCTGCTCGTTTGGAAAGAAGAGTATCTTTCCTAGCTGAAACGACACTGCTATAATGGAAAGATGATATGGAACTTTCATCAGATGAACAATTTAAGAGCGATGACTGAAACGTATTTGTAAATTAAGGACAAGCTATTTTATAAAGAGTTAGATAGCTGACTTATTCATAAGAACTGAAACATAATAATGAACTTTGAGATGAAACAACATTGTTGCGTAAAATGCGATGTTGGAGGAGGACAATAGAATGGACTTACTACAACTATTTAAATTACAAAAAGAATTAGATGACCGTATTGCAAAAGAACATGACTTACAACCGAAAAAATTGTTAAAAGAAAAAATGTTAGCTCTTCTTGTAGAAATTGGAGAACTTGCAAATGAAACACGTTGTTTTAAATATTGGAGCAACAAACCGGCATCAGAACGTGAAGTAATATTAGAAGAATACGTAGATGGTTTGCATTTTATTTTATCAATCGGAATTGATTTAGGTATTGATAAAAACTTCCTATTCTATAAATGTGCACAGACGAATAAAACACAAGTGGAAATTTTCTTAGACACATATGCGAAAGTAATTCGTTTTACAGATCAACCATCTATTACAAACTATATTGAATTATTTACGAGCTATCTTCGACTTGGACAAGCACTTGAATTTGAACAAGAAGAGATTGAAAAAGCATATTTAGATAAAAATGAAGTAAATCATCAGCGTCAAACACAAGGATACTAATTTAATTTTTGAATATTTCAATTTAATTATTGTATAATGAATTGACTGAAGAAAAAGGAGGGTGTTGGCAATGACAAAATTAGACGCGACATTGACAATGCTAAAAGAATTAACAGATGCACGTGGTATTGCTGGTAATGAGCGTGAACCACGTGAAGTAATGAAGAAATATATTGAGCCGTTTGCGGACGAACTTTCTACTGATAATTTAGGGAGTTTAGTTGCGAAAAAAGTAGGGGAAGAAAACGGCCCGAAAATTATGGTTGCAGGTCATTTAGATGAAGTTGGATTTATGATTACACAAATCGATGACAAAGGTTTCCTGCGCTTCCAAACGGTTGGTGGCTGGTGGTCACAAGTTATGCTTGCGCAACGCGTGACGATTGTAACGCGTAAAGGAGATGTAACAGGTGTAATTGGTTCAAAACCACCGCACATTTTACCTCCAGAAGCTCGTAAAAAGCCAGTTGAAATTAAAGACATGTTCATCGATATCGGTGCTTCTAGCCAAGAAGAAGCGATGGAGTGGGGCGTACGACCAGGAGATCAAGTTGTACCTTACTTTGAATTCCAAGTGATGAAGAATGAAAAAATGTTACTTGCAAAAGCATGGGATAACCGAATCGGTTGTGCAATTGCAATTGACGTATTAAAACAATTAAAAGATGAAAAGCATCCAAATGTTGTATATGGCGTTGGAACTGTACAAGAAGAAGTTGGTCTTCGTGGCGCAAAAACATCTGCGAATTATATTAAACCAGATATCGCGTTCGCAGTAGATGTTGGTATCGCTGGAGATACACCGGGTGTAACGTCAAAAGAAGCACAAAGTAAAATGGGCGATGGACCACAAATCATTTTATATGATGCTTCTGTTATTGGACATACAGGTTTACGTGATTTCGTAGTTGATGTTGCTGATGAATTACAAATCCCGTATCAATATGATTCAGTAGCAGGCGGAGGAACGGATGCGGGTGCGATTCACATTGCTGTAAATGGTATTCCTTCTATGGCAATTACAATTGCAACGCGCTATATCCATTCTCATGCGGCAATGTTACATCGTGATGATTATGAAAATGCAGTGAAGTTAATTGTAGAAGTTATTAAACGTCTTGATAAAGAGGCTGTACATAACATTACATTTAATTAATAGAAAAAGCGAAGGAGCTTCTCCTTCGCTTTTTTATGTTTTAAAAAGGCCTTTCTAATCCTGCAGCAGTATGAGCCCCTAAAATAATTAAACGAGTTAATTGCATCGCCATAAAATGCGGGGTATATATCATCCCTCTTTTTAGCCATGACATAATCATTCCTAGGTGGGCACCAGTAACATAACTAATGAGAATATCGCGTGGAACCATTAGTTTTTCATCGTTAGGTTGTGAAATAGAGAGGCTTAATGTTAAATGCGTTTGAATTGCTTTCATCATCTTATACGTATAGTTTCCAGCAGCTTTATCACCAAGCATGACGTTATAGAAGTTAGTGTTTTCTGCAATATGTTCGAACAAGGCCAAAAAACTTGGATGTGGCGAATCAAATGTTAGTTGGAAATCTTCTTTATTTCTATTTCTCGGTTTAATTACTTCAGTTAGCTTTTCTAACATTTCTTCAATGCTTTTGTCTAGTAAGTCATATTTATCGTGGTAATGGCTATAAAATGTAGCGCGGTTTACAGGAGCGCGTTCTGCGATATGTTGCACAGTTACATTTTCAAAGCCTTTTTCGCCTACTAAAGCGACAAAAGCATCCTGTATGAGTTGTCTCGTCCGTTTTACACGTGGATCATTTGTATTTTTAATAGACATTTTTATTTCCCCTCGTTTAATTTTCTATACTTAAACAACATATTGGTATTATATTGTTGTTTAAACGACATTTCATACGTGAATTGTCGGTTGTAGATTCAAAATAATTATTTATAATTATAAACGATAGTCCTTCAGAAATCAGCACCGCTCGCAGGTAGATAAATTTCGATTTACGCTGCAGATGGTGTGATTTTTTTGTTAAAAGGTTAATATAATTAACAATTAAACAATCTAAACAATAAGGACATAAATAGTTTAGAAAAAAATTATATGCGATATAAGGAGAGGAATGCAATGAATCAGTTTCGAAGAATGGTAATTATCAACATTATCACATTAATTGTACTAGTTGGCGGCGGTATTGGCGGTTATTACTATTACAATCAAACGGAAAATTACTTAAAAACAGACAATGCAAAGATTGATGGAAAGGTAATTCCGGTTGCTTCACCAGTAGCAGGTAAACTAACTGACTGGAAAGCTGAAGTAGGAAAAAATTATAATGAGAACGATAAATTAGGTACTGTTACTGTAGCGGCAGCTAATGGAGAACAAACAGTAGATGTAACAATTCCACAAAATGCAACAGTTGTACAATCAAACGCGACAACAAATGCTTTCGTTGGAGCGGGTAGCCCGATTGCTTATGCATTTGATATGAACAATTTATGGGTAACAGCAAACATTGAAGAAACAGATGTTGATGATGTTCAAAAAGGTCAAGATGTAGATGTGTATGTAGATGCATACCCAGATACAACGTTAACAGGAAAAGTAGAACAAGTTGGCTTAACAACAGCGAATACATTCTCTATGTTGCCATCAAGCAACGCAACAGCGAACTATACGAAAGTAACACAAGTAGTACCAGTTAAAATTTCTTTAGATCATAGCAAATCAGTAAATATTGTTCCTGGCATGAATGTGACAGTTCGTATTCATAAGTAAGGGGGAGATGAGATGTCCTCAATTGTAATTGCAGGATATGCACTATTTTGTATAATCGTCTTCTTCCTTGTAAATCGTCTTTTACGAAAGAAAAAAACGAAAATGGGAGAAGAACAAGTCCCAGCCGTAAGTAAAATAGAAGTAAGTAAAGTTGAAACAGAAGAGAAAGAAATTGAACGAAAGCAAGAATCGGAAATTTCTAATGTAGTTGAGTTAGAAACAGGAAAGCAAGAAGAAGTAAAACAAGAAAAAGAAGTGCCGAAAAAACAAATGTCTATGCCTGTAGAGAATGTGAACGTAAAAGCAGTTGTAGCTGTATTAATTCTAGGCATGTTCGTTTCTATTTTAAACCAAACAATCATTAATGTTGCATTACCTCCGTTAATGAATGAATTTAATGTATCAACTTCAACAGCACAATGGTTAATTACAGGCTTCATGCTTGTAAATGGTATTTTAGTACCGATTAGTGCCTTTTTAGTTTCACGATTTACGTATCGTAAATTATTCGTAGCAGCAATGTTATTCTTCACGGTAGGATCTATCATTTGTGCTACTTCAGGAAACTTTACAATGATGATGACAGGTCGCGTAATTCAAGCAGTTGGTGCGGGTATTTTAATGCCGGTTGGTATGAATATCTTCATGACGTTATTCCCGCCTCATAAACGCGGAGCGGCGATGGGATTACTAGGTGTAGCGATGATTTTAGCACCAGCTATCGGACCAACTGTAACAGGTTGGGTGATTGAAAACTATAGCTGGAACTTAATGTTCTATGCGATGTTTATTATTGGTTTAATTATTACGTTCCTATCTTTAAAATTCTTTACACTAGCTCAGCCGGTGTCTAAAACGAAATTAGATATATTCGGTGTGGTTAGTTCAAGTATTGGACTAGGAAGCTTATTGTACGGATTTAGTGAAGCTGGAAATAATAGTTGGACTAGTGCAGAAGTCATTATTTCACTTGTTATCGGTGTAATTGGTTTAGCGTTATTTATTTGGAGAGAGTTAACAACGGACAATAAAATGCTTGATTTACAAGTATTTAAATATCCAGTATTTACTTTTACTTTAGTAATTAATGCAATCGTTACGATGGCATTATTCGGAGGTATGTTATTGCTTCCAGTATATCTGCAAAACATTCGTGGCTTTACGCCAATTGAATCTGGTTTACTACTTCTTCCAGGATCATTAATTATGGGGGTCATGGGACCAGTAGCGGGTAAATTATTCGATAAATATGGTATTCGTCCATTAGCGATAATTGGATTGGCAATTACGACGTATGCGACATATGAATTTACAAAATTATCGATGGATACACCGTATAGCGTTATTATGACGGATTATATTATACGTTCAATTGGTATGTCATTCATTATGATGCCAATTATGACAGCTGGTATGAACGCGCTGCCGATGAAATTAATTTCTCACGGTACAGCAACGCAAAATACGTCAAGACAAGTAGCGGGTTCAATCGGAACAGCTATTTTAATTACACTTATGACGCAACAAACGACTGCTCACGTAGCTGATTACGGCAACATGTTAACAACATCAAACCCAATTTTAGTTGATAAAGTACACGGCATGGGTCAAAGCTTAGCGGCCTTAGCTGGATCAGCTCAAGCAGGAGACGCGATGAGCACACAACTATTATATGGACAAATTTCAAAGCTATCTGCAATTAACGGTATTAACGATGCCTTCTTAATCGCAACGATACTAGCAGGTATCGCTTGGGTGTTATCGTTCTTCTTACAATCAGGCAATAAACCAAATAGAAAAGCAGGGAATTAATTTCCCTGCTTTTTTGTCTTTTTAAAGAGTGAGATATAAAAAATAATAACCAGTTACGGAGCACAGCCCTGCTAGAAACAAAATTATCCCCATAGAACAAATACTCGATATTTGCCTGCCGCTTATAATAGCTAATAGTCCAGCTAAAGAGAAGAAGCACCAATATAAAGTTCCCGAAATTGGAACCATCCCCTCTAAATCTATTCCAGAACCTATACAAACGATAGGAACAACGATAAGTAATATGCTAATTAAACCAGCTATAATAGTGAGTGATTTATGACATTTAATACCATAAATAATTAAAAAAATACCAACGATAAATGCGTATAACATTAAAGTAAGAGCTAAAATCATCCAAGTTAATATTCCAAACACTTCTGTATTACCTCCGATTTGTAGGTTGCTAAAAAATATTATATATAGAATGAATCACCTACAGACATGAGCTCCCAGAAGATAACACCTAATATTCCAATGGTAAAAATAATGAATCCCATATTACGTATACTTTTAATTTTGGCTTGTACTCCACTTACCCCTGCTAATAATCCAGTTAAAGAAAATAGGGTCCAGTAAAGAGCAGTTGGAATCGGGAAAATTGTATCGATATGAATCCCTACACTTAAAAGAACAAAAGGTAGTGTGACAAAGGATAGGCTAAGTAGCCCCATTAAACCAACGAGTAATTTCCGATATTTAATCCCCGTTACTATTAAAAAAATACCACCAGCAATCCCGCATAGTAAGAGAAGTGGCGTGAAAAGCATCCAAATAATACTGAACATATGTAAACTCCTTTATGTGAATTAAGTTATATTTTACTACATGAGGTTTATTTTGGATATTATTAATGAGTATATATAAATTGAAGGAAATGGGTAATAACGATACGGATTATCAAAAACGCTAACCGCAGAAGAGTTTGAAGTTATGATAAAAGAGTAAAGAGAGGTATCGCGATGATACCTCTTTTTAACTCAAGAATGCCAACATGTTATTCATAATATGAAATAACATAGCTGGAATAATGGACTTTGTTTTTTTACATAAAATGGCCATTAATAATCCCATAAAGAAAGTAATTACCATTACCCCAAGTGAGTATGTATGAGCGATACCGAAGAAGAAACTTGTTACGATGGCTGCAATCCAAAATGGAAAGCGTTCTGAGAAGAAGCGAAGTATAAAACCACGGAAAATAAGTTCTTCAAAAATGGGTGTGAGTATTGCAAAGCTGAGAAGTAATAATATTTGATATTGCTTAAAGACGTCTAAGCTTAGTGCGGAAGATTGCTGCTTTGTTGCGTCTTGGAACACATAATTTAACAAGATGTAATTGAGTATGATGTTGATAACGAAGAAAAGAAGTAAGTATACGTATGTGCGCCATTCTTTCAGTGTTTTAAAGTTAAAAGATTTTAGTAGTAATTTTTTTGCGGGTTCGAATTTAAAAATGAAGAATAACAATACAGCTAGTTGTAATACGGTACTTGCAGTATTTGCAATAGATTCATACAGGGCAACTTGTTTTTTATCTGTAAGACCTGCTGTATAAATTGTTAATGGCATTGCGAGGAACATAGTAATAAGTCCAGTTCCAAAAAAGGCGAATAAAACAGAGCTAATAAATTGTCCCCATGACATCGAGTGTTTTTGTTCATTAGAAAGCTGTGTAGCGGGTTGCATTTGTAAAATCACCTCTTTTATATTTGTATATTTAATTATAAAGTAAGATGTTTTTGAATGTAACATTTAAATATTACATATAAAGTGAAACTTTAATCATTGGGGAGGTTCATCCCCCACTGATTATCAGCCCTCACCAATCGGGCTTTTACGGGCAGTTGATTCTCCACCTAACTTCCTCGTCTTTGCTGAATTTCGAGGTGGGGGTCTTACTGCTCGTTAATGCGGGATAAAGGTTTATTTTCCATAAAATAATAAAAGAGGTATCACCCTGTAGTGATGCCTCTTTCTCATTGATAACTATGTTCTGTCTTGTTATTCAATTTTGCTTGCTCTATTTGCAATTCACGCTCTACCAATCGATCTAATTGCTGAATTGCTTTAAGTGCTTTTTCATAAGAAATTGTTCGATAATGATGCGCTCCGCCCGGTTCTTCATCTGCTTCGTCTGCCCATTTAATAATATTTTGAAGAGATGTTCTTTCAATTTCTTGTTCCACTAAGAAAGAATCTGTATGAAGAAGAATTGCAATAGAAATTTCTTTTGCTAGTTTTGGATGTTCTCCTAATCTAATAAGTAATTTATGTGCTCTTTCAGCGCCTTTAATTGCATGGATATCATTCTTTTTATATAAGTCATAATCCCATTCGCCGCCTGTGTACCACGTATGATGTCCGATATCATGAAGGAAGCCAGCTTTTGTGGCAGCATCGACTGAGGCGTGATGCTTTTTGGCTAGGTGAAACGCATGGTAAGCGACAGCGATCGCGTGGACCATTCCAGAACGGTTTACGTATTTTTGTGTAATGTGGTGTTTAAAAATTTGTTCAAGCGTAATACGGTGCATAGAACATTCACTCCTTTTATCTTATGGTGTATATGAAGAAAAATCGATCGGTTTAAATGTATTTTGAACATTGTACTCCATCATAGTTCGTTAGTAAAGTAGAAATGTTTAGGAGAAGAAAAAATTTTTCTGCAAAAAAATCACCTTAGCTTATGCAAAGGTGATTTTCAAATTGCTTATTTTTTTAATCCTTGCTCTAGTGTTTCTAACATTTCGTGCTTTTCATTTTCATCAGCGTTTTTCCAAATGACTTCAAATAAAACGCCAAGACCTGGAAGCATTTTTTCTTCACCGCTTTGAATTGCATCGACGATTGTTTCTTGTAATTGATCTTGTGAATTTCCAGATACATTCGCTAATACGGCACCGCGTAAATTAAAACTCATTGCTTTCACCTCTTCTTCAGAATTGAAACTGATGTTAGTTTTTGTTCTTTTTTATGTAAATATGTATGAAAAATAGGCTATAATGATAAGACAAGAAGAGAGGGAAATACATATTATGAAAAACATTGATTCAGTACAAAATCCGCGTGTAAAGCAGTGGAAAAAGCTGCAAACGAAAAAAGAACGCGATAAAAAAGGTTTATTTTTTGTAGAAGGATTCCACTTAGTCGAGGAAGCTTTGAAGACAGGAATTGTAACAGAACTTATCGTTTCAGATCAGACAGACCTTCCGAAAGATTGGACAGTTAATGATGTGGAAATGTACATCGTACCTGAGGCGATTGTAAAAATACTTCGTGAAACAGAAACGACGCAAGGTGTATTTGCTGTTTGTGAGAAGCATGAGAAAGAAGTAGCTCTTACTGATGGGAAATTCCTTTTATTAGATGGCCTGCAAGACCCAGGTAATTTAGGAACAATTATTCGTACAGCTGATGCAGCTGGTATTCACGCCGTTGTGCTTGGAGAAGGTTGTGTTGATGTTTACAATAGTAAAGTACTCCGCTCTACACAAGGCTCTATTTTCCACTTACCAATTGTAAAAGGGAACTTAGAAGAATGGGTAGACAAGTTAAAAGAAAATAACGTTCCTGTATATGGAACAGCTCTTGAAAATGGAGTTCCGTATGGTGAAGTAACGCCGGCTGGCAGTTTTGCATTAATTGTAGGAAATGAAGGAAATGGCGTACGCCAAGAAATTCTTGCAAAAACGGATCAAAACTTGTATATTCCGATTTACGGCGGGGCAGAATCATTAAATGTTGCGGTTGCAGCAGGGATTTTAACGTATTATTTGCAAAGCCCGGTTGCGAACAAATAAAAAACTTCTTATAATAAGTTGAAGTACATTATATTAAAAGTTAAATAACGAAAAACGTTGATAGAGAAGAGTAGCTTACAAAATCGCCATATAGGGAGAGAATGTCGTAGACTGAAAGCATTCTTATGGTAGACGAAAGTGAATTCACCTCTGGAGTTGACGCCAGGACCATGTATATGTAAAGGCGTTCCGGTCAGAATTGATCGTTATAACTAATGAGTGGGCAGACATGTTCTGTCAATTTAGGGTGGTACCGCGAATTTACCTCGTCCCTTTTTGGGAGCGAGGTTTTTTTATTTTTAAAATTAGGAGGGTTCCAAAATGGAAGCACGTTTAAAAGAGCTAAAGCAAAAAGCGTTAGAGCTTATTGAAGAAGCGAAAGAGCTGAAAGGCTTAAACGACGTACGCGTAGCGTATTTAGGAAAAAAAGGTCCAATTACAGAAGTATTACGCGGCATGGGAAAATTATCAGCAGAAGAGCGTCCACGTATGGGAGCATTAGTAAATGAAGTACGTGAAGCGATTCAAACGCGTCTAGACGACAAAATTAGTAACTTAGAAAAAGCAGTAATTGAAGCGAAATTAGCTACTGAAACAATTGATGTTACATTGCCAGGTCGTCCTGTTGAAACAGGTTGTCACCATCCGTTAACGGCTGTTGTTGAGCAAATTGAAGATGTATTCATCGGTATGGGTTATGAAGTAGCTGAAGGAACAGAAGTAGAAAAAGACTACTACAACTTCGAAGCACTAAACTTACCGAAAGATCACCCAGCGCGTGATATGCAAGATACATTCTACATCACAGAAGAAACGTTACTACGTACACATACATCTTCTGTGCAAGCACGTACGATGGAAAATAATAAAGAAAAAGGCCCAATTAAAATTATTTGTCCTGGTAAAGTGTATCGCCGTGATGACGACGATGCGACGCATTCACATCAGTTCATGCAAATTGAAGGTCTTGTAATTGATAAAAACATTCGTATGAGTGACTTAAAAGGTACACTGCAAGTATTCGTGAAAAAGATGTTCGGTGAAGATCGTGAAATCCGTCTTCGTCCAAGTTTCTTCCCATTCACAGAGCCATCTGTAGAGATGGATATTTCTTGTATGATGTGTCATGGCAAAGGCTGCGGCACTTGTAAAGGAACTGGCTGGATTGAAATTCTAGGCGCAGGTATGGTTCACCCGAACGTACTTGAAATGGCTGGTTATGATTCAAAAGAATATCAAGGTTTCGCATTCGGTATGGGCGCAGAGCGTATCGCAATGTTGAAATACGGAGTAGATGACATTCGTCATTTCTATACAAATGATGTACGTTTCTTACAACAATTCAAACGAGCGTAAGGGAAGGAGAGGATAAGTATGTTCGTATCATATCGTTGGTTACAAGAGTATGTAGATATTAAAGATGTAACAGCACAAGAACTAGCAGACAAAATCACGAAAAGTGGTATTGAAGTAGAAGGCGTTGAAGTATTAAATAAAGGTGTAAAAGGTGTTGTAGTTGGTCACGTATTAGAATGTGAAAAACACCCAGAAGCTGATAAATTAAGCAAATGCTTAATCGATATCGGTGAAGAAGAGCCAGTTCAAATTATTTGTGGAGCTGCTAACATTGCAAAAGGTTTAAAAGTACCAGTTGCAAAAGTTGGAGCTGTACTTCCTGGTAACTTCAAAATCAAAAAAGCAAAACTACGCGGTGAAGCTTCTCACGGTATGGTTTGTGCTCTTCAAGAGCTTGGTATTGATGGAAAGTTAGTTTCAAAAGAATACGCAGATGGTATCTTCATCTTCCCAAGTGACGCTGAAGTTGGTGCAGATGCACTTGAAATTTTAAACTTACACGATGAAGTACTTGAGCTTGGCTTAACACCAAACCGTGCAGATTGCTTAAACATGTTAGGTGTTGCTTACGAAGTAGCTGCTATTTATGGCCGCGAAGTAAAACTTCCAGCTATCGACTTACAAGAAACAGCAGAAAAAACTTCTGATTATATTTCTGTAAGTGTAGAAGCGAAAGAAGAAAACCCATTATACATTGCAAAAATGGTTAAAAACGTAAAGATTGGTCCATCACCAATGTGGATGCAAACTCGTCTTATGGCAGCTGGCATTCGTCCAATTAGCAACGTAGTTGATATTACAAACTACATTTTAATGGAATACGGTCAACCGTTACATGCATTCGATTACGATAAATTAGGTTCAAAAGAAATCGTTGTTCGTCTTGCAAAAGAAGGCGAAAAAATTGAAACGTTAGATGATCAAGAGCGTACATTACAAAGCCACCACCTTGTAATTACAAACGGCACGAAAGCTTTAGCTGTTGCTGGTGTAATGGGCGGGGCGGATTCTGAAGTTACAAATGAGACAGTAAATGTTCTAATTGAGTCTGCATACTTTGCAGGTCAAACAGTACGTCGTACATCAAAAGACTTAGGTCTTCGTAGTGAATCAAGTGCACGTTTCGAAAAAGGAATCGACCCAACACGTACATTTGAAGCAATTCAACACGCAGCTGCTTTAATGGCGAAATATGCTGGCGGTGAAGCACTTGAAGGTGTAGTAGAAGCTGACAACTTACAAGTACAAGAGCGTACAGTATCTGTTACTGCTGAAAAAGTAAACCGTGTATTAGGTACAAATATTTCTGCGAGTGAAATGGGTACAATGTTCACAAACTTGAAATTCCCATTCACAGAAGTAGAAGGAACATTCCACGTGAATGTACCAGCACGTCGTCCTGATATTACAATTTCAGAAGACTTAGTAGAAGAAGTGGGCCGTCTATACGGTTATGACCACATTCCAGTTACATTACCTTCTGGAACGATGACTCGTGGTAAATTAACATCAGCACAAACGAAACGTCGTAAAGTACGCCGCTTCTTAGAGGGTGCTGGTTTATATGAAGCAATCACATATTCATTAACAAGCGCTGATAAAGCGAAACAATATATGGTTGAGCAAAACGAAAAGGCGCCTGTAGGTCTTGCACTTCCAATGAGTGAAGAACGTAGCCAACTTCGTTTAAGCTTAGTACCGCAATTACTAGAAGCAGTTTCATACAATGTCGCTCGTAAAAACGACAGCGTTGCTTTATACGAAGTAGGTTCTATCTTCTTACCGACAGAAGAAGGAGAACTTCCGAAAGAAGAACAACATCTTGCAGGTGTTATGACAGGTCTTGCTCTTCACCATGCATGGCAAGGTGAGAAGAAAGTAGTAGACTTCTTCGTTGTGAAAGGTGTACTAGAAGGACTATTCGACGTACTTGGCGTTGCAAACCAAATCACATATGCACCAGCAAAACGTGGAGGTATGCACCCAGGTCGTACAGCTGACATCGTATTAGATGGCGAAGTAATTGGTTTCATCGGTCAATTGCACCCAGAAGCAGAAAAACAATTAGATGTGAAAAATACATTCGTATTCGAACTATCTCTTGTAAAAGTATTCGGTGCAGACGCAGAAGAAACTTACTACTCAGCGATTCCACGTTTCCCATCTATGACACGTGATATGGCTGTTGTCGTAACGAAAGAAACAAAAGCTGGCGAAATGAAGCAAGTTATTGCTGAAGCTGGTGGAGAACTTCTGAAAGATGTAACACTATTTGACTTATACGAAGGTGAAAAAATGGAAGAAGGCAAGAAATCACTTGCATTCTCTATGAACTACTTCGATGCAGAGCGTACGTTAACAGACGAAGAAGTAACAGAAGCACATAACCGTGTATTAACAGCGGTAGAAGAGAAATTTGGTGCGGAGTTACGTAAGTAATTAGAAAATTGCCGGATATATTCCGGCAATTTTTTTATTGGGTTAGTTGTCGGACACTGTCGGTAAGTCGATATATTACAAAAATCGCTCATATATTTTCCGACACCTTGCATCTTTCTCTCGAATGTAGTACATTAATTTTAGTTTAACAAAATGAAAGACGATGATAAGGAAAAGTAGTATATACTATAATCCAAAGCGAGTCAGGGACGGTGAGAGCCTGATGAGGCGGTATATGTGAAGAACACCTTGGAGTTGCTAACCGAAATTGAATCTCGTATTCAAGAGTAGACTTAGACGGGAATCCGGCCTGTTACAAACCGGGAAGTATGTATTACATACGAGTTAAAGTTGGTCTTTATGACAAATTGGGTGGTACCGCGAAGTTTAACCTTTCGTCCCTTTATGGATGAAAGGTTTTTTTGTATTTAAATATATGAGCAAAGGAGAATTTCACTATGGAAAACACATTAGTAAAAAGTCTGTATAGAGATACAGAAAAGTATGCAGATCAAACAGTACAAGTATCAGGGTGGATTCGTAACTTACGTGATTCAAAAGCATTTGGTTTCATCGAATTAAACGACGGTAGCTTCTTCAAAAGCGTTCAAATCGTTTTCGATACAGAATTAGAGAACTTCAAAGAAATTGCAAAACTTCCACTTAGCTCTTCAGTTAAAGTAGAAGGTAAAGTAATTGCAACGCCTGGAGCGAAGCAACCATTTGAAATTAAAGCAGAAAAAATTGATATCGAGGGCTTATCAGATTCTGATTACCCACTTCAAAAGAAACGTCATACATTTGAATACTTACGTACAATCGCTCACTTACGTCCAAGAACAAATGCATTCTCTGCAACGTTCCGCGTACGTTCTATCGCAGCATTTGCGATTCACCAATTCTTCCAAGAGCGTGGATTCGTACATGTTCATACACCTATCATCACTGGTAGTGATACAGAAGGTGCTGGCGAAATGTTCCGCGTAACAACGCAAGATTTAAATAACCTACCAAAAGGTGAAGACGGAAAAGTTGATGAGTCAAAAGACTTCTTCGGTAAAGAAACAAACTTAACAGTAAGTGGACAGCTGAACGCTGAAGCTTATGCATTAGCATTCCGTGATGTATACACATTCGGACCTACATTCCGTGCAGAAAACTCAAACACAACTCGCCACGCTGCTGAGTTCTGGATGGTTGAGCCTGAGATTGCATTCGCGGAACTAGGGGATGTAATGAACCTTACAGAAGGTATGCTGAAATATGCAATGAAATACGTATTAGAGCATGCACCAGAAGAAATGGAATTCTTCAACAGCTTCGTTGATAAAACAGTTCTTGAGCGCATGAACAACGTAATTAACTCAGACTTCGGTCGCATCACTTATACAGAAGCAATTAAAGTACTTCAAGAATCAGGTGCTGACTTCAAATACCCAGTAGAATGGGGAATTGACTTACAAACAGAGCACGAAAGATACTTATCAGAAGAAATCTTCAAACGCCCTGTATTCGTAACTGACTATCCGAAAGACATTAAAGCATTCTACATGCGTTTGAATGAAGACGGTAAAACAGTAGCTGCTACTGACCTTCTAGTTCCTGGCATCGGCGAATTAATCGGCGGAAGTCAACGTGAAGAAAGAATGGACGTTTTAGTAGACAGAATTAAAGAATTAGGTATGAACGAAGAGGACTACTGGTGGTACTTAGAACTTAGAAAATACGGCGGTACAAAACACGCTGGATTCGGTCTAGGTTTCGAGCGCTTCCTAATGTACATCACTGGCATGGCTAACATCCGTGACGTAATTCCATTCCCAAGAACTCCAGGTTCTTCTGAGTTCTAAAATATGAAAAAAGCGAGAGGATTTCCTCTCGCTTTTTTGTTTGCATAGTTTATGACCCCGTAGCAAAAAGTAACGCGAAGGGGTGAATATAAATGAGTAAAAAAGTGAAAAAAGATCATTCAAGGTCAAGCCTTGGTTCTCCAGAAGTAGAAGGACAAGGAACGACGACACATGAAACAGGTTCACATAAAGTACCTTCATCAAATAAGAAGCAGAAACGAAGCTAACATAAAAAAGGAGAGTCTTGGCGACTCTCCTTTTTTCATGTATTACATCTTCTTATCGTTAATTTCTTTTGTAATCTTATTTATGTCTTTGCCTAATCGATCTAAATAGAAAAACCACAGTAAACTCATGAACACGTAATAGATGGCCATCACGCCAAGATTATCAGATATATTTTCGAATGTGGATTTAGTAGTGAAAAAAGCTCCTCAAATGGTAGAAATAGTGAAGTAAGAAAGTGGGCCTACGAGGTGTACGAAAACATATAATATCTTTTTAACTTTTACAGCGTTCATATGAAAAACCTCCTTTTTCTAATCATACATTCAAGTTTCTCACAGAAGTGTTGTAGTTTTGCTGGATTATGTATTAACGAGCGAGCATCGTGTTTCCCGATAAATCTTCGAATCCGAAAGTTTAATAAGAAAGAGCGACCATAACGCTCTATTAGATCGTTGAACGCTCGTTGTTCACTTAGTAGCTGAATGTTTTCCCTAATTTCAAACTGTCTTTCGTGTGGATCGCCTAGTAAAATATTTAGAATCATTTGTAGAAGTAGCAATGGGGATCTCCTCCTATGTTAGGATAATCTGTATATTATAATTATAACAAAACTATAAGGACAATAGTAGGGTGAAACAAAAAACAGGAGTTTGTAGGCTCCTGTTTTTGTCGATACTATTTTAATAAGCGAATCGCCTTCTCCGTATTAGCGAAATGCAGTTTCACAAACTCAGGTAATCGTTCTTTACCAAGCTTTTGAATTAATTTAGCAGCAGCGATATCAACTTGTTTACCAGCACCTTTTGGAAGTGGCATACCAGCTTTTTTACTTAGTTCGTCAAACTGTTTTACGAATGAGTAGCGAGCTAAAATGGAAGCGGCGGCAACAGCTAAATGAACACTTTCACCTTTCGTAGCGAAGTAAACATTTTCACGCTGTACCTGTTTTTGTTTTGCTAAATATTTATAGTATGTATCAGGTTGTGTGAATTGATCGATTAAGACGCCTTCAGGTTTTGTAGGTGCCATTTTAGCTAATAAGTTTGTAATAGCTTTATTGTGTAGTAAAGCTTTTAACTTACCTTGGTTGTTTCCTTTATCAAATAGCTCGTTATATTTTTCGTTATGAAGGACAAGAGAGCTATAAGGAACAACGTGTAGAAGTTGTTTCGCAATGGCAGTAATTTGATCGTCATTTAAGTTTTTAGAGTCTTTTACACCAAGTTCTTTTAGTAGTGGAATTTGCTTTGCATCCACATATACAGCAACGACTGTCATCGGTCCAAAGAAATCTCCCGTACCAACTTCATCAGACCCTACAATAGACATTGTACCGATGGAAGCAGGAGGCGCATAACGATGGGAATCGACAGATTTTTTTACAGCTGTTTTCGGTGTTTGAGAGACAGTTTGCCAACGAGAAGCTTCTGCTTCAGCGCGGCCTCCTTGGAACATTACTTTTCCAGATTTATACGCTGTAATCGTGCAAGATGGTACCTTTGCCATGAAGATCCCGCCTTGCGGAGTTTTTGGGCTAAGCGAATGTTTATATTGTTGTTTCATGTCTTCAATTACTGTAGAATTTGTTTGAATTACGATAGAATTTGACATAATGGTCGCCCCTTTTTTTATATTGTTATTTTTATCATATCGGATTGTTCTTTCTGTTTCCATATTATGAAGGTTCATGGTATGATAAACTTTAGGATTCTGTACGTGATTGGAGGCCGGTGAGTTGTCACAACAAAAGGGAAAGAAAAGTCGAATTAATGTAGAAATCTATGGTCAGCAATATTCAGTTGTTGGCGATGAAAGTACAAGTCATATCCGCATGGTAGCAGCGATTGTGGATGATAAAATGCGCGAACTCAATGCCAAGAATCCTTCGCTTGACACGAGTAGACTAGCGGTATTGA
This sequence comes from Bacillus sp. PK3-067, assembly GCF_056738645.1. Taxonomy (NCBI): domain Bacteria; kingdom Bacillati; phylum Bacillota; class Bacilli; order Caryophanales; family Bacillaceae; genus Bacillus; species Bacillus sp. PK3-067. The sequence goes on along the minus strand of NZ_CP096490.1, from coordinate 4,535,770 downwards.
CGGCGGTAAACGTCATACACGATTACATAAAATTAAAAGAAGAACATGAGAAATTGAAAGAAAGTATGACAAAAAAAGGAATGGAATAACATGATTGATATTATTATCATTTTACTGCTTGTTATGGGATTTTTCCTCGGCTTACGCAGAGGGTTTATTCTGCAACTTGTAAAGTTAACAAGCTTTATTATCGCATACCTTGTTGCATACTGGTACTGTAAAGATTTAGCGCCAGCACTTGCGAAATTTATTCCGTATCCATTTGATAAAAACGTATCTGTTCCAGAATGGATTGATGCAAATAATATTGAGACAGTATTTTATCAAGCGCTTGCGTTTATCATATTGTTTATTATTACTAAAATTGCACTTTCATTACTTGGTAATTTGTTAAATATGTTTGCAGAAATACCGGTTTTAAAGCAAGTAAATGCGTTTGCGGGGGCAATCCTCGGATTTTTAGAAGTATATATTATTTTGTTTGTCTTAATTATCATTGGAAACATTCTTCCGATTGAACAAGTACAAACACCATTACAAAAATCATCAATTAGCAAAATAATTGTAGACGATACACCGATTCTATCTGAAAAGGTGAAGGAACTATGGCAGACAGGTAGCAGAGTATAACTTCTCTTTTTTCGGAAAGAGAAGTTTTTTTCTATGAAAGAAAGGCGGGGCAATGATGAAAGTAAATAAAAAACAAGTTATCAAATTATTAGAGACAATCGGGCTTTTTATGGAATTAAAGGGCGCGAATCCATTTAAAATATCTGCATTTCGTAAAGCGGCAGCAGCATTAGAAAGTGATGATCGTAGTCTTTCTGAGATTGAAGATTTCACGAAGATTCCGGGCATCGGAAAAGGAACAGCAGCAGTTATTCAAGAATATATAGAATCGGGAACATCTGAAGTATTACAAGAACTTGAAAAAGAAGTACCAAGTAGCTTATTGCCGTTATTAAAACTACCAGGTCTTGGTGGTAAGAAGGTAGCTAAGTTATACAAAGAACTTGGTGTTGTTGATATGGAATCGCTAAAAGCTGTTTGTGAGGAAAATAAAGTACAAGCTTTAGCAGGTTTCGGTAAGAAGACAGAAGAGAAAATATTAGAAGCAATCGATCAAGTAGGCTCTCGTCCAGAGCGTTTACCAATTGCGATGGTATTGCCTATTGCCGGGGAAATAGAGGAGAAATTGTCGAATATTGCTGAAGTAATTCGTTTCTCTCGCGCTGGTAGTTTGCGCCGTGTTCGTGAAACAGTGAAAGATTTAGATTTTATCATTGCAACAACAGAACCAGCAGCGGTACGTGAGCATTTACTACAATTTGATAATATGATTGAAGTAATAGCAAGTGGAGATACGAAAGTTTCTGTCCGTCTTCAATATGAATATGATATTTCAATTGATTTCCGTTTAGTAAAACCAGAAGAGTTTATTACAACTCTTCACCATTTCACAGGATCAAAAGACCATAATGTGAAAATGCGTCAAATCGCAAAAGATAAAGGCGAGAAAATTAGTGAGTACGGTGTAGAGAACTTGGAAACAGGTGAAGTGAAAACATTTGAGACTGAAGAAGACTTCTTTGCTCATTTCGGTTTGCCATTTATTCCGCCAGAAGTGCGTGAAGATGGAAAAGAAATTGAATTAATTAAAGAGTATCCGAACTTAATTCAGTTTTCCGATATACAAGGTGATTTACATATGCATACAACTTGGAGTGACGGTGCTTTTTCTATTGAAGAAATGGTACAAGCGTGCCGTGCTCGTGGATATAAGTTTATGGCGATTACTGATCACTCGCAATATTTGAAAGTGGCGAACGGTTTAACGAAAGAGCGTCTTCGTGAGCAAGCGAAAGAAATTGAACGTATGAATGAAAAGTATCCAGACATTACAATTTTACGCGGAATTGAAATGGACATTTTACCAGATGCCTCGCTTGATTTTGATGATGAAGTATTAGCAGAATTAGATTATGTCATTGGAGCGATTCACTCTAGCTTCTCACAAGACCGTGAAACGATTATGAATCGTCTACGTACTGCACTTGAGAATAAACATGTCACAATGATTGCCCATCCTACAGGACGTCTTCTCGGGCGTCGTGAGGGTTATGATGTAGATACAGATTTATTAATTGAACTAGCAAAAGAGACAAATACAGTTTTAGAATTAAATGCGAATCCGAACCGTCTAGATTTAAGCGCGAAATTATTAAAACAAGCACAAGATGCTGGTGTGAAAGTAGCGATTAATACGGATGCTCATACGCTTGAAATGTTAGAAGATATGGAAACAGGTGTAGCAGCAGCACGTAAAGGTTGGATTCAAAAAGATAACGTGATTAACACGTGGGATATTGAACGTTTATTAGACTATATTAAACGTAATAAGTAATACAAGGGGGACCTGCAACATGTTAGAAAGAACGTTGCGTGTATTAGAATACAATAAAGTAAAAGAACAATTACTTGAACATACAGCATCTTCACTTGGTCGTGACAAAGTGAAGCATTTAGTGCCGAGCACTGATTTTGAAGAAATTGTAGAAATGCAAGATACAACGGATGAAGCAGCGAAAGTTATTCGTTTAAAAGGTAGTGCACCATTAGGTGGTATTACGGATATTCGCTCAAATGTGAAGCGTGCAAAAATTGGGAGTATGTTAAGTCCAAATGAATTACTTGATATTGCGAATACGATGTATGGTAGTCGTAATATGAAACGTTTCATTGAAGATATGGCTGATAACGGTGTCGAGCTTCCGATTTTAGAAACTCACGTCGCTCAAATTGTATCTTTATATGATTTAGAAAAGAAAATTACAAATTGCATCGGTGACGGCGGTGAAGTAGTCGATAGCGCAAGTGATAAACTGCGTGGTATTCGTACTCAAATTCGTACTGCGGAAAGCCGTATTCGTGAAAAGTTAGAAAATATGACGCGCTCTTCAAACGCGCAAAAGATGCTGTCTGATTCGATTGTAACGATTCGTAACGAACGTTACGTAATCCCAGTAAAGCAAGAATATCGCGGCGTATATGGCGGTATTGTTCACGATCAATCTGCTTCTGGACAAACGTTATTTATTGAACCACAAGTAATTGTAGAATTAAATAATGCACTACAAGAAGCACGTGTGAAAGAAAAACAAGAAATTGAACGCATCTTATTGATGTTAACAGAAGAAGTAGCAGTAGAAGCCGATATCGTTTTATCAAACGTAGAAGTAGTTGCAAATCTTGATTTCATCTTTGCGAAAGCTTTTTATGCGAAGCGAATTAAAGCGACAAAGCCGATTGTAAATAACGAGCGTTACATGGACTTAAGACAAGCACGCCATCCGCTTATCGATCCAGAAATAATCGTGCCAAATAACATTATGTTAGGTAAAGATTTCACGACAATTGTTATTACAGGACCGAATACAGGTGGTAAAACAGTTACGCTGAAAACAGTTGGTATTTGTGTGTTAATGGCGCAATCTGGCCTTCACATTCCAGTAATGGATGAGTCAGAGATTTGTGTATTCAAAAATATCTTTGCTGATATCGGTGATGAGCAATCGATTGAACAAAGTTTAAGTACGTTCTCCTCACATATGGTGAACATCGTTGATATTTTAGAAAAAGCTGATTTTGAAAGTTTAGTTTTATTCGATGAATTAGGTGCTGGAACAGACCCGCAAGAAGGGGCTGCACTTGCCATTTCAATTTTAGATGAAGTATGTAATCGCGGTGCTCGCGTTGTTGCAACGACGCATTATCCAGAATTAAAAGCATACGGATATAACCGTGAGCAAGTTATTAATGCGAGTGTTGAGTTTGATGTGAACACGTTAAGCCCAACGTATAAATTATTAATCGGTGTACCAGGACGTAGTAATGCCTTTGAAATTTCGAAACGTCTTGGATTATCTGATCGCGTTATTGACCAAGCACGTAACCACATTAGTACAGATACGAATAAAATTGAAAATATGATTGCGAAGTTAGAAGAAAGCCAGAAGAACGCAGAGCGTGACTGGAACGAAGCAGAAGCGCTTCGCAAACAATCTGAGAAACTTCATCGTGAGTTACAACGTCAAATTATTGAATTTAACGAAGATCGCGACGAACGATTATTAAAAGCGCAAAAAGAAGGGGAAGAAAAAGTCGAAGCTGCGAAGAAAGAAGCAGAAGGTATTATTCAAGAACTTCGTCAATTGCGTAAAGCACAGCTTGCAAATGTGAAAGACCACGAGCTAATTGAAGCGAAGAGTCGTCTAGAAGGCGCAGCGCCAGAGCTTGTTAAGAAACAAAAAGTAAATGTGAAAAACACTGCACCGAAACAACAGTTACGTGCAGGTGATGAAGTGAAAGTATTAACGTTCGGTCAAAAAGGTCAACTACTTGAAAAAGTAAGCGATACAGAGTGGAGCGTACAAATCGGTATTCTGAAGATGAAAGTGAAAGAATCTAATATGGAATACATTAACACACCGAAGCAAACAGAGAAAAAAGCAGTTGCAACGGTAAAAGGTAGAGACTATCACGTTTCATTAGAACTTGATCTTCGTGGTGAACGATTTGAAAATGCAATGGCGCGCGTTGAGAAATACTTAGACGATGCCCAGCTTGCAAGCTATCCTCGCGTATCAATCATTCACGGTAAAGGGACAGGAGCACTTCGCCAAGGTGTACAAGATTACTTGAAGAAGCATCGCGGTGTAAAAACCTTCCGTTACGGTGACATGGGCGAGGGAGGCCTAGGCGTAACAGTTGTCGAATTAAAATAGAAAACAACGAAACAAAGGGGAAACCATTATATGTTTATGGACAAACTTGCAAAAGTATTGTTAGCTTGTTGTGGAATATTTTTGGTGATTGGGGTTATTTATTTAGTTGTTTTTGCGAAGTGAAAAAGCGTCAATCGTGGCAGAATGATATTGCCATAGATTGACGCTTTTAATATATGTGAAAAGGAATAGAACATGAAAATCAACCAATACATAAGCGAAGCAAAATTATGCTCCAGACGTGAAACAGATCGTCTCATTAAAGCTGGACGCGTGGCTATTAACGGCGAAATATGTACGCACGGTGCACTCGTAAGCGATGGTGATAGGGTAACGATTGATGGGCAAGTTATTGTAAAAGAAGAGAAAGAAAAAGTGTATATCGCATTTCATAAACCAGTCGGAATTACTTGTACAGCAGCCGATCATATTGAAGATAATATTATTGATTATATCAATTACCCAGAGCGAATCTTTCCAGTTGGGCGATTAGATAAAGCATCAGAAGGACTTATTTTATTAACGAATGACGGCGGCATTGCGAATCAAATTTTACATGGTGATCATGAGCACGAGAAAGAATATGTTGTCACAGTCGATAAACCTTTTACGGACTGGTTTATTGATGAGATGTCCCGCGGTGTAAAGATTAAAGATGGAATGACGAAGCCGTGCAAAGTGACAAGAGTCGATCAATCAACATTTCGTATCGTTTTAACGCAAGGAATGAACAGGCAAATTCGTAGAATGAGTCGTGCTTTCGGATTTACTGTAATAAAGCTAAAGCGAGTACGCATTATGAATATAGAGCTAAATGAGCTTGAAGTTGGAAAGTGGCGGAGCGTTACAGCTGAAGAGTTAGAAATTTTAATAGGGCAGTTATAGGGAGGAAAAATTTTCTCCCTATATTTTTTTGTCAGAAAAAATAAAACTATTGATTTTTTAAAAAATAGCCCATATAATAAAAAACAACAAGTTTCGACAAGATATTTTATAAAAGTAATGATGAGGACATGAGTTGTATTTTACGATTCTCAGAGAGGGAAGCCTTAGGCTGTGAGCTTCCTAATACGAAAAGACAAGCTTACCACCTCTAAACTTCAAGAGTGAACTGCATACATGATGCATTGTAATTCTTGGCGGATAAAACCGTTATCAATTTACACGAGCTATAAAATGAGCTTATTTCGTTATAAATTCATTTTATTAGAATAAGGGTGGAACCACGATTTCAACACTCGTCCCTTTATTAGGGACGGGTGTTTTTTGCGTTCTTTTACGGGGAAGTATGCTTGAAAGAGGATATGTGACGGATTTTAATTCAGAATATTTTGTTAATTTATTATTTTAGGAGGTTAGTAAAAATGAAATCATCTTTAAAGTTTTCTGAGATGTTTGCAATAAGTTTAATGTTATTTGCACTATTTTTCGGTGCGGGTAATATGATTTTTCCACCAGCATTAGGACAAGGCGCTGGAACAGATGTATGGATTGCGTTGTTTGGTTTTATCGTAACAGGCGTTGGACTACCTTTATTAGGAGTAATTGTTATAGCTTTAAAGGGAGATATTAATGAGCTAGCAGGACGTGTACATCCTATATTCGCACTTGTTTTTATCACTGCAATTTATTTATGTTTAGGCGTATTCGTAAGTGTGCCACGTACAGGAACTGTTGCTTATGAAATGAGTGTCGCACCGTTTTTACCAAGTGAGATAGCTGGTCAATCGTATCCACTTGTTATCTTTACATTCATTTTCTTTGCTGTCACTTTCTATTTAGCTTTAAACCCATCGAAATTAGTGGGTCGTATTGGTAAAGTGCTAACTCCAATATTATTAGCTGTTATTGCAATTATTGTAGGTAAAGCACTTATTACACCAATTGGAGAATTTGGTGCACCGACAGAAGCGTATAGTGCCCCTCTTTTTAAAGGATTTATTGATGGATATTTAACTTTAGATGGACTTGCAGCACTGGTATTCGGAAATGTTGTAATTCATGCGTTAAAAGAAAAAGGCATTACAAATAAAAACAGCATTGCAAAAGTAACAATCTTTGCAGGATTTATTGCAGCGCTTGGTCTACTACTTGTGTATTTAGCACTTGCTTATCTTGGAGCTTCTAGTGTGTCACTTGGAATGGGCGCAAACGGAGGAATTATTTTAACAAATGTCGTGAATCATTTATTTGGTAGCTACGGAACTTTATTACTAGGGATCGCAATTACAGCAGCATGTTTAACAACTTCTGTAGGTATTGTTGCAGCTTGTGGTGATTACTTCTCTTCTTTATTACCAAAGCTTTCTTATCAAAAAGTCGTTTTCATTTTCTGTGTATTAGCATTTATGGTAGCAAACCTTGGGTTAACTCAGTTAAATGCATTAGCATTACCAATCTTAATCGCAATTTATCCAATTGGAATCGTACTTATCGTATTATCACTTGTTGAAAACTACGTTCGTCTTCCATTAGCGATGTATGTGGGCGGGATTGTAGGAGCATTTGCAATAAGTTTCTTTGATGGGTTACACAATGCAAACCTTCAAATTGCAGCGCTAGCACCTATTTTAGATAAGATTCCATTATATAGTGTAGGAATTGGTTGGTTAGTTCCAGGCATAATCGGTATAGGATTTGGTTATATAGTTTCTAAGTTTCAAAAGCAGGAAATTGCTGTAGAAAAATAGAGAAAAGAGGCTTTCTATAATAGAAAGTCTCTTTTTTTGTAAAAAAAGCCGTATATAGAGAAATTTAGATATTAAAAATTTTATACGTAATATAGTTGACAAAAAATTTATGAGTAGGCTAAGATTGACTTAGTTGTGGAAATATTGGAAGGGAAGTGAGGGAAACGGGGTTTCTATAACTATAGTGTTGTTATGGGAAGAGGTGAAAGAAGAGGAGAAGAGAAAGTTTATTTTTTTCGACTTATATTGAGAATGATAATCAATAAATACGTTTTATAATTTTTTCTCAGTTTCTATGCCTTCGTATAAGGAATAGGGTGAGATATTATTTTTAATATCCAATGAGAATGATAATCAATAACGCTTATGTTACATAAAAGAATGCTAATTAAATAATAGGTAGAAGAGATTATTTTTTTCTTATGAATTGAGAATAATTATCATTTTCATAAAAAGTGAAATGAAAGATAGCCAAGGAGGAAACAAGAAAAATGAAAAAGGTTTCTGTATTACCCGCTTTTATTATAACGTTCGTATGTATGCTAGCTTTTCTTGTAATGCCATACGGGAATGCTTCAGCAAAACTAGCTGATGGTACTTACGATATTAATTACGTAATTCAAAAAGCGGAAAATGATTCAGCTTCAATGGCAAATGACTATTTTGAAAAGCCGGCAAAATTAATAGTGAAAAACGGTGAGATGAGAGTACAAGTTCCGATGAATCATAGTGCTTGGATTACAGAATTTAAAGCACCAGAGAACGGGAATTTTGTTGATGCGAAAGTTGTTAGTAAAGATGAATCCGCAGATAAAAGAACAGTAGAGTTTAAAGTAGATGATTTATCCAAACCGGCAGCTGTAAAAATTCATGTTGTTGTACCAAGTGCAAACTATGACCACCACTACACAATTCGTTTTGCTTTTGATGCAAATGTAAAAGCTGTAGGTGGCGATAATGGCGTAGCTGCTACAACAAAAAATAATGATCAAGCGAAAACAGATACACAAGTAAAAGAAGAGAAAACAAAAGTAGAGAGTAAGAAAACAGCTAAAGAAGTGAATAAAGAAACAAAAAATGAAAATGGAAAAGCTGAAAAAACAGATAACCCAAAAACAGGCGATGAAGCACGTATTGGATTGTTTGCAGCGTTAATTCTTATTTCAGGTGCTTTCTTAATTCGTAAAGTGAAATTGAGTAAATAAATCTTTTGAAGGGTGATGAATATATGTTTAAACAATTTAAAATGATTATTGCCGTATTTGCTGTTTTATTTACATTTATCGCAACACTAGGTTTACAAGATGCAAAGGCTGCTACAAAACTAGCTGATGGAAAATATAATATTGCTTTTACTGTATGGAAAGGCGATAAAGATGAATCGTCTAGAATGAATAGTTATTTTGAAAGCCCAGCAACATTAACAGTTAAAAATGGAAAACAATATGTTTCATTTAAAGTGAAAGATAGTGCTTCTATTAAAAGTTTCCAAGTAGAAAAAGATGGTCAATTTGTAGAAACAACCGTGTTAAGTGAAAACAAAAAAGATAATACTAGAGTTGTAGAATTTGAAGTTGCTGACTTGTCAAAAAAACTAAATGGCAAGGTGAAAATTAATATTCCAATTATTAATTATAATGCTTCGTATGATATTCGCTTTGTATTTGATGGGAACAGTATTAAATAATTTTCAAAAGGGAGAGTCGTTCCATTGAACAGGTATACAAAAATTATTGTTGCTATGTTTTTAATGATATTTACATTCGTATCAACATTACAACCACTTGCAGTTCAAGCAGCTACCAAGTTGGCTGACGGTGAATATTCAATTGGCTTCAAAGTTTTAAAAGATACATCAGATGAAGAATCGATGATGAATCAATATTCAGTAAGTCCGGGAACTTTAAAAGTGAAGGATGGGAAAAAGAAAGTATCCTTTACATTAACAAATAGTTCATGGATTACGAAATTTGAAACAGAAAAAGCAGGTAAGCTAGTTGCGACAAATGTAATTAGTGAAGATAAAGAAAAAGATACAAGAGTAGTAGAATTTGATGTAGAAGATGTAGAGAAGGTGTTAAATGCAAAAGTAAAAGTAGATATTGATTTTTTAAATTATCATCATGAGTACGACGTCCGTATTGCATTTGATCAAAATAGCATTACACCAATTCATGTAGAAAAACCAAATGAAAAAGAGGACCCAGCTAATAAGCCAGATCCAAATGAAACTACCGATCCAGGTCAGAAGCCCGACCAAAAGCCTGACCCAGATCAACAACCAAATTCTAACACAATTACAGATGGTGCGTACAGCATTCCATTTAAAGTGTTAAAAGATCAAACAGATGAAGAATCTAAGATGAATAGTTACATGGTAAATCCAGGAGTATTAAAAGTAGAAAACGGTAAGAAAAAAGCAATTGTAACACTAAAAAGTAGCTCATTAATTAAAAATTTCCAAACGGAAAAAGATGGCGCATTTGTTGATGCAAAAGTAGTGAGTGAGGATAAGGAAAAAGATACAAGAGTAGTAGAGTTTGAAGTAAACGATTTATCTAAAAAACTAAATACAAAAGTATTTATCGAAATGGCATCAAGAAATTATAAGCAAATGCATGATGTACAACTTTTATTTGAACAAGATAAACTTGAACAAATTAAAAATGAAGAGAAACAACCAGAAGTAGAAAAACCGGAAGCAGAAAAACCGGAAGCAGAAAAACCGGAAGCAGAAAAACCAGAAGTAGAAAAACCAGATGAAAATAAAAAACCAGATGCTGAAACAATTAAAGATGGTGAATACAGCATCAATTTTAAGGCATTAAAAGATCAAACAGACGAAATTTCAATGATGAACACATATACAAAAAGTCCAGGTGTGCTAAAAGTAAAAGATGGTAAGAAGTATGTATCATTTACGTTAACGAACAGTTCTTGGATTACAAAATTTGAATTTGAGAAAAATAGTTCGTTTGTTGATGCAAATGTAATAAGTGAAGATAAAAAAACTGATACACGCGTAGTGGAAGTAGAAGTACCAGATTTATCGAAAAAGTTAAATGCAAAAGTAAAAGTAGATATCGATTCAATGAATTATCACCATTTTTACGATATTCAATTTGCATTTGATAAAGGTAGCATTAAGCCGTTAGATAGCCAAGGCGGAAACGACAACCAAGGTGGAAACAACAACCAAGGTGGAAACAACAACCAAGGTGAAAACAACAACCAAGGTGGAAATGATAACCAAGATAATAACACAACAATTGATCCAAAAGCTCTTAAAGATGGTGAATACAGAATTGGCTTTAAAGTGTTAAAAGATCAAACAGATGAAATCTCAATGATGAACACATACACAAAAAGCCCAGGTGTATTAAAAGTAAAAGATGGTAAGAAATACGTATCGTTTACATTAACAAATAGTACATGGATTACGAAATTTGAATTTGAGAAAAATGGTTCTTTCGTTAATGCAAAAGTGTTAAGTGAAAATAAAGAACAAAATACAAGAGTAGTAGAAGTAGAAGTAAACGATTTGTCTAAAAAATTAAATGCAAAAGTAAAAGTAGATATTGATTCAATGAATTATCACCATTTTTATGATGTTCAATTTGTATTTGATCAAGACAGTATTAAAGCCTTAGAGAACCAAGGCGGAAACGACAACCAAGGCGGAAACGACAACCAAGGCGGAAACAACAACCAAGGCGGAAACAACAACCAAGGTGGAAACAACAACCAAGGTGGAAATAATAACCCGAAAGTAATAGTTGATCCGAAAAATTTAGTAGATGGCCAATATGATATTACATTTAAAGTATTAAAAGATAAAACAGATGAGATTTCAAAGATGAATGACTATGTTGTAAATCCAGCGAAATTAATCGTAAAAGATGGTAAAAAATATATTGAGATGACGCTGAAAAATAGTGCGTGGATTACGAAATTCCAAACGGAAAACAATGAACTATTCGCTGATGCGAAAGTAGTAAGCGAAGATAAAAATGTAAATACGCGAGTAGTACAGTTTGAAGTAGAAGATCTATTTAAAAAATTAAACGCAAAAGTAAAGGTAGACATCGATGAGATGAACTACCATCATTTCTACGATGTGCAAATTCAATTTGATACAAATAATATCGGCGCGTTAGGAACTCTTAAAGAGGAACCGAAAAATGAACCGAAAAATCCAGTGACTACACCGAAAGTAGATAATGTAAAAACAGTAGGTACTCCTGATTTTAACCGAAATGCAGATGGTCAGAAGAAAAAAGAAGATACAAAAAATGATTCGAAAAAAGAGAAAAACTCAAAAACTGCAGATACAGCACAACTTGGTTTATATATGGTGTTACTGCTAGGTTCACTTGCTTTACTAGTTCGTAAATATAGAGCAGGTAGATTGTAATTTTTGGAGTCTTGATGCATATTCGCGTGCATCAAGACTTGTTTCATATTGTATGGAAAGGAGTGGTGATTGAGAGTGAAGAAAATTGCAAGTGTACTAATGGCTATCATTTTGTTAATGAGTATAGCTGGGTGCTCATCACCCAAAAAAGAAACAGCAAAGCAGGTAAAGAGTGAGAGTAAAGAGCGCGTTGTTGCAACAACAGTGGCTGTTACTGAAATTATGGATGCGTTAGAAGTAGATTTAGTTGGCGTTCCAACAAGCTCTAAAACTTTACCGAAGCGATATAAAGGTTTACCTGAAGTTGGGAATCCAATGAGTCCAGATATGGAAAAGGTAAAGTCATTAAAGCCTTCAGAAGTGTTATCTGTGACAACACTTGGATATGAATTAAAGCCAGTTTTTGATGGTGTGGGTATGAAAGCAAACTTTTTAGATTTAACGAGTTTGAAAAATATGCAAAGTTCTATTAGCGATTTAGGTAAGAAATATGGGCGTGAAAAACAGGCCGAAGCAGTAGTAACTAAATTAGATAAAAAGGTTGCTAGCATTCAAAAAGAAGTAAAAGGAAAGAAAGAACCGACAGTACTTATTTTATTAGGTGTGCCGGGAAGTTATTTAGTAGCAACAGAGCATTCTTATATTGGAGATTTAGTGAAACAACTAGGTGGTAAAAATATTGTGCAAGGTGAACAAGTAGAATATTTAGCTTCTAATACAGAGTATTTAAAGAAAACTGATCCAGATATTATTTTACGAGCAGCTCATGGTATGCCTGATGAAGTTGTAAAAATGTTTGATAAAGAATTTAAAACAAATGATATTTGGAAACACTTTGCTGCGGTTAAAAATAACCGTGTTTACGATTTAGAAGAGCGTTTATTTGGAACGACAGGCAATTTAGCAGCAATTGAAGCGTTAGATGAATTGAAAAAAATGATGTATCCGTGATGCATTTTAATATAAAGGAAGAGTAGAATGAATAAAAAAACTTGGAGTTTCCTCATTGTTACTGCATTGCTTATTGTTATGACATCATTGTCAGCGATGAAAGGGAGTTTAGAAGTAGGTATTGTTGAACTTGTACAAGGGATATTTACAGGTGGAAATGAAGATGTTGAAGTCATTAAAGATTTACGTTTCCCGCGTATTATTATTGCGTTGTTCACTGGAGCGGCTCTCGCTGTTTCAGGTGTGCTTTTTCAAGCTGTTATGAAAAATCCACTCGCCGATGCTGGGGTAATCGGTATATCTTCAGGAGCAAGTTTTATGACACTCGTTATTATTACGTTGTTTCCGCAATTCTTTTTCTGGACACCCGTATTCGCCTTTTTAGGTGGTGCGCTTGCATGTTATCTCGTTTATTCGTTTTCATGGAAATCAGGGTTAAGCCCGCTTCGCATTATTTTAATTGGTATTGCCATTAATGCAATGTTTACTGGATTAAATGAATCATTCGTTACGATTTGTGGGTATTTTATTAAGAGTATTAAGCAAACGACGACTTCTAACATAACAATGAAGACGTGGGGCGATGTAGAAATAATGGTGACTTATGGAACGATTGGTCTTATTCTTGCTCTGTTCGTAGGAGCTTGGTGTAACTTATTATCGCTACAAGATAAAACTGCGAAAAACTTAGGCTTGCATGTGACGAGAGTTCGTCTTATTATTTCTGCCATTGCAGTACTCTTAGCGGCAGTATCAACAGCGATTGCAGGTGTTATTGCTTTTGTAGGATTACTAGTTCCGCATATTTCAAGACAATTAGTCGGTTCAGACCATAAAGTATTAATTCCATTTTCTGCGCTTGCAGGGGCGTTATTAATTTTGACGGCAGATACAATTGGAAGGTTAATTGTGCCACCTAACGAAATTCCAGCAGCAACAATTATGGCGGTTATTGGTGGTCCATTCTTAATATTTTTGCTTAGAAAGAGTGATAAAGTTCATGGAAATTAAAAATGTAACCTTTTCATACGATAACGTAACAAATCGTTTAAAGTCTGTTAGTAGTGAAATAGAAATTGGGAAAATTACAACAATCATTGGACCGAATGGATGTGGGAAATCAACATTACTTAGTGTCATGTCTAGAAACCACGCTCCTAGCAGTGGAGAAGTAATACTTGATGGGAAAGCGATTGGTGAATATAAACCGAAAGAGTTTGCTAGAAAGCTAGCAGTTGTCCATCAACAAAATGAGGCTCCAGCAGATATTACAGTGGAAAAGCTAATAAGCTTCGGGCGTATGCCATATAAAAATATATTCTCTCCGCAAACAGATGAAGATAGAGAAGCGATTGAGCGTGCACTAGTATGTACGAATTTACAAAGTAAGCGTGATAAGCCAATTTATGCTTTATCTGGTGGAGAGAGGCAGCGAGTTTGGATCGCGATGACATTAGCTCAAAATACACCAATGCTCTTCTTAGATGAGCCGACCACATATTTAGATATTTACTATCAGTTAGAAATATTAGAGTTAGTGAAAGAGTTAAATGAAGTGCATGGACTAACGATTGTAATGGTATTACATGATATTAATCAAGCCATTCGTTATAGCGACCATATTATCGTTATGAAAGATGGAGAAATCATTACGAAAGGTATTCCTAATGATGTAATAACAGAAGAAATGGTTAAAGCAATATATGGTGTAGATGTCATTGTAAAGCAGGATGAAGATACCGGATTGTACATGGTACCTATGGGAATCTAAAGGCTGAGCATAATCCGTTTTGAGGTGATAATTTGAATAGTAAGAAAGGACGGAAAAAGAATTCTTTTTTTCAACGCATACTTACAATTGTGTTTTTAGGAATCTTTTTCTATTCAATGTATGAGTTGGGCGGGATTTTCATGGATTATTATGAAAATCGTAAAGTAATGGCTGAGGCACAACATATTTATAAAAGAAGTCCAATGGAAGAAAAATCAGAAAACGGAGAGGTACGTAAACAGTTTCAGGATCTCCAGAAAATTAATCCAGAGATAGTCGGATGGATTACGATGGATGATACACAAATTAATTATCCAATCGTTCAAGCAAAAGATAATGATTACTATTTATTTCGTAATTATAAAGGTGAAGATATGAGAGCGGGAAGCATTTTTATGGACCATCGTAATGATGTGAAATCTCAAAATCGAAATACGATTTTATATGGCCATCGTATGAAAGATGGTTCTATGTTTGGTAGTTTAAAAAAAATGTTGGATGAAGACTTTTTTATGTCTCATCGTAAATTATATTACGATACATTATTTGAAGGATACGACGTTGAAGTTTTTTCAGTATACACGACAACAACGGACTTTTATTACATTGAAACGGATTTTGGAAATGATGCAGCATATGCATCGTTCTTAAAGGAAATTCAAGAAAAATCACTGTACAAAACGGATACGGAATTGACGGCTAATAATGAAATCTTAACACTTTCTACTTGTGATTATGCGCTTGATCCAGAGGCTGGAAGGCTAGTTATACACGCAAAATTAGTAAAAAGAAATTAAAGAAAAAAGTATAGAATATGAGAAGTGATAGATAACGCTTCTCATATTCTATACTTTAAAAAAGGACTGTTCTTACTGTGCTGCAGCCATTGGCATACGTACAACTTTTACATCATAGTAAGCAATTTTATTATCAAGAATATATTCAGGCATTCCGCCTTGATGTGAGTGAGCATCTTTAAATGCAGCGCTCTTTGTCCAACCTTGGAAATCTTCTTTTGCATTCCAGCGAGTGCTAATTGTTACTTCATCATAATCAACTGTATTTTGTGTTAAAAGAACTTCTAGACCTAAAAAGCCTGGCATCGTTTCAACTTTACCTACTTTATTAAAACGCTCAATTAATTTATGCCCATTTCCCTTTGTAATTTTAGCTGTATTTGTAACAATAATCATGTTTATTCCTCCTATAAATGTAGCTATATTTTCAAGAACTCATATACATCAAATGATAATGAAAATCATTATCATTGTCAATGGTAAATGTGAAATATATAAGTTTTTTTCTATTATTTTGGACAGTGAGATTTTCATTTCAAAACGTAGTAAATATGTGGCGGTTAAGTGCGAGAATGAGCTAGTTGTACTAGCAAAGCAATAATATGGTATAGTGAAACGAGGCTGTTTTTTCAGTCTCGTTTTTCAAATGCTTCCTGTAGAGAAAGCATGCAAATGGAAAGGAAGTTATTATATGCGATTAGAAGTAACTGTAAAAATAAAACCGAAATTTATAAAAGAAATTAAAAGTGGATATCCGCTTATTTTAAAAGATGCGATTCAAAATTTAAATGATGTTCGTGAAGAAGGAACAATCATCAAAGTAGTAGATGAGAAGAACAACTTTGTCGGAAAAGGTTATTATGGAAAGCAAAATAAAGGATACGGCTGGATTTTAACGAGAAAAGAGAGTGAACAAATTAATCAATCTTTCTTTGAAAGTAAAATCAAATCTGCCCTACATAAACGAAAGCAATTTTATAAATCAAGTGATACGACAGCATTCCGTGTGGTGAATGGTGAAGGTGATGGTCTTGGAGGACTAATTATCGATTATTATGATGGCTACTACGTAGTAAGTTGGTATAGTGAAGGGATTTACACTTTCAGAGATGAGATTATAGCCGCTCTTCAAAAAGTAGCAAACTTTAAAGGTATTTATGAGAAAAAGCGTTTTGATACGAAAGGGAAATATATTGAGGGTGATGATTTCGTAGCAGGAGAGCGCGGCGAGTTCCCACTTATCGTAAAAGAGAACGGTGTGAACTTTGCGGTTTATTTAAATGATGGGGCAATGGTTGGTGTATTTTTAGATCAACGTAACGTTCGAAAACAAATTCGTGATAAATATGCAAAGGGAAGAACAGTGTTAAATATGTTCTCTTATACAGGTGCTTTCTCTGTATTTGCAGCGCTTGGCGGAGCAAGTAAAACGACGAGTGTTGACCTTGCAAATCGTAGTTTAAGTAAAACGATTGAGCAGTTTAGTGTAAATGAAGTTGATTATGAAGCACAAGATATTATTGTAGAAGATGTATTTCTTTACTTCAAATATGCAGCTAAGAAAAAGATGAAATTTGATATGGTCGTACTTGATCCTCCAAGCTTCGCCCGCTCAAAAAAATATACATTTAGTGCAGCAAAAGATTATAAAAATTTATTAAAAGAAACAATTGCTATTACAGAAAATAACGGTATTATCGTTGCTTCTACAAATTGTAGCGCATTCGATATGAAAAAGTTTAAAGGCTTTATCGATACAGCCTTTAAAGAAATGAATGGCAAATATAAAATATTAGAAGAACATTCTTTACCAGAAGATTTCCGTACCATTGATCAATTTAAAGAAGGAGACTACTTAAAAGTAGTTTTCATCGAGAAAATTAAAGGTTAATAAAGAAAAGGAGCTCGAGTTTACTTGAGCTCCTTTTCTTATTGAACGATATTTTGTACTCTACCGACTTGTCCGTCCTGTAATCGCACTTTAATGCCATGCGGATGGGAAGGGGAGTTTGTTAAAATATCTTTTACAATTCCACGTGTTAATTTGCCTGTTCGTTGATCTTGTTTTAATACAATATCAACTTCAAGACCGGGCGCGATATTAGAACGTTTTTGTCCGTTCATTTACACACCTGTACGTCTACGTTGGTTGTTTGTTTTCTTTGTTTGTTGGTTTTGTAATTTTTTCGTTTCTTGGCTTTGATTTTTTGCATTTTGACCATTTCCATTTCCTTGCTTTTTCTTAGCAAGTTGTTCGCGCATTAAATCAGCTAAGCTTACTTTTTTGTTTTCTGACATGATAAGTCTCCTTTATATAAAGTTAATTATGAACAATCGTAGTGAATTTCATCATATCATTGTTAAGGAAGGAAGGGAAGTTGGTTTGAAAATTCATATATTTGTTTCAAGTCTGTAGTAGTTACGATACAATTGAGTTGTTAACGTTTGTAAAAAGGGGATAGACATATGTCACATCATATTTTATTAGTTGAAGATGATCTCTCAATTCAAGAGATGGTGGAAAAGTATTTGATAAAAGAGGGCTTTCAAGTAACAATTGCGTCTGATGGAGAAGAAGGCGTGAACACATATTTAAAAGGTTCATTTGATTTGATTATCCTCGACATTATGATGCCGAAGCTAGATGGCTTAGAGGTTGTACGAATCATTCGAGAAAAAAGTGCTGTTCCGATTTTAATGATGTCGGCAAAAGATACAGATGTTGATAAAGCTGTTGGATTAGGACTTGGAGCAGATGATTACATTTGTAAGCCATTTTCTATGATTGAATTAGCTGCACGTGTAAAGGCAGGTATTCGAAGATCTACGAAATATTCGGCTACAGAAACAACAGAAAAGATGATTCAAATTGGTGATTTAACGATTGATCCAATTAATTTTACTGTGGAAAAAAACGGGAAGCCTCTCAAACTTACTTTAAAAGAATTTGAGATTCTAAAATTGTTTGTAAAAAATCAAAATCGTGTATTTACAAAAGCACAAATATATACACTAATTTGGAACGAAGAGTATTACGGTGACGATAACGTTATTAATGTTCATATGAGAAGGTTGCGTGAGAAAATCGAAAGTGATCCATCTAATCCAGAATATATTAAAACGTTATGGGGTATCGGCTATAAGTTGGAAGTGATGTAATATGGTCAATTTGTTAATAAGTATTATTTTTATATTGTTATGTGTCATTTACATACAATATAAAATGAGAAAAAATAGTAGTAAAAATTTACGATACACATATGAAAAATTAGAAAATATTGTAAATTTACAAACGGGCGAGACGCTACTCGTTATGACAGATGATCTAGAATTGCAAAAATTATTAGTGGCAATTAATCAATTATTAGATGCAAAACAGAAAACGAATGCAGATCATGCAAAAGTAGAAATTTCGATGAGAAAAATGCTTTCAAATATTTCACATGATTTAAAGACGCCACTAACAGTTATTCTTGGATATACAGAAATGTTAAATAAGGATAAAACGATGAATAAAGAAGAACAGCAAATATTACTTGAAAAGGTGCATGTGAAAACACTAGAAGTAATGGAATTGATTCATAAGTTTTTTGATTTAGCAAAACTAGAATCTGGTGACAAGGCAATCGAGATGACAAAAGTAAATATGAATGAAGTTTGTCGTGAGAAGATTTTATCTTTTTATGATTTAGTGACGGCGAAAGGGTTTCAAGTTCATATTGATATACCAGAAAGAAATATATATGCACTTGGAAATGTAGAAGTATTAGGTAGGGTATTGAACAATTTAATATCAAATGCAATTACATATGGAGACGATGGAAAGATACTGGGTATGACGTTAAGAGATGATGAAACGAATGTGTATATAGACGTATGGGATACAGGAAAAGGGATTGATGAATCTCATATTGATAAAGTGTTTGAGCGTATGTACACACTTGAAGATTCGAGAAATAGATTGTACCAAGGAAGCGGTTTAGGGTTAACGATTACGAAAAGACTGGTGGAAGCGATGGATGGAAAAATCCATCTTTCTAGTAAACCGTATGAAAAAACAATTTTTACAATTGTATTAACAAAGATACAGTTTTAGCTTGTAGAGCAGTAGATTCTACAAGCTTTTTTTCAGCGTAAGGAATTTGTAAGAAACGGGTAAGAAAAAAGAGATTTCCGTTGTCTATTATAGAAATATAGAGTATTGCGAAAGGGGAAAGTAACATGACATATATATTAAAAACAAATCAGTTAACGAAAGTGTTTAAAGGGAAAGAAGTTATTTCCGGTGTTAACATGCATGTGAAAAAAGGAGAAATTTACGGTTTTTTAGGACCAAACGGTGCTGGTAAAACAACGATTATGAAAATGATTACAAATTTAATAAAACCGACGAGCGGTGAGATTGAAATTTTCGGTGAGAAGTTAACAGATACATCTTATGAAGTATTAAAGAGAATGGGGACGATTATTGAATATCCAATCTTTTATGATAAATTAACGGCGAAAGAAAACTTAGAATTACATTGTGAATATATGGGCTATTACGATAAAAATGAAATTGACCATGCTTTACATTTAGTGAAGCTGCAAGGTATAGATAATAAAAAAGTAAAAGATTTTTCATTAGGAATGAAACAACGACTCGGTATTGCAAGGGCAATCGTAACAAAGCCAGAATTACTCATTTTAGATGAACCCATTAACGGTTTAGATCCAATTGGTATTAAAGAATTAAGAGACTTATTTAAAATGCTCTGCAAAGAATATGGCATTACATTATTAGTTTCTAGCCATATTTTAGGTGAGATGGAATTAATGGCGGATACAATTGGTGTCATTCAAAATGGAAAACTAATAAAAGAAGTTTCAATGAAGAGTATTAACGGAAAACAAACAGAGTACATTGAAATTACTGTTCCTGATGTGAAGCGTGCAGCTTATATTTTAGAAGATAAACTTGGTATAAAAAACTACAAAATAATGAGTGGAAACATGATTCGGGTTTATGAAGTGGCGGTGACACAGCAAGCCATTTCCAAAGCACTTATTATGAACGATGTGGAAATTGAAAGTATTAATAAGAAACATAGTTCCTTAGAAGAATATTTCTTAAATGTAATGGATGGAGAGGGCATTCATGCTTAATGGACTGTGGCTGAACCTGGTAAGTGGATTTATCGTAATGCTAGTAAGTGGAATTTTATATTATAGAAAACCAGAGCGGAAATGGTTGTTAATCCTACTAGTGATAGGAATGTTAAGCTTCGTTACTGCTGGAATTAGAATGTTAGCAGCGTAGAGACAGGTATATAAAGAATGGAGGCGTGGTTTATATGTTTAAATTAATGAAGCTCGAATGGAAGAAACATCAATTATCTAGTTACTTTAAAAGTGTAGCAATTTGTATTATAGCAATTTTCGCTGCAGTAAGCCTTATGGCATGGGGAATGAAAGCCGAGGGAGACGTGCTCTTCTTTGACTTCACACAGAACATGGCTTTAGTAAATATTTTTATTAGGATAACATTCATTATTTTTAGTTCAGTCATTTTATCACGTTTAGTAATTGATGAGTATAAGAACAAAACGATACAACTATCATTTATGTATCCGCTACAAAGGAAAATGCTAATGAGTGCGAAATTAACAATTGTTTTCTGTTTTTGTTTTGTGAGCACGATTATCGCGACTTTCATTATTAGCTTGCTCGTATATTTTGTGAGTCCAATGATGGGACTGATTGAAACACCTGCTACGATAGGTGAAATAATAGCTATGGTTCCAGGTACTATTATAAGTGCATTTATGATATCTGGTATAAGTTTAATTCCTTTATTTTTTGGAATGAGAAAGAAATCGACACCGACAACGATTACTTCAGCAGTAATAATTGGCTTGCTGATTAGTGGTAACTATGGTCCTGGAAACGGTCAAGTAAGTATGTTTGATTTTATAGCTATCCCAATCGTGCTCTGTTTATTAGGAATTTTCATTAGTTATCTATCGTTTCGTAAAATCGACAAGATCGATGTGGCGTGAAGCAAGCTTAAAACGAAAACGAACTGGGGTATGAATAGTGAAAAAAATAATAGTAATTGCAATATTATTCATTACAATTGCTAGTGCGGTTTTTGGTTTTAAGATATTTCAGGGGAAAGATTTTAAGAAAGAAAAGTCTTTTGAGATAAATAATATAAAAGAAATAGAAGTAGACAATGAAAACTGGAATCTTGAATTTAAAAGTACAGACGCTAATAAAATAATAATTTCCGCTCAAGGTGAACAAGCAGATAAAGAGATAGATCCCGTCAAAATAGAAAATGATGAAAATAAAATTATGGTTAAGCAAAAACAAGAGGCGAACAAATTTTTTAATGGTTTTACGTTTAGGAAGAAGAATAGTATATGTATAGCTATTCCGAAGAAAGAAATAGATAAAATTGTATTAAATAATAAATCAGGTGATGTGAAAATAAGAGATATAGTAGTAAAAAGTATCGTGACGAAAGGCAAATCTGGGGATGGAATGATTGTAGGACTATCAGCCGAGAAAGGTGAATTCATATCGCAAAGTGGAGAGTTAGTTGTAAAAGATAGTTCAGTACAAGAATTAAATATAAAGTCTACGACTGGTGATAACTATATAACAAATGTAAGTAACTCAAATATGAACATCACTTCAACATTTGGGGAAGTATTGCTGAAAGATATGACAGAAGGAAAATCATTATTTATAGAAACAAAATCAGGGGATATTGGCGTACGGTATAAAGGTGTCCCGGCATCATTGAAGCTTATGGCTAAAAGTAATTCGGCTGACGTAATAGTGGATTTAAAAGGACTTAAGAAAGATAAAAATACAGAAAAAATAAAAGTAGGAACGATTGGTGATGCAAAAAATGAAGCGAAGATTTTAAGTGAAACAGGAGTCATTTATATTGATTAAATCTTAGGAGGAAGGAGGACACTATCATGCTACATTTAATGAAGCTAGAATTGAAAAAGTTTAAGCTTGGTTGGTACGTGAAGAGAGCAATTATTGCAAATATTGTTATACTGGCATTAATGATCTTTGTGAGCATCATTGCTCAAGTAGAAGGTGATGCAGAAATAAGGAATCCAGAGACGATATTGTTAATGGCTAGCACAATAGTAAGAGCAACGTTTATTGTTTTTGGTAGTGTATTAATCGCAAGGCTAATAATTGGTGAATATAAAAATAAAACAATACTACTTATGTTTTCTTACCCTATTAATCGGAAGAAAATGATGGCTAGTAAGTTGGCTATTACAGCGATAGTAACATTTATAACAGTTATTGTATCTAACATTTTAGTAGTAGGAGTTTTCTTTGGTATAGATAGCTATTTTTCAATTCTTCCTAATTCATTTACAGTAGATCAATTGATGCAAGAAGGAATAAAACTAGTTCCTTTAGCCATTGCAACTGCGGGGATGAGTTTAATCCCATTATATTTCGGAATGCGTAAACGCTCCGTGCCAACTACAATTGTTTCATCTCTTATCGTTGTCACAATTGCAATGAATGGCAACCCAGAGTTTTCTACAGCAACTTTTCTTCCCCTTCAACTAGCACTCGCAGCAATTGGAGTTGTGATTGCGTATTACGGCATTAAAAATATAGAGAAGGAAGATATAGCAGTATGATAAGAATACGTAAAAGGAGTTGGTGTTATACTAACTCCTTTTTTGTATATGTATGCTTCGTTACTACTCTGTAAATTTGGAGTGTTTGCTTAAATACGCTTGTACTTCTGGAGAAATATTAAAGTTATTAGGACTTTTATATTCGATAGTAAACTCTCCGTCTTTATTTGTTTCAAAGGCGATTGCATAGCTATTCATTTTAGCATCGTAAGAAGTTTTTTTGACTTCTGCATCTAGATTAAAATATTTTGTAATATACTCTTTTGATTCCGTAATTGCTGTTTGTTTTCCCCAAGGGGTACCATAATAGGTGAAATAAAGAGATACACTAATAACTCCAATAATAGAAGTTAGTAAAATAGTTCCCATAGCTATTTTTTTATTTTTTGTATTCAATTTGGTTACCCCTCTTCGTAATATGTATTCATTTTAACCTATATATTCCATAAAACAACCATTTAGAAAAAATAGTTTCACATGAAACAAGTTACAGAAAAAGACAAGATGTGTAAACACCTTGTCTTTTTTGTCGTTACATTTTAGGAGCTTCCATTCCAGCCGCAGCCCATTCTTCTTTTGCGGGGCCATATACGCCAGGAACTGTTAAGCCGGCTTGTCGCATTAAAACCGTCATTTGCCCGCGGTGATGATTTTGATGATTAATAAGTGTCATTAAAAATATAGAATTCGGCATAGGGCGACCAAAGAAGTCATTAATAGTTGCTAAATCTTTATTAGTCCATTTACTTTGAAGTGCTTCAACAAAAGCCGCATTCACTTTACGGTACTCATCTGCAATTGTTTTTGCAGAAGTTGGGACAGGATAATCTTTCGTTTCTCCTTCAAACTTTAGCCCTGTGCCAGATAGTATAACAGGAATTGCCGTCACGATATGCCAAGCGACTCTTCCTAACGTCCAATGTCCAGGTGCAATTTCTTGTGATAAAGATGCATCGGTTAATGAATCAAGCATTTTCTGAGTAGACTCTGCTTCGTATGTCCATGATTGCAAGAAGCCTTCAATTGTTTGGTACATTATTGTTATCCCCCTCTACTTATGTTCATAGATTAAGTTCGAGAAGAAATGACAAGTTCCCTTTATGTTTTAATAATGGTATTTAAAATTTTATATATAAATTTTATGATACTATTGAGTGTATATAGAATTATATTAATTCAGGGGGATATTATGAAAAGATTGATTTTAGGAATCATAATTTTATTTTTAATGGTAGGATGTAGCAATGAAACCTATAAAAAAGCAATGGATCAAGGGAAATTGGCGTTAGCGAGTAAAGAATATGACACGGCAGTAGCATCATTTGAGCTAGCATTAGAAGAGAAAAAGGATGATAAAGAAGCAAAGGTATTAAAAGACCAAACTACTAAGATGATAAGTTCGATAAAAGAGAAATCGAGTGGAAATATAGAACAAGCAATAGGTTTGTTTCAAGAAGTAGAAAAGATGAAAGATGGTTCCGCAATCCTTCAAAGTCAAGCGAAAGAACAAAAAGATTCGCTCATAGAGCATAAAGAGTTAAAAGGTCAATATATAGGTCAATTGGAAAAGGCAGAGAAGTTAAAGAATGATAAAAAGTATGAAGAGGCTAAAGGGATAGTAAATAAAATTGTTAACGATACTGGCCAAAATCAACAATTTATTTCGGAAAATCAACGGGCCGAAGAGCTGAATAAGCAAATAGATGGCTTACTAACTCAACAAGCAGAAGTTAAGAAAAAAGAGGCTGATATTGGAAAGTTAAAGGGGTCTTGGATGTCATCAGAAAGTACAGACAGGCCAGTTGGGTTGGAAATAGAATCTATTAATAGTGAGAAAACAGGCGGAGAATTTATGGAACATAATATTTTTGGGAAAGGGACTACTATAGGAGACTTTCGAATATTAAGTGTGGACCAAGGGATTATTTCCATAGAGCTTGTATTTTTAATGGGAGAAAGAAAACAGAAGGTTGATTTGAAACTTGAGGAGAGCACATTAACTGTACATCATGAGTTTATGGGAGGGACTAAATCTGTAAAATTAGTGAGATCAGAGTAATTTATCCCGCTATTCACCTGCAGTAAAATTCCCACCTCAAGATTCGGCTGGAGCAAAGAAGTTAGGTGGGAGATCCACTGCTCATAAAAGCCCAATTGGTTTGGGTTAATAATCAGTGGGGATGAAGAACCCCCCCACTAATTAAAGTTTCACTTTATTTAGTATATAAAAAGGAGGCTTCTAACAAGAAGCCTCCTTTTTAATTAACTTTCTTCCCACTCTTCCTCATCAACCATAAGAAATAAGGTGCTCCAAGTACAGCGACGACAAGACCAGAAGGAATTTCTTTCGGATATGCAATTGTTCGGCCGAGTAAGTCAGCAATGGAAAGAAGAATTGCTCCAAACAGTGCTGAGCAAACGAATAGTCTTTGATGGTTCATACCAACAACAATTCTTGCTAAGTGAGGTGCGACAAGGCCTAAAAAGGCAATTGTACCGACAGCAGCGATATTTACTGACGCAAGTAGTGTCGCTAGCACAATTAGAGCAAGACGTGTTTTATTTACTGGTTGCCCAAGTCCAGTTGCTAAATCGTCTCCCAGTACGAGAACGTCAAGTTGTTTTATTAAGAAAAAGATAATGAATACAAGAATTAGAGATGGATATAGAATGATATTTTCTAAGTGATTCCACCCTCTTGCATACGTACTGCCAGATAACCATGTTAAAGCAGCGGCAACATTCAAATTGGCTCTAACGATAAAGATTTGAATAATTGCTGAGCCAAGCGCAGAAATACCAATCCCTATTAAAGCGAGAGCTGTTGGACTAAATCCTGATTTCCAAGAGAAGAAGAGGACAATTCCAACTGCAAGTAGTCCGCCAATAAATGCACCAATTGGTAGGAAGAAACCAGGAAGTGCAGGAAAGACATACATAATCGTTAAAGCACCGACACCAGCTCCCGATGAAATACCAATAATAGAAGGATCGGCAAGTGGGTTTCGTAATATACTTTGGAAAACAAGCCCACTTATTGCAAGGCATGCGCCAGCAATAGCAGCAACGAGCATTCTTGGTAAACGAAGATTCATCATCATATTTTTGTCAAATTGTGTTAATTGACCTGATATAACATTAGTAATGCTTTCGATATAAGCGTTACTACCGATTGTAACACCAAGAGCAATCGTCACAATACAAAGTGTGATAGATATAATGATTACCTTTTTATAAGAGTAATAGCGGGAACTAGCTCCAGCTGCATTCGCACCGTTATCATTCATATATTGTTTCGATTTCATCATTCGATACACTAAGTAAATAAGCCAAGGAGATCCAATCATTGCTGTGACTGCCCCAACAGGAAGTTCTGCACCGGTTGGATCTATTAATCTACCGACAACATCTGCTCCAAGCAATAATACTGCCCCCCATAAGAAAGAAGAGAGAAGAAGAGTAAAGTGTTGACGGTATCCGATAAGGCGCATTAAATGAGGTGCAACTAAGCCGACAAAGCCAATTGGTCCAACAACAGTAACAATTACTGCTGTTAAAAAGATTGCAGCAATGAAGGCGATAAGACGTGTTACTGCTGTTTTTTCACCAAGAGAAATAGCAACATCATCACCAAGTAAGAGAATGTTGAGTTTACGAGACATAAATAGTAAAACTAGGAAAGAAATAATGATAAATGGAAAAGCAAATTGAACGCCATCCCAGTTATTTTGAATAAGAGAGCCAGCTCCCCATAAAAATAAACCAGCTGTTTCATTTTCATAGAAAAGCTGCATCGTTCCGGTAAAGGCAGAGAGCATTAATGTAACGACCATACCAGCTAATGCCATTCTAAGTGGGGTTCCCTTTTTTCCACCAGAAATACGGTATACAAATAAAGCAGTAATAGCACCACCGATAAATGTGAACAGAAGAGAATTAATTTGTAAATCTTTCGGTAAGAAAATTGTAGCCGCTACTAGAAAGAAATATGCGCCAGAGTGAATACCCATTGTACTGGATTCAGCAAGTGGATTTTTCGTTAACGTTTGTAAAATAACCCCTGATGCAGCAAGAGCGCCTCCAGCTAAAATGGCAATTACAGCTCTAGGTAATCGAAGCATAATTAAAGTTTGATGTTCTAGTGATTGGTTCGGTGAGATAAGAGCATCAATAATCATACTATAGGAAATGTTTGCTTGACCTTGTCCGATATGAATAAAGAAAAGGAGGAGCAAGAGAGCTGCTCCTCCTCCGAATACAAGACTTGCTCGAAGTGTATGTTGTAAGCTATTCATTGTGTAATCACTTCTTCGCTGTCATTACATCTGCTACTTGTGTTGCTAAAGATGTTGCAGACTCAGGACCACCGAAAATCCAAGTGTCGCCTTTTAATTTATACATTTTGTTTTCTTTTTTGAACTTTAATTCTTCCCAAGCAGGGTTGCCTTTTAGTTGCGTGTCAAAAATGTTATCTTCATCCGCTACAATGTAAATGAAGTTTGAATCTTGTACACTTTGTAATGATTCTACAGTTGTTTGTTTAAAACCATCTGGCTCAGATTTTCCTGCTTCAAAAGTATTTGTTAGACCTAATTTTTTTGTAACTTGTAAAGCTAAAGAATTGTCAGTTAAGATACGGAATGTTGGTACGTTTTTAGCAGTAAATGCTTGTGCCATTGCGATGTTTTTATCTTTTAAGTCTGCTTTCTCAATTTTTGCTTTTGCATCAGCGAATGCTTTATCCATATCAGCTAATACTTTTTTACCTTCTTCTTCTTTTCCAACTGCTTTTGCAATTTGTTTAAATGTTTCTGTCATTTCAGCAAAGTGATCGTTATTGCTTGTTGATGGATCAAACATAACTGTTGGTGCAATTTGCTCTAATTCATTTTTAATTGCTTTACCACGGAATGAAGCTGTAATAATTAAGTCTGGTTTTAAACGGCTAATTTCTTCTAAGTTTGGTTGTTGACGTGTCCCTACATCTACAACATCTTTACTCGGTTTTGTTTTTGTATTTACCCATTTATTATAATTCTTAATGTCTGCCATCCCTACTGGCTGAACACCAAGTGCTAATAAGTCTTCAGAATATACCCACTCAAGTACAACTACTTTTTTTGCTGGTTTATCTAACTTCGTTTCCCCTTCAGCGTGTTTAATTGTTAGAGCTTGATTTTTATTGTCCGCTTTTGTTTCTTTTTTCTCCTCTTTTTGCTGTCCGCATCCAACAGCGAATAGAAGAACTACTATGAAAATACTGAGAATTTTCTTCATCTTCTGCCCCCAAATTAAGTGTTTTTTGTAACTAGTACCATAAGTGAAAATGGTTATCAATTACAACACCCAAATCATACTATGAGGATATTTTAAGTGTCAATATATTTTTAAAATTTTGACGAAAAATAACGAACTATACGGATTTTTATATATTATAGTCGCTATTTATGAAGAATAAGCCTCTTTACTAAAAATATTGGCGAATGTGGAAAGTTTAAATGGGAAAGTGGCTGTGTACGATAGTGTAATGTGTATTGTTAATAGTCTGTGGAGATAAGGCGAAAGTACAAGCAAAAGGAGAGTGAATCGCATGTAATAATTACTAGAATGTATGGAGGAAATCTGTGTTTTATCCCCAACTAGGCAAAGTATTTCTTTGTTATTTAGATAGGTGTTTTTTAAGTCGGTGATTGCGCTAAAAAGATCGAATGTAAAGGAAGTGATCAACATGTCTTCATGGAGCAATAACGTAAATGGATATTGTGGGTGTAATAATCAAAATGGTGTACATGTTGATTCATGCTGTTTTAGTTGCGATGGGACAGTTCCTAAGGTTGGTCCAACCGGTCCGACGGGGGCAACAGGAGCAACAGGTGGCACAGGCCCAACGGGAGCAACAGGAGCAACAGGTGGCACAGGCCCAACGGGAGCAACAGGAGCAACAGGTGGCACAGGCCCAATGGGGGCGACAGGAGTAACAGGCGACACAGGTCCAACGGGAGCGACAGGAATAACAGGAGCAACAGGCCCAACGGGAGCGACAGGAATAACAGGGGCAACGGGTCCAACAGGAGCGACAGGAATAACAGGGGCAACAGGCCCAACGGGGGCGACAGGAATAACAGGGGCAACGGGTCCAACAGGCCCAACAGGAGCGACAGGTTCAACAGGGGCAACGGGAGCGACGGGTTCAACAGGTCCAACGGGAGCGACAGGAATAACAGGAGCAACGGGTCCAACGGGAGCAACAGGTTCAACCGGGGCAACGGGAGCGACAGGTTCAACGGGTCCAACGGGAGCGACAGGAATAACAGGAGCAACGGGTCCGACGGGAGCAACAGGTTCAACCGGGGCAACGGGAGCGACGGGTTCAACAGGAGTGACAGGCCCAACGGGAGCAACAGGCTCAACCGGTCCAACGGGAACGACGGGTTCAACAGGTCCGACAGGAGCAACAGGAGCGACGGGCTCAACGGGTTCAACCGGGGCTACAGGTACAAGTATCACGGCGACATATGCATTTGCAAATAATACGTCGGGAACAGCGATATCGGTAGTTCTTGGTGGAACGAATGTCCCGCTTCCAAATAATCAAAACATCGGTCCAGGAATTACTGTTTCTGGTGGAAACACAGTATTTACGGTTGCAAATGCTGGTAATTATTATATTTCATATACAATTAATATAACGGCTTCATTATTAGTCAGTTCACGGATTACAATTAATGGAGGGGCACTTGCTGGGACGATAAATTCTCCTGCGGTAGCAACCACATCATTTAGTGCAACAATTATTACAACTCTTGCAGCAGGAGATGCTATTAGTTTACAATTATTTGGTTTGTTAGCTGTCGCAACATTATCAACAACTACCCCAGGAGCAGTGTTAACGATAATAAGATTGAGCTAAGCCATAACTCTTTTACTCTTTTAAGATTAAGAGAGTTTCTACATATAATAAGAAGTTAATGAAGTAAAGCATAGTTATATAAAAGTCAGAATATTAT
Organism: Bacillus sp. PK3-067; assembly: GCF_056738645.1. Classification (NCBI taxonomy): domain Bacteria; kingdom Bacillati; phylum Bacillota; class Bacilli; order Caryophanales; family Bacillaceae; genus Bacillus; species Bacillus sp. PK3-067. Next base: position 4,505,689 of record NZ_CP096490.1, on the reverse strand, counting down.
GATTGTAACGCTATGGTGACTATAATATAATGAAAATAACCATCATGAATGAACATTCATTTATTTTTTATGTATTTGAAGGGGGAATGAAGGTGGAAAAACCATGGTTGAAAAGTTATCCAGAGGAAATTCCGAGTACGGTTTCTTATGATATTCAGCCGCTTCATAGATATGTAGAACAGATGGCTTCTCGCTACCCAGAAAAGAAAGCGCTTCACTTTTTAGGGAAGGATATTACGTTTTCGGACTTCCATGATAAGGTGAAGCGGTTTGCAAATTATCTTCAAAAGCTCGGTGTGGAAAAGGGTGATCGAGTTGCTATTATGTTGCCGAATTGTCCGCAAGCTGTAATTGGTTATTACGGTACATTACTTGCGGGAGGTATCGTAGTACAAACCAATCCACTGTATACAGAAAGGGAATTAGAATATCAGCTTCATGACTCGGGAGCAAAAGTAATTCTTTGTCTCGATTTAGTGTTTCCAAGAGTAACGAATGTTCAATCTGCTACAAAAATTGAGCATATTATCGTAACTCGTATTGCAGACTTTTTACCATTCCCTAAAAATCTATTGTATCCATTTGTGCAGAAAAAACAGTCGAATTTAGTTGTGAAAGTATCAGAGAGTGAAACGATTCATCTTTGGAATTCAGTAGAAAAAGAAGTGAATACGAATGTTGAGGTGCCTTGTGATCCTGAAAATGATCTAGCTCTTTTACAGTACACAGGAGGAACAACCGGATTTCCGAAAGGAGTTATGTTAACGCATAAAAACCTCGTCTCTAACACGTTAATGGGAGTTCAATGGTTATATAATTGCAAAGAAGGAGAAGAAGTCGTTCTTGGGGTTCTTCCATTTTTCCATGTTTATGGTATGACAGCTGTTATGAATTTAAGTATTATGCAAGGATACAAAATGGTCCTTATTCCAAAGTTTGATATGAAAATGGTTTTTGAAGCGATTAAGAAGCATAAAGTGACATTGTTTCCAGGGGCACCAACTATTTATATCGCTCTTTTAAATAGTCCGCTTTTAAAAGAATACGATATTTCTTCTATTCGTGCTTGTATTAGTGGATCAGCACCACTGCCAGTAGAAGTACAGGAAAAGTTCGAAAAAGTTACAGGTGGTAAACTAGTAGAGGGATATGGTTTAACAGAATCCTCTCCGGTTACACATAGTAATTTTTTATGGGAAAAGCGAGTGCCAGGTAGCATCGGAGTTCCGTGGCCAGATACAGAAGCAATCATTATGTCGCTTGAAACTGGTGAGGCATTACCGCCAGGAGAAATAGGTGAAATTGTAGTGAAAGGCCCTCAAATTATGAAAGGATATTGGAATAAGCCAGAGGAAACAGCGGCTGTATTGCAAGATGGCTGGCTCCATACAGGTGATGTTGGCTACATGGATGAAGATGGATTCTTCTATGTAAAAGATCGCAAGAAAGATATGATTGTCGCGAGTGGATTTAATGTGTATCCTCGTGAAGTTGAAGAAGTATTATATGAGCATGAAAAAGTGCAAGAAGTAGTGACAATTGGAGTTCCAGATCCATACCGAGGAGAGACGGTTAAAGCATTTGTTGTGTTAAAAGAAGGTACGGAGTGCTCTGAGGAAGAATTAAATCAGTTTGCACGTAAATATTTAGCGGCTTATAAAGTGCCGAAAGTATATGAGTTTAGAGATGAATTGCCAAAAACGACAGTAGGGAAAATTTTACGCCGTGTTCTAATAGATGAAGAGAAGAGAAAGAATGAGGATGAGCAAACGGGCTAAGGCCCTTTCTTTTTGAAAAAATAGGATTGACACTTTTCTAAATAGTCAGTATTATAAGAATATGAATGACTATTCATTCAGTCATCTTCTTGAAGGGGACAGTAAAGTGAAGAAAAATAGACCGAAATACAATCAAATTATTGATGCGGCAGTCATTGTGATTGCGGAGAATGGGTACCACCAAGCGCAAGTTTCTAAAATCGCAAAGCAAGCTGGGGTAGCTGATGGCACGATTTATTTATATTTTAAAAATAAAGAAGATATATTAATATCCTTATTCCAAGAGAAGATGGGAGAATTTGTCGAAACAATTCGTCAAAAAACAGCAGGAATTGAAAGCGCTGTATCGAAGTTATTCATGTTGGTAGAAACGCACTTCTTGCTGTTGTCGCAAAATGATCCTCTTGCTATCGTTACGCAATTAGAGCTAAGGCAGTCCAATCAAGACTTGCGCCTTAAAATAAATGAAGTATTAAAAGGCTACTTACAAGTTATGGATGAGATTTTAGAGACTGGTATAAAACAAGGTGAATTTCAAGCAGATTTAAATGTTCGCGTGGCAAGACAAATGATCTTTGGAACAGTAGATGAAGTTGTGACCAATTGGGTAATGAGCGATCATAAGTATGATCTGGTCGCACTTTCAAAAACGGTACACGGGCTACTTATTGCAGCTTGTGGTTATCGTCAATAATGGGAGGGATCATGTTGAAATTCCTATCTGTAAGAGTTGAAGATCATATCGCGGTGGCGACATTAAATCACGCACCAGCGAATGCGATGTCTTCACAAGTTATGCATGATGTTACTGAATTAATTGATCAAGTGGAAAAGGATGATAACATTCGTGTTGTTGTTATTCACGGTGAAGGACGTTTCTTCTCAGCGGGAGCAGATATTAAAGAATTTACATCTGTTACTGAAGCGAAGCAAGCAACAGAATTAGCACAGCTTGGACAAGTTACGTTTGAGCGTGTTGAAAAATGTTCAAAACCAGTTATTGCGGCAATTCATGGAGCGGCACTGGGCGGCGGCCTTGAGTTTGCTATGTCTTGCCACATGCGCTTTGCAACTGAAAGTGCAAAACTTGGTTTACCTGAATTAACACTTGGATTAATTCCTGGCTTTGCAGGTACACAGCGCTTACCACGTTATGTTGGGAAAGCGAAAGCTTGTGAAATGATGTTAACAAGTACACCAATTACTGGTGCAGAAGCATTAAAGTGGGGACTTGTTAACGGATTGTTCTCTGAAGAATCTCTTTTAGATGATACGCTTAAAGTTGCAAAACAAATTGCTGGAAAAAGTCCAGCAACAACTCGTGCTGTACTAGAGTTATTGCAAACGACAAAATCGTCTCATTACTATGAAGGTGTACAACGTGAATCACAAATTTTTGGTGAAGTATTTACGAGTGAAGATGGAAGAGAAGGTGTAGCCGCATTTTTAGAAAAGCGTAAACCTTCATTTAGTGGCAGGTAGTTCAATTATTTTTTTAATATAAATTAACAGAAAATTAAAATTGATAGAATCTTTCTGAAAAACAAGGGGGTAAATGGAATGAACATCTACGTACTCATGAAACGAACATTTGATACAGAAGAAAAAATCGTAATTAAAAACGGTGCAATTTACGATGGCGAAGCGGAATTCATCATCAACCCTTACGATGAATATGCAATTGAAGAAGCAATTCAAGTAAGAGACGCACAAGGTGGAGAAGTTACAGTTGTAACAGTCGGTGGCGAAGATAGTGAGAAAGAACTTCGTACTGCATTAGCAATGGGCTGTGATAAAGCGGTATTAATTAATATTGAAGATGATGTAGAAAATGGTGACCAGTTCACGACAGCAAAAGTGCTTGCTGAATATTTAAAAGATAAAGATGCAGATTTAATTTTAGGCGGAAACGTTGCAATTGATGGTGCATCTGGACAAGTAGGACCACGCGTAGCTGAAGCGTTAAATATTCCGTATGTAACGACAATTACAAAACTTGAAATTGACGGTACAAATGTGAAGATTGAGCGTGATGTTGAAGGTGATACAGAAGTGATTGCAACTTCATTACCAGTTTTAGTAACAGCACAGCAAGGTTTAAATGAACCGCGTTATCCATCGCTTCCAGGTATTATGAAAGCGAAGAAAAAGCCGCTAGAAGAATTAGAATTAGATGATTTAGATTTAGAAGAAGATGATGTGGAAGCAAAGACAAAAACAATTGAAATCTATTTGCCTCCTAAGAAAGATGCAGGAAAAGTGTTACAAGGCGAGCTGCAAGATCAAGTAAAAGAACTTGTATCGTTGCTCCATACAGAAGCGAAAGTAATCTAATAAAATACGAAATTATATATGCAGGAGGGAAAATCTATGGCTCGTAAAGTATTAGTAATGGGTGAAGTTCGTGATGGATCGCTACGTAACGTTTCTTTTGAAGCGGTAGCAGCAGCAAAAACAATTGCAGAAGGCGGTGAAGTAGTAGGTCTTCTAATTGGAGACAGCGTTGCCTCTTTTGCAAATGAATTGATTCATTACGGTGCAGATCGCGTTGTGACAGTTGAAAATGATAAATTAAAATCATATACATCTGATGGTTATGCACAAGCGTTTTTAGCTGTACATGCTGAAGAAAATCCAGAAGGTATCGTTTTTGGACATACAGCACTTGGTAAAGATTTATCACCAAAATTAGCAGCGAAGCTTGAAGCTGGTTTAGTTTCTGACGTAACTGCTTTAGAGGTTGAAGGTGGAAATGTTATCTTCACTCGTCCAATTTACTCTGGTAAAGCATTCGAGAAGAAGATTGTAACAGACGGCATCTTATTTGCGACAGTGCGTCCAAATAATATTGCAACTCTGGAAAAAGATGAGTCTCGCAGCGGTGACGTATCTTCTATTACAGTTGATGTGAAAGATTTACGTACAATCATTCAAGATGTTGTCCGTAAAACACAGCAGAAGGTGTGGATCTTTCTGAAGCAAAAGTTATTATCGCTGGCGGACGTGGTGTGAAGAGTGAAGAAGGCTTTAAGCCATTAAAAGAGTTAGCAGACGTACTAGGCGGCGCTGTTGGGGCATCTCGTGGTGCTTGTGACGCTGAATACTGTGATTACTCATTACAAATTGGTCAAACTGGTAAAGTTGTTACGCCAGACTTATACATTGCATGTGGTATTTCTGGTGCGATTCAGCATTTAGCAGGTATGTCTAACTCAAAAATAATCGTTGCGATTAATAAAGATCCAGAAGCAAGTATCTTTAAAGTAGCTGACTATGGTATTGTCGGTGACTTATTCGAAGTTGTACCTCTTTTAACAGAAGAGTTTAAAAAGTTAAAAGTACATTCATGATTTAAGTACCCTTGAGTTCCAAGTGAAGTACCCCTATATATAGAAAAAGGTGAGAGATCCCCTGTCTCTCATCTTTTTAGTATTTAATCCGTATTTTTATATAGTATAAAGGAACATTTTTTTGTTACAATACATAACGATACATATTATTCGCCACGTATATAAGTTAATGATATACTCTTGGTAGAATATACTTGAAGGAGGAAATAAAATGGCAATTGTAAACGCAAATGACCAAAGCTTCGCAGCAGAAACTAGCGAAGGTGTTGTATTATTAGATTTCTGGGCACCTTGGTGTGGACCTTGTAAAATGATCGCTCCTGTATTAGAGGAAATTGATGCAGAACTAGGCGAAAAAGTAAAAGTAGTAAAAGTAGACGTTGATGAAAACCAAGAAACTGCTCGTCAATTCGAAGTAATGAGCATTCCAGCTCTTTTCGTATTAAAAGACGGTAAAGTAGTTGATCAAGCGTTAGGTTACAAACCGAAAGAAGCGTTAGTAGAATTAGTTTCTAAACACTTCTAAAATAAAAAAAGCTACCATTTGGTAGCTTTTTTTATTTTCTTTTTTACAGTCTTTCCGTTACAATAAAAGAACGTATGTTGGGTGTTTGGGCATAGTATGTTTTCAAGGGAAAATAAAAATGCTAAGTATGTAGAAATGGAGGGAGACGAGTGCACGAACATTTGAAAGAGAAGTTGGCTATTTTACCAGATCAACCTGGTTGTTATTTGATGAAAGATAAGCAAGGAACGGTTATATATGTCGGAAAGGCAAAAGTGCTTAAAAATCGTGTGCGCTCGTACTTTACTGGTTCACATGATGGGAAAACACTGCGGCTTGTAGGAGAAATTGTTGATTTTGAATATATTGTAACCTCTTCGAATTTAGAAGCACTTATTTTAGAGTTAAATCTAATTAAAAAATATGATCCGAAATATAATATTCAATTAAAAGATGATAAAACATATCCTTTTATTAAAATTACGGCGGAGAAGCAACCGCGCTTACTCATTACTCGAAACGTAAAAAAGGATAAAGGGAAATATTTTGGTCCTTATCCAAATGCACAATCTGCTCATGAAACGAAAAAACTGCTAGATCGTATGTATCCACTTCGGAAATGCACGAATATGCCAGATAAAGTGTGTTTGTATTATCATATGGGTCAATGTTTAGCGCCTTGTGTGAAAGAAGTGACGGAAGAACAAAATAAAGAAATTGTAGATGAAATTATTAAGTTTTTAAATGGTGGACATAAAGAAGTTCGTTCAGAACTAGAAATAAAAATGTATGAGGCCTCAGAGAAACTAGAGTTTGAACGTGCAAAAGAGTTGCGTGATCAAATTGCTCATATTGATGCGATTATGGAAAAACAAAAGATGATTATGAGTGACTTAGTGGATCGTGATGTGTTTGGATATGCAGTGGATAAAGGATGGATGTGTGTTCAAGTTTTCTTCGTTCGAAAAGGAAAGCTAATTGAACGTGATGTTTCTATGTTTCCAATTTACGATGAACCAGAAGAGGGTTTTTTAACGTTTATCGGCCAATTTTATGAAAACAGTAGTCATTTTAAGCCGAAGGAAATTGTCGTTCCAGGAAGTATAGACTCGGAATTAGTAGAGCGCTTTTTAGAAGTGGAAGCGACGCAGCCGAAACGTGGTAAGAAAAAAGACCTTGTAGAATTGGCAAATAAAAATGCGAAGATTGCTCTTGAAGAGAAGTTTTACTTAATTGAACGTGATGAAGAACGAACGATTAAAGCGGTAGATCATTTAGGGAAGCAGCTTGGGATTGAAACGCCGTATCGTATTGAAGCGTTTGATAACTCAAATATTCAAGGAACAAATCCCGTTTCTGCAATGATTGCTTTTATCGATGGGAAACCGGCGAAGAAAGAGTATCGAAAATATAAAATTAAAACGGTTCAAGGGCCAGATGATTATGAGTCTATGAGAGAAGTTGTGAGGCGCCGTTATACAAGGGCGCTTAAAGAAAATTCACCTTTACCTGATTTGATTATTATTGATGGAGGAAAAGGCCATCTAGCGGCTGCAAGTGATATTTTAGAGAATGAGCTCGGATTATATATTCCGATGGCAGGTCTTGTAAAAGATGATAAACATAAAACCTCCCATTTAATTATTGGGGATCCACCGGAACCTGTGATGCTTGAGAGAAATAGCCAAGAATTTTATTTATTGCAGCGTATTCAAGATGAGGTGCATCGATTTGCGATTACATTCCATCGTCAATTACATGGGAAATCTGTCATTCAATCAGCATTGGATGATATTCCAGGAATCGGTGATAAACGGAAAAAGGTATTGTTAAAACATTTTGGTTCATTAAAGAAGATGAAAGAAGCTTCTATAGAGGAATTTGTCGAAGCGGGTATGCCGAAAAATGTCGCGGAGACGATTTATACGTATTTAACAGATAAGAAGACGTTGTAGTTTACAACGTCTTCTGTTTTTTGGTATAATTTCTGAAGATTTAAAATAAACTCATCTGAATGAAAATACAAAAAAGTCAACTAAACTGATATGTCTAGTTGACTGTAGGTAATGCTTACACTTCAATGAGATCTTTTATATCCCATTTTACAAGAAATGTAATAGAGTCAGAACGTTTTTTCTTTTCTTCGTATGACTCTGCAACGACGTTCCGTTGCTTTTGGATTTGTTCAGCGATGAATCCGGCTTCTAGTTGATAAGAAGAATGTCGTTTTTGTTTTTGACGTTCTGCGATGAGTGTGCCTTTAAGTTGGAACTGCATTTCACGACGCTTATGTTCAACAATGCTTAAAGTGCCCCAGCCAGCCTTTTCAAAGAACTGAATGACTTCTTCAATTGTTTCTAGCGGATATTTTCTTGCAAGGTTTCTACCAGACCAGTATAAAATACCATCTAAATCGTTGCCGATTAAATCAGGTAGTAATTCTTCACGTAGCAATTCATAAGCGAAGGCGTTCAATGAAACATCTTCTAAAGATGTTGTATCGATTGTATTTTTACTCACAATATTCCCCTCTTTCTATAGGGATTATTATATAACATTTCACATTTATAAAAACAGATTTTTCTTTAGGAAAATCTGAATATATAAGAAGAAAAAAAGAATTGGCAAATTATATGCAAATTATGTATACGTTTTCTTGACGCTTCGACAAAAATAGGAGTAAAATGAACTTGGTATCAAATTATGCTGAAATATTTCGAATAATTTTTTCAGTTTTTCTTATGCCAATAGTGAAAAAACATTATTGTCATAAACTAATCTGAAAACAGCAGTCAAACATTCAAGGGGGGTAATGGGGACATGAAAGGCCGCGAGTATACGTTTCGTAAGTGGCACTCATTAATGGGGGTCATCCCGGTTGGTGTCTTTTTGACGCAACATTTAATTGTAAACAACTTTGCAACACGAGGAGCAGAGGCTTTTAACAAAGCTGCAGGCTTTATGGAGCTCCTTCCATTCCGGTATGCGCTAGAAATTTTCATCATCTTTTTACCGATACTGTACCATGCTATATATGGCTTATATATTGCATTTACAGCTAAGAACAATGCGGTTTCTTACGGTTATTTCCGTAACTGGATGTTCGTCTTCCAAAGAATTTCAGGTATCGTTACGCTGATCTTCATTTCTTGGCACGTCTGGGAAACTCGTATTCAAGCAATGTTAGGTAAAGAGGTAAACTATGATATGATGGCAGATATTTTAAACAATCCAGCTATGTTTGCATTCTACTTAGTTGGTGTTGTTTCAACAATTTTCCACTTTGCAAATGGACTATGGACATTCTGCATCAGCTGGGGAATTACAGTATCTCCACGTTCACAAAGAATCTCTACTTATGTAACATTAGCTATTTTCTTAGGTTTATCTTATGTAGGTGTGAGTGCATTATTAGCGTTCATCGATCCACAGCTAGCAAACCAGTAAGGAGTGGGAGAGCATGAAAGGGAAACTTATAGTAGTCGGCGGTGGCTTGGCTGGCTTAATGGCAACGATTAAAGCGGCAGAAGCAGGAGTAAATGTTGAACTGTTTTCTTTAGTACCAGTAAAACGTTCACATTCTGTATGTGCTCAGGGCGGAATTAACGGTGCCGTAAATACGAAAGGTGAAGGGGATTCTCCATGGATCCACTTTGACGATACAATTTATGGTGGGGACTTCTTAGCGAACCAACCACCAGTTAAAGCAATGTGTGAAGCAGCACCTGGTATCATTCATTTAATGGACCGTATGGGTGTTATGTTCAACCGTACGGAAGAAGGACTTCTTGATTTCCGTCGATTTGGTGGAACGCAACATCACCGTACAGCATTTGCTGGTGCAACAACTGGACAGCAATTACTTTACGCATTAGATGAGCAAGTACGTCGTCACGAAGTAGCAGGACTTGTAACGAAATATGAAGGTTGGGATTTCTTACGAGCTGTTGTTGATGATGAAGGTGTGTGCCGAGGAATCGTTGCACAAGACTTACAAACTATGGAGATTAGAAGTTTCGGAGCAGATGCCGTGATTATGGCAACAGGGGGCCCTGGTATCATTTTCGGAAAATCAACAAACTCCATTATCAATACAGGTACAGCAGCTTCTGCTGTATATCAACAAGGCGCATATTATGCAAACGGTGAGTTCATTCAAATTCACCCAACGGCAATTCCTGGAGACGATAAATTACGTCTTATGAGTGAATCTGCACGTGGTGAAGGTGGACGTGTTTGGACATATAAAGATGGTAAACCATGGTACTTCTTAGAAGAAAAATATCCGGCTTACGGAAACCTTGTACCTCGTGACATCGCAACGCGTGAAATCTTTGATGTTTGCGTAGAGCAAAAACTAGGTATTAACGGTGAAAACATGGTGTACTTAGATCTTTCTCATAAAGATCCAAAAGAACTAGATATTAAACTAGGTGGAATTATTGAAATCTATGAGAAATTTACAGGGGATGATCCTCGTAAACTACCGATGAAAATCTTCCCAGCTGTTCACTATTCAATGGGCGGACTATGGGTTGATTATAAACAGATGACAAATATTCCAGGTTTATTTGCAGCAGGTGAGTGTGATTATTCTATGCACGGTGGTAACCGTCTTGGCGCGAACTCACTATTATCAGCAATTTATGGTGGTATGGTAGCAGGACCAAACGCAATTGAGTATATGAAAGGTCTTTCTAAATCATCTGATGCTGTTTCATCTACTGTATATGAGCAAAATGAATTAATCGAAACAGAGAAATTTAACAATATTTTAACGATGGATGGTAACGAAAATGCGTATGTTCTTCATAAAGAGCTTGGAGAATGGATGACAGATAACGTTACAGTAGTTCGTGAAAATAAAAAATTATTAGAAACAGATGCGAAAATTGAAGAATTAATGGCTCGTTACAAACGTATTAACATTAACGATACAGCAAGATGGAGTAACCAAGGTGCTTCATTTACACGCCAACTTGCAAATATGTTTGAGTTAGCACGTGTTATTACAATTGGCGCATATAACCGTAATGAGAGCCGTGGGGCGCATTACAAACCTGAATTCCCAAATCGTGATGATGCAAACTTCTTAAAAACTACGATGGCAAAATTTGAGGGAGAAGGAAATGCACCAGCATTCCATTACGAGGACGTTGATATTTCGTTAATTAAACCGCGTAAACGTGATTATTCTTCAAAACACGATGTAGCTGCTAAGGGTGAAGAGAAGGGGGATAAACAACATGTCTGAGAAAACAATCCGCCTCATCATTACGAGACAAGACGGGCCAGATGCGCAAGCGTTTGACCAAGAATTTGAAATTCCATATCGTCCGAATATGAATATTATCTCAGCACTTATGGAAATCCGTCGTAATCCTGTTGATTCAAAAGGGAACCAAACAACTCCGATTGCATGGGATATGAACTGCTTAGAGGAAGTATGTGGTGCATGTTCGATGGTGATTAACGGAAAACCACGTCAATCATGTACGGCACTTATTGATCAATTAGAGCAACCAATTCGCTTAAAACCGATGAAGACATTCCCGGTTGTACGTGACTTACAAGTTGATCGTAGTCGCATGTTTAATGCTCTAAAACGCGTTAAAGCGTGGATTCCAATTGATGGTACGTATGACCTAGGTCCAGGACCAAGAATGCCTGAGAAAAAGCGTCAATGGGCTTATGAGCTTTCAAAATGTATGACATGTGGTGTTTGCTTAGAATCATGTCCAAACGTAAACAGTAAGTCTGACTTTATTGGACCAGCACCGTTATCACAAGCTCGCTTATTCAACTCACATCCAACGGGTGAAATGCATAAAGCAGATCGCTTACGTGCAATTATGGGAGATGGAGGACTAGCAAACTGTGGTAACTCTCAAAACTGTGTGCAATCATGTCCGAAGGGTATTCCTTTAACAACTTCAATTGCGGCATTAAACCGTGATACAACAATTCAATCGTTCAAAGATTTCTTTGGTAGCGATAATAACTATTAATAAATATTGCCTCTTCATATCGAAGAGGCAATATTTATAACTATATTTTTCTGTTTATTCTGTTTATTTCAAGATGAAAAGGAGAGATAACAATGAAGAGGATTTCTTATATTGAAGACTTTGAGCAATGGGAAAGTGGTTTTTCGTTTTACAACCCTGTAAAGGTTCGTTTTGGTGAAGTAGATATGTTTGGACATGTAAATAATGTCGTTGCTTTTACTTATTTTGAAGAAGCTCGTATTGCGTTGTTTAAAGAACTTGGATTTATGCAAGAGTGGACACATGCATCATCAGAAACGATGATCGTTGTTGCGGATTTACAATGTAATTTTATTAAGCAAATATATTTTGATGAACAGCTGAAGGTGTATGTAAAGGCAGGATTGGTCGGGAATTCTTCTTTAGATTTACATTATATGGTGAAGAATGCAGAAGGAGAGATTTGTTTAGTAGGTCGTGGAATGATGGTTCAAGCTTCGAAAAAAACAGGAAGAGGCGAACCATGGCCTGAAGAATGGAAGAAGAAATTACTACAATAATAGAGTGAAAGAAAAATAAGAGAGCAATTTGCTCTCTTATTTTTTGTCTTCCATCGCTTCTTCTAATGTTAAGTGATGTTTATATAGGTATGTAGCGTATGGATTACCAACGTAGCGTAAGTGCCATGGTTCATAGGCATATTCTGTTGTATCTGTTTTATCTTCTAAGTAACGAATGACAAAGCCGAATTCATGAGCATGTTCCGCGACCCATTTTCCTTCTGCTGTCTCTCCGAAGATAGGCTCTAATTGAAATTTAGCTGATTTTGAACTAATATCCATTGCTAAACCCGTTTGGTGTTCACTTGTACCAGGAATTGCGCTTACCGAATTAGCTTCGGCTTTTCCTTGACGTCTAACGTATGTATCATGCAACGATTTTTGGCGTTTGTATGAACGATAACCAGATACAGCTGTAAGATCAAGCCCTTCTTTTTTCGCAGCTTTGAACATGTTTTCAAGTGCCTCGGCAGCATCTTTGCGCAGCAATGTTTTTTCTTTATCTTTTGGACTAATAAATGGTACATTTGGTCTCGTTAAGTCTTCAGGAATGTATCCATCTGGTAGTTTTCGATGTTTATTAATTAAGACAAGATTAGATTTTGGATTTGTTACAACTGAAAAGTCATTGTCTATTTTCTTTGCATTATGATCAGCTTTTGGAAAAGCAGGAATCTCTTCTTTTTTATGGTTATTATGCTTTTGACTTTCGACAGCTTTTGCTTCATTATGTAGTGGTGTTTTAGAACCAAAGTAAGCGAAAGATGTGATCCCGACTACAATAGTAGTGGCAGAAATAATTATTATCTTTTTCATGATGCCTTGTAATCACAGTCCCTTCTTCATAAAATGTGTATTGTTTTTTTATTATAAATCTAGTTTGTTGGAAAAGGAATATAAGAGTCATAACGTAATAGAAATGCAAAGAAAATGTCAGAAAATGTGTGAATTTGTAGTATTTTTTTATATAATTCATTTCTTATCTTTCATGATTTGCATTTTTTATGTAATATATATACATAAGAAGATGTAGCGATTATCGAGAATAAAGAACTTCTTGTATAGACTAGGAGTGAATGGGAATGGATTTTGCAACAATTATTGGACTTATTTTAGGATTTGTAGCAGTGGTAGTAGGGATGGTCGTCAAGGGCGCTGACATAACAGCCTTATTAAATCCTGCCGCAGCATTAATTATTTTTATTGGTACATTTGCTGCAGTATGTATTGCATTTCCGATGAATCAACTAAAAAGGGTTCCAAAACTATTTAAAGTTCTTTTTGGTTCAAATAAAAAGGATTTAAGTTATGAACAGTTGCTAGAATTATTTGTTCATTGGACATCTGAAAGTAGAAAATACGGTATTTTGTCTTTAGAGCAACAATTAGACAAAATTCAAGATGAATTTCTTTTGCGCGGTATGAAATTTGTGATTGATGGCGTATCCGCAGAAGATTTAGAGCAGATTTTGGAATCTGAATTAGAGGCAATTGAAGAAAGACATGCAAAGGGAGCTGCTATTTTTTCACAAGCTGGTACGTATGCACCGACATTAGGAGTTTTAGGTGCTGTTATCGGTCTTGTAGCTGCGCTTGGTAACTTAACTGATATTGAAAAGTTAGGTCATGCTATTTCTGGTGCGTTTATTGCAACGATTTTTGGTATTTTTTCAGGTTACGTATTATGGCATCCATTTGCAAATAAGTTAAAGCAAAAATCTTCAGCTGAAATTGAGAAAAAACGTTTAATCATTGATTGTTTATTAATGTTACAAGAAGGTACATATCCGTTTATTATGAAGAACCGCATTTTAGGTGCACTTTCTGCAACTGAGCGTAAAAAGCTAGAAAAAGGAGCAGAAAAAAATGCGGAGTAAGAAAAATAGAAGAGGCAAAAAGAAAAAACATGATGAGCATATCGATGAAACGTGGTTAATCCCATATTCTGATATGTTAACGTTGTTATTTGCATTGTTTATCGTTTTATTCGCAATGAGTAGTATAGATGCTGCGAAGTTTAAACAGATGGCAGTTGCTTTTCGAAGTGAATTAGCTGGGGGAACAGGTAACAAAGAATTTTTAAGTGATCAAAAGCCAAATGATGAAAAAGAATTATCAGCAAGTAGCCTTGAGGCAGAACAAGCAAAAAAACAAGAAGAAGCTAGAGCTAAAGAAAAAAAAGAGATGGATGAATTGAAAGCATTACAAAAAAAGATTGATCAATATATTAATGAAAAACAATTATCTTCTTCTTTTCAAACTAAATTAACTGAAAAGGGATTAATGGTGACAATATTAGAAAATATACTGTTTGATTCGGGGAAAGCAGATGTGAAATTAGAATCTTTAGGGATTGCAAAAGAGATGTCTAGCTTACTTGTTTCAGCGTCACCTCGTGAAATTACAGTATCGGGTCATACGGATAATGTCCCTATTGCCAATGCGCAGTTTGCGTCGAATTGGGAATTAAGTACGCAGCGGGCAGTTAATTTTATGCAAGTATTACTGCAAAATAAAGAATTACAACCAGAAAAATTTAGTGCGATTGGATACGGAGAATACCGTTCAATTGCTCCAAACGATACACAAGAAGGAAAGGCAAAGAATAGACGTGTGGAAGTATTTATCTTGCCTTTAACAGAGAAAGTAAAATAAAAGAGGATGGCGAATGCCATCCTCTTTTATTTTACATCAAATGATTTTAAGTTGTCGCGACGGATTTTATCTTTTTCTGCATCTGATTTTTTGAAATCATAATCATATAAAGCGCCTTCCCAATCGCCATACATTGGATTCGGGAAAATAATGAATTTCTCACCAAATTGTGCTTTTGAATCTGCTACTGTTTGGTTACGATCTTTTACAGATTTTCCATCAAAACCTGTGAAATCAGATAAGTTATCACCGAAGAATAAGACAATATCATGGGTTTGAGAAACGAGTTCACGGCGTTTTTCTTTTCCTTTTTCTTTCGGATCTTGTAGTAATATATGTTCTTTCGTTGCTTGAGGAGCACCTACACGCTCAAGATTTTTAATTGTTGCATCTAGTTGATTCGTTTTACGATTTGAGATGTAGTAAATATCTACACCTTTAGACTCTGTATATTTTAAGAAATCAATTGCGCCTGGAAGGGCTTCAGCCTCAGCTTTTTTAATCCAATCATCCCATTTGTAAGGATAGCCTTTGCCTGTTTTTACGCTCATTGCCTGATGAGGACTGTTATCTAAAACAGTTTCGTCTAAATCAAGCACGATAGCAGGTTTTTTCTCTGTCCCTTTTGCAAGAATTGCATCAAGCTTTAATTGACCAATGTTGTACCCTTGGTAGTAAAGTGCTTTCGTTTCACCGGCTGTTTGATACCATAAATCAGCCATTAATTGTTGTTCTGTTAATTTTACTTTCTCTTCTTTCGCCACTGTTTTCTCTGGTGTTCCTGAACATGCTACAAGTGATGTAGATAGAACCGCTACAGATAATAAAGTGGTAATGCCCCTCTTCATCTTCATATGTATCCTCCTTGATGTTAGAAAATCATTTTATATTATATATTAAAATATAATATTTTTATATGAACATTTGCATATTGTCTTTTGTATATATAGTAGTATGTCCTATATTAGAAAGATGAGCAAAATAATAATAGCTGTTTTGACAAGTTTTATTGTCGTAATGACAATTATAATTGACAAAAAGAACTTTGTTATTTACAATTTTAACTAAATAGAACAAATGATGGATTCATGACGATGTTTACATATAAGAGGATGAAGCGTGGTGCTATATTTTGTCTTGAATAAACATAGTCTTTGAAAGAGAGTACGAATGATACTAAAGGGGAGGCTTTATACTTGAGTTTACAAATTCAAAACTTAACGAAACAATTTGGGGAATCAAAAGCAGTTAACGGTTTGCAAATTTCGTTACCAAAAGGTGAAGTACTAGGGTTACTTGGACGAAATGGTGCAGGGAAAACAACAACAATCAAAATGCTTCTCGGATTATTAACGCCTAATGAAGGTTCGATTACATGGGATGGAAAAGCATTTGGAAATAGTGGTGTAACAATTGGGTATTTACCAGAAGAAAGAGGTTTATATACAAAAAGTAGAGTAATAGATCAGCTGCGATATTTTGGTAGATTAGAAGGAATGTCGAAGAAAGAAGTGGATCACGCTATTGATCACTGGTTAGAGCGTTTAGCGATACCAGAATATAAATTTAAAACGGCTGGAGAGCTTTCAAAAGGGAATCAGCAAAAAATCCAATTAATTGCTGCTCTTCTTCATAATCCGGAACTTCTCATTTTAGATGAACCATTCAGCGGCCTTGATCCAGTTAATGCTGGGATGTTAGCTAGTATTATTGAAGAACAAGTACAGAGCGGAAAGACGATTATTTTATCAAGTCATCGTATGGAACAAGTAGAGGCTTTTTGCCAACATGTATGTATTTTGAAAAAAGGTGAAGCAGTCGTAAAAGGACAGCTAAGTGATATTAAGAAAGAATACGGTTTCCGTAATTTAACGATTGAAGATACAGTAGAGAATGAAAAGGGATTAGAAGCTATACATGTATCGTATGAAAAACAACAAGGCCTTCTTTATGTGAAAGTACAAGACGATGCGGAAGCTCTCAAGATTTTGCAACAGTTGCAAGAGCAAGGTGTTAGCTTACGACAATTCAAAATGTTAGAGCCGACGTTAAACGAAATCTTTGTAGAGAGGGCGAAATAACGATGCATAAATTTTCTCACGTATTTTCATTTTATTTTAGGGAAGCGTTTTTATCTAAGAAATCATTAATTACGAGTGCGATTTTATTTTTAGTTGTGTTTGGGATTTTTGCATTTAATCATTTTACTTCAGGCGATGATAAAAATAAGGATAAAGATAAAATTGCAGTTGTAGTAGAGAGTTCCACATATAAAGTACAAAAAGATGAGCTAAATAAGCTATTGCCATCAGCAAAAATAACAATTGGTTCAAAGGATGATTTTGATAAACTGCATAAGCAAGTAGAAGAAGGCGATTTAGATGGTCTATTCCATGTGACGGAAAAGGGTGGGGCTCCATCGATTACATATATGTATAATGGATTTCCAAGCCAAGCAACTTCTGCAATTATGGCAGGATATTTAAAGCAACAATATACGATGGTAACGATTGCCAAAAATAATGTTTCACCAGAAATTGCACAGCAATTACAAACAGAAATTCAAGTGAAGCAAGAAGCGATAAAAGATCGTACATCTTCTTTCGGAATTGCCTATTTCTTTACATTTGCTTTATATATGTTTATTGTAGCGTTCGGAAATACAATCGCAATGAATATTGCATCTGAAAAGGCGTCACGTGTAATGGAAGTAATGCTTCCGAAAGTGAAGCCTCTTACGATGATGTATGCGAAAATTTTAGCGGTTGTTTCAACGGCGTTATTGCAACTTGTCGTATTGGCGTGTGGTTATCTTATTCCATATTTGTTAGGTTGGGTCGATTTAGAAAGTGCCTCACTATTTGGTATTCCAATTGACTTTACAAAATTAGATGCAAAAGTTATCAGCATGTTTCTTGTTTATTTCATTACGGGATATTTACTTTATGCGATGATGTATGCTGCTGCTGGAGCTGTCGTATCTAAGACGGAGGATTTACAAGCTGTATCTTTCCCGGTAATGATTTTAATTATGGCTGCATTCTTTATTAGTATTAAATCATTAAGTGATCCGAATAGTACTATCGTTGTTGTAAGTTCTTACGTTCCATTTTTTACACCGATGGTTACCTTCTCACGTATTGTAGCTGGTGAAGCAGGTATGCTAGAAATTACGATAACATTAGCAGTCTTATTGGCGACAATTGCAGTATTAAATGCTGTTACAAGCCGCATTTACGTAAACGGCGTAATGAATTACTCAGATAAAGTGAAATTTAAAGATTTAGCGAAATTTATAAAGCGTCAATAATGAGAGAAAAGCATGATTTCCTATTGAAATCATGCTTTTTCTTTATGTATAAATTAAAAATAGTATATAATAATAAGAGTCGTCTTTTAATAGAATGAATAAAAAGGAGGGTGTGCAGATGGGGATTAGTAGTCGTTTTACAGTAGGTGTTCATATGCTGACATTACTTGCGATAGATCGAAACTCTCGCTGTACCTCTGAATGGATTGCCGGTAGTGTGAATACAAATCCAGTTGTGATTCGTCGCATTACAGGAATGTTGAAGAGAGCAGGACTTGTTGATGTACAAGCTGGTAAAGGTGGTACGACACTTGCTCGAGATTTAGAAGAAATTACATTACTTGATGTATATAAAGCAGTGGAAGTTGTAGAAGAAGGACAACTATTTTCCTTCCATGAAAATCCCAACATTGAATGTCCAGTAGGAGCTAATATTCAATCAGTATTAGAAATTATTTTAATGCAAGCGCAAGAAGCGATGGAAAACGTACTTGCAAATGTAACGGTAGATCAATTAGTTACAAATTTAAAGTCTAAAATGAAAGAATAAAAAAAGCGAGCTTCCTCATAATGAGGGCTCGCATTTTTTTATTCAGAAATATTGAAAATTCTATTTTTCAGTATTTAAAATGAATTTACCTACGATAGCTGCGAAGATACCACCAAGAATTGGTGCTACGATGAATACCCATAGTTGAGAAAGTGCTTCTCCACCAACAAATAAAGCTGGTGCGATACTACGAGCTGGGTTAACAGATGTTCCAGTTAACGGAATTCCTAATAAGTGAATTAAAACTAATGTGAAACCAATTACTAGTCCAGCTAAAGAAGAACTTCCTTTTTTACCTGTTACAGCAACGATAACTAAAATAAATACGAAAGTTAAAATGAACTCAACTAAAAATGCTCCAGATAAACCAAGAGTTCCGAAACCATTTTGTCCTAAATTATCTAAAGGTGTTTTAGCAGATTTTAAAATTGTTACTAACGTTGCAGTTCCTAATAAACCACCTAAAATTTGAGCTAATACATAATAACAAAGTTCCATAGCGTTCATTCGTTTGTTGATGAACATAGCTACTGATACTGCTGGGTTAATGTGACATCCAGAAATTGTTCCGATGCTATATGCCATAGCTACAATAGATAAGCCGAAAGCCATAGCGATTCCTAATGTTCCAATTCCTTCAATTCCGCCGCCAGTGACAGCTACTCCAGTTCCGAATAATACAAGTACAAATGTACCAATAAATTCAGCGATTGCTTTTTTTAACATAATTTACCTCCTATTAATGCGCATGAAACGTATTATAACATAAGTTTTAGCATAAACAGCCAATGAAATACTATTCTGATAAGGCGAAATAGGGGGACAATAAAAAAGAGTATGGTTCATCTCTATAGAACCATACCCTTTTTTTATGCCGATTTTTTCTGTTTAACGACTGGAACAGAACGGTTTAAAATACTATTTGCAACCATTCCTAACATGATAATAATCATTCCGATGAGAGAAAGTCCTCCAGGGAGTGAACCATTTAAGAAAATGATTTCTCCAAGTACGGTAAAGACCATCGTTCCAGCTTGTGTTGCTTCAACAGCTCCAAGTAGAGCGAGGTTATCTTTTGCTAAGTCAGTAGCAAAGAAAAATGTCATCGTTGCAATAACGCCGGAACATAATGCTAACAAAAATCCTTGAAGCATTTGGTTGGATGTTGGAATGCCAGTAGTAGAAAATCCGTATATACCAAGCAAGATTGTTATAGGAAGACTTCCAATTGCCATTCCTAATACACGTTGGAACGTATCAAGGCGTCCACCAACAAGCTCCATCATTTTTCGGTTACCGAACGGATATAAGAAAGCGGCTAATACGACAGGTAAAAAACCTGAAATGAACTGAGTCATTGTAATATGGCCTGCGGCAGTTGCTTGCATACAAATTACACCAAGTAAAATAAATAATGCAACATATAAGCTACGAAGTGGAATTTTTCCGCGTACAAGTTTCGTACCTGATTTTGTTTCTATTTTCACGAAAAATAGTGGTGATAGTAGTAAACCAGCTAAAATCGTAACTTGCCAAGTTCCAGCAACGAGCCAAGCTGGAGAAAAGACAGCTGAGAAACTTAATAAAGAATAAAAACCAATACCGGCAACAGAACCCCATCCGATCCATGCCAATGGATGTTTTTTTAACTCTTCCCATAATCCCCTAAAGTTTTTGCGAAATAAAACGATAAGGAATAAAATAGGAAGAGCAAATAAAAAACGGAAGGAAGCTGTCCAAGCCCAGCTCGTTCCAGATACATTCATTGCTCTATTAATAATAAAGGTTGCAGAAAAAAAGGCCGATGATAAAAGACCTAATAAAATTGCGCGCATGAAGTATAGCACTCCTTTCGAAAATAAATAATTATGTATAGTATGATATGCTTTTAATTGTTAAAAGTAAACTATTTTATACTTTGAGGTGGTTTTATATATGAAAGAAAATGAAGATATGCAAACGAAAGAAGTCATTCAACAAGTTGGACAGTTATTGAGACAAATTCGAAATGAACAGAAATTAAGTTTAGAAGAATTAGCCCATAAAACAGGAGTTAGTAAATTAACATTAGGAAAGATAGAAAGAGGGGAAACAAATCCGACACTAGCTGTCATTTGGAAAATAACGAAAGGGTTATCAATTCCTTTATCCAGATTAATGGTTGCTGGAGAACCTGTAGCTGTTGCGCGCTGTGGAGAAGGATTTGCAGTAGATGAAGGACAAGCGTGGCATTTAGAAACGATGTTCCGTTATACGAAAGAAACAGGGATGGAAATGCACCGTGCTTGTTTACGATCAAATAGTATATATGAGCCAGAAGCTCATCATGAAGGTGCGATTGAGCTTGTAACGGTAATGAAAGGGAAAGTGTCTATTCAAGTGGAGAATGATGTATACGAATTAAATGAGTTTGATTCCATTCAATTTGAAGCGAATAAGAAGCATATTTATAAAAATGAAGAAGAAGAAGTGGCGGTATTACATTTAACGATGAAATATTCTTCATGAAAAAATCACCTATAGGATTCTATAGGTGATTTGCTCTTCTTAAGTATGTGAAATGATGCCATTAGTACGAACGTGGCATAAGTAATAAACAAATGAAATAAACTAAAAATCCTGTCCCAAAACATAAAACAGCAATAACCCAAATGATACGAATAAGAGTAGAGCTAATATCAAAATATTCTCCTAAACCACCACATATACCAAATAGCATTTTATCAGTTTCGGATTTACATAACCTTTTTGACATATTCCAATCAACTCCTTTTTATATCAAACTGCATACTTTTATTCTATATGGAAATTTATGAGAAGACTATGGGGTTGTATTACATTTTTTTGTGAGAAGCGATCGTATTAATTGTCTTAATTTTCAGTGGATATTAAACTTGTAGTTATGAGGTGATTTTTAATAAAGGGTGGGGAAATAGAGATGACAGTATATTGGTTGACTAACGTAATGCTTGAATCAGGATATACATATGAAGAAGAGAGAATTTCACAAACAGAAACAGAATTATGCAGTTTACTTATTGAAGATGGTCGAATTAAAAAAATTATAAAAGGGATTGTTCAAGAGGAAGATATAGTAACTTTTGATGCTAAGAACTTATTAATGTTGCCAGCTTTCAAAGAGATGCACATTCACATTGATAAAACATATTATAGTGGCCCATGGAAAGCTTGTATGCCAGCAGAAAGTATTTTTACACGTTTTAATGAAGAAGAAAAAATTTTACCAAAGCAATTAGCGACTGCTCAAAATAGAGCGGAAAATATGCTAGAGTTACTACTGCAAAATGGTGCAACGAATATTAGAACGCATTGTAATGTTGATCCAATTATTGGGCTTGGTAATTTGGAGGCGACGTTAGCGGCATTAGAAACATATAAAAATCGAGTATCTAGTAGAATTGTTGCGTTTCCGCAACATGGATTATTGCGCAGTAATTCTGTGCAACTCGTGAAAGATGCGATGCGTATGGGTGCCAATCTAGTCGGAGGAGTAGATCCAGCTACAGTGGATAATGACATTGAAAAGTCATTACATACAATTATGGATATCGCAGTCGAATTTAATGCGGATGTTGATATTCATTTGCACGATGCGAATAATCTTGGAACGTTTACGATGAAGAGATTGGCAAGTTTAACAGAAGAAGCAGGATGGCAAGGCCGTGTAACGATTAGTCATGCACTTGGACTTGGTGGTGTTACTGATAAAGAGGCTGAAGAAGTGGCAGAAAGACTCGCAAATGTAAATATTGATATTACTTCAACAGTGCCAATTGGTAAACAAGTAATCCCAATTCCGTTATTAGATAAAAAAGGTGTTAAGGTTTCATTAGGCAATGATAGCATTACAGATCATTGGTCACCGTTTGGAACAGGTGATATGCTTCAAAAGGCGAATCGATTAGCAGAGCGTTTTGGGTGGAGTGACGAAAGGTCTTTAGGAAAAGCACTCCGCTTTATTACAGGAGGAAAAGAAACGTTAAATAAGGAAGGGAAGCGAGTATGGCCGAATGTAGGGGATGAAGCGAGCTTTGTTTTGACGAATGCGACATGCGCTGCTGAAGCAGTAGCGCGTCAAACAGAAAAACGTTTAGTCGTGTATAAAGGAAATATTGTTGTTGGAAGTTTAAATGAGGTGGAATTAAATAATCTTGTGTAGAAGAATCGTTTAAATATTTTGAGGAGGGTTCTAATGGTGAGGATAGAACTCTTCTTTTTTATTCTTACAATATATTTTTATAGGAAAGCTAGAAGGGATGAAAAAATTGGACAATCAACATAACCAAAATCATATTATGGGAACTTTACAATGGTTTATATTTTTATTAGCAAATTCAATCGCACTACCAATTGTCGTTGGCGGATTATTTCATCTTACGACGGAAGAAATATTTTATTTAATGCAGCGTACGTTTTTTGTAGTTGGTATATCTTCTTTTTTACAAGGATGGCTTGGGCATAGACTACCAATTGCGGATGGGCCGGCTGGATCTTGGGTTGGTGTATTTACCGTACTTGCTTATGCAACGGCCGGACAAGATCAATTACATAGTACACTGCAAATTTTAGAATTAGGAATGATAATCTCCGGTATTATTTTAATAGGATTAGGAGTAACTGGTTTTATAGGACGTATTTTATTTTTATTTACACCGCTTGTGACAGGGACGTTTTTACTTTTATTATGTTTACAATTAAGTGGTGTGTTTTTAAAAGGAATGTTAGGAATTACAGCTACTATTTCTCAAATCGACGGATTTACAGCAATGATCGCGTTTAGTATATTTCTGTTCGTTATTATACTATCTAATTTTGGAAAAGGCTTTGTCAAAAGTTATGCAGTTTTAATAGGATTAATTAGTGGGTGGATTATTTTTCTCATTGCAGGAAAAGTGACAATCCCATCTCAAGTAACTCATTTTGTGCAACTTCCACATATATTTGCTTGGGGGCTTCCAAAATGGAATACAGGTATGGCTGTATCAAGTTTTGTTATGGTATGTATTTTAGTTTCGAATACGGTGGCAGCTATTATAGCAATTAATCAAGCAACTATTCATAAAGCGACTATTGAACAAAAACAGTTGAAAGATGGAACATGGGTTGGGGGGATTTCGCATATCATCTCTTCTGTATTTTCAACTGTAGGTGTCGTTCCGTTACCAGCAACGGCAGGATTTATACGTTTAACAAAACAAAAATATATCCGATCGTTCTTAATGGCATGTGCGTTACTAGTCGTAATGTCTCTTTTTCCAAGTATTATTCGTTACTTAGCATCTTTACCATCAGCTGTCGCATCGGCTGTTTTAATGGCTTCGTTCGTACAGTTAATTGGAATTGGATTTAATAATATAAAACAAGTGCCGATGAGTGAAAGGAATGTAACGATTTTAGGCGTTGCAGTATTATTTGGCAGCGGCGTTATGTTTTTACCGTCTGGAGCACTCCAATCCTTGCCGTCTGTTATGCAATATATATTCGGTAATGGCTTATTTGTAGGTACGGTTGTAAGTATATTGCTAGAACAAATATGGCGCGTTGGAAAGTAAGTGGATAAAAAGAGTGTACGCACTGTATAAAAGTCTAAAATAACATAGGAAATAAAGCCCATTTTCATTCACCACCTGCACATTTCGTTCATACAATATCTTGACTAAATAAACACCCAACTTACACATACACAGCTCTGGCTTAAGCAAGGAGGGTTATACCAGTTGAAGGAAAAAGCGTATCAATCTAAACCTTTACTCACAAAGAGAGAGAGAGAAGTATTTGAATTGCTGGTTCAAGATAAAACAACGAAGGAAATTGCAGGTGAACTTTTTATAAGTGAAAAGACAGTTCGCAACCACATCTCAAACGCAATGCAAAAGCTAGGGGTTAAAGGACGTTCACAAGCAGTTGTGGAGCTTCTTCGTATGGGAGAGCTCGAATTATAAGAAAGCAGCCGACTTTTATATAAAAGTCGGCTATTTTTTTGTTTGCTTCACTTGCTATATGAATGATAAAAACGTTTCATACATAAATAGGTAATAAGGAGGGGATATGTTGAAAAGGATACTGTTAGTTTCAACAAGTGCTCATGATATGAATGGACACCCGACTGGTTTGTGGCTTGAAGAGCTCGCAGCTCCTTATCATGTATTAAAAAAGGCTAAGTTTGATGTTGATATTGTGTCAATAAAAGGCGGGAGAGTACCTATAGATAGAGTGTCTATTCCGAATGGTATACCTCGCGAATTCAAGCATGTAGCTTCTTTATTGCAAAATACGAAGCCGATTTCAAATGTTCATTTTTCGGATTATGATGCGGTTTTATTTGGTGGTGGGCACGGGGCGATTGTAGATTTTCCAGGTAATCCATATGTAGCAAATTTGATTGAGAATATGTATAACAATAACCGGATTGTAGCGGCTGTTTGTCACGGAGTAAGCTCTTTAGTCGGTGTGAAAAATAAGGATGGCTCGTTTTTTGTTGCGGGTAAGCGTATAACAGGTTATACAAACGATGAAGAAAGAGCTGTACATTTAGAAAAGCGCGTTCCGTTTTTGCTAGAAAGTAAGTTGAAAGAAGAAGGAGCTTTGTTTTATGTAGCCCCCAATTTTACGCCGCATGTAGTAGTAGATGGTCATTTAATTACAGGACAAAATCCACAGTCTAGCGTGGAAATAGGTAAGGCTATAAAAAGGGCTGTAAATAAATTATAGAAAAAGTACCCGCTACTAACAAAGGTAGTGGGTATTTTTATCCCTCTATTTGCCGGGCAGTAGGACCCCCGATTGGTGAGAGCTAATAATCAGTGGGGATGAACGCCCCCCCACTGATTAAAGTTTCACTGTATTCTAAAATTCCCGCCTCGAAATTGGTTTGTAACCGTCCAGTTGGTAATAATTGATTATAGTTTTTTATGTATAGTATATGAAAATGTAATAAACTAAAAAGGCATAGTGAGTATAATAACTTCATTTATAATCATTCGTGAATTTGCTATACTATTTTGTATGGACAAAAGGGGAGGCTCTTTTAAATGAGAAAAGTCGCATGTGCAAATACTTATATTAATAAAATAAAGCCCATTATTAGAAAGACAAGTTTTAGCCAATTGAAAATAGATGAAATTGCGAAATATATGGATATTAGTAAAGCTACTTTATATAAACGTTTTTCTTCGAAAGATGAAATTATTGAGGCGGTAGTAGAGGATTTCATGAACTATCTACTCGAAGGTGATGCGGATAATCAAGATGAAAGTATGTCATTTACAGAACGTTTCCAAAAGACGTTTATCCATTCTTTAAAATGTGTGACATATATTTCGGATGTTTTTTTGCAAGATTTGAAAGAAGCATATCCGCATTTGTCGGATCAATTAGTCGCTGCCCAACAAAATCGTAACCATAATTTGCAAATGTTTTTTGAAGCGGGTATGGAACAAGGTTATTTTAATAAAATGAATGCACAATTATTTATGGTACAAGATGATGTGATGTTAAGACGTATTATAGATCATTCTTTTTGTATTCAGTACGATATTACGTTAAAGAAAGCGATACTTGATTTTTATCAATTAAAGAAGTATCAACTTTTTAAACCAGAGTATATAGAAGCAATTGATGATTCTGAAATTGAAAAAGAAGTTATTGCTATTTTGCAAATGATTTCGTAAAAAAGCAGATCTCCCTTAATAGAGGAGAATCTGCTTTTTTAGTACATATTATTTTTGCAACTGTTTTAATACTAATTCGGCTACTAGACCACCTGAAGCTGGGTTTTGACCAGTGATAACACGATTATCTTCTAGAGCATAAGCTTCCCACGGTTGCGCGGCTTTTTCGTAAAGTCCTCCATTTTTAATGAGTTTATCTTCTGTTAAAAATGGAACGAATTGATCTAATTCAGCTAATTTTTCTTCTTCATTTGAAAAGCCTGTTACCTTCTTACCGCTAATTAAACGATCCCCATTGCTTAATGTAATATGAAATAAACCAGCAGCTCCATGACAAACCGAAGAAACAATTCCGCCGTTTTCATAAATATTGCGGCTAATATTTTGAAGTTCTTTATTTTCTGGGAAGTCCCAAATAACCCCGTGGCCACCTGCGTAATAAATAACAGCGTAGTCTTCTGGATTCACTTCACTTGGTTTCATTGTAGAACCGAGGCGATTCATAAACTCTTTCTTTTGATACCATTCCCAATCGATACTCTCCGCCATTGCTAAACTATGTGGATCAATTGGTGTATAACCGCCTTGTGGACTGACGTAATCAACTTCGTAACCCGCTTCTTCTACTTTTTTTACGAAATGTACAGCTTCACCAAGCCAAAGTCCGGTAGCCCTATTTAAATTTGGGTATTTTTCTACGCTTGTTAATACAACTAACATTTTTCTCTTCATCATAATCCTCCTATAATGTCTCTTTTATATAAAAGTTCTGTATGCGTTTCATTTTATTAAGTTAAAAAATGTAAATTTGAATAATCATGCCAGTCCTCCTTATATCGGCTTCGAAATTAGTGTATAATAACTTTTGAACAAAGTAAACTAAAAAGACTTAATTAGTTTACTTTGTATATTTTTCGTTGACAAACTGTAATGCTGAAACTATGATAGTTCCATGAATATCGAACAACATACGTGTTTCGTTTCGAATTCAATTTACCCCGCATTAACGGGCAGTAAGACCTCCATCTCAAAATTCAGCGGAAGCAAAGAAGTTAGGTGGGGGTTGGGCTGCCCGTAAAAGCCCGATTGGTGAGGGCTAATAATCAGTGGGAGATGAACACAAACCTCACTGATTAAAGTTTCACTTTATCGCGCGATAAATTAGCAACTTTTACACATTTAATGAAGTTGTTTAGTGGTGATACAACATTTAAATAAGTTCATTTTTTTATCTATAGTTTGATAGTTTTAAAATTGCAATCAGGAGAGTGTTACACATGGGGAAAGATATAAGAAACCATTCGAAATGGTTTGTTTTTACATTATGTTTTATTGTTTTGTTAGGACCGATGAACGCTGTGTTATTTAATGTAGCGCTAGAGGATATTGCCAATGATTTATCAATTAGTCAATCGAAAGTAAGCTGGGTTGTAGTAGGGTATTCCTTAGTTGTCGGTATTGGTTCGATAATATATGGAAAGCTGGCTGATCGTTACAGTGTAAAAAGACTATTAATTATTTCTATTATCATATTTGTAGCTGGTTCTATTGTTGGATTTGTGAATCAATCTTATGAAATTATCATTTTCGCAAGGTTAGTGCAGGCGAGCGGCGGAGCAGCGTTTATTGCGCTTAGTATGATTGCGGTGGCGAAATTAGTTGCTCCAGCTAAAAAACCAGGTGCGTTAGCAATGATTAGTTCTTCTATTGCATTAGCGGTTGGTATTGGACCTTTAGTAGGTGGGGCAATTACAAATACGTTAGGGTGGCCGTATTTATTTTTATTTATGGTTATTTCAATGATTGGTATTTTCTTACTCGTAAAATTTATGCCAGAAGAGGCGCGACATACAGATGAAGTGTTTCGCTTTGATTTCATTGGAGCAATTTTATTATTTGTATTGATTACGACCATTTTATTAGGAGTTAATATTAATAGTTGGCTTTTTGTGTTATCTGTTGTTTTTCTATTTTTATTTAAGGCTCATATGAAGAGAACGGAGTCGCCGTTTATTGATATTGAGTTATTTACAAATAAACCATTACTTCGTTTAATAGCGGTCGGATTTATCATTAATGTGGCGTTATGTGCTAGTTTATTATTATTACCATTACTGTTAGGAAGAGGACATGGATTGTCTCCATTCGTTATTGGAATTGTATTGTTTATTGCATCTCTCTTTGGTATTGTATCTAGTTTTATTACCGGAAAGATTATTCCTTCGTTTGGGAATGTGAAGATGATGTATGTAGCTTCTGTAGTTATGATCATTGGCTTTTTAATTTTAGGGATTATTCCGGACGGGAACTTACTCTTTATTTTATTTGCGGTTATTTTAACATTTATGAGTTATTCGGCAATTCAAGTATCATTAAACACATTTATCCCGAAAACATTAAATCCAGCTAAAGTTGGAGTCGGTCTTGGTTTATATAATTTAATTAACTTTTTCGGTATGGCATTTGGACCAGCTGTAGCGAGCAAAATTATGGAATCTACAAATAGTTATCGATTGAATTTTATTTTGATCGTCATTTTAATTGCTGCTCATTTCTTCTTATTAATGGGAATGTCTTCTTTTCAAAAAAAGATGGAGCAATGAATATGCACTTTATATAGAAGAAACCGACTTTCTTATAGAAGGTCGGTTATTTTTCTATCTTGCAAATTACGAAAAAAAGGAGCAAAATAAAAAAGGTCCTAGTCTATACATGGGAAAATGAAAATTTTCATACAGAAGCATTTGAAGTGAGCGAACTTAAAGTGTGTAAAATATAATGATAAACATAAAAGATGATGAATGAGAAAACGGGTGATGAAGTTGAATAGAGCAATCGGTGTTATCGATTCAGGAGTTGGCGGTTTAACAGTAGCGAAGGAATTAATTCGTCAGTTGCCGAAAGAGCGTATCATATATTTAGGAGATACAGCACGTTGTCCTTATGGTCCACGTTCTCGAGAAGAAGTACGTCAATTTACGTGGGAAATGACAGAGCATTTACTAGACTTAAATATTAAAATGTTAGTTATTGCGTGTAATACAGCAACTGCAGTTGTATTAGAAGAGATGCAAAAACAATTACCAATTCCAGTAGTAGGAGTTATTCACCCAGGATCACGTACAGCTTTAAAAGTGACAAACACGTATCACGTTGGGATTATTGGAACGATTGGAACGGTGAAAAGTGGTGCATACGAAGAGGCGTTAAAGTCTATTAATAACCGTGTTATGGTAGAAAGTTTAGCTTGTCCACCTTTCGTTGAACTTGTAGAGAGTGGGAATTTCGAAAGTGAAATGGCGTATGAAGTTGTAAGAGAAACGCTGCAACCACTGAAAAGTACCGATATTGATACACTTATATTAGGGTGTACACATTATCCGATTTTAGGACCTGTTATTAAAAAAGTAATGGGAGATAAAGTGCAACTAATTAGTTCTGGTGATGAAACAGCACGTGAAGTAAGTACAATCTTATATCATAGTAAAATGTTGAATGAAGGAGAAGAACAAAGCGATCATCTCTTCTTAACAACAGGAAAAATAGGCTTGTTTAAAGAAATTGCATCAAAATGGTTCGGTCAACCGATTGAAAATGTGAAGCATATTCATTTAGAAAAAGAATAATAGTAGAATTTATATAAGTGAGCTCCTGAGAAATCAGGAGTTTTTGTTTTATCTTGCTATTTGCTGGGGAGTAAGACCCCTACTGATTAAAGTTTCAATTTATAAGAGGCGCAGCTTGTTCTAAAACGTGAAACAGCTCGTATACATAATAGTACAAACTTAGATTTTAGGGGGGAATGGCATGCCTAAATCCACTTTTAAATGGGTTGTTGGTGCTACTGTGAGCGCTGTTTTACTAACAGGGTGTGGCTTTATAAATCAAGAGAAAGCAACTGAACAAATTGATCCGCCAAAACAAGTTACGTATACAGAGGGTGGGAAGAAAGAAGTAGCTAAAAAAGATAAGCAAGGGCAAATGGTAAACAGA
Organism: Bacillus sp. PK3-067; assembly: GCF_056738645.1. Taxonomy (NCBI): domain Bacteria; kingdom Bacillati; phylum Bacillota; class Bacilli; order Caryophanales; family Bacillaceae; genus Bacillus; species Bacillus sp. PK3-067. The sequence continues at coordinate 4,475,310 of NZ_CP096490.1, read as the reverse complement.
GAACTATACCTTGTTGATAAAAATGGTTATGTTGTACCACAAACGTTAGCTATACCTACTCCGAAAGCAAATGAGACTGTGAAGCAAACGTTAGAATACCTTGTGAAAGATGGACCGGTAACGAATTTATTACCGAATGGGTTTCGTGCAGTCATTCCGGCGAATACAACGATGACTTTAGATTTGAAAAAGGACGGAACGGCAGTTATTGATTTCTCTAAAGAAATGAAAAACTATGCGAAAGAAGAAGAGCGTCAAATCGTTGAATCTATAGCTTGGACGTTGACGCAATTTACAGAGATAAAACAAGTGCAGTTCCAAATAAATGGTGAGAAATTGGCAAAGATGCCGGTTGGTGGTACACCGCTTGGTGAAGGAGTGAGCCGTGCAAATGGTATTAACTTCGATGATGAACAAGTAGCAGATGTAACAAATACAAAACCAGTCACACTGTATTTTATGGCGCAAAATAATAATAAACAGCAATACTACGTACCAGTCACACGCCGCGTTGCGGAAGGTAAAGAAAATGACTATGCAGCAATTATAGATGAACTTGTAAAAGGTCCGATCCATCAATCGCTCCTGAATGATTTTAATCCAGGCGTTAAGCTTATTACGAATCCGAAATTACAAGACGGAAATCTTACATTAAACTTTAATGAAAATATATTTGTAAACCCAGATAAAAATATGATCTCAAATTACGTATTGAAGTCGTTAGTTTTATCTTTAACAGAAAAGAAAGGTGTGAAAAATATTTCTATTGAAGTGAATGGAAAAGCAAATCTTATAGATGAAAAGGGCGGAAAGTTAATAAAACCTGTAGATCGTCCAGAAAACGTGAATACAGGTAGTTTTTAATCTTGAATAATTTGATATACTTAAGTAAGAAAGGAGAATTGCTTTTTGGGTTCTCCTTCTTTTATTGTATACATATCATACATTTAAATTTGGCTATACTAACGAGTAGTAATTAAGAGGAGGTTATTTTTATGCGAGTAGATGGTAGAGAGAAAACAGAATTACGCCATATACATATTCATACGAATTATTTAAAACATCCAGAGGGATCTGTATTAATTGAAGTTGGGGATACAAAGGTGATTTGCTCAGCAACAATTGAAGAGCGTGTACCACCGTTTATGCGTGGAGAAGGAAAAGGATGGGTAACAGCTGAATACGCGATGATTCCGCGTGCAACAGAACAACGTACGATTAGGGAGTCGAGCAAAGGGAAAGTAACAGGGCGTACAATGGAAATCCAGCGCTTAATTGGACGAGCATTACGTGCGGTAGTTGATTTAGAAGCGCTTGGCGAGAGAACAGTTTGGATTGACTGTGATGTCATCCAAGCAGATGGTGGAACGAGAACAGCTTCTATTACAGGTGCATACGTAGCGATGGTATTAGCGTTTGAGAAGTTATTACAAGCAGAAAAAGTATCTAAAATTCCAGTAAAAGATTATTTAGCAGCAACGTCAGTAGGAATTGTTGAAGAGCAACAAGGTGTTGTTTTAGATTTAAACTATGCAGAAGATTCTAAAGCAGACGTTGATATGAATGTAATTATGACTGGAAAAGGTCAGTTTGTTGAAGTGCAAGGAACTGGAGAAGAAGCGACGTTTAGTAGAGCGCAGTTAAATGAATTACTTGATGCAGCAGAACAAGGCATTTTCCAACTGATTGATATGCAAAAAGAAGCGTTAGGTGACATCGTATCTCATATAGAGTAGAGGTGGAAAGTATGAAACAAGTTGTTGTAGCGACAAAAAATATGGGGAAAGTACGTGAATTTGCTGAGTTATTTGAGCGATTTGATTTAGAAGTGAAATCATTACACGATTTTCCTCATATTGAAGAAGTCGAAGAAACTGGTGAAACATTTGAAGAAAATGCGATCTTAAAAGCGGATAGTTTGAGTAGACAGTTGAATGCAATTGTAATTGCGGATGATTCAGGTCTTATTGTAGATGCGTTAAACGGGAAACCAGGCGTGTATTCAGCTCGTTTTGCTGGAGAGCCAAAAGATGATCAAGCGAATATTGATAAAGTTTTACAAGAATTAAATGAAATACCGTTTGATAAGCGTAAAGCTCGCTTCTACTGTGCATTAGCAGTAGCTTTCCCTGAAGGTGATAAAAAGCCTGTCATTGTAAACGGGACATGTGAAGGATTTATTTTAGAACAACGCCGCGGAGAAAATGGCTTTGGATACGATCCGATCTTTTATGTGGAAGAATACAAAAAAGCAATGGCGGAATTAAGTTCAGATGAAAAAAATGCTATTAGTCACCGCGGACGTGCTCTTCGTAAGCTAGAAGAAAAAATCCCTGAATGGTTTTTAGGAGAATAAGGGAGAGAGATTGATGAAAGCTTTAATCGTAAGCGATAGTCATAGCTCTGTGAAGGAATTACAGCAGTTAAAAGAGAAGTATGAAGGGAAAGTAGATATCATGATTCATTGCGGTGATTCAGAGCTAACGCCTGCTCATGAAGAGCTGCAAGGTTTCCATGTTGTAAAAGGAAATTGTGATTATGCTAACTTTCAAGATGAAATTGTAACTGATGTAGATGGAATTCGCTTCTTAGTTGTACATGGGCATCGACATAATGTAAAAATGACATTACAAACGCTAGCGTACCATGCTGAAGAAGTGGGAGCGCAAGTTGCATGCTTCGGACATTCTCACGTATTAGGTGCGGAATTAATCGAGGGCGTTTTATTTATTAATCCAGGCAGTATTTTATTACCACGTCAGCGTGTAGAAAAGACATTTGCTTTATTAGAAATGGATGAAAATCAAATGGAAGTTCGTTTTGAAACGTTAGACGGACAACTAGTTGAACAGGCAGTTTTTAAAAGAGGATAAGAAAATTTATCCTCTTTTAAAAAAGGTGTTGACTTTATGCGTGGTTATACATATAATAAATATTGTCGATAGGGAAACGGCGCTAACGAAGAAAAGAAAATAACATATGCGGGTGTAGTTTAGTGGTAAAACAAGAGCCTTCCAAGCTCTGGTCGAGAGTTCGATTCTCTTCACCCGCTCCATGTCCCAGTAGCTCAGCCGGATAGAGCATACGCCTTCTAAGCGTACGGTCGGGAGTTCGAATCTCTCCTGGGACGCTAAAAAAACCTTGTTATCAAAAGATAACAAGGTTTTTTGTTTGTCTAAAATTTGATGTTTGGGTTATAAGTGTAGTTCATGCTTAATATTTGCGACCTTTCCTTTGATATTAAGCAGTTGCATATGTACTTTTTTTCTTAAATAAAAAGAGCGCCATTTATGCGCCCTATTCATCTTATTTAATTTAAAGAATTAATAGGTTTATGATGGAACTCAAATCCATATCCAGATTCTCTTAATTGTTTACTTGCAATATTATAAAATTCTTTACCATTCTAGTACGGTTGAGCAGCAGTTATCGGAACTTATCCCCGGCAGTGTGTTACAATTAATAGAAGCGGAAAATGAGAATCTCCAATTGACTGGACCTGTGATTGGTTAGATGGTTTAAGAAGGTCGTATAAAAAAGGGAGATGGCGCAAAGATGGCGAGATCAAATGAGAATGATTTAACGGAGAAATTGGCAGAAGGCCACCGAAAATATGGTGATGGCAATTTTACAGTACAGAACATCGGTGATGAAACTAACCCGAATTGGACTGTCGTAAAAAATGTGAGGAAGGGATCGGCAGGCATTCGCGAAGGAGAAGATATATTAAGACTGCGATCAAAATATATAAAATAGTACGGAAATGGGCGGAGCGGGAGTTCGAATTTCTCCTGGTACGCTACAAAAACCTTGTTATCTTTTGATAACAAGGTTTTCTGTTTAGTTATTAATAAACTTCTCAAATACAAAACCATAATCTTTCACATTATATTGTTTCTTCGTATCAACAAGCCAGTTAAAGGCAATCTCGTTCATTTCTTTAAATTGCTCTGCTAAATTTACTTGTGCGTTTGAAATGCGGCTAAAGGCATTAGATGCCATATCTAAACTTTTATGTGCATATTGTAATGTAATATCGTTGTCGTATGAAATTTCTTCGATTTTAAGTAAAGCCTTATATAAATCTTTTAATTCTTCAATATGTTTTTTATGAACATCAATTGAGTAATGTTCATCGCCCATTTGAAACTTAATTTCTACATCTAAATCAATCGTTCCTGCAGTTTCGAGTGCTACGTTTTTAATTTGATATTTACTATAACGAAAGCGGCGTAGTGTACGTTTTTTACTTGTTGCGCTTGTACCGTCTAAGTGAATTAACCCTTTGTTTGTGAAGCAATATTCATCTGATTTCGATTTAATTAGAAAGTAAATTTTCTCTCCATCTTCATGCATTACATAATCATCGGCATCGACCTTATCATAGTCTTTAGGTGTAATAACAGAACCTACATCGCTTAGTCCTAATACATCTGCGGCCATTTTTTTAAACATATATAATCCCCCTTGTAAATTAAATTCTTAATTGTATAAAAATATATTAACATCATTTTCATCCTTTGTTTTCTTGTAATACGAAAATATCTGAAGGTAAGTTAAGAAAAGTAATGAATAATTATTTTGATCCTAAATTATTTAGTAAATCTATTAGTTTAAGATTGGATTCTCCTAAAAATAACCAAGAGAAAAAAGTTAATTTTGCAAGTGATTATAGAGAAATTCCGTGAAAGCACCTTAAGCTATGTGAGGTGTTTTTCTATCCTCTTTTGAAATCTTACAATTCTGTAAGGTAACTGTAAGGTAGTTCGATGGTAACAAATTGCTAATCTTTTATAATGAAGATAACAACGATAAAACGAGGAGGCAGAAATGATGAAAGGATTAGTTGTAACGGGCTTAACGGTTGCTTTTGGATTTGTAGCATATGAGAAATTAACGTATGTAGTTGATGTTGTGAAACATTTGATTGCTTAGAGAAAACAGCCATGAGAGGGAAAGGGAATGAGTGAATGAATGGAATGGTTATTTGGAATTATAGGTACTTGTAGTGTAGTGTTATTGTTCTTTGTCCCAAGTGGTATACTTAGTTCGACAACAAGTTTGTTCTTCTTAAGTTTGTTTGCTTGTACGATGCTTATTATTATGTTTTTAATGAAGCGAAGTAAACCAATCTTCTATTTTAGCATGATTGTTATGGCAATTATTGTTCTCCAAATTATTACCCTTGTAATATACCCCACAATTATAAAAGCTTTCCATTAATGATGAATCCTCTGCGCTTGTTGCTGGGGATTTTTATTTGTACAATTTTAATTTTTAGTAGAGATTTATTCGTATTGGAATGTAAAAATTAAATATTTTTATATTTCAAACAAATAGTTTTGGGATGTTGTGTTCTCATTACGCATTTGATATATTTACTTTGAACATAATTAAAATCAAGAAAAAGAGGCGGACGTATGGATAAAAAAGAAAATACGGTCGTATTGTTTCCACAACTATCAGAGCGCTATATTGATGAAGGTTTTTTAGCGCTGAAAGAGCGGAAGTTCGAAGATGCATTGCGCTGCTTTGAAATATTACGTCAGTATAATGCGGAAACGGAACAAACGGAATTAGCTTCAGTTATTTGTTTACTCGAATTAAAACGTATGGAAGAAGCGAAAGACAAATGTGAACAGTTGCTTAAAACAGGAGTTGTCTTATTTGGTGATATTCTTGAAACGTACGTGACTATTTTAGTTCAAACAAATGATTATGAAGGTGTTATTGAAACTGTTGAAAAGGTTTTACAAACGAAAGATATAATGCCTGATCAAAAGGAAAAATTAGCGCAACTTGCTTTATTTGCAGAAGGTATGCTCAATGAGGGAGACGCATCGCTAGTGGATTCAAATTTTGAGTTGGATGAGTTTACTAATGAAATTTTTGGAGAAAACTTTGGACAGAAGCTAAGAGCGATTCAGCGACTTTCGTTAAAAGACTTAGATCTTGCATTACCTGTTTTAAAGAAATTTTTAATAGAAGAAGAGCAACACCCCTATTTGAAAACTTCTATTTTGTATAAAATGATAGAAAGTCAGGTAGAAGAGGAAATAGAGGTAGAAAAGTTTGGGAATACGATTAAGGTAATTCCAGCATTTACAGGTCATAATGAGGAGCAATCCAATAACATTATACATAAATTATCAAGTCGATTAGAGCAAAATTATCCCGATATATTTGAAGCAATGGTTACATATTGGAAAGAATTGCAAATTAGTGTTTTCCCATTTGCTCTATTAATGGATAAAGAAGAGATTTGGTCAGCTGTTTTAGAGAGAATTGGAAGAAAGCGTTTCGGATTGGCTATTGATGAAGAAGAGCTTATGGCAGCATACAATATCGAATTGGAAGAGTTTCATATTGCCTATCAATGGTTATTACGTGTTGAAAGAGAAGGATATTTGCCCGTATAATTATGAAAAAGAATCGTTCAGTTCTTGAAACGAGCATATTCTATGTTATAATGTAAGGGTTGCAAAAGGCAGAAAACTGCCTGTTTGTAAGAGAAGAGAAGTGTAATTCTCTTACTTAATATGTTTCATATTATTCTCGAACAAAATATACCGTAGTTGTCTTCTGGGCAATTAGTAGATTGGAACATTATATCTGAAAGCTTTTGCTAGAGGATTATTTGTGTATTTGTTATTTCAAAAAAGAGATAATGAAGATCTTAATCTATAGAGGTATGTGCATACATTATTATAGTTGGAGGGAAAGAATAAATGTCTACAAAATGGGAAAAATTAGAAGGTAACGTTGGCGTTTTAACAATCGAAGTTGATGCTAAAGAAGTAAACAACTCTATCGACGCTGCGTTCAAAAAAGTAGTAAAAACAATTAACGTACCAGGTTTCCGTAAAGGAAAAATGCCTCGTCCATTATTCGAACAACGCTTTGGTATTGAATCTTTATACCAAGATGCTTTAGATATCATTTTACCAAAAGCATACGGTGAAGCGATTGAAGAAGCTGGTATCTTCCCAGTTGATCATCCTGAAATCGACATCGAGAAGTTCGAAAAAAATGCTAACCTTATCTTCACTGCAAAAGTTACAGTGAAACCTGAAGTTAAATTAGGTGAGTACAAAGGTTTAGCAGTAGAAAAAGTTGAAACAACTGTAACTGACGAAGATGTAGAGAACGAATTAAAATCTTTACAAGAACGTCAAGCTGAACTAGTTGTTAAAGAAGAAGGAACTGTTGAAAACGGTGATACAGCTGTAATCGACTTCGAAGGTTTCGTTGATGGCGAAGCATTTGAAGGCGGAAAAGGCGAAAACTACTCTCTAGCAATCGGTTCTGGTACATTCATCCCAGGTTTCGAAGAGCAAGTAATCGGTCTTAAATCTGGTGAGTCTAAAGACGTTGAAGTATCATTCCCAGAAGAGTACCATGCTGCTGAATTAGCTGGCAAACCAGCAACATTCAAAGTAACAATTCACGAAATCAAAACAAAAGAACTTCCTGAGTTAAACGACGAGTTCGCTAAAGAAGCAGACGAAGCGGTTGCAACTCTTGATGAATTAAAAGCAAAACTTCGCACAAACTTAGAAGAAGGCAAAAAGCACGAAGCTGAGCACAAAGTACGTGACGAAGTAGTAGAATTAGCTGCTGCTAACGCTGAAATCGAAATTCCAGAAGCTATGATCAACACTGAGTTAGATCGTATGGTTCGTGAATTCGAGCAACGTTTAAGCCAACAAGGTATGAACCTTGAGCTTTACTACCAATTCACAGGTACTGATGCTGACAAATTAAAAGAGCAAATGAAAGAAGATGCACAAAAACGTGTAAGAATCAATCTTGTTCTTGAAGCTATCATTGAAGCTGAAAACATCGAAGTTACTGAAGAAGAAGTAACTGCAGAAGTTGAAAAAATGGCTGAAATGTACGGTATGCCAGTAGACGCTATCAAGCAAGCTCTTGGAAGCGTAGACGCTTTAGCTGAAGATCTTAAAGTGCGTAAAGCTGTAGACTTCTTAGTAGAAAACGCTGCATAATAAAATAACAAGGCACGATTAAAATCGTGCCTTGTTTTATAAATATAGAAATATATTTATAAAACTTTTCGATGGAGAAGGAAAAGTTCCTTTACAAGTCGAATATACATATTTCAAAAGTTTTAAAAATTTTTTATTTGTACATAACTAGTCATATTATTTGTATTTCTCGCCACGTAGTGACATAATATGTATTTACATACGATACATTTATCGTGTACATACGAAGGCAAGAGGTTAGCACTTTGTAAGGGGTGTGAAAATATGTTTAAATTTAATGATGAAAAAGGGCAATTAAAATGTTCTTTCTGTGGTAAAACACAAACGCAAGTTCGAAAGTTAGTGGCAGGTCCAGGTGTTTACATTTGTGACGAGTGTATCGAACTTTGTACTGAAATTGTACAAGAGGAGCTTGCGAAGGACGAAGAAGTAGAATTCAAAGATGTACCGAAACCGGTAGAAATTCGTGAAATCTTAGATGAGTATGTCATCGGGCAAGATAGCGCGAAAAAAGCACTAGCGGTAGCGGTATATAACCATTACAAACGCATTAATTCTAACAGCAAAATTGATGATGTAGAATTAGCGAAGAGTAATATCGCACTTATCGGGCCAACAGGTAGTGGTAAAACATTACTGGCACAAACTTTAGCGCGTATTTTAAATGTTCCATTTGCAATCGCGGACGCAACATCTTTAACAGAAGCTGGATATGTTGGGGAAGATGTAGAAAATATCTTACTAAAATTAATTCAAGCAGCTGATTATGATGTAGAGAAAGCGGAAAAAGGAATCATTTATATTGATGAGATTGATAAAGTGGCACGTAAGTCCGAAAATCCATCAATTACACGTGATGTATCTGGTGAAGGTGTGCAGCAGGCACTTCTGAAAATTTTAGAAGGTACTGTAGCAAGCGTTCCACCTCAAGGTGGTCGTAAGCATCCGCACCAAGAGTTTATTCAAATTGATACAACGAACATCTTATTCATTTGTGGTGGAGCGTTTGATGGCATTGAGCCGATTATTAAACGTCGCCTTGGTGAAAAAGTAATTGGATTTGGTTCTGAGAAGAAAAATGCTGATGTGAATGAGAAGCATGTTTTATCTCACGTATTACCAGAGGATCTTTTAAGATTTGGTTTAATTCCAGAGTTTATCGGTCGTCTTCCAGTTATTGCGAACCTAGAGCCACTTGATGAAGATGCTCTTGTTGATATTTTAACGAAACCGAAAAATGCACTTGTTAAGCAATTCCAAAAATTATTGGAGCTTGACGATGTTGAGTTAGAGTTTGAAGAAGGTGCACTAATCGAAATTGCGAAAAAAGCAATTGAACGTAAAACGGGTGCTCGTGGACTTCGTTCTATTATTGAAGGCTTAATGCTTGATGTAATGTTCGAACTTCCATCTCGTAAAGATATCGAGAAGTGTATTCTTACAAAAGAAACAGTAGCTGATAATGAGCCGCCAAAATTGGTGTTACAAGACGGTACTGTACTTGATACAAAAACATCTGCATAATGCGAAAGGGAAACAGCAATTTTTATAATTGCTGTTTTTCTTTATGTTTAGCTACGTTCCTCCGCGGAAATACTAAGAGATAAAATATTGCGGGAGGAAATAAATAATGAGCTGGACAAATATATTTTTAGTTGTTCAACTTGTTTTTGGTGTAATTGTCGGATTGTATTTCTGGCATTTACTTCGAAATCAACGAACACAAAAAGTTTCAATTGATCGAGAATCGAAAAAAGAATTAGAACAGCTTCGTAAAATGCGTGAGATTTCTTTAACAGAGCCGCTAGCAGAAAAGGTGCGTCCTACAACCTTTTTAGATATTGTAGGGCAAGAGGACGGAATTAAGTCGTTAAAAGCGGCTCTTTGTGGTCCGAATCCGCAACATGTAATCATATATGGCCCGCCAGGTGTTGGGAAAACAGCGGCAGCACGTCTTGTATTAGAAGAAGCGAAACGAAATCCTAAATCTCCATTTCGTACGAATGCAACATTTATTGAACTTGATGCGACAACAGCTCGGTTTGATGAACGTGGTATCGCAGACCCTTTAATAGGTTCGGTGCATGATCCGATTTATCAAGGTGCTGGGGCGATGGGGCAAGCAGGTATTCCGCAACCGAAAAAAGGTGCTGTAACAGATGCACATGGTGGTATTTTGTTTATTGATGAGATTGGCGAGCTCCATCCGATTCAAATGAACAAAATGTTAAAGGTGTTAGAAGATCGAAAAGTATTTTTAGAAAGTGCGTACTATAGTGAAGAAAATACGATGATCCCAACATATATACATGATATTTTCCAAAAAGGCTTACCGGCAGATTTTCGCTTAGTTGGAGCAACGACACGTTCGCCAGAGGAAATTCCTCCTGCTATTCGGTCACGTTGCTTAGAAGTATTTTTCCGTGAATTAGATACGGAAGAAATTCAAAAAGTAGCGAAAAATGCCGCGGAAAAAGTGGAAATGCAAATAGGTGAAAATGGTATTGAAATGATCGGGATGTATGCAAGGAATGGACGAGAAGCGATTAATCTCGTGCAAATCTCTGCTGGTATGGCGATAAATGAAGAACGTTCTTTCATTAAGGATGAAGATATAGAGTGGGTTGTTCACTCAAGTCAGCTTACACCGAAATATGAAAAGCGCATTTATCCGATTCCAAGGATTGGTCTTGTAAATGGTCTTGCTGTATACGGACCAAATACAGGTGCGTTATTAGAAATTGAAGTAACAGCAATCAAGGCGAAAGATAAAGGATCGGTAAATGTTACCGGAATTGTGGAAGAAGAAAGTATTGGTAGTCAAACGAAATCGATTCGTCGTAAAAGTATGGCGAAAGGCTCTGTTGATAATGTATTAACAGTACTTCGTTCTTTAGATGTGTTGCCAGAAGGATATGATATACATATTAATTTTCCAGGTGGTATCCCGATTGATGGCCCTTCTGCAGGAATCGCTATGGCAACAGGTGTATATTCTGCGGTGCACCGCACGTATGTAAATAATGAAGTAGCGATGACAGGGGAAATAAGTATACACGGAGAAGTAAAACCTATTGGTGGCGTGTACGCAAAAATAAAAGCTGCGAAAAAAGCGGGAGCTAAGAAAGTCATTATTCCTGCTGAAAATATGCAACCATTTTTGTATACGATCAAGGGAATTGAAATTATTCCTGTCCGTAAGTTAAAAGAAGTATTTGAGTTAACGTTTATGCAAGAAAATATGCATAGAGAGCTAGATGTACATACTAAGGTAGACGAAACTGATGCACAATCTATGTGAAAATAAACAATAATAAAATTTGCCAGACTTCGTTTAAGTTTGTATGCTTAATCGGAGTCTTTTTTCTTTTCGTGAGGTAGAAAAACAAGCTATTTACAATTGCGCGGAATCTCAGCAATTGCATCTAGGTGTATTGTAATATAAAATAGTTGAACAGGAGTTTAATTTATTATGGAGGTGCTATGTCTAGTATGAATACGAACGAAAGAATCGTGCCCCTCCTACCATTAAGAGGCGTTCTCGTATATCCAACGATGGTTTTGCATCTTGATGTAGGACGTGATAAATCGATACAAGCACTAGAGCAGGCGGCAATGGATGAAAATATCATCTTTTTAGCAATGCAAAAAGAAATGAATATCGATGATCCGAAAGAAGATGACATATATAGTGTAGGTACGGTGGCGAAAGTGAAGCAAATGTTAAAATTGCCGAACGGTACGCTTCGTGTCCTTGTGGAAGGTTTACATAGAGCAGAAGTAATAGAGTTTATCGAAGAAGAAAATGTAGTACAAGTGTCGATTAAAACGGTAACTGAAGAAGTAGAAGATGATTTAGAAGAGAAAGCTCTTATGCGTACGTTACTGGAGCATTTCGAACAATATATTAAAGTTTCGAAAAAAGTTTCAAATGAAACATTTGCAACGGTAGCTGATGTGGAAGAACCAGGGAGATTAGCTGATCTAATTGCTTCTCACTTGCCGATTAAAACGAAGCAGAAACAAGAGATTCTAGAGATTGTATCTGTAAAAGAACGATTACAAACACTTATTTCAATTATTCAAGATGAACAAGAGTTACTTAGCCTAGAAAAGAAAATTGGGCAAAAAGTGAAACGTTCCATGGAGCGCACGCAAAAAGAATATTTCTTACGTGAGCAAATGAAGGCGATTCAAACTGAACTTGGCGACAAAGAAGGCAAGGGCGGAGAAGTAGAAGAACTTCGTGAGAAAATTGAACAGTCAGGAATGCCGGAAGAAACAATGAAGGCTGCGCTGAAAGAATTAGATCGTTATGAAAAGTTACCAGCAAGTTCTGCGGAGAGTGGTGTTATTCGCAATTATATTGATTGGTTATTAGCGCTTCCGTGGACAGAGGCAACAGAAGATATAATTGATCTTGCTCATTCGGAAGAGATTTTAAATAACGATCATTACGGTCTTGAAAAAGTGAAAGAGCGTGTACTTGAATATTTAGCTGTACAGAAGTTAACGAATTCATTAAAAGGACCTATCCTTTGTTTAGTAGGCCCTCCTGGGGTCGGCAAAACTTCGTTAGCGCGTTCAATTGCAACATCATTGAATCGTAACTTCGTCCGTGTATCTCTTGGTGGTGTGCGTGATGAATCTGAAATTCGTGGTCACCGCCGTACATATGTTGGAGCAATGCCAGGACGCATTATTCAAGGTATGAAAAAGGCGAAAACAGTTAATCCAGTCTTCTTATTAGATGAGATTGATAAAATGTCTAACGATTTCCGTGGAGATCCATCAGCGGCATTACTTGAAGTATTAGATCCAGAACAAAACCATAACTTCAGTGATCATTACATTGAAGAACCATATGATCTATCAAAAGTTATGTTTGTAGCAACTGCTAATACACTTTCAAGTATTCCAGGTCCATTACTTGACCGTATGGAAATCATTTCGATTGCTGGCTATACAGAACTTGAAAAAGTACACATTGCTCGTGAGCATTTATTGCCGAAACAATTAAAAGAACATGGCTTACGAAAAGGTAATTTACAAGTGCGTGATGAAGCGCTGCTTGAGATTATTCGTTATTATACACGTGAGGCTGGTGTTCGTACGCTAGAGCGCCAAATTGCAAAAGTTTGCCGTAAAGTAGCGAAGATTATCGTTACAGCAGAACGTAAACGTATCGTTGTGACAGAGAAAAAGATTGTTGATTTACTTGGTAAACACATATTCCGTTATGGGCAAGCTGAAAAAACAGACCAAGTTGGTATGGCAACAGGTCTAGCTTACACAGCAGCAGGCGGCGATACACTTGCCATTGAAGTTTCTGTAGCGCCAGGAAAAGGGAAACTAATTTTAACAGGGAAACTTGGGGATGTTATGAAAGAATCAGCACAAGCTGCGTTTAGTTATATACGTTCTCGTGCAGAAGAGCTTCAGATCGATCCGAATTTCCATGAGAAAAATGATATTCATATTCACGTTCCAGAAGGAGCAGTTCCAAAAGACGGACCGTCAGCAGGTATTACGATGGCAACGGCACTTATTTCTGCGCTAACAGGTATTCCTGTAAGTAAAGAAGTCGGTATGACAGGTGAAATTACACTTCGTGGTCGTGTATTACCAATTGGTGGTTTAAAAGAAAAAACATTAAGTGCTCACCGCGCAGGCTTAACAAAAATTATTTTGCCAGCAGAAAACGAGAAAGATTTAGATGATATTCCAGAGAGCGTAAAAGAAAACCTTACGTTTGTGCTTGCATCTCATTTAGATGAAGTATTGGAGCACGCATTAGTAGGAGTGAAACAATGAAAGTAACAAAAGCAGATATTGTAATTAGTGCTGTTAAACCAGAACAATATCCAGACAGTGATTTACCAGAAATTGCATTAGCAGGTCGTTCAAATGTGGGGAAGTCTTCCTTTATTAATAAAATTTTAAATCGTAAAAAGTTAGTACGTATTTCTTCTAAACCAGGAAAAACGCAAACGCTGAACTTTTTCTTAATCAATGAGATGATGCACTTTGTTGACGTTCCAGGTTATGGATATGCGAAAGTATCTAAATCGGAGCGCGCTGCATGGGGGAAAATGATTGAAACGTACTTTACAACGCGTGAACAATTAGACGCAGCTGTATTAGTAGTTGATTTACGTCACCAACCAACAAGTGATGACGTGATGATGTATGATTTCTTAAAGCATTATGAAATCCCAACAATTATTATTGCGACGAAAGCCGATAAAATTCCGAAAGGGAAATGGCAAAAGCATTTAAAAGTTGTAAAAGAAACGCTTGCTGTTGAAATTGGCGATGAAATTGTTCTATTCTCTTCTGAAACAGGACTTGGAAAAGAAGAAGCGTGGAAAGCAATTCATAAATTTACAAAAACAAAAAACGCGTGACGAATGTCGCGCGTTTTTGTTTTGCTAAATTTTTTAGCGTACGTTTAATGTAACTTCAATATTTCCTCGTGTTGCTTTCGAGTAAGGACATACACCGTGAGCCGCTTCTACAAGTTCTTGTGCTTCGCTATGTGAAACGCCAGCCACATGTACATCAAGTACAGCAGATAGGCCGAAACCACCATCTGTATCTTTTCCGATAGAAACGTGAGCAGTTACTTCTGTACTTTCTACTTTCACACGTTTTGTACGAATGACAAGTTGTAATGCACTATCGAAACAAGCTGCATAACCAGCTGCAAATAGTTGTTCTGGATTTGTTGCTTCTCCGCCTGCACCACCTAGTGCTTTCGGCATTTTTACATCAAGATTTAATATGCCATCATCTGAAACTACTTTCCCATTTCTTCCACCTGTTGCTGTTACTGAAGCAGTATATAATTTATCCATATTTATTCCCCTTTTCCATCATTAATTGTTTTCATTGTGTCAATCAGTTTATTTAGTTGAATTAATAAAGAGCGATATTCTTGCTCTGTAATTCCTAAGTTTGTAGCCATCGTTGTCGGTAATGAACAAGCCTTTTCCTTTAAATCTTTGCCCTGTTCTGTTAATTCAATACAAACTTTTCGCTCGTCTTCTTTGGAACGAACACGTTTTACAAGTTTTAATGATTCCATACGTTTTAACATAGGTGTTAACGTACCAGAATCTAAAAATAGACGTTCTCCAATTTCTTTTACTGTTAGTCCATCTTGCTCCCATAGTACGAGTAAAGTAATGTACTGGGGATACGTAATACCCATTTCTTCTAAATAAGGTCGATAAAAACGAGTAACCTCTCTAGAGCAGGCGTAAATAGAAAAACAAAGTTGGTTATCTAGATGCAAAGAGTCTTCTGTCATAAATAACTCCCTTCTAATTAAGTTGTGCACAATTTAATTTTGTAAAATTAATATAACGAAAAAGAAATGCAATGTCAAATACATTGTATTGAGAAAGTCTTTGTTACATTTTGGAACAATCATACATATTTTCCTTCATGATGAAAGAAGATAGGGAAGATGATGTTATAATTTATATGGAATAGTTTCCATCACTTGATTATGAGGGCTTTTTTTGGTAACGTACAAATAGAGTTATTAATTTATAATCATTATAAAGTAGAAATTTTTTTATTAGTGTTACTGAATCTCCTTTATTACATACGGAGAATAATTAAAAAATAATCGGTTGTTCACACGATTGTCAGATTCATAAGAGGAAAGTTGTATTATGATAGTAGATAAAGTGATAAAACGGGTGAAGGGGGACATGCTGCGTGCATATTCTTGTTGTTAGTGTAAATTATCGAACAGCCCCTGTAGAATTTCGTGAGAAACTCACATTTCAGGCAGCAGAACTAGAGCGAGCGATGACTACATTACAAAATCAAAAGAGCGTGTTAGAGAATGTCATTGTGTCAACTTGTAATCGCACTGAGATTTATGCTGTTGTCGATCAATTACACACGGGACGGTATTATATTAAGAAGTTTTTAGCTGATTGGTTTCAGCTTGAAATAGAAGAAGTCGCGCCATATTTAACTATTTTTGAACAAGATGGCGCAATAGATCATTTATTCCGCGTAACGTGCGGTTTAGATTCAATGGTAGTCGGAGAAACGCAGATTTTAGGTCAAATAAAAGATAGCTTTTTAGAAGCGCAACAAGTTAAAGCAACAGGCACAATTTTTAATGAATTGTTTAAGCAAGTCATTACATTAGCAAAACGTGCCCACTCAGAAACAACAATCGGGGAAAGTGCAATGTCTGTTAGTTATGCTGCTGTTGAGCTTGGAAAGAAAATATTTGGCGAGTTAACAGATTGTCATGTGCTTATTCTTGGTGCTGGTAAAATGGGCGAACTTGCACTACAAAACTTATATGGAAGTGGTGCTCGTAAAGTAACAGTTATGAATAGGACGCTTTCGAAAGCAGAAGTAATGGCTGAGAAATATATGGGACATGCAAAATCGTTAAGCGAATTACAATGTGCATTATTAGAAGCAGATATTTTAATTAGTTCAACTGGTGCATCTGAGTATGTCATTACGAAAGAGATGATGACAAAGGTGGAGAAAATGCGCTCTGGTCGTCCATTATTTATGGTTGACATTGCAGTGCCGCGTGATATTGATCCAGCGATTGATGAGCTAGAAGGTTCTTTCTTGTATGATATTGATGATTTACAAGGAGTAGTGGAGGCAAACCGTGCTGAGCGTTTGAAAGAGGCAGAGAAAATTCAATTTATGATTGAAGAGGAAATTGTTCTGTTTAAAACGTGGTTAAGTACACTTGGTGTTGTTCCATTAATATCAGCTCTTCGTGATAAGGCACTTGCAATCCAAAGTGAAACGATGGTAAGCCTAGAGCGAAAAATACCAAACCTTAGTGATCGTGAGAAAAAAGTTATTAGTAAGCATACGAAAAGTATTATTAATCAATTATTAAAAGACCCAATTTTAGTAGCGAAAGAAATAGCTGCTGAAGAGGGAGCGAGCGAAAAATTAGCGTTATTTGCAAAGATTTTTGATTTAGAAACGGAAGAAGTAGAGAGTCGTGCGGAAGAAGTAGAACATAAAAGAGTGTGGACACCATCCGTTCCATCTTTATAATTTGGAAGGATGATCGGATGAGTTTTTTAAATAACAGTATTATTTATCATATTGCAATTATTTTATATGCTTGTAGCATTAGTTTATATTTTATAGATTATTTCCAAAGTAACCGAAAGGCGAACCGATTTGCTTTTTGGTTACTTGCGATTGTATGGGTCCTGCAGTCTATTTTTATGTTGCTTAGAGCTACAGATTCAGAAACGAATCCTATTTTAACTTTATTATCAGGGATTTATTTTTATGTTTGGTTATTGATTACGATGTCGTTAGTTATTAATCGATTTATGAGAATTGACTTTTTAGTCTTTTTTACAAATGTTGTAGCATTTGGCGTAAGCGCTTTTTCTATTTTTACACCGCTCGGAAAGATGTCGCCAGTACTTGCGGAACAATTAGTTTCAGAACTTGTATACGTGCATGTCGGTATGGCAATTATTTCTTACGCAACGTTTACTGTATCGTTCATTTTTTCTATTATGTATTTATTGCAATATCGCCTATTAAAAAAGAAAAAATGGAATGCGAGATTAAGAAGGTTAGGGAATTTACCGAAGCTAGAATCTATGTCTTACGGATTAAATTTATTTTCTGTTCCATTTTTCTTACTAGCAATTTTATTAGGATGTATATGGGGATATACAAAATTGGATAATTTCCATTGGTATGATACGAAAGTAATCGGATCTTTTGTCGTTCTATTTGTGTATTGCACAGGTTTATATTTACGAGCGGCAGATGTGTTGCAAGGTAAGAAAATTGTACAGTGGAATATCGGATCGTTTCTCGTAATGCTAGTAAACATTTTTCTATTAAGCAGTTTGTCCAATTTCCACTTTTGGTATTTATAATGAGGAGAGAGAATTATGCGCAAAATTATTGTAGGGTCACGAAAGAGTAAACTAGCATTAACGCAAACAAACTGGTTTATTGATCAGTTAAAAGCCCTAGGTCTACCATATGAATTTGAAGTGAAAGAAATTGTCACAAAAGGTGATGTTATTTTAGATGTTACTCTTTCAAAAGTAGGCGGAAAAGGCTTGTTCGTTAAAGAAATTGAGCATGCGTTACTTACGAAAGAAATCGATATGGCTGTACATAGTATGAAAGATATGCCAGCCGTACTTCCAGAAGGTTTAATGATTGGCTGTACACCAAAGCGTGTTGACCCTCGTGATGCTTTTATCTCAAAAAATGGAGCATCGTTTAAAGAGTTAGCGGAAGGTGCTATTTTAGGTACGAGTAGTTTAAGACGTAGTGCACAGCTACTCGCTGCGAGACCAGATTTACAAGTGAAGTGGATTCGCGGGAATATCGATACACGTTTACGTAAATTAAAAGAAGAAGATTACGATGCGATTATTTTAGCGACAGCTGGATTACAAAGAATGGGCTGGGATAATGATGTTATTACAGAACATTTAGATGATACGTTATGTGTACCTGCTGTAGGACAAGGTGCATTAGCGATTGAGTGTCGTGAGGATGATAAGGATTTATTGCAGTTGTTAGCGCATATTAATGATACGATAACAGAAAGAACAGTGGCAGCGGAGCGAGTATTTCTTCATAAACTTGAAGGTGGATGCCAAGTTCCAATTGCTGGATATGCAACCCTTACAGAAAACGATGCAATCGAATTAACAGCTCTTGTCGGCTCTATGGATGGCTCTGTTTTATTAAAAGAGACAGTAGTGGGTACTAATCCTGAGGAAGTAGGGTTAGAGGCCGCGGACCGTTTAATTAAACAAGGCGCCAAAGAACTCATTCTTGCTGCAAATAAGGAGCAACAATAAATATGAACGCTCTCGCTGGAAAAACGGTATTGATTACACGTGCCCAGCATCAAGCGAAACAAATGAGTGTAGCAGTGAAAGAAAAGAGCGGAATTCCATTGGAAATTCCGCTTTTGCGTATGGAAGGTATGTCTCATAGGCAAATTCAACATATTGAAGAGCAGCTACATTCATACGACTGGGTTATTTTTACGAGCAGAAATGGTGTAGCTTTTTTTCTAGATAGTTTAAAAAAGAAACTACCGCTAACCATTAGAATCGCTGCGGTAGGTGTGAAAACAAAATTAGAGTTAGAAAAAAGGGGCTATCAAGTTCATTTTGTTCCGACTTCATTTGTTGCAGAAGCATTTGCAGAAGAGTTTCTAAAAGAATTAAGTGGAAACGAACGTATTTTATTTCCGAAAGGGAATTTAGCAAGAGAGGTAATTCCGGTTGCACTTCGGGAAATTGGTGTTTCTCTAGATGAGCTAATCGTATACGGTACGAAAGTGAATATAGAAAAAAAGCAAGAACTTATAGCAGCATTGAAGTTAGGGAAAGTAGACATTATTACATTTACGAGCCCTTCAACTGTTACTAGTTTTGTTCGTTTACTTGAGGGTACAAACTGGAGAGAATGGACAAAAAAATGTACAATTGCTTGTATAGGACCTATTACGGAAAAAGAGGCAAGTCTTTATTTTCCGTCTGTTATTGTGCCGAAAGAGTACACTGTAGAAGCATTACTACAATATGTTTGTGAATCTATAAAATGAAAGAATGGGGATAGAAATCTATGAACTCTTTACAATTTAATCGTCATCGTCGTTTAAGACAAAGCGGGGGCATGCGTGCACTTGTGCGTGAAACGTTTTTACATACGGAAGATTTTATTTACCCTATTTTTGTATTAGAAGGTGAAAATGTTCGTAATGAAGTTCCTTCTATGCCGGGCGTATATCAAATGTCTTTAGATTTATTGCAAGCTGAAATGCAAGAAGTTGTTGATTTAGGTATTCGTTCTGTTATTGTATTTGGTTTACCTGCTGAAAAGGATGAAGTTGGATCATCAGCATATTGTGATCATGGAATTGTACAACGTGCTATTCAGCAAATTAAAGGTGATTTCCCTGAGCTAGTAGTAGTTGCAGATACATGTTTATGTCAATTTACAAGCCATGGTCATTGCGGTGTAATTGAAGATGGGATTATTTTAAATGACGAGTCTCTTGCAGTTCTTGCGAAAACAGCTGTAAGTCAAGCGAAAGCAGGAGCGGATATTATTGCGCCATCAAACATGATGGACGGCTTCGTAACAGCAATTCGTCATGCATTAGACGAAAATGGTTTTGGACACGTGCCAGTTATGTCGTACGCTGTGAAATATTCATCAGCATTTTATGGACCATTCCGTGATGCTGCGCACGGTGCACCGCAATTTGGTGACCGTAAAACATATCAAATGGATCCGGCAAACCGTATGGAAGCATTCCGTGAAGCAGAATCAGATGTAATGGAAGGTGCAGATTTCTTAATCGTAAAACCAGCTCTTTCTTACTTAGATATCGTTCGTGATGTGAAAAATAACTTTAATTTACCAGTTGTCGCTTATAATGTAAGTGGTGAATATTCGATGATTAAAGCGGCAGCGCAAAATGGTTGGATTAATGAAAAAGAAGTTGTTCTTGAAAAATTAATTAGTATGAAACGTGCAGGGGCAGATTTAATTATTACGTATCATGCAAAAGATGCAGCAAGATGGTTACAAGAAGGAGGCGCTAAATAATGAAAAAGTTTGATAAGTCAATTGCAGCGTTTGAAGAGGCGCAAGACTTAATGCCTGGTGGCGTAAATAGCCCGGTTCGTGCCTTTAAGTCTGTTGGGATGAATCCGTTGTTTATGGAGCGTGGAAAAGGCTCTAAAGTATATGATATCGATGGGAATGAATACATCGACTACGTATTATCATGGGGTCCTTTAATTCATGGTCATGCAAATGATCGTGTTGTAGAAGCGTTAAAATCTGTTGCTGAAAGAGGTACAAGCTTCGGTGCACCAACAGAAATTGAAAATAAATTAGCAAAACTTGTTATTGAGCGCGTGCCATCAATTGAGATTGTGCGTATGGTTAACTCTGGAACGGAAGCAACAATGAGTGCACTACGTTTAGCTCGTGGTTATACAGGTCGTAATAAAATCTTGAAATTTATTGGTTGTTACCACGGTCATGGTGATTCGTTATTAATTAAAGCTGGTTCTGGTGTGGCGACTTTAGGTTTACCAGATAGTCCTGGTGTACCAGAAGGTGTAGCGAAAAATACGATTACAGTAGCTTATAACGATTTAGAAAGCGTAAAATACGCGTTTGAACAATTCGGTGATGATATTGCTTGTGTAATTGTAGAACCAGTAGCAGGAAATATGGGGGTTGTTCCTCCGCAGCCTGGATTTTTAGAAGGTCTTCGTGAAGTAACAGAACAAAACGGTGCATTGCTTATTTTTGATGAAGTAATGACAGGGTTCCGAGTAGCTTATAATTGTGGCCAAGGTTATTATGGCGTAACGCCTGATTTAACATGCCTAGGTAAAGTAATCGGTGGTGGTTTACCGGTAGGAGCATACGGTGGTAAAGCAGAAATTATGCGCCAAGTTGCGCCAAGCGGACCGATTTACCAAGCTGGTACTTTATCAGGTAATCCACTTGCAATGGCGGCAGGTTATGAAACGTTAGTACAGTTAACGCCAGAATCATATGTAGAATTTGAGCGTAAAGCTGAAATGTTAGAAGCTGGATTACGTAAAGCAGCTGAAAAACATGGCATTCCGCATCATATTAACCGTGCAGGCTCTATGATTGGTATTTTCTTTACAGATGAACCCGTTATTAATTACGATGCAGCAAAATCTTCAAACTTAGAATTCTTTGCGGCTTACTATCGTGAAATGGTAGAACAAGGTGTATTCTTACCACCATCTCAATTCGAAGGTTTATTCTTATCGACAGCACATAGTGATGCAGATATTGAAGCGACGATTGCAGCAGCTGAAATTGCAATGTCAAAATTAAAAGCGTAGTGTATTAGAGAAAATCGCTCTCCATAAGGGGAGCGATTTTTTTTATTCATAAAGTAAGCTTCCCACACATAAATCTGTAATGACATATAGTTTGGGAGGGGGAAAAGAAGTGGCTACAGATCATTCATTACGATTTTCATTAAAAGAATCTGTGTGGTTCCAAAAAGGACAGGAAGTCGAAGAACTTTTGTCA
Organism: Bacillus sp. PK3-067; assembly: GCF_056738645.1. Classification (NCBI taxonomy): domain Bacteria; kingdom Bacillati; phylum Bacillota; class Bacilli; order Caryophanales; family Bacillaceae; genus Bacillus; species Bacillus sp. PK3-067. Next base: position 4,453,198 of record NZ_CP096490.1, on the reverse strand, counting down.
ATTTCGTTAGATCCAGACGTTGAGATAGAAGAGCTTGATCATGAAGTAATCGTGAGAGGACAATTAGATTTAACGGGAGAGTATGTTGCACGAAAAGATGATTCCGCGTATTCATTAAGAGAACTATCGCCAGCAAAGTCAATTGATTATGTAGAAACAAGAGAAGATGGGGTTAATGAACTTGTTCATTCCTTTCCACTTGAAATATCAATTCCGAGAAATCGAGTGAAAGTAATTGAAGAGCTATATGTATCAATCGAGGAATTTGATTATGAATTAAAGGAAAATGGTTGCTTACAATTATTAGCGGATATATCTATTACCGGTTTGTGTGATGAAGAGAGAAGCGAGGATGAAGTTGAAGAGGAAGAAACGGTGTATGCTGAGTTAGAAGAAGATTCAGCGCAAGAGGATGAAAATAGACCGGCGCCGCATGTAGAAGAACCAGCATATAAGGAATCAGATGAGTGGGAAGATTACGCATTTGAACCGTTCCAATTAGAGGAAAGAAAAGAGCAGGAATTAGAAGAAGAGAAAATAGAAGAACATGAATTTGTGGAACGTGAAGAGGAGCAAGAAACAACGCCGCAATTTGAACTGTTCGGACGAAAAGATTTCAAGAAAGAAAAAGCGAAAAAGCAGGAAGAACAAGAAGAAGAGTACTCACAGCGAGATGAAAATGCGCTTTATTTAACAAAACTATTTACGAAAGAACCGGAAGAAGAATTTACAAAGTTAAGAATGTATTTCGTGCAAGAAGGGGATACAATTGAATCTATTGCAGACCGTTATGAAACGTCTGTACAAAATTTATACCGTGTCAATCAAACAGAAGATATATTTTTAAATACGGGGCAAATTATTTATATTCCCGTTTCAAGGGTAAAGGCGAAATAAGGAAGTGAGTGTTTTCACTCACTTCCTTTCTTAGAGGCTATGTTTTGAATAGAAAGGGTTATTCGTATGGATATTGAGTTGCGAAATCACTATGAACCTATCGTGAGGCAATATAGATTGGATACGCAGCATATGGAAGAGCACGGAAATGTAATGAAAATTTATACGAATCAAGGTCCATATGCACTCAAGAAAATAGAAGGCAGAAAGTTAGAGCGGAATAACTTTCTGCATCATATTCAATATTTGAAGGAGAAAGGTTTTTCAAATTATGTACCTATATATCATGCGACGGATGGAAGTTATATTTTAAGTGACGGGACGTATAATTATTATTTAATGCCTTGGTTAGAACGTGCAGAAGGAAACGGTGAGGACAATGATCAATACCATAAAATGTTTCAGACACTTGGAACGTTGCATCAAAAAACTGTGAAGGAAGAAACGTATACGGAAGAAGATTTAGAAAAACATTATACAAGTATATCCGATCGTTGGGAAAATGATGGTGAGATGTTAGAAGAGTTTCTCGTAGAATCTGAATCAAAATGGTATATGTCCCCGTTTGAATTGCAATATTGTACGTACTATCATCATGTAATGAGAGCGCGTGAATTTGCAACGAAGCAATTAAATGAGTGGAACGATGCGATGAAAGAAAAGGAGAAAACGCGTATTACTTTTGTGCATGGTAATGTGTCACTGAATCATTTTTTATTTGACTATGAACGGAATGGCTATTTTATTAGTTTAGAAAAATCGAAGTTTGCAACGCCTGTGCAAGATATAGTAGGTTTTTATTCACGGTCTTTAAACACATATCCAATCGCAAGAAGTGATCGGTTTGAATGGTTTCAAATGTATCAAAAAAATTTCCCTTTTACGAAAGAAGAGCAACTACTTATGTTTGCGTATATGACGTATCCATCGCAATTTATTCGGCAAATCCAGTCTTATAAGAAAAGAAGAGATAATCGTAACGAGGAAAATGAACTGCGCGGAGTAAAGAGTTTGCAACAATCGCATTGGCTCGTTAGCAATATAGAATATTTCCTGTCACAATTACAAGCTGCCCAGCAAGGGAACGGATAAAGTAAACATTCCCCGCTGATGATTAGCCTTCACTAATTGGGCGTTTACGGGCACCAGGGCTCCCATCTAACTTCTTTGCTTCAGCTGAGTTTTGAGGTGGAGGTCTTACTGCCCACAAATAGCGGGGTAAAGAAGATAAGTAGAGGATTCTACTTATCTTCTTTTTGGCACCAAAAGCTGTAGTTTTAAATTTATCTTGACGAATAAGGTTTCGTTTTTTACACTATTGTATATAATAATTAACAATCATATAAATGCCTTGAAGGGGAAGAGTATAACATGAAACGTCTTCAGAGAGGAGAATCATTAGCTGGGAGATTCTCTAGATAGTTATGTTAGAAGGTAGCCCTGGAGCATCTTTTCTGAACGGAATAGTTCTTATTAGGAAAAGACGGATTTGTCCGTTATCAAATTAAGAGTATAAGCAAATTATGAATTTGTTTGTAAATAAAGGTGGTACCGCGATGTCCCTCGTCCTTTTTGGATGAGGGACATTTTTTATTTTAAGGAGGGAAAATAATGTCAAACACGGAAAAGAATTTACCAACTAAATATGATCATATGTCCGTTGAAGAAGGCCTTTATCAATGGTGGCTTGAAGGCAAATATTTTGAAGCAACAGGAGACGAGAAGAAACAACCGTATACAATTGTAATTCCACCTCCAAACGTAACTGGTAAGTTACACTTAGGTCATGCTTGGGATACAACTCTTCAAGATATTTTAACTCGTACGAAGCGTATGCAAGGATACGATGTACTATGGCTTCCAGGAATGGACCATGCTGGTATCGCAACACAAGCGAAAGTAGAAGGAAAACTTCGTGAAGAAGGTATTTCACGTTACGATCTTGGCCGTGAAAAATTCCTTGAAAAAGCTTGGGAGTGGAAAGAAGAGTACGCTTCTCACATTCGTCAACAATGGGGGAAAGTTGGTTTAGGACTAGACTATTCTCGTGAACGCTTCACATTAGACAAAGGTTTATCAGATGCGGTTAATAAAGTATTCGTTCAATTATACGAAAAAGGCTTAATTTACCGTGGTGAATATATCATCAACTGGGATCCAGCAACACGTACAGCTCTTTCTGATATTGAAGTAATTCATAAAGAAGTTCAAGGTGCATTCTACCATATGAACTATCCGTTAACAGATGGTTCTGGTCACATTCGTCTTGCTACTACTCGTCCAGAAACGATGCTTGGTGATACAGCAGTAGCAGTTCATCCAGAAGACGATCGTTACAAACATTTAATCGGAAAAACAGTTACACTTCCAATCGTAGGCCGTGAGATTCCGATTATTGCTGATGAGTACGTAGAAAAAGATTTCGGAACGGGCGTTGTAAAAATTACGCCAGCTCATGACCCGAATGACTTTGAAGTAGGTAACCGTCATGACTTACCACGCATCTTAGTAATGAACGAAGATGGATCGATGAACGAAAAAGCTGGTAAGTATAACGGTATGGATCGTTTCGAATGCCGTAAAGAATTAGTAAAAGACTTACAAGAAGCTGGCGTATTAGTAGAAATCGAGCCACATATGCATTCAGTAGGTCATAGTGAGCGTAGCGGTGCGGTTGTTGAGCCTTATTTATCAACACAGTGGTTCGTAAAAATGGCTCCACTTGCTGAAAAAGCAGTAGCGCTTCAACAAAAAGAAGAAGAAAAAGTAACGTTCGTACCAGAGCGTTTTGAAAACACATATTTACGTTGGATGGAAAATATTCATGACTGGTGTATTTCTCGTCAATTATGGTGGGGACACCGTATTCCAGCTTGGTACCATAAAGAAACTGGTGAAGTATACGTAGGTACAGAAGCACCAGCAGATATTGAAAACTGGAATCAAGATAACGATGTACTTGATACATGGTTCAGTTCAGCATTATGGCCATTCTCCACACTTGGTTGGCCAAATGAAGATTCAGCAGACTTCAAACGTTACTATTCAACAGATGCACTAGTAACGGGTTATGATATCATCTTCTTCTGGGTATCTCGTATGATTTTCCAAGGTTTAGAGTTTACAGGCGAGCGTCCATTTAAAGATGTATTAATTCACGGTTTAGTTCGTGACGAGCAAGGTCGTAAAATGAGTAAATCTCTTGGTAACGGTATTGATCCAATGGATGTTATCGAGAAGTACGGTGCAGATGCAATGCGTTTCTTCTTATCAACAGGAAGTGCACCAGGTCAAGATTTACGTTTCAGCATGGAAAAAGTAGAATCTACTTGGAACTTCATTAATAAAATTTGGAACGCATCACGTTTCGTATTAATGAACATGGATGATATGAAGTATGAAGAAATCGATTTAACTGGTGAAAAATCAGTTGCGGATAAGTGGATCTTAACTCGCTTAAACGAAACAATCGAAAGCGTAACACGTAACATGGATAAATATGAGTTCGGTGAAGCTGGTCGTTCATTATACAACTTCATTTGGGACGATTTCTGTGATTGGTATATTGAAATGGCGAAACTTCCACTATACGGTGAAGATGAAGCAGCTAAGAAAACAACTCGTTCTATTTTAGCTTACGTATTAGATCAAACAATGCGTCTATTACACCCATTCATGCCATTCGTAACAGAGAAAATTTGGCAACATTTACCGCATGAAGGCGAGTCTATTACAGTAGCTGCGTGGCCAACAGTTCGCGAAGATTTACAAGATACGGAGGCTGCGGCAGAAATGCACCTTCTAGTTGATATCATTCGCTCTGTTCGTAACATCCGTGCAGAAGTAAATACGCCAATGAGCAAAAAAGTTCAAATGCAAATTAAAGCAAAAGATGAGGCTGTACTTGCTCAACTTACGAAAAATAGCTCTTACATTGAGCGTTTCTGTAACCCAAGCGAATTAACAATTCAAACGGACTTACAAGCGCCAGAAAAAGCAATGACTGCAATCGTAACAGGTGCAGAGTTATTCTTACCGTTAGCTGATCTTATCAATCTTGATGAAGAGAGAGCTCGTCTTGAGAAAGAACTTGAGAAGTTCGATAAAGAAGTAGAACGTGTACAGAAGAAACTTTCTAACCAAGGTTTCGTAGCGAAAGCTCCTGCAGCGGTTATTGAAGGAGAGCGTGCGAAAGAGCAAGATTACCTAGAAAAACGCGAAGCAGTTCGTCAACGTCTAGCAGATCTTGAAAAGTAAAAATATTTTTAGAGACTCACTATATTGGTGAGTCTCTTTTCTTTGCGTATAATAGAACTATGAAAGTTGTCTTTTGAAAGGGGAAAAGCATACGTGATACATACATACGAAGAAGCGATAGGGTGGATTCATAGCCGATTGAAATTTGGTATTAAACCAGGATTAGAAAGAATGAATTGGATGCTAGAAGAGCTCGGAAATCCAGAGCGTCATATAAAATGTGTTCATCTTGCTGGTACAAATGGAAAAGGTTCAACGTTAACATATATGCGTTACATGTTAGAAGGCGCGAAATATAAGGTAGGAACGTTTACCTCTCCTTACATCGAATCATTTAATGAACGCATTAGTGTGAATGGAACACCAATTGCAGACGAAGAGATTACTGAACTTGTAAAGCTGGTAAAACCAGTCGTGGAAAAACTAGATGAAACGGATTTAGGGGAAGCGACAGAGTTTGAAATTATTACTGTTATGGCGATTTGCTATTTCGGCAAATTCAATTTCTGTGATGTTGTTTTATTTGAAACAGGGCTTGGTGGACGTTTTGATTCTACCAATGTTATACACCCTGTTCTCACGATTATTACGAATATCGGTCACGATCATATGCATATTTTAGGAAATACACTAGGAGAAATTGCATATGAAAAGGCGGGGATTATTAAGTCTGGCGTGCCGGTAATTACTGGTGTACAAGATGAAGAAGCTTTGCAAGTCATTCAAAATGTTGCAAAGGAAAATCATGCAAACTTATACGAGATGGGCAACCATTTTACAGCATTACATAAACAGTCTAGTGAAGATGGAGAACAGTTCGATTTCACTTGTCCTTTCGCCTCTTTTGAAGATGTGCGAATCACAATGAAAGGCAGCCACCAAGTAGGAAACGCAGCACTTGCGCTTATGGCAGTCATGTATGTAAAAACATACTTATCATTTTTAATTGAGGAAGAAGAAATAAGAACTGGATTACAGGAAGCGTATTGGGTGGGGCGCTTTGAAAAACTGCAAAGTAATCCAGATATTATTATAGATGGTGCTCATAATCCAGAAGGTATCGAAAGCCTTGTGAAAACAGTAGAAGCGCATTGCAAAGATAAAAATGTAATAGTGTTATTTACTGCCCTTGGTGATAAACAATTACATAACATGGTAGGCCAATTAGAAACCATTGCAGATGAAATTATTTTTACAACATTCGCCTTTGATCGTGCTATTTCTGCTGATAAGCTTGCATCATATTCACAGAAAGAATCAAAATTAGTTTTTGAAAATTGGAAAGAGGCAATTGATACAAAAGTTGAAATGATAGCAGAAAATGATGTTTTTATCATAACAGGTTCTCTTTATTTCATTTCTGAAGTACGAAAATATATTTGCGAGAAAAACTAGATAGTCTTTGCTATCTAGTTTTTTTGTTCTACAAATGAAGTCAAATGCATACATATAAGATAAATATATAGGGTTATTTGGCGAATTCCTCTGACAAATATCTCGTTTTTTTATGAAATGAATATGATATGATGCGGACAACGATAAGAGGTGAGGTGTGAGTGTATGGACAAGCAATCACGAACGATCTCAGTGAAAGTGAATGGAACAGAAGCGAAGTATGAGGAAAAAAAGAAAGATGAATTTGAATGGATGGTAGTAGAAAGTGAACGACCGAAAAATGTTGTTCCGTTTCAAAAAGCGAAATCAATGTCTGTGGAAAAATACCGAAAGAAGTGGAGTAATACATTAATTGTAATCGTTGCAACTGCAATCATTATCGGTACGGCGTTTGGAATGGGGATGCTTCATTTACTTACTGGACAAGGAACGACAGGAGGAAGTGAAGTGACAGCTTCAAGGCCGACTGGAAATGGAGAATCAAAGGTGGGTGGAACGGCAGAACAAACACCAGCACCGAAAGAAGAAAAACAAAAAGCACAAGCAGGAACTTCATTGGATCCAATGAAATTATTTTTTGTTCAAGGGGGGCTTTATTCTTCTGAAGAAAAGGGACAGGCAGCTCTTGAAGAATGGAAAGGCAATGGGGGCATTGGTGCTTTGAGACCGAGCGGTGATAAGTATGCAATAGTTGTTGGTATTGCTAGCGATGAACAGTCTATAAATCAATTAATGACTAAGTATAAAAATGATGGTGTCTCCGTTTTAAAAAAGAACTGGGATATAACAGATAAAGCATTGCTGAAAGATGATAAAGAAGTAGGAACATTTTTAACAAAAGTGCAGCCATTATACACTCATTTAGCAAAATATGCTTCTAGCGTACAAGTTGGTGGAAAAAGCAGCGCAAAAGATATAGAAGTAATTGAAAAAGAATGGAAAAAGGTTGAAAAAGAAGGGAAAAGTATGAAACAAGAAGAAGCAAAGAAACTGTATATGTATACGTCGGTAGCTGTACAAACAGTAAAAGATGGGAAGATGGATAAGGAATCTTTGGCGAAATTAAATCAAGTTATTATTGATGGTTTACTCTCGTATGAAAAAATTGTTTCGTAGAAAGTGAAATGATAGGATAATAAAATGAGTAAGAAAGAAGTACATGTACTTCTTTCTTTTCTTTTGAATTTAGAGCAAAGTGCTTTCTCTATGACAGGAATATAATCGTATGCAATAAAGAAGTGTTATTTTAGTTAGAGAAATTAATATTTCTTTCATTTGTGGGCAAACTATTCCTTTGATACGATTAATATAAATTGTTCTGCTTCATGTGAGAAAGGAAGGAGAAAATATGAGAAAAATAATTTTAGCTTCAGGGTCACCTCGGAGGAAGGAATTGCTTGAGTTAGCTAGTGTGCCATTTGAAATCGTTGTAAGTGAAGTAGAGGAAACAATTGGTGCATATTCATCGCCTTCTGATATTGTAATGTCGCTTGCCTTGCAAAAAGCATCAGCGGTGGCAGAAAATAATAGTGATCACATTGTGTTAGGTGCAGATACAATTGTTACATATGAGTCGCGTATTCTTGGTAAGCCTTCTAATGAGGATGAGGCGAAAGAGATGTTGCAATTACTATCAGGGAAAACACATGAAGTGTATACAGGTGTTGCAATTATAGCAAAAGAAAAAACGGTTACTTTTTATGAGCGTACAGAAGTTACATTTTGGGAGTTAACAGAAGAGGAAATTGATACATACGTCGCGTCGAAAGAACCTTTTGATAAAGCCGGTAGTTATGGGATTCAAGGTAAAGGATCTATTTTCGTTCAAAATATTCAAGGGGACTACTATAGTGTAGTTGGCTTACCAATTGCACGTCTCGTTCGGGAATTAAAACAATTTGATATTGATGTAACCCATGCGTAAAATTGCATGGGGTTTTCTTTGAGAGAACAAATAAAGGGGTGGAGAGATGAACGGTATTCGTGATGTTGTAAGAGAAGAACAGCCACGGGAGCGTTTATTGTTAGAAGGTGCTGGAAGTTTATCAAATCGAGAGCTTCTCGCAGTGTTACTCAGAACAGGTTCTAAAGAAGAAACAGTTTTAAAGTTGTCAGATAAAATTTTACATCAATTTGATGGCTTACGTATGTTGAAAGATGCAACATTAGAAGAGCTAATTAGTATACATGGTATTGGGATTTCAAAGGCATCGCAACTTATGGCAGCCTTTGAACTAGGCAGAAGAATGGTACGTTTAGAATATCAAAATAGATATAGTATTCGAAGTCCAGAAGATTGTGCGAAATACATGATGGAAGAAATGCGTTTTTTACAACAAGAGCATTTTGTTTGTTTATATTTAAATACAAAAAATCAAGTTATACATAGGCAAACGATCTTTATTGGAAGTTTAAACACGTCAATTGTACACCCGAGAGAAGTTTTTAAAGAAGCCTTCCGTCGTGCAGCAGCCTCTATCATATGTCTTCATAACCATCCCTCAGGAGATCCCACGCCGAGCCGTGAAGATATTGCAGTAACAAAACGCTTAGTAGAATGCGGCCAGATTATCGGAATTGAAGTGCTTGATCATATTATAATAGGTGACCATAAATTCGTGAGTTTAAAGGAAAAAGGTCATATTTAAGACTATGCTTTTTACTTATTTTGTTTTATAATGTGATTTATGAGTTTTTTGTAGAAATTTATCTACAAAAAGGATAAAGATATAAAAAACGTACTGTTTTTATAATATAAAGTAAGAAAAAATGAGTCCGTGAAAACAAGAAAGGAAGATAAATAATATGTTTGGATTTGGTGGATTTACTCGCGATCTTGGAATAGACTTAGGAACTGCGAACACGCTTGTATATGTAAAAGGAAAAGGTGTAGTTTTACGTGAACCTTCAGTAGTTGCGTTACAAACTGATACGAAACAAATCGTTGCTGTAGGTAGCGATGCAAAACAAATGATTGGTCGTACACCAGGGAACGTTGTGGCACTTCGCCCGATGAAAGACGGTGTAATTGCTGATTATGAAACAACTGCAACAATGATGAAATATTACATTCAACAAGCTCAAAAATCAAACGGTTTCTTCTCACGTAAGCCGTATGTAATGGTATGTGTACCATCTGGTATTACAGCTGTAGAAAGACGTGCAGTAATCGATGCGACTCGTCAAGCGGGTGCTCGTGATGCTTATCCTATCGAAGAGCCATTTGCAGCAGCAATTGGTGCAAACTTACCTGTTTGGGAACCAACTGGTAGTATGGTTGTTGATATCGGTGGCGGTACAACAGAAGTTGCAATTATTTCTCTAGGTGGTATTGTAACAAGCCAGTCAGTCCGTGTTGCTGGTGATGATATGGACGATTCAATCATTCAGTACATTAAGAAAAGCTATAACTTAATGATCGGTGAAAGAACAGCTGAAGCATTAAAATTAGAAATTGGTTCTGCAGGCGAGCCAGAAGGTATCGAGCCTATGGAAATTCGCGGTCGTGATTTAGTAAGTGGTTTACCAAAAACAGTACTAATTCAGCCAGAAGAAATTGCAGATGCATTAAAAGATACAGTAGATGCGATTGTAGAATCAGTTAAAAATACGTTAGAAAAAACTCCACCTGAATTAGCGGCTGATATTATGGACCGCGGTATCGTATTAACAGGTGGCGGGGCATTACTACGTAATTTAGATAAAGTAATTAGTGAAGAAACGAAAATGCCAGTTCTTGTTGCAGAAGATCCATTAGATTGCGTAGCAATTGGAACAGGTAAAGCATTAGACAATATCGATCTTTTCAAAACTGCTGCTCGATAATATTGCAAAATAAAAATCAGTGAAATTAAGAGGGTGTGAACGTGCCACAGTTTTTCTTAAACAAAAGATTAATTGTTTTGTTGGTTAGTATTATTCTTCTCGTGGCATTGATTGGAATCTCATTGAAAGAACGGAACAGTTTAACATGGCCAGAGCAGTTTGTTAAAGATACTGTCGGTGTTGTAGAACGTGTATTCCAAAAGCCAGCGAAATACGTAGCTGGATTCTTCGAAAATGTAGAGGATGTAAAGCGCACGTATGAAGAGAATAAAGAATTAAAAGCAAAATTAGATAATTATGCAGGTCTATCAGGGAAAGTAAAACAATTAGAAGATGATAACAAGAAGTTACAAGAGCTAACTGGTAAAAAAGAGTTAAATAGCGGGTATACTGAAATTCCAGCTACTGTTGTTTCTCGTAATCCAGATAAATGGTACGATTTAATTGGAATTGATAAAGGGGCACAGCAAGGAATTAAAAAAGATATGGCTGTAGTAACTTCACAAGGGTTAGTTGGAAGAGTGAAAAGTGTATCTCAGTTTACATCATCAGTAGAATTACTAAGTTCTATGAGCCGAACAAATCGCGTTTCTGCTATTGTACAAGGGCAAGAGAAAATCTTTGGATTGATTGAAGGTTATGACAAAGAAAAGCAATTACTTCTTTTCACAAAGATTGGCTCTGATGCACCGGTAGAGAAAGATCAACTAGTTGTAACATCTGGACTGGGTGATATTTTCCCGAAAGGTCTTGTAATTGGAAAAATCGTTGAAGTTCAGCCGGATGCATATGGCTTAACAAAAACAGCTTATGTAAAACCTGCCGCTGATTTAAATGACGTAGAGCATATTACGGTTGCTAAACGTGCAACACCTTCAGCGCCATTAGAATAGGAGGAGAAGAAGAGATGATGAAGATATTAAAAAGAGCAGCTCTTCCTCTTTTGCTCCTTTTTGTGTTTCTATTTGAAAATATGTTTGCTACTGTTGTTCCAACGGATGTATTTTGGAAAGACAGCATAGCAGCACCGCATTTCTTTATAATCGTCTTATGTTTTATTACAGTGTATTATAGTCCGGTCCAAGGGATTTATTACGGACTATTATTTGGCTTCTTATTTGATACCGTATACACAGAACTTGTCGGGATATATATTTTTGCTTATCCGATTTTAGCTTATTTAGTATATAGTGTGATGAAAGTACTACAATTGAATTTATTTATTGTTGTTTCTATCATATTAGCTAGCGTTGTAGCACTAGAGTATTATGTGTATGGATTCTTAACTTTATTAGGACGTACTCATATGCCAGCGTATGTCTTTTTCACAGATCGTCTCCTTTCTACTTTATTGTTAAATGCTATTTTCTTATTGATAGTTTGTTTCCCACTGAGACGATATATAGTGCGTCTTTCAAAAGCGATGGAAGAAAAAGAAAAAAGGATTTTCTAATTTTATGTCGAATTGAATCGGTGGGGTGAACTTTAGTGGAAGAAAAAAAGCAACAAAATGTAACGATAAAAGGGACAAAAGATGGGATAACGCTTCATTTAGATGATTGTTGTTCATTCTCAGAATTATTGATGGAATTAGACGAAAAACTTTCTACACATTACTACGATGGTGATGGGCGCTCTTTAATTGAAGTGCATGTGAGAGTAGGAAATCGTTATTTAACAGAAGTCCAACAAGAAGAGATTCGTACGTTAATTCGTAATAAAAAGAATCTTGTTGTGGATTCAATTGAAAGTGATGTTATCACTAAAGCAGAAGCAATAGCTTGGAAAGAAGAAACAGAAATTGTCCCTATTTCCAAAATTGTTCGCTCTGGACAAGTTTTACATGTAAAAGGAAATTTATTGTTAATTGGAGATGTTAATCCAGGCGGAACGGTTATCGCTGGGGGGAATATTTTTGTCGTAGGATCATTAAGAGGAATTGCACATGCTGGGTATTATGGGGATTCGGATGCTGTAATCGCTGCATCTGTTATGAACCCGATGCAACTTCGAATTAGTGATGTGGCAATGCGGGCTCCGGAAGAGAAAGAAGACGGAGCGGAGGCGGCAGAATGTGCGTATATTAATGAGAACAATCACATTGTTGTCGATCGCCTGCAACTTCTCACTCATCTTAGACCTAATTTAACAAAGTTAGAAAGGGGAATTGTATAGCTGTGGGAGAGGCAATAGTAATTACATCTGGAAAAGGCGGAGTAGGTAAAACTACTACATCTGCGAACATTGGTACGGCCCTAGCGTTATCTGGAAAGAAAGTGTGCTTAATTGACACAGATATCGGTCTTCGAAATTTAGACGTAGTAATGGGGCTGGAAAATCGTATTGTATTTGATCTTGTTGATGTCGTTGAAGGGCGTTGCCGTTTACCTCAGGCTCTTATTAAAGACAAACGTTTTGATGATCTTTATTTATTACCTGCAGCACAAACGAGTGATAAATCAGCGGTAACACCTGAACAAATGGATGAATTAATACAAGTATTACGTCAAGATTATGATTACATATTAATCGATTGTCCTGCGGGGATTGAGCAGGGATTTAAAAATGCGGTAGCTGGTGCGGATAAAGCAATCGTTGTTACGACTCCAGAAGTATCCTCAATGCGCGATGCGGATCGTATTATTGGGCTTTTAGAAAAAGAGGATATTGAACCACCCAAGCTTGTTATTAACCGTGTACGTAGTCATATGCTTCATGAACAGGATATGTTAGATGTTGATGAAATTGTACGTACATTGTCAATCGAGCTTCTTGGTGTTGTCGAAGATGACGATGAAGTTATTCGAGCTACAAATACAGGTGAACCTGTGGCGTTGCAACCAAGCGGAAAAGCAGCGTTGGCTTATCGTAATATTGCAAGACGCTTGTTAGGTGAGAATGTACCATTACAAGCATTTGAACAAGAAAAGGTATCGGTATTTGCAAAGGTGAAAAACTTCTTTGGAATCCGTTAAGAGCACTTCGCACATATGCGAGGTGCTTTCTTTTTTCTTCACACGAATATCTTTCTTTCTTAGCTCATACATATGTACAAACTGTATACAACTGTTTCTAATGAAATTAGCTTAACGAAAGAAAGGAGACAGTATGAAGAATAGACGCGTAGAAGAAATTAAAAAGCGGATTGCAAAAAGGAAGGCCGAGCAAGAAAGGATGGAGGAAGAGCAGTATTTTAACGGAGGGAATTTTGATAGTGAAGCAGTATTTATTGAAGATGGAGAAAAGGAAATGCATCCTTTATTTCGAAAGGAAGTCTTTTTCTTCAAAGTTTTATTATCAGCAATATTAGTTCTTTCGGTTGCTATTTTATATAAGAATGCTCCTTCTTCATTCAATGGAGCTAAAGCTGTTACAGAAAAAGTGATGAAAGAGGAATTTCAGTTTGCTACTGTAGCGAAATGGTACGAAAAGCAATTTGGAAAACCGCTTGTATTCTATTCGCCGAACGAGAAAAAAGAAGGAAGTATTCAGCAAAAAGATTATGCAATTCCTGCTTCTGGAAAGGTAATGCAAGGGTTTCAAAAAAATGGCCAAGGTGTATTTGTCCAAACAGCTACAAATGCAAAAGTGGAGTCAGTAAATGAAGGGTTAGTTGTTTTTGCAGGCAAGAAAGAGGAACTTGGAAATACAGTTCAAATTCAACATGCAGATGGTACGGAGTCATGGTATGCAAACTTAAACGATATGTCAGTGAAATTATATGATTACGTTTCAAAGAAACAAAAAATTGGAACGGTGAGTAATGATACAAATGATAAAAATGGAAAGTTTTATTTCGCGATAAAAAAGAATGAGAAATTTATTGATCCGATCCAGGTGATATCATTTGATTAAATATAGGGACGTTTTAACGAAAATTTCCGTGCATCCATTATTTTGGGTTATTATTGTCATTGGTATTTTTACTGCGCGTTTTAAAGAGTTACTACTGTTATTTTGTATTGTTCTTATTCATGAACTTGGGCATGCTTTTGCAGCAGCACACTATAATTGGCGTATAAAAAGAATTCAGCTTTTGCCGTTTGGTGGCGTTGCCGAGCTTGAGGAACATGGTAATAAGTCATTGAAAGAGGAACTTGTTGTCGTAATTGCAGGACCGATTCAACATGTTTGGATGATGCTGGTAGGTTATATGTTGTTCAAAGCTGGTTGGCTGAATGCAGATTTATATTATTTCTTCATGTGGAATAATATAATTATTTTAGCATTCAATTTACTTCCTATTTGGCCGTTAGATGGCGGGAAAGTATTGTTTAATGTATTATCATATCGTTTCCCTTATTTACAAGCACATGAAAAGATGATGCAATTGTCATGTGTTTTTTTTAGTGTAATATTAGGATGGCAGTTACTTTGGAATAGTAACAATATTATGATGTGGGTACTACTCATATTTTTAGCAGTGTCATTATATCAAGAGTGGAAACAAAGACGGTATGCATTTATGCGTTTTTTATTAGAACGTTATTATGGAAACAAAAGAGGAATCGAAAAGATTGCACCTATTGAAGTGCAAACGGAAGATCGTTTATATACGATTTTCACAAAATTTCGTAGAGGATATAAGCATTCTATTATCGTCCGTGGAAAATATAAAGAGCATTACACATTGGATGAAAATGAATTGCTCTATGCATATTTTACTGAAAAACGAACAACTTCATCAGTTGAAGAATTAATCGGTTAGTGTTGACGATAGCACTAACCTTTTATTATTGTAAAAGCAAAGAAGATTATAAAGTGAGGAAATAATTTTGAAAACGTTATATGTGAATTACGCTGGTTCGGAAAAGCGCGTTGCAATTGAAGAGAAGAAAAAGATTGTTGAGTTTTTATGGAAACGTAATGAAGAGCAAGAGATTGTTGGGCATATTTATGTTGGACGTGTCGTAAGAACAATTGCTGGAATGAATGCAGCTTTTGTAAACATCGGTTTAGAAAAACATGCTTACCTTTCATACGATGATGTACCATCTTCTTATCGTATACATGAAGGGCAAGCGATACTCGTACAAGTTGTGAAAGAGGCAATTGATACGAAAGGGCCTAAATTGACAGCGAATATAGAATTTACCGGGAAATATGTCGTTTATATGCCGTTTGATGAGATGCGCGCTGTTTCTCGAAAAATAAAAAATAATAAAAGAAGACAACAGTTACTCCAAATTGAAATAGAGGGAACGGGGGGGTACATTTTCCGTTCTGCTTCTGAAAAAGGAGCAATTGAAGAAATACAAGCTGAAATGCAAGGATTACAACAGTTGTATGAAGAGTTAAAAAGAAAAGAGGGTCAAGGAAAGGTGCCGTTATTACTTCATCGACCGGCGACCTTTTTAGATCGTGTATTTCAAGAGAACCCAATTGAAACAATTGAAAAAGTAGTTGTAGATACAAGAAGTATAGTAAAGGAATTAGAAGACAAAGTTGGAAAAGAAAAAGTATCTTTTTATAATGAAAAGTCTTCGATGTTTAACCATTTTGGAATAGAGCGTGAGATTGAGAAAGCACTCCAAAAAATTGTTTGGCTTCCAAATGGTGCTTATTTAATTGTAGAACAAATGGAGACGATGACTGTAATTGATGTGAATACGGGCAAGTTTACGGGAAAACAAAATTTACAAGATACAGTACTTCGCACAAATGAGCTAGCCGCTGAAGAAATTGCACGCC
Source organism: Bacillus sp. PK3-067 (assembly GCF_056738645.1). NCBI lineage: Bacteria > Bacillati > Bacillota > Bacilli > Caryophanales > Bacillaceae > Bacillus > Bacillus sp. PK3-067. The sequence goes on along the minus strand of NZ_CP096490.1, from coordinate 4,437,133 downwards.
AATTAAGACTTCGTGATATTGGTGGTATGATATTAATTGATTTTATTAATATGAAAAAAAGAGAAGATAAAGAAAAGGTAAGAGAATGTCTCATAGCTGCTATGCAAGATGACCGAACATATACAAGGGTGCTCGGCTTTACGGAGCTAGGGATTTTGGAAATGACACGTAAACGTAAAAAGCATTCTTTACGGGACGTATTATTAAAAGAGTGTGTACCTTGCAAAGCGACGGGTTATGTGATGTCGCATGAAACAATTGCGTATGAGTTAGAGAGAGAACTAATCACATATGGCAATATAGAAGATGAAGCAGTATTAATCGCTGCGCCTAAAGAACTGCAAAAACAGTTTTTGCAAAAAGGATTACAAAAAAATATTCCATTTGAGATTTATTTCAAAGATGATATTATCGAAAAGTATGCTATCGTTCGTTTTGGAAGTAAAAAAGAAATTGTAGAACGGAAAAAATAGTTAGCAGAACATTTATTGACAACCGTCTATGATTCATGATAACATCTTTATGTTATAGTTTATAGCACCTAAACGGCTATATGCTACAACCGCACAAGACAGGTTCCCTAAAGGCATTTATGTCTACCTCGTTTTTGGCGAGTCTTAGTAATTAAGAGGAGGTGCAAGTATGTACGCAATTATCGAAACAGGTGGAAAACAAATTAAAGTTGAAGCTGGTCAAGCAATCTACATTGAAAAATTAGATGTTGAAGCTGGTGAAACTGTTACTTTTGACAAAGTTCTTTTCGTTGGTGGCGAAAACGTTAAAGTTGGTAGCCCAGTTGTAGAAGGTGCAACAGTTACTGCGAAAGTTGAAAAACAAGGTCGCGCTAAGAAAATCATCGTTTTCAAATACAAAGCGAAAAAGAACAATCGTAAGAAACAAGGTCATCGTCAACCTTACACTAAGCTAGTTGTTGAAGCTATCAACGCTTAATTCTGGTTAACATGATTAAAATTACGATAAGTCGCACGAAATTAGGAAGTATCCAATCATTTAAAATGACTGGACATGCCGATTATGCGCCACATGGACAAGACCTTGTCTGTGCTGGAACTACAGCGGTTGTGTTTGGTTCTATAAATGCAGTGGAAGAACTTTGTAATGTGCAAGCAACTATTGAACTCGGAAGTGATGGCGGATTCTTAACGTATGAATTGCCTAATGATTTAGACGTTCATGCAGCAGAAAAAGCACAAACGCTTTTAGAAGGATTAGTTGTTTCGCTTAAGACGATCGAACTTGATTACGGAAAGTATATCCGTTTAATAGAAAAAGTGCAGGAGGTGTAACGTATGTTAAGATTAGATCTTCAGTTTTTCGCATCTAAGAAAGGTGTAGGTAGTACAAAGAACGGTCGTGACTCTCAGTCAAAACGTCTTGGTGCTAAACGCGCAGATGGTCAAACGGTTACAGGTGGTTCAATTCTTTACCGTCAACGCGGTACAAAAATTTATCCAGGTGTTAACGTTGGTCGTGGTGGCGATGACACTTTATACGCGAAAGTTGACGGCGTAGTACGCTTTGAGCGTCTTGGTCGTGACCGCAAACAAGTGAGCGTATATCCTGTTGCTCAAGAAGCATAAGAACTCACGGAAAACTCTAACCTGAGTGCAGGTTAGAGTTTTTCTATATTAAGGGGTATCTAAATGAATGAAAAATGGACAATTATAGATGCATTGCGCCATTCAAGACATGATTGGCTCAATCGTATGCAGATGGTGAAAGGAAACCTTTCCCTTGGAAAAGTGGAAGAAATTCATAGTCTCATCGATCGTTTTGTCCAAGAAGCGAGACAAGAATCCAATCTGATGGGGCTATCAATGCCTTTATTTTCAGAGTGGATTTTAACATATAATTGGAAACAGCAGCCGTGCTTATTGGAGTACGAAGTATTAGGGAAATTACATAACTTATCTCACTTAGATGAGACTGTATGTACATGGACGAATCAATTTTTCTCGATGCTTCAGCATAGTTTAGACGTATATGTTGAAAATTATGTTTGTATCACAATTGAATGTGACGCGGATAATGCTCGTTTCTTTTTTGATTTTCGTGGTAAGCTAACGAGTGTAGAAGAACTACAGAATTGGCTTGCGACCCAAAACAATAAATGGTATTCCATTTCTTATACAGTGCGAGACGAAGAAGTCTCAGTTATATTACAACCAATTGAAAAAAGTGTGGTGAAATAATGTTTGTAGATCAGGTCAAGATATATGTAAAAGGCGGCGACGGTGGTAATGGTATGGTTGCGTATCGTCGTGAGAAGTATGTACCAAAAGGTGGCCCAGCAGGTGGCGACGGAGGTAAAGGTGCAGATGTTGTTTTCGTAGTTGAGGAAGGCTTACGTACATTAATGGACTTCCGCTACCAACGTCATTTCAAAGCTGATCGCGGTCAGCACGGAATGAGTAAAGGTCAGCACGGACGTAAATCTGAAGATTTACTTGTAAAGGTTCCGCCAGGAACAGTAGTAAAAGATGAAAAAACTGGTCAAATTCTTGCCGATTTAGTAACGCATGGACAAACTGCTGTAATTGCAAAAGGTGGCCGTGGTGGCCGTGGTAACTCACGTTTCGCAACAGCTACGAACCCAGCGCCAGAAATCGCTGAGAACGGGGAACCAGGTCAAGAGCGTGATGTTATTCTAGAACTTAAAGTACTAGCAGATGTTGGACTTGTTGGATTCCCAAGTGTAGGTAAATCTACATTATTATCTGTTGTATCATCAGCGCGTCCGAAAATTGCAGAGTATCACTTCACAACAATCGTTCCGAATCTTGGTGTTGTTGAAACTGGTGATAACCGCAGCTTCGTTATGGCTGACCTTCCAGGACTAATTGAAGGCGCACATGCTGGCGTCGGACTTGGACACCAATTCTTACGTCATATTGAGCGTACACGTGTAATCGTGCATGTTATTGATATGTCTGGTTTAGAAGGCCGTGATCCATATGAAGATTACGTAACGATTAATAATGAATTGAAAGAATACAATCTTCGCTTAACTGAGCGTCCGCAAGTTGTTGTTGCAAACAAAATGGATATGCCAGATGCAGAAGAAAACTTACAAGCATTTAAAGAGAAAGTGGGGGACGAAGTAAAAATCTTCCCAATCTCAGCTGTAACAAGACAAGGTGTTCGTGACTTACTGTTTGAAGTAGCGAACTTAATAGAAACAACACCAGAATTCCCAATACATGAAGTTGCGGATGAGTCTGATACAAGTGTAATGTACAAATTTGATACTGAAGGTGTTAAATTTGAAATTACACGTGAAAGTGATGGCACGTTTGTTATCTCTGGTTACGATATCGAGAAAACATTCAAGATGACAGACTTCTCACGTGATGAATCTGTACGTCGTTTCGCTCGTCAAATGCGCGGAATGGGTATTGATGAAGCGCTTCGTGCACGTGGTGCAAAAGACGGAGATATTGTAAAAATTCTTGAATATGAATTTGAATTTATCGATTAAGACTGCCGAAATACGGCAGTCTTTTTTTATATCGTAAAAATCGGATTTATATAGGAAAAAATCCCCACTAATTAAATTTTCAATTTATAATAAAAAGGGAGTGGTTTTTAGAAGAATTTTTTATGGGGAGAAAACGAACATGTATAAAATATTAATTGTAGAAGATGATGAGAAAATCGCGGGAATATTAGAAGAGCATTTAGAAAGATATGGCTATCAATCATTTAGAGCAAGTGATTTACGTCAAATAAAAGATGAGTTTGTAAAAGTGAATCCTCATCTCGTGTTACTTGATATTAATTTACCGTACTTTGACGGTTTTTATTGGTGTCGTCAAATTCGTACTGTATCGAATGCGCCAATTATTTTTGTTTCTGCAAGAACAGGAGAAATGGACCAAGTAATGGCGATTGAAAATGGCGGCGATGATTATATTACGAAGCCATTCCATTTAGATATCGTAATGGCAAAGGTGAAGAGTGCGCTTCGCCGTGGTTACGGAGAGTATGCTTCTGCTGCTGAGAGTGATTGTTTAGGTGTAAATGGACTGTTGTTATTCCCGTCTCAGCATATTGTTGAGTGGCAAGGACAACAAACTGAACTGACAAAAAATGAGTTTTACTTATTAGAGTGTTTAATGAAACAGGTGAATCAATATGTAACGCGCGAAGAACTGTTAGAAGCTCTATGGGATGAAGTAGCATTTGTGGATGATAATACATTAACCGTAAATGTAAAACGTGTAAGGAAGAAACTAGAGGAGTTAGGCATTAAAAATGCAATTGTAACGAAACGTGGATATGGTTATGCGCTTCTTACGGAGTGGGGCGAAGGGCATGAAGGTTAAAATTTACCTCATGGACCGCTTTTCTTTAATTCTTTCTTATATTGTTAGCCTTTGTTTATTTGGGCTCGTTTTACAGTTGCAAAGTCTTTTAGAAAAGCGATCCATTGATTGGAGTACATGGTTATATGGACTTTTATTAGGAACAGTTGTGTTTACTGTATACCTCATTTACGATTACCGAAAACGGAGTGTGTTTTTAAAGAGGATCGAAAAGTATGTTACTGGTGGAAATACATTACATGACTCTTTACTTATTGATGAATCTTATACATCAGAGCAAGAAATGGTCGTTGAATCTTTTACGTTATTAAGACAGCAATATATGAATGAAGTTCATAAACAGCATGCGAAAGAGCAACAGCAAATGATATTTATGAACCAATGGATTCACCAAATGAAAACACCAGTATCTGTTATTGAATTATTGCTGCAAAAGTTTGGCAAAGAGCATCGTGAGGCAAGAGCAACAGTTGAAAGTATTCGTGAAGAAAATAATCGTATACTAAATGGTTTAGATTTAGCGTTACATATGGCAAGACTAGAGCAGTTTGCGAAAGATTATAAGGTAGAAGTAGTAAATGTTATAGATGTCGTGCGAGGTATTATTAATGAAAATCGGAAATCCTTCATTCAATCGTCTGTATTTCCGAAAGTGATGTTTGAAGAAGATACTTGTATGGTTGCCTCTGATAGAAAATGGCTAAGTATTGCTATAGGTCAAATTGTTGTAAATGCAATTAAGTATACAAAAATTTCAGCGGCAGAGAAAAAAGAAATTCAATTTCAAATTGAAGAGAAAGACCAAAAGGTGTTATTACATATTAAGGACAATGGAATCGGTATTCCAGAGCAAGATGTAAAGCGTATATTTGATCCATTCTTTACGGGGGTAAATGGCCGTAAAACGAGAGAAGCGACTGGAATGGGTTTATATATTACGAAGGAAATTTGCGATAATTTACATCATGGAATGTATGTTCAATCGGCTGAAGGAGAAGGGACAACATTCACGTTCCAATTTGCAAAAGATGAAGAATATCATACATTGATGAGAAAAATGACAAAACTGTAAGATAACAAAACGTTTTGTAAGGGAAATCACTCGTTTCTTTTTCTTATTTTTCTTATAGTAAATGTAAGAAGAAAACACGTAGGGGGATTAGAAATGAGTGTTCTTGAAGTAAAAGGATTAACGAAGGTGTACCAATCAAAAGGTTCAGTAGCGACGACTGCTTTAAACGATATAAATTTTAAAATAGAAGAAGGCGAATTTGTAGGGATTATGGGTCCTTCAGGAAGCGGGAAAACGACGCTTTTAAATTTATTAGCAACAATTGATAAGCAAACTTCAGGTCATGTGCTTGTAAATGGTGAAGAAATTAATCAAATGCGTGCTGCAAAATTAGCGGAGTTTCGCCGTACACATTTAGGGTTCATCTTTCAAGATTTTAATTTACTTGATACGCTATCGATTAAAGAAAATATTATTTTACCACTTGTAATGGCGAAGAAATCTGTAAATGAAATCGATGCGAAAGTACTGGAAATTGCGAAGTTTTTAAACATCGAAGAAATTTTAAATAAAAAAGTATACGAAGTATCTGGGGGACAACAACAACGTGCAGCAGCAGCGAGAGCAATCATTCATGAACCGACGTTAATTTTAGCAGATGAGCCAACTGGAAACTTAGATTCGAAGTCAGCGAAATCGCTAATGGGCGCTCTGCAAGATTTACATGAGCAAAAGAAAGTAACGATTGCAATGGTTACGCACGATCCAGTAGCGGCTAGTTATTGTGAACGTATCCTTTTCATACGCGATGGGGAAATTTTCTCGGAAATACATAAAGGAAGAACGAAACAAGCCTTTTTCCAAGAAATTCTGGACGTACTTGCGATGCTAGGAGGAGAATATCATGAACTTTCGCCAGCTCGCGCTTAATAACGTAAAAGGAAATTGGCGTAACTATAAAGCGTTTCTTATAAGTAGTTGTTTATCGATTGTCGTATTTTTCATGTATGCTTCTTTTATTTATCATCCAGATGTCGTAAGCGGTAATATTAGTATGAGAAAGATGATCACAAAAGGATTAGAATCGATGAATTATATTGTGGTCATCTTCTCGGCACTCTTTATTTTATATGCAAATTCAACGTTTTTACGAGCAAGAAAAAAAGAGTTTGGTCTACTAACATTAATAGGCGGAACGAAATCGCAGCTCGGCCGAATGATTATATTAGAGCAACTGATGTTAGGTAGTATTGCAATTGTAATTGGTATTGGGGTTGGAATGCTTTGTTCAAAATTATTTTTCCAAGCGTTAAGCGTATTATTGAAAATAGATAAGACACTTCCACTTGTTTGGAATAGTAAAGCAGTTCTTATTACAGCTGGCGTATACTTTATCCTATTTTTAATCCTATCATTGTTTAGCGTTTGGACGGTAGGACGCTTGCAAATTATTGATTTATTAAGAGAAGCTAGAAAGCAAAAAGTAGAGCCGTTTGCATTTACATGGTTATGTGTAGTTGGTATAGGATGTATTATTGCTGCATATGTACTTAGCTTCCAAGTAACGTTTCTGAATTTCCTCATCCTCTTTTTACCGGTGGTAGGACTGACAATTGGCGGAACGTATTTATTATTTACACAAGGTAGTACAGTTGTATTAAAAGCATTACAAAAAAGAAAGCAATCTTTCTATACGTATCCAAATATGTTTGTTCTTAGCAATCTTATTTATAAAATGAAAGATAATGCTCGTTTTCTATTTGTAATTTCTATTATTACGGCGGTAGTATCTTCAGCAGTAGGTACACTGTACGTATATTTTGAAAATATGAGTGCGAAAACGGTAGAACTTACACCACATGCTATTTCATATGAGGAAAAGGGGTTAAATACGCATAATCTTATTAATGAAGAAAAGGTACAGGAGCTTGTGAAGAGACACGGGTTTGAAGATGCGCGAAAAGTAACCTACGTTAAACTACCGGCAACACAGAAAATAACGTTGTTTAATAGTGAACATGAAGTACCGATGACGATTATTTCAGAAAAAGAATATAATGCAGAAGTGCGCAAACAAAAGAGAGAGCAACCTACAGAAGTTCATAATGCACCAGGTAGTGCAACGATGGTTATGGTTGATATGTCGAATGAACTGATGAAGATAGATCGTACGAAACCGTATGAATTTACAATTAACGGGCAAAAGCAGTCTGTTCAATTAAATAATCCAACGCAGTATTCTGTTTTTAATGATAGTGAATATCTTATTGTAAATGATCAAGATTTTGAGAAATATGCAAAACTCGTACCAGATGAAGAAAAGACGAAATATTACGGTTATTATATCGAGGATTGGAAAAATACAGAAAATCTTGTATTAGATTTGAAAAATGAAATTGCACCAGAAAAGCAAGGAGAATTGAGAAATTCAGTGTTTGCGTATAAGGATATAAGAGAAGGTGGAGCAATTACAATGTTCATCGGTTTCTTCGTAGCGGTACTGTTCTTCTTCTTCGCTTGTAGTATGACATACTTTAAATGGTTTAACGATAAAGAACAAGATCGTATTCAATTTAAATCGTTAAAGAGAATCGGTATGACAGATAAAGAAATTCGCAAAATTGCGATTCGACAAATGGGAGTTATCTTCTTTATCCCAATTTTAATCGGTTCCATTCATAGTGGAGTTGCTCTTCATACGTTAGGGAAAATGCTTTATATTGATTTATGGAAATCAGGTGCGCTTGTCATTGGAGCATACATTTTAGCTTCTGCCATTTACTTTATGATCGCGCAAAGAGGATATTTAAAACACGTAAAAAGCTAGGGGAACCTCTAGCTTTTTGCCTATGTAGTAAGTTACAGGAGGACGATAGATGAACATTTGGCAACTAGCGCTGCAAAATATAAAAGGAAATTGGCGTAATTATAAAGTGTTTTTCTTAAGTAGTTGTTTTGCAATATTTGCTTCTTACGCATATATGTCTGTCATTGTGCATCCGTATATGCAAGAGACGATGTGGTATCAAAACGTACGTTGGGGACTTATCATATGTAATGTTATAATCATTTCTTTTTTCGTCATATTTATTTTGTACTCTACTTCTATTTTCATAGAAGCACGTAAGAAAGAATTAGGGTTATATATGTTAATGGGAGCAACGAAGTCTAACGTAATAGGAGTAATTATGACCGAGCAAATATTAATTGGAATTTTTGCTAATATTTTCGGTATAGGGCTGGGCTTGATCTTTTTAAAGCTCTTCTTCATGGTATTTAGTATGTTACTGGGGCTTCCGAAAGAACTCCCTGTGATATTTGACGTAAGGGCGATTGGTGTAACATTTATTACATATATGGTCGTTTTTATTTTGTTATCTTTTATAAGTGCTTTACGTATATGGAATATAAAAATCATTCGGTTATTGAAAGAATTTCGAACAGATAAAAAAGAGAAGAAAACATCAAAGTGGCTTTGTTTATTTGGTTTTGCTTGTTTAGTGGGCGGGTATGCGTTGGCGCTACAAGTGACGATGACTACGATAGCAATATACTTTTTCCCTGTGTCTATACTTGTCTTTTTTGGAACGTACTTTTCTTTTACACATGGAGCTACCCAAGTGTTAGAAATGATAAAGCGAAATAAAAAGATTATGTATACATATCCGTATTTATTTATAGTGAATCAATTGTCACATCGAATGAAGGAAAATGGTCGCTTTTTCTTTCTGATGTCTATGGCAACGACGTTTGTAGTTACAGCAACAGGTACGGTGTTCTTATATTTTTCTAGCATGCAAGATATGTGGCGAACTGGAGGGGTACACTCGTTTTCGTACATAGAAAAAGGTATTTCTACTCATGAAGTCTTTGAGGAAGGTGCGGTTGAAAAATTACTGCATCAATATGAGTATGATGATTTTCAATATATGAGTTTTGTTGGAGTTTATGCATCCTTTCAGTCTAATAAGGGAGAAACAACAATAGTACCGCTTATAAAAGAAAGTGAATATAACCAAGAAGCAAGGAAACAAAGACAGAAAACGTATCGTCCTAAAAAAGGTACAGTGACACTCGTTTATTATAATAAATACAATAATTCGAATGTATATAATCAAAAAGAGATTCAATTGCAAGTAATGAATCAACCATATCAATTCGTATTTAACGGTCAGAAAGAAGGGGTTCAATTTAACCATCACCCTTCGTACATTAATGGTCTGTTCTTCGTTATGAATGATGAAGATTTTGACAGTATAGCAAATCAGGTTCCTGATTCTGAAAAAATGATATATAGAGGCTACACATTATCAAATATCGAAAAGACGAAGAAATTAAATGAAGATTTACGGAGACATATAAAACAAGATAATAATAATGCATTTCGAAGCAATATGGAGTTGTATGTAAATATGAAAGAAGGCGGCGATATTACTCTATTTGTAGGCTCATTTATTAGTATATTATTCTTTCTCACTTCATGTAGTATCGTGTATTTTAAATGGTTCCATAATATTGCATCGGACCGAAAGCAGTATGGTGCACTCTCTAAACTTGGAATGACGAAGGAAGAAGTATGGAAAATTTCTCGTTGGCAATTATGTATGCTATTTTTTGCGCCAATTATAGTAGGGAGTATGCATAGTGCAGTTGCATTATATACGTTTCATAATACGCTTTTTATGGATGGATCATTCAGAAAAGTAGGTTTGTTCATTCTGTTTTATATCGCAGCATGTATCATTTATTTCTTCTTCGCTCAAAGAGAGTATAAGAAACATTTAGACTAGCGAATGCTAGTCTTTTTTAAATATTCGAAATTTACATAGAAGAATATAAAAAAGTATGGTATAACAGTAAGAAAACGAAAAAGAGGGGAAAAGACGATGATTCGAGTAGGATATTTAGGACCAGAAGCAACATTTACAAATATGGCGGTGAGTCGTTTTTTTCCGGAAGCAGAGCATGTACCGTATCGAACGATTCCAGATTGTATAGATGCAGCTGCAAATGAAAATGTAGACTTCGCAGTTGTACCGTTAGAAAATGCAATAGAAGGTTCAGTGAATATAACGGTTGATTACCTTGTACATGAGCAGCCGCTTTCCATTGTAGGAGAAATTACAGTACCAATTCAGCAGCATTTACTTGTACATCCGCAGTATGCAGAAGTGTGGGAAGAAGTATATGCAGTGCATTCTCATCCGCATGCCATTGCACAGTGCCATAAATTTTTAAATGAAGAATTAAAAGGAGTAACTGTTCGAGATATGACATCTACAAGTGCTGCTGCACAATATGTGAAAGAACATCCTGAAGAGAAAATTGCCGCTATTGCAAATGAAGCGGCTGCAGAAAAATACGGATTAACAATTGTGAGACGTAGTATTCATACGCATAAAAATAATCACACACGTTTCTTAGTACTCCATAAGAAAAAGAAAGCAGTACTCCCGAATAACGGAGAGAACCGCGGAGAGAAAACGACGCTTATGATAACGTTACCTGCAGATTATGCAGGTGCCCTATATCAAGTGTTATCAGCTTTCGCATGGAGAAAATTAAACTTATCAAAAATCGAATCGCGTCCGATGAAAACAGGTCTTGGAAATTACTTTTTCTTAATCGATGTCGATAAAGCATACGATGACGTATTATTGCCAGGCGTAACGATGGAACTTGAAGCACTCGGTTTTTCTGTTACTGTACTGGGGAGTTATTCTTCTTATTGGTTGTAAGATGTAGATGGAATATTTGTATTTGCCTAATCGTCCATATCATTTCATTGCCTAGTATATTTTTTGATAGATTAATAAAATCCCACCTGCAAAAGGTGGGATTCTTTATCCCGCTATTTGCCGGGCAGCCCGATTGGTGAGGGCTGATTAAAGTTTCACTTTATTTTAACTTCGCAAGACGATCTTCTAATTGACCACGCCAAATATCAGCTAGTTCTGGAACAGCAAGAATCTTCTCGATGCCATCTTTATCTTTTCTATTATGAAAATAAATTTCGTTAGAGAATAAAACAGAAACATTGCTTGATGGACGTTCTAGTAATGTAATTTTTGAATCTTTACGTACAGTACCTTCTTGAAGAACGCGGCATAGGTAGCCAGTAAATCCAGTTGCTACAATACGCGGCAGTATGCCAGGGATGCCAAGACGTTTTGAAATTGTGCTACAAGGTACGCGAGCTTGCGTTACTTGAATGATTGCTTCGCCTAGTTGATATGTATCTCCGATGCATACGTCATGCTCTAACATATTTGTTACGGTAATGTTTTCACCAAATGTGGAAGCGGGAAGCGTAGTTTGAAATTCCTCTTCCCATAGTGCGTAATGCTCGTGTGGGTACACACAAACAGCGCGATCAGGTCCGCCGTGATGTTTTAAATCCGCTACGTCATCACCACGAAATCCGTCTTTTGAGAGAAAGGCCTCTTCTGTAGGATCTTTACATATACCTGTTATCATTTCTTTATCTTCGCCATATTTCATTTGTTTCGGTTTGCCAATGCTAAAGTGAACGAGTTCAATTCCCATATTTGATCTCCTTTACGATTGATTACAATATTATAGCATTAAAAAAGCACAGAGAATGATAAAAACTCTGTGCTTTACATTAATAAACGAGAAATCCTGCTTTATCTAACGCCTCACAAGCAGCATCTAATTTTTCTTTAGAATCTGCCTCGATTGTATGTAAGTGAATACCATCTGTTAGTTGTGAAAGATAGGAAGCATTTGTGTTTTCGATTTTTTGTAAATATTGCTCTACATCAAAGCGATTGCTTACCATAATGGAGGCTGTTAAGTCACCGTATACAGGATGCTCAACTTTTACGTCTTTAATCGTAACGCCATGGTCAACAAGCATTGTAAGTTCCTGACGTACTTCTGCTGGTTTATGTTGGCATACGATTACGCGTTCAAAAGTTTGTTGCTTCTCTTGTGGCTTTAAATATAAATAACCTTGAGCAGTCGCAATAATTGGTTCGTTTCGTGCTTTAAGCAAGGAAATATCTTGCACGATAACTTGTCTACTTACGTTCGTCTTTTTCGATAGTTCATTCCCCGATAACGGTTCATTTGCAGCAAGAAGCCACTGGAGGATAAGTTGTCGTCTTTCTTCACCTAAAATCTTTTTTTGTTCATTTTGTTTCATTATGATTTAACACCTCTATAAAATTGATTTCCAATTGTGTGTAGTGCATGAATAGTAGTATCAATTTGATCTTTCGTTGTTTGTTGTCCGAAAGAGAAGCGGACATATTGTTTTGCCTCTTCATACGTTTTTCCAATTGCAAGCATAGTTTTCGAAGGTTCTTGTTTACCGACTTGGCAAGCACTTCCGGTGGAAATGGCGATACCATGGCGATTACATTCTAGCATAGTATATTGACCTTCTATTCCTTTTATTGTAACCCCAACAATATGTGGTAAACAAGAAGTAGAATGACCTTCTACTTCAATTTCTAGCGGAAGTGTTTGTATTTGCTCTAAAAAGTAGGATCGTAACTCTTTAAAACGTAAACTTTCTTCCCATTGAGTTTTTAATATATTTTCAGCAGCTGTTAAAAAAGATGCGATGCCGGGAACGTTCACTGTACCTGGGCGAAATCCTTTTTCGTGAGAAGTTCCTGGAAATACTTGTTCCCAGCGAGTTTGCGGATTTATGTAGCAAGCGCCGACACCTTTTGGTCCGTATATTTTATGTGCTGAAACAGAAAGACTATCAATCCCCATCTCAAAAACATGGATAGGCAGTTTACCAAACGTTTGCACACAATCCGTATGAAATAAAACATTATATTTTTTTAAAAGTGCCCCGATTTCTGTAATGTTTTGAACGGTTCCGATTTCAGAGTTTCCATGCTGTATACTTGCTAGCACAGTATCTTCCGTAATAGCTGCCTCTAAATCTACTAAACAAATGAGTCCATTTTTATCAACAGGAATTTCAGTGATCGTATAGCCTTTTGATTTTAGAGATTGAAAATAACTTCGAATGGATGCATGTTCCATAGGTGTCGTAATAATATGCTTCTTATTTCGGGCATTTAGAAGTGATTGAATCGCAAGATAGTTCGATTCCGATCCACCGCTTGTGAAAAATACTCCTTGTTCTTTGCCTCCAATCATTTCCGCAAATGTTTTTCGGCAAACTTGTAATAAAGAAGAAGCCGTTCCTCCAATATCATGTAAACTTTGTTCATTTCCGAAGTATTGCGATGCTGCTTTCATATATGTTTGTAACGCTTCCTCGCTCATAGGTGTAGTAGCTGCATAGTCAAGATATATCATCATGTAAGTTCCTCTCTCTAGTAAGAGTTACATTTCTTTTACTTTTTAAATGGTAGTGAAAATAAGAATTATAAAAAAACTCTTGTCATTATTTTAAAACTATGTAAATATAGGTGTCAAGACAGTTGAAAAGTGTAAAGTAGGAGGCAACAATTATGCCAAGCGCAGATGTCTTAATTATTGGAAGTGGCGTTGCGGCACTTCGTGTTGCAAAAGAGATTTGTCACGAAAAGAATGTGATTATTATCACAAAGGAGACGGAACGTAATAATAATACACATTTAGCCCAAGGTGGAATTGCCGCAGCGGTAGCTACATACGACAATCCTAATGATCATTTTGAAGATACGCTAGTAGCAGGGTGTCATTATAACAATGAAGAAGTGGTCCGTTATTTAGTCGAGGAAGGACCGAAAGAAATTAATAACCTTATTGAAAATGGAATGAAATTTGATGGAGATGAAACAGGTCCTCATCTTGGAAAAGAAGGAGCGCATCGAAAACGTCGTATTTTACATGCAGGTGGCGATGCAACAGGAAAGAATTTATTAGAGCATCTTATTCAAGAAGTAGCTCCATACGTTACGGTAGTGGAACAGGAAATGGTGCTCGATTTTATTATAGAAAAAGATAAATGTGTTGGGGCTTTAACTCGCAACAATAAAGGAGAATTGAAACGTTACAATGCAGATTATACGGTGTTAGCTTCAGGCGGTATTGGCGGTTTATACGCCTTTACTTCTAATGATGAGACGATTACAGGCGATGGACTTGCAATGGTGTACCGTGCAGGCGGAGAGCTTGTAGATTTAGAGTTTATACAATTTCATCCGACGATGTTATACGCGGGTGGGCGTTGTTCTGGTCTTGTGTCCGAAGCTGTTCGCGGAGAAGGAGCTGTCCTTGTAAATGGAAAAGGGCAGCGCTTTATGATGGATATACATTCCGAACAGGATTTAGCGCCTCGTGATGTAGTCGCAAGGGCTATTCATGAACAGCTACTTGCGGGTGAAAAAGTGTACTTAAACATCGAAATGATTCAAAACTTTGAACAACGCTTTCCGACCGTGTCATCGATATGTAAAACAAATGGAGTCGATATAAATAAAAAACTTATTCCAGTCGTGCCTGGTACTCATTTTCACATGGGCGGCGTGAAAACGAACTGTGATGGAGAGACGTCTATTCCGAACTTATACGCAGTCGGTGAAGTAGCTTGTAACGGGGTTCATGGTGCAAATAGATTAGCGAGTAATTCATTATTAGAAGGTCTTGTGTTTGGAAAAAGAATCGGACGACACATTTTATCTAGAGAGACAAAAGAAAAGGTGAACATGCTAGCCGAAAAGGAAGCAAAGTTTATCGTTCTGAATCATTTACCGACGAAAGAAGAAATACAAAAATGCATGATGAAATATGTTGGGATTGTGCGAACAGAGCAAAGTTTATCTTATGCGAAGAGATGGCTTAGTAAGTATGGTGTTCGAAATATGATATTACAACATGATGTTCTTACGAATGAAGAGATAACGCTTATTAATATGTTAACGGTTTGTGAGCTTATAGTTGTGTCAGCCTTGCAAAGAGAAGAAAGTATTGGCGGGCATTACAGGAGTGATTATCCAGATAGAAATATAGGAAAGAAAGAGATTGTTCGAGTAAAGAGAAAACGACAACTTGTGTGATGAGGGGAAGAGGGGCTTTATGAACACGATAAAAGTTAAAGAAGCATTAAATCGATTTTTTTTAGAAGATATAGGGGAAAGAGATGTAACATCTCAGCTTATTTTTCCAGATAACTTGCTTTCGAAAGGAACATTTCTTGCGAAGGATACAGGGGTCTTTGCAGGACGTTTAGTAATTGAATCAGGATTTAAATTAATTGATGAGAGAATTGAAGTAGAGCTTCATAAAAAAGATGGGGACCTTGTAGAAAAAGGCGAAATCATTGCAACTGTGCAAGGTCCAATTGCATCGTTATTAACAGCAGAGCGCGTTATATTAAATGTTATTCAGCGTATGAGCGGAATAGCGACGATGACGCGTAAAGCGGTTCTTGCTTTAGATAGCAGTCATACTCGCATTTGTGATACGCGAAAAACGATGCCAGGACTACGTATGTTTGATAAGCATGCAGTCGTGTGCGGCGGTGGATTTAATCATCGCTTCGGTTTATATGATGGTGTCATGATTAAAGACAATCATATTGCGTTTGCTGGTTCTATTACAAAAGCTGTTACATCAGTGAAAGAGAAGTTAGGACATATGGTGAAAGTAGAAGTAGAAACAGAAAATGAGGAACAGGTGAGAGAGGCTGTTGCTGCTGGTGCTGATATTATTATGTTCGATAATCGTACGCTAGATGAAATCCGGGAGTTTTCAAAAATTGTACCAAGTGCTATCGTTACAGAAGCTTCAGGGGGCATCACAATTGAAGATTTACCGAAATACGGAAAAACAGGAGTAGATTATATTTCACTTGGAGCGTTAACACATTCAGTGAAAGCACTTGATATTAGTTTCAATATTGAAGGATAAGGAAAGTGGCTTAGAGGGGAGAAACGTATATGAGTATTTTAGAACAAGTACAGCCAATTGAAACGATGTTACCAGAGCGTTATTACACGATGTCAACGGAAGATATGGAAAAGCGTGTTCGTGAAATTAAAGAGAAAATGGGGAAAATGTTATTCATTCCAGGGCATCATTATCAAAAAGATGAAGTGGTACAATTTTCAGATGCAGTAGGGGATTCACTTCAGCTTGCGCAAGTTGCAGCGAGCAATAAAGACGCAAAATATATTGTGTTTTGCGGGGTGCACTTTATGGCGGAAACAGCAGATATGTTAACGACAGATGATCAAGTTGTCATCTTACCAGATATGCGTGCAGGTTGTTCGATGGCGGATATGGCAGATATTGAACAAACAGAAAGAGCATGGAAAGAGCTCACGAAATTATTTGGAGATACGATGATTCCGTTAACATATGTGAACTCTACAGCTGCAATTAAAGCGTTTTGTGGTCGTAACGGAGGAGCAACAGTAACATCTTCTAATGCAAAGCAAATGGTATCTTGGGCGTTTACTCAAAAAGAACGTCTCGTCTTTTTACCAGACCAACATTTAGGGAGAAATACAGCGTACGATTTAGGTATCCCGTTAGATAAAATGGCAGTATGGGACCCACACACAGATTCATTAGAGTACGATGGGGATATAGAAGAAATTCAAGTAATTTTATGGAAAGGGCATTGTTCTGTTCATCAAAATTTTACAGTGAAGAACATTGAGAGCGTACGAAAAAATCATTCTGATATGAATATTATTGTACATCCAGAATGTTGCTATGAAGTTGTAGCTGCTTCAGATTATGCAGGCTCAACGAAATATATTATTGATATGATTGAATCAGCGCCATCTGGTAGCAAATGGGCGATTGGTACAGAAATGAATTTAGTGAACCGAATTATTCAGCAACATCCAGATAAAGAAATTGTTTCACTTAATCCATTTATGTGTCCGTGCTTAACGATGAACCGAATTGATCTGCCTCACTTATTATGGGCACTTGAAACGATAGAAAGAGGAGAAGAAATTAACGTTATTAGCGTAGACAAACAAGTAACGGCAGAAGCGGTTCTTGCATTAAATCGTATGTTAGAGCGTGTGTAAAGCAACGGTATTCCTGTTGCTTTTTTTCATACATATAATCATAACGAGAACGAAATGGGCATACATTGTTTTGAAGAAATCATTGTGGTTCTTTATGCTTATTCCGCTTCGAATGATATTGAAAATCGAAGAAGTGATAAAAGTGAAAAGAAGTTAATGTTATTTAGAAAGAGTTACTTCATGAGATTTGTTACTTATAGATAAGTTATACAGGAGGGGGAAAATTTGAAAATTCATATCGTGCAAAAAGGGGATACCCTTTGGAAAATTGCGAAAAAGTACGGAGTGGATTTTGACACGTTGAAAAAAACAAATACACAACTTAGTAATCCAGATTTAATTATGCCAGGTATGAAAATTAAAGTGCCATCCAAGAGTGTTCACATGAAACAACAGGCTGGAGCAGGTTCAGCGCCTCCAAAGCAATACGTAAAAGAAGTGCAGCAAAAAGAATTTGCAGCAACACCAACTCCGCTTGGAATAGAAGATGAAGAAGAAGTTACGTATCAATCAGCACCAATTACACAGCAGCCAGCTATGCAACAAACACAAAAAGAAGTGCAAGTAAAACCGCAAAAGGAGATGCAGGTAAAGCCGCAAAAAGAAGTACAGGTGAAACCACAGAAGGAGATGCAGGTAAAGCCACAAAAAGAAGTACAGGTGAAACCGCAAAAAGAGGTGCAAAAAGAACAGCCAATTCAAAAAGAAAAATCAGTTGAAAAACCGTCTGTTATTCAAAAACCACCTGTGATAGAAAAACAAAAACCGGCGGAAAAAGAAAACACGAAGTTTTCGGTAAATGTATTACCGCAGCCGCCACAACCACCAATAAAACCGAAAAAAGAATATAAAATTTCAGATGTAATAAAAAAAGGAAGCGAGTTAATTGCTCCTCAAATTAGTAAAATGAAACCTAACAATATCATTTCTCCGCAAACGAAAAAAAACAATATAGTATCGCCGCAAGTGAAGAAAGAAAATGTAGGAAATATAGTATCGCCGCAAGTGAAGAAAGAAAATGTAGGAAATATAGTATCGCCACAAGTGAAGAAAGAAAATGTAGGAAATATAGTATCGCCACAAGTGAAGAAAGAAAATGTAGGAAATATAGTATCGCCGCAAGTGAAAAAAGAAAATGTAGGGAATATAGTGTCACCGCAAGTGAAAAAAGAAAATGTAGGGAATATAGTGTCACCGCAAGTGAAAAAAGAAAACGTAGGGAATATAGTGTCACCGCAAGTGAAAAAAGAAAACGTAGGGAATATAGTATCGCCAAATGTATCGAAAGAAAATGTAGTTATTCCACAAGTCATACCGCCAAATATTCAAATGCCAAATATTCAAATGCCAATCATGGATAACAACCAACCACCGAATATAATGCCAATCATGGATAACAACCAGCCACCGAATATAATGCCAATCATGGATAACAGCCAGCCACCGAATATAATGCCAATTATGGATAACAACCAGCCACCGAATATAATGCCAATTATGGATAACAACCAGCCGCCGAATATAATGCCGATTATGGATAACAATCAAATGCCGAATATGATGCCGATCATGGATAACAATCAAATGCCGAATATGATGCCGATTATGGATAACAATCAAATGCCGAATATGATGCCGATTATGGATAACAATCAAATGCCGAATATGATGCCGATTATGGATAACAATCAAATGCCGAATATAATGCCGATTATGGATAACAATCAAATGCCGAATATGATGCCGATTATGGATAACAATCAACCACCCAATATGATGCCCTATCAAATGCCGTATCAACAGCCCATGATGCCGCCGAATCCGTATTATCAACAACCAAATCCATATCAAATGCCATATCAGCAAGGAGCGCCGTTCGGACCGCAATATACGTCTATGCCAAACCAGAATATGATGCCAATGGATAATAATATGCCGCCGCTTGTGCAGGGTGAGGAAGATTGTGGATGCGGAGGAGAAAGTAGACTATATAGTCCACAACCAGGCGGTCCGCAATATGCGAATCCTTTATATTACCAACCAACTCAGTCTGCATATGCACCACAGCCAGGAACGATGTATTATCAACCAGATCCACCGAATGTATTTGGAGAGCCCGTTTCAGAAGAAGAGGACGAAGAAGAAGTTTAAAAAGGCGGGAGTATTCCCGCCTTTTTTACATTCCTGTTAATTAAGAAAATGAAGTTTTTTTATGAAGTGCTAGAAAATTCCCAGTGAAATATTAACAGTGTAAAAACCTTCTCGGTTACTCATCATAAGAGGGAGCTTTTCAGTAGAGAAGCTCATTCTAACAGAGGGGGTTTTTGTATTGAATACGAAAGTAAAAGTGATTGCTGCTTCTTTGTTAGTTACCAGTGCATTAGCTGCATGTGGTACACCGAAAGATAACAATGCAATGGATGGACGTAACTACAATTACGAGCGTACATCTTATAATGATACACACCAGTATCGTGATAATGTGACACGTAATGATCGTTATACAGATTATGTAACATATAGAAATGGTCGTAACGATACAGGATACAATTATTATCGAGATGTAAATTACAATGGACAAATTGCTAATCCGCATCCAACTCGTAATATTACAATGAACAATTCATACATTAACAATGATGGTAAAACAGCTGAAAGAATAACAAATCGTGTGAAACGTATGAATAACGTAGACCGTGTGTCTACAGTTGTATATGGAAACGATGTAGCGATTGCGGTAAAACCACGTAACACAGTGACAAATGAAACGGCGATGGCTAACGAAATTCGTCAAGCTGTTGCAAATGAAGTTGGAAACAGAAACGTATATGTTTCTGTAAGAAATGATATGTTTACTCGTGTCGATGCAATGAGTACGCGTCTACGTAACGGTACAGTTACAAACGATTTTAATCGTGACATAGTGAATATGTTCCGAGACATTCGTTACGGTTTAACTGGTACAGTGCGATAACAAAACAAAAGAGGAAGGGATAGCCCTTCCTCTTTATTCATCGTTGTCTTGTAAGCGACGTTTTTTAATAAAATAACTAACGGAATAAGAAACTAAAAAGCATATGAAAAGAATACTACCTGTTGAAATAGCTTCAAATAGAGGTCTTTCTGGACTGAAAATAATATAAATAATAGCCGTAACGATTCCTACAATAAGGGAGTGGAAGACAAGTTTGTAATAAGGAGTTAACTGTATTTCCTTTTCGCCTTCTTCTACATCGATTGAAACACTTAACTGTAAATAAGCAAGTAAAATACTTGTAAACATAAATAATAGCCACAATGGAGATTTCGTAATTTGATCAATGCCTTCAGTGAATCCGATATAGCCTAAAATTCCAACTACGCCAATGTATTGAAAAAGAAAGACAATACGTATGTTTTTTAACATTTGAAGAATGAGGCGTTCATCCTTTATTTTTTTCATAATATTCATCCCCTGCTTATTATGATTTCGCTGTCACATTAATTGTAACATATATATTGCAATTATCAATTTATAATTTACATAAAATAATTTGGATGAAAGAGGAAATGAAATATTTTTATAAACATGTTGCACTTATACTTTATTAATGTTATATTAGCAAAGCGATGAGCTAATTTACGTAAGACGAGAGATATGCTTAAGTGCTAAACACGCGAATGTGGTCGCCTGGTCTCTCGCCGTAAACGCATCAAGACGCCTGCTTTGCAGGCGTCTTTCATTTTATATAAAAGTAAATGATACATGCAGATGAGGTAAACCCTTATCTGCATTTTTTATTTTTCGAAAGAAATGTAATATGGATAAAACCCCCATTTCCGGAAAAACTACTAATGAAAGTATGATCTTGCCTAAAAGAGGTGAACGGAAATGAAATGGATACTGATTGCGATGCAAGCTTTCGTTATGATGTTTTGTTTCGTTTATGGAACGAATGTGAAGGCGGAAGGGCCAGTACCAGAAGTAACGAAAAAAGAACCTGAGGTTACAATTTTATTAGAGCGTATGTATGTTGATGGCGAAGTAAGCGAAGAAATACTTACAGAAAAAGTGACGGATTTAGAAAAGTTTTTACAGCAGTATAAAGAATGGCAGCTCGTTGATCGTGATGATGTACAAATTGTATTGCAAAAGAAAGTTGATGATATTTCTCCGTTATTGAAAACGAGCGGGTATTTTGGTGTTTCGGAGGAAGGGATATTACAAATTTTCAAAGGTGTACCGAAAAGTGATAATGCGATCCATTCTTTCTTTCAAATTGATATGAAAAAGCTTGAGAGCTATGAACGTGCGAAATTGAAACGTGGCATTCGTATTAAATCAAAAGAAGGTTTTGTGAAGACGATTGAAAAAATGAAGCAATACGCAGTTCAAAGTAAGAAAAAAAGCAGCTCATGGTGAGCTGCTTTTTTTTCTTATTTATTTTTAGCTAAAATTTCTTTTGCGATTTCATCAATTAGCATATCTTTTCCGATTGGATTGAATGCTTTCGTATTGAAGACTTCATTTGATACTTCATATACGTGATTATTTTTAACTGCTTTATTGTCTTTCCAAACGGCACTGTTTTTGTAGTCTTCGTAAACTTTATCAGCTTCGCCGCCGAAGTTTACAATAAACATTTGGTCAGGCTGGAATGCAACTAGACCTTCTAGTGATACTTGCGCCATCGTTTGTTTTAAATCCGTACCTTTTGTTGCTGGAAGTTTTAAGTCATTAAAGATGATGTCACCGTATCCGAAGCTACCGTATACACGGAAGTTTTGTGGTGTAACTGCAACGAACATAAAGTTCTCATCTTTTGTTTTCTCTTTAATTTTTTTAGATAAAGAGTCTGCTTTCTTATCGTAGTCTGCAATCCATTTGTCTGCTTTCTTCTCTTCGTCAAATAGCTTACCTACTTCTTTAAACTTACCACGCCAGTCTTCTAAGTTTGTTTCTAGAACAACTGTAGGTGCAACCTTTTCTAGTTGATCATAAATTTTTAATTGACGGTTGTTTAAAATAATTAAGTCTGGTTTTAAAGCAGTAACAGCTTCTAAATCAACTTTAGGTGCCCAGTACCAACCTACTGCTTTTACTCCATCTAACTTGTCTGTTAAGTGATTTTGGATTTTATCTTTATATGTATTTGCTGTACCAACAGGTTTGTGTCCAAGAAGTAATAGTTCTTCTGTTGATCCAGATAAGTCAACAATTCTCTTTGGATTTACTGGAATTGTAGCTTCACCTTTAGCATGTTTTACAACTTTTGTTTTCGGTTGTTCTTTTGCCTTCGATTCTTCTTTTTGAGAAGAACAGCCAACGATAGAAAGAACAACGAGCATAATAGTAAATAAAATAAATAGCTTACGTTTCATCCTGATGTAACCCCTTTAATTAGTATTGATAATCATTATCGACTTCTGTATATTAAGGTGCTTTAACCTTTCTGTCAATGGAAAATAACAGAAGTTTCAAGTGGAGAACATTTGTTGGGGCAGTCTCGCTTTTCTATCATTAAATATGTTAAAATGGAATACATGATTTAAGAGGGAGAGATCGTATTTTGTTTGAATATGTTACAGGTTACGTGGAGTATGTAGGGCCGGAATATGTCGTAATTGATCATAATGGAATTGGTTATCAAATTTTCACACCAAATCCGTATGTATTTCAAAGAAGTAAGCAAGAAATCCGTGTCTATACATATCATTATGTGAGAGAAGATATTATGGCACTTTACGGGTTTAAAACACGTGAAGAGCGTTTATTATTTACAAAGTTGTTAGGCGTGTCTGGCATTGGGCCAAAAGGAGCTCTTGCAATTTTAGCTTCTGGTCAAACAGGACAGGTCGTTCAAGCGATTGAGCATGAAGATGAGAAGTTTTTAGTGAAATTCCCAGGCGT
Organism: Bacillus sp. PK3-067; assembly: GCF_056738645.1. Lineage (NCBI taxonomy): Bacteria > Bacillati > Bacillota > Bacilli > Caryophanales > Bacillaceae > Bacillus > Bacillus sp. PK3-067. The sequence goes on along the minus strand of NZ_CP096490.1, from coordinate 4,413,904 downwards.
CGGAAAGAAAACAGCACGCCAAATGATTTTAGATTTAAAAGGAAAACTAGCAGATGTCGTACCAGATGCATTTGTTGATTTATTCTCAGACACAGAACGTTTTGATGAGAAGAAAGGTTCATCAGCTGAGCTTGATGAGGCACTGGAAGCTCTCCGCGCACTTGGATACGCAGAACGCGAAGTTTCTCGTGTTGTACCAGAGTTATTAAAAGAATCATTAACGACGGATCAGTATATTAAAAAGGCACTTAGTCTTTTACTAAATGGTAAGAGGTGAGTATAATGGACGAACGTCTCCTTTCAGGGGAATCTGCATATGAAGATGCGGATTTAGAATATTCATTACGGCCACAGACGCTCCGTCAGTATATTGGCCAAGATAAAGCAAAACATAATTTAGAAGTATTTATTGAAGCGGCGAAAATGCGTGAAGAAACGTTAGATCACGTGCTTTTATATGGACCACCAGGTCTTGGTAAAACGACGCTTGCGAATATTATTGCCAATGAGATGGGCGTTAATGTTAGAACAACTTCAGGTCCCGCAATTGAAAGACCAGGAGATTTAGCTGCTGTATTAACAGCGCTTCAGCCAGGGGATGTATTATTTATTGATGAAATTCATCGTTTGCATAGATCAATTGAAGAAGTATTGTATCCTGCGATGGAAGACTTTTGCCTTGATATTGTAATTGGAAAAGGGCCTTCAGCACGTTCTGTACGCCTAGATTTACCGCCATTTACATTAGTTGGAGCAACAACACGTGCTGGAGCATTATCGGCACCGCTTCGTGACCGCTTCGGTGTACTTTCAAGGTTAGAGTACTACACAGTAGATCAGCTTTCTGCGATTGTTGAACGTACAGCAGAAGTATTTGAAGTTGAAATCGATTCGTTAGCTGCATTAGAAATTGCAAGACGTGCTCGTGGTACACCTCGTATTGCGAATCGTCTTTTAAGACGTGTACGTGATTTCGCGCAAGTTCGTGGTAACGGAACGGTTACGATGGAAATTACACAAATGGCATTAGAGCTACTGCAAGTAGATAAATTAGGTCTAGATCATATTGATCATAAATTACTGCTTGGTATTATTGAGAAATTCCGTGGCGGTCCAGTTGGATTAGAAACGGTTTCAGCAACAATTGGAGAAGAATCTCATACGATTGAAGATGTGTATGAGCCGTATTTATTACAAATTGGCTTTTTACAACGAACGCCAAGGGGCCGAATTGTAACGCCGCTTGCGTATGAACATTTCGGAATGGAGATACCAAAAGTATGACGGAGATGCCAAAGCTGCTTATTACAGCCGGGATCTTACTCATTGTTGTTGGATTAGCTTGGAAGTTCATTGGAAGGCTTCCAGGCGATATTTTTGTGAAAAAAGGAAACGTTACCTTTTATTTTCCTATCATTACATGTATTGTGTTAAGTATTGTATTATCTTTTATTATGTATATAATAAATCGATTTAAATAAGAAATAGGTGGATATAGCTATGGATATAAATCTGTTTGATTTTCATTTACCAGAAGAACTTATTGCACAAGTCCCGTTAGAAGATCGTGAAACATCAAGATTAATGGTGTTAGACCGTGAAACAGGTGATATTGAGCATAAACATTTTACGGATATTCTTTCTTACTTACATGAGGGGGATTGCTTAGTTTTAAATGAAACGAAAGTTATGCCTGCTCGTTTGCACGGTGTGAAAGAAGATACAGGCGCGCACATTGAAGTACTTCTTTTAAAACAAGAAGAAGGTGATAAGTGGGAAACGCTTGTAAAGCCAGCGAAACGTGTAAAAGAAGGAACTGTTATCTCTTTTGGCGAAGGGAAATTAAAAGCAACTTGCACAGGAACTGCAGATCAAGGTGGACGCCAGCTTGAATTTTCATATGATGGCATCTTCTATGAAATTTTAGATGAACTTGGGGAAATGCCGCTTCCTCCATATATTAAAGAGACGCTGGAAGATCGCGATCGCTATCAAACAGTATATGCGAAAGAAATCGGTTCAGCAGCAGCGCCGACTGCGGGACTTCACTTTACAGAAGAGTTACTTGAGAAGTTAAAGCAAAAAGGCGTTCAGTTAGCATTCATTACACTTCACGTAGGACTTGGAACATTTAGACCAGTTTCTGCAGACACGATTGAAGAACACCATATGCACGCAGAATATTATCATATGTCTGAAGAGACAGCGGCATTATTAAATCGTGTGAAAGAGAATGGTGGACGTATTATTACTGTAGGTACGACATCAACTCGTACGTTAGAAACAATTGCAACAGATCATGACGGTAAGCTCTGCGCCGCTTCTGGATGGACAGATATTTTCATGTATCCGGGATATGAATTTAAAGCAATTGATGGTTTAATTACAAACTTCCATTTACCGAAATCAACATTAATTATGCTTGTAAGTGCATTTGCAAATAGAGATAATGTACTTCATGCTTATAATGAAGCAGTAAAAGAAAAATATCGTTTCTTTAGCTTCGGTGATGCAATGTTCGTTGCATCTCACGCTAAAATGAGAAACAAATAAAAGGAGTAAGTTATGACAGCAATTCGTTATGAATTTATTAAGACATGTAAACAAACGGGTGCCCGTTTAGGTCGTGTGCATACGCCGCACGGTTCATTTGATACACCAACATTTATGCCAGTTGGTACACTTGCAACAGTTAAGACAATGTCACCAGAAGAATTAAAAGCAATGGATTCTGGCATTATTTTAAGTAATACGTATCATTTATGGCTACGTCCAGGTCATGAAATTATTCGTGAAGCAGGCGGCTTGCATAAATTTATGAACTGGGATCGTGCAATCTTAACAGACTCTGGTGGTTTCCAAGTATTCAGTTTAAGTGACTTCCGTCGTATTGAAGAGGAAGGCGTTCACTTCCGTAATCACTTAAATGGAGATAAATTATTCTTATCACCAGAAAAAGCGATGGAAATCCAAAATGCATTAGGTTCAGATATTATGATGGCATTTGATGAGTGTCCACCATTCCCAGCTACTTTTGAATATATGAAGAAATCTGTAGAGCGTACGAGCCGCTGGGCAGAACGTTGCTTAAAAGCGCATGAACGTCCGCAAGATCAAGGTTTATTCGGTATTGTACAGGGCGGGGAGTACGAAGAGCTTCGTCGTCAAAGTGCGAAAGATCTTGTTTCAATGGACTTCCCTGGTTACGCTGTAGGTGGTTTATCTGTTGGTGAACCGAAAGATATTATGAACCGTGTTCTTGAGTTTACAACACCACTTCTTCCAGATAATAAGCCTCGTTACTTAATGGGTGTAGGTTCTCCTGACTCGTTAATCGATGGCGCAATTCGTGGTATTGATATGTTTGACTGTGTACTTCCAACTCGTATCGCTCGAAATGGTACATGTATGACAAGTGAAGGTCGCCTTGTTGTAAAAAATGCGAAATTCGCAAGAGACTTCGGTCCGCTTGATCCAAACTGTGATTGCTACACATGTAAAAACTACTCACGTGCGTACATTCGTCACTTAATGAAATGTGATGAAACGTTCGGAATTCGTTTAACGTCTTATCACAACCTTCATTTTCTGTTAAACTTAATGGAGCAGGTGAGACAAGCTATTCGTGAAGACCGTCTTGGCGATTTCCGCGAAGAGTTCTTTGAACAGTATGGCTTTAATAAACCGAATGCTAAAAACTTCTAATACATAATTTAAAAGGAGGAACAAAAGATGAATGCAGGTATGATGAATATCGTTATGATCGTTGCGATGTTTGCGATTTTCTATTTCTTATTAATTCGCCCGCAACAAAAACGTCAAAAAGCAGTTGCTCAAATGCAAAGTGAGTTAGCAAAAGGTGATGCTATCGTAACAATCGGTGGTTTACACGGTACAATCGAATCAGTAGATGAGACAAAAATCGTTATTAAATCTGGTGGTTCACACTTAACTTTCGATCGCAATGCGATTCGTGAAGTTGTGAAAAACTAATGTGGAAGGCCCTGCATGAAATGTGCAGGGCCTTTTTTAGTTACTTTGCTTTGACATATTTACACCGAAAATACCACCGAGTGTACTCGCCCCCATTAATGCTAATTGATATAGTAATTGTGAGTTCGATAAGGTTTGAGAAAAGCCTAAATAGTTAACTAGAAAGACGAGTATAGTGAACGTGAGCCCTGTTGTGAAACCTACTAGCCAACCTTTTCCTTGAGCCTTTTTGCCGGCAGTAAATCCAGACATAAGCATAGATAAAAGAGCGAGTATAAAAATAGTAACGGTTAATGTCCCTTCATTTATATTTGTAAACTTTAATAAAAGAGCCATAATCATACTAGTAATAGATGCGAGAATTAGTAGCGTAACAATACCGAAGCCAATTGCAGTTGATAATTTTTTCGTTCCATCCATTTATGCATTCCCCCTTTTTAATACAAGCATATTTTCCTTTTGCTCAAGTTAGACTAGTTTCTTTTTTATAGGGGAGTCTATACGTAAAAAAGGAGATGTAGAAATGGAATGGATATCGGTAATTGGACGGACAATGCTTTTGTATATCATCATCTTAATTATTTTTCGTCTTATGGGTAAACGTGAGATAGGAGAGCTAAGTGTATTAGATTTAGTCGTATTTATTATGCTTGGAGAAATGGCTGTAGTAGCAATTGAAAATACCGATAAATCACTTTGGCATCAATTAGTTCCGATGACTTTTCTTATGTGCATACAAATCATTTTGTCAGTCATTTCATTAAAGTTTCAACGATTTCGGCATTTAATAGAAGGTGAACCAGCAATTATTATTAATGCGGGAAAGATTGATGAAAAAAAGATGAGAAACCAACGATATAATATTGATGATTTAATGATGCAATTAAGGGAACAAGGAGTTGGAGATATTCGGGATGTAGAATATGCTATTTTGGAAGCGTCTGGGAAGTTATCTGTCTTTCAAAAACAAAAAAATAAACAAGATACATTGCAGTTTACGCTTCCTCTTATTATTGATGGAGAAATTCAATCTAGTCATTTACAAATGATTGAGCATACAGATGAATGGCTTATTGAGAAATTAAAAAACTTAGGTTATAACGATATAACACAAATTTTATACTGTAGTTTTCAAAATGGACAATTTTTTGTTGATGTAAAAGAAAATTAGAGACTTATCCTTTGGAAGAGTAAGAATGATTAGTATAACTAATAATCAGTGGAGATTACCCCACTGATTAAAGTTTCACCTTATTTCAAAAATGAAAGCTTACGAATGATAGGGAGACGACTTAACTCTTCTTTTCGAATGAGTTTGAAAGTGAAGAGAAGTACGATATAAACAATTGTTGTTAAAGTGATTTCCCATAATGTTTGTATGCCAAGGGAATGAGAGAAAATAATATATTTATGAAGATAAAAACCGAAGGCGCCTGCGATACCGATGGCAAGTCCGCCGAAAATATAGTCTTTTGCGTAAATGGTAAATGTAATCTTTTTTAAAACAGTAGCGTAGTGAAGAAATGTTACTGTTACAATATTTGCAGCAATAGCAAGTGCAACCCCCATCATTTGAAACTCTGGCCTTGATGCTAGTACAAAAATAACGATTAATTTCACGATGGCACCAATAAATGTATTCATCATTGCGGCTCTTGCTAAGTTTAAAGCTTGCAAAACAGAGGTAAGTGGACTTTGGAAATAATGAAATAAAAAGCAAGGCGCAAGAAGTTGAATGAATGCTGTTGCGCTGTCTGATCCATACATAAGAGTTAAAACAGGAGAAGCGAATACGTATAATATAACGACAGACCATCCGCCGGTAATTAATGAAATTCGAAGTGCTTGTTGTAAACGGTGCTCTACTAATTTATGTTGTCTTTTTGCCATTGCTTCACTAATAGAAGGAACGAGCGCTGTAGAGAGAGCGTATGTAATAAAGGCAGGTAGTGATAGGAGCGGGAATGCATAACCGTTTAATATACCGTATTGCTGGGTTGCAACAGAAGCAGCGACACCAGCGATTGCTAAGCTTTGCATAACGACAATAGGTTCAAAAAAATATGAAACGGAGCCGATTAAACGACTTCCTGTAGTTGGAAGGGCAATATCCATCAGAGAATAAAATGTCCCTTTGCTTTCCTTTACAGTAGTGAAAAATCCAGAGCGTATTGATAAATGTTTTTCTCGCTGAAATAACGTGAGTAAAAATAATAAGGATGCAACTTCACCGAGAACAGCTGATAACATAGCGCCGGCTGCAGCATATTCTATGCCGTAAGGTAAAAATAATTGAATGCATATAGCGATAATGGTAATGCGGACGACTTGTTCTAGAACTTGCGCATAAGCGCTAGGTTTCATGTTTTGTTTCCCTTGAAAGTAACCACGCAACACAGAAGAAACAGCAATAACAGGAACAACGGGCAAAATGGCCATTAATGGATAGTAGGTTCTTTCGTCGGTTAATAATGTTTTTGCTAAAATAGGTGTGAGGAACATAATTCCGATTGTTAAAATGATACTAATAACGGATGTAACAGCTAGTGATACGGTTAATATTTTTTTAACTCTTTGTTTATCGTTCACAGCTTCCGCTTCTGCTACAAATTTTGCGATTGCGACAGGAAGACCAATTTGTGTCAATGTAATTGCTAAAATGAATGTAGGAACGGCCATCATATAAAGACCAACGCCTTCTTCTCCTAAAATACGTGCCATTACTATGCGGTTGATAAAGCCGAGTATTTTTGTAATAAAGCCGGCTATCATTAAAATAAATGCGCCTTTTAAAAAGCTTTGTCTCGTCATGTTCTTCTCCTACCTTCTCAAAATCAATGGAATGATTTACAATAATTTATATGCACGTACGAGACAAGAATGACAAGCATTTAAGAGAGTGAAGTATGATAGTGCTCTTGAAAGTAGTTATTGCTGTCCATTAGAGCGGGATTAAAGCGACTTTTTCGTGCTGAAATAAGAAGGAGATGTTTATAGATGTTAGATAGAGAGGCTTTGGTAGAATCATACCGCGGACAGTTACAAGTCGTTTTAGAAAGTAAAGTAGAAGAGTTTCAAATGTTCGGTTACGACCGAGTGACAGATGATGACATTTGGAAGTTTCTTAAAGTGAAAAAGTGGAAGAAGATAGACAGCGATGTTAGATTGTATGAATTAGTTAATGACGTATTAACAGTAACAGCTAATGAATATATGACATATTTAACTGTTGAAGCTTACCAAGCGCCACTTTGGTCATTTGATGAGTACGAAAATAAATAACCGACTGCAATTGGTTTGTTCTTCCTTTTGCAGTATAATGATATGTATTGATAAAGAGGAAATAATTATGTCTAAGATTATATATAAAGGAGGTAGTGAAGAGGAAAATAAATGATGGAAGTGTAGGTAGTGTAAAAGCTTACCTATAGAGCTAGTGATGAACTAGCAAAAATTATAGAAAGGAAGTCTACTAACTAGGCGTATGCACACGTATAGCAGTGAATCGTAAGAGATTTATTGAAAGTGTTAGTAGCAGAAAGAGGGTACATATGGCAAAGCGTGGTACGAGAATTGCCGCCTTTTTCCTCATCGTCTTATTAATCGGTGGAGTAATTGGTGCGGCAGGAAAAGACATAGCAAAAGGAATTAGTCTAGGACTAGACCTTCGCGGTGGTTTTGAAATTCTGTATGAAGTAAAACCAGCCAAAAAAGGTGATAAAATCGATCGAGATGTACTTGTAAGTACAGTAGGTGCTCTTGAAAATCGTGTCAATGTTCTCGGTGTAAGTGAGCCGAACATTCAAATCGAAGGGCAAGATCGAATTCGTGTACAGCTTGCTGGTGTACAAGATCAGCAAAAAGCACGTGAAATGTTATCAACACAAGCGAAATTAACATTCCGTGATGTGGATGATAACCTTCTTATGGATGGAACGGATTTAAAAGGCGGCGGAGCGAAGCAAACATTTGATGAGCAAGGCCGTGCGAGCGTAGGTCTTACACTAAAAAGTGCTGAAAAATTCCGTGAAGTAACTGAAAAAATTTCTAAAATGCCACCACCAACGAATTTAATGGTAATTTGGCTTGACTTTGAAGAAGGAAAAGATTCGTATAAAGCAGAATCTGCAAAACCGAATCCGAAATTCTTATCAGCAGCAACAGTAAACCAAGTATTTAACCAAGCTGAAGTATCTATCGTAGGTGGAAACTTCACAGTTGAAAGTGCGAAACAACTTTCATCTTTATTAAATGCAGGTGCACTTCCTGTTGATTTAAAAGAAATGTATTCAACATCTGTTGGAGCGAAATTTGGTCAACAAGCGTTAGAGCAAACGATTTTCGCTAGTGCGATTGGTATCGCTCTTATTTTCTTATTTATGCTTGTATTCTACCGTTTACCAGGACTTGTAGCGGTTATTATGTTAGGGTTATACATTTTCGTTACATTACTTGTCTTTAACTGGATGCATGCAGTTCTTACGTTGCCAGGTATTGCAGCGTTAGTGCTCGGGGTAGGTATCGCAGTTGATGCAAATATTATTACGTACGAGAGACTGAAAGAAGAGCTGAAAATTGGTAAGTCAATGATGTCGGCATTCCGTGCTGGTAACCATCGTTCATTAGCAACAATTCTAGATGCAAACGTTACGACTCTTGCAGCAGCTGGTGTGTTATTCGTTTATGGTAATAGCTCTGTAAAAGGATTTGCAACAAGTTTAATCGTAAGTATTTTAGTTGGTTTTATTACGAACGTATTCGGTACTCGTTTCTTGCTAGGTCTACTTGTAAAGAGCCGTTACTTTGATAAAAAACCAGGATATTTTGGTGTGAAACAAAAGGATATTATTCCATTAACAAAAGGTGTAGTACATCCGCCAACAAGATTTGATCGTATTAATTTCGTAAATATCGGTCATAAATTCCTTATCTTCTCGATTGTAGTTGTAATTGCGGGTGCAATTATCTTACCAATTTTCAAATTGAATCTTGGTATTGACTTTGCGAGTGGTACACGTATCGACTTGCAATCAAAACAAGCCGTTACTGTGTCTGATGTTCATAAAGATTTTAAAGAATTGAACATTGATGTGAAGGAAGAAAATATTGTACCGACTGGAGATGACAATAAAGGTTTCGCAGTTCGTACATTAGGTGTTTTATCAAAAGATGAAATTGCGAAAACAAAAACATTCTTCCACGATAAATATGGTACAGATCCAAACGTAAGTACAGTTTCACCGACAATCGGTAAAGAAATTGCACGAAATGCATTTATCGCAGTACTGATTGCTTCTGCGGTTATCATTTTATACGTAAGTATTCGTTTCCGATTTACGTATGCGTTATCTGCAGTACTTGCATTATTACATGACGCATTCGTTATGATTGTTATGTTTAGTATTTTCCAACTAGAGGTAGACTTAACGTTTATTGCTGCAGTACTAACAATCATCGGTTATTCTATTAATGACTCGATTGTTACATTTGATAGAAACCGTGAATTATACAAACAGAAAAAACGAGTGCGCGATATAAAAGATCTAGAAGAAATCGTAAATGCAAGTATTCGCCAAACGCTTGGTCGCTCGATTAACACCGTATTAACAGTGTTATTCCCAGTAATTGCACTGCTTATCTTCGGTAGTGAGTCACTACGTAACTTCTCGTTTGCGCTACTTGTTGGATTAATTGTAGGTACGTACTCTTCTGTTTTCGTTGCCTCTCAAATTTGGTTAATGCTTGAAAACCGTCGTTTGAAAAAGGGAAGAAACAAGAAGAAGGTTGAGAAAGTAGAATCTGAACCGCAAGTATAGAAAAGATGATGTCTCTTTATGAGGCATCTCTTTTTTCGTTTGTGGATACAATAAGATAGCAACTTTTTAACAGAAAGAAGATGGAAGAAAGTGGTGGTGTTATCGCTGTTTTTGTTAAAATAAAAAGATAGGTTAAGAAAAGAAGGGATTTTAATTATGGAAAAAGATGAACGTTTTAAACAGGCCGAGTTTGGTGCTATTGTCGGGATCGTTGGTAATATTATATTAGCGATTGTAAAGGCGGTAATTGGTTATATTGGGAACAGTAAAGCGCTATTAGCGGATGCCGTGCATTCTGCATCAGATGTAATAGGTTCGCTAGCTGTACTTTTTGGATTGCGAGCGGCAAAGCAGCCACCTGATGAGGATCATCCGTATGGTCATGGTAAAGCGGAATCGATTTCAGCGATTATTGTTGCGGTATTATTATTTATTGTGGGACTTGAAATCGCGATTTCGTCTATAAAAGCTTTTTCGCAAGAACTAGAACCGCCGAAAGGAATTACGATATTTGCTGTTGTTCTTTCAATCGTCGTGAAAGAAGGAATGTTTCAATATAAATTCCGATTAGGGAAAAGAGTAAACAGTGATGCAATTATTGCAAATGCATATGAGCACCGTTCGGATGTATTTTCTTCAATTGCAGCTTTAATCGGTATTTGTGCAGCTATAATAGGTGGTAAGCTTGGTATAGACTGGCTTGTATACGCTGATCCAATTGCGGGATTAGTTGTTTCACTTCTTGTTGTAAAAATGGCATGGAGCATTGGAGCGGAAGCAATTCATGCAACGCTTGACCATGTTCTTCATGAGGAGGATGTTATTCCGCTTAGAGAAGCAGTTCTTCAAGTAGATGGTGTGAAAAAAATTGGTTCTTTATATGCACGGGAGCATGGTCATTATGTTATTGTCGATATTAAAGTGTCCGTAGATCCATACATTACTGTAGAAGAAGGACACCGTATTGGAAAACATGTGAAAGAAATACTTATGAAACAAGATAATGTACAAAATGTATTCGTACATATAAATCCGTATTCTCCAAATTAAACATCATTAACATTTTAGTATATAGATATTGCATCGTAGTTTGCATTATATTGTCACCCCTTAATCTGTCTTGTATAATGAACAGGTTAAGGGGTGATTTCGTGTTACAACCGAAGACGCGTTGGAAAGAAAAAGAATATAATGACGAGCGAGTGAGTGAATTAGCAAGTAAATTAAAGTTATCGCCACTTGTCGTTTCGTTATTCCTCGGTAGAGGACTCGATACAGAAGATAAGATTTTAGATTTTTTAAATACAGAAAATCAAGAATTTCATGATCCATTTTTATTAGAAGGAATGGATAGAACGGTAGAACGTGTAAATAAGGCGATTCAAAATGGAGAGCAAATATTAATATTTGGTGATTACGATGCGGACGGAGTAAGTAGTACGACAGTTTTATATCTTGCTCTTCAAGAATTAGGTGCAGAAGTAGAATTTTACATTCCAAATCGTTTTACAGAAGGGTATGGACCGAACGAAGAAGCATTTCGTTGGGCGCATAGCGCAGGGTTCTCGCTAATTATTACTGTCGATACTGGTATTGCAGCGGTACATGAAGCGAATGTAGCGAAAGAGCTTGGAATAGATCTAATTATTACAGATCACCATGAGCCACCGCCAGAATTGCCAGAAGCACTTGCGATTATACATCCGAAATTAGATGGCGGTGTATATCCGTTTCACTATTTAGCTGGTGTAGGTGTTGCGTTTAAAGTTGCGCATGCACTATTAGGCCGTGTACCAGAACATTTATTAGAGATCGCAGTAATTGGTACAGTAGCCGATTTAGTATCACTTCATGGTGAAAATAGGTTGCTAGTGAAACGCGGTTTAAAACATATGCGTATGACGAGAAATATTGGTTTGAAGGCATTGTTTAAAGTTGCTAACGTTTCGCAAAGTGAAATTACCGAAGAGAGTATTGGTTTCTCAATTGCACCTCGTATTAATGCGGTTGGGCGTTTAGAAGATGCTGCGCCGGCTGTACACCTTTTATTATCAGATGATCCAGAGGAAGCGAAAGAGCTAGCTGAAGAAATTGATGAGCTGAACAAACTGCGAAAAGATATTGTAAAGCAAATTACAGAAGAGGCTATCGCTGAAGTGGAAAATAACTTCCCACCAGAAGAAAATAAAGTATTAGTACTTGCGAAAGAAGGCTGGAACCCAGGGGTAATTGGAATTGTTGCTTCGAAATTAGTTGAACGTTTTTATCGTCCGACGATTGTATTAAGCATTGATCCTATAAAAGAAACAGCAAAAGGCTCAGCACGTAGTATTGCAGGATTTGATTTGTTTGCAAATTTATCAGATTGTAGAGAGTTATTACCACACTTCGGAGGGCATCCGATGGCAGCGGGAATGACGCTACATATGAATGATGTAGATGAATTACGTCGCCGCTTAAATGAACAAGCAGATGCAATTTTAACAGAAGAAGATTTTATTCCAATTACAGCAGTTGATGTTTTTTGTAAAGTAGAGGATGTAACGCTAGCGGCAATTGAAGATATGCAAAAACTAGCCCCGTTTGGTGTTGGAAATCCGAAACCACGTATTGCAGTAAAAGATGCAGAGTTAGAAAGCATTCGCGCAATCGGATCAGATGGCTCTCATTTAAAAATGGCTCTTCGTGATGGACAAGCAACACTGGATACAATTGGATTTGGCTTTGGTGCATATGCGAAAGAAATCTCTCCAGTTGCAAAAGTATCTGTAATAGGAGAAGCGTCTATTAATGAATGGAATAACTTTAAGAAGCCACAACTAATGGTACAAGATATTGCTGTAGAGGCGTGGCAATTATTTGATTGGCGTAGTATGCGTAATGCAGAAGCAAATTTAGCAGAACTTCCGAAAGAAAAAATAACAATGGTGTATTTTTCTGAAGAGGTATTGAATAAATTTTCTTTAGAGAGCTATAAAGAAAAGCTCATGCATGCTTCAGAAGTAACGCATTTAGATGATCAATATATCGTGTTACTTGATTTACCAAAAGGAACAGATGAATTACGTGAGCTATTTAAGGTAGGATTCCCAGCGCGAATTTATACGCTATTTTATCAAGAGAATAACCACTTATTTAGTACAGTTCCGACGAGAGAACACTTTAAATGGTACTATTCTTTCTTAAGCAAAAAAACACCATTTTCTTTAAGACAATATGGAGAACAACTATGTCGTCATAAAGGTTGGTCAAAAGATACAGTAAATTTCATGACACAGGTGTTTTTTGAGTTAGAATTTGTTACAATAAAAGATGGCGTCATTTTTATGGCAGACAAAAAACAAAAGCGTGATTTAATTGAATCGAACACATATCGTGAGAAAATGAACCACTTACAATTAGAAAAAGAATTGGTTTATAGCACATATCAGCAACTATATACATGGTTTGAAACGATTCGTAATCATAAAGAAGTAGAACAGTTAGGGTAAAGGATTTGTATTTACAAACCTTTTAGATCTGAGGAGGATTCAGAAATATGGATTTCAAGCAACATATCGCAATTGTACCGGATTATCCGAAAGAAGGTATTGTGTTTAAAGACATTACACCTTTAATGAATGACGGTAAAGCATACAAAGCAGCAACAGACGCAATCGTTGAGTACGCAAAAGAAAGAGATATCGATGTTGTAGTAGGACCAGAAGCTCGTGGTTTCATTATCGGTTGCCCAGTTTCTTATGCGTTAGAAGTAGGATTTGCGCCAGTTCGTAAATTAGGAAAATTACCACGTGAAGTAATTACAGTTGACTACGGTAAAGAATATGGTAAAGACGTTTTAACAATCCATAAAGATGCAATTAAGCCAGGTCAACGCGTATTAATTACAGATGATCTATTAGCTACAGGTGGAACAATCGAAGCGACAATTAAGTTAGTTGAAGAGCTAGGCGGAGTTGTAGCAGGAATTGCATTCTTAGTAGAACTTACTTACTTAGATGGTCGTAAAATGTTAGATGGTTACGATGTATTAGTATTAGAAAAATACTAATCACTATATAGGTAAAACTACGGTGATAAAAAGTACCCGTGAATCTCTTGGAGAGGAGCGGGTACTTTTGTATAATTGAACAAAAAATTATGGTGAAATGTCAGTAAAATCTTTTCCTTTTCACAATTCACAATCATTGGGTTATAATGATAGAATATAATTTATTCTATTAAATAAAGATAAAGTCAATTTTCAATAAAAGGTGATTCGATGGCAAATGAGCAGGTACTAACAGCTGAACAGGTACTCGAGAAAGCAAGTCAATATTTAGCGGATGAAGATATTGAGCTAGTGGCACGTGCCTATGAATATGCACGTGATGCGCATAGCGAACAATATAGAAAATCGGGTGAACCGTATATTATTCATCCGATTCAAGTTGCAGGTATTTTAGTTGATTTACACATGGATCCAGCTACGGTATCAGCAGGTTTCTTACATGATGTAGTGGAAGATACAGAGATTACATTAGAAGATATTGAACGGGAATTTAACAAAGAAATTGCTATGCTTGTTGATGGCGTTACAAAGCTTGGGAAGATCAAATATAAATCTCACGAACAACAACAAGCAGAAAACCATCGCAAAATGTTTATTGCAATGGCTCAAGATATTCGAGTTATTTTAATTAAACTAGCTGATCGTCTTCATAACATGCGTACATTGAAACATTTGCCTCAAGAGAAGCAGCGTCGCATAGCGAATGAAACGTTAGAAATCTTTGCACCTTTGGCACATAGACTCGGAATTAGTACTATTAAATGGGAGCTAGAGGATACGTCACTTCGCTATTTAAATCCACAACAATATTATCGTATTGTAAATTTAATGAAGCGTAAACGTGCAGAACGTGAAGAATATTTAGACGAAGTAATGACTGGTATTCGTGAGAAATTAAAAGAAGTTGCAATTCAACCTGAGATTTCTGGAAGACCGAAACATATTTACAGTATTTATCGTAAAATGGCACTGCAAAATAAGCAGTTCAATGAAATTTACGATTTATTAGCTGTACGTGTCGTTGTAAATAGTATTAAAGATTGTTATGCGGTGCTTGGAATTATTCATACGTGCTGGAAGCCGATGCCAGGTCGTTTTAAAGATTATATTGCAATGCCAAAAGCAAATCTATATCAATCTCTTCATACGACTGTAATTGGACCGAAAGGTGATCCACTTGAAGTGCAAATTCGTACGAAAGAAATGCACGAAATTGCAGAATTTGGGATCGCGGCACACTGGGCATACAAAGAAGGAAAAACAGCAGAAACAACAGGTACATTAGAGAAGAAACTCACATGGTTCCGTCAAATATTAGAATGGCAAAATGAAGCTTCTAATGCAGAAGAATTTATGGAGTCATTAAAAATTGATTTATTCTCTGACATGGTATTCGTCTTTACACCGAAAGGCGATGTAATGGAATTACCACTTGGATCTGTTCCAATTGATTTCGCGTATCGTGTCCATTCGGAAATTGGGAATAAAACAATTGGTGCAAAAGTAAACGGGAAAATGGTGACGCTGGATTATAAATTAAAAACAGGCGACATCATTGAAATTTTAACGTCGAAACATTCATATGGCCCAAGCCAGGATTGGGTAAAACTTGCTCAAACATCTCATGCGAAAAATAAAATTCGTCAATTCTTTAAGAAACAACGTAGAGACGAAAATATTGAAAAAGGCCGTGAACTTGTTGAAAAGGAAGTACGTGGTCTAGAGTATGAGATGAAAGAAGTATTGGCGCCGGATAACTTAAAACGCGTCGCTGAGAAATTTAACTTTGCAAATGAAGAAGATATGTTTGCAGCAGTTGGATATAGCGGAATTACAGCTTCGCAAATTGTTACGCGACTAACGGACAAGTTCCGCAAACAACGCGAAGAAGAAGAAATTGTTGAAGTTAAAGAAGTCCGTAAACCGATGAAAATTCGAAAATGGGATTCTGGTGTAAAGGTAAGCGGTGCTGATAATTTATTAATCCGTTTATCGAAATGCTGTAACCCAGTTCCGGGCGATGATATCGTTGGGTATATTACGAAAGGCCGAGGTGTATCAATTCACCGCCGTGATTGTGTAAATGTTCATACAGAAGAAGCTGTAGAACGATTATTAGAGGTAGAGTGGGAAGGTAGCCCTGAAAAAGAAATTGAGTATAACGTTGATATTGAAATTTCAGGTTACGATCGCCGCGGTTTATTAAATGAAGTACTGCAAGCTGTTACAGAGACGAAAACATACATTTCAGCTGTTTCTGGTAGAAGTGACCGTAATAAGATGGCAACAATTAATATGTCAATCTCGATTCGTAACTTACAACACTTGAAAAAAGTAGTAGAACGCATTAAACGCGTTCCAGAAATTTATGCAGTACGACGCATGATGCATTAATAGGGAGTGTAGAAAGATGAGAGTTGTTTTACAACGATCAAAGAAAGCGTCTGTCACAGTAGACGGTGAGATCGTAGGACAAATTCCGTTCGGTTTAACATTACTAGTTGGCATTACGCACGAAGATACAGAAAAAGATGCAACTTACATTGCGGAAAAAATTGCAAACTTACGTATTTTTGAAGATGAGAGCGGAAAGATGAATCATTCTGTACTTGATGTAGAAGGACAAGTTCTATCTATTTCGCAATTCACATTATACGGAGATTGCCGCAAGGGCAGACGTCCAAACTTTATGGATGCTGCGAAACCTGATTATGCAGAGCGTTTATACGATTTCTTTAATGAAGAAGTTCGTAAACAAGGATTACATGTGGAAACAGGGAAGTTTGGAGCAATGATGGACGTTTCTTTAATCAATGATGGTCCGGTGACCTTAATTGTAGAAAGTAAATAGTGTTCATAAAAAAGAGAGGGTTATATAATCCTCTCTTTTTTATACATTGTTGTATGTTTTGTTCATTTATTTGGAATCAATAGCAGTTTCGGTTATGTATAACTCTCTCATCAATATGGAACAATAAAAAGTAAAACATCCATATTGAATGTGAGGGATATACGTATGCGTATGAATGAAAAAGGGCATTCTGTTACAAATGGTGCAAATCAACTGTTTAACGTGAATTTTCATGATTTTATTTCAAAAGAGCAAAACAATACTTCAATGGAGCTTGCTTCGGGGTTTGGGATTTCTCTTCAAGATGTAAAGCGTTTAAAGAAGCAGATTGAACGTTCTTAGAGCACTTGACAATCCTACTTAACAAACGTATAGTAATTTTATATTTACATATGAATATAACCGTTGATAGAGAAGAGTAAATGAGACACACATGGAAAGAGAAGGAATGTCTTAGGCTGAAAACATTTCTGCATGATGACTGATTGAATGACACTCTAGAGGTTTCAACTTGAACGGCATATATGCTTAGTAGGGATGAACGCATATTTAAGCGTTATTAAAAAAGTGGAAGCATACGTGCTTCAATTAGGGTGGCACCACGGGTATAATACTCTCGTCCCTACTGTTTAAACAGTAGAGGCGGGAGTTTTTTTATTTTTATTAAGATTAAAACAATTTGAGGAGGAACTGAATATGTCTATTCAAATCCCACGCGGAACGCAAGATATTCTTCCAGGCACTGTTGAGTTATGGCAGTATATCGAAGGGCAAGCACGCGAAATTTGCCGTCGTTACAATTATAAAGAAATTCGTACACCAATTTTTGAACACACTGAGCTATTTTTACGCGGTGTTGGTGATACGACAGATATCGTACAAAAAGAAATGTACTCATTCCAAGATCGTGGAGAGCGTAGCTTAACATTACGTCCAGAAGGTACTGCACCTGTTGTACGTTCTTACGTTGAAAATAAAATGTTTGGTGATGCGACACAACCAACGAAATTATACTATATCGGTCAAATGTTCCGTTATGAAAGACCACAAGCAGGTCGCTATCGTCAATTCGTACAATTCGGTATCGAAGCAATCGGCAGTAATGACCCTGCAATTGATGCAGAAGTAATTGCACTTGCTGTTGAATTTTACCGCGGCATGGGCTTAAAAAATATTAAAGTTGTATTAAACAGTTTAGGTGACGCAGCGAGCCGTCAAGCACACCGTGATGCATTAATCGCACACTTTGAGCCACGTATCGGCGAATTCTGTTCTGACTGTCAATCTCGCTTAGAAAAGAACCCACTTCGAATTTTAGACTGTAAGAAAGACCGTAACCATGAATTAATGGGAACAGCACCATCTATTACAGAATACTTAAACGAAGATTCAGCAGTATACTATGACAAAGTTCAAGAACTATTAACGATGATGGATGTTCCATTTGAAAAAGATCCGAACTTAGTGCGTGGTTTAGACTACTATCAACACACTGTTTTTGAAATTATGAGTGAGGCAGAAGGTTTCGGTGCGATCACTACATTAAGCGGTGGTGGCCGTTATAACGGACTTGTACAAGAAATCGGTGGACCAGAAATGCCAGGTATCGGTTTTGCAATGAGTATTGAACGTTTAATTATGGCGCTAAAAGCTGAAAACATTGAATTACCACTTGAACATAGCATTGATTGTTACGTTGTAGCGCTTGGCGAAAAAGCGAAAGACCATGCTGCAAAAGTTGCGTTCGATCTTCGTAAAGCTGGATTGTCAGTTGAAAAAGATTATTTAGATCGCAAAATGAAAGCACAATTTAAATCAGCAGATCGTCTAAAGGCGAAATTTGTAGCTGTATTAGGAGAAGATGAGCTAGATAAAGGCATCATTAACTTAAAAGATATGGCAACAGGTGAACAAGAAGAAGTAGCGTTAGATGTATTTGCTTCATACGTAGCAGAGAAATTAATATAGGGGGAACTTACAGTGGCTGAAAGAACACATGCATGTGGAAAAGTAACAGTAGAAGCTGTTGGACAAACAGTTCAATTAAAAGGTTGGGTACAAAAACGCCGTGACTTAGGTGGATTAATCTTTATCGATTTACGTGACCGTACAGGTATCGTACAAGTTGTATTTAACCCAGAAACATCAAAAGAAGCGTTAGAAGTAGCAGAAACAATTCGTAGCGAATACGTATTACACGTAGAAGGTACAGTTGTTGAACGTGGTGAAGGCGCAATTAATGACAATATGGCAACTGGTCGTATTGAAGTACAAGCAACAAAAGTAAATGTACTAAATGCAGCGAAAACAACGCCAATTATCATTGCTGATGATACAGATGCATCAGAAGATGTGCGTTTAAAATATCGTTATTTAGACTTACGTCGTCCTGTAATGTTCAACACATTCAAAATGCGTCACGATGTAACAAAAACAATTCGTAACTTCTTAGATACAGAAGAGTTCTTAGAAGTAGAAACACCAATTTTAACGAAAAGCACGCCAGAAGGAGCTCGTGACTATTTAGTGCCAAGTCGTGTACATGATGGTGAATTCTATGCATTACCACAGTCACCACAGTTATTTAAACAGCTTCTTATGGTCGGCGGATTTGAGCGTTACTATCAAGTAGCACGTTGTTTCCGTGATGAAGATTTACGTGCGGATCGTCAACCAGAATTCACGCAAATCGATATCGAAGCTTCATTCTTAACACAAGATGAAATTTTAGATATGATGGAGCGTATGATGACGAAAGTTATGAAGGATGCAAAAGGTGTAGAAGTGAGTGCACCATTCCCTCGTATGAAATATGCTGATGCAATGGCTCGCTACGGTTCTGATAAGCCAGATACACGCTTTGAAATGGAACTAACAGACTTATCTGAGTTTGCAGCAGATTGTGGCTTTAAAGTGTTTACAAGTGCTGTAGAAAGCGGCGGACAAGTAAAAGCAATTAATGCAAAAGGTGCTGCAAGTAAATATTCTCGTAAAGACATCGATGCATTAACTGAATTCGTGAAAGTATACGGTGCAAAAGGTCTAGCTTGGCTTAAAGTTGAAGAAGACGGCCTAAAAGGACCGATTGCGAAATTCTTCGGTGAAGAAGATGCAAATGTGTTAATGAGCACATTAGAAGCTACTGCTGGCGACTTATTACTATTCGTAGCAGATAAGAAGAGCGTTGTTGCAGATAGCTTAGGCGCACTTCGTTTACGTCTAGGTAAAGAGCTTGAGTTAATTGATGAAAGTAAATTTAACTTCCTATGGGTAACTGATTGGCCACTACTTGAGTACGATGAAGATGCAGATCGTTACTTCGCAGCTCACCACCCATTCACAATGCCATTCCGTGAAGACGTTGAGTTACTAGAAACAGCACCAGAAAAAGCACGTGCACAAGCATATGACCTTGTATTAAACGGTTATGAGCTTGGTGGTGGATCACTTCGTATTTACGAGCGTGACGTACAAGAAAAAATGTTCAAAGCACTTGGATTCTCACAAGAAGAAGCGCAAGAGCAATTCGGATTCTTATTAGAAGCATTCGAATACGGTACACCACCACACGGCGGAATCGCATTAGGTTTAGATCGTCTTGTTATGTTACTTGCAGGCCGTACGAACCTTCGTGATACAATTGCATTCCCGAAAACAGCAAGCGCAAGCTGCTTATTAACAGAAGCTCCAAGCCCAGTTGCAGAAGCGCAGCTTGAAGAACTGAACTTAAAATTAAGCTTGAAAGAAGAGAAGTAAGAATAGGGTCTAGATGGTTATACTATAACCGTCTAGACTTTTTTTGAGAGGTTGTTTAAAAAGTCCGGTTTAGATAACTGTCGCATCTCATCGTTGCTTCGCCAGTCCGGTGCTCGAGTAGTGTTTCTACACTGCGCTCCTCCTGGCTTCAGCGCCTCGATCTGCTCGGTTCTCTAAATCCTCCTTTTTAAACCTGTATTGAAAGGAAGTTTAAAAAGTCTGGTTCAGATAACTGTCGCATCTCATCGTTGCTTCGCCAGTCCGGTGCTCGAGTAGTGTTTCTACACTGCGCTCCTCCTGGCTTCAGCGCCTCGATCTGCTCGGTTCTCTAAATCCTCTTTTTTAAACGTGTATTTAGGAAGAAATAAAATTCTGGTCTATGTTTTCATTCTCGAAATATGTATTTTTAGGAATTCTATAACTTTTTCTATACAAATAGTCGGAAAAACGCTAGAATACATGGTAGACCATTTTTGTAATAGGAGTGTAGAGCTGAATGTTACATCAATTTTCACGTAATGAATTAGCCTTCGGTAAAGAAGGACTTGAAATATTAAAAAATAGTACAGTCGGTATTTTAGGAATTGGCGGTGTAGGTTCTTTTGCAGCTGAAGCGTTAGCACGTTCTGGCGTAGGACGTCTCGTATTAGTTGATAAAGACGTTGTAGATATTACAAACGTAAACCGTCAAATTCACGCTTTAGTATCTACTGTAGGACGTTCAAAAGTAGAATTAATGAAAGAGCGTATCGCGGACATTAACCCAGAGTGTGAAGTAATTGGACTAGAAATGTTTTATACAGATGAAACATATGAAGAGTTCTTTAAGTACGGTTTAGACTTTGTAGTGGATGCATCTGATACGATTACGTTCAAAATTCATTTAATTAAACAATGTTTACGTCGTAAAATTAAAATTATCTCAAGTATGGGTGCAGCGAATAAAATGGACCCAACTCGTTTCCGTATTGCGGACATCTCTAAAACACATACAGATCCAATTGCGAAAGTCATTCGTACGAAGCTTCGTAAAGAGGGTATTAAAAAAGGTGTAAAAGTTGTCTTCTCTGACGAAAACCCAATCGTAATTCGTGAAGAAGTACGTAAAGAAATTGTACCAGACGAGAATGCAAAAATTCGTAAGGCGAAATTACCGCCTTCATCAAATGCATTCGTACCATCTGTGGCAGGCTTAATTATGGCAAGTCACGTTGTACGTGAACGCATTAAAAACGTAGAAGTGAAACGTGTAGGGCAAGAATAAAAGAAAAGCATATATCCATTTTGGATATATGCTTTTTTATATGTATTAAAGAAATGTGAATATTTGCATCACTACTAGTTCAAATGTAAGTAAGGTTAGTAAGCAATAATCATATTTATCTGATTTATAGGCGGATGTCTTTTTTAGACTGTTAATGGTGAAAAGAGCTAAAGTTAGGACGAGAAGGCCAAGAGTTATTTTGAAGATTATTAATGAAATAGCAACCATCTCCCTTTAAAGGTATATGTTTATAATAACATTTTAGTAAAAAATATCCAATCCGTTTTAGGAGTTTCCTTGTATGACAAGGAGGAATGTTATTGTCAATCTTTGTCGTTAAATCGATATCCTTTATTGAATCGTTGATATATTGCAAGTTGTGATAGATATATTTGAAAAATCGTTGATATATTGCAAGTTGTGATAGATATATTCGAAAAATCGTTGATATATTGCAAGTTGTGATAGATATATTCGAAAAACCGTTAGTATAATTTCATTTACCGATATCTATATATGGTTCACCGAAAACAAACAGGGATGTCACTCAGTTAAAAAAGTGACATCCCTGTTTTTAATTCTCTGCAGAATAAATAATATCTAAATTCCCATTTTGATCGGTTTTGAAAATCGGGGCAATTTGCTCTTCTTGCTCTTCGACTGAAACAAGTTTTCGAGCACGATCCATAATTCGAACAAGCATCGCGTAATCTTCTTCGATTGCTTGTTGTTTTTTTGTGAGTACCGCTAATTTCGTTTCAAGTTCATGATTCGTTTTTTGCAGAGAGGTGAGTTGAGCTTGTAATACATCATTTTCAGTTTGCAACTTTGCAAGTGAAGGATTGTTATGTTCTAAATTTTGTAAAAATGAAATGACATTTTGCATTGTAAGATCTTGTTTACTTGGCGTAATATCTTCTGAAAAATCGGCGTCAATTACGAGTTGTTTCGTTTTCGTGAACCGATTTTTTTCTATATTAGCTTCAGAACGTTTTAATTCTTTACGTTGTTTTTTTGCAAGCTGCACCGCATCTTCGTAATTCGGTCTTACTTCAGCATTCCATCTAAAGCCGCAAGCTGCTGAAGTCCGGTTCAACGCATCGCCAACTTCATCAAATGCTTTTATTTGTGTACTTCCGCTGCGAATATGTCGTAAAACAGTTTCTGCTAAAAGGAGATCATCTTCTTTTGTCCATGCATCTTGACGTGTTTTCATAAGCGAAGCCTCCATAATGGTGACGTTTTCGTTTATGTTACCCTTTATTTTTCGTTTTATTCGAAGTTTGTAATCTTTCATAAACAGTAGAAAGTGCTTGCTCAAATTTTCCTGTCGTTTTCGGTTTATAATATTGCTTGCTTTTTATTTTATCAGGTAAGTATTGTTGCCTTACCCAGCCGTTTGGATGGTCGTGCGGATATAAATATCCAATGCCTCTTCCAAGTGATTCTGCGCCTTTGTAATGACTATCTTTTAAATGGCTTGGAATGTCACCTGTTTGACCGTTGCGTAAATCGTGTAATGCAGCATCAAGTGCTTTATAAGCTGAATTTGATTTTGGTGATAAGCATAGCTCGATAACGGCATTTGCAAGTGGGATGCGTGCTTCTGGGAATCCAACTCGTTCAGCTGATTCAATTGCAGCTAGTGTACGTGGTCCAGCTTGTGGGCTAGCAAGTCCAATATCTTCATAAGCCATAATAAGAAGGCGTCTGCCAATGCTTTGTAAATCACCTGCTTCAATAAGGCGTGCTAAATAATGGAGTGCTGCATTTACATCACTTCCGCGCACTGATTTTTGAAATGCTGATAATACATCATAATGAGCATCGCCGCCTTTGTCGTGGACGAAGCTCTTCTTTTGTAAGCATTCTTCTGCAATCTCGAGTGTGATTTCAGCCGCTTGATCGTCTGTAGTAAAGCTAGATAATACAGCAAGCTCAAGTGCGTTATAAGCGGAACGCATATCACCACCAGAGGCGTTTGCAAAGTGATGTAGTGCTTCATCTGTTACCGTTACTGCATATTCTCCAAGCCCTTTTTCTTTATCTTCTAAAGCTCTTTTTAACCCAATTAAAATATCTTCTTCTGTTAGTGCGTGTAATTCGAAAATTTGACACCTGCTTCGAATAGCGGAGTTTATTGCATGGAATGGATTACTTGTCGTAGCACCAATTAAAGTAAGAAGTCCGCTTTCTAAGTGAGGTAATAGAAAGTCTTGCTTTGCTTTATCTAGACGGTGAACTTCATCTAAAATTAAAACGAGGTGTCGATGCATCTTCGCTTCTTGTACGACAACTTCCATATCTTTTTTATTGTGAGTAACAGCGTTCAATAGACGAAACGGGGTACCGGTACTTCCTGCAATTGCACTGGCAATGGATGTTTTTCCTGTACCTGGAGGACCGTATAAAATCATAGATTGAAAATGATTGGCTTGGACCATTCGCCATAAAATCTTTCCTTCACCAACTAAATGTTGTTGCCCAATAATTTCTTGAATATTTGTAGGGCGCATTCGATGTGCGAGTGGTTGTTTCATTTGGACCGTCTCCCTTAATATATAATCTCGTTCTATCGTATCATTTTTTTCTACGGAATTTGAAATAGGATGCTGTTTTATGGGAAAAATGAAGGTTAATATTTTCATTTTTCTTTCAATTGTAATAATTTCCGAGTTTTTCAATGTGATTTTATGTTATCATTTTGATACACAAGTTGAAATTTCTTATAATACTATATTATGCTATAATTTCATAGGATTTTAAATTGTGTTCTTTTTATAAATAAGATATAACCAATAGAAGTGAAAATTTGAAAAGAGGTGCAAAATAGATGAAGATTTCAACAAAAGGCCGCTATGGCTTAACAATTATGATTGATCTTGCAAAAAAGTTTGGTGAAGGTCCGATTTCATTAAAATCAATTGCGCAGGCGCATGACTTATCCGAGCATTACTTAGAGCAATTAATTTCACCACTTCGTAACGCTCGTCTTGTAAAAAGTACGCGCGGGGCATACGGCGGATATGTATTATCTGATCAACCGGCTAACATTACAGCTGGGGATGTAATCCGTGTATTAGAGGGACCGATTAGTGTTGTAGAAATGATAGAAGAAGAAGAGCCAGCACAGCGCCAGTTATGGATGCGTGTTCGTGATGCGGTGCAAGAAGTGTTAGATAGTACAACGTTAGAAGATTTAGTACGTTATGAGGAAGAAAATCACGGGGGCTATATGTTTTACATTTAATTCCTTGTGAAACGATTTGGAAAGAAGGAGATTTAATGGAACGCATTTACTTAGATCATGCTGCGACATCTCCGACTCACCCAGAAGTGGTCGAAAAGATGATTCCATATATGACAGAAATATTCGGGAACCCGTCTAGTATTCACTTTTATGGACGTCAAACTCGCCATGCAGTAGATGAGGCGAGACGAGTGTGTGCACGCAGCATTCATGCGAATCCGAATGAAATTATATTTACGAGCGGTGGTACAGAAGCTGATAATTTAGCGCTTATCGGTGTAGCACGTGCGAACCGTCATAAAGGTAACCACATAATAACGACGCAAATTGAACATCATGCGATTTTGCATACGTGCGAATTGTTAGAGCGTGAAGGGTTTGAAGTGACATATTTACCTGTCGATGAAACAGGGCTTATTCAAGTTTCTGACATACAAAAGGCATTAACAGAAGAGACGATTCTTGTATCTGTTATGTTTGGGAATAATGAAGTAGGGACAATGCAACCAATTGTGGAAATAGGAAAGTTGCTAAAAGATCATCAAGCTTATTTCCATACAGATGCGGTACAAGCTTACGGTTTAGTAGAAATTAATGTGAAAGAGTTTGGAATTGATTTATTATCAATTTCAGCTCATAAAATTAATGGGCCAAAAGGTGTAGGGTTCTTATACGCTGGTGCAAATGTGAAATTTGAACCGTTATTAATAGGCGGAGAGCAAGAAAGAAAACGCCGTGCTGGTACGGAAAATGTGCCTAGTATTGCTGGGCTTCAGCATGCAATTCTTATAGCTGAAAAAACTCGTGAGCAAAAAAATGCCCAATATGAAGAGTTTAAAGATATAATGGTATCTGTCTTCAAAAATGAAGGCATTACTTTCGAGGTAAACGGAAACTTAGAACATCGCTTACCGCATGTACTTAATGTAAGTTTTACAGGAATGAACATTGAACCATTTCTTGTGAACTTAGACCTTGCTGGCATTGCAGTATCAAGCGGTTCTGCTTGTACAGCTGGTTCGATTGATCCATCACATGTATTAGTAGCGATGTTTGGAAAAGACTCCGATCAAATACGTTCATCCGTACGCTTTAGTTTTGGACTTGGAAATACGAAAGAGCAAATTGAAAAAGCGGCGTACGAAACAGTGAAAATCGTGAAGCGATTAACACAAAATTAGCATGGGAGGTGACATGATGAACAAACTACCTCACGAAACACGCGTTGTCATCGGAATGTCCGGTGGCGTCGATTCATCTGTAGCAGCACTTTTATTAAAAGAGCAAGGTTATGATGTAATCGGAATTTTTATGAAAAACTGGGATGATACAGATGAGAATGGTGTCTGCACAGCAACAGAAGATTACAATGATGTAATTGAAGTGTGTAACCAAATTGGTATTCCGTATTATGCAGTAAACTTTGAAAAACAATACTGGGATAAAGTATTTACGTACTTCTTAGATGAGTATCGAGCTGGTCGTACACCAAACCCAGATGTAATGTGTAATAAAGAAATTAAATTTAAAGCATTTTTAGAGCATGCAATTGCGCTTGGTGCGGATTATGTGGCAACAGGCCATTATGCACGCGTTGCTTATATGGACGGCGAATATAAAATGCTTCGCGGCGTTGATGACAATAAAGATCAAACATATTTCTTAAATCAATTAAGCCAAGAGCAATTATCAAAAACAATGTTCCCGTTAGGTGAATTAAAGAAACCGCAAATTCGTGAAATGGCGAAAGAAGCTGGCTTAGCGACAGCGGCGAAAAAAGATAGTACAGGTATTTGCTTCATTGGTGAGCGTAACTTTAAAGATTTCTTAAGTAACTACTTACCGGCACAACCAGGTGTAATGCAAACATTATCTGGTGAAGTGAAAGGGAAGCATGACGGTTTAATGTATTATACAATTGGACAACGTCATGGCCTTGGAATTGGTGGTAATGGTGATCCATGGTTTGCTGTTGGGAAAAATCTAAAAGAAAACATTTTATATGTTGATCAAGGATTCCATAACGAACTTCTATATGGTGATGAAGTTATTGCTACGAATGTAGGATGGGTAAGTAACAAAGAAAAAGAAACCGAATTTAAGTGCACGGCGAAATTCCGTTATCGTCAAGAAGACAATAAAGTAACGGTTCAAATCGTTGATGAAAATACAGTTCGTATTCTTTGTGATGAGCCAATTCGTGCAATTACACCAGGACAAGCAGTCGTTTTCTATGATGGAGATGAGTGCTTAGGCGGTGCTACAATTGATGAAGTATACCGTAGTGGTAAGAAATTGGATTATTTAGGATAAACGAGAAGCCTCTGCCGATTAGCGGTTAGAGGTTTCTTTTACATAAAGCGAATTTTCGTTCGCTTGGAAAATACATTCTTTGTTATAATTTGTTGTAGAGGTGAAGGACATGTCAAACAAACTTGAAACAGGTATTCAATATATGCAAGAAGGAAACTGGGAAGAAGCAGCTAAAAATTTTACAGAAGCAATCGAAGAAAATCCGAAAGATGCGCTTGGATACATTAATTTTGCAAATTTATTAGACGTATTAGGTGATAGCGAGCGAGCGATTTTATTTTATAAACGCGCACTAGAGTTAGATGATAAATCTGCAGCTGCCTATTATGGTTTAGGAAATGTATATTATGGCCAAGAGCAATTTACTGAGGCGAAAGCTGTATTTGAACAAGCAATGCAAGCTGGATTACAATCAGCTGATGTAACATTTATGTTAGGTATCACACATGTACAGCTTGGAAATGATCGTCTTGCACTACCATTCTTACAAAGAGCAACAGAATTAGATGAAAACGATGTAGAAGCTGTATTCCAGTGCGGACTTTGCTTCGCGCGATTAGAACATGTTCAAGAGGCGAAACCTTATTTTGAAAAGGTATTAGAAATGGATGAAGAGCATGCAGATGCGTATTACAATTTAGGTGTTGCGTACGTATTTGAGGAAAATAATGAGAAGGCTCTCGCTTTATTTAAGAAAGCAACTGAAATTCAGCCAGATCACTTTTTAGCGGGTAATGGCGTTCGTTTATTAGAGCAAGAAGCTGAATAAGATAAAAATATAGTTTAATGGGTAGTTATCCCTCATCTAAAAAGGTGGGGGATGTACTGCTCATTAAAGTGAAAATATCGGAAAGGAGAGGAAAGATGGGAAATCAACATGCAATGGATTTGTTTGAGGAAGAGAAAAAGTTTATAAAAGCGCAAGTTCTTCATACCATTTTCCACAACGAAGAAAACCTCTATTCCGTTGTCAGTATGAAAGTCATTGAAACGAATGAAACGTATGACGAAAAGAAAGTAATGATAAACGGTCATTTTCCCCGCATGCATGAAGATGAAGTGTTTACATTGACAGGTCATTTTAAGGACCATCCAAAGTATGGAAAACAATATATGGTTGAAACATTTAAAAAAGAATTGCCGCAAACAAAAGCAGGTATGGTGCAATATTTAGCGAGTGATTTATTTAAAGGGATAGGAAAACGTACAGCTGAAAAAATTGTGGACCATCTCGGAGAACATGCTATTTCTAAAATTATGGATGACCCTGAGGCGTTAAATGGTGTTGTTAATAAACAAAAGGCTCAGGAAATATATGAGACAATTGTTGAACATCAAGGATTAGAGAAAGTAATGAGCTTTTTAAATGGCTACGGTTTTGGAACGAAACTTTCTATTAAGATTTACCAGCAATATAAAGAGATGACATTAGAAGTGATTCGTAATAATCCGTATCAACTTATTGAAGAAGTGGACGGGATTGGTTTTGGAAGAGCGGATGATATAGGGCGTGCGTTAGGGATATCGGGTAATCATGACGACCGTGTACGAGCGGGATGTTTTTACACATTAGAGAATGTCTCATTACAACTTGGTCATGTTTATATGAGGAAAGATCAACTTGTAAGAGAAACGATGTCACTTTTAAACAATCAAGAAGGAAGAGTGACTGAGGAAGATATTATAGGTTGTATTGAAACGATGCAAAGTGAAGGGAAAGTCATCATAGAAGAAGAACGAGTGTATTTAGCGACGTTATTCTACTCTGAAAAAGGTGTTGTAAAGTCTATTCGCAGGCTTATGAATCAAGAAGAAACACCTTCATTTCCAGAAGCGGAAGTGTTAAAAACGTTAGGTGAAATTGAAGAACAACTGAACGTACAATATGCACCGTTTCAGCAAGAAGCAATTCAAACGGCACTTCATAAACCGATGATGTTATTGACAGGTGGACCAGGAACAGGGAAAACAACAGTTATTAAAGGGATTGTTGAAATGTATGCGTCACTTCACGGATTATCGTTAAATCCGAATGAATACAGTGATGATAATCCATTTCCAATACTATTAACAGCTCCAACAGGAAGAGCAGCGAAGCGGATGAGTGAATCGACAGGACTTCCAGCTTGCACAATTCACCGTTTACTTGGTTGGACGCCAGAAGGATCTTTCCAACGTAATGAAACGGATCCTGTCCAAGGTAAGCTCCTTATTATCGATGAATTTTCAATGGTTGATATTTGGCTTGCAAATCAGCTATTTAAGTCGTTGCCGACGAATATTCAAGTTATCGTTGTAGGTGATGAAGATCAGTTGCCATCTGTAGGACCTGGACAAGTATTAAAAGATTTATTAAATGCAGGCGCAGTTCCGACAGTGAAGCTTACTGAAATTTATCGTCAAGCGGAAGGCTCATCAGTGATTCAACTTGCCCATGCGATAAAAAATGGAACTCTACCACCAGATTTAGCGCAAAACAAAAAAGATCGTTCGTTTATCAGCTGTACAGGGGCTCAAATTGTTGAGGTTGTGAAAAAAGTTTGCGAAAATGCTAAAACAAAAGGCTTTAGTGCAAGGGATGTTCAAGTATTAGCACCGATGTACCGCGGGCCTGCTGGTATTAATGTATTAAACGAAGCGCTGCAACAAGTATTTAATCCGAAGAGGGAAAAGAGTAAAGAAATTGCTTACGGTGATGTTGTGTACCGAAGAGGTGATAAAGTACTGCAACTCGTGAATCAGCCGGAGAGCCAAGTGTTTAATGGTGATATTGGGGAAATTGTTTCGGTGTTTTATGCAAAAGAAAACGTTGAGCAACAAGATATGATTATCGTTTCATTTGATGGAATTGAGGTAACGTATACGAAGCCCGATTTAAATCAAATTACGCATGCATATTGTTGTTCCATTCATAAATCACAAGGTAGTGAATTTCCGATTGTTATTATGCCAATCGTGAAAAGTTACAACCGTATGTTACGTCGTAATTTAATTTACACGGGTATTACAAGAAGTAAGAAGTTCCTTATTATTTGCGGGGAGGAAGCAGCTTTCCAATCTGGTGTAAATCGCCTTGATGATGCAATGCGTCAAACAACTTTAGCTAGTCGCTTGCAAGAATCACAAGGAGAAGTACAGATGGTCACAGTTAATGGCGAGGAAATGGACGTGGAAAACATTTCACCGTATGATTTCATGTAACAAGGTGAAATTATATAGTGAAACTTTCAAACGCATAGCGTTGAAAGGCTCCAGTAATGTATAAATGAATGCAGTTTGGACATAATGGCGAATAGAATCTGGGAGACTGTAAGGAGATGAAAGCCATATGTTCATTTGTCCAAATTGCAAAGGGAAAGACATTGGAAAAATAGGTGTCAACCAATTTTATTGCTGGAATTGTTATATCGAATTATCGGTTTCAAAGGGGAAAATCCATACACATCAAGTTGAGGAAGACGGTTCATTAAGCTCTCTTGATGATTTATTTGATGAGAATGAAAGAACGATCGGATAACGAAAAGGGGGATTTACTTTGAATCTACGCAATTCATTAATCGCATTAGGTGTTGGAGCTGCAGCATATCAATATGCTCGTAAACAAGATGTATTTTCAAAACGCAATATGAAAAAAGCACGTAAGATGATTAAGTCTTACTTATAATCATTTCGATAAATTGAAAAACTCCCTTGTAGACAAGGGAGTTTTTTTATGCACCCATATGCAAATAAAAAAGTCCGATCTCTGAGAAAAGATAAGATAGACCGTAGCAGCCAACGCCAAGTATTCCATACTGCCATAATTGCTTCGCTTTTTCTTTACGTGAGGAATGAATAAAGAACCCCTTCCAAATACCGAACCCGATACAAATCCATTCAAGAATCATAAAAAGTGCTGATAATCCAAGCATAAACAAAACCATAATTAGCCCTCCTGATTATATTAATTCATGCTGTATTCTCAGGGGTGGTTGTCCTTGTTATGTTATTTATATGTACGTCTTTAAAAAACAGTATGGTCCGTATGAAAAGATTTTAAAAGTTTCGCACATAACCTACCCCATTTATTTTCAAAATAAAGGTGGAGGAGGTTTTTCATGTGAAGAATCTTAAAATCATTTGGATATATCGTTTAGGATTATTGTTACTTGTTTTTCTTTGTCTGCTCGTCTTTTTAAAAATTAAGCCGCTATGGGCACCGATTATTTTTGTATTTAAAGTAGCAATCACGCCGTTTCTTATCGCGTGTTTTATTGCGTATTTATTGCACCCTTTAATTGAAAAAATTCATAAGGAAGGGATGCCCCGTACACTTGCCATTTTGCTCATTTATATCCTTTTCTTTGGCGGAATTGGTTATGGGATTTATAAAGGAACACCAGTCGTTATTAAACAGTTACAAGAGATTAATGAACAATTTCCCCAGTTTACAAAGATGTACGATTCGTGGATGGATGGCGTTACAGAACAAACAGCGAATTTCCCTTCGTTCATTCATGAAAAGGTGAAACAACTTTTTGTGGGTGTGGAAACGAAGATTCAAGCGCTTTTAAATAAAGTGATGAGTACAGCTCGTGGTGTACTCGATTCATTGCTCATTATTTTCTTAATACCGTTCATTGTATTTTACATATTAAAAGATTATGGTGAGTTTTATCATATCTTTTGGAAACTAGTCCCAAGTAAATGGCGAGGTACGGGGCAAATGCTTGCGAAAGAAATTGATAAGTCACTTGGAAGCTATATTCGAGGACAGTTATTTGTTTGTTTAGTATTAGGGGGAGTATCAGCTCTTTCTTTTTGGTTTATCGGTATGAAATATCCATTATTGCTTGGCATTATTATTGGGGTAACGGATATAATCCCATACTTCGGTCCTATTTTAGGAGCGATCCCGACGTTAATGATTGCAGCAACAGTATCAACGAGTTTACTTATTAAGGCGGGGATCACGATTGCGATTTTGCAATTTGTGGAGAGTAACATTTTATCGCCTTACATCGTTGGTAAGTCACTTCGTATGCATCCCGTTATTATTATGCTTGCCTTACTAGTTGGGGGAGAGGTAGCTGGGATTGTAGGATTGCTAATATCGGTTCCGGTTTTAGCAGTTATTCGCACTGTCATTGTTCATGTGAGACCGCTCTTGAAAAAAGAAGATGTGTAAGTATAGAAGCCCTCTATGTAAGAAATAGAGGGCTAATCATATATTTATTTAGAAAGTTGCTCGTGTATTTTTTGAACGAGGGAGCTCACATCATTTGTTTGAATATGTTTTATTTTTTTCCATTCGTTATCATACATAAATATAATTTGATTGTTGAAAAGACGCTTTTGTTCTTTTAGATTAGAAATTTTTGCGAAAGAGTACTCTTCAAATATTGGATTCTTACTTACATCTGGCCCATAAAAGAATAGTCTTTTGTTCGTTAAAATTAGCAATCCTGGCCTTGCGACGGAACGATAAATAAATATGTCTAATGAACATGCTGCGTAAAATAATATCGTTTCGTCAGTCGCTAATATGTTTTTAGCTTTGCTAAGTAAGGTTGTCATTGTGATCGCTCCTTTATTTTATTAACAATAATTTAATTGTAGCAAAAAAAGTAATATTTAGAAATTTTTATAAATCATTCTTATAAGGAGATTCCGATTTGTTAATAAACGCATAATATATGAAAAGGCTGTTAAGAATGAATAGTAGAATACCTATGATTAATAAGCAATTAATACAATATAAATGATTATCTACATTGACAAACTTAAGAGAATTCTATTATATTTAGTCATATAATACATTAAATCAATGACGGAACAAGTACGTTACAGTCCATTTATAGAGAGAAGCTTCCATATGGCTGAAAGAAGCTTTAAATGAAGGGTAACAGAAAGCTAATCCTGAGAGCAGCTAATCACTGCCGTCTTGCCACGTTACGGCACCATGAGGTGATGAATTGATTGTTATTGTAATCAATTCATAATTAGGGTGGTATCGCGAGTTAACTCTCGTCCCTTTTATAGGGACGGGAGTTTTTTATATTTAAGGAGGAAAATACAATGAAACAACTAACAGGCGCACAAATTCGTCAAATGTTTTTAGACTTTTTCCAAGAAAAAGGACATGCAGTAGAACCTAGTGCATCACTAGTTCCGCATGAAGATCCATCTCTTTTATGGATTAATAGTGGTGTAGCTACATTAAAAAAATATTTTGATGGACGTGTAATCCCACAAAATCCACGTATTACAAATGCTCAAAAATCAATTCGTAC
The DNA here is from genome assembly GCF_056738645.1 of Bacillus sp. PK3-067. Classification (NCBI taxonomy): domain Bacteria; kingdom Bacillati; phylum Bacillota; class Bacilli; order Caryophanales; family Bacillaceae; genus Bacillus; species Bacillus sp. PK3-067. The sequence goes on along the minus strand of NZ_CP096490.1, from coordinate 4,380,338 downwards.
AAACGATATTGAAAACGTAGGGAAAACAGCTCGTCACCATACATTCTTTGAAATGTTAGGAAACTTCTCAATTGGTGATTACTTCAAAGAAGAAGCAATTACATGGGCTTGGGAATTCTTAACGAGCGACAAATGGATCGGATTCGATAAAGAATTACTATCAGTTACAATCCATCCAGAAGATGAAGAAGCATTCACAATTTGGAATGAGAAAATGGGCGTTCCAAAAGAGCGTATTATTCGCTTAGAAGAAAACTTCTGGGATATCGGTGAAGGACCAAGTGGACCGAATACAGAGATTTTCTATGACCGCGGAGAAGCTTACGGTAATGACTTTAGTGACCCAGAATTATATCCAGGCGGAGAAAACGAGCGTTACTTAGAAGTATGGAACCTTGTATTCTCTCAATTTAACCATAATCCAGACGGTTCATATACACCACTTCCTAAGAAAAACATTGATACAGGGATGGGTCTAGAGCGTATGACATCTATCGTTCAAGATGTACCTACGAACTTTGATACAGACCTATTCATGCCGATGATTGGTGCAACAGAAACAATTTCTGGTGAAAAATATCGTAATGGCGATTTAGAAAAAGATATGGCATTCAAAGTAATTGCTGACCATATCCGTACAGTAACATTCGCTGTTGGTGACGGTGCTCTTCCATCTAACGAAGGCCGTGGTTATGTATTACGTCGTTTATTACGCCGCGCTGTTCGTTATTCGAAGAAATTAAACATCAACCGTCCATTTATGTTTGAATTAGTACCGGTTGTTGGAGAAGTAATGAAAGACTTCTATCCAGAAGTACTTGAAAAGAAAGATTTCATTGCGAAAGTTGTGAAGAACGAAGAAGAGCGTTTCCATGAAACACTTCATGATGGTGAAGCGATTTTAGCTGAAGTAATTGCAAAAGCAAAAGAAGAAAAAACAACTGTTATTTCTGGAGTAGATGCGTTCCGTCTATATGACACATACGGTTTCCCAATTGAATTAACAGAAGAATATGCAGAAGAAGCTGGCATGACAGTTGATCATGAAGGCTTTGAAAATGAAATGGAAAAACAACGTGAGCGTGCACGTGCTGCTCGTCAAGACGTTGATTCTATGCAAGTTCAAGGTGGTGTCCTTGGAGAAATTAAAGTAGCGAGCGAATTCGTTGGTTACGGTACAGTTGCAACAGAAAGTAACGTTGTTGCACTTGTGAAAAACGGCGAATACACAGACAGCTTACAAGCTGGTGAAGAAGGACAGTTAATTCTTGATGTAACACCATTCTATGCTGAGAGTGGTGGACAAATTGCAGACCGTGGTTACCTTCTTGCAGATGGTGTGAAAGTTCTTGTAAAAGACGTACAAAAAGCACCAAACGGCCAAAACTTGCATAAAGTTGTTGTTGAAGAAGGTACATTAACGAAAGATGCGGCTGTAAAAGCTATTATCGATACGAAAAACCGTAGTAGCGTTGTAAAAAATCATACAGCAACTCACTTACTACACCAAGCATTAAAAGACGTACTTGGAACACACGTTAACCAAGCAGGTTCTCTTGTAACTTCTGAACGTCTACGTTTTGACTTCTCTCACTTCGGTCAAGTACAAGCTGACGAATTAGAAAAAATTGAGCGTATGGTAAACGAAAAAATTTGGGAAAGTATTGATGTTGAGATTTCTCAAAAAGCAATCGAAGAAGCGAAAGAAATGGGCGCAATGGCATTATTCGGTGAAAAATACGGAGATGTTGTACGCGTTGTACAAGTTGGCGATTACAGCTTAGAGCTTTGTGGTGGTTGTCACGTTGATAATACAGCTTCTATCGGTATTTTCAAAATCGTTGCTGAGTCTGGTATTGGTGCAGGAACTCGTCGTATTGAAGCAGTAACTGGTAAGTCTGCATACGAATTAATGAACGATCAAGTAGGTTTATTAAAAGAAGCAGCAGGAAAAATGAAAACAAATCCGAAAGATATTTTAACAAGAGTTGATGGTCTATTTGCTGAAGTGAAACAACTGCAAAAAGAAAATGAATCTCTTGCTACGAAATTAAGCAATATCGAAGCTGGAAACTTAACTGATTCTGTAATGACAGTTGATGGTGTGAATGTATTAGCAGCGAAAGTAAATGTTGCAGATATGAACAACTTACGTACGATGATGGATGATCTGAAAAATAAATTAGAGTCAGCAGTTGTTGTATTAGCGTCTGTTAATGACGATAAAGTAAACATCCTAGCAGGTGTAACGAAAGACTTAATTAGCCAAGGTTACCATGCTGGTAAACTTGTGAAAGAAGTAGCTTCTCGTTGCGGCGGTGGCGGTGGTGGCCGTCCTGATATGGCACAAGCAGGCGGTAAAAACCCAGCTCAAGTCGAAGAAGCTTTAGCATTTGTACAAGAGTACGTTAAATCTGTTTCAAAATAAAGAGATAGTAGTGTACAATGGTAGGGAGAGGAGAAGTTCTTCTCCCTATACTTACTATATAAGTGAGGTGCTTGAAATGGACGGTTTTGATAAAACAATGAAGTTTAGCATTCAAGATGAAAAACAGAGTGTCCATGTAAATGATGTACTTTTAACTGTGTATGATGCACTTCAAGAAAAAGGCTATAATCCGATTAACCAAATCGTCGGTTATTTATTAAGTGGAGACCCAGCATACATACCTCGCCATAAAGATGCACGTAGCATCATTCGCAAGCTTGAACGTGATGAGTTAATTGAAGAGCTTGTGAAGTCTTACTTGAAACATCATCGTGAGGAGTAGTTTATGCGGATATTAGGTTTAGATGTAGGTACAAAAACAGTCGGAGTTGCAATTAGCGACGAGATGGGCTGGACAGCACAAGGATTAGAAACAATTAAGATTAACGAAGAACGAGGTCACTTTGGTTTTGATCGTATTTCTGAGTTAGTAAAGCAGTACAATGTGGACAAAATAGTAGTAGGTTTACCTAAAAATATGAATGGTACAATTGGCCCACGTGGTGAAGCGTGCCAACAATTTGCAGAAAACCTACGAGAGCTGTTACAATTAGACGTTGTAATGTGGGACGAGCGTTTGTCAACAATGGCAGCGGAACGTCTACTCATTTCAGCCGATGTAAGCCGTAAGAAGCGAAAGCAAGTAATTGATAAGATGGCTGCAGTCGTAATCTTACAAGGATTTTTAGATAGTAAATAAGAGGTGACCAAAATGGAAGAAAATCAAATTACAATTGTAGACGAAAAAGGTAACGAACATTTATGTGAAATTATTTTCACTTTTGACGCTGAAAAATTTGGCAAAAAATCATACGTAGTCTTCTCTCCAATCGGTGAAGTAGACGAAGATGGAGACCAAATTTATGATGCAATGGCTTATGAGCAAAATGAAGAAGAGGGCGGAACTTTACTTCCAATCGAATCTGAAGAAGAGTGGGAAATGGTACAAGAAATGTTCAACACTCTAGCTGATGAGCAAGAAGCTGAATAATAAGTACTGAAAAGATGGACGACATACAGTCCATCTTTTTTTGTATTTATATGTAAAATGAAAGATTTTTTGTCGAAACTGTGTAAGTCTTTGTAGTATAATGAGACGGATTGTAGAAAAATAAAGTGTCAATTAAAAAAGATAAGTGAATTTGTTGCGTTTTTACATCGTGCTGTATAGAAAGGTGTACATACGGTCTACAATTAAGTAAGGAGGAAATGTTTTGATAGAGAATCAAGTGAAAAAGAAGCGTAGACGCATCTTTTTATTTTCGATTATTGCACTGCTTTTAGTTTGTGGTTCAGTCTATGCGTATATTTCATCCGCATTAGGACCAGTTGATAGCGGGAATAAAAAAGAGATTGAAGTAGAAATTCCGAAAGGATCATCTACAAGTAAAATTGGAGAAATTTTAGAAGAAAAAGGCGCTGTAAAAAACGGTACAGTTTTTAGTTTTTATACAAAGGCTAAATCGAAAAGTTTACAAGCAGGTACATATTTATTAAATCCTTCAATGAATGCTGAAGATGTTATCGAACAAATGTCATCTGGCAACGTGCATCGTCCAGCTCTTTATAAAGTGACGATTAAAGAAGGGGCGCAAGTAACTGAAATTGCAGAAACGATTGCGACAGAACTAAAGTGGAATAAAGATGATGTTACGCGTCAATTAAACGATAAAGCATTTATTCAAAAAATGCAGCAAAAGTATCCGAAGTTATTAACGGATAAAATCTTTGATAGTAATATTAAATACCCATTAGAAGGTTATTTATATCCTGCAACGTATTCGTTTTATAAGAAAGATACAACGTTAGAAGAAATTGTAATTCCAATGCTTGAGAAAACAAATGCAATCATTGTTCAAAATGAGGCGAAAATGAAAGCGAAGAATTGGGATGTTCATCAGCTTTTAACATTATCTTCACTTATTGAAGAAGAGGCAACTGGTTTTACAGATCGTCAAAAGATCTCTAGTGTCTTTTATAATCGTTTAACAAAAGGTATGCCACTTCAAACGGATCCAACGGTATTATATGCACTTGGAAAGCATAAACAACGTGTATTATACGAAGATTTAAAGGTCAACTCACCGTATAATACGTATGTTGTAAAAGGATTGCCGGTAGGGCCGATCGCAAACTCTGGTAAACATTCAGTGGAAGCTGCGTTAGAACCTGCGCAAACAGATTATTATTATTTCTTAGCTGCACCAAGTGGTGAAGTGTATTATGCGAAAACATTAGAAGAGCATAATGCATTAAAGCAAAAATACATTACGAAAAAACAGTGAAATGGGGAGGGATAGCGAAAAAAGTCGCACATCCCTCTTTTTTGTGGTAAAATATATCGGGTTAAAAACTGGCAGAAGAATCGTTTTTAATATCAAAACGGGACGTACAAGCTAAGGGTAAAGCTGGCTTGTATTTTTATTGCATTCTATGTGTGAAAAGACGTCATAGAGGCACTTCTCCATGTAAATAAGGAGGACCATTTATGGAGGATGCAGTTAACGAGTACCTATTATCATTTATTGATCCGAAAGATAAATTAATTCTTGAAATGGAAGAATATGCAACAGAAAATCATGTGCCGATTATGGATCGACTTGGAATGGAATTTATGCTGCAATTTTTACGTTTAATTGGACCGAAAAGCATTTTAGAACTTGGAACAGCAATCGGTTATTCTAGTATTCGTATGATGCAAGCTATTCCAAATTCACGTATTGTGACAGTTGAGCGCAATCGTGAGCGATATGAAAAAGCACTTGAATATATAGAACGTTCCCCAGTAACAGATCGTATTTCAGTTATTTACGGTGATGCGTTAGAGACAGGTGAACAAGTAAAAGAACACGGGACATTTGACGTTATTTTTATTGATGCAGCAAAAGGACAGTATCGTCGCTTTTTTGACTTATATGAACCGTTATTAAATCCTGGTGGAGTAATTATTTCAGATAATGTTATGTACCACGGTCTTGTAACGACAAAAGAGAAAATTGAAAACAGACGTACACGTGGTTTAATCCGTCGTATTAAGACGTACAATGAGTGGCTTATGAATCATGAAGGATATGATACAACGATTTTCCCAATTGGTGATGGAGTAGCTGTTAGTAAAAAGAGAGGGTGACCAAGGTATGAAGAAACCTGAATTGTTAGTAACGCCAAGAGCGGTGGCGGATATCGAACCTCTTGCGAAAGCAGGAGCAGATGCGGTAATGATCGGTGAGCAAAAGTTTGGTTTACGTTTAGCAGGGGAGTTTTCACGTGAAGATGTAAAACAAACTGTGAAGATTGCACATGAAAATGGTGTGAAAGTATACGTAGCCATGAACGCTATGTTCCACAACGATAAAGTAGAAGAATTAACAGATTACGTTTCATTTTTAAACGAAGTAAATGTAGATGCAATTGTTTTCGGAGATCCAGCGGTATTAATGGCTGTTCGCGAAGTAGCACCAAATATGCAGTTGCACTGGAATACAGAAACGACAGCAACAAACTGGTTCACTTGTAACTACTGGGGACAAAGAGGAGCGAAGCGCGCTGTATTAGCTCGTGAGCTGAGCTTAGATGAAATTGTTGATTTAAAAGAAAATGCTGAAGTGGAACTAGAAGTACAAATTCACGGTATGACTTGTATGTTCCAATCGAAGCGTTCATTAGTAGGAAACTACTTTGAGTATCAAGGACGTAATCTTGACATTGAAAAGAAAAAATATGAAGAGAATATGTTCTTATATGACCCAGAGCGTAACAATAAATATCCAATTTATGAAGATGAAAATGGTACTCACATTATGAGTCCGAACGATATTTGTTTCATCGATGAATTAGAGGAACTAATCGAAGCTGAAGTTGATAGCTTAAAAATCGACGGTGTACTAAAAAGCTCTGAATACATTATTGAAGTAACGAAGAAATATCGTCAAGCGATTGATTTATGCGTAGAAGATCGTGATGCATATTATGACGTGAAAGATGATCTATATAAAGAAATAGAAGAAATGCAACCAGTAAATCGTCCGTTAGATACAGGATTCTTCTTTAAAGAAACGGTTTACTAAACGAGGAGGGTGTAGGAAATGACTGTACAAGAAATTTCACGAGTGATCGATGGCAAACGTGTTATTGTGAAGAAACCTGAACTGTTAATCCCTGCGGGTAACTTAGAAAAATTAAAAGTAGCTATCCATTACGGGGCAGATGCTGTATATTTAGGTGGACAAGAATTTGGTCTTCGTTCGAATGCAGGTAACTTTACGCTAGAAGAAATGGCAGAAGGCGTTGAGTTTGCAAAGAAGTATGGAGCAAAAATATACGTAACAACAAATATCTTTGCACATAATGAAAATATGGACGGGCTAGAGGAATATTTAAAAGGGATTGAAAAAGCTGGCGTAACGGGAATTATCGTTGCTGATCCGCTTATCATTGAGACTTGTAAACGCGTAGCGCCTTCTGTTGAGGTGCATTTAAGCACACAGCAATCACTATCCAACTGGAAAGCAGCACAGTATTGGAAAGAAGAAGGTTTACATCGTCTTGTATTAGCTCGTGAAGCAAGCTATGAAGAAATGAAAGAAATTAAAGAAAAAGTGGATATTGAAATTGAAGCATTCGTACATGGTGCAATGTGTATCGCATATTCAGGAAGATGCACATTAAGTAACCATATGACAGCGCGTGATTCTAATCGTGGTGGTTGTTGCCAATCTTGCCGCTGGGATTATGATTTAGTTCAAACAGTATCACAACATAAAGATGCAAAAGAGCTTCCTCTATTCCAAGAAGGAGATGCTCACTTTGCGATGAGTCCAAAAGATTTAAATTTAATTTTATCAATTCCGAAAATGATTGAAATCGGAATCGATAGCTTAAAGGTAGAAGGACGTATGAAATCAATCCATTACGTAGCGACTGTAGCAACTGTATATCGTAAAGTAATTGATGCTTATTGTGCGGATCCAGATAACTTTGAGTTTAAACAAGAATGGTTAGATGAGCTTGATAAATGTGCAAATCGTGATACAGCTCCTGCATTCTTTGAAGGGGTTCCAGGACATCAAGAGCAAATGTTTGGAAATCATAGTAAGAAAACAACGTATGATTTTGCTGGTTTAGTGTTAGATTATAATGAAGAAACGGGCATCGTAACGATTGAGCAACGTAATCATTTCAAACCAGGACATGAAGTGGAGTTCTTTGGACCAGAAATAGAAAACTTTACGCAAACGGTGGAGAAAATTTGGGATGAGGATGGAAACGAATTAGATGCAGCGAGACATCCGTTGCAAATCGTGAAATTCAAAGTGGATCAACGAGTGTATGTGAATAATATGATGCGCAAAAGCATACTTCAATAAGAAAGAGTGATAGTCGAATGGGGACGAATAAGCCTGTTGTAATTGGAATTGCTGGTGGTTCGGGATCAGGTAAAACGAGTGTAACGAAAGCGATTTTTGACCATTTTAAAGGTCATTCTATTTTAATCTTAGAGCAAGATTATTATTACAAAGATCAAAGCCATTTACCAATGGAAGAGCGTTTAAAAACAAATTATGATCATCCGCTTGCGTTTGATAATGATCTGTTAATTGAACATTTGCAGCAGTTGCTTGCATATGAGCAAATTGATAAGCCTGTATATGACTATACATTGCATACGCGTTCAGAAGAAATTATTCCAGTTGAGCCGAAAGATGTAATTATTTTAGAAGGAATTCTTATTTTAGAAGACCCACGTCTTTGCGAGTTAATGGACATTAAATTATTCGTTGATACGGATGCTGACCTTCGTATTCTGCGTCGCATGCAGCGTGATATTAAAGAGCGCGGTCGTACGATGGATTCAGTTATTGATCAGTACGTAAATGTTGTACGTCCAATGCACAATCAATTTATTGAGCCTTCTAAGAAATTTGCGGATATTATTATCCCTGAAGGTGGACAAAACCACGTTGCAATTGATATTATGGTGACAAAAATTGCAACAATTCTTGAACAAAAAGTAAATTTGTAATAGCATAGTAAAAGATATACGGTAGGAAGGGATTTTTTCCCTTCCTATCGAATACAATGAAACATGCAACCTCATCTATATATAGGTGAGGGCATATTTATATCAACTTTCCATACATATCTTCTTTATATAAAGAAGAATTGGAAATACGGGGTTGTATGTGACAACTCCGCTAGTGCAAGGGTACTAGAAACCTCCGCTAACAATGGAAGCGGAGGAGTTTTCATATGGAACTCCTCTTTTTTTCGGGGGATTGGTATATAAAAGGAGTGGAAAATATGTCAACAGAAAAAACATACCCTATGACGCAAGAGGGTAAGCAAAAACTAGAGAACGAACTTGAGCAATTAAAAACAGTAAGACGTAAAGAAGTAGTAGAACGTATTAAAATCGCACGTAGCTTCGGGGACCTTTCTGAGAACTCTGAGTACGATGCAGCGAAAGATGAGCAAGCGTTCGTAGAAGGACGTATTACACAATTAGAAAATATGATTCGTAACGCAGTTATCATTAAAGATAATGGCGAAGTATCTACTGTTGTTACATTAGGTAAAACAGTAACATTTAAAGAATTACCAAATGGAGATGAAGAAGCGTACACAATCGTAGGTAGCGCGGAAGCTGACCCATTTGAAGGAAGAATTTCTAACGATTCTCCAATCGCAAAAAGCTTATTAGGTAAGCAAATTGGTGAGAAAGTAACAATCCAAACACCAGGCGGAGAAATGCAAGTAGAGATTGTCTCTGTAAAATAAAAAAAGATTCTCCTATCGGGAGAATCTTTTTTTTTATCCCGCTATTTGCCAGGCAGTAAGACCACTATCTCAAACTTCAGCGGAAGTAAAGAAGTTAGGTGGGCGTCGGACTGCTCGTAAACGCCCGCTTGGTGAGGGCTAATTAAAGTTTCACTTTATCTGTAGAATAGAAAAAATTGTGTAAACCTGGGAGTGATTCGACAAAAAATGTCAAAAAAACATTTTAAACTTTGATATCATAATTGGAGAATATAGGTTTCAAAAGGGAAAAGGGGCTAATTATGAAACATAAAATCTTTACAGGATTGGTTTGTAGTATCTCTATATTAGGACTTGCTGCCTGCGGAACGAAAGAGGAAACTACATCATCAAAGGGAGAAAAAGTGAAGCAAGAAGAAAAACAGGATATTAAAGCAACTGAGAGTTCAAAAGCCTTAGCAAATCCACAAGATAAAAAGGAATTCAATGATTTTGATGTAGCGTATCAATTAGCTATTGTGATGAAAATATTTCAAGATGTAACGATTAAGTACGATTATGCGATTGGGAATCCAGATTATTTATTGCGAGATTCGATGGATCAAAAAACAATAGATGATATGAAGAATATGTTACAAGAACAGGCGAAAAATAATGATAAAATTTTAAAAGATGAAGTGAATCAAGCATATACATATTTAAAACAATCGAAAGTAAGTAATAAAGATGACGTTCAAAAAATAATAGATGCACAAAATAATTATTTACATATTGTAGATAAGATGATTACTTGTATTGATTCTGTAACAGTTGAGAATGCAAAAGAAAAAAGAAATGAAATGGATAATTTCAGTAAGGACTATTTAAAAGTAGCGGCTAATGTAACAACTACTGTAATTGAAGTTGCTAAAAACACTGGAGTGAATGAAACTGAATTTAAATCGCTTCTTACGAAATTTTTAGAGAAGCCAAAAAAACAATAATAGCTTTATATAATATCTATTTTTGTTTTGGAGCTTGTATAAATAAAATAGTACCTCGTCTAAACTACAATAGATGAGGTGTTTTTTATGAAAATAAAACGGAGAATTACAATTGTTTTAATTTGTTTTATGAGCGTTATGTTTTTATTGCTTTGTCGTTTAATCCAAATTCAAATTATAGATACAGAATCATTTACTGATCGCAAAATAAATTTAATTGAAAAAAGTGTTACGCAACGCACACAATCCATTACAGTAGACGATGGACGTGGGCAGTTTATAGATCGTAATGGTAAAGAAATAGGTGAGGAAAAATATCCTGTTTTAATTATTTTTCCATTTTTACAAATAAAAAATGACATGTTAGAGAAAATCGCGCATATCATTGGTGTGTCGAGACAAGAGATTAGAAGACAAATGAAAAATAACAAAAATGCATTTACCCTACAAGGAGAAACTGCTCCATTTCGAGTGACACGAGAGCAGATGGAGAAGGTAAATGAATTACATGTATTAGGTATTGTAGCAGCTGAAGTGCGATTAAAACAAACTGGAGAGATAAGTCATTTAATTGGTGATGTAGGGGAGAACGAAAGGGAATTTCAAAAGCGATATGGAGAATTGAAAAAAATTTCAAAACAAACGCCGATAGGTATTTCAGGATTACAGCAATCATTTGATGAATTTCTATTGACTGATGGAGAGGCAAAAGTATTATATCAAGTAGATCGGCAAGGAGAACCAATTTTCGGAAAGCAAGCGAAATACACTTCACCAGGAAATCCATTTTATCCAGTTAGGATTCAAACTACTTTACATAAAGAGTTGCAGCAAAAAGCAGAAGAAGTGATTGAAGCAAATGAAATAAAGAAGGGGGGATTAGTATTACTTGATGTAAAGACAAATGAAATATTAGCGATGGTTAGTAAGCCGTCTTTACAAGTAAGGGATGAGAATTTATATAAAACTACACTTGAAAATCAAATGTTAACGCCACATTTTCCAGGCTCGGTTTTTAAAACAGTAGTTGCAGCTGCAGTCATTGATCAAAAAGTAAATTTGTTTAATCGGACATTTAACTGTAATAAAGATTTATATGGTGAAAACGACCCGCAAGTTAGGATGGGTACGCTTAACTTTAAAGAGAGCTTTGCTAGGAGCTGTAACAGGACATTTTCCGAGTTAGGTAACGAGCTATTACAAAAGGATAGGACGGTGTTAGAAACATACGTAGCAGCTCTAGGAGCAAATGAAAAGGTTGGATGGAAAGGTTCTGTATTTCATACACCTCATTTTGAGCAAATGTCAGAAGAGAAAGGCACTACTATTTGGGGGAATGAAGAAAATAAAAGTAATAAAAAAGCGGTAGAACAAACAGCGATTGGACAGAAAGATGTACGTATATCACCTCTAGCAATTGCCAATATGATGGCGACGATTGCGAGGAATGGAGAAAAGATGGAAGTGAAAGCTGTTGAAAAAATAGTATATAAAAATGGAGCGGATTTTTTTACATTTGAGAGCCATACGTTAAATGGAAAACAGCTTTCGTATGAAACAGTGAAAACATTACAAGAGTTATTAAGAGGCGTTGTAACAAGGGAGAAAGGAACAGGAACGGCATTCCGTTCGTTGCCACTAAGTGTCGCTGGAAAATCCGGGACAGCGCAAACGGGGAAAGGGACGAGGGTGAATCGCTGGTTTGCAGGTTATTTTCCGTATGAGAATCCAAGATATGCTTTAGTTGTTGTTGATCTAGAGACTGATAGCAAAGTGAATAAAGTTACACCTATTTTTAAAGATATGGTGGGAGCAATCTATCAATTGGAGAATGAAAAGTAATCTTGCAATTTATAGTGAAATGTCTTCATTTCATGAAAATATCATTGTAAATGTTCAACCTTTCTAGATTTAATGTTACAATAGCAATTAGGAAAAACTGCATGGAGGTTTGGAGAATGGCAGGAGGATCAAGATTCCAACAGAAACAACAAAAACGTCGTCAAAACGGTGTTTTAAATATTGCAATCGCTATTGTATTACTATTAGTAGCTATTGTAGCATATCAATTGTTCGTTCCTAGTACGAAAGAGCAAGCATCTTCTACTGATAAGAAAGTCTCTCAACAAACAACAAAGAATGAGAAAGCTGGAAAATCAGAAGATAAAGAATCTGCTAAGAAAAAAGAAAAAGAACAAGAGCAAGCAGAAGCTAAGAAAAAAGCTGAAGAAGAGAAGCTAAAGGCTGAAGAAAAACAGAAAAAAGCTGAAGAAGAAGCGAAAGCTAACGAGAAAGTATCAGCTGAAAAAACTGTATCTAAGGCAAAAGAGGCTTACACAAAACCTTCTTGGAAAGCTGTAGGAACAGAACAAGGTTCATCACCGGCGATGACGTTTAAACAAGGGTCATCAGATTGGAATGAGATGCAAAGTGCAATTGCTGCAGGTGTTGAGATACCGAAAGAGCAATTAGTATTCCATTTTGTTGGAAGAGACAAAACTGGAAAGAGCAAAGCTTATGGTGATGTTCAAGATAAGCAAAGTGGGAAAAGATATTACGTAAATATTGATTGGGTAGACAATGAGGGCTGGAAACCAGTACTTGTTCAAACTCTAAACTAAAAAAGAGAAGCTCCTTAGGAGCTTCTCTTTTTTGTTAACGCAATTTCTTTAATTTAAAATGAACAACCGCGCTATAATACGGTCTTTTGCTTTCAGGATCCATAACCATTTGATGAGAGATGTGATGAACTTCAAGCATAAGTGCTTTATTATTATCAATTTGTTCACTAATTTTTCGTTCTAAAGAAGCTAAGTCTCCCGCTTCAAAAAACTCTACTTTATCTTCTAACATTTCAAAGGTAAATGACATGAAGACGGCCCCTCTCCTATGTAATCAACTATAGTGTAACAAAGAAAAGAAGGAAATACCATGTACATTTCAATTGACATTTTTAGAAAGAGGGAATATCATACTGATAAAACCGATAAGAAAAAGGGGAATTTTTATGGGTACAGAATTTAATGGTTTATTTGATGAGTGGGCTCATACGTACGACTCATTTGTACAAGGCGAAGATATACAATATAAAGAAGTTTTCGCTCATTATGAGGACATTCTAGAGGATGTAGTTAACAAGTCATTTGGTAATGTATTAGAATTTGGTGTCGGTACAGGTAATTTAACAAATAAATTATTACTTGCTGGCCGCACAGTTTACGGTATAGAACCGTCGCGTGAAATGCGCATGATTGCAAAAGAGAAATTGCCAAAAGAATTTTCAATTACAGAGGGTGATTTTCTTTCGTTTGAAGTTCCAAATTCAATTGATACCATTGTAAGCACCTATGCATTTCATCATTTAACAGATGATGAAAAAAATGTAGCGATTGCGAAGTATAGTCAATTGCTAAACAAAGGTGGTAAAATAGTGTTTGCTGATACGATATTTGCAGATCAAGATGCATATGATAAAACTGTTGAAACAGCAAAAGAAAGAGGTTTCCACCAGTTAGCAAACGATTTGCAAACGGAATACTATACACGTATTCCAGTTATGCAGACTATTTTTGAAAACAATGGCTTCCATGTAACTTTCACGAGATTAAATCATTTCGTTTGGGTAATGGAGGCAACTAAGCAATAGAAAGAGGGATTAGATTGAGAATTGCTGTAATTGGAGCAATGGAAGAAGAAGTACGTATTTTACGTGACAAATTAGAACAAGCAGAAACAGAAACGGTTGCTGGTTGTGAATTTACGAAAGGGCTATTAGCAGGGCATGAAGTAATCTTGTTAAAGTCTGGTATTGGTAAAGTAAACGCAGCGATGTCAACGACAATTTTATTAGAAAAATATAAGCCTGAAAAAGTAATTAATACTGGTTCAGCTGGTGGATTCCATCATTCTCTAAACGTTGGTGATGTAGTTATTTCCACTGAAGTTCGTCACCATGACGTAGATGTAACAGCATTTAACTATGAATATGGTCAAGTACCAGGAATGCCGCCTGGATTTAAAGCTGATGAGGCGTTAGTTGCATTAGCTGAGAAATGTATGCAGGCTGAAGAAAATATTCAAGTTGTAAAAGGTATGATTGCAACAGGTGATTCATTTATGAGTGATCCGAACCGCGTTGCAGCCATCCGTGATAAATTTGAAAATCTTTATGCGGTAGAAATGGAAGCAGCAGCTGTTGCACAAGTATGCCACCAATATGAAATTCCGTTTGTTATCATTCGCGCACTTTCTGATATTGCTGGTAAAGAATCAAATGTTTCATTTGATCAGTTTTTAGATCAAGCAGCTCTTCATTCTACAAACTTTATCGTAAAAGTGTTAGAAGAGTTAAAGTAATGTAACAAAAAGGCAACTGTCTCATATAAAGAAAATACATACAGTTGCCTTTTCTTTATTGGCAAACAAGGGGGAGAACACGATGAATGTATATCGTGGAGTTCATGAGTTAATTGGTCATACACCAATTGTAGAAATTACTCGTTTTTCACTTCCAATAGGGGTCCGTTTATTTGCAAAGCTTGAATTTTATAATCCAGGCGGAAGCGTTAAGGATCGTTTAGGAAGAGAATTAATCGAAGATGCGCTAGAAAAAGGGCTTGTTACCCAGGGTGGAACAATTATTGAACCGACTGCTGGGAATACTGGTATTGGACTGGCACTTGCAGCATTAGAACATGATTTACGTGTTATTGTTTGTGTACCAGAGAAATTTAGTATTGAAAAACAAGAATTAATGAAAGCACTAGGTGCAACTGTCGTGCATACACCGACTGAGCAAGGAATGACCGGTGCAATTGCCAAAGCAAAAGAGTTAGTAAATGAAATACCGAATTCATACTCTCCAAGTCAGTTCGCAAATGAGGCAAATCCTCGTGCATATTTTAAAACATTAGGACCTGAACTGTGGGACGCATTGAATGGAGAGATTAACATATTTGTTGCTGGAGCAGGAACTGGCGGTACATTTATGGGGACTGCATCTTATTTGAAAGAAAAAAATATAGATATTAAAACAGTTATCGTAGAGCCAGAAGGATCTATTTTAAATGGTGGTAAGGCTGGTTCACATGAGACCGAAGGAATTGGACTGGAATTTATCCCGCCATTTTTGAAGACATCTTATTTTGATGAAATTCATACGATTTCTGATCGAAATGCATTTTTACGAGTGAAAGAATTAGCGCAAAAAGAAGGACTTCTCGTTGGGAGCTCTTCAGGAGCAGCATTTCATGCGAGCTTACTTGAGGCAGAGAAGGCAGCACCAGGTACAAATATTGTAACCATTTTTCCTGATAGCAGTGAGCGCTATTTAAGTAAAGACATATACAAAGGATGGGAATAAAAAATGAGAGCAAAGACAAAGTTAATTCATGGTATTCGCATAGGAGAACCTTCAACTGGATCTGTAAACGTACCGATTTATCAAACAAGTACGTACAAACAAGAAGCAGTTGGTAAGCATCAAGGATATGAATATTCACGTACAGGTAACCCAACACGTGCAGCTTTAGAAGAAATGATTGCTGTATTAGAAAATGGGCATGCTGGATTTGCATTTGGTTCAGGAATGGCTGCTATTACAGCGACAATTATGTTGTTCTCAAAAGGTGACCACGTTATTTTAACAGATGATGTTTATGGCGGAACATACCGCGTTATTACAAAAGTATTAAACCGTTTCGGTATTGAGCATACATTTGTAGATACAACAAACTTAGAGGAAGTTAAAGAAGCGATTCGTCCAAATACGAAAGCAATTTATGTGGAAACACCAACGAACCCACTACTAAAAATTACTGATATTAAGAAAATATCTACTCTTGCTAAAGAGAAAGACTTATTAACAATTATTGATAACACATTCATGACGCCATATTGGCAGTCGCCGATTTCTTTAGGAGCAGATATTGTGCTTCATAGTGCAACGAAATATTTAGGAGGTCATAGTGACGTAGTTGCAGGTCTAGTAGTTGTAAATAGCCCACAACTAGCAGAAGATCTTCACTTTGTACAAAACTCAACAGGAGGTATTCTTGGGCCGCAAGATAGCTTCTTACTACTTCGTGGTTTAAAAACATTAGGAATTCGTATGGAAGAACATGAAACGAATTCACGCGCTATTGCTGAGTTCTTAAATAATCATCCAAAAGTAAATAAAGTATATTACCCAGGTCTTGAATCACATCAAAACCACGAATTAGCAACAGAACAAGCAAATGGATTTGGTGCTATTATCTCATTTGATGTAGATAGTGAAGAGACATTAAATAAAGTACTTGAGAAATTGCAGTACTTTACACTTGCTGAAAGTTTAGGAGCAGTAGAAAGTTTAATTTCTATTCCATCTCAAATGACACATGCATCAATCCCAGCTGATCGCCGCAAAGAATTAGGAATTACAGATACATTAATTCGTATTTCTGTCGGTATTGAAGATGGTGAAGATTTAATTGAAGATTTAGCACAAGCGCTAGCATAATAAAAAAACGCACTGCTAATATAGAGCAGTGCGTTTTTTTATTACATCATTTTGTGAAATATTTCACAAAATAGACATACACAAACGAAATGATTTCATGTATATTGAATTCAGGAAATGTTACTCACGAACAAACTTGTGAAACATTTCACAAACAATGAAATTCATGTAGGAAAGCATCTCTATTTTTTTATGTTAATTGGGACTTATTTTGACCTATAGGGACATATAAGGACCGTGATAGTAGAATAGGAGGAAATTTACATGGTAGTCAAAGAGAAAGTTGTAAATGAAATGCAGGAAGTAAAAAAGATAATTGATACGCTAGTAAATAATGGTCAACAAGCTTTACAAGCATTAGAAAGTTTTACACAAGAGGAAATTGACAACATTGTTCATGAAATGGCATTAGCAGGTGTTGATCAACATATGCCGCTAGCAAAATTGGCAGTTGAAGAAACTGGCCGTGGTGTATATGAAGACAAATGCATTAAAAATGTTTTTGCCACTGAATATATTTGGCATAGTATAAAGCAAGATAAAACGGTAGGAATTATTCACGAAGATTCTCATGAAGAAATAATAGAAATCGCGGAACCTGTCGGTGTAGTAGCTGGGGTAACGCCAGTAACGAATCCAACGTCGACAACAATGTTTAAAGCGTTAATTGCGATAAAAACAAGAAATCCAATTATTTTCGCATTTCATCCTTCCGCACAAAAATGTTCTGTGGCAGCGGCGAAAACAGTATATGATGCAGCGATGAAAGCTGGTGCACCAAAACACTGTATTCAATGGATTGAAAGACCGTCTGTTGAAGCGACGAAACAATTAATGAACCATGATGGTGTAGCACTCGTTCTAGCAACTGGAGGCGCTGGTATGGTGAAATCAGCTTACTCTACTGGAAAACCAGCGTTAGGTGTTGGGCCTGGTAATGTACCGTGTTATATAGAAAAATCAGCACATGTAAAACGAGCTGTTAATGATTTAATTTTATCGAAAACATTTGATAACGGTATGATTTGTGCATCGGAACAAGCAATCATTGTCGATAAAGAAATCTATGATGATGTTAAAACAGAAATGATTGAAAACAATTGTTACTTTGTAACAGAAGAAGAAAGAAAAAAATTAGAAAAGCTTGTTATAAATGAAAATACATGTGCAGTAAATAGTGATATTGTAGGGAAATCAGCACAGTATATTGCCGATTTAGTTGGGATTACTGTTCCTGAACATACAAAAATGCTTGTAGCTGAAATTCAAGGTATCGGAGCAGCATATCCGTTATCTCGTGAGAAACTGAGTCCAGTATTAGCTTGTGTGAAGGCGAATTCATTAGAAGAAGGATTTACATATTGCGAAGAAATGTTGAACCTAGGTGGTTTAGGACATTCAGCAGTTATCCATTCTACAAATAAAGATGTGCAAAAGCAATTTGGGTTACGTATGAAAGCTTGCCGTCTCATTGTAAATGCACCTTCATCACAAGGTGGAATAGGGGATATATATAATGGATTTATTCCATCACTTACACTTGGTTGTGGTTCATACGGAAAGAATTCAGTTTCCCAAAATGTAACAGCCACTCATTTATTAAATATAAAAAGGCTGGCAAATAGAAAAAAGAATATGCAGTGGTTCAAATTGCCACCAAAAATTTATTTTGAAAAACATGCTACAGCTTATTTAGCAAATATGCCTAACATTTCACGTGCATTTATTGTAACGGACCCTGGAATGGTTGAACATGGCTATGTCGATACAGTCGCGCACTATTTAAACAAGCATGCAAATGATGTGAAAGTTGAAGTTTTCTTTGAGGTCGAACCAGATCCATCAGATGAAACTGTTTTTAAAGGTGCGGAAATGATGAGAAGCTTTAAGCCAGATGTAATTATCGCACTTGGTGGTGGTTCAGCTATGGATGCAGCAAAAGGAATGTGGTTATTCTATGAGCATCCAGAAACGACATTCTATGGCATTAAACAGAAGTTTTTAGATATAAGAAAACGTACATGTAAATATCCGGAATTAGGAAATAAGGCGCAGTTTGTTGCGATTCCAACGACATCAGGAACGGGATCAGAAGTGACACCATTTGCGGTTATTACAGATAAGAAAAATAATATAAAGTATCCGCTTGCAGATTATGAATTAACACCAGATGTAGCAATTGTTGATCCGCAATTTGTAATGACAGTTCCACCACATGTAACAGCAGATACTGGTATGGATGTTTTAACACATGCAATTGAGGCGTATGTGTCTGTTATGGCAAATGACTATACAGATGGATTAGCATTAAAAGCTATTGATCTCGTATTCAAATATTTACCGAGAGCATATAAAGATGGAAATGATGAAGAAGCAAGAGAAAAAATGCATAACGCTTCTGCAATTGCAGGTATGGCATTTGCAAATGCTTTCCTCGGTATTAATCACAGCTTAGCACATAAAATTGGACCAGAATTCCATATTCCGCACGGACGCGCAAATGCCATTCTAATGCCGCATGTAGTCCGCTATAATGCTATTAAGCCAAGAAAACACGCATTGTTCCCAAAATATGAGCACTTTGTGGCAGATGAAAGATATGCACATATAGCGAGAATGCTCGGGCTTCCAGCAAGCTCGGCAGCAGAAGGGGTGGAATCACTCGTCAAAGCAATTATTGAGCTTGGAAAAAGCTTAAATATTAATATGAGTATTGCAGGACAAGGAGTAGATAAAGAGCAATTTGAAGAGGTTGTTGGAGTATTAGCAGAAAGAGCTTTTGAAGATCAATGTACAACTGCTAATCCAAAGTTGCCGCTTATTTCAGAACTGAAAGAAATTTATATGGAAGCATATAAAGGTGAATAATGATTAAAAAAGAGCCGCAGTAAAGCGGCTCTTTTTTTATTGGAAAACATCTCCCAGAATGCCTGTATTTACTGGTCTTTCAGTTTCATAGAATATGATACAGTGAAATGGAGGAGTGAGAATATAATGAAAGAATTAAAAGGAAAAATAGAAGACTATACTCGGTTCGGACAAATTCTTCTCGCTGTAAGTACATTGTTAATGGTTGGCTTGCTGATTCCGAATGGAGCAAAAGAGACAATCCAATTTTTTGTTATGATGGGGAGCATCGTTATATTTTTAAGTTTATCGTTCTTTTTCTTTCAGCGTGTGAAAGTGATGCGTGACCAGCTAGAGGAAAATGAATGTGAATAATATTGTTAACTAGAGCGCGGCGAAAAGAAAAAATCTTTTTGTCACGCTTTTTGTTTTTTGTAGAAAAATGTATGCGTTTCGTGTTGACAATGATAATCCTTATCAATTAAAGTAGAATAGTAGTTAATGATTATCATTATCAATTAGAGGTGAAGGAATGAAAAAATCTATTACGCTATTTACAGCGATTTTATCTATTTTTTTCTTGTTAATAGGTTGCAGTGCCAAAGGGGACGAAAAAGCGTCTGCAACCAAAACAGAAAAAGGAAAAGAGAAAATCGAAATTACCGACCTATCAGGAAGAAAGGTAACATTCGATAAAGTGCCAGAAAGTTTTGCAACATTAAGTATGGGGGACATGGATATTATTCATGCTTTAGGTGGAAAAATAGTAGGTCGCCCGGATACGAAATTAACTCTTCCAGAGGAGTTAAAGAAAGCACAAGTAATTGGGAATGCACATCAACCGAATTTTGAGCAAATTGCTAGTTTAAAGCCCGATGTACTTGTTGCTAACAATGGATTCCAAAAGAATGTGCCAACGGTTGAAGGACAAGGAACGCAAGTTATCATTTCTTCTGCGAATTCTGTACAAGATATTCAAAAGAATATTGAATTATATGGAACGGTAATGAAGAAAGAAGATAAAGCAAAAGAAATTAATCAAAAAATGAATGATCAAATGAAGAAATATGAGAAAAAGAGCGATGTGAAAGCATTGCTAGTGTATGGCGCACCAGGTACTTATTTAGCGGCATTACCAACATCTTTATCAGGTGATATTTTAGAAAAAACAGGCGGAAAAAATATTGCTTCTGATTTTCCAGAAACGAAAGAATATCCGCAATATGCACAGCTAAGTGTAGAACGTATTATTGAGGCGAATCCAGATGTGATTTATTTAATTACACACGGAGATCCAAAAAGTGTGAAAAAAGCATTCGAAGGCGAAATGATGAAAAATGAAGCGTGGAAAAATTTAGAGGCAGTAAAACAAAACCGCGTAGTTATTTTGCCACCTAATTTATTTGGATCTAATCCTGGTACAAAAGTTACAGAAGCAATGGACTTTATGTATAAAAGTATACAAGATGTAAGGAAATGATACGTATGGAAAGTAGTGAAGTAGTAAGAGAAAAGGAACATCCTTTTGCGAAAAAAAGATGGATAATAGCAGTTACTTTAGTTATATTAACAATCCTAGGTCTCTTGTACGGTCTTTTCGCAGGAAGTTTATCCTTTTCTATACGAGATATTTTAACAGGTATACAAGAGGAAGGTTCGACAGTTCATCGAATTGTATGGGATCTTCGCATACCGAGAGTGCTTATTGGGTTTATAGTAGGAACATGTTTAGCTGCATCTGGTACACTGCTACAAGGGGTTATGAGAAACCCTCTTGCAGATCCTGGTATTATCGGAGTTTCATCTGGAGCAGGCTTTGTAGCAATTGTCATCATGATTTTATTCCCACAGCATCTAGCTTTTTTACCACTAGGGGCGTTTTTAGGAGCTTTCATAACAGCGATGGTTATTTATGCTTTATCATGGCAAAAAGGGGCACCACCTTCAAGAATCGTCTTAGTAGGGGTGTCGATCAATGCATTAATTGGTGCAGCAACGTCAGCATTAATGTTATTACATAGTGACAAAGTACAATCGGTGTTACCGTGGTTAGCGGGCGGTATTGGTGGTGTAAGTTGGGCACATTTAAACATGATTATTTATTATGCAATATTCGCCATTATATTAGCTTTCTTTGGTATTAAGCATATTCGAGTGTTAATGCTTGGAGATGAAATGGCAAAGTTATTAGGACATAATGTGGAAAAAAGTCGGTTTTATTTAATCGTAGTAAGTACATTATTAGCTGGAATTGCAGTAAGTGTGTCTGGTCTTATTGGATTTGTCGGTCTTGTCGTACCGCATATGCTACGTTTATTAGTTGGAAATGATTATAGATATTTGCTACCTTTATCATGCCTTGGCGGCGGGGTATTACTTGTTTTTGCGGATGCAATAGCTCGAAGTTGGTTTGACCCAATCGAATTGCCTGTTGGTATTTTACTGTCCTTCTTAGGTGGTCCGTTCTTCTTATATTTAATTCATAGAGGAGGAAAACAAAGTGATTTCCGTTAACAAAGTGTTTTACGCACACTCTGAAAGATTTCAAATGCAAAATATGAATGTACATATTAAGGTTGGAGAAATCGTTAGTTTAATTGGTCCGAATGGATCGGGAAAATCTACTTTGCTTCGTTTAATAGCAAGGCTACTGAAACAAAGCGAAGGGGACATCATTTTAGATGGGAAAAATATTCATATGATGAAGAGTGCTGATGTAGCGAAGCAATTAGCAATGTTACCACAAATGCATGATCATCAATTAGACTTAACAGTGAAAGAACTAATTGAGTTCGGAAGAGGTCCACATAAATCATGGAGTAGCCGCTTAAATAAAGAAGATGAAGAAATTGTTGATTGGGCATTGTCTGTTACAAATCTTGAAGGGTATGAATATCGTCTTTTACATTCTTTATCAGGAGGGGAACGGCAACGTGCTTGGATTGCGATGACGCTAGCGCAACGTACAAATGTCTTATTATTGGATGAACCAACAACCTTTTTAGATATCGTTCACCAGTTGGAAGTAATGGAACTTGTGAAACGATTAAATGAGGAGTTTGGAATGACAATTATAATGGTTTTACATGACATTAACCAAGCTGCTCAATATAGTGATCGTTTACTTGTATTAAAGCGAGGAAAGATTCAGTATGATGGTATACCAGAAGAAGTACTATGCCATGAAATGTTTCAACATGTATTTGGCATAGATGTAGATATTTTTCAGGGAAGTGACAAGCCTTTTTTTACACCGAAACGAATTTCTAAAAGGGGAGAAGAGCGATGCAAACAGAAGAGCGTATTACCACTGAATTAGTAAGAGAATTTGTTATGGCAGCTCACGGGGATTTAGAGAAAGTACAAGAGCTATTGGTTGAATCACCAAGCTTACTTCACGCTTCTTATAATTGGGGTGGATCAGATTGGGAAAGTGCGTTAGGCGCATCGGCACATGTAGGTCGTAAAGATATTGCTCTTTATTTACTAGAAAAGGGTGCTCGGATGGATATTTTTGCAGCAGCTATGCTTGGTGAATTAGAAGTTGTACAAGCTATTTTAGTAGCTCAACCAGAAGCATTGCGTGCATCTGGCCCTCATGGTATTTCTCTTCTTCAACATGCACGAATGGGTGGAGAGAAATCTAAGCGTGTATATGATTATCTAGCAATACTATCTTAATGAACGAAGGAAGTTCTTATGAGCGGTAAACTTTTCACTTGAAACAATTGGAAAGTTTACCGCCCGTTAGAACGGGATAAGTATCTAGTATATTTGAAAATCCTACACCCCCCTCAATTGTAGTTTTCTTTATGCTAGTTATGATATGGATGCAGTGGACAATATTTGTCTACTGCTTTTTTTAGTTATTTGGAATGAATATTGTGTATTTTATCGTTGGTTCATTTATCCCGCTATTTTCCAGGCAGTAAGACTCTTGCCTAAAAATTCAGTTAAAGCAAAGAAGTTAGACGGGAGATCCACTGCCCGTAAACGTCCGATTGGTAAAGGCTAATAATCAGTGGGGTGAACAAAATTCCCCACTGATTAAAGTTTCACTTTATAATAAATAGTAACATACCGTATACATACAAAACATGATCGTGAAATGAAGAATAAATTAGTGGAAAGGAGTGCCAGCATGTTTCATACAGAACGTTTACAAATTCGCAAATATACAATGGATGATTTACAGTTCTACGCTTCACTATGGGGGAACGAGAAGGTAATGCGTTATATTGGAAATGGGACATTAAAAACATATATGCAGTGTAAAAAAAGTCTGGAGGAATGGGTGATTCCTAGCTATAAAAACGGTCTCGGTTTATTTGTATTGATTGAAAAGGAAACGGGAACAAGAATTGGTCATGCAGGGCTGGTAAAGCAGAAAATAGATGGAAAAGAGGAAATTGAAATTGGTTATTGGTTACTTCCTCAGTATTGGGGAAAAGGGTATGCAAAAGAAGCGGCGGCAGCATTTCGTGACTATGGCTTCCAAGCATTACGAATGAATAAATTAATTTCTCTTATTAATCCGAATCATCCTGCCTCAATATTTGTTGCTAGAAAAACTGGGCTCAGCTACGAGAAAACAACGTCATTTCATGGAATCGATGCTCTAGTTTATTCTATTAAGCGTGTTGGATGAAAAAATTACTTTTTTAAAGGTAAATTGCATTTTTTGAAGAATGGTATATGAAAATAAAGGGAGGGGTTACATGTACATTTATCATAATGGACTTATTATTCGTGAGGGAACGAGTAGTGTACCAGCATATGCAATTAAAGCTTTATTTGAAGATGCCGGTTGGAGTAATGATAATATCCCTTCTTGGCAAATTGAAAAATTTACGATAGCATTCGAAAATTCAACATGGGCTTTCACAATTTGGGATGAGGAAGAGATGATTGCGATGGTTAGAGTCATTTCTGATGGAATTATGATTGCGAACATAGTAAATTTAGTTGTGAAGTGTGAATATAGAGGGAAAGGATTAGGTAAGAAGCTTGTAGCTCTTTGCCTGCAAAAACTTCCCCACGGTGATTGGTTTGCGCATACATCAGCGAACAATTTTGATTTTTATAGAAGCTGTGGATTTGAAGTTAGAGAGCTATCGAGAAATGGAACATGTGCGTATTATGGATACCAAGTCGCGAAAAGAGATGGTCACCGATAAATGAATGGAAAGTAAAAAAGTATAGCGAGGTAATTTTGAGACTTTTGATAATAGAGAATGGATTGAGGCTCGTTTTATGATAAAATAAAAGAAAATTCTGTTTATTATTAGGGGGATAAAAATGAGTGTAAAAGCTGGGGATGTATTTAAATATGAAAGAAGATTTACTGAGGAAGAAGTTTTTGAATTTGCAAATATTACCGGTGATAAAGGTAGACACCATGTGGAATACGATGAAAATGGAAGATTAATGGTTCATGGTTTATTGACTGCTAGCATTGGAACGAAAGTGGGGGAAGAGTTACATTACATAGCAAGAGAATTAGTAAGTGAGTTTATTAGACCAGTTTTCACAGGAGATACGATCACTTGTGAACTAACTTTAACAAATGTTGAGCAAATGGAAGGCTATAAAAAAGTTTCAATCGAGTCAGTTTATCGCAATCAGCATGAAAAGACTGTACTAGTTGGGACAAGTTATGGAATTATAAGGGGATAAAAAAGAAGCCTGTTTAACAGGCTTCTTTTTTTTATTATTTAATAAACACGTTTTCGATTTTCCGCATAACTAGAGATGAGTAATAATGCAGTTTCTTCTCCTATATTACGAACAATATGAGGAACGCATGCATTCCATGAGAAAGAATCACCTTCTTCTACAATTGCAATATCTTCACCGTGCTGAACTTCTAGTTTTCCGCGTAATACAAGGTGACATTCTTCCCCTTCATGGGCATTTGGTGAATTTTCTTTCGGGAATCCAGTAGGGATTTCTACTAAAGATAGGCGAAGGCCCCCTTGCTCCGCAACATGTTCAATTCTTTGCTCATCTTTGCCGTATACACTGTATTTCCGTTCTTCTTTTTTGACAATTTTTAATCGATCTTTTTGCTCTAACAATAAATAGGGAAGGGGAACGTTTAAAAAATTGGAGATTGTTTCTAAAGTTGAGATAGATGGTGATGTTTTATTATTTTCAACCTGACTCATAAATCCTTTAGAAAGACCTGTTCCCTCGCAAATTTGTGCAATTGTTATGCCTCTACGTTGACGAATTTCACGTATTGCAGAACCAATATTCATAAAATCAAGCTCCTTTTTGTAAACAACTATTTGTATCATAGCAAAAAAAATATATATTTTCCCAGTGAAAATGAATTGACGAATAAAAAAAATTAGTGTATGTTTTGTAATGTGAATAAAAGTTTTGTATAAGAAAACTATAAAGGAGAGAATGAAATGAATCAACATATTGGTAACTTAATTATTCGTATCGTGTTAGGGGTAACATTCTTCATGCACGGTTTAACAAAATTCCAATCAGGAATTGACAATATTGCAGGATGGTTTACAAGTATTGGTTTACCAGGAGGACTTGCATACGGTGTAGCAACGTTTGAATTAGTTGGAGGTCTATTATTAATTCTAGGTTTAGGTGTAAGATATATTGGATTATTATTTGCACTTGTTATGGTTGGAGCAATCGTAAAAGTGAAATGGTCAGCTGGTTTATTGGGAGATGGAAAAAATCCTGGTTTCGAATTAGAACTTGCATTATTAGCAATGGGTGCATACTTATTTGTTGCAAAAGCTGATGGTTTTGTAGATAATTTCTTAAAAGAAAAAATGTCAAAAAAGAACTAATTTAAATGGGGGGGCTAACAAGATGAGTTTTCAACTTCATCCCGATACAACACTTGATGTTGTTCATTTATACGTATCTAATGTAAAGAAATCACTAGAGTTTTATACGGAAGTACTAAGTATGAAGGTGCTAAGAGAAGAAGAAGCAGTCGTTACATTTGGGAATGAAAATGATGAACCACTTCTTATCATTGAAGAAAAGAAAGAAGCTTTTCCGAAGCAAAGAGGAAGAACAGGGTTATATCATTATGCAATTTTATTACCAAGTAGACAGGATTTAGCGAATGTTCTTCGTCATCTTGTAGAGATGGTATATCCACTACATGGCGGAGCCGATCATTACTTTAGTGAAGCTCTTTATTTAGCTGATCCAGATGGAAACGGGATTGAAATTTATCATGATCGACAAAAAGAAGTTTGGCGTGATAAGAATGGAGAACTCCCATTTGTTAGTAACCCGTTAGCTGGTGAAGAATTATTACAGCAAGGAAGTACATGGAATGGCTTTCCAGCTGGTACTGTGATGGGGCATATTCATTTTCATGTAGCTGATTTAGAGGAAGCGAAACGTTTCTATGTTGATGGTCTTGGTTTTGAAGTAACGATTCCAGCTCGTAATGGAGCATTGTTCGTATCTGCAGGTGGTTATCATCATCATATCGGTTTAAATACATGGCAAGGTGAAGGGGTACCACCGCAAATGCCAGGTTCTGTTGGTTTGAAATATTTCACAGTTGTACTAGCGAATGAAAAACAAAAAGAGCAAGTATGTGAAAGCTTAAAAAATATTGGCAAGATTGCTACGTACAAAGATGGAATATTACAAGTCGAGGATCCATTTGGACATTGTATCCATTTCAAAATAAAAGGAGAAGCCTAAAAAGGCTTCTCCTTTTATTTTCTTATAATTGCTTTTTCGTTTTGTAAAAATAGTTCATCAAATTGTTTTGCAAGCTCAAAATCTAGTTTCGTTAAACCTTTTGCATTCCAAGATGACAAAGTAATAATAACTGCTTTATACTGGATAAGGATAAATGGATGGTGATTATGTTCTTCTGATAGTTTGGCGGCTTCAGAGACAAATTCGACTCCTTTTAAGTAGTCGGAAAACATATATTTTCGTTCAATCCATTTCTCATCTTTTACCATCCATTTATCTACCTTCAATAATTCCTCGTGAACTTCTTCTTCAGTTAATCTTAGCATCATTTTTCACATCCTTTACTGGAAGTAACGCAAGACCATTGTTAATAAGGCGTGTTACAGCTTCGTCAGTTGTGAAAGTAGAAAGTTGATGTAGTAATGCTGCAGATGTTTCATGCCCTTTGTTATGCTCTAAAAGTAACTCTAATACTTCAAGGCGCAGCAACCATTCTTTCGCATAAAATTTATTTAATACTTCTTGAATTGCTACTAATTGATCGATATGCGCTTCGTGTAAAATCCCCTCACTTCGAATATCTCGAACTGTTTGATACATACGTTCAAGTTCATTCAGTACAAGTGGAGCAGGAATTTCTTGAACTTCTTCATCCATTGGGAAAAATGCTGCTGCATCTGCGGCACCTGGGAATACTGAAGTGATTTGTGAGCCAACAGCCATATCAAATGCGCCCCATGAAGCATCAAATAAAACGCGGGCGTTATAAGTAACTGTGCAATCGATAAAGGAAATAAGAGCAATTTTCTTATCGTTTTTTACAATATCTGTTACTGTTCCTTTTACATGAATACCACTTGCAAAAGTAAACTCAGCGATAGTTCCAATTGTAATTCCTAATGATTGTAGTTGTTCGTCTGTACAATTTTCTAATGCAATATTTTCAGTGAGTAATCCAATTGGTGTTCCAAATCCGTCACTGTGTACAGAAGTAGAATGATTCGCTAACTGTTTATTATGAAGTGCTAATGCCGTTGGCGAATTTGTTCGCATGTAAATTAATTCACCTGCATCGTTTTCAATTGTCTCGCTAAATGTACCTGTAATTTGTAATCCGCTATTTAGCTCAGCTGTTGCATAGTTCTCAGAGCGAATTGCTTTTTCTAAACCTTCTTTTCCACCTGTTTTAAAGGCCATTGTTTTAGAAAATGTTTCAAGCGCATCTGTTAATTCTTCAAAGGACTTGCAAACGAATAGTTGTGGTTGCATTTTTGTTACGTCATAAGTTGTCCCTGTACATGCTTCGATAGAAAATGGAACTTTTTCTACAGCGTCTGTTAAGCAATGTTTGCTTTCGCCAACAGAAGAAAGGAGACCAGCACCATATATTTTTGGATCATCTATATTTCCAATCAATCCATATTCTACTGTCCACCAGAAAAGACGTGAAATTTGTTCAGCTTCTGATAAACCAGAAACTAAGTTTTGTTTTTCAATTACAGCATTTTCAGCAGCCTTAACTTCATCAGGAGTAGAAGTAGGGCTTTCTTTTACTATCGTTAATGTACGAACAGCTTCAAATGCATCATGTTCTTCTTTTGTAGAGAAAGCTTTTGCACCAATTTGCCCAAAACGTTTCACATATTTTGCATATGTAGGATCAAGTAAAATCGGTGCGTGTCCTGCGGCTTCGTGTACGATATCTGGCGCTGGTGTGTACTCGATATTTTCTACTTTCCGAATATCTGTTGCGATTGGTAGTAATCCGTGTCCTTGGAAATCGAAGAATGCTACGCCGGGAATAAGTCCGTCAATCGTTACAGCACCCCAGCCACTTGGTGCCAAACACTCATTCATTTCTTCTACTTTTGGAATTGAATCTATATTAATACCAGATGATTGTAGTCCGTTCACATAGGCTGGATGAGCAACGTCTTTTAAGAAGCTATGATTTTGTCTCATAATATAACGCCACACAGCGTGATTCACCGGTGTGTATTGATCATAATGTTGTGTGGATACGAATGGTTTTAAATGTGATGGAATTTCTGTTTTCTTTGTCATTTAGACATCCTCCTTTTTTTCAATAAAATTGAATATCGATTTCGTATAGCTTGTATCACCTCCTTTCATTTTTGTAAGCGCTTATAAAATTTTATCATAAGATTCGGAATTATTTAACATCTGTTTCTGTGAGAAATAGAAAAAGCCCCTATCGGAAAGTCCGATAGGGGCGAAAGAATCGCGGTACCACCCTATTTGTAAGTGAAAATATACTTATATCTCAATTAATGATAACGGAAAAATTCCGTCTTTTCCTTCATGCATAAAAGCACTACGAAAAAGAAGCTCCAGAATTGTAATTCATACTTATATATGTGCTAATTTCCACCGACCATTAGCTCTCTGTAACAGGGATATAAGATACTACTGCGATTCTTTCAACGCGTATATATGAAATTGTGTAAGAGGATGGACGCAAAAAAGTCCCTATCGGAAAATCCGATAGGGACGATAAAAATCGCGGTACCACCCTATTTGTAAACAACTAATTGTTTACCACTCACTTTACGATAACGGAAAGATCCGTCTTTCTCTTCATGCATAAAAAGCATTACGGGAAAGAAGCTCCAGAATTGTAATTCACGCTTGTATATGTACTGATTCGCACCAACCATCAGTTCTCTGAGACAGTGATATAAGTCGCTACTAGTATTCCTTCAAAGCCGATATATAATTCGTTCAACTAAACTATGTTTTGTATTATAAAACTATATTAAAAAAATTGTCAACAAAAATTTTTTATCCCGTGTTAATGAGCAGTAAAATTCCTACCTCAAAATTCGGTTGGAGTAAAGAAGTGAGAGGGGAGATTAACTGCCCGTAACTCCCGATTGGTGAAGGCTAATAATCAGTGGGGATGAACGAAATCTCCACTGATTAAAGTTTCACTTTATTTCACTTCTAAATTAACAGTTAAATTAGAGGTATTGCCAGCTGCATCAGTTGCTACAATGTGAATAGTATTTTTTCCTTCTTGTAATTGAGTACGATCGAAATAAATGTCATAGCTTTTCTCCCAAGGGTTCAGGAATGCCTGGTCCCATACACCATTTCCATTAATTTCATATTGCATTCTCACTGGAATACCAGGTGCTATCCAACCAGATTCTGACATCCAATCTAGTAGAATATCATCAACCTTTCCTTTAATTACGAGATTTTCTTGGTCAACTTCGTATGTTAACTTAGGTGCAGTTCGATCAAGAAATACAGCAGCTGTTTGTTTTGTTTCTCCGCCAGAATTAGAAGCAATTGCTTCGATTTGATATAGCCCGTCAGCTAAAGGAGTGCCATCGGCTTTTGTACCATTCCATTTGAAAGGTTTGTATCCAGGAGTTGCATTTTTAGCTTGATGGATAATCCCTTGATACGTTACACGTTCTTTCGTAACTAAATTTGCATGCAATGTGACATCATCCACAGGCGCAACTAAATAGTAGTTGATGAGATTATCATCTAGTACGTGGTCGCCATTTGGGCTAAAAGTAGAATTAATAATTTCAAGTCCATCGATACGTTTATAATCTTTAGGATCGATACTAAATGTGAATGGAATTCGAATTTCTTCTTTTGCCCCTTGTTCTTTTACATATACATTTCCAGTATACACACCTTGTGGTAGTGAGCTATCTACATTGATAGTAAATGGTTTTTCGGTACTACTATTTGGTTGTATGCTAATCGATGAAGGGACAGAAGCTCTTACTTTTGTGTTTGTGTTTGCATCTAGTAATTCCACACGAGTTGAAAAACTTTTCTTTTTACTAGAAAGGTTTTGTAATGTAACATTTTGCGTCAGTTTTACTTTTCCGCTATTTGGCTTAATAAGACCAAAGCTGACATTGTTAGGTTTTACTAATACATTTGTTTGAGCTGCTTTCGGAATGTTAATTAAACCTGATCCTTGTGCCATAACAGGGTATGTATTTTCATTGACATCATGTAATGTTTTTGCATTGTTAGCAAGAGCCGCTTTCAATTGTTCTGTCGTCCAATCAGGATGCATTTGACGCAAGAGGGCAACTGCTCCAGCTACTTGCGGAGCAGCCATACTTGTTCCGTTATGCGATTCATAGCCGCCTCGCGGTACTGTACTAGTAATTTGTACTCCAGGTGCAACAACATCAGGCTTTATTAGCCAACTTCCTTGTGATGGTCCTCTTGAACTAAAGTTACCGATAAGTTCTGTTTGCTTTGGTTGTCCAATTTTTATATTTTTCTTTCGTTTTGTAATTAAAGTTTTTAATTCTTCCCCATTTGTATTTGATAATTGCATTACTGGGACAGCTAGATGTTCACGTGAAAAATATTCCGGCATCATATTAATTTCTTTTTCGCTAGAGATTAATAACACACCAAGTGCCCCAGCTTGCTTCGCTTGTTCTGCTTTTACTAATGTACTAGAAGTACCTTGTAAAATAAGTGCGAATTTCCCTTTCACATCTTGTTTTGCATAATCACTTGGATTGCCATAACCAACGTATACAAGAGGGGAATCATTTCCTATTGGAAAATCGGATTTTGATAACGGTAACCCTTGATATGTTTTGCTGGAACCAGCTACTTGGAATGTTGGAAACGGGATAGAAACCGTAGATGCTCCAACAGAAATGACACTACTTGCGTTACCGGGAGCATCAACAGACCAAGGTTTTGGTCCGTCATTTCCATTTGAAACGACAGTAGTAACACCAAGTTTCGCTGCTCGTTCTAACGTTAATGTTACAGGCTGATCAGGTACATTTAAATCCTGCCCAAGGGAGAGGTTTAACACATCCGCACCATCTTGAATCGCTCGCTCAATCCCTTGGATAATATCATCTGTTGTACCAGTTCCACCGTCATTCATTACACGATAGGCTAGAATAGAAGCGTTTGGAGCAACGCCTTTAATTTTTCCGTTACCAGCAATAATTCCAGCTACATGAGTACCATGTACGTTACCATCCATTGGATCGCTATCTTCATCAACCGTGTCATATCCACCGATATAATTTGCCTTTAAGTCAGGGTGTGTATAGTCTACGCCAGAGTCGATAATGGCTACTTTCATGCCTTTTCCATCAAGCGGTTTGCCAGATGGATCTTTTAAATTCCACGCTTCAGGTGCACCAATTGTCGGTCCACCGATATTTGGTGCTTCTTCGTTAGTAGTACTTTTTGATGTTTCATGCAATTTATATGTTAAGTTCGGATAGACTGCTTTTACTTCAGGTAAAGAGGCAAGAGAGATAATTTGATCTCCAGGAACTGAAATAGAGAATCCGGAAAATAACGTATTATACACTTCTTTAATTTTTGCACCAGGTGCTTTTTCTTTTATTTTCTTAGTCGTATCTTCTTGTGCTTTTTTGAGCTCAGCATGATAAGACTGCGCATTACTATTTTGTAAATCTGGAGCATGCTGAATATTACTTTGAGCAGCGAGAGGTGCATGTTGCAATTCTACAATTACTGATATTTCTTTTGTTGTTTTCGTTTCAACATTTTGAGCAATTTTATGTTCTCCCCACTGTTCAATCGTTGTTTTTAATTGTGGACTAAATTGCTTCTCCTTTTGTAGTGATTCAGCATGAGCGCTTAAAGCTCCAAAACTAGAAAAGACAAGCGCCATGCTTAATAGTGTAGATGTAGTTTTTTTCATTGATACTCCCCCTAATAAAAAGTGCCAATATTCAGAAATATAATCTTACATTTTAGTTAGAACTTATACATATAAATGTTGGCTAAACTATACTTTCGACATAATTCATACCAATCCTCTATGAATTGAAAATTTCTTGGGGAATTTTTTCTGATTATGTCGAATCGATATTTTTCACATATTGTAGGAAGAAAGTGAGGAATGCTATGAGGGAAATGGAGTGATGGTATGAAAAGGCTAATAGTAAGTAGTAGTGTAGTGTTGTTTATGTTTTTATGTTCTATCGCTATTACTAGCGCAGAAAATAATAGTGTGAAAGTTGCTTTTATTCGTCATCATAACCTTTGGATTAAAGTTGATGGGAAAGAAAAACAACTTACAAAAGGAGAGAACATAACAGGACCAAAGTGGTCACATGATGGAGAATGGCTGGCATATGTAAAAGGGGAGAAACAAAATATTCTTGAGTTATATCGGCTGAAAGATGGAAAGAAAGTTACGCCGTTTCACTCAGAAGCATCGAATTATCAATGGTCACCAACAGAAAATATAATTGCATTTATATTTACAGGTACATTACATACATTTGATGTAGAAAAAAAGAATGCAGATTTTGAAAATGTATCGGCTGGTGTAGGGGATTATGCATGGTACCCCGATGGAAAGAACTTTCTTGTATCCTCTGAAGCGCACTTACTTCCAACAGGATGGACAGGGGCTCAGCTATATGAAGTGCAAAAAGATGCACATATGAATCCTCACAAAATGAAGCATTTGTATGCATTGCCAAATGAACACGATGATTTCCTAGCGCTAGTAGCAAGTGGCTTTAAGTGGTCACCAGATCAAAAGTGGATTTCATTTTTAGCAGTACCGACAGCTTCATGGTCAGCTGATAGTAATACGCTTTGCTTAGTTCGTGCAGACGGCAGTCGGTTTGAAAAAGTAGATCAAATGTTATTAAACGCACAATGGTTTCAATGGGCACCATCAAAAAATATATTAGCTTATATTGAAGGGAGCGGAAGAGTTGCATTAGAAAATAAACATTTAAAAGTAAAGGAATTGCCAGCACTTCAGCAGAACATATTTACGCCGAAAGGATATGTTGATTGGGATTTTGTATGGAAGAACGATAGAGTAATTATCGTTTCACGAGCAAAAGAGGCAGGGTTTGAAACTCTGCCAGAAAAAAGGCCATTCCCATCTTTATATGAGATAAATAGCACAAGCGATAAACAATATCAAATTACAAAGTCATCTAATAAGCAAGGCGATTATCATCCAATTTTCATGAAGAAGAGCAATCAATTAATATGGATACGTTCAGATCGTAAGAAAGCTAATATATGGATAGCTCATAGTGATGGAAAACATGAAAAAAAGTGGATTGAAAATGTAGATATACCAGAGTGGTATTATGAGAAATGGAATTGGGAAAATGTTATCTCGGTGAAAGAAGAATAAAAAACTGCCTAAAAGATCGTTTTAGGCAGTTTTTTACTGTTATTTATGTGTTTTATTTGGCTTCTTTTTCGCTGGGTTTCCGTTCCCTTGACGTTTTCTATTTTGTTCATCTTTTGCTTGTTTTTCATGTAGTGTATCTAAAAATTCATTCGAGTTACTCATGTTTATATCTCTCCTTTCATTTTGTCATGATTACTATAACCATTTAGGAGGATAATCATGAGTTAGAAGTTAGGCACTTAATTTTCTTCGATAATGTAAGTAAAATATTCCATACATAACAAATAGCATGAGTAAAACTTGTAACTCTACATTTTCTTTTAAAATAGCTGCGATAGTGTCTGGTAAGTACGGTGATTTATCGTTTGTGCTTAAACCTAACCATTTATTTAAGAGGCTAATGGTACAAAACATAAAAACACCGGACCAGCTTGCCGTAATTGCTTTTTGCTTAATTTTTGTTTCACGTTCATCATCTGTAATCCAAGGATTAGCAGTTTTATCACTACTAAAGAAGCCGTTTATATATCCCCATACAATCATTCCAATAAAGACAATTATCCATTTCATATATGTAATTCTCCTTTATATGTAAAAAGTTTTTTACATATAATATTGTAATATTTTACAAAGTTTCATGTCAAATGTTTTTTACATATTGGTTTTCATATAGCAGGAATAAAGTATGAGATAGGGAAGAAATATGTAAGAGGATTTCATAATGAGAGGAGGAAGGGGATGAAAATCGTCTTTGTTCGGCACGGGGAAGGAGAACATACAAGGGATTTGCCATCAAGTTTAAAAGTGCTTCATCCGCCATTGACGGATGAAGGAAGGAATCAGGCTAAATTACTTCAATGCAATGTGCCATTACAAGAGGCGGATATATTAATTGCTAGTCCTACACTTAGAACTTTGCAAACGGCGACAATATGGAGTGCGAAAGTTGCTTGTCAAAAAATCGTTCATCCATATGTATCTCCGCGTATTTTTCCTTATCGAGAAGAAGCGAGAACATTACCGTGCGATTATATAGTAGATCAGGGAATGATAACAAAGTTATTTCCGCATTTTTCGATAGAGAAAAGCTCAAATAATCAGTTATGGAAGGAAGGTATAAACACTATTTCAGAGAATAGTTTTCAGCAAATAGTAGATAAATTTCTTCTTTGGTGTTATGAACTGGGTGCTGAAAGAATTTGCATTGTATCTCACGATGGAACAATTACAGCATATAGGCAATATTTACAGAAAGTCGTTTTAACTAGATCAGATTTTTTGAAAGAAACGGGCATATATGAAATGGATTTATCCCATAAAATTCTGATTGATAAGGGCTGATTATAGGATGGGGGTTGTATGTTGAATATTGCATTAGTAGTTGGTTTTAATTCGGATTTAGAGGCGCAATCAATCCGAGCATCTCTTGAATATTTTGGTGCAAGGGTTGTGACATATTGGATTGGTAGACCGAAAGATTTTGTGGAAGTTCTTTCTGGAAAGAACTTATTTAACGATATTAATTATATTATTTTTTGCTTTCATGGTGAAGAAGGGAAGTTTGTCATGGAAGAGTTAGGCGAAGAAGTATATGAACAAGATGAACCGAGAGGGTATTTTGGTACAGAAGAAATTTATAAATATGCAAAATTGCATAATACACATATTGTAAATAGCGGGTGCACGTTAGGGGAGCAAAATCTAGCAAAATCTTTTTTACATAGTGGTGCGAAATCATATATTGGATCGATTGATTATGTAGATGGAAATGCAGCACTTATGTTTACTATACGCTTATTTTATGGGGTTATTAACCATGGGAAAACGTTAGAAGAAGCCTTTCAAGAAGCGAGTTTAATTGATGAGGAGACACATACATTTCGATTCTATAATTAGTATGAAACACGTTTATTCTATATTCGAATAAACGTGTTTCACATTTAACTCACAATTTTTTTACATTTTTTTCAATGAAAATGATTATCACCTGTGGTATGATATGTTCAAGTTTTTACAGGTAATAAAAGTTACTATATAAACGTTAGTTTTTAATGTTTCATACACATGTCATGAATTATTCATAATTAACGTTTGAAAAATGAGTAACTAATGTTATTATATTAACTGTAACTAACTTAATTACAACTTTAGGAGGAAGATATGGTTATTCAATTTTTAAGAGAAAACAAAGCAGTTTCTTTTGTATTAGCAGTAATTCGAGTATATCTTGGTTACACATGGTTAATGGCTGGAATCGGTAAACTACAAGGAAAAGGATTCGATGCAACAGGTTATTTGCAAGGCGCAATTGAAAAATCTAAAGGTGCACAACCGGCTGTTCAATCTTGGTGGGCATCATTCTTACAAGAATTTGCAATTCCAAATGTAGATTTGTTTAATACGCTTGTAACATGGGGAGAAATTTTAGTCGGAATTGGTTTAATTGTAGGCTGTTTAACAAAAACAGCGGTCTTTTTTGGTCTTGTAATGAACTTTTCCTATATGTTTAGTGGGTCAATTGGTGTGAACCCTGAGATGGTTATCTTATCTATGTTTGTTCTTGTTGCCGGTATGAACGCTGGGAAATTTGGAATGGATGGCTTTGTTATCCCGAAAGTATTAGGATCAAAAACTCAAAAACGCCAAAAGCAAGCTGCTTAATATATGAAAACGGGTATCTCAAAATGAGATACCCGTTTATGTTATTTTTCAACTTTGATCGGATTGTTCTTAAAGAAGTCTTGTACATACCCGACAAATTCTTGTGGTTCTTGGCGAAATGGTGCATGATAACCTTTTTCAATAATATGTAAAGTGCTATTTTTTAAGAATTGATGATACGTTTCTCCTTCTTTCCAAGAAACGCTACTATCATTTCTGCCCCATATAATTAAAGTCGGCTGTTTCATTTCATTCGCATTAATTTTAAGACGTCTAGGCCATAGTTTCATTTTGTTATAATGCTCTTCATCGTTACGTTTGAATTTCACTTTGCTCTCATCATAATCAGTAATAGAAGAAACGGCATTTAAATCAGTCGGCAATTGTGGTTTTGGTGAGCCTTGTTTAGTAACGAATGTATGAGGACCACCTGTAGCATCAGTTAAAATAAGGTGAGTAACTGCTTCAGGATATAAATATGTTAAATTTAGAGAAATTTCTCCCCCCATGGAATGCCCCAGTATTGCGAATGAATCATACCCTAGTTTTTTCATTAATTTATAATACAAATTTGCATGAGTTGGAAAAGAATAATAAAAATCCATTGGCTTAGATGAGCGCCCGAATCCTAAAGCATCTACAGAAATAATTGTATGATCTTTTGCTAAATCGGAGTAAATCTTTTGAAAACCATCTGATGACCCTCCAAAGCCATGAATCATAAGTAAAGGTGGTTTTTCATTACCAATCTTTTTAAAGTAAATGGTTTGACCATCTATTTCTACCATTTTTTCCTCGGTAGCTAGTTTCGCTGTAATTGTATTTTTAACTTGTTTTACTTGTTCTACTGGCTTTTCTGCTGCACTACATCCTACTAATAGTGTAAGAGTAAGACAACCTACCATAAAATAGCTAAATCGCTTCAATTAGGTGTCTCCTTTCTAACATAACGCTGTATCTATCATAGCAAATAGCATATTACGATTTCCAGGAAGTTGGCTACCATTTTTTATCATAAGAGGTGAAAGGAGCGTTTCTTGGAAATTTTCTGTTTGAAGAAATTGACGAAATGTAAATTGTGAGTGTGGAACATCAATTCGTACTATACCATTCCAACATTCACATATCTTTTTTAATAATTGGATAGCATCTTCTTCTTGCTTGGCGATAAGTGGATTGATACATAATATATTGCCCTTTTGTATGCATAATGAAAAAGCTTCTATACAGTTATTTCTTTCAATTTTAAAAGAGTATACGGCCCTTGGTAATAGCAAAGAGTAAAGTAGAGAACGATTCATACCAGTTGCAATTTGATCCAGAGAAGTAAGAGATATAAGGTCTTCTTCTTGTACTTGTTGTAAGTGAGAAGGATACGTCTTAATAGTCTGCTTTTCAAAACGATGAATCGTTGTTGCTGTTTGAAATCCACATGATGTGTATAGAGGTTCGCCAGCTTTTGTCGCAATAAGTGCAATGGGTTGTTTTGGATGAATTTGTTCCAAGCAATGATTTAGCAACATGCGCCCTAATCCGCGTCCTTGAAAATTAGGGTGAACGATTAACATACCAATGGAAGCGAAGTTACTTGGAAAGGGAAATACTCCTCCAGTCGCAATGAGTTTGTTTTCATGAATGTAACCTACAAGTGTGCCGATAGAAAGATACATTTCGAATTGTTTTTTCATAAAAATTTCATCGTGTAACCATCCAACAGATTTGCAAAGATTAAGTAATTCAAAAATAAAAGACTCATTTAGCTTTACTATTTTCATAAAGGCTCACCGCATTTCTATTTATTTTCATAAAAATAGAGTCAAAATGTAAAAAAAGAGATTTACGTTAAATGAAATCCAACTTGTTTATATTTAAATTGTAAAGGGCGAGATGATTGATACAAAAAGACAAAGTTATACAAATTATAACTGATATTTACATAAGTTAACAAAAAATTTACATACAGCTAATTTTCTCTTAATAGTCTTCCATTAAATTTGATAGTGGGAAATGAATAACCTAATTAGGGGGACAAGACAGTGAAAAAGTTTGTGAAAAAAGCATGGCCATTTGCAGTTGTGGCATCATTAGCAGTTACTTCGGTAGCAACATGGAATTTTACTCGTTCTAGTGAGGTTAATGCAGATGAGAACGGAAGCAATGCAAAGATTAAAAATGTTATCGTATTAATTGGGGATGGTATGGGCCCTTCATATATGACGGCTCACCGTTATATGAAAGATAATCCAAAAACCTTTGAAATGGAATCTACAGAATTTGATAAGCATCTTGTAGGAACACAAAAAACATACCCAGAAGATGAACATGAAAATATTACAGACTCTGCATCGGCAGCAACAGCTATGTCAGCAGGGATTAAAACATATAATGCTGCAATTGCAGTTGATAATGATAAAGCGGAAGTGAAAACAGTTCTTGAGCAAGCGAAAGAAAAAGGGAAATCAACGGGACTCGTTGCAACTTCTGAAATTACACATGCAACACCAGCTGCTTTCGGTGCGCATGACATTAGCCGTAAAAATATGGACGCAATTGCAAATGATTATTTTGATGAGAAAATTAAAGGGAAGCATAAAGTAGATGTTATGCTTGGCGGCGGCGTAAAGAACTTTGTTAGAAAAGATCGTAATCTTACAGAAGAGTTCAAGAAATCTGGTTATAGCTATGTAACGGATCGAGATCAATTGTTAAATGATAAAAATGATCAAATTCTTGGTTTATTTGCACCAGGTGGATTAGATAAAATGATTGACCGTAATGAGAAAACACCTTCATTAGAAGAAATGACTAATGCAGCAATTGAGCGTTTGAACAAAAATAAAAATGGTTTCTTCTTAATGGTGGAAGGAAGTCAAATCGACTGGGCTGGACATGATAATGATATTGTTGGTGCAATGAGTGAAATGGAAGACTTCGAAAAAGCTTTCAAAGCAGCGATTGAGTTTGCGAAAAAAGATAAAAATACGTTAGTTGTTGCAACGGCAGATCACGCTACTGGTGGATTATCTTTAGGTGCCAATGGTGAGTATAACTTTAAAGTAGATCCAATTAAAGCTGCAAAGCGTACACCAGACTTTATGGCAAATGAGATTGCAAAAGGTGCAAATGTAGAAGAAACATTGAAAAAGTATATTGATTTACAATTAACTCCAGAAGAAATTCAAGCTGTAAATGATATAGCTCCTTCAAAAGATGTAACAAAGATTGATAATGCAATTGAAGATATTTTCAATAAGCGCTCGGTTACAGGCTGGACAACGGGTGGACATACAGGGGAAGATGTGAACGTATATGCATTTGGTCCAGGTAAATACTTGTTCTCTGGCGTTCAAGAGAATACAAATATAGCGAAACGTGTCTTTGATATTGTTGGCGGCGGCGATCCGAATAAAGGAAGACGCTAATTAAGAGCGAAAGTGAGGCGAAATGCCTCACTTTTCTTTTTAGGAGTTGGGAATATGAAAAATTTATTTAGGAAATTAAGATTCCTTTTAGTATTTGTAGTATTACTAGTTGGATGTCAACAAGAAGAGAATAATGTAGAACAAAAATCTACTACTAAAAAAACTGAGGAAAAGGTACAAATAACAAAAGAAGAAGAGAGATC
The DNA here is from genome assembly GCF_056738645.1 of Bacillus sp. PK3-067. Lineage (NCBI taxonomy): Bacteria > Bacillati > Bacillota > Bacilli > Caryophanales > Bacillaceae > Bacillus > Bacillus sp. PK3-067. The sequence goes on along the minus strand of NZ_CP096490.1, from coordinate 4,339,604 downwards.
TATTCAAGATGTTATTCATACATTTGTGCGAACGACGAATGAAAAAAATCTTGCAGAACATATGGAGTTATTTTCAAAGAAGATGCCTAGTGCTGAAGACTTAAAAACACAAAAAGAAGCCGCATTTCAAAAGGGAAATAAGAAAATTGAATTGGAACATATAGATATGAAAGTTAGTAAAGTAGGGTATGTTATTGTTGAAACGAAAGAAAAGGAAGTAGACGACAGTATCACTCTTCAAAAGAAAGTACAGTATGCCCTTGGAAAAGAAGAGGATAAATGGAAGATTGAAGAGGTTCGAACAATAGAGAAAAAATAACGTGAAACTTTAATAAGTGTAGGAGTCGTACTTCCCAAAATGGTAGAAAAAAGGTTCTCATTGGCGAGAACCTTTTTTTATAGTGGTAGCATAATTTGATTTGAGCATGCCTCAATATCATCAATATCTTGACGGATTGTGGCCATTTTATTATCAAGATCTTCAGCTTTCATTGCTGCATCATGTAGTTCATCTTTTAAATACTCCGGTATTTTCCCTTCATATTTATAATAAAGTTTGTGTTCTAAACTTGCCCAAAAGTCCATTGCTAGTGTACGTAACTGAATTTCTGCAAATACATCTTTTGTACCAGAATTTAGTGATAAAGGGTATTTAATAATCATGTGTAAACTTTTATATCCGTTTCGTTTTGGGTTAGCGATATAATCTTTTACTTCTATGACTTCCATATCTTCGCGTTTTTGAATGACTTCTTTCAAATGATAGATATCTTCTACGAAGCAACATGTAATACGAATACCAATAATATCTTGTAAATGTGTTTGAGCGTTTTCAACTGTTGGTAATAAGCTTTTGCGCTCTAGTTTTTTAATAATACTTTCAGGTTGTTTTAGTCTTGTTTTTATATGTTCAAACGGGTTGTAATCCTCTAGAAATTGAGCTTCCCGGTTCATAATTTCAAATTTAGTTTTTAACTCTTCTAAAGCAAATGTATATGGTAATACAAAAGCTTTCCAGTAGTTAACTGTTGATTGATTATATTCCATTTATATACACACCTTTTCCTATTTGCAAGTGAGGTCGTTATTATACTAAATACCAAATCATATAAGCGCAAGCAGCAAATGATGAGATCATAAAGCGATATTTAGTTTTCATACTTTCAACTCCTTTCGAGTAAGATTTTATATAAATAAACGTGATTGTTAATAAGTTCACTATGTACAGTTTCTATAGTAATAGATTCGTGTGAATTTCGTATGAACTAATTGTTTCAGCTTTTTGTCTTTTTTGCTGTTAATCATAATTATTATTCGGATTTAAAGTGTTTTTATTTGATTTATCTATTTGTATAAATTAATGTATATTTGAATTTATAGTTATTGAGGAGGATATATGGTGAACTTTGAAGAATTAGCAATCGCTAGACGTTCTGCAATGAAATTTATACAAGGTATAGAAATCCCTAATGAGGATTTTAAAAAAATATTTGAGTTAACTAAGCTTTCTCCATCTTGCTATAATTTGCAGCACACACATTATGTTGTAATTCGTGATCAAGAGCGAAAAGAAAGATTAAAAGAATTAGCTTTCGGTCAATATAAAGTATCGAGTGCATCAGCGGTAGTGCTCGTTTGTGGTGATAAAAAAGCATACCAAAATGTTGAAAATATTTACTTCGGTATGAAAGTTTTAAAAATGATTGATGAATGTGAATATGAAGATACAATTAGGCAAACGAAAGGTTTATATGAAGGAAAAGGAGAGCGTTTCATGGAGGATGAAGCGATTAGAAATGCTTCGTTAAGCGCGATGACTTTTATGTACGCAGCTAAATATTATGGCTATGATACATGTCCAATGATTGGTTTCGATGAAAAAGCAGTACAAAGTGAATTAAATATGCCGGAGCATATAGTACCTGTTTTAATGATTACGATAGGAAAAAGTGATATGAATAAAACTCGCCCACGAGGATATCGAAAGCCGATTAGTGAATTTGTTACATACGAATCGTTTTAATAAAGTGAAACTTTTAATTAGTGGGGGTCTTACTGCCCGTTAATGCGGGAGAAAATTGATTTAACTATAAAAACAAGGGGATTCTAAATGGAATCTTCTTGTTTTTGCAATTGACAAATAGAATGAAGTTTTATAATATATAAATCGTAATCATTACGTTTTAGTTGCGATCTTTGAAAGAAAGGAGAATTAAATATGCGTGTAAATATTACATTAGCTTGTACGGAGTGCGGCGATCGTAATTACATTTCTAAGAAAAATAAACGAAACAATCCAGAACGCATCGAACTAAAAAAATATTGTCCACGATTAAAGCGAGTAACGTTACATCGTGAGACGAAGTAAAAGACTAGAGATATCTCTAGTCTTTTTTTTATAGTTACTTGGTTTTTTTGCTATAATTACCTTAAAATGTAATAAAGGGAGCGGTATGATGAATCAAAAAGATAAAGAAAGAAAAGAGCGAGTGGCTCATATTATTAACATTCCAGATGAATATAGTCTTGTTGTAGATGATCAAGAAGGGGTTGATGACCCGTATCATCTATTATGGTGGGAGCATAAAGAGGATCAGGAGAGAACGATACAAATTACATTGAATAGACATACTGGTAATTTAATTGAATTTAGGATAGATGATGGAAATTATTTTTCGAGTGATAAGGAAGTTATAGAGGAGAATAGGGTAAGAGAGATTGCAAATGTATTTATAAAAAAACACGTGGAAGAAGGATTAGAGTTTTATACATATGTAACTATCCAGGATGATTGGCGTGGCTGGAAAGAAATAAATTATATGCAAGAAGTAAATGGATATCCATTACCGGATACAGGATGTGTGGTGCAAGTGCATCCTTCAGGGAATGTTGTGAATTTTCATTATAACGGACGAGAAAGCATAAAAGAAAAGCCGTTATGGCCAAGTGAGATTGTTGAGGAGAATATCGTTTTAGACAACTTAAAGGCTAAACAAGATATGAGGCTTGTATTTGTAGATTTAACACATTCTTTATGTAAATATGAAAATGGAGAAGAAGTAAAAGGGTACCACCTTGTGTATGTACCAGAACCTAGTCATGTATTTATTGATGCAAGTACAGGTAAAGATTTATTTGGACCAGATCATTATAAATTACCGCCAACAGTGGCTGTTAGAAAACAAAAAAGGGGTAGCCAACAAGATGATGTATTCGATTTATTTGACTGGAATAAAGAAGGTTTTACAAAAGTAGATGAGACGGAAAATGATGATGAAATAAGGATGAAATTTGTTCCGAAAGAGGAATTACAAAAACAGAAAGAAGAAAAGAATCCGTATTTAATGAATGAATTCTTTAACAAGCATTTACCGATGTTGAAATATAATAATTTAGTTAGCGTTACAATTGATAAATTAACCAATGAATTAACTGGTTTTATAAAACTGATAGATGATAAAGAAGTAAAGCAAATACTGTCTAGAGAGGAATGTTTACAAAAAGCACTTCAATTTTTAGAACGAGTTATTCCAGATATCAAACAATATCTGCGTCTTTGGGAGGAACGTGAAGAAGCAGAAGATGGGATTGAAAGATTTATCTTTTCTGTATATATAAATGATATTCCAGCAGAGTATAACCAATTTATGATCAACATCAATGCAGAAAATGGTGCTGTTATGCACTACTCGGGGGAGTCTAGCAACTTTATAAAAAAATTACTTACATATGAAACAACACCAAAAGTAACAAAAGAAAAAGCGTTAGAAATATACAGAGAGGCTATCCGAGTTAAATTAGAATGGTTTGTAGATCATGATGCAGAGGAAACGAAATACAAACTACTGTACAAACAAACGACAGATGAAAAATATAAAGAACCTTTTGATTGTAGTCGGGAAATTCGTTATATTGATGCCCAAACTGGGAGAAAGATTTGGAGTAAGTAAAATAAAAAGAGTTATTTTTCAAAGAAAATAACTCTTTTTATTTTTATAATTTGCCTGTTCGCTTTTCAAAAGTAAATGTGATAGGAAGATTGGAATGAGAACTATCACTTTTAAATATTACTTTCCATTCTTTAGTATGGGCTTTAATTTCAAAATTAAGAAGATTTATCGCTCTACGTTTATCTATTTCTAAAAACATATTATGAATTTCTGGTTCTTGCTGTAAATTAAGAGCCTTTAGTGTGACTGTAAATGTGAAAAAATTCTGCCCTTCATATACTATTTTTGATATTTTTGTTTTTTGTGTATTTAACAGCACATAAAAACGGTCTGATGGAGTTAATTGTACAGAGTCATCAGTAATTTCATTCTCGCTATTATGAAGTTCAACTAAGAAAGATGTACTATGGGAAGAATCTTTTTTGCTTGTAATCTGTAATTCAGTAGGAATCATCGGTATTTCATAAAAGTCATTCCTTATTATGTTATTGTAATCCTCTGAAAATTTACGGACTTCTTTTGGAAAAGAGTCTTCTTGTGTACTTAAAAAAGTTTTATGTTGCTTTGGGGTTTTTTTACTAAAATTTAATGTTTCTTTAAAGTAATAATTGGATCCAGTTAAAAATAAAAAACTACAAATTAATAAAAAAATTCGATACAGATTTTGAAAATGAAAGAACAATAGTATACATGTAATAATTCCAATTACATAGAAAATAAAGATAAGTAGTTCTAGTTTTGAGTGAAACGAGAAACCATAGTTATGAAAAAATTTTATTCCAGTTATAATTTGAGCTCCAAAAAATAAAGAAATTCCAAATTGAAAAAATAATAAATCAGGCCCTCTTTTAATAACAAAAGTAATGAACGAAATGAAAAGTAAAAATACTCCTAAATAAATTGTTACATTTAATAATCGTTCTAATGTAATCATGAATAATGTCCCCTTTAATAGCATATTCATATATAAATAACAATTTTATATAATTATAATATAACAATAAATTATTTTAAATGTTGGAAGTGTTGAGTTTTATAAATAAACTGTACAGACACAAACAACCTCACGCCCACATACACATAATAAAGACCACTATTTTGGCGGAGGTGAAAGGTTTGAGTCTATTCGCCGCAATTGGATATATGGTTCGAGAAGTGTTTGTCTTTGTTTCTTATGTGAAGAATAATGCGTTCCCGCAGCCGTTATCATCAGATGATGAGAGAAAGTACTTAGAGTTAATGGAGCAAGGTGATGCTCAAGCGAGAAATCTTTTAATTGAACATAATTTACGGCTTGTAGCTCATATCGTTAAAAAATTTGAGAACACAGGAGAAGATGCAGAAGATTTAATTTCAATTGGTACGATCGGGCTCATTAAAGCGATCGAGAGCTATTCTGCTGGAAAGGGAACGAAGCTTGCGACGTATGCAGCACGCTGTATTGAAAATGAAATTTTGATGCATTTACGTGTACTAAAGAAAACGAAAAAAGATGTTTCACTTCATGATCCGATCGGGCAAGATAAAGAGGGCAATGAAATATCGCTTATTGATATATTAAAATCAGAGTCTGAAGATGTAATTGATATGATTCAGCTTAGTATGGAGTTAGAAAAAATTAAAGAGTATATCGATATTTTAGACGAAAGAGAAAAAGAAGTGATTGTGAAACGTTTTGGACTTGGGCTAGATAAGGAGAAAACACAGCGGGAAATCGCTAAGGCGCTTGGTATTTCTAGAAGCTACGTATCACGGATTGAAAAGCGTGCTTTAATGAAAATGTTCCACGAGTTTGTAAGGGCAGAGAAAGAGAAAAAAGCGAAAGAGTAAAGTGTATTAGAAGCAGCCATATTTAAAATGGGCTGCTTTTCTTATTGTAAATAAGAAAAGAAAACGCGTTATGCTAAGAAGAAATACATGTTCACTGTTGAAAATGACGGATTCTATCTGTAATATTAGAAGGTGCTAAATAATTTAAGAATAATACCATACTTAGTTTTCTGTATGTATAATAAGGCTGCTTTATATGATATGTGGGAATAAGAACCAATTTTACATATGATATAGAAAGAAAAGAAGGGAAAACTAAAGTTATAGACTGATTAGGGGGTTTCGCAATTTGCGACGTACATTATATCGACTTATGATAGAACTTACAAATGGTCGCTTTACTTCTTATATATTACGTAAATTTGCACAATCTCGTTTGAGCTCTATCATTATTCCATCGTATGCGAAAGTTTTTCAAATTAATCAAGATGAGATGGAAAAGGGTTTGAAGGAATATAGAACATTGCATGAATTATTTACGCGTAAGCTAAAAGAAGGAAAGCGTAGTATTGATACAGATGCATCGAGTATCGTTAGTCCTGTTGATGGTGTTTTTGCAGATCAAGGTCCTATTGAGGATACAAAAACATTTGATATTAAAGGAAAGCGTTATTCGATTGTGGATATGCTAGGTAATGAAGAACGTGCAACGCGATATGCAGGCGGTACATATATGGTAATTTATTTGAGTCCAAGTCATTATCATCGCATTCATAGTCCGCTTTCTGGTTCTGTGACTGAAAGATTTGTACTCGGTAGAAAATCATATCCGGTAAATGCAGCTGGTATGGAATACGGGAAAGAACCACTGTCAAAAAATTATCGTTCTGTTACAGAAGTAAGCAGTGATGGCGAGCATATGGCTCTTGTAAAAGTAGGTGCCATGTTTGTTAATAGTATTGAGCTTTTGCATGAGAGAGACACTGTTCAAAAAGGTGAAGAAATGGCATACTTTACATTTGGTTCAACAGTTGTGTTATTGTTTGAAAAAGATATGATAGAAGTAGTGCAGGAATTAAAGAGTGGACAAGAGCTTCGTCTTGGTCAAAAAATAGCTACTCGCTTAGCTCATAAATAAAGAAAAGCTTTTATAACCGTAAGTAAGAGTTATGGGCAAAGATAATTAATGATGAAATCCCCTAGATGGGAGTACTTGTTTATTCGAGAGCCATCGTAGGATGGCTCTTTTTACAGGGCATCCAATAAATTATCCTTTAACTGTTTAATTGGTAAGGGCCGATTAAACTTTCACTTTATATGTAATCAAGATGATTTGACAAGCTTGTCCTCTAATGAGCGTCTAATGATTTCTTGTTTTATAAGTAAAATGAAGTCGGGATTTAATTTTAGTTCTTTTGCTTTATAATAAGACTCAGTGAGTAACTCAGTGGATAACTGTTCCATATGTTTTGTTTTCAAGGTGAGTCACCTCCTAATAATATAAGGATTGATTCGTTGATGCATTTAATGTACCAAAAAAATATGACAGTCACAAACGAGTGGTTATCCACATACCTAGGTGGATAAAGTGTGTATAGTTTGTTAGTAAATTCCAAATTAACTGAAAAATTAATGTGGAAAATGTGTACAATTTTATCCACAGGTTATATATCGAAAAATGTTGTCGAAAAATTTTATGAAAAATCCTCAAAGAGGTGAAAGAAATTGAAACTATTTTTACCAAATGAATATGTGAAAAATGTATATCATGTTCAACCAGAAGATTTAAAAAAACGTGGGATTAAAGGCGTTATTACTGACTTAGATAACACTTTAATTGAATGGGATCGTCCCAATGCAACACCGCAACTTGAAAAATGGTTCTTGGAAATGAAAGAGCAAGGCATTCAAGTAACGGTCGTTTCAAATAATAATGAGCAACGTGTAAAAGATTTTGCTGATCCATTAGGTATTCCATTTATTCATAGTGCACGTAAACCATTTGTTCGCGCATTTAAGCGTGCGATACAAGAGATGCGTTTGCAGCCAGATGAAGTTGTAGTAATTGGAGATCAGTTACTGACGGACGTGCTTGGTGGCAACCGAGTAGGCCTTCATACAATTTTAGTTGTACCGGTAGCACAAACGGACGGATTAGTAACGCGCTTTAATCGAAAAATTGAACGAAGAATTATGAAAAATATGAAGAAAAAAGGTTTAATTAACTGGGAGGAATAAAGTTTGACTGAAACAATTAAATGTATTGGTTGCGGTGTAGAAATTCAAACAGAAAATAAAAACGAAGTGGGGTATGCTCCTGCCTCATCTTTAGAGAAAGAACAAGTTATTTGTCAACGTTGTTTTCGCTTGAAGCATTACAATGAAATTCAAGATGTATCGTTAACAGATGATGACTTCCTACGCATTTTAAATGGAATTGGAAAATCAGATGCATTAGTAGTCAAAATTGTAGATATTTTTGATTTTAATGGTAGCTGGTTACCTGGCTTACATCGTTTCGTAGGGAATAATAAAGTATTACTTGTTGGAAATAAAGCTGATTTAATTCCAAAGTCAGTAAAACATGATAAAGTAAAACATTGGATGCGCTATAGTGCAAAGCAGCTAGGATTAAAACCAGAAGATGTCTTTTTAATTAGTGCAGCGAAGGGACAAGGAATCGCTGAACTAGCAGATGCTATTGAGTATTATCGCGGCGGCAAAGATGTTTATGTTGTTGGATGTACGAATGTAGGGAAATCGACATTTATTAATCGTATGATTAAAGAATTTAGTGATGAGACTGAAAATGTAATTACAACATCTCATTTCCCAGGAACAACACTTGATTTAATTGATATTCCATTGGACGAAGAGTCTTCTTTATATGATACGCCAGGTATTATTAACCACCACCAAATGGCTCATTATGTTGGAAAGCAAAGCTTAAAGCTTATTACACCAACAAAAGAAATTAAGCCGATGGTATTCCAATTAAATGAAGAACAAACGTTATTCTTTAGTGGATTGGCACGTTTTGATTATGTAAGTGGTGGTCGTCGTGCATTTACTTGTCACTTCTCGAATCGCTTAACAATCCATCGTACAAAGCTTGAGAAAGCAGATGAATTATATAAAAATCATGCCGGGGATTTACTAAGCCCACCAACGCCAGAAGAATTAGCAAATATGCCTGAGCTAGTGAAATACGAATTTAATATTCGTGAACCTAAAACGGATGTTGTATTCTCTGGATTAGGATGGGTTACTGTGAACGAACCAGGAGCAAAAATTGTTGCACACGTACCAAAAGGAGTAAGTGTTTCACTACGTAAATCTTTAATTTAATATGGAGAGGGATTTATGAAACAATTATATGGTGTAATCGGAAATCCAATTGGACATTCATTATCACCCGTTATGCATAACGATGCATTTGAACACATGAATATGGATGCCCATTATCATGCGTTCCTTGTTGAAGAGGAATTGCTAGGGGAAGCAGTAAGAGGTTTAAAAGCATTAGGTATTTCAGGATTTAATGTAACAACTCCGCACAAGGTTGCTATTATGGAGTATTTGGATGAGATTGACCCATTGGCAAGGAAAATCGGTGCAGTAAATACAGTGGTTCATAAGGATGGAAGATTAATTGGCTATAACACAGACGGGATTGGTTTTGTTCGAGCGCTGCAGTCAATTAGTAATGAACCACTTCAAGGGAAACGTATTTTGTTACTTGGTTCAGGTGGTGCTAGCCGAGCTATTTATTTTTCTCTTGCTGATGTAGGTGTAAAAGAGATTGATGTAGCCAATCGTACAGTAGATAAGGCAAAGGAACTTATTGCTGCACGTACGGCCGATGTTAATTCTGTTGCTTTGTCGTTAGAAAAAGCGACAGAAGAACAAGGAAATTATGATATTATCATTCAGACGACAACGATAGGTATGCATCCACACGTAGAACATACGCCATTACAAATTTGTTCGTTAAAAAAAGGAACGATTGTATCAGATATAATTTATAATCCATTTGAAACGAAAATTTTATGTGAGGCAAAAGAGCAAGGTGCAATCATTCAAAATGGTATTGATATGTTTGTTTATCAAGGAGCACTTGCATTTGAAATGTGGACAGGACGCACGCCAAATATTGAGAGAATGAAACAATTAGTTATAGAAAAGCTTGGAGGCTAACATATATGTTAACAGGAAAACAAAAAAGATTTTTACGTGCACAAGCACATCATTTAACACCAATTTTTCAAGTAGGAAAAGGCGGAGTAAATGAAAATATGATTAAACAAATCGCAGATACTTTAGAAGCTCGTGAGTTATTTAAAGTAAGTGTATTACAAAACTGTGAATTTGATCGCCGTGAGGTTGCGGAAGAACTTGCAAAAGGTGCACGTGCTGAAATCGTTCAAGTAATTGGAAGCACAATCGTTTTATACAAAGAATCAAGAGAAAATAAACAAATTAAGCTTCCTCGATAAAAAGACTAGCATGCGCTATTTTTATCGTTTATGCGTAATGATGTAGAGAGCGAAACCAATTGAACTTTTATTAATAGCAACTCTCTTCATTCCTAACCGAGGAGAGTTGCTGTATGTAAAAGGAAGGGGCGTTTCTTTTGAGAAAAATTGGCATCATTGGCGGTACATTTGATCCGCCTCACTATGGACATTTGCTAATTGCAAATGAAGTATATCACGCTTTGAACTTGGAAGAAGTATGGTTCTTGCCAAACCAGATTCCGCCACATAAACAAGGGCGGAATATTACAAGTGTAGAAAGTCGTTTACATATGTTAGAGCTCGCGACTGAGGCAGAAGAGCACTTTTCTATTTGTTTAGAAGAGCTAAGTAGGAAGGGCCCATCTTATACGTATGACACTATGTTACAATTGACGAAGAAGTATCCGGATGTGCAGTTTCACTTTATTATTGGTGGGGATATGGTTGAGTATTTACCGAAGTGGTATAACATTGAAGCTTTATTTAATCTTGTAACGTTTGTTGGAGTTGCAAGACCTGGGTATACATTGCATACACCATATAAGATTACTACAGTGGAAATTCCGGAATTTGCAGTTTCTTCATCCTTATTACGTGAGAGATATAAGGAGAAGAAAACGTGTAAATATTTACTTCCCGAAAAAGTACAGGTATATATCGAGAGGAATGGGTTGTATGAATCGTGAGAATGCACTGCATATTGTCAAACAACAAATGCATGAAAAACGTTATATACACACAATTGGTGTAATGGAGACAGCGATTGAGCTTGCTAAGTTATACGGTGTGGACGAAAAAAAAGCAGAGATGGCAGCTATATTCCATGATTATGCGAAATGTAGAGCAATTTCAGAGATGGAAGAGATTATTAAACGTGAAGATTTGCCGAAAGATTTACTTTGCTATAACAAAGAGTTATGGCATGCACCTGTTGGGGCATACTTAGTAGAAAAAGAAGTAGGCATTACGGATTCTGAAATTTTGCAAGCTATTACATATCATACAAGTGGTCATGAGAATATGACGATGTTAGATAAAGTGATTTATGTAGCTGATTACATTGAACCTGGGCGAAAGTTTCCAGGAGTGGAAGAGGCTCGTAAACTCGCATATACGGATATAAATCAAGCTTTATTATTTGCGTTAAAGAGAACAATTCAATTTTTAATGGAAAAAGATCAGACGATTTATCCATTAACATTCCAAACATACAATGCAGTTATCAAGGAGGAAATGAGTAAATGAACGATAAAGATTTATTAGTATTAGCGGCAAAAGCAGCTGATGATAAGAGAGCAGAAGATATGGTTGTCCTAAATATGCAAGGTATTTCACCAATTGCAGATTATTTCATTATTTGTCACGGGAATTCAGACAAACAAGTGCAAGCAATTGCACGTGAAATTAAATCAAAAGCACATGAGTTCCAAATCGACGTACAACGTATGGAAGGGTTTGACGAAGCACGTTGGGTATTAGTTGATCTTGGAGATGTAGTTGCTCATGTATTCCATAAAGATGAGCGTAATCACTATAATTTAGAGCGTCTATGGGGCGATGTGCCACGTGAAGATATTACAGAAGAGTTAGGCCAATGAAATACGAACAATTTGCATTGTTGTACGACGAACTAATGAATGATGTCCCTTATGATAAATGGGTGGAATTTACAGAGGAAAGTTTACAGCAGGCAGATATGAAAGAGGCAAAAATTCTTGATGTAGCATGCGGTACAGGTAATGTAACCCTGCCGCTTGTGCAAAAGGGTTACGATTTAATAGGTGTCGATCTTTCAGAAGAAATGTTAACAGTCGCTCAGCAAAAACTAGGAGGAGAGGGATACTTTATTCCTTTTTATCAACAAGACATGCGAGAGCTTGATGTTCCAGGTGAGTTTGATTGTGTAACCATCTTTTGTGATTCATTAAATTATGTATTGCAAGAAGATGGAGTACAAGAAACATTTAGAAGAGTATTTCATCATTTACGTCAAGATGGTTTGTTTTTATTTGATGTACATTCTTTATATAAAATACATCATGTATTTCAAAATGAAACGTATACAGTGAATGGAGAAGAAATATCTCTTATTTGGAATTGCTTCCCTGGTGAAGAATCAAATAGTGTAGAGCATGATTTAACATTCTTTGTTCAAGATCCGGAAGAAGATGTGTACCATCGGTTTGACGAATGTCACGTGCAACGTGCATATCAAGTGGAAGAGTTAACGAAATGGCTTGAAGAAGCAGGTTTTACAGTGCTTCGTGTAACAGGTGATTTTGAGCGACTTGAAGTTACAGAACAAACAGAGCGTATTTTCTTCATGGCGAAGAAAAACGGATAAAACAAAAGCAACCGAGAAGGTTGCTTTTGTTTTATAAAGAAGATGTATTTTTAGTTCTAGCATAATCTGAAGATTGTATGCGTAAAGTGTGGGAATAGTAGTTGAAGTGAAAATGTATTGTAAAAAAGTAAGTATTTATAAAAAGGATTTGGAATGAAAATGACGTATTTATTATGTGTGTTTATTGAATTGCTGATCAACGCATTCTAAATCTTCATCAAATTTTTCATGTGTTCGCTCGATTAACTTATGGAACATATCTCCAACGTGCTCTTCTAAAACCCGAATGCCCTCCCCAGTAACGCCGCCTTTCACGCAAACCTTTTCTTGTAAGGTAGGTAATGTGAAGATTTCTTTTTCAAGTAATTTCCCCATCCCCACGACCATTTCACTTACTAAAGTAGTAGCCTCTTCGTGTGTAATATTTGTTTTATCTACAGCAGCGTTAATGAAGCATTGTAGTAAATAACTAAAGAAAGCAGGACCGCAACTTGCTATATCAGATGAAACGCGCGTTATATCTTCTTCTATTACAAGAGGTGTAGAAATGTTTTTGAATAGACGAAGTAGTTTTTGTTGCCATTCTTCAGAGCAATTATCTCCAAATGTAAATAGTGAGGCGCCAGAGAGCGCGCGATTTGTGATACTTGGAATGATACGCGCGACGTGGCAAGGTACGAGAGTCTCTAATTGTGATGGAGATATTGGACTTGTAATAGAAACTAAGCACGTTTCATCAGAAAAATGTTCAGCGTATTTTTTTAGGATAGGGTATATATCTATCGGCTTGACACAAATAAAAATAAGTTGTGATTGTTCGATTACTTCCGGGATTGTTTTTGCTATATGAACAGAAGGGTATTTTTCTTTTATATGATATGCTTTTGCAGGCGTCCGATTAATGATTGTAAGGCACGAAGGTTTGACAGCACGGGTTTCTAAAAATGCATCGATTAGTATATTCCCCATGTTTCCTGTCCCTATAATTCCTATGTTCAAAGTTTCATCCCTCCTTCGTAACAGCTTTCTCCTAAACAATATGAATGATGTTATAAATTTATGATTAGAGGTGTAAAATGATGTGGGATTTTCTGAAAAAGTGGTTAGGTTTAGTAGCTATTATTGGAACTTTCCTTTTTCTTGTTTTTTGGAAAACGAATCAGAGTGTAGAACGAATGCCTATTACAATGAATGTACAAGAGAAGGAGATCGAAAAAAAGGGTAAACCGAAAATATCGGATACAAAGGAACAGAAAAGAACAATTATAATTGATGTGAAAGGAGCGGTTAGTAAAGAAGGGGTATATGAAATGAAGGAAGGAGATCGCGTAAAGGATGCGGTTCAAAAGGCTGGTGGTTTTTTATCAGAAGTAGATATGAAAAAAGTGAATTTAGCACAAATTGTACAAGATCAAATGCTTCTTTATATACCGAGTAAAAATGAATCAGAACAAGGGGTGCTTACTTCTTCTAAGGAAGATGGCAAGATTCGAATAAATACAGCGGCGAAAGAACAACTAGAAAAAATTACAGGGATTGGCTCTCGAAAGGCAGAAAGTATTTTGAAATATCGAGAAGAACATGGTCCGTTTCAGAAAATAGAAGATTTATTAGAGATTGATGGGATTGGTGCGAAGTCTCTTGAAAAGATAAAAGATCAAATTATTATTCCGTAAAAGATTGACGAAGTTTTTCTTCTTTCGCTACACTACAAGTAGACAAAAAAGTAGGTGAAAAATATGGAACGAATTTCATGGGATCAATATTTTATGACGCAAAGCCATCTACTATCTTTGCGTAGTACATGTACAAGGCTTGCGGTAGGAGCGACAATCGTTCGCGATAAACGAATTATTGCTGGTGGATATAATGGTTCAATTAAAGGTGGCGTACATTGTATAGATGATGGTTGTTACGTAATCGATAATCATTGTGTTCGGACAATTCATGCCGAAATGAATGCTTTATTACAATGTGCCAAGTTTGGTGCGAAAACAGAGGAAGCAGAAATTTACGTTACGCATTTCCCTTGTTTACAATGTTGTAAGGCAATTATTCAAAGTGGTATTACAGCGGTTTATTATGCGCAGGATTATAAAAATCATCCATACGCCATAGAGTTATTTGAACAAGCGAATGTAACAGTGAAACACGTTCCGCTAGAATATGATATTGCTGCATTAGAGGATCAAAAACGTTATACAGAGTTGAAAGAATTATTTGTGTCTTTAGAAAAAGATAATTTATCAATGGAAGAATTACAGCATGTATTCACGAAAGCAAAAATGATGCTATAAGGAGTGAGTATAAGTTGCAAGAACAATGGGGGTATGTTGCAATCTCGTTTATAATAGGGATTGCAATTGCCTTTTCCTCGTCACTTTTATTGATAGTTTTTTGCCTCTTTTTAAATGTTTTCTTCTGTTTATATCGCACTTCGCGTAAAACCTTCATTTTTTGTATTGTAGCGTGCTTTAGTAGCGTTATATACACTTCCTATGTTCAAGTATGGAATAAGCCTCTAGGGAAGCCCTATGCAGTTACAAGAGGGGTTATACAAAACACACCGCTTGTTAATGGGGATCGCCTATCTTTTCAATTTGAAGATCAGAATAAAAATATAGTGCAGTTAAGTTATAGAATAAAATCAGCTTTGGAAAAGAAAAAAATGCAACAATTATACGCAGGGATATCATGTGTATTCGAGGGTGAGAGGAAAGAACCGGAAACAGCTCGGAATTTTCATGGTTTTAATTACCGTGATTATTTATACAAGCAACATATTCATTTCACATTTGAGGCTACATATATTTCTGAATGCTATAAAACATCATTGTCGCTCACGCAATGGAGTCTTCTTTTAAGGCAACAAGCAATCTCGAAAGTTACAGAAATGTTTCCAGAGCAATCAGGTGCTTTTATGAATGCATTACTCTTTGGTGATAGACAACAAATGACGTTTGAAGTGGAAGAGCAATATCAACAATTTGGTCTTGTACATTTGTTAGCAATTTCAGGTTCACACATTGTATTGTTGATGGTGATAGTATATTTTATTTTGCTAAGAAGCGGTGCGACGAGGGAGGTAGCAACAATTTGCCTTATCATTTGTATTCCTTTGTATATGGTTT
Organism: Bacillus sp. PK3-067; assembly: GCF_056738645.1. Classification (NCBI taxonomy): domain Bacteria; kingdom Bacillati; phylum Bacillota; class Bacilli; order Caryophanales; family Bacillaceae; genus Bacillus; species Bacillus sp. PK3-067. The sequence continues at coordinate 4,323,892 of NZ_CP096490.1, read as the reverse complement.
TAGCAGGGGCTTCACCCTCTGTTATAAGAGCTTCTATAACAGGGGTTTTGATGTTGATTGCTTTTATGTGCTCGATTCGTTTATCTAGTTTAGATGCTTTAAGTGTAACAGCTATATGTATGCTTATATATGACCCTTATCTTGTTTTTAATATTGGATTTCAGTTTTCTTTTGTAGGTAGCTTCGCTTTACTTTTGTCTGCTCCGTTATTGTTAGGGAGTAGCAACGGAGTAATCCGAAATTCTATTTATATTTCTATCATTTCACAGCTCGTTAGTACTCCGATTTTGTTATATCACTTTGGTTATTTTTCTCCATATAGCATTCTCCTCAATCTCTTATACGTTCCGTTTTTATCTATCATTGTATTACCATGTAGCATTATTATTTTACTGTGTATGCCAATTGTCCCGTTTCTCGCAAAAGGATTTGCGGATGTATTATCAATAGGCTTGAGTATGTCTAATGATTTTCTAAGTTATTGTGAAAGTTTACCATTTACCCAGTTTATCTTCGGGGAAACGCCCTTCAATCTTGTAGCTGTATATTGCGCGAGTATTGTCAGTATATTGATGGTTTGGGAAAGAAGAGCGCCGAAAAAAATGGTTTGTATAGTTGCGAGTGTATTTATTTTTATTAGCACATGTCATTATGTATATCCATATTTTAGGGGAAGCGGAAGTGTAACATTTATTGATGTTGGACAAGGTGATGCAATATTAATTCGCCTTCCGTATGATAAAGGGATTTATCTTATTGATACAGGTGGAACGCTTCGTGTGAATAAGGAAGAATGGCAACAAAAAAAGCATGAATTTGCTGTTGGGAATGATGTTTTAATACCCTTTTTACAAAAAGAAGGTATTAAAACAATTGATAAATTAATCGTAACGCATGGAGATGCAGATCATATAGGTGCTGCGCAAGAATTATTATCACATATACCTGTAAAAGAAGTGGTATTTGGCCGAAAGGGAAAAGATGCAGTATTAGAAAAAGTAGTCAAGAAACAGGCATTAGAAAAGGAAATGAAAATAACTGAAGTGGGGGAAGGGGCGAGTTGGAGTGTAAATGAAGCGGAATTTTTCGTTTTAGCTCCAAAAGGAAAAGAAAAAAGCGAAAATAACGCTTCAATTGTAATATGGGCAAAATTTGGAGGGTTGAAGTGGCTATTTACAGGCGATTTGGAAGAAGAAGGGGAAAAGATTTTAGTAGAGGCATATCCAGATTTACAAGTGGATGTTTTAAAAGTTGCTCATCATGGGAGTAATACGTCATCTATAGAGCCTTTTTTGAACGTCATACAGCCTCGGGTAGCGATTATATCTGTTGGTAAGCAGAATAGGTATGGACACCCGCATAAAGAAGTGATAGAGCGTTTTGAGAAGATGGGGAGTGCGATATGGCGCACGGACAAGCAAGGTGCTATTTCCTATGTTTTTAAAGGGGAAAATGGAACCTTTAAAAGTAAAATCACATATGATAAAACACATAATAGATGAAAAAGAGAAGACTGCCATGAAGTGGCAGTCTTTAAGAACCGATAAATTTAATAACAGTTGCAATGATGAAAAGTGTTGCGAAAAAACCAAATGAGACGATAAATCCTACCCCTGAATCAATAGCGTCATTGCGTTTACTTTGAACGTTTTGTTCAAAATCATTCATTTAGAATCCCTCCCCAACATTCCACTTTAGTATAAAATATTGTCAGAAAAAAATCTACAATTTCCATATGAAGAGAAAACGAGCTTTTTTGCTACTTTTAAATCATGAAGTAATGTGAGTTTTTCGTTTCCAAGCATGTTAACAGTTGGCACTTATACTCAAATTTTTATTGCGAATAATAAAGGGAAGGTGATTACCGCACACCAATAAGAAACCCGGGGCTTATTGCGTGGCGTTTAATATAAATAAAGGGACGGGTTATAAAGCCTGTTCCTTTGTACTTGTAAAACAAAAGCTAGGGCATTAGTATAAATATATATTGCCAAGTTAGGGAGTAGGAAAAAGTATGAGTGATATACATAAAAAAATTAAAAAGAAACAGTTTGCTCCGTTATATTTACTATATGGAACGGAAGCTTTTTTTATAAATGAAACGATAAAGCTTATTACGACAGAAGCACTTGAAGAAGAAGATCGAGAGTTTAATGTTGTGACATACGATTTAGAAGAAGCGTATTTAGAAGATGTGGTTGAGGATGCGCGTACGCTTCCTTTCTTCGGAGAACGGAAAGTACTGTTAATAAAATCACCGCTATTTTTGACTTCGCAAAAAGAAAAGTTAGAGCAAAATATAAAAATTTTAGAAGAATACATTGGTGAACCTTCTCCATTTTCTATTCTTGTTTTTGTTGCGCCTTACGAAAAACTTGATGAGCGAAAAAAAATTACAAAACTATTAAAGAAAACAGCAGATGTAGTAGAAGCAAATGCGATGCAAATACAGGATGTTCAGAAGTGGATTGTTGCTCGTGCAGATGAAGTGCATGTGCATATTGATAACGCGGCTGTTAGTTTGTTGCTAGAGCTTGTGGGAAGTAATGTAACAATGTTGGCGAAGGAAATGGACAAGTTAACGTTATACGTTGGTATGGGCGGAGAGATTACGACGAAACTTGTTGCAGAGCTTGTACCAAAATCCGTTGAGCAAAATGTATTCGCTTTGACAGAAAAAGTGGTGAAAAAAGATATTGCAGGTGCAATGCAAATTTTGGATGGATTATTTACGCAGCAGGAAGAGCCGATTAAATTGCTTGCGTTATTAGTGAGTCAATTCCGCTTGTTGTATCAAGTGAAAGAGCTACAGCAACGTGGTTATGGACAAAATCAAATTGCGTCTCATATTGGTGTACATCCGTATCGCGTGAAGTTGGCAATGAATCAAACGAAGTTTTTCTCTTTTGAAGAATTAAAAAAAGTGATTATAGAATTAGCGGAAGCTGATTATAGTATGAAGACGGGAAAGATGGATAAGAAACTTGTGCTCGAGTTTTTCTTAATGCGATTAAATCATATGTGATGACACAAAAAAGTTCATGTACTAAGTACATGAACTTTTTTGTGTATAAAAAAACGATCCAAATGGATCGTTTTTTAAACGCCTTACGCGTTTACTTGTTTCGCTAAGCGAGATTTTTGACGAGCTGCAGCGTTTTGGTGGATAAGACCTTTACGAGCTGCTTTGTCAAGTTTTTTAGAAGCAGTTTTGAAAGCTTCTTTAGCATTTTCAAGATCGTTATTAGTAACTAAAGCTTCTACAGTTTTAACAGCAGAACGCATGTCAGACTTGATAGAAGCGTTATGTGCACGACGCTCTTCGCTAAGTTTAGCGCGTTTGATAGCAGATTTGATGTTTGCCATACTTTTCACCTCCCTGGTGCAATCGAATGACTCGATTCTTACATAGAACAAGTGATATTCTATCAAACGGTGAAGAGAATTGCAATAGTATATCCATGAAATTTCACGTAAAGGAAAGAATGACCTTATATAACTTTGGGAAATCTAACGATATTTACTATGAATTACGGAGGAGATACGATGAAAGAACCATTAGATTTAAGTAAATATAGCATTAGAACTGACCTTGCTGTAGAAGCCCATCAAATGTTGCAAGAAAGCCAAGAGGAACAAAAAGGGATACAGGGAGTTATTGTAAAAGAGAGAGAAGAAGAGGGGACTATAATTACAAAAGTAACAATTGATGAAGCTGCCTCTGAAGCGATGGGTAAAAAGCCTGGAAATTATTTAACGCTTGAAGTTCAAGGTATACGTCAGCAAGATACAGAACTTCAACAAAAAGTGGAGCGTATTTTTGCAAAAGAATTTTCTAATTTCTTAGAAGAGGTTGGCGTTACAAAAGAAGCAAGCTGTTTAATTGTAGGTCTTGGGAATTGGAATGTAACACCAGATGCTCTTGGACCGATAGTTGTAGAAAATGTATTAGTAACGAGACATTTGTTTCAATTACAGCCTGAAAGTGTAGAAGAAGGGTTTAGGCCTGTTAGTGCAATTCGGCCGGGGGTAATGGGAATTACAGGAATCGAAACGAGCGATGTTATTTATGGGATTATTGAGCAGACGAACCCGGACTTTGTAATTGCGATTGACGCATTAGCTGCCCGTTCTATTGAACGAGTAAATAGCACGATACAAATTTCTGATACTGGAATTCATCCCGGATCGGGGGTTGGGAATAAACGTAAAGAACTAAGTAAAGACACATTAGGTATCCCTGTAATCGCGATTGGTGTTCCGACTGTGGTCGATGCTGTTTCGATTACAAGTGATACGATTGATTTTATTTTGAAACATTTCGGCCGAGAGATGAAAGAAGGAAATAAACCTTCACGCTCTTTGTTACCAGCGGGATTTTCATTTGGAGAAAAGAAAAAATTAACGGAAGAAGATATGCCGGATGAAAAGAGCAGAAATATGTTTTTAGGTGCTGTTGGTACGTTGGAAGAAGAAGAAAAAAGAAGGCTGATTTATGAAGTGCTATCTCCTCTTGGTCATAATTTAATGGTAACCCCAAAAGAAGTAGATACTTTTATTGAGGATATGGCGAATGTAATAGCGAGTGGTTTAAATGCGGCGCTGCATCATCAAATTGATCAAGATAATACGGGAGCATATACACATTGAGGGGAACAGATGATTATCGTTTGAGTCGCTTTACGCTTTTGTGTATATGTAGTGTGGCTTTATGTTTACTTATGATGATAGCAGGAGTGGCACTTGCTAATCATGGTTTGAAAAGTATGAAAGGCTATCAGCAACTGTCATATGAACAAATAGCTCATATGACAGGGACAGAAAGTACAGGTGCTGAATCAGAAATTTTGGGTAGCTCGTTTTCGGCCTCAGAAAAACAACAACAGTTAGAACGTTTAAGAAGTTTTAATGTTGTAGAAGGAATTGGGATGGCAGTAGCTAGTGTAGCTTATGAAATGACGAAGTTCGGAACGGATATCGTTGTTGGGAAAATAAAAGGAATTTTTAGCTAAGAGTAACATGGGAGGCGGTTGTTTTACTGGTTTGTAAGACAGCCGTTTTAAAATTTGAAAAGGGTTTGTCTCTTATGGTTTATTCGCATAAGATATAGATAGAATGATTTGTATCGTAAGCAGCACGAGTTTTCATTGAATCTTTGTTGCTCTATTGATATAATCAGTGCTAGTGTATATTGGCGAGACTATTAGGAGTTGAGAACATAGATGAATAAAGAAGAAAGAGCAAAAAGACAGTCCAAAATTCGTAATTTCTCTATTATTGCTCATATTGACCACGGAAAATCAACGTTAGCAGACCGTATTTTAGAGAAAACAAACGCGTTAACACAACGTGAAATGAAAGCTCAGTTGCTTGACTCTATGGATTTAGAGCGTGAGCGTGGTATTACAATCAAATTAAACGCAGTACAATTAAACTATAAAGCAAAAGATGGTGAAGAGTATATTCTTCATTTAATTGATACACCAGGACACGTCGACTTTACGTACGAAGTATCTCGTAGTTTAGCGGCTTGTGAAGGCGCGATTCTTGTAGTAGATGCAGCGCAAGGTATTGAAGCGCAAACGTTAGCAAACGTATACTTAGCGCTTGATAATAATTTGGAAATTTTACCAGTTATTAATAAAATCGACTTACCGAGTGCGGATCCAGAACGTGTACGTCAAGAGGTAGAAGATGTAATTGGTTTAGATGCATCAGAAGCGGTACTTGCTTCTGCGAAAGCTGGAATTGGTATTGAAGAAATTTTAGAACAAATCGTTGAAAAAGTACCAGCTCCGTCGGGTGATTCAGAAGAGCCATTACAATGTATGATTTTCGACTCTTTATATGATCCGTACCGCGGTGTAATTGCTTATATCCGTGTTGTAAATGGAACAGTAAAAGTTGGCGATAAAGTACGTATGATGGCAACGGGTAAAGAATTTGAAGTAACAGAAGTAGGTGTATTTACACCGAAAACTACGCAACGTGACGAGTTAACAGTAGGTGATGTAGGTTTCTTAGCAGCATCGATTAAAAATGTTGGTGACACACGTGTTGGTGATACGATTACACATGCGAAACGTCCAGCTGCAGAGCCGTTAGCAGGTTACCGTAAGTTAAACCCGATGGTATTCTGTGGTCTGTATCCAATTGACTCTGCTCGTTATAACGATTTACGTGATGCATTAGAAAAATTAGAGTTAAACGATTCTGCTCTTGAGTTTGAACCAGAAACATCTCAAGCGCTAGGATTTGGTTTCCGTTGTGGTTTCTTAGGGCTTCTTCACATGGAAATCATTCAAGAACGTATTGAACGTGAATTTAAGATTGACTTAATTACAACAGCGCCAAGCGTTATTTATAAAGTTTATTTAACTAACGGTGAAGATGTTATTGTTGATAACCCATCTAATATGCCAGATCCACAGTCTATCGATCGTGTAGAAGAGCCGTTTGTGAAGGCTTCAATTATGGTTCCGAATGACTATGTTGGAGCTGTAATGGAGATTTGCCAAGGTAAACGTGGAACGTTTATTGATATGCAATATTTAGATGAAACGCGTGTTACATTAACATATGAAATCCCGTTATCAGAAATCGTATATGACTTCTTCGATCAATTGAAATCAAATACGAAAGGGTATGCATCATTTGACTACGAGTTAATTGGCTATAAGCCATCTAAACTTGTGAAAATGGATATTCTTTTAAATAATGAACAAGTGGATGCTTTATCATTTATCGTACACCGTGATTCAGCGTATGACCGTGGTAAAGTAATCGTAGAGAAATTAAAAGAATTAATTCCGAGACAACAGTTCGAAGTGCCAATTCAGGCGACTATCGGAAATAAAGTTGTAGCACGTTCTACAATTAAAGCGATGCGTAAAAACGTACTTGCAAAATGTTACGGCGGTGACATTTCTCGTAAGCGTAAACTTCTTGATAAGCAAAAAGAAGGTAAAAAACGTATGAAGTCTGTTGGCTCTGTAGAAGTACCGCAAGAGGCATTCATGGCTGTACTGAAAATGGATGACAACTAATATTTGAAATAAAAAAGAAGTCGTTTGTGCGGCTTCTTTTTTCTGTATAATTACTTTTTAGACATCTGAGCAGCTCTCATTTACAATAATGAGAGAGCTTTTTAGTTCATATAGAGTTAGGAGATTGTTAATGTCCGAAAATATTCGAAAAGATATTCAAGATAAAATACAAAATGGTAATTTTAATTGTGAAAAGGAATTGACGCTTTCTATTATTAGTGGAAAGTGGAAAGTTGTGATACTGTGGCATCTTGGTGTGGAAGGGCCGCATCGTTTCAGTGAATTACAACGGTTATTCCCAAGCATTTCTCATAAAGTTTTGTCGAACCAATTAAAAGAGTTAATGGAAGATGGGATTGTTGATCGGACAGTATATCCCGAAATTCCTCCTCGCGTTGAGTATTATATGACGGAACTAGGCATGTCACTTTTACCGATCGTTGAAATGATGTATGATTGGGGAAAAATGCGAATGGAACAAATTCGTAATACGTTAGAGAAGTAGAGAACCCTCCGGAGTGCGGAGGTTTTCTTTTTAGAAAGGTAGGAGTTATATTTGGTACAAGCTGCATACATTCATATTCCGTTTTGTCAGCACATTTGTCACTATTGTGATTTTAATAAAGTGTTTATTGAACGCCAACCGGTTGATCAATATTTAGATTATTTAGAGAAGGAAATAATAAATACGGTTCAAAAAGTTCCATTTGATAGTATGAAAACGATTTTTGTGGGTGGGGGAACTCCGACAGCGTTAAATATGGAACAGACAAAAAAATTACTCGAGATTATTAATCGTCATTTGCGTCCGTTCGCCCCGAATTGTGAATTAACATTTGAAGCGAATCCAGGAGATTTACCGAAAGAGAAGCTAAATGTACTGCTAGAAGGTGGAGTAAATCGAATTAGTTTTGGTGTGCAAACGTTCCGTGATGAACTTCTTGAGAAGATCGGGCGCAAGCATACGAGGGAAGATGCATTCCTCGCGATTCGAGAGGCACAGGAAGTAGGCTTTAAAAATATTAATGTAGATATTATTTATGCTTTGCCAGGACAGACGATAGAAGATGTAAAAGAAACATTAGATATTGCTTTTACGCTTGGTGTACAACATTTCTCGGCATATTCATTAATTGTGGAGCCAAAAACAGTGTTTTATAACTTAATGAACAAAGGAAAATTACGTCTTCCGGGTGAAGACCATGAAGCGAAAATGTATGAAATAGTAATGGATGAAATGGAGAAACACGGTTATAACCAGTATGAAATTAGTAATTTCTCAAAAGGTGACAATAAAAGTAGACATAATCTCACATACTGGAATAATGAAGAGTATTATGGATTTGGAGCTGGAGCTCATAGTTATGTGAACGGAGAACGTATTCAAAATGTTGGTCCTCTGAAGCAATATTTTAATAAAATTGATGAAACAGGATTTCCGTATTTAGATGTTCACAAAGTGACGGAGAAAGAAAGAATGGAAGAAGAGCTGTTCTTAGGGCTTCGAAAAACAAAAGGTGTTTCTAAAACGGCGTTCCACAATAAATTTAATATAGAGATGGATCAAGTTTTCGCGAAGCAGTTACAAAGCAACCAAGAGCAGGGATTGCTTGAAGAGGAAGATGGACATGTGCGTTTAACGCGAAAAGGAAAATTATTAGGGAATGAAGTATTCCAATCATTTTTGATTGACTAATTAAATGTTCCATAGGCGTGAAAAAGTTTCATTATTTCGTGACGTTTCCGTTGACAATTGAATGTCAATTTTGGTAAGTTATTAATAGATTTAGCACTCAAAGACAAAGAGTGCTAACAGAGGTGATGATGAGATGCTTACGGAACGTCAGCTCTTAATTTTACAAACAATTATTGATGACTTTATTGGATCAGCGCAGCCCGTTGGGTCTAGAACGTTGGCTAAAAAAGATGAAATCACATTTAGTTCAGCTACTATTCGAAATGAAATGGCGGACTTAGAAGAATTAGGTTTTATTGAAAAAACGCACAGTTCTTCTGGACGTGTTCCTTCTGAGAAAGGCTACCGATTTTATGTAGACCATCTTTTAGCGCCGCAAAACTTACCGAACGCTGAAATTGTACAAATTAAAGATTTATTTGCTGAAAGAATTTTTGAAGCGGAAAAAATTGCACAGCAATCTGCTCAAATTTTATCAGAACTTACGAATTATACGGCAATTGTTCTTGGACCGAAGTTAAGTACAAATAAACTTAAAAATGTACAAATTGTGCCGCTTGATCGTCAAACTGCAGTCGCTATTATTGTAACCGATACAGGGCATGTACAAAGTAAAACGATTACCGTTCCGGAATCTGTTGATTTATCAGATTTAGAAAAAATGGTTAATATTTTAAATGAAAAGCTATCTGGCGTACCGATGGAAGAACTTCATAATAAAATCTTTAAGGAAATTGTTACAGTTTTACGTGGGTATGTTCATAATTACGATAGTGCAATAAAAATGTTGGATGGTACATTTCAAGTTCCGTTATCGGAAAAGATATACTTTGGAGGAAAAGCAAATATGCTTTCGCAGCCAGAGTTCCATGACATTCAAAAGGTTAGATCTTTACTTACCATGATTGATAATGAAGCCGAATTTTATGACATTTTGCGTCATAAACAAGTCGGGATTCAAGTGAAAATTGGTAGGGAAAACTCTTCGACGGCTATGGAGGATTGTAGTTTAATTTCTGCAACATATTCGATCGGCGAAGAGCAACTTGGAACAATTGCTATTTTAGGTCCTACGAGAATGCAATATTCTCGTGTAATTAGTTTGTTACAGTTATTTACGAGACAATTTACTGATGGGCTTAAAAAGTAAATGAGAGTAATACATTCGCTCAAGTGATGAAATTTTCATTGCTGTGTGTAATATATAATGATTAGGTAATCATGCTATGCATGATACCTAATACCTTTTAAGGAGGTGAATATTGTGGAAGAGCGTAACGAACAAGTGGTAGAAGAAGTAAAAGAAGCGCAAGTTGAAGAAGCTGTCACGCCAGAAAACAGTGAAGAAACTGTAGAAGAAAAAAGTGAGGCTGCTCTTTTACAAGAAAAAGTAGATGAGTTACAAGCGAAACTAACGGAAACGGAAGGTCGCACATTACGTCTACAAGCTGATTTTGAAAATTATAAGCGCCGTGTCCAAATGGATAAACAGGCTGCTGAAAAATATAGAGCACAAAGTCTAGTTTCAGACATCTTGCCAGCTCTTGATAATTTTGAAAGAGCAATGCAAGTGGAAGCGACTGATGAGCAAACGAAATCATTGTTACAAGGTATGGAGATGGTGCATCGTCAATTGTTAGAAGCGCTGACTAAAGAAGGTGTGGAAGTGATTGAAGCTGTTGGTAAACAGTTTGATCCTAATGAACACCAAGCTATTATGCAAGTGGAAGATAGTGAATTTGAATCAAACGCGGTTGTGGAAGAATTCCAAAAAGGTTATAAATTAAAAGACCGTGTGATTCGCCCATCAATGGTAAAAGTAAATCAATAATTTACATAAAACTAGGAGGATTCGCCATGAGTAAAATTATCGGTATTGACTTAGGTACAACAAACTCTTGTGTAGCTGTTATGGAAGGTGGAGAACCAAAGGTTATCCCAAATCCAGAAGGGAACCGTACAACACCTTCTGTTGTAGCTTTCAAAAATGAAGAACGTCAAGTTGGGGAAGTTGCAAAGCGCCAAGCAATTACAAACCCAAATACAATCATGTCTGTTAAACGTCATATGGGTACAGACTACAAAGTAGAAGTTGAAGGTAAAGATTATACACCTCAAGAAATTTCTGCAATCATTTTACAAAATTTAAAAGCTTCTGCTGAAGCATACTTAGGTGAAACAGTAACGAAAGCTGTTATTACAGTACCTGCATACTTCAACGATGCAGAGCGTCAAGCAACGAAAGATGCTGGTCGTATCGCTGGTTTAGAAGTTGAGCGTATCATTAACGAGCCAACAGCAGCAGCACTTGCTTACGGTTTAGAAAAACAAGACGAAGAACAAAAAATCTTAGTATATGACTTAGGTGGCGGTACATTTGACGTATCTATCCTTGAGTTAGCAGACGGCACATTCGAAGTTATTTCAACTGCTGGTGACAACCGTCTTGGTGGCGATGACTTTGACCAAGTTATCATCGATCACTTAGTAGCTGAGTTCAAAAAAGAAAATAACATTGATTTAAGCCAAGATAAAATGGCGCTTCAACGCTTGAAAGATGCAGCTGAAAAAGCGAAAAAAGATCTTTCTGGTGTAACACAAACTCAAATTTCATTACCATTCATTAGTGCGGGAGCTGCTGGTCCATTACACTTAGAATTAACGTTAACAAGAGCGAAATTCGAAGAGCTTTCAGCAGGTCTTGTTGAAAGAACATTAGAGCCAACTCGTCGTGCATTAAAAGACGCTGGTTTTGCTCCAAGCGAATTAGATAAAGTTATTCTTGTTGGTGGATCTACTCGTATCCCAGCTGTACAAGAAGCTATTAAACGTGAAACTGGTAAAGAGCCATATAAAGGTGTAAACCCTGATGAAGTTGTAGCATTAGGTGCTGCAGTTCAAGGTGGCGTACTTACTGGTGATGTAGAAGGCGTTCTATTATTAGACGTAACTCCACTTTCTTTAGGTATTGAAACTATGGGTGGCGTGTTCACGAAATTAATCGAGCGTAACACTACAATTCCAACAAGTAAGTCACAAGTATTCTCGACAGCTGCTGATAATCAACCAGCAGTAGACATTCACGTATTACAAGGTGAGCGTCCGATGTCAGCTGACAACAAAACGTTAGGTCGTTTCCAATTAACTGACCTTCCACCAGCACCACGTGGTATTCCACAAATCGAAGTAACATTCGATATTGATGCGAACGGTATCGTTAACGTACGTGCGAAAGACTTAGGAACAAGCAAAGAGCAAGCTATTACAATCCAATCTTCTTCAGGTCTTTCTGATGAAGAAGTAGAACGTATGGTACAAGAAGCGGAAGCAAATGCTGACGCTGACCAAAAACGTAAGGAAGAAGTTGAACTTCGTAATGAAGCTGACCAACTTGTATTCCAAACAGACAAAGTTGTAAAAGATTTAGAAGGTAAAGTAGATGCAGCTGAAGTTGCAAAAGCAACAGAAGCGAAAGAAGCATTACAAGCTGCAATCGAGAAAAACGAGCTTGAAGAAATTCGTGCGAAAAAAGATGCTTTACAAGAAATCGTACAACAATTAACTGTTAAATTATACGAGCAAGCTCAAGCAGCTGCTGGTCAAGCAGAAGGTGCGCAAGGTGCACAAGACGCTGGCGCGAAGAAAGACAATGTAGTTGACGCTGAGTTTGAAGAAGTAAAAGAAGACAAGTAATTCAACTGTAAACATAATAAGTAAGATGACAAAAAGTCAAAGTCAAGCGTGCCTTGACTTTGGCTTTTTTCACGAATGAGAAGCGATGTGTGAGGATCTTAAGTTTTTCGCTTTGCATACTGTAAGTGAGGAAACTTTGTTGCAAAGCACTTTCTTTCGGTGTTAAAATTACGTTTATGTGAAAGATTCGGGGGTTGTAAATTTATGAGTAAACGAGACTATTATGAGGTCCTTGGACTTAGCAAGGGCGCTTCAACAGATGAAATAAAAAAAGCGTATCGTCGTTTGGCTAAAAAATACCATCCAGACGTAAGCAAAGAAGAAAATGCAATTGAAAAGTTTAAAGAAGTACAAGAAGCATACGAAGTGTTAAGTGATGATCAAAAGCGTGCGCAGTACGATCAATTTGGTCATGCTGGTGCAAATCAAGGATTCGGTGGATTTGGCGGCGGAGGAGACTTCGGTGGTGGCTTCGGTTTTGAAGATATATTTAGTTCTTTCTTTGGCGGTGGCGGCGGCAGACGTCGTGATCCAAATGCTCCGCGCCAAGGCGCTGACTTACAATATCAAGTCACTTTAGATTTTGAAGAAGCTATTTTTGGTAAGGAATTAAATGTGGAAATTCCAGTAGAAGATCCATGTGATACTTGTAAAGGTAGTGGAGCAAAACCAGGAACTTCAAAAGAAACATGTAAACATTGTTCAGGTTCTGGTCAAGTGAGTGTTGAACAAAACACACCGTTTGGTCGTATCGTAAACCGTCAAGCTTGTGGTCATTGTTCAGGAACTGGACAAATTATTAAAGAAAAATGTACGACATGTCACGGTTCAGGTAAAGTTCGTAAACGTAAAAAAATTAATGTTAAAATTCCAGCGGGTATTGATAATGGTCAACAAATTCGTGTGTCTGGAAAAGGTGAAGCCGGCGTAAATGGCGGACCAGCAGGAGACTTATATGTTGTTGTTCATGTAAGAAATCATGAATTCTTCGAGCGTGAAGGAGACCACATTATTTGCGAAATGCCATTAACATTTGCACAAATGGCACTTGGTGCTGAAGTGGAAGTTCCTACTGTTCATGGTAAAGTGAAGCTGAAAATCCCAGCAGGAACACAAACTGGAACAGAGTTCCGCTTAAAAGGAAAAGGTGCTCCGAACGTACGTGGATACGGTCAAGGAGATCAATATGTAGTCGTTCGTGTTGTTGTACCGACGAAATTGACTTCACAGCAAAAAGATTTATTACGTGAATTTGCAGGACAAGAAGAGCAGGATGATAGTTTATTCGGAAAGCTTAAACGTGCTTTCAAAGGGGAATAATGGAAATAAAAAATGGAGTTGGTAAATTGTGAAATGGTCAGAAATTAGTATTCATACAACAGAAGAAGCAGTAGAAGCTGTCTCTCATATTTTACATGAAGCTGGTGCTAGCGGAGTTGCGATTGAGGATCCAGCGGAGTTAACGAAAGAGCGCGAGCAACAATATGGTGAAATTTATGCATTGAATCCAGATGAATATCCGGCGGAAGGTGTATTAATAAAAGCATATTTCCCGCAAACCGATTCTTTACATGAAACGATTGCAGGTGTAAAATCATCTATTGATGTGCTTCCATCTTACGACATCGAAATTGGTACTGGAAATATTACCGTTAACGAAGTCAATGAAGAAGATTGGGCTACTGCTTGGAAAAAATATTACCATCCAGTACAAATTTCTGATACATTCACAATCGTACCGACTTGGGAAGAATATACACCATCTTCTCCTGATGAAAAAATCATTGAATTAGACCCGGGTATGGCGTTTGGTACAGGAACTCATCCAACAACAACGATGTGTATCCGTGCTTTAGAAAAAACAGTACAGCCAGGTGACGCTATTATTGATGTAGGAACAGGTTCTGGTGTACTTAGTATTGCAGCAGCAAAATTAGGTGCGTCTTCTGTTCAAGCGTATGATTTAGATCCGGTTGCGGTTGAAAGTGCAGAAATGAATGTACGTTTAAATAAAACAGATGATATCGTGTCTGTTGGACAAAATAGTCTTTTAGAAGGTATTGAAGGTCCTGTTGATTTAATCGTAGCTAACTTATTAGCAGAAATTATTCTATTATTCCCTGAAGATGCAGCAAGAGTTGTGAAGTCAGGTGGATTATTTATTACATCGGGCATTATTGCTGCGAAGGAAAAAGTAATTTCTGAGGCGCTAGAAAAAGCTGGATTTACAATTGAAGAAGTGTTACGAATGGAAGATTGGGTAGCAATTATTGCACGAAATGCGTAATATAGATTTTAGTCTATAATGAAAAGGGGAGTCTCTCACTATAAGGTGAGGGACTTGCCGTTTGTTATATGAAAAATGATAACGTTTCGTTCTTTTCGTAAGTGTTGACTTACGAAAGGAACGAAACTCTACTAAGGTGATTATATGCAACGTTATTTTGTAGAAGAGAAATATGTAAATGAGACAAGTATTCGCATTGTAGGTGATGACGTACATCATATCGCAAGAGTGATGCGTATGTCAGCTGGTGATTATATTTATTGCTGTGTAAATGGAAAAACAGCAGTATGTTCAATTGATGAAATTACCAGTGAATTTATTAATACGGCTATTGTAGAATGGGTAGAGGCGTCAAGTGAACTTCCTGTTTTCGTGACGATTGCAAGTGGACTGCCAAAAGGAGACAAGCTAGAGTTAATTTTTCAAAAAGGAACTGAGCTTGGGGCAGCTGCATTCTTACCATTTCAAGCATCTCGCTCTATCGTAAAATGGGATGCGAAAAAAGCTGATAAAAAAGTTGAGCGTTTAAGAAAAATTGTGAAAGAAGCTGCGGAACAATCACATAGAAGTGAAATTCCAGAAGTACATGCTCCAGCATCATTTAAGCAATTGCTTTCAATGAGTGGTGAGTATGATGCTTGTCTTGTTGCTTACGAAGAGGAAGCAAAACAAGGCGAGAAATCTAATTTTGCGAAAGCTTTAACGACAATGAAACCAGGTCAAAAGCTATTGATTGTATTTGGCCCAGAAGGCGGTTTAGCTGAGGAAGAGATTACAGCGCTTCGTGAACATAAATTTGTACCATGTAGTTTAGGACCAAGAATTTTAAGAACAGAAACGGCGCCGTTATACGCGTTAAGTGCTGCTTCGTATCATTTTGAATTGATGGGGTGATGATCAATGTCAACTGTTGCGTTCCATACGTTAGGTTGTAAAGTAAACCACTATGAAACAGAAGCCATTTGGCAATTGTTTAAACAAGGTGGTTATGAAAGAACAGAATATGAAAAGAAAGCTGATGTATATGTTATTAACACATGTACAGTAACGAATACTGGGGACAAAAAAAGCCGTCAAGTAATCAGACGTGCTGTGCGTCAAAATCCAGATGCAGTTATTTGTGTAACGGGATGTTATGCACAAACATCTCCAGCTGAAATTATGGCGATCCCGGGTGTGGATATTGTAGTTGGTACACAGGATCGTGAAAAGATGTTAGGTTACATCGAAGAATTCCGTAAAGAGCGTCAACCAATTAATGCTGTCCGCAATATTATGAAAACACGTGTGTACGAAGAACTTGATGTACCTTATTTCACGGATCGTACACGTGCGTCTTTAAAAATACAAGAGGGTTGCAATAACTTCTGTACATTCTGTATCATTCCTTGGGCGCGCGGTTTAATGCGTTCTCGTGATGGAAAAGAAGTTATTAAACAAGCGCAACAATTAGTGGATGCAGGCTATAAAGAAATCGTATTAACGGGTATTCATACAGGTGGATACGGCGAAGACATAAAAGATTATAACTTAGCTGGATTACTTCGTGATATGGAAGCGGAAGTAGGCGGATTAAAACGTCTTCGTATTTCTTCTATTGAAGCGAGTCAAATTTCAGATGAAGTAATTGAAGTGTTAGATAAATCTGAAGTAGTTGTACGCCACTTGCATATTCCGTTGCAATCTGGTTCTAATACTGTATTAAAACGTATGCGTCGTAAATATACGATGGAATTCTTCCAAGAGCGTTTAGATCGTTTGAAAGAAGCGTTACCAGGCCTTGCGATTACATCTGACGTAATCGTTGGTTTCCCAGGTGAAACAGAAGAAGAATTCATGGAAACATACAATTTCATTAAAGAGAACCGCTTCTCTGAGTTACATGTGTTCCCTTACTCAAAACGTACAGGAACACCTGCAGCGCGCATGGAAGATCAAGTTCCTGAAGATGTGAAGAACGATCGTGTTCATCGTTTAATTGAGCTATCTAATCAATTAGCGAAAGAGTACGCATCAGCGTTTGAAGGTGAAGTGCTTGAAATCATTCCGGAAGAGCAATTTAAAGAGGGCGACCGTGAAGGGTTATATGTAGGTTATACAGATAACTACTTGAAAATTGTATTTGAAGGATCAGAAGAATTAATTGGTAAGCTAGTGAAAGTGAAAATTACGAAAGCTGGTTATCCATATAACGAAGCGCAATTTGTTCGTGTTCTTGAAGATGATGTGAAAAAAGAATCAGCTAGCGCATAAAAAGAGCGTGCAACCGGAAACGGTTTGCATGCTTTCTTTATTTGAAGCGGTTAAGTAATAGAAGGTGGGGAGGCGTTTCATGCATCCCTGTATGAAAAAAGATGAAATGATAAAAATATAGTTGTCTTCATCAGTGAAGGATACTAGTTATTTGCATAACTTTTGAAAAGGAAATGCTTCTATTCTTCTTTTATTCTGCCAAATAGTTGACCTGAAGTGATAAAATGTATTATAATCGTAAAAGACATGCTGAAGAAGTGTTTCTTTTTGCATGCTGAAGTTAGTATGTAAGTGTGATGTTTCGGAGGGAGGGAAAGAGAATGTCAAAAACAGTCGTTCGTAAAAACGAGTCTTTGGAGGATGCACTTCGCCGTTTTAAAAGATCGGTTTCTAAAACTGGTACACTTGCTGAAGCAAGAAAGCGCGAGTTTTATGAAAAACCAAGTGTAAAACGTAAGAAGAAATCTGAAGCGGCAAGAAAGCGTAAATTCTAAGAGAGGGTGTAAGTTATGAGTCTTCTCGGTCGTTTAAACGATGATATGAAACAAGCGATGAAGAATAAACAAAAAGAAAAATTAACCGTTATTCGTATGGTTAAGGCTGCTTTACAAAATGAAGGTATTAAACTGCAACATACTCTTACTGAAGAAGAGGAAATAACAGTTTTAGCTCGTGAAGTAAAACAGTATAAGGACTCCCTCCTTGAATTTAAAAAAGCTGGTCGTGAAGACCTTGTTAATAAACTGCAAAGTGAAATTCAGATTTTAAGCGCATATTTGCCAGAGCAATTAACTGAAGAAGAACTAGTTGATGTAATCAAGCAAGTTATTTCTGAAGTTGGTGCGACTTCTAAAGCAGATATGGGTAAGGTGATGACTGCTGTTATGCCGAAAGTAAAAGGTAAAACAGACGGATCACTTGTGAATAAGCTGGTTATCCAGCTATTAGCATAAAAAAACGTCTCATTTCGTATGAGACGTTTTTTTATTGTTCTGATTAAGGAGAAACGCTATATTGCTTAAAAAGCGTTTCTGTAAGTGATAAAAACCCCTCTAGTTAAAGTTTCAATTTATTATTTCCTTGTATAATTCCGATTCTACACCTATTCTTACTTCCTTGACTAAAACTTCTTTCGCGAATAAAAGCTAAGTACCGAGCCTTCTGAAACTCAGATTGAAGTTTTATAGCTTGCTCTTCAGCATAATCCTCAAAGGTAACGAAAGAGATTCTAACTATTTTAGATTTTGCATCAGTTGCATAAAATGGCTGGATATTACTGTCGGTAACTTGTTTTATAACATTCAAAACTTCTTGACCAAAGCCGATTTCCTTTCGTATTTCCTCATTTATTAATTCATTTTTTAATGAACCCTAATATTTTTTGAAATTCATATAACAACCATCTATAAAATATTCTTACTTACAACGTAACATTCAGAGTGAAGAAATTTTCTTTTTTTTTGATTTTATCCCGCATTAACGGGTAGCCCGATTGGTGAGGATTGATTATAGTTTTACTTTATCTCAGTTGTCCAATAAATGACAACTACTTATTCTATGGTCAGTATGTCACGTCCAGAACGAATTGTAACAGGTTTTTTCAAGTTTCCCACTTCTCGCTAGGCTCAATTTCTTAATGTAACTTGTACTGATATCCTGTAGGGGCGCATATTCTTGTATTAATACTTCTATTATTAAAGGTAACATCCTCTGATCCATCATTGTCCTGACAAATATGATTTCATATAGCGACTGTTTTAATTAACATGATATGAACTCTTGCAGAATATAGTTATGTTAGTGAAGTCGTTATAACACGATAGGCACTTGTGAAGAAATACATATATATGGGATGAGAGGGGGTCTTTCGAGATGAAGAAATTAGAACAAATGAAAAATTGGTTGACAAAACAAGTAGACCTACCAGTGGATGTATTAATGGATCTACCTCGGATTACTCTTGTTGGGCAAATACATATTTATATAGAAAATCATCGGGGGTTATTAGTGTTTTCAGATAAAGAAGTGCGATTGCTTTTAAAACACGGTCAATTATTAATTAAAGGACAATCCTTTGTTATTAAAACGATTCTTCCAGAAGAGCTTTTACTCGAGGGGATAATTGAGCAAGTAACATTTTTAGAAAATGAAAAAAAAGGTGATTGAAGTGAAACTTCCATTTGTGAAGTTTTTCTTCTTTATCCTGTAAAAGTTCCGTTGATAGAGACTGATTACAGTTTTACTCTGTTTTATTTTAGTACGAGCTATTTTAATGCTTCAAATAAAAAGTAGTATATCTACTTTTAGAAAGGTAGTGAAGGTGGTAAATGAAAAATAAATGGTTTATAAAGTGGCTTGGATATGTAAAAGTGCGAATTGAAGGTAGAGGAGCGGAACGGTTTGTTAATGAATGTGTACGGAGGAATTTATTAGTTTGGGATGTTAAAAAGATAGCTGATGAAACGTTAGTTTTTTGTATGTTGTTACGCGATGTGAAAAAAATAAAACCAATTTATAGAAAAAATGAATGTAAATTATATTTTATTGGACGTTATGGTTTTCCTTTTTGGAATAAACGTTTAATTAAAAACAGTGGATTTTTAATTGGTTTTTTAATTTTCTTTTTTGGTGTGATTGCAATGTCAAATATGGTTTGGAAAATTGAAATTACAGGAGCTAAACCTGAAACAGAATATATATTGATGAAAGAATTGGATAAAATGGGTATTAAAAAAGGGAAACTACAATTTCAAATGCCGAATGTAGAAGATGTACAACGCCATTTGACAGATAATATTAATGCCATTACTTGGGCGGGACTAGAAGTAAGGGGAACGACTTATCATTTTAAAATTGTTGAAAAAAACGAACCGAAGAAAGAAAAGGAACAAAGGCCGCAAAATTTAGTAGCAAAAAAAGAAGCGATTATTACAAAAACGTTTGTAGAAGTTGGAAAGCCGGTTGTACTGAAAAATGATCATGTAGAAAAAGGACAGATTCTCGTATCGGGAATATATGGTAATGAGGAAAGTCCGACGATTGTTTCAGCGAAAGGTATTGTATATGGCGAAACGTGGTATACATCTAAGGTGGATGTCCCGTTAAAGACGCAATTCCAAGTGTATACTGGTAATGTATACAATGAACATTTTCTTAAATTTGGGGATACGAAAATAAAAATATGGGGATTTCAGCATGATA
Organism: Bacillus sp. PK3-067; assembly: GCF_056738645.1. Lineage (NCBI taxonomy): Bacteria > Bacillati > Bacillota > Bacilli > Caryophanales > Bacillaceae > Bacillus > Bacillus sp. PK3-067. The sequence continues at coordinate 4,303,716 of NZ_CP096490.1, read as the reverse complement.
AGTATAAACGCTCTCGTACTGAAAGTGTAAAGCATGATGTGAAATTATTTGGTTTTACACTGCCGATTGCATATGAAAAAGATGTTGTGAGAGAAGAGGAAGAAGCGAATCGAGAATATACAGAAAAGCAAGCGCTGAAAGTAGCGAAGGAGATGGCCGAAAAAGAACTAAAGAAAAAATTGGATGAACATGCTATGATTGTAAGTGATAAGATTTTGAGTAAAGAGGTTGAGGCGGATCAACTAAAAGTTACATTGCATTATACTGTGGTTGAAAATATTGCAGAGCCACAACCAATATCCGAATCCGATATTCAAGGAGACTGAGTAATGGCAGAACAATTAGTAGAAATGAACCAACAATTGGAAAATGCTAACGAAGCAATCGCTCTTTTTGGAGTTAATGATGCGCATTTAAAAGTAATTGAACGAGAACTGAATGTATCGATCGTAACTAGAGGAGAAACTGTTCATGTATCTGGGGCAGTTGAAACGGTGGCACTCGTAGAAAAAATCTTACAGCAATTACTTGTTGTAATTCGTAAAAGTATATCAATTTCAGAGAGAGATGTTGCGTATGCGATTCAGCTTGCACAACAAGGGAAAATTGCTCAATTTGAAGAGTTATATGAGGAAGAAATTTTCAAGACTGCAAAAGGTAAATCCATTCGTGTAAAAACAATGGGGCAAAGAAGATATATTCATGCGATGAAGAAGAATGATATTGTCTTTGGGATAGGGCCTGCAGGAACTGGAAAAACATATTTAGCTGTAGTAATGGCTGTGAGGGCTTTAAAACAAGGATATGTAAAGAAAATTATTTTAACAAGACCTGCTGTAGAAGCTGGAGAAAATTTAGGTTTTTTACCAGGGGATTTGAAAGAGAAGGTAGATCCATACTTACGCCCGTTATATGATGCTTTACATGATATTCTTGGACAAGAATATACGCAGCGTATGATGGAGCGAGGAGTAATTGAAATAGCTCCGCTTGCTTATATGAGGGGGCGTACGCTTGATGATTCATTTGTTATTTTAGATGAGGCTCAAAATACAACGGGTGCTCAAATAAAAATGTTTTTAACAAGATTAGGTTTTAGTTCTAAAATGGTTATTACAGGGGACCCTTCACAAGTAGACTTGCCAAAAGGGGTAAAATCAGGGCTATCTATAGCTGCTAATATTTTATCTGGTGTATCAGGTCTGTCATTTATTACATTAGAACAAACGGACGTTGTGAGACATCCATTGGTGCAACGTATTATTGAGGCATATGATAAAATGGAATGATCCTATTTGTCAGGATCATTTCTTTTTGTATGATAAGGTTGGCGAACGTCATATTTTTTACTATCATGAAAGATAAGGAAAATAAACTATTGGTACTAGTGTATAAAATATTGCCTCAAAGTATCGTTTGGTAGAAGAAATGAAAGCTATAAATAGTTTCACTTTATTTCTGGAGAGGAGAAGGTATTGAAATCATGTCAAGATCTCAAGAAATTTCTAAGTGGTTTCGTAATTTACAACATTCGAAAAAACTAAGTTGGATTTCTTACGTTGTGTTAGGAGCAGTGCTGTTTTTTGCGCTTATGAATAATGTAAAACCAGAACAATTAGATGTTAATATGTATTCTATTGCGAAAAAGACAATCCATTCTCCTATAAAAATTGAAGATAAAGTTACAACGGATAAAAAGAAAAAAGAAGCCGCTACAAAAGTTGAAGATCAATATACATATAAAAGTGAGTATAAACAAAACAAAGTTGATATTGTGAATGACGTCTTTGCTAAAGTGGATGAAGTGGTGCAAGAGATTAAAGCTGTTGGACCGGATGATCAAAAAAAGATGACTGATGCTGAGAAAGTGGACAAGTTAAAAAAGAAACTACCCGCTGACTTAACGAAAGAGTTATCTGATTCAAACTTACTGAATTTGATTAATGCAGATCCGAGCCAATTAGTATTAGCGAAAGATGCTGCGGTCACAGCGATTAATAGTATCATGACTGAGCATATTAAAATGGACGAATTGAAAGATGCGAAAGAACGATATGTAAGTGAGATGAATAGTGTTAATGTTGATAATGGTTTAAAAGAATCAATTAAGGCGCTAGGAAGATATGCAATTTCAGCTAACTATTTTTATGACCCAATCTTAACGAAAGAGAAGAGAAAAGCAGAGGAAGATTTAGTTCCACCTGTTTATATTCTTCAAGGACAAGTTCTTGTTAGAGAAGGTGAAACAATTTCAAGTGATGTGTATAATCAGTTGAAATTAGTTGGTTTGTTAGAAAAAGGGAACGGTTTTCAACCTTATGTTGGATTAGCGGTACTCATTGGTGTGTTACTATACTTTATGCATAAACAATTTGAATTATTTTTAAAGAGAAAAAGAGAAGATAGACCGTATGTTTTAGCGTATATTACAATTTTGTCTATCACAATCGTCTTAATGAAAATCATTAGTTTGTTTCAAAAACTTGAATACGCAGGGATTGCATATGTTGTCCCAGTTGCGATGGGAACAATACTTGTAAAACTAATGATTGGTGATCGATTTGTCTTTTTAACGAGTATGATTTTTTCTGTATGCGGAAGTATTATGTTTAATGAAGGAGTAACGAGTACATTAAATTATAGTGTAGGGATTTACGTATTGTTAAGTTCGTTATCGGTTAGTATTTTCTTGCGAGAAAAAAATCGTCGTACAATGATTTTACAAGCTGGTATACTCGTTTCTGTATTAAATGTAGTCGTATTGGCGGCGCTTTTATTATTACGTAATGGGAATTTTTCGCCTCTTGAAATTGGTACGCAATTATTAATGGCTTCACTTTCAGGGATTATATCATCCGTTTTGGCTATGGGGATTTTACCATATTTAGAAAGTGGACTTGGAATCGTATCAAGTATGAAGCTTATGGAACTATCAAGTCCAAATCATCCGCTTTTACGCAGAATTTTGTTAGAAGCGCCAGGGACATATCATCATAGTGTAATGGTAGCGAATCTTTCTGAGGCTGCTTGTGAAGCAGTTGGGGCAAATGGTGTATTAGCGCGTGTAGGGGCATATTATCATGATGTAGGAAAAACAGTACAACCGCAATTCTTTATTGAAAACCAAATGGGAATTAAAAACCCGCATGATAAATTAGATCCTGTAACGAGTAAAGATATTATAATTGCTCACGTAACGGATGGAGTAAGAATGCTCGAAGAATATCATATTCCACAAGAAATTATTGATATCGCTGGGCAACATCACGGTACAACGTTACTGAAATATTTTTATTATAAAGCTATTAAAGAAGATAAAGAAAAATATACAGAAGAGATGTTCCGTTATCCAGGTTCAAAAGCAACTTCGAAAGAATCGGCAATTGTTGGTATTGCTGATAGTGTAGAAGCTGCGGTACGTTCTATGAATCACCCAACGCCAGAACAAATTAATAATTTGGTGCAAAGTATTATTAAAGATCGACTGCAAGACGGTCAATTTAGTGAATGTGATTTGACGTTTAAGGAACTACAAATCGTTGGAAAAACGTTGTGTGAAACGTTAAATGGTATTTTCCATTCGCGTATTACATATCCGGAACCTCCGGAAGAAAAGGAGAAAGAATGAATTTGTTAATTGATTTTATTGATGAAACAGAAGAAGTAAAAGAAGAGTATATGAGTTTAATTCGTGAAGTGTTAGAAAAAGCAGCTCAAATGGAAAATATCGAGGATGGTGCGGAGGTATCGGTGACATTTGTAGATAATGAGCGCATTAGAGAAATTAATCGTGATTACCGAGATAAAGATCAACCTACAGATGTAATATCCTTTGCCATGGAAGAGATGGGAGAAGGAGAAATGGAGATTGTTGGTGCAGAGATGCCGCGCATGTTAGGGGATCTTATTATCTCTATTCCAAGGGCGAAAGAGCAAGCTGAAGAGTACGGACATTCTTTCGATCGTGAACTTGGATTTTTGGCGTTACATGGCTTTTTACATTTACTTGGTTATGATCACATGACAGAAGAAGATGAAAAAGAAATGTTCGGAAGACAAAAAGAAATTTTAGAAGCTTTTGGATTAGGACGATGAAAAAAGGAAAACTTATAGATAGTTTTGGATATGCTATAGCTGGTATATTCTTTTGTTTTCGTCATGAACGAAATATGAAAATCCATTATTTAGCCGCAGTCATTGTTATATGCTGCGGCTTTTATTTCCATATTACGAAAATAGAGTGGATGATATTACTTATTGTAATAGGGAGTGTAATGAGTTTAGAGATGGTAAATACGGCTGTGGAAAAAACGGTAGATTTAGCGACTGCCGATATTCATCCGTTTGCAAAAATTGCAAAGGATGTTGCGGCAGGAGCGGTTTTATTGTTTGCAATTATAGCTGTTATAATTGGTGCTATTATCTTTTTACCGTATATGGTATAGTTGCATTCCGAAGCTTTTATTAAGCTTTGGAAGTGCCGTAAGGGCCTTTAATGAGAGAGTGTATCTCTTCATAGCTGTGAACAGGAAGGATGCGGGAATATGAATAGTAAACAATTAATTCTAGAAGCAATCGAAGCGCGTAAACAAGCGTACGTACCATATTCTAAATTTCAAGTAGGTGCAGCATTATTAACGCGCGATGGAAAAGTGTATCGTGGATGTAATGTTGAGAATGCATCATATGGCTTATGTAATTGTGCTGAAAGAACAGCTTTATTTAAGGCGGTTTCTGAAGGGGATAACGAATTTGTAGCCATTGCGGTTGTAGCAGATACAAAGCGTCCAGTACCTCCTTGTGGAGCATGTCGACAAGTTATGGTAGAATTATGTAAACAGGATACGAAAGTATACTTATCAAACTTACATGGTGACGTTCAAGAGACGACAGTCGGAGAATTGTTACCAGGAGCATTTTTAGCGGAGGATTTACATGAATAGAAAAGGTTATAAATCAGGTTTTGTCTCTATTATTGGCAGACCGAATGTTGGAAAATCTACATTTTTAAACCGTATTATCGGCCAGAAAATTGCTATTATGAGTGATAAGCCACAAACGACTCGTAATAAAATTCAAGGTGTATATACAGAAAATGATGCACAAGTTATTTTCATTGATACACCAGGAATACATAAACCTAAACATAAATTAGGCGACTTCATGGTAAAGATGGCGCAAACGACATTAAAAGAAGTTGATATTGTTCTGTTTATGGTTAATGCAGTTGAAGGATTTGGTCGTGGTGAGGAATTCATCATTGAGAAATTAAAAGAAACGAAACAACCAGTATTTTTAGTCATTAATAAAATTGACCAACTTCATCCAGAGCAATTACTAGAGTTAATTGATCAATATCGTAAACTACATGAATTTGCAGAGATTGTACCAATTTCTGCGTTAGACGGTAATAATGTGGACGCTTTAATTGGAACAATTAAAAAGTATTTACCAGAAGGACCACAATACTATCCAGAGAATCAAGTAACGGATCATCCGGAGAGATTTATTATTGCAGAGCTTATTCGTGAGAAAGTACTACATTTAACACGTGAAGAAGTGCCGCATTCTGTGGCTGTTGTTATCGATGCGATTCAAAAGCGTGAGGGCGGGGCAGTTTATATAAATGCAACGATTGTTGTTGAACGTGCATCACAAAAAGGAATCATCATCGGAAAACAAGGAAAAATGTTAAAAGAAGTTGGTAAGCGAGCTCGTTTTGATATTGAAGCGCTACTTGGTTCTAAAGTATTTTTAGAAGTATGGGTAAAAGTGCAAAAAGATTGGCGTAATAAAATGTCTCAGCTTCGTGACCTAGGTTTCCGCGAGGATGAGTACTAAAATAGAGTAAAGTTGTAATCAGTGGATGGTTGGTTCATCCACTGATTATTGGTTTTTATGAACTTTGATAAATTAGGAAAAATTTTTCTCACATGAAAATGGACAAAATGGGTCAATTTAATAACAACAAAGGAAATTGGTTTATAGGCTACGCTTATTGAGAAAGGTGGATTCTTATGCTAGATTTTACCTGGAAGTTTTTCTCCAAAACAGGAAGCATTGAAACGTACTTGCTTTTGAAAGAAATGGAAAAAGACGTAAACGATGAGATGGATCAACATGAAGAGGAGCTAGCGCATCTAGACTCTCCAATTTCTTGACCCGTTTTGTTCAAACCTTGGATGGTGACGAACATGTTTCAAAAAGTTGAGGGCATCGTTATCCGTACGACAGATTACGGAGAAACGAACAAAATTGTTACAATATTCTCAAGAGAACTTGGTAAGGTAAGTGCAATGGCAAGAGGGGCAAAAAAACCGAAAAGCCGATTAGCATCTGTGTCGCAATTAATGACACATGGCCATTTTCTAATTCAAATGGGATCTGGGCTTGGAACATTGCAACAAGGCGAGATTATTTCAACTATGAAAGAAATTCGCGAGGATATATTTTTAACTGCTTATGCATCATTTATTGTTGAGTTAACTGATAAAGCAACAGAAGATAAAAAACATAATCCGTATTTATTTGAAATGTTATATCAAACGTTGCATTATATGTGTGAGGGTGTTGATCCAGAAGTATTATCATTAATTTATCAAACGAAAATGCTTCCGGTATTAGGGATGCGCCCGTACTTTGATACATGTGCGATTTGTCATCAAGAAACAGACTTTGTCGCCTTCTCCGTCAGGGAAGGCGGTTTTCTGTGCTCACGTCATGCAGAGCAAGACCCATATCGTATACCGGTAGGAGAAGCTGTTCATAAATTATTACGTCTTTTCTTCCATTTCGATTTACATAGGCTCGGAAATGTATCGGTAAAGGATAGCACAAAAAAACAAATGCGTTTAGTATTGAATACATATTATGATGAATATTGCGGAATTTATTTGAAATCAAGACGTTTTTTAGAACAACTTGATAAGTTTCAAATATAATTTTGGGCCGTATACGGTCCTTTTTACATACTTTCTTTTTCGAATAGCATATTTAGTATATAATATTTAAGAGATAGTATAACTTTTTTCGTTGTGCATTAAAGGTGGTGATTATCATAGAGCTGAATAAACGGCAAGAACATATCATTCAGATTGTAAAAGATCACGGTCCTATTACAGGGGAATCAATTGCAGCGCAATTGGGTCTAACACGTGCGACGCTAAGACCAGACTTAGCAATTTTAACGATGGCTGGTTATTTAGAAGCACGTCCACGCGTAGGTTATTTTTATACGGGTAAAACTGGGGGGCAGCTATTATCTGAAGCTGTTAAGAAAATTAAAGTACAAGATTATCAATCTAGACCGGTTGTAATTGATAAAAATGTTTCCGTATACGATGCAATTTGTACGATGTTTTTAGAGGACGTTGGTACATTGTTCGTTGTAGATCAGATGACTCTATTAGTTGGTGTTGTGTCTCGTAAAGATTTATTAAGAGCGAGCTTAGGAAAGCAGGATTTAACCTCTCTTCCGGTTAATATTATCATGACAAGGATGCCAAACATTGCGATGTGTCGTAGAGAGGATTCTTTATATGATATTGCGATGGAATTAATAGAAAGACAGATTGATGCAATGCCAGTTGTAAAAGATACGAAACAAGGTTTAGAAGTGATTGGGCGAATTACAAAAACAAATATTACACGTGCGTTTGTAAATTTAGTAAATAACGAATAAGTGTAATTTGTTTAAAGTGAGGTAATGTAATGGATAATAAAATCGTATATGTCGTATCTGACTCTGTAGGGGAAACGGCTGATTTGGTTGTTCGAGCAGCAATGGGGCAATTCCCATTTGCTCCTGATATTAGACGTGTACCGTATGTAGAAGATACAGGGACATTAAAAGAAGTGATTTCGATTGCTAAGAGTAATCAAGCACTTATATGTTTTACGTTAGTTAAGCCTGATATGCGCCAGTATTTAGTAACAGAGGCTGCAAAAGAAGGGGTAGAGGCATACGATATTATCGGCCCTCTTATTGATCAAATTGAAGAAATTACGGGGCAAGTGCCGAGATATGAGCCAGGTGTTGTCCGTAGGTTAGATGAAGAATACTTTAAAAAGATTGAAGCGATTGAGTTTGCTGTGAAGTATGATGACGGCAGAGATGCACGAGGTATTTTAAAAGCAGATATCGTGTTGATTGGTGTTTCGCGTACATCAAAAACACCACTTTCCCAATATTTAGCTCATAACAAACGCTTGAAAGTTGCGAATGTACCACTCGTGCCAGAAGTTGACCCACCTGAAGAACTATATCAAGTGGCAAAAGAAAAATGTTTCGGTTTGAAAATTACGCCAGATAAGTTAAATCATATTCGAAAAGAACGATTAAAATCACTTGGATTAAGTGATGGAGCAACATATGCAAATATTAATCGTATTCAAGAAGAAATTGATCATTTTGAGGAAGTAATTAGTAAAATAAATTGCCAAGTAATCGATGTATCGAATAAAGCGATTGAAGAAACAGCAAATATTATTGTGAATGCAGTGCAAAACCAAAAAATGTTTTAGCACATTTACCAAAGGTGAATGTGCTTTTTTCGCTCGTGTGAAATATGATACCTATGGATTTTGTAATAGATTGTAGTGTAATGGTTATACTTATACTCCTTTGTCTTTTAGTATATTCAAGGTGTGAGTTTGTCATCCTGAAATGTAAGATGAAAAAATAAAGGGATATGTAGCGTAGTTGAAGAAAATATATTATAATAAAAAATTGTGATAAAAACCTATATTTTACGTTTAGACTTTAATTTTTCAGAATAAACTAGGGATAGGATTTACGAAAAAGACATGTAATTACGTTAAATCGACAAAATCTATACAAGAAAACGCACATTATGGAAGGATTCACAGAAGGGATGTAGAATACAGAAATATGCAAAACATCAACAACATATTAGTTGGTGTAGATGTATATCCCGTGAAGGCTGAAATTGTGCAAGTTGGAGCGGAATTTCATGTCGGAATTTTGTTTGTCGCATCATATGCTCATCCTTTAAGGAAATAGCAAGGCAATTGGATCATTGTAGATACTGAACAAAATGGAGTTGATTGTTATATGGATCAACATGAAAAAGTTACAGATCTCAAGATCAAACAGTATATGTGGCTTGCTACTCTTCTTGGAAAAAGGTGTATATGTATTGTTTCTAAGAGATACATTTGTAACAGATGAGCAAATGTATACAATTTTATATAGCAAGTATGTATATGCGATTTATGCAGATAAAGGACCTATAGGAAAGGTTCAAAATCGTTTATACAATGTAATCGGCAACACTTTCTAACAAGTTTAGAAAAATATTGTCGAATTATAAAGGAATTTTTTAATTTATATCGAATACAAAATACGACACGGAGATGGAGTTATGGGGAACAGAATTCCCGAAGAAGTTGTTGAACAGATTCGGACATCATCCGATATTGTAGAAGTCATTGGTGAATACGTTCAACTTAGAAAACAGGGGCGTAACTATTTCGGCCTTTGTCCATTTCATGGTGAGAATTCTCCTTCATTCTCTGTTTCATCTGATAAGCAAATTTTTCATTGCTTCGGATGTGGAGAAGGTGGAAATGTATTTTCCTTTCTAATGAAAATGGAAGGACTGGCTTTTACCGAGGCTGTTCAAAAGCTAGGCGAAAGAAATGGAATTGCGGTTGCAGAGTACACATCAGGACAAGGACAACAAGAAGACATATCTGATGACACTGTCATCATGCAACAAGCTCATGAATTATTGAAAAAGTATTATCATCATTTATTAGTAAATACGGAAGAGGGAAATGAAGCACTTTCATATTTATTAAACCGTGGTATTACGAAAGAGATGATTGAGAAGTTTGAAATTGGTTATGCATCACCTGCTTGGGATGCGGCGACGAAAATTTTACAAAAAAGAGGTTTATCGCTGTCTAGTATGGAACAAGCTGGCCTTCTAATAAGAAGTGAGAAGGATGGTAGTCATTACGATCGCTTCCGTGGAAGAGTTATGTTCCCGATCTATACGTTACAAGGTAAGGTGATAGCGTTTAGTGGAAGGGCGTTAGGGGATGACACTCCGAAATATTTAAATAGCCCTGAAACACCGATTTTTCACAAAAGTAAATTGTTGTATAACTTCCACCAAGCAAGACCGTTTATTAGAAAGCGTGGGCAAGTGGTTCTTTTTGAAGGATATGCCGATGTGCTAGCTGCGGTAAAAAGTGGTGTGGAAGAAGCTGTTGCGACAATGGGAACAGCTTTAACTGAAGAACAAGCAAAACTTCTGCGACGTAACGTTGAAACTGTTGTTCTTTGCTATGATGGTGATAAAGCAGGGCGAGAAGCGACGATGAAAGCAGGGCAATTATTGCTAAAGGTTGGTTGCCAAGTGAAAGTCACATCCTTGCCAGATAAGCTTGATCCTGATGAATATGTGCAACAATATGGGACTACTGCTTTTGAAAATCTTGTGAAATCAAGTGTGAGTTTTGTTGGTTTTAAAATAAATTATTTGCGTTTAGGGAAAAATTTGCAAGATGAGTCTGGCAAAGAAGAATATGTGAAAAGTGTTTTAAAAGAGTTATCGTTGTTACAAGATGCGATGCAGGCAGAGTCATATTTGAAGTCATTATCGCAAGAATTTTCGTATTCAATGGAAACACTTTTGAATCAATTGCACCAATATCGCAAAGAACAAAAGGTACAGCAAAAACAAATAAAGCAGGTTGCTAAACCGTCTCAAGTCGTTCAAACAAAACCGAAGTTAACAGGTTTTGAAAGAGCGGAAAGAGAAATTATTTACCATATGTTGCAAAGTGCAGAAGTAGCTGTTCGTATGGAATCCCATATAGAAGATTTTCATACAGAAGAACATAAAGGGATTTTATATGAACTATACGCATATTATGAAAAGGGAAATGAACCTTCAGTCGGAACATTTTTAAGTTGGCTCTCTGATGAAAAGTTGAAAAATATTATCACTGATATTTCGACGGATGAATTTATTAATCCAGAATACACAGAAGAAGTGTTACAAGGCCATTTGGAGACGCTTAGACGGCATCAGGAAAAACTTGAAAAGATGGAGATCATCTTTAAAGTGAAACAAATGGAAAAAACAGATCCTGTAGAGGCTGCTAAATATTATGTAGCATATTTACAAAATCAAAAAGCGAGAAAATAGCTTTTTTGATAAAGTTTTAGTATAATGAATGTTTGTATCTCGCGTAAGGAGGGGAACAGATGGCTGACAAACCAGCTCGTTCTAAACAAATTGAAACTGAAATGACCCTTGAGCAAGTGAAAGAACAACTCACTGAGCTCGGAAAAAAACGTGGCGTTCTTACATATGAAGAGATTGCAGAACGCATGAATGGATTTGAAATTGAATCCGATCAAATGGATGAATACTATGAATATTTAGGTGAACAAGGCATTGACTTAGTTGGTGATAATGACAACGAAGAAGGCCCTAATAATCGCCAAATTTCAAAAACAGAAGAAGAGTTTGACCTCAATGATTTAAGTGTACCACCAGGGGTTAAAATCAACGATCCTGTTCGTATGTATTTAAAAGAAATTGGTCGTGTAGACTTACTATCTGCAGAAGAAGAAATTCGACTTGCAACGCGTATTGAAGAAGGCGATGAAGAAGCGAAACGTCGTCTTGCAGAAGCAAACTTACGTCTTGTAGTAAGTATTGCAAAGCGCTATGTAGGCCGTGGTATGCTTTTCTTAGACTTAATTCAAGAAGGTAATATGGGTCTAATTAAAGCTGTTGAAAAGTTCGATTATCGTAAAGGTTTCAAATTTAGTACGTATGCAACTTGGTGGATTCGCCAAGCTATTACACGTGCCATTGCAGACCAAGCGCGAACAATTCGTATTCCAGTTCATATGGTTGAAACGATTAACAAGTTAATTCGTGTACAACGCCAATTATTACAAGATTTAGGTCGTGAACCGTCTCCTGAAGAGATTGGTGAAGAAATGGATCTTGCTCCAGAAAAAGTACGTGAAATCTTAAAAATTGCACAGGAGCCAGTTTCTCTTGAAACACCAATTGGTGAAGAAGATGACTCCCATTTAGGTGACTTTATTGAAGACCAAGAAGCAACATCGCCTGCGGACCATGCAGCCTATGAATTGCTAAAAGAACAATTAGAAGATGTGTTAGATACGCTAACAGATCGTGAAGAAAATGTTCTACGTCTTCGTTTCGGTTTAGATGATGGACGAACTCGTACGCTTGAAGAAGTTGGGAAAGTATTCGGCGTAACGAGAGAGCGTATCCGTCAAATTGAAGCAAAAGCACTTCGCAAATTAAGACATCCAAGCCGTAGTAAGCGTCTTAAGGATTTCTTAGAATAGGTTATTTTTTAAGTTTACTTCACCATTGTGAAGTAAACTTTTTTATTTTGTTAATTTTTGTTAAAATTTAGCTATCGGCAACGATTACAATTTCTTGTAATTTATTTTACAGAATTGTCTTTTGATTTGCAAATGCTCATTTTTCGATTTTTCGATTAATTTTGTTTATTCTATACAAAAATATATGTAGAAAAGCGAAAAATATGATGAGAAACGTTAATAATTATCGAAATAATAAGCGATATGACAATAAAAAACAATAAACTGAATTTATGGAATATTTTTAACAAGTGGTAGTTTACTCTTTTCTGATAGAGCGTTTTCAAGTACAATGGAAATGACTGAATCATCTAACTATTTAGGGATATAGAAGGGGGAGAAGAGATATGAAACGTAATCCGCTGATTCCGTTCGCTCTTATTGCAGCATTGGGTATTATCGTTATGTTTGTATTTTCATTTCAGGGGCTAAATAAATCTAAAGAGTTAGCTGATGCAAAAAATGGCGGGAAGCCAGCACAAACGGCATCAAAACCAGAAGATATTGTGAAGCAAAGTTGTACGAGCTGCCATGGTGATCAGTTACAAGGGGCAGTTGGACCTAACTTGCAAAAAATTGGTGGGAAACTTTCAAAGGATGAAATTAAAGAAATTCTTTCGAAAGGAAAAGGCAATATGCCTGCCAATATAGTTCCAGCTGATCAAGCCGCTAAAGTAGCTGATTGGTTATCGAAGAAAAAATAAAGTTCCGTATGACAAGCCTTTTGCTTATGCAAAGGGCTTGTTTTTCTATATTTTCTAAAATACGATGAATGATAGAGCAGTGAATTGTTGTTATGGGCTTGCAACAACTACTATAAATTCATTATCATGGAGACAGACTGACAAGAGAAGGAGTAATGGAAATACATGAATGAAGTAAAGCTTTCAAAACGATTAGAAGAAGTTGTACGTGAAATACCAGTAGGATCTACAGTCGCTGATATTGGATCGGATCATGCGTATTTACCGTGTTATACAATTATAAATAATATTGCTACAAAAGCAGTTGCAGGAGAGGTCGTAGATGGACCATTTCGCTCTGCGCAAGCAACTGTAGCTGAAAGTGGTTTACAAGATAAAGTAGATGTGCGTAAAGGGAATGGATTAGCTGTTATCGCACCAGGAGAAGTAGATGTAATTACGGTTGCCGGAATGGGCGGAGCGTTAATTCGTGACATTTTAGAAAGTGGTAAAGAAAAATTAGAAGGTGTAACACGTTTAATTTTACAGCCTAATATTGCAGCGCATCATATTCGTGAATGGTTTATTGAGAATGGTTGGGAGCTTATCCATGAAAAAATCGTAAAAGAAGATGGGAAAATTTACGAAATTTTAGTAGGGGAGCGAGGAAATGTTGCAGCGCCTTACTCTGAAAATAAACAAGCTGAATTGTTTATGGGACCATTTTTAATAACAGAAAAAAGTGAAGCCTTCGTTGAAAAATGGGAAGGAGAATTAAAAAACTTCCAAAATATTTTAAAACAGTTAGAACGTGCAGCTGATTCTGAAGAAACAAAAGCGAAGCGTGGGGAAGTAGAAGCGAAAATGAAAATGATAGGGGAGGTTTTATCATGAGTAAAATTCCAAATGGCCATGAAATTATTTCTTTATTTGAAAGTATGTATCCGAAGCATTTGGCGATGGAAGGAGATAAGATTGGCCTGCAGATTGGAGCGCTTAATAAACCCGTGCGGCACGTATTGATTGCGTTAGATGTAACGGAAGAAGTTGTGGATGAAGCAATTCAATTAGGGGCAAATGTCATTATTGCTCATCATCCTTTAATTTTTAACCCGTTAAAAGCGATTCATACAGATAAGGCGTATGGGAAAATTATTGAAAAGTGTATTAAAAATGATATTGCAATCTATGCAGCGCATACAAATGTGGATGTTGCTAAGGGCGGGGTAAATGATTTACTTGCTGAGGCGTTAGGATTGCAAAATACAGAAGTTTTGGCACCGACATATGCAGAAGAAATGAAAAAAGTTGTTGTGTTTGTGCCAGTCACTCATGCAGAAGAAGTAAGGAATGCATTAGGAGACGCAGGTGCTGGTCATATCGGCAATTATAGCCACTGTACGTTTAGTAGCGAGGGTACAGGCGCATTTGTACCTCAAGAGGGGACAAATCCTTATATCGGGGAAACTGGACAGTTAGAACGTGTAGAAGAAGTGCGAATCGAAACGATTATTCCAGCTTCATTACAGCGGAAAGTGATTAAAGCAATGGTAACGGCGCACCCTTATGAAGAAGTAGCATACGATGTGTATCCGCTTGATAATAAAGGTGAAACGTTAGGCCTAGGAAAAATAGGATACTTACAAGAAGAAATGACGCTTGGTCAATTTGCAGAACATGTGAAACAATCATTAGACGTGAAGGGCGCAAGAGTTGTCGGTAAGTTAGACGATAAAGTGCGTAAAGTAGCTGTACTTGGTGGAGATGGTAATAAATATATAAACCAAGCGAAATTTAAAGGAGCAGATGTATATGTAACTGGTGACATGTACTATCATGTTGCTCATGATGCGATGATGCTCGGTTTAAATATAGTTGACCCAGGACATAATGTTGAAAAAGTAATGAAACAAGGTGTACAAAAGCAATTACAAGAAAAAGTGGATGCAAAGAAACTCAATGTACACATTCATGCTTCGCAGTTACATACAGATCCATTTATATTTGTATAAGAAAAATAAAAACCGTTGCTCATGCAAGCAACGGTTTTTATTATTGTTCTTTTTTCACTTTCACGCGAGGTAATATTTTTTGTAACGGTACTTTTCGAACTCTTTCCCATGTAGCGGGATTCATTGGGTTATATTGCTCTAAGAAAGCGATAACTTCTTTCGTAATTGGCGTTGGAGTAGAAGCACCTGCTGTAACAGCTACGTTTTCTACACCTTGTAGCCACTCTAATTGAATTTCGCTTACATCAGCAACTCGATATGCTTTTGTACCCGCGATTTCTTGTGATACTTGTGCTAAGCGATTTGAATTGTTACTTTTCGGATCACCAACAACAATTGTTAAGTCTGCAACATCAGCTTGTTTAGCGACAGCTTCTTGGCGAACTTGAGTTGCTAAACAAATTTCTTTATGGAATTCTGCTGTTGGGAATTTTTTTTGAATGTCCTCCATTAAATGTTGAACATCCCATTGACTCATCGTTGTTTGATTTGTTACTAAAATTTTATCTGTTGGGATTTCTAATGTTTTTAAATCATCGGCTCTTTCGATAAGGTGAACGATGTCAGGTGCAATACCAACTGCGCCTTCTGGCTCTGGATGATTTTTTTTACCGATATAAATGACATGATACCCTTCCGCTTTCTTAGCTTCGATAAGGTCATGCGTCTTGGTAACATCTGGGCAAGTAGCATCGATTGTTGTTAAACCTTTTTCTTTTGCGCGTTGTTTAACTTCTGGAGAAACACCGTGTGCAGTGAAAATAACAGTACCAGAATCAATTTTATCTAAAATTTCTAAGCGACTTGGACCGTCTAATGTGATGATTCCATCTTCTTCAAAAGCGTCTGTAACATGTTTATTGTGAACAATCATACCTAAAATATAAATGGGTCTCGGCAATGATTTATCTAATGCGGCGTTACGTGCAATTACCATTGCATCGACAACACCGTAGCAATAACCACGAGGGGAAATTTTAACAATTTTCATATGAGTAATCCTCTCCTTCTAAACAAGGGATACTTTTGTGCATAGTCTTTTACATTATAAAGGAGGAGTGGATAGAAAACAAAGGATTGTTACACATATAGTTTTGGTTTTGTTGCTGTTTGTTGAACTGGTTCTTTCGGTAACTCTTTTTCTATTACAGGTTCAATCACTATTTTCTTTCGTTTTCGTTTCTTTTTTTGAGGTGCAGGAGGCGGACTTTCTACCTCAACTGGCTCTGTTACATTTTCCGTTTGATTTTCTTCCGTGCTTTTTCCAGAGGTGAGGATTTTAACAATGCTTGGTAGACTACGCATAATAGGACCATACTGTTCGACGACAGGACCTACAGATTGAACGACTTGGGATACTTTTTCGATGTTATTTATCATATTAGTTGGATTCGAAATTAAGTTCGAAAAAAAACTGCCGATGCCACTGCTTGCTGTTGCCGCAGTTGTAGTTGAGCCGCCGCGCGTTTCATTTGATTCATACATTTGAGGCGGTATCATTTGCTCAGGATGTTGCTGCATGTATGGTTGATATTGTGGATGTTGCTGCGGATATTGTTGCTGGTATTGCTGCGGATATTGCTGATGATATTGCGGCGGTGGTGGTTGCTGATGCATCATTGGTTGCCCTTCCATTTGTCGGTAAGGTGGAACCATTTGCATAAATGGCTCGGTTGGATCGTGTTTTTTAAAAAGCTTAGCAAGAAAACCTTTCTTTTTTTGTGCCATTGGTGGTAGTTGTGGAATTGGATATGGTGTATAAGGTTGCTGCCCTGGATTCGGATACATTTGCCTTGTAGGGGATTTCGGAAACATGTGAGAAATCCTCCTTTCTTCAGTTAGGTATATACACATACAATATGCAATAAAAGGGAAGAAGGTTAGTTTTTGAAGTGAAAACCTAAACTAAAGATGGATTTTACTTGTAGATTTCGATATAATGTAGACTTGACTGATTTGTGCGCGCAGTAGAAATTTTAGAAAGAAGGTGTAACTTATGACACAACAAACTTTTACACAGTATGATTTTAAACCATTTTTAATAGATGCAGTTCGTGAACTACGCTTTACAGAGCCGACAGGAATTCAGCAGAAAATTTTCCCAGTCGTGAAAAAAGGTGTAAGTGTAATTGGACAATCCCAAACAGGTTCTGGGAAAACACATGCATACTTACTTCCTACATTAAACAGAATTAATGCAAGTCGTGAAGAAGTACAACTTGTTATTACAGCGCCTACTCGTGAGTTAGCACAACAAATTTACGAAGAAATCGTGAAATTAACAAAGTTTTGTGCGGAAGACCAAATGATTACAGCACGTTGTTTAATTGGTGGAACTGATAAACAACGTTCAATTGAGAAATTGAAAAAACAACCTCATATCGTAGTTGGGACACCAGGACGTATTAAAGACTTAGTTGAAGAACAAGCGTTATTTGTTCATAAAGCAAATACGATTATTGTCGATGAAGCAGACTTAATGCTTGATATGGGATTCATTCATGATGTAGACAAAATTGCAGCACGCATGCCTAAAAACTTGCAAATGTTAGTTTTCTCTGCAACAATTCCTCAAAAACTAAAACCGTTTCTGAAGAAATATATGGAGAATCCAGAGCATATTCATATCAATCCAAAACAAGTTGCAGCTGGAAACATTGAACACTATTTAGTGCCTTCTAAACATCGTAATAAAATTGATTTAGTGCATAAAATGCTACTTCAATTTAAACCGTATTTAGCAGTTGTTTTCACGAATACGAAAAAGATGGCAGACCAAGTTGCTGATGGATTAATGGAACGTGGCTTAAAAGTTGGACGAATTCACGGGGATTTATCACCACGTGATCGTAAAAAAATGATGAAACAAATTCGTGACCTTGAATTCCAATATATTGTTGCGACTGATTTAGCAGCACGTGGTATTGATATTGAAGGGATTAGCCATGTTATTAACTATGAGCTACCATCAGATTTAGATTTCTTCGTTCACCGCGTTGGAAGAACAGCACGTGCAGGGCATTCTGGTATTGCAGTGACGATTTATGATCCAGCAAACGAAGAAGCGTTAGATAGCTTAGAAAAACAACGTCATATCGAGTTTAAACATGTAGATTTACGTGGAGATGAGTGGGCAGATTTAGGTGAGCGTCGTCGTCGTAAGAGCCGTAAAAAACCAAATGACGAACTTGATGTTATGGCAACGAAAGTTATTAAAAAACCGAAAAAAGTAAAACCAAACTATAAACGTAAACTTGCAACAGAACGTGACAAAGTGAAGAGAAAATATAGCAATAAAAAAAGATAAGGGGTTTCCCTTATCTTTTTTTAATCCCGCTAATTTAAATGAAGAGTATAGTCTGTCTAAATAGTCATATGAATTTGTGTAGTGCGTCTTTTGTGAACAAACAATTCACTACATATTTCTACAAATTATGCTATCATTATATCTATTGTATATTGAAGAGGTGATTGTATGTTAAAGATTGGATCTCATGTTTCCATGAGTGGTAAGAAAATGTTATTAGCAGCAAGTGAAGAGGCTGTTTCATACGGTGCAACAACGTTTATGATTTATACAGGTGCACCGCAAAATACACGAAGAAAACCAATTGAAGAATTGAACATAGAAGCAGGAAGAAAACATATGGAGCTGAACGGAATTGAGGAAATTATCGTCCATGCGCCGTATATTATTAATGTTGGGAATACGACGAAGCCAGAAACATTCCAATTAGGCGTAGACTTTCTTCGCATGGAAATTGAAAGAACATCGGCATTAGGTGTAGCGAAACAAATTGTTCTTCACCCAGGAGCGCACGTTGGTGCTGGAGCAGATGCTGGTATTCAACAAATTATTAAAGGGCTTAATGAAGTATTAACGCCAGAACAGACGGTTAACATTGCGTTAGAGACGATGGCAGGAAAAGGAACAGAATGCGGTCGTAGCTTTGAAGAAATTGCAAAAATTATTGATGGTGTAAAATATAATGAAAAGCTATCCGTATGCTTTGATACGTGTCATACGCACGATGCAGGATATGATATTGTAAATGACTTTGACGGCGTATTAAACGAATTTGATAAGATCGTTGGTATAGATCGTTTACAAGTACTTCATATTAATGATAGTAAAAATGTACGCGGAGCAGGAAAAGACCGTCATGAAAACATTGGATTTGGTCACATTGGGTATAAAGCATTGCATCACATTGTACATCATCCACAGTTAATGCATGTACCAAAAATTCTTGAAACACCGTATGTAGGGGAAGATAAAAAAGATAAGAAGCCACCATATAAATTGGAAATCGAAATGCTGAAAAACGGCACTTTTGATGAAGGGCTTCTTGAAAAAATTAAAGCGCAATAAGGAGGGGAAATCCCCTCCTTATTTTAGTAGTTGCTGAAATAATGTATTTACTTGTTGGGCAGTGGCAGGGGAAGTTACTTTTGCGATCTGTTTTAAGAGCTCTAGTCGCTCGTTGTTATCGTAAATATTAATATTTTTACCCTTCATAAGTAAAACGATTTGGTCAGCTTGTGCGGCTGTAATAGGAACTTCGTATTCTTTGCTATATTTTAATAACTCTTTTGTAGAAATATGATTTAATTTTTTATTAACAATTTGTTTAATGAGGTTCATCTTATTATCCTCCTTCACGCGTTCTTCTATCGAAATATATGAGCATGTAGCTTGTACATATTCGTATGGAGTTTCTTTTTTCATGAGGAAAAGAAGCGTATGTTATAATATAAGGACGAAACTACAGAAAAAGAGTACAGGGAGGGCTTATGGAGCAAAAGCAACATCGAAAAGAAAGTGTTATTCATCTCATTTATCGTTTAGTTATGATTATTTTTGGAGCAGCATGCGCGGCGGTGGCGATTGAACTATTTTTAATGCCAAATAAAATTATTGATGGTGGAATTATTGGTATTTCTCTTATATTAGATTATCTTACTCCTAACATTTGGTGGTTAAGTTTTTCTACTTTAGTCGTTGTTCTCAATATCCCATTTATGTATTCCGGTTATAAGCAAATTGGAAAAACATTTATGTTATCTTCGACATTTGGTATTGTAGCGTTAGCTTTCATTGAGTCAACGTTACATGCGGTGCCACCATTTACAACAGAACCTATTTTAGCGACAGTGTTTGGTGGGCTTATTTTAGGTCTTGGTGTAGGACTTGTAATTCGTCATGGTGGGTCGTTAGATGGAACTGAAATTATGGGGATTTTATTAACGAAGAAACTACCGTTCTCTGTTGGTGAATTCGTAATGTTTGTGAACTTATTTATTTTTGCATGGGCAGCATTTGTGTTTGGTGTGGAACAAGCGATGTATTCTGTTATGACGTACTATATCGCATTTAAAACAATCGATACAGTAATTCAAGGGCTAGATGAAACGAAGGCGGTTTTAATTGTATCTGATCAATATGAGGAAGTATCAAACGCGATTTTGCATCGTCTTGGCCGTGGAACGACAAAGCTTGTAGCAAAAGGTGGTTACACGGATAAAGAAAAAGAAGTTATTTATGCAGTTGTAACGCGTCTAGAAGTGACGAAATTAAAGTCAATTGTGCATGAAATTGATGAAAATGCGTTTGTTACGATTATGAGCACGCAAGAGACAAATGGTGGTAAGTTTAAATCGGCTATTCACTAAAAGTTTATAGGAATATTTTTTGAAAGCAGAGAATTTTTCTCTGCTTTTTGTTATAATAGTAAGGTTTCTTGAAAAAATAGATATATTTTAGGCAGATTGGTTTACAACTATAATAAGCTGTACTATAATTCAAATAGATATAAATCGGAATCATTCTGAATTAAAATAGGTGAGATGCTATGAATAATATATTAGAAATTGAAGGTTTAACATTCCGATATGAAGATCGGAATGTGTTAGAAAATATTAATTTGCAAGTTCCGAAGGGAGCTTTTTTAGGTTTAGTGGGACCGAATGGTTCAGGTAAATCAACTTTACTTAAGTGTTTATTAGGCGTTTTAAAGCCAAAAGAAGGAAGTATACGCGTGTTTGGCGTTGATAGTAAGAGGTTTAAGGAATGGAACAAAGTTGGTTATGTATCCCAAAAGGCAAATAGTTTCAATTCTGGTTTTCCAGCAACTGTTTCTGAAGTTGTCTCAATGGGACTTGTTTCGAAAAAAGGGCTTTTTCGCTTTTTTACAAAAGAGGATAAAAAAAAGGTAGAAAAAGCAATTGCTGATGTAGGGATGAGTGAGTTTCAAGGTCGTAACATTGGAGAGCTTTCTGGTGGACAGCAACAGCGTGTATTTATTGCTCGTGCGCTCGTTAGTGATCCTGAATTGCTTATTTTGGACGAGCCTACTGTTGGAATCGATGTGAAAAATGTGGAAAGTTTTTACGAAATATTAGAGGATTTAAACAAAAGGCTCGGGATCACATTAATTCTTGTTACTCATGATATGGGAGCTGTTACTGAAAAAGTAACACATGTTGCATGCCTGAACCAACATCTACATTTCCATGGAAATGTAGAGAAGTTCCGAGAGTTAGAAGATGCAGAAATGTCCGTCTTATATGGACATCATGTTCATCGTTTAGAACACGAACATGAGCATCACGGGAGGATATAATGATACAAGATTTTTTACAATATGACTTTTTACGTAATTCTTTATACGCAGGTATTTTAATTGGACTTGTTGCACCGCTAATTGGTGTGTTTGTTGTTATTCGTCGTTTATCTCTTATTGCGGATGCATTAAGTCACGTGACGTTATCGGGTATTGCAGCAAGTTTATTACTTGAAAAAACCATTTTTACAGGTGGATTTTTAAACCCCTTATATATGGGGATGATTTTCTCGATTGGTGGAGCGCTACTAATCGAAAAGTTACGAACTGTATATAAGCACTATCAAGAATTAGCAATTCCAATTATCCTTTCGGCAGGGATGGGGGTTGGAGTTATTTTCATTTCACTTGCAAATGGATTTAACACAGACTTATTTAGTTATTTATTTGGTAGTGTCAGTGCTGTAACAAGTACAGATTTAATTATTATTGGGATTGTAGCAATTGTTGTTGTTGCGACAATTATTTTATTATATAAAGAGCTGTTTCTATTATCATTTGATGAGGAATACGCAGTATCAACTGGTTTAAGAGCGAAATGGATTCACTTTATTTTCATTATATTAGTTGCTCTTGTCATTGCAGTATCAATGCGTGTAGTGGGGGTTCTTCTCGTATCATCATTAATGACATTACCAGTTGCAGCAAGTATTCGTATTGCTAAAGGATTTAAACAAACAATTTTCTTTTCCATTTTATTTGGTGAAATTGCAGTAATTGGTGGAATGTTTGCTTCGTATCAACTTGATCTAGCGCCAGGTGGTACAATTGTTATGATAGCAGTTCTTATTTTAATCGGTGCGATTTTATGGAAGAAGAAAAAAACTGCATAAAGTAGGGATAGGTATGAATCTAACAGAAGCTTTACGCCTAATGAAAGAAAAAGGATATAAACATACTGGAAAAAGAGAAGAGATGCTCAGATTATTTGCAGCACATAATCGTTATTTAACTGCGAAAGACGTTTTAGAACATATGAAAGACGATTATCCAGGGCTTAGTTTTGATACGATTTATCGTAACTTAACAGTTTTTGCTGAGATTGGTGTTTTAGAACAAACGGAATTAAATGGCGAAAAACATTTTCGTTTTACTTGTTCTATTATGGAACATCATCATCATTTTATTTGTTTGGATTGTGGGGGGACGAAAGAGATTACTTCCTGCCCAATGGATTTTATGAATAAAGATTTTACTGGTTATGAAGTAACGGGTCATAAGTTTGAAATATATGGTCGTTGTCCAAAATGTGCAAAGTAAAAGCTCGTCGGTTATGTAACTGACGAGCTTTTTTACGTAGAAAAGAAGGTTGCTCACAAATATTGTGGCAACCTTCTTTTTATTGTTCTTGTGTCTCTTTTTCTTTTTCTCGTTCAGCAGCCATTTCAGCAGCAATTACGTCGATTTCTTTTTTCAGTTCTTCTACCATTGTTTCTTCTGGTACTTTACGAACGACTTGCCCTTTACGGAATAATAATCCCTCTCCACGTGCACCGGCAATACCGATATCAGCTTCACGAGCTTCACCAGGGCCATTTACAGCGCAACCAAGTACTGCAACTTTAATTGGTACTTGAAGTGTAGAGATGTATTCTTCCACTTCGTTAGCAATGCTAATCAAATCGATTTCAATACGACCACAAGTTGGACAAGAGATAAGTGTTGCTGCATTAGACGCAAGACCGAATGATTTTAATAATTCGCGAGCAACTTTTACTTCTTCAACTGGATCAGCACTTAATGAAATACGTAGTGTATTTCCGATGCCTTTATTTAAGATTGCTCCAAGACCAGCAGCACTTTTTACAGTTCCGGCAAACAATGTTCCAGATTCTGTAATACCTAAATGTAATGGATAATCAAAAGCACGAGCAGCTTTCTCGTATGCTTCGATTGCTAAGTTAACATCAGAGGCTTTCATAGATACGATAATATCGTGGAAATCTAAGTCCTCTAAAATTTTAATATGATGTAGCGCGCTCTCAACCATACCATCTGCAGTTGGGTACCCGTACTTTTCTAAAATGTGTCGCTCTAATGAACCAGCGTTTACACCGATACGGATTGGAATACCGCGCTCTTTTGCTGCATTTACAACAGCTTCTACTTTATGGCGACGACCAATATTACCTGGATTGATACGTACTTTATCGATGCCACCTTCAATTGCTTTTAAAGCAAGGCGATAATCAAAATGAATATCAGCAACAAGTGGAATGTTGATTTGTTTTTTTATATCAGCAATAGCATCTGCTGCGCGTTCATCTGGAACGGCAACGCGGACGACTTGACAGCCGGCTTCTTCTAAACGCTTGATTTCAGCAACTGTTGCTTCAACATCATGTGTTTTTGTTGTTGTCATACTTTGTATAATTAATTCATTATTACCGCCGATTGTTAAATTACCGACTTTAACTGGACGTGTTTTTGTACGATGAGTCATTTCATTCACGAATAGATCGCTCTCCTTATAAAAGAAGTTTCTTATTTAGTCCCTCATATCAATGATAGTATACGTGATATAGGGCTATAGAAACCGAAGTACTCGGTTTCACTTTTACTATTGTATCAGCGCCTTTATGTAATTGACAAGGATTAAGTGATAGCTTATTGATATAACGGGAATTTATAAGACTTTCCAATTTGTATTTTTGTAGCAGATGTACTTTTGTTTAATTGTTTAAAGTCGTCAATGACTTTTTCTATGGAAGGAATTTTTTTCTTGTTAATTTGTTCTGTAATAGAAAGAACTGTCTCACCAGTTTTTACTTCAATTGTTTTATAAGATACATCCGTTTCTTTTTCTGTTTTGTTCGCTTTATTTTGTTGACTGTCTGTGTTTTCTTTTTTAATTGTTTGAGCAGCAGTTGTTTTTTTATATGAACTTAACATCGGTAAAGTACCGATTTTTATATCGTAATAAAATATATAACCGAGAACAAGCACGAATAGGAATATACCTAATCTCTTCATATTCTTCACTCCTTTGCTAGGAATATATGCTTGTCCAAAAAAAAAATGCCTATTTAGGCATTTTTTATTTTTCTTTCGGTTTGGGTACCTCTTTAATCGTTAAGTATAGAACGATTAAAACAACAGCGATATAAATGAACGTTGCTCCAGGTACGACGATTTTGAATAAATCCATAATCATGAAGAAAATGGTTGGGATCGTGTAGCTGTATGCAGTTAGTGTCCAAACTTGTTTATAGGATAGTTTACGTTGACCGCTCATAGCAGAACCGATGAACGCAAGTAAAGTCACGCCTACAAAAGTTATGAATAATTGGAATAGGTACACTAAGAATCCAATAACAAATAATAAAATTGGATAAATATTATCGAATAAAGAAATAAATTCTTGTAGATCTTTTTTCTCAAGAGATGCACCTAACAAATCGTTATAAGAATACGTTTGTGTTTGACCATTTCCCATAGAGACTACTTTATCTTTTAAAACAAATAAACCTGTTTTATTTTGATATTTTTCTAGGTCTGTTGAATTTGGATCAAATACGAAAAGTGTATTTCCTTCTTCTTTTTCAATAGGTTGATCAATATCGGCTTTTAGTTCGCCATTTTCGATTTTAAAATCAGGTAAATCTTTATCGATGACTTGATTTACCATGCCAACACCATCCTGGATAAAACTACCGTACAAAAAAGTTCTTGGAATAGTAGTAATTAAGCAAAGTAGCATAATATACAAAATGGTTTTACCGATTTTTTGAAAACGGAATAGCGCCATATCTTTAGGCGAGTATATGCTTTTTACGAATTGGGTAAATATGGACATAGATTCACTTCCTTTATGTATGTATAAAATCATTGTAACGTAGGAATCTAGAGAATCTCAAGATATATTATATTTACATATAGTGGAGATAACTAAATTTCTTTTATTAACTTTCTTCTTTTAAATAAGAAAAATACAATTGACACTTTTCTTTTCTATATGGTAAATTTATCTTACATTTCTTAAAGAGCATATCCGATAGGAATTCCTCTATTTGATATGTTGTTACATACATAATTGTGGACCCTTAGCTCAGCTGGTTAGAGCAGACGGCTCATAACCGTCCGGTCGTAGGTTCGAGTCCTACAGGGTCCATATCCATTTCGCATGTTTATTATGTTAGCAGGAAGCTTCCTTGTAGAAGGAAGCTTTTTTTACGGAATATATGAGCATTTTAATTGAAAAGAAGTGGGAATTTTGCTACTTTAATGATAGCAAGACAATGTGATTTATTTGTTTGCACCCTATGGCAATTAGGGTAGAATGAAGTTGTATGTCACTTAAGTGGCAATACATAAACTGGGAGGAATATAACAATGGCAAAACACGAATTACCAAATTTACCTTATGCGTATGATGCTTTAGAGCCTCACTTTGACAAAGAAACAATGAACATCCATCATACAAAACATCACAACACGTACATTACAAACTTAAACGCTGCTTTAGAAGGTCATGCAGAATTAGCTGACAAAAGCGTAGAAGAATTAGTTGCAAACTTAAACGAAGTACCAGAAGCAATCCGTACAGCAGTACGTAACAATGGTGGCGGACATGCTAACCATACATTCTTCTGGACAATCCTATCTCCAAACGGCGGAGGACAACCTGTAGGTGAACTTGCAACTGCAATTGAAGCAAAATTCGGTAGCTTCGATGCATTCAAAGAAGAATTCGCAAAAGCTGGCGCAACTCGCTTCGGTTCTGGTTGGGCTTGGTTAGTAGTAAACAATGGTGAGTTAGAAGTAACAAGCACTCCAAACCAAGATTCTCCTTTAACTGAAGGTAAAACTCCAGTTATCGGTTTAGATGTTTGGGAGCATGCTTACTACTTAAACTACCAAAACCGTCGTCCAGACTACATCGGCGCATTCTGGAACGTTGTAGATTGGAACGCTGCTGAAAAACGTTACCAAGAAGCAAAATAATCGTAATAAATATAGAAAAAGCTAGGGGAGAGCTCCTAGCTTTTTTCTATGCTTTCCTTTTACATAATTGGGCTTGTCTTTGGAAGACTAGAACATGAAGTAAAGGAGAGTTGTGTATGAAATGGAAACATATAATTGGTGACGTTGAAGTGAATCGGGATTTAGTGTTATTGCTCCTTATAGGAGGTTTATACACGCTCGCAATTTCTTTATCGAATACGTTTGTAAATATTTATTTATGGAAACAAACACAAAATTATGTGAATCTTGGCTTGTATAATTTAGCCAGCGTGGTATTACAGCCTCTCACATTTCTTGTAGGGGGAAAATTAGCGAAACGTATCGATCGCTCGATTTTATTACGAATAGGAGTAGGGACGCTCGCAATTTTTTTTATTGTTGTCTTAGTAGCAGGGAAAAGTGCTTCTCAGTATATTTTATTAATGGGGGCTCTTTTAGGAGTAGGATACGGTTTTTACTGGTTGGCTTTTAACTTATTGACATTTGAAATTACAGAACCAGAAACAAGAGATTTCTTTAATGGGTTTCTTGGACTTCTTACATCCTTCTCTGGAATGATTGGACCAATAGCAGCAGGATACACAATTTCACGTATGGAGAAATGGAGTGGCTATACTGTTATATTCTTTCTTTCATTAGTTCTATTTGCAATTGCTGTCGTCTTAAGCTTCTTTTTATCTAAAAGAGAATGTGAAGGGCGTTATGAAATCGTGCAAGTATTGAAAGAACGACGGATTGATAAAAATTGGGGAAAGATTACACGAGCTCATTTTTTCCAAGGATTGAGAGAAGGAACGTTTATTTTTGTCATTTCAGTATATGTTTATTTAGCAACTAATAGTGAGTTTGCATTAGGGAAATACAGTTTAGTGAACTCTGCTGTATCCTTTGTATGTTATTACTTAGTTGCTCGTATGTTAAAGAAGGAGTGGCGAAAAAAAGCAATTTTACTTGGAGGCATTATTTTATATGCTGTCGTCTTTTTAGTTATTTTCAATGTTACATACACGAAATTACTTATTTATGCGGCATGTATTGCAATTGCATATCCTATTTTACTTGTTCCGTACGGATCAATGACATATGACGTAATTGGTAGAGCGAAAAATGCGAGAGAATGGCGTGTGGAATATGTCGTTGTTCGGGAGCTATGGTTAAACGCCGGAAGAATCTGTTCCATTTTAAGTTTTTTATGTGCTGTACTATTCTTTCCACCTGAAAAAAGTTTACCTTACTTATTATGTATTTTAGGTGCTGGACATTTTCTTATTTATTTTGCAGTTAAAAATGTCAAATATGATGAGGGAAATGCGAGTAAAGCAAGTGTTGTAACGCAAGGGAACGCGCAAAACCAAACTGAACCAGAAGGTTAACTTCTCGTTTGTTTTATGCTAGAATAGAAAAAGATGTAAGACAGCAGTGAGGACACCTGTATGAAGGTGTCCCTTTCACATTACATAGCTGTTGGTAGAGGGGGTTTGTATGAGCAAGAAGCAGAAGCAAAATAAGAAAAAGACCCACGTTCCTTTTCGGTTAAACGTGCTGTTTTTCTGCGTGTTTTTAATGTTCTCCGCTGTTATTGTAAGGCTCGGATATGTACAAATTGTTCGCGGTGAAGAATATAAGAATGAAGTGGAGAAGAAAGAAAACTCAACGATAAGTAATCCTGTACCGCGTGGGAAAATATTTGACCGTTATGGGCGACCTGTAGTAGATAATGCAGCCGTTCGTACTATTACATTTACAAAAATGAAAGGATCAACTGCAGAAGATCGCTTAGAAACAGCGAAAAAGCTAGCAGATTTGATTGAAGTACCGACAGATAAATTAACAGATCGCGATAAAAAAGATTATTGGCTTGCTATGCATAAAGAGGAAGCTAAAGAAAAAATTACGAATAAAGATCGTCAAGAGTTTAAAGATAAAAAAATTGATGATAAAGAATTAGACGAGCGTCAGCGAAGTCGTGTAACAGAAGAAGAGATTAATCAATTATCCGCAAAAGATCTAGAAATACTAGCGATTAAAAGTAAGATGGACGGCGGATATGCAATGACACCTCAAGTTATTAAAAAGGATGCTACAGAAAAGGAATATTCGATTATTAGTGAAAACCTAGCAGCATTACCAGGTGTAGATACGAATGTTGATTGGGAGCGAAAATATACGTACGATGATTTATTCCGAAGTGTACTAGGTGGGGTGTCGACATCTGATGAAGGCTTACCGAGAGAAAGACTAGATTACTAT
This sequence comes from Bacillus sp. PK3-067, assembly GCF_056738645.1. Taxonomy (NCBI): domain Bacteria; kingdom Bacillati; phylum Bacillota; class Bacilli; order Caryophanales; family Bacillaceae; genus Bacillus; species Bacillus sp. PK3-067. The sequence continues at coordinate 4,274,777 of NZ_CP096490.1, read as the reverse complement.
CTTGTTCGTGATTATAATCGAAATGACCGAGTAGGAAAAAGTTATCTTGAACAACAGTATGAAGATAGTCTGCACGGTACGAAAGCAGAAGTTAGAAATGTTACAGATAAAAACGGTAATATTTTAGAAACGATTAATGTATCAAAAGGACAAAGTGGTAATGATCTGAATTTAACAATTGATATGGAATTACAAAAGCGTGTGGAAGATATTCTTGCGAAGAATTTAATGAGATTTAAAGGAAGCGAACCTCTTTTAGATCGCGCATTCGTTGTAATGATGAACCCAAAAAATGGTGAAGTTTTATCTATGGCGGGGAAACAATTAGTTAACGAAGATGGTCAAACGAAAGTAAATGACTTTGCATTAGGTACCATGACAAGTTCTTATCCGATGGGATCAACTGTAAAAGGTGCAACAGTACTTACTGGATATCAAACTGGTGCGATTCAACCAGGATCGGTGCAATTGGATGAACCAATTAAATTAAAAGGTACACCTACGAAGTCGTCTTGGAAAACGATGGGATACATTAATGACCTTACAGCTTTAAAAATGTCTTCTAACGTTTATATGTTTAAAACAGCGATGAATATCGCCGGTGTTAAATATGTGAGAGGTGGTACGTTAGATATACCTCAAAAAGCATTTGATACGATGCGTTATTATTTTGGACAGTTTGGACTTGGTGTAAAAACAGGAATTGATTTACCGAATGAATCTGCTGGTCAGATGGGTAGAAGTAGTCAACCAGGTTTCTTACTAGATTTATCAATTGGACAGTATGATACGTATACACCGCTTCAATTAGCGCAATATATTTCGACGATTGCCAATGGCGGATATCGCATGCAACCACAAGTTGTAAAAGAAATTCGTCAACCGGCAGTGAAACCAGATGAAGTTGGGAAAGTTGTTCAATCTATGGAACCGAAAGTATTAAATCGTATTGATATGCCGGAATCGCAAATTAAACATGTTCAAGAAGGATTTAGACAAGTGTATAATGATTCAGGTGGTACAGCTACAAAATACTTTACAGGTGCAAAATATAAAGCGGCAGGGAAGACGGGTACGGCGCAAACTGTGTATGGTGGAGATAAAGAGATTGGTAGAAATGCAAAAGGTGAACGTGTGGAAACATATAACTTAACATTAGTAGGTTATGCGCCACTTGAAGATCCAGAAGTAGCATTCTCTGTTGTCGTTCCATGGGTACATGATGATAAGACTGGTATTAATGGATATATTGGTCGTGAAATTATGGACGCTTACTTTGATTTGAAAAACAAGGAAGTAAATGGTGAAGCTCCAAAAGATGATAAAGACAATAAAAATAAAGAGCAAGATGATGAATAAAAAAGTTGTAAAAAAGCACACTATCTGAAAAGATAGTGTGCTTTTTTTTATGGTTTATGCATATCGTGTAATAAATGTGGACAAGTATACAACATTGAAAAAACGCGGCCGTATAAATGATACTTGTATATGATGGGATAGGGGATAACTGTTTTATAGGGAAATCATCAGAGGAAATGAATAGCTACTACTGAATTAAAATTGTACCGTATGTTGATTTTTGTGGAACTTTACAAAACTTTTACAAACAATTAAAACCGAATTAATAGTTTAGCAGTATTCTTATATCTGTAATCCTGTTATTTCCGGTTACTTCTAGGAGGAAGAACACGTGAAATGGATGCGTACACCGATTAAAGTTTTCGTATTATCAATATGGTTCCTCTGTTTTGAAATGTCTACTGCATTTGCTTTAAATGATACGGGAGAAGTGAGAGTTGATGGATCCTCAACGGTTTTTCCTATTATAGAAGCAGTAGCGGAGGAATATACAAAGGTGCATCCAGACGTGAAAATTTCCATCAGTATTTCTGGAACTGGGGGAGGATTTAATCGTTTCAGTAAAGGAGAAGTAGATATAAATAATGCTTCGAGAGTAATGAAACAAGTCGAGAAAAATGAAATGAAGAAAAACTCTATTCAGTTCACACCTTTTGAGGTTGCTAACGACGGTCTTACGATTGTTGTGAATCGCCATAATACATGGGTAGACGATATGTCAGTAGACGAGTTACGACTACTTTGGAGTGAAGATGGAAGAGAGAAGCGATGGTCACAAATTCATTCAACATGGCCACGTGAACAAGTGAAGTTTTATGCACCAGGCGTAGACTCTGGTACGTATGATTATTTTCAAAATGTCATCTTACAAAATCATCGCATTGTAAAAAAAGTCTCTTTGTCTGAAGATGATCAAGTTATTATGCAAGGGGTAATGAATGATAAACATGCCATTGCTTTTGTAGGATATGCTTATTATATGGCTAATCGAGATAAGGTGAAAGCAATAAAAGTAAATGGTGTATTTCCGACGAAAGAGACCATTCAATCAGGTAAGTATAAGCCGTTATCTAGGCCGCTACTTACTTATGTGAATAATGCATCTATCCGAAATAAAATGAATGTAGCAAACTATGTTGAGTTTATGATTCAGCATGTCGGTAACCTCGCTGAAGAGGTCGGATATGTAAAATTAAGAAAAGAAAAATACAATGAACAGCTGCGTATGTTAACAGAAATAAAAGGGTAATGTCAGGGTGGAAAGGGGTTTTCATCTTTGGCTCATAATGACAAAAGTCAAATTACATTTTCTGTACAACATTTGATTGAAAGAAATACAAAACAAAGAAAAAAAACGCAGCGAATCAATCGAATAGTGCCTTTATTACTAAAAATAATTGCTAGTGTTTCTATTGTGACGACACTTGGAATTGTTTTTACGCTCTCTAATGAAACAATCATGTTTTTTCAAAAAATATCATTATACTCCTTTTTAACGGAGAAAGAATGGTTACCATTTTTTGAAGATCCTAAATTCGGTATATTACCACTTATATGTGGAACGTTCCTTGTAACAGCAATTGCTATGTTTGTAGCAATTCCTATCGGTTTAGCGTGTGCCGTATTTTTAAGCGAATATGCTTCAAATAGTGCACGGAAAATATTAAAGCCGATGTTAGAGCTATTAGCAGGTATCCCGACAATTGTATATGGTTTTTTTGCATTAACAGTTGTTACACCGCTTTTACAAAGGATTATACCAGATTTACAGTTTTTTAATGCGATTAGTCCAGGAATCGTTATCGGATTTATGATGATGCCTACAATTGCATCTCTATCTGAAGACGCGATGAGAGCTGTGGCGAAAGGGACGAAAGAAGCTTCATTAGCACTCGGAGCGACGCGGTTTGAAATGGTAAAACAAGTGGTGTTTCCGTCCGCTTTTACAGGGATTATGGCAGCAATTATATTAGCAGCTTCTCGTGCAATTGGTGAAACGATGATCGTTGTAATTGCAGCAGGATCCACACCAAATGTATCGCTTGATCCGACACATTCTATTCAAACGTTAACAGCCTATATTGTGCAAGTAAGTTTAGGTGATGCTCCGCATGGAACGATTACGTATTACAGCATGTATGCTGTAGGCGCAACGTTATTTTTGTTTACCTTTATTATGAACATCATTTCGCAGTCAATTATGCGCCGTTTTAGGAGGATGACATAATATGCGAATGTTGAATCATAAAAAAATACAAAAAAATATGGCATCACGCTTTTTAAAAGATCGAATTTACAAATTGTTATTTTATATAGCAATTTTATTTTCAATCGTAATTTTGTTTTTGTTACTGTTTCAAATTGTTGAAAAAGGTATAAGTTATCTTTCAATAGATTTCTTTACAAATTTCGCTTCACGTAATCCGAAAGAAGCTGGTATTGCTGCAGCTTTGTCAGGGACAATATTATTTATGAGTATTGTTATACCTGTTTCTTTTATATTTGGAGTTGGAACAGCACTTTATTTAGAGCAATATGCGAAGGAATCTCTATTTAAAAAAATAATAGAGATTAATAATCAAACGTTGGCAGGAGTACCGTCCGTTGTATTTGGATTGCTTGGTTTAACTATTTTTGTATATGCTCTTCATTTAGGAGAGAGTATAGTTGCAGCAGCATTGACGATGAGTCTACTCGTTTTACCAACAGTTGTTGTGGCGAGTCAAGAAGCAATTCGATCAGTACCAAGTGTTTTATTAGAGGGTTCTTACGGATTAGGTGCTACGAAGTGGCAAACGATGTATCAAATTGTATTGCCATATGCTTTCCCAGGGATTATAACGGGCTGTACGTTAGCGATATCAAGAGCAATTGGAGAGGCTGCACCACTATTAGTTATTGGGGCACTTGCGTTTGCAAATTATGTTCCATTTAGTATGTTTGATAGATTTACAGTTCTACCAATTCAAATTTTTAATTGGATGAGTAGGCCACAAGAAGAATTTCAGTATGTAGCAGCAGCTGGGATGATTGTTTTGTTAGGTTTGTTGCTATTTATCAATATATTTGTTTTATGGTTACGAAATCGAAAATAAGTTGGAAGTGGATGAAAGGGGAATTCAAATGGTAGCAACAGTAGTAAATGTACAGGTGAAAAACGAAGAGAAAATCGAGACTGCGCCAAAGAAGGTAGTATTTGATACGAAAAACTTAAATTTATGGTACGGGGAAGACCATGCTTTAAAAGATATTAATTTAAGTATTCATGAGAATGAAGTTACAGCCATTATCGGTCCAAGTGGCTGTGGTAAATCAACGTACTTAAAAACATTAAATCGCATGGTAGAGTTAGTACCGATCGTTCGAACTACAGGTGTAATTGAGTATAGAGAACGCAATATATTTGATAAATCATATCCAGTTGAAGAATTAAGAACGCATGTAGGAATGGTGTTCCAAAAGCCAAATCCATTTCCAAAATCTATTTATGAGAATGTAACATACGGTCCAAAAATCCATGGTATTCGTGACAAAAAGACATTAGATGAAATTGTTGAAAAAAGTTTACGTGGAGCAGCGATTTGGGATGAGTTAAAAGATCGTTTGCACGATAATGCATACGGTTTATCTGGTGGACAGCAACAGCGTCTATGCATCGCACGCTGCTTAGCTATTGAGCCAGACGTTATTTTAATGGATGAGCCAACATCGGCATTAGACCCAATTTCAACATTAAAAGTAGAAGAATTAATTCAAGAGCTAAAGAAAGATTTTAGTATTGTTATCGTAACGCATAATATGCAACAAGCAGCGCGTATTTCAGACAAAACAGCTTTCTTCTTAAGCGGGGAAGTTGTGGAGTATACAGATACAAACAAATTATTTACGACTCCTTCAGATAAGCGTACAGAAGATTATATTACAGGTCGCTTTGGTTGATATCGTTTCAAAGCTAAGAGCAAATGCCCTCTTAACAGAGGGCATTTCTTATTTTATCTTACTGTTAATAAAGAAGTAATACTTCTCCTTATCTTAAGTTTTATTACAAGCGTAAGAGGCTATGTAGGAGATTTACCCCGCTATTTGCGGGCAGTAAGACCCCCACCTTAAAATTTAGCGAAAGCAAAGAAGTTAGGGAGGGGATCTTGCTGCCTATCAAATCCCGATTGATGAGGGTTGATTAAAGTTTCACTTTTATATAATGGCACATAATATTGAGGGGGAAGAAAAATGGTAAGAGAACAGTTCCAAGGTGATTTAAAAGCGTTACAGCAAAAGGTGATTGAGCTTGGAGAATTAGCAAATGCGGCTTTATTGATTGCTATGGAAGGTCTGCATACAAGAGATGTAGAGAAAGCGTTAGAGGTCATTGATGGTGATTACCGCATGGATAATTTAGAAGAGGAAATAAACGATCTTGCGCTTATGCTCATTACGAAGCAGCAACCTGTAGCAAGTGACTTAAGAAGGATTTTTATTTCAATTAAAACAGCGACAGATTTAGAGCGCATTGCAGATCATGCTGTTAATATTGCAAAGGCTACAATTCGTCTTGGGGAAAAAGAAGTGGCTGTTAGTTTGCACAACCTAGATGAAATGTTTGCGGTTGCAAATGAGATGTTGCATTTAGCGTTAGAAGCATATGAACAAGAAAATTTAACTTTTGCGAAACAAATTGCTGAAATGGATGATTCCGTTGATGAAATATATGGAAAAGCAATTCGTGAGTTTATATCTTCAGTTCCGGAACAACCAGAAGCAATTACGCAAATTACACAATTATCATTTGTCGCGAGATATATTGAGCGTGTAGCAGATCATATTACAAATATTGCTGAAAATGTCTTTTATTTAGTAAAAGGAAAGCATTATTTATTGAATGAGTAGGAATGAAAGTAGGTGATGAGAAATCACCTGCTTTTTTTAGTCAAAACATGACAAAAAAAGCTCGTTGTTTCCTTTAGTTTATGATGATAAGATGTATCATAATGTAATGGAAAAATTAGTATATATGTTTGTCGTTAATAAGTATTATTTACCAATTTATAGTAAGCGCTTTCTTGTTGTTTGAAATGTACGTTTTTATAGGTTAGAAATTTAATTATATAGTCTTCTAAATGAGGATGTGTTTAACTAATCAAGTTTATGCTGCTAGTTCATGTGGGATAGGGAATATACATATGGTATATGGAGTTACTGAACATTATATAAGTGGAGGCTGAAGTATATGAAGGGGGTTATTTTAGCTGGAGGAAAAGGAAGGCGCCTTAGACCATTAACATGTAATACTCCAAAGCCGATGTTACCATTATTAGAAAAACCAGTTTTAGAATATAATATTGAGTTATTACGCCAGCATGGTATTCGTGAAATTGCAATTACTGTTCAATATATGAGTACGACCATTAAGCAATATTTTGGTGACGGTAGTAAATGGGGAGTTAACTTGTATTATTTTGAAGACTCTCCTCCGCTTGGCACAGCAGGGAGTATTAAACAAGCAGAACAATTTTTAGATGAAACATTTGTTGTGATAAGCGGGGATGCATTAACTGACTTTCAATTATCAGAAGGAATTAGGTTTCATGAACAAAAGAAAAGAATGGTAACAATGTTTGTGAAAGAAATAGAAAATCCACTCTCATTTGGATTGGTTGTAATGAATAAAGACCAGGAGGTTACACGATATATAGAAAAGCCGGGCTGGAATGAGGTAGTATCTAATGTTGTGAATACAGGCATATATATTATGGAGCCAGAAGTCTTTTCTTACATACCGCCTAGGCAATTTTTTGATTTCAGTCATGATGTGTTTCCGTTATTGGCAAACAAAAATGTGTTATTCGCATATTTGTCAGAAGGTTATTGGTTAGATATCGGCACATTTAATCAATATCGACAAGCACAATTTGATTTGTTAACGAAAAAGTTACAAGTACCTATTCCTTATACAGAAGTATTACCGATGGTATGGATGGGAGAAGGGGTGACGATTGGTAAAGGGACGAAAATTCATGGCCCCTCTTTTATTGGAGAAGGAGCAAAGATTGGTACAGGAGCTGTAATTGAGCCATATTCTATTATTGGGAAAAATAGTATCGTTTCAAATTATTCTCATCTTCAAAAAAGTATTGTTTTTGCAAATGCCCACATTGGGAAGTATTGTGAACTATTAGAAACGACAATAGGAGAGCGTACAATAGTTGAAGATGATGTTACACTGTTTCAAAAAAGTGTTGTAGCGGATCACTGTCACATCGGAAGAAGTACGGTAATTAAGCAAAAAGGAAAACTATGGCCTTATAAGGCGATTGATAGTCATTCGATAGTAGGAGCGGCTGGTATTCAAGAGAGTGAAATGAGTGCAGGGTGGTTACAAAAAAGCCGCATTGTAGGAAGAGGGAATGTTGAAATTACTCCCCAGTTTATCGTGAAGATTGCGATGGCGTATGGTTCTCTTTTTAAAAAAGGAGAAAGTATATTAATTGGAAGTCAAGAAAATATAGAAACAACCTCTTATAAAAATTTATTTTTACATGCTATTCATGGTATAGGGATTCATACGATGGAATGTAAAGAAATGAACGAGTCACTTTTTCAATATAGTGTTCATCATTTGCAATGTGCAGGTGGGGTTTTCATTCAAGTGGAGAATGAGAATGAGATTGTTATAAAGTTGTATGGTCAAGCTGGCATGCCGTTAACGTATAAGCAGCAAAAAGAGATAGAACAAGTATATATGTCCGAATTGTTTTATTACGTGCATGAGAAAGAGATGGGGCGAAATAAGCTGGTTCATGTTTCTATGAATGAGTATATAGAAGTTATATTGGGGCATATTGATATCGAGAAAATACAGATGCAGAAGTTTCATCTTCTTATTAATAAGAGAAATGATACGTTGCAACATTTACTTATGCTCTTTCTGCAAAGACTTGGTTGTACAGTTACATGGATTTATGCAAGCGAACAAAAAGATCATGTGAAAGCTTTGATGAAATCAAGTAAAGCGAATATGGCTCTTATGTTTTCTGAGCAAGGAAATCATTTCGAGTTATACGATAAACATAGTAATATTTACCAAGGTACAGATTTGGAAGAGGTCGATATTCCAGATTTCTTACTCGAATCGACAGGAAATATTTACCCAATGTCTTTGAAGTTAGGAGAATGTTATCTTCTATTTTATACGCAGGATGAAAGAAAGTCGTTTCAAGTAAGGTGGAAGCGAGATATTTTATATCGGATTGGAAAATTATTCGAGCTAATAGCATTGCAAGGAAAAACGTTTCTCAGCATAGTAGAGCAATCACCTCCGCTCTATTTACTTTATGATGAAGTGGTATGTTCATGGAATGAAAAAGGGGAAATTATGAGGAAATTATTGGATGATATAGAAAGGAAGGGAGAAGGTATATTTGAAGGAGTACAGTTCAAATATACTGAAAAAGAGTGGTCTTATATCGTTTCTGACACAAAACAACCAAAATTTTTGGTGTATTCACATGCTAGAAACCCAGTAATAGCAAGGGAAAATATGAAAAATCTTATAGAAAAAATTAGACAATATCAAAAGGTGTAGAATTTTTATTTTAAAAGTGGTATTATAGTATAGTCTGATTTAAGTTATTAGTACTGGAGGGAAATAAGAATGCGTGTGAATATTACTCTAGCATGTACAGAATGCGGAGATCGTAACTATATCTCAAAGAAAAATAAACGTAACAACGCTGAGCGTATCGAGCTTAAAAAGTATTGCAAGCGTGACAAGAAGTCTACGTTACACCGTGAAACAAAGTAAGCAGTAGGAATATTTTCCTACTGTTTCTTTTTTTATTCGATTCCTATGTTAAAAGTGATACACTATCAGCATAGAGTAAAGTGTCACTGTAAGGGGGAGAATGTGTGAAAGCAGAGAAAGTACGTTTACGTAAACAAATAATAGAACACATGAATTCTTTATCAGAAGAACAGTATACAACTTTATCAGAACAGATTGCATTTTCGTTGTATGCGCAAAAAGAGTGGGTTGAAGCTAAAACAATTGGAATTACTCTTTCAATGGAAAATGAAGTGAATACATATCCTATTATCGAAAAAGCTTGGGAAGAAGGAAAGAAAGTTGTAGTTCCTAAGTGTAATAAAGGAACTAGAACGATGTCCTTCCGGCAAATTAATAATTTTGATCAATTAGAAACGGTGTATATGAATTTACGTGAACCGATTCCCGGGCTTACGGAAGAAGTGAATATGGATGAAATTGATCTTCAAATTGTCCCAGGCGTAGCTTATACAGAACGAGGAGAGCGAATTGGGTACGGCGGTGGCTATTATGATCGTTATCTCGTGCATTATAAAGGGAAAACGCTGTCATTAGCGTATGATTTTCAAATGGTAAAACACATTCCAGTAGAGCCATTTGATAAAAACATAGAAAAAATTATTACAGAAAAAGGAACACTGCTTATAAATAAGCTTGTATAGACAAATAAAAATTGACGAGACTTTTTCTTCTTGATTATAATAAAATATGTGAACGTTTTCTTATTATAATTTTTTATAGTAAGTGAGCATAGAGGGTGATGAAATGGTATCTATTTATGATATTCAGCAATTGCTAAAGAAATTTGGTACGATTATTTATACGGGAGATCGAATTGCAGATTTACAATTAATGCAAGATGAATTGCGTGAATTAAATCAATCACAGCTAATCGATCCACAAGACTATCAAACAGCTTTATTTTTATTGAAGCAAGAAATTCAAAAAGAGCTAAATAAGAATTAGATAAAGGTAGGTAAGCAACATGGAAGAGAAATGGTTAGTTGGTGTTGACCTTGGTGGTACAACGATTAAATTAGCATTTATTAATGTATACGGTGAAATTTTACATAAGTGGGAAATCCCTACGAATACAGGTGAGCAAGGAAAACATATTACACTTGATGTTGCGAAAGCAATTGATAAAAAGCTAGAAGAATTAGGCGAATTGAAGAGCAAATTAATTGGTATTGGTATGGGAGCTCCTGGTCCTGTACATGTGGCGTCTGGAATGATTTATGAAGCGGTTAATTTAGGATGGAAAAACTATCCGCTAAAAGATTTATTAGAAGTAGAAACAGGATTACCTGTTGTTATTGATAATGATGCGAACTTAGCAGCGCTTGGTGAAATGTGGAAAGGTGCTGGTGAAGGTGCAAAAGATTTAATCTGTATGACACTTGGTACGGGCGTTGGTGGTGGTGTAATCGCCAATGGTGAGATTGTACACGGCGTGAGTGGTGCTGCTGGTGAGATTGGACATATTACAGTCGTTACAGAAAATGCTTTCCCATGTAATTGCGGGAAGTCTGGTTGCTTAGAAACAGTAGCATCTGCGACAGGTATTGTACGTGTTGCTATGCAAAAAATACAAGAGACTAATAAAGAGAGCGTGTTGCGTTCTATGTTAGCTGAAGAAGGACGTATTACATCAAAAGATGTCTTTGAAGCACTTGGACAAGGTGATGAATTAGCAGGTGAAGTAGTAGAAAAAGTAGCTTCTTATTTAGGATTAGCTGTAGCGAACCTTTCTAGTACATTGAACCCAGAGAAAATTGTTATTGGTGGAGGCGTGTCTAAAGCTGGAGATGCGCTATTAGAACCAATTCAACGCTATTTCGAGCAATACGCTTTCTCACGTGCTGTAAAGAGCACGAAGTTAGCTATTGCAACACTTGGTAATGATGCAGGTGTTATCGGAGGAGCTTGGCTTGTAAAAAAGCACAAATACGAAGCGAAGATGATATAAGTTGTGAAATATGAAAAGAGGAAGGGGGAACCCTTCCTCTTTTTGTGTAAAATCTCGATGAAGAATAAAGTGTAAACGAATTAAGCTGCTGGTGGATACCCGTTATATAGAACAGTCATGATCGTAAACCATCCGAAAACGAGTACAGTTGCAATTGCAAAGCCGCTCGCGAAAAAGTTTTTTTCACGAAGTGTTCTAAGCGTAGCAAATACAGCTAACAGAGTGACAAGTGTAAAAATAATAACAAGGCCCATACAATATCCTCCTCTGTCTACCCATTTCTTATTATGAGTTTTTGGAATATTTACTCTTTTATATTGTACATGTTTTAAAAATGATTGTCGAGATAGCATCCTTTCTTTTCCTCAGAGAAAGAAATGTTGTATCATTAAAAGTAAGTTTTTAATAACTGGAGGAGATTTTTATATGAAATGGATACAAATGCCGTTAGGCCCATTACAAACAAATGCTTATATTTTAATGAACGATCAAAAAGAGTGCATTATCTTTGACCCTGGTCATGAAGGTGAAAAGCTCGTTACATATTTACAAGAAGAACAATTAAAACCATTGGCTGTTTTATTAACACATGCTCACTTTGATCATATCGGTGCTGTTGATGCCGTAAGAGACGCTTTTTATATTCCTGTGTACGTACATAAAGAAGAAGCAGATTGGTTAGGAGATGCAACTGTAAACGGCTCTCAAATTTTTATGATGAACCGCAGTATTACAGCAAAACCAGCGGATCATATTATTGATGCAGAAGGTACATTAACAATTGGATCATTTAATTTTGAAGTTTTTGAGACACCAGGACATTCTCCAGGAAGTATTTCTTATTATAGTAAAGAAGCGAATGCTGTATTCTCAGGAGATGTATTGTTCCAAATGAGCATTGGAAGAACAGATTTGCCTGGTGGAAGTTTTGCTGAATTAATTGGAAGTATTGAAGAGAAATTATTTGTATTACCAGATGAAACAGCGGTGTTATGTGGACATGGTCCAGAAACAAGCATTGGCTTTGAAAAAGAAAATAATCCGTTTTTACAATAAGGAGTTATTATGGGAATGGAGCTTATTTTAAGAGAATGGATGGGGAAAGAAAAGGATTATTCAATTTCATATAGTACGTATATGAACCTTGTATTGTATACGGAGGGTCATGGATATTATATGAAAGAACGTGAAAAGATTGGAAGACAAGGGGATTTTTTTACAAGTAGCAATGTATCCTCTGTTTTTGCAAAAACTTTTGCTAAACTTTTTATTCGTCTTGTTGAAAATGGTGAAGTTGCTTCGAATATTTGTGAGGTTGGTGGGGGAACAGGGAAGTTTGCCTATGATGTTTTACAAGAATGGAAGCAATTATCTCCAAACACCTTTATTAATTTAAACTATTCAATGATTGAAGTGAGCCCTTTTCATAGGAAATTACAGCAGGAGCAACTTGGCTCATTTTCTAATGTATCGTACTATACCTCCTATAGTGAAATGGGAGATTCTTTCGAGGGAATTCTTTTTTCGAATGAGTTGTTTGATGCATTTCCTGTTGAAGTAATTGAGAAAAGAAATGGTATATTGTATGAAGTACGTATTACATATACAGAGGAAGGAAACCTTTCAGAAGTATGTAGGCCGTTAAATAAAAGAATTGGTCGCTATTTATTGAAATATAATATTTATATTGCTGAAGGGCAACGTTTTGAAGTACCAATTGTTATGGAGGAGTATATAAAAGAAATTTCGAAATGGTTTCAAAAAGGTATATGTATTACAGTTGATTACGGATACACAAAAGAAGAATGGATGCATCCAGCACACCGCGAAGGAAGTTTGCGAGGATATTATCAGCATAAGCTAATGCGTAACCCACTAGCGCATCCAGGTGAAATGGATCTTACTACTCATGTTCATTGGGACGAGCTAAAGGAGATCTTTAGTATGCAAGGAATGAGTGCAGTATGGCATAAGAAACAATCTGAGTTCTTGTTAGCTGCAGGGATATTAGAACAGCTTACGAGCCATCAAGATACGAATCCTTTTTCTGAAACGCAAAAACAAAATCGAGCAGTTCGTTCTATGATTTTAAATGGAGGAGTAGGGAGTTCGTTTGATGTTGTTATACATACAAAAGATATGCAACATTTACATTTGGATCAGTATGTAACAATATAAAAAACAAGACACAGTATATACTGTGTCTTGTTTTTTAATACGACTTATGTAGTATTATATATTTCCTCTCATGATATATATTTATATTAAAGATATGAGATAAAAAATATAGAATACGTTCTTTTTCTGCGATTATTAGTCCCTAACCTAATAATACACGAACGAGTTGAATGATTGTTTCATTCTCTACTTTGTAATAAATTTCCAATCCTTTTCTTTCACTAGAAACGATTTTAGCGCTTTTTAATTTTGCTAAATGCTGTGAAATTGTAGATTGTGGCATGTTTAAGCCAGTATACATTGTAGAAACGTTGCTTGGACCGCGCTCGATTAATCCTTTTACGATACATAAACGAACAGGATGAGCTAGCACTTTTAATAATTCTGCATTACTTTCATATAGTTCTAATTCTTTTTGAAAGGTTTCTAACATGTTCTTTTCCACCTCCGTGTGAGCTATTATACCATACTATACATACCAAAAATTTAAAGAAAAGAAAATAGTTGTTGCAGAAAAAAAGTCCTAAAGTAAAGAAATTGTAAGAAAAGAGACCCGGATGTAAATAAAATAGGTAAATTAGCATGTTTTTGTAAAATGACATTTTTGGGTGAAAATTTCGATGCGTTTTAAAAATTGAAAGATATAGATATATTTGTAACACAATTTTATCATGATTTTCTTATTCTTTCAAATGAATATACGAAATTTTTAAAATAATATGACAAAGGAATTATAATGATATATATAGAATATAAAACAGGTTAAAAGAAAAGAAGCTGAATGTCATTCGCTTCTTTATGGTGATAATGAAATATTTGATTACGGCTGATAAATCTTAGGATGATCAAGTCATTAGTCATTTATTCTAAAATTCATCTTTTAGCAACGTTAAAAATCTGTGATTCCATATGTTCTCATAAAAATCAATTGTCTCTTTTGCGGACATAAAAGGATTATTCAACGTAGAGGTTGTTTTCTGTCCCATAAAGTTTTCGTATCCTAGCCCGTGGGCAAACTTAATCGTTGCATCCATACAGTACTCTGTTTGGGCGCCACAAAATTCAATGCGATTTACAGATAATTGATCTAAAATTTCTTTTAAGTTTGTTTTATAAAATGAATTTGCATGTGTTTTTCTTACAAAAAAATCTTGTTCTTGAACATCTAGATCGGTATGAATAGCCCAAAGTTCTTTCTCGGGTACTAAATCATCATCACAATGTTGAACAAAAAGGATTGGTTTATTTAATTTTCTATATGAATAAATTCTTTTATTTACTTTTTTTAGTAAGTTCTGTAAATCAAATAAATGCTCCTCGCTATAACATACGCCATTTTGTAAATCGATAACGATTAAAATATCTGCACAAGTATCCATTATTTTCACCCCTTTTTATTTCTTAATATATCAATTAATCCATTATTTAGAAATAGATGATATACTTTTATTTTTTATGGACTATAAGAAAAGAAGAAATTCAAATGAATATAGCTAAACCGCATAAAAAGAAGATATGAAAACCTAATCTCATATCTTCTTTTTCTCTATGCATTTACAGGTTCTTCTACATAAGAAAGGGCATTTTCAAAATCGGATATTAAATCGTTAACATTTTCAAGACCGACTGATAACCGAAGTAATGAATTAGATATTCCTCTTTTATCACGAGCTTCTTGCGACAGTGCTGCATGTGACATTTTTGCTGGATAAGAAAGAATTGACTCTACAGCTCCTAAACTAACTGCAAAAACAGGCAATTTTACTTTTGATAAAAATTTGCGGAGTGCATCTTCTGACTGCAAAGTAAACGATAAGACCGCTCCAGCTGATGTTGCTTGAGATTGTTGAATATCAAATCCGAGATGAGTTTGTAATCCCGGATAATAGACATTTTTTACTTTAGAGTGCTCTTGTAAATAATGTGCGATTTTATTGGCATTTTTAGCTGAATGTTCGAGGCGTACATGCAATGTTTTTAGACCGCGAAGTACGAGAGAACAATCTTGAGGTCCTAAAATAGCACCGAATGCATTTTGTAAAAATCCAAGCTTTTGAGCGAGTTCTGAATCTTTTACTACTGCTAATCCGGCAGTAACATCACTATGACCAGCAATAAATTTTGTAGCACTATGAAGAACGACATCAGCTCCAAGTTCAAGTGGTTTTTGGAATAGTGGTGTCAAAAATGTATTATCAACAAAAGTAAGAGCCCCAATAGATTTTGCGAGTTTAGAAACCTCGCGAATATCTGTCACTTTTAAAAGTGGGTTAGAAGGTGTTTCTACATAAAAGAGCTTTGTATTTGGTTTAATGTTTTGTTTTATTTCTTCTAAATTGGTCATATCAACAAATGTATGTGAAACACCGTAACGGGAGAGTACCTCAGTTATCACTCGGTAAGTGCCTCCGTACACATCTTCTGAAATGAGTACGTGATCACCTTGTGAAAGAAGGAGGAATGCAGTGGAAATCGCTGCAATGCCTGATGCAAAGGCGAATCCTTTTGTTCCGCCTTCTAATAAAGCAATGATATCTTCAAGAGCTTCACGAGTTGGGTTTCCTGACCTGCTATAGTCATATTTTCCGAACGTATCTACATCAAACTGGTGAAAAGTTGATGTGTTATAAATAGGAACGTTCACAGCGCCTGTTTGCGAGTCGTGTTTATATTGGTTGTGTAGTAAGAGTGTATCTATAGAATAGCTCATATTCTTACACCTTCTTTTACGAGTTTAATTGCTTGCTTTAAGTCTTGAATTAAATCGTTACTATTTTCAATGCCAACTGAGAATCGAAGAAGACGATTGCATACGCCGTTTGCTGTTCTAATTTCTTCAGGAATATCAGCATGTGTTTGCGTTGCTGGATAAGTCATTAAACTTTCTACACCACCAAGACTTTCGGCAAATGTAATTAAGGATAAAGATTGTAAGAATGGATTAATCCAAGCTTCATCTTTAAGGCGGAATGAGATCATGCCACCTCTTCCTGGATAAAATACATCTGTCACCCCGTCTTCATCATTTAAATACGCAACAACTGCTTTCGCATTTTCTTCATGTTGCCTCATGCGAAGCGCTAACGTTTTCATACCGCGAATTAATAACCATGAGTCAAATGGGCTTAAAACTGCACCTGATGCATTATGATAATGAGCGATTTCCTCGCAAAGTTCCTTTCCTTTTGCAACGACAAGCCCGCTTAGTACATCGTTATGTCCCCCTAAATATTTCGTTGCGCTATGAAGTACAATGTCAGCACCTTCTGTTAATGGTTGCTGTATATAAGGTGTGTAGAAAGTGTTGTCTACAATAAGGAGTAGTCCGTTCCTTTTCGCTACAGTTGCGACAGCAGCAATATCAGTAACTTGCATTAATGGATTAGTTGGAGTTTCTATGAAAATAGCCTTCGTTTCAGTTGTGATAGCTTGCTCAATTTGTTTAATAGACTGTGTATTTACGTATCTACATCGAACATTCCACTTTTTTTCATGCTCAGAAAATAATCGATACGTTCCCCCGTATAAATCTTCAGATACAATAAGTTCGTCTCCAGAGCGGAATAGAGAAAGGACGAGGAGAACAGCCGCCATCCCTGAACTACAGGCATAACCTTGTTCGCCATATTCTAAGTCTGCGATCGCCTGTTCTAAAAGACCTCGAGTTGGATTGCCAGTTCGTGAATAGTCAAAGCCAGTAGATTTACCAATTCCTTCGTGACGATAAGCGGTTGAGAAATAAACTGGTGGATTAACCGTTCCGGTTGTAGTTTCACTGCGATTTCCGATTTGTGCTAGTTTTGTTTCGATTGTTGACATATGAAAATTCCTCCTTTTTAAATTGAAACATTAAGTGAATATAAAATAAAAAAAGCCTTCTAAGAAGAAGGCTTTCGGTTTGAATAGAGTCTTCTTCTCATCTGTCAAATCTTTCACAATTTGCTGGAATTAGCACCTTATTAACAAAATGTTAATGGTTGCTGAGGCGTCACAGGGCCAGTCCCTCTACCTCTCTAGATAAGAATGTTCGTATGAAATTTTTATTATGTTTTTAACTTTACAATAAAATATAACTGAATTGCAACTTTATTTTAAATAATTTTTATTTTTCCGCAAGTGTCATTGACTTTTACTTTTGTGCATGCTAAATTTATTAAAAAATTAACAAACATTGTTAAAAGGGGAACGCATTTCCTTTTAGCTACATAAATAAAATAATAAAGACAACTCTTATTGAGAGCGGTGGAGGGAAAGGCCCTGTGAAACCCGGCAACCTTCAAACGAAATGTTTGAAACGGTGCTAATACCTGCAAAACGAATGTTTTGCATAATAAGAGGAGGAACGATTATGTCCCCCTCTTCAAAGTGAAGAGGGGGTTTTTATATTGATAGAAATGAGGGAGAGTCGTGAAATTACTAGATTTATTATCAAAAGGAATTGTAATAGGTGATGGTGCGGTTGGGACGTTATTGCATTCACATGGTTTGCAAAGTAGCTTTGAAGAATTGAATGTATCTGATCCAGACTTAATTATATCGATTCATAAACAATATGTAGCTGCTGGAGCAGATGTAATTCAAACGAATACGTATGGAGCAAATGAGGCGAAATTACGTATGTATGGTTTAGAAAATCAAGTTACAGAAATTAATAGAGCGGCAGTAAAACTAGCGAAAGCATCTGTGACAGATAAAAATGCAATTTTAGGAACAATTGGTGGTATGAAACATATCGGAGCTGTTACAACGACTGATATGGAAAGAGAGTTTATGTTACTTGAACAGGCAGGGGCTTTACTAGAAGAACAGGTTGATGGATTACTATTAGAAACTTTTTACGATGAATTTGAATTACTTCATGCCGTTAAAGTATTGCGTAAGCAAACGAATATTCCAATTGTTGCGCAATTAGCGTTACATGAAGCAGGTACGACTCAAAATGGAAATGATGTCAATGAAATATTAAAGCAACTTATAGATTACGGTGCAAATGTTGTTGGATTGAATTGTCAACTAGGGCCGCTTCATATGACGGAAGCTTTCAAAATGATATCGATTCCTCAAAATGGCTATTTATCAGCATACCCAAATGCAGGCCTCCCGAATTATGTGGATGGACGTTACGTATATGAGGGAAGTCCAGCTTATTTTGAAGCGATGACACCGAGATTTATTGAGCAAGGTATTCGGTTATTGGGTGGTTGTTGTGGTACGACTCCAGAACATATTCAAAGTATGAAGCGCGCTGTTGCGAATATTACCCCTGTAATAGAAAAAGACACGATTCAAAGGCCGAAAGTCGTTCATACGCATGAGAAACGTTCGAAGGCTCACGTCACTCTAGCAGAGAAAGCGAAAAAACAAACAACAGTTGTAGTGGAATTAGATCCACCGAAAACGTTAGATACACAGCGTTTTTTTGAAGGAGCAAGAGCGTTAAAAAGAGCGGGAGCAGATGCTATTACTCTAGCAGATAATTCATTAGCATCGCCTCGTGTTTCTAATATGGCGATGGGTGCGTTATTAACGAAGCATGATATCCCAGTATTGACGCATTTAACGTGTAGAGATCATAACGTCATTGGACTACAATCTCATTTGTTAGGTTTATCGGCGTTAGGGATGGAAGAAGTGTTAGCTTTAACTGGTGATCCAGCGCGCGTTGGTGATTTTCCCGGTGCCACTTCTGTATATGATTTATCCTCTATTGAGCTTATTAAAATGATTAAAGAAATGAACGATGGACGTTCAATTTTAGGGAAATCAATTGGACCGGCGACAAGGTTTTCTGTAGGCGGCGCATTTAATCCTCACGTGAGGCACTTAAAAGCAGCGGTTAAGCGAATGGAACGAAAAATAGATGCTGGAGCGGAGTATTTTTTAACTCAGCCAATTTACGATATCAAGTTAATTGAAGAAGTGTATGAAGCGACAAAGCATTTGGAACAACCTATTTTTATTGGAATTATGCCGTTAGTAAGTAAGCGGAATGCAGATTTTCTTCATTTTGAGGTGCCGGGTATTACTCTTCCTGAAGAAATAAGAGAGAGAATGGATGGACATGAAACGAAAGAGGCAGCAATTGAGGAAGGGATCCGCATTTCACAAGAATTGGTCGACGCAGCGATGAAATATTTTAATGGTATTTATCTTATTACACCATTTTTAAAGTATGAAATTACAGAACATCTTGTTAAATATGTAAGAGAAAAGCAAGAAGTGAAAGAAGGTATTAATTGATGAAGTGTATAGAAGAAAAATTAAAAAATAGCATTTTAATATTAGATGGTGCAATGGGGACAATGATTCAGCAAGAGGATTTAACTGCTGAAGATTTCGGAGGAGAAGAGTACGAGGGCTGTAATGAATATTTAGTGGAAACAAGACCAGACGTTATTTTAAAGATTCATAAAGCTTATATTGAAGCTGGAGCGGATATTATTGAAACAAATACATTTGGGGCAACGAATATTGTACTAAGTGATTATGATCTGTCTCATTTAGATGAAGAACTAAATGAAAAGGCAGCACTTTTGGCGAAGCAAGCTGTTAAAGAAAGCGGGAAGGAAGTATATGTTGCGGGAGCGATGGGACCAACAACGAAAGCAATTAGTGTTACAGGTGGTGTGACTTTTGAAGAATTGATTGAGGCTTATACAAGGCAGGCACGAGGATTATTAAAAGGAGCAGTTGATGTATTACTCGTTGAGACGAGTCAAGATATGCGTAACGTGAAAGCAGCTTATATTGGAATTCAAGCCGCTTTTGAAGAACTGAAAAAAACGGTTCCTATTATGATTTCAGGAACGATTGAGCCAATGGGAACGACTCTGGCTGGGCAAACAATTGAAGCTTTTTATTTATCAGTAGAACATATGAAACCATTATCTGTTGGGTTAAACTGTGCGACTGGTCCGGAGTTTATGAGGGACCATATTCGTTCACTATCTGATTTATCGGAGTGTTACATTTCTTGTTATCCAAATGCAGGTCTTCCTGATGAAGATGGACATTACCATGAATCTCCATCTTCTCTTGCTGAAAAGGTGAAGCGATTTGCTGAAGAAGGATGGGTTAATATTATTGGTGGTTGTTGTGGCACGACACCAGAACATATAAAAGCAATGAAATCCGCGCTAGCATCTCTTAGGCCTCGTGACCATCATGAGAGAGAAGGACATGGAATTAGTGGATTAGAAGCACTGCAATATGATGAGTCTATGAGACCGTTATTTGTAGGTGAAAGAACGAATGTTATTGGGTCACGTAAATTTAAACGCTTAGTAGCAGAAGGGAAATTTGAAGAGGCTGCTGAAGTGGCAAGAGCGCAAGTGAAGAAAAATGCTCATATTATTGACATTTGTATGGCAGATCCTGATCGCGATGAAATAGAAGATATGGAAAACTTCTTAGCAGAAGTTACGAAAGTTTTAAAAGTACCGATTATGATTGATTCAACAGATGAAAATGTGATGGAGCGAGCTCTTACTTATATTCAAGGAAAAGCTGTTATTAATTCAATTAATTTAGAAGATGGAGAAGAACGATTTAAAAAAGTGACACCGCTTCTTCAAAAGTATGGTGCCGCTATAGTTGTAGGAACAATTGATGAAGACGGTATGGCGGTTAGTGCGGAACGAAAGATAGAAATTGCGAAAAGAAGCTATGAATTACTTACAAAGAAGTATGGGATACGCCCGTCAGATATTATTTTTGATGCACTTGTGTTTCCAGTAGGGACAGGTGATGAAGAATATATTGGCTCAGCGGCAGCGACTATAGAAGGAATTCGCCTTATTAAAGAAGCGTTACCAGAGTGTTTAACGATTTTAGGTGTAAGTAACATATCATTTGGTTTACCACCGGCTGGACGTGAAGTATTAAATTCAGTCTTTTTATATCATGCTACGAAAGCAGGATTAGATTACGCGATTGTGAATACGGAAAAATTAGAACGCTATGCGTCGATTCCAGAGGAAGAAAAACGCCTTGCAGATGCATTACTGTTTGAAACGACGAAAGAGACGTTAGAAGAATTTACAAACTTTTACCGAGTTGCTAAAAAGAAAGATGTCGTTGTGCAAGAAACGTTAACGCTTGATGAAAGACTAGCAAATTATATTGTAGAAGGTACGAAACAAGGATTACACGAGGATTTAAGTCTTGCACTTGAAGAAGGAAGAAAACCTCTTGATATTATTAACGGTCCGCTTATGACAGGGATGGACGAGGTAGGACGACTATTTAATAATAATGAACTTATTGTTGCTGAAGTATTGCAAAGTGCCGAAAGTATGAAAGCCGCTGTAAGCTATTTAGAGCCACATATGGAATCTAGTGATAGTGCGAAAAAAGGGAAAGTATTGTTAGCAACTGTAAAAGGTGACGTGCATGATATTGGGAAAAATCTCGTTGAAATTATTTTAGCGAATAACGGATATGAGATTATTAATTTAGGAATTAATGTACGTTCGGATCGAATTGTTCAAGAAGTACAAGAAAAGAAGCCGGACATTATAGGCCTTTCAGGTTTATTAGTAAAATCAGCTCAACAAATGGTAACGACTGCTGAAGATTTAAAAGCGGCAAATATTGATGTGCCCATTGTTGTAGGTGGTGCAGCGTTAACGAGAAAGTTTACAGATAATCGGATTTCACCATCATATAAAGGACTCGTTTGTTATGCGAGTGATGCGATGACGGGGCTCGATATTATTAATAAGCTTCAAAAAGAAGAAGAGCGTGAGAAGATGAAGCAGGATAAAAAAGAACGTCATCTTCATATCGTAAAAAAAGAGGAGAAGAAAGTAGAAATTCCAGCAGTAATTGAGCCATTACCAAAATCAGAGGTTATGGTGCCTGATTCAACAAAACGAATTGTATTACGAGATGTTCCCGCCCTTCATCTCGCACCATTTCTGAATAGACAAATGCTACTTGGGCATCACCTTGGATTAAAAGGAAATGTGAAGAAGCTTTTGAAAGAGGGAGATAAGAGAGCACATGAATTAAATGATTTAATAGATGAATTATTGCAGGAAGGACAATCTTGGTTAAAGCCGAAAGCAGTGTATCAATTTTTCCCAGCGCAAAGCGACGGACAAAACATTGTAATATATGATCCAGAAGATCATACGCGTGTTATAGAGCGTTTCACATTCCCTAGACAAGGAAAGGCTCCCTATCGTACTTTAGGTGATTATTTGCGCCCAATAGGAGATGAGATGGACTATGTTGCTTTCTTATCTGTTACGGTTGGGGAAGGAGTTCGGGATATTGCTGAAGAGTGGAAGGCGAAAGGTGATTACCTACGTAGTCATGCCATTCAATCGTTAGCGCTTGAATTAGCGGAAGGACTTGCTGAAAAAACACATATGCTCATTCGTGACCGCTGGGGCATTCCGGACTCACCTGAACTGACGATGGAAGAACGTTTCCGTACGAAATATAGAGGAATACGAGTGTCATTTGGTTATCCGGCGTGTCCAGAACTTGCAGATCAAGAAAAGCTATTTCGCTTAATTCATCCAGAGGAAATAGGTATTTCATTAACAGAAGGATTCATGATGGAGCCAGAAGCGTCCGTAACGGCTATGGTATTTTCTCACCCTGAGGCAAGATATTTTAGTGTATTATAGTCTAGAAGGGGGAGACGTATGAAGAAAATAGTCTTTACAGGTGGCGGTTCGGCAGGACATGTAACACCTAATTTAGCCATTATCCCATATTTACAGGAAGACAACTGGGATATCTCTTATATTGGTTCTCACCAAGGTATTGAGAAAACGATTATAGAAAAGGAAGGCATTCCCTACTATAGTATTTCGAGTGGAAAGCTACGTCGTTATTTTGATTTAAAAAATATAAAAGATCCTTTTCTTGTAATGAAGGGTGTTATGGATGCGTATGTAAGAATTCGAAAACTAAAACCAGATGTGATTTTTTCAAAAGGCGGTTTCGTATCTGTACCAGTCGTAATTGGCGGATGGCTAAATAGAGTACCAGTTTTATTACATGAATCTGATATGACGCCAGGACTAGCAAATAAAATTGCGCTTCGTTTTGCTTCGAAAATATTTGTTACATTTGAAGAAGCAGCGAAACATTTACCGAAAGAAAAAGTAATATATACGGGGTCTCCTGTACGTGAAGAAGTGCTGAAGGGAAATCGTGAAAAAGGTTTAGCGTTTTTAGGTTTTTCACGTAAAAAGCCAGTTATTACGATTATGGGAGGCAGCTTGGGCGCGAAAAAAATTAATGATACGGCTCGAGAAGCATTACCAGAACTTCTTAAAAAGTATCAAATTGTTCACCTTTGCGGAAAAGGTAACCTTGATGAAAGTTTACAAAATAAAGAAGGATATAGACAATTTGAATATGTACATGGAGAGCTGCCAGATATATTAGCGGTAACAGATTTTGTTATTTCACGCGCGGGCTCCAACGCAATTTTTGAATTTTTAACATTACAAAAGCCGATGGTTTTAATTCCATTATCGAAATTTGCAAGCCGTGGAGATCAAATATTAAATGCAGAGTCCTTTGAAAGACAAGGATATGCCTCCGTATTATATGAAGAAGATGTAAATGTAAAATCTCTTATAAAGTATGTCGAAGAATTAAATCAAAATAATGAGAAGTATAAAACAGCACTAAAAAAATATAATGGAAAAGAAGCAATTAAAACAATCATTCAAAATATTTCAGAGGCATGATGAAATAATCATGCCTCTTTTAGTAGGGTGAAAGATTCCAAGAATTGATATTTTTATGTTACAATAAAGTGAAACTTTAATCAGTTGGGTGCATCCCACATCTAACTTCTTTACTGTTACTGAATTTTGAGGAGGGAGTCTTACTGCCCTCAAATAGCGGGATAACAAATGGGTTAATAGGGAAATTCCAATTAATGAGGCGTGAAAATACGAATGGATTAGGAGTGACTGTGTTGGAGCTAAGTCTCTATGAAAATACTGCACTTATTATATGCTTTGTGTTGTACGTTGGTAGTGTTATTGTTTATATTTCAAGGAAATTTTCGCAAGAAAGAGAGCTTGAAAAGTCGGAGATAACAGCTGAACTAGAAATGTTAGCTGATGAAAGTTATAAAAAACAAAAAATAAAAGAAGACCATGAAGCATCCCATCATTTAAACGCAAATAAGTTTTAAAGATGGGGATTTTTTTTGAAGTTGTTCTTTATTGTAGCTATAACAAATAACGCTAAAAAGGAGTTTCCCTATACATAATGAAGGAGTGTATATAAATGAATTTTTATATCGCCTCAGGTTTCCAAAATAAACATCTTGTACGTTCCGTAGCAAATGAACTGAAACATGCAGGATGGCACCATACATATGATTGGACCAAAAACGAAAAAGCAGCAAATGAAGAACAATTAAGAGAAATTGGTCAGGCAGAACAAAATGCTGTAAAAGAAGCGGATGTATTTTTACTTATATTAGATGGCGGAAATGGGAGCCATACAGAGTTTGGAATGGCGATTGCACTAGAGAAAACGATATATGTATATCATGCAGGAAGCCCGCTCCAAACAACGTTCTATCACTTGCCAGAAATAAATATTTTTGAAGGAGATGTAGCTGAGTTTGCATCTTATGTTATGAATCATATGAAATAATAGTAACTACCTAAAAGGTTATAAAAGTGATCTTTTGGGTACAGTGATGATAAGAAACGTATATAAAGGAGTACATAATATGAAATTAGAAAATGGATGGGAAACGAGCTTTTTAGAAGTCGTACAAAATAGTGAATTTAAGAAAGAGGCACTTCTTAGTCAATTGCTTTGTCAGGATAGTGAAGAAGTAGAAGAGCTTGTGGATGATTACGGCTACGAAGAACTTGTTGAACGTGAACATGATGATGAGTTAGCTGAAATCTTAGGAGAAGAACTTTTTAGTGAGATGGAACGCCAAGTATTCTTATCTTCAAACCCAGAAGAAAAATTGATTTCATTCGTCAATGGATTAGGTTTTCATGTGTTAGATTGGATCGTTCTTCTTGAAACAGAATTTGGCATTGATAGTGCAAACTTTACATCAGATGCTGTGAAGGTGTTAGAAAAGCGTTTCAGACAGTTTCCATACATAGAGGACAAGACAATTTTTGATATGACATTTGGAGAATCGATGGATGTATTAGAATCTGTTACAGGATTACAACTAAAGGAAAAGATGAACGTAT
Organism: Bacillus sp. PK3-067; assembly: GCF_056738645.1. Classification (NCBI taxonomy): domain Bacteria; kingdom Bacillati; phylum Bacillota; class Bacilli; order Caryophanales; family Bacillaceae; genus Bacillus; species Bacillus sp. PK3-067. The sequence continues at coordinate 4,249,243 of NZ_CP096490.1, read as the reverse complement.
AATGAAAAAAGAACGTGATTGGATCACGTTCTTTTTTTACATAATAATAATTTTATCATCTAGTTTTGTCTGCCCGGTAAGAAGTGCGTTTAAATATTCCACTTTTCTTATACAAGCTTGTATATGTCTTTCAATCTCTTGTAACTCTGCTTGGTGATGTGTTTCAATTGGATGAATTTGTACGTTGAATTTTTCAAATTGACTACTATATGTTATTTCTGCATAGCCGCTCATAATATCGGTTTCGTTATGAAATAAAAATTGCCTCGTTTTGTCACAGAATGATACATCCTGAAAGCCATATACTTTTAATGCTTCAATTACTTTTTTAATCATTTTTGTATTCATTTTTTAACCCTCTTTACGAAGTTCTACTTATATATTATAACATAAAAAATTACATAGAAAGCGCTTCCAAGTGTATTTTATTATAAACTTTACGTTTCAATCACAAAAATGAAACAAAGAAAAAATAATTGTAAAGAAGGAAGGACTCTTTTATTGTTTCGTCATATATATAGAGAAATAGTGCAATGAAAGGAAATTTTCCGAGGTGGAGATCGTATTTCCAATTTGAGCGCAGTAAAAGAGGTGAGAATTTTGAACTTTGATATTGTAGGACAAAAAGCATATATAAAAGATGGACCGCATCGGAACCGAATTGGAATTGTAAAGAAAAATGAGACAAAATTAGCATCGCAGTTTGCTATTGTAATTGGAGAACAAGTCATTGATGTAGAGCTAAAGGATATCGTGTTAGTTGGAGTAGACGTAGGACAATTTCATAAATGGTGCGAACAAAATGGTTATTTGTGAAAAGGACGGGCTGTGAGATAATGAAATATATTTGAGGAAAGAGGATATGTTATTGTATTCTCTTTTTCTATGTTTAAGGAGGCGAAAATGAAATATAAAGAACAGGAGTTTACGTTGGAGTTAAAAGAGAACATTCAATGTATGGAGAAGGAAATAGAGCGAATATCACTTAAACTGCATAAAGAGTATTCACATTTATACATAGAAAAACACATGGAATTAGATATGGGATTTGCAAGAGAAAAAGAGAATCCCTTTGAGGTGGGTTATTATTCATCAGTTGCTATAGCTATATTAGATGAAGAAAAAGAGCTGATTGGATTTCATAATATTCCAATTTGGAAATGTGAAAGAATCTTTTTAGGAATGCCAATTCAATCAAACATTTTGGGGAGTAAGAAAGTAGGGGAACTCGCTGATGAATCTTGTTATGAGATTGGGGAAGAGTTAAAAGAGCAACTAGAAGAATACTTAGAGTGATAATTCTCAAGATAAAATCTATAAAGAGGGGACGGAATAAAAAAGACGCTAACAATTGTATGTTAGCGTCTTTTTTCATTATGAAGCAATTTCACCAGTTTTTGTATCATCTTGATTGTACGTATCTTGATCTAATTCACCAAGCCATTTACTTGAAATAAGACCTGCTGTCATAGAGCCACTTACGTTAAGAGCTGTACGCCCCATATCGATTAATGGCTCAACCGAGATAACTAGAGCAACAATACCGATTGGTAAGTTCATTGTAGATAGTACGATTAAAGCTGCGAATGTTGCGCCGCCACCAACTCCGGCAACACCGAATGAGCTAATAGCAACAACAGCGATTAAAGTTAAAATAAATTGTGGTTGTAATGGATCAATTCCTACAGTTGGAGCGACCATCATTGCAAGCATTGCTGGATAAATACCTGCGCAACCGTTTTGTCCGATAGATACCCCAAATGAAGCTGCGAAGTTTGCAATTCCTTCGGAAATACCAAGCTTTTCTTTTTGCGCTTCAATATTTAATGGCATCGCACCAGCACTAGAGCGAGATGTGAATGCAAATGTTAATACAGGGAACACCTTTTTTAAATATTGAATTGGATTTAAACCAGATAGCGCAATTAATAATAAGTGGATAACGAACATTACGATAAGTGCTACGTAAGACGCTAACACGAAGTTGCCAAGTTTTAAAATAGCATTTATGTCGCTACCAGCAACTGTTTTTGCCATAAGAGCTAATACGCCGTATGGAGTAAGGCGTAAAATTAATGTTACCATACGCATTACGATTGCATATACAGCATCAAGCATCTTCTTAAATAGCTCTGCTTGTTCTGGATATTTTCGTTTTACACCTATAAAGGCAATGCCGATAAAGGCTGCAAATATTACGACAGAAATTGTTGATGTTGGACGAGCGCCTGTTAAATCAAGAAACGGATTTGTAGGTAATAGCTCTAATAATTTATCTGGAATTGTTGTCTTTTCAATAGAAGTAAATCTTTCTTCAACTAGTTTCAGTCGAGCAGATTCTGCATCACCTTGTTGTAGGCCGGTTGCAGATACATCAAATCCTGCACTTGCAGCGATACCGACAGCTGCAGCGATTCCTGTAGTAAGAATTAAAATACCGATAATAAGGCCACTAATTTTACCAAGGTTTTTCGTTAACTGTAATTTTGTAAATGCTGAAATAATAGATACTAAAATAAGTGGCATAACGATCATTTGAAGTAATTTTACATAACCGTTACCGATTAAGCCAAACCAAGTATTTGATTCAATAATTACTTTAGAAGTTGGCTCATAAATAAATTGTAATATAAGACCGAATAAAATTCCGACTCCTAAAGCGGTAAATACACGTTTATTAAAAGATACATGCTTACGTTGCATATAATATAATACGCCAACTAAGATGAGCATGACTGCAACGTTAATTCCGACAAGCAGTGTATTCATGTTGATTCCCCCTAATTCCAATCTGTTATATAGAATATAAGGTAATAAAACCTATAAGTCAACTAGGAAATTCCGGAATTAAAAAAAAGATGGCAAAATGCCATCTTTTAATGTCCAGCCCCAGGCACAAGTAAGAATGTCGTGTAGTATGTAAATCCTATGAAGAAAACAGTTAAATATGCCCCAAATACGTATATATACATACGCTCTGTTAATTTTAAATAGCTTAAAAGTACGAAGAAACCTGTTTGTCCTAAAAATAGTAGTGCGGCCGGTTGCATATCCCCTACGTAAAACATAACCGAGAAAATTCCAGTCCAAAAGCCGAGAACGCGAAACATGCGCTCCATGCCATCTCCCTCCTTTTCTAAAAAAAGTAAACCTCACCTCATTATAGTTTATTTTTCTTACTATTGTAAATATTCGTTCATATAAAAAGAAGCCAATTATTATTGGCTTCTTTTTATATGAAAAATTAAATTGTTAGTTTATAATTACAAGATTTACATCCATCTAATAGACTATCATTTCGAGTTAATTCCATGTTAGGGAATAGGATTTCAAAAATCCCTTTCATCATATCTCCGTGCATGTTACAAATTTCAGTTGGATGATGAACAGCAACTTCTTTAAATGGACAATTGTGTACATCATAGAAAATTTTTGTTCCATCTGCACTTAATTCAAATGCAGGTGATAAGCCAGCTGTTGAGAAAGCTTCTTTTGCAATTTGAACTTTTTGTTCCACTGTTAAAGCATCTTCACTCACATTTAAACGTTGCATATGTTGTTGCATTAATTCAGCTCCGAATTGTTTTCCTGTTTCGTATAGCGCTTTCTCACCAGCAGCACCAAGACTAAGTAAAGAATTAAATGCGATTCTTGCTAACAATTGATAATCACGGAATGGAAATTGTAATTGGATAACATCTTCAGATAAGACATACAATCTGCTCGGTCGTCCGCCTTTTCCAGTTTTCTTCGTTTCCGATTTTAGCATATGAACATCTTCTAATTTAGATAAATGTAAACGCGCTACGTTTGGATGAATGTCAAACTCATCTGCAATTTCTTGTACCGTTACGTAACTATGTTTTTGCGAAATATATTTATAAATGTAATAACGAGTTGGGTCAGATAATACACCTGTAATTTTTAAAGCTTGTTCCATGAGGATCTCCACCTTTATCACTTTATCCAAGATAATAACATTATAATACAGATAAACATGAGTATAGGTAATTTCAGACAATAATTCGGAAATTGTTCATAATTTCACAAACATATTTTTCCTTTTTCCTCTATTGAAAATACAAAAGTCCAAATTTTTATTGCGCATGTTTTCATGCTATATACATAGTGAGGAGGGAAAAGTGATGAATGGGATTGAAATTTTTGCGAATGCAATTTTAAAAGAAGCGTGTAGGGTACAAGCGTCAGATTTACATATTGTGCCCCGGCAGAAGGATGTAGCGGTGCAACTACGTATAGGAAAAGATTTAATGACGAGACAGTGTATTGAAAAGGAGTTTGGAGAAAAACTTGTCTCACATTTCAAATTTTTAGCATCTATGGACATAGGCGAGAAACGGAAGCCACAGAATGGTTCGTTGTATTTGCAAATTGATGGACAAGAAGTGTATTTACGCCTTTCAACACTTCCAACAGTATATCAAGAAAGTCTCGTTATTCGCCTTCATTTACAAGCATCTGTTCAGCCCTTATCACATCTTTCGTTATTTCCAAGTACGGCAGCAAAACTACTCTCGTTTTTACGCTATTCACAGGGGCTACTTGTGTTTACTGGACCGACTGGATCTGGGAAGACGACGACAATGTATGCATTATTAGAGGTAATTAGAAAAAAGAAAACACGTCGCATCATTACACTTGAAGATCCGGTTGAAAAAAGAAGTGACGATGTATTACAAATTCAAATAAATGAAAAAGCGGGTCTCACATATGAAACAGGATTAAAGGCTATTTTACGTCATGATCCAGATATTATTTTAGTCGGTGAAATCCGCGATGAAGAAACAGCAAAAATAGCTATAAGAGCAAGTTTGACAGGACATTTAGTAATGACAACACTGCATACGAATGATGCGAAAGGAGCAATCATTCGCTTCATGGATTATGGTATAACGAGGCAAGAGATTGAACAGTCTTTATTGGCTGTAGCTGCACAGCGACTTGTCGAATTGAAGTGTCCGTTTTGCAGAGGAAAGTGCTCAACTTTATGTAAATCAATGAGGCAAGTAAGGCAGGCTAGCATATATGAGCTACTATATGGATATGAGTTAAAACAAGCGCTTAAAGAAGCTGGTGGAGAATGTGTTACTTACAAACATGAGACTTTAGAATCGTCAATACGAAAAGGATATGCTTTAGGTTTTTTAGAAGAAGATGTTTATGTTTAAGAAAACATGGAGTTTAAGTGATCAAGTAGTATTGTTGAAACGTTTAGGAGAATTATTAGAAAAAGGCTACTCTCTTTTACAAGCATTAGAATTTTTACAGTTTCAATTACCTGTAGAAAAGAAAGTACAATTGCAGCGCATGATTGAGGGGTTAAAAGATGGGAAAAGTCTACACGATTCTTTTCATCAGTTAAAGTTTCATCAGGACATGTTAAGTTATTTATTTTATGCCGAGCAACATGGTGATATTTCTTTTGCTTTGCAACAAGGAAGTGCACTTCTTTATAAGAAAGATAAGTATAGGAGAGACATGATGAAAATAATGCAGTATCCTATGTTTTTGATGTTTTTTCTACTAATCATGCTCTTTATTTTTAAACTCATTTTATTACCTCAGGTTGAAATGGTTTATAGTTCGTTCGGTTCTAATACACCACTACTTACAGAACAAATTTTAAGTGCAATAAAACTGCTACCTTACATTATTTTAACCGCTATTTTAACTGTTATTATTGGAGGTATTTTATACATGTTGTATTTTAGGAAACTTCCACATATTAGACAGGTAAAAATTATGCTTCGTATTCCCCTCATCAAAACATTTCTTATTTTAAAGCATTCACATTATTTTGCTACTCAGTTGAGTGGTTTATTAAATGGTGGACTATCAGTATGTGAAGCTTTAACAATAATGATGGAGCAAAGATATCATCCGTTCTTTAAATATGAAGCGAGCCGGATTGAAAGACAATTAATTGGAGGAGAACAGTTACAATCTATCATTGCTAAAAGTGGGTATTACGAGAAAGAACTTTCTTATGTTATTACGCATGGACAAGCAAACGGCAATTTAGGGATTGAATTAGGTGACTATAGCGATCTTATTATGGAAAAGATGGAACGGAAAATTAAACATATGTTAGTTATCATTCAGCCTATTTTATTTACATGTATTGGAGGAATCGTTGTCCTTATGTACTTAGCGATGATTATGCCGATGTTTCAAATGATGAATTCTATTTAGGGGGCATTTGTATGCAGAATGAGGAAGGGTTTACTCTGTTAGAGATGCTATTAGTAATGGTTGTCATAACTATATTATTACTATTAATTATTCCGAATGTAGTTACACAGCGCTCATCGGTCCAAGGAAAAGGTTGTGCAGCTTACGTGAAATCTATAGAAGCGCAAATACAAGTATATCAATTACAACATAATAAAATTCCATCGTTAAAAGAACTGACAGATGAAAAGTATATTACAACTGATAAGTGCCCGAATGGCGAATCTATTCATATTTCAGATGATGGCGCAGTATCAATTAGGGCATTGTGAAACAACAGGGGTTTACTTTTTTAGAAATGTTACTCGTTTTATTTGCTATTTCTGTATTAAGTATAGTTACGTATTTTAGTGTTCATTCCTTATACGAGCGACAAAAAGTTGAACAATTTTTGAGACAGTTTTCAAATGATATTTTGTATATGCAGCAATTAGCGATAAACCGTCAAAAGCACTATACATTACGTTGGCATAAAGATAGAAATATGTATGCTATAAAAGAGTCAGGTACAAAGTATTATATCGTCAAGCGAGAGTATGAAGAAGATATACAAATTGATTTGCATACGTTTCCAAATCCGATGACATATAATCCAAGTGGAAATATTAATAGAGGTGGTACGATTATAATTTCGTATCGAAATTATAAATATGAAATTGTATTTCAGCTTGGAAGAGGGAGATTTACGTATCGTGAAATGTCAAAAAGGATCCATAATGGCTGAAATGATTGTATCGTTAAGTGTTTTAATGATGGCTGTATCGTTACTACTACCGCAAACAGTATTAGTTATGCAAGAAAGAAAAAATATACAAATTCGTTATAAGGCAACTGGATTATTAAAAAAAGAAGCAGCTATATATATGTATGGAAATGAAGACAAGCGAATAATAGAAAAGAATATAAATGGAATTGTGTATTACACATATTGGGGAGGCAATGAAGTTTGTACTGTGTGGAGAGATGTGAAAGACAGAATGATGGAACAATGCTTTTATGTAGGAGAAAAAATAAATTAGAATTTGGTTTTTCATTAATAGAAATGATTGTATGTCTGTTTCTATTATCAATATTTTTTTTGCTCTTTCCCCGCCTACATTTCATTGAAATGGAAAATAAACAGTCGAAAGGGTTAAATGATTGGGAGTGGGATGTGTATTTAGGGCAAATGCAATTGGAGTTTCGTGAAGTATCATCTGGAGAACAGCTAGCATTTGAAAATGGAGAAAGTATTTTACGATTCCGATCGCGTAATGGGAGTGAAGTATCGTATGAAAAAGAGAATAGTCGTCTTATAAGAAAGGTAAATAGGCGCGGGAGGGAAGTTGTTTTACAAAATATTGGAACGGTTTCTTACAAACTAACACCTCATGTACTCATTATAAATGTGAAAGATACTAGTGGGAAAATATATGAAGGTGTAGTTATGCGATATAGCGAAATAGGAATAAACGTATGAGAAAGCAAAATGGATTTACAATGCCTGGAACGATTATCTTTCTTATTTTATTAACTTCTTTTTTTATATACGAAACAAATATGTTGTTTACAGATAAAAATTTTTATATAGAAATAGAACAAAAGTTTTTATTGGATGAATTACTTAACCGATCTATTACAGATATAAAAAAAGATTTACAGCAAAAAGAAAAAGAAGGTACATTTTTCTTTCAGTATGAAAAGGGAGAAGCGAGTGGAAATTATGTCTTTGAAAATGATTTAATTCTCGTTACGTTGCAGTGCACACTCAAACAGGAAGCTTTCTATACGGTAGGTTTTCGGTATAGAAAAAAGGATGGGAAAATAGTCGATTGGATAGAAGGATAATGTATAAAATATATGTAAATAAACCAAGGTTTCCTATTGTAAATTAAATTGATTTTTTAGAAGAAATGGATAAATATAATGATTAAAAGTTTAAATTTTCTCAAAAAAGAGAAAGGTAGAAAGAATATGATATATTCATGCTATCCAATCATTATTTTTAGGGAGAATAGGGAAATGACAAACAACAATCAAATAGGTGAAAATAAGGAACAAACTATTTTTGATCATAAAGGAAATACGATTATGACAGAAGATAGAGAAATACACATTATTTCAAAATTTGAAGAACCTCTTATTGTCGTATTAGCAAATGTACTAAGTGATGAAGAATGTGATGAATTGATTGAAATGTCTAAAAATAAAATGGAGCGTTCTAAAATTGGTTCATCACGTGATGTAAATGATATTCGAACAAGTAGCGGTGCATTTTTGGAAGATAATGAATTTACTTCAAAGATTGAAAAACGAATTTCATCTATCATGAATGTTCCTGCGTCGCATGGTGAAGGATTGCACATTTTAAATTATGAAGTGGATCAACAATATAAAGCACACTATGATTATTTTGCGGAACATAGTAGATCAGCTGCTAACAATCGTATTAGTACGCTTGTAATGTACTTAAATGATGTAGAAGAAGGCGGCGAAACGTACTTCCCAAAATTAAATCTTTCTGTACACCCTAGAAAGGGAATGGCAGTATACTTTGAGTATTTTTATCAAGATCAATCATTAAACGAGCTTACGTTACACGGAGGGGCACCTGTAACGAAAGGCGAGAAATGGATTGCAACGCAGTGGGTGAGAAGAGGTACTTATAAGTAAAAGCGAATGTTACGTTTTGTTCTTCATAGTATAAGAACAAAACGTTTTTTTATTAAACAAAGTAGCATCTTTCGTTATAATAACAATTAATAAATGACGATTGAGAGGACAGAAAATGAAATCTATATACATAACCGGCTATATGGGAGCAGGGAAAACAACAATTGGAAAAGCATTAAGTCAAGAACTTCAAATGGATGTTGTAGATACTGATCAAAAAATCGAAGAGAAGCAAGAGAAGGCAATTCGTGATATTTTTGCCGAAGAAGGCGAAACGGCTTTTCGGGAATATGAAAGCGAAATGTTACGTTCGCTACCAGTCCATAATGTCATTATTACAACTGGTGGGGGAATTATTGAACGAGCAGAAAATCGCAAGTGGATGAAAGAGAACGGAACTGTCGTGTATTTATATTGTGATCCGCATGTAATTGCAGAAAGGCTTCGTGAAGATACGACACGTCCACTATTTCAAAAGAAAGATATAGATGCATTTGTAACGAAATTTGAATTACGCCGAGCTTATTATGAAGAGGCTCATATTCATATCGATACGACAAATAAGTCTGTAAAGCAAATTATGAATGAATTAAAGGAAAAGATTAATGTATAAAAAAGTGGACATACTAATCAAGTAGAGGTGATGATAATATGTCTACTAATGATTATGTTCGCTTTGTGACGCAGCAGTTTGTGTCGTATATGGATGCTCCAAAAGAAGATCGAAAACAAAAGAAAGAACAACGCCGTGCTGAAAAAGAGCCATTTATGAATAAGTGGTTTGGTGTTATGCCGCTGAGTGCTGCTTTGTTTTATCGAAATGTAAAAAGTAAAAGAAAAAAATCAAGTTAAATTTTAGTCATATGTCTAGCAAAATAAAGATGCCCTAGTGTCGTAATACACTAGGGCATCTTTGTTTACCGCACGGATTCTTGTTCTTCCGTAACGGCATGTATTTTATTGTTCACCCATACAAATCCTATTCCGATACAAATAGAAATGCCCCATCCGACAGCGGTCATAATCGCTCTCATTTCACCGTAGCCATCTACACCAAAAACAGAGATGAAATAAATTTTTAAAAAGCTTTTTAATATAAATTGTAGCCCGAAAAATAACGTTAAATATTGCAGTGCTGGATATATACGACTATCACGATACAGCTCACGACTTTTATCACGGTCATGACCTTGAAGTGCGGCAATATCTGCTGCGAAATATAACATAAGTGGTTTTTTTATAAAAATTGTACATATAACAATAATGCCGAGTACGATGTGATAATACGCATCGTTCCATAACATTCGTTCAGCTGATCCAGATAATAGATCTACCGTTGTATTAGAAATGAGTGTAATTAAAATAAAGAACCCTGTTACGTTAAACTGTTTTTCTTTTTTAAAGGTATACAGTGTATAAATAATCCCCGGAACAGAGGAAAGTAACATCGCGTAATAAGGATCGATATAAGGTTTTGCAAATTTCCAAATGAGGAATGGGATTACGAGATAAAAGACAAGATCTAATATAGCTTTTTTATTTTGATTCATACAAAGCCTCCTTAAGTCATACATATATTTTATAATATAATTTCTGAAAATTGTATAAGGTTTAATGGGAAAAGAAAAAATATATCAATTTTCGAGGGGGGTAGTAGATTGAAAAAAATTGCCCCTAGCGTAGTAAGTTTTTTTAGTATATAATAAAGGAAACGCTTTCATTTTTAATTTGTTCACAAAATGGACGGAAAATCACATATTTACTATCGATATGTTGCTTTATAATGAAACTAATTAAATATACATGCATACAATATTGTGAAATAAATAACATAAATAATCTATATAAATGTAAACGTTATCAAAAGAGAGAGGTGGAGACAATGAGTAAATTTTTCTTCAATCATAATCCAGCAACAGTAGAGGATGGAAGGCTTGTTAAATATGCTGAAATTATTTATGGAGAAGGTGGCCGTTCTGTATTAGAAAATTTAATGGTGAAGGCATCTATCAGATTGCGTGATCGTTATCCGAATAAATCTGACGAGCAGATCTCGAACCTAGTAAATAAAGGCATCCATGATATGTTTCAAAAATATGTGAGCGAGTAAGAGTGGCCAATGGCTGCTCTTATTTTTTTGTATAAGGATTGTAACTCTAGCTGAAAATAAACATGTATTCTGAAAAACGTAAAAAGGAGTGGGAAAGATGAGCAATGGAATTGGACGTTCGAAAGAAAATCTTCCAACTGATGCAAATCATGTGAGCGCGAAGGATCGTGCGTATCAAAAACGCATGGCAAAGCAAAAACAACAAGAGCGTAATGAGGATAGAGAGTAACTCGAAATAAAGCTCCTTCTAAAGCAGAAGGAGCTTTATTTTGATAGAAAATGATTCGCGGTAACATAAAAGAGTCCACCGTTAATAATTTGCACTGTAATACGTGGTTCATACTGTTCTTGCAGAGCTTGTTTTTCAATTTCATAGCTCTCAGGAAGTTCGTCACTTTCTTCATAAAAACGGTTTAAAAGGTCTAAATCATGATTCCAACGCACTCTTGCTTCTTTTGCCCACGTATGGTCATCTTCTGCAATTATATTTTTTAAAGCGTCTTCTATGCGTTGTAAACCACTTTGAGGTTTAATGATGGGCGAGAGCGTAAAACAAAAATCAGGTATTTTTGGTGTAAGTTTAATGTTTGTTAATGTTTCATGAAAGTTTGCCATCATTGTTCCAGAAATGAGATGAATACCAATCGAGTGAAGGATGTCTTTTTTTCGATCACATTGATAGGAAACTTTTATATTAATACCGAGCCAAGGGTGGAGCGGTGTATGTGTTGCCCCATTATGTCTTACATCCTCATATAAACGTATGTAAGAGCCTAATTCTTTTGTCGTTTGGAAAATTTGATGTAGACGTGGTGAACCGTAGTGAATAAGCTCACCATCATTTTCTTCATTTTCTGGATTTGTAATAAGAGTAAGGCGCATCGGATTCGGTACGCCTCCTGTTTTCTCAAGATAGTGCCAATAAAAAGGGCGATTCATTAATAATTTATCCATCTCAATTGTTAACTGTACATCTAATAAATGAGGAGAACGTTCTAAAATTTCACAGTTATTCGCCTCAAAGAAATTGTATAAGTAATTATGAATTTCATGTTGCTGCATAGCCTTGCACCTCAGCTTCATTTCGTTTCGCAAAGTCGATTATAGATGTTAAGTTTTCCATCTTAATTCTAATTTCACCTTCGCTTTTTGATTGCGCGAAAATTTCTTGAATGTGCGCGTCGATGTTTTTCATATTAATTCTCGTTAAAATTTCATCGAGTTCACCGATAACACGCTCGAATAAGTTGATTTTTTCATATAACAGTTTCAGAATATGTTCTTCAACAGTATGCTTTGTAGCTAAGTTATAAATATGAACATCATTCTTTTGACCGAGACGGTGAATACGTCCGATTCTTTGCTCAAGACGCATTGGATTCCATGGCAAATCATAATTGATCATATGGCTACAAAACTGTAAGTTAATGCCTTCTCCGCCAGCTTCCGTTGCAATTAACACTTGGGCACGATTTTGGAAAAGTTCCTTCATCCAATCTTTCTTCCCGCGTTTAAATCCGCCGCGGAATGGGACAGAAGAAATACCGTGTTGTTGTAAAAACCATTGTAAGTACATCTGTGATGCTCGGTATTCCGTGAAAATGACGACTTTATCGTCAATTTCTTTTATAAGCTCTAGAGCTTTAGTTGCTTTCGAGTTGAAAGGAATATGATTAATTTTGTCCATTAGCACATCGATATGTGGATCTTTTATATAATGTTCATTTTCTTTCTGTCTTTTTTCTACATGCTTTTTCAATGAATAGTAAACAGCCTCACGACTACTACACGCTTCCCGTTTTAACGTTAACGATGAGAAAGCAGATGTGAAGGCGTCTTGTCCTCGCCAATTTTCGATATCATTATATAGAGCTTGTTCTTGTTCATTAAACTCAACAAAAATTGTACGTACATGTCTCTTCGGCCAATCGATACCGGTATTATGTCGTCTATTTCGCACCATTACTTTATTAATGAGAGCTTTTAAGTCTTCATCTGATTCGGCTGAACGATTTTTGGAAGCGTAATATTCTTCAAAGTTGGATTGATTGCCTAAATGTCCTGGTTTTAATAAAGAAACAAGGTTAAAAATTTCATCAATCTTATTTTGAACAGGAGTAGCGGTTAGTAATAAACAAAACTTCTTTTTTAATCGTTGTGCAAATTCATAGTTTTTTGTTTTATTATTTTTCAGTTTATGTGCTTCATCGATAATAATAAGGTCATATTCTAAGTTCAACACGATATCGCGATGTGGTGAACGTTTCGCAGTATCAATTGATGATACGATTACGTCAGCTTGTTCCCACGAGTAGCTTTTCTTTTGTGCTACAGCGGGAATGAAAAACTTTGTATTCAGCTCGTATGCCCATTGTGATACGAGAGAAGCTGGGACAAGTATAAGTACCTTTTTCACAAGCCCGCGGACCATGTATTCTTTCAAAATAAGTCCAGCTTCGATTGTTTTTCCAAGACCTACTTCATCTGCTAGAATCGCTTTACCATTCATTTGTTCAATTACATTTTGAGCGACTTCTAATTGATGCGGAAGCGGTGTGAAATGGGATAAATGTTTCGGTGCTTGTAGTCCATCAAAAGTAGGAACAAGTAACGATTTTTCTGTTTCATAAGCTAAGTGATATAAATCCCAGTTTGTCCAAGGACCATCTTCATCAATTCTATTTAAAAAATTGTTTTGCCACGTCCGATCTACGGAAATATCGACATTCATTACGACTCTCCCACCTTTTATAAACTAAAGTAATTATTTTTTAATGTATGATGATTTGCCTTAAAAGAAGGCATAATTATCGTTATTAAAGGCTATATGATAGACAATAATAAAGTATTAAATCTCAAAAGCTGTATTTATTGTGTTTTAACATAAAAAATTCTAAATTATTTTTTATGCTAGAATATTGATGAAATATAGCGAATGATGTTAGGATAATGGTGTGAAATGTGTGGAATCTTTCGTATTTTATCCAAGAAAGTGATTTTTTATTTACGCTTTCATAAAAAAATATAATGAGATTCCGTATATCCTATCTTTTCAGAATGAAAATGTTTAGAAAAGGGAAGCAACTTTTATTGATTTGTCAAAGCATAAGGGGGAGAGAGCATGATTACATTACAACGTACACCGTTATTTGATGTATACGCGAAGTATGGTGGGAAAACAATCGACTTCGGTGGTTGGGAATTACCAGTTCAATTTTCAAGCATTAAAGAAGAACACGAAGCTGTACGTACAGCTGCAGGTTTGTTCGATGTGTCTCATATGGGAGAAGTTGAAGTAAAAGGTGTAGATAGTTTAGCATTTTTACAACGTGTTGTTACAAATGACGTATCTACCTTAAAGGTAGGGGGCGCACAATATACAGCTATGTGCTACGAAAATGGTGGTACAGTAGATGATTTATTAATCTACAAACGTGGTGAAGAAGACTATTTATTAGTAATCAATGCATCAAATATCGAGAAAGATTACGAATGGTTAGCAAGTCATGTAATTGGCGATGCGACAGTAGTCAATGTTTCTAGTGAAGTTGCACAGCTTGCAATTCAAGGACCAAAAGCAGAAGGCATTTTACAAAAAGTTGTGTCAGAAGATTTGAAAGAAATTAAGTTCTTTAAATTTAAAAACGATATTCTTGTAGATGGAATTCCAGCACTTGTATCTCGTACAGGTTACACAGGTGAAGATGGATTCGAAATTTACTGTAAGAGTGAAGATGCTGCAAAACTTTGGGAGAAACTTCTTGAAGTTGGAGCAGAAGAGGGCTTAAAAGCATGTGGTTTAGGTGCTCGTGATACACTTCGATTCGAAGCAACATTACCACTTTATGGACAAGAATTATCAAAAGATATTACACCGATTGAGGCTGGAATTGGCTTTGCGGTAAAAACAAATAAAGAAGCAGACTTCTTTGGAAAAGCAACGTTAAAAGAGCAAAAAGAAAACGGTGCGCCTCGTAAATTAGTCGGCATCGAAGTAATCGAACGTGGAATTCCTCGTACGCATTACCCTGTATTTATTGGTGAAGAAAAAATTGGGGAAGTAACAAGTGGTACACAATCTCCAACGTTAAAGAAAAGCATTGGTTTAGCACTAATTGATGTAAAATACGCAGCAGTTGATACAGAAGTAGAAATTGAAATTCGTAATAAACGCGTCAAAGCAGTAGTTGTTCCAACACCATTTTACAAACGTTCAAAGTAACGGGGAGAGGGGTAGATTTCATGTTGCATCGTTATCTTCCAATGACAGAAGAAGACAAAAAAGAAATGTTACAAACGATCGGCGTTCAAACGATCGATGAATTATTCTCTGATATTCCAGAGAGTGTTCGTTTTAAAGGGGATTTAAAAATTAAAGAAGCAAAATCAGAGCCAGAGCTTTTAAAAGAGCTATCTCAAATGGCTAGTAAAAATGCTAACTTAAAAGAATACGCTTCTTTCTTAGGAGCAGGTGTATACGATCATTATGCTCCAGTAATTGTAGATCATGTTATTTCTCGCTCAGAATTTTATACAGCTTATACACCATACCAACCGGAAATTTCACAAGGGGAATTACAAGCAATCTTTGAATTCCAAACAATGATTTGTGAATTAACAGGAATGGATGTAGCAAACTCTTCTATGTATGACGGGGGTACAGCTTTAGCTGAAGCGGCAATGTTAGCAGCTGGCCATACTCGCAAAAAGAAAATTCTTGTATCTAGCGCGGTTCATCCAGAATCAAGAGCAGTACTTGAAACGTATGCAAAAGGTCAAAATCTTGAAGTTGTTGAAATTAATCATAAAGATGGTGTAACAGATTTAGATGTATTACAAAGTGAAGTAGATGATACAGTTGCTTGTGTAATCGTTCAATATCCAAACTTCTTCGGACAAGTTGAAAAATTAGCTGATATTGAAAAAATCGTTCATCAACAAAAATCATTATTTATCGTTTCTTCAAATCCATTATCATTAGGCGCATTAACACCACCAGGGAAATTTGGTGCTGATATTGTAATCGGTGATGCACAACCATTCGGTATTCCAACGCAGTTTGGTGGACCGCACTGTGGTTACTTTGCAACAACGAAAGCATTTATGCGTAAAATTCCAGGACGTCTTGTTGGACAAACTGTAGATTCAGATGGTAAACGTGGATTTGTATTAACGTTACAAGCACGTGAACAGCATATTCGTCGTGATAAAGCGACATCTAACATTTGTTCAAACCAAGCGTTAAATGCATTAGCAGCTTCTGTTGCAATGACGGCACTTGGCAAACAGGGTGTGAAAGAAATGGCACGTCAAAACATTTCTAAAGCACAGTATGCAAAACGTCAATTTGAAGCGAAAGGCTTCACAGTAACATTTGCTGGACCATTCTTCAATGAGTTTGTTGTAGATTGCAAACGTCCAGTGAAAGAAGTAAACGATGCATTATTACAAAAGAATATTATCGGTGGTTACGATCTAGGCCGTGATTATAAAGAGCATGAAAACCATATGCTTGTAGCAGTAACTGAGCTTCGTACAAAAGAGGAAATTGACACACTTGTAAACGAAATGGGGGCTATCCAATGAAGAATCAAGACCAAGCACTTATCTTTGAAGTGAGTAAAGAAGGACGCATAGGATATAGCTTACCCAAATTAGATGTAGAAGAAGTGAAACTAGAAGATGTGTTTGAGAGCGATTATATTCGAGTAGAAGATGCAGAGCTACCAGAAGTATCTGAACTTGATATTATGCGCCACTATACAGCACTTTCAAACCGTAACCACGGTGTTGATTCTGGATTCTATCCACTTGGATCTTGTACGATGAAATATAATCCGAAAATTAATGAGAGTGTAGCTCGTTTCGCAGGATTTGCAAATATTCATCCACTGCAAGATGAAAAGACAGTACAAGGTGCAATGGAATTAATGTACGACTTACAAGAGCATTTAATTGAAATTACAGGTATGGATACTGTTACTTTACAACCAGCAGCTGGTGCACACGGAGAATGGACAGGTTTAATGTTAATTCGTGCATACCATGAAGCGAATGGTGACTTTAACCGTACGAAAGTAATTGTACCTGACTCTGCTCACGGAACGAACCCAGCATCTGCAACTGTAGCTGGTTTTGAAACAATTACAGTAAAATCAAATGAAAATGGCCTTGTTGACTTAGAAGACTTAAAACGTGTTGTAAACGAAGAAACAGCAGCACTTATGTTAACAAATCCTAATACATTAGGTCTATTCGAAGAAAATATTTTAGAAATGGCAGAAATCGTCCATAATGCAGGCGGTAAATTATACTATGATGGTGCAAACTTAAATGCGGTATTAAGCCAAGCACGCCCAGGAGATATGGGATTTGACGTTGTGCATTTAAACCTTCATAAAACATTTACAGGTCCTCACGGCGGTGGTGGCCCAGGTTCTGGTCCAGTAGGTGTGAAAGCTGATTTAATTCCGTACTTACCAAAACCGATTTTAGAGAAAACGGAAAGTGGTTATCACTTCAACTACGACCGCCCAGAAGCAATTGGTCGTGTGAAACCATTCTATGGTAACTTCGGAATTAACGTTCGTGCATACACGTATATTCGCTCTATGGGTCCAGATGGTTTGCGTGCAGTAACGGAGTATGCTGTATTAAATGCGAACTATATGATGAGAAGATTAGCGCCATTCTATGATCTTCCATTCGATAGACATTGTAAGCATGAATTTGTATTATCAGGTCGTCGTCAAAAGAAACTTGGTGTACGTACATTAGATATTGCAAAACGTCTGCTTGATTTTGGTTACCATCCACCAACAATTTACTTCCCATTAAATGTGGAAGAATGTATTATGATTGAGCCGACAGAAACAGAATCAAAAGAAACATTAGATGGTTTCATTGATAAGATGATTCAAATCGCTAAAGAAGTAGAAGAAAATCCAGAAGTTGTACAAGAAGCACCGCATACGACAGTCATTAAACGTTTAGACGAAACGATGGCTGCACGTAAACCAGTTTTACGTTATGCAAAGCCAGCTCCTGTACAAGTTTGATTAGAATAACAAAAGAAGAACTCGCTGAGGCGGGTTCTTTTTTTGTATGGATAATTTGTCCCGCATTAACGGACAGTAAACTTCCAACTCAAAACTTAGCTGGTGCAAAGAAGCCAGGTGGGAGATAAACTGTCCGTAAATGCCCGATTGGTTCAACTAATAATCAGTGGGGATGAACAAAAATCCCCACTGATTAAAGTTTCACTTTATGCAGAAATAGTGAAGAAAATGTTAAAAAAATATATTTTTTGTTTCCTAATGGTGTAAAGGTGTAGTTTTATAGGTAGTTTTGTTGAAAAAGTCGGTTTGATAAAAGTATTTATTTTTGTTAGAATTTTATTGAAATTAAGAAGATGTGATGAGGCAAAGATTACTCATTTTTATGTATATGTGAAAAAACGAACAAGACGGGGGTGAAAGTGTGGGATATCGATGTTATAGAATGGTATACCATTTAGAAAATGGAGAAACAATTAAAGATGTAAAAGAATTTTGCTATCGAGACCAAGGGAAAGTGTTAGAAAGAGTAGCAAATCGTGTAATGGATAATAGAGAAGTGACGGCGATTGATAAACAAGGAACAATCATTTCAATAGCATGTGAGGACATTGTAAAGGTGGAACTTGATTACATAACAGAAAGTTAACCTTGAGTCATATCGAATTATTCGATAAAATAAACTGTTGAATGGTGAAGTGAGAAGAGAGGAGTTTATCATGGGTAGTACAAGACACTTTTATATGTTTATCTTAGCGTTTGTTCTTGTTGTGGCATTAACGATTTACTTAATTGTTGACAGCAGCTGGTACAACACGGTTCATCCGGCATTCCTTCTGTTTATGTATATAGGAATTGCAGTAGTAAGTTTCGGAATGAGAGACGAGATGTTAGATCGCTTTGAAAAGTGATACATATACGAAAGACCAACAGGAAAATGTTGGTCTTTTTTTCTTGCCAAAAATAGGATGGTGTGTATATACTGTATATATAAGGTATACACAGTATATACACACACTGGAGGAAAACATGAATATTATTATTTCGAATTCTTCCCAAGACCCTATTTATGTGCAAATAAGAAAACAATTAAGCCAGCTTATTTTAAATGGCGGTTTAAAGGGTGGAGATCAATTACCGTCTATTCGTAGCTTAGCGAAGGAATTACAAATTAGTGTCATTACAACGAAGCGTGCATACGAGGAGCTTGAAAAAGAAGGATATATAGAAACTGTTGCTGGGAAGGGGACTTATGTTTCACGTAAAAATAATGAACTATTAAAAGAACAAAGGCTTCGCCTATTGGAAAGTAAAGCTGAAGAAATCGTAAAAGAAAGTAAAGTGTTGCAGCTTTCACTTGAAGAATTGCAGCAGATGATTGCGTGTTTATATAAGGGGGAATAAGAGATGTTAGAGCTAAAAAATGTTTGTAAAAGTTATCAAGATTTTGCAGTGAAAAATATAAGTTTTGCATTACCACGAGGATATATTATGGGGTTTGTCGGACCCAATGGTGCTGGGAAAAGTACAACGATCAAAATGATTATGAATTTAATTAGAAAAGATAGCGGCGATATAAAAATTTTTGGCAAAGACAATAAGAAAGCCGAAAAGGACATAAAACAAAATATTGGTTTTGTATATGATGAAAATCATTATTACGAAGATTTAACGTGTGAACAAATGAAGCGTATTATTGCACCGTTATATAAAAAGTGGGACGAAGAGCAGTATCAATCGTATATGCATAGATTGCAAGTTCCAAAGTATAAAAAAATTAAAGAGCTATCTAAAGGGATGAAAATGAAGTTTGCGATTGCCATCGCACTTTCGCACCACGCAGAGTTTATTATTATGGACGAACCGACAGCAGGGTTAGATCCAGTTGTTCGAAGTGAATTACTTGATATGTTGCAAGAAATTGTAATGGAAGATGAAGTATCCGTATTATTCTCAACGCACATTACAACAGATTTAGAGCGCATTGCAGATTATATTACGTTTATCAACGATGGAGAAATTATATTTACTGGTGAAAAAGAAGACTTAATGGAGAACTACGTAATCGTAAAAGGAAGTAATGATTTATTAGACCGAGAAGGAAAAGAACTATTTGTTGGATTACGAAAAAATAAATTTGGTTTTGAAGGTTTAGCGAAGGATAAACAAACAATTATCGATTGGTTTGGAAATGAGGTTGTACTAGAAAAGCCTACATTAGATGACATTATCGTTTACACTGCGAAAGGGAGAGGTGCCTATGCGTCAGCTCGTATATAAAGATTTGTTCTTTTTTCGGGTAATTTGGTTAGTGAATCTTGTTATGCCCCTTTTGTTCTTTATGTTAGATGCAAGTGGTGAATTGTTATTTCCAATGAGTTGTCTATTTATAACCTTTTCATCGGTTATGACGTTAACCGTTATGGATGAAAGAAATAAAAGTGACATTGTTATAAATAGTTTACCGGTAAGTCGAAAGGATATCATAATTGCTAGATATATTTCCTGTGCAATATTCATTGTTGGTGCCATTCTCTCTACGATGTTAGTTGTTTTTCTTATAAGGGGTATTGTGGTTATTAGTGATATCGGTGTATATCATCCTAATCTATACATTGAAATTCCATGGTATGAAGTCATAAATGGAGCTGTTTATGCCACATTTTTTGTTGTCACGTTTTTCCCTAGTTATTATGGTACAAAATCGAAGGTAGTAAGAAGTATAGGATCAGCAGCATCAATAGGAGTGGGTGTAATTCTTTGGATATTTATTAGTGATGGGCTGTATGAAACAACATCTTCATTCAGTGAGTGGATTATGAATCCAGTACATATTGGTGTATTTATAGTTGGAGGAATGATATTAGCTAGTGTCTATATCGTTTCTATGTTTCTTACAATTAAAATTTATGAAACGCGTGATTTATAGAGAGGAGAATTTATATGCAACAATTGATTTTGAAGGAGTTTTTCTTACAGAAGAAGATGTTTCCTTTCTATTTTTTAATACCCATTTTATCTATTTTTAAGGATTCCGTCGAACCAATGGGGATTGCAATAGGAGTATTTATAACATGTAGTACGATTATATATATTTCTTTTTATTATGACGAGAAAAGTAAAGCAGAAAAAGTGTTAGTGAGTTTGCCTATAACGAGAACAGAGATAGTTATAGCTAAATATATTGCAAGTTCATTATTTATTATGGCTGGTTTGAGTGTAACTTTTATAGTCGTAATATTAGGAAATATTTTATTGAACAGAGATATAGTTATGCCTGGGTATGCAATATTTTCAGCAATAGTAGCAACTTTGATTTATTGTGCAGTAACGATACCGACTAATTACATTGGGGGATATAAAGTTATTACTGTCTTAAATTTGAGTATGCTTTTTCCTTTAATGGGTATGATTGGTCTTATGTGCAATATTTTTGGTGATAAAACAATTATGCTAAAAGTACTCCACTCTCAAGAGGCTACACTAGCAATGGGTGTTCTTGGTATTGGAGTGTTAGTAAGTATAGTCATATCAATGTTTCTCTCAATGAAAATGTTTCAGGAGGCAGAGTTATAGAAGGGGCATTTTCATATTAGGAGGGGTAATACATGATCAAGCAACTAATTTTAAAAGATTTCATCATTCAATGGAAATTTTTAATTTGGTACATACTGTATCCTGTTTTCTTTTATATGGCCTTAACAGATACGGAAAATCTGTTCATAATTATGTCACTAATTATTACAATTGGGGCAACAGTAAAAACATTTGAAGCAGATAGTAAAAATGAGAGTGAAGTTATAGTAAATAGTTTACCAA
This sequence comes from Bacillus sp. PK3-067, assembly GCF_056738645.1. Classification (NCBI taxonomy): domain Bacteria; kingdom Bacillati; phylum Bacillota; class Bacilli; order Caryophanales; family Bacillaceae; genus Bacillus; species Bacillus sp. PK3-067. Next base: position 4,227,355 of record NZ_CP096490.1, on the reverse strand, counting down.
TATTGAGAAAACAAATTGTGTATGCGAAATATATAGTAGCAATTATTATTCTTTTTATAAGTGTAACGGTCGGTTGTTTCACGATGGGAATGAAGAGTGGGGTTAACTTATTTGAATTTATTGAAACGACAATGGTTGCTAGTATTAGCTTTATTTTATTGTATTTAAGTTTTGTTTTACCAATATCCTTTTGGCTAGGGTATAAGAAAACCATTTTCATTACGATAGTAATATTCATGGCACCGATAGTTGTTTTAGAAGCTTTGTTTCAAATTAACTTAGAACAAATTCAACTATACAACAGCTTGTTATTCATTAGTTCCATGTGCATGTTCATAGCATCTACCTTTGTTTCAGTAAAAATATATGAAAAAAGAGAATTTTAAAAGGTGCCTTAAAAAAGGCACCTTCTTCAATAACGACAATACGAGAGCAGTAGTTTATAAAAAGAAACGCTATTTGGTACATCTTTTGGAGTATGTAATATAAAGCTGAAAACGATAACGAGAATAAGAAAGAGGAAAAATAAAAATAGAATTTGCTTATGTATAGAATTTTGCATATTATCCACTCCTTTTTTAGGTAGTATGTCCAAAAGAAAGGAGTGTATGAAAAATGTTAGGAGGGGAGAATGATGAACAAAAGAAAATGGTTATATAGAATAGGAATATTTTTATTTTCAATCGGTCTCATATTAGCAAATGTTTACTCGGATATACCACCGTTATTTCCAAGTTTACATAAAAGGGTTGGTATAAGTATTGCCATAGTTGGTCTGTTTTGTCTTATCACATCTAACTTCTACAGAAAGTCTGAATGAATATAAAAAAGGACAGTTACTCTTTTTCAGAAGTACTGTCCTTTTTTAATAACTTATTCCATAGTTTGGCGATACTCCATATAATGACGATTGCAATGGAGGCGATAATGGACCAAACAATTGATATCATTTCAATTGTCATGTTAGGAAGGAATGTGAGAATGGATAATACTTTATGAAACAATGATTCTATTATATGAAAACTTATTTGTAATAGAATGACGATACCAAGTGTGATCCATGCTAATATTTTCTTTCCTTGTTCTTTCCACATGACATTCACCTCTCGTTAGCTTAATAGTTTTAAGCCAACAGCGCCGCATAGAATACAGCTTAAGAAAGCAAGACGACGCCAATCCGCTGATTCTCGGAAAATGAGAATGCCTAGAAGTGCACTTCCGGCAGTTCCGATTCCAGTCCAAATTGCGTAAGCAGTTCCCATCGGTAATGTGTTCATCGCAAGAGATAAGAAGAAGAAGCTTACGCCGAAGTTAGCGATTAAAATAACTTTTGGTGCCCAGCCTTTCTTTTCAGTGGCTACTTTCATAAAGAGTACACCAATAATTTCACAAATACCAGCTAGAATTAAAAATACCCAAGCCATTTTATGCGGCCTCCTTCGCTTCTTTTTCTTCTGTTACTCGTTTTAAACCAATTACTCCGAAGAAGATTAAACCGATTAATAAAACTTTTACGATAGAGAAAGGTTCTCCGAAGATGAAAATCTCTGTAAGAACGATTCCACCAGCTCCGATTCCTGTAAAGACTGCGTATACAGTGCCGACAGGTAAATCTTTATAAGCTCTAAATAATAAGACGAAACTAATTGTAATTAATAGAGCAACACCAGCCCATTCAAGTGGTGCCTCTGCTTTTTTTAGTCCAATCACCCAAAATATTTCAATAATACCAGCGATGATTACATAAATCCATGCCATATGTCATTTCTCCTTCCTACCAGTCGTTAGGTAAAGGGCTTAAAAACGACGCATTGCAAAGGAGCAATCCGTCAGTTTGAAAGTCCGCGCCAAAATACTTTCCAAGAAGCGTCTAAACGTGTCTCAAAACGATTTAAACCTGCGTATAATAGTTCAACCATAAGACCGTCGAGTAAGCATAGAAAAGCCTCTAAGGCGTCTTTTACTTCAATGTTATGCAGCTCATCTTGTTCGCTTGCTCTTTTAAATACAGGGAATAAAAGTTTTCCGACGTTTTCAATGTGTACATTTGCTTTATTAATAATTTGTTCGCGAAATGCATCAGGCGGAAAATAAGAAGTTCGTAACCAAAACATTGATTCTTCACTTTCACCAAATCGTTTTGCATACCCTTTTAATAATTTTAAAAGCAATTCTTCAGTGGACGAATTGGAAAAGCTTTCGATATCGCCTGTGAAGCTCTGCAAATCTTTTTGAAGAGCAGATTCTAAGCATATGAAATATAGCTCTTCTTTTCCTTTAAAGTGTGCGTAAATCGATGGTTTTTTAATCCCAACTTCTTGAGCAATATTTGCCAATGAAGTTCCTTCATAGCCGTAGCGTGCGAAATGAGAAAGTGCTACAGCTTTAATGCGGTTTGCTGTCATTTTCATCCCCTACCTACCGTTCGTTAGTTTCATTATATGAGATGGGAAATATAAAGTCAATAGGTGAAGAGCTGAGAAAGAGCGTTATAAGTAACGCTCTTTTTAGACAGTCTCTCGCTCAATTAAATGGAATGAAAGTTCTTTTGCACTGCCGACAATTTGCTCGCTTTGGATCTGCTTATGGAATAAAGAAAAAGCATGTGAGCCCATTGCGAGACCGGGATGTTCAATTGTGGAAATTTCTAATGCCTTTGAAATTTCATGATTATCAAATCCAAGGATAGCAAGGTCTTCAGGTACTCGAATACCATGTTTTCGAGCCTCTGTTAATAAACCAGCTGCAACTTGATCGTTCGCTGTGAAAATAGCAGTTGGACGATTTTTCATATTTAAAATACGATGGAGTATTTGTGCTCCGTCCTGCATTGTATAGCATTGGTGGAAAATCCATTCAGGATGCAACGTTTTCCCTTCGTTACGAAGTGTATCGGCGAACGCTTTTTCGCGCTCCATGGAATTTACACTTGTTTTTCTTGCTAAACAAATTCCGATTTTTTCATGGCCTCTACTTAGTAAATAGGCAGTACCAAGACGGAAACCTTCATAATGATCTACGTAGATGGATGAAATGAGGGGATGCTTCATTTTTTCACATGAAATAATAGGGGCAAATTTTGCAAAAGGTTCGATTTGTTCCCAAGAGCTCGTTCGGGAGCAAATAATCATCCCATCAAATTGTTTCATTTTCATCATTTCAAGAACACGAATTTCTTCAATGCTATCGTAATTCGTTTGACATAAATTAATATGATACCCAGCTAATAACGCTTCGTTTCCGATTCCTTCAATAATCGTACTGAAGTAGGGGAGGTTAATGAAAGGAAGCATAACGCCAATTGTATATGTTTTCCCTCTTATTAAATGGACAGCATTTATATTTTTTGCGTAGTTTAATTCTTCAACAGCATCTAGAACACGCTTACGCTTTTCTTCTTTTACGTAAGGGTGATTATTCAGGACACGAGAAACAGTTGATATCGATACACCAGCAGTTTTAGCAATTTGTTTTATATTGGCCATATGTATCACCTCTTTCCCTTATTATAAAGGGAAAATAATAAGAAAGAAAAAATCTTGACCTGAAAAGCTTTTCACAAACTATGGTATTAATAAGACTTCTTTTTATTCGCGTAACCTTTTCACTTGGGCGTAAGAATGATAGGGGTCTTTTTTGTTTGCAAAAAGTGTTGTCAAAATGTGTGAGAATAACGTGGAAAGTTTTCAAAGGTGGAGTTTGGTGACAAAGCGAATATGAAGAGAATATCAACGCTTCGTTCGTTAAGAGAGCGATATGAAAGGGCGGAAACAAATTGAAAAAAAGAATCATTTGTTTCGTGTTTTCTAGTTTCGTGCTTAGTTCGTGTTCGTTTCAGCAAACGATGCAAGAAGAAAAACACTTTGTGGGAACAACGGGAGGAGCTATGGATCGTGTTACGGATCCTATTCCGCTAAAGGAACTTCCAAAATATTTTCCGGTGAAGTTTAAAGTTCCAACGTTTTTACCGTACGATATTACAAGTGATGTGAAGGGGGAAGTAAGAACGCTTGGGAAAAAGAACACTGTCTTAACGATTAAATATAAACAGAAAGAACCAGGTAGAAATGAGTATATTGAGTTAAATGTCGCGAACTTTCCTTATAGTTTTCCGGATCTTGTGGAAGAGAAGCGATTTCAAGAACAAATGAAACTGAATAATGGAACGTCTGCTTATTTTAAAAATAAAGATGATTATGAACGTGGTGACGAATTTGCTACGCTTATATGGAAAGAGAAAGGAATTGAATATCAACTGCTGTATCGGAATGTAGAAGAGAACGATGAAAAGGTAATCAAGCAGAATTTATTATACATTGCGAATAAGATGAAATGAAAAAACTAGCTGATTTATTCAGCTAGTTTTTTGTATGTTATTATTTCTTTTTAATTTTGCCTGTCCAAGATTTAAATCCACCTTGTAATTGGTAGAAATCTTTGTAGCCTTGTTTTTTTAAGTATTGCGCTGCACGACCTGTACGGAATCCGCTTTGGCAATATAAGTAAACAGGTTGATCTTGACGAAGTTCTTTATGGCGAAGGCGAATTTGTGATAACGGAATGTTACGTGCACCTAAAATATGCCCTGCGTTATATTCGTCTGCTTCACGAATATCGATAAGCTGTGCTTTACGGTAGCCAGCGCGAAATTCTTCTTCTGTAAGAGTTTTAATTAATTTTTTCTGATAGAAGTACATCCATACAGTGTAGCCGATAAATGCTACGATTACGGCTAATAAAATAATCCAAGTTGTTGACACGATTCTATCGCTCCCTTTTTTCTTATCCTACTTTCAATATTATAATGCCCTTATGTATTTATGCAACAGATTCATTTGCATATAAGAAGAAATTTCGTATTCTTTCACAAATTTTGTCGAATTTGGTAGACTAGAGAATGTGAAAAATAATTGGTTATATGAGGTGCAGGATGGGAAAAGAAAAATGGTGTTATATTAACTCTGGTCAATGTTCACCGGCATTTAATATGGCGTTAGATGAATGTTTATTAAATTGGCAAAGTGAAAAGAAAATGCCACCAACAATTCGTTTTTATGAATGGGAAGTACCAACATTAACAGTTGGGTATTTTCAACGTGTTGAAAAAGATATTAATATGGATGTAGTTAACGAAAAGAAATATGGATTCGTTCGTCGTCAAACAGGCGGCAGGGGTGTACTACATGACAAAGAGTTAACGTATAGTGTTATTGTGTCTGAAGATCATCCGAATATGCCGAAAACAGTTACAGAAGCGTATCGTGTTATTTCGCAAGGTTTATTAGATGGTTTTAAGGCATTAGGGTTAGAAGCATATTATGCAGTTCCAAAAACAGAAGCAGATCGTGAAAATTTAAAAAATCCACGTTCCGGCGTATGTTTTGATGCACCATCTTGGTATGAAATTGTAGTGGAAGGACGAAAAATTGCTGGTAGTGCTCAAACGCGTCAAAAAGGTGTTATTCTACAGCATGGATCGATTCCATTAGAAATTGATTTAGATGAACTATATGATCTATTTTTATTCCCAAATGAACGTGTGAAGGAACGCATGAAGAGTATGTTCTCTTCTAAAGCAGTAGCAATTAATGAATTAACAGACCGTACATTTACGATAGAACAGTTAATTAAAGCGTTTGAAGTTGGCTTTGAAAAAGGATTGGATGTAGAACTTGTTCCATATGAATTAACAGAAGAACAGTTACATGAAGTTCAAACGTTAGCGAAAGAAAAGTATGAAAGTAATGAGTGGAATTATAAAAAATAAGAGATGGCAATTGCCACCTCTTATTTTTTTATAGTAAATTAAGTACTTTTTCTACTTTGATTCCTTTATCTTGTAAAGAACGAAGGCGATTTACAACGTCCATAATTTCTTTGTCAAATGTAACGCTAATACCTTGGCTTTGTAGTTCTTCTTTTAAGCTTTCAATAGAATCATCTATGTCGATGCCAAGCTCGTAATCTTGACAAACTTCAATTGTCTTTTTCACGAGTTTAACATAATTTTCTTGTAGTTTTGAATTTGTTTCAGTCAAAGCAGGCTGCTTCGGTTTTGCAGGAGCAACCGGTGCTGTCTCTTGCTTTGTAACTGGAGTAGGGACCGCTTTTTTCACAGGCGCTGGAGTAACTAGTTCTACAGCTGCTTCTACGCTTACTGGCTTCGGTGTCGGTACCGGAGTAGGCTTAGGTGCCATAGCAGGTGTTTCCACACGCGTAACAGGCTTAGGAGCAGGCGTAATTGCTTTTGGAGCTTCTACAACTACTTCCTTTTTCGGTGCTGCTTTTACCTGTGTTTCTTCTTGCTCGGCAGCTTCTTTATTTTCTTTACTCCACATAACGCGTTCAATTTCTAGAGAAACATTGTTTTTGTTCATCGCTGTTAATGTAACTTTACCAACTTCAGCGTTTCCAGTGAAATCAACAATTTTATAAATAACACTCTTGTTCCAATCCACGTTTCCGCTCAAAAATAATTCTTCGTTACATTTCGGCGTTAAGCCCTCGATTTTAATTTCTGCGTTTACACCGTTTTCACTATATACCATAATTAGCGAAGCATTTACATCTTCGTCTGCTAACATTAGTTCACGTACCATTTTGCCGGTGCGTACTTGCGTTTTCTTCTTAACTGACATCTAATTTCTCCTCTCAAAAATTCAGTAATAATAAAAAAATCGTATAACGAAAAATAATTGCTCACGAAGATTTATGATACCGATAATAAAAGCATCACGTCAACAATTAACTTTAATTATTTTGCATTTTTCTTATTTTCTTTATGAAATTTTTCAATTTGTAAAATTAGACAGAAGAAAAAACAGCCTTTTGAAGGGCTGTTAAAAATTTGATTTTTTATATAGTAATTTATATAAAATAAAAAATAAGATAGCAATTAAAGCATTTTGCCAAAAGTTTAGATGATAAATGAGATAAGGTTGCTTTTGGAAATAAATATTTAAGAATACAGCGGAACAAAATGGAGTAGCAAATGCGAATCCAAATAGAATTCTTCTTTTCCAATTCATTTTCTGATTAAAGGAGTAACGCTTTAATAAATATAAAATAAATAGTATACCTAGTATAATTATTGAAACAGACAAAGTAGTTCCAAGGATGCTAAAAGGCGGACTTGATAATGTATTGTTTTTTTCAAAGAAAAACATAAAAAATGAAATAATTGCATTTATGCCAAACTGTATAGCAAGAAGTAAGCTAATAGAAAATCCAATTAAAGAGGCTTTTTCTAACTTTGTTTGAGTTGGTAAAGCTGATATAAGTTCATCGCAATAAGATTGTAAATTATCTCCAAAGATGTCATAAGCGTTTTTATTTTCTGCTTGTGCTTCGATGAGGTGATTTAATATTTCTAGTAACAGTTCTTCCATTTGTTGCTCTGGCACGTTAGATAAACGAAGATAAACTAACATATCGCTATAAGCAACTTCATTTTCAGGTGTTAGAAGCTCACGTTTTTTATTATTCAATTCAATCATGTCTTGTGCATTCATCCCTATCACTCCCCCTGTAATAAGTTATTTACCGTAGTTGAAACCATTCCCCAGCTTTGTTTAAATTCTTCAAGCTGCTCTAATCCTTTATCGGTTATGTGATAATATTTTCGCTTTGGACCGAGTGAGGAAGCTTTTAATGTGCCTTCGATCAATTTTTCTTTTTGCATACGTAATAATAACGGATAGATGCTTCCTTCGCTTACGAATGTAAATCCGTGTTTATTTAATTTTGTGCTCAGTTCATATCCGTACACTTCTTCTTGTGAAATGATGTATAGGATGCAACCTTCTAATACACCTTTTAACATTTGGCTGTGCATGATTTCACCACCTTTTACTCAGGTAACTTGCGTTGCAAGGTAGTTGTTATCCAAATTATAACATTCAGTAACTTGCAACGCAAGTTACTGAAGTGGAAAACTTTAATGCGTGTTAATTTTTCAACGTTTCCCATACTAACGAGAGGGAGGGAAGCACATGAAACCATTTATGCCAAAACTCGTTTACTTTGAACCAAAGGCACTTGAATATCCGCTTGGAAAAGAGCTTTATGAGAAGTTTACGAAGATGGGATTAGAAATTCGTGAAACGACATCACATAATCAAATTAGAAATTTGCCAGGAGAAAATGATTTGCAAAAGTATCGTAATGCAAAGGCTACACTTGTCGTTGGAGTAAGGAAGACGCTAAAGTTTGATACGTCAAAACCGTCAGCTGAATATGCAATTCCGCTCGCAACAGGGTGTATGGGACATTGTCATTATTGCTATTTGCAAACAACACTTGGGAGTAAGCCTTACGTTCGTGTGTATGTCAATCTTGATGAAATATTTGAGAAGGCAAAGCAATATATGGATGAAAGGGCACCTGAAATAACAAGATTTGAAGCAGCGTGTACATCAGACATTGTTGGGATTGATCATTTAACACATGCATTAAAGCGGGCGATTGAATTCATTGGAGAAAGTGAATATGGGCGCTTACGTTTCGTCACGAAATATTCGCACGTTGATCATTTATTAGATGCAAAGCATAATGGGAAAACTCGTTTCAGATTTAGTATAAATTCACGATATGTAATTAAAAATTTTGAACCAGGGACATCGCCATTTGAGGAGCGAATTGAGGCGGCACGTAAAGTAGCAGGTGCAGGTTATCCACTTGGTTTTATAGTCGCGCCACTTTATATGCATGAAGGATGGGAAGAAGGATATCGTGAACTATTTGAGCGACTGTACAATGCGCTGAAAGATATGACGATACCAAATTTAACGTTTGAATTAATTCAGCATCGTTTTACGAAACCAGCGAAAAAGGTTATTCAAGAGCGTTATCCAAATACGAAGCTTGAAATGGATGAAGAGAAGCGGAAGTATAAATGGGGACGATATGGCATCGGAAAATATGTATATAAAAAGGATGATGCAGCAGTATTGGAAGAAACGATAAGAGGTTATATAAATGAATTTTTTCCTAATGCAGAAATACAATATTTTACTTAAGGGGGGTCTGTATGCAAATACAGATTCTTTTTTGTTTTATATATTTAGGCTCGTTTTCAACTTGTCACGTTATTCTTTCTGGTGTATCATTTTATTGATTGCTTCGTACGGAATAAGCAAAATGAACTTGGATGGAGGAAACCGATGCCTACCCCTAGTATGGAAGATTATATTGAACAAATTTATTTGTTGATTGATGAAAAGGGTTACGCCCGCGTATCTGATATTGCTGAAGCGCTTAGTGTACATCCATCCTCTGTAACAAAAATGGTGCAAAAATTAGACAAAGATGAATATCTAATTTATGAAAAATATAGAGGGCTTGTATTAACAACAAAAGGTAAAAAAATCGGAGAACGTCTCGTATATCGTCATGACTTGCTAGAGCAATTTATGCGTATTATCGGTGTGGATGAAAGTAAAATTTACAATGATGTAGAAGGAATTGAACATCATTTAAGTTGGGAAGCGATTGATCGCATTGGTGATTTAGTGCAATACTTTGAACAAGATACAGTCCGAGTGGAAACACTTCGCGGTGTTCAAAGAGCAAATGAAGAGAAAAGTAATTAAGGGGAACGTATGGCGTTTCCTTTTTTATTTCAATTCGAAAAGGATGGGAGAATTATGAAAGCAATTATTTTTGATTTTGATGGATTAATTGTGGACACAGAAACGATATGGTTTCACTCTTTCAGAGATGCTGTTCGTGAATACGGCGGGGAACTACCTTTAGAGGAATTTGCGAAATGCATTGGAACAACAGATGAGGTACTTTATACATATCTAAATGATCAATTAAAAGAGAAGTTTAACAAAAGTGTATTAAAAGAAAAAGTGGCAACTTTACATAAAGAGAAAATGAGAATACCAGAAGCTCGTGACGGGGTAAAAGAATATTTAGAAGAAGCGAAAGAAATGGGATTAAAAATCGCACTAGCTTCTAGTTCTTCTAGAGAATGGGTTATTCATTTTTTAGAAGAGCTACAAATTCGAGAATATTTTGAAGTAATTAAAACGAGAGAAGATGTTGAGAAGGTAAAACCAGATCCAGCTCTTTATCGAGTTGCAATAGAAGAATTAGGAATTAAGCCATCTGAAGCTGTTGTATTTGAAGACTCATTAAATGGATTGAGAGCAGCAGTTGCAGCGGGATTAACGTGCGTTGTGGTACCTAATGATGTGACACGGAATTTACCGTTTGAAAATCATCATCTTCGAATTGAAAGTATGAGAGAGAAAAGTTTAAAAGAAGTGCTTCAAAGTATAAAAAAAGACCGTATTTCCTAAAAGGAAGCACGGTCTTTCTTTTTGCTTTTTTTGCCTTCAATGACAGTTAAATGAGACTGTTTTCTTTTTCGTTTCAAAGTGGAAGAATTCCCTTTTTTACTTTTGTCATTAGAAGTATTTGACTTAAAGAAAGAATTGCCTAGGGGTGCTACATTTTGTTTCCCATGTTTGCGGTTCGATTGTTTTGCCGCACGCTTATATGAGCTTTGCGAATTTGCGGAACCACTGGAATTTGTAAACATCTTGTATAGCAAGTAAAAGATACCGACAACAAGTAACATGTACCCGATATTTCTTAATACACCCATGGGATTTGTAATAACAGATGAAACAAGGCCGAATATTGCCAATCCGATAATAAGCACAAATATAGCGAAAGTAAACGAACGACCGTTCATAAGGGACACCTCCTAAAAACATATATTGAAATTAGTATATTAACGATGAGGAAAGGAGTTGAACACCATTTTTAAATAATTATTGTTTGTTCTCTAAACGTAATAATTCTTCAAACGATGCAATTGCTACTTCCACTTGATCATCTGTTGGTTCTTTCGTTGTTAATAGTTGTAGCCATAATCCAGGATATCCAAGTACGCGTAATACGGGAATGTCTCGTAATCGATTTGTAAATTGCAATACTTCAAAAGAAATACCAAGTACAACTGGAATTAATAAAATTCTGTTTATAACTCGTGCCCAAAGAGGATCTGTAGGGACTAGGAAATAAACGAACATTCCAATAATGACTGTAAATATAATAAAGCTACTGCCGCATCTATAATGGAGACGAGTTTGCTTTTGAACGTTTTCTACAGTCAGAGGAAGGTTATTCTCGTAAGCATTGATTACCTTATGCTCTGCACCGTGATACTGAAATACCCGCTTAATAAGTGGGGTTAAAGAAATAAAGTATATATAGCTCAATAATAGCATGAGCTTAATGACACTTTCGACAATGATTTGCCCAGTATGAGATGGGAAAATCGGTCTCGTTAATTCAGCTAATAGTGCAGGAACTGCTGTGAAAATGACTTTACCGAATATAAAAGATAAAACGCCAACAGCTGCAACTCCTAATACCATCGTTAATTTTGATTGTTCTTCTTTTTTATTTGCAATTTGTTCATCATCTTCTGGGTGGACGTCAAATCGTTCTGAAGCGAAGTTTAAATGCTTTGCTCCATTCGCACTTGCATCCACAATAGCGGCAATCCCTCGTAAAAATGGAATTTTTTTTAGGGTAGATAGTACTTTATTACGAACGCGTGGTAATCGATAAAATTCAATCGATTTATCTTTACGACGAACCGCTGTAACAGTATATTCTCTACCGCCAAACATAACTCCTTCTATGACCGCTTGCCCGCCATATATTTGTTTTGACTCTTCTGCCATGTTAACACCAACCTGTATTTGTTTCTCTCTTATGTAGAAAAAGAGGCAATTGTCATACTGGGTTCTGTCGTTTTGAAATAAGACAATCACCGAGTTTCCTTTATTTTATCGGCAAATACAAGTAGATGACAAGGGAAAATGTTATGAGAGTCGGACATTTCTTATTCTTTTTATAGACAAATTTCGCAGGATTTAAACATGCTTCAAAATAGTTTCGGGCATACTATTGAGCGGAGGTGTCGATGTGAGTCAAGAACAATTAGGAACAAGGAATTTTGTGCAGATTGGTTTGTTTGGTGGAATCTTTTGGGGCGGGATCTGGTATTTCCTTCATATATTTTCATTCACGGAGGCGGGACCGAATTATTTCCTTTTACCATTTGCGTTTGGAAGTTGGAAAGAGGGGGTATGGGGCAATGTGTTCGGAATAGTGTGTATGGGACTTCTTTCAATTTTGATCGCCTTTTTGTATAAAGCATTTTTTGCGAAGTTTGAAGGGATTATAGCGGGAATTATTTATGGGCTATTTTGGTGGGCACTACTGTTTTTGGGGATGGGTTTAATGGCTCCTGTTATTAAAAGTGCGCTCCATTTACCAAAAGAGACAATTGTGACGACAATATGTATTTTTATATTGTATGGTGTGTTTATAGCATATTCTGTTTCTTACGCAGTGAATAGCAATAAAGCAGAACAAGAAGGGCAAGAGAAGACGAACTATTCAAATAAGTAACTCCTATGTTAAAATATTGTATAGATATTTAATATTAAGGAGTTTTAAGAATATGAAAAAGTTACTCCTCGTAAACGGTCCTAACCTAAATCGCCTCGGTGTTCGTGAGGTAAATGTATATGGAAAGGGCACGCTAGCGACACTTGAAGCAGATATGAAGCAAGAAGCAGAAACAATGGGAGTGGAGTTAGAATGTTTCCAATCGAATCATGAAGGTGCCATTATCGACATTATTCATGAAGCGGAAGATATATATGAAGGGATCATTTTAAATCCGGGAGCATTTACGCATTATAGCTATGCGATTCGTGATGCCATTGCGAGCATTTCGATTCCTGTTATTGAAGTACATATTTCTAACATTCATCAGCGTGAATCGTTCCGTCATGAATCTGTGACGGCAGCTGTTTGTGCAGGTCAAATTGTAGGATTTGGTTTTTATGGCTATAAGTTAGCGTTATTTGCATTAATGGAGAAATTGAGGGAGGCATAAAGTAATGGAGAAAATTGAAAGATTACGAAGTGCATTTGATGAGGCTGGCATTGACGGTATTTTGTTAACAAATGAACATAGTCGTAGATATATGGCTAACTTCACAGGAACAGCAGGCGTTGTTCTTATTTCAAAAGATCGTGCTCAATTTATTACAGATTTCCGTTACGTCGAGCAGGCAAGTAAACAAGCGGTTGGATATGAGGTTGTACAGCACGCAGGATTGATCATTGATGAAGTGGCAAAGCAAGTGAAAGAGCTTGGAATTCAAAAACTTGGTTTTGAGCAAGATACTCTTACATATAGTTCTTATTCAGTGCATAAGGAAGCGATTGATGCTGAATTTATCCCGACTTCTGGACTTGTAGAAAAGTTACGCTTGATAAAGACTGATTCAGAGATTAAGATATTAAAGGAAGCTGCACAGATTGCAGATGCTGCCTTTGAGCATATTCTATCATTCATTCGCCCGGGAGTATCTGAAATTGAAGTGTCAAATGAACTTGAATTTTTCATGAGAAAACAAGGAGCAACATCTTCTTCGTTTGATATTATCGTTGCTTCAGGTCTTCGTTCGGCATTACCGCACGGCGTGGCATCTGAAAAAGTGATAGAAACAGGAGATTTCGTTACATTAGACTTCGGCGCTTATTACAAAGGATATTGTTCTGATATTACTCGTACGATTGCAGTCGGTGAACCATCTGATAAATTAAAAGAAATTTATAATATCGTTTTAGAAGCACAACTACGTGGTGTGAACGGTATTAAAGCTGGTTTAACAGGTCGCGAGGCTGATGCGCTAACGCGTGACTACATAACGGAAAAAGGATATGGTGAATACTTTGGACACTCTACTGGTCATGGAATAGGTCTTGAAATCCATGAAGCACCAGGTTTAGCGTTCCGTTCTGATACAGTACTTGAACCAGGTATGGCTGTAACAGTAGAGCCAGGTATTTATATTCCAGGTATTGGCGGCGTACGTATTGAAGATGATATCATTGTGACAAGTGAAGGTAATGAAGTAATTACGAAATCACCAAAAGAACTTATTATTTTGTAATACACAGGAGGATTTTTTTACATGATTTCAGTAAACGATTTTCGTACAGGTTTAACAATTTCAGTGGACAATGCCCTTTGGCAAGTACTTGATTTCCAACACGTAAAGCCAGGTAAAGGTGCTGCATTCGTTCGTTCTAAACTACGTAATCTTCGCACAGGTTCTGTTCAAGAGAAAACATTCCGTGCAGGTGAGAAAGTAGAAAAAGCACACATCGAAAACCGTCGTATGCAATACTTATACGCAAGCGGTGAGGCTCACGTATTTATGGATAACGGAACTTATGAGCAAATCGAACTTGGTGAAAAACAAATCGAGCGCGAGCTTAAATTCCTAAAAGAAAACATGGAAGTAGCAATTATGACTTACCAAGGCGAAGTACTTGGTGTTGAACTTCCAAACACAGTTGAATTACAAGTTACAGAAACAGAGCCTGGTATTAAAGGTGATACTGCTTCTAACGTAACAAAACCAGCTACATTAGAAACTGGTCTTGTTGTACAAGTACCAATCTTCATTAACGAAGGCGAAATGCTTATCATCAACACTGGTGAAGGTAAATACGTTTCTCGTGCATAGTAAAAAAACACTCGTGATAATTCACGAGTGTTTTTTTTATAGGAAATAGGGTAGATAGTAAATAGCTGTTACTATAAAACTGACTAAAACAAGTGAAAGAGTACCCATAATAGATGGAGTCAAAACAATTTGAAATGGTTTTATTTCGCCAGTCTCAACGCCAGTTAATGTTTTGCTTATTGCGTGATCTGTAATGTTATTTCTATGGTTACTCATAATAATTAACCACATAATTGCAAATATTGCTAAACTACCAAGGAAAAAGGTCTCTATAAATGACCAACCGACTAATAATGAAAAAAGATAAATAAGAGCTAATTCTACTACAACGGTTAAACTAATTTTCAATGCCTTCATATTTTTCCTCCTCATTCTGTAATTTCAACCAGTTTAAAAAATTTTCACGTGACACGACATGCAGAGAGCAAGGTGACCTTACTTCTTTCTCTAGTGCAGCGTGTTCGTCTGGGAACTTGTTTTCCACATGCAATGAAATATAGGGTAGTTTTTCTTGTGCTTTTAGTGAGCGGATATTATTCGTTTTAGCACCAGCAAATACGTAGGAAAGTTGTAAGTCTAAAAAGGCGATTTTAAAGATTTCTTTTTTAGTAGCCTCGTTATAGCCTTTTCCCCAGTATGGATAGCCAATCCAACTACCAATGTGAGATTGCTTTTTTTCATTATTAATATGTTTAAGTGTGGTGAGGCCAATTATTTCATTTTCTTCATTCACAATCATTCTCGATAAGGATTTCTTTTGACGCTCTTCTTCTATTGCGAAAAGAAGAAATGTTTTCGTGTCTTCGATGTTTTCTACCGTTATCCCCAATGCATTTTTTATATGTGGATCACTTGATAGCTCGAAAATCACATTTGTATAGCATAAATCTAGTGGTAATAAAGTGATGTGCTGCATGGTTTAAACCCCTTTCAAACTAAATATACCATAAAATAATATGAATATTCAGATTCTAATTCAGACTTTAGAGAAAAATTATGTTTTTACTTCTGAAATAGACAACCTCTGCATATGGTTGTACAAATATATTCTTTTTTAGAATACGAAGTTAGTAACTGTTACGGGAGAAGGTGGAAGAATGAAACAGTGGCTAGCGGCAATGGAAACATCCGTGCTTGTTATGGGGGCACTTCGATTATTTTCAGGTAGTGCGGAGATATTTGCTGCTTTGCTTATGCTTTATGTGAATGATGCGAAGAAAGCGTTGTTTATAAATGGTATGTTGGCGTTTGTCGGACCTACCGTATTAATTTTAACAATGACAATTGGGATAGCGAGTGTAGCAAGTGAAATTTCTTTCTTGAAGCTCTTTTTTCTAGCGCTTGGAATTTGCTGTATTTTTATCGCATTACTGAAATAGTAAGTCGAGTATAGTGGGGAGAAGCCGATGAAAGAGGTATTAGAAGTTTTACCAAAAACGATGAAGTACTTAATTGAAGAATGTAAGCAATACGATGCTTTAGAGGAAATTCGTGTTCGAATTGGAAGGCCGCTAGAGTGTATTGCACACGGAAAGGTGTTTTTTTATGACTATATCACTACTGCAGAGGATGCTATTTACTTATTGAATAAATTAAGTCAATTCTCAATTTATACGATGGAAGAGGAATTAAAA
This sequence comes from Bacillus sp. PK3-067, assembly GCF_056738645.1. Taxonomy (NCBI): domain Bacteria; kingdom Bacillati; phylum Bacillota; class Bacilli; order Caryophanales; family Bacillaceae; genus Bacillus; species Bacillus sp. PK3-067. Next base: position 4,211,145 of record NZ_CP096490.1, on the reverse strand, counting down.
CGTGGGTATGTGACGCTTCGCGGGGGGCATAGAATCGGGTTAGCAGGAAAAGTCATTACAGAAAAAAGCGCAGTGAAAATGATTCGTGATGTCTCTTCCTTTAATATTCGTATTGCTCGTCAAAAAATAGGGATTGCTGAACCGCTTTTGCCATATTTGTATGAAAAAAGGTGGTTAAACACGATGGTAATTGGCCCTCCCCAAACGGGAAAAACGACACTTTTAAGAGATGTAGCACGTTGCATGAGTCAAGGGGTAAGTGCTTCGGAAATTCCTTCCTGTAAAGTGGGGATCGTTGATGAACGTTCAGAAATTGCTGGCTGTGTGAAAGGAATCCCGCAATATGATTTTGGTACCCGAGTCGATGTGTTAGACGCATGTCCAAAGGCAGAAGGAATGATGATGATGATTCGTTCTATGAGTCCTGATATTTTGATCGTAGATGAAATTGGCCGTAAAGAAGATAGTGAAGCAATTATGGAGGCAGTGCATGCAGGTGTTCAGCTTTTTATAAGCGCACACGGATTTTCCTATGAGGATGTTGTGAGACGTCCATCGCTCAAGGCAGTGCTAGAGCTTGGTATATTTGATAGGTTTGTGGAGTTGTCAAAAGCGAGGGGTCCAGGAACGGTTATGCAGGTGAAAGATAAATATGGAAAACCAGTGTTATCAAATAGAAAGGCTGAGGGCGTATGGTGAAAATATTTGGTGCAGTGTTAATCGTTGCGGTCAGCACCTTTTTCGGGTTTTCGTACGCTAAAAGATACAGTGAGAGGCCGAGGCAACTTAGGTTATTAAAATCAGCACTTCAATCATTAGAGGCAGAAATTATGTATGGACACACACCTTTATCTGAGGCTGCCGAGCGATTAGTTAAACAAATGCCAAAGCCATTAAATTGGATATTTCAAAGTTTCGCTAAAAAACTAGAAAGTGGAGAACAAACGGTAAGGGAAGCTTGGATAGATAGTTTGAAAGAGAATTGGAAGTTGACGGCTTTTCAACAAACCGAGTATGAAATACTGCAGCAATTTGGTGAAACGCTCGGGCAACATGATCGTGAATCACAACAAAAACATATTCGCTTATGTATTACACATTTGGAGAGAGAAGAAGAGGAAGCGAAAGCTTTACAACTGCAATACGAAAAAATGATTAAGAGCTTAGGGGTACTAGCAGGGCTACTAATTGTAATTTTACTGCTATAGGGGGGAGAAAGGCGATGTCCATTGATGTTGGATTAATATTTCAAATCGCCGGAATCGGCATTGTTTTAGCTTTCATTCATACTGTACTAAAAGAATTGAAGCGTGAGGATATTGCAAATTGGGTTATCCTTGTCGGTTTTGTCGTCATTTTATTTCATGTTGCATTTTTAATTAATACGCTATTCGACAAGATTAAAAGTGTCTTTCTCTTCCAGTAAAGGAGGCGGTTCGAATCGAAATTATACAAATTGTCGGATTAGGCCTCGTTGCTACGTTTTTAGCTGCTGTTTTGAACCAGCATAAATCTAGTATTACATCTTTATTTATTGTGTTCGTAGGTAGCGTGATGTTTCTAATTTTAATCGATCAAATTCATTCTATTTTACAAATGATTGAGAGAGTAGCGAGTGAAGCGAAAGTTAGTAACGTCTACGTGGAAACGTTACTAAAGATTATTGGAATTGCTTATATTGCCGAGTTTGGAGCTCAAATTACAAAAGATGCTGGTCAAGGTGCCATCGCTTCGAAAATTGAACTTGCTGGGAAAATCTTAATTCTCGTTATGGCAATTCCTATTTTGACGGTTGTAATTGAAACTATTCTCGGATTTTTACCGACGGGATAAGGGGGAGTGAATGTTGAGGAGGTTTGGAGCTAAGCTGCTATTTGCTTGCTTCCTTTTCTTTTCTTTACCGGTTGTTGTACAAGCTTCTCCTGTAGAAACAAACGTCGTTGATCAACAATTGGATAAGCTCGGAATTGAAGATGTGAAGCAATTTTGGGACGGGCTTGTTACAAAATATGGAGGCTATTTGCCAGAGAGTCAAAAAGGGAGTTTTATGGAGTTTGTAAAGGGAGAAAAAGAATTCTCTCTAAAAGAGTGGATGATAGGGTTATTAAAATATTTATTTCATGAGCTTGCAGCTAATGGAAAACTGCTTGGCACACTCATTATGCTCACAATCTTTAGTGCATTGTTGCAATCACTGCAATCCGCTTTTTCAAAAAGTAGTGTAAGTAAAATTGCTGATGCTGTTGTATATATGGTACTTATTATTTTTGCTTTAAATAGTTTTTATGTCGTTATGACATATGCAAGAGAAACGATACAAACAATGGTAGATTTCATATTAGCGCTATTGCCAATTTTATTGGCGCTTATAGCGACTGGTGGCGGGGTTGTATCTGTATCTTTCTTTCATCCGATTATCATTTTCTTAATGAATACAAGCGGGCTTCTTATGAATTATATCGTTCTACCGCTTTTATTACTGGCAACGATATTAAGTATTGTAAGTACAATGAGTGATCAATATAAAGTGACGAAATTGTCCAAGCTTCTGCAAAACGTTAGCGTTGGGATTATCGGTATTTTCTTAACGATTTTTTTAGGAGTATTATCTGTACAAGGAACAGCAACAGCCGTTGCTGATGGAATAGCTGTGAAAACTGCTAAATTTGTAACAGGGAACTTCATTCCAGTAGTCGGAAGGATGTTTACAGAAGCGGCAGATACTGTTATTAGCGCATCAGGATTATTGAAAAACACAGTCGGAATTATTGGGCTCGTCATTTTATGTTTAATTGTTGCTTTTCCAGCGATTCAAATTTTCTGTATCGCATTTATTTATAAATTCGCAGCAGCAGTATTGCAACCGGTTGGCGGCGGAGCAATTATTCAATGCTTAGACATTATTGGACGAAGCATCATTTACGTATTTGCTTGCTTAGCTATCGTATCATTTATGTTCTTTTTAAGTATTACAATTATTATTGCTGCGGGGAATATTACACTTATGATGCGGTAGGAGGTGAAGAGTATGCAATTTGTTACAGAGTGGATCAGAAATATTATCGTTTTTTTGCTCTTAGCGACAATGCTTCATCTTATTCTTCCAAATTCGAATTTGCAAAAATACGTTAAATTCGTTGTAAGTCTTTTGTTAGTCGTATTAATTTTAACACCCCTTTTTAAACTATTGCAGACAGATGTAAATGAAGTAATTGCAAATTTTAATGAAGAAAAGTACGTAGCAGAAGGATCTGTAAAAAATTCAATAGATTCGAAGAAAAAAGAAATACAAGCTCTAACACGTGCATATAGTTTAGAAGAGATGGCTACCAAAATGAAAAAAGAAGTAGGAAAAGAGTTTGAGAAACAGTATGGTATGTCAGTCTCTGAAATACAAATAGTCGCAGCGGAAAGCACAGCGGAAGTAAAGTCAGCGAAAGATATTCAATCTGTTGTTGTGACGTTAAAAGAAAAAGAACGTAGTAAAAATGATGCAATCGAAACAGTAAAACCAGTTGAAATTAACACGAAAGAACCACCGAAAAAAGTAGAGGAAACGAATGTAGAAATGAAAGACTTCTTTTCAAGCAGGTGGCAACTAGAGAATAAACAAATCCAAGTTCAAATGGAAGGGAGGACAGGTAGAGTAAATGGACAATAAAGATAAAAATTCGAAGTTCTCATTTTTTCGAAACTTATTGAATGGAGATGAAAAAGAAAGTAATGAGAAGGGAAGAAAGGTAACACCTAAGTTCTTACTTGTCCTACTCATACTTGGAATTTTGCTTATGTTTTCTAGTAGTTTTTTTTCAAGTAAAAAAGAAGAAGTACCTGTATTTAAAGAACAAAAAACTCAAAACCAGGAAAAAGATGTACCAACTTTTGGACAAAAAAATAATGATAATATGTCAAATGTAGAAAAATATGAAAAAGCGTATGAACAAGAATTAAAAACTGCTTTAGAAGAAATAGCAGGAGTAAAAGACGTAACGATTAAAGTGAATTTAGATTCATCTGAAGAAAAAATTTTAGAAAAAAATACAGTGAAACGCTCACAAACAACAGGTGAAACAGATAAAACAGGCGGTAAGAGAGAAGTAGAGGACGAGTCTCTTGATGAAAAGACTGTCATTATACGTGAAGGGGATAAAGAAACTCCTGTTGTTTTACGAACAGAGAAGCCGAAAGTACGTGGTGTTCTTGTCGTAGCAAAGGGAGTGGATAATATACAAGTTAAAGCAATGGTAAAAGAAGCTGTGATAAGGCTGCTAGATGTACCGGCCCATCGCGTTTCAGTTTCACCGAAAAATTGATAGGGAGGAAATAAAGTGTTAAAAAAACAAACAGTTTGGTTATTAACGATGTTAAGTTTAGTTGTTGTACTATCTGTGTATTACGTGACAACTCCTGACAAAATGAATACAGCATCGCCGGCAACAGGTGAAAAGATTGGACAAGAAAAACAAGGTACTGATAAAGCAGTAACAAACGAAGCGCCTAAAGAAACTCCGAAAAAAGAAAATACAAGCAAGGAAACAACAAATAAAGAAACAGACAAAAAAGAAAATGCAAAAAAAGAAACAAGTAAAAAAGAGGGCAATGTATCAGTTCAATCAAGTGATGAGAATTTCACAGCTTTACGTATGCAAATGGAAGATCAGCGTAGTGAACAAAAAGCAAAATTACAAGAAGTGATGAGTTCAACAAAAGCTTCAGCAACAGAAAAGAATAAAGCGAAAGAAAATTTTGATGCCATTACGACAATGGAAACGAAGCAAGAATTACTTGAGACAGTAATTAAATCTCAAGGAGGATATCCAGATGCTCTTGTAAGAGCTGATGGCACTGATATTAGAGTAACGGTTAAAGCGGCAAAACATTCACAGAAAGAAGCAAATAAAATTATTCAACTTGTAAGAAGTGAAGGCGGATCAAAAGATGTAGGTGTGAAATTTGATCCACCAGCGAAATAAGTGAAACTTTAATCCGTAGGGATTTCCCTGCGGATTATTATCTTTTACTAAGCAAAGGGTATGCAAATAGTAAAATAGAGTATGCAAGCAAGTAAATGTGTGAATAGAAAAAAGCTATCATTTTCGATAGCTTTTTTCTATGTCGTCTTTGTAATTATTTTTACTATGTTCAACTCGGAATGGAGAAACACGTTGTGAGTAAAAGATTAATGGTTCATGGTACTGATGATTACTTTTTCCGGATTTGACGTGGATGAAAAGAACGCATGCCCAAACGATTACGGCAGGTAAAAAGAGAATGAGCCATATCATATTTCCACACCTCAACACAATATATTTTCTACACTTTGAACATACTATTCTTATATGAAGGAATGATGAACGGCGTGTAAACAAAAAAATAATATTTGGTAAAAATATGTTATTGACTATAGTTGTGGTGAAGAGTGAGGAGGGAATGGCATGTTTGCTTTGTAACATTTTGCAAAAGTAGTGAATGTTTTTTAAGAAGTGGTCTTGCCAATTTCATGTGAAACTTGGTATTATTACTAGGTATTAAATTTTTATTGGAATAATATTTTTACAGGAATTTCGATTTATTATAAAGAAATATAAATTGGAATGTTTAAAAAATTTATCGTAAGATGGAAATAGTAAATATTTCTATTAGTTAATGAAATATATTTTCTAATAGAGTACATCGTATTTTTACAGTCAATCTAGTTTTCGTGACGAGAATCTGTAAAAACGGGACAAACAAGAGTATGGGAGTGGATTTTACATGTTTAAAATTCAAGAAGTTCGTGAATTAATTAAATTAATTGATAGCTCTAATATTGATGAATTTGAATACAAAAAAGACGGTACAACAATCAAAATGAAAAAGCGTGGTAATGAAGTTGTTGCTGTGCAAGCACCTGCATCAAAACAAGCTATGCAACCAGTAGCGCCTGTTGAAGTTGAAACGACAGTAGCAGCAGCGCAAGCAGAAGTGCCAAAACAAGAAGAGAAGAAGGTTGTTCAAAATGAAAACCTACATAAAATCACATCACCGATGGTAGGTACATTCTATTCTTCTTCTTCGCCTGATACACCTCCATATGTAAGTGTTGGGGATAGAGTATCGAAAGATTCTATCGTATGTATTGTCGAGGCTATGAAGTTATTTAACGAAATTGATGCTGATGTAGAGGGCGAAATTGTTGAAATTCTTGTTAATAACGGACAGCTTGTTGAATATGGACAACCGCTATTTCTTGTAAAAGCGTAATAAGGGAGTCTTTGTGATGATAAAAAAAGTATTAATAGCCAATCGTGGGGAAATTGCTGTACGAATTATTCGTGCTTGTAAAGAAATGGATATTGAAACAGTTGCAATTTATTCAGAAGCAGATAAAGAGTCACTTCACGTACAGATTGCAGACGAGGCGTATTGTGTAGGACCAACGATTTCGAAAGAAAGCTATTTAAATTTGACAAACATTATTAGCGTTGCGAAGTTAACAGGCTGCGATGCTATTCATCCGGGATACGGATTTTTAGCAGAGAATGCAGATTTCGCAGAGTTATGCCGTGAATGTAACTTGATTTTTATCGGTCCAAGTCCAGAAGCTATTTCAAAGATGGGCACAAAAGACGTTGCTCGTGATACAATGAAAGAAGCAGGGGTTCCGATTGTACCAGGTTCACAAGGGATTATTAAAAATACCGAAGAAGCGATTGAGCTTGCTAATCAAATTGGATATCCAGTTATTATTAAAGCGACTGCAGGTGGCGGTGGAAAAGGTATTCGTGTTGCACGCCATGAAGAAGAGCTTATAAAAGGAATTCAAATTACACAGCAAGAAGCTAGTACCGCTTTTGGGAACCCTGGTGTATACTTAGAAAAGTACGTTGAAGATTTCCGCCATGTTGAGATTCAAATAATGGCAGATACACACGGAAATGCCATTCATTTAGGAGAGCGTGATTGTACAATTCAGCGCCGTTTGCAAAAACTATTAGAAGAAAGTCCATCACCTGCACTTGATGAAGAGATTCGCAAGCAGATGGGTGAAGCGGCAGTTAAAGCGGCGGTAGCGGTTGATTATACAGGTGCTGGTACGGTTGAGTTTATTTATGAATATAAAACGAAAACCTTTTACTTCATGGAGATGAATACGAGAATTCAGGTTGAGCATCCGGTTACTGAAATGGTAACAGGAATGGACTTAATTAAAGAACAAATTCTTGTTGCTTCAGGAGAAAAGTTATCGTTACAGCAAGAAGAAGTACAATTTAATGGTTGGGCAATTGAATGTCGAATTAATGCGGAAAACCCTGCCAAAAAATTTATGCCATCTCCAGGTAAAGTAGAAATGTACTTACCACCAGGAGGATTTGGTATTCGCGTCGATTCAGCTGTATATCCGGGATATTCAATCCCACCTTTCTATGATTCGATGGTTGCTAAATTAATTGTTCACGGAAAAACACGTGAAGAGGCAATTGCAAAAATGAAGCGCGCACTTAGTGAATTTGTCATTGAAGGCGTACATACAACAATCCCGTTCCATTTGCAATTGCTAGATCATCCTGATTTTGTAAAAGGTGAGTTTAATACGAAATTTTTGGAAGAGCATGAACTTGTGACGCAGTGATACATTAAAGGAGGTTTTTTTCATGGCTGAACATATGTTAGATATGGGTCAAGATACAACTCTTGGTAAAGTAGAAATTGCACCAGAAGTAATTGAAGTAATTGCAGGTATTGCAGCTGCTGAAGTAGAAGGTGTAGCGGCAATGCGCGGTAATTTTGCTACAGATGTTGTTGAGAAGTTAGGTAAGAAAAATCATGGTAAAGGTGTAAAGGTTGAATTAGCAAACGAAGATATTATCGTTGACCTTTATGTTGTAATGTATTTTGGTGTAGCAATTCCAGTTGTTGCACAAAAGATTCAAGACAATATTCGCCAAGCACTCTTTACAATGACAGGACTTGAGCCAAAAGAAGTGAATGTTCACATCGTTGGCGTAACATTCGAAACACAAAAAACAGAAATCGAACCAGTGTAAGAATGAAAAGGTGCCTAGTAACATAGGCATCTTTTTTATCGTTTCATTTCTTCACAAATTACAACCCTCTAATTATTATACTATTTCAAAAAATAAGAAATAAACAAGAAAATGTGTCGTTTTTCCAAAAAACGTACATTGTGATAAGATATGGAACTTGAAGTTAATCTTTTTATTATTTTTCAGCCTTGTAACCCGTGTGTGAAACGATAAATTGTGTTATTATCATTGTATTATAAGGTTGGAAAATCAATGAAAACTGTAAGAGTAAGTGAATTGACGGCTTATAAATTATAATAATATAACAAAGTATAAGGAAAGACTTGAAGCATAAAGGAGAGTTACAATGAAACGTAGGACGGCTAGAGAAAGAGCAATGCAAGCATTATACCAAATGGATATTACAGGTGAATTAGAACCGAAAGTAGCAGTGGAAAACACGCTAGATGAAGGCGAAGAAACAAATGAGTTTCTAGAGTCACTTGTAGTAGGTTTTGTAGAAAATAAAGAAGCAATCGATGAAGCGATTCGTCAAAATTTAAAAAAGTGGAAGCTTGAGCGTATTAGTATTGTTGATCGCAGTATTTTACGTGTAGCTGTGTATGAAATGAAATACATGGAAGAAATTCCACACAACGTAACAATTAACGAAGCAATTGAAATTGCTAAAACATTTGGGGATGAGGAATCTCGTCGTTTTATTAACGGCGTTTTATCTAATATAAAAGATACACTGTAAATTCTTTAAGGGGGAATCTTAAAATGGTAGCAGTAATCATCAAAGGAAATGAAGTTGCGGAGAAAAAACGAGCACAATTAACAGAAGAAGTTGTGAAGTTGAAAGAGCAAGGTATTGTACCAGGATTAGCAGTTATTTTAGTTGGAGAAGATCCAGCATCTCGTTCTTATGTGAAAGGAAAAGAAAAAGGCTGTGAACAAGTAGGGATTTACTCAGAGCTAATTGAACTTCCTGAAACAATTACTGAGGAACGTTTGCTTGCTGAAATCGATCGCTTAAATGGCGATGACCGTATTAATGGCATATTAGTGCAATTACCTTTACCAAAACATATTGAAGAAAAAGCTATCATTGAAAGAATTTCACCAGAAAAGGATGTAGACGGATTTCACCCAATCAGCGTGGGACGTATGATGACGGGACAAGATACATTCCTTCCATGTACACCGCATGGTATTGTAGAATTAGTAAAAGAAACAAATCTTGATATTTCTGGAAAACATGTAGTAGTAATTGGAAGAAGTAATATTGTCGGTAAACCAGTGGGGCAATTGTTTTTAAATGAAAATGCCACTGTCACATATTGTCATTCTAAGACGCAAAATATGAAAGAGTTATCGAAGTTAGCTGATATTTTAATCGTAGCTGTTGGACGACCTAAAATGATAACAGCGGATTATATTAAAGAAGGGGCGGTTGTAATTGACGTTGGTGTTAACCGTTTAGAAACAGGAAAACTTTGTGGTGATGTTGACTTTGACAACGTGTTAGATGTTGCGGGTTACATTACACCTGTGCCAAAGGGTGTTGGTCCAATGACAATCACAATGCTTCTTCATAATACTGTTGAATCTGCCAAACGTGCAGGTGTCGTTTGTAAATAATTTGAGTCGGCTATGAGGAGAGAGAAATGGAGAAGCAATATTTAACCGTTACAGCGTTAACACGCTATATAAAAACAAAAATAGAATATGATCCGCATTTGCAGTCTGTTTGGTTAAAAGGTGAAATTTCCAACTTTAAAAATCATAGCCGTGGCCACATGTATTTTACATTGAAAGATGAAAATGCAAGAATCGCAGCGGTTATGTTTGCGGGCCATAATCGTAATATTAAATTCAAACCTGAAAATGGGATGAAGGTACTCGTGAAAGGAAAAATCTCTGTTTACGAGGCGAGTGGTTCTTATCAAATTTATATTCAAGACATGCAGCCTGACGGAGTCGGAAATTTACATTTAGCGTACGAACAGTTAAAAGTTCGTTTAGAAGAGGAAGGACTTTTTTCTCAAGTTTATAAAAAAGCGATTCCTCCTTACGCTAAAACAATAGGTGTGATTACGTCGCCAACAGGAGCAGCGATTCGTGATATTATAACAACGATTAAACGTCGTTATCCAATTGGGAATGTTATTGTATTTCCGGTACTTGTACAAGGGGAGTCAGCGGCTCCCTCGATTGTACAAGCGATTCGTACAGCGAATGAAATGGGAGAGATAGATGTACTAATCGTTGGTCGTGGTGGAGGTTCTATTGAGGAATTATGGGCTTTCAATGAGGAAATGGTTGCAAGAGCAATCTTTAAGAGTGAAATTCCTATTATTTCGGCAGTAGGCCATGAAACAGATTTTACAATTGCAGATTTTGTTGCAGATTTACGCGCGCCAACACCGACCGCAGCAGCTGAGTTGGCAGCACCTAACATTATAGAGTTACAAGAAAAGGTATTACAAAGAACTCTGAGATTGCAAAGAGCAATGAGAGAGTTAGTACATAAAAAAGAAGAAAAACTACAAGTGTTGCAAAAATCGTATGCGTTCCGTTATCCAAGACAAGTATATGAGCAAAAGGAAGAGCAATTAGATAGAGCGCTAGAACAGCTTGTTTTAGCGAAAGAGCGCTATATTGATAAAAAGGTGAATCAGTTAAAGCAACTTTCATTTTATTTAGAGAAGCACCACCCATCTCAAAAAATTATGCAAACGAAGGTAGCTGTGGAAACGTTGCAAAAGCAATTACAACGTGAAATGCAAACGTTACTTCAAACGAAAGAATTTGCCTTTGTAAGAGCTGCTCAAAAACTTGAAGCGTTAAGTCCGCTTAAAGTAATGATGAGAGGGTACGGGCTTGTATATGATGAAGAGAAGCAAGTGTTAAAAAGTGTGAAAGATGTAAGCCTTGGAGATGCTGTTTCAGTTCAATTACAAGATGGAATACTAGATTGTAGCGTATCAGGCATAGAGGAGCGTGAATTGAATAATGGAAAATAAATTAAGCTTTGAAGAGGCAATTTCGCAACTTGAGCATCTTGTTTCTAAGCTAGAACAAGGTGACGTACCTTTAGAAGAAGCGATTTCTTATTTTAAAGAAGGTATGGAATTATCTAAGCTTTGTGATGAGAAGTTGAAGAATGTACAAGAACAAATGGCAGTTATTCTTGGGGAAGATGGAGAGCTTGAACCGTTTACTGCTTTAGGAGATGAAGCATAGTGACGATTGCTTTTGATACTTTTTTGAAAGAAAGTAAAACTTTCGTAGAAGAAAAACTTGTAAGCTATGCAAATGGATTACAATGTCCAAATGTACTTCGTGAAGCGATGGCATATTCTTTGGAAGCGGGTGGAAAACGTCTCCGCCCGTTACTTTTGTTTGCAACATTACAAGCGTTTGGGAAAGAAAGAAATCTTGGAGTAGGTGCAGCTTGTGCTCTTGAAATGATTCATACATATTCGTTAGTTCATGATGATTTACCTTGTATGGATGATGATGATTTAAGAAGAGGAAAGCCCACAAATCACAAAGTATTTGGTGAAGCGATGGCAGTTTTAGCAGGAGATGGCTTATTGACATACGCTTTTCAAGTTATTATGGCATATGAGCAAAAAGAAATTTCTGCTGAAAAAAAAGTAAGACTTGTACTTGAACTCGCAAAAGCAGCAGGACCAGAAGGAATGGTTGGCGGACAAGTGGCAGATATGGAAGCGGAAGGGAAACGCCTTACGATTGATGAATTGGAGTACATCCATAAACATAAGACCGGAAAACTACTTGAATTTGCTGTACTTGCGGGTGCGATACTTTCTGATGCGACAGAAGAGCAAGAAGAAAAGTTGCTTACGTTTGCCAAATATATCGGTCTAGCTTTCCAAATTCGAGATGATATTTTAGATGTCGAAGGAACTGAAGAAGAGATTGGAAAACCGATTGGTAGTGATCTTTCTAATGAAAAGAGCACATATACGACGTTGTTTACTGTAGATAGAGCAAAGGCTATTTTAGAAGAAACAATTGCAGAAGCAAAAGGTGCGATTAGCTCCTTGCAATTACAAGATGAATATTTACTATCTATTTGCGATTTGATTGCAAAACGTAATAACTAATATAACAGCGTTTTCATTTGTTGAGTCATTCATCATTTTATGATATAAATGTAGGAAAAGGTTTTTCTTTTCTTGTTATTGGCAAAAATATATGTAGATTACATTGCCGTTATCACTTCGTGTTAGCGGCTATTTTTTTCATCGCCTAAAGAAGTATGGTTTATAATAGGATTAAGGCGCAATAGACTGGTTAATAGCGGGACAAGACGAAAAATAGAAAAGAGAATTTCTTGTTTTGTGTAAATGTTTTTTATAATATTTGACATGTTGACAGATTATGAAATGAAAGTGAGTGATCCATGTGGATCTAACGCAAATTCAAAACCCTAGTTTTTTGAAAGATATGTCTATCAGTGAACTAGAGGGATTGAGTGAGGATATTCGTAAGTTTTTAATTGAAGAGCTCTCTCAAACAGGTGGACATATTGCACCTAATTTAGGTGTAGTAGAACTCACAATTGCTCTGCACAAATTATTTGATAGCCCGCAAGATAAATTTTTATGGGATGTAGGACATCAATCCTATGTACATAAAATTTTAACTGGACGCGCGAAAGAGTTTGGCACATTAAGGCAATATCAAGGTCTATGTGGTTTCCCGAAACGTTGTGAGAGTGAGCACGATGTATGGGAAACTGGTCATAGCTCGACTTCGTTATCGGCTGCAATGGGAATGGCTCTGGCACGTGATTTAAAGAAAACGAAAGAATATGTTATACCAATTATTGGAGATGGTGCTTTAACAGGCGGAATGGCTTTAGAGGCATTGAACCATATTGGACATGAAAAAACAGACATGATTGTTATTTTGAATGATAATGAAATGTCAATTGCACCAAACGTTGGTGCGCTTCATAATGTGCTCGGTCGTTTACGTACCGCAGGAAAATATCACTGGGTAAAAGATGAATTAGAGTATATATTAAAGAAAATTCCAGCAGTTGGCGGGAAAGTGGCTGCGACAGCAGAGAAAATAAAAGATAGTCTTAAATATTTACTAGTATCTGGTGTCTTTTTCGAAGAGTTAGGCTTTACATATTTAGGTCCAGTCGATGGGCATGATTATGAAAAGTTATTCGAAACGTTGCAATATGCAAAGAAAACAAAAGGCCCAGTACTTGTTCACGTTATTACGAAAAAAGGAAAAGGTTATAAACCGGCTGAGAGTGACGTTATTGGAACTTGGCATGGAACAGGACCTTATAAAATTGAATCAGGTGACTTCGTTAAGCCGAAAGAAGTTGCACCAGCATGGAGTGCTGTCGTTAGTGAAACAGTACTTAAGCTAGCGAGAGCAGATGAGCGTATCGTAGCAATTACACCTGCAATGCCTGTTGGATCAAAACTTGAGAAATTCCAAAAAGAATTCCCAGATCGTATGATTGATGTAGGTATTGCAGAACAGCATGCTACAACAATGGCAGCGGGTATGGCAACGCAAGGAATGAAGCCATTCTTAGCGATTTATTCAACATTTTTACAAAGAGCATATGACCAAGTTGTTCATGATATATGCCGCCAAAATTTAAATGTTTTCATCGGAATAGATCGTTCGGGATTAGTAGGAGCAGATGGTGAAACGCATCAAGGCGTATTTGATATCTCATTCTTACGTCACTTGCCGAATATGGTGCTTATGATGCCGAAAGATGAAAATGAAGGTCAACATTTAGTTTATACGGCGATGCAATATGAAGATGGACCAATCGCATTGCGTTATGCGCGCGGTAATGGACTTGGCGTTCATATGGATGAAGAATTAAAGGCGATTCCAATCGGTACGTGGGAGACGTTAAAAGAGGGTACACAAGCAGCTATTTTAACGTTTGGTACGACAATACCAATGGCAATGGAAGCAGCTGAGCGTCTTGAAAAAGCTGGGGTTTCAGTGAAAGTAGTGAATGCTCGCTTTATTAAACCAATGGATGAAGCATATTTACATGATCTTCTAGGAAAGAATATACCGATTTTAACGATTGAAGAAGCTTGTTTAATCGGTGGTTTTGGAACAGGAGTAGTTGAATTTGCATCTGAAAATGGTTACCATAGTGCATTAGTTGAACGAATGGGTATTCCAGATCGCTTCATAGAGCACGGAAGTGTAACAAAATTATTAGAAGAAATTGGTTTAACGACAGATGCTGTTGTAGACCGTATTCATACAATGATTCCATCAAAACAAAAAAGGGCGTAACAAATGAGCGTAAAAAAAGAAAGAGTAGATGTACTATTAGTAGAGCGAGGACTTATAGAAACGCGTGAGAAAGCAAAGCGCGCCATTATGGCCGGACTCGTATATGCAAATGAGATGAGACTTGATAAGCCAGGAGAGAAAATCTCGCAAGATACTGAGATTACGGTGAAGGGACAAGTTATGCCGTATGTAAGTCGTGGTGGTTATAAACTTGAAAAGGCATTAGAGACATTTCATCTTGATTTACAAGATAAAGTTATGATAGATATTGGTTCATCAACTGGTGGCTTTACAGATTGCGCGCTTCAAAATGGAGCGAAATTATCTTATGCATTAGATGTAGGATACAATCAACTAGCGTGGAAATTACGTCAAGATGAGCGTGTTGTTGTAATGGAACGAACAAACTTCCGTTACGTGACACCAGCAGACTTAGAACGTGGTTTACCTCAATTTGCAAGTATTGATGTTTCATTTATATCATTAAAGCTTATACTGCCAGTTTTAAAAACAATGCTTATGCCTAACGGAGATGTAGCAGCGTTAATTAAACCGCAGTTTGAAGCTGGAAGAGAGCAAGTTGGGAAAAAAGGTATCGTTCGTGATAGAAAAGTACATGAAGCTGTTGTAGAAATGATTGTCGAGTTTGCTTTAAAAGAAGGCTATGATGTGGAAGGTTTAACATTCTCACCAATTACGGGTGGGGATGGTAATATTGAATTTTTAATTCATCTGAAATGGCATGGTGAACGTGAGAATGGCGAAAATCATTCTCCGATTTCTATAGAGCAAGTTGTTACAGAAGCGCATGAAGTTCTAAAACAAAAAGGGAAAGGGGAATAACATATGTTGTTCCTCTTTTTGCTGTAATTGTATAATGATTGTAAAAACAATTGTGTACAAGAAACGAATTATAAGTTAACATAAATAAGTGAAGTATACCAATGTTTAAACTATGGTAAGAGATAGTGTGAGGTGCAAATGTATGAATAAAGGTCAGCGCCATATTAAAATCAGGGAAATTATTGCAAACAAAGAAATTGAAACACAAGATGAATTAGTTGATATTTTACGTAATGAGGGATTTAATGTAACGCAAGCAACAGTATCGCGCGATATTAAAGAACTGCACTTAGTGAAGGTGCCATTACATGATGGGCGCTATAAATATAGCTTGCCAGCAGATCAACGATTTAACCCGTTACAAAAATTAAAACGAAATCTAGTGGATTCATTTGTAAAATTAGACACGGCAGGACATATGCTTGTGCTAAAAACATTGCCTGGTAACGCTCATTCACTTGGAGCACTTATTGATCATTTAGAGTGGGATGAGATCATCGGAACCATCTGTGGTGATGATACTTGCTTAATTATTTGCCGTACACCTGACGATACAGGTGTTGTCTCTGATCGTTTCTTAAATATGTTGTAACAAAAAATCTTGTTTGCTTTCCATCGTAAAGTGGAAAGTGAACAAGATATTTTTATTGGTTAAAAATATGAATTTTCAATTGTAATATAATATTTTGTTTGCATAAAGTTAGAAAATAGATGGATTGACCCGTAAAACAAATGTTTGGTACAATGAAGCGGGTTAGAAGAGTATATACATACAAATATATAGCATGATTATTTGAATGAAGAACTGAGAAAATCCTTTAGTAAGGGATTATTTTATAACGAGGTGAATGGGGCATTGTTATCGGAATTATCGATTAGAAACTTTGCTATTATTGAAGCATTAAATATTTCTTTTCAAAAAGGTTTAACGGTTTTAAGCGGTGAAACAGGGGCCGGAAAATCGATTATTATTGATGCAATTAGTTTACTTGTAGGTGGCCGTGGGTCAGCAGAATTTGTTCGATATGGAACAGAGAAGGCTGAGATTGAAGGGCTATTTTATGTTGAAGATGAGAAGCATCCATGTATTGAAAAGGCAGAAGAGTTAGATATAGAAATAGAAGATGGCATGATTATTTTAAAGCGTGATATTGCTGCGAACGGGAAGAGTGTATGTCGTGTAAATGGGAAGCTTGTTACACTTAGCATATTAAAAGAAATTGGGAAAACACTTGTTGATATTCATGGACAGCACGAAACGCAAGATTTAATGAATGAAGAACGACATCTGTTTATGCTTGATCACTTTGATGGGGATCGAATCGTTAAACAATTAGACATATATCAAAACGTATACGCTGACTATGAAAAATTAAAAAAACAATTGAAATCGTTAAGTGAAAATGAGCAACAAATGGCACATCGCTTAGATTTAATTCAATTTCAGCATGAAGAAATTCGCAAGGCGGATTTAAAGATGGATGAAGAAAATGAATTAACTGAGGAACGATTGCAAATTTCTAATTTTGAAAAGATTTATAAAGCGTTAGGTGATGCATATCGTTCGTTAAGTGCCGACGGACAAGGGTTAGATAATGTAAGAAGTGCAATGGGGCAAATGGAAAGTATTACACATTTAGATGAAGTGTATCAGGAGAATCATGATTCAATTGCAAATAGCTATTACTTATTAGAAGAGGTTGCCTATCAACTGAGAGAAAAGCTCGATATGATGGAATATGATCCAAATCGTTTAGATGAAATCGAAACACGTTTGAATGAAATTCGTATGCTAAAGAGAAAATATGGAAATACTGTAGAAGAGATTTTAGCGTATGCTGATAAAATTGAACAGGAAATTTTTACGATTGAAAATAAAGACGTTCATATTGAAACGACGAAGAAACAGTTGAAGGAATTAGAAAGTGTTATTCTGAAAGAAGCAACGTTGTTAAGTAATATGCGTCATGAGCTTGCAGAACACCTTACAAATGCAATTCATCAGGAATTAAAAGAATTATATATGGAAAAAACGAAATTTGAAGTGAGAATTATGAAGAGAGAAGGAAATGTAGAAGAGCCCCTTGTGGAAGGTGCGCCGGTAAGACTTACGGCGGATGGTTACGATCATGTGGAATTTTATATTTCAACGAACCCAGGAGAGCCGCTAAAACCACTTTCAAAGGTTGCATCTGGCGGAGAGTTATCTCGTATCATTTTAGCTTTAAAAAGCATTTTTTCTAAGCATCAAGGGGTTGCATCTGTTATTTTTGATGAAGTGGATACGGGTGTAAGTGGCCGGGTCGCACAGGCTATTGCGGAAAAAATTTATCGAGTATCAGTAAACTCGCAAGTACTTTGTATTACGCACTTACCTCAAGTAGCTTCAATGGCAGATTCACATTTATTTATTCGAAAACAAGTAGCGAATGATCGGACAATTACATCGGTTACTGTTTTAACTATGGAGGATAAAGTAACAGAAATAGCTCGAATGATTTCTGGTGTGGAAATCACAGATTTAACGACAGAGCATGCGAAAGAATTACTTACGCAAGCGCATCATTTTAAACAGACAGCAGAGGCTATCCAGTAATGGATAGCTTTTTTTCTCAAATGACGATTTCTTAATTCTTCCGGTTATAAATAAAGCACTGCAAGGAGAGATTAAAAAGTGAAGCCAAGAGGCTGAATGTGGGGTAGGAGCGAGGAGAGTGAACAAGTTGAAATTAGAAAAATTTCGAAAAATAATAGGTCTTTGTCTCCTTGTTTCTTTAGTTTTTATTGGATGTTTTAAACCGCTTCGAACGTTTATTTCATCACCGAAACAACTTGTTGTTTTTGAAGGACAACAATCAGAAATATCATCATTACCAGTTTTCAAAGCTTCATCCACAAATCGTCATGTATTTACAGTGAGTTCGAATGAACAAAAACAAGGACTTATGGTAAATTCTCATCAAAATGGTGAAGCTGATATGGTATTTCAGCTTGCTGGTTTTCCAGTAAAAAAAGTAAATGTGAAAGTGTTAAAAGATTTTAAAGTGATTCCAGGTGGACAATCAATTGGTGTGAAATTAAATACAAAAGGTGTACTTGTTGTAGGCCATCATTTAATTCAAACTGAAAAAGGTAAAATATCTCCTGGTGAAACAGCAGGTGTACAAATTGGAGATATGATTACTGAAATTAATGGTAAAACAATTGAAAGAATGAGTGATGTAGCACCGTTTATTCATAATAGTGGAGAAACAGGTGAACCGCTTAATCTTGTATTGTTAAGAGATGGAAAATATATTCGTACGAAGCTAACTCCACAAAAAGACAACGGTGAATCGTCTTATCGAATTGGCTTGTATATCCGTGATTCGGCAGCTGGAATTGGAACGATGACATTTGTTCATCCAGATTCTATGAAATATGGGGCACTTGGTCATGTTATTTCTGATAATGATACGAAAAAGCCGATTCAAGTCGAAGATGGACAAATTATGCGCTCGACAGTTACATCAATTGAAAGAGGTAGTCATGGGAATCCAGGGGAGAAATTAGCAAGATTCTCACCAGACCGTGAAGTGATTGGCAATATTACAATTAATAGTCCATATGGTATTTTTGGAAAATTAAATACGAATATGAAAAACGGTATAATGGATAAAGCAATGCCTATCGCATTATCTCATCAAGTAAAAGAAGGACCGGCAAAAATATTAACAGTTATTGATCAAGATAAAGTAGAAGCGTTTGATATTGAAGTCGTTAGTACAGTGCAGCAAAAATTCCCAGCCACAAAGGGTATGGTAATAAAAGTAACAGATAAACGTCTATTAGCGAAAACGGGCGGTATCGTACAAGGAATGAGCGGAAGTCCAATTGTACAAAATGGAAAAGTAATTGGTGCTGTTACACATGTATTTGTAAATGATCCAACATCAGGATATGGTGTTCATATTGAATGGATGTTACATCAAGCTGGAATTAATATTTATGATCAAGAGAAAAAAGCGAGCTAATATATATTATTAGCTCGCTTTTTCTGTTGAAAAATTCGTTGAAATTTTGTAAAAGCTCCGCAAGAGGTGTTTTTTGTTGTAAAATAAAAGGAAAGGGTTGAACGTTTCGTTGTATTTCTATGATGGAATGTGTTGCGAAAGGGAATAAATGAACGATAAACATATTTTTTTGTGATTTTATCGGAAAGTAAGAAACTTTAAAAGGGAATTTTCACACAATTGTCGAACAATTCATGTAGCCTAGAAGGATACACATGTCGGAGAATCGATTCGGTAAGGGAGGAAAAGCTGTGGAGAAAATTAAAGTATGTCTTGTGGATGATAATAAAGAACTAGTATCAATGTTAGAGAGCTATGTAGCCGCTCAAGATGATATGGAAGTAATCGGTACTGCTTATAATGGTCAAGAGTGTTTAAACTTATTAACAGATAAGCAACCTGATGTACTCGTTTTAGACAT
The DNA here is from genome assembly GCF_056738645.1 of Bacillus sp. PK3-067. Classification (NCBI taxonomy): domain Bacteria; kingdom Bacillati; phylum Bacillota; class Bacilli; order Caryophanales; family Bacillaceae; genus Bacillus; species Bacillus sp. PK3-067. The sequence goes on along the minus strand of NZ_CP096490.1, from coordinate 4,191,490 downwards.
TATTATGCCACACTTAGATGGTTTAGCTGTATTGGAGAAAATGCGACATATTGAAAGGTTAAAACAGCCTAGCGTAATTATGTTGACAGCATTTGGCCAAGAAGATGTGACGAAAAAAGCAGTTGACTTAGGTGCCTCATATTTCATATTAAAACCATTTGATATGGAGAATTTAACGAGTCATATTCGTCAAGTGAGTGGTAAAGCAAACGCTATGATTAAACGTCCACTACCATCATTCCGATCAGCAACAACAGTAGATGGAAAACCGAAAAACTTAGATGCGAGTATTACGAGTATCATTCATGAAATTGGTGTACCCGCTCATATTAAAGGATATATGTATTTACGAGAAGCAATCTCCATGGTATACAACGATATCGAATTATTAGGATCGATTACGAAAGTATTGTATCCAGATATCGCAAAGAAATATAATACAACAGCAAGCCGTGTGGAGCGCGCAATTCGTCACGCGATTGAAGTAGCTTGGAGCCGTGGGAATATTGATTCTATTTCGTCCTTATTCGGTTATACAGTATCCATGTCAAAAGCAAAACCTACGAACTCTGAGTTTATCGCAATGGTTGCGGATAAGCTGAGACTTGAACATAAAGCTAGCTGAGAGTAGAAGTAGCAATGGGTTTTCGTTTTAGTAAAACCGATGTATGCTGGAACGCTATGCTCGATGTTAATTTTAAAGCCAATAAACTTTTTAATGAAAGACCAATGAATGTTATAATTCGTTGGTCTTTTTATTTTGTTGAGAAAAAGAGATTATTTGATATCATGGGAAATAAAACCTATTTTTAGTAATATTACATGTAAGTGAGTTTTTTATAAGGCAATAAAATAGATATAGATAGGGAGAAGGGGAATGGAAAATAAAATTTCAACTTGGCTAGGAATAGTAGCAGCTATGGGAGTTCTTGCTATTGCAGTTACATTTGGAATGTTAGAACTTGCAGATAATCCAGTAGATAAAGAAGTGAGCGCTCAAATAGATAAAAAAGAAGACCAAACAATAGTAGGTAGAGAGGTGGATGGGGTCTTTGTTGATGTGTATGTTACTGAAAATTCTACTGAAAGCGAAGTCATTACAGCGATGCATCGCATGACTCATCAAAAAGTGGTGGCAGAACGAAAATCGGGCTCTATCCCAATGATTCAAAGTAATGCTAAAAAATTAAAAGAAATTATAAATAAGAGTAGCTTTACGAAGAAAAATGAACTTTTAGCAATTGCTGATAGATGGGCGAAAAAAGATTTTAGTAAAATTGTAGAAGATCACAATTATTTCTCGGATGCTCAAGAAGATAGCGTTTGTAAAGTAACTAGAGCAATGGATGCGTTAGAAGAGCAACATTATATTTTAACTACATTCGGGGAGGAAAAAGCGAAAGAACTATACGAATCAGGGGATGCTCCGCACGTTCAATAAAAAATAATATAAAGGACTTCTCTAGTTTTTTTATTATCGTGTTTTAAGGACGTAATGGGACTTATAAATAAATGGTCTGCTTTCTTTATGACGTGTAACAAAAAAGAAAAGATGTGATTCATTATTAAATGATGAAGGAACGGCTAAATCACATCGTAGTACATCTGTTAAAGGATTTTAGTAGGAAAGGCATCCGTGATATAATAGAAAATAATAAAAAGTCCTGCAAAACAGGACTGTATTATTCTTCGTCTTTATTTTGTTTTTCTAATTCAACTAGCTTTTGAATTAAAATGTGCTGCGGCATATGCATGAGTTGTTCAAGTGGAACACCTAGTGCTTTTGATAAGCGGACTGCAGTATCTGGAGAGATTTGTAATGGTCTCATAGAAGTACCTCCTTTTTCGTATAGTATAGCATAAGATTGGGGGAGTGAGGATGACTCTTATATTTGCACATCGTGGTGCGGCTGGAACGTACCCAGAAAATACAATGATTTCATTTGAAGCGGCTGAGTCTTTTAGAGCGGATGGAATTGAACTTGATGTTCAATTAACGAAAGACGGAAAAGTTGTCGTCATTCATGATGAAACGGTGGACCGGACAACAAATGGAAAAGGTGCGGTTCGGAATTATGTATATGAGGACTTATGCAAGTTAGATGCAAGTTATAAATTTGGTGATAAAGTAGGTTTTTGTAAAATACCACTTTTAGAAGAGGTATTAGAATGGCTTGCACAAACGAGTTTGCTACTTAATATTGAACTTAAAAATAATAAAATTCCATACAGAGGTTTAGAGGAAGAAGTTATAACGCTTGTACGGAAATTTAGTCTAGAGGATCGTGTTATATTTTCTTCGTTTAATCACTACAGTATGAAACGGTGCCATATGATGGCTCCTGATATTCAAACAGCAATTTTATATCGCGAAGGTTTGCATAGTCCGTGGGCATACGCGAAAAAAATGGGGGCTACAGCAGTACATCCGAATTATCGTTACCTTCAAGATGCTATTGCCGAACTAACGATGGAAAGTGGTGTAGAGGTTCGCCCTTATACAATTAATGAAGAAACGCTTATGCGTAAATATTTTGATATGAATATATCGGCGATTATTACTGATTACCCTGAAACGGCCAGAACGTTAATGCCAATAAAAAAATGAGACCGCGTGTAACGGTCTCATTTTTTTATTTATAAATAGTGGGGCATTCCTATCTTCTAAAGCGAGCTTGTACTTTATTTCGTTTACGGTCTCGGTGCAAGACGAAGCCACCGAAGATATAAAACCCGAGCCCGAAGCAGAGAGCGCCGATTAAAAATTGTAACCACAGTATAGAGATTGGTGGAAATAGAATCCCGAATACAGTATCTCTCATTAACTTTATACCAAACACAGCTAATGAAATAGGGATGAGTGCTAATAGTAGAGCAACGTAACGCTGCATACATAACGCTCCTTTTCAGATTATTTCGTATATTTTAATGATGTTATAAGGAAAGGGGGTTTGTCAAGAGGGTGCTGAACGAGTAAGATAAAGGTGTGAAAAAATTTGCAGAGTTACTTCGAGAGGAAGTGGGATATATGAAACAAAAAGTATTAATTGTTGGTGCAGGTGAAGGCGGGAGCGCACTGCTGAATCTGTTACAAAGTTCGAATATATTTCAAATTATAGGGATTATTGATATAAATCCGTTGGCAAAAGGACTACAAATTGCTAAGGAATACGGGATTGCAATTGGAGAAAGTGTAACTCCATTTCTTTCTATGCATATCGATGTAATATTTGATATGACAGGTGAAGATGATGTGCATAAGGTTTTATTGGAAAAAAAGAAAAAAGACACTCTTCTTATACCAGGTGATATCGCAAAAATTGTTACAGGATTAGCGCATGAGAAGGAAGGGCTGATTGGGCGATTAGAGGAACAAACGCAACAAGGAGAATTAATTTTAAATTCTACACATGACGGCATGATCGTAATTGATCGAGAGGGACAAGTTCGTCTTTTTAATAAAAGTGCAGAGCGTATTATCGGATATAAAAAAGAAGAGGCGATAGGAAAATATATTTTAGAAGTCATTCCAACTAGTAAATTACTTCGCATTATACGTACGAAACAAATAGAAGTAAATTATGAACTAACATTAGAGAATGGAAAGAAAATTATTACAACGCGTATACCGATATTAAAAGAGGGCGGAGAGGTACAAGGGGCATTTGCAATTTTTAAAGATATAACAGAAGTTGTAGATTTAGCGGAAGAAGTTACAGATTTAAAGGAGATTCAAACACTATTAGAGGCAATTATTAACTCATCTGAAGAAGCAATTTCGGTTGTGGATGAAAAAGGAAGAGGTTTAGTCATTAACCCGGCATATACGAAATTAACGGGTTTAACAGAAGAAGATATTATTGGGAAGCCTGCTACAACTGATATTGTAGAAGGCGAAAGTATGCATATGAAAGTACTTCGAACGCGTCGTGCGGTGCGCGGAATACATATGAAGATTGGGCAAAAAAAGCGCGATGTAATTGTAAACGTGGCACCAGTCATTGTGGATGGAATATTGAAAGGAAGCGTCGGCGTTATCCGTGACGTGTCGGAAATTCAAAAGTTAACAAATGAATTGAATAGAGCAAGGCAAATTATTCGCACATTAGAAGCGAAATATTCATTTGATGATATTGTCGGGAATTCAGATGAAACAACGGCAGCTATCGAACAGGCGAAGCTAGGAGCAAATACACCAGCAACAGTGCTGTTACGCGGTGAATCTGGGACTGGTAAAGAATTGTTTGCACATGCAATCCATAATGGAAGTAATCGAAAATACAATAAGTTCGTCCGTGTAAACTGTGCGGCCATTTCGGAGACGTTGTTAGAAAGTGAATTATTTGGTTATGAGGAAGGGGCGTTTTCTGGAGCGAAAAGAGGCGGGAAACGTGGGTTCTTTGAGGAAGCAAATAACGGTAGTATTTTTTTAGATGAAATAGGGGAGTTATCTGCAAATACACAAGCGAAACTCCTTCGTGTACTGCAGGAAAAAGAAATTGTAAAAGTTGGTGGAACGAAAGCGATACCTATTAATGTTCGAGTAATTGCAGCGACGCATGTGAATTTAGAAAAGGCTATTCTAGAAGGGAAGTTTAGGGAGGATTTATATTATCGATTAAATAAAATCCCAATTCAAATTCCATCTCTTCGTCAACGTAAAGGAGATATACCGACAATTGCGGACAGATTGATTCAAAAAATTAATCAAGATTACGGTCGTAATGTAGAAGGGCTCACTGATTCAGCCATTTTATATTTACAATCATACGAATGGCCAGGGAATGTGAGGGAACTTGAAAATATTCTGGGAAGAGCTATTATCTTTATGAATTATAACGAGACCTATATTGATGTACACCATTTACCGCCATTACATAACGAAGAGCAGGTGGAGTCAAAGCAATCTCATTTATTACCTGAATTAGAAGAAAAGCCACTTGAACATTTAGTGACAGAGTTTGAAGGGAATATTATTCATGAATATTTGGAGAGATTTGATGGGAATAAAACGCAAACTGCAAAAGCGTTAGGAATTTCCGTTCGAAATTTATATTACAAGCTAGAAAAGTATGACCATGCAAAAAATAGCATGCAATAAATTGCGTATCGTGCAATTTATTGCATGGTATACAAAAAGCGACAAAATAAGACAGAATCTTTTGTTATTTTCCAAAGTATTGATTTTACTGCATTTTGAATGCGTTTTCATTATTGGTAAGACCACTTTTAAAAGTTGGCACGGTATTTGCTTTATAAATAGACGAGGGACGACGGAAAGGGTTGATTACAAAATATGAAGTTAGAATACTTAATTGATCAAGCAGCAGGGCAGCCTAAAAAAACTGTAGCTGTAGCAGTAGCTGAAGATCATGAAGTAATTGAAGCTGTAGCGAAAGCAATTAAATTACAGTTAGCTCAATTTCGTCTATATGGAAATCAAGAAAAAATAATGGGGATGCTACAAGAACATGGTTTACAAACTTCAGAACATGTTGAAGTGATTGCAGCAATGTCTAGTGCAGAGGCTGCAGAACTTTCTGTTAAAGCTGTGAGAAATGGTGAAGCAGACGTGCTTATGAAGGGGAACATCCCAACAGCGAATATTTTGAAGGCTGTGTTAAACAAAGAGTGGGGCCTACGTAAAGGTAGCGTACTTTCACATGTAGCAGCATTTGAAGTTCCAAATTACGATCGTCTTATTTTCGTTACAGATGCAGCGATGAACATCGCACCTGATGTAACACAAAAAGCTGCTATTATACAAAATACTGTAGAAGTTGCCCGGGCAATAGGAATCGACTTGCCAAAAGTGGCACCAATTGCAGCAGTAGAAGTTGTGAATCCAGCGATGCAGGCGACAATTGATGCAGCGATGTTAACACAAATGAATCGCCGCGGACAAATTAAAGATTGTATCGTTGATGGACCACTTGCTTTAGATAATGCAGTATCACAAATTGCAGCAGAGCATAAAGGCATAGTAAGTGATGTAGCAGGTAAGGCAGATATTTTACTCGTCCCAACGATTGAAGCTGGAAATGTGCTATATAAATCACTCGTATACTTTGCGGATGCAAAAGTAGGAGCAATGATTGCTGGCGCAAAAGCACCGATTGTTTTAACATCTCGTGCTGATTCAGCAGAAACAAAAGTATATTCATTAGCATTGGCAGTTGCGACTGCTTCAAAATAAACCAAAAAGGGTAAAACATTAGGGGGAAACGACAATGACATTAGAAATCTTCGAATACTTAGAAAAATATGATTATGAGCAAGTAGTATTTTGTCAAGATAAAGAATCTGGTTTAAAAGCAATTATTGCAATTCATGATACAACACTTGGACCGGCTCTTGGTGGAACAAGAATGTGGACATATGATTCTGAAGAAGCGGCGATTGAAGATGCATTGCGTCTTGCAAAAGGGATGACATACAAAAACGCAGCAGCTGGTTTAAACTTAGGTGGTGCGAAAACAGTAATTATCGGTGATCCTCGTAAAGATAAGAGCGAAGCAATGTTCCGTGCACTAGGACGTTATATCCAAGGACTAAACGGACGTTACATTACAGCTGAAGATGTTGGTACAACAGTAGATGATATGGATATTATCCATGAAGAAACTGACTTTGTAACAGGTATCTCACCATCATTCGGTTCTTCTGGTAACCCATCTCCGGTAACTGCATACGGTGTTTACCGTGGTATGAAAGCAGCTGCAAAAGAAGCTTTCGGTACTGACAATTTAGAAGGAAAAGTAATTGCTGTTCAAGGCGTTGGTAACGTAGCATATCACCTATGCAAACATTTACACGCTGAAGGAGCAAAATTAATCGTTACAGATATTAATAAAGAAGCTGTACAACGTGCTGTAGAAGAATTCGGTGCATCAGCAGTTGAACCAAATGAAATTTACGGTGTTGAATGCGATATTTACGCACCATGTGCACTAGGCGCAACAGTTAATGATGAAACTATTCCACAACTTAAAGCAAAAGTAATCGCAGGTTCTGCAAATAACCAATTAAAAGAAGATCGTCATGGTGACATCATTCATGAAATGGGTATTGTATACGCACCAGATTATGTAATTAATGCAGGTGGCGTAATTAACGTAGCAGACGAATTATATGGATACAATAGAGAACGTGCACTAAAACGTGTTGAGTCTATTTATGACACGATTGCAAAAGTAATCGAAATTTCAAAACGCGATGGCATAGCAACTTATGTAGCGGCAGATCGTCTAGCTGAAGAGCGCATTGCAAGCTTGAAGAATTCTCGTAGCACTTACTTACGCAACGGTCACGATATTATTAGCCGTCGCTAATCATTCATATATAACTTTTACAAAAGGTGTGGTTACCTCTTATGAGGTTTCCACTTCCTTTTGAATTTATTAGTGGAGGTAGCAACATTGTCTGTAAATCGAATTCTTGTTATTAACCCAGGTAGTACATCCACAAAAATTGGTGTTTTTGATAATGAAAGACCCGTTCTAGAAGAAACGATTCGTCATGACGTAGAACAGATTGGAAAATATAAGAGAATTATCGACCAATATGAGTTTCGAAAAGAAACGATTTTAGAAGTTCTACATTCTCATGGTATTAACATTTCAAAATTAAACGCTGTTTGTGGGCGTGGTGGATTACTTCGTCCAATCGAAGGCGGTACGTATGCAGTAAACGATGCGATGTTAGAAGATTTGAAAAATGGCTTTAGCGGTCATCACGCTTCAAACCTTGGAGGCATTTTAGCATATGAAATTGCTTCTGGATTAAACATTCCTGCATTCATTGTAGATCCTGTCGTTGTAGATGAGATGGAGCCGGTTGCTCGTATAAGTGGCATTGCTGGTATGGAACGCAAAAGTATCTTCCATGCATTAAATCAAAAAGCAGTTGCTCGTAAAGTAGCTGAACAGTTAAATCACAAATACGAGGATTTAAATTTATTAGTTACACATATGGGTGGCGGTATTACAGTTGGTGCTCATAAAAAAGGAAGAGTAATCGATGTGAATAACGGTTTAAACGGAGAAGGACCATTTAGTCCAGAGCGCGCTGGTACAGTACCAGTAGGGCAACTAGTAGAAATGTGTTTCTCTGGTGAGTATTACCGTGATGAAATGATTAAAAAACTTGTCGGACAAGGTGGACTTGTAAGTTTAATCGGTACAAATGATGCGATTAAAGTAGAGCAAATGGTTGAAAAAGGTGATCCTGAAGCAACTCTTATTTATAAAGCAATGGCATATCAAGTTGCAAAAGAGATTGGCGGAGCTAGCGCTGTACTTCACGGGAAAATCGATGCAATCGTATTAACTGGTGGACTGGCATACAGTAAAATTCTTGTCGATGAAATAAAAGAGCGAGTGGACTGGATTGCAGATGTTATCGTACATCCAGGCGAAGATGAGTTAGAAGCGTTAGCAGAAGGAGCACTTCGTGTATTACGTGAAGAAGAAGCTCCAAAAGAATACGTTGTACGTGAAAAAGAAACGGTAGCTAGGGGTTGAGATAATGGCAAAAGAATATGATTTAGTCATCGTTGGCGGCGGTACTGGTGGATATGTTGCTGCAATTCGTGCATCACAACTAGGGTTAAAAACTGCACTAGTCGAAAAAGAAAATCTTGGTGGTACTTGTTTACACAAAGGATGTATTCCTAGTAAAGCTCTTTTACGTAGTGCGGAAGTATATGCAACTGCTAAAAAAAGCGAAGAGTTCGGAGTTATTGCAAGCAATGTAGAACTAAACTTTGCGAAAGTACAAGAGCGTAAAGAGAAGATAGTAACGCAGCTTCATAAAGGCGTTCAACATTTAATGAAACAAGGTAAAATTGATGTGTTTGAAGGTATTGGCCGTATTCTTGGCCCATCTATTTTCTCTCCGATGCCAGGGACAATTTCAGTTGAACTTGCAAGTGGAGAAGAGAATGAAATGTTAATTCCAAAAAATGTACTTATTGCAACAGGTTCTCGTCCAAATTCATTACCAGGTTTAGAATTAGACGGAGAGTACGTAATGTCTTCAGATCATGCTCTAAAAATGGAAACGCTTCCTAGTTCGATTATTATCGTTGGTGGCGGTGTAATCGGTATTGAGTGGGCATCTATGCTTGCTGACTTCGGTGTAGAAGTTACAGTATTAGAGTATGCGAAAACGATATTACCACTAGAAGATCAAGACGTTTCAAAAGAAATGCAACGTCTATTCAAGAAAAAAGGTATTAAAGTGGTAACTGGTGCAAAAGTATTACCAGAAACATTGGTAAAAGATAATGGAGTAACAATCCAAGCTGAACACAACGGTGAAAATAAAGAATTTAAAGCAGAAAAAATGCTTGTATCTGTAGGAAGACAAGCGAATACGCAAAATATTGGCTTAGAGAATACAGATATCGTTGTGGAAAAAGGATACATTCAAACAAATGAGTTTTATCAAACGAAAGAATCGCATATTTACGCAATTGGAGATGTAATCGGTGGCCTGCAACTCGCTCACGTTGCTTCTCACGAAGGAATTGCTGCAGTAGAACATATTGCAGGGAAAGAAGTTACACCAATCGATTACTCTATGGTATCAAAATGCGTATATAGCAGTCCGGAAGTTGCTTCTGTCGGTTTAACAGAACAAGAAGCGAAAGAAAAAGGCTATAAGTTAAAAGTAGGTAAGTTCTCATTCCGCGCAATCGGAAAAGCACTTGTATACGGAGAATCAGATGGTTTCGTAAAACTTGTAGTTGATGAAGAGACAAATGACATTCTTGGTGTTCATATGATTGGACCGCATGTAACAGATATGATTTCTGAAGCGGGTCTTGCAAGAGTACTTGATGCAACACCTTGGGAAGTAGCACATACAATTCATCCGCATCCATCATTATCTGAGGCGATTGGTGAAGCAGCACTTGCTGTAGATGGAAGAGCGTTACACGCATAAAAATGTGGATTTAGGAGGTTATGAAAAATGGCAGAAGTAAAAGAAAAGCGCCATGAAGAGCTTGGCTTAAGTGATGAGCAAGTATTAGAAATGTTCCGTACGATGTTACTTGCACGTAAAATCGACGAACGTATGTGGTTATTAAACCGTGCTGGTAAAATTCCATTCGTAATTTCTTGTCAAGGACAAGAGGCTGCACAAGTTGGAGCGGCGTTCGCTCTTGATAGAGAGAAAGATTATGCATTACCATACTACCGTGATATGGGTGTTGTACTAGCATTTGGTATGACAGCTAAAGAGCTTATGTTGTCTGCTTTCGCGAAAGCTGGAGATCCAAACTCTGGTGGTCGTCAAATGCCTGGTCACTTCGGTCAAAAGAAAAATCGTATTGTTACAGGTTCATCTCCAGTAACAACGCAAGTACCACATGCAGTTGGTATTGCATTAGCTGGAAAAATGGAGAAGAAAGATTTAGTAACGTTCGTTACATTTGGAGAAGGTTCTTCAAACCAAGGTGACTTCCATGAAGGGGCAAACTTTGCTGGTGTACACAAACTACCTGTTATTTTTATGTGTGAAAATAACAAATATGCAATCTCTATTCCAGTTGAAAAACAATTAGCATGTAAAAACGTATCAGATCGTGCGATTGGTTACGGTATGCCTGGATATACAATAGACGGAAACGATCCGCTTGCAGTATATAAAGCTGTAAAAGAAGCAGCAGATCGCGGTCGTCGTGGTGAAGGCCCAACTTTAATTGAAACAGTATCATATCGTTTAACAGCACATTCTAGTGACGATGATGATCGTGTTTATCGTGATAAAGAAGAAGTAGAAGAAGCAAAGAAAAAAGATTCAATTATAACATTCGCGGCTTATTTAAAAGAAGCTGGTGTATTAACTGAGGAATCGGAAAAACAAATGTTAGACGAAATTATGCATATCGTAAATGAAGCAACAGAATATGCAGAAAATGCTCCGTATGCAGCACCTGAAGATGCATTGAAGCACGTATACGCAGAATAGGGGGGAACGTTTCATGGCTGTAATGTCTTATATTGATGCTATTACATTAGCAATGCGCGAAGAAATGGAACGCGATGAGAAAGTATTCGTTTTAGGAGAAGATGTTGGTAAAAAAGGTGGCGTGTTTAAAGCGACACACGGTTTGTATGATCAATTTGGTGAAGATCGTGCGCTTGATGCACCGCTTGCAGAATCTGCAATTGCTGGGGTAGCAATTGGTGCGGCAATGTATGGTATGCGTCCAATCGCTGAAATGCAGTTTGCTGATTTCATCATGCCAGCAGTAAACCAAATTGTTTCTGAGGCAGCAAAAATTCGTTATCGTTCTAATAATGATTGGACTTGTCCAGTTACAATTCGTGCACCATTTGGCGGGGGTGTTCACGGTGCATTGTATCATTCACAATCTGTAGAAGCGATGTTTGCAAACCAACCAGGTTTAAAAATCGTTATCCCTTCTACACCATATGATGCAAAAGGCTTATTAAAAGCAGCCATTCGTGATGAAGATCCAGTATTATTCTTCGAACATAAACGTGCATATCGTTTAATTAAAGGTGAAGTGCCGGAGGATGACTACGTATTACCAATCGGAAAAGCAGATGTAAAACGTGAAGGTGATGATATTACAGTTATCACGTACGGATTATGTGTTCATTTTGCTCTTCAAGCGGCTGAAAAGTTAGCACAAGATGGCATCTCTGCACACATTCTTGATTTACGTACTGTATATCCATTAGATAAAGAAGCAATCATTGAAGCAGCTTCTAAAACAGGTAAAGTTCTTCTTGTAACAGAAGACAATAAAGAAGGAAGCATTATGAGTGAAGTGGCAGCAATTATTGCTGAAAACTGTCTATTTGATTTAGATGCGCCAATCGCACGTCTTGCAGGTCCAGACGTTCCAGCAATGCCATATGCACCAACAATGGAAAAATTCTTTATGGTAAATCCAGATAAAGTTGAAAAAGCAATGCGTGAACTTGCGGAATTTTAATCGGGGGGACTATACATGGCTGTAGAAAATATTACAATGCCTCAGCTCGGGGAGAGCGTTACAGAGGGCACAATTAGTAAATGGCTCGTTAATGTTGGCGATCACGTAAACAAGTATGATCCGCTTGCAGAAGTAATGACTGATAAAGTAAATGCTGAAGTACCATCTTCTTTCACGGGGATTGTAAAAGAGTTAATCGCTGGTGAAGGTGATACGTTAGCTGTAGGTGAAGTAGTTTGTGTGATTCAAGTAGAAGGCGCAGATGAAGTAGCAGCAACAGCTGTTGAAGAAAAAACGAAAGAAGAACCAAAGGCAGAAGTAGCTACGTCTGAAAAAGCACCGAAAGTAAAACAACCAACTGATGGAAAACCACGTTTTTCACCAGCTGTGTTAAAACTTGCGGGTGAGCATAACGTTGATTTAGATCTAGTAGAAGGTACGGGAGCAAACGGCCGTATCACTCGTAAAGATATTTTAAAGCTAGTGGAATCTGGAAATATTCCGCAAGCAGGTGCAGCGAAGAAAGAGGAAGCTGTAGCGGCAGTAGTAGAAGCTCGCCCAGAAGCACCAAAAGCAGCACCAGTAGCGCAAAAAGTAGAAGCTGCGAAACCAGTTTCTGTACCTACAATGCCTGGAGATATCGAAATTCCAGTAACAGGTGTGCGTAAAGCAATCGCAGCAAACATGTTACGTAGTAAACATGAAGCACCACATGCTTGGATGATGATTGAAGTAGATGTGACAAACCTTGTGTCATACCGTAACTCAATTAAAGGTGACTTTAAGAAGCGTGAAGGCTTTAACTTAACGTTCTTTGCTTTCTTCGTAAAAGCAGTAGCACAAGCGTTAAAAGAGTATCCTCAAATTAATTCAATGTGGGCTGGCGATAAAATTGTTCAGAAGAAAGATATTAACCTTTCTATCGCTGTTGCAACAGAGGAAGAACTATTTGTACCAGTAATTAAGCAAGCGGACGAGAAAACAATTAAAGGTATCGCTCGTGAAATTACAGAACTTGCAGGAAAAGTACGTACGAAATCGTTAAAAGCAGACGAAATGCAAGGTGGAACATTTACAATTAATAACACAGGATCATTCGGTTCTGTTCAATCTATGGGTATTATTAATTACCCACAAGCGGCTATTTTACAAGTTGAATCAATTGTAAAGCGCCCAGTAATTATGGATAATGGTATGTTCGGTGCTCGTGACATGGTTAACTTATGTTTATCACTTGATCACCGAGTACTTGATGGTTTAATTTGTGGTAAGTTCTTAGGCCGTGTTAAAGAAATTTTAGAAAACATGTCAGAAAATAATACATCTGTATATTAATAAAAAGCTCGCTTATGCGAGCTTTTTATTATCTTATTTCTTCATCTACATCCTACTATTATGTATAAATATCTTTCCCAGTAATCTTACAATAAACGATTATGTATTAGGAATTTACGAAAATACATTGCTGATATATGGTATATGGATATAAAATAAGAAAAGAATAATTTTTTTGGCAAATCTTACTGATGAAACTGTAGTATAATATATTGTATTGTATGAAAAAGAGAGTTATTCTATATAAGTGTTTTATAGATAATGTGTAATCAGTCGTCAAAACATGAAGAATGTTGACTCCTGGTTTTTTATTTTTGCCGTAACAATGTTTCAGGAGGATGTCATGAAAAGAAGTACCGAGTTTCTAAAAAGTTTAGATGTAAAATTAATTTTAATTTTGTGTGCACTATGTGTGACGAGTATAGCTGCTATATATAGCAGTCAGCAAACGGGACAGTATGGAGCTGCAAACTTTGCTATGAAACAAGGTGTTAACTACATAATTGGGGTTGTATTGTTACTTCTTGTTGCAAGCATTGATTTAGATCAGTTACAAAAATTATCTTGGCCGCTTTATATTGCTGGGTTTGCTTCACTTATTCTTTTGAAAGTATTACCACCATCAGGTTTTACACCTGAAAAATTAGGTGCAAAAAGATGGTTTGTTTTCCCAGTATTTGGACAAATTCAGCCGTCTGAGTTTTTCAAAATTGCATTGCTACTTGTAGTAGCGAGTATAGCAGTAAAACATAATGCACAGTATATGGCAAGGACATTCCAAACAGATTTAAAGCTAGTAGGTAAAATTATGCTAGTGTCACTTCCACCTATGGCGGTTGTATATAGTCAACCTGATACAGGTATGGTGTTCTTATATGCTGCTGCTATTGCATGTATTTTATTTATGTCAGGTATTCAAAAGAAATTGATAGCATTATGTACAGTTATTCCGTTGACCATATTATCTGCTTTAATATTTATTTTCTTTAAGTATCAAGATTTTTTCTATAATAATTTAGTTACTTTACTAAAACCTCACCAACAGTCGCGTATTGTAGGTTGGTTAAATCCATTTGAAAATGCAGATCAAGGTTATCAAACGCAACAATCGATTTTAGCTGTAGGTAGTGGAGGAATGGAAGGTAAAGGGTTTGGGGGAGGAAGCGTCTATATCCCAGAGAAGCATACTGACTTTATTTTCGCTACAATTGCCGAAGAAGGTGGATTTATCGTAGCAGCCTTAGTTGTCTTCTTGTTCCTATTACTACTATATCGAACAATTATTATTGGTTATTCCGCTGATAATTTATTTGGTACATTATTATGCGCTGGATCGATCGGTATATTAACAGTTCAAATATTCCAAAACATCGGTATGATCGTTGGATTAATGCCTGTAAAAGGTATTGCATTACCTTTCTTATCGTATGGGGGAAGTTCCTTATTCTCGAATATGATTATGATGGGGCTCATACTATCGGTACGGAAAACGTATAAAAAATATATGTTTTCAGTTAAGTAAAAAAAGCTGGTTCGTTTTTAAACGAACCAGCTTTTTTACATATATGCTCATAAACGTTGCAAACTAAAACAGGTTAGCAGTTTGAGACGGGTAAGGAGTGCAAAGTGATGCATATGCATATTTTTGAAGGAGCACGGCATCTTTCTAGTAGTGAATGGGTTATTCGGGCTATTATAGCATACATATTTTTAATATTAGTTGCGAAAGCGATGGGACAAAGGTCTATCGCACAACTTCGTTTTTTAGATGTTGTATTAGTGTTATTGCTTGGTGGGAATATTTCTAACGCATTGTCTGATGAAAAAGTAGGGTTACTGGGCTCGATGATTACAACGTTCATACTCGTTGTACTTCATATTATAAGCTCAGTTTTAATGCTGAAATGGGATAGATGGAGACGTTTTTTAGAGCCAGCACCTATCATTCTTATACATAATGGTTCCATTGATTTTAGCAATTTGAAAAAGGCGAGAATTACCGTGGAATATTTGTTTTCGGAACTTCGTATGCGAAATGTGAGCGATATTCAAACGATTAAATTAGCATTATGGGAAGCAAACGGTGTCGTTTCTATATTTCGGTATCCAGAATATGAAGCAGTTTCGCGGCTTGATCTTAAAGTGGCGGGAAAAAAATCTCCAGTTTCTTTTGTATTAGTAAAGGATGGGAGGATACAGAAAGATGTTCTTGCATTATTAGGAAAAACAGAAGCTTGGGCGAGAGAATTTCTAGAGGAGAGTACAGAAGTGGAATCTATTATGTTAGCTACAGTAGATGAATCACATAAAATAAATATTTTGTTAAAAAAATGAAAAATATACGCATTTTGTCGTTTCGAACATATGATACAATAGTGTGGACAACGAAAAAGGAGGCGATACGGTGGGATATGTAGAAGAATTACGAAAAATAGTTGGTCATCGCCCTTTAATTTTAGTTGGTGCTGTTGTACTCATTATAAATGAAAATGGATATGTTTTATTGCAGCAGCGGACAGAGCCGTACGGAAAATGGGGGCTACCTGGCGGGCTAATGGAGCTTAGTGAATCACCAGAAGAAACAGCTTATCGTGAAGTATATGAAGAGACAGGAATAAAAGTGAAGAACTTGCGACTAATCAATGTATTTTCTGGAGCGAACTACTTTACAAAATTAGCAAACGGTGATGAATTTCAATCTGTAACAACCGCCTATTATACAGATGAATACGAAGGGGATTTTGTTATGAATAAAGAAGAAGCAGTTCAGCTTAAATTCTTTTCAGTAACAGAACTACCTGACTATATTGTAGGATCGCATAAAAAAATGATTGCTGAATATATGAAGATTATGGAAAAAAAGATATAATCATAGTGAAAGAAATACAAAAACACAGTTCTGGTTGGTAGTCCAGACGCATGATTTCATGTCAGTAACCTTCCCCTCCGGGATGTCCTGTATTTCTAATCTTTTAAAGGAGGGGCTGTCAATGGATTTGACAGTATATCACGATGGCCAATTTTTTGTTGGAATCATTACATGTAAAGAACAAGGGAAATTGTATGGGGCGAGGTATATTTTTGGGGCGGAACCGTCAGATGAAGAAGTGCTTATGTTTGTGAATGGTTCACTTTTAGAGCATTTTCAGCACTTTGCAAAATGTGGTGTAGAAGTTAAAGAAAAACAGCGTCCTAAAAACATAAAGCGTATCATACGACAAGCAGCAAAAGAAATAAATATTAAACGTTTTACTAAGGCGCAAGAGGCGATTAGTTTATCTTATGAATTGCATAAACAAGAAAAGAAAGTGCAGTCTAAAGAGAAGCGAGAAGCTGAAAAAGAAAGAAGACGTTTAATGAAAGTACAAAAAACAAAGCAAAAACATCGTGGTCATTAAAGAAAAGGTGTTAGAGCAAGAGCTCTAACACCTTTTCTATACTTAAATACAAGTAAACTTACTTGTATTTCATAAACATTAACTGGTAAGATACAAATAGGTAGTTTTAGAGGAGGGAAAAGAGTGATTAATTTTAACTTTTTTATGAATGATGTTGTCCGCCAAGCGCGTGAAGAGATTGTCTCTGCTGGATATACAGAATTGACGACGCCAGAAGCGGTAGAAGAAGCGTTTAAAAGAAATGGAACAACACTTGTAATGGTAAACTCTGTATGTGGTTGTGCAGGTGGTATTGCTCGTCCTGCTGCTGCGCATTCCGTACATTATGATAAACGTCCTAACCACCTTGTAACGGTGTTTGCAGGTCAAGATAAAGAAGCGACAGCAAGAGCGCGTGAATATTTCGAAGGGTACCCACCTTCTTCTCCATCATTTGCTTTATTAAAAGATGGAAAAATTGTAACGATGGTAGAGCGTCATGAAATTGAAGGTCATGAACCGATGCAAGTTATTGCGAAACTACAATCATATTTTGAAGAGAATTGTGAAGAACTATAAAAAATAAGAGAAAAGGCGGCACGTCCACAATCAAGTGGATGTGCCGCCTTTTTTATTTATTATTAAAATTTATGGAATATGCATAGTTGTGTTATTTTATGCATCGTTTTATACATAAAAAATAGCATTTATATTGTTTTGTTATTTATTTTTATTTTATATATTGCATAAAAATAAAAGTGCTGATACAATACAAACATCGAATAAATATTCTATTAAACTTTTAAATATACATCATTAGGGGGAAGAAAGATGAAGAAATTAGTATCAATATCGTTTGCACTTATTTTAATTGTAAGTATATTCAGCGCTTGTAGTAATGGGGAATCGAAAGAAACAAAAGGAAATAAAAAGGTACTCGTAATGGGAACTTCAGCAGATTATAAACCTTATGAATATGTAGATGCGTCAAAGAGCGATGAAATTATCGGCTTTGATGTTGATGTTGCTAAATATATCGGAAAAGAACTTGGGTATGAAGTGAAAGTGAAAGATATGGATTTTGGTGGTTTATTAGCATCTCTTAGTTCAGGAAAAGTTGATTTCGTAATGGCAGGCATGACGCCAACTGCAGAGCGTAAAAATAATGTTGATTTTACAGATATTTATTTTGTTGCGAAAAATATGATCGTTTCTAAAAAGGATTCTAACATTAAATCTGTAGAGGATTTAAAAGGGAAAAAAGTAGGAGTACAAACAGGGTCTATTCAAGAAGAGAAAGCAGCAGAATTTAAAAAACAAGTAGATTTCCAGGTTGAGGGACGTGACCGTATACCAGAAATCGTACAAGAAATTAAAGCTGGTCGTTTTGACGCTGCAATTATAGAAGACACAGTTGCTAAAAATTATTTAGAGAAAATGAAAGATTTACAAGGAGTTGAAATTAAAGAAGCGCCAGAAGAAGTTGGAGCAGCAATTGCCCTTCCGAAAAACAGTGATAAAACAGCTGAATTTAATAAAGTAATTAAAAAAATGCAAGAAAATGGAGAAATGGATAAATTAGTGAAGAAATGGTTTGGCAGCGGAAAATAAGCTGCCTTTCACTTTTCTGTGAGGGGAATGAAAAGAATGAACTTAGATTTTTCGGCGATTACGCCTTCGATACCATATATACTAAAAGGTTTAGAAGTTACTTTGAAAATTGTAGCAGTATCAGCTTTAGCAGGATTTATTTTAGGAACGCTATTAGCACTTTGTAAAATTGCTAGAATACGAGCATTAAATATAGCAGCAGATTTTTATACATCAATTTTTCGTGGTACACCCCTTGTATTGCAATTAATGATTATTTATTTCGGTGTCCCGCAAATAATTGGTTATGAAATACCAGCATTCTTAGCTGCTGTACTTGCATTTAGCTTGAATTCAGGTGCATACATGTCAGAAGTAATTCGTGCTGGTATTCAAGCGGTGGATAAAGGACAAACAGAAGCAGCAATGGCTTTAGGGGTACCATACGGAAAAATGATGAGAAATATTATTTTCCCTCAAGCATTAAAAAATATATTACCAGCGCTTGTGAACGAATTTGCGACACTTACGAAAGAATCGGCTGTAGTAACAGTAATAGGCGCGACTGATTTAATGCGTCGTGCTTACATCGTAGGCGGTGAGACATTTAAATATCTTGAACCATTACTTTTTGTTGGACTGATTTATTATATGTTAGTCATTATTCTTACATTAGTCGGGAAGGCAATTGAAGGGAGAATGAAGAAAAGTGATTAAAATTGAAAACCTTCATAAATCATTTGGTAAAAACGAAGTATTAAAAGGAATTACAACAACGATTGAAAAAGGGGAAGTAGTTGCAATTATAGGACCTTCTGGATCAGGAAAATCAACATTTTTACGTTGTATGAATATGTTAGAAGCACCAACGGATGGTCACATTTGGATTGGAACGGAAGAAGTAACGAATCCGAAAACGAATGTTATGCATGTTCGTGAAAATGTCGGTATGGTATTTCAACATTTTCACTTATTTCCTCATATGACTGTATTAGAAAATATTACGTATGCTCCTACCAATGTAAAAGGGGTAACGAAGCAAGAAGCTGAAAAGAAAGCTGAGAAACTTTTAGAAAAGGTTGGACTAGTAGATAAAAAAGATACGTATCCAAATCGTCTTTCGGGAGGACAAAAGCAACGTGTAGCAATTGCAAGAGCGTTAGCAATGGAACCCGAAGTTATGTTATTTGATGAACCGACATCGGCGCTAGATCCAGAGATGGTGAAAGAAGTGTTAGAAGTTATGAAATCGTTAGTTACGACAGGAATGACGATGGCTATCGTTACACATGAAATGGGCTTTGCAAAAGAAGTGGCAGATCGTGTTCTTTTCTTAGACGGAGGAAAGCTTGTAGAAGATAGTGCGCCAGCAGAATTTTTTGCAGCACCGAAAAGTGAACGTGCGCAACAATTTTTACAAAAAATATTGTAATATGAAAAGGTTATGTGAATAATAAGTAGAAAAGGATGACATTGTGTCATCCTTTTTTTATACTAGCTGTAAATACGTTTATACATATAGGAGTAATGATATGTTTAAAATTGGATACCGTACAGTAAAAACAGCAATAGGGACAGGCGCGGCAGTTTTTATTGCTCAGTTATTAGGGTTGGAATTTTATAGTTCAGCAGGTATTTTAGTTATTTTATGTGTACAAAATACGAAGCGCAAATCGCTTCAAGTGTCGTTACATCGTTTTCTAGCTTGTGTATTATCAATGGTATTCGCGTTTTGTATTTTTGAAACGATCGGCTATACACCACTTGCAATTAGCATATTGTTACTTACATTTATTCCGACTGCAGTAATGCTTAAAATTCAAGAAGGCATTGTCACGAGTTCAGTTATTGTTATGCATCTATATTCATTGAAGCAAATTACATGGCTTATAGTTGGAAATGAAATTGCTATATTAACGATAGGGATTAGCGTGGCGTTATTAGTAAATATGTATATGCCGAGTAGTGAAAATAAGCTAAAAGAGTATCAGGATAAAATAGAGAGCAATTTTAAAACGATTTTGTTTGAAATGGTTGTGTATTTACGAAATCGAGAAAGTAGTTGGAGTGGGGCAGAACTCATTGAAACCGAGAATATGTTAAATGAAGCAAGAGATTTATCGTTTAAAAAACTTGAGAATGCATTTATGCGAGAAGATGATTATTACTATCGTTATTTTAATATGCGTATGCAACAATTCGAAATTTTAGAGCGAATGATACCACTAGCAGCTTCTTTATCATGGACATATGAACAAGCTGATATGATTGCAGATGTTGTTGAAAACATTGGTAATGCTATTAGCCCTGAGAGTACTGGCGTTATTTCCTTAAGGCAGCTTCAAGAAATGAGGGGATTATTTAGAGACATGCCATTACCAGCTACACGCGAAGAATTTGAGATACGTGCGAAACTTGTTCAACTTGTGTATGAAATGGAACAATATTTACTCATTAAAAGTCGCTTTAAGGGAAAGGATAATATAAAAGAACTTATATAGAAGGTAGGAATTATCTATGCCGTATCTTCTCTCTATCATATTATGTCTTTCTTTATCGCCGATTTGGCCTCTTGGGGATAATCCACGTGCCGGAGATCCTTTTATTATTGTAAATAAAGCAACGAATAAATTAGCTTACATTGACGATGGAAAGATTCAAAAGGTTTTTCCAGTAGCGACAGGGAAAACGAATGAATTAACTCCAGAAGGAACTTTTGATGTTGTAATGAAAGCGAAGGATCCGTATTATATTGCGAAGGATATTCCAGGTGGGTCGCCAAAAAATCCACTTGGGTCAAGGTGGATTGGATTTAATGCAAGAGGAACTGATGGAAGTAAATATGGAATACATGGAACAAACCAACCGAGTTCAATTGGAAAGTATATTTCACAAGGGTGTATAAGAATGAAGAAAAACGATGTGGAATATTTGTTTGATCGCATTCCAATTGGAACGAAAGTATGGATTGTGAAATCGAAAAAATCATTTCAGCAATTGGCAAAAGAAAAAGGAGCCGTTGCATATGAAAAAGCCAACGAAAAGGTTGGCTTTTTCTATTATAATAAGTTGTCTTGACATGTGTACATAACCGTGCGTTAATGAGAATATAGAAAGATAAAATTAGATAAAGGGGTTGCTCATATGTACTTGAATCCAAAACTTTCGTATATGCAGTTTTTTATGGGATTTCTATTTGTTATTACATTCATATTGGCAACTTTTAATATATGTTCTTATCTTGTAGCGATTGTATGTATGGCATTACTTAATCTAACTTTTGTTATTGGAGCATTTCAGCAGAAACAATATACAAGTTTTGTAATAGCACTTGTAATGTCATTTTCCTTTAGTATTGTAGCGATTGTGTTTTATATAAAATAAACCATCTCGATGTCGAGATGGTTTATTTTGTCATGTGTAAAAAGTAAAAAAAGGACGAACACATCGCCCTTTTTACCAAAACATACTCGCGCCAGCAAGTAATGTTGTTACAAGCATAGAAATCAGCATCACATAAACCATAACTTTTTGAGCTTTTTTATGCATCGTTATACCTCCTTGCAAATCAGTACAATTTCATTGTAACGAGAAATGAAATTATGGACAAGGGGAGAGTGAGGACAAAATTCGGGAGGGGATTGCAAAATATAACAGGAAATTTGAGTGTGTATAGAGAATATAGTAAAAGGGTATATTGTTAATTTTTAGTTGGGCAAGCTGAAGAATGGAGATACGATGATGAAAATATACGAAACAGATCGTTTATACTTAAGGGAAATTGATGAGTCGTATGCTGAAACAGTTCTTCAATATTACGACAGAAATCGTGAATTTTTAAAAGCTTGGGAAGAGTATAGACCGGATGATTTTTTTACGCTAGATTATCAAAAGAAAAAGTTGCAAAAGGATAGAAAAGAGTTCGAAGAAGGGAAAATCATCAGACTATGGATTTTTAAAAAGGGTGATGATACGAAAATAATTGGGTGTATTTCATTTAATTTAATCGTTCGTGGCATTTATCAATCTTGTGTACTCAGTTATAAATTAGATAAAGCAGAGTTAAACAAAGGGTATACGACAGAAGCGCTTAGAAAAGCAATTCAAGTTGCTTTTGGGGAATTTCAGTTACATCGTATAGAAGCTCCGATTATGCCGCGTAATTTAGCATCTATACAAGTAGTAACGAAGATAGGTTTTCAATATGAAGGCGTGTCTAGGAAGATGTTAATGGTAAATGGCGTGTGGGAAGATCATATGCGCTGGGTATTGTTAAATGAGTAATAGAAAGCAGATGGTTATCTAGACATGTAAACCATCTGCTTTTTGTCTTGTATTTCGAAACTTTTGCGAAATTCTGTTATAATTAATAGTGTTACATACATAATGGTAGTGCAGGAGGCGCAGTCTTATGATTAATCAAGAACGTTTAGTAAATGAATTTATGGAATTAGTACAAGTAGATTCTGAAACGAAATTTGAAGCAGAAATCTGCAAAGTATTAACGAAGAAATTTACAGATTTAGGTGTAGAAGTATTTGAAGATGACACAATGGCTGTAACTGGTCATGGTGCAGGTAACTTAATTTGTACTTTACCAGCAACAAAAGATGGTGTTGATACAATTTACTTTACTTCTCATATGGATACAGTAGTTCCTGGTAATGGAATTAAGCCTTCTATTAAAGATGGATATATCGTATCAGATGGTACAACAATTTTAGGTGCGGATGATAAAGCTGGATTAGCATCAATGTTCGAAGCAATCCGTGTTTTAAAAGAGAAAAATATCCCTCATGGTAAAATAGAATTTATTATTACAGTCGGAGAAGAATCAGGTCTTGTTGGTGCAAAAGCATTAGACCGTGAGCGTATTACAGCGAAATATGGCTACGCATTAGATAGCGATGGAAAAGTTGGTGAAATCGTTGTTGCAGCTCCAACACAAGCGAAAGTGAACGCAATTATTCGCGGGAAAACAGCTCACGCTGGTGTAGCGCCGGAGAAAGGTGTATCTGCAATTACTATCGCAGCGAAAGCAATTGCGAAGATGCCACTTGGTCGCATTGACTCTGAAACGACTGCAAATATTGGACGTTTTGAAGGTGGTACACAAACGAATATCGTTTGCGATCATGTACAAATCTTTGCAGAAGCTCGTTCTTTAATTAATGAGAAAATGGAAGCACAAGTTGCGAAAATGAAAGAAGCATTTGAAACAACTGCAAAAGAAATGGGCGGTCATGCAGACGTTGAAGTAAACGTTATGTACCCAGGATTTAAATTTGCTGATGGCGATCACGTTGTAGAAGTTGCAAAACGTGCAGCTGAAAAAATTGGTCGTACACCTTCTCTTCACCAAAGTGGTGGCGGAAGTGATGCAAACGTAATTGCAGGACATGGTATCCCAACAGTTAACTTAGCGGTTGGTTATGAAGAAATTCATACAACAAACGAGAAGATTCCTGTTGAAGAATTAGCAAAAACAGCAGAATTAGTTGTTGCAATTATTGAAGAAGTAGCGAAGTAATGGAATAGAAAAAGCGTGTAAATCAATTATGATTTACACGCTTTTTATTTTGATTCGATTGCTTTGACAAGACGTATAAGCGAATATAAGAAAAACTATGGAAGTATATACGTTGTTGCTACATGTACTAGACGAGGGAATAACCTTAACGTATTCATATTGAAAATCGGAAGTAGTAAATAATTAATTGCAATGATTAATATAACTACAAGGAATGTATAGTTGAGTTTATCCCGCTATTTGCCGGACAGTAAGACCCCTACCTCAAAATTCAGCGAAAGTAAAGAAGTTAGGTGGGGGCCCTGCTGCCCGTAAAAGTCCGATTAGTGAGAGTTGATTAAAGTTTCGATTTATATCGATTATAAAAAAGAACAAGTAATTATTATAACTATTGTGCAAAATTTGATATAATAAAAGAACGAACGTTCTGATTAGGGAGTGAGTACTATGCGAGAAATGTATCCGAAAAATGGTCGTGTTATTTTACATGTAGATATGAATTGCTTTTTCGCATCTGTTGAAATTGCTCATGATCCATCATTACAAGGAAAGCCATTAGCGGTTGCTGGAAATGAAAAAGAGAGAAAAGGAATTATTATAACATGTAGTTATGAGGCGAGAGAATACGGAATACGTACGACGATGCCCCTTTGGGAAGCGAAAAGGTTATGCCCGCAATTAGTTGTAAGGCGTCCTAATTTCACATTATATCGCGAAGCTTCATTTCAAATGTTTCAAGTCCTTTCTCGTTTTACAGAAAAGATACAACCAGTCTCAATAGATGAAGGATATTTAGATATTACAGATTGCTACGCACTTGGTTCGCCTCTTGAAATAGCAAAGATGATTCAACAAGCACTATTAACAGAGTTGCAGCTTCCGTGTAGTATCGGAATCGCTCCAAATCTTTTCCTAGCAAAAACAGCTTCTGATATGAAAAAACCTCTCGGTATTACCGTACTTCGAAAACGTGATATTCCAGAAATGATTTGGCCACTTTCAGTTGAAGCAATGCATGGGATTGGAGAAAAAACAGCTGAAAAATTAAATGAAATTCATATACATACAATTGAACAGTTAGCGAAGGGAGACGAGCATATCATTCGCGCTAAAATTGGCAAGCACGGTATTGATTTACAAAAGCGTGCAAAAGGTACGGATGATAGGGAAGTGGATCCGAGTCAAATGGGCCAACATAAAAGTGTCGGTAACTCGATGACTTTTTCAAAGGATATGGATGAAGAGAAAGAATTACTTGATATGTTAGAACGGTTATCAAAATCAGTGAGTAAAAGATTACAAAAGCGAACCCTTGTCAGCTATAATATTCAAATTATGATTAAATACCATGATAGGCGAACAGTAACACGGAGTAAGCAATTGAAAAATGCAATTTGGGAAGAACGCGATATTTTTCAAGCAGCATCCCGTTTATGGAAGCAACATTGGGATGGTGATTCCGTTCGTTTACTAGGTGTTACAGCTACTGAAATAGAGTGGAAGACAGAATCGGTGAAACAATTAGATTTATTTTCATTTGAAGAGGATGCGAAAAAAGAACCACTACTTGCTGTCATTGATCAAATTAACGATAAGTATGGAACACCGATTTTACAACGAGGTAGTCAACTACTACGTAAGCAAGAGAAGTCGTTTCAACAAAAGTTAGAAAATAAGTTTATGTAGAAGGTGTCATGAAGTAGTAAAATCATGACACCTTTCCTAGTTAACTCGCTTCTAAATTTAAAGAAGTCTTCCATCCAGCTCCAGTAACGCCAGATTCTAATAGCATTCTACTTACTATTTTTTCAATTAAGATAGCCGCATTTGTCTTGCAATGTAATGTAGCCTGTATACACACCTTTTGATTAGAATCTACGTCTTCACTATACAACTCTTTTAAACCGATTCCTTCTGTACTTACCATATGCATAAGTAAAAAACGAATATGTGCTTCATTTTCTTCTGAACAAGTAAGGGAAAGTAAGTAGTTCGTTTGTTCTGGTGATTCTTCTTTTGATTTTTTATTCATAAAAAGAGCAATTGGGCGAAGAAGTATATTTGCTAGTAACACGCCGGCTGCACCTAATATAGCTGCAACGAGGAAACCGGCGCCTGTAAGAGTACCGACAGCAGCTGCACACCATAAAGTAGCTGCTGTATTTAGCCCTCTAATACTAAAACCATCGCGGATAATAACGCCACCCCCTAAAAATCCAATACCACTAACGACTTGAGCAGCAATGCGGGATGGGCTAGCATCATGATCAAGCATGACGGATAATAAAACAAATATACAGGCACCAAGTGATACGAGAGCATTTGTCCGTAACCCAGCCATTCGGTGTCTCCATTGTCTTTCCATTCCAATGCAAGCTCCTACAATAATTGCTATAACTAACCTGAATACAATGTCGTACCATACCATCATGGTCACCTCCATATATAATATGTGTTATGTTTTTTAGAATGAGCGGGGGATACCCACTCATTCTTATTTTTACAACCAGCTATGAAACTTTTTAATATAAAGCTTTTTCAGGAATTGTGTTAAAAAAGCGTAGCCTAATAGTATTCCTACTAACCAAGGGAAATAGTTAAGTGGCAATGCTTGTAAACCAACGGCTGCACCAAGTGGTGAGAATGGAATATAAATCCCGATTGCCATAATAAGAGCGGTTAATAAAACGACTGGTGTTGATGCAGTGCTTTGAATAAATGGAATCTTTTGTGTTCTTATCATGTGAACAATTAAAGTTTGTGTTAACAACCCAACGACAAACCAACCGGACTGGAATAATGATTGCTCGCTCGGTGTATTTGCACCAAATACATTCCACATGACTACGTATGTGATAATATCAAATATAGAACTAATTGGGCCGATACAAATAATGAAGTTTCGTAAGTTTGCAGTATCCCATTTTCGTGGTTTTTCTAGAAACTCTTTATCCATTTTGTCCCATGGAATAGAAAGTTGTGAAATATCATAAAGTAAGTTTTGAATTAAAAGATGAATGGCAAGCATCGGTAAAAAAGGAATGAAAGCACTTGCTACTAACACGCTAAACACATTACCGAAGTTAGAGCTAGCTGTCATCTTAATATATTTTAAAATATTTCCGAATGTAGTACGTCCTTCTAAAATCCCTGCTTCTAATATAGTTAAACTTTTTTCGAGTAGAATAATATCGGAAGCTTCTTTCGCAATATCAGTAGCAGTATCAACAGATATTCCGACATCAGCTTCACGTAATGCTACAGCATCGTTAATGCCGTCTCCCATGTAACCTACAGTGTATCCATTTCCTTGTAATGCGTGTATAATACGAGATTTTTGCATGGGATTAAGCTTCGCAAATACAGTCGTTTCTTCGGCAAGTTTTGCTAATGCTTTATCTGGTAAAGAATCAATCTCGTAACCGAGGATTGGTTCGCAGATATCTAATCCAACTTCTTTACAAACCTTTCTTGTAACAATTTCGTTATCGCCAGTTAAAATTTTCACTTGTACACCATGTTTTTGTAATGCTTGAATTGCAGCTGCTGCAGATGGTTTCGGTGGATCTAAAAAGCCGATATATCCAGCGAGAATCATATCAGTTTCGTCTTTTACTGCGTACTCTGTATCATTTATTCTTCTATCTTTTTTATAAGCCACAGCAATAACCCGCATACCTTCACTATTTAGTGTCTCACTTATTTTTTTGACATTTGAACGTATTTCCTCGGTGAGTGGAACGATTTTTTCATCCACTTCAGTGTAGTTACAAATTGATAAAATTTCTTCTACGGCACCTTTACAAACCATTGTATGTTCACCTGAAATATCCTTTACGATGACTGACATACGCCGGCGGGCGAAATCGAATGGAATTTCATCTAGCTTTTGAAAAGCTGATGGATTAAATGTATTGTTTTCCTCTGTATGCTTAATAACAGCTTTATCTATTAAATTTTTCAATCCAGTTTGATAGAAACTATTTAAATAGGCAAATTGCAAGACGCGATTGCATTCATTTCCCTTGGGATCTAAGTGACGAACAAGGACAACTTTATCTTCTGTTAAAGTTCCGGTTTTATCTGTACAAAGAATGTTCATAGCACCTAAGTTTTGAATAGAATTTAGCTGTTTTACAATTACTTTTTGTTTAGACATTTTAACGGCACCTTTAGCTAAATTAGCAGTTACAATCATTGGTAACATTTCAGGTGTAAGGCCAACAGCGACGGCAATAGCGAAGAAGAAAGCTTCTTGCCAATCACCTTTTGTGAATCCATTAATGAGAAGGACAATAGGTGCCATAATAAGCATGAATGTAATTAAGAGCCAGCTTACTTTGTTTACACCTTTATCAAAGCTTGTTTCTACACGCTTTCCAATTACCTTATTGGCTAAAGAGCCGAAATACGTATCGGTACTTGTTGAGATGACAACAGCTTTTGCGCTACCACTTACAATATTTGTTCCCATGAAACAAAGGTTTTCCATATCGAGTGGATTGTAATTTTTTTTCATGTTTGTCGGTAAGATATGCTTATTTTCTGTATGGTAGCAGTGTTCGTATTTTTCTACAGGAAGTGCTTCCCCTGTTAAAGAAGATTGATTAACAAATAAATCTTTAGCGGATACAATACGCACATCAGCTGGAATGATATCACCGGCTGAAAGGGAAATGATATCGCCAGGTACAAGTTCCTCAATTGGAATTTCTGTTGTGTAATTTCGATTTAAATTCGTTACATTTTTTGTTTCATGTACAAATCCATTTATTCTAAATACGCTTGCAGTTGTTCGAACCATAGCTTTTAACTTATCGGCAGCTTTTTGAGAACGAAATTCTTGGGAAAACCGAATTGTTGCACTAAGTAGTACCATTGCAGATACGACAATTGTTCCTTGCATATCATCCGTGAAAAAGGAGAGTGCTCCAAGAGCTAATAAAACGAAAATAAATGGATTTTTAAATGCCAACAGAAATTGAATGTACCACGGCGCCATTTTATTATGAGCTATTTCGTTCGGACCATATAAAGAAAGTCTACGAGACGCTTCTTGTTTAGATAATCCATCTTGTGTTGTTTCTAAAAGTTTTAACGCAGAGCTTACATCTTGTGTTGCAACCTCCACTAATAATTCGTTATTTGTTTTCATGCTATCTTGCTCATAAGCATGCTTTGTTTCTTGTCTTTGTAAATTAAACATCGGTAGTTCCTCCTCTGTCATGAAGGAGGAAACAATCTGTTACCTAACTATTTGAAATGGTGAGGAACAGTTTCTTTCCTACCTACATGATGAAATATGAATGTAAAACGTATGGGTATCTGGGCCGAATCATCAATTGCCAACTGTTCCTCACCTCCGTACAATTTAGTAGTTTCTGAATATGCTATGTTTGTTTCATAGTAAGGTGCATATAGACGTAAAAAGACCTTTACTCAAAACGAGTAAAGGTCTGAATTCGCAGCTAAAAGAGTCCACAACAAAGACTGTTAGTAGACATAAATAAAAACAGTTTTTGTGTATGACAAAATACATGCACCTCTCCCTCGTTGAGTTTTAGCACTGTATAGCATAGGTACTGAAACCAGCTACATTAAAAAAGGCCTTCATTCCGACCTTTCCTGTTGACCCATTGGCGTCTCTCGACATTTTTGGGCAGCAGCGTTTCTCTATACAGGAGCCTCACCTAACAGAGACCATATTCAATTACATGTTGAATGTTAGCACTGTAAAATTGTAGTGTCAATATCTTTTTTATCTGTGTTTTTAAAATATTAAACGGATTTATAATAGATATGTGGGATGAAATGTATGATATTGATTATAAATAATATGAAAAATAAATATTTTTATAAAAGGGGAATTTGTAATGGGACCACAAAATTTTATTATAAATATTGAGAATCAAAAGTGGTTGTTTAATGAGCAGGAAGATTTATGTTCTCACGGGGAAATTTATTTAAATGTGGATGGAACGATTATTACACAAACAGGTATGGATGAGGAATGGGGAATAAGTGAATCAGCTTTAGCTCTGTTACGAACTTTAGATAAAGAATATATTTGTGATATTGAAAATGAAGAGGGGCTTATTTTGCACGGATGTGGCACTATGCTCATGTTAGGATGCCCAATTTCAATTCATTGGACTATAAACCATATAGGTGAAAATGTGGTTTTAAAGGATTTTGTCAAAGTTATTTCTACTGATCAAAAGGCTATATACTATGAAGGGCTTCATATAGAAGTAAATGAAAATGAATATAGAAAACAAATTGTTTCTTTTGCACTACAAGCAAAAGAATTATTTAATAAATCAAGTGAAAAGATAATTTCAAATGAGTTTGAGCGAAGTATGTATACCGACTTTTGGACGGAATATAATCATTTGCTAAATAAGTATAAATAAAAAAGCACTGTAACCAGTGCTTTTTTATTATAGATTACGAGATTGTAGGGTTTTCAAAAATAACAATCTCTGAACTGTTTGTAGTTGAAACGCGTTGGGCGTAATATGTTAAAGCTGAAGAAATATATGCTGGTAACGTATCATTTGTATGTGATGTTGTATATTCATGGATTAATTCCTTTAAAGTTGTCCATTCTAATTGTGCTGGGTGATCAGACACGAAAGAACTTACCCAGCGATCAAATGAAGATGAAAAATCAGTTTGTAAACGAAATACTTCTTTCATAATAAAACGCTCCCTTAAAATGTAGTATAATCATTTTAACACAAAACACGAACGATAGCTAAATTTTTTGAGTATAACGTTCGTGTTATATAGTTGTCTAGATGTTTGGTTATGTAAATTCAATTTGCCATTTGAAATAACATTCCGTAAGATGAGAGATAGAGTATATTTAGAGCTGGAGGAAAGAAAGTGGAATTTGTATTTTTAGGAACTGGTGCAGGTGTTCCTTCAAAAGGAAGGAACGTTTCAGCAATTGCTTTACAATTGTTAGAAGAACGAGGACAAACTTGGTTATTTGATTGTGGCGAGGCCACGCAACATCAAATATTACATACATCTGTACGTCCGCGCCGCATTGAAAAAATATTTATTACGCATTTACATGGCGATCATATTTTTGGATTGCCTGGTTTATTAGGTAGCCGTTCATTTCAAGGAGGAACTACGCCTTTAACGGTGTATGGACCGAAAGGAATTAAACAATTTATTGAAGTGGCATTATCGGTAAGTACGACACATGTGAAATATCCACTTGAAGTTGTGGAGATAACAGAAGAAGGTACCGTATTTGAAGATAATGAATTTTATGTAGAAACGAAAAGATTGTCACACGGTATAGAATGCTTTGGATATCGTATTGTAGAGAAAGATATACAAGGTGCTCTTTTAGTTGATAAGTTGCTTGAGATGGGTGTGAAACCAGGTCCAATCTTTAAACGTTTAAAAGATGGTGAAGTAGTTGAATTAGAGGATGGCACGATATTAAATGGAAATGAGTTTATCGGCCCACCTCAAAAAGGAAGAATTATTACTATCTTAGGTGATACGCGATATTGCGAAGCGAGTAGGGAGCTTGCGCAAGATGCAGATGTACTTGTCCATGAAGCGACTTTCGCAGCAGAAGATGAGCAACAAGCGTATGATTATTTTCATTCTACATCTAAGCAAGCTGCGAGCATTGCACTTCAGGCAAATGCGAAGCGACTAATATTAACTCACATTAGTTCTCGTTATCAAGGAGATACATATAAGGAATTATTGAAAGAGGCTAGAGAGTTGTTTTCTAATACAGAAATAGCGACAGATTTGAAATCATTCCCAGTAGAAAAATAATAATTTTGTAAAAAATGGTAACGGCGGGTTACCATTTTTTTATGTCTAAAAAAATTTAAAAATAAAACTGTTATTATTTTATACTTATACTTGGATGGTACAGAAAATTAGAATGGTTTGAATATATACGATAAAAATACGAAATAATGATTATTTAGAAAAACTGTTATATAAGTCAGATGACATACAAGTGATACAAATAGCAGAAATGGAATTTTATTCAGAACTTTTAAAATTCAACAAAAGTAAGCGTTTTATAAAAAACAAGCTATAATGAGGGCAGATTATAATTTATGATAAGTCGCATGTATTTTAGTCATTATCGTAACAAGTGAAGTTGACTAAATCATGAGAGAGTAACACGAGAATTATAATAGGAAAGATATTACTATTATTTGTCATAAGTCTTTTTCACTTTTTAGCTAAACGATATGATTAGCAAGTGTAGCTATTGCGAGTTCCTTAGTAGAAGCTTTTTATTAATAAGGTGGTGGAGATTTAATTGGTACACCACTCTTTAAAAGAGTTCAGAACATCAGCAGGTAGTCTAGGCGGAATAGCGGGTGCAAATTTAGTTGCATTAGCAATGGTTATATCACTTGTTTATGCTATGCTTGCAATGGCTTCTGTGTTAAACTTTGGATTGCTACCAGACTTTATTCTGGATCATCTTGTATCATTTTTAAATGAAAATAATGCTAAGATTCTTATGTAGTATGATAACTGGTATTATTTCAGGTTATATTGGATTACTTTTATTCAAAAACTATCCAATTCGTACAGCAGAACAAATTCGTGGTACAACTGGAAAAGCGACAGATGTAGCAACTTAATAGAATAGTAGAATAAATTTTTTCATAGAGGTTTAGGGGGAGTTATGATGAAGTATCGCTCAGTATTTGATATTATCGGTCCAGTTATGATTGGACCATCAAGTTCACATACAGCAGGCGCGGCAAGAATGGGGCAAGTTGCTCGCCAGCTGTTTCGTCATGAACCAGAAAGAGTAAGCATTTCGTTATATGGATCATTTGCAAAGACGTATCGAGGGCATGGTACGGATGTAGCACTAATCGGTGGAATATTAGGATTTGAAACAGATGACTTACGTATTCCAGAGGCGCTAGAAATAGCAAAAGAGCGCGAAATTGAAGTGGAATTCATTGAAGAAGATGCCAATGCACCTCATCCAAATACAGCGAGAATTCGTTTGTATAAAGGTGAAGATGAAATTGAAGTTGTTGCTTGCTCAATTGGTGGCGGTAAAATTGAAGTTGTAGAATTAAACGGATTCGATCTTCAATTATCAGGCACGAGCCCAGCACTACTTATTGTAAATAACGATCGCTTCGGTGCTATTGCAGCGGTAGCTTCAATCCTTGCGAAACATGAGATTAACATTAGTACAATGAGTGTTTCTCGTAAAGAAAAAGGAAGAAGAGCGCTTATGGTCATTGAAACAGATGAATTATTAGCAGATGAAGTAATTGAAGAAATAAAAGCGCAACAAAATATTTGTCAAGTAACTATTATGGAATAATTGCAGGGGGGACACACCATGTTTCGGAACGCAGCGGAACTAGTGGCGCAAGCTAAAGAACAAAATGTAAAAATCGCAGAAATTATGATTCAATGTGAAATGGAAACAAGAAGTATTTCACGTGAAGAAGTAATTGCTGGTATGGAAAAGAACTTAGTCGTGATGGAGCAAGCAGTAGAACGTGGTATTCGCGGCGTGAAATCACCAACTGGTTTAACTGGTGGAGATGCTGTAAAAGTTCAAGCGTATATGAAGAGCGGAAAAGGCTTATCTGGAGATACGATTTTGGATGCAGTAAGCAAAGCTGTTGCAACAAATGAAGTAAACGCAGCGATGGGAATTATTTGTGCAACACCAACAGCAGGTTCTGCTGGAACAGTGCCAGGTGTACTATTTGCACTAAGAGAAAAATTGCAGCCTACACGTGAAGAAATGATTGAATTCTTATTTACAGCAGGAGCTTTCGGTATGGTTGTTGCGAATAACGCTTGTATTTCTGGTGCAGCGGGAGGATGCCAAGCTGAAGTTGGTTCAGCAAGTGGAATGGCGGCTGCAGCCGCAGTTGAGATGGCTGGTGGAACACAAGATCAAGCAGCTACAGCGATGGCAATTTCATTAAAGAACATGCTTGGTTTAGTGTGTGATCCTGTTGCAGGACTTGTAGAAGTACCTTGTGTAAAACGTAATGCAGCAGGAGCTGCGAATGCGATGATTTCAGCAGATTTAGCATTAGCTGGTGTAACGAGTACAATTCCATGTGATGAAGTAATTGAGGCAATGTTTAGAATCGGACAAACGATGCCAGTAGCACTTCGTGAAACAGCAGAAGGTGGACTTGCAGCAACGCCGACTGGTCGTCGCCTGCAAGAAGAGATTTTTGGGAAGAACAATAACTAAGTGTAATTATAGAAAAAGGAGCTCAAATAAACTTGAGCTCCTTTTTCTATTTTTCTTTTGTTAGTTGTTCTAATGTTTTTCCAAGATTATGTGATCGTTTCGTTGCCTGTGTAATACAAGAAATAAGTGCTTGTTGAAATTTATGTTCTTGTAATACTTCAATACCTGCTTCGGTAGTTCCACCAGGAGAAGTAATTTCCTTTCTCAAAATAGAAGGGTGTTTGTCACTTGCTTTTAGCATTTCAGCAGCACCAATCATCGTTTGAAGAATAAGTGATTTTGCAACATCTTCTTTTAAACCGATTTTTTTTGCAGCTTCTTCCATAGCTTCCACTACGTAATAAATATAAGCAGGTCCACTTCCGGATAATGCAGTGACAGCATGCATATCTTCTTCCCCTACAACAGAGACGAGACCAATCGTTTCAAATAAAGATGTTGCAGTGCGAATATGCTCCGCTGTTGCATGTTTTGAAGGGGAGATAGCGGTAGCTGATTTTAAAATGGCTGCGGATGTATTTGGCATTGCACGAATAATTGGAACGTCTTTTTGAAGTAGTTTTCTAATTGAGTCAGTAGAAACACCTGCTAGTAATGAAATAATAAGCACGTTATTATTTATGTATTCTTTAAAAGGGGTAAGCGCCTCTGCAACATCCTTTGGTTTCATTGCTAGAAAAAGAATATTTGCATCAGTAAGTAATTCTTTTTTATTATGAGTACCTTTGACACCGTATTTTTTATGTAGCTCTTGTAATCTTGTCTCGTTAGAACGATTACTTACAGTAATTTGTTCACCTTTAACGACATTTGCATGTAACAAGCCACCAATAATAGCTTCGGCAATAGAGCCTGCACCGAGAAAGGAAATGTTTTGAATAGACATGATGTTCCTCCTTTAATTTTGGTTAGAAATTCTTATAAATGTACATACATTCGTTTTTTTATAGGAAACACCTCTTTTTATCTGAAAATAATGACAAATATATATAGAAGTTGTAAACTGAAGAAGTATTCATTTTTGAACCGGAAAGAGACAGGGGGGCTAAGCATGACGGCGATTCACCGAATGGAGATTCCTGTACCATTTGCAGTGGAAACTGTGAATGTGTTTTTAGTTGAGGGGGAGACATTAACATTAATTGATACAGGGACGAATACAGAAGAGGCAAGGAATGCGTTAGAAAGTCAATTAGGTGCATTAGGACATACGATAGAAGATATTGAAACAGTAGTCATTACGCATCATCATGCAGATCATTGTGGACTTTTAAATATATTTTCTGAGAAGACGAATATTATTGGACATCCTTGGAATGAGCCTTGGATTACACAAAATCCAGAATTTTTAAAGCGGTATCATGAATTTTTTAGAGAGACGGCCTTACAGTTTGGTGTGCCAGCAGCATTTTTGAAAGACGAGTCGTTATTGACGACGAGGACACTTAAATATTCTTGTAATAGATCGTTAACGCATACTGTGAGAGAAGGAGATCGTATTGATTCTTTGCCTGGATTTACAGTGCTTGAAACACCAGGTCATGCTTCTACTCATATTTCTTTATATAGAGAATCTGATGGAATATTAATTGGTGGAGATGCTCTCATTAGTCATATTTCTTCGAATCCAATACTAGAACCGCCATATGAAGGGCAAACAGAGCGGGCACGCCCATTACTACAATATAATCAAACATTACAGCGTTTAAGCGAAATGAATATTTCACGCATTTTATCAGGGCATGGGGAAGATGTTCTAAATGTGAAACAACTTATTGAAACGAGATTACAAAAGCAAGAAACACGTGCTTTTAAAGTGCTTGAGTTATTAAAGGAAAAACCAATGACAGCATTTGAAGTATGTGTAAAACTATTTCCGGTATTATATAAAGAACAATTACCACTTACTATTTCAGAAACGGTTGGACAATTGGACTATTTAGCATATAATCAACAAGTGATGATTGATGAGTCATCGCAACAATTGATTTATTATGCAAAGTAGGTGACAGCAATGACAGGACGTTTACAAAATAAAGTAATCGTCATTACAGGTGCTTCTAGTGGGATTGGTGAGCAAGTTGCAATGCAAGTTGCAGCACAGGGAGCGACTCCAGTATTAATGGCTCGAACAGAAGAGAAACTACAAGTGTTAGTAGACAAAATTAAAGAAACTTATAATACGCCTTGCTATTATTATGTATTAGATGTAAGTGAAGAGATGGAAGTACAGTCTGTTTTTTCAAAGGTATTACAAGAAGTGGGACGTATTGATATATTAGTAAACAATGCGGGATTTGGTATTTTTAAAACGTTTGAAGATGCGTCAATGGGTGAAGTAAAAGATATGTTCCAAGTAAATGTATTTGGATTAGTAGCATGTACGAAAGCGGTACTACCTTATATGGTAAACAAGAACGAAGGACATATTATTAATATTGCTTCACTTGCCGGAAAAATTGCAACTCCGAAATCAAGTGCGTATGCAGCAACGAAACATGCTGTATTAGGATTTACGAATAGTTTACGCATGGAATTAGCGAATACAGATATTTATGTTACAGCAATTAATCCAGGTCCGATAGATACAAACTTTTTTGAAATAGCGGATCAATCTGGTACATATGTAAAGAATATGGGACGTTACATGTTAAAACCAACATACGTAGCAGAACAAATTGTAAAGTCGATGCACACGAAAAAACGTGAAGTAAACTTACCGAAGTGGATGGGAATTGGTCCAAAACTTTATGCTTTATTCCCAGGTTTATTTGAACGTGTAGCAGGTAAATCATTAAGTAAAAAATAGGAGATTTCCACATGGAAATCTCCTATTTTTTATTGTTTTCCAGTCACATAATCATAAACAATATCCTCAATCTCCTCGTATAAATCAATTTCAATATTTGAATGAGTCACCGTTTGAATATGTTTCACTAGCATTTCCTGATCTTCTTTTGATATTGGACTGCATTGATATTGCTGAAAACTTTTTATAATCATTTTCTCAATTAATTTTTCGTTCATATTTTTTCCCGCCTGTATGTACGTATGTATTGTTTTATTGTACTTGAAGTGAAATAAAAAAACTACTATGCACTATTTTTGTATAAAAATTCGGTTGAGTATATTATTTTTCTAATAAAATTAAGTTTTTTTAGATTTAAAAATTTATAAATATTTAATTGACTCTATAAATATACAATATTATAATCATACTTAATTTAAAGAATCGATTTGAGGAGGAACTTATGAAAGTCGCAATTATTGGAGCCACTGGATATGGGGGCATTGAATTAATTCGTTTATTAGAACAACATCCATATTTTTCGATAGCATCTCTTCATTCTTTTTCGCAAGTTGGTGAGTGTATAACAAATGTATATCCGCATCTTCGAAATGTTCTCGTTCATACGTTACAAGAAATTGATGTGAAGACAATAGGGAAAGAAGCAGAAATCGTATTTCTAGCAACACCAGCAGGAGTATCGGCGGAGTTAACTCCCAAGTTATTAGCAGAAGGTTTAAAAGTAATTGACCTATCTGGAGACTTTCGTATGATAGATCCTTCGTCATATGAACTGTGGTATAAAAGGCCAGCAGCGAAAGAAGAAATTCTTAGAAAAGCAGTGTATGGGTTAAGTGAATGGAAAAGGACTGGGATTCAAAAGGCAAATTTAATTGCAAACCCAGGATGTTTTGCTACAGCCACATTGCTAGCGATAGCGCCGTTAGTACGTAGCGGCATGATTGAAGAAGATTCGATTATTATTGATGCGAAATCAGGGGTATCAGGAGCAGGTAAAACACCAACAACAATGACTCACTTTCCTGAGCTATATGATAACTTGCACATTTATAAAGTGAATGAGCATCAGCACGTTCCAGAGATTGAGCAAATGCTTACAGAATGGAATAATGGATCACAGCCAATTACATTTAGCACACATTTAATACCGATATCACGAGGAATTATGATTACACTTTATGCAAAAGTAAAACAAAAGATGGAAATAAAGCAACTTCAAAAATTGTATGAAGAAACGTATGAACAATCGCCTTTCATCCGAATTTGTACGCAAGGGAAATTTCCAAGTCCAAAAGAAGTGAGAGGCTCAAATTATTGTGATATTGGCATAGCTTACGATGAAAGAACTGAAAGAGTTACGGTCGTTTCTGTTATAGACAATATGATGAAAGGCGCGGCTGGGCAAGCGATTCAAAATGCAAACATAATAGCGGGACTAGAAGAGACAACAGGTTTACAACATATGCCGCTTTATCTATAAGGGGGACATGATGATTAAAGTAGCGTCTATTACAAAATTAGAAAATGGTTCAATTGTAACGCCTAAAGGCTTTTCGGCAATTGGTACTGTAAATGGTCTGAAAAAGGAGAAAAAGGATTTAGGGGCAATCGTTTGTGACGTACCAGCATCATGTGCCGCTGTGTATACAACGAATCAAATACAAGCAGCCCCTTTGCAAGTAACAAAGGATAGTATAACGGCAGAAGGGAAGTTACAAGCAATTATCGTTAATAGTGGAAATGCAAATGCTTGTACTGGAATGCAAGGATTACAAGACGCATACGAGATGCGCGCGTTAGGGGCGGAACATTTTGGAGTGAAAGAAAATTACGTTGCAGTAGCTTCAACAGGTGTAATTGGTGTTCCACTGCCGATGGATATAATCCGAAAGGGGATTGCAACTCTTATACCGACGAAGGAAGAAAGTGGAGCGTATTCTTTTTCTGAAGCAATTTTAACGACGGATCTTATCACGAAAGAAACTTGCTATGAAATGATTATTGATGGGAAGAAAGTGGCGATTGCGGGTGTTGCAAAGGGTTCAGGGATGATTCATCCGAATATGGCAACGATGCTTAGTTTTATTACGACAGATGCTCATATAGAGCATGACGTATTGCAAACAGCATTATCCCAAATTACGAATCATACATTTAATCAAATTACGGTAGATGGAGATACTTCTACGAATGATATGGTCATCGTTATGGCAAGTGGATTATCAGAAACAAGCCCGATAAATATGGAACATACAGATTGGGAAACTTTCGTATGTGCTTTACAGAAGGTATGTGAAGATTTAGCAAAAAAAATTGCGCAAGATGGTGAAGGCGCTACGAAGTTAATAGAAGTAAATGTGCTAGGAGCTCAAACGAATGAAGAGGCAAAAAAAATTGCAAAGCAAATAGTCGGTTCGAGTCTTGTGAAAACAGCAATACATGGTGAAGACCCAAACTGGGGGCGAATTATTAGCAGTATTGGACAAAGTGAAGTAGTTATTAATCCGAACACAATTGACATTACTCTTCAATCTATATCGGTATTAAAAAATAGTGAGCCTCAAATATTTTCTGAAGAAGAAATGAAAGAGAGATTACAAGAAGATGAAATAGTCATTAATGTGTACTTACACTTAGGTGAAGAGACAGGATCAGCTTGGGGCTGTGACTTAAGCTATGAATATGTGAAAATAAATGCTTGTTATCGTACATAAGGAGAGAGAAGATGAGCGATTATATTGTAGTGAAATGCGGCGGTAGTATGTTGAATCAATTAAATGATGTGTTTTTTGAATGTATAAAGAAATTGCAACAGAAGTATAAAGTAGTGATTGTTCATGGTGGTGGACCAGAAATTGATGCCAAATTAAAAGATTGTAACATCAACGTAGAAAAAAGAGATGGATTACGGATAACACCAAAAGAAGTTATGGATGTTGTTCAAATGGTGCTATGCGGAAGTACGAATAAAAAATTCGTAATGAATTTACAAAAGCATAATTTACTTGCTGTAGGTTGTTCAGGGTGTGACGGCAATTTACTTCAAGTTCAACCTGTCAGCGAGGAGATAGGATATGTGGGAGAAGTAAGTTATGTAGAAACAGCCTTATTAAAAGGATTAATAAATATGGGGTATATTCCTGTTATTGCTCCAATCGGGGTAAATGGTAATGAAATTTATAACATAAATGCGGACAATGCTGCAGCTGGGATTGCGGCTGCGTTAGGGGCAAAAGAGCTGATTTTTATTACGGATGTAGATGGAATATTACATGAAGGGAATTTGGTAAAGGAAACGGATGAATCTGAAATTGCTACTTTTATAGAAACAGGTGTTATTACAGGTGGGATGATTCCGAAAGTACAGGCGGCACTAGCATCATTAAAAATGGGAGTGCAAAAGATAAGTATTGTGAATGGTACAAAAGATTTTACTGAGGTTACGGGAGAGTGTATTGGAACGACGGTAATGAAAGGCGTGAGTATTGCATGACGAGTCATCTTTTTCAAACGTATGGCAGAAGAACTATTGAGTTTGTAAAGGGAACTGGAACGAAAGTTATTGATAATAACGGTAAGGAATATTTAGATTTCACATCAGGAATTGGCGTATGTAATTTAGGACATTGTCACCCTACTGTTCTCAAAGGTGTACAAGATCAACTTGATGATATATGGCATATATCTAACCTGTTTACAAACAGCTTACAAGAAGAAGTTGCGTCATTATTAACAGAAAATAGAGCATTAGATTATGTGTTTTTCTGTAATAGTGGGGCAGAGGCAAATGAAGCGGCTTTAAAGTTAGCACGTAAGCATACTGGAAAATCTCTCGTCGTAACATGCCAGCAGTCTTTTCACGGTAGAACATTTGGAACGATGAGTGCAACAGGCCAAGATAAGGTAAAAGAAGGATTTGGTCCATTACTTCCATCTTTTTTACATATCCCTTTTAATGATATTAAAGCATTAGAGGAAGTAATGAATGAAGAAGTTGCGGCGGTAATGGTAGAAGTTGTTCAAGGAGAGGGAGGAGTAATACCTGCCGATCTATCTTTTTTGAAAGAGATTGAAACATTATGTAATAAGTTCGGTTCCTTATTTATTATAGACGAAGTACAAACGGGGATAGGAAGAACTGGAACACTATTCGCTTATGAACAAGTGCGAATAGAGCCTGATATCGTTACCGTTGCAAAGGCACTTGGGAATGGGGTTCCTGTCGGAGCGATGATTGGCCGGAAAGAGCTCGGAACGTCGTTTACTGCAGGATCACACGGTTCAACTTTTGGCGGGAATTACATCGCGATGGCTGCAGCGAAAGAAGTATTGCAAGTGAGTAAAAAACCATCGTTTTTAAAAGAAGTACAAGAAAAGGGCGAGTACGTATTAGAGAAGTTGCAAGAGGAATTACAGCATGTCGAATGTATTCAAAATATACGTGGTAAGGGGCTTATGATTGGGATTGAGTGTAAGCATGAAGTTGCAAGTTTTATAGAACAACTAGAAAACGAAGGGCTTCTCGTATTACAAGCAGGCCCTAATGTTATAAGACTATTACCGCCACTCATTGTCACGAATGAAGAGTTAGAACAGGCAGTATATATAATAAAAAAAGTAGTTTGTACAAAAAACGTATCAATCATATAAGGGGGAAGTTTCATGTCAACTGTACAAGTACCGAAATTAAATACGAAAGATCTTTTAACACTAGAAGAATTAACGAAAGAAGAAATTATTTCTTTAATTGAGTTCGCTATATATTTAAAAAAGAATAAGCAAGAGCCTTTATTACAAGGCAAAATATTAGGGCTTATTTTTGATAAGCATTCAACTCGTACTCGTGTATCTTTTGAAGCGGGAATGGTACAACTCGGGGGACATGGTATGTTTTTAAGTGGAAAAGAGATGCAAATGGGAAGAGGAGAAACTGTTTCAGATACTGCGAAAGTATTATCGCAGTATATTGACGGGATTATGATACGTACATTCTCGCACGCGGATGTAGAAGAGCTTGCAAAAGAATCAAGTATTCCTGTTATTAACGGTTTAACGGATGATCATCATCCTTGTCAAGCATTGGCAGACCTCATGACGATATATGAAGAAACAAATACATTTAAAGGAATAAAATTGGCTTACGTAGGTGACGGAAATAATGTATGTCATTCATTGTTGCTAGCGAGTGCAAAAGTCGGAATGCATATGACTGTTGCAACGCCTGTAGGATATGAACCGAATGAAGAGATTGTAAAAAAAGCGTTAGCGATTGCCAAGGAAACAGGAGTTGAAATTGAAGTTTTGCATGATCCTGAATTAGCGGTGAATGAAGCTGATTTCATTTATACTGACGTTTGGATGAGCATGGGGCAAGAGGGCGAAGAAGAGAAATATACTTTATTTCATCCATACCAAATCAATAACGAACTTGCTAAGCATGCGAAGCAAACATATCGTTTCTTACACTGTTTACCTGCCCATCGTGAAGAAGAAGTAACAGGAGAAATTATAGATGGACCACATTCTATCGTCTTTGAGCAAGCTGGTAATCGATTGCATGCTCAAAAAGCGTTATTAGTGAGTTTATTTAAAAATGTAGAAGAGCCTTCCTAAAAGGGAGGTTTTTTTATATTAAAATGTCATATGTATATTTAGTTAACCATTTCGATATCATTTATAATAAAAGAGAAAACTAAATTTGTTTTTCAGAGTGTGTAAGGACATACTACATATAAAAATATAGTTAAAGAGATGATGAGGGTGAAAACAACTAAGAAAACATATTCGTTTTTTCAGCGGATGTGGAGAATATTAAAGTTTCAATATTATAAGTTGCTTCGATCGCCAGAAGGCGCAAAGAAAGTATCGTTAGGGTTTGCTATAGGATTCGGCTTAGAAATGTTAGTCATTTATACGGCATCGCTCGTATATGTAATATTTTATCCAATCGTCAGGTTAGCAAAGGGATCTTTTCCTGCGGCAGTTATTGGCAATATTATTGGGAAAATATCGTTTCTCCCAGTATTTTTATTTCCGCTTGCGTATGCGCTAGGAAAAATGATTTATCCATTTCATGTACAGAAAATTCATCATGAACCATTTAAGATATCGGACTTGTTTTCAAGTCACATTTTTACGATATTAAAGAGCTTATTACAAAGTGAAGTGTATGTAT
Organism: Bacillus sp. PK3-067; assembly: GCF_056738645.1. NCBI lineage: Bacteria > Bacillati > Bacillota > Bacilli > Caryophanales > Bacillaceae > Bacillus > Bacillus sp. PK3-067. The sequence continues at coordinate 4,148,451 of NZ_CP096490.1, read as the reverse complement.
TAATTGGAATGACGATTTTAGGAGTTGTGTTTGGTCTCATTTCGTATTTCGTTGTGCATTATTTATACGAAAAGAACCGTAAGTTACGCTTGAAGAAAAGGAAGAAACGAGTGAGAGAACCACTTGTACAATTATAAACAATGTCACATCCATTTTCTCCTTTGAATATGTTTAAGAAAAAGGAGGAGAGGATAATGTATTATTATTACGTACCTCAAGTATATCCATATGTAAATTATTATCCGGTTTATGATACGAGTAGACAATACGAATTATATTGGCAACAACAATTACAGCAATTATCACAAATACCACAACAACAGCCTACACAGGAAAAAAAACCATATTTAACAACATGGCCATATTCCAATGTGTACTATGGTAATTATTACGAATCATAAAGCTGCTTCTATTTAGAAGCAGCTTTATACGTTTGTTTTCAAAATTAAATTTTGAATGGTTTGAAGAGAATGAATGAGCTTTTCGCGCTCTTCCTCAGATAATGTTTGGAAATTTTCTTTTAGTTTGTCTAAAATGAATTGCTGATACTGATTTACTAATAATTTCCCTTCAGCTGTTAGGGAAATTAAAATGACCCGTCGATCTTTTTCGCTATAATGACGCTCTATTAGTTCTTCTTGAATAAGTTTGTTTAATAGAGGTGTCATGTTAGGCCGTGAAATCGCTAGCCGCTTGCCGATTTCGGAAACTGCTAATGTGCCGTTTTCATGCAAAAGCAGTAATACTTGTGTATGTGATGGCGGCATATGTCTTTGAGAAGAAAATTCTCCAGGAAGCATAAATTTGCGATAAAAAAGAGGCACTAGCGAAAGAAGATGATCAACAATACGTTCCCACTCGCGTGATTCCATATAAAGGCCCCCTTCCACTCTCATTGTAACAAAAAAGACATGTTATAAAAATAGAATTGTTTCATGGGAATTTTAATATTTGTAGGCCAACACTTTTTTTGTAAATGAATCGGCAATAATCGTATAGCCTTTATCATTTGGGTGTACTTGGTCAAAGAGCAATTCTTTTTTATCATTCGATATTAATTTACGAATTGGCAAAACGATAGATGGTTGATTCACTTTTGCAATGGAATAAACGGATTCATTCCAGCCGTCTAAAAACATATCTGCATAACTTGCGATGGAGTCATCGAGTTGTAATGGGTTATAGAGTTCAGAAAGAATGAGTAAAGCATCCGGATTTTGATCTCGGACTGTCTTTACAATATTTTTTACATCCGCTTCAAAATGAGCTTTTTCTTTATTTAACATTTTAATACCGTCTATAACACCGACATCACGATTTAAGCGAAATAAATTATTTCCTCCAATATTAATGGTAATGATATTTGCTGCTCTAATTTTTTGCTTTACATCTTCTGATTGAACTTTTTTAGCGAGACGATCTGTTGTAAGACCGTTTATCCCAAGGTTTTCTACAGTAATTGGTTTATGAATTTGTGCTTCTATTTGTTTAGAGGCTAATTCAGCAAATCCACCTTGTGTTGATCCATATCCTTTGGCGAGCGAATCACCTAGTACGAGATGATAAAAGGAATCGTTTGTTTGCTTATCAATCCAACTTGGAGTAGATGTTTTTTCTGTTTTTTCTTCGGGTTCATTTTGTTTTGTCTCGTCGTTCTTTTCAAAATAAGAATAAGAAATGATCAGAAGGAGGAGACAAACAATTGTTAAGATGACTTTTTTCATAAATTCATCCTCCTTGTAATTGGTAATTGTATCATATTCAGCAGTATTAGCAATGTAAGGGCATATTATATGTTTATGAAAAGTTTATAATAACTTTACAGAAAATTTGTTGAAGTTTGTCAAAAAATATTGACGATAGGAAAGAACTTTATATATGATAATGTCAGATAAGGTGAAATTTTAATTAGTGGGAGCTTTATTTCCTATTAATTGTTAGTCTTCATCAATCGAGCGTTTAAGGGGACTACTCGTTAGCGCAGGGTGAAATGAAAATTGTGTCTCTAATAGAAGAAAAAAGGTATGTGGTTAGAGACAGATAGGGATTCATTTCATTATTTCTGGTAATTGTATAAGGGGGATTTTTTGTGAAAAAGTCAAAAAAAATGCTAGCTGGAGCAACTCTTGCGATTGGTGTTATAGCACCGCAAGTAATGCCAACAACAGCTCATGCAGATGAGAACGCTGGGGAGAGTACAGTTAACTTACGAATTCTAGAAACATCAGATATTCACGTTAACTTAATGAATTACGATTATTATCAAACGAAAACAGATAATAAAGTAGGTCTCGTACAAACGGCAACACTCGTTAATAAAGCGCGTGAAGAAGCGAAAAACTCTGTCCTATTTGATGATGGAGATGCATTACAAGGGACACCGCTTGGAGATTATGTAGCAAATAAAATAAAAGATCCGAAGAATCCTGTGGATCCTAGTTATACACATCCATTATATCGTGTAATGAATTTAATGAAGTATGACGTCATCTCTCTTGGGAATCATGAATTTAACTACGGTTTAGATTATTTAAATAAAGTGATTGAAAAAACGGATTTCCCGGTTATTAACTCGAATGTCTATATAGATGACCATGATGGTAATGATGAGAATGACGAGCATTACTTTGATAAACCATATCATATTTTAGAGAAAGAAGTAGTGGATGAAGCAGGCCAAAAACAAATAGTGAAGATTGGTGTAATGGGATTTGTTCCACCACAAATTATGAATTGGGATAAAGCGAATTTAGAAGGAAAAGTAAAGGCAAAAGATATTGTGCAAACAGCGAAAAAATTAGTTCCGGAAATGAAGGCGCAAGGTGCGGATATTATAGTTGCACTAGCGCATTCAGGTGTTGATAAGAGTGGATACAACGAAGGAATGGAAAATTCATCGTTTTATTTAGCGACAGAAGTTCCTGGCGTAGATGCAGTATTAATGGGACATTCACATACTGAAGTGAAGGATGTATTTAATGGTGTTCCAGTTGTAATGCCTGGTGTCTTTGGAAGTAACTTAGGTATTATTGATATGCAATTGAAAAAGGTAAACGGAAAATGGGAAGTACAAAAAGATCAATCTAAGCCACAACTTCGCCCGATTGCTAATAGTAAAGGTACCCCATTAGTAGAATCTGATGAAAAATTAGTTAATGAAATTAAAGATGAGCATCAAGCGACAATCGACTATGTAAATACACCTGTAGGTAAAACGAAAGCACCAATTAATAGTTATTTTTCATTAGTACAAGATGATCCTTCCGTACAAATTGTGACAAATGCGCAAAAATGGTATGTAGAACAAGAACTTAAAAAACCAGAGTACGAAAAGATTAAAGATATTCCGGTTTTATCTGCAGGCGCACCATTTAAAGCAGGTGGCCGAAACGGTGCTACATATTATACGGATATTCCAGCTGGAACGTTAGCGATTAAAAACGTTGCAGATTTATATGTATATCCAAATACGTTATATGCTGTAAAAGTAAATGGGGCACAAGTGAAAGAATGGCTTGAAATGTCTGCAGGTCAGTTTAATCAAATTGATCCAAAGAAAACAGAAGAACAGCCGTTAGTAAATATAGGGTATCCTACATATAACTTTGATATTTTAGATGGCTTAAAATACGAAATTGATGTAACACAACCGGCGAAATACGATAAAGATGGAAAAGTTGTAAATGCAAATACGAATCGTATTGTAAATATGACATATGAAGGTAAGCCAGTAGCTGACAAGCAAGAGTTCATCGTCGCTACAAATAACTATCGTGGAAGTAGCCAAACGTTCCCAGGTGTAAGTAAAGGGGAAGTTGTATACCAATCACAAGATGAAACACGTCAAATCATTGTGAAGTATATGCAAAAAATAAAAGATATTGATCCAGCAGCTGATCAAAATTGGACATTTAAACCGATTGTTGCAGATAAATTAAATACAACATTTGATTCTTCACCAAATGCACAAAAGTATATAAAGAAAGATGGAAAGATTTCATATGTTGGACCATCTGAAAATGAATTTGCGAAATATGCAATTGATATAACGAAGAAAAATGATGATAAAGAAACTGGTGAAGGAAACCCAACAACACCGCCAACAGGTGGTGGAGAAAATCCGACGACACCACCAAAAGGTGATGGAGAAAACCCAACAACACCGCCAACAGAAGAAGGTAATAATGGTAATGAACCAAAGCAAGATGGAAACAATACTGGATCTGGACAAACTACAACAGATGATCAAAATACAAAAGAAACAACAACTGTAAGTGAAAATAAAGAAGCTGAAAAAGATGAACGTGATTTACCGAAAACAGGTGCAAGTATTGCTTCTACAATTGGAGCTGGTCTTGCGTTTGTTGGAGCGGGATTACTTCTGTTATTTAGAAGAAAGAAAGCGAATAGATAGTCAAGAAATATAAAAAGGATTACCGATTTGGTAATCCTTTTTGTTATATTATGAAACTGGTACTGCTTTTTCTTTTTTCCATGAAAGACCGAATCCAGTAAAACCGACAATAATGGTTACGACTGGACATGCTAAACAGAAGATTGCGTATGGCAGGTAATCGAATGTTGGAACGCTAAGAACGTTTGTTAAGAATACGCCACTTACACCCCATGGTACGAGTGGATTAATTACTGTACCAGCATCTTCTAATACTCGTGATAAATTACGACGTTCTAAACCGACTTCATCGTATTTATTAGCAAATGCTTGTCCTGTTAAAACGATGGATAAGTACTGCTCACCAAGTAAGAAGTTTACACCAATTGCAGTTGAAGCAGTAGAAATAATTAAGCGTGTACTAGTTTTTACGAAGCTAGAGATAATATTCATCAGCTGCGCTATAATACCCATTCCTTGTAATAATCCTCCCATACAAAGAGCTAGGAAAATAAGAGCAATTGACATCATCATACTTTGCAGGCCACCGCGAGATAATAAGCTGTCAATGTCTTTGATACCAGTTTTAGAAACGTAACCGTCTTGCATAATTTTTATTAAATCAGCTAAAGAAGTGCTAGGTTTAAAAATAAAGAGAATAATAATCCCTACCACAATTCCTGCAAGTAATGTTGGAACTGCGGGTACCTTTTTAAATGCGAATAGGAACAGTAATAAAATAGGAATCAGTGTAACGATAGAAATCGTTGCATTTTTTTCTAGTGTGTTAATAAATGCTGAGAAATCAACGTTTCCACCAGATCCGTTTCCTAAAATGAAAAATGCGATAAAAGCAATAATGAAAGCTGGCACTGTTGTCCAAAGCATGTTACGAATATGTTCAAATAAATCTACACCTGTTACAGCAGGCGCTAAGTTTGTTGTATCAGATAAAGGAGACATTTTATCTCCGAAGAATGCACCAGAAATAATTGCACCAGCAATAAGAGCTGGATCGTATCCAAGGGCAGTACCCATTCCCATAAAGGCAAGTCCTACAGTTGCAGCAGTTGTAAAAGCACTACCGATACTCGTTCCAACAATTGCACAAACAACAAAAACAGTTGGAACGAAAATTTTTGGAGATACAAGTTGGAAGCCGTATACCATTAAAGTGGGAATAGTTCCAGCTGCGATCCAAACGCTAATTAATACGCCTACAAGTAAGAAAATAAATATAGATGGAATACCAGCTGAAATACTACTAATCATCCCTTTCTCCATAGTAGACCAAGAGATTCTCTTCAGGAATCCAAATGCTAATAAAAGAACGATACCAAATAAAATTGGAATGTGTGGTGAAACTTCTAATTGAATAACACTAAAACCAATACAGAAAAAGATAAAAATTGTTAAAAGAACAGACTCAATTTTTGAAACCATTGTTTTCCCCTCCTAAGTAATGTAAAATAGCTCTTTTTTATATAAAATTCGCCAATATTGTATATTTCCTTCTAAAATTTAGAATTTTGTGACAAATTACCGGTAATTGTTAGTCCTTCTATATGATACGGAAATGATTGGATAAAAAAACGTCCCTGCATATAATTATGCAGGGACGAAGAAATCGCGGTACCACCCTAGCTTGTGAAATGAATGCGTCACAAAATAAAGGGTCATATGATATGCGCTTATAAAATAAAAAACGCCCCTGCAATATATGCAGGGACGAAAAATTCGCGGTACCACCCTAAATTGTGAAACAGTGTCGTTTCACCACTCTTTAGACATAACGGTCTATAACCGTCTTTCACTACTCCTCACGTTTCGTAAAAGAAGCTCCAGGGGGTAATTCATAATTCGCTCTGTACTGGTTCGCACCGACCACCAGCTCTCTGAAATCAGAAATCGAAATACTACTAAATCCTATCAACGCCGATTCATATGATGTTAGTTAAATTTTTATCATATTTTCATCTTACATGTCAATAAAAATATTAAATGTTTTTTTAGGGAAATAAAGGATAATTGTTTTTAACGCTGTAAAAATGTACGTTATAATGAATTTGAAAGGGGGAGGAAAGAGTGAAGAAAAAAATAATTCTTTTTACCACTTTATTAGTTATTGGAGGAAGTGCTGGAATTTACACAGCTTTTGCGGCTGAATCAGAGCAGTTGAAACAAAAGCAAATACAACAGTCAGAAGTGAAGAAAGTAAAAGAAATAGAAGAGAAGAAATCAATGGAAAAAGCAGCAGAAAAACTAGGAGTTTCTACTGAGGGGAAAACAAAAGAAGAGGTTACGAAAGAAGTAAATACCGCTAGATTTGAGAAGCGTCATGATTTATTAATTGAGCACGCTAAGCAACTTGGAATTGATACAGAGGGGAAAAAAGATGAAGAAATTATTTTAGAAATTGGAAAGATACAGCATGGAAAGTAGAACAACTTATCGTATGATAAGTTGTTCTTTTTTAAGAACTATTTGATTTTAAAATAATTGACAGTCATTCGGATTTAATGTTAACTATATTTATAAACAAGTTAACATTAGGGGTGACAATTGTGACAATAAATAGTAGAACGATTGAAAAATCATCTTATACATATGAAGAATTAGCAGAGAAAAATAAAGCTTACGTATGGCACCCATTTACACAAATGAAAGATTATTTAGAAGAAGATCCTGTCATTATTGAACGTGGAGAGGGAAGAAAACTATACGATGTAAATGGTAATGAATATTGGGATGGTGTTTCATCTATATGGTTAAATGTTCACGGACATCAAGTACCGGAATTAGATGAAGCAATTCGTGAGCAATTAAATAAAATTGCTCATTCTACTATGTTAGGACTTGCTAACGTTCCATCTATTTTATTAGCAGAAAAAATTATTGAGGTTGTACCAGATGGATTGAAGAAGGTATTCTATTCTGATTCAGGTTCTACCGCTGTTGAAATTGCAATTAAGATGGCTTTCCAATATTGGCAGCATAAAGGGAAACCAAAGAAACAAAGATTCGTTACATTAAAAGAAGCATATCACGGTGATACAATTGGAGCTGTTTCAGTAGGAGCAATAGACTTGTTTCACCAAGTGTATAGTTCGCTCTTATTTGATGCGATTAAAATGCCGTATCCATATACATATCGTTCTCCTTACGGAAATAATAAGGAGGAAATTGTAAAAATCCATTTAGAAGAAATGGAAGAATTGTTGAAAGAAAAGCATGAAGAAGTAGCTGCCATCATTGTAGAGCCATTAATGCAAGGTGCTGGCGGAATGATTACAATGCCAAAAGGATATTTAAAAGGACTGCGCGATTTATGTACAAAGTACAATGTATTATTTATTACAGATGAGGTAGCGACTGGATTTGGGCGTACAGGGAAAATGTTTGCGTGTGAACATGAAAATGTGACGCCAGACATTTTAACTGCTGGGAAAGGTTTAACAGGTGGATATTTACCAATTGCAGTTACGGTAACGACAGATGAAATATATAATGCCTTCTTAGGAGAATATGAAGAACAAAAAACATTTTTCCATGGACATAGCTACACAGGTAATCCGTTAGGGTGTGCCGTAGCAATCGCGAATCTAGAACTATATGAAAAAACAAATTTAATAGAAGAAGTGGCACGTAAAACGGATTATGTGACAGCGCAATTAGAAAAGCTCTTTGCGTATAAACATGTAGGTGATATTCGTCAGTGCGGATTAATGGTTGGTATTGAGCTTGTGAAGAATAAGGAAACGAAAGAAGCGTTTGACTGGACAGAAAGAGTCGGTGTTCAAGTATGTAAACGCTCAAGAGAGCTGGGTATGATTTTACGACCGCTAGGTAACACGATTGTATTTATGCCACCACTTGCTTCTACTTTTGAAGAGATTGATGATATGTTACGCATTTTATATAAGGCAATCTCAGATGTTACGGAGGGAGAATAATGAGTGGTTTTTTCATAACAGCAACTGATACTGAAGTTGGAAAAACAGTAGTTGCAGGTGCTATAGCAGGTGTATTTAGAGAATTAGGATATAACGTAGGGGTATATAAACCGTTACAAAGTGGGCATGTTGCATCAAACCCTGAGGGAGATGCGGCAAGGTTAAAAGTACTATCAGGTGTACCGACACAAGAAAATGAAATTTGCCCTTATTCTATTGAAGAACCACTTGCTCCGAGACTTGCCATGAAAAGAGCTGGAAGAGTAGTAAAGTTAAAAGAAATTACTGATTACTATAATGAACTATTAAAAGAGTTTGATAGCTTATTTGTAGAAGGAGCAGGTGGGCTTGCTGTCCCATATACAGAAGATGCTTTAGTAATTGATTTTGCAAAAGAATTACAGTTGCCTCTTATTGTAGTAGCTCGTCCTACATTAGGAACAGTAAATCATACAGTGTTAACGATTGCTTACGCAAAGGCGCATGGTTTAACCGTAGCGGGTGTCATTTTATCAGGTTGCAAAGAATGTGAAATGGAAAGAGTGCAAGAAAATAAAGAGATGATTGAAGAGCTGAGCGGGGTACCAGTTTTAGGATTATTGCCATTCTTTGCAGGTGAGTTTACGAAAGAAGAAGTATTAGAATCTGCAAAAGAACATATTATGATTTCAAAATTAGAGGAGTTTATCCAAAATGAATCAAACATGGCGGGCGCACCTTCAATCTAAATTACAACAATTACATGAGCAAGGGCAGTATCGTGAGTTGCATGTAACAGAGAAGGCAGAAGAGACTTGGCTTATTCGAGATAAAAAAAGGATGTTAAATTTAGCGTCAAATAATTATTTAGGGTTAGCTGGAGATGAAAGGTTAAAAGAAGCTGCTATTGCCTGTACAAAAAGATATGGAACTGGAGCGACTGCCTCTCGTCTCGTTGTAGGAAATCATCCATTATATGAAGAGGTTGAGAGAAGCATATGTGACTGGAAAGGTACTGAAAGAGCTTTAATTGTAAATAGTGGGTATACGGCAAATATAGGTGCCATATCTTCTTTAGCCTCTCGGCACGATATTGTTTTTAGTGATAAGTTAAATCACGCAAGTATTGTTGATGGAATCATATTAAGCGGGGCAGAGCATAAAAGGTATCGTCATAATGATTTGGATCATTTAGAGAAGTTGTTGAAAATGGCTTCGCCTGAAAAAAGGAAATTAATCGTAACAGATACCGTTTTTAGTATGGATGGTGATACTGCGTATTTGAGAGATTTAGTACAGCTGAAAGAGAAATACGGGGCAATCATTATAGTTGATGAAGCACATGCGAGTGGAATATATGGAATCGGCGGAGCTGGGTTATCTCATATAGAAAAAAATCTTGCTCAAAAAATTGATATACATATGGGGACGTTTAGCAAGGCTTTAGGGTGTTATGGTGCGTATTTGACAGGTGATGAAATTTATATAGAGTATTTACAAAATATGATGAGAAGCTTTATTTTTACTACAGCTTTACCACCAAGTACGTTAGGAGCGGTGCAAAAAGCAATTGAAATTGTAAAAGAAGATAACGAAAGAAGAGAGAACCTTATAGCAAACGGAGAATACTTCAGAACTAAATTAAGGGATGCTGGTTTTGATATTGGGAATAGTTCAACTCATATTGTACCGATTGTAGTCGGTTCAAATGAACATGCTTTACGGTTTAGTAAAAGGTTGCAAGAGGCAGGGATTGCGGCTATTGCAATTCGTCCGCCAACTGTGCCGGTTCATAGTTCTCGAATTCGCTTTGCAGTTACATCGCAACATACAATAGCTGATTTAAAATGGGCTATTGACCGAATTATCCACATTGCGAAAGAAGAGGAGCTTGTCGTATGAATGAGCTAAAGATTATTTTTATCCCCGGATGGGGAATGGAAGAGAATATTTGGGATTTAGTACTTCCGTATTTTAAAGGATATTCTGTTCAATGCATAGATTGGCGTAATGTGAAAGAACGAAGTGAATTTGCGGAACGAATTATAGATGTAGCGCATAATGACAACGTAATATTGGTTGGATGGTCACTAGGAGCGTTAGCAGCAGTTGAAGCTTATAAAAAGATTCAGGCAAAAGGCATTGTATTAATTGGTGGTACTGCTAAATTTACAAATACGAGCGATTACAGTAACGGATGGAATGCTTTGCATGTAGAACGGCTGAAAAGGAATTTGGCGAGAAGGAAAGAAGATACGCTCAAGCGGTTTTATGAAAATATGTTTACGAAAGATGAGCTAAAAGAGAATAAAAACTTTGAAGACATTGTAGACCGTTTTAAAGGTGATTCTATTCAGTCTTTACAACTAGGTTTGGATTATTTAATAGAAACAGATATGAGAGAAGAACTAAAAGAAATTAAAGTACCTATACTACTTATTCACGGAGAACAGGATGTAATATGCCCATTGTCTGCGGCACGTAGTATGACGGAAAATAGCAGCAGCGAGCTGAAAGTAGTAAGTGAAGCAGGGCATGCATTATGTGTGACGAATTTTGAATATTGCGCAAATGAGATAATTCAATTTGTAGAGGGGATACGACATGATCAACAAAACGTTACTACAAAAACGGTTTAATGGGGCAGCCGTATCTTACGATCGATATGCAAATGTACAAAAAAAGATGGCACATTCATTACTTTCAATCTTAAAGGAACGATATAGTGAAACGGCATCAATACGTATTTTAGAACTGGGATGCGGGACGGGGTATGTAACAGAGCAATTATCAAAGTTATTTCCGAAAGCACATATTACAGCAGTTGATTTTGCTGAAAGTATGATTGCGATTGCGCAAACTAGACAAAATGTAAAAAATGTAACGTTTCACTGTGAAGATATTGAGCGATTACGATTAGAAGAATCATATGATGTCATTATTTCAAATGCTACATTTCAATGGTTAAATAATTTACAACAAGTGTTAAGAAATTTATTTCAACATTTGTCTATAGATGGGATATTACTCTTTTCAACGTTTGGACATGAAACGTTTCAAGAATTGCATGCTTCGTTCCAACGTGCGAAAGAAGAAAGAAATATAAAAAATGAAACATCGATTGGTCAACGTTTTTATTCAAAAGATCAGTTGCTTCATATATGTAAGATAGAAACAGGGGATGTGCATGTTTCTGAAACATGTTACATAGAGAGTTTTACAGAAGTTAAGGAGTTTCTGCATTCTATTCGAAAAGTAGGAGCAACTAATAGCAATGAAGGATCATATTGTCAAAGTCCCTCACTCTTTCGTGCGATGCTACGCATATACGAAAGAGACTTCACGGGAAATGAAGGGATAATGGCAACGTATCATGCTTTATTTATACATATAACAAAAGAGGGGAAGAGATGAAATGAAACAAGTACAAACAAAAAGGGATTGGAAAAAACTTGCATACGACGTAGTGGAAGAGAAGATGATTACGAAAGAAGATGCAATAGCGATATTAGAAGCTGATGATACAGAAGTTTTAGAAATTATGAATGCGGCTTACATTATTCGCCATCATCACTTTGGTAAGAAAGTAAAATTGAATATGATTATTAATACGAAATCTGGATTATGTCCTGAAGATTGTGGATATTGCTCACAGTCTATTATTTCAGAAGCACCGATTGATAAATATGCATGGTTAACGCAGGAGAAGATTGTAGAAGGGGCACATGAAGCAATACGCCGTAAAGCAGGTACATATTGTATTGTAGCGTCTGGTCGTCGTCCGACGGATAAAGAGGTAAATCACGTAATTGGAGCAGTTAAGGAAATTCGTGAAACGACAGACTTGAAGATTTGTTGTTGTTTAGGTTTCTTAAATGAAGATCAAGCAGGACGTTTAGCGGAAGCAGGCGTGCATCGTTATAACCACAACTTAAATACACATGCAAATAATTACGATAGTATTTGTTCAACTCATACGTATGATGATCGTGTTGATACAGTTCAAAAAGCAAAACAAGCGGGCATTTCCCCATGCTCGGGAGCGATTTTTGGCATGGGAGAAACAATTGAAGAGCGTGCTGAAATTGCATTTGAATTACAACGTATAGATGCAGATTCTATCCCTTGTAATTTCCTTGTTGCTGTAAAGGGGACACCTCTTGAAGGACAAAAAGAGTTAACTCCAGTAGAATGTTTAAAAGTACTGGCAATGATGCGTTTTGTAAACCCAACAAAAGAAATTCGTATTTCAGGAGGACGTGAAATCAATTTACGTTCTGTACAGCCAATCGGTTTATTTGCAGCAAATTCTATTTTTGTCGGGGACTACTTAACGACAGCTGGACAAGAGCCGACTGCGGACTGGGGTATGATTGCAGATTTAGGATTTGAGATTGAAGAATGTGCATTATAAGATAGATGAAAAAGCAAACTTGTAAAAGGGTTTGCTTTTTTTGTAAATAAAATGTAATAAATAGTTGTGAACGCTTGATATTATTGGTTTTTAAGCGAAAAAAAGAATTTTTGTGGACGAATTTTCCAAGCCCTAGTTGTACATAGTAAATATGTAATTTATATTGGGTTGGAGGATTTTACATGTACAAATACATATTAGCGATTATGACTTGTTTAATTTTAATAAAAGCAATAAGTTCTGATCCAGTTAAGGCTGCTGAAAATCCTGAACAAAAAGAAATGCAACAAAGAATCGAACAACACTTTCGAACGAAAGCTGAACATTTTGGATTGAAAACGGAAGGAAAAGATTTAAAGGAAGTTAGAAAAGAAATTACTATTATAGAAGAAGCGAAAAAAAGAGAGAATGTATGGAGAACGGCACAAGCTCTTCATATAAAAACAGAAGGAAAAACGATGAATGAATTAATAAAAGATGTACAAAAAAAGGTGAAAAAATAAAAAGAGGCCGCAGCCTCTTTTTTTATGCCCATTGTTTTGATAAGTGAGCCATTTCAATTGCAGCAACAGCTGATTCATATCCTTTATTACCAGCTTTCGTACCTGCGCGTTCAATCGCTTGTTCAATTGTTTCTGTCGTTAATACGCCGAAAATAACTGGGATGTCCATTTGTAGTGATAAAGACGCAACACCTTTTGCTACTTCATTACAAACGTAATCGTAGTGAGTTGTAGCACCTCGGATTACAGTACCTAATGTAATAACAGCATCATACTTTCCGCTACTAGCCATCTTTTTAGCGATTAAAGGAATTTCAAATGCACCAGGAACCCAAGCAACATCAATATCATTTTCCTCTACACCGTGACGCTTTAATCCGTCTAAAGCGCCGCCAAGTAACTTACTTGTAATAAATTCGTTAAAACGTCCAACAACAACTCCAACTTTTAATCCTGTACCAACTAAATGACCTTCGAATACCATAATAAATCTCTCCTTTAATTATAAGTTTAGTAAGTGTCCTAATTTGTTTACTTTCGTTTGTAAATACGATTTATTCTCTTCTTTTGCTGGCATTTGCAACGGTACACGCTCGACTACTTCTAAATCGTAACCTTGTAAGCCAGCAATTTTTCTTGGGTTATTCGTTAATAATCGTAAACTCTGTAAACCTAAATCTTTTAATATTTGAGCACCGATACCGTAATCACGAAGATCAGCAGGGAAGCCGAGTTTTTCATTTGCTTCTACAGTATCGAATCCTTCTTCTTGTAATTTATAAGCACGAAGCTTATTAAGAAGCCCAATGCCTCTTCCTTCTTGCCTCATATAAAGAAGAACACCTTTTCCTTCACGCTCAATTTGAGCAAGTGCTGCATGGAGTTGTGGTCCGCAATCGCAGCGATGTGAACCGAATACATCTCCTGTTAAGCATTCAGAATGAACACGTACAAGTACCGGTTCACCTGTTGAAATATCACCTTTTACAAGTGCGATATGTTCTTTCGTATCTAATGAGTTAGAATAGCCAATTGCGTGGAAAGTACCGAAATCTGTAGGTAATGTAATTTCCACTTCTCTCGTCACAAGTGTTTCATGATGGCGGCGGTAAGCAATTAAATCTTCTATTGTAATCATTTTTATATCAAATTGTTTTGCGCATTCTATTAAATCAGGTACACGTGCCATCGTGCCGTCCTCATTTATAATCTCGCAAATAACTCCAGCTGGTTCGGCACCGCATAGCTTTGCTAAATCAACAGCAGCTTCTGTATGACCTGCACGACGCAGGACACCGCCTTCTTTCGCAATTAATGGAAAGATATGTCCAGGTCGATTGAAATCAGCACCTTTTGATGCGGGGTTTAACAATTCTTGTATCGTAGTTGCACGTTCGTGAGCGCTAATCCCTGTTGTTGTAGAGACATGGTCAATGCTCACTGTAAACGCAGTATGATGTGAATCTGTATTATGAGATACCATTGGTTCTAATTGTAGACGTTCTGCGTACCCTTCCGTAATCGGTACACAAACGAGACCACGGCCATGTGTAATCATAAAATTAATTGTTTCTGGTGTAATGTACTCTGCTAAAGCAATAAAATCGCCTTCATTTTCTCGGTTTTCATCATCACATACGATAACGACTTTACCTTTTTTTAAATCTTCTAGAGCTTCTTCAATACGATGAAACATTGTGCTTCCCCCTTATAGAAATCCGTTTTCTTGTAAAAAGCTTTCGGTCATTGAACCTACTCGTTTTGTAGGTTTAGTAATAAAGCGTTCAATATATTTACCAATCATGTCACACTCAATGTTTACGATATCTCCGGCATTTTTTGCTCCAATGACAGATTCGCTTACTGTGTGCGGGATGAGTGAAATCGTTATGGAAGATTCGTCTATATCAAATATCGTTAAACTCGTTCCATCAACAGCAATGGACCCTTTCTGCAAACAATAGCGCAGTAGTTCATCAGAAATTGCTATTTTGTAATAGACAGCATTGTAATGTTGTTTTTTATTTAAAATCGTTCCGATTCCATCAATATGTCCTGAAACGAAATGTCCACCGAATCGTCCGTTTGCAGCCATTGCTCGCTCTAAATTTACTTTAGAGTGCGGTTTAAGCATGCGAAGTGATGTCGACTGCATCGTTTCAGGCATTGCATCAACTGTAAATGAAGTAGTTGTAAAGCTTGTTACAGTTAAGCAAATACCGTTAACCGCGATACTATCACCTAAGTGAACATCTGATAAAATTTTCTTTGCATGAATCGTTAATTTCATCGCTTCTCCGCTTTGTTGCATGTTTGCTATCGTTCCTAATTCTTCTACAATTCCTGTAAACATTTCGTCACCTCGTTTCGGGCATTCGCAACGATTTTTATATCATCACCAATTTGTTTCATCTCTTGAATTTTCAAGGAAAGCGCATTTTGTAATTTTGAAAAACCATTTCCTCCAAATAAAGTAGGAGCATCTTTCCCACCAATTAATTTCGGACTTATATAGGTTACAATTTCATTAAAATTGTTTGTTTTTAAGAAACTTGCATGAATCGATTGGCCACCTTCAACGAATAGAGAAAGAATTTGTTTCTCTCCAAGAAAGGAAAGAAGGTCCTCGATTTCTATATGTTTCGTTTCCATTTGGAATATAGCTATATTTTTAGATTCATAAGAAGATATCTTCTCTTCCTTTACATCCTTACCGACAATAATCCATGTCGGTGCTAAACCATCTGTTATAACATGAGAAGATGGTGGCGTTCGTAAATGGGTATCTAAAACAACGCGAATAGGATGTTTCCCACCATTTGGAATTCTTGTTGTTAAATGAGGATTATCAGCTATAACTGTATTCACTCCAACAAGAATTGCATCATGTGTATGGCGATATTGGTGAACATCAGCACGTGCTTCTTCACCTGTAATCCACTTACTTTCACCAGTTACAGTTGCTGTTTTTCCATCTAAGCTCATCGCTGTTTTGATTGTTACAAAAGGGCGCTTCGTTTTCATGTAGTGAAAAAAGTAGCGATTTAATAAAACTGCTTCTGCTTCAAGAACACCGGTCGTTACTTCAATTCTAGCTTCCTCTAATCTTCTTTTTCCGTTACCAGAAACGAGCGGATTACAATCGAGAGTAGCAATTACAACACGCTTAACTCCTTTTTCGATGAGCAATTCACAACAAGGTGGTGTTTTTCCAAAGTGGCTACACGGTTCCAGTGTTACATAAACGGTAGCGTCTTTGGCGTTCTGACCAGCCATTTGAAGGGCATGAACTTCTGCGTGTTCTTCACCAGCTCGTAAATGAGCCCCCATACCAACGATGTTTCCATCTTTTACAACAACAGCACCAACCATAGGATTTGGACTTGTTTGTCCTGATGTCCCTTCTGCTAACTGCAGGGCAATCCTCATATATTCTTGATCTGTCATTTTCTTCACCTCTCCTAAAAAAATCAAAAAACCCCAAGGATTTAATATCCTTGGGGTTTGGGAGACGTGATTTCTAGAAATATAGTTTGAATACGAAAGCATAGGAAAGAAACCTAACGATAATTGATATTTCTGCATAAGGAAAAAACCTAGCAAAATATCGAATTTTTAAACGCTAGTTGTCTCTTTTTATTTCAGTATAAAAAATAAGTATAGAAAATTAAACATATATAAAGAATCAAAATGAATCTTTAAAAATATGCATACTGAAATAAAAGTGTATTCACTATATAAAAAACTAGAAACATATCCTTCTCCCATCCAGACTATACTGTCGGCCCTAGAGTTTCACTAGATCCACCGTTTTCGAGTTGAAAACGGGTCACGGACTTAGAAGTTTTCACTTCATCACCGCCGGTTGGGAATTTCACCCGACCCCGAAGGATGCTGTTTGCTCAAATTATAGCACAAAAAAAATAAAAGGCTAGTAAAAAATATTCGAATGTGAAGAATTGTGTGAAAATATATGCAGGCTGGAATGGAAATAAAAGTATTAGAAATGTTGTAAGGAGAAGGGATATAACGGAGTTGCTAAAAAGAAAAAACATGCACAAAAAAATGTGCATGTCACATGTAAAATTATTCTGCCTCTGGTGCTCTAACAACAGACTCGAATTTACCTTTATGCGAAGCGTCGCAATAAGGCATATTTTTTGATAAACCACACCGGCATAAAGAAAATGCCGGTTTTGCTGGGAATACATTCCCTTGTGAGTCGACTAATTCCACGTCCCCTGTAACGCGAAAAGAGCCATTATCATTTACTTTAATTTGTACTTTTGCCAACGTTATCCCTCCTTCCCAAACGCTTAATTTCATCATATAATCAAGGGAAGTGCTTGACAATATAAAAAGAGCACTTTGTTTGAGAAAGAAGAGAGTGTTATAATAGTTTTCATAACTGACTAGAGTAAGGTGACGAGAGATGGATAAACAATTACATACATTACGAAACATTGCAAATGAGCGCACGTGGGCATCATTTTTGAATGATAATCATCCATATAGTTTGTTACATTGGTCCATTGCAGGTGTAGGGCAAGAGGCAAAGGATGTTTGGTTACTTCAAGATGAAGTAACATTTCAAACGACAGAATTCCCAACGTTAGATGATGCAATGCAATGGATTTCTGAAAATATGGAACAAGTTACAGACGTTTTAGCGCAATAAAAAACAGGCTTATGCAAGCCTGTTTTTTGTTTCTTTCACATATGTGTTTAAAAATTGATCGACGGCTGCTTCGTACTCTTCTTTATTTTCGTTATAAGAGCAAGCGTGTGCACCGTGTTCTGCAATATAAAGCTGCTTATTATTTTCTTTCGCTTCATATAACGCTTTTGTCATATCAGCTAAAATATAGTCGTCATCTTTACTATGAATAAAGAGAACGGGATTGTTAATGTTTTTTATACAGTCGATTGGTGAAACTTCACGAATTGTATAACCGTCACGAACTTTCAAAAATGCGTTTGCTAAAGGTAATAAAGGCCATTTTGGTAAATGGAATTCAACCTTTAAACGGTGCTGTAATTGTCCGTGAAAATCAGAGAAAGGACAATCTGCAATATAGAAATCAGCACCATCTTCTACAAGTCCTGCGTATTGAAGAAGTGTTGCAGCTCCCATAGATTCACCATGAATACCAAGTGTAATATTGGTGCCAAAACGGTTTTTTAGCCAGTCAACTACGGATTTTAAATCATGTTTTTCATAGTATCCATAGCTTGTTGTTTTTCCGCCAGTTTTACCATGACGACGATGATCGTAAATGAGGACGTTATATCCCCTTTTTAAGAATAAGTTTGCATATTTTACAGAGTTTATTTTATTTACAGTTACACCGTGGCAAAAAACCATAAACTTATTGGTGGAATGACCGGCAGGAATGTAATATCCGTGAAGGTCGTATCCGAATTGTGAAGGAATATGAATTTCTTCTTTATGAAGAGCATCAAAATCCTCTATACGAAAATGTTTTTTCGTTTCTCTTTCGAGTACTTCTTCCTCTGTTTTTTTCTTTAAGTACATCACTTTATTTGTAAAGAAAATCCCAAGGGCAGTTATTGCACCTAGTATAGTAAACAATGCTGCAAAAAAACGTTTCATACTTTACCTCATCCTCCAAATACCGTTACATGTGATACACTTATATTGTATCACAATGATATAAAAGGGGAGAAATAGGAAATGCTGCATATACAAAAAATTACGCCAGCGATGAAAGAAACAATCCGAATGTTCATGTGTGAGAACTGGGGAAGTTCATTGATGGTTTCACGTGGTAAGGGACATCAGTTAGAAGAGTTGCCAGGATTTGTTGCGCTCTCAGATGACAGAATAATCGGAATTATAACGTATGAAGTGACCGGAAATATATGCGAAATTGTATCGCTAGATAGCTTTGAAGAAAGAAAAGGAATAGGGACGAAACTTGTGGATTGTGTATTACAAGTTGCAGAAGAAGAACGGTGCAGACAGGTTTGGCTTATTACAACAAATGATAATATGAATGCGTTACGATTTTACCAAAAACGTAATTTTGTAATGACTAATTTATATGTGAATGCGGTAGAGGAGGCACGAAAAATAAAGAAAGAAATTCCACGTATGGGATATGATAATATCCCAATTTTACATGAAATTCAGTTGGAGTATCGTTTAGTGAAATGATGTAACAATTTTCAGAAATGTGAGTTATTAATCTTGACGGATAGTGTAATTTAGGTTACCGTAAAATTGTAATCTATTACCATATTAAGGGGTGACGATGTGGCAACTATACGTGATGTTGCAAAATTGGCAGGTGTTTCAGTCGCAACCGTTTCACGAGTTATTAATGAAAAAGGATACGTTCATGAGGACACAGTAAAACAAGTAAAGGAAGCAATTGAAGAATTACGTTATAGGCCAAACAGTGCAGCGAAGCCACTATTTAAAGAGAGTTCAACGATAATTGCATTACTTGTAGATAATTTATGTAACCAATCAAACATCACTTTGCTACATTGTATTGAGGAAATAGCATATAAAGAAGGCTATCAAATCATTATTTGTAATATAGAGAATAAAGATAGATACATACATATGCTGAAGCAAAATAACATTGCAGGTGTTATTTTGACGAGAGCAGTTTTTAAAAGTGTAGGAGAAATTCCATTTCCATTTGTTGTGATCGATGAGCAACAATCACATGGAAATTATTATGAAAGTGGACAGAGAGCTGTTTCTTTATTAAAAGAGAAAGGGTGTCACTTTCTTGCATATTTCGGTGAGGGAGAAGAAAGTGAAGAAATGGAAGATCATATAGCAGGGTTTTTAGACGCTGTTTGGGATGAAGGAATCTCTTATCGAGAAGAATGTGTACAAGGGTATACAAATAAACAATTTATTACATTATTGCAAAACAATCCGTATATAGATGGAATTGTAGCCTCAAGTGATCAGATTGCTATTGAGTTAATTCGGTCAGCGAGATTTCTAAATATACATATACCAGATAAATTAAAAATTGTTGGACCGAATGGGAGTATAGAGTGTGAATGGATAGGTTCATCACTACCGACAATTGAAAGCTATGTCAAAGATAACGGAAAAGTAGCTTTTCAACAATTAAAAGGAAAAATAAAAAAGTAAAAGGTGCGTTTTATACGCACCTTTTTATAATGTAATTGCGGCAATAAAGCCAAATATAAGTAACGGTATATTGTAATGTAGAAAAGTGGGTACACATGTATCCCATATATGATGGTGCTGACCATCAGCATTTAAACCGGATGTTGGTCCAAGGGTACTATCCGATGCTGGAGATCCTGCGTCACCTAGTGCTCCGGCTGTACCGATAATTGCAATTGTGGCCATTGGACTAAATCCAAGCTGAATGCAAAGAGGTACAAAAATGGTTGTTAAGATAGGGATGGTTGAAAAGGATGAACCAATTCCCATCGTAACGAGAAGTCCAATAACGAGCATAAGAAATGCAGCGAGTGGTTTGTTATTTCCGATTATATGTGCACTCGTTTGCACTAGAGATTCAACATGTCCTGTTTTTCGAAGAACAGCGCCGAATCCAGCGGCAGCAATCATAACAAAGCCAATAAAGGACATCATACGCATTCCGCTTGTTAATATCGCATCTGCTTCTTTAAGTGGTAGACTGCCACTAACTGATAAGACGATAATACCTGCTAAAGCACCGAAAATCATTGATTCTGTTGTTAATTGAACAGTTAATGTAGCAATGATAGATAATAACCCGAAAGTAATGCTACGTTTTGTATAGGGAACGATTTCATTTTCGGTAGTATGAATTTGTTCTGTTTCATACGTACGAGGTTTTCGGTACGTAATGAATACCGCTACACATAATCCAATAATCATACCGATTGCTGGAATAGTCATTGCTTTTGGAATAAGTGTGACATCAAATGTAAGGCCGCTTTGCGCAGCGTTGGTTTGCAATACGTCATGATAAATTTTTCCGAACCCTGCAGGGATCCACATATAAGGAGTAATCAATCCAAATGTAATAATACATGTGACAAGTCTGCGATCCACTCTCAGCTCATTTAATACTTTTAAAAGTGCTGGAATTAAGATGGGGATGAAAGCAATGTGAACAGGAATCACATTTTGTGAGAAACAAGCCATCGTTAAAATAATGAATAAAATAAGTATTTTAGAATAAACTTGTTTTTTCGTGTCTTGTTCATTGCCAATCCATTTTAATGCAGTTTGAATCATAGCATCTGGAAGTCCTGTTTTGGAAAGGGAAATAGCGAAACCACCAAGCATTGCATAACTTAAAGCGATTGGAGCACTGTTTCCAAGACCAGTTGTAAAAGTGTTAATCGTTTCTGAAATACCGAGTCCGCCGATAAGTCCGCCTGTTAAAGCTCCAACAATGATGGCGACAATGACCTGGACACGTAACAAACTAAGCAATAGCATAATTGCTACTGCGACGAGTACAGCGTTCATAATAAATGTAATCTCCCTAAATTTTTATTCTGTTAAGACAAGTAAATATGAAACATTTTGCTATGTTTATACATACTTGCGACATATTATTATAAAATGTTTTCTATGAAATGTAAAAGAGCCTTTTGTTACTAATGCTGAAAAGCTAGCTCTTGTTTAATTGATTGTAAAGAATTAGCGAATAATTCTGGTTCTTCTAAATCAGGAGAATGTGCTGAATTTGGGAACCAAATCATCTTTTTTATAGGCGCTTCAATAATATCGCAATATTCCTGAACGAGTGCATAAGGAGTTTGATAATCATAGCGACCAGAACAAAAATAAACTGGAATAGATAAACTTGAGATAGAAGAAAAGAAATCGATTGTCAGCATTTCTTCCCATAAAATTCCAGATTTTAAATTTCCTGCGAGAAACTTGAACCAATCTAATAGCGTATATTCGGGAGAAAAGAAACCTTTTCGTATGAAAGAAAAGGAAGATCCGTTTTGGATTGCGCCTCCAAATGTGCCAAGCCACTTTCTTTGAATAATGAGACGTCTCGTATCTAAAAATGGTGGTTTGCCTAATTTTAAAAGGGAAGCTAATGCTTTTTTATGATCATGTTTTTTTGCAGAATGAATTAAATGTTGATATAGCAATTCTTCATTTTGTTTCATATGTACAATTTGCCCAATACCGATGTAAGCCTCGATATACTTTGGATATTGATGTGCTATGTTAAGCCCAATAATACTTCCCCAAGAATGACCAGCGAGAAATAGTTTTTGTTTGTTGAACTTTTTAAGTACATATTGAATCACTTCTTTTGCATCGGAAACGAATTGTTCGATTGTGAAATTTGCTCCGAAATCTTTCATTGAAAAGGATTTACCAGCTCCGCGCTGATCCCAATTAATAACAATAAATTGCTTCTCTAATTCTTTTTGAAAATGGCGAATAAATCCGATTTGTGCCATCCCAGGTCCGCCGTGACAGCATAATAAAATAGGTTGCTCTACGTTTTGTCCACGCATAAGGAGAGTTTGTTTTCGATTATTAATCATAACGCTTTCTATCGTAGCGATACTATTAGGAATGAGTTGTTTGTTTTCGTTATAGAACTGAGGGGTGTAGCTACGAAAAAGCATATTGAAAACCTCCTTTTGTGAAATCGTATGAATCGCACAGGCTATTCATTTTGCATATACTGTTAGAAAATCATTGTAACATACCATACTAGTGTCATTTCAACACGGGAGGAGGGAAATTGTGACGATTGGAGAAATTATAGATGGTTTAAATAGACGTGAATCCATCGCTATTATAGCAAAACGTCTTGAAATAAGCCCGTATACATTATCGAAGAAATTAAGATTGATTGGATACGAATATGATGGAGAGCAGAAGAAACGTATTTTTGTAGGAGATGGAGAAGAACCACGTCACTTACAACTCCAAGAAGCGACCGCCCTTCAATATGAGAAAACAGATTATCAATTATTAATTTATGAGCAATTACAAAGCATTTATGAGTTATTAAGAAAAAGAGAAGAAGTAATTGCACCAATTGTGAGTAAAAGTACAGAGAAAAAGAGACGAACCTTTTCTATTAATACAGAAATATTAGCAAGATTGGACCTTATATCAGAATCGAAAGGAATTCAAAAATCTAAACTTGTAGAAGAGGCGTTGCAACAATTTTTACAGCAATATGAAGTTGACAAAACATCACATTTTGATAACTAAAGAAAAGGATACTATGTTCATTAGAAGAACGAGTATCCTTTTTATGATGTATATTACGTATAAAATAGAGAATCAGTACAAATCCTTTATACGTGAAAAATGAAAT
Source organism: Bacillus sp. PK3-067 (assembly GCF_056738645.1). NCBI lineage: Bacteria > Bacillati > Bacillota > Bacilli > Caryophanales > Bacillaceae > Bacillus > Bacillus sp. PK3-067. The sequence continues at coordinate 4,124,890 of NZ_CP096490.1, read as the reverse complement.
TTATTATTAGAGAAACACTTAATTTACTTTTTGAATTCTTCCATCAATAACTGGCTGAATTGGTTCTTTTAATTGTTTTACGTAATTGACTAACGCTTCAAAGTCGTTTGGCCCAGTTTCTGCATTTTTACCATTTTTAAATGATACGAATCCATCACCGCCAGAAGCTAAGAAGGCATTTGCAACTACGCTATACGTTGTAGATGGAGATAATTCTTCTCCGTTTGTTAAACGTATATTTGTAACTTTTTCACCGTTTGGTTTATTTGCATCCCACGTATATTGAATACCTGAAATTTGAAGCATTCTTGTTGTTCCTTTTTGCCATTGCTGATTTAAAATATCGCGAATGTCTTGACCTGTTAAATCTACTTTAATCAATTGATTTCCAAAAGGTTGAATGCCGTATAACTCACCCCACGTAATATCACCAGCATCTAAGTCATTACGAATGCCACCAGGATTCATGAGGGAGATTTGAGTTTGCATCGTTTGACGCTGAGCATCGGCAACTAAATTTCCAAGAGTGGACTCACCAGCATCATTTTGTTTACGGTCGATAGGTGCTGTAGATTTTCCGACCACTTCATTTACAAGTGGTGCGATTTTTTCTTTATATTGATCTAGTTTTTTCTTTACTTGTTTATCAGGTTCTACACCTTCATGATACGTTGTAACAACTTCAGCTTTTTTCTTTACAATATCCTTTGTTTTACGATCAATTGTTACATCGACGTCTGAGAAAGCCATTCCGTATGAATTTGCTTGGACAATTAGTTTATTGTTTACTGTACCATTTACATACGTATGACTATGTCCACCGAAAATAACATCAACTTCTGGGTCTGTTTCATTTGCAATTCGAGTAAGATCGCCATTTGTTACCCCAGACTCATCGGTTGTTCCACCGACATGAGCAAGAACGACGATAGATTTAACGCCGAGGCGTTTTAATTGTTGTGTTGATTTATTAATTGCTTCTACTTCATCAGTAATTTGTACATTGTTAAGCATCGTAGGCATAACGACATTTGGTGTATCAGTTGTAACAACCCCAATGAATCCTACAGGAACACCATCTACCATTTTTACAGTAAATGGTGGTAAAAATAAGCGGCCAGTTGATTTGTTATAGAAATTAGCAGCTACATAGGGGAAGTTAGCCCCTTTGAAATTTCCTGTTTTTTCATGATATCCACCGTAAATGAGGCGTTTCATTTCATCAATGCCTTCATCAAATTCATGGTTCCCGATTGTACCGACATCAAATTTTAAGTCATTTAAAAATTCAATCGTCGGTTCATCTTGTAATAATGCTGAAACTGGTGGACTAGCTCCGACGATATCACCAGCATGTACGAGAAGTGTATTAGGGTTTTGTTTTTTATGTTCTTTTAAATAAGTAGCTAAGTAATCAGCGCCACCAGCTTCTTTATTATTGATTTTTTTAACAGTATCTAGTTGTCCATGGAGATCATTAATACCAAGCATTTGTACGTCTATGTAGCGGTTTTGTTCAGCTGGATTCTGAGATGGGGGAGCGGCAAATACGCTTGAAAAAGTAATGGTGCTTAAAACAGCAACGGCAGGAATAATTTTTTTCCACATAATATAATTCTCCTTTTTTATAATCTGACATCATACGACATAATTTTAATAGATTCATAGGATTATAGCTACATAAAAATTTAGTCTTTTCGAAAAATTAACATATTTACAAAAAGTGAATAATAGAGTAAAGACCCTTTTTTATTGTCGATTTCATTGTGTATCTACTATAATGGAGAAAAAAGTAAAAGGTGAGTAGCATGAAGAAAAAGAAACAAAGACAAATGCAAAGACAATCACAAGTGAATCAACCAAAGAAAGAAACACTTACATTAGGCGATCAATTAAATGATTCACTCATGCAACAATTAAAGAGTAAGAAGAAAGAGTTGCAAGTGAGGGAAGAGGAAAAAGAGGCAGCTGAACTGGAAAGAAAGCGCCAAGAACAAAAAGAACGTGAAAAGAATAAATCATTTGAAGAACTGCTAAGTGAAAGTAACCTTACTTGGAAAGACTTTAAATAATAAAAAAATGATCAGTGAAATACCACTGATCATTTTTTGACGAGCTTGTAAGAAAAGGGGAGTTAGAATGAGAAAAATTGTCGTTGTTCCACATGAAAACCATTGGAGTGAAAAATTTCAAATGGAGGCTAAAAGATTAAAATCAGCGATGCCAGAAACGGTAAAAATTTATCATATTGGAAGTACGTCAGTTCCCGGACTGGCAGCTAAACCTATTATTGATATGATCATGGAAGTAGAAAATATCGAAAGAGTAGATGGGTGGAATGAACGGTTTATAGAGCTTGGTTACATCGTAAAAGGGGAAAATGGTATTTCAAGACGCCGATATTTTATTCATGGAACTGAAGAAAAACGCTCGTATCATTTACACGTGTTTGAAAAAGGAAATCCAGAGATAGTAAGGCATTTAGCATTTCGTGATTATATGATGGCTCATTGTGAAGAAGCAGAGGCATATGCAACCTTAAAGAAAGAATTAGCCGAAAAGTATACATATGATGGCGAGTTATATACGGAAGGAAAAAATGAGTTTGTGCGCAATGTGGATGAAAAAGCGAAAGAATGGAGAAAAAATAACGTGAATGAATGAGTTCACGCTATTTTTTAGCTATATAAAAGTGTTATGTAAACTGTACGTATGTTTTGACTTTTGGGATGAATCTTGTTGAAATAAAATTGTGGCTTATAAAAAATGTAACAATGAAAGGGAGACGACTGTGCATATTCCAACAACTACACTTCATAATGGCGTGAAAATGCCGATGATTGGTCTAGGCGTATATAAAGCGAAAGAAGGAGACGAAGTAAAGCAAGCAGTAAAAACAGCGTTAGAAGTTGGATACCGTTCGATTGATACAGCAACTGTATATGAAAATGAAAGCGGTGTCGGAGAGGCGATACGTGAATCAGGAATTCCAAGAGAAGATATATTTATTACAACAAAAGTATGGAACGACGATCAAGGATATGAGGAGACACTCGAGGCGTTTGAAAAGAGTTTGAAAAAATTACAAATGGACTATGTAGATTTATATTTAATACATTGGCCGGTAAGAGGGAAGTATGTTGATACGTACCGAGCTTTAGAGAAATTGTATGAAGAAGGTAAAGTGCGTGCGATTGGTGTTTCTAATTTTCATAAACATCATTTAGAACTATTATTACCAAATTGCAAAGTGAAGCCGATGGTAAACCAAGTGGAACTTCATCCGATGTTGACGCAATTTGAGTTGCGAAATTATTGTCAAGATGAGCAAATTCAAATGGAAGCATGGAGTCCGTTAATGAGGGGCGGAGAAGTATTCCAGCATCCAATCATTCAGGCTATTGCTAACAAATATGAAAAAACACCTGCACAAGTTATATTAAGGTGGGATATTCAAAGCGGGATTGTTACAATTCCTAAATCTGTTACACCATCTCGTATTAAAGAAAACTTTACTATTTCTGATTTTACACTAACTGAAGAAGAGATACGTCAAATTAACACGTTGAATCGTGATTTACATGTAGGAACGAATCCTGATAAATATGATACGTTATAAAAAAGACTGTCTCCTAATACTGGAGACAGTCTTCTGTTTTATCGGTAATTCGATATTTTTAACGATGCAAAGCATATGTGTCATATTTAACAATCTTTTGAAGTTGTATATATTCTTCTTTCGTTAAAGGTAACTGTTGACTAGCTCGTATATTTTCCTGTAATTGTTGAAGAGAGCTTGCACCAGGTATAACAGCTGCAACAGTCTTATTATGTAAGCAATATTGAATAGCTGTTCCTGTTAAAGAGCGTTCTCCAATCATTTCTTTTACACTTGCTAGAGTTGCATGTAATTCATCGTAAGAATAAGAGAGATAATCCTTTTCCTTTACTCTTTCTATCTTTCTTGCATTATTGTCAGTTAAAATTCCTTTTGCAAGTGGCCCGCGGGCAATGACGCTAATTTGGTGTTCATTTAGAAGGGGGAACCATTCTTCTGGACGACGATTTAAAAGGTTATATTCCATTAGTACACTAACGATGTTTGAGCGTTTTGCATATTCACGAACGACATTTGGGCGTATAGAAGAAATACCGTAATGGCGAATAATACCTTCCTTTTTCAATTCTTCAAAAGCTTCAATTGTTTCATCTATTGGATCTTCAATTGTTCCGCCATGAAGTTGGTAAAGGTCAATATAATCAGTTTGAAGTCTACGTAAACTTTCCTTTACTTCAGTCTTTATGTAAGCTTTAGAAGGATCCCAAGACCAGCCATTTTTTTCTTCTGTCCAACGATTTCCAACCTTCGTTGTAAGTACAATTTGGTCTCTTCTTCCCTTCAAGGCTTTTCCAACAAATTCTTCATTTAATCCGTAATCATATAAATCTGCTGTATCAAAAAAATTAATTCCTAAATCGATCGCTTCATCGATAATATGCATAGCTTCTGTTTCAGATGTACCGAGAGACATACAGCCAAGGCCCATTTCTGTAACAAACAAATCTGAGTTTCCTAATTGACGTTTTTTCATAGGGCAACCTCCTTACCTTTATTGTACGAGAGGGAAAAGAGGTTGACAAACGTTTACTTTTCGCTTCGCATTAACTGCCCGTAAAAGCATGATTAATGTTTCACTTTATTTGCTGTAATCCACTCTTGTACAGTTGTATACTCTTTGCTATATTGCTTTAGCTTATGGCGAATTTGCCATGCTTTTCCGACTAAAGTGACGCGATTTGGTAAAATATAAACTTTCATTTCTATCACGCTCCTTTCAATGTGGTAAAATGTATGAGGAAAGAATAGGAAATAGAACAGGGAGATGAAGTAGTATGAGTAATCTTGCAGAGAGAACAGTAAAAACTGAGCCAATTTTTGATGGTAGAGTTATAAAAGTTCGTGTTGATGATGTAGTATTACCAAATGGAGCAATGAGTAAACGTGAAATTGTAAATCACCCTGGTGCAGTTGCTATTATTGCTATTACTGATGAGGGGAAAATTGTGCTTGTTGAGCAGTATCGTAAAGCACTTGAAAAGGCGATTATAGAAATTCCGGCTGGCAAGTTAGAACCTGGTGAAAAACCTGAGGTAACAGCAGTTCGTGAATTAGAAGAGGAAACAGGATATGTATGTGAAAATATGGAGCTCATTACTTCTTTCTATACATCTCCAGGATTCGCAGATGAAATTTTATATGTATATAAAGCGACAGGTTTGACAAGAAAAGAAAATAAAGCTGAGTTAGATGAAGATGAGTTTGTGGAATTAATGGAAGTATCGTTAGAAGAAGCGATTACTCTTATGAAAGATCTTCGTATTCATGATGCGAAGACGATGTTTGCAGTACAATATTTACAACTACAAAAATAAACACTCGCCAAAGGCGAGTGTTTTTTAATTGATTTTTGCATATACACGTGCATCACGTAAGCTACCATCTGGTGCTAGGAAGTCATTTTCCATTGTCCCTTCTAGAATGAATTCTAGACGTTCTGCTAAGCTACATGCATTTATATTTGTTGCATCAGTACGAATTTCAATTCTTCTAGCGCCTAGTTTATCAAAGGCGAACTGAATTGCACCTTTAACAGCTTCGGTCATATAGCCTTGTTTTGTATAGGCACTATGTAGCCAGAAGTGAAGTGAAAACTTTGGAATATCCCAGTTTTCAGGCTTTAGTGTAATTGCTCCGATGAATGTACCAGATACTTTATCGTATAAGTGAAAATCAAGTGTTTCACGAAGTAAAAACTGTCCGTGAGCTTCGCGAACAATTTCTTCAGCACTCTCTTCTGTTTCAGCGTTAATTGGTATCCACGGTACTAAGTCTTCTAGAGAAGCTTGGATTGCTTCATATACTTCTGCACCATCACCTGGAAATGGTTTACGAACTTGCAAGCGTTCAGTTTGAAATAATGTTGGAAAATCTAATAATAATGGTTTCAAGAGAAATCCCTCCTATTCTCTACTTTTTAGTTTAGCAAAGTAGAGCGGAATTTCAATGTTAATTCGTCATACTTTTTTCTTTCTTTCATACATTTTTAATAAGAGTGTGAACGGAGGGAAGAAAAATGTGGCGAAAAAATTGGCAAGACCGTGTAATGTCTCACATACAGGAAAACTCTTCATTATATATATTTAACGCTGTTTTATTATTGATGGGAGTAATATTCGGAGCCATTCTCGTGAATAGTTTACAAATCAATCAAAAACAAGATTTATCATTTTATTTACAACGTTTTTTTGGACAAGTCTCTAAAGGAGAATTTGCCATTGCGGGCGAAATGTTTCGAGAAAGTTACTTTTCGCAATTAAAATACATCGGATTTATTTGGATTTTAGGAATTTCAATTATTGGATTACCACTTATTTTTATTTTATTATTTGTAAAAGGAGTTGTCGTTGGATTTACAGTTGGTTTTTTAGTAAGTCAGCATGGATGGAATGGACTATTATTAGCATTTGTATCTGTTTTGCCACAAAATTTAATTATCATTCCAGTCTTTCTCGTTATGACAACCATTGCTGCAAGTTTTTCTTTACGGATGATTAGGCATCAATTTATTAGAAAAATAACCGAGCCACTATTACCATTATTAATCCGTTATACATGCTTCTTTCTCGTAATTGGAGTGGTGTTAGCACTTGCTTCTAGTGTGGAGGCTTACGCATCACCAGTTTTAATGAAAGAAGTCGTTGAGGCTATTAATAAAAAATAAATACTTTTTGAGAATAATTATCAATTTGTTTTTATTGTTTTTTCTTTTGACAGAAGCCCTTCTTCTGATATAATGGTGTAAGAGTGGCGAGGAGGGAGTAGTACCGAATGGAAGAAAGAATTGAACGAATTAAGAAGCAATTACATGCAGCGAGCTACAAATTAACACCGCAACGTGAAGCAACAGTTCGTGTGCTGCTAGAAAATGAAGAAGATCATTTAAGCGCAGAAGATGTTTACCTCCTTGTAAAAGAAAAGTCGCCAGAGATCGGATTAGCAACCGTCTATCGAACTTTAGAACTATTATCTGAGTTAAAAGTTGTCGATAAGATTAACTTCGGAGACGGTGTTTCACGCTATGACTTACGCCAAGAAGGTGCGCAGCGTTTCCACCATCATTTGATTTGTACACAATGTGGTGCTGTACAAGAAATACAAGAAGATTTACTTGGTGAAGTGGAAAGGAAAGTAGAACGAGACTGGAGCTTTAAGGTGAAAGATCATCGTTTAACATTCCATGGGATTTGTAAAAATTGTCAAGAAAATGAAACGGATGAAAAATAACCTTTTCCTATTTATCTAGGAAGAGGTTTTTTATTTGAATAAGGTATAAATTGGTGAAAGCTTGGCATATGTTGTAATAACTTATATTTTGGAGGAATTTACAATGCGCCGAGCTTTAAAATTAACTTTTGATGGAATAAAAGTATTTTTATTATTTACAAGTTGTACGATTTTGTTTTATTTCGCTATACTATGGATAAATGAAGAATATGAAAGCTATCATCGTTATGAAAAACCTAAAGAAGAGACTGTAGAAAAAGTATCAGGGAATGAAGAACCGGCAAAGGATGCTTTCGTAAATAGAATGATGTTTTTCTATGAAAATGGGGAGTAGTGTAGAGTGGAAGATCAATTAAAAGATTTTATTCATTATATGGTTGTCGAAAAAGGATTAGCAAAGAATACAGTAGTATCTTATGAACGGGATTTAAAAAGCTACGTAAAGTATTTGCAAAATGTGGAACAGACGAAAACTTTTCATGAAGTGACCCGTTTACACATTGTTAACTTTTTGCAGTATTTAAAAGAGAACGGAAAATCTTCGAAAACATTGGCGCGTCATATCGCATCAATTCGTTCGTTCCACCAATTTTTACTTCGTGAACGAGCGGTAGAACACGATCCATCCGTACATATTGAAACGCCACAAGGGGAACGGAAATTACCAAAGGTATTATCAGTTGATGAAGTAGAGGCGTTACTTCAAACACCAAAAATGACAAGTGCTTTTGGTATTCGTGATAAGGCGATGCTAGAGTTACTGTATGCGACAGGACTTCGTGTTTCAGAATTGATTGCACTCAATTTAGAAGATGTACATTTAACGATGGGATTTGTTCGTTGCATAGGGAAAGGGAATAAAGAAAGAATTATTCCACTAGGAAGTTTAGCAACGGAAGCGATTCAAAAGTATATTGAAAAAGGAAGAAGAGAATTAATGGGGAAAAAAGTAGTAGATGCACTCTTTTTAAACCATCATGGTAATCGATTATCAAGACAAGGATTTTGGAAAATATTAAAACGATTAGCGAAAGAGGCAAATATTGAAAAAGAACTTACACCTCATACGTTGCGTCACTCGTTTGCTACGCACTTATTAGAAAATGGAGCAGATTTACGTGCTGTACAAGAAATGCTTGGACATGCAGATATTTCAACTACGCAAATCTATACGCACGTTTCAAAAACTAGATTAAAAGATGTATATAAACAGTTTCATCCGAGAGCATAGTTACTATGCTCTTTTTTTCATAGATTAAGAGGGGAAGACCGTTTCACAGAAACTTCACAAACATTTCGTATATTGTTTTCAGCAGAAGACTAGAATATTACAATGTATTTCCTCTATACTAAATAAAGTATAAAGGAGGAAATGATGATGAAAAAACTGATTATAACTTTATTTATCGCGATGCTAGCGTTGGCTGGCTGTAATACAAACAAAGAAGAACCGAAAAAAGAACAGAAACTTGAAGCTGTAAAAGTAGCAGTCCAAACAAATCCGAAAGAAATTAAACCAGGTGAAAAAACAGAAGTACAAGCACTTGTTACACAAGGGAAAGAAAAAGTAACGGATGCCGATGATGTAAAGTTTGAAATTTGGAAAGATGGCGACGAAAAGCACGAGATGTTAGATGGTAAGCATAAAGGAAAAGGTGTTTATGCAGTAGAGAAAACATTCGAAACGGATGGAGTATACCATATTATTGCTCACACAAATGCACGTGAAATGCACGTTATGCCAGAAGTGAAAGTTGCTGTAGGAAATGCGAAAGTAGAAGATGCGAAAAAAGAAAATAGTGATCACAGTGCAGGACATGGAGATCATAAAAGTGACACAATGATCCATCTTATGGCTGGAGACATAAAGGCAAATGCTGAATCTACAATGAAAGTTCATTTAAAGCAAAAAGAAGAAGCATTAACTGGTGCTGAAGTACAACTAGAGATTTGGAAAGATGGTGTTGAAAAACACGAATTTATTCCAGCGAAAGAAGGGAATAAAGGAGAGTATGAAACGAAACATACTTTCAAAGAGAACGGTGCTTACAAAGTGAAAGTACATGTAAGAAAAGGCGAATTGCATGAACATAAAGAAGAAACAATAGAAGTAAAATAAAAAGTAGCTCTTTAGAGCTACTTTTTATTTTTAATATGAAGAAATAAATCATAAAAAAATTAGCACTTCGTTGCAGAATGGATTACAATAGAAGTGTGAAGAAAATGAGAAATTCTACGAAAATGTATTAAAAAGAAAGCGTAAACATGTTATGATATCAGTATCAGATGTCTGACATCTGACTTAGAAAAAACTAGAAATGTTTTTGAATCGTTTCAAGTAAACGAAATAGGTTAGAAAATGATTTAAAGAAGTACTGTTTGACAATGAGAATTCTTTTGGATAACAGTTTCACTTTATAGCGTTTTGAACATACTACAAGAAGTAGAACTGAACTTATAGGAGGTCGCAGTTATGAATAAATATAAACGTATATTCCTAGTCGTAATGGACTCTGTGGGAATCGGTGAAGCACCAGATGCTGAGCAATTTGGTGATCTAGGATCTGACACAATTGGTCACATTGCTGAACATATGAATGGGTTACAAATGCCTAACATGGTGAAATTAGGTCTTGGTAACATTCGAGAAATGAAAGGTATCTCTAAAGTAGAGAAACCACTTGGATATTACACAAAAATGCAAGAGAAATCTACTGGTAAAGATACAATGACAGGTCACTGGGAAATCATGGGCCTTTACATTGATACACCATTCCAAGTGTTCCCAGAAGGATTCCCAAAAGAATTACTTGATGAATTAGAAGAAAAAACAGGCCGTAAAATTATCGGTAATAAGCCAGCTTCTGGAACTGAGATTCTTGATGAACTTGGTCAAGAGCAAATGGAAACAGGCTCTTTAATCGTTTATACTTCTGCTGATAGCGTATTGCAAATTGCAGCACACGAAGAAGTAGTGCCACTTGATGAGTTATATAAAATCTGTAAAATTGCACGTGAATTAACATTAGATGAGAAATACATGGTAGGTCGTGTTATTGCTCGTCCATTCGTTGGTGAACCTGGAAACTTTACACGTACACCAAATCGTCATGACTATGCATTAAAACCATTCGGCCGTACAGTAATGAACGAATTAAAAGATAGTGACTACGATGTAATTGCTATTGGTAAAATCTCTGATATTTATGATGGTGAAGGGGTAACTGAATCACTTCGTACGAAGTCTAACATGGATGGAATGGATAAGCTTGTAGATACATTAAATATGGACTTTACAGGTCTTAGCTTCTTAAACTTAGTTGACTTTGATGCATTATTCGGCCACCGCCGTGATCCACAAGGATACGGAGAAGCTCTGCAAGAATATGATGCACGTCTTCCAGAAGTATTCGCAAAACTAAAAGAAGATGATCTATTATTAATTACAGCAGACCACGGTAATGATCCAATTCACCCTGGTACTGACCATACACGTGAATATGTACCATTATTAGCATATAGCCCAAGCATGAAAGAAGGCGGACAAGAGTTACCACTTCGTCAAACATTTGCTGATATTGGTGCAACAGTAGCAGAAAACTTCGGTGTGAAAATGCCAGAATACGGAACAAGCTTCTTAAACGAGCTAAAGAAATAGGGGGATAAACAAATGAATCGTGAACTTATTACAAAATCAGCTTCATACTTAAAAGAGAAATTTCAAGAGACACCACAAGTAGGACTAATCCTTGGATCAGGACTAGGTGTATTAGCAGACGAAATTGAGAATGCAGTAACAGTACCTTACAGTGAAATCCCTGAATTCCCAGTATCAACTGTAGAAGGCCATGCAGGTCAACTAGTATTTGGTACACTTCAAGGTGTAACAGTAGTAGCAATGCAAGGACGTTTCCACTTCTATGAAGGATACGACATGCAAAAAGTAACATTCCCAGTTCGTGTTATGAAAGAACTAGGTGTAGAAACAGTAGTTGTAACAAACGCAGCTGGTGGTGTAAATACATCATTTGAGCCAGGCGATCTTATGTTAATTTCAGACCACATTAACTTCATGGGTACGAATCCATTAATCGGACCGAATGATTCTGAAATGGGCGTACGTTTCCCTGATATGTCTACATCATATACAGTAGAACTTCGCGAAATGGCGAAACAAGTTGCAGCAGACTTAAATATTAAAGTACAAGAAGGTGTATACGTAGGAATGACAGGTCCTGTATATGAAACACCTGCTGAAATTCGTATGCTTCGTACACTTGGCGGAGATGCAGTTGGTATGTCAACAGTACCTGAAGTAATTGTAGCGCGTCACGCTGGTATGAAAGTATTAGGTATTTCTTGTATTTCCAATATGGCAGCTGGTATTTTAGATCAACCACTTCACCACGATGAAGTAATTGAAACGACAGAACGTGTTAAAGCTAACTTCTTAGCATTAGTAAAAGCAATCGTAAAACAAATGAAGGGGTGACTTCACAATGAGAATGGTGGACCTAATTGCAAAAAAACGTGACGGACATGCATTAACGACAGAAGAAATTAACTTTATTGTTGAAGGATATACGAATGGTGATATTCCTGATTATCAAGTAAGTTCACTTGCAATGGCAATTTTCTTCCAAGATATGAACGATCAAGAGCGTGCTGATTTAACGATGGCAATGGTAAATAGCGGTGATACAATCGACTTATCGGCTATTGAAGGTGTAAAAGTAGATAAGCATTCAACAGGTGGTGTTGGTGATACAACGACACTTGTATTAGGTCCATTAGTAGCTGCTTTAGATGTACCAGTAGCGAAAATGTCTGGACGCGGTTTAGGACATACTGGTGGTACAATTGATAAATTAGAAGCAGTTCCAGGATTCCATGTGGAAATTGAAAACGATGAATTCATGCGTCTTGTAAATGAAAACAAAATCGCTGTTATCGGCCAAAGTGGTAACTTAACACCTGCTGATAAAAAGCTATATGCACTTCGTGATGTAACAGCAACAGTAAACTCAATTCCGCTTATTGCAAGTTCGATTATGAGTAAAAAAATTGCTGCTGGTGCAGATGCAATTGTTCTTGATGTAAAAACTGGAGCAGGTGCATTTATGAAAACGGATGAAGATGCAAAACGTTTAGCAGAAGCAATGGTACGTATCGGTAATAACGTTGGTCGTAATACGATGGCAGTTATTTCTGATATGAGTCAACCACTCGGTGAAGCTATCGGTAACGCATTAGAAGTTCAAGAAGCAATTGATACATTACAAGGTAAAGGGCCGAAAGATTTAGAAGAGCTATGTTTAACACTTGGAAGTCAAATGGTGTACCTTGCTGGACAAGCTTCATCTTTAGAAGATGCACGTGAAAAGCTAATTGAAGTAATGAACAACGGAAAAGCGCTAGAATCATTTAAAACGTTCTTATCAGCGCAAGGCGGTGACGCATCTGTTGTTGATGACCCTTCTAAATTGCCACAAGCACAATTTAAAATTGAAGTGGAAGCGAAAGAAGACGGATATGTATCAGAAATCGTTGCAGACGAAATCGGAACAGCAGCAATGCTTTTAGGAGCAGGACGTGCAACGAAAGAGTCTGAAATTGATTTAGCAGTTGGTCTAATGCTGCGCAAAAAAGTAGGCGATAGCGTGAAGCAAGGTGAATCTCTCGTTACAATTTACGCAAACCGCGAAAATGTTGAAGATGTAAAAGCGAAAATTTATGAGAACATGAAGATCTCTAAAGAACACGTAGATGCACCAACTTTAGTACACGGTATCGTAACGAAGTAATAAAAAAAGCTGAGGAGATTTCTCCTTGGCTTTTTTTACTATTTTTTGTTTATAATAATAATGGGTGAAATTATGATTAGAATTTGTGCAGTAACAAAAACAGATGAAGTATTATATGATGTTTCTCTAGAAGAAACAAAGAAAGACCATATTGTATGGTATTGGCTAGATTTATATAAGCCAACGAAAGAAGAGTATACATATATTCTGCAAGACCATTTTAAGTTCCATCCCCTTGCAATTGAAGACTGTCTAGAATACGTACAGAGGCCAAAAGTTGATTTTTATGATGGATATAACTTTTTAGTTCTTCACGCGTTTGGAGAAGATGGGCTAGAACCACATGAAATTGATTTGTTTGTTAGTGATCGCTATATTGTTTCTTTCCATTTTTCTCATAATAATGCAATTGAAAGAGTATGGAAAACACTTGGTGAGAAGAGGCGGATTAAGAAAGGACCTTTACATGTAGCACATACGATCACTGATCAAATTGTAGATGATTATTTCGCACCTGTATATTACATTGAAGATCATTTAAATGCGATTGATGATAATTTAACAGGTGAGACAGCAGGAGCCGTACTAGAAGAAGTATTTGATATTAGGGCAGATTTATCTAAGTTAAGACGTACAATTATTCCAATGCGTGATTTATTGTATCGTATTTTGAATTCCACTCGTTTTTACGGTATAAGTGATCATGAGATTTATTTTAAAGATATACATGATCATTTACTTAAACTTACGGAAATGATTGAGGCAAGTCGAGAGTTAACGGCGGATATTCGGGATAGTTATTTTTCATTAAACTCACATCATATGAATAACATTATGAAAACATTAACTGTATTCTCGACTATTTTCATGCCATTAACATTTATTGCGGGAGTATATGGAATGAACTTTACGCATATGCCAGAGCTTGGTGGACAATATAGTTATTTTATTTGTCTTCTTCTAATGGCATTAATTGGCGGCGGAATGATGGCCTGGTTTTATAAAAAAGGATGGTTTAAGTAAAAAAACACCGAGGATTTCCTCGGTGTTTTTTTTCAACCAATAGCATGTAATACAAACATAGCTAAGAATAAGCATGTAATGATATACATAGATGGTGCGACTTCTTTACGCTTTCCAAGAGCAACTTTTAAGATAGGGTAAGCAATAAATCCGAACGCAATGCCATCAGCGATACTATATGTGAGCGGGATCATGACGATAATTAAGAACGCTGGAAATCCTTCTGAAAAATCGTTCAGAGGAATTTGCTGAATGCTTGTAATCATCAGGCCGCCAATAATAATTAAGATTGGTGCAATGGCACTATCAGGAATTAGTTTGACAAACGGAAGTGCAAACAATGATGCAAAGAATAACAACCCCGTAACGATAGACGTCAGACCTGTCTTTCCGCCTGCAGTAATACCTGCGGCACTCTCTACTGTTGATACGGTAGGGCTTGTGCCAAATAGACCACATGTCATTGCTGAAATTGCATTGGCTTGGTAAGCACGTGGGAATTTACGGTCATCTTCTAATAAACCGTGCAGAAGTCCCATGTTCTCAAAAATAAGCACCATGCTTAAGGAGAATGTTGCAATCCAAAACGGTAAGGAAGAAAGTTTGCCAAATGACATAGCTCCAAACACATCCCCGTAATTAGCGAATGAGAATGAACTATTTCCGATTTGACTTGTATCAACAAGGCCAAATAGCCATGCAATACCAGTTCCTATTGCAATCGTCCATAAAAAGTTTCCACGTACGTTACGAATAAATAGTACAAGTGCAACGATAAGAGTAAGCACGGTCGCAAGAACGACAGGGTTACTTAATTTACCCATTGCAACAGCAGTATTTGGGTTCGAAACGACTAAGCCACCTTTTTGCAATCCGATAAACGCTAAAAATAATCCGATGCCGACAGTAATTGCTTCCTTTAATGACTTTGGAATTGATACTGATAGCACGCGAGCGATTGGTGTAAAAGCGGCAATTGCAAAAATAATACCAGAGATAAAGACAGCAGCCAATGCTTCTTGCCAAGTTAGTCCAAGCGTATGCACAGCTGTGTACGTGAAGAATGCATTTACACCCATACCAGGGACAAGAATAGCAGGTGCATTTGCCCAAAATGCCATGAGTAGACATCCGACAAATGAACTGAAAACAGTTGCTAAAATTCCAGCTTCAAGAGGAATGCCAGCATCGGATAAAATTGATGCATTTACAATCATAATATATACGATCGTGAAAAATGACGTAACTCCAGCTAAAACTTCTTGTTTTGGTGATGTTTCGTGTAAACCTAATTTAAATGTTCTTTCAAGTATTCCTTTCATGTTAAACCTTCTTTTTCATATCCCTCTCCCACCCGTGATATCTCTTTCGTAAGAGCTCACCGTCCTTTATTATATCAGAACATCATGTTTTTACAACAAGGAAAATGATAACGTTTACTTATAAATGAAATTATTTATAAATACGTAAAAATTGCCCGTATTGTTGAAATAATTTCTAACTCTCCCGATTGAATGGGTGGAGCTGCTTGCGCATGTAAAGTAGCATAAGACGTAACCTCCCTTGGTAATTGGGCAGATTCTTCAACGAATGAGAGGGGAACAGGATTAATATTTAAATTATATGTACTCGCAATAGCACGAGCTTTTTCTACTGCTTGGTGCAGAGCTTGAATGAGAGCTTGCTCATAATATTTATTTGGATGAGATACTCGGAAACGTAAACCTTTTGCTACATTTGCACCATTTGAAACGGCTATATCATATACTTCCCCAGCTTTTTGTACATTTAAAACGGTAATTTCATACAAATGCTCCACGCGGTATCCTTGCAGCAAGGCTTTATCATTTACATATTCGTATTGAGGAGTAATTGTATAAGAAATCGTCTCTATATCTTTATCGGCAATACCAAGCTGTTTAAGTGCATCCAACAATTGTTTGGATTGCACTGCATTTTCTTCTTGAGCCTGTTTTACATTTTTATCATCTGTTCGAATGCCGAGTGTTAATATAACAACATTCGGTTTTGCTTTTACAACACCTTCTCCTTGTACAGTAATAGTAGCTTCTTTACCAGTATTAGCAGTGCGTACGTTGTGTAAATAAGGATTCATTCCACCCTGCATTTTCCATCACCATCCTTTTTATATGTATATGTGTGAACAAAAAAGAAATTTATATGAAAAAAGTTACATAAATGAGAATGTTGAGGAAAGAAAGCATATACAACATAGGTATTTATAGATTATAATATGTGTAAATATGATAAAAAAGGGACGAGGCTATTGAACGAAAAAAGAGAAACGCTGATTTTAGATTTATCTGCATCATTTCGAAAAATGATACGTTTATTACAAAATGATATTAATACACGTTTTGCAGAACATATGCCATATAATGAATTTTCTGTATTACGTGCGTTATTTTTAAACAGTCCACAGATGGCTTCGCAAATTGCGAGTGAAGTAAACGTAACCTCCAGTCATATTACAGCTGTTACAGATCGTCTCGTACGAAAAGGATTAGTAGAAAGAAAACGTTCTAATTCAGATCGTCGAATCGTGTACTTAGAAATTACAGAGCACGGAAGAGAAGTAACTGAAAAACTTGAAGCTGTGCGTAAAGAATATTATAAAGAGAGATTTAAAGGTTGGAGCGACCAAGAAATAGAAATGGTCTTAGAACTATTTGGCCGCGTATTATAATAAATGAGGATAGGAAGCGAAAGCATTCCTATCCTTTTTCTTTTGAATAAAAATATTTTGAAACTCCGATACTTTAATTAAAAGATCGGAGGAAAGATTATGAAATATATTGCTGCACTTACCATTTTATTTGGTGGTTTTTTCTGTTTTCAAACATTCACGTACGCAGATACGCCTATCCAAGTAGTGCGAAAAGAAGTGAAGTACATTGAAAATGATAATACAGTCTTATATTCGAAATTATGGGTTCGTTCTATGCAAAACGCAGTATTATTTCACCATAGCGATAATATTCGTAATCGGGACACATTACGTAATGTAACAAGTTCATCGCTTGTTAAAGCGAAGCAACTATCTTTTCAGAAAGCAGCACTTTATATACCGAGACTATCGCAATACGTATCAAAAATAGGGAAAGAAAACATTCAAGTGTACTACATTGCGATTCACTATAATGTGAAAAAAGAAAATGCATATCAATTAGATGGCATGAACTATTTTCTACAAGTATTCGTAAAAGAGCGTGGGGAATGGAAAATTGCCGAAAGTGTAGTTGCCCCGACAGAGCAAATTGTGCAAAATGGTGATGGATTTGGAATGAAAGAAGAGATGGTGTATGGGGATAGGAGAGAGAATGTGAAATAACCTCCTCATCGAGAGGAGGTTATTTTATTTGAAATTCCAAGAGACTTTCCATTTTAATATTTTAGGTAGGAAGAAATACGTAATGAAACTAGTTATTAAAAATCCGATGTAAAAGCTGGACAATGAGTGCGCGCGACTTAGTATTAAACCTCCAACGATCCCACCAAAGAAAATAGCGCATGCCATTACTAACTTTTGTAACTTTGGATATAATAGATAGTTACCATTTCGCTCATTGATTGAACGGGCATATAAATAAATACCGAGTGGTAATAAAATAAGTATATGTGCAATAGGTGCAATCAATGTTTTTGCCGGCGGAATCTTTGTAAAGTTTGGTTCGTTATGACGTACTCCATTTTGATCAGTATAAGCGCTTTGTGGATCATAATTAAAGTTAATAGTAAAATCTTCTGCTGGACTAGAAATACGTATGTTTTCCATAACATCATGTATAATGCCATTGTTCTCATGAAAGTCGGCACTCGAGTGAACAGCAATGACTCCTGATATTAGAGATGGAAGTAACGCTGGGAAGATTAATATAGCTGCAGTAAGAAATCCTTGCGATATCACATTTCCAGCGATTGTTCCTATACATAAGGCAAGTGTATAAATAGCGATTAATACAATTAACATATATATAAAGTAACTATGAAACGGTGAAAATACTTGATATTTATTATGAAAAGTCAACCTTTTCATAATAGCAAATAGCCCCCAGTTTAAAATGACAACAGCGGCGATATTACAGATTCCAAACAACCACTTTGTTATATAAAGGTGTGAACGTTTAAAGGGCATAGACCATAACAAGTCGCTAGCGTTATTTTGTCTTTCCCATCCAATTAACGTACAAGCTAGAATGGTCAGTATGCTACCTAACAGCATGATAGGATCTAAAAGTGTTAAATCAAAGTGATAATGATATACATAGTTCCATTTTTTATTGTCATTTAGAAAGTGTTGCTGTTGAATAGAAGTCATATAGTATTTATATGACAAACTATAGAAGCTGACGAGCCAAAATAACCATACAACATATTTACTTTGTTGATACGTTCTTAGCCATAGTGCTTTTTGAAACATAGGATCTCTCCTTTAAAAAACTTTATAATTTGTTAGGCGTGATAATACAACATAAGTAATGATTCCAGCGAGAAACAAACTGATATAGTAGTTAGGTAAGAAATAAAATTGATTGATTTTATAGCCACCTAGTAATGAAAAGTAAATCGTTGTCCCCCATATACATATTTTTAAATGTTTTTGGAAAATAAATATCCTTTGACTATTTTCATTTGGTGAACGCACATATAAATATGTCCCAAGTAGTAAATAAAATATTGTATAGAAAATAGGGACTAACATTGATTTGGCTGAATAATATACGTGAGATGCTGGATTTCTTAAAGTAGTTGGATCGTTGTCCCTCTTCCGAGAATCTGGCTGATAGTTATAATCAATAGAAAAGCGATATATTGGTACAACTATATTTGTTTTTTGATTGATTTCATATAGTTGTTGATCTAATTTATTATTTTTAGTATCGGTAGCCTCTAAATGGTTTAGTGTAAAAGTGTACACTAGTGGAATAAATGTAAGGCCCATTAGTAGCCATGGAATGCAAAAAATGACCTGTGAAACAATACTTCCAGTAAAAGTACCGATACATAGAGCAGCTGTATAGACTGCAACATAAGAAACTATCGCATAAAGAAAGTATCGGTGAAGTGGACTAAATGATTGATAATCAAAATGGATAGTTGTTCTATAAATAACATACATAATAATCCAATTTATAAGTAACGAGCTCACAATACAGAAGGAACCGAAAGCCCATTTAGATAAGAAAACATGTTTTCTTTTAAATGGCATCGTCATAAGTAGTGTATTAGATTGGTTGCTACGTTCCCATCCTATCAATAAGCAGGCTAAAGCAATGATAAGAACAGTTAACCAAAAACTATTACCATCTCGTGCAGAAAAGGTATAAAAATAATAATACTGTTCCCCTTTTTCTTGTAATTCGTAATATTTATCGAGTTCCATCTGAGCACTTCTATAGTATCCGAGAGATAGAAGATAAAGCGAACTAAAGAAGAATAGTAACGCAGCATATTTCCCACGCTTCCAATTCCACATCCATAACGCTTTATGAAACATATCCATCCTCCTCCAGTGTCGTAACGAAGACATCTTCAAGTGACATTGTTAATTCTTCAATGAGCAGTGGTTGTTCTTTATAAAACTTCTCGAGTGTTGTAGTCACATTTCCTTCAATTAAGATTGTATATACTTTTCCTGTTTGATTTAATATTTTAATATTGCTTAAGTTTTCTAGTTTTTGAGGTAATGAACGCTCGTAAGCTACTTGTATTTTTGCAAATTGTGATTTTGCATCGTCTAGTGACGTAATAGATGCTACAGTATGTCCTTTTAACATAATGATTGTATCTGCAATTTGTTCCACTTCATCTAAATGATGGGTAGAGATGAAAATGGTAATTTCTTTTTCTGCAACTTCTCCAACGAGAAACTGTAAAATCTGTCTTTTAACGATAGGATCAAGTCCGTTTGTTGGTTCATCTAAAATAATATATTCTGCTTTTGCAGCAACAGCTAAAATGATGGCAAGCAGTGCTTTCATTCCTTTTGAATAACTACGAATTCGTTTATTTGGTAAGTTGAAATGTTCTAGTAGTTCATAGAAATATGGTTCATCAAAAGCTGTATAAACTGCTTTATAAAACTTCACGATTTCTTTTACTGTATAACCGTTCAGTATGTTAGTAGAATCCGGAACATATACGATTTTTTGTTTCGTTTCAGGATTCTTATGAATGTCGATATCCTCATATGTAACAGTTCCCTCGTCTGGGTCTAAAATGCCGACCATCGTTCGTAATAAAGTTGTTTTTCCCGCGCCGTTTCTTCCAAGTAACCCGATGATACTACCTTTTTGTAATGTGAAAGAAACATCGTCTAAAATTGTTTGAGTATCAATTGTTTTCTTCAAGCTTGTCACTTTCAGCATCCGTATTTCCTCCAATCTCTTTATAGTATGAATCTATCCAATCATGAATTTTATCTTTCGTAACACCAAGATAAGAGGCTTCTAATAGTAATTGATGAAATTGCTTTTCAACCATAGCGATTTTCCTTTCGTCTAATGTTGGGGTAATCGATTGGGATACAAATGTTCCTTTTCCTCGTAACGTTTCAATAATTCCTTGTCGCTCTAACTCTTGATACGCTTTACTCACTGTATTTGGATTTATAACGAGTAAAGAAGCGAGTTCGCGTACAGAAGGAAGTTTATCACTTGGAGCCAACATGCTTTTCAATACGAGTTCTTTTATATTTTGAACAATTTGTTCCCATATCGGAGTGTTGCTTCTTGGGTCAAGTTGAATATGCAAGAGCAATGTCTCCTTCCTCATATGTATTAAGTGTACTACTATATGTAATACACTTAATACAATATAGGGGACGAATGTATTTGTCAACTGAAAATAATAGAAAAAATTGGTATTAAAAAAAGATAAATTGGAAAAAATAGGTCTGATATAGAATGGAGGGTTAGTCATGAAGCGAGTTTTTGGAATACTTGTTTGTTTCATGTTATTGCTTTCTGGAACTTCAGTGAGTTTCGCGCAATCTGAGAAAACGAAGCCAGAGAAAACAGAAGAAACAACGCCGAAGTTAGCGGAACAAGCGTCGTCAGCAATCGTAATTGAGCAAGATACAGGTAAAGTTTTATTTGATAAAAACCCAAATGAAAAATTACCACCTGCTAGTATGACAAAGATTATGACAATGCTTTTAATTATGGAAGAAGTTGAAAAAGGAAAATTAAAACTGACCGATAAAGTTAGAGCGAGTGAACATGCAGCTTCAATGGGTGGATCGCAAATCTTTTTAGAACCTGGGGAAGAGATGACTGTAAATGAGATGTTAAAGGGTATTGCAATTGCATCTGGAAATGACGCATCTGTTGCGGTAGCCGAGCACATCGCAGGTTCAGAAGAAGGATTTGTAAATATGATGAACAAAAAGGCGAAAGATTTAGGGCTGAAAAATACACATTTTCAAAACCCAACAGGTCTTCCGGCCAAAGACCATTATTCGACAGCAAATGATATGGCTATAATGGCGAGAGAATTGATGAAGTATCCACTTATTCGTAAATACACAGGTAAGTACGAAGATTATTTACGTGAAGATACGGATAAAAAGTTTTGGCTCGTTAATACGAATAAACTAGTACGTTTTTATCCTGGCGTAGATGGAGTAAAAACAGGTTTTACGACAGAAGCGAAATATTGTTTAACAGCATCGGCTGAAAAAAATGGTATGCGTGTCATTTCAGTTGTCATGGGAGCACCAACATCAAAAGAACGGAACAACCAAGTGACAAAGCTTCTTGACTATGCATTTGGACAATATATGACAAAGAAATTGTATACGCGCGGCGAAAAAATTAAGACAGTTCAAGTAGGAAAAGGGAAAAAAGAAAAAGTAGATTTAGTTGCGTCAGATAATGTTTCTCTTCTTATGAAGAAGGGCGAGAATATGGACAAGGTAAAACAAGAAGTAATTGCTGAAAAGAAAGTAAAAGCACCGATTAAAAAAGGTGACGCGCTTGGCACCCTTGTTATTAAAAAAGATAAAGATGTTTTATTAAAACAAACAATTGTAGCAAAAGAAGATGTTGCTGCAGCGAGCTGGTGGGAGTTATTTAAAAGAAGTTTTGGGATGTTTTCAACATCAAAATAGCGGCAAATATTTTGCCGCTTTTCTATTCGTATGTAAGTGAATAATGCTGAAAGGTTTCACTTTATGACGAAATAGTTCTTCTTTTGTCAGCAGGAAGGATTCTTATTTTGTATCACGAAAATCTTTATGTATGTGAATAAGTAAAGTTTGAGCATAAGGAGGAAATCGTGTGAGTCTTTCCATGCAATTAGAAGTAAAACGTGACGTCCTATGTGTGAGACTAGAGGGTGAATTAGATCATCATACGGCTGAAGAGTTGCGAACGAAAGTAACAGATATGATTGAGACACATGGTGTTCATCATATTGTTTTGAGCCTAGAGAACTTATCGTTTATGGATAGTTCTGGTCTAGGTGTTATATTAGGCCGATATAAACACGTAAAGGGATTAGGTGGAGAAATGGTTGTTTGTGCAATTTCACCGCCTGTTAAGCGTTTATTTGAAATGTCGGGCTTATTCAAAATCGTTCGCTTAGAAGAAAGTGAAGCGCACGCGCTCGCGACGTTGGGGGTGGCATAGATGAGAAATGAAATGAACCTTCAATTTTCAGCATTAAGTCAAAATGAATCATTCGCTCGCGTTACAGTGGCGGCTTTCATTGCACAACTAGATCCAACGATGGAAGAATTAACGGAGATTAAAACAGTTGTGTCAGAAGCGGTTACAAATGCAATTATTCATGGATACGAAGGAAATGCAGAAGGTATTGTTTATATTTCTGTAATTTTGGAAGAAGCAATGGTGAAACTCACGATTCGAGATGAAGGGATTGGAATCTTTAACTTAGATGAAGCGAGACAACCCCTTTTTACAACTAAACCTGAATTAGAGCGTTCCGGAATGGGATTTACTATCATGGAAAATTTTATGGATGAAGTAGAAGTTATTTCAAACGAATCTTTCGGGACAACAATCCATTTGACAAAATACTTATCAAATAGTAACGCTCTATGCAATTAAGGAGAATAGCCTATGGACATAGAGGTCAAAAATGAGAAGAAGAAACCTCAGTTAAAGGACCACGAGCTAAAAGCGTTAATTCAAAAAAGTCAAGATGGAGATCAACAAGCGAGAGATACAATCGTTCAAAGTAATATGCGCCTCGTTTGGTCGGTTGTACAGCGGTTTCTTAATCGAGGATACGAACCAGACGACCTATTTCAAATTGGATGTATTGGGCTCTTGAAATCGGTAGATAAATTTGATTTATCTTTCGACGTGAAATTTTCAACATATGCAGTTCCAATGATTATTGGTGAAATACAACGTTTCTTACGCGATGATGGATCAGTGAAAGTTAGTAGGTCTTTAAAAGAAACAGGAAACAAAATTCGAAAGATGAGAGATGAGCTTTCGAAAGAATTCGGAAGGGCTCCAACGATTAATGAAGTGGCAGAGGCACTAGAACTAACGCCAGAGGAAGTTGTTCTAGCACAAGAAGCGAGCCGGGCCCCTTCATCTATACATGAAACTGTATATGAAAACGATGGAGATCCAATCACTATTTTAGATCAAATTGCAGATCAATCTGAAACGAAATGGTTCGATAAAATCGCTTTAAAAGAAGCGATTAGAGAACTAGATGAACGAGAGCGCTTAATTGTATACTTACGTTACTATAAAGATCAAACACAGTCAGAAGTAGCCGAGCGCATAGGCATTTCGCAAGTACAAGTTTCAAGACTTGAAAAGAAAATATTAAAACAGATGAAAGATCGAATAGACGAATAATTGTCTATTCGATTTTTTTATGCCGTTAATAGGAGAGAGATGTTAATTTTCGCAAAAATTAACAGAATTTATTGATAATTTAGTCAATTTAAAATATAATCCAAGTATGAACTTGTCATAAAGGGGGAAGGAAACATGGAAACGAGGCAACAATGGGGAACGAGAGCTGGATTTATTTTCGCAGCGGTCGGATCTGCCGTTGGATTAGGAAACATATGGCGTTTTCCTTATACAGCGTATGAAAATGGAGGAGGAGCATTCTTTTTACCGTATTTATTTGCATTATTAACGACTGGTATTTCATTGTTAGCGTTTGAGTTTGCCCTTGGTCATCGTCATCGTGGCTCAGCACCACTTACATTTTTCCGTATTAGCCCGCGTGCAGAATTTATTGGATGGTGGCAAATGTGCGTAACATTTATTGTTTCAACATATTATGCAGTGATTATTGCTTGGTCTATATCGTATACATACTTTGCAATTACTGGAGCATGGGGAAAAGACACGCAATCATTTTTATTTAAAGAGTACTTACATGTTGCAGATAAGCCAGGACAATTTGGAGGACTTGTACCAGAAGTATTAATTCCGTTAGCTCTCGTTTGGATTATTGTGCTTGGCGTTGCATTTAAAGGAGTTAAAAAAGGAATCGAAGTTGTTAACCGTATATTTATTCCTTTATTAGTTGTTATGTTCCTTATTATCGTTGTTCGTGCAGTGACGATGGAAGGTGCTATGCAAGGACTAGATGCATTCTTTAAACCAGATTGGAGTCTTATTTTTGATGGGAAAGTATGGCTTGCTGCTTACGGTCAAATATTCTTTAGTTTATCTTTAGCATTTGGAATTATGATTACGTATTCTAGTTATTTACCGAAAAACTCGGATACAACAAATAATGCCTTTATTACTGGATTTGCAAACTCAGGATTTGAATTATTAGCAGGTATTGGGGTCTTTGCAGCTCTTGGATTTATGGCAAATAATATGGGAGTACCGGTTGATAAAGTAGCAAGTGCTGGCGTTGGGCTTGCATTCGTAGTATTTCCCCAAATTATTAATGAATTGCCGATGTCACCGTTGTTTGGTGTTTTATTTTTCTTATCGTTAACGGTTGCTGGAATTACATCACTTATTTCACTCGCGGAAGTATGCTTTGCCGCTGTATCTGAAAAATTCAGTTTAAGTCGGGAAAAAACTATTGGAATTATGGGAACCCTTCTCGTGTTAGTTTCTCTTGTTTTTGCAACACGTGGTGGACTTATGTTCTTAGATGTTGTCGACTATTTCGCTAATAATTTCGGATTAATTACAATTGCACTTGCGGAAGTAGTTACGATAGGGCTCATTTTACGCCGTTTACCAGTTTATCAAAATCATGCAAACTTCGTATCTGATATTAAATTAGGAACGTTTTGGAGAGTGAGTTTACTCGTTATTACTCCGCTTATGTTAGGGTATATGCTAATTGATGGTACAATCCAAAATATTAAAAAGAACTACGGAGATTATCCGACTGAGTTTGTTGTAACGTATGGTTGGTCGATAGCAGCAGCATTCCTCATAGTTGCAATAATCATTGGCCTGAAAAAATGGGATGCACAAATTCATTCGGATTCTGCCAAGCTTGAAAAAGAATGGAAAGATCGAGGTGTTTCATAATGAGTGGATCAGCGATTATGATGATGGTTATTGGAATAGTAGTCATTTGGGGAGGGCTTGCATTAAGTATTGTAAACTTATTTAAGAAAAAGGCATAAGTAAAAAACATCTGTACCGAAATGGTGCAGATGTTTTTTTATGAAAAAATTGTATTAGAAAAAAATTCAATAACCATACTACAACTACGAGGAAGAGTGAAGGGGTGAATGAAAGTTGGAACAAACGATTTATATTAAAATGCGCAATCGTTTAAAAGTTTCTCCTACTTATGAAGTAAAGCTGGGCGATGTTGCTCAACTTGCCGGAGATTCTTCCGTAGTTGAGTTGTTACAAAATGAGATAGTTTACAAAATAACAGCGCATGATAAGACGCATGTTGTAATTGATGTTATGAAAGTAATTGAGATTATTCAACAGAAAGCATCTCATGTACAAATTAATTTACTCGGTTCTGGACAAACTCTTGTTGAAATTATATACGAAAAAAAGAAGACACACCCAATTTTTTTCGGGCTTGTATGGCTGTTACTGTTCATTGGAGCGGCCCTTGCGATTATTTATTTCCATGAAGATGTAAGTATGCAACAAGTACATCAACGGTTATATTACATGATTACTGGAGAATTTAATGCGCAACCACTTTTATTTCAAATCCCTTATTCTTTAGGTCTTGGCTTAGGGATGGTTTTATTTTTTAATCATGTATTTCAAAAGCGAATTAATGAAGAGCCGAGTCCGTTAGAAGTTGAGATGTTTCAATACCAACAGTCACTTGATCAGTATGTAATCGTTAATGAAAACAAGGATAATATGAAACAACTTGCCGATGATTGAGTCTGGATTTGTTATTTTAATTGGTTTAGCTGGAGGGATTGCGGTAGGTAGCGGATATGTCGCATTTTTAGCTGTACTTGGTATAATCCCCCGTTTAGCCCAATTAACGAGAAGTGGAAAGCATATTCAATATTTTGAGTGGGCAGTCATTGCAGGTACTTTAACAGGGGCTTGGTGCAGTTTGAAAAATATTACATTTCAAACGTCGCAGTATTGGCTCGTTATATTAGGGATATTTTGTGGCACATTCATCGGAATGCTTGCTGCGGCATTAACAGAGGTGTTAAATGTTCTGCCTATTTTAGCGAAACGAGTAGGGGTAGAGGGGAAGATTATTGTTTTACTCGTTGCTCTTGTACTTGGAAAAGTAATAGGATCGTTGTTTCACTGGATTTATTTCGTAAAGTAGGAGGCAGTATATAAATGACAAGTCAGAAATTGAAGGATGATTACATAAATAAAGTGAAGGAGTATCATCCAAAGCCAAACTATTTACTAAATTGTATCAAAGCATTTCTTGTAGGTGGACTCATTTGCACAGTTGGAGAAGTATTGATGAAATTTTATATACATTATTTTCACTTCAGTGAACAAGAGGCAGGAAACCCAACTGTTGCAACCCTTGTTTTATTATCCGCGATTTTAACAGGGTGTGGTGTATATGATAAAATCGGTCAATTTGCTGGAGCAGGATCAGCGGTACCGGTAACAGGATTTGCAAATTCTATGGCGAGCGCTGCCTTAGAACATAAGAGCGAAGGGGTTGTTCTAGGGATTGCTACAAATATGTTTAAACTGGCAGGAAGTGTGATTGTATTTGGGGTTGTTGGTGCATATATCATTGGGTTAATAAGGTATACCTTTAAAATTTTTATGTCTTAAAGGAGGGCTAGTATGAGGTTGACCGGAAAACAAACGTGGGTATTTCAAAATGATATATATGTGAATGCAACGGGTACTGCTGTCGGTCCGAAAGAAGCTGAGGGCCCTCTCGGGAAAAAATTTGATATTTCATATGGTGACTTGCATTGTGGAGAAGAAAATTGGGAGCTTGCCGAACGAAGATTAATGTCAGACTCAATTCAACAAGCAGTGCAAAAAGGGAATATAAAAACATCGCAAATTGATTTCTTTTTAGCGGGAGATTTATTAAATCAAACAGTGACAGCAAATTATGTTGCGCGTAAGTGGGGCATTCCTTTTTTAGGAATGTTTAGCGCTTGTGCGACGTCTATGGAGACTTTAGCAGTTGGCTCAGCTTTTATAGACGGTGGATTTGCAAATCGTGTCTTAGCTACAGTAAGTAGTCATAATGCAACGGCTGAAAGACAATTTCGCTATCCAACAGAGTACGGTGGACAAAAGCCAGGGACAGCAAATTCAACTGTGACTGGTGCAGGATCTATATTAATTAGCAATGAAAAAAGTGCAATTAAAATTACGTCGGCTACAATTGGAAAAGTGCAAGATTTAGGAATTACAAATCCTTTGGATATGGGGGCAGCGATGGCTCCAGCAGCAGCTCATACAATTCAACAACATTTTGAAGATTTAAGAAGAAGTGCCGATGATTATGATTTGATTGTTACGGGTGATTTATCAGCTGTTGGGACGCCGATTGCGAAACAACTTTTACTTGAGGAAGGTTATGATCTTGGGCATATATACAATGATTGTGGATTGATGATTTATGAATCAAGTCAAGAAGAAGTGTTTGCAGGTGGTAGTGGTTGCGCTTGTTCAGCAGTTGTCACATATGGTCATTTATTACACGAGATGCAAAAAGGGAATTTACAACGAATTTTTGTCGTTGCGACTGGTGCATTATTAAGCCCGATGATGATGCAACAGAAGGAAACGATTCCAACAATTGCACATGGTGTCGTATTTGAGAGAGTTAAAGGAGAGTGAATTGTGGATTTTATATATGCATTTCTTGTAGGTGGAGTTATTTGTTTAATTGGGCAACTATTGTTAGATTTCGTAAAGTTAACACCAGCTCATTTAATGGCAACTTTTGTAGTCATCGGAGCAATTTTAGATGGATTTGGATTGTACGATAAACTAATAAAGTTTGCAGGTGCTGGAGCAACAGTCCCTATTACAAGTTTTGGACATTCACTATTGCACGGAGCAATGCATGCAGCAGAAAAACATGGATATTTAGGAATTGGTATTGGCATGTTTAGTTTAACGTCTGCGGGCATTTCCGCAGCGATATTGTTTTCGTTTTTTATAGCACTTATATGTAAACCGAAAGGATAAATCAAATGAGACGAAGGGTTGTTTTGGTCACAGATGGAGATGAATATGCAAAGCGGACAATTGAGCTTTTAACGAAGGAATTTGGGGGAAGGTGTATTTCAGCATCACAAAGTAATCCAACCAAATTGACAGGGAAAAAAGTTGTTGAGCTTATTATGCAAACGCCATATGACCCTGTATTTGTCATGTTTGATGACAGTGGATTTATTGGAGAAGGATCTGGTGAAAAGGCTTTAAAATATGTGGCTACCCATAAACAAATTGATGTGCTCGGTATTTTAGCGGTAGCGTCTAATACGCATCATTGGGAATGGGCACGTGTAGATGTAAGTGTAGATCGGAATGGGAATTTAACCGAATACGGTGTTGATAAATTTGGACTTCCAGATGGCGAAATTGGCAGAATTAGCGGAGATACAATTTATTGTTTAGATGACTTGAATGTTCCTGTCATCGTTGGAGTCGGTGACATTGGTAAGATGTGTGGAAATGATGAATGGGAGAGGGGATCACCTATTACGAAGAAAGCAATTCAATTAATTTTGGAAAGGAGTGGTTTTTATGACGAAGCCTAAAAAAGTGGATATCCCTATATCAACTTTCATAAGTGACAATGAAAATTATTTAAAGCAGACAGTTGGGCTAGGCGTTACATACGATGTTGGCATTCGTAAATTTCAAATTTTGAATAAAGAAATTGGTGTGTTATTTGTAAACGGACTTTGTGATACAAATTATATTATCCCTATTTTAGAAGAAGCGGTGGATACAAATGAGATAAGGGATGTAGAAGAAGATACAGTGAAGCTTTTAGAGAATCGCTTAATCCATCAACAAGTAACTAAAGTGAAAACGATGGATGAGGTAATGCTCCAAGTATTATCAGGACTCATCGTGATATTTGTGGAAGGTGAAACGGAAGCGTTCGCAATCGATGTTCGTAGTTATCCAGGGCGAACGCCGACAGAACCAGATACCGAAAAGGTAGTACGCGGTGCAAGGGATGGATTTGTTGAAAATATCGTTGTAAATACAGCATTAATCCGTAGAAGAATTCGAGATCCACGTCTTCGAAATGAAATGGTTCGAGTAGGAGATAGATCACAAACGGATATTTGCATTACATACGTTCAAGATGTTGCAAATCCAGATTTAGTAAAGATTATAAAACAAGAATTAAATAACATCGATGTAGATGGAATTACGATGGCGGATAAAACAGTAGAAGAATTTGTTGTAAAGCAAAGCTATAACCCATTTCCACTTATTCGATATACAGAAAGGCCAGATGTAGCAGCAAATCATCTACTAGAAGGACATGTGTTAGTACTTGTTGACACATCGCCAAGTGCTATGATTACACCGACAACATATTTTCATCATTTACAGCACGCGGAAGAGTTTAGACAAAATCCAGCTGTCGGTACATTTTTACGCTGGGTGCGCTTTTTAGGTGTTATATTCTCGTTATTTTTATTACCATTTTGGTTAGTGTTTGTATTTGATCCAACTCTTTTGCCAGCAAATCTTGCTTTTATTGGACCGACTAAGATGACGCATTTACCAATTTTATTACAGGTGTTAATGGCAGAGGTCGGACTTGAGTTTTTAAGGATGGCAGCCATTCATACTCCAACGCCGTTATCGTCTGCAGCAGGGTTGATTTCCGCTATATTAATTGGTCAAATTGCAATTGATGTAGGTTTGTTTGTGCCAGAAGTAATTTTGTATGTAGCAGTTTCGATGATTGGTGCATATGCAACACCGAGTTATGAATTAGGATTAGGGAATAAGGTTGGGAAATTGTTTGTTATTATTTTAACAGGCCTCTTCCATGAGATGGGATTTGTAATTGGTATGACGATATTAATTTTATTTTTAACGTCTATAAAAAGTTTACAAACACCTTATTTATGGCCGTTTTTACCATTTGATTGGGGCGCATTAACAAAAATTTTACTCCGTCCAACGATGTCTAGTTTAAAAGTACGACCAAGTATTGTAAGACCTCAAAATGTAAAAAGACAAAAATAAACGGGATTATACACCCGTTTATTTTTTTTAGCAAAAATTTATTATTTTTTAACAAAAATCAAACATTTTTTGTGTACACTTAGAGTAGATATTGTGTATGGAAGGGGAAGAGGACATGATTAAATTATTTGTAAGTGATTTAGATGACACGCTCGTTTACGATGTGAATCATATGCAAAAAGAAGATGAACGTGCGCTGTGTTGGTTAGCTGAGAAAGGGACAAATATTTGTTTTGCCTCTGGCCGCTTTACACACAGAATTGATGAAGTTGTAAAAAGGTTTTCATTCCCATATTACACAACTGGCTTAAATGGAGCGACAATGTTGCTTCCGGATGGAAATTTATTTCATGAATCGAGTTTTGAAAATGTGGTTGCCCAGGAAATATATCGATATATACATAAAAAAGGACTAGCGGATATTGTTTGTGCAAACGAGCAGCGATATACAAAAAGGAAGAATGAACATCACCATAATTTTGAAGCGTATATGGGCGTGCATATCGCTGAAATTGAAGCGTTAGAAGAAGAGTTTGGTAAGACTGTACACCCTGCAAAATTGTTTGTTTTTGGAGAAGAAGAGAAAATTGTGACGTTAGATCAAGAGCTACGAGATACGTTTCAAGGCGAAGCGGAAGTTTTTATATCAGGTAAACGCTATGTTGATATTATGCCAAGAGGCGTGAGTAAGGGGAGTGCTCTAAAGCGACTAATGGATCATTTGCAAATTGAAGCAAATGAAGTTGCTTGTATTGGAGATTCTTTCAATGATATTTCTATGTTTGAAGTAACCCCGCATTCATTTACTCTTCATCATGCCCATCCATATGTAAAGGAGAAAGCAAATCATATAGTGCGTTCGGTTGAAGAGGCTGTTATGAAATTACCGTTACTTGTATAAAAAAGAAGCCCGTCACTGGCGGGCTTCTTTTTTACTTGAATAAAGATTTAACAAAATCAATGATACTTGAGAAGAAATCTTTCACTTTATCTAGAAAACTTTGTCCTTCTTCAGAACCTAAGAAGGCAGAAACGTGTTCTTTTGCTTTGTTTAATTGACTACCAACTTGATTCCAATCGATATTAAGATTTTTCATTTTATCAAATAACGATACTAAGTTATCTAACTGTTCATCTGTCAATGTAATGCCGAGTTGATCAGCAATTTTTTTAATTAATGAACGTAAATCTTCTGTTGTTTTTGGCTGTTCTTTTGCAATTTCTTCTTTAATTTTTGCAACAAGTTGAACTGCTTTTTCTTCACCAATTTTATCACCAAGCTGGGCTGTTTGTACCATTTCTTCATTCGCTACTTTTTTAACTTCTTCAGGAATTTGTTTATTGGACGCAGTTTCGTATGCTTTCATTAATCCAGTTAAAGCTGCAGTTCCTGAAACTTTAAAAGGTGCAGTAATTTGAATTTCTGCATCTTTTACACCTGCTGTAATCAAAGCGTTAGTGTACATTGCATCTGTTACCCAGTTAATGTTCTTTGATCGTACAATAAGACCAGATCCTGGTTTTGTGTATGTAATCATAGAAGAAGAAATTGCTCTCGTACCAATTTGTGCTTTTGGAACAATGCCTTCTAGAAATTTATGTTCTTCCGCATTAGATACAGTGATAATTGTAGCATCTTTTGGTGCTTTCATTTCTTTTAACAGATCTTGTTTTTGTTGTTCGGATAAGTTCTCTCCTAATGTAACAATTGATTCTCCCTCAATGATGTCTGCAAATGAAGCTGTTGGCATCATAAATACCGTTACAGCTAATAGCAGAGCTAATAATTTCGTTTTCACGAAAAATCGCTCCCTTTCTCTTTCTAAAATTTTCGGGCAACAAAGTTATTATAGTATATATTTCTTATTTGTCACCTAGCTTTTTCCACATTTCAAAAAAGAAGTATCTAGATTGTCGGATTCTTTTTGTTTCTAGTCATGAATGTGGTAATATAGTGCTGAGATAGTTGAAAGGAGACATATACGTATGAAAACTTTAGGATACATATTAATGGAAAACGGTGAAAAAATCGACTTGGAATTTTTCCCAGAAGAAGCACCGAAAACAGTAGAAAACTTTAAAAAATTAGCAGAGCAAGGATTTTATGACGGTGTTACATTCCACCGTGTTATTCCTGGCTTCGTAAGCCAAGGTGGAGACCCAACAGGTACAGGTGCAGGTGGCCCAGGTTACTCTATTCCATGTGAAACTGATGGAAACCCTCATAGACACCTTGTAGGATCACTTTCTATGGCTCACGCTGGCCGTAACACAGGCGGTAGCCAATTCTTTAT
This sequence comes from Bacillus sp. PK3-067, assembly GCF_056738645.1. Taxonomy (NCBI): domain Bacteria; kingdom Bacillati; phylum Bacillota; class Bacilli; order Caryophanales; family Bacillaceae; genus Bacillus; species Bacillus sp. PK3-067. The sequence goes on along the minus strand of NZ_CP096490.1, from coordinate 4,091,766 downwards.
CGTTCATGAGCCACAGCCGCATTTAGATGGTGTTCATACTGTATTCGGTAAAGCAACAAGCGGTATTGAAACAGTATTAAAAATGCGTCAAGGCGATGTAATGAAAGAAGTTAAAGTTTGGGAAGAATAAGGTAAGGAAAAAGAGAGCTTTTGCTCTCTTTTTTATTTTTAATGAGATTGAGTACTACTTCTACAGCTCATCATACAAGTAGTATTGTTGCTAAAATATATTGTTTGTGAGAACAAACCTTTAACCAATTACATAGAATACATTACATTATATGTTTCAATAAATATTTTTTGTTATATTAATTTTGCTAGAATTGTGCTGCTTTAGAGTAACTATAAATGAAGTGCTGTTGAATGATATGTTTCTTTCCATTCCATATAAAATTTTCTTTTTTTAACTCTATTTATTAAAGGAATAGTGCTGAAACATAGATTTGACTTTCTTCTTTTCGCTTTGTATGATTATCAAGTTGTTTTAGACTCTTCTCACTCTGTTGAAAATATTGTAAAATGAATGTGATATGAAAAGAGTGATTGAGGGGATTACTAGTTTGTAACTTTTGTAAGAAGGGATAAGGGTTATGTTAATTCGTTTTAAAAAAAGTTATGAAAAAATTGCAATGGGGCTTCTTTCGTTTATGCCAACTGAAAAAGATGTGAAAACATTACAATTGACAATGAAAGAATATGAAGCAAAAGATGATTGGCAATTGTATTTGTGGAAAGAAAATGAAGATTTTGTTGGAATAATGGGGATTGTAAAAAAAGAGAATCAAGTATTAGAAATTCAGCATTTGAGTGTGAACCCGTCTCATCGTCATGTGGGGATTGGGACGAAGATGGTTCAAGAGTTAAAGAGTAAATTTCTTGAGTTTACAATTTGCGGAAATGAGCAAACAGCAAGTTTTTGCGAAAAATGTAAAGGGCTAGAACAAAATATACATTCGTGAAAGCAGAGATAAGTAGTTTATTATCTCTGCTTTCTTTTTTGTAATTGTTCGTTTCGTTCAGTAATGACCTCTGTGCGATCACGCAAAGTGTGCTTGTTTATAATATATTCACCTGGGATAGCATTCAAGTCTTTCCAAGAGAGGTTTTGTTTTTGACATAACTCTATGCACTGCTTCTCTAACGATGAATCTGATAAGGGTAAAAATAAAGGTACAAAACGTTCTTTTTTATGGATAGATTGCAATCTTTCATTGAGCAAGGAAAGAAGTTGTACTTGATTAATTCCTAAACGTTGTAAAGGCACACCGCTTTTTTCTAAAATTGTAATTGCGCTTTTCATCATTTTTGTAGAACCATTCCAATTAGCACGTCTTTGGTGGTATAAAGAAACTGCAATTTGAATGAGACCAACTAAGTAATGATCACGATTACCTCTTGGTTTTGTCTTCCAATACTCTTCTAGTATTTCGTGGCATTCAAAATAGTCATAATCTCCATGGAAATGAATTAAAAATTGTATGTATTCGGTAGGATACATGTTTTCTCGCTCCTATCTAACGGTTATACATATAAGTGTATCATAGAAATATGAACAATAAACGACTAGGAGGTTTCCCCCTAGCCGTTATTGTTCATATTAGCAGAAGCAAGCTGCTCCTACAATAATTAGTAAAATAAACAGTACAACAAGTAATGCGAACCCACCGCTAAAACCACAATCAACGTGACCCATAGTTTTTTGACCTCCTACATTGTTCTTACTACACTGTTATCATATGAAGTGGTGGGCATGATGACATAGGCATCGGTCTATTTTTAATTAAATTTCTTAAAAAGGTTGGATAGAACATGAGTATGCTCTATACTTATGTTGTTATAGAAAAAATGTGGTGGGATGCTTTGTGCAATATAATTTTAAAGTAGAGGCTTTTGAAGGGCCGTTAGATCTATTGTTACATTTAATACATCGTTATGAAATTGATATATATAATATTCCTGTAGCAGATATTACAGAGCAATATTTATCTTATGTGCATACGATGAAAGAACTTCAATTAGATGTTGCAAGTGAGTATTTAGTAATGGCTGCAACGTTATTACAAATTAAAAGTAAGATGTTGTTGCCGAAACATGAAGAAGATGTACTTGATAACGGTGATGATTTTATAGATGATCCTCGTCAAGAATTGATGGAGAGGTTAATTGAATATAAGAAATATAAGCAAGTTGCTACTGAGTTAAAAGAAAGAGAACAAGAAAGAGCACAGCTATATACACGTCCACCAATTGACTTTACATCGTTGCAACAAGAAGAGGAGACAAGCTTACCTCTTGATGTTACGTTATATGATATGCTAGCAGCATTTCAAAAATTAATGCGCCGTAAAAAGGCAAAAAAACCTGTAACAACACGTATTACTCGTCAAGAAATACCAATTGAACAGCGAATGACTGATATTTTAAAACAGTTAAAAATAAAGGGTGGTCGCCAAAGTTTTTATGATTTGTTTGTTGATGATGAACGTGAAATAATGGTTGTAACATTTTTAGCAGTTCTGGAACTTATGAAAAACCAACAAATCATAATTGAGCAAGAACATAATTTTGATGAAATTTTCGTATCAAGCTCTAATAAATCTGCATAGAGCCAGTATGTGAAAATGGGATAGCAACATTTTATCTCATGCTATGTTTTAATGTATCGTTTGGAACAAGAGAAAAAATATTGAACCGAACGCATTAATTGTGATTCGGTTTTTTGATGTGTATTTTTATGAGAAAATAGAAGGAAGGAGCTCGTGAAATGGATAGGAAAGAACAAAAGTCAATTATTGAAGGCCTTTTATTTGTTTCTGGTGATGAAGGGATTTATCCAGAACAAATAGCGAAAGTTCTTGAAATTGAAATGAATGAAGCAATTAATATTTTAGAAGAAATGCAACAAGAATGTGAAGGTGCAAACCGTGGTTTGCAAATTGTACAGTATGCAAAAGTATATCGTTTTGCTACAAAGAAAGAACATGCTTCATATTATCAAAAATTAATAGATACACCAACAGCTGCTTCACTCTCACAAGCTGCCCTCGAAACGTTAGCGATTGTTGCATATCGCCAACCAATCACAAGGACTGAAATGGAAGAGATTAGAGGAGTTAAAACTGATAAGGCGTTACAAACGTTGGTTTCACATTTACTTATAAAAGAAATGGGAAGAGCAGAAGGACCAGGGCGTCCTATTTTATACGGAACAACAAAAGAATTTTTAGACACATTTGGATTGAAAACATTAGATGATTTACCACCGCTTTCTGAAGAGAATGAACAAATGAATGAAGCAGATTTATTCTTCGGTTCCTTACAAGAGATATCGAAATAAAAGCTTAGCATTTTGCTAAGCTTTTTTTGTATATCAATTATTTACAGTGCCATACTAAATGAAAAAAGGAGACGAGTTATGAGAGGTATGCGGATTATTTTATTATTAGTTTCTGTTTTATTATGTTTTTCTTTAAATAGCGCATCAGCTAAAAGGTATATGATGTCCATTCATACTACGTCTCCTTTACATATGCATCGGCAACATCTTAGTAAAATGAAAGTGAGCTTTTTAAAAGTGGGGCAAGGTGACGCAACACTTATTATAATGCCAAATGGACAAACAATGTTAATTGATGGAGGACCTTATGAAGCAGGAGAGGTTATTATTCAGAAATTAATTGAGAAAGGGATTAATCATTTAGATGTAATTGTCAGTACGCATCCCGATATGGATCATATAGGGGGGTTAATTCCAATTGTAGAGCAAATGCCGGTATCGCTTATACTAGATAGCGGAAAAACATATAGTTCTCTTACTTATCATACGTATCGGAATAATATAAAAAAAAGAGGGATACCTTTCGTTTCAGTAAAGGAAGGACAATATATACCGCTGGATCCACATGTTTCTATACAAGTATTAAACAACGGGAAATCAAAAGATGAAAATAATGAATCCTCAATTGTTTTAAAGGTGCGATATGGAAAAGCGGATTTTTTATTAATGGGTGACGCGGATGTACGGACAGAACATGAAATATTAAAACAATTTGATGTCCATGCAGATGTGTTAAAAGTGGGGCATCATGGCTCATATACTTCAACAAGTGAAACGTTTATAAAAAAAGTGGAACCGCAGTTTGCTATTCTATCGTACGGGAGTAATAATCCGTATGGACATCCTCACCAAAGTGTAGTGAAACGCTTAAAAAGGCACGGTATAATGGTATATAGAACGAATAAACGTACAGTAGAAATGGAAACAGATGGTGAACATATTATGTTAGAATCTAGCGGATTAATGCCATTGTTGAAGTGATTTCTATATTAGGGGGCGATACTGTCCCTTTTTGGAAAAATGAATAATATATATTATAATTATAAGAGACGTAAGAAATTTCCTTTTCTGTTGAATAAAAAGGAAATTTCATTAGAATGTATAGACAACTACTCGTGCGTATATTAAGATGGAACTAGGCGAATAAGGTAATAATAACAAGTAGGTAATTCATGGGAAAGGATCGATGAAAATGAAAACGCAAATTGTCATCAATGCCAAAATTTACACAGGTCAAGAAATAGTGGAAAACGGATTTATTCGTTACGCAGAAACCATTAAAGAAATTGGTTTGATGGCTCAATATGTACCACAAGAAAATGAAACTGTTTTTGATGCTACAGGGAAGATTATAATTCCAGGTATGATCGATGTTCATATTCATGGTGGATACGATATTGATGCGATGGATGCAAATAGCGATGGGTTAGTAACTCTAGGTAAAGAAATGTTAAAAGAAGGGGTTACAACTTACTTCCCAACAACAATGACACAAGCTCCAGAGGCAATTGAAGCAGCGTTAACTGCTGCGAAAGAAGCAAAAGAAAAAGGAGCGCATTTCGAATATATTCATTTAGAAGGACCTTATGTTTCAAAGAAACGTGCAGGTGCACAGCCACTTGAACATATCGTTCCTGCAAATATTGAGCAATTTAAACAATGGCAAGAAGCAAGTGGGAACTTAATTAAATTAGTAACATATGCACCAGAAGAAGAGGGAGCATTAGAGTTTGAACAATATCTTGCTGAAACTGGTGTAGTTGGCACAATGGGACATACAGATGCAATTGATGCGCAACTAAAAAATAGAAAGATTACACATGCGACACATTTATACAATCAAATGCGTGGATTACATCACCGTGAACCAGGAGTTGTGGGTCATGTGTTATTAAATCCAGATGTAATGGTTGAAGTAATTACAGATGGTATTCATATTCACCCTGACATGGTGAAATTAGCATATAAGTTAAAAGGACCGAAAAAAGTAAGTGTTATTACTGACGCAATGCGTGCAAAAGGTCTTGAAGATGGATTATATGAGCTTGGCGGACAGCCAGTACATGTAAAAGATGGTAGTGCTCGATTAGAAGATGGAACGTTAGCTGGTAGTATTCTAAAAATGGATCAAGCTTTCCGAAATGTAATTGAATTTACAGGTTGTTCAATCGAAGATGCAGTACTTATGACATCAGTTAACCAAGCAGAAGAGTTTGGATTAAATAATAAAGGTGCATTAGCGGTAGGAAAAGATGCAGACTTTGTTGTGATGAATGAAGATTTACATGTATATGATACGGTTCGTTTAGGAATTCATATGAAGGAAGGGAAGTAATTAAATGAATATTCTTGTTGTAAAAACTCCAGAAGAATTAGCAGAAGCAGGTTATAAATTAATTGAAGAAGTTGTAAAAACAAAAGAAAATCCAACATTAGGAATGGCTACAGGAAGCTCTCCATTAGGTATTTATGCAGAAATGCGAAAAAATAAACTTGATACAAGCCGTGTAACCACTGTAAACTTAGATGAGTACGTAAATTTACCACATGAAGATAAAAACAGCTATCACTATTTCATGCAAGAACAGTTGTTTGATCATCTTCCATTTAAACAAACTTATGTACCAAACGGGATGGCAAGTGATTTAGAGGAAGAGTGCAAACGTTACGAGAGCATTCTAGCTGCTAACCCAGTTGACCTACAGATTCTTGGAATCGGTGAAAACGGTCACATCGGATTTAATGAGCCAGGAACACCGTTTAATTCTCCAACAAACATTGTTGAATTAACAGAATCTACACGCCAAGCAAACCTTCGATTCTTCGAAAAAGAAGAAGATGTGCCAACTCATGCGATTACAATGGGAATTGGAAGCATTATGAAAGCGAAACAAGTTCTACTTGTTGCTATGGGTTCTAAAAAGGCAGAAGCTGTTAAAGAATTATTGCAAGGTGAATATAGTGAAGAGTGTCCGGCTACAGTTTTACAACGTCATCCGAATGTAACCGTAATCGCTGATCAAGAAGCTCTATCTTTATGCAGTGAGGCGATTGCTGATGAACATCGACAAGTATTCACCATTTCCGATCTATTATCAGATTCAAGAGTGGGTGAAACAGCTAATTGAGGACGGCGAATGGAAGCCGGGAGATAAAATCCCATCTGAGAATGAACTTTGTGATAAGTTCGAAGTGAGTCGAATGACAATCAGACAGGCGATTAATAATTTAGTGGAACAAGGCTATTTATATCGGAAGCGTGGAATTGGAACATTTGTCCAACTTCCGAAAGTGGAACAAAAATTGCAAGGAATGACGGGATTCACAGAAGACATGATTTCTCGTGGGATGAACCCAAGTAGTCAATTACTTAGTTTCCGCCTAGTTCCAGCTACTGCTAAAATAGCAGACCGGTTGAGAATACAGGAGGGGGAATCGGTTTATGAAGTGAGGCGTATTCGCTTAGCTGATGATGAACCGATTGCTTTTGAGACGACATATTTGTCGCCAGCTCTTGTAAAAGATATTAACGAAGAGATATTGCAACAATCTTTATATGAACATTTAGAGAAAAAACTGGGCTTTAAACTTGTTAGCGCTACTCAGTCAATTGAAGCTTCCGTTGCGACGGAAAATGAAGCTGAACATCTGCATATTCCTAAAAAGGCGCCTGTACTTGTAATGCGTCAATGGTCATATTCAGAAGGTGAGATACCGCTAGAGTACGTGAAATGTATTTATCGTGGAGATCGTTATAAATTTATTACGAATATCGCACGTAACAAATAGTATATTTCAGTTTGTGAAGTACAGTGGAATTGAAAATGGTTAACATGTAAAGAAATAAAAATACGACTCATCCTTATAAGGAATGAGTCGTATTTTTATTATGAGCAATTACGTGGTTAACAGCATCTTTGACGTGATTTACTACATAGTGAGCGTGTTTTTTTACTGCATCATCTGCTTGCGACATAGCAAAACTGTGAGGAGTTAAAGAAAACATAGGAATGTCATTATAAGAATCCCCTATACAAGCAATTTCCTCAGGTTTTATTTGAAACTCATTTAATAAAACAGAAATGGCAGAGCCTTTACTAACATTCGGTGGCATTACATCTAAACATTGTTCTGCTGAGATGAAAGTACTAACTTTCCCGTGGAATTTTTCATCAATTTTTTTCTGAAGGAGTTGTAAGCTCTCCTTTGTTCCACCGACAGAAATTTTATTTGGGAAAATTGTATCATCAATCTTCTGTAGTAAGTTTGGTTCTTCAACAGAAGTCATAGTTACTTGTTGTTCAAGTTCTTGAATGAAAGGTGTTTTCTCTTCAATGTAATAATTATGCTCATCACTTACATAACGGAAATAAGGATCTTCATTCGTCATAGCTAACAAATCGGGAAGTATGCTGGAATCAAAAGTTGCAGATAATAGTTGTTTATTTTCATGTGTATATACAAAAACACCATTTACACTAATGCGATGAAAATTTGTATTTACAGCTTTCATTAAGTCTGCAATTTCATTATCAAGTCTTCCGGAAGCGAAGCAAAGAATAACATTTTGCTCGGCAAGGCTGCGCAGTGCCGCAACATCTTGTTCGTCAATAAGACCTCCGTGTTGCATCATTGTACCATCGATATCACTTACAAACATTTTAATCATGCTGTTATCTCCTTTCTATGTACAGTTGCTCTTACATTATACGCATCATATATAAACATGTCTAAAAAATGAATTTTTATTAAATGGCAGATGTTTTACATTGACGACAAAGAAGAATATTCTGTAACATAAAAGTAGGCTATTTAAGTACGAGGGTGGTGTTATATGAGTAATTATCTAGAAATTAAAAAAGTTTTAAATAATAATGTCATCATTGCTAGCCATCCGGAACACGAGGAAGTAGTAGTGATTGGTAAAGGAATTGGATTTGGGAAAAAAGCGAAAGATGTATTGGAGCAAGAACAAATCGAAAAGATGTTTGTCTTAAAAAATGAACGTGATCGTGAACAATACAAATTATTAGTGCCGCATATTAGTGAAAAATTAATTGAATTGATGAACGATATTATGCTGTACATTCAAGGGAAAGCGAAATCGCCACTAAATGAACATATTCATATTGCGTTAACAGATCATATTTCATTTGCGATTAAAAGGTTAAAACAAGGACTTACAATTGATAACCCTTTTTTAGTTGAAACAAAAATGCTCTATCCAAAGGAATATGAAATTGCGGAAGGTGTTGTAGAACTTTTAAATTCTCGTTTGCAAATTACATTGCCAGAAGGAGAAATTGGTTTTATTGCACTTCACATTTACAGTTCGCTTACAAATTCTGATTTATCTTCAGTTAATCAAAACTCCCGTCTCATTGCACAACTTGTATCTTTAATTGAGACAAACTTACAAATTACATTAGATCAAGAGAGCATTCATTATTTACGTCTTATTCGTCATCTTCAATATGCTATTGAGAGGGTGAAAAAAGGAGAAAAAGTAGAGGAATCGCAAAGTTTTGCTGATTTATTAAAGGCGGAGTATCCAGCTTGCTATAACTTGGCTTGGAAGCTAGTTAAGGTCATGCAAAAAGAGTTGCAACTACCTGTATATGAAGCTGAAAGTATTTATTTAACGATGCACTTGCAACGCTTAGTAAAGGCAGAGCATGTGTAAAAAGCCATATATTTTTGTCTAAAATGAAAACGTTAAAAAAAATGATTGAATCGCTTACAATAGTTATGTATAATAACTATTGCAAAGTTATACAAATTTCGACAAACACATTAAGGTGAGTAACGAAAACGTTTGCCTTAATTATAGTGAACTTATACGTAAACCTATTTTTGACACGTGTTACTGATTCGATCAGGCATGAGTGGAGAAAAGTAAGGAATGTAAGCTAGAGAAAGGGATATACTACCCTTTGTATAGCTATCGTTCTATCTTTTTTTCCTCATGTCTTTTTGGCGTTTGTCGGAAGGTATCAATATAGATAAGAGAGGAAGGGTTTCCATGTTTAAGAAGATCTTTGGTGTTCTTCAAAAAGTCGGAAAAGCGTTAATGCTTCCAGTAGCGATTTTACCGGCGGCAGGTATTTTACTTGGATTTGGTAATGCATTTCAAAATCCACAGTTAACAAATGTTATTCCTGCTTTAAAAGCAGATTGGTTCGTAATGGTTGCAAAAATTATGGAACAATCTGGTGATATTATTTTCGCTAACCTTGCATTATTATTCGCAGTTGGGGTAGCAATTGGTTTAGCTGGTGGAGACGGAGTAGCTGGTTTAGCAGCATTCGTCGGCTACTTAATTATGAACAAAACGATGAGTGTGTTCTTAGAAGTAGATAAGCTAGTGAAAGTAACAAGTTCTGGAGCAGACCCAGTAAAAATTGGATTTGCAGATCCAGCGTATGCAAACGTATTAGGTATTCCAACGCTACAAACAGGGGTATTTGGTGGTATTATCGTCGGTATAGTAGCGGCATATTGCTATAATAAATACTTCAATATTGAATTACCATCATACTTAGGTTTCTTTGCAGGTAAGCGTTTCGTACCGATTGCAACTGCAACATTCTCTTTAATAGTAGGTATTATCATGTGCTTCGTTTGGCCATACATTCAAGGTGGCTTAAACACGTTCTCACATCAAATGATTGATGCAAATAGAACAATTGCAGCATTTATATTCGGTTTAATTGAACGTTCATTAATTCCATTTGGATTACATCACATTTTCTATTCACCGTTCTGGTTCGAATTCGGTCAGTATACAAATGCAGCTGGCGAATTAATCCGTGGTGACCAAAAAATCTTTATGGCACAGTTAAAAGACGGTGTAGAATTAACAGCAGGGACATTTACAACTGGTAAGTATCCGTTCATGATGTTCGGTCTTCCAGCAGCAGCTTTAGCAATGTACCATGAAGCACGTCCAGAAAATAAAAAATTAGCAGCAGGTATTTTAGGTTCTGCAGCATTAACATCTTTCTTAACAGGTATTACAGAGCCACTTGAATTTTCATTCTTATTCGTAGCGCCAGTATTATTCGGAATTCACGCTGTATTTGCTGGTCTATCATTTATGACAATGCAAATTTTAGGTGTTAAAATTGGTATGACATTCTCTGGTGGTTTAATTGACTTCCTATTATTCGGTGTACTACCAGGCCGTACAGCATGGTGGTGGGTAATTATTGTTGGTCTTGTACTAGCAGTTATTTACTACTTCGGATTCCGCTTTGCAATTCGTAAATGGAATCTAAAAACACCTGGTCGTGAAGTGGCAAATGCAAATGACGGCGCAGGAAAAGCAGAAGCAGGCGAACTCCCTCGTGAAGTATTAGTAGCACTTGGTGGTAAAGAAAACATTGCTTCTTTAGATGCTTGTATTACTCGTTTACGTGTTCAAGTTAACGAACAAAAGAATGTAAACAAAGACCGCTTAAAAGAACTTGGAGCAGCTGGTGTACTTGAAGTTGGAAATAACATTCAAGCTATTTTCGGACCGAAATCTGACACATTAAAATCACAAATTCATGATATTATGTCAGGTCGTACACCTCATGTTGAAAAAGAAGAACCTGTAAAAGTGGAAGAAACTCCTCAAAAAGTTGATGAAAATGAAACAATTGTATCACCAATCGAAGGAAAAATCTTACCAATTACAGAAGTACCTGACCAAGTATTCTCAGGAAAAATGATGGGAGACGGATTTGCAATTGAGCCAACTGAAGGAACAGTAGTTTCTCCAGTGAACGGTGAGATTGTCAATGTATTCCCTACAAAACATGCGATTGGTATTCAATCTGAAGGCGGAAAAGAAATTTTAATTCACTTCGGTATTGATACTGTAAAATTAAATGGTGAAGGTTTTGAAGCGCTTGTAGCACAAGGCGACAAGGTGAAACAAGGCCAACCATTATTAAAAGTAGATCTTGCATTTGTAAAAGAAAATGCACCATCTATCATTACACCAATTGTCTTTACAAACTTACAACAAGGGCAACAAGTCGAATTGAAAAAAGATGGAAATGTTAAGAAGGGCGAAACCGCTATTATTGACATTCAGTAGGAATTTGACGCAAAATGTTTATAATTATAATAGGCGATGTGGTTGACCGAACATCGCCTATTATATACAATAGATGATGTAGTACTCACGTCTATACAACTAAAAAATACTGTAATTTAAAGGAGATAAATTATCATGGAAAAAATCTTTAAAGTAACTAGCGACTCAGGAATTCATGCTCGTCCAGCAACTCTACTTGTAAACACTGCAAGCAAATTCGGTTCTGATATTAACTTAGAGTATAACGGAAAGAACGTTAACTTAAAATCAATCATGGGCGTTATGTCTTTAGGCATTCAACAAAACGCAGAAATTAAAATCACTGCAAATGGTGATGATGCAGCTCAAGCACTAGCAGCTATCGAAGAAACTATGAAAAACGAAGGATTAGGAGAATAATGACTCTTAACATTCAAGGGATCGCTGCATCAAGTGGGATTGCTATTGCAAAGGCTTTCAGACTTGAAAATCCTGAATTTAACATCGAAAAGAAATCAATTACAAACGAAGCTGCAGAAATTGCACGCTTAGACGCTGCGCTTGAGAAAGCAAAAACTGAATTAGAAGCTATTAAGGACCACGCATTTGCTGAGCTAGGTGCTGACAAAGCTGCAATCTTTGAAGCACATTTATTAGTGTTAAATGATCCAGAACTAGTAAACCCAGTAAAAGATAAAGTAAATAGCGAAAAAGTAAATGCTGAATTTGCAATGGATGAAGTTGCATCAATGTTTATTTCTATGTTTGAAAACATGGATAACGAATATATGAAAGAACGTGCTGCGGACATTCGTGACGTAACAAAACGCGTTCTTGCACATTTACTAGGAATTAACTTCTCAAATCCTGGTACAATTTCTGAAGAGGTAATCATCATTGCTGAAGATTTAACACCATCTGATACAGCTCAGTTAAACCGTAAGTATGCAAAAGGTTTCACTACTGATATCGGTGGACGTACATCTCACTCAGCAATTATGGCTCGTTCTATGGAAATTCCAGCTGTTGTTGGTACAAAAGTTGTTATGGAGAAAATCCAAAATGGCGATATCGTTATCATTGACGGTTTAGATGGAGAAGTAATTGTAAACCCATCAGAAGAAACTCTTCGTTCGTTTGAAGAAAAGAAAGCGAAATTTGAAGAGCAAAAAGCTGAATGGGCTAAATTAAAAGACCAAGCTACTGTAACAAGTGACGGACATCACGTTGAGCTTGTTGCAAATATCGGAACACCAAATGATGTACAAGGTATTATCGATAATGGCGGAGAAGGCGTTGGCTTATACCGTACAGAATTCTTATACATGGGCCGTGACAATCTTCCAACAGAAGAAGAGCAGTTCGAAGCGTATAAAGCAGTTCTTGAAGGTGTAAAAGAAGGTCAACCAGTCGTTGTTCGTACACTTGATATCGGTGGAGATAAAGAGCTTCCATACTTACATTTACCAAAAGAAATGAATCCATTCTTAGGATATCGTGCAATTCGCTTATGTCTTGATGAGCAAGATGTGTTCCGTACACAACTTCGTGCATTACTTCGTGCTAGCGTATACGGTAACTTAAAAATTATGTTCCCAATGATTGCAACTCTTGATGAGTTCCGTCAAGCGAAAGCAATTTTATTAGAAGAGAAAGCGAAACTTGTAGAAGCGGGTACAACTGTTTCTGATTCTATTGAAGTTGGTATGATGGTTGAAATCCCAGCTTCAGCAGTATTAGCAGATCAATTCGCGAAAGAAGTTGACTTCTTCTCTATCGGAACAAATGATTTAATCCAATACACAATGGCTGCAGACCGTATGAACGAACAAGTATCATACTTATACCAACCATATAACCCATCTATTTTACGTCTTGTAAAAATGGTTATCGATGCTGCTCATAAAGAAGGAAAATGGGCTGGTATGTGTGGTGAGATGGCGGGCGATTCACTTGCTATCCCATTACTATTAGGATTAGGGTTAGATGAGTTCAGTATGAGTGCAACATCTATTCTTCCTGCAAGAACACAGCTAAGCAAGTTGTCAAAAGCAGAAATGGAAACATTAGCAGAAAAAGCATTAATGATGTCAACTGCTGAAGAAGTTGTTGAACTAGTTAAAAGCATCTAATTAATAAAAAAACCTGAGTCGATTTGAAATCGGTCTCAGGTTTTTTCTATGAGAAAAGTAAATCTTATTTGCTTACTATCGAGGATAAGAGACAGAATTAGATAGCGATTGCAACGATATCAGTTGGGCATACACGTAAAATACCAGTAAAAGTATTTCGATTTTGATTGTTCTTATCGTCTTTATTGTTATCTTTGTTGTCTTTGTCATTACGAGCTAAAGCAGAGAAAAGAGCAACACCGTTAGCGAAACCTTCAAAAATTACATTGTTGAAAGTACCATTACCTCTAATGCTTAAAAGAGAAAGTTCTGTTCCAACTGAAATGCTAGCAAGTACGTTACATACAGCTGGTTGTTGTGGTCTAACCTCTCTCTCTCTCTCTTTCTCGCGATGGTCGCGCTCTCTTTCATGATGATGACATTCTCTAAAGTTATCACAGCATCCAAATGATCCAAACATAATCCTCATCACCCCCTTCACACTTATAATCTATGTAAGTTCGGTAGTTAGTGACTGGACAGAGAGTGGAATTTTTTCTAGGGGATTTTCTCATTTTAAATGACTAGCTGGGTGTTTAGTATGGAATGATGTTTAAAATAGGTGGAATATAACAAAAAAATGTAAAAACCACCGAAATAAATGAAATGGGTAGCCTTTACACTTTTTTACTTTTATATAAAACGATGATATATACAGGAAGAGCTAGGAGTAGTGGTACAATGGATCGTGCAGTATGTTTTTCTGATTCTAATTGGAATGCTTCTTCTTTTGGAAATTGTAAAATGGAGATGTTTGCGGCATCACCAATAAAATATAGAAGCAGTACAGTTACTATGTAACATAAAAGTGCGATAAAGCTTCCGTATGAACTCAATGAAAATCCCTCTCTTGTTATCTATTTGTTATCATTGTATCACAATTGTAACAAAAATACACGGGTATATTTCAACGCCTTAACAAAATTCGACATGAAACGTCACGTTTATTTATGAGAAGGGAATAGAATATACTTTTCCATAAGTATAAATGTCGAATGATTTGTAGTAATATTACAAAAGTATGACAGGGAATAAAAAAACGAAGGCAATGTAGTTGCCTTCGTTTTTTATTATTTTGCCCACTCGCTTACTTGCTCTACGCTCATGCGAGGTGCAGGGTGGCCTTTTAAAGTTGATTCACCAATTGTAATAAGCATAATTGGAACGTAACGAGATGAAACGTTAAATTCGTCTGTCAGTGCTTGTGGATTGAAGCCACCAATAGCACAAGTATCCCAACCAGTTGCTTTAGCTGCAAGCATAAGTTGCATTGCTGCTAAAGATGCATTTGAAAAGGCAGCATCTCTTGGGAATTGTTCACGAGCATATGCAGATTCAATATTTTTAGCTAAGCGTTCTTTTGCTTCTTCTTTCATAAATCCTTGTTCTACAATTGGACCATATACTGGCTCAACATTTTTATAAGCTTCTAAATCACCTAAAATAGCGACTACTGCAGAAGCATCAAGAATTTGTTGTTGGTTATAAGCTATTGGGTGTAATCGTTTTTGTACATCTTCACCTTGAAAAACAAGGAATTTCCAGTGTTGTAAGTTCCAAGCGGAAGGTGCTTGTGCTGCTGCTTTTAAAATCTCATGTAATTCTGTAGATGAGATTTCTTTATTTGGGTTGAATGCACGTGTAGATGTGCGTTCATATAGAACGTTAAAAAAGTTGTCGTTTGTCATAATATATCCTCCAAATTGTATATAAAATTATCGGGAAAACGCAATGTATATTACTTACATTTTGTAAGTTATCGAATTTAAGAATATAATATCTTTATTTTAATTGTCAAGTTTTAAGGAATAAGCTAGGGCATTCATACAAACGATATAATTCCTATAATCATACACTAAAAAAGGAATTTATAGAGTGAAAAGGGAAGATAACATTCTCAATTAGCTTGTTAATATGTATTTCTCACAAATTAAAGTTTATTGGAGAACAGTCTTTTAAAAATGTTTGTGAGGAATTCAGTAGAACAAGATATATGAAGTGAGTGAAGACTAGTGATGAACATACTACATTTTTTATTAGAGAATACGGTTTTCCAAAATGTGTTACAAGATCTGCAGTTAAATGTCCTTTATATAGAAAATGGATGTAAACATCAACAAACGATAGAAAATATCCATCCAAAATGTATGTTTATAGCAAATAGTTTTGAAGAGGGCGAACTATTATTTCAAAGAACGAAACCGCACATTATAATTATGTATGTAACAGATTATTCTCAAATAAAATATATAAAGAATATGTATACCTCGCAAAGTACATTCATTGTCATTTGGGATCAACAAATAACAAAGGAATTTACAGATGTACTTGCATTAGGAATACGTAATATTGTAATAGCCCCTGTAACTCCGCAAGCAGTGTTAGAAGAAGTGAATAAGAGTTTGTATCAACTTTCTTTAGTAAGGCAAGTTAGTTTACAACAGGAACTGCTTCAAACGATGTTTGATTTTCAAAATGATTTATTATTTATAGTAGAAGATGATGAAATTGTTGATTGTAATACAAATTTTTTAACGTTTTTCGGATATGAAAATTTGTTTGCCTATCGCGAGCAACATTTAGTATTTGCTGAACA
This sequence comes from Bacillus sp. PK3-067, assembly GCF_056738645.1. Lineage (NCBI taxonomy): Bacteria > Bacillati > Bacillota > Bacilli > Caryophanales > Bacillaceae > Bacillus > Bacillus sp. PK3-067. The sequence continues at coordinate 4,075,597 of NZ_CP096490.1, read as the reverse complement.
TTTTATTAGAGAAAATGGATACTACTCGACGACGCATGATATAACATGGCTAGACGATACTTTATCAAGCGGTAGAAGAATTAAGATGTCAAATTATGAAGGGGCAGTATCTACTTTTCTATTACGTGCGACACCATTGCCAGAAGATTTATCAAGATTTATTGTAAAGTGCACGGAAATTACAGAATTAGATGAAATCTATCAAGAACAAGAAAGACTTGCTATGATAGATTCATTGACAGAGATTTATAATCGTTTAAAGTTTCAACAAATACTAGAGGTAGAATGGGAAAAGGTAATACGTAATGATGAGAAAATAGCAATTATTTTATTTGATATAGATAATTTTAAAACAGTTAATGACACATATGGTCATGATTTTGGCGATTTGGCATTAATACAACTTGCAGAGCTTATGAAATCTAAAGTGGAGCAGCAACATGTATTTGCAAGATGGGGAGGGGAAGAATTCATTATATTAGTGACAAATACAGTAGAAAAGGAAGCATTTCAAGTTGCGGAATCATTACGATTCTTCATTGAAACAAAGCAATTCACTGGAATTTCGAAGTTAACAGCTAGCTTTGGGGTTGCGTTATATGAACAAGGAACTACAAGAGAAGAATTAATGCAACGAGCGGATATTGCATTATATGAAGCGAAAAAAAATGGAAAGAATCAAGTATGTGTGTATAGAAAAGAAAAAATGTGATTTTTCGCAACAAATTGTTGCGATTTTTTTTTATTGTTTGATAATAGAATAGGGGGACAATTTTTAGCGAAGGAATTATGGAGGATCAATATGATAAAAAAAGTAATGGTGGTGGCTTCACTGTCTGCTATAGTTGGCGGCGGAGTATACTATTTTCTTGTTAGCCCCAATATAAAGGAAAACACTGTATTAACAACTAAAGTGAATCCTACTATTGAATCGGAAGTACAAGGGAATATAGAAGAAAAAGAAGAGCAACAAATTGATTATGCTAGCATATCTCAAAAATTAGATCAATATTTAGTCGGAAAGCAATTCAATGGAACAGTTTTGGTAACAGATAAAGAGCATGTTATATTGAATAAAGGATATGGGTATGCTGATGTTCAAAATAAAATAGAAAATACGCCTCAAACAAAATATCGTATCGGTTCTATTACGAAAACAGTCGTTGCCACATCTATTTTACAGCTGCAAGAACAAGGGAAATTGAATATTCAAGATAATGTAAATAAATATATTCCTTCATTTCCGGAGAATAAAAATATTACGCTATATCATTTATTAACGCATACCTCTGGTTTACCTGAACACGCAAAAGGCAATATTAATGCGGCTTCCCGCTTACAATTAATTAATTGGATTGGACGTCAAAATTTAGAATTTCCTGCAGGAACAGGTTGGAGATATACAGATTATAATTATATGGTGCTTGCTTATATAATAGAACATATATCGAAAAAACCTTTAGGAGATTACATAAAAGAAAACATATTTGTAAAAGCAGATATGCATGAATCCGGTATGGGAAATATGGTACCTGGAGATAAAAATTTTACAAAGGGTTATGTGAAAAAAGATCAAGAGCTTGTACCAGCGCAGAAGTTAGGCATGGATTGGCTATATGGTTGTGGTGAGATGTATACGACAGTTGGAGATATGAAGAAATTAGACGAAGCAATTATAAATGGAAAACTTCTTTCTGAACAAAGTATACAAGCAATGTTTTCACCTTCAGCAGAACGGAAATATGCATTTAGTTTTTATATATATCCAGATTATTTTCATAATCATGGTGTATTATCTGGTTGGAACACTTTCAATAATTTTAATAAAGAAAAAGGAACTTTTGTTATTTTATTTTCAAATGTGAAAAATAGTATGGATGATGACTTTAATAAAGAGTTCCGAAAGATGGTAAATGATTTATTAGAACAAAGGGGATGAGAAAATGGAACATAAAACTTTATCAATAGGTTTCATTGGTATTGGCGTAATGGGAAAAAGTATGGTTTATCACTTAATGCAAGATGGTCATAAAGTATATGTATATAATAGAACGAAAGCAAAAACAGATTCTTTAGTGCAAGATGGTGCAAATTGGTGTAATACGCCAAAAGAGTTAGTAAAGCAAGTTGATATTGTAATGACAATGGTTGGATATCCACATGATGTAGAAGAAGTGTATTTTGGTATAGAAGGAATTATAGAACATGCCAAAGAAGGTATGATAGCAATTGACTTTACGACATCTACACCTACTTTAGCAAAACGGATTAATGAAGTTGCAAAAAGCAAAAATATATATACGTTAGATGCACCTGTCTCAGGAGGAGATGTTGGTGCGAAAGAAGCAAAACTCGCAATTATGGTAGGTGGGGAGAAAGAAATATATGATAGATGCTTACCTTTACTTGAAAAGTTAGGAACAAACATTCAATTACAAGGACCAGCTGGGAGTGGACAACATACAAAAATGTGCAATCAAATTGCGATTGCTTCCAATATGATTGGAGTATGTGAAGCTGTTGCTTACGCGAAGAAGGCTGGACTGAATCCAGATAAAGTGTTAGAGAGTATTTCAACAGGGGCAGCAGGTAGCTGGTCATTAAGTAATTTAGCTCCTCGAATGTTAAAAGGAGACTTTGAGCCAGGATTTTATGTAAAGCATTTTATGAAAGATATGAAAATTGCTTTAGAGGAAGCAGAAAAATTACAATTACCAGTCCCAGGCTTAAGTTTGGCGAAAGAATTGTATGAAGAGTTAATTAAGGATGGCGAAGAAAATAGTGGAACACAAGTACTATATAAAAAATATATAAGGGGGTAAACGAGGTGGACCTTCAAAAGTTTGATGAGATGATTGATACTGTACAGCGAGCTACTTGTATGCAAATTAATGAAAAACAAAAAGAAGCTTTTAAACAAAAATATGATTTTGAACCAGAATTTGAATATGGAAGAGATGAGAAGGGACATTATGTAATTCGAACCTCAAAAAAGATGTTAGAAGAAATGGAGTTTTATTTGGCATTGAAATATGATCGTGATGGAGTGGATCTTTATATGCAAGCTGAGATTGATGGTATATTTCATGTATCTGTTAGCTATGGTGAAGATGCCCTACATCTACAAGAATTGTTTCAATTTCTAGAAGAAAATAAATAAAAGTCCTCATTTGAGGACTTTTATTTATTTAGTCATCTTTAATTTTTATAATTATAAGTTAGAAGCGCGTCGGCATCGTTCAACCGGGAACGGGATAATTTGTGCGATGTGATTAGGACCAAATTGTTTTGTACGAGCATGGCGTATTATATAAAAAGCACACAGAATTGAAACAGGAATAGCGCCGAATAAACCAAATAATAAAGCGCTTACACAAGATGCGACAAATCCTAAAACACCAATTTCTAACTCTTCCATAATAGCTCCTAAAATAACAGGAAATGCTCCACATGTAACTCCAAGTATAAGTGCGATAAGTAAGCTCATGATTATCCCCCTCTGTTTGCGATATTATTTTCCTTCTAAGTTAATTGTAGTATATCACATATAAAACAGAATTTTCAGAAAAAATTAAATAAATGTTCAAAAAATGTTCGAAAAATGCACTTGAAAAATTAAGGTGTAAATTTGTGATGAAATGGTACTTTCAAGTAAATAAAAAATCAGACTTATTTCAAAATGAAATAAGCCTTTTCCATAGGAGGATGTATATATGTAGAGTGAATAAAAGTTTGGAAAAGGGGGTCCAAGTCCTTTTATTCAACTAACTACCTTAATAGATTGGAACCCAGCCTTCAGTTGTCACAAAAATACGAATAGCTACAACTTGGCGATCATCTTGCAAGGTAAAATAATGTCTTGCATTTTCAGGAACAGATATTAAATCGCCTGGCTCAAGTTCAACATCAAAGAATTTCCCATCTTTACCTTCAATAGCGAAAATGCCGTGACCACTGACGATAAAGCGAACTTCGTCATCTGTATGATGGTGTTCCTTTTGGAAATTAATTAATAATTCGTCAAGGTTAGGTGTGCTACTTGAAAGTGAGATTACATCATGTGCTTTATAACCTCGACGTGCTGAAACATCAGCGATTTCTTTTGAAAAAATAGCTAATATTTCAGCTTTGTTTTCATCTGTTAACGAATAATTTTCATTTAAATGAGTAGGAAGTTTAGAAATATTCCATTTCTCATATAAAACGCCTTCCTCTTGTAGAAATTTAGATACTTCCACTTCATTTTCAATACGAGTATTTACTTCATGAATACGAATTTGCGCCATTAGAAACGCCTCCTTGAATTGATAATAGTTTTATATGAAATTGGAATAAAAACTCATAAGCTTCTAATCTCTTCTTTGCATCAAAGCTATCTCGGCCCCATACGGTAATACCGTGGTTACGGATTAATACTGCACCCGAATCTCCTTGTATATGCTTTCGGAAGTTTTCTCCAAGTGTTGGGATATGGGCATGGTTTTCGATAATAGGAATGTGAATGGTTGCACCTTCTTCCCAAATATCGAGAGCTTTAATAATTTCTTGATTTTGAAGGGTGACTGCATCACTATATAAATTTGTGATGACATTATTATCGGTTGTATGAACATGAAGTACGCAACCGGCATTCGTATTGTTATAAATGTGTGTATGCAATATTGTTTCTGCTGAAGGGCGTAATTCAGTCTCTAAAACGGGAACTCCTACATGATCTACTAATAGAAAATCATCTGGAGTGGTTTTTGTTTTATCTTTACCGCTTGCCGTAATAAGAAAAGTAAGTGGTTCATGACTAACCTTTATAGAAATATTACCACTTGTTGCTGGGAACCAATTTCGTGTTGTTAACTCTTTTTTTATCTCGCTTAAGTCATACCATTGACGAAAAAGTTGTTTCATGCCTTCACCTCCAACAAAAGTTTTAATTCAGCTTGCACATCTTGAAATGTTTCAAACGGTGTATAAGCAATATGATTTTCTTCACACTTTGTAATAAGAAAATCGCGAGCGAATACTTTATCAGCTTGTTTCGCGGCTTGTAAATCAGTAATAGAATCTCCAATTACAATATGAAAGTCATCTGTATCACTTAATTTACGGATTAATGATGATTTACATAATCCGCAATGATTTTGACAATGATCATCACAAGAATGGGGCCATTTAACTGTAATAAACTCTGCTGAAAAGTCTGTTTCATTACAATAAATTTGCTCTTTTGGAATGATTCCTTGTAAGAGTGGATAGACGAAGAAATCCATTCCACCTGATATCACGTAAAAAGAAATGTTATTTTCCTTTACGAATTGTATAAACTCATGAAAACCACTACGGATTTCAGCAGTTTCTATTAAAAATTGAATAATATCATCGTGCAGATTAGTAGGTATTAATTGAAATAATTGAGAAACACCTTCTTGAATGGATAGTTCTTGTGATAAAATTTTATTCTTTACTTCTTCGGCTTCTGGTGGTGCGAATTTTTCCATAATGGACATAATGTTATCATTATTTGTAATCGTGCCATCGAAATCACAAAATACTTGAATACTCATAATTTCACCTCATAAGAGGGATTTCCCCATATTTGTAGTGCACTATGCAAATTTATGTCGTCTACTTCATGGAGTGGTTTATTTTGCAAAGTAGCATCAATTGCAGTACGGAAAGCTTTACCGCCGCCTTGCGCTCCATTTGGATGTCCGTGTATCCCGCCGCCAGCATTAATAACAACATCTTTACCGAAATCTCGTACAATAAAGGGAACGAAACCAGGATGAATACCAGCAGACGGAACAGAAAAGCTCTTCTTGAAAGATGCATCGTCTTCAGTTAAATATTTTGAGATAGCAAGAGCCTCCTCTTTTTCTAGCGCAACACTTCCGTATGGAGATGGGAATAATGAAAAGTCAGCCCCAGCATAACGTAGTAGCTTTCCAAGTAATAATGGAGATGAAACTCCATATAACTTGGATGCTGAATAAGCACCACTTACAGCAGGATGTGCCATAATAGGAACTGGGATTTCATCATCTTCTGCAAGTGATTGTAGTACATCTAGTCCGTAAGCAAATACGTTAAATAATAGAATATCAGCTCCAGCTTGCACTGCACGTTTAGCATTTTCTTTTAAATCAAAAGTTCGTCCTGTTAAATTTACGGCATATAACGTTTTATGTCCGTATGTTTCATATACAGATTGTAAAACTTCTTTTCCAGATACAATGCGTTTCGTAAGTGGTGTTAATGCATTTTCAAATAATATTTCATCATCTTTTACTATATCTACACCACCAATTGCTTGATCGCGTAATTGCGTTTTTAAATACCCAATGTTTCGTCCAATCATTCCTTTAAAAATACTCATTAAAAGGGGACGATCATGCACTTGTAAAAGATTTCGAATACCATCTATCCCGAATTTTGGACCAGGAAAATGTTTTTTTAACTCGTCTGAAAAAGTTAAGTCAATTAATTTTACTTCGCCATCAAGTGATAGCTTTCCAAATGTAGTCGTTAAAATCGCTGGTAAATCTGGACTGAAGTTTAATAGCGGATATTCGATTTTAATAATTCCGCGTTTTACTTTTTTACGTAAATACGAATTGGTATGTTCATGTTCAGCTAATTCCTCAACATGAATGACGTTGCCTTTATGCTGCTTTAATTGTTCTTGCAATAAGTGTGGCAAATGAGTCCAAGAGCCAATTGTTAAACCGAGTGCAATTTGCTCAGCTTTTTTTTCTAAGTTATGTGAATCATCATGGATTAAATACGTCGCTATAATTCCGCTCATTGTTATAACCTCCTAGTTAAATAAAAAAACCTCTCAGCTAAGGAGAGGTTTTTTTACAACCAGCTCCTTATCTGTCAGCGTAATGCTGCGAGAATTAGCACCGTGTCTACAATTGTAGATCGGTTGCCGGGTTTCGTCGGGCTCGTCCCTCCACCTGCTCTTGATAAGAAGTATTTAGAAATGTTTAAATTTTTAAGATAACTGAATTTTGTCAGATATTTTTCGTGTTGTCAATTACTTTTTGAAAAAATTTAATTTATCAATTCGATTAATGGCTTCTCGTAATCTATCTTCTGTATGTAAGAGACCAACACGGACATACCCTTCGCCATGCTCACCAAATCCAACACCAGGAGCAACTGCGACATGTGCTTTTTCTAGTAAAATATTAGAAAATTGCTCAGAGGTATATCCTTTTGGAACGGGAAGCCATGCAAAGAATGATCCTGTTGGAATGTCTACATTCCAACCAATTGAGTGACAGGCTGAAATAAGAGCGTTTCTTCGAGATTCGTAACTATTTACAAGGTCTATTACACAAGACTGTGAACTTAATAGCGCTTCTCGAGCAGCATCTTGAACTGCACCGAATATACTAACATACATATGATCTTGTAATAGGTTAATTGTTTCAATCACACTTTCATTCCCTACAGCAAAAGCGATGCGCCAGCCAGCCATATTGAAAGTTTTTGATAATGTGTAAATTTCAATTCCTATATTTTTCGCACCATCTGCTTGCAAGAAACTAACAGGTTTTTGACCATCAAATCCGATAGCGCCATAAGCAAAATCGTGAACAACTAATATATTATGTTTATTAGCAAAGTGAATGGTTGCATCAAAAAAATCTTTTGATGCAGTAGCACCGGTAGGATTATTTGGATAGTTTAAAAACATTAATTTTGCACGCTCTGCAATAGAGTCATCAATGTTCGTATAATCTGGTAAAAAGTTATTTTCTGCAATAAGTGGCATTCTTTCAAATTGTGCTTTTGCTAAAGCAACCCCGGATAAATAATCTGGATAACCTGGATCCGGAACGAGAATCGTATCACCAGGATTTGTAAAACAAATCGGTAATTCTACTAGTCCAGCCTTCCCACCAAACAAAATAGCAACTTCAGTTTTTGGGTTTAATTCGACGCCATATTCACGTTTATAGAATGTAGCCACGGCTTCCTTTAAGCTTTCATGTCCGCGAAATGGCGGATATTTATGATGAATGGTCTTTTCGGCAGCATCTTGTAAAGCTTTTACGATATGCTGCGGTGTTGGTTGATCTGGATTACCTTGACCTAGATTAATAACATCGTGACCAGCTGCAACGACTTTGTTAACTTTTGCAACAAGTGAAGCGAAAAATTGTGTTGGCAATGATGTTACTATCTCAGAAGGTTGAAATAATTTCATACTTTCCACCTCTTTTGAAAGTTGTTACAATTCTAGTGACAAATGATATAATCTTTCCAGTATTTTGTAAAGAGAAAAATAAGAATGGGGCTGAAAAAATGAAAGTCGCATGTATTCAAATGGATATTGTTTTTGGAGATGTAGAAAAAAATATTGAGAATGCTAAAAATAAAATAAGTGAAGCTATGAAGGAAAGGCCAGATGTTATCGTCTTACCAGAACTATGGACAACAGGATATGATTTAACGAGACTTTCTGAAATTGCAGATAGGGATGGAGTGGAAACGAAAGAAAAGTTAATAGAATGGGCGAAGCGATATGATGTACATATTGTTGGTGGGTCCATCGCAAAGCAAACAGAGCAAGGCGTTACAAATACGATGTATGTTGTAAATAATGAAGGACAGTTAGTCAACGAATATAGTAAAGTACATTTATTTCAGCTTATGGATGAACATAAATATTTAATAGCTGGTAATGGTACGGGCGAATTTAAGCTAGATGATGTTGAATGCGCTGGAACAATTTGTTATGATATTCGTTTTCCAGAGTGGATGCGTGTTCATACTGCTAAAGGGGCAAAAGTATTATTTGTTGTAGCTGAATGGCCATTAGTTCGTTTAGCACATTGGCGTTTGCTATTGCAAGCAAGAGCAGTTGAAAATCAGTGTTATGTTGTTGCGTGTAATAGAGCAGGGAAGGATCCGAATAATGTGTTTGCAGGTCATTCTTTAATTGTGGATCCTTGGGGTGAAGTTGTAGTAGAGGCGAATGAAGAGGAATCAATTTTATTTGGAGAGCTTGAATTCGAGAAAATTAAAGAAGTACGTAAAGGAATTCCAGTTTTTGCGGATCGCCGTCCAGAATTATACAAATAAAATGTTGACAAGTGATTTTTATTCTTGGTATAGTCTTCAACATAAAGTTAAAAATTCAAAAAATTATACAACTCTTATCAAGAGCAGGTGGAGGGATTTGGCCCGATGAAGCCCAGCAACCGACCGTAATACCATTGTGAAATGGGGCGTTTATTACGCCAAAAGGCACGGTGCTAATTCCAGCAGAAAGTAAAACTTTCTGGCAGATAAGAGGGGAGAAGATAAACTTCAAACCTCTTTCTTAGTGGAAAGAGGTTTTTCTATGTTAGAAAAACCTCTGAATTTAAAAAGGGGGAGAAGAAGATGGGATATTATTCATTAACAGAAATAACAGCTGTACAATATGCGAAAGATCATGGCTATTTTGAAGAGAAGGCAAATGTCATTTGTCATGAAATTGGAGATGGAAACTTAAATTACGTGTTTAAATTAGATGATGGAGAGAAATCCATTATAATAAAACAAGCACTGCCTTATGCGAAAGTAGTTGGTGAAAGCTGGCCATTGTCTATAAAAAGAGCAACGATTGAAAGCAAGGCATTACAAATTTTTGCGCAGTATGTACCGGATTATGTTCCAGTAGTGTACAGTCATGACGAAGAGTTAGCGATAACGGTAATAGAAGACTTATCAAGACTAACAATTACAAGAAAAGGATTAATAGACGGAGAAGAATATCCGCTTTTATCCCAGCATATTGGTCGTTTTCTAGCACATGTTTTATTTTACACTTCAGATTTTGGTTTACAGTCAAAAGAGAAAAGGGTACTAGAAGGTACCTTTGTAAATCCGGACCTTTGTAAAATTACAGAGGATTTAGTGTTTACAGATCCTTTTGGGCATTATGATACAAATGATTATGAGCGAGATTTACAGCTCGTGGTTGATGAACTTTGGAGTGATAAAACTTTAAAACTAAAAGTAGCACAATATAAATATAAGTTCTTAACAAGAAAAGAAACTCTTATTCATGGTGATTTACATACTGGTAGTATTTTTTCGTCACCTTCTGAAACGAAAGTGATTGATCCAGAATTTGCGGCATATGGCCCATTTGGGTTTGACATAGGTCAATTTATTGCAAATCTATTATTAAATGCGTTATCTAGAGAAGAAGAAAAGAGAAGTGTACTATTTTTCCATATAGAAAAGACGTGGAGTTATTTTGTAGAGACTTTTACAAAGTTATGGATTGGAGAAGGTGTAGAAGCATATACGAAAGAAAAACAATGGTTACCAATTATTTTGCAAAATATCTTTACTGATGCTGTTGGATTTGCCGGATGTGAACTAATTCGTAGAACAATTGGTTTAGCTCATGTAGCAGATTTAGATGAAATAGAAAATAAAGAAACAAGAATTCAAGCTAAGAAACAAGCGCTATCCTTAGGAAAAGAACTAATAAAATATGAATCTAAAAGTGCTGATATTCAACTGTTTCGAACATTATTTCAACAGACAGTTTCAAGGGGTGTAAAAGCATGAGTACAATCGTTACTGTTCCGAGATCTGTAAGTTGGAAAGGGGATGCAATTGCGGTATTAAATCAAACGAAATTGCCACATAGCACAGAATACAAAACATTAACGACTATTGAAGAGGTTTGGAAAAGTATCATAATGTTAGAAGTACGCGGAGCGCCTGCAATTGGAATTGTAGCTGCATTTGGCTTGGCGCTTGCAGCGAAAAAATATAATACTTTACATATCGAAGAATTTCAAAAGAAGTTTAATAGAGACTGTAACTATTTAGGGACATCACGCCCAACGGCAGTAAATTTATTTTGGGCAATTGATCGTATGAGAGAATCTATTCGAGAGATTACTACAATAAAAGAAGCACAAAAAATATTAGAAGAAGAAGCGCTTCGCATTCAACAGGAAGATGAAGAGGTGTGTCGAAATATTGGGGAATATGCGTTAACATGTTTTAAAGATGGCGATAATATTTTAACAATCTGTAACGCTGGAAGTATCGCAACTGCCAGATATGGAACTGCATTAGCTCCCTTTTATATTGGAAAAGAGAAAGGTGTGCGTTTACATGCATATGCGTGTGAAACGAGACCAGTTTTACAAGGTGGTCGCTTAACGACGTGGGAATTGAAGCAAGCAAATATTGATGTGACCCTTATAACAGATAATACTGCAGCTCATGCTATTCAAACGAAAGAAATAAACGCAATTATTGTGGGGGCGGATCGAATTGTCGCAAATGGAGATACAGCCAATAAAATAGGGACAATGAATTTAGCTATTTTAGCAAAGTACTTTAATATCCCATTTTACGTTGCTGCGCCACTGTCAACATTTGATGTTACGAAAGAAACTGGAGCCGAAATTATTATTGAAGAAAGAGATGAAACAGAAGTTACGAAAATCTTTGGAAAACAAGTAGCACCAATTGGAACGGATGTTTATAATCCAGCATTTGACATAACGCCGAATGAATTAATTACAGGAATTATTACTGAGAAAGGTATTATACGCGGGGATTATAAACGAGAAATTGCATCATTATTTGAAAAACAAGCTAATACATAATAGCTTGTTTTTTTATGCCTAAATGCAGTGTTTTCTCTTACTTATATAATGAAAGGAGGGGAAGAGGGTGGAAGAGTGGATCAAGATGATAGGTAATGTAGGGTTTCCGATTGTTGTAACATTATATTTACTCCACCGTATTGAAAGTAAATTAGAGGGGGTAATTGTTGCAATTGAGAAGCTCCCGCGGCAATTACTAAAGTACGAAGATCCTCGGGATAAAAAATAAAGTTTGCTCTTCTTGAGCAAACTTTATTTTTATTGAGCGGTATAACCACCATCGATAACGACAGCTTGACCAGTTATACCTTTAGCTTTTTCACTCGCTAAAAACATCGCATAATCTGCAATTTCTTGTACTTGTAATAAGCGCTTTTGTGGAACGAGTGGATAAATAACATCTTCTAAAACATTTTCAAGTGGTACATTTCGTGTAGTAGCTAAGTCTTGTAGTTGATTACGTACAAGGGGGGTATCAACATAACCAGGGCAAAGGGCATTAACAGTAATACCATGCGTAGCACCTTCTAAAGCGGCAACTTTTGTTAATCCAATTACGCCATGTTTTGCACTATTGTAGGCAGCTTTTCCAGCAAACCCGACAAGGCCGTTAATAGAAGCGACATTAATAATACGACCATATTTTTGTTGTTTCATAATCGGAAAGGCATGCTTAATTGCAATAAACGGAGCAATTTGCATAATTTGAATTAGTAGCTCGAACTTTTCAGTTGGAAAGTCTTCAATGGGTGAAACGTGTTGCATTCCTGCGTTGTTAATTAATATATGTAATGAACCGAAATGATCAACTGTTTGAGAAATTGCTGCTGTAATTTCCTCTTCAGATGTAACGTCACATTTTAAACCGATAGCTTGAAAACCTTCATTTTGTAATTGTTCAGCAGCTTCTTTTGCACGTTCTTCAAGCCGATCGGTAATCACAACTTTTGCACCTTCTTTTGCAAAAGCCTTTCCCATTTCATAACCAATGCCACTTGCAGCACCTGTTAAAAAGACAACTCGATTTGTAACCATGATGAAAAACATCCCTTCATAATAAAGTTTTCATAGTGCTCTATTTAGAGAAGCTATAATGAAATTCCTGCAAACATTTAGAAAAATATCGTTAGCTATCTTGTTTTGCAAAATAGTCTTTGCTATACTATTTTGTAAAGCAAGGTAGTAGGAGGATTTGAATTATGTCGACAAGTCAAATGCTGAAAGGGATTTTAGAAGGATGCTTACTTGCTATTATTTCTGAAGGCGAAATATACGGTTATGAAATGAGTGAAAAGCTAGCGAAGTATGGTTTTACAATGGCGAGTGAGGGAAGTATTTATCCGTTATTAATACGAATGCAAAAAGAAGGACTAATAACAAGCGTAATGAAGGAATCTCCATCTGGTCCAAAGAGAAAATATTATACATTAACAGAAAAAGGCGAGGAAGCACTTGATGAATTTATGGATCGCTGGGAAACGATGCAAAGTAGTGTAGAACGTCTACTTGAAGGGAAGGGAAGGAGAAAATAATGCTATCAAGTGAAGCGCGAAAGTTTTTGTTAGATATGAGATTATTTTTGACGGCAAAGAGTGTGAAAGAAAGCGATATTGAAAATTTTATAGAAGATGCGGAACTCCATTTAATTGAGGGTGAGAGTGATGGGAAAAGTGTAGAAGATATTTTCGGAAGCTCACCGAAAGAATATGCAAATGAACTTGTCAAAGTAATGGAAAGAGATAGACAGGAAACGTGGAAGCAAATTGGTTTTACAGTAATGAATATCGTATCGTTTTGGATTATTGCTTCTATCTTAATAGTGAATCATGGAATGTTACAGATTTCACTTATTCAGTGTATCGGTTATAGTTTTTCATTGATTTTAGTTGTTATAGGTCCTAATTTTCTACTTCGCAAAATGGCCTTCGTCACAAGTTTTACAAAAACATGGTTTTCTATGTGGTCTTTAGTTATGATCGCTCCAATGTTTTTATTAGGAGCTGTTACGATATTAGACGTGATATATCCGACAAAAATGCTCACATTCACCGAAGTGCAAAGTTATATAGTGGCTGGTGGGATTTTTATCATCACAGTAGCTATAAATATATATTTTGAAGGATGGTTTAAAAACTTATATTTAATCATTCCACTTTCAATTATGTTAGTGTTTAAAACATTTACAACGGAAGACCTTGTTCCAATGTTATTTCAAATTATATGTTTATACGGAAGTTTATTTATTTTAATTTTTGTTGAAATTATGATGAAGGCGAATAGAAGAGAAATGGTTAAATAAGGGAGGGGCTATAATGCAGATTTCTAAAGAAGGAGAAAAGTTCTTAATCGATACGAAAGTATATTTAATAACAAAAGGAATTAAAGAGGAAGATGTTGACGCTTTTTTAGAAGATGCAGAACTTCATTTAATTGAAGGTGAGAAAGAAGGAAAAACGGTAAGTAATATATTTGGTGATTCGCCAAAAGAGTATGCGGAAGAATTAGCGAAAGAGATGGAGAAGGATAAAGGCGGAAGTATAAAGAGTGTTTTAGGAATGATTATTGGGATAGGTGGGTATTGGTTACTAACCAATATTTTATTTGGAAATCCGAATCAACAATTTACGTTAACAAATGTACAGGTAATTGGTTATCCTATCGTTTTAATTATTACAATTATTGGAACGGTTTTTGCGTTTAGAATGTCTTCTTTTAAAAGTAAATTAGTAGAGTTTGGAATTATTTATGTAATAGTAATGATACCTATTTTATTATTAGTGTTATTAATGTTTATGAATAAATGGTATGGGACGCCAATTTTACAATTGTCGACAATGCAGACATATATATTAGCAGTAAGTATATTTTTATTACTTCTTATTGGTGAAGTATATGTTCTTGGTTGGATGGGTGTTTTGGTACTAATTGTTCCTCTTGCGATTATGTTCTTATTTAAAGACTTAGAAGAAAGAAATGTATTTTGGGGAATTGCAAAGATATTACTTATGTATGGAAGTATATATGGATTAATGAGATGGTCTTTAAAAATTGAAGAAAGAAAAAGTGTGAACTAGAAATTCAATAAAAAGCGGCTGCTCTGGATATACCAAAAATTATTTCCAAAGAAATATTATATAGGGATTTTTAGAGGGATTACATTTACCTTTAGTTGTCTATTTTTATTTCTAGCAGCCGGGATTTGTTTTGTTGATTGGAATAAGTTGTTTTAAACAGTAACATGAGGGTTACTGTTTTTTTCTTTGCAATAAAGAGCTTTGTAAAGAGAGTGTTTTTTGTTCGTTCGTCAATAGAGACTGAATAGGAACATTTTCAGGGCGCGGGACTATCGGATACATAAGATTGGTTGGAGAAGGATGGTGCTCCGAGCCAGTTGGGGAATGAGGATCTGCGTGAGTAAGTTTTCCGTGAACACGTCTTGTAAATAAAATATGACCGATTTCGTGAGCGAGCGTATATATATTTTTCATAGGAGCAGCCGAGTTTGTTAAAACGATATATCCGGTAAGTTGTTGCTGTTTTGCTAAAGAGTAAGCGCAGGCAATTACTGCTGTTTCTTTGAAATAATCACTGCCAATATAACAAATATAAAGGTCGCATTCAGGAGCTTCATTTACACATGTTTGGAAAAAGGATGCCAGCTTTTCTTGACTTTGAATGGAATTTTTATAACTGATTTCACGGTCAAAAAAACGGAAAAGTTCATTTAATACAATTACTTCTTGAATTTGAAATGTAATGGGGTGCCAAATTGATTCTGCAACAGCTAAATCTTTTGCGATTCGGTCATCAGAAATATCGGCGCCGGGAGTAATACAAATACATATATTGACGTATGGATCCATAAGGAACACCTCAACTGAAAAAAAGTTCTTCCTATAATATATGTGGGGAAAAGATGTCATGTATGGATAAACGCCTTCTTTATTGAATATATAGATGACAAGTCGAAAAAATTTCATAGTTCTATAACGTAGTGTGATCATCTTTTTGATATAGTAAAGAAAAGGGGGAGAATATATGTATACATTAAAAATCGTTTCAGACAGAGAAGCTCTTTATCAATTTGCAAGTTATGTAAGAGTTGTACAAGGGGTGGAAGATGTATATGTAGAGGTGGGAGAACCTTTATATGAACATCCGTTAATGAAGTTTTATGTACATATTAAGCTGAAAGAAACATATGAGCAGCATAAAGCGTTACAGGAAATAGCAAGATTAGTAGAATTGGGGCGTTTTACATATGTCCATTATCGTAATGATGAAATTGAGGAAGCTTTTGAAGCTGTAAAATATGAAAGTTTTAAGAAATAAAGGTGAAAAAAAGGAGGCGAAAGCTTCTTTTTTTCTTTAAAATTACATGAACAAAAAGAGCAAAATTTTGTTATGATAAGGGAGGTTAGGGAAAGGGGAATTTACATATGGGGTATATTGAAGAGTTACGAAAAGTCGTTGGTACAAGGCCGCTTATTCTCGTAGGATCAGCAATTATTATATTAAACGATAATCAAGAAGTATTGCTTCAATATCGTTCAGATACATATGATTGGGGTGTACCTGGTGGGGCGATGGAACTGGGCGAAACGACAGAAGAAACTGCACGTAGAGAGTTATTTGAGGAAACGGGGTTAACTGCAAAAATAATGCAATTTCTTGGTGTTCTATCAGGAAAAGAAGTATATTTCCGTTATCCGAATGGCGATGAAATTTTCAATGTTATTCATCTGTATCAGGCACATTATGTGAGCGGGGAATTAAAGCTCGATCATGAAGGGTTAAAACTTCAATATTTTCCAGTAGATAAGTTGCCAAAATTGAATGAAACGACAGAGAAAATTTTACAAAAGTTTTTATATGCGCTGACAGAATAGAAGGTTAATTCCTTCTATTTTTATTATATTAAATATTTTGATTTTTTAGTATGTTTATAGTATGATAGTTATAGATATACATCTTATGGAATTTCACCTAAAAACTGACTAGGGTACATAAGAGAGGGGCAAGTGCAAAATGCATAATGTTGTTATTACAGCTGCAGTTCGTTCGCCAATTGGAACTTTTGGAGGAGCGCTAAAAAATGTAACGCCAGTAGAATTAGCTGTTCCTGTACTTCAGGAAGCTGTAAAACGAGGCGGGGTAGAACCACATGAAGTTGATGAAGTAATTTTAGGTCATTGTATTCAAAGAACTGATGAAGCAAATACGGCGAGAACAGCTGCATTAGCGGCAGGATTTCCTGACACAGTTACGGGATATACAATCCAACGTCAATGTTCTTCAGGTATGCAAGCAATTATGTCAGCTGCAATGCAAATCCAATTAGGTGTAAGTGATGTTGTTGTTGCAGGTGGGGTAGAAGCGATGAGTTCGAGCCCTTATGCATTGAAACAGCACCGCTGGGGACAACGTCTACAGCACGGAGAAATTCGTGATACGGTGTGGGAAGTGTTAGAAGATCCGATTCACCATATTATGATGGGTGAAACAGCGGAAAATTTAGTTGAACAATATGAAATTACAAGAGAGGAACAAGATGAGGTTGCTCTTCGCAGTCATACATTGGCACTGAAGGCAATCGAGTCTGGATACTTTGACGATCAAATTGTTCCTATTACAATAAAAGAGCGTAGAAAAGAAGTTGTATTTTCGAAGGATGAACATCCACGTGCAGATATTACAGCTGAAAAATTAGCTGGATTGAAGCCGGCGTTCCGTAAAGATGGATCAGTGACTGCTGGAAATGCATCTGGCCTTAATGACGGGAGTGCAGTTCTAGTATTAATGAGCGAAGAAAAAGCGAAAGAAAAAGGTTTACAACCGTTAGCTAGAATTGTTGGATATTCAGTAGCTGGAGTAGATCCAAAAATTATGGGTATTGGACCAGCACCAGCAATTCGTAAAGGTTTAGAAAAAGTAGATTGGTCATTGGAAGATGCAGATTTACTTGAAATTAATGAAGCTTTCGCGGCTCAATATTTAGCTGTAGAGAAAGAGTTAGGCTTAGACCGTGAAAAAGTGAACGTAAACGGTAGTGGCGTAGGACTTGGGCATCCAATTGGTTGTACAGGGGCTCGTATTACAGTAAGTTTAATTCACGAATTAAAAAGACGTGGGTTAGAAAAAGGAATTGCCTCTTTATGCGTCGGTGGCGGTATCGGGGTTGCCTTATTTATAGAAGCACTATAAAAAAGAAGCAGCTATTGCTGCTTCTTTTTTTACGACTCAAATAGATGATGGAATAATCGATCGCGATTTTCAAAGAAAAGTTTCGTCGTTTGGTAATGCTCAGTTTCTTCTAATGTGGATTCGTGAATTCCCTCTTGTGTTAAAGAATATATAGTGGATTCAGGATAAGCCATTAAAATAGGAGAATGCGTCGCGATAACAAATTGTGAACCTTGTTCAGCTAGTTCGTGCATTCGAATGAGCATGGAAAGTTGTCTCATTGGTGATAAAGCTGCCTCAGGCTCATCTAAAATGTATAAACCTTGTCCTGAAAAACGGTTCATAAATAATGAGAAGAATGATTCACCGTGTGATTGTTTGTGTAGTGAGATACCACCATAAGAGTTGATAACCGGATTCCCACGTGCTTCTCTATCAGCATCTATTTCATCAATATAAGAAGCAACGTTATAAAATGATTCAGCGCGAAGAAAGAAACCGTCGTTTGGTGTATTGAAACTTTTTGAAATTCGAAGGTATTCATGTAAAGATGAATGGGAATCGTTTGTGCTAAAGCGGAAGTTCTTCGTTCCACCTTCTGCATTAAAACCTAACGCAATTGCAATTCCTTCAAGTAATGTTGATTTACCTGTTCCGTTTTCTCCAATAATGAATGTTACATTTGGATGGAAATCTAGTGATTGTAATGTTCGAATAGCGGGTAAGCAGTAAGGATATGCGGAAAAACTAGGGATATTTTCTTTTTTTAATGTGACATTTTGTAAAAAGGGTACGTCAATCAATATATAAACCTCAATTCATAACGGATTTTGAATTTAAAAAGGCAGCAAATACAAGTGTTAATGACACCTGAATCCCTTCTTGTTTTCTGAATATTTTATGTGGATTATATCATTTAAACTATCATATTCCAATGTGAAAATAAATATTGCATGAAGATTCATTCTCTCGTTATGATATATGGTATTCTATTGAAAATGTGAGAAGGAGTTAAAGTATGCCGTTTACATTTGCACATCCAGCAGCAGTTCTTCCTTTTGCGAAAAAGCACTCTAAACATATTTCAGTAACGGCTCTTATATTAGGTAGTATGGCGCCTGACTTTGAATATTTTTTGCACTTTAGACCCTATGGTGTTATTGGCCATACATGGCTTGGGTTCTTATATTTAAATTTACCGCTTGTATTTCTAATCGCATACATATATCATTACATTTTAAAAAAGCCGTTTATAACGCATTTGCCTAAACCGTTTGCTGGTTATTATTCATATGCAATAGATGAGAGGTGGGGGCTACATACCTGGAAAGAATTCTTTGTATTTTGCTATTCTGCATTATTCGGTATGCTCACGCATGTCGTTTTGGATGCATTTACTCATAATACAGGCTATTTCGTTATGAAAATAGCATTGTTACAAATTGAATTACACAGTATTCCATTGTATAAATATATGCAACATGGGAGTACATGTGTTGGCTTATTATTGCTATTATACGTACTATGGAAGTATAAAGATGAAACAGGGAAAGATATGATTGTAGCTTTAGAAAAAAGAAAGTATTGGGTTTCGATAATCATTGTGACAGCTTTTATATTTATCGTGCATGCGTTCCTAGACCCCTATTTTCATATTTTCCAAATTGGAGGTATAATAGTATCTGGACTGACAAGTTCATTTTGTGGAATTGTCATTGTTTCTATAGTTTACAAAGCAAGGGACTAATTGTATATTCATGAATGATAGCGTTAGGAGAAATGAAATGATGAAAGCATGGAAAAGTATTTTTGTTTTATGTAGTTTTCTTCTTATGTTAAGTGGTTGCTTCCATCAAGAAGAAAAGAAAGCTGAACCGAAGAAGAAAGAATCTATTCCTGAAACGAAAGAATATGGTGGGCGTGAGCTGAAAAAAGTAGGACAAAAAGTGAAAGAAACAGGATGGGGTACTTTCAAGTTAGAGCAGATGCATTCTGTGAATCAAACATTTGAAGTAGCGCCAATGAAAATTCACGTACAAGATGTGAAAGTAATCTCTTTATCACAAATGAGTGAAAAGGCAAAAAATACATTGAAAGTATACACGGCACTAACTCCTGAAGAAGTAAAACGTAGATTAGGGGATAAAGTAAGCCAAGAAGATGCAGAATTATATGCATCGCTAAGTGGAACAGAGATTAGTAATACAATTCGTTACGTTGAGATTACATATAAAGTGGAGAATAGCGGAAATAAAAATATGCAATTTTTCTCTATGAATGATGTTATGATTAATGGTAAGCAACATTTTAAAGTAGCCACTCAAAACTTTTTATATGACGAAGATACGTTAGTTGGTACAAAAAATGTATCAAGAGAAGACTATAAGCCTGGTGAAATAAGAGATGGTATTATTGGTTTAATACTTGACGATGGAAAAGACAAGGTAAAGGATATTCAGTTTACAACTGATGATTTACTTGCAGGAGATTCAGAAACACAAGATGTTGTAAAAGAGCCACAAACGTTTA
Source organism: Bacillus sp. PK3-067 (assembly GCF_056738645.1). Lineage (NCBI taxonomy): Bacteria > Bacillati > Bacillota > Bacilli > Caryophanales > Bacillaceae > Bacillus > Bacillus sp. PK3-067. The sequence continues at coordinate 4,055,252 of NZ_CP096490.1, read as the reverse complement.
ACATCTCACTAAAATAATGTAAGACAAAACAGTCAGCATACAAATATTATGCTGACTGTTTTTTTATTTCTTTTATGTATGAATCTACATTTTGAAAAGGCACCTTAATTTTAAACGCATCTTTTTGTTCATTAAATTGCTTTTCATTGTAGGGACCGAAACGTTTATTGTGCTTTACATCAATAATCCAATAATGTTCACTTTTTTTATTCGCAATTGCTGCGTCAGGGTTATTTGGATCTGATTTTTCCTCAGTTTGTTTTGCAATAATGTATTTATCATCCCAAGCAATGTCTGTAATTTTTGCAGGGATGTATTGTGTGGCATATACAGCATCTTGCGAGGGGAAAAGTTCAAATGCATTTCCAGAAGTACGTATGAGTTCGTATTCATCGTTAACCGTATAAGTTAAGTGACTTGTGTTTCCTGCACAACCAGTTAATAGGAAGGCGACGAATAGGATTATCCATTTTTTCAATATGGGAACCTCCTTTATAATGCTATTGTAACAAATTGTACAAGAAAAGTAAGAGAAACGCTAGTTTACAATGTTTTTTAGAAGTGGTACGATGAGACGGGTAAAGAAGGATATGAAGGAGTCGACATAAAATGAAGTTAAAGATGCATCGTCCAGCGCTTGTAATGAATCGCATAGGTGCTTCCCTAATTGACATGTTTTTAATCTCGGTTATGTATGGTGCAGTAGTAGCTATTATGACCGGAAACTATAGTGCTATGTTTAAGCGCTTTAATATAAGCTTAGGTGATTTTAGATATGATTTCGCAGTAGTTTTCATATTAATGGCGATATATTTTATTGTATTACCCTTTATTTGGAACGGTGTTACACTTGGCAAAAAGGTAACGAGAATAAAATTAATTTCATTGAAGAGTGAAAAGCTAACGTTGCAAACATTAATTATAAGATTTTTTGTAGTGTTATTACCGAACGTATTGCTATTAGGAATTCCATTAATATGTAACGTATATATGATGTTGTTCCGCAAAGACAATTGCGGTTTTCAGGACTTAATTACAAAGACGAAAATAATAAGTCTTGTATAATAAAATAAAAAAAGACCCTTTTATATATAAAAGGGTCTTTTTTTATTTTATAAGTATATTGTGAATATTTACAGTAAGGAAAAACTAAAATGTGTCATTTCTATTTATAATAGATTGAAAATTAAGATAATGGTATAATGATTAAAAATAATATCTTTATCTCACCATTTGGGGCTGATTAAAGTTTTACTTTATATAATAAGGGGGAAGTTGAGATGACAGGAGGTAGCATAATTTTTTGGGGCATTCTCATTTTTATCGGTCTAGTTCTTGATCAGCGTAAGAGTAAGAAAAAAGAAGGATAAAAAGTAAACGTTTACAAATTGAATGGCAATTTTTCTTGCTTGCAGAATAATCTCATAAAGGAGTATACTGAATGACGGTAAGACTTATAGAAGGGGTAATGAAAATGAAGCTTGCAGGAAAAGTTGCTATCGTAACTGGCGGTGGCATCGGTATTGGACGTAATACAGCTCTTTTGTTGGCTAAACAAGGCGCAAAAGTTATTGTGACGGACATTGATCAAGAGAGTGGACAAGCAACAGTGGAGGAAATTACGAATCTAGGCGGAGAAGCCCTTTTTGTATTCTATGATATGGAAAAGCAAGGAGATTGGCAACGCGTTATTAGCATTACTTTGAATGCATTCAGTCGCATTGACATGCTTTTTCAAAATGCTGGTTTATATAAAATAGATTCTATTTTTTCTCGCCAACAAGAGAACGATTCCAATGTACTTTGTATTAATGACGTTTGGATAGAGATAAAACAATTAACGTCATCTTTTATGAAACAGCAAGAAGAAGTGGTGCTTAGTGATTTACCGATTTTCGGTATTATTGGCACGAAAGGACAATCATTTCATACAGTAGAAGCCCTAGTATAATAATGAAAACCGCCCTCAATATATGTGGACGGTTTTTTATATGTGTATAGTAAAGATAAATTTTTTAGCGAATACGTTGTTCAGTTTGGTTATCAAAGAAATGCGCTTTATTCATATCAAATGCTAATTTAATTTGGTCACCAGGTGAAAACGTATGTCTTGCATCTACACGTGCCGCAAAATCTTGATTCCCAAGTTTCATATATAAAATGGATTCAGCACCTAATAACTCAGCGACTTCAATTTTTGTTGTGAAGGCAGTAGATTGTGAAGCTTCTAAAAATAGTAGTTCATCATGAATGTCCTCTGGACGAATACCTAAAACAATTTCCTTATTTACATAGCCTTGTTCACGTAGCATCTTCATTTTTCCTTCAGATACTTTAATTTTTATAGTATTGTCTATAACGAAATCGGTTTCAGTCAATTTACCACGGAAGAAGTTCATAGCTGGTGAGCCGATAAATCCACCCACGAAGATGTTTTCTGGTGTTTCATATACTTCTTTTGGAGTTCCAATTTGTTGGATTTTTCCATCCTTCATAACGACAAGACGCGAAGCCATAGTCATTGCTTCTGTTTGATCATGTGTTACATAAATTGTTGTTGTTCCAAGACGATGATGTAGCTTAGAAATTTCTGAGCGCATTGCAACACGGAGTTTAGCATCTAAGTTTGATAATGGTTCATCCATTAAGAAAACTTTTGCATCTCGAACGATTGCTCTACCTAACGCAACACGTTGGCGCTGTCCACCTGATAATGCTTTCGGTTTTCTATCTAAATATTGTTCAAGTCCTAAAATTTTTGCTGCATCTTTCACGCGACGATCGATTTCATCTTTTGGTATTTTTCGAAGTTTTAATCCAAATGCCATATTATCATATACACTCATATGTGGATAAAGAGCGTAGTTTTGGAATACCATAGCGATATCTCGATCTTTTGGAGGAACATCATTCATTAGTTTACCATCAATTGAAAACTCGCCTTTTGAAATATCTTCAAGTCCAGCTACCATTCGTAATGTTGTAGATTTTCCGCATCCAGAAGGACCGACAAATACAATAAATTCTTTATCTTGAATGTGTAAATTAAAATCAGTTACAGCTGTTACGTTATTATCATATATTTTATAAATGTTTTCTAATTTAAGTTCTGCCATGGTATTTCCCCCTAGAAATAATTATGCAAACGTTTTCTTTGAGTTCATTATAAACGAATAGATTCAAAAAATAAATAAAAAAATAAAACGTTTTCATTTATTGGAGATTTATTAGTGGTTTTCATATGTTTTCTTAGAAAAAGACAATAAAAATTGTAAGCGCTATTTTAAATTGAGATAGAATCTGTTATCATTCATTAATGAAAACGTTTGCGCCTTAAAAAAGAGAAAAATGAATGATGAATGAAATGGGGTAGCATAATGGAAAAACAATGGTGGAAAGAAAGTGTAGTATATCAAATTTATCCTCGTAGCTTTATGGATAGTAATGATGATGGTATAGGAGATCTTCAAGGGATTATTTCAAAGCTAGATTACTTAAAAGAGTTAGGGATTGATGTGATTTGGTTATCACCAGTCTATGAATCTCCAAATGATGATAATGGTTATGATATAAGCGATTATTGTAAAATTATGAACGAGTTCGGAACAATGGAAGATTGGGATGAGCTATTACATGAAATGCATGAACGTAATATGAAATTGATGATGGATTTAGTTGTTAATCATACATCTGATGAACATAATTGGTTTATTGAATCACGTAAATCAAAAGATAATAAATATAGAGATTACTATATATGGCGCCCTGGAAAAGAAGGAAAAGAACCGAACAACTGGGGAGCAGCGTTTAGTGGATCAGCATGGCAGTATGATGAAATGACAGATGAATATTATTTACATCTGTTTTCTAAAAAACAGCCAGATTTAAATTGGGATAATGAAAAGGTAAGACAAGATGTTTATGAAATGATGAAGTTTTGGTTAGAAAAAGGAATTGATGGTTTCCGTATGGATGTTATTAATTTTATTTCTAAAGAAGAGGGATTACCAGCTGTTGAAACAGAAGAAGAGGGGTATGTTTCAGGTCATAAGCATTTTATGAACGGTCCAAACATTCATAAATATTTACATGAAATGAATGAGGAAGTATTATCGCATTATGATATTATGACGGTTGGTGAAATGCCTGGTGTAACGACAGAAGAAGCGAAATTGTATACTGGAGAAGAACGAAAAGAATTGCAAATGGTATTCCAATTTGAACATATGGATTTAGATTCAGGAGAAGGTGGAAAGTGGGATGTAAAACCATGCTCACTTCTTACTTTAAAAGAGAATTTAACAAAGTGGCAAAAAGCATTAGAGCATACCGGATGGAATAGCCTTTATTGGAATAATCATGATCAGCCTCGCGTTGTATCTCGTTTTGGTAATGATGGAATGTATCGCATTGAATCAGCAAAAATGTTAGCGACAGTTCTTCATATGATGAAAGGAACGCCATATATTTATCAAGGAGAGGAAATCGGAATGACGAACGTCCGATTTGAGTCAATTGATGAATATCGAGATATTGAAACGTTAAATATGTATAAAGAAAAAGTGATAGACCATGGTGAAGATATAGAAAAAGTAATGGAATCTATTTATATAAAGGGTCGTGATAATGCTAGAACTCCGATGCAGTGGAATGATCAGGATCACGCTGGATTTACAAAAGGTGAACCTTGGATTACTGTAAATCCTAACTATAAAGAGATTAATGTGAAACAAGCAATCCAAGATGAAGGTTCAATTTTTTATTACTATAAGAAATTAATTGAACTACGCAAAAATAATGAAATAGTTGTGTATGGATCATATGATTTAATATTAAATAATGACCCTTCTATTTTTGCTTATGTAAGAACATATGGAGATGAAAAACTACTTGTCATTGCAAACTTTACTGCGGATGAAAGTGTATTTGAAATGCCTAAGGATATTAGTTATAGTGAATCAGAGTTATTTATACACAATTACGATGTAGAAATTGGATCGATAGATAACATTACATTACGTCCGTATGAAGCGATGGTATTCAAATTGAAATAAGAAAAATCCTTATGCCACCTTGGCATAAGGATTTTTTGGGTTACCATTTTAATATGGAGAATCCATATGGAGGAAGTGTAACTTGTAATACACTTGCTTCTGCTGAAAATTCTTCGTTTGTATAAATGTTAATTATTTTCTTACCAGTAACATGAAGAGGGAGTGAAACTGTAACTTCACTATTAGTAGGGTTTAAAACGAAAAAGATAGTTTCATCCTCATATGTTTTCGTATAAGAAATATAATTATGTTCATCATTTGCTTCGATGAATTGAAAAGTACCATGTCCTCCAAATGCTTTATGTTGTTTCCGTAATAAAATCAATGTTTGTATATGGGTAAATAATGCATGATCTTGTTCTTTAGTATCCCAAATCATACATTTACGGCAATCAGGGTCCATGCCGCCATCCATACCAATTTCATCTCCGTAATAAATACAAGGAGAGCCGATGAAAGAAAGATGGAATACATAGAGCAATTTCAACTTATTTTTATCTCCGTTGCATGTTGTTAAAATTCTTGGAGTATCATGGCTATCTAATAAATGAAATGCTGCTTCATTTACATTCATAGAGTAGGAATGTAGAGATTCTGTAATTTGCTTCATGAATTCACTTGCTTTAATGGAATCGTTAGCAAAGTAAGAAAGTAGAGCGTTTGTAACAGGATAGCTCATGACAGCATCAAATTGATCGCCTTGTAGCCACGGAAGGGCATCGTGCCAAATTTCTCCCAAAATATATACTTCAGGATTTAGTGTCTTTATTTCAGTTCGGAATTCTCTCCAAAAGTTGTGATCGACTTCATTGGCGACATCAAGGCGCCAGCCATCTATATTGAATTCTCGTACCCAATAACGTCCTACTTCAAGTAAGTATTCTTTTACATCTGGATGAGCTGTATTTAATTTAGGCATATACGGTGTAAAGGCGAAAGTATCATAATTTGGAAGTGGTTCGGTTATAATCGGAAATTCATGAATGTGGAACCACTCTTTATATGCGGACTTCTCACCATTCTCTAGTACGTCTTGAAATTTCTCGAAAAAGTATCCACTATGATTAAACACAGCATCGAGCATTACTTTTATACCGTGCTTATGACATTCTTCAACGAGCTCTTTAAAAGTTTCTTTCGTCCCAAATTGTGGGTCAATTTCCATATAGTCAATTGTGTCATATTTATGGTTTGAATGAGCTTTGAAAATAGGTGTGAAATATATTCCGGAAATGCCAAGCTTAACAAGGTAATCAAGGTTTTGAATAACACCAGAAAAATCTCCGCCGAAAAAATTAGTTGGAGTTGGATTCGCACTTCCCCAAGGAAGGGTGTTTTCTGGATTCAGCGTACTATCGCCATTAGCGAATCGCTCAGGGAAAATCTGATACCAAATGGTGTCTTTAATCCAAGATGGTGCTTTGAATACATCATCTGCATGAATAAATGGAAAACAGAAAAAGTTACCAACATCATCATTTGGAATGCTAGAAAAGAATCCTCGCTCTGCATAAATAAGAGTGTCTGTTTCAGATTTTAATTCAAACCCATAACGTAAGCGCTTAAATTTTGGTTCGATTGAAATGGACCAATAATCAAATAATGCAGTAGAACCTGTTTTTTTCATGGGTGTACTTGCTGATATCCATTTCCCGTCTTTCCATTCGTAAGGATCACCGTAAATAAGATTGGCGCTTTGAATATCATCTCTCTTAGTACGTACTCGGATGTGAATTGTTTGTTCATCATAAGCGTATGCATAATTATCTTTCGGCCTATGATAAATAGCTTCTTTAAACATATAGAAAATCCCCCTTCAATATCTCTATACATAGTATTCCCTTAAGTGTAATAATAAAGCCTATATTGCAAACGATTGCCTTTCTCGTAGCTTTAATATTGCTTATAAGAGTAGTATTCATTTCATATAAAGTCAATGTATAAAGAGTATAATGACATAATTTTTAAATTAATATTTGCAAAATGAATAAAAGAATGTATAATGATAGACAAATAGCGCAAACGTTTTCATAGATTGAGATATTGTTTGCGCTTCAATTAAACTATTAAATGCAAACGTTTTCAGTTACTGAGGTACATAGACAATTTAGGGAGGTTTTTGGGATGAAGAAAGCATTATCATTATTAACGGTTTCAGCATTATCTATTGGTATGTTATCTGCATGTGGACCGAAAGATTCAGGGAAAAAAGAGGAAAGTAAAGCGAAAAAAGACTATGATCTTCTTGTTTGGGAAGATGATAAAAAAGGTGTTGGTTTAGAACCAGCAGTGAAAAGCTTTGAGGAAAAATATAAAGTAAAAGTAAAAGTTGTTGAAATGCAAATGACAGATCAAGTGAAGAAGTTACGCCTTGATGGACCAGCGGGGACTGGACCAGATGTTGTAACATTGCCACACGATCAAATCGGAAATGCAGTAACAGAAGGTTTACTTTCTGAAGTGAAAGCAGATGATGCTGTAAAGAGTAAATTTACTAATTCATCAATAGAAGCACAGACATATAATGGAAAATTATATGGTTTACCAAAAGCAATTGAGACACCAGTCTTTATTTACAATAAAAAACTAATGCCAAAAGCGCCAGAAACGATGGACGAGCTGTTTAACTTCTCAAAAGAATTTACGAAAGATGGCAAGTACGGATTTTTAGCATTAGGAGATAACTTCTACTTTGCTAATGCATTCATGGCAGGTATGGGCGGTTATGTATTTGGTGAAAAAGATGGAAAGCCAAATGCAAGTGATGTTGGATTAAATAATAGCGGAGCAGTACAAGGTGCTGAATATCTTCAAAAATGGTACAAGGAAAAATTATTCCCAAAAGGTATTATCGGTGAATCAGGTGGGCCTGCTGCTGATGGACTATTCAATGAAGGAAAAGCAGCTTCTATCATGAATGGCCCATGGGCGTTCCAAGCAATGGAAAAGAACGGGATTGATTATGGCGTTGCTCCAATGCCGAAATTACCAAATGGTCAACCAATGAAAACGTTTGTTGGGGTTAAAGGATGGCATGTAACAAGTTTCTCTAAACAAAATGATTTAGCTACAAAATTCACTGAGTGGGTAACAAATGAAGAAAACGCAAAAATTCGATTTGAGAAAACAAAAGAAATTCCTCCAGTAAAATCAGTAATGGAAGATCCAATTATTAAAGATAACGAAGCTGCAAAAGCAGTTGCAACGCAATCTGAAAATGGAATTCCAATGCCAAACATTCCAGAAATGCAAGAAGTTTGGAAACCAGCTGGAGATGCGCTTCAATTAGTTGTTACAGATAAAGAGGCACCAAAAGCGGCGCTTGATAGTGCAGTGAAACAAATTAAAGGTAATATTGAGGCAAATCATAACAAGAAAAAATAAGGTGAAATTCGTGCCTCGAATATGAGAGGCACGAATTCTCTCCCTTCCATGTAGGAAGAAAAAAGGGGGAAGGAACATGCAAACATCTATGGAACCAGCAAATGGGTTAAACCATTCAAAGCATAGAAAAATGGCAACCATGTTATCAATCATTCCAGGCGTGGGCCAAATGTATAATAAACAATTTGTAAAAGGTCTTATTTTTCTAGTATTAACAGGTTCATTTATTGTAGCCTTTGCTGATTTATTAAATATGGGATTATGGGGTATTGTAACGCTTGGTACAGAAGTTCCACGTGACCATTCTGTCTTTCTATTAGTAGAAGGAATCTTGGCCCTTATCGTTATCGCTTTTGGGCTCGGCATATATGCATTTAACTTATACGATGCATACCAAAATGGAAAGAAACGTGATATCGGAACACCGTTAAATTCTGTAAAAGAGCAATACCGTAATTTGTTAGATCAAGGTTTTCCTTATTTAATGGTTTCACCAGGTTTTCTACTACTTATCTTTGTTGTCGTATTTCCAATCATCTTCGTAATTTTAATTGGATTTACAAACTATGATTTATATCATTCTCCTCCAGCAAAATTAGTAGATTGGGTGGGCTTTAAAAACTTTATTGATATTTTCACTTTACCGATGTGGAGAGAGACATTTGTAAGTGTATTCTCTTGGACTGTCATTTGGACATTCGTTGCAACAACATTACAAGTTGCGCTTGGTATTTTCTTAGCGATTATCGTAAATCAGCCCGGTATTAAAGGAAAGGCAATTATTCGAACAATCTTCATTTTACCGTGGGCGGTTCCAGCATTCGTATCTATTCTTGTTTTCTCTGGTATGTTTAATGAAACATTCGGAGCGATTAACAATCAAGTATTAGCTTTATTCGGAATTGAAAAAATTGCTTGGATGACAGATCCATTTTGGGCGAAGATTGCTTTAATTATGATTCAAACGTGGCTTGGGTTCCCGTTTATCTTTGCGATGACAACGGGTATACTGCAATCGATTCCGGGAGAATTATATGAAGCGGCTACAGTAGATGGAGCGACAGCTTGGCAACAGTTTCGTAAAATTACATTGCCACTTGTGTTATATGCAACAGCACCAATATTAATTACGCAATATACGTTTAACTTTAATAACTTTAGTATCATCTATCTATTTAACGGTGGAGGTCCTGCTGTAGCTGGACAAGACGCAGGTGGAACGGATATTTTAATTTCATGGATTTATAAGTTAACGATGACTTCAGCGCAGTACGGAAAAGCAGCAGCTCTTACAATGATATTATCGTTAATCGTTATTACAGTTGCGTTATGGCAATTTAAGAGAACAAAATCATTCCAAGAAGAGGATATGATGTAAATGAATATTAAAAGACAGAAGATGTTACGTCTCTCATTAAGTTATTTAGTTATTTTCGTAATGTGTGCCATCATTTTCTATCCGTTATTATGGATTATTGGCTCATCGTTTAATCCGGGTGATAGTTTATCTGGATCAAGTATTATTCCACAAAATGCAACGTTAGATCATTATCGTAAGTTATTAGATCTAGAGAATAGTAATTACTTACTATGGTATAAAAACACATTAAAAGTAAGTGTTTTAACGATGATTTTCTCAGTGTTAGCAATTAGCTTTACTGCTTATGCATTTTCGAGATATCGTTTTGTTGGAAGAAAAAATGGTTTATTAACATTTTTAATTCTGCAAATGATTCCAAACTTTGCAGCGTTAATTGCTTTATACGTATTAGCCCAATTAACAGGATTAATTGATACACACCTTGCATTAATTTTAATTTATGTAGGCGGGGCTATTCCGATGAATACATGGCTTATGAAAGGGTATTTTGATACGATTCCGAAAGAACTAGATGAATCAGCTCGAATGGATGGAGCAGGGCATTTTCGTATTTTTTGGCAAATCATTATGCCACTTGCAAAGCCAATCGTAGCGGTTGTAGCGTTATTTACTTTCATTGGTCCATTTACAGATTTCATTTTAGCGAGTATTATTTTGCGAACACCAGAAAATTATACTTTAGCAGTTGGATTATATGAAATGGTTGCGAAGAAATTCGGTAATGAATTTACAACGTTTGCAGCGGGTTCTGTGTTAATTGCGATCCCAATTTCAATTTTATTCCTATCACTACAAAAATACTTTATTTCTGGTTTAACAGCTGGAGGTACAAAAGGATGAAAAATGGGACATTACGTCCCATTTTTCTTTTCATCTCCCTATAAATAAGTTTATAGGGAGATGAAAAGAGATTTGACATCACATGTGAAAAGAAGTGAAATAAATAGTATATTATAGTATAGGAAAAAATAGCTATATCCCTTACAATACATGAAGAGGGAGAATAGGATTAGTTTTGCAAGATATAAGAAATGAAAGTTTATGACTTGCAATGAGTGCGAGATAAAATATATGAAAAATGGCAGAGAAATGAGAGGAGGGGGATTTTTATGACAGTTACAATTAAAGATGTGGCGAAGCAAGCGAATGTTGCACCATCAACAGTTTCTCGTGTAATTGCTGATAATCCAAGTATAAGTGAAAAGACAAAGCGCCGTGTTAGGAAAGTGATGAGTGAATTAGGGTATCATCCCAATTTAAATGCGAGAAATCTTGCGAACCAAACGACGAAAACACTTGGTCTTGTTATGCCAAGTTCTGCAAGTAAAGCTTTTCAAAATCCATTTTTCCCAGAAGTTATAAGAGGGATTAGTTCATTTGCACACGTAGAAGGTTATGCGCTTTACATGTCGACAGGTGAAACGGAAGAAGAAATTTTTAATGGTGTCGTAAAGATGGTACAAGGACGCCAAATTGGTGGCATTATTCTTTTATATTCAAGGGAGAATGATCGGATTATTCAATATTTACATGAACAAAATTTCCCGTTTGTTTTAATAGGAAAACCATATGATCGAAAAGATGAAATTACATATGTAGATAATGACAATTATACAGCTGCAAGAGAAGTGGCAGAATATTTAATTTCATTAGGGCATAAACAAATCGCGTTCATTGGTGGTGGATCAGATTTACTTGTAACGAGAGATCGTTTAGCTGGTATGAGTGATGCCTTGAAATTAGCAGACATTGTATTACCAAAAGAATATATTTTACATTTTGATTTTTCGAGGGAAAGTGGTCAACAAGCTGTTGAGGAATTAATGGGACTGCAGCAACCGCCAACGGCAATTATGGCAACGGATGACTTAATTGGACTTGGTGTGTTAAGTGCTCTTTCTAAAAAAGGATTTGTTGTACCGAAAGATGTTTCTATTGTAAGCTTTAATAATGCTTTATTATCGGAAATTGCGAGCCCTCCACTTTCGACAGTTGATGTGAATATTTATCAGCTAGGATATGAGGCGGCAAAAGCTTTAGTTGATAAAGTAGAGAATGCAGAATCCACTGCAAAGTGTATCATTATTCCTCATAAATTACTAAAACGTCAAACTTGTGATCATTATGCATAAAAAAGCTAAGAGTTTAACTCTTAGCTTTTTTCATTAGAAAGGCTTCTAATCGGTCGCAGCCTTCTTTTAAAGTTTCGATACTATACGCATAGGACAAGCGAAGGTAGCCTTCACCGTATTCAGAGAATGCTGTTCCAGGAACTACAGCTAGTCCCGCTTCTTTGACAAGATCAAGTGCAAAATCAAATGATGAAGATGTCAAATGACCAACATATGGGAATAAGTAAAATGCACCTGTTGGCTTTTCAACTGTTAATCCCATTTGAGTGAGTCTATTATATACGTAATCACGGCGTTTTTTATATTGGTGGCGCATCATTTTTGGTGCGTCTTTAGCTGCTGTTAATGCTTCAATTGCAGCGTATTGAGCGATTGAAGTAGCACACGTTACATTGTATTGATGAACTTTTAATATGTGTCCTGCTAAATAGCTTGGTGCAAATAAAAGTCCAACACGCCAGCCAGTCATAGAATGTGATTTAGATAAACCGTTAATGACAATTGTCTTTTCACGCATTTCTGGGAAATGAGCGATAGATGTATGCTTTTGTTCATATACAAGCTCGCTATAAATTTCATCTGAAAGGACGAAAATATTTTTATCTTTTAAAACATCTACAATATCTTTTAGCTCTTCTGTTGATAAAGTTACACCAGTTGGATTAGAAGGATACGGTAGTACGATACATCTTGTTTTTTCTGTAATAGCATTTTTAAGCGCTTCAGCTGTTAAACGAAATCCAGTTTCACGAACATCTACAAAAATAGGCGTTGCACCGCATAATCGAATAATGGGTTCGTAACCTGGATAAATAGGAGCAGGTAAAATTACTTCTGTTCCTGGCTCTAAAATCGTTCGGAATGCAACATCAATTGCTTCGCTAGCACCGATTGTAACGATGGTTTCGTTTTCAGGTGAGTAATGTAAATCGTAGTTATCTTTTACGAAGTTACAAGCTGCCTTACGTAATTCTAGTAAACCAGCGTTATGTGTATAGCTTGTATAGTTTTCTGTAATAGCCCGTTTTGCCGCTTCTTTCACGAGAGAAGGTGTAGGGAAATCGGGTTGTCCAATTGTTAAAGAAATCAAATTATCATAGTTTTGAATCATGTTAGAGAATTGACGGATTCCAGAAATTTGGATATCCTTCACTCTAGGGTTAATGAATTGTTCCATTGTATCTCCCTTTCTTCCGTTTGAAAATTAAGTTCATTTTATCATATTTTCTATGATTACGCTTTGTATATGTTATTTAGAAAGAGAGAGAAAAGAGAAAAAAAGCCGCTATAAGCGACTTTTTAATATCCGTATTCCCAATCTATTTCATCTTCATTCCAGAGTACAGAGGATACCTTGCCAAGGTGAACAACTGATTCGTTCACAGCACATGTGCAGTTTTCTTCTCCCGCTTTATGCTGTAACTCTTCATATACTGATTTTTCAACATTTTCTAGAACAACCAAATTTTCTTCTTTTAAAACAAGCGTAGTACCCGCCATATTTATCTTCCTCCTACTAAAGTAATGATCACTTATTTGTAAACATAGATAGTATGGATTATATGCTGTATTTTGCTATAGTTGTCCGTCTAAAAAAGTATTTTTATATTTTCTTTGTAATCCGTATTCATTGTATACTGCACGAAGGAAATTTGGTACAGGGTTTACAATCATTTCGAAAATCTGTAACAATTATTATGAGTTGTTAACAAAGAATTAACAAATATGTTAAGAAAAATCAAAATTTTAAAACAAATACACCTATAAAATGATATAATCATATCAAAATACATATAGGGGATGAGAGGTTATGGAGCTTATCCGTGATTTATTGATTCAAATTGCCATCATAATTTTGCCACTATTTTTATATGAAGCGATTCGTTTAAATCGCTATCAAGAAATGCCTCCGAAGCCAAATCGTTACTTTATTATGTTTTTATCTAGCGTTACGCTCGTTCTCTCCATGACATACTCTATTTGTTTTGGCAATGTGTGTGGGTATAACTTTCACCCCATTCCAATTGTCAGTGGTTTTTTATATGGTGGGATTGTTGGTTTAATCCCAGCGGTTATTTTTGTTGCATATGAATGGTTACTAAAGGGAATGAGCTTTCTTCCAGTTTTAGAAGTAATATTTTTATTGATAGTTCCGCTATTTTTATCAAAGAAATGGTCTCTTTTTTCAAGGGATAAGAAATTAATTTTAGCATTTATGATTTCATCATTTTATGTGCTTGTTTCTTTAGTATTAGGCATGATTAATGTTCTTTTGGAAACAGGATTTACACCGTATATTTCGCAAATATATAGCGGATTTATATTTGCCTCGCTTATCATGGTCATGACAATGGTATTTCAGGTGTATTTAACTGAATATTTAAATGAAAATGCATTGCTACGTACAGAGATGCAAAAATCAGAAAAGCTTAATATTGTAAGTGAGTTAGCAGCAAGTGTGGCACATGAAGTTCGAAATCCACTAACTGTTGTTCGTGGATTTATCCAATTGCTAGAAAGTACGGAAGATGTGAAGAATAAGGATTATATGCGTCTCGTATTAGCTGAATTGGATCGGGCGGAACAAATTATTTCAGATTACTTAAATTTAGCAAGGCCGCAAATTGAGAAAAAAGAACACATTTGTTTATCAGCCCAATTAATAGAAATGACCACTCTCATGTCGTCATTTGCAGCGATGCAAGGTGTATATTTACAAGTTGAAATTTCAGAAAGTCTTTATACGATTGGTGATAAGACAAAATTGAAGCAAGCTATTATGAATGTTGTTAAAAATGGTATTGAAGCAATTCAAGGAAATAAAGGATATTTAAAAGTAACAGCTATTCAAAAAGACGAAACAATCATAATAAGAGTTAAAGATAGTGGTGTTGGTATGACGAATGAACAGTTAGCAAGGCTTGGGCAACCATATTATTCTTTAAAAGAAAAAGGGACAGGATTAGGACTTATGGTAACATTTAGTATTTTACAAGCGCATAATGGTACATTGGAATATAAGAGTGAAAGTGGAAAAGGCACTGAAGCAATTATTATATTACCAGCTGTACAAAATAAGGAATAAAAGTTACCGATGAAAGGTAACTTTTTATTTTATATTGTTTATTCATTTGTTTTTTCTTGTTTTGCTCGGCTAAATAAACTTTTAAATGATTGAAAGAAGCTTTGCTCTTTTGAGGCAGCAACCATTCTTTTTGTTTCTTGAATTTCTCGAATAACTTGCATAAGCTGTGCATCACGGTTACTGTCTTTATTATAAATTTGACTAACAAGTTTATTCATTTTTTCTTCCTGTTTGGATTCTCGTTTATACATATGATTCATTAATAAGTCCATCTTTTCTTTTTGCAGTGCATCTGTTTGAGCGGCGTGATCGACTAACTCTTGAAGCATTTTTTCTTGAGAGCCTTCTTTTACATAAACTTGTTGCATCAATTCGTCTAGTTTCTCATCCTTTAAACGATTTTGTGTAATTAAAGTAGAATTTTGATGAATAATTGCCTCATTTAATTGAGCTAGCATTTCAAGTTTTAACATGAACTCCTCAAAGTTACGCCCATCTTCTTTTTCTTTCGTTTGTATCTCTTGCTTATCTTGTATAACTGGTACAGGTGGGGCCTCTTTTTCTTTTAAAATAATCGGTATCGTTTCTGAAATATCTTCTTGTAATGTAGCAGCTCTTTCGTGTATAGATTTCAATAATTTTAAATCATCAAGTTTATAAATACGAGCATCAGCTGTTTTGGAAATCATATAACCATGTTCTTCTAACAGTTGACTATATTTGCGAACTATATGTTTTGGGATGCCTGTTTTATTCGTGACATCTTTTGTTTTATAGGTAGCTTCCATCATATTTCCTCCCCAAAAAGTATCGTATATATCATTTCAATCTTTTATGAGGACTTCCTTTGAAAAAGAATGTCGGAAGGCTATTAGTTTTCTACAGCATTAGTGAAAAAATGAAAATTTTTGGCGGAATGGCAAGGAATAACTAAAATAATGTCTGAAAACATATACAGGAGAAGTTTGTTATAATAACGGAGGAAAAGAAACTGGTAGAAACATGGAGGTATACATGAAGCAATTAAAAGGTATTATCATTTCAATTATCGCAATTCTGTCTATTTTAGTAGCAGTTTATGAAGTACTTGTGCCAGAGGAAACAAGTGTAAAGAAAACGAATACGTATGATCAAGTGTTAGAATTTCCGAAAGAACGTTATCCAGAGACAGGAAAACATATTACGGATGCTATAAAAGAAGGGCATTCAGAAGTTTGTACAATCGATCGTGGTGGTGCTGCAGATAGAAGGAAATTGTCGTTAGCACCATATCCATCAAAAAAAGGGTATGATCGTGATGAATGGCCAATGGCGATGTGCAAGGAAGGCGGAAAAGGAGCACATATTGAATATATAAGTCCGGCGGATAACCGCGGAGCAGGTTCTTGGGTAGGGAATAAGTTAGATAAATACCCAGATGGTACGCGAGTAAAATTTGAAGTGAAGTAGTAGTTGTATATTTCATAATGAAGGAGAAGGGGAACTATGGAGTTAACGATTTCTTATTCGCAATTAATGTTGATGAACTATGACGGTGAGCAGCCTTATGTAGATTGGACTGATGAAGATTTTGAAAGAGGTTATGCTAAGGCAGATGGAACTGTTATTTTTGAAGCACTTTCTGATTATACTTGTGAAGTGAAAGTGACCCCAGGGAAACATATTGAAAAAGAAGAAGTAGTTAGAACGATTACGGTTCCTTTTACAGTTGAAAATGAAAGTATCGTTATAACGAGTATTCTTTCTAATAAATTTCAAATACCTATTCCAAATGGTGAGTATACAGTTGTATTACAAGCAATTCCTCTTGAAGAGCCAACGGATGATGAATTATATAAAATACAATATGAATTCTTTTTTGAAAGTAAAGAATAAAAAATGGGTTATCCTGAGAAAAGGATAACCCATTTTTGTTATGCGTTTGTTTTTAAAAGGGAACGAGCATCTTTCGCTGCTTGCACCATATGTTCTAAAGCTGGAATAACTTCTTCTGTTCTTCTCGTTTTTAAACCACAATCAGGATTAATCCAGAAATATTTAGGATCACATACTTCTAAAGATTGTTCTACGATTTTATACATTTCATCTTTACTCGGTACACGTGGGCTATGAATATCATATACACCTAGGCCGATGCCTTTTTCATATGTTGTATGTTTTAATGTATCAATAAATTCTCCGTGACTTCTTGATGTTTCGATAGAAATTACATCTGCATCTAATGCGCGAATCGCGTCAACAATATCTTCGAAGTTACTGTAACACATATGAGTATGAATTTGTGTTTCATTTGCTACAGAAGAAGTTGCTAAAAGGAAGGATTGTACTGCCCATGTAATATAAGCATCCCAATCTTTTTCTTTTAGTGGCATTCCTTCACGAAGTGCGGGCTCATCGACTTGGATTACTCTAATTCCGGAAGATTCAAGTAGTTCAATTTCGTGACGAAGAGCTAGTGCAATTTGATACGAAACTTCTTTTCTTGGAATATCATTTCGAACGAAGGACCAATTTAAAATTGTAACAGGTCCGGTTAACATTCCTTTTACAACTTTCTCTGTTAAGCTTTGCGCATAAACTGTTTCCTTAATAGTCATGCCGTTAATAAAGGCTACATCACCATAAATAACAGGTGGTTTTACGCAGCGGGAACCGTATGATTGTACCCAACCGTTTTTAGTGAATGAGAAACCAGCAAGGCGCTCACCAAAATATTCGACCATGTCAGTTCTTTCAAATTCACCATGTACAAGGACATCAAGCCCAATTTCTTCTTGGTAACGAATCCATTTTTCTGTCTCTTTTTCAATAAATTGTTCATATTGTTCATTTGAAATAACACCGTTACGCCATTCTTTTCGCGTTTGACGAACTTCAGTTGTTTGCGGGAAGCTACCAATAGTCGTTGTTGGTAATAGCGGTAACTCTAGAGCAACTTGTTGTAATTCGTATCGTTTTTCAAATGGAAGAGGACGTGAAAAATCTTCTTCTTTTAGTGCTGTTCGTGCTGCTTTGACATCTTCTCGGTTACGTGCAGCAGATGAACGAATTGTATGATGTACGTTTCGATATGTTTCCAGCTCATTACTAATGCTTTCTGTACCTTGAGTGAGAGCGGAATGAATAAGAACTAATTCTTCTAATTTTTGATTTGCAAATGCTAACGCATCAAACAGCTCAGTCGATAAGTGAGTTTCTTCTGTTTTATCGATTGGTGTATGCAATAAGCTACAAGAAGGCTGAACGATGATATCTTTCGTTTGGACTTGTTTTTGTAACGTTGTAAATAACTCAAGAACTTCATCAAGGTCAGCTCTCCAAATGTTACGGCCATCTATACAACCGACAGCTAAAGTTTTATCAGCTGGGAATCCATATTTTGAAATAGCATTTAGATTACCTTCTTTACCATGAATGAAATCTAATCCAATACCGGATACCGGGAATGTAATAATTTCTTCATAGTTTTCTTCTACGCTATCAAAATATGTTTGTAAAAGAAGAGTCGCATTTGGAACCTCTTTACGAATAGCTTCATAAATTTCTTTTGCTTGTTGAACTTCTTTTTTAGTTAAAGAAGCGAAAATCGGTTCATCAACTTGAATGGCTGGTGCACCAGCTGCATGTAGTTCTGAAAGCAGTTGTACGTAAGGTGCAACTAACTGTTTTAAAATGGTAGGAAATTGTTCTTGTGTATAGCCTTTAGCTAATTTTAAGAAAGTATATGGTCCTAAAATAACAGGCTTTCCATCTACTCCTAATTCTTGTTTTGCCTCTTCGTATAAGCGAAGTGGACGATTATCTTTTAAAGAGATTTGTAATCCCTCTTCATATTCAGGAACGATATAGTGATAGTTTGTGTTAAACCATTTTGTCATTTCGGAAGCTACGTGATCTTTAGAGCCACGCGCCATTGCGAAATATACATCAAGGTAAGATGTAAACTCAGAAAAACGTGATGGAATAAATCCTAGCATATAGGCAGTATCCAAAACGTGATCATAATATGTAAAGTCGCCAATTGGAATGAGTTCAATCCCTTTTTCTTGCTGTACTTTTACGTGTTGAAGGCGAATTTCTTTCATTGTTGTTAAAAATTGTTCTTCATCGATTTTATTGGACCAAAAAGCTTCCAATGTTTTTTTCCACTCTCGTTGTAGTCCGATACGTGGATAACCTAAGTTACTTGTTTGAATTGCCATTTTAAATTCCTCCCTAATTGAAAGTAAGCATTTCCGTTTACTAGGAAATACCTATAACAAAAAGTACAAAGACATAGAAAATAAGCCTTCCTTTTTGTTTTAACACCTCATCATCATCCGTGAATCTATCAGTGTTGTTAAAACAGGCAGGTCTCCTGACTTATGCTTCATATAATTTCTTTTACCTTCCCGTTTTCACAGTGGCACCAAAAAGAAATCTCAGCATTTACAGTGGCGGGACCGTGTTGGAGTTTCACCAAGCTTCCCTTTTAAACACGAAACAAAACTTTCGTGTACCTATTTTCCTTTTGAAAGGAATTTAACAAGCGATATGATATTGAAACAAATTTTAACATAATTTTTGGAATTTTGTCTACTGTTTTAAAATAAGAAAATTCTAAAGTTTTTATTTCTTAGTATTCTGACTTTTTGTATTCTGGAGTAACGAATAATATTACAGTATGAAAAGAGAAATTGAGCTATGAAAGAAGTAGGGATGTCTTCTTTCATAGCTCAATCTTCATCTATAGCAACTTCTGAAAGTCGGCCTGCTATAGCATCTTTAAGGAGGGTGTTTAGCCATTGTAATTCAACTGTAATATGCTCAATTACACTTTGCAAAATATATAGTTGTGCACGTGGAACCTTTCCTTTATTACAATCATATATCGTTTGCATAGTATGTAAATATTGAAGAGTATCGTTTTTCTTTTTTTCTAAAATAGGAACTAATTCGTGATCATTGCTAAAGTGAGCGAAAGATAAGGCTGAATAAATAGGTTTATATATTTGGTTTTTGGCTTCGAATTGTTTTAATAGTAAAGTGTGGAATAGTTTTTTGCCTTCTTCTGTTATATGAAAAATCGTTTTGTCAGGTCGATTTGTGTCTCTAATTACACTTGTAATATGAATTGCCCCTTGCTTTTCTAATTGCTCGAAGGCGTAATAAAGTGATCCTTTAGCATATTTAATGTAACAATCCATTTGTCGTTCTTTCATAATATGCTGCACTTCATATGGATGTTTATCTCCTTCGAGTAGCAAGCCGAGAATGACTAATTTCATGCTCATGCTGTCTCAACTCCTGTATATAAAAACTTTATCCATATTATAAACGGCATATCCTTTTTCATAAAGGGATATGCCGCTTCTTTTTTATATTAACTAACTTGCTTTTGTTTTTCTTTCTTTTTAGGGCCTGTAAAGAGGCGTTCATTTCCCATAAGTAAAATACAAATAATACTTAGTACAGCCGGGATGAGTGCCCAGAAGAATGTGTTCGCAATAGATGTAGCGAGAGCTTCCTTAATACCCGCTAATATTTCAGCAGGAATTTTTGCGGTAGCGCCTGGTGATAATAAGAAACTTGTGTCTCCGCCTTTTGGAGCTAATTTTGCTAGTTCAGGGGGGAATACAGAGTTTAGTTTATCTGTAAAAATATGATTTTGAATTGTACCAAAAATCGTTACACCAAGAGTCATACCGAGTGATCGGAAGAATGAGTTTGTTGATGTCGCCGAACCACGGTCCCGCATTTCCAACTTGTGAATAGAAGACATACTTAATACTGAGAATGAGAAACCAACACCAAGCCCAGCGAGAATCATAAATAGTGTTACGAGTAAACGAGGTGTGTCCATTGTTAAAGTACTTAATAAATAAATACCAAGAACGAAGAAGACACCAGATACCATCATAATGTTACGATAGCTTGTTCGAGAAGCTAATTGTCCTCCCGTTTGACTTCCAATTACAGAACCAACCATCATTGGTGTTAAAATTAATCCAGCATTAGAGGCGGAACCTCCAAGGACGCCTTGAATGAAGATTGGAATATAAACTGTACAGATAATGAAAGCGGCACCATAGAAAAAGGCAACTCCTTGACTAGCTGCGAATAAAGGTTTTTTAAATAGATGGAATGAAATAATAGGCTCGGTTGCTTTTCGTTCTACAAAGAAGAAAATAATAAGCGTAATAACTACTGTTGTAAATAAGCCAATAATTACAGTAGAATTCCAGGCATATTCCTTACCACCAAGTTCTAATGCGAACATTAAGCAAACGATACTTATGACAAGTGTAATAGCACCAGCCCAATCAATTTTTTGTTTTCTAAATTCTAGAGACTCACTGTAGTATTTAGTAATGAAGAAAAAGGAGATAAGTCCTAATGGAATATTGATATAGAAGACCCAATGCCAACTTATATAGTCTGTAATATAAGCACCTAATAAAGGACCGAATACACTAGATGTCCCGAAAACGGCACCGAATAGTCCTGTCATCTTCCCGCGTTTTTCTGGTGGGAAGATATCGTACATAATTGTGAAGGCGATAGGCATAAGGGCACCACCACCGATCCCTTGAATAGCTCTATAAATACTTAATTGCTCAATGCTTGAAGCTGTTCCGCAGAGCGCAGAACCGAATAAGAAAAGAATGAGGCCACCAATATAAAAACGTTTCCGCCCGTACATATCAGAAAGTTTCCCGAAGATAGGCATCCCTGCCATTGTTGCTACCATATAAGCTGATGTGACCCAAACAAACTTATCAAATCCTCCCAGGTCTCCAACGATTGTTGCCATTGCGGTTGCAACGATTGTATTATCCATTGCGGCCATTAATATACCAAGCAGTAAACCAGCAACAACAAATTTTGTCTTGTTGGCTTCTTTTTTTAATGGTTGAGTTTCCAAATATAACCCTCCTTTAGAAATAAGTAAACTATATTAAATTTTGAGTGCAGTGGATAAAAAATTTAAATGTATAGTTGATGTTAATTTCTTTTCCATAAGTGCACTTATATGCCATAAAGAATATTATAGTCAAATTTGACTATAAGGCAAATTTTTTCTTCCGTCAAAATATTCTTTCGTATGAGTAGAGAACGAG
Source organism: Bacillus sp. PK3-067 (assembly GCF_056738645.1). NCBI lineage: Bacteria > Bacillati > Bacillota > Bacilli > Caryophanales > Bacillaceae > Bacillus > Bacillus sp. PK3-067. Next base: position 4,033,116 of record NZ_CP096490.1, on the reverse strand, counting down.
TGAGCCATACGAATATTGCTATGAAGGGAATGAAGTAAATTGTAAAAAAATTCCATAAAGAACACCTTCTGTTAATAGATGAAAAATGGTTTTTTCTTCATATTGTCGAATAGGATAAAAGGAAGAGAAATATTAAACATTGCTTGTAGCAAGCTTTAGGAATTTGGGGAATTCATTGTGTGTATGTTACATCTGAAATGAGGTGAATATATATTATGAAAATATGGGGACGAATTTCGGATACAGGAAAGTATTCAATACCGCTACAACCAGTATTGTGGATTGACGGATCGAAAAAGGAAAACGAATTTCCTCAAGTAGCCGTTACATTACAAATTGGTAGTATGTATACAGAACAATTTTCGTATGAATTGACCTACGATGTAAACGACATACTTATTATGAGAATTGAAGTGGAAAATAAAGGGGTAGAAATGATTTCGAGAGTTGTTGTAAGTCATATGATTCGAGATTACTTTGCTTATATTCCTAATTCTTTAAAAGTTGATAAGGGGATAAGTGAGTTTTTATTCCAGCTTGTTAGATGGCGAATTGATGATTTGTTACCGAATGAGAAGGTGGAACTACGTTGTAAAATAAAAGCTAATAAAGATAAAGCTCTTAAACAAACATTCTTTCAGGCTACATATACATTTCAAGATAAAGAGATATCATATGGCCCACTGCAAACAAATGAAGTTGTTGTGCGTCAATGATAAAAAGGAACCTGTACAAAAGGTTCCTTTTTTAGTGAAGGTTGTGTTTTTTGAGTATTTTCTTTTGCTCCATTCCTTTTTTTCCTACATAGTTATTTTTGTAGCCAAAGTATAGAATAAATAAAAATGAAACAACATTAACAATAGCGTCGATTTGATCGTTTGTAATAAAGTGTATCCCGAAAGAGGTAAATAATAATTTTAATGATAATAGAAAACCAGCTAGCAAACGCATAGCATCTGATAGATTCTCTTTTTGTAGCATATAGATTACTCCTTTCTATAAAAGTTATATATTATATATATGAAATAGAGTAGAAAAGGTATACAAGCTTAAGCAGAAATGTACATTGCATATGTACATTTTTTATTTTGTAGAAAAACATTATTGATATAGAAACATATATTGGTATAAAAGGGGGAAAAGTATGAAACATAAAGGGAAAATTAGTGGATTATTGCTTGGCAATACTGTGGCAGTTACAGAATGGATTGCACTTCAGGATGTAATTGCAAAACTGGATTCACGATCATTTTATACCGTCTTTATTATTTATATATTGCAAATGATACTAAGTTATTATTTTGGACATTGGTACGATAAAAGAACAAACGAGCGTATGGGTATGGAAGTAGGAGGAATGGCAAGCAATGATTTTGTTGTTGATTTTTTTGGGAAAGTAGCTGCTTTATCTGAAAGAGATTCTCGTAATATTACAGTGTACATTCTTTCTGTAAAAGAATGGGAAGGGTTAAAAGACACGTTGCAAGAAAAAAAGTTGGGAGTGTTAGTACAAAAATTAGAGAGTACCATTGTAAAGACAATTCGGAAGGGCGATGTTGTTACAAAGTGGGATGAAAATAAGTACGTTATTGTAGCAATTGATAATGGTCATGAAACATCAACAATAACAAAACGATTAATGAAAAATATTGAAAGTGAAATAGAAGGTGATTTACTCAGTATCACTCTTTTATTTGGAGCAGCTAGCTATCCAGTAGAAGGAAAAACGTTTGAAGAACTGTTGAGAAAGTCGCAAAATCAATTGTACCAGTATAGAAATTTGCAAGAAAATGAGTGAAGCTTTGATTTGAAGATATATGATAGGAAGATGTTTTATTTGTAACATTTTTTTGACTTTTATTACAAAAAAACGCCACATTTGTAATAAAAGTCTTTAAAAATATATGAAATAAGCATATAATTATGATGGTAGTGCCAATGCAATTTGCACAGTGTGTTTTATTTTAAAAGTGTAGAGGAAAGCAAGCTCTACACTTTTCCTTTTTAGGAAATGAAAAGAATATTTGTAAGTTGTTGCGAGATATCGATTGTACTGTGTAAAATGAACAAAGAGATTAATTGATAGAAAGCTGGAAAGGGAATGATAGACGTGAGAGCGGAGCGATCACCTTTTATCAGGTGAACTATTATAGTCTTATTAAGACTGAGGTGAAATTCCGTGGATATTAAAGTAATACATAGTGTGAACAGGCCTTAAAAAACACGAAGTAGTATACTTAAAAATGGATATGGAATTGCTAAATAATTCAAAAAGAATAATGTAATATCAAGTAATAATTTGTACAAACAATATTAATGATCTTCGTAAAAAAGATGCGAGTGTATAGAACAATTACATATTTTATAACTTTTTTATATTACACGATGGTCGTTTATAAGTAGGAGGAAGAGATGTTGAAATATAGTAAATTAGCAATTGTAACTACATTATCAATGATTTTATTAGCCGGTTGTTTCGGTCCGAAACCAGAAGAAGAATTATATGTAGCGTTTGAAAACGCTGCTAAACAAGAAAAAACAATGTTTGAAGATGCAAAAAAACTTGAGACTTTAGAGAAAGAAGGACAAGAATTATATAACCAGATTGTTCAAGAAGGAAAAGATAATAATCAAACTGTTAAAGAAAAACTGAATCAAGCAGTGAAAAATACAACTGAACGAGAAAAAGTGCTTACAAAAGAAAAAGAAGTTTTAAATAAAGCGCAAGAAGAAGTGAAGTCAGCTGATAAGTATGTGAAGAAAATTGAAGATAAGAAATTGAAAGATCAAGCTGATAAAGTGAAAAGCACGTATGAGAAACGCCACGATTCATTTAATAAAATGTATGACAGCTATAACAAATCTTTAAAACAAGAAAAAGAGTTATATACAATGTTACAAGATAAAGGTACTAAATTAAAAGATATTAGTGAAAAAGTAAAAGTAGTAAATCAATCTTATAAGGATATTGAGTCAGAAAAAGATAAATTTAATGAATTTACAAAGTCTTATAATACAGAAAAAGTAGCTTTTTATAAACAAGCAAATATTAAAATTAAAGAAGAGAAAAAATAAAACAGTTTGGCCTACACTTGGCCAAACTGTTTTATTTTTTTGTATAAGTACGACTATACCATGGAACAGGCTCACTTAATTTTTTTTCTTGTTTTAATGCTTCAGGACCAATATAATCTTGAAGTGTTTTTTTTGCTACTGTTAAAGATAAGGTTGTTTTCGGATTTCGATAGGAGGATTCAAGATGACCAAGATGCGGTAGAATTCGAAAATCTTCTTTCGTAGGAGGGATGTGGAAAAAATAATCGCCTAAACGTATAAGGACATCAGATTGTTGTTGGCTAAAACGTGGGTTTCTAGAAAAATGCAATCCTTCTTTAATTGCTTTTTTTTCAGCAATCAAACGTTCTAAAGCTGTCTTTTTTAACCAGTATAAATATTTAGGATTAGTAGCTGCTTTAGCATGACGATTCACAACGAAAATAGATTGAGCTAGTCGATTAATAGAATGTTGGTTTTGTAATTGAGATTGTGGTTGTGAAGGTTTCATATTGAATCTCCTTTCAATTTTTCATTATTATACCATAAATAAAATAGGTATTTATTATACGCAAAAAGTGATTGTATATATTTTCAATATTAAAGCAATATTGTTACAAAAAACAACTATTTTGTATAATAGTAATAGAATATGTTTTTGAAATTTGATAATGAAAGAGTGAGAAGTTTGAAAGAAATATTAAAACAACAGTATGCCATTATAGATATTGGATCTAATACAATGCGTTTAGTTATTTATGAAAAGCAAAATGGAGGTTTTTATAAAGAGATTGAAAATACGAAAGTTGTTGCTAGGTTAAGGAATTACTTAATTGATGGTGTATTGAATGAAGAGGGAATAGAAGTATTATTACAGACATTATTTCAATTTCAAGAAAGTACAAGATTCCATCAGTTGCATCATGTACTTTGTGTTGCAACAGCAACAATTAGACAGTCGGAGAATCAAGAGGAAATTAAAAAGCTTGTTGAAGGACAAACGGACTTTACTCTTAGAGTATTATCAGAGTATGAGGAAGCGCGTTACGGATACCTGGCGGTTATGAATTCTACATCGTTTTCAGAAGGAATAACGGTAGATATTGGTGGGGGAAGTACGGAAGTTACATACTTTAGAAATAGAGAGATTTTAGAGTACCATAGTTTTCCTTTTGGGGCACTTTCTTTAAAGCAACAATTTATTAAAGGTGATATTCCTACTAAAGATGAGTTAGAGGGAATGCAACAGTATTTAGAGTTTCAATTTCGAACGTTACCATGGTTAATCAATAAGAAATTGCCTCTTATTGCAATTGGTGGTAGTGCTAGGAACTTAGTAAAAATCCATCAAAATTTAATATGTTATCCTATAGCAGGATTACATTTATACAAGATGAAAGAAGAAGATGTTGAAAGTGTAAAAGAGGAATTGGAAAAATTGTCGTTCATAGAACTTCAGAAATTGGAAGGATTAGCAAAAGATCGAGCAGATACGATTATTCCAGCGGTTGAAGTATTTCATACACTTGTTCATGTTATAGAGGCACCGGCATTTGTATTAAGTAGAAAAGGGTTAAGAGAAGGTGTTTTCTATGAAGAGTTGACAAAAGATTTGGGGATTTCATATTATCCGAACGTAGTTGAAGAAAGTTTGCATTTACTATCACATGAATACGAAATGGACATGGAATTTGTTATTCAACTTATTAAACATGGAAGACTAATTTGCAAACAACTTGAGGAAATAGGGCTTATTTCTATGTCAGTAAAAGACTGGGAAGTGTTCCATCAAGCTGCGAAAGTATTTAATATAGGCAAATATATAGACGAAGAAGCAAGCCGTTTACATACGTTTTATTTATTAGCGAATAAGACAATTGATGGCATGATGCATAAAGATCGAGTAAGGCTAGCGCTTATTGCATCGTATAAATCAAAAATGTTATTTAAACAACATTTATCTCCATTTGAAGGTTGGTTTGATAAAAGCGAACAAAAAAAAATCCGCCTGTTAGGAGCTGTTTTACAATTTTCAGCTACTTTAAATGTAAGGCAACGATCGCTTATTGATACCATATCTATAACAGAAAGCGAAGAGGGATTAACGTTTAAAGTTTTATGTGAACAATCGGCATTAGCAGAAAAAGTACAAGCTGAAAAACAAAAAAAACAGTTAGAAAGAGTATTAAAAACGAATATTAATTTATTATTTGAACTAAAACATTAGGGTTGTACGGATGTCTTTACGAAAAATTTACACTTTGTAATATTGTAATTTGATAAAATGAAATTAACTAAATTATAGTAAAAAAGTTTCAAGGGGAAGTGTGAAGAGAATGGAATTATTGAAGGGGAATGCAGTAAATTTAAATGATACAGCTTATTACAATAATCGAGAGTTAAGTTGGTTAGCATTTAATGAACGTGTCTTACAAGAAGCGCAAGATGCAAATAATCCACTTTTGGAAAGATTGAAATTTATTAGTATTTTTAGTTCGAATTTAGATGAATTTTTTATGGTACGTGTAGCGGGATTAAAGGATCAAGTGAGTGCTGGATTTAATCAACCAGAAAATAAAGCTGGCTTAACACCGAAAAAGCAATTAAATAAAATTGCGATAAAAGCCCATGCACTAATGACAGTACAATATGATACATTTAAAAATTATGTATTACCAGCGCTTGAGTTAGAGGGAATTGAACGTTTAACATTCAATGATTTGACGAAAGAGCAGCGAGAATTTATAGAAGAGTATTTTGACGAGCAAATTTTTCCGGTGTTAACTCCTGTAGCTATTGATGCATATCGCCCATTTCCAATGTTATTAAACAAAAGTTTGAATTTGGCTACTCTTTTATATGATGAGAAGCAAGCAGAAGAAGAAAACAGGACGAAGTTAGGGATTGTGCAAGTTCCTTCATTACTTGAGCGCTTCATAATTTTACCGAGTGAAGGGCAAAAGCATAAATTTATTTTATTAGAAGACGTAATTAGTAGCTTTACTCATAAATTATTTACGGGATATACAGTATCATCTGTTACTCGTTTCCGTATTACACGCAATGCAGATTTAACGATTCATGAAGAAGGTGCGAGAGATTTATTAAAGGTAATTGAAAAAGAATTAAAAAAGCGTAAGTGGGGGGCTGCTGTACGTTTAGAAGTTGGGAAAGAACACATTGATGAAAGAGTATTAGCGTTATTATATGAGGTTCTGGAAGTAAAAGATGAAGATGTATATATAATGGATGGCCCATTAGATTTAACATGTTTGTTTTCTTTATATAAAAAACTAGCTCCTTTATATGAACATCTTGTATATCCAGCTCTTATTCCGCAACCGCCTCAAGATTTAGGTGATGAAGAAGATGTATTTGAAAAAGCAATTGAGCATGATATTTTATTACATCATCCTTTTGAATCATTTCAGCCGGTAGTTGATTTTGTCCGTGATGCGGCAGACGATCCGAATGTACTTGCGATTAAACAAACGTTATATCGTGTAAGTGGTGATTCACCGATTATTCAGGCGTTAAAGATAGCGGCTGAAAAGGGAAAACAAGTGACGGTATTAGTTGAATTAAAGGCAAGGTTTGATGAAGAAAACAATGTTCACTGGGCTAAAGAATTGGAACAGGCAGGCTGTCATGTTATTTACGGTGTCAGTCACTTGAAAACACATAGTAAAATTACGCTAGTTGTAAGGAGAAAAAACGGAAAAATCGAAAGGTTCGTACATCTCGGAACTGGGAACTATAATGATGCAACAGCGAAGTTATATACTGATTTTGGATATATTACATCAAGAAAAGATTTTGGGGTCGATGCAACCAATTTCTTTAATTATTTAAGTGGTTATACAACAAAGCCACATTTTCATCATTTATCGGTTGCTCCATTTGATATAAGAGAGCAATTTATGGATTTAATAGATGAAGAAATCCGTTATCATAGGCAATATGGAAATGGATATATTATCGCTAAGATGAATTCATTAACAGATAAACCGTTAATAAAAAAAATGTACGAAGCATCACAAGCTGGAGTAAAGGTAGAGCTCATTGTTCGAGGAACATGTTGCCTACGACCTGGTATTCCAAATGTAAGTGAAAATATTCGTGTAGTTAGTGTTGTTGGAAGATATTTAGAACATAGCCGTATTTATTATTTCCATCATAATGGGGAGGAGAAAATATATTTATCTTCAGCTGATTTGATGACGCGAAATATGGAGAAGCGAGTGGAAATATCTTTCCCGATATTAGATATTGAAATGAAGGCACGAATTAAGGCGATTTTACAGCTTATATTAGCTGATAATGTGAAAACACGTGAACAAAATAAAGATGGTGATTACTATTATGTTATTAATGGTAGTACAGAAGAAATTGATAGCCAAGTGAAGTTGTTTAAGATGGCGTATCAAAATACAGACGCTGAATAATGAAAAAAAGTAAAAACCTCTTATGTCCATAAGAGGTTTTTACTTTTTTCTACTCATATGCTCCAAAAATAGAAGGATGAGTAGAAACAATAGTTTTATTATAAGCGTGTAATGAGATGGCTCGTTGAGAGAATAATATTTGAAAGAATCGTTACTTTAACCTAGTAATAGTAGGGTTGCTGACATGGTCCACCGTAACAAGGATAAGGTGCTGGCGGCGGGAAAGGTGGTGGATAAGGTGGATAAAATGGTCGAGGGCCGAAAGCTAATGCTCCGCCGAGCAATCCACCAGCAATTCCAGCTAGAAAGGGAACGCCAAAAAACGGGAAGAAGCGTGAGTCGCCTACTGGACCAATAGGTGCTGAACGGACTGGAATTGGTTGATAATATGGATACATGAACATACCTCCTTTATTGGACTCACTTTTATCATATGGTAAACGAAACATGGATGAGCGCGTACAAGAAAGGATATGTAAGAAAATAGGCGAATTATTACGAATGTTGGAGTGTGAAAATTGTGATTTCAGGTTTTGACATGAAACGAAATGGGACACGTGTTCTTCCGAGGCCTCGATTGACATAGAGAGTTAAATCCTGCATCGTATAGAAGCCTTCAATATAGTCTTTGGCGAGTGATGGTGTAATAATAGCCCCTAAAAAAGGAATTTGTACTTGTCCGCCATGGCTATGACCAGAAAGTTGCAAGTTGATTGGATATTTGGAAATTTGCGGCGCGATATCTGGCTCGTGAACAAGAACGATGTTATAAGTATTTTGCCGTGCATGTTGTAATGTTTTCTCTATTTTTGGTTTGCCTAGTAGTATATCATCGAGACCGAAAATAGAAATTTCACTATTATCCATTAGACGAATTCTTTTTTTACTATTTAGCAATAGTTCAAATCCTGATTCACGCATGATGTGCTCATAGTATTCAGTTCCATATCCACCGTGATCATGGTTACCATAAATAGCGAATTTACCGAAGGGGGCTTGTATATTTTTTAAAATGGACGCGACAAAAGGAGTGTCAGTATACGTTTGATAATTATCAATGAGATCTCCGGTAAAAAGGACAATATCTGGATTTACAGCATTAATTTTAGAAACAACTTGAGATAAATGTTGAAGCGAGAAATAGTATCCGAGATGTAAATCGCTGAATTGAAGAATTTTCATACCATGAAAACTTTTTGGGATGAGTTGTGATTTTAATGTGTGCTGTGTAAAAGAAATGAAATGGGGTTCTATATATTTAGCATAGTAGTATCCGATGCCACTGGTTATAAATGAATAGAGACAAGTACGCATACCAATTTTTAAAAAATTTCTTCTTGTAATGTGCGTCATAAAAATATGAGTATACCTCAATGTTTTTATTCCATTTACAGGCTACTCAAATCTCCTTTCAGTTTATTTAAAAATATACTTTACATAATAAAAAATTAGTATAGATTACGAAAAAAATGAATAAAAAGAAAGTTCTTTACATTAAAATATCAGAAAAGTTTAAAAATATAAAGATTTCTATTAAATAAAGTGATAAAATGAATGTGTATTCATTTTTTTGGAGGGGATGTATGTGAAAGAAAAGGTAGTTATTATAACAGGTGGATCGAGTGGAATGGGAAAAGGAATGGCGACTCGCTTTGCAAAAGAAGGGGCACGAGTTGTTATTACAGGACGTACAAAAGAAAAACTAGAGGAAACAAAGTTGGAAATTGAACAATTTCCAGGGCAAGTATTACCTGTACAAATGGATGTAAGAAATACGGATGACATTCAGAAAATGATTGAACAGATTGATGAGAAGTTTGGTCGAATTGATGTTTTAATAAATAATGCAGCTGGAAACTTTATTTGTCCAGCAGAAGATTTATCCGTGAATGGCTGGAATTCGGTCATTAATATTGTATTAAACGGTACATTTTACTGTAGCCATGCTGTCGGAAAATATTGGATTGAAAAAGGTATAAAAGGGAATATCATTAACATGGTAGCAACATATGCATGGGATGCAGGTCCAGGAGTTATTCATTCGGCTGCAGCGAAGGCAGGAGTATTAGCGATGACGAAGACGCTCGCTGTTGAGTGGGGACGTAAATATGGAATACGAGTTAACGCTATCGCTCCAGGACCAATTGAACGTACGGGCGGTGCTGATAAATTATGGATTTCAGAAGAAATGGCTAAGCGTACGATACAAAGTGTTCCGCTTGGAAGGCTGGGTACGCCAGAAGAAATCGCTGGTCTAGCTTATTATTTATGCTCAGATGAAGCTGCGTACATAAATGGAACTTGCATGACAATGGATGGAGGACAACATTTACATCAATATCCATTTTAAAAGGGATAAAAAAATGAATGTTTGATTCATTTTTTTACGGTTAAATGTGACGGAATTGTGACATATGAAAGAAAAGTGTTTACAAGAGGTCATATATACGTTATATTTAAGACCTCTTTTTTCTTCATAGTAGAATTGCTAATTCCCCTTAGCATTTTACCCCTCTAATCCCTTCAGGAAAACTGAAGGGATTTTTTATTATTTTTCCGTAAATATCATGTTATAATTTTTGAAAAGTAAAGGGAGGGAAGCACGTTGATAGATGCATTAGATGTAATGAGTAACTTGGATAAAGTCCTTCCTTATTATCAAGCTATTTTTAGTGCTGATGAGCATACTGTAATTGGATATGAAGTAGTAGGACGTATTCAAACAGAAGAGGGCATACAAAGTTTAGCTTCTTTCTTTCACGATGATTCGATTCCAAGTGAATTTCAACTGGAAGCGGATAATATTATAGTAGAAAAAGCTTTAAATCGTTATTTAGAAAGCGATCAAAAATTATTATTATTTATACATCGGAATGCTAATGTATTAATGAATGATGATGATGAAAGCTTGCTTCAACTTTTATTGAGGTATGAAGAACAAGGTTTAAATTTAAAACAAATTGTTTTAGAGATTACAGAGCATGAATGTAAAGAAGATATAGAGCAATTTAATCATTTGCTTATGTATTATCGTACATATGGTATTCAAATTTCGATTAATAAAGTCGGAACGGGTACAAGTAATTTAGAGCGTATTAGCGTGTTAGCACCTGATATTTTAAAAGTAGATTTAACGAACTTAAGGCAAACAGCACTTTTACAATCTTATCAAGATATTTTATATTCTTTATCATTACTTGCTAGAAGAATTGGTGCAACTTTATTATATGAAGAAATAGATGCTTTTTATCAACTGCAATATGCTTGGAAGAACGGTGGAAGATATTATCAAGGTAATTATTTAAAAGAATGTTTACCTGATTTTATTGAAACGAATGTTTTGAAAGAGCGACTAGGTAATGAATGTCATCAGTTTATTCAGCATGAAAAGAAGAAGTTACAAAAAATTTATAATTTAACAGAGATGTTACGCGATCGCATTGGCGATGTTTTATCAAAACAAAAAAAGAATGAAGATATAAATGATTGGTTATTACAATTTAGTCAAAGTGTATCACAGTGTAGTTTTCGTATATTTATTTGTAATGAAGATGGTTTCCAACAATCAGGAAATGTTATGAAAAAAGATGGAGAATGGATTGTGATGCCGGATTATTATATGAAGAACTGGAGCTGGCGCCCGTATTTTCTCGAGAATATAATGAAAATGCGTTTTGAGAATAAGGCGAGGCTTTCAGATTTATATGCAGATATTGAAACGGGAGAAATGGTACGAACATTTTCTTTCCCGATTGATGATGACAACTTTTTATTTATAGATTTATCTTATGAATATTTATATGAAGAAGATGTTTTATTTTAATGCACGAAGAGATTCGTGCATTTTTTGTTTGTTTTTATCATAAATTGGTAATAGTGAAAATGGTGATGAAAATGCTGTCTATCGTTGTAAAGATTTTACGAACGAAATCTGTCCTTTCTTTGCATAATCATTGTTACAATGAATACTACAAAGACAAGTTCTTTTAAAAGGAAGGTGAAAAAATGAGGAAATATGGAATATGGCTTGTTCTATTTGTATGTGTTGCCTTTCTAGTTGGTTATAGTGTTACGACTGTTTTAGGAAAAGAGGAAGTGGAAGTCGATCGGAAAGAAGTATTTACAACGATACAAAAAGGCTATGAAACCCAGTTTTCAATTCGTGGGAAGCATTTGCCGATGAATAAGATGATAGAGACGTTATCACCGTATTTTACAGATAATTTCCTTCAAGTATTTACAGATGAAAATAGCAGAAGTGATAAACAAAGTGGTGAATATTTACTTCCGGCAAAAGAAGCACCGTTTTCTTTTAATTCAGAAACGAAAATGTCGTATGATGAAGAACATAAAAATTTATATGTATACGAGCGGACAAAAAGTGGACAATATCAAATTGTAACATTGAAAAGGGATCAAGATAAATGGAAGTTAGCAGGATATCATGAAAGTCAGGAACTTTTAACTGAAATAAAAAGATTGCAACAATTATAAAGTGAAACTTTTAATTAGTGGGAGTTTTACTACCTACAAACAGCGGGATAAGAATAGGAATAGGTATTTACCTATTCCTATTCCTATTCTATATTGAGTAGTTGTTGTAACTTTTCAATTTGAAAACCTGCAACTACTTCGCCATCAATTACGACTGTTGGAGTTGAATAGGAATCATAGTCGTTTAAAAGACGATTGCGAGCAGCAGCGTCTTTTTTTACGTCAAATTCTTCATATGCAACGTTATTATGCTTCAAAAATTCTTTTACAATAACACATGGCGGACAATCGGGTTGTGTATAAACCTCAATTTTTTTCATTGTAATTCCTCCTTTTTTCTGTTTTTTATTATATTCTTCCAGTATAAAAACCGCAATAATGAAGGAGAAATATGTTCTTTCTGTTTTTTCCTTCGCATTTCGACAAATTTTTAGTTGAGTTTCTGGCCAATAACCTTTATCCTAGAGTGTGGAACATTTTTTCTGTTATGACGGATAGAATGAGTATAGCTGTAAAACCTATTGGTAGGAAGATCAGAGAAAGGAGAGATTTCATGTCTCTACTCCAAGGAATTTTAACTCGACTTGTTAGTCTACAAGAACAAGCTGAAAGCGGTGAAGTAGCACAACGCTATTTTGAAGTGAACGGTGAGCGCAAATGTAGCGTGAAATTTTTCGATAAAAGTGAAATGTATGAGTTAGAAGTGTATCAACAAGGTGAAAAACCTCAAGTATATCAATTCGATAATATCGACATGGTTGCAATTGAGATTTACGATATCATTTCTTGATACATATAAAAAAGGTACTGCCACATGGCAGTACCTTTTTTAGTTCTATTACTTTCTAGCATAATGTATAGAAGTTTTTTATTTTTCCTACAATGGTATTAAAATGAAAATTTAATCCGTGCAAGTTTGCTTATCCATGTGGATAATTAGTCCCGTCAACCGGGTGAATATGTGAAGCTAAACTTCTCACTATCGCTGGGTTTTGCAAATAGCGGGAGAAATATAACTAGGAGGTTATCGTATGGAACGTTTACCAGTTGTGATTTGTCCTAATTGTCAAAGTTCTGCTGAGATTATTCATGTATTAACGGCTCAATCTAATCAAAATGTAATTTATACGTGCCAAGTTTGTCACTTTGTAATTCGAAATATTGAAACGAATAAAGGATAGGAAGTTATAATTTTAGTTTTTGTCCCATACAATGAGAATACGAAAAGTCTGTCTAATTGAAAGGACGTGACTCTATGGACGGTGCACATAAATTTTACAATGTTTCAGAGAGACATTTAAATTTTGATATGGTCTTTAACCGTATTTGTAGTTTCATTGAAAAGGATCCGCGAAATTTGTATCGATTATCCATTGGGACAGACTCGCAAGCGCATCAAAAGGATACGAGGTTTATTACAGCAATCCATATTCATCGTGTTGGAAAAGGTGCCTGGGGTTGTTTACACCATAAATCAGTAAAAGATAAGCCAGCGACCTTACGTGAGAAAATATATTTAGAAACGCAGTTTAGTCAAGAAATCGCATGTCTATTTACGCCTACTCATATACAAACAATATGGGAGTTATTGCATCCTTATGCTCAAGATGGGGCTGGATTCATAATGGAAATTCATTTAGACATTGGGAATGATGGCTTAACAAAAGAATTTATTTTAGATATGACAGAAAAAATTCGAGCGATGGGATTAACTGCAAAAATTAAGCCGGATGCTTATGCGGCGTTTAGCTATGCAAATCGATATACGAAATGATTTTTTTGTATGTGTACGATTGTTACATATCTTTAAACGAAAACTGAATATTACATCTATTAAATAGGTTGAATTTTTTATATAATAAGAGTAACGATGCGAGTGTAAGGAGAGGGGTATATGCAAAGGGAAGTTGTTTTAACGAAGGAAGAAGAAAGTTTACTACTAGATATTTTATTTCAGCAAAATTACGCAAGTGAAATTTTAGCTGTGGAACTTACAGATATTGAGAATGGTTTGAAACAGACAGATGTGATGCAATATAAAAAAATCACAAGGTTATTTTACAGATTAAAAAATAAAGGGTATTAAGCGCTACCGGAATGGTAGTCTTTTTTTTGTGCGGTATGCTAAAATAGCTGTGTGATTGTATTTTTATTGAAATAAATTTAGGACAAAATAATAATATGAAAACGCTGTCATAAAATGTGAATAGAGTTGTGAACATAAGCAGGAAAAAGGGAAAATGGGGGATGTAATATGATTAGTATTCCGAAAGACGAATTTCAACAAATTCTTGTGAAGGATTTAATGATTTCATCGGAAAAAGTAGCTCATGTCCAAATTGGAAATAGTTTAGAACATGCTTTACTCGTTCTTGTAAAATCTGGATATTCAGCGATACCTGTCTTAGATCCAATGTATAAACTACATGGTTTGATTAGTACTGCCATGATATTAGATGGTATGTTAGGATTAGAACGTATTGAGTTTGAAAGGCTCGATGATATGAAAGTAGAGCAGGTGATGAAAGAAGATATACCTGTTCTTAAATTAGACGATTCATTTGCAAAGGCTTTAGAAATGACAATTGATCATCCTTTTATTTGCGCTGTTAATGAAGAAGGCTATTTTGAGGGGATTTTAACACGTCGGGCTATTTTAAAATTGTTGAATAAGAAAGTAAGGCAACATAATCGATAAAGTGAAAAAAGTGACTTCATAGAAACGAAGAAGTCACTTTTTTTTCGTGCATATCACTTGTGTATGTATTATATTTAAAAAGACATAAAACATAAGGAAAGTTTGTGCTGGACAATTGTATTTTCTGAATGAAAGCATTCGGGTAAATTAAGGATGAAAAGCTTATTGAAATAAGGTGTATGGAAGCTAAGGAAAGAGGGAGAAAGTTGCAAATTGATGATTTTCAAATGATGGTTGTGTTAGCTCAGGAATCAAATATGAGAAAAGCGGCGGAACGTTTATTTGTTTCCCAACCTGCGCTGAGTCAACGATTACAATCTATGGAGAAACAATGGGGAATGAAGTTTTTTATTCGCTCACAAAAAGGATTGACAATTACACCTGAAGGGGAAAAAGTTGCAAATTATGCCAAAGAAATGTTGCAAAGGGAAGAAGATATAAAAAGTGAGCTGGCTGTTTTCAGAACGGAAACTCATGGAACGTTAAAAATAGCTGTTGCATCAGTTATTGGTCAATATTGGCTCCCTCCTGTTTTGAAAAAGTTTGTGCATAAATATCCTTCTGTAAAGATATCGCTGTTTACTGGATGGAGTAGTGAAGTGCAAAAGCAGTTTTATGAAGGAGACGTGCATGTTGCTATACTGAGGGGAACACAAGAATATAAAGGTCAGAAGCAACAATTATTTGAAGATGAACTGTATTTAGTTGATAAAGAAATAAAAGATATTTCGATGTTAAAAGAAACAAATAGACCGTTCATTCAATTTAAAAGTGACTCGACTTATTATGGACAAATACAAAATTGGTGGTATGGTTTATTTTCTAATCCGCCTAAGCGAACGATTGTAGTTGACCAAATTGAAACATGTAAACAACTTGTTTTAAATGGTATAGGTTATGCCCTTTTACCTTCTACTGTTTTAAAGGAAGTACAGGAAAATATGTATAAAACACCTGTTCAACTGACGAGAGAAACATGGTTGTTAACAAGTGACTCGGCAAGGCAGTTGAAGCAAGTACAAGCATTTTTAGAAATTATAGAAGAAATTCAAAGGGGAAAATAAGATTATTATCTTGCTACTCGCTCTTTCGTTTGGTAGAGTAACATTATAAATGGATTTAGGAGGCAACAAGAATGAAAATGATGGACGCTAACGAAATTATTTCGTTTATTCAAAAAAGTGAAAAGAAAACTCCTGTAAAGGTATACATAAAAGGGGATTTAAAAGAAGTAACATTCCCTGAAACAGTACAAGCATTTGTGAATAAAAAATCAGGTGTATTATTCGGAGAATGGTCTGAAATTAAGACAATTCTTGATGAGAATAATAAGCACATCGTTGACTACGTTGTAGAAAACGATCGTCGTAATTCTGCAATCCCAATGCTTGATTTAAAAGGTATTAAAGCTCGCATCGAGCCAGGTGCTATTATTCGTGACCATGTTGAAATTGGTGACAACGCTGTAATTATGATGAATGCAACAATTAACATTGGTGCTGTAATTGGTGAAGGTTCTATGATCGACATGAACGCAGTACTTGGTGGACGTGCAACAGTCGGTAAAAACTGTCACGTAGGTGCAGGTGCTGTACTTGCAGGTGTTATTGAGCCACCTTCTGCAAAACCAGTTATCGTTGAAGATGATGTAGTAATCGGTGCAAATGTAGTTGTTTTAGAGGGTGTTACAGTAGGTAAAGGTGCAGTTGTAGCAGCGGGAGCTGTTGTAACAGAAGATGTGCCTCCATACACAGTTGTTGCAGGTACTCCAGCACGTGTAATTAAAGAAATTGATGAGAAGACAAAAGCAAAAACAGAAATTAAACAAGAGCTTCGTCAATTAAACCCAGAGAAATAAAAAGTAAAAAAAGCGTAAGAGCGTAAATGGGCTCTTACGCTTTTTATAGATAGAGGTGCAAAAATGACAGTAAGCAAATTTGTCCAAATTCGTAGAGATCTACATAGAATTCCAGAAATCGGATTTAAGGAATGGAAAACACAACAGTATATTTTAGATTATATAGGAACACTTTCTCATGAATTTGTGGAAGTGAAGACATGGAAAACGGGTGTAATCGTTAAAGTAAATGGAAAAAATCCCGAAAAAATAATAGGTTATCGTGCAGATATAGACGGTTTACCAATTACAGAGGAAACTGGATACGAGTTTGCTTCTATTCATGAAGGAATGATGCATGCATGTGGCCATGATGTACATACAACAATCGGTTTAGGCCTTCTAACGAAAGCTGTGAGCGAAAGAATAGATGATGACCTTGTATTTCTATTCCAGCCAGCAGAAGAAGGACCAGGCGGTGCTCTTCCTATGTTAGAAAGTGAAGAGTTAAAAGAATGGAAACCAAATATAATTCTTGGTCTTCATATTGCACCAGAATACGCTGTGGGGACAATTGCAACGAAAGAAGGACTGTTATTTGCCAATACTTCAGAATTATATATTGATTTAAAAGGGAAAGGTGGCCATGCTGCCTATCCACATACTGCAAATGACATGATTGTTGCAGCGAGTCATCTTGTTACACAGCTTCAATCCGTTATTAGTCGCAATGTAAATCCTCTTGATAGTGCAGTAATTACAATCGGGAAAATTACTGGTGGTACGGTTCAAAATATTATTGCAGAAAAATCTCGTTTAGAAGGAACGATTCGAACATTATCAGTGGAATCAATGAAGCGTGTGAAAAGCAGAATTGAGTCAATTGTTGCAGGTATCGAAGCTTCTTTCCAGTGTGAGGCGATTATAGATTACGGAGCAATGTATCATCAAGTATATAACCATGAAGAGTTAACGAGAGAGTTTATGGAATTTGTACATAAACAAACTGATATGAATGTTATTACATGTACTGAGGCAATGACGGGTGAAGATTTTGGTTATATGCTTCGAGAAATCCCTGGATTTATGTTTTGGCTTGGAGTAAATTCAGAATATGGTTTACATCATGCAAAATTAAAACCAGACGAAGAAGTGATTGAAAAGGCAATTACATTTTTAAGCCAATATGTAAAGTGGAAAGGGAATAGAAAATAAAACTTCCACTTTCTTGAAGGTTCCAAAAAACTTTTTGTTCTGAGGTGTAAGTAACGCTCGTATAGATTGATTTTAGACATTGACATACAAATGGAAGAATTAAAGTTAATTGTACTGTTTTAATAATGAGCAGGGGGGTTAGCCACTGCTCATTATTAATTATTTGACTAACTTATATATGTTTACTTTTAGTATGAAAAGTGTGTAAAATCAATGTGAAACATAGAAAAAAGGGTGGGGAATTACGTGCAAATTAGCAGTGCGATTTTATGTTTCGTCTTATATGCGTACGTTATTATTGCGGCGGTTTATTTTGGGATAAGTTTTTATGCCTATCGTCTAGTAGATAATAATGAATATGACGAAACATACAAATGGGTGAAGAGATATTTATCACCTGTACTAGAAATTATGAATGGGTTTGTGCTCTTTTTATTTATTGGATTAATTGCTTTTTCAACGAGTTTAGTAGGGAATAAAACTACGTTATTTGTATTGGGTATCATTATTTTTATGTTGTTAGGAATAAGGATTGGTAATACGGTCTTTTGGAATGAAAGAAAAGTAGATGGTTGGACGGGAATGTTAATTCCGTGCATGTTAGCTGCAATCGTGACAAATATAGAGCATGAATATTATCAATTACATTTTTGGCTTATTATCGTTTTAACAATTCTTTCTGTTTTGTATATAAGCACAGTAGTACTAACATATATTGCACATGAAAAAGGAGATGTTAAAGGCACTCGTTTCTTTAGAGGACGGGCATTATTTTGGAGTGTGCCGACGATGGTAGTTATCGCGCTTATTGCGATATTAGTAAATGGATATCAATTTTCTAATTGGCAACTATTTTTAGAAAATTGGTGGATCTTTATCTTTTCGTTTATTGCTTTTTTAGGTGCAACGCATTATTTATTCCATCAAGATCATTACATATGGGCGTTGTTATTTGCATTCACACAGCTTCTATTTGCCTTTTTTGGTCAAGAAACATTATTATTCGTTTTTGAAACATTTAGTTCTTTTGGAAATATATTTGTATTTGCTATGCTACTTGTTGGTATCGCTTTTTACTTGCAACAATATTTTTATATACAAAAACAAAAATAAGAGCTAATTACAGTTTTTGTGACGCATATAAAGTGTGTTACACTGAAAATAAATAGTACTTGAAGTTATTGGAGGAATTCCCGTGGGTGAGAAAGAAAAAGAATTTGCTGTCATTGGACTTGGTCGCTTTGGTGGAAGTATTTGCCGAGAATTAGCTCAATTAGGAATGGAAGTAATGGCAATCGATTCAGATGAGGATAAAATTAATGAATTTGCAAATATAGCTTCGCATGCTGTAATTGCAGATTCAACAGATGAGATGGTATTAAAAAGCCTTGGTATTCGAAATTTTGATCACGTAGTCGTTGCTATTGGAGATAATTTAAATTCAAGTATTTTAACGACTTTGATTTTGAAAGAGTTGGGTGTAAAAAATATTACTGTAAAAGCTCAAAATGATTATCATGAAAAAGTGTTAAGTAAAATAGGTGCAGATCATATTGTGCATCCAGAACGTGATATGGGAAAAAGGATTGCTAATAATATTGCATCAAGCAATGTGCTAGACTACCTTGAGCTTTCAGATGAGCATAGTATTGTAGAGATTATTGCGAATAAAAAAATTGATGGGCACTCTTTAATTGAATTAGATATTCGTGCGAAGTTTGGATTGAATATTGTAGCAATTAAACGAGGCAAAGAAGTTATCGTATCCCCTCGAGCTACGGAGAATATTCAAGCAGGAGATATATTAATTGTCATTGGTCATGACGATGAAGTGGATCGATTTAAACACTTTTTAAGATAAGAGAAAAGAAAAGGACAATGCCTTCATGGCATTGTCCTTTTTCTTATATTTCCATAATGATTGGTAAAATCATTGGACGGCGTTTCGTTTTCTCATATAGGAATGGAGCTAATGTGTCTGTAATTTCATTTTTAATTTCAGACCATTGTGTTGTTTTACGCTCCATTACTTTTTCTAAATGAGTTGTAATTAATGTTTGTGCATCATTGATTAAATCGCTACTTTCACGCATGTAAACGAAACCGCGTGAGATGATATCAGGTCCTGCTGCAACTTTAAATTCTTTCATATCAATGCTTACAACTACAATTACAAGTCCTTCTTCAGAAAGGATACGACGATCGCGTAATACGATATTGCCAATATCTCCAATACCGTTTCCATCAATGTAGACCGAACCAGATGGGATTTTTCCAGCTACGCTAGCTTCATCCGAACGTAAAGCAAGAACATCGCCATTATCCATAATGAAGCAATTTTCTTCAGGGATGCCACAATCATTTGCTATGTTCATGTGCATACGCTGCATACGATATTCACCATGAATTGGCATGAAGTACTTCGGTTTAATTAGACGTAACATTAACTTTTGTTCTTCTTGTCCACCGTGTCCACTTGTATGGATATTTGAAAGTTTCCCATGAATTACATCAGCGCCAGCGCGGTACAACATGTTAATTGTACGACTTACGCTAATTGTATTTCCTGGAATTGGTGAAGAAGAGAAAACAACTGTATCTCCAGGAATAATTTGAATTTGGCGGTGTGTACCGTTTGCAATACGTGAAAGTGCTGCCATCGGTTCACCTTGACTACCTGTACATAAAATAACAACTTTATTAGCTGGTAAGCGGTTTAGTTGAGATGCATCTATGAATGTATCTTTCGGGCAACGAATATAACCAAGGTTTTGTCCAATTTCAATCGCTGCTTCCATACTTCGACCAAACACAGCTACTTTACGGTTGTTTTCAACAGCAGCTTCAACAACTTGTTGTAAGCGGTGAATATTTGATGCAAAGGTTGCGAATATAATCCGTCCTTCTACTTTACGGAAAATGTCTTGAATGCTATCACCAACGCGACGCTCAGACATAGTAAAGTTTGGAACTTCACTGTTCGTACTATCAGATAATAGACATAGTACGCCATCTTTACCGATTTCAGCCATTTTTGTTAAATCAGCTGGTTCACCAACTGGTGTGAAGTCAAATTTGAAGTCACCTGTATGAACGACTTGACCTTGAGGTGTTTTCACAACAACGCCGTACGAATCTGGAATACTGTGAGTTGTACGGAAGAAGGATACAGACGTTTTTTTGAATTTAATAACGTCATCTTCTTGAATCTCGTAAAGTTTTGCTTTACGAAGTAAGCCGTGTTCTTCTAGTTTGTTTTTGATGAGTGCAATTGCTAATTTTCCGCCGTAAATTGGAATGTTCACTTGACGTAATAGGTAAGGGATTCCGCCGATATGATCTTCGTGACCATGTGTAATGAATAACCCTTTAATTTTATCTTCGTTTCGCACAAAATAAGTGTAGTCTGGTATTACATAATCGATTCCGAGAAGTTCGTCCTCTGGAAATTTAATTCCAGCATCAATTATAATAATTTCATCTTGAAATTGAACAGCGTATGTATTTTTACCGATTTCACCAAGCCCACCGAGAGCAAATACAGCAACTTGGTCGTTTTTTAGAAATTTCATATCGCTATACGATTTCCGCTAATGTTAAATCAGCGTTTTCTTTTTCATATTCAAGATGAGCGCCAGTAACAGACTGAACAAACTCGATATTATATGCGAACTTATTTAATTTTGTACGAACATCCTTTTCAGACGTAGCCTCTAAATATAAAACTTTTGTATTTTCACGTACTGGAACCTCAGTTAATTTTTCTTGATAAAATACTTTAAAAATCATTTGGAAAACCTCTCCTTGTCTATGTTTTGCATTATCTGTTACTTATTATAAAGCAAACAGTCACGATTTTCATGTTTTTTCGAATGAGAATGAAGAAAAAGCCCGAAATGGGCACAATTTAAGCGACTGTCTTTTTACGGACTAGACCATTTAAATAACGCTTGAGCTTTTTCTTCAGCTTCTTCAGCATGATTACTCCTTCCTTTCCTTATTTTAAACATGCCTATTACTAGTGAAAACTCTATCTCTGATATAAGAGATAGGACAAAAGTGAATGGTGAATCTTGTCCTTTCCCATACAGTGAAAGTTATTCTATAGTAACGATTAGTAGCCGTTAGTTATAGGTATAGTATGAGGAAGAATGGAAAAGAAAATTCATACGAACAAGTATCCACATGTTTTACTAATATATATATGCAAAGTTTACAAATAAGGTCAGAAAGGGAACGCTTTCTTCACAGATGTTTAATATGTTATACTTTTTTTTAGAATTTGAAAAGTGATATTCAAAATAGGAATATAGAGTGCCAGAAAGGATTTTGACAAATGAATGATAAAATTGTCTTTTTTGATATTGATGGAACATTATTAGATCATGATAAAAAAATTCCGCAATCTACACGAGATGCAGTAAAACAGTTACAAGAAAAAGGTGTACATGTAGCAATTGCGACAGGGCGCGCGCCATTTATGTTCGAAGATATTCGTAAGGAACTTGATATACATAATTATGTTAGTTTTAATGGACAATATGTTGTCTTTGAAGATGAGGTAATATTTAATAATCCGTTACATCCAGATGCTTTACATAAGTTTACTCAGTTTGCAAAACAAGAAGGATATCCACTTGTATATCTTGACCATCAAGATATGAGAGCATCAGTGGAATATCATGATTATGTGAAAGAAGGCTTTGGAAGCTTAAACTTTGAGCATCCAGCATATGAGCCTAATTTTTATGAGGAACGTAATATTTATCAAACACTACTTTTTTGTGAAGTAAATGAAGAGGAAAAGTTTATTAATCATTATCCAGATTTTCATTTTATTCGTTGGCATGCATATTCAATGGATATCATTCCGAATGGTGGTTCTAAGGCAAAAGGAATTGAGAAATACATTGAAAAGTTAGGTTTTAATCGTGATCAAGTGTATGCATTTGGAGATGGCTTAAATGATTTAGAAATGATCGAAGCCGTTGGCACAGGTATTGTGATGGGAAATGGCCATGAAGACTTGAAAAAACTTGCAAATCATGTGACAAAGGATGTTAATGAAGACGGTATATATCATGGACTAAAGTGGGCTGGATTGCTATAACTGAATATGGAACCCATTTCATAATAAAAAGGCGGAAGATTAACTTCCGCCTTTTTATTATTATCGCTCTAGAGGTTTGGAATCATCAGGAGCGGCAAAAGGATTTTCTTTATTGATATGGTCATAGAACATAACGCCATTTAAATGGTCAATCTCGTGCTGAAATACGATTGCTGGTAAACCTTTTAAACGTAATTTTACTTCTTCTCCGTTAATAGAAGTTGCTTTTACTGTAATTCTTGTATAACGAGGAACATAACCAGGTACTTCGCGGTCTACAGATAGACAGCCTTCACCACCCTGTAAATATGTACGTTCAACAGAATGGCTAATGATTTTTGGATTGAATAATGCATGGCTATATAATGTACCATCCGCATCGGTTACATGAACTGCAATCATTTTTTTTGAAACACCGATTTGCGGAGCCGCTAATCCGATTCCAGGGCGTAAACTATATTTTTCAGCCATTTCAGGATCTTGGCTATTTATTACGAATTCAATCATTTCTTTTAAGGTAGTTGTATCTTCTTCGCTTGCCGGTAAGGACACCTCTTCTGCAACGTTGCGCAAAATAGGATCTCCTTCGCGAATAACATCTTTCATTGTAAGCATATGTAATCTCTCCTTTCCTCTTTAGTCTACCAAAGGAGATGGAAAAAGTCATCGGCAAGAAAGGGAAGGCATTTTGGAAATCGTTCTATTATAGAGTAGTTATGTATGTGGTAAACAGAAAAAGACGGCAAAGCCGTCTTTTTCTTTCCATAGTTGTTTCGTTTTACAATTAGCGAATGCAAGCAGCACCAACGATAATTAAAAGAATAAACAACACAACGATTAAGGCGAAGCCGCGTCCAGACCCGCCACAAGAACCGCCATAACCGTAGGAAGGATATGAACAAGTTGGATAGCAATATGAGTATCCGTACATGAGATGACCTCCTTTATCATTTCCCGCTAATACTGCGGTTACTATAATGTATGGAAGAGAGGGTAGAAATGTATAGGTATTTACCTAAAAAAGGAAGAGTAGTTTGTATATTTTTGTTACGAAGAGAGAAAAACTAAAGAGAATTAAATCGTTTACATATTATTCTAAGAGAAAAAATAAGTGAAAAAGGGAATAATATAACAGTAGGTCAATGCTTACTAATACAGATGTAAAAAATAAAAACACGTTTGTGTAGTAGAAACCTGCATATTATTTATAAAAAAACGTATTCAAAGTAATTGACATCGTAATTAGAATAGTTGTAAACTAAAAAACGTGATCAAGATTGTATTAATATGTTTCTGAAAAAACATTAGTACAGATTGTTAGGTACACAAAATTATTCTCAACCGACATACAAACATGTTGGTTTACATCGTTGCGCTTTTTAAACTGGAAAATAGCCAGTGAAAGCGTTTCAGAATATGGTTCAAGAGAGGAAGAGGTGAACGGAATGGGTACTAAAACAAAAAAGACCCTATTTAATGTTGATGAGCAAATGAAAGCTATCGCAGCTCAATTTGAAACATTACAAATTTTAAATGAAAACGGTGAAGTTGTGAATGAAGCAGCTATGCCTGAATTATCTGATGATCAATTAAAAGAATTAATGCGTCGTATGGTGTATACTCGCGTATTAGATCAACGTTCTATTTCTTTAAACCGTCAAGGACGTTTAGGTTTCTACGCACCTACAGCTGGACAAGAAGCTTCTCAATTAGCAAGTCATTTCGCACTTGAAGCAGAAGACTTCATCTTACCAGGATACCGTGATGTACCACAATTAGTATGGCACGGATTACCATTATACCAAGCATTCTTATTCTCTCGTGGACACTTCATGGGTAACCAAATGCCTGAGAATGTAAATGCATTAGCTCCACAGATCATTATCGGTGCGCAAATCATCCAAACTGCTGGTGTTGCGTTAGGTATGAAACTACGTGGTAAAAAATCTGTTGCAATTACTTACACTGGTGACGGTGGTGCTTCACAAGGTGACTTCTACGAAGGTATGAACTTTGCAGGTGCATTCAAAGCTCCAGCAATCTTCGTTGTTCAAAACAACCGTTATGCAATCTCTACTCCAGTAGAAAAGCAATCTGCAGCTAAAACTGTAGCACAAAAAGCAGTAGCAGCAGGTATTTACGGAATTCAAGTAGACGGTATGGATCCATTAGCTGTATACGCAGCAACTGCTTTCGCTCGTGAGCGCGCAGTAAATGGCGAAGGCCCTACTTTAATCGAGACTTTAACATTCCGTTACGGTCCACATACAATGGCTGGTGATGACCCAACTCGTTACCGTACAAAAGATATCGAAAACGAATGGGAACAAAAAGACCCAATCGTACGCTTCCGTAAGTTCTTAGAAGCTAAAGGCCTATGGTCTCAAGAAGTTGAAGAGACAGTAATCGAAGAAGCAAAAGAAGATATCAAACAAGCAATTGCTAAGGCTGACCAAGCTCCAAAACAAAAAGTAACTGATTTAATGGAAATCATGTACGAAAAAATGCCTTACAACTTAGCTGAACAATATGAAATCTACAAAGAAAAGGAGTCGAAGTAAGCCATGGCTCAAATGACAATGATTCAAGCAATCACTGATGCTTTACGCGTTGAAATGAAAAATGACCCTAACGTACTTGTATTTGGTGAAGACGTTGGTGTAAACGGCGGTGTATTCCGTGCTACTGAAGGTTTACAAGCTGAATTTGGTGAAGATCGTGTAATGGATACTCCACTTGCAGAGTCTGGTATTGGTGGACTTGCAGTTGGTCTTGCACTTGAAGGATTCCGTCCAGTTCCAGAAATCCAATTCTTCGGTTTCGTTTATGAAGTAATGGATTCAATTTCTGGTCAATTAGCTCGTATGCGTTACCGTTCTGGTGGACGTTGGACTGCTCCAGTAACAGTTCGTTCTCCATTCGGTGGTGGTGTTCATACTCCTGAACTTCATGCTGATAGCTTAGAAGGATTAGTGGCTCAACAACCTGGTCTAAAAGTTGTTATTCCATCTACTCCATACGATGCTAAAGGTCTTTTAATCTCTGCGATTCGTGACAACGATCCAGTTATCTACTTAGAGCATATGAAATTGTACCGTTCATTCCGTCAAGAGGTACCAGAAGGTGATTACACAATTGATTTAGGTAAAGCTGATATCAAACGTGAAGGTACAGATGTATCTGTTATCGCTTACGGTGCTATGGTTCACGCTGCATTAAAAGCTGCTGAAGAACTTGAAAAAGAAGGTATCTCTTTAGAGGTTGTTGACTTACGTACAGTTCAACCATTAGATATCGAAACAATCATCGCTTCTGTTGAAAAAACAGGTCGCGTAGTTGTAGTTCAAGAAGCTCAAAAACAAGCTGGTATTGCAGCTAACGTTGTAGCGGAAATTAACGACCGTGCAATCTTAAACTTAGAAGCTCCAGTTGTACGTGTTGCAGCTGCTGATACAGTATTCCCATTCTCTCAAGCAGAGAGCGTATGGTTACCAAACCACAAAGATATTGTTGAAGCTGTAAACAAAGTAATGAACTTCTAATTTTTAGCTTTTCATGTGCAAAAGAAATCAGCACATGCTGGTTTCTTTTGTACATATTCCATAATAATGAAATGAATCAGGGGGCTGAATTCCGTGGCATTTGAATTTAAACTACCAGATATCGGTGAAGGTATCCACGAAGGTGAAATCGTAAAATGGTTTATTAAACCAGGCGATGAAGTAAACGAAGACGATGTACTTCTTGAAGTACAAAATGATAAAGCAGTAGTAGAAATCCCTTCTCCTGTTAAAGGTAAAGTACTTGAAGTACTTGTAGAAGAAGGAACAGTTGCAATCGTAGGAGATACATTAATTAAATTTGATGCTCCTGGATACGAAAACCTTAAATTTAAAGGTGACGATCATGATGAAGCTCCAAAAGCTGAAGAAGCAGCAGTAGAAGCTCCAGCAGCGGAAGCTACTCCAGCAGCAACTGCAGAAGTAGTAAATGAGCGCGTAATCGCTATGCCATCTGTTCGTAAATACGCTCGTGAAAAAGGTGTAGACATTCATAAAGTAGCTGGTACTGGTAAGAATGGCCGTATCGTAAAAGCTGACATCGATGCATTTGCAAATGGTGGACAAACTGTAGCAGCAACTGAGGCTCCAGCAGCAGTAGAAGCTACTCCAGCAGCAGCGAAAGAAGAAGCACCAAAAGCACAACCAATCCCAGCTGGTGAATATCCAGAAACTCGTGAGAAAATGAGTGGTATCCGTAAAGCGATTGCGAAAGCAATGGTTAACTCTAAACACACAGCTCCTCACGTAACATTAATGGACGAAGTAGATGTAACAGAACTTGTTGCTCACCGTAAGAAGTTCAAAGCAGTAGCAGCTGACAAAGGTATTAAATTAACTTACCTTCCGTACGTTGTTAAAGCTTTAACATCTGCATTACGTGAATACCCAATGTTAAACACTTCTTTAGACGATGCATCTCAAGAAGTAGTTCATAAACATTACTTCAATATCGGTATCGCAGCTGATACAGACAAAGGTCTATTAGTACCAGTTGTTAAAGATACAGATCGTAAGTCTATCTTCACAATCTCTAACGAGATCAATGATCTTGCTGGTAAAGCACGTGAAGGTCGTCTAGCTCCAGCTGAAATGAAAGGTGCTTCTTGCACAATTACAAACATTGGTTCTGCAGGTGGACAATGGTTCACTCCAGTTATCAACCACCCAGAAGTAGCAATCCTTGGTATCGGCCGTATCGCTGAAAAACCAGTTGTGAAAAACGGTGAGATCGTTGCAGCTCCAGTATTAGCATTATCTCTAAGCTTTGACCATCGTTTAATTGACGGTGCAACTGCTCAAAAAGCGTTAAACCAAATTAAACGTCTATTGAATGACCCACAATTATTAGTAATGGAGGCGTAATAACAATGGTAGTAGGAGATTTCCCAATTGAATTAGATACAGTCGTTGTTGGTGCAGGTCCTGGTGGATACGTTGCGGCAATTCGTGCAGCACAATTAGGTCAAAAGGTAGCAATCATTGAAAAAGCTAACCTTGGTGGCGTATGCTTAAACGTTGGATGTATTCCTTCAAAAGCGTTAATCAATGCAGGTCATCGTTATGAGAATGCAATGCATTCTGATGACATGGGTATTACTGCAGAAAACGTAAAAGTTGACTTTACAAAAGTTCAAGAATGGAAAAACGGCGTAGTTAAGAAATTAACTGGCGGTGTTGAAGGCCTTCTTAAAGGTAACAAAGTTGAAATCATTCGCGGTGAAGCTTACTTCGTAGATGCTAATACATTACGCGTTATGACTGAAGATGCAGCTCAAACTTATACGTTTAAAAATGCTGTTCTTGCAACTGGTTCTACACCAATCGAAATTCCAGGATTCAAATACTCTAAACGTGTTATCAACTCTACAGGTGCTTTAAGCTTACCTGAAATTCCTAAAAAACTTGTTGTAATCGGCGGCGGTTACATCGGTATGGAATTAGGTACTGCATATGCTAACTTCGGTACAGAAGTTACTGTAGTAGAAGCTGGCGATGAAATCTTAGCTGGTTTCGAAAAAGCTATGAGCTCTGTTGTTAAACGTGCTCTACAGAAAAAAGGTAACGTAAATATCCATACAAAAGCTATGGCTAAAGGCGTTGAAGAAACAGAAACTGGCGTAAAAGTTAGCTTTGAAGTTAAAGGTGAAATCCAAACTGTAGAAGCAGATTACGTATTAGTAACTGTAGGTCGTCGTCCAAACACTCAAGAAATCGGTCTTGAGCAGGTTGGAGTTAAAATGACTGACCGCGGCATCATCGAAATCGATGAGCAATGTCGTACAAATGTACCAAACATCTATGCAATCGGTGATATCGTTCCTGGACCACCATTAGCTCACAAAGCTTCTTACGAAGGTAAAGTAGCTGTAGAAGCAATTAGTGGCCATGCATCAGCTATCGATTACATCGGAATTCCTGCAGTATGCTTCACTGATCCAGAATTAGCATCTGTTGGTTACACTAAAAAACAAGCTGAAGAAGCTGGAATGACTGTAACTGTATCTAAGTTCCCATTCGCTGCTAACGGTCGTGCATTATCATTAAACAGCACTGACGGTTTCTTACAACTTGTAACACGTAAAGAAGATGGTCTTCTTGTAGGTGCTCAAGTTGCAGGTGCAGGTGCTTCTGATATTATCTCTGAGATTGGTTTAGCTATCGAAGCTGGAATGACAGCTGAAGATATCGCTCAAACAATCCATGCTCACCCAACATTAGGTGAAATCACAATGGAAGCAGCTGAAGTTGCTCTTGGAATGCCAATTCACATTGTAAAATAATTTAAGTAATGTAAATAGCCCTTCTCTTATTGTAAGAGAGGGGCTATTTTTATTTTCATCAAATGACTTGCAAGGTCTTTAAACGTACTTGTCGAATGAATATATAATACTTTAACAAATGATTCCGGCTTAACTTACTTCAAAGGTAATATATATCATCCTATAATATGTAATTGATTCAAACGTACCCCCATATATTAATAAAATAGAGCATGTCAAAGGAGAAGGTTCCATGAAAATATTACATGTTATATTTTATCATTTACTACTATGGAGTGGCTTTTCCACTGTATTAACATTATCGAATGGTGATAAGTTTCATTATAAAGTTATTCTTTTTTTCGTATTTCTATATTTAGCCTATGTAATAGCATATTTTGTATTGCACGTAAGAAAGCAAGCTTTATTTCTTACATGTTCGAATTGTATATTATTTTTAATCATATTATCTATTTTTTAAATTAGCGTTTATAAAAATACATTGTTCGTCCATTAAATAATTGTAACTCTCCTTCTAATTTCTTCGCTAAAAAACGGCAAAATTCATTTGCTTTCCCTTTGTCACCAAATGTTGCATTAGGTGGTAAAGAAACTTGGATGAAAGATTGTTCATTTTCTATACCAACACCAATATAAATTGAGTCATACCGGTCGTGATTGGATTGAAGTTTTAATGTTGTTGTAGATGTATCTAAAATTTCATAAGGAAAAGCGGTATTTGTATACGTGTAATTAATTTGGGCACCAGTTTTAGAAGTAACTGTTTTATAATAATGAAAAAGTTGTTTTATATCATCTATTGAAACTGATTGTTGGTTGGATTTCGGTACAAGCGTAATAAAGGCGTGTTGCATATAAGTTCCCCCTAACTTAGTAGAATACTATTATTCTACATCCTACTGAATTTTTTGACAATTAAAAGGAGTATTACATGTTTTGTTTAATATACTATTAATGAAACGTGATGTAGAAAGGTGGAAACCAATGTTTGAAAAATTGTATGATGAGCATGAAAGTGTGAAGGTACGATTTTTAGGGTTTATGACACATGATACACGTTATGATTTTGGTGTTATTTATACAAATATGTTTTTTGGAAAGCCGCTCATTGTTTGTATGCAAACAGGAAGGTCTACTTTACTCGGACGAGATGATGTAGAGAATGTTCAATATATACAGGAGATTTTTAAATTAGGATCAGAAGAGGAAGCAAAGGAGTTAGCTCAGTTTTTCAAATTTCTAGTTCCGTCAACTTCTTTACATGCGGAATATGAAGAATAATTAATGTGAAACAGTCGTACTTATAAATATGGCTGTTTTTTATTTGAATATCGCATACTAATTTAAATTTAAAATATTTAATGTGTTATACTAAAAACCTATTGACGTAAAAAGTATAACATATTAAAATAAAGACAGAAAGTTAAGCGGTTACAAAAAGTTTTTGGGATTATAAACTTAGGGGGAAATGAAAAATGGGAACAATCGTATGTCAAGATTGTGAAGGTACAATTGCACACTTCGAAGATGAGAAAGTAACGGTACTTTACGGGAAATGTGGATCTTGCGGATGTGATCACACAGAGCATACAAAAGCCCAATAATTGATAGGAAATGGACAGCTAAAAGTTTTTAGGACCATAAACTTAGGGGGAAATGAAAAATGGGAACAATCGTATGCCAAGTATGTGAAGGAACAATCGGACATTTTGAAGATGAGAAAACGACGGTACTTTACGGAAAATGCGGAACAAATTGTGACTGTGCTAGAAAAGATAATGCGAAAGCTTAATGATAAATAAATAGATTACTATTGAAACTCAGGGGGAAATGAAAATGGGAACAATCGTATGCCAAGTGTGTGAAGGAACAATTGGACATTTTGAAGATGAAAAATCAACAGTACTATACGGGAAATGTGGATTTCATTGCGAATGTGACCATAAAGAACATACAAAAGCTTAATAATAAGAAAAAGCGCCTACATGTGTAGGCGCTTTTTTAATAAATTGTAGTTGTATGACCAACTGTTGCAACGATTGCATCATCCCTAATCGGAATAAAGCTTATGGAGGTCTGTGGTGTACTAGAAGAAGCGTATTGGCTCATTATACGACTATCGATACGGGTAATAGTATCGGTCAAGAAAGCTGAAATAAAAGCGTAAGGGACTCGTCGTTCATTTAATGAATAAATAATTTCTTCTTTTGTTTTTACACCTACGCCATGCCCGTAAAAAAAGAAATTTCCTAAATAGATTGTATTTTCTCCTTGCCATTCAATCGTAGCTGGATTTACTTGTGGGTTTTTAAAGTAAACGAGGTCACCTGGAACAAGATCGCCACCGTTTTTTGTTATGAGCCTTAGATCTTGGTCGTAGTCCCATGTATAAAGTAAAAGGTTTGCAAATAGACGATTGAAAGTTTCTTCCTCATACAATGATAGTAAAGCTTTATAAAAAATAATGATCATAGCGGTTGCGCATTCAGTTCCATATAGTTTTCCGTTTTTGAAAATATCCTGTATGGCAATAGAAGGTGGTATGTTTGGAAGAAGCTCGAATCCTCCAAGAGACGTTCTTTTCCAATACTGGGGGTTGCAAAAGGATTGCTGAAATGTACGAAACTGAAATCCACTTTGAAAAAGCTCTAGTGCAGAGATAATAATATTAACTCGTAAATTGAGATCAAAGCTGAGTTCATCAGCTGTTCGGAAGGAATAAACTTCTTGATTTCCTGCCATTATTGATAAAATTTGTTGTTTCTCTGCTGCAAATGGCTCGTATTCATTTGTAATATAAGGATGTACAATAGAACGGCCTATTACAATCATAATAGTATCCCCACCTATACGTTACATTCTTAAGTATCGTATGAAGAAAAGGAAAAAAGGTGAAAAAAAAGCCTATCAACTGATAGGCTTGTACTCTTTAATAACACGTAATGTTTGTAATGTCATATCTTCAGGACCTTGTACAGGTAAACCTGCTTCTAAGTTTTTACGAATATACTCTAAGTTTTCTTGTGTAATAATTTCCCCCGGAGTAAAGATTGGAATCCCTGGCGGATAAACCATAACAAAATCAGCTATAATACGCCCCGCTGCATTTTCAAATGGAATGACTTCTGTTTCCGAATAAAAAGCATCTCGAGGAGAAAGTGCTAGCACTGGAATTTCTGGAATCTCTACTTGTACTTGAACACCTTTATCTGCCCTATTTCTAAATGTTGCTGCTAAATCTTGTAATGCTGCAATAAGTGTATTTGTATCACTTTCTGTATCTCCCAAAGTGATAAGACATAGTATGTTGTATAGATCTGAGAGTTCTACTTCAATGTTATATTGCTCTCTAAGCCATACTTCAGCTTGGTGGCCGGTAATACCTAAATCTTTTACAGATACAATTATCTTTGTAGGATCATAGTTAAAGGTAGCATCTGTACCTAACATTTCTTTTCCAGGACAGTAAAGATGCTCAATAGAATTTATAGCATCACGAACATGCTCAGCTAATTGTATTGTTTGTTCTATGAGTGCTGTTCCTTCTGTAGCAAGACGTTTTCTCGCAACATCAAGGGATGCTAACAAGATGTAAGAAGTTGATGTGGTTGTAAGCATGCTAATAATAGATTGGACATGCTTTACATTCACTAAGCCTTCTTTCACATTAAGAATAGAACTTTGAGTTAAAGAGCCTCCTAATTTGTGAACACTTGTTGCTGCCATATCCGCACCAGCTTGCATCGCTGACATAGGTAATTCATCGTGAAAATGAATATGAACACCATGAGCTTCGTCGACTAGTACAGGGATGTCATAAGAATGTGCTAATTGTACAATCTGTTCTAAGTCTGCAGCAAACCCAAAGTACGTTGGGTTAATAACAAGTAAGCCCTTTGCATCTGAGTGCTCTTCAAGTGCTTTTTTGACAGATTGAATTGTGATTCCATGAGAAATACCGAGCTTCGGATCGATTTCAGGATGCATGAAAATCGGTTTTGCACCTGAGAAAATAATAGCTGACATTACTGATTTATGCACGTTTCGTGGTACTAGGATTTTGTCACCAGGACCGCAAACGCTCATCACCATTGTCATAATAGCGCCACTTGTACCTTGAATAGAAAAGAAAGTATGATCTGCACCGAATGCGGCTGCTGCTAAATCTTGTGCTTCTTTAATCATACCTTTTGGATGATGTAAATCATCGAGTGGCGCAATATTAATTAAATCAATTGCTAATGCATTATGCCCAATAAATTCGCGAAATGTAGGATCCATGCCCTGTCCTTTTTTATGACCAGGAATATGGAATTGAATTGGATTTCGCTTACTGTGCTCAACTAAAGCGGTAAACAATGGTGTTTCGTATTGGGACAATCTATACACCCCTTCTTCTTCATAATATTTAGTGTAATTTGTTTTATATAATCCTGCTCTAAAAAAGTGTAGCCCTTTTTAGAATAAGGCTTGTTTTTCTGCCATTCAAAAAATCGTTTTTGAGATGGTAGCTTCACTTTATTTTCTATAAAACAAAAGCATTATATCACCAATAATTATAGATGTATAGAAAAAAATCTTTTTAAGGTGAGTATGTTTAATAGTTAGCCTCAACTAATGAATAGAGGAAGACAATTCCATTAAAATGAATAAATAGTGTATAATGCAGAGTGGCTATAATGAAGAATAAAATATTCTCTTTAAGATAGCATAATGAAACAAGAAGAAATGATAAATGAGGTGCAAAATGGAATATCAATATCCGTTAGATTATGATTGGTCAAATGAGGAAATGGTTACAATGGTGAAGTTTTATGAAGCGATTGAGAAAGCTTATGAAAAAGGAATTATAAGAGAAGAGTTAATGGGTTTATATCGTCGTTTTAAAGAGATTGTTCCATCGAAAGCAGAAGAAAAGAAAATTGATAAAGAATTTCAAGAGGTAAGTGGATACTCTATATATCGTGCTATTCAAAGGGCAAAAGAAGTCGAAGAACAAAAGCTTGTAAAAATGTAAAAAATATTTTGAAAAATAAAAACTGAAGTGATATAATGTGATAACAACTAAAAACGGACAATATAAATTGTCCGTTTTCTACTATCGATTACAAAGTGCATATAAAGGAAGGAGTGATTGCATCGTAGATTCAATCTTAGCAAGGAATTGTTCGTTGGTCATTGCTGAAAACTCCTCTGGTGATATATGAATACCAACTAATAATTCTGCTTTTTTTACAGTAGCTAATCGTTCAATCATCTTTTGTAAGTCTTCGGTTTCAAGTGTTTTATGTAATTTCACACTTGGTTTAGTATGGTCAATGGACCAAACGAAGTCATTTGGAATATTTGTTTTTAAATCATTTAAATGTTCTAAGAAGGCATGAGCCGTCTCAACTTTTTGTGGACACTCATAGATTAAACCAAAGTATATGAAGGCATGAGTACCCCATAAGCCGATTTGGAAATGCGGTAGCATTTTATATCCTCGTTTATTTGTTGAAAAAGCAACCCAAGTATCGTTTGGTGGATTGACTTTGCGGCGTGCGTGTTTTGCAACATGATAAAAAAAGTTCTCATCAGTTTGTTTGGATAAGTATTCTGCAAATTGTTCCCCTAAAGCTTCTAGCTTAGGATGAATGTTCGTTTTAATTGCACTCATTCGTTCTTCGAGACCATCAACTGTAAAGACATCAAAATCAGTTGATTTGAATGTTTGTATTGTCATGATTGTTCCTCCAACTCCTATTTTGCTTTTATTTTAGCATAGCTTGTACTATTCATAAAAAAAACAGCACAAAAAAATTTAAATAAAAAAATATAATTTTGTTGCATAGATGATTTATCCAACATAGTATAGTATAAAACAAAAAATCAGAAAATTGAATTAATTCTAGTCCGAGGGCAGACGAATATTGGGAGGAGGCAAATAATATGAGACAGGTGATTAATGCGTTAAAGAGAACAGATGCTGAAAAGAGAATACCGGTGCTACGTTTGGAGCTAGATTATGAATTAGCAACTTTATATGATGCGATGATGGAAGATGATAACCAGAAAAAAGAAGAGTGTGTACAAAAGTTAGAAGTGTTAAGACTTGAAATGATTCGTTTAGAAGCGTAATAATAGTATATGTATAAAAAATTAGTTGGTGCGAACCTTATAAAGGGTTCGTTTTTTCTGTGAACAGTATAGATCGGAGTGTTTAAACATGCAAGAAGTATGGAAAGACATCGATGCACACGCCAAACGGTGGATTCGGGATGCAGGAGAGCATTTAATGGCATCAATGAAAAAAGCACTTATTATAGAAACAAAATCAAATGCAGCTGACTTAGTTACAAATATGGACCGAGAGATAGAACAGTTTTTAATTGGGAAAATTAAAGAAACATTCCCGAATCATAATATTTTAGGAGAAGAGGGTTATGGAGACGAGATAACGTCTTCTGACGGGGTTGTTTGGTTAATTGATCCAATTGACGGCACGATGAACTTTGTTCATCAAAAAAGAAATTTTGCGATTTCAATTGGGATTTATGAGAACGGTATCGGAAAGATTGGACTTATATATGATCCAGTGCATGATGAACTATATCATGCAGTCAAGGGATCTGGAGCTTTTTGTAATGGTATATCAATTCCTCCATTGGAAAAAGGAACTGTAGAGCAAGGTATTGTAGCTTTAAATGCGATATGGCTTACAGATAATCCATTGCTTAATATGGAAAGTATGATGGCACTTGTTAAGAAAGCAAGGGGCACAAGGTCATATGGCTGTGCAGCATTAGAGATGGTATACGTTGCAACAGGAAGAATAGATGCATATGTAACGCCGAGATTATCACCATGGGATTTTGGCGGAGGGCAGATAATTGTAGAAGAAGTTGGAGGTAAGGTGACGACATTCTCTGGAGCGCCACTTTCTATCATAGAGAAGAGCAGTGTGTTAGTTGCAAAACCAGGAGTGTATGAAGAAGTGTTATCGTTTATATGAGAGCAACAAAAAAAGTAAGAGGCTGTGTATAAGCTTCTTACTTTTTAGCGTTATTGTGATTTGCGCATTTTTCTTTTTGTTACAAAACCGTATCCAACTGTAACAAATGTGCCGATAATGCAAATAATAATACCGATTGGACTATTTTCAGCAATCATAATGCCGATACCGATTAAGAAAATAACACCGATAATTGCAGTTAATAAAAAGCGATATTGAATGTGTTCCATTTCTTCACCCTCCAATCTCATTTTACTTTCACAAAAGTAAGAATACAACTATATTTTCATTCTTGCTTTTATTTTAATTGCTATTGTATCCCCTTCGCTCTTATAATAGAGAAGGATTAAAAAGACATTAGGAGTTGGACATGTTGAAAAAACGACAAGATTTACGTAATATAGCAATTATTGCCCACGTTGACCATGGTAAAACAACACTTGTTGACCAGTTATTACGTCAAGCGGGGACTTTCCGTGCGAACGAACACGTTGAAGAACGCGCAATGGATTCAAATGATCTAGAAAGAGAACGCGGTATTACAATTTTAGCGAAAAATACAGCGATTCACTATGAAGATAAAAGAATTAACATTTTAGATACACCTGGTCACGCTGACTTCGGTGGAGAAGTAGAACGTATCATGAAAATGGTTGATGGTGTTTTACTTGTTGTTGATGCATATGAAGGTTGTATGCCACAAACACGATTTGTTTTAAAGAAAGCTCTTGAGCAAAACTTAACTCCAATCGTAGTTGTAAACAAAATTGACCGTGACTTCGCTCGTCCAGATGAAGTAGTTGATGAAGTAATCGACTTATTCATTGAGCTTGGTGCAAACGAAGATCAATTAGAGTTCCCAGTTGTATTTGCATCAGCAATGAACGGAACAGCAAGCTTAGATTCAAATCCAGCAAATCAAGAAGAGAATATGAAATCATTATTCGATACAATTATCGAACATATTCCAGCACCAATTGATAACAGCGAAGAGCCACTTCAATTCCAAGTAGCACTTCTTGATTACAACGACTACGTTGGACGTATTGGAGTTGGTCGCGTATTCCGCGGTACAATGAAGGTTGGACAACAAGTTGCTTTAATGAAAGTAGACGGAAGCGTGAAGCAATTCCGCGTAACGAAATTATTCGGTTACATGGGATTAAAACGTCAAGAAATTGAAGAAGCAAAAGCAGGGGACTTAGTAGCCGTTTCTGGTATGGAAGACATTAACGTAGGTGAAACAGTATGTCCAGTTGAACATCAAGATGCGTTACCATTATTACGTATTGATGAGCCAACACTACAAATGACGTTCCTTGTAAATAACAGCCCATTTGCAGGTCGTGAAGGTAAATACATTACATCTCGTAAAATTGAAGAGCGTCTTCGTTCACAATTAGAAACAGATGTAAGTTTACGTGTAGATAATACAGATTCTCCTGATGCGTGGATCGTATCTGGACGTGGGGAACTACATTTATCTATCTTAATTGAAAACATGCGTCGTGAAGGTTATGAATTACAAGTATCTAAGCCAGAAGTAATCATTAAAGAAGTTGATGGCGTAAGATGTGAGCCTGTAGAGCGCGTACAAATCGATGTACCTGAAGAATACACTGGTTCTATTATGGAATCTATGGGTGCACGTAAAGGTGAAATGTTAGATATGGTGAATAACGGAAACGGTCAAGTTCGCCTTACTTTCATGGTTCCAGCACGTGGTTTAATTGGTTACACAACAGAATTCTTAACATTAACTCGTGGTTACGGTATTTTAAACCATACATTCGATTGCTACCAACCAGTACACGCTGGACAAGTTGGTGGACGTCGCCAAGGTGTTCTAGTTTCACTTGAAACAGGAAAAGCATCACAATACGGTATTATGCAAGTTGAAGACCGTGGTGTAATCTTCGTTGAACCAGGTACAGAAGTATATGCTGGTATGATTGTCGGAGAACACACTCGTGAGAACGACTTAACAGTTAACGTTGTGAAAATGAAACAACAAACTAACATTCGTTCTGCGACGAAAGATCAAACTTCAACAATGAAGAAACCACGCCTAATGACTTTAGAAGAATCATTAGAGTACTTAAACGATGACGAGTTCTGTGAAGTAACTCCAGAATCAATTCGTCTACGTAAAAAGATTCTTGATAAGAGTGAGCGCGAAAGAGCTGCTAAGAAAAAGAAATCTGTTGAAGCGTAAAAATAAAAAAACAACGCCCTTTATAAAGGGCGTTGTTTTTTTATTTTGTTTATTTTTTAGAATATTTACTCTTTTTTGTGGACAGTATTTTTTTTGCGAGTTACTCTTGTATTAAGTGTATAAAGAAAATTGCATTTTACTGCTAGGGGGGGAAGAGTGTGTTAGAAAGGATGTCTTTTTTTGCAAAATTGTGTAAGGTAGATGAAAATCCAGAGTTAGGAATGTGGTTACTTTATGGGACGATTATTATATTAAGTGCTCTCGTTTATAATTTAGGGTTTGCTAGAAAGTTGTCTGTACTAAAAAATATTGTGATATACATATCATTAGCAATTGGATGCACAGTATTAACCTTTTTTGCTGTGTTTTTACCTGTTGGAGAAGGACTTGTTGTAGCGGCAATTGTACTTGGAATTTATAGACTGCGTTTGCGTCAAGCGAAACAACAAAAAGCAGGATAAGAAAGGGGAGTTTTCATGCGTTCAGTACAAGATGTACTATATAATTGGTTAACAATTAAAACAGTTGCGGAAGCACGTCCAGATGATAGTGCTGCAAAAGAAACATATTTGTTATTTCAAAATATGGTATATGAAGAACATAAATTAAGAAATGTGGAAGTCGAAAAGAACGAGGAAATGTATTTAATTACATATGAAATAAATGGAGAACAGAAATCTGCAAGGTTTCCGTTAGAAGCCATTGATTGTTTTTTGGATCAGATGAATCGTGAACCAGAAAAATATAAATAAGTCCTTATCTATATGAGTAAGGACTTATTTACATTTTACCAATCATCTTCGATTTTTTTATCACGATATAATCGGAAATTACCACTTGCATGACGTTCCATTGTACGCTCTGCAATTCGTTCCGAACATTCCATGCACATATATGTATGAATAGGGCGATTACGCAGTTTTTTTGCCATAGGATTTTCATCATCTAACATATCTTTTTTATCACAAATCATACATTTGACTCTCATTTCGTCACCTCAATACGAATTCTATCAGTATAAGTATATCATGGAAGTATAATGTTTTTGAATAATAGTGGGAAAAAATAATATTTTCGCAATTCAAAAAATAAGTTATGATAAGGATATACCAAGTATATTTGGAGGTGAAAATATGGCGAATGTAGTAGAGCCTACCTTAACAGAGGATTTAGTACAAACGTTGCGTAAAGAGTGTATTGTTATGATAGCAACGACAGATTTCGAAAAACAAGTTCCTAACGTAAGTGCTATTTCTTGGGTGTATGCAGTGAGTGAAACTAGTATTCGATTTGCAGTAAATCAACGTTCACGTATTGTGGAAAATATACGTCATAATACAGGTGTGGTATTGACTATAATGGCGAATGAATCCGTATTTTCTATAAGTGGTGCAGGTGAAATTTTGACAGATAGAATGGAAGGTATTTCTCTAAAATTAACTGTAATAGAAGTAAAGGTGCAAGAAGTGCGTGATGTTATGTTTTATGGAGCGAAACTTGCAATTGAACCAACATATGAAAAAACATATGATCTTCGGGCAGCGAAAAAGCTGGATAACGAAGTGTTAGTAGGGATAAGAGAATTATAAAGATGCTAAATAAGAAATTCGTTTATTCACTTTTGTAGTCGGTTATTGTGATTTAACGTTAATAATTATAATAAAAAGTAATATATTGAATAGAAATGAATAAAGAATAAATAAAAGGTTTAATGACTATGATTTTCGATTCTACCTCGTTTACACGGTACATATAATTATAACAATGGTTCGTCCATATTTTATGGATGAAACCCTTGTTCTACAAATTTAAAAGTGGAGTCAGGGGGTAACAGGTTGGATAAAATTTATGTGTTAGATACGAATGTACTTTTGCAGGATCCTTTATCTATTTTTTCATTTGAAACCAATGAAGTAGTGATTCCAGCAGTTGTATTAGAAGAGGTTGATTCGAAAAAACGTTATATGGATGAAGTAGGAAGAAACGCTCGTTATGTATCTAAGTTAATAGATAAATTTCGTGAAATAGGAAAGCTGCATGAAAGTATCCCGCTAGAAAACGGCGGAACATTTCGTATTGAATTGAACCATCGTTCATTTGTGCAACTACAAGATATTTTTGTAGAAAAAACAAATGATAATCGAATTTTAGCTGTAGCAAAAAATCTATCTTTAGAAGAACAGGAAAAAGAGGACGGGAAGTCTGTTATTTTAGTAAGTAAAGATGTACTCGTAAGGGTAAAAGCTGATGCAATTGGTTTGAAGGCTGAAGATTATTTAAGTGATCGCGTAATTGAAGTAGAAAATATATATTCTGGTTTTTTAGAAGGATATATATCAAAAGAACAATTGGATTATTTTTATGAGAAAGGTGAATTGCCTCTATCTGAAATTGCGAATCATCCTTTTTACCCAAATCAATTTGTAGTAATGAAAGATGCATTAGGGGGCTCTAGTTCTGCGCTTGGCATTGTGGATCACTTAGGGAAGAAGGTAAAGAAACTTATTTTTCACAATGAACAAGTGTGGGGGATACGACCACGAAACGTGCAGCAAATTATGGGATTAGAATTGTTGCTTCGTGAAGATATTCCGCTTGTAACGTTAACGGGGAAAGCCGGCACAGGAAAAACGTTACTTGCGTTAGCTTCGGGACTTATGCAAACAGAAGACTTAGGGTTATATAAAAAATTACTTGTGGCAAGACCAATTGTTCCAGTCGGAAAAGATATCGGTTATTTACCAGGAGAAAAAGAAGAAAAATTAAGACCATGGATGCAGCCAATTTTTGATAACCTAGAGTATTTATTTAATACGAAAAAGCCAGGAGAGTTAGATGCTATTTTAGCTGGAATGGGTTCGATTGAAGTAGAAGCCCTTACTTATATACGCGGGAGAAGTATTCCAGATCAGTTCATTATCATTGACGAAGCACAAAATTTAACAAAGCATGAAGTGAAGACGATATTAACTAGGGTAGGGGAAAAGAGTAAGATTGTATTGATGGGAGATCCTCAGCAAATTGATCACCCATATTTAGATGAATATAATAATGGCTTAACGTATGTTGTAGAGAAGTTTAAAGAACAGCGTATTAGTGGTCATGTGAAGTTTGTTAAAGGGGAGCGATCTAATTTAGCTCAACTAGCAGCAGATTTATT
Source organism: Bacillus sp. PK3-067 (assembly GCF_056738645.1). Classification (NCBI taxonomy): domain Bacteria; kingdom Bacillati; phylum Bacillota; class Bacilli; order Caryophanales; family Bacillaceae; genus Bacillus; species Bacillus sp. PK3-067. Next base: position 3,991,551 of record NZ_CP096490.1, on the reverse strand, counting down.
GTAAAAAGGAGTGAGCTTAAGCTCACTCCTTTTCTTTAAATAATTGTAAATTTACGGATGTTACGGATTGGATTTTGTTGATTAGATCCATCGTTGAAATAGAGATGAACAGGCCCGTCTTCTTTTAATGGTTTTCCTTCTTTTGAAAAGCCTAGTATAGCATTTTTGACAGTTTCTAATGGAAGTGTCATTGTATGATCTACCGTTTCAATTTCAACTTGCGTAGCGTCCTCTAAAATTTCAGCGTTAGCAAGGAATGGATGAAATGGTATACCAAATGTTCCAGTAATCAGCTGTTCTTTTTTATATTTCTTCACACTTTGTTGTATTGGAGGAAAAGCGGCACCATCACGGATTTCGCGATCCCAATGTTCTGAAGTGTTTTTTAAATAAGTTTCTAGTTCAGACGTGTTTTCTCTAGTTTCATCAAAGTAAGTTGTCAAATCTACTTTTCGATCATCAAAGATCCAAACAGTTGGATCAATAGTGATTGGAAAACGTACTTTTCCGTTAATAAATAAAATTTCGCTCATTGTTGTTCCCCCATTTGTGTTATACTCCCACTTTTCAGTATAATAGTATTAGACACTGTTGTCACAAAAAATGTTTCTATTGCAATTTATTAAAACTATCGCTAATATTAATAGATAGGATAGAGGAGAGTAGGACGGAAACGGAGGGAATCAATTTGGCGTCTGAGACAGTAGCAAATCATCAGGAAAAGGCACTAGCCCTTCTACAAGCGGATGCAGAGAAGATTTTAAGACTTATTAAGGTGCAAATGGACCATCTTACAATGCCGCAATGTCCATTATATGAAGAAGTGTTAGACACACAAATGTTTGGACTATCCCGCGAGGTCGATTTTGCAGTTCGCCTTGGTCTTATTGCAGAAGAACAAGGGAAAGCAATGTTAGGTGAGCTCGAACGTGAGTTATCTGCACTTCATGAAGCATTTACAAACAAACAACAATAACGGGTTCAAATAAGGGGGCTCAAACTAAATTAGTTTGAGCTTTTTATTTGTATAATAAAGCAGGAAGAATCAATGTACATATGGAATACAACAATAGTTAAATTGAAACAGAAAGAGGAAATGAAATGAAAAAAGTATGGAAATCAATGGATTATTCATTGTTACTTCCTCTTGTTATCTTATGTGTGCTGGGAGTAATAATGGTATATAGTTCTAGTTCCATTGTTGCGATTTCGCGATTTGATAAACCAGCAAATTTCTTTTTTAAAAGACAATTAATTACTTTAGTTGTTGGGACAATAGTATTAATAATTATTGCTACTATCCCATATAAAGTTTGGAGAAAACGAATTTTTTTGTTGGGGAGTTACGGTGCTAGTGTTGCTTTATTAGCTGCAGCTGCCTTTTTCACTAAGTCAGTAAACGGTGCAAACGGATGGATATTTGGAATACAGCCTGCGGAATTTGTAAAGATAACGGTTATCCTCATATTAGCTCATTTTTTTGCGAAAAGACAAGAAACGAATACACCTGTTTTCAAAGGGTCAGGTCCAGTACTCATTGGTGTTGGTATAATCATGTTTTTAATATTAAAGCAAAATGATTTAGGTACTGATTTGTTAATTGCAGGAACAGTAGGAATTATGTTCCTTTGTTCGGGAGTACAGGTTAACTTATGGATTAAACGAATTGCTTTAACTTCTATAGTATGGATTCCGGCACTATATCTTCTTGGCAATTATGCATTAAATCCATATCAAAAGGCACGTTTTTCTGTTTTCCTTGATCCGTTTAATGATCCTCAAAAGGATGGATTCCAATTGGTGAATTCATTTATTGGAATTGCTTCTGGAGGGCTTAATGGTAGGGGATTAGGAAATAGTGTGCAAAAGTATGGTTATTTACCAGAACCACAAACGGATTTTATTATGGCAATTATATCGGAAGAACTTGGTTTTATAGGCGTAGCAATCATTTTGATTTGTTTATTGCTTATAATTATTCGATCATTTAGAGTCGCACAAAAGTGTACAGATCCATTTGGAAGTTTAATAGCTATCGGAATTGCAAGCTTGTTTGGAGTTCAAACGTTTATTAATGTTGGTGGTATGTCTGGAGTAATACCACTTACCGGAGTACCATTACCGTTTGTCAGTTACGGTGGTAGTTCTTTATTAGCTAATCTACTTGCGATGGGGATACTACTCAATATTGCTAGTCACGTGAAACGACAAGAGAAACAACAGAATGGATTAATGAAAGAAAAAGAACAAAATGGACCACATCTTGTAGTTGTAAAATAAAAACACATTGTGCTTTAGAGCATGATGTGTTTTTATTTTTAAGTAGTTTTAAATGTGATGTATTAATATATCTTTTGGTTAAACAATATATCACATTTAGTTTAATGTGATATACAATTAAGTTGTTAGAAAAGGAAGAGGTATGCTATACTATTTTTGTGAAACAAATTGCACAGAAAACTTATCATTTGTTAAAAAATAAGGTATGATGGATAAAAATAAAGTGAAGCTTTCTAAGTATAATATAATGTGGAAAGTGAAGAACTTCACGCTTTTTAAGGTGTGTATATATTTTATCTCTAGAGTGGTAGGAAAGTAGAGGGGGAAAATCATGACAAAGCTGCAACGTATTCAAAAAGTATTGGTAGCTAACCGTGGAGAGATTGCAATTCGTGTGTTTCGAGCTTGTTCGGAACTTGGATTAAAAACAGTTGCAATCTATTCTAAAGAGGATAGTGGTTCTTATCATCGCTATAAAGCCGATGAGTCCTATTTAGTTGGGGAAGGAAAAAAACCAATTGATGCTTATCTAGATATTGAAGGCATTATTGAGATTGCAAAAAGTAATCATGTAGATGCAATCCACCCTGGATATGGTTTCTTGTCAGAAAATATTCAATTCGCTAAACGTTGTGAAGAAGAAGGAATTATCTTTATCGGTCCGAAAAGTAAGCATTTAGATATGTTTGGAGATAAAGTGAAAGCAAGAACACAAGCGCAGCTAGCACAAATTCCAGTTATACCTGGTAGTGATGGTCCAGTAAATTCATTAGAAGAAGTCGAAAAATTTGCTGAAAAGTATGATTACCCGATTATTATTAAAGCATCCCTTGGGGGTGGCGGTCGTGGTATGCGTATTGTGCGTACTAGTGAGGAATTAGGAGAATCATATAATCGAGCGAAATCAGAAGCAAAAGCAGCCTTTGGTAATGATGAAGTTTACGTCGAAAAATTCGTTGAAAAACCTAAACATATAGAAGTACAAATTTTAGCAGATGAAGAAGGCAATGTTGTTCATTTATACGAGCGTGACTGTTCTGTACAACGTCGTCATCAAAAAGTTGTAGAAATTGCACCGAGTGTATCACTTTCAGATGATCTGCGTCAGCGTATTTGTGATGCTGCTGTGAAGTTAACGAAAAATGTAAATTATTTAAATGCAGGAACAGTAGAATTCCTTGTAAAAGATGATGAGTTTTACTTTATTGAAGTAAATCCACGTGTTCAAGTAGAACATACGATTACAGAAATGATTACGGGAGTAGATATTGTTCAATCACAAATTTTAATAGCTGATGGACATTCATTACATAGCAAAATGGTAGGTGTTCCGAAGCAAGAGGAAGTAGTTGTACATGGATTTGCAATTCAATCTCGTGTAACAACTGAAGATCCGCTAAATAATTTTATGCCGGATACAGGAAAAATTATGGCGTATCGATCAGGCGGTGGTTTTGGTGTACGTCTTGATACAGGAAATAGCTTCCAAGGTGCAGTTATTACACCGTACTACGATTCTTTACTTGTAAAAGTTACAACTTGGGCACTTACTTTTGAGCAAGCTGCTGCAAAAATGGAACGTAACTTAAAAGAATTCCGTATTCGTGGTATTAAAACAAATATTCCATTCCTAGAGAATGTAGTAAAACATAAAAACTTCTTATCAGGAGAATATGATACTTCATTTATCGATGCGTCACCTGAATTGTTCTTGTTCCCGAAACGTAAAGACCGTGGAACGAAAATGTTAAATTACATTGGTACAGTAACAGTAAATGGTTTCCCAGGAGTAGGTAAAAAAGAAAAACCAATATTCCCAGATGCTCGTATTCCATGTTTAAAACATTCAGAGCCAATCCAAAATGGAACGAAACAAATTTTGGACGAGCGTGGAGCAGACGGATTAGTAAAATGGGTACAGGATCAAAAACGTGTACTTTTAACGGATACAACATTCCGTGATGCACACCAGTCATTACTTGCAACTCGTATTCGTACAAAAGATTTACATCAAATTGCGGAGCCAACAGCGAGAATGTTACCGAACCTATTCTCAGCGGAAATGTGGGGCGGTGCAACGTTTGATGTTGCGTATCGTTTCTTAAAAGAAGATCCATGGGAACGATTACTAGATCTTCGTGAAAAAATGCCGAACGTTTTATTCCAAATGTTACTTCGTTCTTCAAACGCAGTTGGATACAAAAACTATCCAGATAATTTAATTCAAAAATTTGTGGAATGTTCTGCTCAAGCAGGCATTGATGTATTCCGTATTTTTGATAGCTTAAACTGGGTGGAAGGCATGAGAGTTGCAATTGACGCTGTACGAGACACTGGTAAAATTGCAGAAGCAACAATGTGCTACACAGGGGATATCCATGATCCACTGCGTAGTAAATATGATTTAAATTACTATAAAAATTTAGCAAAAGAGTTAGAAGCATCAGGAGCTCACATTTTAGGTATTAAAGATATGGCGGGCTTATTAAAACCAAATGCAGCATATGATTTAGTTTCTGCATTAAAAGAGACAGTGTCGATTCCGATTCACCTGCATACGCACGATACGAGTGGAAATGGTATATTAACGTATACGAAGGCAATTGAAGCGGGTGTTGATATCGTCGATGTAGCAGTGAGTTCTATGGCTGGTCAAACGTCACAACCAAGTGCGAACACGCTATACTATGCATTAGGTGGAAACGAAAGACAACCAGATGTTAATATAGATTCTTTAGAAAAACTATCTCATTATTGGGAAGATGTACGCAAATACTATGCACCGTTTGAAAGTGGTATGAATGCGCCTCATACAGAGGTATATATGCATGAAATGCCGGGTGGGCAGTATAGTAATCTTCAGCAACAAGCGAAGGCGGTTGGTTTAGGAGATCGCTTCGATGAAGTGAAAGTAATGTACCGCCGTGTGAATGACATGTTTGGAGATATTGTAAAAGTAACGCCATCATCAAAAGTTGTTGGTGATATGGCATTATTTATGGTTCAAAACCATCTGACAGAACAAGATGTTTTAGAGCGTGGACATGCTATGGACTTCCCAGGATCTGTTGTTGAAATGTTCTCTGGTGATTTAGGTCAACCGTACGGTGGTTTCCCGAAAGAATTACAAAAGATTATTTTAAAAGGGAAAGAGCCATTAACAGTAAGACCAGGTGAATTACTAGAGCCAGTAGATTTCGAAGCGTTAAAAGAAGAATTATTCCATAAACTTGGACGCGAAGTAACGATTTTTGATGTAGTTGCATATGCTTTATATCCAAAAGTATTTATGGATTATGAAAAAGTTGCTGAGCTTTATGGAAATGTATCTGTACTTGATACACCGACGTTCTTCTATGGTATGAGACTAGGTGAAGAAATTGATGTAGAAATTGAACAGGGTAAAACATTGATGGTTAAACTAGTATCAATTGGAGAACCTCAGCCGGATGGAAATCGTGTCCTTTACTTGGAATTTAACGGTCAACCACGTGAAATTATCGTGAAAGACGAGAGTGTAAAAGCAACAGTTGCACAACGTGTGAAAGGAAACCGTGAGAATCCAAATCATATTAGTGCAACGATGCCAGGAACGGTAATTAAAGTAGTTGTAAAAGAAGGCGATGAAGTGAAAAAAGGCGATTCTATGGCAATTACAGAAGCGATGAAAATGGAAACGACAGTTCAAGCGCCGTTCAATGGTAAAGTGAAGAAAGTATATGTTAACGATGGTGATGCGATTCAAACGGGTGATTTACTTATTGAATTAGATCACTAAAATAAAAAAAGAGCTGTGTAAAATACAGCTCTTTTTTTATTGCAAAAAATCCCTTGCCGAATTGGCAAGGGATTTTAGTTTTAAATTATTTTGTTTGTTTAGAAGTTAATTCGGCTTCTTTTGCATTCACTTTACTTCTTGTTCCTAACATAACTAAATAGCATAGTACGGCAAACAAGCAAGAAATGAATAGAGAATGTAACAATGCCATTGCTAAACTAGCGTTTGTAAATACAACTAAAACTCCTACTACAGCTTGAAGTGTAACAAGGATAAATGAAATGATCCATCCCCAATATACGACAGGTTGCTGTTTGTAATGGCGAATAGCGAGAATCATCGCGTATAGTATCCAAGCGAAAATTAACATCGCTGCAACTCTATGGCCCATTTGAACCCATTCATGTAGTTGAGTTGGCATAGGTCTGTTTTTGCTACATAAAGGAAAGTCTGGACAGGCTAAGCTAGCTCGTTCGTGACGTACTAAAGCACCTGTGTAGACGACGATATAACTGTAAATTGTTACACCATAAATATGAAATTTCATTTTTTTGTCCATAATAAGTGAACGTGCATCAAATTTTTGGTCAATTTCAAAGATAAGACACGTTAATAAAATGACAGAAGCAAATGAAATTAAGGAAATACCGAAGTGGATAGCAAGTACAGCTGGCATTTGGCCCCAAACAACTGCTGCTGCTCCCATTAATGCTTGTGCAACTAAAAATACGAAGGATAAAATTGCTAACGTTTTTGTTTCACGCACATGTTTATAATATTTCCAGGACAAAATACAAAGGAGAGTGACAAGAATTCCAGCTGATCCGGATGTTAATCGGTGGCTAAGTTCAATAATAGTTTCCATTGATAAATTAGATGGAACAAATTCACCGTTACAAAGTGGCCATGATTTACCACAACCTTGACCAGAACCTGTTTTTGTAACTAAAGCGCCTCCTAATAAAACTATTAATAAATCAAGGCTTGTAATGACTGCTAACCATTTAATAAAGCGTTGCAATCTCTTTCACCATCTTTCTGCTATGAAGTTATTGCGAAATATTTTCATTCCATTATGTATAGAATAAAACGCGCTAGTTCCTATGATATATAAAAAATAATAAAATAGCAAAGAAATGGAGGGGGAAGGAAAGGGGGAGAAAATAGGTGTAAAAACAGGGTTCATAAGGAAAATTTTAGGTGAAAAATAGGCTATTTTGAAAAGAAATGGGGAGAATACGTGTTAAATAAGACAAAATAGTTTATTATAGAAGGTAACATCATGTTATGATAAGGACAAGTCAGAATGAAGTTTTTTTTATTCGACACAAAAAGTTCATGTTTTCTTCACAAAATGTTCGGGAAATATGATTTAATATATTGGAGTATGGGCGTAGATTAGTAGTAGAATGGGTTAACAATGTTTCTACTGTAATAATATTGCTATATAGAAGCGAATTATTTCATTTGAAATATGCGCAAAAAGAAAGATGAAAGTTTTAAGAGGGGGTTAGAGTGATGAACCATGCAACAAGTGAGCTGCATGATGAGTCCGCTGTTACAAGTGTACCGGAAACAACTCGGTTACAAGATTTAAAAGCACTCGTTAAAATGGGGATTGTAAACTCAAATACACTTACTGTATTTACAGGATTTTGGTTGGCATTACACTTTAATGGATTAAGTGTAATGGACAATCTGGATAAGTTATTCTTTACAATCGTTGGTTCTGGATTAGTTATGGCAGGGGTATGTTGTTTAAACAACTACATTGATCGAGACATCGATCCATTAATGGAAAGAACAAAGACCCGTCCAACGGTTACTGGAAAGTATAAACCAGGATTTGCACTTACATTTGGACTAGTCATATTACTTCTTGGTTTTGTATTTTTATTATTAACAACACCAATGGCAGTCTTAATGGGATTTATTGGTGCTTTCACATATGTTGTTCTATATAGTTTATGGACAAAGAGAAAGTATACACTAAATACTGTTGTAGGTAGTATATCTGGTGCAGTTCCTCCTTTAATTGGATGGGCAGCAATCGATCCATCTTTAGGCCATCCAATTGCTTGGATGTTATTTTTAATTATGTTTATTTGGCAAATCCCACATTTCCTTGCATTAGCAATGAAACGTGTTGATGAATATCGAAATGCAGGAATTCCAATGCTTCCTGTAGTTCATGGATTTGAAATTACGAAACGCCAAATTATGATTTGGACAGTATGTTTATTACCACTACCATTTTATATGAGTGGACTAGGGATAACATTTATGGTAATTGCAACACTGCTTAACATCGGATGGATCGTTTTAGGATTTTATGGCTTCCGTAAGAAAGATGACATCAAATGGTCCGTGCAAATGTTTGTTTATTCCCTAAATTATTTAACAATCTTATTTGTATCAATGATTGTAGTTACATTCTTCTAAGACAACGACATAATTGGATTTCTTTACGTTGAGATTTACTTTACTTAACTATAAAGTACAATCTAATTCACAAGGAAAGTGGGGGTTGTTTGTATGAAGAAACAGTGGCGACTGCTTTCGTTCGTTTCACTGCTGGCTTTACTGTTAGGGGGATGCGGTAAAGCCTTTCAATCTACTTTAATTCCGCAAGGAGAAGTAGCAAAAATGCAATATGATTTACTTCTACTGGCGAGTGCAATCATGGTAGGAGTAGTACTAGTAGTTACTATTATTTTCTTATATGTAATTGTGCGTTTCCGACAAAAGAAAGGTCAGGAAGATTATATTCCAGAGCAAGTTGAAGGGAATCACAAGCTAGAAATTATATGGACAGTTATTCCGATTATTCTTTTACTAATCTTAGCTGTTCCAACAGTTACATATACATTCAAACTTGCTGATGTAAGTGCGATGGAGAAAAAGAATATTGATAAAGATACTATCGTTGTTGATGTAACAGCGAATCTTTATTGGTGGGAATTTTCTTATAAATCAGAAAAGATAGTAACTTCGCAAGATTTGGTCATCCCCACAGGTAAGAAAGTGTATTTAAATTTGAAGGGTGCCGATATTAAACACTCATTTTGGGTTCCATCTTTAGCAGGGAAAATGGATACAAATACAGACAATGTGAACAAAATGTGGTTAAAGGCAGATAAATCGGGCACTTATAATGGTTTTTGTACAGAATTTTGCGGCCCATCACATTCTTTAATGCAATTTAAAGTGAAAGCTTTAGATGAAAGCGAGTACAAAAAATGGCTTGCTGATATGAAGAAGATTGATGGGAAGAAAGAAGTAGCTTCAACAAAGGCGCAAGAGGGCCAAGAAATATTTAATAAAAGCTGTATTGGTTGTCATGCAGTTGGATCTAATGATAGTAGACCACCTTCCGCTCGTATCGCACCAAACTTAGCAAACTTTGCGGATCGCGATATGGTTGCCGGTATTGCCGAAAACAATGAAGAAAACTTAAAAAAATGGCTGAAAGATCCTGAAAATATGAAGCCAGGAAACAAAATGACTGGCAAATATGGCAACTTAACGGATGATCAAATTGATGCATTAAATGCATACTTACAAACGTTAAAAGTTGAAAAGTAAAGAGGGATTATTCGCGAAGGGGAGGTTGAAAACGTGAGTTCTGTAGCAAAAAAACAGGGGATGGGTGCTGTCATATGGGATTATTTAACGACAGTAGACCATAAAAAGATTGCCATTCTCTATTTAATTGCAGGTGGATTGTTTTTTGTAATAGGCGGAATAGAAGCTCTATTTATTCGCCTTCAATTAGCGATTCCTAACAACGCTTTTCTTGTTGGGGATGCTTATAATCAAGTATTAACGATGCACGGTACAACAATGATTTTCCTCGCAGCTATGCCACTCGTGTTTGCATTTATGAACGCCGCTGTACCACTTCAAATTGGTGCACGTGATGTAGCGTTCCCGTTTTTGAATTCACTCGGATTTTGGTTATTTTTCTTTGGTGGAGTATTTTTAAATTTAAGTTGGTTTTTAGGTGGAGCACCTGATGCAGGATGGACATCTTATGCATCTTTAGCTTTAGCCTCTAAAGGTCATGGTGTTGATTTCTATGTACTCGGCTTGCAAATCTCAGGTATTGGTACATTAATTGGAGGTATTAACTTCCTTGTAACCATTATTAATATGCGGGCGCCAGGAATGACGTACATGCGTATGCCGATGTTTACATGGACGACATTTGTAACATCTTCGCTTATATTATTCGCTTTTCCGCCGTTAACTGTAGGATTAGGACTTTTAATGTTAGATCGTTTATTTGGAACAAGTTTCTTTAATCCGGCATTGGGCGGGAATACAATTATATGGGAGCATTTATTCTGGATTTTCGGTCATCCAGAAGTATACATTCTTATACTCCCAGCTTTCGGAATATTCTCAGAAATCTTCGCGACATTTTCGAAAAAACGATTGTTTGGTTATTCATCGATGGTGTTTGCGACTGTATTAATTGGATTTTTAGGATTTATGGTATGGGCGCACCATATGTTTACTGTTGGACTTGGTCCAGTTGCTAATGCTATTTTCTCGGTCGCAACAATGGCGATTGCGGTTCCAACTGGTATCAAAATATTCAACTGGCTCTTTACAATGTGGGGCGGAAGTATTCGTTTTACGACACCAATGATGTGGGCAGTAGCTTTCATTCCATCATTCGTAATGGGTGGAGTTACAGGGGTTATGCTAGCATCTGCACCAGCTGATTATCAATTTCATGATAACTATTTCGTAGTAGCGCATTTTCATTATGTAATCGTTGGCGGTGTTGTATTTGGTTTACTTGCAGGAGCTCATTATTATTGGCCACTGATGTTTAATAAAGTATTAAATGAAACATTAGGAAAGATAACGTTCTGGCTATTCTTTATCGGCTTCCATTTAACGTTCTTTATTCAGCATTTCCTTGGCTTGATTGGTATGCCACGCCGTTACTACACATATCTTGAAGGGCAAGGGTTGGAAATGGGGAATATGATTAGTTCCATCGGAGCGGTGTTTATGGCTCTTGGAACGATTGTTCTTCTATTCAATGTAATTAAAACGACAGTATCAAAAGAAAAAGCTGGTCGTGATCCGTGGGATGCACGTACATTAGAATGGACAATGCCAGCACCGACACCAGAATATAACTTTAAACAATTACCATTTGTTCGCGGATTAGATCCGTTTTGGATTGAAAAACGTGAAGGTAATAAAGAGATGACAGCAGCGGAACCAGTTGGTGATATTCATATGCCAAATCCTTCGTTTTCACCATTTGTCATTTCTTTCGGATTGTTTATAGCGGCATTTGGTGCGATGTATATGCAGGGCGGAAAAGATAAGTTCTGGTTATTAGTAGCAATTATTGGTTTAATCATTACATTTGGCGCAATGTTCCTACGTTCAGTAATTGATGATCATGGGTATCATATTCATAAAGAAGATTTAGAGGATAAGGGGGGCAAGGCATAATGCATGTAGATGAAAAATTAACGAATGAAACATTTCCAGCAGAGCCTGAAAAAGCAACCCTTGAAGGGAAAAATAAGTTTGTCGGTTTTTGGTTATTTCTTGGAGGCGAAACAGTGTTGTTCGCTTCCTTATTCGGAACATATTTAGCGTTAAAGAATTCTACAAATGGTGGACCAACATCTCAAGAGATGTTCCAAATGCCACTCGTTTTCATTATGACGATGCTTTTATTAACGAGTAGCTTAACGAGTGTATATGCGATGTATCACATGAAAAACTTTAACTTTAAGAAAATGCAGCTTTGGTTACTAGTAACAGTATTGCTAGGTTTAGGGTTTTTAGGGTTTGAGATATATGAGTTTTATCATTATACACATGAATTTAAGCATACTATGAGAAGTAGTGCGTTTGGCTCTGCGTTTTATGCTCTTGTTGGTACACATGGACTCCACGTATTGTTTGGGTTATGTTGGATTCTAACATTAATCTTTAGAAATGCGAAGAGAGGTCTAAATTTATACAATGCACCGAAGTTTTATGTTGCATCGATTTATTGGCACTTTATTGACGTAGTTTGGGTGTTTATTTTCACTGTAGTATATTTAATGGGAATGGTGGGATAAACAATGGCGATAAAGCAAACGAATAATCCTAAAGTTGATCTTGTTTATCGGAAGAGAAAAAGTGCGGAGGAAATGAGGCATCAAGTTATTACGTTTGCATTAATGATTTTTTTAACATTAGTTGCATTTGTAGCGGTGGCGTATCCAAAAACTTTTAGTCCGATTTTCTCTGTACCGTTTATTTTACTATTAGCAGTGGTACAAGTAATTTTTCAATTGTATTATTTTATGCATATGAGTCATAAAGGACATGAAGCAGCAAGTTTCTTTCTTTACTCTGGTCTGCTAATAGGGTTAATTACAATTTTAGCTTTTATGACAATCGTGTGGATTTGAAAAGTGAAAAATAAGGGAGCTTGTGTTGTCACAGCTCCCTCTTCATATTATGAGATAACCTTACGAAGGTAGGTGTGAAAATGAGTAACTTGTGGATATTTGGTTTTCAGGCTTTATGGAGTCCAATCTTTTTATTATTTATGCTTTCGATTCTTATTGGGTACTTCTTAATTATTGGGCCATATAGAATGCGATTTGAAAATGCGACGAAGGTAAGTAAGAAGCAAATTTTTTATTTTACGACTGGTATTGTTCTTTTGTATTTTGTAAAGGGAGGGCCTATTGATTTAATTGGCCATATTATATTTAGTGCTCATATGTTTGAAATGGCAGTCATGTATATTGCAGTTCCACCGTTACTGTTGCTTGGTATACCAATTTGGTTATATCGTTACATTACTTCTTTTAAGTTTGTTCAAATTATATTAAAGGCATTTGCTAAACCGCTTATTGCGTTATTTGTATTTAACGGCCTGTTTTCTTTTTATCATTTACCAGTTGTTTTTGATACGGTAAAACAAAGTCAAATAGCTCATCCTATTTGTCTCGCTATATTGTTTTTTACAGCAATCATGATGTGGTGGCCGATGTTAAATCCATTACCAGAATATCAAACATTAAGTGATATAAAGAAACTTGGTTATATGTTTGCTAATGGCATATTATTAACGCCTGCTTGTGCGTTAATCATTTTTGCGACAGCCCCGTTATTTGCAACGTATACGGATCCGGCTGCTTGGATGAAAGCGATGGAACTATGTGTACCAGCGGGCACTTTATCAGATTTAAATATAACGGGACCAGAATTTTTGCACTGGATGCCAGTCGTACAAGACCAGCAAACTGGTGGTATCATAATGAAAATTGTCCAGGAAATAGTGTACGGTACAATTATAGGCTATGTATTCTTTAGATGGGCACGTAGAGAACGTGAAAAGGATAAGGAGCAGTTGCAACAATTGCCGCCGTATTTACAGACTAAGTAAAAAAAGTGTATGGGATTCCATGCGCTTTTTTTACTTAGTTTTAGCTACCTTAAAAAGATTGAATTTTCTAATTTTTTATGTTAAGTTAGTGTAGGCGTGTACTAAAAGTGGAGATAAAATTTACTACTAGCTTTCATGCGTAATAATTCCATATGTAGTGCAAGTTTTTTAGAGAGTTACAAATATATATTGTTATCTTTAATAAACACGAACTATTTTAAGGGGGAGTTTAAATGGGTAGTAGTGGAAGTATGGTAAAGCCGATTAGTGGTTTTTTGACAGCACTAATTCAATATCCAGTACCAGTAGTAGAATCGCGTGCAGACATTGATAAACAAATTCAACAAATCATAAAAACAATTCATTCGACCAAATCAGGTTACCCTGGTTTAGAATTGATAGTATTTCCTGAATATAGTACACAAGGGCTCAATACAAAAAAATGGACTACAGAAGAATTTTTATGCACAGTGCCTGGGCCAGAAACAGACTTATTTGCTGAGGCATGTAAAGAATCTAAAGTATATGGTGTTTTTTCAATAATGGAGAAAAATCCTGATGGTGGAGAGCCATATAATACAGCAGTTATTATTGATCCACAAGGTGAAATGATTTTGAAGTATCGTAAGCTAAATCCTTGGGTGCCAGTCGAGCCTTGGAAAGCTGGAGATTTAGGCTTACCTGTTTGTGATGGACCTGGAGGAAGTAAATTAGCTGTTTGTATTTGTCATGATGGCATGTTCCCTGAAGTAGCTCGTGAAGCGGCCTATAAAGGTGCAAATGTCTTAATTCGTATTTCTGGATATAGTACACAAGTTAGTGAACAATGGATGCTAACCAATCGTTCAAATGCATGGCAGAATTTAATGTATACATTGTCGGTAAACTTAGCGGGTTATGATGGCGTATTTTATTACTTTGGTGAAGGACAAGTATGTAATTTTGATGGGACTACTTTAGTACAGGGACATCGAAATCCTTGGGAGATTGTTACTGCTGAAGTATATCCAGAACTAGCAGATCAGGCTAGATTAGGATGGGGATTGGAAAATAATATATATAATCTAGGTTCAAGAGGATATGTAGCAACTCCTGGTGGGGTGAAAGAAAATCCATATACGTTTGTAAAAGATTTAGCTGAAGGTAAATATAAGGTTCCTTGGGAAGATGAGATTAAAGTAAAAGATGGATCTATTTATGGATATCCAGTAAAAAAAACGATTCATTCTTAGGGAAGGGAAATAAAACAAGCGCATCATATTGATGCGCTTGTTTTTGTTAATCAATAATTTGAAATTCTTTTAACTCTTTTTCGACATTTTGTAGGAGTTGTTCGCTTTTTTGAAGTACATTCGTTGGGAAAGTCTCATCATCACCATATTCAACGCCGTGAGGATAATAATGTTTTCCTAATAAGGGGGGAAGTAGTTTTACTTCAGCGTGTCTACTGCCAATGTCACCTTCAACAGCAACTCCTTGCACTCGTAAATAATAAACATCCTTTAATATTTCAAATTTATAATCGTATGTAACTCGCTCATAATCCCACTGTCCGGCAAGTACGAAGTGGTTGTTTTCCATGATTTCAGTTAAAAGAGTTAATTCAACGACGGCTCCATTAAATTGCGTATTTGTAAATTGCATATAATACCTCCTTTTTTAATGTTACACCATTATTTTTATAATAGTATGAATAATAAGAAAGTGCAATTCATATTGAGAGAAAAGGGATAATCCAGACTTTTTTCACAAAAATATGATATAGTGAAAAGAGTACGGTACACACAAAAAGAAAGAAAAGGATTTGTGTATATCTCAATTTTATGTTTTGTTCAGGAGGTATATCGTTTGAAGAAATTATTGCGTATCGTAATGATTACATTTTTAATTTTAGCTGTTGATTTATACGGGAAATTACTCGTTTCACAATATATATTAACCCCATCTCAATCAAAGCAAGAAAATAAAATTGTGAAAAAGAAAAAGCAAATTAAGGAAGACTCCTCAGACACTGTTTTAAATATGATTGGTGAAGACTCTGAAAACTTATTAGCGAAGTGGGGAGAACCCTCTCGAATAGAGCCATCTGCATACGGATATGAATGGTGGGTATACAACCAGGATTTAACTCAGTATGTTCAATTTGGAGTTTCTGAACGTAAAGTTGTAACGGCATACGCAGCTGGTGAACAAGTTAAGGTTCCACCTTATTATATAAATGAAAAATATGAAGAAGTATATAAAAAAAGTCCGCTTTCGCATGAAATTTCATTAAAAAGAGGGAAAAATAGTTATCAATTTGAGCTATCTGATACCGAAGTCATGGAACAACCGTTAATACCTGTAGAAGATGGATGGGCGCAATTGTATTTTGATCAATTTACACATGAGCTTGTTGGTGTTCGTTATATGGATGATGAAACTTTATTACGCCAAAGACCGTATCAGCTCGTTTATTCAGGTGAATTAATAGCAGAACAACCATTGACTCCAGAAAAAATAAAACAAGTAGAAAATGGGAATATGCAACAAATTTTTGATTTAACAAATATCATTCGAGGTCGTCATAAATTACCATTATTAACATGGGATCAGGAAACAGCAGATGTTGCTGTTGGTCACAGCAAAGATATGAAAGACAATAATTATTTTTCTCATGACTCACCTACATTAGGTACACTAGGAGATCGCTTGCAGCGCGGGAAAGTAGGATTTCAACTTGCTGGTGAGAACATAGCGGCTCAACATAGTGATGGAATTGCGGCAGTGCAAGGTTGGTTAAATAGTGAGGGGCATAGAAAGAATTTATTAAATGAACAATTTACAGGATTAGGTGTGGGTGTATACGATAAATTTTATACACAAAACTTTATTCGAAAATAAAGTGAAATTGTAAGCGGTGGGGTGTTAACATCACCAAATTAGTTACTTCGTATTCACTGAATTGTAGGTGGGAATCTGACCGTATGCAAATAGCAGAAAAAAAGGTGCATGAATCGTCTAAAAATAGGCGAACCATGCGCCTTTTTTTTCTTACTATATAGTAGATATACATGGAGAGGTGAGGATTATGCCAACAACAAAAGGACCGTTACATCCATCGGTTCAACAGTTTAAAGAATTTGTAAACCATCACCCTAAAATGGTTCATGAGGTTAGAAGTGGTCATAAAACATGGCAACAATTTTATGAAGAATGGTACTTACTTGGTGAAGAAGATCCAATATGGGCAACTTATAGACCGGATGGAGCGCCTGCGTTTTCTTCGGTAAAAGAAAATAAAAAAGAAAAAGATAATCGAACTGAAGAGGAAAAAACTGCTGATGTGATGGGGCAAATGCTTTCTTTTTTTAAAAAGTTGGACGTGGAACAAATGCAGAACCATTTAGCCAATGTGACGAGTGCAATTGGGAGCGTGCAACAAGTTATTCAGCAATTTCAAGGTAACCGTACGCAGCAAGAGCAAAGTACTTCAGAAAATAACCCATTTTTCTTTCAAAAGGATTAGGGGGAAAGATGATGAGAGCAGAAATTATGGAGTTTATAAAGGCTGATGAGGATTTATCTCGCTATATTAGAGAGCAACCGTACTGGTATAGAAAATTAACACGAAATCCTGAAGAAAAAGAGGCTTTTGAGTTAGCGGCGATGCAACATTTCAAAAAAACAATACCAGATAAAGTGGAAAAGTTTCAAAATCAATTGGCCGTTGCTTCGATCATGATTGATATGTTTCAGTATATGAAGCAACAAAATGCAACCTAATTGGAAGTGAAAAATATGTCCGTCATGCAGAACTTTTGTTACAATAGAGGTTGATTATTTAAAAAGGAGTTGCAGCATGACGGAAATTTGTTTAGTACGACATGGACAAACTGATTGGAATTTTCAAGAAATTATTCAGGGACGAGAAGATATTCCGCTTAATGAAGTTGGTAAGAAGCAAGCGAGTCAGAGTGCAGCTGCTTTACAAGAAGAAACGTGGGATATCATTATAAGTAGCCCGTTAATTAGAGCGCAAGAAACGGCTAATGAAATTGCAAAGACAGTTGGATTACAATCGATTTTATTAGATGAGCGATTTGTTGAACGGAATTTTGGAGAAGCTTCAGGGAAGCCGGTTGCGGCTGTTAGAGAGTTGATTGCTGAAGGTAAAGTAGAAGGTATGGAGCGAGATGAAGAGATTGTAGCTCGTTGCTTTGCTGCTTTAGAAGATGTTGCGACAACTCATTTTGGCAAACGTATTATTATTGTTGCTCACTCACACGCGATAAAAGCGATTTTACATGCCATTGAACCAGATGAAATTACATTTAAGACACCATTAAAAAATGCGTGTATTAGTTATGTGAAACAAAATAGTGGAAAGTGGGATGTTCTTAAATATAATATAGCGGAACATATTAATGTATAAGTGTGTACGGATATAGTGTAAAAATAGTTTCATTATATCTTTCTTTTGAGTAAGTCACTTCAATTAGTAGTTCTAATCTAAATGTGGTATGATGGATACTCGGAGGTGTCTCTCATGATTGTAGCGACGCTAGAAAGCGTATTAATATTAGATAAGGCAGAGCAGCTTGCAAAAGCGATTATCTGTTCAGATATAGCAGAAGATTATCGTAAGTATTATAGAGAATTACATGAAGATATGGAACTTCAGACGCTCATTCAGCAATTTACAGCGATGAAAGAACGGTATGAGGAAGTACAGCGTTTTGGAAAATACCATCCTGACTATACTACCGTGTCAATGAAAATGAGAGAATTAAAGCGTTCTGTGGACTTACATGATAAGGTTGCAGCTTTTAAAAGAGCAGAAACTGCTTTGCAGAAGTTATTAGACGAAGTTAGTGTAGCAATCGGTTCGGAAGTGTCTTCTTCCATTAAAGTGCCAACAGGAAATCCATTCTTTGATGCTGGTGGCTGTGGTGGAGGTTGTGGTACTGGCGGAGGTTGTGGTTGTAAAAAAACGGGGTGATGTACCCCGTTTTTTAGAAGTTGGAAGAAAACGTATACAGAGTTTGTCCTGTAATGTTATAAATTTCTGATTGGTTTTCATAGAATATAAAATATATGTTTTTAAAAGGAGAAGATGGAGAAGATTATGTTCGGGCAACGACAAAGTATGATTGTTTATTTACATTCATTGAAACATGCCAAGATTTTAAGGAAATATGGTAACATACATTACATATCAAAACGATTAAAATATGCTGTAGTATATTGTGATATGGAACAAATTGAGCATATGATGCATAAGTTGAACAAACTTCCTTTTGTGAAAAAGATAGAACAGTCGTATCGCCCGTATTTAAAAACGGAATTTGAAAATTCCCGTCCTGATCGAGCAAAAGAATACGATTATAGCTAATAGAAAAAATCCCCGGCTAAATTTAGCCGGGGATTTTTCACTTGAAATAACGTGTTATTTCATCGGAGGAATGAAATTGTTCATTCGTAAAATACCAATTAAATGATTAAAAAATAGTTCTTTTTCTGGGAAAGTTGTAGATGGTTTTACAGTAAAGGTAGCCACTTTTTTTCCGAGTTGTTCTGCCGTTTCTTCAAATAAAATGACACGTTTACTTTTTTTATTTTCAAATACAGGAATGCCTTCACGACATATGTATAATGGTTGGAAATCACCAGTAGTAGTTGGTTTTAATATTACAACAAGCGAACATACTTTTTTATCGTTTTTTATCGTTTCAAATTGTAACATATGTGCTATACGTTCTTGATTTGTTTTGGCAATTTCAAGTAATTCATATAAATCAGAGTAGCCTTCTCCAAGTTCTATAAAGCGTTGAATCATATCTTTTCCTCCTCTTTCTTTTACTGTACCATTTCACTTTTTAAATGAAAAGCACACAAAGAAAAAAAACCCTGCATAGCAGGGCCCTTCTTATACTAGCATGTACTAGTAAGAAGGCAAAGGGAGAGGAGAAACCGGAGGAAGAACTTATGGGGAAACGTAAGTCTTCTCCGCGGTTGGCAACAACATCGAAGGTGATGTTGTTATAATTATTTATGTCCAATCTAAATGAAGATATACATAATGAAATTAAATTTTATGTTGGGCTTTTTATTTTTCTTTTTTTTATTTTGTGATAGGATAAAAAAGATAAAGTGGAACTAATATACATATTGGGTTCATATTAGTGAATGATGAGATGAATATATAAAAATAACGAGAGGTTATTTGAGGCCGAGTTTTCCTATAGTTAGGTGAATGTGGTTTGTTAACGGTTACCGAAGTGGGAATGGCTTTCTATAATCGCTCGATAGATTGAAATAAAGGTAGTGACAACAGATGAGAGTAGTTTCAGGAAAATGTAAAGGACACCCACTTAAAGCGGTTCCTGGTAATACAACACGTCCAACGACAGATAAAGTAAAAGAATCTATTTTTAATATGATAGGTCCTTATTTTGATGGTGGTATCGCCCTTGATTTATTTGGTGGTAGTGGTGGTCTTGGAATTGAGGCTTTGAGCAGAGGGATTGATAAAGCAATTTTTGTTGATCGGGATAGTAAAGCGATAAAAGTAATTCATCAAAATTTAGAAAGTTGTAGAGTACAGGAACAAGCTGAAGTATATCGAAATGATGCTGAACGTGCAGTAAAGGCGCTAATAAAACGTGAAATGTCATTCGATCTTATATTGATAGATCCTCCATATAAAGAGCAAAAAATTGTATCTTTAATTAGTATAATGGATCAACATGGATTGCTACATAGTGATGGATTAATTATGGCAGAGCATGGTAATGATGTAGTTTTACCTAATTCAATAGGAAGGCTTGTAAAAGTACGAGCTGAGAATTATGGGATTACTGCAATATCGATTTATAAGTATGAAGGTGAGGGGACAGAATGACAAGTATAGCTATTTCTTCAGGAAGTTTTGATCCAATTACCCTTGGGCATCTGGATATTATTAAAAGGGGAGCAAAAGTATTTGATGAGGTGTACGTAGTCGTTTTAAACAATTCATCAAAAAAACCATTCTTTTCAGTTGAAGAGCGATTAGAATTAATTCGAGAAGCGACAAAGGATATCCCGAATGTAAAAGTAGATTCACATAGTGGGCTATTAGTAGAGTATGCAAAAATGCGTAATGCAAATGCAATATTACGTGGTTTACGAGCAGTTTCTGATTTTGAATATGAGATGCAAATTACTTCTATGAATCGAAAATTAGATGAAAATATTGAAACATTTTTTATTATGACAAACAATCAATATTCATTTTTAAGCTCGAGTATTGTAAAAGAAGTTGCGAGGTATGGAGGAAGTGTAGTAGATCTTGTACCTCCTATTGTAGAACGTGCTTTAAAAGAAAAGTTTCAAACCCCGTTAAAGTGAACGGGGTTTTTCTTTATATGTGCGCAAAAATAATAAAATAACATATAAGTATAGACAAAATAATGTGAAAATTGGTCCATAATGTATAAAAGATGTCCAAATTTCATGTAGTATAGAAGGATGTTCGGATAAAAATACAGGAATATCTTTTGGCATAGGCGAGAAAGAACTCACTTTCTCATAAAATGGTGTCCAAAATACAAATGTAAAAATAGGGGCAAGAATACTTTGAATAATTCGTGCGAAAAAATAGGGTTTAAATCGGATATCTGTTTCAGCTAATATGCTAGCAACTTGTGCCTGAATAGAAAGACCACTAAATGCTAAAATGAAGCTTGTTACCATAGCTTGTTGTAAGAGCGGTGTTTCATTTATTTGACTAATCATTTGGCTTCCGAGTGTCATTTCGAAAATACCTGATAATATAGGTATACTAAAATCTGTACTTAGTTGGAAGAATGATAAAATATGTTGCATAATAAAAGAAAGAGCTGCTGTAATGTGAAATACAGTAATCATTTTATTTAACACAGAGAATAAAATAATAAATCCGCCAATCATAAGTAATGTTTGAATAGAAGAAACAATGGCATCCCCAAGTAATTTACCAATTGGTCTTTTTTCTTGTAAGCGTGTCTCGTGAAGGATTAAAAAAGGGTTTTGAAAGCGACGTTTTTTTGTAGTGTGTGTATTAATTTTGTAAGCGGTATTATCGCCGTAAAAACGCATAATTAATCCGACAGCAAAGTTACTGAAATAATGGGCAGCGGCTAATATAATTCCTAATTTCGGATTATTAAAAAAACCGATAGACACAGCACCGAAAATAAAAAGTGGATTAGAAGAATTTGTGAAAGAAACGAGGCGCTCTGCTTCAATCTGAGTTAAAAGATTGCTTTTTCGTAGTCTAGCGCTTAATTTGGCGCCTGCAGGGAAACCAGAAGCCATTCCCATCGCCCAAACAAATCCGCCTATCCCTGGAACGCGAAAAAGTGGGCGCATGAGTGGTTCTAATATAACGCCAATAAATTTTACAACACCGATACTAATTAGAAGTTCCGCAATGATGAAAAACGGTAGTAGTGAAGGGAATACAACTTCCCACCATATATTTAACCCGCGAATAGAAGCTTGCAAAGCGGCTTGGGGGTGGAGTACAAGAGAAAAGGTTAAAAATAGCGTTGATATGGTAAGGAAAGCGGTTTTCCATTTTTCATACATGTAAGTAAATCCCCCTTTGTCCCAAAAAACGTTCATTTCAGTATACGTGGATACGTAGTGAATTTAGACCATAAGTATGAAAAAGGAATGAAAAAAATTAAAGGGTGAGAAAAATGAAAGAACCAAAGATTGGTTTAGCACTTGGGTCTGGAGGAGCGAAAGGGTTTGCTCATATTGGTGTAATAAAGGTTTTAAGGGAAGCGGGTATCCCTATTCACATGATTGCAGGAAGTAGTATGGGGGCGCTAATAGGTACGTTTTATGCGGCAAGTAGTAACGTTGAAAGATTGTATAAATTAGCATCTGTTTTTAAGCGGAAGTATTATTTAGATTTCACGGTACCGAAAATGGGATTTATTGCTGGAAAACGTGTCAAAGATATGATTAAAATGTTTACATATAATAAAAATTTAGAAGAGTTAGATATCCCGACGGCTGTTGTGGCTACTGACATATTGAAGGGGGAAAAAGTGGTTTTTACAAGTGGGCCAGTTGCAGATGCGGTGAGGGCTAGCATATCTGTTCCTGGAGTGTTTGTACCAGAAAAAATAGATGGAAGATTATTAGTGGATGGTGGAGTCATTGATCGCATCCCAGTATCGGTTGTGAAAGAGTTAGGGGCCGATATTGTTATCGCTGTTGATGTATCTCCAATTAAGGTAAATGGCGATGTTACGTCCATTTATGACGTAATCATGCAAAGTATTGAAATTATGCAGCATGAGCTTGTAATGAATCGGCAAATTGCATCGGATTTAATGATGCGACCAGCTGTAGAGCAATTTAGTTCACGTGCTTTTACAAACATTGAAGACATTATTCGAGTTGGAGAAGTAGAAGCAGAAAAACATATTTCAAATATTTATTTATTAATTGAGCAGTGGAAGGAGAAACATAATGTTTAAGCGTTTTCGGTTTATATATGCAATCTTAATAGGGGTTATATTGGCGATGTTACTTGTTTACGTACGTTTACCGTATTATATAACAAAACCAGGAATGGCTGCCAAATTAGAGCCTTATGTTCAAGTTGAGGGTGGAACGAAAGAATCTGGTGATTTTATGCTTGTTACGGTTTCAATGGGACCAGCAAATGTGGTGAATTTAATAGCGGCACAGTTTAATAAATATACACATATTTCGAAAGCGGAAGAAATATTGCAAAAAGGTGAGAGTGATGAAGAATATCAATTTCGCCAAAATTATGCGATGAAAGATTCACAAAATGCAGCGATTTATAATGCATATAAACGTGCAAATCGCTCAGTATCTTTTGAAAATAAAGGTGTATTAGTTGCTGGTGTGGCAAAAGGAATGCCGTCAGAAGGAAAGCTTAAGCTTGGTGATGTTATTATAGCTGTTGACGGAAAAACATTTGAAAAGACGGAGCAATTTATTGAATATATGACAGGGAAAAAAGAAAATGATGCTGTAAGTATTGAGTACATGAGAAATGGAAAACAATTGAAAGAGAATTTAAATGTAAAGACGATTCCTAATGGGAATGGACGTGTCGGTATAGGTGTTTCTATCGTTACGGAAAGAGAACTAGTGGTCGATCCGAAAGTGAAAATTAATTCTAATGAAATTGGTGGACCATCCGCAGGTTTAATGTTCACATTAGAAATATATAATCAACTTGTGGAAGAAGACTTAACGAAAGGACATGAAATAGCTGGAACAGGTACAATTAATGAAAAAGGAGAAGTGGGCCCGATTGGTGGTATAAATCAAAAAGTGGTGGCTGCTAGCGATGCTGGGGCTGAAGTGTTCTTTGCGCCAAATGAAAAAGGTGCGGAGAAATCGAACTATAAAGATGCACTTGAGACTGCAAAGGATATTAAAACAAAAATGAAAATTGTACCAGTGGATACGCTGGATGATGCGTTAACATATTTAGAAAAGATGGATAAGGAAAAAACCTCTCTGAAATAGAGAGGTTTTTTATAGGAATTTTGTAGTTGTTTCATCATAGCGAATAGGATGGTGTGTTATATCCTGTTTTAATAGTTGTGTGCGTAACGGTTCGTGCATGATGGAGAAATATACAGAGTTTGCTTTTTTCTCTATATCTAAAGCGGCATGGTCGAATGTTTTTGTATGAGTAAGGATTGGAAGTTCGATTTTTTTCTTATTTTTTGAAAGGTAAGTTTGTCCTTTTTGTGACATGCCTAGCAGGCGAATATATGGTGCGTGTTGTTCTATATTTGCGCTACGTATATCCTCTTTTGTTGTGTTTGTTAAAATGTGTGTACAAGCTCTTTGTAATCTAGTCCATGTATAACGTTTTGTTTTTAATGCTTCCATGAATGAATAGAAGGAGGAACTGTTTTGTATTTTTGATAAAATACGATGCTCTAAACCTTCTTCTATTTCATATATATGTCGTAAGTCCCCTGGAGACATCGTCATGAGTCTATATTTAAAAAATGAAAAGTATTGTTCCCAATTATGTAATATCCCGTAGTTTTGTTTGTAATTTGCTAAAAGCGAAGTGGTTGCCTGTGGGAGAAAAGGTTCAATTGTTGTAAATAATCCTTCTTCGCTAAAGAGTTGTTTTCGGATGCTTGTCGCGCTTGCAATATGTTGGTCATTAAATGTTTCATCATGATAATGAGAGGCAAATCTTTTTATAGTTTGAGCTTGTATAGAGCTATTTTGTGACAGAATTGCTTTCATATATTGGAAGCCTAAAATATTATTTGGTTGTGACATATCTATGTTTTTTTCAGATGTTAAAATGTGTGAGAAAGCATCCGATGTTGCTTTTGCATAACTATTACCAGCGTCCATGAATTGTTTTACAAGGCAGTTAAAAGTCTCTTCTTCGTTTTTTTGTATGGAGATGGTATTATAAAAATTTTCGATTTGTCCATCCTCACTACCGAAACAAATTTCGGAAACACGTAGGGCATTTAAAATGGAAATAGCACCATTTGCGAAGGTTTCAGCCTTTTGTGTTGCAAAGACGTATGGAAGCTCTACAACAAGGTCTACGCCGTTTGCTAAGGCCATTTTAGTGCGATACCATTTGGAAATGAGTGCGGGCTCACCACGCTGTAAAAAAGGACCACTCATAACGGCAATTATTATATCGGATTGTGTTAACTTTTTTGTCTGTTGCACATGATAAAGATGACCGTTATGAAAAGGGTTATATTCAACAACAATACCACCAGCTTTTATGGTAATCTCTCCTTTCGATGTAGCATCTTTTTGAAAAACGTGATACTCTATATATTATTTACTATGATGACTTCATTATAGTGTAAAGAAAAAACATTGACAAATATAAAATGGCTAGCTATAATTTTGTTTGTTGCCTTGAGGTGATATGATATGAAATGGTCCATCCATCAATTGAATAAATTGAGAAATAAAGGATTGACATTGGATGAGATGGTAGATGTAAGTGAGCTAAAAGAGGTCGAGAAAGATATTCGTGAAATTAATCCTGTTCATGTAACGGGAAGAGTTGATTTTGGCTCCGGTAAGTTTACGTTTCATCTACATATAACTGGAAGCATGGTTTTACCATGTTCTCGCTCTTTAGTAGATGTGACATTACCATTTGACATTAAAACAACTGAGGTGTTCCAAACTTCACAAGAAGAATTTGAAACTGAAGCTGAAATTCATTCTTTAGAAGGAGAAGTACTTGACTTACTGCCCGTAATCAAGGAAAATATACTTTTGGAGATTCCAATGCAAATTTTCAGTGATGATGTTTCTGGTGGAGCACCGACGCAAGGTCAAGACTGGCAAGTGATTTCGGAAGAAGACAAAGAAAAGACTGTTGATCCAAGATTGGCAGGACTTGCAAAGTTTTTTGACAAATAATCGGAAGACTGGTTCAGGCCTTCATATGAAAATAACTATTTCTTTTAAGGAGGTGGGAAGAATGGCTGTACCTTTTAGAAGAACTTCTAAAACAGTAAAAAGAAAGCGTCGTACGCATTTCAAATTATCAGTACCTGGTATGGTAGAGTGCCCAAGCTGTGGTGAAGCGAAATTAGCTCACCGTGTATGTAAAGCATGCGGTACTTACAAAGGTAAAGAAGTAATCAGCAAGTAATTGCGGGAAAATAAACGCAGAAGATATCTTCTGCGTTTATTTTTTTTGTCTTAATCTTTAGTTGTTGTATTCTATCTTTTCTAGTAACTGCATATGCTTAATAAAAAATGCATAGGGAGGACTAGTGAGATGGCGACAACAAGACAAGATGCTTGGACTGATGATGAAGATTTGCTTCTGGCAGAAGTAGTACTCCGGCATATTCGAGAAGGTGGAACACAACTTTCTGCCTTTAAGGAAGTGGGAAAAAATTTATCTCGTACACCAGCAGCATGTGGGTTTAGATGGAATTCTTACGTAAGAAAGCAATATAAAGAACGTATTGAGGAAGCAAAGCAACTTCGTAAAGTAGAACATTATGAAGTGAAAGAGACAAAGGTGTTAGAACCTACGTCAATTACGTTGAATGATGTTATTGATTTCTTGCAAAATTATAAAGATGAAAACTCTTTAACGGTGTTGCAACAACAAGTTGAATCATTACAAACAGAAAGAGAGCGCCTTCTGGAGCGATTATCAGTATATGAAGAAGAGTATAGAACATTACTTGATTATATCGATCAAAAAAGAAGTGTAATGGTAGCGGAAAGAAACAATGCTCGCTCGAATGAGAAGTTAGAGAAGCTTAAGAAATAAAAAACAGCTGTTATACAGCTGTTTTTTTATTTTTTAAGCCGATTCTTCGTTTGTAACCGCATTCAAATTTGTTTCTGGATGCCAAATATAAAAATCACCATCAGTTACTGATACGGGGTTGAAATTTAATTTATCCCAAAAACCAGCTGAATGAATACGTGCTATTGTTTTAATAGGAAATTGCATTTGTTTCGCATGATTTACAAGCATTTGCCCGAATCCTTGTTTTTGAAAAGTTGGTAATACTTCAAGTTTATAAAGTTCTAGGTAAGGACCTGTAATTTCGAATGGTTCTCCGCCGTTTCTTTTCATATATAGACTCATACGTGCGATTAGTGATCCACCATAATAAATGCCATAAAATGGAGATTCACTGTCGTTTTCAATAATGTTTGCTTGTAATTCTTCCAGCATAGATAGTTCTTGGGCTCCGCACCCTTTAAATTTTTTGAATTCATCTAACGTTTTATAATTGATGAGCAAGCGCTCAACTTTTGGGAATCCCATTACATCACATCCTTTTGTTATCTTGTTGAATGCAGAAAAGTAAAAATATTTACAATAATATTATAACTCATTTTTTTATTTTTATGAAGAAGATAGTATATTTCTTTTATTATTTTTTTGAGGATTTGCTAAACTAAGAGTATAAGTGTATTAATAGGCAGTATTATACATAGCGAAAAAAGAGAGTGTATTTGTTTGACAGAGGACAACGAAATTATAGGGCGTGCTCATGTACTTTAAAAAGATATAAAAAGGAGGGGAGGCAAGGGCGCTTAATGTGAATCCCTTGTGTGAAAATGAAAATTGGAATTGTCGGACCAGGTGCTATTGGTCTATTGTATACATTTTATTTACAAAAAAGTAACCAAGATGTTACGTTGTTTACAAGAACGGCTAAGCAGGCTGAAGAGTTGAATGAAACAGGTGTAACTTGTATTAGAGATGGAAGATGTGAAACAGTATATCCATCTGTTTTACCGATAGAAAGTATGGTAGCACAAAATTTAGATTATATATTTATTTCTGTGAAGCAATATCATATAGATGACGTACTACCGTTTGTGGAAGGGGCATCATCATTAATCTTTTTGCAAAACGGAATGTCGCATCTTCAAAAGATGCTGAAAATAGGGAGTGAAAATATAGCTGTTGGTATTGTAGAACATGGTGCGAAAAAAGAGGGAGGGCATATCGTTCATCATACTGGGATAGGGGTAACAAAATTTGGAGTGGTTTGTGGTCAATCTATACATTTCAAGAAAATATTCCGTTATTTTCCTGTTACTTATTTTCCAGTTCAAATAGAAACGGATTGGGAAGAGATTATGCACAAAAAATTAGTAGTAAATGTATGTATCAATCCATTGACAGCACTATTGGGAGTTAAGAATGGTGAATTAATCACGAATCGTTTTTTTTATCAAATGATGGAGCAAGTGTTTCAGGAGGTCGCATTTCTTATTAGAGGAGAAAAAGAAATGGTATGGCAAATGGTACGAAATGTGTGTGAAGGAACGTCTCGTAATACATCCTCTATGTTAGCGGATGTAAGAGCGAATAGACAGACGGAAATTAATGCGATTGTTGGATATGTATTAGAAGAAGCTAAGAAACAGCAACTACCAGTTCCGACACTTCAATTTTTGTTCGATGCAATAAAAGGGTTAGAAACAAGAGTATAAGTGTTATTCTTTGCTTTTACGTGAAACATTGACTACAATGTGGATTGGTGAGAGAACTGGATACGAAAGGAAGAATTATATGGAGATAAAAGAAATCTCTGTTCCGCAACAAGGTGTTGTAGCGGACTATATGAACGGTAAAAAAGAGATACAGTCATGTTTTGATTATATGTTAACAGAAGATGCTTTTAAACAACGTTTACATGATTTGCGTGAAAGGGAGTTTTTCCGCCAAGATTTAGTAGCGCATTTATTAGAATATAATACAAAATTACAAGCGGGAGAATCTACACTTCAAAATGTAAAAGCGCTTGGAGATGAAAATACATATGTTGTTATAGCTGGACAACAAGCAGGGTTATTAACTGGACCGCTTTATACAATTCATAAAGTTATTTCAATTTTACAGCTTGCAAAGGAAAAGGAAGAAAGTTTAGGAGTTAAAGTTGTCCCTGTCTTCTGGATTGCGGGTGAAGACCATGATATGGATGAGATTAACCATACTTTTGTAGCGAAAAATAAAAAGATGAAAAAAACTATTTTTTATGACCGTAATCCGAAAAAGGCGAGTGCTTCTGAGTCTGAACTTTCTGTTGAAGATTGTAGAAATTGGATTGAAGAGATTTTTAAAACATACCCAGAAACAAATTTTACAAAGGATGTATTAAAATTTGTTGATGATGCTTTGAAAAAATCGAATACGTATGTAGATTTCTTTGCTCATCTTATTACGAAAATCTTTGCTAATTCTGGTTTAATCCTTGTTGATTCACATCATTCTGAATTAAGAAAGTTAGAAATTCCATTTTTCAAGCGAATTATAAGTAAGTATAAAGAGGTACAAGAGGGGCTTCGTAATCAGCAAGAAGTAATTAAAGAACTAGGATACAAACCGATTATTGAAACGAAGTCTCATGCAGTGCATATATTCATGGAAATAGATGATGAACGAGTATTGCTTGAAGATCAACAAGGTAAGTTTGTTGGAAAGGATGGGGCGCATTCCTTTTCATACGAAGAGTTGATTGAAGAGATGGAGAGAAATCCGGCACGTTTTAGTAATAATGTTGTAACACGTCCTCTTATGCAAGAGTATGTATTTCCTACGCTCGCATTTATTGGAGGTCCAGGAGAATTAGCTTATTGGAGTGAATTACAACAAGTATTCCATACTGTCGGTTTTCAAATGCCACCTGTCGTTCCTCGTCTTACAATTACTTATGTGGAGAGAGATATAGCGACGGATTTATTTGATTTGCAATTGAGAGAAAGTGATCCGTTTTTAAATGATGTCGATAAATTGCGTGAAAACTGGTTGTCTAATCAAATAGAGGAACCGATTGATGATCATTTTGAAAAGGCGAAAAAAGAAATTGCCGATATTCATACATCTTTACAGCAATTTGTAAAGAAAATAGAGCCAGGGTTAGGTGCGTTTGCAGGGAAAAACGAATTGAAAATTAATGAACAAATTGAACTGCTGGAAAGAATGTTGAAAAGAAATGTTGAGAAAAAGTATGAGGTTCAGCTAAATAAATTCCGCCGTATACAATTCGCACTTCGTCCATTAGGTGCACCGCAAGAACGTGTGTGGAATGTATGTTATTATTTAAATCAGTTTGGTTTGGATTTCGTTGATCGTGTAATGGAAAACCCTTTTTCTTGGGACGGAAAACATCATGTTATAAAACTATAAAATCTTGCTCTTTGGAGCAGGATTTTATTTTTATTCCGTTGAATTTACTGTGAAGTGATTTTTTTCTGAATTATCAATCAAAAAGTGTTAAATATGGCAATTGTGTTGGATACTTAAATATATGACAAAATAGCACAAAATGTAAACGTATTATTCGCTTTTTCGACAGTTTTTTATTTAAATTCCCGCAAAAGATGATAAAATTTAGTATATAATAAAAGAAAATAGCGATTTGTATAGTATGTTGCCTTTGTTGGTAAGTTAAATGAGTCGTTCTTTCGTATTATTTCATTCTCTAAGCGTGAAATATGTGTTTAGAGGAAGGGATACATTCAACATAATTAATTGGAAAAAGAGTAGGTGCAACAATGTTTAAACACGTAACAGTGCTTTTAAAGGAAACAGTAGACGGCTTAGATATAAAGCCAGATGGTACATATGTAGATTGTACACTGGGGGGAGGAGGACATAGTTCTTATTTATTATCCCAATTAACTGAAGGTGGAAAATTAATAGCGTTTGATCAAGATGAGATAGCGATTCAAAACGCGAAAGAAAAGTTCTCTTCATACGGTGAACAGTTTATAACAGTAAAGAGTAACTTCCGTTATTTAGCTGAAAAACTGCAGGAAATAGGTATAACAGAAGTAGACGGTATTTTATTTGATTTAGGTGTTTCATCCCCACAATTAGATACACCAGAACGAGGCTTTAGTTATCATCATGATGCACCGCTAGATATGCGGATGGATCAAGATGCCCCATTAACAGCGTACGATGTTGTAAATAGCTGGTCATATGAACAACTTGTAAGGATTTTCTTCCAATACGGTGAAGAGAAATTTTCAAAACAAATTGCAAGAAAAATTGAAGCTTATCGTGAGAATAAAGCTATTGAAACGACAGGAGAATTAGTAGAGCTAATTAAAGAAGGTATTCCGGCTCCTGCTCGTAGAACGGGTGGGCATCCTGCTAAGCGAGTGTTTCAGGCAATTCGTATAGCTGTAAACGATGAATTAAAAGTATTTGAAGAAGCATTGGAATCTGCTATTGAGATGGTTAAGCCAGGTGGAAGGGTTAGTGTTATAACATTCCATTCATTAGAAGATCGTATTTGTAAAACAACGTTTAAGCGAAATAGTACAACGCCACAATTGCCGCCAGGATTACCGATTATTCCTGATGAATTTAAGCCGAAATTAAAGCTTATTACAAGAAAACCGATTTTACCTTCTGATATAGAGCTAGAAGAAAATAATCGTGCGCGTTCTGCGAAGTTGAGAATCGCTGAAAAACGATAAAAGGGAGAGAGAGGTATGACTAATTTAGCTGTAAAGTACAAACAACAAGCGCAAGAAGAGGTGCAAATTCAAACGCCCCCACAGCAGATGGCTAAGCCGAAGGTTAAAGCGAAAATTACAAGAATCGAAAAACTGTTGTATGT
Organism: Bacillus sp. PK3-067; assembly: GCF_056738645.1. Lineage (NCBI taxonomy): Bacteria > Bacillati > Bacillota > Bacilli > Caryophanales > Bacillaceae > Bacillus > Bacillus sp. PK3-067. The sequence continues at coordinate 3,959,936 of NZ_CP096490.1, read as the reverse complement.
AGCGTTTATTGGCTTTTTATTGTATGCCTGTGTCGCGTTTATTGGAAATAAAGCAGGCCTTTATCAAGTTAATGTAGAAGCAGCGACGATAGAAGAAAAAATTGTACAGCAGCAAAAAGAAAATCAAGAATTACAAGCTGAAGTAGAGAAGTTAAGTCGCTATGAACGAATCGCTGAAGTTGCAAAAAAACATGGGCTAGAAATTAATGCGAATAATGTGAAAGGCCTCAAATAAGGCAATAGGTGTGAAGGAACGATGAAGAAGAATATGACTAAATTTCATACCAATAAGGGAGCAGGTTATTTTATGATATTTTTCCTCCTGCTCTTTTTGCTGTTATTAGCCCGATTTTTTTACATACAATCAACAGGAACCGTTCATAATCAGGATTTAGATGCACTTGCTAAACAAAAGCATAGTAAAAAAGGAGTTCTTGAAGCGAACCGAGGAACCATTTATGATCAAAACGGTCATGTGTTAGCGCAAGACGCAAACTCTTACAAAATGGTAGCTGCACTAAAAGGTGCTAACTCAGTTGAGAATAAAGAAGATACTGCAAAGAAAATTGCAGGAGTACTTGGAAAAGGCGAAGAGGATATTTTAGCTTCTTTAAACAAGGAAGGTAGAAGTCAAGTCGAATTTGGAACGTTAGGCAAGGATTTGACGAAAGAAAAGAAGGAACAAATAGAAGCGTTGAAGTTGCCGGGAATATCTTTTATTACAGAAAATGCAAGGGTGTATCCAAACGGTGATTTTGCATCTTACGTTATAGGTCATGCAAAACCAAATGAGAATGGAACCTCGGTAGGTCAATTTGGCATAGAGAAAAGCTTGGATAAATACTTAAGTGCTTCGAACGGAGAAGTAGCATATACAGGTGATCGTAAAGGTGTGTCCCTTGATGGGGGGAAAGTTAATGTAAAGGCACCTAAAAATGGAGATAATGCTTATTTAACAATTGATCAACGTGTCCAAAGTTATTTAGAAGACGCGATGAAAGCAGCAAGTAAGCAATATGAGCCAGAAAGTTTAATAGGGATTGTTGCAGATCCGAAAACTGGGAAAATATTAGCGATGTCTACTAAACCTAGTTATGATCCTAATGATCGCCAAATTAAATATTTCTTCAATGACGCGATTGCCAATGCATTTGAACCTGGATCAACAATGAAAATTTTTACGTTAGCGGCAGCTATTAATGAAGGTGTGTACAAAGGACAAGATTATTATCAATCCGGGACATATCAAGTCGGAAATAGGAAAATAAAAGATCATAATGGCGGTGCTGGTTGGGGCTCTATCACGTTTGATGAAGGGGTAGAGCGTTCTTCAAACGTAGCGTTTGCAATTTTAGGAGATCAAAAACTTGGTCCAGAACGTTTCCGAAAATATATTCATAGTTTTGGATTAGATGAAAAAACGAACATTGATTTATCAGGTGAAGGATCGAATACAATTTTATTTGATCAGCAAATACAACAAGTGACAACAGCTTTTGGACAAGGTTCCACTGTAACACCAATTCAGCTTGTACAAGCTGCAACGGCCATTGCAAATGATGGGAAAATGATGAAACCTTATGCAATTGATAAAATTGTAGATCCGATAACAGACAAAGTAAAATTAGAACATAAGCCAGAAGAAGTAGGAAAACCTGTTACAAAGGAAACAGCAGCGCAAGTAAGACAGTTATTAGAACGTGTTGTTACATCTCCGAAAGGTACAGGGACAGCTTATAAAATTGATGGATATTCAGTTGGTGGTAAAACAGGTACAGCGCAAATTCCGGATGGAAAAGGCGGCTATATGACAGGAAGACAGAATTATATATTCTCATTCTTAGGTATGGCACCAATGGACGATCCACAACTTGTCGTGTATGTAGCTGTTAAACAGCCGAAATTAAAAGATGATGAGAACGGCGCACAACCTTTAGCTGATATTTTTAAATATGTAACAAAAAATAGTTTAGAGTATTTAAAGATTAAGCCAAATGAAGTGAAAGATCCGAAAAAACATCTGAAAGAACAACAAACTACTGTTCCAGATGTAACTGGTAAAACGATGGCTGAAGCGGGGAAAGCGATTGATAAAGCAAAACTTCGTCCAATCGTACTAGGTGAAGGGAAAGTACAGCAACAAGTACCAAAAGCGACTGAACAAACATTAAAAGGCGACCGAGTCTTCTTGGTAGGAGATAAGCCTACAATGCCAAATATACAAGGATGGGCACTGCGTGATGTTATGAATTTAGCGAAGACATTACAGCTTAACTTGAAACCTTCTGGTACAGGATACGTAACAGAACAAAGTGTGGCGGAAGGAACATTATTACAACCTGGTACAGAATTAGGTGTAACACTCGTACCGCCACTCGAACCACAGCAAGAAGCAGAAAAGCCGTAATGGTAAAAGAGAATAAGTTCTAATTAAATAAGTACAAGCATATATTGGAACAAGCTAGGCGTAAGGGAGGCTTGTTCCGATATGCGTGTATCAAATGTAACAGTTAGAAAACGACTTATTTTTATACTTATATCAGGTATACTTATTTTCACTATTATCGATATTCGTCTTGGATATGTGCAATTTTTTCTTGGGAATATGTTAACGGATCGTGCGAAAGATTCATGGAGTCGTAATATTACTTTTGAACCCGAACGTGGGAAAATTTTAGACCGAAATGGTGTGGAACTTGCCACGAATAAAAGTGCTCCAACTGTCTTTGTTGTACCGAGGCAAATTGAAAAACCAGCAGAGACTGCAGAGAAGTTAGCTGCAGTATTAGGTGTGGAAAAAGATGAGATTTATAAAAGGATTACAAAAAAAGAATCGATTGTAAGGTTAGATAAAGGCGGAAGGAAAATATCACATGACAAAGCGAAAGAAGTACGAGGATTAAGTTTGAAGGGCGTGTATATCGCAGAGGATTCTATCCGGTACTATCCATTTGGAAACTTTTTATCACATGTATTAGGTTTTGCAGGTAGCGATAACCAAGGTCTTATGGGACTAGAAAAATATTATGATAAAGAGCTAAATGGGGACAAAGGTCATGTGCGTTTTTTTGCAGATGCGAAAGGACAAAGGATGCCTAATGTTGGTGATGATTTCAAAAAGCCAGAAGCTGGTTTAAATTTAGGATTAACAATCGATGCGCGTATTACAAGGATTATGGAAAGAGAAATGAATATTGCGGAGTCAACTTATAATCCTGACGGTATGATTGCGATTGCAATGAATCCTAAAAATGGTGAAATTTTAGGTATGTCTAGTCGACCGAGTTTTGACCCAGCGGATTTTCAAAGTGTCTCTCCAGAAGTGTATAACAGAAATCTACCTGTATGGAGTACGTATGAGCCTGGTTCAACATTTAAGATCATTACATTAGCTGCAGCATTGAATGAAAATTTAGTAGACTTAGAGAAGGATACGTTTTATGATGATGGAGCAGCTGAAGTAGGTGGAGCTAGATTGAAATGCTGGAAAGCAGGAGGTCATGGCAGTCAAACGTTTTTAGAAGTCGTTCAAAACTCATGTAACCCGGGATTTATTGAACTTGGTGATCGCCTTGGTAAAGACCGATTATTTAAATACATTCGTAATTTTGGTTTTGGGCAGAAGACTGGAATTGACTTGCAAGGTGAAGGCAGTGGGATTTTATTTAATTTAGATAAAGTTGGTCCAGTAGAGCAAGCAACAACTTCATTCGGCCAAGGGGTTTCTGTTACACCGATTCAACAAGTAGCAGCTGTAGCGGCGGCTGTAAATGGTGGAACATTGTATCAGCCGTATATAGCTAAGGAGTTTATTGATCCGAAAAATAATCAAGTTGTTAGTAAAAAGACACCTGTTGAGAAAAGAAAAGTTATTTCCAAGGAAACTTCAGAAAAAGTTCGTTATGCATTAGAGAATGTTGTAGCGAAAGGTTCTGGTAAAGGTGCTTATATTGATGGATATCGTGTAGGTGGAAAAACGGGTACTGCTCAAAAGGTGAAAGATGGTAAATATTTAGAGAATAATTATATAGTATCTTTTATCGGATTTGCTCCAGCGGATGATCCAGAGATTGTTGTGTATGTTGCTGTTGATAATCCAAAAGGGGTTACACAGTTTGGTGGAGTGGTAGCAGCTCCGATTGTCGGGAATATCCTTCGAGATGCGCTTCCTGTTATGGGAGTGAAACCGAGAAAAGAACAAGTTGAGAAAGAATATAAATGGGGCGATACACCAACTGTGGAAGTTCCGAATTTAATTGGAATGAAAAAGAAAGACTTACAAACACAACTCGTCGATTTGAAGCTTGATATAAGTGGAGATGGAGAGAAAGTAATTAAACAATCACCAGAAGCGGGAGCTAAAGTAAAAGAAGGCTCAAAAATTAGAATTTACTTCGGGAATTAAAGGTAACATAGTACGTTTTATGGTACAATTGGTGGAAGTGAGTTCTTTATAGAACAGTTACTTAATTTGAGACAGTAAGTGTCTCATTCATAAATAGGTCAGTAGCACTTACCTCCTTATATAGGAGGTAATGTGTTGCTTACTGAAAAAAGATAAATAAACAATGTAGAGAGGGTTTAGTGAAATGAAGTTGCATACACTTGTATCATGTTTGCATGATTTTCCAGTTGTTCCAAAAGAAAATCCAGAAATCACATCTATAGAAGCTGATTCACGTAAAGTGAAAGAGGGAAGCTTATTTGTATGTATGAAAGGATATACGGTTGATAGCCATGATTTTGCTAAGCAAGCAGCGGCACAAGGAGCGGCTGCTATTGTTGCGGAAAGACCAATTGATGTTGACGTTCCAGTTGTACTTGTGAAAAATACTTTTCGTTCGTTAGCGGTTTTAGCTGATTATTTTTATGGTCAACCGACACACAAGTTACATTTAATCGGAATTACAGGTACAAATGGAAAGACAACAACATCGCATATTATGGATGAGATTATGCGAGCACATGGTCATAAAACAGGGCTAATTGGAACGATTAATATGAAAATCGGTGATGAAACATTTGAGGTGAAAAATACAACACCAGATGCACTAACACTTCAACAGACGTTTTCAAAAATGGTTGAACAAGGTGTGGACAGCACGGTAATGGAAGTTTCGTCACATGCGTTAGATCTTGGTCGTGTACACGGATGTGATTACGATGTAGCGGTGTTTACGAATTTAACACAAGATCATTTAGACTATCATAAAACGATGGAAGAATATAAACATGCAAAAGGGTTACTATTTGCACAGCTTGGCAATAGTTATAATCATAATCGTGAAAAGTACGCTGTGCTGAATAGCGATGATAATGTAACAGAAGAGTATATGAGAAGTACTGCAGCAACAGTTGTAACATATGGTATTGATACAACAAGTGATATTATGGCAAAAAATATCGTTATGACGAGTGGCGGGACTACATTTACGCTTGTCACACCATATGAAAGTGTAAATGTTACGATGAAATTAATAGGTAAATTTAATGTATATAACGTACTTGCAGCAACAGCAGCAGGACTTGTTTCGGGTGTGAAATTAGAAACAATCATTGCTGTTATAAAGGATTTAGCTGGGGTTCCAGGACGTTTTGAAGTTGTTGATGGAGGGCAAAATTATACAGTTATTGTTGATTACGCACATACGCCAGATAGTTTAGAAAATGTATTAAAAACTGCAAAACAATTTGCAAAAGGTGATGTGTATTGTATCGTTGGTTGTGGTGGCGATAGGGACCGAACGAAGAGACCGATAATGGCAAGTGTTGCAACAAAATATGCAACTCATGCAATTTATACATCAGATAATCCAAGAAGTGAAGATCCAGCGGCTATTTTAGATGATATGGTACATGGTGCAAGCGGGAAAAATTATGAAATGATCATTGATAGAAAAGAAGCAATACATCATGCAATCGCTAAAGCGAAAGCAGATGATATCATTATTATTGCTGGTAAGGGGCATGAAACGTATCAAATTATTGGTAAAGAAGTTCATCATTTCGATGATCGTGAAGTTGCTAAAGAAGCAATTACAGGGCGTTTAAACAACGAAGAGTAACAACGTGAGAGGAGGACTACATGTGCTTGAGCAAGGTTTATTAGTAACGGCTGGGGTAGCATTCTTAATTTCTGTTGCCCTTTCGCCATTGTTTATTCCATTTTTAAGAAAATTAAAGTTCGGACAGAGTATTCGTGATGAGGGACCAAAGTCACATCAAAAAAAATCAGGGACACCGACAATGGGTGGTATCGTCATATACGTATCTATGATGGTAACTTCACTTATTATGGCGATTAAGTTTAATTATTTAGGTGCAGAGGTTTCGTTATTACTATTAGTGACGTTTGGTTACGGATTGATTGGATTTTTAGATGACTACATAAAGGTAGTTAAGAAGAGAAATCTTGGTTTAACATCAAAGCAAAAATTAGTAGGTCAGCTTGTTATTGCTATTGCATTCTTTTTAATTGGAAAAGGGCAAGCGTTCCACACATACATCATGATTCCGGGAACGGATGTTAAGTTTGAATTAGGTTGGGCGTATTTCGTACTTGTACTATTTATGCTTATTGGTGGATCAAATGCAGTTAACTTAACTGATGGTTTAGATGGTTTATTATCAGGAACAGCTGCTATTGCATTTGGAGCATTTAGTATTATTGCTGTGGCACAAGAGCAATTTGGAGTAGCGATATTCTGTATGGCAGTTGTAGGAGCTGTACTTGGATTTTTAGTATTCAATGCGAATCCAGCAAAAGTGTTTATGGGAGATACAGGTTCATTAGCTTTAGGTGGAGCCATTGCAGCTGTAGCGATTTTATTAAAACAAGAATTGCTACTTGTAATTATTGGCGGAGTATTCGTAATGGAAACTTTATCGGTTATCATTCAGGTCATTTCATTTAAAACAACAGGAAAACGTGTCTTTAAAATGAGTCCATTACACCATCACTATGAATTATGTGGTTGGTCAGAGTGGCGTGTTGTTGTGACGTTTTGGTCTGCAGGATTTTTATTAGCTGTGTTAGGAATTTATATCGGGGTGTGGATGTAATTGAAAACTGTAACTGAATTTCAAAATAAGAATATTCTTGTATTGGGCATTGCAAAAAGTGGTTATGCAGCAGCTACATTGTTACAAAAGTTAGGGGCAAATGTTATTGTAAATGACGGAAAGCCTTTAGCAGAGAATGTACTTGCTGCAGAATTACAAGCAAAAGGAATGGACGTTGTATGCGGTGGTCATCCTTTAGAATTATTAGAGAGAAATATTTCTCTTGTAGTAAAAAATCCAGGAATCCCGTATTCTAATCCAATATTAGTTGCTGCGAAAGAAAAGCAAATTCCGATTGTTACGGAAGTTGAATTAGCATATCGTATTTCAGAAGCACCATTTGTTGGGATTACGGGGTCTAACGGTAAAACGACGACGACAATGCTGACATTTGAAATGCTAAAAGAAGGACAAAAGCATCCTGTAATTGCAGGGAACATTGGAACTGTAGCGTGTGAAGTAGCACAGGATGCAAAAGAAAATGAAGTTGTAGTTACAGAACTTTCATCGTTTCAATTGATGGGAGTAGAATTGTTCCAACCTAAAATTGCTGCGTTTTTAAATTTATTTGAGGCCCACTTAGATTATCATGGGACGAAGAAAGAATATGGTTTAGCAAAAGCAAATATTTTTAAAAACCAAACAGAAAATGATTATAGTGTAATAAATGCGGATGATGCAGATGTGATGGCTTTGTCTGCGTATTCTAAAGGTCAAAAAATCCTGTTTTCGACAACGAAAGAAATTGAAGATGGTGCGTGTATAAAAGATAACGCTCTTTATTTCAAAGGTGAAAAAGTTATTGAAGTAAGCGATATCGTTTTACCTGGTCAACATAATCTAGAAAATATTTTAGCTGCGATGAGTATTGCGAAATTATTAGGTACTTCTAATGAAGCAATTACGGTCGTGTTAAAACGTTTTACGGGTGTAAAACATCGTTTAGAATATGTAACAACGATTAACAACCGTAAGTTTTATAATGATTCAAAAGCAACGAATATGTTAGCGACTGAGAAAGCACTATCTGCGTTTACACAACCGATTGTGTTACTAGCAGGTGGGCTTGATCGCGGAAATGAATTCGATGATTTAATTCCGTATTTCAAAAATGTAAAAGCGATTGTAACATTTGGACAAACAGCTCCTAAACTAGTAAGAGCGGCAGAAAAAGCGGGATTAGATATAATTGAAAGTGTCGATACTTTAGATGAAGCAGTGGTGAAAGCTTATGCTCATTCTAAAGATGGTGATGTCGTTCTTCTTTCTCCAGCGTGTGCAAGCTGGGATCAATTTAAAACATTTGAAGAAAGAGGAGACATTTTTATACAAGCTGTGCATAAACTTATATAAAGTAAATCAAAACATCAGTAGGCTAACACCTACTGATGTTTTGTTACATAGGGCAAAAGGTTCTGCCTAAAGAGGTGGTGTTTGTGGGTAATGAAGAAAACGCCTGATTTTATTCTCATCATCGTAACACTTTCATTGTTGACAATCGGAATGATTATGGTTTATAGTGCGAGTGCAGTTTGGGCCTCTTATAAAATGGGGGACTCATTCTTTTTTGCAAAAAGACAATTACTGTTTGCGGGTCTTGGTGTAGTAGCTATGTTTTTTATTATGAAAATTGATTATTGGGTGTGGCGTACGTATTCAAAAGTGATTTTGCTAGTTTGCTTCATTCTTCTTATTCTCGTTCTTATTCCTGGAGTAGGTCTTGTTCGAGGAGGAGCACGAAGTTGGATTGGAATCGGGGCATTTTCGATTCAGCCGTCAGAATTTATGAAGTTTGCGATGATTATTTTCTTGGCAAAGTTTTTAGCAGAACGGCAAAAATTGATTACATCTTTTAAACGTGGTTTATTACCGGCTCTTAGTTTTGTGTTTCTTGCTTTTGGGATGATTATGTTACAGCCAGACCTTGGGACAGGAACGGTAATGGTTGGGACATGTATCATTATGATATTCATTTCGGGAGCGAGAGTTTTTCACTTTGCAATGTTTGGTTTGATTGGTGTAGCAGGATTTGTAGGGTTAATTGCATCAGCACCGTATCGAATGAAACGCATTACATCATATTTAGATCCGTGGTCAGATCCGCTCGGGAGTGGATTTCAAATTATCCAATCATTACTTGCAATTGGACCTGGTGGATTATTTGGGCTTGGACTTGGACAAAGTAGACAAAAATTTCTTTATTTACCTGAACCACAAACTGACTTTATATTTGCGATCTTATCCGAGGAATTAGGTTTTATTGGTGGTTCATTTGTGTTATTATTATTTAGTCTATTATTATGGCGCGGGATTCGTATCGCATTAGGAGCGCCAGATTTATATGGTACGTTTTTAGCAGTAGGTATTGTGGCGATGATTGCGATTCAAGTAATGATTAATGTTGGTGTTGTAACAGGACTAATGCCTGTTACGGGTATTACCTTGCCGTTTTTAAGTTATGGTGGATCAAGTTTGACATTAATGTTAATGGCAGTAGGTGTATTATTAAATATAAGTCGCCATTCTCGCTACTAAACCCTGTTTATAAGACAGGGTTTTTCGTATGTGTGTAAAAATGCAATATGTATATAGAAATAAATATAATGGAAATAAGAAAAGAGAAGCGGAGGAGTTAGTAGTGCGTGTATTAGTGAGTGGTGGGGGTACTGGTGGTCATATTTATCCAGCTCTTGCTTTAATTAGAGAAATAAAAAAGTTAAATCCAGAAGCAAGATTTTTATATATTGGTACGGAAAATGGACTAGAGAGTACAATCGTTCCAAAAGCAGGTATACCATTTCAATCTATTGTTATAAGTGGATTTAAACGAAAAATATCATTAGATAATGTGAAAACAGTAATGCGTTTTCTAAAAGGTGTACAGGATAGTAAACGATATATTCGTCGTTTTAATCCGGATATCGTAATTGGAACGGGTGGATATGTATGTGGACCAGTTGTATACGCTGCAGCCAAATTAGGTATTCCAACTATTGTACATGAACAAAATAGTGTACCAGGTGTAACGAACAAGTTTTTAAGCCGTTATGTTGATAAAGTTGCTGTTTGTTTTGAAGCAGCTATAGAGCATTTTCCGGAGTCAAAAGTGGTAATGACAGGTAATCCACGAGCATCAGAGGTAATGGAACAAAATGGAATGAAGGGGAAACGTTCAGTTGGGCTTTCTCTTCCTAAAAAGTCTGTACTTATATTTGGTGGAAGTCGTGGGGCTAGACCGATTAACGATGCCTTCGTTGAAGCAATTGAACAGTTTGGGAACAAAAGCTACGAAATACTATATGTAACAGGTGAAGTACATTATGACAAAGTGATGGAAGCCGTGAAGCAAAAAGGGAACCCAAGCAATGTTATTATTAAGCCGTTCATTCATAATATGCCAGAGGTACTAACTGGTGTAGACCTTGTTGTTTCAAGGGCTGGGGCAACAACACTTGCAGAATTAACAGCGTTAGGAAAACCAAGTGTGTTAATACCGAGTCCGTATGTAACAAATAATCATCAGGAAAAGAATGCACGTTCAGTTGTTGATAAAGGAGCGGCAAAAATGTTACTTGAAAAAGATTTAACAGCTGAAACGCTTATTCGTGATATTGATGAGATTTTATTAGATGCACAAACATTACAAAATATGAAGCTAGCTGCTAAGCAACTAGGTATTCCAGATGCAGCAAATAAGCTGTATGAAGTAATGAATAAACTTGTAAAAAAATAAAGTGAGGCTTTAATCAGTGGGGAGTGATTCTCTCTCTTTGATTATTACCTTTCACTAATCGGATGTTTACTGGTATCCTCATTCCGCCTAATTTCTTTGTTATCACCTAATTTTGATTTAGGAGCTGTACTGCCCGTAAATAGAGGGATAACGTTAGGTGAACGCCCTGCATATTATTGTCATAAGGAGACTTAATATGGGGGAGATTGTCTATGGAACAATTAGTAAATGAGCTTATAGAAGCAGACGTTGGTCGTGTTTTGGTTAACGAGCCGTTAGCACGTTATACAACTATGAAAATAGGTGGCCCAGCGGATATTTTAATTGTGCCAAAGCATGTAGCCGGTATTGAAAAAACATTACAGTTAGTAAAGCAATACAAAACGAAGTGGACTGTAATTGGTCGCGGTTCAAACCTTCTTGTATCTGATCAAGGCATAGAAGGTGTTGTTATTCGTTTAGGAGAAGGATTAGATCACTTAGAGGTCGAAAAACATAAGGTAAGAGTTGGTAGTGGGTATCCTCTTATTAAATTGTCAACTTTACTTAGTCGTCAAGGGTTAGCTGGATTGGAGTTTGCAAGCGGTATTCCAGGAAGTGTCGGTGGTGCAGTATATATGAATGCAGGTGCACATAAATCGGATATATCGAGTGTATTATCGAAGGCTCTCATTCTGTTTGAAGACGGTGCAATTGACTGGTTAACGAATAAAGAACTGGAGTTTTCTTATCGGGCATCTGTATTGCAAACGAAACGTCCTGGTATTGTTTTAGAGGCGGTGTTTCAATTACAGGCGGGGAAACGTGAAGAAATTGTACGTAGCATGCAAAATAATAAAGATTACCGCCGTGAAACGCAACCATGGAATCACCCGTGTGCAGGAAGTGTATTTCGGAATCCAATCCCGCATTTTGCAGGAGATTTAGTAGAAAAAGCAGGGCTTCGTGGCTATAGGATTGGTGGAGCTCAAATTTCTGAAATGCATGGCAATTTTATTGTTAATACTGGGGGAGCTTCAGCGCAAGATGTATTGTCTTTAATTGAATTAATAAAACATACAATTAAGGATAAATTTGATGTAGATATGCACACAGAAGTAGAAATCATTGGAAGATAACGGTTATTCGTTCCGCTCATTATCATTTATGTTATAATAAGAAGATAAGAACGGCATGAGGAACATGCCGTTCTTTATGTTACATAGGGGGATCGTACATGAATAATAGTAAAGTGATTAAACTACAAGATCGTGTACCAAAATTGAAAAATCAAAAGAAAAAAAACAAAAAAAATGTTAATCATCGATTGATTTTATACATATCAATTTTATTTTTATTAGTGCTCTTTTTAATTTATTTTCGGTCTCCGCTTAGTAATATAAAAAAGATTAGTGTGTTTGGAAATCACTATATGACGGATGAACAAGTAATGAAGGATTCAGGCGTGACATATGATACAAGTTATTTCCGAGTGACAGCACATAAAGCTGAAGAAAACTTAACGAAGCGAAAAGAAATTAAAGCAGTAAATGTAAAAAAACGTTTTCCAAACAATATTGATATTCATATCGAAGAATATTTAACGATTGGTTATATAAATAAAGAGGGAAAATTACAACCGTTATTAGAGAATGGAAAAACGCTTGATGTACTACCTAACGGAAAACTTCCTGTTGCAGCACCGATTTTCGAACCTTTTAAAGAAGAGAAAATGAAGGAGTTAATCGCTGAACTAGAAAAATTAACACCAGCTATTTTAAAATCTATTTCGGAGATTCGCTATTCACCAACGAATGCGAATGAAGATCATCTTACTTTATATATGAATGAAGGTTATGAAGTGAGCACTACAATTCAAAATTTCGCAAAACGTATGGAAGCCTATCCGCTTATTTTAAAAACAATTGAGCCAGGTAAGAAGGTATTAATTGACTTAGAAGTAGGTGCATATACGAAAGAATTAGGTGCGGAAGAAAAAAAAGAATAGAATGGTAGTTTTCGTTACTTATAGCAGAAAAAACGAAACGAATGTTCTATTATGTGTATACGAATTTAGAAGAATGGTTCATTTGATGAAAAATATGTAAAAATTCTTAGATTCATACTAGTATTGGTACAAGTTTCACTTTTCTATGAGTACATCTTAGTGTAGACTTATACTTGGCGGTAAACTTTACACTCGAAATAGAATTATTTCAAGATAAGCAGTTATTCATAGTTTACTGCGATATTCTTAATTGAATGCTAAATAAAAATAAGAAAAATATAGGGTTAAAAAAGGGAAACGTATAAAGACGTTGAATATTTTTCTTATAAATAGTAAAGTTGCGATTGTTGTTCCATATATTGAGTTGTATGGTATAAATAAAGAAGGAGGTGCCAAAGAATGAACAGCAATGAAATATATGTTAGTCTTGACATCGGTACATCCAATGTTAAAGTCATCATTGGTGAAATGGTTAATGACAGCTTAAACATTATTGGTGTTGGAAATGTAAAATCAAATGGTTTAAAGAAGGGATCGATAGTTGATATAGACGAGACTGTTCGATCAATTAAAAAAGCAATTGAACAAGCTGAGCGCATGGTGGGGATCCACATTGAGCAAGTTGTAGTAGGTGTCAATGCAAACCAGGTACAGCTACTTCCTTGTCACGGAGTAGTCGCTGTTTCAAATGAAGATCGTGAAATCGGGAATGAAGATGTCTTACGCGTTCTAGATGCAGCACAAGTTGTGTCAATTGCTCCAGAACGTGAGTTTATTGATGTGGTACCTCGACAGTTCATCGTAGACGGTCTTGACGAGATTAACGATCCACGCGGGATGATCGGTGTAAGATTAGAAATGGAAGGTACACTTATTACAGGCTCGAGAACTTTACTACATAACCTACTTCGTTGTGTAGAAAAAGCAGGTCTTGAAATTGTTGATATTTGTCTTCAACCTTTAGCGGCTGCAACAGTTGCAATATCTTCAGATGAAAAAAATAGAGGAGTAGCCCTTGTTGATATGGGGGGAGGATCTACAACTTTATCTATTTTTAAAGATGGAGAGTTACAAGCGACAAGCGTATTACCATTAGGTGGAGACCATATAACGAAAGATATTGCGATTGGGTTGAAAACTTCAACAGAAAATGCAGATCAAATTAAGTTGAAATATGGACATGCTTTTTATGATACAGCATCTGAAGAAGAGATGTTTACGGTTCCTATTATGGGAAGTGATCAAACAGAACAATATTCTCAGTTGGAATTATCGGATATAATAGAGGCTCGTGTAGAGGAAATTTTAATGTTTGTTCAAGATGAAGTGCGTAAGTTAGGAGTAAAGCAAGTGGCTTCTGGTTATGTACTAACTGGCGGAATTGCTTCTATGCCAGGTGTTCTTGATCTTGCATATGATATTTTACATGAAAATGTTCGTGTAGCAACTCCTGATTATATTGGTGTGCGTGAGCCCCAATATACAAGTGGAGTTGGATTAATTAAACATTCTTATCAAAAAGCTAAATTACGTGGGAAAAATGTGCAGGAAAAGCAAGAGCATTTTGAACCAGTACCAGCACCAGCACCAACGCCGGTACAACAGCAACCCACGAAACAAAAAACTCGTAATCAAAACAATAATAATCAAAATGATGACCGCATGATGTCAAAAGTAAAACGTGTATTCCGTTATTTATGGGATTAAAATTGGACACGAAAAATGAGGTTCTAGGGGGATTTCGACATGTTAGAGTTTGATACTACTCAAGATCAATTAGCGAATATAAAAGTTATCGGTGTCGGCGGTGGCGGAAACAATGCTGTAAACCGTATGATTGAACACGGTGTACAAGGTGTAGACTTTATCGCTGTGAACACTGATGCACAAGCATTAAATCTATCAAAAGCTGAAACAAAAATGCAAATTGGTGGAAAATTAACGCGTGGACTTGGTGCAGGCGCAAACCCTGAAGTAGGGAAAAAAGCTGCAGAAGAAAGTAAAGAACAGATCCAAGAAGCACTTCGTGGTGCGGATATGGTCTTCGTAACTGCCGGTATGGGCGGTGGAACTGGAACTGGTGCAGCTCCAGTTGTTGCTCAAGTTGCAAAAGAATTAGGTGCTTTAACAGTAGGTGTTGTAACACGTCCATTTACTTTTGAAGGACGTAAGCGTGCGACGCAAGCAGCATCTGGTATTGCAGCATTTAAAGAAAATGTAGATACTCTTATTGTAATTCCAAACGATCGCTTATTAGAGATTGTTGATAAAAATACGCCAATGTTAGAAGCATTCCGTGAAGCTGATAACGTATTACGTCAAGGTGTTCAAGGTATTTCGGATTTAATTGCAACGCCAGGTTTAATTAACTTAGACTTTGCAGACGTAAAGACAATTATGTCTAATAGAGGTTCTGCTTTAATGGGTATTGGTTCTGGTAATGGGGAAAATCGTGCTGCAGAAGCTGCGAAAAAAGCGATTTCTAGCCCATTACTAGAAACATCTATTGATGGAGCTCAAGGTGTTATCATGAACATTACGGGTGGCGCTAACTTAAGCTTATATGAAGTACAAGAAGCGGCAGACATCGTAGCTTCAGCTTCAGATCCAGAAGTAAATATGATCTTCGGTTCTGTTATTAACGAAGGATTAAAAGATGATATCGTTGTAACTGTAATTGCAACTGGTTTTGATGATAGCATTGCAACTCAACCACCAAAACCAATTATTCGTCCGAATGCGAACCACACGCAACAACAGCAACAACCAGTAGCTCAACCTTCAAAACAGCGTGAAGTAAAACGTGAAATGAAGCGTGAAGAGCCAGTTGTACATGAGCGTCATTCAGATTCAGATGATATCGATATTCCAGCATTTTTACGTAACCGTCGTAGACGATAAAAAAAGGAGCTTTCATGCTCCTTTTTATTTTTTATGGAAAAGACCTGCTAAGCAGGTCTTTTTTTATTTCGTATATTTCAATATATTTTGTTTGTGAAAATAAGAGTATATCATTCTATGAATTTGTACTTTTATTTTTTACCGACAGATTATGTCTAGAAATCACAAAATAACAAAAAAACACCTCCGCAAATTGACACACTTTCCTATTGGATATGCATTATACTAGTCTCAACTTGAAAAAAGAGGTGAATTGTTTGGTTGTTTACGCCGACGTTGTTTGGTTGTTAAACGCCTGCATTGATTTTCTTTTGCTTTTATTAACAGCTACCGTGTTAAAAAAGAAAATCAAAAGATGGAGGCTTGTGTTAGGGGCATTTATAGGTTCAACTATTGTTATTTTTGCCTTTACTCCTTTTGCTTCTATGATGACACATCCAATTATGAAACTACTGTACTCGTTACTTATTGTGTATACAGCATTTGGGTTTACGACATTTAGAAATTATGCACAAACTGTTTTTACTTTTTACTTTGTAACCTTTATGGTTGGCGGAGGATTAATTGGAACTCATTTCTTTTTGCAAACGAATGAAATGGTAAATGGATTGGTTCAATCTCAGTCAATTTCTTACGGTGATCCAATTAGTTGGTTATTTGTTATTTTTGGTTTTCCAGTAATTTATTATTTTTCTAAAAAGCGTATTGAAAGCGTAGAGGTCACGAAAATACACTATGATCAAATTGTGAAAGTAAAAATTCAATTAGCCGAAGAAGAACTAGAACTCGCAGGTCTTATTGACAGTGGGAACCAACTTTATGACCCATTAACAAAAACACCTGTTATGATTATGCATGTTTCATCATTAGAACATTGCTTACCATCTTGGTTAACAGAACAAATTTATTCCAAAACAGAAATTCCTCAAATACCAGAAAATGATTCTGGTTGGGCGACCAAATTACGCTTAATTCCTTTCCGTGCAGTAGGAGTAGAGAGTCAATTTTTGTGGGCAATTAAGCCTGACAGTGTGCAAGTTGACCATGAAGGTAGTTCTATTGTTGTAAACAAAGTGTTAATTGGATTAAATACACAACAGCTGTCTACTAATGGGGAGTATCAATGTATTGTGCATCCAAAAATGTTGATTTCGCAAAAAATGGTGATCGCTTAATAAATGAGAGGCGGGATAATATGATGAAATTAAAATTTTATTTAGTATACCTTTGGTATAAAGTATTGCTGAAATTAGGAATTAAGACCGATGAAATTTATTATATTGGTGGAAGTGAAGCGTTGCCACCACCGTTAACAAAAGAAGAAGAGGAAGTTCTTTTGAATAAATTGCCAAAAGGAGATCAGGCAGCAAGGGCATTACTTATTGAACGTAACTTAAGGCTCGTTGTATATATAGCAAGAAAGTTTGAAAATACAGGGATAAATATTGAAGATTTGATTAGTATAGGAACAATCGGCCTTATTAAAGCGGTAAATACATTTAATCCAGAAAAGAAAATAAAATTAGCAACATATGCATCGCGTTGTATAGAAAATGAAATTTTAATGCATTTACGTCGAAATAACAAAAATCGTTCGGAAGTTTCTTTTGATGAACCACTAAACATTGATTGGGATGGGAATGAACTGTTATTGTCTGACGTGTTAGGTACAGATGATGATATTATTACAAAAGATTTAGAAGCTACTGTAGATCGTCACCTTTTAATGAAAGCATTACACCAATTAAATGATCGTGAAAAACAAATTATGGAACTTCGGTTTGGGCTTGCTGGAGGAGAGGAAAAGACGCAAAAAGATGTGGCTGATATGCTTGGGATTTCACAGTCATACATTTCGCGTTTAGAAAAAAGAATTATAAAAAGATTACGAAAAGAATTTAATAAAATGGTGTAAAGAATAAGACCAGCCGTTATGTAGGCTGGTCTTATTCTATTTAGTTGTATTAGGAAAGATAATTTAAATAATAAATCGTGAAAAAACCACATGCATAAAATCCCCTTCAAAGGAAATACTTTACACTGTACAGCAACTCCCGATAGGAGGGAACACTTTGACGAGAAACAAAGTAGAAATTTGCGGTGTTGATACAGCTAAACTTCCAGTATTAAAAAATGAAGAGATGCGTAAATTATTTCGTGAAATGCAAAGTGGAGAGATAAGCGCAAGAGAAAAATTAGTGAATGGAAACTTACGTCTTGTACTGAGCGTCATCCAAAGATTTAATAACAGAGGAGAATATGTTGACGATTTATTTCAAGTTGGTTGCATCGGACTTATGAAATCAATTGATAATTTTGATTTAGGCCAAAATGTAAAATTTTCAACGTATGCTGTGCCGATGATTATTGGGGAAATACGCAGATATTTGCGTGATAATAATCCGATTCGCGTATCGCGCTCATTGCGAGATATTGCGTATAAAGCTTTGCAAGTAAGAGAAAAATTGATTGCAGAAAATTCAAAAGAACCAACAGCAATGGATATTGCAAAAGTGCTAGAAGTAACTCATGAAGAGATAGTATTTGCTTTAGATGCGATTCAAGATCCAGTTTCATTATTTGAACCGATTTATAATGATGGGGGAGATCCTATCTTTGTTATGGATCAGTTAAGTGATGAAAAACAAAAGGACGAGCAGTGGGTTGAAGAATTAGCATTGAAAGAAGGAATGAAGCGTTTAAATGATAGAGAGAAAATGATTATTAGAAAACGTTTCTTCCAAGGAAAGACACAGATGGAAGTTGCAGAAGAAATTGGGATTTCCCAAGCGCAAGTATCACGTTTAGAGAAGTCAGCCATTAAACAAATGAATAAAACGATTCAAGGATAAGGTCTCACCAATTATGGTGAGACCTTTTTATATGTAATATGGTTTGTGCTCATAGTAGGGGATTAGTGTTCATATAATGAAACTAGCATGGTGTTTCGTATAGGTGGCTTCCTGTAAATATGAGAAACAGTTTCCAATTTGTCATATAAGGGAGAGGATAAAAATGGTGATACGAATTTCAGAGTTACAGATGAAGGATGTTATAAATATTTCAGATGGAAAAAGGATTGGGAATATTGGAGATATTGAAATTGATATGAACACAGGGAAAATTTGTTCTGTTATTATTTCCAAACAGACACGTATGCTAGGTATTTTTGGAAAAGATGTTGAGATTGTAATTCCTTGGAAGGAAATTGTGAAAATTGGGGAAGATGTCATACTTGTAAGAGTAAATCCTGTTAATTCTGTAACAGAATCAATACAAACACCGACAATTTCATAAAGAATATTACAAATTCCTCTTTTTTTTCTGTTAGGATTATGAAAAAATAAAAGTATGGTAAAATAGACAGGAAGTACCATGCTTTTTTCTGTTATTTTAATTAAAAGGAGCCGCTTTATTATGAGAGAACCATTTAAATATGTGGACGGTATACTGTATTTACAAGCGTGGAAAGAACTTGGAAACATTACTGCTGGATTTACGACAAAAGATGGTGGGATAAGTACGGGCTCCTTTCATGCGATGAATTTAGGATTACATGTGAATGATATCGTGGAGAACGTTCATGAAAACAGACGCATTTTAGCAAATAAGTTACAAAAACCATTAGAAAACTGGATTTGCTCTGAACAAGTTCATGCTCATCATGTTGAAAAAGTAGGGCAACAGGAAAAGGGAAGTGGTGTCTATTCATATGAGGACGGCATTTCAAAAACAGATGGCATTTATACGAGTAATGAAGATGTTCTGTTAACGTCTTGTTACGCGGATTGTGTTCCGCTCTATTTTTATGCACCATCACATGGTATGATAGGACTTGCGCATGCTGGATGGAAAGGCACTGTACAAGAGATTGCAAAGGAAATGATTCAAAAGTGGAATGCAGAAGGTATTTCAAGTGATGAAATTCATGTTGCAATTGGGCCGTCGATCGGATCTTGTTGTTATGTTGTGGATGATCGTGTATTAACAGCAGCACAGGAAGTAGTTAGCGGTGCTGTTCCTCATCAAAAAATTTCTGACGGGCAGTACGCAATTAATTTAAAAGAAATTAATCGTATATTATGTGTACAAGCAGGCATAAAAGAAGAGCATATTGTAATGTCATCTCTTTGTACAAGCTGTGAAGAGCAACTATTTTTCTCTCATCGTCGTGATCAAGGTAAGACAGGAAGAATGTTGAGTTTCATAGGTTTTAAGGAGGAAGGAAGCAAGTGACAGTACAAGAAAATTTAGTAATTGTAAATGAAGCTATTAAAGAATCTTGCGCTCGAGCTGGACGTTCGTTGCAAGATATTAAACTTGTTGCAGTTACAAAAACTGTAGGGATTGAAAAAACAAACGAAGTAATTGAAGCTGGAATTATCGATTTAGGTGAAAATAGAAATGAAGGTTTCTTACAGAAATACGAGCATTTCGGTTCAAAAGTTAATTGGCACTTTATTGGCTCATTACAAACGAGAAAAGTAAAAGAAATCATTAATGAAATTGATTATTTACATTCGTTAGATCGTCTTTCGCTGGCGAAAGAAATTCAGAAACGTGCTGATAAGAAAGTGAAATGCTTTATTCAAGTGAAAACCTCATCTGAAGAATCGAAGCAAGGATTGGCAATAGAAGAGGTTGTTTCTTTTATTCAAAGTTTGCAAGAATTCGATAAAATTGAAGTGGTTGGACTAATGACGATGGCTCCATTTACAGAAGAAGAGGAAGAAATCAGACGCTGTTTTAAGGAATTACGTATGCTGCAAACAGAGGTGCAGGAGCTAGAGTTATTACATGCGCCATGTAAAGAATTATCAATGGGAATGTCCAACGATTACACAATTGCAATTGAAGAAGGGGCTACATATATTCGTTTGGGAACGATTTTAGTAGGAAAAGCGTAAAAGGAAGGAGAATCTTATTATGAGTTGGTCAAAAGTAAAATACTTCTTTTTTGATACACCGGAAGAAAAAGAAGCAGCTCAATATGGTTATGAAAAGGAGCAAACAGACATGAAAAAGCAGCAAGATCCACCAGAACAACAAGACGTTACGTTTCCGAAAGCGCAACCGAAGCAAAATGTTGTGAGTATTGAAACAGCAAAACAATCTTCAAAAGTTGTTTTATTAGAACCACGCACATATTCGGAAGCACAAGGGATTGCGGACCACTTAAAAGGTAGACGAGCTGTTGTAATTAATTTGCAGAGAATGTCTACTGATCAAGCGGTACGTATCGTTGACTTTTTAAGTGGTACTGTATACGCTATAGGCGGGGACATTCAAAAAATAGGGCCGAAAACATTTATGTGTACACCTGAAAATGTAGATATTGTTGGTGCGATTTCAGAGTTATTCGGTGAAGAAGAAGAAACAAATATAAAGAGGTGGTAATACGCCATGACAACAGTTTTTATAGTGTTAAGTTATGCTATCGAGATTTACTCGTGGGCACTTATTATTTACATTCTCCTATCATGGTTTCCTGGTGCAAAGGAATCATCTTTTGGAGAGTTCCTGGCACGTATTTGTGAACCGTATTTAGAACCATTCCGCCGCTTTATTCCGCCGCTTGGAATGATTGATATTTCTCCAATCGTTGCGATCTTTGCGTTGAAACTTGCTAAAACTGGTTTGTTCAGTTTATTAAGCTATTTCTTATAGTAAGAAGGTAAATACATGAGCATCTACGAACATTTTAGGCCTGATGAGGAGGTCTTTGTGGATAAAGTGCTAGAGTGGAAGCGAGCGGCGGAGTACCATCAAGTGAAGTTAACGGATTTTCTTGATCCTAGGCAACAACAAATTGTTTCTATGGTAAT
Source organism: Bacillus sp. PK3-067 (assembly GCF_056738645.1). Classification (NCBI taxonomy): domain Bacteria; kingdom Bacillati; phylum Bacillota; class Bacilli; order Caryophanales; family Bacillaceae; genus Bacillus; species Bacillus sp. PK3-067. The sequence continues at coordinate 3,938,428 of NZ_CP096490.1, read as the reverse complement.
AGGACAAGGTGATGTTGCTGTACAATTTGGTGGTGCAACGCCTAATGCAGAGCGTAAAAGAGCACTTATTTATCCAGACTATCTAGAATTAAATGAAGAAGAATTTCAAGTAGAAGTATTAGAAATTGACTATCCTTCCAAGTTTTATACGCTAGAACATAGGCAAATATTAGGTACATTTATGTCTCTTGGTTTAACAAGAGAAAAATGTGGTGATATTTTGCTGCAAGAAAATCGTGCCCAAATTGTAGTTGCGAAAGAAATTGTATCGTATATTGAGATGAACTTACAATCAATAGGGAAAGTGAAAGTCTCTTTAGCGTCAGTGCAAGGAGAACAAATTCTACAGATAGATGAAACGTGGGGAGAGAAATCTGGAACGGTTTCTTCACTTCGTTTAGATGTTATGTTAGCTGAAATGTTACATTTATCTAGACAGAAAGTACAACCTTTCATAAAAAATGGTTTAGTAAAAGTCAATTGGAAAACAGTGGAGCAAACTTCTTATGAATGCTATCCAGGAGATGTTTTTTCTGTTAGAGGATATGGCCGAAGTAAATTATTTTCTGTAGAAGGTAGAACAAAACGCGACAAATGGAGAATTTTGTATGGTATACTAAAATGATTGGTTTTTTAGAAGGAAATCCTCCTATTTTGTCGAAGAAAAGATATAATTGAAAGAGGAAATTTAGATAACTACTTGGAGGTGGCGTTGTGCCGTTAACACCATTAGATATTCATAACAAAGAATTTGGTCGCGGATTCCGTGGCTATGATGAAGATCAAGTAAATGAGTTTCTTGATCAAATTATCAAAGATTATGAATTGGTCATTCGTGAGAAAAAAGCTTTAGAAGAAAAAGTTGCGCAGTTAGAAGGGAAGTTAGATCATTTCTCTAATATTGAAGATACGTTAAACAAATCTATCGTCGTTGCACAAGAAGCAGCGGAAGAAGTAAAACGTAATGCGCAAAAAGAAGCGAAATTAATTGTGCGTGAAGCTGAAAAGAATGCTGATCGTATTATTAACGAAGCATTAGTAAAATCAAGAAAAGTTGCTTTTGATATTGAAGAGCTAAAGAAACAAGCGAAAGTATTCCGAACTCGTTTCCGTATGTTATTAGAAACACAGCTTGAGATGTTAAACAACGATGATTGGGATAAACTAATTGAATTAGAAGACGAAGTAGATGAACTGTTGAAAAAAGAAGAAACAGTGTAAGCTTGACGTTTTTCTCATTATTACATATAATTTTAAACAACATATTTATTAAGAAAAACGAAGATAGGGATAAGTACCTTTTCAAACCTTATATAGCGAACTGAGGATGGTGTAAGCTCAGGATAAGGAGATAGTGGGAATATCACCCTGGAGTTCCGCGCTGAACAAATAGAGTAAGCGTAGGCGTGTATTCGCGTTAAGAATATAAAGAGGATTCTATACATATGTATATGATCTACTAGGGTGGTACCGCGGGAGACTTTCTCGTCCCTTTTTGGGATGAGAAGGTCTCTTTTTTATTCCGTTTTTTAAGTGTTTCTTTTATACATGTAAGGAGGAATTGAGCATGGAGTACAAAAATACATTACTGATGCCAAAAACAGAGTTCCCAATGCGTGGGAATTTACCAAAACGTGAGCCTGCAATGCAAGAAAAATGGGCTGAAATGAATATTTACGAAAAAGTACAAGAACATACAAAAGGACGTCCTTTATTTGTATTGCATGATGGACCTCCATATGCGAATGGTGACATTCATATGGGACATGCATTAAATAAAGTATTAAAAGACTTTATTGTTCGTTATAAATCAATGACTGGTTTTAGTGCGCCATATGTTCCAGGATGGGATACGCACGGTTTACCAATTGAACAAGCTTTAACAAATAAAGGTGTAAAACGTAAAGAAATGACAGTTGCTGAGTTCCGTAAGTTATGTGCAGAGTATGCATATGAACAAGTAGAACGTCAACGTGAACAATTTAAGCGTCTAGGTGTACGTGCAGATTGGGATAATCCATATATTACTTTAGAGCCAGCTTATGAAGCACAACAAATCAAAGTGTTTGGTGACATGGCGAAAAAAGGTTATATCTATAAAGGTCAAAAACCAGTTTACTGGTCTCCAACGAGTGAATCTGCTTTAGCGGAAGCTGAAATTGAATATCAAGATAAAAAATCAGCATCTATTTACGTAGCATTCCCTGTAAAAGATGGAAAGAACGTATTAGAAGGTGATGAAAAGTACATCATTTGGACAACGACACCTTGGACATTACCTGCAAACTTAGGTATTTCTGTTCACCCAGAGCTTGAATATAGCATTGTAAAAGTAAACGATGAGAAATATATCATTGCTTCTGAGCTGTTTGAGACAGTTGCAAAAACGTTAGAGTGGGAAAATGCTGAAGTTGTGAAAACAGTAAAAGGTAGCGAACTTGAGTACACAGTTGCAAAACATCCATTCTACGATCGTGATTCATTAGTTATGCTAGGAGACCACGTAACAACAGATGCAGGTACAGGTTGTGTTCATACAGCACCAGGACACGGGGAAGATGACTTCGTTGTTGGTAAAAAGTATGGATTAGAAGTACTTTGCCCAGTCGATGATAAAGGTGTATTAACAAATGAGGCACCTGGATTTGAAGGCTTATTCTATGATAAAGCTAATAAACCAATTACAGAAAAATTAGAAGAAGTAGGCGCGTTACTGAAACTAACATTCATTACACATTCATACCCACATGATTGGAGAACGAAAAAACCAATTATTTTCCGTGCGACAGCACAGTGGTTTGCATCTATTGAAGCATTCCGTAAAGAATTAATAGAAGCTGTAGCAGAAACAAAATGGGTACCAGCATGGGGAGAAACTCGTCTTCATAATATGGTTCGTGACCGTGGTGACTGGTGTATTTCTCGTCAGCGTGCATGGGGTGTGCCAATTCCGGTATTCTATGCTGAGAATGGTGATCCAATTATTACGGATGAAACAATTAACCATGTAGCAGATTTATTCCGTGAACACGGTTCTAACGTATGGTTCGAGCGTGAAGCGAAAGATCTATTACCAGAAGGATTTACACATCCAGGTAGCCCAAATGGCGAATTCCGTAAAGAAACAGACATCATGGATGTATGGTTCGATTCAGGTTCTTCTCACCAAGCGGTATTAGAAGAGCGCGAAGATTTACAGCGTCCAGCTGATTTATATTTAGAAGGATCTGACCAGTATCGTGGTTGGTTTAACTCTTCATTATCAACAGCAGTTGCTGTAACAGGTAAAGCTCCATATAAAGGCGTACTAAGTCACGGTTTCGTACTAGATGGTGAAGGACGTAAGATGAGTAAGTCGATTGGAAACATTGTCGTACCGAAGAAAATTATGGATCAATTAGGCGGAGACATTTTACGCTTATGGGTATCTTCTGTTGACTATCAATCTGACGTACGTATTTCAGATGATATTTTAAAACAAGTAGCAGAAGTGTATCGTAAAATCCGTAACACATTCCGTTTCTTATTAGGAAACTTAGACGACTTTAAGCCAAGTGAAAATGCAGTAGCTGTAGCTGAACTTCGTGAAGTAGATCGTTACATGTTAGTGAAATTAAATGACTTAATTACAAAAGTTAAAGAAGCATATGAGACATACGACTTCGCTGCTGTGTATCATGCAATTCATAACTTCTGTACAATTGATTTAAGTTCATTCTATTTAGACTTTGCAAAAGACATTTTATATATTGAAGGTGCAAACCACGAAGATCGTCGTGCGATTCAAACTGTATTATATGATGTTCTTGTTGCGTTAACGAAACTTGTAACACCAATCTTACCGCATACAGCTGATGAAGTATGGCCATACATTCCAGGCGTAACAGAAGAAAGTGTACAATTAACTGATATGCCAGAAGCTGTACAATTAGATGACGCGGAAGCGTTAAAAACAAAATGGGATGCATTTATGACATTACGTGATGACGTGTTAAAAGCACTAGAAGTAGCTCGTAATGAAAAAGTAATCGGTAAGTCATTAAATGCAAGCATTACGCTATATCCAACTGCAGAAATGAAAGCTATGTTAGAGTCTATTAGCGAAGACTTAAAGCAATTATTCATCGTTTCTGAGTATAAACTTGGTGGTATGATGGATGAAGCGCCAGCAGATGCACCGAAGTATGAACATACAGCGGTTGTTGTTGCTCAAGCAACTGGTGAAACATGTGAACGTTGTTGGGTAGTTTCAGAAACAATTGGTAAAGATGCTGAACATGAAACATTATGTGAGCGTTGTGCAACAGTTGTTAAAGAAAACTATGTAAAATAATAAAAAAAGCTGACTGCTATTGATGCAGTCAGTTTTTTTGTTTATGGCATATCAAAATCACTTTCAGACTCTTTCCTGTGAAGGAAAAATGTGTGTGAGGTAAGCAAATAAATTTCGGACACACTAACTGTACATTACAGCTAGGAGGAATGTACACGTGAATGAAATTTACATGGAAATAAAAGAAGAATTGCAATTGATGAGAAAAGAGTTGCAAGAGAGACTAGCTAAAGAAGTAATGCACAAATATGATGTCGAGTTCAGCCAAGAGCTTGGATATGAAATTAAGGAAGAGATAAAGAAAAAATTGCTATTACATGATATAAAAGAGGATTTAAAGGATGTAGAACGCGCATTATTTAAAATGGAAATAGACATGTATGGTATTTGTGAAGAGACGGGGAGATTAATTTCGACAAAGCAAATGAAGACAATGCCGACTGCCCGTACGATTCATGAATTCTTTTATGAAAAGGTAAATGTATGAATACGCACAACGATATTATATTACCTTTTTTTAATTTATTTTATTCTTCTATAAAGGTTCATTGTGAAAAGGTAGCAGCTATGCTAAAATTTTGAGGTACACTGTCTTTGTGGGGGAAATGAAAATGATATATTATGTAATAGCGTTATTCGTCATTGCTATCGATCAAATATCGAAGTGGTTAATTGTAAAGAACATGGAATTGGGTACGAGTATTCCGATTATCGACAATGTATTATACATAACATCACATCGAAATAGAGGCGCTGCTTGGGGTATTTTAGAAAATAAAATGTGGTTCTTCTACATTATTACAGTTGTTTTTGTAGTGTTTATTGTATTTTATATGAAAAAGTATGCGAAAACAGACAGGCTTCTAGGTATTTCGTTAGGCCTAATTTTGGGCGGGGCAATTGGTAACTTTATTGATCGTGTATTTAGACAAGAAGTAGTGGATTTCATTCACGTGTATATTTTCTCGTACAACTATCCAGTATTCAATATAGCTGATTCAGCATTATGTATTGGTGTTGTATTAATTATTATTCAAACATTATTAGAAGGCAAGAAAGCGAAGGAGTAATTGAATGAGTGAAGTAGTACAAGTAACAGTTGCAGCAGAGCAAAAAAACGAGCGAATTGATAAATTCGTTGCAGGGATAAATAACGAATGGTCACGTACGCAAGTGCAGCAATGGATTAAAGATGACGTTGTGACAGTAAACGGGAAAGCGGTAAAAGGGAATTATAAAGTAAAAGAAGATGATGAAATTACAGTAACAATTCCTGAACCAGAAGAGTTAGATATTCAACCAGAGGATTTAAATTTAGAAATTTATTATGAAGATGCAGATGTGCTTGTTGTAAATAAGCCACGTGGTATGGTTGTACATCCAGCACCAGGGCATACAAGTGGTACACTTGTAAATGGCCTTATGCATCATTGTACAGACTTATCAGGCATTAACGGTGTAATGCGTCCAGGTATCGTGCATCGTATTGATAAAGATACATCTGGACTATTAATGGTTGCTAAAAATGATATGGCACATGAATCGCTTGTGAATCAGCTTGTAGCAAAAACAGTAACGAGACGTTACAAAGCGATTGTACACGGTGTGATTCCGCATGATAAGGGAACGATTGATGCTCCGATTGCTCGTGATAAGAAAGAGCGTCAAAGTATGACAGTTGATGAAAATGGTAAGAACGCTGTTACGCACTTCCAAGTGTTAGAACGCTTTAAAGACTTTACACTTGTAGAATGTCGCTTAGAAACGGGACGTACGCACCAAATTCGTGTTCATATGAAATATATTGGCTATCCACTTGCAGGAGATCCGAAGTATGGTCCGAAGAAAACGTTAGATATGAATGGACAAGCACTTCATGCGGGTATTTTAGGCTTTGATCATCCTCGTACGGGTGAATATATTCAGTTTGAGGCACCGATTCCAGAAGTGTTTGAAGACGCATTAAATATTTTACGAAAATAGTATTGACAAATCATAAGAAAACTGAGATACTGACAACAGTTAAATAATGATCCTTTAACACAGCCCCGTGAGGTTGAGAAGGTAACGGTTTGAAATACTTAGGGTATGTTGTACCCTTTTTTCAAAAGTCCTCTCGCACACGCTGAGAGGACTTTTTTTATACCATTACTCTCACGCAAGAAAAAAGCTTGGAGGTGTAGAGCATGCAAGAGAAAGCTGTCGTTTTAGATGACCAAATGATTCGCCGCGCTTTAACACGAATTAGTCATGAAATCGTGGAACGAAATAAAGGTGTCGATAATTGTGTTCTTGTCGGAATTAAAACTCGTGGAATTTTTATTGCACAACGTTTGGCAGAACGAATTGGTCAAATTGAAGGAAAAGAAATGGAAGTTGGAGAGTTAGACATTACGTTATATCGTGATGATTTAACACTACAATCGAAAAATAAAGAACCACTTGTAAAAGGTTCTGATATCCCTGTAGATATTACGAAGAAAAAAGTTATCCTTGTGGATGACGTATTATATACAGGAAGAACAGTTCGAGCAGCAATGGATGCTCTTATGGATTTAGGTAGACCATCTCAAATCCAATTGGCGGTTCTTGTTGATAGAGGTCATCGCGAATTACCAATTCGCGCTGATTATGTAGGGAAGAATATTCCAACATCAAGTGAAGAGCGTATCGAAGTTGATTTGCAAGAGACAGATCAACAAGATCGAGTAAGCATATACGATAAGTAAAGCCCTTTTAAATGTAGTCCTGTGAGGCTGCCAAAGGGTCTTGGCTTTCATATGTCAAATTTGGCATACGAAAGTGTAGGACTCTTTGTGCACAGGCACAAAGAGTTTTTTTATTGCAAAGATTTAAACTGAAGGAGGATGTAACAATGGAACAAAAGCCAGTGTTAGACGTTAATGAAGTACCGAAACCGGGAAAATGGTTATTTTTAAGTATACAACATTTGTTCGCGATGTTTGGATCAACAGTGCTTGTTCCTTTTTTAACAGGATTGAATCCATCAGTAGCATTAATATCAAGTGGATTAGGAACGTTAGCATTCCTTCTTATAACGAAAGGTCAAGTACCTGCTTATCTAGGATCATCATTCGCCTTTATCGCACCGATTATAACAGCGAAAACGGCAGGTGGACCGGGAGCGGCAATGCTTGGTGGTTTGCTAGCAGGACTTGTGTACATCTTAATCTCACTCGGAATTAAGAAATCAGGATCAGAGTGGATTATGAAATTACTACCACCAATCGTAGTTGGTCCAGTAGTAATGGTAATCGGTCTAGCTTTAGCACATACAGCAGTTAACATGGCGATGAACGGTGCGGATGGCAAATATAGCTTTACACACTTTTCAGTAGCGTTAGTAACATTAGCAATTACAATTATATGCTCGATATTTGGAAGAGGATTTTTCAGTATCATACCAGTGTTACTTGGCATTATCGGCGGATATATCTTCGCTTACTTCCAAGGGCTAGTAGACTTAAAGCCGGTAGCTGAGGCAAAATGGTTTGTTGTACCAGATTTCACAGTACCATTTGTAACATACACACCAGAGTTTTCATGGAAGATTGTACTCTTGATGGTACCAGTTGCACTAGTAACAATATCAGAACATATCGGACATCAAATTGTTCTTGGAAATGTTATTAAAAGAGATTTAATTGAAAAACCAGGTTTACACCGTTCAATCTTCGGTGACGGAGTAGCAACATTAATCGCGTCACTAATCGGTGGGCCACCGAATACAACGTATGGTGAAAACATCGGTGTGCTAGCAATTACGAGAGCATACAGTGTATACTTATTCATCGGTTCAGCAGTATTCGCAATCATGTTCGGATTTATCGGTAAGATTTCTGCACTGATTCATTCGATCCCAACACCAGTTATGGGTGGTGTATCAATCTTACTATTCGGTGTAATCGCATCAAGCGGATTACGCATGATGGTAGATGATAAAACAGATTTAAGTGACAAACGAAACTTAATGATTGCATCAGTAATATTAGTAATCGGTATTGGTGGAGCGGTACTTCACGTAGGAGAATCATTCCAAGTAGAAGGAATGGCACTAGCAGCAATTGTAGGTGTACTGTTAAATCTACTACTACCGGAAACGAAACAAATAAAACAATCTAAGCAGATTGCTTCATAATAATAACCTTTTAATTCAGTCCTGTGAGACCGGAAAGGGTGGCTTCTTTCTTGCACCCTAGTCTCACACGATTAGGGTATTTTTATGCAAAGGTTGTTATAAAAATTCAAAAGTGGTAACATAAAAATCAGAAAGATGAGGGATGACGATGAGCCATTTGTTAACGATGAGTGAATTATCGGAAGTAGAAATTTCAGAAATCCTAAAAGATGCAGAAGATTTTGCGAATGGAAAAGAGAGCAAAACGACAGAGCAAACTTTTGTTGCGAACTTGTTCTTTGAGAATAGTACGAGAACGAGATTTAGCTTTGAAGTTGCTGAGAAGAGATTAGGACTTGATGTTTTAAACTTTTCAGCTGATGCATCTAGCGTACAAAAAGGAGAAACTCTATACGATACGATAAGAACACTAGAATCAATCGGAACAAAAGCAGTGGTCATCCGCCACGAGCAAGATCGCTACTTCGATGAACTAAAAGATCAGGTGAATATTCCAATCTTAAATGCTGGAGATGGATGCGGAAACCACCCAACACAGTGCCTACTGGACCTTCTTACAATTAAACAAGAGTTTGGAAGATTTGAAGGTTTGAAGATTGCAATAGTAGGAGATGTTCGTCATAGCCGAGTAGCACGTTCTAATGCAGAAGCATTAACGAAGCTTGGTGCAACAATTTATTTTGCAAGTCCAGAAGAGTGGAAAGATGAAGACAACACATTTGGAACATACAAACCATTAGATGAACTTGTTCCAGAAGTTGATGTAATGATGTTACTCCGTGTACAACATGAGCGTCATGATCATTATGAAACAGACATTATGAAAGAATATCATGAGAAACACGGATTAACAGTAGAAAGAGAAAAGCGTATGAAAGAAGGAAGCATTATTATGCATCCAGCTCCTGTAAACCGTGATGTTGAAATTGCAAGTGAACTTGTTGAGTGTGAGCGTTCACGTATATTTAAACAAATGGAAAATGGAGTTTACGTAAGAATGGCTGTACTAAAACGCGCCTTACCAAATGTATTAGGAGGAATGAAACATGAATTATTTGTTTAAAAATGGTCGTTATATGAATGAAGAAGGAAAAATCGTAGCAACGGATCTTCTCGTACAAGACGGTAAAATCGCTAAGGTAGCAGAAAATATTACGGCAGATAATGCTGAAGTAATCGATGTGAACGGAAAGTTAATCGCACCTGGATTAGTAGATGTACACGTACATCTTCGTGAACCAGGTGGTGAACATAAAGAAACAATTGAAACAGGTACACTAGCAGCGGCAAAAGGTGGATTCACTACAATTTGCGCAATGCCAAATACACGCCCGGTACCAGATTGCAGAGAACATATGGAAGACTTGCAAAAACGTATTGAAGAAAAAGCTCATGTTAACGTACTACCATACGGAGCAATTACAGTACGTCAAGCTGGTTCTGAAATGACAGATTTCGAAACATTAAAAGAACTTGGAGCATTTGCTTTCACAGATGACGGCGTAGGCGTACAAGATGCGAGCATGATGTTAGCGGCTATGAAACGTGCAGCAAAATTAGATATGGCAGTAGTTGCGCACTGTGAAGAGAATACGCTTATTAATAAAGGTTGTGTACATGAAGGGAAGTTTTCTGAGAAACACGGATTAAACGGTATCCCATCAGTATGTGAATCTGTACATATTGCAAGGGATATACTGCTTGCTGAAGCAGCAGATTGCCACTATCACGTATGTCATGTAAGTACGAAAGGTTCTGTACGTGTAATCCGTGATGCGAAACGCGCTGGAATTAAAGTAACAGCAGAAGTAACACCGCATCACCTAGTGTTATGTGAAGATGATATCCCATCAGCTGATCCTAACTTTAAAATGAACCCACCGCTTCGTGGAAAAGAAGACCATGCAGCATTAATTGAAGGTTTATTAGATGGAACGATCGATATGATCGCAACTGACCATGCACCGCATACAGCGGAAGAGAAAGCACAAGGAATTGAAAGAGCACCGTTTGGAATTACTGGTTTTGAAACAGCATTCCCGCTTCTATACACAAACCTTGTGAAAAAGGGAGTTATTACGCTAGAACAGTTAATTCAATTCTTAACAGAAAAGCCAGCTGATACATTCGGCTTAGAAGCAGGTCGCCTAAAAGAAGGTAGAGAAGCTGATATTACAATCATTGATTTAGAACAAGAAGAAGAGATTGACCCAACAACATTCTTATCAAAAGGAAAAAATACACCATTCGCAGGTTGGAAATGCCAAGGATGGCCGGTAATGACAATCGTTGGTGGTAAGATCGCATGGCAAAAGGAGAGTGCATTAGTATGAAAAGACAACTTATCTTAGAAGATGGAACAGTATTAATTGGAACAGGTTTCGGAGGCGAAATCGAAAAGTCAGGTGAGGTTGTATTTACAACAGGAATGACTGGATATCAAGAAACATTATCTGATCCATCATATTGCGGTCAAATCGTAACATTCACGTACCCATTAATCGGAAACTACGGCATTAACCGTGACGATTTTGAATCCATTCACCCATCTGTAAATGGTTTAATCGTAAACGAAATTTGTGATCACCCATCAAACTTCCGTAATGAAATTTCGTTAAATGATTACTTGAAAGAAAGAAATATCCCAGGATTAGCAGGGATTGATACGAGAAAATTAACGAGAAAAATTCGTCAATACGGTACATTACGTGGACGCCTTTGTAACATGGATGCAGATGTAGAGTACATTGTAAGCCAATTAAAAGCGACAGTATTTACAGATCATGTAAAACGCGTATCAACGAAAGATCCATACCCAAGCCCAGGTCGTGGTCACCGAGTTGTACTAGTAGACTTCGGTATGAAACATGGTATTTTACGAGAATTAAATAAGCGTGACTGTGATGTAATTGTAGTTCCTTACAACACAACAGCGGAAGAAATTTTACGCCTTAGCCCAGATGGAATTATGTTAAGTAATGGACCTGGAGATCCGAAAGATGTACCAGAAGCAATTGAAATGTTAAAAGACATTATCGGTAAAGTTCCTTTATTCGGAATTTGCCTAGGACATCAATTGTTCGCTCTAGCATCAGGTGCAAATACAAGTAAGTTGAAATTTGGTCACCGTGGTTTAAACCATCCAGTAAAAAATCTTGCAACTGGAAAAGTAGCAATTACATCTCAAAACCACGGATACGCAGTAGAAGAAGAATCAGTTGAAAATACAGATCTTGAAATTACACATGTTGCTTTAAACGATGGAACGGTAGAAGGTCTTCGTCATAAGAAGTTCCCGGCATTTACAGTACAATACCATCCAGAAGCTTCAGCGGGACCAGAAGATGCAAATGATTTATTCGAAGATTTCTTAACAATGATTGAAAACTTCAAGAAAGAAGGGGAAGAGTTATGCCAAAACGCCTAGACATTAACACAATTTTAGTAATCGGATCAGGACCAATTGTAATTGGGCAAGCAGCGGAGTTTGACTACTCTGGTACACAAGCTTGTCAATCTCTTAAAGAGGAAGGTTACAAAGTAATCCTTGTTAACTCTAACCCAGCAACAATTATGACGGATACTGCAACAGCAGATAAAGTATACATCGAGCCATTAACATTAGAATTCGTAAGCCGTATTATTCGTAAAGAACGTCCTGATGCAATCCTACCAACATTAGGTGGTCAAACAGGTTTAAACATGGCTGTTGAACTTGCAAAATCAGGCGTACTTGACGAGTGCGGAGTTGAAATTTTAGGAACAAAATTATCAGCAATCGAGCAAGCGGAAGATCGTGATTTATTCCGTACATTAATGCAAGATTTAAATGAACCAACACCACCAAGTGAAATTATTCATAACCTTGATGAAGCATATGGATTTGTAAACGAAATTGGTTACCCAGTAATCGTTCGACCAGCGTTCACATTAGGAGGAACGGGCGGCGGAATTTGTCATAACGAAGAAGAGCTAATTGAAATCGTAACAAGTGGTTTAAAACATAGCCCAGTAACACAATGTTTATTAGAGAAAAGTATTGCTGGCTGTAAAGAAATTGAATACGAAGTAATGCGTGATTCAAATGATAACGCGATTGTAGTGTGTAACATGGAAAATATCGATCCAGTTGGTGTTCATACAGGTGATTCAATCGTTGTAGCACCGAGCCAAACGCTAAGCGACCGTGAATACCAAATGTTACGTAACACGTCATTACGAATTATTCGTGCACTAGGAATTGAAGGTGGATGTAACGTTCAGCTTGCACTAGATCCATATAGCTTCCAATACTATGTAATCGAAGTAAATCCACGTGTAAGTCGTTCATCTGCACTAGCATCTAAAGCAACTGGATATCCAATTGCGAAATTAGCAGCAAAAATTGCAGTCGGCTTAACGTTAGATGAAATCGTAAACCCAGTAACACAAAAAACTTACGCTTGCTTCGAGCCAGCGTTAGACTATGTTGTTTCAAAAATTCCACGTTGGCCGTTTGATAAGTTTGAATCAGCGAACAGAACGCTTGGAACACAAATGAAAGCAACTGGTGAAGTTATGTCAATCGGACGTAACTTAGAAGAATCATTACTAAAAGCAGTTCGTTCTTTAGAGCTTGGCATTTATCACTTAGAATTAGACCACTTAAAAGAACTTGATAAAGAAACGATGAAAAAACGTATCATTAAAGCGGATGATGAACGACTGTTTATTGTAGCAGAAGCAATTCGCCAAGGTGTAACGAAAGAAGAAATCAATGAATGGTGTGAAATGGACTTCTTCTTCTTACAAAAAGTTGAAAACATCGTAAATATGGAACGTGAAGTAAAAGCGAATGTAGGAAATATGGAAGTACTACAAACTGCAAAAGAAATGGGCTTCAGCGATCACTACATTGCAGCAGCTTGGAACAAAACGGAGCGCGAAATTTACGATATGCGTAAAGAAAATAATATGATGCCAGTATTCAAAATGGTAGATACTTGTGCGGCAGAGTTTGAATCTGCAACGCCATATTACTACAGCACATATGCGGACGAAAATGAATCGATTGTAACAGATCGTAAGAGTGTAGTAGTTCTAGGATCTGGTCCGATCCGTATTGGTCAAGGTGTTGAGTTTGATTACGCAACAGTTCACTCAGTATGGGCAATTAAAGAAGCTGGATATGAAGCAATTATCATTAACAACAACCCAGAAACAGTTTCAACAGACTTCAGTATTTCTGACAAATTATACTTTGAACCATTAACGATTGAAGATGTAATGCATATTATCGATTTAGAAAAACCAGAAGGTGTTATCGTTCAGTTCGGTGGACAAACGGCAATTAACTTAGCAGCGAAACTAGAAGAACACGGTGTGAAAATTTTAGGAACATCACTTGAAGACTTAGACCGTGCAGAAGATCGTGATAAATTCGAAGCTGCTTTAACAAAACTTGGCATCCCGCAACCAGTTGGTAAAACAGCAACGACTGTAGAACAAGCGGTAGCAATCGCAGAAGAAATTGGTTACCCAGTATTAGTAAGACCATCTTACGTACTAGGTGGACGTGCGATGGAAATCGTATATCGTCAAGAAGAACTACTGCACTACATGAAAAATGCAGTTAAAGTTCATGCAGATCACCCAGTATTAATCGACCGTTACATGGTTGGTAAAGAAATTGAAGTAGATGCAATTTCTGATGGTGAGAATGTATTCATTCCAGGTATTATGGAACATATTGAACGCGCTGGAGTTCACTCTGGTGACTCAATTGGAGTATATCCACCACAAAGTTTATCTGAAAAACTAAAAGAACAAATCATTGAACATACAATTGCACTTGGAAAAGGATTAAACATTGTTGGATTACTAAATATCCAGTTTGTAGTATTCAAAGATCAAGTGTACGTAATTGAAGTAAATCCACGTGCAAGCCGTACAGTACCGTTCTTAAGTAAAATTACAGGCGTACCGATGGCGAATGTTGCAACGAAAGTTATTTTAGGGCAAGACCTAGTAGAGCAAGGATACGGAACTGGCTATCACCCAGAAGAGAAAGAAGTATATGTAAAAGCTCCGGTATTCTCATTCGCGAAACTACGCTCAGTTGATACAACATTAGGACCTGAAATGAAATCAACAGGGGAAGTAATGGGTAAAGACTTAACGCTTGAAAAAGCATTATATAAAGGATTAGTTGCTTCTGGAATTAACATCCCAACGCACGGCTCAGTAATCATTACTGTAGCGGATAAAGATAAAGAAGAGGCGATGGAAATTGCAAAACGTTTCCACGAAATCGGCTATAACTTATTAGCAACAGCTGGAACAGCACAATCATTAGAAGAGCAAAATATCCCAGTACAAGTTGTAAACAAAATTGATTCTGAAGACTACAACTTACTAGATATTATCCGTCAAGGAAAAGCACAGTTTGTAATTAACACATTAACAAAAGGTAAACAACCAGCGCGTGATGGTTTCCGCATTCGCCGTGAATCAGTAGAAAATGGTGTGGCTTGCTTAACATCACTTGATACAACAAGAGCAATCTTACGAGTATTAGAATCTATGACATTCTCAGCTCATTCAATGAAAGAAATTACGCAAACAAAGCGTCACGAGGTGGTACATGCATGATGCAAAAGCAAAATATGATCGTCGTTAACCAAAAAGAAATCGCAAAAAATATTTACGAATTAGTGCTTCAAGGAACGTTAGTACAGCAAATGAACGAACCAGGGCAGTTTGTACACATTAAGGTAGCAGAGGGCATTGCGCCCCTTCTGCGCCGCCCAATTAGTATTTGTAATGTAGATCAAGAGAAGAACGAATTTACAATGCTATATCGTGCCGAAGGACAAGGGACAAAAACATTAGCAACTAGAAAACAAGGTGAAATGGTAGATGTACTAGGACCATTAGGACACGGTTTTCCTGTAGAAGAAGCAGAAGCTGGTCAAACAGCTTTACTAGTAGGTGGGGGAATTGGTGTACCACCACTTTATGAATTATCACAGCGCCTCGTTGCAAAAGGTGTACGTGTTATTCACATCTTAGGCTTTCAAACGAAAGATGTAGTTTTCTATGAAGAAAAATTTGCAGAACTTGGTGATACGTACGTTGCGACAGTAGACGGTACACACGGTACAAAAGGATTTGTCACAGATGTAATTGATAATTACGGAATTGACTTTGATATTCTTTATTCATGTGGTCCGCTAGCGATGCTTCGTGCACTAGAAGGACGTTACAAAGAGAAAAAAGCCTATATTTCATTAGAAGAACGTATGGGCTGTGGTATTGGAGCTTGTTTCGCATGTGTATGCCACTTACAAGAAGATCCAAGTGGACATTCTTACAAGAAGGTGTGTAGCGACGGACCAGTATTTCCAATCGGGGAGGTTGTACTATGAACAGATTGCAAGTTGAATTACCAGGATTATCATTAAAAAATCCAATTATACCGGCATCTGGATGCTTTGGGTTTGGTCGTGAATATGCACAGTTTTACGATTTAAGTGTACTAGGATCAATCATGATTAAAGCGACGACAGAACAACCACGTTATGGAAATCCAACGCCTCGTGTTGCTGAAACACCAGGGGGCATGCTAAATGCAATCGGACTTCAAAACCCGGGATTAGACAAAGTAATGAATTCGGAATTACCATGGTTAGAACAATTTGACCTTCCAATTATTGCAAACGTTGCAGGCTCACAAGCTGAGGATTACGTAGCGGTTGCGAAGGAAATTTCTAAAGCGCCTAATGTCCATGCACTAGAATTAAACATTTCTTGTCCGAACGTAAAAACAGGTGGTATCGCCTTTGGTACAAATCCTGAAATTGCTGCTGATTTAACGAAGCGAGTAAAAGAGGTTTCTGAAGTACCTGTATACGTGAAATTGTCACCGAACGTGGCAAACATAGTAGAAATTGCAAAAGCGATTGAAAATGCAGGTGCAGATGGTTTAACGATGATTAATACATTGCTTGGTATGCGTCTAGATTTAAAAACAGCTAAACCAATTTTAGCAAACCGTACAGGCGGATTATCAGGTCCTGCGATTAAGCCAGTAGCAATTCGCATGGTACATGAAGTAAGCCAAGCGGTTAACATTCCAATTATCGGAATGGGTGGTATTGAAACAGCTGAAGATGTAATTGAATTCTTCTATGCTGGCGCAAGCGCAGTTGCAGTAGGTACAGCGAACTTTATCGATCCGTTCGTATGTCCGACAATTATTGAAGAGTTACCAGCATTATTAGATGAATTAGGATTTGATCACATTTCGGAATGTCAAGGAAGGAGCTGGAAGCAAACATGTCACAGTCGTTAATCGTTGCACTAGATTTTCCAGGGAAACAAGAAGTAGAACAATTCTTACACCACTTTGAAGGGGAAGAGTTATTTGTCAAAGTAGGTATGGAGTTATTTTACAAAGAAGGCCCTGCGATTATTACGTACTTAAAAGAAAAGGGACATAAGATCTTCTTAGATTTAAAACTTCATGATATTCCGAATACAGTAAAAAGCACTATGCGTAGCCTAGCTAGTCTAGATGTTGATATGGTAAATGTTCATGCTGCTGGGGGAAGCAGCATGATGAAAGCTGCGATTGAGGGATTAGAGGAAGGTAAGCAAGAAGGAAAAGAGAGACCGATTTGTATTGCAGTTACACAACTAACAAGCACTTCGGAAGCTATGATGAAAAAAGAGATCGGCATTGAGAAAACGTTAGAAGAAGCGGTTGCTCATTATGCAAAATTAACGAAAGAAAGTGGACTTGATGGCGTTGTTTGTTCAACACTTGAAGTTCCAAAATTACGTGAAGTATGCGGAAATGAATTTGTAACAGTAACACCGGGGATTCGTCTTGCAAGCGATGATGTAAATGACCAAGTGCGCGTAGCAACACCGAAACGTGCGAGGGAACTTGGCTCAAGCTACATCGTAGTTGGACGTAGTATTACAAAAGCAGAAAATCCGCTTGAAGCGTATAAAACAGTAAAACAACAGTGGGAAGGTGTAACAGTATGAAAAAAGAAATCGCATCGCATTTATTAGAAATTGGAGCAGTATTTTTACAACCGAATGATCCATTCACTTGGTCTTCAGGTATGAAATCACCAATTTATTGTGATAACCGTTTAACTTTATCTTATCCAAAAGTACGTCAAGCGATTGCAGCTGGATTAGAAGAGTTAATTAAAGAGCACTTCCCAACTGTAGAAATTATTGCAGGAACAGCAACTGCTGGTATTGCGCACGCTGCATGGGTAAGCGATCGTATGGATTTACCAATGTGCTACGTACGTAGTAAAGCAAAAGGTCACGGTAAAGGGAACCAAATCGAAGGAAAAGCTGAAAAAGGTCAAAAAGTCGTAGTAGTAGAAGACTTAATTTCAACTGGCGGTAGTGCAATTACATGTGTAGAAGCACTTCGCGAAGCTGGATGTGAAGTATTAGGAATCGTATCAATCTTCACATATGAGTTAGAAGCAGGAAAAGAAAAACTAGAAGCAGCTAACGTAGCATCATATTCTTTAAGTGATTACAGTGCATTAACTGAAGTTGCAGCAGAAAAAGGTATGATTGGACAAGCTGAAACGAAAAAATTACAAGAGTGGCGTAAAAATCCAGCAAACGAAGCTTGGATCACAGCGTAACACGAAAAAAACGACTGCGGGGGAACGCGGTCGTTTTTTTATATTATTGTTAAAAATTCAAGTAAAGTTCCATCAATATCAAAGAAAATCATATTACAATCTCCTTAACTACTTAGTGCTTTCTGCAAGCTTATATCCTTTTACAAACAATAGAGTCAGATAAGAAACAATAAATGAGAAAATGCTATACATGCCGACCCAAAAGAAAAATTTTGGAGTAAAGGCGATAACACCTATTATTAAAAAACTAGCAAACGTTACAATCGGCATTACGTAATACGTTTTCGTTTTGCGTGTTCCAATAACAGATACGATAAAGATAAATAATGGACAAATTAATAAGACGAAAATCAATTCATTCATAGGTATGTCCCCTTTTCTAATTGCAGTAATCTGTTTCTCGTAAACGTTTTGAAATAATTACTCTCCTAATATAATTTCGCTGAGTAATAACGAATCCCTCTTGAAAACTGATAATTCATGATGAATTTTACAAGCAAAAAACGTAAGCAAGAGAACACTTGCTTACGTTATAGGATAAACATCGCAACGATCGTGGTGACAATTAAACCGATAACAACCGGTAAAAAGTTTCGGCGTGCAAGTTCAAATGGATCGACTTTACAAATCGCAGCAGCAGGAATAAGTGCCCAAGGAATTAACGTCCCGCCCCCGGTCCATATAGCTGCAATTTGCCCGAGTGCTGTTAATGTAGCTGTTCCATGGCCAAGTGCTGTTCCAAAAAGATTGGCAATGGAACCAGCAAGTGATATACCTGAAAAACCTGATCCATCTAAGCCGGTAATGACACCCACGATGGTTAATGTCCCTGCCGATACATATTGATTTAAAGGAACAGTTTGAGATAAAGCGATGCCTAAGTCGTTAATGATTCCGTGTGAACCTTTCGGTAAATAGTCTCCGATAATTTTCACAAAGCCACTATCTCCTAAATAAAAGAGTGCAGCGATAGGAATAACTGGTCCGAAAATTTTAAAGCCAAATTGGAGCCCTTCTATGAAATAATCGGTTGTTTTATTCAGTCCATTACCTTTGTAGGCGATGAGAGAAATGATGATAATCATAATAACAGTTGTTCCGCCGATAAGTGCAGTTGCGTCGCTTCCTTGTAGTTTAAATTGAATCATGCAAAGGATATTAATGATATATACGATAGGGATACAAATAGCGAGCCATTTCTTTGTGCGAGGAGATAATGAAGTGAGCGTTTTAGAAGACTCAGTTGATAGAATAGATTCTTGTATAGCTAAGCCTGTATGAAACTCTTTTCGTAAGAAGAAAAAAGCGACGGAAGTTGTCACAACGCCCATAACGATAACGAGTGGAACACTTGCAGATACGACGCTGGAAACAGGGAGACCAGCAGCGTCTGCGGTTAATTTTGGTGCGCCTTGTATAACGAAGTCGCCGGATAAAGCAATCCCATGACCGAATAAGTTCATAGCAATTGCAACCCCAATTGGAGGAAGGCCGACACGTACAGCAACCGGTAATAAAATAGCTCCCATTAAGGCGACAGCTGGAGAAGGCCAAAAGAAGAAAGAAATGGTCATCATTAAAAGGCCGATAATCCAGTAGGCGAGTGTAGGTGTACGAATCATTTTTGTAAATGGTGAAATCATCGTATCATTTATGCCAGTATGAACGAGTAAATTGCTCATTGATACGATAATGGAGATGATTAATATAGTTGGTAATAGCTCAGTAATGGCGTAAATGAAACTTTGAAAAATCCCGCTAATGGCAAGAGGGATAGAACTTGTTGCAGTTAATGCTAATAAAAAGATAAAAACGATACAAATGATAGTCGTATCTTTCCGGAGAATAAAAAAGGTAATAATAGTGAGTAAACAAATAATGTAGAGAGCGTGTAATAGCGTTAATTCAACTCCCATAACATTCACATCCTTTAGGCATTCGTGTAGTTTATTGTATGAAAGCAGTGAAAGTATGTGAGTATAGGAAAAAGAAAAAAGTAAAATTTCATGTACTGTAATGATGAGAACGATAAATGGATGTTACAATACAGTTAATCCTAAAAAATGAATAAAAGAAAGTGCCACCTTATCTGGTGGCACTTTCTTATTTTACTGCATGAGCTTTTTGCATCTTCCTAATTAAGCGAATTTGTCCGCGATGATTGATTTCATCTTCAAATACGTGAAACCATTTAAAGTAGTTGTTAGCTGGTTTGTCATACCAAAAGTCTGTCGTTTTAAATAGCCATTCATCAGATAAAGATTGAAATGTTTCAATTGTTTTAGAGCGTACTTCTTGTAATGTATTAATGTAAAATTCTAAAGAGTTTCCTTTTATTTTTTCTCGTCCAAGATTCCCTAACTCAATAGCTGGCAACCAATGTTCTAATTCAGCTTCCGTCGGTTCACGATCCTCAAAGGTATGGATTTGGTAGTAAAATTCAATAGCAGCCATGTGATATAACAGCATGCCAATTGAATTGGCTTCTTTATCATATAAATAATCAAGTTCTTCAATTGTTAAACTTTCCACTGCTTGCATTGTTGTATAACGAGCGTAATTCATCATGGAAACAAGTTTTGAAAACTCAACTTGTAAACCATCTATTTTATCAATTACAAAATTCAATTTAAATTCCCCCTCTTTAAATGGACACTCCAGAGAAGGAATTCTATGTGTAGAAAAAAACTCCTTTTAAAAAGGCCATGATTTTAACAAGGGATTACAATTAGTTCTCTATTTGATTTTGTAATAACTTCATATCCGTCTTTTGTAATGACGATATCATCTTCAATTCTACAACCGCCCCAGTTCGGTATGTAAATGCCCGGTTCAACTGTAACAACCATACCTTCTTTTAATGTAGCTTTACTTTCTTGGGATAAGCGAAGAGGTTCATGTATTTCTAAGCCAAGACCATGACCAGTAGAATGACCAAAATATTGACCATATCCACAATCTGTAATGTAGTTTCTTGTTACATCATCGATACTTTTCGCAGTTTCTCCAGGCTTAATCGCTTCAGTCCCACGTTTTAACGCTTCTCGTACAACATTGTATATTTTTTTGAATTCTTCCGATGGTTCCCCTATTGCTACGGTACGTGTTATATCGGAACAATATCCGTCGTAAAGTGCACCAAAGTCTAATGTAACGATGTCGCCTCGTTCAATTATTTTATTTGATGCAACTCCATGTGGAAGAGAAGAACGAACACCAGAAGCTACAATAATTTGAAATGATGAAGATGTAGCACCTTTTTTTCGCATGAAAAATTCTAATTCATCTCGTACAGCATTTTCACTTATTCCTGGTTTTAGAAACGTAAGAATGTGATGAAATGCTTCGTCCGCGATATTAGCTGCAATTTTCATTGTTTCTATTTCAGGCGTGTCTTTAATGATACGAATATTTTCGATAATTTCGCACACTTGAATCATTTCCGCCTGTACGTATTTTTGCAAGTTTTTATATTGTTGCAATGTCATGTTGTTTTCTTCAATTCCGAGTTTTTGAATGTTTAATTTCGATACTTGATGTGCAATTTCTTTTTCTAAATTTCCTTTATGCATAATAATTTCAGCATCTTTTATTTGTGATTTCGCTTGATCTACATAGCGGAAATCAGTGATGAAAACAGCTTGATCGGCAGAGAGTAAGACGACGCCAGCACTACCTGTAAAGCCTGTTGCATATTGGCGGTTTTCTTTTTTTGTAATAAGTAACCCCTCAATTTCATAGTTTTGTAGTTGATTTTGGATTTTATTAATTTTTAAAGTCATGTTAATTCCTCCTATTCATAGTATTGAATAAAGCAAATAGCGTGCCAAAATGTATATTTGAAGAAAGGATAGTAGGGACAACATATATTTTAGGGGAGATAAAAAAATAGCCCGTAATTTGTGGGAGACGGTTTGTTCATAAAATCTAGATTGCTTCAATGAATAGCAGGGGGATGGGGAAAAATGATTGGAGTTACACTTGTACTTTATTTACATGCTGTAAAAAATTTTATACAAATGTGAAATGATACTGTCAATTTTTTTGACAATATTGAATGGATATAGCAACGAAATTGAAAACATATAAAAAATGCGCTGCATACAAGCAACGCATTTTTTTATTTATGCTTTTAATTTCATTACAATATCAGCATCTGGTGTTACATATACGGTTTGCTGATTATCGTACGTAACAAAACCAAGTTTTGCACCACTCGGTTTTTTGACATGGCGTATTTTGGTGAAATCAACAGGTACAGAGCTAGACTCTTTCGCTTTACTGTAATAGGCAGCAATTTTGGCGGCTTCTAGTAAAGTTTCTTCAGCAGGCTCTAAAGAACGAATGACAACGTGAGAGCCAGGTATATCTTTCGTATGTAACCAAATTTCATCACGGCGGGCAAACTTCGTTGTTAAATAATCATTTTGTTTATTGTTTTTACCAACGAAAATCTCTGTGCCATCACTTGCTACATATTTATCTAATACTGGTTTAGTATGCTTTTTCTTTGCGTTTTTCGTTTTGCGATTGCGCACATAACCTTCTTCAGCTAATTCCTCACGAATTTCTTCAATGTCTTTTGAAGAAGCAGCTTCCATTTGTTGAAGTAAGCTATCAAAATAAAGAATTTCTTCATTTGTTTTTTCGATTTGTTCTTCTACAACAGCAACCGAATTTTTTGCTTTTTGATACTTTTGGAAATAGCGTTGTGCATTTTCAGATGGTGTTTTTAAAGGATCTAATGTGATTTTTACAGTTCCACCATCCTCATCGTAATAATTAACGACCTCAATATCTTTATCGCCCTTTTTTAAAGCGTACATATTGGCTGTAAGTAGCTCTCCAAATAGTTGATATTTATCTGCTTTTCCAGCATCTTGCAGTGTTTTTTCGAGTTTAATGAGTTTTTTCTCGTTTTTATTTTTTTCGTTTTGCATAAAGCGTTCTAAATCATGAGCTTGTTGTTTTACACGATCACGTTCTGCTTTGCCAAAGAAGAAACGATCTAACAATTCGCTCACTGATGAGAATGTTTTTTCTTCTCCTTGCAAGTGTGTAAGAGGGAAAAGATAAAAGAATTCTTTTCCATTTGCAGTAATCATTGTAGGTGTATATGCATGAGATAGTAATGGTGTTTGTATAGAGAAAAATGCTTCTGATAATGCTTTCTCGTTTACCATACCGGCTTTCTTTACTACTTCTTTTGCAAATAATGGGGATATTCCCATGAAAGCACCGACGAGTTGTTTATCCATATTTCCAGATAGAAAGTCTAGCGGTCTAATAAAATCATCTGCGGTTTCAATTTGCAGAGGATTGATTTTATGTTGGGCTGGTGGCGCGACGTACTCAGCACCAGCATATACAGTTCGGTGACGGTTTACGGCTAATGAAACGTGTTTTAAGCTATCTAAAATCACGTTTGTTTTCGTATCTAATAAGATAATGTTACTATGTCGTCCCATTATTTCAATTACTAATGTTTTTAATGATTCGTCTCCGATTTCATTACGACTGCGAACTGTAATTTGAATAATGCGTTCTAAGTCGATTTGTTCAATTTTTTCAATAAATCCACCTTCTAAATGTTTGCGAAGAAGCATACAGAACATCGGCGGTATTGCTGGCGAATCGTAGTTTTGATTCGTTAAGTGCATACGCGCATATGTAGGATGAGATGAAAGAATTAGTTTTTGGTTCTTTCCATTCGCTCGAATATGTAATAAAATCTCGTATTTTGAAGGTTGATATATTTTGGAAATTCTTCCTGTGTAAAGAGAATTTTCAATTTCATGTGTAATCGCTCTTGTAAATAATCCATCGAATGCCATAAATGAACACTCCTTTCTAACTAAATGTTAATTATAGCATTTTTTTGGACGAGGCTGAATAAGCTTTCAATAGAGTATGTCTGGAATCAGGAGGTCGATAGCAGGATGAACTGGTATGGAATGCGAGCACATGAAGTGGAAGAAAGAACGAATACGAATGTAAAGGTTGGACTTACAGAGAAAGAAGCAGAAGGGCGAGTAAAGAAATTTGGTACTAATGAATTAGAAGAAGCAAAAAGGCCTTCTGCACTAATGGTATTTTTAGCACAGTTTAAAGATTTCATGGTACTCGTTTTGTTTGGAGCAACAATTGTTTCTGCGTTTTTAGGTGAATACATTGATTCTATTGCTATTGTTGCCATTGTTATTATCAATGGTATTCTCGGCTTTTTTCAAGAAAGAAAAGCTGAAAAATCATTGGAAGCTTTAAAGGAACTAGCTGCCCCGCAAGTTACTGTAATGCGGAATGGAAAGTGGGTAAAAGCACCATCTAAAGCACTTGTTTTAGGTGATATTATTAAGTTTTCCAGTGGTGATCGTATTGGGGCTGATGTGCGTCTTGTTGAGGCATCAAGTTTATATATTGAAGAGTCAGCTTTGACAGGGGAGTCCGTACCTGTACAAAAGAAGGTAGAAGCACTGCAAGGGCAAGATGTTGCAATTGGGGATCAAAAAAATATGGCTTTTATGGGGACAATGATTACGCGAGGATCTGGTACAGGAGTCGTTGTAGCAACTGGTATGAATACAGCGATGGGGCAAATTGCAAATATGTTGCAAAATGCAGAGCAAATGGAAACGCCACTGCAAAGAAGGTTAGAACAGCTCGGAAAAATATTAATTATTGTAGCTCTTATTTTGACAGCGCTCGTTGTATTGGCTGGTGTGTATCAAGGGAATGAAGTATATCATATGTTTTTAGCTGGCGTATCGCTAGCTGTTGCGGCTATTCCAGAAGGATTGCCAGCAATTGTTACAGTAGCTTTATCACTTGGTGTACAGCGTATGATAAAAAAGAGAGCAATTGTAAGGAAGTTACCGGCCGTAGAAACGTTAGGCTGCGCTTCTGTTATATGCTCTGATAAAACGGGAACAATGACACAAAACAAAATGATGGTAACACATATGTGGTCAGGCGGAGAATTGTGGAAAGTGACAGGGCAAGGATATGAACCTAATGGCTCTTTTATGAAAGGTGAAAAAGAAGTGAATCCAGCTAAGACAAAATCACTTTATCAGCTACTTACATTTGGTTCACTATGTAACAATGCAAATATTATTCAAAAGAAAAAGGCGTACGTATTAGATGGGGATCCAACAGAGGGAGCGCTTGTAGCTGCAGCAATGAAAGCTGGGATAACACGTGAGGCATTGAAAGGGAAATTTGAAATTATTCGTGAATTTCCATTTGATTCAACTCGAAAAATGATGAGTGTTATTGTACGAGATCGAGAGGGGAAAAAGTTTATTGTTACGAAAGGAGCACCGGATGTTCTTTTGCAAATGAGTCAAACAATCTTATGGGGGGATAAGCAGCAGCCGTTAAGTGAGCTATATAGAAAAGAAGTACAAGCGGCTATTCATAGCTTAGGTAGTCAAGCGCTTCGAACAATTGCAGTTGCGTTTAAACCTTTAAAAGTCACGGATTCTATTGAACATGAAAGAGACGTTGAAAAAGATTTTATGTTGGTTGGGATACAAGGTATGATTGACCCGCCAAGGCCAGAAGTCGCGCAGGCGGTAAAAGAGTGTAAAGAAGCTGGTATTCGAACAGTAATGATTACAGGTGATCATAAAGTGACAGCAATGGCGATTGCTGAACAATTAGGAGTTTTACCACCAGATGGACGCGTTGTTGAAGGAGTAGAACTCGCGAATATGGATGTGGAGGAATTAGAAAATGTTGTAGAAGATACGTATGTATTCGCTCGTGTATCACCTGAGCATAAATTGAAAATTGTTAAAGCATTGCAAAATCAAGGACATATAGTAGCGATGACAGGTGATGGAGTGAACGATGCTCCAGCTATAAAAACAGCGGATATTGGGATAGCGATGGGGATTACAGGGACAGATGTTGCAAAAGAAGCCTCTTCACTTGTTTTACTAGATGATAATTTTGCTACAATTAAGTCAGCGATTAAAGAAGGAAGAAATATATACGAGAACATACGTAAGTTCATTCGCTACTTATTGGCGTCAAATGTTGGAGAAATTTTAGTTATGTTATTTGCGATGTTACTTGCATTACCACTGCCGATGGTTCCTATTCAAATTTTATGGGTGAACTTAGTTACTGATGGTTTACCAGCGATGGCATTAGGTTTGGATAAGGCTGAAGGAGATGTGATGAAGAGAACACCGCGTCACCCGAAAGAAGGGGTATTCGCTAGAGGGCTTGCGTGGAAAATAATAAGTCGAGGGTTTTTAATTGGAGCAGTGACGTTAGTGGCGTTTATTATTGCGTATAACCAACATCCAAATGAACTGAAATATGCACAAACTGTAGCGTTCGCGACGTTGGTACTTGCACAGCTTATTCATGTATTTGATTGTCGTAGTGAGCATTCTGTCTTTCACCGTAATCCATTTGGGAACGTGTATTTAGTAGGGGCGGTTATTATTTCGTTACTACTTATGCTAGTGGTTATATATTATCCACCGTTACAACCGATCTTTAGCACAATGCCGATACAAGCAAGAGATTGGTTATTAATTGGAGGTTTGTCATCAATTCCGACTTTCTTACTAGTAGGTTCTTTATTAACAGGGAAAAAGGCTAAGAAGAAAAAGCCGATGTTATATAAGAAGGGATTAAACTTGAAATAGTCAATGTTATGAAAATGTGATATAATTTACAGAAGGTAGTAGAGCCTTGTCTCTATTACCTTTTTCATTGAGTTATTTTATGGCTTGGATGTGATAAAAATGATTTCTAGTATGACAGGGTTTGGAAGATCGAAAGTAGAAAGTGATACTTTTCAAATTACAGTAGAAATGAAATCGGTGAACCACCGTTTTTTAGAGATGAGTATTCGACTTCCTAAGCAAATGATGGTATTTGAGGACAAAATTCGTAAAATAATTGCACAGCAAGTTCGACGTGGGCGCATCGAAGTGTCTATTAGTATAGCAGGTGAAGGACTTGTTGAAAGAAAATTAAGTGTGAATTGGTCACTTCTTGAGCAGTACCAATCGATGATGGAAGATATAAAAGGGAAATTTCAATTACAAGATTCTATTACACTTCAGCAATTAATGGCAATGCCAGAAGTAACAGCAATTGAAGAAATAGAAAATGTAAATGAACATTTTGAGAACAGTTTATATGAGGCTGTTCGTCAAGCTGCTCATATGTTGAAAACGATGAGAGATGGCGAAGGAGAACGATTACATAAAGATATAGCGTATCGTTTACAAGAGATTAGCAATTGTGTAAATGCGATTATTCCACATGCACCAATTGTTACACAAAAATATCGTGAACGATTAGAAAATCGCTTAAAAGAATTACATAATCAAGATCTAGATGAACAAAGATTGCTAACAGAAGTCGCAATCTTTGCAGAGCGTTGTGATATTCATGAAGAGTTAGTTCGTTTGCAAAGTCATTTAGAGCAATTTCGTGAAACATTGCAGATTGAAGAGCCTGTTGGAAGGAAAATGGATTTCATCGTGCAAGAGATGCATAGAGAAATTAATACGATTGGTTCTAAGGCAAATGACTTAACAATTTCAAAATATGTTGTAGAAATGAAAAATAACCTTGAAAAAATTCGTGAACAAGTACAAAATATTGAGTAGCTTTCAAAAAATATATAAAGTTATACGTGGTGGAGAAATCGGATAGACTTACTAGGAGGCGCAAACTATGGCCATGCGGTTTTTAAATATTGGATACGGAAATATTGTATCTGCTCATCGAATTATTGCTATTGTAAGTCCGGAGTCAGCTCCTATTAAACGAACAGTACAAGAAGCACGCGAACATAATGCTTTGCTTGATGCTACGTATGGGAGAAAAACAAGGGCGGTTATTGTTATGGATGATGGGCATGTTGTATTAAGTCCAATTCAACCAGAGACGATTGCACATCGTTTGAATAATAAAGAAGATTTAAGTGAGGAAGGGTAGGTTTTACATATTTATGAGAAGTAGAAGAGGATTGCTCATCGTTCTTTCAGGGCCTTCTGGGGTTGGAAAAGGGACGGTTCGTAAAGAGCTGTTTAGCCATGAGGATACACGTTTTCAGTACTCTATTTCAGTAACGACACGTAAGCCGCGTGAAGGTGAAGTAGATGGTGTGGATTATTTCTTTAAAGAAAGAGAAGAATTCGAGGAAATGATTCGTAATGAAAAATTACTTGAGTGGGCTGAGTTCGTAGGTAATTATTACGGAACACCGATTGACTATGTTGAAAAAACATTACAAGAAGGAAAAGATGTATTCTTAGAAATTGAAGTGCAAGGAGCAATTCAAGTTAAGAAAGCTTTCCCAGAAGGTGTATTTATTTTCTTAGCACCTCCAAGTTTATCTGAACTAAAGAGCCGTATTGTCGGACGTGGTACAGAGACTGAAGATGTTATTGAAAATCGTTTAACTGTAGCGAAAGAAGAAATCGAGATGATGGACGCTTACGACTATGTAGTAGAAAACGATCAAGTTGAATTAGCTTGTGATAGAATTAAAGCAATTGTGGTTGGCGAACATTGCCGCCGCGAAAGGGTAGCAAAATATTATAAAGAAATGACGGAGGGTCTATAATTATGTTAAATCCATCAATTGACTCATTACTACAAAAAATCGATTCTAAGTACACTTTAGTAACAGTGGCTGCAAAACGCGCACGTGAAATGCAACTTGCTAATAACTGTGTTGTAGAAAAACCTGTTTCTCATAAATGTGTAGGTAAAGCATTAGAAGAAATCGATGCAGAAGCATTAAGCTACGTACCAAGTGAAGATAAAGTAGCTGAATAAGCCTTTGCCTTCGACAAAATAAAACATAGACTTTATAATTTTCTATGTAACGGTAACAACCTATTTACAAGTAGGTTGTTATTTTTTTACGAAAGGAATGAAATATCGGTACTGACGAGCTGAGAATTCTATTTCAGTATTATAAGTTTGAAAAAGAAAGAGGACGAGTCATATGCTAAAAGGGAAAAAGATACTTTTATGTGTAACAGGAGGCATTGCGGTTTTTAAAGCAGCTGCGTTAACGAGTAAATTGACACAATCTGGCGCGATTGTCAAAGTAATGATGAGTGAGTCGGCAATGAAGTTTGTTACGCCTCTTACATTCCAAGCGCTTTCTCGCCATGATGTATATACGGATACATTCGATGAGAAAGACTCAGCTGTTATTGCTCATATTGATTTAGCAGATTGGGCGGATGTTGTACTTGTCGCACCTGCTACTGCCAATTGTATTGGAAAGTTAGCTGGTGGTATTGCAGATGATATGATTACAACTACTTTGTTAGCTACTACAGCTCCGGTATGGATTGCGCCTGCTATGAATGTGCATATGTATGAAAATAAAATAGTTCAAAAAAATATGATGACATTGAAAACGCTAGGATATACATTTATTGAGCCTGGGGAAGGCTTTTTAGCATGTGGATATGTAGCGAAGGGACGACTAGAAGAACCTGAAGCAATTATTGCACGGTTAGAGGAAGCTTTCTCAGAACACAAACCATTGCAGGGAAAAAGAATATTAATAACTGCTGGCCCAACACGTGAAAAGGTTGATCCAGTTCGTTTTATGACGAATTTTTCTTCTGGGAAAATGGGGTATGCGATTGCGGAAGTGGCAGCGAATTTAGGCGCTGATGTTATACTCGTTTCAGGACCGACAGCATTAAATCCACCGTTACATGTAACGACAGTGCAAGTGGAATCTGCACAAGATATGTTAGAAGCAGTTCTTCAACATTATCAAAACGTAGACGTTGTCATTAAAACAGCAGCAGTTGCAGATTATCGTCCGAAATATGTGCATGAGAATAAAATGAAAAAGCAAAATGGTGATGCTGTCATTGAACTTGAAAGAACGGTGGATATTTTAAAAACATTAGGTCAGAAAAAGGATAAACAGTTACTTATCGGTTTTGCTGCTGAAACGACAAATGTAGAGGAATATGCAACGAAAAAACTACGTGAGAAAAATGCAGATATGATTGTCGCGAATGACGTAAAAGCGCAAGGAGCTGGATTTGGCACGGATACGAATATTGTAACAATGTATAGAAAAGATGGAAAAGTTATTGAGTTGCCACTTTTAATGAAAAAAGAGGTAGCTCGTGAAATATTGAAGCAAATTGAAATGATGTTAGAAGATGATCGTTTATGAAATTTGCAAGTGTAATTGTTGATGTACCTGCCCGTCAGACAGATCGACCATTTGATTACATTATTCCTAAAAAATGGGAAGGTATTGTACAGACAGGAATGCGTGTGGTAGTTCCGTTTGGGCCAAGAAAATTGCAAGGTTTTATTATTGGGATTAAAGATTCGGTGGATGTAGAAAGTAAGAAGTTAAAGACAATCCATGAAATATTAGATGTAACACCGGTTTTAAATGATGAATTATTAAAGCTTGGATATTGGCTTACAAGTGAAACGTTATGCTACATGATTTCAGCTTTTCAAGTGATGCTTCCAACTGCGATAAAAGCAACGTATAAAAAACGTCTACAACTTTGTAAACAGGAAGAAATAGCACCAGAAATACTATATTTATTTCAGGATAAAGAAGCAATTGATTTTGAAGTAATCGAGCAACAGCCACATTTATACCGAACTATTCAGCAAGAAATTAAAAATGGTACGGTTGAAGTCGTTTATCAAGTGAAAGATAAAGTACAAAAGAAGAAGCAAAGAGTGGTTCAGCCGGAGTTGCCAGAAGATAAATTGGAATTAGCGGCATTTGAACTGAAAAGTAAAAAACAACAAGATGTACTTTATTATTTTGTGGAAAATTATAAAAGTACACCGTTGAAAGTAATTACAGAAGAGTTACAAATAACAGATGCTCCAATAAAAGCACTTGTTAAAAAGGGATTCATTTCAGAAAAGTATGTGGAAGTATACCGAAATCCGTATGACGATGATGATTTTGAACAAACAAAACCATTTCCACTTACGGAGGAACAAAAACAAGTTATTACACCGATTTTATCATCAATTACAAATGAAACTTATAATCCATTTTTGCTATATGGTGTTACAGGAAGTGGAAAGACAGAAGTATATTTACAATCTATAGCAGCAGTGCTCAAGAAAGGAAAAGAAGCTATCGTTCTTGTTCCTGAAATTGCACTAACGCCCCAAATGGTGGATCGTTTTAAAGGTAGGTTTGGCTCGCAAGTTGCAGTTCTTCATAGTGCGTTGTCTGTTGGAGAAAAGTATGACGAGTGGCGTAAGATTTTAAGAAAAGAAGTGAAAGTTGTAGTTGGTGCGCGTTCAGCTGTTTTTGCGCCTTTTGAGAATTTAGGGATTATTATTATTGATGAAGAGCATGAATCAAGTTACAAACAAGAAGATAATCCGAGGTATCATGCAAGAGATGTAGCTGTCTGGAGAGGACAATATCATAAATGTCCTATCGTTCTTGGTAGTGCGACACCAACACTTGAATCGTTTGCAAGGGCGAAAAAAGGTGTTTATGAACTATTAACAATGGAAAAACGTATGAATGAACAAGCTTTACCAACGGTAGAGATTGTTGACATGCGAGAAGAACTTCGTGACGGGAATCGATCAATGTTTTCTAAGGCGCTGCATGAAAAAATAGCAGATCGATTAGAAAAGAAAGAACAAATGGTACTCTTTTTAAATAGAAGAGGTCATTCTACATTTGTTATGTGCCGTGATTGTGGGTATGTTGTCCAATGTCCGCATTGTGATATTTCATTGACATATCATAAAATGAATCATCGTTTAAAATGTCATTATTGTAGTTACGAAGAGAATATGCCAACTGAGTGTCCAGCTTGTCAAAGTACATACATTCGTTTCTTTGGTACAGGTACACAAAAGGTAGAAGAAGAAATTACAAAACTATTTCCAGAGGCGCGAGTCATTCGAATGGATGTAGATACGACAAGTCGAAAAGGAATGCATGAAAAATTATTAAAGGCGTTTGGGGAAGAAAAAGCAGATATATTACTTGGAACACAAATGATTGCTAAAGGATTAGATTTTCCGAAAGTAACGCTCGTTGGGGTTTTAACTGCAGATACGATGCTTCACTTACCTGATTTTCGGGCGAGTGAAAAGACATATCAGTTATTGACGCAAGTAAGTGGACGAGCGGGTAGACATGAATTGCCAGGGGAAGTTGTGATTCAAACGTATACGCCAGAACATTACAGTATAGAGTTAGCGAAGAACCAACAATATGATGTGTTTTTTGACCAAGAAATGCAAATGAGACGAACAAGACAATATCCCCCATATTACTATGTTGTACTCGTAACTGTATCTCATCCAGAATTATTAAAAGCGGTACAAGTGACGGAAAAAATTGCCTCGTATTTACGAACGCATTGCTCACAGCAAACAATGGTGCTAGGACCAGTTGCTTCAGCGATTCCAAGGATAAAAGATAGATATCGTTATCAATGCATGATAAAATACAAACGGGAACCAAACTTAAAGAACGTGCTCAAAATGGTAAATGAACATTATCAAGCAGAAATGCAAAAAGAGCTACAAATCTCAATTGATTTTAATCCAACAATGTTAATGTAGCGGAGGGAAATATGGCAGTTTTAGAAATAATAAAGCATCCAAATGAAGTGTTAGAAACACCATGCGAAAGAGTAATTAACTTTGATAAAAAGTTAGTGAAATTGTTGAAAGATATGCATGAAACAATGTTAATTGCGGACGGAGTCGGTTTAGCTGCGCCTCAAGTAGGTGTAAGCTTGCAAGTAGCGGTTGTTGATGTCGATGATGATACTGGGAAAATCGAGTTAATCAATCCATCAATATTAGAAAAACGTGGTGAACAAGTAGGTCCCGAAGGCTGTTTAAGCTTCCCGGGACTTTATGGTGAAGTAGAACGTGCCGATTATATTAAAGTAAGAGCGCAAAATCGCCGTGGGAAAGTATTCTTATTAGAAGCGGAAGGATTTTTAGCGCGTGCAATTCAACATGAAATTGATCATTTACACGGTGTTTTATTTACATCGAAAGTGACAAGATATTATGAAGAAAACGAACTAGAATAGGTGTTAAAAGGAGCGGTTTTTAAATGATAAAAGTAGTGTTTATGGGAACACCGGACTTTTCAGTGCCGGTGCTTCGTCGTCTTATTGAAGATGGCTATGAGGTAGTAGGTGTTGTGACGCAACCTGATCGTCCAGTAGGTAGAAAAAAAGTATTAACACCTACACCTGTTAAAGTTGAAGCGGAAAAACATGGTATCCCTGTGTTACAGCCGTTAAAAATTCGTGAAAAAGATGAATATGAAAAAGTATTGGCATTAGAGCCAGATTTAATTGTAACAGCTGCATTTGGGCAGATTGTACCAAATGAAATTTTAGAAGCACCAAAGTATGGGTGTATTAATGTTCACGCTTCTTTACTTCCTGAACTTCGTGGTGGTGCACCAATTCATTATGCAATTATGGAAGGTAAAGAAAAAACAGGTATTACAATTATGTATATGGTAGAAAAATTGGATGCTGGTGATATCTTAACGCAAGTGGAAGTTGAAATTGAAGAGCGTGAAACGACAGGCTCATTATTTGATAAATTAAGTGAAGCAGGAGCACACCTTCTATCTAAAACAGTGCCTTTATTAATTCAAGGTAAGTTAGAACCGATTAAACAAAACGAAGAAGAAGTAACGTTTGCGTACAATATAAAACGTGAGCAAGAGAAAATTGATTGGACAAAAACAGGTGAAGAAGTATACAATCACATTCGCGGATTGAATCCATGGCCAGTTGCTTATACAACTTTAGCAGGACAAGTTGTTAAAGTATGGTGGGGGGAAAAAGTGCCTATAACTGAACCGGCTGAAGCAGGTACGATTGTTGCAATCGAAGAAGATGGTTTTGTTGTAGCAACGAGTAATGAAACAGGTGTTAAAATTACTGAATTGCAACCTTCTGGTAAAAAGCGTATGAGTTGTTCACAATTTTTACGTGGAACAAAACCTGAAATTGGAACGAAGTTAGGAGAAAATGCATGAGACAAAATGTTCGTGAATTAGCTCTTGATGGTTTAATTCAAGT
Organism: Bacillus sp. PK3-067; assembly: GCF_056738645.1. Lineage (NCBI taxonomy): Bacteria > Bacillati > Bacillota > Bacilli > Caryophanales > Bacillaceae > Bacillus > Bacillus sp. PK3-067. The sequence continues at coordinate 3,904,186 of NZ_CP096490.1, read as the reverse complement.
GGAAAAAAGTGGTGCATATAGCAACTTACTTTTAAATAATCTAATTGAAAAAAGTGCAATTGATAGAAAAGATATTGGTTTATTAACTGAAATTGTATATGGAACGATTCAACGTCGTGACACATTAGATTATTATTTACAGCCTTTTTTAAAAAAGAAGGTTGAGGCGTGGGTAAGAGTATTGCTTCGCTTATCTTTATATCAAATGATTTATTTAGACCGAGTGCCAGAAAGAGCGGCTATTCATGAAGCGGTTGAGATTGCAAAGCGTCGCGGGCATAAAGGAATTGCTGGTATGGTGAACGGTGTATTACGTTCGATTCAGAGAGAAGGTGTACCTTCTGTAGATGAAATCAAGGATCCAGTAGAACGTCTTGCAATTACAACAAGTCATCCAGTTTGGCTTGTCCAAGAGTGGACTTCAGAATACGGTTTAGAAACTGCAGAAAAAATGTGCGAAGTAAACATGTTACCCCCTGTACCAACAGCGCGTGTGAATGTTGATAAGGTAACTGTAGAAGAAGCGATTGAGTTGTTAGCAAGTGAAGGTATAGAAGCAAAACGTGGTGACTTATCAGATGATGCTATTCAGATTGAAAGAGGAAATGTAGCGCATACAGAAGCGTTCAAAAAAGGATTTCTTTCTATTCAAGATGAAAGTTCTATGCTGGTAGCACGCGCTTTAGAACCGAATACGGGAGATGCAGTTCTTGATAGTTGTGCTGCTCCAGGCGGAAAAACAACGCATATCGCGGAACGATTAAAGGGAACTGGTAAGGTCATGTCCCTTGATTTACATGCACACAAAGTACGTTTAATTAAACAGCAAGCAGAGCGACTTGGTCTAGAAAATGTCGAAACTAAAGCGCTAGATGCTAGAAAAGTGCAAGAGCACTTTGCAAATGAAACGTTTGATAAAATATTGGTAGATGCACCGTGTTCTGGATTTGGTGTAATTAGACGTAAACCTGATATTAAGTTAGGAAAAGATAAAGGCGATAGTGAAAGATTATCGACGATTCAAATTGCAATACTAGAAAAAATAGCACCATTATTAAAACAAGGCGGTCGTCTTGTTTATAGTACGTGCACAATTGAGAAAATAGAAAATGAACAAGTAATAGAGAAATTTTTACAAGAACATCCTGAATTTGAATGGGATACTACGCTTAAAGAGCGTATGCCAGAAAAATTAACTCCGTATATTGATGAAGGTCAAGTGCAAATTTTACCGCATTATTTTGCGACGGATGGCTTTTATATTGCTTGTTTAAGGAAGAAGGTGTAGCATCATGGAAACGACTGTAAGAAAACAAAAGAAAAATTTAGAAACGAAGAAACCATCAATTTACTCTTTACAACTTCATGAAATGCAAGATTGGTTAAAGGAACAAGGAGAACCGAAGTTCCGTGCTGGACAAATTTTTGATTGGTTATATAAAAAACGTGTAAAAAATTATGAGGATATGTCAAACCTTTCTAAAGGATTGCGTGATAAATTGTCGAATTCCTTTGATATTACTACTTTAAAAACGTTAGTAAAACAAACGTCTTCGGATGGAACAATTAAATTCTTATTCCAATTATATGACGGATATTCTATTGAAACGGTATTAATGCGACACGAATATGGAAATTCCATTTGTGTAACAACGCAAGTTGGTTGTCGTATTGGGTGTACGTTCTGTGCTTCGACACTTGGTGGATTAAAGCGAAACCTAGAAGCTGGAGAAATCGTAGCGCAAGTAGTAGAAGTTCAGCGTGCGCTTGATGAAACAGAAGAACGTGTAAGTTCTCTTGTTGTTATGGGGATTGGAGAACCATTTGATAACTATGATAATTTAATGGGATTCTTACGCATCATTAACCATGAAAAAGGACTTCATATTGGTGCGAGACATATGACTGTTTCGACGAGTGGAATTATCCCGAAAATTTATAAGTTTGCTGAAGAAGATCTACAAATTAATTTTGCGATTTCATTGCATGCTCCAAACTCAGAATTACGTTCAAAATTAATGCCGATTAACCGTGCTTATAAATTACCAGATTTAATGGAAGCTATTAAATACTATGTAAATAGAACAGGGCGTCGTATTACTTTTGAATATGGATTATTTGGAGGAGAAAATGACCAAGTAGAGCATGCTGAAGAGCTTGCTGCGCTCTTAAAAGGTGTAAAATGTCATGTGAACTTGATTCCGGTAAACTACGTACCTGAACGTGATTATGTACGTACGCCACGTGAACAAATTTTCTTGTTCGAAAAAACGTTAAAAGATCGTGGAGTGAATGTAACGATTCGCCGTGAACAAGGTCATGATATTGATGCAGCCTGCGGTCAGTTGCGTGCGAAGGAGCGCAAAGAAGAGACGAGGTGACGAGATGAAAGCCGTATTTCTATCGGATAAAGGAAAAGTTCGTCAACATAATGAAGATAGTGCAGGAGTTTTTCACAATTTAGATGGAAATGTATTAGCGGTAGTAGCAGATGGAATGGGAGGTCATCGAGCTGGTGATGTAGCTAGCTCGATGGCCATTCAATTATTCCATGATTATTGGAAGCAAACACATAATATGAATGAGCCGAAAAAAGTAGAACAATGGTTACATACTAGTGTTGGGATTATTAATGAGCGTATATATGAATATGCTCAGCAAAATGCAGAATGTAATGGTATGGGAACAACGCTTATAATAGCTGTTTGTACACCAAGCTTTGTGACAATAGGGCATATAGGAGATAGTCGTTGCTATATGGTATCAGAAGGAGAAATGACGCTAGTAACGGAAGATCATTCGCTTGTAAATGAGCTTGTGAAACATGGTGAAATTTCAAAGGAAGACGCAGAGTATCATCCGAAAAAGAATGTGTTATTAAGAGCATTAGGAACAGAAGAAAAAGTTGGGTTAGATGTTAAAACGTTGGTGATTGAGGAAGATGATCAATTACTTCTTTGCTCTGATGGGTTATCAAACAAAGTTTCTATTGATGATATGCGACAAATTTTACAGTTAAATGAACAGCTTGAAGGTAAAGGGCAGTGTCTCATTCAATTGGCAAATGATCGCGGTGGAGAAGATAATATCACACTTGTTCTTATTGATTATGCGGGTTCGACAAACGAAAGTAGGTGAAGTGCAACGTGCTGATTGGAAAACGCTTAAATGACCGTTATAAGCTGCTGAAAATGATTGGTGGTGGCGGAATGGCCAATGTATATTTAGCTCATGATGATATACTTGGCCGAGATGTAGCGGTAAAAATATTAAGACTCGACTACTCAAATAACGAAGAGTTTATTAAACGTTTCCATCGAGAAGCGCAGTCTGTTACAACGTTGTCGCATCCAAATATTGTGAATATGTATGATGTCGGAGAAGAAGATGGTATATACTATCTTGTCATGGAATATGTACCAGGGCAAACATTGAAGCAATACATAATTGAGCGAGGGATGTTACCTATAGGAGAAGCTCTTGATATTATGGAGCAGTTAACATCCGCTATGGCACACGCCCATCATTTTGAAATTGTGCATCGTGATATAAAGCCGCACAATATTTTAATTCGAGCTGATGGAATAATAAAAGTAACAGATTTTGGAATTGCGACAGCTACAAGTGCAACAACAATTACACATACAAATTCAGTGCTCGGTTCAGTCCATTATTTATCACCAGAACAGGCACGTGGCGGGATAGCAAATAAACAATCAGATATCTATTCTCTTGGGATAGTTATGTTTGAATTGTTAACAGGAAGACAACCGTTTTCTGGCGAATCTGCTGTTGCTATAGCTTTAAAACATTTACAAAGTGAAATCCCATCACCAAAAAGATGGAATGAAAATATTCCGCAAAGTGTTGAAAATATTATATTAAAAGCAACTGCAAAAGATCCGTTCCATCGATATCAATCTGCCAATGCGATGAAGCGAGATATTGAAACTGCGCTATATCCAGAGAGGATAAATGAGCAACCGTTTTACATACCAGAAGATATGGAAGCGACGAAAGCGATTCCAATTATTCAACAAGAACAATTATTTGAAAATGTAAGTGATGAAACGATTGTTTTAAAAGGGAGTAAGGTGGAAGAACCGATAAGAGCAGAAGCAGCTGAGTTAGATAAGAAGAAAAAACGGAGTAACAAGTGGCTTAAAGTTTTAATTTCAACATTTTTATTTTTAGCAATAGGAATAACATTAGCGCTTACGGTTATTCCAGGATTATTTATTCCGAAAGATGTGAAAGTTCCTGATGTGGCTGGTATGAAATACACGACAGCTGTAAATACATTAGTAGAAAAGGGCTTTGAGGTGACGGAGCCTAATATTGTATATACAGATGATGTTGAAGTTGGGGATGTAATAAAAACGGACCCTGTAGCAGGAAGAGTCGTAAAAGAAAACGCTAAAATTACTATCTATCAATCAGGTGGGAAAAAGAAAAGTAAGATGGCGAATTTCACAGGGCAAAACTTTGAGAGTGTAAAAGCTGAGTTAGAAGAAAAATATAAACAAGTTACAGTAAATTATATTGAAAATGATAAGCCGAAAGGTGAAATTGTAGAGCAAATTCCGACGCCTGATCAAATGGTTATAGAAGCGGAGCAAGAACTGAAAATCTGGGTAAGTAAAGGTCCTTATCAAATTAGACCAGGTGACTTTTCGGGGTGGACTGAAAATAGTGTAACTGGTTATTTGAATGAGAGAAAACTAACGTCAGATATAAAACGAGAGTATTCAGATACAGTCGAAAAAGGACTTGTAATTTCGCAATTTCCAAAACCAGGTACACCATTAAAAGAGGGAGATAAAGTAACTATTATTATCTCTGATGGTCAAAAGCCTAAAGTGACTAAAACGGTAAAATTGGACAATATCTCTATCCCATATGAGCCTGCTGTAACAGGTGAAAAAAAGCCGCAAACAATAGAAATTTATAAAGAAGACATGCAGCAAAAAATGGATAGACCGGTTGAAACGAGAACAATTACTGAATCAGCGACTATTTCTTTAGAATTTGTAATTCAAGAGGGTTCAAAGGGACACTATAAAATTGTACGAGATGGAGTAACGATTATTGATAAAGAAGTACCATATCCAACTCAATAATAGTGAAAGTCTACTTATTATTATTGCCTGTTATGCTGTCTACAAAGTGGACGGTATAGCAGGCAAAAATATATGATTCAAAAAGCTAGTAAAGTGATGCAGCTGTAAATATTTTTTTGCATTTAATGGGAAATTTAATGTATATTAGCGAAAGTATATATGGTAGGTTTTGAAATCGTTATTTAGAAAATTTAAATCCATTCATTTTTAAATTCAGCATCACCTTATACAAAAAAGGAGAATTCTATGCCAGAAGGAAAAATTATAAAAGCTTTAAGTGGGTTTTATTACGTGCAGCATGAAGAAGGGGTTACGCAATGTCGTGGACGAGGTGTATTTAGAAAAAATAAAATTACACCACTTGTAGGAGACCAAGTTGTTTTTCAGGCAGATAATCCAACTGATGGTTATGTGCTTGAAGTGTTTGATCGAAAAAATGAACTTGTTAGACCTCCTATTGCTAATGTCGATCAAGCGATCCTTGTGTTCTCTGCAGTAGAACCAGATTTTAATCCTGGACTGTTAGATCGATTTTTAGTGCTGATTGAATATCATAACATTAAGCCAATTATTTGTATTAGCAAGATGGATTTAGTAGATGAAAAGATGAAAGCAACTGTTGAAGCTTATGCGAATGATTATCGTGAGATGGGTTATGATGTTTTATTTACTTCTATTAATACGTCAGAAAGTATTGATATATTAAAACCATACTTAGAAAATTGTGTTTCTGTCGTTGCGGGTCAATCTGGTGTGGGGAAATCTTCAATGCTTAATGTGCTACGTCCAGAATTAGAGCTGAAAACAAATGATATTTCCTCCCATTTAGGACGCGGGAAGCATACGACAAGACACGTAGAATTAATTGCAATTGGAAGTGGACTAGTAGCAGATACACCGGGTTTTAGTTCACTAGATTTCATTGATATAGAAGTAGAAGATCTTACATATTGTTTTCCAGAGTTGAAAGAAGCGAGCCAATACTGTAAATTTAGAGGGTGTACACATCTTTCTGAACCGAAATGTGCGGTGAAAGCTGCGGTTGAAGAAGGGAAGATTACAGAATATCGCTATAAGAACTATAAACAATTCGTAGAAGAAATTAGAGAGAGAAAGCCGAGGTATTAGTTATGATTAAAATTGCACCATCGATTTTATCAGCAGATTTTTCAAAATTAGGGGAAGAGATTAAAGATGTAGAAAAGGGTGGAGCGGATTACATTCACGTTGACGTAATGGATGGACATTTCGTACCAAATATTACGATTGGACCGTTAATTGTAGAAGCTATCCGTCCAATTACATCATTACCATTAGATGTACATTTAATGATTGAAAATCCTGATAACTATATCCCGACTTTCGCACAAGCGGGAGCGGATATTATTACTGTTCACGTAGAGGCGTGTCCACATCTACATCGTACAATTCAGTTAATTAAATCTCATGGTATTAAAGCGGGCGTTGTATTAAATCCACATACGCCAGTTTCAGTAATTGAGCATGTATTAGAAGATATAGATATGGTATTACTTATGACAGTAAACCCTGGATTTGGTGGACAGAAGTTTATCCATTCTGTATTACCGAAAATTAAACAAGTTGCAGACATGGTGAAAGAGCGCAATCTAGAAGTAGAAATTGAAGTTGATGGTGGTGTAAATGCTGAAACAGCAAGACTTTGTGTGGAAGCAGGAGCAAATGTACTTGTAGCTGGATCAGCAGTATACAATCAAAAAGACCGCGGTGAAGCAATTCGCTTAATTCGTGGGTAGTGATGAACTTTATCCTAGTAAGGTATTCATAGGATAGCGTAAAAATATGTAAAAAGGCAATCTACCGAATGGCAGATTGCCTTTTTACAATGGAAGGGGAAGAAAAAATGATTATTCATATTTTGGCAGGAGGACCTTCGGAATATTGTGCAGATTTTGCTCGATATGAGGATGAGGAAGTAGTGTGGGCAGCGGTTGATAGGGGAGTATACCGTCTATTAAAGAAAGGGATTACACCGGCTGTTGCGTTTGGAGATTACGATTCAGTTACCGAAGAAGAATTAGTATGGATGGGACAGCAAACGAACGAATTACATATTGTTCCGCGAGAAAAAGATCAAACGGATTTAGAAATTGCAATTAACTGGGCATTAGGACAGAAGCCGGCACTAATTCGTATTTTTGGTGCTACCGGTGGAAGGCTTGATCACGGTTTGGCAAATATACAGATGCTTTTAAAAGGGTTAGAAGTAGAGATAGAAATGTGTATTGTGGACAATAAAAATGAAATAACAGTTAAAAAAGTGGGTACACATATAATTGAAGAAAATAAAAATTTTCCTTATGTATCTTTTGTACCAGTTACTGAAATAGTGGAAGGGATTACATTGTTTGGTTTTAAGTACCCGCTTACTAATAAAACAATAGAGTGGGGATCAACACTTTGTATTAGTAACGAACTCGTTGAGGAAAAAGGTACTTTTTCATTTACTTCTGGCATATTAATGTTGATAAGAAGCACTGATTGAAGAAACAATTTTGCTCCTTACATCATATAGTGACCAAGTGGAGTAATGGGGATTAGGAGGGAAACCATGAGATTTTATACAATTAAGTTACCTAAATTTCTTGGTGGAATTGTTCGTGCAATGTTAAATACCTTCAAAAAAGATTAAAAAAAGCACCTATCACCGGTGCTTTTTCCATTGTTATAGTAAAAAAAGAGCCTATCGGCTCTTTTTTTTATTATTAAACACGTTCGATTTTGCCAGATTTTAATGCTCTAGCAGAAACGTAAACACGTTGAACTTTTCCGTCGATGCGTACGCGAACTTTTTGAAGGTTAGCGCCCCACTTACGTTTTGTAGCGTTCATTGCGTGAGAACGAGAGTTACCAGAACGAGCTTTTCTTCCAGTAATAGCACAAACACGAGCCATTTATATTTCCCTCCCTTGATACCTTACCATACGTAATTTTTCAATGTTAGTCTTTTATGCGATGCTAAAAACACTACTATAATTTAACACAACTAAAAAGAGAATGCAACACCGTAGAAAAAAGAAATCAAGAAAATTTACTTGACACTATATGTCAATGAAGAAAAGTTGAAATCCATAAAAATTGCTTGACATATTATAGTGGTACATGTTGTATAATAACAATGGACTATTTTGCTCATCATAAAAAAGTGTAATTTAAAACATAAAATATGAGAGTGAAAAGAAAGAACGATGGAATTTTCTTTAAAAAGATTATATGATAGTAACTAAAGTAGTCTAGCTCACTTTCACCATTTATGAAGGGGGAAACGAGATGTCAATTGAAATTAAAACGAAGTACGGTCAAATTGATATTAGTACAGATGTAATTGCAACAATTGCTGGAGGTGCCGCGGTAGATTGCTACGGTATCGTAGGTATGGCATCAAAAAATCAGTTAAAAGATGGATTAACAGACATTTTACGAAAAGAAAACTTCACTAGAGGTGTTATTGTTCGTAAAGATGAAGATGAAGTACATATTGATATGTATATTATTGTGAGCTATGGTACGAAAATTTCAGAAGTGGCACATAATGTGCAGACGAAAGTGAAATATACATTAGATCAAACTGTAGGACTAGCAGTAGATTCTGTAAACATCTACGTACAAGGAGTTAAAGTAATAAACTTGTAATGTGCATTAAGGAGGAAAATCTGTGTCAATTCAAAAAATTGATGGAAAACGTTTATCACAAATGATCATGCAAGGAGCGAATAATTTAACAAATAATGTTCAGCTTGTTGATGCATTAAACGTATTTCCAGTTCCAGATGGCGATACCGGTACAAACATGAACTTATCTATGACTTCAGGTGCGCGTGAAGTGAAAGCAAATCCTTCACAGCATGCTGGTAAAGTCGGCGTAAGTTTAGCCAAAGGATTATTAATGGGAGCTCGTGGTAACTCTGGAGTTATTTTATCTCAGTTGTTCCGTGGTTTCTCTAAATCCATTGAACAAAAAGAAGAATTAACAACAGTTGATTTTGCTGCAGCACTAGAAGCTGGAGTAGAGGCGGCTTATAAAGCGGTTATGAAACCGATTGAAGGAACGATTTTAACGGTTGCAAGAGAAACGGGTAAATATGCAGTAACAGTTGCGAAAAAACAGCGCGACTTTGTTTTGTTTATGGAAGACGTTGTGAAAGAAGCAAACGCATCGTTAAATCGTACGCCAGATTTATTACCTGTATTAAAACAAGTTGGCGTTGTAGATAGCGGTGGTAAAGGTCTTGTAGTGGTATACGAAGGGTTTTTAGCTGACTTAAAAGGAGAAACGATTTCTTCTGATGCACCGACGCAACCATCTATGAATGAAATGGTACGCGCAGAACATCACCGTAGTGTACAAAGCCAATTGAGTACAGAAGATATTAAGTATGGATATTGTACGGAGTTCATGGTGAAATTAGAGGCTGAAAAGGTGAAAGAGCATAATTTCTCTGAACAAAAATTCCGTGAAGATATTAGTGTATATGGTGATTCTCTACTAGTTGTGTCTGATGATGAAATTGTAAAAGTTCATATCCATGCAGAACATCCTGGAGACGCTATGAACTACGGGCAAAAATACGGTAGTTTAATTAAGATTAAAGTAGAAAATATGCGTGAACAGCATACTGCTTTGTTAGATGAACCTACTATGGTTCCTGAGCAACCAGCTCAATCGAAAGAAAAACAACCATATGGTATCGTAACTGTAGCTATGGGTTCTGGTATTAAAACTTTATTTGAGAGCATTGGCGCAACGAAAGTTATCGAAGGTGGTCAAACGATGAATCCAAGTACGGAGGATATCGTGAAGGCAATTGAAGAAGCAAATGCTGAAAAAATCATTATTTTACCGAATAACGGAAATATTGTAATGGCAGCAGAACAAGCGGCATCAGTTGTAGATCAAGAAGTTATTGTTGTTCGTTCGAAAACAGTTCCTCAAGGTATGGCAGCAATGTTAGCATTTAACCCAGTTGGAACGTTAGAAGAGAATGAAGAAAACATGCAAGAAGCTTTATCTCATGTGAAAACAGGTCAAATTACGTATGCTGTACGTGATACGGAAATTGATGGTGTAGCAATTCAAAAAGATGATTTCATGTGTATTGCAGATGGGAAAATTGTATCTACAAATGCTGAAAAAGTAGGAGCTGCGAAGCAATTACTAGAAGCGCTTATTGATGAAGATTCTGAAATCGTAACGATTCTACAAGGGGAAGATGCAACTGATGAAGAAGTAGCGGAGTTAGTTGAATTTGTAGAAGAGAAATTTGAAGATGCAGAAGTAGAAGTACATGCTGGAAACCAACCAGTGTATTCTTTCATCTTCTCTGTAGAATAAGATAAGATTCGTTTTGAAAATAAATGGATTACTTACTTGCTAATGGATAAGAAGTAGTAATATGAAGTTTATTACTAGTTTTTATTCAAAAGGCTAGCATATTGAAGAGAGAAAAGAGCCTTGCTGCTAATAGTGAGGCTCTTTTTTACTTGTTTTATATAAGGGATTTGAGTAGTTTCTCTTAGAATGCCTATGATAGAATATATAAGGTGAAAGAGAGCGATTACAGATGCTAATTGGTACTCAAATAAAATGCAATAAAGAAAATAATGTGACGGGGTGTGAGAATCTTGAATGATGTTGTACAAGTTCCTGTTACGGATGTAAAGGGGATCGGAGGAGAAACATCTGAGTTACTACATGAGATGGGTATTTATACAGTTTCTCATCTATTAGAACATTTTCCGTACCGTTATGAAGATTATGCGATGAAAGATCTTGCTGAAGTAAAGCATGATGAACGTGTAACGGTTGAAGGGAAGGTTCATAGTGCTCCTTTGCTGCAATATTATGGTAAGAAGAAATCGCGTTTAACAGTTCGTGTTCTCGTCGGTCGTTATTTAATTACGGCGGTATGTTTTAATAGGCCTTACTATAAGCAAAAATTAAAGTTAGATGAAACGATAACGATTACTGGTAAATGGGATCAACATCGTCAAACAATTGCTGTATCAGAACTTCATTTTGGACCGGTTGTACGTCAACAAGAAGTGGAACCTGTTTATTCAGTAAAGGGGAAACTTACAGTAAAACAGATGCGTCGTTTTATTGCTCAAGCGTTAAAGGAATATGGAGATTCTATAGTCGAAGTGTTACCGGATGGTTTGTTAGGGCGATATAAATTATTACCAAGATATGAAGCGCTCAGGGCATTGCATTTTCCGGTAGGACAGGAAGATTTGAAGCAAGCGCGTCGCCGTTTTGTATATGAAGAATTTTTCTTATTTCAGCTGAAAATGCAAACGCTCCGGAAAATGGAGAGGGAAAATTCAAAAGGGACGAAGAAAGAGATTCCGTCAGCAGAATTACAAGAATTTATCGATGCACTGCCGTTTCCGTTAACGGGTGCGCAGCGCCGAGTTGTAGATGAAATTTTGAAAGATATGACATCTCCTTATCGGATGAACCGACTATTGCAAGGTGACGTTGGTTCTGGGAAAACAGTTGTTGCTGCGATTGGTCTTTATGCATCGAAATTAGCTCATTATCAAGGTGCTTTAATGGTTCCTACAGAAATTTTAGCTGAGCAACATTATCAGTCGCTTGCTGAAACGTTTTCGCATTTTGGTATGAAGGTGGAACTGTTAACAAGTTCTGTTAAAGGGGCGAGACGTCGAGAAATTTTAGCGAAGTTAGAACAAGGAGAAATAGATATTCTTGTTGGAACGCATGCCTTAATTCAAGATGAAGTTATATTTCATAGGTTGGGTCTCGTTATTACAGATGAACAGCATCGATTTGGTGTAGCGCAGCGCCGAGTTTTACGGGAGAAAGGTGAAAGTCCAGATGTATTATTTATGACAGCGACACCAATTCCGCGTACGCTTGCAATTACTGCATTTGGAGAGATGGATGTTTCGATAATCGATGAGATGCCAGCAGGTAGAAAGGTGATTGAAACATACTGGGCAAAACATGATATGTTAGATCGCGTTCTCGGCTTCGTTGAAAAGGAGATAAAAAAAGGAAGACAGGCATACGTTATTTGTCCTCTAATTGAAGAATCTGAGAAACTTGATGTGCAAAATGCTATCGACTTACATAGTATGCTGACGCATCATTACCAAGGGAAATGCCAAGTTGGATTGATGCATGGGAGATTATCGTCTCAGGAAAAAGAAGAGATAATGGGACAGTTTAGTGAAAATAAAGTACAAATTCTTGTATCGACAACAGTTGTTGAAGTAGGTGTGAACGTACCGAATGCGACTGTAATGGTTATTTATGATGCAGAACGTTTCGGTTTATCGCAGCTTCATCAGCTTAGAGGGCGTGTCGGCCGTGGTAGTGAACAATCATATTGTTTATTAATAGCAGACCCTAAATCAGAAACAGGGAAAGAAAGAATGCGCATAATGACTGAAACAAATGATGGATTTGTATTGTCAGAAAAAGATTTAGAATTACGAGGTCCTGGAGATTTCTTTGGGAGTAAGCAAAGTGGCTTACCAGAATTTAAGGTTGCTGACATGGTACATGATTATCGAGCGTTAGAAACGGCAAGGCAAGATGCGGCGATACTAGTAGATTCAGAAGCGTTTTGGCACAATGATCAGTATGCTGCCTTGCGTACGTATCTTGATGGGACAGGTGTGTTCCAAGGAGAGAAGCTCGATTAAAGGGAGTCAACAAAAGTTTTTGTTGCATTCTACTTTTAATGATTATATACTACTGTTAGTACCTAGTCATAAAAATGGATGGTGCGGTATGAAAAAAAGAAGAAGTAAAAAAGAAAGACAAGAGTTATTACAACAAACAATCGAATCAAATCCTTTTATTACGGATGAAGATTTAGCGGAAAAATTTCAAGTGAGTATACAAACGGTACGACTTGATCGTATGGAATTGTCTATTCCTGAATTAAGAGAGAGAATTAAACATGTAGCTACAAAGCAACATGAAGAAGATGTGAAATCTTTACCGTTAGAAGAGGTTGTTGGAGAAATTATTGATATTGAATTAGATAGACATGCAATCTCTATCTTTGAAGTAAAGATAGAACATGTATTTAAAAGAAATCAAATCGCTCGTGGGCATCATCTGTTTGCGCAAGCAAACTCACTAGCTGTTGCGGTTATTGATGAAGAATTAGCTTTAACTGCAAAGTCTACCATTCGATACATTCGCCCTGTAAAATTAGGAGAGCGTGTTGTTGCAAAAGCGCGCGTTGAAGATGTAGAGAATGATAAAGGACGGACGGTTGTCAAAGTGCGTAGCTTCGTTGGAGAAGAACTTGTTTTTACAGGCACTTTTGAAATGTATCGATCTAGTAATTATAGTGAGGAAGGTAACAACTTATGAAAATCGCAATAGATGCAATGGGCGGAGATCACGCTCCAAAGGCTGTAGTATTAGGGGCAATGAAAGCTATTAAGGAATATTCTGATTTACATATTACGTTAGTAGGGAAAGAAGAGGAAATTCGTCAATACTTAACGAGTGATGAACGAATTACTATTCTTCATACAGACGAAAAAATAGAATCAACGGAGGAACCAGTAAGAGCGGTTCGTCGAAAAAAACAAGCTTCAATGGTGCTTGCGGCACAACAAGTAAAGGATGGAGAAGCAGACGCTTGTATATCCGCAGGTAGTACAGGAGCTTTAATGGCAGCTGGATTATTTGTAGTCGGTCGTATGGAAGGAATTGAGAGACCAGCTTTATCGCCTACAATGCCAACTGTAGATGGAAAAGGTTTTGTTATGTTAGATGTTGGAGCAAATGTTGATGCAAAACCAATTCATTTATATCAATATGCAGTAATGGGATCTGTTTATGCTGAGAAGGTAAGAGGAATTGAAAATCCTCGCGTTGGACTATTGAACGTTGGAACAGAGGATGGAAAAGGAAACGAGCTTTCAAAGCAAGTATTTGCAATGCTTAAAGATGCGCCAATTAATTTCGTGGGGAACGTTGAATCAAGAGATTTATTGCAAGGTGTAGCAGATGTTGTTGTATGTGATGGTTTTACAGGGAATGTAGCGTTGAAATCATTAGAGGGAACAGCACTTGCGCTATTCTCTATGTTGAAAGAACAGTTAATGAGTTCATTTACGAGCAAATTAGCAGCGGCGGTATTAAAGCCAAAACTTATGGTATTAAAAGATAAAATGGATTATTCGGAGTATGGAGGAGCTGCATTATTTGGATTGAAAGCACCTGTCATTAAGGCTCACGGTTCTTCTAATGATCAGTCGATATTTAGTGCGATTCGTCAAACGAGAGAAATGGTAGCGAAAGAAGTAATTCCTACGATTTCAAGCGTAATGGAGAAAGAGTCACTCCAATAAGAGGAGGATTTGAAATGGGAAAAATAGCATTTCTTTTTCCGGGCCAAGGTTCACAGGCAGTTGGAATGGGTAAACAATTAGCAGAGAATAATAAAGAGGTTGCAAAAGTGTTTGCAAAAGCAGATGAGGTGTTGGAAGATTCACTTTCAGAAGTGATTTTTGAAGGACCGCAGGAAAAGCTTACATTAACAACAAATGCGCAGCCTGCATTATTAACAACGAGTTTTGCTATTTTGACAGCTTTGAAAGAGTATGACATTACACCTGACTTTGTCGCTGGTCATAGTTTAGGTGAATATAGTGCTCTTGTAGCAGCTGGTGCATTAACTTTTGAAGATGCTGTATATGCTGTAAGGAAACGTGGCGAATATATGGAAGAAGCTGTTCCGGGCGGGGAAGGCGCAATGGCAGCTATATTAGGTGCTGACCCACATATGCTGAAACAAGTTACAGAAGAAGTAACAAGTGAAGGATATGCAGTGCAAATCGCTAATATGAATAGTACGAAGCAAATTGTGATTTCTGGAACGAAGCAAGGCGTAGAGGTTGCTTCTCAAAGAGCGAAAGAAAATGGTGCAAAGAGAGCGATTCCACTAAAAGTAAGTGGGCCATTCCATTCTTCACTTATGAAGCCGGCAGCTGAGAAGTTCCAAAGTGTTTTAAATGAAATTACAATTCATGACACGAATATTCCTGTTATTGCAAATGTTACGGCGGAAGTTATTACACGTGGTGCAGACATTCAAGAAAAGTTAATCGAACAGCTTTATTCGCCTGTATTATGGTACCCGTCTATTGAATATATGGTGAACCAGGGAGTAGATACATTTATTGAAATTGGACCTGGAAAAGTACTTGCTGGACTTATGAAGTCAATTGATTCATCAGTAAAAGCATATGCGATATACGATGAAGAGACATTAAAAGATACCATTTCAAATTTGAGAGGAGAAAACTGATGTTAAAAGGGAAGGTAGCATTAGTAACTGGCGCTTCACGTGGAATTGGTCGCGCGATTGCGATTGATTTAGCGAAACAAGGGGCAAATGTAGTAGTAAATTATGCTGGTAATGAACAAAAAGCAAATGAAGTAGTAGATGAAATTAAAAAATTAGGTTCTGATGCAATTGCGGTAAGAGCAGATGTTGCAAATGCTGATGATGTTACAAATATGGTGAAACAAACAGTAGATACATTTGGACAAGTTGATATTCTTGTAAATAATGCTGGTGTAACTAAAGATAATTTATTAATGCGTATGAAAGAAGAAGAATGGGATACAGTTATTAATACAAACTTAAAAGGTGTATTCTTATGTACAAAAGCAGTATCTCGTTATATGATGCGTCAACGTCACGGTAGAATTATAAACATCGCTTCGGTTGTTGGTGTTATAGGAAACCCAGGACAAGCTAACTATGTTGCTGCTAAAGCGGGTGTTATTGGATTAACAAAAACATCTGCAAAAGAGTTAGCAAGTCGAAATATTACAGTGAATGCAATTGCGCCGGGCTTTATTGCGACTGATATGACGGATGTACTAGATGAGAATATTAAAGCCGAAATGTTAAAAGTTATTCCAGCTGCTCAATTTGGTGAAGCGAAAGATATCGCGAATGCTGTAACGTTTTTTGCTTCTGATCAAAGCAAATATGTTACAGGTCAAACGTTAAATGTTGATGGCGGTATGGTAATGTAATAAAAGAATCGATTTCACCTAGTTTTTTTGGTCAATATTTAATATAATATTTGAGGGGAGGTGAATGGAATGGCAGATGTTTTAGAGCGCGTAACAAAAATCATCGTTGATCGTTTAGGAGTAGAAGAGACTGAGGTAGTACCAGCTGCAAGCTTCAAGGAAGATTTAGGAGCAGACTCCCTAGATGTAGTAGAACTTGTAATGCAATTAGAAGATGAATTCGAAATGGAAATTTCTGATGAAGATGCTGAAAAGATTGCTACTGTTGGCGATGCTGTGACTTACATAGAGAGTCATCTATAATGCTTAAGTGAAGTCCCGTTTTTTAGCGGGGCTTTCTGGCTTATATCTGGAGGGACCTATGCCGTACCGAAAATATAGAGAAAAAAAATACGAAACAAAATATCGTGAAGCATTTAAAGTGTTTCAAGAAAAGATAGGTATTACGTTTACAGATGAAAAATTATTGATTCAAGCATTTACGCATTCATCGTATGTGAATGAGCATCGAAAAAAACCGCATGAAGATAATGAGCGTCTTGAATTTCTTGGAGATGCAGTATTGGAACTGACTGTATCGCAGTATCTGTTTCAAAAATATCCGACAATGAGCGAAGGAGAGTTAACAAAACTACGTGCAGCTATTGTATGTGAGCCATCTCTTGTTCGTTTTGCGAACGAATTGTCATTTGGTAGCCTTGTTTTATTAGGAAAAGGTGAAGAAATGACAGGTGGACGTGAACGACCAGCTTTATTAGCGGATGTCTTTGAAGCGTTTATTGGTGCCCTTTATCTTGATCAAGGGCTAGAAACAGTTTGGGAATTCTTAAAAGAAATTGTATATCCGAAAATTAATGAGGGTGCTTTTTCTCATGTGATGGATTATAAGAGTCAGTTGCAAGAATTGATTCAGCGTGATGGCAGTGGCAATGTTGAGTATCAAATTTTGCAAGAAAAAGGACCAGCTCACAATCGAGAATTTGTGTCACGTGTTACGTTAAATAACGTAGCTTTAGGTCTTGGTAGTGGTAAGTCGAAAAAAGAAGCAGAGCAACAAGCTGCTGCAGAAGCATTGAAAAAATTAAAAGAACAACTATAAGGAATCCCCCTTTGAATGAGGGGGATTCCTTGTGCATAGAATGAAACTTTCTTTTTGTTTATAATGAAAAAGAAGGTAAATCCGTATAATACTTGTTTTTGTATAGAGAACATTTATAACGACGGAGAATAGGAGGAAGGCCTTTCGTGTTTTTAAAAAGATTAGAAATAGCAGGGTTTAAGTCTTTTGCTGAGCGTGTATCTGTTGATTTTGTCCCAGGTGTAACTTCTGTAGTAGGACCTAATGGAAGCGGGAAAAGTAATATTACTGATGCAATTCGCTGGGTACTTGGTGAACAATCTGCAAAATCATTACGTGGTGCAAAGATGGAGGATATTATTTTTGCAGGCAGTGATACGAGGAGAGCGGTTAATGTTGCTGAAGTAACAATAACTTTAAATAATGAAGATCAACGTTTACCAATTGAATACAATGAGGTGTGTGTAACACGTCGTGTATCTCGTTCAGGTGATAGTGATTTTTATATTAATAAACAATCATGTAGATTGAAAGATATTATCGATTTATTTATGGACTCTGGTATGGGAAGAGAAGCTTTTTCAATTATTAGCCAGGGGAAAGTGGAAGAGATTTTAAGTAGTAAGTCAGAAGAGCGTCGAGGTGTATTTGAAGAAGCGGCAGGCGTACTAAAATACAAACTTCGCAAAAAGAAAGCTGAAGGGAAATTAGCAGAAACACAAGAAAACTTAAATCGTGTACAAGATATAATTCATGAATTAAGTAGTCAAGTAGAACCTTTAGAAAGACAAGCTTCTATTGCGAAAGATTATCTTGAGAATAAAGAAGAATTAGAGAAAGTAGAAGCTGCGCTTATTGTCCATGAAATTGAAGAATTGCACGAGAAATGGGAAGCGCTTCGAAATCAGTTTGGGCATAATAAAAACGAAGAAGCTAAAATGTCAACGAATTTACAAAAAAGTGAAGAAGAGCTTGAGGAATTACGAGGACAATTACAAGCGGTAGATGAGTCTGTAGACTCGTTGCAAGAAGTACTTCTTCTTTCTAGTAAAGAGCTAGAAAAACTTGAAGGGCAGCGCGAGTTGTTAAAAGAGAGAAAGCAAAATGCTACGACGCATTGTGCGCAACTTGAGCAGTTAATTGTTGAATTAACAGAGAAAGCTAAAAGTTACGATGGTGAGATTGAGTCAAGTACAGAAGCTTTAATGCAATTTGTGAATGAAGTAAAAGAGTTGGAGCAAAAATTGCATGATAATGAGCAACTGCTTGCTACTTTTGCTGACAATTTAGAGGAACAGATTGAGAATTTAAAAGGTGACTATATTGAGCTTTTAAATCAACAAGCTAGTCATCGTAATGAATTATCTATGATTGAAGAACAATCTAAACAGCAAACGTCTAAAAACGAGCGTCTAGATGAAGAGAATGCGAAATATGTAGAAATGCGTATGGAAATTACAGCGAAAAAGACGAAACTTGTAGAAAGTTACGAACAAGCGAAAGAAAAAGTAGCTGGCATACTCTCAAACATACAGAAGACAGAGGCGGCGCTTGGGAAATGTAAGACGCAGTATAGTGAAAATGAAACAAAACTGTATCAAGCATATCAATTTGTGCAACAGGCACGTTCTCGAAAAGAAATGCTTGAAGAGATGCAAGAAGATTATTCTGGATTCTATCAAGGTGTACGTGAAGTATTGAAAGCTAGAGAAAATAGGTTGCAAGGTATCGAGGGTGCTGTTGCGGAACTGTTAACGGTACCGAAAGAATACGAAGTTGCAATGGAAATTGCTCTAGGTGCAGCGATGCAGCATATTGTTGTACAAACAGAGGAGCATGCTCGTAATGCGATAGCATTTTTAAAGCAAAATAAACATGGACGTGCAACGTTTTTACCGCAAGCTGTTATTAAAAGCAGGTCTTTATCATTTGAGCAATTACGCATTGCAAATCAACACCCATCGTTTGTAGGTGTGGCGGCAGAACTTGTGCAGTACAACAATAAATATGAAAATGTAGTTTCAAATTTATTAGGTACGGTTATTGTTGCGAAAGATTTACGCGGAGCAAATGAGTTGGCGAAACAACTGCAATACCGTTATCGCATTGTAACAATCGAAGGTGATGTAGTGAATCCTGGCGGTTCTATGACTGGTGGGGCGGTAAAGCAAGCGAAATCTTCTTTATTAGGACGCCAACGTGAACTGGAAGAGTGGACTCGCAAGTTAACTGATATGGAAGAAAAAACAATGAAGTTAGAAAACTTTGTTAAAGCAGTAAAACAAGAGATTCAAGAAAAAGAAGTGAAAATACGCGAACTAAGGCAAACTGTAGAAGTAGATCGTGTAGATGAGCAGAAATTAAGAGAAGAGATTAATCGTCTAGAATTAGAAGAACATCGTATTAATGATCGATTGTCTATTTATGATTTAGAGATTGAAGGGTTTTTACAAGATCGAGTAAAAATGCAAGGGCGTAAAGAGGAGTTAGAAGGGATTTTAACGAATCTTCAAGCTGATATCACTAAGTTAGATAGTAAAATTGTAGCTTTAACAAAACAAAAAAGTGAGCAACATTCTTCGAAAGAAAAAGTTCAAAAAGAAATGACGGAGTTAAAAGTGCTGGTAGCTGAAAAGCAACAACGCTTATTTAATCAAAAAGAAAAAGTTGAACGATTGACGAAGGAAAAAGAAGAAACGGATGCGACACTTGTAAAAACGAAAGAGGATTTAGCGTTCTTAAAACAAGAAATGACATCTAATTCAAGTGGTGAAGAGCAAATTACGAATATGATTGAGAAGAAAGCATATGATCGTAATCAAACTTCAGAATTAATTCGCTCTCGTCGTGAACAACGTGTATCGTTGCAAGAGAGGGTAGAACAATTAGAGCGCAATTTGAAAGAAACGACAGGTAAACATAAATATATTCTTGAAATGTTGAAAGATCAAGAAGTGAGAATAAATCGACTTGATGTAGAGTTGGAAAATAGATTACAACATTTACGTGAAACATATACGATTTCATTTGAAGCGGCAAAACTAAAATATACAATGACAATGCCTGCAGAAGATGCGCGTAAGAAAGTAAAATTAATCAAATTATCTATAGAAGAGTTAGGTACAGTGAACCTAGGGGCAATTGATGAATATGAACGTGTAGCGGAGCGTCATACATTCTTACTAGAACAGAGAGACGACCTAGAAGAAGCGAAAGCGACATTGCACCAGCTTATTACCGAAATGGATGAAGAAATGAAAAAACGCTTTTCTACTACGTTTGAAGGCATTAGAATGGAGTTTCAATCGGTATTCTCTGAATTATTTGGAGGCGGTAGAGCGGATTTAGTAATGACTAATCCAGAGGATTTACTAAATACGGGTATTGATATTGTAGCACAACCGCCAGGGAAGAAACTGCAGAACTTAGGTTTACTTTCAGGTGGAGAGCGTGCTTTAACAGCAATTGCGCTTTTATTTGGTATTTTAAAAGTACGCCCAGTACCATTCTGTGTACTAGATGAGGTAGAGGCAGCCCTTGATGAGGCGAATGTAGCTCGTTTTGCACAGTATTTAAAGAAATTCAGTAATGAGACGCAGTTTATTGTAATTACACATAGAAAAGGTACAATGGAAGAGTCTGATGTGTTGTACGGTGTAACAATGCAAGAATCAGGGGTATCTAAACTTGTTTCGGTTCGTTTAGACGCCGGAGAAGAACTTATTGCAAGTGAATAGGAAGGATGGGAAAGTATGAGTTTTTTTAAAAAACTAAAAGAAAAAATTTCAAAACAAACGGATACAGTTACAGAGAAATTTAAACAAGGATTAGAAAAAACGAGAAATTCATTTGCGGATAAAGTGAATGATTTAGTTTATCGTTACCGTAAAGTGGACGAAGATTTTTTCGAAGAGTTAGAAGAAATCTTAATCGGTGCAGACGTTGGCGTTGCGACGGTAATGGAATTAATTGACCAATTGAAAGAAGAAGTACAACGTCGTAACATTCAAGATCCAAAAGAAGTACAAGCTGTTATTTCAGAAAAACTAGTAGGAATTTACAAAGGCGACAGCGATTTTAGTAACGAAATTAATATGCAAGAGGACCAATTAACGGTTGTTTTATTTGTTGGTGTTAATGGTGTAGGAAAAACGACGACAATTGGTAAACTGGCGCATAAGTTTAAATCAGAAGGTAAGTCAGTCCTATTAGCGGCAGGAGACACATTCCGTGCTGGAGCGATTGAACAATTAGAAGTATGGGGCGATCGCGTTGGTGTAGAAGTGATTAAACAAGGATCTGGATCTGATCCAGCGGCGGTTATGTATGACGCTGTACAAGCTGCGAAAGCACGTAAGGTAGATGTATTACTATGTGACACAGCAGGACGCTTGCAAAATAAAGTAAATTTAATGAAAGAATTAGAGAAGGTGAAGCGTGTAATTGAGCGTGAAGTACCAGGTGCTCCTCATGAAGTATTACTTGTTATTGATGCAACAACAGGACAAAACGGTTTAAGCCAAGCGAAAACATTCCGTGAAGCAACGAATGTAACTGGTATTGTTTTAACGAAGTTAGATGGAACTGCTAAAGGTGGTATTGTATTAGCGATTCGTAACGAAATGGATGTACCAGTGAAGTTTGTTGGATTAGGAGAGCAAATGGATGACTTGCAACAGTTTGATCCAGAACAATATGTGTATGGTTTATTTGCGAACTTAGTAGAAACAGAAGAAGTATAAGTGAAAGGAGCGGTATTTCCGCTTCTTTTTCTATAAAAAATATATGATGTTAAGAAAAAAACTTGACACTCTTTTGGACTACATGTAAACTAATTCATGTAAAGGGAAATCACTTAACAAAGGATGATCCAACATGCTCGAAAAAACAACGAGAATGAACTATTTATTTGATTTTTATCAATCGTTGTTAACGCAAAAACAAAGAAGTTATATGTCGCTTTATTATCTAGATGATTTATCTCTTGGTGAAATTGCGGAAGAATTTGATGTAAGTCGCCAAGCCGTGTATGATAACATTAAACGGACTGAAGCGATGCTTGAAGAATATGAAGAAAAATTAGTATTACTTCAAAAGTTTCAAGAGCGACAGCGACTTGTTGCAAAGCTAAAACAGCTAATCAGCGAAGAAGAGCATGTAAATGAAGAAATGAAACAAGTTGTTGAAGCTATCGAAAAATTAGATTAGGAGGGCGGCAATATGGCATTTGAAGGATTAGCCGACCGACTTCAACAGACAATGCAAAAAATCCGCGGCAAAGGAAAAGTTTCTGAAGCCGATGTGAAAGAAATGATGAGAGAAGTTCGTCTAGCTCTTTTAGAAGCAGATGTTAACTTTAAAGTAGTAAAAGATTTTGTGAAGCGTGTGTCTGAACGTGCTGTCGGACAAGATGTAATGAAAAGTTTGACACCTGGACAACAAGTAATTAAAGTTGTACAGGAAGAACTTACAGAACTTATGGGCGGAGAGCAAAGCAAAATTGCTGTTGCTAATAAGCCACCGACTGTTATTATGATGGTTGGTCTGCAAGGTGCGGGTAAAACAACGACGACAGGTAAGCTTGCGAATTTGCTTCGTAAAAAGCATAACCGTAAACCGATGCTTGTTGCAGCGGATATTTACCGTCCAGCAGCGATTAAACAGCTTGAAACATTAGGGAAGCAATTGGACATGCCTGTATTCTCTTTAGGAGATCAAGTAAGTCCTGTTGAAATTGCGAAACAAGCGATTGCAAAAGCAAAAGAAGATCATCACGATTATGTTTTAATCGATACAGCGGGTCGCCTGCATATTGATGAAGAACTAATGGATGAATTAGCGAAAGTTAAAGAAGTTGCGAAACCGGATGAAATTTTCCTTGTTGTCGATGCGATGACGGGACAAGACGCGGTAAATGTTGCGCAAAGTTTCCATGAACAGTTAGGTTTAACAGGTGTTGTATTAACGAAATTAGATGGTGATACGCGCGGTGGTGCTGCATTATCTATTAAGGCTGTAACAAACACGCCGATTAAATTTGCTGGTATGGGTGAAAAACTAGATGCAATTGAAGCGTTCCATCCAGAGCGTATGGCATCCCGTATTTTAGGGATGGGCGATGTCTTAACATTGATTGAAAAAGCGCAAGCTACAGTTGATGAAGAGAAAGCGAAAGAACTTGAGCAAAAAATGCGTACGCTTTCGTTTACGCTTGACGATTTCCTAGAACAACTTGGACAAGTGCGTCAACTTGGGCCGCTTGATGAATTGTTAGGAATGCTTCCTGGTGCAAATAAAATTAAAGGGCTGAAAAATGCACAAGTTGATGAAAAACAAATTGGGCATATTGAGGCAATTATTCGTTCTATGACTAAATTAGAACGAGAACAACCGGAAATAATCAATGCTAGTCGCAAAAAGCGCATTGCCAAAGGTAGCGGTACAACTGTACAAGAAATCAATCGTCTAATTAAACAATTCGATGACATGAAAAAAATGATGAAGACGATGACGGGAATGCAAAAAGGTAAGAAAAAAGGACTAGGTGGATTGAAGTTTCCATTCATGTAAGGAAAAAAAGATGGCTCTGTTAAGAAAAAATACTTTACAAAGCAATAGTCTTTTTGCTAATATAATTATCTGTGTGAAATAAATTCGGAGGTGCTTTATAAATGGCAGTTAAAATTCGTTTAAAACGTATGGGAGCTAAAAAAACTCCTTTCTATCGTGTAGTTGTTGCAGATTCTCGTTCTCCTCGTGACGGACGTTTCATTGAGGAAATCGGAACTTACAATCCAGTTGCTCAACCAGCTGAAGTTAAGATCAACGAAGAAGCAGCATTAAAATGGTTAGGAAATGGTGCTAAACCATCTGATACAGTTCGTAACTTATTCTCTAACCAAGGTATCATGGAGAAATTCCACTTATCTAAACAAGGTAAGTAATTGAGGCAATGACTATGAAGAAGTTAGTCGAGACGATTGTCAAGCCTCTTGTCGATTATCCTGAAGATGTAAAAGTTACACAGGAACTTTGCAACGGAGAGATAAAGTATCGATTAACTGTACATCCTGAGGATGTTGGAAAAGTCATTGGAAAGCAAGGGAGAGTTGCGAAAGCGATTCGAATGCTCTTGTATTCAGTGGGACATCATAATGATGAAAAAGTAACACTGGAAATTCAATAAACGTAAAAAAGGGCGAGGAGTTATTCCTCTCCCTTTTTTAACATTTAAATAGAGAGTGCATGTTCCATCTGTGAAATGGAGATGCTTAATTTATATAGAAACCAGGGGTGACATACTATTTATGACAAAATGGTTTAACGTAGGGAAAATTGTAAATACTCATGGCGTAAGAGGAGAAATCCGTGTTATTTCTCGTACTGATTTTCCAGAAGAGCGATATAAAGTAGGAAACACGTTATACATATCGAATGAGAAAGGCACAGACTACCTTCCGGTGAAGGTAACTTCTCATCGCCAACATAAGACATTCGATTTATTAACATTTGAAGGATATAACAATGTAGATGAAGTAGAGAAGTTTAAAGGTTCTTTAATAAAAGTACCAGAAGAGCAGTTAGGTGAACTTGCTGAAGGTGAATACTACTATCATGAAATTATTGGTTGCAGTGTTGTAACGGAAGAAGGAGAAGCGCTAGGGACAATCAAAGAGATTCTATCTCCTGGTGCAAATGATGTTTGGGTAATTAAACGCCCGAAGGGTCAAGATCTCTTAATTCCTTATATCGATGACGTTGTACTTCAAGTTAATATTGAAAATAAATTAGTAACCATTCATGTAATGGAAGGGCTGCTATAATGAAAATTGATATTTTAACGTTGTTCCCAGACATGTTTACCGGTGTATTTGGATCTTCTATATTAAAGAAGGCACAAGAAAAAGAAGCGGTAAACCTTCGTGTTGTTAACTTTCGTGATTATACAACAAGTAAGCATAATAGTGTAGACGATTATCCTTACGGCGGAGGAGCTGGTATGGTGCTTACTCCTCAGCCTATTTTTGATGCTGTAGAAGATTTGACGAAAGAGACAGAGCGTAAGCCTAGAGTTGTCTTAATGTGTCCGCAGGGCGAAAGATTTACGCAGAAGAAAGCGGAAGAGCTTGCAGGGGAAGAACATTTGATCTTCGTATGTGGGCATTATGAAGGGTATGACGAACGAATTCGTGAGCATCTCGTAACGGATGAGATTTCTATTGGTGACTATGTATTAACGGGCGGAGAATTAGCCTCTATGGTTATTACTGATAGTGTTGTACGTCTCTTGCCAGGTGTGCTAGGAAATCATGCTTCACAAGTAGAGGATTCGTTTAGTACAGGTTTATTAGAGCATCCTCATTATACACGTCCGGCTGATTTTCGTGGTATGAAGGTACCG
This sequence comes from Bacillus sp. PK3-067, assembly GCF_056738645.1. Taxonomy (NCBI): domain Bacteria; kingdom Bacillati; phylum Bacillota; class Bacilli; order Caryophanales; family Bacillaceae; genus Bacillus; species Bacillus sp. PK3-067. The sequence goes on along the minus strand of NZ_CP096490.1, from coordinate 3,878,507 downwards.
GATGTATTAATGTCAGGGAATCATAAAAACATTGATGAATGGCGACATAAGGAATCTTTGCGTCGAACGTATACGCGTAGACCGGATTTGTTAGATGAGAGAGAGTTATCTAAACAAGAGAAAAAATGGCTTGAGGAAATAAAGCGAGAGCAGTAATAACTTCATATATTTGCTATTGCAACAGGCCTAGTAATATGCTATTATAACATTTGTGCTACTGAAATCAGTAGCCGTATTAACGATGTTCCGCTGTAATTTATTAAGACTTTATAAGAGCATCTGTTTAAAGGAGAGAATTTAATATGCAACAATTAATCGCAGAAATTACAAAAGGCCAATTAAAAACTGACCTTCCTTCATTCCGTCCTGGTGACACTTTACGTGTACACGTAAAAGTTGTTGAGGGAACTCGTGAAAGAATTCAGCTTTTCGAAGGTGTTGTAATTAAACGTCGTGGTGGCGGAATCAGTGAAACATTCACAGTTCGTAAGATTTCTTACGGTGTAGGTGTTGAGCGTACATTCCCAGTTCACACGCCAAGAATCGCGAAAATCGAAGTACTTCGCCGTGGTAAAGTACGTCGTGCTAAGTTATACTACTTACGTAACCTTCGCGGTAAAAAAGCACGTATTAAAGAAATTCGATAAGACATGTATGGGAGCTTGTAAATGCACAAGCTCCCTTTTTCCAATCTATATGAAATTTTGGTATAATACGAGCAGTTTACATAACCGTGGAGGGGAAATGCATGAAAAAAGAGAAGAGTTCACTTTGGGAATGGATTAAGGCAATTTTGATTGCTGTTGTATTAGCTGGTGTTATTAGACAGTTTTTCTTTGCGCCAATTCTCGTAGACGGGGTATCGATGGCACCTACTTTACATGATCGTGATCGAATGATTGTGAATAAAATTGGTTATCACATTGGAGATCCAAAACGCTTTGATATTATCGTATTTCGAGCAACAGAAGATAAAGATTACATTAAGCGCATTATAGGCCTGCCAGGCGATGAAATAGAGTATCGTAATGATAAACTGTATGTTAACGGAAAGGCTTATGAGGAGCCGTATTTAGACAAGCAGAAAAAGCAAATTGCTGACGGACCGCTTACATATGATTTTAATCTTGAAGAAATGACAGGCAAGAAAACCGTTCCAAAAGATCAATTATTTGTTTTAGGTGATAATCGTCGTTTTAGTAAAGATAGCCGTTCAATCGGTACGATTTCAATGGATCAAGTAATTGGTAAAGCTAATATGTTATATTGGCCGTTAGAAGACGCACGTATTGTGAAATAAATGAAAAAGAAGGTGGCAACATGGTAATTCAATGGTTTCCAGGGCATATGGCGAAGGCTAGACGCCAAGTAACGGAGAAATTAAAATTAATTGATGTTGTAATTGAACTTGTAGATGCTCGATTACCATTATCATCTCGAAACCCAATGATTGATGAAATCATTACACATAAGCCAAGGCTTGTTGTTTTAAATAAAGCGGATATGGCGGATGATCGTTTAACAAAACAATGGATCGCATATTTTAAAGAAAAAGGCCATATGGCAATTTCGATTAACGCGCAAGCTGGACAAGGTATGAAGGAAATTGCAGCAGCTTGTAAAGTGCTTGTTAAAGAAAAATTTGATAAAATGGTTGCAAAAGGTATTAGACCGAGAGCGATTCGTGCATTAATTGTAGGTATACCAAATGTTGGTAAATCTACATTGATTAATAAATTGGCAAAGAAAAATATTGCTAAAACAGGAGATCGTCCAGGTGTGACAACAGCTCAACAATGGATTAAAGTTGGGAAGGAAATGGAATTGTTAGATACACCAGGTATTCTGTGGCCTAAATTTGAAGATCAATTAGTGGGTCTTCGTTTAGCGACAACGGGTGCAATTAAAGATTCAATTTTAAATTTACAAGATGTAGCTGTTTACGCATTACGTTTTATGGAGAAACATTATCCAGAACGCTTGAAAGAACGCTATAATTTAAATGAGATTCCAGAAGATATTGTGGAATTATTCGATGCAATTGGAAAAAATAGAGGCTGCTTAATGGGCGGCGGAATGATTGATTATGATAAGACATCTGAGCTTGTGCTTCGTGAGCTTCGTGGTGGCAAACTTGGAAAAATGACGTTTGAAACACCGGAAGAGTTTGGAGAGCAAGTGGAAGATGTGGAAAAAATAGAAGAAGTATAAGACGTGCGTTTGTGCGTCTTTTCTTTTTGGATATGTTTAAAAAGGAGCTTGTATAAATGCAAACTATGACGATAAAAGAAGCGGAAAATGTATTGAAAGAAATTATGAATGAAGAAGATGATCGCTTTCAACTGTTAATGAAAGATGATCGAAAAGGTGTTCAAAAGCTCGTTTTGAAGTGGTATAAACAAAAAGAGTTAGAACAGAAAGAAAAAGAGAAGTTTTTTGAAATGTCCAAGTATGAAAATGCTTTGCGTGAAAAAGGGGTCACATATATCGCGGGTATTGATGAAGTAGGGCGCGGGCCATTGGCTGGGCCTGTTGTGACGGCAGCTGTCGTTCTTCCTGAGGATTTTTATATTCCAGGGTTAAATGACTCGAAAAAGTTGAGTGAAGCGAAACGTGAGCGTTTTTATGATGAAATAAAAGTACAAGCAATTGCAATTGGAGTAGGAATTGTATCACCGCAAGTTATTGATGACATTAATATTTACCAAGCAACGAAACAAGCGATGTTAGATGCAGTTGCAAATTTATCTTGTACACCTCAACATTTATTAATTGATGCGATGAAGCTTCCTACACCAATTCCGCAAACATCAATTATTAAAGGTGATGCGAAAAGTGTTTCGATTTCAGCAGCATCCATTATAGCAAAAGTAACGAGAGATCGTATGATGAAAGAACTGGGAGAGAAGTATCCTGAATATGGATTTGAGCAACATATGGGATATGGCACAAAGCAACATTTAGAGGCAATTGAAGTGCATGGAGTACTAGATGAACACCGCAAGTCATTCGCACCAATTAAAGATATGATTCAAAAATAAGCTGTAAATATACAGCTTATTTTTTTATTTTGGCATATAAACATTACTATTTTCGAAAAAGAATAAAGCGATTTCAGTTTTCTGACACTTTATTGTAGACAGCGTGCCAATCATCTTATACAATGGCAATGTAATGTTTTTTAAACATTAAAAAACTTTTCGAGTAAAACAGGAAAACAGGGGAGGATGGGACCATGAATATCCATGAGTACCAAGGTAAGGCAGTCCTTAGAAGCTATGGGGTTAGCGTTCCGAACGGGAAGGTTGCGTTTACAGTAGAAGAAGCTGTAGAAGCAGCGAAAGAATTAGGAACAGATGTATGTGTAGTGAAAGCACAAATTCACGCTGGTGGACGCGGCAAAGCTGGCGGAGTAAAAGTTGCGAAAAATTTAGATGAAGTTCGTACATATGCAGAAAGCATTTTAGGAACTACACTTGTGACACATCAAACAGGTCCTGAAGGTAAGGAAGTAAAACGCTTACTTATCGAAGAAGGTTGCGATATTAAAAAAGAATATTATGTAGGTCTAGTTTTAGATCGTGCAACTTCTCAAGTTGTTTTAATGGCGTCTGAAGAAGGCGGAACAGAAATTGAAGAAGTAGCAGAAAAAACACCTGAAAAAATCTTTAAAGAATATATTGATCCAGCAGTAGGCTTGCAAGGTTTCCAAGCGCGCCGAATTGCATTTAACATCAATATTCCAAAAGAGCTTGTAGGACAAGCTGTGAAGTTTATGATGGGCTTATATCGTGCGTTTATCGAAAAAGATTGCTCTATCGCTGAGATTAACCCACTTGTTACAACAGGCGAAGGTAAAGTTATGGCATTAGATGCAAAATTAAACTTTGATTCTAATGCGTTATATCGCCATAAAGACATTTTAGAGCTTCGTGATCTTGATGAAGAGGATTCAAAAGAAATTGAAGCTTCAAAATACGACTTAAACTACATTCCTTTAGATGGAAATATCGGTTGTATGGTTAATGGTGCAGGTTTAGCGATGGCTACAATGGATATCATTAAACATTACCACGGTGACCCAGCTAACTTCTTAGATGTTGGTGGCGGTGCAACTGCAGAAAAAGTTACAGAAGCATTCAAAATTATCCTTTCTGACAAAAATGTAAAAGGTATCTTCGTTAACATTTTTGGTGGCATTATGAAGTGTGATGTTATTGCAGAAGGTGTTATTGAAGCAACGAAACAAGTAGGTCTTGAGTTACCTTTAGTTGTACGTCTTGAAGGCACAAACGTAGAACTAGGTAAGAAAATTTTAAATGAGTCTGGCTTAAATATTGTTGCAGCAGAATCTATGGCAGACGGTGCACAAAAAATTGTTTCACTAGTGGGCTAATAGAAAGCGGGGGAGAAAAATGAGCGTATTAGTTAATAAAGATACAAAAGTTATTGTTCAAGGTATTACAGGTTCTCAAGGTTTATTCCATACAAAACAAATGATTGAATACGGTACGAAAATTGTCGGTGGTGTAACACCAGGTAAGGGCGGCACTGATATTGAAGGTGTACCAGTATTTGATACAGTAGAAGATGCAGTGAAAGCAACAGGCGCAAACGCTTCAGTTGTATACGTTCCACCCGCTTTTGCGGCAGATGCAATTATGGAAGCTGTTGATGCAGAAATTGATTTAGTAGTATGTATTACTGAAGGGATTCCTGTATTAGATATGGTAAACGTAAAGAGATATATGGCGGGTAAACATACACGTTTACTTGGACCAAACTGCCCAGGTGTAATCACACCAGATGAATGTAAGATTGGTATTATGCCAGGATATATTCATAAAAAAGGTCATGTTGGTATCGTATCTCGCTCTGGTACATTAACTTATGAAGCTGTACATCAGTTAACACAAGAAGGTATTGGCCAATCTACTGCTGTAGGTATCGGCGGAGACCCTGTTAACGGTACAGACTTTATTGATGCGTTAAAAGCATTTAATGAAGATGAAGAAACACATGCTGTAATTATGATTGGTGAAATCGGCGGTACAGCAGAAGAAGAGGCAGCTGAATGGGTAAAAGCTAATATGACAAAACCTGTCGTAGGCTTCATTGGTGGTCAAACAGCGCCTGCTGGCAAACGTATGGGCCATGCTGGTGCAATCATTTCTGGCGGTAAAGGAACTGCTGCTGAAAAGATTAAAACAATGGAAGCTTGTGGCATTAAAGTAGCTGAAACTCCAGCAGTTATGGGAGAAACGCTAATCTCTGTTTTAAAAGAAAAAGGTTTATTTGAGACTTGTAAAAACTATTAATCTGTTGAAAGACACCTTCTTACTTGAGGGTGTCTTTTTACACTTTTTTCTGTTTACATAATAAAAATTATGGGTAAGGAGAATCAAGATGAAAAGAGAGAGATTATTACATGTTCATTACTTGCTAGCAGATTATTGGAAAGCGATGGAGAGGCTACTATATGTCGATCCAGAATTAAAGAACATATATAATTTTAACGAAAAACAAATGGAACACTACACTGGAATATCCTCGAAAAAATCTTCAGAACTAGTAAAATTTCTTCAAAATTCAAATCTTCCGCAATATATATCTTATTTAGAGAGAAATCGTATTTTTTATATAACGATATGGGATGAAGATTATCCGCAATTATTACGTGAAATACAAGACCCTCCCTTCGTTTTATATGGAAAAGGAGAGAAAGATTTCCTGAATAAAGTAAATAAATTAGCAGTTGTTGGAACGAGAGAACCATCATTATATGGTTATGAGAGTTTGAAGTTTATTTTACACCCTTTATTAGAAAGAGAGTGGCTTATTGTCAGTGGGTTTGCAAAAGGGATAGATACAATGTCTCATGAGATTACAGTAAGGCATCATTGCCCGACTATTGCGATATTAGGGCATGGATTGTCTTTTATGTACCCGAAAGAAAATAGACATTTATATGAAATGTGGAAGGAATATATATTGTTATTGACAGAGTATCCGCCGCACTATGCACCGAAAAAATGGTATTTTCCAAAAAGGAACCGGATTATTAGTGGTATAAGTAAAGGTGTTTTAGTTGTAGAAGCGAAATCGAGAAGTGGAACACTTATTACTGCAGACCTTGCGTTAGAGCAAAATAGAGAGGTGTTTGCGCTTCCTGGACCTATATTTGTAGAGGGGGCATCGGGAACGAATCATCTTATTCAGCAAGGAGCAAAACTAGTAAGAAATGCAGAAGATATCTTGGAAGAGATTTTAAATTAACCTTATATTTTTATGTTTTTATTAAACAATTATTGACAAATGGTAGATTGGCACTGTATGGTATATTCATTCTTGATTGACAAAAACAAGAGAAATCAATAAGATTAATGAAGACTTGAATCCACCTCTTAAGGAGGCACTAGCATGTCAGATTACCTCGTAATCGTGGAGTCGCCTTCTAAGGCGAAGACCATTGAGAAATATTTAGGGAAAAAATACAAAGTTGTCGCGTCTATGGGACATGTTCGCGATTTGCCAAAAAGTCAAATGGGGATAGAAGTAAAGAACAACTTCACCCCGAAGTATATTACCATTCGTGGTAAAGGTCCCGTCTTAAAAGATTTAAAATCAGCGGCGAAAAAAGCAAAGAAAGTCTATCTCGCGGCCGATCCAGACCGTGAAGGGGAAGCGATTGCTTGGCATTTAGCGAATACGTTAAATGTGGACGTTGAATCAGATTGTCGGGTTGTGTTTAATGAGATTACGAAAGATGCAATCAAAGAATCATTTAAACATCCTCGTGCAATTAATATGGATTTAGTGGATGCACAACAAGCAAGACGTATACTTGATCGTCTTGTTGGTTACAATATTAGTCCTTTATTATGGAAGAAAGTAAAAAAAGGATTAAGTGCAGGGCGTGTACAATCTGTAGCAGTTCGTTTAATCATCGAGCGTGAAAGGGAAATTCAAAACTTTGAACCTGAAGAATTCTGGACAATTAAAACAGAATTTGTAAAAGGAAAAGACACATTTGAAGCAAGCTTTTACGGTGTAGATGGTGAAAAAGTTCAATTAACAAATGAAACGCAAGTGAATGAAATAATTGAACAGATGAAAGACAATGCGTTTTCAGTTGAAAATGTAACGCGCAAAGAGCGAAAACGTAATCCTGCATTACCGTTTACAACATCTTCCTTGCAACAAGAAGCAGCACGTAAGTTAAACATGCGAGCAAAGAAAACAATGATGCTTGCACAGCAATTGTATGAAGGGATAGATCTTGGAAAACAAGGAACTGTAGGTCTTATTACGTATATGAGAACTGATTCAACACGTATCTCAGAAACAGCTCAAACAGAGGCTCGTACTTACATCACTGAAGCGTATGGTACGGAATACATAGGAACAGAAAAGAAGAAAGAAACGAAAAAGTCAAATGCACAAGATGCGCATGAGGCAATTCGTCCTACTTCAGTAATGAGAAAGCCAGAGGAACTAAAAAGTTTCTTAGGTCGTGATCAACTTCGATTATATAAATTGATTTGGGAGCGATTTGTTGCAAGTCAAATGGCGTCTGCTATAATGGATACTGTGACAGCGAGACTCATTAATAACAATGTTCAGTTCCGTGCAAGTGGATCGGTTGTAAAGTTCCCAGGATTTATGAAAGTGTATGTAGAGTCAAAAGATGATGGTGCTGAAGAAAAGGATAAGATGTTGCCACCTTTAGAAGTAGGGGAAACTGTATTTTCAAAGGATTTAGAACCAAAGCAACATTTTACACAACCTCCTCCGCGTTATACAGAGGCTCGCCTAGTAAGAACACTTGAAGAACTTGGAATTGGAAGACCGTCAACATATGTACCTACACTTGAAACAATTCAAAAGCGTGGGTATGTAGGTTTGGATAATAAACGCTTCGTTCCGACTGAACTTGGTGAAATAGTAATTGAACTTATTTTAGAGTTTTTCCCAGAAATTATTAACATTGAATTTACTGCCAATATGGAGCAAAGCCTTGATGAAGTAGAAGAAGGAAATGCGAATTGGGTAAAAATTGTTGATGATTTCTACGTAGGTTTTGAACCGCGTTTAGAAAAAGCGGAAAAAGAAATGCGTGAAGTGGAAATTAAAGATGAACCAGCTGGGGAAGATTGTGAATTATGTAATCACCCAATGGTCTTTAAAATGGGTAAATACGGGAAATTTATGGCTTGCTCGAATTTCCCAGATTGTCGTAATACAAAGCCGATTGTGAAAGAAATCGGTGTTACTTGTCCAAAGTGTGATAAGGGTCAAATTATTGAACGCCGTAGTAATAAAAAGAAACGTCTTTTCTATGGGTGCGGTACGTATCCGGAATGCGACTTTGTATCTTGGGATAAGCCAATTGGTCGTAAGTGTCCGAAGTGCGAAGGCATGCTTGTAGAGAAAAAGTTGAAAAAAGGCGTGCAAGTACAATGTATTTCGTGCGATTATGAAGAAGAACAACAAATGTGAGCGTAACTGCTCACATTTTTTTCGGGAAGAAAAGGAAAGGTGATATAAATGACAACACAAGTAGTAAACGTCATTGGCGCAGGTCTTGCAGGAAGTGAAGCAGCTTACCAAATTGCAAAACGTGGTGTCCAAGTTAGATTATATGAAATGAGACCGGTAAGGCAAACGCCAGCTCATCACACAGATAAATTCGCTGAATTAGTATGTAGTAACTCACTTCGTGCAAACACTTTAACAAATGCAGTTGGAGTTATTAAAGAGGAAATGCGCTTAATGGATTCTGTAATTATTCGTGCGGCGGATGAGTGCTCTGTACCAGCTGGAGGTGCTTTAGCTGTAGATCGTCATGAGTTCGCAGCTAAAGTAACAGAATACGTAAAGAACCATCCAAATGTAACTGTAATGAATGAAGAAATTACAGATATTCCAGAGGGACCGACAATTATTGCTACAGGTCCATTAACATCTCCTGATCTTTCTGCAAAATTGAAAGAATTAACAGGAGAAGATTATTTCTACTTCTATGATGCTGCAGCCCCAATCGTAGAAAAAGACAGCATTGACATGAATAAAGTGTATTTAAAATCGCGTTATGACAAAGGTGAAGCTGCATATTTAAATTGCCCAATGACAGAAGAAGAGTTTGATCGTTTTTATGAGGCTCTAATTGCTGCTGAGACAGTGCCTTTAAAAGAGTTTGAAAAAGAAATTTTCTTTGAAGGTTGTATGCCAGTAGAAGTTATGGCAAGTAGAGGGAGACAGACGTTAGTATTTGGACCTATGAAACCTGTTGGATTGGAAGATCCCAAAACAGGGAAAACGCCATATGCTGTTGTTCAGTTACGTCAAGATGATGCAGCGGGAACTTTATACAATATCGTAGGTTTCCAAACTCATTTAAAGTGGGGACCGCAAAAAGAAGTGCTACAGTTAATTCCGGGATTGGAAAATGCAGAGATTGTACGTTATGGTGTAATGCATCGTAATACGTTTATTAATTCACCTAATTTGCTTCGTCCAACATATCAATATAAACAACGTGATGATTTATTCTTCGCTGGTCAAATGACTGGAGTAGAGGGATATGTTGAATCAGCAGCATCAGGATTATTAGCAGGAATTAATGCTGCGCGTCTTGTGCAAGGTGAAGAGCCAGTTGTATTACCGCCAGTAACTGCGATGGGTAGCATGGCAAATTACATTACGGCAACGAACGCTAAAAACTTCCAGCCGATGAATGCAAACTTCGGTCTATTTGCACCGTTAGAGAAGAAGATTAAAAAGAAAGTAGAACGAAATGAAGCGTACGCAGCACGCGCTTTAGAAACGATTCGAAATTTTGTAAATATTTAGTTAAATTTCTTGCAAAGGCTACTAAGTTGTGATACGATTTAGTAGCCTTTATTGAGGTGAGTTGTGTGAATGTGAAGAAATTGTTACAATTATTCGTTGGATATTTACAAATTGAAAGAAATTATTCAAAATATACAATTGCAAGTTATCAAAATGATTTAGAACATTTTGTGCAATTTATGGAACGAGAAGGCATATCCTCTTTTTTAGACGTTACATACGCGGATGTTCGTTTGTACTTAACGACGTTGCACGATGAAAAGTTAGCCCGTAAATCTGTCGCAAGAAAAGTATCAAGCTTACGAAGTTTATATCGTTTTTTGATGCGTGAAGGTTATCGAAAGGATAATCCGTTTGCACTTGCGTCACTCCCCAAAAAAGAATTGTCAATCCCAAAGTTTTTATATGCTGAAGAGTTAGAGGAATTATTTGAAGTTTCTGACACGGAAACGCCATTAGGTCAAAGGAATCAAGCTTTATTAGAGTTGATGTATGCGACTGGGATCCGTGTGAGTGAATGTGTCAATTTACAACTTACCGATATTGACTTTGCGGTGGGAACAATTTTAGTAATGGGAAAAGGAAAAAAACAAAGGTATATTCCGTTCGGAAGCTATGCGCAAGATTCTTTAATTACTTATATAGAGAATGGGAGAAAACAGTTAGTTAATAAGACTGACGAAGATTCTCATATGGTATTTTTAAATGCGAAAGGTACACCGCTAACAAGTCGTGGGGTTCGTTATGTTTTAAATGAACTCATTAAAAAGGCTTCGCTGACAATGCGGATAAGTCCCCATATGTTAAGGCATACATTTGCTACACATATGCTAGATGAAGGGGCGGATTTACGTACTGTACAGGAGCTATTAGGCCATGAAAATTTGTCGACGACACAAATTTATACGCATGTCTCTAAAGAAAGATTGCGTTCTGTTTACATGAAGCATCACCCGCGGGCATAAATTGCTTTAAAAGCTATAAAAACAAATAAAGGAGTTTTTTCTATGGGAAATTTCCACGCTACAACGATATTTGCAGTTCATCATAATGGAGAATGTGCAATGGCTGGAGATGGCCAAGTGACAATGGGAAATGCTGTTGTAATGAAACATACAGCTCGTAAAGTTCGTAAACTTTTCCAAGGTAAAGTTTTAGCTGGTTTCGCAGGATCAGTTGCTGACGCATTTACTCTTTTTGAAATGTTTGAAGGGAAATTAGAAGAGTATAATGGCAACTTGCAGCGTGCTGCTGTTGAAATGGCAAAACAATGGCGTGGCGATAAAATGTTACGTCAGCTAGAAGCGATGCTCATTGTCATGGATAAAACAACTATGCTCCTTGTTTCAGGTACAGGAGAAGTGATTGAACCGGATGATGGTATTTTAGCAATTGGATCTGGTGGGAATTATGCACTTTCTGCAGGTCGTGCTTTAAAGCAATATGCAAGTGAACACTTAACAGCGAAGCAAATTGCGAAAGCGAGTTTAGAGATTGCTGGCGATATTTGTGTTTATACGAATCACAACATAATTGTTGAAGAATTGTAGAATCGTAAGGGAGGCATTTTATATGCATTTACATTTTACTCCGCGCCAAATTGTGGAAAAATTAGATCAATACATCATCGGTCAAAAAGACGCAAAGAAAGCGGTTGCTGTAGCGTTGAGAAATCGATATCGCCGCAGTAAATTAGCTGAAAATTTACGTGACGAAATTGCGCCTAAAAATATTTTAATGATTGGACCGACAGGTGTTGGGAAAACAGAGGTAGCACGACGAATGGCGAAACTCGTTGGAGCACCTTTTATTAAGGTTGAGGCTACAAAATTCACAGAAGTTGGATATGTGGGTAGAGATGTAGAGTCGATGGTACGTGACTTGGTGGAAACATCGGTTCGTATCGTAAAAGAAGAAATGGTAGTGAAAGTTCAAGATAAAGCAGAAGAGCAAGCGAATCAACGTCTTGTTGAAATTTTAGTGCCGAGTCCGGAGAAGCAATCTGGATTCAAAAATCCATTAGAGATGCTTTTTGGAGGCGCTCAAAATTCGAATCAAACGTCTGATACACAAGAAGATGTTGAAATCGAAAAGAAACGTCAAGATGTGGAGAGAAAGCTTGCTGCAGGGCTTCTTGAAGAAGAAATTGTATCGATTGAAGTGACTGAACAACAGTCTTCCATGTTTGATATGTTACAAGGAACTGGCATGGAACAAATGGGAATGAATTTCCAAGATGCGCTAGGAAGTTTTATGCCGAAAAAAACGAAAAAACGTAAACTTTCTGTAAAAGAAGCAAGAAAACTCTTGACAAATGAAGAGGCACAGCGCTTAATTGATATGGATGAAGTTACACAAGAGGCTGTTTATCGTGCTGAACAGCTCGGGATTATTTTTATCGATGAAATTGACAAAATTGCTGGTAAGCAGTCGAATAGCGTAGATGTATCACGTGAAGGTGTGCAACGTGACATTCTGCCAATTGTAGAAGGGTCGAATGTTGCGACAAAATACGGATCAGTAAAAACGGATTATATTTTATTCGTTGCAGCTGGAGCGTTCCATATGTCTAAACCGTCGGATTTAATTCCGGAATTGCAAGGGAGATTTCCGATTCGAGTAGAATTAACAAAATTATCGACAGACGATTTTGTTAAAATATTAATCGAGCCTGACAATGCGTTAATTAAACAATATATGGCATTATTAGCGACTGAAGGTATAGAAATTGAATTTTCAGACGAAGCTATTCGTAAGATTGCTGAGATTGCTTATCAAGTTAATCAGGATACAGATAATATTGGAGCAAGAAGACTTCATACGATTATGGAGAAGCTCCTTGAAGATTTATCGTTTGAAGCATCTGAAATTACGTTAGAGAAAATAACGATAACACCTCAATACGTTGAGGAGAAATTAGCAACAATTGCTAAAAATAAAGATGTGAGCCAGTTTATTTTGTAATAGTGTCATCAGGTGACTCGCCCTAGTTTCCAAGTGATGAAAAAATATGTGAGTAACATGTAGGAGGAACTTTTGAAATGGAATTATTAGCAAAAACGAGAAAATTAAATGCGTTATTACAGAGCGCAGCAGGGAAGCCTGTAAACTTTAGAGAAATGTCTGACACAATGTGTGAAGTAATCGAAGCAAACGTATTCGTAGTTAGCCGTCGTGGTAAATTACTAGGTTATGCAATTCACCAACAAATCGAAAACGAACGCATGAAGCAAATGCTTGCAGAACGTCAATTCCCAGAAGAATATACACAAAGCTTATTCAACATTACAGAAACATCTTCAAACTTAGATGTGAACAGTGCTTACACAGCATTCCCAGTAGAAAACAGAGAATTATTCGGTCAAGGTTTAACTACAATCGTACCAATCGTTGGTGGCGGTGAGCGTCTAGGTACATTAGTATTAGCTCGTCTTGGTCAAGAGTTCTTAGATGATGATTTAATCCTTGCTGAGTACAGCTCAACTGTTGTAGGTATGGAAATCTTACGTGAAAAAGCAGAAGAAATCGAAGAGGAAGCGCGTAGTAAAGCTGTTGTTCAAATGGCAATCAGCTCATTATCTTACAGTGAGTTAGAAGCAATTGAGCATATCTTCGAAGAATTAAATGGAACAGAAGGTTTACTTGTTGCAAGTAAAATTGCTGATCGCGTAGGAATTACTCGCTCTGTAATCGTAAATGCACTACGTAAATTAGAAAGTGCTGGTGTTATTGAGTCTCGCTCTTTAGGTATGAAAGGAACATACATTAAAGTGCTAAACGACAAGTTTCTACAAGAACTTGCTAAATTAAAAACAAACTAATTTATAAAAAACTCTCCTCAATTGAGGAGAGTTTTTTTTGTGCAATGGATAGAAGATGCTTGTGAAAAGTGTCATAAGCGTGTTTTCTGGGAAAACTATCAATTGTATTTACTTTTTTGCTTAAAAGAAAAGAAGGTTGGTAATACTAGAATTCGAGTATGAACAAAGAAAGTTTTACATTGTTCGCATTTTCGACTTGATTGTAATATTTCAGTATGATATAGTAAGCAGTGGTGTCAGTACAAAGTACACACGTTTACTGATTTAAGTGTTGGTGCTACGTTTGTAGTTTCGCTTAGAGATGAAGTAAACGGAGGATATCAAAAACCATTTAGGAGGAACTATATTATGTCAGTAATTTCTATGAAGCAATTGCTTGAAGCTGGTGTTCATTTCGGACATCAAACTCGTCGTTGGAACCCAAAAATGAAGCGTTACATTTTCACAGAGCGTAACGGTATCTACATCATCGACTTACAAAAAACTGTGAAAAAAGTTGAGGAAGCTTACAGAACGATGCGCGACATCGCTGCTGAAGGCGGAGACATCTTATTCGTAGGTACTAAAAAACAAGCACAAGAAGCTATTAAAGAAGAAGCAACTCGTGCTGGTATGTACTTCGTTAACCAACGTTGGTTAGGTGGAACTTTAACAAACTTCCAAACAATCCAAAAGCGTATCAAGCGTCTTAAAGACATCGAAAGAATGCAAGAAGATGGTACTTTCGAAGTACTTCCTAAGAAAGAAGTTGTTCAACTTAAAAAAGAGTTAGAGCGTCTTGAGAAATTCTTAGGCGGTATTAAAGATATGAAAGGTCTTCCAAGTGCATTATTCGTAGTAGACCCTCGTAAAGAGCGTATTGCAGTTGCTGAAGCACGCAAATTACACATTCCAATCATCGGTATCGTTGATACAAACTGTGATCCAGACGAAATCGATCACGTTATCCCAGCAAACGATGATGCAATTCGTGCTGTAAAACTTCTTACATCTAAAATGGCAGACGCGATCCTTGAAGCAAAACAAGGTGAAGAAACTGTTACTGCGTAACAAAGTTGGAAAGGTGATAAGGGGTTCGGCCTTTTATCACCTTTTTTAAGGTATAAACACCTTTATAAAAGGTATAAATACATATTTTAGGAGGATGAAAAGTATGGCAATCACTGCTCAAATGGTAAAAGAATTACGTGAAAAAACTGGCGCAGGTATGATGGACTGCAAAAAAGCTTTAACAGAAACTAACGGCGACATGGAGAAGGCAATTGACTTCTTACGTGAAAAAGGTATTGCGAAAGCTGCTAAAAAAGCAGACCGCATTGCTGCTGAAGGTTTAACTTTCATCGAAACAAACGGTAACGACGCTTTAATCTTAGAATTAAACTCTGAAACTGATTTCGTTGCGAAAAACGAAGGTTTCCAAACACTAATTAAAGAATTAGCTGCTCACTTATTAACTAACAAACCAGCTAACGTTGAAGAAGCTATGGCTCAAACAATGGAAAACGGTAAAAAAGTTGAAGAGCACATCAACGAAGCAATCGCTAAAATTGGTGAAAAACTTACACTTCGTCGTTTCGAAATCGTATCAAAAACTGATGCAGATGCATTCGGCGCTTACCTACACATGGGTGGACGCATTGGTGTATTAACAGTTCTTGAAGGTTCTACTGATGAAGCTGCTGCTAAAGATGTTGCAATGCACATCGCTGCAGTTAACCCTAAATACATCGACCGCGATGCTGTAACAGCTGAAGAAGTTGAGCATGAGCGTCAAGTATTAACACAACAAGCATTAAACGAAGGCAAGCCTGAGAAAATCGTTGCGAAAATGGTTGAAGGCCGTCTAGGCAAATTCTTCGAAGAGATTTGCTTACTTGACCAAGCATTCGTTAAAAACCCTGATATGAAAGTTCGTCAGTTCGTTGAGTCTAAAGGCGGAACATTAAAAGGATTCGTTCGCTATGCTGTTGGTGAAGGTATCGAAAAACGCGAAGACAACTTTGCTGAAGAAGTAATGAACCAAGTAAAAGGTAGTAACTAATACAGATTAGGGAACACATTGTGTTCCCTTTTTTAAAATAAAGATGTAAGCAATTGGAGGTTCATTATGAGTAAACCGAAATATAATCGTGTCGTTTTAAAGCTAAGTGGAGAAGCTTTAGCTGGAGAGCAAGGATTTGGAATTAACCCAACTGTTATTAAGTCAGTTGCGGAACAAGTAAAAGAAATTGCAGAACTTGATGTAGAGGTTGCTGTTGTTGTTGGTGGCGGTAACATTTGGCGTGGAAAAATTGGAAGTGAAATGGGCATGGATCGTGCAGGGGCAGATTACATGGGCATGTTAGCGACAGTTATGAATTCATTAGCTCTTCAAGATAGCTTGGAGAATATCGGAATTCAAACTCGTGTACAAACTTCAATTGAGATGCGTCAAGTTGCAGAACCTTACATTCGTCGTAAAGCAGTTCGTCACTTAGAGAAAAAACGTGTTGTTATTTTTGCAGCAGGTACAGGTAATCCATACTTCTCTACAGATACAACAGCAGCATTACGTGCGGCAGAAATTGAAGCAGATGTAATTTTAATGGCGAAAAACAATGTAGATGGTGTATATAATGCGGATCCATCTATTGATCCAACGGCTACAAAATACGAAACGCTTACTTACTTAGATGTATTAAAAGAAGGTTTAGGTGTAATGGATTCTACAGCTTCTTCTCTATGTATGGATAATGATATTCCACTAATTGTATTCTCAGTTATGGAAAAAGGTAATATTAAACGTGCCGTTTTAGGCGAAAATATCGGAACAGTGGTAAGGGGGAAATAAATATGGGACAACAAGTATTGAAGTCTTCAAATGAAAAAATGGAAAAAGCAGTTGCTGCTTATTCTCGTGAATTAGCAACAGTTCGTGCTGGTCGTGCAAACGCGTCTGTATTAGATAAGGTACAAGTTGATTACTATGGTGCACCAACACCAGTTGTGCAATTAGCGAACATTACAGTTCCAGAAGCGCGTTTACTAGTAATTCAACCTTATGATAAAACTTCTATCGGTGATATTGAAAAAGCAATTTTAAAAGCAGATTTAGGCTTAAACCCTTCTAATGATGGAACTGTAATTCGTATTGCATTCCCTGCACTAACAGAAGAGCGTCGTCGTGATCTTGTAAAAGTTGTGAAAAAATATGCTGAAGAAGCAAAAGTTGCTGTTCGTAACGTACGTCGTGACGGAAATGATGATCTTAAGAAGCTTGAAAAAGCTGGCGAGATTACAGAAGATGATTTAAGAGGATATACTGAAGATATCCAAAAAGAAACAGATAAATATATTGCAAAAGTTGACGAAATCGCAAAAAACAAAGAAAAAGAAATCATGGAAGTGTAATAGCGATAACTTCGCAAATATGACCCTCTTCTTAAGGGGGTCTTTTTACACTTTTAGGCATACGTCTGCTTGCTGGAGGGTATGAATGATGTTTAAAAACTTTCCTTTTTTTAAAGGTAAAAAGGACACATCGTTTGATCATCTCGTTGAAGAAGTGAAAAAAGGATATATCCCAGAACATATTGCCATCATTATGGATGGGAATGGAAGATGGGCAAAGAGGAGAGCAATGCCTCGTATTGCGGGACATCATGAAGGTATGCAAGTTGTAAAGAAAATTACAAAATTTGCAAGTAAACTTAATGTGAAAGTGTTAACTCTCTATGCTTTTTCAACTGAGAACTGGAAAAGACCGAAAAAGGAAGTTGATTATTTAATGAAGCTTCCAGAAGAATTTCTAGGTACATTTTTACCAGAATTGATTGAAGAAAACGTACAAGTCCGAGTAATAGGGCAAAAAGATCGTCTTCCTACGCATACACGCAGAGCGATGGAGAAAGCCATGGAAGATACGAAAGAGAATACGGGATTAATTCTTAATTTCGCGTTAAACTATGGAAGTCGAGATGAAATCGTTTCTGCTGTGCAACATATGATGAAAGATAATGAGGAAGGAAAAATTCGTTCTGAAGAGGTAAGTGAAGAAATGCTTTCCTCCTACTTAATGACGAGTTCTTTACCTGATCCAGAGTTGTTAATCCGAACAAGCGGAGAGCTACGTATTAGTAATTTCATGTTATGGCAAATTGCATATTCGGAGTTTTGGTTTACAGACGTGTATTGGCCAGACTTCAAAGAAGAACATTTGCTAAATGCGATTACTGACTTTCAACATAGAGGGCGCAGATTCGGAGGCGTGTAGAAAGAGAGGGTTTGGTAGTGAAACAGAGAATTATTACTGGAGTGGTTGCTGCCGCGCTATTCATTCCCATCGTAATATACGGTGGCGTGCCTTTTACGGTTTTAGTGTATGCACTTGCTTCTATAGGTTTATATGAATTAATTCGTATGAATAAGCTTACGCTTATTTCAGTACCGACAGTTTTAGCTGCAGTATTATTGTGGATTCTTTTAATTCCAAGTAGTGCATCAGAACTGTTTACATGGATTGGATTAGGTAAATTGGAAATCACATTTGTGATTGTTTTATTACTTTTATCATATACAGTCCTTTCTAAGAATACATTTACTTTTGATAATGCTTCATTTTTACTGATGGCAACGACATATGTGGCAATGGGATTCTTATATTTAAATGAAACGAGAATATTAGGAATTAAATATGTATTTTGCGCATTATTTGTTATATGGGCTACTGATTCAGGCGCATATTTCGTAGGAAAAGCATTGGGCAAGAGAAAATTGTGGCCAGAAATTAGTCCGAATAAAACGATTGAAGGTTCATTAGGTGGTATCGTTTGTGGAATTATTGTGGCACTTGTTTACAACGTGTTCTTCCCAGTCGAATCGAATGTAGTAATTTTAATTGTGCTGACAATTATCATTTCTATTTTTGGACAAATTGGTGATTTAGTACAATCTGCTTTTAAACGTCATTATGGCGTAAAGGATTCAGGTACAATTTTACCTGGGCATGGTGGTATATTAGACCGAACAGATAGTTGGTTATTCGTTTTACCAATTCTCTACTTCTTATTACAATACAATTAATAAATGAACGAGGGGTTGGAGTCATGAAAAACATTAGTTTATTAGGTGCAAGCGGATCAATTGGTACACAAACTTTAGATGTATTACGCTCGCACCCAGACCAATTCCGTCTCGTTGCTTTTTCTGTAGGGAAAAATATTGACTACGCAGTAAAGGTAATTCAAGAATTTTCTCCGCAAATCGTCTCTGTGCAAAGAGAGGAAGATGTTTTAAAATTACAATCTGTTTCTGGTAATACAAAAATTGTATATGGTAGTGAAGGACTTTTAGAAGTAGCATTACATCCAGATGCGGAGATTGTAGTAAATGCTGTTGTAGGTAGCGTAGGGTTGTTACCAACACTTCGTGCAATTGAGGCGAAAAAAACAATTGGAATTGCAAATAAAGAAACGTTAGTAACTGCAGGACATCTTGTAATGGAAGCAGCACGAAAACATAATGTTTCGTTACTTCCAGTAGATAGTGAACATTCGGCTATTTTTCAGTGCTTGAATGGTGAAAATGAAAAAAGAATTTCTCGTCTTATTATAACGGCTTCTGGTGGAAGTTTCCGTGATAAAACGAGGGATGAATTGCATCATGTGACCGTAGAAGATGCGCTTCGACATCCAAACTGGTCAATGGGTTCGAAAATTACAATTGATTCTGCTACAATGATGAATAAGGGACTAGAAGTAATTGAAGCACATTGGCTTTTTGGTATCCCTTATGAGCAAATCGATGTTGTTTTACATAAAGAAAGTATTATCCATTCTATGGTTGAATTTGAAGATCGTAGTGTAATGGCGCAGCTTGGTTCACCTGATATGCGAGTACCAATTCAATACGCACTTACATATCCTGATAGATTGCCTCTTTCAGACACAAAACAGTTAAACTTATGGGAAATAGGGACGTTGCATTTTGAGAAAATGGACCAAGAACGATTCCGTTGTTTACGTTTTGCGTATGAAGCTGGAAAAGCAGGTGGAAGTATGCCAGCTGTAATGAACGCAGCGAATGAAGTAGCGGTTGAAGCCTTTTTACAAAAGAGAATTGGTTTCTTAACAGTGGAAGACCTCATTGAAAAAGCAATGAACCATCACAATGTCATTGCACGACCGAGCTTAGAGGAAATTTTGGAAATTGATGCGGCCACAAGACGGTTTGTGATGGAACAAATTTAGCAAAGGTGGTTATGGAATTGAATACAGCGATTGCCTTTATATTAATTTTCGGTGCACTCGTATTTTTCCATGAGCTAGGGCATCTATATTTCGCAAAAAGAGCAGGTATTTTATGCCGCGAGTTTGCGATTGGTTTTGGTCCGAAAATATTCTCATTTGAAAAGAATGAAACGGTGTATACGATTCGATTACTGCCCCTTGGTGGCTATGTAAGAATGGCCGGCGAGGATGCGGACACAGTTGAGTTAAAGCCTGGGAAAAAGGTTGGCCTTGTATTAAATGAAAAAGACGAAGTTGTGAAATTAGTTTTTGATGGATATGAAAAGTATCCAAATGTTCGTGTTATTGAAGTCGAACAAGCTGATTTGGAGCATAATTTAACAATTTCGGGCTATGAAGAGTACGAGGAAGAGCTTCAAACATTCCGAGTGAATGAAAAGGCTCGTATTATTACTGCGGGGGAAGAAATTCAAATTGCTCCGTATAATAGACAATTTGGCTCGAAAAAACTAGGGCAACGCGCTTTAACAATCTTTGCGGGTCCTGCAATGAACTTCATTTTAGCATTTGTTATTTTTGTGATTCTTGGATTTGTACAAGGGGTTCCTATTGACAAACCAATGGTCGGAAAAGTGATGGATAACAGTGCAGCACAGCAAGCTGGATTGAAAGAGAATGATACAATTCAAGCTATTGATGGGAAAAACACAAGTACATGGAAAGATGTTGTTACTATTGTACGTGAAAACCCAAATAAAGAAATTACGTTACAAGTAAAGCGTGATAATGAACAGTTTAATGTGAAAGTAACGCCAACACTCGATAAAGAAGGAAAAGACGAAGTTGGTAGAATCGGTGTGTATTCTCCTGTAGAGAAAACAGTAATGGGTTCTATTAAATCAGGATTTGAACAAACGTACCAATGGACGAAACTAATTTTTGAATCTCTTGTTAAATTAGTAACTGGTCAATTTTCTATTAATGAGTTATCAGGTCCAGTAGGAATTTATAATCTAACAGATCAAGTTGTAGATTATGGGTTTACGCGTGTACTAAGTTTAGCTGCAGTTCTAAGCATTAATCTTGGTTTATTTAATTTATTACCAGTTCCTGCTTTAGATGGTGGCCGTTTATTCTTCTTCTTAATTGAAGCGTTACGAGGGAAACCAATTGATCGCCAAAAAGAAGGAATGGTTCACTTTATTGGTTTTGCATTATTAATGTTACTTATGTTAGTTGTAACTTGGAATGACATTCGTAAGTTTTTCTTGTAAAATAAAGTGAAACTTATAATGAAATAGAGCTCGTAGAATAAAATCCCTCACCTAACTCGAGGTGAGGGGTTTTACTGCGTGTAAGAGTAAAATGAAGAGGTGCAAATAAATGAAACAAAGTATGGTATTCAGTCCTACATTACGTGAAGTTCCAGCTGATGCTGAAATTAAGAGTCATCAGCTATTACTTCGTGCAGGTTTTATGCGTCAAAATGCTTCTGGTATTTATAGCTTTCTACCATTTGGATTAAAAGTATTACACAAAGTAGAACGTATCGTTCGAGAAGAAATGGAGCGCGCAGGAGCTGTAGAATTATTAATGCCAGCTATGCAAGCTGCGGAATTATGGCAAGAATCAGGTCGTTGGTATTCTTACGGATCTGAATTAATGCGTATGAAAGATCGTAATGCTCGTGAATTCGCATTAGGAGCGACACATGAGGAAGTAATTACGGATCTTGTGCGTGATGAAGTGAAATCATATAAAAAATTACCGTTAACATTATACCAAATTCAAACAAAATTTCGTGATGAGCAAAGACCTCGTTTCGGCTTATTACGTGGAAGAGAGTTTCTAATGAAAGATGCATACTCTTTCCATGCTACACAAGAGAGCTTAGATGAAGTATACGATCGTTTATATAAAGCATACTCTAACATTTTTGCTCGCTGTGGCTTGAATTTCCGTGCAGTTATTGCTGATTCTGGAGCAATGGGCGGAAAAGATACACATGAATTTATGGTATTATCTGATGTTGGTGAAGATACAATTGCATACTCTGACACATCTGATTATGCAGCAAACATCGAAATGGCTCCTGTTGTAGCTACGTATACGAAGAGTGACGAAGCAGAAAAAGCACTTGAAAAAGTAGCAACACCAGACCAAAAAGCAATTGAAGAAGTATCCGCATTCTTAAACATTGCAGCTGACAAGTGCATTAAGTCTATGGTGTTTAAAGTAGATGAGAAATTAGTAGTGGTACTTGTTCGTGGTGATCACGAAGTAAACGATGTGAAAGTGAAAAATGTATACGGCGCTTCAGTTGTTGAGCTTGCTTCTCATGAAGAAGTAAAAGCATTATTAAATTGTGAAGTTGGTTCATTAGGACCGATTAATGTAACAGGTGATATCGAAATTATTGCTGATCATGCTGTAGCATCAATTGTTAACGGATGTTCAGGAGCGAATGAAGAAGGATTCCATTATGTAAATGTAAATCCAGAACGTGACTTTAAAGTAAGTCAATATACAGATTTACGCTTCATCCAAGAAGGAGACCAATCTCCAGATGGAAACGGAACAATTCTTTTTGCACGCGGAATTGAAGTTGGTCATGTATTCAAATTAGGAACTCGTTATAGTGAAGCAATGAACGCAACATTCCTGGATGAAAACGGAAAAACACAACCACTTATTATGGGTTGTTACGGTATCGGGGTATCTCGTACAGTGGCAGCAATTGCAGAGCAGTTTAACGATGAGAACGGCTTAGTTTGGCCAAAAGCTGTAGCACCGTTCCATGTGCATGTAATTCCAGTAAATATGAAATCGGATGCACAACGTGAAATGGGTGAAAATATCTACAACTCATTACAAGAACAAGGCTATGAAGTGTTATTAGACGATCGTGCAGAACGTGCAGGTGTTAAATTTGCAGATGCAGATTTATTTGGTCTTCCAGTTCGTGTTACAGTTGGTAAAAAAGCAGACGAAGGTATTGTAGAAGTGAAAGTACGTGCTACAGGTGAGTCTGAAGAAGTAAAAGTAGAAGAACTTCAGACATATATTGCAAATATTTTAAAATAAGAAGAGGTACCTCGTAATGGGGTACCTTCTCTTTCTTTGTAAACGTATTTTGTAAAAGAAGAGGTGAGAAATCTTTCTTTGTGGTACGTTTCAATTTATAATAGCAAATGGAAGGAGAGTGCTTATGTCTTTAACAAATGAACAACAAGAGCGATTTCAAATTTTGCTCCAGCAGTTGCAAATACCAGACGACCTTATAAATCAATATTTACAAGGCGGTGGTATTGAAAGGCTCGTTATTGATAAAGCGAATAAAAGTTGGCATTTTGATTTACAAGTGCCACGTATTTTGCCTACAGAATTATATGAATTGCTAGAAACAAAGCTTAAGCAATCATTTTCTCATATTGCAAGAACAACATTTGCATTAGAAACAGAGAATAAACAATTTACAGAAGAAGAAGTGAGGGCGTATTGGCCGCTTTGTACGGAACGAATTACATTTTCACCTATGTTCGCATACTTAAAGAAGCAGCTTCCACAGGTGAATGGAGTGAAGTTGCTAATAAATGTGAATAACGAGTTGGAGTCTACTGCTTTAAAGAAAAACGTTGCGAAACCAGTAGGGGATCAATACGAAGTTTTTGGATTCCCGCGTTTTCAGTTAGACACACATATACAGCAAAATACAGAAGAAATGCAAAAGTTTCGTGAACAAACGCAGCAAGAAGACCGCGAGCGTGTTATACAAGCTATGGAAGAAATGGCGAAGAAGCAAGCTGAAGAAAGCAGCGTTGTGTATGAAGGACCGATTACACTCGGGTATCTTATTAAGCCAGATGAAGAGATTACACCGATGCGAGAAATTCAAGATGAAGAAAGAAGAAAAACGGTTCAAGGATATGTCTTCCATGTAGAAACAAAAGAGCTTCGTAGTGGACGTACGTTATTAACTTTAAAAATAACGGATTATACGGATTCTATTATGATCAAAATGTTCTCGCGTGACAAAGAAGATATTCCAATGCTGCAATCCTTGAAAAAAGGAATGTGGGTGAAAGCGCGTGGTTCTGTTCAAAACGATACATTCGTTCGAGATTTAGTAATGATTGCAAATGATATTAATGAAATCACAGGACCGTCTCGTAAAGATAAAGCACCAGAAGGCGAAAAACGAGTAGAGCTGCATCTCCATACTCCGATGAGTCAAATGGACGCTGTCACTCCAGTTTCTAAGCTTGTTGCTCAAGCTGGTAAATGGGGACATGAGGCTATTGCGGTTACAGACCATGCCGTGGCTCAGTCTTTCCCAGAGGCGTATTCTGCGGGGAAGAAGGCTGGAGTTAAAGTTATATATGGTGTAGAAGCAAATTTAGTTAATGATGGTGTACCGATAGCATATAACGAAGCGCATCGTTTACTTGCAGAGGAAACGTATGTTGTTTTCGACGTTGAGACGACAGGTTTATCAGCTGTATACGATACAGTTATTGAGTTGGCTGCTGTAAAAGTAAAGGGTGGCGAAATTATTGACCGCTTTGAATCTTTTGCAAATCCGCATCAACCATTATCGGCGACGATCATTGAATTAACAGGTATTACAGATGATATGTTAACTGATGCACCTGAAGTGGACGAGGTGTTTAAAAAGTTTGAGGAATGGATGGGCGACCATACACTTGTTGCCCATAATGCGAGCTTTGATATGGGCTTTATTAACGTAGGTTTTAAAAAGGCTGGACTAGAAAAAACGAATAACCCCGTTATTGATACGTTAGAACTTGCACGATTCTTATTCCCAGAAATGAAAAATCATCGATTAAATACGATGTGTAAAAAACTTGATATTGAATTAACACAACATCACCGTGCGATTTATGATACAGAAGCGACGGGATATTTACTTGTGAAAATGTTGAAAGACGTAATTGAAAAGGGATTTGAATATCACGATCAATTAAATGATAGCATGGGACAAGGGGATGCGTATAAGCGTGGCCGTCCAAGTCATATGACGTTACTTGCCACATCAGATGTTGGATTGAAAAATTTATATAAACTTGTTTCATATTCTCACCTTAATTACTTTTACCGTGTACCACGTGTGCCGAGGTCACTATTAAAAAAATACCGTGAAGGAATTTTAGTAGGAACGGCTTGTGATAAAGGTGAAGTTTTCGAGGCAATGATGCAAAAGGCACCTGAAGAGGTAGAAGAAATTGCCCAGTTCTATGATTACATTGAAGTAATGCCTCCAGAGGTGTTGCGTCATTTAGTAGAACGTGAACTTGTTCGAGACGAAGGTCAATTAAAAACAATTATTTCTAACTTAGTAAAACTAGGTGAGACGTTAGATAAACCAGTTGTTGCTACAGGAAACGTGCATTATTTAGACCCTGAGGATGCAATGTATCGTAAAATTTTAGTCAGTTCGCAGGGCGGAGCCAATCCGTTAAATCGACATTCATTACCGCCAGTACATTTCCGTACAACTGATGAAATGTTAGAATGTTTTTCATTCTTAGGTGAAGATAAAGCGAAAGAAGTTGTTGTAACAAATACACAAAAGATTGCGTCATTAATTGGTGATGTGCATCCAGTAAAAGACGATCTATACACACCGAAAATTGAAGGTGCTGATGATGAAACGCGTGATATGAGTTATAAAATGGCGCGTAGCATTTATGGTGAAGAGCTACCGGAAATTGTAGAAGCACGTTTAGAAAAAGAATTAAAAAGTATTATTGGGCATGGATTCGCCGTAATTTATTTAATTTCACATAAGCTTGTGAAAAAATCGTTAGTAGACGGATATCTAGTAGGTTCGCGTGGATCGGTAGGATCATCATTTGTTGCAACGATGATGGAAATTACAGAAGTAAACCCATTACCACCACACTATGTATGTCCGAAGTGTAAGCAATCAGAATTCTTTAATGATGGTTCTGTAGGCTCTGGTTTTGACTTACCAGATAAAGAATGTCCTGCTTGTAATATTCCATATGTAAAAGATGGACATGACATTCCGTTCGAAACATTCCTTGGATTTAAAGGAGATAAGGTACCCGATATCGATTTGAACTTCTCCGGGGAATACCAACCACGTGCCCATAACTATACGAAAGTACTGTTCGGTGAAGACTATGTATATCGTGCAGGAACGATTGGTACAGTTGCGGAAAAAACTGCTTACGGATATGTAAAAGGTTATGCAAATGATCATAACTTAACGATTCGAAATGCAGAGATTGATCGCTTAGTAGCAGGGTGTACCGGTGTAAAACGTACAACAGGACAGCATCCAGGCGGTATTATCGTTGTGCCAGATTACATGGATATCTTTGATTTCTCACCAATACAGTATCCAGCTGATTCAATTGGTGCTGAATGGAGAACAACGCATTTTGATTTCCACTCGATTCATGATAATTTATTGAAACTTGATATACTAGGACACGATGATCCGACCGTTATTCGTATGTTACAAGATTTAAGTGGTATTGATCCGAAAACAATCCCAACGGATGATCCAGAAGTAATGAAAATTTTCTCTGGTCCAGAATCGTTAGGGGTAACGGAAGAACAAATTAACTGTAAAACAGGTACACTTGGTATACCAGAGTTTGGTACAAAATTCGTAAGACAGATGTTAGAAGAGACAAAACCGACGACATTCTCAGAGTTAGTCCAAATTTCTGGACTATCACATGGTACCGACGTATGGCTTGGTAATGCAAACGAGTTAATTTATAACGGTACATGTACGCTGAGCGAAGTTATCGGTTGTCGTGATGACATCATGGTATATTTAATCTATCAAGGTCTAGATCCATCATTAGCCTTCAAAATCATGGAGTCGGTTCGTAAAGGTAAAGGTGTACCGGAAGAATGGGAAGAAGACATGAAAAATAATAATGTACCAGGTTGGTATATTGATTCATGTAAGAAGATTAAATACATGTTCCCTAAAGCCCATGCGGCTGCTTACGTACTTATGGCTGTACGTATCGCATACTTTAAAGTACATTTTGCACTGTTATTCTATGCCGCATATTTTACAGTTCGTGCAGATGATTTTGATGTAGAGGCAATGGCGAAAGGTTCAGCATCTATACGTGCAAGAATTGATGAAATTGCTCAAAAGGGACTCGATGCTGCGCCGAAAGAGAAGAGTTTATTAACGGTACTAGAAATGACACTTGAAATGTGTGAGCGTGGATACTCATTCCAAAAGGTGGATTTATACCGCTCACATGCAACAGAATTTATTATTGATGGAGATACATTAATCCCTCCATTTAATGCAGTACCTGGTCTTGGCACAAACGCAGCTTTAAGTATTGTAGAAGCACGTAAAAATGGAGACTTCTTATCAAAAGAAGACTTGCAACAGCGAAGTAAGGTTTCGAAAACAATTATTGAGTATTTAGATAGCCAAGGTTGTTTAGGAGACTTACCAGATCAAAACCAGTTATCACTGTTCTAGTAGGTAGGAAAAGTCTTTGCAAATCAACATTTCCTATGATATACTATTAACCGAGATAACCATGTCATGTATATTGTGTAAAGAAAAGAGTGGGGAAACCCACTCTTTCGTGTTACTATCTATGTTTTATCTACGTAGATAGGTAAAAGATTTCTGTCGTATATACATATTTTGTTACAAGTTTTACTTCTTAAATTTGGTAATACTAAGACAGATAATCCCTGCTGAACAGCAGGGGCTTTTGTTAGCTAACGAGAAAGAATAAGATAGACCGTTTTTAAATTGGCGGGGTCTTCTTCTTTTAAATGGTACATGACGGCAGGAAGGAGGCTGTTTATGGATAAGAAAGTCACAGAAGTTGTAGAAGCATTTGCGCAGCCGATCGTTGAAGAGTTAAATCTTGAACTTGTAGATGTAGAGTATGTGAAAGAAGGACAAGACTGGTTCTTACGCGTATTCATCGATTCTGAAAAGGGAGTCGACATTGAAGAATGCGGTGCGGTAAGTGAACGTTTAAGCGAAGCTTTAGATAAAGAGGACCCAATTCCTCATCTTTACTTTTTGGATGTATCATCTCCTGGAGCGGAACGCCCATTAAAGAAAGAAAAAGACTTCCAGCAAGCGGTAGGAAAACAAGTGGCAATTAAAACATATGAGCCGATTGATGGTGAAAAGATGTTTGAAGGAAAATTGCTTTCTTACGATGGTACAACAATAACATTATTATTAACAATTAAAACACGTAAAAAAGAAATCCAAATTTCGATGGATAAAGTCGCAAATGCGCGACTTGCTGTTACGTTTTAGTTAGAAGGGGGATCTTCATGAGCACTGAGTTATTAGATGCTTTGCTCGTATTAGAATCTGAAAAAGGCATTAGCAAAGACATTATTATTGATGCGATTGAAGCAGCTTTAATCTCTGCTTATAAGCGCAATTTTAATCAAGCACAAAACGTTCGTGTGAGCTTTAACCCAGAAGTGGGAACAATTCAAGTTTTAGCACGTAAAGACGTAGTAGACAATGTGTTTGATCCACGTCTTGAAATTTCTGTAGAGGAAGCAAGACAAATTAATCCAAACTACCAAGATGGTGACGTACTAGAAATTGAAGTAACACCAAAAGACTTTGGTCGTATTGCAGCACAAACTGCAAAACAAGTTGTAACACAACGAGTGCGTGAAGCAGAGCGCGGTGTTATTTACTCTGAGTTTAGTGATCGTGAAGAAGATATTATGGTAGGTATTGTACAACGTCAAGATGCTCGTTTCATCTATGTAAGCTTAGGAAAAGTAGAAGCTTTATTACCTGTAAGTGAGCAAATGCCTAATGAGCAATACAAACCACATGATCGTATTCGCGTATTCATTACGAAAGTAGAAAAAACGACAAAAGGACCACAAATTTACGTATCACGTACACATCCTGGTCTTTTAAAACGTTTATTCGAAATGGAAGTTCCTGAAATCTATGATGGAACTGTAGAAATTCGTTCTGTAGCACGTGAAGCTGGCGATCGCTCTAAGATCTCTGTATATGCAGAGAACACTGATGTTGATCCAGTTGGTTCTTGTGTAGGACCAAAAGGGCAACGTGTACAACGCATTGTAGACGAATTAAAAGGTGAAAAAATTGACATCGTTCGCTGGTCAAATGATCCAGTTGAATATGTTGCAAATGCATTAAGCCCATCACAAGTTGTTAAAGTACTTGTAGATGAAGAAGAAAAAGCGACAACAGTAGTTGTTCCAGACCACCAGCTATCATTAGCTATCGGTAAGCGTGGACAAAATGCACGTCTTGCAGCTAAATTAACAGGCTGGAAAATTGACATTAAGAGTGAGTCTGATGCGAAACAACTTGGTATTGTAACAGAAGAAGATAGCGTAATCGCATTTGGATTCGATTCAGTGGAAGACGAAATCGAATAGAGGTGATGAGTATGAGCAATCGAAAAGTTCCGTTACGAAAATGTGTTGCAACGCAAGAAATGAAATCAAAACGAGAGCTCGTTCGCATTGTTCGTTCCAAAGAGGGAGAAGTGTCCATTGATTTAACTGGGAAAAAATCAGGACGAGGTGCTTACTTGTCGAAGGACAAGGAGAGCATTCTTCAAGCTCAAAAGAAAAATGTTTTGGAACATCATCTAAAAGCGAAAATCGACGGTTCTTTATATGAAGAGCTTCTTGAGCTTGTTGAGAAGGAGTCGAAATAAGTGTCCGATTGGAAATCGTTTTTAGGACTAGCAAACCGGGCTCGGAAAATTATTTCGGGTGAAGAACTCGTTTTAAAAGAAGTACGAAGTGGCAAAGCAAAACTTGTATTGCTATCTGAAGATGCGTCAGTAAATACTACAAAACGCATCACAGATAAAACTACGTACTACAACGTACCAATGAGAAAGGTCGAAAATCGACAACAATTAGGGCATGCGATTGGGAGAGATGAGCGAGTCGTTGTAGCTGTGTTAGATGAAGGCTTTGCGAAAAAGCTGCGTAGCATGCTCGATACAAATTACCGGGGGTGAAGGTATGAGTAAAATTCGAGTGCATGAATATGCAAAAAAACATAATATCTCAAGTAAAGATCTTATGACAAAACTAAAAGAAATGAATATCGAGGTTTCGAATCATATGACAATGTTAGACGATGAAGTAGTAAATAAATTAGATAATGAATATCAAACTGAAAAACCTTCTGTTGCAGATGAGTTTGAAGTAGAAGAAAAAGTTGTTCGCAGTAAAAAGAACAGCAATAAGAAAAAGAAAAAAGGCAAAGGAAACGAAGACAAACGTCAAGAGAACTTTGCTGGTAGACAACAAACTCAAATTGTAGAAACACCAGATAAAATTACTTTCTCTGGAAGCCTTACAGTAGGAGATCTTGCTAAAAAATTAAGCAAAGAGCCATCTGAAATTATTAAGAAGCTCTTCATGCTTGGAATTATGGCAACAATTAACCAAGACTTGGATAAAGATACAATTGAGTTAATTGCTAACGACTACGGTATTGAAGTAGAAGAAGAAGTAATTGTGAGCGAGACTGAGTTTGAAACATTCATTGATGAGCAAGATGATGAAGAGAACTTAAAAGAACGTCCAGCTGTAGTTACAATCATGGGACACGTTGACCACGGTAAAACAACATTACTGGATTCTATTCGTAACTCAAAAGTAACTGCAGGCGAAGCGGGTGGAATTACTCAGCATATCGGTGCATATCAAGTTGAAGTAAACGATAAGAAGATTACATTCTTAGATACACCTGGTCACGCAGCATTTACAACGATGCGTGCTCGTGGTGCACAAGTAACGGATATTACAATCCTTGTTGTTGCAGCGGATGACGGTGTTATGCCACAAACGGTTGAAGCAATTAACCATGCGAAGGCAGCAGGAGTACCAATTATTGTTGCTGTGAATAAAATGGATAAACCAGCTGCAAACCCTGATCGCGTAATGCAAGAACTAACAGAATATGAATTAGTTCCAGAAGCTTGGGGCGGAGATACTATTTTCGTACCAATTTCTGCAATTCAAGGCGAAGGCATTGACAACTTACTAGAAATGATCCTTCTTGTAAGTGAAGTAGAAGAATACAAAGCAAATCCAAACCGCTATGCAACTGGTACAGTAATCGAAGCGCAGCTTGATAAAGGTAAAGGAACTATCGCGACATTACTTGTTCAAAACGGTACGCTTCGAGTTGGAGATCCAATCGTTGTTGGAACTTCATTCGGACGTGTTCGTGCAATGGTAAGTGATATTGGTCGTCGTGTAAAAGTTGCTGGTCCATCAACTCCTGTTGAAATTACTGGTTTAAACGAAGTACCACAGGCTGGAGATCGTTTCATGGCATTCGCTGATGAGAAGAAAGCTCGTCAAATTGGTGAATCACGTGCACAAGAAGCGTTAGTTGCACAACGTGGTGAGAAATCTAAATTAAGCCTTGAAGATTTATTCCAACAAATCCAAGAGGGCGATGTAAAAGAAATTAACTTAATCGTAAAAGCAGACGTACAAGGTTCTGTTGAAGCGATGGCAGCATCACTTCGTAAAATTGATGTTGAAGGCGTAAAAGTTAAAATCATTCACACTGGTGTAGGTGCGATTACAGAATCTGATATCATTTTAGCTTCTGCATCTAATGCAATTGTAATTGGATTTAACGTACGTCCAGATGTGAACGCGAAGCGTACAGCTGAATTAGAGAACGTTGATATTCGTTTACACCGTATTATTTATAAAGTAATCGAAGAGATTGAAGCAGCGATGCAAGGTATGCTTGATCCAGAATTCGAAGAAAAAGTAATCGGTCAAGCAGAAGTTCGTCAAACGTTTAAAGTAACAAAAGTTGGAACAATCGCAGGTTGTTATGTAACAGACGGTAAAATTACGCGTGATAGTGGCGTACGTATTATCCGTGACGGCGTAGTAATTTTCGAAGGACAACTTGATACGTTAAAACGTTTCAAAGACGACGTAAAAGAAGTTGCACAAAACTATGAGTGTGGTATTACAATTGAGAGATATAATGATCTTAAAGAAGGGGACATCATTGAAGCGTATATTATGGAAGAAGTGAAGCGATGATTATCGCTTCACTCTCATTCGAGTGTATGATTTACGATGTGCATTCTTTAAAAGAGAAACGTGCAATTTTACAACGTGTGTTAACTCGTGTGAAACAGCGCTATAATGTAGCTGTTTCTGAAGTTGGGCACCAAGATGTATGGCAACGTACAGAAATTGCAATTGTTTCCGTATCCTCAAATCGTGTTATCTGTGAAAAAGAAATGAATCGTGTACTTGAGTACATCGATTCATTTCCTGAAATTGAACGTACAATAACACATTTGGAATGGTATTGAATGAGGTGAAGAGTTATGAAATTACGTGCGAACCGTGTGGGCGAGCAAATGAAAAAAGAATTAGGCGATATTATCAGTCGTAAAATTAAAGACCCACGTATTGGATTTGTTACAGTAACAGATGTACAAGTGAGTGGTGATTTACAAATTGCTAAAGTATATATTTCTGTTTTAGGTGACGAAGAACAGAAAGAAAATACTTTAAAAGGTTTAGCGAAGGCAAAAGGCTTTATTCGTTCAGAAATTGGCCAACGTATTCGTCTTCGTAAAACACCGGAAATTACCTTTGAGTTTGATGAGTCTATCGGATATGGTCATCGAATTGATACACTTTTACATGAAATTAATAAAGACGGTAAACGTGAAGAATAATGGATAGACATTTGTCTATCCATTTTTTCAATGCAAAATAAGTTTTGGATATTTAATACGAAAGAATTATGATGAGGTGAACATATATGGAAGGTGTAGTATTATTACATAAGCCAAAAGGCATGACATCACATGATTGTGTATTTAAATTAAGAAAGATATTGCGAGAAAAGAGAATTGGTCATACGGGAACATTAGATCCAGATGTAACAGGAGTATTACCAATTTGCGTTGGAAGAGCAACGAAAATTGCACAATTTTTAACAAGTGAAACGAAAACATATGAAGGTGAAGTAACATTAGGGTTTTCAACGACAACTGAAGACGCTTCTGGTGAGGTTGTTGAAACGAAAAATGTAGATCGTACTATTACTCGTATGGAAGTAGAGAAAGTCCTTGCGGAATTAACAGGCACGATTGAACAAATGCCACCAATGTTCTCGGCTGTAAAAGTAAACGGGAAAAAATTATATGAATATGCAAGAGCAGGACAAGAGGTGGAACGTCCAGTTCGTACAATTACAATTCATGAATTCGTATTACTTGATGATCGTGAAGTTTTTGAAGGAGAAAATATTTCATTCCGTTTCCGTGTAACGTGTAGTAAAGGAACATATGTAAGAACGTTAGCTGTAATGATCGGGGAGAAACTTGGTTTCCCATCACATATGTCTCACCTTGTAAGAACGGCATCTGGTGAATTTTTATTAGAAGATTGCATATCATTTGAAGAAATTGAAGAAAACGTGCAAAATGGAACAGTAGAGTCTATCTTCATTTCAATTGATGAAGCATTAAGTAAGTTTCCAAAAATGGTTGTAGATGAAAAGCAAGCAGAGAAAATAAAGAATGGTATGTTCTTAAAGAATGAATTAGAAATAACAGCACCATTTATTACAGTGTTTGATAAAAATGATCGTTGCTTAGCAATTTATGAACATCATCCGAAACATCCTGGCATGTTAAAGCCGATGAAAGTACTTGTGAATAATCAAGAACTAAAGCTATAATGAATTATTGGAAGGATTATTACAGAAAAAGGTGAATTCAAGCGTGAAACTTATTCATTTAACTCATCCACATGAACAAAATAAATTAGAATTACCACCTACTGTAATGGCATTAGGATTTTTTGATGGCATTCATTTAGGACATCAATGTGTAATTCGAACTGCGAAAAAAATAGCGGACGAACGAGGATATAAAAGTGCAGTTATGACATTTCATCCTCATCCATCTGTTGTTTTAGGGAAAAAGGATGCGCATGTGGAGTATATTACACCAATGCGTGATAAAGAAAAAATAGTCGAAAGCTTAGGAATCGATATATTATATGTGATTAAATTTGATGAATCATTTGCAGGGTTATTACCGCAACAATTTGTAGATGATTATATTATTGGTTTAAATGTAAAGCATGTAGTAGCAGGGTTTGATTATTCATATGGACGTTTAGGAAAAGGAAAGATGGAGACTTTACCATTTCATGCAAGAGGGGAGTTTACACAGACTGTGATTGAAAAAGTTGAATTTCAAGAAGAGAAAGTAAGTTCTACAGCATTACGAAAGTTAATTCGAAATGGCGAAATGGAGCAAATTCCATCTATTTTAGGTAGAGCCTATACTGTAGCGGGAACAGTTATACACGGCGACAAACGTGGGCGTCAAATTGGTTTCCCGACAGCTAATGTAGGTTTAAGTGATGAGTATTTATTGCCACCTGTAGGTGTTTATGCAGTGAGATTAAAAGTTCACGATGAATGGTACGATGGTGTATGTAATATTGGATATAAACCGACTTTTAAAGAAGATGAGCGTCAATTATCAATTGAAGTGCACTTATTTGAATTTAACAAAGATATATACGATCAAAATGTTACAGTAGAGTGGCATATGCGTATAAGAGCAGAAAAGAAATTCAACGGTATTGATGAGTTAGTTGAACAAATCGCAAAAGATAAGAAAACAGCACAAGAATATTTTATGAGCGAAAAGAATATACTTGCTTTTTCAAATGAAAAGTAGTATTCTATGTTATGTACTTTATGACAACCATTGCTTGGCATTGCGACTCACCGACGCTTGCTAGGTAATTGGGGGTTTAATTAATAGGAGGTGAAATAGGATGGCTTTAACACAAGAACGTAAAAATGAAATCATTGCACAATTTAGAACTCATGAGACTGATACTGGTTCTCCAGAGGTTCAAATTGCTGTCCTAACGGAGCAAATTAACACTCTAAACGAGCACTTACGTACTCACAAGAAAGATCATCATTCACGTCGTGGTCTATTAAAGATGGTTGGTAAACGTCGTAACTTACTAACTTACCTTCGTAATAGCGATATCACACGTTACCGTGAATTAATCACAAAGCTTGGCTTACGTCGATAGTCAAAGAAGCGGGAATATTCCCGCTTTTTTGTTAGGTAAAAATATATCTTCTACGCTTTATAGCTTACTTAATTTTAGGCAATACTAGAGGTAGAATATTGTGATATACTATCCATTTACATAGAAGAATTGAATACTTTAAATTGAGAGGGGTACTTAAATGAGTCAAGAAAAGCAAGTCTTCTCGATAGATTTAGCTGGTCGCCAGCTAACAGTTGAAACTGGTCAGCTTGCAAAACAAGCGAACGGAGCAGTATTAGTAAGATATGGCGATACAGCGGTTCTATCTACAGCAACTGCATCAAAAGAAGCAAAAAATGTAGATTTCTTCCCACTTACAGTAAACTATGAAGAGCGTTTATATGCAGTCGGAAAAATTCCTGGCGGTTTTATTAAGCGTGAAGGTCGTCCAAGTGAAAAAGCAATTTTGGCAAGTCGTTTAATCGACCGTCCAATTCGTCCGCTATTCGCAGATGGCTTCCGTAACGAAGTACAAGTTGTCAGCATTGTAATGAGTGTTGATCAAGATTGTTCTTCTGAAATGGCAGCTATGCTTGGTTCTTCATTAGCGTTATCGATTTCAGATATTCCATTTGAAGGTCCAATCGCTGGTGCGACAGTTGGCCGTATTAATGGCGAATTCGTTATTAACCCAACAGTAGAACAGCAAGAACAAAGTGATATCCACTTAGTTGTAGCTGGTACGAAAGATGCGATTAACATGGTTGAAGCAGGAGCAGATCAAGTACCTGAAGAAACAATGTTAGAAGCAATTATGTTTGGTCATGACGAAATTAAACGTCTAATTGCATTCCAAGAAGAGATTGTACAAGCTGTAGGTAAAGAGAAATCAGAAGTGAAACTTTATGAAGTTGACGCTGATCTTAACCAAGCTGTACGTGAAATGGCTGAAGAAGATATGCATTCAGCAATTCAAGTACATGAGAAACATGCACGTGAAGATGCAATTAACGAAGTGAAAAAGCGTGTTATTGAGCATTACGAAGCGCAGGAAGCTGACGCTGATACATTAGGACAAGTAAATGAGATTTTATATAAAATTGTAAAAGAAGAAGTACGTCGTCTTATTACAGTTGAAAAAATCCGTCCAGATGGCCGTAAAGGTGACGAAATCCGTCCATTAGCATCAGAGGTTGGTATTTTATCTCGTACACACGGTTCTGGTTTGTTCACTCGTGGACAAACACAAGCATTAAGTATTTGTACATTAGGTGCATTAGGCGATGTGCAAATTTTAGATGGTCTTGGTGTAGAAGAATCAAAACGCTTTATGCACCATTACAATTTCCCATCATTTAGTGTTGGTGAAACAAGACCAATGCGTGGACCAGGTCGTCGTGAAATCGGTCACGGTGCACTAGGAGAACGCGCACTTGAGCCTGTAATTCCATCTGAAAAAGATTTCCCATACACAGTACGTCTTGTATCTGAAGTTTTAGAATCAAATGGTTCTACTTCACAAGCAAGTATTTGTGGTAGTACTTTAGCAATGATGGATGCTGGTGTTCCACTTAAAGCTCCAGTTGCAGGTATTGCAATGGGTCTAGTTAAAACTGGTGAGCATTACACAATTTTATCTGATATTCAAGGTATGGAAGATCATTTAGGTGATATGGACTTTAAAGTAGCAGGTACAGCACAAGGTGTAACTGCACTACAAATGGACATTAAAATCGATGGTCTATCTCGTGAAATTTTAGAAGAGGCATTACAACAAGCGAAAGTTGGTCGTGTGCACATTCTAAATCATATGTTATCTGTTATTCCAGAGCCACGCACTGAATTATCAGCGTACGCTCCAAAGATTATTACAATGACAATTAATCCAGATAAAATCCGTGACGTTATCGGACCGAGCGGTAAACAAATCAATAAAATTATTGAAGAAACTGGCGTTAAAATTGACATCGAGCAAGATGGCACAGTATTCATTTCTTCAATAAACCAAGAAATGAACGACAAAGCTAAGAAAATTATCGAAGATATCGTTCGCGAAGTACAAGTAGGTGAAATCTACGAAGGAAAAGTGAAACGTGTTGAGAAATTCGGTGCTTTCGTTGAATTATTCAGCGGTAAAGATGGATTAGTTCATATTTCTGAACTTGCACTTGAGCGTGTAGGTAAAGTAGAAGACGTTGTAAAAATCGGTGATGTAATTACAGTTAAAGTTATCGAGATTGACAAGCAAGGTCGCGTAAATCTATCTAGAAAAGTATTGCTAAAAGAAGAGCAAGAAAAAGAAGCTGCTAAAGAAGAAAACAAACAAGAGCAGCAATAAGTAAAAGCCAGTTTAACTGGCTTTTTTTGTTATGTAAAAATATGATTTATATATATTTTTATGTCAGCATAGGTATAGTTTTCATTATAACGCTCAAATTAACAAAGATAAGAAGAAAATGTTTTTATATAGTTAATTTGGGAGGGTTTATATGAAAGTTCGTATATTGGCATACATATGTATATTTTCTTTATATGTCAGTTTAGGCTCTTATTCTGTTTTTGCACAAGATAACTTGCATGAAGAAATTCAAAAGCATGCAAAAAAGTATGAGATTGCACCTCAAAATGCGATGATTGATAAAATATGGAAGGCAACACCTGGATATAATGGAAGACAAGTGGATATTGAAGCATCGTATAATAATATGAAGAAGCTAAAGGAATTTGATCAAAAATATCTTGAATTCAAAGAAGTCTCACCGAGTGTTCATTTAGAAGATTTATCACCCGCTCCAATTTATAGAGGCCATCCAAATAAAAAGATGGTAGGATTAACAATAAATGTGGCATGGGGAAATGAGTATTTGCCTCGCATATTAGAGATATTGAAAAAGCATGATGTGAAGGCCACTTTCTTTTTAGAAGGACGTTGGGTGAAAGAAAATTTACGATTTGCAAAAATGATTGTCGATGCAAATCAAGAAGTCGGAAATCATTCTTATACGCACCCTAATATGAAAACGCTATCGTCTGATGAAATACGAGAGCAGTTACAAAAAACAAATCGAATGATAGAAGTAGTAACGAATCAAAAAGTAAGATGGTTTGCCCCGCCGAGTGGAAGTTTTCGGGATGAAGTCGTGAAAATCGCTGATGATTTCCAAATGGGAACGATTATGTGGACTGTCGATACAATCGATTGGAAGCGACCTGAGCCAGATGTACTATTGCAGAGAGTAATGAGAAAAATACACCCAGGTGCTATCGTATTAATGCATCCTACTTCGTCAACGGCAGAAGCATTAGATACAATGATTAAAAAATTGAAGGAACAAGGATATAAAGTGGGGAATATAACAGAATTACTGGATGAAAAACGTGTGGATTAAATACATTTGCATGACATTCATCCTTAAACTTGTTATCATTAAATAATAGCACTTATTTAGAGAAACTGGCAGTAGGAGGAAAGTTTTTGATTAAAAAATATACTTGTAAAAATGGTGTAAGAATAGTTATGGAGAATATACCAACTGTAAGATCGGTTGCGATTGGTATTTGGATCCATGCGGGATCAAGAAATGAAAATGAAAAAAATAACGGGATTTCTCACTTTTTAGAGCATATGTTCTTTAAAGGGACAGAAACACGTAGTGCACGAGAGATTGCAGAATCATTTGATAGCATTGGTGGTCAAGTGAATGCATTTACTTCAAAAGAATATACATGTTACTATGCAAAAGTATTAGATGAGCATGCTAAATATGCTTTAGATGTTTTAGCAGACATGTTCTTTAATTCAACATTTGATGAGGAAGAACTGAAAAAAGAGAAGAATGTCGTATGTGAAGAAATTAAAATGTACGAAGATGCTCCAGATGATATTGTGCATGATATGTTAACGAAAGCAACATATGAAACGCATCCACTTGGATATCCTATTTTAGGAACAGAAGAAACGCTTAATACGTTTACAGGTGATACGTTACGTCAATATATAAAAGATCATTACACACCTGAAAATGTAGTTGTATCAATCGCAGGAAATATTGATGAAGCATTTTTACAAACAGTGGAGCAATATTTCGGTAGTTATGAAGGAACAACAAACCGTGAACAAGTACATAGCCCAATTTTCCATTTCAATAAGGTAGCCCGTAAAAAAGAAACGGAACAAGCTCATTTATGTCTAGGATATAAAGGCTTACAAATGGGACACGAAGATATTTATAACTTAATTGTATTAAATAATGTTTTAGGCGGTAGCATGAGTAGCCGTTTATTCCAAGAAGTACGTGAGCAACGTGGATTAGCTTACTCAGTATTTTCTTACCACTCTTCTTATGAAGATACAGGCATGTTAACACTTTACGGTGGAACAGGTAGCCAACAATTAGATACATTGTATGAAACAATGCAAGAAACATTAGAGACATTGAAAAATACAGGTATTACAGAAAAAGAGCTTATGAATAGTAAAGAGCAATTAAAAGGAAACTTAATGTTAAGTTTAGAAAGTACAAATAGCCGTATGAGCCGTAACGGTAAAAATGAATTGCTTCTTCGTAAACATCGTTCACTTGATGAGATTATTGAAAGTGTAAACACTGTAACAAAAGAAAATGTGGACGGATTAATTCGCAATATGTTTACTGACGAGTTCTCTGCGGCACTTATTAGTCCAGACGGAAAACTTCCAAAAGGAATAAAACTATAATCAATTTTTACGATGTATAAAAAATAACCTTCTCTCTTTTTAAATGAGAGAAGGTTATTTTTTTTATACATATAGAATAGGTACTAATTATAGACAATGCAAATGAAAAATTCATTAGGGGAGTGGAGTGTGTATGCGATTAAGTGAATTAAGTGGTAAAGAGGTTGTAGATATAGAAAAAGCGGAAAAAATGGGAGTCTTAGGTTATATGGATTTAGAGATTAATGAGAAAGACGGGCAAATACAAACACTTATAATACCTGTAGGGAAGTGGGGAGGTTTTAAAAAGGAACCACAAGAAGTAAGGGTGGCATGGAGTCAAATAAAGAAAGTCGGACACGATATGCTTCTTTGTGATAGTATAGATCGTTCAAATTCGGAGTGAAGGATGGCCATTTTGGTCATCTTTTTTTGTATCTACATAGAAACCTGATAAATCATATGTGCATTTGGATTTTCAATCACCATAAACTCGTACATTACATATGATGTGGAGGAAAAAGAAAAAGTAGGCACTTTTCTTATAAATGACAGAAAAAGAAGGTGAATTAGGGAATGTTGACTGAGATGCATATTGCTGTCATAGGAGGAGATGCAAGGCAGCTAGAAGTAATTCGTAAGCTAGTTGAATTGGATGCGAAACTTTCTTTGATAGGTTTTGATCAG
The DNA here is from genome assembly GCF_056738645.1 of Bacillus sp. PK3-067. Classification (NCBI taxonomy): domain Bacteria; kingdom Bacillati; phylum Bacillota; class Bacilli; order Caryophanales; family Bacillaceae; genus Bacillus; species Bacillus sp. PK3-067. The sequence goes on along the minus strand of NZ_CP096490.1, from coordinate 3,838,116 downwards.
TTAGATCATGGTTTCACAGGGGCAGCAAAAGAAAGTATACAAAATTTAGATTTCACTTCTGTAGACGCAATTATTTTGCCGGTTGCCGGTACAAATGCCAAAGGAGAAGTAGATACTATTTTTTCAAATGAAAAAGTTTCAATAACGAAAGAACAAATTGAAAATACACCAGAACACTTTACTATATATTCAGGTATTGGTACACCTTACTTGGAAAATCTCGTATCTACTACGAACCGAAAACTTGTTAAATTATTTGATCGTGATGATGTAGCAATATACAATTCTATTCCAACGGTAGAAGGTACATTAATGATGGTAATTCAACATACCGACTATACAATTCATGGGTCCAATGTAATGGTTCTAGGATTTGGTAGAACAGGAATGAGTGTTGCGAGAGCATTTCAATCATTAGGAGCCCATGTCAAAGTTGGAGCAAGACGATCTGAACATATTGCACGTATTACAGAAATGATGTTTTCTCCTTTTCATATGCAAGACATAGAGAAAAAAGTAGGAAATATCGATATTGTAATTAATACGATTCCACACCTCGTTGTAACAGCGAATGTTATTGCAAAAATGCCAGCTCATACGTTAGTGATTGATTTAGCTTCTAAACCAGGCGGTACCGACTTTAGATATGCAGAAAAAAGAGGAGTCAAAGCATTGCTAGCACCTGGATTACCAGGTATTGTTGCCCCAAAAACGGCTGGGCAAATCTTAGCAAATGTTCTTTCTCAGTTATTAGCAGCAGATGCAATCGCAAAGGAGGAGGAAAAGAAATGAGTTTGAAGGGGAAACGAATTGGTTTCGGATTTACAGGTTCACATTGTACGTATGAGGAAGTTATGCCGCACTTAGAAAAATTAATTGCTGAAGGAGCAGAAGTACGTCCTGTTGTTTCATACACTGTTCAATCAACAAATACTAGATTTGGAGAAGGAGCAGAGTGGATTAAGAAGATTGAAGAAATAACAGGTTTTAAAGCAATTAATTCAATTGTTGGAGCAGAGCCACTTGGACCTAAAATTCCATTAGACTGCATGGTAATCGCTCCTTTAACAGGAAATTCTATGAGTAAATTTGCAAATGCAATGACAGATTCTCCAGTACTAATGGCAGCAAAAGCGACGCTAAGAAATGGCAAGCCTGTCGTATTGGCAGTTTCGACGAATGATGCTTTAGGATTAAATGGGGTAAATCTAATTACACCAACAAGGTGACGACAAAGCATAAACGCTTATATGTCGCCATCTTGAGGGAGCTTAGGGTAAAGCACAAGTTCGAAATCATCGAGCCTTTGCCACTTTTCCTTTTTATAAACAGCTTTTTCTAAAACCGACTTTAGGAGGCTGTTTTTCTTTTTAGGATCATCTGTTTTAAAGTACAGATCAAGAACATGCTCTACTTGAGGTATTGTATCTTTCTTCACTTTTTCTTTCTTAATTTCGGTTTTAATTTCTTTCTTTAAGTTTTCCATCGTGGAAGTAATTTCAGTTATACGGTCAGAAACAACATTCGAGCGTTCTAAAAACATATCGACTGTGTAAACGCCACGTTCTAATAAATCATGTAAATTACTTTTTTGTTTTTGGACATCCACTAATTCTTTTTCAAGCTTGCGTAATGCAGCTTCATTCATTTGAATGACTTGCGTTTCTTTTAATTTGTCATCTTGCTTATGTTTTTCAAAATCAGCTTTATAATTGATGTACCATTCTTTTAATGCCTCGAGTAAACGCTTCTCAATTAATTCAGTATAACTTGATTTGTTTTCACAGCCACGGTGTTTACAATCCATCGTTTCTTTTCGATTCTTCGGATAACGTTGGACCATGCTATAACCACATTTACTACATTTAATAATGCCAGCTAGAGGATTTTTAATTCCGTTCGTATTGTAAGGAACGTGATATCTTGAGTTTAATTTTTCTTGTACTTGTTCAAATAAACTTTCCGGTATGATTGGCTTATGTTTGCCATCAGCAATAATCCAATCTGATTTATCTTGACGAGCACAACTTCTTTTTACGGCATCAGGCTGTTTTACTTCTTTTCGTTTTTGCCACGTTACTTTTCCGATGTACACATTATTTTTTAATATATCTAAGATGCTGTAGGGGTTCCATTCATTACCTAGCTTACTTTTGTAGCCAAGATCATTTAATTTGCTTCGGATTGCGTTAGCGCCCATATCCTCGTTTGCATACCAATCGAATATCATTCTTACAACAGAAGCTTCTTCTGAATTAATTGTTAAAGTACGTTCTCGCTTATTTAAACGGTGGATATCATAACCATAAGGCGCATGGGTACCGAGGTAATTACCAGCCTCCACGCTTGCTATACGGCCGCGTTGCATACGACGCGTAATAATTTTTAACTCCTTACGAGCCATAAACGCTTCAAATTCGCTATATTCTTCGTCCCACTCATCATTAAGGTCATATGTCTTTCTAGGGGTCATAATCTTCGTATTCGAGCGTTTAAACGTCTCTAAAATGATTCCTTGCTCCTTCATACCGCCACGACCTAAACGGTCCATATCCATACAAAGAACAACATCATATTTATTATCTTCAATTTCTTCAAGTAATGCTAACATCTCCGGTCGTTTCACTAAACTCTCACCAGAAACGATTTCCTCACGGACAGCTAAAACATTTAAGTTCATTTCCTTGGCAATTTTCAGCAGGGTAGAGCGGTGTTTTGCTAATGTTTCGCCTTCGCCGCGTGCTTCAGCTTCGAGGTCGGCACGGGACTTACGTAGGTAGATTGCAGTTTTCATAGTAGTACCTCCTTATTATTAGATATTATATGGGAAGAGAGTAAAGAGCAGAAGAAAATACCCTTCCAAAACATTCTAGGAAGGGGGATTTATTTCAACTTTAGTGTACTTGTAGCATTTTTCACTATCTTTTTTAAATATATATACAGTATCTTGAGTATGTACATCGTTCTCTTCTACAAGAATCCATTCGTTCTCGCTTTTAGTATATAAATGTACCAATTTCAGATCTTTTATATCGTTATATGTAAGGATTTCCATTAAATAGTTATATTTTTTAATCCCACCTTGATTGATAAGGTGTAAATATAAAATTGCAATTAAAAATATAATTTCTATAAAAGGAGACAAGAAAAAGCTAGTTGCTTGTTCTTGGGTTAATGTAAGTGCAAATAAATCTTTTTTTAGGGTTAAATAGTTTAAAGCTTGAAGGTATATACATGCCATGAAAAAATAACAGTATAAGATAAAGCCAGTTTTTTTTGTGCAAAATATAAGTAATTTTAATAAGCGATCCCAATTTTGGGGTATCTTAGTTTTAATTAGAGTTAGTACTATATAGAAAATAATTATAAATAAGGCCAGGATAAAAGATATTTGGATAAATTGAAAAAATATCTTAGAGGTAAGAAACTCTAGGCTACTTATACTATAAGAAAATGCGAATGATAAAAATTGGAAAATTATATAGAGAAACAGGGAGTTTACTAATAGTTTTGTTGTTCTTACCAATAAGCGAGTTCGCTTTGTTTCAAAAATTAGATCAAAGTTACTTTTATTTGTATAGGTAATAATGATACCGATTATTGGAGCAATAGTAGCTAAAAAAGTCCAAATTTCTTTAGTAAAAAAAGAAAGTAGGGTGTTTATTTGTTCCATTGTGATTCTCCTTTGATTTAAAGTAATGCTAATAGAATTTAGCGTACTTCCTTAACAAGAATGTTATTTTATTGAGCTGTAACAAATTTCTTAAAGAATGCGTTACGTTTAGTTTTATCATACACGTATGGATCGTTAAATTTTTTGACCCAAGATTTATCTTCAACTTTTAAATCTTCAATCTTAAATCCAAGATATGTATTCAAAGAACTTCTATCCAAGTTAGTACTATATGTTTTCCCATCGAACGGCAGAGTCATTTTTACTGTATTCAAATCTGGAAATTGTCTTAGTAATCTAGCAGGTTCACTTACAAACATTTTCTCAATGGCATCCCCTGTTGAAAAATATTGTTTATATTGTTCTTCAGTAACGTTGCTATCTGGTTTTGCTGATTTATAAGATGCAAATGAATCATGGAATGTAATTTCAGCATCTTTATTATTAAGTTTCATATCCTTAATAAAATTACCACCTCTAATGTTTTGGGCATAGGAAGTAAATTCTTTTTGTTTTTCTTCAGCTTTTTTTTGTTCCTCAGCTAACTTCTTCTCTTCAGCTTTTTGTTTCTCCTCAGCCTCTTTTTGTTCTTTAGCTTTTTGTTTCTCTTCGGCTTTTAGCTTTTCTTCAGCTTCTTTTTGCTCTTTAGCTTTTTGTTTCTCTTCGGCTTTTAGCTTTTCTTCAGCTTCTTTTTGCTCTTTAGCTTTTTGTTTCTCTTCGGTTTTTAGCTTTTCTTCAGCTTCTTTTTGCTCTTTAGCTTTTTGTTTTTCTTCGGCTTTTTGTTTTTCTTCAGTTTCTTTTTGTTCTTTAACCTTTTGCTTCTCTTCGGCTTTTAGCTTTTCTTCAGCTTTTTGTTTAGCGAGAATTTCTTGTTTTTCCTGTGGTGTCATGTTCATGTTAACTACAATTAATGAAATAATAGATAAAATAAAGGCTATACCTGTAAACTTAAAATATTTCTTAGTGTTTGGTTTCTTTTTTAAGCGAAATACCAAAGATGTGATTAATAAAATAAACGTGGCTAGCATTGCTATTGCAAATAGAAATGAGAAAAATATTTTCATTTATGTAGCTCCTAACTTATAAATTTGTATTTTAAATTCATATTAATAACTTTTTAAACTAGCAAAACTTTCTGGAATTCCATAGATCTCAGCTATTTCTTGAATTGATAGATTTGTATCTTGATATTCTGAAATCATTTCATCAGGTAATAAGAGTTCGACTGCAAATGTATTTGCTTCGATCTCTAATCGATCTACAGAAAAAAAGGTTTTATTTCGTAAAAATGGAGTATTAGCTTTTGGGTGTAATAGAGCATGTCCTAGTTCGTGAGCACAGACAAAGCGTTGTGTGGTTTCATCAATCCTATTATTAATATGAATGAATTTAAAGCGTTTATAAGTGTTGTAAAAACCAAGAGTATTTCCAAGGTCTTCAAACAACACTATAATATCTTTTCGTTTAGCAATTTCAAAGGGGTTTGTTGTGCCGTGTTTTTTTACGATTTTCATTACGTAGTCTTTAATTTTCATTTCTCGCTCCGTTCAATCTTTTTTATACTTGTTTGGAGTGAATTTTTGTTTTGCTAATTGTTTTGCCATGCGCATAGAGTTTTCTAGAGAAATACGAATCATTTCTTTTGTGTGTTCGTCTATTGGTTCTCCGTCAAACATTAAAGCATCTTCGCTATTTTCTAAGTCTTTTAAAGTCTTTTCTAAGTCACGAGCGATATCACGAGTATCTTTTTTGTTTAAATCAGGAAGTGCATTAGACATCCTTGATTCATCTTCTCTTCCTAATAAATAATCTGTTGTTACTCCTAAAACATTTGCTAAATCTTTTAGCATTTCGTTTGAGGGAGTGCTATGACCATTCTCATAGTTACTAATGGTGCCTTTAGTGGTATTTACTTTATCGGCTAATCCTTGCTGAGTGAGCTTACGCGTTTTACGCATCTCTTTTAATCTTTGTCTCAACATTTTTAGCACCTCCCGTTAATAAAAAGTACAAAGATATTGTACCTTATAAAGATGGATTGTAAAACTTTGTACAAGATAATTGTACAAATGTATTGACGTACAAGAATCTTATACATATAATGAAAGTACAAAATACTTATACAAGGAGCGAGACAGTGAACAAAAATATCAAATTAATTAGAGCTAGGAAAAAAAGCAAGTTAACGCAACAAGATCTTGCAAAAAGAATGAAAGTTACAAAATCTACAATAAGTAATTGGGAAAATGGTTATAGTAATCCAAATCTTGAAAAGGCTATTAGGTTAGCCACTATTCTTGGTAGTGATGTAAAGGATTTAATTTGATGTACAAGAGTACAAGAATCTTATACTTAATAGATGGAAAGCGGGTGAGAAAATGCCATCAACTAACATGGCAGTACCAACAGAACCGTCGCATACACATATAAAAAGCACTTCAAGAGGTGACACCATGAGCCAACAAGAAGAATATGCGGCGACTTATGAATTTGGAAAAACGAAAGTCCATGTTGTGGCTCCTGAGCCAAAATCACAAAAGGATATTGATAAAATCCGTCAAGCATATTACAAGGCTGGTTGGGCCATCATCAAAGAGATACAAGTAAAAGAAAACGTTGAGGAATAGTTCCTCTCTTTTTATACGAAAAGTAGACAAGTTACATATGTACTAAGTTCATTGTAACTATTTGAAAACTAAATATGGAGGCGAACAGATATGGGAACAAGCATATACTGCAATTCAGCAATAGGGGAATTATTACAGAATGCTAGAGAATGTTGTGACAATGTTCAGCTGAAAACGAAGAAAGGACTATCTAAGTACCTTGGTATTACACATGAAAGATTAACCCGTATTGAATCTGGACTTTCTAAACCAGAATTTGAACTTGCTATGGATTGGTGCCATGCAACAGGAGCAAAGTTAAATCAACAAGCAATTAAACATATTTATGGTGTTGGGTTACCACCTACAGATCCACGTTTAACTCAAGATGTAAATCTACAATTGATGAACTACATTAAACAAGCTGAAGAGGGAATTGCGGCAGCAAAGGAAATCATGAACTTACAAGTTACAACAAGGTCATGGAAACATGATGAAAAAAAGAAACATGAATACGCAGTTCATGCAAAAGAAATCTTCGATACAATCCAAGCTACTCAGTGTGTAGTACAAGCTCTTGAGCAAGTTCATTTTGGCATTATGGAACAAATACAAAGAAGTTGGTTGCAAAAGGCTATGGCGGAAAACGTTATTATTCAATCGGTCGATAGCTTAATGAATTTAACAAAGGTGCTTTGAGGGAGGAAGGAAAATGACAGTAGATTATAAGAAACCGAGTCTAAGAGAATATAAGGAATTAATTCGCTATGATGCAAAACTAACTGGTGAAATTAAAATAGCAGAATTACTCAATGAGGATTCAAAAACAGTTGAGTTAAAGCAAGAGAAGAAATTGTTGGGGATTCGAATCAAAATTATAGAAGCATCATTTATTTTGAAGCATAAATGGGTAAATAAAAAAGCTACCGCCTAGACAACAGTAGCTCTGAAAAATATCGTAAAGCAATTATAACATTATATAAATCATTTGGACAAGCCACTGTGCTTGTCGTTATGACCAGAAAGGGATTGTTCCTCCCATACCTCTACAATCCTTTCTGGTTGTAACGATGCGTACAGCATCAAATTAATTAGAAAGGAGATGTAATTCATGAACGATAAAAATAATCGTCTTCATGATCTTGTTCTTCCTGGAGATTTTTCATTTGCGAATAAACTTCGTAACTGTATGAGTGAATGTATTCATAACATGTTTAATGCAGAATCAACTGAAGAATCAAATCACTGGGAAGAAGAGCTAGAGCGCTGTATAAGGGAATTTAAAATGCTTCGTGATACAAAAGAGGAACATGAGGCATCGATGAGTTATCGTGTAGTGATTAAAGATTTAAGAGCAAGAGGAGTTAACGCTTCGTTAGTAACACGTAGAAAATAAAAAGATCTATCACTTGGCAGAGTGATAGACAAACGGTCTTGCAAAAGATCTTGGGATTAATTATATCAAATTAGCATTCGTATAACAACGGAGTGTGCTACATGTTATTAGACAAATCGTTACATAGAGTGTTGCTGAACCCTAAAGTGTTTCAACAAGCAACATCAGAGCAACACCTAATTTACTTAGTAAAACAATATCTCAAAATAGGATACAAGAATTATCGCTTATTACGTGTAGAGGACGGATTCGTGATATGTAAACGGGAGGATGAATAATATGGCAGTTTATAGACCAGTACACGTTTCATTTTGGCAGGATTCATTTGTTTTAGATCTTACACCGGAGGAGAAGTATTTCTACTTATATTTGATGACAAATAGTAAGACGTCTCAATCAGGAATCTATGAGCTTCCACTTCGTATCATTGAAACTGATACAGGATATAACCGTGAAACTGTTATGAAGCTATTAGAACGTTTTGCTGAGTACGGAAAAATTAATTACAACCAAAAAACAAAAGAGTTGTTCTTAATCAACTGGTTAAAATTCAATCCAATTAAAAATGTAAACATTGAAAAGTGTGTCTTAAAAGAGATTCAATCTGTGAAGGACCAGGATTTTTTAGTTGATTTCTATGAAACTTGTTTGCAATTAGAAAAAGAGCAAGATTTTAAAATTCCTCGTATTAAAGAGTATTTATCAGTCCGTTTGGAGGGGCTTATAAGGGGCTTCCAAGACCCTAGCAAGGAAGAAGAAAAAGAAGAAGAAAAAGAAAAAGAACAACAACAACAACAAGAAGAACGCGCAGGCGCGGAAGAAGTTGTTGAGGTTAATCCAATTTCTTTTTACGAGCAAAACTTCGGATTCATTACACCTTTTATCGCAGATGGTATTTATGCTTGGATAGATGATTTAAATGCAGAGCTAGTTATTAAGGCTATGGAGATTGCTTTAGAGAAGAATACGAGAAACATGTCTTACGTAAATACGATTTTAAGAGATTGGCATCTTAAAGGCTTTAAAACAGTAACTGATGTTGAGGCAGCTGATAAAGCATTTCGTGCTCAACGATTAACAAAATCGCAGCAACAAACACAAGCACCTTATCAACAAAAAGGATTATCGGAAACTACTAAAAACGTAATACAGCAGCAACAAGCATGGGAGCAGAACATTCCAACAGAAGAAGAACTTGCAGTACTTAACCAACAGAATGCGTGGTTGGCCAAATGAGTAACGATATGATTCGCAATGTTGAAGCTGAACAAAGTGTTTTAGGTAGCATAATCCAAGAAGGCGATTTAATTAAAGATTGTCAGCTAAAGGTAAAACAGTTTTCTTTACCAACACACCAAGTAATTTTTAAGGCAATGAGAGAATTAGAGGATGCTGAGGTTCCGATAGATCTTGTTGCTCTCATTGGAAAATTCGATGAAAGCTTTATGCATCAAATTGGCGGAATTGAATTCTTTGTAAACTTAACAGAAGTTGTTACGACTACTAAAAATTTCTCGTATCACGAAGGCTTAGTTATCGAAGCATGGAAAATGAGACATGCTCAAGAGGTTGCTGGTAATTTATATAACCGCCTTCAGCAAGATAGGGACATGAGTGTTATTAGTACATCTATTGATGAATTAAGCGCAATTGAAGAAACGGGTTACTCAGATGAATTTAACTTGAAAGATACGCTTGTTGATTTGTATAAGAACATGCAAGTTGATGTAGGAGATTTAACCGGTATACCAACTGGTTATGACGACCTGAACAGAATGACAGCAGGGTTCCAAGAGGGTGATTTAATCATTGTCGGTGCCCGCCCTTCAATGGGGAAAACAGCATTTGTATTAAACGTTGCTTTTCATGCAGCAAGTGCTCATACAGCAACAGGAATCTTTTCATTAGAAATGGGAGAAGAACAGTTACTTAAACGTATGATTTCAAGTACTGGAAATATAGAGGCTACAAAATTAAAGAATCCTAAGAAGCTATGTAATTTAAAGGATTGGGAAAAGATTAGTCAAGCAATGGGATTAATTAATGATTTGCCATTAGAAATTTACGATAAAGCAAATGTAACGATGCAAGAGATTTATGCAAAGGCTAGGAAATTAAAGCGTAAGTACCCTGATAAAAAGGTTTTAATTGCAATTGATTACTTGCAGCTTATTGTAGGGGATCCAAAGCATAGAGGGAACCGTATGCAAGAAATCGGTGAGATTAGTCGTAAGTTAAAACTGATGGCAAGGGAATTAAATGTATGTGTAGTTGCATTATCACAGTTAAGTCGTGCTGTAGAAAGTAGGCAAGATAAGAGACCGTTGCTATCAGATTTACGTGAGAATGGTCAAATTGAGCAAGATGCGGATTTAATCGCATTCTTATACCGTGAAGATTACTATGATCGCGAGACAGAAAATAAAAACATAACAGAAATTATTTTAGCGAAACAAAGGAACGGTCCAGTTGGTGTTGTTGAACTAGCATTCATTAAAGAATTTAGTAAGTTTGTAAATTTAGAGAGAAAGTTCAATCATCAACAGGAGGTTTAATCATGTTGTTACGTCAGGAAGTAGAACGTAGAAAACTAATAATCATTCGTAAATTATTGGGTTTAGGATTAGCTGAAATTAATGGACAAACATTAGATCAATTAACGTTAACGCAGCTTGAAGGGATTCTAATAGCAAGTTTGCAGGTATTGGAGGGGAAAAAACAATGCCAAAGCAATTAACAATTTTTGACGTGGAGCCAGTTGTATCATTTGATCCTAAGAAAGCTCATATTCACCGTTTGAATTCAAAATTACGGTATGCAGATGTGGTTGTGCAAATACCACGCCAAGTCAAAGCGATTGATGAATTAAAAGCAACGACAGCGCCTGATGAACGTTACGAATTATTTGAGGATTATACAATTGGGATTTGGCGTTATAAGCGAGTGGAGGATAAGCAATTTGCATGGGAAGAAGCAGAAGAAATGTGTAAACGAGCAAGAGATGAAAAAGAACCGATTCCAATTCGGCTCCATCTATCACTGGAACAATTATTTCTTCCGGAAAATGTTGTGCAATATCTATAGACAAATAAAAAAAGCTGAGATCACTCTCAACTTAATTCGACAAAGTAATTATAACATATGGGAGTGGTCACGGTGGCAGTAATTAATGAAAATATTGCTAAGATAAAAGCGGAAATTTCTTTAACAGAAAATATGATTTACGTTGTGAAAGATGGTCAGATTCATTCAATTGAACCACCAAAAACTGGATATGGAGAACAAATATTTGTGTATAAAAATGGGAAAGTAATTCGTATGGATGAGCGAAAAACTCAATTATTTGGATGCTAGAAAATGAATGAACACAGGGTAAGTTCTTTACTTATATAGAAGAATTTAAAGATAATGAAACAATTAAGGTAGTACATTTAATGGAAAAGGTGACTTATAATGATAGATGAATAAAACCGAGCGAATAACTACAATTTTAGGCGTTGTAAAGCAGGATATAAAAGAATCTGAACAAGTAATGTTAGATATAACATTTTATTAGCATTAAACCTTTATTTCTTATTATTGTGATATATTGTATCTGTGGAATTAAAAAATAGAGTGCTTTAATCTATTTTTTGGTAAAATAGATTAAAAGAGGAATAAAGGAGAAGAAGGAATGGATAAACAACAGTACGGAAAAGCTAAGAGGCAAATAATCATTATACCAGGAATTATGGGAAGTAAATTGAAAGAGCAGGCATTAACCCTATGGCTTCCCCATGTTCAGGCAATACTTGAAATGAATTTATATGAGAAGCTAAAGTATAATAATAAAAAACCAAAAGAAAATAGATTAATAGCTGATGGTTTATTAGGACCTTTTTACGGTAGGTTGAAAACATGCCTTGAAGATTATGCTTTATATGTAGATGAGTTTGCATATGATTGGAGAATTGATAATAACAAACATTTGGAAGATTTAGAGAAATTAATAGAATCTCGCAAAGAAGAAGTAGATGAAACTATAATAGTTGCCCATAGTATGGGAGGATTAATCGCTAAAGCGTGCTTAAATAATTATGCCGGAAAAGAATCGATAGAAAAAGTTAAAAAACTAATTACAATGGGGACCCCATGGGCAGGAGCACCTTCAGCGTATAAAGCTTTAAGGCATGGTGATGGCTTCCCTCGTGATAGAGTGCCAACAATATTATCAGCTAAGAAAGCAAAAGAAATTGTCTATAATTTTGCAAGTGTTTATCAATTGCTTCCAAATATGAAATATATGCACAATTATGATAAAAAATCAAAGTTACCTTTTACTGAATATGATGGAAAGGTGATGAAGAGTTGGGAGGATGTATATAGTGATATATATATGCCTTTGTTAAAAAATAATGATGTTGATTTTGTAGATGCATTTAATTCCTTTGTTAAATTAATAAATACGGATATTAATATAGAACATCATGAAATTATCGGTTATGGTAAAGGTACATATTGTGCGTTTGAAAGAGATAAAAAAGAAAAAACAAAAGCGATTTTTGGAGATGGCGATGGAACAGTGCCTTTAACTAGCGCTGAATCTAGCACTCCTAATAAATATTATGTAAATGGTGGGCATCAATTTTTACCTAATAATAGCATTGTGCTTGATATTGTAAGAGGCGTGATACATGGAGATGATATCAAAAATACGGAAGATTATTTGGTTCATCAAAAATTTAAAGAAAAATATATAAGCAACTTTAAAGCTAAAGTAATAAAAGTTGCTTGTCCAGTACTTGTATCTTTATCAGATTCGAATCATGGAGTCTTATATGGTAATGCAGAAAGTTTGTTAAACGAAAATGATAATAATTGGTTTGATGACCAATCTAATCGAGATGATATTGAAGTTACCTATATAGATGACACTACTTATATTTTATTACCTTATGAAGATGAAAAAGAGCTTGAGAGTATAATGCCAGATAAAATTGTTATAGAGGCATATGATGAGGGCGCTACTTCTATCTCTATTGAAGAGTATAAGGAAGGAAAAGTAACAGAAATAAATACTTATGATTCATTTATTATAGATCAGAATAAAACTGTAGAAGTAACACTGCCATTAAAATCGAGCGATAGTCGATTATCTATAATTGAAGATGGTAAGGTTCAATCTAAAGAACCAAAAACTGTAAAACCAACTGAAATAGATAAAGTGATTCCTCCAAAGACTAAATTAAATATAGAGAGTGAAAAACAAGTAAAGCTAGAAAATAAATTCAATACTTATATAATTGGTGGAGAGGTAAATCTAAATATACTGGATGTAATTCAGGGAACAAATCCAGTATCAGACACCTATTATTCAATAAATGACTCTAAATTCAACCTAATATTTAAAGAAAATATGGTAAAGCTAACATTAAACGAAGGAGAAAATACTTTAAAAATCTTTTCTGTCGATAGTGCTGGTAATGAAGAGAGTACACAGACATATACTCTTTACTACGTTGAAAATGTTATTCCAAAAATTATTATGAGATTTTATCCAAAGGCATATAAATTAGAATATGAACAACCAAACAAAGAAATGTATTCTGAGCTAAAGGTTAGGTTACCTAAGGTATCATTTGTGGTTGAACCTTCGGAAGGTGTAAATAAAGACACGAATATGATATCTTACCGTGGTTTAACAAGAGAGGTGAAAATTGAATATACAAATGTATTCAATGACAAAGAGGTGCTTTATAGTAAGATTGATGAAACCTTAATAACATCAGTTTTAGGAACACAAGGGACAGCTGAGCAATTAAATGAATTGTTAAGTGGTATTGGGGTAACACCTCCTATGACAGTTAGAATCACAAAAACGGATGAAAATGGGACACCGAAATCTATACAAACTAAATATATTCAAAAAGCAAAAGAAATTGTAATTGATCAAAAAATATTCTTTATTGAGATAGTAAGAGATGTTCGCCATAAAGTATCATTTCAAAATTTAGCAGAGGATATAAAAGTTGATGAGAAGGATCAACATATATTTAAATTTAAAGTTTTAGATGATACAGTAGAAGTGAAAAACCTAGATATACACTCTGAAATTAAAATGAGTTTCAAATCAGGAGAAGAATTCTCAAAAGAGCTATCTAGTTACTTTGATGAAAAAGATGATAATTATCATGTTGTACTAAATATTGATGATATAAAGCAGTATCTTAATCTATATTGGAGTAAGGATTCAGTAAATAAAATTGATTTAATCATTGAAGAGGTAGATAAAGCCAAGGATAAACATAAAGCACTTAGAGTTCAGCCAATAACCATTAGGTAATAAAGAGAGGAGGGGCAAAATGTTAACAATGATTGGTTTCAATTTGTCCCTGTTAGTAATATGTTCAATTGTTTTTGGAGTGCTGTGGTGGACCGCAAGTAGGCAATTATTTTTTGATTTAGCTTTTTTCTTAGTACTCATAGTAATATTAATACCGATATTTTTGATTATCAGTAACGTAGTATTCATTGAAAAAAATAATCTCTCTATGTGGAATTATATTTTTCCATTAAGTTATGCACTGATACCTATAATCAAAATGTATCGTGATAGAAAAAAACAAAAAACACAAAATGCAGTTTACAATAATTACGCACCGAAGATTCGTACAACGATCAAGGGGTTTTTTGAGGATTTATCTATTGATATCGATGAAAAAGATATTATTATTATTAAAAGTGAAGGGCGAAGAGATAGTAAGGATATCTTTAAAGTTGTTATAGATTTAGAGGTTTTTCAATATAATGAAGAATTTGTTCTTAAAAAGTTGAAAAATCTTCTTGAAGAAAAAATACCTGAAATTAAAGTAGACATAAAATTTAGGTTTGATTTTGATTCTCAAAAAAAAAATGAATTTAACTGTGAAATGAGTTTAATTTAAGGAAAGAACCACCTATTCAGGTGGTTCTTTTTAAGAATAAGAAGAAAGTGGAAATAAAGATTAATTCTTCCTAGGGAAGTGATATAATAATAAAAAGATAAATATCTTGTCCTACTGGAAAAACTAGCGGACATCAAACTATAAGAGCATTAGTGATATTGCTCTATAGTTTGGTGTCCGCTTTTTTGTTTTTATTAACAAAATATATAAGGGGTGTTTGTATATATGACGCAATTAACTTTCTTACCTAAAATTGATCGCAAAGCAACGCAGATTCGTGTAGAAGAGATTCTTGAAAATGTTCGTATTTATAGGCAATTTGGGATGATTAGACATGAGATGAAGGTTACAGCATCTAGCGAGGTAAGATATCACGGTCCAACAAATATAGTAGGGAAGCCAGCTGAAGATATTGCTTTAGCAAATGTTGCTATGAGTGAAAGGGAAGTGAAACTACAACGTTTATCTTTCCAAATTGATAAGGCATTAAGTCGTTTTAGTAAAAACCAAAGGGATATTATTGTAAAAAGATATTTAGAAGATGAAGAAGTCTTTGATTATATGGTTTATAACGAAATTGGTATGAGTGAGCGTACGTATAGACGAAATAAATCTAATGCTTTTTATAAACTAGCTTTTGCTCTTAGATTAGAAGTATATGAGGCAGAAGAAAGTGGAGGTAATGAATAATGAATTTTGTTCAACCAATACGTGATTTAGAGCAAATACAGCAGTTAAAAGAGTATTTTAAGGAAAAGAGTTTACGTAATTACATTCTCTTCATTATGGGTATTAATACAGGCCTCAGAATCTCAGATATTTTGAAATTGAAAGTAGGGGATGTTAAAAGCAGTCATATATCTATGCGGGAAAAGAAAACAGGGAAACAGAAACGAATACAAATTACTGCAGCACTGAAAAGAGAACTTAAATGGTTTATTATAGAAAGAGAAGACAGTGAGTATTTATTGCAAAGCAGACAAGGTAAGAATCGTCCAATTGGTCGTAGCATGGCATATAAGATATTAAGCGGGGCAGCGACAGAGTTCGGGTTAGATGAAATAGGAACACATACGTTAAGAAAAACATACGGTTATCACATGTACATGCAAACAAAAAACATAGCATTACTAATGGAGATATTCAATCACTCGTCAGAGAAGGTCACGTTACGTTATATAGGTGTAAACCAAGATGCAATGGACAAAGCAATGACTAGGTTTAAAATCTAGAGTATTGCAGCATTTTGGAAAAAAACACGCTAAGAGTATGCAAGATTTTATACAGTTCCAGTAGCAAACAAGAACCCTAAAACTGCGCTAGGATAGGAATGTATAAAAAAATGCATAGATCCATAGAACAAAAAAAGAAGGCTCCTTGGTGAGAGTACGGTTTCCTCTCTTTTCCTTGCTACCGATAATGATGTGTTATGTTAACCGAACATGTATATGATATACATATTACATTTTATCTATATTAAGTAAAGGTAACTATCATACAATGAAGATATCATTATAAATTATTTGGGGGATAAAAATGAAAAAATTTATATTTAGTTATTTAGCGTGTCTCATATTTTTTTCTATATTTACATCTAGCTTGCTATTTATAATAGACCCTGAAGGTATGGACGCATCGGGTTCCCCCTTGGCGATAGCTCTTCTTTACATTATATACGGGAGTATACCTGTACTTATAGGCTGTCTACTAGGAGAATTTTCTTATAGAAAAGTAAAAAAAAGTTATAAATTAAGTATTGGGATTCCCTTGTTTATATTATTAGGTTTTTCCTATGCATATTTAATGAGCATAGGATTATATGGAGGATATTTATTTCACTATACAATGCTTTTTATTAATTTTAGTCTTCCAATTATTTTATCTTCCTTAGTTTTTTATTTCATAAGACGAATAAACTGATGTTGATCAACTTCTGATAACGATAATTATGTAAATAGGCTGTCCATATGGGCAGCTTATTTTATTTTTCCACATAGCGTAGGTTATTTTGCAAAATGTTGGTGATATCACTATACAGTTACTCATAATTTTCGCACTGTGTAACTCAAAAGAGAAAGTTAAATGAAATCAATGATACCAAGGGATTCAGCGAAGGGGTCAGTTACACACAATATAAGATATGGGTAAGTGAATATAATGTGAAATCAAGATATAATAGGATTTGGAGGTGAATATTCAAATGGATTATGAGAAGTTAGTAATAGGTGTTGTTGGGGTAATAATAGGTGCGATATTAAATCATTTTTTAAATCAGATAAGAGAAAGGCGTGGCAGGGAATATAAGAATAAGGAGATAGTTTTAAAAGAAGTCTATGCTCCTTTATATAAGATATTATCGCAGGATAAAAGTTACATTTCAGGTTATAAAGGACCGGGAAAGTTAGGTGAAATAGAAAATATTATACATAGCAATAGTGAATTTGTAGACTCTAAATTAAGAGAAATTGTTGAAGCTACAAAAGCTGGGGTTCGTTTTATGGATGTAACATCAGGGGATTATAGTGGTCTTAAAGCAGGATATGATTTTGAAGAACTATTTTGCTATGTATATTCAAAGTATAATAGTTTGAGAAAAGAATTAGGGTTGCCATACGATAAATAACTAAGTATAAAACAATAATGTATAGAAAAAAGTGGCAGAGTCGTGACCGCTTTTTGGCAGTAAATGTGCCGGTTGTTTTGAAATCAATGTGATATATTTGTATTGTGAGTAGTGGCGGAAAAACATTGCTTGCAAAATTCCTCTGAAAATGGATCGTCATGACCGGTGGCGATGGTTGCAGATTGGATGAATAGTTGTTTCTTGTTTTCACATTCAATTGCAATTTACGTTGTGTAAACGGAGAAGGGCTTTTGCTCTTCTTTCAATTACTTAATTATTGTTGGAACAGATAAATTTAAACAACATTAGGTGATTGGAAGAAGAATAAAACTTCATTTACCGTAATTGAAATACAAATTAATACTTAATGAAAAATCATCCATTCAGGTGCTTTATTTTGTAGGATATCCTTCTTTTCTGTCGAATAGATAGAATGGGGAAGGAGGGGTAACAGTGAACAATCGTGGGAATGCAATTAAGCAAATAAATGAGTTTATCAGCTCGAAAAATGAAAAAGTAATGTTAATTAGAGGGACACACCAATATGCAAAGCATTCTTTGGTGTTAGAATTACTTGAACAAAGTAAGAATTTGAAAACAGGCGTATTCAGAGTTACAACATTTCAAAACGTTCCGTTGTTTTTGAATCAAGCAGGATACGATGTTCCAATGAATAAAACAATAACTTCTGGAAAACCATATCAGCTGAAAAATAAAATAATCTATTTTGATTCATTACCGACTAAATCAACATGGGGAAGAACACCTTCTGAATTAGATTTCGCTATAGTTTATCCAATGGATTCATTCTGTGATAAGAAAAATGAAGCTAAAGAAGAGCTTATGCGTGATATTCTTGAATGGAAAAATATAAAGAAGGTTTTCATCGTTTCATGGACAGACGTCAGATGGAATTATGAATGGTTAAAACCATATGTTGATAGATCGATAGTATTTGATGCTGAAGAAGAGAATCCAGAATATCACAAGAATGTACTTAAATGATTAAAGCATCCAAAACGGGTGCTTTTTATTTTGAAGTTTAAATTAGATTTCGTTATGGATTGTTCAAAATAAGATTCTTTTCATTTAAAAGCATGAAACTTTTCAAAAGTAGTTATTTTTATTTTGTATAATAAATCTAAGGCGATTTGAAAGGGGATGTTCAGGTGAGGAAATTGGATCGTTTTACTAAACCATATTTTGAAATAAGAGGAGAAAAAGAAGTTGGAGTGTATGAAATAGTTAGACATAAAAGTAATGAATCTATTCTGTTCGAAGAAAAATTCAATTCATTAAAAGAAGCTAGGATGTTTATTTATCAATATGCTCATAATAATTTAGAATGGTTAAATGTAAACAGTGATATAAGTGAGTTTAACTTTAAAGATAATAGAGATGAGAAAGATAATAAGTGGCATGATAATGCAATCGAAAAAGTTTATAAAAAGGAATATAAAGACCTTAAAGATTGGAAGAAATAAAAGTAGCAAATTTGCTGCTTTTTTATTTTATAAGAGAACTCTTTGTATGTGTATATTTTGCTTAGGTCGAATTCTAGTTTTGGTTCTTTGTTTTCCATTTGTTTTACCTACATTTCAATCTGAGTTAATATAACAACTTACATATAATAGCACTAAGCGTTCACATAGTGGCTGCTTTTTATTATGGTGGACCAATTAGTAAATGAACGTATATTTTTGTAGCATTCCTTCGTTTTATGTAGAATAGGTATTACGAGAGGAGATGAATATTTTGATTCCGGAAATTAATAAGGAAATGGAAGCATTAATTAGAAGGTGGGGTTTACCGAAGGTTCTTAAAGAGCAAGGAGATAATATTGATTTCAAATTTGATGATAATGGATTAGTTGATACCAAGGAAAGTGGTTATGGGGTTGAAGATGGGAAAGTAAAGTTTGCCATTTGGAATAAACGAACTGGAAAAGTTTTATTTACCATGGATTTTCATAAACCTAATTCAATGATAATTGATCTACGTCAATGGAATGAAAAAACACTAATAGTAGATTTGTTATATGTTCATGAAGAATCCTTGAGAAAAAAAGGAATATCTAGCTTTTATATTGAAAAAATTAAAAGTATTACGGAACATATCTATGTAATAGCTAATACAAATGCAAATAAATTCAAAGGTAGTAGTAAAGTTAATGCGTTAACACAAAAAGAGTTAAAAGATTTTTATGAAAAAAGAAATATAAATCTATTAAACTGAAACATCCGTAATGGGTGTTTTTTTATTGTGTAAAAATTACGTAGGTGATGATTCGTGTGTTTGGGATATTTAAAAAGTTTATGAATGATATGATTGCTCTTTTTCAACAAACCATTCAGTTATTCAAGGATACTAATCACAAACAATTCACTATAACTTCATTAAAAATTTTAAATCCCATAGATAAGATGGTCGAAAAGGAAATGGCGCAATTGAAGGATATAAAGGATGAGAAGGAGTGGGGATAATTGAATAGTGTTATAGATGGTAAGATTGCTGCACTTGGTCTTATACCTATTGATAAGAAAGCATATATCAAATACTTTAAACCTCATGAGAAAGCGTACAAGAAGGCTGGGATTAATGTTAATCGATTCAAGTATTACAAACTATATGGCGAGAAACACATGCTTTATTCTGTAGAATATCTGGAACAAACATCAATAAAAGAATTACTGGAAAGAGATAAAGGTAATAAAGTACGTTGGGTAAAGACGGATGAATGAATACAAAACAAAACAACAGAAGCGTAAGTTCTATGACAGTGGTGAGTGGAAGAGAACACGAGAACGAGTAAAGAAGCGTGACAACTATGAGTGTCAGGAATGTAAACGTAATGGTCGTGTTCAAACTGATACCAATGAGTATAGTGAGAGTGCAAGGCGTAAGAAGACTCAACTTGTTGTCCATCATATAAAAGAACTTGAACATCATCCGGAACTTGCATTGGAAATGGACAATCTAGAAACAGTCTGTGTGAATTGCCATAATAAAGAACATGGTAGAACATTCAAAAAGAAAATCAACAAATGGGAACATGATGAAAAATGGTAAAAAAGAATCGGCAATAACAATCCCCCCCTTTAAAATATTTCATCAAAAATTGTTCTAAGGGGCACCGGAGGAGGGGGTCGTTTTTCCAGATTTTTAAGTTGTCTCGTATAGGACCCCTACCCAGTATGAAAATATGATTGAATCGAGGTGATATTATGGCGGATATTGATGAGCGTGAGGTGCTAGTTAACAAAGAAAAAAATCGTTTGAAAAGATTATTTAAAGACATCCCACCTAGTAAGTTAAAAGTGGTTGAAGGATTAATTATTCAGGCAGCAAGATTACGAGTTTTATTAAATGAGATGTGGATGGATATATCTGAGAATGGTGACTATGAAATGTTCTCACAATCTGATAAAACAGAGCCGTATGAAAGAGAACGACCTGTTGCCCGGTTATATAATACTCGTGATCAATCATATCAAAGGGTCATTAAACAACTAACGGATTTGTTGCCAGAAGGAAATAATAAAAAAGAAATTAAGAAATATTCGGCAAGTGATTTAATATGATTGTTCATAAGTATGTAAGTGAATATATAGAACTATATGAAATAGGAACAGTGGTATTAAATAAAGAACGTATCATGCTTATAAGTTATTTAAAGCAAGATATATTAACTCGTAATGATTTACATTTTGATGTGGATTTAATTCATAAATGTGTAACTTTCATAGAAAAGTGGCATTTCAAATTAAATTCCTTTCAGAAATTTTTAATAGCATTTGTGTTTTTGTTTGATGAATATGAGGATGTTTATTTTGATCAACACTTCTGGATGATGGCAAGGGGTGCTGGTAAAAACGGATTGATTAGTGCATTGACACACTTCTTTATTAGCGAATTGCACGGTATTGAACATTACAACGTATCGGTAGTTGCTAATACAGAAAGACAAGCTAAAACTTCTTTTATAGATGTTTATGAAAAGAATAAAAAACATGAAATATTAGACGAGTTATTTGTATCAACAAAACAATTGATAACAAATAAAGCTACTCGTTCGACTTTTGAATTTCATACGTCTAATGCAGGGAGTAAAGACTCGTTAAGGGACGGGTGTGTTATTTACGATGAGATACATAGATATGAAAATAGCGATGTTGTAGAAGTGTTCTCTAGCGGTTTAGGTAAAGTTCCTAACTCTAGGGAATTTTTTATTACCACAGATGGATTTGTTCGTGAGGGTTATCTTGACAAAATGAAAGAGCGAGCTATGAATATCCTGAAAGGGAAAGAAAAAGAAGATAGATTGTTTCCTTTTATTTGTAAGCTTGATAACGCTGAAGAAGTAGATAATCCTGATATGTGGGAAAAAGCAAATCCAATGTTTAGTAAGCCAATGAGTCAATACGCTAGAGGGTTGTTTAAGAAAGTTATGCGTCAGTATAAAAATCTAGAAAACGACCCGTCTAATAGAGAAAATTTCATGACTAAGAGGATGAATATACCGGAAGTAGATTTAACAAAGTCTGTAGCTTCATGGGAAGAAATCATGCGTACTGGTTTTGAAGAAGATGGAGAAACACTGAGAGAAGTTCCAGATTTAAAGCACAAAGTAGCTGTAGGCGGTCTCGACTTCGCCAGCATCAAAGACTTCGCAGCAGTCGGCTTGCTATTTAAACATGGTGAAGATTATATATGGAAAGGTCATTCATTTGTACGTAAAGGATTCTTGGACAAGGTGAAATTAAAAGCGCCTATTTATGAATGGGCTGAAAATGGCTTACTAACTATTGTGGATGAGCCGGTTATTAATATCTCTCATATTGTGGATTGGTTTGTAAAAATGCGTGAGATATACGGATTTAACACAATAGTAGCTGATACATTCCGTCTTGATCTTGTTAAAACAGCACTTGAAGCTGAAGGTTTCATATTGTTATACATCCGTAACCCAAAAGCTATTCATTCTTTATTAGCGCCAAGGGTAGAAACGTTATTTGCAAACAATCGTATTATTTTTGGTGATAATCCATTAATGCGTTGGTACACCAATAACGTCTACGTCCACATCAAAAAAGACGGCAACAAAGAATATTTGAAGAAAGATGAATTTAAGAGAAAAACAGATGGATTCCAAGCCTTTATCCATGCATTATGGCAAGCGGATAACATTCTTGTGGATGAATTCGACTTTATGTTAGACAGTATTAAATTCTAATAAAGGGTGTGATAATCATTGGATGGTTGGACGCAGTATTTAAAAGAAATAGTGAAGTAGGATTTATGTTTGATGTGGAAATGTTTATTGAAAAGGCAAATAGAGTCCATATGAAGCGATTAGCGATTGATACATGTATTTCTTTTTTAGGAAGAACAATAAGTCAGTCGGAATTCAGAGTGAAAAACGGTGAAGAATTTGAAAAGGATGAGCTTTATTACCGATTAAATGTTAGACCAAATAAGAATATGACAGCAAGTACCTTTTGGGAGAGTTTCATTTACAAACTTATTTATGATAATGAAGCTTTGATTATCCAAGCGGATGATGGTGATCTACTTATTGCTGATGACTTTGAACATAATGAATATGCTGTGTTTGAAGATATTTTTACAAATGTCACTGTAAAAGATTATCAGTTTAAAAGAAGTTTTAAACAAAGTGAAGTCATTCATTTAAGATACAGGAATGATAAGTTATCACCTCTTATCGATGGTTTGTTTACTGATTATGGTGATTTATTCGGTAGAATATTAAGTTCTCAAAAACGTAAGAATCAAATTCGCGGAACAGTTGATATGGACATGCTCGCTGCAAAGAGCAAAGAACACCAATCAAAACTGCAAGAGTTCATTGATAACATGTACAAAGCGATTGGAGAAAAAGATGTCGCTATCATTCCACAACAACCAGGTTTTAAGTATGCTGAAACGTCAGGTGGAGCAAATTCTGGGCAGAGTGTGGAGGAAATTAATAAAGTAACAAATGGCTTCTTAAATCAAGTAGCAATGGCTTTTGGTATTCCAACTGCTTTGATATATGGTGAAATGGCTGATGTAGAGAAGCAAACAAAGAATTACATGCTTTTCACAGCAAAACCTTTGTTAAAAAAGATTTCAGATGAAGCAAACGTTAAATTTTTTGAAAAAGAAGAGTATCTTTCAGGTCAAAAAATTGAAATTAAAGCTGTTTCTTATCAAAGTATATTTGATCTTGCGACAAGCATCGATAAACTCATTTCTTCAAGTGCATTTACAGGAAATGAAATTCGATTAGAAGTAGGATATGAAGTTTCTGATGATCCTAACTTAAATACACATCATATTACGAAAAACTATACGAAACTAACTGATTCTGAAGGAGGTGAGAATACAAATGACGGTGAAAATTGACGTTAAAGGACCAATAATTTCAAATGATGAAGCTTGGATTTATGATTGGTTTGAAATGGATGCTGCGAGCCCAGGTAAAATTTCAAAAGAACTAACTAATGCCAATGGTGATGATTTAATTGTATCGATTAACAGTCCTGGTGGTTATGTACACGAAGGGTCAGAAATTTATACAGCATTAAAAAATTATCCTGGTAATGTGGAAGTTCAAATTGTTGGTTTGGCTGCAAGTGCGGCTTCTGTTATTGCGATGGCTGGTGATAAAGTCCGAATTTCACCTACAGCACAAATTATGATTCATAATGCTTCAATGTGGAATGGTGGAGATCATCGTGACATGGAAAAGGCAGCTGAAATGTTGAAAACAACAGATAGAGCAATTGTAAATGCTTATGTCATTAAAAGCGGTAAATCAGAAAAGGAACTACTTAATATGATGGCTGAAGAGACTTGGTTGGGTCCGCAACAAGCATTAGAAAATAATTTTGTGGATGAAATTATGTTTATGGATAATCAGGTTAAAATGACAGCTTCAGCTTCTATTGCTGCCATGCTTCCACAAAAGGTAATCGATGGTTTTAGAAATGGAACAATGAACAAAGGCCAAGGGATTACAAAAGAAGATTTAAATGCAGCATTATCAGGATTAAAAAATGAAATCCTGAATGATTTACAAAACAATATAGAAAAACCAAAGGAGCCGAATCCTAAACCTGTAAAAAACAGTGGGATTAAAGGGCTCCTTTTAAAATTATAAAAATTGGGGGAAACACATAATGACGATTAAATTTAATAAATCTGAAGCATTTAATAAAGCAAAAGCAAAATTGACGGACACTTTAACTAACGCGGAAAGTACAGAACAAGAACAAACGTCAGCGTTTGAAGGTTTCTTTGATGCACTACAAACAGATGTAGCAAATACTGTTCGTGAACAAGTAAATAACGATATGCTTGATCGTTCAATTTTACAGCAACGTGGTCAAAATGTTTTAACTTCAGCAGAAACAAAATTCTTCAATGCAGTTGTTAAAGAAGGTGGATTTACAGATGGCTCAATCCTTCCTGTAACGACTCAAGAGCGTGTGTTTGAAGATTTAGTTACGGAACATCCCTTATTAGCTGAAATTGGTTTGCAAGATTTAGGAGCAGTTACGAAGTTTATTTATTCTGATGCAACGAAGGCGTATGTATGGGGCGAGTTATTCGGTGAAATCCGTGGGCAAATTGATGCCATCTTCAAACAAGAAAAAATTGGTCAACTTAAATTAACTGCATTTGCAGCAATTCCAAATGATATGAAGGAACTTGGCCCGGAATGGATTGAACGTTATGTTCGAACTGTTTTAGTAGAAACATATTCTGTCGGTCTAGAATTTGGTTTTATTAATGGTGGCGGATCTGTAGCGCATCAACCAGTTGGTTTAATGAAAGATGTAAATCCAGAAACAGGCGCTGTTACTGATAAAAAATCTTCTGGTAAACTAACATTTGCTCCGTCTGATAAAGGGGTAATTGTAGCAGGCGAACTTTATGAAGTAGTAAAAGCTTTATCTGTTGATGCAAAAGGGAAATCCAGAAAAGTATTAAATAAAATTGTAATGGTAGTTAACCCGATTGATGCGATTGGCGTACAAGCACGTAATACAATCCAGACCGCAACAGGTCAATGGGTAATGGCATTGCCTTATAACATTAAACCTGTCGAGTGTGAGGAAGTTCCCGTTGGTAAAGCATTATTCTTTGTAAAAGGACAATATATTGCTGCAATCGCAGGTGGATATAAGCTAAAAGAATTTGATCAAACATTAGCTTTCGAAGATGCTACTCTTTATACAATTAAACAATTTGCTAATGGGAAACCAAAAGATAATAAAGCGGCTCTTGTTTACGATTTAGCAATTTCATTTACACCACCTGCAGAAACAAAATCTAAATAAAGGGTGAAATGAATGAGAAACGCAACGATTTCAGATGAAATATTGCAAGAGTTCAAAGAAAGGATGCACTTAGGAGATGAGGAAGACGATAACCTAAAGCGTATCCTTTCTACGTCCAATAAGGCTTTATTAAGAGTTTGTGGCGATTATGGTTTAAATAATAACGAGGAGTTCAAGGAATTAGTCTTTGAACGCTCTCGTTATGCCTATAACGATGCCTTAGAGTATTTTGACAAGAATTTTTTAAGTCAGATTAATAGTTTAGGTGTTGATAAAGCGTTAGAAGAAATTAAATTGGACGGTGATTAATATGCGTCCTTTTCAGTATAAGAAAACATTGAATACGGGAGATTTTCGCAATCGAATTCGTATCGAACAACCTGTGGTAATAAAAGATGAATTAAACCAAGTAATCAAAACATCTTGGCCAGAATTGAAAAAAGCCTGGGCGATGATAAAAACAGTGAAAGGATCTGAGTACATTGAAGCTTCCGCTTCACAAGCTACACGAGTTTATCGATTCGTAATTCCATACACTTCTGGTATTACGGAAGAAATGCGAATTAATATGAAAGGTCGTATCTTTGATATCATCGAACCGCCAATGAATGATGATGAAATGAATCAAACATTGACTATAATCGCAAAGGAGTATGTTTAATATGAATGATTTTGCGGGAGAGCTTGCTAGAGAATTACAAAGATATGCAAATGTTGTAGAAGAAGAATTGATAAATGCACAAGAAGATGTAGCTGATATCGCTGTAGGTAAGTTAAGACAGAATAGTCCTAAGAAAACAGGTGGTTATCGTAAAGGTTGGCGAAAGAAAAAAGTTGATAAAGCCGTTGTTATCCATAATACAAAGGGACAATTAACGCATCTTTTAGAAAATGGCCATGCGAAAACTGGTGGTGGCCGCGTACTGGAAAAAGTGCATATTCGTCCTGTTGAAGAGTATGTAATTGATGAATTGCCGAAACGTATTGAAAGGGCAATTGAATCATGACATTAACATTAGGAGAATTTATAAAAATCCTTGAAGCTACAGGTTATCCTGTGGCTTATTCGCATTTCACAGCAACACCAGGGAATCCAGTTCCAGCGCCACCGTATATCTGTTTTCTTGTGGATGGGTCAGCAAATTTAATGGCTGATAACAAGGTGTATCACAAGATAAATGATGTAAATATAGAGCTTTATACAACTAAGAAAGATGTAGTTGCGGAAGCCAAGCTAGAACAAGTTCTAGATGATCACGAGATTCCTTATGACTCGTATGGGACTTTTATTGAATCTGAAAATATGTATCAAAAATTTTATGAAACGAGGTTGATATAAATGAATGAAAATAAAGTAGCATTTGGTTTAAAGAATGTCCATTATGCGCTTTTCGATATTAAAGATGGTGTAGTTACATTTAATACACCAATTCCATTACCTGGTGCGGTTGAATTAACGTTTGATCCACGAGGGGATTTAATTGAATTCTACGCTGATGACATGCTTTATTACGCTGCAAGTAATAACCAAGGGTATGACGGAACGCTTTCTATTGCGACTATTCCGGAACAATTTGCAATTGATGCACTAGGAGAGGAATTAGACGAAGAAGATGGTGTGCTAAATGAGTTAGCGGATGCTAAAGGAAAATCATTTGCATTATTATTTGAATTTGATGGCGATGTACGAGCAACTCGACACGTTATGTTTAACTGTTCTGCAAGTCGTCCAACACTTGCATCTAAAACGAAAACAAATTCAGCGGAGCCAAATACAAATGAACTTAAATTTGTATCCAGCCCTATTGATATTAATGGAAAACGTATGGTTAAAACGAAAACTACTACTAAATCAAAAACAGATATTTATAATAATTGGTACAAAAAAGTGTATACAAAAGTACCTGCATTACCAAAAGGAGCGTAAGTAGATGGAAAAGACAATTACAATAGACGGAAAACAGGTCAAATTAAAAGCTAATGCAGCATCAGCCAAGCGATATAAGGCGCAATTTAGACGGGATTTATTTGCCGATATGTTTAAATTAGGAGCTATAGGTACATTCGCTTCGCAAGATGCAACAGAAGGCACTATTGATTTTTCTAACTTAGATTTCGATAAAGTAGATTTTGAAGTTTGTTACGATTTAGTTTGGTTATACGCTAAAACAGCTGATCCTGAAATTTCAGACCCGATGACTTGGTTAGAAGGGTTTGATGAGTTTCCTATTTACGATATAATGCCGGAAATTAATGAGATGGTTCAAAAAACAATGGGAGCAAAAAAAAAGTAAAGAAAATTAATGAAGAGCAAGGGACTTTCGGTGATGAAGAATTAAGCACTGAATTGTTCCTTGCTCTTTGTTATGAAGCAAAGCTCACATATTGGGACTTAGAAGTGATGACGATTGGTGATTGTTTTGATTATATCGCTGAGTATGCTGAAATGAAAAATCCAGGAAAAGAAAAAGTTCGAAAAGCAACTCAAGAAGACTTTAATGCTTTCTAAGAAAAAAGAGGTGAGATAATGGCAGGAGGAAAAATTAAAGGAATTACGATTGAAATTGGAGGAAATACGCAGCCGTTACAAAATGCCTTAAAAGACGTGAATAAGCAAAGTGATTCTTTGGCTAAAGAGTTAAAAGATGTTGAACGTTTATTAAAGTTTAATCCCGGTAACGTTGAGGCACTTGCTCAAAAGCAACAGTTGCTTACACAACAAATCGAAAAAACTACACAAAAGCTCGATAAATTAAAAGAAGCGGAGCAACAGGTTCAAGAGCAATTTCAAAATGGGAAAATTTCAGAAGAGCAGTATCGCGCATTTAGGCGTGAAATTGAATTTACACAAGGGTCACTTGATGGTCTGAAAAACAAGCTCGGTAATATGAAAGCCGAACAAGAAAATGTAGCAAGTTCAACACGACAATTAGAAACTTTATTTAGTGCTACAGGAAAAAGTGTTGATGATTTTGCGAGCGCATTAGGTAATCGTCTTGTAAATGCAATTAAAAGTGGATCGGCTACAAGTCGACAGTTAGAACAAGCAATTGGTCTTATTGGTCGTGAAGCTTTAGGAACTGAAGCTGATATTGAAAAATTACAACGTGCCCTTCGATCTGTGGATGCCGGAAACTCTATACAACAAGTACAAAATGAGTTAAGAGACTTACAACAAGAAGCCGGCAGAACCGAGAAGAAGTTTGAAGGTCTAAAAGTAGGATTAGAGAATGTTATCGGTGGATTAGCAGCTGGTGGTGGAATTGCAACAGCTGTTGAAAAAGCACTTGATATGTCAAAATTGAAAACCAAAATTGATATATCTTTTGATGTCCCTGAATCCTCGAAAAAATCAGTAGAAGAAGCAATAAGAGGCGTAACAGCTTATGGAGTGGATGCTGAAGAATCACTTGCTGGTGTACGTAGGCAATGGGCTTTAAATAAAGATATTAGTGATGAAGCGAATGCATCTATCGTTAAAGGTGCAGCAACAATCGCGCAATCCTATGACGGTATAGATTTTACAGAGTTGATTCAAGAAACCTATGAAATAGGAAATGAATTAGGAATAACGCAAGATAGTGCTCTTGGTATGGTTGATGCTTTGTTAAAAATGGGATTTCCGCCAGAACAGTTAGACATCATTGCTGAATATGGTAGCCAGCTAACCCGTGCAGGCTTTAAAGCTGAGGAAGTCCAAGCAATTATGGAAGCTGGTGTTGAAACCGGTAGTTGGAATATCGATAATCTTTTAGACGGACTGAAAGAAGGTAGGATCCAATTAACTGAATTCGCACAAGGAGCGGATAAGGCCTTAAAAGAAGCGCTTGACGGTTCTGGTATCGCAACTGAACAAATAGAAAAATGGGGAGCATCTGTCGCTAAAGGCGGAAGAGATGGCGCAGCAGCGATGGTAGAAGTAGCTAAAGCTATTGACGGAATAGAAGACCCAGTTAAGAAAAATCAGGTTGGGGTTAAAGTTCTAGCTACTATGTTTGAAGATCAAGGTCAAAATTTAACAAACACTTTAATTGAAGCTTCTAAGAAAACAAAAGATCTTCAACAAAACCAAGACAACTTAAATGAATCTGTTAAAAAATTAGATGCAAATCCAGCTGTAAAGTTCCAAAAAGCGATGGGTGATTTACAAATGGCTCTTGAACCTATACTAGGAGTAATTGCTGATGTTGTTGCTAGTATTGCTGATTGGATTTCTAATAATCCAGAATTAGCAGCGACATTAGCAGCAGTTGCAACGGCTATTGGAGTAATTTCAGGGGCACTTATGGCTATTGCACCAATTGTTGTATCGGTCATGGGGGTATTTGAAATTGGGGCCGCCGCGGCACTAGGTATAGTTGCTATTGTTCCTATTATCATAGCTGCTATAGTTGCTCTAGGAGTGGCTATTTATAAAAACTGGGATGATATTAAAAATTGGACAATAGAAGCATGGGATTCTATTAAAGAGTACTTAGTAGAGCTTTGGGACGGGATATCCCAATCCTGTAGTGAAGCATGGTCTTCATTTTTAGAAGCAATGCATGAATTTTTTGATCCGATAGGTCAATTTTTTAGTGATTTATGGGAGGGTGTAAAGCAGGCGTGTAGCGATGCATGGAATTCTACTGTTGAATTCTTTTCTGAAGCATGGTCTTCTTTCATAGAAATGATGCATAGTTTCTTTGATCCGATAGGTGAATTCTTTAGTAGTTTATGGTCTGGCATTGTTGAAACTGCTTCCTCTTGGTGGTCCTCTTTAGTTGAAACGGCGTCTGAATTGTGGGGAACATTAACGCAAGCATGGCAAGAAACATGGGATACAATTCTTACTGTTTTAGATCCAATTATTTCGGCAGTTTCTACCGTTTTAGAAGCTGGTTGGTTGTTAATACAGGCAGGTGTACAAATCGCATGGGCAGCAATCTGTCAATATATTATTCAACCAATTCAGGAAGCTTACGACTGGGTAAGTACACAAATCGGTGAAATGGTCACTTGGCTTGGTACGCAATGGGAAATTGCAAAAGCTATGGCACAAATTGCTTGGGGACTATTTAAGCAATATATTATTCAACCTGTTCTAGACACTTGGAACTTAGTAAAAGAAAAGTTCAGTGATTTAGTTTCTTGGCTAAATTCACAATGGGAGACAGTTAAATCATATACATCAGCAGCATGGGGTTTATTTAAACAATATATTATAAAACCTGTACAAGATACTTGGAATTTAGTAAAAGAAAAGTTTAATGATTTATCCAATTGGATGTTAGGAATTTGGGCGAAAATAAAAGGGTATACACTTGAAGCATGGAAGATGGTTTACACATACATCGTTGAACCAGTTATTTCAGCTTATAATTCTGCAAAAGAGAAATTCAATGATATGTACAACACAGCACGGGAAAAATTTGATTCAGTTAAGAATGCAGCTCAAGAAAAATTTGAAGCGGCAAAACATTTTATTATAGATCCAATTAAAGATGCAGTTGACAGTATAGAAAAATTCATTGGGAAGATTAAAGGATTCTTTAGTGACTTGAAGTTAAAAATTCCAAAACCAGAAATGCCACCTCTTCCACACTTCAGCTTACAAACAAGCACGAAAAATGTTTTAGGTAAAGATGTTACATTTCCGTCAGGAATTAATATTGATTGGCGCGCAAAAGGTGGTATCTTCACTAAACCAACTATCTTCGGAATGAATGGTGGGAATTTGCAAGGTGCAGGAGAAGCGGGAAGAGAAGCAGTGCTTCCCCTGAATAAAAAGACACTTGGAGATATTGGTGCAGGAATTGTAGCAGCCATGCCACGACAACAATTTGTTATGCCGGGAGAAATAAATCAATTAATAGGTGATATGAGCCGTATGATGGCTAGTTCTGTGAGTCAATTATCAGGATTAAAGAGTGTCATGAGTGGTGTGTATGGAAGCATGTCAAATAGTAGACAAGCTATGGCAAGCAGCGTATCAAATCAAGTGATTAATTACGGATCTGGTTCGTCTTCTAGTGGTGGAGTTATTCCAATGCTTGGTGGAGATTTAGTTATTGAAGTGCCTGTTAATTTAGAAGGAAGAGACGTGGCACGCGGTACGTATCGCTATACAACCGAGTATCAAGAAAGAGAAGCAAAAAGAAACTCAGCCTTTTAGGTTTGGGTTTCTTTTATTTTATAAAGAAATGAGGTGTTAGCATGAGTTCTTTTACTTTTAACAACCAACGAAAGGAGTACATTCAAATAGAAAAGGGATGGAAAAGACCAGCGTGGGCTCCATTAAAACGGAAATTTCTAAGTGTTCCAGGTTATCCAGGTGCAAGATTATTAACGACAGAAACTGAAATGCGAGTGTTACCTGTTCCGGTCGGAATTATTGTTCCTGATGGATCTGACCTGGAAACATTAAAAGAAGAAATAGCAGAGTGGTTAATTACAGAAAAACCTGTTGAATTAGTCTTTGATGTAACACCTAATAGGACATACCTAGCGGTTATTGATGAAGATTTTGATCCCGAGGATTTTGTTGCTTTAGGTAAAGGTACTTTGAATTTTGTTTGTCCGATGCCATATAAGTTAGGACCTACTAAAGCAGTAGAATTTGAAATGGATGGGCGTGGGTTAATAGCAAATTTTCAAAACAAAGGAAGTGTAGAATCCAATCCAATTATAGAGGTTGAAGTGACAAAGCCTTCTACATTTCTTGATGTATGGAATGGAACGAATTATTTTCGCATTGGATATCCATTAAAAGCAGACCAAGTTCCAGTTGAAAGAAATCAACGTGTGTTATGGGACGAGATGGGAACAACCATAGGATGGACGGATGTACCTAAAACTGAGGACATGACTGGTGGAGGAAAGTTTAAATCAGATGGATACCGTTTTATGGCCGAGTATCTAGGTGAACCTACAGTAAAAGGATGGCATGGTTGCATAGCCAAAAAGAATATTCCACAAGGACCATTACAGGATTTTATCATGCAAGCTTATGTACACATTAATAGTTATCATTGGGATCAAATGGGGCGTGTGGAAATCGGTCTTCTTGATGAAAATAGCGATTATGTAGCCCGTATATCAATGAGTGATGTTCAATGGGAAGCCGAGCAAAACAGTGGATTTGCTAGTGTGGGGAACAGTAAGAAACCAGGTGGGCAAGTTTTAATTAATGAACATGGAGATCATCCAGATACTTGGACTAATTTTAGAGGGCGATTATGGCTCGCTAGGACCGGTAATAGATGGGAAGCGTATATTTCTAAATTCATATTAGGTACGGAGATTGACGATGCTGAAAGGTTCGTTGTCTGGTTTGATGAAAATAACGTGAATATGAATAAAGTCACTCAAGTACAAATTAGCATTTCTCAGTTCTCTAACAACATGTTTTGTTCGCAAATGTCTATTGACGATTTGAAAATTTGGAAGGTTAACATGAATACACAAAATAATCCTCCTTATATCTTTGATGTTGGTGACAAAGTAGTTATTGATACTGAGCGAAGTCTTGTAACGATAAATGGTAAAAGTGCTATTAATCTAAAAGATATATTTAGTGACTATCCTGTTATTCATAAGGGTTCGAATAAACTAGAAATCATGCCTTCAACTGTCGGAACAGCCAAAGTAACGTATAGGGAGCGATTTAGATGAGGACACCAAGTGGAATCTTACATGTTGTTGATTTTAAAACGAGTCAAATTGTTTCCAATATACACCCAAAAGATTATTGGGACGATAAACGACATTGGGAAATAAAAAATAACATTGATACATTAGAGTTTAAAGTGTTTGATAATACAGATCATGCAGTTACACTCATGCAGCAAAATTTAGTTTTAAAAGAAGTTCGTGATGGTCGCATTGTTCCATATGTAATTACTGAAGCTGAAAAAGATTCAGATGATAGATCAGTCATTGCTTATGCATCTGGTGAATGGATTCAACTCGCGAAAGTTGGCATTATCAATCCACAGAAGATTGTAGGTAAAACGGTCAATGAGTTTATCGATATAGCTCTTGTGGGTACGAAGTGGAAAAGAGGAAAAACAGAATACGCTGGCTTCCACACTATGACGATTGATGAATTTATAGATCCACTGAAATTTTTAAAAGACATTGCTTCCTTATTCGATTTAGAAATTCAATATCGCGCGGAAGTTGTAGGGTCTCAAATTGTTGGTCGTTATGTAGATATGGTGAAAAAACGAGGGCGTGATACAGGCAAAGAAGTAACTCTGGGTAAAGATTTGATGGGTATCAAACGAATTGAGAATTCCCAAAACATCTGTACAGCCCTATTAGGATTCGTAAAAAAAGAAGGTGGAGACTTTATAACCATCTCTAGTATTAATAATGGAATTCCTTATCTTGTAGACAACGATGCATTCCAGCGATGGAATGAACGAGGACAACATAAATTCGGATTCTATACACCGGAGACAGAGCAAGATATAACACCACAACGTTTAATGACTCTTATGAAAACAGAGATAAAGAAACGCGTTAATACATCTGTTTCTTATGAAGTAAATGCACAAAGTATTGGTCGTGTATTTGGACTAGCTCATGAGCTGATTAATGAGGGGGATACAATCCGAATAAAAGATACAGGATTTACACCGAAACTTTATTTAGAAGCACGTGCAATCGTTGGTGATGAATCATTTACAGATCCTTCACAAGATAAATATGTATTTGGTGATTATCGTGAAATTACCGATCCGAATGAAGAAATGCGAAATTTATACAATAGAGTACTTGCTTCTTTAGGCAATAAAGCTAATAAAGAACTATTAGAACAACTAGAAAAGTTAGCAGAAGAAGCGAAGGGTACAGCCGAACAAGCTCAAAGAGAGTCTCAAGCAGCCAAGAAACTTGCTGAAAAGGTCCAGGAAAATCTAAAAAATAATACGGTGAATATTATTGAAGCTAAAAATCCACCGTCCGATAATCTTATAGTAGGTAAAACAGTGTGGCGAGATATTACCAACGGTAAACCGGGTATTTTAAAAGTGTGGAACGGTAAAGGTTGGGAGCTTCTTATTCCTGATGTAGAGTCAGTAAAGGAAGAAACACTGAAACAAGTTAATAAAGATATTCAGCTCACAAAAGAAGAATTAAACAAAAAAGTGGAAGAAGCGCAAAGCGAAACCAATGGACAATTCAAGGAAGTTAAAAATAGTCTTCAAGAAGTTTCGCAAACTATTAAAAATGTACAAAACTCTCAAGGTGAAATTAATAAAACTGTTTCTGAAATGAAACAAACTAACGAGGGTTTTACTAAATCTATTGAATCATTAACAAAAAAAGATGGTGAAATCACTGGAAAATTAAATACAGTGGAAGATACAGTTGAAGGTACAAAACAAACTATTGCCGATGTGAAGCAAACAACAAACGTTTTAACAAAAACAACAAATGAAATAAAGAACACGGCGACTTCAAATAAGCAGACCATTGAACAATTACAAACCGACATGAGTAACATTTCTGTAGGTTCAATTAATCTAGCAAGCGATTCAGAAACCGGGTTAAACAAACAGAATATGACTGGAACATGGTCAGACAGTAAACAAATGACTCTTTCTAATAAGATTAATTACAGAAATAAGACGTTTACTATTTCTTTTTTATTCACTGGGAAAATGACTAAACTTAATACAAATCCTTGGTTCGGTGTAGAAACGGCAATAACTTATACAGACGGAGAGCAAGAATGGAAATCTGTACGTGCAGACTCACAATTAAAGATTAATGTAGATTATAAGGACGAGCCTCTAACTGTTACATTCAAAACAAAAGATAAGGATGTAACTCAAATTAGGTTTTATTACTCTGGACGCAATATTGATGGTAATTTAAACTCACATCATGCGAAATTGGAAGAGGGGAATATAAGAACTACATGGCAGCCTGCTAATGATGAAGTTACTTCTAAAGAAACGTTCACGAAAAAAACAACTGAGATTGAGCAAAGTGTGAATGGAATCAAAGAAAGTATTAAAACGGTAGAAAAAACACAAACCTCTTTTAATGAACGTGTTAACACTGTAGAAAAGAATGCAGAAGGAACAACTGCAAGTGTTAAGAGATTACAAGAAACACAAACTGAGCAAGGAAAAACGCTTAGTGAGGCTACTACAACAATAGGTCAACATTCTGAAGCATTGAAATTAACAATGAAAAAGAAAGACGTTGAGGATTATGTAGGCGGTTTAGGTACTGTCAACGAATTGCGTGATGCGGATTTTAAGTTAGGGCAGAAATATTGGTTTTGGAATAGTGGTAATGGAGCAACTGGATCTGTTGATACGAATTTAAAATACAAAGGTATGAATACATTTGTAATTACCGGTACTGGCCAGACTCAAGATCGTTGGTGGGGACTTACAAGTCAATTCATTGAGTGTCAGGTTAACGAGGACTTTGTTGCATCAGGTTATTTCAATACGGATGGGAAAACACTTATTGATAGTGGCGGTGCATTTATAGAAATTGAATGGTGGACGGCTGACAAAAAAACTCGTGTTAAAACAGCTAGAACTAATATCAAGTTTGTAAATCATACATGGGTTCGTGCTATATGTACAGATAAAGCGCCAGCTAATGCAGCGTTTGTGAGATGGCGTTATTACGTTACGAGAAATGGGCGTTTATGGTGTGCTGCACCTATGTTACAACGCGGCACTATAGCTACAGAATTTTGGTTACATCCGAAAGATCAAACTGATGTTGATAAAATGCTAGAAGATATAGCTAATAGAGTAGCTACTGAGAAATACAATCAGAAAGTTACAGAGTTAGAAAGAAGTATTAGTGCTACTGAAAAAGGCGTTTCAATTATCTCTGGAAAACAAGAAACGTTTATAAATGAGACTTATAATGCCTATGTAAAGAAAACGGAATCTAAGTTAGAAGTGTTAGATGAAGGGATTTTAGCGCAGATTTTAAAGGACGGCATTGTCACTGCGATCAATATGTCCCCTGGGAAAATTACAATCAATGCTGCAAAACTGGATATTAATGCCGATACAATGGTGCGATGGTTAACCGCAAAGGGTATTGATACGAATCTTATCAAAATTAATGGCGATAAGATTACCATCGATAAAAACGGCGTTACTATTAAAATGTTAGACTTCCTTTTTGAAGATGAATGGGGAACGAAAACAACTGTTATGCCAAAACGAAATTTAATAGCCGATCATGATTTTTCTAGTGTTCCAAAATTGAACATAGGTAACCCAAATTATCAGGGGTTTGGTGCTGGATATGGTCTACCTTGGAAAGTACAAGGAAACGGTGTAGTGATAGAAAATAACACTTTTATATTTAACTATGAACAAATGGTAAATGCAGTCCGTGTCGACACGTATAATTATCCAGAAACAAAGGTTCAAAACGGGATTCATCCAGGAAACTCTTATACATTGTCAGCACATTATCGAACCGCACAGATTAACGGTGTGCGTACAACTGCAAAACCACGATTGCAGGTATGTTTTGTTACGCCATTGGATGAAGTGAGTTATAAAATTTGGCACGAAATATATAAAGATTTTCCAGAGCCATCTACATTTTATGGTGAAATTAGAAGGTATAATTTCACATTTACCGTTCCTAACAATTACAATCCACAAGAACATATGATTGTAGTTAAAGTTACAGCTGCAAATGCGCAAGTTTCTGCGGGTAGAGCTGTTTGTGTTTCAGGTATAACATTGGTTAGTGGTAACTATGCTTGCATGTATAACTGGGATCGTGCGGCAGCAGAAAGGGCCGATGGTCTTCAACCGTTTAATAAAATTGCTATAGGCAGCGTAAATAACAACATAGGTCCAGCTGCTCATGGGCAGACCTTTGATATAAGTACAGAAAAGGATGTATTCATAAATCAACCTATTCTAACGCAGGGAATAAATTTAGGGCGTAATAAAATGGGCCAAGCTGGGTCCATTCGTTTCTTTGATGGCGGTCAAGGCTATGGGTTTTATTTTATGGGAATGGGAGGACAATGGTACAAGCTACCTAACGTTTAGGAGGAAAATATATGGATGATTACAAGGATTTACAAGGTTATCCCTTACAAGCAGGGCAAGGTGCTCCGTTTGCTGGTAGGTTAGTAGATTCAGAAAGAAACGAAAACGGAGTATTTGTGCGAATTCCTTTTGATATGCTAAACAATGCCGGTTTATATGGTGCTAATAAAGTAGAGGTGTGGGGGGAAACGGATGGAACGATATATTTCCGTATTGCAACAAGATGCGAAATATGTAAACGCGGAGCTCGTCTGTACGCACTGGATATGGGATTTGCGAAAAAGCACATTTGTATGGAGTGTTATACATCGCTTACCAGTTCTTATCCACCACAAGAACCACTAAAACCAACTAATGAAAATAATACGCAAACAAAGCAGGAGCAGTATTAGCTGGTCTTTTTTTATTTCTGTTTATATTAGTTTTTAAGTATTTCAATTATTAATTATAATATATAATAAATATGATTTTATTGTTATATAATTTAATAGTTAATTTAGGAGGTATATTATGAAAAAGAAATTTATGCTAATGATGTTGTTGTTTGTTTTGATGGTAGGGTTGCATCCTAATTCAATGACAAAAGCAGAAACATCAAGCGCACAAGGTGAACAATTTGAACAAGGGAAGTATGATTTACAAGCTGAGTTTTCTTTTGGTCAGAATTGGAATAAAAATTCACCTTACGTTGGACCAGAAACACCTAAAGTGAAATGGGAGTATAAGGTTTTTTACAAAGAAGGTGGTATTCAAACATTTTACAGTCAACCAGCAATTGGAAGTGATGGGACGATTTATATAGGAAATGCAAACCAAAAACTGTATGCATTTAATAAAGATGGTTCAGTTAAATGGGTTAAAGATGGTATAGCGAATATTTACACTTCACCTGTTATAGCGGCAGACGGAACTATTTATGTTGTAGGAGGAAAATTAACAGCTTTAAATCCAGATGGTTCAATAAAATGGCAAACTAAAGATAATGGTTATGTTGATACTCCTATTCTAGATAGTGAAGGTACACTTTATGTACGCTATGCTGCTTATGATAAGAGAACAATACACGCATATAATCCAAATGGATCAAAAAAATGGGTATCAAGTGAACTGTTTAAAGGAACGACAACGGGAACTAATTCTATGCTTATGTCAAAGGATGGAATTATTTATACTGTATCTTCAAGTGGTGAAAATTATTATCTATATGCTCATGACAAAGACGGTAAAGAATTATGGAATAAAAAGATTAAGGGGAATGGAGGTAATCCTGGTTTTTCTTTAGGTTTAAATAGCGAATTATATATAAATGGTGGGTCTATTATATACGTTTTAGATAAAGATGGAAATATAATGAAACAATGGGAACAGGATGAGATTAGTTCGAAATCTGCTCCTACAATATATTCAAAAGATGGAACCATTTATATAGCTAAAAGCGGTGGTGTATATGCATATAATCCAGACTATACACTGAAATGGAAATATGAAACAGGTACTCAGGTTATTATTAACTCACCGGTAATCGATAAAAATGGTGTGATTTATATTCATTCATCTCAACAATTATATGCATTAAACCCAGATGGGACACTGAAATGGAAGACCGAGTGGTCATCTCCTATTTTCCATGGTGGTACTTCAAATAACTCTATAAGCATTGGTAAAGATGGAGTTTTGTATATTCTAGGGCATGTGCCTAAGGAGAATAAAGAAACGTATTATTCATTAGTAGCTATTGGCGACTCTTATACAGACACTGTATGCACTAAAGATAGTACATACATGGAAGTACTTAAATCGTTGGAAGCAAAGAGTAAGAATGCTAAATTAACAGATGAAGAGAAGAAAGAAGCACGTGATATTTTAAAGAAATTATCGGATGATCTTGATAAAACAGACAAATAAACTTACTTGGATTAATACAATTGAATGGTTTTTGAGAAAAGAGGGACAAGCGTCTCTCTTTTTTTATTATAAATAAGGAGATGGAAAGATGGATCGTATTGATGTATTAATGAAAGCATTTATTGCTACATTTGGTGGCTTTTGTGGGTATTTCTTGGGAGGATGGGATGCAACATTGAAAATCTTAGTAACGATGGCAGTTATTGATTATTTAACTGGCATGATTGCAGCAGGGTATAACGGAGAATTAAAAAGTAAAGTTGGTTTCAAAGGCATCGCCAAAAAGGTGGTGCTTTTTCTTTTGGTCGGAGCGGCAGCTCAATTAGATGCAGCGTTAGGAAGTAATAGTGCTATTCGTGAAGCAACAATTTTCTTCTTCATGGGTAATGAGTTACTTTCACTTTTAGAAAATGCTGGACGAATGGGTATTCCGCTTCCGCAAGCTTTAACAAATGCAGTTGAGATTTTAGGCGGTAAACAAAAACAAGAAGATAGAAGAGGAGATGTTAAGTAATGGGACAAATTATTGATATTTCAAAATGGAATGGTGACATTAACTGGCCTATAGCAAAGCAATACATTGATTTCATCATCGCTCGTGTACAAGATGGTTCAAATTATGTAGATCCATTGTATAAAGGGTATGTACAAGCCATGAAGCAACATGGTATTCCTTTTGGTAACTATGCATTCTGTCGTTTCGTTTCTGAAAATGATGCAAGAATAGAAGCTCGTGACTTCTGGAAACGTGGAGACAAGAGCGCGACAGTCTGGGTTGCAGATGTTGAAGTAAAAACAATGAATGATATGAGAGCGGGCACACAAGCATTTATTGATGAACTACGTCGATTAGGTGCTCAGAAAGTTGGTTTATACGTTGGTCATCATATGTATGCTCCGTTTGGTATGGCAAATGTAAAAGCTGACTTTGTTTGGATTCCTCGTTATGGCGGTAATAAGCCAGCTTATCCATGCGATATTTGGCAATACACAGAGACAGGTAATGTACCTGGTATCGGTAAGTGTGATTTGAACCAATTGATTGGCAGTAAATCATTATATTGGTTTACAGGAGAGGAACAAACAGAACAATTTGTTGCTAATGGTGGCTATCAATACGTT
Source organism: Bacillus sp. PK3-067 (assembly GCF_056738645.1). Lineage (NCBI taxonomy): Bacteria > Bacillati > Bacillota > Bacilli > Caryophanales > Bacillaceae > Bacillus > Bacillus sp. PK3-067. Next base: position 3,797,482 of record NZ_CP096490.1, on the reverse strand, counting down.
AAATCTGGTGGATTTGGCATTTCACTGGTTCAGGAAGTCGTAAATGCTATGAATGAGCGTGGAACAAAAGGGAAGGTTGTCTCTGATCCATTAACTGGTTTAGCTTACTTACAAACTGAAGTACTACCTAATGGCGAGCTTGATAAGATTACAGCTTGGATGGATGAAAGAAACTGGTGGTACGAGTACATTAAAAAATAAACATTGAAAGCTATCCTGTTGGGTGGCTTCTTTTAATTTATATTTACTAATTTATCATATCTAAACTGAGTATATAAACCGAAAGCATCCGTGCAATATAAAGAACACGATTTAAAAGGAAAAACTTACTACATTACGACTTATAACGTCTATATTTCTATAAAATAAAAAAAGGCCAGCTTATAGGCTGGCTCTTTTTTATGGATGATATACTCCCTGAGCGTAATGATACACTGTTTTTTCATTTGCTTTTGAAATCGGATTAGTTTTGTTAGGACCATTGTAATAACCAAGAGTCACAATATCGTAGTAGTGTGTTGATCTTGAAGCCCAGAAAGAATAATTCCCCTTACCACTAGGCATTTCCACTGAACCTTCAAATGCACCATTTGCTCCTACAGTACATAAAATATCTTTTTTAGCAAAATTTAGTGCGCCATCGAAGTAAATGTAAAAAGTTGTACCAGCAGGTACTGCTTGTCCATTTGCGTCATATGCATATCCTTTGAATGTTGTGTTTTTATATGCATAAACTCGATACTTTTTACCTTGCCCATAGTCGATATACTCATTGTTTCCGATGTTAGTAATTTGCACTTTGTCGACAAGTGGCGAGTTTTCAGCTGCACTTGCATTATTGCTTGGTAAAATAAAGCCAAATACTATTAATCCAATTAGCATAAGTGAAGTTAAAATTTTCTTCATAATCACATCTCCTATAATGGTTTTTACACCCTAAATTTTACAGGGGCTAAATGTAAATTACAACATTTATATATAATGTATTAATATGAAATGTTGCATATTAATAATGATGCCACATATAAATTACACAATAGCAAAGGGATACTATGTAACGGCAAATGAAGTCTATGCATATACTAAATATTTCATAGAAAAGAATAGTTTTATGAACAAAATTATTATCTGGTTCTATATGTAGATAATTATATATTGATTTTCATCTTTATAAATGTTAGGGTAAATATACACCGTTTCTTATTTATCTATGAGTACTGTCTGTAGAACGAATAGAATAATTTGAAAAAAATCCCCTTCTGCACCTATATGCAGAAGGGGATTTTAATATTTATGGGATTTAAAATTTACTTTTAGATAATGCTTTAAGTACTGGCTTTACAATTAAACCTATTAAACGAAAGCCTTTAAATATAGAGCGTACAACTTTCAAGGAATGTTCCTCCTAGTTGATGTTAATAAATGTATCATTATATAAAAAATAGAGATATAAAAATTTTTCTTCCATTTATCTTGTTCTTTTAAATTCTTCTTTCTTTGCCCTTAGAATCTAGCAAAATAGCATAAAAACTAATTAAAAAAGACAATTATTCTATTTATAAAACTATCCACTAAAGTATAACCTTAATTAATCTTTAGAATCCTCATCGCTCATAATATATTCGATATCTTCATCTGTAAATTCATTGCCTTTAAATACTGGATGCCCATTTGGATCGAGCATACCCATTACTTTTTTATCTCTATCAGACACAATTAGTGTATAGTCCTCCATAAGAAAAGGGTTTTTTGGTAAATCCACTAATATTCTCCAAGCTGGTCTTATATCATCATTGTTTCTATTTTCTTTCACAATTTTAAATGTATAAGCCTCATCAAAGAAAAGCTGGTTGATATCTTCATTAACTACTCCATCTAATTTATTTTTCTTATGATAATGTTTAGCAATTTCTATTGCTTCCTGAGGCTTTAACATTACATCTACAGTAATTTCATTTATTTTCCTATAATGTCTTGAAAAATCTTCTTGCTTTAATTTTATATAATTTTGAAATTCTTCAGTAGACAATTGTTTAAACTCTTCATCAGACATATTTTTATACTTATCTAAAGACATATAAAATTCTCCTTTTATTTATATTTCAATCTTAATCTTTCAATATATTCTATTGAATGGTCAATAGAAGCTTTATCAAATAAATGTTTATTTTTCATTACTTGTTCAAATACATATTCTTCTCTTTCTAACCTACTAAGATTCATATATTGCTCTTTTCCTATATCTAACCACTGCTCTGCATGAAAACCCTCATGATGCATATTTATGACGGATGGTTTTTTCTTTAAATATATATCCCCATTAACAAAGTCAAATGCTGCTTCTACATTGTTTGGAAGAATTGTTCCTTTTTTATCTATATTAACTTTTATACCTAATTCTCCCCATTCCTTTTTATACGCTCGAATTTCCTTTCTAGTAGCTAAAGTTTCTCCAATTTCATTGGTTTGAATATTTACTTTTCTAAAATCCAAGTCAGCTCCGCTTGTTGTCTTATTAACGTCACCTGTACTTTCAGCAAACTGATGAGTAAATAGTTTTTCTTTAGCTTGTTTAAGAGCATTGCTATCTGAGAAAGAGTCTACAATATTTCTTCCTGTATAAGCAAATTGATTTTTTGGCATTAGAATATTATTCAACATGTCAACGCTTTGCTTATACTTATCTAAAGTTATTACGTTTTTAGTGCCATGTATAAAATTTACACTTTCACTAAGTTTTGAGGTTTTGCCTAACGTTGAAACTTTATCTACACCTTTTGTTCCTACGAATAATTCAGCGATTGCTAATTTAACTTGCATCTCTACATTTCCATACCATTTAGCTCTGCTATTCCAATCTCCATTTACAACATCTTGATTCCACGAATCAGAAATAGCTTGTTCTACAGCAGCAAATGTTTCGTCGATGTGAGAAAGAGCATACACAGCACCCTCAACACTATCTATTGGATGTAAAATTGTGTTTAATATTCCTTTAAGTTCATCTAACACCGCTTCATTTTGCCCTTTTTTGTAGTTGTAATATTGCCCAATAAGGGGAGTGTTTTCTATCTGGCGAATAAACTTTTCGTACAACTGATCTATCGCTTCTACGTTATTTTCAACAGTATCTTTAAATTTATCGAACAACGATTCTTCTATAATACTACTTCCTTCAGAATGACGTTTTTTTTCTTCTGTAATCGCTTGGATAGAAGTTATCCACTCCATATTCAACCCTTGCGTACTAAATGTACCACTTGCAGGACTAAAGCCTTTTCCACTTTGAACTTCCGCCAAACCCATCGCAATGCTAGTGGCTAGTTGGAGTGCAGTATCATAATTATTACTAGAAGTATAATTAAATTCATATAGATGATCTAATTTTTCTTGCAGTTTTTTCCTCATGACAGTAAAAAGATTCGCCATAGCGTCCATACCCGGGAGTGGCATAGCTTGATTGATGGCTTCTATACTTGTTTTCATTCGGTCAATTTCTCGAATTTGTTCTAGTAACTCTTGTTCAACGACATCCGTGGAAGCGACCTGTGATTGGAATTGACTTGGAAAAGCATCATTCTGACGAATTAACTCTTCACACAGATAAATGATTCCTTGTGCTAATGGGCGAAAGGTTTGTACAAAAAATGATTTTGCACTGCTATATGTTTGTCCTTGTAACACAGTATCAATTGCAAAAGCGTCAATCGACTGAATCGCTTGTTCCATACCTTGAATGGTAGCCGTACATACAGCATTCATACTTTGGGTTTGGGCATGTACTTCCCCTAAATACATATTTAAACTCAAAAATCTCCCCCCTTTTATGCGAACAAGTAAATCATACCAATTAAAGGATATATATGTAAATATGCTGCTGTAGTAAACTCAATATCAAAGTAGAACTTTTCCATTTAATTACTAAAGTACCGTCTAATTCGTTTATGGGTACCTGTGAAGAATATGGTATACAAAATAAATTTACAGGATTTGAAATGAATATATAATAGAAGAGAAAAGAAATGTTTATATTGTCACTACCATGTTGGCGTCAACCTCATGCGCCTAATGGCAACAAAAAACATCTACTTCGTCCCATTCGGGCAAGATGCACCAGAGAAAAAACCGAACTCAATGGTAGCTCGCATGGAGTTGCTTGAAGATACAGTGTTAGAAGCGCTGCAAGGGAAGCAATTGCAACCGGTTGTCGTAGAAAAATTCAGATATATGAATTAAAAAACGAAAAAAAACGGACAATTTTTGATGAAACCATCATTCTTACTGTAGAATATGATAAAATTAACGTTATTAAGATTAGAAGGGGTATTGTATACTCCTTCTGATTCTAAGTTATAGAAGGATTGGTATCTAGAAAGGGGCATAGTGATGGAAAAGCAAAAAACTTTTCATGTCGCTGTAGTTGGAGCAACCGGCGCAGTTGGTGAACAAATGTTAAATACTTTAGAGAAACGAGAATTTCCAATCGGGAAATTAACGTTACTTTCATCTAAACGATCTGCAGGTAAGAAACTTGTATTTAAAGGCGAAGAATTTACAGTTCAAGAGGCAACTCCTGAAAGCTTTGAAGGAGTAGATATTGCACTATTTAGTGCTGGTGGATCTGTATCGAAACAATTAGCGCCAGAAGCAGCAAAACGCGGTGCGATTGTTGTTGATAATACAAGTGCATTCCGTATGACAGAAAACGTGCCACTTGTTGTACCTGAAGTAAATGAAAACGACTTAAAAGAACATAATGGTATTATTGCAAATCCAAACTGTTCTACAATTCAAATGGTAGTAGCTCTTGAGCCAGTTCGTCAGCAATATGGTTTAAAACGAGTAATCGTTTCCACATATCAAGCTGTATCAGGTGCTGGTGCGGCAGCTATTGAAGAACTGCATGAACAATCACAAGCAATCTTAAATGGCGAAGAAGTTAAGGCAAATGTTCTTCCTGTATCAGGTGATAAGAAGCATTTCCCAATTGCTTTTAATGCGATTCCACAGATTGATAAATTCCAAGATAATGGATTTACGTTTGAAGAAATGAAAATGATTAACGAAACGAAAAAAATTATGCATATGCCTGAATTAGAAGTAGCGGCAACATGTGTACGTTTACCAGTTGTATCAGGACACTCTGAGTCTGTTTACATCGAAGTAGAAAAAGAAGGCGTAACAGTAGCAGAATTAAAGAGCTTACTTGCAAATGCGGAAGGTATTGTTCTACAAGATAATCCAGAAGAGCAGTTATATCCAATGCCAGCTACTGCAGTAGGTAAAAACGAAGTATTCGTTGGAAGAATCCGTAAAGATTTAAATAACGATAAAGGATTCCATCTTTGGGTCGTATCTGATAACTTATTAAAAGGCGCTGCATGGAATTCTGTTCAAATTGCAGAGCGCTTAGTAAAATTACAATTAGTGTAAACGGCTAAGAGAAGGTGCAAAATATGAAAATAATTGTTCAAAAATTTGGTGGCACATCAGTACGTGATGACAATGGACGTAAGCATGCGCTTCATCATATAAAAAAATCATTAGCTGCTGGTTATAAAGTAGTTACTGTCGTATCTGCTATGGGCCGTAAAGGTGAACCATATGCAACGGATACGTTATTAAGTCTTGTAAATCAAGAGGAATCTACTATTTCTAAGCGTGAGCAAGATTTATTATTATCGTGTGGAGAGTTAATCTCTGCAATTGTTTTCTCTAATATGTTGAATGAGAACGGTATAAAAGCAGCAGCATTAAATGGTGCACAAGCTGGTTTTGTAACGAATGATGACTTTACGAATGCAAAGATTATTGAAATGAATTGCGATCGTATACATGAAGAGTTAGAAAATGTAGATGTAATCGTCGTTACAGGATTCCAGGGACAAACGAAAAAAGGTGATACGACAACACTTGGACGCGGAGGTAGTGATACTTCAGCTTCAGCATTAGGTGTTGCACTTCATGCTGAATACATCGATATATTCACTGATGTAGAAGGTGTTATGACTGCGGATCCTCGTATTGTAAAAGATGCACGTCATCTTCAAACTGTAACGTATAACGAAATTTGTAACATGGCTTATCAAGGTGCGAAAGTCGTTCATCCACGTGCAGTTGAAATTGCGATGCATGCAAAAGTGCCACTTCGTGTACGTTCTACGTATTCTGATAGTGAAGGTACGCTTATTTCAGCATATGACGGTGCTACAAGAGGTCGTGATGTAGAAGAACGTCCTGTTACAGGCATTGCCCACGTATCAAACGTAACGCAAATTAAAGTGCTTGCAAAAGAAACGGCATATGATTTGCAACAACATGTGTTTAAAGAGATGGCGAACGAAGGAATAAGTGTTGATTTAATTAATATTTCACCTACTGGCGTAGCATATACGGTGAGTGATAATGTATCAAGTCATGCAGTTAAATTATTACAGAACCTTGGATATGAGCCAATTGTGACAGAACATTGTGCGAAAGTATCTATCGTTGGGGCTGGAATGGCAGGATACCCAGGGGTTACTGCGAAAATCGTTACAGCTTTAGCGGAAAAAGGTATTCAAATCCTGCAATCGGCAGATAGTCATACAACAATTTGGGTTCTTGTAAAAGAAACTGATTTAGTGGAGGCTGTAAATGCATTACATAGTGCGTTTGAGCTTTCAAAAGAAAAGCAACTGGAACAATAAGGAGTGAGACCATGATAGATTTTGGGACAATTGCAACCGCGATGGTAACACCGTTTGATATAAACGGGAATATCGATTTTGCAAAGACAACGAAATTGGTAAATTATTTAATTGATAACGGTACAACAGCAATCGTGGTAGGAGGAACGACAGGAGAATCTCCTACATTAACTTCAGAAGAGAAAGTAGCGTTATATCGCCATGTCGTATCTGTTGTCGATAAAAGAGTGCCCGTAATCGCTGGAACAGGTAGCAATAATACGCATGCTTCTATTGACTTAACTAAAAAGGCAACAGAAGTTGGTGTGGATGCAGTAATGCTAGTAGCACCGTATTATAACAAACCGAGTCAAGAAGGAATGTATCAGCATTTTAAAGCAATTGCTGAAAGCACGCCGCTTCCGGTTATGCTATATAACGTTCCAGGACGATCTATTGTACAAATCTCCGTTGATACAGTTGTTCGTTTATCAGAAATAGAAAACATTGTTGCTATTAAAGATGCCGGCGGCGATGTGTTAACAATGACAGAAATCATTGAAAAAACAGCGGACGACTTTGCGGTATACAGCGGTGATGACGGTTTAACGTTACCAGCTATGGCAGTTGGAGCGAAAGGTATCGTTTCGGTAGCCTCTCATGTTATCGGAAACGAAATGCAAGAAATGATTACAGCATTTCAAACAGGAGAATTTAAGAAGGCACAAAAATTACATCAATTACTTGTAAGAGTAACTGATTCATTATTTATGGCGCCAAGTCCAACTCCAGTAAAAACAGCGTTACAAATGGTTGGATTAGATGTAGGTTCTGTACGTTTACCACTTCTTCCATTAACAGAAGAAGAAAGAGTAACGTTACAATCTGTAATGCAATCTATCCCTCGTTAATAAAAAATGACCTAGTGTAGAACTAGGTCATTTTTTACTATATGCAAATCTTTTCCTCTTTTTCTTACTTATATGTGTTCTTATAAGAATATTAATCGCTTCTTCATTATGTGTATAAGAAAATAATCGTACCCCTTTAACTGAGTCAAAAAATGATAGATATTATGGCATAAACGTAATAAACTACGGTGTCTGTTTTTAGAGAAATCCCCTCAAATGTGACGTAATTCATAAAAAAACTCCATTTTGTAAGTGTTTTTGTTGGATTCTAGAAAAATAAATCTTGAAACTCCCTATTATGAAATGAATTTAGCGTATGTATGGCTAGTTCTTCAAAATAATATGGAGTATAAAATCGGAGTAAATATAAAGGAAATACGTTCGATACTTTTGTTGTCATTCCGTTCTTTTCCTCTTTCTTTCGCACGATTTAACTTGTGTTCTATTTCTTGTATCAGGTATAATATGGCTAAGTAGCTTAGTACGGGTATGCTTAGCAAAATTGGGAAAAATTATAATTTAATTAAATTTTCATATCATATCGAATAAGATATTTGATTTATATAATGAAAGAGAGGTGAAACCTGGTTTAAAAAATAAACAAGGACATGATATCGCATAACGGTAAGGACATTCGTCTTGGACGGTGAAAATATGGTGGTTGTAGAGTTTCCCCTGGTGTCTCTGCAATTTTAGTGAAATCAGTGTTTGCAAGATTTTTAAACCAGGCAACAACATGAAGAGAAAAGAGAATGAGTCTGTTAAAGTATTTGCTCTTGGTGGAGTAGGTGAAATCGGGAAAAACATGTACTGTGTTGAAATTGATTCTGAAATCTTTATCGTAGATGCAGGGTTAATGTTCCCGGGAGATGAAATGTTTGGAATTGATATCGTTATTCCTGATATTACATATTTAGTGGAAAATCAAGAGCGAGTAAAAGGTTTATTTATTACTCACGGTCATGAAGATCATATTGGTGGAATTGTGTATGTACTTCGTAAATTATCTATTCCAGTCTATGCAACGAAATTAACAGTAGGACTTATACAAGAAAAACTTGGTGAAGCGGGCATGTTAGGCCGTGTAGACCTAAAAACAATCGATTCAAATTCAACAGTAGAATTTAACACTACAACGGTGTCATTCTTCGGAACGACACATAGTATTCCGGATTCTGTTGGCGTTTGTTTCCATACATCAAAAGGTGCAGTCGTATATACGGGAGACTTTAAATTCGATCAAACTCCAATTGGAAATAGTGGAGCAGACCTTGGTAAAATGGCACAAATCGGAAATGAAGGCGTACTTTGCTTATTATCTGATAGTACAAACGCAGAGCGCCCAGGCTATACAGGTTCAGAAAAAGAAGTTGGTGTAGAAATCTCTAAAGTGTTCTACGGCGCAGAAGGTCGCATTATCGTTGCTTCATTTGCATCGAATGTACATCGTATTCAACAAGTATTTGATGCAGCTGCTGAAACAGGGCGAAAAGTAGCAGTAGTAGGACGTAGTATGGTGAAAGTAGTAGACATTGCAAGACGTCTTGGTTATTTAGATGTTCCAGAAGGTATGGTTATTTCATTACAAGAAGTAGACAACTTCCCAGAGAAAAAGGTAGCTATTTTAACGACAGGTAGTCAAGGTGAACCGATGGCTGCTCTATCTAGAATGGCAAAACAAGCGCATAAACAAATTTCAATTCGTAAAGGTGATACTGTTATCATTGCTGCTTCGCCAATTCCGGGTAATGAAATATCTGTATCAAAAATTATTGATTTGTTATTTAGAGCTGGAGCTGAAGTTGTTTATTACGGCGAACGAAAAGTTCACGTGTCAGGTCACGGTAGCCAAGAAGAATTAAAATTAATGTTAAATTTAATGAAACCAAAGTACTTTGTACCCGTACATGGTGAGTTCCGTATGCAAAAAGCACATGCATATTTAGCTGAAGATGTAGGTATTACAAGAGAAAATATCTTTATCGTAGAAAAAGGCGATGTAATTGCTTTTGGTGACGATGAAGCAAACTTAGTCGGTAAAGTACAAGCTGGTAATGTTTTAATTGATGGATTAGGTGTAGGTGACGTTGGTAATATCGTTCTTCGAGATAGAAAGATGTTATCTCAAGATGGAATACTAGTAGTTGTTGTAACGCTTGGTAAAGATGAAAAGAAAATTATCTCTGGCCCAGAAATCATTTCACGTGGTTTCGTATATGTTCGTGAATCAGAAGCGTTAATTGAACGATCTACAGAGATTGTACGTATGATTGTTGAGCAGTCAATTAAAGAATATTCAATTGAATGGTCAATGTTAAAACAAAATATTCGTGAATTATTAGGACAGTTCTTGTACGAAGAGACAAAGAGAAAACCTATGATTTTACCGATTATTATGGAAGTATAAAAAGATCACCCTTATGGGTGATCTTTTTTCTTTTTAACCCTATCGAATGAAATTTATAACTTAAGAAATAATAGTTATATACGAGTGAAAGGGGATGCGAAATGACAGAACGTGATCGATATACAAATGAAGAAAAAGAAGCTGAGCCAAAAGAAGCTGGAAAAGAGGCTTCAATAGTTGAAAAAATTCAACAGCTTGGACAGACAAATGTACCACAGATGAATGAATCACGTATTCATTGTTTAACGATTATCGGACAAGTGGAAGGTCATGTTCAATTACCACCGCAAAATAAAACAACAAAATATGAGCATATCATTCCGCAAATTGTTGCGATTGAACAAAATCCAAAAATTGAAGGTTTGCTTTTAATATTAAATACAGTTGGAGGTGACGTTGAAGCTGGGCTAGCAATTTCTGAAATGGTAGCTTCACTTTCAAAACCAACAGTATCTCTAGTTTTAGGTGGGGGACATTCCATCGGTGTACCGATTGCTGTTTCTACTGACTATTCGTTTATTGCGGAAACTGCGACGATGACAATTCATCCAATTCGTTTAACAGGTCTTGTCATAGGTGTGCCACAAACATTTGAGTATTTGGATAAGATGCAAGAAAGAGTCATTCGTTTTGTGACGAAGCACTCGAAAGTAACAGAAGATCGTTTTAAAGAGCTTATGTTTGCGAAAGGAAATTTAACGCGAGATATTGGGACGAATGTAATTGGTGGGGATGCAGTAAAGTACGGTCTTATAGATGATGTCGGCGGTATTGGAAATGCGATTCGAAAATTAAACGAATTAATAGATGTTCGTGCGGAAGATAGTACAGAAGGGACAATGCTACAATGATTTTATATACAATTATGCCAGAGCAACTTGTGTATCCGGTCGATTATTCACAATGTGAAAGTCAAAAAGTTGTAAATATAAATGGTGTGGAATTAATGGTTTCTGAAGAGGAACATGGATGTTATTCTATTGTACGTGTGCTAAGTACGGACCCACTTCACTATTTAGAGTTTGAGCCCGGTCAGAAAATAACCTTTTAGCAAAAAGAAGGATTTTGTTTAGAAGCTATGGTATAATATAAAAAACAAGACGGTTGAGCAGCCATGAGTAGGCTGCTTTCTTCTGTTTATTTAGCATTTTACAAGAAGTGTAAAAATAGAAGATATAAAGACCAGAAAAATAGAGAAAACAGACATATAAATAGAGCGTTTTGAAGGGAGCTTTACTTATATGTAGAACACGAGGTGAAGAAATGGCAAAACAAAAGCAAAGAGGGACGAAGGCAAAGGCAAGACGTACGATAAAGCCAACTTTGTATTATGAAATCGTCGGTTTAACTCTTTTTGCACTTTCAATCATTACGATTTTACAGCTAGGCGTTGTAGGGAAATCGTTTGTGTTATTTTTTCGCTTCTTCTTTGGTGAGTGGTACATAATTGGTGTGTTAGGTGTAATAGCTTTATCGGTTTCCTTTGTTATAAAACGCGGATGGCCGAACCTTTTAAATAAACGATTAATTGGATTTTATTTAATTGTATTGGCGATATTAATGTTTAGTCATATTACATTATTTAACCTTCTTACAAAAGATGGAGCAGTGCAAAATACTTCTGTTATTGTGAGTACGAAAGATAACTTCTTTCTTGAAATGAAAAAGGGGCCAGATAGCGTTCATTTAGGTGGTGGTATGTTTGGTGCGCTTATGTTCGCAACATGTTACTTCTTATTTGACGAAGTAGGAGCTTATATCATTGGTATTATTCTAGTTATTCTCGGTATACTTTGTATAACAAATAAGCATATTGGAGAAGTGTTAGCTCCAGTTGGTAGAATTCTTAGAAGTCAGTTTCAAGTGATGCAAGGGGATTATAAAGATTGGAGAGCCAAAAGAACGGCTGAACAAACAGAAAAGAAAAAAACAACAAGAAGCACAAGAAGCAAACGTGCTGCAGAACAAGAAGAAATTATTGAGCCGATGGAAGAAATCTCAATTGATCCTCCGATTATTTCGAATTTCACTGAGAATTATCCTGTAAATGAAGAAGAGGATAAACGAATCGAAGTAGAGCAAGAAGAGTTGATCACTTCACCGTTTATTGAAGAGACTCCGCCAATTGAAGAACCAAAGAAAAAGCGTGGAGAAAAAATTGTTGAATCGTTAGAGAGTGAAGCGCAAGCACCTCCTATTCAATTTTCAAATGTAGAAAATAAAGATTACAAGCTTCCTTCACTTGATATATTAAAATTTCCAAAGAATAAGCAAGTTACAAATGAAAATGCGGAAATTTATGAGAATGCTCGTAAATTAGAACGTACATTCCAAAGTTTCGGAGTGAAAGCGAAAGTAACAAAAGTGCATAGAGGTCCTGCAGTTACAAAATATGAAGTGTATCCTGATATGGGGGTAAAGGTAAGCAAAATTGTCAGTTTAAGTGATGATTTAGCCCTTGCTTTAGCTGCAAAGGACATTCGTATTGAAGCGCCAATTCCCGGGAAATCAGCTGTAGGGATCGAAGTTCCAAACTCAGAAGTTTCGATGGTAACGCTGAGGGAAGTTCTTGACTCTAAGGCTAATAATCATCCGGAAGAGAAGTTGTTAATTGGTCTTGGCCGAGATATTACAGGTGAAGCTGTATTAGCCCGGCTAAATAAAATGCCTCATTTACTCGTAGCTGGTGCGACAGGTAGCGGGAAAAGTGTATGTATTAACGGTATTATTGTTAGTATTTTAATGCGTGCAAAACCACATGAAGTAAAATTAATGATGATTGACCCGAAAATGGTAGAGCTAAATGTATATAACGGTGTGCCTCATTTGTTAACGCCAGTTGTAACTGATCCGAAAAAAGCATCGCAAGCATTGAAAAAAGTTGTGAGTGAAATGGAACGTCGTTATGAATTGTTTGCTCATAGTGGTACACGTAACATTGAAGGATACAACGATTATATAAAAGAGCATAATAGTCAATCAGAAGCGAAACAACCCGAATTACCTTATATTGTAGTAATTGTGGACGAGTTAGCAGATTTAATGATGGTTGCTTCGTCTGATGTAGAGGATGCGATTATGCGTCTAGCGCAAATGGCTCGTGCTGCTGGTATTCATTTAATTATTGCAACGCAACGTCCGTCAGTTGACGTTATTACAGGTGTTATTAAAGCAAATATTCCATCACGTATTGCATTCGCTGTATCTTCTCAAACAGATTCTCGTACAATTCTTGACGGTGGTGGTGCAGAGAAGCTACTAGGTCGTGGAGACATGCTGTTTATACCAATTGGTGCATCGAAACCTGTACGTGTACAAGGCGCATTTTTATCAGATGATGAAGTTGAGAGAGTTGTAGAATATGTTATTGGACAGCAAAAAGCACAATATCAAGAAGATATGATTCCGCAAGATGTTCCTGATACGAAGCAGGAAGTAGAAGATGAATTATATGATGAAGCGGTTCAACTTGTAGTGGAAATGCAAACAGCATCTGTTTCTATGTTACAACGTAGGTTTAGAGTAGGTTATACGCGAGCTGCTCGCCTAATTGATGCAATGGAAATGAATGGTGTAGTAGGTCCGTATGAAGGGAGTAAACCGAGAGAAGTACTCATTAATGATGTACAAGAAAAAAGTTCTTAAAAAAAGCCTAATTGTTTTTACAATTAGGCTTTTTTATATAGTGTTTTTGTTATATACTATACTCAGCGATAAAGAAAGGGCTTACATTTAGGGGTGCCCTTTAGAATACGAATACTTTGAGTATGTTTTATGTAAATGTTCGATATTTAATGCAGAAAAATGTTAGATTTTGTTGACACGTATGAGAGCAAGTGGTAAGATTACTTCGAAAAGAATCACTGCCTCATATAATCTTGGAGATAAGGTCCATAAGTTTCTACCTGGCAACCATGAATTGCTAGACTATGAGGGGAAAAGTGTGTAACAAAGGATGTAAAGGATCTTTGTGCCGAACTTTTTCTCGAAATGAGGAATGTTTATGGTGCAAAGTTTTTTTTATGCAATAAAGAGTGAAAATTTTATTTTAAAAAATTATTATTATTTATTCGACAATTACACTTATTTTGGTGTTTAGTCATTTGTACTATGTTGTAAGTTGAAAAAAGAGAAAAGAAGTCTTACATCAGAGGTCGAATAATTGAAATGCGGGGGAGTCTTATGTCAGTAAAATCTGATAGTCGTCACCTATATCTACGGGTGATTGATCACATCAAAGAAAAAATTAAAGATGGCGCTTATAAAGAACGACAAAAGTTACCATCAGAGTTTGATTTAGCGAAAGAACTTGGCGTAAGTAGAGCGACTTTAAGGGAAGCGTTGCGTATTTTAGAAGAAGAAAATGTTGTCATTCGTAGACATGGTGTAGGGACATTTGTAAATGCAAAGCCATTATTTTCTTCTGGAATAGAACAACTTTCTAGTATTACAGATATGATTTCTAGTGTGGGGAAAACACCAGGAACAATCTTTTTATCATCATCTACTACAACTTTAACAGAAGAGGAAAAAGAGAAGTTTAATAGTGAAGATGGTTTTAATGCAGTGATGATTGAACGCGTGCGTACAGCAGATGGGGAACCTGTTGTGTATTGTATCGATAAACTTGCAAAAGAAATATTGCCAGACTTATCGGGTTACAATGAGGAATCATTATTAACGGTGATACATAATAACACGCATAAGCGCATAACATATGCGGTTGCTCACATTGAGCCAATTGGCTATCACCCTAAAATCTCACCAATTTTAGAATGTGAGCCTGAAACAGCACTGCTTGTATTAAAACAAATGCACTATGATCAAAATGATGAGCCAATCTTATATTCTATCAATTACTTTAGAGCTGATAAATTTAGCTTCCACGTATTAAGAAAGCGTATGTAGGTAAATTCCTTTTTAGGGAGGTGACAGCAAGAAGTAAGGAACAGCAGCGTAAGAATAAATAAATATATATCATTTTTGGAGGGGTTTCTAGTATGAAGAAAAAAGCAGGCCTTTTATTATCATTAACTTTAGCAGCAAGTACAGTTTTAGGTGCATGTGGTAACTCGGATAAGGCGAGCAGTGACAAGAAAGACACGAAAGACAATAAAGACTTCAAGGTTGGTCTCGTAACGGATGTTGGGGGCGTTGATGATAAGTCATTTAACCAATCTTCTTGGGAAGGGTTACAAAAGTTTGGTAAAGATAATGGTTTAAAAGAAAAGACAAATTATCGTTACCTTCAGTCTGAAAAAGAAGCTGATTATATTCCGAATTTAAAAAAATTCTCAAAAGATAAATATGATTTAACATTCGGAATTGGTTATAAATTAGAAGGTGCAATTAAAGAAGTAGCAAAAGAATCTTCAAAACAACAATTTGCAATCGTAGATACTGTTGTAGATGCACCGAACGTAACGAGTATTACGTTTAAAGATCATGAAGGATCATTCCTTGTAGGTGCGGTAGCAGCTATGTCAACAAAATCGAATAAAGTAGGATTTGTTGGTGGAATGAAAAGTGATTTAATTAGTAAATTTGAAAATGGATTTAAAGCTGGTGCAAAGGCAGTAAATCCAAACATTGAAATCGTATCTGAATATGCAGAAGCATTCGATAAGCCTGAAAAAGGTACAGTTCTTGCTTCAGCAATGTATGGTCAAGGCGTAGACGTAATTTATCATGCTGCTGGTGGTACAGGTAACGGTGTGTTCACAGAAGCGAAAAACCGTAAGAAAAAAGGTGAAAATGTTTGGGTAATCGGTGTTGACCGTGACCAACATCAAGAAGGTATGCCTGAAAATGTAACATTAACTTCAATGATTAAACGTGTTGATGTAGCAGTAGAAAAAGTAGCTAAAGAAGCAAAAGATGGGAATTTAAAAGGCGGGAAAATTGAAGAGTTTGGCTTAAAAGATGACGGTATTGGTATTTCAAAAACAACTGATAACGTGAAAAAAGTTAACCCTGAAATTTTAACAAAAGTAGAAGAGCTTGAAAAGAAAATTACAGCCGGTGAAATTAAAGTGCCAGCTACAGATAAAGAGTATAAAGAATATGAAGCTTCTCTAAAAAAATAAATAGAGAAATAGCAAAGGTTAGTTCATAGAACTAACCTTTGTATGTATAAAACTTCCGAATTGCTTAATAAGTTAATAGTGTAATAGGGAATGTTCCCTGTTAAAAGGAGGAACACAATGGAATACGTAATTGAGATGAATAACATTACGAAAGT
The DNA here is from genome assembly GCF_056738645.1 of Bacillus sp. PK3-067. Classification (NCBI taxonomy): domain Bacteria; kingdom Bacillati; phylum Bacillota; class Bacilli; order Caryophanales; family Bacillaceae; genus Bacillus; species Bacillus sp. PK3-067. Next base: position 3,781,255 of record NZ_CP096490.1, on the reverse strand, counting down.
ATTCCCAGGCATTGTAGCGAATGATGATATTACGCTGCAAGTAAAGCAGGGTGAGATACATGCTTTACTTGGAGAAAATGGTGCAGGGAAATCCACATTGATGAATGTACTATTTGGTTTGTACCAACCAGAGCAGGGTGAAATTAAAATTAAAGGTAAACCTGTAAAAATCACAAATCCGAATATAGCAAATGACCTTGGTATTGGAATGGTCCATCAACACTTTATGCTTGTTCATAATTTTACAGTTACAGAGAATATTATTCTCGGAAATGAACCGAAGAAAAAAGGGAAAATTGCTGTTGAGGAAGCTGCTAAAGAAATTCAAAAACTGTCTGAACAATACGGTTTATCTGTAGATCCATATGCGAAAATACAGGATATTTCAGTTGGTATGCAGCAGCGTGTTGAGATTTTGAAAACTCTTTACCGCGGTGCAGAAATTTTAATATTTGATGAACCAACAGCTGTGTTAACACCGCAAGAAATTCATGAGCTAATTCAAATTATGAAAAAGCTTGTGCAAGAAGGAAAATCTATTGTTCTTATTACACATAAGTTGAAAGAAATTATGGAAGTTTGCGATCGTTGTACGATTATTCGTAAAGGAAAAGGGATTGGAACGGTTGACGTTGCAAATACGGATGAAAATAAACTTGCAGAATTAATGGTCGGACGTCAAGTGAATTTTAAAACAGAAAAAATAGACGCGAAGCCAAAAGAAGAGGTACTTTCAATTGCAAACCTTGTTGTTCACGATGCACGTCAACTACCTGCTGTAAAAGGCCTTGACTTAACTGTTCGTGCGGGGGAAATTGTTGGGATTGCAGGGATTGATGGAAACGGACAAAGTGAATTAATAGAAGCAATTACTGGTTTACGAAAAGTTGAGTCAGGTTCTATTGCAATTAAAGGAAAAGAAATAACAAATTGGCCTGTTAGAAGAATAACAGAAGAAGGAATTGGTCATATTCCAGAAGATCGTCATAAACACGGACTCGTTCTTGATTTTTCTGTTAGAGATAATATAGTTCTGCAAACGTATTATAAAAATCCATTTTCAAAGAAAGGGATTTTAAATTTCAGCAAAATTACAGAAAAAGCAAAGGCTCTTATTGAACAGTTTGATGTGCGTACACCTAGTGAGCAAACGTTAGCACGCGCTCTATCTGGGGGGAATCAACAAAAAGCAATTATTGCACGTGAAGTAGACCGAAATCCAGATTTATTAATTGCGGCACAGCCAACACGTGGTTTAGATGTAGGAGCAATTGAATTTATTCATAAGAGATTAATAGAGCAAAGGGATAAAGGAAAAGGTGTATTACTTTTATCATTAGAGTTAGATGAAATCTTAAATGTTAGCGATCGAATTGCTGTTATTTATGAAGGGGAAATTGTAGCAATAGTTGATGCGAAAGAAACGAATGAACAACAGCTTGGATTGTTAATGGCTGGAGGAACAAAGAAGGAGCAGGTGGGTACAAATGGCTAAAAAGCTTTTAACAGAACGAACGATAAATATTTTAGTCCCAGTACTATCCGTTATTTTCGGCTTACTTGTAGGAGCGATTGTAATGCTAGTTAGTGGCTATGATCCAATTGTTGGTTATAGTGCACTTTGGACAGGAATGTTCGGCAGCGCAAGTGCGATTGGTGAAACGCTTCGTACAATGATACCGCTTATTCTTGCTGGCTTATCGGTGGCGTTTGCATTTCGTACAGGTTTATTTAATATCGGGGTAGAGGGTCAATTGTTAGTTGGTTGGCTTGCAGCGGTTTGGTTCGGTTATGCAGTCTCACTACCAGCTTTCCTTCATATTCCATTATCTATTTTATTTGCAGCATTGGTGGGCGGAATTTGGGGCTTCATTCCGGGATATTTAAAAGGGAAGTTTCAAGTGAATGAAGTTATTGTAACTATTATGATGAACTATATCGCTTTGTATGTAACGTATGACATCATTAAGCGTTTCTTACATGCGGGTAATGACAAAACGTATGATATTAAAGAGAGTGCGTCACTATCTTCAGACTGGCTTGCTTCTATTACTGATGGTTCACGTCTACACTCGGGAATTATTGTAGCAATTTTAATCGCTATTTTAATGTGGTTCTTATTAGATCGAACAACTTTAGGTTACGAATTAAAGTCAGTAGGATTTAATCAGCATGCTTCTCAATATGCAGGTATGAAAGTTTCTCGTAATGTAGTATTCTCCATGACAATTGCTGGTGCATTTGCGGGGATTGGTGGAGCGATGGAAGGGTTAGGGACATTCCAGAGTATGACAGCGATGTCTTCGTTTACAGGAGTAGGATTTGATGGGATTGCCGTAGCATTACTTGGAGGGAATAATCCGTTTGGTATAATCCTTTCAGCTTTATTATTTGGTGGTTTGAAAAGTGCTTCCCCTCAAATGAACTTTGAGGCAGATGTACCGTCAGAGCTTATTAATGTAATTATTGCATGTATCATCTTCTTTGTTGCATGTAGTTATGTGTTAAGATGGGCGCTTACACGCATGAGCAAGGAGGGGAAATAAATGAGCTTTTTAGATATATTAGCCATTCTTGTGACGGGTACGTTATATACATCGGCACCTATCATTTTCACAGCACTAGGTGGTGTATTTAGTGAACGATCGGGTGTTGTAAACATCGGATTAGAAGGACTAATGCTATTTGGTGCATTTATTGGAGTCGTTACAAACTTATTAATGGGTGATACTTGGGGAACGATGACTCCGTGGATTGCGTTACTATTTGCGGCAATTGGTAGTGGGTTATTTGCATTACTTCATGCGGTAGCTTCTATTACATTCCGAGCAGATCAAGTTGTAAGTGGTGTAGCCATTAACTTCTTATCTCTTGGTTTAACAGTATTTGCAATTAAGAAGATTTTTGATAAAGGGCAGACTGACTTTATTCAGTATCGTATTGAAAAGATTGATATTCCAGGCCTTTCGGATATTCCGGTTTTAGGGAAAATATTTTTCTCGAACGTACCAATAACGTCATATATTGCCATTATTTTAGCATTCGTTGTTTGGTATGTTATTTATAAAACACCGTTCGGTCTTCGTCTACGTGCTGTTGGTGAACACCCAATGGCAGCGGATACGATGGGGATTAACGTATATAAAATGCGCTATATTGGAGTCTGTATTTCAGGAGTGTTTGCTGGAATTGGTGGAGCGATTTTTGCAATGTCAATTTCTAATAACTTCTCAGGGGCAACTATTACAGGACAAGGTTTCTTAGCTTTAGCTGCTATGATTTTTGGAAAGTGGAATCCACTAGGCGCACTAGGTGCAGCTCTATTCTTTGGTTTTGCGCAATCTCTAAGTGTAACGGGCGGAACAATCCCTGTATTAGATCAAATTCCAAGTGTTTTATTAACGATATTACCATATATATTCACAATATTAGCGCTTGTCGGTTTTGTAGGTCGTTCTGAAGCTCCGAAAGCTTTAGGAACTCCTTATGAAAAAGGAAAACGATAAGTATTTTATAAGTATAAAAAAGCTCGCACATTAGTGTGGGCTTTTTTACATAGAATATATTTAATACGGAATTTTACTATGTTCCTTACATATTAAAGTTTTTAGAAAGAATCATATGTAAGCATAATAAGGGAGAAAAGTTGATTTTTTATTTCTAAAAACTGTATATTGAAGAGGAATATTCCTATATACGTAAAGGAGGGCTATAAATGAAACTAATGGAACAACAACTACATGAGTTAGGTGGTTTGCGCGTACATATTATTCCGACTGATAAATATAAAACGAATACCTTTGTATTTCGTTTTAAAGCGCCTTTAAATGAGGAGACGGTGACAGAGCGTGCCCTATTGCCATACGTATTGCAAAGTGCGACAGAAAAATTACCTTCTGTAATTCGTCTTCGTCAATATTTAGAAGAATTATACGGATCTTCTTTAGCGGTAGATGTAAGTAAAAAAGGGGAAGACCATATTATCTCCATTTATGTAGACATTGCAAATGAAGTTTATTTACATGATGCACCACCGTTATTTGAAAAAGCGCTTTCTATGTTGTCAGATATTGTGTTACATCCAGCAACGGAGGGGAACGGTTTCCTATCTTCTATCGTAGAAAGTGAAAAAAGAGCACTGTTACAGAGAATTGAAGCTACTTATGATGATAAAATGCGTTATGCAAACGAGCGTTTAATTGAAGAAATGTGCAAAGTAGAACCGTATCGTTTAAGTGCAAATGGAAAAAAAGAGAGTGTTATGTCTATTACAAATGAAAGTTTGTATCAATATTATCAAAAGGTGTTAGCGGAAGATGAAATGGATCTATATATTATTGGTGATATTTCAGAAAACGCCGTTGATCTTGTAAGTAAGTATTTTTCTATTTCAACTCGTCCAGTGAGAGAAAGAAATGTACTCCTTCATAGACGAAATAATGAAGAAAAAGAAGTTGTTGAAAAACAAGAATTAAAACAAAGTAAATTACACATCGGTTATCGTACATTTGTCACATATAAAGATGAAGATTATTTTGCATTGCAATTGTTCAATGGATTGTTTGGTGGCTTTTCTCATTCGAAGTTATTCGTAAATGTGCGTGAAAAAAATAGTTTAGCGTACTATGCAGCATCGCGCTTTGAAAGTCATAAAGGTTTATTATTTGTTATGTCAGGAATCGAAGCGAAAAATTATGAAAAAGCAGTTGAGATTATTAAAGAACAAATGCTTGCGATGCAAAACGGAGAGTTTTCTGAAGAAGAAATACATCAAACAAAAAGTGTCATCCAAAATCAAATATTAGAGGCAATTGATACACCACGTGGCTTTGTAGAAATGCTATATCATGGTATTATTTCAGATCGTACACGTCCAGTTGAAGAATGGCTTACAGGTATAGAAAGTGTGACGAAAGAAGAAATTGTAAAAGTTGCTAAAAATATTGAACTAGATACAATTTACTTTTTACAAGGAACGGAGGGAGAGTAAATGGAGAAAATTGTTTATGAGCAATTAAAAGAAACACTCTATTATGAAAAACTTCCTAATGGATTAGATGTATATGTTTTACCGAAACAAGGATTTAATAAAACATTTGCGACGTTTACGACGAAATATGGTTCTGTAGATAATACATTTGTACCATTAGGGAAAGAAGAAATGATTCGTGTGCCTGATGGAATTGCACATTTTCTTGAGCATAAATTATTTGAAAAAGAAGATCACGATGCTTTCCAATTGTTTAGTAAACAAGGAGCATCGGCAAATGCTTTTACATCCTTTACACGAACAGCTTACCTTTTTTCATGTACTTCAAACGTAGAACAAAATTTAAATACATTGCTAAACTTCGTGCAAGAGCCTTATTTCTCTGAAAAAACGGTTGAAAAAGAGAAGGGGATAATTGGGCAAGAAATTCAAATGTATCAAGATAACCCAGATTGGCGTTTGTACTTCGGGTTAATTGATAGCTTGTTTGTAAAACACCCAATTAAAATTGATATTGCAGGGACAATCGAATCTATTAGTAAAATTACGAAAGATTTATTGTATGAATGTTATGAAACATTTTATCATCCGAGCAATATGTTATTATTTGTTGTGGGTGCAATTGATCCAGAGAAAACAATGGATTTAGTACGTGAAAATCAAGCGAAAAAAGATTATAAAAACCAGCCAGAAATTGTGCGTTCATTTGAAGAAGAACCAAATGAGGTAAATGAAAAGAAAAAAATTATTTCAATGCCTGTGCAAACACCGAAATGTTTAGTTGGTATTAAAGCGACTAATTTAAAGGAAAAGGGGCAAGCGCTTTTAAAACAAGAAATTGCGCTTACGTTACTCTTAGATTATTTATTTGGGAAAAGTTCTGTTCATTACGAAACTTTATATAATGAAGGGCTTATTGATGATTCATTCTCGTATGACTATACAGAAGAAAATAACTTCGGTTTTGCAATGGTTGGCGGTGATACGAAACAACCTGATGAATTGGCAAATCGTTTAAAAGATATTTTATTAAAAACAGATTATGATCAATTAGATGCGGCGGCATTAGAACGAGTGAAGAAAAAGAAAATTGGTGGTTTTTTACGCTCGTTGAATTCACCAGAATATATTGCAAATCAATTTACACGATACGCGTTTAATGAATCTAGCCTATTTGACGCATTGACTGTATTAGAAGGACTAACCGTTCAAGACTTACAAGAAGTAGCGAAATTATTGTTATCAGAAGACAAAATGAGTATTTGTCAGGTGTTACCGAAAAAATAAAATTAAAAAGATACCCTCATCTTATCATTGAAAAATTGTAAGATGAGGGTATTATTTAGTTATGTGAAAATTGAACTTGTAGAGATAAGAGAGGGACTTTATGAAAAAGTATGCGTTAGTAACTGGAGGGAGCGGAGGAATTGGCTCTGCTATTTCGAAACAATTAATTCAAGATGGATATACAGTTTATGTTCATTACAATAACAGTGAAGAAAAGGTATTGGAATTGCAGAAGGCATGGGGAGAAGTTATCCCTGTTCAAGCGAATTTAGCTTCTAGTGATGGAGCAGAGCAATTGTGGGGACAAATTGAACATCCTATTGATGTTATTGTATACGCAGCTGGGAAGAGTATTTTTGGACTAGTAACAGATGTAACAAACGATGAATTGGATTATATGGTAGAACTTCAAGTGAAGAACGTATATAAATTACTTTCTATGGCACTTCCGCCTATGATCGGGAGAAGAAGTGGTAATATTGTAATTGTTTCATCTATATGGGGACAAATAGGGGCTTCTTGTGAAGTGCTTTATTCAATGGTAAAAGGGGCACAAAATTCATATGTGAAAGCTTTAGCGAAAGAAGTTTCTTTAAGTGGATTACGTGTGAATGCAGTAGCACCAGGAGCAATTGAAACGGAAATGTTAAGTGTTTTTTCTGAAGAAGATAAAATGGGAATTGCTGAAGATATACCATTAGGTAGAATAGGATTACCAGAAGAAGTAGCGAAAACAGTTTCATTCCTCGTATCACCAGGAGCGTCTTACATAACTGGACAAATTATCGGAGTGAATGGCGGTTGGCACTGCTAAAAAATTCTTACATAAAAAATGAATAGTTGCACAAATTAAGGATGATTTTATTACTCAATAGTGAGGTGCTTAATTATGTCAGTATTAGATAATTTTGATCAGTGGAAGAGCTTTTTAGGAGAACGTTTAGAGCAAGCGCAAGACAAAGGTTTAGATGGCGGTGCGGTATCAGATATGGCGTTTCGTGTTGGCGACTATCTTGCTAATGAGGTAGAAGGACGCAATGACCAAGAGAAATTATTAGCTGAGCTTTGGAAAGTTGCTGATGAACAGGAGCAACATACAATTGCAAATTTAATGGTTAAGTTCGTACAACATAAGTAAAAGTAGAGAGGAGATTCTCCTCTCTACTTTTTTTGTATAATAATTACACAGGGTAGATTATACATTTAGCTTCCCTATTAAGGTGAAATCATATAATATAGTACGTAGGTGTAAAGTAAGCAAGGGGAGTGATCTTGGATGATTGAATGGTATTTTGAATATGAAATACATAAAAACCGACCTGGCTTGCTTGGTGACGTTTCTTCGTTAATCGGTATGCTCGGCATTAATATTGTCACAATTAATGGTGTAGATAATGCACGACGTGGGTTACTTCTTATGTGTGATAATCAAGAGCAAATCTCTAGACTTGAATCAATTTTAAATACGATGGATAACATAACGGTAACGAAATATCGTCCGCCCAAGCTAAGAGATAAGCTAGCGGTTAGACATGGTAGGTACATACAACGAGATGCAGATGATAAGAAAACATTTCGATTTGTGCGTGATGAATTAGGCTTACTTGTAGACTTTATGGCAGAAATTATGAAAAAAGAAGGCCATAAACTAATTGGGATACGCGGAATGCCTCGTGTCGGAAAAACAGAATCCATTGTTGCTGCAAGTGTTTGTGCAAATAAAAGGTGGTTATTTGTATCATCTACTCTTATTAAGCAAACTGTTCGTAGTCAATTAATTGAAGATGAGTATAGCGATGACAATATTTTCATCCTAGATGGAATTGTGTCAACGAAGCGTGCTAACGAAAGACATTGGCAGCTCGTTCGTGAAATTATGAGATTGCCTGCAACGAAAGTTGTGGAACATCCTGATGTATTTGTGAGTCAGTCAGAATACACATTGGATGATTTTGATTATATTATCGAGTTGCGTAACGATTATGATGAAGAAATTCAATATAATTTAGTAGATGAAATTGAGCAAGGTACGCAAAATAATTTCTCTATGTTTGACTTTTAAAGAAATATTGAGGTGTTAGTAGTGACGGAATTGGGACAAAAGCTGAAAGAAGCAAGAGAAGCGAAAGGCTTGTCTATTGATCAGCTGCATGAGATTACAAAAATTCAAAAACGCCATTTAGTGGCAATTGAAGAAGGCAATTATGATGTATTGCCAGGAGCTTTTTATGCGCGTGCATTCATTAAACAATACGCAGATGCGGTTGGATTAAATGGAGAGGAACTGCTCGTAGAACATCAGAGTACGATACCACAATCTGAAAAGCGTGAAGTTCCACAAGTATCAACGGGACAAAAAACACAAGAAACAATGCAAAAATCTTCATCATGGCCAATTGCAGATCACATGCCGAAAATCTTAGTTGCGCTGTTAGTAATCGCAGTTGGAGTGGTAATCTGGTTTGTGTTTCAAGCGTTAACTGGAAAAGATGATGAAAAAGTTCCGAGTGCTCAAAGTGAGAAAATTGAAGTTCAAAAAGCGAAAGATTCTCCGTTAGATACGAAGAAAGATGAAGTGAAAGCGGAAGAGCCAAAAAAAGAGGAACCAAAGAAAGAAGAACCAAAGAAAGAGGAGCAACCAGCACAACCAACTGGACAGCAAGAAGTGAAAGTAGTTGGAACAACTGGAAAGGTATCTACTTTGGAAATTCATAATAATAAAACATTAGAACTGGAATTATCGGGTAAAGGTGCGAGTTATGTAGATGTTAAAGATGATGCTGGGAATGTGATTCTAAACGCTACAGTACAAGAGGGCCAAATAGAAAAACGTGATGTATCAACATTAAAAGAAGTGCGACTTAATATTGGAAATGCAACGAATGTTGAAGTTAAACTGAATGGCCAAGTGGTCGCTTATCCATTGGATCCAGAAAAAGAACTTCACCAAAGATTGGTGATAAAAAACCAAGGGATAGAGCAACCTGCACAATAACAGTCATCGCTTCGATGACTTTTTTTCGATGAACAAATGTTTTTGATATGATGGAGGAATAGCTGTGAATTTACCAAATAAAATTACAATATCTAGAATCTTCTTAATTCCAATTTTTATGGTAATTATGTTAGCACCCTTTGATTGGGGTTCATACAAAATTGGTGATGTTGATTTACCGATTCAACATTTAGTGGGGGCACTTATCTTTATCATTGCTTCAGCTACAGATTGGATTGATGGACATTACGCAAGAAAATATAATCTTGTAACGAATTTAGGGAAGTTTCTTGACCCGTTAGCTGATAAATTACTTGTTTCGGCAGCACTTATTACATTGGTAGAGATGCAATATGTACCGGCTTGGATTGTTATTGTAATTATCAGTCGTGAGTTTGCGGTAACTGGTTTACGTCTTGTACTTGCTGGAACAGGGGAAGTAGTTGCAGCAAACCAGCTAGGAAAAATTAAGACATGGACACAAATTATTGCGATTGCAGCATATTTATTACACGATGTACCTTTAAATTTAATCCATATTCCAGTTGCGGATATCTTCATATGGATTGCATTAATCTTTACTGTTATTTCAGGATGGGATTATTTCTGGAAAAATAGAGCTGCTTTTGTAAACTCAAAATAGAAGTTTATGGGGGAATTGGGATGAATGCTGAGATTATTGCGGTTGGAACTGAATTATTACTTGGACAAATTGCAAATACAAATGCCCAGTTTTTATCTGAAAAGTTAGCTTCAATCGGAATTAACGTGTACTATCATACTGTTGTTGGTGATAATAATAAGCGATTGCAAAAGGCGATTGAAGCTGCGGAAGAACGTGCTGATATACTTATTTTTACAGGCGGATTAGGACCGACAAAAGATGATTTAACGAAAGAAACGATAGCTGCTAGTTTAGATGAAGAGCTTGTGTATGATGAAAAGGCATTAGCCTTAATAAGTAATTACTTTAAGCGTACAGGCCGTGAATTTACGGAGAATAATAAAAAGCAAGCGCTCGTTTTAAATGGAGCAACAGTATTTGCAAATGACCACGGTATGGCGCCGGGTATGGGGGTAAATAAGAACGGAAAAGTTTATATTTTATTACCAGGGCCGCCAAAAGAAATGAAACCAATGTATGTAAGTTACGTAGAGCCTTTTTTACGTAATTTTACAACAGGAGAAAACATTTATTCTCGTGTGCTTCGTTTCTTCGGCATTGGGGAGTCCCAATTAGAGGTGAAAGTTCAAGATTTAATTGATGGACAAACAAACCCAACAATTGCCCCGTTAGCAAATGATGGAGAAGTGACATTACGTTTAACCGCTAAGCATCAAAATGTTAGCGAAGCGGAGAAACTAATTCAACATGTGGAAGATTTGATTTTAGAAAGAGTAGGAGAATTTTTCTACGGATATGACCAAGAATTTTTGCATTATAAGGCAATCGAGTTATTGAAGAGAAAAGGGTTAACTTTAGCGTGTGCAGAAAGTTTAACAGGTGGTCTTTTTGGAAATCAAGTAACTGAAAACGCTGGTGTTTCTTCTGTGTTTAAAGGCGGTGTCATTTGTTATCATAATGATGTGAAGCAATATGTTTTACGTGTGCCTGAAGAAGTGTTGCATACTGATGGTGCAGTTAGTAAAGAATGTGCTCGTTATCTTGCTGAAAATGTTAAGGATGTACTAAAAGCGGATATTGGAATTAGTTTCACTGGGGTAGCAGGGCCAGATGCTTCAGAACAGAAAGAACCAGGAACAGTATTTGTTGGGCTTTCGATTAAGGATGAACCAACTGTAGTCTTTTCTCTTAATTTAAGCGGAAGTCGTCAACAAATTAGAGAACGAACAGCAAAATATGGATTTTATCATTTATATAAAAAGCTAGAAGAGATATAAGTTTCTTCTAGTTTTTTTACGGTTAAATTTAGATATTATTTAATAGAAAATAAAAAAAACGAATAAATGTTCGATTTTTGTTGGCAAATTGAATTGAAAATAGGTATAATAAGATTAGCAATTCAGTTAAGGAGGAATTTTGAATGAGTGATCGTCAAGCAGCGTTAGATATGGCGTTAAAACAAATAGAGAAGCAATTCGGTAAAGGTTCAATTATGAAATTAGGAGAACAAGCGGAGCGTAGAGTTTCTACGGTTTCTAGTGGTTCTTTAGCACTTGATGTGGCACTAGGGGTAGGCGGATATCCACGTGGCCGTATTATCGAAATTTACGGACCTGAAAGTTCAGGTAAAACGACAGTTTCATTACATGCAATTGCAGAAGTACAACGTCAAGGTGGACAAGCAGCATTCATCGATGCGGAGCACGCAATGGATCCTGTATATGCACAAAAATTAGGCGTTAACATAGATGAATTACTATTATCACAGCCTGATACAGGGGAGCAAGGATTAGAAATCGCGGAAGCACTTGTACGAAGTGGTGCGGTTGACATTATCGTAATTGACTCTGTAGCAGCTCTTGTACCGAAAGCAGAGATTGAAGGCGACATGGGTGACTCACACGTAGGTTTACAAGCACGTTTAATGTCACAAGCACTTCGTAAGCTTTCAGGAGCAATCAACAAATCAAAAACAATTGCAATCTTTATTAACCAAATTCGTGAAAAAGTTGGGGTTATGTTCGGAAACCCAGAAACAACTCCAGGTGGTCGTGCGTTGAAATTCTATTCAACTGTTCGTCTTGAAGTGCGTCGTGCGGAGCAATTAAAGCAAGGTAACGACATCGTTGGTAATAAAACAAAAGTAAAAGTAGTGAAAAATAAAGTAGCACCACCATTCCGTGTTGCTGAAGTTGATATTATGTACGGAGAAGGTATTTCAAGAGAAGGTGAAATCTTGGATATGGCTTCTGAGCTTGATATCGTTCAAAAGAGCGGTGCTTGGTATTCTTATAATGAAGAACGCCTAGGACAAGGTCGTGAAAATTCGAAGCAGTTCTTAAAAGAAAATACAGATTTAAGAGAAGAAATTGCTTTCTTTATTCGTGAGCATCACGGAATTAGTGAAGATTCTGGTGCTGAGGGCGCAGAAGATTCAACTCTTCTTGATTAAAAAAATAAAAGACACGGCCTCGTGTCTTTTATTTTTTTATCTACTATTAAGGAGCATAATACTATAGATAAAAAATATTTTTTTACTTCAAATGCGTTGTGTAAAGAGGGATATATAAATATTTTAAGTAAAAGAAATGGGAATTACTAAGGTTTTCCAGTATAGTAGGCTCCTTACTTTTAAAATTTAGGTCACATTCAAGGCTGAAGGCAAAGAAAGTAAAAGTAGACAACGCTTGACAATGAAAATTACGATAGATACAATGAGAATGTATATTTTTTCTTATATACAATATACTCTTCTCAAGAAGAGAAGTAATATTCGGAGTAAGGTTTAAATCTTACCGAAATAATAATATGACATTTTAATTGTGAAATGAAGAAAGTCCCTTAAAAAAGCGGGACGACGGTCTTTGCTGTATGTTGTAATTCAATGTACATGCCGACAGTCTTTTTTCATTCATAGCAAGGGGAGGTGAAATCATGACGAGTACAGTTTGGATACTCATCTCCATTTTGCTTGCAACAGTCGGTGCAGTTGTTGGCTTTTTTGTTCGAAAGTCTATTGCTGAAGCGAAGATTAATGGTGCGGCTAATGAAGCGAGACGTATTTTAGACGAAGCGAATCGTGATGCTGAAGCACTTAAGAAAGAAGCGCTTTTAGAAGCAAAGGATGAAATTCATACACTTCGTACAGAAGCTGAATTAGAAATTCGTGACCGTAGAAGCGAATTACAAAAACAAGAAAATCGTTTAATGCAAAAAGAAGAGAACCTTGATCGTAAAGACGAAACGCTCGATAAACGCGAGCAACAGTTAGAGAAGAAAGAGGAATCTCTTGTAGCGAGACAACAACAGATTGAAGAGTTGGAAAGCAAAGTGGGAGAGTTAGTTCAAAAGCAACAAACAGAATTAGAGCGCATTTCCAATCTGACACGCGAACAAGCGAAAGCAATTATTCTTGGTAAAGTAGAAAGTGAAGTTTCTCATGAAATCGCTGTTATGGTAAAAGAAAGTGAAGTTCGCGCGAAAGAAGAAGCGGATAAGAAAGCAAAAGAGATTTTATCTCTTGCAATGCAAAGATGTGCAGCTGATCATGTTGCTGAAACAACCGTTTCGGTTGTAAATCTTCCAAATGACGAAATGAAGGGACGTATTATCGGGCGTGAAGGTCGTAATATTCGTACGTTAGAAACGTTAACGGGTATTGACTTAATTATCGATGATACACCAGAGGCAGTAATCCTTTCTGGATTCGACCCAATTCGTCGTGAAACAGCTCGTATCGCTCTTGATAAACTAGTACAGGACGGACGTATTCACCCAGCGCGTATTGAAGAGATGGTCGAAAAATCAAGACGTGAAGTGGACGAGTATATTCGCGAAGTCGGAGAGCAAACAACGTTTGAAGTGGGTGTTCATGGATTACATCCAGATTTAATTAAAATTTTAGGTCGTTTAAAATACCGTACAAGTTATGGTCAAAACGTCTTAAAACACTCTATGGAAGTTGCATATTTAACTGGACTTATGGCGGCAGAGCTTGGCGAGGATGAAAAACTAGCAAGACGTGCAGGTCTATTACATGATATCGGAAAAGCGATTGACCATGAAGTAGAAGGAAGTCACGTTGAAATTGGTGTTGAACTTGCAACGAAATATAAAGAGCATCCTGTAGTTATAAACAGTATCGCATCTCACCATGGTGACACAGAACCAACTTCTATCATTGCAGTTTTAGTTGCAGCAGCAGATGCTTTATCAGCTGCAAGACCGGGAGCTCGTAGTGAAACACTTGAAAACTATATTCGTCGTCTTGAAAAGTTAGAAGAGATTTCAGAGTCTTATGAAGGCGTTGAAAAGTCATTTGCAATTCAAGCAGGACGTGAAGTTCGTATTTTGGTAAAACCAGATACAATCGATGACTTAGAAGCTCATCGTTTAGCTCGTGATATCCGAAAACGTATTGAAAATGAACTGGATTACCCAGGACATATTAAAGTAACTGTTATTCGTGAAACACGTGCAGTGGAATACGCAAAATAAAGTGGTGAAACACCACTTTATTTTTTTGTGTTGGAATTGGATAAAATAAAGACAGTTAGTTATATAGTATAAAAGTGAAACAAACTTATAATAAACATATTATAAGGAATTTACTTGATGCTATAGCAATAAAAAATGCAGTACATAGAAAGGGTAAGACATATGAGAATATTATTTATTGGGGATGTAGTAGGATCTCCTGGTAGAGGTATGATTCAACAATACGTACCGGCATTAAAGAAAAAATATACACCTACAGTAACAATCATTAATGGAGAAAACGCAGCAGGTGGCCGTGGGATTACAGAAAAAATATATCGAAATTTTTTAGAATGTGGGGCGCAAGCAGTTACACTTGGAAACCACGCTTGGGATAATCGTGAAGTATTTGAATTCATCGATGATGCAAAATATCTTGCAAGACCAGCTAACTTCCCAGAAGGAACTCCAGGAAAAGGACTTATCTTTGTGAACTGTAATGGAACAGAAGTTGCAGTTATTAACTTACAAGGACGTACTTTCCTTCCTCCGATTGATTGTCCATTCCGTAAAGTGGATGAATTAATTAATATTGCGAAAAAACGTACGAATATTATCTTTGTTGACTTCCATGCGGAAACTACAAGTGAAAAACAAGCGCTAGGTTGGTATGTAGATGGACGTGCTACAGCAGTAGTAGGTACGCATACGCATGTCCCTACAGCAGATAACCGTATTTTACCAAGCGGAACGGCATACATTACAGATGTTGGAATGACAGGGCCGTATGATGGAATATTAGGTATGGATAGAGAAGCAGTATTGAAGAAGTTTTTAACAAACTTACCAGTACGATTTGAAGTAACAAATGGTAGAACGCAATTAAGTGCAGTGTTAATTGATGTGGATCCAAATACAGGAAAAGCAAAGAAAATTGAACGTATTTTAATTAATGACGATCAACCATTTTTTGAGTAAATTCCCGTTAAATTTTAGATAAGTTATTATATTTTAATTTTTTAGAAAAATTACGAAAATTTAGCAGGAATACGCGCCATTCCTCGTGAATATAAGTTAAAGTGAAATAATTGCTAATACTTTTTAAAGAAACGAGGAGGAAACGCGGAATGGAAATATTAAAAGTTAAAGCAACGTCGGTCCCTAATTCTGTAGCTGGTGCACTTGCAGGTGTTATTCGCGAACGCGGAACAGCAGAAATTCAAGCTATTGGTGCAGGTGCATTGAACCAAGCGGTAAAGGCAGTAGCAATCGCAAGAGGATTTGTAGCGCCTAGTGGTTTGGACCTGATTTGTATCCCAGCGTTTACAGATATTATGATTGATGGCGAAGAGCGTACAGCAATAAAATTAATTGTAGAACCTCGTTAAGTTTTAAACAACCTGTTTGCAGTATGCAAACAGGTTGTTTTTATAATGGAGGAATGAAAATGAAAATTTTTGATGCTCATTGTGACGTGCTTCTTCAGTTATGGAGTGCACAAGGGAAAAGGAATTTTAACGATGATTCACAATTACATATTACATTTGAACAGTTAAAGAGAAGAAAAGGAAGTATACAATGTTTTGCTATATATGTACCAGAAACAGTGGCATATGAAAACCGATTTGAAGCAGCATTACAAATGGTAGATATTTTTTATAATGAAATTTTATCCCTACCAGGTGTAAAGTTTATTCAGACAAAAGATGATATTAACATGTTAAAACAGGACGAGGTTGGAGCGATATTAACACTAGAAGGATGCGAAGCAATTGGAAAAGAAGCAATGAAATTACGGTTGTTGTATCGCCTAGGAGTACGTTCTTTTGGACTAACATGGAATTATGCCAATCTCTTAGCTGATGGTGCGCTAGAGACACGTGGGGCGGGTTTAACGAATTTTGGTAAACAGGTTGTACAAGAACTGAATGCGCTACATGTATGGACTGATGTGTCTCATCTGAATGAAAGAAGTTTTTGGGATGTTATAGAGATTGCAAAAAATCCTATTGCTTCCCACTCAAATTGTATGAAACTTTGCGAGCACCCACGTAATTTAAACGATGAACAACTTAAAGCTCTTATAAAGAAAAATGGCATGATCGGTGTCACTTTTGTACCGCAGTTTCTAACGAATGAAAATGAAGCAAATATAACAGATATAGTAAGACATATCGAATATATTTGTTCATTAGGTGGAGAGTACAATATAGGATTTGGTTCAGATTTTGATGGGATTTTAGAAACAGTTGTAAATGTATCAGTTTATCGAGATTATGAAAATGTAATGAATGAGCTTTGTAAACACTATGCTGCATCTACTGTAGAACGATTTTTATATGATAATTTTGTAGAACATATGAGTTTTTAAGTTTTGGTTTAAAATTCAGAAAAATTAAAATTAATTCATTTGATTTTATTGCTTTTTTTAAGACCTAATACTAGAATGAAAAACAAAATAGCTTTATACTAAAGATTCAGGGAAATCAGAAGAGGCATAATTTGCGTCCGTTGTAGTTTATTTGCATAAAAAATGCTAAACTATTACTGTAAAAAAATACACTACAATGAATGCAGCCAAAAGGGGTGTAGGAGATGATTAGTCAACTTTCATGGAAAGTTGGAGGCCAACAAGGTGAAGGAATTGAAAGTACAGGAGAAATCTTCTGTATTGCATTAAACCGATTAGGATATTACCTATACGGTTACCGCCACTTCTCATCACGTATAAAAGGCGGCCATACAAATAATAAAATTCGTGTAAGTACAACAGAAGTACGCGCGATCTCAGATGATTTAGATATTTTAATTGCTTTTGACCAAGAAACAATTGATTTTAACTTCCACGAACTACGTCCAGGTGGAATTGTAGTTGCAGATGCGAAATTTAATCCAACAATACCCGACAATACAGATGTACATCTATATGTGATACCGTTTACAGATATTGCTTCAGAATTAGGCACATCATTAATGAAAAACATGGTTGCTGTTGGAGCGTCAAGTGCAGTATTAGGATTAGATGAAACAGCTTATTTAGATGTTGTTGAAGAAATCTTTGGTCGTAAAGGAGAGCAAGTCGTTCAAAAGAATATGGACGCAATTAAACGTGGCTCTCAATATATGAAAGAATTACTAGGTGAGAAAGTAAACATGATGCAGCTTGAAAAAGCTGATGGTAAAAAACGCATGTTTATGATTGGGAACGATGCAATCGCATTTGGTGCGGTAGCTGGTGGTGCTCGTTTTATGTCAGCATACCCAATCACACCTGCATCAGAAATTATGGAATACTTAATTAAAAAATTACCGAAAGTCGGCGGAACAGTAATCCAAACTGAGGATGAAATCGCAGCTTGTACAATGGCAATCGGTGCAAACTATGCTGGTGTTCGTACATTAACGGCATCTGCTGGTCCAGGTCTTTCATTAATGATGGAAGCAATCGGTTTAGCAGGTATTACAGAAACTCCATTAGTAATTGTTGATACACAACGTGGCGGCCCAAGTACAGGATTACCAACTAAGCAAGAACAGTCTGACTTAATGGCGATGATTTACGGTACGCATGGTGAAATTCCAAAAATCGTAATGGCGCCAAGTACAGTTGAAGAAGCTTTCTATGACATTGTAGAAGCATTTAACTTATCTGAAGAATATCAAGTTCCTGTTATTTTCTTAACAGATTTACAGCTTTCTTTAGGAAAACAAACAGTAGAACCACTTAAATTAGATAAAGTGGAAATTCGTCGTGGTAAGCTTGATTTAGAAGTAGAATTACCAGAACGTGAAAATAAAGCATACTTCAAGCGTTATGAAGTAACAGAAGACGGCGTTTCACCACGTGTTTTACCTGGTATGAAAAATGGTGTTCACCATGTTACAGGTGTAGAACATGATGAAACTGGAAAACCATCGGAATCAGCAATAAACCGTAAAGATCAAATGGACAAACGTTTCCGTAAAATGGAGAACTTGAAGTTTAATACCCCTGTTTATAAAAATGTTAAGCATGAAGAAGCAGACGTATTGCTTGTTGGATTTAACTCAACTCGTGGTGCGATCGAAGAGGCAATGACGCGTTTAGAACAAGAGGGTATGAAAGTAAACCATGCTCATGTGCGTTTAATTCACCCGTTCCCAACAGCTGAAATCGATCCACTTGTGAAAAAGGCGAAGCGTGTTGTAGTAGTAGAAAATAATGCAACAGGTCAGCTTGCTAACATTATGAAAATGAATCTTGGTAATGGTGAGAAAATTTCTAGTCTTTTAAAATATGATGGAAACCCATTCTTGCCGAAAGAGATTTACAACGAATGCAAAAAAGGGGTTGTATTAAATGGCAACATTTAAGGACTTTCGTAACAGTGTAAAGCCAAACTGGTGCCCAGGTTGCGGAGACTTCTCAGTGCAAGCTGCAATTCAACGTGCGGCAGCTAACGTTGGCCTAAATCCAGATGAACTTGCTGTTATTTCTGGTATCGGCTGTTCAGGCCGTATTTCAGGTTATATTAATTCATATGGTGTGCATAGTATTCATGGTCGTGCCCTTCCAATTGCGCAAGGTGTGAAAATGGCAAATCGTGATTTAACAGTTATCGCTTCAGGTGGTGACGGTGATGGATTTGCGATTGGTATGGGTCATACAATCCATTCTATTCGTCGTAATATCGACATTACGTACATCGTAATGGATAACCAAATTTACGGATTAACAAAAGGGCAAACTTCACCACGTAGTGAAGCTGGATTTAAAACGAAAAGCACACCACAAGGTTCAATTGAACCATCACTAAATGTAATGGAAATGGCCTTAACAGCTGGTGCGACATTTGTGGCGCAAAGCTTTTCGAGTGATTTAAAAGAATTAACACAAATTATTGAAGCTGGTATTAACCATAAAGGATTTTCATTAATTAACGTATTTAGCCCATGTGTTACTTACAATAAAGTAAATACTTACGATTGGTTTAAAGAGAATTTAACGAAACTAAGCACAGTAGAGGGATATGATCCATCTAATCGCATGATGGCTATGCAAACTTTAATGGAAAATAACGGTTTAGTAACAGGGTTAATTTATCAAAATACTAAGCAACCATCATATCAAGAACTTGTTAAAGGCTATAGTGAAGAGCCTTTAGTGAAATCTGATTTAAATATGGATCAGAAAATGTTTGATGAGCTTGTTGCTGAATTTATGTAATGTAAGAAGAGGAGGTTGCCGATTTGGTAACCTTTTTTTATGTACAAAAATATAGGGTAGTCTTATTTACTTAGAAAATTCAGAATGATAAAATAATATATAAATCGTTGTATGAAAATGGCAAGTTCATTGCTTATGAAATGTAAGATAATAAAGGGCCTCTTTATTGTTAAAATTGGCGAAATACATCATACTATGGTAATGTTTATAGGGATAAAGCAATATGCTTTTTGGTAGGACAACAAGAAATGATAAAAAGGGAATGTCTATTTGCGTGGGGAAGACTTCATTCTTATGAATGATTAGATTGATTACTCAAGTTTCAAAGGACAAGTTATCTCTCAAGCTATCTAACCATTTTTGAGGTGAGTCTAGGCGCATTAAAATGGACTATAGAGTATGTATAGTTAAGGGTGAAAGGAGATTACCAATGAACGAGCAACAACGATTAGCAAGTCAACAAGCAAATTCCTCTACGAAAAAAGAAGAGAAAGATTATAGTAAATACTTTGAAAGTGTATATCAACCACCTTCCTTAAAGGATGCGAAAAAGCGCGGGAAAGAAGAAGTTAAAATTGAACGGGATTTTGGCTTACCTGAAGAGTTTCGCAATTTTGGTACAGGAAGAAAGTTCTATATTCGTACATATGGTTGTCAAATGAATGAGCATGATACGGAAGTAATGGCAGGCATTTTCACCGCACTTGGATATGAACCAACTTTTTCAACTGAGGATGCAGATGTAGTTTTATTAAACACTTGTGCAATTCGTGAAAATGCTGAAAATAAGGTGTTTGGTGAGCTAGGCCATTTAAAGTCACTCAAACGAAGAAATCCAGACCTTTTAATTGGTGTATGTGGTTGTATGTCTCAAGAGGAATCTGTTGTAAATAAAATTATGCAAAAAAATCAGCATGTAGATATGGTATTTGGAACGCATAATATTCATAGATTACCGTACATTCTAAAAGATGCGATGTTCTCGAAAGAGACGGTAGTTGAAGTATGGTCAAAAGAAGGTGACGTAATTGAAAACCTTCCGAAAGTACGTCGTGGTGATATTAAAGCTTGGGTAAATATTATGTATGGCTGTGATAAATTCTGTACGTATTGTATTGTACCGTATACACGCGGAAAAGAGCGAAGTAGACGTCCAGAAGATATTATCCAAGAGATTCGTCATTTAGCTGCAAATGGTTATAAAGAAATTACTTTACTTGGTCAAAACGTAAATGCATATGGTAAAGACTTTGAAGATATAGAATACGGTCTTGGCGATTTAATGGACGAACTTCGTAAAGTTGATATTGCCCGTATTCGTTTTACAACGAGCCATCCACGTGATTTCGATGATCACTTAATTGAAGTGCTTGGCAAAGGTGGCAACCTAGTAGAACATATCCATTTACCAGTTCAATCTGGAAGTACGGATATGCTGAAAATTATGGCACGTAAATATTCGCGTGAGCATTATTTAGAACTTGTAAGAAAAATTAAAGAAGCAATTCCAGATGCAGTATTAACAACAGATATTATCGTTGGTTTTCCAAATGAAACAGATGAGCAATTTGAAGAAACGATGTCGTTATATCGTGAAGTAGGGTTTGATACTGCCTTTACATTCATTTACTCTCCTCGCGAAGGTACACCAGCAGCAAAAATGAAAGATAATGTACCGATGGAAGTAAAGAAAGAACGTCTTCAACGCTTAAATACACTAGTAAATACGTTGGCAATTGAAAAGAATAGTCGTTACAAAGGTCAAATTGTAGAAGTGTTAGTTGATGGGGAAAGTAAAAATAATCCGGAAGTACTTGCAGGTTATACTCGTACGAATAAACTTGTAAACTTCGTCGCTTCAAAATCTTTAATTGGTCAGCTTGTGAAAGTAAAAATAACGGAAGCAAAAACTTGGTCTCTTAACGGGGAATTAGTTGAAGAGCCGATTGAGGTGAAATAATAGATGAAAGTATATTCGAAAGATGACATTGTTGAACAAGCGAAAGAATTAGCAAAAATGATTTCTGAAACAGAAGAAGTTGATTTTTTTAAGAAAGCAGAGGCGCAAATTCATAAAAATGAAAATGTAAAGCGCGCAATCGATGAAATTAAAGCACTGCAAAAACAAGCAGTAAACTTGCAACATTACGGGAAATGGGAAGCTTTAAAAAAGGTAGAAGCTGAAATTGATGCATTGCAAGATAAGTTAGACAGTATTCCAGTCGTACAACAATTTAAATCTTCACAAACATACGTAAATGACTTATTACAGTTAGTTGCTAGTACAATTTCTAACAACGTAACAGATGAAATATTAATTTCAACTGGTGGCGATGTACTAAAGGGTGAAACTGGCGCAGCAGTAGAAAGTAAAAAAGGAAATTGTGGTTGTTAAAGAGATGTCATATTGACATCTCTTTTTTTGTGGATTAAACGTAAGGTCTTCTCAAAAAAAAGAATGACACATTCCGCTATTGTCACGCATATGATTAAGTGAATAGTGATTGAGGAGGGTTACGAATGTCCGAATTTAGAGAGATTATTACAAAAGCAGTGGTTGGAAAAGGACGTAAGTATACAAAGTCAACGCATACATGTGAATCGAATAATGAGCCAACAAGTATTTTAGGGTGCTGGGTAATTAACCACTCGTACGAAGCAAGAAAGAATGGAAAACATGTGGAAATTGAAGGTTTCTATGATGTGAACACTTGGTATTCATTTGATGGAAATACAAAGACTGAAGTTGTAACAGAACGTGTGAACTACACGGACGAAGTAAGTATTGGTTATCGTGATAAAAACTTTTCTGGTGACGATTTAGAAATTATTGCTCGTGTTATTCAGCCGCCAAATTGTTTAGAAGCACTTGTATCACCAAATGGTAATAAAATTGTTGTAACTGTAGAACGTGAATTTGTAACAGAAGTAGTTGGAGAAACGAAAATTTGTGTAAGTGTAAATCCTGAAGGTTGCGTAGAATCAGATGATGATTTCCAAATTGCTGATGATGAATTTGAAGAATTAGATCCGAACTTTATCGTTGATGCAGAAGAAGAGTAATAGAAAGCTAGGGAGAAGTTCTTCCTAGCTTTTTACTTTACATAAGTGGCGCTGAATGAACATGATTCTTTATGAAATATGTTATAATGAAGAAAGACTCCTGAAATAGGAGATAAGAGTGTCCGTGAAATGCGACATATATGAAAATAGATTATCATGTAAGAATTATGGAGGAAAAGTATGACTCAATATACGCCTATGATACAGCAATATTTAAAGGTTAAGGCAGATTATCAAGATGCCTTTTTATTTTTTCGCTTAGGCGATTTTTATGAAATGTTCTTTGAGGATGCTGTTAAAGCAGCCCATGAACTTGAAATTACATTAACGAGCCGAGATGGTGGTAGTAGTGAACGTATACCAATGTGCGGTGTACCATATCATGCGGCTAAAAACTATATTGAACAACTTGTTGAAAAAGGATATAAAGTAGCTGTTTGTGAGCAAGTAGAAGATCCGAAAACAGCTAAAGGTGTAGTACGTCGTGAAGTAGTACAATTAATTACGCCAGGAACGATGATGGAAGGGCGTACAATTGATGAGAAAGAAAACAACTTCTTAGCCGCATTAACACATTTTGAAGATGGATCATATGCATTAGCTTGTAACGACTTAACGACTGGACAAAATACAGTAACGTTACTGACTGGTTCAGTAGAAGATATTTTATTAGAAGTGTATGCAACTGGTTCGAAAGAAATTGTTGTTGATTCTTCATTTTCTAAAGATGAACTAAACAAGTTAACTGAAACATTGAAAATGACGATTTCGTATGAAGATGCAACGGCAATTCCGGAAGGATTAGAACATCTTGTGAAAAATGTTTCACAAGCAAAATTAATTAAAGCAGTTGGACGTTTATTTAACTATGTAATAAGAACGCAAAAACGTTCTTTAGATCATTTGCAACCAGTAGAAATTTATTATACGAATCAATTTATGAAAATTGATGTACATTCAAAGCGAAACTTAGAACTGACAGAAACACTTCGGACGAAAGAAAAAACAGGATCACTATTATGGTTATTGGACAAGACGAAAACAGCTATGGGTGGTCGTATGTTAAAACAGTGGATGGAACGTCCACTTATACAGAAAGAAAGAATTGAAGAGCGTTTAGAAATGGTTGAAACGTTTGTAAATGATTACTTCTTACGTGAAGATTTAAAAGAAAAGTTAAAAGAAGTATATGATTTAGAACGCTTAGCAGGAAAAGTTGCATTTGGTAACGTAAATGCAAGAGACTTATTACAATTAAGACGTTCATTACTTCAAGTGCCAGCTATTTTAGAAGCAATTAGTTTGTTAGATAACGCTTATGCATCGAGATTAATTCAAGGTGCAGATCCATGTGAAAGCTTAACAGAATTACTAGGAAGAAGTATTCAAGAAAACCCACCGCTTTCAATTAAAGATGGAGATATTATTAAAGATGGTTATAATGACAAGCTTGATCAATATCGTTACGTGAGTAAAAACGGGAAAACGTGGATTGCTGAGCTTGAAAAAAGAGAACGTGATATTACTGGAATTAAATCGTTAAAAATCGGATACAACCGTATTTTCGGTTACTACATTGAAGTAACGAAAGCGAATCTTGCAGCACTTCCAGAAGGTCGCTATGAACGTAAACAGACGCTTGCTAATGCTGAACGTTTCATTACAGATGAACTGAAAGAAAAAGAAACGTTAATTTTAGAAGCAGAAGAAAAAATTGTACAACTAGAATACGATTTATTTACAGCGCTTCGTGAAGAAGTAAAAGTATTTATTCCGAAATTACAACATTTAGCAAAAGTAATTAGTGAATTAGACGTACTGCAAAGTTTTGCGACAGTTAGTGAAGAAGAACAGTTTGTAAAACCTGTACTAACAACGAAGCGTGAAATCTTTATTAAAGATGGTCGTCATCCTGTCGTTGAAAAAGTATTGAACGGGAAATTGTATGTACCGAATGATTGTATTATGCCAGAGAAGATGGATGTCTTTTTAATTACAGGACCGAACATGTCTGGTAAAAGTACGTATATGAGACAATTAGCACTTGTAACTGTTATGTCGCAAATCGGTTGTTTCGTACCAGCAACAGAAGCAGTATTACCTGTATTTGATCAAATCTTTACGAGAATTGGTGCAGCGGATGATTTAATATC
Organism: Bacillus sp. PK3-067; assembly: GCF_056738645.1. NCBI lineage: Bacteria > Bacillati > Bacillota > Bacilli > Caryophanales > Bacillaceae > Bacillus > Bacillus sp. PK3-067. Next base: position 3,756,460 of record NZ_CP096490.1, on the reverse strand, counting down.
AGGTCAAAGTACATTTATGGTCGAAATGTTAGAAGCGAAAAATGCAATTGCAAACGCATCAGAAAGAAGTTTAATTTTATTCGATGAAATTGGACGAGGTACATCTACCTATGATGGTATGGCACTTGCACAAGCAATCATTGAACATATTCATGACCAAATTGGTGCAAAAACGTTATTCTCTACGCATTATCATGAATTGACTGTGTTAGAAGAGAGTTTAGATCAACTGAAAAATGTACACGTTTCAGCAATTGAAGAGAATGGAAAAGTAGTATTCCTTCATAAAATTCAAGACGGGGCAGCTGATAAAAGTTACGGAATTCACGTTGCGCAACTTGCAGAGCTTCCAGATAGCTTAATCGCCCGCGCGAAAGAAGTGTTAGCACAGCTAGAAGGACAGGAAGAAATTATTATTCCAAAACGAGTAGAAGTGAAAGTACAAGAAGCTGCTCCAGAACCTGTAGTTGTAAAAGAGGAAATAGCAGAAATACAGGAAACGAAAGTAGAGACTGAAGAAGAATCGCAACTATCTTTCTTTGGAGGAGAACAGTCTTCGAAGAAACAAGACAAACCTCTGCTAGATCAAAAAGAAACAGCAGTATTGGCGCAAATTAAAAAAATCGATTTACTTGATATGACACCTTTAGAAGCGATGAACGAATTGTATCGCTTACAGAAAAAGTTAAAGAAAGGATGAGTAAGTAGATGGGGAAAATTCGCAAACTCGATGACCAACTCTCTAACTTAATTGCGGCAGGGGAAGTAGTAGAGCGCCCTGCTTCAGTCGTAAAAGAACTTGTGGAAAATTCTATCGATGCGAATAGTACATCTATTGAAATCCACTTAGAAGAAGCTGGGTTATCGAAAATTCGTATCATTGATAACGGTGATGGTATTGCAGAAGAAGACTGTATCGTCGCTTTTGAACGCCATGCGACGAGTAAAATTAAAGATGAAAACGATCTGTTTCGCATAAGAACACTCGGTTTCCGCGGTGAGGCATTGCCGAGTATTGCCTCTGTTAGTGAATTAGAATTAATTACTAGCACAGGTGATGCGCCTGGTACACACCTCATAATTAAAGGTGGAGACATTATAAAACAAGAGAAAACTGCGAGCCGAAAAGGAACAGATATTACAGTACAAAACTTATTCTTTAATACACCAGCGCGTCTTAAATATATGAAAACCATTCATACGGAGCTCGGGAATATTACAGATATCGTGTATCGTATTGCAATGTCACATCCAGAAGTATCGTTAAAACTGTTTCATAATGAAAAGAAATTGCTTCATACATCAGGTAACGGTGATGTAAGACAAGTACTTGCATCGATTTACAGTATTCAAGTTGCGAAGAAGCTTGTTCCAATTGAAGCTGAATCTTTAGACTTTACAATTAAAGGCTATGTAACATTACCAGAAGTAACGAGAGCATCTCGTAATTATATGTCAACGATCGTAAATGGTCGTTACGTTCGAAACTTTGTACTAATGAAAGCAATTCAGCAAGGCTACCATACATTACTGCCAGTTGGCCGGTATCCAATTGGCTTCTTATCGATTGAAATGGATCCAATGCTAGTTGACGTTAACGTACATCCAGCGAAGTTAGAGGTTCGTTTTAGTAAAGAACAAGAATTGCTAAAGCTGATCGAAGAAACATTGCAAGCTGCATTTAAAAAAATACAGCTCATTCCAGATGCAGGCGTAACAACGAAGAAAAAAGAAAAAGACGAAAGTGTGCAAGAACAGTTCCAGTTTGAGCATGCGAAGCCGAAAGAACCATCTATGCCGGACATTGTTTTACCAACTGGCATGGATGCAAAACAAGAAGAACCGCAGGCTGTGAAACAGCCACCACAACTGTGGCAACCGCCGAAACAAGAATGGCAACCACCACAGTCGCTCATAAGAGAAGAACAAAGTTGGCAACCATCCACTAAACCGATAATCGAAGAACCAATTCAAGAAGAGAAATCGTGGGATAGTAATGAAGAGGATTTTGAACTAGAGGAATTAGAAGAAGAAGTTCGGGAAATAAAAGAGATTGAAATGAACGGGAATGACTTACCACCGCTTTATCCAATTGGACAAATGCATGGAACATATATTTTCGCTCAAAATGATAAAGGCTTATATATGATTGACCAGCATGCCGCGCAGGAACGTATTAATTATGAATACTTCCGTGATAAAGTAGGAAGGGTAGCGCAAGAAGTACAAGAGTTACTTGTACCGTACCGTATTGATCTATCTCTTACTGAATTTTTACGTGTCGAAGAACAGTTAGAAGAACTAAAAAAAGTTGGGCTATTTTTAGAACAATTCGGCCATCAATCCTTTATCGTCCGCTCGCATCCAACATGGTTCCCGAAAGGACAAGAAACAGAAATTATCGATGAAATGATGGAGCAAGTTGTCAAACTAAAAAAAGTGGATATTAAAAAGTTACGTGAAGAAGCAGCCATCATGATGAGCTGTAAAGCATCCATTAAAGCGAATCAATATTTAACGAACGATCAAATATTTGCCTTACTGGAAGAATTACGTACAACAACAAACCCATACACATGCCCACACGGAAGACCGATTCTTGTGCATCATTCTACTTATGAGTTGGAGAAGATGTTTAAGAGGGTTATGTAGAGTGAATAAATTATATTTCAAAAGGGAGCAACATTTACTGTTGCTCCCTTTTCATATGTAGATTTAATAGTTAAACGAGAATATGGTGGAGTAATTTTACCGTTTATTTCTTGGTTGTGTTAGCTTAAATTTATCTATGTATAAAAAAGCGCTGTATACAGCACTTTTTAAAATGTGCATGAATTGTATCATTACTAACTAAATAACTATGCATGGTTGAATGTTGCTTCTTATTTAGCTAATTGTTATAAAGATCTATACAATTACTTATTTTTATTATTATTAATTTTTTCAGTGTATAGAACTTGCTCTTTATAGTGCTTCTTAATTGGGAAGTTATGTGTACCTGTGCCGTTCTTGAATTTTTTATCAATGGGGTTCTTTAGAGGAACTGTTGTAGTTTCAGTAAATTCATATGGGTAATTTATTTTAGATTTATCTTCAAACATGAAAATGCCTCCTTTTAGGATCTCCTAAATTCTTTACTATAACATGATATGCATATAGATATTTTTTGGACTAGTTATTTATATAGGTTAATGGAATTTAATTACATAACTACTGAAACATTTTAAAGGAAAACAATTTGAGAAAGAAATGGTATGAATAGCTGTTGGCTCCTATTGTTGTTTTTTTTTGTTTGACAGCACAGTTAATTATGTATATAAATTCAATATAGATTGTTTTTATAATATGGTTTATATGGGATTTTCTTGATAATATAATGTGGAATATTATAGTGTTATTAGGTTATTAGGAACATTTAATGCTGTTTCATAACTGAAAGGTAATTGAAAAAAAACTGAAACTTTTCTCATAAAAATTCAATCTAACTTGAAAAATGAAAGGAAAATGAAATTTTCCAAAAGATATTCTTTGTTAAGATAAAAAGCATACATACAAAAAGTATTGACATATCTTAAAAATGTATTTTCAAGATATAGTGGGGGAAAAGATGAGATTAGAAAAACAATTAATAAAAAAGATGTATTATGAAACATTCCTAATGGAGAATGAAACAAAACCAACTCTTGACGTACTTGGACAAGCTTATGTAAACGAAGAAAAAAATGAGATTTCTGATGGGTCTTATATTCGTTTTGCACAAGGTGAATTTTATTATCGTCATCAAGATTTTGAAGCAGCTATTTTTAAATGGGAGAAGGTTAGTAATGAATTAGCACCATGGGCACAAAAAAATATTGCGGATGCTTATTTCGAACTGAATCAGTTATCATTTGCTGAAAATATTTATACTTCTATTACTACTGATAATAAAATATTGATGACCGAAATTAGACTACAATTACTTTCTCTTTACATTGAGCAAAATAATTTTGACTCAGCTTTCGGTGTTATTAAAGAAGCAGTTTCTTTAAATCCTGATTATCCGAATGTCACAAAAATTGCCCGTTCCTTTTATGAGGAACAGCAAGATTTTGATAGTGCAGTAGAGCTTGCTGTGAATGAGTTAATTCGCATAGAATCGTATCCTTGGTTTGAGGTGTTAAAAGGATATATCGATAAAGGGTTTACTAAACATATTTCACCAGACTATTTTTATGATGCATTAGATACATTAAATAATGTAGATCAAGTACAATTTACGCAAATGGTTTCATCACTCTGGAACAGTTATAAAAATGAAAAAAATTACTTATTGTGGCTTAACACAATAAATGAATTTTTCTTACATATTGAAATACATTCGTCCGATATATGGAACAAAGTTTCTGCTCTTTACGAAGAAACGTACTTTGCATTAATTCAAGGTCAATATACGCTTAGACAATTAAACGATATCATACCAAATCTGTTAGCAAATTGGTTAAAGGTAGTCAATCCATCTTATGCTGTATTTCCATCTGCAGCTGTATTGGCATGGGATGAGATTTTCCCTTCCAAAATAGATTCAGCAAATATAGAACATGCGGAAAACTTACTGTCACATTCTATTAATCATGTAAATGGCTTAGAGTACAGCTTACACCTTTTTGAATCTATTACACAGTGGGCACAAAAGCAGAATATAGAAATAGGTCACCGATTTAAATGGTTAGTTGACGAGCTCGCAGATTTAAGAACAAATCGTATTTTAGTAACGGGAACTTCAGGGAACGGAAAAACTACATTTATTAACTCTATATTAGGAGAAAATATATTAGAAAAATCAATTTCAAATGTAGTAGTTTTAAAAAATGATGCTCATATAGAAATAAACGCTATAACAGACTCAGCAATTACAACAACGGAAGATGTCTCTGATTACCATAATATGATGTCTCAGCACCATCAAACATATAGAGATAGAGCGTGTGTTGAATTTAAATTACCATGCAGATTTTTAAATGAAAATAAACTTGCATTTGTAGTGACACCTGGCTTTAATAGGAATAACGACACTAGAGATGAGATATTCGAATATTTAAATTCTGTAGACGAATTACTGTTCGTATTGAATGCGGATTCACCTTTTACTGATAAAGAACGTGACATTCTATTAAGTATTCAAGAACATACGCCAAATTTACAAATTCATTTCTTATTAAATAAAATCGATAACATTTACAGTGAAGCAGAAGTGAAAAGGGTATTACATGATACGGCAACGAGAATAAACACATATTTCCCGTATGCGAGAATTTTCCCTTATTCCTCGTTATATACAAGTAGTCAACAATTAAATGATTTAACTGAGTTTATTCATTTTAACTTTAATCATAAAAATATCGATGCAGAACGTACTGAAAAGTTATTATTTTTCATTCGAAAAACAATTACATATCTTTTGGATAAACGTGTTGAGAAAGAAAATAATCTGGTAGATGCTATTAATTGGAATGAAGATATGCTAGTGAAACTAAACGGTAGCATTAATAACCTTACTACATTTGAGAGGGAAAAAATTCATTTCATTACACAATCATATCGTTCAATGAAGACTGAAATTACAAATGATCTTACTGAAAATATTCCGAAGATATTAAAGAGCTGTTCTAATTTAATTAGTGAAGAAAGTGATTTCGGGCACATGGATACGGAACTAAATAAAGCAATGAATGAAAGAGTGCATAAATATTTAGAACAAACTGTGTTACCTAATCTGGCTCTTTCTATGCAAAATTGGATTGCAACTTCTAATAATGAGCTTCTTCAAAGTCAAACGTATTTAGAAGAACTTAGTGAAGGGCTTAATTCACTATTTGGAGAAAATAGAATACAGTTAGAATGTGACTTTAAAGTGCTTGATGACTGGCGCAGAGATACTGACAGGATGACGACTAGAATACAAATGGATGAAGTAAATATTTTACGTCGATTTACGCCAGCACAATTTTTACTGAAAAGTGCCGGTAAATTATTTGGAGTTCTTCCTAAAAATAAATCTATGCTATATAACAAATACAAACAGTATGTAGAAAATGAAGATTATACTGAAGTAACGGCTTCTATTATGAAGAAATTTTTCTTGCAATTTGAGCTATTTGAAAACACACAAGAGCGAGATATTAATATATTCTTTAGGAATCCATTTAACTCTTTAAAGCAAGCTGTAGAAAACACGCATTTAGAAATACAAGAAAAACAAGAGATATTACATAAGATGAAATCAAATCCTGAAATCTATCATGATTCTATCATGCTCTTTGAATTGAGATTGCGTCAATGTGAAGTAATTTTAAATATAGGTAATGATAATACCTATACGGATGTAGCTTTAGAAACAAGCGTAGAATAAAAGTAAAAGGGAGCAACTGTAATAAGTTGCTCCTTTTTCATATATAGATTATTTTTCTGTTTCTTTAATTTTAGTTTGTACTTCACCAGTTTTAATCTTATTACTTTCTGAGAAGCGTAATAAATCGCCTTCAATAATTTTGTCAGACATTCGTAATTCATTTTGGGCACGTTTAATGAGGGCTTGAGCTTCTTTTTTTGGTAAATCTACAATTTCACCTGTTATATGGTCGTAGAAAGTGTTGTTTTTGTATGCATACTTATCTGTAACGAAGCTACCATCACGTAAAACAACAAAGCCAGTATATTCATCTGAAAACATATCATGGCCAAAACGAATATCATTCGTAGTATCAATCCCAAGTAAATTTAGAATAGTAGGTTTTATATCAATTTGTCCTGTAGGCTTTGAAATCGTTTCACCTTCTGTTTGGCCAGGCATATGAATATATAAAGGTGTACGTTGTAAATTCAGAGTATCAAATTCTGTTATTTGATCTTTTTCTAAAAACTGTGCCATTGCACGATTATGTTTTTCAGAAATGCCATAATGATCACCATATAAAACAATAATAGAATCATCATACATTCCCTCAGCTTTTAAACGCTCAATAAATTTTTTAATGGATTCGTCTAAGTAACGTGCTGTTACGATGTAACGATCAAATACGCCATTACCAGAGTTGTATGGTTCAATGAATTTTGTATCTTCATCATACGTAAATGGATAATGGTTTGTTAAAGTAAGGAAACGAGCATAGAATGGTTGATTAACAGTTTTTAATATATCTACTGATTGATCAAAGTATTCGATATCTTTTAATCCCCAATTTAAATTTGTTTCTGGTGTAATTTTGTAATCAAGCTCATTATAGTAACGATCATAACCAAGAGCAGAGTACATGATATTACGATTCCAAAATGTTGCGTTATTCGCATGAAATACAGAAGTGAAATAACCTTGCTGACGTAAAATTTCTGGAGTTGCAGTATAATCATTGTTACCGTGTGTAAAGAATACAGCTCCTCGATTTAATGGATACAACGACGTATCGATTAGAAATTCAGAATCAGATGTTTTCCCTTGACCAGTTTGATGGAAAAAGTTATCAAAGTAATAACTTTCATTTATGAATTCATTTAGGAATGGTGTAACTTCTTGCCCGTTCACTGATGCGCCTATTAAGAAGGTCTGCAAGGATTCAAGAGTGACGACAATTACGTTTTTTCCTTTCGCTGCACCAAACATATTAGGGTTTGGCTCGCTTTGATTTGCTTTTACGTAGTTTTCAGTTTCTTGTAATTTACTACTATCAGCAAGTGCTTTTTGTGACCCAGCTTTTACTTGCAGTGTTAAGTCATATACTTGGTGAGTATATAAGCCTAAATTTTTGACAAGCATGACTCGGTCGAATGATCTTGTTAATAATTCAGGGCGCTCTTTTTCTGCAAGATGTAGATTCGCAAAGAATACACCAATCGTTAAAAGAAAGTATAACAAGCGCGTAGAATGAGTTACACGTTCTGTTTTAAAGACCAATGATTTCTTTTTTAATAAAATAAAGAAGAAAACAATGTCTACGAATGCGAGTATAATTTTGTAGTTTAATATTTCTATAATACTGCCGCCTAATTGGCCGAAGTTTGAGGTTTGTCCAAGTACTGGTAATGTAACGAAATCACTATAAAAATCATAGAACATTACATTTCCAACAAGCACGATTGTTAATAAGAAATTAATACAGAGCGCTATATAATTTCGCTTTTCACCAGTTGCAAATAATGCTAATCCAACAAATGCTAATGATGCGGCTAGAGGGCTAATAAACAAAATGAGCTCTTGCGTTGAAGACTCGATTTTTAAATCAAAACTGAATCGCGTAATAAGATATGTTTTTAACCATACCGCTAAAGCCATTATTATAACAAAACTTATATTTTGCATTTGTAAATTTATTTTGTTCTTCATTTTTACACCTTCTTTATATAATTTATTTAACTAAAGTTATATATTATGTTTTTATAACTATTAGAGTGTAATGAACCATTTAGACTTTGTTTTCTAAAGGGAATAATTTGAAGTATTCATATATATACAATGGGGATTTTTAAAGCGTAGTAGCATAAATATAACTCTTTTTGAGAAACGGGCAGAACAAGTCATAGTTGTAGTGAAATTGACTTATAGACATCCTACCATATTAAACACTATGATGATGTTACAAAATATCGAACAAATAAAAGTGAAAATGGATAGAGACTTTTAAAACTGTTGACATTCAATTTATTAGAATTGAATGTCAATCGTTTTAAATATACAGTTATATTACATATGTATTTTGTAAAATCCCGATTTTTTGTCGGTTAATTATTAGCAGGGAAGGATAGGGGGTTTATTAATATAATTTTACTATATGTAAGTAAAGTGTTTTGAAATTGAAAATATTTGACTGACATTTTAATGATAGAAATTAAATGTCAGATAAGTACTTTCCAACATACAGACCACTTGCAGCTGCTTGAGATAATGAATGCGTAACGCCTGAACAATCTCCAATTAAAAATAGCCCATGTATACTAGTTTCAAAATGATTATTAATTTTTATCGTAGGAGCATAGAACTTTCCATCAATTCCATATAGTAAAGTATGTTGATCAATAGGTTCTTGTATAAATTGTTCTAAACGTAATAAAAATTCTTTGAGCCCTTCAATATATAATTGAGGAATTTCTTGATTCAAATCTCCATAATCCCCCTGTAGTGTAGGCTGTATACGGCTATGTTCCATGCTGTTTTCCGCCGTAGGTTGTTTCTTTAGTAAGTCCTCTAAGCGCTGTATAACAATCCGATCTCGTCCTTGGTTAATGCCTTTAATAATTGAACTTGCGTATACATTTGCTTCTTTGAGAGTTGGAAAATAGCTAGGAATAAATAAAGTGAAATTTAAATTAGAAGTGCCAGTTCCTTGCTCTCGAAAATTTTGACCGTCAGGCATAACTAAACCTTCTTCGTACTTTCGAATGATGCGTCCTTTTGGATTCATACAGTAAGTAGTTGCTGTGAAATGCTCACCTTGATAAGAAAGTTTTGTTTCAAAAGTATCTTTTAATATAGAACGTAATTGATGTTCTTTCATTTCTACTCTAATTCCTAAATCTACACGTGTTTGCTCCTGAGAAATATTTAGGGAACTGCACATTTCTTTTAACCAATCGGCCCCAGAGCGCCCAGTTGCAAATACTAGTTGCTTAGTTTGAACTGTTCCTTGATTTGTATCTATTGTAAAATGATCTTCCTGTTTCAGAATATGTTGTACATCTATATGAAATTGAATCTTTATTTTCGTCAGTAAAAATTCATAGAGCTGCTGAAAAATGTTACTGGAAAGTGTAGTGCCAAGATGTCTTACTTCTGTTGTTAGCATTTGTAAACCACACGCTTCAGCTCTCTTAGTGAGACTTGAATTTTCAGTAGAATATTTTGAAACCGAACTTCCACCAAACTGACATAGAATTTCATCTACTTCAGCCATGAGTTGTAAAAAACCCTCTTTACCGACTTTTTTCTCAAGTTCTCCGCCAAATCCGTTTGTATAATTAAATTTCCCTTCAGATTTGCCTAAACCACCAAACCCGAAATATTTATCACATGTAGTACAATTACACACTTTTCCTTCGTCTAAAGGACAATGGCGATCTTCTAGCGCTTTACCTTTATCAAGAATTAAAACTTTTTTGTTACTTTTAGCTAGTGAATAAGCCATAAAAATGCTACTTACTCCAGCGCCGATAATCGTAACATCATACATATTCTTCCACCTGCTAACGAATAGTTTGTTTTTTATTTTTCTAGTGTATAACAATTTTATGAAGTTAAGAAATAGCTTTTATTAATAAAGTGGGAGTTTTTGAACTTGATGCTTTATTAATTTCTACGAGTGGTGGAGTAAATACAAAAATTTTTATTTGAAAGAAGAAACAGTTTAAAAAATAACTATGTCATATGATTAATAACATCTTACATAGAAAAAAACAGACCTTTTAAGTGAAGAGGTCTGTTAATGATTTTAAATCTTATTTAGCAAAAACATGATTACCAATTACTGCTACTGTTTGACGTGTCGTAATCCACTTGTCCGTTGATGTTTTTGGATTGTAGAAATAAATCCAGTCTGAATCTACTCCATTTGTGGAGATAGCCTCTTCTACAGCCATTTTTGCTTCTGCACTTGCAGGTTGATTAATTCTTCCATCTGTAACAGGAGTAAATGCATATCCGTATTTAATAGGTTCATAAATAACGCCTGTTATTGTATTTGGAAAACCTTTTGCATTTACACGATTTAGTATAACTTTGGCTACTGCTACTTTTCCTTTATAGGATTCGCCACCTGCTTCAGCGGTAACTAAGCGTGCCATTAAGTCTTTTTCTTTTTGTGAAATACTTGAGTTGATTTTTAAATGTTGTCCTGTATAAAGCTTGTTTCCGACTGTATTGTTCATTTGTTTTATAGATTGGACAGTGACATTGTAACGCTTTGCTATCGTTTCTAATGAATCTCCCGGTTGTACTTGATAAATAATTTGTTCAGAAATGTTCGCAGGCTTGGCATTTTGAGGAACAGTGATTTCATTTGATTTCACGGACCCTGGAATATGTAACTGTTCGCCAATAAAGGTTTTATCGTTTCCTTTATTATTAGCCTGTTTAATGGATTGTATTGAAACTCCGTATTGTTTACTAATGCCCCAAAGTGTATCGTTCTTTTTTACTGTATGAATGGTAGAAGCTTCAGCTGTACTTTGACTACATACGAATGTAATTGCGGCCGCAGATAAAGGAATTATATGTTTTATTTTTAGTAATTTCATTGTAAATCCTCCTAAGAAAAAATTAAGGTGAAACGATTAAGTAATGTAGTTTGAAATGTGTATATGCGTAATATATTAATGTAAGTATATTAGCACATATAAAATAAATAATCACTATAAGTTTCATATTCGTTTAGTGTAGAGTCAGAATATGAAATATTGCATATGAAAATACATTGAAGTTCATATTTCTGATTACTATAATCTATTTAGTAGAAAGGGAATACGTTATAGAATTAATCATTATAGATTAATATAATGATTAATAATTATTAATAGGAGGATTGATGTAATGAAAATATTTCAAAAAATGTGTGCGTCAACTGTAATCATTACAACACTTTTAGGAACAGGAGGCACTATCAATAGTGTATATGCTGATTCTATAGAACAGCAGAGTAAATTAGGGATAGAACAAGAAACAGATAAGCAAATCATTGTAAAATTTAAAGCGGATTTGGATTTGCCATATGAAGATGGTATTGAAAAACAAATACAATCTCAAACGAATGATAAAATAATAAAAGATCTTTTGACAGAATATCCAGATGTAACATTTACTCGTTTATTCACATCTGTAAGCCCGGAACAAATACAAAACCTTGAAGTGAAAGCACCTAATCATGTATCTACAAGTCTATTAAACTACTATATTCTTCAAAATCAAAATAGTGGGTATGAAGAAGAAATAGTAGATAAGTTAAAGGCATCTTCTTTAATAGAAGATGCGTATATGAAGAAACAAGAGAAAATAATGCCACCTGAAGTGCAATCATCAAGTGTAGCTCTTAATCCTAATAACAATCCTAGATTTAAAAAACAAGGTTATCTTGAAGCAGCCCCATACGGTATTAATGCGCCTTTCGCCTGGGGAATTCAAGGCGGTAATGGAAATGGTATTACTTTTGTTGATATGGAATACGGATGGCTATTAAATCATGAGGATTTATTACATCAAAATATTGAATTAATGTCTGGAAGAAATATAGATCAGCATGTCGGTCATGGGACGTCTGTACTAGGAATTGTATCCTCTGAGGACAATGAAGTCGGGAATATTGGGATTGCGCCAAAAGCGAAAGCAAAGGTTATCTCTCAAATAAGAGATAACGGACAGTATAATACGGCTGATGCAATATTAAGCGCTGTAAATCAGTTAGAAGCTGGGGATGTTTTATTATTAGAGGCGCAAGCATCCTTTGATGGATATGGTGATAAATATTTACCTGTTGAAGTACAACCAGATATTTTTGATGCAATTCGTGCTGGTACAGATAAAGGGATTGTAATTATAGAGGCTGGAGCAAATGGGTGGAATGATTTAGACCAGTTCAAAGATAGAAAAGGTAAGCAAGTCTTAAATCGTAATAGTAAAGATTTTAAAGATTCGGGTGCAATTATGGTAGGCGCTGGCTCTTCATCTTTCCCTCATGAACGTATGTGGTTTTCGAATTATGGAAGCCGTATTGATGTGTACGGATGGGGAGAAAATGTAGATACAACTACAGCTGAACAAAGTAGAAGTGCTGTAAATCTATATACTTCAAGCTTTAGCGGAACATCTAGTGCCTCGCCAATTATTGCTGGGGCAGCGACTTTAGTACAAAGCATTGCTAAAGAAAATTTAGGACAACCATATAGACCTAGTGAACTAAGAGCAATATTAAGCAACCAGAGCACAGGAACAAAATCTAAAGATCCATATGCAGATAAAATTGGTGTTTTACCAGATTTGAAGTCTATACTAGTAAACTTAGGCTATGAACAAAGAAAACCAAACGGTGGGAATGAATTACAAGTAACAGAAAATGAACCAAATAATGAGCCTAGACAGGCAAATAAAGTTAACTTTCATACACCGGTGAAAGGAATGCTACATAATAGTGATAGAGTAGATGTATTTACTTTCCAAATTGACTCGCCGGAAAATATTAATATTTCTCTACTAAATGAACAAAATATCGGAATGACATGGGTACTTCATCATGAATCAGATTTAAATAACTATGTAGCATATGGTGAAAATGAAGGCAATGTAGTTAAAGGAACTTATAATGCAAAGCCAGGTAAATATTATTTATACGTCTATAAATATGAGAATACAGATGGTTCATACGTATTGAACATAAAATAAGTAAAAGGAACTTCAGATGAAGTTCCTTTAAATTTTTCTAATTTAGTATATGTGAATGATTTTTTAACTTTACTTCTATGCAATATTTCATATTGATGAAATGTTATTTATTTTTTCTGAACTAGCTTATATTATATTCAATAAGTTTGATATAAAAACAGAAAAAGAGAGGGATAATAATGAGCAATAAGAAGTTGATTTTGAAATTATTCATATGTAGTACAATATTTATCACATTTGTATTTGCTTTACATGATAAGCAAGTAGTTGCAGCTAGCTCTGTTAATGAGCTTGAAAATTGGTCGAAATGGATGCAACCTATACCTGATAATATCCCGTTAGCACGAATTTCAATTCCAGGAACACACGATAGTGGGACGTTCAAGTTGCAAAATCCGATTAAGCAAGTATGGGGAATGACGCAAGAATATGATTTTCGCTATCAAATGGACCATGGAGCTCGCATTTTTGATATAAGAGGACGTTTAACAGATGATAATACGATAGTTCTTCATCATGGGCCATTATATCTTTATGTAACACTGCATGAATTCATAAACGAAGCGAAACAATTTTTAAGAGATAACCCGAGTGAAACGATTATTATGTCTTTAAAAAAAGAGTATGAGGATATGAAAGGGGCAGAAGATTCATTTAGTAGTACGTTTGAAAAAAATTATTTTGTTGATCCTATCTTTTTAAAAACAGAAGGAAATATAAAACTTGGAGATGCTCGTGGGAAAATTGTACTACTAAAAAGATATAGTGGTAGTAATGAATCTGGAGGATATAATAATTTTTATTGGCCAGATAATGAGACGTTTACCACAACTGTAAATCAAAATGTAAATGTAACAGTACAAGATAAATATAAAGTGAGTTATGATGAGAAAGTAAAATCTATTAAAGATACAATGAATGAAACGATGAACAATAGCGAGGATTTAAATCATCTATATATAAATTTTACAAGCTTGTCTTCTGGTGGTACAGCATGGAATAGTCCATATTACTATGCCTCTTATATAAATCCTGAAATTGCAAACCATATAAAACAAAAGAATCCTGCGAGAGTAGGCTGGGTAATTCAAGACTACATAAATGAAAAGTGGTCACCATTATTGTATCAAGAAGTTATAAGAGCGAATAAGTCATTAATAAAAGAATAAAGATGATGAGAGTGAGAAGCGATAAAATATATCGCTTCTTATTTCTTTTCCAATAACCAACAATATAAATTGTACTTTTATAATAGAAAAAAATAAAAACATAAGATATAATCATACATATAAAATTTGTACCTATAAATTTTATATGTATGATTGAATTTGATTTGTTGTAATGAAATGGAGGTATATACTATGAAGTTTCCACATGATTTTTTATTCGGAGCTGCTTCAGCTTCTTATCAAGTAGAAGGTGCATGGAATGAAGATGGAAAAGGTGTTACGAATTGGGACGAGTTTTCAAAAATTCCTGGCAAAACATACAATGGAACAAATGGTGATGTAGCTGTTGATCATTATCATCGATATAAGGAAGATGTTCGCTTAATGGCTGAGATGGGATTAGAATCGTATCGTTTTTCTATTTCTTGGGCGAGAATATTGCCGACTGGAGATGGAAAGGTAAATGAAAAAGGGATTGAATTTTATAACAACTTAATTGATGAATGTTTAAAATACGGGATTGTGCCGTTTGTCACTTTATATCATTGGGATTTACCATTACCGTTAGAAAAAGATGGTGGATGGACGAATAAAAGAACAGCAGAGGCTTTCGTAAAATATGCAGAAACTTGTTTTAAGGCATTTGGTGACAGAGTTAAGCATTGGATTACTTTTAATGAGACCGTAATGTTTTGTGGATTAGGTTATTTAAAAGGTGCACATCCACCAGGAATACAAAATGATGTTCCAAAGTATTTTCAAGCGACTCATTATGTATTTTATGCACACGCGAAAACAGTTGCGGTGTACAAGCAGCTGAAACAATATGGTGAGATTGGGATTACACATGTTTTCTTACCAGCTTATAGTGTGGATGATCAAAAAGAAAATATACAAGCAGCAAATCATGCGAATGAATATGAAACGTATTGGTATTATGATCCAATTTTAAAAGGCGAGTATCCGTCTTATGTTGTACAACAATTAAAGGAAAAAGGATGGACTCCTAATTGGACGGTTGAAGAATTAGAAATCATTAAACAAAATGCAGAAGAAAATGATTTTATTGGCTTGAATTATTATCAACCAATACGAGTAGAAAGATACGATATGGATATAAAGAGTGAGGAACATTCTCGAGAAAACTCAACGCTTGCTCCAGGTAACCCTTCTTTTGATGGTTTTTATCGAACAGTTAAAATGGATGATAAAACATATACAAAATGGGGATGGGAAATATCTCCCGAAGGTTTCTTAGAGGGATTGCATATGTTGAAAGCGCGTTACGGTGACATAAAGATGTATGTAACGGAAAATGGACTTGGTGATGAAGATCCAATCATTGACGGAGAAATTGTAGATGTTCCGAGAATTAAATTTATTGAAGCGCATTTAAAAGTAATGAAGCGTGCAATTGAAGAGGGAATTAACTTAAAAGGTTATTATGCATGGTCAGTGATTGATCTTTTAAGTTGGTTAAATGGATATAAAAAGCAATATGGCTTTATTTTTGTCGATCATAATGATAACTTAAAACGTAAGAAGAAACTTTCGTTTCATTGGTATAAACGTGTGGTCGAAACGAGAGGGGAAGAGTTATAACAGATAAAAGCGTATTTTAGGAGAAAGTGTATGAGTGCAAAGTATAAACAAATTGCAGATGTGTTAGAGCAAAACATTCGAGATGGGCTTTTTAATGAAACGAAAAAACTACCTACAGAAGAAGCGTTGATGAATCGATTTGAAGTAAGCCGTAATACGATACGTAAAGTAATTAGTCAGCTTGTGAATAGAGGTTATATTTTTCAAGTGCAAGGTAGTGGCATGTTTTTACGCGAAACTTCTGTAACAGATTACATTAATTTAGGAAGTTTACGTGGATTAACGAAAAATCTTGTTTCACAAAATATTGAAACGAAAGTGTTAGAGCTGGAAGTAATAGATGCGGACGAAGAGATAGCAAAGCGGATGCAATGCGAAGCTGGAACTAGGTTGTATTTTTTGAAGCGCTTAAGAATTGTAGATGCTAAACCATTCTCTATTGAAGTAAGTTATTTCAAAAAGGATATTATTCCATATTTGAACGAAGAAATAGCATTAAGCTCTGTATACAGTTATTTCATTGAAGATTTACGATTAAATATTGGTTTTGCTGATAAAGTTATTAGTTGTGAAAAAGTAAATAAAGAAAATGCACAGCTTTTAGAATTAAATGAAGGTGATCCGGCGCTTCTTATTGAAAATACAGTGTATCTTGTAAATGGAACAATTTTTGAGTTATCTCAGTCGATGTTTCATTATGAAAAGGCGAAACTTTTAAATCGAATTAATTTTAAATGAAAAATTATCGTGTGAAAAAAGCAACTGGTCCTAAGTGATCAGTTGCTTTTTATTTTTTAAGTGGATGAGCAAAAAAACATGAAAGTGGTTGGTCCGCTTTTTGTAAACATCTATTATGATAAGAGAAGAAAGGTAGTATGTTATCGACGTTTTAAAGAGGAAGGTTTTTATGTAAGTTCTTTAATTAAAATAGATGGGTCTTAGAGAGGTGAAAAGACAATGAGTTTTGCAATTTCCCTAGTCGTTATTATTGTAATTGTATCGCTATTTGGGACTGTACTAGTTGCAAGAAACGTGGAGGAGAATTACGGTAAGTCTACAAAAAGAAATGTGAAAAACTTATCTGCAATCTATATTCTTCTTCTTTTTGTTCTACTGGCCGGGGTAACATGGTACGCGGTAATGATTTAATAGTTTGTAAAAGAATTGAAATGAGAGTATGAAGTTGGAATTTCAGAAGCTATTGAGTAATCAGAAAGAGAACCATTTTGGATATATCCATTTACGGATAAGAAAATGTGACTAATTAATACTATTTTTACGGTGAATACTGTTAGTAAAAAATGAGGATAGTTCGTTTTGAAAGGAGGAAACTAGATGGAATGGAAACCAAATCGTGCAGATAAGACACCTGTATATAAACAAATTGCGGATTATATTGAAAGAGGCATTTCTTCAGGTGAATTTCCTTCTGATAGTAAGTTACCTTCTGAGCGTATGTTAGCAAAGGAATTACAGGTGAACCGGAGTACAATAGTAGCTGCGTATGAAGAATTAAAATCACTTGGAGTAGTAGAACGGCAAAAGGGAAGCGGAACACGGGTCAATACAGACATATGGGGTGTCTCACATAAACGAATACCGAACTGGGGTAGGTACGTGGAGGATGGATCGTTCTTACCTAACGTACCACTCGTTCAACAAATTCGAACGGAAACACAAAAAGATGATTTAATTAATTTAGCAAGCGGTGAACTGTCACCAGAATTAATTCCAAGTGATAGATTTCGAACAATTTTGTCGGAGAAAACATTTATGGAAAACCTCGGTTATGATCATCCACTTGGAAATGAGATGTTGAGAAAAACAATTGCAGCACATGTTCAGCAATATAAACAAATTGAAGCAGATTCAAGCTCTATTCTTATTACGTCAGGAGCACAACAGGCGCTTAATCTTATCGTTCAATGTTTATTAAAACCTGGTGATGCGATCGCGATTGAAGATCCTTCGTATTGTTTTTCGCTTCCAATGTTTAAATCGGCCGGTTTGAACATATTTCATTTACCTGTTGATGAGCATGGAATGAATCCAGATGACTTAATCGATTTGCACAAAAAGCATCGCATTCGTATGGTGTTTTTGAATCCAGATTATCAGAATCCGACGGGGACTGTGCTTTCATTAGCGAGACGTAAAAAAATTTTAGAACTGTCTTCTGAGTTGGGTATACCAATTGTAGAAGATGATCCGTATAGTTTAATCTCTTTTAATGGAGAAGTGAACCCGACATTAAAATCAATGGACCAAAATGGAAATGTTCTTTATATAAGTTCATTATCAAAAATTGTTGCATCAGGATTACGTATTGGATGGATAATTGGTCCTACACGTGTAATTGAGCGTTTAGCAGATGCAAAGCAACAAGTTGATTTTGGCCATAGTGTATTTACGCAGTGGGTAGCAAATCAATTTTTAGAATCAAAGGATTTCCATAAACATATTACGATACTTCGTGGACAATTGAAGCAAAGAAGAGATGTATTAATTGCAGAGCTTGAAGGAACATTGGGAGACCGAGTTGAATGTTTCGTGCCAGAGGGTGGAATACATGTATGGTGTAAAGTGAAAGGAAAGTTTGATGAATATCACTTATTAGGTGAATCTATACAGAATGGTGTCGCATTTGTTCCGGGCAGTGTTTTAGGTTCGAAAAATGAATATATACGATTTACGTTTGGTAGAGCGAATATAGAACAAATTCAACTTGGAATTAAACGGTTTGCCGACACGCTAAATGAGATTTCATAATATGGATGTGTGATAGTGAAATGAGGGAAAGAAATGAAGTACGTGACGCTTTTACTTCAAGTAGGCGTGCTATATGTATTTAGCCTAGTGGGTACGTGGATTCAAGGAGTATTCCATCTATCAATGCCAGGAAGTTTAATAGGGATGTTAATACTGTTCCTGCTCCTTTCCACTCGCGTTTTACCGTTAAAATGGTTTGAGTTAGGTGCGGAAAAGTTAATCGTATTTTTACCGTTATTTTTAATCCCTTCGACAACAGGGCTCATGGAATACGGGTCTTTTCTTTTCAGTAAGGAGAGTATTATATTCCTTTTAGTAGTTGCAAGTACTGTAGTAACTTTGATTGTTTCAGGGTATATAAGTCAATTATTAATAACAACAAAAAAATAAAATCGACAAGGTGCACGATTCAAATGGTCTTAATTATTATTACTGTAGCAATTTATTTCTTGGCGACAAAGCTATATAAAAAATTTACGTTTGCATTTACGTTACCGGTGTTAACAGTTACGGCAATTATGATTTGTTTATTTTTCATTTTTGGTATTTCTCATCATGAGTATAGGGAAAATGGAGGAGACATTCTTTCAAGCTTATTGAGCTCTGCAATTGTAGCATTAGCCATACCTCTATTTAAAGAGCGAAAGATACTTATGAAAAATTTTTTATCGATACTTATTGGAGTAGTGATAGGTATAGTGGCTGTAACGAGTATGAATGTAGTGATTGGCGGAATTTTAAATATAGATAAGGAACTTATATTAACTACTTTACCACAGTTAGCAACGATGCCTATTGCCCTATCATTAGCGGATCAAATTGGTGGTATTCCATCTATGACTTCTAGTTTTGTAGTTGTTGCAGGAATAACAGGCGCTATTATCGGACCAACAGTACTTAAGTTTTTCAGTATAACAAGTACGATTGGAAAAGGAGTTGGAATGGGCTGTGCATCACATATTATCGGTGTGAGCCGTCTCGTGAAGGAAGGCGAGAAAGAGGCGACAATCGGTTCGGTAACGATGATTGTAACTGGAATACTCATTAGTATACTAATACCGTATGGAACGAAATTTATTTTTTAAATGTAATGGAGATGATAACAATGACAACATGGTTTATAGTTACATTATTTGTTTTTGGAGCTATTAAAGTATTAGTTTCTAGCATGCCCACTTCTGTTGTGGAATCAATTATTAGTAAATTTGAATTGCATCAAAAGCTTGAGGCGGAAAATACTTCTATATCGATAGATGGAAAAAATATAGAGGGAGAAATGAAACTACAAGTTATTCATGAATTTAATGAGGCTTTGTTTTTAGATAAACATTATTTCCCGCCGCACGGAGAAGGGACACCCATAGTCATTGATACGAAGAAAGGGAATAAAGAGATTAGATTTTCGCTATATAGCTATGAAGAACATGTTGATGTCATTAAGCAATATAAGAAGAAAGTCGTTGCCTATCGTTTACGCTCTAAAAGCCTTCAAACATTGGCACCATTAGCAATAACGGAAGAGTATGCTTAAGAAGGGACCTATAATGGTCTCTTTATTTTTTTATCCAATTATATACGTTCCAAATAAAAGAATGAAAAATCATATAACCAAATAAAGAATATGTATGGTTCCAATTCGCGTTATGTACAAATAAACCTAAACTTTCAGCAATCTGTTCAAAAAGGCTAGCACAAATACCGATTGAAATAATAAATAAAATTCTAGAAACGTTAGATAATTTTTTTGAAATGTGTATAAAGATAACTGTTAAAATCGGCAGTACGAACAATGTAAAAGCTATATTAACCGAAAATGTGGATGAGAAGGGCCTAGCCGGAAAGGAATATATTTGTTTATGAACAAAAAAGGCATCTAAGCAAGTTCCAATAATAGAAGAGAGAAAGATTGTAACTACTAATGCTAGAAACTCATTCTTCTTCTCGGAGGAGGACATTTTTCTTTGCGAGAATGGCGAGTTCAATTTTTTCGAGTGTTTTGCAGTAGTCTTCTGTAATTTGTCCATTTATATTTTCCTCCTTATCAACTAAGTAATTTACAACTTGCCAATCGGTAAACCAATCTTCACTGTCAACTTCTTCATGCTTCATATCTCGCCATGCATAGATGAGTGCAGGGCTGTATATGCGATAAGCGCCATTTCGTAACTGGCATTTCTTTATTCGGCGCTTATAAAACTCACGGGAAAAAGATTCATTTACACTTGAAAATAAATGGGGCCAGTAATCTTTCCTTGATCCTGTATGTGGATGGTGTTGAGCCCAGCTTATTATTTGAGATAAAACATGTGTATCTCGAAATAATAATGAGTACAATCTTTTTCCAATTAATATCCGTTCATGTAAGGAAGTGAAATGTTTCATTGTATCACCAAATAGTAATACTTTTTGTTTCTTATCATTTTCGTAGAATGGGAAAAGAATATGATTAAACTGAAAGAAATCAAAGAGTTTAAATCCAATACTATTTAGTACAGTCTTTTTAAATTGTACATTTTGAATCACTCTTTTTTCTAAGTAGTTTTGTTCATTAATAATAGTGGCAATCGCTAAAGTTTTTTTGTTACCTGTTTTCCAAAAATGGTGCCACATCGTTTCCATAAATGTAGAAACATTTAGGTGAGGGAGAAGGTGAAATAACTTTTGTGATCTCTTTACACTTTGTTCGTAAAGTAAAAATTGAGGGTATACATCTTGGAAAATAAGCCAATTCCCTTTTTCTAAAAAAGAAAAAAATATGAATTGATCTTTCTCTGATAAAATTCTCGTATATAAATCCCCCTTTAAATCAGTCATATTCCAACCGCCGTTACGTGATACCATATGTCCAAGCAGTGCCCAATGTATTTCTGGATATTGAATGTAAAATTGGTAGTATGCGCGTGTTCTTGTAACATTATTTTTATTTAGCTGTTCTGTTTGTATTTTTATTTTGTTGATGATGAGTTGCTCTTCTTTCGTTAATTTATACATGGTATCAGAAGGAATAAGTTTGCTTTTTTGTTTTAATTCATTTTTTACGTCGAATAGGGAGAGAGGCAGTGCTTTGGAAGGTCCGTTATATGTATGATTTGAATTGCTTCGGTCCATTCCGTTACCTCCCTTTTTCATAAATTTAAACATGATTATTGGCTATGAATCATTCTATTTATTTTATTACGAGTATAAGAAATAAATGAGCGGTGTTTTTTTACAAGGAATTTATTTATCATGCAAACAGTATGGAAAATCTTACTGTTGTGAGGTGAAATGAAAAACAGAAACTAAGTTTAATAGTTTCTGTTTTTTTATTTTGTCAATTAAATGTAACAAACGACGATTATGATTTGAATCAATTGAAAATAATTCAATAAATATTATTTAAATTGAGATGTTTCGTAGGAGGAAAAGGAATGTTAAATAAAATAATTTTAATTACTGGTGGTACAGGTTCGTGGGGGCATGAACTTATAAAACAACTATTAGAAAAATCACCGAAAGAAATTAGAGTTTTTTCAAGAAATGAAACGGTTCAGTTTGAAATGCAGCAACAGTTTATAAATGATCATAGGCTAAAATTTATTATTGGAGATATTCGTGATAAAGATCAACTAGTCTATGCATGCCAAGGTGTACATTATGTATTCCATCTTGCAGCTTTAAAACACGTTCCAGTATGTGAGTATTATCCTTATGAAGCTATAAAAACTAACATACATGGTACGCAAAATGTAATTGAAGCCTCTACACAGATGCAAGTTGAAAAAGTTATATATGTTTCAACGGATAAAGCAGCTGATCCATCAAATACGTATGGGATGACAAAAGCAATTGGTGAAAAATTAATGGTTCATGCGAATATACAAACGAAGAAAACAAAATTCATTTGTGTTCGTGGTGGAAATGTTTTAGGAACGAGTGGAAGTGTAGTACCGCTTTTTAAACAACAAATTAAAAGATCTTCAGAAGTAGGGATTACCGATGCGAATATGACTAGATTTTTCTTAACAGTTGAAGATGCTGTTGGATTGTTATTTAAAGCCGTATATCAAGGTAGAGGCGGGGAAATCTTTGTTATGAAAATGCCGGCATGTAAAATAACAGATTTAGCGGAAATATTAATTGAAGATTCAAAAAAAGAAAATATTAAGGTGAAAGAGGTAGGGATAAGACCGGGTGAAAAATTAAGTGAAATGCTTCTATCTGAGGTAGAGAGTAAAACAAGTATAAGTTTTGATCAAAATTATTTTGTGGTACTACCGACGATTCCTATCGAAGGACTTCAAGAATATTATTCTAGCTATCCGCTAGTGGATGTGAAGAATTTTAGTTCTCAACAAGATTTACTTGCAAAACATGAGGTGAAACAAATGCTATTAAAAGGAGGGTTTTTGCGATGAAAAAAAATGCGAGCCTTTTAATAACTGGTGCAAATGGTTTCACAGGCCGCCATGCTTGCCACTATTTTTTAGAGCAGGGCTTTCATGTAATTCCTATGTTTCAAAATCGTGCACATAGAGAAAAAATTAGAAATGGTATTACGTGTAATTTAACTAATAAGAGCGAAGTAATGAAGGTAATGAAACAAATAAAGCCAGACTACGTATTGCATTTAGCGGGAAGGAATTCGGTTATAGAATCTTGGACAGCTGCTCTTGAGTATATAGAGATTAATGTAATAGGAACGTTATATTTATTAGAAGCAATTAAGCAAGAAGCCTCGCATTGTAGAACATTAGTTATAGGATCTGCTTTGCAAGCAGATAGTATGAACGAAATGAAAATTTCAAATCCATATAGTTTAAGTAAAACGATGCAAGTCATTATTGCAGAGGCTTGGGGAGGATTAATGGATTCAAATATTATCATTGCAAAGCCCTCAAACTTAATTGGTCCAGGGGTATCGAATGGTATTTGTTCGATTCTCGCAAAGAAAATAATAGATATAGAATCAGGTAGAAGTAAGGCTATTATCGAAGTAAACAGTTTGAAAGATAGTAGAGATTTTCTAGATGTACGTGATGCGGTCAAAGCGTATCATGTGTTATTACGAGATGGAATAAATGGAAAACAATATAATATCGGATCAGGAGTAAAACGATCTTTATTAGATGTACTAGAACAATATAAAGAATTAACACAGCTAAATTTTTTTATAGAGGAAACAGAGAAAAGTGGGAGCGACTCAAATGAGAGTTTAGCAACAGAGGAAATAAAAAATTTAGGTTGGATCCCAGAAATTGAATTTCATCAATCATTAAAAGATGTACTTGAGTATGCGAAGTGTAGTGACATCTGCGTGCAATGAAAAACAAAAAAGGGTGTAAGAAATATATGAATGGTTATGAAGTAATAGATAATCAAAATACGCTATTTCTTTCAATTGTTGATACGCTGGACTGGAGAGATGAAGAAGCGCATGTATTGCTTATTTATGAGGCAATACATAAATATCAAGCGTATGTAGAAGAAAAAAGGGTTAATCGAATAAAGTCAGCATTAGAGACGGAAACTAGATATGTAATTCAAATCTTTGCTCAATACGAGTGTAGTGAGTATGGAAATGATTTTTATGAACTCATTAACGATCTTTTACAAGATATAGAGGTGGAGTTAAAGATTTATATAAAAAATAATAAGTTTATTTACATTTAAAAGGTAAAGAGAAAGCTAGATTTTTAATAATAAAGGTGGGTATAAGTTATGAGCAAAACGATTCTTTTTACTGGGGGCGGTACAGCCGGACACGTTATGATTAATATTGTATTAATTCCTAAATTTATAGAGAAAGGCTGGAGAGTCGAGTATATTGGATCCAAAAATGGAATTGAAAAATCATTAGTGCAAAATGTTAAATACAATAGTGTTTCAACGGGAAAGCTTAGGAGATATTGGGATTGGGAGAATTTTAAAGATCCTTTTAAAATTATACGCGGTTGTTTACAAAGTTATAATTTAATTAAGAAAACAAAGCCTGACGTTATCTTTTCAGCAGGAGGATTTGTTTCAGTTCCTGTAGCTATAGGAGCATGGTTAAATCGTGTGCCTATAATTATACGTGAACCAGATAGCACATTAGGGCTTGCCAATAAAATAGCATTACCTTTTGCTACAAAGCTATGCACAACATTTCCTCAGACAGGAGAGAATGTAAGTAATGAGAAGAAGGTTTATGTAGGACCAATTGTAAGGGAAGAAATTGAGAAGGGTAACGTATTACGAGGAAGAAGATATTGTGAATTTCAGCAAGATAAACCAGTATTATTAATTATGGGTGGGAGTCAAGGTGCTAAGTGGATAAATGATATGGTAAGGGAATGTTTAGATACAATACTATTAAACTTTAATATTATTCATATATGTGGTAAAGGGAAGATAGACCCATCTATTGGCATGGAGGGATATATGCAATTTGAATATATAGGCGACGAGTTGCCGCATATACTAAATATGGCAAGTGTTGTAGTTTCTAGAGCGGGTTCTACTGCTATTTCTGAATTGTTATTTTTGAAGAAACCGATGTTGCTTATCCCGTTAACTAACAGTTCCAGTAGGGGAGATCAAGTTTTAAATGCTGAATATTTTTCACGGCAAGGATATGCGGAAGTTATACTCCAAGACAGAGTAAGTACGAATACATTTATACATGCAGTAAATAAGTTGTATACAAATAAGGAGAAATATATTCAAAACATGAATGGATATAAGAAAACAAATGATGAGGGAATTCATCAAATAATAGATATAATAAATGAAGTGGTGAAGTAATAGAAATGTAAATAGAAAAACAAAAGGAAAGAAGGTATCTTCTTTCCTTTTTGCTATATTTGTTCTAATTAGTTATGTACTATGGGTGAATGCCGTTTTCTAATAGCTCAGTAAATGCATGAATATGAATAGGTTTACTGTAATAATAACCTTGAATAAACTGACATTTATTTTTTTGAAGGAAATTTACGTGCTCTTTCGTTTCTACACCTTCAGCAATGACAGACATTCCTAATGTATTTGCTAATGTGATGATCGTTTTAATAATTTCCATTCCATCATCACATGTTTCAGACATTGTAATAAATTCTCTCGGGATTTTTAACGTATCAATTGGATACAAAGGTAAGTAGGCTAGCGAAGAATAACCTGTACCAAAATCGTCGATAGAAATGTGAATCCCTAAACTTTTTAGTGTACGCAGTTTTATCAATGTTTCTCGCTCATCCATCATTGCAATTCGCTCTGTTAATTCAAGATCAAGAGAGCTTGCTGGTAAACCTGTATTTGTTAAAGTAGAAGAAATAGATTTTACAAAATCCTCTTGTTCAAATTCCTTAGCAGATAAATTTACACCTATTTTTAAATGTGAATATCCGAGTGCGTGCCAACGTTTCATTTGTTTACAAGCCTGCTCTAATGTCCATTTACCTATTGAAATAATTTGTAGTGTTTCTTCTGCAATCGGAATAAACTCGTATGGAGAAATAATACCTAATTCAGGATGATTCCACCTAATTAAAGCTTCTGCACCGATAATTTTATTAGATTCACTATCAACTTGAGGTTGATACAAAAGGAACAATTCTTCATTTTGTAGTGCGTTTGGTAAATCTTTTTCTAATCGCAATCGTCTTTCAATTTTTTTAGCGATTACATCGTCATAAATAGATACAGAGTTAAGTTCTTTTGCTTTTGCATCATACATTGCAACATTAGCGTTTTTCAGAAGTGTAGCGGTATCGATTCCGGAATGTGGATAAATAGCGATGCCGATACTCAGTGATAAAGTTAATTTATGCTCATGTATGATAAATGACTTTTTCATGCATTTAAATAATTGGTTACATAATTGGAATAAGTAATCTTCGTCAGTATAGTTTTCAATTATGATTGTAAATTCATCGCCACCGATTCTTGAAAGATGAGTATGTGATGGAAGACATGATTGGAAGCGCTTTGCTACTTCTTCTAATATGTAGTCTCCTGATGAATGTCCAAGTGTATCGTTAATTGCTTTAAAGCGATCTAAATCTAAATATAATAATGCAAACTCGCTTTCTGTTATTTCAGCATTTTTTATAACTCTCTTTAATTTCTTATGGAAAAAGGCACGGTTACCAATTTTCGTTACAGTGTCATGGAATGCTAAATATTTTATTTCTTCTTGCTGTTTTTTTAGTGCAGTAATATCTTTCACCATAATATAGCTTCCTGAAATTTGTCCGTCTATTATAATAGGAATGATTGTAACGTATAAAAAATAAGTAAAGCCATCTTTATATTGAGAACTAAGTTGTAAGGATGCCGATTCTTGTTGTTTCACTTTCTCTAACGCCAATGCTAGCTTATGCTTATCTTCATCTAAAATAATCGAAAAACAAGTTTCACCGAGTAACTCATCTGTTGGTGCTCCAAGTAGTACACTCCCAGCCTTATTTACATTTAAGAATATTCCATTTAAATCAATGGTGAAAATAGGGTCAGGATGATATTCATATAATGATTTAAACTTTTGCTGTTTTTGAGAAAGAGCCTCTGATTTATGAACTAAATCAGAAGTCCGTAAAGTAACTTTTTCTTCTAGTTGGGCATTAAATGCCTGCAAACGTTTTGTTAAGGAATTGTTTTGCATACGTACGATAGAATGACGAATGAGTACGAAAATAAAAGTAATACAATTTCCTGTAATGAGAGTTGAAGATGATGTTTGTTCTTTTAATGTAAACCCGATTAGTATTGCAACAGCAAGATAGGGAAATACAACTAAAGCTTTTTTTCCTATTATAGGGTTTACAAGGAAATAATTTTTATGGCTATTATGATCTTCTGAAATAGAGCCAGCTATTGCAATAAGTAATATAGGTATTCTATATAAAAGACGTAATAATATTATCGTTTCAGTTGATAAGTGGTTATTTAAGTAAAAATAAATATAGTTAAAAGTTGCAGAACTTATTAATACAAAAATAAAGATATAAATTTTCCGTTTGGAATTAAAAATTGTTGGACGGAAAAAGAGACTAACACCTAGCAGTAGAAATAATAAATCTGCAATTGGGTATAAAAATGAAAGGAAAACATCTCCTAGTGAAAGAGCGAATATATTTAAATTTGGTTGATTAAATAAATACCATTCTAATGTAAATATGGAAGTAAGCACTATGCATATATCACAAATAAAGAACGCTTTTTCCCATTTATTGCATTCCTTTAAGATTTTATAGCAGAAAGCGATAAGACAGAAAAATAGAAAAAACATGTAAAATACATCAGAAACCGTAAAACGATGTATTGGAATTTCGAAGAAGCTATCTTGATATGTATATACTATTTTCCCTAATAAAAAACTACCAATTGCTATTGTAATACATATCCAAAACGGATTTGAACTGACTTTTTTAGAATATATAGAGTAAATCAGTGATACAAATGTAATGGCTTCAACGACAAGTGAAGCGAAGCGTACATCTGAATTTGAAAAATGAGTAGGGAACAGATAGAAAAACATAAAATAGATTGAATAGCATATTAATGTTCCGATTAATATACATAATTGTAAATTTTTATTTAATTTCAATGAAATCACCTTCTTTAATTATGCACTATGTTCGTTATATCTATACATAATAATATTATTTAAGAATTGTATCAGATTTCCTTATAAAAATCATGTTTATAAGGAAAGTGTTAAAGAGTGTAAGTATTCTTAAAGTTGAAAAAATATTACGGTTGATAGTATAGACTGTATCAAGACTTTAAATAGAAATTGTATATTTAGTCATCCTTTGAATTGTAAAGTTTTTTTAGTGATTTGTAAGTGGAGATGCAAAATTGCATATAAAATGATGAGTATCTTTTTTTGGTGAGCTTTTTATTTTTAATCTGAAGATTAATATTTGTGAAAATGTTGAGAAAAGATATAAAATAAGAACGTGTATTCTTACAGAGTGGAATAGTATTGCCACTAAATAGGGAGGCTTTTTTATGATATATCGAATTAAAGATGCAGAAATATACTATGAAATTGTGGGAGAGGGTAAACCGGTCATTATCATACATGGCTGCGCCCCTGACCATAGGTTAATGATGAAATGTATGGAATCAGTATTTCAGAAATATGAAGGTTATAAGCGAATATATATTGATTTACCTGGAATGGGAAAATCGAATGCTCCAAATTGGATAAATAGTTCAGATCGTATAGTAGAAGTGCTTATCACATTTATTGAGGAAATCATTTCTACTGAAAAATTTTTATTGGTAGGAGAATCATATGGAGGCTATTTAGCCAAAGGTATACTTGCAAAGATGTTTGAGAGAGTTAGCGGATTACTATTAGTATGTCCTGTTGTTGTAGCGGAGCCAGAAAAAAGGATTCTTCCAGATAAACAGGTAATTGTACAAGATGAGGAATTTTTAAATACGCTCACTTCCGCAGAAAGAGAGGAGTTTTGTGAGTTAGCTGTAATAGCAAATGAATATACATATAAGCGATTTAAAGAAGAAATTAAGCCTGGGTTAGATGTTGCTAATTATGAATTTATTGAAAGGTTGCAAAAGAATTACTCTCTTACTATGGATTTTCAGCATGAAAAATATGAAAATCCCGTTCTTTTACTGACTGGAAGACAAGATATATCAGTAGGTTATCAAAATATTATAGAAATTATTGAAGAATATCCAAGGGCAACATTAGCAGTGTTAGATATGGCAGGGCATAATTTGCAAATTGAGCAGCCTGAATTATTTGAGAGTTTAGTAGGAGAATGGATTAGACGAACAAATCAGCACAGTTTATAAAGTATTTTAGTATTACCCCTAAGTGTTGAAATGGGATAAATGAACGTGATTTATTAACTTATCTTGCTATTTGCCGGGCAGCCCGATTAGTGAGGGCTGATTAAAGTTTCACTTTATAAAAAATTTTAAGGAGAAATTATGAGCACATATATTTATATGGTTAGACACGGTGAATCACCAAAACTAGAAGGAAATGAAAGAATGCGTGGATTAACTGAGAGGGGACATATGGATGCCCGTAGAGTAACTGACATATTAAAAGCGGAGAGGATTGATACTTTTATTTCCAGTCCTTATAATCGGGCTATGCTAACGATAGAGGAGTCAGCTAATTTCCATGAAAAAGAAATAGTAGTATATGAAAATCTTAAAGAGTGTATGTTTTCAAGTGAGGAGCAGGTTATATCAGACAAAGAGGTGTATCCACTTGTACAGAAGATGTTCTCTAATCCGGACTTTGCACGAACGCAAGGAGAGTCATATGCAGATTGCCAGAGAAGAGTAGTGAAAGTATTAAAAGAAATCTTAATGGATTTTCGAGGATGCAAAATTGTAATTGGTACACATGGGCTTGTCATGACATTAATGATGAACTATTTTGATAAACAATATGGTTTTGAATTTTTAATGAATACGTCAAAACCGGATATATATAAGATGGAATTTAAAGAAGAACAATTAATGAATGTAGAGAGATTATGGAAAGCTGAATAAAATTAGTTGCATGGATTTTGTTGTAAAAGTTACTTTTATAGCAAAGTCTTTTTTTGAATAGAAAGCATCTTTATCAACTATTGTTAGAATGTTAAATAAATAAGTAATTATTCAGTCTTTGAATAAATTATGGAGAAATTGGTTTAGGGAAACAATTTTAAATGTGTCAAAATTCCAAACGTTGGATTTATATTCAATAGGAGAAAAAGATGTAGAATTTTGTCTTACAGTCCCCGTTTACTTTTCATTTCATTACATATAGGCTTTGTGGTGTAAGGGAGGACATTGCCTTTACGTAAAATCTATAAGGAGGTCATTGTAATGAAACAGATTAAAAAGTTTGCGGGAGTTGCTTTAGCGGGGACGATTGGATTAAGTGGATTACTGTTTTTAGAACCAAGTGTAAGCGTTGCGGAAGCACAGCAAGTGAAAGTAGAAAATTTCAATACAATTGATGTAACGATGAATCTAAATGAATTGTATGTATTAAGTGGCAGAAGCATTGATATTCTTTCTGGAGATAAAGAAGCAATTCAGTTAAATAAATACACAATTAGTTTTAATAAACCTGGGAAGTATGTGATTAAAGTAAATGGCTGTATTTATGATGATGTATATACTTTTATTGTAAATGAGTAGTATATATTCTTAAATTGCGAGATAAAAACAGAAACACCCTATTTGCGATGAGAGTCGTAAATAGGGTGAATTTATTTGTATTAAGCTGTACTTTAAATATGTTCACTAATTTTCTTTTTGTTATGTAAAAGTGTTAACAATGTAAATGAAATATACATCTTCACAGTCAAAAAAGTTAAAATATTTCGTTTTAAGGATTATAATGGAGGGAGGAACATAAAAGGGAGTGAATGAACTTGAAACAAGAACTTATTGAAAGATTTACGAGATATGTAAAAATTGATACGCAATCAAATGAAGAAAGTCATACAGTACCAACAACACCAGGACAAATTGAGTTTGGTAAGTTATTAGTGGAAGAGCTAAAAGAAATTGGTTTAACAGAAGTAACGATGGATGATAATGGCTATGTAATGGCAACACTTCCAGCTAATACGGACAAGGATGTTCCTGTAATCGGATTTTTAGCCCATTTAGATACGGCAACAGACTTTACAGGGAAAAACGTCAAACCACAAATTTATGAAAATTTTGATGGTAATGCAATTACGTTAAATGAAGAGCTAAATGTTGTGTTAACACCAGAGCAGTTCCCGGAATTACCATCATATAAAGGACATACCATTATTACAACTGATGGTACAACACTTCTAGGAGCAGATGATAAAGCTGGTCTTACAGAAATTATGGTTGCAATGAACCATTTAATACATAATCCACAAATTAAGCACGGGAAAATAAGAGTAGCATTTACACCGGATGAAGAAATTGGTCGTGGGCCAGCGCATTTTGATGTAGAAGCGTTTGGTGCATCATTCGCTTATACGATGGATGGAGGTCCATTAGGTGGTTTAGAGTATGAAAGTTTTAATGCTGCAGGTGCTAAGTTAACGTTTAACGGAACGAATACACATCCTGGAACAGCAAAAAATAAAATGCGCAATGCTACTAAACTTGCTATGGAGTTTAATGGGTATTTACCAGTAGAAGATGCGCCAGAATATACAGAAGGCTATGAAGGATTCTATCATTTACTTTCTTTAAATGGTGATGTTGAGCAAAGTAAAGCATATTATATTATTCGAGACTTTGATCGTGAAAATTTTGAGGCACGTAAAAATAACGTTAAAAATATTGTGAAGACTATGCAAGAAAAATATGGCGAAGATGCAGTCGTTTTAGAAATGAATGATCAATACTATAACATGCTTGAAAAAATTGAACCGGTAAGAGAAATTGTTGATATTGCATATGAAGCAATGAAAAGTTTAGACATTGAACCAAATATTCATCCGATTCGCGGAGGCACAGATGGATCACAATTATCATATATGGGATTACCGACGCCGAATATTTTCACTGGTGGTGAAAACTATCACGGTAAATTTGAGTATGTTTCGGTAGATACTATGGAAAAAGCCGTTCAAGTTATTGTGGAAATTGCAAGACGTTTTGAGGAGCAAGCTTAAAAAAGAACCAAGTAGTACGAATGTGCTACTTGGTTCTTTTAATATAGTACTCGCCACAAATAAAAAGTCGCATAAGACTCCCAATTAGCCCAGTTTGCCGCGAAATCTTTTATTTCATTTTTTGTCGGTTTATTTTCGGAACCTGTTATAAATTTAATTGCATTATGCAGACCAACATCATCAATTGGAAAAGCCGAAGGAAATCTTAAACAACGCATTAAAACATAGTTGGCAGTCCATGGTCCTATACCATGGATAGCAGTTAATTGTTTCTCAGCAACCTTTACATCTTGTGTTTGCAGTAAATCCTCTTTTGATAATTTTCTCTCTGTAATAAGCTTCGCAATACCGATTAAATATTCACATTTTCTAGTCGTCATTTTTAATTGTTGAAGATTTTCTACATGTAGATTTGCAATTGTTTCAGGTGATGGGAATATCCAATGTTTTCTATCGTCCCATTCTACATAACTTCCAAATTGCTCAACTAATCTCCTTTTTAGTGTATAAGCATATGTTAAGTTAATTTGTTGACCGATAATTCCCCAGGAAAGTGCCTCAAATAAGTCTGGAATGCCTAAAGTACGAAGGCCATAATATTGTTCAATTGGTCCTTGAAGGAGTAAATCATGTTTAGCTAATGTATAAAATGGGGCTAAATCAGTAGTTAAATCAAACCATTCTTTTACATAGTTAACTACAGCTTCACGTATCGATTTTTCAGATGTATATGGTTCTTCTAAACAACGTATTTGAATATTCCCATCTGTATTCACACTAATTTCAACTAAAGGATTTACATCTTGAACAGGGATAACTTTATAAATTTTGTTATCTTCAATATGGAACATACATTCATTGTTAGAGCGTGATAGATAACGTAAATTTTCTTGGAAACAAAATTCTTTTGGAACTGCTATAGATAATGCGCTATTATATTCTGCTGTCATATGAATTCCACCTGCAACTTTTCTAATGTAAGCAATTTTTTCTTCATTTCTAATCCACCCCTAAATCCGGTTAGTTTCCCATTCTTCCCAATAACGCGGTGACAAGGAATGGTAATAAGAAGAGGGTTAGCAGCAATAGCAGAAGCAACGGCGCGCACAGCTTTAGGTTTTTGAATTCTTTCAGCAATTTCTGTATAAGAATATGTCTTTCCATAAGGAATTTCACGTACCGTATTCCAAACAGATAATTGAAAATTAGTTCCATAAGCATCGATAGGAAATGTAAAAGTTTCTCGCTTGTTTTCTAAATACTCGATAACTTCTTGCGTATATATTTGCAAGTAACCTGGACTATGGGTCAATATATGTTGGGGCAGTTTTTTTCTAGCCCATATATTTAATTCTTCAAAGTTTTCGTCTTGTGATCCAATGAAACATAGTCCATTTTCAGTTGCAGCAATATGAAATCGCCAATTTTTATGTGTAAGTAGCGTCCAATATATATAATTATTTTTGTAGGAATTCATTATCGTATCCCTCTTTCATTTCGTTCTTTTTTCGATATTCAGTAGGAGTAAATCCGGTTTTCTTTTTAAATAAAGTTGCGAAATACTCTGGGTTTTCTATCCCGACAGCAGTACTAATTTCTTTAATAGATTGATTTGTGTGTAAAAGGTATTCGGTTGCTTTAAGAACCCTGAATTGTTGTATATATTCTATAGGAGTTAACCCTATTATTCTTTTGAAAGTACGTTGTAAATGAAAAGGGCTACCGTGACACATTTCCGCAAGCATGTCGAGAGTTAAGGATTCGTCATAATGCTTTTCGATATAGTCTTTAATTTGTTCTACCCACTCTTCATTAGGTAAAGTGATCCCATTTGGCTTACAACGTTTGCACGGGCGAAAGTTCTCACTTAATGCTTGCTCTGCATGATGAAAAATTCGTACATTGTTTCTATTCGGTATTCTTGATTTGCATGATGGTCTGCAAAAGATTCCAGTTGATTTCACAGCATAAAAGAATTTGCTATCATAGGAAGAATCATTATGAATAATTGCTTGCCAATACTCATTTGTTAATGTAACTCCTTCATTGTGCATAGAACATCACCTCTGAAATTAGTATAACCTGAATAAAGTGCGTATGTATGTATTCATAAATGTAAGAGCAAGATTACAAAGGTGAAAATATGATTGTTTTCTATTTTGTGATAGCATGAAATTTGGAAATAAACATCAAGAGGAGGACTATAAATGAAGTTAATTTCATGGAATGTAAATGGTTTGCGAGCTGTTATCGCAAAAGGTGGATTTTTGGAATATCTTGAGGAATCAAGTGCTGACATATTTTGTCTACAAGAGATTAAATTACAAGAAGGGCAAATTGATTTAAATTTAGAGGGATATTATACATACTGGAATTATGCTGTGAAAAAAGGATATTCAGGAACTGCTATTTTTTCGAAAAAAGAACCGCTTTCAGTTACATATGGTTTAGGCATTGAAGAGCATGATCAAGAAGGGCGACTTATTACTTTAGAATTCGAAGATTTTTACATGATAACGTTATATACACCAAATTCAAAACGTGGATTAGAACGATTAGATTACAGAATGAAATGGGAAGATGATTTCAGGTCCTATATCAAACGATTAGATGAGAAGAAACCAGTTATTTTTTGTGGAGACTTAAATGTTGCTCATAAAGAAATCGATTTGAAAAATCCGAAAAGTAATCGTGAAAATCCTGGATTCTCTGATGAGGAACGAGAGAAATTTTCATGTATTTTAGAAGAAGGATTTATTGATACATATCGTTACCTTTATCCTAATCAAGAAGGTGCATACTCGTGGTGGTCGTATCGTATGGGCGCGAGAGCGAAAAATATCGGATGGCGTTTAGATTATTTTGTTGTTTCGGAAAGAATGAAAGACCAAATAACAGAAGCGAAAATTAATAGTGAAGTAATGGGGTCAGACCATTGTCCAGTTGAATTACATATAAATTTCTAAAAAAAAAGAAGTATCTCCCTAATATTAGGGAGATACTTCTTTTTTTAATTCAGTTTGTTAAAATTTTTCAAATCATTCTTGAAATAATTTCATATTAAATATATACTTAGTAACGATAATCATTATCAGTGAAAATGATTATCAAGTGATGAAGGCGTAAAAGAATTATAGTCTAGGGGAAGTGAACGGGAATGAGTTCTGGATAAAATTATTAATCTAATGAAATATATATATGGGACAAGGTTCATATAGTTAAATTTTATTGAGAATATAGTTTGAAAATTCGAGAGGAGACATATAAAGATGAACAAGAAATTATTTACTTTAGGGATGGTTACAGTTTTAAGTGTAGGTTTAGCGGCATGTAATAGTGCGGATAAAACTTCAGGCGAGCAAAAACAACAGACAAAAGCTACGGAAACGAAAAAAGATGAAAAACGAAAAATCACATATTTAGGTAAAGAGTATACAGTGCCAGCAAAAGTAGATAAAATTGCGACAGCTAGTTTAGAGTCAATGGAAGATGCGGCAGTACTTGGAATTAAACCAGTTGGTGCCATTACTGTAGGTGGTAAATTACCAAAATATCTTGAAAAAGAGTTAGAAGGTGCTAAATCTGTTGGTGAGAAAATGCAACCCAATTTCGAAACATTACTACAATTAAAACCAGATGTTATTACATCGAGTACGAAATTCCCAGCAGAAACAGCTGAAAAGTTTACGAAAGTAGCTCCTACATTCCCGGTATCACACGTTTCAACAAATTGGGAAGATAACTTAAAGTTAATGGGAGAATTAACTGGTAAAAAAGATAAAGCCGAAAAAATTATTAAGGATTACAATTCGGACGCTGAAAAAGCAAAAGCAAAACTAGGAGATAAGTTAAAAGATAAAAAAGTACTTGTCATAAGACTAAGAGCAAACGAATTATTCCTATATCCAGAAGGAGTATACTTCAATCCTGTAATTTATAAAGATCTTGGACTAACTGCTCCAGAACAATTGAAAACTGTAAAAGCACAAGAGAAAATTTCATTTGAAAAACTTGCTGAACTTAACCCAGATTATATTTTCTTACAATATGAGGCAAGTGAAAATAAAAACCCGAAAGTGTTAGAAGAAATTGAAAGTAATCCAATTTGGCAAAGTATGAATGCTGCGAAGGAAAAGAAAGTATTTGTAAATGTTGTAGATCCAATGGCACAAGGTGGTACAGCTTGGAGTAAAACAGCATTCTTAAAAGAAGCCGTGAAAAATTTATCTAAATAATACAATAAGTAAGGTGCGTTGAATGATATGCAGAAAACAAATGCAGTACCAGTAACTATATTATGTATAGCACCCATACTCATCTTATTTACAATTATACTTTCGATTTTGTATGGGGCAAAAAGTATTGACGCTGAAACAGTGTGGAACGCATTATTTCATTTTGATTCAAGCGATGTAAATCATAATATTATTATTACTTCACGTTTACCAAGGGTAGTTGCAGCTCTTTTAGTCGGAGCATTTCTAGCCATATCAGGAGCACTTATGCAGGGGATGACAAGAAACTATCTTGCATCCCCTTCTATTATGGGTGTGACGGATGGCGCTGCCTTTGTTATTACACTTAGCATGATTTTTCTTCCGGGAATGTCATCAATTGGTATGGTTGTATGTTCAATGATTGGTTCTGCACTAGGAGCCGGTATCGTGTTTGGTTTTGGTTCGCTCCTTCAAAATGGCTTATCACCAGTTAGGTTAGCGATTATAGGAACAGTTATTGGAACATTTTTAAGTAGTGTATCGGCTGCAATGGCTTCGTATTTCCAAATTTCTCAAAATGTTAGTTTTTGGTTTAATGCAAAGTTAGATCAAGTAGATCCTAATATCATTAAAATCACGATACCGTTTGGGATAATTGGAATAATTTTAGCATTGTTAATATCAAAATCTATTACCATTCTTTCATTAGGCGAAGAGGTTTCTATTAATTTAGGGCAACGTACAAAACTAGTTAAAGCGATGGCAATTTTATCGGTAATTTTCTTAACAGGAACAGCAGTTGCTTTAGTGGGGAAAGTTGGTTTTGTAGGTTTAATTATTCCGCACATTACGCGCTTTATAATTGGGGTAGATTATAAGTGGATTTTGCCATGTGCAGGTGTTATTGGTGGCGTTTTCTTAGCGTTATGTGACGTTTTGAGTAGATTTGTAAACTATCCATTTGAAACACCTATTGGAGTCGTTACCTCTTTAATTGGAATTCCTTTCTTCCTTTATTTAATCCGTACTAGAGGAGGAGAGAGACATGCTTAAAAGTTCAAGTCAACGTTTCGGAATGACGATGGGGATTATTATATTTTTAATACTATGTGCTATTTATATTAGTTTAACAAATGGTACGTTCGACATTACGATTACAGATGTATTTAAAACACTGTTTAGAATTGATCCAGTACCAGAACATGATTTAGTTATTTTTGAGTTTCGCCTTCCGCGCATCGTAATTGCTGGATTAGTAGGATTAGGCCTTGGTGTTGCGGGTGCCGTTATTCAAGGGATTACGAGAAATGGGTTGGCGGACCCAGGTATTTTAGGCGTAAATGCCGGAGCAGGAACAGCGATTGTCATTTTTATGTTTTTCTTTCAAGGGCAATTAAAAAGCACAGACTGGGTTTCTATTATGATGATGCCAATGTTTGGTTTAGTAGGCGGATTAGGTGCAGCTATCATCATTTATCTGTTTTCTTGGAAAAACGGTAAATTAGATTCGCAGCGACTTTTATTAACAGGGATTGCAATTGGATCAGGATTTGGAGCCTTTTCTATGTACTTATCACTCAAAATGAAGTCAACTGATTTTGAAATGGCCGCAGTGTGGGTGTCTGGAAGCATATATAGTGCAAACTGGAAGTATATTGTGGCTATGTTACCATGGCTTATTATCTTAATTCCGCTTATACAAAAGAAAGCTTATTTATTAGATTTATTTCAATTGGAAGAAACGAGTATTACAAGTTTAGGTGTTTCAGTAGAAAGAGAGAAATCGATTTTACTATTAAGTAGTATCGGGCTTGTGAGCGCATGTGTTGCTGTTTCAGGGAGTATCGGTTTTATTGGCTTAATGGCACCGCATATAGCGAAAAGGCTTGTCGGTATTCAACATAAGTATATAATTCCTACGTGCGGCGTAATCGGAATGTTTCTTGTAATTGCTTCAGACTTTATTGCGAAAACAGTTTTTACACCTGTAGAGCTACCAGTGGGAATCGTTATTTCTATTGTCGGTGTACCGTATTTCTTATATTTACTTTATAAGGCGAAAGCGTAAGAGGAGGAATAAAAGTGAGTATTTTAAGTGCAAAAAATTTAGAAACAAGTTATGAAAAGCTTACAGTGTTTCGCGATTTAAATGTGGAAATACAAGAAGGAAAAGTAACGACAATTATAGGTCCAAACGGTTGCGGTAAATCGACATTGTTAAAAACAATGGGAAGAATTTTAAAACAAAAAAGCGGTAAAGTATATTTGCAAGGACAGGATTTACATACAATTCCAACGAAAGAAATTGCGAAGCAGTTAGCTTTACTCCCGCAAACTCCAATTGCACCAGGTGAGCTTAAAGTGGAAGAATTAATTTCTTATGGACGCTATCCACATCGAAATAACGTAAATAAGTTAACGACAAAAGATAAAGAAATGATTGATTGGGCATTAGATATAACGAAAACTTCTGAATTTCGAACGAGACAAATTGCAAATTTATCAGGTGGTCAAAGACAAAAGGTATGGCTAGCGATGGCATTAGCACAAGAGACAGAAGTGTTGCTATTAGATGAGCCAACTACATACCTTGATATGTCTCATCAATTAGATGTATTACAAATTGTGGAGAAGTTAAATAAAGAACATAATTGTACGGTTGTTATGGTATTACATGATATTAACCATGCATCAAGGTTTTCAGATGAAATTATTGCAATGAAGGAAGGCGAAATTGTTACAACTGGTAGCCCAGAAGAAATCATTACAAATGAAGTGTTAAAAGAAGTATTTCATATTGATGCGCGTGTCATGATTGATCCGTATAACGGGGCTCCTGTTTGTTTCGGTTATGATAGCGTTGTATCTCAAGAAGAAAAAATCGAAATATATGTAACAAGTTAAAAAGGGGGGGATAGGGTGAATACTACAGTTGAAAAACAGCAGATTATAACATCTAATACAGAGCAGTGGAAAATGTATTCAAAATTAGAAGGTAAGGAATATCAAATTCATATTTCAAAGCCGAAGCAACCAGCACCGGATTCAGGATATCCTGTCATTTACGTATTAGATGGCAATGCCTTTTTTCAAACATTTCATGAAGCAGTTAAAATACAATCAGTAAGAGCGGAAAAAACCGGTGTTTCACCAGCTATTATAGTAGGAGTGGGTTATCCAATTGAAGGCGCATTTTCAGGGGAAGAAAGGTGCTATGATTTTACGCCTAGCGTAATTTCAAAAGATGCCCCTTTAAAACCAGACGGTAAACCGTGGCCTAAAACAGGAGGAGCACATAATTTCTTTACTTTTATTGAAGAAGAACTGAAACCACAAATTGAAAAGAATTTTGAGATTGATAAAGGTAAGCAAACTTTATTTGGGCATTCTTTAGGTGGCCTATTCGCTTTGCATATACTATTTACAAACTTGAATGCTTTTCAAAATTATTTTATTAGTAGTCCATCTATATGGTGGAATAATAAATCCGTTCTTGAAAAAGAAGAGAACCTTATAATTGAATTAAACAATGCTAAGTTTGAAACAGGAGTGTTCCTTACAGTTGGATCACTTGAACGAGAGCATATGGTTGTAGGTGCAAATGAATTATCAGAGCGCCTTCTCCAAGTAAACCACGATAAACTTAAATTTAAGTTTTATGAAGCTGAAGGGGAGAATCATGCATCTGTTGTGCCGACGTCTTTAAGTAAAGGATTGAGGTTTATTAGTTACGTATAGGAAAAAAGGTTATGGATGAAACATTCCATAACCTTTTTTAATGTGTAGAATTGTCCTTTTCGAAAGTTTTGTTTCAACTTTTCGTCTAAAGAGACAAAAAGTTGTCACAATTCGGTCACAATTAGCATAAACATAAAATAGACGAAATGAACTTATTTCCAAAAGGCTTGGTTTATTACAAT
The DNA here is from genome assembly GCF_056738645.1 of Bacillus sp. PK3-067. Taxonomy (NCBI): domain Bacteria; kingdom Bacillati; phylum Bacillota; class Bacilli; order Caryophanales; family Bacillaceae; genus Bacillus; species Bacillus sp. PK3-067. The sequence goes on along the minus strand of NZ_CP096490.1, from coordinate 3,715,777 downwards.
CAGGATTCGTAGAGCTGAAAAAGCATGGATGAAAAGTTCACTATATTCCCAAGGAGGTAGATCGTATGAAAACAATTCTTGCTATCGCTGGACTTATTTGGGTTCTATCACATGGCATTCCAATTTATGAAGGAGAACAAATTCGCAGTGCTCTAAATAAAAATTTTAATGAATATCATATCATTGATCGGCAAGATAATGTTGTGACAGTTCGAGTAAATGACTGTTTTCATACGGTAACCGTTGAAGGAACTTCAGTAGTGAATGATACAAAAGTATGTGATCAGCAATAATTATATATGGAAAGAAAAAATTCTCGGGTTAAATATCTGAAAATTTAAATTAAAACATTATAGACGAAGAATAAGCGGGGGCGGGTAATCCCCGCTTATTCTTGTTTCACTTTATTGAATTTTGATGAGAGATATAATGATTTTTTGACAAAAAGGAAAGGGTATACTGAAAATTGAGATTAAGAAGCTAATGCGTTGTTAAGAATAATCATAAAGTGTAAATATACTCTTATGGGGTATCATGCGTAGATATTTAATGCTATAATTGGTATACTCATAAAAAACAATTGTTTTATTGGATGAAGAGAAACTTTAAGAAGGTGATAATATGGATCATAAAGAGCATGAAGCAGTAACACATAGATCAGAAAAAGAAAAAGAACAGATTATAAATAGATTAAAGAGAATTGAAGGACAGGTCCGCGGTATTCAAAACATGATTGAAAATGATCGTTATTGCGTAGATATTTTAGTGCAAATTTCAGCGATTAATGCAGCGATGAAAAAAGTAGGAATGGGCGTTCTCAAAAATCATACGAGTCATTGTGTTTCAGGAGCTATTAAAAATGGAAATGGTGACGAAGCAATTGAAGAATTAATGACAGTATTTGAACGTTTTTCAAAAGCGTAAAAACAAGCTAGTATTTAACTGGCTTGTTTTTTTGTTTACCCTCATATTGGATTTGGGTGTATTGTAGTGAAAAAGTGTGTGTAAAATAAACTTTTAGAAAATAATTGAAAAATCATGATACAAAACCATTGATTACCTTAGGGGGGTATGGTAAGATATAATTGTGATTAACAAACAATGAATAAACAAGAGGAGGATTTTAAATGGAACAGTTAACATTACAGGTTGAAGGTATGTCTTGTGGACATTGTGTAAATGCTATCGAAAGCAGTGTGAAAGAGCTAAACGGTGTTGAACAAGTGAAGGTTCAATTAGCAGAAGGAACTGTTGAAGTTACTATCGACTCGTCTGCTGTCACATTAAAAGATATCGTTGCTGTAATCGAAGATCAAGGATACGATGTTCAATAATTATTTTTAGATATGAAAATAAATCGTACTTTAAATGAAGTACGATTTATTTTGCTAATCATTATACCTCATAAGGGTATATAGAGGTGAGAGACATGAATGAAAAAAAAGAGGCCAATCTTCAAATATCAGGAATGACATGTGCGGCATGTGCAAATAGAATTGAAAAAGGTCTAAAAAAAGTAGAAGGTGTTCATGAGGCAAATGTAAATTTTGCGCTTGAAAAAACAAAAATAATGTACGATCCAACTAAAACAAATCCGCAACAATTTAAAGAAAAAGTTGAATCATTAGGATATGGAATTGTAAGTGATAAAGCTGAATTTACTGTTTCAGGAATGACATGTGCAGCATGTGCAAATAGAGTTGAAAAGCGTTTAAATAAGTTAGATGGTGTGAACAAGGCGACAGTAAATTTTGCTTTAGAATCAGCCACAGTAGACTTTAACCCTGATGAAGTTAATGTAAATGAAATGAAGAGCGCGATTACGAAGCTAGGATATAAATTAGAAGTGAAACCAGATGATCAAGATGAATCAACTGATCATCGATTACAAGAAATTGAAAGACAAAAGAAGAAGTTTATTATTTCGTTTATTTTATCTTTCCCATTATTGTGGGCAATGGTTAGTCATTTCTCATTTACGTCATTTATTTATTTACCGGATATGTTAATGAACCCTTGGGTGCAACTAGCACTTGCAACTCCTGTTCAATTTATCATTGGTGGACAGTTTTATGTTGGGGCTTATAAAGCGTTACGCAATAAAAGTGCTAATATGGATGTTCTCGTGGCGCTTGGAACGTCGGCCGCGTACTTCTATAGTGTATATTTAAGTATTCAATCTATTGGTTCTTCGGAACATATGACAGATTTATATTTTGAAACGAGTGCGGTACTTATTACATTAATTATTTTAGGTAAATTATTTGAAGCGAAAGCAAAAGGGCGCTCATCAGAAGCAATTAAAAAATTGATGGGTTTACAAGCGAAGACAGCTACAGTTGTGCGAGATGGAACAGAAATAAAAATTTTGATTGAAGAAGTAGTAACTGGTGATATCGTCTATGTAAAGCCTGGTGAAAAAATACCAGTAGATGGTGAGATTGTAGAAGGAAAGTCAGCAATTGATGAATCGATGTTAACGGGTGAAAGTATTCCTGTTGATAAGTCAATTGGGGATGTAGTAATAGGTTCGACAATAAATAAAAATGGATTTTTAAAAGTGAAAGCAACTAAGGTAGGAAGAGATACTGCATTAGCTCAAATTATTAAAGTAGTAGAAGAGGCACAAGGTTCAAAAGCTCCTATTCAAAGGGTAGCAGATCAAATTTCAGGTATTTTCGTACCGGTTGTAGTTGTGATTGCGATTATCACATTTGCAGTATGGATGATATTTGTTACACCTGGTGATTTTGGCGGAGCACTTGAGAAAATGATAGCAGTACTTGTTATTGCTTGTCCATGTGCATTAGGTCTTGCAACGCCTACATCTATTATGGCAGGATCAGGAAGATCGGCTGAGTATGGTATTTTATTTAAAGGTGGAGAGCATTTAGAAGCAACGCACCGATTAGATACGGTTATTCTAGATAAAACGGGTACAGTGACAAATGGGAAGCCGGTATTAACAGATGTAATTGTAGCAGATGGATTCAATGAAAATGAACTGCTTAGATTAGTAGGGGCAGCAGAAAGAAATTCTGAACATCCGCTTGCAGAAGCGATTGTAGAAGGAATTAAAGAAAAGAAAATTGATATCCCGAGTTCAGAAACGTTTGAAGCGATTCCGGGATTTGGTATCGAATCAGTTGTAGAAGGAAAACACTTATTAATTGGTACACGTCGATTAATGAAGAAATTCAATATTGATATTGAAGAAGTTTCTAAATCAATGGAAGCGCTAGAACGAGAAGGAAAAACAGCAATGCTTATTGCAATCGATAAAGAATATGCTGGTATAGTTGCCGTTGCAGATACTGTGAAAGATACTTCAAAAGCAGCTATCGCAAGACTGAAAAAAATGGGTCTAGACGTTGTGATGATTACAGGAGATAATACACAAACTGCTCAGGCAATTGCAAAGCAAGTTGGTATTGATCACGTAATTGCAGAAGTATTGCCAGAAGGAAAAGCAGAAGAAGTGAAAAAACTGCAAGCAAATGGTAAGAAAGTAGCGATGGTTGGAGACGGGATAAATGATGCTCCTGCTCTTGCTACAGCGAACATTGGTATGGCAATTGGAACGGGAACGGATGTAGCGATGGAAGCAGCGGATATAACGTTAATCCGCGGTGACTTAAATAGTATTGCTGATGCGATATTTATGAGTAAAATGACGATAAGAAATATTAAACAAAATTTATTCTGGGCATTAGCTTATAACGCGTTAGGAATTCCAATTGCGGCATTAGGTTTCTTAGCCCCTTGGGTTGCTGGAGCAGCGATGGCATTTAGTTCTGTATCCGTTGTATTAAATGCATTACGATTACAAAGAGTTAAATTAAAACCTTAAAAAGCTACATTAAGTAATTGAATAGAATTAAAAAACAATACTTGAATAAGTATTGTTTTTTTGTTCGTATAGAAATTAAAACGATATAATAAAGCAGAAATATAGAATCGTATGTAGTAGAAAAGTTAAGAGGTAGTTTGGTAAGGAGACTTATATATGTTAAAAGATATTATAATTAGAACATTCCAGAAAAAAGATTTAGATCAAGTATTACAATTGTTCTATGAAACAGTTCATACGGTTAATGCAAAAGATTATAATGAGTTACAGCTACAGGCGTGGGCACCGGAGCGACTAGATAGAGAAAATTGGTTACAGTCTTTAGAAAAGAATATTAGCTATGTAGCGGATCATAAAGGTATGATTGTGGGGTTTGGGGATTATAACGATGATCGTTACGTAGATCGTTTATTTACGCATAAAGATTATCAAGGGAAAAGAGTCGCTTCATACATACTACAGAAGTTAGAAAAAGAAGCAGTGAACTTGGGACATAGGGAGATATATACAGAGGCGAGCATTACCGCAAAACCTTTTTTTGAAAGTAAAGATTTTATTTGCATAAAAGAACAAAAGAAACAGCATAATGGTCAGATTTTTATTAATTATGTTATGAAAAAATATCCTTCTCATAAATGAGAAGGATATTTTTCATTATTTTACAGCTTCTTTTAGTTCTTTACCAGCTTTGAAAGCAGGTACTTTAGAAGCTGCGATTTGCATTTCTTCACCAGTTTGTGGGTTACGGCCTGTACGAGCAGCTCTTTCGCGAACTTCGAATGTACCGAATCCGATAAGTTGTACTTTTTCACCAGCAGCTAAAGTGTTAGTGATTGATTCTACTACAGTTTGTACAACTACAGTAGCTTCTTTTTGAGAAATCTCAGCATTTTGTGCTACGTTTTTAATTAATTCTGTTTTGTTCATGTTTTTCACCTCATATGTAAATAATGCTATTTAAGTTGTTATTATAACGTATAAAACATTCGAGAACAAGTGTACGTACATATATTCGCAAAAAAAATGAAATTTGTAATATTTTTAGGGTTCTTTATAGACATTCTATTTAAGCCGACAGAGATTTGTTCTTCATTTCAGTCTTCTCTTGATAAGAAGATAGTTTCTTATTATAAGATATGAAGTAAGGTAGTGCTACAAATAACATACCTCCTACTAAATTTCCAAAGAAAACAAAAATAAAGTTTGGAAAATATTCAGCCCAAGTGAAATGACCGGCAAAAATTGCGGCTGGGATGACAAACATATTTGCTACAACGTGTTGAAATCCAATCGCAACAAAAGTCATAACTGGGAACCAAATACCGATAATCTTTCCGATAAATTCTTTACTTCCCATACTGAGCCAAACAGCTAAACAAACGAGCCAATTACATCCGATTGCAGAAATAAATGCTTGCAATGGTGTATCTTGTAGTTTCGCTTGAGCGATAGAAATAGTTTTCGCTAAAAAAGCTCCTTCAGTTAAGCCAACGATATGGCCGAAAAAGTAGGCTACAAATACAGCCCCTATGAAATTGCTAAACGTAACAATAACTAAATTTCGTATGAAATGAAATAAAGTAATTTTCTTTTGAAGCCAAGCCATAGAAACTGTCATCATGTTACCAGTTACTAGTTCACCGCCTGCAAGAATAACGAGAATAAGACCGATAGGGAATACAGCAGCGCCTAGAAAACTAGTAAATGATCCCCAATATTTTGGCATTGTTCCAATAACATGAATATCGAGTAAATACCCTAATGCGATAAAAGCACCGCCAAAAAAACCGAGAATTAGCATAGGGAGTAATGATAAATGAGCTTTTTTCCTTCCGGAATTCGCAGCAAGTTCCGTAATTTCTTCTGGTGTAAATACAGACATGAATAACCCCTCCGTAATAAAATGATGGAATGAATAGAAAAAGATTCGAAAATATATGTATTATAAAAATATGGTATGACTTCTGTATAAAATTGTCAAAGTGAATAGGGAGGAAATTACATATTAATAACATTGTTCATGTTGTCACATTAATGTAACAATAAGGATTTAAAGTGTTTCTAGAGGTGAAAACATGAATACGAATCATGTAAAAAAAGAACGAAAAAAATCAATCGTAAAGATATTTATTATTAGTTTTATAAGTATATTAATGATACTAGTAAGTTTGTATTATTATGCGACAGAAATAGAACGAAAACTAGTAACAGTTACATGGAATGAAATAGAAGCTTCTGCAATTCCTAAAGAATTTAATAATAAAAAAATATTACAGTTTTCAGATGTACATTTAGGGCCAGAGTTTACATTGAAGCAACTTGAACATTTGGTGGAGAAGATGAATGAATTACATCCAGATATAGTAGTTTTTACCGGAGATTTAATAGATAAATTTGGTTCTTATAGTGCAGAAAGAGAGGGAGCGAAGGCTATTTTGCAGAAAATTTATGCTCCCTTAGGGAAATATGCTGTGTTTGGGAATCATGATAGGGGCGGGGGCGGTAGTTTATTTTACAAAAAATATATCGAGGAAGCTGGTTTTTCTGTATTAGTAAATGAAGTGCAGAAAATTAAAGTGGAAAACGGCAAATATATTACAATATCAGGTTTGGATGATTTTCTATTAGGGAAGCCGAAAATAGATTCAACTTTAAAAAACTTGAAACAAAATGATTTCAACATGTTATTAGTACATGAGCCGGATGTTGTAACCAAAATAAATCGTTACCCAGTTGATCTTCAACTGTCAGGACATAGTCACGGGGGACAAGTCCAAATCCCTTTTGTAGGTCCGTTAATTACTACCAAACTAGCTGAGAGTTATGTTGAAGGTATGTATGAAGTGGAGGGGAAGAGTAAGCAGTTATATTTATATGTAAATCGTGGTATTGGGACTACTAGGATGCCTGTTAGATTTTGTAGTGTACCTGAACTTTCAGTTTTTGTGTTGAAGCAAAAGAGTGACTAGAATATTTAACAATATGATTCGGAGGAACGTGCGATGTTGGGCGATGGAAAACAGTTTCTTAAAACTTTAGATGTGACAAAGTAATTTTCATAAATAAAAAACAACAATAGGACCTATAAAGGGTCCTATTGCTGTTTTTATCCTGCATTGATTGCCCATAAATGTCCGATTGATGGGGGCTAATTATAGTTTTACTTTGTTATTTTTGCAAGGAAAGACCATCAAAATATGTTCTATAGTTATTTGAGAATTCGAAGTTGTTTTTTGCATCCCAATTAATAGACCAAGACATTAGGCCGCGGAATGCAGGATAGCCACTCTGGTTAGAAAGTTTATACTTTCCTCCGAACGGAACTCCTTTAATGATATAATTTAAAGCTTTTTTCATTTCAGTTGGCGAAATGTATCCACCACTTGGAGCTGCCGCTGGTGCTGCTGGAAGCCCAATCATGACTTGATCTGAACGAAGAGCTGGGAAAATGTTATTTGCATTACCACCTACAGGAAAACCATGTAAGAGCATATCTGCCATAGCGACCTCGTAGTCTGCAGTACCTTGATTGTAGTTATTACCGTCCATTCCAATCCCGCTACCAGCGTTGTAGTGTTGAACATGAATGTATGTTAGTTTATCTTTCACTCCGTAAATAATTGGTAAATATGCACCCCATATGCTTCCATATGCGCTATAACCGCCTTGAACATAAGCTGTTTCAGGAGCCATGCTTAATAGAAAATCTGGACCATAATGATCTGAGATTGTTCGAATAGCTGATATAAGATTTACGATTTGGGGAGTAGTTGGATTTTTGAAATTAGTATCATTTCCGTTTAAGTAAATACCTGATTCAAGGTCAATATCTATTCCATCAAAACCGTATTTATCGATTAGAGACTGTATGGAATTAATAAAACGATCCTTAGCGGCATTGTCAGGAAGTAAAACGACTCCATTTTGTCCACCTATTGAAAGAACTACTTTCTTTCCTTTACTTTTTAAATAAGAAATATCTGATTTGAAGTCTGCATCTGTACCATACACAGGAGAAAATTCAACAGTGGAACGATCACCACCAGTTTCACCAAAAGATACATTGATTACATCCCATTTTGGTGAAACGTCTTTTAATTTAATAATGCCAGTACCGTTATCAAAGTTATGCCAATATCCAACGAGTAATTTTGAACCTAAATTGTTTGCTGCTTGTGCTTGGAAAGGGGATAGCGGTAGAAGTAAGAACATTACTAAAATACAACAAAAAAATTTGAACTTGTTTAACATATCAACACTCCTATACAAAAAGTTGTCTAGATGTATAATCTTGTTTATTTAATAATATCTGAAAATTCTTTCTTTTGTAAAGGGACTATAATTTTCTCAACAATTGTGTATGGGAAAGTATTAAACCTAATGTAATAATTTTTGAAGAAGGTTGAATTGTAATTGTTAAATTCAGAATATTTTGATATATTTTAACGTATAGAACAAAATCTTTCGCACAGTACTCTTACATAAGTTTCAAAATTTAGTTTGGAAGGGGATGTACAAGATTTGGATAAAAATCTAAAGAAAGACCTCAAAATACGCCACATTACAATGATTTCAATTGGCGGCGTAATAGGGGCTGGTTTGTTTGTTGGAAGTGGTGCAGTTGTACATTCGGCAGGACCAGGTTCTATCGTTTCATATGCATTAGCAGGACTTCTAGTCATTTTCGTCATGAGAATGCTAGGAGAAATGGCAGCTGTTAATCCGACAAGTGGTTCATTTGCAACGTATGCAAGAGAAGCGATTGGTCCTTGGGCGGGTTATACAATAGGCTGGTTATACTGGTTTTTTTGGGTAATTGTTATTGCAATAGAAGCCACAGCAGGTGCTGGTATTATCCAATATTGGATTCCACAAATACCGCTTTGGTTATTAAGTTTAATATTAACAATTTTATTAACGCTGACGAACGTTTTTTCGGTGAAATCATTTGGAGAGTTTGAATATTGGTTTTCTTTTATTAAAGTAATAAGTATTGTTTTGTTCCTTTGTCTAGGTCTTGCTGTTATTTTAGGATTTGTTCCAGGAACAGAAGCACCCGGCACTTCGAATTTAATTGGACAAGGTGGATTTATGCCAAACGGTATAAGTTCGGTCCTGCTTGGAATTACTGTTGTTATATTTTCATTTATGGGATCAGAGATTGTAGCAGTAGCGGCTGGTGAATCTGCAGAACCTGTAAAAGCAGTAAAAACAGCAACAAACAGTGTGATTTGGCGTATTCTTGTATTTTTTATTGGGTCTATAGCGGTAGTTGTTACGCTACTGCCATGGAATTCAGCAAACATATTAAAAAGTCCATTTGTAGCTGTACTTGAACATATAGGAATACCAGCGGCAGCACAAATTATGAATTTTATCGTTTTAACAGCTGTACTTTCTTGCTTAAATTCAGGCTTATATACAAATTCAAGAATGCTTTTTTCAATGGCAGAAAGAGGAGATGCTCCAAAGTCATTTTTAAAATTGAACAGTAGTGGTGTTCCCGTTCGAGCGGTTTTATTTGGAACTTTCTTCGCTTATATTGGAGTTGTGTTTAGTTACATTTCTCCAGATAAAGTCTTTTTGTTTTTAGTGAATGCATCTGGCGGGATTGCGTTACTAGTTTATCTCGTTATTGCAGTTTCGCATTTAAAGATGCGTAAAAAAATGGGGAAAGTAGAACAACAAAATTTGAAAGTGAAAATGTGGCTTTTTCCGTATGTAACGTATGTTACAATTGCTGCTATTATAGCAGTTTTAGTTGCGATGTTCGCAATTGATACTTTACGTTCACAAGCACTTTTAACAATGTTTGTTACAGTTCTTATCATACTTTCTTATTTTATTTTTAATAGAAATAAAAATAGCACAGTTTTGAATCCTAAAAGTAAGAATGAGGAATCTGTTCGATTCTAATTTTCTTATTTTCGAAGAGAGTTACACCCAGTCATTGCTATAAAAGAATCATATATAATCATAGAAACAAGTAATTACTATTGTCATAGTGGATATAAACTTTTTTCTTGACTTTTTATACGAAGGCGAGCAAAATGGTAAAAAAGGAAGGGGGGATGATGATGGAAGAGTACGTATTAGAGCTGTATAACCTGTTATATACGACAGAATGGCAAGATATTGTTTCGTTTCTAGGAATCGTATTTTGCATGAAAATTGTAATTGTATATATGGAAGAGCAAGGTATGTTCTATTCCTTCTCATCTCCGTTCGATGTGCAGCGCGAGCCGTTGCTAAACTATGCCAATGTGAATTACGAACAATTTCCTTTTGTAGTTTTCTTTATGATTCGATTTATTACAGCAATTGTAAGGAAAAAGGAAAGTGATGATGAAGAGTGCCACTCAACTTGTAAGGTAGCTAACGTTTTTTAAGCTAAATACAAGGAGGAGATTTATATGTGGTTTCGATTTCTTATGATTGGTTTCTTTTCATTAACAGCAATTTCATTAATGGGATATCAAGTGTCTGAAATTTTTCAAGCATATAGCGATACATTTTTTAACAAAAACTAATCGCATTGCTATTTGAATAATAAAGCGATAAAATCCTTCTTAAGAAGTTTTATTAAGAAGGATTTTTTTCTTTGTCTGGTCTTGCTGTGTCAAACTATTGTCACATTTACACTGTGAATAATATGTTAAAATAGTGAGGTTATGTATACATACTTGAAGGAAGAGGGAGTGACCATTTTGGTGGATCAATCAACAAATCAGAAAAGCTATGCTCCTATTGTGATAACGCTTTCTGTAATTGTAAATGCGATTATTTTATTTTTGTTCTTTGGACCTGTTGGCTATGAAGGAGAAGTACATTTTGATGTAACGATTTTACCAATGTTAAACGCGATTTTTAATAGCTTTACGTTCGTATTTTTATTAGCAGCGTTATTCTCTATTATTAAAAAGAATGTGAAAATGCATCGTGGTTTTATCCTTGCAGCATTTACGACAACTTTACTATTTTGTGTGTCGTATTTATCGTATCATTACTTAGCACCGGCAACACATTTTGGCGGAGAAGGATTCATTAAATATGTGTATTTCATCATTTTAATTACACATATTATCCTAGCAGCAATTATCGTACCACTTGCATTGTTTGCGCTTGTATTTGGTTTTACAAATCAATTAACACGTCACCGTAAAATTGTACGTTGGACGATGCCGATTTGGTTATATGTAAGTTTATCTGGTGTTATTGTTTACTTAATGATCTCACCTTATTACCAATAAAAAAATCTCAGCCTGTAGGCTGGGATTTTTTTATTAGGCAAATATTTTTGTGAAATGAAAAAAATATGGTATACAAAAGTATAGTTGCTTTTCATATAGAAGGGATGGTAAAGAAATATGCAAAATTTTGTATTTCGTAATCCAACGAAACTTATTTTCGGTAAAGGTCAATTAGAACAGTTAAAAACTGAAATTCCACAGTTCGGTAAAAAAGTTCTTCTCGTATACGGGGGAGGCAGCATTAAAAGAAACGGTATTTATGATAATGTAATTTCTATTTTAAAGGATATTAATGCAGAAGTATTTGAATTAACAGGTGTTGAACCGAATCCACGTGTATCAACTGTAAAGAAAGGGATTCAAATTTGTAAAGAGAATGGTGTTGAATTTATTTTAGCAGTTGGTGGAGGAAGTGTAATCGACTGTACGAAGGCAATTGCAGCTGGTAGTAAGTACGATGGAGATGTATGGGATATTGTAACGAAAAAAACATTTGCTAATGAGGCATTACCATTTGGTACTGTACTTACTCTTGCAGCAACAGGATCTGAAATGAATGCAGGCTCGGTAATTACAAACTGGGAAACGAATGAAAAGTATGGATGGGGTAGCCCGGTTACTTTCCCGCAGTTTTCGATTTTAGATCCAGTTCATACTACTTCTGTACCGAAAGATCAAACAATTTACGGTATGGTAGATATTATGTCGCACGTATTAGAACAATATTTCCATCATGGAACGAATACAGAACTACAAGATCGTTATTGTGAAGCTGTTTTAAAAACAGTAATTGAGACAGCTCCTAAGCTTTTAAGTGATTTAGAAAATTATGAGCATAGAGAAACTATTTTATATTGTGGTACTATGGCGTTAAACGGCATTTTAGCAATGGGAGTAAAAGGAGATTGGGCGACTCATAATATTGAGCATGCAGTTTCTGCTGTTCATGATATACCACACGGGGGTGGCCTTGCGATTTTATTCCCGAACTGGATGAAGCATGTTGTAGAGGGAAATGTAAGTCGTTTTAAACAGTTTGCTATTCGAGTATTCAATGTAGAAACAGATGGAAAGACTGATCGAGAAATTGCGTTAGAAGGAATTCAGGCGTTACGTCAATTTTGGACTTCAATTGAGGCGCCAGTAACATTATCTGATTACGCTATTGGAGAAAATGAAATTGATTTAATGGCGGATAAAGCGATGGCGTATGGTGAATTTGGTAACTTTAAAAAATTAAATAAAGATGATGTTTTAAGTATATATAAAGCTTCTTTATAAGTGAATTTAGAAAAGAAATCTATTTGATTGTTTGATCGAATAGGTTTCTTTTTTTGCTGTTTATAAATGTTTGTGGATGTTTTTGGTTATTTTTGATTGTTTATGGTTGATTTTTGTGACCGTTTTCATTATACTGTAATCAAAGAAGAGGTGAATAAAATGTTAACTCCTGAACGTCATCAAATGATATTGCAACTTGTAAAAGAACAGAAAGTTGTAAAATTACAGCAATTAGTTGAAAGAACAGAAAGCTCTGAGTCGACAATTCGCCGTGATTTAGCACAATTGGAAAAGCAAAGGTTATTAAAAAGAGTTCATGGTGGTGCCGCTGTTTTAACAGGAAAAGGGCAAGAACCAACGATGGTCGAAAAATCATCCAAAAACATTCAAATAAAACAACAAATTGCTAAGTATGCGGCTAGCGTTATTGAACAAGGTGATTGTATTTATTTAGATGCAGGAAGTACAACATTTGAAATGATTCCATTTTTAATAAATAAAGATGTTACTGTCGTTACGAATGGACTTATGCATATTGAAGCTTTAGTAGAAAATAATATTCGTGCGTATTTACTAGGCGGAATGATGAAGAGTAGGACGAAAGCTTTAATCGGTGCTATGGCACAGGAAAGTATGCAGAAGTATCGTTTTGATAAATGTTTTTTAGGTGCAAATGGTGTACATGAACAGCTTGGCTTTACAACGCCAGATCCAGAAGAAGCGCTCTTAAAACAAATGGCATTAACATTAGCAAACGAAGGATATTTCTTAATTGATGAAAGTAAGTTTTCAGAAGTTGCGTTTGCGAAAATTGCAAATGTTGAAGATGCAAATATTATTACAAACCATTTAGAAATTGATTTAGAAAAATATAAACAACAAACCAATGTAATTGAGGCTGATAAACAATGATCTATACAGTTACTTTAAACCCATCTATTGATTATGTAGTGCAAGTTTCTTCCTTTGATTTAGGAACAATAAATCGAGCGGAAAAAGATATGAAGTTTCCTGGAGGAAAAGGAATTAATGTTTCTCGTGTTCTTCAGCGTTTAGGTGTTAAAAATATAGCACTTGGATTTACTGGTGGATTTACTGGTCAATTTATTAAAGAGGTATTACAGACGGAAGGTGTAACAACAAACTTCGTCCAAGTAGATGAAGATACTCGCATTAATGTGAAAATAAAAGGGGAAGAAGAAACAGAATTAAATGGCCAAGGTCCTATTGTAACAAAAGAGCAGTTCGAACAGTTAATGAAAAAAATTGAGAGTATGCAACCTGGAGATTGTGTTGTACTTGCTGGGAGTGTACCAGTTTCTATTCCAAGTACCTTTTACGAATCAATTGCTGCGTTTGGAGCTGAAAAAGGTATTCGTGTAGTAGTAGATGCAAGTGGAAGTGCACTGCAACATGTAATTAAAAATAAGCCATTTTTAATTAAGCCAAACCACCATGAACTTGGTGAGTTGTTTGGAGTGGAGCTTTCAACAGTAGAGGACGTTTTACCTTATGGAAGAAAATTAATTGAACAAGGTGTAAAACACGTTATCGTATCGATGGCTGGAGAGGGAGCTTTATTATTTACGGCAGAAGGTATATATGAAGCGACTGTTCCAAAAGGTGTTGTAATTAATTCAGTTGGGGCCGGGGATTCTCTTGTTGCAGGGTTTGTAGGCAAATATGAACAGACAAAAGATATTGAAAAGGCATTTCAATACGGCGTTGCAACAGGGAGTGCAACAGCATTTTCAGCTGATTTATGTAAGAAGGAAAAAGTAGAAGAATTATTGTCGCAAGTAATTGTAGCTAAGCGATAGGGGGAAGCAACATATGAAAATTACAGAACTATTAAAAAGGGATACAGTCATTATGGATTTGACAGCTTCAAATAAAGAAGCTGTCATAGATGAATTAGTTGAGAAATTAAACGGGGCAAATCGTTTAAATAGTAAAACGGAATTTAAAGAAGCTATTTTAAAGCGGGAGGCCCAAAGTACGACTGGAATAGGGGAAGGTATTGCAATACCTCATGCGAAGACAAAGGCTGTTAAACAACCATCGATTTGTTTTGGTAGAAGTGTAAGCGGTATCAATTATGAGTCGCTTGACGGACAGCCAGCACACTTATTCTTTATGATTGCTGCAAGTGAAGGAGCGAATAATACTCATTTAGAAACGTTGTCTCGTTTATCGACATTATTAATGGATGAAGGATTTCGCAAGCAACTATTAGAAGCAAAGGATGAAAGTGAGCTTCTTCAACTATTTGATGAAAAAGAGAATGAAAAAGAAGAAGAGATTGAAGTCGCAAAACCAGAAGGAAATGAACCGTACGTACTTGCTGTTACAGCTTGTCCAACTGGAATCGCTCACACATATATGGCAGCGGATAGCTTAAAAGCAAAAGCGACAGAGTTAGGAATAGCGATTAAAGTTGAAACAAACGGATCAACAGGTATTAAAAACGGTTTAACGAAAGAGGATATTGAACGTGCAACAGCTATTATTGTTGCGGCGGATAAACAAGTAGAAATGAATCGTTTTGCTGGTAAACATGTCATTCAAGTGCCAGTTGCTGATGGGATTCGAAAAACGGAAAATCTGCTTAAGCGAGCTGTCAAACAAGATGCACCAATCTTTAAAGGTGTAAAAGAGGACGGGAAATCAGAAAGTATTGAGGGAGAAAAAGGATTAGGAATTTATAAGCATTTAATGAGCGGTGTAAGTAATATGCTTCCATTCGTTGTTGGTGGCGGGATTTTAATAGCGCTAGCGTTTTCGTTTGGTGGTATAAAGGCGGAAGGTCCTTTAGCTGAATTGTTCATGTCAATTGGTGGAGGAAAAACAGGTGCGTTTTTATTCCTTGTACCAATTTTAGCTGGATTTATTGCAAGTTCTATTGCTGATCGTCCTGGTTTTATGCCTGGTGTTGTAGGTGGATTTTTAGCGGCGAATGCGAATGCTGGATTTTTAGGTGGATTAATTGCTGGTTTCTTAGCTGGATATGTTGTTTTAGGGTTGAAAAGATTATTTTCAGGACTACCAGTACAATTAGAAGGAATTAAACCTGTATTGTTATATCCAGTCTTTGGATTATTGATTACAGGAGTTGTAATGCAAAAAGTAGTAATTCCGCCTGTAGTAGCATTAAATGAAATGTTGACAGGGTGGTTAAATGGTTTAAACGGTACGAATGCTATATTACTAGGTCTTATTTTAGGTGGTATGATGGCAATTGATATGGGGGGGCCAATTAATAAAGCGGCATTTACGTTTGGTATTGCTGCAATAGAAGCGCAGAATTTTGGAGTGCACTCAGCAGTTATGGCTGGTGGGATGGTACCACCACTTGCGATTGCATTCGCAACTACATTCTTTAAATCAAAGTTTACAGAAGCGGAACGTAAATCTGGTTTAACAAATTATATTATGGGAGCGTCGTTCATTACAGAAGGTGCGATTCCGTTTGCAGCTGCAGATCCGGTTCGAGTAATCGTAAGTTGTGTTGTTGGTTCAAGTATTGCAGGTGCGTTATCTATGTTATTCCAAATTACATTACCGGCACCGCATGGTGGATTATTTGTAATAGCGTTAGTAAATAAACCGTTACTATATATTTTCTCTATATTAATTGGAACAATTGTCTCGGCTGTTATGCTAGGTGTTTGGAAAAAGAAAGTTCAATAACAAATAAAAAGAGAGCAGTTTTTAGTAGCTGCTCTCTTTTTATTACAAAAAAATAGGTTAACAATTGAATATTGATGTTTTTTGGTAAAATATGTAACGAATTGTGAATTTTTTGTAACAAAAAAGTAACACTGTAATTTTTTCTGGGAAAAAGTTCTTGTGCTCGTATATGAAAAATATATGAAAACCACTGAAGATTGTATTAGAAATGCATTTTATTAATATGGAAATTTATGTTACAACTCGTTAATCGTATATTACGAATGCTTTGTAATTGTGTGATTTCTAAAAATTCTAAAAATCTGTTGCTATAATGAAAATACGAAAACAAAGCAAATGGAGGCTATTCATGAAAAAATTATTAGGTATAGCAACAGCAGCAGTTTTTGGTCTTGGGATTTTTGTGGGTTCTGCTAAAGCGGAAACAATTGTAACAACAGACGTATTAAATGTTAGAGAAAACCCAAATGTAGAGTCAAAGCTTGTAGGTAAAGTGTTCAGTGGGAATACACTAGATGTTATAAATACAGAAAATGGATGGACAAAAATTAAGTTGAACGGTAAGGAAGCGTTTGTAAGTGCCGATTTTACAAAGAGCACATATTATGTAACGGCGGGCGTATTAAATGTTCGTGCTGGAGCGAATACTGATTCTGAAATTTTGGGTAAACTTAATAAAAATGATGTGATTGAAACGACGAATCAAGTTCAAAATGAATGGTTACAATTCGACTACAATGGAAAAGTTGGATATGTTCACGTGCCATTTTTAACAGGAACAGCACCTGTAATCGAAAAGAAAGAGGTTGTAGCTCAAGAAGAAGCGCCAGCTAGAACAAATACGCCAGTTAAAAATAATACAGTAGTTAAGAATAAAGAGTCTGTTAAGAGTAATGATTCTATTAAGAATGTAGAATCAAGTAAACCTGTGGTAAAAGAAAAACCGGCTGCAAAACCAGTTGCAAAATCTACTGAAACAAGTGCGCCTACTGGTGGTCGTGAAATTACAGTAGAAGCGACGGCATATACAGCAGATCCGAGTGAGAATGGTTCGTATGGTGGTCGTGTATTAACTGCAATGGGGCATGATTTAACAGCAAATCCAAATATGAAAGTAATTGCTGTTGATCCGAAAGTAATTCCGCTTGGATCAAAAGTATGGGTAGAAGGATATGGAGAAGCGATTGCTGGAGACACCGGTGGTGCGATTAAAGGAAATCGTATTGATGTATTAGTCGGTTCAGATGGTAGTGCTAATAGCTGGGGGCGCAAATCTGTAAAAGTGAAAGTTATACAATAGGTTATCGATATTAATATAAAAAGCGGTTGCTTGAAACTATGTAAGCAGCCGCTTTTTATGGATTATTGAAATGGATAAATAGTTTTACCTGTAATAATTTTATATGCACTGCAAAATTGCGTTTGTATATATTCTGTATTTTTATTTTCTGGATGTAATGTTGTTTCATGGAGAGTAGAATGAAAAGCCCGTAGTAAACAATTTAGGGCGAAGTATAATTCCTCTTGTGAACAATTTTGTTCTTTTGTAGAAGTGGCTAAAATGAGGTCTTTTGTCAAAGATGAAAAATTGATGGTGGATTGTTTCATAGTTAACTCATCCTCTCGAAACTATTTTTATCATGTATATGCAGAATTGGACAAACTATGTTCTTTTTTCTGTATAATTTCATGTACCGAAATGAAAGAACTTGCAATCATGCCGTTAAAATTGGTAAGATTGGGTATAATCAATAGATGGAGTATATTACATAAAGAGAGTTGAATGATATGGGAGAAGTGCAACGTGAAAAAGTTGCTGTCATCATTGGACCAACTGCTGTTGGAAAGACGAAGTTAAGTATCGATCTTGCCAAAGCGTTGAACGGTGAAATTATTAGTGGTGATTCCATGCAGATCTATCGAACGATGGATATTGGAACCGCAAAGGTAACAAAAGCAGAGATGGACGGAATTCCACATTATATGATCGATATAAAAAATCCGGAAGATTCATTTTCTGTCGCGGAATTTCAAGAACGTGTTCGCAAGCATATTCGAGAAATTACAGAACGTGGTAAATTACCAATTATAGTTGGTGGGACCGGTCTTTATATACAATCTGTTTTATTCGATTATCAGTTTACAGATGATGCTGGTGATGTGATATACCGAGAGCAAATGGAAAAGTTAGCTTTAGAACGCGGTGTGGAATATGTACATAAAAAATTGCAAGAAGTAGATCCAGAAAGTGCGGAGCGTATTCATGCAAATAATGTACGACGTGTCATTCGGGCGTTAGAAATTTTCCACACGACGGGTGAAAAAATGAGTGAACAAATTGAGAAACAAGAAAAAGAGTTACTCTATGATGTTTCATTAATTGGCTTGACAATGGATCGAGAAATGCTATACGATCGCATTAACTTACGAGTGGATTTGATGATGGAACAAGGCCTATTAGAGGAAGTAGAAGGGCTGTATAATAGAGGGATACGAGATTGTCAATCTATTCAAGCGATTGGATATAAAGAAATCTATGATTATTTTGAGAATCGAGCCTCTTTAGAAGATGCGGTGTCACAATTAAAGACGAATTCGCGTCGTTATGCAAAACGTCAATTAACGTGGTTCCGTAATAAAATGGATGTCACGTGGTTTGATGTTACAGACGGTGAAAAAACGTCAGAAATTTTACGATACATAGAAGGAAAGTTACAAGTAAAGTCGAATAATAGTAAGTAGAGAAAAAGAGGAGGATTCGACATGAAGCAATCAATCAATATTCAAGATCAGTTTTTAAATCAACTCCGTAAAGAAAATACGTTTGTTACGCTGTACTTATTAAATGGTTTCCAGCTTCGTGGACTAATTAAAGGATTTGATAATTTTACAGTCCTGCTGGAAACAGAAGGTAAGCAACAGCTTATTTATAAACATGCAATTTCTACATTTGTACCACAAAAAAATGTTTCAATTGAATTAGAATAGTAATGAATTATTGTACATAACAAAAAAGAGCGAGTTTCCTCGCTCTTTTTTTATTTGTCATAAACAATATATAGTGAAATTTAAGCGATTCTAAATACAGTAAGGCGGATGTTAGTATTTCCTGTCGCAGGGATCGTAATCTCATTAAGAGTAGATTGGACAGAGATTCTTGCACCAGCTGCTAATGTTTCTATTGTAGTAAATGAAAGTGAGTCGCCTATTAAATTTGAAGAGAAATTATCAGTTGCGACTGCTCCATTAATTGAAATTCCTACTCCGAGTGGAGCGCATCCTGGCGCAGTTGTAGAAATGGATACGCTAATTACATAAATACCACCGTTAATAACAGTAACTGTATCTGTGCCGTTGAAGATAATATTGTTTACGTTAATTGCAGTACTAAAAATAAAGTTATTAAATTGCAGTACTGTTTGCTGAATATTGTTTGTTACAACAATTGTTGCTATAGGGAAGCTAGGTCCAGTTGGCCCAGTAGGTCCAGTAACTCCTATGCCAGTAGCGCCGGTAGCACCCGTTGGTCCTTGAATGCCTTGAGGCCCGGTAGAGCCTGTGTTACCTTGAACACCTTGAGGTCCAGTGGCACCGGTAACGCCAGTAGCACCCGTGTTACCTTGAACACCCTGAGGTCCAGTAGCGCCGGTAGCACCTGTGTTACCTTGAACACCCTGAGGTCCAGTAGCACCAGTAGCACCTGTGTTACCTTGAACACCTTGAGGTCCAGTAGCACCAGTAGCACCTGTGTTACCTTGAGGTCCAGTGGCACCGGTAACGCCAGTAGCACCCGTGTTACCTTGAACACCCTGAGGTCCAGTAGCGCCGGTAGCACCCGTGTTACCTTGAGGTCCAGTAGCGCCGGTAGCACCTGTGTTACCTTGAACACCTTGAGGTCCAGTAGCACCAGTAGCGCCGGTAGCACCTGTGTTACCTTGAACACCTTGAGGTCCAGTAGCACCGGTAGCACCTGTGTTACCTTGAGGTCCAGTAGGTCCAGGAGGCCCGCCAGAAGGTCCAGTAGGTCCGGTAACTCCTATACCAGTAGCGCCGGTAGCACCGGTAGCACCCGTGTTACCTTGAGGTCCAGTAGCGCCGGTAGCACCTGTGTTACCTTGAACACCTTGAGGTCCAGTAGCGCCGGTAGCACCTGTGTTACCTTGAACACCTTGAGGTCCAGTAGCGCCGGTAGCACCTGTGTTACCTTGAACACCTTGAGGTCCAGTAGCACCAGTAGCGCCGGTAGCACCTGTGTTACCTTGAACACCTTGAGGTCCAGTAGCGCCGGTAGCACCTGTGTTACCTTGAACACCTTGAGGTCCAGTAGCACCAGTAGCGCCGGTAGCACCTGTGTTACCTTGAACACCTTGAGGTCCAGTAGCGCCGGTAGCACCTGTGTTACCTTGAACACCTTGAGGTCCAGTAGCACCAGTAGCGCCGGTAGCACCTGTGTTACCTTGAACACCTTGAGGTCCAGTAGCACCAGTAGCGCCGGTAGCACCTGTGTTACCTTGAACACCTTGAGGTCCAGTAGCACCGGTAGCACCTGTGTTACCTTGAGGTCCAGTAGGTCCAGGAGGCCCGCCAGAAGGTCCAGTAGGTCCGGTAACTCCTATACCAGTAGCGCCGGTAGCACCGGTAGCACCCGTGTTACCTTGAGGTCCAGTAGCGCCGGTAGCACCTGTGTTACCTTGAACACCTTGAGGTCCAGTAGCGCCGGTAGCACCTGTGTTACCTTGAACACCTTGAGGTCCAGTAGCGCCGGTAGCACCTGTGTTACCTTGAACACCTTGAGGTCCAGTAGCGCCGGTAGCACCTGTGTTACCTTGAACACCTTGAGGTCCAGTAGCGCCGGTAGCACCTGTGTTACCTTGAACACCTTGAGGTCCAGTAGCACCAGTAGCGCCGGTAGCACCTGTGTTACCTTGAACACCTTGAGGTCCAGTAGCGCCGGTAGCACCTGTGTTACCTTGAACACCTTGAGGTCCAGTAGCACCGGTAGCACCTGTGTTACCTTGAACGCCTTGAGGTCCAGTAGCGCCGGTAGCACCTGTGTTACCTTGAACACCTTGAGGTCCAGTAGCGCCGGTAGCACCTGTGTTACCTTGAACACCTTGAGGTCCAGTAGCGCCGGTAGCACCTGTGTTACCTTGAACACCTTGAGGTCCAGTAGCGCCGGTAGCACCTGTGTTACCTTGAACACCTTGAGGTCCAGTAGCACCAGTAGCGCCGGTAGCACCTGTGTTACCTTGAACACCTTGAGGTCCAGTAGCGCCGGTAGCACCTGTGTTACCTTGAACACCTTGAGGTCCAGTAGCGCCGGTAGCACCTGTGTTACCTTGAACACCTTGAGGTCCAGTAGCGCCGGTAGCACCTGTGTTACCTTGAACACCTTGAGGTCCAGTAGCACCAGTAGCGCCGGTAGCACCTGTGTTACCTTGAACACCTTGAGGTCCAGTAGCGCCGGTAGCACCTGTGTTACCTTGAACACCTTGAGGTCCAGTAGCACCAGTAGCGCCGGTAGCACCTGTGTTACCTTGAACACCTTGAGGTCCAGTAGCACCGGTAGCACCTGTGTTACCTTGAGGTCCAGTAGGTCCAGGAGGCCCGCCAGAAGGTCCAGTAGGTCCGGTAACTCCTATACCAGTAGCGCCGGTAGCACCGGTAGCACCCGTGTTACCTTGAGGTCCAGTAGCGCCGGTAGCACCGGTAGCACCCGTGTTACCTTGAGGTCCAGTAGCACCAGTAGCGCCGGTAGCACCTGTGTTACCTTGAACACCTTGAGGTCCAGTAGCACCAGTAGCGCCCGTGTTACCTCGAGGTCCAGTGGCACCAGTAGCACCTGTGTTACCTTGAGGTCCAGTAGCGCCAGTAGCACCCGTGTTACCTCGAGGCCCAGTAGCGCCCGTGTTACCTTGAGGTCCAGTAGCGCCTGTGTTACCTCGAGGTCCAGTGGCACCGGTAGGTCCAGTAGCGCCTGTGTTACCTCGGGGCCCAGTGGCACCGGTAGGTCCAGTAGCGCCCGTGTTACCTCGAGGCCCAGTGGCACCAGTAGCGCCCGTGTTACCTCGAGGCCCAGTGGCACCAGTAGCGCCTGCTGGTCCAGTAGGTCCGGTAGGTCCTTGAATGAACGAAGCAGAATTAACTAGAGCAGTTTGTAATGCTGCTATTAATTTAAGGAGCTCTTGAAGTGTGCAAGGGTCAATTCGGAATAATTTTGTAATGTATAGTAAATAGTTAATGAGATTTTGAAGCTCAATAAATACAGCGCTTGCTACAAAGGTTGGATTTCTTAATATAGTTATTAAGTTTTTAATAATAGCTAACCCTTGTGCTTTCAGGGAGGAAGTAGCGTCTAGTGAACAAATAAATTTACTCAGTAGGTTCAATGTATCGATTAGATCTTCAATATTTTGGGGAGATGGATTTGCGAAAAGTTTTGGGATTATTTTTGTTAAATCAATAATAATCGCACGAAATGTTCTAAGTTGAGCTTTAGTAATTGGGATTGATGGAGTATTTGGAATTCGTCCGGCGCTACTTGGAAAGCATGGTTTGGAGAATTTGTTTTGATTGTCGTTATAACGAGACATTAAATCTCTCCTTTCTCACGAAAATGTGAACGAAACTCATCATAGTAGATGCAGAAATTAGTTAAATGGTCATAATAAAATCGTTTGTTTAAAGAAAAAATAGAAAAAACGCCTTACAATAAGGCGTTTTTTCTATTTTCTGCGTATTGATAATATCGCTTTAATGAAATTTTTGATTTGAATCCAGCGAGTTTTATAATTTCTGATTCAGGAGTTTCTTTTTTTATTAAGTTTAAAATATAGGTGTTACGAAAATGTTGTCCTGAAATTCCTTTACGTAAATTGGCTCTAGCCACTTCGAGGCGAATCATTTTTTGTATAGCAATTTCCGTTAATGCCTTTGGTGCATCATTTTCATATACCCACCTGTATGTTCCACGGTTAAAATCGAATGCGACAAATAATGGATCATCACTATGGTATTTAGGACGAACTGGTTCCGGGATGCTTTTGTAATAATTATATAGTTGTTTTTTGTCTTCTTTTGCTAATGTAATTGTTCTTTCTACACCTGCGGTTGCTGGGATTGATAATGTGTTAGTTTCAAAGTGAACGTGATGCATTGTTAATGCTGTAAGTTCTTGTAAGGATAAACCGTAGTCAATCAATAGATTTAAAATAGCAATATTGCGATCCATTAATAAGGGGCGCACAGGAAGTTGTTTTTCTGAAAGTCCTTCTAATGAAGTGACTATATACTTTAACCTTTTTTCTTCATCAGGTGAAATGAAATCTTCGTTACGAAGTGTACGGTCTGGTTGAATAGATATCTCCATATTTTTCAATGGATTAGGAATGTTTAGAAAATGATGCATTCTATTTAGTACAATAAATACACGATGCATCGTTTTTTCTGAGTAATGTCGATTCGTTTTTAAATCGGAAAAGTAATCTTCGTAGTCTTTTGTACAAAGTGTAGCCCATATATTACTGGAAGGGAGCTTTTTGTTTTTTTCTAACCAATGTCCGAAGTCTTCAACGTCATAAACATAACGTTTAATAGTTGAGGGTTTTCGGCCTTTATTCAATAAAAAAATAGAAAAGGCTTGTATTGTATCATGGAATTCCGTTGTCTCCATAGTCCCACCACCTTAATTATTTCTTATATTATAGCAAACTTTTCTGAAAATAGGCATTTACAAGGGGGACAGGAATAATAATATTTGGTGAGTGGATAAAATGAGGTGATTGTATGGAACAATCGATGCGAAAGAAAAACAATAATCAAATTAATATTGTGTTAAACCATCGAAAGAAAATTTCTTTGCCAGCCGCAGAAAATAAAACGGTAATTTCAAATGAAACTACAATTAAACATGAAATGCTGCAGAGAATTGAAGAAGAGATGGGGAAGCTTGTTGGGATGGATGATATAAAAAAGATAATAAAAGAAATATATGCTTGGATTTATGTGAATAAAAAAAGACAAGAGAAGGGATTGAAGTCAGAGAAGCAAGTACTTCATATGCTGTTTAAAGGGAATCCAGGTACAGGGAAGACAACAGTTGCTAGAATGATAGGAAAATTGCTGTTTGAGATGAATATTCTATCGAAAGGCCACTTGGTTGAAGCTGAACGTGCTGATCTTGTAGGAGAGTACATCGGCCATACAGCCCAAAAAACAAGAGACTTAATAAAAAAAGCAATGGGAGGTATTTTGTTTATTGATGAGGCGTATTCTTTAGCTCGAGGAGGAGAGAAGGACTTTGGAAAAGAAGCAATTGATACGCTTGTAAAACATATGGAAGATAAACAACATGGTTTTGTATTGATTTTAGCTGGATATTCAAGAGAGATGAATCACTTTCTTTCATTAAATCCAGGGCTGCAATCTCGTTTTCCATTTATTATTGAATTTGCGGATTACTCGGTAAATCAGTTGTTGGAAATTGGGAAAAGAATGTATGAAGAGCGTGAATATCAGTTATCGAAAGAGGCTGAATGGAAATTTAGGGATCATTTACATGCTGTAAAGTATTCGTCGCAAATTACATCGTTTAGTAATGGGCGGTATGTACGGAATATTGTTGAAAAATCAATTCGTACACAGGCGATGCGGTTGTTGCAAGAAGATGCCTATGATAAAAATGATTTAATTGGAATATCGAGCATGGATTTGATGCTCGAAGAGGAGACGCACAGTACATAAACTGTGCGTCGATTTTTGTGTATAAGTTCGTTTACTCTTTTTTTGCTTTTTCTTGGTGTGCTTTATGGAAGTGTTCCATTTTAGCGCTCTTTTCGTGTGCTGAATTAGGATCGTGCCCGAATTGATTTACTGAGCTTTTTTGAGCTCCTTTATTAACGTGGTTTGTCATTTGTATTCACCTCACTTTAAAAATTAGTATAAACATTATATAAAGAAAAAATCGTTAGAAAAGAAAAACCTCTTTACGATATGCAAAGAGGTTAGATTGCTATTTATGCATTGAACGTTCTTTCGTTTCGATACGTCTGTGTGGTAAATGCCATTTGTAATGAATAGAAACCATGCGGAAGCAAACAATTAAAATGAATAAAATGTAAAGAGCCCAATCGCTAACAATAATTTGAGCGCCAATTAAGAAACCTGCTAAAATTGTCCAAAAGGCATATACTTCAGCTCGAAGAACGAGAGGTTTTCTGCGGGCTAAAAGATCGCGAATGATACCGCCGCCGATACCAGTTAAAACAGCTGCTACAATTGTGGCGCTAATTGGTAAATTTAATTTTTGGGCATATAATGCTCCTTGTACAGCAAATGCTGATAAGCCGATAGCGTCAGTGATATTTTCCCACTTTTTCCAATGTCTAATTAACTTATTTGGAAAAAGAAAAATAATAGTCATTGATAAAAGTGCGATTTGGAATAACATGTCTTGTTGCCAAAATGCGACAATCGGATAACCGATTAATAAATTACGAAGGGCACCTCCCCCAAATGCGGTTGCCATTCCTAAAATATACACCCCGAAAATATCATAATCCTCTTCCATTGCAACAATGGCTCCGCTTAGTGCGAAAGCGATTGTGCCTATGATGCTAAAAATCTCCCATGCCATGAATTTTCTCCCCCGCTAACTAGATGAAATGTGCTTCCTCTGCTATTATATTAGAAGGTTTAAATTTCGAAAAGGATGAGTGAACATATTTGATGGAAGAAAAAGAAAAAGTCATATTAGTAGGCTGTCAATTGCCACAAGATGATGATGAAAAATTTATGCATTCCATGAAAGAGCTTGCATCACTAGCGAAGACTGCACGAGCAGAATTGTTAGTGTCAACAACGCAAAAACGACCAAAGTTTCATCCGGCAACTTACATAGGTAAAGGGAAATTAGAAGAGCTTACAATGTTAACTGAAGAATTAGAGCCGGATGTTATTGTATTTAATAATGAATTAACGCCGAGTCAAATTCGGAATTTATCCTCAGTATTAAATGCGAGAGTAATTGATCGAACGCAACTAATACTGGATATTTTTGCGCAACGTGCGAAGTCGAGGGAAGGTAAGCTTCAAGTAGAATTAGCTCAGTTGCAATATACAATGCCGCGTCTTATGGGGCAGGGATTGTCCTTATCGCGTCTTGGTGGTGGTATTGGAACGAGAGGACCGGGTGAGACGAAATTAGAGACGGATCGTCGTCATATTCGATCCCGTATTGATGAAATAAAGAAACAACTTGCAGTTGTTGTGGAACATCGAAAAAGATATCGTGAGAGAAGAAAAGATAATAAAGTATTTCAAGTTTCGTTAATAGGGTATACAAATGCAGGGAAATCGACACTGTTTAATAGATTAACGGAAGCTGATACGTTTGAAGAAAACCTTCTGTTTGCAACATTAGACCCAACGACGAGGAAGATGCCGTTACCTTCTGGTTATACAGTATTACTAACTGATACTGTTGGTTTTATACAAGATTTACCCACTTCATTAATCGCTGCTTTTCGTTCGACACTGGAAGAAGCGGGGGAAGCAGATGTCATTTTACATGTAGTTGATTCCGCGGATTCTAACTACATAGGGCATGAAAAAACAGTAAAACGATTATTATCAGAACTTGAAATTAACCATATTCCTATTATTACGTTATATAATAAAAAAGATGAATTACATCAAAACTTTATTCCGTTTCCGAAAAGTGATTTCTTAATGACTAGTGCTTTTGAAGAAAGTGATTTATTGCGTATAAAAGAAGCGATAGAAACGAAGATGAAGAAAGAAATGGATTGTTATCGAGTGGAAATCCCTCCGAGTGAAGGTAAGTTGTTAACGCTTTTAAAGACGGAAACTCTATTAGCAAAGATGGAGTTTCTAGAAGATAAATTTGTATATGATTGTGCAGGGTATATTTTTACTCATTCATCGCTTAATGTGCAATTAAAGAGATTTTTAGTGGAAGAAGGAGAAAATAAAAATGTTTGATCGTTTGAAAAATGGAGAAAAAATTGCTCCAATTGTAAAAGAAGTAGAGAGTCAGATTACAGAAGTACATAAACGTGCGGATGAAGTGATTGAAAGCAATCAGTTTCGTGTATTAGAAAGTTTTCGGAAACATAAAATTAGTGACTCGCATTTTATCCCGACAACAGGTTATGGTTATGATGATATTGGCCGTGATACGTTAGAAAAAGTGTATGCTGATGTATTTGGGGCGGAAGCTGGACTTGTTCGTCCGCAAATTATTTCAGGTACTCACGCTATCTCTACAGCGTTATTTGGTATTTTACGCCCGGGAGATGAGTTATTATATATCACTGGGAAACCGTATGATACGTTAGAGGAAATTGTTGGTGTGCGTGGGAAAGGTGTAGGTTCATTTAAAGAATATAATATCGGTTACAATGCAGTTCCGCTAACTAGTGCTGGGCTTGTTGATTTTGAGGCTGTTGCAGCGGCGATTCATAATAATACGAAAATGATCGGTATTCAGCGTTCGAAAGGTTATGCTACTCGTCCATCGTTTACTATTTCTCAAATTAAAGAGATGATCGCGTTTGTTAAAGAAATTAAACCTGATGTTGTTGTGTTTGTAGATAACTGTTATGGCGAGTTTATTGAAGAGCAAGAGCCATGTCATGTTGGTGCAGATTTAATGGCGGGTTCACTTATTAAAAACCCGGGCGGCGGAATTGTTAAAACTGGCGGTTATATTGTCGGGAAAGAACAGTATGTTGAAGCGTGTGCATATCGTTTAACATCTCCGGGAATTGGTGCGGAAGCTGGAGCGTCTTTATACAGTCTGCAAGAAATGTATCAAGGGTTCTTCTTAGCGCCACATGTTGCAGGACAAGCGCTGAAAGGTGCAATTTTTACAGCTGCGTTTTTAGAAAAGTTAGGAATGAACACGTCACCAGCGTGGAATGCGCCAAGAACAGACTTAATTCAATCGGTTCAATTTGATGATAAAGACCGTATGATTGCCTTCTGCCAAGCGATTCAATATGCATCTCCAATTAATTCGCATTTTACTCCGTATGCAAACTATATGCCAGGTTATGAAGATGATGTAATCATGGCGGCGGGAACGTTTATTCAAGGTGCAAGTATTGAATTGTCTGCTGATGGTCCAATTAGACCACCGTATGTTGCGTATGTGCAAGGTGGCTTAACGTATTCGCATGTTAAAATTGCGATTTGTTCTGCGATTGACGAATTGATTGAAAAGAATTTATTAATAATTTCTTAATGGGAAGCTGTCGATTTTGGCAGCTTTTTTCGTATAAAAGTAATGATTTATGCGATTAGAAAAAAGAATGAAAAAATTCGTAAAAAAAATTATAAAAAATCATGTGAGAAAAGCTAACATCTATTGACACTAAACATAACATGGTATAAAATGAGAAGCAGTTAAGGCGAAGGAGGAACTGAAAAATGAAAGAAGATAGACGTTCTGCCCCGCTGTTTCCTATTGGTATTGTTATGGATTTAACACAATTGTCTGCACGTCAAATTCGCTACTATGAAGAGCATAATCTTGTTTCTCCAACCCGTACAAAGGGGAATCGTAGATTATTTTCATTTAACGATGTAGATAAGTTGTTAGAAATTAAAGATTTGTTAGATCAAGGCCTGAATATGGCTGGTATTAAACAAGTGTTACTAATGAAAGAAAATCAAACAGAAGCAGTGAAAGTAAAAGAAGAAACGAAAGAAATTTCAAAAACTGAGCTTCGCAAAATACTTCGAGATGAACTACAACATACAGGTAGATTCAATCGAACTTCATTGCGACAAGGTGACATTTCAAGATTTTTTCACTAAAGATAACTGATTCTGAAGGCGATTAGAGGGACTAAGGAGGAATTTATAATGTCTAGATACACAAAAGAAGATATTTTCCGTTTGGCGAAAGAAGAGAATGTAAAGTATATCCGTTTACAATTTACGGACCTTTTAGGGGTAATTAAAAACGTAGAGATTCCAGTGAGACAATTAACGAAAGCTCTTGATAACAAAATGATGTTTGATGGATCTTCGATTGAAGGTTTCGTACGTATTGAAGAGTCTGATATGTATTTATATCCTGATTTAGACACTTGGGTAATTTTCCCTTGGACAGCTGAAAAAGGTAAAGTAGCTCGACTAATCTGTGATATTTACAATGCAGATGGCACTCCATTTGATGGAGACCCACGTAACAACTTAAAACGTGTGTTAAAAGAAATGGAAGCTTTAGGATTTTCAGACTTCAATCTTGGACCAGAGCCAGAATTCTTCCTATTTAAGGTTGATGAAAAAGGAAATCCAACATTAGAACTAAACGATAACGGTGGATACTTCGACCTTGCGCCGATGGATCTAGGGGAAAACTGTCGTCGTGATATCGTTCTTGAACTTGAAGAAATGGGATTTGAAATTGAAGCATCTCACCATGAGGTTGCTCCAGGACAGCACGAAATTGACTTTAAATATGCAAATGCAATTCGCTCATGTGATGACATTCAAACATTCAAACTTGTTGTAAAAACAATTGCTCGTAAACATGGTTTACACGCAACGTTTATGCCAAAACCACTATATGGTGTGAACGGTTCAGGTATGCACTGTAACTTATCATTATTTAAAAATGGTGAGAACGTATTCTTTGATGCAAACGGTGACTTACAATTAAGTGATGATGCTCGTCACTTCATCGCAGGTATTTTAAAACATGCACCAGCATTTACAGCGATAGCAAACCCAACTGTAAACTCATATAAACGTCTAGTACCTGGATATGAAGCGCCTTGTTACGTAGCATGGTCTGCACAAAACCGTAGTCCGTTAGTACGTATCCCTGCATCTCGTGGTATTAGTACACGCGTAGAAGTGCGTAGTGTTGACCCAGCTGCAAACCCATATTTAGTAATGGCTACATTATTAGCTGCAGGTCTTGATGGAATTAAAAACAAATTAACTCCACCAGCAGCAGTAGATCGTAACATCTATGTAATGACAAAAGAAGAGCGCGAAGAAGCAGGTATCGTTGACTTACCAGCAACATTAGCGCAAGCATTAGTTACATTACAATCTAATGAAGTAGTATGCGGTGCACTAGGAGAACACTTACTTGAGCACTTCATCGAAGCGAAAGAGATTGAGTGGGATATCTTTAGAACACAAGTTCACCAATGGGAACGCGATCAATATATGTCTCTATACTAAGAGGCTTGAACCCTTGATACAACTAGTATCAAGGGTTTTTTAATTCCCTATTATTACAATTTTATGTGGTTGCAAAATGAAAAACAACCACATAAAAGCCAATAATTAATAACAAGTAGTGATATCATAGAAAAACATTATCAGATAAACGTAAGTTTTATATAATTTATGAACTAAAAAAGCCTTGATACTACGGTATCAGGGCTTTTTTAGTGAAGTTATTGGATATATTAACTACTAGATAATGGATTGTTTTTGGTTATTTTGAATCATGTTACTAAGAAAATCTTTTCAAAAGAATTGATTTTATCTTTTTTAAATCACTTGTGCTATAACTTAATAATTCTTTACTGCCTGTACAACGCGAGCGATGATTTTTATGTCCTCATCTGCAAGGCTATAAGTTTGTGGCTTGTGAATCAGATTATCACTCAATGATATTAACGTAATGATGCTTAGTTATAACGCAGTCTTATTCAGGATTTCGTTAGTTCATTTTCTAAATTTAGGGAATAAATATAGTTTAGTACCTTGCAATAAACAATACTAAGTGGTATATTATGGATAAAACAGGTACCGTGTATTGAACAGTACTAAGATAGGAAAGGAGGATGGCACTTGAACGTTCAATTTAAAAAAGGTGTGCTTGAACTTTGTGTATTAGCACTTGTAAAACGTAAAGATAGTTACGGTTATGAACTTGTTCAGCAAATTTCTAATAAATTTTTAATATCGGAAGGATCAGTATACCCTTTATTACGTCGTTTGACGAAAGAAGGGTATTTTCAAACGTATTTAAAGGAATCTACGGAAGGGCCACCTCGTAAATATTATCAATTAACAGAGCAAGGGGAGACGCAATTTCATTTGTTAGTAACAGAATGGCGTGATTTTGCGAAAGGGGTACAAGAAATTGTTGAAGGGGTGGAATGGGATGAGTAAAGAAGGGTTTCTTAAAGAATTATCAAGTTATCTTAGAAAGTTACCAGAGGAAGAGAGGCAAGATATTTTATTGGATTATGAAGAGCACTTTCAGTTTGGACTAGAAGAGGGGAAAACTGAATCGGAAATAATACAGGGCCTTGGTTCTCCGAAAGTAATCGCGAAAGAATTACTTGCGATGTATCGCTTCGATGAAATGAAAAAAAATCCATCGACTTCAAATGTGACAAGAGCTGTTATGGCAGCGATTGGACTTAGTTTGTTTAATTTTATTATTGTGTTAGGCCCGTTAGTCGCAATTATTGCTTTTATATTTTCTTTTTGGATCGGTGGTATTGCTAGTGTAGTAACACCATTTTTCGTTATTGGAAAAGTATTTATGGGTACTTTTATATGGTTGGATCTTTTCGTTAGTATAACGTTTGTTGGGGTAGGTTTATTTTTATGTATTATCGCTTTTTATAGTACAAAGTGGTTTAAGAGATTGTGTGTACGATATGTAATATGGAACTTCAAAATGATAAAAGGAGAGTAAATGATGAAAAAACTATTTTTAATCGCTATCGCTTGTATCATTATTGGAGTAATAGGAATTTCCCAAACATATGAAAAAGCAGTACAAACTGCTGAAAAAGGCGATAAAGAAAATGTAATTAAAAACGAAACATTAAAAAATATAGAAGTTAAGTTAGATGCCGGGGATATTATTGTCCAAAAATCTCCTGACTCTTCTTTTTATGTAAAGCAATCGGGAGATGTACGTAAACAAGAGATTCGTATCGCAGAAGATGGTGACACATTAAAAATTATTGGGGAAAGAGAAAAAGGTGCTTCATTTGATTTTTCTTTTTACGATTTTAGGTTTCAAACGTCTAAATTGACTCTCCTTGTGCCCGAACGCTCTTACCAAGATGTAAAAGTAAATTCATCTGCTGGACAAATCGAAATGAGTGATGTGAAAAGTGATAGCGTAAGTGTTAGGACACTTGCTGGAGAAGTAGAGTTGAAACAAGTAACGGCTAAGAATGTGGAGGGATCGACAAAAGCTGGTGAGGTGAACTTTAAGAAGGTATTAGGGAAAGTGACCGCAAAAACAACAAGTGGGGAAATAAATATTCAAGATCATGATTCTAAGTATAATCTAGAAGCAAGTTCAACTGCGGGAGATATAGATATTACTTTATCGGAAAAACCACAAGATGCGGTAATTACTGGGCAAAGTGCTGCTGGAGATGTAACAATTTTTAATGAAGAAAATAAAAATGTAACAATTGGAAATGGTAGTAAAAAGATTAGCGGTAAAACGGCTGCGGGAGATGTGACGATTGAAACTCGTTAATAAGAAATAGAATGCATGGAAATCTATCAAAATACAAAAAGAAGATAATTACCGTATATAAATAAGGTAATTATCTTCTTTTTGTTATTTTTAATGTAAATCACGATATACGCCAATTACTTTCCCGATAACTGACACTTGTTTTAAAATGATAGGTTCTAATGAAGAGTTTTCTGGTTGTAGACGGAAATGGTCTTTTTCTTTATAGAAACGTTTAACTGTTGCTTCGTTATCCTCTGTTAAAGCGACTACAATTTCACCATTATATGCAGACTGCTGTTGGCGAACAACAACTAAATCTCCATCGAAAATACCAGCTTCAATCATACTATCTCCAGAAATACGTAACATGAACACTTGGTCTGCTCCAGCAACAATACTAGCTGGAAGTGGGAAATGTTCTTCTACGCTTTCGACCGCTGTAATTGGTAAACCAGCAGTGACTTTTCCGACAATTGGAACTTGAATAACAGATTGTGTTTCCGTATCCATTCGGTCTTCACCTAAAATTTCAATGGCACGTGGTTTTGTTGGATCGCGTCGAATGTATCCTTTTTCTTCTAATCGTGATAAATGTCCGTGCACTGTAGAACTAGAAGCGAGGCCGACTGCTTGACCAATTTCACGTACGGAAGGTGGATATCCTTTTTCTTGTACTTTTAGCTTAATAAAGTCGAGAATGTCTTGCTGGCGTTTCGTTAACTTTTCCATGTTTTCTAACACCTCGTTTTCTTTCATTTTTCTTATTAATAAGTATAACATGTGAAAAAACATTCTACAAACATAAGTTCGAACAAATGGCGGATTTATGTTACACTATAGGGAAATAATAGGGAGAAAGAGGGGTTCAAAATGAATGCAATTATTTATGCACGTGTGAGTACAACGAAAGAAGCGCAAGAAACATCATTATTACGTCAAAAAGATGAATTATTGCATTTAGCTGAGCGCTATCAAATGAATGTTACTAAGGTGATTGAAGAGCAGGCTAGTGGATATACAATTGAACGTGACGGTATATTAGAGGTGTTGGATACAATTCGAGACGAACAAATTGATGTGTTACTTATACAAGATGAAACGCGTCTTGGTAGAGGAAATGCGAAGATCGCGTTAATGCATTGTTTACATAAAGAAGGCATAAAAGTATATACGCATACACATAATGGTGAATTACAATTGTCGGATTCTGATTCAATGGTATTAGATATTATTGGTATTGTTGAAGAATATCAAAGAAAGATTCATAATTTGAAAATTAAACGAGGTATGCAACGTGCAGTAGAAAAAGGTTATCGTCCAGAAAAAAATTTAAAAAATCGTCATTTAAGTGTAGGAAGAGAGAAAAAAGAAGTGCCAATTGAGGAAATTGTACGTTTGCGAAAAAGTGAACTCACGTTTGAAGAAATTGCAGCAACATTACGTGGATTTGGTCATAATGTTTCAAAGGCGACTGTACATCGTAGATATGTAGAGTATACGAAGCAATTGCTTGATAAAGAAGAGTAACTATTGTATGATAATAATCAGTTTTGATTAGAAGGGGGATTCGAGATGATTAATCACGAACTCGTTGAACGCATTAACTTCTTAGCGAAAAAAGCAAAAGCTGAAGGTTTAACTGAAGAAGAGCAACGTGAGCGTCAATCGCTACGTGAACAATATTTAAAAGGATTTCGTCAAAATATGTTAAACGAACTTAAAGGTATTAAAGTTGTTAACGAAGAAGGTACAGATGTTACACCGACGAAAT
The DNA here is from genome assembly GCF_056738645.1 of Bacillus sp. PK3-067. Lineage (NCBI taxonomy): Bacteria > Bacillati > Bacillota > Bacilli > Caryophanales > Bacillaceae > Bacillus > Bacillus sp. PK3-067. Next base: position 3,681,449 of record NZ_CP096490.1, on the reverse strand, counting down.
TAAAAGCTTTAAAAAAGCAAGATAATGCAAAATTAAATTAAAAGATGGGCGAAGCCCATCTTTTTTATATGTAAAAATCGTTATTTAATAACTTTCCAGTTGTTATTAACTGTTGCTTCTATCGTTTTATGTTCCAATATATAATTAGCGATAAGTTCAGACATATCTGTGGGTATATCTTTTACTACCGGTTTGTTTTGAAACATAAAGAAATTTCCCCCGCCACTTGCACGATAATTATTCATTACAACGTCATATTCTTCATTCATATTAAGAGGAGCACTGTTATGCTGTAAAGATTCTACTCTTTCACCAATTGGTTTTGAAATGTTTAATACGTATGAAATCCCTTCCCACATATCATAATTATAATGTTGTGGCTTTGGTTCTATGTAGGTAGGACTTACGGTGATGGATCCATCTGTTTTTAATGTGAAATAAGAAGCAGAGAGTTCAAGAGCATTTTTTATATCCGCTCCAGTTATTCTAATTACTTTTAATGTGTTTGGATAAATATAATTAGAAACGATGTCACGCATTGTTACATGTTCCGGGAAACCTGGAGATGTATTATGGAACAAACTTGTACAAGAAATTGATACATTAGCTATATCCATCTGTATTTTATTTATGAATTCGATAAAAGGATGATCATGCAAACGAGTTTGCATAGCATCTGAAATTTGCATATCCCCCTGAATGATTCCAATAGGTTGATCAAGCCACTTTTGTGTTTTCTCTTCGTAATCGGCTACCAATGAAAGTACATCTTGGTCAGCCTCAACTCCTTGTACAGATAATAATTCAGAAGAACTCTCTTTTTTAACCCATTTATGTTTTGTTTTTTTGAATGTTATTTTTACTTTTCCAACTGAGTTTCCATTACATCCGGTCTGTAAAATTGTTACACCGTTAGCCATTGTGTGAGCAATTTCCCGGTGTTGGTGACCTGTTAATAAAATATCTATGTCTTCAATTTCATGGCACATTGCATATCCTTGGTTTTCTCCTGTTAAAACTTCAGTCGGTACCCCGGTTTGTAAATCTCGTTCAACTCCCCCGTGATACGCTACGACTAGTAAATCTGGTTTCTCATGTTTGCGAATGTAAGAAACCCACTTTTTCGTTGTTTCTAATGCATCTTCAAATTGTAAGTCTTTAATGTGATGGGGTTGTTCCCAATTGGTAATGTAGTGCGTTGTCACCCCTAAAATAGCGATTTTTATATTGGATTCAATCTGTTTGATTATATAAGGTTTTCCGAAATAAGGTTTCTTTATGTTTTTATCTAAAATGTTTGCTGATAGGTACGGGAAGTTCGCAGTAGTCACAGCGTTATTTAATATACCCATCCCGTAATTAAACTCATGATTGCCGATAATTGCAGCGTCATACTGTAAGTAATTCGCTAATAAGGACATTGGGTTTTTTTTGTTTTTTTCGTATGTAACATAATGATAAGTAAATGGTGTTCCTTGAATAAAGTCGCCATTATCAATTAAAAGAACGTTTGTATTTTGGGAACGTTCTTTTTTTATAAGAGTAGAAATTTTAGCTAAACCAAGTTCTGCTGGGGAGTTATCTTGGTAGTGAATAGGATAAACAGTGCCATGTATATCGCTTGTTAATAAGATGTTTAAAGTTACAGTTTGATTTTGTTCCAATATGACTCACCTTTTCTATTGTTATCTTCCAATTCATCATATCAAATATGTGAAGAGAATTTTAATGTGAGTGTATAGAATGTGTAAAGATTCTGTAAATAATCAATTATTTGTAAAAATATGTGATATATTTCTTCATGTTTATGAAAGGTTATTTTATAACAATGAAAAATGGAGGCATTAATATGTTGAAAAAAGTTTTTGCAATGAGCACAACAGTTGTACTAGCAGCGGGATTATTAAGTGGCTGTGGAACGAAGGAATCAAGTGCAAGTAAAAATGAAGATACGAAAAAAGGGTATGTACCGAAGACTTTAAATGTTCAATTTGTTCCTTCTCAAAATGCAGATACGTTAGAGGCGAAGGCAAAACCGCTTGAGAAGCTATTAAGTGATAAGTTAAATATTCCAGTAAAAGTTAGTATTTCAACGAACTACAATACAATTGTAGAAGCGATGGCATCTAAACAAGTAGATGTAGGATTTTTACCGCCAACAGCGTACGTATTAGCACATGAAAAGAAGGCTGCAAATGTAATTTTACAAGCACAACGTTTTGGAGTAGAGGATGAAACAGGAGCTCCTACAAAAGATTTAGTAGATTATTATAAATCTGAGTTTGTTGTTAAAAAAGACTCTAATATAAATAGTGTAAAAGATTTAAAAGGTAAAAAGATTGGTTATCAAGATGTAACATCATCAGCAGGGTATGTATGGCCTGCAGCTGTTCTATTAAAAGAGGGAATTGATCCGTTAAAAGATGTGAAACCTGTTACATTAAAAGGTCACGATCAGTCGCTTATTGCTCTTTTAAATGGTGACGTAGATGCAGCTGTTGTATTCCAAGATGCTCGTAATATTGTAAAAAAAGATTATCCGAATATATTCGAGCAAACGAAAATAGTGAAATTTACGGAGAAAATTCCAAACGATACGATTTCGGTACGTTCTGATTTAGATGAAGAGTGGAGCAAGAAATTACAGGATGCTTTCATTGAAATTGGAAAAAATGAGGAAGGTCACAAAATCATTAAAGAAGTATATTCACATGAAGGATATGTTAAATCTGATGATAGTAAATTTGACATCGTTCGTGAATATGGGAAGAAAGTAAAAACGCAATAATACATATGGAAATGGCAGCTAGCTGAAAGGGAATGTTTTCAGTTAGTTTGTCGTTTTGAATACATAGAAGGTAGGTAAGATGTGTGATAGAATTTCGAAATGTCTCCAAAGTGTATCCAAATGGTACAAAAGGATTGAATAATATAAACTTGAAAATTCAAAAAGGTGAGTTTGTTGTAATGGTAGGGCTGTCCGGAGCTGGAAAGTCTACACTTCTAAAATCGGTAAATCGTCTTCATGAGATTACAGAAGGCGAAATCATGATTGAATGTGAGTCTATTACTGCTGCAAAAGGAAAAGATTTACGACGTATGCGCCGGGATATTGGTATGATCTTTCAAAGTTTTAACCTTGTAAAGCGATCAACAGTATTGAAGAATGTATTAGCTGGCCGTGTTGGATATCATTCGACATTGCGTACAACGTTAGGTTTGTTTCCGAAAGAGGATGTGGAGCTCGCATTTCAAGCGTTAAAAAGAGTGAATATTTTAGAAAAAGCATATGCACGTGCTGATGAATTATCAGGAGGACAACAACAACGTGTATCGATAGCTAGAGCATTGGCGCAAGAAGCAAAAATCATATTGGCAGATGAACCTGTTGCGTCGTTAGATCCGCTAACAACAAAGCAAGTATTAGATGATTTAAAGAAAATTAATGAAGATTTTGGAATTACAACAATTGTAAACTTACATTCTATTGCTTTAGCTAGGCAATATGCGACGCGTATTATTGGATTACATGCAGGCGAAATTGTTTTTGATGGTTTAGTAGAAGCAGCAACGGATGAAAAGTTTGCTGAAATTTATGGTGACGTAGCACAGAAAAGTGAATTGTTAGAGGTGGCAGCTAAATGAATGATGTGACGATATATTCGAAGTCGATACCGAAGCCGCCGAGTAAGTTAAAACATATGTTAACGTTTATTCTATTCATTTTACTGTTGTGGGGAAGTAGTATACAGGTCGACGCATCATTTTCAAAGATAGTAGTTGGTTTTCCTAATATAATGGATTTGTTAAAAGAAATGGTGCCGCCAGATTGGAGTTATTTTCAAGTTATTACAACAGCAATGTTAGATACAATACGTATGGCGATTATTGGGACGACTTTAGGAGCGATTTTAGCTATTCCACTTGCACTGTTTGCGGCAAGTAATGTGTTTACTAGTACATTTTTATACAGTCCAGCTCGATTGATTTTAAATTTTATTCGAACGATACCAGATTTATTATTAGCGGCAATTTTCGTAGCTATTTTTGGAATAGGACCACTTCCGGGTATTTTAGCTCTTACTTTTTTCTCAATTGGGCTCGTGGCGAAATTGTTGTATGAATCAATTGAATCAATTGACCCTGGCCCACTAGAAGCGATGACAGCTGTAGGGGCTAATAAGGTGCAATGGATTGTTTATGGAGTCATTCCACAAGTAAAAGCACACTTTGTTTCCTATGTACTATATACATTTGAGGTGAATGTACGGGCAGCGGCTGTCCTAGGTTTAGTAGGAGCAGGTGGTATTGGACTATATTATGATCGTACACTTGGATTTTTACAATATCAACAAACTGCATCTATTATCATCTATACTCTTGTTGTTGTATTGGTAATTGATTATGTAAGTACATTGTTGCGGGAGAAATTATAATGAGTAAAACGACGATAATCGTACCAAAACCGAAGAAACCGAGTGTGTATCGCTCGTTTATTTTTATAGCACTTACATTTGTTTATATATGGGCTTTTTCAGGAGTACCGCTAGAGGGAATAAAGGAAACGGCGGGAGAAATTACAAAAGCAATTATGACAGGGATATTGACTCCAGACTGGTCGTATGTATCTTTGCCAGATGGTGAAGATTTATTACATGGATTAATTGATACGTTGGCAATTGCGATATTAGGTACATTTATTTCTGCATTTTTATCTGTTCCGTTTGCTTTTTGGGCGGCAACGAATATGAGTAGTGGAAAATTAACTTCAGGATTTGGGAAATTTGTACTTAGTTTTGTTCGTACGTTTCCTGAATTAGTTATGGCTCTTTTATTTATAAAAGCTGTTGGTCCAGGCTCTTTTGCAGGAGTATTAGCCTTAGGATTGCATTCTATTGGAATGTTAGGAAAACTATATTCAGAAGGAATTGAAAACATAGATAAAGGACCGACGCAAGCGTTACTAGCAACAGGAGCAAATCGTTTTCAAATACTTTGGTATGCGGTGTTACCGCAAGTGTTACCAGATTTTCTATCGTATACGTTATACAGATTTGAAATTAATGTACGATCCGCTGCGATTTTAGGAGTTATCGGAGCAGGAGGGATTGGTACACCTTTAATTTTTGCGCTGAGTTCACGGAATTGGTCTCGTGTTGGTATTATTTTATTAGGTATTATTTTAATGGTAATTATAATTGATTTGATTTCAAGCTCGATTCGGAAACGGATTGTTTAACTTATTTGAAAAGCATCGAAGTTAGATGCTTTTTTATGTTTTTAAAAACTTATTTAAAAAAGTAAGTGTAGAAGAAATTTGTATAAATATACAGATAATTCCCTTTCTTTTTAAAATAAAAATAATGAAAAAGTATGTCATATTGAATGCCCATACATTCCCGGATACATTGATTTTTTTATAAAAAATCAAAAAAATATCAACATATTTGTCGATACATGTTGTATAATCTTGCGTGGGAAGCTATCATATAAATGTATAAAACGTTTACTAATATAAGCGAAGGGAAGAATAGCATGTCACATTCAATCGAACAACTTTCTATCAACACGATTCGCACATTATCCATCGATGCGATTGAAAAAGCAAACTCTGGTCACCCAGGAATGCCAATGGGTGCAGCACCAATGGCTTATACATTATGGACTCAATTTATGAAACACAATCCAAATAACCCAACGTGGTTTAACCGTGATCGTTTCGTATTATCTGCAGGTCATGGTTCAATGTTATTATACAGCCTACTTCACCTATCTGGTTATGATGTAACAATGGATGACTTAAAGAACTTCCGTCAATGGGGAAGCAAAACTCCAGGACATCCTGAGTATGGTCATACAGCTGGTGTAGATGCAACGACTGGTCCACTTGGACAAGGTATTGCAACTGCTGTAGGTATGGCAATGGCTGAAAGACATTTAGCTGCTAAATATAACCGTGATGCGTATAATGTAGTAGATCATTATACATACGCTATTTGTGGTGATGGAGATTTAATGGAGGGCGTTTCTGCTGAAGCATCTTCATTAGCTGCTCATTTACAATTAGGTCGTCTTGTTGTGCTTTACGATTCAAACGATATTTCATTAGATGGCGATTTAAATCGTTCATTCTCTGAAAGTGTAGAAGATCGTTACAAAGCATACGGATGGCAAGTAATCCGTGTTGAGGATGGAAACGATATTGAAGCAATCGCGAAAGCAATTGAAGAAGCGAAAGCTGACGAAAAACGCCCAACGCTAATTGAAGTAAGAACGACAATTGGTTTCGGTTCTCCAAACAAATCAGGAAAATCAGCTTCACATGGTTCTCCACTTGGTGTAGAAGAAACAAAATTAACGAAAGAAGCATATGCTTGGACTGCTGAGCAAGACTTCCACGTAGCAGAAGAAGTATATGACAACTTCCGTAAAACAGTACAAGATGTTGGTGAAACTGCGCAAGCTGAGTGGAACACGATGCTAGGTGAATATGCACAAGCATACCCAGAATTAGCAAACGAATTCCAAGCAGCAATGAACGGTCAACTTCCAGAAGGTTGGGAGCAAAACTTACCAACTTATGAATTAGGATCAAAAGCAGCAACTCGTAATTCTTCTGGTGCTGTAATTAATGCAATTGCAGAGTCTGTACCATCATTCTTCGGTGGATCTGCTGACCTTGCTGGTTCTAACAAAACATACATGAATAACGAAAAAGACTTTACAAGAGATGATTACAGCGGTAAAAACATTTGGTACGGTGTACGTGAGTTCGCAATGGGTGCAGCAATGAACGGTATTGCACTACATGGTGGTTTAAAAACTTACGGTGGTACGTTCTTCGTATTCTCTGATTACTTACGTCCAGCAATTCGCCTTGCAGCATTAATGCAATTGCCAGTAACGTATGTATTCACACATGACAGTATCGCTGTTGGTGAAGATGGTCCAACACATGAACCAATCGAGCAATTAGCAGCGCTTCGTGCAATGCCAAACGTTTCTGTTATCCGTCCTGCTGATGGTAACGAATCTGTTGCAGCTTGGAGACTAGCTTTAGAATCTACAAACAAACCAACTGCTTTAGTATTAACTCGTCAAGACCTTCCAACATTAGAAGGTGCAAAAGATGATACGTATGAAAAAGTAGCAAAAGGTGCATATGTAGTTTCTGCAAGCAAGAAAGAAACGGCTGACGTAATCTTACTTGCAACTGGATCTGAAGTAAGCCTAGCTGTTGAAGCTCAAAAAGCATTAGCAGTAGACGGCGTTGACGCAGCTGTTGTCAGCATGCCATCTATGGATCGCTTCGAAGCTCAAACTGCAGAGTACAAAGAATCTGTATTACCAAAAGCAGTAACAAAACGTTTCGCAATCGAAATGGGTGCTACATTCGGATGGCACCGTTACGTAGGTCTTGAAGGAGATGTGTTAGGTATCGATACATTCGGTGCTTCTGCTCCTGGTGAGAAGATTATGGAAGAGTATGGATTTACTGTAGAGAACGTTGTTCGTAAAGTAAAAGAAATGCTTTAATCATTTCAGAAAAATCTCTCCGGCATGGAGAGGTTTTTCTATGTAAATGAGTTTTTTCGACAGAAAAAGTTTTTTATCTCTCCGCAGTCAGACAATCATTGCAAATTTTCTTATATATAATGAAGAGAAAAGGTTGTCCAGATTGGGAGTGGAAAAATGAAAACGTATGAATTGTATTTAATTCAAGAGGATATTGCGAAAGCTTATTTTGGTCGTGAATATTTGTTTTTTGATTTATTTGCTCGATTTTCAGAATCTGGGTCCCTTTCGGAGAAAAAAGTGTTATATAAGCAAATGATGTATATAACGATGCCATTGCAAGTAATGAAAATTCATCATAAATTAGAACAAGCTTTGCGCGTTCTTGGTAAATATGATAGAACACATCATACACATACACTTTATACGGGAGCGGAGTACGGCGAAATAATGGTGAAACCGCACTATATTCGTATGAATACCTCTGGAAATGTCTCTATGGAAACGACGTTCTTTGAGGTGTTAAGAAAGTGTGAATTAACATTTTTAGCTATGGATTATGAAAATACAAAGTACGGATGGCTGAATCCTCTAAAACAAGTACGAACATATGTGTAAAAAATGTCGAATTGTATCTTGTCTTATTGAAAAGGTTTTAGTACACTGTAAGGTAGACAACATGAAGGAGGAAAATATATGCCAATTTGGTTAGGTATTCTAGTGGGCGTAGTAGCACTAGTAGCAGGCGTGGCGTTAGGATTTTTCATTGCCCGCAAATACATGATGAATTACTTACAAAAAAATCCACCAATTAACGAACAAATGTTAAAAATGATGATGATGCAAATGGGACAAAAACCTTCCCAAAAGAAAATCAATCAAATGATGAGCGCAATGAACAAGCAACAAATGAAATAAGCGCTAAAAGACACTCGCTAAGAGTGTCTTTCTTTTTGTTAGTTATAGTTTTTAAAACTTTTAAAAATTCTGTATTTTTGGTAAACTGAAAACATCGCTCATTTTAAGGGAGGAGGAAAAAAATGAAAGTGTTTATGAATTTAGCGTGGTTTTTTAAACAAGAAAAACGAGCGTACATAACTGGAATTATTTTATTGTTTGGCGTTGCACTTTTAGAACTTGTAGCACCAAAAGTAATTGGAATCGTTGTAGATGAAATTAATGATGGAACATTGACGACCGATAAGTTACTAAAATGGGTTGTACTATTAGTAATTGTAGGTATTACGATGTACATATTACGTTACATATGGCGTATTATGATTTTCGGGTCTTCATTAAAATTAGCTCGCCAATTACGAAAAAATTTGTATGAACATTTTACAAAGATGAGTCCATCTTTCTATCAGTCAAATCGGACAGGTGATTTAATGGCACATGCGACCAATGATATTCAAGCGATCCAGCAAACTGCTGGAGCAGGTGTTTTGACGCTTGTTGACTCATTAGCTGTCGGAGGATGTGTACTCGTAGCGATGGGTTTTACAATTAGTTGGAAGTTAACATTATTAAGTTTAATTCCAATGCCGATTGTAGCTATTTCGACAAATTATTATGGAACTTTATTACATAAAAGGTTTCATAAAGCACAGCAATCGTTTTCGGAAATCAATGATAAAGTGCAAGAGAGTATGAGTGGAATGAAAGTGATTCGCTCGCTTGGACAAGAGAAAGAAGATTTACAGGCGTTTCGAAGAAAATCAGAAGATGTTGTACATAAAAATGTGTTAGTTGCACGTATTGATTCGTTATTTGATCCGACAATCTCTCTTATCGTTGGATTTTCTTTTTTAATCGCAGTATGTTACGGATCGGTATTAGTTGTAAGAGGTGAATTAACAGTAGGTGATCTCGTTACATTTACGACATATTTAGGTACCCTCGTTTGGCCAATGTTAGCGTTTGGATGGTTATTCAATATTATGGAGCGTGGGCGTGCTTCATATGACCGTGTAGAAAAAATTCTTTCACAAAAATCAGATGTAGTAAATAGCGAAAATGCTGTACATACAATAGCGAGCGGTAATGTTTCGTTTGCCGTTGATTCATTTTCGTATAAGAAAAATGAATTGTTACATTTAAACGATATTCACTTTGATTTGAAGAAGGGCGAAACGCTAGGAGTTGTAGGACGTACAGGCGCAGGGAAAACGACTTTATTAAAATGTTTAATCCGTGAGTATGATCATTTTAATGGTGAATTAAAAATTGGGGAGCGAGATATTCGAGATATAACACTTCATGGTGTCCGTTCTGCCATTTCATACGTGCCGCAAGATCATTTTTTATTTTCAGCAAGTATTGGCGAGAATATTGCCTTTGGAAAGGCGGATGCTACATATAATGAAATTACCCAAGCAGCAGAGATTGCTTGTATTCATAATGACATCCTCCAATTTTCAGAAGGATATGAAACAGTAGTAGGGGAAAGAGGTGTTTCGTTATCTGGTGGTCAAAAACAGCGAATCTCTATTGCTCGTGCTTTATTAACAAATGCTGAAATTTTAATTTTGGATGATTGTTTATCAGCGGTAGATGCAAAAACAGAAGAGACGATTTTAAGTGCCTTAAAGAGGGAGAGAGCAGGGAAAACGACGATTATTACTGCACACCGATTAAGTGCAATTCAGCATGCCAATCTTATTCTTGTTGTTGATGAAGGTAGAATTGTACAAAGAGGTACACATGAGGAATTAATGAAGGAAAACGGCTGGTATAAGGAAATGTATGAAAGCCAGCAATTAGAAGCTTTAGTCGAGAAAGGAGGCGTATGATGGTAGAGAAGAAGCGAAGTGATTTAAGTAGATTGCTTTCCTATATGAAGCCATATAAAGGGTTACTATCTTTAGCATTTATCTTTTTAGTTGGTGCGACAGTAACGGAAATGATGGGTCCTTTTTTAATTAAACAATTCCTCGATGAACACCTAGTACCGCGGGATTTTGAACGATCAGCGCTCGTTACTTTATTTGTAATTTACATAGTTGCTCATTTATTAAAAGTACTATTTACGTATTTAAATCTATTGTACTTTCAGAACATTGCTTTTAAGATTGTTCAAGATATGCGAGTTGAAGTATATGAACATGTTCAAAAGCTGTCATTAAGTTTCTTTGATCGTACGCCGATTGGTACACTTGTATCGCGTATAACAAATGATACGGAAGCGATTAAAGATTTTTATGTCAGTGTATTATCAACATTTGTAAAAAATGTAGTCTTTTTAGTAGGTATTTTAGTAGCGATGTTTTTATTAGATGTAAAATTAGCGCTATTTTCTCTCGTATTAATTCCGATAATGTTTGCGATTATGGTATTATATCGCCGGAAAAGTGCAGCTTTTTATTTAGAAGTACGTAATCAACTAAGCGTGTTAAATGCAAAGTTGAACGAGTCCATACAAGGAATGAATATTGTTCAAGTGTTCAGACAAGAAAAACGTATGAGAAAAGAGTTTGAAGAAGTGAATAATAAACATTATAGTGCAGGGCGACGTACTTTGAAGTTAGACGCATTACTTTTACGACCAGCTACGGATTTAGTACATATTGTAGCTATTGCGTTAGTACTAGGTTTATTTGGGATTGATGCTTTAAAGAGTCCTGTTGAAGTAGGAGTTTTATATGCTTTTGTTAACTATATACATCGTTTCTTCCAACCTGTAAATGAGATGATGATGAAATTGTCCTTCTTCCAACAGGCACTTGTTTCGTCATCACGTGTATTTCATTTAATGGACGAGAAAGATTTAGCACCGGTTCAAAAAGGCAATGAGAATCCTCAAATCGTGGATGGAGATATTGAATTTAAAAATGTTACTTTTTCATATGATGGAAAGCGTGACGTTTTAAAAAATGTATCATTTCACGTGAAACAAGGGCAAACGGTTGCTTTTGTTGGGCATACTGGTAGCGGAAAAAGTACGATTATGAATTTGTTAATGCGATTTTATAATATTAAGTCAGGAAATATTGTAATAGACGGTGTAGATTTAGAAAAATTTGAAGAACGAGAAATTAGAAAGAAAATAGGACTCGTATTGCAAGATGCATTTTTATTTGCTGGAAATGTAAAGCAAAATATTCGTAAGTATAATGAAGAAATTACGGATGAAGAAGTAAAAGAAGCTGCTCGATTTGTGCAAGCGAATACGTTTATTGAAAAGTTACCAAAACAGTATGAAACAGAAGTAGTAGAAAGAGGTGCAGCATTTTCAAGCGGTCAACGACAATTAATTGCTTTTGCTAGAACGATAGCAACGAATCCGAAAGTATTAGTATTAGATGAAGCAACAGCTAATATCGATACAGAAACAGAAGAGGCTATTCAAACAGCGTTGCAACAAATGCGAAAAGGTAGAACGACGATAGCCATTGCGCATAGGTTATCTACAATTCAAGATGCGGATCAAATTTTTGTGATGCATGATGGAGAGATAGTAGAGAGAGGGACACATCAAGAATTATTAAGTGAGCAAGGTTTGTATTATAATATGTATTTGCTACAAAATAAAGTGAGTTTGCAAAAGGCCTTGTAATACAAGGTCTTTTTTATTTTGTATACAAAATATGTTTACTCTTTGTTTCTATAGCATAAATGTCGTGTCCTCTTATGAAACTTGTACATATTGTATGTATACGAAGTAAAAAAATGATAGGAGATTTTATATGCAAAACAGATCAAGTTCAAATGTTACGTTTATTGATGTGTCTCATTGGGAAGGGAATATTGATTGGAATGCAGTGAAGGCATCTGGAATTCCAGCAGCGTATGCAAAAGCGACAGAAGGTGTAAACTACATTGATCCTACTTTTACTAAGAATGTACAAGCAGCACGAAATGCGAATGTATTAATTGGTGCATACCATTTTGCACGCCCAGAACAAAATGATGCAATTTCAGAGGCAAAATATTTTGTGAGTATATTACAAAATAACCAGACAGACTTAATGCCAGTTCTGGATTTAGAATCACCAATAGATCCGAGTAACAGTAATTTAACTGGTAACGCTATATCGAATTGGGCAAGAAGCTTCATAAATTATGTGAAACAGGCTACTGGAAAAGATGTAATGTTATATACAGGAGTTTGGTATATTAATGAGTTCGGAATTAGCGGATTAAGTGATATACCGCTTTGGATTGCTAAATACTCGAGTACACCGCCTGCTGATGCTGGTGGATGGACAACGTGGACAGCGTGGCAGTACACAGATTCAGGACAAATTTCAGGCGTAGGAAATTGTGATGTATCAGCTGCAGTTTCATTAGAAGCTTTAAAAGGGAATGGAGCAAGTGGTGGAGGTAATGTTTCCCCGCCTAATAATGCAACTCCAGTGTACGGGGTTGCTATAATTAATGGAGATAATGTGAATTTGAGAAGTGGACCATCTTTGCAGTCTAGTGTAATTCGCCAATTGAATCGTGGCGAAACATATGAAGTTTGGGGAGAACAAGATGGATGGCTTTGTTTAGGGACAAATCAGTGGGTATATAATGATCCGAGTTATATTCAGTATAAACATTATGTGGCGACTATTACTGGTGATAATGTAAATTTGCGTGATGCTCCATCATTAAATGGAAATGTTATAAGACAGTTACATCATGGTGAATCGTATCGAGTATGGAGTAAGCAAGATGGATGGCTTTGCTTAGGGACAAATCAATGGATATACTATGATCCAAGTTATATTCAGTATGGTGTACAATAGAGTGAAAATAAAAGGTGCCCCGTCAGAGGTGCCTTTTATTAAAAATATACAACTTTTACAAAGTCTATATCGAAACCATAGTATACTATAATAGATATATTTATAAAAAATAATCGAAAATGAAATAAAGGGGTAAAAATATGAATTATGTGCTAATAGGTGCGGTTTTAATATTATTAGCTGTAGTATTTGTGCTGTTTTATAAAAATAAACAGTTAGAATCAGAGAGTCAGCAAGTAGAATTTGAAAAGAAACAAGCAATTGAAACGTATGAAAACGAAATTGCAGCTACGGTGATAGAGCATAAAGAACAACAAAATAATTTAAAAAATATGGAACAGAAAAAATACAATGATTTACAAGTAAGTGCAAATAGAGAAATTGAAAATATGCGTATGATGAAGAATCAATTAGCTATGCAACATAGTAAAGAACGTGGTGAAATACAAAATAAACATAATAACGAAATACATATGTTTCAAAAATTAATTGCAAATTTACGAGAATATACTAAAAACGGCGCTGAAATGAATACGTACGAAACATTACATTATATGAAGCGAGGATTCATAGAGCAAGGCATCATATTAGATGCTGAAATTGAAATCATGCCGAATGTTTTTATTAAAAATAATAGTGAAATAAACGATAATCGAATCCATCATCTCATTTTGTGCAAAACTGGTATTTATCTACTTGAGACGAAAGAATGGGAAGAGAAATTAATTCATGGTTTAACGAAAGAAAATGCTGGTATATATTCATTTATGATTGATGAAATGGGTAAGTATCAACAAGAACTTGAAAAAGAAGAGACATTTGAATATATAGTAGGTAAAGATTCGGCAACTATACAAGTGAAAAATGAAGGGAATCCAGTATATAAGGCGAAGAAACTATCTCAAATTTTATACAATTGTTTGAAAGAAATGCAGGCTAATAGTATAAAAGAAAAGGTAAAACCAGTTGTATATTTTTATAATGAAAATGGAAAAGAAATAATAGATCTTTCAAGTGAGGAAACACCTAGATTAAAAGATCGGGAGCAAATTGTAACGTTCTTCAGAAATGAAATCTTAGCAGGAAAAATAGTATATACAGTGCAAGAATTAGAACAGATTCGAGAAATGATTAGCCGGATGAATTATATAGTGAGTTAAAAGGGGAGATCTTTCTGAACGCTATGCTACGTGGCATTTTGTATGTCTATTTTTGTATGTCTATTTTTGTTTGTATATAGTAATGTACATTGTATTTATATTCGTCATTGATATGGTCCATATACCCTTAAGTGTAAGGAGCATTTTTGTAGTATTCATACCATTTGTTTTATTAGTCATGATTCAAAGGGCTATTTTATATGTTTCTAAAAATCGTAATGAAGAAAAGAAGCAAATGTTGGGGGGGTTAATAGTAGCACTCATACCATTAATAGTGTGCACTGTACAACTAAGTGTAAATGAATATACATCAAAGTTTAATCAAAATAGATGGTTAAATCATGCAGATAAGCGGGTACATATGGTAGATGATCTATTACAAAAATATAAATTAATAGGGAAATCAAATGAAGAAATTACACAATTGTTAGGAGCCCCAACGGAAACGAGAAGTGGGGGAGAAGGAGTTATCACTTTGTATTATCTTGGGACTGAACGTGGCTTTATCCCAATAGATAGCGAACAGCTTATTTTACAATTTGATAGAGATGGTAAAGTCATGGAATATACGGTGCATAAAGATTAAAGAAACGTGGAGGGAAGCTATATGTTATAGCTTCTTTTTTATTTTTCAATATGTCAAGGAAGGGGGAGAAGGTTTTTGAGTGGAATAAGGAATGAAAGCGGAGGTGATGCATATATATAGATGCATTGGGCGATTATTCGCCCGATTGGTGAGGGTTAATAATCAATAAGTACGGACCAAAACCCCACTGATGAAAGTTTCACTTTATCATATTGTATAAATGAAAAGGAGGTAAGACGGTGAAAGCAATCCCGACTGATGTCCTGAGTAAAGAATTGATGGAAAGAGAAGGAGTTATATCTATTACAGTAAAGGAATTTGAAAAAATAGAAGTAGCTGGAGTAGTAGTAGCTGGTCCAGCGGTTATTTTGATTAATCAAGATTAAGTACATATCATTGAAATAAAAAGCATCCATCTAGGATGCTTTTTATTTGTATGTAAGGATAAATATGATGGATAATTGTGTTACTGGAGGGAAAGTCTGTGGCAATTATTATAACAATGTTAGTAATGGGTATTTTATTAGGATTTGTTGGAGCTGGAGGAGCTGGGTTTATTATCGCGATACTCACTTTAGTATTTCATATTCCTATTCATGTTGCTCTTGCAACATCTTTAACTGCAATGGCGTTTACGACATTATCAGGTGTTGTCAGTCATTACCGTGAAGGTAATGTAGCACTTATTATAGGCGGGATTGTTGGGGGATTTGGCGCAATTGGCTCTTATATTGGTTCTAAATTTGGTTCACTTATACCAGCACATCTTCTTCATTGGTTTACAGCTGGGATGTTATTTTTATCGGCAATTTTTATGTTTATTAAATTAATTATGTTCCAAAACAAAGAACAGTCATCTTTATATAAGCATAAAGAGTTTTCCATGAACTACTTGTTGAAATGTATATGCCTTGGATTAGTTACTGGAATGATGGCTGGTTCATTTGGGATTGGTTCTGCACCGTTTATTCAGCTTGGATTAATGGTTCTATTGGGATTAACGATTCAGCAATCTGTAGGGACAACAATGCTTGTTATATTACCGATTGCAATTGGAGGCGGTCTAGGATATAGTTCGGAAGGATATTTAGATTATATATTGTTATTGCAAGTATTAATTGGGACCATGTTAGGGGCATATATTGGCGCGAAGTTTACAAATTATGCACCGCGAATGCTTTTGAGGTTTTCGATGATTATGACACCGGTTTTAGCTGGATGTATGCTATTGATGGAGTAAGGTGAAATTATAATAAGTAGGGGGTTACTGCTTACAAATAGCGGGATAAAATTAATATAGCAAACTATTAATATATTTTACGAATGAATTATGTAGGTAATTCATATTTCCCATATAAAAGGATTTGTTTTAATATTATGAGTGTAAAGTTCGAGTATTCGAAGTACTACTTGAATTATATCCCTATCCCTTTTCTAAAAATGCGAACAAGTTTTGCCCTATTCTATTCAATAGTTAATTGCATAGAAATATATTGTTCGATGACCATTATGGAACGTACATAATGGGAAAATCCCGATCCTTAAAGAGGATGCCCCTAATCTTCATGTGAAAATATGATCGGATAAGAAAGCTGACCAATTTATGGTCGGCTTTCTTTTTGTTCAAAAACAATTTTTTCTTTAATTTCTGTTTGTAATAATACAGTTTTTCCAAAGCGACGTTTGCATTCCGCACGCACTTTTTCAATGGCTAGTAGCTGAGTAGTCGCGGGAACTGTGACAATAGCTTGGCGAGCCTTTCGATTTTCTTCACAAAAGACACATTCCACAACATAATTAGAAATCATATTTTCATCCTTCCAGTTTTAATTTCTAAAAAAGGATTGTCTATGAAGTTGATATAATTTTTCGTCATTGTTTTATTATTTTCCTCTTTTTTTCAAGGGGAAAATAAAAAAGAGGGCGAATTTTAGTAGGGGAGGGATGTTTATGGAGAGATGGATAGGTAGTGCAGCGGTATGTGTAAATGAAAGAAATGAAGTTTTAATGGTACTGCAGGGCAAAGAGGGAGAAGAAAAAAGATGGTCTGTCCCAAGTGGAGGACTTGAAAAGGGAGAGACACTAGAAGAATGTTGTATCAGGGAAGTTTGGGAAGAAACAGGTTACAATGTGGAAGTGGTAAATAAAATATATGAAAAAGAGGGTATTACATACGGTGTTCCAGTGTATGTCCATTATTATTTTGTTAAACAAATAGGCGGTAATATGAAAATCCAAGATCCTGATGAGTTAATACATGAAATTGCTTGGAAAGGGATACATGAAATTGAACAATTGTGTTTAGCTTTTCCAGAGGATTATGAATTGCTGTGCCAATATATAGATAAAGAAGCAAGTATGTAAATACTTGCTTCTTTAATGTATCCAAGACAAGAAAAGCGGAACGATAACTAAACTAGCGCCTGCTGTTAAAAGCATGGATAAACTTGCAATTGTTCCTTCCACAGGACCGATTTCGAATGCTTTTGATGTACCGGTTCCATTTGCGCTCGTTCCTAACATAATACCTTTTGCGATTGCTGTTTTAATGCGGCAAATGCGTATGAGAGAAGGACCGAGCAATGCTCCTGTTAAGGCAGTTAAAACGACAAATACAGCAGTTAATTGTGACATACCACCAATCATTTCTGAAATAGCCATTGCGATTGGTGTTGTTACGATATGTGGCGCTAAACTATGTTCTAGTGATGAATCAATTTGAAAATAATTTGCTAGTAGTGCTGAAGTAATGACTGATAAAAACGAACCGACAATGACATTAAGTAAGATAGCCATTCCATGTTTCTTTAACAAATCAAAATATTTATAGATTGGCCATGCAAAAGCAACTGTTGCGGGCTTTAATAATTCAGTTAACCAGTGACCACCAGATTCATATGTTTCATAAGGTGTATCTAATCCGAGCAATAAAGCAATTAAAATAATGGGACAGACGAGAAGAGGAGAAAGTAGACTCCAATTCCAACGTTGATACATTTTTTTTGATATCCAATATGTGAATAGTGTTAATAGTAAACAAAGAAATCCGATCATTGCGTTGATCCTTTCCGCTTTAGTAGCAATTCTGTTAAAAGTCCTGTAACTAAGGTAACGCAAAGAGTGCTAATCATAATAATTAAAATGAGATCGATTCCATATTGTGTTAGTGTATCTCTGTAACGTATGACAGCGACTGCAGAAGGGATGAAAAATAAAATAAGTTCTTTTAATAAAAAATCTGCTCCGTCCTGTATCCATTCTTTCTTAACTAGGTTAAATTTTAACGAAATTAATAATAAAAAAATACCGATTATACTTCCTGGAACTGGGAGGTGTGCCTGTTTTGCAATCCATTCACCTGTCCAAGCGAAACAAAATAGTAACAAAATTTGTCCGCTTAACTTCCACCATTTCATACAGTAACCACCTCTTTCTTTTTTTACATAAAAATTGTAAAAAAGAATTAACAATTTCTACTATACGTTCATTCAAAATATTTGTCTAATATATAAATTATATGTTATTAATATATTAGACATATTAATCGAAAGTGAAAAGGGTGTCCAAAAATGGAATTACGGCATTTGCAATATTTTGTTGTTGTGGCAGAAGAGTTACACTTTGGACGGGCAGCTGCTCGTTTACAAATGACACAACCACCACTTAGTCAACAAATACAGCAATTAGAAAAAGAAATGGGAGTTACATTATTTTCAAGAACGAAAAGAAAGGTTGAACTAACAGAAGCAGGAGAAATGTTTTTAAAAGAAGTAAAAAAAGCGTTTGAACAAATTGAAAAAGCAGTAGAAGTTGCACAAAGTGCGCAAAGGGGAGAAGTAGGATCACTTTCAATTGGTTTTGTAGGTGCGGCGATATATGATATTTTACCATCAATTGTTAGGGAATATAGAAAGAAATTTCCGAGAGTGTCTGTTGCATTACATGAATTGTCAACACCAGATCAAGTTCATGCACTTCATGATAACCGTATTGATATTGGCTTTTTACGTCCACCAATTCCAACACAATTATTAGAATTAGAGCCAATTCAAAGGTTATCTTGTACCTTATGTTTACCAAAGGCACATCCACTTGCAGAGAAAGATGAAATACATATAGAAGATTTACGAGATGAGCCGTTTGTATTTATTACGAGACCAGTATGGCCAGCTTTGTATGATACAATTTTATCTCTTTGCAGAGAAGTTGGATTTAGTCCACGTATTGTACAAGAAGCAACAGAGTATCAAACAGTTATGGGGCTTGTAGCGGCAGGAATTGGAATTACAGTAATACCCGTATCGGCAAATAAGTTATATAAAACAGAAGTTGTATATAAAGAATTATATGATTCTAATTTTGTGGCAGAAATGTCAGTGGCTTACAAAAAAATGAATAGTAATCCAGAGTTGCTAGAGTTTTTAAAAATTGCAAGAGAGAAGAAAAGAATAGAAGTAGAAGATGAGTAATAGTAGTAACAGAAAATGAAGTTAATTCAGATTTATAAAAGTACACCTTGTTAAACAATAAAGCGGAAATGCAACTTAAGTTGCATTTCCGCTTTATTGTTCTTTTTTTAGCTCGATACTAAATAGATAAACGTGTTCATTTTCTTTTAAGAGTAAATCAATACCTTTGTCTTCGTCAATTGTAGGGACGCTTACAGTTTCTTTACTTGTTTGGATTACAGCAGCTAAAATTGTTTTTTGATTGTATTTTAAATTTTTTATAGATTGGATTGTAGTAGTTGCGGAGCTATTTACGCTTGGTGGTGCTTCTTCATGAACAAGCGTTGAAGCACCTTCAATATTCATATACCACTGCCTTTTTTCTTGTATATCTTTATCGAATTGGAAATGTGGTGGTAAAAAAGAAAGCTTTACTTTCTTTTTTGAAAAATGTGAGGTAGCTATATTAGCAATTTCTTTTGTTTTTTTACCATTGTTATAATAATCAATTGTAGCATTTATTTCATCTTTATCATTTTTAAGCGTAACGTTATAAAACATGCTATTTCCTTCTTGAAAAGGAGTCATTTGTAAAATAGAAGCTTGCTCTTTTGTTAATTTGTATGGCTCAACAATGGCAACTTCATTGTTTTTTATTTTGCTACAACTTGTGAGTAATAATAAAAACAAGATTGATAGTAATTTTATACGCATGCAATCTCCTCCTTTTTACAATTATATTCTAAATGTGATTTTTTATCATTTCGTTTTCTAGGACTAAAGACTTAGAAGAAATTCCGATTGTAGTGCGATGTTTAAAATGTCATATTTTTATACACTAGTAGTATAGAATGCGTATGTAATAAGGTAGGGGAAGAATTTTATGTCTTTATGTCGGTTAGCGAGAAAAAATATTAGAACATTTGCTACCAAAAGGATGAAGCAATTTATGTGGATTGCTATGAGTATTATGATTTTGTTTTTTATGATATCGTTACAATTTAATGAAGGAGCTATTTTGAAAGTAGGGGATGCATTTGTATTTCAAATGTATTTTTACACACTGTTTATTGTACTAATTTTCATATGTATCTTTACTACATATAAAATGATGTACTCCCTTTTGCTAGTGAGGAGAGAGGAGTTTACATCTTATGTAGCAGAAAATATAAAAAGAAAAGAAGTACTATGTTTATTATGTCAGGAGCAATTATTCATTTATGGAGCAGCGTTTGTTTTTGGATTAGTTAATGGGATGTTATTTTTAAAATTATTTACGATTATCTTTATAAGAATAGCAGGAATACAAGGGATAAATAGTGCACCGATTACAATATATGCAATAGTAGTAGTGAGTATAATTATGATTGTTATCCTTCTATTATCGATGGTGCAATGTTTTCGATTTGTTCAAAGTTTACAAGATAAAAATTCGTTGCATTTCAAGAAAAAGGCATGAGAAATCATGCCTTTTTCCATTTTACACATAAAAATAATCATGTTACAGTGAAAAGACCTGACAAAGAATGGGAAGGAAAGGTTGTATAGAATGACAAATGAACAATCAATTGTAAAAGTCGATTGGTTAACGAAGCGAATCGGATCAAAGACACTTGTACAAAATATTAGTTTTGAAGTGAAAAAAGGCGAGGTTGTCGGTTTACTCGGACCAAACGGTGCTGGAAAAACGACTTTAATGAGAATGATGGTTGGTATGATCCGTATGACAGAAGGTGAAGTATGGATTGATGGTCAATCTGTGAAACAGCAATTCGAAAAAACAGCTGCGAAAATTGGAGCGGTAATTGAGACACCTGAATTTTATCCTTTTTTGAGCGGCTATGAAAATTTAACATATTTCGGACGAATGAATGGTAATGTGACCGAAGAACGTATCGATGAAGTAGTGAAATTGTTAGGGATGGGACAAGTAATTGATCGCAAAGTAAAAGCGTATTCACTCGGCATGAGACAACGTTTAGGAATCGCTCAGGCACTTATTCACGATCCAGACGTGTTGATACTAGATGAACCGACAAATGGATTAGACCCTAGTGGAATACATGAAATGAGAATGTACATAAAAAAAATTGCACATGAACAAGGAAAAGCTGTACTTGTATCAAGTCACTTACTTTCAGAAGTTGAATTAATGTGTGACAGAGTTATCATTATTCAGCACGGGGAATATGTGGCTACGCAAAATATTCAGCATAGCCAAAGCGAAGAGATGGAGACGATCCGTATACGTGTAGATGATGCGAATAAAGCAGCAGAAATATTAGGGCATGATGTTTTAGTAAAAGATAATGAATTACTTATTAATGTAAAAGATGAAGAAATCCCAAATGTTATTCGTACATTGCTTGAGAAAAATATTCAAGTGTATCGTGTATATGAAGAAAGAAAAACGTTAGAAGAGCAATTTTTAGAATTAACAGGGGGAAAAGATATTGTTTAATTTAGTATATAACGAACTGTATAAAATATTTAAGCGGAAGCGAACGATTATTCCATTTGCAGTTATTGCAGTATTAATAATCGGATTAGGATGGGTTACGGTAAAGTATTTTGAACCGGAAACAAAAGGATGGAAAGTAGATTATACAGAACGAACTGTAGAAATTGAGAAAAAGCTTGGCATGAAAAAAGAAGCTATTTTAGCAGAAAAATCAGGGGATGAGCTTGTAAAAGAATACCAGCTTAAGATGAAGCATTTAGATACGGATACAGCACCGGCAAGCAGTTCTCCACTTTCTTTCATGAGAGATACAGGTTTTATCGTATTTCCAATTTTGCTCCCATTTATCCTCGTGTATGCAAGTACAATTTTTGCGAATGAATATAGCTGGGGAACATATAAATTTTTAACGATACGACCAGCGAGTCGCTTTAAAATTTTAACAGCAAAATTTTTAGCAATCGTTATATTTGCAGCTTTATTATTTATATTTAATATGATCTTCTCCGCTTTATGTGGACTTGTTATTTATAAATTCCAACAGCCTGCATGGAGTGAGTTTATTTTCCAAGATGGAAATATAATAAAACAAAACATTTTTGTAGAAGCAAGTAAATATTATGTTTTATCGTGGTTACCAACGGTTGTGTACGCATCGTTTGCATTTATGATTTCTGTGTTAACGAGATCTAGTGGAGGTGCAATTGGTATTTCACTATTCCTTGCTTTATCAGGCAATATTGCGTTATTAGCAGCCACTAGATATAACTGGGCGAAATATTTATTGCCAGCAAACACAGATTTATATAGTATTTCAAAGAACGGAAGTTTTATTGATGGAGTAACATTCCCGTTTGCATCATGTATGTTGCTACTTTATTTGTTCGTATTTTTATGTATTTCATATACTGTGTTTTTAAAACGTGATTTAACTTAATAAGAAAAGCCGTTCAGGTGCTGAGATGCACTTTGAACGGCTTTTTTTATGAGAATTGTTTAAGTGCTCTTTCGGCTAGTAAAGCAAAGTATTCTGCACTTATAGGCAGTGCCTCTTCATTAATTGTAAAAGCAGGATGATGCCATTCATGTGTACCGCTCGTTCCCATAAAGACGAATGAACCTGGTATTTCCTGTTGGTAAAATGAGAAATCTTCTCCAGCCATTGATAGACTAGGCGAGATGATATTAAGATTCATCTTTGTGGCAACTTGAGTAGATAAGTCTGAAAGAGCTTTATCGTTGTGAACAGCAGGAGGACCTGAATAAAAACGGAATTTCGTTTTTACACCTAATGCATCAGATACACCTTTAATAATACGCTCCATGAGTGCTGGAATCTTTTCACGTGTTTCAGCTTGGAACGTGCGAATCGTTCCTTCTAACGTAGCTTTTTCAGGAATTACGTTCCACGTATTTCCTGCGTGAATATTTGTAACACTAACAACCGCATTATGAGATGAACTTATATTTCGGCTTACAATTGTTTGCAGTGCCATCACAATTTGAGAGGATGCGACAATAGGATCTACGCCAGCATCTGGTACAGCCGCGTGTGTACCAACTCCGTGAATTTCAATTTCAAATCGATCAACTCCAGCCATCAGTGGACCATCTTTAATGCCAATTGTACCTACTGGTAAATCAGGTTTATTATGCATGCCGAAAATCGCTTGCACATTACGTAAATGTCCAGCATCAATAACTTTGCAAGCGCCATTACTACTTTCTTCAGCTGGTTGGAATATGAAGCGAACCGTTCCATTTAGGGAAGATTCTCTTTCTTTTAATAAGAAAGCAGTACCTAAAATGGCAGCTGTATGAAAATCGTGTCCACAAGCATGCATTTTTCCTCGTACTTTAGATGCATAGGACAAATGTGTTTCTTCTTGAATAGGAAGGGCATCAATATCAGCACGAACTGCTACAATTGGCCCGTTTTTATTACCAGACACTTCAGCGATAATTCCTGTTTCTAAATTGGAGTCAATGATAGTAATGTTTTTTTCTTCTAACCAATTTTTTATTGCTTTTGTTGTTTCGAACTCTTCATATGATAGTTCCGGATACTCATGTAAATGTCGACGGATGGAAATAAGTTTTTCTTTTAGTTGATTTGAAATAGATACCATGTAGTATGCCTTCTTTCTTCAGCAAAATATTTATCATAAGTATACAACAATAAAAGAGAGGATTCTCAAATGAAAATCCTCTCTCGTTTATCCCGTATTAATGGGCAGTCCGATTGGTTCAACTAATTAAAGTTTCGCTTTATGCTGCGACTTTTTTATGCGTATGATGTTTACGATAACGTCCACGCATTGCGTATGCAATTTGCGGGATTGCAATCCCGATTAAAATAAGTGATACACCGAACCATTGTGAAGATAGTACAGCCTCTTTTAAAACGAATACGGACATAATTGTTGTAACTGGTAGTTCCGCTGCACCAAGAATAGTTGCTAAGCCAGAACCGATTTTTGGAATACCGATTGTAAAGGCAATAGATGGAATTACGATACTAAATGTTCCTAATCCTAAACCGTATTTCCAAAGACCTTGAGAAATGGCACCATTAAAAATAAATGTTGGTGGGAATACAATCATGACTAAAGTTAAAGCACCAGTCATTAAGAGAACACCGCGCGGTAATGAAGGTACTTCAACAGCAACTTTTCCGCTCACGAAAATGTATGTTGCGAATGTAACAGCAGATAATAAACCTAAAATGATCCCAGTCGTATCGAAAGCACCTGCTGATTGTTCAAGTAAACCACTTGATAAAAATGTCCCTACAAGTAAGAAAATAACAGAAATAACTTTTTCTCTTGAAGGTAATGTTTTTGTTGCGACTGCTTCAATGATAATTCCGACCCAAACAAATTGGAATAAAAGAATAATTGCAATAGAAGCTGGTACAGTTTTTAATGAAGCATAATAAAAAATTCCGGTAAAACTTGCAGATGTTCCTGCAACGAATAAAAGTAATGCTTGCTTTAAAGGAACGCGATGTCTAGAAAATAGAAGTGTAATAGCAAGCAAAATAATCCAACCGAACAAATATTGGCTGCCAATTACCTCTCCAAGTGAAAATCCTTCTGCATATGCAAGCTTAACAAAAATAGCTAAAATTCCATAACTACACGCTCCTAATAAAACTAAAAGAGAATAACGAAGCATGAAAAATTCCTCCCATCTATATGAAGTTGTTCCGTATCGAAAATATATAACTAGAGGGAAGTATACAAAATTAGAAATAAAGGGTCAAATGAAAGAAAAGTATGACATTTTATAGAATAATAATAAAAGTATGATATTTATGCATAATCTTGAAATTATTAATAGTAGAAGTATTATAAAATCAACTTTGCATTGTATAGAGCCAGCATTTGAAAAAATATTTTTTAAACCAATATGTATATAGACGTACTAGTAACGTGCTAATTATTTGAGAAACTATGTTACCTTTGTTATGGTAATGACAATTAAAGGAGTTTTCATAATCCATTTGAGTTTTTTCTATATAATAGAAGGAAATGAAAACGTTTTATTAGAAACTGTGAGGAAGTACGGTTTTTCTTATTGCCACGTTGTAAAAGTGATTTCACGAATTGTTCATAGTATTTTTATGTGTTTTTGTTACAATATTTAGGGAGAGGAGTGGAATGATGCAAGATATTAGTATTTTTTTAGCGTTTGGCGCCGGGTTCTTATCATTTATTTCCCCATGTTGCTTACCGCTTTATCCGGCATTTTTATCGTACATAACAGGTATGTCGGTTTCTGAATTGAAAGAAGAAAATGCAATGCTTCGCAAAAGAAGTATGATACATACAGCGTTTTTCTTACTTGGATTTTCAATTATATTTATTGCAATTGGATTTGGTACAAGTTTTATTGGAGGAATCTTTACTGACTATAAAGATTTAATCAGACAGTTAGGTGGTATATTTATCATCGTGTTCGGCTTAATTATTGTCGGGGTGTTTAAGCCGAAATTTTTAATGCAAGACCGTAAATTTACATTTAAAAATCGTCCAAGTGGCTATTTTGGATCAGTACTAATTGGATTAGCCTTTGCAGCAGGGTGGACGCCATGTACCGGACCAATTCTAGTGTCCGTAATTGGATTAGCAGCAACAAACCCAGAATCAGCAATGATTTACATGATTGCTTACATACTTGGATTTGCTATCCCGTTTTTCGTACTGTCATTCTTTATTACGAAAATGTCTTGGATTAAAAGAAATAGTATGGCCTTCATGAAAGTCGGAGGATATATTATGATTGTTATGGGGGTCTTCCTATACTTTAACTGGATGACGAAAATTATCGTATATTTCTCAAGTTTATTTGGTGGTTTTACCGGTTTTTAGTATTATTCTGCGAAAATGTTGGAAATACTAACGGAAAAGCATATAATGAAAGTATATTTTGCATATAGCCACAAAAAAGGATGAGAAAATATGAACATAGTTCTTTTATCAAGTATCGTTGCTGTTTGTATGGCTGTCGGTGCGATGTTTATTCGTTTAAAAGCAGCTAAGAAACCTGCAACATTGAAAAAAATTATACTTCCGCCATTTTTTATGAGCACGGGAGCATTGATGTATGTTTTTCCTGAATTTCGATTAACTCCAGCGGAAATGTTAGAAGCAATTGGCGTCGGTTTGTTTTTCTCTATTTTTCTTATTAAAACATCTAAATTTGAAATTAGAGGACAAGAGATTTATTTGAAGCGTTCAAAAGCCTTTGTTTTTATATTAATTGGATTACTTGTCGTGCGGATTGTATTTAAAACATACTTAAGCCAATCTCTTGATTTAGGACAACTTAGTGGCATGTTCTTCTTACTGGCGTTCGCGATGATTGTGTCATGGAGAATTGCCATGTACCGTTCCTTTACGAAATTACAAAAGGAAATGGAAAAAGAAGATGGTTTTTATAATGAAAAAGATATGAAGCTAACTTAAAAACTGTATATGTACCAAATAAAAAGACAGCGTCAAAGGCGCTGTCTTTTTTATCGAAAATAATATGAAGTTACTTTGCGAGTAAAGATCGATAGTTAGAATAATCAATCTTTTTTTCTTGTAGTTTTTTAATTAAAAATTTATGATCACGCTTTGGTGTGGCAATGATATATCCTTTAATAATTAAGTCTTGTGTAATTTGAGAGGCATTTTCTTGTAATGCAAGTTCCCCGATTTTTCCAGCAATCTTTGATTTTGCAACATCGCGAAATAGTTCTGGAACAGGACTTACAAGCTCTTCTAACAATTGTTTTTGTTCGTCAGCCCATAAATGTCTCGTTTTATTTATGTAGTGTTCTTCCCAATCCAAAATGGACATGCCGTCTTCTTTTGGTAAACGTTTTAAAAATTTTCTGAACATAAAGTATCCACCGATAGACATAAGCCCTAATAAAATAACCGTCCATAATACAATGAACCAACTGAACCATCCTTCGAGCAAGCATATCCCCCCTTAATGATAGCGGTTTTCTTTTATTCATATTATATACAGTGAGATTCATAGAAAGCAAGAACGCTTGGTCATTTTGACCAAGCGTTATCATTTAAACAAAGTATAGTTGTTCCACATGTAAATTATTATTATCATCTTCTACATATTCAATGATTAATGTGCCAACTTTACGATCTTTATCTTCAGTTGTGAAAATAGAGTAAGAAGTAAAACGTGTTTTTGATAGGCCGCTTATGTGTGTAGGTAAAGAAATGTAGTCGTTATCGCGGAAGAATTCCATCAGTTCAATATCCTCAAATTCTTTTCGGTCAACTTGTTTGTTTGTATAGCGGCGTTGAAGTTGTTTTAAAGATTCATTCCAAGAAATTGCTTTTGTGTCGTATACCATTGTTCTATCTCCTTACTGTATGTAATTATTAAGAACATACGTTCTAATCTAGTATACTCTTTTTATTAGAAAAGGGAAAGCAAAAAATAATGTAAGCTTGGATTTCCAAGCTTACATTATTGATGCGTCCGTCATAATCTCTATTTTTCATTATAAGTTAGATAAGAATAAGAAACAAGATGATATATATAATGTTGAGAGTTTTCAAGATTCTGTATATTATAGGTGTACTAAAGTGTAAGGGAATGAGAGGTGTGACATACGTAATTTCACTGCAAGGGCCGATGGCTAGCGGAAAACAACATTAGCAAAAAGGTTAGAAAAGAGAGGGTTTCGAGTTATATATGAAAATCCATATCCAATTGTAGAGAAGCGAAAAAAATTGAATTTAGATATGAATTCAAAAGTAGGGTTTATTATGAATCAAAAAATGTTTATGGAAGCAAAAATAAAGGAGTTTCAAAATGTGAAAGATTCAGTCGTAATTTTTGATCGCGGACCAGAAGACATTGAGTTTTTTACACTCTTTTATCCAACGAGTATAGGAGAAGAGTGGGATATAGAAACTGAATTGAAAGATGAATTATATAAATTAAGAGAATGCCGTTCGGATGTGATTTTTTACTTAGATGTTACGAAAAAGAATGTATATGATAGAAAAAATAATGATAGAACAAGAAACAGAAGTACATTTGAGGAGCAATTTAAATTAGCAGAAACTGAAAAAGACTGGTATAAACAATTTCCTGTAACTTATGTGGACACAAATAGATTAACAGTTGACGATTTAGAGGTATATTTTATGGACTGGTTAAAGGAGAGAGGGCTATGAAAAAAATACTTTTATTTGTATACCCAACATTTGCGGAGTTTGAAATAACAGTAGCGACGGCATTGCTGAAAAATAAATTTGAAATCATTACAGCGGGCTTAACAAAAGAATTGATTATAAGTGAAACAGGTTTGCAAGTGCAACCACATATAGAAGTAAGTGAAGTACGTGTAGATGAGTATGAGGGGGTACTTATTCCAGGTGGAGAAGAAGTACAGTTGAAAGATGCGAAATCTCTTTTTTCAGTCATTCGTCAATTTCACGAACAAGAAAAATTAGTGGCGGCAATTTGTGCTGGACCGTATGCGCTAGCAAAAGCAGGGTTATTTAAAGGGATTTCTTATACTGCGACTATAGATTATCAAAAATTCGATTGTTTTCCAGTAGAAAATTTCGTGTATGAAGAAGTTGTGCAACACTCAAATATCATTACAGCACAAGGGCATGCATTTGTACCATTTGGAATAGCGATTGCCTCTTATTTTGGAGTGGCAGACGAACATAATACAGATTTTTATTGTGGTAAAGGCAATGTAGTAATGGAGAAACTTTTACGAGAAAACGTGTAAAAGCTAGCAAATGCTAGCTTTTTTACACCGATAAATTACTAACGTTTTTGGATCGCGCCATATACCGTTATGGAGCGATAATTCCTTGTTGATTTCTTCTGTTAGCCATTCTTTCATCTCGGCTTGAAGATACATATTATCGGGTATATTTAACGATGGAAACATGCTGGAAATATAGTTTACTATTGGGGTAGCATGATGAAAAACGAGCGCATTATGAATAACTGTTTCTTCAACCGTTGGAAAAGCAGATGCTACTATCTCTTTACCATTTTCTAAACAAAATGGAGAGACTGCTGGTGATGTTTTCGCTAGATCAAATGCGTCAAGCATGTTGTTACACATTTCAACTATACGAGGTAATGAAACTTTAGAATTTGTTGTAGCTAAAAGTGTTCCGCCAGAACGAATGACTTTATAAAAGCCTTGAATTGTTTTTTCAACATCTTTCACATGGTATAACATATGTCTTGCAATTATTAGGTCATAACAATTTGTTTCGAAAGGAAGTTTACTAGCGTCCCCTCGTCTCCATTCTATTAAGTTATTTATTTTAGCAGCTTCAGCAAGCATAGCTTCGGATTGATCAAACCCGGTTAATGGGCCTTTATGACCATTTGTTTGTAAAAGGGAAAGGAATTTTCCACTAGCGCACCCAACCTCTAATATGTTTTCATCCCCTTGAAGGTGTAAATGTTCAATGACGATCTTATCTAAATCTACGTGTTTTTCTTCGTAATGTGTATGTGTGTCGATGCGTGTTTGTAAATGGTTGCTAACGTTATATTGACGTTTTACATCATTCATTTTGTCACATTCCACCTTTGTGCAAAATTGTTGGATTGCATGTGTTAATACATCTGTTTTCTTTAAACCTTCGTAATGGAGTGCTGATTCAAACCTTTCAAGTAATTTCTCTTCAATTCAAAAATGAATATCTTTTCGTTTTGTCACTGAAATTTCGCCCCTTTGCATCTGTTAGTGAGACTATAGCACGTCTGGAAATTTTGTGTAAATCATTTGTGTACACAAAATTAGGGGGATGAAAAAAATGTTTGAATATGATTTTAAACTATTGACGATTTAACCGTTTTCATATATTCTTAAATTAAGTAATATTCAAATAATTCAAAAGAAATGAGAGAGTCACATGCTTCTTCAAGGAACACATCGAATTGGTCGTATGGCCATGCTGTTGGCACTTGCGGATGAGAATGAAAGTCCTGTATTATCCATTCCAAAAGGTTGGAAGTATTGTACGGGGAAAGTGGGTTCGATGAATTCGCAAAAGGTTGTCGCAGCAATGGAAACAGCGGCTAAAAGCAACCAAGTTATTGAAACAGACGTTTACAGAGAAACACATGCACTTTATCATGCAATTATGGAAGCTTTGTACGGAGTGACGAGAGGTCAAATTCAGTTAGCAGACGTTCTTCGTACAGTAGGACTTCGTTTTGCGATTGTGCGCGGTACACCATACGACGGGAAAAAAGAAGGCGAATGGGTTGCTGTTGCATTATATGGAACGATTGGTGCACCTGTAAAAGGATCTGAGCATGAGGCGATTGGTTTAGGAATTAATCACATATGATTTGCCCATAGTCTATTAGTTAGAAGGGGGCCTTACTTTTTTAGGACAGAAGTCTGTCTTAAAAAGATAAGGTCCCCTTTTGCCTTTTTAAGGAGGAAAAATGATGATTACGTTAACAGGACATACATTGACAGTTGAAGAAATGAAGAGGTTATTACTGGAAGGAGAAGGTGTAACAGCTTGTCCAACTAGTATGCAAAAGGTAGCGGAGTGCCGCGAAGTAGTTGAGAAAATTGTAGAGGACGGAAAAGTCGTTTACGGTATTACAACTGGATTTGGAAAGTTTAGTGATGTGCTTATCCAAAAAGATGATGTAAAGGCACTTCAACATAATTTAATTCAGTCACATGCATGTGGGATAGGTGATCCATTCCCGGAAGAAGTATCGCGCGGAATGTTAATTTTACGAGCGAACACGATGCTTAAAGGAGTATCAGGCGTAAGGCCGCTTGTTGTAAATATGCTTCTTGAGTTTGTAAATCGTAAAATTCATCCAGTCGTTCCGCAACAAGGTTCACTTGGTGCAAGTGGAGATTTAGCACCTTTATCTCATCTTGCGCTCGTATTATTAGGCGAAGGTGAAGTGTTCTATAAGGGGAAACGCGTTCATGCAATGGTTGCTCTTACAGAAGAAGGGCTTGAGCCAATTGAACTTGAAGCGAAAGAAGGTCTTGCGTTAATTAATGGTACGCAGGCGATGACAGCACAAGGAGTTCTTTCTTATATAGAAGCAGAAGCAACGGCATATCAAGCTGAACTAATTGCTTCGATGACAATTGAAGGGTTACAAGGCATTATTGATGCATTTGATGAAAATGTTCATAAAGCACGTGGCTATAAAGAGCAAGTGGATGTAGCAAGCAGAATTCGTGACATTCTTCATGATAGTAAGTTAACAACAAAACAAGGAGAACTACGTGTACAGGATGCCTATTCACTTCGTTGTATCCCGCAAGTACACGGTGCTTCTTGGCAAGTTTTGAATTATGTGAAAGAAAAATTAGAAATTGAAATGAATGCCGCAACAGATAATCCGCTAATCTTTGATGGCGGGGAAAAAGTAATTTCAGGTGGTAATTTCCATGGTCAACCGATTGCATTTGCGATGGACTTCTTAAAAGTAGGAATGGCGGAACTTGCAAACATTTCAGAGCGTCGTATTGAGCGTTTAGTAAATCCGCAGTTAAACGATTTACCGCCATTTTTAAGTCCAGAACCAGGACTTCAGTCTGGTGCAATGATTATGCAATATGCTGCAGCGTCACTAGTTTCTGAAAATAAAACGTTAGCACATCCGGCGAGTGTTGATTCAATCCCGTCATCAGCTAACCAAGAAGATCACGTAAGTATGGGAACAATCGCTTCACGTCATGCACATCAAATTATTCAAAATGTAAGACGTGTTCTTTCAATTGAAATGATTTGTGCGATGCAAGCGGCAGAATATCGCGGGATTGAAAACATGAGTACAGTGACGAAGAGCTTCTACCATCAAGGGCGTCAGCAAGTACCATCTATTACAAATGATCGCATCTTCTCAACGGATATTGAAAATATTGCACATTGGTTAAAAACGAATTATTCGATAAAAGAAAGATTGGATGTAAACGCAGCACTATAAAACGAGAAAAGGGAGAGATTGAAATGGAAAAAGTACAACAAACAATTCGCGCGCCAAGAGGTACAGAGTTACAAACGAAAGGGTGGGTGCAAGAAGCTGCACTTCGTATGTTAATGAACAATTTAGATCCGGAAGTTGCTGAAAAACCAGAAGAATTAGTTGTGTATGGCGGAATTGGCCGTGCAGCTCGTAACTGGGAAAGCTATCAGGCGATTGTAGATTCATTAAAAACGTTAGAAAGCGATGAAACGTTACTTGTTCAATCAGGAAAACCAGTTGCCATTTTTAAATCACATGAAGATGCACCTCGCGTTCTGTTAGCGAACTCAAACTTAGTACCAAAATGGGCAAACTGGGATCACTTCCGAGAACTAGAGAAAAAAGGTCTTATGATGTACGGACAAATGACAGCTGGTAGCTGGATTTACATTGGAACACAAGGGATTCTACAAGGAACATATGAAACATTTGGTGAAGCAGCTCGTCAACATTTCGACGGTTCATTAAAAGGTACATTAACACTTACTGCTGGTTTAGGTGGTATGGGTGGTGCACAACCTCTTGCTGTAACGATGAACGGCGGTGTTGTTATTGCTATTGATGTTGATAAGCGCAGCATTGATCGTCGTATTGAAAAGAGATATTGTGACATGTATACAGAATCATTAGAAGAAGCATTAACTGTTGCGAACGAGTATAAAGAGAAGAGAGAACCAATTTCAATTGGTTTGTTAGGAAATGCGGCAGAGATTTTACCAGAACTAGTGAAGCGTAATATTACGCCAGATTTAGTTACAGATCAAACATCTGCTCATGATCCATTAAACGGTTATATTCCAGTAGGTTACACATTAGAAGAAGCAGCGAAACTTCGTGAAGAAGATCCAGAACGTTACGTACAATTATCAAAAGAAAGTATGACAAAACATGTGGAAGCGATGCTTGCGATGCAAGAAAAAGGCGCAATTACATTTGATTATGGAAATAACATTCGCCAAGTTGCTTTCGATGAAGGTTTGAAAAATGCTTTCGATTTCCCAGGATTCGTTCCAGCATTTATTCGTCCATTATTCTGTGAAGGAAAAGGGCCATTCCGCTGGGTAGCGCTTTCTGGTGATCCAGAAGATATTTATAAAACAGACGAAGTAATTTTACGTGAGTTCGCTGATAATGAACATTTATGTAACTGGATTCGTATGGCACGTCAACAAGTTGAGTTCCAAGGACTTCCATCACGTATTTGTTGGTTAGGTTACGGTGAGCGTGCGAAATTTGGTCGCATCATTAATGAAATGGTTGCAAATGGTGAATTATCAGCACCAATCGTTATCGGTCGTGACCATTTAGATTGTGGATCAGTAGCATCTCCAAACCGTGAAACAGAAGCGATGAAAGATGGTAGTGATGCAGTAGCTGACTGGCCAATTTTAAATGCATTAATTAATAGTGTAAACGGTGCAAGCTGGGTATCTGTTCACCACGGTGGTGGCGTTGGTATGGGTTATTCACTTCATGCGGGAATGGTTATCGTTGCAGATGGAACAGAAGCAGCAGCAAAACGTATTGAGCGCGTATTAACTTCTGACCCTGGTATGGGTGTTGTTCGTCACGTTGATGCAGGGTATGACTTAGCTGTGGAAACTGCGAAAGAAAAAGGCGTTAACATTCCAATGATGAAATAAGGAGGAGAAAACATGCTGGACACTTTACTAATCAATATCGGTCAATTACTAACAATGGATCAAGAAGATGGCTTGTTAAGACGAGAAGCGATGAACACGCTTCCTGTTATCGAAAACGGTGCGGTTGGAATTGAAAATGGTGTAATCACTTTCGTTGGAACAGCGGAAGAAGCGAAAGGATTACAAGCGAAAGAAGTTATTGATAGCGGGGGGAAAATGGTTTCTCCTGGTCTTGTTGATCCGCATACCCATCTTGTATTTGGTGGATCTCGTGAAAATGAAATTGCGCTAAAATTACAAGGAGTTCCGTACTTAGAAATTTTAGAACAAGGCGGAGGTATTCTTTCAACTGTAAATGCAACGAAACAAGCATCGAAAGAAGAACTTGTTCAAAAAGCGAAATTCCATTTAGACCGTATGTTATCTTTCGGCGTTACAACTGTAGAAGCGAAGAGTGGTTACGGATTAGATGATGAGACGGAATGGAAACAATTAGAGGCAACTGCACAATTACAAAAAGAGCATCCGATCGATTTAGTTTCCACATTTTTAGGTGCTCATGCAGTTCCGAAAGAATATAAAGGTAGATCGAAAGAATTTTTACAATGGATGTTAGACCTATTACCAGAAATGAAAGAGAAACAATTGGTGGAATTCGTTGATATTTTCTGTGAAACAGGTGTGTTCTCAGTAGAAGAATCAAAAGAATTTTTATTAAAAGCAAAAGAGCTTGGCTTTGATGTGAAAATTCATGCAGATGAAATCGACCCTCTTGGTGGTGCGGAAGCAGCGGCAGAAATCGGTGCAGCATCAGCAGACCATCTAGTTGGCGCTTCTGATAAAGGGATTGAAATGCTTGCAAACTCGAATACAGTAGCAACATTATTACCAGGAACAACTTTCTATTTAAATAAAGAAAGCTTTGCTCGCGGTCGTAAAATGATTGATGAAGGTGTTGCAGTTGCGTTAGCTACAGACTTTAACCCAGGTAGCTGTCCAACTGAAAATATTCAGCTTATTATGAGCATTGCGATGCTAAAATTGAAAATGACACCAGAAGAAGTTTGGAATGCCGTAACGGTTAACTCATCATATGCCATTAACCGTGGTGATGTAGCTGGGAAAATTAGAGTTGGTCGTAAGGCAGATTTAGTTTTATGGGATGCTTACAATTATGCTTACGTACCGTATCATTACGGCGTAAGTCATGTGAATACAGTATGGAAGAATGGTAATATTGCATATACAAGAGGTGAACAATCGTGGAGCACGGCCACTATTTAAAGAAAAACGCAAAGTTTATTGATCGTGAAGTGACAAAATGGAGTGAGATGATTAAAGATTGGGAGGAAGGTGTAGAAATATTCGGTGCTGCCTTAATTGGAGCACCCCTTTCTAAACCATCTATTAGTCATTCAGGAGCGAGTTTTGCTCCAAAGACAATTCGTGCGATGTTAGATGCATATAGTACATATGCAATTACAGAAAAACACGATATGAAAGAAAGTGTCTTATATGATTGCGGCGATATTACGATGCATGTGACGGATATAAAAGAAAGTCATAAACGAATTGCGAAAACAGTTGGTCATGTAACGAAAGTAAACCCGAACATGATACCAATCGTTCTTGGTGGTGACCACTCGATTAGTTTTCCGAGTATAACAGGTTTTGCAAACAGTAAAGGAAAGGTCGGGATTATTCAATTTGATGCTCATCATGATTTACGTAATTTAGATGATGGAGGCCCGTCAAATGGTACACCATTCCGTAGTTTACTAGAAAATGATGTCATTACAGGGAAACAACTTGTTCAAATTGGAATTCGTAATTTTTCTAATGCACGTGCGTACCATGAATATGCAATAGAGCATGGTGTAACAGTGTATACAATGAAAGACGTACGAGAGCGAGAAATAAAAGATATTATCACGGAAAGTATTGAATTATTAAGAAATCAAGGTGTGACTTCTATTTATATTTCTCTTGATATGGATGTGCTAGACCAAGCGTTTGCACCAGGTTGTCCAGCAATTGGGCCTGGTGGAATGGATAGTACGACTTTACTAGATGCGATTGAATTCCTTGGTAAAGAACCGCTCGTTCAAGGGATGGATATAGTAGAGATTGATCCAACTCTTGATTTCAGAGATATGACGAGTAGAGTAGCAGCGCAAGTGATTATGAGTTTTCTTTTAGCGAGGGAAACGGTTAGTAAGCAGGTTAGCATATAGACGGAAAAGTAGATCTTTATTTATGTCTTATCAAAAACACATCACTGCTTAAATGTAGTGATGTGTTTTTGTATTAAAAGAGAATGAATGTGTGTGTGGAATCGTTAATGGAATTGCGATTTTTATAGTGTATTGTGTAAATTTAATTTCTTGCTTCTGAAGTGTTGACGTGTAAAATAATTTTATGATAAAATAAAAATTTTGCTAAAAAACTAAAAGTGTGTTAAGCTTGAGAAGGTTACCATATATGGAGGTGGATTATTTGTTTCAAATTGGCGATAACATTGTTTATCCAATGCAGGGAGCAGGTATAATTAAAGCCATAGAAGAGAAGGAAATCTCAGGAGAAAAACAACAGTATTATGTTATAAAAATGTCGGCTAGTAATATGGAACTAATGATTCCAGCAGGGAGAATATTGAATTCGAATATACGTCCAGTTACGGATATAACCGCATTAGCACACATAATGGATATTTTTCAATATGGGGAATCAGATAGATTACTTACATGGAAACAAAGGTATAAATTGAACACTGATAAAATAAAGACGGGTAAAATGCAAGAAGGTGCTGAAGTTGTGCGTGATTTAATGCGTATACAGAAAGAAAAAGCACTTAATGCAAGCGAAAAGAAGATGTTAGATAACGCATATGAATTTTTGATTAGTGAACTGGGATTAATTGAAGGTATCACAGAAAATCAGATAAAAAGCTTTTGTTAAGGTTCATTACAAATAATGTATTATATCCCAAAAAAGATCTTGAATTTTTTGGGAACATAATTATAGAAAATTTATCATTTCAAAGACATTCAACTCTTTCAAACCACTTTTAGAGCATTACCTCTATTGTTATTACTACAATCAAATCCATTTTTATTTTTTAATTTCATTTATGAATGTTCGAAGTTTAATTGAATACTTCGATAAAATAGTTACTTGATTTTTGCAATCCTGATTCACACTGGCACGGACGAGGAGCCGTAAGGATGAAAGAGAGGTAGGGCTTTCATTGTTTTAGGTATATAAGTTATTATTTTTAGAAGAATACTGAACCATTTTCACTTCTATTGATAAGGTGTTTTTTTATTAAAGAGATAAACGAATTGACAGCCATATATGGTCAACAAAAAAGGTTTCCTCCTAAGGAAACCTTTTTAATATTATTTAAAGTATTTTATTTTTTGGATATTCGAATTTTTTATTGTAAAGTCGTAAAAATTGACGTTACTATCTAAAAGTAAGTATGATGCGATTATAGTAAGATTTTTTAGGGGGAAGAAAAATGACAAGTTCAAGTAATAAAGCAGCGAGTATTTATGAAGGAACAAATGTAAATGCTGGGGGATTTTTTGGAAACGTTGAAGAAACAAAGTTGTTTGATCCAATTCAAGTTGGAGCTTGGTCTCTTCGTAATCGTATAGCGATGGCACCGATGACAAGATGCTTTGCAGATAATGAGACTGGAGTAGTTGGTGCGGATGTAGTGGAGTACTACAGAAAACGTGCTGCAGATGGAATTGGACTAATTATTACAGAAGGAATTGTCATTAGTCCGAGAGCAAAAGGAAACCCAGGAGTACCAGGTATTTATACACAAGAACAAATCGATTCTTGGAAACCTGTTACAGAGGCAGTACATAAAGAAGGCGGGACGATTATTGCTCAAATATGGCATGTTGGGCGTATGAGTCATCATGAAATAATTGGTGGTCAAATGCCACAAGCACCGTCGGCTATCGCTGCAGAGGGAAATGTTCCACGCTTTCGTAAACCGTTTGATACGCCAGAAGCAATGACGTTAGAAGAAATACAAGAAGTGATCGGTCAATACGCACAAGCTGCGAAAAATGCAATCGAAGCTGGATTTGATGGAGTAGAAATTCACGGTGCACACGGATATTTAATCGATCAATTTACGTATGAGTTTGCGAATAAGCGAACAGATAAATATGGCGGTGATTTAAAACAAAGGTTAACGTTTATGAAAGAAGTAACGGCGGCTGTAATAGAAGCTGTTGGAGCTAATAAAACACTTCTTCGTTTCTCTGCTTTCAAAGGTGATAATCCTACTTATATGTGGGAAAACCCTGAGTTTGCAATTGAAACGTTCATAAATATGTTTAAAGAGGTTGGGTTAACGATGATCCATCCTTCAACGATGAATTATACCCAAGAGATTGCTGACGGAAAGAATTTTCATCAACTAGTAAGAAAATATTGGGATGGTACGATTGTTGGGGTTGGTAATTTAAATCCGAAAGAGGCCGAAGAAGCGTTGCAAGAAGGAACGATTGATGTAGCGGCATTCGGAAGACCGTTAATTGCTAATCCAGACTTTGTTCATCGAATTAAACACGCTGAAAGTTTAGTTGAATATGACGCGAAAGAGCATCTTGCTACGTTAGTATGAATAAAGATAAAAGGAGAACACATCTAGTGTTCTCCTTTTATTATGGAATTTCATAGGGGGAAGCGGGATGAGTGAAACGCTACTCGTTATTATTAGTATATTACTATTTTTAATGTTGCTTTTAATCGTCTTTTTTATCATTACATTTTTTATAAAAAAACGAACACATCATTCTATTTTAAAATTACATCCGTACTTAGGAAGAATGCGCTACTTACTGGAAAAGATAGGGCCTGAATTTCGACAATATTGGTTTGATCATGATACGGATGGAAAGCCTTTCTCACGTTATGATTTTCAAAGTGTTATGTTTTTAGCAAAATATCGCTCTGAAATACTTGGTTTTGGATCAAAACGAGATTTTGAAGCTTCTGGATATTATATTGCTAATACATTATTTCCGATATTAACGGAGGAATTAAGTGTGAATCTCACGCAAGAGCGAGAAGGTAAAAAGTACGTGATTCATAAAGAAGGGTTATTTTCAAGAAGAGAAAAATTGACAGCGGATACAACGAATCTTTGGCTGTACGAAGAAGATGATGCAATTATAGTCGGTGAGAACCGTAAATATCCGTGGAAGCTACATGGCATGTTTGGTGCATCTGCGACTTCTTATGGTGCGATTGGAGAAAATTATATTTTAGCGAGTGGTCTTGGAGCAAAAATGGCAGGCGGATCGTGGATTAATACGGGTGAAGGTGGCGTTATTCCAGAACATTTACATACAGGAGCGAATATCGTTGCGCAAATTGGTCCAGGGTTATTTGGATATCGTGATGAAGACGGTAATTTTTCAATGGGAAAATTCATGGAGAAAGTGAAAGAAAGTAATATTAGAGCATTCGAATTGAAATTTGGGCAAGGTGCTAAAATACGTGGTGGTCATTTAGAGGGGCAAAAAGTAAATGAGAAAATTGCGTTTGTTCGCAACGTCCGAAAGGGAGAGACGATTAATTCACCGAATCGATTTTCATTTTTAAAGAATGCAGCGGATACACTTTATTTTATTCAACAGTTGCAAGAAAGCGGCGGTAAACCAGTTGGAATGAAAATTGTAATTGGTCAGCAGAAGCCTTTGGAAGATTTAATAAAAACAATGAAAGAACTAAACATTTATCCAGATTTTATTACAATAGACGGTTCAGAAGGCGGGTCAGGGGCAACGTATAAATCGATGGCAGATTGTATGGGACTGCCGCTTATTCCAGCATTACTTACATTTATTGATACAGCAAACCATTATGGTGTTCGTAACAAGTTTAAAGTATTTGCATCGGGTAAATTAATCACACCAGATAAAGTAGCGATTGCTTTAGCGATTGGGGCGGATGCTGTAAGTTCAGCCCGCGGATTTATGATGGCAAGCGGCTGTATTATGGCCCTTCAATGTAATTCTGGCCAATGTCCATCTGGTGTAGCCACGACGAATCCGCATTATCAAAAAGCGTTAGATCCGTATGAGAAGAAGTGGCGAGTCATGAATTATATTATTAGTATGAGATATAGTTTATTTTCATTAGCGGCAGCGGTGGGAGTGAAGAGCCCGCGTCATTTAAAGAGAGAGCATATTGTATTTAAAGACGAGATGGGGCGGGTAGTTCCTCTCTCAGAATTGTTTCCTACTAGTAAATAGTAAGCTGTGTTTAATAGATTAAAAGTCATACATTTGTATGGCTTATTTTTATTAAAAAATAAGGCGTTTAATTATCTGAATATTTTTATTTTAATTCCTTTTGAAAACAGGGTAATCCACTGGGATAAAGGCGTTTATAAAGGTTTTCACATGTAATGAAAAGTGCTCGTTCACTTGAAAGAACAAAAAATGTTTGTTAAGGTAGGGAACCATAAGCGAAAACAAGAAAATAGAAAAAGTCATTTTTCGAAATTTTGAATGGCTTATGGACTAAGGGAGAGATTTGGTGAAGATTGAAATTATGGTTTCGCTTGCTATTTATATGGCAGGTATGTTGTATATCGGATATTGGTCTTATAAGAAGACATCCGATTTATCAGATTATATGTTAGGTGGAAGGGGACTTGGTCCAGCAGTTACAGCTTTATCAGCTGGTGCTTCTGACATGAGTGGCTGGATGCTAATGGGATTACCTGGTGCGATGTATGCAACAGGATTATCAAGTGTATGGATTGCGATAGGTTTATTAATAGGTGCGTATGCAAACTATTTAATCATTGCCCCGCGTTTACGAACGTATACAGAAGTGGCAAATGATTCAATTACGATTCCAGACTTTTTAGAGAATCGGTTTAAAGATCGTACGAAAATACTTCGTTTTGTCTCCGCTATCGTCATTTTAGTATTTTTCACATTTTATGCGTCGGCTGGTTTAGTTTCAGGTGGACGTTTGTTTGAAAATTCTTTTAACCTTGATTATAAAATTGGTTTATTTGTAACAGTAGGTGTCGTTGTTGCGTATACACTATTTGGTGGCTTTCTAGCCGTAAGTTGGACGGACTTTGTGCAAGGTTGTATTATGTTTATTGCGCTTGTACTAGTGCCAATTGTTGCTTTTACGGATGTCGGTGGTGTAACAGAAACATTTAATACGATTAAGCAAGTCGATGCATCGCATTTAGATATGTTTAAAGGGACCACAATACTTGGTATTATTTCATTTTTAGCATGGGGCCTTGGATATTTTGGTCAACCACATATTATTGTCCGCTTTATGGCAATTACCTCTATTAAAGATTTAAAAACTTCTCGTAGAATCGGTATCGGTTGGATGACGATTTCAATTATAGGTGCAATGCTTACTGGTCTAATTGGTATCGCCTATTATGCTAAAAATAATGCGACACTACAAGACCCAGAAATGGTCTTTGTAACATTCTCAAATATTTTATTCCATCCGTATATTACAGGATTTTTATTATCAGCTATTTTGGCTTCGATTATGAGTAGTATTTCCTCACAATTACTTGTTATTTCAAGTGCAGTAACGGAAGATTTCTATAAAACATTTTTCCGTCGTAATGCAAGTGATAAAGAACTTGTATTTATCGGTAGGCTGTCAGTATTAGTTGTAGCGATGATTGCAGTTGTTTTAGCGTATCATCCGAGTGATACAATTTTAACGCTTGTTGGATATGCTTGGGCAGGATTTGGATCAGCATTTGGACCAGCAATTTTATTAAGTTTATATTGGAAGAGAACGAACAAATGGGGCGTTCTTGCTGGGATGATTGTCGGTGCATTAGTTGTTATCACTTGGGTACAAATTCTAAGTTTAAAAGCGACTATGTATGAAATGGTACCTGGATTCTTCTGTAGTTTATTAACTGTTATCATTGTAAGTTTATTAACGAAAGAACCCGTTAAGGCAGTTCATCGTGAATTTAATGAGATGGAAGCAGTACTGGAAGAAGAAAAGAAATGATTTGCAAAAAGAGTAAACGATGAATAGCGTTTACTCTTTTTACATGTAAAATGAAAGTAAGGACT
Organism: Bacillus sp. PK3-067; assembly: GCF_056738645.1. NCBI lineage: Bacteria > Bacillati > Bacillota > Bacilli > Caryophanales > Bacillaceae > Bacillus > Bacillus sp. PK3-067. The sequence continues at coordinate 3,639,266 of NZ_CP096490.1, read as the reverse complement.
TATTGACAATAAAAAATAAGTAACTTATAATAAATCTCGAGTTCGAGATAAATAACATGCATAATGAAGAAATATTATGGTTATAAATCGAACGAATATTTTTTGTAAATTATCTTGAGTTCAAGATAATTTGATAGGTTAGACACCAATATGTATTTTTGTAATTAATATCTCGAATTCGAGATAAAATTGTTATAACGGATTTTACTTTGCAGCATGGACAAAATGAATAATGAATTTAAATGTAAAAGAATTTTTATAATGAAATAAAAAAGGAGTGGAAGAAATGGAAAAGAAAACAATGGGAATCCATCACATTACAGCGATTGTAGGGCATCCACAAGAAAATGTAGACTTTTATGCTGGTGTATTAGGGTTACGTTTAGTGAAACAAACAGTGAATTTTGATGATCCAGGTACGTACCATCTTTATTTTGGAAATGAAGGAGGAAAGCCTGGAACAATTATTACGTTTTTCCCATGGGCAGGTGCTCGTCAAGGTATTATTGGGGACGGTCAAGTAGGAATTACGTCTTACGTTGTACCAAAAGGTACAATGGAGTTTTGGGAAAATAGATTAGAAAAATTCGATGTTTCGTATACAAAAATGACTCGTTTTGGAGAGCAGTATTTAGAATTTGATGATCCGCATGGTTTGCATATAGAATTAGTTGAAAGAGAAGCAGGCGAATTAAACAATTGGAGTTTTGGAGAAGTTACACCAGAAGTAGCAATTAAAGGGTTTGGAGGTGCTGTTCTTTTATCTGCACAGCCTCAAAAAACAGCTGAATTGTTAGAACATATTATGGGTCTTGAAAAAATTGGAGAAGAGGGCGAATTTGTTCGATTCCGTTCTTCTGCTGACATTGGAAATATTATTGATTTGAAATTATCAACAATCGGTCGTGGCCAAATGGGCGTTGGTACAGTTCATCATATAGCTTGGAGAGCGAGTGACGATGCTGATCAGCTAGACTGGAAAGAGCATGTGTCGCGTTTTGGATATCACGTAACTCCTGTACAAGATCGAAATTATTTTAACGCGATTTATTTTAGAGAACATGGTGAAATCTTATTTGAAATTGCAACAGATCCTCCTGGTTTCGCTCATGATGAATCGTTAGAGACGATGGGAGAGGAATTAAAGTTACCGGAACAATATGAACAACATAGAAAACAGATTGAACAAACGCTTTTACCATTTGAAGTGAGAAATTTAGATTAAAGTGATTGAAGGGGGAAAAGGATTATGATGAAACATGTTTTTCAAAAAGGAAAAGATACGTCAAAACCAGTGCTGTTATTACTTCATGGCACAGGTGGTAATGAATTAGATTTACTACCACTTGCAGAAATAGTTGATCCGGAAGCGTCGGTATTAAGCGTTAGGGGAAATGTGTTAGAGAATGGGATGCCGCGTTTCTTCCGCCGATTAGCAGAGGGCATTTTTGATGAAGAGGATTTAATTTTCCGTACGAAGGAATTAAATGAATTTTTAGATGAAGCGGCTAAAGAATATAAATTCGATAGAAATAACATTGTAGCTATCGGTTATTCGAATGGGGCAAATATCGCAGCAAGCTTATTATTCCATTACGAAAATGCATTGAAAGGTGCTGTGCTTCATCACCCAATGGTACCAAGAAGAGGAATTCAATTAGCAAATTTAGCAGGGAAATCTGTGTTTATTGCTGCTGGGACAAATGACCCAATTTGTTCATCAGCAGAGTCAGAGGAATTGAAGGTACTATTAGAAAATGCAAATGCGAATGTAACAATGCATTGGGAAAATCGAGGGCATCAATTAACGATGGGTGAAGTAGAAAAAGCAAAAGAGTGGTATGACAAAGCATTTTAAAAAAGAAGCATCTGCTAACGATTAGCAGATGCTTCTTTTTTATTTAAGACTGGATTGCAAGATGAGATGAAGAAAGTGGTAGCTCAATATCAACAATCGTACCTTTATTTAATTCGCTTGAAATGTGTAATCTACCATGATGTTCTTCAATTATTTTGTAACACATCATTAATCCTAGTCCTGTGCCTTTTTCTTTTAAACTATAAAAAGGTTCGCCTAGACGGGAGATACGATCTTCAGGAATGCCGCAACCTTCATCGATAATTCGTATTAAGATGAAATTATCCTCTAATGGTTTTGTTTGGATGAAAATATTTCCGCCATTTGGCATTGCTTCTATCGCATTTTTTAATATGTTTATAAAAACTTGTTTTAATTGGTTACCGTCACATTGAATATCATATACGTAATCAAAATGATCCATGATGATATGAACGCTATGCATAATTGCAGTCGGTAAAATAAATGTAACTACCTCTTCAATTAAAGTTTGTATGTTACAAGTTTGGATAGATAATACTTGTGGCTTAGACATCGCCATAAATTGACTCGTGATGGATTCCATTTGTGAAATCTCACTTAACATAACATCGATATACCATTTCTGCTCCTCACTTATTTCAGGGAGGAGCAACGTTAGAAAACCTTTTAGAGAAGTGAGTGGATTTCGAATTTCATGGGCAATTCCAGCTGTCAGTTGTCCGACTACTGCGAGCTTCTCTGATTTTCGTAGTAACTTTTCAGTTTCTTTTAGCTCAGTAACATCTCTCCCCATCACGATAAGACCTTTGCGAGAACCATCAGGATGATAAAGCGGAACTTTTGATATACTTAAGATTAGATTGAAATCATCTCTATGTATAATAAATTCCTCGCCATGAAGAATTTGTCTTTGTTGCCATGCTAGTTCATCGATTTCTTCACAATGTAAAAAAGCTTCTCGGTATGCTTCATTATATTGAATGAGTTCGCTATCTTTTTTCCCGTGGTAAGGTACATGATGGAAATTGAAGCAAGAAAGTGCGTAATCATTTGCCTCAAGCCAGCGCCCTTCATGATCTTTAAAAATAACAAACGCAGGCATGGAGTTTACTAATGTACGTAATCTCTTCTCACTTTCTTTTAGCATATTCTCAATTCTTTCTGATTTTTCAAGCGGCTTCATAATAGCATATACGCCAGTAAGACGATTTTGAACAAAAATAGGAACTAGTTTTGTCACAACATCTAATAAGAATCCATTTTTATGATAAATAGATAAGATATACTCTTGTTGATTATCCGCTTCAGTATTCTTTATATTTTGTAATACTTGCTCAGAAATATGGGCTTCTAAAATAGAGGTAATATTTTTCTGTTCTAATTCTAAAGAAGTGTAACCTAATATTCTTTCGGCAGAAGGATTTATATGTAGAATAACTCCTTCTAAATTTAATGAAATAATACTATCAGGATTGTGTTCGAACAGAGATGCGTACATTTCTGTTAATGAACGATCTTGTATATGGTTTCGCAAACGTCTAGAAATGTTCGGATGACGTTTTTTTTGAGTTGGTGAATATTTTTTACGACTCATAATAGTTCCTCCGTACAAATAGCATCTAAAAAGATTTGTCTATTCATAACTATAATATAGATGTAATGTGTATTTCTATAAAAAATGGAAGTTATAGAATAAATTTTGTTTTTTTTATTTTTTGCAAGGTGAATGCAGGATGGTAATAAGGGGAGCTTATATTGTTTTATAAACCTTTTGTAAGTTACAGACGGTTGTTTTCCGTATAACATTAGGGTAGAGGAGGGGGAGAGAAAATGAAAAATTATATTCAAGGGATTGATCACGTGCAAGTAGCTGCACCTGTAGGGTGTGAAGAAGAGGCGCGTGATTTTTATGGGAATACGATTGGTATGGAAGAAATTCCAAAGCCAGAAGAGTTGAAAAAACGAGGTGGATGTTGGTTTAAATGCGGAAATCAAGAAATCCATATTGGTGTCGAGCGGAACTTTACACCAGCTAAAAAGGCTCATCCAGCTTTTTATGTGAATGAAATTAATGAATTTAAGCAAACACTTATAGAGCAAGGTGTTAAAGTGATTGATGATTATGCAAGGCCAGATGTAATTCGATTTTACGTGTCAGATCCATTTGGAAACCGAATTGAATTTATGCAAAATAAAGACTAGGTGGATTCCCACCTAGTCTTTAACTTCTTCTGAAAAGTCCTAACACTTCTACAGTTTCTGTAATATTAACGAATGCATTCGGGTCGATTTCAGAAATTGTTAGTTTCATACTTGCTAATTCTTCACGAGAAACGACGGTCATAAGTACACGCTTTTTCTCGCTTGAATAAGCACCTTCGCCATCAAGTAACGTTATTCCACGTACAACAGTTGAAAGAAGTTGTTTTTTCATTTTTTCTGCTTCATTTGTTACAATCATAAGTGTAACTTTACGATGTTTTGTATGAACAGCATCAATTACTTTACCAGTTACATAAATTGAAAGTAAGCTTGTAAGTGCAACATCCCAGGTGAAGAAGAATCCTGCGATTATTACAACGACTGCATTTAAAATAATAAGGAATCCGCCAAGTTTAATGTCTCGCTTGCGGGATAAAAGCATACCGATAATATCAAATCCACCAGTGGATCCATTACAGTTAAAAACAAGACCAATACCAGCTCCGGCGATTACACCTCCGAAGATAGAAGATAACAATGGATCTGTTGCTACGACTTTTACTGGAACGTAGTATAATGCAACAGATAATACAACTACAGAGACAACTGTGTTAAAAATTACTTTTTTTCCAAGACCTATGTACCCTAAAATAAGGATAGGTAAGTTTAATACAAAGTTAATAATGCCTGTGTTTACAGGGGTTACAATCCCTAAAATAATAGCAATACCGCCAATTCCACTACTTAAAATTTTGTGGGGGATAAGGAAAAGATTAAAGGCAACCGCAATAATAATAGAACCGATAATAACACCAAGGAATCTGACCATTTCTTTCCCGTCCTTCACTGAAAAATTCATATTATTTCAAGATTATATATGATATTGAAAGTTTTGGGTAAAAACAGTTTATTTAGGTAAATTAGATTAATCAAAAGAATTTGAGTATTTTATCATTTGAAAGGGGATACAGTTGTGAAGATAAAAACATATCAACAGAAAAGCCCGTTGAAGCAAGAATGTGAGGATTCTTATTTTTGTAATAAAGAAAAAAAGATTTATGGTGTATGTGACGGTGCAACACCACTTGTCCCGTTTCGTGATGAAAAGGGACATAATGGAGCATACATCGCTTCGCATTTATTTGCAAGTTATTTTACTGCATTACGAGAGAATCATAGTTTACAATTTGCAGTTGCCAAAGCAAATGAAGTATTGCAAAGCAAAATGTTAGAATATGAAGTAGACACGAGAAAAAAAGAGCATTTGTGGTGCACATGTATCGCGGCAGTCCAAATAGTTGGTGAGAAAATTGAATATGCGCAGCTTGGGGACTGTATGATTGTCGCAACTTTTCAAAATGGAACGATGCAAGTATTAACGAAAGACACAGTTGAAGGAATTAGTAAAAGAGCAAAAAAGAAGAGGGAAGAAGATCGTAAAAAAGGGTTATCTGTACCAGAAGAATATGTTTTTCAAGATGTTCGAGAACAGTTAAAATACAATCGTTATCTTGCAAATATGCCAAATGGTTATTCAGTTGCAAATGGAATGAAAGAAGCGATACATTATTTACAACATGGTGAATTACATACAGATGAAGTGAGTGGGATTTTTATTTGTTCAGACGGGTTATTTCACCCAGATTGGTCATTAGAACAAACTGTTGCATATATAAGAAAGAATAGTATAAACGAATATATAGCAATTATTGAAGAGCTAGAAGCGGAAAAGAGAATAAGGCCAGATGATAAAACGATTATTATGATTGATTTTTAAGAGGAGGCAGTTCAAATGGAAATTAAACGTGTCAATCTAACATTTCAAGATGAATTAGTTCCTTTAGAAAAAGTAAACAAACTGATTATTCACCATACAGCTGAAGATGGATGGGACGTGTATAAAACGCATGAATTTCATCAAACTGTAAGGGGGTGGAGCGGAATTGGTTACAACTATTTTATCGAAAAGGATGGAACTGTAGTGGAAGGGCGAGGTTTACATATTGGAGCGCACGCGAAAGACCATAACCGTCATACAATTGGAATATGTATGACGGGAAATTTCGATAAATACGATCCCACTCCCCCGCAAGTGAATGCATTATATTCTTTATGCAAAATGTTTATGAAGCAATTTGCTATAAAGAAAGAAAATATACTAGGTCATAGGGAGTTAGAAGGAGTTACAAAAAGCTGTCCTGGTAATCGTTTTTCTATGGTAGAGTTAAGGAAGATATTATCTTAAATATAGAGGAGTAACAACGATGATGAATATAAAAATACCAAATGATAAAAAAGAAGAGCTTGTAGCGCAAATTCAGCAATTTTTCATGGAAGAAGATCTAGATGAAATTGGGCGTTTCCAAGCAGAGCGTTTAATAGAAGAAATGATTAAATTAGTTGGACCATTTGCATACAATCAAGCAATTGGAGATGCAAGAAAGCTTGTAAGTGAGAAATTAACGAATATGGAAGAAGATTTATACGTGTTAGAGAAAAATGAAGGGAAATAAAAAAAGAGCCGATGGGCTCTTTTTTATTTTTCTTTCTTATGTTCCTTATATTCATGTACTTTTTCTTTCACATTACCAGCTGTATCTTTAGCAGTGCCTTTCACCTTATCCCATTTTCCTTCAGCTTGTAATTTTTTATTGTCAGTTACTTTCCCAACAACTTCTTTTACTTCACCTTTTACCTTATCAATGGCACCTTCTACTTTTTCTTTTAAACCATGATCATGTTTAGTCATACATTTCTCCTCCTTGTAGTTTGATTAGAATTCTCTTTTCATATTGCAAGTTGAATGATGTATCTAGTAATAGCGTAACAAATCTAGTTTGAATATTCAAATGATTAATAGGATAGAAAAGGAATTGTCATAAAATGTTTAAAAATGTAACGGAAGGAGAAATAAAGTAAATTATAATATGTCTTTTGCGGTCCATATTGATTTTGTATAAGCGATTTTCATGTGAGCACGTTCCATGTTATTTTGACTGCCGCTACCGAACCTTGCTTGTCCAACTATTAAAGTACAATTGGATTCAATAGCTTTCTTAATTCGTTTTTGAATTAATGCAGTATGACAGCCTTTACGCTGAAATTCTGGCAAAGTAGCAGAAGCAGCTAATGATGCGACACCCTTATTTATATACAGGACACCAATACCAGCAGGGATATTTTGAACTTCAGCTATGAAAAAATGCCACCCTGGTTCATTGTAAAGAATTTCATTATTTTGGCGCACACTATCTTTTGTAAAGGATGGCATATTAAATCCACGTACATAAATGTCTGCAAAAATATCAAACTCATTTTCTTTTAGTTTTCGTATTGTAATATTAGAAGGAAGAAGTGATGAACCCTCTCTCGGTATACTATACAAAGCAGTATGGAAGCTAGATTGATAAAACCCTTTTTGAGATAAGTATTGAAATAATTCAGTTGTACCTTGTGCTGGGGTAATTTCAAAACGACAAGGGATTTGTAGTGATTCATAATAAGAAATGATTGCATCAATCGCATCTGCATTTGTAATACCTTTTACTGTATTAAAAGCAGGACCAGCAATTATTTTTGATGAAAAGGCAGTGGCGCTACCGAATTTTTTCATTTGCACTTGCATTGGGTTTCCGCTTATTGTTTGTAGTCTCTCTAATCTAGAAGAGAGCATGTCAATTTCTGCATTTTCAATTTCTGTTGCTATATCGAGTGTCATAACAGTAGTCATAAAATTCCTCCGTTAATAAATATATTTCATAGTACATATACGATTTTTGTTTTGAGATTCCTGTTGAAATGTGAGAGAATAAGAGTTTTTTTGGAAGGGAAATGGAAGTGAGCTGTCGAAGGGAGTGGAAACAGATTAAAGGTGGTGCTCTCATGAAACAAAAAACCGTGCAGACATGCTCTAATTGTGGTTCTCAAAACATAGGAGAAGGTGAGTTTGTCGGATATGCACAAATACGGAAAAAGGAAACGATGTTCACATCTTCACCGGTGGATGCGTATATTTGTACAGATTGTGGGAATATCCTTCTATTAAAAGTACGACATTATGAAAAGTTTAAGCAGAAGCCGTTATGATCATTGAGAAATGGTCATATCCAACGTTGTATACGAAACGACTTATGTTAAGGAAAATGAATATGAGTGATAGTTTACATATATATGAGTATGCTACAGATAAAGAGATGACAACTTTTACTGTATGGGATGCTCATCGATCGTTATGTGACACATATAACTATGTAGAAGAAATTGTGGGGCAATATAATGAAGGGCAAGTAGCACCTCTTGGAATTGTATTAAAAGAGGAGAAAAAACTTATAGGCACGTGTGGATTTATAAAATATGATTTGGTCACACATACAGCAGAAATTGCATACGCCTTATCTCGAAAATATTGGGGAAGAGGATTAGCCACGGAGGCTGCAATAGCTTTTTTCTACTATGGTTTTCATGAGTTGCATCTTAATAGTATTGAAGCGGGATGTGATTCAGAAAATGAAGCATCTGAAAAATTAATGAAACGTTTGAATATGGAGTACAAATATACAATTCAGAAGGATATGTTTATTAAAGGTAAGAATCGCGATACAAAAAGATATTTTATATCTAGAGAAGGATATATGAATCAATGAAATATCTTACATTGAAAAACTCCTTTAAATGAATCAAGGAGTTTTTTATTTTGATAACAACAAATCGGAGTTTATCTTTTTGTTCGTGTGTTAGGAGTATGGGAGATATATCGAATTTTAGTAGAAAATAAGGAATACAGTAATCGTTTTATTTTTAAACTGAAAAAGAAAGTAAGAAAAAAGGTAGATAGTTTATCGTTCTGAATTATTTCCAAAGAAATAATTCAGAAAATACAGAAAAATGTCGTAATCATTTGCGGAAGTCTGTTATAATAAACGAAAAAATGAAAACGCTTTAAAGGGGGATGTAACCAATATGATGATGAATGTACCGCTAACAATTAGTTCTATGATGGAAAGAGCAGAAAAGTTATTTTCAAAGAAAGAAATTGTTTCTCGCACACATGATACCATTACGACATTAACGTATAAGCAGCTAGGAGAAAGGACGAGAAGACTTTCTAGTGCGTTAAAAAAGCTTGGGATTAAGGAAGGCGAACGTGTAGGAACGTTAGCGTGGAATCATCATCGACATGTGGAGGCGTATTTTGCTATTCCTGGTATTGCTTCCGTTTTACACACAATTAATATTCGTTTATCTCCTCAACATATTTCATACATTATTCAGCACGCAGAAGACCGAATTCTACTTATAGATGAAGATCTCGTACCGCTTGTTGAAAATATTCAATCACAATTATCAACTGTACAAGCTTACATTATTATGACTGATAAAGATGAACTCCCAAACACTACGCTGAAGCCTGTATATCATTATGAAAAGCTATTAGAAGAAGGCGATCCCAATTTCCAATTTGTAAAAGATATTGATGAAAATACACCAGCTGGTATGTGTTATACGTCAGCGACTACAGGAAATCCGAAAGGTGTTGTATATACGCATCGTAGTACTGTACTGCATTGCATGGCACTCGGTTTAGCGGATACAGCTGCTTTATCGGAAAGTGACGCGGCGATGGCAATTGTACCGATGTTCCATGTGAATGCTTGGGGACTTCCTTTCGCTGCTACTTGGTTTGGATCAAAACAAGTTCTTCCAGGACCGATGTTTACGCCGAAAATTTTATTAGAAATGATCCAATCTGAAAAAGTGACGTTAGCTGCCGGTGTGCCGACAATTTGGCTCGGTGTATTACAAGAGTTAGAAAATAATAGTTACGATTTATCTAGTATGACGAGAATACTATGCGGAGGTGCAGCGGCGCCGAAAAGTGTTATTAAAGCATTTGAACAGAAACATAATGTTCCGTTCATACATGCATATGGTATGACTGAAACGAGTCCACTCGTAACACTTGCACGTTTAAAAAGTTATGAAACGGAATTATCGTATGAAGAGCAACTAGAAATTCGCTCCAAACAAGGGTATCTTGTCCCTGGTGTAGAGATGAAAGTAGTCGGTACAAATGGTGAAGTGAAGTGGGACGGTACGGAGATGGGAGAACTATGTTTACGAGCACCTTGGATCGCTGAAAGCTATTATAACGATGATCGTACTGTCGAAGGTTTTCGCGATGGATGGTTATATACTGGTGATGTTGTCACAGTGGATGAGGAAGGTTGCGTGAAAATTGTTGACCGTACGAAGGATGTTATTAAAAGCGGGGGAGAATGGATTTCTTCGGTCGATCTTGAAAATGCTTTAATGGCACATGATGCTATATTTGAAGCGGCTGTCGTTGCAGTTCCTCACCCTCAGTGGCAAGAGCGACCAATTGCCTGCGTTGTTCAAAAGAAAAATAGTACGGTTACAAAAGAAGAAATATATGAGTTTTTAAAACCACAGTTTGCGAAGTGGTGGTTGCCAGACGATATTGTCTTTATGGAAGAAATACCGAAAACATCTGTTGGGAAGTTTTTAAAACAGGCGCTTCGGAAAGAACTGGAGCATTTGCATAGAGAGAAATAAGTGAACTTCTATTTGTAAACTCTAATACATTAATGGTTGACAAAAGAGGGGGGGAAAGATAATATAATTTTTGTAATATGTTACCTAAAATAAATTTTAAGTTTACAAATAGGAGAAGCAAATATGAATACAAAAAACTTAGTTTTTGTCGCTTTATTTAGTTCTATTATGGGAGTGTTAGGGTTAATACCTCCGATTGCTCTTTCTATTACACCAGTTCCAATTACATTGCAATCACTCGGTGTTATGCTTGCGGGTGGGTTGTTAGGATCACGTCTAAGTGCGTTAAGTCAGCTTATTTTCTTACTTATTGTAGGAGTTGGAGCACCATTGCTTGCTGGTGGACGCGGTGGCCTTGGTGTATTTGTTGGACCAAGTGCAGGATATTTACTTGGTTACATCATTGGGGCGTTTGTTATTGGTTATTTAATTGAGCGTTTACGTGAAGTTTCTATTATAAAAGTATTATGTATTAATATAATTGGTGGTATTTTCGTAGTTTATGTATTTGGTATTACTGTACAAGCGTTCTTAATGGATGTTTCTGTATGGGAGACAATGAAAGTGAGTGCTGTGTTTTTACCAGGGGATTGTATAAAAGCAATTATTGCGGCAGTTCTCGTAACAAAATTACATCGTTCATTGAAACATATTATTACGCCCGCTTTAAAGAATGGAAAATATACAAATGCGGGATGATAAAGGGAAGAAACACGTTAATTGCGTGTTTCTTTTTATTATTATTGTAAAGAAAGGACGTCTCATATGGGGATTACAAAAGAATATAAAAAGCATGCCTCTTTACAACCAAATAAAATAGCGATAAAGGAAAATGATAGAGTTTTAACATATAAAGAGTGGTTTGAATCAGTTTGTAAAGTAGCAAGCTGGTTAAATGAAAAAAAATCGAAGAATAAAACGATAGCAATCCTATTAGAAAATCGTATAGAGTTTTTACAACTATTTTCTGGTGCCGCTATGGCCGGGTGGGTTTGTGTTCCGTTAGATATAAAGTGGAAACAAGATGAGCTCAGAGAAAGAATTGAAATTAGTAATCCGGATATGATTGTGACAGAACGATATAAGGTGAATGATCTATTGGATGAAGAAGGAAGAGTAATTGAAATTGATGAGTGGAAAAGAATGATAGAGAAATATCTTCCTACATATTCCACTGTAGAAAGTGTACAACATGCTCCTTTTTATATGGGATTTACATCAGGATCAACAGGAACAGCAAAAGCATTTTTACGTGCACAGCAATCGTGGGTTCATAGTTTTGATTGTAATGTACATGACTTTCATATGAAAAGGGAGGATTCAATTTTAATAGCTGGGACGCTCGTTCATTCTCTTTTCTTATACGGGGCAATAAGTGCATTATATGTAGGACAAACAGTGCACATTATGAGAAAGTTCATTCCGAATCAAGTATTAGATAAGTTAGAAACTGAAAATATATCGGTTATGTATACAGTTCCGACAATGCTTGAATCTTTATATAAAGAAAATAGATTAATAGAAAATAAAATGAAAATTATTTCATCAGGAGCGAAATGGGAAGCTGAAGCGAAAGAAAAAATAAAGAATATATTTCCTTATGCGAAAAGATATGAATTTTATGGTGCATCAGAGTTAAGTTTTGTAACAGCACTAGTCGATGCAGAAAGCGAAAGAAGGCCAAATTCAGTAGGAAAACCTTGTCATAATGTGCAAGTTCGAATATGTAATGAAGCAGGCGAAGAAGTACAAAAAGGTGAAATAGGAACTGTTTATGTGAAAAGTGATCAGTTTTTTATGGGATACATAATAGATGGGGTTTTAACACGGGAGTTGAATGCAGAAGGTTGGATGACAGTGCGAGATGTAGGCTATGAAGATGAAGAAGGCTTTATATATATTGTTGGTAGAGAGAAGAATATGATTTTATTTGGAGGAATCAATATTTATCCAGAAAAAATAGAAAGTGTATTACATGAACACCCAGCTGTTGATGAAATAGTTGTAATTGGTGTGAAAGATAGTTACTGGGGTGAAAAGCCCGTCGCGATCGTAAAAGGAAGTGCTACGAAACAACAATTAAAGAGTTTTTGCTTACAGAGATTATCCTCTTTTAAAATACCGAAAGAATGGCATTTTGTAGATGGAATACCTTATACAAATAGTGGGAAAATCGCTCGTATGGAAGCAAAAAGTATGATTGAAAACCGGGAGAAAATATATGAATAGAGCAGTCATTGTAGAGGCGAAAAGAACACCTATTGGTAAGAAGAATGGGATGTTAAAAGAGTATGAAGTTCAGCAATTAACAACGCTGCTTCTTACGTTTTTAAGTAAAGGGATTGAGAGGGAAATAGATGATGTCATATTAGGTAATGTTGTTGGGCCAGGAGGGAATGTTGCGAGACTATCTGCTTTAGAGGCGGGACTTGGCTATCATATTCCTGGTGTAACGATTGATCGGCAATGTGGTGCTGGTTTAGAAGCAATTCGAACTGCGTGTCATCTCATTCAAGGCGGAGCAGGTAAGTGTTATATCGCCGGGGGAGTAGAGAGTACAAGTACGTCACCTTTTCAAAAAAGAGCACGATTTTCACCTGAAACAATTGGTGATCCTGACATGGGAGTAGCGGCTGAATATGTTGCGGAGCGTTATAATATAACGAGAGAAATGCAAGACGAGTATGCTTGTCTTAGTTATAAGCGGACACTGCAAGCGTTAGAAAAAGGATATATACATGATGAAATATTTTCTTTTAATGGATTATTAGATGAATCTATAAAGCCAGAAATGAATTATGAACGAATCATTAAAAGAACAAAGCCCGCATTTTTACAAAATGGAACAGTGACGGCAGGTAATTCATGTGGTGTAAATGATGGGGCATGTGCTGTTCTTGTAATGGAAGAGGGACAAGCTCGAAAGTTAGGTTATAAACCTGTCCTTCGTTTCGTTCGTAGTGCTGTAGTGGGAGTGGATCCCAAGCTTCCAGGGACTGGTCCGATATTTGCGGTGAACAAATTATTAAACGAAATGAATGTAAAAGTAGAGGACATCGATTATTTTGAAATAAATGAAGCATTCGCCTCAAAAGTTGTTGCTTGCGCAAAAGAGTTACAAATTCCGTACGAAAAAGTAAATGTAAATGGTGGAGCAATTGCGCTCGGTCATCCGTACGGTGCATCTGGTGCTATGCTTGTAACACGTTTGTTTTATCAGGCTCAAAGAGAGTCTATGAAATATGGAATTGCTACATTAGGAATTGGAGGCGGGATAGGGATGGCGCTATTATTTGAGAAAATAGAAGACTAGCGAGGTAACTAGTTTTCTACTTTTTGAGGAACATAAACATTACTACCAGGCTTCGCTTTCATTTCGTTCCAAGCAGCAATCGCATCAGCTTTTGCTTTCCCTTTATTATTTGGATCTTCGAAAAAGTCACGAGTAAAGCGATTGTATTCAAATTGTGCACCGATAGTTGTTTTGTATGTAGGGTCTTTTTTTCGTTCGTTTTCTTCATGCCAAAAAGCTATCGCGTCTTCATATGTTTTTCCAACATTCTCTTTGAAAAATTTTTGAAGAGCTACTGTAAAGCTGAAGTTTGTTCCGATTTTTTCTTTGAAAAAAGCACGAACATCTTCGCTACAGCGGTGATTGTTAGTAATAATCGTTTGAAGAGAAAGGTCTTTATAGGATAGGGAAGCTTTACTCACCTTTTGAACAGAGCTGTTTTTTAATATTTTACCAGTAGTTAAATAATGTGAGATACAATCGGTTATTTCGATCTTAGAGCCACTAGCTGGCAACCCATTCTCACGACAAAATGTTTGGAGTTCTGCTTTTAGCCAATAATAGTTTTGGAAATCTTCAATTGCTATAGACTTTGTTAAAGGTGGACGCATGAATGTAACAACTACTTTCTTCCATAATTTTCTTCAATTATAAAACATATGTTCTTTTTATGGGAGGGTTAATTTGTAAATATAATGGGAAGAGGAGATTGCATATGGAAAATGTAATGCAAGTTCGTGTTACAGGAATTTTAATTGAAGATGAAAAGGTATTGCTAGTAAAGCAAAAAGTGGCTAATCGAAATTGGTCTTTACCTGGAGGAAGAGCAGAGAATGGCGAAACGTTAGAGGAAGCAATGATTCGAGAAATGAGAGAAGAGACAGGGTTAGAAGTTAACATTCAGAAGCTACTCTATGTTTGTGATAAACCAGATGCTCGCCCGTCTTTATTACATATAACGTTTTTGCTTAAAAGGATTGAAGGTGAAATTATGCTACCTTCTAACGAGTTTGATCATAATCCAATTCATGATGTGCAAATGGTGCCGATTAAAGATTTAAGTCATTATGGTTTTTCGGAAACTTTTATCAATCTTATAAGTGAAGGTTTTGTAAATGCAGGGAGTTATCAAGGTTTGAAACAAAATATAGGTCTGTAAATATAGGGGAAGGATAGCCGTTCGCTATCCTTCATAACATGTTTTAAACTGTTGACTGTAAAGAAGAAACAAGCTGATTTAAAAATTCATCTCCGCTCATAATTGCTTTCCCGCCACCGCGAGCACTCTTCTTATTTCCGCCACCTTTTCCTTCGATTGTAGGAAGAGCGTCTTTTAAAAGAGCATTCATATCGAGTGATACTGATTTTCCGCAAGCGAGAATACATTGTAGTTTGTCATCATTTTCGATGACGAAATACGTAATTGCATGCTCTTGTTGTTCTGTAATAATAGCGGAAAGCTTTGCGATTTCTTGCATAGAACGATTTGTAAATACTTTAGAAATAAGTATGCCGGCATGTATTTCCGTAGGGTGTTGAAGTAGTTCATTTGCCTCTGCAAATAATAATTTTTCATTCATTGTTTGTATTGCTTTTTCGTTTTCTTTTTGAGAAGTAAGCAGTTGCGCCACTTTTGTTGGAATATCAGTTTCGCTACTGTTTAATTGTTTGGAGACATTCTTCATAATTTGTTGTTGCTGCCCTATTAATTTAAGTGTGCGCCAGCCAGCGATAAACGTTAGTCGTATGCCACCTTTATTGCGTTCCCAGCTAAGAACTTGAATAGGACCTACTTCACCAGTACGTTTCGGGTGTGTTCCGCCACAGCCGTTATAATCAAAGTTTTCGATCATAACAACGCGTATATTTTCTGTCATAGTCGGTTCTTTACGAAGGGGCAACGTTTTCGCTTCTTCTAAGTTCATCCACTGGATGCGGATTGGATGGTTTTCAAAAACAATTTTGTTTGCAATTTGTATTGCTTTTTCAACCGTTTCTGCATGAAGATTTTCTGTTTCTAAATCAATTGTTACTGTTTCTTTACCAAGATGGAATCCAATTGTAGGCATGTTAAAATGGTCCCAAAAGGCAGCAGATAAAATGTGCTGAGCCGCATGTTGCTGCATATGATCAAAACGGCGCTCCCAATTGATTTTACCTTCTACGTCTTCTGTATGTAATTGTTCTGCAATGTAATGACGAATTTCTCCGTTTATCTCTTCTACATTGATTACATTGATATCATTTAATGTACCAGTATCATATGGTTGTCCGCCACCTGTCGGATAAAATGCTGTTTCATTCAAAACAACGTATAAGTTACCGCCTTTATCATAATCTTGCTTTATAATTTTAGTAGTAAAGTCTTGCTTATAAGCGTCAGTGTAATATAATTTGTGCTCCAATTTTCTTTCTCCTCTCGCATTAACTAGTTTCATTGTAAAGCAATTGAAATTAGTTTCCTAATATTTCAGAAGAAAGAAACTATTTTTAGAATTTTCTTGCTATAATAAGAAAAAGAAAATGCGGGGGTGGAATGAATATGTTATATGAAAACGGCGTAGATAAACTGCTTAGTTTAAGTAGAAATATTTCCGAATTATATCGAGAATTAAACGAAATGACCCGGATTTTAACGGATTGTAATCGAGAAAGTGTGAAGTTTGATCGATTATATGTAAAAGAGTTACTTTGGAAGAAAGAAGATGTAATAGAGAAATATGACCAGCTACTTGTACAACTTTGTATTAACGAATGCTTTGATCTAAAAAGTGTCATTACAGGGGAATATAAGTATACATATGAAGAAGTAGAAAACATAGTTTTACAATTTAATGAAAAGTATAATGTCGCAATCTTAATTAAAGATGTGTGTAAAGAATTACAGTTCACATATGGAATTGATATGGACATAACGAGAACAACTCGGGTATCAACAGCTCAAGTATAGAAAAAGGAAAAGAAAGCAGATCCTTTGCTTTCTTTTTTTGTGAAAATAGAGAGAGTAGGTTTAACGATGAAGGGGAAGTTACAGCATATTCATCCGCTTGGAATGAGTATTATTTTAGGGACATTGTTTGCTAGGTTTGCAACTTCAATGAGTATCCCTTTTTTAGCGATTTATTTAACGACTGTTAAAGGTGTATCAGCTGGAATGACTGGTGCTATTATCGGAACGAGTGCACTTGTTGGTGTTTTTGCTAGTTTTATCGGAGGGAATTTATCAGATCGATTTGGCCGGAAAACGATTATGCTCTGGTCCATGATCGTTTGGATTTTTGTGTTTATAGGTTTTTCACTTGCGGATCATGTTTTAATTTTCTTTTTATTAAACGCTTTAAATGGATTATGTAGGTCGTTTTTTGAGCCAACATCAAGAGCATTATTATCAGATTTAACAAAGCCTGAGTATCGGTTACTCGTCTATAACTTACGATACGGTGCAATAAATGTTGGAGTTGCTATTGGACCAATTGTTGGATTACAGATTGGAAGTGCAAAATCAACAATTCCTTTTTTAGTAGCAGCTGGGGTATATATTCTATATACAGCTATATTAGCGTTCCAATTTAAGAAGTATCCAATGGAAAAAAAGAAAGTGAGTACAGAAAAACCTGTTACAATGTTAAATGCAATGCGTATATTGCGAAAAGATATAGTATTTTTAGTTGCTTTAGTCGGTATTATTTTGAGTAATTGCGGTTTTTCACATTTAACGACGACAGTATCTCAATATTTTGCAAATGCACATATATTTGAGGATGGAGTGAAGCTATTCTCATATATGCTCGCTTTAAATGCAATTGTTGTAGTGATTATCCAATACCCTGTTATTCAAATGTGCAAAAAATACACACCATTAGCATCCATTATGGTTGGAACTTTATTTGTGAGCGGAGGATTGTTTGGATTTGGAGTAGTAGAATCTATGCTAGGTGCTGCCGTCTGTACAATTATTTTTACAATTGGAGAAGTCTTAATGTTTTCAATGACGGATGTATTTATTGATGATATTGCTGTTGCGCATCTAAAAGGAACATACTTCGGTGCGATGGGTTTTTCGGGAATTGGAGCAGTAATAGGTCCGTGGTTTGGAGGAGTACTTCTCGATTACTACGGGTACCAAAATGGGTTTGCAATATTTTCAGCACTAGCTATATTTTCAACTGTGGCATTTCCTGTGCTTTTAGTTACAAAAGGTTTATCGAAAAAAAGATATGATAGAAATTCTAATATAGAAATGCATGCGAAATAACATAAGCCCCAGTAACCAACTGGGGCTTAGTGTGTATTATATTAACTCTTAATTTGAAAAAAGAACTTTCTTTTCATGCTTATCAGCAACTTCATTTTTGGAAATATGAATGGCTAAATATCCATTTTCTAAGCAGGCTAGCATCTTCTTATAAATAATATTATCGGGTAAAGGAATGATCCGCTGTAAAGAAATATTATTATGAAGTATGCAAATGGTTAGGCCTGTCTTCATCTTTTTAATGACTACATTTTGTTCAGTTACATTTGGTACATCTGTTTCCAAAATGTATTCTTGTTCCGTTTCGCAAAGGTCAATATGAATTTGATTTGGGAAACTAAAGTTACTACAAGAGTCAGAACAAAATTGATCCATCCATTCTTCGAAACCATCAACATGAAAAAGACAATCCTTCTTTTTCTTGCCCATGTAAGACACCCTCCGTGAAATCTCAATTCATACTATGTTATGCATGAATGAAGTAGGGGTGAAGAATAAATGGGAAAATATAAACATTGTATGTGGAAAAGATAGCTAGTGTGCACTTTTTGTTTTACATATCATGATGCGCATGATGTTTTTGGCGTGAATGGTTACGGTTTTTTACTTTATGAGATCCGCTTAATGGTTCAGGTTGTCCTTTTTTTTCTTTCGCTTCACGATTGTTTTTTCCCATTGTATGTGACACCTCCTCTTCCTCTTTAGAATGAGAGAAGTTTGCAAATTTATACGAGAATGTTTTTAGAAAAAAAGGTAAAGATAAATGGGACTAACTATTATGGAAAGGGGATTATATAATGCCATATCATAAAGATAAACAACAAGCGTTTCAAGCAGCTCAGCAAGGTGTTACACAAGCAGAAAATGCATTTAACAACATTGTAAAAAATGATCCAAACTACGGTCATGATTTAAAAGAATTACGCCAAGAGGTTCAGGAAGCGTATGAACAAATTCAAAATGCACTAGAAGTAGCTTCAGAAACACAACGCCCACAACTTGAGCAATACGAAAATAACCTTCAAAATATTATGCAGCATGTAGATCAATTAGAAAAGTAAATGAGGTTGTTGTGTATTCGACAACCTCATTACTTTAACGAATATTATGCTAAAACAGAAAATTTTTCTACTCGTTTTTTCTTTATTATGCGCAGTACATATATTTCAAGTTGAAAAAGTGGAAGCGAAAATGTTGCTCAGAAAAGAGCTAGAACCAACTGGCTATGTAACATGGGAAGTACCTAATAATGAAAAGATTATTGCTATTACATTTGATGATGGACCGGATCCAACTTATACACCACAAATTTTAAATTTATTACGTCAATATAAAGCAGAAGCGACATTTTTTATGATTGGATTTCGGGTTCAGCGTAATCCATATTTAGTGAAACAAGTGTTAAAAGAGGGACATGAAATTGGAAATCATACGATGAATCATTTGTATGCGAGTAATTCATCAGATGAAAAATTAGAAAATGATATTTTAGATGGAAAGAAATTTTTCGAAAAATGGGTGAAAGAACCTTTGCTATTCCGTCCACCGGGTGGATATATTAACGATGCTGTATTTAAAACAGCGAAAGAAGCTGGTTATCAAACTGTTCTATGGTCGTGGCATCAAGATCCACGTGATTGGGCAAATCCAGGGGTTGAATCCATTGTAAATCATGTAGTGAAAAATGCAAAAAGTGGTGATATTGTATTGTTACATGATGGTGGAAATAATCGTAGTCAAACAGTAGCAGCGCTAGCAAAAATTTTACCTGAACTGAAAAAGCAGGGCTATCGATTTGTAACGGTTTCGGAATTGTTACGTTATAAACATTAGAAAAAATCCCAAAAGGTGAATGCTCCTTTTGGGATTTTTCGTTACTGGTTCTTTTTGCGTTTCTTATTATTTTGTCGTTCTGCAGCAGTTAAGTTTTCATTTGCAAACTCTTCGTTATAACCAGCACCTTGTCCTTGTGCAGATGCCGCATTCATTCCTGAAATAGTATGATTTGCTTTTCTTTTACCCATTTTATTTCACCTCTATAACTTTTTTTGTAAGTTGCATGATGAGCAGTTCATAGTATGTATGAACTGTAAAGAAAGCGCTAATAGAGCACTTTACTTTATGGTAATAGTATTCATAAGGAACATGAACACTATTCAAATTTAGAAACATAAAGAAAACTTATGATAATCTATAAGTTTCTTATTATTTACTTATTTAGAAAGTTGTAATAAGATATTATCGTAAGGTATTGAAAAGTTTGTCTACATTTTATATTCAGACAACTTAGTCACGTTTAACAGGGGGGAAACATAATGGTCAAACATAATCCATTTCAATCACGCGCAACTTTTGAAGTAGATGGAAAAACGTATCATTATTATGATTTGAAAGCGCTTGAAAACGCAGGGGTTGGCAACGTATCTCAATTACCATATTCCGTGAAAGTTTTACTTGAATCAGTACTTCGTCAAGTAGACGGACGTGTAATCACAGAAGAGCATGTTACAAATTTAGCGAAATGGGGAACGAAAGATGTGCAAGATATCGATGTTCCATTTAAACCATCTCGTGTAATTTTACAAGATTTCACTGGTGTTCCAGCTGTTGTTGATTTGGCTTCGCTTCGTAAAGCAATGGCAGACATGGGTGGGGATCCTGATAAAATTAATCCGGAAATTACTGTAGACCTTGTAATCGATCACTCTGTACAGGTTGATAGAGCGGGTACGGCAGACGCGCTTGCATTCAACATGGACTTAGAGTTTAAACGTAATGAAGAACGTTATAAATTTTTAAGCTGGGCACAGAAATCATTTGATAACTACCGCGCAGTTCCACCAGCTACAGGTATTGTACACCAAGTAAACCTTGAATATTTAGCACCAGTTGTTCACGCGGTGAAAAATGCTGAAGGTGACTTAGTTGCATACCCAGATTCATTAGTTGGAACAGACTCACATACAACAATGATTAACGGTATCGGCGTTCTTGGTTGGGGCGTTGGTGGTATTGAAGCAGAAGCAGGAATGCTTGGACAGCCTTCATACTTCCCAGTACCTGAAGTAATCGGTGTAAAATTAACTGGTACACTTCCAAGTGGTACTACAGCAACTGACGTTGCATTAAAAGTAACACAAGTATTACGTCAAAAAGGTGTAGTTGGTAAATTCGTTGAGTTCTTCGGTAATGGACTAAAGAGCATGCCTTTAGCTGACCGTGCAACAATTTCAAACATGGCACCAGAATATGGCGCAACTTGTGGATTCTTCCCAATCGATGATATTTCATTAGAATACTTACGTTTAACAGGTAGAGATGAAGAACAAATTCGCGTTGTTGAAGAATACTGTAAAGCGAACGGCTTATTCTATACAGCAGACAGCAAAGATCCAATTTACACTGATCTTGTTGAAATTGATTTAAATACAATTGAATCTAACCTTTCTGGACCGAAACGCCCACAAGATTTAATTCCACTTTCAGATATGAAAGATGCGTTCCACAAAGCTGTTGTAGCACCAGTTGGAACACAAGGACTTGGATTTAATGAGCAAGAGTTCGATAAAGAAGTGAAGGTTACATTAGAAGATAAAGAAGTAACGATGAAAACAGGTGCAATTGCAATCGCAGCAATTACAAGCTGTACAAATACATCAAACCCATACGTATTAATTGGAGCAGGTCTAGTTGCGAAGAAAGCAATTGAAAAAGGACTTGTAGTACCTGAGTACGTAAAAACATCATTAGCACCAGGATCTAAAGTTGTTACTGAGTACTTAGATAAATCAGGTTTAACAACATATTTAGACCAATTAGGTTTCCAAACAGTTGGTTACGGCTGTACGACTTGTATCGGTAACTCTGGTCCATTAGCGCCAGAATTAGAAGAAGCAATCGCAGCAAACGACTTATTAGTAACATCTGTTTTATCTGGTAACCGTAACTTTGAAGGTCGTATTCATCCACTTGTAAAAGCGAACTACTTAGCATCACCACCACTTGTTGTGGCATATGCACTTGCAGGTACTGTTGATATTGACCTGAAAAATGATGAAATCGGTAAAGATGCAAATGGTAATGCTGTTTACTTCAACGATATTTGGCCATCAGCTAAAGAAATTGAAGATGTAGTTCAAAGCGTTGTTACATCTGAGCTGTTCAAGAAAGAATATGCACAAGTATTTAATAGCAATGAGCGTTGGAATGAAATCCAAACTTCAAACGAAGCTTTATATACTTGGGATAATGATTCAACATACATTCAAAACCCACCATTCTTTGAAGGTTTATCTAAAGAACCAGGTGAAGTTGAAACGTTATCAGGCTTACGCGTAGTTGGTAAATTTGGTGACTCTGTAACGACAGACCACATTTCACCAGCAGGTTCAATCGGTAAGCACACACCAGCTGGACGCTACTTATTAGAAAACGGCGTACAACCAGTTGACTTTAACTCTTACGGTTCTCGTCGTGGTAACCATGAAGTTATGATGCGTGGTACATTCGCGAACATCCGTATTAAAAACCAAATTGCACCAGGAACAGAAGGCGGATATACAACATACTGGCCGACTGGTGAAGTAACATCAATCTATGATGCTGCTATGAAATATAAAGAAGATGGCACAGGTCTTCTAGTTGTTGCTGGTAAAGATTATGGTATGGGAAGTTCTCGTGACTGGGCTGCGAAAGGTACTAACTTATTAGGTATTAAAGCAGTAATCGCAGAAAGCTTCGAACGTATTCACCGCAGTAACTTAGTGTTAATGGGTGTATTACCACTTCAATTTAAAGATGGCGAAAGTGCTGAAACGTTAGGTCTTGTTGGTAACGAGTCATTTGAAATTCAAATCGACAAATCAGTTAGACCACGTGATCTTGTAAAAGTAGTTGCAACTGATTTAGATGGCAACGAAAAACAATTTGAAGTAGTAGCTCGTTTCGATAGTGAAGTTGAAATTGATTACTACCGTCACGGTGGTATTCTGCAAATGGTTCTTCGTGAGAAAATTGAAGAGTCAAAAGTGTCAAACTAAATAATTGAAATGAACGAGAAGGAAGCTAACAACTGTTAGCTTCCTTATTTTATGGAAAGGGATGAAACCATTTGGTTTCATCCCTTTCTTTTTACTGTGAAAAAATGGAGGAAACGTCATGAAAGAATATAAAAGAATTTTGTTACCGTTACAGAAAGAAAAAATATTAGTAATAGCAGCTGTATGTAGTGGGCTTTTTGCAGCGATTTTAAATTTATCTCGGCCACTATTCATGGGACTAATTGTAGATAATTTGATTCAACGGGAGTTGAAGGGAGCATATTTTTACATTACTTTGTTTACAGTTTGCCGCTTGTTGATGTGGGTGAACAACCTCTCATTTGATTATATAAGCTCAAAAGCGAGTCAGCGAATATTACGAGAGAAGCGTATAGATGTATTGCGCCATTTTTTCCTATTACCGTTTGAAGAGAGTGAGAAAATTAAACAAGGAGAGTTAGAGACGCTAGTTGTATCTGATATTCCGAATTGGATTAGGTTATATAGTTCTATATTAATAGAATATATACATGCCATTGCGCAATTTATAGGTGCGTTCATAGCACTACAACATATAGATATACAGTTCATATTGTGGATAACTCCGTTTTTATTTTTAAGTGCAACAGTTCCGATGTTGTTTGGGGAAAAGGTAAGAAATATCGCAAGCATTGCTCAAAAAAATCAGTCAAGTGTCGTAGAGATGGTGTCACAGTTTGTAAAAGGAGTACAAGATTTACGTAGTTTACAAAAAGAAAAATGGGCAATTCGCTTATTTAAAAGAGTAACGGCACAATCGTATAAATCGGAAGTAAAGAAGACGATGATGCAACATTGTATTGGAGTAGTTGGAACGGTGATTGAAACAGGAGCATATATCCTTGTTCTCATTATAGGTGCACAAAAAATAATGAGGGGAGAAATAGAAGTTGGTTCACTCATTGCAGTGTTAGCGACAATTGAGATGCTCTTTTTCCCTGTCCGTTATGTAGGCGATTTATTAATAATGACACAAGTTGCAGTCGCTTCGGCAAATAGAACTTTTTGCTTTTTAAATAAACGAGCAGCAGATAACAATGTAGAAAGAGCGATGGGTATCAGGATAACAAATGTTTCATTTCAGGAGAATGACGAAGAGAAATGCAGAATTCGTAATATTGATTTGCAAATTCGTCCTGGTGAACTCGTTATTATTGTGGGAGAAAGCGGTGCAGGAAAAACAACGCTTTTAAAGTTAATAACGGGCTTGTATAAACCATCTAACGGTAGCATTGCTTATTATGGTAATGAAGCTCGTATGACTACAGTTTGGCAAGAACCACGTTTTTTCCGAACGACGGTAACAGAGAATATGTATTTCGGGGAAGAGTGTTTAGAAAATCAGTTAGAAAAAAATAGTGAACTTATAAATGTAACGCCGATTATTAGAGGGTTACCTGAAGGGAGTCAAACTGTGCTACATAAAAGCGGTGAAGAGCTTTCAGGAGGCGAAAGAAAACGTCTCGCATTATTGCGAGCGATTGTATCACATCCAACTCTTATTATTTTAGATGAACCGACGGCTGGGTTAGATCCAGGCAATCAAGAACTGGTTTGGAATATAATTGAAGGGATAGGGAGAAATGTAACGAGAATTGTGGCAACACATGATGTAGAGAGAGCGATGATAGCAGATTGTGTTGTTGTCATAAAGAATGGGACTATTGTGGAATGTGGGAATCCTAGAGAATTATTAAATTGCAACTCATTGTACAAAGAGTTGCAAACAAAAAGATAAGAGATATGTAATGCCCTTATCTTTATTCCGCTATTTGCCGGGCAGCCCGATTGGTGAGGGCTGATTAAAGTTTCACTTTATTCGTTCTCATTAAGTTGATAAGTATAAGAATTCGGATCACTAGAATTAACTTCTTTGACGAGAGTAAGTTGATTTGTATCTGGATTATATTTGAAAATCTTAATTGTATGTTCGCTACTTAGTAATGGATTATATTCTTGAATAGCGAATGTATTTTCCGCAATTTGTGTCATATTACTGGTGGGAACATTTTCTATGGAATCATGATTTGTAGAAATTTCAACGACTTGTTTGCCGTTAAAAAATAAAAGAACAATCACTAAAACAACTAAATATATTCGTATATATCGAAGTTCTTTGTAAATTGGATGTTCTCCCAAAACAGTCATCCTTTCTATAATTATTCTGTAGTAGTGATGGTGGTCGTCGTGAAGAAAGTAAGAACACCGAGGCCTGCTAACAGGATAAATGAAATTAAAGCGATATAGAGACAAATACGACCAACTTGTTTTTTCTCAGGGTCTTTACTGAATAGTGAGATGATCCATGTGATAATACCGATTGGGGAAAATATAAAACTAAGAATATATAGAAGTACTTTTTCAAATAAATTCATAGGAGCTCCTTTCATTGTGAAACATTACATATATTTCTAATTATATGATAAAAAGGTAAATATTTCATCTCGGTTATGAAAATTCTGATTATTTCGACTCTGAATATTTCCAAGCTTGTCCGTATAAGCTAAAATAAGGTATATAGTATTTTGATGAATGTGTTAAAAGAAGATAATACGTTAGGGTGATATAAAATGTGGCGGAAGCTTACGATTATTGTAGTGTTACTTTGTTTAGCGGGATATGCAGCTTATGAACAGTTTGGTAATAAAGAGCAGGCGGTAAAAGTGAAGCAAGAAAAAAGTGAAGCTGCGATGAAAGAGATTATCGCAAGGAATGGTATTGAAATAGGGAAGAGTGCGCCAGACTTCGAATTAACGAAGTTAGATGGAACGAATGTAAAGCTATCAGATTTAAAAGGAAAGAAAGTGATTTTAAACTTTTGGGCAACGTGGTGTGGACCTTGCCAACAAGAAATGCCGGATATGGAGGCTTTCTATAAAGAACATAAAGAAAACGTAGAAATTTTAGCAATCAACTATACGCCTTCAGAAAAAGGTGGGGGGGCAGAAAAGGTAAGCAATTTTGCTAAAGAAAAAGGAATTACTTTTCCTATTTTATTGGACAAGAACATTGATGTGACAACAGCGTATAAAGTAATTACGATTCCAACTTCGTATTTTATAGATACAAAAGGTGTCATTCAAGATAAGTTTATTGGGCCGATGACGCAAAAAGAGATGGAGAAAAGGGTTGCTAAATTAAAATAATGGTGAAAAGGTAGAGGTGGAGAGTTCCCATTTCTGCCTTTTCTTTTTCAAGTAGTAATAACTTCATGATATGATGTAAGAAATATAATCGTTTAGAGATAAAGGAGTGTATGGAGTGGGGAATGTATCCTTACCGTTAGATTATGTTGTAATTGATTTTGAAACAACAGGATTTAACCCTTATAATGATAAAATTATTCAAGTTGCAGCGGTGAAATATCGTAATCATGAACTGGTAGATCAATTTGTTTCATACGTGAATCCAGAGCGGCCAATTCCGGACCGAATAACAAGTTTAACCGGTATTACCAATTATCGTGTTTCAGATGCACCGACGATTGAAGAGGTATTACCTTTATTTTTAGCATTTTTACATACAAATGTTATTGTGGCCCATAATGCTTCTTTTGATATGCGCTTTTTGAAAAGTAATGTAAATATGCTTGGGTTGCCTGAACCTAAAAATAAAGTAATTGATACTGTATTTTTAGCGAAGAAATACATGAAGCATGCGCCTAATCATAAACTTGAAACGTTAAAGCGAATGCTTGGAATTCGTTTAAGCTCTCATAATGCATTTGACGATTGCATTACGTGTGCTGCTGTTTATCAAAAGTGTGCAGCTATTGAAGAAGAAGGGAAACGAAAAGTAAATAAGGTTATGCTTGATGAAACTGCGGTATATGAAGCGGTGAAAGAAATACTTGCATGTAATAAACGTAATGTAGAATGGCTACGTTGTATGAACGTAGGAAGTTATTTAGATATAAAAGCTTTTTATCCAGTTATGAGAGTAAAGGTAAAAGGGCGAAAGAAATATATATTAACAGAGATATTAGAAGAAGATGTGAAAGAAATATGTACAAGCTTAAAATGTGAACCAGCGTTAAAAAGTGAAGTTGGTAATACGAGAATTATGCTTAATAGCTTAGAGGATGTTATGAGATTAGAAAGTTATATTTTAGAACAGTATGATTTTGTATTACAGGCGCTTCATGATTATAAAGAAAATGAAATGGATGCAGATGAAAAGTTGAAAGAGTATTTAAATATTATGGTATAAAAAACTCCGTGTGCAATATATTGTACACGGAGTTTTTTTAGGAGTACTAAAACATAAAATTTTCTTACAAATCTGATTAAAGAGTTTTTCGTTTGCTCATACTATGTAATAAGAAAGCGAAGGAGAGAGGGTGAGCAACATGAGAAGAAGTCGCCGTAAATCGTTTGAAGAACTTGTAAATGAAAATAAACAACAATTATTAAGCGATCGTGATGCAATTGATCGCATTGAAGAGCGCATTGAAAAACGTTATGAAATGAAACTTTTTAAGCAAGCTGAATAATTCTTAACACTAGTACGATACTAGTGTTAAGGAGGCGATAGTAATGGGTAATCCGAAAAAAAATTCAAAAGACTTTGCACCAAATCATATTGGAACACAATCGAAAAAAGCTGGTGGAAATAAAGGAAAGCAAATGCAAGATCAAACAGGTAAACAACCGATTGTTGATAACGGTTAAAAAGGAGAATGTTATCATTCTTCTTTTTTGTGAGGAAATGAAAGATGAGTTTTTAGCAGTAATATGAAAAAAAGGGCTGACTTTTGTCAGCCCTTTTTCGTAATCGTAAAGTTTTCAACAAGTAAACGCCAATTTTGTGGGAATGGTAAACCGATTTTCCAGTAACTAATACCACCTATACCTTGTTCTTTCATTAAATTGAATTTACTTTGAACAGACCGTGAATCTTCAAACCAAACTTCGTGTTGCACGCCGTTTTCATCAAAATAATTAAAATGAGGAGCTTGGGCTGTGAAATCATAACGAATAGGGACATTATATTTACGAGCTAGTGTAACAGCTGCGACAGAGCTAATTGCTTTTGCGGGTGGATTTCCTTGTTTAAATGGAAGCTTCCAATCAAACCCGTATAAATTTTGCCCCATCATAATTTTTTGGGGAGGCATTTGAGATTTTGCATATTGAAGTACTTCTTTCACCGGACCGATAGGAGAAATCGCCATCGGTGGCCCGCCCTGCCATCCCCAGTCATATGTCATAATGACGACGAAATCAACAATTTGCCCTTGCGCTTTATAATCGTGAGCTTCGAAAAATTTTCCCTTTTGATTTGAACTTGTTTTCGGTACGAGAGTTGTGCTCAATGTGTACCCGCTAGGTAAGCGTGTTTTTACATTTCGTAAAAAGCGATTATACGCCTCGCGGTCTTCAGGTGCTACACTCTCGAAATCGAAATGAATGTCTCGCATGCCATATTTTTGAGCTGTTTGCAAAATGTTAGTAATAAATTTGTTTTGAATCGTTGCGTCGCGTAAAATAACCGATGTTAGATCGGCACTGAAATTACCATTTTCAATATTTGTAATAACGAGCATAGGGATTGTTTTACCCTGCGTTGCAATATTAGCGATTTTAGCTGTTTCAGTAGGTTCTTTTAATGTGCCATCTCTTTTTGCCTCAAAACTAAAATAAGCTAAGTATGTTAAAAATGGATTGATGGCACGTGTAGCATTAACTAAACTCTCTTTAATCGGTATAGTGGAAGGCTGTAAATAAGCGATGGATTCTACAGTTCGTTTTGTACCTTTTGGTACGTATAATTGTTGTCCGACATGGAGAATAGATTTTAAAGATAAATTATTAACTTTAGCTAAACTAGCGAGGGGGACATTATATGTTTGAGAGATTCGATATAGGCTGTCACCAGGCTGTACATAATAATTATTCCCTTTCGTATTAACGATAAGTGCCTGACCAACAACGAGCGTTTCAGCTGGATTTAATCCATTGTCTTTTACTATTTCGTCAGGTGTTGATCCATATTTTGATGCCAAGCTATATACGCTATCACCACTACGAACCGTTACAATTTGAATCATATGCTTGCTCCTTTCGGGAAAAGATTCACTATTTTTATTTTATTTTTGATGTCACTGTATTATGATTAAATGTATGCAAGGTAGCAGAAGTGAAAGAAGGCGAATACATATGTTTGTAGCAGAACATGAAGTTGAAATCCGTTATGCGGAAACAGATCAAATGGGTGTTGTTTACCATTCAAACTACTTAGTGTGGCTTGAGTTAGGTCGCACGAAACTTATACAAGATTTAGGTTTTTCATATGTTGAAATGGAGAAAGAAGGAATTATTTCTCCTGTGTTAGATTTACAAATTTCATACCGTAAAGCGATGCGTTACGGAGAAAAAGCAAGCGTAAAAACATGGGTAGATACTGTGAGCCCACTTCGCGTTGTATATGGATATGAAATATATAATGGTGATGGTGAACTGTGTATTACTGCAAGCACAACGAATATTTGTGCGAAAAAAGAAGGGTTCCGCCCTGTATCATTTAAAAAGTTATATCCTGAGTGGTATGCGAAATATGAGGAAATTAAGAAAAAATAAAAAAGCGTGGCAGAAGCCACGTTTTTTTATTTTTCATAATTAAATTGTGGGAAGTCGTCACCTTCGTTAAGTGTAACAGATAAATTATGTCCATCGAAGAACCATTCATCATCGCCTTCAATAAAGAAATTAATACCTTCTTCTTGAATTTGAACAGCAGGATGTGCAGGATCATCTTTACGAATACCTAAAGAAAGTCCTTTTTGCACAGTACTGCAACCACCGTATTGTACGAAAAAGCGTAGTGTTTCATTTGATTGTAAGTTTAATTCAGTTTTATACCATTGTGCTGCTTCTTTTGTTACGGAAAGATTCATGTATAGTTCCTCCAAATTATGTTGCTTTTTCTTTAGTATAAAAAATAACGCAAAAAGACGCTATTAATATGCTTCACGTTTTCTTTTTGCGTTATGTGGGTTACGATCTTATTTTTGCTTTTTTGAAAAGTTTGCTTTTGGTTCAGTTTTATTTATAATTCGTCCGATATTTGCACGGTGTTTATAAATAACCATACCTGCTAATAAACACATCGCAATAATGAAGATTTTATCCCCGCTAACAATGGATGCAATAACAGCAACAACTGCTGTTACCATAGAAGAAAGTGATACGTATCTTGTTGTAAATAAAAGGGTGAAAAATACAACAGCCAATATTGCAAAAACAACTGGTGAATAGCATAATAGCACCCCAGCAGAAGTTGCAACTGCTTTACCACCGCGGAATTTCGCGAAGATTGGATAGACATGTCCAAGAACAGCCGCTAACCCGAACCATAGTGGATGAATATCTAATCCGAAAATCATTGGTAGACTTGTTGCTAATGTCCCTTTTAAAATGTCAGCAATTGTAACGGTAAAACCTGCTTTTTTCCCTAATGTGCGGAATGTGTTTGTTCCGCCTAGATTACCGCTCCCGTGCTCACGAATATCGATTCCGTAGCCGATTTTTCCAACAACTAGTGCAAATGGAATCGAGCCAAGTAAGTAGGCAACGATAAATAAAAGATATGTAGTAACCATAAGTTCAGTCTCCTTTATTCAAATGTGTTGATAAAGGGTAAAAAGAGTTTTTCCCGTATATTGTACCATACATTTGTAAAGAGCACATTTCTTTTTTGTAAATGAAAAATTCATTATTTCGTGAAAAAAATTTCACAGTAATGTTACATTTCTCACAGAAACAGTAAGACTATATGTAGTAACATTTTAATCAAAAGATAACAACATATTGGTGGAGGGTTATAAATGTTACAAAATAATACACGTGGAGAAGAAGAATTAATGAAAGTGTTTGAGACAATAGTCCACGGCAATGAACAAGATTTGATGCAAGAAAATGCAAATGTAGACGGCCGCTCTCCAATGGGCGTAATGGGAACGTTCGCATCTGAGAGTGCAAAATATTATGCTGTTGAGAATTTATTGTCAGATCAAGTGAAAAAAGCGATAAATGAAAATATATTATATCCACATGATTTAGATTTTTATGCAACAGGAACGACGACTTGTTCACAAATTCCGTTAGCGCAAATGCTTGCTAATGGTTTTCATACTGGACATGGACATATGAGACAACCGCAAGACATTAAAAGTGCATTGGCTCTTTCGTCTATTATTTTTCAAGCGAATCAAAATATGCAGCATGGTGGTCAATCGTTTGCACTCTTTGATATTGATTTAGCACCTTATGTACGAAAAACAATTGAGAGACATAAAAAACGATTACAATCATATCCGCTTACGAAAGAACAAATAGAAGAATTTTCATGGAAAGAAACGGAAAATGATACGTATCAAGCGTGTGAGGCTTTCGTTCATAATTCGAATAGTATGCATAGTAGGGGCGGAGGACAAGTACCGTTTATTTCTATTAATTATGGAACAGATACATCGAAAGAAGGAAGAATGTTAATTAAACAACTTTTAAAAGCGACACAAGCTGGACTTGGTAAAGGAGAGACACCGATTTTTCCGATTCAAATTTTCAAGATGAAAAAAGGTGTGAATTTTGAAGAAAGTGATCCGAACTACGATTTATTTGAATTAGCATTAGAGACAACCGCAGAGCGATTATTCCCTAACTTTTCATTTTTAGATGCTCCGTTTAATGCAGTGCATTATGATGGAAGACCAGAAAGTGAAGTATGTTACATGGGATGTCGTACTCGTGTTATGTCTAATATACATGGAGGAGAAACAGCGATTGGTAGAGGGAATTTATCATTTACGTCTATTAATTTAGTGAAATTAGCGTTAATTAGTGGTTCAAAAGAAGCGTTTTTTGAAGCGCTAAACTATTATTTAGATTTAGGAATTAAGCAGTTATTAGAAAGATTTGCGTATCAATGTACGAAGCGAGCAAGAGATTTTCAGTTTTTATATTCACAAGGTGTATGGCGTGGTGGAGAAACGTTGCAGCCTGAAGACTCCGTAGCCTCGATTTTAAAACAAGGGACGTTAAGTATTGGTTTTATCGGTCTTGCGGAATGTTTAGTAGCTTTAACAGGAAAGCATCATGGGGAAGATGAAGAATCATGGAAACTTGGGTATGAAATTATTTCCTTTATGAGAGATAGAATGGATAAAGCGACAGAAGAACATCAACTGAATTTCTCAGTAATTGCAACTCCAGCAGAAGGATTATCAGGGAAGTTTGTGAAAAAAGATAGAAAAGAATTTGGCGTGATTAGCGGTATAACGAACCATAATTACTATACGAATTCATTCCATATTCCAGTTTATTATAACATTCAAGCGATAAATAAAATCCGTTTAGAAGGCCCGTTTCATGCTCTATGTAACGGGGGACATATTACTTATATTGAACTAGACGGAGCAGCAATGCATAACAAAAAGGCATTAAAACAAATTGTACAAGCCATGGCAGAACATGGCGTTGGATACGGTTCAATTAATCATCCTGTTGACCGTTGTAAGTGCTGTAGTTATCACGGGGTTATTGGGAATGAATGTCCAAGTTGCGGGAATGAAGATGAGGCTAATATAGAAAGAATTCGCCGTATAACAGGCTATCTTGTAGGAGATATGTCAAAGTGGAATAGTGCGAAACGTAGTGAAGAGATAGATCGGGTGAAACATAAATGAAAGTGATGAATATTATTCATGATAGTGTAGTAGATGGAGAAGGATTGCGGACAGTCGTGTTTTTTGCGGGCTGTCCGCATCGTTGCGTTGGTTGCCACAATCCGAAATCGTGGAATATTTGCAACGGAACGGAAATGACAGTAGAAGAAATTGTGAAAGAGATTGCAAGTAATCCATTAACTGATGTAACATTTTCAGGTGGAGATCCATTTTTTCAAGCTGCTGAAGTGAAAATGGTAGCAAAAATCGTGAAAGATTTGAAAAAAAACCTATGGATGTATACAGGTTATACGTTAGAAGAGATACAGAGTTCTCAAAATAATGATATGATAGAGTTGTTACATTATGGGGATGTTTTAGTCGATGGAAGGTTTGAAATTGAGGAAAAAGATTTAACACTTCCATTTCGCGGAAGCTCCAATCAACGTATTATTCGATTGAAAGAGTAAAAAGGCGGGATAGATTATATGAACAAAACGGTATTGCTTGTTGAAGATGAAAGAAGATTACGTGAAATTGTTAGTGATTATTTTCGTAATGAAGGCTTTGAAGTAATCGAAGCAGAAGATGGAAAAAAAGCGTTAGAGTTATTTGCAGAGCATGAAATTGATTTAATTATGTTAGATATTATGTTACCGGAAATAGATGGATGGTCTGTTTGTAGAAGAATTAGAAAAGAATCAGCAGTACCAATTATTATGTTGACAGCACGTTCGGATGAGGATGATACATTGCTAGGTTTCGAATTAGGTGCAGACGAGTATGTAACGAAACCATTTAGCCCGAAAGTATTAGTAGCTCGTGCAAAGACGTTATTGAAACGTGCGGATGGTGCGGTAGGAGTAGCGGAAGAAAATGCTATGTCTTTAGCTGGAATAGAAGTGAATCGTCTATCTAGAACTGTTTTAGTAGATGGAGAAGAAATTATATTGACACATAAAGAATTTGAACTTCTTGTGTATTTAATGGAGAACAAAGGAATTGTGTTATCACGTCAACATTTATTAGACCAGTTATGGGGATATGACTATTACGGTGATGACCGAACGGTTGATACCCATATTAAAAAACTTCGAAATAAGCTAGGAGATAAAGCGAAGCATATCGGTACTGTTATTCGAGTTGGTTATAAATTTGAAGAATAATCTAGAACGATTTGTGTAATTTAGCCTAGGGAAATGGTAATTTTATACTCTCTTTTGAAGGTAAAATGTACAAAAAATACTTTTTTTGTCTACAATGTTAGATAAGTGTATTTTTTTAATTGGATTTCACGATGAGTTCACAAGAAGGACACAAAACGTGACTATACTGAAAATACGAATTCACCAGAGAGGGGAAATAAAACATGGGATATTACGACGGACCAAATTTAAATGAAGAGCATAGTGAAACGAGAGAAGTGAGAAAATCAGGTAGTAAAAAAGGCTATTTCTTCACAGGTTTAGTGGGAGCTGTAGTCGGAGCGGTTTCGATTAGTTTTGCAGCACCATATATGCCATGGGCTCAAAATAATGGAGCGCCAGTATCATCATTTAGTTCGGATTCAAAAGTAGAAGGTACTGTAGTTCCTGTTGTAAATAAAGCGAAAAATGAAACTGATTTACCTGGTATGATTGAAGGGGCGAAAGATGTTGTTGTAGGTGTTATTAATATGCAACAAAGTGTTGATCCATTTGCAATGCAACCGACAGGTCAAGAACAACAAGCCGGTTCAGGATCAGGTGTTATTTATAAAAAAGCAGGAAATAAAGCATATATTGTAACAAACAACCACGTAGTAGATGGAGCAAATAAACTTGCTGTGAAGCTGAGCGACGGAAAGCAAGTTGATGCGAAATTAGTTGGTAAGGACCCTTGGTTAGACTTAGCGGTTGTTGAAATTGATGGATCTAATGTAAATAAAGTTGCCACTTTAGGTGATTCAAGTAAACTTCGTGCGGGTGAAAAAGCCATTGCAATCGGTAATCCACTTGGATTTGATGGAAGTGTAACGGAAGGTATAATCAGTAGTAAAGAACGCGAAATTCCGGTTGATATTGATGGGGATAAACGACCAGATTGGCAAGCACAAGTTATTCAAACGGATGCAGCGATTAATCCAGGTAATAGTGGTGGTGCATTATTTAACCAAAATGGTGAAATAATTGGGATTAATTCAAGTAAAATTGCACAACAAGAAGTTGAAGGAATTGGATTTGCTATTCCAATTAACATCGCAAAACCAGTTATTGAATCTCTTGAAAAAGATGGAGTAGTAAAACGTCCAGCTCTTGGAGTAGGTGTTGTTTCACTAGAAGATGTGCAAGCTTATGCAGTCAATCAATTGAAAGTACCGAAAGAAGTAACAAACGGCGTTGTATTAGGTAAAATTTACCCAATATCACCAGCTGAAAAAGCTGGTTTAGAGCAATATGATATTGTAGTAGCATTAGATAATCAAAAAGTAGAGAATGCTCTTCAATTCCGTAAATATTTATATGAAAAGAAAAAAGTAGGCGAGAAAGTAGAAGTTACATTCTACCGTAACGGTCAAAAAATGACGGAATCGGCTACTTTAGCAGATAATTCAGCTACAAAGAATCAATAATCGAAATAAAAGAAAGTCTCTTTCATATTGAAAGAGACTTTCTTTATCGGCTATACTAAAGGAATAGGAGGGATTAATTATGACAATTGAAAACCCAACTCGTACGGAAATTGGTGAAGTGTTAAAGAAAAGCAAAATAATTGCGGTTGTTGGATTATCAGATAAGCCAGAACGTACATCGTATATGGTTTCAAAAGCAATGCAAGATGCTGGATACCGCATTATTCCAGTTAATCCGACAGTAGATGAGGTGCTCGGAGAAAAGGCAGTTTCTTCACTAAAGGATATTAAGGAACACGTTGACATTGTAAATGTATTTCGTCGCTCAGAGTTTTTAATGGATGTTGCAAAAGAATTTGTAGAGATTGATGCAGATGTTTTTTGGGCACAATTAGGAGTACAAGATGAGGATACATATAAACTTTTAAAAGAAAAAGACTATACTGTAATAATGGATCGTTGTATTAAAGTAGAACATGCGATGACAAAATAGTATAGATTTAAAGGTAGAAAGATTGATTCAGCCCTCATTATAGATAAGTAGGGCCGATGAACGAGGTGTTCATCATGAGATTTTTTAAAGGCTGTTTTTGGGGATTGTTATTTGTAATCCCATTTTGGATCTTGATCATTTGGATCATAATAAAGGTTTGGAATGTGTAATCTTGGAATACATATCCATTTCTCGTTGACAAACGATTATTTTTCTGAAATAGTAGCCTAGAGGAATCCTTGTGAGAAAACAAGGATTTTTCTATTGAAGATGGTATATAAAAGAGATAAGATAACTTGCCAAAACGATAGTCGAGGCGTTATTCTATAATAGAAACATATGTTCTGATTTTGGATTAGGAAAGGGGCAAGGAGTTTGGCGAAGCATCAGTTCCAATATAATGAAGATGCGATTCAAGTGTTAGAAGGACTTGAAGCCGTTCGAAAACGCCCGGGTATGTATATCGGGAGTACGGATAGCCGTGGATTGCATCATTTAGTATATGAAATAGTAGATAACTCCGTTGACGAAGCGTTAGCGGGATTTGGCGACGAAATTTCAGTCGTAATACATAAAGATAATAGTATTAGCGTTATAGATAAAGGGCGAGGAATGCCTACGGGAATGCATAAACTTGGGAAACCTACACCTGAAGTTATTTTAACTGTACTTCATGCAGGTGGTAAGTTTGGTCAAGGTGGCTATAAAACGAGTGGTGGTTTACACGGTGTTGGGGCATCAGTTGTAAACGCTTTGTCAGAATGGTTAGTAGTAACAATTAAGCGTGATGGTAACATTTATGAACAACGTTTTGAAAATGGTGGCGTTCCTGCAACAACGTTAGAGAAAATCGGGAAAACAAAAGAGTCTGGTACGACAATGCACTTCAAACCAGATACAACGATTTTCAGCACGACAAATTACAATTATGAAACATTATGTGAGAGATTACGTGAATCTGCATTCTTATTAAAAGGAATGAAAATCTCGATAAAAGACGAACGTAATGATTTAGAAGATATATTTCATTATGAAACAGGAATCGAAGCTTTCGTTTCATATTTAAACGAAGAAAAAGATTCAATTCACCCGGTTGTATATTTCACTGGTGAACAAAACGGGATTGAAGCAGAACTAGCATTCCAGTTTAATGATGGTTACTCAGAAAATATTCTTTCGTTTGTAAATAACGTACGTACAAAAGATGGTGGAACACACGAAGCTGGATTTAAAACAGCGATGACGCGTGTGTTTAACGAGTATGCTCGTAAAGTAGCACTATTAAAAGAAAAAGATAAAAACTTAGAAGGTACAGATATTCGTGAAGGTGTAGCGGCTATCGTTTCGGTACGTGTACCAGAAGAAGTGCTTCAGTTTGAAGGGCAAACGAAAGGGAAACTAGGTACAAGTGAAGCGCGTTCTTCAATTGATGCCATTGTATCTGAGCATTTAGCATACTTTTTAGAAGAAAACCCTGATGTAGCTACACTTCTTGTGAGAAAAGCAATTAAAGCAGCACAAGCCCGTGAAGCAGCCCGTAAAGCAAGAGAAGAAGCGCGTAGTGGTAAGAAAAAGAAAAAATCAGAAGGTACGTTAAGCGGGAAATTAACACCTGCACAATCACGTAACCCGCAAAAAAATGAACTGTACCTAGTAGAGGGTGACTCTGCCGGTGGTTCTGCGAAACAAGGACGAGACCGACGTTTCCAGGCCGTATTACCGTTACGTGGTAAAGTAATTAATACAGAAAAAGCAAAGCTTGCTGATATCTTTAAAAATGAAGAGATTAATACAATCATTTATGCGATTGGCGGCGGTGTAGGAAATGAATTTGATGTTGAAGATATTAACTACGATAAAGTTGTAATTATGACCGATGCCGATACGGATGGGGCTCATATTCAAGTATTGTTATTAACGTTCTTCTACAGATATATGAAGCCACTTATCGAAGCTGGTAAAGTATTTATCGCACTTCCTCCTTTATACAAAGTAAGTAAAGGAAAAGGTAAGAGTGAGGTAATTGAATACGCTTGGTCAGATGAGGAATTAGACGGTGTAACGAAAAAAGTTGGAAAAGGCTATATGTTACAACGTTATAAAGGACTTGG
This sequence comes from Bacillus sp. PK3-067, assembly GCF_056738645.1. Taxonomy (NCBI): domain Bacteria; kingdom Bacillati; phylum Bacillota; class Bacilli; order Caryophanales; family Bacillaceae; genus Bacillus; species Bacillus sp. PK3-067. The sequence goes on along the minus strand of NZ_CP096490.1, from coordinate 3,601,147 downwards.
TGAAATGAATGCGGATCAATTATGGGAAACAACAATGAATCCTGAAACGCGTACATTAATTCGCGTGAAAATTGATGATGCAGCAAGAGCAGAGCGTCGCGTTACAACATTAATGGGCGATAAAGTAGAACCGCGCCGTAAATGGATTGAACGTAATGTACAGTTTGGTATGCAAGAAGAAGGAAATATTTTAGAAAATGAAATGATTATGGAGACGGAGGTGGAATAACATGCAAGCAGAGAAGTTTCATGACCTCCCGCTTGAAGACGTGTTAGGTGATCGCTTTGCACGTTATAGTAAATATATTATTCAAGATCGTGCACTTCCAGATGCACGTGATGGCTTAAAGCCAGTACAAAGACGTATTTTATATTCTATGTATGTAGAAGGTAATGTACATGATAAAGCGTTTCGTAAATCAGCTAAAACAGTAGGTAATGTTATCGGTAATTATCATCCACATGGAGATTCCTCTGTATATGAAGCAATGGTACGCTTAAGCCAAACTTGGAAAGTACGTAATGTTTTAGTTGAAATGCATGGTAATAACGGTAGTGTTGATGGGGACCCAGCGGCAGCGATGCGTTATACGGAAGCTCGTTTATCACCAATCGCATCTGAATTATTACGTGATCTTGATAAAGAAACAGTTGAATTCGTGTCAAACTTTGATGATACGAGTGAAGAACCAGTTGTATTACCAGCAGCGTTCCCGAATTTATTAGTGAACGGATCTACAGGGATTTCCGCTGGTTATGCAACAGAAATTCCTCCGCATCATCTTGGAGAAGTTATTGATGCTACAATGATGCGTATCGATAAGCCAAATAGTACTGTTGACGATTTATTAACAGTTATGAAAGGACCAGATTTCCCAACAGGTGGTATTATTCAGGGGATTGATGGTATTAAAAAGGCGTATGAAACAGGTAAAGGTAAAATTATTATTCGCGGAAAAGCAGAAGTTGAAACAGTGCGCGGTGGGAAACAACAAATTGTAATCACTGAAATTCCTTACGAAGTGAATAAGGCAAACCTTGTAAAGAAAATGGATGAATTACGTCTAGATAAAAAGTTAGATGGTATTGCTGAAGTGCGTGATGAGACAGATCGTACTGGTTTACGAATTGTTGTTGAATTAAAGAAAGAAGCAAACTCCGAAGGTATTTTAAATTATTTATATAAAAATACAGATTTGCAAATTCCATATAACTTTAATATGGTAGCGATCAATAATCGTCGTCCAACACTTATGACATTACCGAAAATTTTAGATGCTTATATTGGACATCAAAAAGAGGTTATTACGAGACGTTCGCAATATGAATTAAGAAAAGCAGAAAATCGTCAACATATTGTAGAAGGTTTAAAGAAAGCATTATCGATTTTAGACCAAGTAATTGAGACAATTCGAGCTTCAAAAGATAAACGTAACGCGAAAGATAATTTAAGTGCAAAATTTGGCTTTACAGAAGCACAGGCAGAAGCAATTGTTTCCTTGCAATTATATCGCTTAACGAATACAGACATTACGGCGTTACAAGAAGAAGCAGATGAGCTTAATAAGAAAATTATTGAGCTACAGGCAATTTTACAAAGTGAAAAAAGATTGCTTCAAGTAATTAAAACTGATTTAAAGAGAGTTAAGAAAACGTATAGTGATGATCGACGCGCTATTATTGAAGATCAAATCGAGGAAATTAAAATCGATGTAGAAGTGATGATCCCACAAGAAGATGTCATCGTTACTGTAACGAAAGAAGGATATGTGAAACGTACTGGATGGCGCTCACATAATGCCTCAAACGGCAAAGACTTCGGTATGAAAGAGGGTGACATCTTACTTGAACGATTCGATACGAATACGACAGAGACAGTCCTCTTATTTACGAATAAAGGAAACTATATATATCTGCCAGTATACGAAATGCCAGATATTCGTTGGAAAGATTTAGGTCAGCACGTTGCTAATATCGTTTCACTCGACCGGGATGAAACAATCATTTGGGCAACGGTTGTACCGAACTTTGAGGAAGAAAAACGATTTATCGTATTTGTAACAAGAAATGGTATGATAAAGAAAACAGAATTAAATCAATATAAAGTTCAGCGTTATTCAAGAGCATTCGTTGCTGTAAACTTGAAAAAAGATGATGAAGTTGTCGATATATTTGCGACAGATGGAACGAGTGATATCGTTCTTGCTACACACGGTGCATATGCACTTATTTTCCATGAAGAGGAAGTAAGTCCAGTCGGTGTAAGAGCTGCTGGAGTGAAAGCAATTAATTTAAAAGAAGATGACTATGTCGCTTCTGGTAAACCGTTAAATGGTGACAAAGATCAACTTATTCTCGTAACACAGCGCGGTGCTGTAAAACGCCTAAAAGCATCAGAAATTGAGAAATCAACGAGGGCGAAGCGAGGTCTTGTTATTTTCAAAGAATTAAAACGTAATCCGTACCGCATTGTCGGTATTGAAATCGTTCGGGACGATGAATTAGTTTACATGAAGACAGAGAAAAACATTGTAGAAGAAATTGATCCGAAAGCGTATCGAAATAAAGACCGGTATAGTAATGGTAGCCTTGTGCTAGATGTTAATGATACTGGTGAAGTAGTAGAAACGTGGACGAAGAAAAGACCAGAATAAAGAGGGCATCTTGCTATGAATAGTAGCAAGATGCTTTTTTCTAGGCAATTTATTATGTAAATAATAATAATCTTGTTATAATAACTGAATGAAATCGTTCTCATAAAGTTCAACTAATCGGGCTTTAACAAGCAGTTGATTCCTCACCTAATTCCTTAGCTTTCACTGAATTTTGGGTTAGGAATCTTACTGCTCGTTAAAGCGGCACAAATGGAGGGGCAACATGAAAAAAATAGGTGTAGGGATTGTAGGATTTGGTTTTTCTAGTACGACATTTCATATCCCACTATTACAAACAATAGAAGAATATGATATTCGTGCTGTATTATCCTCAAAAGAAGAGGTAGTAAAAGACACATTACCAAACGCTAATGTTGTTAGTACAATTGATGAATTGGTGAAGCGAGCTGATGTTGACTTAGTTGTTATTACATCACCTAATACAACTCATTTTCCATATGTAAAAGAAGCAATTTTAAAAGGTAAGCATGTTGTTGTAGAAAAACCATTTGTTGTCTCAATTGAAGAAGGGGAAGAGCTTATTTCATTAGCAGAGCAGCATAATGTAATGTTAAGCGTATATCATAATCGTCGTTTTGATAATGATTTCTTAACAATTAAGAAATTGTTAGGAGAAAACAGAGTAGGGAATGTATACGCATATGAATCGAATTTTGATCGTTTCCGTCCACATGTACGTGATCGATGGAGAGAAAAAAATCTACCAGGCTCCGGTATATTATACGATTTAGGATCGCATTTAATTGACCAAGCGTTATCAATATTCGGGAAACCAGATGCGATAAGTGCAGATGTAATAAAACAACGACCAGGTGCAGAGGTGGATGATTATTTCCACATAGTACTTCATTACGGAGTTAAACGTGTCATTTTACGTAGTAGCAGTTATGTGAAAAAAGCTGGACCACATTTTATAGTGCATGGAGAGAAAGGTTCTATCGTGAAGTACGGTATGGATTCGCAGGAAGAGCAATTAAAAAATGGAATGAAGCCAGGTGATAACGGTTATGGAGTAGACGATGAAGAGAATTTTGCTACTTTAGAAACAGAAGAAAGCTTAGAGCGTATTCCAACAGAAGTCGGTTGTTATGACAATTATTATAAAGGTGTACGAGATAGTATATTAAATGGTGAGGAACTACCTGTAACAGCAAAAGAAGGTTTAGATGTTATTAAAATGATTCAATTAGCGATTGAAAGTAGTGAAAAGGGTAGAGTCATTTCTATAAAATAAAAAGACACGAAATTCGTGTCTTTTTTATTAGGAATATGTGAATATGATTAATTAATTAGTTTAGTCGTTTATCATACATTAATTGGATTTGTATGCCATAAGGATCTTCAATAATACCATATGCTTCACTAAATATATTTTTTTCTAGCGGAGAGATTATTTTCACATGCTTATCGGAAATTAAATTATTATAAAACCGTTGTATTTCTTCTAAATTAGCGCTTTGAATGCAAAGTGACATGTTATTTCCAACGTTATAACGTTCATTATGCTTCATTGTATCTTCTGCTATCATTAGCTTTGTATTCCCAATTTGTAAAACAGAGTGAGCAATATGATCTTTATTTTCACTTGTAATTTTAAAAGAACTATCTCTTTTCGCCAGTTCTTCATACGTAACAATCATTAATTTTTTGGCTTCTAAATTACGTGTATAAAAGTTAATCGCCTCCTTTGCTTGCCCGTTCATTGAAAGAAAAATAGCTATCTCTAATGTCATAAATATATAACTCCTTTATTAGTTGATAATTATAATATAGATTAAAAAGGTTTCAATACATGATACCTTTTTGGGAGGGAAATATGAAAAAAACTGAACGAATAAATGACATGCTTATTTTCTTAAATAATAAAAGATATTTTAATTTAAAAGATTTAATGGCTAGATATGATATTTCTAAAAGTACTGCGTTGCGAGATATTCAATCATTGGAAGAAATAGGTGTACCCATATATTCTGAATTAGGTAGAAATGGAAGTTATAAAATTATAGAAAATAGTGTGTTATCGCCAATTTATTTTAGTGTGGATGAAATGTATGCGTTATACTTTTCAATTCTTACGCTAAATGGATACAAGACAAAACCATTTAATGTAGAAAGTATTGCGCTTGAAAATAAATTTAAACATGTATTACCTGATAATGTGAGTAAAAATATTTCAATTATGGAACGAACGCTTTCCTTTGAAGTAACAAATCATAGTAATTTTAGTCCGTTCTTAAAAGAAATTTTACAGGGAATTTTTGCTGAGCAAGTTTATCATTTAACATATTTAAAAAAAGGTGAGGAGAAAGCATTGGTTGCCCAATTTATTCGAATAGAATCTAAATTTGGCCAGTGGTATGCTAAAATCTTTAATTTTGAGACAAATCATGTTCAAATAATTAGATGTGATAAAATTCTTTCTATTGTGGAAACAAGCAATGTTCATCCAAAAAATCTTGAAGAATTATTAAGTTATCTTACTACCTTTCACAGAAAGTCTGATGCAATTGATTTTAGCGTCATTGTTAATCAAAAAGGAAAAGACATTTTTGATAAAGAGAATTACCCTTCCATGAGGTTGCAAAAGGAAAATGAAAATTACATTATAACAGGCTATTTTAACAAGCAAGAATCTGATTTTATTTCAAATTATTTTCTGAATTTCGGTGAAACGATTATTTCAATTCAGCCTGTTATGCTAAAAGAGTTAATCTATAATAAGGTGTTATCTATAAAGCAGCATTTAACTTCTTTAAGATAAAGTTAGTTTTAGCTATTTATTTGATATGAAAAAGCCCTTGAGATTTAAATATCCAAAGGGCTTTTTGGTGATTGTATTTGTTTTTTAGAAACAATTATTTTTCTGGGACGGACAGTCCATAAAAGAACATCGTAACGATATCTTTTATATGTTTTTCCCGATCTCCTTCAAGAAGTTGTGCTCCAAATTCATCACCTAATTTTGTAAACATTTGAATGTAAAGTAACATCATTTCTTTAGTAAGGTGTGGATTAATTTCGTTTTTGCGCTGAGCTTGTTCTAATATTTCTAAATACCAGGGTAGGATTTTTTCATTTTGATAACTATAAATAAACTTACGGAGTTCTTCGTCCCTTTGCATCATTTGTAGTAACATATCAGGTTGAAATAATCCGCCAGTATTCATTTTTCTTACAATCATTTTTTGCATCATATCATGAAAAGGTAATTTTTCTTCTGCAAGCTCTTTATAATATTGAAATTCAGATATGATAAATTCTTGTATAAGCTCCCTAAATAACGCATCTTTACTTCCGAAATGATTATAAATTGTAACTTGAGAAACGTTTGCTTCTTTTGCGATATGTTCTATTTTCACTTCATTAAATCCACGTTCTGAAAATAATACGAATGCTGCTTCTTTAATGGCACGCTTTTTCTTTTCTTTTACTCTTTCAAAGCCGTTCAATGCAATCACCTCACTTAAAATATACAAGAAAAAATAATGGAAAACAATAATTTTGAAATATGGACTAATAAATATTTCAAAAAGTTGTTGCGAATATGGAAGATGAGGAGTACAATAATTTTGAAATATCAAACATTAAATATTTCAAAAAATGAGGTGGAATTATGATTTCAGTTCAAGATGTCACAAAACAGTTTTCGAATGGAAAAGGTTTGTTTCATATTACATTTGATGTAAAAGAGGGAGAAGTATTTGGTTATTTAGGACCGAATGGTGCCGGAAAATCAACGACGATTCGTAATTTAATGGGATTTATAAAACCGACAGCTGGTAAAGCGACAATTTTTGGATTAGATTGTTGGAATGAAGCAGCGAAAATTCAAAGGGAAGTTGGTTACTTGCCAGGTGAAATTTCTTTTATTGAAGGAATGAATGGATTAGAGTTTTTAAAATTAATGCAGGGAATGCGTGGATTAAAGGATACGAAAAGACGAGATGAACTGATAGAGCGTCTGCAATTTGATGTGAAAACACCGATTCGCAAAATGTCTAAAGGAATGAAGCAAAAAGTAGGGATAGTCGCTGCATTTATGCACGATCCAGAGGTGTTAATTTTAGATGAACCAACATCTGGACTTGATCCACTTATGCAACAAGTGTTTATAGATTTAATATTAGAGGAAAAGCAAAGAGGAAAAACAATCCTAATGTCATCACATATTTTTACTGAAATTGAGAGAACTTGTGACAGAGTAGCTATTATTAAAGATGGTCGACTCGTAACGGTTGAAAATATTCACGATTTACAAAGTATGAGAAGACAGGTGATAGATGTAACAGTATCATCACAAGAAGAGATTGAGTCCCTTACAAAGTGTAATTTGCAATTTGAAGCGGTAAAAGGTAGAGAGGCATCTATCATTGTACAAGGAAACTATCAAACTGTTTTACAAACACTTTCAAACTATAATGTAACGGCACTTCAAACGAGAGCGATGGATTTAGAACATTTATTTATGCATTATTACGATAAGAAAGAAGGGGTAACGCATGAATAAGCAATTATTTTTAGCTAGTTTGAAAGAAACACAAAAAAGTATTTTGAGTTATGCGTCTGGTGCAGCTTTATATCTGTGGTTATTAATTTGGATATTCCCGTCAATGGTATCAGCGAAAGGGCTAAATGAATTAATAGCTGCCATGCCTGATAGTGTGAAAAAAATCGTTGGTATGGAAAGTCCGATTCAAAACGTAATGGATTTTCTAGCGGGCGAATACTATAGTCTATTGTTTATTATCATTTTAACAATTTTTTGCGTAACAGTTGCGACACATTTAATTGCTCGTCATGTAGATAAAGGAGCAATGGCATACTTGCTAGCAACACCTGTATCTAGAGTGCAAATTGCGATTACACAAGCTGCTGTTCTCATATTGGGACTTCTAATTATTGTATCTGTTACGTATGTAGCTGGGTTAGTAGGTGCAGAATGGTTTTTACAAGATAACAACTTAAATAAAGAATTATTTTTGAAGATAAATGTAGTCGGAGGGCTCATATTTTTAGTCGTTAGTGCGTATTCATTTTTCTTTTCTTGTATATGTAATGACGAAAGAAAAGCACTAAGTTATTCAGCGAGTTTAACTATCTTATTTTTCGTATTGGATATGGTGGGGAAGTTAAGTGATAAGTTAGAATGGATGAAAAACCTATCATTATTTACGCTGTTTCGTCCGAAAGAAATTGCTGAAGGATCATATAATATATGGCCGATAAGTATAGGTTTAACTACTGTAGCGCTTTGTATTTTTATCGTAGCGATTGTAGTATTTAGGAAGAGAGATTTACCGTTATAGAGTAGAAAGTCCACTGAGAAAGTGGGCTTTTTTTATTTGTAAATTTAAACTAGTATGTTTATCACATAACACTTATAAAGGATATTTATCTTTTTAATTACAGAAATATTCAAAAAAGTGAACCTTTTTCTAGGTTCATACGTCTAATACATGTAAAGTTAAATTGGAAGTGATGAAGTGAGGATGAAACAGGAGGAGCAATTGTGAAAGTAATCCCTTTATATAAAATGATTGTAAAAGAAGAAACGGATGTTTCTTTAGCGAAAAAAGGTGATCATGAAGCCTTTATAGCGCTTATACATACAGAAAAAGCGAAGATGTATCGAATAGCAAAGGCGATGTTACGTGATGAGACAAATATAGAGGATGCGATACAGACAACAATTTTAAAAGCCTATGAAAATATAAAAAAATTAAAAAAAGAAGAATTTTTTCAAACTTGGTTAATTCGAATACTAATAAATGAGTGTAACAATATTATTAGAGCGTATAAAAATGTAATTGTGACAGAAGAGAATGATTACAATATGAGTGCTTGTGATCAGTATGAAGATATAGATTTGTGTAATGCGATTCAATCGTTACATGAAGAATTAAGAGCTGTTACGGTGCTTTATTACTATGAAGACATGCATCAAGAGAGTATAGCAAAGCTGTTAGAAATACCGAAAGGAACAGTGAAATCAAGATTATCACGTGCGAGGGAACAACTACAAAAACGATTAAAGATGGAATAGGGGGTGTAAAGGATGGATAATGAAAAATTATTTGATGAGAAATTAAAAAAGAGAATAAAAGATGAAAATGTTATAGTACCTCCAGAGTTAAATGAAAAGATTAATAGCACGCTACATAATCTTAAGGTAAAAAAGAAGAGTTACAAAATTCATATGATGATAATTAGTGCAGCGGTTTGTATACTTTCAGTGGTATCTATGTCTGAGTTTTCTATACAAAGTTTTGCGCAAAATAGTGGAGTATTTGAATATGTAAAGAAAAAAGCGTTTTCTGATTATGAAAATGAAGAAGAAATAAAATCGAATGTACATTATCCAGATAAAGAAAAGATTCATCAAAAAATGCTAGATTCTATTGATTATTTTAAAAATATTTCAGGACAATTTGAGGAATATTCTAGCTCATCAAGAATTGCTACAACATATAAGTATGCGATTGATACGGAGAAACAAAGAGGTATCTCTTCGAAAGAAGATAAACTAGCCAAAAAACGAACAATTATATATAACGAGGGGAAGAAAAAAGAATTTGATGATGAGAAGTATACCTATAAAGAGAAAAAATGGAACCCGAAAGAAAGAAACAATGAACTATTAAAATTAAACCCTACGGAAAGGTTAGTGAGAAAATCAGATGAGAAAAAGAGATATGATGATGAATATGTAGGGCTAGCTAAATATAGTATTCAATCAGAATTCGCAGATTTATTAATTCGATATAAAGATTGGAATTATAAAGAAACGAAATATCTTGGATTAGATTGTTACAAAATTGAAGGAGTTATAAACATAGAGATGCCTGTTAGCACCTCTGAAGATTTAAGAGGGAAATTCGAAATGGTTGTGGAGAAAAATACAGGGATTATGTTGAAATTTCTTAGTTTTCAAGAAGGCTTGATTCAATATTCAGTTACGACTGAATGGATACAAATAGATAAGGGATTGAAAGAAAGTATGTTTCAAAAGGATAGTGCTAAATATGAAAAAATGAAAAACATATTGGATGAATAGAAACAGGAGGAGAGTAAATGGGTAATCATTCATCTTTAAGAGAAGAGAAAAATAAGCAAAAATATAAAAAGAAAACGATAATAAGTTTACTACTGGCGGTATTACTATTTGGTGGAATTGGCTATGGAGCCTATGTATATATGAAAACTTCTAGTCTTGTACAAAAATCTAATTTGAATTTAGCACGAGGTGAAAAATCCAATTTACGTGAGAAATCTGTAAAGCCAATTGCAAATCATGTTTCACTTTTAATTATGGGAATTGATGAAAATCAAGAACGACAAAAGGAATATAATGGTGCATTTCATACAGATGCATTATTGTTAGCGACTTTTAATAAAGACGATAAAACAGTGAAATTAACGAGCATACCGCGTGATACATATACATATGTTCCAGTTGAAAAGAAAAAAGATAAAATAACCCATGCATATGGAAGTGGTTTCGTTAAAAATGGTAAAGATGGAGGACCGCAAGCTTCTGTGGAAGCAGTAGAAAAATTGTTACAGGTGCCTGTTGATTATTTTGTGAAATTTAATTTTGGTTCCTTTACTAAAATTGTTGATGGGTTAGATGGTATTGAAGTGGATGTCCCAGTTGAATTTACGGAGCAAAATAGTAAAGATGAACCTGATGCGATTCATTTGAAAAAAGGATTACAAAAATTAAATGGGGAAGAAGCACTTGCACTAGCAAGAACGCGCCATATTGATAGTGATGCAATGAGAGGACAGCGCCAACAACTTGTTATTGAAGCGATTTTAAGTAAATTAAAAAGTGTAGGATCGATTACGAAGCTAGAAAAAATAGTTGAGGCGGTTGATGGTGATTTTAAAACAAATTTAGTAATGGATGATATTTTATCTTTTTATAAATACGGTTTAAACGGTTCAGTTGAAAAAATACAATTAGCTGGTGATGATTTATACTTACCTAATGGCCCAAACGGGCAACGTGTATATTATTATAATCCTAATAAAAAAGATCTACAGAGTTTGAGTAATACTCTTAGAACACATCTAGGATTAAGTGAAAAGCAGATTGAGGAGAATTAAAGCAGATGTAATGTCTGCTTTTTTATTATGTTAAATAGCATGTCTTTTATTCTTAAATATTATATACTATTTTCAGGTTTAAGATAATAGTGTAACATAAAGTTATAGTTTAAGTTAAATAACAGGGGGGGCTATTACATAGAATATATCATTAGCAATTATTGAAATAGTATGGCAGAAATGAAAATACAGGGGAGTATCAAAAATGAGAATTGTAAAGAATTTGACATTCCAAGTTATTGTGGCTATTATTTGTGGTATTGCAGTAGGGGCAATTTGGCCGAGTGTTGGACAACAAATGAAGCCAATTGGTGAAACATTCATCAATATGATTAAAATGGTTATTGCACCGATTATCTTTTTAACAATTGTGCTCGGTATTGCAAGTATGGGAAGTATGAAAAAGGTAGGCCGTGTTGGTGGGAAGGCACTATTATATTTTGAAATTGTTACAACAGCGGCTTTAATTATTGGTATCATCGTAGCGAATGTTGTACGTCCAGGAGATGGATTAGATCCCTCAAAACTAAAAGGCGGAGATGTTTCACAATATGTACAAAGTGGGCAAGAAATGAAATGGATGGATTTCTTTTTACATATCGTGCCGTCTAACATGTTTGAAGCATTTGCCAAAGGTGATATTTTACAAGTTCTGTTCTTCTCCATTTTATTCGGAGCAGGGTTAACGATGTTAGGAAAAAATGGACAACCGGTTATTGACTTTTTTGAAAGATTATCGAAAGTATTTTTTAACATTTTATCAATTGTAATGAAATTAGCACCAGTTGGAGCATTCGGTGGGATGGCATTTACAATTGGGAAGTATGGTTTAAGCACGCTCATACCACTTGGTAAATTAATGATTTGTGTATATGCGACAATGGCATTATTTGTTTTTATTGTTTTAAATTTTATTTGTAAATTGTATAAATTTAGTTTGTGGAAATATTTAGCGTATATTAAAGAAGAATTACTTATTGTTCTCGGGACATCATCGTCAGAATCAGTACTGCCGCGGATGATGACAAAGATGGAAGACTTCGGGTGTTCGAAGCCGGTAGTAGGTTTAGTCATTCCAACAGGTTACTCTTTTAACTTAGATGGAACAACGATTTATTTATCAATGGCAACTATATTTTTAGCGCAAGTTTTTCACGTCGATCTTTCACTAGGTCAACAATTAACTATAATAGCTATTTTGTTAGTTACATCTAAAGGAGCAGCAGCAGTAACCGGCGGGGGATTCATTGTACTAGCATCTACCCTATCGGCAATGAATGTTATCCCATTAGAAGGTTTAGCGTTATTACTTGGTGTAGATCGTTTCATGTCAGAAGCACGTGCTATCGTCAATTTAATTGGTAACGGTATTGCAACTGTAGTTGTTGCGAAAAGTGAAAATGAATTTGATGATGAGAAGTATACGAGAGTAGTAGAGGAAATGAAAAGAGAAAAAATGGTCGGGTAAAAAGTCAGCTTTGCTGACTTTTTTATTTTTGTAGAAAAGATGTTTTTAGATATATGCATTATTTATTAGCAATAATTAACAAGTATTCAAGTGGTAAATGAGATGAAAGTGATTAAAACAACGAATGTGTATGAATGCGAAATAAGGTTTGAACAAAATATGGAATTTTTATGAATATTACTGTAAAAAAATAATTTTTTAAAAATTTTCAATAATAATACTTTACAAAAATTAAAAAATTAGTAGAATAAGAATTAGTAAGAATCGTCTGATAAATATATAGAGAAAAACAGAATTATCAGAAAATTCTTTAATAGCTATCGTTAAGAATTAGGGAGGGTACAAAATGAAAAAGAAACAAATGAAAAAACTAACAGCAGTTGTAGCACCGGTTTTAGCAATGAGCATGGCGTTAACAGCATGTTCTACATCAGGTGGAGATAAGAAGACAAGCACAAATTCTAGCTCTAGTGGAGATAGTAAATCAGGGGAAAAATTAGCAGCAAAACAAGTGTTAAATCGTACAGAAACAAATGAGATCCCAACAATGGATACTTCAAAAAATACAGATACATTAGGTTCTCAAATTTTAGGGAACACAATGGAAGGGTTATATCGATTAGATAAAGATAATAAACCAATCCCAGCTGCAGCAGAATCTAGTACGAAAAGTGAAGATGGTAAAAAATATACATTTAAACTACGTAAAGATGCAAAATGGTCAAATGGTGATCCTGTAACAGCAAAAGACTTTGCTTATGCATGGCAACGATTATTAGATCCAAAAACAACTGCAGAATATGCGTTTATCGCATTCCCAATTAAAAATGCAGAGGCGATTAATAAAGGTGAAAAACCAGTAACTGAACTAGGAGTTAAGGCGGTAGATGACTATACATTAGAAGTTGAATTAGAACAAGCGGTACCATACTTCTTAAACTTAGTAGCGTTCCCATCGTACTATCCATTAAATGAGAAGTTCGTAAAAGAAAAAGGTGATAAATACGGTTTAGAGTCTGATACAACAGTATATAACGGACCATTCGTTCTTACTGATTGGAAGCATGAGCAAGGCTGGAAACTAAAGAAAAATGATCAATATTGGGATAAAAAGACTGTAAAATTAGATGAAATCAACTATAGTGTAGTAAAAGAAATAAATACAAGGGTTAACTTATTTGATACAGGTGCAATTGATTTCGCACTTCTATCAGGTGAATTCGTTGACAAATATAGAAATAACAAAGAGGAGTTTGGCACATACTCACAAGTAAGTACATTCTTCTTACGTATGAATCAAAAACGTGGTGGACAAGATACACCATTAAAGAGTCAGAAATTACGTGAAGCAATCGCGCTTTCTATCGATAAGAAAAACTTAGCAAACGTTATTTTAAATGACGGATCTAAACCAGCAGACTTCTTAGTACCGAAAGGGTTAGCGACTGGACCAGACGGAAAAGACTTCCAAGAAACATTTAAAAATGGTATCAAACCAGATGCGAAAAAAGCTGCTGCAGCCTGGGAAGAAGCGAAAAAAGAACTTGGTAAAGACCAAGTTACAATTGAGTTATTAAACTATGATACTGGTAATGCGAAAAAAGTAGGGGAATATGTAAAAGACCAAATTGAGAAAAATTTAAAAGGTGTAACAGTTAATATTAAACTTCAGCCATTCAAACAAAAACTAAAACTAGAAACAGAGCAAGATTATGATTTATCATATGCTGGTTGGGGACCTGACTATGCTGACCCAATGACATTCTTAGATATGTTCCAGTCTAATCATTCTCATAACCAAATGAGCTTCGCTGATTCTAAGTATGATGATATGATTAAAAAAGCTGGCACTGAATTAATGGGTGACGCGAAGAAACGTTGGGAAGAGCTAGGAAAAGCTGAGAAATTACTTCTTGAGAAAGATGTAGCACTTGTACCTTTATACCAACGTGGTGATGCATATGTTCTAAAACAAAATATTAAAGGTATTGTAAAACATAATATCAGTCCGGAATATAGCTTTAAATGGGCATATGTAACTGAAAAATAATAGAGTTAAAAAAGCATTTCAAAGTAGCTAAGCTACTTTGAAATGCTTTTTTGTGAGCTTAAAATACTAATTTTTAGTATGGTTAAATAGAGGAGAATAAGGTGTATAGTATGTACATATAGTAGATGGGGGATAAATCCTACTAAAATAAAAAAGTAAGAATATTTAAAGTTAAACTATTTACAAATGTGAAAAAAAGAGTAGAATAACATTAGTTGCAATTTTCAGAAAAATTAATCTTTAGTAAGGGGTCTCTCAAGGGTTGGTAATGTACATATAATTAGGGAGGGTACAAAAATGAAGAGAAAAAAGATGAAAAAGTTAACGGCAGTTGTGGTACCAGTTTTAGCGATGAGTGTTGCATTGACAGCATGTTCTGGGTCAGGTGGGGAAAAGAAAACGACTACTACATCAAATAATGGGGAAGAAAAAAAATCTGATATTAAATATGCAGCGAAACAAGTATTAAATCGTACGGAAAACCAAGAAATTCCGACGATGGATACTTCTAAATCTACTGATACATTAGGTGCGCAAATTTTAGGGAACACGATGGAAGGCCTATATCGCCTTGATAAAGATAATAAGCCAATTCCTGCTGCGGCAGAGTCTAGTACGAAAAGTGAAGATGGTAAAAAGTATACGTTTAAACTGCGAAAAGATGCAAAATGGTCAAATGGTGATCCTGTAACAGCGAAAGATTTCGTTTTCGCATGGCAGCGCTTACTTGATAAGAATACTGCGGCAGAATATGCATTTATTACTTACTATATTAAAAATGCAGAAGCGATTAATAAAGGGGAAAAACCTGTAACTGAATTAGGAGCGAAGGCGGTAGATGATTACACGCTAGAAGTAGAATTAGAAAAACCGGTACCGTATTTCTTAAATTTATTAGCATTCCCATCATACTATCCATTAAATGAAAAATTCGTAAAAGAAAAAGGTGATAAGTACGGTTTAGAAGCAGATACAACTGTGTATAACGGTCCATTCGTTATGTCTTCATGGAAACATGAACAAGGTTGGCAGCTGAAGAAAAATGATAAGTACTGGGATAAAAAGACTGTGAAATTAGAAGAAATTAACTATAGTGTAGTAAAAGAGGTTGCAACGAAAGTAAACTTATATGATACAGGATCAATTGATTTTACATTACTATCAGGAGAGTTTGTAGATAAATATAAATCGAACAAAGAAGAATATGGTGAGTATGCGGAATCAAGTACATTCTTCTTACGTTTAAATCAAAAACGTAACGGACAAGATACACCTTTAAAGAGCAAAAAACTACGTGAAGCAATTGCATTATCAGTTGATAAAAAAGGATTGGCAAATGTAATTTTAAATAATGGATCAAAAGCAACAGATCAATTGGTTCCAAAAGGACTTGCGACAGGGCCAGATGGTAAAGATTATCAAGATACATTTAAAAATGGTCTGAAATATAATCCGAAAAAAGGAGCAGCAGCTTGGGAAGCGGCGAAAAAAGAACTTGGAAAAGATCAAGTGACAATTGAATTGCTAAGTTATGATGATGGAACTGCGAAAAAGATTGCTGACTATGTAAAAGATCAAATTGAGAAAAATTTAAAAGGTGTAACGATTAATACGAAAATTCAGCCATTCAAACAAAAATTAAAATTAGAAACTGCGCAAGATTATGAAATTTCTTATGCAGGTTGGAGTCCAGACTATGCGGATCCAATGACATTTATTGATATGTTTGAATCGAAGAGCCCGTACAACCAAATGAGTTATTCAAATCCAAAATACGATGAAATGGTAGGAAAAGCAGGTAATGAATTAATGAGTGATGCGAAAAAACGTTGGGAAACGTTAGGGAAAGCTGAAAAATTATTCCTTGAAGAAGATGCAGGGTTAGTTCCTTTATATCAAACAGGAAGATCGTACGTAATGAAACCGAATGTAAAAGGAATTGTGAAACATAACATCAGTCCAGAATATAGCTTTAAGTGGGCGTATGTAACTGAGGATGGCGGAAAAAAATAAAGTGAAAGCATTTCAAAAGTGGCTGAGCTGCTTTTGAAATGCTTTTTAGTATGTATAAGGGAATAAATCTCTTTAGCCTATTGAGAATTGGATAGGTGATTAGGAAGGTTCTATCTGAGGAAATTAGAGAGGTCAGTAAGTGGTAAGAAAGATGAATGATAGTAAGAGACCTCATGCTAATAAGAAAAATATAGAATGTAGTAATAGAGTGGAATAAGAGAAGGGATGTTTACATATAGTAGACGGGGGATAATTCATATAGTAGTTAAAACAACAAGATACTATAATAAAAAAATAAATATTTAGAAAATTTACAAAAATACTTTACAAAATTTAAAAAAACAGTAGAATATTAATTAATAAGAATTTTCTGATAACGAAAGTTAGTAGAGAATTTCTAAATGTTAATATCGTACATATAATTGGGGAGGGTACAAAAAAATGAAGAGAAAAAAGATGAAAAAATTTACAGCGGTCGTAGCACCAGTTTTAGTAATGAGTATGGCATTAACAGCTTGCTCTGGATCAGGAGATAAAGAGAAGGCAAGCACAACACCAAAAAGCGGTGAAAAAGAAGGCGGAAAGCTAGCGGCGAAGCAAGTGCTTAATTTAACAGAGTCTCAAGAGATTCCATCTATGGACTCTGCTAAAGCGACAGACCAAGTATCGTTTCTAGCTTTAAACAACGTAATGGAAGGTTTATATCGACTTGATAAAGATAATAAAGCAACACCAGGAGTTGCTGAATCATATAAAAAGAGTGATGATGGTAAAAAATACACATTTACATTAAATAAAAATGCAAAATGGTCAAATGGAGAGCCTGTAACAGCGAAGGATTTCGTGTTTGCTTGGAAACGTGCGGTAGATAAAAATACAGCAGCAGAATATGCATACATTATGTTTGATTTGAAAAATGCACAAGCGATTAATGAAGGAAAAGCTGAACTAGATACGTTAGGAGTAAAAGCTGTAGATGACTATACGTTAGAAGTAGAATTAGAAAATCCAGTTCCTTACTTTGTAGAATTAACTTCATTTGGAACATTTTATCCATTAAACGAGAAATTTGTAAAAGAAAAAGGAGAAAAGTACGGTTTAGAATCAGATACGACGTTATACAATGGACCGTTTACATTAACAGACTGGAAACATGAAGAAGGTTGGAAGTTAAAGAAAAATGCACAATATTGGGATAATAAAACAGTTAAGTTAGATGAAATCAACTTTGACGTAGTAAAAGATAGCGGTACACGTGTTAACTTATATGAAAGTGGACAAATCGATCGTTCAGGACTTACATCTGAATTTGTTGACAAATATAAATCAAACCCCGACTTCTTTACACAAAAAACACCGTCAACATTCTTCTTACGCTTAAACCAAAAACGTGGTGGGCAAGATACAGTGTTAAAGAGCAAAGATCTACGTTTAGCGATTGCAAAAGCGTACGATAAAAAAGGCTTAACGAATGTAATTTTAAATGATGGTTCTACACCTGCAGATTATTTAGTGCCAAAAGAATTTGCTAAGAGCCCAGATGGAAAAGACTTCCGTAAAGAAAATGGAGATATTTTAAAAACAGATGTGAAAAAAGCAAAAGAGCATTGGGAAAAAGCGAAAAAAGAGCTTGGAAAAGATGCAATTACAGTAGAACTATTAAACTATGATGGTGATGGTGCGAAAAAAGTAGGAGAATTCTTAAAAGGAGAACTTGAGAAAAACCTACCAGGTTTAACGGTGAATTTGAAAAACCAGCCATTTAAACAAAAGTTAAAATTAGAATCAGATCTAGATTATGATTTATCTTACGCTGGTTGGGGGCCTGACTACTTAGATCCAATGACATTCATTGATATGTTCGTTACAAATGGCCCTCATAACCAAACAGGATATTCAAATCCTAAATATGATGAGATTGTACAAAAAGGTAAAGGTGAGCTATTAACGAAAACGAAAGAGCGTTGGGATAGCTTACTGAAAGCGGAGAAAATGTTATTGGAAGATGCTGTAATTGCACCATTATATCAACGTGGTGATGCTATCGTTCAAAGACCTAAAGTAAAAGGTATTGTTCACCATCCAGTTGGTGGAGACTACAGCTATAAATGGGCATATATTACAGAGGATAAGTAAGATGAGGGGCGTACAATACGCCCTTTTTTCTATGCACTTTTCTTCCTTGCTCGAATATATAAAATAAAAAAGGGAGAATCCCATGAAGCGAAACACATACATCGATTTCCTAGCTTATTACGGAATAGGAAGCGCTCATCCTGGTGGCTTTACGTTAACAAAACAATTGTTAGCACAACTGCCTTTTAAATATGGAGCGAATGTCCTTGAGATAGGTTGCGGTACGGGGAAAACAGCGGCATATATGACAAGGGAATTTGGTTATAAAGTAACAACGGTTGAAAAGAATGAAATTATGATTCAAAAGGCAAAAGATAGATGGTTGTTTGAAGGGTTAGCTATACAATTAATTGAAGGAAATGTGGAGCATTTACCGTGTTTGAATAACTCATTTGAGTTCGTACTTGGAGAATCAATCATCGCTTTTACAGACAAAGAAAGGGTTATCTCGGAGTGTTATCGTGTATTACAGCAGGACGGTAAGCTTGTTGTCATTGAAATGATTATTGATAGGCACATTGATAAGGGTGAGGAAGAAAAAATCGCCCAATTATATGGTATGAAAGAATTATTAACGGAGAATGAGTGGGTACAATTATTTCAGAAAGCAAATTTTAAAAGAATTACAATTGCTGGCGGTGGCACGATTGCAGAAACGATCTCTGGCTATGTAGAAGAGCCAGAATGGAATGTATCCTCACATATTCCGAATGAGTTATATGAGGCGTGGGTACAGCATGAAAATATACGGCTTATGTACCAACACATTTTAGGGCATCGTATTTTTATATGTGAAAAATAAAGAAAAAGAGTTGGCTAAAGGTAGCCAACTCTTTACTATGTTAAATGAAAAATAATGCAGCTAATGTAATTCCGAAGATGAAACCAAATCCGAGTTCAACACCCCAGCCACAACTGCCGCCTCCCCAGCCACCGCAACCACAACTACTACAACCACGACCACCACATCCGCAGCTGCTGAATCCACCACCGCATCCGAATCCACAACTATCACACCTGCTAAGGCCTCCACAAAGGTCACAACCACCGTTTGCATAAGCGTCATAGTAGCCGAATCCTGAATCAAAAGATGAGCGCTGTTGCACCGGTTCAATCCATACAGAGCTTTGTGTCACATCGATTATTTTCCCTAAATGTATACGGCCATCACGGTCTTCAATCCGAACAACTTTTCCGAAGTAACGTCGGCATGTATCATAACATTTTTGTCTATGCATGTTCTTTCCTCCTTCCGCATTACAGTAATACGATATGTAAGGGGGACAAGTGCGGCTTGTACGAATGCCCTATCTATCATAATTGTTATAGGAAAGGGGAAATATAAGAAGAGGATATATAAGGAGGAAAAGGCATGAAATCTACAGATCAGTTTCAGACATACGAAGTACCGTGGGAAGAATTTATTGAAGCGTTGCGAGAGGAAATGAAGAAGCAAGTAGGGGCAGATATTATTGATACAGTAGTTTGCAATTTAGAAGATGGTTTTGAAGTGTATACATATGTGCAGGGGGATTTAGATTTTGAATATAAGGAAGCGCTTGAGAGAAAATACGGAAGTGATGCGAAGATACCTAATGTGTTAACGATAATGTTATTAGCTAGTATTTATAATACAAGTGAAGAGAATATACGCTTGCATGCGGATCATAAAGAGAATCCGATTGTTGAAGTGTATGTAAAGCAAGGAAACACGCTGTGAAAGGCGTGTTTTTTAATTGTATGATAAAATGTTAGAAAATTAAGAAAGAAGGTGATGAATTGGGAATTAAACATCTTAATTTAACAGTTGCAGATGTAGTAGCTGCAAGAGAGTTTTTAGAAAAGTATTTTGGCTTAACTTGTAGTGGAACAAGGGGGAATGCCTTTGCAGTTATGCGTGATAATGATGGATTTATACTAACGTTAATGAAAGGAAAAGAAGTTCAGTATCCAAAAACATTTCATGTAGGATTTCCACAAGAAAGTGAAGAACAAGTAGATAAGATAAATCAAAGATTGAAGGAAGATGGATTTTTGGTCGAGCCTCCTAAGCATGCCCATGCGTATACGTTTTACGTTGAAGCACCTGGTGGATTTACAATAGAAGTGATGTGTTAAGTTAAAAATCAAACTTTTTGTCATGTGTTTTTAAAATAAAAAGTAGGAAAAGTCTGTTTTAAGCGTGGAGCTTAAACAGGCTTTTTTACTTATATAATTGGATAGAGAATGCTAGAAGGAATATTACCAAGTGTATGATCTGTTTACATAATAAAGTTATGGTGGGTTAGTTGTCCTAAAATACAAGTCATATATCTTGTTTCCTCTCATAAATTTAAACATAGGAATTTGTCTACAAAGGTGGCGAAGCCTCATCATGAAAATTCGAATTTGTGCCACATTCATGTTGTTTCTATTTATATGGTTACATCCTTTTTGGACTTTTGCAAAAGGAGAGGAGGCAAAGGAAAGGGTCGTTTCACTTGTATATGATGATTCGGGCAGCATGAGAAATAACGATCGCTGGAAATATGCCAATTATGCTTTGCAAAGTTTAGTTGCGCTATTAGATGAAAAAGATAAATTTTCTTACGTTCCAATGAGTAAGCCGAATGATCCATTAAACATTTCGTTAGCGAAGGATAAGAGACAAATGGAAATTGAGGGAATTGGAGCGTGGAAAACGTATTTAAATACTCCATTTAGCGCGGTAGAAACGGCGATGCAATCTATAAAAAAGGAAGCAGATATAGATGGGAAGCGTGAATTTTGGCTTATTGTCTTAACTGACGGGGCATTTAATGATTTAGAGAAAGATAAGGTTGGCGGAAAAGAACAAATTACACAAAAGTTAGCACAGTTTAAGAAGGATATGGATGCAAAAAAGATATCGCTACATCCAATTTTAATTACGATGGAAGAGGATTTAGGGCAACAAGAAAAAGCACAACTAAATACGTTTAAAGAAATATGGAAGAAAGAGCTCAACGGGGTTACGATGCCATCTAGTGGAGAGGATGGGATTGTAAAAAGCGTCAATCAAGTGGCAGCATTAGTTGCAAATCGTGATCCGTTCTCTTCCGTTGAATCGATTGTAAAAACGAAAGTAATAGGGAAGAAAGTAGAGATTACAACACCATTTCCGTTAAAACGTATGACACTTGTACGACAATCGCCTTCTTTGCCCGATTATCAGGTCACACAAATTTCTAAACCATTACAATTACAATCTTCTTTTTCCATACATGCACCAGGTGAAGCGAAATTGTTCGGAAATATAGTTCATATCAGTACGGAAAATGAAGAAGTTATTAAACCAGGAACGTATACGATAGAAGTGGACCGAGATATTGAGAAAGAAGGATTACAAGTACTAGTCGAACCGGCACTTAATTATACTGTTTCTACTTATGACAAAGAGGATAAGGATAGAAAAAATGTTGAGGAAATGTATGAAGATGTGACAGCTGTTATTCAAGCAAAACCTACTGAGTTGCCAGTTCAGTCTTCTTACTTTCAGGCAGAAGTAGAAATAGACGGGAAGCAATATGCGATGAAGTGGGACGATAAAAGACATGTATTTTATTACGAAACGAAGCTTACTAAAGGGTTAGTACGCGGGAAAGTTCATATGAACATAAAGGGGTTTTACAGACAGACGAAAGAATTTAAAATCGAAACAACGAAAAAGCCTAAATTATCACTTCAAACTGTCACGAAAGATTATGAAGAAAAAGTAACAAATTTAGAGAATAGTAAACCATTTATTATACAACCACAGTTAGATGATAAGCCGATGACAGAAGAGGCTGTAAAAAAACTATTAAAATCTACTGGTGTCACATCTAAACAATCAATCAATTATGAAATAAAGCAACATGGAAATCAAATCTATGTTTATCCTCGTCCCTATTACTCCGACACATTTAATTTTACAGATACCGGCACCGTAGAAGCTACCATCGTAATGCAGGATTCAAAGTTACAAGAAGTAAAGAAAAACATAACATTCCATATTCAAGATGCTCCGTTTTATGAAAAATATGCGCTTATTTTTAAGTTTGTCATTCCTATCACTTTATTACTGCTAGTAGTAGGAATCATTGTTTTAGGATGGATTATTCGGCCAAGATTTCACCGGAAAGCACTACTGTATTATGAATGGGATCAAGAGGTAGCGAAAGATTGGCTATATCAATCTGAACCAGAATTACTTCGAAATAAATGGTGGAACCATTATTTTGGTATTCCGTATAGAGCAGAAAGAAAAACCGTGCAATCCGTTACGTTTATAGCGAAGAAAGGTTCGAAATCTGTCTTTGTAGCGAAAGAATCACAAGTAGTTGGAATGATTATTGATGGAATGTTTATAGCAGAGGATGAAGTAGGAATGGAACATAAGACACTATATCCAAATGAACTTTTACTAATTGATAGGGGATATGGTAAAGAGATTTACAAGTACGAATGTGAATAGTAGGTAGGGATAAGAAGGGGATGGAGTATTAATCCTCTTTCCCTTTTTTCCAACAAGCAAGAATAGGAAGGTGGTTCACATGACATTACAAGTTCCAACAATATTAATTGGTTTAGGTGGAATCGGTAGTACTGTGACGCATCAAATATATGAAAAACTGCCTGAAGAGCGCCGGAAAAAGGTAGCAATGCACGTATTTGATACAGATGTGAATACATTAAGTAAATTCGATCATATTCGAAAGTTTAAGACACAAACAAGTTCTAGTAAAACGCCTAGGGAGTATATTGCGGGAGATCCAACGATCCCAGAGTGGTTTCCGATGGATCCGACTATACTTGATAAACCATTAACAGAAGGAGCAGGACAGTTACGCGTCATTTCACGTTTAGCGTTACGTGCTGCGATGAAAGAAGATAAATTGACGTCTTTTTGGCAAGAAATCGAGAAAATCTTTCCGGTTACAAGTGATCAAACGGAATATGGTGTGCGTGTCATTATAGTAACATCACTAGCAGGCGGAACAGGTTCAGGGATGTTTCTGCAAATTGCTTTATATTTACGTGAAATGCTTCGGAAGAAATTGCAGCATCATAACATTTTAATACGCGGTGCGTTTTTAATGCCGGATGTTTTAGTAAAGACGAGAACGGTTAGCGCGAAAGAATTTGAAACGGTGCAAGCAAATGGCTATGCATCGTTAAAAGAATTACATGCTATTACGCTCGGGTCTACTGGAGAATTATCAAAACGCGGCGGTGTAACAATTGAATTAGAGTATCGCCCTGATCAAGTAGATGAAGACGGAAGAACGAATCATACAATTAAACAACATCATTTACCGTACAATTATTGTTTCTTATACGATTACGAAAACCTACATGGACACCATTTACACAATTTATCAGACTATATGGAACAGATGGCAAATACAATTTATTTACAGTTATTTAGCCCGATGTCCACAAGTCATTTTGCACAGGAAGACAATCAAATTCAGCAATTAGCAGAATCAAGCGGAAAAGGACGATATTGCGGGGCAGGAACGGCAAAACTCATTTATCCATATGAACATGTGTTAAAATATTGTGCTTTAAAATGGGCTGTGCAAGGTTTAGATGAATCGTGGCTTCATTTAGATCAACTGTTTCAAGAGAAGAAGCAAAGATACGATCAAGATGTAAAACGTGGGATGCAACGTGAAAAGCCGGAGAGAGGTAAAAGTTATTTAGAGGACTTGGAGCATCTTGCTACCCGTCCAGAGCAAGCTCATATTTTCTATAGACAAATGTACAATGAAACACGTGAAGGAGCAGAGGGTGGTAAGCTCGGAGTTGCGAAATCAAAACTGTTTTTAGAAGCTGTAGAAAGTTATGTACAACGAACGGTGCAAAAAGATGAGGAATTAAATCGTCTGCAACATGAGTGTAAAATTTCAGCTATGAAACTGAAAATGATGGAACAGATGAAGGGTGAAGTGGCAAGAGTGGATCATGCGGTGCGTTTATATGCGTATGCGATTCCGAGCCGGGTACATGAACATGTAACGACACTTTTATATGACATGATTGAATCAGACCGCTTTTCACCAAGTGGTTCTGAAGGGCAGTCCTATCAATTAAATACATGGTTTTTAAAGAAAACAGATCCCGTTCACCCAGTAGCAGCGCGTTTTATGTTATATGAAATTCGAAAGCAGTTAGTAGAAAAAATGAATCGACTACATGAAAATAATGAACAAAAGCGTAATGTAATTCAAAATTACGATAAAAAATTTAATGTGGGTAATATTGATGGAACGGTAACGGCTGTACGCCGAGTAGAAATTGCTCAACAACAAGGCTGGTTCGGAAAAATGATTAATAATCAGCAACGTTTATTCAAAAGAGAATTTGAAGACATCGTAACGCAATATGTACACAAATTAAATGAATATCGAAAAGAAATGCTATTAGAACTTGTATATCAATCGCTATATCAAGCAGTTAATAAAATGATTCAATATTGGGAAAGATTTTTTGATAATTTACATGAAACACGTGAAAATTTACTGTTTGAAATCCAAAAGCGCAGTAAGGAATTTGAAGGGAAAACAAACCCGACGAATGTATATGTATTAGCTGAGGAACAGCTGCAAGAAAAGATATGGCAAGATATGCAGCAACATTTAAATTTAGGTGTACTACCGAAAGATATATCAGCGGAAATTTACATGAGTTTGTACGGGGAATATTGTCGTGATGCGAAAACAGAAGAGATTCAGTCGAAAAAGGTAGAGGATTTCTACCGAGAACATATACTGAGCTATTGTTATGACGAACTGCAAGTACGCTATCGTGATAAATTAGAACTGAATATTATTGAAGCGTTGCGAAAAGAAGCAGATTATAAGAAACGTGATCGCGATGAATACGTTCGTGAAAAAATTGAAGACCTGTTCCATTTAGCGAGTCCATTCGTTCCGAAAGTTGCTCATCATAGGGAATTACAATATTGGGGTATACATCCTTCTTTAAAGAAAGAGTTGCAAGAGGAATTAATTCAAGCAATGTTTAAAGAAAAAGATACAGTACATGAAGCCTTTTCGCCATTTGAAGTGATCTGTTATCGAGCGCATTACGGCTTATCGCTGCAAGACTTTCCTAAATTATCATCAGGACATATTTCAAATGGATTTATGAATGATAAAGGTGACTATTTCCAATCGTATTATCGCCGTGTAAACAAATTAAATAGTAAAAAATCTAGTTTAACGCCGCATTTAGATAAGTATTGGCACTTACCAGCCTTTATGCCAGATTTAAATGCGACTCAAACAAAATTAGATTATGATAAATGTAATCGTGCATTACTATACGCATATATGTATCGCTGGATTAGTTTAGTTGCTGTTGATGGACAGTTTGTGTATCAATATAACGGTGTAGGACGTAGCTTTTTAATTCAGTCAATGGGGAAAAATATTTCAAGCGAAAGTTATAAATTACACAGAGCGTTGCTTCATAATCCGTTTATTTATGAAAACATCTTGTCACGATTTGAAGAAGAGCAAGAAAAGGCGATGATACAAGGTGGACATTTATATACACATCCGTTCGTATTAGGAGCCCAAGATGTAAGATGGCTTAGAAAAGAACATGTCCACAATCTTTTAGATATGATTTTAATGTATGATCGTGAAGCGAAGTATGATCCGACGTTAGAAGAAACATCAGATGAATTATTAAGACTATTCCTTGATGAAATCGAGTTGTATTTCCAGAACTATTACGGTACAGGTGCCGATATGGTGGCAAAGAAAGAGAAAGAAATGTTTATTAAACAATTGTGGGATCGCTCGCATGCGAAAGGATATGTAGATCCAAATAGCGCTCCGTATAAAAAATGGCAAAATTTATTAGGTGTTCAAGATGAAGAAGAAACGTCAAAAACGAATGTATAATGAATGAAAAGGGAATCCTTAAAAGTGGCAATACAACTTTAGAAAAGAGGGATTCTGATGCCGTTTTTAGGAAGTGTATATCAAATATTTGGGTTATATCCGGAACTTTATTATGGGATGATTTCAGCGGAGCTGCAAGAGGAAGCTCAGAAGGAGCATCTTGGAAATAGTAGTGCAGAAGCTGAAGCGGAAGAATAAAAAAAGTGCAGATGAAAATCTGCACTTTTTTGTTAGTATTAAAATGGTAAAATAACCTCAAATGAATTATTATTTTTAAATAATAATTCATTTGAGGTTATTTTAATTTTTATTGCATTGTATGTAATGAAAATTGTATGAAAATCAATGTAATAAAATGTGTATGAATATTAAGGTGGAAAACAACAATGTTTTTGAGAAAATAATTATGTATAAAAATAACATTTGATACATAATCAACCGATTGTTTTTGATTGATTTATTATTGACAATATAATTAATTGTATGATAAATTCAATCAGCATTCTTAATGGTTTTTTGGTACGATTAATATTTTGAAAATTCAATACGGCATAAAGAGATTGATTTTTCTGTTTTTTTGAGGTGGGTTACTAAGTCTATAGGGGAAGTGAACTATGTATATTTTTATTTTTAAAATAGAACAGTAATAAAGAATGTAACAAGTAAGAGATAAACTTGAAAAAGAGGTTTCAAAGAATGAGTCTTTTCATAAAGAAAGCAATGGATGAAGAAAAGAAAAAAGTATTGAATCAAACTTTAGGAGCGATTGATCTAACTCTTTTAGGGATTGGAGCAATTATTGGTACAGGTATTTTCGTATTAACTGGTATTGTAGCAGCGAAACATGCTGGTCCGGCGATTGTATTATCTTTTGTATTAGCGGCAATTATATGTGCATGTGTAGCTTTCTGTTATGCTGAATTTGCATCTACAGTTCCAGTTTCGGGAAGTGTATATTCATATACATATATGACACTAGGTGAGATTTTTGCATTTATAGTTGGCTGGTGTGTTATGCTGGAGTATTTATTAGCGACTTCTGCGGTTGCAGCAGGCTGGTCAGCATATTTTCAGTCATTGCTACTAGGTTTTAATATTCACATTCCTACGATTTTTGCTTCGGCACCAGGAATGGGGAAGGGTGGAATCATTGATTTACCAGCAGTTCTTATTATTTTAGTTGTTACATTTTTATTAAGCCGTGGTGCAAAAGAAAGTGCACGAATAAATAATATAATGGTTATTATTAAACTGGCTGTTATTGTAGGGTTTATTGTTGTAGGGACACAATATGTAAGACCAGAGAATTGGCAACCATTTCTACCGTTTGGTTTTCACGGTGTGGTAGGAGGCGCTGCTACTGTATTTTTTGCTTTTTTAGGATTTGATGCAGTTGCAACAGCCGCAGAAGAAGTGAAGCGTCCACAACGTAACGTGCCAATCGGGCTACTTGTTTCCTTGTTCATTTGTACGGTTCTATATGTAGGTGTTTCATTCGTGTTAACTGGAATGGTTCCGTTTACGGAATTAAATGTTGCTGATCCTGTTGCATATGCGTTGCGCACTGTAGGAGAAGATAGAATTGCTGGGTTGTTATCGGTGGGAGCGATAGCAGGGCTAACAACAGTTCTGTTAGTAGCTATGTTTGCATTTGTTCGTGTATCTTACTCGATGAGTCGAGATGGATTGTTACCAAAAAGACTTTCAAGTGTCCATAAACGTTTACAAACTCCATTTTTTAATACATGGGTTACAGGTATACTAGCAGCTTTATTAGCGGGATTAGTGGATTTGAATTTATTAGCTAATTTAGTGAATATGGGAACGATAACAGCATTTGTGTTTGTATCTATAGCTGTCATTGTATTAAGAAAGACACATCCTAATATGAAGAGGCCATTCCGTGCTCCTCTAGTACCTTTTTTACCTATCGTTTCGATAGTAAGTTGTATATATTTAGCTTTGAACCTTTCTAAGCTTACTTTAATTAGTTTTGTGGCATGGATTATAATAGGTGTTTTCATATATTTTGTATATGCTAAAAAACATAGTAATGTTAGAAATAGAAATAGAAATAAAGTATAGTCCATTGAAATAATACTTGTAATGGAAATGAAAACACGCTACTTATTCATATAAGAACAAGTAGCGTGTTTTTTCTATTTAATAATCCCATTTTCTAAAATTTTAATAGTTGGTGCCACTTTCACATTAGCTTTTGAAAAGGCACTCGGCCAATCATCTTCGACTTGTTTCCATTCTTTATATTGAAACGCTCTCGCATAATCACCAAATCCGAATGGATCAAGTTGCTGTTTTTGAATGTTGTGGATTAAATCGTTCAAATCTTTGTTTAGTTGTTTTGTAATAAGAGAAGTTAATTTCTTTCTATCTTTGTCTATATCCATATTGAATGTAAGTTCAGAGACAGCAATTTTCAAATCCATTTTAACATGAAATTTGAAGTGGTTATCGCTATAATCTGTATGGATATCACGATTCATGCTAAGAACATTTATTGTTACGAAATCGCCGCCATCGGTATCTTTTAAATCACTATTACTTTCAACTGAAGTAGAAGGGATTTTCAATGTAAGCGAAACCGGTGTATTCGCTTTCTTTTGTAACAAAAGAAGAAGGGCGCTTTCATAACGATTTAATGACATTTTATAAATTCCGCGAGAAGTTAATAGCGCGGAACCAGTAACGATAACATCCTTTTTACCTTTTTTTATTTCTGAAATAGCAGGTGTTATACCTTTATTAAACGTTTGCCTGTGAAATTCATGGAATGTCGTAAAAACGGTCCGATTGTACAGTTTGTTCGTATTAATTAAATCTGTTAAATACTCGGGAAGGGCAGGCTTATCTTTAAAGTTATTATATATAACTGAAGAAATTGGACCGTCTACTGCAACCATGCGCATGTTTCCAGTGTTTTTAGGATCACGATACCAAACATCAAGGTAAGGCATAGCCCCTTCTTGTTTTAAAAAATTTGTGCTAAATAAAATGAGCTGTAACTTTTCTGTAGATACTAAACCGCCACTTGAGCTATTAAACGTTGCTTTTGCTTCTCGAGGTGTACGTACTTTCGCTTCATGTGTTTCGTACTTTTTTTCTACGTCTTCATTAAAAATAGGATTCACGTGGTACACAATTAATTTTCCTTTTGCTTTTGCGTCAAAGCCGTAAATTAATGAAATCGATTGTTTTTCTAAGTCGAGTCGATCTCCACAGCCTGTTAAAAAGGTTATGAGAAAGTAAAGTATAGTGAAATGAATAAAGCGCCTCATTTAAACTCTTCTCCTTTTCCAATGCTGATAAAGTGTCATGTATAAGAGAAATACGACTGGGAATAGAAAAACGATAAAATAACTAGCAGTTCCCCAAAATTCCCGCAACGCACTTATCTGATAAGAAGAAGGGATATAAAAGAATAAGATGAAAATACACCCGAATAATAAAACATAAATAGGTAATGAACTGCCTTTTTTGTTAAGAAATTGATTAATTCCATCTGAAGCAGTGAAAATATAAGGAATACAGGAATCAAAAATAATAAAGAGATAAAATGACAAAAAGATAATTTCAAATCGCTCAAGAAATGAGAAGTGAAACGGTGTAACAAGAGAAAGAGTCGGCCATAAAAACTTTGTTATACCATCTGGACTAAAATAAACAAAAGAGACAAAGGTGACTTGAAGATAAATAAATAGCGTAATCAAATTCGCAAGAACAATTCCTTTTTTTGCAGATGATTTATTACTGAGATAAGGATAAAGGACAAATGCAAACTCAAATCCGAGAAACGCAATGATAGTTGATTTTACTGTGTTTAAAACTGGTATCCAGCCTTCTTTAAGAAGAGGAAGAAGATAAATCCAATGCCCATCTTTAAGCGGAATAAACAATAGAAAAGGCATCCATAGTGTGAAAAATACAGTGAAAACAGCATAGCGACTTATAATAAGAACGCCTTTACATGCTAGCATTAACATTGGAATAGATAGTAAAATCATAATTAAAAACATTGGAGTTCTAGGTAAAATCCAAATGTGAATAACGTATAAGAGGGAAAAAATTAAGGAAATAGCTGCAAGGACAGCATATAAAATCCAAAAAATCATTCCTACTCTTCCTAGCCACTTCCCAAGATAACGAGTTAGCACATCGAGTAAAGTATATCCAGGATGATTTTCCATAATTTTCACAATACATAAACTGACTAAAGTAGTGAGAGCACATCCAATAATAATAGACATCCAGCCATCTGTATTTGCCCCTTGTGCAACTTCACGCGGAAGTGTAAGGACACCGAATCCTACTTGAACACCACTAATCGTTAAAATGTATTGAAATAAACTAATCTCCCTCTTTGCACGTTTTGTCACTTATTATCCTCCTTTTCCTCAACATCTCTTTGCCGGTTATCTTGTTTTAATTGTAGAGATAGTGGCCGTTTCTTCATAAATTTCCATGGGAAACGTACAAGGGTATCTTTTAAATCCGAAGCAAATAACGGAGAAAAAGGACTACCATAAGGAACACCGAGAGATTCCATAGAAAGTATATGAATAATAATGATTGCCATCCCAACCATAATTCCAATGACGCCAAATAAAGAGGCGGCTATCATCATTGGGAATCGAAGAAGCCGAATTCCTGCTGACATTTCTAAGTTAGGAATAATGAAGGAGGCAACCGCAGTAATTGATACGACGATAACCATAACGTTACTAACAATCCCAGCTTGAACGGCAGCTTGTCCAATTACAATTCCTCCTACGACGCCGATTGTTTGCCCAACAGGTCCAGGAAGCCGAATCGCTGCTTCTCGGAGCATTTCGAGAACTAATTCCATTAATAAAGCTTCTAATATGGGAGGAAAAGGAATTTTGGCTCGAGATTCTCCAATCGTTAACAACAATTTGAGCGGAATCACTTCATAATGGAAGGAAATCATAGCAATATAAAGAGCAGGAGCAAATATTGCAATAAATAGCCCAGTGAAACGAAGGAGTCGTATAAAAGATGGAATCATAGGTCTGAAGCTGTAATCATCTATCGTCTGAAAAAAGGATGAAAAGGTCATAGGTCCTATTAATACGCCTGGTGAGCGATCTACAACAACGGCAATTCGCCCATCAAGAATATGATGTGCTGTTGTGTCGGGGCGTTCAGTTATTGATAATTGCGGAAAGAGAGTAAATGAATTATCTTCAACAAACCCCTCTAATTCACCAGTAGTAAGAATCGCATCAACTTTTACTGACTCGATACGGGATGCCATTTCTTTTACGACATTTTCGTTCGCAACATCTGCTAGATAAAGCAAAAAAACCTTTGAAGTAGCTCGTTCACCAACAGTGAATTCCTTCACTTTCAGTTCGCGATTTGGAATATATCGACGAATAAGTGCAAGGCTGTCGCTCGCTACTTCATTAAATCCTTCGTGTGAGCTTTTTATGGAGCTCTCTGTTGTAGGTTCTTCAATACTCCTTTTTGGTGCCGCTTGCGTATCGAGCTCTAAAGCGGATAGTTGTCCGTTTATAAATAAAATACTTTTGCCGTGTAAAAGAGATTGTTCAATGTCTGTCCACTGTTGAACTTTTTTAATATTTCCGATAGAAACAGAGGCTTTCCAAAAATCGTCTTCATTCCAATCTTTAAATAAGAGAGGACGAAGAATGTTTACGTTAATAACAGTTTTGTCTACAAGTCCTTCCATATATATGAGTGCAGCTTCCTGTCCGTTTTTTAATGGAAAAGTGCGTGTTATTAATTCTGGAATACCGCTAAACAGTTTGGACAAGTGCTTTAAATTAAGGGAAAGGGAAGAAGAGATAGATTTATTTAATGCGTAATCAGCTTGCTCTTGGGTAGAAAGAGATTTTTCACCACGAATCCATTTATTAAAAGACCCCATTTGTTCGCTTACTCCTTGTTATGTTTTATCCCGATTGGTGAGGGCTGATAATCAGTGGGGGATGAAGAAACCCCCCCACTGATTAAAGTTTCACTTTATATGGGTTATTATGGATAGTTACAAGCTGACATATGCGTAGTTTAAATTTTATATTGTATATTTTTAACTTTAACGCTATAATTATAGTGTTAAAGATGGAATCGTGATATGACCTGTTATGACTCTATCGTTTTATTTATGAATAAATGGATTGGTATTTTAGCAAGATGTGCTAATAAACTACTCCACCATGATAATAACGTGCCGAAATGTGGTGCGTATATTTTCGTGGTGGAGTTTTTTTATTCTCAAAAAGGGGGAAAGACCATGAATAACAACATGGTTCATATTACAATTGACGGAAAAAAGTATACAGCGGAGCCCGGTTCAACGATATTGGGTGTTATTAATGAGAACGGGATTGAACATCCGCAAATTTGTTACGTGCCAGAAGTAGATCCTATTCAAACATGTGACACTTGTATTGTAGAAGTTGACGGAAAGTTAATGCGTTCTTGTTCGACGATAGCAACGGAAGGTATGAACATTGAACGTGCTTCTGTTCGCGCAAAAGAAGCACAAACAGAGGCGATGGATCGGTTACTAGAAAATCATTTATTATACTGTACAGTATGTGACAACAACAATGGGAACTGTAAACTGCATAATACAGCAGAATTAATGGAAATTGAACATCAAAAATATCCGTATGAACCGAAAGTAGATGTAAGTGAAGTTGATATGACGCATCCGTTTTATCGCTATGATCCTAATCAATGTATTGCATGCGGTCAATGCGTTGAGGTGTGTCAAAACTTACAAGTAAATGAAACGTTATCGATAGACTGGGAAGCGGAACGCCCACGAGTTATTTGGGATGAAGGAGTAAATATTAATGATTCTTCATGCGTTAGCTGTGGTCAATGTGTAACGATTTGTCCTTGTAACGCTTTAATGGAGAAAACGATGCTCGGTGAAGCTGGATTTATGACGGGATTAAAACCAGATATTCTTGAACCGATGGTAGATTTAATTAAAGAAGTTGAGCCTGGATATAGCGGTATTTTTGCGGTATCAGAAGTGGAAGCGGCCATGCGTGATACTCGTACGAAGAAAACGAAAACAGTATGTACATTTTGTGGTGTAGGTTGTTCGTTTGAAGTGTGGACGAAGGGGCGTAAAATTCTTAAAGTACAGCCATCTTCAGATGCACCAGTTAACGCAATTTCCACTTGTGTAAAAGGGAAATTTGGTTGGGATTTCGTAAATTCTAAAGAACGAATAACAAAACCTTTAATTCGTAAAAATGGAACGTTTGTTGAATCTACATGGGAAGAAGCACTGAATGTAGTTGCAAATAAATTAGGCGCTATTAAAGAAGAGTACGGTAAAGGTTCTATCGGATTTATTTCTTCCTCTAAAATTACAAATGAAGACAATTATGTAATTCAAAAATTGGCTCGACAAGTATTTGGAACGAATAATATTGATAACTGCTCACGTTATTGCCAATCACCAGCAACGGATGGTTTGTTCCGTACAATTGGTATGGGCGGTGATGCCGGAACGATTAAAGATATTGCGCAATCTGGTCTTGTTATTATTGTAGGATGTAATCCGACAGAAGGTCATCCTGTTCTAGCTACACGTATTAAACGTGCACATAAATTACACGGACAAAAGTTAATTGTAGCTGATCTTCGTAAAACCGAAATGGCAGAGCGATCAGATGTCTTTATTAGTCCAAAACAAGGAACAGATCAAGTTTGGTTAATGGCTGTTACGAAATATATGATTGATCAAGGTTGGCATGATCAGGAAT
Organism: Bacillus sp. PK3-067; assembly: GCF_056738645.1. Classification (NCBI taxonomy): domain Bacteria; kingdom Bacillati; phylum Bacillota; class Bacilli; order Caryophanales; family Bacillaceae; genus Bacillus; species Bacillus sp. PK3-067. The sequence continues at coordinate 3,566,990 of NZ_CP096490.1, read as the reverse complement.
TCATTAATGAGAATGTAAACTTCTTTGAAGATTTCAAAGAAAGCCTAGAGGAATATACACTTGAATATGCAGAAGAAGTAACAGGTATTTCAAAAGAAACGCTTATTCAAATGGCTGGAATGATTCGTGATGCAGATGGTACATGTATCCTTTGGGGTATGGGGGTAACGCAAAATACAGGTGGTTCTGATACTTCCGCTGCAATTTCAAACTTACTTCTTGCAACAGGGAACTACCGTCGTCCAGGAGCAGGCGCATACCCACTTCGAGGCCACAATAACGTACAAGGTGCTTGTGATATGGGTACTTTACCAGGATGGCTTCCAGGATATCAGCACGTTACTAACGAAATGGAACGTGCGAAATTTGAAACTGCTTACGGAGTGAAAATTGATAGTGAACCAGGTCTTAATAATATCGAAATGCTTCACGCAATTGACGAAGGAAAAATGAAAGCAATGTATCTTGTCGGAGAAGATATGGCTCTTGTAGATTCTAATGCAAATCATGTACATGAAGTGTTATCGAGCCTTGATTTCTTCGTTGTGCAAGATGTTTTCCTTTCTAAAACTGCTCAATATGCAGATGTTGTATTACCAGCAGCGCCATCTCTTGAGAAAGAAGGTACTTTCACAAATACAGAGCGCCGTGTCCAAAGATTATATCAAGTTCTTCCTACGCTAGGAGATGCGAAACCAGACTGGTGGATCGTCCAGGAAGTTGCGAATAAACTAGGTGCAAACTGGAATTATAGCCACCCAAGTGAAATCTTTGCTGAGATGGCAAGTTTATCACCATTGTTCTCGCAAGCGAACTATGAAGTGCTTGAAGGATGGAACAGTTTCCATTGGGGAAGTTTTGATGGAACGAATACACCACTTCTGTTCCAAGACGGATTTAACTTCCCAGATAAAAAGGCTCGTTTTGCGATTGCTGACTGGGTACGTCCAGCTGAATTTCCAGCTGAGTTTGACCTTCACATTAACAACGGTCGTATGCTTGAGCATTTCCATGAAGGGAATATGACAAATAAATCAACAGGTATTCAAACGAAAGTACCTGGTGTTTTCGTTGAAATCTCTCCAGACCTTGCAAAAGAACGTGGCGTAAAAACAGGTTCGTTAGTTCGTCTTGTCTCTCCTTTTGGAGCATTAAAATTACGTGCACTCGTTACAGATCGTGTAAAAGCGAATGAGTTATATTTACCGATGAACTCTACAGATAACGAAACGGCAATTAATTTCTTAACAGGTCCTGCTGTGGATGTACGTACGAATACACCTGCGTATAAACAAACAAAAGTACGTATGGAAGTATTAGAAGTTGATGGCGAAAATCCGATGCCAAAAGCGAACCCACGCAATAAAAAACGTCACCCTCAAGCTGGAATTGAGGTACATCGTAAGTGGGCACGTCCAGGATATGTGCATTTAACGGATAAGTAGGAGGAGAAAACTATGGCTGCACCTATAAAAATGATTCAAAAACAAGAATTAACTGAGGAAGAAATAAAACAGCAAAAGTTAGATGATTTAAAAGAGCTTCTAACTAATAATGAAGAAGCTCTAAATCAGATGTTTAATATAGTAGGGGAATTAAATGACATTGGAATGCTAGAAGCTGCAAATTCAATGCTAAAAGCGAAAGAACCAATTGCGAAAATTGTTCTAGGTCAAGTAACTCGTGAGCCTGTTACAAATTTAATTAATAATATGATGGGCGCTGCAGGTGCGTTAACTGAACTTGACCCAGAACTTACGAAAAAGCTTATAGGTAGTTTATTAGTCGGGCTAGAAGAAGGTAATGAACATCTAGAAAGTAATAAAAAAGTAGGGGTATTCGATCTTATGAAAGTATTGAAAGACCCAGATATTAACCGTGCTATCGGGTTTGGGCTTCATTTCTTAAAAGGTATGGGGAAAGGGTTAAAAGACGAATAAACTTCATGAAGTGAACCTTTCCGCCCAAATATTTGTAGGAAATAGTTTGGGCGGAAGGCTCATTTTGGTAAAATATATAATAGAGTAAAATGAGGCTTTTGGGAGGTATAATTGTATGTCAAAAAAAGTACATGAATTTAATGATATGATACGAAAACTTCGAAAGGAACTTTTCGGAAAAGGACCAGAACGAATTCATACTGTTTTTGCGGAAAATATGGCTATAGCGACTCTTTATGGAAACTTAACACCTACTGAAAAATTTATTTCAAGTACGATGGACGGTGCGGAAATGGTTCATATGGCTAGAACGAAAATGATTCAAGAAGTGTATGCTGCGAATTCCCGTGAACATTTGGAGGAACTTGTTGGAGCGAAATTAGTGAATTTGTTTTCAGATATGAAAGTAGAAGAAGATATTGCAGTTTCTGTATTTGTTTTTGATAAAAATATAACGTGAGAGAAGGATACTGATCGTGAAACCGATACAGGTAGAAAGAGAAATCTTTCGTTATGAACAAGGAGCATTTAAACATATAGAGGACAGCATTGTAACAGAGTTTCCTGTCACCATTAAAATGAACGGACAGGAGTTTGTTACAATGGTTAGTACTCCAGAATATATAGAAGATATGGTAATAGGCTTCTTAGCGTCTGAAGGAATCATTCGGAAGTATGAAGACATTGATAGTGTATGGGTGCAGGAGAAAGAAGGATTTGTGCATGTAACAACGACAAAAGTAAATCCGTATTATGAACAAATGCAAAATAAACGCTATATTACGTCTTGTTGTGGTATGAGTAGGCAAGGGTTTGTTTTTGCAAATGATGCACTAAGTGCAAAAAAAATGAGGGGTGTCCATGTACAGGTTGCTGCCGATGATTGTTTTCGGTTAATGAAAGAAATGCAGCAATCTGCGGATACGTTTCATCGTACTGGTGGGGTTCATAATGCAGCTTTATGTGATGTTAATGGTATTATTTTAAGCCGAATGGATATTGGTAGGCATAATGCACTAGACAAAATTTACGGTTATTGTTTAAGAAACGATATTTCTATAAAAGATAAAATCATTGTTTTTAGTGGTCGTATTTCTTCGGAAATATTATTGAAAGTTGCAAAAATCGGTTGTGAAATTATACTATCAAAATCAGCTCCAACTGAGTTAGCTTTGCAACTAGCGGAAGATTTAGGTATTACGACAATAGGATTTATTCGTAATCACTCCTTAAATGTATATACCCATCCAGAACGTGTTTTAAATATAAAATAAAAGTGAGGCAATGAAGATGAAATCAGTTACATTAGACAAGTTGCAACGTCCGTTAAAGGATTTACGTATTTCAGTTACTGATCGCTGTAATTTTCGCTGCCGATATTGTATGCCAGAAGAAATATTTGGTCCTGATTACTCGTTTTTGTCTAATGATAAAATTTTATCTTTTGATGAAATTGAAAGGATAACACGTATTTTCGTTTCTTTAGGTGTGAGAAAATTACGGATTACAGGCGGAGAACCGTTACTTCGAAGAGGGCTTCCAAAGCTTATTGAGCGCCTTAATAAAATTGATGGTGTAGAAGATATCGGTTTAACAACCAATGGATCGTTACTTAAAAAGTTTGCTCCTGATTTATATAAGGCGGGACTATCACGTGTAACAGTTAGCTTAGATTCCTTAGAAGAAGAGCGGTTTTTCTATTTAAATGGTAATAGGAGCAAAGTGCAAAGGGTTCTGGAAGGAATACAGGCTGCAGCTGAAGTTGGAATGAAAATTAAAATAAACATGGTCGTTCAAAAGGGAAAAAACGAACAGGACATTTTGCAGATGGCGCAATATTTTAAGGAAAATAAGCATATTCTTCGTTTTATTGAGTATATGGATGTTGGAAATTATAATGGTTGGGATTTAAAAGAGGTCGTCTCTAAACAAGAAATAGTAGATACGATTCATCAAGTTATGCCGTTAGAACGGATAGAAGCAAATTATTCTGGTGAAGTGGCTACTAGGTATCGTTATATAGGAAGCGATGAGGAAATAGGTATTATTTCATCAGTAACAGATTCTTTTTGCTCATCATGTACGAGAGCTCGTATTTCTGCAGAAGGAAAATTATATACTTGCTTATTTGCTTCTAAAGGAAATGATTTAAGAGAATTGCTTCGTTCTGAACATACAGATGAGGACATTACAGATGTAGTACGCGATATATGGAATAATAGGGAAGATCGTTATTCAGATGAACGCTTAAATCATACAAATAAGAAAACAATACCTAAAATTGAAATGTCACATATCGGTGGTTAATATATAAAGCTAGCGTCATAGTGAAAAATGGAAAATTTACAAGAGTTGTGGATTTTCTATTTTATAGTAAAAGTGATGATTGATATCTCTGTAAAAGATGTGCAGAGAAATTAAGCAGCATTCAAAAACCTTTATTTTGAGGAGGTTTTTTGAAGCTGCTTTTTTATTTGGAGAAAATGGAGGAATGGGTAATGGCATTTCATAAGCCGGAACAAATTGCTGAGCTTGTCATTGAGGCCGGTGTTCAAAAAGTAAGACAGACATTGCCAGCGATGCTTATTCTCGGTTTTTTAGGAGGAGCGTTTATTGCGATAGGTTTTTTACTTAACATTCGAGTTTTAGGGAATTTACCTGAGCGCTGGGGAAGTCTAGTGAATGTTTTAGGAGGAGCAGTATTTCCTGTTGGACTCATGCTCGTAGTATTAGCAGGAGGAGAATTAATTACGGGAAATATGATGTCACTGTCTATGGCGCTTTATGCAAAGAAAATTACATTAATAAGTGTACTGAATAACTGGGTTTGGATTACTCTCATGAACTTTATTGGGGCAATTTTCGTTGCGTATTGCTTTGGACATCTTGGCGGATTAACAGAGGGAGAGTATTTAAATAAAACGGTAGCGATAGCGGAAGGGAAGTTACATGAATCATTTGGGAGAACTTTAATTTTAGCAATTGGTTGTAATTGGCTCGTTTGTCTTGCTCTTTGGCTCGCTTACGGGACGAGTGATTTTGTCGGGAAAATCATCGGAATTTGGATTCCAATTATGGCATTTGTAGTGATTGGATTTCAGCAAGTAGTAGCAAATATGTTTGTCATTTCCGCTGTTATTTTTGCTGGTCATCTAACGTGGATGGATCTGGCTAAAAATTTTGTTCCTGTTTTTATCGGAAATGTAATTGGAGGAGCTGGGTTTGTTGGTTTTGCTTACTTTGCTTGTTATCAGAAACAACATTCTAATATGAAATAGAGTTCTTGAGAGGAAGGGTATGTAATGGCTGATCGGTATTCACGACAACAGTTGTTCAAACCAATTGGGAGTAAAGGACAAGAAAAAATTCGAAATAAACATGTGTTAATTGTAGGGGCAGGCGCATTAGGAAGTGCAAGTGCCGAAAGTTTCGTACGTGCAGGTGTTGGTAAGTTGACGATTATCGATCGTGACTACGTTGAATGGAGTAATTTACAAAGGCAACAATTGTACTCTGAACAAGATGCGAGAGAGAAAATGCCGAAAGCAATTGCTGCAAAAAATCGGCTAGAACAAATTAATTCGGAAGTACAAATACATGCTTTCGTAATGGATGCAACTTCAGAAAATATGGAAGGTCTATTAAAAAATGTAGATGTAATCATTGATGCAACAGATAATTTTGATATTCGATTTGTAATAAATGATTTATCACAAAAACATAATATTCCGTGGGTATATGGTTCTTGCGTTGGATCATATGGTATGAGTTATATAATTATTCCGCAAGAGACACCGTGTTTACATTGTATGCTGAAAAATATCCCTGTTACAGGTGTGACGTGTGATACTGCTGGGATTATTAGCCCGACTGTTCAAATCGTCGCAGCATATCAAGTGGCAGAAGCGCTCAAAATTTTAGTGGAAGATTTCTCAGCAATTAGAAAAACATTTTTCATGTTTGATATATGGAGTAATCAAAATCATTTTATAAAATTAGGGAAAATAAAAACAGACGCTTGTCTCTCATGCGGTTTGAATCGAACTTATCCTTATTTATCATACGAAAATCAAACGAAAGCAGCTGTTTTATGCGGAAGAAATACAGTTCAAATTAGAACAGTAGACAATAGGAAATACAATTTTGATGATATAGAAAAAGTATTAAAAAAACTGGGAAAAGTAGATCGGAATCCGTATTTACTATCTTGCCAATTCGATGATTACCGCATCGTTTTTTTTCGGGATGGTCGTGTTTTTATTCATGGTACAAATGATATTTCGAAAGCGAAACAACTATATTATCGCGTATTCGGTTAATAGAGAGGGTGTCAACAATGGAAAGAAGAGTGCCAATTACGGTTGAAGAAGCTGTTCGTAAAGTGATGGGATTTGCTGATAAGGGCTTAAAGGAGCTATTACCAATTGAATTAGCTTATGGACGTATATTAGCAGAGGATTTAGTAGCTGACCATGATGTACCGTCATTTAATCGTTCGCCGTATGACGGATTTGCTATTCGAGCAGAAGATACTAATTTAGCAAGTTATGAAACGCCAATTGTATTTGAAGTAGTGGGTGAAATTGGTGCAGGATCGCTATTCCATGAGAAAGTAGGTCCATTTCAAGCAGTTCGAATTATGACAGGAGCACAAATTCCGAATGGGTGTGATGCGGTTGTTATGTTAGAGCTGACTCGTCAATATGAGAAGAATGGCAACAATTATATGGAAGTGAAGCGATCATTCAAAACGGGCGACAATATTTCTTTTCAAGGTGAAGATGCTCGTAAAGGAACAGTTCTTGCAAAGAAGGGATCGTACATTAATCCAGGTATTTCAGCTCTTCTTGCTACATTCGGTTATAGTGAAGTACCAGTTGCGAGAAAGCCTGTAATTGGACTGTTAGCGACTGGGAGTGAATTACTGGATGTCAATGATTCATTACAGCCAGGGAAAATCCGAAACAGTAATACGTACATGATATTGTCTCAAATTCGAAGAGCGGGCGGAAGAGTAAAATATTTTGGGAAGTTTAGTGATGATTTTAATACGTGTTTTACAGCTGTGAAAGAAGCGCTTGGCCAAGTAGATATGTTAATTACAACGGGCGGTGTATCAGTAGGAGATTATGATTATTTACCAGCTATTTACGAAAAGTTAGGTGCATCTGTTCTTTTTAATAAAGTTGCAATGCGACCAGGAAGTGTTACGACTGTAGCACAATTAAATGGCAAGTTATTATTTGGTTTATCAGGGAATCCATCAGCTTGTTACGTAGGGTTTGAATTATTCGTAAGACCGTGTATTCGGACGTATATGTTTAGTGAAAAAGTACATTTAAAAAGAGAAAAAGCGTTATTAGGAGAAGATTTTCTAAAACCGAATCCATTTACAAGATTTGTACGAGCAAAATTGCAATATGATGAGGGGAAATTAATCGCTTATCCATCAGGGTTTGATAAATCTAGCTCAGTTTCTTCATTGGCAGAATCCAACGCGTTTATCGTATTGCCGGGCGGGACAAGAGGATATAAAAAAGATATGTTTGTCGATGTTCTTTTATTAGAAGATAACGAAGGTAGTGAATGGACTTGGACATTTCATAAAGTGAGAGGTGGTTTTAATGGGACAAGTGCTATTTGAGATTGTAGATAAACCGATTTTAGTTGAAGAAGTAACGAATAAAGTCGCAAGAAGGGAAGCAGGTGCGATTACAACATTTATTGGTACGGTGAGAGAATTAACAAAAGGAAAACGAACGCTACATTTAGAGTATGAAGCATATAAACCGATGGCAGTAAAACAACTTATGAGAATTGGTGAAGAAATTAGTGAAAGATGGCTGGATGCAAAAGTAGCAATTACGCACCGTGTAGGGCGACTAGAAATAATGGATATTGCGGTAGTCATTGCAGTTTCATCACCGCATCGTAAAGTAGCTTATGAAGCGAATGAGTACGCGATTGAACGTATAAAACGAATCGTTCCAATTTGGAAAAAAGAATTTTGGGAAGATGGAACGATGTGGGTTGGAGATCAACTTGAAAACACACCTTATCCAGAAGGAAAACCAAAGAAGGAAGAATGAGAAAATGATTACAATTTTACTGTTTGCAAATTTGCGTGAGGAAGTTGGATCGGATCGATTAGTAATTTCAGAAAAGCAAGAAATGACAGTGCAGCAATTAAAAGAATGGCTCAAAGCCAGCTATTGTTTACAATCGCTGGATAAAGTGATGGTGGCTGTTAATGAAGAGTTTGTAATGAATGAAGAGATGATAAAAGCCGGAGATATAGTCGCATTAATCCCACCCGTTAGCGGGGGATAATAAGCTTTTTCACCAGATGAAGTGCCAAGAAAATGTTGTATATAAATTAGAATAAGAGAAGGGATGAGTTCTATGCTTACTCAAGAACAAATAATGAATGCATTAAAACATGTAGAGGATCCAGAGTTACACAAAAGTGTTGTAGAATTAAATATGGTTAGAAATATACAAATGAACGGAACAGAGGTTAAACTTGAAGTAGTACTAACAATCCAAGGTTGTCCGTTAAAAGCAAAAATTCAACAAGATATTGAAGAATCGCTTCACGCAATTGGTGCCTCTAAAGTGGAGGTAACATTTGGTTCTATGACACAAGAAGAACGTGCAGCTTTAACAGAGAAGTTAAAGCGAAATACTAGAACAGAAACTGGTATGCCGAGCATGCTTCGCCCGGATTCAGGAGTACGTTTTATTACTGTAACGAGCGGAAAAGGCGGAGTTGGAAAATCAACGGTGACAATTAATCTTGCAACTGCACTAGCTCGTATGGGCAAAAAAGTGGGGATATTAGATGCAGATATATATGGTTTTAGTATTCCAGCTATGATGGAAACGAATAAGAAACCAACGATGATTGATCAAACGGCAATTCCAGTCATTAGTCACGGTGTTAAAATCATGTCGATGGGATTCTTTACAGAAGGAAATAACCCAGTGATGTGGCGCGGACCGATGCTAAATAAATGGATTCAAAATTTCCTTGCGAATACGCACTGGGGAGAATTAGATTATTTATTACTTGATTTACCACCAGGTACAGGAGATGTTGCGATTGATGTTGCAGCGATGATTCCGCAAGCGAAAGAAATAATTGTTACAACTCCGCACAATATAGCTTCATTCGTTGCTTCAAGAGTTGGTGTAATGGCAAAACATACGAAGCATGAGATTTTAGGTATTGTGGAAAATATGGCTTATTATGAAGAACAAGATGGATCGAAAAATTATCTCTTCGGAAAAGGCGGCGGTGAAATGCTTGCAGAACAATTGCAAACAGAAGTAATTGCCAAAATACCTTTTGCGAAACGTGAAGAAAATAATGGTTCATCTGTATATGATGAAGATTCTCTTGTTGGAGAAGTGTTTACATCGTTAGCTGAGGATATTATTTATAGAGGATAGAGGGGGAAGTTTAGTATGGCATGTAACATTGATCATTCTATTGAAGATGTGATGAATAAGCTTGAAAGTCAAAAGAATTTTTTACCTGAAGGGATCTTTAAAGAGTTAAAGAGTTTTTTGCAAGGTATTCATTCACAGAAATTATTAAATGATGTTTTTCACCTCCTAAAAAAGTATGATTTAGTCAGTGAGGAAGAACGAGAGACGAGAAACGCACAATTGTTGTACATTTTGAATTAAGTACTCTTTGGCTTTAGAATTTTTTCAGAAGGGGTGAATGTGATGGATATGAAAAAGATGATTGAAACGATAGAAGTAACTAGAGTGACTGACGAGGAATTATCGATTTCGAATTTACATCCAAAGCTTGTGAAGTTGTATAGTCAAAAAGATAGTGCAGAGTATACGAAGCTATTAAAATATATTTTATCATTATCCGTACAGCTGAAGCTGAATCTTGTATTGAAATATTTTGGTGTACGTCCCATTGTTGCTGCAGACGAGCGGGTGCAATTTCAAGAGATATTTAAATGCTTAGCTAAGAAAGATGAGAATGGGGAATGGTTTCTAAATTTTGTTTCTTTATATGTAGGGCTAATTGTAGTTCTTCGTTTTGATGAGAAAGTGATTGAGAGCAATTTTTTTGATGATATGGTAGTGGATGAATGTAATGAAATATAAGATTCTACTCATAACATTTTTCTATATTAAATGCTTTAACTGCGATTTTAGTTGGTTATGTAAATATGAAGGTAACTAATTAAGAAAAAGGAATGAAACTAGTTGGATAAAAAGAGTTCTTCAGTTGTTTCCGTCGTTTTTTCGTGTTACTATTAATCGAATTTTTCATAAGGAGAGAAAGCGATGAAATGGATTTATTTTCTTATTATTAACGTTATAGCTTTTAGCCTTATGGGGCTTGATAAACGAAAAGCAAAGAAGAAACAGTGGAGAACGCCAGAAAGTACGTTGTTTTTATCGGCGGCAGCTGGAGGAGCAGTTGGAGCTTGGATCGGCATGTATATGTTTCATCATAAAACTCATAAAAAGAAATTTGTTTTCGGCATACCGTTACTTGTTGTAATAACGGTATGTTTATTATTCGTTGTATGAGAAATGTCGAAAGAAATGCAGATTGATTATTGGTAAAGTGAGCATGTGAGACCGTATAATGGAGAAAAAATGAGAAGAGGAGAAAAAGGAAGATGGGGAGTCAATCAGCAGAGCAAAAAAAAGGGATACTATACGCGGCTGGTGCTTACACGATGTGGGGAATCCTACCGATTTATTGGAAATGGGTTGAGGAAGTTCCAGCAGATGAAATATTAGCACACCGCATCGTTTGGGCATTTGTTTTTATGTTACTCGTATTAGGTGTTACGAAGAGGTTTCGTCAGTTTATTGGGGAATTTGTGAATCTTTTTAAACGACCTAAATTATTAATGTCATTAACAATAGCTTCAGTCTTGATTAGCGGAAACTGGTTTGTTTACATATGGGCCGTTAATCATAATCATGTTATTGAAGCGAGTCTTGGCTATTATATTAATCCGCTTATTAGTATTTTACTTGGTACAGTCGTTTTAAAGGAAAAGTTAAACTTCTGGCAATATGTTGCAGTTGGTTTAGCTGGAGTGGGGGTTATCATTTTAACAGTGCGTTTCGGATCTATTCCGTGGGTTTCTCTTTCACTTGCCTTTTCATTTGGATTATACGGATTAACGAAAAAACTGTTAAACTATGATGCTACAATTGGACTTACGATGGAAACGATGTTAGTGACACCGCTTGCAATCATTTACCTTGTTATGACAGGCGCCCATGGTTTCGGCTCATTTGGATCTATTTCAATGTTATCGACATTACTATTAATAGGAGCAGGTATTGTTACAGCTCTACCACTTTTTTATTTTGCAAAAGGAGCCCAACTTATTCCGCTTTATATGGTAGGTTTTTTACAATATATTGCACCAACAATTAGCTTAATTTTAGGTGTATTCGTATTTGGTGAACATTTCACATCTACTCATATGATTGCATTTTTCTGTATATGGGTTGCATTATTTGTATTCTCGGTAGCGAAGACTAAGTTTTTAGTGCAGAAACAACCGAAATTTATAAAAAATAAATCAGCAAAAGTATCATAATGCGTAGTATTTTCTACGCATTTTTCTTTATACTTATATTATATAGAATTTCCATTATAGTCAGTAAGGAGCTGAGAATATGGAAACAATTTTACATAATGATCCGCTTATGGCAGCTGTAATTTCATGGTTTTTAGCACAATTAACGAAAGTAGTCTTCAAATTAGTTAAAACAGGTGAATTTGATTTTGCAAAGTTTTTTGCTTCAGGTGGGATGCCAAGTTCTCATGCTTCAACAGTTACAGCGCTTGCTACAGGAGTTGGAGTAGTGGAAGGTGTGGAAAGCTCGATGTTTGCGGTTGCTACAATTTTTGCCATTATTGTTATGTATGATGCTTCAGGAGTAAGGCTTGCAGTAAGTAAACAAGCAAAAATATTGAATGATTTTTTTCACGGTAGAGAAACAGAATATAAGAAGTTAAATGAACTTGTTGGGCATACACCGTATGAAGTAGTAGTCGGTGCTTTATTAGGGATTATTGTCGGAGTAGGGTATTGTTTATGAGCAGAACATTTTATATGTTCTGCTTTTCTTTGTTTTTATACATATTCAGCTACCTTTTTGAATATCGTTATACGGATTTCGAAAGGGTGGGTGAGCAACTTGTTATTATATGAAAAAGTGCATGAAGAAATAGCGAGAAGAACAACTGCACTTCAAACAATGCAACGGCAAGATGGTACGTGGCGGTTTTGTTTTGAAGGAGCGCCACTAACAGATTGTCATATGATTTTTTTATTAAAATTATTAGGTAAAGATAAAGAGATAGAACCGTTTGTAAAAAGATTAGCATCACTCCAAACAAATGAAGGAACATGGAAATTGTATGAAGATGAAGTGGGTGGTAATTTATCTGCTACAATTCAATCTTATGCTGCCTTACTTGCATCGGAAAAATATACAAAAGAAGATGTGAATATGAAGCGAGCGGAAATGTTTATAAATGAGCGCGGTGGGGTAGCGCGTGCTCATTTTATGACGAAGTTTTTATTAGCGATTCATGGAGAATATGAATATCCTTCTCTCTTTCATTTGCCAACACCAATTATGTTTCTGCAGAATGATTCCCCTCTCAGTATTTTTGAACTGAGTAGCTCAGCACGTATTCATTTAATTCCGATGATGTTGTGTTTAAATAAAAGATTTCGAGTAGGGAAAAAGTTATTGCCAAATTTAAATCACATTGCAGGCGGGGGGGGAGAATGGTTTCGGGAGGATCGGTCTCCAGTTTTTCAAACGTTAGTAAGTGACGTGAAGAAAATTATAACGTATCCACTTTCTTTGCATCATAAAGGATATGAGGAAGTAGAACGTTTTATGAAAGAGCGTATTGATGAAAATGGAACATTATATAGCTACGCAACTGCCTCGTTTTATATGATTTATGCTTTACTTGCATTAGGACATTCTATTCAATCACCAATTATTCAAAAAGCTATAACGGGAATCACATCTTATATATGGAAGATGGAGAGAGGGAGCCATTTGCAAAACTCTCCATCAACTGTATGGGATACAGCTTTACTCAGTTATGCTTTGCAAGAAGCTCAAGTTCCGAAAGCAAGTAAAGTGATTCACAATGCATCAGCATATTTACTAAGAAAACAGCAAACGAAGAAAGTAGATTGGAGTGTACATGCACCGGATCTCTTCCCGGGTGGTTGGGGCTTTTCGGATGTGAATACGACGATTCCAGATGTTGATGATACAACTGCTGCGTTAAGAGCATTGGCGCGAAGTAGAGGGAACGAAAATGTAGACACTGCTTGGAAGCGAGCGGTTAATTGGGTTAAAGGATTGCAAAATAATGATGGTGGTTGGGGGGCTTTTGAAAAAGGGGTAACGAGCCATATATTAGCAAATTTACCAATCGAAAATGCAAGTGATATGATTACAGATCCTTCTACACCAGATATTACAGGAAGAGTATTAGAATTTTTCGGAACGTATACGCAAAATGAATTGCCCGAGAAACAAAAACAAAGTGCGATAAATTGGTTAATGAATGTACAAGAGGAAAATGGATCGTGGTATGGGAAATGGGGAATTTGTTATATATATGGTACGTGGGCAGTGTTGACTGGTTTACGGTCACTAGGAATACCATCTAGCGATCCATCAGTGAAACGAGCAGCTTTATGGCTTGAACATATACAGCATGAAGATGGTGGCTGGGGAGAATCTTGCCAAAGTAGTGTGGAAAAAAGATTTGTTACTTTGCCATTTAGTACACCATCCCAAACAGCATGGGCGTTAGATGCCCTCATTTCTTACTATGATAAAGAAACGCCAGTCATTCGAAAAGGTATTTCATATTTGCTCTCCAACTCTTATATAAATGAAAAATATCCTACTGGAACAGGTTTACCAGGTGGGTTTTATATTCGTTATCATAGTTATGCTCATATATATCCATTGCTTACTTTGGCTCATTATGCAAAAAAATATAGAAAATAAACCGAGAGATGTCTCTCGGTTTATTTTGTTGGGTAGTAGGTCCCTTTTGAAAAGAATAAGGTTGTGATGTACCTTATTTTTCGGTTGATTGGCGCTTTTGACGTGCATCAGCGGCATTTGCACGTGCGTTTGCTTCTAAGTCATTGTGGTCAGCGAGTTCGCGAGAGAACTCAACATCAATGCCATCAGTTGCTTTGCTTTGTTTGAAATTCTTTTTGTTCATTCGACACAATCTCCTTGCGTTTATGCGACGTTGCAAAGTTAGTTTGACACAAATAGACTTTTTTATACAAAGAGGAATTGGAAAGCAAGGAGCCGAAATATACAGTATAAGTAATAGAAATGGGGGATAGGAATGGAGTTTTTAAATGGGAAAACAGCTGTTGTAACAGGAGCTGCACAGGGAATTGGAAAAGAGATTGCAAGGGTTTATGCAAAACTAGGGGCGAAAGTATTAATTAGCGATGTAAATGAAGAAAATCTACAAAAAACGACACGTGAGTTATCAGATGAAGGATATGAAGTGTGCTCATATCGATGTGATGTGAGTAATCAAAATGAAGCAAAGTCGTTAATTGAATATGCGGTTCAAAAATTTGGTACATTACATATTTTGGTGAATAATGCTGGAATTACAAGAGACGCAATGTTACATAAAATGGAGAAGTCTGCTTGGGAACAAGTATTACAAGTGAACTTAACTGGAGTTTTTTATTGTATGCAACCCGCGCTTCTTTACATGAGACAACAAGGGTATGGACGCATTATTAATATATCTTCAATTAGTAGAGAAGGAAACATAGGTCAAGCAAATTATGCGGCTACAAAGGCAGGAGTTGTAGGATTAACGAAAACAGCAGCGAAAGAAGTTGGAAGTTTCGGTATTACTTGTAATGCGATTTGTCCGGGGTTTATGGATACAGATATGACCAAAACGATACCAGATAAAGTGAAAGAAAAGATGGTTGGCGCTATTCCAGTTGGTAGAATTGGAACGCCAGAAGATATTGCGAACGCAGCAGCCTTTTTAGCATCAGAATACGCATCTTATATTACAGGTGAAGTATTAAATGTGAGCGGAGGACTGCAAGTTTAAAGGAATACATAATGAACAGAACCTGACCAGGTAGGTCAGGTTCTTTCTCATTAATTTAAGTTAAGCCAAACGCTCTTTACTTCTGTATAGTTATTTAATGCGTAAGATCCCATTTCACGGCCAAGACCAGATTGTTTAAATCCTCCAAATGGAGATGCTGCATCAAAGACGTTATAACAGTTTACCCATACTGTACCTGCACGTACTTTACTTGCAACATAGTGTGCTGTTTTAACATTTTCTGTCCACACACCAGCCGCTAAGCCGAATTGTGATTTATTTGCACGTTCAATTACTTCATCAATATCGTTAAATGGTATTGCAGAAATAACTGGACCGAAAATTTCTTCTTTTGCGATCGTCATTTCATCATTTACGTCAGCGAATACTGTAGGAGAAACGAAGTAGCCTTGATTGAATGGATTACTTCCTCCGCAAAGGACTTCAGCGCCTTCTTCAATCCCTTTTTCAATGTAGCCCATTACACGTTTTTGTTGTTCTTCGGAAACGAGAGGGCCAATTGTTGTTTCAGGGTTAAGACCGACACCTTGATTTAGTTTTTTAGAATAGAGGATGAGATCAGCCATGACATTATCATACATTTTCTTCGGAACAAATAAGCGTGATCCAGCAGAGCATACTTGTCCTTGGTTAAACATAACACCAGAAAGTGCACCAGGAATCGCGCGAGATAAATCAGCATCTGGCAATATGATATTTGGTGATTTACCGCCTAATTCAAGTGTAACGCGTTTTAATGTTTCGGATGCTTGTCGCATAATTTGTTTACCGACAGGAGTAGAACCGGTAAATGCAATTTTATCAACGAGTGGATGATTAACGAGAGCTTGTCCAGCTGATTCACCGAATCCAGGTACGATATTAATAACACCTTTCGGGAATCCAGCTTCTTCAATTAATTCAGCTAAGTATAGAGCAGATAGTGGAGTTTGTTCTGCAGGTTTTAAAACGATTGTACATCCTGTAGCAAGCGCTGCTCCCATTTTCCACATTGCCATAAGAAGCGGGAAGTTCCAAGGGATAATTTGACCAACGACACCAACAGCTTCATGGCGTGTATAGTTAAAGTAATCACCGGAAACAGGAATTGTTTGACCAACGATTTTCGTAGCCCATCCAGCGTAATAGCGCATATGCTCAATTGCAAGTGGTATGTCTGCTGCCATTGTTTCACGGATTGGCTTTCCGTTATCTAATGTTTCGAGCTGTGCAAGCTCTTCTTTATGTTCTTCCATTAAATCAGCTAACTTGTACATGAGACGGCTTCGCTCAGCGGTGCTCATACGAGACCAAGGACCTTCGTCAAAAGCCATACGAGCTGCGACTACAGCTTTATGAATATCTTCGCGACCAGCTTCAGAAACGACGGCAAGTGTTTCACCAGTTGCTGGGTTAGGTGTTTTAAATGTTTTACCGGAAGCGCTTTCAATGAAAGATCCATTCACATATAACTTTTTTGTACCTTGAAGAAATTTCTCTACCTTTTCATGAAGATTTACAGCTAGTTGACTCATTGTATAACCCCCTTGAAAATATAATGTAAACGCAGTACGAGACGGCGCTTATTCCGAAATCAAGGATGTGGAAACTAGATGGAAAGCCTCTAATTAAAATCATAATTAAGAAATACTGAAAATTCAAATTTCATTTGTGTTACAATTGTAAAAAATATGTAATGTAAGAGAATCTTCTATATGATTATAAAAAATCCTGCTTGTTTTTGCTTTCTAGTAGGAAAAACTAGAAGAACAATGGTACAATAATACATCGTGAGAGGAGGGGTAAAAATGAAAGATTATCATGATGATCCACGCTTTCGAATAGCCCATAGAGAAGCGTTAATTGGTCTTGGACTTGCTATTATTAATTTTATAATATGGTACGGATTTGCTTATGGGCTTGGTAGTAAAAATCCGAATGAATATACATATGTATTAGGTTTTCCCGCATGGTTTTTTTATAGCTGTATCGTTGGATTTATCGTTATGGTTATTTTACTTAGTTTAGTTGTTCGTTTTGTATTTCAAGATATTTCACTCGATGAGGAAGAAAAAAGTGAGGAATAATAGATGAATTGGTATGTAATCATTCCAATGATAATTTCGTTTATCGTTGTATTTTTAATTGGTGTATATGCTTCAAGACGTGTGCAAGCAACTGCTCATAATAAATTTTTACAAGAATATTTTCTTGGTGGGCGTGAGCTAGGCGGTTTATTATTAGCGATGACAATGATTGCTACGTACGGTAGTGCAAGTAGCTTTATTGGTGGCCCTGGTATTGCTTACAATATGGGTCTTGGATGGGTACTGTTATCTGCGATTCAAGTTGTAACAGGCTATATCGTTTTAACGGTTATCGGTAAAAAGTTTGCAATTATCGCTAGGAAGATGGAAGCAATTACTCTTATCGATTATTTAAAAGGGAGATACAATAATAAAGCAGTTGTTATACTTTCTGCGTTATGTATTATTATCTTTTTATTTTCAGCGACAGTAGCCCAGTGGGTCGGTGGTGGACGATTAATCGAGTCACTAACTGGTCTATCGTATACAACAGCACTATTTTTATTTACTTTTTCTGTACTTGTGTACGTATTAATTGGTGGATTTCGTGCAGTTGCTCTATCAGATACATTATTAGGAATCATTATGTTAGTTGGAACGACAATCATTTTAATTGCTACTGTCATTGCTGGTGGTGGAATTGAAAATATTATGCAGGAACTTGTTCAAATTAATCCAAAGTTAATTACACCATTCGGAGCAGATGGCAGTTTAACGAAATCATATGTTACATCATTTTGGATTTTAATTGGAATTGGCGTTGTCGGCTTACCGCAAATTAGCGTGCGTGCCATGTCTTATAAAAATTCAAAAGCGATGCATCAAGCTTTAATAATTGGAACCGTTGTCGTTGGCACAATTATGATCGGTATGCATTTAACTGGTGTATTTGCAAGAGTAGTACTTCCAGGTATAACGGTACCAGATAAAGTAATGCCGCTACTTGCGATGGAAGTGTTACCTCCTTGGTTAGCTGGAGTTTTCTTAGCTGCACCGATGGCAGCGATTATGTCTACAGTAAACTCTTTATTATTACTTGTAAGCTCGTCAATTATTAAAGATATATATGTAAATTACATAAATAAAGATGCAGCAGACAGTACGATAAAAAAAGGAAGTTTGTGGATTACTGGTATTGTAGGACTACTCGTTTATGCAGCGGCGATTAAACCACCAGATTTTTTAATATGGCTAAATTTATTTTCTTTCGGTGGATTAGAAGCAGCATTCATTTGGCCAATCGTATTAGGGTTATATTGGAGGAAAGGAAATGCTACAGGAGCGCTTGCGTCTATTTTAGTTGGGGTAGGCTCATATATGTGTATTCATCTTTTCTATCCAAATCCGTTCGGTATACATACAGTTGTCTTCCCGATTTGTTTTGCGTTTATCGCTTATGTTATTGGAAGTATGAGTGCTGTAAAAAAAACAGTATAGGTTAGCTGAAGAACGTAGTCCTTATAAGACTGCGTTTTTTCGTATGAATTTGTTCTTTTTTATTCTGTATATCCACGGTTATTCATAAATTAATAACAACTGAGGGGATGGAGTTGAGGTCGATGAAAAAAGTGTTATTTTTAGGAGACCCAGGAATTGATGACTCTTTAGCAATTATGTATGGATTGTTGCATCCTGATATTGATATTGTTGGTGTAGTAACGGGATATGGAAATGTAACACAAGAAAAGGCGACAAGTAATGCCGCATATTTATTGCAAATGGCAGGACGGGAAGATATACCTGTTATTAATGGTGCGAAAATTCCTTTATCCGGAGATATTACGACGTATTATCCAGAAATTCATGGGACAGACGGTTTAGGGCCAATTAAACCTCCAAAAACTTTTTCACCAAATATAAAGCCTTTTTGTACATTTTTTGATCTTCTTGAAAAATATAAAGGAGAATTAATAATAGTCGATGCTGGTAGATCAACAACATTAGCGACAGCATTTATTTTAGAAAAGCCGATGATGAAGTATGTGAAAGAATATTATATAATGGGCGGTGCTTTCTTAATGCCTGGCAATGTAACACCAGTCGCAGAGGCGAATTTTCATGGTGATCCCATTGCGTCACAATTAGTTATGCAAAATGCCAAAAATGTGACATTAGTGCCACTTAACGTTACATCTGAAGCAATTATTACACCGGAAATGGTAAAATATATTACGAAACACTCTAAAACGAGTTTTAATAAGTTAATCGAGCCGATATTTACGTACTATTATAAAGCTTATAGAAAGTTAAATCCGAAAATAAAAGGAAGTCCAGTACATGACGTCGTTACAATGATGGTTGCGGCAAATCCATCCCTTTTAGATTATGTATATCGTCGTGTCGATGTAGATACAGCTGGAATTGCAAAAGGAGAGAGTATTGCTGATTTTCGGCCTCAACCTGATGCAAAAGCATTAAAAAATTGGGTGCGAATTGGTTGGTCGTTACATTATAAAAAGTTTCTTGAGGATTTTGTGAAATTTATGACGTAGACATAATAGGAGCATACAAGTTAAAATAATGGAGATGGTTATGTAAATAACCATCTCCATTATTTTGTTTTTAAATGATAAATAGAGAAGAGTTACACAATAGGAGAGGAATTTTACTTGAAAAAAACTATAGTATGCGCAGTAATTGTGGGTATTTTTGTTTTGCTAATATCGGGTAACTTTTTAGTGAAAAAAGTGTGGAGTTCAAATAATGATGATGCACAGTATATTGCATCTTTTATTGAAGAACATAAAGATGAAAAAAATAGTGCGCTTCTAGTAAAGAGAAATGATAAAGTTGTTTATTCTGTAAACCCAAATGTTGTATTGCCAGTTGCTAGTACGATGAAATTAATTGTGGCGCTTGAATATACGAAACAAGTTACTGAAGGGAAAATTGATTCTTCTAGTTTCGTGTCGATTAATGATGTGAATCGCTATTATGTGCCGAATACAGATGGTGGTGCACAAGATAGATGGCAAAAGTATTTGGAGAAAACGGGCAAGATAACTGAAGGAGCGGTTTCTTTAGAAGAAGTGGCAAAAGGAATGGTTAAGTTTAGTTCGAATGCAAATGCTGAATACTTAATGGAATTGTTAGGATTAGATAACATCAATCGAAATTTACAAAGTTTATCACTTCCTGCACATCAACCACTATTTCCAATCGTTTCATCTTTGTATATCCCGGGATATTTGCATAAAGAATTACATGTTCCAAAATATAAAATAGAGAAAAAGTTAAAAGAAATGTCTCAAGAGCAATATCGTGAATATGCGATGATTATTCATGAACGCTTAAAGAAGAAGGGACCATTATTACAGAAGGAAATTCCGCTTTATTTAGAGGAACGTTACGACAAAATTTGGTCAGATAGATTACCAGCAGCTTCTGCAAATGATTATATGGTATTACTTCAAAAGGCAAACCATAAAGGTGGCTTGACAGAAGCTGAAGAAAAAGTGTGGGCAAATATCGTTGAAACAGACATGAGTGCCAAGAAATACCGTAAAACATTTAGACATGCTGGGCAAAAGAATGGTTATACACCATGGACGGTTACAAAAGCAGTTTACGCTATGGATAAACGTGGAAACTGTACGGAGATTGTGTTTTTGGCAAATAATTTAAATGAAGACGATAGTGCAGAAATACGGAAACATTTAGCAAACTTACATTTCCAAGTGTTGCAAAGTGATAAGTATGATGCGACTTTTATTAAATAAACTCGGTGCAGAGAGCACCGAGTTTATTTTTATGTACAAGCACTTTTTTTCTATCTCTGGGTATGATGGGTAGTAATACTTAGGTGAGAGGGGAAAAGGTGATGAAACAAAGTAAAGAAGAGTTTATAAAGAGTGAAGGCGCTGATTTCCCTGGGAAAACATATGTGGATTGTGTATTACAACATGTATTTCATTTTCAAAGAAATTACTTATTGAAAGATATGTTTCAAGTGCATAAAGCACATATTACGATGCTGACGGAAGAAAATTTAATGAAAAAGGAAGAAGCTAAAGTTATATTACACGCATTAAAAAAGGTAGAGGGAATTCCAGAAGAGCAATTGCTCTATACAGAGCAGCATGAAGATCTCTTTTTTTTAGTCGAACATTTAATTTCTCAAGAAGCGAAATGCGATTTTGTAAGTAATATGCATATTGGTAGAAGTAGAAATGATATGGGCGTAACGATGTATCGCATGAGTTTAAGGCGATATGTATTACGATTAATAGAACATCATTTGTTATTGCAAGAAAGTGTACTGCAACTTGCCGTTGATCATAAGGAAACGATCATGCCAGCTTATACACATACACAACCAGCACAGCCAACAACATTTGGTCATTATACGTTAGCAATTTATGATACGATGCAAAGAGATTTAGAACGAATGAAAAAAACGTACCAGCTTTTAAATCAGTCTCCAATGGGGGCAGCTGCACTCTCTACAACAAGTTTCCCGATTAAACGAGAACGAGTTGCTCATCTACTTGGATTTACAAATGTAATTGAGAACTCATATGATGCTGTTGCTGGAGCGGATTATTTATTAGAAGTTAGCTCGCTACTTATGGTAATGATGACGAATACGAGTAGATGGATTCATGACTTTTTGTTGTTAGCAACGAAAGAATATGACGGTATTACTGTTGCAAAGCCATATGTACAAATCAGTAGTATTATGCCGCAAAAACGAAATCCGGTTTCAATTGAACACGCTCGTGCAATTACAAGTAGTGCTTTAGGAGAAGCATTTACAGTATTTCAAATGATTCATAATACACCATTTGGTGATATTGTCGATACGGAAGATGACTTGCAGCCATATTTATATAAAGGGATTGAAAAGGCAATTCGTGTTTTTTGTATGATGAATGCAGTGATCCGAACGATGAAAGTAGAAGAAGAAACGTTAAAAAGTCGTTCCTATAAACATGCAATAACGATAACGGATTTCGCCGATGTTTTAACAAAAAACTATGAAATTCCATTTCGGTATGCTCATCATGCAGCAAGTGCTATTGCAAATATGTCATTGGAGCAGAAAAAAGAACTACATGAATTACACTTCAAAGAGGTAAATATGTACTTGCAAGAACATTTTAAAATAAATTTATTAGAAAAAGAGTGGAAAGAAATTATATCGCCAGAAGCTTTTATTCAAAAAAGAAATGTATACGGTGGACCGAGTAAAAAAGAAATGAATCGTATGATTAAAAATCGACAAGAGTCATTTCGAAAAGAAGAAGATGTATTTGAAAAGGAAAAACAGAGAATTTTACAAGCTGAAAATGCTTTGAATACATTAGCTTTGAATATTATTGAATCGTAAAAGAGGGATTTAATGAATTAATCGCCAATACTTAATTAAAATATAAATAGAGAGAAGAGATTGTCGATGATTCAATTACATGTATATGAAGAGATTTTTCATTTTAAAGAAGATGTTACACCATTTCTAGAAAAGAATGAGCAGGAAAACAATCTCATATTAGGTGTATTACAAATGGTCCAACAACCAACATTTATGGGGATAGCGAAACAAGGAGAAGAAATTGCGGTTGTATTTCTGCAAACAGAAGAGAAGAAACAAATCATTGTTGCAACTTCTGAAATTTCGGGAGTAGCTATTGAGGAACTTGCAAAAGAGTTAACGAAAGTATATCCGGATATTCCTGGATTGATCGGTAATAAGAAAATTGTACAGAAATTAGCGGAAGAGATTGCGGTATTAGAAAATAAGAAAATGAATGTTGCAATGGAGCAAGGTGTGTATGAGTTGAACAGAGTAAAGAAGAAGTGTAATGCGAATGGACTTTTTCGAGCGGTAAATAATGATGAATTACCATTAATAGAACAGTGGATATATCAATTTTGTGAAGATGTAAAGCTTCCTACTACGAAAGAAGAAGCAAAACAAACTGCATATACATTAATAACTACAAATCGACTGTTTGGTTTGGAAGTGGATGGGAAACTCGTTTCTGTAGCTGCAAAAACGAGACCAACTAAAAATAATATAACAGTTAATTTTGTATATACGCCGAAAGAAGCAAGGAAAAAGGGATACGCATCTAAGTGTGTAGCGGCACTTAGTCAACGTATGTTAGATGAAGGGTACAAGACGACTACGTTATATACTGATTTAGCGAATCCGACATCGAATAAAATTTATCAAGAAATTGGTTATGAGCAAATTGCGGAGTCTGTGCTTATATTTTTAGAGAAGTAGAACAAAAAGGCGTGCTATTTTAGCACGCCTTTTTGTTATTCATCGATTCTAATAACCTCGCCTTGAGGGAAGTCCTCAGTTTCTAGTAAGTTACGAATAGCTTTCGCAACATATTCAGGTGATAATAGTTTTCCTTCTTCTTTTAATGCAATGAAGCGGTCCAAATTTATGAAATCTTCTTTATTTGTTTCGCGAATTTGTGATTGCATATTTGTATCAACAACGCCAGGTGCAAAAGCGACGATTTTTACTGGATATTCTTTTTCCACTTCTTCAGTTGCTACGCACTGTGTAAACATATTTACACCAGCTTTCGTTGTACAATAAGCGCCCCAGCCAAAGTAAGGGTTTTTTCCTGCACCAGATGAAATGTTAATAACGCGTTTATCTACTTTCCAGTCTTTCGTATGTTTCATAAATGTAGATGTAAGAATCATAGGTGCAAGTAAATTAATGTGAACGTTCGTAATGAATTGTTCACTTTCAGCTTTTTCAATTGGCTTCATAGGTGCAACTGTACCCGCATTATTAATTAAATGAATAGAGGATACATTGTCTTTTTTAATAGATGAAATGATCTCTTTAAAGTTAGTTTCTAAGTTATGTACATCTTGAAGATCTAGGGAATGAAAAATGCAATTGCTGTTATATTGCTCTGCAAGTTTTGTAAGCTCTTGATTTTCTCTTCTAGAAATAGAGATGACAGTTGTATTTTTTTCTAATAATTGCGTAGCGATTGCCTCACCTAAACCTTGTGAAGTTCCTGTTATGATAACGTAGCGCATAGTTTTATAAACCCCTCTCATATGTGCGGAATTTTGTTGGACAACGTACATTGTATAGTTTGTCTACATTTTATAGTATAGAGCACTTTTTACTATAATTGAAATGAGATGATTGTGTGCCTTTTATAAATAGGTTTACGACAACAGTACCTGGTGCCGTCACGTTTACTGGGAATACGCTGGGACTTAGCCCTACATCACCTGCACCAGGTAATATTTTTGGTACACTTGCTGTGTTTACGACAGTAAATACAGCATTGCAAGTACCAGGGTTCCCAGCAGGGACAACAGATGAATGGCAATTGAATTCTTCAAGTGCAATTTTAAATCTTCCAGCGGGAAGCAGTGTATTATATGCAGAATTAGTTTGGGCTGGTACTTTCCGGACTGATACGGAAGATGTGTTACCATTTTTAAATGATAACATTACATTTACAACGCCAGCAGGGACGTTTTCTGTTACGCCAGATCCTGCTACCGCGCAGCAAGGTTCAGTAGGAAATCAGTTTTATTATGCTCGCTCTGCCAATGTAACAAATCTTGTTAGTGCAGGTGGAGCAGGCACATATACAACGGGTGCTGTGCCAGCTGCAAGAACTTCAGCCGACCCGACAATCAGTCGTTCAGCTGGATGGACGCTTGAGGTTGTGTATCAAAATGCAAGTTTACCACTTCGAAATTTGTCAGTATATGCAGGTCAAGAAATTATCGATGCTTCATCCCCGCCAGTTGATGCTACAATTTCAGGTTTTGCTACGCCGGCAACAGGAGCTGTTACAGGAAGAGTGCTCGTAACTGCTCAAGAAGGTGATTCTAACATTGTTGGAGATCAACTTCGCTTTGGGCCGAATGCAAATGCTACAGTTGCATTATTCGGACCGAGAAATCCTGCGAATAATTTCTTTCAGTCACAAATTTGTAATGATAGTGGAAATTTAGATACGAGCGGCACGTTTGGAGATTTGAATCAGCCGTTAGGGGTAGCTTTGGCCGTCCGAAGACAAGGGTGGGATATTACGAATGTAGATGCCTCCTCATCTTTAGTAAACAGTCAAACATCAGCAACGGTTCGATTTGTTACAAATGGAGATGGATACGCAGCAGCTGGTTTTGGTGTTCAAATTGATGCAACAGGTCCAATTATTAATCCTGTTAAATCAGTTAATAGAACAGTCGCAGGGGTAGGGGATACCCTCACTTATACGATTACGGTCCCAAATACAGGAACAGGAAGTGCAGAAAACGTTGTATTACGTGATAGTATTCCGAACGGAACGACGTTTGTTGCAGGTAGTGTTACGGTAGGGGGAGTAACACAGCCGAATGCAAACCCTTCTAATGGAATTAATTTAGGTACAATCCCAAATAACACGCAAAGAATTGTTACATTTCAAGTTCGAATAATATCATTCCCGAATCCCAATCCTATTTTAAATCGTGCAATGGTGTCATATCAATTTCGTCCTTTCATTGGTAGTCCTCCTATTACAAGTACGTCTTCTTCAAACACAGTACAAACGACAGTGAATCAAGCAACTATAAGTATGCAGAAATCTGTAGATTTACAGACGGCAACGCTTAATGATGTATTAACGTACACAGTTAATATCACAAATAATGGAAATGTCACTGCGAGCAATGTTATTTTTGTTGATAGTATCCCTGCTGGAACAACATTTGTCGCAAATAGCGTTACGGTAAATGGAGTAGCGCGTCCAGGAGCGAATCCAGCAAGTAGTATTAATCTAGGAAGTATTAATGCTTCGCAAACGACTGTAGTGCGCTTTCAAGTTCGAGTAACATCGAACCCTCTTGTCAATCCAATTCCAAACCGTGCAAGTGCAACATTTACCTTTACTCCAGTGCCTGGTCAACAACCAGTTTCAGGGCAAGCGACAAGTAATACTGTAGTTACGACAATTAATATAGCTGATATAACAACGAGAAAAACAGTGGATAGAGCTTTTGCAACGGTTAACGATGTTCTTACGTACACGGTAACAATTCAAAATACAGGAAATGTACTTGCAACGAACGTTATTTTTCAAGATCCAATACCAATTGGAACGACATTTATAGCAAATAGTGTGACTGTGGATGGGGTTTCACAACCTGGGGTAAATCCAGCGACTGGGTTTACAGTAGCAAATATATCTCCCGGCGGAAGTAGGACAGTGACTTTTCAAGTACGAGTGACATCAACGCCATCAGGAGGCACAATTGCGAATCGCGGAAATGTAACTGCTAATTTCGTCGTTATTCCAAATCAGCCACCAATAACGATTAATAGACAAACGAATACAGTTGTGACACAAGTTAATACAGGCGGTTTAAATGTAATAAAAGAAGTGAATACAACGCAAGCGGCAGTAGGAGACACTTTAACATACACAATTGCCGTTCAAAATACAGGGAATGTTCCGTTAACAAATGTATTTTTCCAAGACCCTATTTCTTCTGCTGTTTCATTTGTTGCAAATTCTGTAACAATTAATGGAGTACAGCAAAGTGGACTAAATCCGAATACAGGATTCTCTCTTCCGAATATTCCTGCGGCTCAAACGGTTGTAGTCACATTTGACGTAGTAATTGTACAGAATCCAGAAAATGAAGATATTTTAAATCAAGCAAATGTAACAGCAAGCTTTCAAGTGAATCCGAATGAACCACCAGTAACAATCAATGTACCGAGTAATGTTGTGAATACGACAGTACAATCAGGAAACTTTGAAGTTGTGAAAGCAGTCAATACGGATGTTGCAACAGTAGGGGATATTTTAGTATATACAATAGAAGTCATAAATGCAGGTAGTGTACCAGCTACGAATGTATTTTTCCAAGATTCAATTCCCCAAGGGACATTATTTATTGAAAATAGTGTAGTTGTGAATGGTGTTTTACAAGAAGGGGCAGATCCAGAACTTGGATTCCCATTAAATAATTTGCCTACTGGCGCCAGTGTTATTGTTACATTTGAAGTATTAATTGATGAAATTCCCCAAGGAAATAATGTTGTAAATAATGCGAATGTAACTGGAGATTTCCTTGTAAATCCAACAGAGCCGCCGATTACTGTAACAGTACCAAGTAATACTGTTATGACGATCGTGAATTCTTCAGGGTTAAATGTAATGAAAAGTGTAAGTGCTACTGAAGCCGGTGTAGGAGATACGTTAACGTATACAGTTCGTATACAAAATAGTGGAACGGTGACAGCGACAAATGTATCATTCCTTGATCCGATTCCAGTTGGAACCACTTTTGTAGCGAATAGTGTAACAATAAACGGGACGCCTCAACCAGGTTTAAACCCGACAACTGGATTTCCACTTGCTAATATTCCAGTAGGAGGAATGGTGACGGTCACTTTTCAAGTGACAATCACGAGTGTACCACCAAATAGAGTTCTTCCGAATAATGCGAATGTCACTGCTGATTTCCAAGTAAGTCCTCTCCAGCCACCAATTACAATTGTAACGATTAGTAATATTGTTGTGACGCGAGTGAATGTAGGATCACTTAATGTAATGAAGAGTGTAAATACACTACAAGCCGGTGTAGGAGATACGTTAACGTATACGATTCTTATTCAAAATACAGGAACTGTTCCTGCAACGAATATTGTTTTTCAAGATCCAATTCCGTCTGGTACTGCCTTTGTAGCAAATAGTGTGACGATAAATGGAGTCGTACAGCAAGGCGCGGATCCTATGCTAGGTTTCCCGGTACCAAATATTCCGGTCGGGCAAACGGCTACGATTACGTTTCAAGTTACAGTGACGAGTGTTCCGAGCGGTGGAAATATAAGAAACCAATCGAACGTTACTGCAAGTTTTCTTATAAATCCAGCAAACCCTCCAATAACGACTGTTACAAATAGTAATTTTGTAGTGACGCAAGTAAACACAGCACAGTTAAATATACAAAAATCTTCATCTGTACAACAAGCAGCACTTGGAGAAACTTACACGTATTCTGTTGTCATTCGAAATAACGGTACAGTAACAGCAACGAATGTCTCTTTCCTTGATCCAATTGCTTTAGAAACAACTTTTGTAGCAAATAGTGTAACGATAAATGGAACGCCACAATCTGGATTTGACCCAAATGTTGGTTTCCCGCTTCCTAATATTGCAGCTGGAACATCATTGACAGTAACGTTCCAAGTTACGGTAGTTGCACCGTCTACACGTGGAGCGGTATTAAATACAGCATCTGCTACAGCCACTTTCTTATTAAATCCTTTACAGCCACCTGTAACAACAACGAATTCAAGTAATACAACGGTAGTTACAATACCGTTACCTCCTCCTGGTGAAGTAACTGCAACAAAAACAGTTGATGTTGCAACTGGGGCCGTTGGGGATGTATTAACGTATACTGTGCTCATTTCAAACGTAGGAATTATCCCTGTTACAGATGTGTTCTTCCAAGATGTCATACCAGAAGGAACGACGTTTGTTGACAATAGTGTAACGATAGGTGGAGTGCAGCAACTTGGTTTAAATCCAGAAATAGGATTTACAGTTACTCCATTATTAATCGCTGGTGGAAGTATTGAGGTCACATTCCAAGTGACGATTACAGAAATTCCAGATAATGAAGTCATATTAAATGATGCAGATGTTACATTTACTTCACAACCAAATCCGCAGGAACCACCGATTACGGAAACGATATTAACAAATTTAGTCGTTACGACAATTAATATAGCCTTTATTTTTCCGTTGAAACTAGTAGATAAAGAAGTAGCGACGGTAGGAGAAATATTAACGTATGATGTATTGATTTTTAATTTCGGAACAGTGCCAGCGACGAATGTTCAATTTATCGATACTACTTCCGCGGGTGTAGCATTTGTACCAGGAAGTGTGAGCATAAACGGGGTACCAGCACCAGGATTAGATCCTTTCATTGGTTTTACAGTTCCAGATATACCTGTCGATGATTTTGTACTTGTCACATATCAGGAAGTGGTTACAAGCATACCAGAAGGTGGAACGATTGTTAATTTTGTAGACGTTACAGCTACATTTGCTGTAAGTGAAACAGAACCGCCTATTACGGAAACAACGACAAGTAATACGACATTAACAGAAATCAATGAGCCTGGTTTGAATGTTTTAAAATCAGTGAGTCAGCCGGTTGTTGCAGTAGGCGATACAATCACATATACAACAGTAGTTCAAAATACAGGAACAGTGCCAGCAACGAATGTTCAATATAGTGATGTATTACCTTCCTCTATAGCATTCGTGCCGAACACTGTAACGATAGACGGTGTGTTACAACCTGGATTCAATCCGAATAATGGATTCCCGCTTCCAGATATAAACCCAGGTGAAAGTGTAGAAGTCATCTTCCAAGTAACCGTTGTTAGTGCGCCATCAAACGGAACAATTGCCAATACGGCAAATGTAACTGGAAGTTTTGTATTAGTACCAGGAGAACCACCAGTTATAGTAACAGAGCCGAGCAATACAACACTTACAACTGTAAATAGAGGGCAATTTAATGTTATTAAACAAGTAAATAGGGTTGCTACTCTCGTTGGAGATATATTAACGTATACGGTTCAAATAACAAATACTGGAACAGTAACAGCTAATGCTGTTCAGTTTGTTGATACCATTTCAGCAGGGGCGTCATTTGTACCAAATAGTGTAACGATAAATGGAGCCTCGCAACCAAACTTAAATCCGATTACTGGATTTGGAGTTGGAGATATCCCAGTTGGTGAAACAGTTATAGTGACGTTTCAAGCGACAGTTACAAACATCCCGTCATCAGGAACAATTACGAACGTTGCAAATATAACAGGAAGCTTTACTTTAGTGCCAGGAGAACCACCAGTTGTAGTAACAGAGCCGAGTAATACGACGATAACTAGAGTGAATAGAGGACGATTCAGCGTTATAAAATCTGTAAATAAAGAAGCGACACGATTAGGAGATACGTTAACGTATAGTGTGCAAGTTACAAATACGGGAACGGTAACAGCAACGAATGTTCAGTTTATCGATGTTCCATCACCTAGTTTAGAATTCGTTCCTGGAAGTGTACAAATAAATGGGATTCCGCAAGTAGGTTTAGATCCATTTGTAGGCTTTGCATTGCCTGATCTTGCAGTAGGGGATAGTGTATTAATTACATTTGAAGTAAATGTAATCGCAGTTCCGCCTTCTAGTAGCATTATGAATACAGCAAGAGTAACGGGTGATTTCGAATTGATTCCAGGAGAACCTCCGTCTACAATTACAAATTCAAGTAATACGACGGTTACGCCGGTAAATAGAGGTAGCTTAGATATGCTAAAAGAAGTAGACCATTCAGTTGTTGGTGTAGGAGAAACGGTAACGTATACTGTTCGTATATTAAATACTGGTACTGCTGATGCAATGAATGTTCAATTTATCGATGTGCTATCTCAGGAAGCTGATTTCGTTCCAAATAGTGTAACGATAAATGGGGTTCCGCAACCGGGGGTAAATCCGCAGATTGGATTTACGATACCTGATATACCAGTTGGTGAGACGGCACTTGTAACATATGAAGCTACGATTACAAGTTTTCCGGATGGTGGTACAGTAGTGAACGTTGCTGGGGCGTTAGCAGAATATATTTTAGTACCAGGGGAGCCGCCAGTTACAGTGATGGATACAAGCAATACAGTTATAGTGACGGTAAATACTGCAATCTTATTTGTTGCAAAAGGAGCAAACTTTGAAGTAGCAATGATAGGGGATGTTGTCACTTACGGAATCGCTGTTATAAATGATAGTACAGTTCCTGTGACCAATATTGTGTTAACAGATATCATTGATCCGAATACGCTATTTATAAATGGTACGGTAACTGTAAATGATGTACCTCTTCCATTTGCTAATCCGAATACTGGTATTCCGTTAGGTGATTTTCAGCCAAATGATGCAGCAATTATTAATTTCCAAGTTGTAATAATAGGAGGGCAAGTAAATAATTTAGTTACAAATACTGCTACAGCGAATGGGCTTGCAACTGTAAATCCGAATGAGCCGCCAGTAGTAGTTGAAGGTGATAGTAATACAGTTGTTATCCCGTTTATTCCTCAAAATGTCTCAACGACAGTCGTAAAAACGGCAGATTTACAGGTAGCAACAATTGGAGATGTCATTACGTTTACGACAGTCATCACAAATACGGGTGATACTGTAATGCAAAATATTCGTTTTCAAGATATGTTAGATAGTAGTGTTCGATTTGTTCCTGGAAGTGTAACGGTTGATAATACGCCAGTGCCGAATGTAAGCCCGGCAGTAGGGTTTCTTATCGGAAGTTTAAATCCTGGTGAAGCAAGGACAGTTTCGTTCCAAGTAGCAGTACAGAGCGCGCCAAATGGTTCAGGAAATTATATAAATCAAGCGAGTATTCGTTTTGAACATCAAGTAGGCACAGTATTGCCACCTGTTACACAAATAGTAGAAAGTAACATAGTTGTCATTCCATTTGTTCCAACGATTGAACAAATTTGCGAAACAAACTTTAATTGCTTAGATAAGATTCCATTTCAATGTTCTCCGTGCAATCATTTGCATGGACATAAAAAATAAAAACAGAAAGAGCATCCTGAAAAATAATTGGATGCTCTTTCTGTTTTAATCATATAGATTCATTTTCGGGCGAGGTGAAAAATTCGTCGATTTTGTCGGAAAGTAGTAATGGAATAGCTCCTTTTATAACAGAAATGTCCCAGTCCCACCATGCAAGATTCTCTAGTTTGTCAATTGTTTCTTGCGGGAAACGATATCGAATAAATTTTGCTGGATTACCAGCCACAATTGCATATGGAGGGACGTCTTTTGTAACAACACTTTTTGCACCAATAATGGCACCGTTACCAATTGTAACACCAGATAAAATGCAGGATTGATAACCAATCCATACATCATTGCCAACTACGATATCACCTTTTGAAGAAGGGTGACCAGTAATATGTGCTCCTTCATCAAAAAGTGCATTAAATGGATAAGTTGTTATCCAGTCTGCGCGATGTTCACCGCCAAGTATGAAAACGACTTCTTCTGCTAATGAACAAAACTTACCTATTTTCAATTTTGTTTCATCGTTCCAAGAAAAAATGGTTGGCCCTACTTTACTATAAGTATAATCACCAATATCATATTTATTATATTCAGGTTTTTGATTTAAATATAACATGCTTCTTCAGCCTCCTTTCTCAATTAAGTGATACGTATGGAATATTATATGCAAGATGTAGTAATGTGAACTGTATTAATAGGTGAAATGAACAAAAGGGAGTGGGATGTATGCGATACGAAATGGGTTTATATAATAAACCGTTTCAGTCAATTCGATCAGGGAAAAAAGTATATGAAGTACGCCTATACGATAAAAAACGTCAACTAATAAACAAAGACGATGAAATCGTATTTACGAATCTTAAGACAACAGAAATGATGACGGTAAAAGTAACGGAAATAAAGCGATACGAGAGCTTTAAAGCTATATATGAACAAATCGATAAAAAATTATTGGATTGTGAAAATGATAGTTTAGAGGAAATGTTAGAAAGTACATACAAAATATATACGAAAGAACAAGAAAAAGAGTGGGGAACAGTTGCGATTCGTATTGAGGTAATAAAATGATAAGAAATCGCGGAGCCGCTATCATTGTACAGGAAGGAAAAATCGCTCTTATAAAACGTATTCGAGAAGAGGAAAGATATTATGTTTTTCCTGGCGGAGGGATTGAGGAAGGTGAAACGCCTGAAGAGGCAACGAAAAGAGAGGTATACGAAGAATTAGGGGTACATATACAAGTGGAGCACCTTATTGCAAAGGTAAAATATAAAGGAAATGAATATTATTATGCTGCCTATATTACAGGCGGAGTGTTCGGAAGCGGAACAGCTGAGGAATTTCAGCTGGAAGGTAGGGGAAATTATATTCCGTTATGGCTACCGATAAACGAGTTGGAAAAGTGAATATAAAACCTTATGAAGTGGTCAGAAATATATTTAATCATTATAAAATATAACGTCTGACAACATACAAAAAAAACCATTGACATAGTCTTCTGATTTAAGTATTGTATTCGAGTATGTTTATAATCAGGAGGTTTATATGAGCAATCAAACTACTACACATCATGTGAAAATGACAACAGCGGATCCATCTGGAATTGGTCTATTTGGATTAGCGATGGTAACACTTGTAGCATCATCTCAAAAGTTAGGCTTAACAGATGGCGTTTCACTTGTATTACCGTGGGCAATCTTTTTAGGAGGATTTGCACAAATCTTTGCTTGCATTCATGATGCAAAGCATAACAATACATTCGGTACAACAGCATTCGGTGCGTACGGTCTATTTTGGCTAGGTGTTGGAATGACTTGGTTAATTCAACTTGGAGTATTTGGCGAAAAATTAGCACAAGCTGCAGATTCAAAACAGCTTGGTGTAGCCTTTATCGGATATTTGATTTTCACAATCTTTATGACAATTGGTGCAATGGAAACACATAAAGTATTATTTATGATTTTCGTCCTTATTGATTTCTTATTTATCGGTCTTTCATTAAGTACTTTAGGTGTTATGCCGCATGCAATGCATAATTTAGCAGCATATTCTGAACTTCTTATTTCATTATTATCTTTCTACGGTTCAGCTGCAGCAGTGTTAAATACACACTTCGGAAAAGTTGTTTTACCAGTAGGAAAGCCTTTTGGTATTTTTAAAAAATAATAAAAAAGCACAGATGATTGTATAGTCATCTGTGCTTTTTTATTTATTCCGCTCTTTGTGGGTTGTCTGAAAAAGCCTGATTGGTGAGGACTCATTAAACTTTCACTTTATCCCGCTATTTGCCGGGCAGTAAGCCCCCCGCCTCAAAATTCAGCGGAAACAAAGAAGTTAGGTGGGGGATGAATACCCTCACTGATTAAAGTTTCACCTTATTTGAAATAAGTAATGTGAAATGTAAATAAAAGTAGAAAAAATCAATTGAAATTGATTCTCATTATTAATATAATGAGAATGAGAATCATTTATTGTTAGAGGGGGATGCCAAAGTGGCAAAAATTTTAATAGCTTATGCAAGTATGTCAGGAAATACAGAGAGTATTGCTGATTTAATTAAAGTTAGTTTAGATGCTTTTGATCATGAAGTAGTATTGCAAGAAATGGAAGGCATGGACGCTGAAGAATTATTAGCTTATGATGGAATCATTTTAGGATCTTATACGTGGGGCGATGGTGAATTACCATTTGAAGCGGAAGATTTTCATGATGACTTAGAAAATATAGATTTAGCTGGGAAAAAGGTAGCGGTATTCGGATCGGGTGATACAGCGTATGAACTGTTTTGTGAAGCGGTAACGATATTTGAAGAACGTCTTGTGGAACGCGGTGCAGAGCTTGTACAAGAAGGGCTGAAAATTGAATTAGCTCCAGAAGATGAAGAGGATGTTGAAAAATGCAGTAATTTTGCAATTGCATTTGCTGAGAAGTTCTAAGAATGGGAGTGTCAACGTGGAGACAATGTTAAGTGCAACTGCTATTACAAAGTTAAGAGATGGAAAACTGCTGTTAGCTACTACATATAATGGCTTATTTGTTGAACAAGACGGAGAATGGAAACGAATTTTAAATGGTTTTCAAAAACGAATTAGGGATTTACATAGCGAAGATAATGTAGTTTATGGTGTAGGTGACGAAGGGATTTTTATTCGCAGTATGAATGGTGGAGAGAACTGGACAATTCAGCGTTTTCCAACAAAAGCAACGAGTTGGAATGTATGTAGCAATGTACAAGGAACTGTTGTTGCTCATGGAGAAAAAACGCTGTATCTTTCTAATAATTTCGGTTTGACATGGGAAACTATTCATCCGTTTCTTGAGTATGGCAGTGCGGCACCGTCTATTCGATCATTATTTTTATATAAACATTACTTATTTATTGGTACGAAAATACATGCTAAATATGGTGGTGTTTGGCTCTTTGATTTGAAGACACGTAAATTAAAGAGGATTAAAATTGCGATGAATCAAATGATCTCCGCGTTGACTTTACACAATTCTTATTTAGTAGCGGCAAGTGGATCGTGCAAGGGAGTTAGCGGAAATATTTCTTATTGTAAAATAGATGAAAGTATTGCAAGTGAAAAAATATATTGGCATACATGTCAAAGTGAGCAGAAAGCAAGTAGTTATTTAGACTTAAGTGTAGATCAACATGTTTTATATACAACTTCAACGCAAAATAAGGCGGGGATTAGTAGTGTGTGCCGTGTGCTTCTTGAAGAAGGTATTGTTACAGTATGTGATTCAGTTAAAGGGCACGGATGGCGCATTGTTAATCAAAAAGATGGTTATGTAGTAGCCGGATCAGGTGAATTAAAAGCAATGCAGTGGGAACAAAAAATAATTTAAGAAAAAAACTTTACTTTTATTATATTGATATGATATAGTATATTTAAACCATTTTACTTTTAATAATATAGAGATTTAAATGAGCTGTAACTTCCGAGGAGGATAGCAATGTTAAATCTCCTCAGGGGTTGCAGTTTTTTAATATCTGGCTTATTATTGTAAGGTGGTTGAAAATGAATATGTACATATAGGTACATTGTAGGAGGATTTTTTTCATGCAAAACGGTAAAGTAAAATGGTTTAACTCAGAAAAAGGTTTCGGTTTCATCGAAGTTGAAGGCGGAGAAGACGTATTCGTTCATTTCTCAGCTATCCAAGGCGAAGGCTTCAAAACTTTAGAAGAAGGTCAAGAAGTTACTTTCGAAGTAGAACAAGGTAACCGTGGACCTCAAGCTACTAACGTAAACAAGAAGTAATTTTTGAAAAAAGAAGGGCTCGCCCTTCTTTTTTTTGCATTTTTATAGATGTCCTCCTACTTACATATCATAACAAGACTGAATTTTCATTTATTTATTCGGAGTATTTTTGTATAAAGTACATGAATAAATAAATACTGAAAATAAAGTGTTTGTGTGAAAAGGAATTTAGAAAGAGGTAAATAAATTGAAAAACGCTACACATTTCATTGTGTTTGATATTGAAAGGAATTTCAGACCGTATAAATCAGAAGATCCATCAGAAATAGTTGATATCGGAGCTGTAAAAATAGAAATAGGTACAATGAAGATAATTGAAGAATTTTCGGAGTTAGTAAAACCAAGTGCACGATTAACTCGTCATACAACAAAATTAACCGGTATTACGAAAAAAGATTTAATGGGTGTAGAAAAATTCCCTCAAATTATAGAGAAATTTATTCAGTTCATCGGCGAAGGTTCTATATTTGTTTCATGGGGAAAAGAAGATTATCGCTTTCTATCTCATGATTGTACATTATATGGTGTTGAATGCCCAAGTATAGAAAAAGAAAATAGAATTGATTTGCAAAAATTTGTTTTCCAAGCATATGAGGAATTGTTTGAACATACGCCAAGTTTACACTTTGCGGTAGAACAGCTCGCTTTAACGTGGGAAGGAAAACAGCACCGTGCTTTAGCAGATGCTGAAAATACAGCAAATATACTTCTTAAAGTATATAGCGAGAGAGATATTAATAAGCGATACAAAAGACATGGTGAACTTGAACTTGTAAAAAACGGAAAACTAACAGAAAAAGCGAAAAAAAAGATGCGAAAATGGGTATTTAAAGAACTAAAGAAAAATACAGAACGCCCTTTTGAATGGAGTACATTTGAAAGTAGTGACACGTGGGAAAGTATAACGGAAAGATATTATATAAGTGAAAATACAGTAGAACTCCTGAAAAAACATTTTCGTACAGCAGTGAGAAAAGCGGAACGGCAGATTAGGTATTTGGCTGAGATGGAGGAGAATACAGAGGTTAAATGAATTTCTCCTCCGCCTCTAACTACATACATGTAATAACAGCGTATTGATATTAAATAGGCATCAACTTGTTGTTGTGATTGTGCATTATAATTGCTTTGGGAGTGTTAAGACGTAATAAGAGCTTTAAACCGTATTAATAAAATAAATATATATATAAAGAAAAGAGTGTAGTTTAATGGAAACAATCTTTAACATTTTAACTGTTTTAGTTTTTGGGATAATATTTACCACACAATTAGCATTAACTACACTTTCTTTCATAGTAAAGAAGAATTGGAAAAAACTTAATATCTCTTTAAGTTGTGGTGTATTAAAGTTTAAAATAGAAGAGTAAGATTGAGCTTTGTACAAGGGAGGTGTGATAGTGGTAGACTTGGATATTAAAGATGTCACAGTAAAGATGGAATTAAACGGTGTCTTTTGGAATGAGGATCGGATTGCTGAAATGAAGGTGACTACAAAAGAAGAGCATTCTGTTATTCTTCGTCTAGTAGTTGATTTAGAAAGTAAAACTATTAGGGCGACGAGTGCGGAAATAGTGAATGGATTCTGCCCTCTGTGCAAACAGAAAAGGGACGAATGTAGTGAACTTAATGACTTGCAAAACAAAATGGAAATTTTAGAAGAAGCCTACGATTGGGTGAGAGAACATCCGGAATATCGTTTTCAATTATCTTTTTACGAGTACAATAAATTTGAGGTAGTAAAGTGAAATTTGCATCTTAACAACTTATAGAAGGACTTGGTCAAATAGAAATATTGAAGTAGATATTTCTAATGGAAATAAGCTTGTATAACAAGGAAGGGATGTATTTGATTCTGCAACAAATGTCATCTTGCATCAAAAAAATTTGAAAATAAACATGTTTTATTATAAAGCAGAAAAATTGATTCTTAGTAGAATCGGTTTTTAATATAAACAAAAGAGCGCTTATTATAAGCGCCCAGTAACAACAGTTATATGGAAGTATTTATCCCGTAAAAGCCCGATTGGTGAGGGTTAATAATTAGTGGGGGATGAACAAAACCCCACTGATTAAAGTTTCATTTTATTCAATACCGCTCGGATCAAACGAATACTGCTGCTTATTCTCAATCCGCTCAATCACATCCTGCAGCTCATCTGGCTTCAGAAACTCAATCGGAGAGAAGCCTTTTTCAAACGTAAGTGTGTCTGCTTCAATCATAAGTACATATCGGTCATTTACCTTCGCAATATGTATTTGATCCCCGAAATCAGCAAGCAAAGCCTTCACAGAGATATGATCGGCTTTTAGTTTTAATTCCACTTCAGGAGCATGCTCGACGATTTGAGCGGTAGCTTCCATTACTTCTTCGGTTGAAAATTGTTCCATAATTTCCCGCTTCGGACTAGCAGCCCATACTTCCATCGCTTGGTCGAATTGTTCGCGTTCTTCCGTACCTTCTTCAAATACATCTTCAATTTGGTCGTATACCATGTCCATTACTTGTGTTTTCATAATTTCAGGCATAGAGCGTTCATATTCGACGAATTTTAAGAAGTCTTCAAAGTAGCGGGCATGTGATGCTTGGTGTATTTTTAGTTCGCCTACTTCAACCATACCTTCTTCAGGCATGTACGGATATTGGATAGATTTCATATTCTTTGTTGTGATGGCCATTTCAACGTTACGAATCAGTGTGGATTCATCAGAAATAGAAGCAACCTTTGGTTCGAAGTCGCATTTCATTACGAATACGAATGGGTCATCAAAGTATTTGCGTAGTTTTGCCTGAGCAATTAAAAATACACCACCGCGTACAGCGCTTGTGTCAAGATATGTATAAACGAGAGGTTCGCTCATATCTTTAAAATTGTCCTTTGTTTCTGCAAAGCGAATACGATTAAAAAGGTTGTAATGAGGGTTTGAATCAAGTTCGTGCCCTTCTTCTACAATAAAGCGACCAATTTTTGTTGGGGCTTGTTCTGTTTTTGCATGACGTTCTACTTTTCGCTTCGATATTTTTAATAACTCACCATTCAAAAATTCTTTTAAGGAACTATCTTCATATTCTTCAGCGTCTAAAGTTTGAAAATGTTTGTAGCGTTTATCAACTGCTTCACCTTTTCCTTCTACTTGTACAACATAAAAGGAAAGATAATTTATTTCAAAATCCATATTTATCACCTTGTTTCATTTCATTAACTCTTATCAGTATAGAGATGGAAAAAACTTTCGTCAATTTATATAAGGAAGGGGAAGCCCCTTCCTTTATATAATCTTTATTTTCTCGATTAAAATCCGTCTTCTAATGCTGCGAATGGAATGTTTAGTCTGTTTTCTACTGTGCGTAAACGTTGGTTTAAGCGGTTTAGTCTACGTGTATGGCGCTCAACTGTATTTTCTAGTTGACGAACTCTTTGTTCAAGCTCATTTACGCGTCTTTCTAATTGACGATTTCCAGTGCCAGGAAAAGAGATTGGAAGTTGGAATTGTCTATTTTGGTCATATGGATTCGTGTGCTCTGCTTGATCTATATAAGATTGATATTGTGTTTGTAAGTCATACTGTGGTTGTTGGTACGCATATTGATTATATGGATCATATGGATTGTAGGGATACATAATAACATCCTCCATTTCTTTAAAATAGGTTGAATTCACCATAATGTATGTGCAAAAGCGGAGTGGTGGCACGGCAAATACCTATTTATGTTGACGGGATTTCTCTTTATCCCTCTATTTGCTGGGCAATAAGACCCCCATGTCAAAATTCAGCAGAAACAAAGAAGGTCGGGATGCCCGTAAAACCCCCACTGATTACAGTTTCACTTTATAAAAAATAGCTTGAGGGTTTTTGATTTGTATTTCTTTTGCTTAATGGTATATACTGGATAAAAGAGAGAGTTTACATAAAAGTTACAATTCTATCAAACTCAAACTTTTATGTAAATATGTATAGACATTTATAAAAGAAAAGAGTAATTTATATAGAGTGAAAAATAACTTGTAACATTTTATAAACATATTGTAAAATGATTGTAACAAAACATACATAAAAATGAAATAAATACATAATAGTGATGTTGGGGAAAGGGAGAGAGTATATTGTTCCGTAAAGTAAAGGGTATATTGGTTGGGGTGTTATGTGTAGCTATAATGAGTGGCTGTGGTGCAAAAGTAAGTGATGTTGCATTGGTAAGTGATATTGGTGGGCATACTGTAGAGGCTAAAGCAGAAG
The DNA here is from genome assembly GCF_056738645.1 of Bacillus sp. PK3-067. Classification (NCBI taxonomy): domain Bacteria; kingdom Bacillati; phylum Bacillota; class Bacilli; order Caryophanales; family Bacillaceae; genus Bacillus; species Bacillus sp. PK3-067. Next base: position 3,526,712 of record NZ_CP096490.1, on the reverse strand, counting down.
TGCAGGATACTATTAGTTTAGTTGATGGTCGAACTGGTACTGAAGTGAAAAAATTAGATTTATCTAGTTTAGGCTATTTTGAAGATGAAGCGAAATTTAAAAAGTCTGTAACAAAGGTTGTTGGTGAGGTTGGAAAAAGCGTCGACAAAAAAATGGTTCCTTCACGTATAGCACCTGATGGAAGTTGGCAAGAAGGAAAACCTTCTTATGAATTAATGGAAAAAGAATTAGTAGATAAATTGTTAAATGTTGGTATGTGGGATGCTACGTATCAGTTGCCGATCGTGGAGAAAAAACCAGTCGCAACATTAAGTGATGCGCAAGGAAATGGTACGGTAATTGGTAGATATGAAACGAACTTAGGTGGTTCAACAGGTGGCCGTATTGAGAATATTCGTTTGTCAGCAGCGAGCATAAATGGAGTTGTGTTAGCAAAAGGAGACCGTTTCTCTTTTAATTCATTAATCGGTGATACAACACCAGATAAAGGATATCAATTAGGGAAAGAAATAGTTGATGGTAAATTAGTAGATGGATATGGCGGTGGTGTTTGTCAAACATCTTCAACTTTATACAATGCAGCAGATCAAGCTGGTCTGAAAATGGTGGAGAGAACTACACATTCTAAAACGGTAGGTTATGTTCCACAAGGAAGAGATGCTACAATTGCATATCCATACTTAGATTTAGTATTTGAAAATACGAATGATGCACCTGTGAAGCTTTATATGGGCATTCAGGGTGGAAAGCTAGTTGCTGAAGTACATAAAATGAGATAAGAGTTAAAAAGCCATCTTTTCTAAAAGTTAGAAAAGATGGCTTTTTATTATGAAAATAAAAATGTATGTGAATTCTGACTTTTCTTATTTACATAGGATGATTTTAGTTGTATCCTTCATAGTAACGGTTATATGTAATGGGAAAATATAGGGATAAGGAGATGAAGTTATTCATGGTAAAAATTCATCCGAAAACACGTATTGGTCATGTTGAATTTAAAGTGAAAGATTTAGAGCGTCAAATTGCTTTTTATGAGAATGTTGTAGGATTAGAGGTAATTAAGCGAGAGGGGAATAAAGCATATTTATCTGGAAAAGGTGGAAAGAACGCGTTACTTGTTCTTGAAAGGTTAGAGGACGGGGTACTGCAAGAACCGCGTACGACTGGTATATATCATGTAGCCTTTTTAGTTCCGACTCGTGAAGCTTTTGCTTCTGCGCTATTTGGGGTTCTTCGTAATAAGAATGTAATTGACAGCCCGGATGAGCAAGAAGGGCGTTATACATATTCAAATGAAATTTTACCAATTTCAAGGTTTAATAGTGCAAGTGATCATACATATAGCGAAGCTTTTTATTTGCAAGATTTAGAGGGGAATGGTATTGAAATTTATGCAGACCGTCCGCGTGATCAATGGGGAGAAGGGCCAGGAGGAAGTACACCACTTGATTTAAAAGAATTGGCAACACTCGTTGATTATGAGTTTGATGGTTTGCCTGCTAATACTGTCGTTGGGCACGTACATTTACGAATAGCTGATGTAGAGAAATCACATGAATTTTATGTGGAAACAGTAGGTTTTGAAGTACAACAGCGTGAAGAGGATTGCTTATTTATTTCAGCAGGGGGATATCATCACCATATTGGTGCAAATACGTGGAACGGAGTAAACAATCCACACCCACCAGTACATGCAACTGGGCTAAAGGTGTATACGATTGTACTACCGTATAAAGAAGCGTTAGATGAAGTGAAAGAAAGATTAATAGAAAAACAACATGAAATAAATGAAACTACAAATGGGTTTGTGGTGGTAGATCCAAGTGGTATTACAGTGCAGTTTGAAATAGAAGCAGTGTAAAATAAGCGAGAAAGTGTATAATCACTTTCTCGCTTATTTGTGATCATTCATAGCTCAATCCAATATCTTCTTACTACATTCCCATCTTCCTCAGTGAAATCATCATCACGAAGCCCGCCGTTATGTAAAATCGTTTTTTCAGAAGCGGTATTCACTGCGTCGCAAACGACAAGTACTTTCGTGATGTCTAATTCCTTCGTTTTTTCTAATGATAATGCTAGTAACTTCGTAGCATAACCTTTTCTTCTTTCAGAAGGGCGAATGCCATAACCAATATGACCGCCAGCGTTAAATAAATGTTCGGTTAAACTATGACGTATATTAACAGCTCCCAGAATTTTATTTTCATCTGTAACAAGCCAATATGTAGAGTCTGGTACCCAAGTTTCAGGGATATTTATTCCGTTATGCGCATCGAGAAGTTCTTGAACCATAGCTGGGAAGTTGGCAGGATTTTTTGAGATAACCCACGGGATCATTGTTTCACCGCTATCTTTCCATTCGTTATAGAAATCTAAGTATTCTTCTTGTAAATCAGTAGTAGGTGTAAGTAACGAGACGTTCATTGTTAGTAAGCTCCTTTATTTATGTATTTTTTATAAAAAATTATGAAACAAAATGAAAGCGTTTTCTAAAATTTCTCAACCTAATTTCATGCAATCCACCTTTGGTTTTTTAGAAAATTAGTGAAGGTTTAAAATCAGGAGTTATTTATTTTATGTTAATATTTAAAATATTAACATAAAACAGTCGGAGTATTAAGTGTATTTTAGTGGTATTCTTTCATGGTGATAAATGGATGTTTGTGATAATTTTTGTTTTATCTATCTATAATGAATGAAAGGGGGAAGTGCCCGTGAGTGTAGATTTTGATTTTATTATACGAATCGGTGTTGCTGGCTTGTTAGGAGCAATGATTGGTATTGAAAGAGAAATTCGATCGAAAGAAGCTGGATTAAAGACTCATTTCCTCGTAGCGGTAGGAAGTGCGTTAATAATGGTTGTTTCGAAATATGCCTTTTCAGATATTGTGTATGAAGAGCATACGTCTCTAGACCCAAGTCGGATTGCAGCACAAGTCGTTAGTGGAGTTGGTTTTTTAGGTGCAGGCACAATTATTATTCAAAAGCAGGCGGTGAAAGGATTAACGACCGCGGCTGGTTTATGGGCTACTGCCGGTATAGGATTAGCAATTGGAGCGGGAATGTATGTAGTAGGCATTGGAGCGACGATCCTCGTTTTAATTGGTTTAGAAATTATAAGTCGTATTTTTAAGGTGCAATTTCTATTTCCACAAAATATAACAGTGCAAATGTTTGTAAATAAACATGAAGCGATACAACAAATATTAGAAACACTACAAGTGAAAGGCATCCCAATACTCTCATATGAGGTGGAAGCTTCACAGCAAGGTACAGAAACTGTTTATAAGGTAGGAATGCAGCTGAAAAATATATCGTCAGAAGAAAAGAATGAGTTTATTCAGCATATGCAAACATTACCGGAAGTTACGTTTATAAAGTTAAAGTCATAGTGTTGAAAACGAGGATAGATGTAGCAGAAATTTTGCTATTATCTATCTTTTTTTGATCTAAAATGCACGGAAAGTCAAGCGTTAATTTTACATGAAATGAATATATGTGTGAACGTTACCTTATTTTTTCTCAATACAGGACAAAAAGTAAAAATAGTAAAATAATGGAGCGGGACACTAAAAATGTAAGGTAGGGGAGAGCATGAAAAGCTATTCAAAGAAAATGTTAGTAGGGGTAAGTTTTGCTAGTTTAATGTTAGGGAGTTTTCAAGGGGGCAGTTTGGCAGAAGATACTAAGGGAGAGCAAGTTTCTTATCGAAATGTGCTCAAAATGGAGCCAGTCGGTGTACAACTACCAGTACAAGAATTAGCTCATTCATCGAAAGTGCTCGAAAGCAAGTCTTTTGAGAAAAGGCTACAATTTGCCGATTTATCACAAAGACCACCTGAGGTGAAAAAAGAAAGTAAGCAATTAGCTGTAGCGAAAACTTATACAATTGCTGAATTAAATCAATTAAGCAATCAGCAGTTAGTAGATTTACTTGTAACAATTGATTGGGAGCAAATTACGGGGCTATTTCAGTTTAATACAGACAGTCTAGCATTCTATCAAAATGATAGTAGGATGCAGGCGATTATTGATAAATTGAAGCAGCAAGGACAAGCCTATACGAAGGATGATTCAAAAGGGATTGAGACATTAGTGGAGGTATTGCGTTCAGGATTTTATTTAGGATTTTATAATTCGGAACTTAGTAAATTAAATGAACGGAGTTATCATGATAAATGCTTACCTGCATTAAAAGCGATAGCTAACAATTCAAATTTCAAGCTGGGTACATTAGAGCAAAATAGAGTGGTATCATCATACGGAAAGTTAATAGGAAACGCTTCGAGTGATGTGGAAACGATAACATCAGCTGCAAAGATTTTTAAACAATATAATGATAATTTTTCTACATTAGTAGATAATCTTTCAGCTGGAAATGCTATTTACGATATTATGCAAGGTGTTGATTACGACATTCAATCGTATTTGTACGATACGAGGAAAGCACCGAAAGATACAGTATGGTATCAGAAAATAGATAGTTATATTAATGAACTAAGTCGTTTTGCATTAATGGGAACGATTACAGCAAAAAACGGTTGGCTTATTAATAATGGCATTTATTATACAGGTAGACTCGGTACATTCCATAGTACAGGAACGAAAGGGTTACAAGTTGTAACAGATGCGATGAAAATTTATCCGTATTTAGGGGAGCAATATTTCGTAGCTGCTGAGCAAATCGCAACGAATTATGGCGGAAAAGATGCAAATGGTAAAGTGGTGAATTTAGATCAAATAAGAGAAGATGGAAAGAAAAAATATTTGCCAAAAACGTATACGTTTGATGATGGGGCAATTGTTTTAAAAGCTGGAGATAAAGTGACAGAAGAAAAAGTAAAACGTTTATATTGGGCGGCAAAAGAAGTGAAGGCACAATTCCATCGTACGGTTGAAAGTGATCAACCTTTAGAAAAAGGAAATCCTGATGATGTACTAACGATGGTTATTTATAATAGCCCAGCAGAATATCAATTTAATCGTCAATTGTACGGTTATGAAACGAATAACGGTGGTCTTTATATAGAAGGAACAGGTACGTTCTTTACTTATGAGCGTACGCCAGAAGAAAGTATTTATAGTTTAGAAGAATTATTCAGACACGAGTTCACGCATTATTTACAAGGTAGATATGAAGTACCAGGGTTATGGGGACAAGGGAAAATATATGAAAATGAAAGATTATCTTGGTTTGAAGAAGGGAATGCTGAATTTTTTGCAGGGGCAACGAGAACGGATAATGTTGTACCGAGAAAGAGTATTATAGGAGGATTATCTTCAAATCCAGCAGAGCGTTATACGGCAGAGCGAACGTTAAATGCAAAGTATGGAACGTGGGATTTCTATAATTATTCCTTTGCTTTACAATCGTATATGTACAATAAGAGATATGATATGTTCGATAAAATACATGATCTTATTAGGAAAAATGATGTAACAGCATATGATGCATATCGCTCTACATTAAGTAAAGATGCGAATTTAAATAAAGAATATCAAGACTATATGCAAATGCTAGTTGATAATCGTGAGAAGTATAATGTGCCATTAGTATCAGACGATTATTTAGCGAATCATGCATCGAAGCCAGTTTCAGATATTGCAGCAGAAATAACAGCGGAAGCAAAATTGAAAAATGTATCAGTGAAGAAAAATAAATCACAGTTCTTTAATACATTCACACTACAAGGAACATATACAGGAACTGCAGCAAAAGGAGAATATGAAGATTGGAAAACAATTACACAAAACGTTAATGATACGTTAAAACGTTTAAGTGTAAAGGAATGGACAGGCTATAAAACAGTAACAGCATACTTCGTAAATTATCGCGTGAATGCATCAGGACAATTTGAATATGATGTTGTGTTCCATGGTATTGATACGGAAGAAGGGGCAGAGAATAAAGCACCAGTTGCGGTTATAAACGGTCCGTATAGTGGAAATGTAAATGAAGCAATTTCATTTACAAGCAACGGATCAAAAGATGAAGATGGGAAAATTATTTCATATAAATGGGAGTTTGGTGATGGAGCAGTAAGTAATGAGCAAAATCCAACTCACGTATATACAAAAGAAGGAGCGTATACGGCTAAATTAACAGTAACAGACGATAAAGGAGCAACTAATACTGCTACAGCGACTGTAACTGTTCAAAAGAAAGAAGATAACAGTGTAGAAAAAGAACCGAATAACTCATTCCAAACAGCAAACAAACTGCAGTTAAATCAAGTTTTACGTGCTAGTTTAGGAAATGGCGATACAAGTGACTTCTTTGAAATTAATGTGGAGAATGCTAAAAACCTTCAAATTAACGTAACGAATGAAAATAATATCGGAATGAACTGGGTACTTTATTCTGAAGCAGATTTAAATAATTATGTTACGTATGCTCAGCAACAAGGGAATAAACTAGTAGGTAGTTACTACACGTATCCAGGGAAGTATTATTTACATGTGTATCAGTATGGTGGTGGAACAGGGAATTATACGGTGGAAGTGAAGTAGTAAAAAGGGAGTTGTCTTTTTCAATGAATGGCACAAGGTCTGTACTTTAATGAAAAAACAACTGCAGGAAATGTCCCTAATGATAATAACAAATTAAGTATCGCGAGATATTATATTTACATTAAACAAATCTAATCAGTAAATGAGATAAAATCGATGAACTAGTATTTCATCACGATGTAAGAAAAGTTATAAATATTAAGTGTTTTTAATTGAATTAAACTAAAGGATCAGAGTATATCTGTAACAATAGATAAGATCTGATCCTTTTATGTAATTAACTAAATAGAAAATTGTTATCACGTTAGCAAGGGATACTAATAGAAAAACGTGTCCCTTTACCTAATTCACTCTCTATCTCTATATCTCCGTTTAATTCTCTAATAATACTATAAGCAATCATAGTACCAAGCCCAGTTCCTTTTTCTGTTGTTGAATAGAATGGCAAAGCAATTCGTTTTATTTGTTGAGATGACATCCCAATTCCTGAATCAATAATATCAATTATGATATTTTCTTTTACTTTTTGTATATTTATTTGTAATAATCCACCATTTTTCATAGCCTCAATTCCGTTTTGGATGATGTTGTTTAGACAGAGTTTGAATTTTTCGGGGTCCCCATTTATATAAAAGGAATCTGTACTATTTTGTTTGATTTCAACTTTGTATGACAGAGCGAGTGGTGAAATAGTATCTTTCACCTGATTTAAAATGTGATTAATATCTATTTTCTCTTTTAGGGTGTTCTGTGGTTTGGTTAAAGATAAATAGTTATTAATAGTAGATTGTATTTGCTGCATTTCAATTAACATGATTTCTAAGTATTGCTCCTGAGATAGCTTAGAGGCATGTTTTTCATTTAATAATTGAGTGAATCCATGTACCGTGGTTAGTGGGTTGTGGATTTCGTGTGCAATTGACGCTGCTAGTTCGCTAGCTATATAAAATTTTTCAGCCCGTTGCAGTTTTTCTTTCATTTTATATTTCTCAATCATTTCCTCTATAAAATAAACTGATAATAATACTGTGAAAATATTAATGACTATATAATTTAATAAAAATTCTATGAGAGTAGAGTCTATTTTACCTCCTGTATTTATTTGAGTTACAATACCGCAAATAGAAAGTGAAGCTGTACATACTAAAATAAGAAGTAAGCTTAATAATATCTTTTTTTCTTTAAAATACATAGGTAATAAGTAACGAAAGAGCATTGTTATACCCAAAATAATAGTGAAGATAATAAATGATGGAAGAACGCCATTTCCTCCTAAGTAAAACCGGTAAGAAAGATATAAAATTCCTATAAAAACAATGTTTTTTGTATTTCCATATAGAAAAACTAATATAATAGGAATAAAACGTAAATCATAAATAAATCCCACATGTAAATGAAAAGGAAAAGTCATACAAAAAATAATAGCAATGGAGGAAAGGATAGAAAATAACATATTATTACATGTTATTTTTTCTTTAAACTCTAGCCAGAGTACGTGATAGCTAAGGATACAAATTATTATAATAAAGGTATTTAATAAAAGAGTAGAAATTCCCATAGTTTTGCATCTCCGATAGTTTGTAAGTAGAATTATGTATGAGTTGGACAAAGATGTTTAGTATTAGTAGACTTTTTATCTAAAAAGGAAGGGTACTTGAAAAGTGCTGTTATATTACTCGTATTAAAATCGATAAGGAAAATAGAAAAAATAATAGATAAAAAATCTATTTAAATTCATGTGCATATGAAATTATAAACTAACTTTTGTATAGGTAAAATTGGGATTGAGTTACTGATAAAATAAGGTTCTTTAAGTATGAATATTCTGTGAAAATGATATGTGTGGTGACTCCTGTTTTGTAGCCTTCGTTATATTAACATGGAATATATCAAATTACAAAGTGAAATTTTAGAAAAATTTTATTAGTACATTTTATCTGAAATAGAAATGCTATTTATTTGAGTATTTTGGTACTTCCTCGTATAAAACTTTGTTAGAAAAAGATTTTAAAATTTATAAGTTTTTTATGAAGTGTAATATTGTAGCTTTATCTATGTGGCTTTCTCAATAACTATTAAGGCAGAAAGTTAAAATATATAGGTTTATAGATATGAATTATTACATAAAAACGCACTTAAAAAAGGATGTATGATGGTAATAGAATACAAACATCAAGGGGGAACTTAAAATGAAGTTAAATAAACTAGTGCTTAGTTGTGGAGTAGTTTCAGCATTAACACTTGGTGTGTTAGGGAATAATACTTATGCTGAAGAAGTACACAAAACGAATGATCCAATTCATGTAGTTGAACATGTTTCTGCAGACTTATTATTAACCCAAACAATGGATTATAGTGGCGAGGCTGTAACTTCTTTCGTATATGATGGGAGTACTGACTTAAGCTTTTCTATGAAAAATAATGGTCAAAATACAATGGGATATAGTGTAAAAGGTCCAAATACAGAGCTAATTGTTGGTGGTTATATAAAACCTGGAGAACAACAAATTAATGTTACAAATGTACGGAATGCTTTATCTCCATTGCCGAATGGAACATATAAAATTTACGTTTCAAATGATGATGGTTCTAAGGGGCAATTCCAAGTTTCAGTAAGATCTATGAATTAACTTTAAAACGCTTTGTTTTTAAGTTAATTTAATCTTTACTTATTGGAAAGAAGCTAAAGTGAATTGAGAATTACCGATAAAAATGAAAACGAGCACCTTATCTAATTGTGAGAGGGTGTTCGTTTTTTGCTATTAAACAGAAAATAATTATAAATATATTTTGATATTCCCATTGCTAACCTACTAGATTGTGTCAACTAGAGAATGTCTACTATAAAACATATTAAAATAAAGATGATGTAACATTCCGCTAAATTATATGGGGAGATAGAAAAACCACCCTTATATGAGTGGTTTTAGTAATTATTTTTAGGTTATACATTTAAAATTAGGCTAAGTTATAGAAATAATAAACATTTAATCCGTTGTTATTATTTTGGTTCTGGATAATGATTGTAGTATGAGATTCTAATAAATTCTTGGTAGACATTTGTTAATTTTGCATCTCTAAGAGCATCGTTGAATTTTTGCATACGTACACTCCCTTGAGCGTAGCCTCCACCTGGAGTATAAGGGTTTCTTGCTTCAAAGTCATCCAAAAATACTTTTAATTTTTTATAGTCTTGAGATTGATAGAAAGCCACGGCCTCTTCAGGAGTGACATCAAAGTAAGAGGATGACGTTGAGTTATAAGAAGCTGCTTGAGCAGTAGGTGCCTCTAGCATAGTTGCAGCTCCACCGAACATAGTAAGCGCCATAGAAGATACAATAATTTTTTTAAACATAATAAAACCTCCATGTAGAATATTGGATTAATAGTAACCCTGTAATCATTATAGTTACAGTGAAAATGATTATCAAATGCAATATTGCATAATATATTCCGCTATTTTGGGGCAGTAAGACTCCCGCCCAAAAATTCAATGAAAGCAAGGAAGTTAGATGGGAATCGGGAGGATTAAAGTTTCACTTTATTCTTTGAACGAGAAGTCACCTTTATATTTAAATGGAGGAGTGTAATAGATTAGAAGAGGTGTATAAGTTACTCAGGTTAACAAGAAAATGAAGAAGATATTTTTAATAGGGGAAAGCTTAATAACTGGAGTAAAGGAATTGCTATTTATATATTTAACATACATATTTGTCTTTTAAATTGTAGGCGTGTTTTAGAATTTGTATATAGTAAATTCGTTAAAAAACTTGATAAATAATAAAATGTGTAAATTTTTTGACTATTTTATTAAAATTATTTAATATTTGTAATTTATTGTTTTATAATGATAAATGGGTCGATCGTGAATGTTTTAGATATTGCGATATATACTCGGATTAATTTATTCTAGGGAGGTTACAAAATTGGGTAAGAGAGTCATTATAAGAGTTTTTACATTATTATCAGTACTGGCATTATTCCTTAATGTATTTTTACCTAGGGCTAGTGCAGAGGTTATGACGCATGAGAAATATTCAATGGACTGGAGTTATAGTAATAGTCTAGGTAAGTACATTCGCACTGAAATGATTAAAAATTCAAGTGGTCAAATTGCTTATTGCTTAACCCTTGGATTAAAATCACCAAATGGTGAAGATCTTCCTGAAATGGGGAAAACAGATAATGTAGTATATAGAGTCTTATTAAATGGTTTCCCGCAAAAAAGTGCTGAACAGCTGGGAGTAGCTAATAAAAATGAAGCGCATTATGCAACGCAACTTGCGGTTTGGAATGCATTAGGTCAACTCGATGTAAATGAATTAAAACATGAGAATAAAAATGTTGAAAAAGCAGCTAAGGCTATTATTAGTAATGCTAATAATAGTGAAGAGACTCAAGATGTTTTTATGAATGTGATTCCTGCTGAAAAGCAAAAAGCAGAATTAAAGGGTGAATTCTTCGAAACAAATCTATATTCAGTACAAACAAATGCTAAGAGTGGTTCTTATAAGGTAGTAGCGAAAAATGCACCTAATGGAGTTAGAATTGTAAGTGAAAATGGAGAAGTGAAAGATCAGCTTTCAGTTGGAGAAAAATTTCGTATCCAAATTCCTAAGAATACAAAAACGGGTGAATTTAATTTAAGTGTTGCTGCTAATTTAACTAAAGTTCAAGCAATTGCTTACCGTGGTACGGATACTGTTCAGAATGCTACGGTACTATTAGAGAGAAATGAAGAAAAGCTTAGTAGTGATCTTGCAGTAAATTGGGAAGCAGCTGGTTCTTTAAAAATTAAAAAGGTTGGAGAAAATGGAGAAGTTTTAGCTGGTGCAGTATTTGAGGTCTTTAATGTAAATAATGAATCAGTCGGAAAAATCACGACTGGTGCTGATGGTATGGCAGAATTAAACAACTTACCAATTGGTACTTACACATTAAAAGAAATTAAAGCACCAACAGGCTATGTTTCAGATGATAAACCACAAACTATTGAAGTTAAGACAGGAGAAACAGGAGCTGTCCAAATAGTAAATAACAAAGTAAAAGGTAGCATCGAAATTAAAAAGCTTAGTGATTCAGGAAAGATTTTACCAAATGTTGAATTCACAGTCTTCACTGAAGATGGAAAAGAAGTGAAAAAAGTAGTAACAAAAGAAAATGGAATTGCAAACGTTGAAGGTCTTACGTATGGTAAATATTATTTCTTAGAGACAAAAACACCTAATGGATATATTGGAAATAAAACAAAGTATCCTTTTGAAATTAAAGAGCACAATAAAACACTTACTTTTACAGTGGAAAATACCGAAGTGAAAGGTAGTGTAAAATTACTAAAAGTAGATAATGAAGATATTAGTAAAAAATTAGAAGGTGCAGCATTCGAGCTAAAAGATGCAAGTGGAAAAGTAGTTGGGGAATATAAGACAGATAAAAATGGTGAGATTAACGTCAAAGATTTAGCGTATGGTAAATATTCATTTGTAGAAAAGGCTTCTCCAAATGGTTACGTTCTTGTTAAAGAACCGATTATGTTCGAAATAAAGGAACATGGAAAGATTATTGAGCTATTGGCAGTTAATCATCTTATCAAAGGTGATCTAGAAATTACAAAGGTAGATGTAGCTGATGGAAATAACAAGCTTCCAAATGCAGAATTTACGATTTATAACGAAGCAGGAAAAGAAGTAGTAAAAGGAAAAACAGACGATAAAGGAATCGCTAAATTTGAAAAGTTACCATTTGGAAAATACACATATAAAGAAACTGTTGCACCAAAAGGTTATGTATTAAATGAAGAAACGTTCTCTTTTGAAATTAAAGAGAATGGTCAAATCATTAAACACATTGTCAAAGATGAAAAGATTCCTTCAATAGAAACAAAAGCTACTGATAAAACAGATGGTACAAAAGAAATGCACACGTCTAAGTCTGTAACAATCCAAGATAAAGTGGAATACAAAGACCTACAAGTAGGCAAAGAGTATACTTTAAAAGGTAAATTAATGAATAAAGAGACTAATAAACCATTAGTTGTAAATGGTAAAGAAGTAACTGCTGAAACGAAGTTTACACCAAAAGAAGCAAATGGTTCTATTACACTAGATTTCACTTTTGATGCAACTGGTTTAGAAGAAAAAGAAGTAGTAGTATTCGAAGAGTTATTGAAAGACGGAAAAGTTGTTACGACACATGCTGATATCAATGATAAAGGTCAAACAGTTAAGTTCGTTAAGCCATCAGTAAAAACGACAGCAACAAACAAAGCTGATGGTTCTAAAGAGTTAGATGCTTCTAAATCTGTAACAATCCAAGATAAAGTGGAATACAAAGACTTAATCGTGGGTAAAGAGTACGTAGTAAAAGGTAAACTAGTGGATAAAGCAACAAACAAGCCATTATTAGTTGATGGTAAAGAAGTAACAGTAGAATCTAAGTTTACTGCTAAAGAGAAGAATGGTTCTATCACATTAGACTTCACTTTCAATGCTTCTGCATTACAAGGTAAAGAAGTAGTAGTATTTGAAGAACTGTATCAAGATAATATATTAGTAGCTATTCACGCTGAAATTGAAGATAAGGGACAAACAGTGAAATTTAAAGAGGGAAAATCGGAACAACCAAAACCAGAACAGCCAAATTCAGGTAAAAATACGACAACACCAGAGCAACCTAACGAGCAAGTAAAAGAACAACCACAACTTAAGAAAGAAATTCAATCTAAAATTGGATGGTTACCGCAAACAGGTACTAATCTTACAAGTTGGATCTCTATGGCTGCAGGAGCATTACTGTTAATTGTTGGTGGAGTGATTTTCTTAAAACGTAAAAATGCATAGAAATTAAAAAATAAGCACATCTGTTTTTATAACAAGATGTGCTTATTTTTATCATTTTAGCCAAGAAGACTCCTATATTTAAGCGTGAATGGCATTTAAAATAGCAACTTTATTTGTAGTAAATAATACATAATTTTGTTTTACTGTTTTAATTAAAATACGGTCTGTTGTCCCATAAGCTGTTCCAATACGTATTACATCTACTTCTTCAACACCAGCATAGGTAGCATCTTCGGTAACCTCAATCACATCACGTAATGGAATTGTAATCTCCGCCAATTGCCATGAAATAATTAACTCTTCATTTGTTTTTTTTACATTAATGCCTAGCATTATACCAAGACCCTTCAATAATAATATGCTACACTTCTAATCTTATTATATAAATTTTTAGATTTTTTATCTATATGTAGGAATAGAATTTATTTATATCTGTGAGCATTTTAATGATGTCAAACAAATAGAAGGATATACAGTCTTTCTGTTAAGAACTATATATAAACAAAAACAGACTTTAGAAGAATATATGGATCTACGAAAATAGAATTGAAGAATTAAACTGGCTATCAATAGACGTGAGATTGTAAAGGGCAGGGGATATAAATTAAGGTGTTTTTTAATTTTTTTGGTGAAGAGGGAAGGTATCCCTCTTCTTTTTTCATTCCTTGTAAAATTTGAGGATGTCTTAAGGGAGTGAAAAGATGGATTGTGTGGGTGTATTAATAAAGGCTACTTTAGGTGGCTTCTAGAGATGTTTTTTGAGGGAATACAATATTATAAGTTGTAGTATTCATTGCAGCAATTGACTATAGTATAGGAGCATTCACGTTGGGATATAACAGAGAATTATAGAGTAAAGTAGGATTCAAAAGCATTGTTAAAAATGTGGTTATTATAAGTTGTTTTTCTATCAAAATAATTAGCTTTTGTTCAAAATTTAAGATTATTATTTTATTATATGTAGTAACTATTTATATTATTTAATAATTACTTGGTTTACTATTAAGGTGATTATCTTACAAAAGTGTAAGGTTATTTTAATTGACACTCATATATATGAGTAACTATACTGGTTACACAATGTTGGTAATTATATTTAATAATCTCTATCTATAAGTGTATGTCCGAGGATTATTTTTGGAGTAATAGTTCGATTTTAAATTCATTATCTGCTATATAGTAATGCGAAGAACTTAATCTATTCTTTATTCAAGGTCGTATTATTTAAAGATTAATTATAAATGATATATTTACCAAATTGTAATAACTTGATAGAGGTGTTACATTTTGAAATACAAATTAATTGCTACAGGAATTCTTGCTGGAAGTCTATTATCCTACTCATCTAATACATTTGCAAATACTCATAAGTTCCCAGATGTTCCTGCATGGGCGGACAAATCCGTTAATTATTTAGTTGATAAACAGGTATTGAATGGCTATCCAGACGGAACTTTCGGTTCAAATGACTCATTAGACAGAGCTTCGGCTACAAAAATTATGACAAAAGTTTTAGGTCTACAAATTGACTCTAATGCAAAACCATCATTTACAGATTCACAAAACCACTGGGCGACTCCGTATATTGCTGCTGCTGAAAAAGCTGGTATTGTTAAAGGTGAGGGTAATGGAATCTTCAATCCATCCGGAAAAGTAACTCGCGCTGCTATGGCTACGATGCTAGTAAATGCATATAAACTACAAAGCACACCAAATCATAATGATCAGGTTAGATTTGAAGATTTAAAAGGTCATTGGGGAGAAAAATATGCCAATATTTTAATAGATTTAAAAATCTCTAATGGTACCGAGAACGGTTGGCAACCAAATAGATTTATAGCACGTGCTGAAGCTGCTCAACTTACTGCAAAAACAGATATGATGCAACATCGTCAAAAAAACCCATTAGAAAGCAAAACAATTATTATTGATCCTGGACATGGTGGCGAAGATCCTGGGAAATCCACAAAGGGATTACCTGAAAGTAAGATTGTACTAGACACTTCTTTACGTCTACAACAATTACTTGAAAAGCATACACCATTTACAGTTTTATTAACTCGTCAATCTGATAATAGACCAGGACATGATCAAAAAAGTTCTTTACAGGAACGTGTTAAATTTGCTAAGAAAAATCGGGGTGATATCTTTATAAGCGTACATGCAAATGCTTTTAATGGTAATGCAAAAGGGACAGAAACATATTACTATAAATCTTCTAAATCTGAAAAAACAAATCCTCATGTGGAAGAAAGTCGTGTTTTAGCGGAAAAAATTCAAACACGTTTAGTAGAGGCACTTCAAACACGAGACAGAGGAGTTAAACATGGAGACCTTCATGTTATAAGGGAAAATGACATGCCAGCTGTGTTGACGGAACTGGCATTTATAGATAATGGTATTGATTACAGTAAATTATCTACGGAAAATGGCAGACAAATTGCAGCAGAAGCCATTTATGAAGGAATTTTAGATTATTATGAATGGAAAGGAAATAATGTATCTGAATATAGGCTGTAATAAGTAATTGAAAATATAGTAATTCTCGAAATGAAGAATTCTATAATTTTTTTAATTTTTTTAAACAACAATTTTAAATTTGTATTTAAAATTGTTGTTTAAATCGTTATTTTATGTTTTAATAATGTTGATAATAGTTATCAATAATAGTGAGAGGAAGATTAGTGAAATATGTGTTTTTAGTTAGTGTCATAAAAGTTAATGAATTTCTATATTGTATGGCTATGAATCTATCTCTATTTTTGTGAACTAGAAATAATATATTTATATCTTTTAAATGTTTAAGAAGGAGTGGCTGTCTGTATGAAAAAAGCAAAAGAAATAGCTAAATGCGTTGCGGTAGCGTCCGTTATTATGTCTGGATCATTTGGTTTACAAGCAACATCTGCATTTGCAGATTCTAAAGGAACTGTAGAAAATCTTCAAAATGGTGGGAAGGTCTATAATAGTTTTAAAACTACTTATGACATGAAGCAAAATATCAAAAATTCAATAAAGGTTTCTTTTATTGAGGATCCTTACGCAGATAAAAAGATTGCAATTGTTACCACTGATGGTAGTAATATAGATGCTAAATATACAATTAATAGCGGATACTATAACGCAGGTTTAAAATGGCCATCAGCCTATCATACTGAAGCAGAAATAACAAGTGGTGATAGTGCTCAATTCCATAAAGCTGCCCCAGTTAATACAATGACTTCAGCAAAGGTCACTTCGGAGGTAGGGTATACACTTGGTGGAAGTGTTAAAGTAGGAGTAAATGATAAAGGGCCAAATGCCGATGCAAGTATCACAGGTAGCTTTGCTTGGAAAGAAAGTGTATCTTATGATCAAGTAGATTATAAAACGGTATTAGAGACCCACACAGATAAAAAATTAAATTGGAAAGTAGGATTCCAATCATTTAACTTCCCAGAGTGGGGAATTTATAATCGTGATTCATTCAATACTTTCTATGGTAATCAACTATTTATGAAATCACGTAGTTATAATGAAGGAACGAATAATTTTGTTTCAAAAGATACAGTACCAGCTTTAACAGGATATGGTTTTTCTCCAAACGTAGTAGCGGTTATTACTGCTGATAAAACAGAAACTACATCAGATTTAAAAATAACAAATCGTAGAATTTCAGATCAGTACAATATCGAATGGGTAAGTTCAAAATGGTGGGGAACAAATAATAAAGATACATATAATGAATTCTTTACGAACCACTATAAATTAGACTGGAAAAACCATCAAGTTACTCTTGATAACCAAAAAGCCCTTGAAGAACAAATGAATAGTATCAACAGCGTGAATGATAAACTTAACAAAGGAAAAGGGAAATTATCTCTTTCAATGAATAGAAATCAACTTAAAGCTACATCTAGCAATGCTGGTTATGGTATCAGTTACGAAGATAAAAATTGGGGTATCTTTGTAAATGGTGAAAAGGTCTATACTTTTAATGAAAAATCAACTGTAGGCAATATCTCTAATGATATTAACAAATTAAACATTAAAGGACCTTATATCGAGATTAAACAGATCTAGTCAGTAAATGATGGCCGATTGATGGATAATTATCTCATCAATATACGAGTTTATTTTAAATCTGTATAATGTAATGAAAGGACTAAAGTTTATCTATAAAATAGATAAACTTTGGTCCTTATTATTTTTTTGTTTGCACACGAAGTTAAGATAATATTAGATGTTTTTTGTCCAGACTTTCACTCGATTAGAAAAGAGCGTAAAGTATTTGAAAGCTATTGATATTACGCAAGGGGATATTGTTTAAAGTAATCAGAACTTCATCGGTTGTTAAGTTACCACTTTAAATATATAATTAAATTTCATTAAAAAGATACTCTATTCAAAGTCCTTATTGGGTTTTTGAAGTGAAATATATACTATTTGAGGTGTGTGAAATGGGGAAATCTCGAGAGCAGACAATGCAAAATATTTTAAAGGCTGCTAAGAAAAAATTTGGAGAGCGTGGCTACGAAGGTACGAGCATACAAGAAATTGCAAAAGAAGCGAAAGTGAATGTTGCTATGGCCTCTTACTATTTTAACGGGAAAGAAAACCTATATTATGAGGTATTTAAGAAATATGGTCTTGCTAATGAGCTACCCAATTTTCTTGAGAAGAATCAATTTGATCCTATCAATGCCCTTAGAGACTATTTAACGGTTTTTACTACACATATAAAAGAGAACCCTGAAATTGGATCATTGGCATATGAGGAGATTATTAAGGAAAGTGCACGATTAGAAAAGATTAAACCGTATTTCATAGGTAATTTTGAACAGTTAAAAGAAATATTACAGGAGGGTGAAAAGCAAGGAGCTTTTCATTTCTTCTCCATAAATCATACGATACATTGGATCACTTCTATTGTTTTATTTCCAAAGTTTAAAAAGTTTATTGATTCTTTAGGGACAAATGAAACGAATGATATAAATCATGAATGGATGCCAGAAGACTTAGTGGATAGGATTGTTACTGCATTAACAGATAAACCTAAAGTGTAAAATTATAAAGAAGTATAATGTATTCTTTTTATTGAAAAAATACAAACCTTTTGGAAGTGAACCTAGTAGTATTAATTTATAGATTTATATACTTTTATGAAAATAAATGAAGTAAATTCAATTTAATCTTATTTATCTTATAGGGATTATAAGGTATACTAAAAGTAGGTACAAAATGTACCATTTGAAAAAGAGTGCATTGCAAAAAGGAATCCGTAAAGGATTCCTTTTTTGTTTCTTTGAAAATGAAGCAATGTTCTAATAACTAGCAGTCCTTTTTGCATGGACTTACTGAGGTTATAATGAGAAGAAAAAGAACCCTATAGGGTTCTTTTTCAAGGCATATTAACAGTAAGGAGAATCATGAAATGCTACTTCAAATCTTTATTAGGGGAAAGATTTTGAAAAAGCTTAACATGTATTTATTTTTACATAAATGTAAGATGTAGTAAATTGATAATATTTATACTTACTATTACTAATATTCAATTAAGATAGTTAATACTATTTATATAGTGTTAACTGGTGTATAGTACAGTATAGATTTAGAAATTTAATATTAGATTACATTTGTTAAAAAAGTTAATAGATATATTATTTCAAATTCTAACTAACATTTAAACAATTTTAATTGAAATTGGTTGTGTATTAACCCTTATAAGCCAATAAAAGTAAATAAAATAAACAAAGACCCTGTAATAAATACAGGGCCGGATACAGGGTTAAGGGAACGCATAGTTTCTTAATATCATAGTAGCATATATTCTTTGTATAGCTACATGAGGATTTTGACAGAATTAAGAACAAGACAGAAAATCTGTAGGAAAGCAAATATAGTGCTGGAAATGTGATTTTAAATTAAGTTATAGGTATATTGAAATGTATGAAAACTCTTGAGTACCATGATTAAATTCCCTTTAATTATGAGGTTTAGGTTAGAGGGATAATTGGATCTTACTGAAAAGAAAAAATGTTTTTTAGATTAAAAGAAAAGACACCTTTTGGGTGTCTTTTCTTTAAGTAAACAGTTCACATATTGCTGAATTAGATACGAAACTATAATTCGACTACGAAGTAAATCCTAACATAATCTGAACAGAAAAAATATGTAATATTACATTTTTAGTTTTTAATTATTTTATTCAATATAGAGAAGCAACGTAAATAAAAGGGCATGCAGTCGTATCTGCAGCCCTTTTTAGGAGGAATTCAAGACACCATTAGGACACGTATTGGTAAACAGGTTCAAAAATAGTATGTGTGAAAAGAAAAAGTCCTATACCAAAAGTAGACAGGACCTTATCTTTTTTACATTTTAAAAAATGAAATTCTGTCCTTTTGAAATCAGTACAGCACACACTTGGTTTGAAATGAAATTAGAAAAAGTATACATGAAAATGGCAGACAACTATTTTGTTGCCTGCCGGTGCCAGTGGGTTGAATGAGTTAGTCAATTCAATAAATTGTGCTATCCCATTACCAGAAGAGTGAAGCCGCTAGTTCAAACGGCTTAGACATAGTTTGTCTAATAAAGAAAAAATTATGAGTAGAAATTTTGTTTGCTCTATATGAAAAGATAAATAGATATTCATCAGACAAGGATAATTTAGCATATCTTGAATAGGGTGTAGGAACGAATTAAAGAAAGGGATATTTGTTTAGGAAGGGACTGACTAAGGAGTGGGACTTTCGGACAGGGTTTGGGGAGCGGTGATTGCCTTTGGCATTGCGACTAATATCGTTGCTTGTATAATGGCAGTATACATTCAAAAATATGAGCTAATGATAAATCATCTTACAAATATTTTATTTTTAATAATTATCTCTTTAACGTTTATAAAGATGAAAATTAACAGATGGGTGGCTTTAGGATTTACATTAGTTGTAATAGAGAAAGGTATTAAAGCGGGCTATGACTTCTATACACATAATTATTATAGTGTCAGTTGGAGTTTAGCTATCATTGTCTATTGCATATACGAGATGGAAAAGTATCATATTGAAATAAACGAATAGGCGCAACAAAAAGGTGTTAGTAGGTGGAATTCTTTTTAAAATACTATAAAAAAGACACTACAAGAGTGTCTTTTTTTTGAAAATACTCTATAATTAACTTTGGGGAAGGTAATGTTAGAGTATTCGTTTAGCATTATCTTTATATTTGATAAACCATGAAATCGAAAGATTTTGTGGTTTATTTTATGAACAATAGATATTAAAGTATTGGCAGTGAGTTATTAATCATTTTAAGCATTAGGGGAGAATGGATTAAAAGTCTAACATCGAATAACGGTTCCGGAATATAGTGTTGCGAAATGATCTCCCATATCCCAAACGGTACTTGCCTGTATATAGCCCTTAAAGCCTTCTGAAGAATAATAAATCTCTTTTGGTATACTTTCTTTAGTTTGGAAATGTGCTTTAGAGTACTTTACATAATGGTTTTTAACAACTTTTGCTTCTGGAACAATAGTGTTTTTTTGTTCCAATTTTGGCCTAGCACTAGAAGGTGGTATGAATTTTACATTGTCTTGGTAATTAGGATCTAAGGTGTCAGCTTGTACACTGTGTGACGAAACAAAGGTGCTTAGACTACTTCCCGCGATTAAAGTTGCAAATACTAACTTTGAGAATTTTGTTAATCTACTCATTCTATAATCTCCTTTTTATTATTTTGTAAGGTATCTCCTTACACCTCACAGTCTATATCCACTACAAAAGGGTGTACATACATATTGATAGACAAAATTCTACAAAATACCGCATGTTTTTGGGGTTTATGTATAATAATCCAATGTCTAATAATCTACCAAAAGTAAAAAGGTAGGTCTTATATAAAAGAAAATGAATAATTTATGCAGGTAATGTATATGGAATTATTGTTTAAATATTCTAAAATGAGTTGATAAAGATGTTGGTAGGTTTTTTGGAAAACAAATAATTCCCTAGGTGAAATTTGGAGGGAACATTCTCTGTTAGAGTTTTTATAAGGGAATTCATTTTCGTAGATTCAAAATGTAAAAATAACTAAAAGAGCAAGTGTTTCAATGGGTAAAAAGCTATGTTGAGTCTTTTTTCTCTGTTGGTGGTCGTCTAATCAATGAAATGACGGATGCTTATGATAGTTTGTGTCTAGCAACATTCGTGTATAAACGAATGAATTAAGAAAAGGGTGAAATATTGGATAACTCGAAATGGATGCCTTTAAGTAATGTTGATGATGATGAGGAAATTTGGGTAGGAGCAAGAGTTAGGTTGTACAATGTTGGTATGAATAGAGAAGATAAAGAAAATAATTTCTATGAATATATTATTTCTTATATCTACGACAACACTAACTACTTACAACTAACTAATTTAACAACAGGAAAAGCAGGTTATATTATTTGTGTCATTGAAAAAGAATTACCAAATAATTATGCTTTGGGCAGAACATTAAAGCAAAGAATAGGTTTAGAAAATACCTATTTTAGATTTGAATAATCAACAAATACGGGAAGCACCAACTCTAAGGTGTCTTCCCTTATTTAATACTTTTTATCAATAATCAATATTAACAGAGCCTAAATAAAAAAGTGAGAAAAATGATAAACACTCTTCTCACTTTCATCAATTAGGGTGGCATATACATAAATATGCGTTTGGGTGGATTTTGGATGAAAAATCCACATGCATAGTATAACAAAAAAATTATGGCTTTTCGCATGTAATATTGCATATGAAAAATAGTAAAGTTTTAAATTTTAATATTAACAACTTATATATATGTGTTACAATGTAATTCTCTAATTTATTTTATTCTCCTATTTAGAATTTATAGTTTAGTGATTCAATAAAACAAAAGTGGTTGGAATAAATAGATAAAACGATGAAATAATACAGTTAGAATGGTTAAAAGGCAGTTAAATATAAGTATTAAAAGAAATAAATTTACTTATTTATGTTTAGTGAATGTATTATGGTAAGAATTTCATCCGATTGGATTAGCGCTAAACTAGATTTTTATCCAAACAAATCCAATAATTATTTTTTAAATGAAGTATATGTTGCATCAAGTTTATTTGGAATAATTCGTAGTCTAATAATTGCTGAATCTAGAAAAATAACATATTCGAAAGGAGGACAGATAAAACTCTGTCTGTGAAAATTAAATCTCTAAATTATAAAGTATGGATAATAGGATGTAATTGTGGTTTCATTTCGAATGGTACCATAAATGAATGTGGAAAAGTAAAGGAGAAAAATTTAAATAAACTATATAAGTAGTAAAAATGAAAAGGAGAAGTAGCTAGTGTTTAATATAAAAGAAAGATTGGGGCAAATAAAGCTTAAAACGAAGTTGTCTATGGCATTTATAGCAATATTAATTATACCAAGCCTTATCGTAGGAGTATCATCTTATAATAAATCAAAAACAGATCTTAATGAAACAATTCTACAATCAGCAAAAGATAATATAAGTATTTTAGATAAGATTGTTGATGATGAATTAGAAAATAAGCATACAGATATCACTCATTTTGCAAAGGTACTCACACAAGGGGATTATAATCCTGAACAATCGCAAAATGTACAGAATAAATTTGATCAATATATACAGTTACATCCAGAGGTAGAAACGATTTATACGGCATCCAGTAACAATCAATTTATTCATGCACCTGTTGGAAAAATACCAGAAGGGTTTAATCCGCTAGAAAGCAGTTGGTATAAGGATGCAGTAAAAGCAGATGGAGAGATTATTGTTTCATCTCCATATAAATCAAAGTCTACAGGAAATATGGTAATTGCAATTGCAAAGCAGAATGCAGATAAAAGTGGTGTCATTGGCGTAGATTTGAATATTAAAGATATCGTAAAAACATCCAAAATGATAAAAATTGGGAAGCAAGGATTTGTATCTATAGTTAGTCAAGATAAAACTATAGTTGTTCATCCATCACTAAAACCTGGAGAGAAATTAGATAAAACTTTAGTGGATGAATTGTACAAGACAGAAGATGGAGTAATTACTTATAGCCTCAATGGTGAAGATCGAAACATAAGCTTTAAGACAAATAAAAAAACAGGTTGGAAAATAGCTGGCGTAATGCCTACGAAAGAAATTGAAGAAGCTACCAATCCTATTTTTTATAAAACGCTCACTATAATAGGTGCTTCATTATTGTTAGGTGGAATTGTAATTCTATTCATACTCAAATCTATAATTACTCCACTAAGACAATTAGTCATTTCAGCTCAAAGAATTAGTCAAGGAGATTTAACCGAGAAAATAGATATTCGTTCAAAGGATGAACTTGGTCAATTAGGTGGTAGTTTCAATACAATGGCAGAGTCGTTACGTAATATTATTTCTCAAATTAACACATCTGCAGGACATGTAGCTGCGTCTTCTGAGGAACTAACTGCTAGTGTAGAGCAAGCAAGTGTTGCGACAGAACAAATTACAAAAGAGATGGAAGAAATCTCGAACAGTGCAGAGGTTCAAAATAATGAAGTTGAGTCTGGAGCTGAATTAATTGGTGAGGTAACACGAAATATTCAATACGTAGCTGAGAATGCTTCTGAAGTATCGGCTTCATCCATATACACTAAACAAAAAGCCAATGAAGGTGAACAATTAGTAGAACAAACTGTAACACAAATGCAGTCTATCCATCACTCTGTTTCTCAATCCGATAATGTCATAAAATTATTAGATAAGAAATCACAGCAAATTGGCAGTATATTAGAAGCGATTCAAAATATTGCGGAACAAACAAATTTATTAGCATTAAATGCAGCGATTGAAGCAGCTAGAGCTGGGGAACAGGGGAGAGGGTTTGCAATTGTTGCTGATGAAGTTAGAAAGTTGGCGGAGCAATCATCCGAATCTTCAATGGAAATTGGCAGTTTAATTAAGGAAATACAAGCAGACGTACATGAGACTGTAAAAGCTATGAATGAAGTAGGCGTAGAAGTACAGTCGGGAATTAAGGTTGCGAATGATACAAAACAAAGTTTTTATGAGATTTCAAAATCTGCAAATGATATTGTATCAAAAGTGCATGGTATGGTAGAACTATCAAATAAAATGACAACTGATGCAATGAAAGTTGATACATCGATTGATCAAATAGCTATGGCTGTAAAAGAAAATTCTTCAAGTATGCAAACGATAGCTGGTTCATCTGAGGAACAACATGCTTCTATGGAAGAGATAAATTCTTCAGCAATACAATTAGCACAGATGGCGGAAGAACTTCAAGAGTTAATTGGTGGATTTAAGATTTAAGTTGAGATTCTAGGAGAGAATGCTAGAATCTTGTTACAGAGTGGAAATGAAAAATCTTATAACATAGTAAATAAGTATAATATGTACTCTCTATGCGTATTGAACAGGCAGATAAGCCATTTAAAAACCCTCCATTTGGAGGGTTTTTAAATACATGTACATTAAATTTGTGGTGGTACACCACCATAATCGCCAACACTATATGAAGGAGCAGGATAATGCCCATGAGTAGCAAGCTGATCTGTTTTAGAAAACTGAAAAATTCCCACCGTTAATACCCCAATAAAAGCAATGCCTGATAATAATAAGCTAATTTTTTTCATTATTTTAACACTCCTTTTGCGATTGATTTTTGTCTTGCTTGATAACAAATATGGAAATAGTCACTTACTTTTTGGTGGTTCTCTAATTGTCTACATTTTGTGGCAAATAATTCGGCGTATTCGACAACATATTCCCATAATTCTTCTTCCTCAAAGTATAAGATTCCTTCTTGAATGATTTTTTCTAATTCTTCCAATGGAATATTTTCGTTTAATTTTTTTAAAATAGAGAAGTGGTGTGTGTATTCTTCGTTATGAATTTCTCTACAAATCTGTAGTCCCTTATCAATGAGTTGGCTGGCCGTTGATTGTTCTCCTAACTTATAATGTTCCTTAGCTTGTAGGAAGATGGCCTTGAAGTGTGTAGGGATTTTCTCTGTTACTTCTGAAAGGTGACGAATAGCTAAAGTAGACATACTTTGATCAGAATACAGCCACCCCATAGTATTTTTTACGTATAACAAGGAATCTTCTTCCCTATTTTTTTGTAGTAAATCAATTGCGCAATGTAGATATTCTTCTGCTTGTTCGTACTGTTTTAAATAGATGCAGCAACCACCTAGCAAACTATTACAAAAGGCTGTTTTTACTTCATAACCTTCGTACTTTGAAAAGATTGCTCTCGATTTATTTGCGTACTCGATAGAAGCGAGATTGTTATAGGTATGGTGATAGAAAGTAGCAATTCTATAGTAAAATTCAGCATGTTCAATTTCATCTGGTATAGCTACCAATATTTTTTCTGCTAGTTTATAATGTTCCTCTGCCTCAGTATAATTAGATATAAAAGTGGAATGAATGGATTTGAAAAAATGATAATAGAATTGTAGAAATTGATCTGTAGGCATATCATAATCGCTAATAGTATCAAAACTATTTTGTTGAATACCAAGGCTATCTGTTAAGACCTTGTAACGAAATTCGAGTAGTGAATAGTATAGTAACAAATTTTGATCCTGATGTTCTTGATCCGGCTCAATGCTTAACTTATTAATTTTTTCATCAATTTTCTTTTTTAGATTAGTAGCTTTTATAACTTGTTGAGATAGCATAGCTCGATACCAGTCGTTCAATAGAGAGGTTAATTGCTCATTTCCCTTTACTGAAACACTCATAATATACGCCCCCATTTTCTAAAAAAATCCTAATCCAATTTAATTATAAACATCATAACAAAATAGAAGAAAAAATGGAGTGATATTACAATATTTTTCAAGAAAATTCATAAAAAACAATCAATTTGTGTCGAATATACTTAGAATAAAACATCCAAAAATTATCAAAAGATGATATGAGTCTTTATACGTTCTATCAGGTGAACTTAGAAACTGTGATTGAAGATTTATGAAATTTCCTTTTCTTAAAACGGATCAATTACATATTAATTTTTAAATTATTTTATCGGATACATATAGTATGTATCCGATAAAATATATAAATCTTGCGTATGTAAATAAGAAGACAATAAAGAAAACAAAAAAGAACTTGTAAGAATTCCTATAAGTTCTTTTTTAGATAATATAAAAAGGTGAAACAGAACATCTCATTATTTGTAATAGTGAAATTATCTTACTTATGGTTTTGTTTTATAGAAGATGTACTATATTGAAGATTTGTTCTTATTGTTGATTAAAGGCAAATTAAAGACTGGTAGGGAAGAAGTGCATAAAAGAGAAAGCCTTCTTTACTTATTCTGAAAAGATAATTCAAAAAGCAATTTGTGTATAGAATAAGCAATGCATGAATTCATCAACATTGGTGATAATAAATCAGAGAATCAATATATAAGCATGAACTTTAGTGGAATAGCTACAAGAAGGGGATAATTCTATAATAGTAGATATAATTATCGAAATTTTCATCTTAGTTACTTTTCGGGTAGGATAAGTAGAAGAAAATAGGAAGTTTTTCTTTGAAGAAAGCTCTTTTGACAGGAATAGATTTTTTCATAACTAGAACAAATAAATTAATAATCGCATATACTGTATTGTCGTTAAAGCAAGACATTATTTTCTCAGAACAAGGGAATCACTAGAAAAATATGTGATTCCTTTATTCTTAAGTATAATGTCAATAGTTGATTTGAAATAACCGAAGAAATAAAATCTTTGTTAATGGACAATCACATAATTTTAGGTATAGTAGGTTTATAATTTAGACTATAAAAATTAATGTATCTTTTATTATTTTAACCAAGAAGACTCCCTCCATAAGGAACTCACAGCAAGTATGGGGAAGTGGGAGTAGTTCAAAGCATGCAATATTGTTTGATTTGGCTAATACATAGATTTATCATCTCAGAACTGGTGTAAGAATTATAATGTTTATACCATTCTATTGTATTTTCTAAAGTCTGTTGTAGGGACCATTTTGGCTGCCAATTAAGATTGAATTTTGCTTTGCTAATGTCAAGATTTAGTAAATTTGCTTCATGAAAATTTATTGGACCTATATTTTCTGCTGTCCAATCCCCGCAGCCCCAAATATCTAGTAAACTGGTCACTAATTTTTCTACTGGAACAATATTGCTTAGGGATGGCCCGAAGTTCCATGCTCCTGAATAAGGGATACCATTATTTATAATTTTTTCTGTAAGGAGTAAATACCCGCTTAAAGGTTCTAGTACATGTTGCCAGGGTCTAATAGCAGTAGGGTTTCTAATAATAATGTTTTTGTTTGATTCTAATGCTCGTATACAATCAGGAATAATTCTATCTATTGACCAATCACCACCACCAATTACATTACCAGCTCGAACGCTTGCAATTATTTTCTTGTGTTGAGAAAAGTTTTCTTCTGAAAAGTAAGAATTTCGATAGGAAGAAATTAAAAGTTCACAGCATCCTTTGCTTGAGCTATATATGTCATGGCCGCCCATAGGGTCAATTTCACGATAACCCCAAGGCCATTCTTTATTTTCATAGCACTTGTCACTTGTCACCATAATTCCTATTTTAGCTGATTCATGTAATCGAATTGCCTCTAGTACATTCATAGTCCCTACAACGTTTACCTCGTATGTTTCTCTAGGATATTCATATGAATAATTAACTAGAGGTTGGGCAGCTAAATGGAATACAATTTCAGGTGTATAATCTGTAAAAACCTTATTTAATTTATTAAAATCTCTAATGTCTCCACGAATATCAATTATATTATTTTGAAGGTTAGTAATGTTAAAGTTATCATTCTTATTTTTAGGATCTAATGAATATCCGATTACAGTAGCACCTAATTCATTCAACCATAGGGATAACCAAGAACCTTTAAAACCAGTATGTCCAGTAATTAAAATTGTTTTTCCGTAAAAAGCATTATTAAAGTTTTGGTTTAACAATTAGTCCACCTCCTTTAGTACCCTATTTTTAGGGGGTTAGGTATAAATGTTTATTATTTTTATACCAATTAACAGTTTTTATAATTCCTTCTTCAATATTAATTCTAGGTTCCCAGGAAAGAGAGTTTTTTATTTTTTGCACATCCGCTTCAGGAACCCATCTTTCATTTGTTCTAGAGGAAATTGCACCGTAATTTGGTCTGGAATTGGTTTTCAAATGTTTGAATAATAATTCTACATAATGTTTCAAGGGGTGAATAGTGCCGCTCCCAATATTAAAAATTTCATTTTGTACAGTAGTATTTTCTACTGCTAGGATACAGGCATCTATTACATTTTCTATATAACAATAATCTCTTAATTGATTACATAAAGTTAAATTTACATCTTTGTTTTGTAATACTCGCAAGATTATATAGCTAAAAATTTTATGCGGCTCTTCGCCTTCTCCGAATATGCCAAAAGGTCTTAATGTTATAAGATTAATATTGTTTTCGCTAGCAATTTGATGGGCGAGTATAGTAGCAGCAGCTTTGGTACTTCCATAGATATCCACAGGAGTTAGTAACATATTTTCATGAATAGGTTCCATCTTGTTACCGTATTCAGAACTACTCCCAAAATTGATGATTTTTTTACAATTCACCAATTTTGCTGCTTGAATAATGTTACAAGTCCCTATAACATTTGTTTCTATAGCATGGATGTAATCTGTATGGGCAGAATTTACACCATAGGCTGCCAGGTGAAAGATATAATCGGGATTAATTTTCTTTATTGCATCTTGTACTTGTTTTTTATCTCGTATATCTATTTCATAGGTTTCAATATATTTTAGAATATCCTTTAGTCTCCAAGAGTTTGATGGTGTTCTTATGAAAAGAACAATTTTTGCTTGTAAATTTAAAAGTCTTCGTGCCAAGTGAGAACCAATAAAACCGTATCCACCAGTAATAAGGAAAGTTTTATTTTTAAATGAAGCAATCATAGTGATAATCTATCCTTTATTAAGATGTATTTTTAGTTGCTGAAATAAATAGATTTATTTTTAAATAAGGAAAGTATCAGTCTTAATTGTGATGAGGGGAGGGGTATTTAAAATAATTTTTTATTGTTGTTGTATCAATTTGATCAGCAAATAAAGAGGAGGAAGGTTTTTGAAAAGTATTATGAAGGGTATGACATGTCTTATTCAATTGTTCAATATAAGGAATGTATATATAATCTAAAACTGCTGGAGGTAATTCTAAAGTTTCGTGTTTCCATAAATCGAACTCATTTGGATTAATAATTTGCATACTTCCAAAATGAAAAGCTATTAATTCATCTTGATCAATAAAAACTTTATTATCTGTTTTGGATATAGAACTGCTATTTAAAATGACATTCCAAGGTGCTGCATCAATACCTCTATGAGTCATGATTTTTATATTAGAAAAGATGTTAGGAATATGATTTAAATATTTTTGATCACCCCATCTATCCATTTCAACATCATAATGATTATTACAATATTCTAGGCATTTATCTTTCCACCATGTTAAAATTTCTTTACTATTTTGATCGTTTTTGAAGCCTACTAAACCAGCTTGGTATATACCGTGTATGCTTTCAATTTCAGTAGAGCTTCTTTGAGGGCAAAGGAATACAGAGTATTTCCACCACTCATCAAGAATGATATTAGGTGCTGTAAAGAAATACATATCAGCATCACAATATATAATGTGATCAACTTCCGGATAAAGACTAAGGACATGTAGACATAGGGGCGCTTTTAATGTCCAACAATACTCTTGTAAACTTCTATCATTTTTTATACTGAGGAGTTCATGATTTTCAATTTCTTTTACCGGAATTAGTATGGCGTGCTTTAATTTTAATTTCTCTAATATTTGATAAGTTAAATCATCCATACAACAGATCCATACAGTAAATTTAGCGTTGAAATTTTCTAAGGAATAATAAGAGGTCAATCCTTGAATTAATCGTTCTTTACTTATAATCATGGAAAAGTTCATAAAATGATTGGATTGATTCATTTTTCTTCTTAATTGTGAATCTTTATATAAAGTTTGAGCTTTATTTATATCTTTTTTACTTAAAAATTGTTTAGTATCTTTATTGAATTTATCCTTTAATTGCTTTAAAACAAATTGAATTCTCTCTAAATACGGAGTGTAAATATGGTTTAATATATTATTGGGTATTGAAATTTCTCCCAAAGACCAAAGATCAAAATCATTTTCAGTAAAGATAGTAATACATGCAAAATGGTAAACAACTAGTTTGTCGTTTTCAATAAATATATCATTTTTAGTCTTGTCAATTTTATAATCGTTATTATATATACAGTTCCAAGGCGCAGCATTTATACCTAAGTTATTTGAAATTTTTACTTTTGGAAAATATATAGGGATATAATCTAAATACTTTTGGTCTCCAAATTTCCCCTCTTCAGCCTCGGCACTGCACCAATCTATACATTTATTTTTCCACCATCTTACACTTTTTAGTCCATAGAGATCATTCTTAAATCCAATTAGACCAGCCTGATATTTTCCGTACATTTTTTCTACCCAATCACGATCTCTTTGGGGGGTTAGGAAGATAGAATGGTCACCCCATTCCTCAAAAATAATATTAGGGTCAGAGAAAAAGCATAAATCACCATCACAATATAGAATAGATGGTAAATCATAATTGACCAATAAATATTCTATCAAGACAGATTTTAAAGTCCAACAATATTCATTTACTTTTCTTTTTCTCTTAATTGCTTTTAGTTCACGATCTTCTAATTCTTCAACTTGTAAAAGGTTTACATTAATTAAACTCATTTCTTTTAATAGTGAATATGCAAAAGGATCTATACAACAAATCCACAATGTGAATTTTTCTGAGTACTGCATTAATGATTGCTGTAAAGCAATAATTTTCAAGACATACTCACTACCTATAATGACGCAGAAATGATTATTTAGATCATGTTGTTGATTATAGAATTGGGGATTAATTCTTTTTTGAGTATTTTTTTTGGAGAGATTTGAAGCTTTAATTCCTGTTGAAAGTGGGTTAACTATTTTCTCATTAGAGGGGATGTACAATCGAGGTAAACTTATTTTTTTATCATTAGAGTTCAATGCTTATTCAGTCCTCTCCACTAAAATTTATTTGGATTCCAACTTTCATTTACAGTTTTTAAATCTTTAGGTGTATCGACACTAGCCCAAAAGTCATTGTGTTCATAGACGGCGAGCTCATTGTCTTTTATTAAATTTCGAAGAGGATCTTCTTCTAGAACACAATCATCATTATTACTTAAATAATTGAATATTTCTTTGTTAAATACAAAAAAACCGCCATTAATTACTTCATCAAGTAATGGTTTTTCTTTAAAATCAATAGCAATTCCATCTTCGACCGCCAATAGGCCGTATTGACTATTTTTTTTAATTCCAGTTAATGTAGCAATTTTTCCTTTTTCTTTATGGAATGCTATTAGTTGATCAATATCTATATTGGCTAATCCGTCACCATAAGTTAATAAAAAGGTTTCACCCTGTACAAAGGATTCAAGTTTTTTTAGTCTTGCCCCGGTCATTGTATCAATTCCTGTATCTATAAAGTGTATATTCCAATTTTCTAATTTCTGAAGTAGCGTATATTGACTGGTTTTAAAATTCAAACTAAAGTCATTCTCTTTCCAGCTAAAGTCCATAAAATATTCCTTAATTTTCTCACCTTTATATCCTAAGGGTAAAATGAAATCAGAATGTCCATATTTTCTATACCAATTCATTATATGCAAGAGGAGAGGCTTTCCTTGAACTCGAACTAATGGTTTGGGAATGTCCTCTAAAATTCCTTGCATCCGAAGCCCTTTTCCGCCACACAAAATTATGACTTTCATAGATTTATTTCCTTCCTCTCTATATATTTTACTAATTTAAACTATGTAGTTTGTTTGGTAAATGTATACACGGTTGTACCATAATGACAATCAACTAAAAAAAATATGTTAGATTTATAATTCAGATGCTGATTAAACGTGGAGAATACACACTGTAGTTTATCATTAATTATATGTAAATTAGGTTCTTTTAAAATCTATGCTTTAGTTTATTTAATATTAATGAAAGAAATTGCTTGTTCTTAAGATAAAAGAAGGGGAAGGAAATCAAGGGAATTGAAGAAGCTTATAATGAAATATCCAAGAAGACAAAATATAAGATAAAGTATGGAAGTAAGTAGTCGTGAATGCACTACATAAGCAGAATATGCTGATCGCATAAATGATTATACAGAAATCAATAGAAGAATAACAAAGGGAATTAGCCATTTAAAGGAAAATGGAACAACTATTTTTACATTTTATAAATTCAAAAAAGAGCACCGCATAAAGGTGCTCTAGTGATGGAACTAATTTTGTAAAGAACTATTTATTCAATAAAGAAGGACTTACGAATTATTATATGAACGTTTTGTTAATTAAGTGTGTATCAATTAGACAGGAATTTTATTTTTCTACACCTATTTGATTTTACGGGCCAAATCATGTTAAAAGTAAGAAGAAAATTATTAAGTTAATGTTATTTTGTTTAAAATAACATCCCAATCGGAATCATCACCTTCCCATCTATCCTGATAACGTGGGAGTTCAATTGAACAAACCCTCGATATTCCCCAATTTTGTTCAACAATATTAGATATACCCTCCTTGAAATTAACAATAAGAATATTAAAATCCTTATTTGTAATTTTAGATAATACGTTTTGTAATTCAACCGCTTCATCTCGATTTCCCCAAATTCTAATG
Organism: Bacillus sp. PK3-067; assembly: GCF_056738645.1. Taxonomy (NCBI): domain Bacteria; kingdom Bacillati; phylum Bacillota; class Bacilli; order Caryophanales; family Bacillaceae; genus Bacillus; species Bacillus sp. PK3-067. Next base: position 3,493,565 of record NZ_CP096490.1, on the reverse strand, counting down.
AATAAAATGGATTCACTACTATTTATTTTTTCAAGGAATCGATTAATTCTAGTGTCTAATTTAGCTTTAAAAGAAGGATAGGTTGATTTCAAATCCTTTTCGGAATTAATAGGAAAATCATGCATTGAAAAACAATTATAATAAGTGTCCTTTATACAGTAGGTAATTCGTTCTGCCCATTTAATTTGATTATCAAATTCTGATTCAATAAGACCGTAACTTTCTGAACCTTCTATAACCATATTTTCCAACTTCATGAATTTTTTAAATCGATTTTGAAGTAATCTGTTTACATCTGAAAGTGATGGATAATAAAACCAATCTAAAGGTCCAGAAAATGTTCTTAAATTGTGTCTTTTGATTTGGTTGGTGACTTGACACAATCCTCCTAAACTTACAATTACGCCATAGGATTTTTGTATATCTTCTAGGTTCATCCTCATCATCCTTTATAAAAGTAATTTAAATTATCTGTTCAGTATATGATGCAATAACATATTGATGTGGACCTATATATCACAGTACATAGAGCTAAGACATTTGTATAAATTTAAAAAGTCAAATACCTAAGTTGAGGGATTTCATCTTTGACGTTATATCATGGAGTTATTATTGGAATGAAAGCTGGTAGGGATATTGCGCCAGAGTTATATATTCTCCAGTAACTTAATTTAGAAACCTGTTCTTGATTACTGTAGTAAAATTGTTGTTCTTTTAAAAGAATCCTTAGATAAAAAAGAAAAATCTATTGGCTAGCATTTAACCAGTAGATTTTTCTTTTCATCTTCATAGTTTTCCTGCCTCTCTTAAAGTTATGATATATAATCTTTTAAAGACTGACACGGTGCATTTTTTTCATAATGCACGCAAAAAAATCAGTTTAAGAATTATGTGAAATCGTGTCAAAAAATTAAAGGTAATTATATATGTATTTAAGATGATATCCATCTGCATATATTTTTTAAATTTTTAGATAAATGCAATGATAATGGCTTCTTAAGAATTAATTTAGCACCTTGTTTATTTAGAAAAGCCCTATAAACCATTTAGTTCATAGTAAAAGTAATATATTTGATATTAAATGTCTTGCATAATGCGATAAAATTTCACAATTTTTTATCAATATATACAGAAAAAGGTAACGAAACTTAAGCGATATTTAATACTTTTCATATTTGTGAAGTATGTGAATTTGTTTATTTTAACATCTAAGATGTTAGATGTTGTTTTTTAAACATTACTTATCCGGATTCATGAAAAGTATTTTAATGCATTATTTTTATTTTATATAATAATATTTAATTTTAATATTAAAACTAAAATATGGAAGTAACATAGGGGATTTACGCATATAGTAATGTTGATGGTGAAATTAACAAAATTTTCATTTAAATCAGATAAAACTATGATGTTTTTAACTTATAATCATGTTACTACGATGAAAAAATGGCTACTAATTAGTTAATTTAAAAATCAATTTTAGATAGGAAGAGGATAATGAAGACCAGAGATAGTTATAAAATTATTGTAATTGGTGCTGGGACAGCAGGACTATCTTCTACTGCACATTTATTACGAAATGTACCCCTATTGAAAGAAAGTATAGCAATTATTGATCCATCAAAAAAACATTACTTTCAGCCACTATGGAGTTTAGTGGGGGGAGGAATTGTTTCAAAGGAAAGTACGATGCGTAATCAGGAATCGCTTATTCCAAAAGGGGCAACGTGGATCCCTAAAAGTGTTGTTGAGTTATTTCCATCTGAAAATAAGATACTTTTAGATGACGGACTGCTACTTGAGTATGAAATTCTTATTGTAGCAGCTGGTATCCAAATAAATTGGGACAGTATTAAAGGCTTAAAAGAGTCTATTGGCACTAATGGGGTATGTAGCAATTATTCTTATACATATGTTGATTCTACTTGGAGAGAAATCGAAAAATTTAAAGGAGGAAATGCGCTTTTTACCCACCCTAATACTCCTATTAAATGCGGTGGTGCTCCACAAAAAATTATGTACTTAGCAGAGGAGTATTTTTGTAATAGTGGTGTAAGAAACAGAAGTAAAGTAATATTTTATTCTGCAAACAATAACATATTTCAGGTTCCACGATATGCAAATACTTTAGAACAAGTACTAGAAAGAAAGCAAATTATAACGAATTATAATAAAAATCTAGTGGAAATTATCGCCGAAAAGAGAGAGGCAATTTTTGAAGATACGCAAACACTAAAAAGAGAAACCGTACCATATAGTATGATACATGTTGTTCCGCCAATGGGGCCACCTAATTTTATTAAAGAGAGTGAGATAAGTGATCATCAGGGGTGGGTAGATATAAGCCCTTATACTTTGCAGCATGTGCAATATAAAAATATTTTTGGACTTGGAGATTGTACCAATTTACCTACCTCTAAAACTGGAGCAGCAATTCGAAAACAAATACCCGTCTTAAAACAAAATATTATGGACGTACTTAGCGGAAGAGATTTACAGGCTAAATATGATGGATATACATCATGTCCGATTGTTACAGGATATAAAAGTCTTATACTTGCTGAATTTAACTATGAACATGAGCCTCAAGAAACGTTTCCATTTAATCAAGCGAAAGAACGGTATAGTATGTTTTTACTTAAAAGATATATGTTGCCATATATGTATTGGAATTTAATGTTGAAAGGGATTCTATAGGAGAAGATAAAAAGTGGTTACAAAAATTGAAAATTAATTTGAAATAACTAATTGGAGGGAATAGCTATGCTTTTAAAATATTTTTATGATGAAAAATTAGCACATGCTTCCTATTTAGTCGGTTGTCAGAAAGAAGGCGTAGCAATCGTTATTGATCCTAGTCGCTATATAGAACAATATATAGAATTTGCTAAGAAAGAGGGGATGGAAGTAATTGCTGCGGCTGAGACTCATATTCATGCTGATTTTCTTTCTGGGTCTAGAGAACTTTCTAATCTTTACCATGTAAATTTATATGTATCTGATGAAGGAGATTGTGATTGGAAATATCAATATCTTAACGAAGGTCGATACAAATTGGTTAGAGAGGGCACAGAGTTTAAAGTAGGTCATATAAAATTTAATGTAATTCACACCCCAGGGCATACGCCTGAAAGTATTTCTTTTTTAGTAACTGATACAAGTCAAAATAATTATACGAATGATAAACCGATAGGAATATTCACAGGTGATTTTATATTTGTAGGAGATATAGGAAGACCGGATTTATTAGAAACTGCAGTCGGTATTAAAGATACTGCAAAAATAGGAGCGAAACAATTATTTGATTCTATACAAAAAATAAAAATACTTCCTGATTATTTGCAAATATGGCCATCACATGGTGCGGGAAGCGCATGTGGAAAAGCATTAGGAGCAATTCCAACTTCTACATTAGGTTATGAAAAGATGTTCAATTGGGCATTTCGGTGTAATGAAGAAAGTGATTTTATATCGACTTTATTGACGGGACAGCCAGAGCCTCCAAAGTATTTTTCATTAATGAAGAATTTAAATAAGTATGGTCCGCCAATTCGTAAGAAGAGAAAAAGTACTGCTATTAATACAGTAGAAGAACTTCAAGAAATTTTGAAGAGCGTTTATCAAATAGTTGATATAAGGGATGTAGAGAGTTTTGCTGCAGGTCATATCGAGAAGTCAATTAACATACCTTATAACAATTCTTTCACAACTTGGTGTGGATGGTTATTAGATTATAAAAAAGAAACTTTAATAATTCTAGATGAGGAAAAGGTTAAAGTAGAGGCAGTTATTAGAGAATTTGAATCTATTGGGTTAGATAATATTATTGCTTTTGCACCCTTAAAAGTAATACAAAGACTTGATAGATTTGAAAGTTACAAAGAAAGAACATCGATTGAATTATATCCGCATATAAAAGCTGGAAGCGTTAAGGTTATCGATGTGCGTAGTAAAAAAGAGTGGGAGGAAGGACACCTTCATGATGCAATACATATCACTTTAGGTAATCTATTTGAACAACTAGATTATATACCGAAAGATTTTCCAATAGTTTTGCAATGTCGAACCGGATTACGTTCCGCTATAGCAGCTAGTATTTTACAAAGAGCTGGTATAAAGGAAGTAGTGAATTTAAAGGGAGGATTTCTTGCATGGAAAGAAGAAGGGCTTCCTTATACAACATGCAATCTCAATGTGTAGGAAAATATTATATGCTAGGTAAGAATAATTAAAAGAAGTTATAGATGACGTGTTAGAAAAGGGAATCATAATTGTCGCAGATTCAGGAAATACATTAGGATTATTAATTGATTATCCAGTTAAATATGAAAATGTAATATTTGTTTTAGCATTAAATAATTTAACATTGGATCCATCTTTTATGGAATGGCAGTGTTGGAAGTACTTAGGTATTATCAATAAGAACCCAATTTAAAATTCTCTTGGATGCAAGAGAATTTTTTTATTGGGAATAGTAAGGGGGAGGGGAGGTGCATTACATATGGGAAAAGGTAGAAGTAATAATGCTGGTAAAAAGCAACCGAATTTTGATGATTCATCTAATTTTGCTAAACAAAGCCAACCGACAGAAAAGAAGAAGAAATAAGAACAGGAGCTCTCTTGATAAAGGGAGCTCCTGTTAAAAGTGGACTGACGTTTCAGAATAACATATCGATGGATTAACCCAATAGCCATAAATACAAGGTTTTAATTTTTCGAAGGGCACCTAATTTAATATTATTGTCCCGCTTTTTTATACTTATTGACGCGTTAAATCCATTTAAAATGCTCCTTAATGGCGTTGGGCGTGACCTTCATTAAAATTTTTTAAACCTAATGGGACTTACCATTAAGAGGGCGAGGATTAAAGTAATCCATGCATTACCATATGAAAACAATGCCATACCAGCCAATGATAATCCTGCAGCTGGAATAGGTAATCCCTTAAAATATCCAATAGTTGGTTTAATACTAAATTTTGCTAATCTTAAAGCACCCATTGTTGGGAATAGGATAAATGCCAAAGAAGTTAAAATAGAAGGTGTTGCTATCGTATGAAATAAAAGCGCAGGAGCGACGCCGAAACTAACAATATCAGCTAAGGAATCCAATTCTACGCCAAACTCACTGTTCACTTTTAATTTTCTTGCAATTCTTCCATCAAGAAAATCTAAAACAGCTGAAAAGAAAATGAGAATGGAGGCTGCTCCTAAATATTCACTCATATTCAAGGTGATTGAGAAAACACCGCACAATAAATTTCCAACCGTAAATAAATTCGGTATAACTTTTACAAGCTGATTAAACAAGTTTGTTCCTCCTAAATTAATTAAACTTCACATTTCTGTAGCAATTTCTATATATTCTTCCGTTATTCTTAAAAATATATGACCACTGTATTACTGTAAGCTAATTAAATTTCGATAAGAGAAAAATTGATTTCTTAAATGTTCCACTGGTTTATAAAAATGTTTAATCATTTTCAGTACGCGTTATTGAATATTAGCACCTGATAGTTGATATTTCGAGTAGTCAGGGATTTTCCGGTTCTGGTGCAAAAATTCAAGGTAATTAAAAATAATCTCTAAAAAGGAGACATAATGATACTATTATTTTAAAAAGGTTCGTGGTTGGTATCGAATATAAAAAATAGAATTTTTATACAAAAATCACCCGAAAGGTTGCCTTTTGTACCTCTTAAAATGACTGAAGATGTGTTTACTTGAGTTCATTAGGTAGTTAGAGGTTGATAGACTATCTTTAACGAAAATGTTGAGTAGTTCATCTTCATTATATATCAATTTAATAATGATTGGGGATTTAGAAAGTTCCATGGAAAGTACATATCAACCTGATTGGAAGATTGGAAATTTAATAACTGGTGATACATTTTACTTAACGCAACATTTTGGTGCGCAAATGAAAATTTTTAAAGTCCACACAAATGGTACCCTAGAACGATTCCAAACAATAGAACCAGAATTAAAATAAAATTTTTGTAGCATCAATTAAATTCATTTCTTTTTATGCAAACACACTTTCAGCGGAACTAACTTCTTCACTATTTTGCGCTGGAAAGACTTTATAAAAAATGGTTACGTTTTCTGATCTTGAAATAACCCTCTCAAATTGCAATCCTGCTTTTTCTAAAAGCTTTACTGCATCAACAATAGAAGTAATTGCTACAAAAGTTTTTCAAATAAAATTTATAAAAGCTTGATAGGTAATACCAAGGGAAAAGACCGTAGCTACTATATGTGCAGTCCATTTAGGCATATTTAAATTTAATACGGTATTGTACAACATTCCATATACGATACAAATGATTAATATGAATGCAATGAATTGAAGAACTAATAAAAATAGAGGTTGTTCCATTTATTCTCACTTCCTTTATTTGATATATTAATATAATTTATTTAAATGTGAAAGTTTTATTTCTATGAATTTCCAAAAAATGTGATATGAAAGGCATAGTAGTAATCACAAGAATTACTGCAAAACTATAATGGAACTAAAAGTATTATGACGAGATCAGTAAAATAGTAAAGAAGGTCACCATTCACGGCGACCTTCTTTACTATGCGTTATACCCAAATAATTTTAAATCTTCTCCTGAATCTGAAATGATTTTCTCAAATCGTAATCCTACTTTTTCTAAAAGCTTTCCTGAGGCGATGTTATCTATAGAAGTAATTGCTACAATTCGTTTCATGTTGAGCTTTTGTACACCGTATTCGATTATCGCAGAAGCTGACTCGTAGCCGTATCCTTGTGAACGGAATGTCTCTAAAAAGGCAAATCCGATATCAACATCTTCTAATGAATCTCTTTTAATAAGGCCACACATACCAAGTGGAGTGAGATCTTCTTTTCGTTCTACTAAGTAAAGGCCAAATCCGAGTTTGTTATACATATCGATGGGACCGTTTACAATATAATTTTTTGCATCTTCTAAGTTTCTAACTCCTTTGTCACCGATAAACTGAATCCATGCAGGATCGTTTACTAACTCAAGAATAAAAGGAGCGTCTTTTATATCAAACCAACGAAGGTTAAGACGTTCGGTTTCAAGAACTATCAATTATTACACCACCTTTAAAAAGTTATAACAATTAGTATGGATTGTGTAAAACAAAAGTGCAACATATTTTAATGGAGCTTTGTTTGTTCACATAAAGTTCGTTTGTTTTGTATAGAGAGATATTTTATAATTAGGATTGATTGTAAAGAGTGAGATGCTTATACAATGACTCCTAGGTGACTAGGAGTTTTTACTATATAACTATCATTATTACTAAATATGACACACTACACATTCTACTCAAGGAGGTACATAATGAAGAAATTATATAATGCATCGTTTACGTATTTGATTATCGGTTTATTATCAGGGATTTTCGCTAGGGAGTATGGTAAGTATAAAGGGATTTTAGGATCTACTTTGTTAAATCTTTTGCATACACATACACTTGTACTTGGCTTTTTCTTCTTTTTAATTGCTTTAGGATTAGCAAAAGTATTCGCGTTTCATGAAGTGCAAGGGTTTAATAAGTGGTTTGTTTTACATAACATTGCATTAACATTAATGTTAGGTTCGCTAGCAGCGAGAGGGCTTCTTCAGTTAAATGGAGCTGACTTTAAAGGGTTAACTTATATTGTAGGATTTTCTCATTCGTTGATGGCAGTTACTTTAATTTGGTTTATGTTGTTAATAAAGAAATCGTTTAAAATGTAGTGGAAAAGAACTTGTAGCGTGTGCTGCAGGTTCTTTTTTGTATGTTTAGGTTTAAAAATCTCATTTTTCTAATTATTTTGTATAAAGATGGTATACTTGTTTTAAATTTAAAAAGGAGAGTTGATTATGGAAATAACAATTGAACATGTAGTAAATGAATTAAAAGGCATACTTCCTGAAGATCGAGTAGTAATAAATATGACAGTACGAGAGTTACATAGTAAAGATGAATCTTACCATGTTAGTAGTTTACCTGATGTAGTTGTTTTTCCAAAAACGACCGAAGAAGTTAGCGCGATAATGAAAATAGCGAGTCAGCACGGAACAGCTGTCGTTCCATTTGGAGTAGGGTCCAGTTTAGAGGGACATGTAATTCCTTACGAAAAAGGAATTACAATGGACTTTTCTCTTATGAACAAAATACTTGAAATAAGAGGAAAGGATTTTCTTGTGAGAGTACAGCCAGGGGTGACGCGCTCTCAGCTTAATAAAGAATTGAAAAAGTATGGATTATTTTTTAGTGTAGACCCAGGAGCTGATGCAACGTTAGGAGGAATGGCTGCTACAAATGCGAGCGGAACGACAGCGGTAAAGTATGGAGTAATGCGTGATCAAGTCCGAGATTTAGAAGTCGTTCTTGCTGATGGAGAAGTAATACATACCGGGAATTTAGCGGCGAAGTCATCATCAGGTTATCATTTAAATGGTATTTTCGTAGGCTCAGAAGGAACACTTGGATGTTTCACGGAGTTAACTTTAAAAGTATACGGTATACCAGAACATGTTATGGCTGCGAGGGCATCGTTTCCAACTATAAATGATGCAGTAGAAGCTGTAATTAACATATTACAGGCAGGTATTCCAATCGCGAGAATTGAACTCGTTGATGAATTATCTATGAAACAAGTAAATCATTACAATGAAACAAGTTACAGAGAAGAACCGACACTGTTTTTAGAGTTTCACGGTAATGAAGCAGGGTTAAAGCAAGATATTGAATTTACGAAAGAAATCGTTCTTGATCATAAATGTATAGAAATTGCATTTGAGATGGAAACAGCAGCGAGAAATAAACTGTGGGATGCAAGACATAACTTAGCGTACTCTTACGTGCATAGTTATCCTGGTAAAAAGCTAATGAGTACAGACGTATGTGTGCCAATTTCGGAATTAGCTGGAGCGATTCAACATGCGAAAGAGGTATTAGATAAAGTAGGGCTTATTGGCGGTATTCTAGGTCATGTTGGAGATGGGAATTTCCATGTACTCTTAATGATTGACACAAATGATAAAGAGGAAGTAAAGAAGGCAGACGAAATAAACGAAAGTATCGTTTTGTATGCTCTTAAACGAGGAGGAACGTGTACAGGAGAACATGGCGTTGGAATCGGAAAACGAAAGTATCAAGAAGAAGAACATGGGGCGGCATTATTTGTAATGGAGAAAATAAAGAAAGCTCTTGATCCGCAAAATATTTTGAATCCGAATAAGGTGTTTCAATTAAAAGATAGGGGCTGAGTGGATGAAAGTACTAGAAGCGATAAGTAATATAGCTGGAAAGTATTTTGCATTTTGGACCGGCTGCTGCACTCCCAAGTGTATTAGCGGCAGTATGGCATAACATTGCAGGGCCAATATTAGCAACCATCTGGTCAAAAAATGCAAAGAATACTTTCAGCGATGAAAATGTATTAATAAATATAGAAAAATAGGAATGATAAATAATGCAAAAACGTATTGTACATTTTGAAGGAACGGTTGTATTTTTAGCCACGATTTATATGTATTCAATATATGAGTTTAGTTGGATTATATTTTTTGTATTCCTTTTAGCGCCGGATTTCTCCATGTTAGCGTATGGGATCAATAATCACGTTGGTGCGAAAATATATAACGTATGTCATACATATATCATATCCATATTAATTGTTCTAATAGGTGTCTATTTTAAGATAGATACCGTTATAATGATTGGCTTAATATGGACAGCACATATTGGAATGGATCGAATGTTTGGATATGGATTGAAATATGAGACGGATTTTAAGGATACTCATATTCAGAGGTTATAGTTGCTTTTGAGGAGAGGGATACTTTGAAACAGAGAATTACTATCGAAGGGTATAACATCCAATGGGAAAGTGAATTTAATAAGCTACACACTTTCATTAACGATGTAATGGAAGACCGCATTTTATCCATTGAACATGTTGGGAGTACATCTATTAAAGGACTTGTAGCAAAACCAATATTAGATATTGATATCGTAATAGAAGATTATGAAATCTTTCCTGAAGTAGTAACAAAGTTTGAAGCGATAGGATACTATCATCAGTTAGAATGGAGCTTTAAAGGAAGAGAGGCGTTTGGAAGAAAGGATACGTTCGTTCCATGGAACGAGGGAAATACAGTTTGGATGGAACATCATTTATATGTGTGTGATAAAAATAGTGAAGAATTGAGAAGGCATATAGCGTTTCAAGATTACCTTCGTGAACATACTGAAGTAGCTAATGAGTATGGAAACTTGAAGGAAGAGTTAGCAAGAGAGTCGAAAAAACGATCTAGTTATATTGAGGGTAAGACCGTATTTATTACAAATATATTAGAAAAAATAAACTAAGGTAGCATGGAATACATGCTGCCTATTGTTTTGAAATAGAAAGCTGCCATTATAAAACAAATACAAACTGGCCCTGTTGATTGATGCGGTTACTAAATATAATAGGAAATAAAATAGAAAAGAGCGGAAAAGAGGGAGCTTATGTACATACCAAAATATTTCGTAATACAAGATGAAGAGATGAAGTACGAAATAATGGAACAAAATAGCTTTGGGACATTATTTTCTCAACATAACGGAGAACCATATGCAACGCACTTGCCGTTGTTATTAAATAGGGAGACCCTTACTTTACATGGTCACTTCGCACGGCCGAATGAACAGTGGAAAGATATTGGGACTCAGCAAGTACTAGCTATATTTCAAGGACCACATAGTTACATCTCTCCGTTATGGTATGAAACAAACAATGCAGTACCAACATGGAATTACGTTGCAGTGCATGTATATGGTGAATTAGAAATTGTTGAGGATGAGAAGACATTAGTAGATTCTCTTCAAGATTTAGTAAATAAATATGAAGATCCAGAGAGCACCTACTCACTTAATGATGTAGATCCAAATTATATGGGAGGATTAAGTAAGGGAATAGTTGGATTCAAAATAAAGATAAATAAAATAGAAGGAAAAGCGAAGTTAAGTCAAAATCATTCTGTAGAGAGACGGAATTTAGTTGTGGAGAAACTTGAGAAAGTTGGTAGTGAGGAGAGTAAGAGGATTGCGGAGTTGATGAGAAAATAAAGCCTACATGAAAGGGAAATATTCTAAATAAGCGTATTTAAAAAGACCTTCTTAATTGAAGGTCTTTCATTTTTTAAAGTGCTTTTTCAGTTGTTGTTGAGTTGTAGTCTTTACTTACGTCAATAGATTGAACAAGGTCAGGTCTTTGTGGTGCAGGGGTGTCCCCAATGTTTAATGCTACATATCCTAACTGTGTTTTCGGTGTTTCTGAGGTGAAGCTTAACCCAAGAGTTGTGATGCTAATAACAGCTAAGCCAATGATGCTCAATTTAATCTTTTTCATTATATCAAAGCTCCCTTTTCTTCATGTTTTTTTCTTGCTTGATTGGCCATGTAAAAGTATTGACTAGCTTTTATATGGTCTTCTTTTTCATAAAACATATTTGCTAGAACATCAGTGTACTCTTGTATACATTCCCAAAGGTTTTCTGTTTTAAAGTAAGAAATTCCTTCCAAAATTATCATTTCTAAATCATTTATAGAAGTTTTATTATTTAGTTCTCTTAAAATCATGAAACGATATTGAAACTCTTTGTTTTCTAGTTTATTTGAGATGTTTAATCCTTTTTTTATAAGTTCTTTAGCCTGGGTATATTCTCCAAGCTTGTAGTATTCACGTGCTTCAACAAAAAGTGCTTTAAAGTGATTTGGTTGCTTAGTTGTAACCTCTGAAATATGACGCATTGCTAACTCTGAAAGGTTTTGACTTGCATATAGCCAAGCTAAATTATGTCGTACTCTTAATGATAAAGTCTCCTCTGAATACTTCTGTAGAATATTTAATGCTGAATCAAGTCTAATTTCAGCTTGTTCAAACTGTTTTAAATCAATACAAGATAAACCAAAGATGTTATCACACAAAGCAACATTAATTTCACAGTTTATATGTTTTGAAAAAATCGCTTTAGCTTCATTTGCAGATTGGATTGCTACTAGTGGTTGATATGTTTGATAATAATAGGCAGCTAAGCGGTAGTTAAATTCAGCATTCTCTAGTTCGTCAGATACGTGTATTAGCAGCTTTTTAGCGTTCTCGAAAAGGTGTTTTGCTGCATTGTAGTTTCCAATAATTGTATTGTGAATAGCCTTAAAAAAATGATAATAATAAGAAAATAGCCCATTCTCTGGAAGTGGGAAAGAATCAATTTTATTAAAATCATCTTTATTAATATTTAAACCATCTGTTAAGATTTTGTATCTGAAATTAAAAAGTGAATAATACAATTGTAGGTTTGTATCTTCTTCTGAATTAGAGATGGTATTTTCAATATCTTTTTTTATTTTTGTTGCATGGGTAGTTTGATGCTGTAACATAGCTCTATACCAGTCATTAAATAATTTTGTAATTTGTTCATTACCTTGTAGTTGAACGTTCATGAAATCCCCTCACTTTTTGAATATTCTTATAAAATATAGTATCAAAAATAAAAATATTTAGAAATGATGTTTTATATTTCTCAATATTTGTTTAACAAGCTTACGAGTAAGTCTATTGGAATAGTGTAGAATTTGTTTTGGATTAAAGAAATGGCATCGGGGGATGTGCATTTTAAAGTTTTAGTTGAGTGGGGGGATATAAAAAGGGTGCGTTCACACAAATTATATGAACGCACCTTTTTACATATTAAACAATCAAGTCCCACAAAAAGTACGATAAGGGCGATTCGTCGGTGTAGGCGGAATGCAGTATTCTTCTTGATCTGTAGAATACGCATAAGGGTTTGATAAAGCTTCAAGAAGTTGCTCCATTACGCTATAGTCGTCATTTGTAACAGCTGCTTCTAGTGCTTCTTCTACACGGTGGTTCCTCGGGATGATTGATGGGTTATTATTTTTCATCATCTCGTAGGCGTTTTCTTTTGATTGTTCTTGTCTTTCTAATCGAGATTGCCACAGTTTGTACCATTCTTTAAATTCAGGACTTTCAAATAGAGCTGTATTTTCGATAGCATCAAGAGTTAATGAACGGAATGTATTTGTATAATCCGCTTTATATTTCTCCATCATTTTTAAAAGTTGCTCAATAAGTGATTGATCTTGTTCTTCGTTGCTAAATAGTCCTAATTTCTTTTTCATTCCAAGGAACCACTGTTTTTCATACTGTACGCTAAATTTCGAAATTTCGTCTTGAGCGATTTTTAATGCTTCTTCTTCATCTTCGTGCAGAATTGGTATTAAAGATTCAGCTAGTCGTGCTAGATCCCATGCGGCCATATATGGTTGATTTCCATATGCATAACGACCTTGTGTGTCAATAGAGCTAAATACAGTTCCTTGGTCGTAATTGTCCATAAATGCACAAGGACCGTAATCAATTGTTTCGCCACTGATCGTTATATTGTCAGTGTTCATTACGCCGTGAATAAATCCAACAAGTTGCCATTTTGCGATAAGACTGGCTTGTCTTTTAATGACTTCTTGTAGTAATGCAGTATATCGGTTTTCATGAGATTCAATTTCTGGGTAATGCCTTTTTATCGTATAGTCAGCTAGTGATTTCAGGTCCTCTATTGAACCACGAGCTGCAGCATATTGAAATGTACCGACGCGAATATGGCTACTAGCTACTCTAGTTAAAATTGCTCCAGGTAACTTTGTTTCACGATAGGTTGGTTCACCGGTTGTAACAACTGCTAAACTGCGAGTAGTCGGAATATCGAGTGCATACATTGCTTCGCTAATAATATATTCACGTAGCATCGGACCGAGTGCAGCACGGCCATCTCCTCGGCGTGAATAGGGAGTAGGGCCAGAACCTTTCAGTTGAATATCGAAACGCTCACCTGAAGGAGTAATTTGTTCGCCAATTAAAAGAGCACGACCGTCGCCTAACATATTAAAATGTCCGAATTGATGACCAGCATATGCTTGAGCTAATGGATGAGCTCCTTCTGGGAGTGCATTACCAGCGAAAATGGCAATTTCAGCTTCCTTTTTCAGTTCTTCAGGGGTTAAGCCAAGAGATATCGCTAATGAATGGTTTAGTTTAACTAACTCCGGTGAACTTACGGGAGTAGGGGGGATTTCTGTATAAAATGATTGTGGTAAAGTCGTATAACTATTATCTAAATTCCAACCTGTTTCATTATTTTTAGTCATTGTATCTCCTCCTTTTTGTATTTTAAATTATGTATTTGTACGTATGTATTCTTTGTAAAGTTAACTAAAAGTATAATATAATATTTCCCCTTGCAATCTATTGTAAGGACTTCATTGCACTATGTCTATTTAACAGCAAATTTAAAACCTCCATTTTAAGAAAATGGAGGTTTTATTATTATTTAATTTTTACAATTATTTTTCCTTTTGCTCTTCCAGCCTCGGAATATTCCATTGCTTTTTGCGCATCTTCAAAAGGGAAAACTCGATCGATTACCGGTTTGATTTCACCAGCTTCAATATAGTTTGCAATAGTACGTAATTGATCCCCACTTGGCTTCATAAATAAAAATGAATATTGAGCATTATGCTTTTTTTCAAGTGCAGTAAGTTTTTTGCTGGCTAATGAAAATAAGAGAGTTTTAAAGAATCCTGAACCAAATTCTTTACCGAAGCGAGCATTCGGCATGCCTGAAACGGAAACAATGTTTCCTCCCCTTTTTATAATATTGAATGATTTTTCAAGTGTTGCACCGCCGATTGTATCAAATACGGCATCATAATTTTTTAGTATATCTTCAAATTTCTCTGTTTTGTAATTAATAATTTCATCTGCGCCAAGAGACGTTACTAAATTCGCACCAGCTTCACTAGCAGTCGTTGTAACAATGGCACCCATTATTTTTGCTAGCTGAATAGCGAAAGTACCAACACCACCGGATCCGGCGTGAATTAAAATCTTTTGTCCTTTTTGTAATTGCATGATGTCATGTAATGCTTGATATGATGTTAAGCCAACGAGTGGAATCGAAGCAGCTTCCTCAAAACTTAAATTTTTCGGTTTTAAAGCTATATCATCTTCATGAATGGCTATATACTCCGCGAAAGTACCAATCTTATTTTTTCTTGGACGAGCATATATTTCATCACCAACTTTAAAACGAGTTACTTTTGATCCAACCTTCGTGATGACACCGGCAAAGTCATTCCCAAGGATTAGGGGCATTTCATATTTCAGTAACATTTTTACTTTTCCGTCGCGTATTTTAAAATCAATTGGGTTAATGCTAGCTGCATGAATTTCTGCGAGCACTTCATACTCATTTATTTCAGGAGTAGGTACCTCTGCCATACGCATTGGGACTTTTCCATATCTATCAATTATCATTGCTTTCATTTCTTATACCTCCAAGTTTTAATAAAAGTTCTGCAATAGCTTCTCAATATCTAATACAAGATTTTTTAATAAACCTAATTTTGTACGTATATCAATATAATAAAAATTCTTTGTACCTTCTTTTCTCATTAAAATAATGCCAGCTTCTCGTAAAATCTTAAGGTGATGTGATACTGCTGGACGGGAAAGGTGTGTTTGCTTCGTGATTTCTCCTACACGTAATCCTGTTTGACATTCCGTTTCCATTAGCACTAATAAAATAGCTTGACGCGTTTCATCACCAATTGCCAATAATACTTTTTGAGAATCAATAAAATCTTTTTTTATAATATTTAATTGTTCTTGTTTATTCATTTCAATCACTTTGCCTCCAGGTAATTAGTCGAAAGGTTTAAGATGATGAACCATTACTTCGATACGGTAATGCTACATGATTGTTGTATGAGGTGCAATATTGAGAAAGAAAATCGAGACGAATGAATTTTTTATTGTTGAAAATTATAGGGAGATAGAAAAGGGATTGGAAGGACTACATAACACAATAGATGAGGTTTTAAAAACAAAAAATGATGTAACAATAAAATAAGCGGTCGTAACCTTGTATAATCCATAAGGTTACGACCGCTTATAATGTTTGTATTATTTTTGAATTTTACGATAGAACATGGTTCAACGTAAAGTACGTTCTTTTGTTTTACACTTTCATACAGACACAATTCAGGTGGATTATAGATGTATGAAAAGGTAAAAGGAATTTTGGGGCGTAATCTATCTATATGATAATTCAAAATGAAATATAAGTCTATATTTTAATGTTTTTTTTGATTATATTTATGTCACTGAGCTCAGAACAATGATTTGGAGGGGAAATATATGAAATCGAATTATGTACCAGTTTTAATTGTTGGAGGGGGATTATCTGGGTTAGCGTCTGCGTTATTTCTTGCAAAACATAACATTGAGTACTTACTTATTGAAAGGCATCCGTCTACTGCCATTCATCCGAAAGCAGGGGGTCTTACTTTACGTACAATGGAGTTATTTCGAGAATTAGGCTTGGAAAAAAGAATTAAATTGGCAGGTAAAGCATTAGAGAACTGCCGAGGAAGAATAGCGGTTCATACAATAGCTGAGGCGAATAAAGAAGAATTGGAACAAATGAGAGCGACACAATACGGAAACGATGAAGAGTTACTTCAAAAAATAGAAAAGATTAGTCCATCAAAACAAACTGCATGTTATCAAATTATTTTAGAAGAGATGATGTTACAAGAAGCAAAAACGCTAGGCGGGCAACTATCTTTTTATCATGAATTAGTTTCATTTGAACAAAGTGAAAACGGGGTAAAAGCAAAGATTCGAAATCGTGAAGCAGAAAAAGAAAGTGTCATACATTGTGACTATGTAATTGCAGCGGATGGAGCGAAAAGTAAAATACGTGAGCAGTTAGGGATTAAAACTGAGGGGCGTGGAACCATTGGTGGCTATTATATGAATATTTATTTTGAAGCAGACTTAAGTGAGTTTATACAAGGAGACGCATTCGGTTTTTCTATGGTACTTCATCCAGAGGTTCTTGGTGCACTGATCCCAGTAGATAACGTGAAAAAATGGATTTACCATGTAGCCTACGATCCATTAAAAGGAGAGGGACCAGAGGATTTCACGATGGAACGTTGTAAACAAATTATTGAAATAGCAATTGGAAGTACAAATGTTGAATCAAAAATATTAAGTGTTTTACCGTGGGAAGCGGCCGAAAGTACAGTGGTGAAATTTCAAGGGAATCGAACCTTTTTAGTTGGAGATTCAGCACATATTATGCCGCCAACAGGAGGATTTGGTTCAAATACAGGAATACAAGATGCGCATAACTTAGCTTGGAAATTAGCGGCTGTTATAAAAGGGAAGGCAAAACCAAAACTGTTAGAAACATATCATGAGGAGAGACACTCTGTTGCAAAATTAACGACAGCTTATGCAAGTAGTTTACTGTTTCGTGCTGCGAATAGAGAGGAAGGCAGTTTGAATAATATGGATGGTTTAGCTGTTACAGTTGGATATCAGTATTGTTCAGAGGCAATTATAGATGATTCAGTCACTCCGCATAGAATGGATAGCATAGAATTGAACGGAAGACCTGGAACGCGAGCGCCACATTTATGGGGAACGTATGAAGGGAAGAAAGTTTCTACATTAGACTTATTCGGTAACAGTTTTGTATTACTTACAGGAGTAGAAAATAGTTCTTGGGCTGAGGCAGCACATGCTGTTTCAGCTAAATTAGGAATAAATATAAAAGGGTATCGTGTTGGCTTAAGTGGAGACTTTGTTGTTCCAGAAGATATTTTTAGCAAATTATATGGTATAGAGAATGGAGGTGCTGTATTAATTAGACCAGATGGCTTTATCGGATGGCGTTCGGAAAAAACGGTAGTAAATCCAGATATAGTATCGGAAGAGGTAATGAGAAATTTATTATGTGATTTTTAAGTAACTACAGAAATATTGTTTTATGTGCTTCACTCTACTGAAAAAAATATTCACAAATTTCAATAGGTTTGATATGATTAAATTCGACAAGTTAATAGAGGCCGGAGATATTTGAGAAAAGCCATAAATTTATTTAGGGATACAGGAGTGTAGCCTAAATAATTTATGGCTTTTTTTATTGAATGAACCGTACAAAATAGGGAGTTACATGTGAAAAGGAGGGCTATAGGAATTAAATAGGATAATACTAGTTTTCTATATTAATAATATAGAAAACATTTGTAAGATTGGAATTTTAATATAGGTTTATAAAAATAATGAAAGTGTGTCTTCTGTTTCGTGTAAATCTCATTAGCTTGTTGAAATTTGCAACGTAGGAAGGGTTAGAAGGATGAGAAAGATTATTAGCGTTTTAGTTATTTTCTTTATGACGGGAAGCATCTTTGCTGGGGGAGCTGTTCATGCGAAAGCAGAAGGAAAGCATGAATGGAATACGAATAAGTTTTTAAATATTGCACATCGCGGAGCAAGTGGACATGCACCTGAGCATACTTTTGCTTCTTATGATTTAGTGAAAAAAATGAAAGCGGATTATTTAGAGTTAGACATTCAATTAACAAAGGATGGCCAATTAATTGCAATGCATGATACTGCAGTTGATCGCACTACAAATGGAACAGGCGAAGTACGCGATAAAACGTTAAGTGAAATAAAGAGTTTAGATGCTGGATCATGGTTTAATAAAGCGTATCCAGAAAAGGCTAAGCAAGAGTATGTTGGGCAAAAGGTTCCAACTCTTGAAGAAATCTTCCAAAAGTATGGAAGAAGTATGAAGTATTATATTGAAACAAAATCACCAGATGTGTATCCAGGAATGGAAGAGAAATTGTTGGCGTTGTTACAAAAATATAATTTAGTAGGCCAAAACATGTCTTCTAGCCGTGTTATGATTCAATCATTTAGTAAAGATAGTTTGAAAAAGATTCATAGTATGAATGAAAATATTCCGTTAGTTCAATTGCTTTGGTATTATCCAAATGAAAACAATGAAATTGTTGAATGGTCTGGCATTACACATGAACCGAAAAGTGTAACAAATGATGATTTTCAAGAAATTAAAAAGTATGCAGCTGGTATTGGACCAAACTTACGTAATGATAACGGAGAACTAATTATTGATGAGTCATATATGAAAATGGCTAGGAAAAATGGACTATTAATTCACCCTTATACAATTAATGAGAAACCAGATATGAGACTGTTAATCAAATGGGGTGTTACAGGAATGTTTACAAATTATCCGGATCGATTACATAGTGTATTGAAGGAAAAATAAGTGGAAAAGGGTATACCAGTGTTTTAGGTATACCCTTTTTAATCTAACTCTCCGATAAACAGAATCTCTTTTTCATAGCATTCATCTACATCATAAATAATTTCTTGAAAGTGAAGCGTTTTGAAGGTATGACAAACTGACATTTCCCATGTCTCCCAAAAATCAATTTCATTTGAAAGAAGAATCCATTTTTGAAATTCACTATTTCTATTAAAGAAATTATGAAAGTAGTCCTCATTTTTAAATGTAATGATTTGCGAATCCCACAAATTATTTATAGGAATCAAAACAACAACTCGATATGTATGTGTATCGCTCGGTTTCATATTTATTAAATGATTTGCTTGATTTAATAAGGTTTGAATACATAACCGTTTTACTTTTCTAGGTGTTTTACGAGAGTCAATAAAAGCTTGCGAAACTGGCAATAGCATATTCCAATATTCATCGTTATAGAAAGTAGAAGGGAACGTTTTTGTATGTTCCTCAATTCGCTGTATCATAGTGTCTGTTTTTCGGTTCATACCACGTATTTTCTTTTCACGCATTGTGAGTCATCTCCATAAATTTTTGTAATGCAGCAGAGTGATATATATCTTTTCTAGTAATAAAAGTAGTAGGAACTTTTTTGAAGCTATTTGGCAAAGGGTTGAATGATATGTCATGTTGATGACCATTTAAAATAGACTTCATCATAATTGCTATGCCTATACCTGATTTTACACATGCGAGAATCGCTTCAATTGTTCCAAACTCTAATACTCGCTTAGGTGAAATTCCTTCTTCTTGAAGCCAATCTTCTAATAAATTTCTATAATAGCAACCATGACTAAATGCAAGTAAATTCATGTCTCCTATGTCTTTAAAGGAAGATAAAGGCTTTTTGCTAATGAGAACTAATTCTTCTTCACGAAATATATTTGTATGAAGTTCAGCATGCTGAGTAGAGCCAGCTATAAACGCTCCGTCCAGTTTTCGTTCTAGTACAAGCCTAATCAATTGTTCCGTCGTATTTGATTCTAAAATCAATTCGACTTTTGAGTATTTCTCATAATAGGCCGTTAATATAGATGGAAGTCTTACAGCGGTTGTAGATTCTGTACATCCAATTTTTAAAGTGCCTCTTGGTTCGATCCCATTACTTTGAACTGCTTTAACAGATTGATCCATTAAGTAGATAATTTGTTTGGCGTATGTTAATAAAATCTCACCGTTAGAAGTTAAAGTTACACCTTTTCCGTTTCGGTAAAATAAAGGCACACCTAATTCGTTTTCTAGTTGTTTCATACGCATTGTTACGCCAGACTGTACATAGTTTAAATTTTTAGCTGCGTGAGATATGTTTTTTTCTTTCGCAACTTCGTAAAATACAGTTAAATCTTTTATATCCAAGTATCATCCCTCCAGAAAAGGTATCATTTTTTTTGATGAATTACATGATAAATCTTTATTTTATATGATATCAGAACTTTCATACAATGGAAGGGGATGGAGGGATTATTGTGTTAATGGAAGAAAGGGTGAATAGTACTTATAAGTGGGTTATGTTAATTTTTGCGACGGTTGCTCAAACAACAGCGACACTTATAACGTATGGTGTTGGAGCGTTTGCTTTATTTTGGAAAGAAGAATATACACTTACGAATACGGAGATTGGATTGTTAGTAAGTGTTGTAAATATAGGACCGCTATTTTGTATGCTTTTTGTCGGGCGGCTACTTGATCAATACAATGAAAAGTTGTTAATTTCGATAAGTTCATTTTTACTAGGAGGTTCGTTTTTACTGACTAATATGGTCAATGGATTTAATGGGTTACTCTTTGTACTTTTATTAGTAGGAACGTTTTATAGTGTTTCGCAGCCAGGAGGAAGTAAGGTGATAATGAAGTGGTTCTCAAAAGAAAATCGCGGGTTAGCGATGGGGATTAGACAAGCCGGTATACCGATTGGTGGTACATTAGCGGGAGTATTGATCCCGTTTCTTACAATAAAATATAATATGGCCTATGCGGTAAATAGTATTGCATGTATTTGTATAATTGGAGGGTTTTTATTTTTTATATTTTATAAGGAACCATATATTCAAGAGAAAGTTAAACAAGAACGTAGTAAACTTTCTTTTTGGATGTAGTTAAAAGAAGTGATGTGTAAAAAAGAGTTATATACAATTTATATAACTGGCATTTGTATGATTTCATTGCAAATGGTGTTAGTTGCGCACTTTATAAAATTTTTAGTATTGGAACAATCAATCACGCCAATTTTAGCTGGAAAAGTATTTTCCGTTATGTTCTTTTCTGGAATGGTTGGTAGGGTTATATTAGCAGCTACTAGTGATTTATTTTATAAGGAGAATAGGCGTACCCTCTTATTTATAACTGTTTGTATTTCTATTTTCTTCATTCTAATATTAGTAATGAGCATACATACAATAACGAATGTATTGTATGGTGTAAGTGCATTGTTAGGGTTCTTTGCAATTGGATGGTTTAGCCTTTTCATAACTGAAGTTGCGGAATCAGCAAGTGAAGAATCGGTAGGGATGACAGTGAGTTTTGCACTTACATTAAATCAAATTGCCATTATTGCTGCGCCTGCTTTATTTGGTTATATTGTAGATAAGAAGGGATATACGTATGCGTGGTTATGCATAGTTGTATTACTAACTATTTCAGCGGTTAGCTTATATAGGAAGGATAGAAAATGAAGGAATGTTAGCAATGTAAATTTTTTATGAAGAAAGTCTAAAGAAATGTTGAATGAGCGACATTTCTTTTTTTATTTGTTGTATAATCAAAATGTAAATGAGATTCGTTTTCAATTTCGTTCATTACCTCTTTTGAAATTACCTGTAATTTTAGCCATAATTAGCTGTTTTTCTTTATCGTTATTTGCATGATTTATTTTATTTAAAAATTTTTCAGCATCATTTCCTTTTAATACCATAATCTGTTTTTCGTAATATTCAATTAATACCATGTTGTTTTTTGTTATCCGATAATGAAACATCTTATCATCTAAACGATTGCGTTTATCGGTGTTTTTCATATTACATCTCCATTCTTTTTAGTATGTAACAAATGTTACAAAAGAATTTGAAATTATAGTGTAATGCATCCGATTGTATGTTGGAAATTTTGCAAGAAAGAAATACAATAGAGAGTAGTCAAAATTGAAAATGAGAAAAAGGAATCTAGTTTTAACAGAGTGAATATTAAATAATATTATAATATACTTGATAATTAAAAGATATAAAATAGAATGGATGTACGTTAAGTGAAACTAGATAAAAGAGGGTTCCTAGTATGTTAAAGAAATGGTTAATCGTTTTCTTTATTTTTGCAGTTTTTTGTGGAAGTATTGTTACACTAATACATGCAAATAAAGGAAAGAAATATGATGCAAAGGCATTTTCTAATGTAAATAGTAAGCAAAAAGATGTTAAGCAGGAAATCGATGCGAATGAGAAAAAGCGTTATGAAATTGCAGCTGGAAAACTAGATCAGTACTTAAAAGATAAAGGGTTTAATGGGAGTGTTCTTGTAGCAAGTAAAGGTCATGTAATTTTACGAAAAGGCTACGGTTATGCGAATGTGAAAGATCAAGTATTAACAACGCCAAGAACGAAATATCGCATTGGCTCTATTACGAAAACAGTTGTTGCAATATCTATTATGCAACTAAAAGAAAAAGGGAAGTTGAACATTGAAGACAATGTAAATAAATATATCCCATCGTTTCCGGCAGATAAAAACATTACGTTACGAAACTTGTTAACACATACGTCTGGATTACCAGAACAGGGACAAGGTAGTGTTGACGCAGCATCACGGTTAAAATTAGTAACGTGGATTGGGGCACAAACGTTACAATTTCCAGCAGGGACAGGATGGAAATATACAGATTATAATTATATGGTGCTTGCATATATTGTAGAAAAAATATCGAATAAACCACTTGCTGAATATGTGAAAGAAAATATTTTGACTCCCGTTGAAATGAATGAATCTGGAATGGGCGCAACACTTCCAGAAGATATTTTCTTAGCAGAAGGGTATACGAAAAAAGATAATAAGTTAATAGCCACGCCGCGCTTAAAAATGAACTGGCTGTATGGTTGTGGTGAAATGTATACGACTGTTGAAGATATGAAAAAATTAGATGAAGCTATTATGGATGGTAAACTACTTTCTAAACAAAGTGTATCAGATATGTTTTCTGCATCACCTGCAAGAAAATATGGATTTAGTTTCTATATTTACCCAGATTATTATCATAACCACGGTGTATTAGCTGGCTGGAACACTTTTAATAATTTTAACTGGGATAAACGAACGTTTGTCATATTATTTTCTAACGTCCAAAATGGTATGAATGACGCATTTAATCAAGAATTTAGGAAAATGGCGAATGATTTAATAGAAGGAAAGGGAATATAAAAAAGAGCCCCTAGAGGCTCTTTTTTATAGGGTTGAAAACTCCTCAACAAGTTGAGTGAATTGTTTCAATGCACTTTCAATCGGTTCTGGCGTTGTTAAATCGACGCCAGCTTTTTTCAATAAGTTTAATGGGTAGTCTGAACTTCCACCTTTAAGGAATTCAATATAATTTTTCTGAGCATTCGGATCACCGCTTAATAGTTTATCAGCGATTTGAATGGCAGATGCAAATCCAGTTGCATATTTGTATACGTAAAACGGGCGATAGAAATGAGGGATTCTAGCCCATCCGTATTTTACTTCTTCATCAAATACAAGTGAATCACCGTTATATTCTTTAAATAGCTTTTCATAAATTTCACTGAATACTTGTGCATTTAATGGTTTACCTTGTTCAGCCATTTCATGTGTGATTTTTTCAAATTCTGCAAACATAATTTGTGTAAAGAAAGTACCTTTAAATTTCTCAATAAAATGGTTAACTAAATGGTTACGTACGTTCGTTTCTTTTGCTTCTTTTAATAAATAGTGAATTAATAACACTTCATTTACTGTTGAAGCGACTTCTGCGACAAAGATAGAATAATGTGCAGAAATTCTTGGTTGGTATCCATGTGAATAGTGCGTATGCATACCGTGTCCGCATTCATGAGTAAGAGTGAACAGGCTGTTTAAATCATCGTGATGATTTAAAAGAATGAAAGGGTGAACACCATATACACCAAAGTTATAAGCACCAGAACGTTTTCCTGGTGTTTCCCTTACGTCTATATATCTTTTATCTTTAAAACTTTTTAATGTTTCAATATATTCTTCTCCTAAAGGAGCTAGTGATGCAATCATAATGTCAAATGCTTCACTATATGGAATGTCTTGTTTTGCACCTTCTACTAAATCGACGCCTAAGTCGTATTGTCTTAGTTCATCTACGTTTAATTTTTCTTTTCGAATTTCATTGTATGTATGTAATGTTTGAATGTTTTTTTTCGTTGTATCAATTAGGTTTTCATATACTTCTTTCGGAACCATATCGCCAAATAATGATTTCTCTAGCGCTGATGGATAGTTTCTTAGCTTCGAAACAGTAACATTATTTTTAATAGCAGCGGATAAAGTAGATGCGATGGAATTCTTTAACTGAACATATGGTTTGTAATATGCTTTATAAGCTTCTTTACGCTTTTCACGATTCGTATCTTCTATTAACTTTGCATACATTCCGCGTGTTAAGTTCACTTTTTCTCCATCGTCAGTCGTCACTTCACCAAATAATATATCTGCATTGTTTAACATACCAAATGTGTGCTGTGGAGAAGAAAGAGCTTCACCCATTTGTGATAAAATTGCTTCTTGGTCCTTATTCAATACGTGTTTTTTATAACGGTATAATTCAAACAAGTCTTCTTTATAATATTGTAAGCCTTCTGTTTCTTCTATGTAAGAATGTAATGTGCTTTCGTCTATGCTAAGTAAGAAGGGGGAAAAGAAAGATTTAGCTGCACTTACTTTCACGTGTAATTGTGATACTTTATCGACAAGAGATTGCGCGTCAGTATTGCGTGTATCAAGGTCAGATTGTAATCGTGCATAAGCGAACATTAAAGATATTATGCTAGAAATTTCTTCACTCTTCGTTAAATAAGCTAATAAACTATTGCCATCGTGAATATTGCCATTAAACTCGTGTAATTCCTTCGTTAATACTTCAATTTTATGAAAATCACTTTCCCAATCTTCAATTGTATGGTAAATGTCTGTTAAATCCCATTTTTCTATATCAGCTACTTGTAATCGATCTTTAAGTTCTGTCATAATCATTTCCTTTCTAAACATGTAGTTATATTTCTATATAACTATGAAATACAACAAATTGCAAAAAATCCCTGCTGAAAATTGAAAAGCCTTGCTAAAATAACAAGGCTTACATACTTATAGTGTAATTCCGAATTTTGAATGTAAAAGGTTTGTATATTGCATGTCTGTAACGGTTTCTTTCGTTTTTTTACCATTTTTCGCTACTGTAAGGCTATCTTTCGTTAAAGAGGCATGCCCATCTTCAGTTAGTTTTACAATAAGAGGTACTTTGTTAAAGGGTGATCCTTCATGTTCAACGATAATTTTTTGTGCTGTATTTGCTTTTTCTTCATCCACTTCTTCTATATAAAATGCATAGCCTAACGTCCAATCATCAGCAGCAGATTGATCCAAGAACTCATTGTTTTTCCGCATCTCTAAAATGTAGTTTCCCTTTTCGGTCATTTCTTTACGAATACGATAATCTCCTGTAGCAGAGTGAATGACTTCACCTGAGAAAGGGACAGGGGCAAGAGGTAAGTATGATCCGAATCCTACTTCAATTAAATAAAGTTCATTATGATGTGTTAAAACGGTTGCGATATGGCCAGAATCAACAGCCCATATGGAGTTTGCAGCGTTATAAACTGTTCCTGAAACGAGATGAACATCGAATCCAGAATCTTTCAGGAAGTAATACATAGTAGGATTGAGTTCATAACAAAGACCGCCACGGTTATTTACTAAAATTTTCTCTTTCAAATTTTCTTTTGATATTTCTTTAAAATTCTTTTCGAGAATATTTAAGTTTTCAAAAGGAACAGTTTGTGCCATTGCGTACATAATGTTAGATAAATCTTCAAATGAAACTGTGTCTTTTTCTTCTATATGTAATCGTGCGAAAAATTGTTTTTGAAAGTCTGTCATCGAAATCCCTCCGTTATGCTTTTATAGGTAAATTGTAAACAATCTTGAATAGGATGTGAAATGAAAACTACGTTGAATATTTGAAATTAGATTAAAAATAATATGGGAGAGTGAGAGATTGCTACTTTACTAACGGTGGGACGAATATTATAATAATTCTGATAAACTATGCAAACGCTTTCTTGGAAGGGGATGGTGTACAGATGTTTAAAAGAATAACAATAGTCGGATTGTCAGTTGTTATGTTTTTACCTAGTATATATGAGGGGAGTAAGGCATATGCAGACACAGTTAACAATGGAACGTTAATGCAATATTTTGAGTGGTATGCTCCGAATGATGGGAATCATTGGAATCGTTTGCGTACTGATGTTGAAAATTTAGCGGAAAAAGGAATTACATCTGTTTGGATACCACCTGCATATAAAGGAACTACGCAAAATGACGTAGGATATGGAGCATATGATTTATATGATCTGGGGGAATTCAATCAAAAGGGCACAGTGCGGACGAAATATGGGACGAAAGCACAATTGAAATCTGCAATTGACGCTTTACATAAGAAAAACATCGATGTATACGGTGATGTAGTTATGAATCATAAAGGTGGGGCTGATTATACAGAAACTGTAACAGCAGTTGAGGTAGACCCGAGCAATCGAAATGTTGAAGTATCAGGTGATTATGAAATTAGTGCGTGGACGGGATTTAACTTTCCAGGACGTGGAGATTCTTATTCTAATTTCAAATGGAAATGGTATCATTTTGACGGAACGGATTGGGATGAAGGAAGGAAATTAAACCGAATTTATAAATTTAGGGGCATAGGTAAAGCATGGGACTGGGAAGTGTCTAGCGAGAATGGGAATTATGATTATTTGATGTATGCGGATCTTGATTTTGATCATCCAGATGTTGCGAATGAAATGAAAAAATGGGGAACGTGGTATGCGAATGAATTAAATTTAGATGGTTTTCGTTTAGATGCTGTTAAACATATTGATCATGAATATTTGCGCGATTGGGTAAATCATGTTAGACAGCAAACAGGGAAAGAAATGTTTACAGTAGCTGAATATTGGCAAAATGATATCCAGACTTTAAATAATTATTTAGCGAAGGTTAATTATAATCAATCTGTGTTCGATGCACCACTTCATTATAATTTTCATTATGCTTCAACAGGAAATGGAAATTATGATATGAGAAATATTTTAAAAGGAACGGTAGTTGCGAATCATCCTACACTTGCGGTTACTCTAGTTGAAAATCATGATTCACAGCCTGGTCAGTCATTGGAATCTGTAGTGAGCCCTTGGTTCAAACCGCTGGCATATGCATTTATTTTAACGCGTGCAGAGGGGTATCCTTCTGTTTTCTATGGTGATTACTATGGTACAAAAGGAAATAGTAACTATGAAATTCCAGCGTTAAAGGACAAAATTGATCCGATTTTGACGGCACGAAAAAACTTTGCATATGGTACGCAGCGTGATTATTTTGATCATCCGGATGTGATTGGCTGGACAAGAGAAGGTGATAGTGTACATGCTAATTCTGGTTTAGCAACATTAATCTCTGATGGACCAGGAGGGGCGAAGTGGATGGATGTTGGAAAGAATAACGCAGGGGAAGTATGGTACGATATTACGGGTAATCAAACAAATACTGTAACAATTAATAAGGACGGATGGGGGCAGTTCCAAGTAAGTGGAGGATCAGTTTCCATATATGTTCAACAATAATTTGGTGATGAAAAAGAAGAGGTAGACTGAAATATAAGTTTTCCTCTTCTTTTTATATTGTGCATATTTATCCCGCTATTTGTGGGAAGCCCGATTGGTGAGGGCTTATTAAAGTTTCACTTTATTTTTCATAAATCTTTATTGTAATAAAAGAGCTAGTCGACCTTTATAACAACAAGAGAGGCATTGGAATATATAATGTCACCCGTGGCTTCTCTTATTCGTACTCGAAGAACATCCCCTTGATTTAAAGGTAGTAAATCAGTTCTGGCGGATGTAGCTCTCACCCCAGAAGCACCACCAACTCGCGTTTCAATTGCGAATTGAATGGAATCGTTTATTGTAAGATTTAATATACTAGACGATATAGCTTGTATTACAAATACAATTGAAAAGGATACAGAGTACACGCCAGTGGTATCAATTGTAATAGAATTATTTAATGGATTTAGGGTAGTTCCACTAGCAGGTCCTGGAATGGTAAAATTAATATTTGTATTAACTACTGCTGAAAAACCGATTCCTACTTCAGAAGTTATTGTTCCAAATATGGGAAGAATCCCTAAACCGGTTGCGCCAGTAGGACCAGTTATTCCGATTCCGGTAGGACCTGTAACCCCAGTAGGACCAGTTATTCCGATTCCGGTAGGACCTGTAACCCCGGTAGGACCAGTTATTCCAATTCCGGTAAAACCTGTCGCGCCGGTAGGTCCTGTGATTCCAGTAGGTCCGGTGGGGAATGTAAATGGTGGAATTGATGGTAGTGTGGGACCGATTAAATTTGGTTCCAGAGCAGGTCCGTGTAAAATACTATACTCTTCATTCATATAGTAAACCTCCTATCATTGCTTGTCATAATTATTAAATGTATTTGGGGAAGTAAATGACATTCGCAATAGCGGAGGCGCTTCTTATAATTTCTCTTCAGCGAATATAGACCTAATTTAAGCAATATTGAAATTTATAGTTACGTACTACTAAAGTATGACACCTTTACTTCTCACGTAACATATAGTATGATGATTTCAATAAATTAGATTTCAATGACTATAATATAAATTAATGAGAGGTGCTTTTTGTGAGTGCGGTAGGTATTAAATAGGAAAAATTTAATGAAATAAATCGGATAAGACCAGGGGATTTTTATGTACATCATACCCCTAATTTTGTCATGCATTTATTTCAAAACCTATGAAGATACCTACAATACTTTATAAAGCGTGTAATAAGGGACTGCCATCTATTTTTTATGGCTTATTTCCTCATACGTTATTACACATGCCTTGTAAATGTAAAAGCTGCGGTATCCCCGCAGCTTTTTTGTATATGTTTTTATTGTATAATTATGGAATTTTATATATGACTCATTGGAATCTAATGAGTAGGTATCTTCATTTATGATAAAAATCAATCATAGTGAGGAGAAACAAAATGAATACGATGACTTTTGAAAAGTTACAATATAACGAATTAAAGGATATAGTGAAATCTTATTGTGTAAGTGGATTAGGTAAGGAATTATTAAACAAATTAGAGCCGAGTACGAGTATAAAAGTAGTGAGAAATCGGTTGAATGAAACGACAGAAGCACGAGCTATATTAGATGCAGAAGGGCATGTTCCTTTCTTCGGCATTTCTAATATTGCTAGTACAATTCAAAAATTAGAAAAAGGTATGATTTTAGATCCAGAAGAATTAGTGAGTGTTTCAGACTTTTTACGTGGATGTAGAAAGATTAAAAAGTTTATGTTAGATAAAGAATTTTTTGCACCAGTATTAGCTTCTTATGCAAATTCAATGACTGAATATAAAAGTATTGAAGAGGAAATTAACTTTTCAATTAAAGGAAATAGTATTGATGCAGCTGCAAGTAAAGAGTTAAAACGAATTCGAAATAATATCGATTCTGTAGATGGGAAAATAAAAGAACGTTTAACGAAGTTTTTAAATAGTAGTGCAAATAAGAAATTCATTCAGGAATTCTTTATTAGTAAAAAGGATGACCGTTATACGATTCCAATTAAATCTTCCTATAAAAATCAAGTTGCTGGAAGTATTATTGAAGCCTCGGCAAAAGGTTCTACTGTATTTATAGAACCGCATACGGTTACGAAATTGAATGCAGAACTAGCAGGTTTGAAAGCAGAAGAAGCGGTTGAAGAATATCAAATTTTAGCGACTTTATCAGGGATGGTATTAGAAAATATTTATAGTATAAAGATTAACATGGAGCTAATTAGTCAGTATGATATGGTATTTGCGAAAGCGAAGTTTAGTAAATCGATTGATGGAATAGAACCGAAGTTAAATGATCATTGCTACATTCATTTAGTGAATTGTAAGCATCCGCTTTTAACAGGGCAAGTTGTACCCTTGAATTTTAAAATTGGTCAAGAGTATCGTAGTTTAATTATTACAGGGCCGAATGCGGGCGGAAAGACAATTGTGTTAAAAACGATTGGATTGTTAACATTAGCTACAATGTCAGGTCTTCATATTGCAGGAGATAAAGGGACAGAAATCGCTATTTTTGAAAATGTATTTGTAGATATTGGTGATAATCAAAGTATCGAAAACGCACTAAGTACATTTTCATCTCATATGAAAAATCTTTCTGAGATTATGAGGATGTCAAATAATAATACGTTACTTTTATTTGATGAAATAGGGAGCGGTACAGAGCCAAATGAAGGTGCAGCACTTGCAATTTCTATTTTAGAAGAGTTGTACTTTGCGGGATGTATTACCGTTGCGAGTACGCATTACGGAGAAATTAAACGATTCTCAGAAATGCATGATGACTTTATGAATGCAGCGATGCAGTTTAATAGTGAAACGTTAGAGCCGCTTTATAAATTAGTTATCGGAAAATCAGGAGAAAGTAATGCACTTTGGATTGCGAATAAAATGAACGTAAAAGAACATGTACTGAAAAGGGCGAAAGAGTACATGGGAAATAAAGAGTACGCTTTAGAAAAAGTGAATGAAAGTAAAATTAGAAAACCGAAATTCGTACAAGAAAAAAGAGAATCTCATTATGAGTACAAAATCGGCGATCGTGTTAATTTATTGGATCATGATGATTTTGGTATTATCTATAAGGAAAAAGATAATTTTTATAATGTTGTTGTATATTATAACGGTGAATTCGTTGAAGTAAATGTAAAACGTATTACTTTAGAAGTAGCAGCGAAGGAGTTATATCCAGAAGGATACGATTTAAATACACTATTTGTTGATTATAAAGAAAGAAAAATGCAACACGATATTGAGCGCGGATCGAAAAAAGCACTGCGTAAAATTCAAAAAGAAATAAGAAAGAATAGAGGATAAGTTAAAATGGTAACGATTAGACAAGAACAAAAAAATGATTATAGAAAAACAGAAGAAGTCGTAAAAGAAGCATTTTTAAAGGAAGAATTTAGTGATAAAACAGAACATGAACTTGTAAAACGTATTAGAGAATGTGACGCGTTTGTTCCAGAGTTATCAATTGTTGCGGTAGATGAAGATATAGTTGGTCACATTATGTTATCGAAAATTACAATAGAACAAGATGGAACTTCTGTAGAATCATTAGCGCTTGCACCAGTTTCAGTTGCTAGGGGTCATCAGAAAAAAGGAATTGGTGGAAAACTGATTGTAGCTGCATTAGAAAAAGCGAAAGAACTTGGATACGGATCAGTTGTAGTATTGGGACATCCAGAGTACTACCCGAAATTTGGTTTTAAGAAAGCAAGTGAGTGGAATATAAAAGCACCGTTTGAAGTGCCTGAAGAGGTATTTATGATAATGGAATTAACAGAAAATGCTCTTCGAGGTGTAAAAGGAATTGTACAATATTCGAGTGCTTTTGCTGAGTAGGAGTAACGGTTAAGAAATGTAATCATAAAAGATGCTATCTTTTTGTATGGATATACAGAAAGATAGCTTTTTTTATTAAGCGGATCTACTGACGTATATTTTGCTCAATGAATAATTGAGGTGGTAAAATTGATATAGAAACGTAAAGGGAGAGAATGAAATGAATAAGCGAGAAACAGATAGCAATGAGAATGCAGTTACGTTATATGTTACAAGACACGGTAAAACAATATTAAATACGAATCATCGTGCGCAAGGTTGGGCTGATTCTCCATTAGTAGAAAAAGGTGTTGAAGTTGCCACAAATTTAGGGACAGGATTAAAAGATATTCATTTTATGAATGCATATAGTAGTGATAGCGGCCGCGCAATTGAAACTGCTAATTTAGTATTAAAATATAGTGAGCAATCAAAATTAAAACTTGAGCAAAGAAAAGATTTGCGAGAATTAAATTTCGGTATTTTTGAAGGTGAAAAACTTGAGAATATGTGGGATGTGGTTGGAAAAGCTGCAGGCGTTGCATCATCAGAAGAACTTATGAAGTTTTCTATTCAAGAAGTGATTAATCTTATTAGCGTAGCAGATCCTACAAAACAGGCGGAAGATTGGGACTTATTTTCTACTCGTATAAAAACAGAGATAGATAAAATTAGTGAAGAAGCTGCTGGAAATGGTGGCGGTAACGTTTTAGTTGTCGTTCATGGGCTTTTGATTACTACCTTAATAGAAATGTTAGACAGTAGCAAAACAAAACTTGGAGTGGAAAATGCTAGTGTGACGAAAATTGTATATCAAGATGGAACATACACAGTCGAGTCTGTTGGAGATATGAGTTATGTTGCAAAAGGGAAAGAAAGTGTGGAAATATAATTAAATCTCAAATAGAAATAAGAAAAGGAAGGTAGAGAAATCTAGCTTCCTTTTCATTTTGTGAATTATGGGATTAATAAAATCTTCCCTGTGCTTTTACGGCTCTCTAATAATTCATGAGCAAGAGCACCGTCTTGTAAAGAGAATGTAGTAGGATTTGAAATGTTTAATTTTCCAGTTGCGATCCAATCGAATAATTGAGTAGATCGTTTTTTACGTTCTTCAAAAGTAGTAAGCACGTTCCAAAGGTCTCCACCAGTTAAAGTTTTTGAAGTATCCATAAGCATACGCGGATCAACTGGCGCAGGATTACCACCAGCCATTCCGTAAAATACGACAGTACCGCCAATTTTAGTAGCGTTAAAACTTTCCCCTAATGTAGAACCTACTGATTCATACACAACATTTACTCCAGTTCCATTAGTCATTTCCAGTACTTTCATATGCCATGCTTCGGTATATAAAAATACGTGATCGGCACCAGCTAATGTAGCTATCTTTGCTTTTTCTTTTGATGATGTAAGACCAATTACTGTTCCGCCCTGTAGTTTAATCATTTGAATAAGAAGTTGACCGACGCCACCAGCTGCAGCGTGTACTAAAGCTATATCACCTTGTTTTAGTTGATAGCTATCGTGCGTTAAATAATGTGCAGTTAATCCTTGTAATAAGACAGAAGCGGCTGTTTCAAAAGAAATAGAATCTGGCAGTGGGATTACTTTTTCAGATGGAACGGCAACTAGTTCTGCATTTGCAAATGGGACGTCCGCAAATGCAATACGGTCTCCTAGGTTGATAGTAGTAACGTCAGCTCCTACTTTTTCAACAATTCCAGCTCCTTCATAACCTAATACATAAGGCGGATTGCCAGCAAGATGATAATCGCCGCGGCGTCTATAAATATCAGCGAAGTTTAATCCGATTGCTTTCGTGCGGACAAGAATTTCATTTGGACTTATGATTGGATTGTGTATTTCTTTATAGTGTAGAACATTAGCGTCTCCGAATGTTTCGAAACAAAGTGCTTTCATATGGAATACCTCCATTTATATTGTTTATAGATGTTCTTTATCATACAATACAAATATCAATAGACAAAGAGGATTATTTCGATGGAATCAATCGGAAATATCGATTGAAAAGAGGGATGATAAATGGAAATAAAACAGTTAATTACATTTAAAGTAGCGGCACATACTTTGAACTTTACACAAACTGCGAAGAAATTAAACTTTGCCCAATCGAGCGTTACAGCACAAATTAAAACATTAGAGGCTGAGCTCGGTACACCACTATTTGAGAGATTAGGGAAACGTCTTTTCTTAACTGAAGCAGGTAGGAAGTTTCAACTATATGCCGACAAGATGATTGCACTCAGTAACGAAGCGAAAATGGCTGTGAAAGATGATGAAGAAATAGCAGGTACGTTAATAATTGGTGCACAAGAAAGTCAATGTACATACAGACTGCCTTCTATATTAAAGAGGTTTAAAATACAATTCCCAAAAATAAAACTTATATTTAAACCAGCACATTCCAATAAAGATGCGAAGGAACAATTGATGGAGGGAAAAGTAGATCTTGCATTTATTTTGGATGAGTGTAAAACAGAAGATGTTTTACATGTGGAACCGCTTATGAAAGAAGAATTAAAAGTAGTAGCTGCTCCTACACATCGTTTACTTGAACAGACTACTGCTTCTATAAAAGATTTAGAGAGTGAAACACTGTTACTAACAGAATTAGGCTGCTCGTATCGGACTTTATTTGAAGAGCTATTTCGCTGGGAAGATGTATATCCAGCAAATAAAATTGAGTTTGTTAGTGTTGAAGCAATTAAACAATGTGTTATTGCAGATTTAGGCATAGCCGTTTTACCAGCAATAGTAGTAGAAAAAGATATACGAGAGGGGACGATAAAAGAGTTACATTTAGAAAATACAATCTCTCCGATTTATACGCAAATCGCTTGGCATAAAGACAAATGGATGAAAGTGCCACTGCAGCAATTTATTGATGTAACGAGGGAGTTCTTTACAACGGATTAAGTGGAGAAATATTTATTTTATAAAAAGAAAAAATGGCAATTTTTTATAAAGAACTGATGCTTGCATGTAACAAGTATCGGTTCTTTTATGTTTGAAATAAAGGATGTCTTCAAATGTGTATTTCTCAAATTTTTTTCTTAAAAGGATAAGTAAATTTCTTTGTATATTCCAATAATCGTAAGGGAATTTACAACTTTTATTCGTTTCTGTAAGATGCCTCTAGGCAGCATGAAAGGAGGGGCGTACATAGGGGATAGATAAACGTACTTATTTTGAGGGAGGAGATTTACAATGTTTAAAAAGCTAATGAAAGTATGTGTGTTAAGTGCAGCGAGTGTAGGGGTATTATTTAGTTTCCAAGGAAGTACATTTGCAGCTACTGATTTAAGCAGTTATTATGACGGGAAAAATCCAGCAACAACGAAAGTATACGGGGGAAGTACGACGTGTGATGCAGATGGATTTAATGCAAAATCTACAGCTGTATATGAAGGTAGTAAAAAAGTAGGGACAGTGTATTTACGTTACAGTAATAAATGTCATGCAGCATGGGCTAAGTTTGTTTTAGATCAACCAGCACCAGCTGTTTCGGGAGGAGTGTACGCGTACGCTGTTGTGAATAAATACAAAAATGGTGTATTCCAAAAATCAGTTACTTCTAATCAGGGGAACGGCACAATAAAAACAGGTCAAACGAGCACTTATACAGGAATGGTATTTGATTTGACTGCTGATTTCGGATACACAGCAGATGCTGAAGCAGTTACGTTTAATAACGGTTACGGGAAAACAGCACGTTATTAAGAAAGGAGTGAAATGATATGAAACTTTTAAAAAAGACGAGTGCATGTTTATTGCTATCTTTACTCGTTGTAACTAGTATGTTTAGCACGACTAATAGCGATAAAGCATACGCAGAAGACCATTCATATGATGGGAAAAGTCCTTATTATAACAGCTGTGATCAATCTGCAGTAACGAAAGAAAAGAAGTGGATTGATTCAAATTCTTATGTGGAATTAAAATTTAGCACGACGTGTAAAACAGCGTGGGCAAAAGTTACTGTAACTCGCCTGGCAGTTTATAATAATGAAGCTGATGCAAGGATTGTTAGAAAAACAGATGGAAAGGCATACACTTGCGGAAGTGCTGGAGGAAATGGTGTTGTAAATAAAGGGCAAACATCATGCTATACACCAATGGTATATGATTTAGATCCAAGAAAGGCACAAGCACAAGGGAAACATGCAATTCCGAATAGTGATGCATATAATTATGCGGAGACTATTTGGTATTAATACGATTATACATGTTTTAAGAGCTGTTATTTGATATAAAAATGAAAGAGCCTTACTGCATTTTATTGTGGTAAGGTTCTTTAAATTTGTTTAATAGATTAACTGCATCCATTTACAAAGGTCTCTCTATATAATCGCTTTTAAGTATGGCCATAATAATTTCATCTGAGTATGTATCGTTATAAAATAAAGATTGACGTAAGGTTCCTTCTTTTACAAAACCAACTTTTTTATAAGCTTTAATTCCGCGTAAATTATGGCTAAATACTTCTAACTGTAAACGATTTAATGATAGTTGTTCAAAAACAAATCTTAAAACTATTTTAATAGCTTCCGTTCCATAGCCTTGTCCTGTTAATGCTATTGAAAGCATTGATATTCTGAATCCTGCTCTTTTGTTCTCCTCATCGATATCTAAAATCGACAACTCTCCAATCATCTTGTCAGTACTTTGTAAACAAATAGCGAAATCATAGCGACTTGAATCATTATTTATATGATCTATATGTTTCGTAATTTGCTCCAATGAAAAAGTGGACTTAGTTCCAGTCATATATCTTATTTCATCATCCATTGTACTTTCTAATATAATAGGAGCATCTAGCTGACAAAGAGGCCTTAAATAAATTCTCTCGCTCTCTAATCTCATTATAATTTTCTCCTTTAGTTAGTAATTGAATGTATAAATACTTAACTTTCTTCAATGAGTTACATAAAAAATATGAATCTTAATTCGATGTTACATGAATTTTATAATGGCATGGTATACCTAAAACAAATAATAAATGTTTTATACACAACAAAATGTATCAACGAGTTTTTTGATCATACTATTATTCTTGCTGCTCATTCCGCTTTTAAATGAACACGAATGTATTAACTAAGGTCTGTATCAGGAGGAGTATATCCAAGGTGACGAGCCATAGATACAATTTGTCCTTTATGGTGAAATTCATGCGTCTCCGTATGAGTTAAAAGCCATAGCGGAGTTGTGCTCCAAGGTTCTTTTTGCCATTTCACTTCATTTGCTATATTTTCGAGCCAACGGTCATTGTATTCATCTAAAAAATGTTGTACAGTCTCATCTACTAACTTAAATCTAGCGCGAACTTTTTCCACATTTGCATGCTCAATTTCGTAATCGCTAGCAAATGAAAAATCTGCTCTTTTTTGCTTGAATGCGAATGATCCAAGCCAGTATCGATAGCAATCGGCTACATGAATATGAGTCTTTATAATGCTACCGCTTCCGAAATTAGAAACTGTGCTATGTAATTTTTCTACTGGGATTTCTTCCAAAAACGAAAATAGAGTTTCTCTTGTAGAGCTAATAAGATTATATTGTTGTTTTAAAATATGTAACATGCAAGTACACTCCTCTTTTATTAACATAGTAAGTAATTCTATATTTACGAGGAGTGAACCTTTTTATTATTTTTAATAAGCATATTAGATGTATTTCTTATTTGTTTCTGATAGATTAAACAAGGTGAAACTTTAGTAAGTTGAACATTCTTAGTTCATAATAAATTGTACATCAAGAAGGGGAACGATAAAATGAATAGAATAGTGGGTTTAAAACAATTTGAAATAACGCGCGGGGCGTTACTTAAATTTATGGAAACGTTAGATGATAAAACTGTGGATACGCAGCCAGAGGGTTTTAACAATACAATTCGTTGGCATATTGGACACGTGTTAACAGCAGCAGAGACTTTCATGTTCGGAAGAGAATTTAAACAATTGCCAACTGAATATCCAGGTATGTTTGGATATGGATCAAGACCATCTAAATGGACGACAGAAGGACCATCGTTAGAAGTGTTAACGGCTCAATTAAAAGAACAAGCAAAACGTATTAACGAAACTCCAGCAGAAGCATTTGAAAATAAACTGCCAGAGCCATTCCTAGGATTGGAAACAGTAGGGGAGCTTTACGGTATGATGCTTTATCATGAAGCTGATCATATTGGGCAAATGAAGGCGATGGAACGTATTATTAAAGCTCTTTAGTCTTAATTGCATATAACAAGCAATACAGTTGTAATGTTAAATAATATATACAAAAAAGGTAGATAAATTATTATCTACCTTTTTTGTATAACTTCTTGAAGGATTAGAGAATTTTTTATGTTGTGATTATTAATTATAGTATTCCTAAATATGGAATATACGTATAATGATAGAGAAGAACTAGAAATAGGGGTGAATACTATGATTACATTAGAGAAAAAGTTGGAGCAATATAAACATACATATGTACAGTTAAAGGGAGAACTAAAATGGAAAGCGAGTGATTCTCGAACAGGAATGATGATTGCGGCTATGTATGCAGGTAGTGATAAATTGTTTGATCTCGGACGTTTTTTAGAAATTAGTAGTTATATTAAGAATCAGGTAGGGATGTTTTCATACTTAAAGTCTTATCATCGTTTTGTAGTGGCCGCAACATTAGATATTCACTTTACAGATTACAAGAAAGCTTTTCGGACGTTTTTAGATTTATATGAACAATTGGTCACTGGTGGCTTTAGCCGGAGTATATTTACTTATCTCGCAGCAGCTGTGCTTTTGACAGAAGAAGATGAACAGCATGGCGCGCACATTCAGCGTTCGATGCAAGTATATAAACGCATGAAAAAGGATCATCTCTTTCTTACAAGTACAAATGATTATCCGCTCGCAGTTTTATTAGCAGGACAATCAGAGCATGTAGAAACACTTATGGACCGAGTGGAACGTCTTTATCAGAAACTAGCGACAGCTGGTTTGCGTAAAGGGAATGATCTTCAATTTTTGAGTCATATTCTTTCATTAAAGAAGGAGGTCAGGGAAGAACTATTAGTTGCAAAATGCACAAATATATGGAATTTGTTAAAGCAAGAAAAGGTAAAAGTAAAACAGATGCATTACCCAGCTATCGGGCTACTAGCGTTACTCGAGGATGGAGAAAAAGAGATTCATTCTATTCGAGCATTTATTGAAAAATTGCAGGGGGATAAATTGTTCCGTTGGCATACAGATACAAATATTCTTATTGCTATTCAACTGTTCGTAAGTCAGAAAGGTGAGGAAAGTAAAACTACCAACACAGGTTTACAAACAATGATAGAAGTCCTCATACAAGCACAACAGGCTGCTATGATGGCAACGATTGCCGCTTCATCTGCAGCAACATCTTCTGCTAGTAGTAGTTCATAATGTGCAACTGCTTATACTCTTGTAAATTATAATTCCTTTGATAAGGTCGGTTTAAAAAATATTACTAAAAAAAGCCCATCACTCTCTAATGAGTGATGGGCTAACTGTTTTTACATAATTAGCATTATCTTTTTGATTGCTTCAAATATTTGAGTTGCGTAACAATCATAATACTAATAACAACGAGTAAAAACCATGAACTAATTTTGCTTAAGTGAACGAGGTTCCATGCTTCCCGTTGATTTGGATATTGCCATGCACCGAAAAATGTTGCGATGTTCTCTGCAATCCAAATGAAGAAACCGATAAGGAAAAAGGAGAGAACCAGTGGTATTTTATATGTAACGCCTCGTAATGAAAATTCCACAAATGTCCGAAAGAAAACGATGAATAGAAGTAAAGTTAAGAACCATCTAAAATCGTATAGAAAATGATGCGTGAAAAAATTGAAGTAAATCATTGCTCCTAATGGCACGGTAAAAATAGCTTTCGGCCAATAATGCATTTGTAAATACAACCTTCTCCACGCTTGGCATATGTAACTTGCGACACTTGCGTACATAAAGCCGCTGTAAAGCGGGACTCCAAAAATCTTTGAATGCGCCTCTTCAGGATAACTCCATGAACCGAAATGAACTTTATATATTTCTAGTAAAAGGCCGATGAGGTGAAAGACAGTAATTACTTTTAATTCGTCTTTCGTCTCAAGTCCAGTCTTGTACATAATCCACTGCATAAGAAGACATGCGATGAATATGAAATCATAGCGATATAACCCTGGAATAGAAACGATT
Source organism: Bacillus sp. PK3-067 (assembly GCF_056738645.1). Lineage (NCBI taxonomy): Bacteria > Bacillati > Bacillota > Bacilli > Caryophanales > Bacillaceae > Bacillus > Bacillus sp. PK3-067. The sequence continues at coordinate 3,453,376 of NZ_CP096490.1, read as the reverse complement.
TTTGAAAGGGCTAGTGTTAAGAAAATAACGACTGGGAATAAGCAAGATAATGCTTGCTCGTAAGTGAAGTATAGTAGTTGTTTTATATAGAACATTGTGTCACCTTTGGAATTTTTATTAGAAAAATCAAAATAATGATTAAGTATACTACACTTTTAAAAATAAGCTAGTAGTCTATTTTGCGTGTATTTGTAAGTCTTGGAAGGGAATTGTAATGAGTATTTTAATATTTAGCGAAGTGAAAAAATAGTTTGCTATTTAAAAAAAGTGGCGATATAATATCTAAATGAAAATGATAATTATTATCAATAATAATTACAAATAAAAAATAATTATAAAAAACAACTGAATATAAAGGATGAAATGAAACATGTTACATAAGTCTACTGTACATGCTGGTAATAACCGCTGGATACATATTAAGTTCATATGTTTCATGAGCTTAACAATTTTATGTTTAATTGGATCTATATTTTTAGCCATTTCATTTGGTGCAAAAGATATTCATGTACAAACGGTGTGGGCAGCGGTTTTGGATTATAATCCGAAACTAACACAGCACCAAATTATTTATGAATTAAGGCTCCCGAGAGTAATTGGTGCAGCAGTTGTAGGGGCAGCTTTTGCGGTTGCTGGTGCTGTTATGCAAGGTGTAACACGAAATCCTTTAGCTGATGCAGGTGTACTCGGAATAAATGCAGGTGCGATGTTTGTAGTAGCACTTAGTTTTGCTTTTTTCCCACATATGCCGTATTCCTATTTAATGATTGTTTCCTTTATTGGAGCTGTCTTAAGTACAGTACTTATTTTTGTTATTGGATCAGCAACATCAGGCGGGTTAACACCAATGAGGTTAACGATTGCTGGAGCGGTTATGGCAGCGCTTTTACATTCATTAAGTTCAGGTGTTGCGATTTATTATGATTTAAGCCAAGATTTAGCGTTTTGGTATGCTGGTGGTGTTGCAGGGGTTAAGTGGGAACACTTGAAATTTTTAGTCCCTATTATTCTTATAACGATTATTTTCGCGACAATGCTAGGGAGATCTATTTCACTCATATCAATGGGGGATGATGTTGCTACAAATTTAGGAGTGAAAACGAACCGAACGAGAATACTAGGGATGATTATAGTAGTTATTCTGGCAGGTGTTTCTGTTTCAGCTGTTGGTTCTATTGGATTTGTAGGACTAGTTATCCCGCACATTGCTAGAAAATTAGTTGGTGTTAATTATAGACTCATTATTCCTATGTCAGCATTATTAGGAGCTATGTTATTAGTTGTAGCTGATTTAGGGGCAAGAACAGTAAATCCTCCTAAGGAACTTGCGATAGGGATTATGGTAGCTCTTGTTGGAGTTCCGTTCTTCCTCTATATAGCACGTAAAGTTGGGAGGGAGTTATAAGTGAAGGATCTTTTTAACACGGATAAAAAGAGAGCTATTACTGTAACTACAATCTTCGGATGTATAAGTATCGCTGTAATTTTAATTAGTTTAAATACAGGGACACTGAGTATAGCGCCACTTAGAGTAATTGAAACACTTTTGGGTTATGGTAATTTTGAGAGTGCAACCGTGCTATATGATTATCGTATGCCAAGAATAATAATCACGATGTTAGCCGGTATTGGTCTTGGTATTTCCGGTGCGATTTTGCAAGGGTTATCACGTAATACACTTGCAGATCCTGGTATTTTAGGGGTGCATTCAGGTGCATCTTTCGGTCTTATCGTATTTGTTACTCTCTTTCATTCTATTAATGAGAGTGCATCCATTTTAATACCGTTATTTACATTTGGCGGAGGAGTATTAGCTGCATTTCTTATTATTTTACTTGCGAGTGATCGGTCAAAAGGTTTACTTCCCATTAGACTTATTCTCGTTGGTATTGCAGTTTCAGCTGGCTTTAGTGCAATTTCGTTATTTTTCTCTCTCAAGTTAAATGATGAGACGTATACATTCGCTTCTAGATGGCTAGTTGGTAACGTGTGGGGAAGGGATTGGATTCATGTCTTTGCATTATTACCTTGGATTTTCATACTAACCCCTTATGCGTGGCTAAAATCTAAAACGTTAAATGCATTGTCACTAGGTGATAGTGTAGCAGCAGGACTTGGTGTTTCTGTTCAAAAAGAACGGTTATTACTTTTAGCTACAGCGGTTGGATTATCTTGCACAAGTGTATCGATGGCAGGAGGAATTGGTTTTATCGGTTTAGTTGCTCCGCATATCGCAAGGAAGTTAGTAGGTACTACATATCAACACTTTCTTCCTTTAGCTGGCATTATCGGAATGATTATTTTAGTGCTAGCAGATACGATAGGTCGTTCTATATTTGAGCCAAACTCTATTCCGGCTGGTGTAGTAGTGGCAGCTTTAGGAGCACCGTATTTTCTTTATTTACTTACAAAAACAAAATAAATACTTCAAAGAGGAGAACATATGAAAAAGAAACTTACTATTTTATTTAGCATGATGTGTATTTTAGTATTAGCAGCATGTGGTCAAACGAAAGCTAATGAAGAGGCAACGAAAAAAACGGAAAAAAGTAATGATCCAAAAATTGCTTCAATGTCTATTCATTTAACAAATGATTTACTTGCATTAGGAATTACACCAGTAGGTTCTGTTATTGGTGGAGATTTAAAAGATTTCTTACCGCACGCTAAAGAGAAGTTGAAAGATACGAAGAAGCTTGGTGTTGTAACAGATCCGAATATGGAAGCGTTACTTCAATTAAAGCCAACTGACATTTATGTTGATGAAAAATATGCTGGTAAAGATGTAGCGAAATACGAAAAAATTGCAAAAACACATTCTTTCAATTTAGATGAAGGTACGTGGAGAGAGCATTTAAAACAAGTTGGTAAACTTGTAAACCGTGAGAAAGAAGCAGATAAATATATTCAAGATTACGAAGAGCAATCAAAACGAGTAAAAGGTTTAATAGATAAAGAGCTAGGTAATAACGAAAAAGTAATGGCAATTCGCGTTACTGCAAAAGAATTGCGTGTATTTAGTACGAAAAGACCGATGGGACCAATTTTATTCCAAGACCTAGGGTTACAACCTGCAAATGGTGTAGAGAAAATTGATGGAAACCGTCCTTTCGAAGTCATTTCACAAGAAGTATTACCTGACTTTGATGCAGATGCGATTTTCGTTGTTGTAAATAGAGATGATAAAGCAAAAGCAGCATTTAAACAACTTCAAGAAACACCAATTTGGAAAGACTTAAAAGCAGTTAAAGGCAAGCACGTATACATTATCAATGATCAACCATGGCTTGACTATTCTGCTTTAGGAAACAAAATGGCAATGGATGAAGCGGAGAAAATGTTTACGAAATAATATAGTTTTGCTATTAGGAAAGGCCCTCAAAATTTGGAGGGCTTTTCTGTTATTGTTAGAATAAATAAAAAATTATACAATGAAGTTAATTCAATATGGAGGAGATGTGCCAATGTCAGTGCTTATTGTAAGTATCCCGTTTATGAAACAGTTTATGGAACAAGGGGATAAATAGGCTAAAATAAGTATCCCTGTTATTTAAAAGGGAGAGTTTGAAATGACAATGAATCTTTTTCGAAATAAAACGATTAAATTATCAGCTATGAGAGAAACAGATGCTGAAGTAATGGCTATGTGGCAAGAAGATAGTGAGTATTTAAGAAATGTTGATACAGATGTAGCATTCCCGCAATCTTTAAATGAAATAGCAAGTGATGGGTTATTAAAAGGACGGAGATCGAATAGTGTTTCTTTCATGGTAAGGACAGTTCAAGAAGATCGCTTAATTGGTTTTGTGGCGATTCATGGTATAGAGTGGAATAACAGAACAGGTTTATTAGCCATTGGTATAGGAGATGCGAATGATAGAGGAAAAGGATATGGGAAAGAAGCAATACATCTTATTCTAAAGTATGCTTTCTATGAATTGAATTTACACCGCATCGGTCTCGATGTTATTTCGTATAATAAACCTGCCATTGCATTGTATAAAAAGATGGGTTTTGAAATGGAAGGCTGTATGAGAGAAGCGGTTCAAAGAGATGGGAAGTGTTTTGACCGTATGATTATGGGGATATTGCGGGATGAATGGATAGAGCGGCAAGTTTAGAAAGTACATTCGAAATTATATATGTAGTATGCAGGAGATATAATGGTAATTGGCGAAAATTTACAGTGTGTTGATTGAATTTATAAGGAGTCATGCAAAATGAATTTAGAAAAGGAAAAACCAGTAAATGAAGAGGTCGCCGAATTAAAAGAACTTATTAAAGAGTTACACGGAAGTGTGCACCAACTTCAAAGTGAAGTGCAGCAACTAAGGCACGAAAGACCAGTTGTTGAAGTGAGAAAAGGTGTTCAATTATCACCAACAATTATCGGACAAATTGGTGGTATGATTTTAGGTGGTTTAGCAATTATCGGTATATTTTGGTGATGAAAAAAGGTTTGCAGCACGATGCTGCAAACCTTTTGGATTTGACGATATAATTTCATGCAATACAACTTTTACATTAAATAACGTAAATATATATAAGCATGTGATAACAAGAGTGCAACAATAGTTAATGGTAAACCAATTTTTAAGAAGTCCATATAAGAGAAAGCATGTCCTTCACGTTTTGCAATACCAGCAACGACTACGTTTGCAGATGCTCCGATTAGCGTTCCATTTCCTCCTAAGCAAGCTCCAAGAGATAACGCCCACCATAGTACTTCGATTTGCGGAGAATCGACAGATAGTCCGAGTCCTGTAGCTAAGTCTTGAATAAGAGGAATCATCGTAGCGACAAAAGGGATGTTGTCGATTGTCGCAGATGCGATGCCAGATACCCATAAAATAAGTATAGCTGCGAATCCGATGTCACCGTTTGTTACGCCGATTACTTCTTTTGCAAGTGAAGAGATAAGTCCGATATCAATTAACCCGCCAACGAGAACGAATAGTCCGGCGAAGAAGAAAATGGTTACCCATTCAACGTGGGCAAATACATCTTCAATATCATGTTCTTTCACGCCGATTAACATAAGAAGTGTAGCGCCTGTCATCGCTATAACGGCAGCGTCTACATGAATAATCGAATGAAGTACGAAGCCTAAAATAGTTAGTCCTAAAATCGAAATAGATTTTAAAAGGAGGCTTTGATCCTTAATATAATCTTTTTCATTTAATGCCATTAGTTTTTCGATTTGTTCAGGTGTTGTTTTTAGTTTGTTACGGTACATGAAGTAAATAATGCCAAGTGTCACAATAGAAATAATAATTACGATTGGAGCTAAGTTAAGTAAAAAGGCGTTAAAGTCTAAATGCTTGTTTGCTGATCCAATCATAATATTAGGTGGATCACCGATTAATGTTGCTGTTCCGCCTATATTTGAAAACAGCACTTCTGAAATCAAATAAGGCACAGGATTTACTTTTAAAATACGTGTAATGGATAATGTAACAGGAACGATTAATAAAACAGTCGTTACATTGTCCAAAAATGCTGATCCGACAGCAGTTAATAGGGATAGTAATAATAAAATGCGAATCGGTTTTCCGCCAGCTGCTTTTGCCGCTTTAATGGCCACAAATTCAAAGACGCCTGATTGACTCGTAATATGTACGAGAATCATCATCCCAATTAAAAGGGTAATCGTTTCCCATTGAATATGTGATGTGAAAGCAGTATGTAAATCTACAACTCCAAAAATAATCATAATAGCAGCACCGAATAGTGCGATTACAGCACGATTCAATTTCTCAGAAATAATAAATCCGTACGTGATTAAAAATACGGCAATTGCAAAATAATATTGCCAATTTGCTACTTCATGTGCTGACTGTTCCAATCATGTCACCTTCTTTAAATTATGTATTCAATTTTCGAAATGTATCTCGCTGCAATAATACGGGATAAAATATATTGTAGCAAATTCAAAAAAGAAAGAAAACTATTTAACAAAGTGAAGGAAAAAATGTATTTTTTACATATCATATAAAAAATATAAAAAACACAGTGCAAATTATTAGGAAAAGTGAGCGTTGTCCTCTAATATAGAGATAGCAATTTACATTATTTTTGCGTAAAATGGTTTAAAGAGGTGAATTCCGATGGAAATAGTAAAAGATAGTTCTCTTATTCAAAATGAAATTGAACGTTTTGTAAATAAAGATGTATATATTCATTTAGAAACGACAAACGGAGCGTATGCATCACATATAAATGAAAAGATGATGACAGTTGGTGCTTTCATTCGAAATGCGATTATCCGTTTTGAACGCGGGAAGATAACTGGAACAAATCCATACCGAGTTGGTCTGAAAATGGATCACGGTTGGGTATATGCTGAAGGTATTACGCACTGGGAAGTAGACGATCAAGAGCGTTTATTATTAGCTGGACATGATAATTTAGGTCGTCTAGCAGTTGCACTTGAGTTAAGCTTAACACCATTTAAGTAAGAAGGAGGGAAACTTATGGAGAGACATGTACTTGTTGTATTTCCGCATCCAGATGATGAAGCATATGCTGCGGGAGGAACAATTCGCTTATTAACAGATCAAGGAGTACCTGTAACATATGCATGTGGTACTCTAGGACAAATGGGACGTAACATGGGTAAGAACGTATTCGCTAACCGTGAAACGATTCCACATATCCGTAAGAAAGAATTGAAAGATGCTTGTGAAGCGATGGGTATTAAAGATTTAAGAATGCTTGGCTTCCATGATAAAACGTTAGAATTTGAAGATGTTGATTTCGTTGCTGACAAAATTGAAGCAATCATTCAAGAAGTAAATCCATCTCGAATTATTACATTTTATCCAGAGCACGGTGTACATCCAGATCATAATGCATTTGGCCGTGCTGTCGTTCGCGCTGTATCACGTATGCCAAAAGAAGAGCGCCCAGTTATTCATGCTGTTGCGATTACGAAAAATCGTGAAGCAGTATTAGGAGAACCGGATGTTGTAAATAACATTAGTGAAGTATTTGATCATAAATTAACTGCATTAGGTGCGCACCGTTCACAAACAGAAGCAATGCTTGAAGACACGCATGCAAAAATAAAAAACAAAGATGCAGCAACATTAAAATGGCTGCAACTTGAACAGTTTTGGACTTATAAATGGGAGTAGGCTAGAAGGATATCTTCTAGTTGCTCTTACATAGAAAAAGCGCCGTCACTTGTGATGGCGCTTTTTCTTGTTGAAGACTATATATTTTTTAGGGTGCTTCAAAATTTTTAAATTAACGTGCAGTATAGCCTCCATCAACAAGAAGTGTTGTGCCGTTAACAAAACTAGCATCATCACTTGCTAAAAATAAGACAGCTTTAGCGACTTCTTCTGGTGTTCCAAGTCTGCCTTGTGGATGAAGTGAAGCTAAATATTCTTTCTGTTGAGGATTAACACTACCTAGTAAAGGGGTGTCAATATAACCAGGGCACACCGCGTTAATACGTATTCCATATTTAGCGTAGGCAGTACATAAATTTTGAGTTAATAGTTTCACACCACCTTTTGCAGAGGAGTATGCTGTTGGTGTAGGTAATGAAACAAAACTATGAATCGAACCAGCGTTAACGATGACACCACCTGTACCTTGTTTAAGAAATTGTTCAATCGAATATTTATCAGAAAGGAATACCCCAGACAAATTAATATCAATAGTTCTTTTCCACTTTTCATAGGATAATTCGTTTGCCGGTGCATCATCAGCAACGCCGGCATTGGCATACATAATATCTAATTTACCGTATGTACTTACTGTCTCATGAATTAGCTGTTTAATATCTGCCTCTTTTGTTACATCGGTTTTAATAAATAACGTATTATATCCATGTGCATTCAATTCATCTGATAGTTCTTTTCCACGTTCAGAAAAGTCAGCAATAACTACTTTTGCACCTTCTTCGATAAAAAGACGAACAGTAGATTCGCCAATTCCACTTGCACCACCAGTTATGATTGCTACTTTGTCTTTTAATTTCATATAAACCTCTCCATTCATTAATGAATTTAAGTCGAATTTTTAAATCTTGTTACTAAACTATTAACCTTAAATAGTAAGTAGATAGAAGAAAAAAGCTCGCGTTTACTTAATCGTGAGAGTGCTATTTTTTCTTTAGTGTACTTTTTGATACAGTTATGGACGAAAATATTAATTTGGTCAATTTTATCATTAGATTGAATATTTGGTAAAGAGCTCTCGAACAGAGCGAGTAAGGATGTTGAAAAAGTAAAATAAACATTCAGTATTATTTGTAGGGTAAGGAACAAAGGGGAGAGATGCATAACGAAAACTACTACTCTAGTTAAATAGGAAAAAGCCTTGCAGGGGGGCAAGGCTTTAAACAGGGTATTAAAAATAATTGATTTATTAAGAATAACTTCTTCTTGTGAATAAACTAATTTTAGCATAATAACTCATATATATGTGTTACGAATTTGTGAATAAAAACTCAATGATAAAAGTATGAGTGAAAGGAAATAATGTATATGAGAAGCGTATATTTTGAATTATTTAATAGAATAATATATATTTATATTGATTTAATGATTTTAGTTTGTTAAAAATGGGGAAATCGATATGAAGGTTAAATTTGCCGTAATAAAAGATGAGAATTTTGATTGTAGTTTATTGGAAACAAAATTATTGAAAACTTTTAAAGAAGTAGATTGTGAAGCAGATATTGTAAAGGTTGAGGATGAAATTTTTGAAAACAATGATATACAAACGTATTTATCAGAAATAACCATTCATGTTACTGGAAAAAATATTGGATATAGATCGGTTTCAGCCAGTATATTTATTGTTCTAGAGAGTTTATCAATACAGCTATTTCGTATTCATATTAGTATACTTTAAGCAGTTCAAAAAGTGGCTTCTTCAGAAAATCATACTGATTATATGGAGTTGTAAATATGAAAACAATAGAAATTATCGTAGGTGCTCCCGAATGTTGGATTGCACCTTGTTTGTTGTTAAATAAACAAGGGATTCCTTTTTTAATTTATCTTAACGCTGATTTATATAGAAGATAGGAAACATATGAATAATTCAATTAGATTGTACAAATAATTTGGTACGCGGATGTACGCAATGTATTCACAGGTAAGAGGGTTGTCTCATAATATATATAGATTTTTCTATTAAGATGAACAGAGGGTGTGAATATATGGAAGATGTTTACGCTAAAATTGACAGTCTCAAGGCGGAGCAAAAAGAAATGATGAGAGACATTCGAAATTTAGAAACGCGTACTACTATTAATGAGAAAGATATAGCAACAATCAATAAGCAATTAGAAAAAATAAGTACAAACACTACTTGGATTTTGCGAATTATTATTAGTGCGATAATAATGTCAGTTTTAGGATTGATATTAAAAGGGATGATTTAAAAGAAAGAGGGGAGCTCCCTCTTTCTTTTATGTAAATGAGAAGCTATAAATTTTCCGTTTCCTTTTCATCTGCATACTTATCCTCTAAGGAAATTAATAGAGGAATGGATACAGTTACTAGAATGATTAAAGTAGTTATAAAAGATTTAGAAAGAGAAAAAGAACCTTCAATTAAAGGTGATAAAAACTTGAATGAAAGTATACTTGTTATTAAGGAAATTACTAAAAAGCTCAAAAGAGATATATTTTTATTCTTTATAGATGTCTCTATAAAGTCTTTAACACAGGTTATTACGACAAATATAGTTAATATGATAAGAGAAACAAAATAATGTGTTAAATTCGTCATACTAATAGTAGGATCGTCTATTATGTAAGCAAGTAACTTAGATACTAATATTCCTCCAAACAATAAAATAATAAAAGCAAGTAATCCTTCCGATATATAAGTGCTGAAATTGCCTTTCTTGTTAAAGAGTTTATAGTTTAGAGTAGATTGGGTTATTTGAATTAGGAATAGGGTAATAATCCATACATAATATACAAATGGTAATTCTCCTGAGAATAGAGAAATTAGAAAGTTTACTACTGTCCTTAAAATTTCAATCATTACGAAAGGCCTCCAGTTTGTAAGCTTGTGACATTAAAATATGCTAGTCTATCGTTTAATAATTAAACTTGAGAATTCAAACTATTTCTAATTATTCCATAAAAAGGTGACTGCATCAAGTTATCTTTTTAACAATCCTCCAAGGCCGAGCACTAGTAAAAGAAACGTAGTATGTAATATAATTGAAAAAGTATATTTAAAAATCGATGTTAATATTACCCTCCTATAAGTATTAACATACGTAATTGAGGTGTTTTCTTTGTTGTTTTATGAACGGATTTCTATAATGGCCCCTCCTGTTCCGTAGCTAAGGAAAGTCTTTTTATTTCTGAGATTTTCAAAGTTATAGGAGGGTATGAAAAATGAAAAAAGTCTCAGTACCATCACTTTTGTTAATGATTGTTCTTGTCGCATTTCCGCAAATTAGTGAAACGATTTACACACCGTCGTTACCTGATATTTCAAAGGCGTTACATGTAAGTAATAATGAGGTGCAGTTAACACTTAGTGTGTATTTTGCTGGTTTTGCGTTAGGTGTATTTTTTATTGGGTGGTTATCAGATATAATTGGTCGTCGCCGGGCGATGCTACTTGGAATTGTCGTATATGGCGCTGGGAGTTTCTTATGCTATATTGCAAATTCCATTGAAGTTTTATTGGTAAGTCGTTTTATTCAAGCGTTTGGAGCAAGTGCAGGATCAGTTGTGACGCAAACGATTCTTCGTGAAAGTGTAGAAGGGCATAAGAGGCATGTTATGTTTGCTCAAATCTCGGCAGTCATTGCTTTTACACCAGCGATAGGACCGTTAATTGGTGGCTTTCTTGATCAAATGTTTGGATTTAAAATAGTATTTTTAAGTTTAGTAGTTATGAGTATCGGTATTTTTCTGTATACGTTTGTTTCTCTTCCTGAAACAAAAACGGGCTCAGTAACGAATAAAATAAATGTATTTTCAGTCTTGAAGAGGTTAATTACAAATCCGAAAGTGGTAACATATGGGCTGTTAATTGGAGGAGCAAATGGTGTTTTATTTAGCTATTATGCAGAAGCGCCGTTTATCTTTATTGAATATTTTCAATTATCGCCTAGTATGTATGGATTTCTAGGAATTGTTGTTGCATCTGCTTCTATTGTTGGAGCGAAAATTTCAAAACGTTTACTTGCTACTTATAAACCAGAGAAAATTATATATATCGGTTGTCTCATAATGACAGGAGGAGCTATCCTTTTATCTGTTATTACGTTTGTGGGATCAAATCCGAATGTAATATATATGGTTGTATTTTTAATAGCGATGTTTATATTGCTATTAGGAATTGGAGTAGCATTGCCTAATTGTTTAAGTTTAGCGTTAGTAGATTTTCAAGATGTCATTGGTACAGCTGGAGCGTTGTTTAGCTTAGGATACTATGTAATTGTAACGATGACAATTTGGGGAATGAGTCAATTGCATACGGGCTCGTTACTGGTGATGCCACTTTATTTTCTAGTTATTGTAGTTATAATGGCAGTGTTTACTAGGATATTTATCTTTGGTAAGCAAACTTCGAAATCGATTTAAATATGAAATTGTAAAAGAGTCTCATTTTTTAATGAGACTCTTTTATATTTTATGAAAGTAATTATAGGTATGAATATGTAATTAATGTTAAAATATAACAAAATTGTATAGTTATAGTTTTTGGGAGGGGGAAATATGTTAATGAATCTAGTATGCACGCTACTAATCATTTCCGGACTTACTATCGTTGCAAGAAAAACTTTCATTGTAAACCACTATCTTTGTAATTTAATGGCATTCTTTTGTGCTTATATGACAATATCCTCTTATATGTTAAATCAACTTTCATTAGTGAAAACAATAGTTGTACTTGTTTTGTTGTTTATAGCTTTAGTTCTCGTATACTCACATTTCGATATTAGAGGACTAGCTTTTAACGATTATACAGTATTTAATCTATCTTCTAGCCGGGTGAATATGTTAGTGAAAGAAGGGTTAATTGAAGCAAATATAGAATTTACTGTGGAGAAAAATAATATATATTTATCAGGTTCTCCTGTTAAAATTCGAATATTGAATAGACCACTACATACAACTAATATTTTATTTAAAAAATGTCCAGATGATATGAAGGGGAAAATTAAAGATATTATTGAGGAAAAGATAAAAATTGAAGAGAAGAGTTTTCCACTTTCGGGTGTATTGTTGATTGTTTTAGGTGGATTAATATTTTTCATAAAATAGTAGTATTATGAAATGTTTTTGCGATAAGATTTGAATTTTTAATTAAAATGAGGTGAATTGTATGCAGAACTTAGTAAACGGTCTAAACGTTAAAGCAACTTCACAAGAAGATTTACTACAAATTTTCAATTTATGTAAGATTTATGATCAAGCTATTTATGGGGAAATTGATACAACGGTAGAGGATATAACTAATTCATGGAAAGGTATTGATGTTAGTAAAAGCTCTTATGTTGTTATGAATGGAGAAGAAATAATCGCTTATGGAATTTTGACAGGGAATGAAGGGCAGTTTCCATCTGCTGTACTTATTCATCCTAATTATATGAATCAAGGCATTGAACAAGTAATATGGTCAAAGCTTGAAGGGCGTGCTACGGATCTTGTTAGTAACTCATCTTGCTTGAATGGCACGATTGTAACACAAGCAAATAATTCCTATGAGGAAAAAATATTAGGGGAATCCGGGTTTATTCCAACTCGTATTTGGTGGGGAATGGGGATTGAATTAAAGAAAAATATTCCATCAGCAATCTGGCCAAATGGTGTTACAGTGCGACATTACATACCTGGTGTAGATGATGAGAGATTACATCAAGCTTTTAATGAAGCCTTCGCAGACCACTGGAATTCGAAATCTTCTACGTTAGAAGAGTTTTTACAGCGTACAGAAAGAGAGGGATTTCATCCTACATTATGGTCATTAGCGATGGTTGAGGGTGAAGTAGTTGGTTTTGTCTTTAGTAAAAAGGGTGCTGACAATAAAGCAGAAATTACTCACTTAGGTGTAAGGCGTTCTAAGCGGAAACAAGGATTGGGATTAGCACTGTTACATCATGCATTCGGTCAATTATACGAAGAAGGGATTTCAAAAGTGCATTTAAATGTAGATTCTGAAAATATTACAGGTGCACCTCGCGTATATGAAGCAGCTGGAATGGAAGTACAGAGTAAATTTGTTCGTTTTGATAAGGAAGTCTGTGCGAAGGATGTATATGGTATGTAATTTTACTGATATATTATATTTTGGGGTGAGATGTTAATGGAGCGTTCAGAAACCACGAAAATAAAGTTTGAAAATGTTAGTAGAAATGGAAATGACGTTATCAGATATAGATATTAAAGTACATGCAGTATGAAACCGAGGAAGATATACTTTCCTCGGTTATTTATATTGTAATAATATTCATGCTGGAATCATATTGAATATATGTATTTTATTGTTAATTTAGTTAAAAATTAATCAGACTTATGTATAATGATTTATTGAAAAAATAATTGAATTTTTCAGATTAATGAATTAATATAAGGTAAGTAATTTTAAGATTTATAGAATATTGGAAGATGAAAGGTTTTGAGAATTTTATTAGGAGCGCAAAACGATTTTAGGATAGCTTTAAAGCTAGTGTAAAATGACGTTTGCTTCATCATTTTCAGGGCCGAAAGGAATTAGGGGAAAGCATCTTGTGTTAAAATGCGGCTATGAATCATCTAAGAGGGGGAAGTGAAGTGGCAAACAAAGAATTGAAAAGAGGTTTAGAAGCACGTCATATTCAAATGATTGCTTTAGGCGGAACGATTGGTGTTGGTTTGTTTATGGGGTCAGCCAGCACAATTAAATGGACAGGTCCGTCAGTAATGCTTGCTTATGCCATTGCAGGTATTTTTATCTTCTTCATCATGCGTGCCATGGGAGAAATGTTGTATATGGAGCCAAGTACAGGCTCATTTGCGACGTTCGGTCATAAGTATATTCACCCGTTAGCTGGTTATATGACAGCGTGGAGTAACTGGTTCCAGTGGGTTATCGTTGGGATGTCAGAAATTATCGCGGTTGGAGCATATATGCAATATTGGTTCCCGGATTTACCAGCTTGGATACCAGGTATAATCGCAATGGTTATTCTTGGTGCAGCTAACTTAATTTCAGTTAAGTCATTTGGTGAATTTGAATTTTGGTTTGCGATGATTAAAATCGTTACGATTCTATTAATGATTATTGCGGGATTTGGCCTTATTTTCTTTGGAATTGGTAACGGCGGAGAAGCGATTGGCATATCTAATCTTTGGTCAAATGGCGGTTTCTTTACAGGTGGTTTCTCAGGATTCTTCTTTGCATTATCACTTGTAGTTGGTGCATACCAAGGTGTGGAATTAATCGGTATTACTGCTGGTGAAGCGAAGGATCCAAAGAAGACACTTACAAGAGCGATTCAAAGTACAATTTGGCGTATTTTAATTTTCTACATCGGTGCTATTTTCGTTATTGTAACTGTGTATCCGTGGGATCAATTAAGTACAATTGGTAGCCCGTTCGTAGCAACTTTTGCGAAGGTTGGTATTACGGCAGCAGCTGGACTTATTAACTTTGTTGTTATTACAGCAGCAATGTCTGGTTGTAATAGTGGTATTTATAGTGCTGGTCGTATGCTTTATACGTTAGGTGTAAATGGACAAGCACCGAAATATTTTACGAAACTTTCTGGAAATGGTGTACCTTTATTTGGTACAGTTGGCGTAATTATCGGTCTGGCGGTTGGTGTTGTTTTAAGTTACATCGCACCGAAAAATTTATTCGTATATGTATATAGTGCGAGTGTACTTCCTGGTATGGTACCATGGTTTGTCATTTTAATTAGTCAAATTAATTTTAGAAAAGAAAAGGGAGCAGAGATGAAAGATCATCCATTCAAAATGCCATTTGCTCCTGTAACAAACTATTTAACGATTGCCTTTTTAATTATGGTATTAATCGGAATGTGGTTTAACGATGATACTCGTATTTCATTAGTTGTAGGTATTATTTTCTTAGCTATCGTTACAATTAGTTTCTATGCTTTCGGAATAGGAAAGCGAGCTCCGTTAGACGTTCAAAATAATAAAGAGATTTCAAGTAAATAAAGAAAAGGCTGTTCATCTGGAACAGCCTTTTCTTATTGTTGCTATTTGTCGATAAATCGATATACCTTGACGAATCGTTGATATAATTTGATTTATGATAGATATATTTGAAAAATCGTTGATATATTGTACGTTATGATAGATATATTCGAAAAATCGTTAATATAGTTTCACATACTATCTGTCACTATCATGATTAAAATCTCTCTAATACGATTTTCCCAATGGTGTGCCCGCTTTCAAGTAGTGCATGTGCTTTCTTTAAGTTTTCAGCGTTAATCGGTGTTAATGTTTCATTGTTATGTAAGCTGTACTGATAGTCTAGAAGGAGTTTATTTCTAAAAAGAAGAATTTTTTATTGTATTACTTTATCCCAAACTAAATGTAAAGGTGGATACATAATGACAGTAAAGAAGCTTTATTTCATCCCAGCAGGTCGTTGTATGTTAGATCATTCTTCTGTTAATGGTACACTCGCGCCGGGGAATTTATTGAACTTACCTGTATGGTGTTATCTTTTGGAGACAGAAGAGGGGCCTATTTTAGTAGATACAGGTATGCCAGAAAGTGCAGTTAATAATGAAGGGCTTTTTAACGGTACATTTGTTGAAGGACAGATTTTACCGAAAATGACTGAAGAAGATAGAATCGTGAATATATTAAAGCGTGTAGGGTATGAGCCGGACGACCTTTTATATATTATTAGTTCTCACTTACATTTTGATCATGCAGGAGGAAACGGTGCTTTTACAAATACACCGATTATTGTGCAGCGAACGGAATATGAGGCAGCACTTCATAGAGAAGAATATATGAAAGAATGTATATTACCGCATTTGAACTACAAAATTATTGAAGGGGATTATAAAGTGGTACCAGGTGTTCAATTATTGTATACGCCAGGTCATTCTCCAGGCCATCAGTCGTTATTCATTGAGACGGAGCAATCCGGTTCAGTTTTATTAACAATTGATGCATCGTACACGAAAGAGAATTTTGAAGATGAAGTGCCGTTCGCAGGATTTGATCCAGAATTAGCTTTATCTTCAATCAAACGTTTAAAAGGAGTTGTGGCGAAAGAGAAACCAATTGTTTTCTTTGGTCATGATATAGAGCAGGAAAAGGGTTGTAGAGTGTTCCCTGAGTATATATAGTGCAAAAAGTCATGAGTTCGCGTGCTCATGACTTTTTCGTTTAAATAATTTTTTTAAATAAATTATAAACTTTTTTTGAACTATCTTCGTTTAACTGATAGTACGTAAGTTTTACATCATCAGGAGTATCTTGCTGAGCAATCATCACTTCGCTGCTGTGATGATCAACTACCCATATGAAATATTTTTTATAAGTTCCATCCTCGAAAGTAATCCACATATCACAATCTATTAAGTCTGATCCTTCTTCATCTAATGTTAATTTACCTTTTTTTGCGGTATTCATACTGTTAATAAACGTTTTTAATTCATCTGTTTTTGTGAGAAAGATATCCTGTTTTGTTTTAATTGATTCTACATGTATATCTTTTATTTCCTGTTTTCCTAAAAAAACAGGGGGCTCATTTGGATCTCGCGAGCTTGAAATAATAGTAGCTTTCTTTTTCGGTTTATTTGCAGTATAGAGATCTTGAATAGATTTTCCCGAGTTTATAAACCATGCAATTCCAGAAAGAATTAATACGCTACCTAGCAATAAAATAAATTTTTTAATAGGATTTTCTCCTCTCTATTACTTCGTGTGAAGAGCTTTTCTATTAATATATGATAGGTAAGCATAAAGTATTATAGTTGAACTTGGTTATGCTTCACAGTTTTTATCGGGCGATCTATGAGTAAATTGTAAGTGAGCCCAATTAATACGAAAATGCCACCGATAACTTTACCAATTGAGAGTTCATTTGTCAGGAAGAAATCAATAATAGTCCCCGCAAATAATTGTCCGATAAAGATGAGTAATGTTAAATAAAAGGCTGATATTTTAGGAGTAATATAGTTGGATAATGAAATAACGATAACTCCTACTAATCCGCCTAAGTATACGGCGATAGGAATAGATTGCAACTTATGAATAGGGATATACAATGAATCTGAACTGAAAATTAAAAATAACATAGAGAAAAATAATCCAGTAATATAATTGAAAAACGTGCCTTCCCAGTTTCCAATTTCCTTTGCTAAATTCGCGTTAATAATTCTAGCAACAACGATAGAAACACCAGCTAAAATAGCGATCGTAATATATAACATTTTCTTGCCCCCATTAATAAATTGTCATGATTATAATTCCAGAAGAGATGAAACATAATCCAATTAGTTTTTTCTTTTCAAACTTTGCAACTTTCATTCCTAATAAGCCGAAATGATCAATAACGATGGAAGCAATAGATTGACCGAGTAAACTTAATGCGATCGTAATAGAAGCACCAAGGACGGAAAAACTTATATTGTTAAAAAGAACAGTGAATACTCCAATCGCTCCAGCGCTATATAAAAAAAGTGGAATACTTTTATCGAAACGAATTTTATTTTTGTTTATGATTAAAATGAAGATAACTGCAATTAAACCGACAAGGTGAATGACCACGCTTGCTGTGTACTTGCCAATTAACTCAGATAAAATTCCATTCAATGGAAGCATAACGGCGATGAGCACACCAATAAAGACAGAAAGAAAGTTATACAATGTAATATCCCCTTTGTATTTCATATTTGTAATGACTGTATCATGCTGAAATTGTGTATTGTTATGACAT
Organism: Bacillus sp. PK3-067; assembly: GCF_056738645.1. Lineage (NCBI taxonomy): Bacteria > Bacillati > Bacillota > Bacilli > Caryophanales > Bacillaceae > Bacillus > Bacillus sp. PK3-067. Next base: position 3,435,467 of record NZ_CP096490.1, on the reverse strand, counting down.
ATGTCATAGTGGAAGAAGAAAATTTTGATTACAATGGGGATGAGTTGTAAAGGTGGGGAACTATGAAGAAAGTATGTAATTCTATTAAATTAGCAGAGTATATGAAGAAAAATAATATTGATTCATTTTTTAGTCATGATATGAAGCCATATATGGAACTTATATTTTTTAAAAAGAATGAGTTTATTTGTAGAGAAAATGAAGAGATAGATTATTTATATTTCTTTGTTGAAGGAAAAGCGAAAGCGTTTAACACATTAAGTAACGGGAAATCCGTATTACTGTGTTTTTATGATAGTTTGCAGTTACTTGGAGATGTAGAGTTAATTCATTCCCAAAGGATTACTTCAAATGTACAAGTAATGGCAGATTCATATTGTGTTGGTTTACCATTAGGAAAAGTGAGAAATCAGCTATTTCATGATGCGAAATTTTTAAGATGTATTTGTGGATCGTTAGCACATAAGTTAAATCGACTTTCAAAAAATAGTACAATTAATTTATTGTATCCGCTTGAAAATAGACTTGCGAGTTACATGTTAGCAGCAGGAGAACGGGCAGTACAGCACGGAAATAGAATTGTATTTAGTGGGAATTTAACGGAAACAGCGGAATTGTTAGGAACGAGCTATCGGCATTTGTTGCGCACATTAAATGTTTTTTGTGATAAAGAGATAATAAAGAAGAATGATGGTTGTTTTGAAGTAGTAAACGTGGAAGTTTTGGGAGAATTGGCAGCAGATGTTTATAAATAGGAGGAGAGTATAAATGATAACACCTATATTTAGAATTTTTGATATTGAAAAAGCAAAACTATTTTACTTAGGTTTTTTAGGATTTAAACTGGATTGGGAACATCGGTATGAGGAAAATATGCCATTATATTTGCAAATTTCGTTACAGGATGCTGTGATACATTTATCAGAACATCATGGTGATGCCTCACCAGGTGGTGCGATTCGGATCAAAATAGATGATGTAAAGGATTATCATTCTGTAGTATTAAGTAAAGAATATGCTTATTCGAAGCCGAATATAGAAAAAACACCTTGGGGTACAATTGAATTAACCGTAATTGATCCGTTTTCAAATAGAATTACACTATACGAGGAAAAATTGTAGAAATGGAATGAAGAGTAGTTCATAGAGCAGTGAACTGCTCTTTTTTATTTTGAGTAGATATTGAATCATATAAAAAGAAAATGTTATGATTATGGAAACGTATGAATATATGAACAAGTATTCATGCGTTTAAGAAGAGGAGGGATTAGAATGAAAGATCTAATTATTATTGGGGCGGGTCAAGCTGGATTAACAATGGGATATTACTTGAAGCAAGAAGGGCATAATTTTTTATTACTTGAGGCAGGAAAACGAGTTGGTGATTCATGGAGAAATCGATATGATTCTTTGCAGCTTTTTACCCCAAGGTCTTACAGTAGCTTGCCGGGTATGGCGTTAATAGGTGAAAAAAATGAATTTCCATATAAAGATGAAATTGCAACTTATTTAGAAGAATATGCAAGACATTTTCAATTACCGGTACAATTACAAACGGAAGTTCTAAAAATAAAGAAAGAAAAAGAAATATTTGAATTACATACTCCTACAGAAATTTTACAAACGAAAAAAGTTATTATCGCATCAGGTGCTTTTCAGCAACCGTTTATTCCCTCAGTTTCAGCAAATCTATCATCACATATTTTTCAAATACATTCATCACAATATAAATCACCATCACAAATTCCTAAGGGAAAAGTACTAGTAGTAGGTGGTGGGAATTCAGGAATGCAAATTGCAGTAGAACTGGCAAAGACTCATGAAGTTACGGTGTCTATTAGTCATCCTTTAACGTTTTTACCGTTACAACTTTTTGGAAAAAGTATTTTTAATCTGCTAGAAAAAGTGGGTTTATTGTACGCTGAAATAAATACAAAGAGGGGAAGATGGTTTCAGAAGAGAAAGGACCCTATTTTCGGTTTTGAAGGTAAGAAACTTATTCGTAATGGAGCAATCAAACTGCAAGAAAAAGTAGTAAGTGCATCAGGAAATAACATTATGTTTCAGAATGGTGATACTTATAGTGCAGAAAGCATTATATGGTCAACTGGTTTTGTTCAAAATTATAATTGGATTGAAATTGAACAGGCAGTGAATGAGAAAGGATTTCCTAATCATATAAAGGGAATCAGTCCAGTAAAAGGATTGTATTATATCGGTTTACCATGGCAATCTCAAAGGGGTTCCGCACTTATTTGTGGTGTAGGAAAGGATGCAGAGTATGTACTTTCTGAAATCAAAAAAATAGATCAGTAGCAATAACTACTGATCATCCATATGTACATGAATTAGGAGAGGTCAAACATTTATTAACTTTATTATAATAGATTTTCATAGGATTAAAAACTGAAAATTCAAATTTAATGTTGAGAAAGTTTTTTGTATCGAAATATATGAAAAAATAGGGATTTTTATTAAAACAGAAAAAGATATTTCTATTTTAGTAAATTATGATATAGTCTAAATAAGTGTGTTTTTCCATAAATGTAATTATTTTCATTGTAATTTTGTTTATATGAGGGAAGGAGAAGTAATTATGAAGTTTGATGATCAACGCTTACTAGGAGTCCGATTAGGTTCTGTACTTGTGACAGAGGAAAATCAATATTTAGTAATTAAGAAAAAAGATCATTATGCACTGTTAAATATACATAATTTAGAATGCACTCATGTTGAAGTGCAGTTAGAACATTTGGAAGAAATGTTGCGGGAAGATTTCCAAGAAAGTATAACGGAGATTATCGCACCAGAACATATAAAAATTGTTGCGAAAAATGTTATATAGATAAAGAAGCTGGAAGGAACAGCTTCTTTATTTTCATTATAAGGATAACGTTTTTACAACCTCACCAATGAAGTGTTTTCTTTTTTTGTTAGTTTGAAGTGAACTTTTGAAAAAATTTGTCTCGGTACATGTACATAACCCATGAGATTGTTATTAAAGAAATGATGATTTGTTTGTTTTTAATTGGTGCATTGAAAACAAGCCAACCAACTATATCAAATAACAAATGTAGCACGATTGAAAGAACTACAAATTGAAGTAACGTATTTAAAAATCTTTTCATAAAGTGTCCCCCTAAAATAATAGGTTTTATTAACAGTTTGATATAGTGATATTATACATTAAATGTGTATTGTGGTAAAATTTACATAAGTTAGTGAAATAAAGTAAATGAAAGTTAGTAAGGGGGGAACATTCATGGAATTCTGGATGGTTATACTGATAGTAGCTGTTGGTTTCATTTATATCGCTGAAAAATTAACTACAATTGAAAAGAAAAATGATGCGCGTTTAAAGAGAATTGAAGATAGATTACAATTAATTACGAAAGAAATGGGAATTATAGAAAGAGAACCTGAAATTAATAAAGAACTACGCCAGCTTGTAGAAGAAGGCAAAAAAATTACAGCAGTTAAGAGAGTAAGAGAAGCTTTTAGTTTTTCCTTACTAGAAGCGAAGCAATATGTTGATAAATTATAAAAAAGATCATCCATTTGGGTGATCTTTTTTACTGCACCATGCGTGTATTTACATAAGCCGCGATTATAAAGTGTCCAATTAGAGTGATAGGAATAACGATTGTGACATTAGGCGTAGTGAAGACACTACCGATTGTCGCAATGACACCAGCAATTAAATTATAAAGACCTACTATTTTTGATAGTTTCACTTTATCAGGCACGCGGCGTTCGTTGAATCCTGATAAGAGCCAAGTGTACTGCTTTACTCCGATGAAATAAGCTAGTGCAAATGAAATGATTGCTACTATAAATAATGTTGGTGAAGCGAAGAGAGTCATTGCAAACACCTCCGTTAATGGGCTATAAATAAATTATAGTCCGAATGTTATAATTTAACAAAATATAAATTTGGTTTTAAGTGTAATAGAAAAATAGAGTATTGGTAATGAGGGGAGATTAAGTATGAATATTGTGGAGTTTCAGAAGTATGTATCAAATTTCAGTAAAGAAAAAGGATTTCAAGATACAACAATTGAAGAGCGTACGATATATACGATGGCGGAATTAGGTGAATTGGCGGAAGTCATATTAAAGCGTGATACAATACAAGATGCGAAAAGAGAAATCGGTTTAGAAATGTTTGATGTAATTTGGAATGTATGTGATTTAGCAAATAAATTAAATATTGATTTAGAGAAGGCGTTTAAAGAAAAAATGAAAATTAATAAAAAGCGTGAATGGTAAGTAGAATTTTAATTTGTAAAGATGGGTGATATGAATGAAAAAGAAGCTTTTTATAGGGGGAATCTTTACTTTAATTAGTGTAATAAGTGTTGTCGTTTACTTAGTTTTTCAAGGCATATTCATTCCGAATCAAATAAGTGCTGATAAGTATGAAATAAAAGGTGTAGATGTCGCATCGTATCAAGGGGATATAGATTGGAGAGAGTTGGAAAAGCAAAATATGAAGTTTGCGTTTATAAAGGCGACTGAAGGAAGTTCGTTTGTGGATGAGTACTTTTCGAAAAATTGGAGGAATGCGAATAAGACAGATATGCGCATCGGAGCGTATCATTTTTTTAGTTTCGATAGTAAGGGTGAAACACAAGCAGAGCAATTTATACGAACTGTTCCAAAATATAAACAAGCACTGCCACCCGTGATTGATGTTGAGTTTTACGCTAACAAAAAAGATAATCCGCCTAAGCGTGAAGATGTTACGAAAGAGTTGGCGGTCATGATTGAAATGCTAGAAAAACATTACGATAAGAAAGTAATATTGTATGCAACGCAAGAGGCGTATGATTTATATATAAAGGATGCGTATCCAAAATGTAATATATGGATTCGTAGTGTTCTTACAAAACCGAGTTTATCTGATGAGAGAAAATGGACGTTTTGGCAATACACGAACCGCGGGAGATTAAGCGGTTATAATGGAAAAGAAAAGTATATTGATTTGAATGTATTTTATGGGAATGAGGAAGAGTTTGAGAATTATGGAATGAAAGATTAAGTTTTAAAGCGTACAAAATTTTGTACGCTTTTTTGTTAATTACATAAAAGTATGCAAATGAAGATGGAACAAACATTTGAGATAAATTGTCTAATATAGGTAATAACTATTTAGCTTGAAAGAAAGGGTTGATAACATGAAAAAGAATACGTTGTTAAAAGTAGGATTATGTGTAGGTTTACTAGGAACAATTCAATTTGTTAGCACAATTTCTTCTGTACAAGCATCACAAAAGGTAGAGAAAACAGTAATAAAAAATGAGACGGGAACCATTTCAATATCTCAGTTAAACAAGAATGTATGGGTTCATACGGAGTTAGGTTATTTTAATGGAGAAGCAGTTCCTTCGAACGGTCTAGTTCTTAATACTACTAAAGGACTAGTGCTTGTTGATTCTTCTTGGGATAACAAATTAACGAAGGAACTAATGGAAATGGTAGAAAAGAAATTTCAGAAGCGCATAACGGATGTCATTATTACACATGCGCACGCTGATCGAATTGGCGGAATAAAAACGTTGAAAGAAAGAGGAATTAAAGCGCATAGTACAGCATTAACCGCAGAACTAGCAAAGAACAGTGGATATGAAGAGCCGCTTGGAGATTTACAAATAATTACGAGTTTGAAGTTTGGCAATACAAAAGTAGAAACGTTCTATCCAGGGAAAGGACATACAGAAGATAATATTGTTGTTTGGTTGCCACAATATCAAATTTTAGCTGGAGGCTGTTTAGTAAAATCTGCGGAAGCTAAAGATTTAGGAAATGTTGCGGATGCGTATGTAAATGAATGGTCTACATCGATTGAGAATGTGCTGAAGCGATATGGAAATATAAATTCGGTAGTACCTGGTCATGGAGAAGTAGGAGACAAGGGATTACTTTTACATACATTGGATTTATTAAAATAAGAAATTGTAGAAATACAAAAGAAAGGAGAAATAATTTTCTCCTTTCTTTCTTCTAACTATATTTAAATGCTGAATCTGTCGATTACGTCAGCATATATTACTGAGATTTTAATTCCAAGTATACAAATACTAGTACTGTCATAATTGCAATAACAACGTAAGTAGCATCAAGCATTATAAGTGTTTTTAAAGTTTCAGTCATCGTAATTCACCCCTGTTATAAAAATATAACATGATCTTTTTATTGATTAGATTAGAGATCATAAAGATAAAATGTATATGAAATTTCTTAAGTAGCTTCTATATAAATATATCATATAAATAATGTAAGTAATGTTAAGATAGTGTAAATGTATTGTAAATAAAGAGGTTTACAATGAAGGCTTTAATAAAAAAAATGATAGTTCCTTAAAATGACAAATACGCTCTTCTTTCTATTGAATGATAGAAAGAAGAGCGTATTTGTATGTCTATTTTCATATGTAATGAATTGCAACTATTTGTACATGGGACTCAAAATTTTTTTCGTTTTATATATTTCTCCAAATTAATTAGCTATTTAAAAGTATCGAAAGATGTGTGCACACTAATGCTTATTTTTTAGTGTCAATAAAAATATTATGTCAACAATATGAACTGTCACAAATCTTTATATATTATTGTGATTGATATCACATCACTTTTTTTCAATGGGTATTATGCTTAAGGTGTAATGAATGATTGGGAGAGGGTGGGATGATATGTTTTGTTATCAATGTGAACAAACGCCAACAGGCGGATGTAAAGTAATGGGTGTTTGTGGGAAGAATGAAACGATTGCGAGTCTACAAGATACGATTGTGTTTGGGCTAAAAGGAATTGCAGCTTATCGCACACATGCTGCTCAGCTAGGGTATACGGATGGATTTGTAGATGCTACAACACAAGAAGCTTTATATATGACATTAACAAATTCTAATTTTAACGAACAAGAGCATATTGATATGGCTATGAAAGTGGGGAAATCAGCTTTACGGGTGATGGAATTATTAGATGAGGCACATACGAATCATTTTGGTGTGCCAGAACCTGTACAAATTACACAAAATCGTGTAGAAGGTAAAGCAATTGTAGTTACGGGCCATAATTTATTTGCATTAGAAGAACTATTAAAGCAAACAGAAGGAAAAGACATTAATATTTATACGCATTCTGAAATGCTACCAGCACACGGATACCCGCAACTGAAAAAATATAAACATTTAAAAGGAAACATCGGTAAGGCATGGTATGATCAAAGACGCCTTTTTGAAAAATTTACTGGTGCCATATTAGCTACAACGAACTGTGTTATGCCAATTAAAGGATCATACTCTGATCGATTCTTTTCATATGACATTGCAGGTTTAGAGGGTGTACAAAAAATTGAAAATGATGATTTTACACCATTGATTCAAAAAGCACTAGAACTTTCAGAAGTACATATGGAGTCGGATGAACAGTTAGTAACAGGGTTTCATCATAATACAGTATTATCATTAGCTCCGGAAATTATTAATGCAGTAAAAGAGGGGAAGATAAAGCGTTTCTTTGTTATTGCCGGTTGTGATGCACCGGGAAAAGGTGGAGAATATTATCGTGAATTAGCAACGTCACTTCCGCCAGAAACAGTTATTTTAACAACTTCTTGCGGGAAATTCCGCTTTAATGATGTGGATTACGGTGTTGTACCTGGTACCGAGATTCCGCGCTACATCGACTTAGGACAATGTAATAATTCCATTTCTACAGTGAAAATAGCAGCTACATTAGCTGATGCTTTCCAATGTGAAGTGAATGAATTGCCAGTAAGTATTGTGCTATCATGGTTTGAACAAAAAGCGGTTGCCATTTTACTCGGGCTATTTAGTCTTGGAATTCAAGATATTCGCATCGGTCCAAAGGCTCCTGAATTTATTTCACCTGGCGTGCTTGATGTATTACAAGAAACATTTGGTTTAAAACTAATTACAAATGCAGCAGAAGACATGGCTATGATGTTATCGTAACGGAAAAGATGTTTTCACTTAATTGTGGCTTTATAAATCATTTGTATGTGTGTGAGTAAACGCACATACAAATGATTATTAATAAAGAAAATCGCTATATCTATAAAATTTATAGAGCTTTTAAAGTATAACACCACATGCCCATCACCTTAAGATTTTAAGTATCCCCAAAACGAAATTTCTACATGAATATCTATAATTTTACCTCTTTTTCATTTGATTTGAAAATCAGCTTTCTATTTTAAAAAAACAACGATACCACCTCAAATTATAGGAATAAAATCCATTCATTTATTAGGAAAATGGATTGAAAATAATAAGGTAGACTAAAAAGTAAAATATTATTTATGATAATCATTCTTTTATAAAATTTAAATTGGAAATAGCCCTACTCATTTTGATTGCGCATTTTCAAAATGGAGGGGCTTTTTTTACTGTAAAATCAATAACTGCATCTTATTTTTGTTGAAAAAATTCTCATTCTTATTTTGAAAGTGATATGGGTACATTTACATGCACATCAATCTTTTATTATGAAGTGGATCTTGAATATATTGTTTTTTATTGACAGACATAAAAATGATTTATTTGCTGTATTGATAATTTATAGACGTTATAATAAAATGTTTATGTATATGTAAACTTAATTTATTTTCGTTTGGTTTTATTGTAAGGTTAGGCAGTGTTGATAACAATAAAATAATGAATATATCACCTGTAAAAAGAATGAAACCAATACGGAGAAGATGATTTCGTTAAAAATTCGAAAAATAAGCGTTATTAGCTCTTGAAGAAAAATGACTAGAAAAATTACAAGCATATGGAAAATAGGGTTATACAAAAAGTCCTAAAGGGGGACGGAATTATGGAGAAAAGAAAGTATTCAGTAACACCACAAGATCGAATGAATTATGTATTAGGTCTTTATTCTGCAGATCAACAAATTAATGCAGTTCTTTATTTTCCTGTAGGTATATCCAAGGAAATACTTGAAGAATCAGTAAGGATAACGTTGCAATTGCAACCAGTTTTGAACAGCCGGTTTGTAGAAAATGATATTCCTTACTGGGAGGAACATTCATCTGACACTAACTCATCTATTTGCTTTTTTGTAGAAGGAAATAATCAAGAACTTGAAATAATGGCAATAGATTTTATTAAGGAACCTGGTGATCGTATTCAGGGGCCTATGGTTCAAACGAAATTATTACGGGGCACTACAATAGATATGTTAGTTGTGAAATTGTCTCATCTATGTTCAGATGGTGCAGGAGTCAAGGAATATATAAAATTGCTTGGAACAATATATACTCACCTTTCATTGGGACGGTCTAAGAAGCAAATTATAAAGGAATTTGATGAGGGAAATGAGAGTTGTCGAGATCAATCACATGTATTCAAATACGCTGGAATATCGGACATAAAAAGTGCGTATCGACCTAACCAAGAACAACAGGCATCGTTATGGTCTTTTCCATCTCAACCTAACAAAAATAAATTTCCCCAAATGTCCGTACGGCGATTGAGCCATAAGCAAACTCTACGTTTAACCCAATGGACAAAAGCACAACAGGTTACCTTGAATGATGTAATCATGACTGCTTACTTCCGAGTTTTATCACATTTCACTGTGTATGCAGAACCTCGTACTGCAGAAAAAATGATTGGTTTGACAATTGATTTACGTCGATATCTGCCTAATAATACAACTGGTGCTATTTGCAACTTATCCGGTATGGAAATGCCAGTGATTAAAATGGAAGACGATGAAACATTTAAGCAGACTCTTGTTCGAGTTAAACAATCAATGGATAAAATAAAGTCTCAAAATCCAGGTCTTTCTTCAGCAGCAGGAATGGAGTTACTGGCAGAAATGAAGCTATCTACAGTGAAGGAAATGTATAATCAGCAATATGAACAGGCTGTACAGATGGGGATGGCGTTGCCATTACTGACAAATTTGGGAGTGATTGCTGAGGAACCTATTCAGTTTGGTCAAATTCAAGCTGAGGACGGGTATATGGCATCACCTATTATGTATGCACCATTCTTTTCAATGGGAGCAAGCTCTTATAATGGAAGGCTTACATTTACGATCGGTTATCATGCGCCGGATACATCAAAAGAAAAGGTAGAAAAATTTTTAGATAGTGTTGCTAATCAACTATCAGAAATAAAATAAAAGAGAATATAGAGAACAGATTTCTAACAGAATTGTATTTTAGGGGCTCGTATCATGTACGGATAATCTCTGGAAATTTTCTCTGACCGCACTTGCCTTTATGCTTTATATGCAATGGGAATGGTAGTGAGAAACAATTTGTATCGTGAAAAAACAAGATATATCGGTATAAAAACAATAAAACAGAGCTGATTTAAATTACACTTTGAATCAGTTCTGTTTTGCTAGTGTGATGGTCCTTACAATAAAAAAAGTAGGCTGTATCCGGTTAGGGTAAAGCGGATTTTTAATTTTTTTGAAAATAAAGTTGACATCCATAACTACTTAGTCATACAATATAGATGTAATAAGTGATACTGAATAGTTCAGATTCACAAAAACGGTTCAGTAAAAAATTCGCCTTAGTACTCTGTAATACTGAATATAAGTCAGACAGAATAGGGGGTAAAGGAGGATCAGAACATGGAAAATTTAACTGAAATGTTGAAAGGTTCACTGGAAGGGTGTGTGCTGGAAATCATTAGCCGCCGTGAAACGTATGGTTATGAGATTACTCGCCACCTGAATGATCTTGGGTTTACCGAAGTCGTGGAAGGAACGGTCTATACCATCCTCGTACGATTAGAGAAGAAAAAGCTTGTGAATATTGAAAAGAAACCATCAGATATGGGGCCGCCTCGTAAGTTTTATTCATTAAATGAAGCTGGCCGTCAGGAGCTTGAATTATTTTGGAGAAAATGGGATTTTGTATCGTCAAAAATTAACGTCTTGAAGTCAAACTAGCCTCATAATATAAAATGTTTCGGCCGATATTTTGAGAATTTCTTGTTCGGTTTTATAAAAAAGGAGGAAAATAAGATGTTAGAAATGTTCAAAAAGTTAATTGGTGATAAAAAAGAGTACAAAATGATGATGGCACGAGTTGAGGCTCTGCCAGAGGACTACCAATTTGTATTTAAGAAAATTCAAAACTACATGTGGAATTTTTCAGCGGGTAACGGGATGGATATGTTACACATACAGTATGAATTAATCGATTTGTTCGAAGCGGGTGCAGCGGAAGGAAGACAAGTGCTTGACATTACTGGGGATGACGTGGCTTCCTTTGCTGACGAACTAGTGGCAAATGCTAAAACTTACGTCTCCAAGTATCGTGAAGATTTGAATGAAAGTATTATGAAGAAATTGAGAAAAAAATAAATGGAATAAGTAGTACCGACTGATTAGCTGGTTACACATATGAATTGCCATCATAGCTATTCAGTTATATTTTTAATTCGGTACTAAGTAATACAGAATATCAGTGATACTAAATAGATAGAGGTAAATAAATAGTCTTCGCAAAACATTTTTATAGGGAGGAAAAAAGTATGAGTCATGCAGTGATTTCTGTAAAAGGCTTGAAAAAATCCTTTAAAGACAAGGAAGTTTTAAAAGGGGTAGATTTTGAGGTGCAGCGTGGAGAAATTTTCGCGCTGCTAGGCTCAAATGGAGCGGGAAAGACGACAACGGTCAACATCCTTTCGACACTAATGAAGCAAGATAGCGGTGAAGTAAGTATTTGTGGATTTGATGTACAGAGTCAACCAGATCATGTTCGTCAAAGTATCAGTTTGACAGGGCAGTTCGCAGCTTTAGACGGTATGCTGACTGGGAGGGAAAACTTGATAATGATCGCCAAATTACGTGGTGTTTCCAATCCCGCTCAAGTTGCTGACAATCTACTTGCAAGATTTAGCCTGACTGATGCGCCAAACCAAAGGGCAGATCAGTATTCAGGCGGGATGAAGCGCCGGCTTGATATCGCGATGAGTTTGATTGGGGCGCCAGCAGTTATTTTTCTTGACGAACCAACGACTGGACTTGATCCTGAAGCGCGAATCGAAGTGTGGGATACAGTCAAGGAACTTGCTGGTAGCGGTACAACTATTTTGCTTACGACTCAGTACTTGGAGGAAGCAGAACAACTGGCAGACCGTATCGCTATTTTGCATGGCGGAAAAATTATTACGACAGGTACTCTTGCTGAACTAAAAGAGATGTTCCCGCCAGCAAAAGTGGAGTATATCGAGAAGCAACCGACACTGGAAGAAATATTCCTTTCGATCATTGGCAAAAAGGAGGAGATGTAAATGAAAAGTAAAACAGGTGTATTACTAGGTCGTTTAATGCGTAACATTATGCGCAGTCCGGATACAATTATTACAGTAGCGATTACACCGATTATGATGATGCTATTATTTGTCTACGTGTTTGGCGGCGCAATAAAAACTGGAACGGAAAACTACGTTAATTATTTATTGCCGGGAATTTTGCTAATGGCTATCGCATCCGGTGTAGCTTACACTTCCGTGCGACTCTTTACGGATGTAAAGAGTGGGCTGATGGCACGTTTCATTACGATGCCTATTAAGCGCTCATCCATATTGTGGGCTCACGTTTTAACCTCTCTAGTTGCTAATGTACTTACTATCGTGGTGGTTATTCTTGTTGCACTCTTAATGGGTTTCCGTTCCAGTGCTAATATTCTAGATTGGCTCGCGGTAGCTGGGATACTTGGGATGTTTACGCTGGCGCTAACATGGCTAGCTATCATTCCAGGATTGAAAGCGAGGTCTATGGAAGGGGCGACTGCTTACTCGTACCCGCTAGTTTTTCTTCCATTTATTAGTTCGGCCTTTGTGCCTACCGAAACGATGCCAAAAATTGTTCGTGCATTTGCAGAGAATCAGCCTGTAACTTCAATCGTGAATGCGATTCGTGCTCTTTTATATGAAGGAACTGTTGGAAACGATATTTGGATTGCGCTCGCTTGGTGCGTAGGTATAATGATTATTTCTTACTTTTTCGCCAGTAAAGCATTTAAACGTCAGTTAGGGTAAGAAACGAGATAAACGAAACCTTCGGGAATAATATATATTTAGAAAAGCACGGGAGATTTTCCGTGCTTTTATTATTTATCATGCTCTCATTGTAGTAAATGAAATGGTATTTAAAAATAGAATAATTGTCCATAAAGCTTAATATTTGAGGCTCACTGCTTATGGAATGTATAAGCGCACTCGTTTTTGTAAATCTGCTAATACTTCATCGGGAATTTCTTTTATTTTTATATCCTTCCCTAGAAAAAGCAGCCAATTTATTATTTCCGTCATTTCATCGGGATTGTTAACATTGATAAAAGTTTGTAAAATGGCTGTGGATTGGTAAGGATTAGTATAAGATATTGAAATTTTTAAAGGATGGTATTTTTTGAACTGGGCAATTGCTGTCGGACCAAGTTCAAATACAAGGTTAATTGCTTCGTCCTTCTTACTTAGTTTTTCTAAAATCTTTTTCTTATTTAGCCTTTTGTTCGTCGTGTATGGTTCGATATTAATGAGATCATCGACAGGAAACATCATCTTCTTTTCTTTTTTTAAGTCAAACCCTTCAATGATCCAATGGCTTTTTTCTTGATAAAGGTGCAATAGATAAATTGGATAAGACTTGATTTCTTCATCTTCTTTCATAGTAATCAATAAATGGTTATCCAAAAGAAGGATTTGAATGAGTTTTTCTAACATAGGATGGGGGAGATCAGAAAGCTCAAGTAGATCGGGATTATGAGGGTTAGTCCCTTGGAAAAGCAAGAGTTGATTTAAAAGAACGAGATCATCTTGCTGGGTTTCTGAGATGAGTCCTAGTAGTTTTTCGGCTAAAGATTGACGACTCTTTAGGTAGGGAAGTTGTTGATTCCTCGTAGCCATAAAGGCAATAAAAAGAGCTTTCACTTCATTATCAGTAAAGCGAACAACGGGCAGGATAGAGTTGTGCATAACAAAATATCCCCCGGTCCTCCCAACTTCAGCGACAAGTGGCATTCCCATAGCTTCAATTTCTCTAATGTCTCTAATAGCTGTCGACCGTGATATGTTAAATTCTTGTATAATTTCAGAAATTGTAAAGTGAGAGCGGTTGTTGATATACCGCATAATTGTATTAATCCGTTCAACTTTTTTCATTTTAGTCTCCTAAACAGTATCATTTTTTGACATGGTTTAAAGGTATTATAAACGTATCAGATGAAAAGATAAATCGTTTGATTAATAAAAAAAGAGGCAGGTTTTGAATATGAAAAATTATTCTATAGAAGAAAAAGATAGCTTTATTGTGTTAGGTATTGGAACTGAAATTAAGAGTGAATACACAGACTTTGCTGGAATAAATAAAGAAAAGGACGACTTTTGGTCGGCTGTTAAAGAAGATGGAAGGCTGGACACTTTAAAAGCTTTAGCGACAAATGAATATATTTTTTCTGTGAGCGAAGCGGTGAATAACAAAATGATGTATTATGCGGGTGTCATGACAGAAGCACAAATAGAAGAAGAATCTAGAGTGATTCAGTTTCCGAGGGGAGAATACTTAGTAGTAAAAGGGGAAGACAAAACAGCTGAAGAGTTAAGTAATAAGTTGACTGGCATCGCCTTCGGTCAAGCTTTACCAGATGCAAATGAGTTTGCTTATGTTGGTGGACCAAATACGACGGTTGAGATGGGGAAAAGAAACGGCTTAGTGTTTGGTGAAATGTGGATTCCAGTTGTAAGGAAGTAAAGTGATAAAAGATACGAATATGGGAAGTAGAGGCTAACAATCTTGGATTGTTGGCCTTTTTAACATGAATATAATATTCATGTGCTGCTACACAGTATGTTCTGATAAAATGGAATGAAAGGGAATTACTGTAAGGTGGTGGTGGGGTGAATAAAAAAAGGCTATTTGAGCTATTCATAGTAACGTTTGTTTTTCTATTCCTTCATGTAAGTACATTTACAAATGAGAAGTTTAACGATAAATTGGGTGCTTTTACTTACATTGTTTTATTTCTTATGCTTACTATCAACGCTATATTTATAGAAAGGTATTTTGGTGATATACAAAAGTGGATTCGAAATATTACATGTTGCTTTGCTTTATTCGTAGTGGTTTTAGTAGCTCTATGGATAGGTTATTTTTAGTCCTTACTTAAGAGAATGAGAAATATGTGATTACACTACATTTGATCCGATACTATTACTTAGCTGCATCGGTTTATATTAATCTTTTCTCTCCTCAATCATGATAAAATGTACAATAGGAAATTTTATGTAAGATAAAGAAGGAAGGTTTATGGTGAGCCTGAGTACTTTGCTAGCTTTTGCGCTTGTTTTACTTAGTATGGTTTGTTCACCTGGGCCTATTTTGATTTATCTTATTTCTCGTTCCATTACGTAGGGGCGTATGGCAGGATTTATTTTTTTTATTGAGCATCATGCTTGGATTTGTAATTCATATAAATGAAGCGACTTTAGTATTCACTCAAAAATCCATTGTCTATGAAACAACTAGATTTGTAAACGGCTTTAATAGAAAGATGTCTATTGTATTTTTTGCGGCAAGATTAAATAGCTTTTTTGTTACTTTACAATAAAGTATACTTAATATCAGTAATTCATGTAATTAGGGGTGGTTTCTATATTTAGAGAAAATACAAAAAGGATACTTCTGTCATTAGTAACAAATCCAATACTAATAATTGTATACGGAATTTTTTGTTATGAGTTGGCCTTATACTGTAAGTACGGAAGAATGAATTATAATATTTACATTTTGTTATTATGTATAGTACTTTTTATATCCATAACTACATTTACTACAATGCGGGTGATAAAAAATAGAGAATATGAATCTAAAAAATTAACAAATTCAATAGCATGGAGATCCATTTCTATTATCATTATTGTTGCAATTACATCATTTTATGGGATGCAGATTTATAAAAGTGCAATAAATTACAATGGTAAATTGGCATGGTTTATAGAAAAGTTAAAACATGAAAGGTCAGTTAAACTTAAACATAATAATATATATAAGTCTGGAGTAGAAGGTATTTTTGAAGATATAAATAAAAAATATCCTTTGCCAAAGAAATTGTATATGGCAACTGATTTTGATCTTACATTTCATTCAGATGGAACAATCACAGCGTTTGATACATTTGTTTATGGGAAAAATGATGATGGGAAAGAAGAAACTTATTTAATCTCTTATAATAAGAAGAAGTCAGAAAATATTACTATAATACGAGACGGATACGCAAAGCCTGATTATAATGATGATAAATTAGTAGAACCTTTAATTGAAACGGTTAAGGCGATTCCAGTTAAGCAAACGGTTAGAAAATGGAATGAAAGTAAGTATGGGTTGATTTATTATGGAAAAAGAAATTGGGGATCCAATACAGAGGGAATTATTAATATTACTGAGGATGGTAAGGGACAGAGTCTTAAAAAAGCAGCTTCTGATATCATTGGATATACTGTATCTATATTTGTCCCTGGAAAAGAGCAAGAGCTAGTCCCTGCTAGATATAATTTAATAAGTGACGCAAGTTGGAGTAAATCAAAGACGCCTCCAAAAGAAGATATGCTTAAAGAGAAGAAACAACAAGATTTAAAGAATGAAAAAGAACAGTTTTTCCTATCGAAAGAAGTTGGTTATAAACTAAATATGACAGATAAAGCATTAGGGAGCGCCTTTTATTCATTAAGCAAGACTAGTGATGAAGGGAAAACATGGGAGGTTATCAATCCAGACCCATTTAATGGGGGGATTGGTAGTGTATCAGGAATCACTTTTATAAATGATAAACTTGGGTTTTTAGGAGCAATTAGGCCTTCTGGTAATGAAGGAGAGTTATATCGCACAGATGATGGGGGAGTATCTTTCAAAAAGGTAGAATATCCGCCGCATGAAGTGAAATTAGATCATACACAGTCCACAATAAGTCCTTTTGATTCACCTAGTATGCCATATGAGAAAGATGGGGTTTTTAATATGTTAGTTGGACAAGGGGCAGATGTAGACTACAATGGCGATAGTAGTGCACTTTATCAATCAAAAGATAACGGAGAGACATGGGAATTTGTAGAAGAAGTGAAAAAGAAATAATCAGAATTTTTTTGAAAAATAAGGTAACTACTTAGCTATACATTTTATTTAGAAGTTTGGTAAGGGGTATAATTCCAGCCATGAAGATAAAAATGGACCTATACCTCGCTGCCTTTCTTTGTTTTATTTCTTATGCTTACTACCAACGCTATATTTATAGAAAGGTATTTTGGTGATATACAAAAATGGATTCGAAATACCACATGTTGTTTTGCTTTATTTGTAGTGGTTTTAGTAGCTCTATGGATAGGGTACTCTTAGATCCTTACTTAAGAGAATGAGAAGTATGTGATTACAATACATTCAATCCGATAATATTACTTAGCTGCATCGTTTTATATTAATCTTTTCTCTCCTCAATCATGATAAAATGTACAATAGGAAATTTTATGTAAAATAAAGGGGGAAGGTTTATGGTCAGCTTGAGTACATTGGTAGCTTTTGCAATTGTTTCGCTTAGCATGGTTTGTTCACCTGGGCCTAATATGATTTACCTCATTTCCCGTTCCATTACGCAAGGACGTATGGCGGGATTTATTTCTTTATTGGGCATCATGCTCGGATTTGTAATCTATATAATCGCAACTATGTTTGGACTTACAGTTCTATTCGTTGCTGTTCCCGCTGTATATGAAGCAGTAAAGTGGGCAGGTGCTGCTTACTTGCTCTGGCTCGCCTGGAATTCGATTAAACCGGGTGCTACATCTATTATGGAACCTCGTATGATTTCTAATGAGCCACCAAGGAAATTATTTCTGAGGGGACTCATGACGAATCTTCTGAATCCAAAGATTGCTATTTTGTATGTATCACTTCTACCTCAATTTGAAGATCCAGAGAAGGGATCGTTGCTTTTTCAAGGTGCAGTTTTGGGGCTTACGCAAATCACTGTTAGCTTTATGGTTAACCTTGTAATTGTATGTACAGCAAGTAAAATTGCAAAATGGTTTGGCACACGCCCGACGTGGCTACGAGTACAGCGTTGGCTTATGGCAAGTGTTTTAACGGGGCTTGCTGTACGTCTTGCTTTTGAACGTCGACAGTAAGAGCCTCTTTACCGTCAGTTTCTATAATATAACCTAATAAATATTAATATAATTTATGTATAGTAGATATTTACCTTATAAAATAAGGGGGGAATATTATGACTGAGACAAACGAATCTTCAGGAGTTAATTTGAAAGAAGATGTGAAGTTTTCTATTATAATTCCTGCGCATAATGAAGAAAAGTACATTAGAAAATGTTTAGATTCAATTGCAAAGGCATCAGAGGCATATAAAGAGCAAACGGAAGTTATAGTTGTTTTAAATCGTTGTACAGATAAAACAGAGGAAATAGCAAAATCTTATAATTGTGTTACATTGAAAAATAACGATAAAAACTTATCTAAAATTCGAAATGCAGGGGCTAAAATAGCTAGTGGGGAAATAATCGTTACTATAGACGCTGATACCATAATGACAGAGTCTATGTTGTTTAATGTAGATAAACATTTAGCTTCAGGTACATACATTGGTGGTGGGGTGAATGGTAAGTTTGAAAGAATATCTTTAGGAATATTTCTCTCCGCAATGTTAATCATAATCCCCTTACTTTTTAAGTACGGAGCTATATCTGTAGGGATTTTTTGGTGCTATAGAAAAGACTTTATGGCAATCAACGGATTTAATGAAAACATGCTTATGGCAGAAGATGCAGATTTCGCTAAACGTTTAAAAGAGTGGGGAAAGAAAAATAATAAGAAATTCGGTACTATTAAAAATGGAATGATAACTTCATGCAGAAGATTTGATACATATGGAGACTGGACTTTACTTAAAAATCCCAAAGTAATTTTAGCTTATCTAAAAGGAAATGATAGAAAATACGCAGATAAGACATATTATGATAACCAAGAAAGATAAAAATGGAGAAAATCAGAAGAGGATAGCTAGTACTTTTTTAGATATAATGAGAATCCAACTTAATTTAATAGATATTATAAGAAAACCACCAATTTGATTATCCTTTTTCAAATTGGTGGTTTTTATTTTTGAAATAAATATGTATTTTTTTATAAAAATATTTTTTGACCCCCATAAAACTATGTATTCCTCCGAATATGTATAGTGAAGAAAATAAATAGAAGAAAAATGACTATGAAAGAATATAGAAGCATTAATAAAATTACTAGATTAGGTGGGCATCCAAAATAAAAGGATGAAATTACCAATGGTATAGAGGAGAGTTATTCAAGGATTGCAGATAAAATAGAAAAAGAATAAGCAAAACGAACGGTAGAAAATAAGAAAGTAGATAAAAATACAAACCTAACTGTAGTGCCGAGAGAAAAGGAAAAATCATTAAGAAAACGTTAGACTCTAAAAATATAACTAACAGCAAGAAAACAAGACCGAAGAAAAGTACCAAGAAAATCTGGTTAAATGGTCACTTGTGTAGTGGCCATTTTGCTATTTGAAGGAGGCTGGGAGATTACAAGTGTTGAGTTTAGTAATGAAGATCTTAAGAAAACCGAAAATAGAAGATATCGTATGTAACATACAAAACAACGAAGAAGATAAAGAAGCGTTTATCGTACAGTATCAGCCTTTTATTAGAAAATCAATCTCATCTGTCTGCCGCCGATATATTACAGAACAGGATGATGAATATAGCATTGGATTGTTTGCATTTAACGAAGCAATTGAACAGTATTCCTATACAAAAGGAAAATCCTTTTTAGCGTTTGCTGATCTTCTTATAAAAAGAGATGTAATTGACTATATACGTAAGGAGTCTAAACATAACTTTGTCTTTTTAAAAGAAGATGAGCAAGAGGAAATGTTAGAAATGCAAGTGTCGCTTACAGAGTATATGAAAGAGATGGAAAATAGTAACCGTAAGGAGGAAATTCTTCATTTTCAAAGTGTGCTAGCTGAGTTTAAAATCACATTCTCAGAGCTTGCTAAAGAATCTCCTAAGCATCGTGATACGCGTGAGCACTTAATAGAAATTGTAAAAATTATTATAAAAGAAGAGGAAATGATGGAAGAGCTGTTCCGAAAGAAAAAGTTACCGCTTAAACATATTGAACCGCGTGTTAGGGTAAGTCGTAAAACGTTGGAACGACATAGAAAATACATTATTGCAATGTGTATTATTTTTGCAAACAACTATACATATATTCTGGATTACATAAGAGGGGAAAAGCATGATGAATAAAGGAATTGTGATGGATATAAAAAAGCATAGCGTAGTTGTTTTAACACCAAATGGAGAGTTTATTACGTGTAAAAGAAAAGGGGATTCTTGCATGATCGGGGAGGAAATCTCATTTGATGAGCAAGAAAAAAAAGCATCGCATTTTTCGATCCCTTCCTTTTTAAAACCTGCATCAATACTTGTTGCTTGTTTTCTATTTGCAGTGCTGTTTTTCTACAACCAACCAGAAGAAAAAGTATTTGCTTACGTCTCAGTTGATATAAATCCAAGTTTAGAGGTGAGCGTAACGAAGGATTTTCGTGTTATAGATTTACAGGCTTGTAATGATGATGGAAGGCGTATTTTAAAAGAATTGAAGCAATGGGAAAATAAACAATTACAAGAAGTAATACGTACTATTATAAAGCAAAGTCAAGAGGATAAGTATTTAACGAATGATAAGCAAGTTATGCTAACAGCAGTTGCAAAGGACAAGGCGCTAGAACCACAGTTAGAAAAGGCAATGAAAGAATTGAAGAAAGAATATGAGTTAAAACATATTACAGTTGAATATCAAAGTAGCACGATGCAAGTACGAGAGAATGCTAGAAAAGCTGGAATTGGCACAGGTGTCTATATAAAGCAAGAGAATGAGAAAAACAAATCGCTTACTCCTCCTGCCACGCCGCCTAATCCGGTGGAAAATGAAGAAGAGGTGCAATCACAGCCGGAGTCATCTCCTGATGCATCAATGGATTTATCTCCTGTAGACGAAAAAAAATATGAAAAGCAAGAGCAGAAAGAACAAAAGAAAACAGAGGAACAGCCATCGAAGCAAATAAAAGAAAACAATGGAAGAGGATCTCAGCAAGAAAATAGAGGGAATCAACAGGAGAATAAAAGTAGAGAAGCTCAACAAGGAAATAATGGGAATCAGCAAGGGAACAACGGAAGAGGATCACAACAAGGGAATAATGGAAATGGGCAAGGAAGCAACGGAAGAGGCTCACAACAAGGGAATAATGGAAATGGGCAAGGGAACAACGGAAGAGGCTCACAACAAGGAAATAATGGGAACGAGCAAGGGAACAACGGAAGAGGGTCTCAACAAGGGAATAATGGGAACGAGCAAGGGAACAACGGAAGAGGGTCTCAACAAGGGAATAATGGGAATCAGCAAGAGAACAACGATAGAGAATCTCAAAAAGGAAATAATGGGAATCAGCAAGGGAACAATGGAAGAGGATCCCAGAAAGAAAATGGTGGAAACGAGCAAGGGAATAATGGTAGGGGGTCTCAACAAGAAAATAGAGGCCACCAGCAAGGGAATGAAAAGAAGAATCAATAGAATATGGAAGTGAGAGATTCATTTCAAAGCTAAAAGGATTTCTCTCGCTATTGTGGGCAGTAAAACTCCCATCTCAAAATTTGGCTGGAGCAAAGAAGTTAGGTGGGAGTTGGGCTGCTTGTAAATGCCCAATTGGTGAGGGCAGATTAGAGTTGCACTTTATTATTTTATAGTTCTATTAAGAAGGAGTATGTGAAAAATATAATGGAGAAAAACATTCAACAAGAGAAAGATAAAGAAAAACCTGTTTTTTATGATCCGAAAGGAAGGAGAAACATAGCCTTTATTTCGTTTCTATGTATTTCAATAGTTAGTGTAGGTGTTGTATTTTATTTTTTCTTTCAAAGTATTTTTTCAACACCAGAAATTCCAAATATGAATACCGCTGTACAACAAGATACTAAACTTGTACCAATTAATCAAAAACTTAGTGATCAGCAGCTAAAGAAGGAAGAATTTAACCCAAATACCGAAACGAAGGATAATAAAAATTTGGTGAATCCGCCGAAGGATAGTAAACAACCTAAAGAAGTGTATGGTTTTTATGTAAACTGGGATGAAAATAGTACCGCTTCTTTAAAAGAAAATATCGATTCCTTAACTACGTTAGTACCAGAGTGGTATCATTTAAAAGCAGATTTAACGATTAGAAGTGAGATCAAACCTGAGATAGTAAAGTTGGCAGAAAAAAATCAAGTGAAGATTATGCCTTTGCTTACTAACTATACTGAGGAAGCTTCTGGTCCTGATAGTGGGCTAATTCATAAGTTACTGAATTCCTCAAATGATGTAAAGACAAAGTTTATTAATGATTTAGTAAGCCAAGTTAAAAAGAATCATTTTTCAGGAATTAATATTGACTTTGAGGCCGTAACTGAAAGTGATAGAGAAAACTTAACAAATTTTATGAAAGAACTTACTACGGAATTTCATCAACATGATTTGCTCGTTACACAAGATGTTCCAGCTAATGATAAGGCTTTTGATTATAGTGCGTTAGCAAAAATAATAGATCGAATGATTGTAATGATGTACGATGAGCACTATGGAGCCGGGGAACCAGGACCAATTGCTTCAAATAAATGGTTCCAACATACATTGAAAGAACTGAATATTCCGTCTAATAAGCTTATAGTTGCTTTCGGTAACTATGGATATGATTGGCAAGTAAATAGTAAAGAAGCTGCGAAGTCTTTAACTTTCTCAGAAGTTATGGCAATGGCTCATGATTCAAATATAAAAATTCAATGGGATAAAATGAGTGGAAACCCTTATTTTAGGTATAAAACAGAAGGGAAAGAACATACTGCTTGGTTCTTAGACGGTGTAACTCTTTATAATCAAGTGAAAATCGCAATGGACAATAATGCAAAGGGATTTGCGTTATGGAGACTAGGAGCAGAAGACCCTACAATATGGAAAGTTTTAAAAAATCCGATTGAGGCACAAAAAAATCCTAATGTATTACATAAAATCAATAGTTTAGATGAAGTAAATTATTCTGGACAAGGTGAAATTTTACAGATTGAGAATGAAAGAAAAAATGGATTGAGAGATTTTAAAGTAGGCAAAGATGGTTACCTTACAGATGAAGTATATCAATCCTTACCATCTGCATATGAAGTGCAACGATATGGAAAACCAAATGGGAAACAAGTAGTATTAACATTTGATGATGGACCAGACCCGAAATATACGCCAGAAATTTTAGATATATTAAAAGAGAATCAAATAAAAGCTGCTTTTTTTGTACTTGGTGAAAACGCACAACTAAATACTAGTATTGTAAAAAGAATATACGATGAAGGGCATGAAATTGGCAATCATACTTTCAAGCATCCTAACATAGCTGATACGTCTTTACTACGAACGAAAGTAGAACTTAATACGACGCAACGTTTAATTCAGGAAGTAACTGGACATTCTACGGTTTTATTTAGACCGCCATATGAAGCGGATGCTAACCCGGATTCATCAAATGAAATATTGCCTATTTTACGTGCACAAAATATGAACTATACAATGGTAGCGGAAAAAGTTGATCCCGAAGACTGGGCAACACCATCAACAAATGAATTAGTAAAGCGTGCTCTTAATCCCATTTATAAGGGAGAGGGAAATATTATTCTTCTCCATGATGCGGGAGGGAATCGTACACATACAGTAGAGGCGCTCCCAATCATTATTAAAGACCTAAAAAAGCATGGATATAGTTTTGTAACAATTTCAGATTTAATGAATAAAGAACGAGATGAAATTATGCCTCCTGTTTCTTCTGAGGGGAAGCAATATTTACTTTACAATAAAGCTGTCTTTTCAGGAGCCGGATATTTTAAGCATATATTAACTACTATTTTTTATATTGCTATTGGATTAGGGATTTTTCGATTTTTATTCTTAATTTATTTTGCATGGAAGCAGAAAAGAAAAACGTTATCTCGCTATATTAATTCGTCTTATCAACCTTTTGTTAGTGTTGTCATAGCGGCATATAATGAAGAAAAGGTGATAGCCAAGACGATTCACTCAATTTTGAATAGTAATTATAGAGAATTTGAAGTTATTGTTGTGGATGACGGATCGACAGATGGTACGTCAAAAGTAATGAAAGAAACATTTTATAAACACCCTAAAGTTCGTTTCATTCAGAAAGAAAATGGCGGGAAATCATCGGCAATGAACCTAGGGTTTCAACAATCGCGAGGAGAAATCATTGTCACTTTAGATGCGGATACTATTATTGCGCAAGACGCTATTTCTTTAATGGTTAGACACTTTGAAGATCAGAATGTAGCTGCAGTTTCAGGTAATGTCAAAGTGGGGAATAGACGGAATTTGTTAACTACTTGGCAACATGTTGAGTATATTACAGGGTTTAATTTAGAACGTAGAGCTTTTGATGAGTTAAATTGTATTACAGTCGTTCCAGGAGCTATTGGGGCGTGGCGCAAGAAGAATGTAGTTGAATCTGGATATTTAAGCGAAGATACATTAGCAGAAGATACGGATCTTACTATTACATTTTTACGTCAAGGGCATAGAATTGTATATGAAGAAAAAGCGCATGCTTTTACGGAATCACCTGAGGATGTGAAAAGTCTCATTAAACAGCGATATCGTTGGTCATATGGTACACTTCAATGTCTTTGGAAACATCGAAAAGCGTTGTGTAATTCTAAACATAAAACATTAGGGTTTATTGCACTGCCTAACATGTGGTTATTCCAATATGTTCTGCAATTCATTGCTCCTTTTGCAGATATATTAATGATTATAGGACTATTTAGTAGTAATCCGCTAAAAGTTTTAGGATTTTATCTTGTATTCTTTTTAATGGATCTTCTCGCTTCTCTATTTGCATTTAAATTAGAGGAAGAGAATCCGAAACCATTAGTATGGTTAATTTTACAACGTTTTATTTATCGTCAATTTATGACTTATGTTGTCATTAAATCTATATTCTCATCGCTTCGAGGAGTAGCGGTAGGGTGGAATAAACTAAAGAGACTGGGGAGTGTTAAACATTCCACGGAACATAAGGAGGCATCATAAAAGAGCGGACTATCTGCTCTTTTTTTCATTAGTTTTAGTTAGTTGAATGTAGAGTTGTAGCATAAAAACTGCTGCTTCTATAACGAGATTCCTATTCATTATGAATAGTGAGACAGTATGTTAAGCTAATCCTTTAGTTTCGGATTAAAGTTTTTTTATATTTTTTTAAAATGACGGACACAAAAACGCATATACCTTCGAATTATATATATGGATAACATAAATATGTATATAAAAGGGGAGAAATAAGATGAAAGAAAAAAAAGAAATGTTTCAAGAAATCGCTGAGGTGTTAAAGGTATTGGCGCATCCAGTTCGTCTATCTTTAGTAAAAATAATGCTTGCAAAAGGTCCTACTAATGTAACAACAATGTATGGGGATTTACAAATGCCTCAAAGTACAATTAGTCAACATTTATCTAAACTAAAAGCTGCTAAAATGGTTACAGGTACTCGGAAAGGATTAGAAATTTATTATGAGGTAACTGACAATCGCACAAAATCAATATTAGCATGTTTAGTTTAAATAATGACTTCTATTTCAAAATAAAAAACGCTATTCTTTTCTATGATTTTACAGAGAGAATAGCGTTTTTTATTTTTAAGGAGTATCTTTTTATATGCCTATAGAATGGAGTGAAAGGTTTATGGGTTTAAATGTACCTACTATTACCTTAGGTTCTAATGCGTCTAATAATGAAAAAATTCTCGGTTTAGGGGTGCTTCTTTATAGCTTACGTACAATTGAGATTAGAAAAAGTAGAGCGAGCGCTTAATGAGGCGGAAGTAGTGTTTATATGCGAAACTTTATAGAAATCTCATTTTTCTAATTGTATCTTTTTAGATTGATGGATGTGGGGTCACGTCCATCAATCTAAGAAAACAAGTTAGCTAAAAAATGATGAAAATAAACTTTATAGAAATAAAAAATATGAACGTAGAGGATTAAACAAAGTATATAGTGCTTTTTTAGTCATGTAATCTTTTAATTTGATGATCTTTTCCCCATTCAAACAGATTATCCATTATTTGCATTAAAGATTTTCCGTATTCACTTAGTGTGTACTCAACCTTTGGTGGTACTTCTTGATATACGGTACGATAGATAATCCCATCAGCTTCAAGTTGCCGAAGTTGTTGTGTAAGAACCTTTTGTGTAATGTTTGGGATTTCTCGTTTAATTTCATTTGTTCGCATTTTTCCATCCGACAAAATACATAAAATATGAACTTTCCATTTTCCACCGATTACATCGAGTGTTGTTGCAATTGGGCAATTATCATTTTGATTCATATAACACCTCCAAAGGTACTTCAAGGTTCCTATAGTACCTGAAAGTACGTACTTTTCAATTATATGTAACTCATTCATACTAATACGTAAAGGATTGATTAATTTATAAAGGGGCTGGAAAATGATGAGAACACTTGTAATTGTAGCACACCCTCATATTGAAAAATCAAAAATTAATAAAAGATGGATAGAAGAACTTGAGAAACATTCAGATGAAATTACGGTGCATGAATTATATAAGGTGGCACCAAATTGGGAGTTTAATATTGAAGAAGAGCAAAAGTTATTAGTAGAACATGACAGATATATATTTCAATTTCCGCTTTACTGGTACAGCACACCACCATTATTAAAAAAATGGTTCGATGATGTATTAACATATGGATTTGCGTACGGATCACAAGGAGATAAAGTGAAGGGGAAAGAATTTGGTGTAGCTATTTCTATAGGTGGATTAGAAAAAGACTATGAAAATAGTGGGATTACAATGGATGAGTTGACGAAACCATTCCAAGCTACATGCCTATATACAGGTATGGAATTTATACCTTCCTTTTATTTATATGGTGCAGAATATAAACTAAGTGATGAAGAGATTGATAAAAGTGCACCTGAGTATGTGCAATATGTAATGAACAAGAAGTATTCTAATATATAATGAAAAATAGCCATTTACTTGTGAAGTAAATGGCTATTTTATATTTTTCTTATATTCACTAAGTGTAATCTTTAGTAAATTAATAGTTAATCTGGTAAAATAAAAAACCTAACATATATAAAGGGGAGTTTTACTTGAGAACGATGCGACAATTATTACAAAAGAGAGCAATGCAGTCACCAAATTTGGAAGCGCTTGTAGGAGGGAAGAAAAGATATTCGTTTCAGCAATATAATGAACGAGTAAATCAGCTTGCACATTATTTGTTACATAATGGTGTGCAAAGAGGAGATCGTATAGGAATACTATGCAAAAATAATCACCCATTTCCAAGCGTTATGATGGCAAGTTTAAAAATTGGAGCGGTATTTATTCCGCTAAATCATCAGCTTACTGTATATGAATTAGAAACAATTGTAAAAGAAGCGAAATTAAAAGTGTTAGTTATTGATGAAGAATTTAGTGAAGTGTTATTAAATGTTGATGCTGTTAAAGAAATTCCTTATGTAATTCAAACGACAAAAGAAGGTTTTGGTTCATTTGAATTAGAGCTGCAAAAACAGCCAACGACAGAACCGAACGTAGAAGTTCATGAAGAAGACGACGCCATTTACTTATTTACTTCAGGAACGACTGGACAGGCGAAAGCATGTGTAATTGGACATAAAAACTTACATCACTATTTTGCTGAAATTGCGGGACAAAGAGAAATCCCAGCAGGTGAACGCTTTTTATCTGTGCATCCATTGTTCCATATGAGTGGCGTGCTTTCTATTTTAAATTGTATTTATCATGGCGTTACGATGATTTTCTTAGCTGATTCGAATCCTGCTATTATTTGGGATAAGATTGAAGAAGAGAAAATTACTACGATGCTTGCGTTCCCTGCTGTTTATAGTTACATGCTTGATGAATTAAATAAAAAAGAACGTAATATTTCAACCTTTAAAGTAGCACAAAGCGGTGGTACAAAAGTGCCAGAAACACTCATTCAAAAATATATGGAAAAAGGAATCTATATGGTGCAAGGTTATGGTAGTACAGAAGGTTGGGTTGTAACCTCATGGCATCCAATGATGGGAAAAGAAAAGATGTCTTCTGTAGGAAAAACCTTGAAAAATGTAGAGGTGAAAATTGTTCATCCGGAAACAGGACATGAACTAACAACAAATGAAGTTGGAGAGATTCATGTGAAAAGTCCATACATGTTTAAAGGGTATTGGAATAATGAAAAGGCGACAAAGAAGGTAGTAAAAGATAACTGGTTTAATATGGGCGATGCTGGCATGATAGATGATGATGGATTCCTGCATATTATGGGAAGATATAAAGACGTTATTATACGCGGTGGTGACAACGTATATCCAGATCAAGTAGAAGATGTTATTCATGAAATACAAGGTGTTTTAGAAGTTGCAGTAGTTGGAGTTCCAGATGACTTTTGGGGAGAGGTTCCAAGAGCTTACATTGTGAAGGATGGCGAAACAACATTAACAGAAGAAAGTATTATTCAGTATTGTAAGGAGAAGTTAGCAAGTTATAAAATACCAGAAGTAGTATTCATAGACGAGTTACCGAAAAACGCTTTAGGAAAAGTGTTGAAGAGGGAATTACGAGATGTAGTTCTTGTGAAATAGAAAATTATAAAACGATGGAGAACCCAGTTATGTATAAGGCATGACTGGGTTTTTATGTATTAAAAACATAATGATTTACTAGATTTTGTATTTTGTGTAAGATAATAAAGAATATTCGAAAAACAATTGAGGGAAGAGATATAAATGAAGCTGCCGCTATTACAGGTAGAGACAGAGAGACTGATGATCCGTCCGTTCCAAAATGATGATTATGAAAGTTGGTTAGATCAATTTTCTTATTGATTATAAAAATAAAGAAATAGACAAATAAGGGGAAAAGAAAATGAAGACTATAAACGTATTTCATTATGACGCATTTACGAATAAACCAAATAAGGGAAATCCAGCAGGTATTGTATTAGAAGCAGATGGATTAACGGAAGAGGAAATGCAAATTATTGCTGAAAAAGTTGGATATAACGAAACAACTTTTGTTCTTTCCTCAGAAGTAGGAGATATAAGAATGCGCTATTTTACACCTGGTTTTGAAATGGATTTATGTGGTCATGGGACAGTAGGGACGATATATGCCTTGCGCGAAAAAGGTTTATTAGAAGAGAAAAGTAACCTTACGATTGAAACGAAGGCAGGGATTTTACCGATACAAATAGTTGTAAATGAAAATGGAGAAACCTTTATTAAAATGAGGCAGACAGCACCTCAGTTTAAAGATTTTGCAGGTTCAAAAGAAGAATTAGCTCATAGTATTGGTTTAGAAGTAAATGATTTAGATGTAAGTTTACCGATAGTATATGGAAGTACAGGAAACTGGACTGTAATTGTGCCGATTAAAAATCTAGATGCGTGTGAGAGAATGAAACCTAATAATGCTGCATTTCCATCGGTATTAAAAGAAATACCTAATGCTTCTATTCACCCAATTTGTCTAGAAACTTATGATGAACTAGCACAAATGCATGGCCGTCATTTCTCGTCAGCTTATGCTGGGACGATTGAAGATCCAGTGACAGGAACAGCTTCAGGTGTAATGGGAGCGTATTATGCGGAGTATTTAGAGAAAGATTTTGAACATGAATTGGACTTAATCGTTGAGCAAGGACAGGAAATAAATAAAGATGGTCGTGTAACTGTTTATGTAACGAAAGGGATAGAAAACGAAAAGTTACAAATAGATATTGCTGGAACAGCGGTGTATGTGAAAGAGTTTGAAGTTTTAATATAAAAAAGAAAGCCCGGCATACATCCGGACTTTCATTATCTGTTCAACACTTCAATATACGAAGCATCTCCAGTTGTTCTTAAAGCAGAGCGAAAATTGTTATTTTCTAGCGTTTTAGCGACTTGTTGTAATTGCTGTGCATCATCATGATGGATAAGTAAGCTGTCAGCACCGCTTTCTTCTATATGAATATGTTCGACGTTTCCAATGGCATCATGTACAGCTTTTAAAAATTCAGGTTTCATGGTGTCCTCCTATATGTATGTAACGTTTTTATTTAGTATTTCCTTATTTTTGAAATATAAAAGTAAATGAAAGGAGAAATAAAATGAATATAAAGCAGTTTAACGAACATATAACATCACTATTTGGAGAGCATCTTCATAAATACGGCGATGATGAATATGGTTTTACTCATATAAGTAAAGATGAATTTCACAAAATCGGTTACACAACAAATTTAACGTTAGAAACTATTGAAGAAGCGTATAGAAATGGAGTCGATATGATAGTTACACATCATGCGCCGTGGAGTTTTTTATTTGGTATGGAAGAGGCTTGTATTGAGAAATTGAAGCAATATGAAATGAATCATTTTTGGGTTCATTTGCCGTTAGATTTTGTAAAGTTTGGCACATGTACATCGTTATTTAACGGAATTGGGATAGATACAATACTGGAATATTCCACGTATGAGGAAGAAGAACTACCGGGAATAGGAGAATATAAAGAAGCGATTCCTTTTTCAAACTTAGTTGGAAAACTTGAAGAAAGAATGGAAGAGAAAGTGAAGAGCTGGAGAAATCACGATAAACCAGTAAAACGGATTGCGATTTTAACCGGTGCAGGAAACAATACAAATTTGATTGAACGTGCATTAGAAAAAGGGTGTGACACGTACATAACAGGTGAAAAAACATTATATACAGTGCAACATGCGAAATTTAAAGGGATTAATTTAATTGTAGGCAGTCATACGTTTACAGAAGTGTTTGGTGTAGAAAGTTTGGCTCATAAGTTAAAAGAAAGAGATAATTCAATAGAAATTACTAGATTAAATGAAGAACATTTGGAGTGAAGAAATTACATCGCATTACCATCAATGGAATGAACTATATGATGGAATATTGAAAGACGCAGTTGCAATGAAATAAAATTATCTTTTGTTATATTAAGATTTTTAGGAGGGATTCCCTTATGTTTGTCAAATAATAGTAAAGTTGTCTTTTGAATTAAGGGAATATTCGGAGTTAAAGGGTGAGAGAATGGATATTTCAATAATCACTGCACAACTAGTTAAGGAGAAAGTGATTTCACATTATCCAAATAGTGTAAAAGTGTTAAACGGGGGAACAACAAGTACTATATATTTGTTAGATGAACAATACGTTGTAAAGTTGAATGAATCGGATGTCATACGTGAAGAAGCTTATTTTCTTCAGTTTTATAAAAAGGATGAATTATTTCCAAAGCTTTTTTATAAGGAACCTTTAAATCGCTATATTGTTTACTCATTCCTTGAGGGCACAACTTTTTGCAAACTAGGCCATAAACGGAGCGTTCTTTGTAAACTTGTAAAGGAAGTTATCAATAAGTATGAAGTAGCTACAGAGATTGATGGCTGGGGATGGAAAGAAAACCCAGTTCAATCTTGGAATGAATTTTTAACGACAAATGTGATGGAAGCTCATGAAAATGTAAGACGTTACATAAGTGAGGAAGCGTATAGAACGGTTTTTAAGTTAGCAAATAGTCCAAGTAGGGGGACTGGAATAAATCAGCCATTTTTATTGCATGGTGATCTTGGATTTCATAATTTTATATTTCAAGAGAATAAACTGCACGGTGTAATTGATCCTTTACCAGTGTTAGGAGATCCTATATATGATTTAATTTATGCGTTCTGTTCAACTCCGGAAGATTTAACAAAAGAAACGATTGGTTATGCGATGAAACAATGTGTATTTCATAAAAATGACCGTGATTTATATGAAGAGATAGTCATAGGATTATATTTGCGTATAGATACATGTTTACGGCACCACCCGAAAGATTTAGAAGATTATTTAGCAGCTTGGCGTTATTGGATGGGTGAGGTTGAGGTGACTTTATAGTACAAATATTTTTAGGGGAGATGGTGTGATGAATGTTGCAGAAGCGAAAAAGGATTTACTGTAATTCCATTATCGGTTACAGTTGTCTATTTACTTACTTTTATAAGTTTGTTAATTGAACATAAAAAAGCAGCTTAATAAAAATTTAGGGATAGGGGGAATTATGATGAAAAATTACGTTTGTACAACGTGTGGCGTGCAGTATGCAGCGAGTGTAGAAGAACCGGTGAGTTGTCATATTTGTGATGAAGAGAGGCAATATGTGAATCCAAAAGGACAATCTTGGACGACACTAGAAAGCTTACAAATTGGTGATACATATAAAAATGAAATAATCGAAGAGGAAGATGGACTTTATAGTATTACAACAAAACCAGGATTTGCGATCGGTCAAACGGCATTTGTAGTGAAAACAGAGTCATATCGTTTACTGTGGGACTGTATTACGTATTTAGATGAAACGACAATTACGAAAATAAAAGAGCTTGGCGGATTAGATGCGATTGCATTGTCTCATCCTCATTATTATTCAACGCAAGTAGAATGGGCAGAGACATTTGATGTACCAATTTATATACATGAAGATGATAAAGAGTGGGTGATGCGTCCGAGTAGTCGTATTATTTATTGGTCTGGTGAGTCTTTACAATTAGCTGATGGGATTACTGTACATCGTCTTGGAGGACATTTTAGTGGTGGTTCTGTATTGCATTGGGAAGAAGGTAATGATGGAAAAGGGATTTTGTTAACAGGTGATATTATTCAAGTTGTAGCAGATGAGCGGTGGGTAAGCTTCATGTACAGCTATCCAAACTTAATTCCACTACCAGCGAGGAAAGTGGAAGAAATGGTGAATCGAGTGAAGCCATTACAGTTTAATCGTTTATACAACGCTTTTCATCGAGTAGTAAAAGAAAATGCAAATGAGGCAGTTGAACGTTCTGCTGACAGATATATAAAAGCAATAGAAGGAAAGTTGTTTCATACGTAAAAGGAGAGTAGCTTAATGAAAACGTTAGTATGTTTTGGAGATAGTATTACAGCTGATGAAACATTTTTTGATGGAATTCCGAGATTAACACCACGTTTGCAAGAGATGTTTCCGAACTGGAAAGTAGTGAATGCAGGTGTTCCAGGTGATAATACATTCGATGCGTTAAATAGGATTGAAGAAGATGTAATATTATATAAACCAGATTTCGTAACAGTTTTTCTTGGTACGAATGATGCAGTTTCTTTTTCTCAAGTGTCATTACAAGCATATAAAGAAAACTTAGAGAAGATTGTGAACCATATTTCGTCAGGTAAAGTGCTGCTTATTAGCCCTGCGCCAGTTGATGAAGAGAGGCAGCATAATAGAACAAATGAAGTGCTCTGTCAGTATGCAGACGTGGTGGAGAAAGTGGCGAAAGAAACAGGAAGCTATTTTCTAAATTTGTATGCTGAAATGATTCAAGAACTGAATTATAAAAGGTTTGTAGAAAATGATGAAAAAGATGGATTACACTTTGGTCCAGAAGGTTATGAGTATCTAGCGAAGTTAATTGGTGAAAAGTTAAAAGGGATTTTATAAAAAAAGCAAAGCGATATCGCTTTGCTTTTCATTGTTTTTAGTAAATTAATCTAGAAATGCTTGCTGTAATGCTTTCAGTCCATCGCTGTAAATACCATGAAACAGATTTATTGCCTCTTCATCACTAACCTCAACAGGAGTGAATGTACCAGACCACTCTACTAACGATGTGTTACTTTCAGTACCTTCTTTCACCTGGATTGTAGATAGATAATTAGTGACTGGGAATGGTGCATTCATGATTGAATACGTGTAGTAGCGTTCTTTATCATTGAATACTTCTAAGCGTTCTATAATTGTATCGCCATCTGGATTAGCTAGATGACGTACACGACCGCCTTCAGTTAATTTACTGCTAGGTATATAAGGTAACCAGTCTGGAAGGGAGTTGAAACCTCCGATTAATTGCCATACTTGTTCAGGTGAACCGAAAATTTCCATAGATGTAGTAGTATGTGCCATGTTCATTACGCTCCTTTTTATCTCGATATTTGCGAGCAAATAATCAGTGGGATGACCCCACTGATTAAGGTTTCAAATTATTTTACGTTGATTGGTAGTGGTGCATTAGGTGCTACTAGTTTTTGTTCGCGCATTTCTTCCCAGAATGCTGCTGGAATTACTGTATTTAAGGCGTTTTGGTCTTCTACAATTCGTTCCGGTTTACTTGCCCCAGGAACAACGGCAGCAACTGCTGGATTTGCTAGTGAAAATTGTAATGCAGCAGCTTTGATGCTGATTTCGTGACGATCTGCAAGAGCTTTGATTTTCTCAACTTTTGCAATAATTTCTGGCGATGCTTTTTGATATTCGAAGTGAGCGCCGCCAGCAAGAATACCTGAGCTATATGGGCCACCAACAACAATATCCATATTATGCTTTACAGATGCAGGCATTACTCGTTGCAATGCACGTTCGTGGTCTAATAATGAATAGCGACCAGCTAATAAGGATATATTTGGTTTCGCTTCTTCTAAATCAAGCATAAGTTCAATTGATTCTACTTTGTTTACTCCAAGCCCCCAGCCTTTAATGACTCCTTCTTCACGTAAACGTGTTAGCGCACGGAATGCTCCTGTTCGAGCAATTTCAAATTGTGAAATCCACGCATCACCATAAAAGTCTTGTGCTAAATCATGAATGAAAACAAAGTCTAGACGATCTGTTTTTAAACGTTTCAAACTTTGCTCGATAGAACGAAGTGTTGCATCTGCGCTATAGTCATTGATCATTTTATTTTTGCGACCAAATTCGAAAAGCCCGCCTTTTTCACCTAAATCACGTGCAGATGGATCTTCTAATTCATCCGAAATAGTTCGACCTACTTTCGTACTTAAAAAGTAATCATCACGATTTCTTTTTGATAGTGCTTCACCAAGACGAATCTCCGCTAAGCCAGATCCATAAAGTGGAGCTGTATCAAAGTAACGAACGCCATTCTCCCAAGCAGCATCCACTGTAGCGATTGCTTCTTCCTCTGGGATATTACGGTACATATTTCCTAGTGGTGCTGTACCAAACCCGATTTTTTCTTTTAGTAATTTACTCATTATAGATATCCTCCTAAAATGTATTTGAAAAATATTTATTCACTGTGAATGGATGTGAAAATGAAAACATGTCATTTTATCGTCTGACAAAATGTATGAGAAAAATACTCACTTTAAAGTAAAGGTACTAACAGGTAATTTCTAACACTGCATGACTCACTCAACCCTTACAAATGCTATTATGAAATGTATTTTACATAATGAAAAGTACGTACTTTAAAGTGATATAGATACTAAAAAGTAATACAGGTACTTTTTGGTGCCGTACTACTCATCTGCTGTTTACGTATGCTATTATGAAACATGTTTAACAGGGTAAAAAGTACGTACTTTAAGGTGCTATAGATACTTAAAAGTAATATTTAAATATTTTAGCTTATTTGTCTTATAAAATTATTAAAGGAGATTTTTATATGAAAACATACAATATTCCTGTAGAGGCAACTTTAGAGGTTATCGGTGGAAAGTGGAAAGTAGTTATCCTTTGTCATTTAAAGAAAGACAAAAAGAGAACGTGCGAATTAAAACAATTAATGTCTGGTATTACACAAAAGATGTTAACGCAACAATTACGTGAATTAGAAGAAGATGGTGTAATCGAGAGAAAAGTGTATAACCAAGTGCCACCAAAAGTAGAATACTCTTTAACTGATTACGGTCATTCTTTAGATTCTATACTCGATACTCTTTGTAACTGGGGAGAAAATCATCTTGAAAAGAATGGTAACACGTCTATGCTTATAACCGCAGTTGAATAAAGAAAGAAAAAACGAACGAGAATACGTTCGTTTTTTCTTTTTGTATAGAGGGAGATTTTTAAGCAGCATAATTACTTTTTTGTAATATAGGTACTTTTTTGTGCTGTAGGAACTAAAATGTGCCGTATAGAAAATTATTTGTTTTTACGTAACAATAGAGAAGAAATTTAGAAAAAAGGAGGGAGATCGTGTGAAACAATACAATATACCGATAGAAGCAACTTTAGAAATTATCGGGGGAAAGTGGAAAGTCGTCATTTTATGTCACTTAACGAAAGGAACAAAGCGAACGAGCGAGTTGCAGCGTCTAATTCCTGAAATTTCTGTTAGAATGTTGACGCAACAATTACGTGAGCTAGAAGATGATGGTGTGATTACACGTGAAATCTATAAAGAAATTCCACCCCGAGTAGAATACTCCTTAACTGATTATGGGTGGTCTTTGCAAAATGTATTAAATCAATTGACCGTATGGGGAGAACGATGCATAGATAGAAAAAACACAGAAGTTAAGTGAAATCTCTATATGTAATATTGAAAACACCACCTAATGACGAGGTGGTGTTTTTCGTTTTAAAACTTTAGAAAGTTGTTATGATGAAAAGTAAAATTTTTGAGGACCTGTTTCAGTCATGGGTACTTAAAAGTGCCTACATCACTTTAAAGTACGTACTATGCTTCATAATATAACCGTTTTATAATGACACTCGTAGCAAGAAGTCAGTACAATAACGATTTTAAGCTATGTTCAAAAAGACTTATTAACTAGTATAGTTTTTTGTTCAATTTTTTAGTAGGAGATGTTTTTATGGTTGAAGAACTTTTTTATAAAAAAATACTCAAAAATCTGTTTTCAGATCCAGTTCAAATTACACTTTGGAATGGAGAAACAATCCAATATGGCGAAGGGGAACCTCAATTTCACATAACATTCCATAAGCCACTTTCAAAAAAAGAAATCGCTAAGGATCCTTCTATTGCATTCGGTGAAGCATATATGAATGGGGATCTTGAAATAGAGGGTAACCTTGAAAAAGCAATTCAATCTATTTATAAAAGGCAGGATAGCTTTTTAGGTGATAGTAAGTTGCAATATTTCAAAAGTAAATGGAATTTCTCAAAACAAAAAAATAAAGATGATATTGCTCATCATTATGATATTGGGAACGATTTCTATAAATTATGGCTTGATGAAACAATGACATATTCTTGTGCATATTTCCAAAATGAGCAAGATTCTTTAACGACAGCGCAGCATAATAAAGTGAATCATATTTTGAAAAAGTTGAACCTTCAAAAAGGTGATACGCTATTAGACATCGGTTGTGGGTGGGGTGAACTCATTACAGCTGCCGCTAAACAGTACGGTGTGAAAGCGATGGGAGTAACGTTAAGTGAGGAACAATATGCTAAGACTTCTGAGCGAATTAAACAAGAGGGACTTACGGATTTAGTTGAAGTATCTTTACTTGACTACCGCGATATTAAGAATCATAAATTTGATAAAATTGTTAGTGTAGGTATGATCGAACATGTAGGAAAAGACAACATTACGCAATACTTTGAAACAGTTAACAAACTATTAAATGATGGCGGGATTTCTCTGCTGCATTGCATTACTTCTCCGGCTAATGGTGGTGCTACGAATGGTTGGATTGAAAAATATATATTCCCTGGTGGGTATGTTCCTGCTGTGAACGAATTAATCACGAACATGACAAACGAACAATTTTTTATTGTGGATGTAGAAAGCTTACGTAGACATTACGGAAAAACATTACAACATTGGGCTCGAAATTTTGAAAACGTACTAGAGGAAGTTCGTAAAACGAAAGATGAGCGATTTATCCGCATGTGGCGTTTATATTTAAATGCATGTGCAGCTTCGTTCTTTACAGGTAATATTGATTTACATCAATTTGTATTTTCAAAAGGGATTAATGATACAATTCCGATGACACGTTCGTATATGTATGAATAAGAGCATGTAACCAAGTAGCTCTCAAGTCATTGAGTATAAATAAAATGATGATAGGATATAAGTCTATAACGTAAAGTCGAGATGGGAATCAGAAAATGATTTCTATCTCGACTTTTTAGTATATAATTTTAAAATTAAAACTATATACTTTTAAAGAAAAAATATATAATAAATGTAGAAACGAAAATTTATGAGCAAGGAAGTTGAAGAACATGACATTAACAATGGGCTTTATTGGATTTGGAAAATCAGCTAACCGTTATCACCTACCTTATCTAAAGACACGTAATAATATAAAAGTAAAAACGATTTTTGTACGTCAAATAAATCAAGAATTAGCGGCTCCATATGAGGAAAAAGGTGTTTACTTCACTACTGATTTGGACGAATTGTTGAATGACAAAGAAATTCAAGTCGTGACGATCTGTACGCCAGCACATACGCATTATGAATTAGCAAAAAAAGTTATACTAGCCGGAAAATCAGTTATCGTTGAAAAACCATTTTGCGATACAGTAGAACACGCCAAAGAATTATTAGCATTAGGACGAGAGAAAGGTGTAGTCGTTATGCCTTATCAAAACCGCCGTTTTGATGGTGATTTTTTAGCTGTAAAGCAAGTAGTTGAACAAGGATTCCTTGGTGATATTATTGAGATTGAATCACATATTGATTATTTCCGTCCTGGTTCAATCACTCATGAAGCTCCAAAAGAAGAAGGTTCATTTTACAGTTTAGGTATTCATACGATGGACCGCATGATTTCACTATTCGGCCGTCCAAATACAGTGACATACGATATTCGTAATAATGAAGTGGAAGGTGCGGTTGATAACTATTTCGATGTTGGTCTACATTATGGAAATCAGTTGAAGATTAAGCTGAAAACGAACCATATCGTAGCAAAAGATTATCCACGCTTTATCGTTCATGGAACAAATGGCTCTTTTATTAAATACGGTGAAGATCAGCAGGAAAATGATTTGAAAGCGGGTATTATGCCTGAGAGTGCAGGATTTGGTGAAGATTCGCCGATGTATTATGGAATTGCTAAGTATCGTAATGCAAATGGTGACTGGATTGAAAAACAAATTAAAACGCCGCTTGGTGATTACGGTCGTTTCTATGATGCAGCGTATGACACAATTGTAAATGGTGCACCAAAACTTGTGAAAGATGAAGAAGCAGTAACGAATATTGAAATCTTGGAAAATGGATTTGCTGCCCCATCACCTTCAGTTTACAAACTTGAGGCTTTACATTTGAATGAATAGAAGAGAGTTTGCAGTATAAAGGAGGTATGGAAATGGCAAGCGGATCAACACAAGTAAAATACCTCGGCATTTATCAAAAGATTAAACAGCAAATTTTAGACGGTGAATATAAAATCAACGAAAAAATTCCGAGTAGCTCCGTCCTTGCTGAAGAATTCGATGTTTCAGCACTTACGATTAAAAAAGCGCTGGATCTATTAGTAAGAGACGGCTACATTATCCGTCGGCGCGGAAGTGGAACAGTGGTACAAGATTGGCATCAGCAGGAAAAGGCACGAATGATTCAAACTTTAACAGGTACGAAAGCTGTTTACGGTAGTGAGGTAGAAAGTAAAATTATCGAGTTTGCGATTGTAGGTGCTGATGAAGTAGTTGCTGAGAAATTGGGAGTTTCAATTGGTGATTTCGTCTATAAAATCATTCGCCTCCGCATCATTCACAGCATTCCGACGATTATGGAGCATACATGGATGCCAATTTCGGTTATCCCAGGTGTTGAAGCTTCTGTTTTAGAGGAGTCGATATACTCACATATTCAAAATAAACTTGGTCTTGAAGTAGGGACATCTGTTGTCAGGGTTAAAGGGATTCGCCCAGATGATAGGGAAAAGCAGTTTATGAACTTAACAAATCAGGATTTCCTAATGCGAGTTGAGCAAGTAGCTTACTTAACGGATGGACGAACTTTTGAATATTCTTATGCAGATCATCTACCGGAAACCTTTGAGTTTGAAACAGTCATTACGGCAAAAAATTATAAAGAGACATAAAATAGGTTGAGGCAAGCATTGTCTCAACCTATTTTATGTCTTCTACAGTTATGATTCATCTGCTGTAATCAGCATGGATGTGTTCCCGGTTTTTTCAAGATGAACTTCTCCCCAGGAACAGAGGGAATCGAGTATAGCTCCTAAAGACGAACCGTAATCCGTTAAAGAATACTCTACTTTTGGTGGTACTTGGTCATATACTTTCCTTTGGATTACACCATCTTCTTCTAGTTCCCGTAATTGTTGCGTTAACATTTTTTGCGTAATACCAGGCATTAAACGTTTTAATTCACTCGTTCTTTTTGTTCCTTTTTTTAAATGACAAAGGATAACAACTTTCCACTTTCCGCCAATAACTTCTAAAGTCGCTTCTACAGGAATATTGTATGTCTTCATAAAAAAACTCCTTTGATGAATTTAGATTACAGTTGTGAGCCTACATCCGTTGCAATACTAAAATTATTTCTTTTTAGTACCTATAACACTTTAAAGTGCGTACTATTTATTGTGCTAAATATCGGTCATAATAACCGATGTAAGAGAGAAATAAGCAGAACGGCACTTAAAAATGCATATGTTACTTTTTAGTACCTATAACACTTTAAAGTGCGTACTATTTATTGTGCTAAATATCGGTCATAATAACCGATGTAAGAGAGAAATAAGCAGAACGGCACTTAAAAATGCATATGTTACTTTTTAGTACCTATAACACTTTAAAGTACGTACTTTTTATTAGGATGAATATAATCCATAATAGCACTTGTAAGCAAGAAATGCGTGAAATGTGCTTTGAAGGAGCCATCATGCTATGGGGAATTTTACATGAGAATAATTTGTTGTGTTATTAAAATTAATCCAAGACTTAACAGTTGATTAATTGAACTGTAAAGTTTAAAATTACAGTAAGATTTTTAAAAGTGAGTTGTTAACGTCTGTAAAATGTAGCATGAATAATAGAGATAAATGAAACATTGCTGAATAATTAACATTATGTGAATTTGATTCTAAACTGTAATTTTTTTTAATACATTTC
This sequence comes from Bacillus sp. PK3-067, assembly GCF_056738645.1. Taxonomy (NCBI): domain Bacteria; kingdom Bacillati; phylum Bacillota; class Bacilli; order Caryophanales; family Bacillaceae; genus Bacillus; species Bacillus sp. PK3-067. Next base: position 3,394,432 of record NZ_CP096490.1, on the reverse strand, counting down.
AATAAGCGATATTTAAAATGTACGTTTAATAACATTAAAGGAGTGAGTTAAATATGGTAATTCTATATACAACAGCAAGCTGTGCTTCATGCCGAAAAGCGAAAGCATGGCTTGAAGAGCATCAAATTGATTATATTGAAAAAAACATCGTATCAAATTCTATGACAGTTGATGAGCTTAAATCGATTCTTCGTTTAACTGAAGAGGGGGCTACTGAAATTATTTCAACTAGATCCAAAACTTTTCAGGACTTAAATATAAATATTGATGAGCTCTCGCTAAATGAATTTTATACATTAATAATTGAGCATCCACTAATGTTGCGTCGCCCGATTATGCTGGACGAAAAAAGATTGCAAATTGGTTTTAACGAAGAAGAAATTCGCAAATTTTTACCACGTAGTGTCCGAACATTTTTAAACATTGAACTGCAAAAGTTGGCTAATTAATAAGTAATAGTATGAAAGAGAAATTTTTTGAAAGGAGGAAACTGAAGGTGATAGAAGTATGCGTTACAGTTAATTATAAAGATAGAAACTATCAAACAAATGTCATTGTGAACAAAGATACGATTTGGACAAAAATTGAACAGTTGGCAGAAGAACAAGTGAAGAAACAGTGGGGTTTTTAAACTTAATTATTTAAAAAAATGAATTTATATGCTAGAGATTATAACTAAATTCAAAATTTTTCAGGTATTAAATATAAATAAGAAATTTTCTTGAAAGGAGGAAGCAGAAGATGATTGAAGTATGTGTTTCAGTTAATTATAAAGATAGAAATTATCAAACAAATGTTATTGTAAGTAAAGATACGATTTGGACAAAAATTGAACAGTTGGCAGAAGAACAAGTGAAGAAACAGTGGAGTGTTTAATTTTCTTTTTAACTTAAAAAGCTAAATGAAGTTATCAGATATAGGTGGGACGGGATAGAATATAAGGGAATTAATTTTTTATGGCAAGAAGCATTCCACATGTTTTAACGTTCTAACCAATCTGTAATATTTATGGCTACAGTATGTTAATATATGAGAAACAATATTTTTAATCGTAGGAGGAAAATCATGAACAGCGACTTTACCTTGGCCATACACAGTTTAACTTATTTAGCTTTACAGCCAGACCGGATGTCAACAAGTAATGCTATTTCAGAAAGTGCAGGTGTTCATCCAGTACGCATTCGCAAAGTACTAAGTTTGTTAAAAAAACATAAGTTTATACAATCGAAAGAGGGGACTGGTGGCGGTTTTATTTTCGCTCGCGATTTAGATGAAATTAATCTTTGGCATATTTATCAGATAACCTCTGAAGGTGCTTTGCAGCCGAAGTGTCCAGAATCAAACAATCAGTGTGTTGTAGGTTCGAATATGCGAAAAGTTCTTTTCGCTATTTTCTTAGGTGCTGAAGAGCATCTAGGTGAATACTTAAAGAATTATACAATGAAAGAAGTTGTTGACCTTATCAATCAAGAGCGTTAAGCGGCTTAATTATTATATAGCCGTGAGTTCTTAACACTTAAATGTAATGAAAAATATTACAGTATAATTTGTTTTTATATCTTTTTTATCGTCACAAAAAATATTTATAGGAAGGTGAAACGGTATGATGTCAAATAATAATCATGTTTTAAAAGTAGGAGATTGGGTTCGTGGAATATCAAATGAAGGTGAATTAATAGTTGGTTATATTGTATCACTTGATGATGTAGAGGATATAGTTACAGTTAGTATTGTGAAACGTGACGGCCAGTACACAATAAACGAAGCGATTTTACTCTTTAGTAAACACGTTAACAAACTCCCTGAATCAAAGGTAATAAATAAGGAACAAATCCTTTATCTTATAGATCTTGCATTATTAACAGGGGATGAAGAATGGTTTATCGAGCTTTCTTCAAAATTAAACTCGATAAAAGAGCTAGTTAATGAGGGATTTTAAAATTTAAACTTTTGAGGGTGCACACAATCCGCCTTACGGGACACAATTACTTTTCGCATAAAAGGAAATGATGTAAAAACGATTCATTACAAACATAGAGATATCCCTGAAGAAGAGCCGAACAAACTACAATTAAGATGATATTGAAGTGATTTGTTTGTGTATTCCTGATAACGATAATTATGTAAATGAGCTGTCCATATGGGGCAGCTTTTTGGTTTTTTGCTCAGTGTAGCTTTTTAAATTGTATATGAATTCAATATTAATAATATATATCCTAAAATTTGGTTTTTGTATTTTGGGATTTTTTTCTTTTTACCTACATTAATTATTTATTAGAATATCTTTTATGTTTAAAATAAAATTTTTTGATAAAAGGGGATATAAGTATTTTTATAATAAGTCACCTAGAAAAACAATGTATTATTGTATTTTTTTACTAACTAATTCAGCTTTAAGCGATAAAAACAATGGCTACATGCTAACTGTAAAATATTATCCATATAAAATTATTCCTCTTTAATATTTCTGAAAATATAAAAATATTAATTTTATAAATATACACGTTATAATGAGGGCGTCGAGAGAAATTTTATTATCTCTGGAGAAAATATAAAAAATGCGATTATTAGTAAGAAAGGTGTGTGATTAGAGGCGAAATGTATGTAATGTGCTTCAGTGGCTTGTGTGAGCAATATCATCAGTGCTACCGAAGTTATGAAAGTAATGTATAGAATTGAGAAAGAAATGCCTCGCAAATGAAGAGAGGCCGGTTTAGCTAAAATTACTGTTAAAAGTAAAAAAGAGAAACCATTAAAGTAATACACTGTTATTAGAAATGTTGCAACGTATTTATGAAGTCTATTCTATATTGTTCTCTTAAGGGTTCTTTATATAAAGAGCGGATATTACGAGTAAACTTTTTTGTGAACGCTAACAATTATATTAGGACGCTAATTAGCGAATGTTTCAATTTGGATTCATTATGATGAAGGACATACAATGTGGGGCAACTTGTAAGGAATTCATTTTTCAAAAAGGGAATATTTGTTAGGTGCAAAGAGAGATGCAGGAATAGATACAAGGGGGAGTTATTATATGAACGGGAATACTGCAAAGAAAATAGAAGTTCAAGCTGAAAATACCGCACTAAAAAATGAGCAATATGCAGATCCGAAAAAGTGGCATAAGCAGGATACTACATGGGCACTCAGTCTATTTGGAACTGCAATTGGAGCAGGGGTGCTCTTTTTACCGATTAATGCAGGTTCAGGTGGTTTATTATCTTTACTACTAATTACATTGCTTGCATATCCAGTTATGTACTACTCACATAGGGCACTTGCTAAAATGATATACGCTTCTAATTCTGCTGATGAGGGGATCACAGGTACAATTAGAGAGTATTTCGGAAATAAAGCGAGTATCATTTTTAACATCGTATATTTCGGTTCAATTTATACAATCGTACTAATGTATTCGGTTGCGCTTACAAACACTGCAAGTAGTTTTATCGTGCATCAATTGCACATGCCAGAACCTCCAAGAGCTATTTTATCACTTGTATTAGTTCTTGGTCTTATCGCTATACTGAATTTTGGTCAAGATATTACTGTAAAGGTAATGAGTATGTTAGTGTATCCTTTCATAGTTTCTCTACTGTTTATCGCAATATCTTTAATTCCACAGTGGAATACGTCAATGCTTAGTTTTTCAGCTGTTTCAACTGCTTCAACAGGAACAGGCTATTTTGGGACGATATTGATGATTCTACCAATCATCGTATTCTCATTTAATCATTCACCTATGATTTCATCATTTGTTGTGAAACAGAGAGCTACGTATGGAATCGAAGCCACTGATGCTAAATGTGCGCAAATACAAAAGGTTTGTTATATCATGACATTCGCTGTTGTTATGTTCTTCGTTTGGAGTAGCGCATTGAGCTTGACTCCAGATGATATAAAAATGGCAAAAGAACAAAACTTATCAATTCTTTCATATCTTGCTAATGAGCTTAATTCGCCTGTAATCACTATTGCAGCTCCAATTATTGCTTTTGTGGCTATTACAAAGTCTTTCCTAGGCCATTATATAGGAGCATTTGAAGTAATGCGTGACATGATTATTAAGTTTGGTAAATCACGTGGAAAAGATATTGAAGAAAAAACAATTAAGACAATAATTCTTACTTTTGTTGTATTATCATGCTGGTTTGTTGCTTATACAAATCCAAGTATTCTTGGACTTATTGATTCTCTAAGCGGTCCTTTAGTTGCTGCTATCTTATGTCTATTACCGATGTATGCGATTCAAAAAGTGCCAGTACTAGCTAAATACAAAGGGAAAATGAGCAACGTATTTGTTATTATTGTAGGTGTACTTACTGTCTTAGCAAGTATTAAGTCATTATTCTAATTCACTATTGTTGATTTTAGTGTCAAAGTAGTGGAATATGAAATATCTATTTTTGGACAAACTTCTCAAGTTGGAGAGTTTGTCCTTTTTATTCAATCTATTAACAAACAGCCACCTTTCAGATAAGGTGGCTGTTTCGGTATTAATTTATTAGTCACGTCTAAATGGCCCTTTTGGAGCAATTAGCTCTAAATTAGTACCATCTGAATCAGGGAAGTAGGCAACTCCTGTACCAATTCCAGATTTCTAGCCATCTTCTTGAAAGATAATTGGTTCTCCATATGGGTGCTATCTTATGCCCATCAGGCTAACAAAATGGATTGCCTCTGAAACAAAAAAATGATTTTTATTACTATAAAAAACGTAAAGTATCTGTTTTTAGAAAAAATTAATTTTTATAAATTGATGGAGATATAACTCAATTCTTTTATATATTTAGTTAAATATGATTGTCAGAATGAACTTAAAGTAATTATGATTTCTAGAAATGCGAACTGATGTTTTGAATTGGTTTAAAGTTGCTGGAACAAAATAAAACCAATTGAGCAAAAAAACTTGCAAAAATAAAAAGAGAGATGTATATTAATTGATGTATCAATAATTGATATATCAATTAATATTTTGACAAGAAAGAAAAGGAACATTTTATGAAGGAAATGTTCGTAAATATCAGTGGAGAAGAACGCAAAATACTTATTCATGTTCTATTACAGGTGCAAAAAAATGTAGAGAATATTAAAGAATAGAGAGTGTAGGGGGCAGAATAGTGTGGAAATAATCGCAGCTATTTTAGTCGGGATCGTAGCATTAGAACATTTGTTTATCATGATCCTTGAAATGTTTTTTATTGATTCAAAAGTAGCGAAACGTGCTTTCAAATTACCGAAGCATTTAGAAGGAGATCGAAACGTAGCCATTATGTTTGCAAACCAAGGTTTATATAATGGATTTTTAGCGGCTGGTCTCATTTGGGGACTTGTACTTGGACTCAATCCAATTGGTTATATGGTCCAATTATTTTTCGTGATTTGTGTGGTGATAGCAGCTATTTTCGGAGGTTTCACATCTAATAAATCAATTATTGTGAAACAAGGACTTCCAGCTGTTTTAGCACTGGTTGCCCTTTTATGTATGATATAGAATCAAAGTTTCTCAATAAAAGAACTCATTTTTGAAAAATACGCTATTCTTTCTGTAGAATTATAGGAAAGGATGGCGTTTTTGTATGTCTATTTCTATAAGTAGTGAATTATAACTATTCCCTCAAGGGACTCAACTGCTTTTCAGCTTTTGGATATATTTTCATCCATCTTTGTTTCCTCCTATTGTTGGATAGTGTAATAATTGATAAAAATTTTGATGAAATTGGATTATAACGATTGATCAAAAAAGTTAGTGATTAAAAATATTATTCTTTAGTACATACATTTTTAAGATGTTAAATATATTTCATAATAGTCTCTGTAAGATAGGGATAAGTAGAATAGTACTTTAAAGTACCTATAGCACTTTAAAGTGCGTACTTTTTATAACTTTGAATATCATTCATAATAGCACCAGTAAGAAGAAAACAAGCTTTACGGTACTACTAGTTACCAACGATGTTACAGCAGTTTATTTGGAATCAGATTGATTGAAGGGTTGTACTATATGGCCTAATAATTTCGAAAAAATGTCGGTGTGGCATAAAACAATTATGGAGGTTAAAAATATGAGCACTTCAAATTTGAATGAAATAAGTAAACAAATTTTAAAAGAGGAGGAAACGCTTCAATTTTCCTCTTTTACAAATGAAGATGCCTTGCAACTAGGTTTATTTATCGTTGAAACAGCAAAGCGAGAGGGGAAATTGATTGCTGTTGATATAACGAAAAATGGTGTGCAATTATTTCATTTCAAGATGACAGGGACAAATGCGGAAAATACGAAATGGATTGAGCGTAAAAAACGAGTCGTTTCCCTGCATGATCGTAGCTCGTATTATATGCAGATACAAAGTGAAATAACTGGAATTTCATATAATGAAAAATATCTTTTAGATACTTCGGAATATGCTGCGTTTGGTGGATGCTTTCCTATCAGGATAAAAAACGTAGGGGTTATTGGAATGATAACAGTTTCAGGATTACCACCAGAAGAAGATCACGAATTGGTAGTAAGAGCAGTTAAAAATCATTTGAACCAATAGTTGTAACTAGTCAATAGATAATTAAATTTAGGGGGCAATACTATGCCATTAATCGAGCTAAATACTTGGCCAACCATGTCAACAGAAGAAAAGAAGGAATTTATTTATAGTGTAACGGAACTTACAATAAAACTATTAAAAATTGTCCCTGACAAAATTCAAGTGTTGATAACGGAACTTGAGAAAGAAAACTGGGGGAAAGCTGGGGCTGTAGCAAGTGATGCTACCTTTGCTGTGAAAAGTAGGGTGTCCGATTGGGAGACAAAAGAGTCTTACGATACACTAGGTCGTAACGTTAATGGAATGGCTATTATTAAGGTTGATATATGGAATACATTTGATCAAGAGACAAAGGATAAGTGGGTAAACGAACTTACACAAGTAACATCTAAATATACTCATGCACCTTTGGATAAAGTGCTAATTCTTATTCGTGAAATGATTCCAGGGAACTGGGGACAAAGTGGTGTAACAGGAGCTAATGCAGATTTCCTTTCCAAAAGTCGTACATTTTAATCATTAAATAAAAAAGGCAAAAATGAACACATTTCTGTTCGTTTTTGCCTTTTTATTATTTGTCTGTGGTAATGAACATGATTCTTTATATGTTTAAGGAATATTCTCTAAAGTTGCCTCTACGGGAAAGTGTATTTCTTCATTTGAAAGTCTTTTTCATGGAATGTAGATTTCAATTTTTGAGCAAAATAAGCTAGGTTATATAAATGTTACTTTTTAGTACCTATAGTACTTTAAAGTACGTACTTTTTATTAGGGTGATTATCATTCATAATAGCACATGTAAGAGAGAAACAAGCTTTACGGTACTGGTAACTAACTATGTTACTTTTTAGTACCTACAGCACTTTAAAGTACGTACTATTCATTGTATTGAATATATTTCATAATAGTACATGTAAGAGAGAGACAAGCTTTACGGTACTAAAAAGTACCTATAGTACTTTAAAGTGCGTTCTTTAAAAAAAGAATGAAACCATTCATAATAGCGTTTGTAGAGATTAAATATGTTTTTTAGAAGATAAAAGGGCCTTTTTATCGCACTATTATGATAGGAATTATAAGGAAGAGGGGAAACTCAATTGAATTCATATACAGCATCGTCTTCAGAAGTTCAGACGAATCGAAGAAGTATATTTGCGTTGTTAGCGTTAGCAATTAGTGCGTTCGGGATTGGGACAACTGAATTTGTTAGTGTCGGTTTATTACCATCTATTTCGGAAGATTTACATGTGTCGGTTACAACGGCTGGTTTAACAGTTTCTTTATATGCGTTAGGCGTAGCGTTTGGGGCTCCAGTATTAACGTCATTAACAGCTAATATGTCACGAAAAACGTTATTAATGTGGATTATGATTATTTTCATTATTGGTAACGGAATCGCAGCGGTAGCAACAAGCTTCACTGTATTACTTATTGCGCGAATTATTTCTGCACTTTCGCATGGTGTGTTTATGTCAATTGGTTCAACAATTGCTGCGGCACTTGTCCCAGAAAATAAACGGGCTAGCGCGATTGCGATTATGTTTACTGGTGTAACAGTTGCAACTATTACAGGTGCACCAATTGGAACATTTATTGGTCAACAATTTGGCTGGAGAACATCATTTTTAGCAATTGTAGTAATTGGAATTATCGCCTTAATTGCAAATAGTATTCTCATTCCATCTAATATGAAAAAAGGTGCGTCTGTATCATTCCGCGATCAATTTAAACTGATTACGAACGGAAGACTGTTACTAGTTTTCATTATTACTGCATTAGGATATGGGGGAACATTCGTAACTTTTACGTATTTATCTCCGTTATTACAAGAGGTAACAGGATTTAAAGCAAATACGGTTACTATCATTTTATTAGTGTATGGAATCGCCATTGCGATAGGGAATGTGATTGGCGGAAAATTATCGAATCATAATCCAATTCGAGCGCTATTCTACATGTTCTTTATTCAAGCGATTATACTATTTGTTTTAACATTTACGGCACCATTTAAGGTAGCTGGGTTAATCACAATTATTTTAATGGGGCTATTCGCATTTATGAATGTTCCAGGGTTACAAGTATATGTCGTAATGTTAGCTGAACGATTTGTACCGAGTGCTGTCGATGTTGCATCGGCAATTAATATTGCGGCGTTTAATGCTGGGATTGCTCTTGGTGCTTATTTAGGCGGTATTGTAACGAACTCGTTAGGGTTAATTCATACAGCTTGGGTAGGCGGCATTATGGTAGTAGGTGCTGTTATTTTAACAGCATGGAGCATGACATTAGAAAAAAGAGATCAAGTAAAATAAAAGGAGAGAAAATAAAATGAAAAACTTACAAAGTAAAACAGTATTAAGTAATGGTGTGGAAATGCCTTGGTTTGGTTTAGGTGTATTTAAAGTAGAAGAAGGACCAGAACTTGTAGAAGCGATTAAATCAGCAATTAAAGCAGGATACCGCAGCATTGATACAGCTGCAATTTACGGAAATGAAGCAGCTGTAGGTGAGGGGATTCGTGCCGGTATTGAAACAACTGGTATTTCAAGAGAAGAATTATTTATTACTTCAAAAGTATGGAACGCAGATCAAGGATATGAAGAAACGATTGCTGCATACGAAGAGAGCTTAAAAAAATTAAAGCTAGATTATTTAGATTTATATCTTGTTCACTGGCCTGTAGAAGGGAAATATAAAGATACATGGAGAGCGTTAGAAACACTTTATAAAGAAAAGCGTGTACGTGCAATTGGCGTAAGTAATTTCCAAATTCACCATCTGCAAGATGTAATAAAAGATGCAGAAATTAAGCCGATGATCAACCAAGTAGAATACCATCCTCGTTTAACACAAAAAGAATTACAAGCTTTCTGTAAAGAACAAGGTATTCAAATGGAAGCATGGTCACCACTTATGCAAGGTCAATTATTAGATAACGAAACATTACAAGAGATTGCTGAGAAACACGGTAAAACAACAGCTCAAGTTATTTTACGTTGGGATCTTCAAAATGGAGTAATCACAATTCCGAAATCAACGAAAGAACACCGTATTATTGCAAACGCTGATGTATTTAACTTTGAATTAACGAAAGAAGATATGGAAAAAATCGATGCGTTAAATCAAAATCATCGCGTTGGTCCAGATCCTGATAACTTTGATTTCTAATAGAAATGAGTAAAAAGAGTGCAAAAATTGCACTCTTTTTTTATTTTCTATTCAATAAAATGTTTCTGTTTATATTATGACTTTTAAATTACTTTAGGCGAGCTAAAGAACTGATTAACAGTATTAAAGTTTGACATAAAATAATGCATTCTATATTATATATGCTATAGCATATAAATTGCGATTTATTTGAAGGTGGCATATGGACTTATATGAGTTAACAGGACATCTTGTTCATCATACGGATGTGAAGTTAACAAATTATATAATGTAAGTTTTTAATCACATATTGCTTATAAAATTTATCCTTTATATGCTGTAGCATATAAGTGTTATCTCATAACTTGTAACGGTAAAAATTTAAATAATACAGTAGATATATTATGAAACGAGGAGATTTTAGTTATGGAAAAATTCATATTAGCGTTTGATAGAGAACTTGTAATCGCAGAAAAAAAAGACTCAACATGGAGCGTCCAATCGCAGTTTGTAGGTGCGAATCCAGTTGCTTTAGCTTTAGATCCATACGACCAAGAAAGAATGTATTGTGGTACTTTTGATAGGGGATTATGGAGAAGTAAAGATGGAGGAAGTTCATGGGAAGCGATTGGTACGTTGCCTTCATTTGGTGAAGTGTTCCCAGCTAATGCTATTCATATGAGAGCTATTACAGCAGTTTCTGTATCTCCAGCGAAGGGGGATGACGGTAACGGGATTGTATATGTAGGAACTGAACCGAGCGCAATGTTCGTATCCAAAAATGGAGGAGACAGTTTTGAGCTGCTAACTGATTATCGACAAATGCCATCATATTCATCATGGTTCTTTCCTCAAAGAACATATACACACCATGTAAAACATATTGAAATTGATGCTAATAATCCAGAAACTATTTATACGACTATTGAGGTTGGGGGATTAATTAAAAGTGTAGATGGAGGTAAGACATGGACTGAGGAAAAAGAGGGGAACTATCCTCAAGATATTCACATTCTTACATCACATCGCAATGCCCCAAATCGTTTATACGGGGTGTTAGGTGATTCATTCTTGAAAGAACCAGGTCAAGAGTATGCGGAGAGTAATGATGGAGGTAAGACTTGGAACTATATGTGTAGTGGGCTAAAACATCATTACGCATATCAAATGGCAGTTAACCCAAATGATCCAGAAAATATTATTATCGCGACATCTTCAAATCCACACGTAGCGCATGATTACAATAATGGGAATTGTGAATCATATATTTATAAGAAAGAAAAAGATCAGCCTTGGGCGGAAATGAATGCAGGTTTACCAACTCCTAAAGGGACAATCATACCAGTATTAAAGGCAACAAGTGATGGAACGTTTTATCTGTTTAGCAATAAAGGAGTGTATCAGTCAGTAGACGGTGGTTCAAATTGGACATCATTAGAGATTCCTTGGGAGAATAGATTTATGGAACAACATCCTTATGAGATGTTAATTATTAAATAAGTGACAGGTATAGTTTTTACTACTATTCATTGGTAATGTTTAGTTGAATTTAAATTAAAAATGTAAAAAGCCAGGTAATGTGTGAAGTGACCCCTAAAAGTTAGACACGGTTATTTCATTAGGCAGCTTGATAAAAATGAGTCCGGTATTGCACCGGGCTCATTTTTAATTTTGCCTTTATCCGTTTTGTATTGTAATAATCTATATATTTTTCTAATTCTATTTTGAAGTGCTCTACACTTTCAAACTCTTTTATGTAGAGAAACTCAGACTTCATGATTACAAAGAAATTCTCCATTACTGCGTTGTCATAACAGTTGCCTTTACGAGACATACTTTGTACGATACCTCTTTTTTGTAATGCGTGACGGTACTGTTTCATTTGATAATGCCACCCTTGATCTGAATGCATCATTAGTTGGTGATTTTCAGGTAAACCTTCTAATGCTGTCTCTAACATTTCTGAAACAAGTGAATACGTCGGTCTAGAGCCAATTGTATAGGTAATGATTTCACCATTATACAAGTCTAATACAGGTGATAAATAAAGTTTCTCACCGAATAATTTAAATTCTGTAATATCGGTTACCCATTTTTCATTTGGCGTATCTGCCGTAAATTTACGCTCTAAAATATGAGGTGCAATTTTACCAACTGTTCCTTTATAAGATTTATATTTTTTCATACGTACAAGACATTTTAAACCTAACTCTTTCATAATTCGTTGCACTTTTTTATGATTCACTATTTGATTACGATTGGCTAACTCATTACGAATACGACGATATCCATAACGACCTTCGTGTTCATCATAAATCGCTTTAATTTCTACTTTTAAATCGGCATCTGGATCGATTCTATCCATTTGTTTTACATAAAAATAATAGGTGCTTCGAGGGATATCCGCTAACTTTACTAATTCTTTCACTTGAAACTCATGCCTTAATTCATAGACTACTTGTGCCTTGTCTTGTTTGGTGATTTTTCCTTGTTTTGAACTAAGGCATTCAACTTTTTTAAATACGCATTTTCCATACGTAAGCGTTCTAATTCAGCTTGTAACGCTTCAACTGAACCTTCTGCCGGAATCTTTTTAGTATCATGTTTTGTGTTTTTATTTTTCATGGATGGACGCCCCTTTTTCTTTGGTTCAAGGGCATCTAAGCCACCTACTTCAAATTGCTTCTTCCATTGATAAACCGTTGTAAAAGAAGGAACCATGAATATAGCCGCTGTATCCATTAACGATATACCCGATTGAGCCATAAAATTTAGTACGTCTAGTTTAAACTCTGCGGTGTAATTTGTATAGACCTCGTGTAAACCTTCTTCTCCATGGAGTTCGTATAAGCGTAACCAGTATTGAAATTGTGCCTTTGTAATATGCATCTGTTTTGCATATTCTGCTTGAAAAATTATTTTCGGATTAAATCCTTGAACGAGCGTTAACTTTAAATCCTTCGTAAATTTTGTCATACAAAAAACTGCACCTCCAATTGTTAGACTGTGTCTAACAATTGGGGTGCAGTTCATGTGTTATTCATGCTACCTGGCTTTTTTGACCAGCAATTTAAGGTTATTTTCATATTTGTGTAAATATGAAACAAGCAGGATACATGAATAGAGAATGGGTAAAATAATACCGAATGATCACTAGATTGTATCAATGATGCTATAAGTGTTTTTTTAGGGAAACTGAAGCAAGAAGCAGTGGTTTAGATTCAGAATGACTAGCAATTGGTGTTATGGTGTTCAATGGTTCAAAAATGAACTCATTTCAACTCATATTATCTTCGCAATGTATCATTTTGAAGAATATTAAAACTTAGGAGGAAATGAATTATGACAAAAGATTTCTATACTGCACTGAAAGAAAGACGTACTTATTATGGAATTAACAAAGAGGTACAAGTATCGGATGAAAAAATTAAAGAAATTGTGGAGTTTGCTGTGAAATATACTCCATCAGCTTTCAATTCTCAAACTGCGCGATTAGTTGTATTATTTGGTGAAGCTCATGATAAATTATGGGATATTACAACTGAAACATTAAGAAAAGTAGTTGGAGATGGAGATTTCACAGGAACGCAACAAAAAATGGATTCTTTTAAAGCTGGTTATGGAACAGTACTATTCTTTGAAGATGAGGCTATCGTTAAATCGCTTCAAGAAAAATTTGCTGCATATGCTGAAAACTTCCCAATTTGGTCACACCAAGCATCAGGTATGCACCAATTAGTCGTGTGGACAGGTTTAGAAGCAGAGGGATTAGGGGCATCTTTACAACATTATAATCCATTAATTGACGATGAGGTAAAACAAGAATGGAATGTTCCTGCTAATTGGAAACTAATTGCACAAATGCCATTTGGTAATCCAACAGCTGCACCAGGTGAAAAAGAATTCCAACCACTTGAAGAGCGTGTGAAATTTCATAAGTAATATTCAAATGCAATAAAATGGAAATTTAATTAGTGGTGGTCTTACTGTCCGCAAATAGCGGGATAAGCTAACTGTATTGCGAAAATAAAACTGTTTAGTTACAAAAATTCTATTTATTATTTCTGTTAATCGAGTATGTATTAATAAAAGTTGTTAAAATCACTATTTTAATCTTTAAAGGAACAAGGTGATCGGTTTGATCATCTTGTTTCATTTCTTAAATTTTATTTTATTCATTAAAAAACGCTAGCTTTTCATAAATGCTTGAAAAACTAGCGTTTTAATAATAGGTATCTGTAATTTGATTACTTAAAACTATATACGAAAAAGCTTTTATGTTATTCCTCAAGTTCTATCCATTCCTGTGACCATTCTTCTATTCCGCGAATAATAGCTTCTAAAGCAAATCCTTTTTGAGTTAAAGAATATTCTATACGAACTGGTGTCTCAGGAAAGACTTTACGTTCGACAATTCCTTCTAGTTCTAATTCTTTCAATCTTTCTGAAAGTAATCTTCCGCTAACAGGAAGAGAAGATTCAAGCGTACAAAAGCGCTGAGATCCAGAAAAAAGTTGGTAAATAATTAGTGCTGTCCATCGTTGGCTAAAAAATTTCATTCCTTTTTCAAAGCGAGGGCATAATGTAGAATCATTCATTTTCCTTCACCTCCTAAAACAAATTATATAACATCTTACTATTAGTAACAAATGTTTTTATAATTAATTACTTGACGTAAATCAATTACGAATGTATACTCACTTACATAAAGTAACTAAGTTGTTTTATGTAACTAAAACTCTTTTCTTTAAATGGCCAAAGTTGTAATGATACATATTGCATATAAGCTGAGAGAAAAAAGAATAGCATCTGTAAAAACACTTACGTTGTGTAAGTTAAACAATAAAAAATATAACAATGGAAGAGAATTTTTAGAGATTCTCAATACTAGGAGGTACCTAATGGTTACAACAGATACAATTCATATGTTAGAAGATAAAATTCAATTTATACATCAAGATGGAAAGGATATTTATTTAGTAGGACCTATCAAATTGCCAATTAATTTATATGGGGAGACTAAAATTTTCCAATGGTATTCTTGGTTACAATGTAGTGAGGTTACAAATAGTGTAGAAGGAATTATCAAAAAACTCTCATCTATTAATTTAGCTGATATGCAGCAATCTAGTGTGCTTGTATATGGTGATTTTGAGAATTCTGAAGATGCCCTAATTCGTATGCATAGTATTTGTCACACCGGTGATATCTTTGGTAGTAAACGTTGTGACTGTGGATTCCAATTAAAGCAGTCTTTACAAATGATTACAGAACATGGTTCAGGTGCTTTATTTTACTTAGCGAATCATGAAGGAAGAGGAATTGGTTTGTTTAGTAAAGCAATGACGTACCTCTTGCAAGAAAATGGGTTAGATACAGTAGAAGCTAATCTGAACCTAGGCTTTGAAGATGATGTTCGAAACTATGATGATACAATTGAAGTATTAAAAGCGCTACGCTCAAAACCTGTAAAACTTATTACAAATAATCCAAAAAAATTAGAAGCGTTACAAAAAGCTGGATTAAATGTTACGAGTCGTGAACCGTTATGGGGTGATATCTCAGAGTTTAATGAGAAATATTTGCAAACGAAGATTCAGCGTTCTGGACATTTTGAAGGGGGACACTTACATGCTTGAGCATGAATTGTATATGAAGCTAGCACTAGAAAATGCCAAGGCTATGAAGGGACAAACGACTCCAAATCCATTGGTTGGATCTGTAATTGTAAATGATAATCGAATTGTAGGGGTCGGAGCACATATGAAGGCCGGAGAACCACATGCCGAAATACATGCGATACGTATGGCTGGAGAACAGGTACGTGGTGCTACAATCTATGTAACTCTTGAACCTTGTTCTCATCATGGTAGAACAGGGCCTTGTGCTGAAGCAATTGTACAAGCAGGAATTAAGAAGGTAGTAGTTGCTACACTTGATCCAAACCCGCTTGTTTCTGGACGTGGAATTAAAATTCTACAAGATGCAGGTATTGAAGTACTTGTAGGAGTGTGTGAAGAAGAATCTAAAAAAGTGAATGAAGTATTTAATAAATATATTTTGACAAAGCGTCCATTTGTAACGATTAAATCAGGAGTTACATTAGACGGGAAAATCGCTACGTCTTCATCGGATAGTAAGTGGATTACATCTACAGAAGCAAGACAAGAAGTACACCAAATACGAAACGAAAATGCGGCTATTTTAGTAGGAGCGAATACTGTTCAAAAGGATAATCCATCATTGACAACGCGTATTCCAAATGGACGAAATCCAATTCGAATAATATTGGACTCGACATTACGCATACCGATGGAAGCTAATGTTGTTACAGATGGAGAAGCTCCTACCTGGATATTTACAACAAGTAATCATGCAGCGAAAAAAAAGATAGCATTAGAAAATGCAGGAGTTAAAGTATTTGTTACTAGCGGAGAAAAGCATATAAACTTACATGAAATGCTTGATGTTTTAGGGCAAAAAGGAGTTTCCTCCCTGCTTATTGAAGGTGGTGGAGAGGTAAATGCTTCGTTTATTGAAAATAAATTGATGGATAAACTTATATTATATGTCGCACCAAAAATTATTGGGGGCAGATTGGCGCCTAGCTTTGTAGAGGGGACTGGTATTAATAAAATGCAAGATGCAATTGAATTTAAGGATGTATCATTTACCCAGGTTGGAAAAGATTATAGATTTATTGGCTATCCAGAATATCGGAAAATATAAGGAGAATAAAAGCTACTTATATGTTCCGATAAATGGATTGCAGAAAGGAGCGATGAAGAGTGAAGTTTGGATTTGATATCGATGATACATTAATTGATTTAAGGCAGCATGCTTTTCATTTATATAATAAGAAATTAAACAAAAAAGTAGGATTGGATGTATTTCATTCTTTAAAAACAATTGAAATTCATGAAGCATTTGGCATGACTTCGGAGGAAGGCAGTCATATGTGGAATAGTTTGCTGGATGAGATTTATTATACTTCTTGTTCACCGTTTCCATATGCAGTAGAGACATTACAAGAATTAGAAAAACAGGGACATGAAATATACTATATAACAGCACGGCCTAAAGAACATGGAGAGCAAACAAAAAAATGGTTAATAGAAAAAGGTTTTCCGGTACATGAAGATCGCTTTTTCTATGGAATGAAGGATGAAGAAAAAATACACTTCATACAAGAAATAAAATTAAACTATTTCTTTGATGATAAGCCGGCAGTCTTAGAAACGTTAATAGGAAAACCGATAAATGTGTATGCAAAAACTACTTCTTACAATCAACATCTCAATATCCCGCGGATTACAAGTTGGACGGAGTTAGGAGATATTATAAAGAAAGAAATGTGAGGATTTAACTGGCAAATCAAATAGAGCTAAGAGTATATTGAGTGTTACAATTTTAGAGGAAAGACATAGGTGTTATGTCTTTCCTTATTTTTTAATACTATCGTTTTTATTAGTGTGATGTGCTAGGAGTACTTCTAATAGAGAGGAAATAGAAAAATGAGCAATAAGAAAAATATTTTTAAGCTAGTCTTGTATGGTAGTGTAATTTATACATCAATGATGGGTTCCCCTGGTGCCACAATATTTTTGGATATTTTGGATGAGAAGTTCAAGAATTAATAGGGTGTGTTCATAATCATGAATTTTTGGAAAACCAAAATTACAATGTTAGGTTATTTTGAATCAGTAGTGGATGATATGCAAAATTGCATATTACAAAATAAACATCGTAATTTTTGGATTCTTGGTATAAAATACATTACTTAAACTATATATTAGAATGGAGAAAGTGAATTGGAATTATTAAGAAACAGTAAGGTTGGTACAAAACTAAACATATTAATAACTATATCAAGTATTGCATGTATAGTATTATCCCTAATAGGGTTTTGGGGATTAGAAAGAGGGAAAAGTACTTCCTCTAATATGTATGAGGATAATTTACTACCAATTGAGTGGATTGGTATTGTAGAATCTAATTTTTATCATGTTAATATGAACTTTATGGAAAATATGGTATCAAAAGATGAAAAAAGAATGAATGAATTAATAAGAGAAATGGACGGAATTCGTCAGGAAAATGATTATCTTTTAAAGCAGTTTGAGGCTAAAGTTATTTCTACTAAAGAAAAAGAATTATATAACACGTTTTATGAAACATTTAATAAATTAAGAACTCAAATGAAGAAAGCGCAAGAATTAGGGAAATCTAATAATGAGGAAGCATATGCATATTACCTAAAAGAGATTGAACCTAATATGCAAAAATCAATAAAATCAATTCGTGAATTAATTTTATATAATAGTAATAATGCAGAGCTTTTACAGAAGGAAAATAATAATAGTGCTCAAAATACAATGATAATGTTTGTTAGTATTTCGCTTTTAGCAATTTTGATAATTATATTAATTGGATATATTATTAAATTAACTATCCGAAAACCACTTGTGTTACTACAAAATGATATGGAAAAAGTAGCAGCTGGAGATTTAACAACACGTACTCCTTATAAAGCAAATAATGAATTAGGGCATATTGTTCAGTCTTTTAATAGTATGTTAGATAACCTTCAACAATTAATTGCGAATGTTAAGATGACAACACAAGAGGTTATTTCTACTACGGAGGGCGTATTACAAGATACAAATCGAGCGTCTAGTATTTCAAATGAGGTTGTACAGACTGTTTTAGAAGTAAAAACAAAAATAGAAGGACAGGTAACTAGTATTCAGGAGAGCTCATCCTCAATGGAAGAAATTACAACAGGGGTGCAAACTGTAGCTGAATCTTCAGCAGTAGTCGCTGAGGTAGCAGTAACGACTACAGAACGAATAAATATCGGTAGTGAAGTGATAAATCACTCTATTCTTCAAATGAATAGTGTGCATGATGTTGTCGAGGAAACATCAAAAGTAATAAATAAACTTGTTACACGTACACAACAGATTGATACAGCTCTCGCTGCAATTACTAATATTGCCGAACAAACGAATCTTCTTGCCTTAAATGCCGCTATTGAAGCGGCACGTGCTGGAGAGAATGGGAAAGGATTTGCAGTGGTTGCCGCAGAAGTTCGAGACTTGGCTGAGCAATCTAAAGAATCTGCAAAGGAAGTGAATCATTTAATAAAATCCATTCAACAAGATACTCAAGATACAGTTAATGTCATGCGAAAAGGCCAACAGAAGGCAGTAGAAGGAAAAGAAGCTGCCCACAAAGCGAATCAAACCTTCTTGTCTATTATGAGAGATATTGATAAGATTACAAGTCAAATTCAAGAAGTATCCGCAGCGACAGAAGAGATGTCTGCTGGTACAGAAGAAGTAAATGCTTCTCTTTCGCTAGTTTCTGAAACTGCAACGGATGTAAAAAAAGAGACTCTTCAAACAGTAAAATCAATTCAATCACAAGCTGTATCAATTGAACAAATATCAATTCAATCTAACAAAATGAAAGAAAAGGTGGAAGAATTAACGGAACTGGTTTCAAAATTTAATATTACAGAATAAGATAATTTATTCAATTACAAATGTAATAACATGTATGAAAACACATGAAGACTTAAGGGGCTTCGTGTGTTTTTTTATTGAATAATGTATGAAATAATATTGGATCATTTCACGGTATTTCAAAAATTTCGGTTTTATATCCATATATGCAAAATTACATATATTTAATGATTGATAATCATGAGCTAATGTAACTATAATAATTACACTAATAAGTAACTTACTGACGACAGTTATAAGTAAAGAAGGAGGGTTTTATTGTATTTTGTATATAAAAAATAGAAAAGGAGATATGTAAATGAAAAGGCTACTTGTTATAGGCATCATGTATACAATGTTTTTCCTCATAGGAAATATACACTTACATGCTGATGAACGAACAAATGTAAAAGAAATTACTAGTTTAGAAGAGCCTACTTGGATATTTCAGGCGGGCATAAGTAAGGGTAAATATCACGATCGACAAGATTTAGGATTTATTTTGCAGAGAAATACACCATTAAAGGTAAGACAAACGAATCCTAATTTTAAAGACAAATTAACATTACGTTTATTGTCTAATGACTCTAAAAATGAAAAATCCATACAAGTAGGAAATGAATGGATTACCATTCAAGGTGATACGCCTTTAGTTCCTTTCATAGATACTCCGTATGGTGAAGAGCACGCTGTACTTGAGTACCAACTAGGGAATGAAAGTGCTACTAAACCTCTTCCGATTTATAAACAACAAGGAAGTGTATCTCAATTTTTTAGTACATGGGATCAATTTGATGGAGAGTATGCGTTAATTCAAGGGGAGAGTTTTCAATTATTTGTACCTAAAAAAGATAAAGAGTTAGTAAGATCTTTAAAAGATTTTCAATCGTTGGATGAGTTAATTGCATATTATGAAGATATTTTTGCGATGTATGATTCAATTATTGGTTTAGATGGCTCAACGGTTGAAAATAAAAAAAGTCAAAATCGTTATTTCTTAAAAGCAGATATATCTGGTGCTGGCGGTGCCTATTATGGCGCAAATTGGACAGCCAATAGTACAGATAGTACAAAGATGTGGTTAGATAAACTAAGTTGGGGAACTTTACATGAAATCGCTCATGGATACCAAGCTGGTTTTGATAATCAAGGAATATTTACAGGAGAAGTTTCTAATAATCTATTTGGTGTTCAATATCAATATAGTAAATACGGCAAAAAAGCAGATCAAGTTGGTTGGTTATTTAATTTTGGGAAGAAGGAACAGGTAGAACGGAATTTATACAATGCTTTAATGAAAGAAAATAAAAATTATGATGATTTAGATTTGCGACAAAAACTTATTCTTTTAACGATGGCGAAACAAAAAGCTGGCGATGAAGCTTTTGCAAAAATGTATCAAGGTTATCGAAAACTAGCTAGCAATGCTGCTTTCAAAAAGGGGGATTATTCTTTACCGGATTTAATGAATCAGTATTATAGCGAGAATGTACAAGTTGATTTTACACCCGTTTTTGAAAGATGGGGCTTTAAGCTTAATCATAAACAAATAGAGATGAATAGGGCGAAAGGTTATCCGGCAATTACTTCTTTAGCGTATATAGTGCCTGAATCACAATTAGCTAAGGCGAGAGCTCTAGTTGATCCTGATATTCCGATAAACTCTAACTTTGAAATAGTTACGAATCAGCAAATTGCTTCACTTGGGTTAAAAGGGAATTTGCATATCCATTTAAATACAAATGAAATAGATACATTGAAAGGAAGAAAGATTAAATTAAAAGAAGGGAATACAGTTGTTCAAGAAAAAACAATTGAAACAGCAGATATCAATTTACAAGACGTACCAAATGGGGTTTATACGGTTGAAATTTCAGGTGAGAAAATGGATAGAATGTATCATTTCCGTTCGTATTATGCCTATGTAAAGGAAAAGGATAATAGTCTAACGATTGATGTTAACGAAATGAAAGTGAGCAATTTGGTAAATGAAACGATTCAATTCCTAGGATTAGGAGATGATCAGTTTGCCGAATTAAATACAGACTTAGAGCAAAAGCGGGCTGTTTTTACGGTTACTACTAAAACGCCTCATAGCTATTATACAGATGAAAAATACGCATCAATAGAGGTGTTTAATGAGAAAGGTGAAAAAATTTATACGAAGGAAATGGAAGGGACAAATGTAACGATTGTAAAAGATACTATTCCACTAAAAGAAGGATATAAAATTAAAATCTATCATGATGAAATAAAAAAACGATTAACTAGTAAAGCTACTATTATTAATCCTATGAATAAAACAAATGAATTTATAATGACAAAATGGGGACTGAAAAATACTTATTTAAAAAATAATCCAGAAGAAAATCTTATGAAAAGAATTGATGAAGAAATGGAAGAAATTATAAGTAATCCGGTTTTAAAAGAGATACCAATGCAAAAATTAGAAATGAAAAAGAATGTGTGGATGGCGATAAATATGTTATCAGAACCACAAAAAATAACGTATACAAATAAATATAAAGATAGCTTATATAATGAGTAATTTTTGAGGAATGAAATGAATCTAAAAGTAAAGACGCAATCTATCTATATTATGAGGAATCACAATTCATAAACAGTAGATAAACATAGATAGTTTGAAATATCTATGTTTCCAATTTTGAAAAAACATTTATTTAACTTAATAATAAGATTATAAAGGAGTAAGAATATGAATAATTTCGTAAAGGTAGGTTTAACTACAGGAGTGGTGTTATCGGCGATTATGCCTTATGGAGGAGTACATGCGGCAACAGAAGATTTAAAAGTGGACACAAAGGAGGATACGTTCCGAACAGGTAATTTAACAGCACCTTCTCAAAATTCGGCAGAAAATGTAGCAAAGGATGCACTAAAAGGAAAAACAGAACAAGCATTATCATCAAAGCAAGTTAATACGGAATCCAAAGTTAATTATAATGTTACGCAAAGTCGTAAATCTTATGATGGTACTACATTGGTACGTCTTCAACAAACGTATGAAGGACGTGATGTATACGGATATCAACTAACAGCACATATTAATGATGATGGTGTACTTACGAGCGTTTCGGGGGATAGTGCCCAAGATCTACAACAACAGGAAGATTTGAAACAACCTATTACTTTATCAGAAGAGGATGCAAAGAAACAGCTTTTCAACATCTATGGAAATGATCTTACATTTATTGAAGAACCAGAAATTAAACAAGTAGTATATGTAGATGAAAATACAAATAAAGCTACAAACGCATATCAAATTACTTTTAGTGCATCTACACCTGAATATGTATCTGGTACAGTATTAATTGATGCTTTTGGTGGTAATCTATTAAAAGAACTCGTTCAAAAATTAGGTATACAAGTAGATAGTAGTATTGTCCAATCTGCGACAGTAAATAAATCACAAGATCCTTCAAAATTAACAGGTACAGGAAAAGATGACTTAGGTATTAATCGTACGTTTGGAATTACGCAGCGAAGTGATGGAACGTACATGCTTGCAGATTATTCTCGTGGTAAGGGAATTGAAACATATACTGCTAATTATAAAGATTATAATAATTATAGAAGAAATGTATGGGGTTATCTCGATGATTTAGTAACAAGTAATTCTACAAATTTTACAGATCCTAAAGCAGTTAGTGCCCATTATTTAGCAACGAAAGTATATGATTTTTATCAAGAAAAATATGGCCGTAACAGCTTTGATAATAACGGACAAAAAGTAATTTCTGTCGTTCATGGTTGGAACACAAATGGTACGAATAAAGGGAATCCTAAGCAGTGGTTTAATGCATTTAGTAATGGGGCTATGCTGGTATATGGAGATCCAATTGTTAGAGCATTTGATGTGGCAGGACATGAATTTACACACGCGGTTACAAGAAATGAGTCTGGACTTGAGTACGCAGGAGAAGCTGGTGCAATTAATGAAGCGTTATCTGATATTTTAGGAGTAGCAGTTGAAAAGTATGCAAATAACGGAAAGTTCAATTGGACAATGGGAGAACAATCTGGTCGTATTTTTAGAGATATGAAAAACCCATCATCTATCTCTTCTAGATATCCGGAGGACTATAGACATTATAATAACTTACCTATTGATGCTGACCACGATCATGGTGGTGTACACACGAACTCTAGCATTATTAATAAAGTAGCTTACTTGATTGCTAGTGGTGGAAACCATAATGGAGTAAACGTACATGGCATTGGAGAAGATAAAATGTTTGATATTTTCTATTATGCAAATACGGATGAATTAAATATGACTTCTAACTTTAAAGAATTAAAAGAAGCTTGTATTCGTGTAGCAACGAACTTATATGGTAAAGACTCATTAGAAGTACAAGCTGTCCAACAAGCCTTTAAAGCAGCTTATATTTAATAATATTGCGATGAATTATAAACCCTTTTATTTTAATATAGTGATTAATTTGTGTGTATAGGCAAAAACCTTGTAGAATTTTTCTGCAAGGTTTTTTTAGAATTTTATTTTACAAATGTGTTATATGGTTTTTAGTTAATTAGGATAAAAATAATCCTATAACTGTATGTAAGAATGTGTGATTTTACAACCTTTTCTATGATAAAAAAAGATACTACTTTAGCAAATATAAGGAGTTAGAAATTATAGTTTATAGGGCACTTTTTTGTTCCTATGGAACTTTAAAGTGCGTAATTTTCTTTATCGTTAATATATATCATAATGGTATTTATTAGTTGGTTTTAGCTTTACTCTGCTGTTGATGTGATTTTTTAACATGACAATGATTAGAATCAGAATTATCGAGTAGATCTAAATGATAATAATTTCGATTTTTAATTCCGTACAGAGTCCAATAGCTACATAATTTTCATTTATACTCTTTCGAAAAAAGGGTGGATCTGCTTATTTTCTGTTAAAGATAAGAGAAGTGAACCACAATATAAACGTAATTATTTATTCCAACGTAAGTCAATCATGTAGCACATGAATTTGGAGGGATCTATATGCATATGCAATTAAAAGGAAAAACAGCACTGGTTACTGGATCTACGGCAGGGATTGGAAAAGCAATTGCCACTTCATTAGTAGCGGAAGGAGCTACTGTACTTATTAATGGACGCCGTGAAGAAAATGTTAATCAAACGATAAACGAAATTCGAGCGCAGTATCCGGATGCTATTCTTCAACCTGTAGTAGCTGATTTAGGAACAGAACAAGGGTGCCAAAATGTGATTGAAAAGTACCCTGAAGTAGACATTCTTATTAACAACTTAGGGATTTTTGAACCTGTAGAATATTTTGATATCCCTGATGAAGATTGGTTTAAATTGTTTGAAGTCAATATTATGAGTGGTGTTCGACTTACTCG
Organism: Bacillus sp. PK3-067; assembly: GCF_056738645.1. Lineage (NCBI taxonomy): Bacteria > Bacillati > Bacillota > Bacilli > Caryophanales > Bacillaceae > Bacillus > Bacillus sp. PK3-067. Next base: position 3,369,850 of record NZ_CP096490.1, on the reverse strand, counting down.
CTCGTACTTGAAAAAAATGATTGAAAGAAAAGAAGGAAGAGTCATCTTTATTGCTAGCGAAGCAGCTATTATGCCATCTCAAGAAATGGCTCACTATAGTGCGACTAAAACGATGCAACTCTCACTTTCTCGCAGTTTAGCTGAGCTGACGACAGGAACGAATGTGACTGTTAATACTATAATGCCTGGTTCGACTTTAACGGAAGGAGTGGAGACTATGTTAAATAGTCTTTATCCTAATGAGCAATTGACAATAGAAGAAGCTGAGAAGCGATTTATGAAAGAGAATCGACCAACCTCTATTATTCAAAGACTTATTCGACCAGAAGAAATTGCCAATCTTGTCACGTTCTTAAGCAGCCCACTTTCTTCAGCAATTAATGGTTCCGCGTTGCGAATAGACGGGGGATTAGTACGTAGTGTGTTTTAAAAAATTAAAAACAACATAATATTCTGTTGAAGGTAAAGATGGTAAGGCAAATGAGTTGTATTTTATCTATTAATGGAAATATATAAAAAGCAAATTGCGACATGCAAACAGCCGAATTTTCTACTATAAGAAAAATTCGGCTGTTCTTTTTTTACTTGTTGTAAAGGATGGAAAGCTTTTAAGATTGTGGCACGCCTCTTAAGACAAAGATAAGGCGAAGCAATCCCGCTGTTATTTGTATTATTTAGTGAAAGTTACCAAACGTTTTTCAACACTATTTTCCCAATTGCTTTATTTGACTCCAAATATTCATGTGCTTGTGCAACTTCATCAAACGTAAAAAGTTTAGAATCTAGCAATGGTCGAAGGTGTCCTTCTTCTACTATTTGCGTTAGTTTAGTTAAAATTTCCCCGCAAGCGTCACGTTTATCTGTATGTAATATTTTTAACGCCATAAAAGTAACGTGCAGAGAGAGTCCTTTTGCGTGTAAAGGAGAGAGGTCATGGGTTGAACGAGCTGCAATTGTTACGACAGTTCCGTTGACCGCAGCAGCTTCAAAAGAATGATCAAGATTCTTGCCGCCTACTGTATCAAATATAACTTCAAATCCGTTTCCGTTCGTATGTTTTTGTACATATTCTTGAACAGATTCTTCTTTATAATTAATAGCTATGTCGGCTCCTAGACGATGGGCGATGTCTATTTTGCTTTGCTGAGAAGCGGTTGTAAAAACTTTAGCGCCTGCCCATTTAGCTAGTTGAATGGCTACGTGTCCTACGCCACCAGTAGCTCCATGAATGAGAATATTTTGACCAGGTTTAATATTTGCACGATCAAATAAAGATTCCCAAGCTGTAATTGCAACTAATGGTAGAGCAGCAGCTGCTTCCATTGTTAAATTTTTAGGTTTGTGAGCAATTAATCGTGCATCAGCAAGCATAAATTCTGCAAGTGCACCTCCAGTTTCTTTAAAACCTCCGGCACATCCGTATACTTCATCCCCACATTTAAATTTCGAAACACCTTCTCCTACTTCAATAACAATACCAGCTACATCGCCGTGTAATATAGCTGGAAACTCAGGAGCGACTGCTGAAACGGCACCACTACGCATTTTTGTATCGATTGGATTTACACTTGTTGCTTTTACATCGATTAGAACATGACCTGGTAAAAGTTTTGGTTTTGAAACTTCTTCTAATTGAAATACAGATGAACCCCCAAAAGAATGGATAATTTGTGCTTTCATAGTTTATACCTCCTGTTTGTGGTTATAGCATAGCAAAGTACGAAAAATAAGTATAATATTTTGAATTTGGTTAGTAACAATTTTATATAAAGAAAGGGAAAGTACGTGAAATAATGAAACGTATTTGCAAAAGCAACAGTAAAGCTTTTTGAAGAAAGGGTAGATGTTATTTTTGCAGCATGATTTATTATTACTCACTTAGTATAGGTACTTTAAAGTGCCTACATCACTTTAAAGTACGTACTGTTATTCATGTTATGGCCGATTTATAATAACACTCGTAGCACAAAGAAAGTTATAACGATTACAATCGGCAACAATGTGGTGTTGCAGTGTTGCTTATAAATTTTGAGAAGAAATATGAAAAGTATAGGTTTATATGAATGAGGGAAAGTGAGTGAAACACATGGAAAAGTTTGCGAATCATTTTGGATATAATCGTATGTTTGCGAAAGATCAACTTACGTTAGGAGTTCACATTCCGATTGAAAATTATCAGTTTCATGCTCCAACGATGGAAAAACAAGTAGAGTTAGTACAAAAAGCGGAACAATACGGTTTTACAGGTGTATGGCTTCGCGATGTATTGCTGCAAGACCCTGATTTTGGTGATCCTGCAACAGGTCAAATTTACGATATGATGATTTATTTGACGTATTTAGCAAGCAAGACAGAGAAAATCGCATTTGGAACGTCGGCAACAGTGTTGTCACTTCGTCATCCATTGCGTGTAGCAAAAGAAATTGCTACATTAGATCAACTATTTCCAGAAAGAATTATGCTTGGCGTTTCATCCGGTGACAGACGTGCCGATTTCAAAGCGTTAGGTGTTAGTCATGAAACACGAGGTGAAAAGTTTAGAGAAGCATTTGCTTACTTGGAAGAAATTTTGTATAAAAACTTCCCGTCTATCCAGTCGACACTAGGAGAAGTTCATGGTGCGAATTTAGTTCCAAAACCGTCTAAACGTGTTCCAACCTTTATTACAGGTTTTAGTCAGCAAAATATGGAATGGTTTGCTGAACATGGAGATGGATGGATGTATTATCCACGTAGTCCGGTGCATCAGGCGGGAGCAATTGGACAATGGAGAGAACTAGTAGAGGATTATCATCCAGCTGTATTCAAACCATTTATCCAACCGATGCATTTAGATTTATCTGAAGATCCAAATGAACGTCCTACACCGATACGTTTAGGTTACCGTACAGGGCGTAAGGCACTAATTGAATTACTTGATATATATAAAAGTATTGGTGTGAATCATTTATTCCTTGCTCTATTTGATGGTCAACGTCCAGCTGACGAAGTATTGGATGAGCTAGGAGAAGAAGTGCTACCGCATTTCCCAGCCTTGTAAAGGAGTGAAAAGAATGAAAGCAATAGGACTTATGCAATATGGAGATAAAAGTGTACTACAAGAGATTGAAATGCAGACACCGCTATTGGAAGACAACGATGTACTGATTGAAGTATATGCAGCTGGTGTAAATCCTGTGGATTGGAAAATACGTGAGGGTTTACTTCAAGACGTAATTTCTTATGACTTCCCGCTCGTTTTAGGATGGGATGTTGCAGGTGTAGTTGCTGCTATAGGAAAAAACGTAACAGTATGTAAAGTGGGGGATGAAGTATATAGTCGTCCAGATATTGAACGAAATGGTACGTATGCAGAGTACGTGGCAGTAGATGAGAAGTATGTAGCGAAAAAACCGAGAAATCTATCTTTTGAGGAAGCGGCATCAATCCCTCTAGTAGGTTTGACAAGTTGGCAAAGTTTAGTGAAATTCGCTAATGTTCAAAAGGGTAATAAGGTTTTAATTCATGCTGGATCTGGCGGGATAGGTACGTTTGCTATTCAACTAGCGAAAAGTTTCGGTGCACATGTTGCAACTACGACTAGTACGAAAAACATGCAATTTGTAAAGGATCTAGGCGCTGATACTGTCGTCGATTACAAAACGGAAGACTTTTCTTTGCTTTTGCATAATTACAATATTGTATTTGATGTGTTAGGTGGGGATGTACTAAAGAATAGTTATAAAGTACTTGCACCAAATGGAAAGTTAGCGTCTATTTATGGTCCGAAAGGTATGAAAATTCCGCAAACCGAGATATCAAGAGAGAAAAATATTGAGAGTGACCATATATTTACTGAACCTAACGGATATGAACTTTCTCTTATTACAGAATTAATTGAGAGCGGGAAGATTAAACCTGTTGTCACGCATGTGTTGCCTTTACATGTAGAAGGTGTAAAAAAAGCACACCACATAAGTGAGTCAGAACGTGCTCTTGGGAAAATTGTATTGAAGAAACATTGGTAAAGTATGAGGTTTTAGAGACAGTATTGTGCTAAGTAGCGAATGAACTTATATATTCTATTCTAGCAATTGTTTTAAAAGGGAGAGAACAAATGGATTCAATGACATTTCTTTTACCCCGCATTAACAGGCAGTAAGACCCCCACCTCAAAATTCAGCGATATCATAGAAGTTAGGTGGGGGCAACTGCCTGTAAAAGCCCGATTGGTTCAACTAATAATCAGTGGGGATGAACAAAACCCCCACTGATTAAAGTTTCACTTTATCCGGAGCGACAGGGGATTTAGCGAAACGCAAAATTTATCCTGCTTTATATAAGCTATTTAGTAATCAAAATATACCACAATCTATTTCGATTATCGGTATCGGCAGAAGGGTAATGTCAGATGTGGAATTTCAAACAAAGGTAGAACAATCCCTTGCTACATTTTCTAGAAGATCTACTGATGATGAATTAGGAGTAGAAGAATTTATTAGCACATTTCGTTATTGTCAATTAAATACAGCGAATATAGAGGACTATCAAGATTTGTTGCGTCTTGTAAAGAGGCGTGAAACAGAATTAAACATTCCTGAAAACCGCATGTTTTACCTATCTGTTATACCAGAAGTATTTGATGTCATTGCTTTAAATATTAAGGAAAGTGGATTGTGGGCTACAAAAGGATTGAACCGTCTTATTATAGAGAAGCCTTTTGGTTATCATGTAACGTCTGCTCGTGAGTTTAAAGGAAAAATGATTGAAGATTTTGATGAAACTGACATTTTTTATATCAATCATTATCTTTGAAAATGAATGGTAATTAGGAATACACTTAGAAAAGCATTACGAAATAAATAGTATGTAATGCAAGACATTTTTATTGACGATAATAATTTATATGGTTAATATACTAGACATAAGATTATTTAATTACTAAAAGTAATCGAATATACATTTGTTTGTTGAGTTCGATAAATAAGTAATCTGTGGTAGAAGTGCTTTGAATTGCCACTATTAATATTGGGGACAATTAGAAAGCGAAAGGTATAAAAGGAATTGGAATTTGATAACTCTTTGTTTTTTTTATAAAAACTGGGGCTTCTGTACAATTCATTTTTAAAATATTGACAAGGATTATACAACAAGAGGGGGACTGAAATTGGAATCAATGACCTTTGTTTTATTTGGAGCGACAGGGGACTTAGCGAAACGCAAAATTTACCCCGCACTATATAACTTATATAGAGATCAAAAGCTTCCAAAGCAAATATCCGTTATCGGGCTTGGGAGACGTCAAGTATCTCATGTGGATTTTCAAGAAAGAATAAAAGAATCAATAGAGACGTTTTCCCGTCATAGAGAAGAAGGTACTCCAGAACTCGAAGTTTTTTTAGATAACTTTCGCTATTGTCCATTAGATGTGAGTAAGCCGGAAGACTATGAGAGATTATTACAAGTCGTTCGTGAAAGGGAAGAAGAACTACATATAAAAGGTAATAGAATGTTCTATCTTTCAGTTGCTCCTGAATTTTTCGAGACGATTGCTTTAAATATTAAGGAAAGCGGACTTGATAAAACAGATGGATGGAAACGCCTGATGATTGAGAAACCGTTTGGGCACGACCTTGCATCTGCTCGTGAGCTGAATGATAAGCTTAGTCGCACGTTTGAAGAAGACGAGATATACCGTATTGATCATTATTTAGGTAAACCGATGATTCAAAACCTTGAAGCGCTAGAATTTGCAAATCCTGTTCTCCAGTCGATTTGGAATAAAGAACATATAGCGAATGTACAAATCACAGCTAGTGAAACAGTTGGGGTTGAAGAAAGGGCAGGATATTATGACCAGGCAGGAGCCATTCGAGATATGGTTCAAAATCATATGTTACAAATATTAATGATGACTGCTATGAATCTGCCGGAAAAGGTTAATGCATGTGAAATTCGAGAGGAAAAGCGAAAGGTAATGGAGACGCTTCGTAAAGTGAAAAAAGAAGACGTTCAAAACCATATCGTTCGCGGTCAATACGTTTCAGGAGAAATAAAAGGCGGACAAGTTGTAGCGTATAAAGAGGAGCCAGGAGTAAATCCTTCTTCTAACATAGACACATTTGTTGCTGCTCGCCTGTGGATCGATAATCCATTTTGGACTGGCGTTCCATTTTATATACGAACAGGTAAACGAATGAAAGAAAAGTCTACTCGTATTGTAATCGAATTTAAAAATACGTTAAAACAGCAATATCAAGATAGTAATCCAAATGCAGCACCTAACTTATTAATAATTGAAATTAGTCCAGGTGAGAACGTTTCATTACAGTTAAATAGTAAAAATCCATTGAAAAATGGAGAAATTGAACCGATGCGTATTAACTTTACTTGTGAGCAAGCGGATGTGGGAGTACCTGAAGCGTATGAAAGACTCATTCATGATGCGGTGAGTGGAGACGCTACATTCTTTGCACATTGGAGAGAAGTTGAATTGTCATGGGAATGGGTACAACCAATTCTTGAAGCATTCGAGGAGAACTTATTACCACTTCATGAATATGAGTCTGGTTCATATGGTCCAGATGCGTCTAATGAATTATTGCAAGAAAGTGGATTTAAATGGTGGTTAGATCAAGAGACGGAAAAATAAGTACTTTCTTTCATGAAAGCATGTAGGGGGACGATTACTATGACACAAAACATAAATCAATTAGCAGTGAATACAATTCGTACATTATCAATTGATGCTATTAATGCGGCAAACTCAGGTCATCCAGGTCTTCCGATGGGAGCAGCACCAATGGCTTATGCATTATGGGCGAATCATTTAAATTACAATCCTAATCACCCAGAATGGTTTAACCGTGATCGTTTCGTTTTATCGGCGGGACATGGATCTAGTCTGTTATATAGCCTACTTCATTTAGCTGGATATGACGTTTCAATTGATGACTTGAAAAACTTCAGAAAGTTAAATAGTAAAACACCAGGACATCCTGAGTTTGGTCATACTCCTGGAGTTGAAGCGACGACAGGCCCGTTAGGACAAGGGATTGCTAATGCTGTCGGAATGGCAATGGCAGAAGCTCATTTAGCAGCGAAGTTCAATAAGGATGGTCACTCTATTATAGATCACAATACGTATGCTTTAGTCGGAGATGGTGACTTAATGGAGGGTGTCGCTTATGAAGCGATGTCAATGGCAGGACATATGAAACTTGGCAAGTTAATTGTACTGTATGATTCAAATGAAATTTCACTTGATGGTGAATTAGGCATTGCTTTCTCTGAAGATATTGAGAAAAGGGCAGAATCTGTACATTGGCAATATGTAAGAGTTGAAGATGGAAACGATGTCGATGCTATTACAAAAGCTATTCAATCAGCGAAAGAAAATACGGATCAACCTACTCTTATAGAAATTAGAACCATTATAGGTTATGGAAGTCCAAAAGTTGCTGGAACGAACAAAGCACATGGTAATCCGCTTGGAGTAGAAGAGGCAACAGCGACAAAACAAGTGTATGGTTGGGGTTATGAGGAAGATTTCTTTGTACCTGAAGAAGTAAAAGCTCATTTTAATGAACTGAAACAAAAAGGTATTGAAAAAGAAAATGACTGGAATGAGCAGTTCAATTCATACAGAGAGTCGAACCCTGCACTAGCAGATGAATTAGAAAAAGCGATTACAGGTGATGTTTTAATTGAAGCGAAAGACATTCTATCCTTTGATATTGAAAAAACGATTTCCACTCGTGTTGCAAGTGGGGAAGCTATTAATCATTATGTGAAATCGATTCCTTCTATTTTCGGTGGAAGTGCAGATCTTTCTCATTCCACTATGACAGATATAAAAGGTGAAGCTGTGTACGCGGTAGAATCGTATGCTGGACGAAATATATACTTCGGTGTACGTGAACATGCAATGGGCGCGGCAGCAAATGGACTGGCTCTCCATGGAGGAGTAAAACCTTTCGTAAGTACATTCTTTGTATTTAATGATTACCTTCGTCCATCGATTCGACTGGCTGCACTGCAAAATTTACCTGTTACTTACGTATTTACACATGATTCGATTGCTGTAGGAGAAGATGGTCCAACGCATGAACCAATTGAACAATTGGCAGCGCTTCGAGCAATTCCTGGTCTAACAGTTATCCGTCCGTCAGATGCAAATGAAACAGCAAGTGCTTGGGCGTATGCTTTACAGCAAACGGATGGTCCAGTCGTTTTAGTATTGAGCCGTCAAAATTTACCGGTGTTTAATGAAACGAAAGCGAACATAGAGAATCTCTCTAAAGGAGCTTACGTATTAACACAAACGAATGAAAATCCGGATGTAATTTTAATTGCGACAGGTTCTGAAGTATCCTTAGCTACTAGTGCGAAAGCAAAATTAGAAGAAGATCAAGTTTCTGTTCGCATCGTTGCAATGCCGAGCTGGGAGTTATTCGATCGCCAATCGAACGAATATAAAGAATCCGTTCTTCCGTCTTCTATAACGAAACGAGTATCTCTTGAAATGGGTGTATCTCTAGGTTGGGAACGTTATGTAGGACAAGAAGGAAAAGTACTATCAATTGAAACATTTGGAGCTTCAGGAACTGGAGCTGAAGTCATGAATCTATTTGGATTTACGACAGAAAATGTTGTTCAAATTACAAAAAATGTGTTGAATTCTTAAGCTATGACTGTGAATACCTTTCTGTACATACTAACATTTCAGTGCTGAAAGGTATTCCAGATTGTAGTGATATGAATTTTTAATAAAAGATGATTTGAGGAGGAATTATATTATGCAAGTAGGATTAATTGGGTTAGGTAAAATGGGATTAAATTTAGGGAAAAATTTAATGGATCATAAACATGAAGTAGTAGCATTTGATTTAAATACGAGCGCAGTAGAAGAAATGAAAGAGTATGGGGCAACGGGTACATCTAGTTTAAGTGAACTTGTTCAGTCATTACAATCACCAAGAATTCTTTGGGTAATGGTACCACACGCTGTTGTTGATTCTGTTATTGATGAGGTTACACCACTTTTATCAAAAGGAGATATTCTAATTGAAGCTGGTAATTCACATTATAAAGAGTCTATCCGCCGATATGAGCAATTAAAGGAAGATGGCATTCACTTTATGGATGCAGGAACTTCTGGTGGAATGGAAGGCGCTCGTAATGGTGCTTGTTACATGATCGGAGGAGATCAAGAAGCTTGGGACATCGTTGAACCTATCTTCCGCGATACTGCTGTAGAAAATGGATTCTTATATGCTGGAAAAGCTGGTAGTGGTCACTTCTTAAAAATGGTTCATAACGGAATTGAATACGGTATGATGGCTGCTATTGGTGAAGGATTTGAGATTCTAGAGAAAAGTGAATTTGACTACGATTATGAAAAAGTATCAAGAGTATGGAACAACGGTTCAGTCATTCGTTCTTGGTTAATGGAATTAACAGAAAATGCATTTTCTAAAGATGCAAAACTGGATGAAATTAAGGGTGTTATGCATTCTTCTGGTGAAGGAAAATGGACAGTAGAAACAGCATTAGACCTTCAAACAGCAACTCCTGTTATCGCAATGTCTCTATTAATGCGCTACCGCTCATTAGACAATGATACATTTACAGGAAAAGTTGTAGCAGCTCTGCGCAATGAATTTGGCGGACATGCAGTAGAAAAGAAATAAAGTGAAACTTTAATAAGTAGGGGCTTTATTCCACATCAATCGGGCTTTTACGGGATAAGCATATTAAACATGTAACTCATCAACGTTTAAAAACTGGAGGGAATTGATCATGAAATTTTTTATTGATACTGCAAATCTTGAGGACATAAAAAAAGCATATAAACTTGGAGTTTTAGCTGGTGTTACAACGAATCCTTCTTTAGTAGCAAAAGAGGGCGTTAAGTTTGAAGACCGTATCGCAGAAATTTGTCAGGCAGTACCTAAAGTTGAGTCTGTTTCGGCAGAAGTAACGCCAGATGCTGTTACAGCTGAAGAAATGATTGTTCAAGCAGAAGAATTAATTAAAATTAACGGTGGCGATAAAAACGTCACGATAAAACTTCCAATGACGCTAGCAGGATTAGAAGCTTGTCGCTATCTTACTGAAAAAGGTGTGAAAACGAACGTTACACTTATTTTCACTGTGAACCAAGCACTTTTAGCTGCTCGAGCAGGTGCAACGTATGTTTCTCCATTTTTAGGACGCTTAGATGATATTTCTGAAGATGGTGTACTATTAGTTGCTAAAATTGCTGAATTATTCGATGTTCATCAATTAGATACACAAATTATTGCGGCTTCTGTCAGACATCCAGATCATGTAACTCGTGTAGCGATGGCAGGTGCTCACATTGCAACAATCCCTTATAAAGTAATCGAGCAACTTGCTATGCACCCATTAACAGATCAAGGTATTGAGAAGTTTGCTGCGGATTGGGCGAAAGCTCCTAAATTATAATGTATAAAAGTGAAGGGGCTTGCTGAAAATTGCTTTTCATGAGAGGACAAATTCTAAGTAACTTCATCGTTTAAACTGGATCCCGAGTTTGTAGTCTTACTATGTGAAAACAGCAAGAGAAGAAAGCGTCATTCACTTTTAAAAAAGGAAAATTTGCTTACGCGAAGCGTTTATCACAATGACATTATAATTATGAAAGAGAAATCCCCTTATCAGAGAGATGAGTTAAAGTATATCTCTGATAAGGGAGATTCTTTTTGTATAAATCATTATGATGTGAGGATGCTTTTAAGTGCATATCAATATGTAAAGCTATCTTTTACTCAAGTAAGAACTATATAGGTTCTTTTCATTATATAGCATTTTTGAAAGGGTTTACATAAAGGGGGATTAAGTATGAATATGTACCTTTTAATGATTACATTATTATCAATTGTAATTGTTATTTTAGGGGTTTCGTGGTGGAGATGGCATGCGTTTATTAGTTTAACGGTTGCAAGTTTGTTTTTAGCAATTATGTCTGGAATGCCAATGGATAAAATAGTGAGTGCTTATGAAACGGGAGTTGGGAGTGTTCTCGGGCATTTAGTAGGTATTTTAGTTTTAGGTACAATTTTAGGGAAAATGATGGCAGAGTCAGGTGCTGGAATGCAAGTGGCAGAGTTCTTTATTAAATCCTTTGGGATAAAAAACTTACCGTGGGCTATGTTAATTGCAGGTTTTATTATTGGAATTCCGGTGTTTTTTGAAGTAGGTATTTTAATATTGTTGCCGTTAGTAATTTCAATTCATAAAACTACGAAACAAAATATTTTATTGATAGCGTTACCAGCAATTGCTGGGCTATCTGTCGTACATGGCCTAGTTCCTCCGCATCCAGGGGCAATCGTTGCAATTGGTATTTATAAAGCGAACCTTGGGAAGGTACTATTGTATTCACTCATTATTACATTTTTTGCAGCGATTATTGCAGGTCCTATATTCGCTAAATGGATTCACAAACGTGTAATTCCTGAAAATGAGCCAGAATTGATTCGTGTAAATACAAAATCAACGAAATTACCAGGAATAGGAGTTTCATTTTTAGTCATATTGTTACCAGTTATGTTAATGGTTTTAGCTGCAGCGGCTCCTTATGTTCCACTTTCTACTACTTTGATGAAGATTATCACATTAATCGGTAGTCCTATCATTGCGTTATTGATTGCATGTTTTGCAGCGTTTTATTTTCTTGGATTTCGTCAAGGTATCGATAAAAAGGCTATTAAGAAGGTAACAGAAGATAGCTTATTACCAATCGGTTCAATTGTTGCGATTATTGGTGCCGGCGGGGGATTTAAGCAAATTCTTATCGATAGTGGTGTAGGCAATGCTATTGCTCAAATGTCTGAGCATTTAGCTCTATCTCCAATTGTATTAGCATTTATAGTAGCAGGACTAATTCGAATTGCGACAGGGTCAGCGACAGTCGCTTTAACAACAGCAGCAGGCATCGTTTCACCAATCATTGAAAATACGACAGGTGTGAATTTAGAGTTGCTCGTCATTGCAACAGGTGCAGGAGCATTAATGTTTTCACACGTAAACGATGCTGGGTTCTGGATGGTAAAAGAATACTTAGGTTTAACAGTGAAAGAAACATTTAAAACATGGACGGTATTAGAAACGTTACTTTCATTTATCGCTTTTGGAGGAGTTTTACTACTCGATATGTTTGTTTAAAATAAGGATATTTTTATATCAATTAAGAGAGACAACTTTAGCACATAACGTTATGAACAGATAAAATAAATATATTTTTATGGTTCTTATATGATTAGGATACTGTAGGGATTTTTGTTAGGAGGAAGAAATGGTGAGCACAAAATATATGATTGGTGTAGACATTGGGACAACTAGTACAAAATCGGTTCTATTTTCTACTGATGGGTCTGTTATTGCAAGTCATGGAATTGAATATCCTTTATATTCTCCTACACCTGAAATAGCAGAACAAGACCCAGAAGAAATTTTTCGTGCAGTAATAAATACGATTAAAGAAACTGTACAGTCAAGTAGTGTACAGCCGAATGATATTCTTTGTGTCTCTTTTAGTTCGGCAATGCATAGTATCATTGCTGTAGATGAGAAGGGAAAACCGTTAACGAGATGTATCACTTGGGCAGATAATAGAAGTGCAAGCTGGGCAGAGAAAATAAAGAATGATATGAATGGTCATGAAATTTATTTGCGTACTGGGACACCAATTCATCCGATGTCGCCACTTTCGAAATTAGTTTGGTTACAGAATGAACAGGCAGAATTGTTCGCAAAAAGTTATAAATTTATTTCTATTAAAGAGTATGTTTTTTATAAGTTATATAAGGATTATGTAATTGATTATTCTATAGCATCAGCAACAGGGATGTTTAATTTGAAATCTTTAAAATGGGATGAAGAGGCTTTACATGTTGCGGGAATTACAGATGACAAGCTTTCTAAACTCGTTCCAACAACGCACAGTTTAACCGGATTAGATGAAGAGCTTGCCAAAGAGATGAATGTACTTGTTTCTACGCCTTTTGTAGTAGGAGCGAGTGATGGAGTCCTATCCAATTTAGGTGTAAATGCAATTGATCCTGGTGTTGTTGCTGTGACAATTGGTACAAGCGGTGCGATACGTGCTGTAACAAATCGTCCTGTAACAGATCCAAAAGGTAGAATTTTTTGTTACGCCTTAACTGAAGATCATTGGGTAATTGGTGGACCAGTTAATAACGGTGGTATGATTTTCAGATGGGCTCGTGACCAATTGGGTACTTCAGAGATTGAGCTTGCGAAGCGTTTAGGGAAAGATCCATATGAAGTGCTTACTGAAATAGCAGCAAAAGTGAGTCCGGGGTCCGACGGTTTATTATTTCACCCGTATTTAGCAGGAGAAAGAGCTCCTTTATGGAATGCAAATGCGCGAGGATCTTTCTTTGGACTTGGATTGCATCATAAGAAAGAACATCTGATCCGTGCTGTTTTAGAAGGAGTAATTTATAATTTATACACCGTTCTTCTTGCTTTAAAAGAGCTAATTGGTGAACCGAAAAAAATTCAAGCGACAGGTGGTTTTGCAAGATCGGAACTTTGGAGACAGATGATGGCAGATATTTTCCATCAAGACGTATATGTTCCGGAAAGTTTTGAAAGCTCTTGCTTAGGAGCTGCAATCCTCGGTTTATATAGTTTAGGTGAAGTAGATACGTTGCATGTAGTTTCTGAAATGGTAGGTGCGAATTTCCATCATGAACCAAACATGGAAAGTGTGGAAAAATATAAAGATTTAACACCAATCTATATTCGTCTGTCTCGTCAATTGGAAGAAGAATATGAAAGTATAGCAGCGTACCAAAAAAAGTGGGTTTAAAAGCTAGTTACCAAGAAAGTATGGTAACGTATAAAGAGGTACTCCGATTTTTTAGGATACTCTTTCAACATAAAATATTTTAAGAAGTATGATGAATGAAAAATATAGGGAGAGAGGGTTATGAAAATGAAGAATAACAAAGAGTTTATCGGATATGTTGGAACATACACGAAAGAAAATAGTGAAGGAATATATAAGTTTACTTTAGACACGGAAGCAAAAAAAATTAGTAATGTAACACTTGCCGCTAAGTTGGATAACCCTACATATGTAACGATTAATCGAAATAATGAATATCTCTATTCCGTTGTTAAGGAAGGCGAATCTGGCGGTGTAGCTGCATATTCCATGGATAGTCATACTGGAGAACTAAAAGCGAAAAATAGACAAGTAGTAGAAGGGGCTTCTCCTTGTCATATTAGTGTTGATAGTGGAAATCATACAGTAGTTACAGCAAATTACCATAAAGGAACGATTGAGTCTTTTGAAGTAAATGAAGAAAATGGAACTGTAAATCCTGCTGCATCTATTATGACACATGAAGGTTCAGGTCCGAATAAAGAAAGACAAGAAAAACCACATGCACATTACGCGGGATATACTCCTGATGAAAAATATGTAGTGGGCGTTGATTTAGGGATAGATAAAATAATTACGTATGAAGTAAAAGATAGTATATTAACAGAAGTGAATCGTTTATCTGTAAATCCAGGAAGTGGTCCAAGACATATTACTTTTCATCCGAATGGAAAGTATGCGTATGTAATGACGGAGCTTAGTTCAGAGGTTATTGTGTTAACATATAATCCTACAGAAGGATCCTTTACAGAACTACAGTATATTTCTACTGTTCCAGAAGAGTTTGATGAAAATAATCAAGGAAGTGCGATTCATATTTCTTCTGACGGCTGTTTTGTATATGCAGGTAATCGTGGTCATAATAGTATCGCTGTTTATAGCGTAGATCAAAATTCAGGTCAGCTTACATTTGTTGAACATACATCTACAGAAGGAAATTGGCCAAGAGACTTTGTATTAGATCCTACTGAAAAGTTCCTTGTTGCTACAAATGAAAAGTCACATAATCTTGTGTTATTTTCAAGAGATGAATCTACAGGTAAGTTAACACTTTTACAATCTGATGTTGTTGTGCCAGAGCCTGTTTGTGTGAAGTTTTTAAATATATAATTTCAGATGCCTAAACAAAAGCAAAGCGATATCGCTTTGCTTTTTATTGTTTCTTTTTCGGCCTACGTACTAATTCGCCGCCGCAGTTTGGACAAACGTTATGTCTTTCTTCTGTACATGGTGCGCAAAATGTACATTCATATACACAAATGTATGCTTCAGAATCTTGTTCGAGCGATTGATCGCAAATTTGACAGTTTGTTTTCATTTCTAGTGCCATAATAAGTCTCCTTTTTAGTTAGAAAATTTATAATTTAATTATAATTCATTAAATAGAAATAGTCCTTTTCAATTGAAAGGAAATCGAATGATAAATTTATGAATTGAAACGAAAGATGCTGGTTTATTTTAAAATTGATTATTTATTACAGTTGGAATATTATGAAATAGTCAAAAGACAACAGGGGGTATAGATTTTGACTAATCATAACGATCATTTAAAAGCAAACTGCGAAAAATGTTTCGGTCTATGTTGCGTTGCATTACCGTTTGCAGCATCGGTAGATTTTGCAGTGAATAAAGATGGTGGTAAACCATGTTCCAACTTACAATCAGATTTTAAATGTAGTATACATAAAAATCTTAGAGGAAAAGGTTATAAAGGTTGTACAGTATTTGAATGTTTCGGTGCTGGGCAGAAGATTTCTCAGGGTACGTTTAAAGGGATTGATTGGAGGGAAGATGCAAAGCATGCAAGAAAAATGTACGATGCTTTTCCGGTTATGCATCAACTTCATGAAATGCTTTGGTATTTGAATGAAGCGATTCTTTTAAAGGCAACACAGCCAATTCATAAAGAGCTGGAGACCGCAATTGAGGAGACAGAGCGACTTTCGAATTTAAATCCAGATGAGTTAATGAAAATAAATGTTCCAATGCATAGGGCAGAGGTGAACATTCTTCTTTTAGAAACGAGCGAATTAGTATGGAAGGAAATGAATACTGCGCGTAAGAAACGAATCATTCACCGCGGAGCAGACCTTATGGGAGCGAATCTGAAAAAGAAAAATTTACAAGGTGCAAATTTAAGAGGAGCTTACTTAATTGCGGCTAACTTAAATGGTGCAGATTTAAGAGGAGCAGATCTCATCGGAGCAGATTTGCGAGATGCAGATATTCGCGGGGCTGATTTTACTAATAGTATTTTTCTGACGCAAGTTCAAGTTAATGCTGCTAGAGGGGACAAACATACGAAATTACCGAAATTATTGTCTCGTCCATCGCATTGGAGTGCGTAAAGAGTGAGGAGTATTTAGTGTGGATATATTTCAGTATTTAGAAGAGATGCAAGAGGATGTCTTTTCGTTAGCAGTAGAGCAAATAGAAGCGAAGTATTATGATATTTGTTGCATGTTGGCGTCTACAGAATATGCAGAACGAATTAAAGTAATTGATGTAGAGTCATATAAGGTAAGTATTCGAGTAGGTTTGGATGCAGCTGTAGAAATGGCTACTAATGAAGAAGCAAAAGCGATTTATTTTGAGTATGACCTTGATAACGAGTGGACTAGTCAGTTTTATATTTGTGAGGAGTATGCTCCACTTGAAGAAGAGGATGATGATTGGGCTTCTGAATGGACATATGATGTTGAGGGACCGGAGTCTGTAGAATTAGCGGATATGTATAATGAAAATGGCTTTGACGCAAGTGAAAAAGCAATTGGTATCACTTTATATTTAATTGCTAAAACGCTGTGTAGTTTTATAAGTGTACGTAGTGAAGTGCAAAATAATATACCGATTTGTATTGGTTTTCACGACCAAGATCCAATAATGCGAACAGGCAGAGACTAAGAATCTCTGCCTGCTTTTTATTTCTTTTCAAAAGTAGTAATTAAAACGCTACATATAATAAGAATACCACCAATAAAAAAGTTACTATTTAATGTTTCATTTAATAAGAGCCAACCAAGTAACGATCCAACGATAGGTTGGAAGAAGAAAAATAAGGAACCTATGCTTGCATCCAGTAATTCTAATCCTTTATTCCAAAGGAAAAAGGCACCTGCTGTTGAGACGATTCCTAAGTATAATACGCCTAATATTACGTACGTATTTACTGTTCCGATAGAGGCCGCTTGTAGCTCCCATATCATAAAAGGTGTAATAAAAAAGAGTGAAAAGAAAATTGCGTACGTTGTAATAACTAAGGATGAAAATTGGATTGAAGCGATTTTTACATAAATAGATAGTAAAGCCCACGTAATAGCGGCTCCAACTAAAATGATTGTTCCAATAAAATAGGAGCCAATTTCAATATCCCATCCGATTACGATAATGACACCGATTGTCGCTATTATAGTAGATAAAAGTCTACGAGCAGTTAGTTTTTCTTTCAAAATGAGCGCTGCAAATATAACCATAAATGCAGGTGTAGCTGATGTAACTAACGAGCCTGTATGAGCGTCGGATAATTTTGTTCCGATAAATTGGCATGTGATTGAAATGAAATAGCCGATAAATCCAATCCAAGCGAATAGGAGCCAATCTTTTTTGCGAATGGTTACTTTTTTCTTTTGCTTTTTCTCAGCTAGTTTCAAAATGCCATATAAAACAACAAAAGCGATAATAAAGCGTAGCCAAACGAGTGTTAGTGGTGGAATGAAATCGAGTACGTATTTGCTAACAACATACATACCGCCCCATATACTTGCTGCTAGTGATAAGCATATAGCTCCTAAAATTGTTTGTTTCATTTGAAGTACCTCCGTCTATTTTTAGGGTAATATGAGTTCCCTAAGACGAGGCATAGTGTATGTGTTATAAGCCCGTCTTAGTTTATAGACGGCCTACAGGTTGATCGTTTTCGAATGAAGTGTTGTAGTACATGAGTGCATTCCTCCTCTTTAAGTTATAATGATATTATAACTTAATTTTCTGATTATTGGAGGTTGTTATGAAATATATCGTTATAAAATCACATGTTAGCAATTATCCTAATCCAATTCGCTTAGAAGAGGGGGATGTAGTGAAAATGATAGAGAGTTACGCTGGTCCGGAAAACTGGGAAAACTGGATGTTTTGTCACGAAGAGAAGTATAACCGGAAAGGATGGGTTCCGGAGCAAATTATAAGAAAAGATATGAATGGAACAGGAATTATTATAAAACAATATACTGCGAAAGAATTAAATGTGAATATTGGAGAAAGATTGATCGGATTAGAAGAATTGAATGAATGGGTTTGGTGCGAAGGAAGAGATGGTGAGAAGGGCTGGGTACCAAAGGAAAACTTACAAAAATATTAATAATAATATTTGATCAATAATTAGGAAACATATTTTTGCTTATGAGTATATTGGTTGTAGGATAAAAAGTAGATTAATAGAGAAAGAGGAGGAGATTATTATAACTACAACCGTTATTTCACATTTTTACAATGAAGAGTATTTATTGCCATGGTGGCTTATGCATCATACGAAACTTTTTGATCATGGTATTTTAATTAATAAAGGTTCAACAGATCGTTCCGTTGAGATTTGTAAAAAATTCGCACCGCATTGGGAGGTGCGAGATTCTGTAAATCCAGAGTTTGATGCATATGCGACAGATCATGAAGTGATGAGGATAGAACAAGAAGTACAAGGATGGAAAATGATTTTAAATACGACTGAGTTTCTTTGCGTGCAAGATAAAAATCAGTTTTGGAAATCGCTAAATGAATTGGGGGGGAGGATGTATTGGCTGGACGGGCTTATTATGGTTGATGATCCTAACTACAACTATCCTGACCTTAACTTTGGAATACCTTTAATGAAACAGCGATTTCATGGTTATTTACCAGAAGATTGGCCGTTATGGAGAAGAGGTAGATTTATTCATAATCATGAGCATGGAAGTTATACGGTTGGAAGACATTTATCTGCGCATGAATCGATGATTTATCCACCTCTTGCTTGTATATTATGGTTTGGATTTAGTCCGTGGAACGATGTGATGAGAAAGAGAAAGTTACAAATTGGTCCGACTCTTTCTGAAGCTAGTAAGCATGGGGGAATGGGGACGCACCATATTATTACGCCGGAAAGATTAGAAGAATGGTATAAGGAATTAGCGAGAGGAACGAAGGATTTACGTTTTAGTGACGTATATCGTTATGTTTTTGTATAAATGATTTCCACCATAAAATTGTTTCTTCTATTCCTGTATTTAAATCGTATGTTGGTTTCCAGTTTACTTCAGTTTTTAAACGTTCTACACTAACGCCGACGAATAAAGGTTCATCCTTAGAGAAAGGAATCGCGTCTAGTTTAATTAAATGTTCTTTTCCTATCTTTTTAGCGATGATAGAAGCTAGTTCTTTAATTTGTACAGATTGACCTGAAGCGATATTGATGGTGCCTGTAACGCCATGTTCTAATACTGTTACGAGAGCGTCAGCGACGTCACTCACATGGAGGAAATCTCTCGATTGTTTTCCATGTGTACATAGTGCTTCCTCATTTTTTAATAAGGAAGTGATAATGTTAGAAACGAGCCGATTACCTTGTTCGTGAGGTCCATACATATGAAAAATGCGGCCCCAACACATGCTGAGGCCTGTTTGTTGTGCATACGTTTCTAGCCAGGAGTGCAGTGCATTTTTACATAAAGAATACGGGGTTTTATAGGAAAGGAGCGGTGAATCTTCAAATAATACGCCGTTAAACCATTCGTATTCTGCGCCAGTACCTGCAACGACAACACGCTTTCCACCGCATATTGTGAAGTGTTGAATCAATGAAATACTAGACTTTAGCCAATAGTAATTATTAATAGATATATAGCATGCTGGTGGCACTGCTTCCCAAGCAAGGTGAATGAGATGGCTAGGCTGAACATCCGAAATGAATTGTTTTACTTCGTCATCGCGAAGCAAGTTTACTTTATGCCAATGGCAAGGGAGGTGAGAGGGGTTATTTTTATTATACGTGGCGTGCACTTCATATCCCTTTTGTATAAGTGAATGTACAACATATTTACCTATCCAGCCACTACCACCTGTTACAACAACTTTCTTCATGGCTCGATCACCTCAACTTCTGGAACCGTCACTAAAAATTTACCGCCCCATTCACGAATGAAAGAGCATTCTTTCATAATTTCGTCTTTCAAATTCCAAGGAAGTATGAAAATGTAATCCGGTTTTGTACGTTTAATTTCTGCTGGAGATTTTACTGGAATACGAGTTCCTGGTAAAAGGAGATTTTGTTTGTGAGGATTTTTATCTACTGTATAAGCTAGAAATTCTTTACCTATCCCGCAATAATTCAAAAGGGTGTTTCCTTTAGCTGGAGCACCGTAACCGATAATTTGTTTGTTTAAAACTTTCGCTTCAATAAAAAACTTTAAAATATTTATTTTCAATTGTTCGATGCGTTTAGAAAAAAGGAGATAGTAATCTAAAGTATCTAACCCATGATCGACTTCTTTTTGAATTAATTTTGTAACATTGGAATGGATAGTTGATTGGGCACTTAGATGGTTTACAAAAATCCGTAAGGAACCACCATGCGTTGAAAGTTCTTCTACATCAATAATTTTTAAATGATGATAACTTAAAACTTTTTGAAGGCTTATAAGTGAGAAGTAGGAGAAGTGTTCATGGTAGATGGTATCAAATTGGTTAAAGGATATAAGGTTTAATAAGTGTGGGAATTCAATTGTTATCGTGCCATCACGTTTTAATAGTGTTTTTAAACCAGCGACAAAATCATGCAAGTTCGGAACGTGTGCTAATACGTTATTTGCGACGATTAAATCAGCTTGTGGCAATTTTTTTGCTAAGTCATTACTGAAAAAATTTACATGAGTAGGAATTCCTTTTTTGATAGCAATTTCTGCTACGTTTTTCGCGGGTTCAATTCCCAATGTCTCGATATTTTCTTTTTTAAAGTATTGTAATAAGTACCCATCGTTACTTGCGATTTCAATCACTTTTGAATGTTTCGTTAAGTTGAAACGCTTAATCGCCATTTCTACGTATTGTTTAGCGTGTAGTAGCCAACTTGAGGAGTAAGAGCTGAAGTATAAATAGTTATGAAAAATATTTTGTGGGGATTCAAATTCATCTAGCTGTACGAGTAAACAAGAGTTACAAACAAATGTGTGCAGCGGATAAAAAGGTTCCATTTTATATGAGCTTTCAGGAGCTACAAATGAATTAGCAAGAGGGGAAACGCCCAAATCTAAAAAAGTGTTGGTTAGTAATGAGTGGCAAAAACGGCATTTTTTCTGTTCCATTTTATAGCCCCCTTATAAATTTTTGAATGCATCGATTTGTTGTCGTGTGAAAGATTCTATATTTTCACCAGATGCATATTTTTTGTACCAATCAACAGTCCAAGCGATAGCATCATCTGTTGATAACTTAGGAGTCCAGCCGAGTTTATTTACTGCTTTTGTACTGTCGAGTGTTAAAACAGGTGATTCATAAGGAGTATTTGTAGAGGAGGAAATGATTGTTAGTGGGTTATTCCATAATTTTATTACAGATTCAATGACATCATGAACGGTTCTGTTAGGTTCATTCATTGGGCCGAAATTCCACGCTTCTGCATATTTATCATCATTCCAAAGTTTCTCAGCTAAAAGGATATAGCCATGTAGAGGATCTAAAACATGTTGCCACGGACGGACGGCATATTTGTTTCGAATACACAAAGTATGATTGTGCAAATATGCCCGAATGATATCAGGGAATAATCGATCTTCTGCCCAATCACCACCACCAATAACGTTACCTGCTCTTACAGAGGCAAGCGAAGTAGTATTCGTGTGAAAAAAAGATTTGTGATAAGATGTTGCGACTAATTCAGCGCAAGCTTTACTAGCGCTATAAGGGTCGAAACCTCCTAGTCGGTCATTTTCCACGAACGCTCGGTCGCCACTACCGTCATTCTCATAACATTTATCGCTTGTCACATTAATAATGGCACGTACGCTTTCGACGGACTTTGCTGCTTCTAGCACGTGGACAGTACCTAAAACATTCGTTTTGAATGTATCGATAGGATTTTTGTATGAAGCGGTTACGATTGGCTGAGCCGCTAAATGGAATATTATGTCAGGTTTATGCTGCTTCATGGCATGAAATAAAGAATGGTAATCTGTAATATCGCCTTTCATTGTCGTGCACTCTTTTGCTACGTTACTTTGTTCAAAAATGTTAGGAATGGATGGGGGATGAGAAGAAAAGCCTACTACTTCTGCACCTAAAGAAGTTAAGAAAAGGGTGAGCCATGAGCCTTTAAATCCAGTATGTCCCGTAATAAATACTTTTTTCTTATTCCAAAAAGATGATGAAGCCATATTACCAAACCTTCCACGGAGCGCTATTACTTTCCCATAGCTCGACTAATTTATTTTTATCGCGCAATGTATCCATCGGATGCCAAAAACCAGAATGTTGATATGCGGCCAATTCATTTTTGTTTACTAACTGAACTAAAGTGTCTGTTTCAAAAACAGACTTATCTCCACTAATGTAATTGAAAACTTCAGGATTTAAAACGAAAAATCCACCGTTAACCCATCCGCCATCACCTAATGGTTTTTCTTGAAAAGATGTTATAGACTGTTTATCTAATATGAGAGAACCAAATCTACCAGGAGGTTGTACGGCAGTAACAGTAGCCAATTTTCCATGTTTTTTATGGAATGTAATAAGTTCTTTTATATTTACATTACTTAATCCATCACCATAAGTGAGGCAGAAAGGTTCGTCTCCGACATAATTTTGAATCTTTTTCACTCGGCCACCCGTTTCGGTATTTACACCAGTATCGATTAGTGTAACTTTCCATGGTTCTACACGATGAGAATGGCTAGTAATTGTATTATCGTTTAACTGTATTGTGAAATCAGACATGTGTAAGTTGTAATTTAGAAAGAACTCTTTAATTGCATATCCTTTATAGCCTAAGCAAATAATAAACTCAGTAATCCCGTAATGACTATACAAACTCATAATGTGCCATAGAATGGGTTTTGTTCCAATTTCAATCATAGGTTTCGGTTTTAAATGTGTTTCTTCCCCAATTCTTGTACCGTACCCACCAGCAAGAATAACAGCTTTCATTTTTTCCTCCTAAAATAAAAATTTATTATTTATACAGTATTCATGTTTTATGCAAATGAGATTGTTTTTGATTAAGTGAATGAAAATGTTTGAGGTGATGACGATGCAGAAAATATTACGGTTTGAATTTTGGAAATAATTCTTGATATTCAGGGTTATGACGGAGGTCTTGTGTTAGGTTACTAAGCTCTAAAAAACGTATGTCCAGTACTTCAGGAGATTGACCGTAATGTGTTTGAAGTCCCATTTGAACACCCCTTTTTGAAAGGGTAGGTGTAATTTGTAATTTTCTTGCCTTTGATTGTTCATTCCAAGGGCTAAAATAAAATTTTAAAATAAATGAAGGATAGTCATAAATTATATATCCGTGCCGCGAATGATGTCTACCAGGTAAATATGCACCGTCTAGATGATTGTGAATAAATCTCCAAGCACATCCGAGATTTGGGTTATAAGGGAAGACACCGTGGTATCGCTGTTCTACTAAGGGGATAGAATATCTAGGCTTTGAATAATTATAATTATGATTATCTATCATTAAAATCATTCTAATCGCATACATGTTTTGGCCTAGTGTATGAAGAGATGAAAAAAATTCTTCAGTATTATTACAACAAAAGAATTCAGTAGTATTTAAAACGATTTTCCAACCTGAAACTTCTCTTTCAATTTCCATCACTTCAATATCAGTATTAGTTGGATCAAACTCAAGAAATCTTGAATTTCGTACTTCCCAGTGGGGTGCTAATAGCTTACAAATTTCTACGGAACGATCTGTAGACCCTCTATTAATTAAAATACCGTGATCGAATATTTTCGTGTGATGCATAAGCCACCATGGAAGTAGGTATTCTTCATTATAAAAATGAGAAATGATTGTCTTTTTCATATTAATTCCCTCCTATACAAGCAATCATTATTAGTAGGATATGCTTTTAAATAAGAAAGGTTAAAAGTGGCAGATAATGTAGTGATTGGGTAGTAGTTTAGTAATTTTATTGTATAAGTGTAGATTACTCGTATTGAATCATCATAGGAGGAGATTGGAATTTTGTATAAATTGTGAATAATAAACCGTCACGTTTGACTGTACAGTTTATGTATTGTATGATGTAAGTAATATAAACAAGGGGGGAAGATCGTTGGGAAGGTGTATCGAATCGGACAGTTGGCTCTCATGGCTCACGTGTCGAAACGAACGATTGATTATTATACGAATCTAGGTATCTTAAAAGCGGAGCGATCTCAATCTAATTATCGCTATTACGACGAAACAGCATTTGAGACATTACAATTTATTGAGAAGTGCAAAGAAATGCATATGCCGCTTTGTGAGATTAAAGAGAAAATCGAGGAGAAGAAGAAGCTGCTCGGTATCAATGAACACGTTTCGAAACAAGTGAATGAAGTGACAGACCATATTCATCGATTAGAAGTGGAGCTTACTGAGTTAAAACCGCTTTTAGATGAATTGACTGATTCACAACGTGAAAAAATATCGAAATCTTTATCAGGTCAAACGACAGCTTTAATACAGACACTTGCTCTATTATTATAGAATAAGTGAAATCCGACCTCTTTAATTTTTGTATCGGGCTATGTTTTCTAACAAACAAATAAGAAAACATTATAGTATACAGGAGGTGGACACCTTAGTTTTTTAACTAAGGGGATTCATTGGAAATATTTAATTTAGTCATGGTTGCGATTTTAATCGCATTTACTGGATTTTTCGTAGCAGCAGAGTTTGCGATTGTAAAGATACGTTCAAGCCGTATCGATCAGCTTGTTGCGGAAGGAAAACGCGGTGCTTTAGCAGCGAAAAAGGTAACAACAAATTTAGATGAATATTTATCTGCTTGTCAATTAGGTATTACAGTTACAGCTATGGGATTAGGTTGGTTAGGTGAACCGACAATTGAAAAGTTATTACACCCGTTATTTGAGAAATGGAACTTAAATCCTTCTATTTCATCAGTATTAACATTTGGTCTTGCTTTTATGATTATGACGTATTTACACGTTGTAGTAGGAGAATTAGCTCCAAAAACGATGGCAATTCAAAAGGCTGAAAGGGTAACGTTATTATTGGCAGGTCCATTAATGATGTTCTATAAAGTAATGTATCCATTTATTTGGGTATTGAACGGTTCAGCTCGTGTGATAACTGGTTTATTTGGTTTAAAGCCAGCTTCAGAACATGAAGTAGCTCATACAGAAGAAGAATTACGTCTTATCCTTTCAGATAGCTATGAAAGTGGCGAAATTAATCAAGCTGAATACAAGTATGTAAATAACATTTTTGAATTTGATAATCGTATTGCAAAAGAGATTATGGTACCGCGAACAGAAATCGTTGGTTTCTACCTGGAAGATTCAGTAGAAGAACACATGAAAGTAATCCAAAATGAGCGATACACACGTTATCCGATTTTTGGAGAAGATAAAGATGATATTATCGGTATGGTCAACGTAAAAGATTTCTTTATTCGATATATGACCGAGGATCAAAAAGATTTATCATCTATTCGCTCGTATATGCGTCCGATTATTGAAGTGATGGAAACGACTCCAATTCACGATTTATTACTTCAAATGCAGAAGAAGCGAATTCCGATGGCTGTTTTATATGATGAGTACGGAGGAACAGCTGGAATTGTAACGCTTGAAGATATCTTGGAGGAAATCGTCGGCGAAATTCGTGACGAATATGATGAAGATGAAGCACCACCAATTCAACATGTGAACGAGCAACATATTATTGTTGATGGAAAAGTGCTTATCTCAGAAGTGAAAGATTTATTTGGATTACACATCGAAGAAGATGATGTGGATACAATCGGTGGATGGATTATGATGCAAAATCATGAAATCGAAGAAGGACAACACGTTGAGGCGGAAGGTTATGAATTTAAAGTGTTAGAAAAAGACGCTTACCAAATTAAACGTGTTGAAATTCGTAAGATGGAACAAGAACAAGAAGAAGAGAAAGCAGCAACTGTGTAAGTTGCTGCTTTTCTTCTAAAGTACAAAAAATGAGAAATTAGGAGCGGATATTTTGATTCAAGAAGCCTTACGTGTATATCGATTACAATTGTATGTGATCTTTAGTGGTTTACTACTTATGTGGACGATTACTCCGTTTGGAAAACAAGTGACAGGGTTCGGTATTGGATTAGCAGTAAGTGCTTATTGTCTTTGGTTATTAGCTCGCAGAGTGGAGAAACTCGGGAAAAGTATCGTAATGAAGGAAAAGGCTCCTGGATTAGGAGTTTTAAACCGATTTGCAGCTGCTATTTTAGGAGCTATCATCATGTATGAAATTGAGCATGAAATGGAAATGTGGGCATTCGGTACAGGTATTTTAGGTGGTCACTTTTTAATGATTGCAAATTTAGCGTATGCAAATATGCAGTTAGTGAAAGAAGAAGAGAAGCAAAGAGAACATGCTTCAAAAAACATAGAGCTATGATGAAAGGGACCTAACCAGGTTCCTTTTTTAGTTTAGCGATATGATACAAGTAATCAAATTAACGACAAATATAATACGCTTCTTTTTTGCATTTTTCAATAGTATGAAAAATAATAAAAAAATTTTAAAAAACCCATCGATTTCTAAAGGTTATGTGTGTTATTATGACAAAAGACTTTTTGAAAGAGGTGGATACCAATGTTACAAGCGCTACTTATTTTTGTGCTTCAAATTATTTACGTTCCAATTTTAACAATCCGTACGATTTTGCTTGTAAAGAATCAAACAAGATCCGCTGCTGGTGTTGGATTGTTAGAAGGAGCTATTTACATTGTCAGTTTAGGTATTGTGTTTCAAGATTTATCAAATTGGATGAACATCGTTGCCTATGTCATTGGCTTTAGTGCGGGACTGTTATTAGGCGGTTATATAGAGAATAAATTAGCAATTGGTTATATTACGTATCAAGTTAGTTTACTAGACCGTTGTAATGAATTAGTAGATGAGTTACGTCACTCTGGATTTGGCGTTACAGTATTTGAAGGCGAAGGTATTAATTCTATACGTTATCGCTTAGATATCGTCGCAAAGCGTTCTAGAGAGAAAGAGCTTTTAGAAATCATTAATGAAATTGCACCGAAAGCGTTTATGTCTTCGTATGAAATTCGCTCGTTTAAGGGTGGATATTTAACGAAGGCGATGAAGAAAAGAGCGTTAATGAAGAAGAAAGATGAACATGCATCGTAAAAAAGAGGAATAGTGATGCATTAAAAGCGCAGTATAAGTCTAAATGTAAAAGGGAGGAATCTATTTTGATGTAGATTCCTCTCTTTTTTTATGAAAAATATTCATCTGTTAATTCAAAAAAACTAAATCGTATAATTATGTTTTTTACTCATTCTCAAATTAATGATTAGCCATATAATTTGAAAAAATACCGGTATGATAAACGTGATTAATAAAACGATAAGTGATATTGATCTAATTTCAGGTGTTTGAATAACACCAGTACCATCAACATCTCGTAGCCAAATAATAGCGGCCCATATTCCAAAAACGATAATCCAAAATATGTTACCAATCCACCAAGAAATCCATCGTTTTTTCATGTTAGCACCCCCTACATTTATCTACTGTTAAAAGTATATTTTCTTTTGTTACATTTATAATGAAACAACTTTAAAATCAGTTTTTAACTGTATATCTAACTTGTTTGAAGGTTACTATTTCTCCATCATCATCATCGTCTTTCGTTTGTAAAAGTTGAACTTTTGGTTTGTAGTCCGTCCTATGAGCGTGTTCGATATCTTTAATGTTAAGTTTGTAGGATTCACCATTTTTTAGTTTTTGTTCCAACACTTTTTTATTAGCAACATAAATAAAAGTTACTTTATTTTCATCAATGCCTTTAGTTTTAATTTCTAATTCATTATCTTTTGCTGTGATCGTTGGTGTTAATAATTCCATACTGCCTTTCCCGCTTTCTAAAGAATTCTCTGCTATAGTTGAACATCCTGATAATATGATTCCAGTGAATAGAAGAACAAGTAATTTCTTTTTCATAACATCCCCTCCGATTCTATGTGATTTTTGATTTTGGTATTGCTAGATTACTAGTGCGGAGCGTAAATATTTAGTTAGTACCCCCTTAATTGTACCATAATATGTAAATTAAAACAGGGTGTATATCCAATTTAAGGGAGATTGAAGAATTTACTGATTGTTGTAAATTCTTGTGTTTTAGCTTCTATTTCAATCGAAATGTAGACGAGAGAAAGAAATTTTTTTATAGAAATTACAATTTTTACATTTTACAATAATGATAGGGAATAGATGAATTCATTCACTTCGGAGGTAGTTATTTGAACATTAATGAGAAGGCAATTGAAATGTTTGAACAAAATAAATATGAGGAAGCAATGGAACTATTTCAACAAGCAGTACATGAATCTAGAGATGTACAATCTCTCAATAATCTGGCTTGGATGTACTTTTATGAGGAAGAGAATGATGAGAAAGCTCTTGAATTAATAAGAGAAGTTGTTAAGTTGAATCCTTCTTCATACTTTCCCTATAACATCTTAGGGGAAATTTATATAAAACAAAAAAAGTGGGAAGAAGCGAAGGAAGTATTACAAAAATCTATTTCGATTCAACCATCGGATGAAGCATATCATAATGTAGCTGTAGCTCATTATAAACTTGGAGAGCTGGAAAAAGCTTCGGAATTTTTTTTACGAGTTGCAGGGGATTCGGACTATATCATGTATAGCTATGTAAAATGTTTAATTGATTTAGAACGAACGACAGAAGCAAAAGAGAAGTTAGATACTTTTAACAGGGAAGCTGATAATTTTTTAGGGGAAATTCATGTAGCAGATTTATATGTTGAGTTGAATTGTTATAAAGAAGCAATTGAATGGTTCGAAAAGGGATATAAAGAATGCTGGAAAAGTCCTAATTGGATTGGTAGATTTGTGTATGCTCTATATAAAACGAATAATTTCTCCCGTATAAATGAAGTTATACGGGAATGTATCGAAGCGAAAACAGCAGAAATAGAAGATGTTCAGAATGAAGAAGTAGAAGAAAACTGGACAGAAAATGATAAGAAAGAGTTAATTGAGGAATATACAGAAGAGAATAATTGTTATAAAACAATGGTAGAACGTATCAAATCTGGATACGTTCCAGGATTAGAGTTTGAAACTGATTATATAGGGGCTTGCTATTTATTTGGTTGTAAAAGACATAATCACCTTGAATATGAAAAATAAAAAGATTCGACTGTCAAAGATGATGGTCGAATCTTTTTCGTTATAGGTCGCTTGTATTACATAGGTGTATATCCTCTTTAGAGGCCACTTTTTTTATATTCAAAATATGTAGTGAAATAAAACCAATAAGTCCTATTCCGCCAAAAATAAGCCATGGTGTATACATTCCGCTTAAGTTGGATGTAAAAGATGTACCGGTATAATTACCAATGATAAAACCAAATGCGAGTGATAGTTGATAAAATCCGAAGAAAGTGGCTGTATATGATTCATTACTGTAATTTGCAATAGTGATATCAGCGTTAGGTAATACGAGTGTTTCACCGATTGTAAATAAAATTACACAAATAAAGAGCCAATATGGGTGTTGAAATAAAGGAATGAGTAAAAAGGAAATACTCATTAATAAAACACCGTATTTAATAATTGAAAGTGTGTTGTATTTGTGGAATAATTTTCGGAATAATACCATAAATATGACGCCTGTTATCGCATTTATCGTAATAACGAGTGTAGCAAGTTGATTGCTACTACTAATGTTTTTCATATGAAGTGGAAGTGCGACAGTAAGTTGAGTAAACATAATATAGAAGAAAATCATGATAAAGGAAAACAGAAGGAAAGACTTGTTTTGTAAGATGGCCTGTATTCCTAATGTAATAGACGTGTTTTCAGTAGTGACTTGGAAGTGATTTTTAAGTAAGTAAAAGATAAAAGCGAATAACAGCATAAGTGATCCTGTTAGAGAGAAGGCATAGATTGGATCAAGTAAGAGTAAGAACCCTCCTGCAATTGGTCCGATTATTGCACCGCAATTAAAGCTAAGGTTTAAATATGTAAATAAATTTTTTCTCAAATGAGCTGGTTGTGAACCGAATATGGCGCGCGCAGCAGGTTCGTAAAATGCAGTTCCGAAGCCAATAAGTGCAGAAGAAATAGAAATTGTATAGAAATCAGAGCATATTCCTAAAGCGATAAATCCGATTCCTCTCAAAAATAAACCGGCTATCATCATAATGATATAGCCTATTTTGTCAGCAATTAACCCTGAGAATAATGGGATAACTCGTGATGTAATTGTCATAACCGTCAACACTGTTCCTACTTGGACAGCAGAAAAATGAAGAAAGGTTAATAGATAAATAGCTAAAAATGCGTATACTGCAAAATACCCAAAAGACATAAAAAATGAAGAAATAAGCATGAAACGTATCGGTGTTGAGAAACTTTTCATAGAAATCCTCCTAATTATGTAACCAGTAAAATTATTTGATGGTTAACTATTTTATACTATAATTATACATAAAGTCAGAAAAAAGTAAATTTTAAGAAGAAGGTGGATCGAATTGAATCAAAACGCTCCAAATGAACTAGAATATATTCGGGAATTTTTAAATACATGGAGAATACCAAACGATACGAGAGAGCCAATTGATTTGCTGCAAACAGAAGAAGACATAAAGCTTTTTATGAAAGAATATTTTGATGAAGAGTTTCCATTTCATACGATAGAGGAATTAAGAGGTTTTCGAGAAGATATTCGGATGACAATTGAAGGCGAAGGATCATTGCAAAAATGGTTAGAGAAATACCCATTTCATGTACATATAAAGGATGATATGAAAGGTATTACATATGAACCGGTATATGAAGAGAATGTGTATACAAAAGTGTTAAGCATTGTGTTAATGTCAATTCAAGAAAATGTATGGGGAAGGTTAAAAGCATGTCCAGATTGTCGCTGGGTATTTTATGATCATTCGCGAAATGGAAGTAAAAGATGGTGCGGTATGTATGCTAGAGAAGAAGGAGGAAGAGCATGCGGTACGATTGCGAAAGTGAAAAACTACCGGGCGAAGAGAAAAGGGCGATCTGGTTATGATATGTAATTAATATTAGAGAAAGAAAAATGGATGGGGGAATGTAGAATATGAAAGGTACGCAAATGTTAGCTTTAAATAAAAAGTGTTGGGATACAGTTGCACCTTATTTCTTTCAAGTGGATTGTTTACCTAAATATGGTCCGTATACGGCGTCTGAAGATGAGATTCGTTTGTTCGATTCAATCAGAAAGAAAAAGGTTCTTGATATTGGCTGTGGAAGTGGGCATTCGTTGCAATATATGGCGGAACAAGGGGCAGAGGAATTATGGGGGCTTGATCTTTCGAGTACACAAATTGAAATAGCGAATAAGACGTTAAAGGATTGGAATCCAAAGTTAGTATGCGGAGCAATGGAAGAAGAAGGCGATATTCCGAAAGGATATTTTGATATTGTATATTCCATTTATGCATTAGGTTGGACTTCGGATTTAAGAAAAACGTTGGAACTGATTTATTCATATGTAAAGCCAGGGGGAAGTTTTATTTTTAGTTGGGAGCACCCGGTATATTCAAACTTACAGTATGGTACGGAAGAAGTTGCTATAAAGTCTTCTTATCATGAGGAAACGCCCATTACGTTTGAAACATTTAAAGGAGAAAATGTACAAGCGACATTATATAAGAGAAAAATAAGTACATACATAAATGAGTTAAATAGAGTGGGATTTAAAATTGAGAGAATAGAAGAGCCTGAACCATCAAGCTCGTTTGATGGAGAACTAGCTGAGCCGTCTACGAAGTATTATTCTTTATATAAAGCTAGAATGGTGCCGACTACTTTTATTATTAAAGCTAGAAAGTAAAGTGTTTTTATAAAAGAAGCCTATGATTTCAAATAGATGAAATCATAGGCTTCTTTATTTTAAAAAAATGAGGTCAAAAGTGTACTTTTCTTATAAAAATGCATTTCATATAAAAGGTGTAATTATTTTTGGGAAGGGGGATTGTTGTGCGTCATCATAGAAAGTGCAAAAAATTTGGAGTGGCACTGCCTCTTCCGCTTATAGGAGCAACGGGTCCGACAGGTAATAGTGGTCCAATCGGTCCAACTGGAGGGCATGAAGGTCCTGTTGGTCCTACAGGGGTGACTGGACCGACGGGAGCAACTGGGCCCCAAGGTCCTCAAGGTATCAGGGGAATACAAGGTCCCCAAGGGACAACAGGAGCACAAGGAATACAAGGGGCTATTGGTGATACAGGAGAGCAAGGTATAACTGGTCCGACTGGTCTCCAAGGTGCTCAAGGATTAATCGGTAACCAAGGTCTAATTGGTGATATTGGAGTACAAGGATTAGAAGGAATACAAGGAGCAACGGGTCCTGCTGGTAGTCAAGGTATACAAGGCACACAAGGAATACAAGGGGAAATAGGCGAGCGAGGACAAACAGGGGCACAAGGAATGCAAGGAGAGAGAGGCATAACTGGAGTCTCGGGTGTAACTGGTCCACAAGGCCCTCAAGGTGTTCAAGGAATACAAGGAGAGCAAGGGGCTATTGGTATACAAGGAGAAGACGGCTTCCAAGGTATACAAGGAATTACTGGAGAGGAAGGCCCGCAAGGAGCTCAAGGAATACAAGGGGAAGTGGGTCCAACTGGTTCTACTGGAATGCAAGGTGCCCAAGGTATAAGTGGAATAAAGGGGATAACAGGTGCAATCGGTTTACAAGGACCACAAGGTGTGCAAGGAATACAAGGTATAACGGGAGCAACAGGTTTTCAAGGGATAAAAGGAATAAGAGGTATAACGGGAGCGACAGGTAGTATTGGTACTCAAGGCTCAGAAGGACCACCGGGCGGTCCGACGGGAGTGACCGGTCCAATTGGCCCTTCTAGTGGGGTGACTGGACCAGCTGGCCCACCGGGTCCACCAGGAGGTCCAACAGGTCCAACGGGTGCGACCGGTTCAACAGGTGTAAGCGGAGGGATAGGTCCAATTGGAGGGCAAGGTGTGCAAGGTATAACCGGTCCAACAGGTCATCAAGGTGTAAGGGGAGCGCAAGGTGCCCAAGGTGTAGTTGGAGCAGTTGGAGTACAAGGAGCACAAGGTCCTCAAGGTAACCAAGGTATAACAGGTCCAACGGGTGCAGAAGGTTCTCAAGGAATACAAGGTCCGCTGGGAGTAACTGGTCCAACTGGTGCAGAAGGTCCTAAAGGTATTCAAGGTATTCAAGGTGTGATAGGTCCAACAGGTGCACAAGGAATGGTGGGAATACAAGGGATAGCTGGTCCAGTTGGTGTTACAGGAGCGGAAGGAGCTCAAGGAGCACAAGGAATCCGAGGAGCAACCGGCCCAGCTGGAGCACAAGGAATCCAAGGCGTACAAGGAATTCAAGGGGAAACAGGAGCAGCTGGAACACAAGGTCCTCAAGGTGTTCAAGGGATACAAGGGACTACCGGATTGACAGGTACACAAGGTGCCCAAGGTCCTCAAGGAGTGCAAGGAATAATAGGACCGACTGGAGCTATCGGTTTGCAAGGTCCTCAAGGATTACAAGGAATAATGGGTCCAACAGGAGCGCAAGGAGTGCAAGGAATACAAGGTGTGCAAGGAATTATCGGTCCAACAGGTGCACAAGGAATTAGAGGCCCCCAAGGAAATACAGGGGAAATTGGTATAACAGGACCTCAAGGAGTCCAAGGAGCGCAAGGTAGTCAAGGGCCCCAAGGTCCACAAGGAAATGTTGGAATTACAGGTGCAACGGGTGAAACTGGGGCAACTGGAGCAACCGGGGCAACTGGACCACAAGGTGTGCAAGGAGTGCAAGGGATTACGGGAATACAAGGAATAACGGGAACGACAGGTAATACAGGTGCAACGGGTTCGCAAGGAATACAAGGTATACAAGGAGTTCAAGGTTTGCAAGGCCCAACTGGAGCAAGTGGGGTGACAGGTGCTAGTGGTAGTATAGGCCCAGTTGGAGCACAAGGTAGTCAGGGCCCAAGTGGCGTGGTGGGACCGACAGGAGCAACTGGTAGTGCAGGTTCAATAGGTTTCTTTGGAATAGCGGGAGCGACAGGAGCGACTGGTTTACCTAGTGGGGGCGGTTATTTCTTTTCTACTTCAACGAGTACAATTGCAGCGAATGCGTTAATACCAATTAATTCTGGATCTACAGTTTTTGGTTCTGATGTCAGTTTAACAAATGCAACAACTGTAACGTTAAGTACGCCGGGAATTTATTTAGTAAGCTATTATTTTCAAGGTGATCCAACGGCCGGAAATGAAACAATTTCAGTGAGGCTTACTTTAAATGGAACACAAGTCGCAGGGAGTTTTATTTTTTATGTTACAGGAGGTACTTTTATATTAGAACCAGCAGTTTCGAATACGATGGTCATTGAAGTTACTTCTTCAAATGCAACTTTGTCTTTACAAAATGGTCCGTTAGCTATCGGGCATGTAACGACATTATCTGGTGTGATAACAGCTAGTTTAAATGTATTAAAAATAGTTTGATACGTTAGTTATAACGGGGGAGATGCTTGTGAAGAATCAAGATAAGTGTAGTAAGTTTCAAGCACCTATTCCTTTTCCACCGCCAGGTATTACGGGGCCCACTGGTCCAACCGGTCCAACTGGTGCTTTAGGTGGCCCAACTGGACCGCAAGGAATACAAGGCGTACAAGGTCCAATCGGTCCAACCGGCCCACAAGGAATACAAGGAGTGCAAGGGGTGCAAGGAGAAAATGGTCCAACCGGCCCAACTGGTTTAACTGGACCACAAGGTTCTCAAGGTAATCAAGGACCTATGGGAGAACGAGGCCCACAGGGAATACAAGGTGTTCAAGGAATACAAGGAGAAAGAGGTCCGACTGGTCCAACTGGTATTCAAGGGATACAAGGAATTCCTGGCCCAATCGGTCCGACCGGTCCAACAGGAATACAAGGCATACAAGGAATGCAAGGAGAAATCGGTCCAACCGGCCCAACAGGAATACAAGGCATACAAGGAGTGCAAGGGGAAATTGGTCCGACTGGACCAACTGGAAATACTGGTATACAAGGTGTGCAAGGTAATTTAGGAGGTAGTGGTTTACAAGGTGTAACCGGAATACAAGGAATACAGGGTCCGATTGGTCCAACCGGTCCAACTGGTTCTCAAGGAATTCAAGGGGAGCAAGGACCAATGGGTCCACAAGGGGAAACTGGTGTTCAAGGTTTACAAGGTCCCCAGGGAGAAATGGGGCAGGTAGGTCCAACAGGAATACAAGGAATACAAGGAGTGCAAGGTGTAATCGGTCCGACTGGTCCAACCGGTTTACAAGGTGATCCAGGTCCAACCGGCCCAACAGGAGCCACTGGGATAACTGGTCCGACAGGTTCTGCAACTGGCCCGACTGGAGCAACCGGTCCAACTGGTCCACCAGGAGGTCCAACTGGTCCAACCGGTCCAGCAGGATCACCAGGGGGTCCAACTGGTCCGACTGGAGCAACAGGGGCAACAGGAGCGACCGGAGCAACAGGAGCGACTGGAATTCAAGGGGTACAAGGAATACAGGGACCGACCGGAGCAACTGGTGTAACAGGTTTGCAAGGAGTACAGGGACCGATGGGGGCAACGGGTCCAACGGGTGATCAAGGCATTCAAGGTCCACAAGGGATACAAGGAGTAACCGGTCCGACTGGTCCGCAAGGTCTACAAGGAATCCAGGGACCGGTAGGAGCAACCGGTCCGACTGGTCCACAAGGAGTGCAAGGGGCACAGGGGCCAATCGGTCCAACCGGCCCTCAAGGGATACAAGGCATACAAGGTGAGCAAGGAGTAAGGGGAGCGACCGGTCCAACTGGTTTACAGGGGCTACAAGGAATCCAAGGTCCGAGTGGTTCAACCGGTCCTCAAGGAGTGCAAGGCATACAAGGTCCGAGTGGCATAACAGGTCCAACTGGTCCTCAAGGAATACAAGGTATTCAGGGACCACAAGGAAGTATAGGCCCAACTGGTCCTCAAGGAATACAAGGTGTGCAAGGTCCACAAGGTGTAACGGGTCAGGCGGGTGCAACGGGTCCTCAAGGAATTCAGGGAATCCAAGGTCCAATTGGTCCAACCGGCCCCCAAGGAATTCAGGGGATACAAGGCGTGCAAGGTCCACAAGGCCCAACTGGTCAGGCAGGCCCTCAAGGTCTACAAGGAATAACTGGTCAGGCGGGTCCAACCGGTCCAACCGGTCCAAGCGGCGAGGCGGGAGCAACGGGTCCTCAAGGTCCACAAGGAATTCAAGGACCACAAGGAGCAACCGGTCCAACTGGAGCAACCGGCGAGACAGGAGCAACGGGCTCACAAGGTCCTCAAGGAATCCAAGGTCCACAGGGGATAACGGGTCCGACTGGAGCAACCGGCCCGACTGGAGCAACTGGTCTACAAGGTCCACAGGGAATCCAAGGTCCACAAGGTGTAACGGGTCAGGCGGGAGCAACAGGCCAGACGGGATTGACTGGTGCAACTGGACCGACCGGAATACAAGGCATACAAGGAATAACAGGAGCGACAGGGGGAACAGGAGTAACAGGCCCAACAGGAGCAACGGGTCCAACAGGCTTAACTGGAGCAACAGGATCATCTGCTATATCGACAGGTGGCGGATATTTCTTTTCTACATCAACAAGCACAATTGCAGCAAATGCCAACATCCCAATTAATTCTGGATCCACTGTATATGGAACTGGTGTATCTTTAACTAGTGCTACGACAGTCACAGTAACGACGCCAGGAATATATTTAGTAAGCTACTATTTTCAAGGGGATGCAAATGGTGGGAATGAGACAGTATCTGTTAGATTGCTATTAAATGGAACGCAACTAACAGGGAGTTTTATACAAAACGTAACGACATCAACTGTAGTAATCGAACCAGCCATTTCAAATACACTTCTTGTGAATGTGACGAGTGCCAATTCAACATTAATATTACAAAATGGCCCGTTAGGTGTAGGGCATGTGACTACTATAGCAGGTGCGATTACAGCAAGCTTAAATGTAGTGAGAATTTTATAAAGAATATAAAAAACACAAGGAATGTCTTTGTAAGACACACCTTGTGTTTTTTAATATTAAATAAACATTTTCTTTATCTTTTCGGTTGAAAAATATGCTGAAAGAAGTATTTGTGATGTAAGTTATCTACAACCTTATTTGCTTGATATGTGCGTTGTTTTTCAATTCGAAGTCTTTGCTCCATCATTTTAATTGCGTGATCAGATAAACGTAACATAATACATTCTCCTTTTCTATAAATATAGGTGACTATTTGATATCGATCCCATATTTATAATTAAGGAGGCAAAATGTGTAACATAGGCAAAAAGCACCTTCCTCTCCCATTACGCTTACGAGGTTAGCTGTCGGACTCGGGAAGTGAGAGTTTCCCTACTTAAAAAAGATTCGCCCCAAGTAGCATAGCTACAAAAATGGTTCCCCCGCTCCAAAATTTGGACTCAGCAAAAGGTTTTATAAAGTAAAAAATAACATAAAGGAGCGAACAAGTCAAATTATTTTGTGTATTCTGTCTTTTTTAATTGCGTAAGAATCATACCGTCAGGAAGTATTGTATCTGATACTGTAATGAATCCGTGTTTTTTATATAAAGTAATAGCAGGGGTATTCGCTTTACCTGTTTGTACAATGTATGCCATTGAAGAGGGAAACATGTTAAATATATAAATTAGGAGTTTCGTTGCGATTCCTTTTTGAAAAAAATCGGGCGATACAACTAGCCTATGGATATCGATTAGTTTTTCTTCTTGTACAAAAGAAATAAAACCGACAAGTTTATTTTCAGAAAAATATCCATAGAATGTTTCAACGCAATTTTGAATATCGTTTACAGTATCATATAAACGAGGTATGGCAGTACTATTTAAGTAGTCTGCTTCAACTTTATAAGCTGGAATTTGAACCTGTAAAATGGATGTTGCTACTTCAAAAGAAGTGGAATTTAACTTAAGAATCATAGACAATGAAGCCTCCTTTAAATATGGTATATGAATATAATTGCTTTATGGGTGAGTTTGACAATATTTTTCTTTTTTGCATATAATATATGTATCTCCATATGTAAAATAGTAGTAAATATATTTCTATAGTGAAATATGATTAGCAATGATAAATACATATGTTTGTATTAAATCATACAAACTATAATAGAAATGGAGGACTAAAAATGGGATGGATTATCACATTAATAGTTGGTGCTATTATAGGTGCAATTGCTAGTTCTATAACAGGTAAAAATTTCCCAGGTGGTATGTTCGGAAATATTATCGCAGGTTTATTAGGTGCTTCGTTAGGTGGTAGATTATTTGGATCCTTTGGGCCATCATTTGGTGGGATTCATGTCGTGCCGGCATTATTAGGTGCAATCGTGTTAATTCTTATTGTATCATTTGTAGTGAAAGCTGCAAGGAAATAGAGATATAGATTATGATGAAGAGCCCTGAATAAGGGCTTTTCATCATTCGAAGAGGTGGTTTCGTTGGAGAAAATAAATATAAGAAAAAGAGATAAGTTA
Organism: Bacillus sp. PK3-067; assembly: GCF_056738645.1. Lineage (NCBI taxonomy): Bacteria > Bacillati > Bacillota > Bacilli > Caryophanales > Bacillaceae > Bacillus > Bacillus sp. PK3-067. The sequence continues at coordinate 3,331,123 of NZ_CP096490.1, read as the reverse complement.
AGAAAGTTTTTTAGAGAACAAAATTATTTGGCGGTATTACTTGGATTTGCGTTATTGTTCATTAATATTTTATTGCTAACAAAAATATCATTTGTTTTTACACCGTTTATCGTATTTTTAAAAACAATTTTCTTCCCAGTACTATTAGCAGGCGTGCTATTTTATATTTTGCATCCATTCGTTTCGCTTTTAGAAAAGAAAGGTGTTTCAAGAATCGTATCGATAGCTTCCATATATTTAATCGTACTAGGATTATTTGTATTTTTAGTTGTAACGGTTATCCCTATTATTAAAGATCAAATTGATGCATTAATTGATAACTTACCGTATTTTGGCCATGAGATTGAACAAGCAGCACGTAGATTCGGGGAAAGTAATTTACTCGGTAAAATTCAGGAGAATTTAAATATTAATGTTGCGAATATGGTAAAAGAATACACAGTTGATTTTACAAAGTCATTATCATCAGTAACTGGGAATGTAACTGGATTTTTGAGTACTGTTACAGAGGTTGTTTTGACATTTGTAATGGTTCCATTTATATTGTTCTATCTTTTAAAAGATGGTGAGCAATTGCCGAATCACTTTTTAAAGTTTATTTCAGAGCAAAGACAACCAGCAGCAATGAGAATACTAGATGATATGCATTATGCGATTAGCTCGTATATTAGAGGTCAAATTATCGTCAGCTTATTTATCGGTATTATGCTATTAATTGGTTATCTTATTATTGGTATTAAATATGCGGTATTACTTGCGATTTTAGCGATGATTGTAAATATCGTTCCGTACGTAGGACCAATTATCGCGATTACACCAGCGTTAATTATCGCATTTATCGACTCGCCAGCAATGGTGTTAAAAGTAATTATCGTTATGATGGTTGTACAATTAGCAGAAGGTAAATTTATTTCTCCGCAAGTTATGGGTAAAAAGTTAGATATTCATCCGATTACTATCATTTTTATCATTTTAACTGCCGGAAACTTATTCGGGATTATGGGCATTATTTTAGCCATTCCAGGATATGCGATATTAAAAGTGTTAGTTACACACGGTTATAGATTTGTTAAGTTGAATACGTGAAAAAAAGCGCTAAAACAGTGGGAACTGTTTTAGCGCTTTTTTATTAACAATTCATTTGCATATTGGCGTGCCCATTGATCTGCTTCTAATATAGCATCTAGTGAAGGATCTTTTACGTTATGATGAGCTTCAACTGTTTTGTAAATTGTTTTTTCAATATCGAAAAAGGCAATTTCATTTTTTAAGAATAGCGCATTCGCAATTTCATTTGCTGCATTTAATACAGCGGGAGTAGTACCACCGATTTTGCCACACTCATATGCGTATTGTAGACAAGGGAACTTCTCTAAATCTGGTTTTTCAAAATGTAAACTACCGATTTCTAATAAATTTAATTTTTCATAGGAAGAAGGCAGCCGAGTAGGATAGTGAAACGCATATTGAATCGGCATTCTCATATCAGGAGCACCGAGCTGCGCCATAACTGATCCATCAATAAATTCTACTAAAGAATGAATGATACTTTCTTTATGAATCATTACATTAATTTTTTTATATGGAATATCAAATAGCCATCTCGCTTCCATTACTTCGAACCCTTTATTCATTAATGTGGCAGAATCAATCGTTAGTTTTGCGCCCATTAACCAGTTTGGGTGCTTTAAAGCATCTTTTGCTTGTAATGTTTGCATTTCATCACGTGTTTTATCACGGAAAGCACCACCGGAAGCTGTTACAATTAACTTCTCAATCTCTTTATTATTTTCTCCGTTTAAACATTGGAAAATAGCTGAATGCTCACTATCTACTGGAATTAAGCGACATCCGTTTTGTTTCGCTAGTTCAGTTACGATATGTCCAGCTGCAACCAAAGTTTCTTTATTAGCAATAGCGATATCTTTCTTCGCTTTTAATGCTTCAATTGTTGGAAGTAATCCTGAAACACCTACAACAGAGCTTAATACAAGATTTGAATCAGGGTGAGTAGCTACTGCAATTAAGCCATCAGTCCCGTGTGTGATTTTTGTATTTGCTGAAATACGCGTACGAAGCTTGTCTGCTAAGTCTTTTGTCGCAACGCTTACAATACGAGGTTGAAACGTTTTGATTTGTTGCTCAAGAAGATCGATATTATAATTTGCGGTTAAACCGACGATTTTAAAATGTTCAGGATGAGCTGAAACGACATCTAATGCAGATGTGCCGATGGATCCTGTTGAACCTAAAATTGATATATATTTTACCATGAAAAAACCTCCAAAGTTGTTTCGAATATTTCAACAAACCTATATAACATTAGACAATTGAAGTGGAAATTCCTGCTATATAAAATAGAAAATTAGGGTTTGTTTGGAAGTGAAATGTGATAAACTGTAAAAAATAACGAAAAAGCAATGAAAGAGAAGAGTACATATTCGAAACTTTTTAGAGAGCTGATGTGTGGTGGAAATCAGTAAGGGATGAATATGGAATGGGCTCTGGAGCTTCTAACTGAAATGAGTAGGTAAAGACGGTTACTTCACGTTATTGAAGTATGAAGTGAGCTAATGATAGCTAATTAAGGTGGTACCGCGGGAGTCTCTCGTCCTTTTTTAAGGATGAGGGGCTCTTTTTATTTTGAGAAAGGAGGAGTTAGTGTGAGTGAAAAAATAATGTTAACAGGAATTAAGCCGACAGGTTATCCGCATTTAGGGAATTATATTGGTGCGATTAAACCTGCATTACAAATGTCAAAGAATAATGAAGGAAGAGCATTGTACTTTATAGCTGATTATCATGCATTAAATGCTGTGCATGATTCAGAAAAGTTCAGCAGTTATACGAAAGAGGTAGCAGCTACTTGGTTATCGCTTGGACTTGGGGAAGATGTTGTTTTTTATCGGCAAACAGAAGTACCGGAAATTCTAGAATTAGCTTGGATTTTAGCTTGCCTAACTCCGAAAGGTCTTATGAACCGTGCTCATGCGTATAAAGCGAAGGTGGAGCAAAATAAAGAAGCAGGGTTAGAGGTCGATGCGGGAGTGAATATGGGGTTATACACGTACCCGATTTTAATGGCAGCTGACATATTATTATTTCAAGCTACTCATGTACCAGTTGGAAAAGACCAAATTCAACATATTGAAATTGCGCGTGATATTGCGACGTATTTTAATCATACATTTGGCACGACATTTACACTACCGGAGTATGTAGTGCAAGAAGAAGGAGCTATTTTACCTGGTCTTGATGGAAGGAAGATGAGTAAAAGTTACGGAAATGTAATCCCATTATTTGCAGAGCAAGAAAAACTTCGAAAGTTAATGTTTAAAATCAAAACAGACTCTTCACTTCCAAATGAACCGAAAGAACTAGAAACCTTATTTACAATTTATAAAGAATTTGCGACAGAAGACGAAGTACAGTCATTACGTGAAAAATATGAGACTGGAATCGGATGGGGCGATGTGAAAAAAGAGTTGTTTCGCGTTGTAGATCGTGAGTTAGCTGGACCTCGTGAAAAGTACGCAATGTATATGAATGAGCCGGATTTATTATATGAAGCATTAGAAAACGGTGCTGAGAAGGCACGCGCTATTGCGAAGATAAATTTAGCAGAAATTAAAAAACGGATTGGATTTGAGAGGGAACGTTAAGCGTTCCCTTATTTTTTTAGATAATCTGTAATAATCTTCTCGATAACAGGAGGAAGATTATTAGGTAATTCATCAAGTGAAAAGAAGCGTAGTTCTTTTGATTCACTTTGATCGCATACAAGTTCACCATAAAATTCTCGGCAAATATAAACAACGAGTACACCGTGTACTTGATCGCCATTTGGATAGATTTGAAAGAAATCTGGTCCTGAGTATGTACGGAATAGTTCTGGATTTTTAATAATAAGTCCAGTTTCTTCAAACACTTCTCGTTTTAAAGCATCTTCTAACGTTTCGTTATATTCTAAGGCACCGCCAATAATGCCCCAGCGGTTAAAATCTGTACGGAGCTGCAGCAATACTTCATCTTTTTCATTTAATATAATGGCGTGTGATCCTATTAGAATAAGTGGATGATTTCCTACTAGATTTCTCATATCTTCAATATAACCCATGTCATTGCTCCTTGTATTTAATAATAGTTAGGAAGTTCTTTTAACATTCTTTCTGTTTTACGTGCTGTAAAGGCTAAGTTATGGTCATCTTTCGTTCTGAAAAATAATGTGCGTAAAAAGGTTTTAATATTGGCACATAAAATACAATACTCATTAAGCGAAAGGCGTTTTCTAATTTGAGGAAGCCTTTTTATTTTTTTATGAATAATAGAAATTAAATCGTTCTGAGGAAAATCATGATACAGCATTGCTAGTAATGGAGTAACAATGCGTTCATCTTCGTTATTATGAAAAAGGTCAGATGGAATAAAGATTTTATTTAATAAACAATGAATTAATTCTTCGTACCATTCAAAAGTTGTATACGTATTATGAACAATTTCAGTAAAGGCATCAGATACATGAGCAAGACAATGAGCCCATCCTTTATTTTCAATATAGCCCCGAAAATCCGTTTCTAAGTTTGTGTATGTAATGAGTTTATTTTTTATTTCTTCGATATCCTCCTCTGTACAAAAGTAGTGCGAATTAGCGAATTGGAGTATTAACGCAATTAACGAAACAGTGTAAGAACGTGTGAAAACCCCATCTGTATGTGGGGAGTAAATGTCACAATATAAATACTCATCACTTAAACAAGTTTGCAGAAGTAATTTCAGCTGATCGTCCATAAGGAATTCATGATGAATGAAATGCGCAAAACATTTATATATAAGTTGGTAACGAACGTAGCTATCAGTTGTTCCGATATACTGAAGCATGTTCAAAGTTAACTCATTTACGTCTATATGTTGCAGTTGCGTGTAGTCATTTTGTTGTATAAGCTCTAACTGTTGTTGCAATGCTGTAATATCCAATGGAGAACCTCCTCCGCACTTTAAAGATGCGATCTTTTCTAGTATTCTATATATTCAAGGACAATCCTGCTCATGCAAGGAGAACGATTAGAAATTCGAGTATGATATAGATGAGGGAAGAATATGACGACGATAGAACAGTTAGAAAAACATTTTAAAATAAGAAGAAGTGCTTCTTCTATTATGATAAAAGAAAATAATGCAGAGGTTTTTACAGAAGAGCAATTAGAAGAGATGGTGCAATATTACGTTGCTGAAGCTAAAAAAGATGGATTAGAAAAACTACATTTTGAAATCTCTTCAAAAAGTCCAAATTATGATGTGTATAAAAAATGTTTTGAAACGTATTCATTTGAATATGTTACGGAAAACATGATTGTATTTAAAGATATATACGAAGTAGAAGATGTAGAAAGTGAAATTGATTTTAAGCTTATTGAAGAAGTTGGAGAAGAGGCTTTTTATTCACTGTGGAATGAAGCAACGGGAGAACCAGTCGCTCATGATCAATTTGTGCATATGATGCTAGAAGAAATTGGTGAGCAATGGAAAGAACATTGCTTAACAGCGAGTGTCGATGAAAAGCCGATAGGAATTGTAATCCCGCATATTGAAAGAGGTACGTTAGAAGAAGGAAAACTTATGTACTTCGCAGTTACTCCAAATGTGCGTAATAAGGGATATGAAGCCGCATTATTTGCAGGTGCGATGTTTGTCTTAAAGGAAATAGGTGCATCTTATTATATTGGTGAGACAAATATGCAAAATGAGTGGATGAAGGATGTTTTTGAAAAGAACGGATGTCAGCTGCTTAGTTCAACTGAGAGATATGTGAGAAAGTTTTAGGAGGATGAATGATGTATACTCTCGAACTCGTATAGCGGGAGGGGACTATATATGTTAAAGCAATCCATGCATTCATTCGTGTTATTGTATCCAAATGTATTGTTAGAAGGCTGGAATGTTGACAAAGTTTCAGAACGTTATGAAGGTGAAAAGTGGGGAACTTTTTGGTTTCAGGTTGTTACTCCAACTGGGATGTTTCGAGTAAAGGAATTTTTTCTCGATATAATGGAACCAGTATTTCCGGATAGCTGTATTTCTCAAGCAAAAGGAGATTGTTTTCAATATAAAGGGCTTGTGTATTGGAAAGGTGTAAATTATAAAGGAAAAGAAAGTTACGTTACATCTATATGGAAAACACAAGTTGAAATTTCTGTTGATCATGGATATGTAAACCAAGACGAAATGGAACGATTTCTATTTGAATTACAACCAGTAAATATGGAGCTTGGGAAAACGATATTACATACATCATTTCACTTATTAAGCTTTCAAGCGAAGAGAAGTGAAATGGGTGAGATAGGAAGATGTAGAGAGTGGAATGCTCCAGATGACGTATCCTATGTAAATTTGTTAATTCATGAAAAACTAAATTGGAAACTTGAATCGGTCGGTTTCGGAAATGACGAAACGCAGTATGTATACTGGGACGAAGTTAATAAACTATATGCACTTTGGGTTTGTAGACATAAAAACAAAGCGTATTATCCTATTTCTTCATGGACAATGAACTATGGCCCAAAACAAATTATAAACGGGTTAGAGTTTTATTCGCACCCTAATCGCGGAACAGTTGTATACGAAGATTTAGGTAATGAACAAATCGCATACGTATTTCGCGGTAATCCATGTACAAATTTTGAACAAGTAAAAGAACTTTTTGCCTGTTTGTAAGATAAAAAGAAAAATGAGAACGACAAAGTAGATATTTGTATAATACAATAGAGTGAGATTCGATTATAAGAGAAAGCGTTGGTGAAAGAATGGAGCAGCAAAGAAATTGGCTACAAGCAACTGTAGAAAGAATTGAAGATAATACGTTACAAATAAAGTGGGCAAATAATATAGAAGAAGTTCGTATTTATTGGAGTACTTCACCAGATCATATTGAAGAAAATGGAGAACTACTTGCAACTGTAAATGGAGGATTATCATATACAATTGAAAACCCGAGTGAAAATGAACGTCCATATTTTAGACTAGTAGGAAGTAATGGACAAGCAGTGACAGTAGCTGAGCGTAGATTGCCATTACAAGGTGCGTTTAACTTCCGTGATATGGGTGGATATGAAACGAGAGATGGACGTAAAGTGAAATGGGGCAAATTATACCGTTCTGAAGAATTAGCAGGACTAACAGAGTGGGATATCGACTATTTACAAAAGTCTGGTTTAAAGTTAATTTGTGACTATCGTACAGACTTTGAGGTAAAGCATAAGCCAAATCCTGAGATTACAGGTGCTCGTCAAGTGTGCTTACCAGTTATGCAAGACTTAGCGAAAGACTTAAATATAAATGAGTTTTTCCAAGTTGGTGACCTTTCTATGTTAGGAAAACCAGGTGAGTATCTTGTGAAAATGAATCAAGATTTCGTAAGTGGTAACGAGGCGTTCGTAAGCTTCTTAAACTTAGCGCAAAACCCGGAAAACTTACCGTTAGTAAACCATTGTACAGCTGGGAAAGACCGTACTGGATTTGGATCAGCATTATTATTACTTTTACTAGGTGTACCAGAGAAAACAGTAATGGAAGATTATTTACTAAGTAACGGTTTCCGTGAAAAGTTAAACGAGAAAATGATGGCCTTTTTAGGTGCAAAACTACAAAACGATGAGAGTAGAGAGATATTAGGTGCGATGTTTGAAGCACGTGCTGAATACTTGCAAGCTGCGATTGGTGAAATTCAAAAGCAATACGAATCAGTTGAAGCATACGCTGAAAGGGCTCTTGGCTTTACGAAAGAGTCGTTAGAGGAAATGAAAGAGTTATTACTAGAAGATTAATAAGTAAAAGGAGGCTGAGCGGATTAGCCTCCTTTTACTATTGTTGCTATAATTTTGTTAATGAGGATGTTGTGCACCGAGGAGAAAATGGATGAAAAGAACTTAAGAATCGGGGGAGAAAATGATTTATACACGTGTAAAAGCAGAGGGGTTAAGAGAAAAGCTGGCAACAATACTAAGTCAAGAGTATAAGGAACTAGCTATTCAAGATTTAAAGGTGATTGGAACAGGAGTGCAAAATATTGTTTTTCAAGGAGATTCAGAAAAGGGGTCTTTAGCATTTCGAGTACCGTGGGAAAGAGAAGTGGAAAATATAAATGAAGACTTATTTAACAGTCGGATTTCGTTGCAAAAGGAAGCGGAGCTGTCTAAGTATTGTCATTCAAAAGGTATTCCAGTACCAAGGATACACGGATTGCATCTTTCAACCGAACTTGATTTTTTAATTTCGGATTGTGTGTATGCTGATCGTACGCCAATTTCCGCATGCAAAATAGGGGAGTTAGTGAGCAAGCTTCATAGTATGCCAATTGATGGTTTGTATTACAAACAAAATATTAGAGAGCCCATTAGTAAGTATATAGCAGAACGAATTGTGAAACGGATAGAAGGGTTTAATACAATCACGGACTGTAAAATTAATCTTCCGAATACAAAAACAATTGAATATATTCTTAGTACAGCAGATCATGTAAAATGTTTATTACATATGGACATTCGAGCAGCCAATTTAATCGGGTATAATGGAGAAGTTAAAGCAATAGTTGATTGGGATAACGCTTTAATTGGTCATCCATTGCTGGAGCTTATGAGAATAGCTGAAACAAATGAGGTTAGTTGGGATGAATTTAAAGATGGATATAAGAATGATAGTATCTTTAATGTTACTCCTCATATTGTTAGTTTATTTTATAGACTAGATACAGCAGTCATGCTAGCAAACTTATTTATAGCACATTTGAAAATAAAAGATAAAGGTGTATTCTATAAAGAGCGGGTTAAAGCGCTTCATCACGAAATATATAAAAATTTATAAGCAATGAGAACGAAGCTTTTAAAATAGGAATTGAGGAGAACATCATGAAATACAAAGTTATATTATTCGACGTAGATGATACATTATTAGATTTCCCTGAAACGGAAAGACACGCATTACATAATGCGTTTGTACAGTTTGGTATGTCTACAGGGTATAATGATTATCTTGCAAGTTATAAAGAGATTAGTAATGGATTATGGAGAGATTTAGAAAATAAAATGATTACGCTAAGTGAATTAGCCGTAGAGCGATTTAGACAATTATTTGCAATTCATAATATAGACGTAGATGCGCAGCAATTTAGTGATGTATACCTTGAAAATTTAGGGAAGGAAGTACATCTTATAGAAGGCGCAGTACAATTATGTGAAAATCTACAAGATTGCAAGTTAGGTATTATTACGAATGGATATACGAAGGTGCAACAATCAAGAATCGGAAATTCGCCTTTATGTAATTTCTTTGATCACATTATTATTTCTGAAGAAGTTGGTCATCAAAAACCAGCACGTGAGATTTTTGATTATGCGTTTGAGAAGTTTGGGATTACTGATAAATCAAGCGTACTAATGGTTGGAGATTCGTTAACTTCTGATATGAAAGGCGGAGAAGATTACGGCATTGATACGTGTTGGTATAATCCGAGTTTGAAAGAAAACGGGACAGATGTTAACCCGACTTATGAAGTGGAGAGTCTGCTACAAATTTTAGAAATTGTAGAAGTGGCGGAAGAAAAGGTAGCTTCATTTTAATCATGCTGATATTTGTCGAAAAATCGATATATTGAAAAAATCGTTGATATATTGTAAGTTGTGATAGATATATTGAAAAAATCGTTGATATATTGTAAGTTGCGATAGATATATTTGAAAAATCGTTGATATATTGTAAGTTGCGATAGATATATTTGAAAAATCGCTCATATAAATTCATATACTAAGATATAGAACAAAAAAATAGAGCTACTATACAAGGTCATTCACGTGTTATAATGCGTGAATTAAATATGCGTATATAAATAGTTTCCTAGCGTGATGCGATGTCATGTATGATTAGTGTAACAACTAGAGGTGAATAAAGAATGTTAAAGTTTTTATTTGAGTTAGACAAGAATCTCCCGCAGAAGGATGAGCCACGGTATGATGCTTATTCAAAGGGCTTTATCGAAGGAGATGTAACGATTTGCGCGAGTGACAGCGTATTTTTTCAAAAATCATGTATGAAGGTTGCAGAGCTGGGGATTTATTTAGGTCAGTGGATGGAACAAGTTCAACATGGGCAGAACGTGCCTATGAAATATGAAACGGCTGACCGTGAAGAGGTAATTCTTGGTTTCTTCTATGAAGAGGATCATAATCAATGGAATGTTTTTTCCAGCTGGCAAGAATTTGAACTTCAAGAGCGTATAGCTACTACAACATTAATAGAGAGTGTTCAACGCTATTTGTATGAGTTAAATAAAGAACTGCGCATGATAGAATATCCTGTGACGTTTGATCAGTACTTAAGAGGAGAGCGAATGATGCAGCTCTCTTACAAACGACCGTGTGATAGCAAAGCAGATACGACACCGATAGAGGTTTATAATGGAAGTGAGCAAGTAGGTGTAGTAAGGGGCTATTATAAAAATACGCTGATGAGAGTGCTGGATTTTATTCCGAAAATTGGTAGTAATATTATTTATGAAATAAAGGATAGTAAGGACAATATTCGCGTCATTGCAAAGGATGTAAGTAGGCAGCGCCAAAGAAGGATTTTAGTAATGTACAAAGATAATCATGATGCAGAGCATGAAATACTTGTATGTGACGGAAAGTTATTGGATGCAAATTTCTTATTTACCTTTACATATAAGGCAGAAGAATATGTTGTTCATAAAACTTCATTTGGAATGGGAAAATTATTACGAAAAGGCTATGTAATTGCAGATTGGAATATTCGTCTTGAGGAAGATATGTATTACATTGAGATGAATGTATATGATGAAGATTACATGCAGGATCGATACTTACTATTAGGCGTATTTCATGCGGTTTTATATGGATAATCAATAAGAAATACCGTCATTCTTCTTGGAAAGAATGACGGTATTTTTTTATGTGATTCTTGTGACTGGACGTCTTTAATCAATCCTCAAAAATAAAAATCTCATCAATCGTACTATGTAATGCCTTCGCTATATCGTGAGCAAGTTGTAAGGAAGGATTGTATTTACCTTTTTCGAGATGACTAATTGTTTCACGTCGCACACTAACGCTCTTCGCTAAATCTTCTTGTGTCATGTTCAATTTTGCGCGGTATTCTTTTATCTTCGTTACGAACGCCATGGTGCATCTTCCATTTCATCAACAGGTTTATCATAAAAGAACATAGAAAAACCGAATGTAAGAATGAGTGTGCCGAAAATAAGAGCGATATCAATCTCTTGTAGCGTAGAGTTTGGAAATAACATTTCAATAAATATAATGATAGCAGTAGTTAGTAATGTAATGATAAATGCATTGCGGCACGATTTATTGACAATTTGTTCAAACAGTTCATCGTGTTGAACTGTTCTATACGATGTGAAAAAGGAGAAGAAACAGAACATAGTAAACAATCCTTTTTCATAAAAAAATCCGAGGAAACCGAAGAAACTGAGAAATCCTAAATATTTTATCCAAGTTGTTTTCATGATAGGTCCTCCTTACGTTGTTAGAAATAAGTCACGTTATGTTACAAATATATCACAATTGGATAGGAATGGTAATAATAGTTTTCCAGTTTGCTTCATAATAATAGTAAAAAGAGGAAATATGCTGCGAAATAAAGAGGATAATATTGTAAAATGGTTGTAAGGAGGGGGAGGAAGAAATGCTAACTTGGATTATGATCGTTGTATTACTTGTAGTGATTACTGTCATTGCGACGGTGTTAATTGGGCGGAATGGTGATGCAAATTATAGCAAAGCGACAAAGGGGAATATTAAACGCTTAACAATGATTTATATTATACTAGCTGTCGTTTTAGTTGTTGGATTAGGGGTGTATATTTATTTTAAAGGTTAAATATACTGAAAAATGTAAAAATCTTAAAATAGAACTATGCTATAATATCAATATAGTTATTTGGTAATTAAGGAAAGGATTGGATGGAATGATTGAAATTACGAATGTGTCAAAAAGTTATAATGGGTCTACCTATGCAGTAAAAGACTTAAGTTTATCTGTACCTAGCGGCGAAATCTTTGGATTTTTAGGACCGAATGGTGCGGGTAAATCAACGACAATTAAGATGATTACTGGTATTCACGGGGTGGACAAAGGGACTATTACGATTAACGGAAAAAATATTATGGAAGAGCCGATGGAAGCGAAGAAGACGTTTGGTTATGTACCAGATAGTCCAGATATGTTTTTACGATTAAAAGGAATTGAATATTTAAACTTTATGGCCGATATGTATGAAGTGTCGAAAGAAGTACGACAAGAACGAATAGAGTCTTTAGCGAAGAAGTTTGATCTTTATAATGCTTTATCTGATCAAATTCAAAGTTATTCGCACGGTATGAGACAAAAAATCGTTATTATTGGTGTGCTCGTACATGAGCCAGATGTATGGATTTTAGATGAACCATTAACTGGGCTTGATCCGAAATCTGCATATATTTTAAAAGAAATGATGAGAGAGCATGCGGATAAAGGAAAGATTGTATTTTTCTCTACACACGTATTAGAAGTAGCGGAAAAAATATGTGACCGGGTTGCTATTATTAATAAGGGGAATTTGCAGTTTAAAGGAAATTTAGATGAAATGAGAGATCATTTTAAATCCAATGAATCACTTGAAAAAATGTTCTTGGAGATGACGGGCAATGAGTAAAATTTGGACGTTAACGAAGGTACTATTAAAGTTAAATTACGCAGATTTTATAACAGATAAGAAGAAGCGATGGGCGTATGTATTTTCATTTGCAGCTATTTTATTTGTCGGCTTTTTACTGTTTGGTTCTATCACGCATGCAATGTATGAGGGAATGATACATTTAGGGCAAGATCCAGGAATGATTATCGCAATGGGACTTGCGATTGCGAGTATATGGGTATTTTTAATGAGTATTACGAACATTTTAACTGTATTTTACTACAGCAATGACATTGAAATGTTATTACCATTACCATTAAAACCAGCGCAAATTATTTCAGCCAAATTTTTAACAGTATTAATTACACAATACGTAATGAGTTCATTTATTTTATTACCGATCTTTATTACGTACGGTTTAAAAAGTGGCGCATTTATTACATATTACATATATATGATTTTCATTTACTTACTCTTCCCAATTGTGCCGTTAGTACTAGCTTCGTTACTGATGACAGTTATTATGAGGTATACAAATATAGCGAAAAATAAAGACCGAGGAAATATATTTATTGGAATCGTAAGTATACTATTTATTGTAGGAATTAACGTATTTTTGCAGTGGAAAAATAAAAGTTCGTTTTCTGAAGATGCAATTGCGGATTACCTTGCAAACAACCAGTCTTCTCTTTTAGTACAAATGACAAACTATTTTCCAACTACATATTTTGGAGCAGTAGCATTAGTAGAAAATGCAAATTGGAAGGGACCTTTATATGTAATAATCTTTGCAGTTATTTCATTTGTCTTCTTTGTGTTGTTTTATTACATAGCAGAGCGTACATATTTAAAAGGGGTTATTGGACTTTCAACGAGTACAGCAAAGAAACAAGTTATTTCGGCGGAAGGTTTACAGAAATCAACAGTACAAAGTTCGCATTTAAAAGCGTATGTGAAAAAAGAATTTAAAACGTTATTCCGTACACCACAATTTTTCTTAAATTGCATTGTACAAACTTTCGTTATGCCAATTATGTTGTTCTTTATTTTATTTGTGCAAGATGGAAATTTAAAGTTTATTACAGAGTATATTAACAATCCAGAGACAACGGGATTTGCAATTGGTGTTGGCCTTTGTGCATCGTTATTTTTAATGGGTAGTAACGTCATTGCAACAACGTCATTTTCGCGAGATGGAAGCTCTTGGTTTGTGAATCGTTATTTACCAGTAAAGGCTTCGGATATCTTTTTTGCGAAAGCAATCACTGCTTGGTTAATTAATGTAATCATTTTAGCAGTATTCGGTATTACGATGGCAGTTGTAGCTGGGATTTCTCCAGTCTTTATGATACTGTGGTTTTTACTAAGTGCGAACGGGTTGTTATTAATTAATTTAATCGGAACACGCTGGGACGCACAAACTGCAGATATTCATTGGGATACAGAGCAGAAATTATTTAAAAGTCGATATACAACTTTGTGGAATTTTTTAGCAAATATTTTAATAGCTTTAATTATTGTGGGGGGAGTAAGTGTATTATACTTCTTCCTTCATGTCGGACTATGGGTTATGTTTATCGTTTTATTTGTAATGTTTACGATTGTAAATTATATCTTTATTAAAATGTTAAAATTAGGTGCTGAACGTATACTGTCAAATATTCAATAAGAAGATAGATCCTCTGTATTCATGCAGGGGATCTGTGTATAGATGGAGGAGAAAAAGGTGAAGAAAATAGCAATTGTAACAGGGGCAACTCGTCTGAATGGAATCGGTGCAGCTGTATGCAAGGTGCTTGCTCAAAAGGGGATAGACATTTTTTTCACGTACTGGCCAAAGTATGATAAAGCGATGCCATGGGGAATGAGTGATCAAGAACCCTTTTTGCTGAAAAAGGAAATTGAAAGTTACGATGTTCGATGTGAAATGGCAGAAATTAATTTATCGCAGTCTTATTCGCCAAATCGTTTGTTTTATATGGTATCAGAACGGTTAGGTGATCCATCTATTCTAGTTAATAATGCAGTATATTCTACTCATACGAGGATTGAGGAATTAGATGTAGAGCAGTTGGATAAACATTATACAGTTAATGTTCGAGCTACTATGCTATTAAGTTCATTGTTTATAAAACATTATTCACTTAAAACGGGCGGGAGTATTATTAATCTTACTTCAGGACAGTCAGTAGGTCCAATGCCAGATGAACTAGCATATGCAGCAACGAAAGGGGCAATTGAAGCATTTACAAAGTCAGTAGCACCAGTTGCGATGGAGAAGGGGATTACAGTGAATGCTGTAGATCCAGGACCGACGAATACAGGATGGATTACAGAGGAGCTGAAGCATCATTTAGTATGGAAGTTCCCACAAGGTAAAGTAGGAGAACCGGTGGATGCTGCGCGCTTAATTTCTTTTTTAGTAAGTGAAGAAGCGAAATGGGTTACTGGGCAAGTCATTCACTCGAATGGTGGTTACTCATAAAAATATTATGTTAACAAACGTTGAGAAACAAAAAACGAAAGAAAATTTTATTTTTTTGTATAAATAAAATGTCAAGAAAGATAAAAATTTGATAGAAGAGTATATCGTCATATGAAGATAGTAATTCTTAATGTGACAATATACTCTTTTTCTTTTACTTGCGAGTAGAAAAATGAAGTAGAAGAAACTCGAATATTAAAATGAGTTTATCAGTTTTTGTACGTATTATTATGAAGATTACTGTCGGAAAGATGATAATTCCTATGAAAAGGGATTTTTTAAGGGGGAATCGAATCGTAAAGGGGAGGATAAATTATGTAAAACATAGGGGGATTTATATGAAAATGAAAAAGGTCGCTATCGCATCGATAACAATTGGTACAATGCTTACTATGGCAGCTTGTAGTCCTTCATCAGATAAAGAAACGGAAAAGAAAGAGCAAGTAACTGCGCAAAATGATGGAGAAGCAAAAACGACAAGTGCAGATGAAGCGTCAAAAACAACGAAAGATACTGAAAAAGAAACTAATACTTCTTCAAATGAAAAAACAGATAAGGATGCAAAAAATACGAAAGAATCATCAGGGACAGAAAGTAACGGCAAAACGTCAACTCAAAACGAAAATGTAAAAACAAAAGAAAAAGAGACGACAGGAAAAACGAATGATCAAACGACTAGCGGGAAAACAACAGATCAAAGCACAAGTACAAGCACAAACAATAACGGAAAGACAACGAAAGATCCGAAGAAAAGTGTTGCTGTGAAAACGAATGTTAAAGAAGTTGTAGCATTAATTGATAGCTTGGACAAGCAGTTAGCTGCTAATCCAAAATTGGAAACAGTGAATAAGCTTGGCAAACAAATTAATGAAAAGTGGGATGTGATTGAAAAAGAGCTAGAAGCATCACATCCGACGGATTCTAAAACAATCGGTCAAAGTATGTATCCGTTAATTGTAGGAGCGGAGAAAGAAAAAATCGATATTAATAAAATGAAATCATTAACGATGAAAACGAAAAAAGATTTAAATCAGTTATTGACGAAACTTTCATAGTTTCAAAAGCCTACTCGTGTGAGTAGGCCTTTTTTAGGTTGTTGTAATGTGCATAGTATAACTTATTTATTTTCATTTTCAATTACGATGCGAAAGGAATTGAATGTTTGTTGACTGATATAATCTTCTTCGCTAACTTTATAAGGAAATGGAAAAGCGACGAGTTGCAAATTACTTTCCTGATCCACTGAAGGCAATGTGAAATTAAAGATTTGCCTCGTTTCAGGTGCAACCTTAGTATAAACGACTTTTCTATTGTTAAATATTTCAACTTGTTTCCAATCTTTAAAAGCCACGATTGCGTAAGTCATTTCATCATTTGTTTCATTACCGTTTGATAAAATTAATTGCTTGCCTTCCTTTTCAAAGAAGACAGTTTGTAAGTTCTCTTCACGGTTCGTAACAAATAATGGTTCGTAAAGACCATCTTTTAGAATAGCATCTGGATCTATAAGGGAGAGTTTTATTTTTTCGTTTTCTTTCTGAAGAGGATGCATTGAATATCGCATACTTAGAATATCTTCTAAAATAGCTGCTTTATTTAAGTTATTATCTTTTAATTTGTATTCAGGTTTTTTAATTATTAAAAAGGTTAATTCACTTGCATTAGGAGAAGTGTGTAAAGAGATTTTCGTAGTCATTGAACTGTTTGGTTTCATATCAAAAAAATAGTGTGATATTTCAGTAGTAGTATCTTCTATTTTAAAAGGTTTTTGTTCGTAATCTTCTAGAACAATTAATCCATATTTTCGGTTTTCATTAATAGTATGTACGAATGATAATGTTACATTAATTTTATTATCCTCACTAGTAATTGTACTACCATTGTTAATATGTTGGCCTTGATTATCCTTCAATCCGTAAGAAATAGTATTGGTTTGTTGCTCTCGTTTATTTTCTATGGAAGGTGGATGAGGTTGTATGAATGAAGTATTGAACAAAATATAAATTGTAAGTAATGAAATAAGTAAAACACCGCTAATAATATATATTTGTTTCATAAATAGCACCTCAATATATGTAAAATATTAGAGAAAAAAGATATGCAAGATGCATATCTTTTTTCTCTTTCTTACCAGAAAGCTTTTGTTTCGTGATTCACATCATTATAACCACTTAATTTATAGGTATGATTACCGATAGCGTAATCATCTCCATAATAAATGCTTGTGTTGGTCGCTGTAGCACTTACAAAGGATGATTTTTTTGCACTATTACTTTTCGTATTCACTAATGAGCCATCGCCATTGAAAGTTCTTGCTTTTGCATAAACATAGTCTTCGGTCGTAGTTGATTTCGATTTAGCAACTGCATATGGGTTACCAAAAAAGGGAGTATATACGCTAATGTTAGAGTCATTCTTAGGTGCAGCTGCAATAGTCAAACTAGGAACACTAGATGTTTTTGTTGATTGAATTGTATCAAAGTCAACTAAAACGGGCTGCTTGTCTACAGTATCGACCTCTGAAGCACTTGCGTTATTAGTAAAACCAAAACCTAAAACCGCTAACCCTAAAGTTGTCACCGATAAAGATTTTTTCATATTCACTAATTTTCCCACCTTTTTAAATTTTTGAGTTCGAACTCAATTCATACAATATATGAAAATTTCGAAACTCTCAATGGTTTATCCCATACTTAACGTTTCTTTTACTTTCGATTCAACATGTCTTCATTTGCAAAAAAGCGAATATATCTTCTAATGCTTAGCCAGCAAGGGATACAGGTTTAATTTTATGAAATTCATGTAAATTTAAATCTATTCATGTCAGAATCTCTGTTATTTTTAAGTCCATATGGGAAACTTATTAAAAAAAGGATGGTGACAAAAATGACAATCGATCGAATTTGTACAATTGGACCCGCAAGTAATAATAAAGAAACATTAGCACAGTTAATAAAGAATGGTATGAAAATTGTTCGACTGAATTTATCGCATGGCACGCATGAAAGTCATAAAGACATCATTCGTTTAGTGAAATCATTAGATGACTCTATTAAATTTTTGGGTGATGTACAAGGTCCTAAAATAAGATTAGGTGAAGTGAAGGGAGAGCAAATTACACTTCAGGCAGGAGATTCTTTTATTTTACATACACAACCAGTTACAGGGAGTAATACAGAAGCGAGTGTTGATTATGAAGGAATTGCGAATGATGTGAAAGTAGGCAGTAGAATTTTAATTAATGATGGAGAAGTTGAATTAATTGTTGAAAAGATAAGTACGGACAAAATAGAAACGAAGGTAAAAACAGGTGGCAATATCTCATCTCATAAAGGAGTTAATTTACCAGATGCGGCTGTTCGTTTACCAGCTATTACAGAGAAAGATAAAAAAGATATTCAGTTTCTTTTAGAAGAGAATGTTGATTTTATCGCGTGTTCTTTCGTAAGAAAACCTAGTCATATAAAAGAAATACGAGATTTTATACAACAGTATAAAGAAACGTCACCTAATGTAATTGCAAAAATAGAAACGATGGAAGCAATCGAGAATTTTCAAGATATATGTAAAGAAGCAGATGGAATTATGATTGCAAGGGGCGATTTAGGAGTAGAGTTACCGTATCAATGCATTCCGCTTTTACAGAAAATGATGATTCAGGAATGTAATCGAACGAATACATATGTCATTACAGCAACACAAATGCTTCAATCTATGGTAGATCATTCTATTCCAACAAGGGCAGAGGTGACTGATGTGTTTCAAGCTGTACTGGACGGGACGAATGCAGTTATGCTTTCAGCTGAAAGTGCATCAGGAGAGCATCCAATCGAAAGTGTGAGAACATTACGTCTCGTTTCAGAATTTGCGGAACATGTTAAAAAAGATGGACCTTTTGCGATGAAAGATGTACTGCAATTACTGCGTGAGTCTCTGGATGAGTAATAAATAAAAAGAGGGCGGATATACATCCGCCCGCGTGTTTTTCATTCATACTATTCTTGCTCTTGCTCATCCAAAATCTTTTCAAACGCAGTAGATACTTTATCAAACTCTTCATCATTTTCAATGTATGAAAACTCATTATCTTCTTCTACTTTTAAAAAGAAAATATCAATGTCTTCCTCAGTTTCTGTTTGGATATCTTCAACAAAGGCAACAGCAATATACTCTGCACCTTCGACATCCATCGCTCCAAGTACTTCTACTTCTTGCTCTTCGTTATTCTCATCACTAAGAGTAAACACTTCGCCAACTTCAATATCAGACATATTCATTCTCCTCCTGTTCGACTCTAAAAATAGAGCACTCAAACTGTATACATACTAACATATCTTTCCATGAAAAACCAAATTCATACATAAGAAAAACGACTGATAGTTCTTTAGTATAAGTATCCAGCTATTAGGAGCATTATTTGTCTGTGCTATATTACTTAATCCATTCAACAATTGTATCCATAGTCTGTCTTGTTTTATCACGCTTTGGCTCTTCTTTACGGTAACCAAAGGCAACCATAACTGATACTTCAAAGTTATCGTCTTGTATAATGCCTTCTTGACGAAGTAAAGAATCTACTTCCTCTTTATCAAATCCTTCTATTGGACAAGAATCAATACCGATTTGAGCTGCGCTCGTCATCATATTACCTAAAGCAATATAAGTTTGTTTAGATGCCCAATCAAATACAGCACGATCGGATTGTAATAAGTTAAAATCTGTTTCCTGGAACTTTTTGAAGAATTCATATCTAATTTTTTGAGTGTCTTCAGGCAATCCAATAATATCGTTCATCATATATTTAATATACTCTGCATCATAATGCATATCTTTAATGTTTCTTGAAAGAACAATAACAAAATGACTAGCTGTTGCAAGTTGCCCACCAGCGCCCCATGAATACGGTTGTAGTTTTTCTCTTAATTCTTTATTTTGTACGACAATAAATTTCCAAGGCTCATATCCAAAAGAAGAAGGAGATAATCTGCCTGTTTCTAAAATAAATTTAAAATCCTCTTCTGAAATTTTGTGCATAGGATCGAATTCTTTACATGCATGTCTGAAATGAATAGCCTCCATAATCTTTTCTTTTGTAATTTCGTTTGTATTTGTCATAAAAGTTCCTCTTTTCATGAATTTATTTTTGTAAGTAAATTATATTTTTAAAGTAACATAGATACAAGTACGCACATTTATGTGGTATAGTATCAAAAAAGATACTATTGTTAAGGGAAGGGATTTATTATGGATTGTCCAAACGAAAATAATATAAATTACCCATTTTTAAATAAATATTCTTGTCCAGTTGAAGCTATGGTTGAGGTGATTGGAGGGAAATGGAAAGGGGTAATTTTGTATCATTTATTAGATGGTACAAAGCGCTTTAATGAATTAAAAAGATTAAAACCAAATATCACACAAAGAATGTTAACGCTGCAGCTGAGAGAACTTGAAGCTGATGGCATTATACATCGTGAAGTATACCGTGAAGTGCCACCTAAAGTTGAATATTCGTTAACTGAGCTTGGTGAATCACTACGTCCAGTGATTCTATTAATGATGGAATGGGCAACTCATAATATGGAGAAAGTTTTGGAGAGTAGGAATACGAAAAATAATAATTAAGAGTTGAAATTGTTATAGAAGAAATAATTGTAGAAATAAAAGGTGCTTTCATACGTGAAAACACCTTTTATTTCTATATTTTTTACTTTTTAACTTCAACTGCTGAAGTTGGAAAGTTATTTAAGTTTGCAGTTTGACCATACCAATCAGCATGTTTAAAAACAACACCTTTTCCATATCCGTCAGTTGAAGTACGTTCCCATAGTGTTGTTGAATAGCTAGCAGTAGGAGCTGCTGTACGTACAGAAACAATTTGATTTTGCCAACTAGCAGACAAGTTTTTATAACCGCTACTTAGTGAAAAATACTCGCTACCTTGATTTGTGAGTTTATAGAAGTCTGTACTACCAGGTCCGCTTCCTCCAACACCAAGGAGAGTGATTGAATGATTCAACCTTTGTTTATCTTTTTCAATAAAAGACTCTAAACTTTCTTTGCTCGAAAATCCATAAGATAACCAGTCTCCATTTTGATTTTGTTTCGGTAGAACTAACGTTATTTTTACGTCTTCCCTTGATGGAGCACTCAATTTGTTAAACGAATCAACAGTCTTTTCATCTACAGTTACATATTCGAAAGAGGAAATCGTATAATCTTTTTCGGTACTAGCTGATACTAATCCCATTCCTCCAGTTAACGACGAAACAGTTAATAATGCACCTGCTACCAACTTTTTAAGCATGGATTCATCTCCTTAAAACTTAGATTTTTTACATAACTAAAATGTATGTTAATTCGAATGTATTATAAATATTTAGAAATTTATAAAAATTAAACAGAATATTCTTTTATTATTCTGGAGTAAGGAGGGGAATTTAAAAAAGGATTTACTTAAAAAGTAAATCCTTTTTGGGTGTTAGCAATGAAGTTATTGTGTAAGTTTTGCAATTTGCTAACCGACTTCAAAACTCTACTGATTAAAGTTTCATTTCATCCTGTTATGAATCATACACTTCTTTTGCATTCGTAGAAGCAGCATCTAATAAAAGGAAAATGGCTGCTATCATATGTAGAAAGATGTCTATATAAGGAAAGAAGGCAACTAGAGTAACGATAATACCGATATAATGAGGGTACGTATTCATGCCTTCTTTTTTAGCTAATAAAATAGTATTGATATGTAAAACAATCAATAGTAGTAAAGGTAACCCATATAGGTTAACAAGACTTGGAAATACATAATAACAAGGAAGTAATAAAAGATGATAGATCCCTGTAGTCCACTTTAGTGCTTGAATGTAGGTTTTCAAAGTGAATCCTCCTAAAACAATTCGTATCTATATATTACCAAAAAAAATAGATAATTGGATATTGTTTATTTGTATTTTTAATAGAATATAATAATTTTATGTAAACTAATTGTTGGGTATCTATAAAATAGAAAAACCACCCAAACGAGGGTGGTTCGTATTATAAATAATTACTTAAAGAAGAAATCGGAACCTTCACCTCACTACCTTCCTGCATATTCCGCAACACAACAGTGTTTGTACTAAGTTCGTTTTCCCCAATAATAAGCACATAAGGGATATTCTCTTTATTGGCATAATTAAGGGCACGTTTTAATTTGCGTCCTGCTAGTTCTAGTTCGACTTTTAAGGAAGTGGTAGAACGTAATTGCTGGGCAATTGGTAAGCATTGTAACTCTGTCCCGAGTGGGATGATAAATAGATCCGCTGTAGATGAGATTGTTTCTTTCTGCGATAGTGCTGTATAAATAACGTCTAAACCGAATGAAATACCGACTGTTGGATAGTTCATATTATCACCACGGAATGCTCCGATAATGTTATCGTAACGGCCGCCGCTACCGATGCTAGATGTAATCGATCTATCTTTTAAAAAGATTTCATATACAGTACCTGTATACATTGTGAGTCCTCGCGCTAAAAACGGGTTGAATATCGTATTTTCATTTATTCCAAGGGCGATTAAATATTGCTGTAATTGTTGTAATTCGTTTACTCCATCGGCAACGAGTGGATTATTGAAAGCTTCTTTAAAGTCAGCGATAGTAAGCTTTAGACAAGATAATACGGTATTACATATCGTATCAGCCATTTCTTCAGAAATCCCGCGCTCTAATACATCTTTTCGTACACCATCAATCCCAATCTTTTCGATTTTATCTAATGACAAAATGACGTCACTCGTTAACTCAGTAGGGATGTTAATAGACTCGAGAATACCGTTTAATAATTTTCGGTTGTTATATTGGATCGTTACTTCTAAGTTTAACGTTTGGAACAGTTCAAACGCCATACTCATAAGTTCAGCTTCTGCCATGACAGACTCAACACCGACGATATCAACGTCGCATTGTATAAATTCACGAAATCTTCCTTGTTTAATTGGCCCATCTCGAAATACTTTCCCAATCTCATAACGTTTAAAAGGGAGGCGGAGGTTCGGATTCATTGCCACGACTTTTGCGAATGGAATTGTCAAATCGTATCGTAAGGCAAGGTCGCGTTTTCCTTGATCCTGAAGTGTATATATTTCTTTTAATATTTCATCACCACCGCCGTACTTGTATGACATAAGCTCATACATATTTAACGTTGGTGTTTCTAACGGTTTGCATCCGTATCGTTCAAACGTATCTTCACAAGCTCTTTTAATTTTATTTCGCAGCACTTGCTCCTCTGGTAAATAGTCTTTCGTTCCCTTTACATTTCTCATTTCCATCATAATCACTCCTTTTTCAAATTAAAAAAAGCTATGCAGGTATATAAATACCCACATAGCTTTATGAACGCTTCGTGGGTCAACAGGAAAAGCCCTGTACCCACGAAGAAAAATTTTTCTTCGGATACACGGCGTTACGTATGATGATGAAGTTGGAAAGAAGTATTAAAATTTCGCATTACAAATCTCTCCTTAACGTAAGTTTTTCCAAATTATATCAGATGATTTTTGAATTATCAATATTTTTAGTTTTGAAATATACGTGAAGTTATGTAGGAGAAATGGAAAAGGGTGTATAATAAAACTTAATAATATGAAATAACCTTTTAAGGAGATCACTATGAAAAAAGATAAAACAAATGCGATGCGAATATTAGATAAAGAAAAAATTGAATATTCGATGATGTCATATGATCCAGACGATGGGAAAATTGATGGCGTATCAGTAGCCGAGAAAATTGGACGAGAAGTGAGAGAAGTATATAAAACGTTAATCGCTCAAGGGAATAGTAAAAATTATCATGTGTTTATTATTCCGGTAGATGAGGAACTAAATTTAAAAGCTGCCGCAAAAGCAGTAAGTGAAAAGAAAATTGAAATGATTCCTGTTAAAGATATTACGAAAGTGTCAGGATATATTCGCGGTGGTTGTTCACCAGTCGGAATGAAGAAGTTATTTTCTACATGTATTGATGAAAGTGCCCAATCACTTGAAACGATGATAGTAAGTGGCGGGAAAATTGGTATACAAATTGAGCTTAAAGTAGATGACTTGGCGAAAGTGACGAGAGCGCAGTTTGGAGAGGTAACGAAGTAAATATACATAGGAAAAGAAGTTCTAGTTTTATCCCGCTATTTGCCGGGCAGTAAGACCCTCATCTCAAATTTCGGCGGAAGCAAAGAAATTAGGTGGGGATCAACTGCCCGTAAAAGCCCGATTGGTGAGGGCTGATTGTCCTTTTTTATTTACAAACTGGATAAAGATTGAATGTTTAGTTTGATATAGGCATGTAATCTGAATTGTTTGTTTGGCTTTGGGAGAAGGTAAAACCTCGATGCAAGAACTTGAAATAAACAAGCAGGGTTTATTCCTAAAGATAGACAAAGAACCGGAGAGTGTTTAATGAGGAGTCAAGCAATATCCATAAGAAAGCACCAATTGGGGGATGCCAGTATTTTTGAAAAAACACGCTAATAGTATGCAAGATTTTATACAGTTTTTTGGCTAATCCAGTAACAAACAAGAGCACTAAAACCACGTTAGGATAGGAATGTATATAATATGTATAGATTCATAGAACTAAAAAAGGGTTCACTTGTGAGAGCAGGGTTGTCCTTTTTCCTCGCTAACGCTAATGATGGGTTATGTTAACCTCATATGTATAGAATATACAGTTAACTAAAAATGAAAAGTTTACAATTAAAAATGAACAATAAAAAACAGTAATGTAAAATCACTACTGTTTTTTATTGTTTCTTATAAGTGAATCATTTGTACTCCTGTCTATATAATTTAAACGAATAAATAGCTCCAATAAAGAATACAAAAGCTTCAAATAATATAAAGATTTGACGAAAATTCTCAATATCTTTACCAACTAAAGAAATAAATATAGCATTCATTAGAATTTGAGTAGTAAACATACGAGAAGTAATTTTTAAATAAATAGTATTTGTTCTTTCAACCGGTTTACCAATTTTTTTGTAAATAATAATAAGTGCAATTACTGAACCAAAAAATAGAAGTGCTGTAAGTCCTACAACGATATTAAAATTGGCTGTACTTTCTAACATCCATTTATTTAATAGATCGATCATTATTATCTTCCTTTCCTACATAAGAGAATATTTTGTTCTTCTTTTTCACTATAATAAAAAAAGGAAAAAGAAAACATCGAACTTTCTTACAAACATTCGTGTATTCTTACAGTTTTGTCATTTTGTAAATGTATTCACCGCCCTGTTTTTCACTATTTTCTTTGGAAAACATAGTGAATTACGAGAAAGAGCGCTACAAGATCAACTTCTGAGAACAAAAATTATGTAAATAAGCTGTTCACTGGATTCTCATAGAAAACTTTGGTGAGATAAAATTTTTGATTTTGTAGCACTTTAAAATCTTAGCTAGAGGGCTATTTATCGGTTTCTCACAATAAAAAGGCAGGAACATATCAAATATGTTCCTGCCTTTGATTTTATTAAGTTTAATATCTATGACCTAAATATAATAGAATTTGGAGCTTCTTTTTATTTTAAGTAAATTGGGTAATTAGACTATAACATTAATGTTTATCGTTGAATATAATAATAATATAATGGAGGTGATGTTATATGGCTCTTACTACAGGACCAATTGAAAACGTAGGAAATCAACCTGCTAATGCAAATAAAGTTAGGGTGAAGATCCTTAACCGTACTGCGGGCCCACTTACTGGAGTAGCTAGAGTTTTTAGACTTGACGGTTCATTAGTATTAATTGAACAGGTAAACTTCAATGTGAATTCTAATGCTTCTACTTTTGCAACTCTAAGTTTAGTTCATCCTGCTCTTGGACAAGCATTTGAATATGAAGTTCAAATTGTTCCTAATCAACCTGGTGGACTATATAGTGTTTATGGACTAACAGCTGAAAATGTTATTATTACTGCACAACGTGTTGTGAACTCAGAATTGACACAGTTTCTTTAATTAAAATAGATTGGTGCCTACATGGTATCCAATCTATTTTTGTACGTATTATTCAGAGAAAGAAAGGTTTTACACAAAAATAAAGATAGTTATGGAAAAGGGAAAAGTCGAGCTATCATCTTAATTTTTATTATTTCTGTCTTAGACCGTATCTGTTTTGTGGCACGGTTTTCTTTGAATGCATTTTATTCAAACTGTTTTTTAAAGTATTTATCAAATATGCATTATTGCATAAATAAATTTAAATTTATAAGTTAATATTAAACTACTTTTTAGTTGTAAAGAATATGTTAATAATCTTTATAAGAAAAGGATATTCCTTGTAAAAAGTGAAATTGTTTGGAATGTGAATAAACAAAAAGTTTAGAAGTGATACAGACTGGATAGAGTCTTGTATTAAATAAACAGAAAAGGGGTATGGGTTTCTAAAAGGTTTCGGGGGTTAGAAAGCACTTTTTAGTTAATAGCTTTAAATTATATTTTAAAGGGGAATGGGTATATGAAGTTTCGAAATACAAAGATTGCTATGGTTACACTATCTTCATTTTTTATTTTAGGTTCTGCATCTCTATCATTCACAGATACTATACATGGTGAAGTGGTTCCTGCATCAGCACAGGAGATTATTGTAAAAAATTATGACGATACATATTATAATAACGCAATAGGAAAAACGGGGTTAGAATTAAAGAAGGAATTGCATAATATTATTGATAATCATACAAAGTTATCATACAGTGCGGTTTGGGACGCGTTAAGAGATACTGATGAAGATCCGAATAATAAAAATAATGTGATACTCTTATATACTGGTCGTTCGCAAGGGAAACTTACGAATGGATCAGGAGTAAATAACTGGAACCGAGAGCATGTTTGGGCAAAATCTCACGGTGACTTTGGAACGACTGCAGGACCTGGAACAGATCTACATCATTTAAGAGCGACGGATGTATCTGTAAATAGTTCACGTGGAAATCTAGATTTTGATAACGGTGGTGTAAATCATTCTGAAGCGACAGAATGTAAATATGATAGTGATTCTTGGGAACCTCGTGATAGTGTAAAAGGAGATATTGCTAGAATGCTGTTTTATATGGCTGTTCGTTACGAGGGAGACAACGGCGAAATAGATTTAGAACTAAATGAAAAAGTGAATAACAATAAAGATCCATACATGGGGAAACAATCTGTCTTATTAAAATGGAATGAACAAGACCCGGTCGATGATTTAGAGCGAAAGCGTAATGAAGTGATTTTTACAAAATATCAACATAACCGCAACCCTTTTATTGATCATCCAGAATGGGTAAATAAAATCTGGAACTAAGATTTTTAAAGGTATTATATTTTGATAAAAGGGATTGATCATTATGATCAATCCCTTCTTATATTTTTACTAGAATAAATGATTTTTATAGGACTAGTGAGGGAAATAGAATAGATATTTATATGGAACGATAGTACTTATTTATCTAGTTAAGTATTTAGTAAGGTCCCCACTCAATATTCACCCCAACAATAAGAAAAACAAGTCCAATGATAAACCAAATGAGTGCAAGTGGAGCCATGAAACGAATCCATTTTCCATAAGAAATCCCGCTTGCTGCGAGAACGCCCATTAAAACACCGGAAGTTGGATTTAAGCAGTTTACTACACCTTCTCCGAGCATAACAGCCTGTACTGTAACTTGGCGTGTAATGTGCATGAAATCAGCTAATGGAGCTAATATCGGAATAAAAATAACCGATTCTCCTGTCCCGGATGAAATAAGGAAATGTAATGCAGCACTACTTACGTACATACCGATAACGCCAAATACAGGGCTTTGTCCTTCAAGAGACTGTGCGAGCTGGTTAACGATAGTATCAAGTAATTTGCCTTGTTCTAAAATGACTGAAATACAGCGAGCCATTCCGACGATTAAAGCACCGTAGATAAGATTTTGGCAGCCAGTTAGAAAAGTGGATGCGATATCGTTTGCTTTCATGCCACCTATTATTCCTGCTGTAATTGCTATGAAAATAAAAGTAGCGGTCATTTCTGCGTCCGTCCAATGTAGACGAAAAGCGCCTATTAAAAATGCAATTAATGATAAAGCTGAAACGAGTAAAATTAATTTATGACGTATCGTCCAAGGGACTTCTTTTTTCTCTGTTTCTTTTTCGCTTGAAAGAGCGTTACTGGGAAACCAGTTGTCGCCAAGGATGCTTCCTTTATTTGATTTTTTCAAGCGTTTTACGTACCAATTTATATAAAGGATAGTGGCAAGTAAAAAAGATATATAGATTGCGGTGCGTAAACCAATCCCGGAAAACATCGGAAGTTCTGCGATCTTTTGTGAAATGCCTAAAGGTGAGGGAGATAAAATAGTAGCATTAAAACCAGCATAAGTGCCTAAATAAATAATTGCTACACCGACGATAGCGTCCCATTTTAACGTGCGTGCAACAATGATGCCGATGGGGATAAAACCGATAACTGAGTTAACGATAATACCAGTCGTTCCAAGAATAGAAAAAAGCGCAGCAACTATACAAATGAAAAGTAATTGCTGATTACGAAATTTGTTAATAACATGATAGATTAAACCGTCAAGAGCACCTGTTTTTTCAAGAATTGCAATAGCTCCACCTGTAAATAAAATTAGAAAGATAATAGGAGCAGCAAGTGTCATTCCTTTTTCAATAGCGGTAAAAAAAGAAACAAATCCTACAGGTGATTGCGGAACAGAATGGTAGCTACCTGGTATTGTCGTTGTAACGGTCCCGTTTGTAACCCTTTTAAATTCTCCAGCAGGAACGAAGTACGTAGCAATGGCGCAAAGTAAGGCAATAAAAAATAGTAGTACGTACGCATCAGGCATTTTAAACTTTTGTTTACTAGGTTGTTTTTTTGCCTCAGTTTGTATTTGCATAAAATCCCTCCTTCTTCACTTGGTTAATTTTTAATATTCTGAATTTAATCTGTGAAATAGATTATAATAAAGGTAGCTTCTTAAGGCAATAGTTTTTGTATCCTTTTCCCGCACGTACAAATTATTGCAATATTAGACAGGGAAACGATAATAAGCCAAGAATATGTTATGTAGAAAGAAACAGGAAAAGAGGGAACAAGATGTGGAAAACTACTGATCTATGTGATGAATTTGAAAAGGAATTACAAATATGTCGCCAGTCTTTTCGGTCTTTTGGGAAGAAAGAACAATTCCACGGGAAAATTGCAACTGTAAAAGTGAAAGATGATAATGTACTAGTGAAGGAAGGATTGCAAACATTACCAGAAGGAACAGTATTAGTTGTTGATGGCGGAGCGTCTACGAATTGTGCGTTACTTGGTGATAATTTGGCAGCTATTGCGGAAGAAAGAAAGCTAGCAGGAATTATTGTGAATGGGTATGTTCGTGATTCTAGTGAACTAAAGAATATTAATATTGGTATTTTAGCGTTAGGAACGATGCCAAATAGAAGTGTGAAAGAAGGAAAAGGAGAACGAAATATTTCATTGCACTTTGGACAAGTGGATTGGAATCCAAATGAATATGTCTATGCGGATGAAGATGGCGTCATTATTAGTGAAAAGAGTTTACATCGTTAAGAGTTAATAAGTTATTATTCTTAGAAAATAAATCCGATAAAGCATGGACAAAATTCTTTGTCAATAGTAAAATAATACAGAAATTTAAAATTTACAGAATGTATAGGTTTATCGTTTTACGATAACTTAAATGGAAGTAAGTTGTGCCAAGAAAAGTGAATGTTATCACAATGATACGTTCATAAACAAAATTATTTTTCCTATACAAATATAGCCGCGAATAATGCGGGTAGGAGGTGTTGTACATTTTTGTTCGACACTTACAAAAAGAGAGTGTCAATCGCACGCCCTTGAAGGGCCTTTTTTTGTGTAAATGGTAGTAAGGGAGGAAATTTTGGGATGGCAATGTTGAAAAAGTGGCTGCTTACGTCGTTAATGGCAGTGACACTTGTATTTGTTTCTTTTGCGAATACAGTACATATTACATTTGCTGAAGGAAATACAGCAAAACTTGCAATTATTGGGGAATCACAAAAGGGCATTATGTTATGTCCGAAAGAAGAGCAAATTAAAGATGGGGAAACAGCTTTAAGTTTGCTGCAAAAGGTCATGGGGGACAAAGTAGAATCTGAAACGATGTCGTTTGGAACATATGTAAAAGGAATCGATGGTTTAATGGCCGGGGCTACAAGTGCTTGGCTATATGATGTAAATGATAAGTCTGCAGAAGTCGGAGCAGATAGTTATAAATTAAAATCTGGAGATGTTGTTGTCTTTCGCTTTGTTTCAGATTGGAGCAATATAAGCCAGGAAACATTGAAAGAAACGTTAGATAAGTTCGGGACGTGTAAAACAGAAGAACCTAACGGTGGCAAACCAGAAGAACCAAAGACGGATGATCCAAAACAAGAAAAACCAGAAGAACCGAAGACGGATGATCCAAAACAAGAAAAACCAGAAGAACCAAAGACGAATGATCCAAAACAAGAAAAACCAGAAGAACCAAAGACGGATGGTTCAAAACAAGAAAAACCAGATGGTACAAAAACAAATGATGAAAAACCAGAACAACCAAAGCAAGAGAACATTCAAAATCCAAGTGCACAATTAAACGAAGCCATTTCTAAAACATCAGATAAGATGTTACAAGATGGAATTGAAAGTGACTGGGTAGCTGTAGCGCTTTCTCGTTCTGGAAAGAATGTGCCAATTGAGGCGAAATTAAATTATGTTAAGTCAGTAACTGAAAAAGTAGAAAAGCGCATTAATCGTTTTTCAGCGACAGATTTAGCTAGAACAATTATTATGATGAATGCAATGAGTGCAGACCCTAAAAATGTAGGTGGACATAATTTAGTTCAAAAATTGTATGAGTCAGATAAAGTGAATTCTGTTACAGGTTATGCATTTGCTTTACTTGCATTTGATACGAAGAAGTATGAGATTCCAGTTGAATCAAAATGGAACAGAGTTGCTCTAGTGGAAGCACTGTTAAATAATCAGCATACAGACGGTGGATGGACTTATAATAGTTCAGGTAGTAAAGATAGTGCTAGTAGCGTTGATGTAACAGGTATGGTTTTATCAGCATTAGCTCCTTATCAAGAGCGATCAGATGTGAAACCAGCTATACAAAAAGCTGTTGCATATTTATATAATGAACAGCTGCAAAATGGTGGTTTTTCAGCTGATGGACAAGAAAATTCAAATAGTACTGCGCAAGCAATTATTGGATTATCGCTTGTTAAAGATGTAGATCAAAATCGTCTTCATAAGGCAATGCAAAACCTATTATCATATCAACTTTCAAATGGTGAATTTAAATGGTTACCAAGTGATCAAAATGGTAACGGAATGGCTACAGAACAGGCTCTTTTAGCATTACTTCAATTTAAGGAAATGGGAAAATCTATTTATGATTGGTCTAATGTAGACGCTGGTAATGTAATTAAGCCAAAACCGATTGAAGAGCCAGAAAAGGTCGTTGAACCAGAAAATAATGTAGTAGAAAAAGAAGTTACTGAAGAACCGAAAGAACAAAAACAAGTACAACAAGAAACAAAAGATGAAAATCTAAAAGTAGTTGTAGATAACGAACCGGTTAAGAATAAAAAAATCGGAAACGGTAACAGTCTACCAAAAACAGGAGCATCTTCTCATAGTGCAGCAACAGAAGTAGGTATGGGCGTATTATGTATTGCTTCTGCATATGTATTATGGAGACGTAAAGCAGCTTAACAAAAAATTAGGAGCAATTATTTGCTCCTAATTTTCGTATGAAAGGTGAGAGATAGGATGAGTAAGATGAAATGGTTCATTTCTTTACTGCTTTCGCTCGGGCTACTTGCCGGATGTGAAGAGGCAGCTGTAAAGCCTGAGAAGAAGGTAGAACCGAAGCAAGAAGAGGTAGCGAAACAAGAAGTACAAAAAGATGAAGCGAAGCCGGAAGAAAAAACAGAAGAAAAGCAAGCTGAATCAGAGCAAAAGCAGCAAGAAGAGCAGAAAGAGAAACAAGAACAAAAAGTAGAAGAGAAGGCGAAAGAGGAAAAGCCGCAGGCACAACCAGAGGTAAAGAAAGAAGAGAAACAACAGGAACAACCGAAAGAACAGCCGGCTGTAAATAAGCAACCAGAGCAGCAACAAGCACAAGAAGAGAAACAACAACCGAAAGCACCAGAAGTAAAAGAAGAAGCAAAGGTTGTGAATCAGCCGAAAGAAACACCGAAGCAGGAGCAAAAGAAAAAGCCAGAAGAGAACAATAGTGTACCAGCTCCACCAACACCGGTACCACCACCAAACCCAGTGCCACCACCAGTACCACCAGTACCTAAAGCAAAACAAGTAACAATCTCGGTAAAAGGAAATAACGGATATATAATGGGTGCGAAAAAGATGGATGTACAAGATGGCGATACTGTGTATAAAGTATTACAACGTACAGGATTAGATGTTGATGCAAGCGGATCTAGAGATAGTATTTATGTGAAAGGTATTAATGATTTATATGAAAAAGATATTGCGGATACTAGTGGATGGAAATATCGTGTGAACGGTGCTTTTCCAAACCATAGTGCTGGTGTAGCTACGGTAAAACCAGGCGATACAATTGAGTGGGTATACGTATTACAATAAGAAAGGCATTCGGTAAAGGGCTATGAAAATAAGTTTTTCTTCTTTACATCCTTTTGTGAATTTTTTCTATTATATCGGGGTGATGATACTATGTACGATGTGTCTTCATCCTCTTTTTTTAATTGGAGCAATAGTATTAATTATTATGTTAAATGTGATGCAAGGAAATAGCGAAAAGATAAGAAAGATGTTACCGAGCACAATTGTTTTCTTTTTTATGGTGATTTTATTTAATTCGTTATTAACGCATAGAGGTCGAACTACGTTATTTTGGTTAGGTGATAGCCGTATTAAGCTTGAGGCGATTATGTTTGGAATAGTAATGGGGTTATTACTAGTTGCAGTTATGTTTACGTTTGCGTCATACAATGATATTATTTCCAGTCATAAATTTTTATATTTGTTTTCAAGAATTTCACCGAAAGTTGCATTGTTAACGATGATTACAGTGAGATTTATTCCTTTGTTTATAAGGCGATTAAAGAAAATCACACTCGTCCAAAAAACGAAAGGTGTGCAGGTAGATTCAGGTTCGATAATAGAACGCGTCAAAAATGGTATGCAATTGCTGCAAGTATTATTAATTTGTTCATTAGAAGATGCACTGCAGACGGCAGATTCTATGCAAGCTCGTGGATTTGGTGTAACGAAGCGTACGACGTATATTCGCTATAGAATGGAAAGGCGTGATTGGTATACGCTCAGTTATTTAATCATTTTATTTATAGCTGCTATTGTATGTAGTAATTATGGCGGAGGGAAATTGATTATTTATCCGAAAGTCGAATCTATTTTATTCCAGCAATACGATGGAATGATGTTTGTATTATTTACACTGTTTATTAGTTTACCAATTATGATGGAAGGAAGGGAATGGATATGGTGGCGCATGCAGAAATAAACAATTTATCATTTGTATATGCTGATGAAAATAAAAAAGCGTTACAGCATATTTCTCTTTCTGTTCAAAAAGGTGAGTTTATTGCACTTGCTGGAGGATCGGGATCTGGGAAGACGACGTTATTAAAACATTTTAAAAAGGAGTTACTTCCAATTGGTACGCGTTCTGGAGAGATATTTTATGAGGGTGTTTTAATAGAGGAAGTAGCTGATTTGTTATCTGCCCAAGAAATTGGGATGGTATTTCAAAACCCAGAAAACCAGATTGTTATGGATACAGTGATTCAAGAATTAGCATTTTCTTTAGAAAATATCGGATTACCATCACATATTATTCAAAAAAGAATAGCAGAGCTTATTAGCTTTTTAGGATTTCAAGATTTATTGCATCAATCTGTTCATACGTTATCTGGTGGGCAGAAGCAGCTTGTCAATTTAGCTGCGGTATTAGTTATGCAGCCGAAATTGCTATTATTAGATGAACCGACAGCGCAGTTAGATCCAATCGCTGCAAAAGAGTTTTTAGGATTATTAAAACGGATTAATGAAGAACTTGGAATTACGATTATTTTAAGTGAACATCGTTTAGATGAAGTTATCCCGCTTGCAACACGCGTTGTTTGTATGGATAATGGCCGTATTATGTATGATGGTAGTCCTAAAATTGTTATTACGGATATGTGGGGAGTAGAAACATTCCGTCCATTTATTCCGCAAATTCCAAGGCTATTTTTAGAGTGGAATGTGAGAGATATTCCGTTTACAGTGCGAGAGGCGCAAATGAAAATGAATGATTTTGCAGCGATATCATATGTAAATGACCCAATAGCACAAAGTGAAAAGCAAGAGGTAATTTTAAGCGCAGAGCATATTTCGTTCCAATATGAAAAAAATAGTCCGCTTATTTTACGTGATTTATCAGTTTCGATTGAAAAAGGAAAATGGGTAGCGCTCGTTGGGAAGAACGGTACAGGTAAGTCTACACTGTTAACGATTTTAGCAGGATTACAAAAAGCGAGAAGAGGAAAAGTAAAGTGGAACGGAAAAGTGGTACATAAAATCGATTCGAAAGAACGGTTTAAAAGTATTGGGTATGTATCGCAGCATCCGTATTACCATTTTACATTTGATACAGTATGGGACGAGGTTTATGAACGTGCACGTGAATTATATGGAGAACAAGGAAAAGAAATAGCAGAAGATACGCTAAAACAGTTTTGGTTGTACTCGCTTAAAGAACGCCATCCGCATGATTGTAGCGGAGGAGAGCAACAATTACTTGCGTTATGTACGACGTTATTATCAAAGCCAACGATATTATTACTTGATGAACCGACAAAGGGATTGGATCCATGGAAGAAAGAAAGAGTAGGAGAACTATTTAGGAAGCTGCAAAAAGAAGGTACAACAATTGTAATGGCAACGCATGATATTGAGTTTGCAGCGAAATACGTGGATCAATGTATGATGTTATTTGATGGAACAGTCATTATGAATGATGCACCGAAAGAATTTTTTAGCGGCAACTTCTTTTATACAACATCTATTAATCGATTCATTCGAAAAGAATTGCCATATGCATTAACGTGGGAGGATGTGTACGAAGCTTGTCCAAACGATATGTTGCATTCATAATATGTATCTTTGCAGTAATAATCGGCACATTACTCTTTACGACACTTGTTATGGACGGTTATTACATGTTAAGTAGTTTGTTTCTATTAGCGGTTATTATGTTACCTTTCTATATCCGTTTTGAAAGAAAGGCGTTTGTTTCACGTGAAATTGTTCTCGTTGCTGTATTAGCGGCAATTGCAGCAGTAAGCCGGGTGCCATTTTCTATTTTACCAAGTGTACAACCAACTTCTTTTGTCATTATCGTTTCTGCAATTGTATTTGGAAGTGAAACTGGTTTTATGATTGGTGCTACAGCAGCAATCGTATCTAATATTTTTTTAGGACAAGGTCCATGGACACCGTGGCAAATGTTTTCGTGGGGCATGATTGGTTTTATAGCAGGTTTACTTCGTAATACATTTTTTATGAAAAAGCTATGGGGAAGACTTCTTTACGGAGTAATTGTTGGCTTTTTATTTGGCTGGATTATGAATTTCTGGGGCCTTCTCGGTTTTATACGAGAAGCAACATGGGAAACTGTCATTTCGTATTATATCGCAAGTTTTTACTTTGATTTGAGCCATGCGATTTCGAATGTTATTTTCTTATTACTATTTAGTACTTCATGGATTACGATTCTTACAAGATTTAAAAAGAAATACGGTATATTAGATGAGCATAACGTGACATAGAAAAGCATACTCATATAAGGTAGGGTCGCGACTTACATATTCGTTTGCCTCTTTCATGCTTCTTACATAATGTAAGGAGCATTTTTTTGTCAAAAAATCGATTCAATATGCATCCGCTATTATATAAAATTATTTGTATAATTGTAGGTGAGAACTTTTTTCAAAAGGGAGGTGTATAGTTAATGAAGTTAGTTATTCCGAAACAACATGGTGCATGGGCCATGCTTGTTATTCCTTTTTTATTAAGTGTCATACTTGGGAAACCTACTATTTATCATATTCCATTGTTTTTAGCGTGGTTCTTTATCTATTTAGCTACGTACCCATTTCTTACGTACATAAAGCAAAGACGAAAAAAAGAGTTTTTACAAGTTGCCATTATTTATTTTATTATTGCGTTCCTATTTGGGATGATTTCTTTATTATATGAGTGGCGAATTCTTTTATTCGTAATAGTAATGATTCCATTATTTATAGTGAATATGTATTACGCTCGTCAAAAAAATGAAAGAGCACTATTAAATGATATTTGTGCGATTATTGTGTTTTGTATCGGTGGGTTAATTAGTTATTACTTTTCAATGAAGCAAATCGATCATACAGCATTATTCATTGCGCTTATTTCATTTTTATACTTTTTAGGTAGTACGTTCTATGTGAAAACGATGATTCGTGAAAAAAATAACCCGAAGTATCGTCTTGTATCTTGGGGATATCATATCGTATTAACGATAATCATATTTGTGATTAATCCGTGGTGTTCTCTTATTTTTATACCAAGTGTCATTCGAGCAATTGTGTTGTATGGCAAAAAAATTTCTATTATGAAAGTAGGAATTTTAGAAATTGCTAATTCTGTATATTTTTTAATCATAACGGCAATAATTATGAAGTATGCCATTTGAAAAAACTTCCCATCAATTGATGGGAAGTTTTTAATCTTTTTCTAAAATGTGAACGGTGTACTCGCAACGTTGAATAGCTTGTTCAACAGCATAAAGTGATTGTTCAATACGAGCGCGATTAAAATCTTTTTCAACTGTTTCGAGCGCTTCTTCTAAACAATTTTTAGCTTCTTGTAATGATTGAAAAGAATCTTGTACATATCCGCGAGCATTTTGATGCATTTCATAATCCTCCTTGCATGTTCGTATATGGGTAGTATGAACAGTAAGGAAGAAAATATAATTTGTTATATTTATTATATTTGTTTGACAATTGAAGTGGAATTACGTATAGTAAGAATTAAGTGAATATTTTCTTATCCAGAGAGGTGGAGGGACTGGCCCGATGAAACCCAGCAACCGCGATGCAGGTGCTAATTCCAGCAGAACATATTTGTTCTGGGAGATAAGACGAAGATATATACGTAACTTCTTCTTATCGGAGAGGTTTTTTTATTGCAAAAAAACCGATTACGAAAATTTATATTAAGAAGAAAGGGGTTGCGCATTACTGTGACACTCGAAAAATACGTAAAACTGCGTAGTACAGTTTATGAATATATGATAGAGCAAGATAAGCCGATATCATTGTTAGATATTCAAGAACATATCGTTTCGCATCATGAAGGAAAATTCACGAAAAAGATGTTGCATCAATTTTATTTATCAAGATTATTAGACGAACTAAAACTGGATGGGAAAATTACATTAGCTGATGAATATCTCTATGCTGAAAAAGGGGTATTGTATAAGGCGAGAAAAGGGAGCTAAGCTCTCTTTTTTCTTAAAATAACGGAGTATGTAGAGTAAAAGACTGCTAAAGCAGCCTGATACAGGGAATGGTGTTGAGTGTGTAGTGTCAAAAATTGAATGTGCCTGAAAGAGGCAATTCATATCGGCTGCAAATGAAAAGAGACACCTTCGCCGAATAGGTGTCAGTCGTTTTGTCACGTAGACTTGCTACTTAACAGTAATTAGAATAACATGCAGGATTTTTGAAGTCAAAAGGGAATTAAAGGAAGGGGTACAATTATGTACGCTTACTTATTAAAAGATATAACGAAATGGATCCCAAAGTACATTGTAGATAAGGGATATGAATATTATGAAGATGGGCATGTAGAAGATGTTGAAATACAAGATAAAAAAGTGTTTGCTTTCGTTACTGGAAATGCAGGGAATTATGAAGTAGTTATCGATCTCGAAGATTTTTCAGAAAGTAACTGTGAGTGTCCCTATGAAAATTATTGTAAACATATGGTGGCAGTTGTTTATGATATGCAAGGTGCTGGTGAGAGTGCAGTTAAAGAGAAACTGAAAGATTTAGAAAAAGAAGAGTTACTTATATTATTAAATCGATTGTTGCAAAGTTCGAAAAACGTACAAATTGTAGAGAAGTTATTAAAGAAGGAGAAACTTTAACGTATAGAGGGAGTTGTTTTGTAGTGAACGTACTAATTATATATGCTCATCCTAACCCTTCAAGTTTTAACGCGGCGATTTTCAATCATGTGCAAAAAGGACTACAGGAAACAAATCATTCAGTTACCGTACTTGATTTATACAAAGAACAATTTGATCCAGTCCTCGTATTTAATGAAGAGAAGAAAAGACGCGATTTAGTAAATGAAGAGGAAACAGCTCGGTATAGAACGTTAGTAGAAGAAGCAGATACACTTCTATTCATCTATCCAATATGGTGGTGGGGGATGCCAGCAATTTTAAAAGGATTTATCGATCGTATTTTCGTAGCTGGATTTGCTTATAAATATGAAGGGGCTCTGCCGAAAGGATTATTGCAAGGGAAAAAAGCATGGGTTATTAATACGTTAGACTCGCCTCTATGGTACGTCGCATTGTTATATCGATCAGCAGATTGGATTATGATGAAGAGAGGTATTTTACGTTTTTGTGGCATTCGCGATATAAAACGGTCAGTGTTTCAATCTGTGAAAACGAGTAAAGTATCAAAGCGTGAGAAATGGTTATTACAAATAGAAGAAAAGGCTCGTGCATTATGAATGAAGTCGATCGTATTATAAACTGTGTTCAGTATGATGGCGAACTTTTTCGGAAGTATGTTACGTGTTTACTTCAATTGAAAAAATGCAGCGAAACATTTCAGCAAATTCAAATAGAGTTAAGAAATGATTATTTAATAAGAGGAATTTGTGAAAGAGAAGTTGATCAGGTAGTAAGGGGAAGTAAAGAATATGAAACATATTTTCTTCCTAAAGCGTTACAGTGGAATTTTTTGAGGGAACATCCACACCTGATCGGAAAAATTTGCGAAGATTTTTTTGCATTTGAGTCATTACATCTTACGGAATCAGAGTGGGAGAAGATTATAAATTGCGTGGGAAATAAGTGATTTATTATGTAAAAAAGCTAGTATAAAACTAGCTTTTTGTTTAAATAAATAAGAAACATAGACTAATGATAAAACCCGCATATAGTAAGTTCACAACACAAAATCCCATAATGTCACGAGCACCTAAACCAGCTATCGCTAATGCTGGTAATGCCCAGAAAGGTTGAATTAAATTCGTCCAAGCATCGCCCCATGC
This sequence comes from Bacillus sp. PK3-067, assembly GCF_056738645.1. Lineage (NCBI taxonomy): Bacteria > Bacillati > Bacillota > Bacilli > Caryophanales > Bacillaceae > Bacillus > Bacillus sp. PK3-067. The sequence continues at coordinate 3,291,547 of NZ_CP096490.1, read as the reverse complement.
AATTGCCATTGCTGTTTTTGCAGCAGGTACACCAAGTTCAGCGCCAGCTGGAATCATAATTGGTGCTTGCACAGCCCATTGACCGCCGCCAGATGGAACGAAAATGTTAACAATGCCAGCACTTAAAAATGTAAAGAGCGGAAAAGTCGTTTCATTTGAAATGCTAATAAAGAAATTAGAAATAGCTCCTCCAAGTGAAAGTCCTTCACTATTTGCTCCAATCATCATGCCCATAATTCCTGCGTAAAACGGAAATTGAAGTAAAATGCCAGAAGCACTTTTCGTAGAGTCTGAAAAAGCACGAATATACTGAATCGGAGTACGGTGGAAAATAAGACCTGCAATTAATAACATAAAAATCACGATATCGAGAGTAAGGTTAAAACCTTTCGTATAAAAGTAATTGAAAATATAAATGAGACCTAACAATCCAACGCAAAGTGTAATAATAATGCTATTTTCCATCTTTTCAGCGAACGTATTTTTTTCTACTTCTTGAGCAGCAGCTTCTTCATGGAACACGCTAGGATCTACTGTAATCGTATGTTTTTCATCTGGATGCATCGCTTTATTAATGAGAGGCATCGTAATGAGAAAAATAATAACTGGAACGAGAGCGTATGGTGAGAATAACGTTTCTGTTATTGGAATCGCCTCTTTAATACTTCCAGCAGTCGTTTTAATTAACGTTTCACCGCCTGTTGCTAACGTAAGAGGAATAGAGGCAGAAAGACCGGCATGCCAAATGAGAAATCCAGAGTAAGAAGAGGCGATTGCTAGTCTATAATCTAATCCGTCCAGCTGCCTTGCCACTTCTTTTGCGTATAAAACAGATACAACAATTCCAAAGCCCCAGTTTATGTATGCACCGAGTAAACTTACAATTGAAATGGCAATAATGCCTTGTCCAGTTGTTTTTGGTAGTCTGGCAGCTTTCGTTAATCCTTTTTTAATAAGAGGAGCATTTGCTAAAGCAGATCCAGTCACGAGTACAAGTGCCATTTGCATAGAAAAGGCGAGGAGTCCCCAAATTCCATTACCCCAGTGATTAATCATTTCTACAGGTGTTTGGTGAGTCGCAAACATACCAAAGAAGATAACGAAAACAGTTAGTAAACATGATAAAATAAACGGTTCTGGCAAGAAGCGTTGCACTAAGGCGACGCAACCATTTGTAAAGGAACGAAACAAAATAGATCAACCTCCTTATGTATATGTATTACAATTATTCGAGGTTGTTTAGGAGATAACCTTCAATATAAAGAAAATTCAGATATTTACAGAGTGGTAATTTATTGATAGATTGATATAGAGCCTCGTATCAAATTCTGCTTTTAATATACTAGAAGAAAAACGGTTGGAAATGGGGTAGCACTTATAGGGATAGTATAGAGAAAGGTTACTAGCTGGCTTCAAAGCAACTGTTGCAAAGGGAGAGGAGATTAAATACAATAGTGTTGCATTACATGAGAAATATGTTTTAGCACAAATCTAGCTAAAAATGTTTATACAAATACATTTAAAATTGATGGGGGAATTATGATCAAAAGTTTTTATCTTTTAAAGCCTAAAATGTTTACGGCAGATATATATTATAAAGTTTTTATTACAGGTGACTGTATATATTTTATAAAGATTGGCGGACAGTTTCATAGCCGACATGCTTATAAAAAACAATTACCTGGTATTTCAGAGCTATTGTTTTTGTTTTGGTTCAAAAAAATTGAGAAAAAACAATTAAACTTAGAAACTGAAATAGATGCAAAAATACATACTGGCGATGTACATGAACTCTTGCAATTAAAGAATAACTTTTCAATTGAAATAAATATAATTGAAGAGGTACTATTAATAAACGATGAACGTTTCATACAGGTTTTAATGATAATGGAACAATTTCCTTTATGTTAAAAAATGATCAAAAAATAAAGTTCATCATACCGGAAGAAACTTTATTTTCATCTATAGAAGAAATTTTCGACCAATATGAACAGACAATCTTTGTAAGGGAAGTGTTTTAAAGGAAACGATTAATTTATTATCTTTTTAATAAAGTGATAGAAAGCTTCATTAAAAAGATGAAGCTTTTTACTTATAAAAGATAACAAAAGTAATACATTCATTACTACATTTGTGTGTGAATTCAAGAAAAATTAAACCACCTAGCCCCTAAAGAGAATATAGGAAGCAGATGGTTTAGGTGTTTTGAGAGGTATCCTGTTTTCAGGATTTAGTTCAAATTATTGATTTGCATTTTTATATCGAGTAAATTTAAGTTTCTGGAATAATTGTAATAGCGACAGTCCGAACCGGAGTCTCTATTTCGTCGCCTTTACTTTGGCTATTGTAGTATTTAATCATTAATTCGTTAAGTTCGTTTTGAAATTTTCCAAAGTGTTCTTCATCTAGCTTTAATTCTACTACAGAAAAAGTAGCAGTATCTTCTTGACTGTTTTGTTCCTCTAATTTCTTAAGGTAACTTTGATATTGTGTCATAAGTGATAACTGATAATAGGAAATGTAGTTTAACTTTTCATCATCAGATAATCCTTTCCATTCACTTCCTTCAATTTTTGCATCTTCTTCATTGATTGCGTAATATTTTTCAGAAACAGATTTCACCTTTTTTTCTTTAATTACATGGACGATACCAGAATCAACCATAGTTTGTAGCTGTCTATATAGTGTGGCTTGTGGTACATTTTTAATGATTTTTACCATTTCTAATGGTGTTAGCCCATCTTCCTTATTTCTCATTAACACTTGGCAAATTTTCATTCTTACCGGATGCATTAAAATTTCAACTTTATTATTCATTCGCTCACCTTATTTATTATGTATTTTTATTCTCATTATAAATAATGAGAATAAAGTTTGCAATTCATTCGTTTATGTTTTATCATTATCAATAATGAGAATGAATTTAGGGAGGAATGACAATAATGCAACTACATTATGGATTGAATGATCTTAAAGACATTGATATTATGACTTTTCTACCCATTATATTGCCAGTTATTACAGTGGGAGTACTTTTAGTTTTCATTGCATTCATTGATTTATACCGACATAGAAAAACAAGAAAAAATGTACTTGTATGGACGTTCATTATTCTTTTCATTAATGTATTGGGACCTATTTTCTACTTCGTTATAGGGAGAAAGGATAGTGAGAAATTATGAAATTAGAGATTAAAAATGTAACAAAAGTATTTAAAAGAAAAATTGCGGTTAATAATTTCTCGATGGAACTGCAAGCGGGGGAATGCGTCGGATTAATTGGACCGAACGGAGCAGGGAAATCCACATTAATAAAAGTAATTTCGGATATTATTCATCCAACTGCTGGTGAAGTTTTATTGAATGGGATAAAAATATCAAAAATGAAAAGTGAAATTGGTTATTTACCGCAATATCCTAATTTTTTCCATTGGATGACAGCGAGAGAAACGCTTACCTTTATGGGCCAACTTTCGGGATTGAAAAAAGAAGAATTGTCAAAGTCGATTCCAAAGATTTTGGAGAAAGTTGGACTAAAGGACGAAGAAAACGCAAAGGTTAGTACATTTTCTGGTGGAATGAAACAACGACTTGGTATTGCACAAGCATTATTGCATAAACCGTCACTTATTGTCATGGATGAACCGGTATCCGCATTAGATCCAATCGGCCGACGGGAAGTATTGAATTTAATTGAAGAAATAAAAAAAGATACAACCATTTTATTATCAACCCATATATTAGGCGATGTGGAAGAAATCTGTGAACGATTTGTCATTATAAAAGATGGAACAAAAATAGAAGATACAACGATTACGGAACTTTTACATCGTAATAGTGAAAATAAATTAATGATTGAAATAACAGCTAAAGATCAAAAGTGGATTGAAATTGTAAAAAAATTACCGTATGTGAAGGACGTTGAAGTGGTTGGGCTTAAAATCAAAGTGAAGGTTGAAAGCATTGAAATAAATAAAAATATGTTATTGCAAAATGCACTCGAACATAAAGTGAACATCGTTAAATTTGAAATGAGCAACGATACTTTAGAAGAAATCTTCTTGAAATTGGTGGTGCAAAAATGAATAACTCAATTGTATTGATAGAAAAAGAATGTGTTCAAATGTTACGTGATTTCAAGATTATTTGGCTACCAATTGTTTTTATATTTTTAGGCGCAACACAACCGATAGTAACTCATTATTTGCCATCAATTTTAGAAGCGTTAGGTGGAGGACAGGGAATTACCATTGATTCGAGTATGGCAACGCAAAAAGGGGGCGAAGTATTAGCGAGTACTTTGGGATCCCAGTTTGATCAGCTTGGACTTATGATTCTAGTGATTTCTATGATGGGTGCTATTCAAACAGATAAAGCTAATGGTATGTTGGCCTTTATTTTAACAAGGCCTGTTACTGTTCCTTCATATGTAGGTGGGAAAATAGTGTCGAACTATTTAATGGTAGCGTTTAGTGTAACAATTGGATTCGTTACTTCTTATATATATGTAAATTATCTTTTTACTGTTGTTCCATTCGCACACCTAATTACTGGATTACTATTTTATTTAATTTGGGTTCTTTTTATCGTATCTTTCACAACAATGATAAGTGCTATTTTTCAAAGTCAAGGTATGATTGCATTAATTTCAATTGTTTTCCTTTTAGCTTGTAGAGTAATCGTCGGTTTGAATCCAATAATGGATCAGCTTAATCCAGCCAGTATGAGTAAGTATGCAATGGAAATGTTAGTCACGGGGGGAGTAAATTCAAACGCAATAATCAATGGATTACTAACTATAGTATGGATTTTATTGACACTCTTCGTAACGTTTTATTGGATTGCTAATAAAAAGTTTAATGATGAATAACCATGATGAGTATAGTAGATTTACGAATGCTTTTAAACCTGGAATAATATAATGGATTCAAATAAAACACCGAAATAAGAAAAAGCTTCCACTACTGTGGAAGCTTTTCTAAATGATGTGCAATATCAATATACATATTTGAGTAAGTCGAATGTATTTCATTACTTGGCGTTGCGTTAGAAGAGAAATGAACGATTACCATATTTGTTTTCGGATCGATGTAAAGTGTTTGTCCGTAACTACCTAACACTTCGAAAGCACCTTGTTCATTGTGCGGAATCCACCATTGATTATGATAAGAAATGGAAGCTCCAGGGCCAATTGCAAGTTCACCTTCTTGGACATTTTTTATATCTTTAGTAATAGAAGAAGGGAGAATTTGTTTTCTGTTATATTCCCCGTTGTTTAATAGTAATTGCCCGAATCTCGCCATATCTCTAGCAGTTGCATTTAATCCAGCACTAGCTTGTTCTACTTTTGTTTCATCTGTAACGTAATACGCGTTTTCTTCCATACCAATTTGAGACCAAATTCGTTCGCTTACATTTTCAGCTAGTGATTTACCAGTAATAGTTCTAATAATCCAAGCGAGCGTTTCTGTTGATCCGTTATTGTAAGAAAAGGAAGAACCAGGCGGTGCAGTTTCTTCGGCTTCCCGTAACATATCATAAATTTTCATCGGACCGTCGTAATTTTTGCCGCGGGGTAAAATATTGCTAGCTAAATATAATTGTGCATCTTGATTTTCTAGCCCAGGTTGCTCATATCCATGAGTAGGATATTCAGCTGAAACTTGCATGTCCATTAATTGCTGAAGTGTGGCATTACCGAACGGTGTGTTTTTTAATTCTTTTATGTAAGTGTCAGCTGTTTTCTCTAAATCGATACGATTCTCTTCAGCGAGAGATTGTATAATTGCCCCGGTAAAGACTTTTGCTAATGATGCCATACCATGAGGTTCATTCTGTTTATACCCATTGAAATATCGTTCGTAAACAAGTTGTCCATTATGTACAACGACAAAAGCATCTGTTTTGTTATCATCTAAAAGTTTTTTTAGAGGAGTTGTATTTCCGAATCTACGCTCCACAGCAAAATCGTCTAAGTTTTGCAATGCGGAAGGGAAGTGAGCAATTTGGTCAGGATTGTTTTTTACGTCATTAACTAAAGTGAATTCTTTCATGTGTGTGTACGACCAACGTAAGTAAGGGTCATTTAACCAGTTTTCTTTTGTCACATTATGTTTTGATGGGGTCGTTTTATTTTGTTTGAAGTAAGTAAACCCAAGCCCTGTAATTACAAATATGAATGTTAGTATAAGTAAGAGTAGGGGAGATTTTTTTAGTTTCATATATGGCCCTCCTTTTTATTTCTACTATAAGTATACGCTCGTCTTGAAAGAAATACAAAATAAGGAAAGTAAACGGGGAAGTTTACTTTCCTTATTAACGTTAAGCGGAAATTTTTCCGTCTGTAGGTTGTTTCTTGAATTTTTGTTTTCGTCCGTGTAATCCATAATATAAAAGTAAAGTGAACGCAACGATAATAGCTGCGATAAAATACATATTATGATAACTGGATTTCGCTGCGACAATACCTAAAATGAAAGAACCAAAACCAATACCACTATCAAAGAATGAGAAATACGTAGCTGTCGCAGAACCACGTCTATGGTTTGGAGCGGCAGAAATCGCAATCGTTTGGAAACTTGGAATTAATGTCCCGTAACCTAAACCGATTAGCATACCTGCGCCAAGGAACCAAAATGAAGTTTGTGCTTGGCTTAATATGAACATTCCGATTGTGAAAATAATGATAGCAGGGTAAACGAGTACATTTTCACCGAAGCGATCAAAAATCTTTCCTGTAAATGGACGAGAAATGACAACAACAAGTGCGTATAAAATAAAGAAGTAACTTGCAATTTCACTTAAACCGAGTTCTTTCGCATAAATAGGAATAAAGGATAAAATACCACTATAAGAAAAGGCTAAAACAAATCCTGTAAGTGCAATCGGAATAGAAGATGGTTCGATTAAGTCTTTCCATTTCATTTTTTCACGTTTTTGTTTGCTAACAGGTGCTTCGTGCGGAATATCTACAAGTAGTCCTAATAAAAATGCAAGTAATGAAAATACGGAACAAACGATAAATAATACAGTAAACGAAAAATGAGAAATAATTGTTAAACCTAAAAAAGGACCAATTACCATCGGCAGACTCATAAATACGCCGAAATATGCAAGCGCTTCGCCTCGTCGATGAGCTGGCGCAACATCAGTTACAATCGTACCAGTAGCTGTCGTTGCCATCCCGAACCCAATACCGTGCAAGAAGCGAAGGGCAAGTAATAAGAATAAACTTTGCGCACCGAAATACATAACAGTAGCGGCTAAAAATAATGAAAGTGAAATAAATAATATTTTCTTTCTTCCTAAATCATCGAGCCATTTTCCTGTGAATGGTCTACATAAAACAGAAGAAATAAGAAACACAGTTGCAACTAAACCAATTTCCTCAGGTTTTCCTTTTAGGCCGTCTATGACATAGACAGGCAGAGTAGTCATAAGCATGTAAAATGTTAAGAAGAGAAATAGACTACTAAAACAAGTTCCGAGGAAATCCTTCGTCCAAAGTTTCTCACTTTGCATCGTCATCCCTCCAATTTAATCTAAATTTTTAATAATTTGTTGTAACACTTGAAATGCTTGATGTAAATCATCTTCATTAATACCTTCTAGCGTTTTTTCTTCGAAAGTATCAACTTCTTCTTGCCATACTGGAATCATCTTTATCGCTGTTTCGGATAAAGAAATGAGCTTCTCGCGGCGATCTTTACCTTCTGTACGAATAATCCATCCCATCGTTTCCATACGTGTTAACGTACGAGTCATCGTTGGTGATTCAACATTTAAATACTGGCACAATTCTGTTTGCGTACAAGAACCAGTTTGATTAATGCGGAAAATAACAGCCCATTGCGCACTAAATAACCCTGTTGGAGATACACGTTCATTAAATTTCTTCGTAAACTTTCGAGAAGTCTGGCTGACGATGTGAAAAAAATGTTGTTTTTCGTCCATGTATGTTGATCCTTTCAAATTAGTTACCTAGCTAACTATATACTTTTTTATAATAATTGTCTAGTAATAGACATGTTGATTTATGTAAAAAATTCTTATAGGTTTTATGTTGCGAACGTATATTCTACGTGCTATTCTTTAATTAAGTAAAGAATTTTCTTTCTATTAAATAGAATGGGGGAACTTGTGATGATTAAGCCTGCAACAATGGAGTTTGTTTCACTATCGAACGGAGAAACGATTGCATATCAGGAAGTTGGAAGGCGAAATACAGATATTCTTGTACTCATTCACGGGAACATGACATCGTCACAACATTGGGATTTAGTTATTGAAAAGTTGCAAGATCAATACCATATTTACGCTCTTGATTTAAGAGGGTTTGGACAATCAACGTATAATCAGTCGATAGATTCATTACAAGACTTTGCAGACGATGTAAAATTATTTATTGACGAGTTAAAGCTAGAGAAATTTTCATTAATGGGCTGGTCAATGGGTGGTGGCGTTGCGATGCAATTTACAGCGAATCACCCAACTTTTGTAGAAAAGTTAATTTTAGTAGAATCAGTAGGAATGAAAGGATACCCAATCTTTAAAAAAGATACGAATGGGCAGCCGATTGTATCAAGTTTAGTAAAGACGAAAGAAGAAATTGCGCAAGATCCAGTACAAATCGCTCCCGTATTAGATGCGATAAAAAATATGAACAAACTATATTACCGTACAGTATGGAATCTATTAATATATACACATAATCAACCTGAACCGGATCGTTATGAAAAGTATTTAGATGATATGTTAACGCAACGTAATTTCGTAGATGTGAATTATGCGCTCATTACATTTAATATTTCAGATGAACATAATGGGGTTGTAGAGGGAAGTAAACAAATTCATCGTATTAAAGCGCCAACACTCGTCATACAAGGTGATAGAGATTATGTCGTACCGCAAGTAGTCGGTGAGGAATTAGCGAAACATTTGCCAAATGCAGAGTTGAAGGTATTAGAAGATTGCGGACACTCGCCGTTTATTGATTGTTTAGATGTATTTATAAAACATGTAGAGGATTGGTTAGAACAGAAATAATCCCCGAAATGAGAAGTGTTGCATATACTATAACATTTGTATGTATAAGGGGAGATTAACAATGCATAAACCATCCTTAATCGCTTATTCGCCATATAATCATCATATCTATACAAAAATAATGATAGATCCGATGTATATGCAAGTTTCACCAGCTGTAGTTCCTTTACAAATGCAGCAGCCACTAACAGCTCATATGCAACATTACTTATATGGACCTTCATTTTATGAAAATCCATATTTTAAACACTTTCATTACAATGTGAAAGCGCAAGTTTGGGAAGGATAAGATAACAAGCTAAAAGGTTCATTCTTTTAGCTTGTTTTTTATTGCGAATATTCGTACACGCATTTGAAGAAACAGTTTATAATGAAAAGTGGAAGCGTGAGAAGGAGAGGGACAGAGGATGTCAATGCGTTTTACTTTTTGGATTATGGTTGGGATTGTAGCAATCTCGGGTTTGTCACAAGGAATGCTCTTACCGGCCATTGCAATGATTTTTGAACAAGAAGGGGTTAGTTCAAGTATTAATGGTATTCATGCGACGGCATTGTACATTGGAATATTAGTTATTTCGCCGTTTCTTGAAAAACCGATGCAAAGGTTTGGAATGAAGCCGATTATTGTTATAGGTGGGTTTCTCGTTATTATTTCATTATTCTTTTTTACACAAACATTTTCATTTTGGGTATGGTTTATCCTTAGATTTCTAGTTGGAGTTGGAGATCATATGCTTCATGTCGGAACACAAACATGGATCACGACAACATCAGACCCAAGTAAAATAGGGAGACAAGTATCGATATACGGTGTATTCTTCGGAATTGGTTTTGCCGTTGGTCCGTATTTAGCAAGCACTGTGCAGTACGGTCTTGCAACACCATTTATTATATCTACTATACTTTGTCTAATAGGTTGGCTTTTACTACTTCCAACAAAAAATGCATTCCCAGCGCAAGATGAAAGAGAAGCGAAGAGTGAATCATCATTTTCTCGTTATAAACAAGTTATTGGATTAGGATGGATTGCACTGCTGGGACCACTTGCATATGGCGTACTTGAAGCAATGTTAAACAGTAACTTACCAGTATACGCACTTCGTAAAGGGTGGTCTGTTTCAGATGTATCCTTCTTGTTACCAGCATTTGCAGTTGGGGGTATTATTACACAAATTCCGCTCGGTATATTAAGTGATAAATACGGAAGGGACCGTATATTAACTTGGACGTTTAGCATAAGTACGGGCATTTTTCTACTTGCCGCCGTATTTGATCAATATTACTGGATTGTCTTTGCCTGCATGCTTTTAGCGGGTATGGTTATTGGATCGTGCTTCTCTTTAGGGCTTGGATTTATGACTGACTTATTACCGAGACACTTACTACCGGCAGGTAATATATTATCCGGAATCGCTTTTAGTTTAGGAAGTATTATGGGACCTGTATTAGGCGGCGTATTTATAGAAAAAATACAGTATACAAGCTTTTTTATTGCGGTTATGATTATAATGGGAATTCTCGCAATGTTATATATGGTCTACATGAAAAATCAATTCGCATCAAGAAAAATAGAAAGTAGGTTAGGGCATGACAAAACAACCTAATAAAAAGAAATTTGAAGTACTTGAAAATGAAACAATTACAGACTGCTTAGCACGTATGGAACAAGAAGGCTACGCTCCGTCTCGTCGTATGGAAGAGCCAATCTTTCATGAAGTAAAGAAAGACGGCAAAACAGTAGTTGAGCCGTGCGGTAGGAAGATTGTTTTTGAAGGGAAATTGAAGTAATCCAATAACAAATTCTCTTTATAGTATAGAGCCATCCAATAGTTGGGTGGCTTGTTTTTTTATTAATCAATGAAGGAATTGAATAGAATGAATCTCTCGTTCATTTCTCCTAATTGGCTTCTTTATATGGGGCAAAAGATTGCTACTTTTTTCGTATATTGGTAAAATAAGTTCTTGGGTCTTACTTATTGTTATCGGTATAATGTTTGTCGCTTGAATGAAAGAAATTAGTTGCAAAAATTTCGCACTATGTAAAGGGGTACAGCAACGATCCCCTTTTTGGGAGGCACCTTAAACATAAAGCGAGAGAAGAGGCTATATGAACGATTCTCCTATCTTGTTTAAATATTAAACGAGTTACTGCAATTGGAACAGGTATATCAAACTAGTCGACATCCTGATGGATTATGTTTTTCTAGTAATCTATTACTTCTGATGGAATCGATAGATTGCTAGAAAGCGGAAAACAATTATTAATATATTCCGAAGCAGGTGTAACAGAGTGTCCTTCCATAATTAAGGGTAAAACCAAAATACGTTTTTTTAAAGAATGATTTGTTAGAACAGGTTATAAGGAATAAAACAGAAAAGAGGATCACATGTTAGATACTTTACAGAAAAGTAAAAAGTTTTTTTTAGTATGTCTTATTTTTTTAGTGCTTTTAACCGCTTGTGGTAATACAGATGTTAAGACATCTAAAGCTTCATTACCACCGGCTGAATCCAATATAGATACATCATTAAAAGCACCGAATTGGGTAGAGAAAAGTCCTATCCAACAGTCTCCTAATTTTACGGAAGATAAAAAAGTACAATCGGTTGTGAATTTAATAGCAACGGGTGATAATTTATATCATGACGCAGTAATTAAAGATGGCAAACAAAAAGATGGTTCATATGATTATAATTATATTTATGAAAATATCAAAAAAGCTGTTAAATCAAGCGATCTTGCTATAGTGAACCAGGAGACTCCGATTGCCGGAAATAATTTAAAAGTACAAGGATATCCGACTTTCAATACACCTGAAGAAGTAGGCCAATCTTTAGTGGACACTGGATTCAATATAGTGACGCAAGCGACAAATCACGCTATGGATATGGGTATTAAAGGTGTTGCGAATACAAGAGAATACTGGAAGAAATATCCGGATGTTATCCCGGTAGGTATTAATGAGAGTCAAAACGAGCGTAATGAAATAAAAACGATTACAAAAAATGGTATTCGTTTTGCGTTACTCAATTATACATATGGTACGAATGGAATTAAAATTCCAGCTGATAAGTCTTGGGCTTTAAATTTAATTGATAAAAAAGCGATACAAAATGATGTGGAAAAGGCGAAGAGTAGCTCTGATATGGTGATTGTTATGGTGCATTGGGGAGTAGAATATACCTCAACACCTTCAAAGCAACAAAAAGAAGTTGCTCAATATTTAACAGATTTAGGTGTAGATGTAGTAATTGGAAATCATCCACATGTAATTCAACCAATTGAGTGGAAACAAAATAAAGATGGACATGAAACGCTAATCTATTATTCTCTTGGAAATCTTATTTCTGCGCAAGAAAAATTAGAAACATTGGTTGGAGGATTATCTTATGTACAATTTGTTAAGTATGAAGATAAAACTTTTGGTATACGACAAGCGGCAATCGTACCGACAGTAACCGACTATGCTGATGGTAAGAAACAATTTAAAATTCAATTTTTAAAAGATTATTCGGATGAAAATTCTAAAAAACATGGAATTAAAAAATTTGTCGGCCCCGTTTCTTTGAAGGATTTCAAGGAGATTCCTAGAGACGTGTTGGGAAATTGGTATAAAGACTAATAAACAAAAAGGGAATGAGATACAATTAAAAAATTTATAATTTTAGCATTGGTATTAGCAATGGGATGGAGTCTTGCTGCTTGTAGTGGAAAGCAAACATCTCAGGCAACTACTAATAATAACGATAAAAATAAAAATGAAATACATGCGAAGAAAAAAGATGTTTTACCTATCTCTGATGTTAATGATTGGAGAATTATCCTTGTAAATAGAGAGCATATGTTATCAAAGGAACTAGGAATTGAATTAACAAGTATCACCCAAAATGCGAAGCCAAATATGAAAATAGATAGTAGAATTGCAACTTCTTATCAGGATATGGTAGCAGCTGCAAAAAAAGAGGGAATCAATCTTTATTTAAGATCAGGTTATCGAGCTATAAAATTACAACAAACTTATTATGATGCTTCAGTTAAAAGCTATAAATCTCAAGGCTTGTCGGATAAAGAGGCTAGTGCTAAGGCATTGGAATATCTTCAGTATCCTGGTGCAAGTGAACATCATACTGGATTAGCGTTAGACATTATTTCAGTTGAATGGCAGAATACTGTAGAAGATTTAAATGCAAAATTTGAAACTACCGATGCATTCAAATGGTTAGATAAGAATGCTGCAGAATATGGGTTTACTCTCCGCTATCCAAAAGATAAAGAGAATATTACTGGCATTAAGTATGAGCCATGGCACTATCGTTATGTAGGAAAAGAAGTTGCTGTTTATCTAAAAGAAAAAGGGTTAACTTTAGAAGAATATAACGAAAAAATTAAGTCTGGTAAGTAAAAATATGCTGTAATTTTATTAAACATTATGCACTGCTACAGGAAAAGGTGAATCTGAGGATGTGTTAACCTTCCGCCTAGTATTGTAAAAACTGAGTATGATAATTTGAGCACGTATGAACCAGTTATCGTGTAAAAAGATGTATGTATTAAGAAATTAAAGTTAAGGATCTGATATTCATATCAGATCCTTTTTCTATTGTTCTTTTAAGCGCGACTGAGCCAAAATATTGGAATGAATATAGAAACAAAACAGCCCAAGGAATAGTAAAACGAGTCCGGGAGCCTACTCGTACGCTTCATTGGGATTATCCAGAAATAGTTGTTGATGAAATAAGAAAGAACTGGTCTTACTCTCAAGCAAGGATTTAATACGAATGAATTGGATAAAAGGTAATAATAAAAAACACTGCGCCTGGCAGTGTTTTTTATTATTTCTGCACATAAATACATAGTCATATTGATTAAAGTTTCACTTTATTGAAGAAAAATGCGAAAGCCATTCATAAAATATGGAAATGTTAAAATCCCTTTGATAAAATAGCAATATGTAAAAATAATTATTTGTTAATTCTTAATGTAATGAATATTCATGTTTAAATATACGAATTTAACTACATAGTTATTGCGCTAAAGGGGGAGAAAGATGTTAGATGAATTATACAATGCTTTTTTAAATGCGTCTGGTTTTACAGAAAGTGCGAGGAAACGAGATCGGTATGATGATTTACATGATTATTTAAAAGATAAAGAAAGAGAGTTAAAGCAATTCATTCAAGAGGCTGAATCAGCGAAGAGAGAGTATGAGAGTAAAAGTAATGGCTTAGAAGCTAATAAAATTCCGGCAGTTGAATTTGAACAAAAACGTCATGAAAAGGATGAAGACTTAAATACAGTATTATCCTATTTTAAAAGTGCATTAAGCGATGTTGGATCTGCAAAAAGTACAGCTTATGCAAAGTATTTGGAATATAAAGCGAAAGCAGAATCAGAGAAAGCGTCAGCATACGCTGCAGCGACCAAGGCTTTTGAAGAAAAGAAAAAGGAATTTGAAAAACTTATCCATTAAGCATACAAAGAATGGAGGGAACCAACATGAGTGGTAAAGAGGTTGAAATTATAGGAAGTAACACTGCAAGTGCCATTTCTTACGCACAAAACATTGAAAATGGTATGAAGGATTCTTTAAACCAAGCGAAAGACTTAAAAGCATATGTCACAGGTGCGAAATGGAATGGAAAAACGAGAGATGCATTTTTAAGTTATCTTGATTTGATCATTCAATATAATTCAGAAATGGTAGAGGCATTTGAAGGACATACGAAAGCTTTGAAAGAGTTAGATAAAAGCATTCAAACGTACGGAGATAAATCGGAAGTAATGGCGATAAAACAACTGTGATGGAGAAACGAGGGATAAAAGAATGGGGAAAGAAATGAGTTTTGCACCTGCTGAATTATATGTTCTCGCAGGTGCAGCTGGGGTTACCGATATATTTGGATTGCCAAACCGTGACGCAATTATTTTACTTGATGCAGAATGTGTCACGAAAGCAACTACGAGTTTAAAAGAAAAAGGCCTACTTACAAGTGAAAATGGAATTACCCCTGCAGCTTTTCAAATAATTGAACTATTAAAGGAATATGAAAGTTGTCATGAATACACGAGAATGAATAATGTATTAATTGGCTTTTTGAAAGAGGATAAAGACCGAGTGGCTGTATTAACGGAAATAGAACCAAATAAAAAATACGAGATCGACTACATACCAAAGCCAGACGTATATTTTTCCTTATTAACACGCATCCCTTTCTTATTGAGAGAACCGAGGGAAATAGAAGATACATTTTTCTCAAAGAGAATGACAGAAGAAGAACAACAAACATTTGAGGAAAAAGATTTATCAAATAAAAACGTTATAGCGATAGAAACGTATACGAGGCCTCGAAGTAATAGAGGAGGAAAATGGGAATGTTTCTTATATTTCACTGAAGGAGAAGATTTCGTTCAAATAGATGTAGATCGTAATCGATATGACTGGGTGAGCCTCTATGCGGTTAATAAGAAATTGTATGACGTGTTAAAAATGCCATATAAAAAGTTAATTGACCCGAGACAATTCTCGTTAGGAGGTATTCAATAATGCAAGTATCAATGGGAGATAGTGGTTCTGGTGGTGGAGAAGAAGTATTAGTTAATTTTCAAGAACTACTAGATATAGTAATGAAGTTAGAAAATATATATAAAATCCATGTAGACGTCATTGGAACGAATATTGAGAGTTTATTAAGCTGTGATTTTTATCAAAAAGGTGAAGCGATGAGAGTAATTGAAAAATATCCTGATATATTACACAAAACACTAGAATTGGCTGAACACTATTCTAGGTCAGCGACAGTTGTAGGGAATGTATGTGTAGAAATGCTTGAAAAGGACGAACAATTACGTGAAATATTAAGTAAGTTGTAGAAATCACCATACGGCTGGGGGGATGAAAACGAGATGGATGTGAAATATAGACCTGAACCATGGCAAAACATGGGGGGTGGTATGAATCGAATTACAAAAGATGCACTCATGAAATTACGGGAAGCAAATGAATCATTAAAAAGAATTGATGGAAGAATACGAGATTTAGACTCGGATGGTAGTATACATTTTAATCCTAAAGATCAATCGCAAAAAATCGGGGAATTACTTGATAGTTATACGACATTACAAAAATATTGCGGAGAAGCAGGGCGATTGGTGTCTGAACATATAGATAAACCTTTTTTAGTAGAAATGGATAAATTCGCTCAAAAAATGAGAGATACATCTATTCTCAGTTTTGAAACAAATAACCGAATTGGCTCTACAACAACGACAGTATTACCAGGTGCGCATGCAGGCTACGGAAGTGTACCACAAACAATACAGAAGAAGAAAGATAAAATAACAGTAGAAGATATTTTTAGAGATTCACCTGCATTTGATAACGTACTGAGAGGGGAATACAAAGAACTAAAAAAACAAAATCCAGATGCAAAATTAAATTATGAAGAATACAAGAAAGTAGTCCCATCCACACGAGGATTTGAATACAAATCGATAGAAGATGAACAGAAAAAACTAGAAATGGTGCGAGACATAGGAATAGGCGTAGGAATCATCATCACAACAATCCTTTGTCCACCACTCGGGGCCGCTGCCGCAGTAGTATACGGCGCTGTACAAATAAAAAGTGGTATCGACGGAGAAGACTGGGGAACACATAGGAAATTGAGCCAAGAAGAGCGGGTAGGAAACATCATTTTTGGCGGATTAGATGCAATCCCAGTTGTTGGAGCAGTAGGAAAAGGAGTAAAAGCATTCAAAGGCACGAGTGAATTAGCTGATTTAGCGAAATTATTAAAATTCAAAGAAGGAATGCCTGGTTTTAATCCAAATTTGGGTAAAAATGTGGTACAATCATTGCGTGATAATAAAGCTATTATGCTTGACCGTTTGAAACTAGTAAGCCTTAAAATGGAGAAATCCGGAAATGAAAAGATGTATCAACTTGGCGAAAAAATAGCCAAAAGCATAGATGATAGGACAGCCAAATCGGCAAGTTTTGAAGTTGACGGAAATGGCTTACTAATATCTAAACAAGGTGGTACAGATTTCCAAAGCTGGGTGAATAAGCATCATACAGAAAGTAATAAGATTATAGATGATAAGATTAAGGGTGTAGAAGCTTCTCTTGCTAGTAAAAGAGTAGATAATACTGGTAATAAGGTCGCTGGACTTGATTCAAGTGGGAAATTTTTTGATGATGTATTAGAATCTAAGTATCAAGATTATGTAAATAGAAATACTAAATCTGGTAAAAATATTCGTGACCGATTAGATTGGAAAGAAGCTTCTGATAAGTGGGCGAAACTACGGAATCAAGGAAGAGATTTTGAAATAGAAGCAATAAATGAATTTAAGAAAGTGGCTACTGATGTTCAAGAACAGATAACAATTGTAACTAAGGACGGAACAAAAATTAGAGTAGATGCAATTGGATATGATAAAAAAACAGGAGCATTGTTAATAGAAGAATATAAATCTTCTGCTACAGCTCCACTAACTTCAAATCAAAGAGATGGATTTGTGGAATTACTTGAAAGTGGAGGAGTTATTGTAGGAGAAGGGAAGGGAATATTTATTAATGGAGTCGAGATTCCGCCTGGGACTGCTGTTAAAATCGTTAGACCCAACATAAGGGAGTGATATAATATGAAACTTAAAAGAAAAGATTTAGATAAGAGGATTAGTGCCTCGATAAAAAAAGAATTGAAAAAATATAAACTAAAATCAAGAGGTGGAATTTATTATAAGAAAATAGGACAATATTTTATATATATGCATATTGGTGCGACTGGTTTGGAAAATGATATTGTTAGAATTAGAGGGTATGTGAAGCCATATATAACAGATGATATTTTTTGGGAAGTTTTTAATATGGAATCTAATAGTAATGAACCTATTGGATTACGAGCAAACGGTGCATACAAAGTTGACGGATTTGAGGCTTTTTACAATGATGTAAAATATGGTGATGTAGAAAGTTTAGGAGATGTTGCTAATGAATTAATAGGTAAATGCTGTGAATATTTGGAGCAGACTGTAGAGTCTTTTGAAGGTTTTGATGATTTCCTTTCTTTCTCGAAATCTTCGGATAAAAATCAACTTTATGATTGTAACCTTGTTGATATGTTATTATTAATAAATACAGGAAAGTATAAAGAAGCTAAAAGTATTGCAAAAAATCTAATAGAAAAACACGAATATGGAAGATTTATTAATGAAGAAAAAAATATATATGAGTACATTGTAGATTATTGCAATAGACATATATAGGATAGGAGAAAATATGGCAGTTATAGATGTGGATCAGATAGATGCAATTGGAGTAGAAGGTAAAAATCTAAAGTTGTTAATAATAGACTATCTAGATTGGGAATATGAAGACATGCATCTAGACGTACTACAAGAAAAAATTAATAATTACTTAGTGTATATTGAAGATAAGCAGTATTTTAAAGATTATGGAGACAACTTTGAGAAAAAAATAATTGATATAAAATTTCAACATAGTATTTCGGAAAATGGAATGAAATTTCTGAACGTAGTTTCCAGTCAATTAAATGATACTGACATATTCATCAATATTCATTTACCAGGAGAATAATTTTTTATGACTTGTTTACGTTCTAATTTATTTTGTTAGATCTTTGAAACAAGGAAAAGTTTTGTAGAATTGTACATTTAATAAACTATTTTACCTAGCTTTGAGTAAGCGAAGGGAAAGTAACAGATGGGCTTGATGTATAATTACAAAAGTTAATGAAAAATGATGTTGAAGAAGTATTTAACTTTAATTGGGAGAATACTTGTAAGTAAGGAAGAGTAAGCGGTAATTGGTAACCCAGTTACCGCTTTTTGTTTTAACTAAGGGTACGGGTAATAGAGAGGCTGAAGTTCCACCTGCTTTTAGACAAACTGATTTTGCTAGTTCTTATGAAGCAAGGTATAATCAGACACCTTCACCAATTAATTCGAAGGTTGAATTTGAAGGAATCAGAGGAGAATCTTTAAGTACGCTTAAACCACCACCAGACCCTAAATTGAAACGTATATTAGATGAAGCTGGCATTAAAGGTATTCAATATAAAAACGGAGTTCCTGATTTTTCACCAGTATCAAAGGCTCAAATTGAAATTGACTATATGCTTGGAGGAAAAGGAAATTATGGTACAAAGGCTAGGACATACAATTTTGCTCAAGCAGACCAAAAGTTAGCAGATAAGCTAAATGACTCAGTTGAACTAGCTCGCCAATTTGGAATGGAACCTGGTGGGATTACCGCGAAAGACATAGACAAATATCGAACAAAAAATCAATTAACATGGCATGAAGTAAATGATGTGAAAATAATGCAACTTGTACCGACAGAGATAAATAAAAGATTTGGGCATCTTGGTGGAGTAGGTGAGATAAACGCAGGGGCGTTTGAGCCAGGAGGATTTGCTAAAAAATAAAAAGGAGAAGTAAGATGAAAATAAATGATGCGGTTTTTGGTGAGCTTGAATATGATTTTGTGTGGTCTAAGGATACTAGCATTAAATTTTTGGGAAATGAAGTCGAGATAGCACTAATAGTAAAAGGTGATGAGGATGGTAAGTTTGATGAAGAACAATATGTAGCATATACTTCACTCATGCAAAATTGGGAACAATTACAACAAAGCTTTTTGCAATCAATATTAGACTATTACAAACAAGAGCGTCAGGAACTAGGTTATGATATTGAAGTAAATGAAAACTATCCATTAGTTGAAACAACTAATGAAATATTAGAAATGATAAGTTTAGATGGGATTGTTGTTCCCTATGCAGGTATTTTTGACGGTCGGGATATTGGAATTACATTTAATTGTACATGGGATACAGAAAATGGGCTAGGGATTCGTTTGCTAAATGAAAAAGTAACTGAAGTAGGTTATCAAGACGTTGCAATTTAAAATAGGCTGTTAAAAAGTACATACTTCATGATGGTTGTACCATCATAGAGTGTTATGTGCAATGATAGAATAGAAAAAGAGGTACGAGCTTAGGCGAGATGACATTTTACTGGGCGATGATGATAAACACATGGAATGCATATTAAACTAACGAACTGATAGAAACTCGTAAGTTTTAACGTAGTAGTTGTCATGACATATAAAAGGTGTCGTACTGTTAATACCAAACTTACAGATCTTATAAATCTTACAAATTTATGCTACTTAAAAACATATGAACTTAAAGCACTTGATTGTCTACGAAAGGCAACGAGTGCTTTTTTAATAGATAAACATGCTGTAAATTTTTAGAAATTATTTTTTGTGAATTCAGGCTAACAAAAATTACAAGTATTATATAATTGAAATTAAACTAGCAAAAGGTGTGGACTCCGTATCCCCAATCTTTAAAGGTGTAGAAATAATGCTCGATGGAAGTGTCGCTAGAACTGGAACGAACTATAGCGGGAAATTCCAAGAAGCCCATGATGCCTCAAAGGCGAGTATTCAGAGTAGGATCTCGAATTTGGAGAGTGGTGGGGTTAAGGGTACGGGTGATATTGGAACACCGCCTCGATACGGGGAAAGAAGAATCTCAAAGGAATTATATGATGAATTAAGAGATGGAACGCCTACTGCAAAGCTACGGGAAAAAGTTAATGAGGGCATTGAGGATAAAATAGGAACGCCTGACCCTGCTTTACCTGGTAAGTATATTACAGACAGGCTTCAAGCTGATCATATCGTATCAATGAAAAATATAGCAAATATGGAAAAATTTTATAAATTAACGAAAGAACAACAACTTAAGGTTTTAAATAATGAAGAGAATTTTCTAGGATTAAGTGAAGCAGCCAATAAATCTAAGGGGTCTAAATCTTATTCTGATTGGACAATTTATAAGAAAGAAAAAATTGAAGTTGATCCTAAGTTTAGAGAAGAAATGATAAAGAAGGAAAAAAAATTAGAAATGAAATTACAAAAACAAATTGATGATTTTGTTGAAGGAAATAAAAAGGATATAGATAAATAAAGGAGATAGAATTATGGAACAAAAACTTGGTTTTTTAAGAAAATATAAAAGAAATGCACAACTTATATCATGCCATGGGATTAATAAACTTGATAGTGGGAAAATACCAAATTCATGGTATGAATTGTTTCAAGAAGAAAATGTAGACAAGAGAGTTGAGAGTATTTTATCGATATGGAAAGAGCAAGTAGGAGTGGAATTAAGAAACACTATTTCTTATTTGTCTAAGCACCTTGAAGAAGTAGAGCTTATGAACACAAATGGTAGATATTCAATTTTATACACTATCAAAACAGATAATGGGGAAATTCTATATTATGAAGGGGGAAATCCCAAAGATGAGTTTAATAATGAAGAATTAGAAAAATCTTGGGATAAGATTCCTTCAACAATACGAAATTTTTATCGAACTGTTCATAATGGTTTCTATTTTTATGCGAGTCAATCTATGGGTTTAGTTCCTTTAGAAAATGTAACTTTTTTTGATGATGATGAATGGGGTATTATTGAGGAGTTAGAAGAACCTTTACAAATTGATTTACAAACTACTTTTGGTTTCTTTAAAAGTGGTATGGGTGGTTATGTTGCAGTAGATTATAAGAATTCTAATAATGATAATGCGACTTTATGGTGGACGAATAAAGAGCCTAGATATAATATAAATTTTTGGGACATTGTAGATGAATGGATAGTAATTGGATTTGAAGTTTAGTTTAAAGGTTCTGTTGCAAAGTTTTTATATAAACAAAAAAATCCTAATTTAGTAGGTAGAGTTTATACAACTTTGAATAGATTCTCTAATTCATTGTACGTCGAAAAAACGAAGTACGAGCTTAGGTGAGATGGCATTTTACTGGGTGATGAATATAATCACATGGAAAGTATATTAAACTAAGAACCCGTACAAACTCGTCAATTTTAACTTAGTAGTTGTCATGGCATGTAAAAGGTGTCGTAATGTTAATACAAAACTTACAGATCTTATAAATCTTACAAATTTATGCTACTTAAAAACATATGAACTTAAAGCACTTGATTGTCTACGAAAGGCAACAAGTGCTTTTTTTATAGATAGGCATACTATAAAATTTTAAAAAATATTTTTGTAAATTAAAGTTAACATAAATTACCAGTATTATATAATTAGTAAAAGTTGTGGACACGGAAACCGTAACCCCATTCGTTAAAGGTGTAGAAATAATGCCAGATGGAAGTGTCGTTAGATCTGGAACGAACTATAGCGGGAAATTCCAAGAAGCCCATGATGCCTCGAAGGCGAGTATTCAGAGTAGGATCTCGAATTTGGAGAGTGGTGGGGTTAAGGGTACGGGAGAATCCAGATTAGAATATTTGAGAGGGAAATATGGCGAATTAACTTCTGAACAGCTCCATGCTAATATTAATGAAAGGGCTGGTATTGCATTTCCGCAAAGGTCCACTAGGAGTCAACTTAAAAATGGAGGTTATATTGTTGAAGATGTTGACTTGTATAAAAAAATGAGTCCAAATAAGAATCGTGCTCTAGGTTTTCGGAATACCAAAAATGATGGATTGGTACAAGCGCATCATGCAATACAAGATGAATGGGCTAAGATATGGGCTAAAACAAGCGGTAATAATTATAGCAGTCGACAAGCACCATCAATATTACTCAAATCTACCTCTGGTGAACCACATGCTATAATATCCGCTCTTCAAAGAGCTAGAAGAAGGAATGAAGGTTTTAGTACGGATATAATATACGAATTTAATATTAGCTATAAAGAAATGATTGAAGTGGGTGTAGATTTAAAAGTAGCAAAAAAAGTAATGCGAGAAGCATATAGATATTTTGATGGATTAGGAGGATTTAAATGATAAATGTTCAAAAATTGTCGACTTATGAATTATATTCTCCAGTTGATGAAAATGAAATTAAAAAAATTGAAGAGGAAATGGGATTAATACTCCCTAATGCTTATAAACAATTACTAAAGCATACAAATGGTTTTGTGTCCGATAATGGAGTCGTTATATTTGGAGTGGATATAATAGATGAAATGAATAAAACATATGAAGTCCATGAATATGCAAAGGGTTATGTTGCTGTAGGAAGTAATGGTGGAGGCAAAATACTGTTAATGACTGCAAATGAAAACGCAACAGAGTTAGTACAAGTTGATTCGGGGATTATGGATCCGAATTATGCAACCACAGTAAGTGAGAATTTAATACAGTGGATAAATGACGGAGCGATAGATATTGACTGTGTGGACGAAGAACAGGAAGTGTTTAAGGAAAAACTGTGTAATCTTATATTGGTAAGTCCACCAGTAGGAGGGGCTATGGATTTAAAGAAAATACAAGAGGTATTTATCATCAAAAAGGGATTGTTTGACTTATTAAAAGGATCAAAACAATTACCATTCGTGTTAATGAAAGACATACCTGTTGAGTTGGCTTTAAAAAACATAGAACTGTTAGGCGAATTAGGGGATATATTGAAAATATCTAGTACTGATTAACTGATTTTAGGGCTTAAAATAGAGGGTATTTGAATTAAGAACCGTTTAATACAATTATTAATTCAAAATAATATTGTTGAAAAATTGCTATTGGTTCCGTGTGTGTCTTATATAATCAATAAATTAAACTCTTTGAAAATATTATTTGAATTTAGAGTGCTTGATTGCCGACTAAAGGCAACGAGTGCTTTTTTATTAGATAGACATGGATCATCAAGTACCTGGTAAAATGCAGTTAGTAGTGTCTAAAACGCATAAAGTTAACCATTTAGGTGGAAATGCATTATGGGGGGATGGAATCAGATGAGTAAGGTACAATGGAGATCACCAGATGAACCTATTATACGAGAAGATGTAAAGAATGTTGAACAGGAATTGAACATTAATTTTCCTTTAGATTATATAGAATGTGTGATGAATAATAATGGAGCGCATGTTAGTCCAGAGGTGTTTGAAGTTGAAGGGAAAAGAAAGGTTTTTGGAACGTTATTAAGTTACGATATGGAAGATGATGAAAATATTATGGAAGTATTTGATGATTACAAGGATACACTACCAGCAGAATTAGTTCCTTTTGCTTTTGACCCAGCGGGAAATTTAATATGTTTTGACTATAAAAATGACAAAAATAACCCTGTTGTGGTATTTTGGGAACATGAAAATGCTGGTGAAAAAGAAATGTTGCTGCGAGAAGAAGGATTAACAGAAGAACAAGTGGAAGAACGTGCAAGAGAGAATGTATTTTACATTGCAGATACATTTACTGATTTTTTAAATAAATTACATGATTAAAAAAATAAAGTTTATGTGAAGTGGATAGAAAAAATAATAGGGTGTTTGAAAATTGATACTCCATGATGGTTGTACCATCATGGAGTACTGTGTGCAATGATAGAATAGAAAACGAAGTACGAGCTTAGGCGAGATGACATTTTACTGTGTGATGAATATAAAACGCATGGAATGTATATTAAATTAACGAACTCGTACAAACTCGTAAGTTTTAACGTAGTAGTTGTCATGACATGTAAAAGGTGTCATACTGTTACTACAAAACTTACCAATTTATGCTACTTAAAAATAGATGAACTTAAAGTACTCGATTGTCGATTAAAGGCAACGAGTGTTTTTTTGCGTTTTAGCGTAGAAATTTAACAGAGCACTATAATTTTATTATGTAAACTTTTTGCGTGATTTTTTATACAACTAAAGAGAAGAAAAATGTTCACTATTACTTTCATTTCTGTTATGAAAATTCTACAATAGAAAACAGAACATATATTTGGTATAATCAAAACATACTATATGAAACGATGTACATGAGTTTGAGATTTATGAAAAAAGGTAAGCAATACATAATAATAAATACGCTATAGGATTCAGTTCATATTATACAAATCAATCGTTAGAAAGGAACAGATGTAATGAATCAAATTTCATTTGAAGATTTATTTGAAGAAGAAAAAGAAAAGGTGGAGGTAGCTGAGGTATGTAAGGTACCAGCCCCTTTATCACCATTACAAAAAGATATTTTAGAATTAATTGATTCTGAAGAAATAAGTGCGCTTGAGCTATGTGAACGATTAATACGATCTGGTAAAATACCCGATGAAAGATTCACTACGAATAAGCCTAAAGCATATGGACAAGTATGTTTACTATTAGAAGGTTTTGTTACAGAAGGAAAACTTATTTTTATCAAAGATGATGAGAAAAGAGATAGGGTATATAAATTGAAAGAAGAAGTTTGAGATGTATAGTGGGAGATGAATGATTGGTTCCCTTTAACTTGCAGCTCCGTTAGTCTAGTAATGTCCACTAAAAAGGTGTCAATCTCTCCTAGATTGACACCTTCATACTTTTAACACCTTACATACTTACGCTTGAAACCAAGTCTTCCTCTATCAAGTTCTTTCTGAATACTTTCAGAAGCATTTAACAAACTGCTTTTTTTATTATCACGTTTGACTTCAACTATACCAACTTCTTTTGCAATCTCGACTGCTTTTTCATGTAGTGGTACATATGAGATTGCCACAGTGTTTAGGAAATTATTCATAGCGGATTTTGTTCGTTCTGGAGAATGATGAATTGTATCTTTCACCATTTCAAGCATATCGGAAATTTTACTTTCGGAAAATTCATTGTCTTTGCGATTTCCTAATAGCCAACAGTAGCAACTCCAGCCGGCAGACATTTTAAGCTCGTCCCCACTTGCAATCCATTTATCAGCAACGTCTTGCGCAATATTTGACTCCGATAAAGTTACTGCTACAACATAATCAGATAGCATATAAAAATACGCTCCGTCTATCCAGCGATCAAAATCAGACTCACTCATAGCTTTTGGATCGGCAATAATACCTGCAAAGTACATAGCATCGTAGTTGCCTGTGGCATAAAGTTCTTCAGCTAATTCTTGATTTAATTTTATTTTTTTAGCGATTGGTTTCATGGCACCTGTAGCTACTCCGAATACTGGCTCATGCGCACCGTTAGATATGTATATTTTTTTCGTTCGTTCCTTACCTAGAGATTCAAGTTCTTGCATAACTGTTTTAAAATCCATAGTTGTGCAACTTCCTTTCTTCATGTGAAAGCCTTTTTAAGCCTTTCGTATTTCATATGTTAATACTAATTGTATTCAAGGGGTATGTCTACTTTCTAAAAGTATCGAAACCGGTTAGTAATTTTGAAGCTTTTGATTTTGTAACTGCTACAAGTTATCTATAGTTAGAAGTAAAGTACAGTAGAATAAAAATGATTTGTATAGTTTTTCCAATAAATATTTGGTATGATGGTGAATGGGAAAAATATACAAGTTGTTAGTTTTTCAAAAAAGGGGGATTGAATTGAAAAGAACACCTGAATTTGTATTAGGTTTAATTGGTGGCATTTTGGGAATTATTATTTCTATAATATTAATAGTTGTAGCGTTTAATATTATGGAAGGTGTTGATTACGAACTTTTAGCTTATTACTCTATTATTTTAACGGTTCAAATAGGGTTGTTCATTTTAGCGTGTTTAGTAAACAAGGTTAATAATAAAGTTTATGGAGTTTGTATGATTGTGATTCCTATAGTTATGTTATTTATGTCATTATTCTTTTTACTTATTCCGACAATTTTACAAATTATATCTGGTTCATTTGCATTTAGAACATTACAGTTAGAATCGAATGTAAGCTAAATATAATTATTAACGTCTGAATATTCGGTTTTTTAAACATTTTCGTTTGCAGTTCAAATTAACATAAAGCACAAAGTTGTATGCTTTAGGAGGAGAAATAAATGATTATTTGGTCTGGTTGGGGTTTTTTAGTCGCAATTATTGTAATTATTAATACTCTTTTGGGTAAGGCTATCTTTGGATCTATAACGGGGGACGCTACATATTTTCAAGACCATAGTTGGCCAATGGCGGTAATGTTTATTATATCAGGGGTTATGTCTTGGTATTTAGGTAAATATATTAATAAGCCAGATGGGAAAGTTTATATAGATGCCGAAACTGGTGAAAAAGTTATGTTTAACAAAAAGCACTCATTATTTTTTATAAAAATGGAATATTGGGGACCGATTCTAGGAGTTATTGCGATTGTAACTTTAATTACAAGATAAAAAAAGAGGATGGGTATAGCAAGAGTAATCCATTCAAGTAGAAGGAGAAATCAGTCATGAATGCAAAGAAACTACTAGGGGTAGCAGTTCCGGTCATGTTGTTATTTGGTTGTGGAGTTTCTGAGAAAACGAACACTTCTAAACAGGAGAAAACGGAAGAGTCTAAAGTAAAAGAATCGAAGTCTAATAGTAAGAAAGAAAAAGTTTCAAAGGAAGACTATCCTAATAAAGTGTATAAATTAGGGGTAGAGTTTGATAAGTTGTTTGCGGAGCATAACAATATTACAAGAGAGGTTTTTGACGGTAAGAAAAAGAAATCAGATATAGTAGATAGTGTGAAAGAATTAAATAAAGTGTTAGATAAATTTGAGTCGATAGATCCCCCTGCAGAGTATGTAAATCAACAAAAGGATTTTGAAAAAGCAATTGGTTATTTTAGAGAGTCTTTTTCTTTAATAAATGAAGTATTCACCCGAAAAGAAAAAAGAGAAAAAGGCGATAAGACTGATAAAGAGTTAATGGAGAAATCCGAAAAGTTAGTGAAAGAAGGAGATATTTACTGGCTTAAGGCATTCAAAGATCTTGAAGGGGATATTAAAATCGGTGACGGTACAGTATCTGTGAAAGATTTGAAAGAGTTAGATAAGAAAGCTGGAATTAATACGGATAACGTTATGAAGAATGTGAAAGATGGTACGGAATTAATCGGTAATTGGGGATTCAAAGGAACAGACGGTTTCATTATGTCACTTATTCTAAAAGGTGATAAGACATTTGAAACGTATGGTAAAGGTGAGTATCCAAATAAAAAGAATTATATTGAAGGCACTTGGGAATATGATAAGGAAGCTTTTACAATCTATTTACATCTCAATAAACGTTTAGTAGACGGTGTAGAAGATACAATTCAAAAAAAGAAAATAGCATATAAAGTTCAAGATTATGATGGGGAAAACTTGCAATTATTTAATGAGACGTCATTTCATACAATTAAGTATGTGAAGCAAAGTTAAAGTTATGTAGGACTAGGTTTAAATGGCCTAGTCCTTCATTAAAGTGCGAGTATGTAAATAATATGTTATCTTTCGTTCTGTTTACTTAATATCATGTTATTCTTTAATAGAGTAATAAATGGAGTTTTGCATTAAATATATGAGGTTGGTTACAAATGATAAAGAAATTTACTAGATTCGTATTAATAGTGGTTATCCCAATCAGTCTTATTACAGGTTGTGGGACTGCTGAAAAAACTGAAGCACAAAAGTCGAAAGCGGTACAAACGGAGAAAAAGGACTATATGGATTACTCATATGGTAGCAAAGGTATATTAGTAAGTGGCAAAGCGAAAGAACGGCAACAATACGAGATTGGATATATGGATGATAATAAATTAATTGGGATTGATGAAAATATTGAAGACTGCATTATTTTAGATAATAAAGATAAAGCAGGTCTCATTTGGAAACAAATAGAGCGAGGATCTATTATTGAAGTGCAATACGGTAAGGATCGCAATGATATCGTAGGCGTGCAATTCGTAGGAGATCGTGAGTCATATGAAATTAGTGATAAGTTTGATCGGAATACGATAAATGAGATTGTTGAAAACGTTAAAGGGAATTTGTAATAGATGTATTTCGATAGTATAGGATCTCTTATTATGAAATTGTATGCCAGTTATTTGTCTAAGTTTAAATTGATTATTTTGACGGTATTTGTAATTAGTTGTAAAATAATGTTTGTTGATGAATTTTATAAAAAGTATGTTAGATGAAATTCATCTGTAGGGATGACATATAAATATTTTCTTAATGGGTATAAAATATGATAATTTAAATATATAAATAAAAAGAAAATATATTAGGATTACATAGTAGATTCATATTTTTAAAAATTAATGTGACAATAAAGGGAGGTTGAGATACATACACGGTGGGAGTGTGTATGTATTTATTATAATAATGAATAAGACAATCAAACAACAAGTAATCGCACTATCAACAAGTCTAGTGATTTTAGGGAGCGTACCTTTATCAGCATCAGCAGAAGAGATCAACAAATCTCAAACTGATCAACTTAATATTGCCCAAGGAGAACACGGAACGAGCGGATTAAATTATTCTAATTTCAAGTTGGAAGTTCCTGATCATGTACAAATTAACGAAGCAGAAGTATCTGGAAATGAAAAAATGCTTTTAGAAGAATATAAGCATAAACATGTTGAAACAGAAGAATTAAACAAAATGCAAGATGCTAAGAAGGGACAAGTAGCAGAAAAGGAAGCTATTTCAAACATTGAAAAGGCATTTGAATCTGTAGATGGTCGAAATGATGGATCTGATCGTCAAATGAAACCTGTTGCAAAGCCAAGAGGTATTCAATATAGTGCACAGAGTACGAAGAAATATGGAACACTTGCAGGAGTTCCATTTGTGGAGTGGATTGTTCCAGCAGGAAATCCTGATATTCGTCCTGCGAATCCGATGAAAGCACGTTACATTACAATCCATGAGACCGCAAATACAGCTGCTGGTGCTAATGCTGAAAATCATGCGAAATATTTATACAAGCAAGCAACTGAAGGCACTTTCCGAACAGCTTCATGGCATTTTACTGTAGATGATAAACAAATTTATCAACACTTACCAACAAACGAAAATGGTTGGCATGCAGGAGATGGAGATGGTTCAGGAAACAGGGAGTCTATCGGTATCGAGATTGCGGTTAACCAAGACGGTGATTACAATAAAGCGTTAGAAAATGCAAAACGACTTGCAGGTTATTTAATGAACAAAGAAGGAATTGGTGCAGATCATATATACAAGCATCAACAATGGAGCGGGAAAAAATGTCCTGACATTTTAATTTCACGAGGTAATTGGGCTGGTTTCGTACAAGGAATTCAGTGGTATGCAAATATAAATGCGCAGATTGATACGCCTTTACAAGATAAAAATGACTCATTTAATCCAAATGAAAATAATCCAGCTGAACCTAGCATGGAACTAGTGGTAAATGGTAGTGGCATCAATGTACGTAGTGATGCGGGCATTGAACATCGTGTTGTACGTAAAGCTTCAAACGGAGATCGTTACAAAGTATTAGCGGTTAAAAATGGTTGGTATAAAGTAGGTATTGGAGAATGGATTTTCTATGACCCAAGTTGGATTAAAATTAACTACAATGTACCAAAGGAAGAAGTGCAAAAGCCTAAGGAAGAAGTACAAAAACCAAAAGATGATATTACAGGTGGATGGTTTGAAGGGCATATTCGTAAATTAAACAGTCTAGGTATTATGCAAGGCGAAGGCAATGGTGTATTTGCTCCATATCGAAATGTAACGAGAGCGGAGTTTGCGAAATTAATCTCGAATGCTCTTAAACTACCAGAGGGAAATAAGTCATTTGTAGATATCAATGAGGCACATCCATCACTTCATGACGGTATTAAACGTTGTGCAAGTGCAGGAATTATTAATGGTCGTGGTGAAGGGATTTTTGATCCTAACTCACCAATTACTCGTGAAGAAGTATCTATTATGATTGACAAAGCATTACGATATAAAGGAATTACAGGTGAGTTAGTAGCATTACCATTTACAGATAAGCATTTAATAACATACAAAGAATCGGTTCAACGATTATATAGTTTAAAGGTAGTTAATGGTATTGGAAATAATGAGTTTGATCCTCGAGGCACAGCAACTCGTGGTCAGGCGGCTGCCTTTATTGTGAAGATGTTAGATTCAATGCAAAAATAAAATGAAACTTTAATCAGTGAGGGCCACTCGCATTGCAATCAAGCAGTTTATTCACCAAATTTTGAAATGAGAGTTTTACTGCCCGCAAATAGCAGAAGAAATTGTATGTAGAAGCTGACATTGGTAGAAGTAAAAAATAAGAAGAATTTGAAAGGAGCTATCCAAAATAATAATTTGGAATAGCTCCTATTTAGTAGGAAGAACAATTGTATTTGATAGATTGTAATGTAGAATGCCCTTCCAAGCCCCTCATAAGCCCCTACCAAGTAATAAATCACTAAGAAAAAACAAAAGCAAAAACAAAAACAACTACAAGAACAAAACAAGCGCGAAAAAATGAAACCGGCGTTGTAGTAGTAAAAAAATTGTAATTCGAATGCCAAAACCATTCCCGCATTCCTATCTTTATAATGAAGGATTAAAATTTTCCTATTTACTAGCAAAGAGTGGAGGGAAACATATGGCGGTATACCGTAATGTGCAGGTGAACTTTTGGCAAGATGAATTCATATTAGATTTAACGCCAGAGGAGCGTTATTTTTACATATATTTGTTAACTGGTACGAAAACGAAGCAATGTGGTATCTACATATTACCGAAGCGTGTGGCAGAGCTTGAAACAGGTTATAGTATGGAGACTGTTGAGAAGTTGCTAAACAGGTTTGTTGAGTATGGAAAGATTCTATATGATACGGAAACGAAAGAGGTATTCATAATAAATTGGTTACACTATAACCCTATTTCAAATACGAATGTGGAGAAGTGCGTATTACGTGAGTTAAAGACTATAAAAAGTAATGAGTTCATACATATATTTTTACGTAAATGCCTTGAAAAAGAATACAAGATTCCATTAGTACTGCAGCATTTTGGTATGCCAAAAGAAGAGGATAATAGTAGTTCACAAGTAGTTATTGAAGAGAAAGAAGAAGCGGAAGAGATAGAGGTGGAAACCATAGAAGAGGACGTTCCAAATAGTGAAGTTTATAAGTTTTATGAACAAAATATTAGTAGTTTATCCCCATATATTGTGAAGGAATTGAAGAATTGGATACAAAGACTTTCTGGAGAGAAAGTGTTAGAGGCACTTAAAATTGCGTTTGAAAATAATAAGAAAACGTTAGCTTATGTGAAGGGGATTTTGAGGAATTGGTGTAAGAAAGGACGAGTAGATTTTAGTGAAGGAATGCATAGGAGAGAAGTATTTGGTTCGTATGATCCATAGTTTGGATAAGGATTTTTTCTAGTCTAAAAGGTTCTTTTACTATAGAAGCGAATAGTGTGAGAAAGGGGTGGTTATATGGAAGTCGTTATAAAGAAGAAACGAAAAAGGGGAAAAAGAATTTTTATTTGGGCTAGTAGTATCGTTCTTTTGTTAGTTATTTCCGCTGCGATTTTTTTGAACATATATACGCTGAAATCTATGCCAAAGATAGATGGAACGATAAAGCTAGAGGATTTACAACACGCTGTTACGGTGAAGCGTGATAGTAAAGGTGTCCCGCATATTAAATCGGAAAATGCACATGATTTATATTTTTCACAAGGATATGTACAAGCGCAAGATCGTTTGTTTCAAATGGACTTAAGTAGAAGACAAGCTTCTGGTATGTTAAGTGAAGTTGTTGGGGAAGCAGCTGTTGACCGAGATAAATTGTTTCGAACACTCGGTTTACGGCGAGCGGCCGAAGCTTCAGTTAGTCAATATAATGGAGAAGCGAAAGATGCCCTGCAGTCATTTGCTGATGGGGTGAACGCTTTTATACGTGAGGCGAAAAAGGAAAAGAAATTACCAGTTGAGTTTACTATATTAGGTTATGAACCTGCTGAGTGGTCAATTGTTGATACTTTAACGATTGGGAAGTATATGGCGTTTGACTTAGGAGGACATTGGCACGGACAGGCATTTCGATATTGGGCGCTGAAAAATCTTCCGAAAGAGCAAGCGAATGAGCTATTTCCTGCATATCCGAAAGATGCTCCTAGATTGCTAGCTGAACTGAAAAATACAAATGTGGACGTAGCACAAAGTTTTTCAAAAACGATAATTCCGCCGGAGTTTAACGGTAGTAATAACTGGGTTGTGAGCGGTGAGAAGAGTGCGTCAGGTAAGCCAATTTTAGCAGATGATCCTCATTTATCTCTTGCGACGCCTTCTATTTGGTATCAAACGAGACTTGAAATGAAAGGTTTAAATGTGAGTGGCGTTATTTTCGCTGGAGTACCAGGTGTTATATTAGGACACAATGACAAAATAGCGTGGGGTGTTACGAATACAGGGCCTGATGTGCAAGATTTATATATTGAGAAGAGAAATCCTAATAATGAAAATGAATTTCTGTATAACGATAAATGGGAGAAAGCTACCGTTGTAGACGAGTCTATTAAAGTAAAAGGCGGGAAGACAATTCCTTATAACGTTACGATTACGAGGCATGGACCAGTAATTTCAGAGTTTGCGGATAAGGGGAAGGAGAAAACGAAAACAGTATTCTCTTTAAAGTGGACAGCTTTAGAACCGTCAGCTGAGTTAAAAGCTGTATTAAATATGAACAAAGCAAAAGACTGGAATGAGTTTGAAACCGCTCTTCAAGATTTTCATACACCAACCCAAAACTTTGTGTTTGCATCAAACGATGGCACAATTGCTTATAAAGCGAATGGAAATATACCAGTGCGTAAAAAAGGTGATGGTAGCTTACCTGTTCCAGGATGGACAGATGAATATGAATGGGAAGGGTATATCCCGTTTGATCAACTTCCAAAAGTAATTAATCCAAAACAAGGGTTTATTTCAACTGCGAATAATAAAATTGTTGATGATGATTATCCGTATCATATTAGCAATACGTGGGCGCAGCCATATAGGCAAATGCGTATTCAAGAATTTTTGCAAGAGAAGGAAAAGTATACGGTGAAAGATTTAGAAGAGTTACAGATGGATCAAAAGAATTTATATGGGAAAGAGTTTACTCCTATATTTTTAAAAGAGTTAAATAAAGCATCTTTAAATGAGGTAGAGAAAGAAGGCGTAGACCAATTAACAAAGTGGAATTTTTACGATAGTAAAGATGAAGCGGCACCATTAATATTCCATTTGTTAATGAAAGAGATTTCAAATACGTTATTTTCAAAAGAAATACCGAAAGATGTAATGGAGTTATTTGAAGGGAAGTCACAAGTTGTTGATGAATTGATTCGAAAAGAAGTAGCGGGAGAAAATAGCGTTTGGTTTACGAAGTACGGAGGTTTCACAAAAGTTGTGCATACATCGTACGAGAATGTAATGAAGAAATTGCAGAAGGAATATGGACCCGATATTGGAGAGTGGAAGTGGGGCGATTACCATCAACTCGCTTTTACACATCCAATTTCGAAATCATCGAGTATGTTAGCATTACTCGCTTTTAATCGTGAGAAACCAGTTCCGATTGGTGGGAGCCAAGTTACCGTGCAAGCAGCGAGTTACGGCGAAAACGGCATTGTAAATCACGGGGCGTCTTGGAGATTCATTATTGATACGAAAGATATGTCAAACGGTTATCATATCGTAGGGCCAGGACAGTCGGGCCATTTTAGAAGCGATTGGTATCATGATCAAATAGATGATTGGGTAAATGGCACGTATCATACGACTACATTGAATACGGAGGGGATAGAGGGGAAGGTGCTAAATTTAGAACCGAAGTGATAGGGTGTTTTTGTTTGTGGAGGGAACTAGTAATACTCTTTTTGATAATGAAAGCTTATCATTTAGAACATAACCCAGTTCTTAAATAATTTTAACAGCCAGCCTACTATCATTTAATTTGATAGTAGGCTGTTTCCATCTTCGAAATACGCTGTAGCAACTTCTTCAGGATTACGATTATTTCCACATGCTGTAAGTGCTGTAACTAATAAAGTCATTACAACTATTAACATGATCATTCCAGTTTTGAGGGGAATTAGTTAACAAAGACTAGGTATTATTTGCAACAGAACTGTTCCTCTATCCCCCTTGTTTCATCATTTTTCTAGGCCAGCCAACTTGACAAATGTTTTTTTATCAAACTACAATGAAAATCATTATCAATAATATAGGGAGGATACTTTGGTCAATAAATGAAAAACAATATATTTATAGGTTAATAACCAGATCTTGTTAAGTTGTATGTACTATTTTTAGTTTAGCGTTTCCCAGAATGTACACCAATTAATCTCGCGAATTACAAGAAAACTATTATTGAAATGAGGCGTGTATTGTGAAGTTAGACGTGAATGAGTTAGCAGAGTATCTTGCCAATACTCCTTTCCGAGTAGAAGGAGTATATCGTTATGCTAAAAATCCAGGTGTGCCTTTTGCTGAGTCTACAGATTTTTTCCCAGGATTTGTATTTCCAATTACAGGGAAGACGCAATTTCAATTTAATGGTACGCCGTATACTCTTTCCCCAGGAAAAGTTATACATGGGGGTGCAAAAATGACATTAGCCCATAAAATGCTTGGTGAAATAAACTGGGAATATATTCTTGTTTTATATCGGATAAGCAATTCAGAACGAGAAGACTCTGGCTTTACTCATCAGCATTTTGAATTATTAACAGGACAATCTCCTCGTCTTGTCGAATTACTTATGCGTCTTTGGGATGTATATAATCAGCGTGGAGGCATTTCGATGTTTCAGACCGAAATGCTGTTTCGCGAAGCGTTGAATGAAGCTTTATTAAGTGTTTTCAATAGAGAAAGCAATTATGAGTCGCATACTTTATTCGAACGAATATCTAGTTACGTTCGTAA
This sequence comes from Bacillus sp. PK3-067, assembly GCF_056738645.1. Lineage (NCBI taxonomy): Bacteria > Bacillati > Bacillota > Bacilli > Caryophanales > Bacillaceae > Bacillus > Bacillus sp. PK3-067. Next base: position 3,255,830 of record NZ_CP096490.1, on the reverse strand, counting down.
ATACTATTATAAAGATATTACAATTCATACACTTACAGAACAAAATAATGTTAATCGAAATCGTCTTTCTTACGTGTTTAGAAAGCATGCAGGTATGGGGGCAGCAGAATATTTATTGAACTATCGTATAAAGATGGCTCAAAAAATGTTATGTACAAGTGATGTGCCTGTACAACAAATTGCGCAGGCTGTTGGAATCGCAGACCCTTTTTATTTTAGTAGAGTTTTCAAGAAGCGAGTTGGCATTTCGCCTACTAAATATCGCGAGAAGTTCATCAATAATCCATACTAATGTCAACAGGGGTCCATTCTTATTTGAAAATCACTGTTCTATACTTATGGAGAGTTAAAGGAAACATTGGATTGAAAGTACTTTCATTGAAATCACTCCTTTGTACTATCTGAATGAAAAGTTCTGGCCGGAGCAATTTCTTTTTAAGCGTAATAACGACTTTTTTACTTATATTACTGTAATATAGTGGAATTTGAAATTGAGGAGGGATTATTATCCATTACCAACCTATTAAACTAAATGACGAGTTATCTAAAATTAACGATTATTGGTATCCACAAGTGATTGGTGAAATGAATGACGATCAAATTCAGCTTTTTAAAGCTAATGGAGATTTTATATGGCATGAGCATCCTAATACAGATAAGCTATTTATTGTGCTTGAAGGGGAGATGTTCATCGATTTTCGTGATGGACAGGTGAAAATTTCTAAAGGCGAGATGTTTATTGTCCCGAGAGGCGTTGAGCATAAACCTTTCACTGAAAAGGAATCCCATATCATGTTGGTAGAGCCTAAAAGGGAAATGGATTGATAATTGTAAAAAGATAAAAAAGGAGCGGAAATCCGTTCCTTTTTTATTTATCTTACTATTTTTAGGAGCTTAGTATGAGTAAGATGTGAATAAAGGATGAATAGCATTTTTATCAATAAAAATTTATTGGATTTTTTGTGGAATATATATGAAACGTTGTATAAAATAATCAAGAAAGCCAAAAATTATAGGGGGAAAGTTGTGAAGAAAAATAAGAGTTTAATAAGTTTTTTAGGAGTGTTTCTTATGTTGTTTTCTTTTTGTTTTCAAGGAAATGTACAGGCAGATGTAAATACTGTTCAATCTGGAAAAATCAAATCAGGAAACGTAACAGTATGGGAAGTTGGAAATGTAGCGAAAGTGTTAGCTGATGTAGAGCGTTTAAATTTAAATACAGTAAATGTACCGATTCAAGTAGATATCCCAAATGTGACTTCTACGAACATGGTAATTAATCAAGCGCAAAAGCAACAAGCTATTATTTTAATTCAAGAATTATTAAAGCGTAATATTCAAGTTATAGTGGAACCGTTCCCGTATATTCAGCAGGGGAATGTTGGAGAGACAGAATGGAACCCAAGTAACATTAATGATTTCTTCTGGAATTGGAAGACGGTTATTCTGCAAGATATTTTTAATTCCATTACAAGTAAATACAATGTGTATGGACTAAAGATTGCTTCTAATTTCGTGAATATGGAGTATGCAGAAGGATACTGGAGCGATACAATTGATTTTGTTCGTAATCAGTATAAAGGAAATGTTTTGTATCAAATGAACTGGTGGTTAACAGCAAGCTGGGACCCTTCTTATGAAGCGAAGTTTAAAGAGAAAATCAATCGCCCGTATTTAAAAAAGGTGGATATTGTTAGCATAGACAGTTGGTTTGAAGTTTCAGGAAAAAGAAATCCAACATATGAAGAAGTGAAGCAAAGTTTATTTGCGACAACAGTATATAATCGTGGGCAAAATGTTGTTCAGCAATTGGAACAATTACATAATGCAACAGGAAAGCCAGTTTACTTCGGTGGATTTAACGTTCCAGCACGTGAACTTGGATTACAAAATCCATGGAATCCAGATGTTTCAAATGTGTTTTCGAAGGATGTGCAATTAAATGGATGGCGTGCTTACCGCGATGTATTAGAACCGAAACCATATTTTAAAGGTTTTTCAATTTGGTTTATTGGCTCTAATGATAGTACACATGCGTATCAAATACATAGTAAAGAAGCAGAGGCAGTTATTAACGGGTGGTACAGAAAATAAATTTTATAAAATAGGTAAGTTTTAAAGTTTACTACATATATTTCTAGTGAAAGGCCTTTCACCATCTTATCACCTAGGGGGCAATCATAATGAAATTTTTGTCTTACCTTACAGTAATTTTGGTGATTCTTGGCGGTTTGAATTGGTTATTTGTAGCGTTAGATTACAATGTAGTTGAGAAATGGTTTGGTTCTATGCCGGCGCTTGTGGACACTATTTATTGGCTCATTGGTCTCTCTGCTATTTATCAAATTTTTGATCGGTTCTTTACGAACGATTAGCTATTATTCTTTCATTATTAGAGTGTTAAGTACGATTATGTACTTAACACTTTTTTATATGTCCATAAAAAAGTCTGCACTTGCAAGCGATTCCATCGCGTCTTGCGCCCTAATAATAGAAAACAAATTGACCACATATTATATTTTAGGTTATAATTCAGAAAGTTTAAAAAATAATCCGATGAGAAATAGGGAGGTTATGAGGGTAATGGAGAGAGTCTATAATTTTTCAGCAGGACCATCAATACTCCCTTTGCCAGTTTTAGAGAAAGTGCAAAAGGAGCTATTAAATTATAACGGGACAGGCATGTCTATTATGGAAATGAGTCATCGATCTTCTTATTTTCAAAGTATTATAGAGGAAGCGAGTAACTTACTTCGTGAATTAATGAGCATCCCTGATGAGTATGAAGTTTTATTTTTACAAGGCGGTGCGTCATTACAATTCTCTATGATACCGTTGAACTTAATGAATACGTATAAAAAAGCTGGATACGTACTAACTGGCTCATGGTCTAAAAAGGCATTGCAAGAAGCCGAAAAAGTTGGGGAAGTACAAGTGATTGCTTCTTCCGAGCAAGAGAAGTTTACTAAGATTCCTAAACTGGACGGTTTATTAAGTGATGAAAAACTAGATTATGTACATATTACAACGAATAATACAATTGAGGGGACAAAATATGTGGACATTCCACATGTAGAAAAAGTGCCGCTCGTTGCGGATATGTCCTCAAATATTTTATCAGAGCGATATGATGTTTCGAAGTTTGGTCTTATATATGCGGGGGCGCAAAAGAATTTAGGACCTGCGGGCTTAACGATTGCTATTATAAAAAGAGATTTAATTGGGGAAGCAGATCGCTCTTGTCCGACAATGTTAAATTATGAAACTTACAGTAAAAATAACTCCTTATATAATACACCGCCGTCCTTTAGTATTTACGTAACGAAACTTGTACTAGAGTGGTTGAAAGAGCAAGGCGGAGTATCTGCGATTGAAGAACAAAATAGAATGAAATCTTCACTTCTTTATAATTTCTTAGATGAATCAAAATTGTTTACTTCACCAGTTGATCCTACGTATCGATCACTTATGAACATTCCGTTTACAACACCGTCAGAAGAGCTGAACAGTGAGTTTTTACAAAAAGCGAAAGAACGAGGACTTGTTACGTTAAAAGGGCATCGATCAGTCGGTGGTATGCGCGCTAGTATTTACAATGCGATGCCAGTACAAGGCGTACAGCAATTAGTAAATTATATGAAGGAATTTGAGCTTGAGAATAGATAGGGAGATGGGGATATGTTTCGTGTTCAAACGTTAAATCAAATTGCAGAAAAAGGTTTGCAAGTTTTTACTGAAGAACGTTATGAAGTAGGAGATAGAATCAAGCATCCAGATGGAATTTTGCTTCGTAGCTATTCTTTACATCAAGAAGAGTTTTCAAAAGATTTAAAGGCGATTGCAAGAGCTGGCGCTGGTGTAAATAATATTCCTGTCGAGCGATGTACAGAAAAAGGAATTGTAGTATTTAACACGCCGGGGGCAAATGCAAACGCTGTAAAGGAACTCATTATTGCCAGTCTTATTATGTCTTCACGTAATATTATTAATGGTGTAAGTTGGACGAAAAACTTAGAGGGTGAAGAAGTACCACAGCTTGTTGAATCAGGAAAAAAACAATTTGTTGGATCAGAAATTGCAGGGAAACGTCTAGGTGTTATCGGACTTGGCGCAATCGGTGCTTTAGTTGCGAACGATGCGTTAGCGTTAGGGATGGATGTTATCGGATATGACCCTTACATTTCAGTTGAAACAGCTTGGCGTCTTTCTACACATGTGCAAAGAGCATTTAGCCTTGATGAAATTTTTGCAACGTGTGATTATATTACACTGCATATTCCTCTTACGAATCAAACGAAGGGGATTATTGGGGAACACGCTGTAGAGAAGATGAAAAGAGGGATGCGTCTATTTAATTTCTCTAGAGGAGAACTTGTAGATGAAAAGGTTCTTCAAAAAGCATTAGAAGAAGATATTATTACACATTACGTAACGGACTTCCCGAATGAAAATGTAATAAAGATGAAAAATGTAACAGCGACGCCTCACCTTGGTGCATCTACGTCTGAATCGGAAGAAAATTGTGCAGTAATGGCAGCACGTCAATTACGTGAATATTTAGAGACAGGAAATATTCGTAATTCAGTAAATTATCCAAACGTAGAATTGCCGTATATCGGAAAGAAACGAATTACAATTATGCATCAAAACGTCCCGAATATGGTAGGGCAAATTACAGGATGCTTAGCGGAACATCATATTAATATTGCCGATATGATTAATCGTAGTAAACATTCTTGGGCATACACAATGATTGATATCGATAACGGAATTGATGATATAATAAAAGAGAATATTGTAGAAAATATAAGCAAAATTACAGGTGTTGTAGCCGTTCGAATGATTGTGTAAAGGAGAGAGGAATGTGGCAAAAATACGACCGTTTCGGGCCATTCGTCCAGTAGAGGAAAAAGCGGCACAAGTGGCAGCTTTACCGTATGACGTATTAAATAGTGAAGAGGCAAGGGAAGTTGTAAAAGGGAATCCATATTCTTTCTTGCATGTTGATAAAGCAGAAATTGATTTAGATCCTGAACTGTCACCGTACGATGATCGCGTGTATGAAAAAGCGGGAGACAATTTAAAGCAATTTATACGAGAAGAAGTGTTCATACAAGATGAAGAGCCAGCGCTATATATTTATGAACTGACGATGCAAGGAAGAACGCAGTCAGGTCTTGTTGTTTGTACATCTATTGATGAGTATGAAGATGATACAATTAAAAAACATGAAAGAACACGTCATGAAAAAGAACTAGATCGTATTCGCCACGTAGATGTGTGTGACGCCAATACAGGCCCAATCTTTTTAACGTACCGTACAAAAGATGAAGTAAAGCATTTAATTAGAAGCTGGAAAGAAGAGCATGCGCCAATTTATACATTTACAGCAGAAGACGGTGTTAAGCATGTTGCGTGGAAGATTGCAGATGAAGATGTAATTACGACTTTAGTAAACGCATTTGAAGATATTCCTAATCTTTATATTGCAGATGGGCATCACCGTTCTGCATCAGCTGCAAAAGTAGGACTTATGCGAAGAGAACAATATCCAAATTACACAGGAGAAGAGGAATTTAATTTCTTCTTATCGGTTCTATTCCCTCATGATGAATTATCGATTTGGGACTATAACCGAGTTGTGAAAGATTTAAATGGCTTATCAGAGGAACAGTTTTTAAATCAAATTACGCAGTACTTTTATGTAGAAGGAGCACCTGTTTCTCCGTATAAACCAAATGAGCCAAAAACATTTGGTATGTATGTAAATGAGAAGTGGTATAAGCTCACAGTGAAAGAAGAAACGTTTGATGCGAATGATCTTGTTAGAGGTTTAGATGTATCTATTCTGCAAGACCATTTATTAAGCCAAGTGCTTGAAATACATGATCCGCGTTCTGATTCACGCATTGATTTTGTTGGCGGAATACGGGGGCTAGAAGAACTAGAACGACTTGCGAACAGCGGCGAATACAAAGCAGCATTCGCATTATATCCGACATCTATGGAAGATTTATTAGCAATCGCAGATGCCGGTGAAGTCATGCCGCCAAAATCAACGTGGTTTGAACCGAAACTGCGTAGTGGGTTGTTTGTTCATTCTTTAAAATAAATAGACTTCTTTAGTTAGAAAAACCGAAATGATTTTTAGTTTCGGTTTTTCTTATTTTGGCTCAGTAAACGTTTAATGTTGATTTTAATGTTAAGATTGAAATATGTAACAACAGGTCGCTACAAAAAAATGGAGGAAATACGATGAAAATGCAGCTGCAAAAAAGTTTTTATGTTGAATTGAAAAATGCAATTCGTTGTCATTATAACGAACTTTTAACAAGATGCGGTGTTGACACAATATACGGGTACTCCATATTAACAGACGATTGTGTCAATAGCATTGGACCAGTGGCAAATAAAGAAAGACTAATCAAAGTTAATAAATCAGACCCTTTATACAATTATTATAGATACGGAGCTGTTGAGTGGAGCGAATGGAACGATTTTGGAACGTTTGATGAAGTGAACAAAATTATTAAGAAATATCATAATATCGTCGAAGATGACTTTAACATACGAGTACATACACTGTTGAAAGAAACGTTAAATGTGTTAATGGAACTTGAATCAGAAGGGTTGTTTGGAGATAGAGATGATAATCGATTTATTGTCATTTGTGTAACTGATTCATCGAACGAAATCATGATTGAATCAGCTCGATTGCTTAATACATTAAAGACATACGAAGAATATGCTTCAGAATTTGCATAAGAATGAACATAAGTAAAACTGCGCTCTATAAGAGGCGATTTTCATTTAATAGAAAGTCACCAATTAATAGTAACCATTCGTTGTGACGTAAGCATTGAACAATTAGAACCTGATGAAAAAACGTCCAAAGATAATTACGATGTTTATATGTATGAATCAACTTGGAAAAGAAGTAATGCAGGGGAGATAAGGCTAGGTAGCATAAAATATATCACTATAGGTGGAGTGGTTAATGCAAACATGTGGGTTCATTGGTTTTAAATGATGAATTTGCAGTGGTAGCGGTAGTGGAGGGGAAAGAATATGTTGAGTATAAAGATAAAAAGGTATTTTTGCTTTGTTGTTTTTCAAAAGTAACGGATAAAATTTTCATATTTACGAACTTAGTGCATAATGATTGTTGGATAAATTGGAATACCACGTTCCTTTAGAATTTCAGACATATTATCTTTTTCAAACTACTTTTCTTTAACATATCTTATCTATTATGCTCCTTAGTTGGTTTTTCGGAGTTTATTATAGTTTAAAAAAGCTGCACGAGAACCTATATTTATACTGTTAAAATACACAACAATAAGGATAAAACCTACTTTGTAATTGCAAATGAAGCTTATGTATATGTGAAGTAAGGTGAAAGAGGGTCTGCACATAATCAATCACCCTTTTTTATAACATTTCTTTGCAGAGATACGTTATAAAAAAGGGTTGTTATTTGAAAGTTGAAAAATAAATTCTATTAATCATTCATATTTTATTAAATTACTTTGACCTAGTTATAAGTCAGCTGAAACTGTACTTCTTCCAACTTGGATAGTGTTAATAACAGTATATAAGTTGTGGTATTAGTTTATAGGAGTAGAACCTAATTTTCATTTGATGTATTTATTGAATGATTGGTTATAGTACTATACTTCTTATTCATAACTATATAAATCCAACCAATAACTGATAAGATAACTGGATAGAAAATAGCCCAACCACTAAATGAGTATACAATAATACATATAATTAGAGATAGGAAGGCCATCCACCAACCTATATCACGCACTTTTAATAATTTAAGAGCAGCTAGCATTGTAAAAATATATGAAGTAATAAATATTACACTAGGACCTTTAAGAAGCATTTCTAAATTTGGTCGTGCCATACCGTAAAAAATTAAAATACAACTAAAAATGCCTCCTAGAACTAGTAATACCCTAGTTGGAGTTTGAAATTGAGAGTGTAACTTAGCAAAGAAGGAAGGGAAATGTCCTTCTCTAGCTTGAGCGTAAATCATTCTTGAAAAACCTGCAATGTTAGCATGTACAGCACTAAACGAAATGAAAATTGCTAAAATAGTTGTTATATATGTACCTATCGGTCCTAATCCTTTTGATATTAGAATACTAAGGGAAGCTATCTGATCCTTATCACCATATGAGTGGGTCCCTATTGTTACAAAAGATATTGCAATGTACATAATGGAGATACAAATTGCTCCTAAAAATAAACTAATCGAAATATCCTTAGCGGGCCTTTTAAATTCTTCAGCTAATGGGGTTATCATTTCCCACCCTACAAATGAGAAAAAGATAATTACAGAAGAAGCGCCAACAGAAGACCACCCGTTTGGTACAAATGGTGTAAAAGAACTTAATTTTACATATGGTATAGAAACGATAACAGCGACAACTATTAAAAGTGAAATAATACAAATTACAAACACACTAACTTTTGATGATAGCTCGATCCCTTTTATATGTAAGAGTAAAGAGGTAATTAAAATTAATGCTGCAATTCCTATAACACTAAGATTGCTTATTGGAAAAACATATCCAATATAATGGGCACCTGTTAAAGCAATAATAGGTACTCCAATAGGAATAGAACCTAACATAATCCAGCCTAGGATGGCACTTGTATTTGCATTAAATGCCATTTGAACATAAGCTGTAATTCCTCCAGCACTGGGAATCATTTTAGCAAGACGCGCTAGAGTCGCTACAATAGGAAAAGCTAATATAGACATGATAACCCAAGATAAAATTGAAGCTGGTCCAGCGCTATTTGCAGTAATTGAAGGTAAAATAAGGATTCCACAACCTAACACAGCTCCGATGGTTAATGCGGTCCCCTGTACCCAAGTAATTGAACGTTTCAATGATTGTTGTGTCAAGATTCTCAGCCTCTCTTTCGTTAATTGATATTAATTATATAAAGTTTAAAAAAAAGATAACATGCTATAATTTATGTATTAATTATAATTTTCTTAAAGAATTTAAGAATTATTAAATGTTTTCTTAATTAATCAAGGGGAGGCCAAGCAATGGATGATACAGATTTAAAGATTCTTTCTCATCTTCAGGAAAATGCACGTTTAAGTATGGTTGAAATAGGAAAACTGGTAGGTTTGAGTTCTCCTTCTGTTACAGAGCGAGTTAGAAGACTAGAAGAACAAGAGGTAATTATAAGTTATCGCACGATTGTTAATCCGAAAGAATTAAAAAAACATATTACTGCGTTTGTTTTGATGGAACCAAGGGATTGCAATAAATATAAAAAGTTTGCAATGGAACATTCAGATGTGGTTGAATGTCACCGGATTGCCGGTATGTATAGTTATCTAACAAAGGTAGTCACGGAATCTGTACATACACTCGAAGACTATATTAATTTGTGCTTAGAGTATGGAAAGCCTACAACCTTAATAGTGCTTTCTTCTCCAGTAGAACATAAATCATTTTTTACAGAGAGTGAAAAACTTTAATTACATATGAGTGATTATTCAAAATAAAAAGCGTTAAATTAATACCTAATAGGAAATAGAGTCCTATTAGGTATTAATTTTCAGAAAATTATTTAGAAAATTTAGATAAAAAATAATATTTGACATATTCTTACTACTGGTGGAATAATGAACATTGTATTTTAGAAAAATTAAATTCTTAGTTAATTGGAGGTAGGATTATTATGAAATATGCAGTGCTCACAAATGATTTACAGTACGATTTGGTTAATAAAAATGAGGATAGAATTGCAGCTGTGGAGGCGTTTACGCCTAAAATGGTGTCTTTCTTAGATACTATGAGAGAAAATGATGTTTCTATTATTCACCTGCAGTTAATTAACTTAGAAGATGATCCGAAAGCTGAACGATATGGTGATTTTTTACCAGTCACAAAGGGATCTAAAGGTGCAGAAATCTTACCTGAGTTTCTTCATGAAAAAGATATTATTATGGAGAAAAATAAGGATAGTGGCTTTTTTGAGACAAATCTTGATGAAACCTTAAAAAAATTAGGAGTAGATACAATTATTATTACGGGTATGCAAACTCAAATTTGTGTCCAAACAACTGCAGCGGATGGATTTTTCCGTGGTTATAATGTAATCGTACCAGAAGATGCAGTTGTTTCAGCGAAGGCTGAAGATAAGGAACGAGCTTTAAAATGGTTAGGTTCATATTGTGCAAAGATTATGAGTATCGAGGAAATCTGCAATTCAATTTCTAAAAATGAAGATATTTCTTTTGATGGAGTTGCAATTCCGTAAGTAAATACGTTGTAATATCACTTGTTCTATGTAGCAAGTGATATTATTTTTCAAAAATAAAAATGAAAAGGAGTTTTAATAAATGAAATTAACTAAAGATTTAGAAAATATAATTTTAGACCATGGAACAGGAGGACTATTGAGTCAGGATTTAATTAGTTCAATTATTACTGCAAAACTAGAAGATGTTCACCTTGGAAAAATGGAGGATAGTGCCATTCTTGAGGTAAGTAGTAGAAGATTGGCGATGACAACAGACTCTTTTGTTATTGATCCTATCTTTTTTGGTGAAGGGAATATAGGTAAAGTAGCAGTTTGTGGAACGGTTAATGATTTAGCGGTTAGTGGTGCAAAACCACTTTATCTATCATTGGCATTAGTACTAGAAGAGGGTTTTCCAATTAAAGATTTGGAAGAAATATTAGATTCTATAAGAGAGACCGCGAAAGAAGCTGGAGTGTATATTGTTGCTGGTGATACAAAAGTTGTTAAAAAAGGTGAAGTAGACAAAATCTTTATTAATACAACTGGAATAGGAGTTTTTGAAGGAGATGTATCACCGTTTTCGGTAAACTCTATTCAAGAAGGTGACGATATCATTATAACAGGACAACTAGGAAACCATAGTATACATATCCTTTCTATCAGAGAAGGATTAGGGTTTGAACAGAGAATAAATAGTGATTGTGCACCATTAAATCATATGATATCAGAGTTGAAAAATCTTTTTGGTGATTCTATACATTGTATGCGAGATATTACAAGAGGCGGGCTAGGTACAGTTTTAAATGAAGTCTCAGAAACAATTAATACTGGAATAAAAATACAAGAAAGAGATATTCCTATGTTAGCAGAAACTATTATGGCTGCCGACATGTTAGGTGTTAATCCAATGTATCTAGCTAATGAGGGCAATGTTTGTATGTTTGTCTCTCCAGAGGTAAGTGAGGAAGTCGTGAGGGTATTAAAAAATACTAAATATGGTAAAGAAGCTGCGGTAATTGGTAAAGTTAATCAAACAAAAGAAAGACAAGTGCTCATGGAAGCAAAATCAGGTGAATTGAAACTCATTGAGTTATTATATGGGGCAGAATTACCTCGATTATGTTAGGAGACAATTTATGAAAAAAGTAATAAATATGTTTATAAAAAAGTATCAAGTTAAAGGCATTGTGCAAGGTGTTGGTTTTAGACCTTTCGTATATAGGATAGCAAAAAAGTATCATCTAAACGGATGGGTGTTAAATGATTCAAATGGAGTGCTTATAGAAGTAGAAGGGGAACAAAATAATATTACGCATTTTATTCATGATATTGAATTTAATTCCCCAGAATTGGCTTATGTGCAAGAGGTTAAATTAATAGAGGAACAAGAATCCAACAATCGTTATAGCTCTTTTGATATTTTGAGTAGCCAAAAACATAGTAGTAGGCAAACTTTAATATCTCCTGATACTTATGTATGTAATGAATGTTTAGACGAATTATTTGATCCAACGAATAGAAGGTTTCGTTATCCATTTATTAATTGTACAAATTGTGGACCTAGATATTCAATAATAAAAGATATTCCTTATGATAGACCATATACTACAATGGCCAAATTTCCTATGTGCAAAGAGTGTGATAAAGAATACAAAGACATATTGGATCGGAGATTCCATGCCCAACCAAATGCTTGCTGGAAATGTGGACCACAAGTTCAATTGAAAACAACAGATGGTACAAATGTCTCCACTGATAATCCAATAGAAAAAACAATTGATTTGTTGAAAAAGGGGAAAATCCTAGCTATTAAAGGGTTAGGTGGATATCACTTAGTTGTAGATCCAATGAATCATGAAGCTGTAAAAGAATTAAGAAAAAGAAAAAAACGGGATGAAAAACCTTTTGCTTTAATGTCATCTCAATTAGATGATGTGAAAAATTTTGCTGAAATAACAAAAAATGAAGAAACTTTATTAGTTTCTAAAGAACGACCAATTGTGTTATTGAACAAAAAGGATAATGAGTTTATTTCTTTAGATGTTGCACCAAATAATAATAATTATGGGGTAATGTTAGCCTATACACCACTTCATCATCTTATTTTAAGAGGGAATTTTATTGCATTAATAGCTACGAGCGCCAATGTTTCTGATGAACCTATTGTATATAAAGATAGAGATGCAATTGAGCAGCTAAAGGGAATTGCAGATTATTATTTAGTACACAATAGGGAGATATTCACTAGAGTAGATGACTCTATTGTTAGGGGTATTGATTTAGATGATGAAGTAATAAAACTACAAATAATTCGTCGCGCTAGAGGTTATGTACCAAACCCAATTGATTTTAAAGAAGGATCAACTAATGTACTTGCTTTAGGAGCAGAATTAAAGAATACGATTTGCCTAACTAAAGACGAAAAAGCTTTTATTAGTCATCATATTGGTGATTTAAAAAACTATAAAATTTATGAATCGTTTAAAAATACTATAGCTCACTTACAAAAAATCTTTGAAATTAGTCCTTCTGTAATTGCAAGTGATCTTCATCCTGATTTTTATAGTACAAAATATGCATTTGATCAAAAAGTTTTACCAGTTGTACAGGTTCAGCATCATCATGCCCACATGGCTTCTTGTATGGTTGATAATCAATTAGATGGTCCTGTTTTAGGAGTTATTTTAGATGGTACGGGTTATGGTGATGATGGGAATATTTGGGGTGGAGAGTTTTTAATCGGTGATTTTCTTAATTATCAAAGAGCGGCATATATCGATTACTTTCAGCTGCCAGGCGGTGATAAAGCTGTTAAAGAACCGTATAGAATTGCTTTAGGAATATTGACGCAAATATATGGTGAACAAGTCAAAGAATTACCAATAAAGATAATTTCAGAGCGAAATAGTTTTGAACTAGATGTACTTATAAAAATGATTCAAAAAGGAATTAATTCTCCTCTTACTTCAAGTATGGGAAGGCTTTTTGATGCTGTTTCAGCACTATTGGGTGTCCGTGAAACAGTCCAATATGAAGGACAGGCTGCTATTGAGTTGGAGCAAGCGATTGATATCAATAATTCTTCCAATCCTTTATTATCATATGAAATAGTTGCTTCGAATGGAATTAGAAAAATCGATATAAAACCTATGTTTAAAGAGTTGGTATCTTTGATACTTAAAGATAAGTATACCAAGGGTGAATTGAGCTATCGTTTTCATTATACAATGGTTCAAACGATTACAGAAACCTGTAAACAAATTCGTCAAGAAACAGGGATTAATAAACTAGTTCTTAGTGGGGGAGTATTTTTAAATAAGTTTTTACTTGTAGAAACCTATAAGTCACTTAAGGCTTGTAAATTCGAGGTTTACATGCACAAACAAGTACCTACCAATGATGGGGGAATCTCTCTTGGTCAAGCAGCAATAGCAGCTCATCGCTATAAAGATATGCATTCGGTATAAATTTACAATAGCAATTATATAACTTTTCATTATTCTTTGTGAGTATAGTAAAAACGAAAAATTAGGAGGTGCTCTTTTATGGTAGTTAGTTCAAAAATGGATATATTTAATGAACTAGAATCCCAAGTTCGAAGTTATAGCAGAAGCTTTCCAACGATCTTCACTAAGTCTAAAGGATATAAATTATGGGATGTAGATGGAAAAGAGTATATTGACTTTTTCTCAGGTGCTGGTGCTCTTAATTATGGACATAATGATGATAAAATGAAACAGGTATTAATAGATTATCTTTTAGAAGATGGTATTATTCATAGTCTTGATATGGGAACAAGTGCTAAAGTGAATTTTTTAAAGCACTTTAACAAAATTATTTTGGAACCACGTGATTTAAACTATAAAATTATGTTTCCTGGTCCAACAGGTACAAATTCTGTTGAAAGTGCACTGAAAATTGCTCGAAAAGTGACTGGACGAACAAATATCATAAGTTTTTCAAATGCTTTTCATGGAATGAGTTTAGGATCACTTTCGATAACGAGTAATCATTTTAAGAGAAAGGGTGCTGGAGTACCACTAAATAATAGTATTATCATGCCGTATGAAAATTATTTAGATTCCCTTAATTCTTTATCCTATTTAGAAAAAGTATTAGGCGATAGTGGAAGTGGAGTGGATTTACCTGCTGCAATTATTCTAGAAACAGTTCAAGGTGAGGGTGGTTTAAATACGGCTAGTTCCCAATGGTTAAAGGGAATTGACAGACTGTGTAAAAAATATAATATATTATTGATTGTCGATGATATTCAAGCAGGGTGCGGACGTACGGGGACATTTTTTAGCTTTGAACCTGCGAGCATTAAACCAGACATAATTTGTTTGTCAAAATCTATAAGTGGCATTGGCCTTCCGATGGCTATTACACTAATTAAACCGGAATATGATAAGTGGGAACCAGGAGAACATAATGGAACGTTTCGAGGGAATAATCTAGCATTTTTAGCAGCTACAGAAGCATTGAGTTATTGGAAAGATATAGAGTTTATTAATGCTTTAAAATGGAAAAGTGAAAAAATCACTAGCTTTCTTAATGAGATTTGTTTGAAATACCCCCAACTTCAAGGAGAAGTACGAGGGAGAGGCTTTATGCAGGGCATAGCGTGTAATACTTTTGGAATAGCTAAAAAGATTTGCTCAGTTGCATTTGAAAATGGTCTAATTATTGAAACATCTGGACCTAATGATGAAGTTATTAAGTTGTTACCTTCTTTAACAATAGACTTAGAAGGATTAAGTAAAGGATTGGAAATGTTAGAGGATAGTATTTCTACTATTTTAAAAGAGGTAACTCACTAAGTTTGAACGACTCGCACTTAATAACCTTGCGAACCGTTTGCAGTAGTTGCGGTAGAAGAAGGAAAAGAAGCGGCCCACAAAGTGGATCTAACATTCTCATCTATTATGAGAGATTTAGATAAAATAATAAGTCAAATTCAAGAAGTTTCTGCATTAACAGAAGAGATATCTGCCGGCACAGAAGAAGTAAGTGCATCTCTTTCGCTAGTATATCATTCTAAATAATATATGATATTTTAAAATTCAAAACACCTTTCATTCACCATTAAAGAAAGGTGTTTTGAATTTGTTTTTTTAATTGCTTTTATAAATTGCACGTTGATGATGATATTATTTATATATAATCCCCTTATTTTACCTCAAATCGATAGGTGGGGAGAGAATTAATAAATGAGGGAATAATATATAAGGTAGTTGAATTGTAATGATCTATTCAACTATTAAAACAGCAAGTGAAATTTCTATTTATGAAGATAACACTTCTAAATATCCAATTTCATTAGGGTTTTGGGATAAATAATATATAACCTATATAGAAGAGTTAACATCCTGTTTTATAGTAGTAGATAGTTATAAATTAGTACTTTAGGATTCATCAAGAAAAGTTCTTTTTTTCTGAATAATGTATATAAATTCGTGATATTTTATTATTAAACAAAATGTTTTTATATTTTATTAACTTATTACTTTCCATCTTCAATAATCATTTATTACAACAGCTTTAACGTCCAAAATAAGATGTTCCAACATAGGACAATATAAGTATCTTTATAATGATTTTTCAATATAATCAATGTGTTAATGAAAGTAATTCTGTGTTATTTTTACTTTTCTATTAACTAATACAGCTTCAAACAAAGGACATAATTGCTACATACTAAGTGAAATTTATTACCCATTCAAAATTCTGCCTATTCAATCTTTCTGAAAATAAAAAAAGATTGAACTCATAAATATACAAGTTATAATGAGGGCGTCGAGAGATAATATATGACCTCTAGCGAAAATATCAAACCTCGTTTTGGTTCGAAAATTCTAAAGAACTTGCCAGTGAGTTTCTAAAATTTTACATACTGATATGATTACTATATGGAGGGTTGTGGAACAAAAGGAAAGTCTATTCAACTCAAGAAAGAAAGCGCTATCAAAAGGGGTCTTATTTTGAATTGATTATGCTAATAACTTAGATTCAACAGTAATTAAAAATAATAAACCATGGGGGTGCTTATATGAACATAAATGTAGCATCTATTAAAGAAAAAAAGGTTGTTAAATACAAAAGTTGTTTTGATGTGATTGGGCCCATAATGATAGGTCCTTCAAGTTCACATACTGCAGGTGCTTTGTCTATTGGAACAGTTGCTAATAAATTATTTCAAGGTCTTCCAAAAAAAGTTGTGGTAACGTATTATGAATCATTTGCTGAAACCCATAAAGGTCACGGAACTGATTTTGCAATAATTGCTGGTATATTAGGCTTTGCTGCCGATGACAGCAAAGTGCCAGATGCTATTAAAATAGCAGAATCTAAAGGGATTGACATTACTTTTATTGAAAAATCAGGTGATAGTCCTGCGGGTCATCCAAATACGGCAGATGTATATGTAGAGGATGACAGTCGAAGTATTAGAACGATGGGTATTTCAGTCGGTGGTGGATTGATCGAAGTCAAACATGTTGAAATTGACGGATTTAGCTTAGAACTGCAGGGACCATTGCCAGTTGTTATTGCAATTTCAGAAAGAGCTGACTTTGAATTTGTCTTACGCAGGATCTTTAAACAATATGATGTTGAAATTAACAACTTTCATAGTTTGAAAGATAAAACAAAATATTTATATGCATTCGCTTTGGATTCGCTATTGCCTGGTAATGCTCAGAAGGAATTAGGGAATTTAAGCAATATAGCTAATCTTATTATTCTTTAGTTACATTAAGGAGAGAAAAAATATGTA
This sequence comes from Bacillus sp. PK3-067, assembly GCF_056738645.1. Taxonomy (NCBI): domain Bacteria; kingdom Bacillati; phylum Bacillota; class Bacilli; order Caryophanales; family Bacillaceae; genus Bacillus; species Bacillus sp. PK3-067. The sequence goes on along the minus strand of NZ_CP096490.1, from coordinate 3,238,771 downwards.
TATGGCCATAAAAGAAATTGTGGATGCAGCTAATAAAAGTCAAAAGACAATTTATGAATTAGCAATTGAACAGGAAATCGAACAAACTAAAACTTCTTATGAAGAAGTTTGGAGTAAAATGGAACAAAATTTAGCGACTATGCAAAATGCTATAAATAAAAGTATCGAGGGCGACGGTGTATTTTCTCCAACCGGTTTAACCGGAGGTGATGCAGTTAAAATTAAAAACTATCGAGAAAATAGGAAAACTCTTTCTGGAGATTTGATGGTGTTAGGGATTCAAAGTGCTATCGGCGTTAATGAAGTAAATGCTGCATTAGGAGCTATTTGTGCAACTCCAACAGCGGGTGCGAGTGGGACGATTCCGGGAGTCCTATTTAGTATTAAGGATACGTTGCAGTTAAGTCATGAAGATATGATACATTTTCTATTCACATCAGCGTTATTTGGAACGATAGTAGCAAACAACGCTTGTATTTCAGGAGCGTATGGAGGATGTCAAGCTGAAGTAGGCAGTGCCTCAGCAATGGCGGCTGCAGCTGCGGTAGAAGCTGCAGGTGGAACGCCACAGCAATCTTCTGAAGCTTTTTCGATTGCATTACAAAATTTACTCGGTTTAGTTTGTGATCCGGTCGCTGGTTTGGTAGAAATTCCTTGTGTAAAGAGAAACGCCATTGGAGCGACAAATGCTTTAGCAGCAGCGGACATCGCATTAGCTGGCGTAAACAATATCATCAATGCTGACGAAGTTATTGAAGCGATGTATAGAGTTGGAAGACAGATTCCTCGCGAATTAAGAGAGACAGGTTTAGGTGGAATTGCGGCTACACCTACAGGGATTGCCATTAAAAATAAAATATTTGGGGAGAAACAATCAAATCAATGAACAGTTAACGTCTATATTGTGAAAAAGTTAACAATCTATTCTCTATTGTTCGCTTAAGGATTTCTGGATATTGGGGGAATTATCAATAAAATATCCTACTATATAATTGAAATATTTTGTAAGTGGTAACAAACTCGTCAGGTTGATGCTTCGTTAATTTTTTGAGTCTGATCAACTTAGAAGAAGGATATACGATGTGGCGCACTTTATAAACAAAAAGAACGGTCTATATTCCTATACCTTAAATAAAGACGTAAGAATAGGAAACAAGGAGGAATTAATATATGAATGGGAATACTGCAAAAAACATAGAATTTCAAGCTGATAATACGGCAGTAAAAAATGAAAAATACCTAGACCCTAAAAAATGGCATAAACAGGATACTACCTGGGCATTGAGCCTTTTTGGAACAGCAATTGGAGCAGGGGTACTCTTTTTACCGATTAATGCAGGTTCAGGTGGTTTATTATCATTGCTGTTAATTACCATACTTGCATATCCAGTTATGTACTACTCACATAGGGCGCTTGCTAAAATGATTTACGCTTCGAATTCTGCCGATGAGGGGATTACAGGTACAATAAGAGAATATTTCGGAAATAAAGCAAGTATCATTTTTAACATCGTATATTTCGTCTCCATTTATACGATCGTGCTGATGTACTCGGTCGCACTTACAAATACTGCAAGTAGTTTTATTGTACACCAATTGCACATGCCGGAGCCTCCAAGGGCTATTTTATCACTTGTATTAGTACTCGGTCTTATCACTATACTAAATTTTGGTCAGGATATTACTGTAAAGATAATGAGCATGCTAGTATATCCTTTCATTGCTTCTCTACTTTTTATTGCAATATCTTTAATTCCACAATGGAATACTTCAATGCTAAGTTTTTCAAGTGTTTCTACTGTTTCAACTGGAACAGGGTATTTCGGAACGATTTGGATGATACTACCAATTATCGTATTCTCGTTTAATCATTCTCCTATGATTTCGTCATTTGTTATGAAACAGAGAGCTACGTATGGAATAGACGCTACTGATGCCAAGTGTGCTCAAATACAAAAAGTTTGTTATATTATGACATTCGCTGTTGTTATGTTTTTTGTTTGGAGCAGTACTTTAAGTTTGACTCCAGATGATCTTAAGGTAGCAAAAGAACAGAACTTGTCAATCCTATCATATCTTGCTAATGAGCTTAATTCGCCAGTAATCACGATTGCAGCTCCTATCATTGCGTTTGTGGCTATTACAAAGTCTTTCCTTGGCCATTATATAGGAGCGTATGAGGTAATGCGTGACATGATTATCAAGTCTGGTAAAAAACGTGGGAAAGATATAGGAGAAAAAACAGTTAAGACAATGATTCTTACTTTTGTTGTACTAACATGCTGGTATGTCGCTTATACAAATCCAAGTATTCTTGGAATCATTGATGCTCTTAGCGGTCCGTTAGTCGCTGCTATCTTATGTCTATTACCGATGTATGCGATTCGTAAAGTACCAGTACTAGCAAAATACAGAGGGAAAATGAGTAATGTATTTGTAATTGTTATAGGGATACTTACTGTTCTAGCAAGTATTAAGTCATTATTCTAATTTACTGTAGTTAGTTCTGATGCAAAAATAATAGGATATGAAATGAGAATGAAAGATTCCTAGCGGAACTAAATTATATAGTGTTAAACCAAAGAGATTCTGGTTTTGGACAAACTATTCATCTGGGATAGTTTGTCCTTTTTTGATTATATGCATAACTTCTATTACAGCAATCTTTTTTTAGCTGGTTGTTATGATTTTAATCCAAGCCTATTAGGGTGCTGATCCATGTGCATCAAGCTAATATTTTGAAGTATCCCACATTTGTTTTCTTAGGTTGATGGGAATGGGCCGGTACCCCATGTATGGCGGACAACTAAAATGGCTTTATTTCATCACATGTCCGAAGTCATTGTATCTCCCACTTACTCATTTCGCGTTCCTTGAGGAAGGAGAATTTTTTCGGGGAATAGGTTAAATTAAACTCGGTTTTTAGCACATCATAAATGGTCGGAAAATAAAGGTTGCATAATATATAGTTGCAAATTTCTCATTAATTCTGATGTTAAAGACTATATGAAAATAGTACATTTACAAATAATTAAAAACTGTATATTTAAATTAAACAATATTAAACGAGGTGTAATATTCCGATTATTCATATTGATTATACAAAAAAAAGAAAGAGAATAATAGGCTTGTTATTAATTTCTATTGACCTTAGTATTTAAAGGGTCATAAGAACTTTAACTTTACTACAAAATGTATGCCCTTTCATTTTAGGAGAAAAAATATTTTGGGACATACAAGATAAAGGAGTGATGTTTATAAAAAAAGTTTGTTCCATCAGTATAATTTGTCTCTTTTTTTTATGTTCTTGTTTTAGCTCAAACAGCAAACCCGCATCTAAAAAAGAGAAGAGTGACGAAGCAAAGATTACTAAACAAAAGAATTGGGGATTTAAAGCAATATATTCTGATGAGACTAAGATTAATGACTATAAGTCATTACCTAAAGTCAAAGTAGCAATATTGGATAGTGGGATTAATAAAAATCATCAAGATTTAAAAGGAAAAATTGTAAAAGATTATAATGCTATTAATCCAGGAAACGAAAATGTTGATAATTATGGACATGGGACTGCAGTTGCTGGAATCATAGCCGCCCATGATGATGATTTAGGTCTCACTGGAATATCCCCTAATGCAGAGATTTATGACGTTAAAGTTCTCGATGACAAAGGTTTAGCAGATATTGATACATTAATTAAAGGTATACAATGGTGCATTCAAGAAAATGTGAAAATAATGAATATTAGTTTCGGTGTACAATCAGATAATCCGAAATTAAAAGAAGCTATAGATGAAGCATTAGACAAGGAAATCATAATTGTTGCAGCTTCAGGAAATACATTAGGATTATCAGTTGATTATCCAGCTAAATATGAAAATGTAATATCTGTTTCAGCAATAAAAGAAAATTTAAAACGATCTGGTGTATCTGCAAAAGGGAAAATAGATTATGCAGCTCCCGGAATAAATATCTTAACTACTGATAATAAAGGTGACTATTCATATTATAGTGGTACCTCTTTTGCTACTGCGTATGTTACGGGTACTGTAGCAGTCCTATTAGCACAAAAAGATATAATTTTCAATGGTCAGAATATTAAAACTTATTTAAATGATAAAACTAAAGATCTAGGTGAAAAAGGATATGATTCTGAATATGGTTCTGGATTAATAATGATAGATTGAAAGAGGAGATCGATTAATGAAAAACGTAATTGTTAAAATATTAGTGTTTTCTATGTTACTTACTTTACTTCCTAATATACAATATGTAAAAGCAGATACAGGAATACAAGATAAAGTAACTTCCGTTGATGTAAGTAAAGTGGAATCTGAAGTAAATAAAGAATTAGGAATTGAAGTTTCAAATGAATTAAAGATTAATATAGAAAAAGAAACAGACGAAAAGGTCGTAGTTAATACAACTTTAGACACAACAGATTTATCAGTTTCAACAGATATCGACATGAACCTTGAAACAGGGGGAATTACTGTATTCGGTAAGACGGTTGATGAAAATGGTGAAGAAACCCAACAAAACTTTGATGTTTATGTACAAGAAGTTGAAGGAAATGACTTTATAGCTACATTCGTTGATCAAGAAACAGGAAAAGAATATGAAGTTAATACCCTAAAAGCAAGTGCTTCTATTTGGCCTGTAGTAGTAGCGGCTGTGGCTAGATATGGTATACAATATGCAATAAAAAAGTATGGAAAACAAGCAGTAACTTCAGCAATGAAACAGGTTCCCAAGAGTATAAATAAGGTTGATGATAAATTCCTTAAAAGAAAAGGTATTGATGCTCACGAATTAAAAAGAGACTACTTGGGTAGAAGTGTTAGTATTTCAAAATATGATATCTATGTGGATAAGAAAACAGGAAGACTTTGGATTTACCTAAAAGGTGGAAAAGGAACTCCGATACCAACTGATTCATTTATAAAATAAAAAAATCTAAAGTCATTTGTGAAAAAATGACTTTAGATTTTTAGTTATAATGAATTATAAGTATGAAGTAAAGGATAAAATTTATTATCCTTTACTTCAAATATTAATAGGGATGTGTTAAATAATTTGAGTACATTAATAAATGTAGAACTAGCCATTTTCGGAGAAATATTTAATCCAGAAGAGCTAACTAAACAATTTAATTTAGAACCAACGATGACTTATAAAAAAGGTGAGTTTATTAGAGGTAATTCGTTATTTATTCGGGAAGAAACAAACTGGAGTATTGAAACAGGGTATGAAGAATCTCTTAATGCAGAAGAGGTTGTAAAAAAGTTAATTTCCATATTGGAACATAAAAAAAATGAAATAATTAATATGCAAAGTAAACATAATCTAAAATGCAAATTATCTGTTGTTGTAAAAATAGAAAATAATGAAGTCCCTTCTTTATGTTTTGATCAACATACTATTGGTTTTATCAATAGTATTGGTGCGGAAATTGATATTTGTCTATACTTATTGTAAGTCTAGCGGTAGGATTAAAATATTTGTTAAATGATGCAATGTACCTTTGATAGTGTCTGCGATAAAATGTTTGCCCTAAGCATTAAATTGAATTCTACTTCTGATAAAAGATAGGGCCTTCCTTAAGAGGAGGGTTCTTACAAACTAATTGTATAGGTGAAGATGGACAACAGCAACCAGAAAGTAGCTTTTAATATTAATTGAAGATAGTCTCTATGAACGAAATGATTCTACTAGTATTAAAATAAAGAGTCTAACTTTATGGATAAGGAATTGAAGGCTAATACATCGTATAAATATGTAGTAACAGCGGTTGATTTAGCTGGAAATGAATCTAGTAGAAGTGATGTATTGGATGTAACAACAAAGGCAGAGGATTCCACATATGAAAAATGGGATGCGAGAAAAGCATATACTAAAGGTGATAGAGTAGTATATGAGGGGAAAGTGTATAAAGCAGTTCAAGGTTATCAAGGCAATGGTGACACAAATTGGATTTTTGCCCTATCGCTTTGGAAGCCAGTTTTGAGTAAATGATAAGCAGGAAAATGTAGTTAATATTTTTGGATTTTTCTTTGGAAATAAACGGCCGTTCAAAATATAAATTCTCAAATGGTTTAAATGATTTGCAAATAAATTTAATCTCCATCTATTGTTTACGAAATGAAATCGAAAAAGAATCCTAATGGTACTCCATTGGGATTCTTTATTTTCTAATTTGTAATAGCATAAATTTGCACAGTGAATTTGCTAGTGGCACCAATTGGACTTGCGATATAATATTTGGTATTTGTGTAAGCTTCAGTCCTAGATTCATGTGAAATATTTTTCCAACGAATAGAATCAGTACCTAGGGGAACATCAATCATTACATTGAAAGAGATAGTAGAAGGATGATCTTTTTCTGAAGGCACAATAACCCATTTCAATTCTTTGGTACCTACAGGTAAACTATCAATTTTAAAGTTTTGACTGGATCGATTTTTTTGTCCGGATAAAGGACTAGATATGGTTGCTTGTTTTATTTTATTGTAGGAATAATACATGTTTGCATAGGTAGTTTAATTCCTTCATTCATACAATATTATGGAAGAACCCCTGATCAATTAGGCGTTTTAATATTTTTTCAATTTACGGTTTTTTTATTTGGTGTTCTAAGTTCACCCATACTAGTAAGAAAGTATCATTATTTTAAAACAATAACATTAGGTGTTTTAGTAATGTCCATCGTTCTAGGAGGTTTTATATATATTAAAGAATGGGCATGTTTAACTGTTATTTGCTTTGTATTAGGGGTTTGTTAGAAACTACGGTGGGTTCCTTTATTATTTCAGCAGAAAGGAATAGTGCTGCTAAATTTAGCATTCTCGAAGTATGGTTTGGGGTTGGGACGCTAGGGTTTCCGTTACTAGTTAATTATATTATAAAATTTTATGAATGGTATTTTATTCTTTATGGGATATTACTATTCTTTATTTTTACACTATTTGTTTGGTACATCTTTGGACGTACAAAATTTCTAAATTTTTCTCCTCAAAATAATGGAAAGGGAGGAGCATCCCTTTCCTCATTTACTCTAAAATTTAAAAGATTACAGTTATATTATTCATTTCACTTTTTGCATTTTTATATGCAGGCATAGAAAAATGCAAATTTTTTATCTACAATAATGATTCTTACCGAGAATGAATTAATCAGTTCAGTAAGTATATCTTGTTTTTGGCTAGCAATAGTTATAGGAAGAATACTTGTAGGTAAGCTAGCCCATAAATTTAATTATTGGACATATATTACATCTAGTTGCTTTACATTAGTGATTCTTTTATCTCTATTTCCCTTTGTTCGAGGTACAGGTATGTATTTGTTTGTCATCTTCATTATTGGTTTAGTCATAGCGGGTGTTTTTCCAATAACATTAATCATAGATTCCCGTATTATGGAAAATAATATTGATCAAGTGACTAGTCTATTTATCGCATCGGCCAGTTTAGGGGGGGGCACTAGTATCTTTCTTAATTAGCTGGAGTCTATCATTAAATACTATAACTGTTACTTTTGGGATATTTGCACTTTTTGCATTGAGTCTAGGTTGTATTATTTTAAAAATGAGGAAAATTGCAACTTACGGTAACGAAAGTGCCAAAAAGGTAGAAGGTATGAAAAATTTATAGAAAAAATTTAATAATATGAAAAAGTTAATTTTATTTGGAATTCCTAAAAAAGTTGATAAAGTTAAAAATTCTGTATTTGGGCTTTGTTTTATATATTGTGCTGTGTAATATATAAAACAGAGATACTTCAAAAAAAGATATGCAACAGTGACCAGTTCTCAGGTAATAAAAAGTTATTTTAATTAGCTTTTCAGATTAATCTAAGAGGGGTTTGTTATCGAATGGAGATAAAAATTAGTAAAAAGGATAAGATTGATATCTCTAAAAAATTAAAGTCTTTTTTAGCTGAACAATATTCACTGGAATTGGGTGAATACATAAGCTATGAGTTACTTGAATTCATAATAAAGGAATTAAATCCACATTTTAATCAAGTTACTAGGGATAGGTTGGAAATGTTGTTAAAGAATATAGAGAAAGATATATACAGTCAATAGACTTTATATGAGAATTGAAAAACTATAATATCATTTTTTTTTAATTATAAAAGGAAATATGTTACTGAAAAGTAAGGAGACAATCCATTACTTTTCTAAAAAGCAATTAGATCCGTACAATGATGTATTAAAGTGATTCCGAAGGGATTTTGGATGCTGAAGAGAGTACAAGTGAGTTAAAAAAGAAAGGTGCGTAGGCGCCTTTCTTTTTTGAAGGAGATTTTTATATTTTGGGATAGCGCCACATCGCTATCAACTTAAGAAATTAATTGTTCCCTAAAACGAAAAAATAAACTAAATGTCCTTGGTTACCTATGAAAAGAATAAATTTTTGTTTTGGGAGTACTTCAAAATGTTAGCTTGATAGCGATGTGAATGGCCCCCCCACTGATTAAAGTTACACTTCATTCCACGCCACTCTCTAAAATAGAAAAAGATACATTTTCACAATCAATTTCCGCCATCGCACCGTAAGGTAAAATAAACTTCGGTTCAGTATGGCCGAAATTTAAATTATAAAGGATCGGCAAATCTTCTAAATGATGTTCCTTCATAACCTGCAGTATTTCATGTTTATATTCTTCATAATATTGTTCATCTTTCGGTTTACCAAAAATGATACCTTTTGCTTTTTGCAGAATGCCTTGCGCTGCATAATTTCGCAACCAATACTTTATATAACTTGGTTCTGGATGATCTTCAGAAGTTTCAAAGAAGAGAATACTATTCTCCCAATGTTTTTTCTCAGGCCAAAGTTCCGTTCCTTTTGCAAATTCCAGTACTTCAATGCAACCACCAATTAAGTGCCCTTGTACAGTGGTAGAGCCTTGAAGTAACTCATATCCATTGTTTTGCCGCATTGTACGCTTTGTATCCTTATTTATCTCTATCCATTCTAAACGCTCACTCGTCCATTCATGAGCTGGTTGAATTTCGCCAATCATTTCATTGGAAAAGAGAGTTCGATTTACCATTTCAATTGTATATGGATCCATCTCTACATTTTCAGCAAAATCCGTTAAAATGGCTGGACCGTAAAAAGAGGAAAGACCTGCTTTATGGCAAAATAAATGTGAAATAGTAACGTCAGAGTACCCCATAAAAATTTTCGGGTTTTCACGTATCACATTAAAATCTATATAGGGAAGTAAGCGAATGCTATCTTCACCGCCAATATTCGCAATAATTGCTTTCACGCGGGAATCTTTAAATGCTGTCATTAAGTCTTCTGCACGGGCCTCTGGGTTGTTATAAAGATATCCGCTACCTTTTAAGCTATTTGGCATTGGAATAACAGTAAGACCGAAAACTTCTTCTAATCTTTTTACGCCTTGTTCATAACGCCATCGTATGTCAGAATCACCTGCGCCGCCCCACGAAGGACTTACTGTCGCCACGATATCTCCTGCTTGTAACCTCTTTGGTTTTATTAACATGTTAACTCCGCTCCTACATAATGTAATGGACTACGATTCTACAAACTGTAGCATTGAAAAAATATGATGCATGACATTAGTTTCTTCATCATCAATTCGTTTCCCTGCTGTTATGCAAGAATTTGGCAGTATTGTTGAATATAGAAACAATCGATTTATATGTAAAAATCACATTATGCATCATTGCATGAGAAAGAGGGTTGCTATTTTTTATAACCTGTAACTATAATAGTTACAGATTGGTCGTATCCAATCAAAAATAAAATCATCATGAATGGAGATGTTACATATGGGTATGAAAAAAATAATTTTAGCAGGTGCTTTAGGGATCGCAGCATTATCAGGAACAAATGTACCAGGATTAGAACTAACAAAAGCGAGTGCAGCTTCTATTGAATCGAATTTCTCGACGTTAGAAGGACGAGTAGTAGAAGTAGATAACGGTGTGATTGTTGTAAAATCTAAGCAATATGAGGAACCTGTTAGTGTGTATATTGATTCACTTTCAAACGTGAAGGTAGGAGATGAAGTAAAAGCTACTGGATCTATGATGCGTAATTTTACAGAATATATGGTTGCAACTGCAGTTGAAAATACAACAAACAAGTTAGGTATGCACATGAAAGAAGATGGCTCACCTAATTATGTAATTGGAGAAGTATCAAAAGTAGGAACGATGGAAGATGAGGGAGACGGTGCTACTAAATATGTTGTAGTTGAGTATCCATCGTTAAATGGGAAGAAAGATATTATTGATGTTTTCTTAACAAAGGGACAAGTATTTAATGTGGGTGAGAAAGTGGAAATTGATATGAAGTATGTAGGCTGGGGCGGAAGTTCTATTAACTGGAACACAGTTGACCATATTGAAAAAGTTCATGAAGCAAAGACGAACGTTGAAAATAATGATGATGTATGGATTTGGTCTTAATAAGGCGAGTATAAGTCGTTATTTGCAATTTTCTCCAAACAATATATGTAAAAACTAAATGTATCATGCAGTACCCATCTAATTATCATTGTGTATGACAATTAGATGGGTACTTTTTTATTTGAAATTTGTGCAAGTCAATGTTCAGCATTTCTTTTTAAGAGTAAATTACGGGTGAAATCAAAACTTTATTTGTAGTACATAATAAATAATGTTGATTTTTTATCTTATATTAAAATAAAAACAAACCACTGTTCGATTTGAATATTCCACGATATAATAGTGAGAGTTTATGGCAGAATAAATATTTACATAAGAAGTGAGGTACTGTATGAAAAAAAGAACGACAGACATTATTTTTATTATTATCGGTGCATTTCTTTTTGCGTTAGGTGTCAATTTATTTGTTATTCCGAACGAGTTTGGTGAGGGCGGGGTAACAGGTATCACGATTATTACGTACTATTTATTTGAGTGGTCACCAGGTTTAGTTAACTTAATTTTAAATGCGATTTTGTTAATAGTCGGTTATAAATTTTTAAATAAGATTACAACGATTTATACGATTATCGCTGTAGTGACTAACTCGCTATTTCTTCATTTAACAGAAGGCTGGACGATTGCTTCTGATGAAATGCTCGTAAATGCCATTTTCGGTGGAATATTTATCGGGTGTGGTATTGGTCTTATCATTCGCGTTGGTGGAACGACAGCAGGAACTACCATCTTAGCGAGGATGACACATAAATACTTAGGCTGGAGCATTAGCTATGGTCTACTGTTCTTCGATTTAATCGTTGCATTTTCATCTTATTTCATCATTGGTGCAGAAAAATTGATGCTGACAATTATTATGCTATATGTAGGAACGAAAGTAATGGAATTTGTAATTGAAGGTTTAAATCCGAAAAAGGCCATTACAATTATTTCTGATAATCCGGATGAAATTGCCGGGAAGGTAACAACCTTAATGGGCAGAGGGGTTACCGTGTATTCAGGTCATGGCTATTACACGAAAACGCCGAAGGACATTCTATATGTTGTTATTAATAAGCAAGAAGTAGTGAAGCTAAAGAGGATTGTTCAAACTACGGATCCAGCTGCGTTCATTGCTATCCACGATGTTCGTGATGTGTTCGGAGAAGGATTTGTTGATATTTCGAAGGCTTAAAAATTATTTTTGATTAAAATAATCTTAATACTAAAACGTGAGAATCTATTTTGAATAGTCTTTTTTCAAAATAGATTCTTTTTCTTTTTCTTGCAAAAAATCTAATTGTTTTTTAATGTAGTGATGTATAAGGATGAACAAGAGAGGGTTTAATGAAGATGATACATATTTTATTAGCTGATGATGATAAGCATATTAGAGAGTTGTTACATTACCATTTACAAAAAGAGGGATTTAAAGTTTTTGAAGCAGAAGATGGAAAGGTAGCGCAAGAAGTATTAGAGAAGGAAAATATTCATCTTGCGATCGTAGACATTATGATGCCGTTCGTTGATGGTTATACGTTATGTGAAGAAATTCGTAAGTATCATGATATTCCTGTTATTTTATTAACGGCGAAAGATCAGTTAGTCGATAAAGAAAGAGGATTTATTTCTGGTACAGACGATTATATCGTAAAACCATTTGAACCAGCTGAAGTCATTTTTCGTATGAAAGCATTATTGCGCCGTTATCAAATGCTGAGTGCGGACATAATTACACTTCACGGGACGACAATTGATCGTAAAGGTGTTGAAGTAAAGTGTAATGGGCAGACGATTTTGCTTCCATTAAAGGAATTTGAATTATTATCACAATTAGCTAGTTATCCTGGGAGAACATTTTCAAGAGAAGAGTTAATTGAGTTAGTATGGGGAATGGATTTTGAAGGGGATGAACGAACGGTTGACGTTCATGTGAAAAGGCTCCGAGATCGTTTCTCCAAACGAACGGATGATTTTCAAATTACAACAGTGCGCGGACTCGGTTATAAGTTGGAGTTGAAATAAAATGAAATCATTATACTCTAGATTTGTTTTTATGACGGTCGGTATTATGCTACTTAGTAGTATTATTGGCTTTTTATTAACGAACGTATATTATCAAGTGAAGTTAAAACCGTATAACAGTGAGAAGATTTTAACATATGCGGAAGAAGTTAAGTCATTATATGAAAAGCAAAGTGAAGGAAATCAAGAGGCATATTTACATTCTATCGCAAAATTAGGATATGAAATTTATATTGTCGATGATCAAAAGAATGGAAAGCGTATCGGTAATGCGTTTCGTAAGACGACAATAAGTGATGATACCGTCCGTAAAGTGTTGAATGGCGAAACGTTTAATGGTGTTTCCACATATCCGACTCGCCTATTTATTACCGGTTTTTTCGATAATGAATTAATAAATAGTGTCGGTGTACCGGTAAAGCACGGTGATAAACAGTACGCTTTATTTATTCGTCCCGATATTCAGAACCAATTTGGCGAGATGCGAATTTTCTTAGCGGTATTACTTGGGTTTATCGTACTATTAAGCATTATCTTTATAGCAATTGCCGCAGGATATATCGTTCGTCCCATTCGTAAATTTACGAAGGCTACGCAAAAAATTGCGAGTGGGGAATATGAAATTGAATTAGACGTAAAACGAAAAGATGAAATAGGCACATTATCTACAAGTTTCCAAAAGATGACGAAAAGTATAAAAGAGTTAGATGAAATGAGACAAGAATTCGTTTCGAACGTTTCACATGAATTCCAGTCGCCGCTTTCTTCTATACAAGGTTTTTCGAAAACGTTGCAAACAGAAAAGATGAGTGAAGAAGAAAGAAATTATTACTTACAAATTATTGAAGGTGAAAGTAAGCGAATGTCTAGTTTATGTAAACAATTACTTACGCTAGCTTCTTTAGATAAAGAAGAGAAAGTATTACAAATAAAAGAATTCAATTTGCAAAAACAAATTAAAGACGTCATCTTTATGCTGGAATGGAAATGGCGTGAAAAAGATATCGCTGTTGAGTTTGATGTGCCGGACATTACAATACAAGGTGATGAAAACTTACTTCATCAAGTATGGAGTAATATCTTTACGAATAGCATTAAATTTTCAAACGATGGTGGGACCATTGAGTTTTTCGTCGAAGAGTTAGAGTCTAGCGTTATAATCTCTATATCCGATAACGGAATCGGTATGGAGCAAGAAGAAATGGATCGTATTTTTGATCGTTTTTATAAGGTGGATACAGCAAGAGCAAGAAATGTAGAAGGTAGCGGTTTAGGGTTGTCGATTGTGCAGAAGATTGTTGAACTGCATAACGGAAACGTTTCAGTGTATAGTACGAAGGGGGAAGGGACTACTGTTCGGGTGGAACTTCCTAAATAGATGAAAGAGGCTGTTTGGGAACAGCCTCTTCTTTTTTTGTCGCTAGTATACGTGTAACATGAAAAAATATGAGTCATTTTAATTGCATAATCGGATGAGTTTATGGAGTGGGATTAGGAGGAAGTTTATTTAAAAATGTAGAATCTCTACAGAGTTAGAGGAAGTGTATTAAAACTTGAACTGTGTAGGGAGGAAATTACTTTGAAACGAATTGACTTGTTATTAAATAAACTAGATTCAACATTCGATAAAGAGAGTTGGTATGCACCGTTTAAACATGCTATAGAAGGACTTACAGCTGAACAGGCTATGTGGAAACCAGCTGGAGAGACAACGAATACCATTTGGGAGAATGTTAATCATCTCACTTATTACAAAGAAAGACTTGCTGCAAACTTGGAAGGATGTGAATGGACACATAATCTTGACGGTAATGACACCTTTTATCTGACTAAGCAATCTAATAATGATACGGAATGGAAGGAAGTCGTTGAACGCTCTGAAAATGCTCAGCGTAATTTAAGACAGGTATTAAGTGCAATTTCTGAAAGAGAGCTTGAACAAAATTCACTTGAAGGTAAATTACTGGACATCATGCTTCATGATGCTTATCATACAGGCCAAATTATTCAATTAAGGAAAATGCAGGGGGCATGGCCATCAAAGCGTTAACTGCCGTTTTAGGTTGGTGCTTTTGTTGAATAAAATTTAGATATTCAAACGACTTTATTATTATATTTTTAACCCCGTCCCAAATTTAGAACGGGGTTATGTTTGCTGGCTATAAAGCAGCACCTTTCCCGCGCTCCTCCCTAAACTGCACTCCAAAAGTATCCGCTGTAATCTCATCAGCTTTTGGCAATGCTCGTAATTTCGGATGAAGTAGCCATACGAGAGAAATAAATAAAATACCGATGCTAGCGAGCGCGAAAATGAGTTGGCTACTAAATACATTTGCAGTGTATCCGCCAATTAAAGAACCGATCGGCATAGCAATTGTGCTCATACTTCGCATGACTGAATTGATGCGGCCAATATATTGATTTGGAATTACAATTTGGCTAATTGTCGCAAATAATATGTTGGTTGCACCAATTGGAATCCAAGCTAGGCCGAATAAGAGAATAGATAGCCATTGAAACGGTACGATTGTAGAGAGAAACCAAAAGGTAGCGCCAGTCGCAAAGCCAATAATAGAGACACGGCCAACATTACGTTTACCAACCCATGAACTGAATAATGCACCGATGAGACTACCTGCTGATATAGCAGCTAAGAAGAAGCCATATGATTTCACGCCCCCTAAAGAATCAGCGAAAGAAGGGAGTATGGCCATCGTCATACCAATTGAAAAATTAGCGACAACGGAACCGATTAAGAATACGCCCATTAAGGAACGGAAGACAATTGAAAAACCTTCTTTTAAATCAGAGAAATATTGTTTAGTTGAAAGTGATGTGCCCGTTTCGGTTTGCTTTGGTATTTTCAATGAAAAGAACAAAAGGGCAGTAATCGCGAATGTGAAAGAGTCAATTACATATAAAGTGATCGCGCCAAATAGTGCTACTAATATTCCAGAAAGCGTCGTACAAATTAAATCAATGCCTTGATACGCAAATGTGAAGAGAGAGTTTCCTTTTAATAATTGTGTTTTATGCAGTAGAAGTGGTAAAGCTTTCGATTGTGCGGGATAGGCGAATTGTTCGATAAAGGCTACGATAGGCATAATGATGAGTAGTAGTTGGACTGTTAATAGATCGAAGTAGTGTGTAATAGGAATGATTAAAATAAGAATGCATTGCAGAACTTGTGTAATGACGAGGGTGTGTTTAATGGACCATCTATCAACGAATGGACCAGTAAGAAATTGAAGTGCAGAAGGTAATAATGTAAGAAAACCAGCTAATCCAGAATAAAAAGGATTACCACTTAGCTTATATACGAGCCACATCGCGGCTACATAATACAAACTATCTCCTATGTTTGTAAAAATTCTCCCTAAAAATAATAAGAGGAAATTCCGGTTTTTTAATATGTCCACTTTATCTACTCCTTTATAATAAATTTATTCGGTAAAATAAATTTGACCGTCTCAGTAAAAAAAATCGTATTACGATTTTTCTTCTTCTTTAATAAATTGCTGCATTGTTCTCTCAGCGATTTGAAGTGCAGTAGTAGAAATATAATAAGGTTTACTATTCGGATCTTTATCTGCACCTTTTGTAATTTCGTTTAATTCAGCCATCAATTGATGAAACTTTTTCACCCACACTTGAAATTGTTCTGGCGTAGCATCAAACTCCCAGCAAGATGAAACGTAATTCCAATCAGCAGGATCTTCGCTTTCTTTTCGTAATGTAAAAGCTTCTTCTGGTGCAGCGAGAATTTGGCTTTTCGTTCTTTCTATCATTTGTAAAAAGATTTGGCGACCTGATTTACTTAATATTTCTAAATGAGGTAATAGATCTGCAGCAGGGGTGAAGCCTTTCGCGACAGATTGATAAAACTTTTGAATAATCCCATTCTTTTCTTCTGTATAAACGATCTCTATAAGACCATTCTTTTCTAATTCTTTTAAATGATAATGAATTTTCGCCCTTGAAATGCCGAATTTCTCAGATAGTAATTGTCCAGTATAAGGACGTTCGCATAGACGTATCATCATTTCGGCACGTAGTGGATCGCTTAATGCTTTTAGTTGGCTATAAGTAGTTAGTGTTAATACGGGCTTCAAAATGATCAACTCCTTAAATTAAATTACTCGGTCAATATTATTTGACTGAATTGTATCAAGGATCTCAAATATTTTCAATACTTTCTGAAAATTTAATCTTAATCTCTGTAATCTTCTGTTCATATTCCGTTCATATTTCTTTTTTATGATAAGTGCATAGAAAGAAAGAGGAAGGAGCGAGCGAAATGTTTTTAGCTCTGCGTGAATTAAAACAATCAAAATTAAGATACGGATTAATCGGATTGATTATGGTGTTATTATCATTTTTAGTCCTTGTTATTTCAGGATTAGCAAATGGATTATCATATGATAATGCTTCATCGATTCAAAATATGGAGGCAAATAAGTTCGTTTTAGCAGATGATGCGGAAAATAAATTACTTCGTTCACAAATTAAGAAAGACGATGTAGATAACGTAGTAAGTCAAGTAGGCGAGAAAGAGGCAGTTCCGTTTCGTGTGAAAGTTTCAACATATGAAAAGAAAGATAGCTCGAAAAAGGTTGATATCGCTATTTTCTCAAGCGAACGAGATTCATTTTTAGAACCGAACATTGTAAAAGGGGAGAAATTAGGTACAGCAAACAACGAGATGGTTGCTGATGAATCGATTAAAGAGAAGGGAATCGATATTGGAGATACAATTATCGATCCTGTTTCAAAGAAAGAATTTACAATCGTCGGATTTACGAAAGATCAAATGTTTAGCCATACACCAGTCGTTTATGTAAATGAAGACGTATGGGGATCTATTTCACAACCAAACCAAAAAGATTATAGTGCAATTGCACTTAACACAGATAAAGAAATTAAAAATGCTCACGTTATTGATAAAAAAGAAGTACTGCAAAGTATTCCAGGATTTAAAGAAGAGCAAGGAACATTAACGATGATCATTGCGTTCTTACTTGTGATCGCTGCGTTATTAATTGGTGTATTCTTCTATGTTATTACACTACAAAAAACACAGCAATTAGGTGTATTAAAAGCAATTGGTACAAAGAACTCATATTTAGCAAATAGCTTAGTCGTACAGGCGTTATTCTTATCAGTCGTTGCGATGGTAATTAGTATCGTTCTTGTACAAGGGTTAGAACAAATTTTACCAGCGGGTATGCCGTTCTTATTAACAACACCGATGATTGCACAATACGCAGCAATCTTTATCGTAATTAGTATTTTAGGAACACTTATTTCGTTATACCAAGTATTAAAAGTTGATGCATTAGAAGCAATTGGAGGCGGGATGTAATGACTTCATTATTGAAATTAGACAAAGTAAGTAAAGTGTACGGAGAAGGGAATACGGAAGTAACAGCCCTTCATCCGATGTCGCTTGATGTGAAAGCTGGAGAGTTTATCGGAATCGTCGGTCCTTCTGGATCAGGGAAAAGTACATTATTATCAATCGCGGGTGCACTATTATCACCGTCAAAAGGGGATATTTACATTCGTGAGCAAAATATTACGAAGCTATCAGAAAAGGAAATGACAGACATTCGTTTGAAAAAAATCGGCTTCATTTTTCAGTTCGCAAATCTTGTTCCATATTTAAATGTGAAAGAACAATTACTTTACATTGCTAAGTTAAAAAAAGAAAGTAAACAAGAATCAGAAAAGCGTGCGGATCATTTATTAGCGGCATTTGGATTAGGAGAAAGAAAAAATCATTATCCAAATCAACTATCTGGTGGGGAAAAACAAAGGGTAGCAATTGCTCGTGCGTTCATGAACAACCCAGATTTAATATTAGCGGATGAGCCAACGGCAAGCTTAGACTCAAAACGCGCACGTGAAGTTGTTGAAATGATGAAACGTGAAGTGAAAGAGAGCCAAAAAGCAGCAATTATGATTACACATGATGAAAGAATGCTTGATGTATGTGATCGTATATTGACGCTTCGAGATGGACAGTTAATATAAAAAAAGGAAAACCGTACATGTATGTGCGGTTTTCCTTTTTTTAATGGATTTATTTAGAGAATAACGTTTTAATTTTATTACGAGTAAGTAATAAAATCCCGCCTAATACAGATAGCATTCCTAGAGCCATATTGTTTGATTGCTCGCTACCAGCGTTAGGAAGTTCTTTAGCGTTATTGTTTTTAGTACCATTATCTGCTTGCGTTTGTTTAGACTGTGATACTTCATTAATCTTGTTATCAACATTTTGCTTCGTTGTATGTAACTCAGCTAATTTGTCGTCAATTTTTTTCTCAGTATGCTTAAAGTCGTTGATTTTAATATCTAAGTCTTGTTTTTTCTTTGTTAAATCGTCTGAAACAGTTTGTTTCGATTGTTTAATTTCGTTAATTTTATTTAGTAAATCTTCTCTAGCCTTTTGTAATTCAGCTAGTTTGTTTTTTACATCTTGTTTAGCTAGTTCTAAGTTAGCGGAAAGACTGTCTAAATTGCCTTTAATTTTCTTAAGTTCCTCTAACGTGTTACCAGTATTCGGCTTGTTTTCTTTTAGTTCAGCTAGTTTGTCTTCAGCAGTTTGTTTCGCTTTCTTTAACTCAGCTAATTTTTCATCTACTTGTTTTTTAACTTCCTTAAGTTCATTAACCTTTTGATCAATGTTCTCTTTATGTTGCTTCATTTCATTCACTTTTTCATCGACAGTTTGTTTATGTTCTTTAATCTCATTCACTTTGTTATCGATATTTTGTTTATGCTCTTTTACTTCAGCAACTTTATCTTCTACTTGTTTTTTATGCTCTTTAATTTCAGCGATTTTATCTTCGGCGATTTGTTTGTCTTGCTGAAGTTTTGCATCTAACTCTTGTTTATGTTGTTTAATCTCGTTAATTTTTTCATCAGCAACTTGTTTACGTTCATGTAGTTCATTCACCTTCGTATCAACATTTTCCTTAACTTTGTTAAGTTCATTTAATGTTTGATCCACGTTTTCTTTGTGTTGCTGCAATTTCGCATCTAACTCTTGTTTATGTTGCTTAATTTCAGCTAATCGATCTCCCGTACTTTGCTGAGGAGTAGCATCATTTACTTCCGCCTGAGCAGAGTTCGCGCCAGCAATCATTGCTAAAGCTAGTGTAGACGCAGCAATTGTTTGTTTTGTTTTCATATTTTTGTACCTCTTTTCTTTCATATGCATGAGCTGTTTTGTGTAAAATTGAGCATATAGAAGTAGATTCTTCCATCATTATATACCATCTGTGCCGCCTAGAGGAAGTATTTACATAATAATCTATGATTATGTAATTTTTATAATCTCTTATTTGGGGTAGGGGAGTACTCTTTAGCAAATGTAGTTTTTCCAACTGTAATGATAACTAATCTTTTCATGACGCCCTCCATTTGTGTTGTTATAAACTGGAATATTCGGTGTAGATCGAAGTCTTCCTGCTAGAGATTACAAAAATTGTTGGAGCGTAGCAGGCTGGAAACTTGACAAAAAAACTTATTTATGCTATAATTTACCAATATAAAAATAAGGTGTATAATAGGGTTCTCCTGGCCAGGGGAACCCTATTTTTGTTGTGAAAATGAAGGAGAGTGTATGTGCGTGAAACAAGGTGAAGCAAGTGTAACGTCGTTAGTATCAGCTTTCAGCAGGGCATATCATAGAGGAAATGGACCATTAACCTAAAATTAAAGTAGGGTATGATCCATAATAGTCACCGTATTCTTGTCTTGTTTTATTTTTATAGTATCAAAAATACTTCTTATAGATTCGGATTTGGTTTTATCGTCTATTAAGTTCCAAATACTTTCCAGTTTGTTTATTTGATTCCGAACAAATTCGGCGTCAACATGTTCCTTACATGATGTCAAATCTTTTTTTAATTTCTCTTTTTCATTTAGAAGGGAGTTCATTTTTTCATTGTATTTACTTTTAGTGATATCTCCTTCTATATAGATATCACTCAATCTTTCTATCTTACTATCTAAGTGTTTCAGTTCATACTCTATATCGCTTTTAATATCTCTGGAATCTAGTTTTATTGTAGTATTCTCAAAAGACCTTGAAATGTATTCAGCAAAAGCTTTGTCAACTTGTTCGGCTCTAATTCGCTTTCTGTTAGTGCAATTAATATTTTCTCGTCCGTATACACAGCGATAGTAACGATAATAATAATCGCCGTATTTAGCTCTATCGCCCCTCATTGCCCGTTGACATTCAGGACAAAGTACAATTCCACTAAACGGATAATAAGAAACGCTTCTCGATCTTGTCTGTGCCTTAGTACGTTTCGTTAATATTTTTTGAGTCGTCTTAAATTCTTCTTCACTTATTATAGGCGTGTAACCTTCATTCTTAATCGGAACCCATTTGTTATCAACCTCCATATATCCGCAATAGAAAGGGTTGTGCAGTATTCTTTTTACCGCCGACTGCCCAAACTTATTATTCCGCCTTGTTTTAATACCTTTCCTGTTTAATTCCACGGAAATCTTAAATAGTCCCATGGTCTTGGATAGCTCATATATATAGCGTACCATTTCCGCTTGTTCTTCAACTATTTCAATTGATTTATTACCACTGCATCTATAACCGTATGGTGGATGACCTGTTGAAAAAATGCCGTTTTCTCTCAACTTTCCAAATACATCTTTTATTCTTTCTGAAATCGTCTCACGTTCCCATTGTGCGGTTGTTCCCATCATATTCAATATCATTCGTCCTGTTGCGGTAGTGGTATCTATAGATTCTGTAGCGCTTTTGAAAGCTATTTCATTTTTTTTTATTGTTTCTAACATCTCGTTTAAATCTTTAACTGATCTAGTAAATCTATCTAATTTGTATACAAGTATTACATCGAATTTATCAACATTACTGAACATTCTTTGTAATGCAGGTCGATTTGTATCTTTTCCGCTAAAACCATCATCAACATAATCCTCAACAACTTCCCAACCTTGAGAAGTTGCAAAGGATTCAAGTCTTAATTTCTGATTCTCTAAAGAGAATCCTTTTTCCGCTTGTTCATCTGTAGAGACCCTTCTATATATAGCGCATCTCATTAGAAATCACCAATAACTTTCTTTACACGTCCAATTATCGAAAATAGTGTTTTCCTATCATCTATAATATCTTTTTTATAAATTGAATCTAATGTTATTGAATTACCATCTTTATAAATTCTTCTTATTATAATTTCATTATTTACAGAAACAAGAGCCATATCCCCATTTTCTAAACTTGATGTTTGCATTACTAAAACTTTATGACCTTCAAATATACCAGGCATAGAATTATCTTTTACATTTATATAGAAGAAGTCACCTTCACTAATCCAACTGAAAGGAGTATCAATATATTCAATAGGGTCACTAAATGAAGTGGATCCAAATTCACTCTTTATAGCATCATATACAGGAACCTTTTTAATCCCAATTACTTCAATAGTTTTGGATTCATCTAATTCAACGATTTCAGACTTAGTAACTCCTAATGCATTTGCTATACGTTGTAGGGCAACCATCGGTATTATTGTTTTTCCATTAACATAATTACTTATAGTAGAACGTTTTATACCAGTCTTATCAGATAAGTCAATTTGTCTTAAACCTTTCCTTTTCATTAAGGTTTTAATGTTTTCACTCATTTTTTTAGCCATCATATCATCATTGGCGGTCTTGAAATTTCTAGGCATAGTAAATTTCTCCTTTTGGCATCTATTGTTATTACCTCAGTATTACTTAATTCATTATATAATAGAAAGAACAATAAAATCTATACTTTTCACTCATAAAAATGAACTTTTTACCCAAAAAATTAAATAAATTTGGACAAAAAAGTATTGCATTTGATTTTTTTGCATGGTAAGATTACTCATGTAGCAGAGGTGAACAAGTGTTCGTATCGAGCGAGGTCTGTTTGCATATCTGATATTGGGATATTTGAACATCACTATGTTACAAAAATAATAGAATAGTGGGGGAAGTTCCATGGAGTTAACTTTTAGATTGGCGCGTCAGCGCGTAGGTTTATCATTAAGAGAAGCAGCAAAAGCGGCTGGTATTGGCTATAATACCTTACAAAAGTTAGAAGGCGATACTTCTAAAATTAAAATGGAAATTGCTAAGAAGCTGGCTGACATTTATTATATTGATCCATTCAAGCTTTATTATGGCAAAGAGGAAGATTACATAAAACAAGTGAAAAGCGAGTTTTTAGCAAGGTAACACTTGCACTTGCTGTTAGTGTGCGACAACTTATGTTAGTTTGAAATCCATTTTTATTTAACAAATTAGGAGATAATAATTTATATACTAATCACAATTATTCTACCAAACTAAAAGTTATGTAAGGAGTTAGGTACACTTAATGAAAAAATTAATTTTAACAACCGAACAGCAGCAACAATTTTTGAAACCGATCATAAAGTTCATACAAGATAATCCAAATTTATTTAACGAAGGTGGAGAAGACGATGGGAGTCGAAAGATTAAGGGAACGAGTAATAGAGTTAAAGCAAGCTAAAAACAGTTACATTGCTAATCAACGTTTAGTGCAAATGCAAGCAAGGAAGGCGAGAAACGAACCTTTAGAGGTTACGCGAGGTTATGCTAAATCAATGCTTCACTGGCTGGACAAAGAAAGAGAAGTCAATGAAGAGTTGAAGCAAGTAACATTACAATTAAGAAAAATGGAGCGTGTTATTAATGGCTAAGAAGAAACGTCACTGCACTAAACAACCTGAAGTTAAAGTAGTTGAAAAGGTAATTGAAATTCATAAACAACCCACATTACAAGAAGCTTGGGATGTGGGTTGTGATCACCTAGCGGTTGAATATAGAAACAGGGAAATAACGTGGTTTGTTGATTGTGTCGCTGTGCAAGGTCATAGAACAGGTGACATAGTGCTACATAGTGGCGGTATGGGAGCTAAAAAGTTAGTTGTATCATCTGAAAATTACAAAAAGGATTTGATTAGGTAATGAAAAATTTCGAAAAAGAATGCATGCAAGCACGTCTTGATTTAGCTGAACGTCAAATAAATATACGTCTTGAAACATTAGCTAAAAACGAAAAGTTATTCGGAAGTAACTTTCAAGTTAAGGCTGAAGCAGTGCAACTACATTTACTTCTATCAACTATCACTGGTAAACCAAACAAATATATTGAATTCTAGGAGGAAATAAAATGAACTTATATAATTTAACTGGTCAATTTTTAAACATTCAAAACATGATTACTGACGGAGTAGACCCTGAAGTGATTCAAGATACATTAGAAGCGGTTGAAGAAGCTATTGAACAAAAGGCTTTAAACACGGCTTACATCATCAAATCTATTGAGGGAAACGTAGAAACTATTAAAATAGAAGAAAAACGTTTAGCGGCAAGAAGAAGAACTTTAGAAAATAATGCGAAAAACTTACATTCATTCTTAGAACAATCATTAAAAGCGGCTGAAATGGATGAAGTGAAAAACGAAACTCTCACACTTAAATTCAGAACTAACGCACCGTCATTAGACATAGCTGAAGGTGCTCAAATACCGCAAATGTATTACAAGTCAGTTGAACCCTCATTAGATAGAAAGCAATTGCTAGATGCGGTTAAAAAAGGTATTCAAATAGAAGGTGTAACAACAAAACGAACTAAAACATTACAAATTAAATAATTGGAGGAAATGAAAATGACTAAAGAAAAAAATGCGGTTGAAGAAGTCAAACCTGATGAAGTGGGGGTAACAGATGAAGAACTTTATAGCTTCAAAAGAATGTTTGGAATCAATGTAAATGATGTAGTAGAAAAGAAACAAAATTTAACTTATCTTTCATGGGCGTGGGCATGGGCTGAAACCAAAAAAATTGATCAGTTTGCAGTACAAAAAATTCACTGGTTCCCGTATGAAGGAAATCATGATATTCAAGTACCTTATCTTAAAACGCCTAATGGTTATTTTGTTCAAGTATCGGTTACTATTCATGGACATACAGAAACAGAAATGTTACCTGTACTTGATCACAGAAATAAACCTATTGCAAATCCTAACGCGTTTGAACTAAATAAAAATCAGAAACGTTGCCTGGTTAAAGCTATCGCGTTACACGGTTTAGGTCTTTATATATACGCGGGCGAAGACTTACCTGAAGATACAGAAGGCGGCAAAAAGACTATTAGCGAAAAGGCTAATGTAGGTTCTCGTAATGATGATAAGGAGAAGTTAGGGAAAATAGTTTATGCAAAACGAAAAGCATTAGAACAGAAACACGGAAAAACAGAAACAGAAGTTAATGAAGTATTAGCACAAAATATTGTAGGTTGGGTTCCGTATACTAAAGACCCTTCATTATTACAGCAAGCTAAAGACTTATTACAATCCTGGGGAGTGTAAACAATGAAGACAGTTGTAAGAAACTATTCTAATAGAGGTAAATCGAATCCAGCGAATGATAAAGGTTTGCCGTTTGCTGTAACGGGTGCGACAGTTCCGGAACTGATTAAGAAAACTAATGCACTTCTAGAACGCGGGTATGATTTTAAAACACAATTCTATCAAGTTATTGAAACTAGACGTAACGAAAACGTTGGTTTAAATAGAAGACGTTTTAACCAGTCTTCTAGACATAATAGCGATGTTGGAATAAGAACAAGAATGTTAAAAGAACTTATGTATTATGAATGCATGATGATTAAAGTTAATTAATCCAATTCTATTCAACTAAAAAGGAGGAAATACAATGAATGAACTATATTTTAACACTGAATTAGCAAAAGAAGCGAGTTTAACAACGGCTTTATTAGCGGAATACATTAGGGATATTTGTGAGTTAGAAGGGAAAAAGAAGGTAACAATTACCGGTGCAGAATTTGAGGAAGCAATGGGGATTAAACCACTAGCAACTGAAAGGGCATTGAGAAAAGTTAGGGACACGGGCTTGTTTACATATTCTTCACATCCTAATAAAAATCAGTTCTGTTTTAGAATGTGCAAAAAAACTCCTCAAGCTGATAATAATTTGTTGAAGTTTCCTTTAAAGTGTCAATTTTCACCCAAAAGAATGCTGATACTGACAATCCTTCATGAACATGGTGGTTGGATGAATTCTGTTGAAGTAGGCGATGCATCTGAAGGTATTTTTACAAAAGACGCAGCTAATGCGGCACTAAACAGCATGTTTAGAAAAGGCGAGTTGTTAAAACGTGATGCAACAAAAATGAAAAAGGGAAGTGGAATAAGTGGTAAAAGAATTGAGTTCAAAATTGCAGAGGTAACAGCATGAGTAAATATATATGGTTCAGTTCAGTAGTAGCACAGGAAACACTTTCTGTACATGCAGCAATATTATTAGAAAGGTTTCATGAACGTTCGAAGGTTGAAGGTCCTGAAATCGTGATTGATTACAAAGAAAGTATTCTACCTGGAATACCTGAATACATGGACAACAGAATACATTTTAAGAATACTGTTGAGAAGCTTCATGACACTGGATATGGAGTTTTAAAAAAAGGAGCAGGTCAACATAGGAAACCTTCTTTCAAACTCACAAAAGAGCGTGTGAATCCTGACAATAACATTCATGTTGAATACCTTTCTAATAAGGGGATTAAACGTAATTACGTTCATAATCTTTTGTGTGATCTTTACCCTAAAGAAATAGAACTACACGAAGCGGCTTTAGTTAGAATTTTAATAGAAGAATCCCAGGATATTATTTCGGAACAGGGTGTAAGAAAAGCTTTAAGCGCGTTAGTTAGTGACGGTTATTTAACCTTTGAAATGGGAAGTAACAAAGGCGTAGTTTACAAAGACCAGGTAGGGTACAAAGTTTACAAAGAGATTAAAAGCAAGTAAGGAGAATCACAATGAGCAACTTATTAAATGAACATCCATTAATTGTATTACCGTCTTTAGCGGTGGAGATTGGATTAAATGAAGCTATTATAGTGCAGCAAATACATTACTGGCTTCAGAAATCTAATCATGAATATGATGGGCGTAAATGGATTTACAATTCAGCAGAAGAATGGAAGAAACAATTTCCTTTTTGGGGAATCGCAACTATAAGACGCACATTCACAAAGTTAGAAAACAGTGGGCTATTGCTGGTGGGAAACTATAATAAATTAAAAATCGACCGTACAAAATGGTATTCTATCGACTATAAAAGATTGAGTAATCCATCTAATCAAAATGATAAAATGGCAACTAATCAAAATGAACAATTGGATATGCTCAATATGATTAAACCATTACCAGAGACTACACAGAGAATAACAGAAACTACACAGAGAATAACAGAAACTACTTCTAATATAAACGTTAAAGATGTTAAAACGAAAAGAAACAAGAAAACTTATTCTCCTGAATTTGAAGAAGTATGGTCTGTATATCCTAAAAAAAGAAACAAACCTAAAGCTTATCAGAGATATAATGAAGTTAGAGCAAAACATCATAGTCATGAGGTAATTCTATATGGTGTAACTAAATACGCTGAAGAATGCACGAATAAAGATATGCAGTATATAAAGATGTTAGAAGGCTTCCTAAATGATGAAAGATACTTAGAATATAAACGTATGGACGAAGTGAAACAAAAAGTAGCAGAAGCTAAACAAGGAGCTGAAATAACATTATGGTAGGTTATTCAATGGATGAGTAGGCTCTACAAATCCAAATCTATTAAACGAAATTAAAATAAAAATAAATAAAAAGGCGGTAAGCAAAATGACAAACTTAGTATTCTTAAACAACAACAATGAAGCGGTAACAGACTCTTTAATGGTGGCTGAAGTATTCGGAAAACAGCATAAAAATGTTATCCAATCAATACATAATTTACATTCCGAGTTAGGAGAAAAAGGTAAGCTGATTTTTCAGCCGACCTCTTACAAAGATAGTTTCAATAGAGAGCAACTGAAATACGACTTAACAAAAGACGGCTTCACTTTGCTTGTTATGGGATTCAATGGCAAAGAAGCACTTCAATTTAAAATGGCTTATATAGAAGAGTTTAACCGTATGGAAGAACACATTAAACAACCACAACAACTAAAACCAATTGATCAGATTAAATTATTAATGGCGAACTCACTAGATACTGAAGAACGTCTATCTACTGTAGAAAGTAACGTTGCAATATTACGGAACACTATGACTATTGATTATGGACAGCAGCAAGTTTTAAACAATATTAAAATGCAACGAGTTGAAAAGATGTGGGAAGAGTTCGGAGGGATTCGTGTCTATGATACAAAAAGGAAAATGTATGCTAAGTTTGGTAAAGATTTAAAGAACGCATTCGCTGTTTCTAGTTACAGAGATATTGCAGCAAAAGACTTTGAAGAAGCCATTAATTACGCTAAGGCGTGGCGTCCTAGTTTGTTTTAAATAAAATATAATAGATTTCGGATTAGGCTAAGATACAGTCAATTCCAAATTTATTTAACTAATTGGGTAAGAAGTTTAATATATTGGTTTACATGTTTAAAAAAGTGGTGTAAGATAAATCTTGTCAAAAGGACAAGGTAATTAAATGCCTGGGTGGTTATGGACAAGAAAAGCCACTCACTTAATTGGAAGGAAACGAAAATGAAGGTAGAAGTGCAAACAAAACATATAGATGAATTAACAACGGTAACAACGATTAAATACAACATGTATGATCGTAAACATAGAGAAGAACGCGGTTCATTGGTTTTAAAGTTAGGTAATGAAGGCTTTAAACACATTACAACAATTGAACAGGACTATTGGAAAGTAGATGTTCTACAAAAGGCTGGGGGTCCACGCAAGGAAATCAAGGAAAAAGAAAAGGCTCCATTTGAACCTGATCAACTTGAATTGGCTGAATAACCAAATCTATTTAACTATATTGAACTTGAAGGACCGAACGTAATGGAATTACAACCTGATTGGTTTCGAGTGGATATGATGGTAAGTGTGAAAGATATAGCGGTATTTTATGGCGTATCACAGAAGTGAGTTAACGAAGTAATAAAAGAAACTACACTTTGAGATTTATTCGGTTTCAGGAAAGTATGCAAGGCGTTTTAGAAGTATCGGCGGCACTGATCAGCCGCGTTTAGAAATGATACATAGCAAGTTAACCGAATAAATCTAATTCTATTTAACTTAAAAGGAGAAATATACAATGAGAAAACACGAAATTATAAAAGCTATCCGTAAAGCAGTTAGTGAAGTAGTGGAAACTAGGGCGCAATTTATTCAGGTATTAATGGGCGCTGGAATAAGAGTTGGGGTGCAGCCGCGTAAGGCTGTAGCTCTTGCAGAAGATGTATTTTCTAAAGATTTTGAAAGGGCTAACAATCGTGTGTGCAAGAATACGTTGTTTGACATTATTGAAGATTTAAACACTGATTGGTGGTTAGCATAATGGCGCAATTTATTAAACAAGTCGATTTAGAAAGCGGAAAGATTCAATACTATGATACACAAGAAAACGAAAGTGTCGAGTCAATGAATGACTTTATTGTCTGGTGTAAATCAATAGATTTTGACCGTGGATTCAAAATAGAATACAGCATTGTGAACGGAAAGGGGAATTGATTATGTGGGAACCAACAGCTTTATCTTGTCCTAAATGTAGCAACAGCTTATACATTCATTTTGATGGAGAAGAAGCACATTTTGAATGCGAACTTATAGAATGTGATTACGAGAGAACGATAGATATGCAAGAGGTAATTGATAATGATTAAAGAAGACTTTAAAGAAGCTTTATTTGTCAGTTCAGGTATGTTAGCAGTTTTATGGGCGGCAGGTTATGCATTAAGTTGGGCAATCGTTAACCTATAAGCCGATGACTGTTACATACATCCGAGGGAATTACATTGAAACAAAAAAGTACAGCTTGGTTATTATGGTTATTCTTAGGAGTGTTCGGAGCGTACAAGTTCTATACAGGGAACTTTATTAGCGCGATTACAAAATTATTTACAGCTAACTGTTTTTTTATAGGGCTATTCATTGATATATTTAGTATTAACAATGATGTAGACGCGGCGAACTTCAGAGCAATCCAACAAGCTAGAATGATGAAAGGTGTGATGGAATGATCGCAACTAAATACTCAAATCATGAGGAAATGGAAATAAGCGTCCTGGAAGCAATGCTAGAGGATAATACTTTGATTGACGAATGTCGTTTGAATCAAAAGCATTTCCTGGACAGTAAGAACAAAGAACTTTATAAAACAATTTGCGAATTAAATGATAAAGAGATTGATATCAACCCGCAAATGATTATAAGTCATAGTGAATTAGAAATTAAAGATGTTATGAGGGTTATGTCAAATGGCTCTCTGACTTCTAACTTTGAATTTTACCAACGAAAAATGTTTGATTTCATCGAAATAGAAGAGATTAGAAAGCTGGCAGCAACATTTTTGAGCGACACTGAAGAAAGAAATGTTTTAGAAGCTTCAGAACGCTTTATAAACAGTGTTATGAAAACGAGTGAAGAAAAGGTAGTAAGTAAGGAAACGTTTATGGAAAAGCTGTCTATACGTGTAGACAAACATGCGCAAATGAAAGTAGATGGTTTGTCAGGAGTCGATACAGGGTGGGATAAATTCAACAACTTTACAGATGGCTGGCAAGAAGGCGACTTGATTATAGTTGGCGGTCGTCCTGGTATGGGTAAAACAGCGTGGACCCTGGATAGTATGCGCAGAGCCGCCGGACGGGACCAAAAAGGTATTTACAAAGGGAAATATTATTCCGCCGAAATGCCTGAAGGTCAGTGTATTGATAGGTGGATAGCGGGACAGTCGCAACTTCCTGTAGCTTGTATGAAGAATCCTAATAGATTTCTACCAATATTCGATAAGAATACGAACAGCGAACCAGGAACGGCTTTTGCTAAGTATCAAATGGCTGTAGGTAATTTAAGTCAAATGCCTTTAGATATTAGTGAAGAAAAAGATTTACGCATGATAAAAGCGGATATGAGAAAAGAAGTAAAAAATAATCCTGACAAGAAACACGTATTTATGATTGACCATATTTCGCATATTAACGTAGATGGAGTGAAAGAGGATATTATCAAGTTCGCTCACATCGTACGCGAGTTGAAGCATACAGCGGTACAATTAGGAGTGCCTATCATTCTACTAGTGCAGTTGAGCAGAGCGAATACAAACAGAGAAGACAAGCGCCCGACAATGGCAGACATAAGAGCGTGTGGAGAAATTGAACAGGTTGCTGACATGATTATAATGCCACACAGAGAGAACTATTACGACAACGAAACAAAAGGTGAACGATACCAAGAAATGGAGATAATCGTTGATAAGTACAGAAACGGACGCGCTGGAACATTTATTCAAACGTTTGACACCGTGACAAATATATTTATAGATAAGGAGTAAAACATTTGTGGTGACGGTTAAAGAAGTCTATATGAGCGCGAAGGAAGATAAACTTATGTCTTTAATCGTTATCATAGACTTACTATTACAGCATGGAAAGATAAAGTGGAAAGATGATTCGGGGCTTTTAATGTTCTATATGAGTACAAATAAAGAGAAATGGAACAGGATTATAATAAATGAAATGAGAAAGAGAGGTATTGCAGCATGAAGGAAGAAACAAAGGTACAGTTACAAGTTGAAGTAAATCAGTTAACTGATAAGATTATAAAACATGATAGAGCGCATAAGTTCTACAAAGAACAAACTGAACGCGAACTTAGAGAAGTTAGGGTTCTTAAAAAAAGACGAGATAAAATTTTAGACATATATCCAAATCTATTTAACTAAGGTGAAAAAAATGAAGAATTGGCATATTAATTTTAGAGTAAACAAAAATGATGCAAGCAGCGAATTTAAAACAGTAAAGGTAAATGCACCAACAGGTAAAGAAGCATTAGATATGTTTAATGCCTGGGCTAAATTTATGCAATACGATCCATTTGTAACAGTGTTTAGATGCGAGGGAAAAATCAAATGAGGTTTATGGATTTCTTTGGAGGTGTAGGCATGATGCGAATCGGACTCGAACAAGCGGTCACGATTGCATTCTTGAGTTTAATGGAAAAGAAGTGAAAGTCAGACAGGCTACAAAACAATGAATGATGGGATATCGGACGTGAAGGTGATGCAATAAACGTATCAAACCCTAAATCGAAGACACGGCGTGGGCATGTAGAGAAAGGGGTAGCACAAACATTACTTACTTCTCGTGAGCAAATCGTAATCCAGGACGGGCGTATGAGGTGGCTCACAGAAAGAGAGTCGTGGAGATTACAAGGGATACCTGATGAGTATTTCAATCGAGCGAAAAAAGTTACATCTAGCAATCAATTATACAAACAGGCTGGGAATGGTCTAACTGTGGACGTAGCTAGATTTATAGGGGAGAGAATGAAAATTGAAACTGAATAAAACGTGGACCAATGCTACAGGTCAATTAACATTCGAGATAAGGGAAAGGAGGGATAAAAACGTTTTACATTACGAGTATGCGGTTATTATAGCGGCAAACGGTAATGAGAACAGCGTTGTGGATGGTTTCACAAGCAAGGAACAGGCGCGGAAAGAGTTAAAGAAGCATTTTGATATAGAAGGTCAATTTAAGATTAAAAAGTTACCACGTAGGCGTGTAATGTCTACAAAAGTAGAGTATGACGGAAAAGAATTTGATTCTATTACAGAACGTGATTTTTATATCTATCTACAAAACAATAAATTAGCCGAGCGCATAGAAATTCATAACAGATACCACCTGTTAGACGGTTATGAAATACCTAGCATCGTTAATAAGAAAGGTGTTAGGAAAGTCAGCGAAAAACGTTATACGCCTGATTTCGTATGTTTAATGGCAGGTGAAGAAATTGCATTTGAAGTTAAAGGTTCTATCAAATCTATACCGCGTGACCTGTCATTAAGAAGGCACTTATTTGAATCTAAATACGGAATACAGTTAGTTATTGTTACACCTGATAAAAAGGAAGGGTGGAAATTCCATTGAGTTATCAGGATGAAAGGCATATGTATCACATGAAAGTCTATTTAACAGATAAATTAGGATGGGAGCGCCGTGAAGAAATAGAAGACTGGGACCTAACTAAAACGTTCGTAATGTTCCGTTATGTTTATCATGGTGGATTAGATAAAAAAACAACAGCTAAACAACGTGAGTTAGCACAAAAGGCTATATGGAGGAGATAGGATGAATAGAAGAACGAGAATTAAACGTTATTTCACGAAAGGTAAACGATATCCTTGTTTAGAGTGTGGGAAACCACTAGATAAACGAGATAAAGAGATTAGTATTTATTCTATATTTGAAGTGCATGAGGGGTGTTTTTAATGAGATAAATTAAAGTAGAGTTGCCGAAAAGAACAAATAAACCTAGTATGAAAGATATCAAGGAAATGAGAGAATGGGTAAAAAAATGATTATGAGTGATAGTGATTGGAGCCAATATAAAAACAAACGTTATATGTTTACTAAGATACCTATATTTTGTGAGCAATGCAGGGAACGAATGGGATCGAGAAACGGGTAGCAAGTGAAGTATGGCTTTTGTGATGTTCATTGTGGAAATAGACTTTATGGGCTAACTTATTAAAATAAGATGTATAATTTTACGCAATCCAATTCTATTTAACAAATGTTGTCTATTTTCAACGATACAAAATAGTAAATGAGTTCCTAGATTCTTATGTATAATGGTTTAGAGGAAAGTCTTAATATTGTGCTTTCCTCGTTCTTTTGACCTTAAATGTTTTAAGTTTTTTAGAACGAGGTGAAACCATCATATATTTTAACGGTTTAAGGACAACTCTATTCTTTTAAGAAAACAATTAAAAACAGTGAACAAATGCATGATATCAAGGTTTAAGAGGAAAAGGAGAAAATAATGGACAAAAAAAAAGATTTTAAACAATTGCAACATACATATAATGTTTACATTTATGAAGATAAATTAAGTGAGTTCGATATGATGAAAATAATGATGGCTTATTGCAAAAAGTATAATGAAGATATAGCGAGAATAGAGTCTATCCTATATTTTAATTTACCTACTTATACTGAATATAAAGAAGGCGAAAGCAACGGGGGAGTCTGAGGACTCTTTTTTATTTTCAAAAAGCTTTTCAACCTATTCTGAAAAACGCAATAGATATCATTAGACAATCTTTGTTAAATAGATTTGGAACGTTATACAATAGTAACTGTAGGACATGAGGATATCTTACAAGCGTCGGAAAACGCGTAAATAAAAATAAATTTTGTATCATACAAATTATTCTATTTCTTTATAAACGTGGTTCCTTGCTCTTATTGATACATGGTAATTACTCACATTCTTACTAGTGTAGATACATAAATTATCCTTTGTTCTGAAATGTTCTAAGTTTATGTAAATAGTCTTGATTTCTTGTTTTAACTAACAGGTCTTTATCACAATGGGTCGTCATTAGTTTGAGCAGTGGACACGCTGATTGAATGAACTGACAAAAAAGGCAGTCTGTAAGCTGCCTGGAAGGTATAAGGCGTACTGAAAACTTGTTCACCTCCAAAAGAACGTTAATCTTTCAAGTACCTACTTTGCTCACACATAACCGTACTTGTACCTTCCAGGGGGATTATAACACCTTTCCAATCTATCTGTTTTGATAAACTTGCTTACTTCAATACTTGTTTTAAACATTGTAAAAACTCCTTTAAATTGTGAGAAGGGTTCTTCCCTTCTTTGAGAGTAGAATAAAAATGAGCATTGCAATGCATAGAAGGTTAAAATCCTTCCTACTTTCAAAGAAGTGAATAACTTCAAATAAAACTATTGAATATCTACTTGTAAAAGTTAGTAAAGGTAGTTTTTATTACTTGATGTAGAGTTTCTGCATTTATTGAATCCAACACATATATGAGAAGTTCTTCTTCTTCTCATTAAGCGTATAAGAGTTTTTTATGTTTGCTGTGCGGAACGGTGAACAGCGGCTTTGGGCATAGAGCCGTCCTCCTTTTTCTCTTATGCGTTTAATGAGGCGTGGAAGCCTTTTAAGCTGTTTTCAGATACCTGATTACTGACTTATAAACACAAAACGGGTAATCACTTCCCTTAAAAGTGAAATAACTATCAAAGGTTATTATCAAACAATTGGTAGTTAAATATCATAAAAGAGCAGCAATGAAGCTGCAAAATATGATAACTAAGCGAATATAACATCACTTAAATTGCATGAAGTACGATAACGGTATGAATTGCGAGTCTACGGACTATAAACCGATTGAAGGGGCTAATTACCCTTTATCGTGCCTATGTACGCAACTTGGTAACGCGAATAATTAAACATCTGGGGCAATGTCTGGGAAGCGTCAATGATTATAGTTATACTGGTTCGATTCCAGTCGTGGGCTTTTATCTTTTATAGTTACAAGTTGAGAAGCAGAGATTTCGCCATTTCTGTTTCTTTTCTTTATCAGAAGGAGGATATAAAAAGAAATAGGTTGCACTTAATGTGTAACCTATTTTAAATCTATTTAACAATGATGGAAAATATTCAATTTTATTAAACGATATGAGTTATATTGAAAAGAAGAACGTATAACTAAATATTGAGAGGTGGTAACATGCATGAATTAAACGAACGTCAAAAACGTTTCGCGGATTATTACATTGAAACAGGGAACGCTTCAGAAGCTTACATGCGGGCGGGATACAAGAGCGATAATAAAAAGGTTATTACCGCTGGTTCTTCTCGTCTGTTAGCGAATGTTAATGTTTCAGTATATATTGATTCTCACATGGCTGGCGTGGATTCTAAACGTATTGCTGATGCAAATGAAGTTTTAGAGTTTCTTACATCGGTAATGCGCGGAGAAGCAACAGGAAAGACGTTACGGGGTGTGGGCATGGGTGAACAAGTTATCAGTGATATAGAGCCGTCAATTGGAGAACGGAAAGATGCTGCTGTCCAATTGGGTAAACGTTATCGACTATGGACTGAAAAACACGAAATTGAAGGTGTTGCACAAGTTATTATCAACGGTTCTATTGGTAATACGTGCGAAGAGTGCGGAAAACATTATGAAGAGTGTGAATGCTAATGATTGAAAACTATCAAGGCTTGCTACTAACTCTCTCTGCGTTATTGATAGTAACTGTACCGATGGCGCTAATAGACAAATACGAAAAGAAAGCGCGGGAAGAGCATGAACGAAAACGTTGATCATATTGACATGAGAAACGTTATTTCACCGCGTTTCAAGAAAGTCTATTATCTATCAGAAATGAAGAAACACCTGCGGTATATATTGAAAGGTGGTCGTGCTTCAGGTAAGAGTTACTTCATACCATTCCGCATATTGATGGACATTATGGAATATCCGATTAGTTGGCTGGTATTACGTAAAGTACAGAATACAGTTGTTAGATCGGTATTTGAACAGCTAAAAGAAGCAATGGAGATATTAAACATTAGTCATCTATTCCGTTGCATTCCGTCACGCCTGGTGATTGAATACAAGCCCAGAGGAAATAAGATATATTTTCTCGGATGTGAAGAACCAGAAAGGATCAAGTCTATTAAAGACGCTAAATTCCCTATCATGGGCTTATGGGTGGAAGAAATTGGCGAGTTTAGAACGGAAGAAGAAATATCTATCATTGAAAAGTCGGTGCTACGTGGTGAATTCGAAATCAATCCAGAGCATAGACCAGAGTTACCAAACTATGAATATACATTCTTCTACAGCTACAACCCACCTAAACGCCGTGCGCACTGGCTGAACAAGAAATATAACAGTTCTTTCATACCAGATAACACACACGTAAATCATTCAACGTATTTAGATAACAAGCATTTAACAAAGGCATTCTATGAAGAAGCTGAAATTGAAAAGGAAATGAACCCGCTAAAATATCGCTGGGAATATCTCGGTGAAGCAATAGGGTCTGGCGTTGTACCATTCGATAATATTGTTAGCGCTGAAATAACAGACGAACAGATTAGTCAGTTTGATAACATTCGTCAAGGTGTCGATTTTGGTTATGCAACCGATCCGCTAGCTTTTGGCCGTATGCACTTTGATAAAAAGAAGAACACGTTATACATATTCGATGAATTATACGGCGTTCAAATATCTAATAGAAAGCTGGCTGAATGGATCAAGAAAAAGGGATACCAGGACATTGAAATAACATGTGATAGCGCCGAGCCGAAGTCTATAGCCGAGTTAAAGAATGAACATGACATACGAAAGGTTAAAGGCGCTAAAAAAGGGCCAGATAGCGTTGAGTACGGCACAGAATGGCTAGGCGATCTATACGCAATCGTTATTGATCCGAAACGTTGCCCTAACACGTTAAAAGAGTTTGAAAATGCTGATTGGGAAACGGACAAAGACGGAAACCCGCGACCACGATTACAAGATAAAGATAATCACACAATTGATATGGTGCGTTATGCAATGGAAAAGGACATGAAGAAACAAGGAAAAGTAAGAAGTATGTCCAGATTACAATTAGGATTCTAGAAAGGAAGATAAGATGCTTACATTTGAAGAAGCAAAAGAATTTTACTTTGATTTTCGTATCAAAGAAGGAGTTGGGAATAGTAAGGGGTATTTGGCCCTGCAAAAACTATACAAATACTACATGGGACATCATGAAATAAAGAATAAGAAGGATAGGAAGAACGGTAACAAGACGTTTAGGATCGTTCACAACTTCCCTAAGTACACAGCAACGATCAGCACGGGTTATTTCATGGGAATGCCTGTAACGTATAATACAACGGAAACTGAAGCGTTAGAGCCAGCGCTTGACATAATGGATGAAAACGACGGACAGACAGTAGATTATGATAATGCCCTTGATATGTCTATTTATGGCCGTGCATTCCGCTTGTTCTATCACGATGAAGAAGGCGAATTGAATTATAAAGACATTGATCCGCGTCATACGATTGCTGTCTATGATGACTCTATCAAACCTAAGATTACAGACGTTATTCGTTTTAGTGAGACAGTAACGAAAGATAATGAAGTCAAGGTAGAAATGACGATCTATGACAAAGTGCAATACATTAAATACTCGTTTGTGTATGAAGGAAAGATTTTAGGACAACCATTAAACGAAATCCTGGACATTTCCATTGAGAACATGAGCCAAGAAGAACAGGCACACAACATTGTAGATGAAGACGGAAACCCACGTATTCCAGTTATTAAGATACAGAACAATAAGTTTGAATTAGGAGACTATGAAGATATTCTTCCGATTATTGACGCGTATAATGATCTGCAATCTGGATCAATGGAAGACTTATCTGACTTCACTGACGCGATCCTAAAGTTAGTTAACATGAACGAAACAAACCAGGATGATATAAACAGCCTAAAAGAAGATAAAGTAATGCTGTTAGATGAAAATGGGGATGCTGAATGGCTTGTAAAACAGATCAATGACACGTTCAACGAAAACATGAAAACCCGTGTAGAAAACGATATACACAAATATACATTCGTTCCGAACATGAATGACAAGGAATTCGGCGGTAACCTGTCTGGGATCGCTATTAAATATAAATTGTTGGCCCTGGAGCAAGTACGCGGGCAAAAAGAGCGTATGTTTAATCGTGCGCTAACAGATCAATTAGGGATCATCAAAGGATACCTTGATAAATTACCAGGATCAAAAGAGTTTGGATTAAAAGACGTTAAAATCCAATTTACACCTAACTTACCAGCTAACTATTTAGAAGAAGCTGATCTTGTTGTGAAATTGCGTCAAGCTGGACTGCCAGATAAGTTTATCTATCAATATCTATCTGCTGTACAAGACATTGAACACTTAATAGAAATGAAGAAAGAACAGGAGGAAGAAGAGTATGACTCGTACAAAGATGCTTTCAGTGGGGAAAATGATAACGTGGAAGAACAAGGAAAGAACGATGCTACACAAGAGCGACAACTATCTGACGGTGACAAATATCAAACGCCAGGAAAAGGACAGGGAGACAGTAAAAAGATCAATCAGAAATAGTTTAGGCTACGAACCTACAGAAAAAGAGATTGATTCTATTATTGCCCTTGCTGGTGCTGGTGGCCTATGAACAGTGAAGCATATTGGGCCAAACGTGCTGAAGCCCAGGAAGCGAAAGGATACATTGAAGCCGAGAAACTAGAAAAGCGTATGCGTCAATCATTCGCACGCGCTGAAAAGGAAGTAACGGCCGAAATGAGGGCCTATCTATCGCGAAAGGGTTTTGACTATAGCGAATTGGTCAAGGCTCTTAATAAGCGTGAGAAACATGACAGGCGTATTAGTTTAGTAGAGTTTCTGAATGAATTACAGAATAGTGATCAGATCATAGCGCCGAACATTGCCCAGGATGTGAAAGCCCATCTGGACATGAAAAAACTTAGTAGATTAGAAGCCGTACAAAGTGAAATGCTAATCAAGTTAGGAAAAAGAGCGTTGACAGAAGAAAAAAGCCTTTGCAGCCTATTTACAACAACGTTTAAGGACACTTTGATCAGTAATAAATACGACTTTTACAGACATGGTATACAAAGTAAGGTCTATGAAATTAATGACAAGATGATTGAAAATGTGTTAAGTCACCCTTGGAGTGGTAACCAATTCAGTGATCGTTTATGGGAGAATAAGAGAACACTATTATTCCATTTACGAGGCGAAATGACACAAGGTGTTTTACAGGGCCTACACGCTGATGAAATAGCTGTACGGTTTGCGGAGAAGATGAAAGCGCCGTTGCGTAATGCCATTACTATGATCTATACAGAACAAGCCTATTTCTACGGAAAGGCCACGTTAGACAGTTATGAAGAAGCTGACATTGATAAATACAAACTACATGTAATATTCGATGCTAGGACTTCTACCCGCTGTAGATCGTTAGACACTGGAAAGATTTATATAACGGCTGATGCAAGCCCAGGAAGCAACTACCCTCCATTACATGCACGCTGTCGAACGCTAGCTATTCCATACCTTGAGGGCATACGATACGCAAATATACGTATGGTACGAGATAAGAACGGAAAGAGCGTCGAAACAAACGATGTGGAAATGACTTATCAGCAATATGACAAGTTATTCCAGCCGAAAAAAGGGGTGATAACATGAAAAACTTAGATCAAAAAGAGAAGGTGGCATTGATTAGTGTACTTTTAGGAGTGCTAGGAAAACACCAGGAAGAAATTGATCAAGATTTATTTAATGACAAAGTTGTTGTGTTAAACGAAATGACAGACGAAACAACACCGAAACAACGTAGAGAAACTATTAAAAAAGTTACGACTAACTTATTAGAAAGTCTATAACTATATAATTTTTATATAATAAGTGTGGAAACGGACGCGAAAAACCGAGGCAAACATAGTCACACACCGACTTAAAATGTGGAGGTAATATCATGAAAAAATTTTTAGTTAGTACGGGGATTGTAAAACCTGCAATTCGATTATCTGATCTTAAGAACAGCCTACAATTCTTTTCTGAAGGTGGCGAAGGTGATGACCCTGCTGGAGATGGTGGAGGAACACCAGAAACATTTACTAAAGAGCAAGTGGAAGCGCAAATTCAAGCTGAAGTAAATCGCGTTGCGGGTAAAATCCGAAAAGAGGAACAACGAAAAGCCCGCGAAAGTGCCGAAAAGGAATTCGGTGAAAAGAATAAAACAGAAGTGGAAACATTAATGGACGAAATGCGCCAGATCAAAACAGAGCGTGACCAGGAGAAGCAAACGGCCCACAATCTTAAAATGAAAGACGTTGCCGTTGCTAAGTTAGCAGGAGCTGGTTTTGGTGCTGGCTTTGCTATGAACGTGATCGGCGACACTGAAGAAGAGATTGCAAAGAATGTAGAAGCATTCAAAGCAAATCTTGACAGTGAATTAACTAAGCGTGTTAAAACGAGTTTAGCTGATAAAACACCAGGTGGATCAAAAGGCGCTGGTGACAAAGGCGGTAGTGATCCGATCCGTGACGCTTTCATGAAAGAGTGGCAATAAGGATAATGACCAACGGAATTGACGTCATTATAAAAGCTATTCCAAAACTATTAAACAAAGAGAGAGGATTTATAGAATGACTACATTAAATCTAACACATAAGTTTTCACCTTTAGTAGATGAGCGTTTCGCGCCGTCTGCTGTTACAACTGCTTCAACAAACCAGGATTATGAATTCACTGGAGCAAAAGGAATCAAAATTACATCTGTTCAAACTGTAGAAATGAATGATTATAAGCGTTCTGGTCAAGGTCGATACGGTCAAGCTGATGAATTAGGCAACGATCTACAGGAAGAAATCATGAAAAAAGACCGCTCATTCACATTCACAATGGACAAAATGAACGAAGAAGAAAGTGAAGTAAAGGTTGCGCCAGCGATCGCGCGTCAAATGCGTGAAGTTGTTATTCCAGAAATTGAAACATACCGCTTAAAAGTTATGTCTGAAGGTGCTGGAACAAAAGTAGACGGTGCTATTACTAAGACAAATGCTTATGAATCCTTCCTAGCTGGCCAAGAAACGTTGGATGATCACTTTGTACCAGAAAACCGCGTGTGTCATGCAACACCTGCATATATCAATAAATTAAAGCTAGACGATAACTACACGAAAGCTAGTGATTTAGCACAAGGAACAATCCTTTTAAAAGGTCAAGTCGGTGAGGTTGACGGCGTTGCTATCATCAAAACACCAAAGTCATTTATGAATGGTCAAGAATTCATTATCACTCATAAGTCGGCAACTGTTGCGCCTGTTAAATTGGCTGAAACAAAAGTACACCTTGATCCACCAGGAATTTCTGGAACGTTAGTAGAGGGCCGTTTCTACTATGATGCATTCGTGTTAGACATGAAGAAAAACGCAATCTATGCACACGCTGGAAAAGTTGAAAAGGCTACTGCTAAAAATTAAGAGGGTTTTGGCTCTCCCTTTTTTAGAGATTAACACATGAAAATGATAACTACTTTTGATCGTTACGCTAAATCTACTCAAAAAGAGTATACGGCCATGCAAAAGGAATACATTGAAGACATTCTTATCCCTGTAGTGACAGAGTTTATCGTTGGTTATACTGGCGTTGATTTTGAAGCTGAAGGGCGTGAATTCCCTAAATCTTATGAGGTTGTAGCGTTTAGATTAATAACTTATCACTTATCTGGCGAAGGTGCTGACGTTGTAAGTGAACAAATGGGATCGTATCGCGTTCAATATGGGCCAGAAGGGATTTATCCCAAAACATTATTAACAGGGCTATCAAGGCGAATGAGAACACCAAGTGTGCGTATTCGCGGACGTAGGCCAGAAGGAAGGTAACAAATGCGTATCGCGGGATTACTGGCCAAACACGGCAAACCTACGGAAATACAGCGTAAAGGCGAACGGGACAAGAAAAACCCGTATGACAAAGGCGAATTTAAGAAGATTAATGAGGTTGTAGCCATTGTTGATGAATTGGTAACAGGATCACCAGCGGGCTTTAAACAGGATCGCATTGTTAACTCAACTGACGCTATTATGTATTGTTCCGTTATTGATGTAAGGGCTGGCGATAAAGTTATACAAGATGGGAAAGAGTACCGTGCAACTAAAGCGTCAAACCCTTATAACTCTAACGATCATATAGAGGTCGCGCTGGATGTGTGGTCATAATGGGCGAATTCATATCAAGGCGCGCTGAATGTGAAAGAAGAACGGCGCAATTGCAAAAAGTGGCCCTTCAAAGAGCGATCAAACATATTGAAGCGCAAGCGAAGATAAACACCAGGAAAAAGAGTGGCGCAACAGCCAGAACAATTACAAGCAAAGTAACTGGTGAAGGTCAAAACTTACAGGCGATTGTGGGCGGGAACGATGACAATTTAATATACGAAGAATTCGGAACGGGTATTTATTCCGAAAAAAATGGTCGAAAAACACCGTGGAAGTACAAGGATAAAACCACAGGTAAATGGTACGTTACACGCGGTAAAAAAGGAACACGGGCCATGCGTAAAGCTGGAGAGAGTTCAAAAGGCCAAGTAAAACAAATTATTGCGCAAACAATGAAGGGTGGTATGGATAAATGATCCAGGTTGTTGAGTACGTCAATGAATTGTTGTGGGACATTGCTGATCCACTCGGAATTGATGTGCATTATGAGGAAGCTGTAGACGAAAATATACAACTACCTTACATGGTATTTGATCTGCAAAGTGACGCTACTATGAGTAAGTACAGTGAAAAGTTTACGGTAACCGTAAATATATGGGGTGTTTCAGAACACTTCAACAAACTGGACGTTGCGAGCCAGGAAATCTATGACGCGGTTGTAAATCGTACATTGATCAATGCATGTAAATCGCTAACGATCCAAACTGATTTTATATCTAGAATGAATCTTCCTGTCGATGATCTCGAAATGAGGTGTAAAGAAGTTAGATTCAGCCTAGTTAAATATAGAACGTCGGGACACGACACAAAATAACTCACGAGGTGACAAAGCATGATTGCACAATTTAATAAATTCACGCCAGAAAACATTGTATTGGGATCTGGTACAGGCATTTTCTTTAACTGGAAACAAGGCGAAGAAAAAATGATCGACGTAGGCGCTACACAAGGTGACTTGTCATTTACTTACGCACCTTCTTTAGAAGCTATTAAAGCACGCGGTGTGCGCGGTAAGGTGAAAGGCCTACAATATGTATCTGAATCAGAAACAAAAATGAAAGCGGGCTTCCTGGAGTGGATCAGAAAAGATTTAATCAAACACTTCTTGTTAAATGCCCAAATTCAAGAGTACACACAAGATGGAACGGGGCCAGGAAAAGTAAAAGGTAAAGGCGTAATCATTCGTGGAAATGAAAACCTTATGAACGCTTGTGGGGATGATGTTTACATTGATGACATTACTGTAATTGGTCGAAGTAATGACGGTAACGTTTATCGAATCACGATGTTTAACGCGTTACCTACATCTGGTTTTGAAGCTGTATTCAGTGAAGCTGAAGTTGCTCCAGAGGTGGAATTCACAGGACATAACGATCCAAACGATCCAATGACACCACCATTTGAAATTGAAATCTTTGAGCCAGACGGTAAGTGCGGGCCAGACTTTGAAAAAAATCATGCGCGCGTATTTATAGACGCTGAAAAGATCGAAGAATAAATAACAGAGGGTTTAGGCCCTCTTTCTAAATATTAAAATACTTATCTCAGAAGGGTGTTATATAAATGGAATCAGTACAATTCGAACTATTAAACGGTAATAAATACAATATGAAAGAGCCTAACGCAATGCAACGCATGGTTATTGCTGGTTTAGCTGGTAAACATCAATTATTAGGTGACGTACCTGCGAGTGACGTTGATAACTTCTTTAAAAGTGCGCGAAAGCAAGCTGAAGGGAAAAAGCTAACTGATAAAGAGAATTCAAGTATGTTCAACTTTGCAATGCTGTTAAACAACAAAATTCTGATGATGATGGGTGAAGATGCTGAAGCAATGTTCAACCTTATGGCGGGTATGTCAGACCTTCCTAAAGGTGAAATGAAAGAGTTATGTGGATCAGATTTTGACATTGTATTCAATGCATTTAAGCGTGTTGGTGGTATTTCGGCTTTTATGAAATCCGTGACGAACCTAAGCATGTAATAGGTACTATTATTGATCGCATGGCCAAACGTTACGGATCGTTAAAAGATGTGTTAGAACTTCCCTGGAGTTTCTTAATAGATTTATATATGACTGTAACGGACAAGGCTATTGAATACGATATGCGCTGGGACGCTTATATAAATAATCCTTTCCGTGATAAGTCATTTAGTGATTACTTAATTGAAACAGGTTACCGCGATAGGGGTAACAAATACAAAAAAGAAACAATCCCTGTTGAACAAGT
The DNA here is from genome assembly GCF_056738645.1 of Bacillus sp. PK3-067. Taxonomy (NCBI): domain Bacteria; kingdom Bacillati; phylum Bacillota; class Bacilli; order Caryophanales; family Bacillaceae; genus Bacillus; species Bacillus sp. PK3-067. Next base: position 3,194,396 of record NZ_CP096490.1, on the reverse strand, counting down.
CATGAAAAACGCGCGTGAGTTAAGTAAACAGTTTAGGAGGGAATAAGGTTGGAAGTATTCAAGATATTTGGAACACTAGGTTTAAAAGATACTGAATACAGGAACGGCCTAAGAAGGAGTGAGAACGAGGGGCGAAAAGCCTCTCAATCTATCTCTAATGGCTTTAATCCTGTTAATAAAACATTTGGCATGGTAGGCGCTAGCACTGTAGCAATGGGGATTGGCCTTGCTGGAGTTGCTGGCGCTTCTTTAGGTTTAGCAACTGGATTGGTTGGCGCTGTAAAAGAAGGTATGTCATTTGAAAAACAAATGAGTAAAGTACAGTCTATTAGTGGATCATCTGGCCATGAAATGGGAGAATTAACCGCAAAAGCCCGTGAATTAGGTAAGTCAACACGCTATAGCTCTACTGAAGTTGCTGAAGGTTTCGAATTTATGTCTTTAGCTGGTTGGAATGCTAGTCAACAGATTAGCGCGATCGGCCCACTGTTGAACATGGCCACGGCTGGAAACATGGAATTAGGACGGGCAACCGATATTGTAACCGATACGATGACTGGTTTTAGCATGCAAGCGAACGAAGCTGGAAAAGCGTCTGATTTATTCGCGGTTACACAGTCAAAAACAAATACAAGTATTGATCAATTAGGGGAAGCAATGAAATATGTTGCGCCAGTTGCAAGTGCGTTCGGTATGAACTTATCAGAAACAAACGTTATCCTGGGGGAATTTGCTAACGCTGGTACAAAAGGATCAATGGCGGGTACTGCTTTGCGTGCTGGTTTATCTCGTTTAGCTGGGCCACCTAAAGAAGCGAGCAAAGCCCTTGACGCGTTGGGGGTTTCAACAACTAACACTGATGGATCAATGAGAAATATACGTGATATTGTCGGCGATTTATCAAAAGGTTTCAGCAATTTATCACAAGAACAACAAATCGTTTCTGCAAAAGCTATTTTTGGACAAGAAGCCTTTTCTGCATGGTTGCCAGTTATTAAAGGTGGTACAGCGGAATTTGATAGATTAAAACGTTACATGGATATGTCAAGCGGGTCTGCTGATATGATGGCCAAAGTCATGTCAAACAACCTTGATGGAGCGACTAAAGGCATGATGTCAAGTGCGTCAAACCTGGGGTTAGTTTTATATGACAAAATGACGCCAGCGTTACTAAGCGCCACAAACGGAACGACTGGACTTATCGGAACGATCACTAACTACCTTGACCCAACTGGACAAGCTGTAGAAGCAACGCAATTGCTGGCGGGTACAAAAAACCAGTTAGCAATGGAAGAATTGATTTTACAGAATGAACTGAAACAAGGGATCATAAATGAAGACGAATACACAGAGAAAAAGAGACAAGCAGAACAGGTCATGCAAGAAAACCTAACTGCAAAAGGTATGTTAGCGACTAAAGAACAAGAATTGGCCCAGCAACTTGATGCGGGATTGATCACACAAGAGCAATATGACCAACAAATGCGAGAAGCTGAAGTAACAATGCAAAAGCGCGCTGAAGCCGTGCAAATGGCCCAGGAGAAGGAAGCGCAATGGTCTGCTGTAATTGAGGGGATCATGGGGCCTTTGCAAACTTTAGGTACTGCCTTTGTTGATTTATGGAATGCAAAGTCTGGTCAAGGTGTCCCGAATAGTGCAAAAGAGATTTTCACACAAATGGGGCTATCTCCAGAAGCGCAAGAAATGGCAATGGCTGTTATTGAAAGTGTTAAACAGGGTATTGATTTGATCATGGCCCTGGTTACGGGTGATTGGGGAGAAGCTAGCAAGATAGCGGAAAAGATCGGACTAACGCCAGAAACTCAACAAACGATAGCTGACGTTGTAACAGGCGTTATCAGTATTGTAACAAACCTAGCTAGCGGTGTAATGTCTCTTATCGGCCCTATCGGATCATTCATATCTATGTGCTGGGATGGCATTTTACAGGTTACTAATGCTGTTTGGGGTGCCATTTCTCCATATGTAACAACTATAGTAAACCAGGTGAATTCTGTTGTAACATCGGTAATCGGCCGTGTGAAATCATTCTGGGATAACAACAACCAGGCAATAAAACAGATAACTGAAGTTATTTGGGGTGTAATTTCGGTAGTATTCCAAACAGCACTAAACGTTATCCTGGGCATTATAACAACTGTTTTTCCTGTAGTTCGTGGTATTATCGAAACGGTAATGAACGCGATACAATTAGTAATATCACTTGTTTTAAACTTGATCACTGGAAATTGGGAAGGTGTCTGGAATTCAATAGTTACATTCTTCCAACAAACATGGGATACGATAGTGAATGTTGCTGACGGTGTTTTAAACGGCCTGTTATCATTTTTTCAGGGTACTGTTAACACAATAGGTACAGTGTTCAAAGTTGTAACAAAAGCTATAGGCGGGCCATTTGAAGACGCTTGGAAGATTGTTGATAAAGTTGTCGGATGGATTGGAAAAGCTGTAGATAAAGTGAAAGGTTTCATAAGTGGTATAGCAGATTCTGCAAAGGCTGTTGGCGGTGCTGTCGCTGGCGCTCTAGGTTTTTCTGCTCCTGCTCCTGCATCTGGTGGTGGCCGTAGTATGGCTGTATCCGCTAGTGTTGGCGGTTTCGCAAACGGTGGTGTATTTAAACCAGGTATGGAACGTATGGTTAAAATCGGTGACGCTAAAGGCTACGATGAAGCGATCATGCCATTAAATGACGATGTATTCCAGAAGATCGGAAACGGTGTAGCGGAATCGTTAGGCGGTGTTAGCGACAAAGACAAGGAAATTCATTTGCGAGCAACTGTAGAAATGGATGGAAAGGCTGTAGGTGAATTGGTGGCCGACACTGTAGAACGTGTAAACACTAGAAAGAAAGAAACTAGAAAACTATTTTAAGAGGTGAAAGAATGAAGTGTTTTGATAAATTAGCATTCTTTAGTTTTAATGGAAAAAGAAATGATAAGGTGATTCCATTACAGGGCGTTAAACGTCCTGCATGGGCGCCTATTGAACGATCGTTCTTAGAAGTACCACATTATCCTGGCGGGCGCTTATTGCGTACAGAAACGAAAATGAGAGAAATTTTAATACCAGTAGCATTTATGTATGAAACATCGGAACAAGGTGAAAAGTTAAAAGAAGAATTGGCCGATTGGCTTTATACGGATCAGCCAGCCGAATTAATTTTCGATGACGAAAAAGATCGTACTTATTTAGCTGTTATTGACGATGAACTTGATCCAGATCAATTAGTCGATATTGGACAAGGTACGTTGAAGTTCATATGTCCTATGCCTTATAAATTAGGCGCTGTACAAACCATTGATTTTAAACAGGACTGGACGACGGAACAAAACGCATATTTTCGCAATAAAGGTACAATAGAAGCTAAGCCTATTATCGAATTAGAAATGACTAAGCCCGCGACAAATCTTGATGTATGGTTTGGTAAATATCCACAAGAACGCCAGTATTTCCGTATCGGTCAACCTATGTCGATCAATGACAAACCTGTCCAGGAGAATGAACGCGTATTGTGGGACGAAATGAACAACCTGGTCGGATGGACTGACGCGGGGAAGACAGTACCAGGAATGGAAAGTACGGGTAAATTTAGAGTTAATTCTGGTAGATATGCATTTGAAGTTGAAGATTTTGGGACGCCTAAACAGGGAGCGTTCACAGGCCCTATTTTAAAACGATCAATTCCAGGCGGGCCGTTAACAGACTTTAAAGTTGAAGCATACGTAACGCTAAAATGTAAAGACCCTGGAGAAATGGGCCGTGTATCACTATTCTTATTGGATGAACAAGGTGATTTAGTGGCCGATATTAACATGAATGATCTTTATTGGACTGTAGAACGCGCGCACGGATATGCAAGGATCGGAAATAGTATGCAACCGAACAACACTAGAAAAATGTATGATTCTGCTGGTGGTGGAAATACAGCATTCAATAACTTTTATGGCCGTATCTCTTTAGCTAGACGCGGGAAAACGTGGTCTGTATACTTTGCTAGGTTTAGAACAGGAACGGAAATAGACGACGCAAGCGCGGTGCAATTCTTTACAGACGATGAAAACAACCCTATGACGGTAACAGGCCGAAGAGTGGCCCAAATCGCTATTGGTATTCAACGCTGGCAAGATCACAGGTTTGTCAATGATATGAGAATTGATGATCTGAAAATTTGGAAGGTTAATAAGGTCGGAACAGGTGGCAAGCCTTATTTGCTAGACACTGGCGACAAAATTATAATAGATACAGAGCGTTCGCTTGTTACGATCAATGGAAAGGACGCTATTTCCGCTAAAGATATTTTTAGTTCATTCCCTAAGATCATAAGAGGGGAGAACAGACTTTCAATTATGCCACCAGATATAAAGGCAAAAGTAACATATAGAGAGAGGTACAGATAATAAATGCAAAATACCGAACTTCACATAATAGATTTTAAAACACAATCAATCGTGGCAACATTCCAGGATCAAGATTATTGGGATGATATGCGCGAGTGGGAATTAAAAAACAATGTTGACATTCTAGAATTCAAAGTCTTTGACGGAACGCGCCAGGCTATAGCATTACAGCAACAAAACTTAGTGTTGCGCCAGGATCGTGAAGGAAATGTAATTCCATACACTATTGAAGACGAAGTTGAAAAAACGGCAAGTGATCGTTCTATTACAGTTAGGGCGGTCGGATCATGGACAGGATTAAGAAAGGCCAACTTTATTCGTCCACAAAAGTTAGAAGGGTTAACAGCACATCAATATGTAGCGCTTGCAACTGCTGGTACTAAGTGGCAACCAGGGAATATTGCTTATGCTTCCTTTAGAACAATGACACTAGACGAATTCACAGACCCTCTAACTCTATTAAAGAAAACAGCAACTTTATTTAACTTAGAATTGAATTATCGTGTAGAAGTAGACGGAAACACTATAACAGGTTGGTTCGTTGATCTAGTCGAAAAGATTGGACGCGTTACACGAAAAGAAATCGAACTAGGAAAAGACTTGATCAATGTAACACGTATTGAACACACTAAAAATATTTGTACGGCCCTGCTTGGTTTCGCGCGTGGTGAAGATAATGAAGTTATCACAATAGAAAAGATCAACAACGGATCACCTTACATTGTTGATAATGAAGCATTTCAGCGCTGGAGTGAGAACGGCCAACATAAATACGGTTTCTATCAACCAGAAACAGAAGGAGAAATTGACGCAAAACGTTTAATGACTCTTATGAAAACTGAAATGGAGAAAAGAAAGAATTCTTCAGTCGGTTATGAGGTGGACGCGTTAGATATTGCTGAAGTGTTCGGCCTACGTCATGAATTGATCATGAAAGGTGATACGATCGGAATTAAAGACACGGCGTTTACACCTGCCTTGTATTTAGAAGCGCGAGCGATCGGTGGGAAAGAGTCTAATACTAATCCAGATAGAAACAAATATACTTTCGGTGAATATCATGAAATCGTTGATTATGACGCGGAAATGAGAAGAATGTATAACCGTGTTCAAGGATTACTTGAAAATAAAGCTGGTAAACCTATGCTGGATCAGCTCAACAAACTTGTCCAGGAACAAGAAAGCAAAATGAATGAAGTTATTGAAACTAACAAGCGTGTAACAGAGATTACAGAGAAGTTAAATGAAATGGTTACAAATAATTCAGTTACGATCCACGACGGCCCAAACGCGCCAACAGAAGGGTTAAAAGAAGGGAAATCATTATGGTTGGACACTTCAAACGGAAAACCTGGCATTCTGAAAATCTGGCGTGGTGGTAAGTGGGAAGATGTAACAGAAGATTTTTCTGGACTGGAGAAGGAAATCCGTGACCAGGTTGCAAAAGATGTGCAAGAAAAGACAAATCAATTAAACAAAAGTGTATCAGATATGGAAAAACGCGCTGGAGAAGTCGAAAAGAAAGCTGAATCATTAGAAACTAAAGCTAACGATCTAAACAAAGAAATAGAAGGTTTAAAGGGTGGTGTACAGTCTTTAGATCAGATCACAAAAGAGATAAAAGAAACGGAACGCGGTACACAAGAAACATTGAAGGAATTGAAGGTTAACGGCCAAAAAGTTGATCAAACAATTGTACAGATCGGAAAGTCTTTAGAAGGTTTCAACACTTCTATTAGTCAGATTAAGAAAGACGCGGAAACGACTAGCAAAACAGTAGCGGAACAGCAACAAACAATAAGCGGCTTTAGTCAGTCTATTCAGAAACTAGAAACCACTGATAAAACGATCAATGAAACATTAGTTAAACAGCAACAATCTTTAAATGGTTTTACAAATGAGATCAGCCAGTTAAAAAAGAAAGATGGAGAAATTAACGAAACGTTAGTTAAACACCAGCAATCTTTAAACGGGTTCACAAATGAGATCAGCCAGTTAAAGAAAACTGACGGAGAACTAAAAGAAATCACCGTAAAACAAGAACAGTCGATCAAGGGTATTTCTAATTCTATTGTTGAAGTTAACAAAAACATTAGTGGTCAGTCGCAAAAAATAAACACGCTAGAAAGTACAGTTGACGGAAATAAAAAGTTGATCCAGAAAGTTGAAACAGACGTCAAGAACATGGACACTGATGTAATTAACCTTATGAGAGGTACAAAGGAATTAATACCACCAACTTATTTTAAAGGTGAATCAGTTGCCCTTTCTAAAGATCGTTTTAATGATAATGCTGTAGTCGATATTTTGGGAGCATGGCACGGCCTGGCCTATCACTTCACAACCCTTAAAAATGAAGGTAAATTGAATTTAGGCGACACGGTAACATATTCCGTTTGGGTTAGGATAAAAGGCGCTAAAGATGGCGAGAGAATGCAACAAAGCATGTATGATGGTTTAGGTTTCGGCCCAGAGGTAGAGAGCGCCACAAACCAATGGAAACAGGTTAGTGGATCATTTAAGATTGAACAAAAACACCTTGACTCTAAAGATAATGTTATTCGTGTTGAAGCCTGGGAAAGTTCGCACGCTAAAGGGTGGGTTTATCAACAGTCTAGTCCTATGTTATCAGTAACTAAAAAGGCGTACCCGTGGAGACAAGCGCCAGAAGATACAGTAAGTGAGGGGAAATTCACAAGCGTTACAACAGAGATCAAAGAAGAAGCGGGAAGAATTTCTACAAAGTTAGAAAAAGTTGAAGCGCGCACGGTCGGCGGTGAAAACTGGATCATTAATACAGGTCGAAATCAAAGACCACAAACAATCGGAATGGTCGGCGGTGCAATGCTTAATAAGGCTGGCCACTCGTTCCACGAGGATTACATGATTGTCGAATGTACAGATCAAACCGACTCTTTCTATCAATTCCATTTAGATAATACGAAAATGGGAGACTATGAAAAAGGGAAAGATATGACATTCAGTGTCGATCTACAGAATGATGTTCATGTTGATTTTCTTGTATTCCAATTTATCAATGGATCATGGACAGAAAACCTTCAAACTGGCTTCCCTGCTGGCGGTTGGTCAAGAAGATCATTTACATTCCAGATAGACGGACGCGCCACGGGTTGGGGTATGCGTTTAAGGTTTGCGAGATCAGAAGCGTCTAAAGGTAAGAAGTTCGGCTTTAAACGTCCTAAACTGGAAAAGGGATCAGTACCGACGGACTTTAGCAAGTCAACTTATGAGTTAGAACAAAGTGTTGACGGTGTAACAGAGCGTATAACAAAAACAGAGTCTATTGTTAATGACGCTGGTGATCGAAACTATGTACGCAATGGAGACTTTACGCACTATTGGGCTGACAATGATTTAGGTTGGGACAAAGCCCTAAACGGCAATTTGCGCTCTGGAAACTGGTCTACAGGTTATAACAACGGTACTACAGACCCTACAAAGGGTTATCACATGCACGTAAATGATAAAAAGTTTGGTTATCCTGTAGTTGCTGTAATTAATAAGAATGGCCCGATCGTAGGCGGTAAAAGGTGGCTTGGGTTATCTCAAGGCATGCCAAAAAGTTTCGTCAACGATTTCCAGCCAGGTGATACATTTACAATCGCTGTAGATGTATGGACAGAAACAGCAAACAATAAACTGGCAATAGGCTTCCATCACTTTATTACTGGAAATAACACACAAAGTTTCTACAGTGGTTGTCCAGAACTAATGATTAACCCTGTTAAAAAGTGGGTTAGAATTCATTTTACAGGAAAATTAGAAGCCAGAACAGACATGTCGAAGGCGTTTAATTTATATGTTTACGGTGATCGTTCAAATGATGGTAGTGAGTGCTATTTCAAAAATGTATCTGTATTAAAAGGATTAATGCCGAAAACGTTCGCGCCCTCACCAGAAGACGGAGTGAAAGAGACATTGTTCAACGAAAAAGTAACGGAGATCACGAAGGACGCTGACGGGATCAAAACGAACGTGAAAAACTTGACTGAACTAACAACGAAACAGGGGCAACAGATCACAAGTTCAGAAACTCAAATGAAACAATTGTCAGATGAATTGAGCGCAAAAATGACATCTAAACAGGTTGAAGACTACGTTGCGGGCGTTGGCTCTACAAACGAATTGCGAAATGCATCATTTTCACAAAACGAAAAGTATTGGATATTCAATAAAACAGAAGGCGCAACATCTAGTATAGATAAAAATCTAACATACAAAGGGAATGCGTCGTTCTTATTCACTTCTACAGGGCTAACACAAAACAGGTGGTTCGGCATTACTGGTGAGTTTATACCTTGTCAATCTGGCGAAGACTTTGTTTCTTCTGCATATTTCATTACTGACGGAAAACCACCAGCTTTCGACGCTGGAACAGGTTGTTTTATTGAAATAGAATGGTGGAGCGCTGACAAGAAAACTAGAATAGCGACAAATAGAACTAGGGTTGAGCTTACTAATCACATTTGGAGAAGGTTCGAAATAACAACGAAAGCGCCAGCTAATACAGGCTTCATAAGATTCCGTGTTTACAATGAGCGTAACGGCCGTTTTTGGATGGCGTGCCCTATGTTGCAACGTGGTAAAGTTGCAAGTGAGTTTATGGAAAACCCAAAAGACATTACCGACGTTGACTATCTGCGTGAAGAACTTGCAAAACGTATCGCAACAGAACAATACAACCAGAAGGTCACAGAGTTAGAAAGATCAATCAAAGCAAATAAAGACGGCATTGATCTAAGGGCAACGAAAACAGAAGTTTACACAAGGGTACAAGCTGACGGAACTTTTGCGAAGGACGCACATGTAAAAACGTTAGAGGGTAGAATCCAGGTTAACGAAAAAAATATCAATCTATCAGTAAAAGAAAACAACCTAATCGCAAGTATTAACTTGACAAAAGAAACAGCAACAATCCAGGCAAGTAAGATAAACCTTATCGGTGCAATTACGGCCCAACATTTCCAGGCTAACACTATCAAGGGTGTTAAATATGAAAGTCATAACGCTAAAGACGCAACAAACAGAGTTGAAATATTCAACAGTATCATTAAAAGTTTTGGCCCGTTGGACAAATCTAGAAACGCTCAAAACTATGCCGAGTTAAAAGAAGGTGGCCTAAAGGTTTACGAAGTAGCGCCGAACGGTTCACCTTATGGCGGGAAGCATGTTGAAGCATTGCCGGGCCGTTTAAATGTTACTAGTGATCGCTGGTCTTCAGCTATAGAGCCTAGTGAGTTTAGAATCTGGGCCCCGAATAACCTGGCAACAATCGCATTAGGTGAAGTACCGCTTGCAACTGATGGTTACGGGTTGCGTTTAACTGCTCCAGAGGGAATCATGGTACAAGCAACGCAAGGATCAACGCGTCCAACAATCCAATTCAACCCTCCAGAAGCCATTTACTTTGATGGATTCGGAAATATCGTAGGCGGTAAATATGCAAAGGATTGGTCTACATGGTCTATCAAAGACGCACAAGGTAGACTTAAATATATAACGGGCGTCGGTGTCGGATCATCGCAAACAACGGAATACTCTTCATATGGTGGCGGTCATGCGTTTAACCACAACGGAACACGCCTTTGTGCAATGTGGATTCAAGGCGCTAACTGGATGCAACAATTTGGAACACACGCCATTTTCAAATGGCAAAATAATGCAAGACGTTTTGAATTCCGTACAGGTGACGACGGCGGTTGGTCTAACGCTACGGCGGGATCATTCCAAAACGCGTCTTCACTAGTTTGGAAAAAAGACATTAGCAACTTTGAAGGATCAGCATTAGAAATAATTCTAGAAACTGACATCATGACATACCGTTACAAGAACATTGAGTCAGCCCCGTTTGTTGATGTGGAAGGGAATGTGATTGAATCAGATCAAGAAATCGGCGAAGCATACGGCCCTGTTCGTGTAGGTGTTATTTCCGAATTCGCGCCAAAATTAATTGCTAATGAAGATGGTTCTGCTGTCGATCTTTACGCGATGATTTCACTAGGTTGGAAAGGAATACAGGAGAATCACAAAGATATACAAGATAAAGACAAACGTTTAAATGATCAAGAAACTAGAATGAAAGATTTAGAAATTACTATGAAAAATCAAAGTGATACAATTTCCACTCTAGAAACAAAGTTAAACCAGGTGTTAGAATTATTAGGAAAGGAATGAGAAACTAAAATGGAAAATTTCATCATGGAGCAACTTGCAAGCGGTGGTGTTGTCGGCTTGTGTATCGGTGGGTTTGCCTGGCTTTTCCGCTATGTCTTAAAGCGTAACGAGATAAGGGAAGAAAAACTAGAAAACACTATCGAAAGAGGTGTCGAACGAGAAAAAGAATATGTAACAGTCATTAGAGATAATCAAGATATTATGAAACAACAAGCCGAATCAATTCGAGATATTGGCGAGATTAAACATATATTACAAATTAAAACGAAAGAAAAAGAAGTGGACGAAGTGCATTGATTTAATATCAGTGCACTTTAATCCAATTCTATTAAACGAAATTAGAGAGGTTGATTACATGCAAATCAAACAAATGTTAGTACCAGAAAGCCGTTACCCTACTTTATGTCCTAATCCTATGATGCCAACGGAAATTACTTTCCATAATACTTATAATGACGCCCCAGCAATTAATGAGCGAAACAATGTCGCTAATAACTCAACCGGAACAAGTTTTCACATTGCTGTAGACGATAATGAAGCAATTCAATTAATTCCATTCAATCGCAACGCGTGGCACGCTGGAGACGGCGCAAACGGACACGGTAACCGCCATTCTATTGGAGTTGAGATATGTTATTCTAAATCTGGTGGCTCACGCTATGAACAGGCTGTAAAAAATGCGATCATTGTCATTAGACAGTTAATGGATCAGTTCAATATTCCAATCGACCGCGTTAAAACACACCAGGAACGAAACGGAAAATATTGTCCTCATCGTATGTTGGCTGAGGGTCGTGTGGAGTGGTTTAAACAACAGTTAGTTTCTGGCGATTATGTACCACCTGAACCAACACCACAACCTCAACCACAATTACCTTCTGGACAATATGACTCTAGTTGGTTTGCTAGGGAGCGCGGAGCATTCACGTTGAATACAACTATCAATTTACGTACAGCTCCATTCAGTAACGCGCCATTAATCGCGACTCTTTCAAAGGGTCAATCAGTTTCATATGATGGCTATGGCATTGAGCAAGATGGTCACGTTTGGATCAGACAACCACGAGCAAACGGAACATATGGTTACATGGCAACTGGTAAGAGCGCAAACGGAAAGCGTGTAGATTATTGGGGGTCATTTAAATAAAAGAAAAAGAGTCTTCATAATGAAGACTCTTTTTTTTGGGTTAATAATACATTTACTAGTGAATTTGATAATCCGAAAATCTTTGATGATTATGTAGCTAAAGAGTTCATTTCGCCAAAAGAACGAATTAATATTGAAACGAATATGGTTCAAGGAATACATTTCTTCAATACAGACATTGCACAGCAGTTTCAAGATAATCCACAAGAAATATTAAAATGGATTACACAAGTGCAATTATCACCAACACCTTTAGCACGTGCGGCATATTGTGAAAGAGTATTACTACACGAGATTACGCTGGGAGCGAAACAATACGTCATACTCGGTGCAGGCTTAGATACGTTCAGTTTTAGACACCAAGAATTAGAAAATAAAATAGAAATATTTGAAGTGGATCATCCTTCTACGCAGGCGTTTAAGAAGGAAAGAATAAAAGAAACAGAACTTGAAGTTCCAAAAAACCTTCATTTTGTTTCAATGGATTTTACGAAAGGATTTTCCTATGAACAGTTACGCAATGAAGGATTTGAACATAAAAAGACTTTCTTTAGCCTTTTAGGTGTTACGTACTATTTAACGAAAGAGGAACTTGCTAGTTTAATAGAGTGCTTGTTTGAGATGGTTACAGAAGGGAGTTCTATCGTTTTCGATTATCCCGATGAAAATTTATTTACGGAAAAAGGGTTGTCTAACCGAGTTGAAAATATGGTAAAAATGGCTGCAATAGGCGGAGAACCGATGAAGTCATGTTATTCTTATCGCGAAATGGAAGCATTGTTAGAGAATTCAGGTTTACTCATTTATGAGCACTTATCACCAGAGGATATAAATACATTATATTTTGCCGGAAGAAATGATTATTTGAAAGCTTTCGAGACGGTATATTATGTGCATGCGGTGAAGAGGTAGATGATTTGTGGGCATGGAGAGGAATCTCTGTGTCTTTTTTCTAATGATATAACCGGATTCAGGACTTTTAACCAACGTGAAAAGTCCTGAGTTAGAAAGTATGGTAGAGTGCTACTGTCAGAAGGAATCTTTTTTTATGTTTTCTATTACTAACGGCGGAGTTGATCTACAGCATCTGCCGCATCCCTTGCCGCATTTGCAGCCTGTTTTGTTGTACGTATTTGCTGTTTCAAAAGAGTATTTTGTTCTTCTAACAAAGTATGCTGCACTGTACTTGTTTCAGTAACTTGCCAGATTGCTAAAGCTTCTTTTAAATCATCTGCTGCTCCGCTTTCTAGCGCTACTATACATGCATCAATTTTTTTGACTGAAAAATACTTAATTGGGATTGGTATACTACTTTGAAATTTTTGATCATATTCTTGAATTTGAGGGTCATATTTAGAAGCAGTAAATTTTCTAAACACGTGTATTATAGATGGCCACGCAGCAACAAATACAATTAAAAAAACCCACATAATAAACATACTACTTGTATCATTATAACTAAATAATCCTCCTGGTAAGATCATCAATAATACGAATGCAATTAATATCCCAGGTATACGGCTAGGACGTTTGTGTATCTTTTTCATGATACTTTCATAAGAAGTTACATAATATCGACCCTCTTTTAATCTTTGAACCCATTCTTCCTTTTGCATATACATGGCACCATCCTTTTTTTGTGAAGTATATTACTACTTAATTATATAACTTAAAGGGGTAAATAAACAGAAAATTCAGTGTAAAATATTTTTTCGCCCTGTAGGAAAATTATTTCATTTAATAAATCTATCTAGTTGTAGAGTATGCTCTAGTTTTTAATCCTTATATACTACATCCATGAATAATATGCGAGATTTATTATATGATGCAGACAACGGGAATATCGATACATTGGGATTTAGTAAACATTCAAAAACCAGGGTATGGAGGTGGTGAAATTTGGTTTGATGATGTACTGATAAGAAAAAATGGACATTTTATTTTACAAGAGTTATTCAGATTAAATGAAGAAAATTTGAAGGGGTAAAGCGCTTTATTGAGAGAGTGTAAAATAGATTAAAATACAACATACCAAACCAAGAGATTTATCGTGTAACTTTACATTCATTTAATATTAATAGGATACTTGAAAAGGTAGCGCTATGGAGTGTGTAAAAAAGACAAAATCTCTTAAAAAAAACTTAAATTTTTACTCCATCTATCTTTACAATCTCTCTTTATAATGTGAATTGGACAAGCACCTAAGAGAAAGCAGAACATGTCAGTTTGTACATTCTATTATTAGGGGGAGAATTTGTATGAAAAAGACAGTTGCTTCGTTAGCAGTTATGGCGGCATTATTACCGACGTTCTCAGTGCATGCGGAAGGGAAAGAGCAAGTCCGAAAATCAGCTACAACTTTAAACGTTATTAGTGATATTCAAGGGGATTTAGGGGATTTTGATCATGTGCTAAAAGATATGAACAAAGTGACGCCACTTTCTAGAGCGCTTATTATGAATGGGGATATAACGCCGACTGGACAACAGTCACAATATGATGATGTAAAGCGTGTGTTAAATAAAAATAAGCATCCAGAAAATGTATGGTCTACTGTTGGGAATCATGAGTTTTATGCTGGTAAATGGACAGCAGATGGAAAACTCTCCCAAAGTACATGGCCAAATGGTGTAAATGAGGAAACTTTATTTAACCGCTATCTGAAATTTAGTGGACAAGAAAGGGTATATCATAAAAAAGAATTAGATGGGTATCCACTTTTATTTTTAGGAACTGAAAAATATATGAAATACCACGATTCAAAAATGTGGGACGAAGTATATATGAGTGATGAGCAATTAGGTTGGTTAAAACAAAATTTAGAAGAGTATAGTCAAAAAGATAAAAATAAGCCAATCTTTATTTTCTCTCATCACGTTTTACCTGATACAGTATCTGGATCAAGACAATCACCGTACTTACAAGATTATTTAAATATCGATAAGTTGTACGATATATTAAAAGACTATCCGCAAGTTGTTTTCTTTACGAGTCATACGCATTGGGATTTAAACTTACCGGACTGGGCTGGTAAAAAGAAAATTAAAGGCGGAGATGAAAAAGGTTTCACTGTTGTAAATACGGGCGGGATTGAAACAGGCTGGATGTCAGCAGGACCAAATGGAGGAGAGAAAACTGCTCCAGATGGCTATTCATTTAAACAAGGGTTACAAGTGAAAGCATATGGTAACGATGTAATTGTGACAGCTTACGATTACAAACGTGATAAGGATATAAAGAAGTTATTAATTAGTGATTCAAAAATTGCGCAGATGGCACCAAATGTAACGGCAGATGATAGTAAAAATATAATTGTCGGAGCAACTGAATATATGGAGTATTCTATAGAAGGAACGAATAAGTGGCATACGTATAGTAAAGCAAATCCTCCGAAATTTGATGGAGATAAAGTCGTATACGTACGCCATAAAGGTGAAATGAATTTAGAGCCGGGATTAACGCAGTTACTTCGTTTTTCGGTAAATAAGTGATTGGAGGGAGTCTGCATTTGAATGTGTGGGCTCTTTTTTTGTTGATGAGAAAGGGGTTGCCTGTCTGTCGTTTTTTGTCGATAGATCGATATATTAAGAAAATCGTTGATATACTGCAAGTTACGATCGATATATTTGAAAAATCGTTGATATATTGTAAGTAATGAACGATATATTTAAAAAATCGTTGATATAAATTTCATGTACCGTAATTGAGTTAAAATCATTAATACGGTTTTACTTATCAAAATGAAATTCTAATACATTTTTAACCCAGAAAGATGACTTCACCATTTTTACGTGTAATAATAGTAACGTTACATATATTGTGAAAGAAGTACAAAAGGAGCGTTACAATGAATTTAGCTAAATTCCCGAGAAAAAAATATACAGAATTATATACACCAATTGAAAAGTTAAACAATTTTTCTGAAGCACTTGGTGGTCCGACTATTTATTTTAAACGAGATGATTTACTTGGTTTAACAGCCGGTGGCAATAAGACGAGAAAATTAGAATTTTTAGTTGCAGATGCACAGGAAAAGGGTGCAGATACGTTAATTACAGCTGGTGGTATTCAGTCAAATCATTGCCGCCTGACACTGGCAGCTGCGGTAAAAGAAAAAATGAAATGTATTCTTGTATTAGAGGAAGGGCTTGAGCCAGAAGAGAAGAGAGACTTTAACGGAAACTATTTCTTATATCACTTATTAGGTGCTGAAAACGTCATTGTTGTACCGAACGGAGCAGACCTGATGGAAGAAATGCATAAAGTAGCAAAAGAAGTAAGTGAAAAAGGAAATACACCATATGTAATTCCAGTTGGTGGATCAAACCCTACAGGCGCTATGGGATACGTTGCTTGTGCGCAAGAAATTATGGCGCAATCATTTGAGCAAGGAATTGATTTCAGTTCAGTTGTTTGTGTAAGTGGTAGCGGCGGTATGCATGCTGGTTTAATTACTGGTTTTTCTGGAACACAAAGCCATATTCCTGTAATCGGGATTAATGTAAGTAGAGGAAAAGCTGAGCAAGAAGAGAAAGTAGCAAAACTTGTAGATGAAACTTCAGCACATGTTGGTATTCCAAACTTTATCTCGCGCGACGCTGTTACGTGCTTTGATGAATATGTAGGACCAGGCTATGCGTTACCAACGCCGGAAATGGTAGAGGCAGTTCAGTTACTTGCGAAAACAGAAGGTATTTTACTTGATCCAGTGTATACAGGTAAGGCAGTAGCGGGATTAATCGACTTAATTAGAAAAGGTAATTTTAATAAGGAAGACAATATTTTATTCGTACATTCAGGTGGTTCACCAGCTTTATATGCGAATACTTCTTTATTTGCGTAAGTGTAAAAAGCATTGGGTATCCAATGCTTTTTTGTTATATACTGGAATTATTGAGAGGTAGGAGGATGATATGAATTCAAATTTAAAATGGATTATATATACGGTACTCGGCATTTCTATTCTATTAATCTTATTTGTGGCTTATGGGGTGTATTCTTATTTTACATTTTAAAAGCGTAATGGAAGTGAACCATAATGTAATGTATGTTATAGTTTGATATGTTAATTACTTACAATACTTTCCACAAGGAGAATACATAATGAGAGCAAAGAAACTAGTAACGTTAGCAGTTCCATTTATGCTGTTAGTCGGATGCGAGGTAGGAGATAAAGATTCTACTCATAAGACTGAGCAAACTAGTAAAGCAATAACAATACTTTCCGAACAACAGTATCCGTACTACATATGTGAGCAAGTGGTAGAGTTCCAATTTAAGAAGGATGAACTATTACTAAACTTAGGAGAATCCTTAAAGGATAAAGCAAAAGCAAAAGCTGTTTTAAAAACATCAAACGAGATAGATAAAATTTTAGATAATATGGAACACATAAAAGTACCTGATACATACAAAGACATTCACAAATCCATACAAGAAGGGGTAACAGAGGCAAGAAAAGCAACGAAGTTAATTAAGGATGCTGGTAAAGAAGATAAACAGAAGATTCAAGAAGCTGCAATGAAAGGTACTGAATTTTTATCAGGTGTAGACGGAGAGCATTGGAAAAAAGCAGTTTATGAGTTATCACAGGAAAACAAAGATGCTTATAGTAAGGCACTTGATAAGAAAGTAAAGGAGTACTCAAAGTAAAACAGTAACTTGTAACAATACATATCCACCTAAAATTTCCGCGAATGCTATGCTAGGAAGTTAGGTGGGAGATTACTGTCCTTAAATGTGGCTGATTAAAGCTACAGCCACATTCTCCTGTTCTAATTAACTAAAAGAAGAACTTCCCCATCCCGATTAAACTACTGATCATTCCTATTCCACTCATGGTGCCTTTTCCTGCTGTAAGTAAGTTTCCAAGCAGTCCTAGCTGACCGTTACCTCCGTTATTTCCCCATCCTATTGGGGCCCACGGACCACCCCATCCTGGAGGGTTTCCAAAAACACCCGAGTTATTGGTATTGAAATGAAAAGGCTTGGCTGGCGGCGATAGTAAAGCTGCAAGATGACCTTGTGCGAACATCCCTGTATGATTGAATGGTTGCGCCCAGGGGAAGGGAGGTTTTTGAAAATTAAAACCTGCATGACCTGGTAATGGAGTCCAATTAGCAGGGTGACCTTGTGGTATTATCCCTGCATAATTAATTGGCTGCTGCCCCAAAGAGAAAGGAGGAGGTTGGGGATTGAACCCCGTATAATTGGCTGATGAATCCCAACTAACTGGATAAACTCGGTAACTCCAATTCTCAGGAAGCTTCAAATCATTCATTACCTCAGATTTAGTTATTTCGGGCTGTGAATATAATGAAATTTGGTTATTATATTGTTCCCCGTTTCCCTGTGACTTCAAATACCAATATTGGTGCATACGCTAATTCCCCTCACTTTAAAAATGTAATGTTAGACTTAGCCTATGTAATATTCCTTTTTTGGGATGGTTACATAACTAGATCTACAAGCCTGTATTTAAAGGAATGGGTGCGTGGTCTTGTTGATTTTTCTCACTGCCTGTAAAATTCCCATTGATTTAAAGTTTCAATTTATTTTAGAAGGGTATTTTCAGTTGCTTCTTTTTGTATTTCAGCCTAATTTAAATTCCGTTAACAAACGTTTTTATAAAGGTTTCATCAACAAAAAGATTTTAAAATGGTATGTTGAGCAAGTGGAATTGCTAAAAAGAGAATATCCATTCGAAGAGTTTGGCAAAATACTGCAAGGGTAATGTTTTCTTGTGCAAATATGTAAACGATTTAAACGAATCAATGAAATTTATAATGAAGGGGCAATTAAATATATGAGTGAAACATTACATAAAAGAAAACCACCATATTTAATGCTTGTAATCCTTTTTATTGGGGCATTTGTTTCATTTCTAAATAACTCCCTTTTAAATGTAGCCTTGCCATCAATAATGAAAGATTTAAACATTCAAGATTATTCAACGATCCAGTGGCTTTCTACAGGGTATATGCTTGTAAGTGGTATATTAATTCCGGCCTCAGCATTTTTAATAACGCGTTTTTCAAATAGGAGCCTATTTATTACATCTATGGTGATTTTTATTCTTGGTACTGCCTTAGCGGCTGTAGCACCGAATTTTGGTTTATTACTTACTGGTCGGATGGTTCAAGCGGCAGGCTCTTCAGTTATGGGACCTTTGTTAATGAATATTATGCTAGTAAGCTTTCCGAGAGAAAAAAGGGGAACAGCAATGGGGGTTTTTGGACTAGTTATGATTACAGCTCCAGCAATTGGGCCGACACTATCAGGTTATATTGTAGAGTATTATGACTGGCGTTTGCTTTTTGAAATGATTTTACCGTTAGCAATCATTAGCTTACTGTTAGGGATTTGGAAATCTGAGAATGTCATGAAACAAAACAAAAATGCAAAACTTGATTATCTCTCATTACTATTATCTTCTGTCGGTTTTGGCGGTCTGTTATATGGATTCAGTTCTGCAAGCTCCGATGGCTGGACGAATAAAGTTGTCTTAACAGCCTTAATCATAGGCGCTATTGCCTTAATTGCTTTCATTATCCGTCAATTAAAAATGGATGAGCCGTTATTGGATTTACGTGTTTACAAGTACCCAATGTTTGCACTTGCGTCTGTAATTGCAATTGTTAACGCGGTGGCCATGTTTTCGGGTATGATTTTAACACCAGCTTATGTACAAAACGTCCGTGGCATTTCGCCGCTGAGCTCTGGGCTGATGATGCTTCCAGGTGCGGTAATAATGGGGATTATGTCACCAATTACAGGTAAACTATTTGATAAATATGGTCCTCGGATTCTTGGCATAGTAGGGCTTTCCATTACAGCTGTTTCAACTTATATGTTGGCAAATCTGCAAATTGACTCTAGTCACACACATATTATTCTTATTTATACACTGCGGATGTTTGGGATGGCGATGGTGATGATGCCACTTATGACAAATGGTCTTAATCAATTGCCAACTCGCCTAAATCCACACGGTACAGCTGTTAATAATACAGCTCAACAAGTGTCCGGTTCGATTGGTACTGCTATTCTTGTTACGATTATGAACTCTGTAACAAAAACAAAAGCTGAAAGTTTAATGTCTCATATAGATCCAACAACCTTCACAGAAACTACGAAGGCAATAGTAACTCAGAAGGCTTTATTATCCGGAATTCAATATTCATTCTATGTAGCGCTTGGCATGAATGTTGTTGCACTACTATTAGTTTTTTTCGTTAAACGTGTAGACACAAGTGCGGAAGCCGTCGAGAAGTTAAATCGGTAGAGAAGAATAAAACGTTAGATAATGATTCCTACAAGTTGTTTGCTGATTAGATAAACTATAAAGAAATACAAATTTTTGCTACTAAGGCGCCGGTATTTAAAATGGGAAAAGAACTGAAAGAAGCAGTGACATAATTATATAGTGAAAGAGGACCTGATGTTCATATCAGGTCCTCTTTCATTAGTAACACGGTATATTGCTTATTGTATTGGTTTAACTAAACCACTGATTTTTCAAATACTACAATCTTAAGCTCGTCAACTTCTCTATTTTGGGGTGTTTTAGAAGAAAATGAATCAAAATAATCATTTTTATGAACAAATACAAGAGATGAGATCCGTTTGCAATTTCTCATAAACATTACAAGTTTAGATTATCTTTTAATACCAACATTAAAAGGCTCCAACTATATTTATTCGCTTCATTTTAATTTAGTATTTTTCTACAAGTTATAAATCTAATTGCCAAGCTTATACGCAATATCATAATCATGAATAGTTAGGGAAAAGATAAAATAAGGTAATCAATTACATATCTTTATTTCATGCTTTTTTGAAAGGGTGTTTTAAATGGAAAAAAAAGTATCTGCCATTCCTCAGCCGAAAACATATGGACCGCTGGGTAATCTCCCATTAATCGATAAAGATAAACCGACCCTATCCTTTATCAAGATAGCGGAAGAGTATGGTCCCATTTTTCAAATTCAAACTTTAAGTGATACCATCATTGTCGTTTCTGGACATGAATTGGTAGCAGAAGTCTGTGACGAAACGCGGTTCGATAAAAGTATAGAGGGTGCTTTAGCAAAAGTTCGTGCCTTTGCTGGGGACGGATTATTTACTAGCGAGACTCACGAGCCTAACTGGAAAAAAGCTCATAATATTTTGATGCCTACATTCAGCCAACGGGCAATGAAAGATTACCATGCCATGATGGTCGATATTGCTGTACAACTCGTTCAAAAATGGGCACGGCTTAATCCGAATGAAAACGTAGATGTTCCGGAGGATATGACTCGTCTTACGTTAGATACAATTGGTCTATGTGGTTTTAATTACCGATTCAATAGCTTTTATCGTGAGACCCCTCATCCTTTTATTACTAGCATGACCCGTGCTCTAGATGAGGCGATGCACCAATTGCAGCGGCTGGATATAGAAGACAAACTTATGTGGAGAACGAAACGTCAATTTCAGCATGATATTCAATCTATGTTTTCTTTAGTAGATAATATTATTGCTGAACGTAAAAGTAGTGGAGATCAGGAAGAAAATGATTTACTTTCCCGTATGCTAAATGTGCCAGATCCGGAAACTGGTGAAAAATTAGATGATGAAAACATTCGTTTCCAAATTATTACTTTTTTAATAGCTGGACATGAGACAACAAGTGGATTGTTATCTTTTGCAATTTACTTCTTATTAAAGAATCCGGATAAATTGAAAAAAGCCTATGAAGAAGTAGACCGTGTTTTGACAGATCCTACTCCAACATACCAACAAGTTATGAAACTGAAGTATATACGGATGATTTTAAATGAATCGCTACGTCTATGGCCTACCGCTCCAGCATTCAGTCTCTATGCAAAAGAAGATACAGTGATTGGCGGGAAATACCCAATTAAGAAAGGAGAAGATCGTATTTCTGTTCTTATTCCACAGCTACATAGGGATAAAGATGCATGGGGAGACAATGTGGAAGAATTCCAACCTGAACGATTTGAAGAGCTGGATAAGGTTCCTCATCATGCTTATAAGCCATTTGGAAATGGCCAGAGAGCATGTATCGGTATGCAATTTGCACTTCATGAAGCCACTCTTGTAATGGGAATGCTTCTTCAACATTTTGAATTAATCGATTATCAAAACTATCAGCTGGACGTAAAACAAACATTAACGCTAAAGCCCGGTGATTTTAAGATTAGGATTCTACCCCGAAAACAAACTATTAGTCATCCTACTGTTCTTGCACCTACAGAGGACAAGCTGAAAAACGATGAAATTAAGCAACACGTCCAGAAGACACCTTCTATTATTGGGGCCGATAATCTTTCACTTCTTGTTCTGTATGGCTCGGATACAGGTGTAGCAGAAGGTATTGCAAGAGAATTAGCAGATACAGCTAGTTTAGAAGGAGTTCAAACGGAAGTGGTAGCTCTTAACGATCGAATTGGAAGTTTGCCAAAAGAAGGAGCGGTACTTATTGTGACTTCTTCTTATAATGGAAAA
Source organism: Bacillus sp. PK3-067 (assembly GCF_056738645.1). Lineage (NCBI taxonomy): Bacteria > Bacillati > Bacillota > Bacilli > Caryophanales > Bacillaceae > Bacillus > Bacillus sp. PK3-067. The sequence continues at coordinate 3,172,124 of NZ_CP096490.1, read as the reverse complement.
CCGCCAAGTAATGCAGGGCAGTTTGTGCAATGGTTGGAGGAACTAAAACCAGATGAGCTAAAAGGGGTTCAATACGCAGTTTTTGGTTGTGGAGATCATAATTGGGCCAGTACCTACCAACGGATTCCAAGATACATTGATGAGCAAATGGCTCAAAAAGGAGCAACAAGATTTTCTAAACGCGGAGAAGCAGATGCAAGTGGTGATTTCGAGGAACAGCTTGAGCAATGGAAACAAAACATGTGGTCTGATGCGATGAAGGCATTTGGATTGGAGCTCAACAAAAATATGGAAAAAGAGCGCAGTACTTTGAGTCTGCAATTTGTCAGTCGTCTTGGAGGATCTCCTCTTGCACGAACATATGAAGCAGTTTATGCATCTATACTAGAAAATCGTGAACTCCAATCATCCAGCAGTGATAGAAGTACACGACATATCGAGGTATCTTTGCCAGAAGGCGCTACATATAAAGAAGGAGACCACCTTGGAGTGTTGCCAGTTAATAGCGAGAAAAATATCAACCGAATTTTAAAACGTTTTGGATTAAATGGGAAGGATCAAGTTATACTGAGTGCAAGTGGACGAAGTATAAATCACATACCTTTAGACAGTCCTGTTAGTTTATTGGACCTTCTTAGTTATAGTGTTGAAGTTCAAGAAGCTGCCACTCGAGCACAAATACGAGAAATGGTAACATTCACAGCATGTCCTCCTCATAAAAAAGAATTGGAAGCATTATTAGAAGAAGGAGTTTATCATGAACAAATATTAAAGAAACGGATTTCAATGTTGGACCTTCTTGAAAAGTATGAGGCTTGTGAAATCCGATTTGAACGCTTTTTAGAACTTCTCCCTGCGCTCAAACCGCGTTACTATTCTATTTCAAGCTCTCCACTCGTTGCACACAATCGTCTGAGCATTACGGTCGGTGTTGTTAATGCACCTGCATGGAGTGGGGAAGGGACATATGAAGGAGTCGCTTCTAATTACTTAGCTCAGCGTCATAATAAAGATGAGATTATCTGTTTCATTCGAACGCCACAATCAAACTTTGAATTACCTAAAGATCCAGAAACACCAATTATTATGGTTGGGCCAGGTACTGGAATTGCACCATTCCGTGGATTCTTGCAAGCGCGTCGTGTTCAAAAGCAAAAAGGTATGAACTTAGGACAAGCGCATCTATATTTTGGTTGTCGTCATCCTGAAAAAGATTATCTTTATCGTACAGAACTAGAAAATGATGAAAGAGATGGATTAATCTCTTTACACACAGCTTTTTCTCGTTTAGAGGGACATCCAAAAACATATGTACAGCATTTGATAAAACAAGATAGAATCAATTTAATTTCGTTATTAGATAATGGAGCTCATCTTTATATATGTGGTGATGGAAGTAAAATGGCTCCGGATGTAGAAGATACCCTTTGTCAAGCATATCAAGAAATTCATGAAGTCAGTGAACAAGAAGCAAGAAATTGGTTGAATCGTGTGCAAGATGAAGGGCGATATGGAAAAGATGTTTGGGCTGGTATATGAATGTTTCTTAATTAGATACATATTAACTAATGAACTTCTTTCGAATAAATTTCACTTTATTAGTATAGTGTATTTAGATGAATAGTGATTAACCAGATTATTTAGTATCTACTAAATAAAAAACAGGACCTGATAACATCTATCAGGTCCTGTTTCACATAGACATTATACATCGATATTTTCCACACATTATCAATGTTTGTAATGTAGTTAGCCTTTTGAGTCAGCTATAAAATCAGATATTATTTTTTCGATATCGAAAGGAGTAATCCCTTTATTCAAAGAGAAAATAGTTTCTGCTTCTTCGATGTCTTGAACGAGTTCACCTCTAGCTTCAATATGTAATCGGAACAAGTCATATAAATTTGGTTTAACTAAATTAGTTAAAGCCTTTCCAACTAGTATCATACCTTTTTGATTAGCCTCGATGGTATTATCATAAGTTAGATCTCTTGTAAGAGACAAATCTGTCCAAATCAATTTTCGTTCCTTTAAGTCTAAAATAACTGGAATAGAGATTTGGGTGTCGGCAGTAATATCCACTTTATCTTGAACAGTAGAAGGTTCAAATATTTCACCTGAACCAGGATATTGACGAACCATCCAACCAGTAAAGCATTCTGGTAAATCTTTATATGGTTGGTCTGTGTAAGAAAGCAAAGTCATAACTACATAGCGTCCACCATATTTCAGCACAGACGGAATATCGAAATCAATGAATTCAGATGCCCCCTTTGGTGCAGAAGTAATATCTCCGCTATGGTAGGCTTTGAAATTTTTTGAACGTAAGTTCGTGAAGGATACATGTTCTTTGTATTGCCAATCTTCGTCGTACATTGCAGCAGACAAATCAATGTCAACACGTCCTGTATGTTGTCCATTCACATAGCCTTCTTTCCACCATAGGAAAAAACGAATCGTATCTCCTTCTGGCAAATCTACTTTACTTCCTCGAGATAATGTGCGAAGCGCTTTGCTGGCTGAACGTTGAGAGAAGGGAACTAAGTGATTTTTTAACTGTTCATCCAAAAATACTTTTCCGAGACTTGGAAGTTCTGCGAAGCGATTTTTTAAAGTATCTTCACACATTTTTACAATCATTAAACAAATATCCTCTGAGATAAATGGAAGTGTATTTTCAATACCTATAGCTTTTGCTACATTTCCCTTTGGAAAAAAGGTGCGAAATTCATTTTTATCATTTCGATGCTTAAAATGAGCCGTGAGTTGAAGTAATACAGGAGTAGAAACATTTCCTATTATATTTAGAAACTCTTCGAGAATATTGAAAACATCTGTTGACGTATCACTACATAAACGGATTAAATGATCCAAGCGTCTGGCAAATTCCCCCGGGCGAGTTTTTAAAAGATTTTTCGCTGTCATGATATCACGATTCAACAAAGCTGCTTCTATTTTTCCATTAAATGTTTCAACTTTAATGTTGTTGCGAAGCATCTCAAATGCTCGGTGGGTTTTTGGGAAACGAGTATGATATTCTGCTGGATGAAGAATTTCACCTAAACGAATCCAACGTTTTTTGTATCGAATCATATCTTCGGTAATGTTTCCGCATTGCTCTAACAATCCTAAAAGAAAGCGTCTTTCTACTCGGTTAAACTTCTTGAATCGAACGGAGGATGCTAAACTCACATCACCTTCAGATAAAGCAACTGCAAGGCGAAGAACATCAGTTGCTGTTTTAAAATACTTTGCAGCAGCATCGGCTGATATTTTTCTGTTTATTAATAAAACCCCAATTATAAAAGACATATTTTCCTTATGGGGAATTACATTAGGTAGAAAACAGGAAACATCTTCAGTGTGTGTAATAGCCCATTCTACATCTGTCTTATCAGTTGAGGAAATAGAGCTGTTTGCACGAATCAATTGAGAAATCATTTGATTGAAATCTTCTTCACTTCCTAAGTCAATAACTTTCAAATCAACGCTATCTAAAAGAGGAAGTCGTTCTTCTACTTTTGATACAGGTAGGCGCAACGTCACATAATGAATAACGGCATTGATGTATAAATCAGCGTCACTTAAATCCATCATTTGTTGCGGAAAGTTTGGATACATAGGAGTAAACTGAATATGTGCACCAACCATTTCTTTTAAATGTTTTACCAACTCTTTGTAAAACGATGTGAATGCACCAACCGAAAGTGTTTGCAACTCTTCTATTAAAGGCTCAGAAAAAGTAAATCCTAAACTTTCCAAGTTTTTTAAAGCAGTGGCTAAATACATGTTCGGTAGTTTATTTTCTTCTCTTTTTATAATTACTTTCAAACTTCTTCTTATGTAAATAGAATTTTTCATGAGAACGCCGATTATTCACTCCTTATAAAAGAGGGGAATAGTCCGACTGTCCTCCTTTCAGTGGTAGATTTTTATTTTTACATGCATAAACACACTAATTGTAGAGAAATGCACTGAGGGTATAAAGCTATTTTTTAGTGAAAAATTAGGGGTGTAACATTTAGTTGTTAAGTGGTAATTTGTTAATTAAGAAAAGAAAACCTCTACATCAATGGTTGATAAACTAAAGTTTATTCAAACCCAAAGAAGAAAGAGGTTTTATAGTCTAATTATTTTCATAGGAAATTGACAACTCTAAAACAATTTGAAATTTCTACAAAGAAGGAAGAATTGTCATAGCCTATGTGTTTAGCAGGAAAGTAACATCCCTATTTCGCCAAAGAAGTTAGAAGGAAGGAACGTCATAGCCTGCTTTATTAGTATATTCTCTTGCGAAGAGCAATTCAAGTATACAGTCTGATTTTTTAAAGTTTTCCTAAATGGGAATTTTCATGTTTATCCCGTATTAACGGAGGATTTTTATTTTTGATATATTATGGAATGGAGTTGAATGAGTATTATAAATACAAAAGGTGAAATTAAAAAAACAAAAAGAAAAGTATTACTAACTATACTTACTATGTTAGTAATTATAATTGGATTTGGATATTGGAAACTTTTTAGTTTGCAAGGTGTTCCAAAAGGGGAATTAATTCGAACAGTGAAATCTCCAGATGGAAAATATCTCATCAAGACTTATTTTCATAATGCAGGATCATTAAGTGCGGATGCTGTTAGGGGTGAATTAGTTAACCTTGATACAGATTCAGAGAAAAATATATATTGGAATTATCCAGATACCGATCCATATATTGAATGGGTAAATAAGAATATTGTTAGAATTGGAGATCAAACTTTAGATGTTTCGCAGAAAGAAACCTATGATTGGCGTGATGATGATAAGCACGTTAAAGAAATGCCTAAACAGTTTAGTAGATAAAACAAGAAAATTTAAATGTATTTAATCTTATTTGTTTAACAATAGATAGTATTATATGAGTGAAAGAGTCCATTTAAATCTTCTAAATGGACTCTTTTAGGTTTCTAGATACGACTACTGATAAAAATGGAACAAACTTGTTACTTAGGTTGTCTATTAAGTATACGTATAAAACAGGTGTTCATGATAGTTCAATCATTTTATGAAAAGTGAGATGCAAGAAGAGTGATATCCGATACACTCTTTAATTGTATCGATATGTATAACACCTAGAAAAACTATATATTCTTGAAAGAGGTTGAAAATATATGATAGTCTTAAACAAGTTTTTTAACATTTTACATTACAAAAAGATGGTACCTGTAGTATTTCTTTCGTGTGCAACGCTTATAGGCTGTTCCGATGGCAATACTCAGTCTGAATTACCTAAACAAACAAAACAAACGAAACAAACAAATCAAACCAAACAAGAAACTACTGGTAATGATTCTTTTGCTAAACTTGAAAAAGAATTTGATGCTAAACTCGGTATTTATGCATTGGACACTGATACGAATCAAACCGTTACGTATCAATCAGATAAACGGTTTGCATACGCATCTACCCACAAAGCTTTAGCTGTGGGAGTACTTTTACAAAAGAAATCAATAGAAGATCTAAATCAAAGAGTTTTGTATACTCGTGAAGATCTTGTTAATTACAATCCAATTACAGAAAAGTATGTTGATAGGGGTATGACTCTGAAAGAGCTTGCAGATGCTTCCCTTCGATATAGTGATAATACTGCCCAAAATCTTATTCTTAAACAATTAGGTGGACCTAGTGAATTCAAAAAATCACTGAGAGAAATAGGAGATACCGTTACAAATCCTGAACGTTTTGAACCAGAGTTAAACGAAGTGCATCCAGGAGACGTACATGATACTAGTACCCCAAAGGCATTAGCTACTAGTCTTCAGGCTTTTGCGCTAGGAGATGTACTTTCAACTGAGAAACGGGATTTATTAATAGATTGGATGAAAAGGAATACTACGGGAGACAACTTAATTCGTGCTGGAGTTCCAGGAGGATGGGAAGTAGCTGATAAGACTGGATCAGGATCTTATGGAACCAGAAATGATATCGCAATTATTTGGCCACCAAATAAAAAGCCAATTGTTCTTGCGATACTTTCTAATCATGATAAAGAGGATGCTAAATACGATGATAAGCTTATTGCAGAAGCAACCAAAATAGCGCTGGGTGTCTTAAAAGCTAAAAATAAATAATAATAGTATTAGTTATTGAAATTTTCTTGTTTTTTAGTCACAATACTGTGACGGTCTTTTTGTGTATTTTACAAAAGATCGTCTTAAGTAAAGAAAGAAGATAGAAACCATCTCTATTAAGTTTATTAACTAAGTAACAACAAATATATGCTTTATTGGATACTTATTGCATTTAATGTGGAGGAATAATATGGAGTCAAAAATTCTTATTGTTGATGATGATAAAGAGATTAGAAATCTTATCTCTGTATATCTGGAAAATGAAGGCCTAAAAACTCAAAAGGTAGAAGATGCTATACAAGCTTTACAACTGTTAGAAGAAAAGGAATTTGATTTGATTATTTTAGATATTATGATGCCGAATATGGATGGCATTGAAGCATGTATGAAAATTAGGGAAGATCGCAATATGCCTATCATTATGCTATCTGCAAAATCTGAGGATATAGACAAAATTCAGGGCCTAGCCTCTGGTGCAGACGATTATTTATCAAAACCGTTTAACCCACTAGAATTAATTGCTAGGGTAAAATCCCAATTAAGAAGGTTTAAAAAATACAATACGTCCATAGAACATAATAAAAGTATTCTAGAAATTGGTGACTTAACCGTGAATACAGATACTCGTCAAGTATGGGTAAGGGGAAAAGAAACAAGGTTAACTCCAAAAGAGTTTGCTATTCTCGAACTACTCGCCCGTAACAAAGGGATTGTCCTGAGTGTAGCAAAAATATATGAAGCAGTTTGGAAAGAGGTTTTTTATAAATCAGATAATACCGTCATGGTGCATATTACAAAAATAAGAGACAAAATTGAAGAAGATTCTAAACATCCCATTTATATTAAAACTGTTTGGGGAATTGGGTATAAAATATGAAGAATGTTAGTTTCAGAAATAAGATTATTATAAAACTTCTTGGTGCTGTTGCAATTAGTTTTTTTATTTCATTTGGTTTAACAATCCTCATTGTGCAATACGTCATAGATCCATTTTTTATAAAACACGAAGATTTTGGCATGTTTGAAGTGAGACTCGCAATGTTGTTCTTATTTACGTTCGCAATCTTAAACTTTATAGTAATCTTTTTGCTATTGGTTCGAAAGAAAATAGTATATTTGAAGCTCATTTCGGAAAATGTGAATGATATTGCAAATGGAAAACTGGGTTTAACAATTGGGATTAAGGGGAAGGACGAATTGACCCAACTTGCTCAAAATATCAACTATATGTCCAAGGAATTGGAGAATACATTTGAACAAGAAAGACAATTAGAACGTACAAAAAATGAACTTATCACCAATGTATCTCATGATTTACGCACACCTTTAACATCTATTATTGGCTATATAGATTTATTAAAAAGAGGGCAATACAACAGTAACATACAATTACAGGAATACCTTGAAACCACGTATTCAAAGTCACAGAGACTGAAATATTTAATTGATGAGCTGTTTGAGTATACTCGTTTATCAGGTATAGATGCTAAGTTAAACCTTAATGAAGTTGATTTATCAGGTTTGTTGGAACAAATAGTTGGAGAATACATACCTATATTTGAAAAGGAAAGTTTAATCGTTCAAAAATCAATTACGCAAGAAACAATACCTATCTTCATAGATGTAGAAAAAATGGTACGTGTTTATGAAAATCTTTTTATGAATGCGATAAAGTACAGCATGAAACCATCCGAATTATCTATATGTCTTGAACTAATAGGTAACAAGGCAATGTTGAAAGTATCAAATAAAGTCGAGAAACCGCCTGTTAGCGATCCAAATAAATTGTTTGAAAGGTTTTTCAGGGGGGACAAGGCAAGAAAAGATGACCAGGGAAATGGACTGGGACTTGCTATTTCAAAAAGAATTGTTGAACTTCATCATGGTAATATACATGCAGAATATAAAGATGGTTGGATGTCTTTTATTGTTGAACATTCAATTAGATAGAAAGCTTATGGAACTACAGGTTCCATAAGCTTTTTTTAAAACTTAAGAAATCTTAAGGATTTTACGGGGTGTTTCCTAATTTTCATAGTTTATCATGGGTGTATTCAAAGTGATGAGGTGAGCAAAGAAGATAAAAGGAAAGATTTCATTGTAGCTTAAGTGTGGAGGAAACATGTCTATTTTGTTAGTAGTAAACAAATTTAGTAGCTTATTGTAATGAAATAAAAAAATGTAGGAGGATATAAATGATAAAGCCAGTTGTAGATGTAAAAAACATTCAAAAATTGTACGGTAAAAAAGGTGAGAATCAATCACACGCATTAAAAGGTGTATCATTCTCAATTCAAGAGGGAGAGTTTGTTGGTATTATGGGGCCTTCTGGTTCTGGTAAAACAACATTATTAAATGTAATTTCAACGTTAGATAAAGCGACAGGCGGCGTTGTTGAAATTGCAGGAACGGATATTACGAGGATGAAGCAGGGGGAACTTTCTGATTTTCGTTCACAAAAGTTAGGATTCATTTTCCAAGACTTTAACTTATTGGAGAATTTATCTATCTATGAAAATATCGCACTCCCACTTTCACTTCAAGGTGTTTCATCTCGTAATATTGGAAAGAAAGTAGAAAAAGTAGCTGATATGTTAGGCATTACAGCGATACTTCAAAAATATCCTTCTGAAGTATCTGGTGGACAAAAGCAACGTTCCGCAGCAGCACGTGCGTTAGTTCATGAACCAGCAATTATTTTGGGAGATGAGCCGACTGGAGCTCTAGATTCTAAAAATGCAACGAGTTTACTTAATGCCATGACAAGCTTAAATAAAGAGCAAGGTGTATCCATTATGATGGTTACGCATGATCCTTACAGCGCAAGTTACTGTCAACGTATTTTATTCATTCAAGATGGTGAGTTATATAAAGAAATTCATCGCGGTAGTACCCGTGAAGAATTCTATAAAGAAATTTTAGATGTGCTTGCAAACTTAGGCACACAAAAAGCGTAAGGAAGGAAGTTCAATCATGTTATTTAAGCTTTCTATGTCAGGCCTAAAAAGTAAGTTGCAAGATTACATTGTTTTACTTGTTGGTCTTATTGTCTCTATTTCAACTTTTTATATGTTTCAAACGCTAGCATCCAATAAAACGTTCCTTGAATCTAACTCTTCTATTAGGGATATTGTGGCTGTCTTTAAAATTGGTTCCGTTTTGTTAGCGATTATCACATTTTTCTATATTTTATATGCAAACTCTTTCTTATCAGCTCTTCGTCAAAAAGAATTTGGTATGTATATGATGTTAGGAGCAAAAAAGCATAAAGTTACCTTACTTATGTTCATTGAAACAATCATATTAGGTGCCACCTCTCTTTTGATTGGAATTACAATTGGTGTAGGACTTGCAGAAGGTATCGGTCAGCTATTAATGAAACAACTCGAGTTTGCTGGCGAAGGTTATAAAGCATTTTATCTGCCATCTATAGCTATTACTTGCATCTTCTTCTTTGCACTCTTTGTATTATCTGCAATTATGAATAGTATTAAATTATCTCGTATTTCTGTACTGCAACTTGTACATGCTGATGAACAAACAGAACGTGTTGCCATAAAAGGAAAAATGACAGTTGTAGTTGCATTCCTTGGTATTCTTTTATTGGGTATTGGTTATGCATCACTTATTTATATATCATATGCAAATTCGCTAATTGTTTTGGGATTAATGGCTGTTGGATTAATCTCAGCAACTGTTGGTACTTACCTTATATTTGGATCACTTCTTCCAGTTATGATTAACAAGCTAAAGAGTAATAAAAAACGTAGTGAAAAAGGCCTCAATGCTTTTACTTTTGCACAATTAAATTTCCGCATTAATAGTCTAACAAATGCGCTTGCAACAGTAGCAATTTTAGTGGCTCTTGGTGCTGGTGGAATTGCTTGTGGTATGGCATTTAAAAACAACATCCTAAAAATTACAGATCAAATACAAATTTACGATTCAGTCATTCATAATCCAACAGTGGAAGAAAAGACAATTTTGGGTAGTATCTTATTTCAAGAAAAACTTGAATATCATTACAAAGTTGATGATAGATATGTTTATTATCTTAAAGAAGATGTAGAGAAAAATCGCCCTTTCTTGCAAGGTATGAAAATAGAGAAAGCTTCAGAGGAAATACCAATTGGTGCATTTTCAATAAAACGGGCTGAAGGAGAGACAGACACAAAACAATGGATTCAGGTTTTCAGAACGATCCAGCCCAATTATTTATATCCTGATTATGAAATAAAAATTGTAGATTATAACATATACAATGGATTGAAGGGGAAAGAAAGTATTGTGTTTATGGGGAAAACAGATGATTTTGGATCATACATAAAAGAATGGAAAAAACTTGATGAATTACAGATAGCAAAATATAAAAATGTGAAAGCGGAAGAATTGGGTAGTAAGTATCAAACATATATTATGAGTCATGATTTTGCCAGCGGACTAATGTTTATGGGTTTCTTCGTTGGAATTGCATTTTTAGCAATGATGGCAAGCTGCTTAATGTTTAAAGTTCTGTCGGGAGCATCAAAAGATGTAACACGTTATCAAATGCTTCATAAAATTGGTGTTCGCCGAGAGTTATTAACAAAATCGATTTATAAAGAGTTATTCTTCATATTCTTATTCCCAGCAATTGTAGGGATTACTCATATATTAGTTGGTATGAACATGTTTAGCCCTCTTGTAATCGATCCGTACTCTCGCATTTGGTTACCACTTGTTATTTTTGTAGTAATTTACTCGATGTATTACTGGATTACTGTTCAATTATTTAAAGGAATTGTACTCCCTAAAAAAGATTAATGTAATGATGTTGTTTATCCCGCATTAACGGGCAGCACGATTGGTGAGGGCTCATAATCAGTGGGGGATGAACAAACCCCACTGATTAAAGTTTCACTTTATCTTCTACTGTACCTTGTAACTACATTTTACCTTGCTGTAAAGAAACAAAAAACGTTTTTTTATTCAATAATTCCAATTTCTAGAGCCTTTTGCACAGCTTCTTCTTTGTTGCGGACTCCTAGCTTTGTATAAGCTGTGGAAGCATAATTTCTGACCGTACCATTCGATAAATATAACCTTGATGCTATGGTAGTGTATCGAAGTCCCTTGGCTACTAGTTGCAATATTTCTATCTCCCTAGCTGTTAGCTCATAAGCGGTTGCTTTTGATTGTGGTGTCTCTTTTTGCGCATCAAACTTTTCAAATATTTTGTGAGACATTCCCTGATCAATCAGTGTCCCACCTTTGTGAATAAGTCGGATCGTATTAGCTAGCTCCAATGTTTCAATAGATTTGAGTAAAAAACCATCCGCACCGTTGCGAAGCGATTCCAACGCCTGTTCGGTATCCTGAAAAGTGGTAAAAATCAATATGCGGATATGTGGCCATTGTTGCTTAATCTTTTTGGTTGCTTCGACTCCATCCATGTGTTGCATATCTAAATCCATAAGTATAACATGAGGTTGAAGGCGCCCACACAAATCGATGGCTTCATTGCCATCCTCGGCCAAACCGACTACATTTAAATCTTCATATCTATCGAGTAGTGTCCTCAAACTTTCCCGAACAAATGGCTGGTCGTCTACAATTAACAAACGAATAAGTCCATCTTTTATTTCAGTTTGTCGCGGTATGGTACATGTAACAAGCATTCCTTCATCTGGCTTTGTATATACAGACAATTGACCTTGCAAATTCATTGCTCGTTCTTTCATCGCATTCATACCGAAGCCTTCTTGCCATTCTACATTTCCTTTTCCATTATCTTGAACTTCTAATCTCGTATATTGTTGTTCAAACTGCAATGAAACTATAATTTCAGTTCCCTGACCATGACGTACTGCATTCGTAAGGGACTCTTGTAAGCAACGAATGAACGCTATCTTCGCTTGCCGAGACAATTCATATTCCTCTCCGTATGCCCGAAAACTTACATTAACCAGAGCGTGCTCCTGAAATTCGGCTCCAAGATTTTGGAGAGATTGAATTAAGGAAGGCGATTGACAAGGAGACTCCATTTGATGTAGGTAACCTCTCACGTCCTCGATGCTTTTACGTCCCATTTCAAGCAGAGAATCTAGCCTCTGTATACCCATTTCAGTAGCAAGTTCGGTGCGCAACGTTTCCATCCCCATAATAATAGAAGTATAAGCGTGACCAACTGTATCATGAAGCTCACTCGACAGTCTGTTTCGTTCTTCCGCCAGTGTAATGCGTTCAATCTGAGACATATATTGCTCAAGTACCGCGTTTTGTTTACGAATTGATTCATTTTGTTTATGATTGACGATTAATAAATGAAAAGCGAAGCCCATTACATATGCGAATCCATAATAGGTGACCATAATCCAATAGCTATTACTTGGCGCAACCGCATAGAAAATTCCAGTTGTTATAAAAACCGTTATTGGAGCTGTCCAATAATAGGACAAATGCTTACTATTCGCAGCAATTAGAAACACCGATATAAGAAATGTGTTGTAAGCTTCTGGAAATAACAAGGTTAAATATATACATAGTCCACCATATAGCAGTATTTCTGTGAATAAATAATATTTATAATTGAATAGTAAGGCTACCCAAGGAATTGAGAAGGCAATAATTTCCCAAAGAATAATAATCCAAAGTGGTAATGTTAAACCATCCTGAAAATTTAATGTAGCTAGAATGATAGACACACTAGCAAGTAGGCGTACCCCTAACATAATCCAATCATACCAAAACCAATACTTAACCATATCTAACAAGTCCTTTACCCCCTAAATAGCCTACCATTTTACTTCCTATATAATAATTTAATCCTTCCTGCCTTATTATACTTTTTAATTTAAAACTACGATACTACTCACAGACTGCAAACTTCTATTGATTTAGTTGCCGAATCATACTACGTGTATAGCCCCCAATTTTCTTTGTCAAACCATCGACTATTCTAATACTTATGGCGGTAAATACTATACCCATAAACATTACAAAGAGTGACTTGGCAAAAGTATCTATTTGTATAAATATAATATTCATATCGATGTATCGATACAGTAGTGGTGCCAACAGGAACATAAGTGGCATTACGTAAAAAATGATTGCACTAATGAGACTGAAAATGCCAATCGTAAATTTCTGCATTAGCCAATAGACAGCACACCAAGTGCGACGATCTGTTAGCACTAATTTCACCTGAGACCAGTTCGATGTATCCATTGTTATACTTCTATCGTAAGAGTCTGTTGAAATATCTGTATAAATTTTCGTCTGTATGCGCTCGAATTGGATAAAGGGTGTGGTAGTCTGTAGTACGCGCATAATTAATGGAATCCCAACAACAGTAAATGAAAGGGTTAAACTAAATAGCAGAGCTATTAGGTAAAAACAAAAATAAAACAATCCTGTACCGAAAGTTAGCAATAAAAAATAACCATTATGGATGAATCTTGATTTCATAAAGTTCATCGCTCCTATCTGTGTAATAACCGAATCATACTGCTTTTTTTGTCATTCTCACTAGTGTAAAAGTGTCATATGACAGTTCTAAATGATGTTAAAAAGGGGAGAGCAGCTTACTTCTGGTTAAAAAAGATGCTTTTATCCCGCTATTTACTGGGCAGTAAGACTCCCACCTCAAAATTCAGCGTTAGGTGGGGGGCGGGCTGCCGGTAAACGCACGATTGGTGAAGGCTAATAATCAGTGGGGGATGAACAAAAACCTGCTGATTAAAGTTTCACTTTATTACTCCTCCACAAAGCAATCCCGTTCTTACATCTGCAAGAACGGGATTGCTTTGTACTTTTATTTAATATGAGATGGACTTGTTTTTCGAATATGAAAAATAATATCAAATTGCTCAAGCAATGAAGTATCAAAATACACCGAACTGTTCGGGAGGATTTGTCCCCCTATACTTAGTAATGGTCTTTTTGCTTTAACCCATTTTTCTGCTTGTCCTTTAAGGTGACGGTTATCCAATAAAAACATTTTATATGGCACTTTTCCGAGAGTATAATTGAAACTTTTTACATCTTGTGGAATAGTGTCTGTTGTAATCTTACCTCCAGTGGAAGGATTATATTCGCTGTATAAGGTAAAATTCCCCTCCGTAGTTGTACTACCAATTGTGACATAATTATTGTCTAAACGTTCCTTCAAAAACTGCCCCGCAACATAAGGGTATAATTTCTCATCGATAATTCCTTTAGCTATATGAATATTGTGTGCCCATACCATCGTTTTACCACCAAATGTCTCTTGTGCCCACATTGCATGATCGGCCAAGTATTGTTCATGTAGTTTTATTATACTTGGATAGTCGTTAGGGAGTAGCATTGTGGTAAATTTCTCTATTGCACTTGCCGTTGCTTTCGCCCAGATGTACTCGGATGGAATTATTTCTGTGTTGGCTTGTTCATTCTCATCTTTTAGTAATCGGGCTACTCTCTCAGCGTTTGCTTTAAACTTCTCTTTCCTTTCAGGAGCAAGTTTCATATATTCCTGTATACTTCCAGTAAAAGAAGACAATTCTTTATAATTTTCTTCTACTTCTGCCAGCAAATCTGGTCGATGCAGTCTTACATAATCAATTACTTTATTAAAGCTACCTTGGTCCAACGCCTTTAAGTCGAGCCCAATAAATTGGATCTTTTTTTTATTGGATGGATCAGCATTATAATCTTTCATCCACTCAATCATGGCTATAATTTCATCAGTAGGATATAACAATTTTAAAAATTCCCTAGGGTTTCCTTTTCCTGTTTGGATATATTCATTTAGTTTTAAGCCGTTTCCCCAATCTTCTTCCATTGCAAAATTCGTAAAACCCATTTCAGTAACCAAATATTTCACAAGGCGAAACTTCATAGTAAAAATTTCAGAGCTTCCATGAGTATTCTCTCCTAATCCTACATATTGCGCGTTCCCAATCATTTTCTTAAGTGGTTTTAAATCTTCAAATGGTTTTGACGGCTCTATCGTTTTTAATGGGTTAGCCTGTGATTGTATTGATTTAACTATATTTTTTTGGACTGATTGACCTGAATTTTCGACTGCTACAGTTTGAGCGTTTCCTACTTCCGCGCATCCTGTGACTAATAAAGCTGTACTAACCATTGCAATCATTCTTTTCTTATTCATTTTTGCCCACCTCAATTGAATTATTTTCAAAAGCAAGATTGATTCATGTACTTGCACGAATCAATTGCCTTAATTCAATTGTTATTTATTCCATATCATATTTTCTAGTTACATATTGTCATAAGATTAATTGACACAAGTCATAGGTTAATCATTACACTTTTGTACTATCGGCTATGACAGTTTATAAATAATAATTAAATTGTTGAATCGCAAGTAAGACTAGATTATGAATTTGGGAGGGATTTTAAAGATGAATGATCTGTATGTCAAAATATTTTTATTCTAAGTTGTAGCTGTTGAAATGACAGGAAGTAAATTTGATAAACAAATGAATAAAGGGGAAGGGCGGATTACAATGTTATTACACGCAAAATCGTTCCACAATAAAGATAAAATCCATCGTGCTAAAATAGGACTTCAACTTTTTCTAAGTATCTTAACTATTACTTCTATTATCCTAAATGTACTAGTAATGATTACTAAAAGTATGCCGCTTATTGTGGTATATATGTTTACTCCGGCATTTTCTTCTATTTTGACTCGTATAATATTGAAAGAAGGGTTTAAAGATGTATCTTTTAGTCTCGGTAACTTAAAGATATGGAAGGGGATTGGTTTTGCTCTGCTAATACCTATGATTATTTGTGGAATTACTTATTCTATCGCCTGGTTGAGCGGAATTGCGAAGTTTCAGCCCCCGCAAGGTGGTATGCTAGAACCTATTTACAATATACTTGGATTTCAGTATCTACCGATACCATTAAGTTTCATTTTTATAGTAGTATTGAGCGGAGTATTAGGTAGCTTGCTTAACTTAATTCCAGTTATGGGAGAAGAAATGGGTTGGCGAGGTTATATGCTTACAAGACTAATCGATGCAGAGTTTTCACGCCCAATCCTTATTAGCGGATTGATTTGGGCAACGTGGCATGTTCCAATTGTTATTGCTGGTCTATATGTAGAAGGAACATCTGCCCTACTTTCAGTACTTGGCATCTATTTTTGTATTGTGCCATTCAGTTATATTACAGCTTATTTACGACTTATCACAGGTAGCGTTTGGCCTTCGGTTATCATTCATACTACTTGGAATGCCATTATTCAAGGACCTTTCGCACGTGCAAGTACAGGAGATCAAACTGAGATTTGGATTGGAGAATCTGGTTTGATAACCGCTATTATTATCTTGGCTACTGCAATAATTATGTCTCGAATCGTAAATTTTACTAAATAGCATACGGATTTGTTTTAAATTCAATTAGTGTAATATGACGAGGCTGAAATAAGATACTCCTAAAAATATTAGAAAAAATCTAGTTGAACGGACTCTTACTTAATCTTAGGCTGCTGGACATATGGAAGGCATCAAGCTAAGGGTTTAATTTATAAAAATAAACTTGATTGTCATAAAAAAATAATGTTTTTCATTTAAAGGCTATGAGATGAAATTTCATCATCTTCATCACATTAGACCTTCAGGAAATAAAAAGTTAAACGATTATACAAATACTCTAACTGAAAAAACGATAGTCCTTTTATCAAAAATGTAGAAGGACTATCGTTTATTTTTTTGACAAAATTAGGGATTGATGTTCATAAAAATGGATAATATAATTCGTATTTTACGTAAAGAGAAAAATTTTCCCCTAGAATATTAAGCTAAATCTCTTGGTGTGACGGTTAATTTAAGTTTCACTTTATGACTTGTAAAGGGCTGTTCAATGCATCGTACTATTAAAAAATCTAAATTTAATTATTAAATTGCGATAAAATGTGGTCGGAAATAATGAAATTTTAGGAAAAATAAGGTACACTAGTCTATGATTTTAGTTGAAAATCGTTTGACGTTAATGCATACGGGGGAAAGATTGATGAACAACAATACAACAAATGAATCAGTTGAAGAAATTGATCAAAAACGAGTAAGATCAAAAAAACGTTATACAAATTGGAAGTTTATCGCAGCGGGTATTGGTGTAATTGCACTTCTTATTGGGGGAATGAGTTATTATCAGGCAACTCACTTCAATTCGAATGTTACAATTAATGACACAAAAGTTGGTGGTCTGAGCGCTGATCAGGCAATACAAAAATTAAAGACATCTGGACTAGCAAACAAAGTCTATGTTGATCAACAACAAATTTTAGATGAAAAAGATACAAAAACGGAACTTACGGAAAAAGATTTGCCTCAAGTTAAGAAACTATTAAAAAGTCAGTGGACATTTTTCCCTTCCTCAAAGGGAGAAAATTATTCATTGCTACCAGAGAAGGCAGATCAGTATCGTAGTGAAACGATGAAAAAACTTGTAGAAGAAACGCTCATCTCAATGAATGAAAAGTTAAAAGCGCCTCAAGATGCTATGGCGAAGCTAGAACAAGGAAAAATTGTTATTTCGAAAAGTGTTGAAGGAAAACAGTATGACGTTACTAGTCTACTGAAAGATTACGATAAGCAAAAATATAAAAGCGAAATTCATCTGAAGTCTGCATACATAAAACCTATTAAAGAAGACGATCCGATTGTCAAAAAAGAGGAGAAAGCACTACAGAATCTTCTTGGGCAGTCTGTTGAGTATAAAGTGCAGAATGAAGTTTATCCTTTAAAAGCAAAAGATTTAATTCAAAATGCTTCTATGTCAAAGGATATGAAAGTTACAATTGACGCGAGCGACATTAAGAATAAAATTACTGAAATTAATAATGCCAAATCAACATTAAATAAAGATTTCTCATTTAAAACGCATTCTGGTTCAGTCATATCAGTAAAAGGGCAAGGCTACGGCTGGGCACTAGATGTTGAAAAAGAAACTAAACAAGTTCAACAAGCCTTTGAGAAAGGCGAAAAGTCGCTTTCTGCTTCTAACATTCACGGAAATGGTTGGGAGAAGGAAGGTATCGGTTATAAAACAACAGCGAATAATGGCATCGGAGACACGTATGCGGAAGTTTCAATTGCAGAGCAACAAATTTGGATTTACAAAGATGGAAAATTAGTTGTTACAACAAATGTAGTAACTGGTAAACATAGTACTGGTGAAGATACATCACCAGGTGTGTGGTACGTCCTATATAAACGAACACCATATACGCTAAGAGGTAACGCAGTAGGAAAAGCTGATTATGCGGTTAAAGTAGATTACTGGGTTCCATTCACAAATAGTGGTCAAGGATTCCACGATGCCGGCTGGCGAAAAGACTGGGGAAATAATGCTTATTTAACAGGAGGATCAGGTGGATGTGTGAACCTTCTTCCTAATGTTGCAAAAACTGTATATGATAGTTTGAACACGTATGATCCAGTTATCGTGTACTAGAAAATAGCTACGTATCAAGAAATAAACAAAGCAGGAAATCTTATCTGATGGTATATGAAAAAACACCTCTTGCATTCGCATACTAAGTGTGCAAATGCAATGGAGGTGTTTTTGTTTGAATACAAGAGTGTATTGCTTATAAGAAACAAAGTAGAAAGAGATTAAGAATAAGTATTCAAATAATCAATAAAATTGACAATGAATATCATTTTCACTTAATATAGAATCGTCGCATTTAATTAGACATGAATTTTTTGTTAATATAATAGATTTCTATTAAGTTGTCATATTTACGAACTATCATTAAATATTTTAAGAATTTAAACGTAGGAAAGGGTAATATAAAATGAACTGGAAAAAAGGCGGATTATGGGTTATTATTTTTTTCGTTGTAAAAGGCACGATTTCTACACTTTTAATCGTTACAGGTGCTAAATATTTTGATTTATCATTTATGCAACTTATCTTATTAATTCTGACCTTATTAGTGATTTCTCTAATAAGTCGTAAATTGCTCTATAGACATAAACAAAACAAAAAGCAAAAAGAGCTAAATATATAATGAAGCCCCAGAGACCATTGGATTTCTGGGGTTTTATTTTGATAGTGTTTTCGCATGTATATTAATTTAACAGAATAGGTTGTCCAAAATGATAAAATCGATGATGTTTAAAATGCGTCAGTTATTTTTACATAAGGATTGTAGAGAGCCTTTGAATCAATCTTTATTCTGAAGCGACAGATACGTATAAATTATGCTCTTTTTTCAATTGGTAGTTTAAATGTAAAAGTACTGCCTTCTCCTAATTTACTTTCAACCGTAATTTCTCCTCCATGTAGTTCGACAATCCATTTTACCATCGACAATCCTAAACCTGTGTTTCCGATGTTTGAAGATGTTCGTGCTGCGTCAACTCGATAGAAGCGGTCCCATATTTTAGTAATATGTTGCTCGCTGATGCCGATGCCATTATCGGAGACTTTACCTATTATGTTGGTTTCATCACGGAATAGTTGCATATTCACAGTTCCACTCGCTTTGCTATAAGCAATCGCATTCGTTAGTAAATTCATTAATAAACGCATCATCAATGTTTGATCGGCTTTAATAAATAGGTCTTCCTCTATATTAGTTGTTATTTCAATCGAATTTTCTTGAACCATTAATGAAAGTTCTTCTACAACGATTTCCGTTAATTCACTCATATTGATACATTCAAATTGGAAAGTATTATGATTTCCTTGGTCAGCTCTTGCTAATAATAAGAGTTGTGAGATTAGAGCGGACATTTTACGTGATTGCTTTAAAATTACTTCTAACGATTCTTCCATTTCTTTCGGGTTATTCCTCTGCGATAAAGCGTATTCGCATTGTGAAATAATAACAGATGTTGGCGTTCTTAATTCATGAGATGCGTCAGATGTAAATTGTTTTTCACTTTCAAATGATGTCTCCAATCGCACAAACATTTTGTCAAAGGTTTGTGCTAAATGATACATTTCGTCTTTCGGTGAACCTTGTAAATTAATTCTCTTCGAAAGGTCTTTACCATCACCAATTTTACTGGCGGAATCACTCATTTGTTGCACAGGTCGAAACGCCCTTTGCGTGATAAAATATCCTCCGAATGCCGCAATAAGAATAAGTAATGGGAATGAAATGATTGTTACCACGATAAGCGTATTCATCGTTGAGGATAATTGGTTCATAGTCATTATTCCACGAACCCAGACTTGCTCATCGCCGCCTGCATTATGGAGAAAATCATATACTATCCATTCTTTATTGCCGTCTTTAATGGTTTGTATTTCATCGGATTTAAGGGATATCTTTTTATTAAAGCTTGTTGGACTATGTCCTACCAACAGCTCACCTTGTTTACTATAAATGCTTATATTTACTCCATCTTCTAAGGTTTCAAAATCATCGTCAATCTTTAACTGCCCATGCTTATATTCGATATCTTCCATGCTTTCTTTTACTGTGCTCTTCAATTGATCTTTCATATTAAAAAGTAAAACTTTATCTGAAGAAGTTAAAATAAAAGCTAACACGAGTGCCATAATAATTACAATTAGCCCCGTATACCACAGGGTCACTCTCATTTTTATTGATAGTCTTTTCATGGTTCTACTCGCAATACGTAACCAGTTCCGCGCACTGTATGAATTAACTTCGTTTCAAACTGGCTATCAATTTTTTTACGAAGATAGCGGACGTAAACATCAATAATATTCGAGCCGCCTTCATAGTCGTAATTCCACACATGTTGCTCAATTTTATCTCGTGTCAGCACAACTTCTTTATTACGAATCATATATTCTAAAATAGCAAATTCTTTACTGGAAAGAGTGATAACTTGGTCTCCTCGTGTTACTTTATGCATATTGCAATCTACCACTAGATCAGCGATTTCAAACACATTCGATGTATTTCCTGTTTTTCTTCGCATTAACACTCGAATTCTTGCTAACAGTTCGTCAAAAGCAAACGGCTTTACTAAATAATCATCCGCACCTAAGTCGAGTCCTGTTACACGATCATCAATTGTATCTTTAGCTGTAAGAAGCAAGACAGGAGTTGTATTATTGTCCGCGCGTAATCTTTGTAATACTTGTAAACCATCTATTCCTGGAATCATAATGTCAAGTACAATCAAATCGTAGGTAGCCATGTTTATATAATCCAGGGCATCTTCTCCATTCCCACATGCATCGACACTATAATGTTCTGCATTTAATCGTTTCACCAATATATTTTGTAAGTCTTGTTCATCTTCGACGATAAGAACTCGCATTAACATTCTCCTTTTCTTCTTATTAGTATGTATCACTATAATTCAAAAACATTAAAGAAAGATTAGAAACTAGTTAATTATATCATTTTATCCTACATTAACGGGCAGTAAGACTACTCCCTCAAAATTCGGTGAATGCGAGGTAGGTAGGGATTAACTGCCTGTAAAAGCCTTCACTTTATTTTTTTGTACATTAATCTTCCTTTAATGTTTGTTCAGTAATATAAAGGCAAGGATAAGGTGCACATGTAAAGGGAGGAAAACAGAATGGGAAAATGGATGCTGATTGGAGCAATGTCCTGTTTATTCTTAACAGCTTGTTCTACTCAAGCTGATAACAATACAGAAGTACAACAACTGAAAGTGGAAAATGATAAATTACAAAAAGAAGTTGCTCAACTACAACAAGAACCAAACAAAACACAAGCTGTTACAAATGATAAGAAACAAATACAAGATTTCAAAAACGAAGTCTCATCTATTGTAGAAAAGGCAAATAACACGAAACCAGTTGGAGCAAAAGAAGAAAACCTAAATACGTACTTAGCAGTAAAAAAAGAAATTGACCAACTGGATGACAAGATAGATCTATCTGATAATCAGCTAGAAGCAGATTATCACGCTGGAACGATAACTGTTGAACAATATCAAACGCAAGAAAGAGAACACGATATACTGGAAGATCAATTAGAACAAGCAGAAAATGCACTTGAAGCAAGATTTGGAATAGAGGATTAATCATTAAGGAGTGGATGGAAATGTTAAAACATAAAAAGAAAATAATGATAAGTATAATTGCTATTTTAGTAAGTGGTATTGCTATTATTAGTGGATATTATGGCATGGGTTACAATTATGCAAAAAAGAATGAAAACTACACAGAGAAACAAGTTCGTGAAATTTCTTTAGCTCATACAAATGGAGAAATTATTAATGTGAAAAAAGAATTCGAATTAGAAGATGACAACTTAGCACAATCAAAATTTGAATATGAAGTGGAAATCAAGACACCTGATAATCTGTTAAATATTTTAAAAGTTAGTGCAAGGACAGGTACAATAGTAATTGATAATGAAGATTAAATAAATATCGCGTATTTGAAAAAACTCCGAACAAAATTTGTTTGGAGTTTTTTCATGTTTATACTTTACTATTTTGAAAGGGGAGTGCTACATCGCTATTAAACTAACAAAACAAAATAACACCTAATATGAAAAAATACGCTGTTCTTTCTGAAGAATCCTAGGAAAGGGTAACTTGATATATCACCGCTATAAAAGTATCGTTCCAATCCAAGTGTATATTTGTGACGAGTTGAATTCAAACTTGATACCTTAGATTCACAGATTGTTCTTTTCCTCAAATCGTGCAGATTTGATTACGTATAATTACATAAAAACTTGTCATCGTAACTTTGATATCTTGCTGTTACATTCCAAAATGCATACAACAGCGTGCCTTCAAGGTTATACTGATGCTGGAGGTGATTCAAAGTGACATAAAATCGGAAAATGAGCTTTTTAATAGTCAAGAGAGCTTTAAAGATCAAGTCTTCATTTTGAAACTAAAATCGCTTTTATATTAGGCTTCGAATTTTTATGTGGTACAGACATTAGTTGAAAGATAGGCTTTTCCTGTTCTTATTTATATCGTTAACTTGATAATTTATAAATATGAATTTAGTGGGGGGATATTATGAAAGATAGCAAACGTTTTAATTTTCACAAGCTTTGGCTAGGACAGTCTATAAGTTTGTTAGGTACCCAGCTTACAATGGTAGCTTTGCCTCTTTTTGCATTAGAGGTGCTACAAACAAGCGAGGCAGATGCTGCCATGCTTCGTGGGATTATATTTGTACCCTACCTAATTTTCGGGTTAGTAGCCGGTGCTTTGATAGACATCTTTCATAGGAAAAATGTTTTGCTAATTTGTAGTATATGTCAAGGAGTATTATTTTTATCAGTATTCATACTGACTGTAACAAATATTTTAACGTTCCCTTTATTAGTGTTTATCATGTTTTTAAATGGAATATTTACTACATTTTATAACATTGCTGTTCCTTCTTTCTTACCGGAAATAGTAACAGATAAAGACAAGTTAAAAAAAGGAAATGCTCAACTAGCACTTTCGGAGTCTCTTTCTGTAGTAATTGGTCCTATGCTAGCAGGAATCATCATTACTCTATTTGGATTAACAGGCTCTTTTACTATTGACGCAGTAACGTATTTTGTTTGTTTTGCATTTGTATTATTTATTTCCAAGTTTAAACCGCATACAGAGGGCTCTTTAAAAGACGTAAATATAAAATCCATATACCAAAACATATATGAAGGCTTGGTATATTTTAAAAAACACCCTGTATTAGAACCAATTGTAACCTGTGGCGCTGTTTACGGTTTTTTTAAATACATACTAAATAGTATTTTAGTAATATTCCTGTATAAGGTAATGGGTCTATCTGAACTTGAAATAGGGTTTGTTGTAGGCTCAGCAGCGGTGGGATTTTTAATAGGTAACACGATACTCATGAAAAAAAGTCAACAAATTAATAATACAAAAATGCTTATTTATAGCGCTACTGTATCAGTTACTGGTTTGGCCTTTATACCGATAATGGGATATATGGGAACCATTATCGGTATAGTAGCTGCAAGTATCATACATGGTATGGGAGAAGGTGTATTTGGCCCTTACGCTGCAACCATACGACAACTTGCCTCACCAAGTCACATGCTAGGCCGAGTAAATGCTGTACAACGTACGCTGAATTGGGGGGCTTGGGCATTAGGAAGTTTTGCTAGTGCATTTTTAGTTTCTATATTTGGGCTTCAAACTACGTTATTCATAGGGGGATTCGGAACAACATTGTGTTTAGTGGCGTTGTTAAGACGTGGCGTATCAAAAGGAAATGATATTGAATATACGAGTTCATTTTAGAGGAGATGATTGTGATGCATAAGGTATTAAAAGGAACTGACATAGAAAATAAACCCCACATTTTATTTATAGGGGGATGGACAAAGCCTATACAAGATGCATTAGACAGTGGCTATATTGTTTCGTACATAGGATCGTACGCTAAACACATATATTTTGATGGGACTATCTTAGAAAAATGTTTCTATAAAAAAGAATTAGACACGACAAATATACCCTTGTCTATATACTATGCTGAAGAATTATTCAAAGAGAAACCATTTGATGTGGTTGTATCTTTCAACGAAACAGCATTAGATACGGCTTGCATAATTGCAAAGATTTTTAATGTTAAAGGGCCTTCTTACAATGCTAATATGATAACCCGCAATAAAGACATGATGCGTGAAATGCTAGCAGGTAAAGACTTTTCGATAGATTCGACAGTTTGCAATAACATTAAAGATATTAATGAATTTTTGAACAAAAAAGATAGTATTATAATAAAGCCCCCGATTGGCGCAGGTGGTAAAGGTGTATCTAAGCTAGACACGGGAGATGACGTAGAGGTATTTTTTGAAGAAAATGGTATTCAACTACCTGTTTTAGTGGAAGAGTACATTGAAGGTGATGTAGTTTATACGGTCGAAGCCGTTTCTTATAACAAAAAACATTCTATACTAGCGATATCAGCTGAAGTATTTAAAGAAGGTACGTTTATAATAAACTATACTATTATGCCAGCACCTATAGATGAATCTCAAAAACAATTAATTATGGAAAAAGTAATGCTATTTTTGGACGACATGCAAATGGAAAACGGCATTACTCATACAGAAGTAAAGATAGACAAAAAAAATAAGCCGATAATTATAGAATCTCAAGTTAGAATAGGTGGTGGTAATATCTGGAATATGGTGGAACTAACAACCGGCATATCCCAATTTGGATACTATTATGATGCGTTAGCTACTGAGACTATAGATGAATTTAGATGTGTATCTTCAAAATGTCATGCTATGTCTTTAAGCTTGATTCCAAAACCAGGTTGCTTAAAAGAAATCAAGTATAAGGAGTTAAGTAACATATCCGAGGTCGTATTAATTGATCTATTACTAAAAGAGGGAGACATCATACCACCTATTGTAGATAGCACTCAACGCAAAGGATCTATATTATTTACGACTAGTGATATGAAACGTATGTACGAAGTTGTAGAGGAAATATGTAACAATATAACGTTTGTTTATCAGGATTTAACAGAATGGAAACCTTCTTTTAAAAAATATAAGTAAACAGAAATGTGGCAAATAAATGGTCTATATAAAAAAGAGAAATTTTAGAATTCCCTGATAGTGCTAAACCTAAGCAAAATAATGAACTATCCTATGGAAGAAAGTTGAGGGAGCTAATCGCATATGTTTTATTGAAAGGATGTGATTGAATTATGGAACGGCCAAATTGGGGAATTGGAGGATTAGTATTCGTTGGCTGTATGTTTCTTGGTGGAGGAGTGGGATCTATGTTAGGTAATGCCCAAACTGGATGGCTAATAGGAATGGGCATTGGATTTCTTGGGATGGCTTTAACGAGACTGTTCAGAAAATAATGTAACTGAGATTCTTCTTCTGGTAAATAAGGAAATATGTAAGTAATTCATGGCATAAGAGTTCTATAAATTATAGTTAGAATCTTCTCTTTTGTATTTGTCTTTTCAAAATTTCTCCATACATAGATACGATTCTCAAGTCGGAGGATAGCACCTTAGGGTGTCTTTTTTATGCTTTTTAAAAATGTCTTACCATATAATAGCTGAGTTTTGCTTTCAGTCTCCAATGCCCATTAAACATAAAATGAAAATTCTGCACCATTTAAACTCTGATAACAATTCATACGATCAAGAATAATTGAGCTAATAGCTCTCGGTAGATTGCCATCATTTTTTTATAGATTAGATTCATTACCGTTTCAGACCTATGTATTCATTCATAACCTAACAGTAAAAGGGGGGATGATTAAAGGTATGGCGTTTAATGATGAATTAATTTGTCAACAGTTTGCAAGAATTATCGGCGGGCAAGAAGGATTCGCCGGTGGGAAATGCGTGGCAACAATAAACAGGGATGAAATACGAGCAACAATCTTAGGAAAACGTTTTAGAGTAACAACTTCCTTTTCATTCGAATCACGAGACAATAAAACTGGACGGGCATTATGCCTAGGCCGAGTAGCACTCTTACAAAAAGAAGTCACTGAATTTGTGGCGACAATTATTAAACAAGGAATAATCGTTTCGTCTATACACAATGAGTGGTTATGTGATGATCCAAATTTGATTTACGTTAATATCGAAGACGTTGATGATCCACTAAATTTTGCAAGAAAAGTGAGAAGAGCGTTATGCACGTAATCAATTTCTTTAGTTAAACGAGTGATTATATTAAATTGAAAAGTTCAGCGTGTTGGATGGTTTTATAAAACGAAAGAAGGTGTTTCATATTTGGAATGCCTTTTCTTTATGTTTTCGTTGCTAATGTGGGTGGTTAACTGATTATATGCTGTTTATCTTGTAACAGCAAGAACTGGACGAGGTATCTTTAAAGGTGTTTGACTATTTGTAGATACCATATTTTATCAAATGTTATTAGCATATCATAAAATGATAAGGGAGAAATCGCCAGAGAAATACGTCAAATTAGTCATTCCTTCTATAATCTAAGGGGGGCGATTTTGTTTTCGAAAAATAATAGGTAAATCATTTGACAATTAAAATAATCTACTTTATTATATGTGCCATAGCATATATATGGTGAAACAAATACATTCATTGTGAATGATTGACTGGTATGCTATATCCTTTTATATCTTAATTTATAGAGGTGATATATGAACTTACATGATTTAATAGGCTATCTTGTTCATCGTACTGATGTGAAAATGACCAATTATTTTACGAAGAAATTAAAGCCGTATGGAGTTACGCCAGAGCAGTGGGGGATCATTAGTGTTCTTTGTAGCCAAAGGAGCACTACTCAAAAAGAGTTGGCGGAAGCTATTGATAAAGATCAAACTACTGTTGTTAGAATGATACAGTCAATGGAGAGAAAAGGGATTGTAAAGAAGGCTTTGAATGACCAAGATAGGCGTTCACATAACCTTTTTTTAACTGAAAAAGGTGACGAATTAAAGAAAACAATCTTGCCTGTAGTGAAAGACGCTCACCATTTTGTTACGAGTAATTTGAGCGAGGAAGAAATTAAAGTATTACAATCGTTATTAAACAAATTGTATGATACACACTATTAATATTTGTTCCTTATTGATGCTATGCTATTCATAAGGAACAAACTTTGTTTTAGGTATTATATGTGCTATAGCATATAATTTTTGTTTGTTTGGACGAATGGAAAGATAACTTTATTTTGTATCATATCTGATTCAGGTTCACTTTTTTGCCTAGTACCAGTCAAATTTTTGTATTATATATGCTATAGCATATAATTTTCGGCCCTTTAATATTGAAAAGGGTAATGTAAATTGAAGCGACTTCCATACGGGTAATCTCAGGAAATAGGGTAAAGGTAGTGACTACTACCTGAACAATACTGAGTTTTTATCAAATAATAAGAAAGGTGTGATTACTATTTTAATTTTCATCAATATTGTAAAAGTAGTGTTGTTTCTGTTCTTTTTAATGACAGGAACGAAAATTATATCGGGGAAAATGGCAGATGAATTCAAACGATTTGGTTTACCTTCGTTTTTTAATTTCTTAACTGGAGCTTTTGAGATTGTAGGAGCGATTGGAATGTTGATAGGAATTTGGATTCCAACAATAGCTTTATTAGCAGGATTGTTATTAGGCGGTACGATGCTTGCAGCCGCATTAACTCTAATTGTATTAGCGAGAGATCCCTTTAAGAAAGCAATACCTGCACTTGTTTTGTTTGTCCTTAGTTTAGGGGTAAGTTTGTATCATATTTTTTAAACATAACTGAAAACTATTAAACTTTCACTTTATGCGTTCAAGTTACTATCGTTTTGTGATTATGTTACAAATAGGGGGATTCTCCAATTAGTGCTTGAATAATAATAGCAATACGAATTTAGACATTACGATCATTCGGATCATAATCAGTAAAAGAATGGCAAGAATTTTATATTAAAAATAGGAGTGAGTGAAAATGGCATATTTATTACAAGTTGATTTTCCGTTTGAAGGTCCTTTTGGTGAAGAAATGGAAAAAGGATTTTGGGATTTAGCAAATAGTATTAACGAAGAAGAAGGATTCCACTGGAAAATATGGACTGAGAATGAAGAAACAAAAGAAGCTGGAGGCATTTATGTATTTGAAGAAAAACAAGATGCTGAAAAATACGCGGAAATGCACAAGAACAGACTTGAAGCAGCTGGTGTTAAAGATATTAGAGTAAGAATTTTTAACATCAATGAAATTTTAACTAAATTGAATCGTGGTTATATTAAATAATTCCGACAGTCGGAGCAAGTGTAAAAAGGAGGGGGATAATCCCCTTCTTTTTTTAATTCTTAAATTGATGGTGAGGGGACTCGCATAAAAAATAATCAATTATAAAAGTAATTTTGAACGTAAGGAATTTGTAAGGAAGAGGTAAGAAAAAAGAGATTTTCCTTGTGTAAGATGAAAATGTAAAGAAGAGTGAGAGGAGAAAAATACTATATATTTCTATAAAAAACAAATCAATTAATAAGACTTGTTTGGAGGAAAAGAGACATTACAGATTCAATGTCGTCCTTTTGCAGTGGGGTAAGAAGAAAGCTGTGTGATTAGTTCCAAACAGCAAATAACCATTTATACAATATGAATAGGGGAGAGGAATATTTTGATGAAAAAGCATCGCCAAATTACATGTACAGGTTTAGCCCTTTTAATAACTGGAGGTTCCCTGTTTTATACAACTCCAACCTCAAGTGTAAAAGCGGAGTCCATTCAAAATGTATCTAGTTCGTTACAAACAAGCACCCAAAGAGATCATAATTCCGTCAAAGAGGCAATGCGGGATACATTGAAACTAGGATATCCAGGGATACTTGCTAAAACTTCTGAGAGTGGAAAAACATGGAGTTATGCGGCTGGTGTAGCTGATCTGAGTACTAAGAAACCAATGAAAAGAGATTTTCGTTTTCGAATTGGCAGCGTGACAAAGACGTTCACTGCAACAGTTATACTTCAATTAGCAGGAGAAAACCGCTTAAATCTAGACGATTCTATTGAAAAATGGATACCTGGTGTCATTCAAGGAAATGGATATGATGATAAACAGATTACTATCCGCCAATTATTGAACCACACAAGTGGTATCGCTAATTACACAAGGTCAAAGGATTTTAATATGATGGATACAAAAAAATCTTATACTGCTGAAGGATTAGTAAAGATGGGAATATCCATGCCTCCAGATTTTGCTCCAGGAAAGAGCTGGTCGTATTCAAATACAGGATATGTATTACTAGGAATTCTTATTGAAAAAGTAACTGGGAACAGCTATGCGGAAGAGATTGAAAATCGAATTATTGAACCACTTGAATTAGCGAATACATTCTTACCTGGAAATTCAAGCGTCATTCCAGGAACCAAGCATGCCCGTGGATATATCCAATTAGACGGAGCAAGTGAGCCGAAAGATGTTACTTATTATAACCCAAGTATGGGGAGCTCAGCCGGAGATATGATTTCTACAGCTGATGATTTAAACAAATTCTTTTCTTATTTACTTGGGGGCAAATTATTGAAAGAACAGCAACTAAAGCAAATGCTTACAACAGTCCCTACAGGAGTAGATGAGCTTGGTGATTCCGGGCTTGGAATTTTCAAAATGAAGCTTTCAAACGGTGTATCGATATGGTGGCATGGAGGAACCATTCCTGGCTTTTTAACTTTTGCTGGAGGCACACTTGGAGGCAAGCATACATTGGCAGTCAATTTGAACAGCCTTAAAGCTGATACTCCTGATCCTTTTAAAAATATTTTACTTGCTGAATTTAGCAAGTAGTCTAAAAGTAAAAACGGGTAAAATTTATCATAGTTTCATAGTTACACAAATGAATGATGAAAACGATCAATTATTTAAGGAGGTAATTTCGTGATGAAAAATAAGCTAGCTGGTGTGTTAGCCACTGCATTAGCGGTAACTATGATTCTACCAACAGGAGCGAAAGCATTTTCTGAAAGTAAGACTACTGTTGTAACTGGTGAAGAAGTAGTTAGTCAGGAACTGAAGAAGATTGCAGCAGAGAAGGCGGAGCTACTTACGAAGTCCCATGGGGCAGCTAGCGTGCAGTATGCACTAATTGATAATGGAAAACTTATTTTGTCGGGTCAGGCTGGCAATAACGATATGGAAGGGGAAAAGCCGCTAACCAAAGATACTTTATACGGGATTGGTTCAGTTAGTAAAATGTATGCAACAGCGGCTGTAATGAAATTGGTCGATGAAGGAAAAGTCGATTTGGATGCTCCTGTTGTCCGCTATGTTCCTGATTTTAAGATGAAAGACGGTCGATACAAACGTATTACACCGCGTATGTTATTGAATCACTCCTCTGGATTGCAAGGTTCTACGTTAGGTAATGCATTTTTATTTAACGATAATGATACCTATGCCCATGATACCTTGTTACAGCAATTGTCAAATCAAAACTTGAAGGCGGACCCTGGTGCTTTCTCAGTATACTGTAACGATGGTTTTACGCTGGCCGAAATTTTGGTGGAAAGAGTTAGTGGTATGAGCTTTACTGAATTTCTACATCAAAACTTTACAGGGCCTTTAAAAATGAATCATACGAAAACGCCACAGGACAAATGGAGGGATGAAAATCGGGCTGGACTATATTACTCGGCGTACCAAGGGCAACTTCCAATTGAATCGGTGAATGTTATTGGTACGGGAGGCATATCTTCCACGGCAGAAGATATGGTGCGATTCTCACAACTATTTATGGGACAGGGAAAAGGAATCCTCTCTGATAAGGTAGTTAAGGCAATGGAGCAAGAGGAATATAAAAAAGGAATGTGGCCGGGGGCTGGCGAGAATATTTTTAACTATGGTCTTGGCTGGGATAGTGTGAAACTATACCCATTCAGTGAATATGGGATCAAAGCTTTGGCTAAGGGCGGCGATACGGCATTGCAACATGCTATATTAGTCGTGCTTCCGGAACAGAAAATAGCAGCGGCTGTATTGACATCTGGTGGACGGAGCTCTACAAATCAGCTAATGGCAACTGAATTGCTGCTCGCTACGCTTAAAGAAAAAGGTACTATTAAGGAAATCAAGCCGAACAAATCCTTTGGTAAGCCGGTCAAAGTCAAAATGCCTCAAGGCGTAGCAAAGAAAGCTGGATTTTATGGCAATAGCGAAACTCATTTTAAAATTGAAATTACGAATAACGGAGAACTGTTCTTACCATCTAATCCAGAAGAAAAATATGTATATACTACTGATGGAAGCTTTATTAATGAGAAGGGGACTTCCAAGCTCAACTTCGTAACCGAGAAAAATGGAAGAACTTATTTGAAGGAGAGCGCATATAAATCGCATCCAGGTTTAGAGCAAAGTGTGATGACCCACTATTTAGCTGAGAAACTAGAAGACAACGTGCTATCGAAGAAAACCGCTGCTGCATGGGCAAAGAGGGAAGGTGTCAAGTTCTATCTTGTAAACGAGAAATTTAGTTCTATTCAATATCTCGTTCAACCGAAACTTCTTAGTACACAAATTACTCGCAAGGAAGGCCCAGCAGGTTATTGGGGGGGCAGAAAAATTACAGGTCCGAATACCGCAACGCATCAGCTCCAAATTCCTGTAATGAATGGTCGTGATACAACGGAAACACACTTCTATACAGAAGGTGGAAATGAATATATGAAGATGGCTGGGTTGTTATACGTAAGTGAATCAAATGTAAAACCAATTGATATAGGCCAATCATCCCAAGTTACGCTGGGAGCAAATGGACATGCGAAATGGTTTACAATTCCGCAAGCGGCAGCAGAGAAAAGAATGACCGTGACGTTGCCACCAAAGGGTTCGTTTGCGGTGTATGATGAGAAGGGAGTTTGTGTCAACTTTAGCATCGTGAGTGGCAATAACAAGGCGAAACTGCCGAAGAACGGAACAATCGTATTCGCTGGGGCACCG
This sequence comes from Bacillus sp. PK3-067, assembly GCF_056738645.1. Classification (NCBI taxonomy): domain Bacteria; kingdom Bacillati; phylum Bacillota; class Bacilli; order Caryophanales; family Bacillaceae; genus Bacillus; species Bacillus sp. PK3-067. The sequence continues at coordinate 3,139,668 of NZ_CP096490.1, read as the reverse complement.
AAATCGGTATTTGCAATCTCGGTGAACTAGCTACAATTTAAGATGATCTAAACAAAACCAGTACGGCACAGAAAAGATGTATTACTGGTTTTGTTTGTATTTATGCATTATCAATGAAAAAACTTGAATAATATCACTCTCAAGCACTATAAAAACATCAAAACTAGAAAATTAGTATCTCTAGAAGATGTACAGTTTTTTTTGAGTTGAATAATTTTAACAGCGTAGAGAGATTAAATTTCTACTCTTTTTGGGGTACGACCTCATACCCATCAAGCTAACCAAGTAAATTACTAGATACGAAATGACCTTTGTTTCAAAACTAGCAAGTGATAAAAAATTAGGCATGCTAAAGAAGCCTATTAAAACGTAATTTTTTCGCTAGGCAGCTTGTCTTTGCTTCACCGTCGTTTTATACACAATCCCTAGAATATCAAAGACCGTCATCTTCTTATACCTATGACATTTACGACCGTTTTTTTGAGCAGCTGATAAAGGGGATGCAGAATTTTTAAAAGTTTTTCTGTGCCAACGGCTATCGCTTGAAACAGTAAAGGAAAGTAATCTTTAATCATATAAATCGCTTTGTATTCACTCAGCTCCTGTTTTTTCTTTTCAAGTAGAAACTGTCGCATTTGAAATATCGTAGAAGAACAGAGGAGAATGCCGATGAGCTGTCCATATAAATGGCACTCTAGGCGTTCTCTTTTTATATTGTTACATTCATCAATTCCAAAGAATGACTTCCACGTTTTAAACAAAATTTCAATTTGCCAACGAAGTGAATATAATGAATGCACGTAGTTCGTCGGTACTTCTTCTAGCGACGTGTTCGTGATATATACATTCATGCCCATTAAACGTTTACTTTTATCCTTCATGATAATGCCTTTCTTCTTTTCACGTATAGCCTGGTTTTTCAGACGTGTTTGCGTTTGATCATCGGTTAAACGATGGATAATAACACGTGCTGGAAGTTTCTGATTTTGGCCAATGTATGCCTCGGGGATTTCTATCGTTTCACCAGGGATTAGATCAGACATCATTTGTGTCATATCAAGCTGGATGTATTCTGTTTGCTTTTTTAATGTACCATTGTTGAAGTATTCTGGTTCAGGGTTCTTGATATAAATGCGTGTATTCAACATATAGATACAAAGTTAGCGTGAATTTCTTTAGTTGGTCACTTAGCCATAAACTAGGTATAGAAATTCCAAAATACCTGTAATTGCTATTCGTCTAATTAAACTACCCTATTTCTTCTGTAAGCTACCTCTGCTAAAAAATGATCCCTCCCTCATAAACAGAAAATACTTTTTATGAGGAGTATTTATTCAATTTAAGTTTATAAAAATTGAATGAAGGCGATGCAAGTACTCATTTATTTAGAATAAGAGTAAAGATGATGCTTTATTTGTTCAATAAAATATTGATGGTGTATATTATCGTTAGATACTCGACTTGCCATAATAGCTCCCTCCATTGAAGATGCAAGAAAAGAAGCGAGCGATATAATGTCTATATCTTCTTTAAGTTCTTGTTTCTCTATTCCTTCCTTTATGAGAGAGGCCATTAACATTACTGTATCATCATAACCTTTTGCTGCTGCTTTTTGTAATTCTGGAAATACTCCAGTACTTTCAATTGCGCTATTAAGTAATGGACAGCCTCCAGCAATTGGAGGATTATTAGCTGCATCTTGATATATAAGGAAAATTGCAAGGATTTTATCGATTGCTGTCTTTTTATTTTCCATTTCTTTATGAAAATGCCCCCACATAATCTCACCACTTTTGTCGTAGGCAGCAAGCACAATTTCTTCTTTATTTTTGAATCTACGATAAATAGCTCCTTTAGATAGTTCAGTAGCTGTCATTATATCCTGAATGGATGTGTAAGTTATCCCATTAGTATTAAATAAATATAAAGATGTTTCAATGATCTTTTCTTTTACCTTATCGACTTTAGTCATGCTTTGTGGTCCTCCTAATAAAAAGAACTTAATATTTAGGGTGATTTTCACTATAATTTTTTTGAATTTTTATTGTAAGTATAAAAAAGTTTGAAGCAAAATTATCATATCAATCCCTATCTTATAGGAACCTAAAACAATACAGTTTGAGATTCATTAAATTATATATTCTTTACCATATGAAAGAATTTTCTGTCAATAATAATTGACCAGTTGGTTAATTCAGTCATGTTATACAACTAATTTCACCTAAAATCATAGAAAAAGTAAAAATATATAGTTAATTTTAATGTATAGACATTTAACTATTATATATAATTTTTATTAATATGTTTATCTAAAGTGAGCGAGCTACTCACACCTTCATTTCATTCTATAAAAGAGTAATCAGTAATCAGTAATCATTAATGATTACTGGAATTTGATTGTAAATAAGCAACTGAGATATAATTACATTTAGTTTTTACTATGTTAATAATTTGTAGAAAGGGTTTAAAAAACTAGAAACTTATAGTATCATTAGAATCCGAACCGAACCGTTCGGTTCGAGGAATTATTTATATATATATTAAAATGGAGGATATTTAATGAAAAAATTATTTGAAAAGTCACCAGCCGGTGTAATACTTAGCTTTTTTGCAGTAATTATGGTACTTACAATCGTAGTAGATTCAGTTTTCTCGATTATATTTACTGATGATAATGTAGCGCAATTAGTAGCGCGTTTTGTTCTAATTGTAATTATGTTGCTAGTTAATGTGACAGTATTCAAACTGAAATTTGGAAATATGATGAATCGAATTGGATTAGGCCTTCTGTTATTACTTCCAGGATTAAGTTATGTTGTACTAAATTTAATAGGTGTTGAATTTGATAATTTAATGAAAGCAAGTATGCAAGCTTATCTAATAGCGGTAGTATCTACAATTGCTGCTGTTTCATATGAAGAGATTCTATTACGTGGGCTTCTATTAAATGGATTGTTAAAAGCTTGGAGCCAGAAAAAGAACGGTATTTTGTTAGCTGTTATATGGTCAAGTGTGCTCTTCTCATTAGTGCATGCTATAAACTTACTTTCTGGCGCACCTTTAGATGCAACTTTATTACAGCTTATTTATACAACAGCAATGGGCTTCCTCTTCGCGGCTGTGTATTTAAGAACAAACAATCTATTAATACCAATTATCGGTCACTTCGTGATAAATTTCAGTGGTGTATTACAAGATATGGGCATCGATCCAGAGAAAGTTACGGGTCATGTTAGCGCAGGAGATGATGTTAGAAAGGCTCTTATTGCTATTGCGGTGGCATCAGGCATCGTTTTTGTATTTGCGATGATTTATTTACGCAAGAAGAAACTTGCTGAAGTTAATGATTTAAACTTAAATATAAAGTAAGATTAGAACCTTTAGTTAATCATAAAGATATTAAAAGTAATTTATACATATAAAACTGAATTTTATATTATAGAAAATAAATAAGACAAGAAAACTGAGAAAATATTATATAAGCAAAAAAGAATCCATTTTGATTAAAATGGATTCTTTTTTAAATAGAGGTAAAGCCCATCGCTATCAAGCTAAGAAAGGTAAATACCCTCAGAACGAAATTTTGTTTTAACTTGTAGCAAAAAAGCTCATTTTTTCGTTTTGGGGTAATTCTGAATTCTTAAGTTGATGGGCATGTGGTACGACCTCAATTAAGAAGGTTTCTTCAATTAATAGAAATGTATGTACATACACATTATATTTTTATTCCATAAATTTTAAAATTTTGTTCACGATAGTTTGAAATTGTAAAAAAAGAAAATATGTGGCACGACATGACTTTGTTTTTATACAGCTTTGTAATTAAACTATAATATTGTATTTTTTCTTCATTATTGAAATTAGTAATAATAAAATGTATTATTGAAAAGCACAATTTATAATTCAAGTAATCAAGCATATGTACCCATAATAATTTGAACATTCAGAAATTATAATATTGTCTAAAAACGAGGTGAGATTCATAGAAACAGTACATATTAAGTGGTATGGCATGTATAGTATAAATGACTTTTATAATAGGGAAGAAGCTTCTAAGAAGGGGATATTTGCAATCTCTAGAGTATATGCTAAGAATGTAACATTGCTCTATATAGGACAAACTAAAAGAAGCTTTATACAAAAGATAAGAGAACTTAATAAAGAGTGGGCTTTTGATGAGAGCGAATTAAAGATTACATTAGGAATAATAGAATTTCCTAGTGGTGAACTTTACTCTGAAAAGAAGGTAAAAGAGATAAAATCTCTTTTGATTTTACGACATACCCCATTAGAAAACGAAACATCTTTATTATACTATAGAGGGAAATTTAATTTTAAAATTATTAATAAGGGAAGAAGAGGTTTAATTGTTAAAAAGCTTTCTACAGGAGATCTAATGTGGACGTAATTGGAATCACCTTTGAATAAAATTGAAGGTTTCTTAAGTGCAGAAGCTTATCAATTTTTAATGTATTAAACTATTTTGAATAACATATGTCAGATACTTGAAAAAACACAAATTTTATTATGATATGAAATCCTGTATGGAAAGTGTAGTTTATTTCTATTGTTTAATAAAAATATTAAGAATTTTAGGGATAATACATAAAGAGTAGAGGAGAAAGTAAACACGGAGGTTTGAAGAATGGGACAAGTAAGCAGATTTCAAGAAAAACAACAGAATCGTCGTCAAAAGGCAATTTTTAATATTGCATTTACTTTGGTATTAGTGACAGTTGGTATAGTGACATACCAATTGTTTACCCCTTCTAATACATCAACGAAAGCAATTGCTCAAGAAAAGAAAGTAACAAAGATAGAAGAGAAGAAAACTGAAGATAAAGAAACAGCAAAGATAGAAGAGAAGAAAACTGAAGATAAAGAAACAGCAAAGATAGAAGAGAAGAAAACTGAAGATAAAGAAACAGCAAAGATAGAAGAGAAGAAAACTGAAGATAAAGAAGCAACAAAGTTAGAAGAGAAGAAAACTAAAGATAAAGAAACAGCAAAGATAGAAGAAAAGAAAAGCGAAGATAAAGAAGCAGCACAGTTAGAAGGGAAACAAAAAGTAGAAAAATCGGTAAAAACGAACGGAACTGAAAATAAAGAGGAAGAAAAAACGGTATCTCAAGAAAAGGATCCTCAAACTAATCCTTCATGGAAGCCAATTGGTACAGAGCAAGGAGCAAAACCTGATATGAAATTTAAAGAAGGAACAGTAGATTGGAGTGAGATGAAAAAAGCAATCTCTTATGCTGTTGATGTTCCAGAGAGCCAATTGATTTTCGATTTTATTGGAAATAATGGTAATAATAAAGCCTACGGTAATGTACGAGATAAACAAAGTAATAAAAAATATAAGGTTAATATTGATTGGGTAGAGAATCAAGGGTGGAAACCAGTATCTGTACAAGTGGTAAAATAAATAATAGAAATGTAATTATGTGCTTAAAAGTTTACTCTTGTAAAAACTCATAAAAGAGTTTGTTTCAATCAGGACTCTTTTGTTATGTTGACAGCATTGATTACTCAGACTCAATTGTGAGATCCTGATGCAGACAAAGTTTGAAGTTTATTAAAATCTACCTAATTTAGTGCTTCGAAAGGTTCAAAATTGCATTTTTAAAGCATTAAATAATTAATGGTACCTTTTGAAATATTTTTGGTCTCATTTTATTAGAAACAATTCCGTCTATATAACTAAAAAATGTATTATGATATCTATTGAACATATGAATAGGATAACAATTACCTGCTGTTAGCAAGTTGCAGTTTATCTAATAAAAAGATCACTTGTTTCTAAGACAAGTGATCTTTTTATATACATTTCCTTTACTATTTTTAAAATTGAATAGATATTTCAATCTGTGTAATTACAATAGACTTGGTTAAAATTAAAACTGCAACAAGGATAATACCGTCCATATTTGTAGTAAGAAATATATATATAATATCTTAATGCAAGGTTGGCCTATGTTCTATGAAGATACTAAAGAATTATAGGAAACATTGAGAAACGGGAATTATTTTTATTACAATATTTATGCATCTTTAGGCCTAAATAGCTGGGTATTAGCTAAGAAACTTGAGATATTAGACTCCTATTAAGTTAAAAATGACCTTAAGTGTACTTCCCATAAAGAAAATTGTGTAAATAAGCTGTCCATATGGGCAGCTTATTGTATTTTTTGGCTTAGCTTGTTTTTTTCGAAGTGCTGGCGGTTCCTCTACAAGTATTCTTGCATTTAAATTATTTTTAATATATTATATTTATATGGTTATATAGAGATTGATGTATACAAAAAGGACTCAAATCTATTAATAAGATTTAAGTCCTTTTCAAAGATAAAAAGATTGTACCGAAATGGAATACAACTTATACTTTTCTTTTTAATATGTATCTAGTAAAAAGACATTTTTTATCAATAAAATTGTATTTTCAATATAAATGGAAGTTCATTTATATTCAATGATAGGAAATAGTGGGTCTAGAACATAGAGGAACAAAGAACCATACAGAGAAATTTGAAGAACCTGAAAGCTATTGTATGTAGTTTGTTCATCTCAAGTACAATAAAAGAGTCTTACCTCTGTAGGCAAGACTCCACTAGTATCGTTGTATAATATTTACATATCAACTAAAAAACAAAAACCATATAACACCAAGTAGCAGAATCCTAATATTCCTCCTACAGCTAATACTTGTTTAAACCAACTTTTAAATTTTATATTACTGTAAATATCTTGAACTTTTTCCATATTTCCTCCTATTAAGGAGAACCCTTAAAGACTCTCACTTCGTTATGGTACCATTAAAGAATGGCTAATAGAGGTCAAATATTGTCAAAACGTATAAATATGCAATATTGCATACAGAAATGTATTGTTACAAATGTAAGCGTTTACTATAATGAAGGTATAAAGTTTAATCACATCCCAGTATTAACAAAAGAGGAGGAAATAATATGGAAATCGCAATGGCAGTTTTAAAATTTATAGGTGGAGCAATCCCATTAGTTCAAGAGCTTCTAAAAGCATTTATGTAAATTCACTATTTAGCAATTATTTATAAAAATTATCATTCGTATGAGTAAAGCCCCTTTAACAATATTAGGGGGCTTTTTAAATTTCTAAATATTTAAGGTTACGTCACTTTTAGCTAGCAGAATTAATAGAGCTATTGAATTTTATAAGAAACAAGAAGCAGTTTCCTCACCACCTAAGATTATTTTCTCTGGTGGACAAGGATCAGATGAAAATATTTCTGAAGCGAAAGCTATGCAGGAGTATGCTGTGAATAATAGGATTCCTCTAGAGAATACAATAAAAGAGGACCGTTCTACTACAACATACCAAAATATGCTTTTTTCAAAGAGAATTATGGAATCATTAAAAGGAACACAGTATAACTGCATTTTTTCTACAAACAACTTCCATGTGTTTCGCGCCGGATTATACGCTAAAATAGTAGGATTAAATAGCCAAGGAATTGGCTCAAAAACAGCCTTCTATTATTGGCCAAATGCGATGATTCGAGAGTATATCGCAATCTTCGTTATGAATCGTGTACGTCACAGTATTGTAATAGCAATTATTATGGGATTCTCTATCATAGCAACCGGAGTAAATTATTTATTTTTTTAAGGGTGTTGTATAACTTATATTTTGGGAGTTATCTTAGGTAAGGAGTCACCTTAGGGTGACTCCTCTTTTTTGTGTTTATATGGGTTGGTTTATTTAAATGTTAGACTACAATGCAAGTGATTGTTATGATGTTGATTAAAAAGGCAGCTGTTGTAGTCGTCTTTTTATTATCTTACAAAAGTGTAATCTTCATGTCATGTTCTTGAATTTCTTCTCAAATAAAAAGGGGTTATGATAACAGCATGATAAAAAACACATGAGGTGAATGACGTGAAAAGATATATTACACTTTTTAGTATTCTAGTTGTATTTGCTACAATGTTAGTTGGTTGCGATGTGAATCGTATGGGAAAAGATGAATACTATGTTCAAATTACAACTGATGCGAAAATAAAGTCAGGGGTATCTAAAGAAGGAAATAAATACACAGAGTATAATTATGAATTACAAGGATTTGACGAAAATGGTAATGAAAAAACAGTGAAATTTAATGGATTTAAAGAGCTTCGTAAAGAAGCATTCTTACGCGTATTCCACTCCGAAAAAAAGGTGTAACTGCTTGGGAAGAGGTGAAGAAAGACGAGCTTCCTGGGAAGGTGAAAGAAAAATTAGACGTGAAATAAATGATTTATAATGGCGAACCCACATATTCGAAGGGTTCGCTGTTTTTTTGTGGGGTAATTTTGCCCAAATCCCCGAAAATGGAGAATAAGCTAAATTAAGTAGGTATACCACCATATCGCCATAAAGACGTTATTCTTACGGTAGAATTATAGGAAAGGATGACGTTTTTTTATGTCTAATTCTGTATCTGACGACTTACAATTATTTGCACAGGAGATTAAGAGTCTTTTATCACCAAATACCTTACAGAATCTAGCTAGAGATGTTGGATTTGGGGTACTGCCACATCGCCATCAACCTAAGATTTTGAATTATCCCCAAAACGAAAATTTCATTCTTTCATAGTTGTCCATAGAAGTTCAGTTCGTTTTTTCGTTTATGGGAAGAATGTATTTTTTAACTTGATAGCACTGTGACGATTCCCCTAAGAGACCTAAAAAAACTATGTAAAGAAGGTTTTCCAAAAGATTAGGCATAGCGCTACTCTTTTTGGAAAACCCTAATCGATAAATTCGTGTTATTATTCTTGATATTGCTGTTGAACCGCCTCTGGTAGTTCCTCAAAGATTATTCTTTTAAAAATGTTAATAATACTTCATTAAATTCTTTTGTAGGAGTTGCGTTTAATCCATGAGGACAACTTGTATTAGAGCAAGTTTACTATCAGGAATGGAATCATATGTGCGTTTCCACTTAACTCAAAAGGTACAGTTGCATCAGAGTCACCGTGAATTATAAGATTTAATATAAATATAAAATTTACCAATATATATAAACCAGTATTATAGTTTGATACTAATTTATTTGATTCTTTTATTTATGTGCTTGTTAATTTAGCATAGATGATAAAAAATAAGGTTAATTGTCCTATTATCACAATATTCGGCACTACTATAATTAAATTAATAACAAAAAAGACTGCTAAAATTCCTAAAAACAAGCACAAATGATAAATGTTCAAGCGGTGTTGTTCAAACCTGTATTGATGAAAAACAATTGTAGTTGACAGGAAATAGAGCAATACAGAACCAAAAACAAAATATAAGATAAAAGAATAATAGACCTCATGTAAAAATAATAATCTAATGGATGCTGCAACCATACTCAAAGACATTAAAATAAATAGATGACCGTAAATAATAATTTGACCAGAAGTTTGTCTAGACTTGTCGAGTTTCTTCTCCATGTTATCGAAATATTGCCACCACATCGAAATAATGAGGATAAATGAAATGATCGCAAAGCTTATTGAATCCCAATTTCCTTGTTTAGGTTGAATGACCACAAGAGTGCTTACAAGAGCTTCCCCAAAGAGAATAATGGAAAATAGACCAAATCTCTCTAACAAGTGGGCTGTATTTGTAGGAACCTTTTCTAAACACTTCCTTCCAAGCAGTGGGACAATAATATCGATAAGAATCCCAAAATATAACACAGCATATCGAATCCAAGAATCAAAAAAGACGGATAATAACGAAATAACGATTCCAATCCAAAAATATCTTCCTAAAAAGAGTGCTGCTTTTTTTCGAGCCCCCTCTTCTATACGCTGGACAACAAGATATTGAATTGCAGTCACGACCCTTAAGCCAATATAGCCAATTAAAAAAGAAAGATAATAAGGATCAAAATCAGCTGATAAGCTTGATGTCATTATTAGGACAAAAAACATTTGCAGGATCAAAAAAATTCTTTGATGAAATAAATCTTTTCCAAACCGGTTAACAAAGATGGTTTGCCCTACCCAAGCCCACCAGATCGGAATAAAAATTAAGACAAATTTTACTAAATACTCTGCATGGATTTGACCATCTTCAACATGAAGTAAAACATGAGTCGCAGCCGTCACTGCCGCCACAAATAACAAATCATAAAAGAGTTCTAACCACGTCACTTTCTTTTCTTCCATTTCTGCACTCCCTCCTTATAGTTAATAGTATGCTAAAAAGATATAGTAATTGGAAGAGAAAATAATATAGACATAAACCATTTTTCCTCATTATTGTATTCAACATAATCCCCTGGAACGTCAGTGTTACATTTTATATAGTTGGCTACTTTTAAAATTTCAATATTAAAATACAATACTTTTAGACCGTTTAGTTTTTCTCCTTTGTTATCCGCTACGATTCTATCTCCACCATATAGGGGACACCCTATATTCCCATCAACTTAAGAAATTTTAATACCTTTAAGTACAAAAAAACGTTATCATTTCTAAACAGGATAGATTAGAAATGATAACGTATGGATGATACTAGCTTATATTAGTCTTTCTGGTGCTGTGATGGTATATCATACTAATTAATAAAATGAAAGAATGTAGCAATAATAATTCTAGAATTTTTTATCATAAAGATGTAGCAACTATAGAACGCTTAGTAACAGCTATGAACAAGAAGAACGGAAAGCTAGAACAGGCTATAAATCGAGCAATGTCAAGTGTTGAAGAAAATGAGATAGCAACTGTTGCTACAGATAGTGTAACGGATACAGAACACGAACTTCATCACATGAGGGTCATCCGAAATCGGTACTTGAGTTAATCGTCAGCTGAGATCTTTGGAATTGAACCGACGGGTAACTTTAACAAAATAAGGAGTACAATTAAACAGCCTAAAATATGCAAGTTTTTATGCGAAACTGCTTGCGTATTTTGGCTATTTTTGCATTCGTAAAAGTGCTATAAGTAAACAGCATTTTTAAATTGCCAAATACCCCCATGAGATCAATGGGACTTATATTCCACTTCTTTATCAGAATTATATTAAGAAGTGGAAATAGTATAAGTACCCAAAAAACGATAATAAAAACTGTATTCATCAGTTTCTACTCCTTATGTGAATCATAAAGTTATTATCCCGTTTATTGTGGGCTGACTAAAGTTTCACTTTATCTCTCCGTCTCAAAAAACTCAATCCACTCTCCATCAGGGCCAGCGAAGAATATGTAACGTGTTCCATCTGGTAATGTTTCGATTTCTTCTCCTAGTAAAAAGGTTACGCCGTGTTTTTGTATTCTTTCAATTTCATCCTCTAATGAATCTACCTTAAAGCAAATGTGATGTACTTTTCCTTCTGCCGGAAGAGAAGAGTTATAACCTTCAATGAGTTCGAGTATCGTTTCCTTCGATTCTTCCACACCTAAAAAAGCGAGTTTTAAGTCTGGGTTCGGGTGCCCCATACGTTTAAGGAGCTGTAAGCCGACTACTTCTTCATAAAATGAGATAGATGCTTCTAAGTTTGCAACCATAAGTCCAACGTGTTCTATTCTTCTAACTGGCATGTAGATTCCTTCTTTCTGAAAATTATATACAATATATTATTGAAAATTAAGAAAATAAGCAAGATAAAAACCTTACAAATTTTAGCGTGTTATATGGTATAGTGAGAAAGTATGTTTGGGGAGAAGGAAGGAGATTATACGATGAATACAACTACTCAAACTCCTTCATTATCGGAAACGATGAAAGAGTGGCATTATGCATTAGCATATGAAATTAAACATTGGAAAACGATAGGTGGTAGTAAAATTTCTATCATGAATGGTCGTTTTTTATATACAGATTATGAAAGTACAGTATACGTATTTCAGCTTATTTCGGAAGTAAGCTTACCTGAAGGTTCACCGATTCGAATTGAGTTCGATGGTGAGGAAGCGACAGGAGAAGTATTATCTGTACATGGATTAGAAATAGAACTGAAATTAAATGATTATATACAAGGTGAAATAAGAGAAGCGGTTTTATACAGTGAACCGTGGCAACTTTTAGAGCAACTGCAAGAGCGATTGAAAGAAGCACGTAAAGACAAGCTAAAACGTAATCGTATAAAGCGTCTTGTTGATGGGACGAGCAGTCCGAAACATATTGAGAAGATGAAAAATCCGAAAAATGAACTGGCATATCGCGCGTTTTACAATCCGACAACGTACGTATGGGGACCACCTGGAACAGGGAAGTCTTACAATTTATCACGTATTATTTCGGCTCATTATCAAAAAGGAAAATCGGTACTTGTGTTAGCTCATAGTAACGCGGCAGTAGACGTATTAATGAGTGAAGTAACGAAGCAAATTGAAAAGAAAAAGAAATGGACGCCTGGCGAAATTGTTCGTTACGGTTATAGTCAGCATGAACATATACGAAATCATGAAACGTTACTTGCATCTAAGTTAGTTGAAACGACGAACGGATCATGGGGTGAGGAAAGACTCTACTTAGAAGAGACACGCCAAGATCTTCGTGAAAAAATCTTATCGTATAAAGCAACATCTGCTGATAAGAAGCGTATACAAGAGATTGAAAGTGATCTTCGAAAGCAAAAGGCTAAAATTAAAGAAGTAGAAAAAGAATATATTGAAAATGCGAAAGTAATCGGCGCAACTTTATCGAAATGTGCCATTGATGCGCTAATTTATGAGCGTACATTTGATTTAGTTGTCGTAGATGAGGTGAGTATGGCGTTCGTTCCGCAAATTGCATTAGCTGCTTCACTTGGGAAACGTATCGTCGTTTGCGGTGACTTTTTACAGTTACCTCCAATTGCGATGGCAAATCATGAACTTGTTCGCAAATGGCTTGGGGAAGATATGTTTTACCACGCTGGGATTGTTGAGTCTGTTAATAAATCAGAAGCACACCCAAACCTATTTATGTTGCAGGAACAAAGACGTATGCATGCGGATATATCGAAGTTTACGAATTCGTTTATTTATAAAAATAGAGTATACGATCATCCGTCTGTTTCAGAGCGTAAAGAACTTGCGCAATTGCAACCGTTCGCAAATGAAGCGAGTGTTTTATTTGATACGAGCCAAATGGGAGCTTTTTCGTTAAAAGATGCTGCTTCTGGTTCACGTTTTAACATTATGTCTGGTTTAGTAGCGATGCAAATGATGTTAATCGGATTGTTAGACGGTATTCAATCAATTGGTGTTGTGACACCTTACAGGGCGCAGTCACGCTTTTTATCGACGTGTATTAGAGAAATGTTGCAGAGAACGAAATATCAACACATACCAGTTTTAGCGGCTACAGTTCATAAGTTCCAAGGTTCTGAAAGAGATATGATGATCTTTGATACGGTTGACAGTTATCCACAAGAACGACCTGGCGTACTATTCTTTGACCATAAAAACCATCGCCTCGTCAATGTAGCAGTGACAAGAGCGAGAGGGAAGTTCATTCAATTATCAGATTGCCATTATATGCGTAAAAATCTTTCTAGAAAACAAGCGTTATCGCAATTAACAGCTCATATAGAACGTCATGGAGATGTGTGTGATCGCACGACATCAAGACAATTGTGGGAACGGAAAATTTCGAAACGTTTACGCTGGTTTATGGAAATGAATCTTGAAGAGCCGAAAGGGCTATTAAAAGATATTTTAGCCGCAAAACGAAAAATTATTATTTCACTTCCAAGTACAAAACAAGTAGATAAACGAGTATGGCAAGCGTTCATGCGTACAAATGCACAAATAATAGTTTATAGTGATGGACCAGTTCCACTGAAAAATGTAAAGTTACAAAGACAAAATAAAGCATTCCCGTTTATCGTAATTGATGATGAAATCTTCTGGGCAGGCGCACCGCTCACATCTCAAATGATATTTGAAGGTAGCACGGAATTTCCGTACGTATGTGCAAGACTGCAAGCACCAGAAACAATTGGTGTATTAAAAGGATTTTTAGATATTCGGTAAATTCGGATAGGAATTCCTTGACTTTTACTTGGAATGAACTTAGAATAAAAAATAATTTAATATAATTTTATGAAAATTCTTATCACGAGAGGTGGAGGGACTGGCCCTATGATACCTCGGCAGCGGATTCGTTATGAATACTGTGCCAATTCCAGCAAGGTAACTTGAAAGATAAGAAAGAAGCTCATTTTGACTGTATATACAGAAGCCTCTTTCTATCTTTTAGAAAGAGGCTTTTTTACGTGAAAATAAAAGGAGGAAGAACAATGGGAGCGACAGGAGTAACGTCACAAAGAAAAACAATTGAAGAGAGTATCGAAAGAAATAAGGAAAAGTACATAGAAACAAGTCATGATATTCATGCGAATCCAGAGATTGGTAACCAAGAGTTTTATGCATCTAGAACGTTAAGTTTATTGCTAGGCAGTGCAGGATTTCAGTTGCAGCACAATATAGCTGGACATGAAACGGGATTTATCGCGCGAAAAAGCTCTGGAAAACAAGGACCAGCAATCGCATTTTTAGCGGAGTACGACGCTTTACCAGGACTAGGCCATGCGTGTGGTCACAATTTAATCGGCACAATTAGTGTTGCAGCAGCAATCGCATTATCAGAAACGCTTGAAGAAATTGGCGGGGAAGTTGTTGTGTTTGGTACACCAGCAGAAGAAGGCGGGCCAAATGGTAGCGCGAAATCAAGTTATGTAAAGGCAGGTTTATTTAAAGACATTGATGCGGCGCTTATGATTCATCCGAGCGGAAAGACAGCGACAACGAGTCCTTCACTAGCAGTCGATCCACTTGATTTTCATTTTTACGGAAAAACAGCTCACGCTGCAGCTTCGCCAGAAGAAGGGATTAACGCATTAGATGCGGTTATTCAGCTCTATAACGGTATTAACGCACTTCGCCAACAACTTCCGTCAGATGTAAGAATTCATGGTGTTATTACAGAGGGCGGAAAAGCACCTAACATTATTCCGGACTACGCTGCAGCAAGATTCTTCATCCGCGCAGCAACGAGAAAAAGATGTGCGGAAGTAACAGAAAAAGTAAGAAATATCGCACAGGGAGCAGCGTTAGCAACAGGCACAAAAGTGAAAATCCATCAATTCCAAAATGAAATCGATGAACTACTCGTAACAAAAACATATAACGACGTCGTAGCAGAAGAACTAGAATTATTAGGCGAAGACGTAAACCGTAAAGAAAGAGTGGGTATTGGTTCAACCGACGCAGGAAACGTAAGTCAAGTTGTACCGACAATTCATCCGTACATTAAAATCGGACCAGATGATTTAATTGCACATACGAATGAATTTAGAGAAGCAGCACGTTCAGAACTTGGAGATAAAGCATTAATTACATCGGCAAAAGCATTAGCAAATACGGCGTATCGATTAATTACGGAAGAAGGGTTGTTAGAGAAGGTCAAGGAGGAGTTTAGAGAGGCGCAGAGGAATCAAGGGTAAGGGGATTAAGGTGCTTTTTTCGAATAGCAATCTAATTAATAAGTAGAGATATAAAAAAGAACATTGAAAATCAATGTTCTTTTTTTGTTACTAATCATTGATTTTGTTGGTTTTTCTCAAGAAAGAGAAAATTTTACTGTTAGTGAGGATAATACGTATCCCTTTATTAGAATGACAATTTCTCCTCGAACTCACTCTTTAAAACAATTAAAGGAGATGATAATCCGAATTGCATTAACGAGTCTAAAAACGCAGCGAGGGAATCCATCGAATCGCTCATGACCTTCATCATATAATTAAATTCCCCACTAATTCGATATAAATCTGTTACTTCAGGAGCGGCATTACAAAATTGAATAAAATCAGAGCATTGGCTCGTTTTAAACATGATGAATGCTTGAATGTTTTTATTAATTTTGGAAGGCTCAAATTTCGTTCGATAAGCCGCTATAACTCCTTGATCTTCAAGCTTGTTAATACGTTCTTTTACAGCAGGTTGCGTCATGGATATAATTCGTCCTATTTCTGAAACAGAAATTCTCGCATTTTCATACAACAAGTTCATAATTTTATGATCGATTTCATCCAGTTTTACGGCGTTTTGCATTGTGTAGCCTCCTTATTTTTGTTTTCTAAAGTAAATTACGAATTATAACTATAATATCATAAGCGAATGGACTAAATTACCTATAAATCTATATTTAAAATGATTGGTGTTTACATGAAAATATAAGTATAGGTTTTTATCAAACGGAAATTTAGGAAGGATGGAAAAAATGAAGAATCTTGATGGAAAAGTAGCGTTAGTAACAGGAGCGAGTCGTGGAATTGGCCGTGCGATTGCGATGAGATTGGCGAAAGATGGAGCATTAGTTGCGATTCACTACGGCCGAAATAAAACAGCTGCAGATGAAACGATTAGTGAGATTGAATCTAATGGAGGAAAAGCGTTCTTAATTGAAGCTGAACTTAATTCAATTGATGGTGTCAAAAAGCTAGTAAAACAGTTAAAGAATGAATTACAAATAAAAGTTGGTACATCAGAGATTGATATTTTAGTAAACAATGCAGGGATAGGTACACAAGGAACGATTGAAAATACGACAGAAGAAGTTTTTGATGAAATTATGTCTGTAAATATGAAAGCACCATTCTTTTTAATTCAGCAAACATTACCATTAATACGAGCAGAGGGCCGTGTGATTAACATTTCATCAGCTGAAGTACGACTTGGTTTTACAGGGTCCATTGCATACGGCTTAAGTAAAGGTGCATTAAATACGATGACACTGCCTCTAGCTAAACATCTTGGAGAAAGAGGTATAACAGTGAATACAATTATGCCTGGATATACGAAGACAGATATCAATGCAAAATTGCTAGATGATCCGGAAATACGAAATTTTGCTAAAAACTCATCTGTGTTCGGACGAATAGGGCAAGTTGAAGATATTGCAGATGCAGTAGCATTCCTTGCTTCTTCTGATAGCCGCTGGGTAACAGGGCAGATTATAGATGTCTCTGGAGGGTTTTGTTTATAGGGGCACTACTCCATACCCATCAAGATAATCAAGTAAATTACTAGTTATGAAACGATCCTTGTTTCATAACTAGTAATTTATAGAAAGGTAAGCATGCTAAAAAAGCAAACTCCTCTCTGTTCGGGGAAGAGTTTGCTTTAATATTAAAAATTAGTTTCCTATAACGAATTTTACGTCAACTAACATCTTTTGCGTGGAACTATTTATTTTTTTACAGTAGTAAAGATTACATTTTACTTTTAGTAACTATCTTAGCGGATAAAATCCGCGTTTTGCCACCAGTCCCCTAAGTAGTTGAATAATCACTTTTAGAGGTGTTGTATTATGATTTTTAACTGGAAACCAAGTTGGTATGAATTAGATCAAACTGTAGTTGTAGGTAACACTGATTATTTTTATCTTGTTAAAGATAAAAAATCATTTGCAAATAATTTAATTAACAATGAGGACATTGAAGTGCGTGGAGAGGTATTAAAGATAACGCATTCTGAATTAGGAGAATTGTTAGGGATATATACAATTGGGTTAAGCTATAAGTTCTTTTTAAAAGATGGTAAATATATAGCAGTAGACGCTGAACAGGATATTGGTCAAATTGAGTATCCCATTGATTATAAAATAAATGATTGGAATTTTAATGTTGAAATAAATATTCTCGAAGTGACTGGTTTTTCATCACAACAGAGGCATGAGAGTTTATTAAAAAACGAAAGATTAAGGGTAGCAAAGGAAAGAATAGAAAGATATAAACGATTATTAAATATTGAATAAGATGTCTTAAAGTCGGTTTCCTAATTTAGAAATCGGTTTTTGGGGATTTTTTTATAACAAACGGTGTCATAACTTAATGTTACTAATATTTTGCTTAGCGTGGATTTTTCCAAAATACTGGCGATACCCTATACCCATCAACTTAAGAATTTAGAATTACCCCAAAATAAAAAAATGAGTTTTTCATTACTCACACTTATAGCATCAGTACCGCAAAACTACAATCTTATTCATGAAACCTCTTGTTTATCTTGTTCAAATGATATGCTTTTAACAATTTCAATAGCTTTAATAAGTTGAAAGAGCTTTAACGTGTCTAATTTAGTTATTTCATTTTGAGCTGCCTATTGTTATAAATTTGCGAGTGGCTCCCAAAAAGAAGGAATCTTTGACATATCACATGATAAAGTGACAAGCTGTGAACTACTCGCCACTTAGCAAAGCTTGAAGTGGGAGCTTCTCAGTTCCACGACGAAAGTAACCTTTCGTCTCCCTGAGCGTTACTTCGGGGTGTTCCGCCCCTAGGTCCAACGCATGGATGCTCTTTTGGTACGGTTGATATTTTACGCAGGAACCGAATGGCTTGGTTTTCGCACTCTATTTTCTTCCTGCAACCTTCTATATCAAGTTATCAAAGAACTTCATATAGCTAGTTTATCAAAAGTTTTTGGCTATGCCAAACCGAAATTCATCGCCCACCTATCGTTGGGCTACGCCCTTCACCCGCTTGAGGAAGGAGAATTCTTTCGGAGAATACGTAAAACGTTTACCTTCGTCTAAATACAAGTTATACACACATATATTGATCTTATAAAGGTATATATTACACTAATATTTTGTTAAAGGTGGCGAATTGTATCATGAAAGATTTTGTTCTCGAGAAAGAAAACATTATTCGTAAATATGGTGAATGGACCGCTTATGATATTAAATTAACGGATACTCTATATACAAGAGATATTCGACAACCAAATCCTGCATTAAAAAAAATTGTGACAATGATTCAAGATATCACACAATGTGATTTTAAAAATCTTCGAATCTTAGATTTAGCTTGTTTAGAGGGGCATTACGCTATTGAGTTTGCTATGCAAGGAGCAACCGTTGTAGGGATAGAAGGAAGAGAATCAAACGTACAAAAAGCTATATTTGCTAAAGACATATTAAATTTAGAAAACTTAACCTTTTATCAAGATGATGTAAGAAATTTAAGTGCTGAAAAATACGGTCAATTTGATATTGTTTTATGTTCTGGTATTTTATATCATTTAGACAGTTCAGATGTATTCCCTTTTTTAGAAAAAGTGTATGAAGTATGCAAAAGGTTTGTAATAATTGATACTCATATCACTTGTACTCCCAATGTATCAGTACTTTATAAAAATTATGAATATAAGGGGCACACAATGCTGGAGCACTCTGCTAATTCATCATTAGAAGAACGTTTACAATCAAAATGGGCATCATTAGATAACGTTAATAGTTTTTGGATGACAAAATCTTCTTTATACAATTTTTTAAAGCGAACAGGTTTCTCTTCTATAAATGAATCCAGAAGTTTAGTTCAAGAAGATAGAATTACTGTTGTAGCTTTTAAGAAATATCCTATAGAAATTAAAAGCTCACCTGAAACAGAAAAATACATTGAACCCGATTATTTAGAATGCTAAAAATAACACGTTTAAGTTCAATATCCTAATCATTCATTATGAGGTAGCACTATATGTCATTCAAGCTAAAATCTTAAAGTATCCTTAAACAAAATTATCAATTTTCCAAAATCTATTTATATAAATGCAACTCGTTGTTTCCGTTTTGGGGTAATATAATGTATTAGCTTGATAGTGATGTGGTGCTACCCCATGCCCATCAACTTAAGAATTTTCACTACCCCTAAGAGTAAAAAAACGTTATTCTTTCTAAAAAAGCTAGACTAGAAAGGATGACATTTTCTTATGAATCTCTCGCTTCAAGAAGAACTACAACCATTTGCGGAAGAATTACAACGATATATTACACCTGTATTTTTAGAAGAACTTGCAAGAGAACTTGAGTTTGTAAAACGAAAACGAAAGTTTTCTGGTTCAGATTTAGCTACCATTTGTATCTGTAAATAGACAAAAAAACTATTTAATTTTAAAACCTAAAACAAGCATAACCCCGTTCTAAATTTAGGACGGGGTTAAAATATAGTTATTTAATTTTCGATATAAAATACTTCACTGTACTTAAAAATATAACGATAAAGTCATTTGGAAATCTAAGATTTATTCAACAATAGCGCGCAATTCTGGAAGATTTCAAAAACGTTTATTTTTCTTTTAACATTGAATACTTTTGATAAGTTTTATGGAAAGAAAAAATTAAAAGTGAATGTGTATCTCCGTGTTGAAATAGGTGGGAAATATAGCGGTGACTCTTATTATGGAATCGATAGATACGAAGAAGTGAAACCTGAAGATATGCCTAAAAGCAAAATATAAATTAGAAAAAATAATAAAAAATTCTTTTATGAAAGGGTACCTAATATATGGGCTCTCTTTTTTTATTAAAAAAATGGATGTTAGAAAAATGTAATTAAAGTATTTTTGCTTTCGCGTTGGCGGCGTGACGAAGACGTTCACCGCAAAAGTTCTACTTCAATTAGCTGGAGAGAACCGCTTGAATCTAGATGATTCTATTAAAAAGGGGTCGCCTGGTGTCATTCAAGGAAACGGATATGATGGTAACCAGATTACTATCCGGCAGATATTGAACCATACAAGTGGTATTGTTAAATACTCAAGGTCAAAGGACTTTAAGGTTAGCTTGATAAATATAGGAAGCCCCCACAATTTTAAAAATAAGCATTAAATTTTAGGAATGCATAAAATAAACCAAAACTTATTCTCGCATAGAAATATAAAAGGTATTTGTAGAGAAAGTTCTTCCATGTACTAAAAATAGGAGAAGACTAATAGTATAGAGTAGGAAAAAAGGAGGAGACTTATGAGTCAATATCATATCATTGGAAAAAGTATCACCAGGAAAGAAGCAATGGAAAAAGTAACGGGACGAGCAAAGTATATTGACGATGAAAATGAAACAGGAATATTGCATGTAAAGCTTTTAACTAGTGAATATGCACATGCGTATATAGAGAGCATTGATACAAGTGAGGCTTGGAAAATATCGGGTGTTCGAAATATTGTTACGGGTAGAGACTATCCTTATCTGGTCGGTAGTAGTATAGTGGATCGGCCACCGTTAGCTTTTGAGAAGGTACGATACTTTGGTGAGCCGGTTGCTATGGTGATTGCAGACAGTGAATCGGCAGCTCAAAGAGCGGTTTTTTCAATACATGTAACGTACAAAGAAATTCCTGTTGTTAATTCCCCAATACAGGCATATCAAAATAATGCTCCTCTTGTTCATGAGCGTTTAGGAGAATATAGAATCATAGAAGAAGCAAAACCAGAGCCCAATACAAATATTGCTACACGGACAAAAGTTCGGAAGGGTGATATTAAAAATGGATTTAACCAGAGCGATGTAATTGTAGAAGAATCTTTTTCATTTTCGCAATCTGATCATGCTGCAATGGAAACGAGATGTACAAAAGTCGAGATTAAGTCGAACGGAGTTGTTCTTGTTACTTCAACATCTCAGGCACCATTTGAGATTAGAAAACAGTTGAGTGAAGCATTTGGTATAGATGAAGGCAATATACATGTTAGCGTACCTTTAGTAGGCGGAGCATATGGCGGGAAAACCATGGTTCAATTGGAAATATTATCCTACATTGCTTCCAAAGCTGTAGGAGGAAGAAAGGTAAAACTTCGTAATAGCAGAGAAGAGGATTTTATTACTTCGCCCGTTCATATTGGTTTGCAAGCAAAAGTTAAACTAGGTTGTACGAAAGAAGGGATTTTAAAGTCTGCAGAATTCCTTTTTTTATTTGATGGTGGAGCTTATGCGGATCGAGCTGTAGTTGTCAGTAAAGCGGCGGGTCTAGATTGTACAGGACCTTATTCAATTGAGCATGTAGAGTGTGACTCGCTTTGTATGTATACAAATCATCCTTATGCTACAGCATTCCGTGGATTTGGACATTCTGAATATACTTTTGTTGTAGAACGAACTATAGATATTATGGCTAACAAATTAGGTATGTGTCCACTTGAATTTCGATTAAAAAATGCAATCAAACCAGGAGATATGACACCTACACAAGTTCCAGTAACAAGAAGTAATATGGGAAATCCGAAACAATGTTTAGAAAGATTAAAAAAACTTATTAATTGGAATAAAGGACAGTATATACAAATTTCAGATAGAAAAGTGCGCGCAAAGGGTATTGCTTTTGCATGGAAAAACTCTACAACACCACCAGATGCAGGGGCAGGGGCGGTAATAACGTTTAATGAAAATGGTAGTGTAAATATCCATTGTGGTGCAGTGGAGATTGGAACGGGTACAAAAACTGTGCTTGCGCAAATGGTAGCAGAAAAAATGCAATTGAAGATGGAAGATATACATATCAAAATGGAAGTGGATACACAAGTTGCGCCAAAGCATTGGAAAACAGCTGCAAGCAGAACTACATATTTAGTAGGAAATGCAGTGCTAGCAGCAACAGAAGATATCATTTCGCAGTTGAAAAAATCTGCTTCTATTTTATTAGGGTATCCGATAGAGAGTTTAGAAATTGCTAATAAACAAGTATATGTTAAAGAATCTCCTGGTCTTTCTATAGAAATAGCTCATATTGCGTTAGGATATGTCTCCTCAAACGGACAAGTAATTAACAAACAGATTATAGGAAGAGGAGCATATACGTTTGAAGGAATCACAGAACCTGACAAGGAAACTGGAAAAGGAAAACCAGGCCCGGAGTGGGGAATTGCAGCACAGGCAGTAGAGGTTGAATTTGACACGCAAGATTATACATATAAATTAATTCGTGCTTTTAGTGTAATAGATGCTGGAAAGGTATTAAATTTGAAAGGAGCTGAGACCCAGATAATGGGCGCAATGAGTATGGGACTTAGCTTTGCAACACGAGAAGCATTTACTTATGACAAAAAAGGGAAAGTATTAAACAATCAATTTCGTTCATATAAAGTAACCCACTACGGTCAACAACCTGAATATAAAGTAGAATTTATAGAAACTCCTCATGACGATTCTCCGTTTGGTTCCCGTGCTCTTGGCGAACATGGCATCCTTGGAATGCCAGCGGCTCTTGCAAATTGCTTATCAGTTGCAGCGCAGGTTTCTTTGCATCAGTTACCGATTACTCCAGAACTAATTTGGCGAACGAAACTGAAAAAGGAGAATCCTTTATTATGATTCCATTTGACTTTGAATATTACCGCCCCAACTCTATAACAGAAGCATTACAACTATATTCTAAGCTTTATCAAGAAGGGAAAACGCCGATATATTACAACGGTGGAACTGAAATTATTACCCTTGGTAGATTGGGGAATCTTTCTCTCAAGTCTGTAATTGATATAAAGGAAATTCCGGAATGTAATGTGCTTGGAAGGTATCAGCGTTATGTAGTTCTTGGTTCAGCACTTACTTTAACTCATGTTTCAGATTCGAATGTGTTTCCACTTTTGAGTAAAACAGCGTCAAGAGTAGCAGACCGTACAGCACGGAACAAAATTACTTTAGGTGGAAACATTGCAGGGGAAATCTGTTATAGAGAGGCAGTGCTTCCGTTTTTATTAGCAGACAGCACTTTGGGAATTGTAGGAATGAAAGGTATACGTTACGTCTCTATCCATTCTCTATTTATAGAAAGACTACAATTAAGTAAGGGAGAATTTCTTTTACAAGTCTTAACTGATATAGAGTATGTTGGACTACCTTTTTATAGTGTGAAAAAGAGAAAACTTGAAAAAATTGATTACCCATTAATTACACTAGCTGCTTTGAAAAAAGGAAATAAAATTCGTATGGCATTTAGTGGATTATGTGCTTTTCCTTTTCGTTCTACTGCTATGGAATTTGCTATTAATAATAATCAGATGTCAGTTGAAGAGAGGATAGAAAATACTGTGTTACGTATTCCAGCACCTGTACTAGATGATATTCGTGGATCAAGAGAATATCGGTTGTTTG
The DNA here is from genome assembly GCF_056738645.1 of Bacillus sp. PK3-067. Lineage (NCBI taxonomy): Bacteria > Bacillati > Bacillota > Bacilli > Caryophanales > Bacillaceae > Bacillus > Bacillus sp. PK3-067. Next base: position 3,115,799 of record NZ_CP096490.1, on the reverse strand, counting down.
TATTAAGAAATATATTACGGGACATGTTAGAGCATTTTGAAGGAGGGATATTTTGATTAAAAAGCTTACCCTTTATATAAATGGAGAAAATCGGCAGGGAATAGTGAGAACAGCTGATACCCTTTTAGATACATTGAGAGATCAATTTAATCTAACAGGTGCAAAACGTGGATGTGAAAATGGGGACTGTGGAACTTGTACGGTTTTAGTGGATGGATGGCCGATAAAATCTTGTATCATGCTTGCAGTAGAAGCAACAGAAAAAAGGATAACAACAATTGAAGGTTTACATGAATCTCCTGTACAACGAGCATTTATAGAACATTGGGCATTTCAGTGTGGGTACTGTACGCCGGGGTTTATTGTAAACTGTCATGCTCTTATAGTAAATTATCCCAAAGTAACAGACAAAATAATTGAGGAGTGGTTAGAATCAAACATTTGCCGATGTACAAGCTATCAAGAAATTAGAGAAGCAGTAAAATCCCTTCTTCAAAGTTAAAGGAAAGGAGAATTGTGATGGTTGATATACATGAGATATTAGAGACAGTAATAGCAAGCCCACAAGGTTACACTATTGCAACCATCCTTCGGGTAGCCGGTTCATCATACCGGAAAGAAGGTTCAATGATGGTATTTGGAGAAGATGGGACAAAGGTTGGAATGCTCAGCGCGGGGTGTATTGAGGAAGAACTTTATCTTTATACTAAAGATTTAATTAATGAAAAATGGAGCATACATGAATTCGATATGAGGGAAGAAAATGATTTATCATGGGGAGTAGGGTGTAATGGAATTATTTATATATTATTAGAAAAAGTGAATTATATATATCAAGAGTATTTACGAAAAGTAAGAGAATATACAGAAAAAGGGCTACGTGTCTGGATGATAAAAGATTTATTAAAATCGAAGACTCTTTTTTTTAGCGAAGAAGGAGATGAATTTGGAGATTGGGAAGGAGAAATTCCAGCACTTCCTGAATTGAAAAATGGTTGGTATGAACATCTATATGTATATTGCTTCGAACCACGACCAAAATTGTTTGTAATTGGTGCAGGAGAAGATGCCAAGCCACTTGTCTCCTTAGCAAAAAAAACAGGGTTTTTTGTTACTATTTGTGATTGGAGAGAGGGATTATGCACACCGCTACGGTTTCCAGAAGCGGATAGGCATGTTGTCGGTTTTCCAAAAAAGATTCTATCCAGGATATCTATAAAGAAACAGGATTTTATAATGATAATGACACATCATTTCAAACGGGATCAAGAACTACTTAGTCTATTGCAGAACCATCCTTGTCGTTACCTAGGTATTTTAGGGTCCCGATATCGTACCGTACGTTTGCTAGGAGGACTGGATAAACCTAAATGGATTTTCTCTCCTGCTGGTTTATCCATTGGATCCGAGGGACCAATGGAAATTGCTATAAGCATTCTGGCAGAAATGATACAAATAATGAGGATGAAGAACGATGAAAATAGTAGGAATATATCTAGCAGCTGGAAAGAGTAGAAGAACAGGTCCGGGGTTACATAAGCTGTACCTTCCAACTGGAAATACATTACTTGGGAATAAAGCATTACATACATCACTTTCTTCCAATTTGAGTGATGTTATAGTAGTTTCAAATCAACCGTCTTGGTTGTTACATTATACACAAGTTGAAAGGGTTCATATTCTTTCTTGTGAAAAATCATGTCTGGGTCAATCTTACTCTCTCCATTGTGGTTTAGAAAAGGCAGAAAGTATGAATGCTGATGGAGTAGTAGTAATGCTTGCAGATCAACCCTTTATTACAGTTAAGCTTTTAAATTCATTAATAGATAGTTATGAGCACCTCCCACAGCTTGATTATGTAGCTGCTAGCTTTCAAGGTATCCCACAGCCACCAATTTTATTTTCAAAGGGGATTTTTCCGAGTTTAAAAAAACTAAAAGGGGATCAAGGTGCGCGCTCCATTTTCTTTGACAAATATTTCCAAGGTAAGATTACTGTATATAGCGATGCTAAATTATTTTATGATGTGAATACAATAGAGGATTATAATGTAATTAAGAATTCGCTATTGTAAAGGATATTTATATGTTTAATTTCGAGTCTATACAATTTAATTATCATTCAAAAATCACAAAGTGTTTTCAAAAGATAGAATGTTAATTTTGGTAATCCTAGCATTGTACACAATTTTATTACAAACATGTTATCTTTCACTTCATTCCAATATATCATAGCGGAACTTGGGGTCTTTGTAGTAATGGAACAAGAACGGCAATAAGACTTAATTGTGTTAGCAAAAATCAGGGTTTTTGATAATGATAAAAACGGTATTAAATAAAGCTTGGATGTGTTAATACTACGTTATCAAAATAGCTTGTAGATTAAGCCTTTTTTAAAACTGATGCATATGGGGGAAAACCCCATATACATCAGTTTTAAAACATTAGATACTTTATTTACCAAGTTAATACTAGTTACATCAGTATAGGAAACAGTGGAAATCTAAATCTTTGTTTATATGTTAATTACCTCAAACGTATCCCTTCGAAGGCGTTTATAATCAAATCATGTACATAGGAATCATCCAACTTTTCACCAGTTACTAGCAAACGATAAAAAATTGGTCCGTAAATGAGATCGATGCTTAATTCAATATCGAGGTTTTCTTTTAATTCTCCTCTTTTAATTCCCTTCTCCAGAAGTTGCTTTGCTTGCAGTCGACGTGGCTGGAAGTATCGAACACGATATTCCTCTGCTAGTTTCGAATCAAATTGTCCTTCGCCAACTAACTCATTGATAATGGTTCCTTCTCGACTGATTAAAAAATTGGCTAAACTTGTGGCGTGAATTAAAATATCATTCAACGCTGAACCTGTGTCAGGTACAGGCAATCTGGCGGCAGCAGCAGAAAGAAAACCATCCATTACCACAGCAGCCTTATTTGGCCACCATTTATAAATCGTAGCTTTGCTGACTTTAGCACGTTCTGCAATTTTATCGACTGTGACTGCTTTAAAGCCACTTTCCAATAATAACTCATAGGACGCAGACAGGATGGCCTTTTGGGTTTCAATATTACGTGGTCGACCTCTTTTACTTTGCACATTAATCATTCCTTTCAAAACATAAACTATACGTTTAGTATACTTAATACAAACAAAAAACGAAATATCCTATTTACAAAACTGAACGTCTAGTATATATTTTAGTTAATTAATGAACTGTACGTTCAGTTTATTAATTAACTAACATCTTGTAATGGTATGGATATATTTAGGTTCCAAAAATCACAAATTACATTGCTAAAAAACATTTAGAAAAGGGGGGGGAAAAGAGAGGAAATTGGACCTTTTAAAAGCAGAATGGAAATTAGCTCAGACTTAATTTATTACAATAAAAAATGGCATCGCAGTAGTACTTGCCAAAGTGATTTAGTAATTTTGAAATAAAAGTATGGGAGGAAATACTTATGTCTAATTTTAAAAATAAAGCAATTGATAAGGACATTTCATCAGGTTTAATCATTCTTTTAGCAACTGCATGTGGTATTATTGTGGCTAATCTTTATTATGCACAGCCTTTAATTGGGCTAATTAGTAATGAAATTGGGCTTTCTAATAGTAGCGCTGGATTAATTGTAACGCTAACTCAAATTGGATATGTTGTTGGCTTATTATTTCTTGTGCCTTTGGGGGATATTGTTGAGAATAAAAAATTGATACTTATATTGTTATTTTTAAGTGCATTTGCACTCATTTCTATGGTTTTTGTAAAAAGCGCAACCTTGTTGTTAATTGCTTCATTCTTTATCGGACTGGGTTCGGTCGCAGCGCAAGTGCTCGTACCTCTTGTATCATATCTTTCATCTGAGAATGCACGCGGTCGCGTAGTTGGCAATGTCATGAGTGGTCTGTTATTAGGTATTATGCTTGCGCGACCGATCTCTAGTCTAGTAGCCGATATGTGGGGATGGAATGCAATATTTGCTTTATCTGCTACTGTAATTATTGTTTTAGCGTTTGTATTATCGAAAGTACTCCCTACTAGGAAACCAAAGGCAAAAACAAATTATATAGCCTTACTTAATTCAATGTGGCAACTGCTACGTACTACTCCAATTTTACGCCGTCGCGCCATTTATCATGCTTGTGTATTTGGGGCTTTTAGTTTATTCTGGACCACTGTTCCATTATTATTATTTAGTCCTGCTTTTCATTTTTCTCAGACTGCCATAGCATTATATGCACTTGTCGGAATTACAGGTGCAATAGCCGCTCCAATAGGTGGTCGTCTAGCTGATCTTGGCTGGACACGACCCGCCACTGGGATAGCTCTCACTGTTGTTATTATTTCTTTAATACTCCCACTTTTTATTCAAAGTAGCTCGTCCTTTGGAATAGCTGTTTTAGTAATTGCTGCAATTCTGTTGGACATGGGAGTATCTGCAAACCTTGTGCTTAGCCAACGTTTAATTTTCTCGTTGAGTCCAGAAATTCGTAGTCGATTAAATGGGCTATTTATGGCTATTTTCTTTTTAGGAGGTGCTGTTGGATCCTTTATTGGAGGATGGGCATATGCCTTAGGAGGATGGAATCTAACATTATGGATAGGAATCGCTTTTCCGACCATAGCCTTGCTTTATTTTGCTAGAGAAGAATAGTTTTATAATCAAATTTAAACAGCCCGGATTCGTTTGAATGCTTCTTCATTGGTATGTCCGAGCTTTATAGATTAATTGCGTTTATTTTGAAGTTTTTATATCAGAACCAGACTTTTTTTCTATATTGCTGTAATTGCAAAAGACTCACCTTGTTGAATATATTTGAAATGTAATAAAAAAGAGCTTGTGCCAAAACACAGACTCTCTTTAAGTTGAAATGAATATAGCCACCACTTTAGAGAAGGAAACGGTAGAGCGAATAGAATATGGCTAGATTTAATCTTTAAAAATGAACTTCATCAGGTGATCGACTGCAATAAAATTGATAAAGAAGATTATTTACTGCAATAGAACGCAGCCCAATTAAAGATATTGAAATTAAGCATTTACTCCAAAATGCATTAGTAGATGAAATAAATAGTCATGAAATATTCATGAAAAGTATTAATATTAGTTACTATTATGAGGAATATACCGAATATAATATAGAGGATTTATAAAACAAAAAGGGCTGAGATAGCCCTTTTTGTTTTACACTTTGACGAGTATTTTTTATAAAAAAATACGTTATTCTTTTTGTAAAATTATAAGAAAGGATGACGTTTTTGTATATCTATTTCTGTATCCGATGAATTACAACTATTTACTTAAGAAATTCAAAGATTTTTATCGTCAAATATCTTACGAAATTTTGCCAGAGAGTTTGGTTTCTTGCGATGAACTCGTAAATTTCAAACAAAAGATATACCCAATTCATGAGTAAGAATGAAAAAAGAAAAAAATTCTATAATGTTTTATTTAATATCATTTTATAGGGAAATTCATGTAATTAAATATGAAATAATACATATTATAATAATTTATTAAGATAAAATGTTATATTTTTGGGTGGAATATATAAATGGAGGAAATGTAATGAACAAGAATTTAAGATTTACCCAAATGATGATTGGGATTAGTACAATGGCATTATCATTTGGAAGTATTCAAACACAGGTATCAGCAGAAGAAACAGCACCCTATAATATCTTACAGATGAAACCAATGGGGACAGAAACTTCAAAAGATGAAATTGTACATGCTACAAAAGCGGACGAAACTTTGAATTTTGAAGAGCGTTTAAAAATAGGAGATTTTTCACAACGTCCTACTCTGGTTATGAAACGTGATGAAATTCAATTAAAGCAAAGCTATACTTTGGCAGAACTGAATAAAATGCCTAATAGCGAACTCATTGATACATTATCAAAAATTTCTTGGAATCAAATTACGGATTTATTTCAATTCAATCAAGATACGAAAGCATTTTATCAGAATAAAGAACGCATGAACGTTATCATTAATGAATTAGGACAACGAGGAAGGACGTTTACGAAAGAAAATTCAAAGGGCATTGAAACATTTGTTGAAGTATTACGTTCTGCTTTTTATGTGGGATATTATAATAATGAATTAAGTTACTTAAAAGAGAGAAGCTTCCATGACAAGTGTTTACCAGCATTGAAAGCAATCGCGAAAAATCGAAACTTCACATTAGGTACAGCTGAGCAAGATAGAGTAGTAACTGCGTATGGAAAATTAATTGGTAATGCCTCTAGTGATACTGAAACAGTACAGTATGCGGTAAATGTTTTAAAACACTATAATGATAATCTTTCTACGTATGTAAGCGATTATGCGAAAGGACAAGCCGTATATGAAATTGTAAAAGGAATTGATTATGATATACAGTCTTATTTGCAGGATACGAATAAGCAACCTAATGAAACAATGTGGTATGGAAAGATTGATAACTTTATAAATGAGGTTAGTAGAATTGCTCTCGTGGGGAATATAACAAATGAAAATAGTTGGCTAATTAATAATGGCATTTATTATGCAGGTCGTTTAGGGAAATTTCATAGTAATCCATACAAAGGATTGGAAGTTATTACACAAGCGATGAGCTTGTATCCTCGTCTAAGTGGACCTTATTTTGTAGCAGTAGAACAAATGAAAACAAACTATGGTGGAAAAGATTATAGTGGAAATGCAGTAGATCTACAGAAAATACGTGAAGAAGGGAAACGACAATACTTACCTAAAACATATACATTTGATGACGGATCGATTGTCTTCAAGACGGGAGATAAAGTAACAGAAGAAAAAATTAAGAAATTATATTGGGCAGCCAAAGAAGTAAAAGCACAATATCACCGTGTAATTGGTAATGATAAAGCGCTAGAACCAGGTAACGCTGATGATGTACTAACAATAGTAATTTATAATAATCCAGATGAATATCAATTAAATAGACAATTATATGGATATGAAACAAACAACGGTGGAATTTATATTGAAGAGAAGGGGACCTTCTTTACATATGAGCGTACGCCAAAGCAGAGTATTTATAGTTTAGAAGAGTTATTCCGTCATGAATTCACTCATTATTTACAAGGAAGGTATGAGGTTCCTGGTTTATTTGGAAGCGGAGAAATGTATCAAAATGAACGATTAACTTGGTTCCAAGAAGGAAATGCAGAATTTTTTGCAGGATCTACACGTACAAATAATGTTGTTCCGCGTAAAAGTATGATAAGTGGCTTATCATCTAATCCAGCAAGTCGTTATACAGCAAAGCAAACTTTGTTCTCAAAATATGGATCATGGGACTTTTATAAGTATTCCTTTGCACTACAGTCATATTTGTATAATCATCAATTTGAAACATTTGATAAGCTTCAAGATTTAATCCGTGCAAACGATGTGAAAAATTATGACTCATATCGTGAATCATTGAGCAACAATACACAATTGAATGCAGAATATCAAGCGTATATGCAGCAGTTGATTGATAATCAAGATAAATATAATGTACCGAAAGTAACAAATGATTATTTAATTCAACATGCACCAAAGCCGCTAGCTGAAGTGAAAAACGAAATTGTGGATGTAGCAAATATAAAAGATGCCAAAATTACAAAATATGAGTCGCAATTCTTTAATACATTTACCGTGGAAGGCAAGTACACAGGTGGTACATCAAAAGGTGAGTCTGAAGATTGGAAAGCGATGAGTAAACAAGTAAACCAAACTTTAGAGCAGTTATCCCAAAAAGGTTGGAGTGGTTATAAAACAGTTACAGCCTATTTCGTAAACTATCGTGTGAATGCAGCTAACCAGTTTGAATATGATATTGTTTTTCATGGTGTTGCGACAGAGGAAAAGGAAAAAACAACTACTATAGTAAATATGAATGGACCATACAGCGGGATAGTAAATGAAGAGATTCAATTTCATAGCGATGGTACAAAAAGTGAAAATGGAAAAGTTATTTCTTATCTATGGAACTTTGGAGATGGTACTACAAGTACAGAAGCAAATCCTACCCATGTATATGGAGAAAAAGGAACATACACTGTGGAACTAACAGTAAAAGATAGTAGAGGAAAAGAAAGCAAAGAACAAACAAAAGTTACTGTAAAACAAGATCCGCAAACAAGTGAATCTTATGAAGAGGAGAAGGTACTCCCGTTTAATACGCTTGTAAAAGGAAATCTGATTACTCCTGATCAAACAGATGTTTATACGTTTAATGTTACAGATCCAAAAGAAGTAGATATTTCTGTGGTAAATGAACAAAATATTGGGATGACATGGGTGCTTTATCATGAATCAGACATGCAAAATTATGTAGCTTGTGGTGAAGATGAAGGAAATGTTATAAAGGGGAAATTCGCAGCGAAACCAGGTAAATATTATTTAAATGTATATAAATTCGATGATAAAAACGGTGAATATTCATTATTAGTAAAATGAATTTATTTCTAACATGTATAGAATGGCTATTTTAAAGAGGAGTCTGTTAATATAGGCTCCTCCTACTTTTTATTTACATATTGGGGGAGCACCACATCACCATCAAGCTAATATTTTCATATACTCCTAAATTAAAATTTTCTTTCTCTACAGATAATTATTCTGAGAAGCCGCTCATTTTTTCGTTTTGGGGGCATTTCTTTTTCTTAAGTTGATGGGCATGTATGGTGACTTCTATTAGACGATAGTGAATGAACAATTTCGGGGTTCAGTTCAACTTTTTTCTAAATTAACATAAATACTTGCAATATTTAAATTAGTACTATATAGTTCTAGTTATGACAAAGGTAAAATTAATGAATCAAAAACGTGTGATTGAAGTAGCTGCAACATTATTTTTAGAAAAAGGGTTTGCTTATACAAGTATGGATGAATTAGTACGTGTAAGCAAAGTTTCAAAGTCTAATGTGTATTATCACTTTTCTAATAAGGAAGTATTATTAGAAGGGGTTGTTGATTATTGGATTGAAATGTATCAATCTGCAATTGATGACGTACTTTCTCAGAACCAATTTTTAGTTGAAGATCGTATCCAACTGTTTTTAAAGCAATTATCACAAGGAGTTCAATCGAGAGAGTATAAGGGAAGCTGTCCATTTATTACTCTTTATATTCAAAGTCCTACACAGGCCACGCAAATAAAAGAAAAAATAGGTCTTTTTTTTACAGGATTACAAAAGAAAGTTTCTCTATTACTTAAACAAGGGGTAGAGAATGGAGAATTCAGAAATACGATTAATATTGATGAGGTTGCATCACTTTTTATTACAAATCTTGAAGGAGCGTTATTTATTTCAGAAACATTGAAGGATGCAACTGTAATTACGAAAACAGCAGATCATTTTTTAAAATTGCTTCGATAAAAGAAGCATTTTTTTTACATCAAATTAGTACTAAGTAGTACTAAAAGGGGGATTTTATATGAGAACAGTATTTTTAACTGGCGGAACAGGCTTTATTGGAAAGCAATTGGTAAAAGAATTAGCCAAAGAGGATGTTAAAATTCTTCTTTTAGTGAGGTCGAAAAATAAAGCAACACGCCTTTTTCAAGAAAGAGGCATCTTAAAAAAGGAAGTTATGCACTTTATTGAAGGTGATTTGACGAAAATAGATTTAGGTCTAAGTGCTGAAGATAAGGAGAGGGTATTGAAAACGGATGTGATTATTCACGCAGGAGGCCCCATGGATATTCAAGCGACAAGTAAAGAGGCAGCTTCCGTATTTTTAAATGGCGCCAAACATATTAGTGAATTAGCTAAAAGTATTCATCAATTGAAGGGTTTGCAACAATTTATTCATGTTGTAGGCTATATGAGTCCTTTTGATGATAAAAATAGCAAGATTGCAATTGATGTGTTTAAAGAAGGAAACAATTATTTGAAAATAAAAAATCCATATGAGAGAACAAAATTTTTAGCAGATCTTTATATCCGTCAGCAGGCATCAGCAGTAGGTTATCCGCTTTCTGTAATTAATCCGCCAACTGTAGTCGGTAGTAGTAAAACAGGGAGTACAGAGCAGATAGCAGGGTTAGGTTTGCTTGTGATGAGTATGCGAAGAGGGCTCATGCCAGTGATTCCTGGAGGTAAGGGATATAGGTTACCACTTATTTCAAACGATGAGCTTGCGAAGTTTATTGTGCAGGTTTTCAGATTGGAGCAACCGACTATTCAAACATATACACTTGTTGAAGACAAACAGCACGATCAGAACATTGCTGAATTATTAAGTATTATGTCGGAAAGTATGAATATGAGGGCACCAAAAATCTCTGTTCCAATGCCATTTATGAAAGCAATTATGAATAGTGGAGGAAGTAAAATAACAAAAATTCCTTCTGATGGACTGAATTTTATTACAAGACAAAAATTTTTAAATGTTTCAGCGAAAAAAATTATGGGAGGAGATTGGTTTAAGAAGACGAGTGTAATGAAATTTTTCCCTGCCGTAGTAGCTGATCTGGATTATCGAATGATGTATCAAAATGGCCGGCATAATCATTTATTTAAACGAACATTATGCGATAACACTACCCTTTACCAATTACAAGGAAAGGGTAAACCGTTTATTTTATTACATGGTTTATTGAGTGATGGAGAGGATTTATTTCCTTTAGCACAAGAGCTTCATGAAAAAACTGGTCAACCTGTATGGATTTTGGATCTTCCAGGTTTGGGACGTTCTCCTTTTAAACGAGAGAAAAATCTTCTAGATATCTATTTGAATGTAGTGAAAAAATTATTGGAGAAAGCTACTAATGGTGCACATCTAATTGGCCATTCATTCGGTGCGTTTATTCTTCTGGAAGCATTGGTACAAGAGTACATAGATAAGAAGTATTCAATCACTTTACTTCAGCCGCCTGTTGTTAAAAAAAATGCTAAATCGCTAAAAGTTCCTCAATTTATGAACAAATGGAAATTAAAACTGGCAACTACTAATTTGATAGGGCGATATTTATTAAGTAATGGTTTGTTTGAAAGTATGGAGAGCATCCCTGAATATTATATTGAAAAAATAAGAAACAGTTTTACTTCTCCTAGAATTTTAAATACTACGGTTCAGCTTAACAGTTTACTACTAAAAAATGATCAAGGTGATTTCAATGAAGTAACAAAGTATAATCTTCACATTATTTGGGGGGAGTATGACAGAGGCTATTCTGCTCCATCGCATCTTGGTAAGGTTGATTTTGTTCCATATGGCCATCATTTTCCTCTTAGCCATCCGAGTGAAACGGCAACATTAGTAATAAAAAATAGTAATATTAGTAGATGAGAGTGTGGGATAAATAAAAAGTGTGTAGTAAGATCGTTGTGTCTTTGAAATAAAATCGTACTGTTTGGGGTCACGCGAACAAGACGCGAATTTTGCACGCTAAGCAAAAAAACAATAAGCTGTCCACATGGACAGCTTATTTACATTATTCTTGTTATTGGAAGTTATTTTTAACTTTTCCTGATCTGAAAGAGTCAATCTTTTTTTGTTTATATAATTTATCAATAATTATTCTTTTTTCTCCGGCTGATAGGAAAGAATAACGACACCTGAACTGGTCGTTCTTGTTTCGATCAGTTTTAAAGCCTTTGTATCGTTTCCGGTTTTAAAGAGATGCTTTCCGCTTCCCACGATAACAGGATTGACCATAAAATGATATTCATCAATGAGGTCGTGTTGCATCAATGTCTGTATAAGCTCACCACTACCATAAATTAAAAGGTTCTGACCGGGCTGTTCCTTCAGTTTCGATATTTCTTCTACAATATTACCCTTGATAAGATTTGCATTCCATTCGGTTTTTTCCAAAGTTGTTGAAGCAACAAATTTAGGTATGCTGTTCATCTTATCAGCAAAACCCTCTTCATCAGTCATAGAAGGCCAGGCAGCTGCAAAACCTTGATAGGTTACTCGCCCTAGTAGAAGCGCTTCACTTTCAAACAGTAAATCGGATTGAAACTTTGCTACTTCTTCATTGAAGTATGGAGCAGTCCAAGCTGGTTCCTCCATGACACCATCTAGTGAGAGGTACATCGATACAATTATTTGTCCCATTTTGTTCTCCTTTAATTTTAAATTGAGATTTTTACATATTGGTAACACAATTATTAATTCTCCAGCTAGAGAAATTCTCCCTTTTTAATAGTTTCGACAAAATGTATTTATATATGTTTCGGAATAATCTAATATATATTAATAACTTTGAAATATTGTATAACTTCTAATTTTTATGCATTATTGATTAGCGTTGCTTATTGTGCTAACGAATCAGGATAGTGTGGCGACTGACTAAATAGTTGCTTATCCTCAATTATTAGAAGGGAAGTTCTATTATTTCGCGAATTTATTAGACATAGACGAGTGCTATAATTTTCTATATCTACATAAAGAGGTGACTACGCATGAATCAAAGACCGTCAGAAGTAGAATATGCCGGGAGCTCCGGCGAATATATCCGTTTGGTGCCGGACGGTAACATCATCGATATTCTGCTCGCCCAGGAAAAGCAAATGACCGAGCTCCTGGCATCGTTGACCGAAAGCCAGGCCACATATCGGTATGCGGAAGGAAAATGGACGCTGAAAGAAGTCGTGGGCCACATTACAGACGCGGAACGCGTCATGACCTACCGCCTGCTCCGGTTCGCAAGAGGGGACCAGACGCCTCTGACCGGTTTCGATCAGGAATTATTCATACCTCCTTTCGGAAGCTGGACAACCGCGCAATTGGCCGAAGACTACCGGGCCGTACGGCAATCAACGCTTACATTGTTGCGCGGGCTACCAGCGGAGGCGTGGACCCGCAAGGGCACAGCCAACAACCTAAGCATTACGGCGCGCGCCCTCGCATACGGCGTCGCAGGACACGAACTTCATCACATGGCGGTCATCCGAAATCGGTATTTGAGTTAATCGCCGGCTGAGGCCATTGGAATGGAACTAACACCTATCATACAATCTTTTAGATACCGTTCTTATGGGGGGCCCGCCCCACAACCATCAACTTAAGGATTTAGACTATTTTTATGAATATGCACCAAAAACAAGAGCATATCGATTTTTCTCATTTTGGGGTATTTGTTTTTCTTAGATTGAGGGTGATGGGGCACTACTCTATAATGATCAAATTAAAATTTAAAATAGTTATAGAGACTCCATTTCTCGGAAATATTGTAACTATTAAGTTGTAAAAAGAACCATAGTTTTTCATTTTTGAAAAGGTTATGGTCTTTTTTAATTGTAACAAAGATATGATGCGAGGAAGTTTTTTAGATAAATCAAAAAAACTTGATTAATAAGTTGCATATAGAACTCATCTACGTATATACTATAAACATCAAAAAAAGTTGATGAAGGGAAGTGAACTACAGTGGCACAAAATTTTCAGCTCTATGAGAAAAAGTTTAAAGCGTTGGCGGATCAGAAACGTTTAGAAATCATGTATGAACTTTGCCAGCGAGGACAGACGTGTGTATGTGATTTAACAGAAGTTTTTGAAATGACGCAATCTAAATTATCATATCATTTAAAAATTTTATTAGATGCAGGTTTGATTGTAAAAGAAACAAAAGGTACGTGGAGTTATTATGATTTAAATGATGCGGAAGTGAATAATTTATTATCAGAAGAATTGTGCTGTATCTTTAGAAAAACAGGGAAAGGTAGTTGCTGTTAAAATTTTGAGTTATTAATCAAAAAAAATTGATTAATGATATATAAAAAGGAGGAATAAGGTATGAGATATGTTCACGTCGGTATAAACGTTACGAATTTAGAGAAGTCTATTGAATTTTATGAAAAGGTATTTGGTGTTTCACCAGTTAAAGTGAAAACAGATTATGCAAAATTTTTATTAGAGACGCCAGGACTTAATTTTACGCTGAACGTGCGAGATGAAGTGAAGGGAAATCAGGTAAATCATTTTGGTTTCCAAGTGGATACAGCTGAAGAAATTACATTGCATAAAGAACGATTAGAAAAAGAAGGTTTCTTCGCGCGTGATGAGATGGATACGACTTGTTGCTATGCAGTGCAAGATAAGTTTTGGGTAACAGATCCAGATGGGAATGAGTGGGAATTCTTTTATACGAAAGCAGATAGTAATGTTCACAAAATTGAAGAGTCATCTTGTTGCGCGACTTCAAATGAGGTAGCTAAAAATTCTTGTTGTTAATAGGAGATGGAAAATAAAATGAAACGTTTATCTTTTCTAGACCGATATTTAACACTATGGATTTTTCTAGCGATGGCTGTTGGGATTGGTTTAGGGTTTGTGTTCCCTAGTGTAGTAGACGGACTGAATACATTACAGGTTGGAACGACGTCTATTCCGCTTGCTGTTGGTTTAATTGTAATGATGTATCCACCGTTAGCGAAAGTTCGCTATGAGGAAATGGGCCGAGTATTTAAAGATGTAAAAGTGTTAGTGCTATCTTTAGTACAAAATTGGATTATTGGTCCGATACTTATGTTTGTGTTAGCAATTATTTTTCTTCCTGATAAACCAGAATACATGGTTGGTCTCATTATGATTGGGTTAGCACGTTGTATTGCAATGGTAATTGTTTGGAACGATCTTGCTGATGGGGATAAAGAGTATGCGGCAGGTTTAGTTGCTTTTAATTCGGTATTCCAAATGCTCTTTTTCTCAGTTTATGCATACGTATTTGTAACTGTAATTCCAGAATGGTTAGGGATTGAAGGTGCTATTGTCGATATTACAATGATAGAAGTAGCAAAATCAGTATGTATCTATTTAGGAATTCCTTTTATAGCAGGTATGTTGACACGCTTTGTACTAGTTAAGTTAAAAGGAAGACAGTGGTATGAAAAAGTGTTTATACCTAAAATTAGTCCACTTACATTACTTGCATTGCTATTTACAATCATCGTTATGTTCTCTTTAAAAGGAGAGATGATTGTTAGCGTGCCACTAGATGTGGTAAGAATAGCGATTCCGTTATTAATCTATTTTATTGTAATGTTTTTTGTTTCTTTCTTTATGGGAAGAAACATTGGTGCAAACTATCCGGTGACGACAACGTTAGCATTTACAGCAGGTAGTAATAACTTTGAGTTAGCAATTGCTGTAGCAGTTGGTGTGTTTGGTATTCATTCGGGCGCAGCATTCGCAGCTGTCATTGGACCGTTAGTCGAAGTACCTGTCATGATTGCACTTGTAAATGTCGCTTTTTGGTTTAAACGTAAATATTTTAATGATCAATCAACTTAAAAACAAAGGTGGAAAACAACATGGAAAACAAAAAAACAATCTATTTCTTATGTACAGGAAATTCATGCCGAAGCCAAATGGCAGAAGCGTGGGGTAAACAATATTTAGGAGGTAAGTGGAATGTATATTCTGCAGGAATCGAAGCACATGGAGTGAATCCCAATGCGATTAAAGCAATGAATGAAGTGAATATCGATATAACAAATCAAACATCAGATATGATTGATACAAACATTTTAAATAATGCTGATTTAGTCGTTACACTTTGTAGTCATGCGGATTCTGTTTGTCCTTCGACACCTTCGCACGTAAATCGTGTTCACTGGGGATTTGATGACCCGGCAGGAAAAGAATGGTCTGAATTTCAACGTGTTCGCGATGAAATTGGTGAACGTATAAAACGATTTTCTGAAACAGGTGAGTAAATAAAGGAAAGAGTCAATCTTCTATTGTGTTGGAGATTGGCTCTTTTTTATTATGTATTTCATTTACTTATCGCATCGCTTTAAAACTACTCTTAGTAAAAATACAGAATATTATGTAAAAATGGTAAAGTTAGAATAGAACAGTTTAAAAAAGGGGTGTAACGTATGATCTGTGAACTAAGCAAGGATGATTTTTATAGGTGTAATCGTTTAGTGAATGAACAAGGTCAATTAGAGGTACGTGCTGTAATTGCAGGAGTGAATCCTGGTCGTATATTTGTAGATAACGTGACTTCTCCTAATTCGGGACTCATTTGGTTAGGTAATAATGATGGCTTCTTCTTTATTGGAGATGCTGAAAATGAAGAGTTTAATAAAGAAGTGAATCGTTTTATTAATCATGTAATAGTACCTGAGGCGAGGAAAGTAGGATTAGATTGCTTTGAAGGAATCGGGAATCATTCGAAGTGGAATAAAACAATCGAAAGAATATTTCAGCATCGTAAATTAAAGAGTTGGAATCAAAGAGTGTATATGCTAGGAAAAGAGGATTATGAAAATCATCATGAGCCTAAATTTGAACAGAGATATACTGTACTGAAAATGAGTAAAGCTCTCTATGAAAATAATAATAATACATTTAAGAACATTGATTTTTTACAATCAAAAATTTTAGAGTTTTGGTCTTCACCGGATTCTTTTTTCAATGAGGGGATTGGCTATTGCATTGTTTATGATGATGTAATTGTGAGTGTTTGTTTTTCAGGATTCGTCTTTGAAAATATACACTGTATAGATATTGAAACGATAGAAGGTCACCAAGGGAGAAAATTAGCTCAAAAGATAGCGCATAGTTTTGTGAAAGATTGTTTGGAGAATGATATTATTCCATATTGGGACTGTATGGAATTGAACAAGCCTTCTGTTGCAGTTGTAGAAAATGTAGGGTTTACAAATGTATTTAACTATGTGGGATATTATTTTTTATTTGAATAATCTAGGTATACTTTACAATTTACACTTTGAGATTGTCCAATTATTATATATATCTACAATTTAAAAAAGAAAGCATATGAGGTGTGCGAAAATGAAAATACAAATAGTATGGTTTGATGGTTTCGGAGAACTTGTCTCTTTCGCACCGTTTGAGGTACTGAAAAGAGCGATAGAAGAAGGGGCTCAATTTATAGTTGAATTCGTTTCGAGTGAACAAAAGAAGGAAGTTACTACCTCGTTTGGAGTTACAGTTAAACTACATGATTTTTTACGAAGGAGAATCGTCCAGATTTGTTAATTGTACCTGGTGGTGGCTGGAATCATAAAGCAGAGCATGGGGCACGAAAACAAGCAGAGCTTGGAACTTTGACTAAAATGATTAGCGAGATGCACAATGCAGGAACAATCGTTGCTGGTGTGTGTACAGGGGGGATGCTATTAGCTGCCTCTGGTATATTGAACGGTCGAAAGGCAACGATGCACTGTTTTGCACAGGATGAAATGAGTGAATACGGGGCAGAGCTTCTTCATTACAGAATTGCGGATCAAGGGGATATTATCACTGCAAGAGGGGTCACTTCAGGAGTTGATTTGGGACTTTGGATCACGGAAAGATTCGCAAGTCCTAAAATTGCGGCTGCTGTTGAATACAGAATGGAATATGAGAGGCGAGGTGTTGTTTGGAAGTAATTTGACTTCTTTTTTATCCCGCATTAACGGGCAGTAAGACTCCCACCACAAAATTCAGCGAATGGGAGGGCTGCCCGTAAAAAAACAATGGATATGTACTAATAATCAGTGGGGATGACAAAACTCCTACTGATTAAAGTTTCATTTTATAAATTTTACTTTATTAAAAGTTGATTTGTTAGAAAGGATAATCATTTATTGCTATAATGAATGGATGCGTGGCAGGAAATAGATAGAAAGATACTGCTAGTAATTTATACTTAAAATGTAGGGAGATTGAACAGAGTTATGGGGAATGAAAAGGAAATTAGTTCCGCTAAATTAATATGGAAGATGACGCGCCCGCATACATTAACGGCGACGTTTTCTCCTGTAATTTTAGGGACAGTGGCATCACTTTATGTTGCCAAAATTGATTGGCTTTTATTTATTGCGATGATGCTTGCATGTTTAGCGCTGCAAATAGCAACGAACTTATTTAATGAGTACTATGATTTCAAACGCGGATTAGATACCGCTGAATCCGTTGGCATCGGTGGCGGAATTGTCCGTCATGGATTGAAGCCAAAAAATGTGTTAACAGTTGCGCTTTTATTATATGTCGTAGCAGCTTTTATTGGCATTTATATTTGTATGAATAGTAGTTGGTGGTTAGTGGTTATTGGTTTAATTGGGATGGCAGTTGGCTATTTATATACAGGCGGTCCATTACCAATTGCGTACACCCCGTTTGGAGAATTAGTTTCTGGGTTGTTAATGGGGACATGTTTTGTGCTCATTGCTTTCTTTATTCAAACGAATACTGTAACGATTGAAAGTGTATTGATTTCCATTCCAATTGGAATTTTAGTAGGTGCAATCAATATGTCAAATAACATCCGAGATATCGAAGAAGATATTAAAGGTGGAAGAAAGACATTAGTAATCCTCCTTGGGAGAGAAAAAGCTGTGGTAACACTAGCGGTAGCTTTTTTCATTGCGTATTTATGGATTGCCGTAATTGTATTAATGGGTTATATAAGCCCTTGGGCATTAGTTATGTTCTTAGGCTTGAGAAAGCCAATTTCTGCGATTCAAAGTTTCCAAAAAGGGGCAAAGGATCCTGGATATATGCGCATCGCAATGAAATCAACAGCGATGACAAATACGATTTTCGGCTTCTTGTTGTCAGCAGGATTATTAATTAGTTATTTGTTTTAAATAACTTAACCCCAATTTCTCGATTTTAATATAGAGAAATTGGGGTTTTATTTTGAGTTTTTTACGTTATAAACTATTATCATTTGAAATGTATATACCAATAAATTGCAACTTCATCACTTGTCTTATCCAAACCTTTATAAACAAGAAAATCAAACCCACCAATTACAAATCCACATTTTTCATAAAATTTACATGCTGCGACATTATTATTTTGCGTTTCAAGCATGATACCTGGCATATTTCCTTTTTTTGCCCACTGCTTTGCTTGATCAACTAATTTTTTGCCAACTCCGATTGTACGATATTTTTTATCTACCGTTATATCCTCTATGTAAGCATAGTGGTTCCAATTCTTTTTTAATACCATTAATCCAATGATTTGGTTATGTAACAGAGCTATGTAAATGACTTGATTAGGTTTATTCATATATTCATTGTAAGCCAGTTCTTCATTATCATCTTGATTTTGTAAATAACTTTTTTCATAACTTGGAACGTCTTCTACTGTATATTCTATGCGTCTATTTCCTTTGGAAAGAGAAAGAATTAACCGAGCATTCACTATAAAACTGTCATCAATCTCCGGGAGATTATCTAAATCATTTGTTTCTAACTCTCTAATTACAAGGTTCATCGGAGTACCTCCACATAATAATATTTCTTCTAGTTCTTCATTTGGTTCAAATGAATTCCAATTACAAAATTATAATAGAATTTCAATAGTACGGCCATCTCTGTATTTTATCTTTATACCGGTATGCTATTATCTTGAGGTGAAAATGTTATTTAGAAAGAGTAGTATTTTTTATTTTGGATGTATATCCAGTTTTCAAATTTAACTGTAGTAGAGAAACAAATATTTTTTTAAAGAGTGGATGTAATAGGCTATTCTTTAACTAATTTCGACATTATCTGCATTTTATCTTCACCTTCCTCTATTAATCTATTTATTGTAAATATCAGCTGAAGTTAATGTTTAGCTGCATAAATAATGAATATGAAAATGAGTAGGGAAAGGATCGAAACATAATGAAAGAATCACAAAATAAGAAAAAAACAAGTGTAGTAACTAAGGCAATACTATCTCTAGGAGTTGTTTTAGCAACGACCTTTTTCACGTTCTTTTTAATAGGGAAATGGAACTCTATCCCAGCGAAAGGGGTAGCTAATGAAAATATTAGGCTAGCTAATACGCAACAACAAGGAAAGAAAGAAGACACATCGCTGGCAAAACAGAAAAGAGCTGATGGAAAACCAGTAGGAAAGGTTGTTTATTTAACATTTGATGACGGTCCTAGCGAATTAACTGGCAAATTTTTAGATGTACTAAAAGAGCAACATGTTGCTTCGACATTTTTTATGCAAGGTAGCAATTTACAGAATACCGGTTTTCAGGAAAATGTAAAACGAGCAGTAAAAGAAGGACATTATATTGGTGCACATAGTATGACACATAATAGTGATAAGCTATACAAAAAAGGACAATTTGTAACGGAGATGAAAGAAACGTTAGCTCTTATTCATAATATTACAGGTACAACCCCTAAACTAGTCCGTCCCCCATACGGATCTGCACCAGGATTAAAGGGGCAGGACATTCGTAACAAAATTGTAGAAGCAGGAATAAAAGTTTGGGATTGGACGATAGATTCAAATGATTGGAAATTAAAAGGTAACCCACAGCAAATTATAGAAAATGTAAAGCGTACAACAACAGAAGATGTGGAAGTAGTTCTAATGCATGAAAAACTACAGACATTACAAGCGCTTCCGGAAATTATTAAATTTTATAAGGAAAAAGGATATGAATTCGGGGTATACAATGAAGCGGATCATTTTCAACTAAACTTCCAGAAAGATCAACGTCTATAGTATCAAATAAATAAATTAAGAGCATGTTCTGATTTATCTTTCTTCAGAACATGCTTTTTTTGCTCGCTTCTATAAGCTTATTACTACCAATTTAACAAAGCAGAATTTACAAGTTACTTTATGGATACCTCATTTTAGAATAACTAACTTATAGAAAAAATTGAATAATTTTCATGTGTAAGGAAATTTTAAGAAGGATATAGAGGGGATATTTTCCTTTTGTTTTCTAGATAAATGATTACTTACAAAAAAACATTTAGTGGAACGGTTTTTTAAAGCTATTCTGTCAAGAAATTACTAACAATTGGGTTCAAAACATAAACCACTCGATAAATGGGGTAGTATGATGAAAAAACTTAGTAGAAAGCGTTTGAGAAAAGATATTCAGGAACTTGAGAGTGCAAGTATGCTGCTCCAAAATGATCAAGAGTGCGAACTCAAGCAGAGTGTATCTGCGAATGAAGAAGTTTTGAGACAAGTTTTTGAAAATTGTTCCGATATTGTTTTTCGTCCAATAATCATAGATAGTCAAAATAAAATTCTTTTTATTTATATAGATGGATTAATTGACACTAAAGTTGTGGAACAAGTTGTTTTGAAACCAATGATGTTCGAAGGTCTGCCTAGTGGAGTAAAGAGTGTGGATTCGGTAGGAGAAATTATACAAAATCAGCTAATTGCGGTTTCTCAAGTAAAGACAATCTCTAAAGTTCGTGAGGTTATAGAAGCAGTATTGAAAGCGAATGTTGTCATTTTAACAGAAGGAGAAAGTCAAGCTCTAGTCGCTGATTTAAAAGGTTTTGAAAAACGAGGTATTGAAGAGCCGGCTGCCGAGATCTCTGTTCGTGGCCCTCGGGACGGGTTTACGGAAACGATAAGGGTCAATACGAGCCTGATTCGCCGAAGAATTCGAAGCCAAAAACTAAAAATGGAACCTTATTCGATTGGGGAATTGTCACAGACAGATGTGGTAATTGCTTATATTGAGGGAATTGCACCTGATTCGGTTTTGGATGAAGTTCGCCAAAGGGTAAAGCGAATTCAAATTGATGGAGTATTGGAGTCAGCTTTCATTGAAGAGTTTATTGAGGACCAACCCTTTTCACCCTTTCCACAAATTCAAAATACTGAGCGGCCAGATGCGGTTTGTGCAAGTTTATTAGAGGGGAAAGTCGCCATTTTAGTAGATAACACACCTTTCGTTTTGATTGTTCCTATGACATTTTGGACTGGTCTACAAGCAGCGGAGGATTATTATGAACGCTCCATCTACACAACTTTTGTTCGATGGATACGTTTAATATTAATTAATATTTCATTATTTCTTCCTTCTCTCTATGTTGCTATTACAACCTTTCATCCTAAATTAATACCGACAAATTTGCTTATTAGTATTGCAGCTGCGCGAGAAGGCATTCCGTTCCCGGCTGTCATAGAAGCGCTAATGATGGAGTTTTTATTTGAAGGCTTGAGGGAAGCGGGGGTTCGGTTACCAAAACCTGTTGGATCAGCAGTTAGTATTGTCGGAGCACTTGTTATCGGGCAAGCTGCTGTGCAAGCAGGTATTATTTCCGCACCTTTGGTCATTGTTGTGGCGACGACCGGTATTGCGTCATTTGCGTTCCCGCGCTACAACTTAGGAACAGCTTACCGGATGTTACGCTTTCCGATGCTGTTATTGGCAGGGATGCTCGGGCTATACGGTGTTGCAATAAGTACCCTTGCGATTTTGATTCATTTAACTAACATTCGTTCTTTTGGCATTCCGTATTTAAGTCCAGTTGCACCACAGACTCCTCGTGATTTAAAGGATGTTTTTCTCCGAACACCTCGTTGGAATATGACCCACCGCCCAATAATGGTATCTGGTGAAGAGAAAGTCCGTTTTCCAGGTGGACAAAAGCCAGATGAGAAACGGGGAGGGGAAACAGAATGAGCCTGCACAAGGCACTCTGTATGATACTGGTCATTTCTTTATGCTTCTTGACGGGATGTTGGGATCGGACAGAATTAAATGATTTGGCAATAGAATTAGGATGGGGACTTGATCAAGCGAAGAATAATAAGATTGAAATTAGTGCTCAGTTTATTATTCCATCAAAAATGGGGATGGGACAGAGCGGAAGAAGTAATGCAGGAAAAGCGTTTTTTACAGAATCGGGAACGGGAAGGGATACACATGAAGCTATACAAATGATGCAAACAAAAATGTCGAGAGAAATTTTTCGAGGGCACCAGCGTGTAATATTGATTGGAGAAAAAATGGCTAAAAGTGGTCTTGCTCCAGTTTTAGATGCATATAGCCGCGATCCTGATATTCGATTACGAGCAGGTGTGTTTGTCATAAAAGGGAATACTGCAAAAGATTTTCTGAAAGCATCCATCCCTTTAGAGTCTATCCCGGCACTTGGGGCACTTAAAGAGCATATGCAAATAGAGGCAGCGGGAGATATGTCTTTATTAAATTTTCTTATTGCTGGTACGAGTGATGGAATCACTCCGATTTTACCCGTTATTAAACTAAATATGTCTCATAAAAAAGGAAAAACTGAGGTCAAAGGGTTTCAAATTGTAGGCGGTGCTATATTTAACAACGATTTCAAATTGGTAGGATACTTGAACATGCAGGAATGGTTAACTACTCTTTGGATAGTGAATCGTTTAAGTAAACAGACAGTTACAGCAACGGCCTCTAAAGGAAATGGTAGTGCAAGTTTATATATGACAAAGATCAATAGAAAAATCATACCTACTATACAAGGGGACACAATTAAGTGTGACATTGTTTTTTCTGGTGAAGGAACAATTCAGGAGAACAATACGAATTTAGATCTTTCGCAGCCAAAAAATCTTACTCTTTTAGAACGTGTATTGGAAAAACAGTCCGAAAAGGAAGCTCTCCAAACTATTAAAAAGGTTCAAAAACAATACGGAACCGATATCTTTGGATTTGGAGAAGCCATTCATCAAAAATATCCATCCGAATGGAAAGAGTTAAAAAAGAATTGGAGTAAACAATTTCGAAAAGTGGAGGTTTCTCTTCATACAAAGCTTACTATTCGGCGAGTAGGACTGACTGGACCACCGTTGCAGTTGAAGAAAAATGAAATGAAAAAATAAGGAGGAATATAGAGTGTGAGAAATTCGATGAAAATCTCTGGCAGGCAAATCTTTTGGATGATGTTCACATTTGAAGTGGGACAATCACTCCTTCTAGTTATTCCAGCGACGATTCGTACTGTCAAACAAGATGCGTGGATCTCGATTTTGATTGCAGGAGTGATAGGGGTTGCTCTTACTTTTTTGGCAACTACACTTGGTTCGCTTTATCCGAAACAAACTCTCATTGAATTTAGTCAAACTATTCTTGGTAAATGGCTAGGAAAGCTACTGATGATTCCTTACTTCTTTGGGTGGTACATGATAATTTGGATAACCGTCCGTGAATTTGGTGAGTTCATTATTATCGCTTTGTTTCATAATACACCTTTGTGGGTCATTGTCTTTACTGCGATGTTATTGCTCATTTTTATCATTTACCAAGGAGGGGTGGAAGGTATTGGACGTTTAAGTGAAATCATAGGGCCAATTGTACTTTTAATGATAACGTTTGTAATCATTTTGAATGTTGGCAATATGAATTGGGATTATATGCGGCCTATTTATCACGATTCTGGCTGGCTTCCCATCCTTAAAGGTTCCTATACTCCTGTAGCCGCATTTTTTGGAGAGGCTGTTATGATGATGATGTTCGTTTTCTTTATGGATAAACCAGAGCAAGCGTCATCAAGGGCGATGTTGGGGGTAGGATTAGCCGTTTTCATGGTAACGATTGGAACATTAGCGGTCATTTTAACATTCGGTCCGAATTTATCTTCAAGTTTTTTGTATCCGGTTTACGATTTGAGCCGATACATATCTGTCATGGAGTTCATTCAAAATGTGGATATTTTGATAGTTATTATTTGGTTTTTTAGTATTTTTGTGAAATTGGCGTTATACATGTTTATCGCTTGTTATGGAACAGCACAAATATTTCATTTGAAGGATTGGCGAAAAGTAGCGTTAGTTCTTGCTCCTATTTCGTTCATCATAGCTGTGTCAGTTAAAAATATCCAAACATTTACCCATTATTACTACATATTTTTCGTAATTCCAATTGCATTTCCTGTTTATGAGCTAGGGATTCCTTTACTGTTATTGGTGGTTGGCAAAATTCGAAGGAAATATGCATAAACCCAATCGGTAATATGTTTGGAGGGCAGGTATACTTTTAGTTTTTTGACTAATATAAAAAGAGAAAAATCCTACTCATAAGTGTAGGATTTTTTGTTTGTATATTACGTTACAAGAGTTTTCTTATTTTCTCTGGAATGTCCTTTTTTGAAATCTATGCAACAGAGTCTTTATAGTAAGAGTATTTTATCGGGGAATAATCAAAAAAATGTATATTACAATATAAAAATTCATCTTAATACTAAAGGATACATGACAACGATTCCTATAAATTCTTCTCAATAATTGAAAATAAAATCAATCCAGATTATTATATTGTTATTGTAATTATAAATGTAATTACATTTTATTGAAGGAGGATACAAAGATGAAAAACTCAAAAGGCTCTATTGAATCAGAGATAAGCAAAGCAATTACTCACTGGGAAAAGGACTACCTAGGACGCGGGTCTATATCCGTTAAGACAGATATATTACGGGATATGATTATCGTAAATTTACAAGGTATTTTAACGCCGGCTGAATATACGGTTTGCGAAACAAAAGACGGTATGCTAACGATAAAGAAAAATCGTTCGGAGCTAGTTGAATCTGGAATTGAAGATTTGAAAGAGATTATACTAGAATTAACTGGAGAAAAAGTGAAAAGTTTTCATACGGATATAAGCTCCCGTACTGGTGAACGAGTAATGATTTTTAAATTGTTTCATAATCTTGAGGGAAAATTTTAAAAATTAAAACCACCGTAGGGTTAGTGGGAGATAATTAAGAAACCTAAAAGTTTTGCGCTTTATTTAAATTTATTAACATGATAATAATTAATAACTTGAAATTATTTACGTATACTGAATTTTAATTGGAATAACGCTCAAAAAAACTGATAAATAAATTGACAAACTGCTTAATATAGTTTATCTTATAATTGTTTTAAAAAATTAATAGATGCTTATTTTAACTGTTTGCTATAATTAAGGCTTTAGCATTTTTTTAATATGTAATATTGACTAAATGAAAAAGTTTCTTAATTGAAAGATAGCGCATAACATAAATTGATATATTGATTGCATAATCTAGGAGATCAGAGATATACTGTTATTTTTAATAGGAGTAATACATACATTACTATCCTCTATAAAATGGGAGCTCTTCAAAAAACTTTATTGAAGTTAGTTGAAGTGAAACCGACAATCTCCATAATTCAATGATGATATAAAATCATTGAATTATGGAAGTTGTCGGTTTTTTTTATGGGAAAAAACGATGCACGAAAAAGAGTGAATGAAAATTGAAATTTAAAAAACTATCGTAATGAAAAGGAATTTTTATAGGCTATTTTCGCTTAGAAGGGAGTATTTAACATGTTAATTTCGCTGAGTTCATCAACACTGTTAACTTTATTTTTTATGGCGCTTAGTGCTTCTTGGCTAAGTGGATTATTATTTTTAAATGCAAGGATACCTTTACGTTTTGTTCATATCCATATTGGTATCGCTGCTTTACCTTCATTGGTTTCTTTACTCGCACTTGTTAATAACAATGGAGATAGAGTTGTGGGGCCTTGGCATCTAGATACTTTAGCTTGGTTAATGGCTTTCTTTGTTCTTACAATTGGTTTAATCATTCAGCGTTTCTCTGTACGTTATTTAATGGGAGATCGTTCATATCGAAAATACTTTGCACTTTTTACATTTACTACAGGTGTATCTTCGGTTGCATGGTTAAGTGATGATCTTCGCTTAATGCTCATTTGTTGGGGAGCAACGCTTATAGGATTGGTTCTACTTATAGGGCTAAATAAAGGGTGGAAAGTAGTTAGTGAAGCAACTAAAATCTCTGGCTACCTATTTACAATAAGTTGGATTGCCTTACTATCAGCTATCATTTGGCTTTTTCAAGTAACAGGACAGTGGCAGTTAACATCAGTTTTAACGAATGAAAATGTAGTGCTACATGGAACATTGGAGAGAACAGGAATTAACTTATTAATTATATTAGCGGTGATGATTCCAGCAGCACAATGGCCTTTTCAAAGATGGTTAATTGAGTCTGCTGTTGCTCCAACTCCTGTTTCAGCTATTATGCATGCGGGTTTAGTAAATGCTGGTGGTATCATGTTAACTAGATTTTCACCTCTTTTTCATGATGATATTGCACAAATAATTTTACTAATTTTCTCTAGTATTTCTATCTTAATAGGTACAGGAATTAGTTTAGTCCAAGTTGATTATAAACGTCAGCTAGTAGGTTCAACTATTGCACAAATGGGATTTATGCTTATTCAATGTGCATTAGGCGCCTATTTAGCGGCTATTATTCATTTAATTTTACATGGTTTGTTTAAAGCTACACTATTTTTACAAGCTGGTTCTTCCGTGCAACGTTTTGGGGTAGTGAATCAGTCTAATGAAAAGATGTCCAATTTATGGATTATAGTTGGGCGTGTTTTAGGATTATTTATAGCAATTACTTTCTGGTTTATGACTTCTGGAGAGGGGTATCAACTAGTTAGTGCGTTAATCTTAGGCTGGTCACTATACTTTTCATGGAAACAGCTTGTTGTTTTTGGAGAGGGAAGAATGGGACGAATTGCTGGCGTAATTGTTTTGATTGGATTTTCTCTCATTTACTTTACCGTTCATAATTCTCTTTATAAATGGTTGCATACTGATATTTATCAAAGTGTTCAACCTTCAGCTCCAGCCGTTATCTTTGTTATATGTATTTTACTATTTAGTAGTGTTATTAGTACTTTCGTTACTCGTCATCAATCTTCTACTTTATTCGCTGTACTTTATCTTTGGTTAGTTCGAGTAGGTGAGGCGAGACGAAAGTCAGTAGAAAGTCACCCAAGCTATCTGAAACATTATGTATCAAAGGGAGGTAATTCGTGATGAGCATACCGTCAATATTAAAGAAAGATACAAACATTGATATGCAAGAAAATAATATAAATGATTTAGTTGCATCTGCTAGCCGAGTTATTGCACCACTTTGGCCTATCTCTACGTTTGCAGCTCACCACCCTTGGATGGGACTTGAAAAGCAATCATTTGAACAAGTCGCAAATTGGTTAAAAGAAGCTCGTAATGTGGATATTTATCCTAGTGCCTCCATGATTCATTCGGCAAAAGCAAAAGGTGAGATTGAGGAATCATTTTTACAAATGAGTTTGTCTCGTTGGCTGGATTCACAATCTTTTAATATTCCGCGAGAGAAAGCAGAGCGATTTTGCCAAGCAGCTTTAAAGTTAGAAAAATTACCTTCTAGTCTATTATCATCGCCAGAATTAAATAAATTGGCAGAAGAAATGAGTTATATAAATACAGCAAGTATGAAAGCCTCTGTTATGCAGCCAATAAGTTCGCTTATAGAGAATCAAAATAGTGAAAACCTATCTGATGTTCTTAATTATCATATCATTAAATGGTGTAAATTATATCTTGATGACTCCGGATCAAATTGGACGATGCCAAATCGTGAGAAAGGTTTTTATCGCGCATGGCAACACCTTATTAAATTTGATCCAGCGCTCAGTAAAAATGAGCGTAAAGTTTTAAAAAATTGGCCACAAGATGCCGAAGTAGCTTTAGCGAGAGCATTATCTGAACTAGGAATTTCTGAATCTAACATACAATCTTACCTTGAAGGGCACTTACTTTCTTTGCCTGGGTGGGCAGGAATGATACGATGGCGCTCACAACAATCAATTCAGGAACAGGAACTTCTCATAGAATATTTAGCAGTTCGAATTTCTATGGAGCTGGCTATTGTAAAACCTTATTTACCTTTAAAAAATCAAAAGGTTGAGAAAAAAGTTTCGATCGTCCCACTTATAGCTTCTTGGATTTATTGGGGGAATATTTCAACACGGGAATGGTTACAAATGCCTGCTACTGAACAAAGTGAATTATTAGTATTCGCTTATCGTTTTGATGAAAATATTCGCAAGAAACTTTGGCTGGAAGCTTGGGAACAAACGCATGCAGAGCAATTAAGGGAGAAGATTGCTTCTACACAACGTGCAACCAATGATAAAAAGCGTGTATTAGCTCAATTAGCATTCTGTATTGATGTACGTTCAGAACCGTTTCGTCGCCACCTTGAAAAATTAGGTCCGTTTGAAACATTTGGAATAGCTGGTTTCTTTGGGTTACCAATTGCAACTAGTGAACTAGGTAGTAATAACAACCATCCTTCTTTGCCAGTTATACTCAAACCGAAACATCAAATAAAAGAGCTCACAAATGAAAATGAACTTAAATCTTATGAGCAACGTAAGAGGGTAGGCAGTTCGGTACGTTATACTTTTAAAACGATGAAACAGAACGTACTGACAAGTATGGCGCTACCTGAGTTAAGTGGTCCTTTACTTGGTCTACAGATGGTGACAAGAAGCTTTGTCCCAAGAGGAGTTGGTGGTTTCATTCGTAACCTTCGTAAAACTATGTTACAAAAACCTGATACAACATTCTCGCTTAATCATGTTCATGACACAAAGGGGGAGATACCTATCGGTTTTACGAAAGAAGAAAAAGTGAACTATGTGCGTCAAGCTTTAAAAATGGTGGGACTGACAGAAAAATTTGCTCCTTTAGTTGTAATGTGCGGACATAGTAGTCAAAGTACGAACAATCCTTATGCTGCAGCACTTGAGTGTGGTGCTTGTGGCGGAGCAGCAGGAGGATTCAATGCAAGAGTTTTTGCTACTTTATGTAATCTCCCAGAAGTGAGAGAGGCGTTGTTTGTGGAAGGTATTAAAATTCCTGAGGATACCATTTTTGCAGCAGCTGAACATAAAACAACAGTGGATGAATTGGAATGGATTTACGTCCCAGAACTTTCGGAAACTGCGCAAGAAGCATTTGATTGTATCGAATCGATTATGCCAAATGTGAGCCAACATGCAAATAGAGAGCGTTTAACGCAATTACCAAATTTTAAAACGAAAATAAAAAATGCGAGTAAAGAGGCACATCGATTTGCAGAAGATTGGAGTGAAATACGTCCAGAATGGGGATTAGCTCGTAATGCATCTTTTATTATCGGGCAACGAGAATTAACTCAGGATTGTGACTTAGACGGTAGGGCTTTCCTTCATAATTATGATTGGAAACAGGATGAAAGTGGCGATATATTAGCTAACATTATTGCAGGACCAGGAACAGTAGCTCAGTGGATAAATCTACAATATTACGCTTCAACTGTAGCTCCTCATTATTATGGTAGTGGAAACAAAACAACCCAAACCGTAACCGCGGGTCTAGGTGTTATGCAGGGAAATGCAAGTGATTTGTTGCCAGGCTTACCTTGGCAATCCGTTATGCAGTCAGATAGTGAGACGTATCATTCACCACTTCGTTTACTAATTGTAATTCAAGCGCCTAGTCAATATATAGAACGTTTGCTAAATAATGATTTCACATTTCGAGAAAAAGTTCAAAATGGATGGGTTAGACTTGCAAGTGTTGATCCAGAGGGACACTGGAAAAACTGGTAACAATCATGTAATGAATTATCAACTATTGTTACTAACTTAAAAGTTGCATAAATACAATAATGAAGAAGGAGTGCTCCATATGAATTCAAAGAATAAAAAAGTTTTATTGTTAACAGACATTAAACATGAAATAGAGCCTATTATCCAACAAGTAACTAACATTCAACAAGAAAACATGTTGACTATACACAGCTACGATTCTGTAATTGTACATCCTTATGGAGATATAATGAGATCTATTATTATTGCTATTTATCAAGAAAATGTTGAAGAAATTTTTGTTGTAGGAATAGAGGATAAAGAAACTGAGGTAGTTAATCTACAAATTCAACGTGATTCCATAAAAAATAAAAGGGAACTAGACTATCTCTTTGAAAATTGCATGCCTGAATTTTCAAGTGGTAGCCTTGATGAATGGCTAAGTGGAAAAGAAAATGTTAGTGAAAATATTGAGAAGAGTATAGATATGATTTGTCATCATCCACTAGTACCGTCTGATGTTAAAGTTCATGGTTTCAAGATTGATAGAACAGGGGAAAAAGAAACGGTTGTTAAAGTTTCTGTTAATAAAGTAGTGAAACAAATGTATTCTTATGTGTAAGTTATCGATAGATAAGCAACTTTTATTTGGTAGATACTATAATATGTTAAATATTTGGAGTTATTTCCTTTAAAAAGAGTAAAAGAAATCTTCTATAAATGGAGATCTTTTGCTCTTTTTATAATAAAAATAAAAAATTATTTGACGTTTTTTCGAAAAAATTTTTAAGACAAGGCTTTTAGGTTTATGAAAACCTTTATTCATGATAGCAAGATAATTTTGATAAGAAGTATATAGTAAGAATGATTTGGAGATACCGATGGGGATATAACTATTTTATTTAGGACGGTGCAATTAAAATGGATTTACAGAAAGGGAAATTATATTGGAACACGACTTTTTCTAATACACCTTCTTATCCTCGTTTGGACGAAGATATAAAATGTGACGTACTAATAATAGGAGCAGGAAGTTCGGGTGCTCAATCAGCATACTATTTGAGTGAATCAGATTTAAATATTGTTATCGTTGATAAAAGAAAGGTAGGACATGGAAGTAACCTTACAAATACAGCACTTATTCAATATTTAGGTGATAAGATGTTTTATGAACTTGTAAATACATTTGGGGAAGAGTATGCAGTTAAGCATATGAAATTATGTGAACAAGCTATTAATGATATTGAATATGCTGATCAAAACTTGCCTTATTGTTCTGACTTTAAACGACGTGACAGCTTATATTATGCAAGTTATGAAGAGGATATAAAGAAATTAGAAAAGGAACTGTATTATTTACATAAGCATGATTTTAAAGCGGCTTGGTTATCAGAAAAACAAATTGGACAGAGATATCCATTTAAAAAACGTGCAGCTATTTATACGTATAATGATGGTGAAATAAATCCTTATAAATTTACACATAGTTTATTAGAACAAGCCTCTAATAAAGGAGTTCACATTTATGAAGATACAGAGATTGTTGGCAAAAAGTTAGAGAAAGAATGTGCTATCTTTTATACAAAGGAGGGCAATTCTATTACTGCCAATAAAGTAATTGTGGCTGCAGGATATGAAGGATTGGAATTTAAAAAGGAAAAGAACGCTACACTGATTAGCTCATATGCAATTGTTACTAATCCTGTGGAAGATTTATCTTCTTGGTATAAACGCACTCTCATTTGGGAAACTGCGAGACCATATATTTATATGAGAACTACTGTAGATAATAGGATTATTATAGGTGGATTAGATGAAGATACAAACATTGCTCAAGAAAGAGATTCAAAATTAATCCATAAAAAAGAGAAATTAGTGAATGAATTTAATAAGCTCTTTCCCAATATAACAGTTGAACCTGAATTTTATTTAAGTGCTTTTTATGGTGGTACTCATGATGGTTTACCTATAATTGGAATGTATGAAGAGTTTCCAAATTGTCACTTTATCTATGCGTATGGAGATAATGGATTAGTTTATAGTATGGTACTTTCTAAAATTGTTCGAGATATAATTATTAACGGTTCAAGTCCAGATTTGAGTTTATATTTACAAACTAGACCAAAACTAAATGAGTAAACTGCATGTATACAAAATCATAGTAGTAAGGAGCTTATTTAGGATTCCATTATAAAAAAAGCTATTTTAAATGTATTAGTTTCATGTGACTATTTGTTATGTTTATGAATGCTTAAATAAAGCATTCATAAACAATATTATTTGTTAAATCCATTCATTTTACTAAGTTCAGTTATTTGTATAATCCATTCTTTTTTTAGGTAGGGTAGAGTTGCTTGGATATGATGATATTCCCATTCTTCCTCAATGGTAGGGTAAAGATTAAATAAGTATTTTTCTTCATCATTTGTTACACTTGCTTTAGGATTGCCAGTAAGTTTAAAATAAATGTCGCACCATCGGCTATAGTTTGTTAACATGAATAAAAAATTAGGACATGTGAATTCGATGAGGTATATTTCTTTCTCTAATTGAATATCTGATAGTAATTCTCTTGCAGTCTCATAAGTAGGCTTCTTTTGGTAACCATTGCATGAATGCCATGCCCAAATGGGTAAATCTATAATAAAGTCAATACCTTTCTGTTTCATGCGTCTTACAATGTATTTATATGCTGTGCAATCTTCTTTACTAACAAAAATAGGATCGGCTATAAGCTTACCTTCATTCAAAAGTGTATTTATGGCATTTTGGTTTTGAAAAGTCCATAGGATTGTTGAATCTATAGATGTATTTAAGTTTGATTGTTTATAAAATTGTTTTTTCATCTTTCTCTCCATTTTCTTTTTTATTTTATAAGAGTTTAAGATAAGTACAAAGTGCATTATATTTTTATCTTTATTAAGAGTTGGAAAAATCCATTAAAGATAGAAGAGTTTGTTTGCAATTACAAAAAATGATTCTTATAATCATTTAAAAATAACAGAAGTATTTGTTCTAATAAAGAATGAATTGTGCTTTAAGAATTAGAAAGGATAGCCATGCAAAATAAAATTATTGTTATGTTTCAAAAAGATTTTCGTTTATATGATAACCCAGCTCTATTTGAGGCTGTTCAGTCTGGTGAGGTTCTTCCTGTATATATACAAGATGAAACTTTTTCAATAGGAAGTGCGTCAAAGTGGTGGTTGCACCATGCTGTAATAGATGTAAAGAAGCAACTTGAGGCATTGGGCTCTACTTTAATAATTCGTAAAGGACGTACGGAGGAAGAAATACTTTCTCTCATAGAGCAATTAGATATAACGGCTGTATATTGGAATATTTGTTATGATCCGGACAGATTACAATCTAATCAAAAAATGAAAATGATGTTAGAGGATAAAGGTATTATCTGTAAAGAATTTAATTCGCATTTATTATTAGAACCGTGGATTATTAAAAAGAAAGATAACACTGAATATAAGGTGTTTACGCCTTTTTACAATGCATTTCAAAAGCAGGTAATACCTAAACCTTTTAGCAGAGTGCAGAGTATAAAGTGGGGGAACTCTTTACCAGCAAGCTTATCTGTTTCAGAATTACAATTGTTGCCGATTATACCGTGGACATCTCATATGGAAGTAATATGGGATCCGACAGAAGAAGGGGCATATAAAACATTCAAGAAATTTTTCTCTAGTAAATTAGTCTCTTATAGTGAAGGAAGAGATTTTCCAGGTCAAAATGTCCATTCGATGTTGGCACCGTATCTTTCATTTGGTCAAATATCAGTAAAGCTAATGTTTCATTACTTAATAAATAAAAGTACCGAAAGACAATGTAGTCTTTTTGAAAAACAAGTTAATAGCTTTATACGTCAATTAATTTGGCGAGAGTTTTCTTATTATTTACTATATCATTATCCATTTACAGTATATAAACCTCTTAATAAGAGCTTTGAAAATTTCCCGTGGGATAAGGAAGAGGAGTTATTAAGAGTATGGCAAAAGGGGAAAACGGGTTATCCGTTTATTGATGCGGGAATGCGAGAACTATGGCAAACAGGTTTTATGCATAACCGGGCAAGAATGGCTGTAGCCTCTTTTCTTGTAAAGCATTTGTTAATTCCGTGGCAAGAAGGAGCAAAATGGTTTATGGATACACTACTAGATGCTGATATTGCAAATAATACAATGGGATGGCAATGGGTTGCTGGAAGTGGAGCAGATGCATCACCATACTTTCGTATTTTTAACCCAATCACACAAGGAGAAAAGTTTGATAAAAATGGAGAGTATATAAGAAGATGGGTACCAGAATTAAGAGATATCCCAAACAAATATATACATAAGCCTTGGGAAGCACCTGAGCATATTTTACAAAAATCCAATATAAAACTTGGGGATACATATCCTTTTCCGATTGTTGATCATAAGGCAGCACGGGAGAGAGCCCTTTGTGCATATAAAAGTATGAAAGAATTTGTATGAAATAGGTTAAACAATATGTATTTTGAATTTTAATATTAGAATTTTATCCATTACAAGGACATACTAATCATATAAAGTTTCTATAATCTTCTAGTAAAAAGGAGAATGTTTATGAAAAAATCTAGTATTATAGTATTTTTACTAACATATGGTTTGTTTTATGTTTCTAGTGTTTTATTCCCTATTGATCGTACTTGGTATGATGCGTTAGAAAAGCCGTCTTGGACACCATCTGGTATGACAATCGGAATGATATGGGCTGTATTATTTGGACTTATTGCATTATCAGTTGCAATTATTTACAACAACTATGGATTCAAGTCAAAAACATTTTGGTTTTTATTCCTTTTAAATTATATATGTAATCAAGCGTTCAGCTACTTTCAATTTAGTGAAAAAAATTTATTTTTAGCAACAGTAGATTGTTTACTAGTCGCTATTACTACGTTACTTCTCATTATGTTTTCTTCCAATTTATCTAAAGTATCGGCATGGTTGCTAATCCCATATTTTTTATGGTCTGCATTTGCTACATATTTATCTTGGACAATTTATAGTATAAATTAAAGACGTAAATGAAAACTTGAGCACAAAGAAAATGCTCGAGTTTTTATGTTTATTAATGATAATCTAAAGTATAGAATATACACATCTTAGGGAGGTCATATGTGTGAAGAAATGGATAAAAATTGTTCTGTACTCTGTAGTAGGTATTTTAATGATCGGAAGTATTACTTTTTTAACTTGGTCTCAGTTTACTTATAAACCAACGAAAGAGGCTTTGTCTTTAGTAGATGATAAAAAAGATGCAGATTATATAGTTTTTGGAGAGAAAGATGCAAAAATAGGAGTTATTTTTTATCAAGGAGCTAAAGTAGAAGCCGAGGCTTATAGTTACTTAGGAGAAGCTCTTGCAAAAGATGGGCATTTTGTAGTAATGCCTAAGTTACCATTAAATTTAGCGATATTTGGAATAAATGAGGTAGATAGTGTAATTGAACAGTATCCGGAAGTTCAAAAATGGTATGTTGCTGGGCATTCAATGGGTGGAGCTATGATTTCTAGGTATGCCTTTCAACATGAAGAAAAGGTAGACGGGATTATTTTCTTAGGTTCGTATCCTGCAGATGACTTCTCTACTAAGTCGATTCCAATGTTATCAATTTACGGGGAAGTAGATGCTTTAGCAACTGTAGAAAAAATAGAGAACAATAAAAAGTTCATGTCAAAGAATACAACTATGCACATGATAAAAGGGGGCAATCATGCTCATTTTGGCATGTATGGTGAGCAAAAAGGTGATAATGCGAGTTTAATTACGGCAAAAGCACAACGAGATGAAACAGTGAAAGTAATTGAAGAATGGTTATTGAAACAATGATAACGAATTTAATAAATCTACCGAAAGAATTATCCAAACGGTAGATGGGAGAGAGAATAAAGAGCCAAATCGTATGAATTGGCTCTTTTATTTATTTGCTATCTCCAATTGTCCCCTTATTTTCTCCGGAATATCCTCTTTAGAAATAATATCGTAAGAATACACATACTTTCCTTTCACATGAATTTTTAAGTAAGTTTTTCTTATAAAATCATTAGGCGTGTTCGTTCCAACATTATATTCTTTTTCATTGCTTAATTCATCAACAGCTTTTAGTGAGTACATAGCTTTTCCTTTTTGATGATAATCCGGAACACCATATCCTTTCGCAACGGCATATACATTTTTTTCTTCAGCAAACGGATTAAATCTGTCTAAATCCCCGCGTAATATGAAAGGTAGTAAGTATATAGGAAGGCCTATTCCTAATATGCAAATTACAAATTTTCTCATTATCGTTTCTCCTCTTGTTCATTTACATGCTTCAGTATAGAAAAAAATTCTTATAAATATAGAGGGAAATTCCTTAAAGTTTTCTTAATAAAGTTTCACCATGTGAAAAAAACTAACTTGAGCATTAAGCTTGCGGAATGAATAACCAAATAACTTTTTTCTTTATTTTTTGATATTTCTTAAGAACCTATCAAGAAATAAGTGAGTTTTAGGATTTAGAATAAATGTATCTTACAGTAATAAGAGAATTATCTAAATAAATTAGAGTGAGAACAATTAAAGAAAGTATCTTGTGGGGTGCTGCTTTCTTTTAGAATAGAGAACCC
The DNA here is from genome assembly GCF_056738645.1 of Bacillus sp. PK3-067. Classification (NCBI taxonomy): domain Bacteria; kingdom Bacillati; phylum Bacillota; class Bacilli; order Caryophanales; family Bacillaceae; genus Bacillus; species Bacillus sp. PK3-067. The sequence goes on along the minus strand of NZ_CP096490.1, from coordinate 3,079,005 downwards.
CATGGGTCAGTTACATGTAATGCAGCGCTGCGCTTCTATGTCACTGAAAAATCCAATGATAAAAAAAGAGGGGGAAGGCATTTTTTATTGAAGTTTGTTAATGATAGATTTTTAACTAGTTAGGGGGGATCGTAAAATAGATTATTAATCTCTTTAATAATTTTTATTTTCCTTATAGTTGGCATGTTCTATTAGAAATTTTAAATTTTGGAAGGAGAATCAATAATTATGGGTAAGAAAAGAAGAATAAGTAATAAGTTATTACTTGTCAGTGCAATTTTTACAATAGCAATTCCTTCAGTCACATATGCGGAGGAAGTAATTTCACCTGAAAATTTTACGAGTTCTTCAAGTTTGTATGAGGGACGGAATACGGAAGTATTGAAAACAAGCTTATATCCTGATACATATAACTATCCGTTTAACTACCAATTTAGTTCGAAATTAAAGGAAGCAAACACAACTATAAAAAAAGTAGACAATAGTGATGATGAAAATCCTATTATATCTACTACTCTTTCATTTATTCGCCATATGAATAGTGAAGATTATAAATCTGCATTTGATTTAACCTCAAGGTCATTACAGAAAATAATATCCGAAGAATGGCTGAAAAGCTATTGGGAGGGACTCCCAGTGCAATTACAAGCAGGTTCTTTTATAGAAATTGGAGAGGTTACACAAAAAGAGACAAATCCTGTTCATACAAATGTGGAGATTCAATTAGTTTTTGAAAAAATGACTGTACCTTTACTAATTAAACTAGATCCATCTGGAAAAATAGACGATTTTCAACTCAGCATGTCGTTTAGTCCTGTTGCAGAGCGTCCATCATATAGTAAGCCTGAGTCATTTGTTGATAAAGAAGTAGTAGTTGGAAGTGGTGCATTTCCATTACCAGGAACATTGTCGGTTCCAAAAGGAAAGGGGCCTTTTCCAGCGGTTATTCTTGTTCAAGGATCAGGAGCAACTGATCAGGATGAAACAGCGTTTGCTTTAAAACCATTTCGCGATTTAGCTGAAGGTCTTGCATCGAAGGGAATTGCTGTCCTTCGCTATAATAAAAGAACGTATGAACATGGGTTGAAAACACAATTCAGTCCCTTTTATACAGTTGATAAAGAGACAACAGATGATGCTCTTCTTGTAACTCAATTTCTTAAAAATGAGCCTCTAATAAATAAGAATCAAATATATATTCTTGGTCATAGTCAAGGTGGAATGATGCTTCCGAAAATGATTGAAAAAGACCAAAATAAAAATATTGCTGGAGCAATTGTAATGGGAGGGCCAGCTCGTACGATCCAAGACGTTGTTTTAGATCAATTTGAGTACCTTTTCTCTATTGGAGCAATGAACCTGGATCAATATAAATTCTACAAATCGCAATTTGAATTATTAAATGATCCCAATTTCTCTGGTCAGAATCCCCCAAAAGATTTTTACTTAGGGTCAGCAGTATTTTGGGATTCTATACGGAAAATTAAAGCGGCAGAAATGTCAAAAGAACAAAAGACACCGCTTCTTATTATTCAAGGAGAAAGAGACTATCAAGTTCAATCAAAAATTGAAATTCCTCTTTGGAAAGAACAATTAAAAGAACGAGATAACGTAGATTATCGACTATATCCAAAGTTAAATCATTTCTTTACAGAGGGTGATGGGGAAATAAGTAAGCCAGATGAATATTATAGTCCTGCTAATATCCCTGAGTATGTTATAAATGATATTGCTGCTTGGGTGCAAGGCAGATCGCAATTAAATTAGCAACCATATGTTTTAATAAGGACTTTCTTTCCGTAATCAAAATAGAAATATTTTGATTAGGTTGTATGTTTTTTTAAAGCACTCTTTGAAAAGGAGTGCTTTTTTATTTTGCTATGATTTCTATAAAACAATGGGCTTACCTTCCAAACAAATCGTTATTTGGAGCGCTTTTATCAAAGCAAAGTGCTTGTGACATTTCTTTGATATTAAAAACATGAATAACCTATTGTGTAAAATTTTTTGAAAATTTAGGTTTAACATCTTTAAAATAGGTGTATTACATATTACATAACAACTAAATAAAAAAATAAAAAATCTAAAGGAGGAAAGATACGATGCATACGAATGAAAGAAAAACGGTAGTTTATGAATATCAAAATGAACAGGAAGTAGTTATGAAAGTAAAAGAGCTAGAATTGCAAGGGGTTCGCCACGATGACATTTATGTTTTAGCACATGAAAAACATATAACAAAAAGGATTGCGGATGATACAAACACAAATACGATTGGAGTAAAAGAACAAGGATTGGGAACAAGTATTATCAACTTTTTCTCCAAAAAAGGGGACGAACTTCGAAATCAAATGGAAGAAATGGGGTTGTCGAAGGAGGAAGCTAACTTATATGAAGAAAAACTAGATCAAGGGAAGATTTTACTCCTAGTAACAGCTGAAGTACCAATGGCGAATGCTAGGCAGCCGCAAAACTATCATTCTCTGTAATAGATTGCAACATCTGATAAATAGGTAAGGGAATTATTTTAGTTTGTAGCATGGAAGAAAATAAAAATAGAAAAGGATGAGAAAAATGAAACATACAATATTTAAATATGCTGTGATTGGAATTACGACCGGAGTCATAGTCTCCCTATTAAAAAAAGAAAATCGGAAAGCTATACAAACAAAAGGAAAAAGCGTAAAAGAAAAACTACAAGAAGGAAACATAAAGGAAACATTGGAGAAGGTAACTGAGACAAGTAAACAATTTTCTGTAACTGCAGCTAATGTTGCAAAACAAACATTACCACAACTGCTTACAGCCACACCAGTTGTCATTTCTACCATTAAAGACTTAACAGAAAACGAAAATAATAAAAAGAAAACAGGTGAAAAGGATTACGAAATAAATGAAAATAGTAAGAACTTAGACGGGGAAAAAACGAAAAATGAAAAGAAATATGTGAAAGAAGGGAAAGAAGAGAGTGCCTAGATTTAATTCTAAAAATAGAAAGTGAGGAAAAAAGTATGAAATCTCTGTATGCAATTGATGTAGGAATTGGCTTTACCAAAAGGGCATATCGACAGGATGTAGATTCTGAGATGACAATCAAGAGTGAAGCTTCCACACTAGCCCCTGTACCTAATCATGCTGAAAGTGAAGATTTAACAAAGGTAAGTTTTATAGACTTAGATTTTGCATACTACATGGGAAATGAAGCACATCAATCTGACGCTTCGTTTCTTCCTCCATTTGACGAAGAAATAGAAAATTATTATGAAAGCGAACGATTTAAACAACAAATATTTGGTTGCATTGCAAAGGATTATAAAGAAAATGTCGTGTTACCTCTAGTTGTTACTGGGCTCCCCGTTACTTGTTTTGGTAGTCAGCATGAGCAATTACAACGTGCACTAAAAAAAGAGACTTCCGTACAAATTGATGGGAAATTTATTCATATTACGGTGGAAAATGCTTTGATTCTTCAGCAACCGGTCGCTTTACATGCCTATTTCTTAAAAGAGGGAATCATTCAGGAACGAGATCGCATCTTAATTATTGATGGCGGATTTCGTACAGTAGAAATGACAGATATGAAACAGAATGTCATTTTAAATCATTATGAGGCGGAACTAGGATGTAGCAAGCCTTTGAAAAATATTAAGAATATCGTGCAGAATCATGAGGGTGAAAGTAATCAATTGCATATTAACGACATGCCAAACATATTAGAAAAAGGATATGAATGTCGAGAAGAAAATCATGAGACAAGTCAGGTTCATACTTTGATTCAAAAAGAGTTGGATGCACACTTCCAAGACGTCATGCGTGTATTACAAGAACAATTTAAGTTAGAACAGTATAACACTATTATTTGGACAGGAGGAATAGTAGATCTCCACAAAAAACGAATTGAAAAAATGCAAAGTGAAATTTCTTCTTTCCGTATGGTAGACGCTTCGAAAGAGGCTGCACTCCATGGATACTACATTATTGGGAGTCAAGTATTTGAGGACATTACCAATCAATCTGCATATGAATCCAAATTATAATAACGAATGAAATGGAGTTCGTTGAATAGACGTGCCAAATTATGTAGCTTATTTTCCACATATAATAAATTCTTTATAAGAAAAGATAAAAAGTGCTTGTATAGAGGAAATGTTTAAAATTGAAAATAAAAATAACTAATATATAGGGGGTCTTCCTTTTAAAAGAATAAGACCTCCTATGTTATTTATTTTGTAATTTAGATGATCTAAAAACTCTTCCTCCAAGACATGAATACCTACATACAAATTTCGTATTACGGATATGATTCAATCAAACATAAAACTATTTAGAAAGGAAGAATAATATGGAATGCATAAAAATGACGAAATGGAGTTGGTATCATGTGAAAACTAGTGAGCTTGAAAAACTTTCTTCTATAATCCCTCGTGATGTAACATCTTATTTCGCTCAATTTGTAAAGAAAATAAGTTCTCCTTGTGAAAATGGATTATATGTTTATACGTTATCACCAAGTCAAACTTGTGTATATGGTTCGTTTTTATATGATCAAGATAAAAAGGACGCCAAAATTCAAAAATTTCTTCATTATTTCGTAGCTGATGGAATACTGATAACAGTTCAGGAAAAAGAGGAAGAGGATTTCCAAAAAATAATACATAATTTCCCTATGGGTACAAAAAATTGTAATAGTTCCGCTGAAGGATTATGTGCTATCTTATCAATGTTTATATCTCATTATTTGCGAAAGGTTGACTACTTTGAAAACAATTTCAGAAATGTATTATGGGATTTTTATCATCATAATAACATAGCAGTTTTAGAAAGGATTTATCATATTCGTCATGAATTATTTATGAACACACATGTGTTTCGCTTAATACAAGAAGTGTTACAAGGCCTAAAAGAAGCTTGGTTAGAAAAACTAACAAACACCCTTTGTTATAAACAAACATACGTAAAATTAGAGCGTGGATTACAACTTGTTAAAGAGTACCAAGAAGAATTAGACACGATGATTCATTTACAAGAAGTTGTTTCTTCTCATCGTGGGAATGAAATTATGAAAGCTCTTACTGTATTAACTGCTGTGAGTACGCCTTTGACAGCCTTAGGAGCATTATGGGGTATGAATTTTAAATACATGCCTGAACTAGAATGGAAATATAGCTATTTAATCGCTCTCTTATTTATTATTTTCACAACAGCGGGTATGTATATGTATATGCGATTCAAAGGATGGACAGGTGACTTATTACGAGTAAAGAAAAAGAAATCTTTTTTTAAATCTAATTAATCCTGTTTATAAAAAATATGATAGATATATGGTTTGTAATATTTATTAATTGAGATAGCACCATATCCCCATCAAGTTAAAGTTTTGATGTCCTCACAATGATAAAAATGGTGAATATTTATATGAAAGATTAGAGCTCTCCTTCCTGTAGGAGAGCTCTAATCTTTATTTAAAAACTATATCATATACTCTGAAATTTGTCCGGATTCAATTTAGAATATGGCAAAAGAGAACTTGCGATTAAAAACAAGCTCTCTTTAAAAGAAATAACGTAATTGAGATACTTATATAGTAACAATTGTTTTCTTCTAATTCCATATGTCATATGTTGAGAAATAAATTATAAATGGATTGATAAAGCTAAAATGAATGATTGACATAATATTTTGACGATAATATAATGAATCTCGAATTCAAGATAACTTGTAAAGGATTGGTAATTATGAGCGTGATTAACGATGAGAGCTTATCTTTAAAGTTATTTGTTATATTATCAAGGGCAGTACAGTCAATTACTAAGCGTATTGAAGAGGATATAAAAAGTTATGGACTTAATCCAACTGAATTTGCAGTGCTTGAGCTACTGTATAGTAAAGGCGATCAGCCTATACAAAAAATTGGAGACAAAATATTACTTGCAAGTAGTAGTATCACGTATGTAGTGGATAAGTTGGAAAAGAAGAGGTTCTTAATACGAAAACCATGTCCTAAAGACCGCCGTGTCACGTATGCGTCAATTACTTCAGAAGGTATTGAACTAATGGATATTATTTTTCCCCAGCATAAAGAGGCGATTCAGCAAATATTTGGTGGTTTGGACTATACTGAGAAAAAAATGATAATCGAAAAGTTGAAAAAATTAGGGTATTATGCACTAGAACTATAAATCTTTAGAAATATATCTCGAATTAGTAATGTCCTAATTAAATATAATTTAAATAAATAGGAGGAAAAATTAATAAATGGTAGTAAATTTATTATAATACAAAATGAATAAAGCGTGTAATTTCAATCGGTATAATATGAAATAAAGTTGTTATGTTAATGTATACATATCGTCCTTTAAATTATAAATCTTTCATAAAGCGGAGAGTGGGTATCAAGAATGGAATTACGTCATTTAGAGTATTTTATTCAAGTTTGTAATAATAATAGTTTCACTAAAGCTGCGGAAGTTCTAGGTATTTCACAGCCGACTTTAAGTCAACAAATACGAGTTTTAGAAGGTGAACTTGATACACCCTTGTTTCATCGAGTTGGAAGAGGTATCAAAATGACAGAAGCGGGTAAGCTGCTATTTGATAAAGGAAAATTTATCATGAAACAATTTGATGACGTTTATAATGAAATTTTTGAATTAAAGGGTGTAAAAAGAGGTGTGATTACTATAGGAGGTTTATTAGAGGATCTCACTTATTTAACACCCTATATTATGAAGTTTCAACAACATTATCCCAACATTGTAGTAAAGATTATAGAATCCGAAGTTGCTGTAAATCAAATCGTTGACAAAAATATTGATTTCGGGATTACACGTAGTGCTCAAATTCCAGACACATTAACAAACACCCTTTTGTATAGTGAAGAGCTCGTCCTTGTAATTCCCAAAAATCATCCTTTGAATGAAAAATCATTTGTTTCTTTTCGAGAATTAGTAGGGCTCAGTAGAGTAATGGTTTCATGTAGTTGTCGTGAATCTATTAAGATATATTGTGAGAGTTTAGGGTTATCTTTATCTGAAGCAAATATAGAAACAAAATCTTCTATTTCTCTATTGAGCCTTGTATACAATGGACATGGTGTTGCCATAATACCTCTTTCACTGGTTAACTTTGTTAATAATGATACTTTGAGCATAGTTCGTATTACTGATCCAACACCAAGTCAAGATATTAATCTTATACACTTTGATGATAAATTTTTAAGTTTTGCAGCACGCATCTTTATGCAGAAGTTAAATGATTCTCAAAAAGTATCAGTGTAATAGAAATAATAATGATCCTAGTGTAACAATTGAAAAAATTAAAATCTATATTAAAGTCGAAGGACAGTGGATTTATATGTGTGGTGTAGTCGATCAAAAAGGGGGATACCATTGACTTTTAATTAAGGAAAAAAGGACAGACTTTGCAAGGAGAGAAGGCTATCAAAAACAAGTTAAGTTAATCAATCAATTCTTCGGTCTTATCGCATAGTAACAGATTCCATGTAGGGATATACACTGCTATTTTGAATTTATATATCCTTATTGTAGAAAGAAAACCACCGGCATTATACCGGTGGTTTTGATTTAGAAAGCAAAGCAAGTACAACCAATACCCCATTTAGTTCCATCTTTTCCTATTACGGTATGAGTGTGTTGATGGAGAGGGTTACTACAACTATGTAACTTGTTATCATGGGAATCGTGAGAAAGTATAGTGTTGGCTAGGTTAGCACCACCATAACCATAAACGCCCGTCGGTGACCAATCAGGTGATGCTGGCGGCAATTCAGGTGATAAGTTTTTAAATTCATTATTTCCATAAACAACCTGCCCACCCATAATGGTGAGCAATGATTCAAGGTCTTTGATTTCTTCTTCCGGCACAGTAAAGTAGTCAGCAGACAATACAGCAATATCAGCAAACTGACCTACTGCCAGGGTTCCTTTTTTACCTTCATCGCCAGAGAACCACGCACTTCCTTTTGAATATAATTCCAGGGCTACTTTTCTATCAAGTTTATTTTTTTCATCGTATATGGAAAGCCCACCAATGGTTTTTCCAGCAACCATCCAGTAAAGAGCAACCCAAGGGTTATAGCTGGAAACCCTGGTTGCATCACTACCGGCGCCAACAGGTATACCAAGGTCTAACATACGATAAATCGGAGGAGTATGCTTTGCAGCTTCCTTTCCGTATAAGTCAACAAAGTATTCACCTTGAAAAGCCATGCGGTCTTGGATGGCAATACCGCCATTTAAAGCCTTAACACGTTCCATACTACGATCTGAGATTGTTTCTGCATGATCAAACCACCAGCGTAGCCCATTAAAAGGAATTTCTCTGTTAACTTCCTCAAATACATTTAAGAAACGTGTGATTGACTCGTCATAAGTTGCATGTAAACGGAATGGCCAACGGTTTTCCACCAATAGAGAAATTACTTTCTTTAAGTCGGCTTCCATTACTGTAGCTAGTTCGGGCCGTGGCATTTGAAATTTTTCAAAATCGGCTGCCGAGAATACTAACATTTCTCCGGCACCATTCATTTTATACTTATCATTTCCTTGACCGGGAGAAACAATGTTTGCCCATGAAGCAAAGTCTTCATATTCATGATTAGGATTTTGCGTAAATAGATTATAAGCAATACGCAAAGTTAATTGTTCCTTCTCGGCTAAATGTTCAACAACTTTGTAGTCATCAGGGTAATTTTGGAAACCACCACCTGCGTCGATGGCACTTGTAATACCTAATCTATTTAATTCACGCATAAAATGGCGAGTTGAGTTAATCTGGTCGTCAAGATTAAGTACTGGAGCTTTACCCAAACTTGAATAAAGAATAGAAGCGTTAGGGTTAGCAATTAAAAGGCCCGTTGGATTACCTCTTTTATCCCGCTGAATTAAACAGCCTGGAGGGTCTGGGGTATCTTTCGTGTATCCCAGTGTACGTAGCCCTGCACGATTTACAAGTGCTCTATCGTAAAGATGTAGCACAAAGACAGGCGTGTCTTCAGAAACAGCATTAATCTCTTCTAATGTTGGCATCCGTCTCTCTTTAAATTGAAATTCAGACCAACCTCCAACTACTCTTACCCACTGAGGAGCAGGTGTACGCCTTGCCTGTTCTTTGAGCATTTCTAGAGCAATAAAAAGTGATGGCACGCCTTCCCAACGTAATTCCATATTATAATGCAGACCACCACGAATCACGTGTATATGGGAGTCATTCAGGCCTGGAATAGCTCTCTTTCTTTTAAGGTCTATTTTTTTTGTTTTTTCCGTGGCACTATTAAGAAGCTCATCTCCACCTACTGCAGTGACTAAACCATCAGTTATGGCGATAGCAGATACCTCAGGCTGAGAAGGGTCAAGGGTAGTAATTTTTCCGTTATATAAAATCATATCCGGTAAATTCATGTTCACACCTCGTCTACTTTCTATTATTTTGTAACCATGGATGAAATAATTTACCGAAAATCGGCATGACTACCCATGATAGCAAGGACACTATACATACAGAAACAAAAAAAGCTGATATAATAGGATTCATATGTTTTATAATAGGTCCTATCACTTTAGGAACTAACATGCTAAGAGGCCATACACCCAGAAGGGTAACGATAGACATTTTCCATTTTGGCGGTGGAACTGGCGTTTTCGGAGTAACAAACCAATAAGCCAAACTGCTTTCAGTTTTGTAAGTTGGATTAGTGGCTTGAAATTGCTCCGCCGTTTTTAACAAATCCCGGCGAACATCTGATTCTTGCCAAGTACGTAGATGCTCATACGTATCAAAGCGAAAAATAACAGTATACTCTCTGGATTCGTTACTTGGGACTATTAGATTTACACCTAAATGTCCTGGGAATTTAGTAGCCGCAGCCTCAATTTCATGTCTCCATGTTTCAAACTGTTTTTCTCTACCTTCTTGAATTTCCCATGTAACAATCGTTGTTACTGGATTGCCGGCATCCATCGTGTTCCCTGTATAAGTCTCTTCGACAGCTACTCCTTCTTGTTTCATATTTTCCTGCTTGGAAGCGCGCCATGCACCATAGTATATGCGTATTCTACACCTTGACCATAAGCACCAGTGTGTTCCTTTACAATCTCCATTACAGCATCATAAGTGTCTTTGTGTGCCCAGTCACGTTGGTATTCAAGTAAAACTTGAATTGCTGTCACTGGAATTGCACCAGCTTGTTCTACACGACGCATAGCAGCGTTATGTGCTGTCAAACTAGTACCACCTGAAGCATCATCAACTGCATATACCTCATAGCCAGCTTTAATTGCTTCAAGCACAGGGAATGCAAGGCAAACTTCAGTCCAAAGTGCTGCAAATATTAATTTCTTTCTACCGGTTGCTTTAACTGCCTCAACAAATTTCGGATCTTCCCAAGAGTTCATTGAACTACGTTCTATAATTTCATGGTTTGGGAATATATCAAGAATTTGTGGCCAAAAATAACCAGAAAAGCTGCGTGTTTCAACTGTAGTAAGAATAGTAGGTACGTTAAAAGTTTTTGCTGATTTAGCAAGTAGCATAACGTTATTAATCAATGTTTGTCTATCAATACTTGCAACTCCAAAAGTCATTTGAGGTTGAAAATCAATTAAAATTAAGGCACTGTTCTCCGGATTTAACAATTCTAAATTACTCATAATAAAACGCTCCTTTTTCAATTGTTTATTGAAAGTAATGTATCTTCTGTCAATTGAAACTCTACTATACTTTTTAATTTAAATTTAGTGCTGATTTAATCAGCACTAAATTTATACTATCTACTTTAAAAAAGGTGATTTAAAGCTATTTCCTTGAGATACATTTATGCATTTTGTTTACTAAGATCTCGCTGAGCTCCTCTATAGCTTCCAATTATATTTTGATAGCCTGGAAGATTGCTAGCAAGCAAATTGCCAAAACCTTCGACATCGTTGCGCCAATCGCGTTGTAATTCGCAAGCTACGCTAAACCAGTTCATAAGTTGCACGCCACTATGTGCCATACGTGTATTGGCAGCATCTGCAACTTGTTTACTGAAAGTTCCTGAAGCATCAGTAACAGCAAATACTTCATATCCAGCTTTTATAGCGGAAAGTGCCGGGAAAGCAACACAAACGTCCGTAACTACGCCTGCGATGATAAGTTGTTTTTTTCCAGTTTCTTCGATTGCTTTTACAAAATCATCATTATCCCATGCGTTAATTTGTCCAGGTCGAGCTATTTTTGGTGCATGAGGAAAGAGATTAACCAATTCTTGCATTAAAGGTCCATTAGGCCCGTTTTCAAAACTTGTTGTTAAAATAACTGGTAAATTAAAAAACTTAGCAGTATGAGCAAGAGCTAAAACATTGTTCTTGAATTCATCAACACCATAGTCACGTACTAGTCCGGACATAAGACCAGTTTGATGATCTACTAAAAGCACAACAGCATCATCTTTGTTAATACGAGAATAGAGATCAGTCATTATGTATTCCTCCTAAAAATTAAGTAATCGAAGAAAGTTTAAATAGTCGGATACTATCATAAGTTTCTTCGTTTATAACTAAGCTGACCAATAATATTGGTTATAGCAGCATTCACAGAACATGAAGTGCTATACAAATTTATAGTATTTGAAAACTGATTCGTTAATCAATTCTAAATTATCTATAATTTGTATAGGTCGTAACTATAGTTGTTTTCACTATAAAATAGATTGGTTTTACCTATACATCCTATAGATAGAACGATATTGATAGTCACCTATTTTTGTTATTACAATTGAATAGGAGTAATGTTCAGTAATTATTTTATGATGCAAAAGGTATTAGAGGGGGGATTGTTCCAAAAGGAGAAAATGAATGCATTGGAACAATAGAGTTTCATACTTAGAATTCACAACATAAACGTGCATGAATAGGTTATGACGTTCATCCAGATTATTGAAGAAAAGGATACATATTGGAATATTTTTAGGAGGTAGAAGCATGGCTAAAATTACTGTAGGAACCGAAAAGCAAGAACCAATTGAGATGTATTATGAGGATCATGGCACAGGAAAACCAGTTGTACTCATTCATGGTTGGCCGTTAAGTGGTCGATCTTGGGAATACCAAGTTCCCGCTCTTGTTGAGGCTGGATACAGAGTTATAACATATGATCGTCGAGGATTTGGACAATCATCTCAGCCGTGGGAAGGGTATGAATATGATACCTTTACTTCTGATTTACATCAACTATTAGAACATTTAGAGCTTCAAAATGTCACACTTGTTGGTTTTTCTATGGGTGGAGGCGAAGTAGCCCGGTATATTAGTACGTATGGAACAGATCGTATTGAAAAGGCTGTTTTTGCTGGGGCAGTTCCTCCGTATTTATACAAATCAGAGGATCATCCTGAAGGGGCCTTAGATGATGCAACAATTGAAGCATTCAAAAGTGGTGTGATAAATGACCGCCTTGCATTTCTTGATGAATTTACTAAGGGATTTTTCGCGGCTGGTAATCGAACAGATTTAGTTAGTGAGCCATTCCGTTTATATAATTGGGATATTGCAGCCAGTGCATCACCTAAAGGAACACTTGATTGTATTACCGCCTTTAGTAAGACAGATTTTAGAAAAGACTTGGAGAAGTTTAATATACCTACTCTTATTATTCACGGTGATTCTGATGCAACTGTACCATATGAATATAGTGGGAAATTAACACATGAAGCAATTCCTAATTCTAAAGTAGCCTTAATAAAGGGTGGTCCACATGGGCTAAATGCAACGCATGCTAAAGAATTTAATGAAGCACTCCTATTATTTTTAAAGGACTGATTACAACTATATAATTGTTAGTTGATAAATTATAAATAAGTAAAAAATAAAGCTTTATAAAAGATGCTCTTGGATAAATCCAGGAGCATCTTTTTAAATGGTGGTATTGATATGTTAGGTTGATAAATCTTCATTAGTTTCGAATTGAATATTCTTCTTAACAGCAAAAATTTATTGTTTAGAGTTTTTTAGGTCTTTTAGATGTATTGCTATATTACTGTCAAGATAATATTTTGAATAATCCTCAAAACAAAGAAATGTACATTTTTTGAGGAAGAAATATCTTGTCAGAAAACAATAAAATCTTATTAATTTTTATAATTGGTAGAATTTTTATGGAAATAATTCTCTTAATATATTAAAATAACATCGTATTATGTCAGATTTTAATTAGGGGAGAGAAATTTTATGTTGAAAAAAATTATTCCAGTTGCTTTAGCATTAAGTACAGTTACTTTTACTAGTGTATTTGTTGCGCCTTCAATCCAAGCAAGTACAGAACAAAATCGCTACATAGATGTACAAATGCTCGGTATTAACGATTTTCATGGGCAACTAGACACTGTAAAAAAAATTAACAATAAAGATGCAGGGGGAATTGAGTACTTAGGGGCTTATTTACGTGATCGTGAAAAACAAAATCCAAATACATTAAAGGTACATGCTGGAGATGTTGTTGGAGCAAGTACTCCTGTTTCAGCATTATTACAAGACGAACCTACAATTGAATTTCTAAATGATTTGAAATTCGATGTTGGAACGATAGGAAATCATGAATTTGATGAAGGTGTTGAAGAAATGAACCGCCTTATTTATGGTGGATACCATGAGAAAACAGGAAATTTTAAAGGAGCAAAATTCCCATATGTTGCTGCAAATTTCTATAATAAATCCACCGGTCGTTTATTTTTACCACCATTCACTATAAAAAAGGTACAAGGAGTTCCTGTTGGCTTTATCGGAGTCGTAACAACGGATGTTCCTAACCTTGTTATGCCTACTATGCTAAAGAATGTAGAAATTACAGATGAAGTTGAAGCTATTAACAAATCCGTAAAGCAATTAAAAAAACTAGGCGTTAAATCTATCGTTGTTCTTGCACATAACGGAGGTATAACAGATGGGAACGGCGTAACAAATGGTGATATCGTCCGATTAGCAAATGAGACTGATCCAGAAGTCGATGTTATTTTTGGTGGCCATAGCCACACCTATGTAAATGGAACTGTTAATAATAAACTTGTCGTACAAGCAAATTCTTATGGTATGGCTTTTGCTGATGTTGATGTAAAGATTGATCGTAAGACACAAGATATTGTTGAGAAAAAAGCAGAAATTGTTACAACTTATCATGAAGGCATAGAGCCTGATAAAAAAATAAAGAAGAAGATGGAGAAATATCAAGCAAAAATCGCACCTCTTGTTAATGAAGTTGTAGGTAAGTCTATCGCTCCACTAGATCGCAAACAAAATATGGCTGGTGAATCTACTCTTGGAAATTTAGTTGCTGATGCTCAGCGTACAACAATGCAATCCCAAATTGCACTTATGAATCCTGGTGGTATTCGTAATGACTTAGATGCTGGTGATATTACATGGGGAGAGATATATGGTATTCAACCATTCGGAAATCAATTAATAAAAGTAAATTTAACAGGTCAAGACATTCGTGATATTTTAAATCAACAATGGCAAAAAGACATAACAAGAATGCTTCAAATTTCAGGTATCCAATACACTTGGGATGCGAACAAGCCTAATGGAGAAAAAGTAACAAGTATTCGCTTAACAAATGGAGAAGAAATTATTCCTTCTAAAACTTACAGCGTCGTTGCGAACGCATTTCTAGCTTCAGGTGGAGATGGATTTGTATCCTTTAAAAACGGTAAAGATGCTGAAACAGGACCAACTGATTTTGAAGCATTAGTAGATTATATAAAAAAATCAAAAGAACCAATTCAGTCTATTATTGATGGAAGAATTCAAAAGATAAATTAGTTTTTTATTAATCTCAAAAACAACTAGATTACCTGTGCGCTATACTCTTTAGTGTGCAGGTAATCTATTTTTTTGATTTGAAATAGTCTAACTGTGGCCAATGGGTATACCGTCTAGATGCAGAGTGCCGAAAAAAATGAAGTGAACAAAAAATAACCCCTAAATTAACTCTATGATAAAGAGACTACAAACAATCAAAATTTGGAACTTCATATTAACCATATATTAACTACGTTAATAATACATACTGAAATTGAATACTTTAGATAACATCATTTATAACGAATATCTGTACATTATAATGTTATGCAATGAGGAATTTACAATACAATGAATTGAAGCTTATTTAGTTTTATATTCGTATAAATGAATTAAGAATTTCTTAAGAACCTATTAAGAAATAAGTGAGTTTTAGGAACTAGAATAAATGTATCTTAACAGTAATAAGAAAATGAATGTTTTAAACGGAAGTTGGCAGAGTATGTCAAAAAGCTATAAGTAAATATTTCAGGAGGTTTTTTATGAAAAAGAAAATGATTATTGCAATTGTTGTTTCTGCTATAACAATGACTCATTTTGTAGGAAATACTTATGCAGATTCGAAAACAGAGGTTTCTGTTACAGCTCCCTATAATACAAATCAAATAGCGAAATGGTTAGAAGCACATGCAAAGCCTTTAAAAACAACTAATCCAACTGCATCTCTTAATGATTTGAAACCACTTAAGGATATGGTAGGTTCAGCTTCAATTGTAGGTTTAGGTGAAGCTACGCATGGGGCTCATGAAGTTTTTACGATGAAACACCGCATTGTTAAGTATTTAGTATCTGAAAAGGGCTTTACCAATCTAGTTTTAGAAGAGGGATGGGACAGGGCCTTGGAACTTGATCGATATGTTCTTACTGGTAAGGGAAACCCAAGCCAACATCTAACACCTGTATTTAAGACGAAAGAAATGCTAGATTTACTTGATTGGATTCGGCAATATAATGCTAATCCAAAACATAAATCGAAAGTACGTGTCATCGGGATGGACATTCAATCAGTAAACGAAAATGTTTATAATAATATAATAGAATATATTAAAGCGAATAATTCAAAACTGTTGCCTAGAGTAGAAGAGAAGATAAAAGGGCTTATTCCTGTAACAAAGGATATGAATACTTTTGAAAGCCTTACGAAAGAAGAAAAAGAAAAGTATGTTTTAGATGCTAAACAAATTAGTGCTTTATTAGAGGAAAATAAAAGTCATTTAAATGGGAAATCTAAAGAGTTCGTATGGATAAAGCAAAATGCTCGTATTATTGAACAGTTTACTACAATGTTAGCGACACCTCCTGATAAACCAGCGGATTTTTATTTGAAACATGATATTGCAATGTATGAAAATGCGAAGTGGACTGAAGAACATTTAGGAAAAACCATTGTATGGGGACATAATGGACACGTTTCGAAAACAAATATGCTTTCTTTTATATACCCTAAAGTAGCAGGGCAGCATTTAGCAGAATATTACGGAAAACGGTACGTATCTATTGGAACGTCAGTTTATGAAGGACAATACAATGTGAAGAATAGCAATGGTGAATTTGGCCCCTATGGAACATTAAAATCGGATGATCCAAACAGTTATAACTACATCTTTGGACAAGTTAAAAAAGATCAATTTTTTATTGATTTACGTAAGGCGAACGGCGTGACAAAAACTTGGTTAAACGAACAACATCCAATTTTCGCTGGAATAACTACCGAAGGGCCTGATATACCAAAAACTGTTGATATATCATTAGGTAAAGCGTTTGATATACTTGTTCAAATTCAAAAAGTGAGTCCATCTCAAGTACATCAATAAATTTAGAATCATGTGCCTTAATGACAAATTTCATAGTGTTTCATATAACACAATGAAATTTGTTTTATATAGCAAGAAGAATAATCGCATTAGAAAAAATCAGCAGTTTAACCTGTTAAGAGTAAAACGAATCTTACAATATGTAAAGCGCAAAAACACTGAAGCGAAAAGCATCGGTGTTTTTTGCGCTTTCGGGCACAGATGCTACTTCAATCCTATTGTAGAAGTGATTTTGTATGTAAGGAATTTGTAAGGAATAGGTAAGAAAAAAGAGATTTTCATTGTGTAGGATAAAAATATAAGGAGGCATGAAGGGGGGAACAAGTACGGCCTACATATAAAACAAATAATCAGTAACAAGAGTGTTTTAAGGAAAAGAAGTAATTTCTATGATTAATATGTATGTGGAAAAAGAGTGATTTAGAGATTGTTAGAACACAATGGTGTTTGTGAAAATAATGATTAGTACGTTGATTGCAAATTCAGTGTTGACTTTTATCATTGGGAGAGTTGATAGCTGTGTGGTTCGTATATGAGACAGCTATTAGCCATCAATACAATTTAAATAGAAGAGAGGAATTCTTTATGAAAACACGCAGTAAAATTACATGTGCAAGTCTAGCACTTTTAATAGGTGGAAGTTCCCTGTTATACATAACACCAACATCAGTTGTAAAAGCAGAACCTACGCAAAATGTATCTAGTTCGTTACAAACAAGTACGCAAAGCGATCGTACTTCCGTTAAGAAAGCAATGCGAGATGAACTGCAACTTGGATACCCAGGAATACTCGCTCAAATTTCTAAGGGTGGTAAAACTTGGAGTTATACGGCTGGGATAGCGGATCTGAGAACTAAGAAACCAATGAAAGCAGATTTTCGCTTTCGCATTGGCAGTGTGACGAAAACGTTCATTGCAACAGTTCTACTTCAATTATCTGGAGAGAACCGTTTGAATCTAGACGACTCCATTGAAAAATGGTTACCTGGCGTTATTCAAGGAAACGGATATGATGGTAACCAGATTACGATCCGTCAAATATTGAATCATACAAGTGGTATTGCTGATTATATAAATTCAAAAGACTTCGATATTACGGATATAAAAAAATCGTATACGGCTGAAGAATTTGTAAAGATGGGGATTTCACTTCCCCCAGACTTTGCACCAGGAAAGGGTTGGTCTTATTCAAATACAGGATATGTAATACTAGGAATCCTTATTGAAAAAGTAACAGGAAACAGCTATGCGGAAGAGGTTGAAAATCGGATTATTGAACCGCTTGATTTGTCAAATACATTTCTACCTGGTAATTCAAGCGTGATTCCAGGCACCAAGCATGCCCGTGGCTACTTGCAACTAGACGGAGCGAGTGAGCTAAAAGATGTTACTTATATTAACCCAGGTAGCTCGGATGGAGATATGATTTCTACTGCTGACGACTTAAACAAATTCTTCTCTTGCTTACTAGGTGGCAAATTACTGAAGGAACAGCAGTTAAAACAAATGCTTACTACAGTTCCTACAAATAGAGAGGGAACCGGATATGGTCTTGGAATACTTGAAATTAAGCTTCCGAACGGTGTCTCGGTATGGGGACACAGGGGTGCCGTTCCAGGGTTTTCCACTTTTGCTGGTGGAACACTTGGAGGTAAACATACACTCGCTATCAATTCGAACAGTTTAAACCTTAATAACCCGGAAGTTTTTAAGAACATTTTACTTGCTGAATTTAGAAAGTAGGAAAAACGGATAAATTTTGTCATTTGTAATTTCCATCGGAATGGATTACCGCTTGAAAGAGTATAGAGGGATTAAGTATCTAGAAACAATCAAGCCAATCATGAAGAATGGCTAAGTAAAAGGATTTGTTTATACATTGGCCAATTAAAAGAGCAACAGATATAATGAGTGATTAGTATGTATCTAGTATTGCATTTGTATTGGTATCTTCACGGATTGTAAATTTGTATAAGGTGCGAAGTCTAATTTAAGACTTCGCACTTTTGCTGTTTAACAGCTTTTATTACGAAGCTATTAACAATAGAAAAAAGGAGAATGTAACTAGTTATGTGGATACTACTGTATGATTGGTGCAACAAATTGTGACTCTAACGTATTTGAAAGGCCTGATAAATTCAACGTTTATCGTCCTGACATTGATATTAAAAAGGCATTTAGTGGTACTGCAAGACATCTTGCTTTTGGATTAAGTATCTATAATTGTGTAGGAGCAGCATTTGCAAAATTAAAAATTGAAATAGATTCAACCATTAAAGATAATATTAGCAGGAAAAAATTGAGGGACATTAAGGATTTTGTGAAGAAGACTTCAAAAATGAACTGAAATCTAATAAACAACGTAAAAGCTAAAAGATTTTCGCTGTGAGAACATCTCAAAATATTAAATTGATGGTAACTTTGTTGTAGCTCTTTAAACATACCTATATTAAAACCCAAATATCTCAGCATTAAATTGAGAAATTTGGGTTTTTCTAAAGGAATTAATTTTTTAAAAAATTTTTAGAAATTTAAACATAAAGTATTGTATACATGTAAGTATGATTAAAAATGAAAAGTTGTAAATGCTAAATTTAATTAAATACGCCTTACTCTCTTTAACATTGGCCTGAATGAATAGTTTATAGGAGATTACACTGGCTAAAGATGCGATAATTGTTCCAAGCCCTCCAATATTTACTCCTAGTAATAAAGCTTTCCAATCAGAAGTAAAGTTTGATAGAAGAATTGAAGTAGGAAAATTGCTAATCAATTGACTCAAAAATATGGAACTAAAGAAGACTGAAGTATCTCCTCTTAAATTAGCGCGAGCAAATGTCTCCAGTGCATCCGAATGTGAAATGTTTCCGATGAAAATAAAAAAACAGACAAAGGTTATTAGAAGAAAGTAATCGATCTTAAATAGTAAGTTTCTATCTAATGTAAATGCTGCCACTAATGTAACTATTAGCGCAATGTAATAATTAATGACACCAAAAATAGATGCAATGATAGTGATAAGTATTAAAATCCAGACGGTAGCTTTTTTTCGATTTTTCACGGTAATAACAGGTAGTTCTATTTTCAAATCTGTTTTTTGAAGTTTTTGAGTACATATAAATAACAAACTAATTCCAAGTACAGCTAAAAGCAGGATTGAACCTAAAAATGGGATGAGCTTAATTCCATAGTAAGAGTATAGGTATAAATTTTGTGGGTTTCCCATAGGCATCAAGCTACTACCGATGTTTGCCGCAATTGTTTGCAGGATGATTGTATCCATCATGTTCATTTGTGTTTTTTTACTAATGACAAGTGTTATTGGTACAAAAGTGAGAAGAGCGACATCATTTGTTACAAACATGGAGCAAATAAAGCATAACAAAATTAGAATAATAGATATTGACCTGCTGTTATTGCATTTATTTAAAATGGCAACGGCAAGTTTGTCTAATATCTTTAGCTGTTCCAAGGCCTTAATGGCCACCATTAGATTAAATAAGCTAATTAACACTTCAAAGTTAATATATTCGATCTTTGGCGAATGTATTAAGCAGCTTACAATTGCTAGTATTAGTGAAATGGTAAGTACTAAATCTTTTTTTAAAAATCCGAATTTCATAAGGAGTCTTTTTTTATTTTGAACGAATACTATTTCTTTCACAATACACCACCTGTAATCTATGTTAGTAAATATACGTTTTTTGGGATAACTCGATATTGCTAGAAAAGAGGATGTCATAAGTTCCTAAATAAGAGTTTTGTAATGTTTCATCCCTTCAATAAAATCCTTTTTTGCTTAGTGTCTTTCATGTTGTAAATATGTGCAATATAGACGAATCCAGCTAGGGGGATTAATTGAGAAAACAAATGTTTTTTGTATGATACCATAAATAAATTAAATGCTTTATTTTTTTAATATTCTTATAATATTCTATTGATTCTTGATTTCAAATACTTTATAAGAAGTTCTAAAAGAGAAAAAGTATGCATGTTTTTTATGAAGAAAATAGAGGCTTGTCAAAGGTTAGGTAGAACAGAATCTGCGACGTTTGGATACTGTATAAAATTTACAAAATCTCAGTGTTTTTTAGATGGAAAAAACTTAAAATATTTTTTGTTTTTATAAAAATCTGTACTTTTTCGTAACATTCTGTACTTTTAATTATAAATTAAAGACAAGATTTTCTTAGTTGAATAGTGAAAGCGCTTTATAGAGTTTTTCGCGAAGTTTTTACCTAGCCTATTTTTGAGATTAGTAGTGAGAAAGGAGATATTTCCATGTTCTTGAGAAGATTAACAAAAAACCACTTAATCACTATTGATTATTATGATTTAAATCACCGGTAAACGAAACAAACATAGTAGTACAACAATGTTAGTGGATAAAAATATTAGTTTTGCAGAAAGGGGTAGAGCATCCGTTTGTATAATTGTTAAGTACTTCAAAATTTCAGTTTTACGGTTACATGTTGTGATGTTTGCTTAAACAGGCCAATCCGATTCATATAGAAAATTTTTATCCTTGTTGTATTTGAATATGAAAGAGGTATTTATACCAGGAAATATAGGTGATTTTATATAGATTATGATAGATAAATTTTGGTATGGAGTGATGATATGGAAAGGTTTTTTGTAGATTTAGTCGGATCAACAAATGATTTTTTATGGTCTAAATTGTTAATTATTATGCTTGTTATTTGCGGAATTTATTTTACATTTAAATTGAATTTTGTACAGTTTCGAATGTTAAAAGAGATGGTCCGTGTATTAATGGAGGGAAAAAGTGGTGCTAAAGATCAAGTTTCTCCTTTTCAAGCGTTTTGTATTGGTATGGCAGCCCGCGTTGGAACAGGGAATATTACAGGAATTGCGATTGCAATTGCATTAGGTGGTCCTGGAGCTGTATTTTGGATGTGGATTATTTCTATTATTAGCTCGGCCTCCAGTTTTGTCGAAAGCACATTAGCACAGATATATAAAGTAAAAGATAAAACTGGTTTCCGCGGTGGTCCATCCTATTATATGGAAAAAGGGTTGAATAAACGTTGGATGGGAGTATTATTCTCTATTTTAATCACAATTACTTTTGGACTTGTATTCAATTCAGTACAATCAAATACAGTTACAATTGCTTTTCAAAACTCATTTGGTACAGATCGTCTAACAGTTGGGATAATCATGGCCATTGCTTTCGCTGCGATTATTTTTGGTGGTGTACAACGTATTGCAAAAATGGCTGAATACAAGGTGGTATTTTTAGCGGTATTATACATTGGAGTTGCATTATTTGTTGTAGTTACCAACATATCAAAAATGCCGGAAGTTCTTTCTCTTATTGTTCAAAACGCATTTGGTTTTAAACAAATAGCAGGCGGTTCAATTGGTGCAGCACTTATGAATGGAGTTAAACGTGGTTTATTTTCAAATGAAGCTGGTATGGGAAGTGCACCAAACGTTGCCGCAACAGCAACAACAAGTCATCCGGTGAAACAAGGACTGATTCAAGCATTTGGTGTATTAACGGATACACTGATCATTTGTACTAGCACTGCCTTTATTATTTTGCTGTCTGATGCATATAAACAACCGGGATTAAATGGTATTGCACTTACACAAGCAGCATTAAGTGAACACATAGGTCCTTGGGCATCGGGTTGTCTTGCTATCTTTGTTTTTTTATTTGGATTTGGTGCGTTAATTGGCAACTATTATTATGGTGAAACAAATATTCGCTTCTTACATACAAGTAAAGTGTGGTTAATGATATACAGAATAAGTGTGTTGGCTATGATTGTATTTGGTTCTGTTGCAAAGATTCAAATTGTATGGGATTTAGCGGACTTATTTATGGGCTTTATGGTTATTATTAATTTAATTGCTATTACCTTACTTTCAAAAGTAGCATTTGCGGCGTTACAAGATTATATAAACCAGAAAAAAGCTGGTAAAGATCCTATTTTTTATAAAGAAAACATTAAAGGGCTTGAAAATATTGAATGTTGGGATAGTTATGAGAAAACTTCAAAAAAGAAAAGTGTGTAATAAGAAGGATATTCAGACTGCAATATGTCTGAATATTTTTCTTGGTTCTAGTGCAAATATTATTGATTATAGTAAAGAAAAAATCATTCTATATAAAGTTAATAGTACGGGGGAATATGATTAAATGATAAAGGATTCTAGCGTTCAAGTTGAGGGTCAAGAAAAAGTTTGCTTAGATCAATGGGTAGCTCATTATCGAGCGTATGCAGCTAAGGGACGAAGCGCCAGTTATATTCCCGCTCTGGGGGAAATAAATGTATCGCAGTTAGGTATTTGTATAGTAAAGCCAGATGGAACAATGATAAAATCAGGAGATTGGGAGATACCTTTCACATTACAAAGTATATCAAAAGTAATCGGTTTTATAGCCGCTTGTTTAAGTCGCGGTATTTCTTATGTATTAGAACGAGTTGACGTAGAGCCAACTGGAGATGCCTTTAATTCAATTATTCGTTTAGAGATACATAAACCAGGAAAACCTTTTAATCCTATGATCAATGCTGGAGCGATTACGATAGCTTCACTTTTGCCAGGGACATCGGTGCAAGAAAAATTAGAATCTCTATACGTATTAATTGAAAAAATGATAGAGAAGCGTCCCGCTATTAATGAAATAGTATTTCAATCAGAATGGGAAACGGCTCATCGTAATAGAGCATTAGCATACTATTTAAAGGAGAATGGTTTTCTAGAATCAGATGTGGAGGAGACACTAGAGGTTTACCTAAAACAATGTTCGATTGAAATAAATACAGAAGATATTGCCTTAATAGGGCTTATACTAGCACATGATGGATATCATCCTATTCGCAAAGAACAAGTGCTCCCTAAAGAAGTAGCTAGGTTAACAAAAGCTTTAATGCTAACTTGTGGAATGTACAATGCTTCTGGAAAATTTGCTGCTTTCATTGGATTACCAGCTAAGAGTGGGGTATCCGGCGGAATTATGACACTTGTTCCCTCAAAATCTAGGAAGGATTTATCGTTCCAAGATGGATGTGGTATTGGTATTTACGGACCAGCCATTGATGAATATGGGAATAGTTTACCAGGAATTATGTTGTTAGAACATATTGCAAAAGAATGGGATTTAAGTATATTTTAAAAAGGAGCACAGATATTTTGGTGTTAGAGCGAGTCCAAAAGTGTTCAGACCTTATATTGTGTCTGAACATTTTTGAGTTATAAAGTATCTTTCTAAAGTAGAAGGGTGTAATGAATACTCACAATCTATAATGCTTTCGTTTATATCTTATTTATCAGCTTTTGAAAAAAATAGAGTAAGTATTGTATTAATGCAAATAGGTTTGTATACTGACTGTTAGGCGAAAGTGAGAAGTGATTATTTTGAATCTTAGTAATTTAGTAAAAAAAGACATCTATATTCTCGTTTTAATGATACTTACAGTACCCTTAGTAGGTGAAATAAAGTCATTTCCTTTAAATGAAACATTTAGAATGAGCTTTGGCGCACCAACATTTTTCTTTTTTTTGTTATTGTTTCGACGAATTCCAGCATTTTTACCGGGTTTTTTAACAGCGATAGTCGTGGTAGTATTTCGTATCTCAATGGATGTCATTATAAAGGGAAATATGGATTGGCTAGCCGCTTTTCATACTCACTATCCTAGTTTTTTCTTTTATTTTACTTATTCGTATCTCTTTCATTTAGCAAAAATTAAACGTTTTTATCATCAACCACTAATGATTGGTTTTATTGGTTGCATGATTGAAATACTGTCAGACTGTGTGGAATTAATGATTCAATATTTCGTATTAAAAACATCGATCACATCCGAGGCAATAAATGAGATCATTGTTATCGCATGTTCCCATAGTTTTATAGTTCTAAGCTTTTTCAATATGATGAAATTGTATGAAGCACAATCAAGGGAGAGACATATAAAGAAGCAAAATGAACACATGCTCATGCTCATCTCTAATTTATATGAAGATGCTGTTCATTTAAAGAAAACATTACAAGATGCTGAGAATATAACAAAAAAATCCTATGATTTATATAAAACCTTAGACTCTTTTGAGCACAAACAGATGGATTTTCAGTTTGAGGATTTAAGGCAACAGGCATTACAAATTGCTGGTGAGGTCCATGATGTTAAAAAGGATAACCAACGTATTTTTGCGGGACTTTCAAAATTAATTTCTGATGAAAGTTTTACAGATTATATGTCTGTGCATGAACTAGTAAATATCATTATACGGGCAAATACGAAATATGCACGGTTGCTAGAGAAAGACATCCAATTTGTGTATAAAATTGATGGTGTGCATCCTCATTATCATATTTACACAATCTTATCTATTATAAATAATATCGTTACAAACGCTGTAGAAGCTATCCAAGGTATGGGAACCATCACAATTGACATTAATAAAGACCACCATTTTGTTGAATTTCAAATAGGCGATAATGGTCCTGGTATTTCTTCAAAATATAAAGATTCAATTTTTGAGCCTGGGTTTACTTCTAAATATGATGATTTAGGCAACCCATCGACAGGTATCGGATTATCGTATGTTAAAGAAATGGTCGCACAACTTGAAGGTGATGTTACGTTTGAGGACAGAACCGAAGGAAAAGGATCAATTTTTATAATTAGATTAGGGATTGATCATATAATTTCGAAAGGGTGATTCTATGTATTTTTATATAGTAGATGATGAAAAAGCGGTTCGCTCAATGTTGGCTCAAATTATCGAGGATGAAGATCTTGGGGAGGTTATAGGAGAAGCTGAGGATGGTTTATCTTTAGAGCAACAAATGGTAATCCTTAAAAATATAGACATTTTATTTATCGATTTGTTAATGCCGAATCAAGATGGAATAAAAACAATTCGTCAAATAAAGCCTTCGTTTAAAGGGAAAATCATCATGGTCTCTCAAGTAGAATCAAAAGAATTAATTGCTGAAGCTTATTCGCTTGGTGTTGAATACTATATTATTAAGCCAATTAACCGGATTGAAGTATTAACAGTTGTTCGGAAAGTCATTGAACGAATTCGTTTGGAAAAATCAATAAAAAACATTCAAGAATCGCTTAATATGGTACTAAAATTGGATAGTAATTCAATTGTGCAAGAAAAATACCGTAATGAAAAACATTTAAATACTTTCAATCATTTTCAAAATTCCATTCATTTTCTTTTGTCTGAATTAGGAATAGCCAGTGAAAGTGGAAGTAAAGATTTAATGGATATGCTAGATTATTTATATAAATATGAACAAGATAACACGTTGGAACAAGGCTTTCCCTCACTAAAAGAGATTTTTATGAATTTAGCTCAAAAAAAACTTGGGGATTCAGCTGAAGATGCCGAATTAAAAAGGTTCATAGAAGCTTCCAAACAACGGATTCGGAGAGCAATTTATCAATCATTAAACCATTTAGCATCCCTTGGACTTACTGATTTTTTAAACCCGAAGTTCGAAAATTATGCTTCTAGATTTTTTGATTTTACTACCGTAAGGAGAAAGATGACAGAATTGAATAATGAACCAACATTACCTGCTCGTATTGATACGAAAAAATTTATTCAAGTTCTTTATTTTGAAGCA
Organism: Bacillus sp. PK3-067; assembly: GCF_056738645.1. Lineage (NCBI taxonomy): Bacteria > Bacillati > Bacillota > Bacilli > Caryophanales > Bacillaceae > Bacillus > Bacillus sp. PK3-067. Next base: position 3,052,717 of record NZ_CP096490.1, on the reverse strand, counting down.
AAACGAATACACTTGGAGTTAAGATGATAAACTCTTGCTAAGTATTATTTTCAATTGATAGATTGATAATTGTTTTTATGTTATTGGTTTTATATAGTTTTTCTAAGAGAGGATTTTCCTTTATTTCATATTGGCTTTAAAATCAGAAAATTCCGTATCGATTCGGTAGAAGTGTATGAACTTAAAACAAAAGAATATGTATTTTTTACACATTAATATTCATTAAAAAAAACGAGTATTTTCACAATAAAATATAAATACATAGTAAGTTGAATTGAAAAAAAGATGCTATCTTCTGGCATCTTTTTTTCTTTAAGAGGAAATATCATTGATCCTTATATTATTTGAAATTCAAATGCGGGCATATAAATAAGGGAAAAGGAGATAATATTTAACAAATTATAATTGGAAATGGTATTTTAGGTCAGAAATGTTTTTATACTAATTAGGTTATTGGTACTAAATAAGCATAATGTCTCGCTTTTCTGCTCTTTAATCTTATCGTTATTTTTTATTAAGTACATATCGTTTTTTAGAAATCTCAATCCTAGCAGAGTATATAAATTGGGTGATAAAAATGTGGAACATAATTACTTCTTATCTTCCAGATTGGAAAGTCTTTGTACAAGCTTTTATCTTGTTTTTAATTCCGTATACTATCTCAAGATTTTTTCATTGGGTTCGTATGTCAGAGAAAGAGTGGGAAGAATGAGTTGGTGGAAGTCAAGAGACAAACAAGTGAAAAAAAATAATATTCAAAGTAAAACGAAACAAGAGCATAAACCATCTCAAAATACAAACGTTCATTTCACAAATGATTTTGCCTCTAACTTAGAACTTATAAAGCAACAAATCGGACATAATTCTGATGTTCGATTTCGGAAGTTTAATATTGGACGCACAGATATTCAGGCTGGGATCGTTTTTGTTGATGGTCTATCAGATAAAGAGATAATTGACAAACATATTATGAAATTACTAATGGATGATTTTTCTGATGAATATAAAAATGAATCTTCTTATGTGGAGGGGACTGTTTCAAAAGAATATATTAAAAATAAAGTTCTTACAATTAGTGAAGTAGCAGAAGTCCATTACATAAAAGATTTAATACCCAAAGTATTGATAGGTTCAACAGCTCTTTTAATTGATGGTTTAGCAGATGTGTTTATTCTTGGTACAACAAAAGCAAATAAACGAAACATTGAAGAACCAGTATCGGAGGCATTAGTCAGAGGGCCACGGGTCGGTTTTACTGAAGTATTAAGTGATAATACCTCACTTTTGCGACGACACTGTGCGGATGAGAGCTTATCATTAGTAAAGCTACCAGTAGGAGAACGTGCAAAGAAAGAGTTAGTCGTCGCATTTATTAAAGATCTTGCTAGTACAGAATTGGTGGATGAAATAAAAAACAGAATTCAGAAAATTGACATAGACAGTGTACTCGAATCTGGTTATATAGAGCAACTTATTGAAGATAATTATCTCAGTCCTTTTCCGCAGATTCAAAATACAGAACGACCTGATCGTGTTATTAGTGCTTTGATGGAAGGTCGAGTAGCTATTTTGTTAGATGGAACACCATTTGTTTTAATTGCTCCAGTTACATTTAGTATGCTGCTGCAATCACCAGAAGATTATTATGAAAGGTGGCTTCCTGGTACGCTTCTCCGCTTATTACGCTTCATGACAGCTTTTGTTTCATTATTTGCTCCAGCACTGTATATTTCTTTTATTTCATTTCATCCAGGATTAATTCCCACTAAGCTCGCTATTTCTATTATCGGATCGCGAGAAGGAGTTCCTTTTCCCGCTTTAATAGAAGCGTTAATTATGGAAGTAGCTATCGAAGTTTTACGAGAAGCAGGTTTACGTCTGCCTAAACCGATTGGACCGGCAATGGGAATTGTGGGCGGTTTAATAATTGGTCAGGCTGCCGTAGAAGCAGGAATTGTTAGTCCAATAATGGTTATCGTTGTTGCGGTAACAGCTATTTCTTCTTTTACTATTCCGCAATATAGTGTGGGAATTACGTTACGCATTCTTCGTTTTGTAGCTATGTTTTGTGCTGCGATATTTGGATTGTATGGAGTTATTCTCTTCTTTCTTTTACTTTGCAGTCATTTAGTGAAACTGAAAAGTTTTGGCGTTCCTTATACCAGCCCTGCTGTTCCATATCGATTCAGTGATTGGAAAGATTTTATGGTTCGCATGCCATTAAAAATAATGAGACGTCGACCGAAAATAATGCATACCAAAAAAACTATCCGCAAAAGGTAGCTGATGACGAAAGGAAGTGGCCTTCAGTGATTACTATACCTAAAGACCGAATAACAACTTCACAAGCAGTTGTTATTATTGTAAATTACATACTTGGGACAGGAATTCTTACTTTGCCCAGAGCATCTGTGGAAAAAGTGAAAACACCAGATGTATGGTTAAGTGTGATATTAGGTGGGATACTGGCAATGGTTTCAGGAGTAATTATGGTCAAATTAAGTCAGCAGTTTCCAGAAAAAACATTTTACCAATACAGTCAAGATATTGTAGGGAAATGGATAGGGAGATTGCTTAGTTTTCTTATTATAGGGTATTTTCTTACAACTTCAGCATTTCAAATTCGTTCAATGGCAGAAGTAATAAGCTTTTTTTTACTAGAAGGAACCCCCACATGGGCTATTGTTATGCCTTTTATGTGGATAGGTCTCTATTTGATTATGGGTGGTATTAATTCAATTGCACGGATGTTTGAAATAATATTTCCTATTACTGTTTTTATTTTTTTAATCATTTCCTTTATGAGTATCGGAATATTCGAGATAGATAATCTCCGTCCCGTATTAGGTTTGGGAATTAAACCAGTGTTAGATGGGATAAAAACAACGTCTCTCGCATATACAGGTCCTGAAATTATGTTAATTCTTTTGGTATTTATGGAACAACGAAAGAAAGCAGTAAAAGCTATTTTAGTTGGAATTTCTATTCCGTTAATCTTTTATGTAATAACTGTTGTAATGGTCATTGGTGCATTATCAATTGATGGGGTTGTAACAAGAACATGGCCGACAATTGACCTTATGCGCAGTTTTGAAATTTCTGGTTTGATATTTGAACGTTTTGAATCTTTACTGCTTGTAATATGGATTATGCAAATATTTGCTACCTATACGATTAGTTATTATGCAGCTGCATTAGGATTAGCGCAACTCTTTAAAAAGAGTATTCATCCATTTATTTTTGCTTTGATTCCAATCATTTACATCATTGCTATGACTTCGAAAAATATAAATGACTTACTTAAATTGGGGGATATGCTCGGTAATGCTGCTTTATTTTTATTTGGTTTACTGCCACTGCTTCTTCTTATTATTACGCGATTAAAAGGAGGAGTAGTGTGAAACATAAATTTAATTATATGCGGTTCTATTTGGCTTTGTTATGGACGCTTTTTCTTCTATTTTTAACAGGGTGTTGGAGCAGTAAAGAAGTAGAAGAATTGAGTTTAACTGCAGGTATAGCACTAGATAAAGGGAAGGATTCAACAATTGAGAAAGAGGATGAGGAAGGAGGTTATCCTAAAAGAAACCTTATAACAGCTACTTATCAAATTGTTAGTTCGCAAGCACAAAGTAAAGGAAATGGACAACAAAAACGTTATATAAATGTTTCTGAGACCGGTGATTCCATTCATCAAATTGTTCGTGAGTTTTCATTGAAAAGAGAGAGCACAATGTTCAGCCCACATTTAAAAAATATTGTTATTAGCGATAGTCTTGTACGTACATACAGTTTAGAACAATTACTTGAACAGTATCTCCGTGACAATGAAGTTCGGCTTAGCTGTATGCTCTTAATTAGCAAGGGTCTAGCGAAGGAGGTACTGGAATCAAACAAAAAAGGAGAAATCCCAGCATTTCGTTTGTCTGGAATTGCAGATAATAGAAATAGAACAACAAGGATTTTACCTCCTGTATCGCTCGCTAAATTGGAAGGAAAGATGCGGTCAGGGGCCAGTTTTCTTTTGCAAAATGTAATCTCGATAAATGGGGAAACAAAATTTGCAGGAGCTGCTGTAATTAAAGGGAAGACAAAAAAGTTGATGGGCTTTTTAAATGAGCAGGAATTGGAAGGAGTAGTATGGATAAACGGAAAAAGGAATGGTGGTGTGGTAAAAACTTTTGATAAAGAATCAAAGAAACTCATTATATACGAAATAAAGTCAATAAAAAGCAAAATCATACCACATGTTAACGGAAATAATATTTCCTTTGATGTAAACATTGAATCAGAAGGGCGTTTGTCTGAAAATTGGATGCAATCAGGAAAAGATTTTGAAAATGAATTTTTAAAAAGGGAAGAAAAAGCTATTGAAAAAGAAGTAAAGCACTTAGTACATCATGTTACAAAAAAAATACAAAAAGAATACCAAGTCGATATTGCGGGTTTTGGCAACCAATTAAGAATTAAACACCCGAGAACATGGGAGAAAGTCAAAAAAAATTGGGATCAAACATTTAGTAAGGTACCGATTAAATATCATATAAATGTAACTATACAAGATTATGGAGCGTCAAGTTTAAAACGGTGAGATACCTTAATTAATATTATATTTGCATCAAAACAAAAAGTTATAAAAGTTTTAATTTGAAAATTTTTGTAACTTTTTGTTTTTTTATGTCCTTCTTATTATAGATTAAAGAAATGATTTTATCCGGCTATTTGCCGGGCAGTAAGACCCCCACCTCAAAATTCAGCGAAAGCAAAGAAGTTATTAGAGGTATATGTAAGCTCTATATAGGAAGGAGAATTTTGAAATTCTATTGATAAACCAAGTAATTGTAATAGCCCTTATTTAGAATAATAATTTCAAAATCAATAAAATTTAGAGTAGAAGGAGCAAGAGCAAATTATTATGAATAAACAAATAGGATTCATCGGATGTGGAAACATGGGTATCGCTATGATAGGTGGGATGATAAAAAAATATATAGTTTCTCCAGATCAAATAATTTGTTCAGATTTAAACGTCATTAATTTAAAAAATGCTAGTAATGAATATGGCATAACTATAACTACTAACAACAATGAAGTCGCTAACAGTGCTGACATTTTAATTTTATCAATCAAACCAGATTTATACTCATCGGTAATTAACCAAATAAAAGATCAAATAAAAAATGATGTAATCGTTGTAACTATTGCTGCAGGAAAAAGTATTAAGAGCACTGAGAATGAATTTGGTAGAAAGTTAAAGGTTGTTAGAGTAATGCCTAATACACCGGCACTTGTTGGAGAAGGAATGTCTGCGTTATGTTTTAATGAAATGGTTACAGAAAAAGATATAAAAGAGGTACTGAACATATTTAATATTTTCGGCCAGACGGAGGTCATAAATGAAAAACTAATGGATGTTGTTACATCTATTAGTGGTTCTTCTCCAGCATATGTGTATATGTTTATAGAAGCCATGGCAGATGCTGCTGTACTTGGCGGTATGCCGAGAAAACAAGCTTATAAATTTGCGGCTCAGGCTGTATTAGGTTCTGCAAAAATGGTATTGGAAACAGGAATACATCCAGGTGAATTGAAGGATATGGTTTGTTCTCCAGGTGGAACGACGATAGAAGCTGTAGTAACGCTAGAAGAAAAAGGTTTAAGAACAGCTATCATTTCAGCTATGAAACGTTGTACGCAAAAATCTATGGAAATGTCTAGTTTAACTAGTAAGTGAGAAGCGAATTTATATAATATTTCAAATCTATTTAATGTAAAAGAAATATTATGAGGCTAGTTAATAACTAAGTAAATTTATATACAACACTAACGAGAAGAACAAACCTTATTTTAAAGGGGATACAGAAAATATGAGTAATTTACTAAAAAAGAAATCCGTTACACAATTGTTAGAGCATAATCAAAGCAAGACTTTAACGAAAACATTAGGAGCATTTGATTTAATTATGTTAGGGGTAGGCTCGATAGTTGGAACGGGTGTTCTTGTGTTAACTGGATTAGTAGCAGCAAGAAATGCTGGTCCAGCAGTTGTTTTTTCATTTATACTTGCAGCAATTATATGTGGATTTATAGCATTATGTTACGCGGAAATTGCTTCTACACTCCCGGCGTCTGGTAGTGTATATACGTACTCATATGCAACAATTGGTGAGTTTGTTGCTCATCTAGTAGGTTGGTCATTGCTGTTAATATATATCGTGGCAACAGCAGCTGTCGCTGCTGGATGGACAGGCTATTTCCACAATTTAATAAAGGGATTTGGATTAGAGATACCTAAAGCTCTAGTAACGATTCCTTCGCATGGTGGTATTGTGAATCTACCAGCAGTAATTATTACATTGATATTGGCATGGATGTTATCTCGTGGTACGAGAGAAAGTAAACGAATCAATAATATAATGGTATTGATTAAAATTGGAATGATTTTGTTGTTTATTACGGTTGGTATATTCTATGTAAAACCAATGAACTGGATACCAATTGCACCATACGGTTTAAGTGGAGTTTTTACGGGTGGAGCAGCTATTTTATTCGCTTTTACGGGTTTTGATATATTAGCAACTTCAGCAGAAGAAGTAAAAGATCCGAAACGTAATCTTCCCATCGGTATTATTGCATCATTAATCATATGTACAATTATTTATGTTATGGTATGCCTTGTTATGACAGGAATGGTTTCCTATAAAGAATTAAATGTTCCTGAGGCAATGGCTTATGTAATGGAAGTTGTAGGACAAGGAAAAGTCGCTGGTGCAATTGCTGCAGGTGCTGTAATTGGCCTTATGGCTGTTATTTTTTCCAATATGTATGCGGCAACACGAGTATTCTTTGCAATGAGTCGTGATGGATTGTTACCGAAATCATTTGCGAAAGTTAATAAGAAAACTGGAGCACCCACTTTTATAACTGGATTAGCAGGAATAGGGAGCTCTATAATAGCTGGGTTTATTGATTTGAAAGAATTAGTTAATTTAGTTAATATCGGTAGTTTGGTGACATTTGCGTTAGTTTGTCTATCAGTTATTATCCTTCGTAAATCACACCCAAATTTAAAACGTGGATTTATGGTACCTTTTGTACCTGTATTACCATGCGTTGCAATTGTATGCTGTGTGTTTTTAATGCTAAATTTACCGTTAAGGACATGGGTGTACTTTAGTATTTGGATTACTATTGGGGTAGTAGTATATTTCCTTTATTCGATAAAATACAGTAATTTAAATGAGGAAACGATCTCGAAATTACATGATAAAATTGCGAGATAATAACGATCAAAAATTTTATTAATAATCATATTGATAGTTGAGTAACATAGAAACAGTTTTTTGACATTTAGCAAGAGATAAAATAAGAGATGCTAGGGCAGCTAAGTACTTTTTTAGAAACCTTGCTTGTTTTTTACGATTTAACACTGCTAAGGAGAGAGAAGTATGAGTGAATTGCATTTTATGAGTATAGAAGAATTGGATAATAAATTGAAAAAATCTGACAGTGGTATTTATTTCATTAAAGACTATAATGACAATATTATTTATGTAGGCAAGGCTTTTAGTATAAAAAGTAGAGTATTAGCTCATTTTAATAGTTATTCCAATATTGAGGAATATGTACATTTATTTAATAAAGTAGCGTATCTCATTGAAGATAGTTTGTTAAAACGCTCTTTGTTACAAGTTACTTATATGATTAAATATAGACCAGTATTAAACAAAGAAGTACAAAAAGAATTCCCAGAGTTGTATACTCAATACATTAAGCAGACAAATAAAAAATCTATGTTGTTAGAAATTGATAAAGCTAAAGAAAAGGGGGATGAGTTAAAGAATAAATTAGTAAAATTAGTGGGTGGAAAAACTATGTTTTATGACATAATTTCTCTGTTAAACAATGGATATAACTATCATATCCTCGCAAAAGTATTGAGCATAGAACTTCAAACTTTAATTATAATGAAAGAATACCGAAAAAAATTCCCGATACCACATAATTATAAGAGGACAATAAAACATCAAGATATAATGTATGCTTTATCTGGAAAAAAGAATTTAAGTACTTCAAGGTTAAACACTTAACTTTAAAGTAGTAAATTCGTTGCTTTTGTAGCTTTTATTGTTATATTGAAATGCAATGTACATTTGTGTTTCAAATTTAATTGGTGGAATAAGGGGAGGGAAAGGGTTCCTATAAAAATACTGGAATAAATTAGGTTGATCATGCATAAATAGCATAATTAGGCACATGTTATTTATAAATATTCAAAGATACGAAAGTGATACAAATGAAATTCTTATTTCTGCTACTACAAGTACTATTGAGCAAATGAAGTATGAAATTGCTTTTGAACTAGGAGTCACACTGGGACCTGATACATCACATCATCTGCAAATGGTTCGGATCGGTGGAGAGATTACAAAACGCTTAGTTCGAATGGCTGAAAAACAGTTAACAGGTCAATACAGACTACACTAAGAAAATAATCCGTATATATACGGATTATTTTTCCTTTAATTTACAAAAAAATAAATTTCGGAATTGAAAAAACCTCTCAGATTCCTTTGTAATGATGTTTTTTAGTTATGTTAATGACGTAGGTATCGAAAGGTGATAAATTCGATACGAGCGATGTATGAACCCTTTAAAGAGTTTTGGTGTTATTTGCAATTTTAATTCCATAATACTTAAGCCGATATAATAAAATGTTTTATGTCTAAATCGATATAAAGGAATAGTTTTTAAGTGATATTTCTTTTTTTATAGAATAAGCAAAACCTGATATTGTAGTAAGAATTGTTTTGATGTCAATTTACTGTGCACCTTGGTTATTGAAGTTTTTGGTTGATTAACAACTATTGTATTTGGAAATTAATAATAAGTTTATCTCGCTATTTGCCCGTAAAAGCCCGATTGGTGTGGGCTAATAATCAGTGGGGATGAACAAAACCCCCACTGATTAAAGTTTCACTTTATGTGATGCGGTAATAAAACTATCTAGTTTGCTATTTTTAGTATTTGTAAAGTCTATATATATTTTCCTCTTTTGTGGAAAGTAAGCTAATGTTGCGACCAGTAATATAGTGTCATTTTTTTGAAAATTCCATTCGTTTTTTTATTTTTAGTTGATGAAAAGACCTTTCTCTCAATTAAATGTTTAGTTGAGTACTTGAATTTCCTCCACCTTATACTTTTCAAAGCATAGTGCTTCAAAAATAGCCATATCGCTTTCATCTGTTTCCAATTTCACAACTTCTTTATTATCTTTTTTTAAAATTTGGAGCAAAATAGTTTTTCAGTTTCATATTTAAATTAGCAGTATTTATTTTTTTGAATTCAATTTGTATAAGTGATTGAATTGGAACTTTGACTGTTGTTTCTTGCGGTGGTACAGTATCTCCTGTTATTTTCGCTGTATTTTAAATCTTTTTCCAGCTTGGTCCTCGCATTGACTACCACTGTATTTTGTAGTATTTCACTGTTTTCTCAAGTTCAATAATTATATCTTGTAGAATTAAGAAAAGAACTTAGCTTATTTCCTTTACTTATCTTATCTACTCTGATATTTAGATGCTAACTACAATTAAATAATATATGATTTTTATAAAAAAGATATAGTAATATTTTGTTGTGAATTGTACTAATTTGATATTTTATAGTATTATTTGTCGTGAATTATATCTAACAGAATATATTTTATAGATCTATAAAGGAGAATGTAATGAATACTTCTATCGATATACAACACTTGTGTGATCTTGCACATAAAGCATTTAATGCCCCTGTACATATTTTATCTGCAGACAGAAAAATTTTATATCATTCTACATCTGATAATGTTTGTAGTCCTTTTTATTCTTCAAAAGAAGAACATCTTACTGATATTTATCAAGAAAACGATCCCTTTAACTTGCCACTTTTCCGAAGTAACAACTATCTTGAAAATTTTGTTCTAATTCATATAGAAAATCATGATGATATTAAAGGGACTATTATAATCGGTCCTACTATACATCCAAAAGATTCAGATGATATGATCATAAAATTTCAGAAAGAATTTAAAGCAAATGATAACATTCAAGAAAGACTTGCCTATTATCAGTGTTTATCTGAGATTAAAAAAACTACATTAATTGATATGGGAATTTTATTACATTACATGATTTTCAATGAAAAGTTAGATGTAGATATTGTCTTGGAAAAAAATAAAGTACTAGAGGAAGTTCCTAATAAAATTGTGAAACCGGATTTATATATTTTAAAACGCCGACAAAACAAACCTAAAACGCACAATATGGCATTAGTAAATGATTTCTTTTCGACTATTAAAGAAGGAAATAAAAAAAAGTTAATACAGTATATGTATGCGGTTTCGCAAGAAGATGTTGAACTTATGCTAATAGAGGATCCGCTCAGGAATCAAAAAAACCTTGGAATTATTGCGATTACCTTAGCCACTCGATATGCAATAGAAGGAAACCTGCCACCAGATATTGCTTTTGCCCATAGTATTTTATATATACAAACCCTAGAACAATTAGATAATGTAGAATCTGTAAAGCGATTGTCAGGGGACGCTTTACGTACCTTTGCAGATCGTGTGAAAGAATACAATGCAAAAAAGTATTCTTACGCGGTTACTACATGTATAAAACATATTAATAAAAATGTTTACGATGGAATATCTCTGAATGAACTTGCTAATCATTTAGAAATTACGCCTACTTATCTGTCTAAACTATTTAAAAAAGAAATGGGAATTACTTTAAGCGAATATATTCAAAGGGAAAGAGTGGAAGAAGCAAAAAAATTATTAACACTCACTACTTATTCGTTATCAGATATCTGTGCGTGGCTTAACTTTAATGACCAAAGTTATTTTATAAGAGTTTTCAAAAAAATCACTAGTATGACTCCTAGGCAGTACCGTGAAAAATATACAGTAATATAAGCTTGTTATCTGCTGTCTTCAATGTAAAGACTTAAACATGGGTATAAGTATCCCAAAAAATGAAAATACACTAACCATTATTTTGCTAAAGAAAACAAAAAGACAGAAGGCTGCAAAGTGTTCCAAGTAAGCTTTGCAGCTTTTTTGTAATTTAAAACCTATGTTTATAACGATGATAAGTTTATAGACTAATATCTTCATATTGTATATTTGTTAATAATGATATTAAAATGTTTTGTAAAAAAATCAACAATATAACATATATTACTAAATATATCTACATTTTATGCAATTATACATAACTAAATAAAGGTAAAAAAGTATAAAAAGACCTATTATATTATTCTATAAGTATTTTTTCTAAAATAAAATTTCTTGGTTGAGCTAAAATAGTTATTTTTAACCGTATACACATTAATTTGTAATCATTACAATTACAGAAATGAAATTTATGAATAACTATATTTATATAATTTTTTTCGGGGCATATTTTTATTTAACAGTAAATTATCGAGCTTAATCGACAAAATTTTTCTATTTACGCATTAAAAATTTAATGTTTTAATGAACAACATAACTGGTATGACCAGACAGAAAGGAGAAGGTTACGCTAATAGGAATTATAGTGAAGTTGTAAGTAACATTATGTTGTTAATAATTTTCTAAATAGTAAATTTATCCACAAGAGGTCAAGAATCAAATTTGTAATAAACGTGTTCTAAGTTTCTGCATAACAAAAGTGAAGTTATTCCGCAATAAAAGTATAAGCGATGTACAGCATAATTCCATCTTTTGTAGTCTAGTAAGGAGTTTGCTGATAAAACTAAGAGTAATATTATTAAATTTAAATTAAACAATGTTATGACAAGATTAACTGTAAGCATTGGTTTATTGATCCTCACGATTCTGTAAGTTAAACCGCAACTTTAGGAAAGAATTAATAATTTACTACTCATAGGGTGCCTGATTCAAATATAGTTAATAAATTTTTGTTATTTATATTTAAAAAAATAGAGTATCGAAATGAGAGATAAATAAAATCTTTACATCCTATTAGAAATAAAAAACAACGATATTAACGTATCTGAAAGATTTTTCCTTCTTATCCAGTTTACAACGAGAGCGGTCGTACAAGTTATATGAATTAAGTTATAAAAACAATGGTAAAGGAGTGTACGGAATGAAAACTAAAATAATGACAGGATTTTTAATAACATCCATAGTAACTGGAGCAACTATTCCTATCAATACTCTCGCAACACCAATCGTTCAAGCGGAAACTCAACAGGAAGGCATGGATATTTCTTCATCATTACGAAAATTAGGTGCGCAATCTAAATTAATCCAAACGTATATTGATCAATCTTTAATGAGTCCTAATGTACAGCTAGAGGAAGTCCCAGCTTTAAATACCAATCAATTCCTAATCAAACAAGATATGAAGGAATGGTCATCGGAACTCTATCCACAGTTAATTCTATTAAATTCAAAAAGTAAAGGATTTGTAACAAAATTTAATAGCTATTACCCGACATTAAAATCGTTTGTAGACAATAAAGAAGATAGAGAAGGGTTTTCGGATAGACTTGAAGTACTTCAAGAAATGGCTATGACGAATCAAGAAAATACGCAACGGCAAATCAATGAATTAACAGATCTTAAATTACAGCTTGATAAAAAATTAAAAGATTTTGATACCAATGTGGCAACTGCTCAAGGCATACTAAGTACAGACGGAACAGGAAAAATAGACCAGTTAAAAAATGAAATATTAAATACCAAAAAAGCAATTCAAAATGATTTACAGCAAATTGCATTAATACCAGGGGCTTTAAATGAACAGGGATTTGCTATATTCAAAGAAGTTTATAGTCTTTCAAAAGAAATTATTGAACCGGCTGCTCAAGCAGGGGTGGCAGCGTATAACAAAGGAAAAGAAATTAACAACTCTATTTTAGAAGCGGAGAAAAAAGCGGCGCAAGAAGCGACAGAACAAGGTAAAACTGCTCTAGAGATTGAATCAGCAAAAAAAGCAGCTCGTGAAGCAATTGAGAAAAGCAAACAAGGTGAAATAGCAGCCGCAGCCGCAGCAAAAACACAAGAGTATGACCTGATGAAGGTCATTGATACCGAAAAGATTAAGAAAACATTTGGCGTTTTTGCTGAAGTAAATAAATTAACAGCAGAACAGCGAGCATATTTAGATGATTTAGAGAAACAAAATCAAAAAATATATGATTTAACAACGAAATTATCAATAGCTGATTTACAAAAATCAATGCTTCTTCTTACACAAAATGATTTGCATACGTTTGCAAATCAAGTAGATGTAGAACTTGATCTACTAAAGCGCTATAAAGAAGATTTAAATCTAATAAAAAATAGCATTACAAAATTATCTACTAATGTTGATACAACTAGCGAGCAGTCTCAAAAAGATACATTAAGACAATTAAAAAATGTAATAAGTTACCTTGAAGAACAAGTATATAAATTTTAATATTTCGTTTTTTTCGGAATTCATAAAGATTATAAGCATTTAGCGAAAGAAGGAGAATAGTCATGAAAAAATTTCCATTCAAAGTACTAACTTTAGCTACATTAGCAACTGTTATAACTGCTACTACCGGTAACACTATTCATGCATTTGCACAAGAAACGACCGCTCAAGAACAAAAAATAGGCAATTATGCATTAGGCCCCGAAGGACTGAAGAAAGCATTAGCTGAAACAGGGTCTCATATTCTAGTAATGGATTTATACGCAAAAACAATGATTAAGCAACCAAATGTAAATTTATCTAATATCGATTTAGGCTCAGAGGGGGGAGAGTTGCTCAAAAATATTCACCTTAATCAAGAGCTGTCACGAATCAATGCGAATTACTGGTTAGATACAGCGAAGCCACAGATTCAAAAAACTGCTCGTAATATTGTAAATTACGATGAACAATTTCAAAATTATTACGACACATTAGTAGAAACTGTACAAAAGAAAGATAAGGCAGGTCTAAAAGAGGGTATAAATGATTTAATTACTACAATCAATACAAATTCAAAAGAAGTTACAGATGTGATTAAGATGCTACAAGACTTCAAAGGGAAACTATATCAAAATTCTACAGATTTTAAAAATAATGTTGGTGGTCCAGATGGGAAAGGTGGATTAACTGCAATATTAGCAGGTCAACAGGCAACGATTCCACAACTTCAAGCTGAAATTGAGCAACTTCGTTCTACTCAGAAAAAACATTTTGATGATGTATTAGCATGGTCAATTGGTGGTGGATTGGGAGCAGCTATTTTAGTTATTGCAGCTATTGGAGGAGCGGTAGTTATTGTTGTAACTGGCGGTACAGCAACACCGGCTGTTGTTGGTGGACTCTCGGCTCTTGGTGCAGCTGGTATCGGTCTAGGAACTGCGGCTGGTGTCACAGCATCTAAGCATATGGACTCCTATAATGAAATTTCTAATAAAATCGGAGAATTAAGTATGAAAGCAGATCGTGCTAATCAAGCAGTTCTTTCGCTTACTAACGCGAAAGAAACATTGGCATATTTATATCAGACTGTAGATCAAGCGATATTGTCTCTAACAAATATTCAAAAGCAATGGAATACAATGGGCGCAAATTATACAGATTTACTGGATAATATCGATTCTATGCAAGACCACAAATTCTCTTTAATACCAGATGATTTAAAAGCCGCTAAAGAAAGTTGGAATGATATTCATAAAGATGCAGAATTCATTTCAAAAGATATTGCTTTTAAACAGGAGTAGAACTGAAATTTAACACCTAAATTGGAGGAAAATGAAATGATAAAAAAAATCCCTTACAAATTACTCGCTGTATCGACGCTATTAACTATTACAACTGCTAATGTAGTTTCACCAGTAACAACTTTTGCAAGTGAAATTGAACAAACGAACAATGGAGATACGGCTCTTTCTGCAAATGAAGTGAGAATGAAAGAGACCTTGCAAAAGGCTGGATTATTTGCAAAATCTATGAATGCCTATTCTTATATGTTAATTAAGAATCCTGATGTGAATTTTGAGGGAATTACCATTAATGGATATGTAGATTTACCTGGTAGAATCGTACAAGATCAAAAGAATGCAAGGGCACATGCTGTTACTTGGGATACGAAAGTAAAAAAACAGCTTTTAGATACATTGAATGGTATTGTTGAATACGATACAACATTTGACAATTATTATGAAACAATGGTAGAAGCGATTAATACAGGGGATGGAGAAACTTTAAAAGAAGGGATTACAGATTTGCGAGGTGAAATTCAACAAAATCAAAAGTATGCACAACAACTAATAGAAGAATTAACTAAATTAAGAGACTCTATTGGACATGATGTTAGAGCTTTTGGAAGTAATAAAGAGCTCTTGCAGTCAATTTTAAAAAATCAAGGTGCAGATGTTGATGCCGATCAAAAGCGTCTAGAAGAAGTATTAGGATCAGTAAACTATTATAAACAATTAGAATCTGATGGGTTTAATGTAATGAAGGGTGCTATTTTGGGTCTACCAATAATTGGCGGTATTATAGTCGGAGTAGCAAGGGATAATTTAGGTAAGTTAGAGCCTTTATTAGCAGAATTACGTCAGACCGTGGATTATAAAGTAACCTTAAATCGTGTAGTTGGAGTTGCTTACAGTAATATTAATGAAATGCACAAGGCGCTTGATGATGCTATTAACGCTCTTACTTATATGTCCACGCAGTGGCATGATTTAGATTCTCAATATTCGGGCGTTCTAGGGCATATTGAGAATGCAGCTCAAAAAGCCGATCAAAATAAATTTAAATTCTTAAAGCCTAATTTAAATGCAGCGAAAGACAGTTGGAAAACATTACGAACAGATGCTGTTACATTAAAAGAAGGAATAAAGGAATTAAAAGTGGAAACTGTTACTCCACAAAAATAGGGAAATATTAATTCTGTTGTAAAGTGAACTAAAACATGGAAAGTCTATGATTACACTGTTAAACAGAAAAGTAATAATTAATAAATCCTTATATAACAGAAAGGCGGAGTCTCATTAAAGACTTCGCCTTTCAATTATATATAAGTATGATTCGAATAAAAAATAACCTTGTAGTTTAATTGCTTTTTTTAAATTTGCAACAGAATCGGTTAATTTGAAGTAGATTATATACATTTTCTTTAATACTTAATGATTTGAAGGATGCTAAAGAAAGTTCAAACGATACTGATAAAAGATGTAGAACTCATTTTGAAAGACATCGCTTTTTAATAAGATTAGAACTTGAAACCATACCTTATATAGGAGGAATACGAAATGATGAAAAAAATCCCTAATAAACTACTCGCTATATCAGCGTTTTTAACTATAACAACTACTTATGCAGTCATACCACTAGAAACTTTTGCAATTGAAATTGAACAAACGAACACTGAAAATATGTCTCTTTCAGCAAATGAAGAACAGATGAAAAAAGCTTTGCAAGATGCTGGTTTATTTGCAAAAGCTATGAATGAATATTCTTATTTGCTAATTAATAATCCAGATGTGAGTTTTGAAGGAATAACTATTAATGGAAATGCGGATTTACCTAGTAAAATTGTACAAGATCAAAAGAATGCAAGAGCACATGCTGTTACATGGAATACACAAGTAAAAAAACAGCTTTTAGATACATTGACAGGCATTATAGAATACGATACAAAATTTGAAAATTATTATGAAACATTAGTAGAGGCGATCAATACTGGAAATGGAGATACTTTAAAAAAAGGGATTACAGATTTACAGGGAGGAATTCAACAAAATCAAAAGTCTGCAAAAGCATTAATAGAAGAATTAATGCAATTAAAAAATGCTATTGGAGAAGATGTTAGAACATTTGGAAGTCATAAAGAGACATTGCAATCGATTTTAAAAAACCAAGGTGCCGATGTGGAGGCTGACCAAAAGCGTCTAGAGGACCTTTTAGGACAAGTAAAATATCAGAAAGACATAGAATCTAAGGGGTTAGACATGGTGAAAATCCCCTTTATTCCAACCTTGATTGCTGGTGGCATAATGATAGGTGATGCAAGAGGTAAGTTAGGTTGGCTAGAACCTGAATTAGCAAAATTGCGTCAGACTGTAGATTATAAAATAACATTGAATCGTGTAGTTGGAGTTGCATTTCATAATATTAGTGATATGCATAGTATGCTTGATAGTGCTATCACTGCTCTTACTTATATGTCTACGCAATGGGAGGATTTAGATTCTCAATATTCGGGTGTACTGGGACATATTGATAAAGCTGATCAAAAAGCTGATCAAAATAAATATAAATTCTTAACCCCTAGCTTGAATGCAGCGAAAAACAGTTGGAAAACATTAAAAACAGATGTTGTCACTTTGCAAGAAGGGATAAAAATTGCAGAGAAAAAAGAACAGGATTTTTTGAATCAGCTTCGTCCATCAAACGTTTTCTACTTTTATAAAAAAATTCATAACGCATACACTTTTGAAATAAAGACTGGAACAAATGCGCCAAATGCGTCTTATAAAGTTATGAATTTAACGAAAAACACTGTTCATAATATGTGGAGTGGAGGGGCTAATACTAACATGTGGGCTGATTGGCTTTCATTCAATCCAAATGATGAATTTGCGGTAGTAGCAGTAGTGGATGGTAAAGAATATGTTGTGTATAAAGACAAAGTACAAAATATAATGAACTGAATCTGAAAGTAACGAAGTAATTGGAGCTGGAGAATAAACTAGACACCAAGTTAATCGAAAAATCTCCTTATATCCTAGAATATTTTGCTCAAGAAAAAGAATTTGTTCAGCGAAAAAGTAAATATTGAACCAAGGAGTTAGTTGTATTATGTGTATGGTTTTACCGAAAGGTTTCAAGTACATTACCCATACAATTATGTAGTTATCCTGAAGCATCTACAGGTGTTCTTATCGACCTTGAAGAACTACTTAGCTTCCTAAGTCGAGTGATTTTATGCAAAATTAAGTGAACGTTTTTGTACATAGATTAGTTGACATTCATATAGATTTTTTCCTTTTTCAAAGATAGTTTTGTTTTTTATGTTATTTTTCAAAAATTACTGCTGAAATTTCTATATTCATGACTCAGTATATAATCATTGTTTGATGAAATGACATACCACGTCCCTTAGAGTTTCATACGTATTACGATAACTTAAAGAAAAAAGATAATAGTAGTCAACGGTTACTATTATCTTTTTTGAACTATTTTTCATTAAAATATCCCATCTGCTGTGTTCCTTATTTACTTTTCCAGATTTTATCCTAGTTTAAAATTTATGCATTTGAACTGTTTATACAATTTGTAGGATTTTTAGCTTTTTTGTCGAATACACTTAATGCAAGGAGGGACATTACATGATTATTAAAGATTATTTCATCAACCTTTCTATTTTTTCTTTATTAGTTAGCGCAGCAATATTTATTCAAGTGTTTACAATTAATTCTAGTCGATATTTCGAAAAGCTCTATGGAGGGATTATTGCAGTTACGTTAATGTTCTTTTCTTTTCCATACATGGGATTTTCTTACGATCTTCGAGTTGTTCCTCTTATTCTATCTTTTATTTACTTTGGTCGTATTGCTGGTTGGATTACGCTAATTAGCATAATATTAATGCGTATTTTTTACATTGGAGAGTATTGGGAACCTCCTGTGATTGCTTATTTATGTATGGGGATTCTATTTTCTACTTTTAAAACTTATTTTAAAAAACTACATCCTTTTAAAAGTGCATCGTTATATTTTTCTGTTTTTATTGGAATAAAGTGGTTAGTTGGCGTATTATTTAATACTACATTACTTTACACAGGAGGCCTATTATATATAGCGTTAGGACTTTTAATTGGGCTATTTCTTATGGAAGCCTACCAGAGATTGTATTATTTAACACAGGACTTATCTAAAATGAATCGAGAATTAAAAAAATCGAAGCAAGAACTTGCAGATACCGTACATGAGCTTCAAGGAGGAATTTTTAAATTTAAAAAAGTGGATAAGCACTTTATACACACTTTATGTGATGGACAGTTTTATTATCAAAACGGATTTTATTCTGAACAGGTGGTAGGAAAAAGCTTACGTACTATTGATGCTTCTATTGTTCCTCCACATTTAGTTCCACAATTGATGAAGTACTATCTTCAGGCATGGGAAGGAAAAGAAATTATATTTGAATTACCTTGGCCAAATGATAAAACTATTATTCTTATTGCGCTTAGGCCGATTAAACGAAATGGACAAGTTATTGAAGTTGTTGGTTCTACAGTTGATATAACCGAAAGAAAAAAGGTAGAATCAGAATTAAGCGCTACCAAAGAATTATTGGAATCATTTATAAAGCACAATCTAGATGCTATTACCATTTCTGATCGAGAAGGGCATATTTTACAAGCCAACAAAGCTTATGAAAAGATATTTGGGTGGTCATCACAAGAAATCATAGGTAAGAGATTACCTTGTGTACCAGATTTTTTAATGGAAGAATCACTTGAAAATATTCAGAAAATTCTAACAGGAGAATCGGTGGTTACTAGATTAGAAACTGTTAGACAACGGAGCGATGGGAGTCTTCTTGATATCAGTCTGACAGTTTCTCCTATACTAGATGTAAGAGGAAATGTGATAGCTTTATCAGCAATATGTAGAGACATCTCTGAAAGAAAACAAGCAGAAAGAGAACGGCATCAATTACACCAGCAATTAAGAGATAGTGAAATGAAGTACCGTGCACTAATCGAACAAGCAACTGATGCGGTATATGTAGTAGAGCTGAATGAAGATAATACTCCAAGTCGATTTATTGAGGTAAACCCTGTTGGGTGTAGAAGATTTGGATATAGTAGAGAAGAGTTGCTTTCATTATCATTTTCAAATATAGTACCACAAGATTCTCAAATAATCGTAAGGTTATTAGAAAAAATTAAAAAAGGACAAACTTCCTTCACTTTGCAAGATGAATATGTTTTTCCAACAGGAAAAGTAATAACAACTGAGTTTAGTGTTCGTGTTTTTAACTTAAATGGTAAAAAAGTTTTTCTAAGTATTTCTCGTGATATCACTGAACGGCTAAAAACAGAAGAATTATTACGAAAATCTGAAAAACTTGCTGTTGTAGGACAATTAGCGACTGTAATGGCTCATGAGATTAATAATCCATTAACTGCAATGAAAGGGTTCATGCAATTACTAAAATCAACGGAAAATGAGAATAATCAGGGTTATATTAATATAGTATCATCAGAGATTGAGCGTATAGAGAGCATAACAACTGAATTTATGGCGGTAGCCAAACCACAGGTAGTAAAAATGCAACCTAATAACATTAGTGTGCTAATGGATCAAGTTTTAATGCTACTACAACCTCAAGCAATGATGCATAATATAAAATTTAGAATCGATCTTAACCCTGGTATTCCATTGATTTCATGTGAAGGAAATCAATTAAAACAAGTATTTGTTAATATATTAAAAAATGCAATTGAATCTATGCCGATGGGAGGGGAAATTCTGATTCAAATAAATATACTTGATAATAATCAAGTAAGCATTCGTTTTATCGATCAAGGGTGTGGGATTCCAAAAGAACGTATACCATACCTCGGAGAACCTTTTTATAGTATTAAAGAAGAGGGGATTGGCTTAGGATTAATGATCTGTTATAAAATCATTGAAACACATCAGGGAAAGATATTTATTAAGAGTGAAATGAATAAGGGGACTACAGTTGAAGTCACTCTCCCTATTTGTACACTTCAAAATTAAGATATTCTCTTACTGAAATTTTTTAAGAAACCATACAGAATGTAATGCCAATGTTACTTAATGAAATAATAAAGAGAAGAACACTGGTAAATGTACCCTATAGAATAGACACTTGAAAAAGCCTGTTATAAAAACATCCTTTCTTTAGAACCAAAAGAAAGGATGTTTTTAATATTGTAATTTTTCTTGGAGACATTTCAAATTTTTACTTGTAATACATTTTTTAACTAATTTTGGTTAAGTTAGTTAAAAAGGCATTGTTTTTAAGGAGCATATTGACATATAAATATCCCTCATTTTTAAAATAGAAATTTCTAAAAACTATATATAGGTTCTTTTTGAAAGGAAGGGTATTATCAATTGAAACCACATGAAAAAGTACCTGTTCACTCTATAAAATCTTTGCAGGAATTAATGCAATTACTAAAAAAATCTAAAGATTTTATAACGTTGGAGATCGCTTCAAACAAATCCTCTATAGTCATTTCATATTTTAGAACCTTAATCGATGTAAATATATTTCATGAAGAGGTTTTAACTTATATAAAAGAGAAGAGCTTCGATTCATTACAAGATATTCGGTCTGTCTTACCCTTTGAAAATTCAAAAATAACAAATCAAATGGAAGATATTCAGGATAGTATTTTAAACGGCTATATACTTATTCAGTTCGATACAGATAAATTAAATGGCTTGTTAATCAATGTGGCAAAGAAAGAAAAAAGAGATATTACAAAAGCTGAAATTGAATACAATATCGTGGGTCCACAAATCGCGTTTGTTGAAGATTTAGATGTAAACTTAAATTTAGTACGTAGAAAGCTTCCAACACCTTATTTACAAATGAAGGAATTGAAAGTAGGCTCTCTATCTAACACAACCGTTGCGATTGTATATATTGAGGGAATTGTAAATGATCAAAATCTACAAGAAATTATAAAAAGGGTGAGTCTAATAAAAACAGACCACGTTTTGGATAGCACGTATTTGATGCAGTTAATTGCAGACAACCCGAATTCTATATTTCCTCAATTTTTGAATACAGAACGACCAGACCGTGTAGCAGCTGTATTGGCAGAAGGGAAAATTGCACTTTTTGTAGATGGCTCACCTTATGCAATCACTCTTCCAACAACATTAATTGACTTTTTTTCTACCACAGAAGATTACACCATGCCTTGGATTATTGCCTCTTTT
Organism: Bacillus sp. PK3-067; assembly: GCF_056738645.1. Taxonomy (NCBI): domain Bacteria; kingdom Bacillati; phylum Bacillota; class Bacilli; order Caryophanales; family Bacillaceae; genus Bacillus; species Bacillus sp. PK3-067. Next base: position 3,030,753 of record NZ_CP096490.1, on the reverse strand, counting down.
TTTCGTCTATTAAGGCTTTTTGCTTTTATGTTTTCTGTCTTAACGACTCCATTATATGTTGCAATCTTAACATATCATTACGAGCTTATTCCAAAAGAACTTCTTGAAACGTTAATCATATCGAGAAGTAAAGTACCTTTTCCTCCATTAATTGAAGCGCTTTTTTTAGAAATAACGATTGAATTACTGAGAGAAGCGGGGGCACGTTTACCAACTAAAGTGGGTCTAACTGTCGGTATAGTAGGTGGTATTGTAATTGGACAGGCATCTGTAGAGGCAAGTCTTACAAGTAATGTACTTATTATTATTGTTGCACTTTCAGCTCTTAGCTCATTTACAGCACCAATATATCGAATTGGTAATACAATTCGAGTAATTCGTTTTCCTTTTATAATATCTGCACACCTGTTGGGTTTATTAGGAATTGTTTTAACAAGCTCTTTGCTTTTAGCACGTTTATTACGTACAGAATCATTAAGACGTCCTTATTTGTTTCCTTTTTATCCTACACGCCCTACAGATTGGAAAGACAGCATTATCCGTTTGCCGATCTCAGCGATGTTTCGACGTCCTATTTTTTCAAGATCTAAACAGCGTTTTCGTTTTAATCCAGAAGAGGTAGAGAAAAATAAAATTAAATCACGAAATGATTTTGATGATTGAAATTAACAGGGAGGAGCATTATGAAACAGATCCCAATTGAGTATCAAGTCTCTCCATATATGGTGTTTTTTTTAATTATTACTATACAGATGGGGGTTGGTATGCTTGGTTTTGAAAGGATTAGTGCAAAATTAGTTGGAAATGATGCGTGGATTAGCACGCTGCTTTTTGGAATATCTGTTAATCTTATGATTTGGATCATATATCAGATTTTAAATCAGGGTAATGGAGATATCATTGCAATCAATCAAGACGTACTTGGAAAATGGATTGGTGGATTGTTCAACTTCATTTTTTTATCTTATATTGTATTGTTAGGTGCAACAACACTACATACCTATATCGAAGTAGTACATGTTTGGATGTTTCCTTCCATTTCATCTTGGATTATAGCAGGGGCTTTTTTGGGTCTATGTTATTACATTGTGACTGGAGGATTTCGTGTAGTTGCTGGAATCGGCTTCTTTGGAATCGTTATCCCAAGCATTCTAATCTTCACATTTTTTTATCCTTTGCAGTATGCAGATTTCCAAAATTTATTTCCAATTGCACAGCATTCATTCCTAGAAATTATGAAAGGAATGAAAGGAAATATGTTTAGTTTTTTTGGATTTGAAATGTTATTGTTATACTACCCATTTATTAAAAAGGCAAGAACGTCTCAAAAATATGCGCACTATGCAAATTTAGTAACGACTATTGTCTACACATACCTTATGATTTTAACTCTTGCGTTTTTTAGTGAAAAACAACTAGCGAGCGCGATATGGGCATATTTAAGCATGATTAAAATTATACAATTTCCCTTTATAGAGCGGTTTGAATACATTATTGTTTCTGTTTGGGCTTTTTTTATATTACCCAATGTTTCCTTTACATTATGGGGAGTAAGTCGTGGTATAAAAGAGGCACTGGGAATAAAGCAAAAATATGTTTTGCCAGTTATCATCCTGTTCATCTTTGTTTTATCATTTTTCTTGAATAACCGTAATAAAATTAACTTATTAAATACTTGGACAGGTCAAATTGGCTTTGTATATATATATGTATACCTACCTATATTATGGCTAATTCAAACCGCCAAAATAAAGTTAAGGAGATAAACATGAAGCGATGGATACTTTTCCTTATAGTAAGTGTCTTCTTAATAGGTTGTGCTAAAACGAAAATTGTGGATGACATTGACTTAGTTCAAGTTGCGGCATATGATACCGAAGCAAAAGGTAAGCTAAAAGGAACCTTTGCGATTTCAGCTTATAAAGGAGGCGGGGAAGGTGAAACGAAAATCTATTCAGCATCAGGCCAGACTGGTAGAGAAGTTCTTGCAAGAGCATCCGAAAAATCTTCTGGACCTCTAGAGTTGGGGCAATTGCGTGTTATTATATTTAATGAAAAAATAATTGATAAGGGAATGCAGGAAATTTTAGAGACTTTGAACCGAAATCCTAGTGTAGGAAATGCAATTTATTTAGCAATTACAAATGTAAAAGGGGAATCACTATTAAAGGGGAATTATTCTGAAGAAAAAGAAATTGCTTCCTATCTATCCTCTTTACTGGAGCAAAATATGGATAATGGAACGCAGCCAAAAACAAATTTTTTTATGTTTTTAAACCAACTTAATGATGATGCGAGAGATTCATATTTACCGATAGTATCTAAAAAAGGTAATGTGTTGGAGTTAGATGGAATAGCACTTTTTAAAAGATGTAAAATGGTTGATAAAGTAAACCCTAAAGATTTATTTGTATTTAAATTGTTGACAGATAATTTTAAACAAGGTACATACCAATTCAAACTACCTGGTTCCTCAAATACTTACGCCACGATAGAGAATATAAAAGCTAGAACAAAATATAAGATGGAGGGGAATAGTAAGCATCCATTCATAAATGCTCATATTCAAGTTAAAGCTGAAATTCAAGAATTTACAAAAACAAAAAATCTAGATAATCCTAAAGAAATAAAAAAATTAGAAAAAATTATGGAAAAAGAAATAGAAAAAAAAGCAACTACATTGATAAAGAGATTTATTAAAAAAGACACAGATCCTATAGGACTTAGAAAGCTTGGTAGAACTCACGTAAGAAAATGGAACAGTCAAGAATGGGAAGAATCCTATAAACATTTACGTTTTCGTGTAACAGCTGATGTAAAAGTAACCCAATCTGGTGTTACAGAATAAATCAAATAAGATATGGAAAATTTTAACAAAAAAATATAGTCTCGCAGGAGATTAGGGAGAAGAGAAACGATTAACAAAGAATTTCATAAATAGTAAGATGCTTTGTTAATCGTTTTTATACCTGTAGCTTTATCACTTATAGTAATCATAATTATAATAAAAGAACAACGAAACAAATTCCCGATACTACATAATTATAAGAGGACAATAAAGCATCAAGATATAATGTATGTTTTGTCTGGAAAAAAAGAATTTCAGTACTTCAAGGTTAAACACTTAACTTTAAAGTAGTAAATTCGTTGCTTGTAGCACTTCAGCTAGACTGTGCCCCCGAAAGTTAGAAAGGTCGGTTTATTAAGTAGCCTCTAGGGAATGAGCCTAGTACAATACTGGATTCATTTCCTTTTATTTTTCCTTGATTCTTTCATGATTATAGTATTTTATATACTTTGCTAATTCTTGTTTAAATTCTGTTATACTTTCAAATTCTTTCGATACAGAAATAGACATACAAAAACGCCATTCTTTCTTATAAATCTACAGAAAGAATGGCGTATTCTTCAAAAGTGAGTTCCTTTATTGAAAAGTTTTAGTTCTATATGACAGATAAAAGGGCAAGTAACGCTAAAATAGCGAGAAATCCTTGTTTCATGATAATTGATTTATTGGATGTGAAACCTCCGAAAATAGCTGCTACCACTATACAAATGATGAAAAATAATTGAATCATATAACCAATGGGATTGTTTCCAAGTATAAGTCCCCGAATGAGGCCAGCTGCTAAGAATTCATTATATAAACCGTTTGCAAATTAATTGTCTAAGTATTTCTAAGTTTAAAGAGTACAGTGTCTTCGTTTTTTATTGAATCAACTTTTACATGTTGGTTCAATATTTTCTATTCTCTTGGAACTTAGTTCTCGTTTACTTCTCACAAAAGCAATAAAATCTATTATCTCTTCTGTTGACAGTGCTTCTCCATCTATTAAAAGTGTTGGATCTGGATCGTTTAGGAGTCTTGTAATATCAATTACATCTTTGTTTTGATGTGAATGTTCAATTCGGCCTAATATATAATCTACAGATGTATCAAATAAATCGGCTATTTTTGATAAAGATTGTAATGAAGGTAATCTATAACCATTTTCATACCCGGCATAGGTGCTTTTCGCAATCCCAAGTCGATCTGCTGTCTCTTGTAAGGACCATTTTTGATTTTTTCTTAATTTAGATAAACGTTCCAGCATTCGTCTCATACCCCATCTAATTTTATTAAATTAATTATAACATAGAAAAAGAATCAAGAATAGAAAAAAAGTACGCGTATTGAATACAAAATCTTGATTAATTCAAATTAAGTTCTATAATGATAAATATAAATACGCATTACGCGAACGATATATCGTTGTTTATTTTATGGAGGGGTTGTGTATGAAGAAAATTTTATTACTTGCAACTGGTGGGACAATTGCATCTGTGGAGGGGAATGAGGGGCTTGTTCCAGGATTGTCCGCTGAGGAATTATTGAATTATTTTTCGAAGTCTTCTCGAAACTTAGAAATAGATTGCAAAATCTTAATGAATATTGATAGTACCAATATGCAACCTGAGCACTGGAAAGAAATAGCTAATGCTGTTTTTAATCACTATGATGACTATGACGGGTTTGTGATTACACATGGAACGGATACGTTAGCTTATACATCTTCTGCGTTATCTTATATGCTGCAAGGTTTAAGAAAACCAGTTGTTTTAACAGGTTCACAAGTACCTATTAGTTTTAAAAAGACAGACGCAAAAAAAAATGTAGCTGATGCTCTTAGGTTTGCCTGTGAGGATGTTGGCGGTGTGTTTATTGTTTTTGATAGTAGGGTGATTATTGGGACGAGAGCAGTTAAAATGCGAACAAAAAGTTATGATGCATTTGAAAGTGTGAATTATCCATATGTTGCTGAGGTAAATGAAGATGAAGTGAAATATCATTGGAAGCCAACTTCCTCACATAGTGAACTTTCAATAAATACTAATTTATGTACGGATGTTTTTCTTATGAAATTGTATCCAGGTACAAAGCCTGAGGTATTTGATTGTTTAAAAGATTTGTATAAAGGGATTATTATTGAAAGTTTTGGAAACGGTGGATTACCTTTTGAAGGAAGGAACTTGCTTTCGAAAATTCAAGAGTTGACTGAAATGGGGATTGCTGTAGTGATTACTACTCAATGCCTGGAAGAAGGAGAAGACATACTTCTCTATGAAGTAGGACGGAAAGTGGCGCAACATCAAGTAATATTGTCTGGAGATATGAATACGGAAGCCATCATAGCAAAATTGATGTGGGCGCTTGGGAAAACTAATAAATTAGAAGAGATTAAAAAAATTATTGAAGAGCCTTTAGCCTACGATTTAACAATAAAATCTGATAAGGATTGGTAATGACTTCATATGATTTATTTAGGTTTTACATTTAATATGGGGGAGAAATTAAAATGGCAATGACAAACAAGAACGTGCGAGTGGAGAATGATTTTTTGGGAGGAAAGGAATTACCTATTGAGGCATATTACGGAATTCAGACTTTACGCGCTGTTGAAAATTTCCCGATTACAGGGTATAAAATTCATGAAAGTTTAATTAGAGCGTTCGCAATTGTAAAAAAAGCAGCAGCGCTTGCGAATACAGATGTAGGAAGATTGGAATTGAACAAGGGCGGTGCGATCGCAGAGGCTGCTCAAGAAATTCTTGATGGAAAATGGCATGATCATTTCATCGTAGATCCAATCCAAGGCGGAGCGGGTACTTCAATGAACATGAATGCAAATGAAGTCATTGCCAATCGTGCTCTTGAATTATTAGGGATGGAAAAGGGAGACTATCATTATATTAGTCCAAATAGTCATGTAAACATGGCGCAATCAACAAACGATGCATTCCCAACAGCGATTCATATCGCTACATTAAACGCATTAGAAGGTTTATTACAAACGATGGGTTATATGCACGATGTATTTGAATTAAAAGCAGAACAGTTCGATCATGTGATTAAAATGGGTCGTACACATTTACAAGACGCTGTGCCAATTCGCCTTGGACAAGAATTTAAGGCGTACTCTCGTGTACTTGAACGTGATATGAAACGAATTCAGCAATCACGTCAACACTTATATGAAGTGAACATGGGAGCAACTGCAGTTGGTACAGGCTTAAATGCAGACCCAGAATATATTGAAGCAGTTGTAAAACATTTAGCTGCAATTAGTGAACTACCACTAGTTGGTGCAGAAGACTTAGTAGATGCAACGCAAAATACAGATGCATACACAGAAGTATCTGCAGCACTGAAAGTATGTATGATGAATATGTCTAAAATTGCGAATGACCTTCGCTTAATGGCATCAGGTCCACGTGTTGGTTTAGCAGAGATTATGTTACCAGCTCGTCAACCAGGTTCATCTATTATGCCAGGGAAAGTAAACCCTGTTATGCCAGAAGTTATTAATCAAATTGCGTTCCAAGTAATAGGTAATGATCATACAATTTGCCTTGCTTCAGAAGCAGGACAATTAGAATTAAACGTGATGGAACCAGTACTTGTTTTCAACTTACTGCAATCAATTAGCATTATGAATAACGGTTTCCGTGCCTTTACAGATAATTGCTTAAAAGGAATTGAAGCGAATGAAGATCGCTTAAAAGAGTATGTTGAGAAAAGTGTAGGAATTATTACAGCCGTGAACCCTCATATCGGTTATGAAGCAGCAGCTCGCGTTGCGAAAGAAGCAATTGCAACAGGGCAATCCGTTCGAGAACTTTGTGTGAAAAATGGTGTATTGTCACAAGAAGACTTAGAGTTAATTCTAGATCCATTCGAAATGACACATCCAGGGATTGCAGGAGCAACTCTTTTAAAGAAAAATTAAAAGAAGAGGGGGGACAAGTCCCTCCTCTTTGTTTACAATATAGGGATTTTATATGTGAATAGAGGTAGGGAGATTATAAGTAAGTAACAGTGGCGTTTAATAGTTCATAGAAACAAAATTAAGAGGAGCAGCAATATAATCAACATCACTTTTAAATAAAGAGGATTTATTAAAACATCTTATCATGTTAACAACAAGTTTACATGAATCTTTATAAAAAACTATGACCAACCATGAATCAATAGTTGGCCATAATAATCTCAAAGACCCATATCTTTTAATCCAGGACTATGCTCATTTGGCATTTCAGGAAGTTCTGGTACAGGAAAACCTTTTGGCGGGTCCGTTACTGCTAATGTTCCTTTGTTTCTACTTGGTGATTCACCTTGGAATATTTCTCCCATTCTTGTTGGATCTAAGCTAAAATTAAATTGTGCGTTATGGAATCCCATGTCTACATACTTTCTGCACTCTGGGTATTTATTAATATCATAGTTCGGCACAGGGAAGAGTTTCCCCCATTCAACACCCAATGTCTCTAAAGCTTTTGCGAAAGCATTTTGATGTGCATTATCACGTACAATTAAAAATGCAAGTGTTTCTCTAAAAGTTTGATTGGAACTCATTTCATAAATTCTAGTTTTTTGAAGTACACCTGTAGATTCAAGTACTACGTTATCTAATAAATCGCTAATTAAATTCCCATGGCTATATACCCAAGATCCATTCCATGGGTTGCCAGCTGCATCAACGGGCAATGAACTTTGAGCACCTACAATAAAGTGATGAGGATTGGCATGTTTAACCGCTTCATCAAGTGGTGCTGTGTCAACACCTGCATTTCCTGGTGTAGGTTCACCAGATCCAGTTAATAGTTGATTAATTGTATGTTGTACAAGTTCTACATGGCTTATTTCTTCTAAAAAAACACCTCGAAGTAAATCACGATATTGCTTCTCTTTCCCTCTAAAATTTGAGCTTTGGAAGAAGTATTGCATCATTGTACGCATTTCGCCATAATGCCCACCTAATATTTCTTGTAAAACTTTTGCGGCAGCTGGATCTGGCTTGTCCGGCTTGATAATATTAATCAGTTCTTCTTTATAATAAAACATGAAGTACACCTCTTTTAAGTTAGTTAACATTGTTATCGTGTCCGCTATTTGGTTACTTAATACTTTAATTCATGTTTTTACCAATTATTTATTACCTCAAAATGCAAAGTTTTTGAAAATAACTATTTTAGATGTGAGATGAAAATAGGGGATAGATACTTAGCATTTAATAAAAAAAGATAAGATTACGAAATGTAATCTTATCTTTTCATTAAGAATAATGAATTGTAGCTTTAAGGCTTCAGAATGACTTTTATACAGTCGTCTTCACGATTATTAAAAATCTGATAACCATAACTCGCTTCTTCAAGGGGAATTTTGTGTGTAATAATCTCTTTTGGATCAAATTCTTTATTTGTTATTTTTTCAAATAGTTCCGGCATAAAATGAATGACAGGTGCTTGTCCCATTTTAAGATTAATATTTCTAACCCAAAATGCACCGAGTGGAAAGGCGTTATAATTGCCACCATAAACGCCGGTCATTTGAACCGTTCCATATTTTCTTACGGCTTTCGTAGCGATTTGAATAGGACCGAGAGTTCCACCTTGTAATTTTAATTTTTGTTCCAGAAATTCTAGAGGCGATTTTTTTCCATCCATCCCCACACAATCAATAACTACATCAGCACCGCCACGTGTAATTTCCTTTAAATGTTCTCCCATATCGGGGAATTTTGTAAACTCAAATACCTCAACATTGTTAATCTTTTTTGCATAATTCATCCGATAATCTAAGTAATCCACTGCAATTACACGTTTAGCACCTTGCATCCAAGCGAATTTTTGTGTCATTAATCCAACAGGTCCACAACCAAGGACGATAACAGTATCACCTGGCTTAACGCCTGCGTTTATTACACTCCAATAGGCTGTTGGTAAAACATCTGATAGAAATAGTAGGGATTCATCTTCAAGTTCGCATGATTCCGGTATAACAAATGGAGTGAAATTTCCAAAAGGAACTTTTAAATATTCTGCTTGTCCGCCCGGATGATTACCAAATTTCTCTGTATAACCAAAGTATCCACCAGAATCGTAATGAGGGTTTGAGTTATCACATTGACTTTCCATTTCATGTTGGCAATAGAAACAATGTCCACAAGAAACGTTGAATGGGATGACAACACGATCGCCTTTTTTCACTTTAGTGACATCTGGCCCGACTTCTTCAACGATTCCCATTGGTTCATGGCCGATAATGTATCCTTGAGGTAAGGGCATGTTGCCTTGATATAAATGTAAATCAGAACCGCAAATAGCGGTTGAAGTAATTTTTACAATAATATCATCTTTTTTCTCTAATTTTGCATCATCCACTTGTTTAACCTGTACTTGGTTTGGTCCTTGATAGGTTACAGCTTTCATCTCATATCTCCTTTTGGATTATGTCTCAAAACATAATTTTATTTAATCTCTTGGTGAAATAGAAATCTTTCTTTTGTTTACTGAAGGGAATTAGAAAGTATACATAGTGTTGTTATGAAAGTATGTTATATCAGTTATTCTTTCTTATATGTTTTGCCCTACTTTAAGAAAAAAATCAATTTTTATTCATAATCTAATTTCCATAAAAAGGATAATTATTATTTCATAATTTGTAGCATATTAAAAACATCGGAGGTGAAACAATATGGGAAAAAATAATAGTGGAAGTCGTAATGAAGTATTAGTTCGAGGCGCTGAACAAGCTCTTGATCAAATGAAATATGAAATTGCACAAGAGTTTGGTGTACAACTTGGTGCAGATACAACAGCTCGTTCAAACGGATCTGTTGGTGGTGAAATTACAAAACGTTTAGTAGCAATGGCAGAACAACAACTTGGTGGTAGAGCTAACCGCTAAGTAAATTGGCTTAAAATATAGCAAATATGTAAATCAATTTCTTTTGTGTATTCATAAAAATAAAAAACCTTATATTAAACAGATTCTCACTCAAAGATTATTGATAATCTTCTTTCATAATCTTTGAGTATTTAATTTGTAAACTACTTTCCTAAACAATAAACACGCAGCGTTGGAAAGGTGTTTTCCATGCATAGTAGAAAATCTTTTGCAGGAAAAAGCATACTTAAAAATTTGATTTCAATATTGAAATCAATATTTATTATGATATTTTCGAAAGGTAGGAATTTAAAAATGGGTATATTAAGTGGAAATCCTCAAAATGAACCTTTACATTACGGAGAAGTATTTGACATTTGGAGTTATCTTCTTGCTGCACAGGGTGCAATTGCAAGCCATCAAGTGTTTATGAATCACACAGGTGATGAAGATTTGAAGAAGTTTTTAGAAGGCTTAATTGAAAATGATATGAATTCGGAAATAGAAGAATTAAAAGCTCTTTTAAAGATTAATGGGGTCGCTTTACCGCCTGCTCCTCCAGAACGACCAGTTGCATCTATCGAAGACATTCCTCCTGGAGCACGTATTAATGATGTTGAAATTGCTGCAGCTGTTTCTACAGGATTAGCAGCTGGACTTGTGACATGTAGTCAAGTAATGGGAAAATGCCTTCGAGAAGATGTAGGTATGCTATTCGGACAATTTCATATGAAAAAAGCGCAGGCAGGTGTAACTCTGCTACGTTTAAGTAAGAAAAAGGGATGGGTAGTTCCACCTCCATTACATGTAAGAAATTCTGACCAAGCGTAATAAACAAAAATAAAAAAGTGGCGTTGGCCACTTTTTTATTTTTTAGGTGTATCCTCAAGCTTGGACTTATTTATTGTGGAAGAATCCATATATTCATCTGATATCTCCATAGCGTATTTATCATGGTGAATATGATTATGTTCTCTTAATTCATTGTCATTACGCAGTACTAACTTCTGCATATAAATATGGAAGAAAACTTCTATTCCGCCAATAATTAAAGCAGCTAAAAATGAAGAAAATCCAATATTACGAGTAGCATCTAAATTAGTAAACAAGGATGTTAGTAACCAAGTTCCGAAAAAGCTTAAGCCGAAATCTGCCATTGTAGCAATCATATTTCCGTATTTAGGTAAAATGAAGAGGTCTCCGATTAAATAGGCAGCTCCCGTCAGAAAAAGAGAAATTAGTAATACTCTAGGGATTGAAATGCCTTGGAAAATACCGAGTATGACTAATAATACCGCAGTTACGGCTGTATATTTAATTAATAAAGCAACAATATGTTTCATCTTTTTTCCTCCACTATTTAAAAGTATATTGAATAAAACATTCCATTAAAAACGGGTTATGCTTTTATATAGCGTAACCCGTTTTATATTGTAATGGAGGTCTATTTATGATATCCCATGGCACGTATGTTATATTTCGTTCTCCTATACACTATTATTTTGGGCTTAAAGAGCATCAATTATACCTTTGAATTCGTGGTCGTAATTACCAATTAATTAACTATATATTTTATCATGTAATTTAACATATTAAAGAAAGAAGGAGGTGAATTAACATGTCAAACAATAACAGTGGAAGCAGCAACCAATTATTAGTACGTGGCGCTGAACAAGCTCTTGATCAAATGAAATATGAAATTGCTCAAGAATTTGGAGTGCAACTTGGTGCAGATGCAACAGCTCGTGCAAACGGATCTGTTGGTGGTGAAATTACAAAACGTCTTGTATCATTAGCTGAGCAACAACTTGGCGGTGGCGTTACTCGTTAATTTTATATACGAAATGGATATAGAGGAGAGGCATGCTGTCTCTCCTTTCTCATACATTTTTTTAGTAAATAAGCTTAGTAGCGTTAGAATTTTTTTAGATTTACAACTATAACTCGAATTTATTTGTTTAAATTTTATACTCTCGAGGTTTTAAATACATAATTAATTTTTGTGAAATAAAAGATAAGAGGTTATATTTGATGCGAAAGGGGCAGAAAAAATGAAATATGAAGCGTTATTTACAGTTGAGATTTCTGTAGGAAGTGAAAGAGTAGCAAACCATAAAATAAAGGCTCATGATGTCGTTGATGTTGTTGAAAAGCTTGCTGAGAAGTATTTAAGTAATCATGAGGGACATTCTCGAAATGAATAAAGGAGAATAGTAATATGACCTGTCATGATGTTAATAATGAAACGAAAGAAAAAAAAGATTTAAAATGGTGGCAACTCTCACTTATTGGGATTGGTTGTACGATAGGGACGGGCTTTTTTTTAGGATCTAGTATAGGAATTAAAATAGGTGGTTCTTCAATTATTCTTATTCTTATTTTAACTGGATTCACTACATATATTGTATTTGAGGCATTGGCAAAAATGGCTGTAGAAGATCCACAAAAAGGATCTTTTCGCATTTATTCAAGAAAAGCTTTTGGAAATTGGGCGGGTTTTAGTCATGGGTGGACATATTGGTGTTCTGAACTGCTTATTATGGGTAGCCAGTTAAGTGCGTTAGGAATCTTTTCACGCTATTGGTTTCCTAAAATACCATTATGGATATTTGCTACTATATATGGAGTAGCGGCTATATTAATTATTTTTATAGGGGTAAAAATATTCGAACGTTTAGAGAAATGGATGGCTATTATAAAGATTGCTGCTATTATGGGGTTTATTGTAATTGCTATTTTGGTTATTTTAGGATTTATAAAGGGTGGTTTATATAAAGCACAAATTCCGCGGAATTTTAAAGATTGGTTTCCAAATGGATTAAAAGGCACATGGTCCTCTCTAATTTATGCATTTTATGCATTTGGAGGAATTGAAATTATGGGGTTAATGACAATAAGGCTTAAAGACCCTAAAGATGCAAAGAAATCAGGAAGAGTAATGTTAATGATTTTAACGATTATTTACGTAGTCTCTTTAGGGTTGGCAATTATGATGGTTCCATTAAACCAGTTTAATACGAAAGAAAGTCCTTTTGTAATAGCATTACAAGATTATAATTTGCCGTACGTGCCATTTATTTTAAATGTGGTATTAATTTTAGCGGGTTTTTCAACATTAGTTGGTTCATTATTTGCAGTGACAAGTGTATTAATGAATTTAGCTGAAGAGGGAGATGCACCTGCAATGTTTGCTAAAAAAAATAAAAAAAACATCTCTTTTCCAGCCTTAATTCTTATTATAATTGGACTTGGTGCTTCTATCCTTAGTGCTTTATTCCTACCCAAAAATATATATGAATATGTAACAACTGCAGCTGGATTAATGTTGTTATATACATGGAGTTTAATTCTTCTTTCATTTTGGAAATTAATGAATCCCAAAGGTTGGATGCAGATAAAAAGTATTATTGGTCTTATTATGATTGCATTAGCTGTTAGTGGAACATTATTGCAAAAAACAACCCGTTTCGGTTTCCTAGTGAGTTTGTTGTTTTTAGGAATAGTTATTCTTGTTACTATAATTGTTCATTTTATCTCAAGAAAAAGAAATACAGCTATATGAAGTATCTTTCTTTTCACAATAGGAATAGTATGTCAGAAATAAATAATAGAAGTTATTGAAAAATAATTTGGTAAGTTTGAAAACCAAAATATAATCCATAAATAATAAGTGATATGCCAGATACTACCGTTATAAGAGACAATATACGAGCATTCAAAATTTTACGAAACATACTAGATGTACTTGCCATCGTAATATCCCATATAAAAATACCTAAAATAATCCCTAAGCTATATAACAAAAGCTGCTCTTTATTATAAGAAGAAGCGGCTTTTGCTAATATCGAGCCGAAAATGCCAAGCCAAAATAGGATTGTTAATGGATTAGATAAAGACATAAAGAAACCAGAAAAGAAGCTTTTAATAATTGAATCGTCATTTTTAGTATTACTAATGCTAATTTGATTCGCATTTTTTAAACTTTCGATGCCTGTATAGATTAAAACAAAAGCTCCGAAAGACCATAAGAAAAGTTTTATAATATCTTTTTCAAGGAAATGAATTACCCCTAAATAAATAAGTGCCATGTAGATAACATCTGCAAGTAAGGCTCCTATGCCGAGAATCCAAGCGTGAAAAAACCCACTTCTAATACCCTTTTCTAACTGTGCAGCATTTATAGGCCCCATTGGAGCAGATAATGATAAACCCAAGAAAACATAGCTTAAAAATATCCCCACGTATAACATGCTCCTCCCACTAAATTTGATCTATATTAAATCTATTCAGTGGTTAAAGTTTGTACAACTAAATAATAAAAAGCAGAGGGGATTATTTATTTTTATGCAAGTATTTTATTATTCGAGAAAATGGACACTTTGATGGAATTGTCTCATCATCACGTAAAAAATATTGCTGCCATTCATAATTATCTTTTTGACCATAATCTTTGAGAGAAGGATGAATAGGAGCTTTATCATAAGCGGCTAGACGTTGACGTATTAAGTTTTTTAGTTTTCTACTGCGTTTCTCAGAGCTCATAATCCCCTGTAAAACCCATCTAGGGGTTAAAGCGAGCATCATACATGAAAAATGTCTACTTTGTCTATTGACATGGGCGGGTGTAGCGCAGTAAACGAAATATGATTCATTATGAAAGCAAAATTCCCAAGTGTTTTCCATAGGGTCATTTGGAATGTGTGTAGGCCATTCCATCTCGTCCAAACGGCTAGTTGTATTAAGAAGAGACCAATAAATATGTTCAAAATCTTCAACTGTAGTTTCTCGCTCTAAATCTATTGGTGTATGAATAAAAACAATAAATGAGGCGTATTGACCTGTTTCTCTAGAACATTCAGTATATTCTTTAAGTAATGCAGCAAAATCCGCACTAGTACTCATATCTCTAGGATCACCAATGAATCCGTATCTGAGGTGATTGGCTGTAAAACCGTGTTGGGCTGGTATACAAGGGAAAGGTTTATTTTTATCTGTCATTTTCAATTTGAAAGAACGAAAAGCTTCTTGTTGCCAATGTGGAAGGGTAGTAAAAATTTTTTGTAAAGAGTCTTTATCATAAAGTATAGTCATCTTTTTATCCCTCCTAAGTCATAATATATAGCCTATTAATTACTTAGAAATAGGTGACTAACACAGCAAGAATAATTGTTTTTCGTTTTATTAAAATGAAATAATTTAATGGGTACCCCCTGCAACGAGTTACTTTAATATCTAATAATGTATAAATTTAAGTAACTATAAAATTTGAAAAAATATGTAGGTACAATGTTCACATTTATATTTTCTAACTAGTATGGTTTATAACGAAATAAGAAAGGATGTATTATGATGTGGATTTTTAAAGAAGAAAAAATTAAATTTATAGATTGTAAAGGCGAAGAAGTCATTTTGAAAATCAAAATTAAGGATATAAAAAAGTAGGGAAGAGGAATTAGGTCTATTTTATTGTGATTAACATAGAAGAATGGAAAAAATGATAAATTAGGTTGAAATGAATTCATATAGTATAGGCCCTTTTTGAATTTTTTTTGCATAATGTAGAATGAATGCATATTAAGGAGGAACATCTATGTCTTATCCTAATCAATTAGCTTGGCATGAAACATTGGATTTACATGAATTAGTAGCATTCCAAGCGAATGGTTTAATTAAATTAAAAAAATCAGTTAGAAATGTACCAGATCAAGCACTTCAATCGTTATATATTAAAGCTATAAATGCTATACAAAACAATTTACAAGAGTTAGTACAGTTTTATCCATATGCTCCTGGATTTCAATCGCAACATCGTGATGACACTGGATTTTACGCTGGAGATTTGCTTGGGTTAGCAAAGACATCTGTTCGAAATTATGCAATAGCGATTACTGAAACTGCAACACCGCGACTTAGAGAAGTTTTAACCCGTCAAATAAATAGTGCTATACAATTACACGCACAGGTTTTTAATTTTATGTATGAACGTGGTTACTATCCAGCTTATGATTTAAAGCAGCTATTAAAAAATGATGTGCAGAATGTGCAAAAGGCGATACAAATGCAATATTAAAATGAAGATATGGAAATTATCTTTAGAGAAAAACTATAGTTTATATAGGTCAAACAGTTAAGACTAAATGGTAATTTCCATTGTTAATAAATTGATTAAATTCTACTAATATAAATTCATTCTAAAATATTTAAGAAATTATACAAAGTCTGTTTTAGAATACGAGCCCCCCTATTTAAGAACTTGTTAGAGAATTACTTTCTAAATAGAAATAGATGTTTGTATAATATGTGGTGATTATTGGTAAAAAAAGTTGTTATCGGGAATCTCTTGAACTAGAATTTTTAGTACAAGCTATAACGGATGTTTGTACATGTTTTAAACAGGAGAGTCATTCATTTTGAATTAACTTTGTTTAGTTTTCATTTGAAAAACAAACAAAAAATAAAAAAGTAGAAATAAAATATATAAATTCCAAACACTTGGAATTGTAGATATTCCGAAATAGATTCCTCCAGGTAATAACCAAATACTGCAAATTAAAATCAAAATATTTTCTCTTTTAACTATTGAAATGAACGCCCAAAAAGAGGGGAGTAATAACATGAAAAGAACCGTGATGAAAAAGTCTTTATTAGATAGTTGATCGCTATACGGATTAAAATATAGAAATAATAGCGAAAGTAAAAAGATACTTATAGATGAAATCAATCCTACATAAACATGTATATTGTTTTTCATAATTAAGATTCTCCCCTCAATAACAATCTACTTATAATTCTATTTTCAAAAACAAATTTTATGTAATTGTTCTATAAATAAAAAAGCAGTTAGCAAAAGCTAACTGCAGTGAGAAATTTACATCCATGAAATTAAGGAGTATAACTATCTCATGGGTTAAGTATAGTATGAACAAAAAAATTGAGCTTATACTAAAAAATTAAAAAGAGCAGTTATTGATTATGACTGCTCTTTAATGGCAAGAAATAAAGCCTGGGTAAGAAGCAGACTTTATTATATATAGTGTTTGCGAAATTTCAATTTTTATTCCAAAAGAGTAGTGCTATTCTTAGAAAATAGATATTGCCTACATTCAGTTTTTTAACAGATTAAGTTTAAAAGCTTTTAAAGGATGATTTTGCATTATACTTTGATTCATTAATATAAAAATAAACAAAGTATTTCCGCGTTTAATGCATCTTTTTATCTATATATTTTCCGTAATCAGGTACAGCAATTTTATCAAATTCTTGAACGAGTGTTTTGAGGCTTGTTGATAGCAATTCACCCGACATCGGTATCCCGTGTCCAGTAACGGCGGTTAGAGGCTTTAACTTTTCTAGCTTAAGAACTGACTCTTTAGCGGCTTTCCAGTCTGTTGTTAAATAACGAGGCGGACCGCTTATTTCCTGTTCTTGAGTTATTACTTTATATAGATACTCCTGTTTCACTGTAACAAAAGCGTCCCCAGCGATTAAAGTTCGGTCTTTTTCTCGGAATAATGAAATATGCCCTGGAGTATGTCCTGGTGTATGAATCCATCTAAACTCTGGCATATGGGGAACAGTTCCATCGGTAGGTAGCGCTTTTACGTTATTTCCTAAGTCAATTGGTTCGTTTGGGAACAGAGGAGACATTTTCGCTACCATACCACCTTCAACTGTTGGGTCTGGTTCTGGATAGCTTTGTTGTCCAGTCAGGAACGGTATCTCCATTTGATGTGCATAGACGTGAACATCCCAATGCTTGATGAGTTCAATTATTCCCCCAACATGATCAAAATGGCCGTGAGTTAAAATAATTGCTTTTGGGCGACTATTGGTACCAAATCGATCTTTAGCGATAGAGATAATTTCATTTGCACATTTAGGCATTCCAGCATCAACTAAAACAAAATCATTGGTCTCAGGATTTCCAACAAAGCATATATTGACGATTTGAATCGTGTAACAAAATAAATCACGTAATACTTCGATGCCGTGACCACTTTCAATTGAAGTTGCTGGAATAAACTTGTAATCGCTTCCGTAATTCATTTCATTGTCCAATTTTTCTCCCCCTTAATATATTTTAATACGACATTATAGTTCCCTAATCTTGAAAATTCATTTTGGCGAATTTGAGAAAAGAATTAATGTGGGATTAAAAACAATAATTTAGTCCTAGAATTAAGAGGGATTCATATCAATTTATATAAAGTGCAAACAAAAAATATTGCTTTTAAAGTCACAGATTCTACTATTTTTTGAGGCGAATTTATGGCTTAATAAAAGATTTATAAAGATATTACAATATGGATTTATATAAAAAATACATAACAAAGTTCGATAGAAATCCATTATGTCTAATGATTGCTTTTCATAATAAAAGAATGTTTAAGTTTGGTGATGTAATTGAAGTGAATTAGAGGGGAAATAGAAGTGATGATCTCTTCCTAACTTAATTATATCATGTAATTTACGTTCGAAATAGACTGTTTCTTCTCATTTACTACTGTTACAATCAAGAACACATGAATAGTAAGGAGAGGTGCCAAATGAGTTCTTTCGTTCTCGATTTTCAGGAAATAGAAAAAACGCAGCTTTTTCTCGTTGGTGGAAAAGGATTGAATTTAGGGGAGTTATCCAATATTCAAGGGATACAAGTGCCAGAAGGGTTTTGTGTTACAACGGTAGGGTATGAACAGGTCATCGGAAAAAATGGAGCGTTTCAAACTTTATTGAATCAATTAGCAATGCTAAAAATTGAGGAACGAGATCGAATTGGTGAAATTAGTAAGCAGATTAGAGAAGTCATTATGGCGGTGGAAATTCCAGTTGATGTAGTGGAATCAGTAGCTCATTATCTCTCGCACTTTGGCGATGAACATGCATATGCAGTGCGTTCGAGTGCTACTGCTGAAGATTTACCGTATGCCTCGTTTGCTGGTCAACAAGATACGTATTTAAATGTTATTGGAAAAGAAAACATTTTGCAGCATATTAAAAAATGCTGGGCTTCTTTGTTTACAGATCGGGCGGTTATATACCGAATGCAAAACGGTTTTGATCATAATCAAGTTTCTATATGTGTTGTCATTCAAAAAATGGTTTTCCCTGAGGCTTCAGGGATTTTATTTACTGCGGATCCGATTACTTCGAATAGGAAGGTGTTGTCAATCGATGCCAGCTTTGGACTTGGCGAGGCGCTAGTATCTGGATTGGTTTCTGCCGATAATTATAAGGTAAAAGAAGACGAAATCGTCGAAAAGGTCATCGCAACGAAAAAATTAGCCATCTATGGACGAAAAGAAGGCGGAACAGAGAGAAAGAAAATTGCTCCTAATCAGCAAAAATTTCAAACACTTACTGAACAACAGATTTTACAACTAGCACGCATCGGAAGACAAATCGAAGCTTATTTTGGTTGTCCGCAAGATATTGAATGGTGCTTAGTTGATGATACAATTTATATAGTCCAAAGCAGACCGATTACGACTTTATATCCAATTCCAGAAGTAAATGATGGGGAAAATCACGTGTATATATCAGTTGGTCACCAACAAATGATGACCGATGCGATGAAACCATTAGGTTTATCTTTTTTCCTGTTAACGACTAGTGCACCTATGTGTAAAGCCGGAGGAAGACTATTTGTTGATGCTACGCAAAGACTAGCTTCACCTGCTAGCAGAGATTACTTAATAAACACTTTAGGTAAATCGGATCCGCTCATACGAGATGCATTAACGACTGTAATTGAGCGAGAGAATTTTATTAAATTGTTATCGGATGATGAAAAAGAAAAGGATCTTAGTAAAAATGTGCCACCTGCAAGTTCGCAACAACAACCTGAAAACGATCCGGAAATCGTTACGAATTTAATAAAGAATAGTGAATTATCAATAGAAGAATTAAAACGAAACATGCAAACGAAATCAGGGGTGGATGTACTTGATTTTATTTTAGAAGACATTCAGCAATTAAAGAAAGTATTATTTAACTCGCAAAGTATAGCTATCATTATGGCAGGTATGAATGCTTCATCATGGATTAATGAAAAGATGGAGCAGTGGCTAGGAGAAAAAAATGCAGCAGATGTACTTTCACAATCTGTACAACATAATATTACGTCAGAAATGGGGCTAGCGTTATTGGATGTGGCAGATGTGATTCGGCCGTATCTGGAAGTCATTGCGTATTTACAGCATGTAGAAGATGACAGCTTTTTAGATGAATTAATTCAGTTTAAAGGCGGGGAAAAAGTTCGGGATGCAATCGATGCTTTTCTAAATAAATATGGAATGAGATGCAGCGGAGAAATCGACATTACGAAAACGCGCTGGAGTGAACAGCCAGCTACAATTATACCGATGATTTTAAATCATATAAGAGACTTTGAATATGGTGCTAGTAAGCGGAAGTTTGAAGAAGGGCTACAGGAAGCTTTGAAAAAAGAAAAAGAGTTGTTAGAGCGATTGCAGCACTTGCCGGATGGGGAACAAAAAGTAGAAGAGACGAAGAGAATGATTTGTAACCTCCGCAATTTCATCGGTTATCGTGAATATCCGAAATACGGCATGATTCATCGTTATTTCATATATAAGCAGGCATTACTGAAAGAAGCAGAGAAACTTGTGCAAAATAATGTTCTGGATGAAATAGAAGATATATACTATCTAACTTTTGAAGAACTTCACGAAGTCGTCCGCACAAATAAACTAGATTACAAGATTATTCATAAACAAAAAAATGCGTACAAATTATATGAAAAACTAACACCTCCGCGTGTTATCACGTCTGATGGAGAAATCATTACAGGTAAGTACAAACGCGAAAATCTCCCGGCTGAAGCAATTGTAGGTTTGCCTGTTTCTTCTGGAGTGGTTGAGGGGAGAGCACGCGTTATTTTAAACATGGAAGACGCGAATTTGGAAGATGGAGATATATTAGTTACGGCATTTACCGATCCTGGGTGGACACCTTTGTTTGTTTCTATAAAAGGGTTAGTCACTGAAGTCGGCGGGCTTATGACGCACGGAGCAGTGATTGCACGTGAGTATGGCCTGCCAGCAGTTGTTGGAGTAGAGAACGCTACGAAACTAATAAAAGACGGGCAACGAATTCGGGTACATGGAACAGAAGGATATATTGAAGTGTTGTAGTTGTATTTTAGATAAATAAAGAAATCGTCCACTAAATATAGTGGACGATTTCTTTATGATTTTAATAGTTTTATCAACTTTCATCAATATTTTCTGAAATATTGATGAATCAGAATGTATGTTCATCTAAAACAAAGGATTTTTTCAAAAATATTACAAATTCAGACAATGCATTGATAATTTTCTGAATTTTCCGTAATATATAAACGTTGTATCGTATTTAATATTGGGGAGGAATAGGGATGAAGAAAAAACCTTTTAAAGTGCTGTCTACGCTTGCGGCGGCAGCTGTGCTTAGTTGCACATTTGGGTATGGGGGTCAATCTGTTTATGCGGCAACGCCGTCTAATGGAGGAACTTTAAGTCCCATTGATGAAAATTTAATTCAAGAGGAGCGTTTAGCAGATGCGCTCAAGAAACGCGGTGTAATTAATGAATCTACGTCGAAAGAAGACACATTAAAAGCTGTTGAAAAATACGTAGAGAAGAAAAAAGGAGAAAATGCGGGAAAAGAACCAGCAGCGGGGGATAGTGTTACGAGAGAAGCGGCTGACTTTTTGAAAAAAGTTAAAGATGCAAAAGCAGATGAGAAAGAAAAAGCAGATCAACCTGCTAGTGGTCCAGTAGCGGGACAAGAGCCGGTTAAAGGGGGATTAAACGGCCAAGTACCAACTACTTCAGCGAAGCAAAAACAATATAACGGTGATGTTCGTAAAGATAAAGTTCTCGTATTGCTAGTAGAGTTTGCGGACTTTAAGCATAACAATATTGATCAAGTACCAGGTTATATGTATTCAAATGATTTTAATCCAGAACATTATCAAAAAATGTTATTTGGTAATGAGCCATTTACACTCTTTGATGGTTCAAAAGTACCAACATTTAAACAATATTATGAAGAGCAATCTGGTGGTAGTTATACAGTAGATGGCACAGTAACAAAGTGGTTGACAGTTCCTGGTAATGCGGCAGATTATGGCGCAGATGCAGGAGATGGCGGTCATGATAATATGGGACCAAAAGGACCTCGTGATTTTGTAAAAGAGGCATTAAATGCGGCTGTAGAAAGTGGTATTGATTTATCTGAATTTGACGAATACGATCAATATGACAATAATGGTGATGGCAATAAAAATGAACCAGATGGTCTGATTGATCACTTAATGGTCATTCACGCTGGAGTTGGGCAAGATGGGGGCGGTGGTAGACTAGGTGATGATGCAATTTGGTCACATCGTTGGCACCTTGGAACACCATATCCAATTGAAGGAACAAAAGCAAAAGTTGATAACTGGGGCGGTAAGATGGCAGCATACGACTACACAATTGAGCCAGAAGACGGAGCGGTTGGTGTATTCGCACATGAATTTGGTCATGATTTAGGTCTTCCAGATGAGTATGATACGAAGTACACAGGAGCAGGTGAGCCAATTAACTCCTGGTCTGTTATGAGTGGCGGTAGCTGGGCTGGTAAAATTGCAGGAACAACGCCACCGAGTTTCTCTCCGCAAAACAAAGAGTTCTTTCAAAAGAACATAGGTGGAAACTGGGCCAATATTGTAGAGGTTGACTATAATAAATTAAATCGTGGTATTGGCTATGCGACGTATTTAGATCAAAGTGTAACGAAATCAAATCGTCCTGGTCTGATTCGTGTTAACTTACCAGATAAAGAGGTGAAAGGTATTCAGCCTGCATTCGGTAAGAAGTACTACTATAGTACAAAAGGTGATAACCTTCATACAACATTAGAAACGCCAGTGTTTGATTTAACAAATGCAACAAATGCGAGGTTTGATTATAAATCAATGTATGAAATTGAAACGGATTATGACTTCCTTGAAGTACATGCAGTGAAAGAAGATGGTACGAAAACGTTAGTGGATCGAATTGGTGAAAAAAATGTGAAAAATGGTCTAGACACAACAGATGGTAAATGGGTAGATAAGTCTTATGACTTAAGCAAATTTAAAGGTCAAAAAGTAAAATTAGTATTCGAATACATTACAGATGGTGGTTTAGCGCCGACCGGTTTTACTTTTGATAATGCTACATTAACTGTAGATGGAAATGTTGTGTTCTCTGATGATGCAGAAGGCGAAACGAAATTTAAATTAAATGGTTTTGTTGTAGCAGACGGTTTTGATAAGAAGAAGCATAACTACTATTTAGAGTGGAGAAACTATGCTGGTGCTGATCAAGCGTTAAAATATAGCAGTGGTGTACCATATAATACAGGTCTGCTAGTATGGTATGCAGACTCTAGCTTTACAGATAATTGGGTTGGTTTACATCCAGGTGAAGGTTTCTTAGGAGTTGTTGACTCTCACCCAGAGGCAATTGTTGGAACACTAAACGGCAAACCAACTGTTAAAAATAGTACACGATTCCAAATCGCAGATGCTGCGTTCTCCCTTAACCAAACGCCAGCATGGAAAGTGGTATCTCCAACACGCGGAACATATGATTACAAAGGATTACCAGGTGTAACGAAGTTTGATGACTCTAAATTGTATATAAATGATTTAATCCCAGATGCAGGACGTAAATTACCGAAATTTGGATTGAAATTTGAAGTAGTTGGACAAGCAGATGATAATTCGGCAGGTGCAGTTCGTTTATATCGTTAATAATGTAGAAGCTGTTGAAGGGGAGTCCTTTCAACAGCTTTTTTTACAGAAACATAAATTTCAAGTTATTAATAAAATAATAGAAATTACTAAGCAAGCGGGCTTATTTCTTTAAGCCAGCAGCATAAAAAGGTCCATGAACTGCGATTGTTGATAAAAAGCGAGCAATCTCCTCAGGTGTTTCTTTTTGTCCATTATTTAACCATTGTTGGATGACACCTATATGTGCAGATGCCATATAAGAAGTTAAATATTCGCTTGGAACAAGTAAATTGTCCTTATTAATGAGAGGACCATTCGTATCTTCAAATAATGTTTTCCACATAAAGTCTTTCAGTTTTGTTTGGAAAGATAAATCTCCTTTCGGACTTAGTACAGCTCTCATAAAATCACTATTTTCATTTAGAAATTCAAGAATAGAAGTGATAAGTATAAATGGCATTGTTGGAGAAGGATTTGATCCAAGGTCAGCAATAACTTCCGGGAATTTCTGTTTAGCAATGTTAGAAAACTCGTACATAATGTCTTCTTGGCATTTTGTCATTAAATCAAATTTATCTTGATAGTGCGCATAGAAAGTACCGCGATTAATGTTTGCTTTCGTTGTAATATCTTTCACTGTAATGGCGTCAAAACCTTTTTCTTCAATTAGCTCCACCAATGCATTTCGTATGGCAGTTTTCGTACGAACAACACGCAAATCTAAATTATTATCGCGCAAAGCATATTCCTCCTTAATTTTACTCAACACATTTGGAAAATGTGTCTTATAACCAACACATTCACGATTTTTGATTATTGTATAAGGTTCAACTCGAACATATAATTCAAAATATAAATAAACAACACGTTGTTGGTTATTATAGATCAAATTAAGGGAGGAGAAAAGAAAATGTTTAAAAATAAACTTTTATTTTTATCACCAGTTATTGCACTACTTGTTGTTTTTATTTTTTCATTAACGCTATTTCCAACTGTTCAACCGCAGCCGAAAAACTTGCCAATTGCAATTGTAAATGAGGATCAAGGTGTAGAAATTCCAAATCAACCGAAAATGAATATGGGGCAAACGATCGTTGATAACATGAAAAAAACAGCGAAATCAGAGGAAGAACCCGCAGTGAAGTGGGTAGAAGTAAAAAATAAAGAAGCCGTTCAAAAGGGATTAAACAATAAAGAGTATTACGCGGCATTAGTCATCCCGAAAGAATTTAGCGCAAAACAAGCGTCGTTACGAACACCACAGCCATCTTCACCTGAGATAGAAATATATATTAATCAAGGAATGAATACGGCTGCATCAACTATGGCAGGGCAAATATTACAGGCGATTGTTGATAATATGAACAATACTGTTCGTACACAAATATTAGAAGGGTTGAAAGCAAAAGGAGCTACTGTAACAACAAATCAAGCTGAGAAATTAGTAACACCTATTGTAAAGAACGTGAAAAATGTGAATGAGGTCGGCAAAAATAGTGCGAACGGTAACTCACCAATATCATTATTCCAGCCGTTATGGATTGCAAGTTTAGCTAGTGCAGCGATTATTTTTATTGCGATTAGTAAAATGCCAGTAAGCTCAAGAAAAGAAAACTTTCTGTTAAAAGTAAAACAAATCGTAACAGGAGCTATTGCGACACTTGTAATTGGGTTTGGTCTTACATGGATTGCAGATGGGATGGTAGGGTTAAATATTTCGAACTTCACGGATACAGCTCTATTCTTATCCATTACTTCTTTTAGTTTCTTCTTAATGATATCTGCAGTACTATCATTAGTTGGGCTAAAAGGAATCGGTTTATTCGCTTTATTACTATTCTTCGGGGCACCGTTATTATCATTAGCACCTGAGATGTTGTCTCCGTTTTATCAAGACTGGGTTTACTCATGGTTACCAATGAAATTTATGATTG
This sequence comes from Bacillus sp. PK3-067, assembly GCF_056738645.1. Taxonomy (NCBI): domain Bacteria; kingdom Bacillati; phylum Bacillota; class Bacilli; order Caryophanales; family Bacillaceae; genus Bacillus; species Bacillus sp. PK3-067. The sequence goes on along the minus strand of NZ_CP096490.1, from coordinate 3,005,348 downwards.
AAGGCCTAAGAGAAATCTTCTTCTTCGGAAAAGGGTTAAGCTGGAATACACCTGTTACTGTACTCGTTTGGATTGGTATAGTAAGTATGGTTACTATATTAGCAACTGCACTCAAACGTAGTGTAGTAAAAGGGCATAAAACAGAATTGAACGCTTAAAAACAAGCCGTTTCACTAATTAGTGAAACGGCTTGTTTGTGATTTTTTCTCAATGTAAATGCCTGATTGTTGAAAAGTGTAGTGTTTAGAATTAAGGCGAAATCTTTAAAGATCGCGTACGTTCCAAACAATCTCACCACGTTCATCATCCCACGTACTGTGATGTCGCTTAAATCCTATCTTTTCTAGTACCCGGAGGGAAGCGATATTCCAAGCACCTACAGTCGACCAAAGTCTTTGGCGCCCAGTAGCAATCGCCGCGTCCAGTACAACAGATGCGGCCTCAGTCGCATAACCTTTACCATGAGCGCTGCGGAACAACTCGTATGCAATCTCCGGCTCTTCAAGTGTGGAACGACCGATAATTAAGCCACAGTACCCAATGAAATCGCCTTCGTCTCTCCTTCGAATAGTGAGAAGGGAAATACCATTTTCGTCTGCCTTCTTGCGCATCTCAATAAGCCGGTTACGAACGGAATCAACGGCTGGAATGTCCACGCCACGTTCGCCAATTAATTTGCTCAGCCAAACGGAATCGGATTCCTCCCACATACTAAGCTCAAGTCTTTCGGTTTTCAGCTGGAAGGCCATAGTTTTAAATAAAGATGGCATAGTGGTACCTCCTAGTTATATGACTGGATTCATAATAGCTTCGCATCTCAACACCACATCTGGTTGGAAACCTGATTCATTCGCGAATTTATAGCAACAGCGTACAAAAAAATAGTGATATTTTATCCGCTATTTGCCGTGTAGTAAAATCCCCACTGATTATAGTTTCACTTTATGAATAAGCAATTCCTTTACAAAATAGACCCTTTTCTCAAACTTTTCTTTCAATCTAAAGCCGTCCCGTTATATACACAGGCTCCTACTATTTCTAAATGCATAAAATGTTAAGCGAAAGTATGGGGGGATATGATGTATAATTCGAATTATTATGATTGGTATAGGCAGAATGATAAGTTAATTAGTGATATTGAAAAAGCTATAAATGGAGAGTATAGCGCTATAAGCTGCTATGCAAAATTAGCGAATATGGCTCCAAATCAAGTAGAACAAAAACAAATTCTTGAAATTCGTAATGATGAAATAAAGCATTTCCACAACTTTGTACAAATTTATATGAACTTAACTGGTAGGCAGCCAAAACCACAAATTACTGAAGACTGCCCAAATACGTATTTACAAGGATTAGAGTTCGCTATACAAGATGAACAAAAAACAGTAGATTTTTATTTGGAAATTTCAGATGAGACATCGGATGTACATTTGAAAGAGTTGTTACGGAGAATAGCTGCGGATGAACAAAATCATGCAGTATGGTTTTTATATTACTTTGTAAAGTCGAAGTGAGCATTAAGAATGAACGACTGATGTGGTGCATATATTAAAAAATATTTTAAAACGTAGTGCAACAATTAAATGAAATATTTAAATGTAAGCAGAAGGAAACCGTTTCGCTAGTCGTGGAGCGGTTTTGTTATGATGTACTTATGTATCGACAAAATATAGTAATTACATTTCATATATAATGTATGAAACGAAAATGAATAAGTTAGGAGCAAGCATATGAAAAGAGGGATTACAGTAGATATTCTAGATGGATATGATAATTTACTTTGGAAAGTATTAAAGCCAATTGATATTACTGTATTTGATTGGCGAGTGAGGGATGAGGAGTCCTACTTAATAGCACGTGGTGAATTGGATGAGGCATTATTTCCAGAAGAACCAAGTGTAGTGGAAGGGTTAGCGTTGAAAAAGTTAGTTAAAGACAACATATATTATCTTATTTTTGCAGATTTAAAAGCATATCCTAAAGGAGAAATAGCGATAGATATTGAAACATACGAAGAGTTTAAGGAAAGCAAGTGTGAGGTAGTTGTATTAGCGGTGGATGCTCAATACATACAAATTTATGCGAAAGATCAAAAATCGATTGAATTAATGTATGAAAACGCAGTGAATCAAGGATTTTATGTAGAATATATTACAGATGAAAATGATGGAAGGACTCGTTTGTCAGTATGGTAGCAATTTGAAAGGGGAAAGGCAATATGGAGAGAAATATAAGTAAAGAATATGCAATTCGAATTGCTACTGAAAATGAAAGTGATAGTATTATCCTTTTATTAAAAGAGGTAGCACAATGGCTACAATATAAAGAAGTGGATCAGTGGCAGTATCTTTTAGGAGAGGAAGCTACGGCTGAAATACTAGAATGTATAAGAGAGAAATATACATATGTTGTTCTGAAAGAAGCTGAAATAGTTGGTACGGTTACAGTTTCTCCTAAACAAAATGAATGGGATGAACATATTTTTGGTAAAGAGGAAGTTTCTAATTCATTATATATTCATAGATTTGCGGTGAAACGGAAGTATAAGGGAAATGGAATAGGAGAATGGATTTTACGGTGGGTAGAAGAGAATGTGCAATGTGATAAAGAGTATTTGAAGTTAGATTGCGTGGGGCATAATCGTACGTTGAATGATTTTTATAAGAAAAATAGTTTTGAATATGTTGGAAGTACGGATGGGCTTAGTAAGTTTCAAAAGAAAAGGAGAATGTGAATGCATCCAATTAACGTAAGTTTAGTTGAAAAGTTAATACAGGAACAGTTTCCTGAATGGGCCCATTTAGAAGTGAAACCTGTAAAGTTTAGTGGGTATGATAATAGGACGTTTCACTTAGGGGATGAGATGAGTGTAAGATTGCCAAGTGATGTGGCATATGCACCGCAAGTAGAGAAAGAAAATAGTTGGCTTCCTATATTAAATAAGGGGCTTTCTTTACCGATTTCTACCCCACTTGCGAAAGGAAATCCGTCTGAAGCGTATCCATTGCCTTGGTCTATTAATAAGTGGATAGAGGGAGAAACAGTTACGAAACAAAACGTTCGGGATTTAAATGAATTTGCGGCGGACTTAGGATCTTTTTTAGTAGAATTGCAATCTATTAATGCGAGTAACGGACCTTTAGCTGGAACACATAATTTTTACCGAGGCGGACTTATATCTGTATATGATGAAGAGGCGAGAGTTGCTATTGAAAATAATAAGGATGTTTTTGACGAGGCATTATTAAAGCACCTTTGGAATGTAGCACTTAGTTCAATATGGGACCGTAAGCCAGTTTGGATTCATGGAGATGTAGCACCGGGGAATTTACTCGTTAAAGATGGAAAACTTTGTGCTGTAATTGATTTTGGTATTTTAGGTGTAGGAGATCCTGCTTGTGATGCAGCGATGGCTTGGACGTTTTTTGATGAAAATAGTAGAAATGTATTTAAAGAAGTATTACGCATGGATGAAGAAACGTGGAATAGAGCGAGAGGATGGGCACTTTGGAAGGCGTTAATTACATATGATACGAATAGGGATAGTAATGAAAAAGTAGCAGAAGAATCTTATCGTATCATTCAAGTGCTTGTGGATGATTATGAGAGGTAATAGAAAAGCCTATTTTAAAATAGGCTTTTTCATATGATTAAATAGTAGAAATGGAAAGAAGGAATACAACATTATTATACAGAATATTTAGATAATAGGAGGTGTCGAATTTTGAGTGAAATTGAATTAAAGAGTAATGTAATTAAGACAGGGCAAGAGAAGGGGATTATTCTTCGGTTTATACTTGCTAGTCTCGTTGGGGTGTTTATGTTTTTCGTTCCTGTTACGATAAATGGTGCATCGTCTATTATGATTGATCATATCGTATCGTGGATTAGGGCTTCGGTTCCTGGCGTAGTACCTTATTATGCATTATTTGTTATGGCGATTGGTGCGATTTATCCATTTTATACGAAGAAATGGAATGCATCTATCGTAGACATTTGTTTTTCTATTTTAAAAGTAGTTGGCGTTGTTTTTGGCATATTATATTGTTTAAAAGTAGGACCAGCTTGGTTCTTTGCGCCAGATGTTGGACCGTTTTTATATGAGAAGCTAGTCATATCAGTAAGTTTGCTCGTTCCAATTGGCTCGGCGTTTTTAGCGTTATTAGTCGGATATGGATTACTTGAATTTATCGGTACATTTTGTCGTCCAATTATGAGGCCATTATGGAATACGCCGGGGAGATCGGCGATTGATGCAGTTGCGTCCTTCGTTGGAAGTTATTCGCTTGCTCTCCTTATTACGAATCGCGTGTATAAAGAAGGAAAGTATACGACAAAAGAAGCGGCGATTATCGCTACAGGATTTTCTACAGTATCCGCTACATTTATGATCATCATCGCAAAAACATTAGATATTATGCATTTATGGAATGTTTATTTTTGGACTACACTTGTTGTAACATTCATCGTGACTGCTATCACCGTAAGAATCCCGCCCCTTAGTAGAAAACCAGATACATATGTAACAGAAGAAGGGTTCCCAGAGCCTGTTTATAAAGAGAAAATGTTAGAACGTGCTTGGGAAGATGCGTTAGAAGTATCAAAGTCTGCACCGAGCATTATGAAAAATATTGCAATGAATTTAAAAGACGGATTTATTATGACAATGGGAATTTTACCATCCATTATGTCAGTAGGATTAATTGGTATCGTCTTAGCGAAGTTCACGCCAACATTTGATTGGATTAGTTATATTTTCTATCCGTTTACATGGCTATTACAATTACCAGAAGCAGACTTAGCTGCTAAAGCCGCATCAGTTGGCATTGCAGAAATGTTTTTACCGTCATTATTAGTAGTAAGTGCACCACTCGTGACAAAGTTTGTTATTGCAGTTGTTTCCGTATCATCTATTTTGTTTTTCTCCGCTTCCATTCCTTGTATATTATCAACAGATATTCCGTTAAAAGTATCTGAACTCATTATTTTATATGTGCAGAGAACGATTTTAACGTTGCTTATTATTACGCCGATTGCTTATTTGTTGCTTTGAAGTTTTAATAAGATAAAGTTAAACAAAAGAAGCCGTCTGTAAAAAGAGGGCTTCTTTTGTTTAAAAGCGGGATATTCTTATTTATTTTTCGTATATGACGTAACGCTTCTTAAGAAGATTCCTAGTCCTGCAAAAAAGAATCCTAAGCATAATAAGCTGCCTGGCGTTCCCCAAGTAATTTGATCTAGCATTTTTTATCCCCTCCCGTTTATCATTATATAGCATTTATTAGAAATTATCAAAAAATTCTATATAATGATTACTGATGAGTCTTCCTACCTTATACGAGAAGAATATATTTGAAAAGAATTCTTTTCTTTATATTTTTTTATTCTTATAATGCGTTTTTGATTCTTATGATATAGTAACAACAAAGGGGGCTTAAAAATGGAAATTATTCAGGAAAGAGCAAAGTTGCGGTTAATGGATAATACTGATGTCGAAACTTTGTTTTCGATTGTAGAAGGAAATCGGGATATTTGGGCGTATTTAATCTCTAAAATGGATAGTGTGCAAGATATGCAACAATACGTTCAAAAAGCGATAAAGGGTTACGGAAGAGGTACTCAAATACCTTTCATAGTCGTAGATCAACAGTCGAATAAGATTGTAGGAAGTACACGTTTATATAATATTTCAGTAGAAGATAAGACAGTTGAGTTAGGGCAAACGTGGTATCATCCGAGTGTGCAACGTACGAGTATAAATACAGAGTGTAAGTATATGCTTCTTCAGTATGCTTTTGAAAAATTGCATATGCTGAGAGTGCAAATTAAGACGGATGCAAGAAATGAAAAAGCACAACGAGCAATTGAACGGTTAGGCGCAGTAAAAGAGGGTGTGCTTCGAAATGAAAGAAAATTACCGAATGGTTATGTGAGAGATGCGGTGGTGTACAGTATTATCTCGAGTGAATGGCCAGGCGTAAAAGAACAATTGTTAGAAAAATTAGAGTTGTATAAAGAAAAGTTATAATTCGTGTTTTGAAAGGTATATTGTTCGTGAGATATGAAAAATATACCTTTTTTCTTACAAAATGCTACTTTATTTTAATTCCTTTTGTTTCATCGTTCCCTTCTGAGAAAAAATTCGTTACAATGTAGTTGTATGGTAATAAACTTATGAATTTAAAAAATGTAATGAAAACCGCAAATGAAAATGAATTGATAATCCTCAATTTTAAATGAAAACCCTTTTATACATAAATAACAAGTAAAGTTCCTTCTTTTAAATAAACTCAAACAAAACGATTTGATATAAATGTTTTTTATAGAAGTATGGATGATGTACGGAGGCAATTACAAATGAAAGAAAATAAGAAGAGTAAGAAAAGACGAATCTTTCAAGTATTTTTACTAATGATTTGTTCTGCTATTTTATATGTAAGTTATGCAGCTTACGATATTTGGAGTTATCGTTTTAAAGCAAATGATGACGTGAAAACGGATGCTGGTATCGTACTAGGAGCAGCTTCATGGAACGGAAAACCATCTCCTGTATTTAAAGAAAGAATTAATCATGCGATTTCTTTATATAAGAACGGAAATATTAAAAAGATTATTTTTACAGGTGGTACAAAGTTCGAGGCAGAACTTGAGGAAGCACGTACTGCAAGAGTATATGCAATGAAACAAGGTGTAAAAGAGGAAGATATTTTAATTGAAACTAAATCCCTTTTCACTGAAGAAAATTTAAAAAATGCGAAGCAAGTTGGAATAGAGAACGGCATACAAACATACACGATTGTAAGTGATCCACTTCATATGAAACGCGCAATGAGAATCGCAAAACATATTAATATTGAAGCGTATGCTTCACCAACGCCGACATCAGCATATAAAACGTTAGATACAGAAATACCATTCTTCTTTAAAGAATTATTCTCGTATATTGGATATGTAACCTCTTTGCCATTAAAAGCATTGAAGGGGGACTAATATAAGAAAAGGATCTATCCTTAAATAGGAACTTTTCTTATTAGTCAAAAACATTGTATTTTTATCGGAATAGTGAAACAATAGAGAGGTAGCTTCATATAATCATAATGACAAAATGAACGGTTTATGAATCGAGCATAAAGGAGATTATAGTATGGCACTCTCATTTGTTGAAACAGAAGAACAGTCTTTAATTATTGAGAAAATAAATAAATTGATTCCGAAGTTCATGGAAAGGGAGCATCAGCTAAGTGAATTAGGATCATTTCCGTATGAAAATATAAATGATTTGAAAGATATCGGATATACGAAATTAACGTTACCGAAGGAATTTGGTGGTAGTGCCATTTCTTTATATGACTTCGTTTTATTTCAAGAGAAAATCGCGGAAGGCTGTGGAGCTACTGCATTATCGATTGGCTGGCATCTTGGCATTGTGAAGGAGCTAGCGGAAAATCGCTCTTGGAATGATGAGATGTTCAAATGGTTTTGCGAAGAAGTACGTAATGGTGCGCTCTTTAACAGGGCAGCAACAGAACCGAAAACAGGGAGTCCGACGCGTGGCGGCAAACCAGAAACAATAGCGGTTCAACAAGGCGAGAAGTGGGTTATAAATGGAAGAAAAAATTTTACAACGATGGCGCCAGTACTTGATTATTTTATTATTTCAGCAAGTATGGAAGGCCGTGAAGAAGTTGGTGAGTTTGTTATTCCAAGAAATACACTCGGTGTATCTATTGAAGAAACGTGGGATAGCGTTGCAATGCGAGGGACTGCTAGCCACGACCTTGTCTTACAAAATGTAGAGATAGACAACCGCTTTTTTACGGATGTAAAAGGCGGGAAAGTGAAACAAAAGGGTATTGGCTGGTTGCTACATATACCAGCATGTTATTTAGGAATTGCACAATCAGCAAGAAATTATGCAGTTCAATTTGCGGAATCATACAAGCCAAATAGTTTAAATCATTCTATTAGTTTATTGCCGAATGTTAGAAAATTAGTTGGAGAGTTAGAACTTGAGCTTATGCAAGCTCGTGTCTTTTTATATCAAATTGCGAAAAAGTACGATGAGGCAGAAGATAAACTATCACTGCAAGCAGAATTAGCAGCTGTGAAATATGCTGTAACAAATGCGGCGATATCTATAGTGGATAAATCGATGCGCATCGTAGGAGCAAAAAGTTTATCAGAAAAAAATCCGCTCCATCGTTACTATTTAAACGTCAGAGCAGGATTACACAATCCACCGATGGATGATGCAACATTGTCTATGCTGGCGGATGCGGCGTTTCGGTCGTGATTTTTGAAGTTTACATTTTATTGTTTATGGATATTATAGTTGTTTTGAAAGCACGGGTTTGATTAGTAATCAAACCCGTGCTTTTTATGTGTATGAAGTACTTAATGGAGATGTAGGTTTTTAATATAAATGATTATCATGGTGTTGTGATTGTTTCTTGTTGAAAAATTCTTATTGTAATGCCAGTTTGGAGGCTGTATAAACATTTTTCGTATTTAATCCCAAATTAAAGGTCTTTCCAAGTTAACCATTCGCAAATATTGTAAAAATTGACCCGCATGGACCGCATCATGATAGGCAATTCGTAATAGCATATCACCTAAATATCGTTGATAGCCAACATCACTTCTATCAATAAGTCTTGAATCTAGCTCGGCTATGCTTATTGATTGAACATATTCTATGAAGTCAGTAAAGTGTGATTGTGCCAATTCAATTTCTTTTTTTACACAAGTAATTGGCTCGTCATCATACGGGGTACGTATGTCGTTTATTGAACCGTTGTTTTTTATAATCATATGATAGTAAAAAGTTGAGCTCCATACGTGACGAATCATTTCACCAAAGGACATAGCCTCAGAATCAGGCTTCCAATTAAGAAAATTATCGGGAAGAGAATTCCATAATTTTTCTGAGCGCCTTCTCGTTTCTTTTAAATTTAATATACTAAGATCAATTGCATTCATAATACATTCTCCTTTACTATTAAACTTAAAATAATTGTATCAATTTAATAGTTAGGGTATCATCGAAATATGAATGTATATCCGAATATCTCATATATAGCTAAACTAATTGCTGAACCTACAAGAGCAATCATCTTAGATTGTCTAATGAATAATCAGGCACTACCTGCTAGTGAATTGGCTTATATGGCAAAAGTGTCACATCCAACAATTAGTTCGCATCTTTCTAAATTAGTAGAAGGGAATTTACTTACAGTTGAACAACATGGTAGACATCGTTACTATCGACTTGCTAATCAAGAAGTTGCAGAAGTGCTTGAAAAGTTAGGGACAATTGCACCAACAGTTCAAGTTCGCTCTTTAAAACAATCAAGCCAACTAAAACAAATTCGTTATGCTCGAACTTGTTATGATCATCTTGCAGGCAAACTCGGTGTAGAGATAACTGAAAAATTACTAGATAGGCAATTTATAATTTTAGAGGATGGAGAATACATTGTAACGGAACAAGGTAAGAAATGGTTTCTGAATTTTGGAATAAATGTTGATGAGGCAGATACAAAAAGGAGGGTATTTGCAAAACCTTGCCTTGATTGGAGTGAACGGCGTTACCATATTTCTGGTTGGTTAGGGTCTGCAATTGCAAAACTGCTTTTTGAACAGGGATGGATTACGAAAACGGATAAGAACCGAGCTGTCCATCTTACAAAGAAAGGTGTAAAGTTATTGGAAGATCAATTAGGCATTGATATGAAAACTGAGGAAAGAAAAGCTTGAAATTAGAAAAATCCGTCAAAATGAAGGGCTTTTTTCATTATGGTAGGAGTGTACATGAATAATAGGATGTTACCAATAATCGTTGCCAATAAAAAATCTTTCTTTTCATTCTTCTTTTTTAAGTTTTAAAGGAGAAAGCTAGGCTTCTTATTTTTACTAATGTTATAATAAGAAAAAAGCACGAAAAGAGGTCATCTCATGCTAGAGGTTATTGCAACATGTTTAGAAGATGTAAAACGAATTGAAAGTGCTGGCGGGAAGCGGATTGAATTAATTTCATCTTATACAGAAGGTGGTTTAACACCGAGTTATGCTTTTATAAAAAAAGCGGTAGAAGTGGTAAGTATACCAATTCATGTTATGATTCGTCCGCATGCGAAGTCTTTTACATATACGGAAGAAGAAATTGAAATGATGAAAGAAGATATTATAGTTGCACAGAAGTTAGGAGCAGCTGGTGTAGTATTAGGCGTATTAAACGAACGAAATGAAGTGGATGAAGAGAAATTAGCGGATTTACTATCTGTTGTAGATGGAATAAATGTAACGTACCACCGTGCGATAGATGATATAAAAAATCCAGTAGAAGCGATGAGCACTTTAAAGAAGTTTCATAAAGTGACTCACGTTTTAACTTCAGGTGGACAAGGAAATATAGTAGAGAATATTCCGGTGCTTACAGAAATGCAAAAGGTAAGTGATGGTCAAATTCAGCTTGTAGCTGGAGCTGGCGTGACGAAAGAAAATATAAAGCGATTGCTAGATGAAACTGGAATCACGCAGGCGCATGTCGGTACAGCGGTAAGAGAAGGAAAATCATGTTTTTCTGAAATAGATCCTAATTTAGTACAAGAATTAGTTGAAATAATAAAATAAGTGCTTAAGAAAGAGGAGAAACGATGAAGGAAAATACGAAGAAAGAATTATTCTCTTGGGCTAAAACGATAGGTTTTACCCTTGTATTAATTGCTATTATTCGCGGTGTTTTATTTACACCTTCTTTAGTACAAGGTGAATCAATGATGCCCACTTTAAAAAATAACGAAAGAGTTCTCGTGAATAAGATTGGTTATAGTATAAGTGGATTAGATCGCTTTGATATTATCGTCTTCCACGGGAAAGAAGGATACGATTTAGTAAAACGAGTAATTGGTTTGCCAGGCGATACAGTTGAGTATAAAAATGATGTTTTATATGTAAACGGAAAAGCGATGGAAGAACCATATTTAAAACAGTTTAAAGAAAAAGCAGTAGGCCGTGTATTAACTCCAGACTTTACGTTAGAACAAATCACTGGGAAAACGAAAGTGCCAGAAGGCCAAGTATTTGTTTTAGGGGATAATCGTGAAGTTTCTAAGGATGGTCGCATGTTTGGCTTTATTTCAGAAGATGAAATTGTCGGAAAAGGACAAGCTGTTTTCTGGCCGTTGGAACAAGTAAGAGCGTTATAAAGTGTGGTGAAGTATGGGAGAGATATTCTTCCATACTTTTTTATTTGCTTAAAATCTATTGATTGAATTGAAAGAATATTTTATAATTTTAAATTATATGTTTGTTTCGAAAAACGGAATTTAAGTTCCGTAATTCGGAACGAAAGGGAGATAGAATGAGTATAAATAAAACGGCAGTTAAGACAATGGATATTTTAGAGTTGTTTTATGAGCATGAAGAGCTAAGTTTAACTGAGATGGTTCAGCTTACAAATATGCCGAAAACATCTGTTTATCGTTTAATTGGTTCGTTGGAAGAGATGGAGTTTTTACAAAAAAACGAAAAGGGGAAATATCGTTTAGGGGTCGTATTTTTACGGTTCGGTCAACTTGTTTCACACCGATTATCAGTAAGAAATATAGCAATTCCTTATATGAAAGAACTTAGAGATAGTTTAGGACAGGCAGTTAATTTAATAATTCAGGATGGAAATGACGCAATTTATGTTGAAAAAATGGAAGGTGTTCAGCCGGTACGCGTGTATACGGCGGTTGGAAGAAGAGCACCGCTTTATGCTGGCGCATGTCCAAGAATTTTACTATCGTATTTCTCTGAGGAAGAGAAACGGAGATACATAGAGGAAGTGGATTTAAAACAGTTTGCAGATGGAACAATCGTGGATAAGAAACAATTGTTAGAAGTGTTGCAAATGGCAAAAAAGGAAGGCTACACCATTAGTTATTCTGAGTTAGAAAATCATACAGCCGCGATAGCAGCACCCATTTTCGCGAGCGATGGAACGGTTGTAGCAGGCATTAGTATTTCGGGATTAGCAATTGAGTACAACGAAAGTAACATTTCATATTTTATTGCGAAGGTGAAAGAAACAGCGCATCGCATTTCGAAAGAACTCGGCTTTTTGGCATAGAAAGAGGGAGTAGGATGAAATTTTCTGCGTTAGGGGATCAAGCAATTATTGTTACATTTGGTGAAGAAATTAAGAGGGATATATATGAGAAAGTACAGCGGTTATTTCAAGCACTGCAGCAACATCCGTTTGCAGGAATGATAGAGTGCGTTCCGTCGTTTACTTCATTAGCTGTTTACTACAATGTATACGAAGTATGGAAGGGAAATGAGAGAAGTGAAAGGTCACATGATTACGTTCGCCAGTATATAAAGGAGCTGTGTGATTCTTATAAAGAAGAAGTAAAACAGGATGTGAAACATATTTCTATACCAGTGTGCTACGGGGGAGAATATGGACCTGATTTAGAAGAAGTCGCGCATTATCACGGTTTACAAGTAGAAGATGTGATTCGAATACATAGTGAAACTACATATTTTGTATATATGCTAGGTTTTACACCAGGGTTCCCGTATTTAGGAGGACTTTCAAAAGAATTAGAAACACCTAGAAAAAAAACACCACGGTTACAAATCTCACCTGGTTCGGTAGGAATCGGCGGAAATCAAACAGGTATTTATCCACTTGAAACACCGGGTGGATGGAATATTATTGGTCGAACACCAATCTCCTTATTTAATCCGGAAGAAGAAACACCAACCTTTATTCAAAGCGGTATGTATTTACGATTTATCCCAATAACGAAGGAAGAGTACGTATCGCTTGAGGGGGCTAAAAAATGGATGTAGAGGTTTTGCATGCGGGAATGTTTACAACAGTCCAAGATTTAGGGCGATCTCATTATCAACAATACGGTGTGCCAGTTGGCGGGGTGATGGATCAAAGTACACTTCGGATGATCAATATGTTAGTTGGTAATGAAGAGAATGAAGCGGGACTCGAAATGACGATTATGGGACCTAAATTGTTAATAAAGAAAACGACTTTACTTGCGATTGGCGGAGCAGATATGGAACCGTTATTGAATGGAGAACGTATCCCCTTATGGCGTCCCATTTTAGCGGAAGAAGGTAGTATGCTTTGTTTTGGAAAAGTGAAAAGTGGTTGCAGAGCGTATGTGACCTTTGCGGGTGGAATACATATTGAGCGTACAATGGGAAGCAAAAGTACGTACATACGTGCTGCGATTGGTGGTATAGAAGGAAGAATGCTGAAAAAGGGTGACTACTTCCAAATTGGTGCACAACCAGAAATGGCGAGTCGTTTCATTCTAGACTTACAAAAAGATGCGAGAATAAAAACGAAATGGGCAATTAGCAACAGCGTACTACCAAAGTATAAGAAACATCCAAAGCTTCGTGTCATAACTGACTTTGAATACGATCAATTTACAGAAGAAAGTAGAAAGGCATTTTTTACGAAAGAGTATAAGGTATCTAATTATGCTGACCGTATGGGCTATAGGGTTGAGGGAGAGGTTTTAAATAGGAATGAAGAAAAAGAGATTTTATCGAGTCCTGTTACATTTGGAACCATTCAAGTTCCTAATGGTGGACAGCCGATTATATTAATGGCAGATAGGCAAACGACAGGTGGCTATCCGAGAATGGGAAATATCATTTTAGTAGATTTACCTCTTCTTGCCCAGCTAAAGCCGGGGGACTATGTTTCTTTTGAGAAAATTACGCTTGAAGAAGCGGAACAATTGTACATAGAACAAGAAGTAAATATGAATTTATTAAAGAAATTCATCGCTTTACGAAGCTGAAATTAGGAGGAATACATTATGACTACAATCGATTTAAACTGTGATTTAGGAGAAAGTTTTGGCGCTTATAAAATGGGGAATGATGATGAGATTCTTCCGTTCGTTTCCTCTATAAACGTTGCTTGCGGTTTTCATGCGGGTGATCCGTCTATTATGCGTCAAACTGTTGAAAAAGCTTTGGAGCATAACGTAGCAATAGGGGCGCATCCTGGATTTCCTGATTTAATTGGATTTGGTAGAAGAAACATGAATGTTTCAGCAAGTGAAGTATACGATTATGTTCTATATCAAACAGGCGCATTAGACGCATTTGTGAAAGCGGCAGGCGGGAAAATGCAGCATGTAAAGCCGCACGGTGCCTTATATAATATGGCGGCGTCTAATCCGGAAATTGCAGATGCAATTGCAAAGGCAATTTATCATATAAATCCAAGTCTATTACTTTATGGATTAGCAAATAGCGAGGCGTTTATACAGGCTGCAGAAAAATACAAAGTAACTCTTGTACAAGAGGCTTTTGCGGATCGTACATATAAGCAAGATGGTACATTAACGAGCCGTACAGAAGAAAATGCGCTTATAAAAGATGAAGACGAAGCGATAAAGCAAGTACTTCAAATGGTGAAAGAAGGCCATGTAAATGCGGTCAATGGAGAGAAAGTAGCAGTTCAGGCGCAAACAATTTGTTTACACGGTGATGGGGAAAAAGCAGTGCAATTTGCAAAAAAAATATACAGAACATTCAAACTTAATGATATTTCTATTTGTGCACCGAAATAAAAAATAGGGGGAAGAGCTGGGATGATTAAATTAATCGGAATACTACTTGTTGCAGTGGGCTTTTTATTTAGATTAAATACACTTTTAGTAGTTATGGTTGCAGGTATTGTTACTGGTATGGTTTCAGGATTAAGTTTTTATGATGTGATCAGCATGTTCGGTAAATTTTTCATAGAAAATAGATATATGTCTATGCCAATTATATTAACTTTACCGGTAATCGGAATTTTAGAGCGTTACGGTTTAAAAGAAAGAGCAGAAGCACTTATAACGAAATCAAAAGGAGCAACAACTGGAAGAGTATTAATGTCATATTTTACGATAAGAGAATCATCAGCAGCACTAGGGCTTAATATTGGTGGGCATGCGCAAACAGTAAGGCCGCTCGTTGCACCGATGGCAGAAGGGGCCACGCAAGGTAAATACGGTAAACTTCCTGAAAAATTAAGAGAAAAGATTAAAGCAAACGCAGCAGCTGCTGAAAATACAGCTTGGTTTTTCGGAGAAGATATTTTCATCGCAACTGGAGCTATTTTATTAATGAAAGGATTCTTCGATTCAGTAGGTATGCATGTCGGAGTATGGGATATGGCACTTTGGGGCATTCCGACAGCAATATCTGCACTTATTGTAAGCTGGATTAGATTTAGAAGGTTTGATAAATATATAGAGAAAACAATGAAGGCAGAAGGAAAAGAAGAGAAGGAGGCAATCTAATATGAACATCATCACAATGGATACAATCTATTATGTATTAGGGATAATCGTTGCTTTTATCGCTGTTTGTATCGCATTCGATCGTGAACATCCAAACAGATTCGGTTCTAGTTTATTTTGGGCATTGTTTGCAGTTACATTTTTATTTGGAAATGTAATTCCTTCGTTTTACGTTGGCTGTATCGTGCTCGCTATGGTCGTTTTAGCCTCGCTAAATAAAGTAACAAAATCAGAGGAAAAAGAAGTTCCAGTACAAGAACGTGTGAAACATGCTGAGAAATTAAAAAATAAAATTTTTATGCCTGCACTATTAATTCCTATTTTTACAATTATCGGTACGTTGACCTTAGGGAAAATTAAATGGGGAAATGTCTCTCTTGTTGATCCAGATAAAGTAACATTAGTTGCACTAGCGCTTGGTGCATTACTCGCATTTGTTGCGGCGATGCGTATTACAAAATCAAAAATAACAACACCTGTACAAGAAGGAAGCAGACTATTACAAGCTGTTGGCTGGGCTGTAATTTTACCACAAATGTTAGCAGCACTTGGCGGTATATTCGCGAAGTCTGGCGTTGGACAAGTTGTTTCAGACTTAGTCGGACAAGTGCTACCGACAGAGTATCCGTTCGTTGCCGTTATGGCGTACTGTTTAGGCATGATGCTATTTACAGTCGTAATGGGAAATGCATTCGCAGCGTTTGCTGTTATTACTGGCGGAATTGGCTTACCTTTAATAGTTCAAATGCACGGCGGAAACCCAGCAATTATGGCAGCACTCGGTATGTTTGCTGGATATTGCGGAACGCTGCTTACTCCAATGGCAGCAAACTTTAATATCGTACCTGCGATGCTTTTAGAGCTAAAGGATAAAAATGCGGTTATTA
The DNA here is from genome assembly GCF_056738645.1 of Bacillus sp. PK3-067. NCBI lineage: Bacteria > Bacillati > Bacillota > Bacilli > Caryophanales > Bacillaceae > Bacillus > Bacillus sp. PK3-067. The sequence continues at coordinate 2,989,141 of NZ_CP096490.1, read as the reverse complement.
AAGCGCAAGTACCAATTGCTCTTTCAATTTTTATCATAAATATGTTTATTATGTACGGCCTAGTATATCGTTTCTAATTAGGAGGATAAAACTATGAAAACAGTATTATTAACAGGGTTTGATCCGTTCGGCGGAGAAAATATCAATCCAGCTTGGGAAGTAGCAAAAGGTTTGCATGAAAAAACAATTGGAGAATACAAGATAATAAGCAAACAAGTACCAACTGTATTTCATAAATCAATAAGCGTATTAAAAGAGTATATAGAAGAACTAGCGCCGGAAATTATTATATGCATTGGACAAGCTGGGGGCAGACCAGATATTACGATAGAACGTATCGCAATTAATATTGATGATGCAAGAATCGCTGACAATGAAGGGAATCAGCCGGTAGATGTACCGGTTGTAGAAGAAGGAGCGATTGCGTATTGGTCTACACTTCCAATGAAAGCAATCGTAAAAAAACTTCGCGAAGAGGGTATACCGTCATCTGTTTCACAGACGGCAGGCACATTCGTTTGTAATCACTTATTCTATGGACTTATGCATGAACTAGAGAAACATGATAAGAAAATAAAAGGCGGATTCATTCATATTCCGTTTTTACCAGAACAAGCGAGTAATTATCCAGGGCAACCGAGTATGTCACTTTCTACTATTCGTAAGGGGATAGAATTGGCAATCGAAGTAACGACGACAGTTAAGGTAGATATTGTAGAGGTTGGGGGCGCAACGCATTAAGTAAAATGAATTGTACAACACCTCCTGTAAACAACTGGTATAATAAGAATAGGAAAATACATAGAGGTGATTTTTGTGCAACAATTTGAAGAAGTACGTTCAATTTTAGAAAAAGCGAAGAAAATTACAGTATTAACAGGCGCTGGTGCAAGTACGGAAAGTGGTATTCCAGATTTTCGTTCAGCAAATGGGTTGTATGCTGATGCGAATGTGGAGATGTATTTATCAAGAGGGTATTATAATCGAAGTCCGAAAGAGTTTTGGAAGCATTATAAAGAAATCTTTCAAATTAATACGTTCCATCAATATAAACCAAATCGTGGACATCGCTTTTTAGCTGCGCTAGAAGAACAAGGGAAAGATATTACGATTTTAACGCAAAATATTGACGGTTTACATCAATTAGGTGGCAGTAAGCATGTCATCGATTTACATGGAACACTTCAAACAGCACATTGTCCAAAATGTAAATCAGGCTATGATTTACAGTATATGATTGATCATGAAGTACCGCGTTGTGAGAAGTGTAATTTCATTTTAAATCCAGACGTTGTTTTATACGGAGATACATTGCCGCAATATCAAAATGCTATCAAACGTTTATATGAAACAGATGTGCTTATCGTTATGGGAACATCACTAAAAGTACAGCCTGTCGCTTCATTCCCGCAAATTGCAAAGAGGGAAGTAGGAGCAACAACTATTTTAGTAAATGAAGAGTTAACAGGACAGGAATATAACTTTGATTTTGTTTTTCAAAATAAGATTGGTGAGTTTGTTGAAGGGTTATCTTCAATGAAATAAGTTATCGAAAAAACTGAGGTATCTGCCTCAGTTTTTTATTTGAGTAATCACTGTTTTAAGCCATATGAAAACATTTTGATAACGTAGTAACAACATCTCTATAATTTATAAAAAATTGTTTCGTAGGTAAAATAGCAGAGTAAGAAGTAATATTATCTTTAGCGAATACACAATCGTCATAAAGTAAGCTAATATGTAGCTGTTGTAAAGGATTTATTTCGTTTTGCTTTAAGTATAAAACTAAGTCATTATAAAGTTGTTCACTATAATTACTTACGGAATATTCTATTGAAAGCTGACCTGCTATGCTAGTCCACCATACTTTAAAACTACATATTAATTCTTTAAATGATTCCTCATCACATAAATTAGCGTCAAAAAGCTTCTTATAAAATATATGATTCTCCTCGTGAAAAATTTGTAAATCATATCTGTCGTTAGCAGTTTGTTTACGAAGAGTCAGCCATAATTCTTTGAAATTTGTTTTAAAGTCAGTGGAGAAATGTAATGTTTTTGTTATGTAAGGAAAACGAAAATTTTCTTTTTTTCCTTTTTGATTGAGATAAATATTTTGAATGTAGATCATAAAGTTTAAACAATGTGGTGTATGAGTATGTATGATAAACGAATCTGTCATTTCCGTTCTCTCCTTAAGAAATGTCTTTTATGAATTTATTTCTTTAGTATACAAAGAAATGTAAACTAATGGTATAAAAATCAATTTGCCCCATTTTTCTTTTAGAATAATATTCATGTTATTGTGCATTAAGGGAATGGTAATAAATAGGATGTAAAAACAAAAAACTGAAAATTAAATCTTTTATTTCTTTTATAATTAATATAAAATTCTATATATATCATATAAATAAATTTGATACATAATGATTTTGCGTAGAAATGTTAATAGAATGAAGCGAGGGAGCGAAATGAGACAGAAAAAGGAGCAGAAAAAACAATCGAAAAAGAAAAAGACTCATATTCCATTTCGGTTAAATGTACTATTTTTTATTGTCTTTCTTTTATTTTCAGCTATTATAATTCAATTAGGTAAAGTACAAATCATTGATGGAGAAACGTATAGAAATGAAGTAAACAAAAAGGAAGATGTAACGGTAAGTACTCCCGTTCCTAGAGGGAAAATGTTTGATCGGCAAGGTCACGTTATTGTAAATAATAAACCATTACGAACCGTTACATATACGAAAATGAGAGGAGTAGACTCGAAAGAAGTTTTACAAGTAGCAAGAGATTTAGCTAAGCTAATTGAAATGTCGCAAGAGGACATGGATAAGTTAACAGAGACAGATAAGAAAGATTTTTGGATGCAGTTAAATGAAAAGCGGGCAGCGGCGAAAGTAACGAAAGAAGATGAGAGTAAATTTAGAAAGCAAGAAATAGAAGGAAAAGAGTTAGATAAAAAAGTAGAAGAACTGCGCCGGGAAAGAATTACACAAGAAGAACTAAATGAGCTTTCAAAGGAAGATATAGAAGTATTAGTAATTAAAAGCAAAATGAATGCGGGATATAAAATGACGCCGCAAATCGTTAAAAAAGATGTAAGTCAAAATGAATATGCTGTCGTTAGTGAAAGGTTGGCAAGCTTACCAGGGGTAGATACGACAGTAGATTGGGAACGTGAATACCCAAATGATAAAATACTGCGCTCTATACTAGGTAGCGTTTCTAATGAAAATGAAGGATTGCCAAGAGAACAATTAGATTATTATTTAGTTCGTGATTATAATCGAAACGACCGTATTGGTAAAAGTTACATTGAAAAACAATATGAAGATGCACTACATGGAACGAAGGAACAGTCTAAAAATATTATGGATAAAGCAGGGAAGATTGTTCGAACAGAAAAAGTGACTGAAGGAAAAAGTGGAAATAACTTGATGTTAACAGTCGATATGGATTTACAGAAAAGAGTAGAGGGCAGCCTTGAAAAGAATTTACGAGCCTTTCATGCTGCAGAGCCAATGATGGATCGTGCGTTCGTAGTAATGATGAATCCGAAAAACGGTCAAATTTTATCAATGGCAGGAAAGAAAATTGTAAATAAAGATGGCGGTATGCAAATAGAAGATTATGCATTAGGAACGATGACAAGTTCTTATGAGTTAGGGTCAACTGTAAAAGGGGCTACTTTATTAACTGGATATCAAACAGAAGCGATTAAGCCGTATACACATTTCTTTGATGCGCCAATGTATTTTAAAGGAAGTTCTAAGCCGAAGAAATCGTGGAAAGAATTTGGGGATATTGATGATTTAAGAGCTTTGCAAGTGTCATCGAACGTTTATATGTTTAATACGGCTTTAAAAATGGCAGGCATTAATTATGTCCCAAACAATCCATTAGACATTAAACAAGAAACATTTAATAAAATGCGCTACTATTTTAGACAATTTGGCCTAGGTGTGTCGACTGGTATTGACCTGCCAAATGAATCAATTGGTCAAGTAGGTAGAACTGATAACATACCCGGATTTTTACTTGATTACGCGATTGGACAGTATGATACATATACGCCGCTTCAGCTTGCACAATATATTTCCACAATTGCAAATGGCGGTTACCGAATGAAACCACAAATTGTACAAGAAGTTAGAGAGCAACCGAATAGACCAGAGGATGTAGGAAAAGTCGTTCGGTCGATTGAACCAGTTGTATTAAATAGAGTGGATATGGACACTTCGTACATTAATCATGTAAAAGAAGGATTTAGAAGAGTTTTTCAAGAAGCTGACGGAACAGGTACCGGAACGTTTAAAGGTCTACCATATAAACCAGCGGGAAAAACAGGAACAGCTGAGACAGTATATGGTGGAGAAAGTGATATTGGAAGAGATGAGAACAACAACCGAAAAAAATGTTATAATTTAACTCTTGCCGGTTATGCACCATATGATGCTGATCCGGAAGTAGCTTTTTCAGTTGTTGTACCATGGGTGAATGATGATAAATCAGGAATTAATTCTGCGATTGGTAAAGAGATTTTGGATGCGTATTTTGAATTAAAAACAAATAGATCAAATGCAAATTCAATTCCAGTAGAACAACCGAACAAGGCACAGTAAAAATAGTATCACTGCATGGAAACATATTGTGCAGTGATATATTTTTTGAGTTAAAAAGCGCTTTATAAGGTGGGAATGGATATGAAAAAGGAGATTAAGAGAGGCTGGGGAAAGTACATACTATTTATATTGGTGATAGTCATAGGCTACCATTCTTTTACTTTATGTAAGGTGGAAGGGGAATCGATGCAGCCGACTTTATATGAAGAAGACTACGTATTTGTAAATAAAGCGGTAGTACGTCTTTCTAATTTACAACACGGAGAAATTGTCATTATAAAAGAAGAGGATGAATCGAAATATTATGTGAAACGTGTAATAGGGCTTCCTGGTGATGTAATTAACATAACGAACGGAAAGGTATATGTGAACGATAAAAAGCAAGAAGAACCATATACAAACAAAGATTTATTTAACAACACACAAGTGTTTTATAATTTTCAAAAGACAAAAATTCCGCCAAATAAGTTATTTGTAATGGGAGATAACCGCGAAGTAAGTAGAGATAGTCGAAATGGCTTAGGATATATTGAAGAAGATAACATAATAGGCAAGGTGGAATTTGTATATTATCCTTTTTCAAAAATGAAAATGATAGAATAAGTGGGGGATGAGCAAAACCCCACTTATTAAAGTTTCACTTTATTTTCTTTAAAAAACCTTTTGGATTAAATGATATGAAAAATTTATGTTTAGACTCGTCGATTATGAAGTTATTATTTTTAGTTAAAAACTCATCCACAGCTTCCATCGGGCCAGGACCCCAATCGGGAAGAAGCGGATTTCCATTAATGGAGGTATCTTCTACAATCATATAACTGCCAGTAGTGACGATAGATTTATATAGTAATAGTTCTTTGGAGACATGTTCTTTACTATGATCAGAATCTAAAATAACTAAAACCACATCATCAGGTTTGCGCATGCTTACAATTGTTTGGATGGCCTGCACAGAAACAGAAGATGCTGTTAAATACGTAATCCGATTATGTGATGGCCGATTTGGCTGCGGAGTTATATCGATAGTAAGTACGTGACCTTTTCCAATTAAATCTAACATAGAAGCTAAATACAGTGCACTACCACCGTGAAAAGTCCCGCATTCAATAATTAAATCGGGCTTTAATTCATAAATAATTTCTTGATACAAAAAGAGATCAGAGGGAAGTTTACAGATTGGAACCCCGAACCAGTGTGTATCGTTTAACCACACGAGGCTGTTGTAATATTGGTTTAGAAATTCATTGCTTATATTATCGATTTTAAATTCTCCTTTCTAAAAAGGATTCTCTCGTTTGACGTAAAGTGTTTACGCATGAAAGTTGTACTATATATTATGTAGTAAGGAATTGTAAGGCGAGTGTTTTTACTTGAAAATAAGCCAAATAACTCATGTGGAAAATGAAAGGAAATGATCGTATGTACAAATACACAATTTGTTTTATTAGAAAAAGCGATAAAATACTGCTATTAAATAGAAATAAAAAGCCGAATATGGGGATGTGGAATGGTGTTGGAGGAAAAATAGAAGAGAATGAAACGCCATACGAAGGAATAATTAGAGAAACGTTTGAGGAAACGGGTATAGAACTTTCAAGTGTAACGTATAAAGGGACTGTTGTTTTTAAAGGTAAAGATGAGCCCCAGGCTAGTGAAGGAATGTATGTGTTCGTTGCTGATTTTCCAGATGGAATGCAAATGAATACACCATTACGTACGGCTGAAGGATTATTAGAATGGAAAGAAATTGATTGGATATTAGATGGTGATAATAGAGGTGTAGTTAGCAACTTACCAAAATACTTACCGACAGTAATAACAGAAGAAAATAAGTTAAAACATATATTCACGTACGATAACCGGAATATTATTAATTACACAACTGCATGTTTGACAGAAGATGATGCGAACAAGCGATATGAAAAACAACTCATTTCTCAATAGAAGAGGATAGTGAAAAATCACGTTTTGTTCTCATTATATATACGAAGTGATTATATGTTTCAGAAATACAATTTATTGGTCAGAATTGTAATATGTATGATATAACTTTTCTTATGGTGAAAGCGTAGAGAACATACGTAAACGGAACAAAAAAGAGGTGGCTTTGCCGCCTCCTTTTTGTTAGCTGTGAATCGCCTTAATCATAAATCGATGTTGCTTCACATCAAAATATCCTTTTTGTAAGATAATTTCATGTATACGATATAACTCCTCATAATACCTTTCGATAGTAAAATCAGGAATTTGCCACGGAATCGCTTTTAAATAGTAGACGATAGCGCCAATATCATAAAAGCGTTGGAAAGGGAATTCTTCCTTTGCTTCTAAAATAGTAAATCCAGTTTCCTCTAACTCACTACATGCTGCTTCAAGTGACCAACTTGCAAATTCGTTATTTAGCGGTGCGTTAAATTGCTCATTAAGTTCCACACAATCGAGACCACCAACTTGTTGTGTAAGGAAAATCCCATTTTGAGAAAGGATTCTTTTTACTTCAGAAGCAGCATATGATTCATGTTGGTTTAGGATTAGATTAAACTGACCATCTTGAAATGGCAATGCAGTATCATCGTTCACCTCTACAACAGTAACCCCTAAAGGCTCTAATTTCTTTCGAGCAATTGGCACGTTTGGAGCGTAGCCCTCAGTAGCATAAATAGTTGACGGGAACGGTTGTAACATAGATAAAAACTCTCCGCCGCCAGTTCCCATATCTAGCATTGATTTAGCGCGTTGCATAAGTTGGAAAGCAGTACTGCCGTACGACCACGATAAAGGCTCGCTCTTCATTCGACCCGTTTCTGAAATGAAAGAAAAATCCCAACCGCTAAAATGTGTATTTGCACTTTCTAATAAAGTTAAAAATAATGGATCACGTTTCATAATTGTATCCTCCTATTTTGTAAGTAAATGATATGGTGAGAAAAGAAAAAAGGAGGACCTCTTATGAAAGGGGAACGGTTTTACATTTCGTGTTCGAATAGATTCATATAAATTCGCTCCTTGTGAGAATAGTAATTTATATATTCGGGATAATCGAGTGGGAATCCTTTGAAATTATGGGATAAGGTAGTTGTTTGATGAAAGATTGGATGGAGTGTACAGAAAAAGGTTGCACTCAAACTTTAGAAAAGGTATTTAGTAAACTTAAATTTCCGCCCAGCCCTTTTATGAGATATGTGATATTTCTCACTACTATTAAGTAACAATAAAGTCGTACTGTTTATAAAAGAAGTGACGTTTTTGTATCCCTTTGTATTTACTTATCTATGGGATAAGTAAAGAAGTAGACATATAAACTGAATATAAAAACGTTTTAATTCTTTGAAACATTCCATAATTTAGTATTGTTATATATGGAATAATTTATTTGTACGAAAAGAGGAATAAGATGTTTATACAAAAGTATAAGGGTTTGATGCTGGGGGTAGTTGGTGCTGTATTAGGAGTAATATCCTTTGTTTATTTTAAAGATTTAGATTATATATAAGACGGGCCTTAAGTTATTATCTGTAACATTAATCATTATAGGTCGGGTTATTGCCTGTGATTCGACCCGTTTCAATAAAAAAAGAGAATAATAACGTATAAGATTATTATTATATAAATTTAGCTTGTTGAGCATGAGGAATACTAATCTTACAAAATTGTAAGATTAGAAGTCACATAGTTAGATAGAAGTCATTAACTTATGAAAAAAACTCATCTATAATCCAGATATAAATCATTTACTAAAGGAGTATTCTAATGAAAAAAATTATAAGTTATACGGTTGTTATTGCTATTTTTATAGGAATAGGATTAGGAGTAAAACGTTATGTGCAAGGTCCAGGACAACCAGTCGATGGGATTCTAGTTAGTGGTACTGCAACTGACGTAGAAAAAGTTAAACAAGAGTTTAAAGATGACACTAAACAATCAATAGACTATAAGGTAAAGTACGTCACAACAACAAAAAGGAGTCCATTATCAGAAGAAGATAAGAAACAAAATGATACAAATGAAGAATTTGAAATCAACACTACAGAATATGCAGTTATTAATAGTTCTACCGCGGTAAAATTATTTAATAAGGGACTTCTAAGAGCTAGAAAAGATCCAAATTTAGCATCTATTATTTCTGAGAGGGTGAAAGATAAAAATAAAGTATCTAGTGATCAGAATCTATTATTTTCTTATGCGGCTAAGGATTCTATGGTTGATAATTTTGAAAATAACCAGTTGAATTTGAACGGTAAGATGGTATCTGCCCAGTATGTTAAACAGCAAATTTGGATTGGGTATGCCCCAATGAACCTTGTTATTCTAAAAGACCAAGACTATAATGCAATTTCTGAATCAGAGTCAATAATGAAATTAATTCAATTTAAAAAACGTGATTTTGATTATAAAAACAAACAAGAAGTAGATAAAGTTTTACAACAGATTGATAAGGTCTCATCGAATAATCAGTATAAAATAAACTTTGTAGAGGTACAAGACTAACTTAAAATGATAAGAAGGTGATATAAATGGAAATCGTAAGAATAGAAAATGTAGTCAAAAGTTATGGTGAAGGAAATAGTAGGGTAGATGCTTTGAAGGGCATAAATCTTTCTATACAGCAAGGGGAATTTGTATCAATCGTAGGAGCTTCTGGCTCAGGTAAAAGTACATTGTTACATATTTTGGGAGGGTTGGACCGTCCGAGTTCAGGACAAGTATTTATTGGAGAGAACAATATTTATAATTATTCAGATAATGAACTTTCGATATTTAGAAGAAGAAAAGTTGGTTTTATATTTCAGTTCTTTAATTTAATTCCTGTATTGAATGTACAAGAGAATATAGCTTTACCCACTTTACTAGATAATGAACCTGTAGATAATCCTTATATGGACGAAATTATTGAAATTCTGGGACTTCATGAAAGACGAAATCATTTACCATCTGAATTATCAGGAGGTCAGCAACAACGGGTTTCGATTGGGAGGGCACTTATAAATCGCCCACATTTAATCTTAGCTGATGAACCTACAGGAAATCTGGATACTCAAAATACAAAAGAAGTCATAGATTTATTAAGATTGACAGCAAAAAAATATAATCAAACTATTGTATTGATTACTCACGATTTAAAAATTGCATCAACTTCTGACCGTATTATTACAATTGAAGATGGCCAAATCATTTCCGATCAGTGGCTATCCACGAATAAGCCTAAGACGGGAGGAAACTAATCTTGATTGGTAATTATAAACAATTAAGCAGGAGATACTTAAAGGGAAATAAGAAACGAACAATTTTAACTTTGATAGGAATCGTACTCTCTGTATCGTTAATTTCTACAATCGGCCTATTTATGAACGGTACTCAGATTTCTCAAATCGAGAATACGAAAAAGAGGCAAGGGTATTCTTTTCATGCCGTTGTATTAAATTACGATGAATCGATATTGAAAAAAATTAAATATAACCCGCAAATTGAATCATTTGGTTTAATGTCACAGGGAGAAACAGTCCAAGTTGGAGAGGCTGCTGTACAAATGAATTTTGCTGATGATAACGCCTTGGAATTTTTAAAATACAGTATTATTAAGGGCAGATTGCCATCTAATGATCAAGAAGTTGCTGTTGATCCCTGGGTATTACCTTATATAAAAGAAAATATTCAAATAGGTGATTCATTCGAATTAAATGAAAAAAAATACAAATTGGTTGGTTTTCTAAGTGATAGTACATATACACAGGAAAATAAGGTGGGACGGTTACTAACCTATAAGAGTAAGTTTAGCGCTGGTGAAGGAAAAATATTAGTTGGAATTAGCTCAAAAGCAAACTTTAATGAGGTTTTAGAGGGACTCAAGGCCATTTCCGGAGAAAATAATATTAATATAAGTAATGAATTAATTCAATTAGAGAAACCAGGTTACAATAATTCGATTATGGCTACGCTAATTATTACAATCAGCATTGTTGTGATAGCGACAATTGTTGTGATTTACAACGCTTTTCAAATCAGTGTCGTAGAACGAACGAGGCAGTTTGGCTTGTTGAGAAGCATTGGTGCAACACGAAAGCAAATTAGACAAATCGTTCTGAGAGAAGCTACTTTTCTGGCTGTTATCGCTATACCAATTGGAATTATATGTAGCCTAATAGCACTTGCCTCTCTGCAGTTCACTTTTTCACTTTTAATGGAAAATAGTAAAGCGGTCTCGATATTTTATGTTGATTGGAATATTTTAATAATCAGTTCGATTATTACCTTGCTTTCTGTAATAGCATCAAGTTTGTACCCAGCTTATTTTGCAGGGAAAATCTCCCCTTTGTTGGCAATTAGTAGCAGGTTGTCAATTAAAAAGGAACAAATCAAAAAACAAAAGAATTCCATGGTGAAAAAACCTTTATCTATTCCTTTGAGCATGGCTATGAAAAATGTTAAGCGAAATAAAAATCGCTATACCATTACAATCTTATCAATTATTATAAGTAGTGTGTTATTTATTACTTTCTCGTATTTAATGAGTGTTGCATTTGCATCTAAATCTTTTGATAAGTTATCTGTTAAATCGGATATTACAATTAAGATAGTGGATAATAATCCAGATCATTTAGCTGAAAGTGAACAAGTTTTGCATCAATTGAAATCACTTGAAAATATATCTAAAGTATACGAAAAACAGGAGAATAGCTTTGAAACTAAATTAAAGGATGTAACTCAATCTTCCGCGACAGTAAAGGAAATAGAAAACACGATTGGAAAAAGCTATACCATTACAATCGTAAATAATTATCAAGAAAATAAAACAAAAAAAGAAGAAAAACTTACTTTACAAGTGCTTGCATATGGTTTCATCACAGTCATTTCTTTAATTAGTAGCGTTAATATCCTCAATACTATAACTATAAGTATCATGACTAGACGAAAAGAATTGGCCGCTTTGAAATCCATTGGTATGTCACAAAAGGATTTGAAAAAAATGATTACCTATGAAGCTTTGATTTACGGTTTTTCTGGAAGTTTACAAGGAATCTTTTTTGGCTGTATATTGTCTTATATTATATATTTAGCTATATCTGATATGTTGAAAATGACATGGACGATTCCCTATGAGGCTTGTATCATTACGTTTGTTTCAGCTTTAATAATTAGTTATTTATCAGTCTTAAATCCATTGAAAAAAATTCAACAAGATAATATTATTGATAATATTAGAGAACAATAATATTATAAGCCTGGCTAGATTATAGCCAGGCTATTGTAATTGGAGTATAAGCTAGGGGAAAAAAGGAGAGGGCATACTTGAATAAAAAAATATTACTAGTTGAAGATGATGAAGCTCTTGGCATAGCCATCGAATTTTCATTGAGAAATGAAGGTTATGAGGTGATTAGAGCGTCCAGTGTAAAAGAAGCTAAACACCAGTTTGTTCACAATACATTTGATTTGTCCATCCTTGATATCGGCCTACCAGATGGTAATGGTTATGACTTATGTTTGTATTTTAAAAAGAAAAACGAGAATTCGATTATTATTTTCTTAACTGCACTAGATGAAGAAGCAAATGTGGTAATGGGGCTGGATATAGGCGGTGATGATTATATAACCAAACCTTTTCGGGTTAGGGAACTCATGGCCAGAGTGAAAGTACAATTGCGTAAACAAGCGTCGCTAGAAACGCCATCTCAAATTTTAAGATCTGAGAATATAAGAATCGATACGAACCTAGTCAAGGTTTATAAAAATTGTGAAAGTATTACATTGACGAATTTAGAATACAAGCTGCTATTGAATTTCATGAAGAATTCTCACAAAGCATTAAAAAGAGATGAACTCCTACAACAAATAACAGAAGGAGAAAATGCTTTTTTTGATGAAAACACGTTATCTGTATACATAAAGCGTTTAAGAGCTAAAGTTGAAGACAATCCTCAAAAACCACAGTTTATCGTTACCGAAAGAGGATATGGTTATCGTTGGAGCAAGGACGTGATTGGGTGAGCAAGATAATGAAAAATACCGAGTTAAAAAGCTATATGACGATACTAGCCGTCCTTTTATCTATATTTGTGATTTACCAATTTATTATTCAACAATTATTTTATGATCATTTGAAAAGAGACTCTATTGCAACATGGGGGGAAATTACAGCTAGGTTGGTAGAGCAGAATCCAGAAAATGAAGCGGAAATTATGAAAGTCTTATCAAGTCATTCGTCTCACTCAAGTAAATATCAGGAAAAAGGGACAGAGATCCTAAAGCAATATGGATTATATGAAGACTTGGATTCAAAATTTTTTCCTCACTTAAATAATCTAATTATTAATCACAATCAATTTATGATGTGGGGATTGATTGCTTTTGGATTTTTACTTTTTGTTGCAAACTACATGCAACAAAAAATTATTTTCAATAAGATTAGCCAGCTTACTAGAGCTGCAAAAAAGATAATCGAGGGAGATTACTCGGTTGTCATCAATGAAAATAAAGAGGGGGATTTCGCGAAACTGGCGATTTCATTTCGTTCAATGAGGGATATCATTAGAAAAAATATGCATGATTTGCTTGAAGAGAAACGGTTTTTAGGAGAAATGTTGCAGGATATATCTCATCAGTTAAAAACGCCGCTTTCAACTATTTCTATCTATAATGAAATGTTGTTAAATGAGAAACTATCCCGAGAGCAACAAGCTCAATTACTACAAAATAATGATATTCAGATTTCTAGAATGAATATCTTAATTCAGAATTTGTTAAAAGTAGCAAAAATTGATGCAAAAGCGATTTCGTTTGATAAAGAGCCAGGGAATTTAGTAGATACGACTGAGGAAGTACTAAATCGCTTGCAAAGCATGATAAGTGATAAAAATATTTTGATTGATTGGAATGCACCAAGAGAAATAGTCGTTATTCACGACAAATTATGGATGCAGGAAGCTTTGTTAAACCTGTTGAAGAATGCAATCGAACATTCTAAACCCGGTGGTAAAATAATGATTCAGGCCAAAAATTCTCCAATCTATACAGAACTAGTAATCCAAGACTTTGGAGAGGGAATTTCAGCTGAAGAATTACCCCATATTTTTGAACGATTCTATAAATCAAGTAGTTCTAAAAAGCACGGATCGACCGGAATTGGATTGGCACTTGTCAAAGCTATTATAGAGGCACATCACGCCTTAATTACAGTTGAAAGTGAAAAAAATGCTTATACAAGATTTACAATTATTTTTATGAAATTTTAATAACAGTTTGGTATATATTTTAATCTTTTTAATATAAAGGGGTTTTTTTATGTTTAATAGATTGAAGTGTTTTCTTTTATCTGAGAAAGACATAGTTGATACTGTGAAAAAATACAAGGAGGAAAAAATACACGTTTCCATAATAAAAGATTTTTTAGGGGATTTAATCTTAATAAGAACTTTTACATTTTTAGTGTTTGTTCCAGTATCAACTTTTATTTTTTCAGTTATAATTTATGGAGCTGTTTTCTTTATATCAGGCATTAAGATTACTGTTTGGGGCATCACTATAATGTTATTAGTTCCAATAACATTACTTTTCTATATGAATATAACTAATACATCAATTATTATTACTGATTTAGTGAGAAAATTTTTATTAACCATAAAATATCTAAATCCATTTTACTCAATCATAAATAAACCTTGGCTCTTTATTTTTGAATTATTAATTGGTTTTTTATATGTATTTCTGCTATCTTTATTTTCTATTTGGATAGTATTACATTCATTAGAAATAGATTTTTCTGAATTTAGTTCGGAGGACAATCGAAGTTTTCAATTTTCAATTATTATTTTACATACAGCAATTTATTTGTTTATAAGAGTTCATGGCCAGTATTGTAAGACAACTAAGCAAAAAATTAAAAAGCTGAAAATGAAGTTTTATTTATGGTTTTGTTCTATGATTGCAAGTATTGTATATATATTTGAATCACTCTTTAATTATATGAATGGAATCCAAGCAATTTATTTTATTTTTGTTTTAATGATTGCTTTAGAAAGAACAGTGACACATTATAAGAAATTTATAGATTTTTTAGAATGTGAAAATTTGTATGAAAAATATTTTTAGAGAGAAAAGTCTTTTGAAATATAAAAAGTTATACCTACTAAATACTGGACGAGTAAAAAAACGCTATTCTTTTTCTAGAATCATAGGAAAAGATAGCGTTTTTGTTTAATATACTCAAAAACAAAAATCTTTTGGTAAATTACCATTTTTAATAACTGTTCTTAACCCATGTTTTATAATCCAAGGATTAATAGGATGCTGTTTATCACGTAATTGCTGTAACCACTGAAAAACGAGTTCTTTATCTTCTTTCGTAATATCGTTAATATGATTGGCTACAGATTTTTGAACATATTTAGAAGGGTCATTCATTAATGGTTCAAGAAGTTGTAAATTGTACTGAAAATCACCTTTTAGAGCTCCTATTTTTTTAGCCCAAGGAAGCCTTGGTCTTGTACCTTCAGAAACTAATCTCCTAATGTGGCTGTTTTCGTCATGAATCCACTGTTGTAATATGTTTAGTGTATCTTCATGGTATGTTTCAAGAAAGGGCCGAATGGCATATTCAGCAGTATTCCTTTTCGTTATTTCATACATTGCATTAAACGAGATTTTAAAATCGTTAAGCCCATATTTTTCAACGTATTTTGCAACAGGCATGTACATATATCCATTTGTAAATGTGCCTACTCCGGTTGTATTTTCTGGTCCTAATGTTTTCAGTAATATATGTATTGCGGCATTAAAATCTTTTTGTAAAGCATTGTGTAATTCATCTGCAATTACTTCAATACGCTGTTTTAACTCTAAATTTTCAACTTTACAAGCTACAGAATCTACAAAGATGCTTTTAGAGAAACAAGGATCGTGTTTACAAATAGAATCAGCTATTTTTTCTGCTAATTCTTCATTAAATAAAAATTTTAACGGAACATATTTACCCATTTTTTCACCTCGGTGGTCAAATGAAAACAATTTTTATTTTTTAATCGACAATCCATAAACCAAAGTCTCACTCGGAGTCGTAATACTAAAACCTGTCGTCTTATAGTCAAGCTTCACTGTATCACCAGTGTAGTCTTTCGTAAATGAATCCATTTGTACGATAAGCTCCGCATCTTCATATACAACATCATCTGCGTTAAATGTATCCCAAATTAAATCGACATCAACGAAAATACTACAAGAGTTTGTCATTGTTCCTCTAATGCGAATGATCTTTTTGTCTTCACGTTCTAATCTATGTATAGCTGCTTTTGCTTCATCAGTAATGCGAATGTTCATTGTATCCCAACCTTTTATTTATATTTCTTCTATTATGGCAAAAACAGGAGCAATAGGGAAGGAAAGAGGTTTGCAACAAAAAACGAGCAAACAAATTTGTTTGCTCGTTTCACTTTATTTTAGTTCACATTTATCAAGTGGAATCACTTTTGTTTTTTTCGTAAATTTATATCCTAACCATAGTACTAAGAAGAGTGGTAAACCGATGTAAGAAACGAGTACGCCATTCCAATCGATTGATTCACCCATAAATGCGCCGTAGTTTTGTCCTAAAATTACGATGATACAAAGTGTAAATGCGAAGATTGGACCAAATGGGAACCATTTTGCTCTATATGGTAAGTCTTTCAAATCTTTTCCTTGTGCAATATATGCTTTACGGAAACGGTAATGACTAATTGCAATGCCGACCCAAGCGATAAAGCCAGACATTCCTGATGCATTTAATAACCAAATGTATACAACACCGTCACCGAATAAAGAAGCAATGAAAGCGATACTACCGACAATTGATGTTACGATTAATGCGTTAACAGGTACACCGCGGCTATCTAATTTACCAAGAAACTTTGGTGCTTTTCCTTGGCGAGCTAAATCCCAAAGCATACGAGTTGATGCATACATACCAGAGTTACCAGCAGATAGTACTGCCGTTAAAATAACAGCGTACATAACAGAAGCAGCAAAGGCAACGCCCGCTTTTTCAAAAATAAGTGTAAACGGACTTACTGTAACATCACTTGCAGCAAGGCTTTCAGTTGTATAAGGAATTAATAAACCGATAACGAGAATTGCAAGGATATAGAATAAAAGAATACGCCAAAAGATTGAACGAATCGCTTTCGGAATATTACGCTCTGGATCAGAAGTTTCACCAGCAGCTACTCCTAATAGTTCAGTACCTTGGAATGAGAAACCAGCTGCCATAAACACACCGATAATTGCCATGATACCGCCGTTAAATGGTGCATCTGCAACAGTGAAGTTTTTAAATCCAACCGTTTCACCGCCCATAATTCCAAAAATCATCATGAAACCAACAATTAAAAAGATAATAATCGTAACTACTTTAATAAGTGCGAACCAATATTCAGATTCACCAAACCCTTTAACAGATAAATAGTTTAAAAGGAAAATAATAGCTAAACATAATCCGCTCCAAATAAGAGAAGGGGTATCTGGGAACCAAAATTTCATAATTAATGTTACGGCTGCAAGTTCAGCAGCAATCGTAATTGCCCAGTTATACCAATAGTTCCATCCAAGTGCAAAGCCAAGTGATGGATCAACAAATTTTGTTGCATACGTACTAAAAGATCCAGTAACAGGCATGTAAGCTGCAAGTTCAGCTAAGCTTGTCATTAAAAAATAAACCATAATTCCAATTGCGGCGTATGCAATTAATGCGCCACCAGGTCCAGCTGTATGGATGACACCACCACTGGCAAGAAATAGTCCGGTACCAATTGTACCACCGAGAGAAATCATCGTAAGGTGACGAGATTTTAATCCGCGTTTTAATTCACCTTGTCCTTGTGTAGTTTGCGTTTTAGAGGTAGATTGATTTGTTGCGCTATTCATGTTCAACACTCCTTTTCTTGTAGGTTAGGAAGGAGCGGGGGAGAAAAATACAAAAAACCGCCAAAGGAATTTGGCGGAACGTTTCACAAATAACCACCCCATCATACCCTTCCGTTAAGATAGCACCCCACGTTTACACGGTAATTTTGTAAACGTGACAGTTCTGTTCCTTTCGGAGACAGCCCCAGCTCATATTTCCAGAGAAGAAATATAAACTTCGGCAACTTTTCCTTTCAAACGGAGTCAGCTGACATTCTCTGTGTCTCGTCCGTTTTACTATTAAAAGTCGCAACCTCTACCTCATCGGATTGATGAGGATTTATATATTGCTAAGATTTTTAATATATGGCAATTGTAATGACTTTCTGAATATATTGCAAGATATTTTGTTAGGAAAAGTCAAAAAATATCGGTTATTGTATAGGAAACGCTTGCAAAACTCCACCCGAACCTACTATTATGTAGCAATAAGCAAAGAAAAAATTGTTATACAAATGTTTCGCAAAAAATATTGAAAAACCCTCTAAATTAAAAGAAAATTCAGAAAAATATAATTCGACATTCATAATAAAGTCATATTATTTGTTATAATTAGGGTAACGTTTAAGCAAAAAGGGGAAATCAAAATGAAATTAGAAACAGAAAGGCTCTATATAGTGCCGTGTACAGAAGAGAGGATTCAAGTCGCTAACGAGCAAGGATACAATAGCGGCCCGCATATTGTAGGGCATGTAAAGAATGTAAAAAAAGATGCAACTTTATTACCATGGGGGGCGTGGTATGTTCTTCGAAAAGAAGATGATAGCGTTTTAGGTGATATTGGGTTTAAAGGGAAACCAAACGAGAATCAAACAGTAGAAATTGGCTATGGATTCATTGAGAAATATTGGAATCAGGGCTATGCAACAGAAGCTGTAAAAGAACTAATCGATTGGGCTTTCAAAACAGGTGAGGTAGAAACAATAATTGCAGAGACACTTCTAGATAATTATAGTTCGATGCGTGTTTTAGAAAAGTTACATATGAAGAGAGTAAATGCTACAGAAATGATGATTAATTGGAAAATAGAAAAATAAAAAATACCGCTCTAAATTGAGCGGTATTTTTTATAGTTATGGTAGCATTTGCTTCTGATCATTCGGATACTCAGCCGTTGACGTATTAGGACGATTGGAATGATTACGAACAGCAATGAAAATAGAAATAATAACGACAAGACCAACTGCAACGTAAGAAAGTGAAATAATAGTTGGATCCACTTTAAATGTAGTAAGCAGTGTACGAATGTTTGTAAAGATAATAAGACCACCAACTAATACGCCAAGTAAATGAGAAGGAACGATGCGAACTAGCCATGCCGCGATTGGTGCCGCTACGATACCACCGAGCATGAGAGAAAATACCCAAATCCAGCTTACTTGTTCCCAGCCAAGTGAGATGAAGAAGCCGATTGTTGCAGCGAGTGAAACAGGAAATTCACTCGTATCTACAGATCCAATAACTTTTCTAGCTTCATTTCCTCTTGCTAGAAGAACAGGTGTCGTAATCGGCCCCCAACCACCGCCACCAGTTGAATCAACGAATCCAGCGAATAAACCAAGCGGCACAAGTTGTTTTGCAGACATACGCTTATTTGAAGTGACAATTTGTTTTTGAATGATGAATCGTAATAAAATATAACCCCCTAAAGTAAATAAAAATACGGAAATGTACGGTTTAATTACATCACCAGGTAAATTGCTTAAAAAACATGCCCCAACAAATGCGCCGATTGCCCCAGGTAATGTAAGCCTGGAAACTGTATATTTATCAACGTTTCCAAATTTGATATGAGATGCGCCAGAAGCTGCAGTTGTAACGACTTCAGCTAAATGAACCGATGCGGAAGCTACAGCCGGTGCAATACCAAACATTAATAATAGTGAAGTAGACGTTACCCCATACGCCATTCCGAGTGCTCCATCGATCAGTTGAGCGAAAAATCCAATAATAGCAAAGACAATTAATTTCTGCATAAATAATCCCCCTGTAATAATAAATGAAAAAGACACTTTTCCCGTATGAGAAAAGTGCCTTTGGTTTTTCCAATCAGCAATAATTAAATTTGTTTCATTATAATACATATTAATCGTATAAATCAACTAGGTTTTAAAGTTTTTGAATTGAATGAAAGAAAAATAAAATATACAATAAAAGGATGGAGAGAAAGGGGAGAAAGAATATGTTAGCATTTGATCATCTCGTTCACGCAGTGCAATATACACCGGAGGAAGCGGCAAAACAAATGCAGGAGCTTGGATTTCATACTGTATTAGGCGGAGAGCATACTACTTGGGGTACTTGGAATAGTTTAAGTTATTTTGACTTATCATACATAGAATTTTTAGTAGTTCAGCATGAAGAAAAAGCGAAAGAAGCAGAAAATCCATTAGTACAAGAAACAGTGGTGAAACTACAAAATGGAGAAGGAATGCTACAAATCGCGATCCGAACAGATGCAATTGAGGAGCTAGCAGTTAACTTTAATAAGTACGGCTTACATACGATAGGGCCATTTGAAGGGAAACGCATGAGAAAAGATGGCCGGCTTTTAGAATGGAAAATGTTATTTGTTAAGCAAGAAGAGAACGGACCGAAATTACCTTTCTTTATACAGTGGAATGAAACGGACGAAGAAAGAAGAAACGATTTACGTAACAGTGGGATGATCACTGAACATAAAAACAAAGTGCAACAAATTGAAACGATTCATTACGCAGTAAAAAACGTTCGAGAAACAGTAAGGAAATGGAAAAAAGTAATGGGACTATCTACAAGCTCAGTTGTGAAAAATGAAAAATGGAATGCTGAGAGTCAAAGTGTAGTGTTTGGAAATATTCATGTGCAGTTTTGTGAACCGATTGGAGAAGGGCTAGTACTAGAACATTTGAATAAGAATGGCGAATATCCATTTGCAGTAGAGTTTAAAGGTGGAGATAAACGAGAGCATGAAGTGCTAGGTAGTTTGTACATATATTAATAGAGGTGAACGTTGTGAAAGAAATGCTTAGGGAGATAGAGAGAATACTAGAATGGCCTCGTATGTTAAAAGCGACTGTTATTTCAAAAGGCTTTTCATTCGATGAGAAATATAAAATTGAATTAGAGAGTGGGGCCTCGTATTTTATTAAAGTATGCGATTCATCATATTTTGAACGGAAGCAGGAAGAATATGAATATATGCAGCAGCTAGATTCTTTACATATTCCTATGCCAAAATTAATTCATTTTATTAGTCTTACTAAATTCAATAAATGTGTACAAGTTTTTGAATGGATTGATGGATTAGATGGTGAAGATATATTAAGAACGTTGTCTACAGAAGAGCAGTATAGGGCTGGAAAAAAGGCTGGAGAAGTACTAAAAAAGATTCATTTAGTTGAAAAAGAAGATAAAAGTAATTCATGGGAAATGTCTATATGGAGTAAATATGAGAGATACTTAGAAGCGTTGAAAGAATATGAAGTAGACTTTTTTCGTTTAAATACAGTGATAGATTTTGTAGGAAATCATAAAGATTTATTAAAAAATCGTCCCATCGTATTTTTACATGACGATTTTCATCCGGCTAATATAATGATTGACCAAAATGAGTTTCGGGCTGTCATTGATTTTGCTAGATTCGATATTGGTGATCCTATTCATGATTTTTATAAAGTAGCACTATTTACAACGAATATAAGCAAACCATTTGCGGTTGGACAAGTTCACGGTTATTGCGGAGGAGAACCTGATCTACATTTTTGGAAACTGTACTCATTATATGCAGCAATGATATTCCCGGCTGATATCGTATGGACAAACCGAAGCACACCATATTTATTAGATGATATGAAGGAAAGATTAAATGGAATTTTAGAAGATCATAATGATTTTTCATCCTATATTCCAAAATGGTATCAATCAAGCGAATTTAATAAATAAAGGAGTAATTTATATGGATAAAATAGCAGTAATTTCAGATATTCACGGTAATATTCAAGCATTAGAATCCGTGTTGAATGATATTAAATTAAGAGGAATCGAGCGCATTATTTGCCTTGGAGATTTAGTAGGAAAAGGACCTCATTCCAGTGAAGCAATTGAAATCATTCGTAAAGAATGTGAAGTAGTCGTAATGGGAAACTGGGATGATTTTATTACAAAGCCGACTGAATTTGAAGCATTAAAATGGCATCAAAAACAATTATCGGAAGAACAAAATGATTATTTAAGAAGTTTACCATTTTCAATCGAATTTTTTATGAGTGGAAAACTCATTCGTATGTTTCACGCTTCACCGAGAAGTTTATATGAAAGAATTCAACCACACGCTTCAAGAGAAGAACGTATTAGTATGTTCGAAAATAGTGATCTGACAGAAAATATAGAAGGAGAAAGAAAACCAGATGTCGTTTGTTACGGCGATGTTCACCAAGCGTTCGTTCAAAATTTCAGAGGGAAAACGTTATGTAATGCCGGTAGCGTAGGAAACCCACTTGAAATAACGCAAGCTTCCTATTTAATATTTGAAGGAACATATAATGAAAAAGAAGCGGCGAGCTTTTCTATTCAACTTGTACGAGTACCGTATGATATTGAATTAGCTATCAGATTAGCAGAAGAACTCGAAATGCCAGAAATTGAAGAGTATAAGCAAGAGTTACGGACGGCCTTATATCGGGGGTTTAAGGGGAAGTAAGCTAATAATATATCAACGATTTTTCAAATATATCTATCATAACTTAAAATATATCAACGATTTTTTCGATATATCAACGATTCGACAAAGGATATCGATTTACCGACAAATAGTGACATGAATTGTTACTTATAATTATATTATGTAAACTAATTATAAAGGGAGATATCATGAACCGAAAACAACGAATCAAAGAAATTGCAGATCATATTGTAAAGCTAAACTTAACCTATCCAACAAGAGTTGGAGTAAGTGGTATTACAGCATCAGGAAAAACAACATTTGCAAACGAATTAGCGGAAGAAATAAAAAAACGAGGATTACCAGTAACACGCGCCAGCATTGATGATTTTCATAATCCAAGAGTGATTCGCTATGCAAAAGGAAAAGAATCTGCAAGAGGGTATTATGAAGATGCACACGATTATACAGCTTTCAAAGAAAGATTATTAATGCCTTTAGGACCTAACGGGAATTTACAGTATGAAACGATTTCTCATAACTTAATAACGGATATGTCTGTACATAATGAGCCGCTATTGGCCACGCAAAATATGATATTAATAGTAGATGGAACGTTTCTATTGAAAAAAGACGTTGCGTATTTATTTGATTACAAAATCTTTGTAGATACAAATTTTGAGATTGCGAGAAAACGTGGTGCTAAGCGGGAAACTGAAGCTTTTGGAAGTTATGAAGAAGCAGAGAAGATGTTTTTGAACAGATATCATGCGGCCTGTAAGTTGTATATAGATGAGCATAATCCGAAAGAACTTGCAGATGTTTTATTTGAAAATAGTAAATTTGATGATCCAGTAGTTCTATTTAAAAGACATTAATACAGTTTATATAGGAGGAATGAACATTTGTTTAGATGGTTTCAAAAAAATAATAAAGTGAATGAAGAGAAGGATGGACAATATTTAGAAATCAAAAATGAACAGATAAATGAACAGTTAAAACAAAAAATAATGGAACTAGAGAGTATAAGTGAAGACATTTGCAGTAAGTATCAAAAAATATATGAAGAACGTTTTGCGCAAAATGGTAAATTAAATTTGAAGCTGTCAATTAAAAGAGATATAGACGGTGATGAATTAGAAGGACTAACATCTAACAATTGTTTAGACTATGAATATAGATCAGAAATTAATTTTGAATATGATGCTTCAAAATCATGGGAAGTCTGTACTATTTCGCTTTGGTACTATCACCAAGGATATCGAAAAAGTAGTAGCATAGGAACACTTTATAGCGGAACGATTAATGAATTAGAAGAAGAAGTTAAAGTAACATTGGAAGAACTGTTACATAGTGAAGATAATTAATGATTCCATTTTATATTGCGTTAAGAATGGGTTTAATTTTATGATACTAATAGGGAATAATTTAGGAAGAGAAATTTAAAGGGGATAAAAAAATGACAGAAGTACTAGAACTAAAAGAAGAACTACTACAAATTAAAAATAATAATTATGCTGTACCAGAAGACGTAGATGCATATCCATATGCGCAGTGGATGCTAGATTATATCGGATCACCAGATGCTGAATTACGTGATGATTTAATTTATAGTACGCTTCATACATGGATTACAAATGATGTGTTTAGACAAAAAGAATTACGAGGGTTAATGCTACAAGCAATTAGCCCTGATTATTTATTTTATAAAATCGGTGAAAAGGGAACAGACTCTGTTTTTAAACGTGCATTCTCTGTATTAATTCCACCACTTATTTTATCTGTTCATGAAAGAGAACCGTTGTTATCGGAAGAACAATTGTACAGTGTGGCAGAACAAGTGTTGGAATATGTATATTTAGAAGAAGATGTAAGGGGCTATGTAGAAGGAAAAGGCTGGGCACACTCTACTGCACATGCAGCAGATGCACTTGATGCTTTAGCACGTACAATACAAAATCGTGAGTTCTCATATGCAATACTAGCTGCCGTTCGTCAGAAGGTACGCTTACATGACTACGTTTACATTCACTTTGAGGATGAGAGATTAGTAGCACCAATTATGTCGTTACGTAACCAAAATCTTTTAACTGAAGAAGAGTGGAGCAACTGGTTACATAGTATAGCAACTGTTGAGGACATCCGACATCCGCAGCATGCTATTTTAGTACAAAATATTAGATCGTTCTTAAGAAGTTTATATTTCAGAGTTTTAGAGACAGAGGGTAGCACAGCCTTTACAGATGATATATTGGAGACTTTGAAAGGGTTGCGTAGGTATTAAAAATACGTTTTTCTAAGAGAAAAGTACATAAAACCACTACCTCCCAACCATACTAATAAAATGTGTTGGAGGTGAGTTTTATGGACAAAAAAGACTTTGAAAAGGTGTATAATGATTATTTACATCAAGGAGAAGAGCAAGCTCAATTTGAAGTAGGCCATGAAGTCAATACAGGAGCAGAACAAATTGTTGCTGTTCGTAAAAATGATGATGGAGATTTAATAGCGTTTAAAACAAGTAGCGGGAGAGAGTTAGATTATATGACTGCTCTTAATGAAGCGAAATCAGGGAAGTTAGCTCATGTGGACGTATTTCATAAGTATGGCAGAGATATTATACGTAGTGAACCGGATGGAATAAAAGAAAATAACTTAGATAATTTACCTTCATTTTAAACGGGTAAACCTCAAGAAGAGAATGTTCATTACGATATTCTCTTCTTTGTTTTGCGAAGTTTTCCTAGCAAATAGACGATTCATTTTTAAAGTGCGATCATACTTTTAAAGAGCGCTCTAAATTTCTCTTTATCTTCTGCTGTAAATGGTTTCGGTCCCTTTGTACGTTTACCACTTTTTCGAACCATTGCACTTAAATATCGTGTTTGTAACAATTGTTCAATGTTATCATTCGTATACTTATAGCCTTTATGGTGTAGTACGATACAGCCTTTTGCTAAAGCGAGCGAAGCAAGACCGTAATCTTGTGTTACGATTAAATCTTCTTTTTTTGCTAACTGCATAATTCGGTAATCAGCAGCATCTGCTCCGGAATCAACATATATTGTTTCCACACCTTTCGGCTGCTCTGCATTAGAATAATGAGAAAAACTAGTAACGAGTGTAACAGGAATTTCCGCATTCGTAGCTTCAAAAATAATTACATCTTTTACAGGACAAGCATCTGCATCAACGTAAATTTTCATTTTTATCACTCCTATAAATAGGTTCGTGTTGATAATAATGGTAGATTTAGGTTTTGTCAAATGAGTAATATCTTCCTCAATTTAATACGTATGTATTTTTATAAAATAAACGGATATTTCGAACTAAATAACGAATGTACTATAGATTTTAATAAGTGGTTATATGTAGTGATGTGAAAATTTCTTAATACGAAAGTATTAGGAAGTTTTATTTGAATTTCATTCTGCGGATTGATTTTTAATAGTGTTTATTTGGATAAAATAGCAATAGAATATATAAATAAAATGTATTTTAAATTAGAGGATCATTTCATGTTACTGCTCTATGCAATGGTTTCAAAAGATAAGTAAGTCTGAAATTAATCAGGAGGGCCGAATGAGGAGTTTCGATTTATCACAAACAACTATTAATATATCAAAAAATGATCTTATTTATAAAACGAATGATAATAAGTATTGGGTGTATGAAGTGATTTTTCAATCGCATGAAGGCATACCACCTCATAGCCATCCATTTGGAGAAGATTGTGCAGTTGTGTTGTCAGGTCATTTGGATTATTATATTTCAAATAAAATAATGATTCGTGCATCAAAAGGAGAGATTGTGTTTGGGTGGAAGAACCATATACATGGCTATAAAAATAATGAAACAGAACCCTTGCATCTATTAATTTTCGTTGCGCCGAATAAAATTGGGCTAGAATATTTACCTGATGATGATCCAAAAATTGTGCACGTACCGGAAGAAAAGCGAATAATGAAGCTTTCCGAATATCAAGTAGTACATTCCCCTTTTTCTTCTTTTGAAAGAATAAAAATAGATGGTGAATATTCAGAAGCATATAATGAGAATGGACTTATGGTGTTTATTGATATCGAAAATAAACAAATGTATATATTTGAGGGTGAGAATGTGGAGATAAAAACTTCAAATCCCATAGTATTTATTAAGTATACAGCTAGATTGTGAGAATGGAGAGTTGCTTTTCTGTATTTATAATAGATATGTAGTTAAGAATATTAAAGAGGAATATTTTACAGAAAATAGGGGGTGGGTTTTATTATTTAACTTGTAGACAACGAAATAGAAATGACCATTTATTGAGGAGAGCGATATTTATATGCAGTTATATTTTTATAATGAAAACTTCAGAAATACAATAAATCAATATACATTGTCAGAAGAGCAGCTTTGTTATACAGGTTTACCTAAAAAGCTTGTAAAACTATCGAGTGAGGATTCAGATCGGTATTCAATTTTAGCTATGAAAGATAATGAGCTTGTAACGTTTTTTGTTTTACATAAAAATGACGGGGTTAAACCATATACAAATAATGAAAAATCTATTTTAATAAGAGCATTTTCAACAGATTTTCACCATCAAGGGAAAGGATATGCAAAACAAGCTTTAAAGATATTACCTGACTTTGTCCGAAATAACTTCTTAGGTATAAATGAAATTATTTTAGCAGTAAACGTTAAAAATGTAGCTGCACAATCTTTATATGAAAAATGTGGTTTTTGTGATAATGGGGTTAGAAGGATGGGGCGGAAAGGTGAATTAATCATAATGAGTTACAATTTATAAGAATCATTCTTAGAAGTAGGGAAGAAAGATAAAGAAAAACGAAAAATTTCGAAAAGAAAGCCCCTGTATCAATCATCAGGAGCTTTCTTATAATTTAATTTTGGAATGAAGCTTCTTTTCATTATTTTTTGCTTACTTATTATCTGGAGTTAATGAATAAAGAAGTTTTAAATGTATTAAAAAGTTATTTTATTTCCCACAAACCAAAATAGCCTCCCGCAAACGAGAAATCCCTTCCTCAATTTGATCAATATTCACTTTTCCATAAGATAAACGAATATAACCATCTTTCGCGCCGAAAATACTACCCGGCATAAAGGCGATTTCTTGTTTTAAACTTTGCATAATGAGTTGTTTTTCGTTTATAGGTTCTTTTAATTTCCCCCAAATGTATATACCACCAGTAGGGTTTGAAAAAGAGATTTTGTCGTGAAGTTGCTCATTTAAGGCGCGAACGATAACGTCTCTTTTTTCCGCTAATTGTTTTCGTAACGGTACGATATGCGACTGAAATGGCACAGTTTCGAAAAATTGCTGCATAAGCCACTGCGGGAAAATACTCATACCTAATTCCATTTGGTGTCTTGCGTCGGATAACCTTTCTACTACAGACTGCGGGGCAACAAGCCAACCAACTCGTAAGCCTGGTGCAATCATTTTTGATAAAGAATGTACATAAATGACAGTTCCGTTTTCATCTATTGATTTCAAAGTAGGACAAGGTTGTTTCTTTTCTAGCGTAAGTAAACTAGACGGATCATCTTCAACGATTGCAATTCGTAAATCTGCACAAAGTGATAATAGTTTTTTTCTACGGTTTGGATGAAGCATCGTTCCCGTAGGGTTTTGGAAATTTGGATTTAAAAAGATCATTTTAATACGGTGTTTTCTATATAACTCCTGTACATCATCTGGGTTAATCCCATGTTCATCAACAGGTAATGGGAAAATACGAATACCTGCTGATTGGAATAGAGGCAGGGAATAACAGTGTGAAGGACTTTCGAAAGCAACAGCATCACCTGGATTTAATAAACATTGTACGATAAGATGAAGTGCTTGCTGTGCGCCAGATGTAATCATAATGGATTGTTCAGTCGCCTCAACTTTTAAATATTCTTTCATATATTTTACGACCGCTTGTCTTAGCGGGAGATAGCCTTGCGGATGATCGTAACTTAATGAATGCGTTAACGGTTGTTCACGTAAAATCGCTTGTAGTTGATCGTGGGGATAAAGATTACAACCGAGCTCTCCGTTTGCAAAATCAATAATATTTTCATTTTGTTGTACTTCTGCCCGAATATGGCGAAGTAGTGGTAAGTTTGGTAAAAAAGTACCACCTTCTACGAAATTTCTCCAGTTCGGCGTTAATGTTGGAGAAACACCCCACATATGTGTACTCACGCGTGTTCCTTTACCAGTCGTACTCTCTACAATTCCCATAGCACGTAGTTCATTATAAGCAGTCGTTACTGTACTTCTGTTTACATTTAACTGCGTAGCTAATTTCCGTTCTGAAGGGAGGAAGCTTCCTGGAGGAAGTTCTCCATATGTAATACGTTTTTCAATAAAGTCAACAACTTGCTGATAAATAGGGATTTTACTGTCACTATCTAGTTTCCATTCCATAAAAAACGCCTCCGTATCTCTTATATACATCAAGTATAGCAAATTGGCTGGGTAAAAAAACAGCCAATTGGACGGTGTTATATCCAGCCAATTTTACTATGCTAAATAGGGAAGGGGAGATTCGGATGAAACGATGGCAAATGGAATGGCTCCTAGTATCAGTTGCATTAGTATGGGGAGCAAATTATACAATAGGAAAGTATGGAGTGGCATATATGTCATCCATTCAATTTAATAGTTTACGATTTTTAGTAGCATCACCGGTATTATTACTTATCACTTTTATGATGGAACGCTCATTACGTATTGAAAAAAAAGATTGGTTACGATTAGTAGCAGTCGGTATCGTTGGTACGGCAATGTATCAAACGATGTTTATGCTATCTGTGAAATATACTTCAGCAACGAACGCCTCATTATTAATTGCGATGTCACCTATTTTTACAGGGATATTAGCAGTATTGCACAAACAAGAACGTTTTTCGATGAAAGTACAAATTGGTTCAATAGTAGCGTTTATTGGTGCAGCATTCGTTTTATTAACAGGACATACAGGAGGAACTACTTACGAATATGCGTGGCTCGGAAACATAATTGGATTAGTCGCAGCGATTGCGTGGGGATGGTATCCAATATTAGCGCAACCTCTTATAACAAAATATTCCGCAATGAGAGTCACATCTTGGTCAACTTTAATTGGAATTGTACCTCTCGTTGTATATTGTTTATTCAACGTAAATACATTAACGTGGCCAGTAGACATGCCAAGCTGGGGGTCTCTAGCATATTCAATCGTCTTCGCGACAATCTTCGGACTTGCAATGTGGTATGTCGGTATTAGTCAAATAGGCTCAACGAAAGTAATGGTTTATATGTATCTTGTACCATTGTTCGCAGTTATTTTTGCGGCAGTAACAATAGGGGAGCAAATCAATATGATGCAACTGGTTGGCGGACTTATTATCTTTGTGGGTCTATATGTTGTAAAAAAAGGTGGAATCAAAAAGCCAGCTCTCAATTTGAAAAAAGTAAGTTAACAATAAAAAGGATTTCTTTCATATAGAAGGAGATCCTTTTGGTTTTTGTAATAAAAGCGCTTGTTCAACAGCCCATTTTTGATGATCATGAATGAGAAGCTCTACAGCAAGTAAAGGAGACATCCACCGCAAAACATGATCTTCCTCACAGTTTTCAGTTTGTGTCTGCACCATGTTCGCAATATAAAAAAATCCATCGTTTAAATAATATGTATCTTCTTTTTCTGCATAAAAATATCGCATTGCATTACCGATATATTGATTAATTTCAATTGCCCATCCTAATTCCTCTAGTAGTTCACGATGTAAGCATTCATCTTTTGTTTCGGTACCTTCCATACCGCCACCAGGTAAAAAATAACGGTCTCCTTTTTGGATAATAGCAATGTTTGAAGAAGTTGAGTTAAAAATAATTGCATAACAACTAGGCCGTAATACATATTGCTCAGTAGGCTTTTTATAACCAAAAATAAGTTTAGATATCATAAGACACGTCACCTCTCTATAAAATACACAAAAGGAATAATAAGGTAAAAATAGAATTGTATAAGTATAATCTTACGAGATTGGAGTGATAACAAAATGATAAATCGAAAGTGTTCGCGCTGTAAAGAAATTACAGGTACATTGCACGGTGGTAAAAAAATTAAGGAAGAATTTCTATGTGAGGACTGTTTACAAAAAGGAATTGCGAGCGGTGAAATCGAATTATCACAAGTGGAGCAAGAACAAACTTCGTATCTTTCTATAAAAATATTAAAAATAATGAGTGTGATTTATTTAATAGCATCTATTTTAATGGCTTTTTCAACCGGTCCATTTATACATAATATAGGATTTGATGAAATGTCCATTTCAGGCCCAGAATTAGGTTTAATAAGTATTGTTATGCTAGGTTCTTTATTCCAGTCTGTTCTTGTATTTTGCGGGATATGGGTATTCATCCTTTTAGTAGAAACAGTCATTAAAATTTATGAAAAAATGAAGTGAGTGAGAGGGAGAAACATATGCGAGTAAGAAACATCCAAGGGGAAGATTATGTAAAGATTCATTCTGTTTTAAATGATTGGTGGGGCGGGAGAGACATGGCTGCCATGTTGCCAAAATTGTTTTTCGTTCACTTTCAAGAAACGAGTTTTATCATTGAAGAAGATGGCGAAACGTTAGGTTTCTTATGCGGATTCTTTTCGCAAACGCATAAAGAGGAAGCGTACGTTCATTTTATCGGGGTAAATCCGAAGTATAGAAGAAGAGGAATTGCATCGACATTGTATTCGTATTTCTTTGATGTCGCACGTGCAAATAATTGTAAAGTTGTAAAAGCAATTACGTCACCAGTTAATAAAAAATCGATACAGTTTCATAGGGAGATTGGCTTTCAAATTGAGGCTGGGGATGATGAGATAGAGGGTGTATCGGTACATACAAATTATGATGGGAATGGCGGTAGTAGAGTTTTATTTTTGAAAAATGTGTAGAAAAATAAGCTTTACCAAAACCCACTGAGTTAAATGTATATGAAAATGTTATCCGTTGCATAAAGAATAGCTGACTTTGTTAGCTTGATAGAAGCTAGTATGATAGTCGAAAGGAATTTCCATAACATAATTTCATCTAAAAAAGAGGGATCTATATGAATTTTGAGAGGGATAGATATTTTTTACAGATGGCATTGGAAGAAGCAGAAA
This sequence comes from Bacillus sp. PK3-067, assembly GCF_056738645.1. Classification (NCBI taxonomy): domain Bacteria; kingdom Bacillati; phylum Bacillota; class Bacilli; order Caryophanales; family Bacillaceae; genus Bacillus; species Bacillus sp. PK3-067. The sequence goes on along the minus strand of NZ_CP096490.1, from coordinate 2,957,792 downwards.
AGGCATTAAAAGAAAACACATATCCAGTAGGAGCAGTTATTGTTGATGGAAATAATAATGTCATTGCAAGAGGAAGGAATAGAGTGCATCCAGAAAAAGACATAACAGCTCACGCAGAGTTAGACGCTATTCGCAATGCAGGGGAAGCAATGTTTGATGCAAAAATAAAAAATGAGAGGTTTACTATTTATAGCACGTTGGAACCGTGCCCAATGTGTACAGGTGGTATTTTATTTGCAAAAATACAGAGAGTAGTCTGGTTACTAAATGATGACTTAGGTTTTGGTGGATATAAAAAGATAAAAAATGCTTTAGTTTTCGAAGGGAAATTTAATAAAATCGACATGGTGGAAGAACCATTTGAAGACTTAAAAACAAGACAAAGAGAACTTATGAGACAATGGGAGCTAAATCCCAATAATATTATTAACTTGCGTAGGGCTATAAAAAAATAGTTATTTCTTTAAATTAAATTAGGATAACGCCACATTACCATCAGCTTAAAAAATATAGTGAAATTATATCGATTTAACAATAAAATATGGAAGAATCTATTACGAATAGAAAGCCGTCCTAAAAGTATTCTAGGATGGTTCTTTTTGTTGTGAGGAGCTAAAAGTATGGAGAGTAAACAAAGTAGAAATGAATACTTACGACGCATTTATAAAGTGCAAGATTATATAGAATCAAACATAAATGATTCACTTTCAATTGAAGAGTTAGCGGATGTAGCAGGATTTTCAAAGTTTCATTTTCATCGGATTTTTAAGGGGATAGTAAACGAGTCATTATCACGGTATGTAAACCGATTGAAGTTAGAAAGGGCCACACATCTACTTACATATCGGACAGATATGACGATTACAGATATTGCGTATCACTTCGGATTCACAGATTCAGCAGTTTTCTCCCGAACATTTAAAAATTATTACGGCGTAAGTCCATCTCAATATCGAAACGATAATAGCAAGAATTGCAAAGACGTAAGAAGAACTTCTCAATACAATGAATGTAAGAAGGTTCGAGGAAATGTTGAAATTGTAACAGCGGACGATATAAACGTCGCATACATAAGACATATCGGTACATATGGAGAGTTAACTATAGCTTTTCCAAAAATGATAGAAAAACTATTTCATTACGCAGCTAAGCAAAACTATCATGTATTTGATGATATTAAAGTATTAACCATTTACCACGATCATCATGAATTTACTGAGGACTATCATTTAAGAACAAGTTTATGTATAACAATTCCGGAGGCGTCCGCAATAGAAACGAACGACATAGGAATAATGGTAATACCTTCAGGCAAGTATGTAGTAGGACATTTTGAAATATTTCAAAATGAATATAAAGGAGCATGGGATTTCTTATACGGTGAATGGCTGCCAAATAGCGGATATAAACCGAGAGACTCGTATCCTTTTGAAGTATATAGAAATGATCCAAAGCAGCACCCGGAAAATAAACATATAGTTGATATATATGTACCTATCGAACCTTTTTAATTATAGGTTAAAGGGGAAGGAATAATGAAAACTGCTGAAAAGTTAGATCAAATTATACAAGAAGAATATAAAAATATGAATGGCATGTTAGTAGTGCAGAAAGGTAATGTTGTTTTTGAAAATTATTATAATGGTTACAGTCCAGATAATGCGTTTCATGTAGCGTCAGTTACAAAAACGATAATCTCTGCGTTAATTGGGATATGTATAGATAAGGGCTATATAAAAAGTGTTGATCAAAAAGTAATAGAATTTTTCCCGGAATATAAATGTAAGGAATCTGAAGTAACCGTACGCCATCTTCTAACAATGACAGCGCCATATCCTTTTGTAGACTGGCAGGAACCGTTAGAAGAACTATGTGTACAAGAGGATTGGGTACAGCATACACTTAATAGAATGGGGAACGGTGGAGAAATTGGATCTTTTAAATACTCATCTGCAGGAGCGCATGTACTATCAGCAATTATTACGAATGCAACAGGGAAAAGTGCACGTGAATTTGCGAATGAGTACTTATTTCAACCACTCGGCATGAGCGAAATTCCAAACTACAATATGAAAGCATTTGGATTCGATGACTTATTCGGAAAAGATGTGAAAGGATGGGTTCACGATCCAAATGGTATTTCGACGGGCGGCTGGGGAGTAACGTTAACGGTTAGGGATATGGCTAAGTTTGGACAGATGTATTTGAATGAAGGTATTCATAATGGAAAACAAGTTCTATCAAAATCATGGATAAAAGAATCGACAGAAATGAACCAAAATCAATATGGTTACTTATGGTGGTTACGAGAAGAAGATGGAATCTTTTCATACTGTGCTATGGGTGATGGGGGGAATATGATTTGTTGTATTCCAGAGAAGGAATTGGTGGTGGTGATGGCTTCTGAAGTTGTGCCAGAAGCAAAGGATAGATGGAGATTAATCAAAGAGTATATACTTTTAACAGAGTAATGGTGAGCTTGTAGAAAAATTTAAACGCTCCCCGTAACTTTCCTCAATAAAAAATCGTTAAACATTAGGAAGGGTTATTAATCACGAATGGGGGAGAACTATGAAGATATTAATTCTAGGCGGTACACGATTTTTAGGAAGAGCATTTGTAGATGAGGCTTTACAGAGAGGGCATGAAGTTACGTTATTTAACCGCGGAACAAACAAAGAAGTTTTTCCTGAATTGGAGCAGTTAATCGGTGATAGAAATAACGATGTATCAAGTCTAAAAAATCGAAAGTGGGATGTTGTCATAGACACGTGTGGATTTTCTCCACATCATATTAGGAATGTTGGAGAAGTGCTCAAAGATAATATTGAACACTATGTATTCATCTCAAGCCTTTCCGTATATAAAGATTGGATTCCGCATGACATAAAAGAAGATTATATATTACAGCCCGAACCGACGGATGATCAAATAAAGGCTATAGAGAATGGTGAAGTTTCACCTTATGAGTATTATGGTGCACTGAAAGTATTATGTGAAAAAGAAACAGAGAAGTATTGGCCGGGGCGTGTGTTACATGTAAGAGCAGGTCTTCTTTCAGGAATGTTTGATTATACAGATCGACTTCCATACTGGATTCAGCGTGTAGCAAAGGGTGGGAAAGTATTAGTACCAGGAAGAAAAATTCGTCCCGTGCAATTAGTTGATATAAAAGATGTCGCGAGATGGGGGCTAAATATGGCAGAACATCATAAAGCAGGAACATTTAATATAACAGGTCCGAATGATGAATTGACGATGGAAGAGCTATTAAATACGTGTAAAAAGGTTACGAATAGCGATGCTGAATTTGTTTGGGTAGACGAAGCGTTTATGAGTGAACATAATGTGCAGCCTTGGACAGAAATGCCTTTGTGGATTCCAGAAACTTTCCCATTAGATGGTGAGACGAAGCCGTGGAGAGGCGGGTTTTCTATTTGTATCGAAAGTGCGGTTAATGAAGGGCTTACTTTTAGAAGAATAGAAGAGACAGTTACAGATGTGTATGAGTGGATGGAGAGTACGGAAGAATGGGAATTAAAAGCAGGTATTTCAGGCGAGAGGGAGAAGGAATTGTTAGAAAGATGGTATCAATAAATTTAGCGGAGTTCTTTGAATATGCTTGATTGCACATAAGGGGGAAAAGGTGATGTGGAAAGACACCATTCACAGTATCTCATCAAATGGAGTTACCGAATGATTTATATCAATTATTACAGGAAACAAACGGTATAGAAGGTGAATACGGTGACTTTATATGGTCTGCTTCAAAAATTAAAACTGAAAATATGAGTATGAGAAATATAGTTGATTTTAAGGATTTATACATGCCTTTTGACTGTTTATTATTTTTTGCTGATGGGGGAAATGGTGATTTGTTTGGCTATTCCATTTTGAATGGAAAAGTACAAAGAGATGACATATATGTATGGAACCATGAAAATGATAGTAGAACGTGGGTTGCTCCTTCTTTAAAGACTTTTATGGAGTGGTGGGAGAGGGAAAGATGATAATTTAAATATAGTATCAAAAAAAGTGCCTTGTTACTAAAGAAACAAGGCATTTTTTCACGAATAATTAATCTACCACTCAATCGGTTCTTCCCCGTACATCTCCCATAGCTTAGGAAACATCTTTTTTAAACCTTCTTCATCGTCTTCATCCCAATCTAACTCGATATCAACTTCCTCAAACTCTTCATTTGTTAAGACATGGTATAGTGTAAAGTATGTATCATCTTCATCCCCAGTCTTCTCCATGTAAACTTCTTGCCCGAAATATAGAGTAAGTTCTTCAATCTCTGGGACGTCATACTCACTCAAATTTTCTAATACAGGAATTAATCGTTCTGGATCTTCAATACAAGCTTCGTATGTCTCTTTTCCTTGATATAATAACCATCCGCGGAAGTAATCGAAAGTATCATCTGAACAGCCACCCATAATAATATAGGCTGCTGCCCATAAACGGGAGGTATAGGAGTCTTTCAAAAGGCGATGCATATGCGTATCAAAAGCTACAATTTCATGTACTGTACGTTTAGCAAGGTGAGAAGTAAGCCATTCTATTTGTTCTTCTTGGTCCTCACCTTTCGTTTTTGCACGATGAAGTAGCTCCCAAAATTCTTCTTCGGTTATCGTTTTTTCTTTTATGTAATCTTCCCCAGGCAACGGGTCTGTATATCCTTTTTTACGTTTGGAAGCAACTAGTTTATTAGCTTCTTTCATACATTCTTCTTCTGTTTCAAACTCTTTCGCTTTCACACTGCCAGCTGTGCCAATTTTTCCGTAAAACACAACATAGTCTTTTTCTTTCACAACGATTTTCCAAAACTTATTTGATTTCTCAGTTTGCTGGATTAATAACGTTTCCATCCGTACCCCCATAATGTTTTCTAGTGTGCAATATGATTGTAACATATGTATATACACTTGTAATGATGAAAAATAATAGTTTAGAAAATTCAAAAACCATTGAATGGAGTGGATAAATTTAGTAACCTTATTTGTACAGTAATTACATAATTGTTTTGTAATAATTCGATATTTATATAAGGGGGCGTTACGGATGGATCTTACGTTTAAAGTTGAGGAAACATGTTTTAATTACCGCGTTGGAGCAATTTGTAAACATGATAATAAAATACTCATTCTGCAAGGTGACGGTGAAGATTTTTGGTATGTACCCGGCGGTAGAGTAAAAATGCTAGAGAATAGTGAAGATGCATTAAAACGAGAGCTTGCGGAAGAGATAGGTGTTCCTATTAAAAGGAAAAGGTTAATATGGTCAGTAGAAAATTTCTTTACACTTTCTGAGCGAAAGTTTCATGAAATTAGTTTTTATTATGAAGTAGAGCTACATGAGTTACCTGCGAGTGGAGCGGATCAATATATTTTGGAAGAAGAGGGTAGAACGTATTTGTTTAGATGGGTGCCAGTAGAAGAACTGCATACATATAACTTACAGCCTGCATTTATAAAAGAGAAAGTAAAGGATGTATCAGTTCACACAGAACATATCGTATTACAAAAGTAAATGTATTCGGAGGGGAAAATGGTGAAGGGAACTAAAAAAGAGGTACATATAAATGACAAAGTAATTTATTACACACATATCGAAAAAGGTTCTAGTACCGTTTGCTTTATGTTTTCAGGTTCAGGATACAATTATGATAAGCCGTTATTTTATTACGCGACGATGTTAATGCTTGAACATAAAATAGATGTTGTACATATTCATTATTCTTATGATGGACAATTAATGAATAAACCAATGGAAGAAGTAACGAAAGTAATGATGGATGATATTAATCCGGTAATAAATGAAGTATTAAAAGATGAGCAATACAACGAGACTATGTTTTTAGGGAAGTCACTCGGAACAATTCCGATTGCAAATGATTTAATGAGGAGAGAAGAATTCGCGCAGTCAAAAATGATACTATTTACACCTTTACTGACGTTTGATACAATTTTTGATTCTATCTTACATAGTCGACACGAAGGGTTTTTAGTTATTGGGGATAAAGATCACCAATACAATGCAGGTCAAATTGATCAGTTATATAAAACGAATTTACAGATTGAAGTTGTCAAAAATGTAAATCATTCTGTAAATGTTGGGGGATATGAAACGGAAAATTCAATTGAGGCTATAGCGAAAATAATAGGAAAACTTAAAGAAGTTGTTAGGACAAACTAACCTATTAATACATGCAAAAGAGGTGCGAATTGCACCTCTTTTACTTTAATAAGCCTTCAAAACATGAAGTAAATAATCCTTACGATTCAGCGGATTATAATCAACACGTTTTCGAGTAGGGAAGGGAGCCATAAGCTTTGTGAAACCAGCTGGCTTCGTTGTAAATATGCCTTCTCCTTCTGTAAATGAATGAAGCATGCGTTTAAAATTCCCTGTTTTCGCAACAGGTAATGATCCTGTTAACTGGTAAGAGTTATTACTTAATATAGGCTCTCTAAAAGTTGCTGGAACGGCAGCGAGCTTATATATTGCGGTACTAATTGCCTGCTCCGGTACAGTTAATTCAAACTCATTTACTGGTTCATATACATATGTTTCAGCTTGCTTTAAAGCATCCATTAATATGATCGGTGTCAAATTTCTAAAGTCACTCGCTGTTGTAACAGGACTAGCATAACCAGTATGTGTTAACGTGACCATAACATCTGTAACTTCCCAACCATATAAACCTTGTTTTAACGTTTGAAATACTGTATCTTTAATTGCTTTATGAAATGCTAAAGGCAATGAACCAAGCTCAACACCTAATTTATACGTTATGCCAGAGTTAAGTTCACCACGTTCAATTTTAAAACCAATTGTTGCGTAAAATGGATTCGCTTTTTCACCCATGACTTCAACGGAATTCCCAATGCCAATTGGCTTTTCAATACATACAACTCGCGTATTTGAGAAAGTAACCTGTAAGTTATATTTCTCATAAAGTGTTGTTTCGATAACCTCTTTTTGTACTTCACCGAAAAGGCGAATATAAAGTTCATTATGAACATCATCTTTCCACACTTTAATAAGTGGATCTTCTTCACAGAGTTCCATAAGTGCAGCGTATAAATCATGAATTCGCTCTTTAGGTACCGCATCAATCGCTGCTTCCATTTGTGGTTCGGCAAAGTGAATATCTTTTATATAATCCGTACGTTCACCGATAATATCACCAATTTTTATATCATTCAGTCCCCACACTTTGCAAAATTCTCCGCTAGGAACGATAGTAGATTGAACAGCATTTCCTCTATGAAACATACACATTTTTTTAATCTTTTCTTTATGTGGTAGAGACTCATCGCGCTGTATATCAACATATTTTCTAACATGTAAGCTACCTGAAAAAACTCTTATATACGCAACCTTTTCTCCAGAAGGTTCACGTTCAATTTTAAAAACAACACCGGATAATGGTTCCTCTTGTGCCGATGTAAGAGCTGGCATTAGGGCCGGAAGTTTTTCAAGTATTTCAGTTACTCCTATACCTGTCATTGCTGAACCGAAAAAGATTGGATACACATTTGCTTGCTGTATTTGCTGTTCTAGTTTTTCTCTTAATAGTGCGTCCGGTATTATTTCGTTATTTACATATGATTCAAGTAATGATTCATTAAATGATGCTAACAGTTCCATACAACCGTCATATGATTTGTATTCAATGATCCGGGCTTCTTTCGTTCCTTCGTTTAGAACAGAATAGAAGGGGAATGCTTCATTTGAAAGAACCTCTTTTATTTGTTTCATAACTTTTTCAGTGTTTGCGCCACTACGATCAATTTTATTAACAAATAAAATAGTCGGTATGTTTAGTTTCTGTAATGTTCGCATTAAAATTTTTGTTTGTGCTTGCACACCTTCAACGGCAGAGATAACTAAAATCGCACCGTCTAGAACGCGGAATGATCGCTCCACTTCAGCGATAAAATCAGCGTGTCCAGGTGTATCAATGACATTTACTTTTACATCATCAATAAAGAAAGAAACGACAGATGCTTTAATCGTAATTCCGCGTTGTCTTTCTAATTCCATTGAGTCAGTTTGTGTATTACCACTATCAACTCGGCCAATTTCTTTAATCACATTCGTTTCATAAAGAATACGCTCAGTCAAACTCGTCTTGCCAGCGTCTACGTGCGCGACAATCCCTATATTTATTGTTGTCATTTGTGAATATCCTCATTTCATTTTCCATTTTCAATTCCTCATTTCTATTTGTATATTGCCGCATTATCAATCACTCTCCAGTTCTTTAAATTAGTATTATTATAGTGCAATTAACATTATTTGTAACGCTACAAAGCGCCTTAATTTGGAAAAAATAAAATGAAAACAAAATGCTTGCATTCTAAATCGATATAGATTATATTAATTGACATATCAACTATTGATACATCAAATGTTTTTATTTTGATTGTAAAGGAGGGTTAATTTGACAAGTTCATGCTCAAAAGAAGCGATTATTTTATATAAATTACACTTTCTAAATAAAGAAGTAAGTTCGAAATTTGAAGGGTGTACGGGTATGAGCCAGTCTCGATTAGAGCTTATACTTCAATTATTTGAAGTAGGTGAAATTAGTCAAAAAGCACTTCAGCAAGAAGTGAATATTGATAATGCTGCGATAACAAGGCATTTAAAGCAGCTTGAGGCCAATGAAATGATTGTAAGACGTAAAAATCCAGATGATAACAGAATTACGTTAGTTTCTCTTACTGAAGAGGGACGAAATAAAATTCAGGCGTTTCAAGAGGAAAAAGAACGTTTTGCCGCATCTGCATTTAAAGGATTAAGTGAGGAAGAACGCGATAATCTTTTAAATATGTTAAATCACATTCAAGAAAATATAAAAGAATTATAAAAAAGGGAGAATACAACTATGACTAACTCAGTAAAAACAAATGATTTTAACGAAATTTTAACAGGACGTCGTTCAATTCGTAAGTACGACCCTTCAGTGAAAATTAGCAAAGAAGAAATGACAGAAATTCTTACAGAAGCAACACTTGCACCATCTTCAGTAAACATGCAACCATGGAGATTCGTAGTGATTGAAAGTGACGAAGCGAAAGCAACACTTGCGCCACTTGCGAAATTCAATCAATCTCAAGTAGAAACGTCTTCAGCAATGATTGCTTTATTTGGTGATTTAAACAACTTTGATAACGCAGAAGAAATTTACGGTACAGCAGTAGAGCGTGGACTTATGCCAGCAGAAGTAAAAGAAGATCAAATGAAAAAACTTTCAGCTTACTTCTCTATGGTTACACCAGAAGTAATGAAAGATACGGTATTAATTGACGGTGGTCTTGTAGCAATGCAATTTATGCTAGCAGCTCGTGCGCACGGTTATGACACTTGTCCAATTGGTGGATTTGAGAAAGATCAAATCGCAGAAGCATTTGGACTAGATAAAGAAAGCTACGTACCAGTTATGTTAATTTCAATCGGGAAAGCTGCAGACAGTGGTTACCAATCAGTACGTCTTCCAATTGAAAAAGTTGCAGAGTGGAAATAATTTTATAAAAGAACTTCAATAAGTGAAAGATGAGAGGGGAAGCACCATGATTATTATTCACGCAATATTTCAAGTAGACCCAGCAAAACAACAAGCATTTTTAGAAGAAATTCAGCCACTCATTCATGGTTCAAGAGAAGAAAGTGGCAATGTATCTTATGACTTATATAAAGATACAGAAAAAGAAAGTGTTTATACGATGGTAGAAGTATGGAAAGATGAAGCAGCAGTTGCGAGCCATAATACGAGTGAACACTTCACATCTTTCGTTAGTAAAGCAGCACAATTTTTAACTGCTCCGCTTAATATAAAAGCTTATAATGGAGAATTAGTAAAATAATAAGGTAGAAAAAGATGACTTTAGCATATGGCTGAAGTCATCTTTTTTGTATAAGTAGAATCCATTTTGGACTCAGTTATGTTGATAGATAAGCGTTGCTCGCATCCTCAGTAACAGTGCTGAATTGTATGTTAAATTCGAACATTCGGTTTATTGGGATATTTTTCCGTGGTATAATTTTCTTGTAAATAAAAGGTAGAGGGGAGTAAGTAATGGGAGAATTTCAAAGTAATTTGCATACGGCAACGCAACTTGCAACGAAAATGAGAAATGCTTCAGATAGAATGCAAAGTGCTACTAGTCGCTCTATAAATAAGGCAACGCGTACTACACTATCTGCGAACTTCAAGGCACAAGAAGCAAATCAACAAAATTTACAGATCACGAAACAATTTTGTACTGCTTTTCAACAAACAATTGATAATATCCATTCCGTAGCAAATGAATTTGAGAAAATGGATACAGGACTTCAAAAGACTTTTCAATAATGTAACAACCTACGTAAAGGGGAAAAGGTAGGGGGAAAAGATGAGTCAAGGAATTGAAACGAGAATCAATCAATGTAATCAAAAATTACGAATTATATTTGAAGAACAAAATGAAAACCGAATCGCGCTGCAAAATCAAGAACGAGCTGAGGCTAGTTTTCATGAATGGAAAAATAGAAGTAATCGTTTATTTAACCGAATACTAGAAACTTGGCACGGCGACAAAGAAGTGTTTCACCTTTTTACGAATATGCGGCAAGAAATCGGACAGTATGAAAGAAAACTTACATTCGAATTAGAAAATGAAAAAGAGACGTTGCTTAAAGAAAAACGGCATCTCAGTGAGAAAGAAAACGACCTTTCCTATGAACAGCAGCAACTACAAAGGGAGGCCAATACATGAGTTTAAACATGTATTTGGGAGAAGTACAAAGTCAAACTCAAAGTATGAACGCTATATGTAATGCTACGATTCAAAGTATGGAACAAGTCATTCAATCTATTGATGCCTTTGCGATAGACACAGTATTACAAGGACAAACATACAGTAGTGCAAAATCCTACCTTGTCCAAACATTTCGGCCATTAGCGCAAGGAATTATATGCTTATGTGAAGAATTAATTCGCCAAAACGAAGCATTTCCAAATGAGTTCCAAGCGAAAGTTGCTTCGACAGATGTGATTGAACAAGAAATAAGAGAACAAATAAGGGGAATTAATCAATCGATTACAAGTATAGAAGCAATAGAAGTACTTACACCAATGCCCGGAGTAGGTGCAATTGTAACGGTATTAGGTGCAATGAGAAAAAAACTGGAAGAAAAACTAGAGCATTTATATGAATTCAATCATTCATCCAGCAACAACTACAGCACCGCTCTCCAATTAGCAGCTAGCATCACAGCCGGACTCGCTGAAGTGCAAAGTGGGAAAGGATTTAGCCCTGTGAGTGGGACGTTTAGTATACAAGGATTGAATATGGATTGGGTGAGTTCGATTCAGGGGATTATAGAAGAAACAGCTCGAAAAAATGATCAGTCAATTAAAGATATAGAAACAAATAACATAATTGAGGAGAAATCTCCGGTTAGAAATGCTTGGGACGATGTGGCAGACGGTATAGTTGGCACGTTTGAAACAGCGAAAAAGATGTGGGAAGCTATTCAAAGAGGCTCGGGGAAAGCTATTGGTGATGAAATCGAGTCCGCAATAGCTTTAAGTAATATGGACATAGGAACTTTTATTAATGTAACCTATGCACTTTTCCATTTGGATGAAACTGTAAAAAATATGTGGCATGCATTTTCAAATAAAATAAAACGAGATATGATAGAGGGAGATGCAGAGAGTCGTACAGAATTGACTACCTATGGATTAACACAAATAGCTACCACAATATTAGGCGATAGGGCACTAAATAAAGTAGGCCATATCACAAAAGGAGCAAAAGCATCAAGTGGAGTAAGTACATTTGCTAATGCAGTAAAACTAGCAAAAGAATTGAAGCCTACGCTTGAAATGTTACAATCATTTAAGAGAGAGGCTTCCTATGCATTCTCTAGTGTTGGTGGAACTATCATAACCAAAATACCACAAGGTGAATTGATAGAAGCTTATTATAAGTTTGCGAAGTCTAAAGATGGTGGTAAGGGTACGGGTGGATTCAGTAATGGAACTAGTCGGGCTAACAAGGTTAATATACCCGAAAGTAGCATTAAACATTCAAATGTAGGTGACTTTACAACACATCCTAAAACAGGAGATATTTCAAAAATGAAGGGTGGAGGACATGGACAAAGTAATATTGAATTTTTGGAAAAAAATAATGTAGATTATAATATAAATAAAGTATACGAAAACGGTGTTAGGGTAGGTAATGTGCCTGGACACAAGGTGAAAGCAAAAAGAACAGGTTCCAATCAATCATGGTTTCCAGAAAGCTGGACAGAGTCTGATATTACAGCAGCAGGTGCTAAGATTGCTGAATTGCCCGGATTTGCGAATACAGAAAATGGTGTGGCTATTTTTGGAGAGTATAATGGGGTTAGGGTTGGAGTTATAAAAACAAATGGAGAGATAGGGACTATTTTTCCAGATGCGACTAAACAACCGTAGATAGAGTTTGGAGGATTAATATGGATATAGCAAATAAAATGGAAGTTATATTAAATGAAAGAAAAAAATTAAATTTGAATGATGACTATGGGATACAAAAAAGTTGGAATGAAATAATAGAAGTTCTCTCAGAAAATGAGGGAAATACTATAAGATATTTAGAGAACTGTAGTAAAGAAGAGTTATATTGGATAAGTGAAGTTTTGGAAGATATAGTAGAAATTATACAAAGTAAAGAACTAATTAATTGCTTAAGAAAATTAGATGGAAAATTTCCAGAATTAGAAATGACAAATGATATTGATATTGCAGAAAGTTATATAGAAAATCCTTAAATTAAAGGAATAGTTGGTGTGCTTAAGTATAGAACCATGGGATATAATGATACTTTCTTGAAATTCATAGATCATGATGGTTGTACCATCATAGAGTGTTATGTGCAATGATAGAAAATAGAAAACGAGGTACGAGCTTAGGCGAGATGACATTTTACTGTACGACGAATATTAAAGACTTGGAATGGGAAAAAATTTACAAATTTATGCTACTTAAAAATATATGAACTTAAAGCACTTGGTTGTCTATTTGAGACAATAAGTGCTTTTTTAATTGAAAGGTAAGCTATAAATTTATCGAAATTATTTTTATGAATTAAAGCTAACAGAATATGCACATAGGCTTCAATTGCAGGTATATAGTTTGTTTTTCAATGTCAAAAAACATTAATAAAAACAGGGCAAAATTATTAAATAGCCGGGTCCATTGTAGAAATGTTTGAAGGTATCTCGCTCATAGGCGAATCTAATTTCTTAACTATCGTGGCAGAAGTAGGAACTGGTGGGTTAGCATCACCAATTGTTATTCCATTAGATATAGCAGCAACAGCTACTGGGGCAAGTCTTTTTGTACATGGTGGATTTGTTTGGAATAAATCGATTCAAAATACTAAGGATACTCTTCAAAAAATCCAGTCTTCTGGTGGAGGTAAGGGTGCGAGTAATCGAATACCTTCTTATGGAAAAGATTCTGTACCTAAAGGCCCATACCGTGAAGTAAATGGTTATCCAATAAAAGTGAAAGCAGGAGCTCAAGAAAAGCATATTCCTGATACACCGAACTATAAACAAGAATTAGCAAATGGAAAAAATAAGAGCATTTTCTATGGCGATAATAAAATAGCGCAAGAATTGCTTGATAAGTTCGCCGGGAAAGGTGAACTATTAAAAAACGGTAGAGAAAGAGTAGACTTTGGTGAGCCAATAGGAAAATATTATGACCGCAATACTGGTGAATACTATGAGACTACTAAAGGGTTGATCCATTATGGAAAAGATGGCGCTCATATAGTACCATCAAGACCATAAAAATCATAAGAAAAGAGGATGCAAATGGGGTACGATTCTTTAATTGGAACATTAATAAATTATGAACATAGTGACATGATACTAGAATGGAAAAGTGGATTGAGGATTATTGGAGAACTAGATACAGTTTTTGAAACAGACAATGGACTAGATGAGGATGATATAAATTATACAGAATATGATGCAGCTGTATTTAGAGTAAATAATATTTTATCTCGACCTAATACAAACGAAGGTACTGTATATAATTGGTTAAAACAAGAAAAAAGTTCATTGGTTGAAATTTCTCTCTATGATGATCCGCCAAGTGCAGTGTTTTTAACTGACGGAAAAAGAGTATGGGAAAGAAAAATGTGTAAATAATAGGTGGCATTTAAACTGTTACCTTATTAGTCAAATTAGATCTAGTTAATTTTGATATATGGTTTTTAAAGGAATCAGAACAGGCTACTAACATATACTCTGGTATGAAGAAAAGATATCCTAATCGTAAGCTGATTCCTTTTGCTAAAAGAGTTGATAATGATGATACTGCATGTTTTGAAATCGGCAAAGGAAGTAAAGTTCAACTTATTCATGATTTTGCTTCTGAAGGCTTTGAACAAAGAAAAGATAAGCATCCTATTATTTTAGAAGTTAATACTGAAAAAAGCTAGAGAAGAAGGCGTTAAATTTTATTTAGGAAATGAAAAAGTTTGGTTAGCAGATGAGATTCCTAGTGAGTTTATCGCAATTAATAAGAATTAATTGAATCTATTCTACTAGATTATGACGGCAGGAAAAATTTTTTCTTTAGGATATATATTTGAATGAACCATGTTATCTGTCTTAAAATAAACAAATAAATGGCGAGTTACTTATGGAAAATAATCAACAAGAGAGACTTCACATTTGAGGTCTCTTTTGTTGATTTAAATTGAAAATTATTATTTGAGCGAATGCACTTTCGTACCTTGCATTTCACAGGCACATAGGCTTCAATTGATGCTATATAGTATGTTTTTCAATGTCAAAAAACATTAAAAAAAACAGGGCAAAATTATTAAATAGCCGGGTCCATTCTAGAAATGTTTGAAGGTATCTCGCTCATAGGCGGATCTAATTTCTTAACTATCGTGGCAGAAGTAGGAACTGGCGGGTTAGCATCACCAATTGTTATTCCATTAGATATAGCAGCAACAGCTGCTGGGGCTAGTCTTTTTGCGCATGGTGGATTTGTTTGGAATAAATCGATTCAAAATGCTAAGGATACTCTTCAAAAAATCCAGTCTTCTGGTGGGGTAAGGGTACAGGTGTTGATGGTCAGGGAGCCAGTGTAGCAGGGAACATTGGGAAAAATGATAAACTAGCAAGTCAAGGGCATGTTGATGCTGGCGTTTCAGGTGCTCCAAAAGTTGATGCAGGAAAACAGGGTAAACATGTTCCTGGTCATGGGAATAATGTCTCAACCAAATCGCAGTGGGGAGCAGGGAAAAATGGAGTAGTAGAGACACAAGAAGCATGGGTGAAAGGAACACCAGTAAAGCCAGACGGAAGTGTTAGAGTGCATGATTTTGGAAAGCCAATAGGTCCAAATGGAGAAACGAGGGTAAAGGTTCATATGGATGGTAAAGGAAATATACATGGATACCCTGTACAATAAAGGAGAATAATTATGAGTGATGAGATACTAAAAGTTGTTAATAAATTATATAAACAAGGTGATTTCCAATATGTTTTGGGGAAATTTGTTGATAAACATTTCTGGGATGGAGAAATTAATAAAATATCAAATATAAACGTTGATAATATTACTGATTTTAGTTATTCATCATGTTTTTCTTACATTCTTCTACCACTAGATGTGAAATTTCGTTTTGGTAGTGTAGAATTCAGTGAGTATGTTCGGAAGCAATCAGAAATTAATTGTGTAATGCTAATGATTTCGGCAATCGCGCCATATGCAGTGGTTAAATATTTAAGATATAGATACACTAATGGTACAATCGAGCTAGTTGAAGAGTCCTCGCCATACAATGATGAATCTAAGAAAATAGGAAGTAGTATTTTAAAATTATTAGATAGTAACGGAATAAAGAATCTTGATAAAGAAACGTTAAGTATTGAAGTGGAGGATGTTTCGTTAGAGTTAAAGGAAACAGGTGTTACTATATATAATTGTTTATTTGAAGATGAGTATTAAAAAGAAGCATTAATGATTGTCCAGAAACCAAAGAAGGGATACAAATAATAGAGGTAGATTAGTAGTTGTTAAGAAGTGAGTACAGTTCGAAAATGTAGTCTCATTAAAAAGAGTGACCCTCTTTAGAAAACTTTTATGAGTGTACTCCATAGGGTAAATGTCCGAATATTTGTTAAAAATCGTTACGAAAATTACAATTTATGTAATAGGAAGATGAAAGTTAAAAATTTCTAGGGATAAACCAGTTTCAACACTAGGGCAAGTTAAAGGTGGATGTAGCTTCAGATATTAAAAAGATGAAATTAAAGTATACTGTGAAGAACAAGGATTGTACTCGATGTATATTTTTAGAGATAAAGAAATTAATTGCGCAAAAATGAATGAAGAAGCATCAGAAATAGACAGGGTGGGCTTGCGAGAAATGTGGGCTCACCTTTCGTCTGTTCAAATTGATTATGTGGTGGTGCTAAACTAAGTAAAACTAAAGATGGAAGACAAATGTCAAATGATTGGTTGAATGGTGCGAAGACCCGAAAAAGTAGAATATTGAAGGCAGTTGATGGAGATGCAAAATTAGCATCAAAGATTACGAAAGCATTACAAGATCAGGAAGTTGAGAGAGTGTTATCAAAGGTTGATAGTAGTGGAAATGTGAAAACATTTAGAATAGATGCAAAGGGTAACATTGTTGGAGAATGGCCATAATTTAGAAGCGAGGAGGAATTGAATGGTATGAGAGATTATTTATGTATAGAAGAAAAGTGTAGAGAAGGAATTGAATATCATAAAGAGTTTATAGAGGAAAATAGAGAAGATATTAAAAGTTTAGAAGAAGATACTAAAAATGGAATTCAAAGATATTCTAAAGATAATAAGAGTATTATAGAAGGGACATATCTAGCCAATTTTAGATATGAGATGGAGGATATTAGGGCAAAGTATTCTTTAGGGGAAGATGTTAGTGTAATAGAAAAAGATTTTCATAATGCAATTTATGATTTAGAGAATACAGGAAGTAGGGAAATTGGATATTTAAGTCTGATTTGGATGATTTCCTTAGGAATTTTGTTAGAAACGGATAAAAAGAATATAGAAAGATTAAAAAAGATAGTTGATACAAAAAATATGAATGACGCAGTAATTGATTTCCTCTTATGCGCTAGTGATATTGGATACACAAACATGACGAACAGATATTATAAAGAAAATCCATATGCAAAAACAAGAGAGATTATAGAACTTGCACAAACAGATAAAAAAGAAGCGTCTAAAAGATTGCAAACGTACATGGAGAAAGAATGGTTTAAAGGCCATTATGATTATGAATGGAAAAATGCACATAAAGAACCTGGATATGTGGGGTATTGGAGCTTTGAGACAGCTGCAATAGTAAAGATACTCGGACTTGATGATACAAGTTTAAAAGGTAATAACCATTATCCATATGATTTGGCACATTATAAAAATGAAATGAAATTTAAGCATATAGACCTAAGTGAATATCACTATGAAGATGAGACAGAAGAAATCGAGGATATAGTAGAAGGAATTGAACATAATCCTACATTGGAAAATATTATTCCGCCAAGATGGCATTCATTGGTCAATGAATTAATACATGACTATGAGAATATGGATGATAGTAGTTTTTATGAAAAATACAAAAAAACGATAGGAATAGGTCAAGTGTGGTTCTTACCACAAGAGTATGAAGAAGAAAATGAGCAAAAAAATCTATTAGGAAGTTTAATTGTGTTTGCCCTAACGGTAAGAGATTATATATTACAACTGGACTATAAAGAAGATTTAGAAGACTACATTGATAATCTTAAAAATTTCTGGAATGGATCAGAAACAAAGTTAATTCAATTTATGTTAGAGAATGATCAAAATTATTATGCATGGGTACCAAAAGAAGCAAACATCCCAAATATGTATGAAGTGAAGATTGAGAGTGTCGATGTAGAGGAAGTTCTATAACGAACAAATCGAAATGGTTTTTATTATATGTAATATTAGAATGCATTTTACTAGTTAATTGAAAACAATGCATGCGTGGGAGAAAAAAGGATGTATTGTTACTAAAAATTAGAGGGAAAGAAGGCTGTTGGATTGAGTTAAGCGCCTCATTGTCAATATACGACAATAGGTGCTTTTTTGCGTGCAGTGAAGAAAAAATATAAGTTTTCTTTTTGCTCTATTTCATATTTGAATTACATGTTATAATTTGGAAAAATATATTCTTAATTTTTAGAAAATTAAAAGGTGGTAGATAATATATGAGTACATTAAACAAGATTACTAACAATATTTCGAAAGTTATTATAGGAAAAGATGAATCGATTGAACTGGCAGCTATAGCTCTTATAGCAAGAGGACACATTTTATTAGAGGATGTACCTGGGACAGGAAAAACAACATTAGCGAAAAGTTTGGCTAAAAGTGTGGACGCTAAATTTCAAAGAATACAATTTACAGCGGATACTTTGCCTGGGGATGTTATTGGCCTTGAATACTTTGATGTGAAGGAATCGGATTTTAAAACAAGGTTAGGACCCATTTTTGCAAATATCGTATTAGTGGATGAAATTAATCGAGCTGTACCGAGAACACAATCTTCGTTACTTGAGGTTATGGAAGAGCGTACGGTTACAATTGCGAAACAGACACATTCATTACCAGAACCTTTTTTAGTTATAGCAACGCAAAATCCACTCGAATCAGCGGGCACATTTCCTTTACCAGATGCTCAATTAGACCGATTTTTACTTACGATTCGCCAAGGTTATCCTACGAGAGAAGCTGAAAAGGAAATGATGAATCGGTTTCAAATGAATGATCCGTTAGAAACATTACACTCTATTATTTCAAGTGAAGAAATTATTACGATGCAAAAGCGTGCAAGAGAAGTGTTAGTAGGGAATGATGTGCAAGATTATCTTCTTGAAATTATTGAAGCAACTCGTAACCATGAGTTAATTGAAATTGGTGTAAGCCCTCGGGGAACGTTGGCATTTATGAGAGCGATTCAAGCACGGGCAATATTAAATGAAAGAGATTACTGTACGCCAGATGATATTAAGACGCTCACTGCATCAGTTTGTGCTCATCGTTTAACGTTAACGATTGAGGGAGAGATGAAAACGACGAAAGAACAAATTATGAAAGAAATTCTTCATACGATTAGTGTGCCAGTGGAGAATGTACGATGAATCAACAGCTTGTGTATACACCTTTAGCGGAGCCTTTCGTAATGGGGGTTATGTCAGTTGTAGCCGTTATTTTAAGTGTATTTTCAAGTAATCTACTGTTTTTATCTCTCGTATTTTTATATGTAATTTTAATAGGTGCTATGCATGTATATATACGTAAAGTATCTCGTGTTGAATGGGAATACAGTCAAGGGAATTCGAATGTTTTTATAGGTGAAACGAATATGTGCAAAATGAAAATTTCAAACAAGTCGATATTTCCTATTCTTAATATCGTATTTCGATTTAAATGTGAAAATAAGCTAACTTGGAATCATGATGAAATAAACAAAAATCATAGTACAGGTTCAAATTATTATATGAATTTTAATTTAAAAGGAAGGGAGTCAGTTTCATTTGATTTGCAAGCTGTAGCGTTAAAAAGAGGCATCGCGAAATGGGAAGAAGTTGAAATTGTTATTACTGATCTCTTTGGATTTATAACGAACCATATAACATATAAACAAGTTGATACGCCCTCTTATTTAGTCTTACCAGCTGTTCCGAAAATACAAGTTCCTGAATTACAAGAATGGTCACGAGGATTTCGAAAAGCGATGTCTTCACCCTTATATGATGAAACGAAAGTAATGGGAGTAAAGTCTTATGAAAATGAAGATTTTCGTTCCATCCACTGGAGTGCAACAGCGAAAACAGGGACGATAATTGCGAAAAAGTATGAGCGAACACAATGTGATAAATACGCGATTTATCTCAACTTGCAAAATAAAAGTGGTGTTTCTTTGCGAAATGATATAGAGGAACTAATTGAATTAACAGCAGGTATATGCAAACAACTTCTTATGCAAAACTGTTCGTTTGAAGTATGGATCAATAGTGTAAAAGATAACGGTTTGCTACATATAAAAAATGGGGATAATCGGAAACATTTGCAAAATGTATTAAGGATACTTGCCTCGATATCAGACCAAGATACGCCTATATCTTCTTCTTACTTTTACACAGCAGGCTTTCGTCGAAAGGAACTGGATGCGGTTCCTTTAATTATTGGTACTTCACCAAAGAAATACAGTAGAACGAATAAATGGATTGTAATGAAAGAATAAGAAGGGGCTTATGTCATGGTGAATAAAAAGCGACATATGAAAGTGAAGTTATGGAGTGTGAGAACTTTAATCATACTTTTCTTTGCGATTAGTGCGATAACGTTATCACAAGGTATTGTGTATGTACAAGACATAGTAAAAGAGCGTTTTTTCAGTAAGACTAAGACAATATCGGAAAGAAATTATGACTTTACTAGTATAGGTGAAAATTTTGATGATTCCAAAATAGATGAAGATGAATATGAAGAAGTAAAAGATACGGGTATAAGAACGAAAACGGGTAAAAAATTTCAACCTTTCGAAAGAGAAAGTCTATGGAGTGACGTGCTTTCTGTTCTTTCAAATGTATGGATTACTATAGTTTTTTATGTGATAATCGCAATATTAATTATATATGCCATCTACAAGTATATTAGGAACAAATTGATGAGAACAGAAATAGTACAGGAGAAAGAATCGATCACAAAGCAAACTGCGGTAAGAAGCATAAAGAATGAAAAAGTCATTCATCAGTTAGAACGGCCGTTACCGACAGATAAGATAAGAAAAACGTTAGTTGAATGGGAAAGAACATTACCATTTCATGAACAGAGAAGGTCCTATGAAACGATACAACAATGGTTAAAAAGAATTTGTAGAACAAGAGATATTATCTCGTTATATGAGTCTGTTCGTTATGGTGAAAAGACGTATACGGATTTAGATGTGGAAGAAATAATGAAGTGGGTAGAGGGAGACGGGAAGGTGGATACATAAATATCCACCTTTTCTATTTTTATACGGAAATTTGATTAACATGAATTATTTTCTTATATGAAACCGTCTTCAAATAGGTAAACAAAATTAACTTTATTTACTTATACTTCATTACATGTTAACCTATACTTAATTTTTATAAATTATAATTAATTTTTGATTTTTTAAGGGTGTGAAAATGTAATGAAATCGGTATTAAAAAGCATACTTATTTCCTTTGTTTTTTCAGCAGTAGGTATGTGTTGGTTACTGTACGTATTATTCAAAGGAGACGGAGACTGGTTATTGTCTTGGATAGGTGTATTAATGGCATATTTATCTTTATATACTTTAATAGATTTATATTGTAAAAATACATACGATAAAAAAATAAATAAATGGCTTATAAAAACATCGGTGACTAGTTTTAGTTTTGCTGTATTAGGAATCTCATTTTGTATCATACATGAGCTATTAACACCGTGGAGTCTTAGTTTAATGGTGTGGTATTGGTTGCTAATGTTAGTATTATTTTTAACAACTATAATATCATTAATCAGTTTAGTATTTGTTAATCGTAAAAATCACAATTTCACCGTTGGATATAGAATGCTCATACTTCTAAATATATTTCTTACACTAGGACCAGTATTATGGCCGCTATTACTTTCTATTATTGGAAATGGTATGAATGCTAGTGCGGGCTGGTAAAAAGGAATATAAATTAGTTGTGTAAAGAATAGGATGAAAAGTTGATATAGAATTTTAAATGTTTAAGAGAACATGTTTACATAAAAAATGAAAACATGTTCTCTTTTTATTTGCATGCATAACTCTTCCTCAGTTTACCGTATTTAAATTTAAACGTAAGTATTTCGTAAGGAATGGATAAGAAAAAAGAGAGATTTATCATATAGGATGAAAGTATAGCTTGAATCAATCCGATATTAATGGAGGAGAGAAAGCCTTATGAAAAAATGTAATTCAATTAAGTTAGCAAGTTTTGCAGTTTTATTAGCGGGTACGGTTCTATTCACACCTGGTTTTACTGTGACTGCAGAGTCAACTCAAAATATTTCTAGTTCGTCACAAGTACATGATCAAAAGAATCGTAATGGCTGGAAACAAGTAATGCAGGAAACAGTACAGCTTGGTGCTGTAGGAATATTAGCTAAGGCGTCTAACAACGGAAAAACTAGTAGTTTTACTGCTGGCGTGGCGGACTTAAGTACAAAGAAACCGGTGAATTCGGATTATCGCTTTCGGATTGGTAGTGTGACGAAGACGTTTACTGCGACGACTGTGCTTCAATTAGTAGGAGAAAATCGCTTACAACTTGACGATCCAATTGAAAAGTGGCTACCGGGTCTCGTGCAAGGAAATGGGTATGATGGTAATCAAATTACGATACGACAACTTTTGAATTATACGAGTGGTATCGCTGAATACTTAAAGTCAAAAGACGCGGACATAATGAATTCGAAAAAAACGTATACAGCAGAAGAAATAGTGAAAATAGGCCTTTCGCTGCCTCCAGATTTCTCGCCGGGTAAAGATTGGTTGTATTCAAACACAGGATACGTAATACTAGGAATGCTTATTGAAAAAATAACTGGAAATAGTTATGCGGAAGAAATCGAAAAGCGAATTATTGAACCTTTGGATCTATCAAATACGTTTTTACCAGGAAATTCACCCGTCATCCCAGGAAAGAATCATGCTCGTGGATATGTGAAAATGGAAGGAACAGGCGAGTTCAAAGATATTACGTATTATAATCCGAGTTTAGCTAATGCAGCTGGAGATATGATTTCTAATGCGGATGACTTAAATAAGTTCTTTTCATCTTTACTTGGTGGTAAGTTACTGAAGGAACGCGAGCTAAAAGAAATGCTTACTACAGTTCCTATAGAAGGCAAAGGGGTTGGTGACGCATACGGTCTTGGAATCTATGAGACTAAACTTCCAAACGGTGTTTCAGTTTGGGGGCATGGAGGAGGAATTCCTGGATTTGCAACTTTTGCTGGGGGAGTAATTGGAGGCAAACATACATTAGCTATCAGTCTTAACTCAATAGGTGGGGTCGATATTGTTCCGCAGTTAAATAAAATGATGCAAATTGAATTTAATAAATAGATGAAAAGAAAATGAATAGAATTTTGTTATAGTTGTATTTAAAAGAGGTGCTTTTTTAAGTTCGCAACTATGGACAGTAGTTGCATTTATGATATGACATCAAGTGTATTCCAAAGTGAAAATCAATCTTAATGCTTACGACAAAATAAAAAAGGATGTCAGTTACATGACATTCTTTTTATTTTGGATAAAAGAGGTATGTATATAGTTCTGAAAATTGTTATTTTTTAAATTTTTACATATAATGAAGGATATAGGGGCACCAATAGGGGAGTTATGAATGGAAAATACTTTAGTTAGTTAAATATTACTCGTTTTAATCAAAATAATTATGAGTTGATTTGGAGTTGAATACAATGGGGAAAAATCATTATAAATGGAGTAATAAACAATTACGAGAACATGTTGAAGTACTAGATGGTAAGAGAAGCACACACATATTATTAAAGAATGCAACATATTTAAATTCTTATATGCGCGAGTGGATGACAGCGAACATTTGGATATATAATGATCGAATTGTATACGTAGGGGAGCAGCTGCCAGAGCAATTAACGGAGTGTGAAGTTGTTGATTGCGAAGGAAAGTATGTCGTACCCGGTTACATAGAACCACATGCACATCCGTATCAGTTGTATAACCCAGAGACGCTAGCGAATCATGCGATGCAGTTTGGGACAACAACTTTTATTAATGATAATTTAACTTTATTTTTCACATTAAAGCGTGAAGAAGCATTTCGTTTATTAGATGAATTCAATAAGATTCCAGCAAGTATGTATTGGTGGTGCCGTTTTGATGGACAGACTGAATTGCAAAACGGAGAATCTTTGTTTAATCGTGAAGAAATAATAGAGTGGCTGCAGCATGAAGCGGTTCTTCAAGGCGGCGAGCTAACAGCATGGCCAAAACTATTACATGGCGATGATGAAATGTTAACTTGGGTGCAGGAAACAAAGCGATTGCAAAAGAAAGTAGAAGGACATTTTCCGGGTGCATCTGAAACGACTTTAGCGAAGTTAAAACTGTTAGGTACAGATTGTGATCATGAAGCGATGACAGGGCAGGAAGTTTTCACTCGTCTTATGCAAGGTTACACTGTTTCCCTAAGAAATTCTTCAATCCGCCCAGATTTAGAAGTTTTACTGAAAGAATTGTTGGAACTAGGCGTAAAGCAGTTTGATAGATTCTTTTTTACAACAGACGGCTCACATCCTTCGTTTTATGAGAATGGAATGACAAACGTTATGATTTCTACCGCGATAAAACAAGGCGTGCCAGTAATAGATGCATACGATATGGCAAGTTATAATATTGCTCGCTATTATAATATGGAACATGTACATGGTTCGATTGCGACAGGTAGAATTGCTAATATCAATATTTTAGAAAGTAAAGAAAACCCAGTACCAATCAGTGTCCTTGCAAAGGGGAAATGGGTGAAGCGTGACGGTGTAAATACACATGAAGCATTACATATAGACTGGAGTAAACATAAAGTAACTCCATTATTATTAGATTGGTCAATAGAAAAAGAGGATATGATTTTCTCTAATAAAACGGGGATACACTTATTAAACAACGTTATTACAAAACCATACACTAGTGAAATTAATATAGACTGTGATGAATTGTCCACAGATCATGATGAATGTTTCTTTATGATGATTGCTCGTGATGGCAGTTGGCAAGTGAATATAGCTGTGAAAGGTTTTGCGAAAGAACTAGGTGGGCTTGCTAGCTCTTATTCTGGTACAGGTGACATCATTCTTATCGGAAAAAGAAAAGAAGATATGCTCACAGCTTTTCGTAGAGTAAAAGAGCTCGGTGGTGGAATGGTCATAGCAGAAAACAATGAAGTGTTACACGAAATAGCATTACCATTGCTCGGGATTATGTCTAATTTAAAAATGAGAGAATTAATACAGGAAGAGAAACAGATGGTGAAATTACTACAAGAGCGTGGCTACGCGCATGATGATCCAGCATTTACAATTTTATTCTTTTCTGCGACGCACTTGCCTTTTATACGAGTAACACCTATAGGATTATATGATGTGAAAAGTAGTAAGGTAGTTGCCCCGCCCGTGAATTTGATAAAGCAATATTAAAAGGAAAGATCCTATAAAAATTTTATAGGATCTTTCTCATTATTAGCATAAGAATATTGTAAGCCTCAAATGATATAGTATCTAAATCATTTGAGGTGATATGTAAATATGAAAAAAATATTTTACATTTTAAGCGTATTTATTCTGTGTGTATCGATACAACACGTTGTACATTCCCAATCAGATGCACCAGAATTATCTTCGGATTGTCTCGAAGAAAGAAAAGTTAGAGATGAAAAGCATGTGAAGAATATAATACAGGACATTAAATCCACATTTAATTTAAATATTGATGAACATAGTTTTTGGGAAGTAAGTAAAAGAGATCTGGAGGCTGCTCATTTGATGTATGGTGGAAAGGAAAATGATTCTTATTATAATTCGCTAACTAAAATTTATGATAGTGGTGGATTTAGCGAACAGCCCAGCTTATTTGTGAGGGCACAAGAAGCATTTTTACTTTATAAAGAAAAAGATAATATCAATGTAATGAAACGCCTAAAACTAGACGTTGAAAAAGGGGAATGGCTCGTTATAAAAACGAAAAAGAAGAAAGGGAAAAAAGTGAAATTCAAGCTGTTGCAATGTGAAAAAGATTATATGAAAAAGAGAAATGAATAACAAAATACTTATTCATACTGTTTTTATTCAACGATATTTTGCTGTTGATGTGAAATAGAAAAAGGTAAACGAACATATTAGCTTTATGGAATATGTTTGTTTACCTTTTTTTGAGAGATTTAATAATTGGGGATTATTTACTGGCTAATGAACTTATAATATTCAATGAATTTGTTCTTCATAAACATTAGATTTTGTGTCAAATGATTTATACATTACCGAACCACCTATGTATATTTTATTCTACAGTATTTATAAAAGAATGTTGGCTATTCATAAGAAATATGATTGGCACGGTTTTTGCTTGTATTACATGTAAGGAAGGGAGATTGTATGTAAGGAATCTGTACTCGTAATAGTATAAAACAAGCTACTATTGCATTATTAATCATAGTTGTATTTATAGCGGAACTGTAAATACATACAAATAAGTGGTTTTTTTGAATTTAAAATTCTGAATTTTCTTTTAAGTTATTAGGGGGCAATGGGATGGTTAAATATTCGAAAATTTCTAAGTGGATTCTTGGTGTTGGATTAGTGACAATAACATGTAATGGTTTGCAAATTCAAGCAGAGACAAAAGAGCAAAATGTGAAGAACGTATTACAAATGGAGCCGGTAGGAATACAGAAATCTGTTGATGAATTGGCGCACCCTTCAAAAGTACAAGAAAATGCATCTTTTACAAAACGGTTAAAATTAGCGGATTTATCACAGCGCCCACTAGCACCAACCGATAATATTAAACCGTTAGCTGAAGAAAAAAAGTATTCAATGGCTGAGTTAAATCAATTAAATAATAAACAATTAACTGATCTTCTTGTGACAATTAAATGGTATCAAATTCCGGAATTATTTCAGTTTAATAGTGATAGTCTTAAATTCTATCAAGATGATAGCCGAATGCAAGCAATTATTAATAAACTAGCAGAACAAGGACAAGCTTATACGAAAGATGATTCAAAAGGGATTGAAACATTAGTAGAAGCTCTACGTGCAGCATTTTATTTAGGTTTTTACCATGATGAATTAAGCAAACTAAATGAGCGTAGCTACCATGATAAGTGTTTACCAGCTTTAAAAACAATTGCAAAAAATCCAAATTTCAAACTTGGTACATCAGAACAAAATAAAATAATTGCATCATATGGAAAATTAATTGGAAATGCATCAGCAGATGTTGAAACGGTTTTATATGCAGGTGAAATTTTTAAACAATATAACGATAATCTTGCAACTTTCATTGAAGACCGAACAAAAGGAGACGCTATATATGAGTTGATGAAGGGAATTGACTTTGATATTCAGACGGATATGTACACGACTGGAAAAGAGCCAAAAGATACGATGTGGTTTCGGAATATCGATAACTTTATTAATGAAGTAAATCGTTTTGCACTACTTGGTACAGTAACAAATAAAAACGGATGGTTAATTAATAATGGAATTTATTATGCTGGCCGATTGGGCAAGCTTCATAGCACGCCGACAAAAGGACAACAAGTTGTTACAGATGCAATGCGAATTTACCCATATTTAGGAGAGCAATACTTTGTTGCGGCAGAACAAATTACTACAAATTATGGAGGAATAGATGCGAATGGAAAAACTGTAAATTTAGATCAAATTCGAGAAGAAGGTAAAAAGAAATATTTACCGAAAACGTATACGTTTGATGATGGAGCAATTGTCTTTAAAGCTGGGGATAAAGTTAGCGAAGAGAAAATTAAACGTCTATACTGGGCGGCAAAAGAGGTGCGTTCTCAATTTTATCGTACAGTTGGTAGCGATAAACCACTTGAAAGTGGACATGCTGATGATGTGTTAACGATGGTTATTTATAATAGCCCAGATGAGTATCAATTTAATCGTCAACTGTACGGATATGAAACGAATAATGGTGGGATTTATATTGAAGGGACAGGAACTTTCTTTACATATGAACGTACACCAGAGCAAAGTATTTATAGTCTGGAAGAATTGTTCCGCCATGAATTTACGCACTACTTACAGGGAAGGTACGAAGTTCAGGAATTATGGGGCCAAGGGGAAATGTATCAAAATGAACGTTTAACATGGTTTGAAGAAGGGAATGCAGAGTTCTTTGCAGGTGCAACTCGATTAGATAGTGTAGTACCGCGAAAAAGTATAATTGGCGGGTTATCTAATGATCCTGCAAAACGTTATACAGCATCACAAACGTTAAATGCGAAATATGGAACGTGGGATTTTTATAATTATTCGTTTGCGCTGCAATCATATATGTATAATAAGCGCCCAGAAATGTTCGATAAAGTACATGATTTAATTCGCGCAAATGATGTTTCAAGTTACGATGCATACCGTGCTACATTAAGCAAAGATAATAAGTTAAATGAAGAATATCAATCTTATATGCAAATGCTTATTGATAATCGCGATAAGTATACGATTCCACAAGTATCAGATGAATATTTAACTCAACATGATCCAAAATCGCTTTCGGACGTTACTTCAGATATTACGAATGAAGCGAAATTAAAAGATGTGAAAGTAACAAAGAATAAATCACAATTCTTTAATACATTTACACTACAGGGAACATATACAGGAAGTGTGGCTAAAGGAGAAGTTGAGGACTGGAAAGTGATGAATGAAGCAACAAATGATATGTTGAAACGTCTTTCAGGAAAAGAGTGGACTGGATATAAAACATTGACTGCTTATTTTGTAAATTACCGTGTAAATAATGCTGGGCAATTTGAATATGATGTTGTGTTTAGCGGAGTGAATACGGAAGAAGGTACGGCTGTAGAAAAAGAACCAAATAATTCATTTGAAACAGCAAACCCACTATCTTTGAATATTTTGTTAAGAGGAACCTTGAGCGATCAAGATCAGGGGGATAAATTTGTTATTGATGTAAAGGATCAAAAAGATTTACAAATTTCTGTTACGAACGAACAAAATCTTGGACTGAACTGGGTATTATATTCTGAATCAGATTTAAATAATTATGTAGCTTATGCAACAAAACGTGATGGAAACAAATTGCTTGGAAATTATAATGCAAAGTCAGGGAAATATTACTTAAGTGTATATAAGTATGGTGGTGGAACAGGGAATTATACGGTACAAGTAAAATAGTTTACTATAGTTTGTTTTGAAAGGCTACTTATCGCATTTTTTAGCGAAATAAAGTATGTAATGTTAAACATTAAACTAAGCCAACATATCCCTGTTCTAATTATAGAACAGGGATATGTTGGCTTTATATTTTCAAATTAAATAACCTCATTGGATTTTGACAAGAAAATAATTAATATAGATTTGAATTCTCATTCGTAAAGCATGTTTTAATCTTCTTAATGCTCTTTCATTTTTGTCTCAATGCTTGTTTTCAAATCAGTTGATACTTGATTGAAATACCCCAAAACGATCTCCCTAATATCATCGGATATAACTTTCAAATCACTAGCTAAGTTTTCAGCGAGATGTTCTTTTTCTATTGGCTGTAACTTCGTATAAAATTCACCAGCCTGCGTAAAGTCATCCTGTTTCATTATAGAAGTTCTTTCAAGTTTACCTTCAACGTACCTTCCTTCACCGGTTGTAATTTGATTAGCAGGTGTCCAATCTTGCTGCTGGTTAATCGTTAATTTGCGAAATTCTGGACCAATTCTTCTTCTTTGTGAATCACTGTAAATGTTAGCGCGCCCTTGCAGCATTTTATCATCTGATAGTTCTGCACCATCCAGTAAATTAGAAGGAGAGAATGCGACCTTTTCTACTTGTTCCATAAAATTTTCAGGATTTTTATTTAATACCATTTTCCCGACTGGTATGAGAGGATACGTCTGTTCATCCCATACTTTTGTGTCATCTAAAGGATCATAAGAAAGGTGCGCTTCATCTTTCGGATCCATGAGCTGGACGTATAAACCATACTCCACTGGTTTACCATTTTCAATAGCATCATATAAATCTTTCCCGCTATAATCAGGATTTTCAGCAGCTAATTTAATTGCTTCTTTACTAGTAATGTACTGTACACCTTCAAATGGGTACCAATGATACTTTACATACTTTCGATTACCTTCCGCATTTCTCCATACATATGTATTAACACTATGTCCTGGAATGTGGCGAAGACTTTTGGCCGTACCATTATTAGAGTATAAACGGACAACAAAATGAATAGATTCAGGTGCTTTAGCGACAAAACTCCAAAATCTATTAGGGTCTATTAAGTTATTTTTAGGTGAAGGCAATAATGCTTGAATCGTTTCAGGGAAACGCATTGGATCACGGACAGAAAAAACAGGAATGTGATTACATAAAAGGTCAAAAATGCCTTCTTTTGAATAAAATTTTGTGGAAAAACCGCGTACATTTCTAGCAGTATCCGGTGTTCCTTTCGTACTAACAGCTAACGAAAATCGAACCATAACAGGAACTTTCTCATTAGAATTTTGTAAAAAACTTAATTTAGTATGTTCAGACATCGAATATATCGTTTGAAAATAACCGAACGCACCAAATCCTTTTACATGAACAGGTCTTTCTAAAATTTTTTCATGAATAAATTGTTGTAATGACTCATGCAGTACACTATCTTGCTCTAGTACAGGTCCACGTGAACCAACTGTTTGAGAGTGAAATTTAGCTGGTTCAGTAAGTTCTCGATGTTTATTAAAGTCTTCTTCTAATAATTCTTTCCTATGTTTATCATATTTTTCATTCATCGATATAGCCTCCAAATTTTTTCGTCGATTGTTACTAAATATGATTTTATAGTCTCGATTATGTATGACATACAAAGTTCAAAGCAGTAACATACCGCTAGATGAAAAAAACACATATGTAGTGGACCTGTTGAAATAGAAGAAATTATGGAAAAATGAATATCGGGAAGAGAAAGCACACGTTTTAATAAAAAATGTGGAAGAAAACCACTATTAAAATTTCAATCTTAAAACTTAATTTATAAACGATTATATAGAGAATAAACGTTAAAAAAGGAAAAATAACTAGGAGGAATTTAACATGTCGGATTGGTTTCAATTAGATAAAGAATATATGATGTCTACATATTGTCGGACAGAGGTTGCAATGGAAAGAGGAGAAGGATGTAAACTATATGATGTAGATGGTAAAGAGTATTTAGATTTATTTTCTGGCGTAGGAGTAAATGTACTAGGATACAATCATCCTAAAATTGTACAAACGACAATGGAGCAAGTTGTGAAATCGTTGCATTTACCGTTTCATTTCTTAAACCCAGTTGCAATTGAGTATGCAAAGAAATTAGTAGAGTGTACTTTAAAAAGCGGAAAAGTCTTTTTTACAAACTCTGGTACGGAAGCGACAGAAACGACATTAAAATTAATTGATAAATATAGATCTATTGCGAATGAAGAGCGTGACGGAGTAGTTGTGTTAAAAGATAGTTTTCACGGGAGGACGTTAGGGGCACTACATTTTACGAGACAAGAAAAGGTATATCAAAATTTCCCTAAAACATCTATTCCTGTATACGAAGTAGAGCGTGAGAATATAGACCAATTAGAGGAGACCATTATTAAAGAAAAACCAATTGCGATTATGCTAGAGCCTGTTTTAGGAAGTGGGGGAATTTATCCTTTATCAAGTAAATATTTGCATGGTGTTCAAAATTTATGTGAAAAATATAATGTACTTCTTGTCGTTGATGAAGTTCAAAGTGGTATGGGTCGAACGGGAAAACTATTTGCTTATCAAAATTTTAATATCACACCGGACATTATTCAAATTGGTAAAGGAGCAGGAGGCGGGATACCGCTAGGAGGAATTATTGTAGGTGAAAAGTTATGTGATGTATTTTCACCAGGAGATCACGGGACAACGTTTGCTCATTCATCAATGGGAACAGCTTTAGGTTTAAAGGTATTAAATACATTACTTGATGATGGGTTAATGCAAGAAGCTTATGAAACGTCACTATATTTGAATGACAAACTGCAAGACATTCAGAAAGAAAATTCTTATTATATACAGGAAGTGCGTCATGCTGGCATGATGTTTGGAATTAGTCTGAATGATACGAATGAAAATGTGAAGAAATTACAGGTTGAGCTAATGAATAAAGGAATGTTAGTCGATGTAACACAAGGGAATATTATTCGATTACTTCCGCCGTATATTATTACGAAAGAGGAAATTGACGCATTTATGAATCAGTTTATTATTTGTTTAGATAAAGTTGCTGCTGTAGTAAGTGCTTAAAAATTAAAGCTATATTTTATATAAAGTGCACTCTAATTGTTGGGGATAGTTTACAATTGGGGTGCATTTTTTATAGTTGAATTTTGTAAAATACAGTCGTTTGTATATGATAACGGAAAAATAGAAGGAATTTCGTTATATTTGAGTGGTGAAGAAAAGGGAAAGTAAGTATAAAGATAGTAGATAAAGCAGGTGGTTTAAATAACTAATGATAGAACGTTTTGAAAATAATAGCATACGAATATATAAATAATAAGAATGAGGTGATATATTGGAAAATAATGATATTCAATTTACTTCTTTACAAATGAGAACGGATAAATATGGTTGGGCTAGTATTCAATATACAAATAAAAAGCAGGCTATCTTATATACTCAAAATAGAGGAGTAGAATGGGATGTTGTCAATCCTCTTAATTCAATTGTATTATTTGGGTATCCAATAAACGCTCGAAGCTCTTGGGCATATGGTTTAACAAAAAAGAATGACGATTTATTGCCAGCTATATTTTATACAGTTAATAGAGGAGAAAGGTGGAGTGAGTTTATTTTACCGGTTGAAGAAGATTGGGAGAAATCGACTGATGTTCAAGTACAATTGCATGCTACGAATATGGATAGTATATGGATTGTATTATCTAGAAAGCTCGCATCAAATAAATTTGAACATAATTTATACTATTTGAAAACGAAAGGGAAAGTTTGGAAAGTAATAAAAAATATAAGTATTAGTGATAGTATTTCAGGGATAACATTTATAAACGATCTAATTGGGTTTATTTCATTACAAAAACATTATGAAACATCAACGGTATTTAAAACAATAAATGGTGGGGAAAGTTGGCATCCTATAAAAGATATTCCAAGTCTTGAAGGAATTAATAATGGGACTGCTATGGCTTATAAAGCAATCTATAAAAATAACTTATTAGTAATACCAACTAAAAAGAATGATGATGTATTTTTAATGAATTACTCATTTGATAAGGGGAATTCGTGGCATATTTCAAATAAAACAATAAATACTAGTAAAGTGGCTGTTTCGTTTTTTAGTTCCTATTATGGCTGGGTTATAAATAGTGAAAATGGAAGTGTGTATCAAATAATAAAAAAAGGAGCAAAATGGATTAAAGTATCAAGTAATCCATTGTTAAAAAATGTATTTTGTTTGCATTTTTTTAATCGGCGTAAAGGTTGGGCGTGTAATAAAAAAGAAATATTTACTACAAAAGATCGCGGTATAACATGGAAAAAGGTAGTATATAAAATTAATAATATTGATAAATTTATTTAAAAAAGTCCTAAAGAAATTAGGACTTTTTTTGTTTTTTATGGTGAGAGTTGTAACAAACAATGATAAGAGAAAGGAGGTAAGTGCAGAATTATATTTTTAAAAATAGACGTTTGTTTTCACACAGTATAATTCACTTTTGAATATGTTAATAAAGTAGCAAATTCATAGGAAATGGTAATACTTAATATTTTATGTCACATGATGTGTAAAGGGGGCGTGTAATGAAATCGTTAACGGTTATTATTTTGTACAGTGAAAGAGAGCAAATATTAGAAGAGTCAATTCAATCTATATGGAAGCTAAATCCTCGTGAAATTATAATTTTAGTTCCTAACGATAGAAGTAATTTGTATGAAATAGCAAAGAAACATAAATGCCATATTGTTTTGATGGATAAATATAGTACGTATTATGATGGGTATGAAGCTTCTGTAAAGGCAGCAAAAGGAGATGTATTGTTATTTGTAGATAGTAATTTTTTATTATCCACAAATGAAATGCAGAGATTTATTGAGCCAATTGTTACAAATCAAGCCGATGTAGTTTTAAATAAAATAGATAAATTGATAGAAATAGGTAAATGTCCAAATATGGATATTGTATGGAGAAAAATGTTAAATGAAATTTTAAGTCGACCAGATTTAAAAAGCAATTCAATACTTTCGTTACCATATGCGCTTACGAAGGAAGTAGTGGAAAATATCGGCTTTAATTATATGGAAGATATCGTTCTATCTCATATGAAGATTGTGAATCAAGGGTGGCGGATTAACGATCAATATGCAATCAATACGTTATCTAAAGATGAGACTATAGAGGAAGGAGGATATTTAATAAAAAAAGAGTTATCCAAAAATGAAAAAGAGAAAGTAGAAAGATATTTACGCGGTATAGCTAAATGGATAGAGAAAAAAGGAAGAAGAGTAGGGTTTACTGATGCAGGAAAAAGAAGAGATATTGTTCAAAAACTAGGTGAATGTAAGCGATACCCTTCCTATCATCAAGGGTGGGGAATGCATTCTTCAATTTATGATGGGAAGCAACTTTCTGTCATTATACCAGTACAAAATGAAGAAGAGACTATAGAACAAGTAATACTTGAGGCGAGAAAAATAGAACCACTAGAAATCATCGTCGTTGTAAATGGTTCGACAGATCAAACGGCTAATATTGCTAAAAGACTTGGTGTTACTATTATTGAATATAACGAACGACTTGGTCATAATGTTGGACGTGCTATTGGAGCGCTTGAAGCTACAGGAGATATTCTTTTATTTATTGATGGTGATTTTAGTGTTTCAGGAAGTAATTTGCATCATTTTACAAAAGCAGTTTCAGCTGGTGTAGACATAGCATTAAATGATTTGAATCCGATGTTACACCCTCCGTTTTATGTTGTAGACGTCGTAAAATATATGCTTAATTTAGCATATAATCGTCCAGAATTAAGCAATGGCTCATTAGTAGCAATTCCACATGCTATGAGTAGATCATGTTTAGATGCAATAGGCTGGGAAAGCTTACTATGCCCTAGTCTTGCACAAGTAAAAGCAATATTACAAGGGTATAGAGTAGAATGTGTACATTACGTTGATGTTGTAAAACCGAATAGAATTCGTTTAATGGAGAATGTAAGTCACAATGGGCATCCTCCGGCAGTATTAAGAATCATTGGTGATCACGTTGAAGCTCTCTCTTACTTGATAGAACAACTCGAAATGGATGGAAAGGGTGATTAAACTGTTAGACCAGTATAAAATAATTAACATTTCATATGAACAATTATGGCAAATGGATTTTCAAATTACAGAACCATTTATACTCAAGGTTGATTGGGATAAAGTAACGTATGAATTTTTAATTCGTATTAAGCCCGATGCTTCTAACACTATTGTTTTTGGATCCGGAGCAGGTGGGTTTCAAGAACAGCCAATTGGTCCACCTATTTTTCATCGACATTCTTGGATGGATGAATTTGAAGATACTGTTATATATTATAATGACCCTACGTTATATCTTGGAAAATTATCTTTAGGTTGGGGACAGGGAGAGTTAAATAGATTTTATTTACAAGATATAGCAAATATTTTAGAAATAGTATTTGTAAAGTTAAAAGTTGATTCGAAAAATGTGTTGTTTTATGGCAGTTCTGGGGGAGGATTTATGTCTTTAATTTTAGCTGGATTCGTTAAGGGCTCCACAGCTTTCATTAATAATCCTCAAACAAATTTATTAAAATGGATACCTGTACCAATAAATCTAGTTTTCGATTTGTCTTATCCAAATTTATCAAGAGAAGAAGTTGAAGAGAAATTTGGCGAAAGAATTAATGTTATGAAATTTTTTAATCACATTAAATATGTACCGAATATTTATTTTTTGCAAAATTTCGCGTGTGAATTTGATGTGCAAAATCATTTGCTACCATTTATTTCCGAATTAGAGCAACTTGATAAAGACACGGAAGTAAATCAAATTATAATTGACTTATATTTTGATAAAAAAGCAGGGCATGCAGCTGTAGGGAAGAGTGAAACAATTGAATATATAAAAAAAGTAAAACCTAATCAGACTGTAAAAGAAGAACAAAAAGAAGTGGACCTATCAGTTGTTATAGTTTTAGGAGAAGAAAAATCAAAATTGAATCAAATTTTAAATAAAGTGCAGCATATAAAACCACTAGAAATTATTATTGTAGCTGATGATAGAATGAGTGCGATACAATCTATACCAACATTTGTTGAAAGTAACGTTGTTGTGATTGAGGAGAAAAGTAAATGGAAAGCACCAGTTCATGGGGCAAAAGTCGCCAATGGTGATGTAGTCTTATTTTTAAATGGAGAAGATGTTATTTTTTCGGTAGAATTAGAACGATTTATAGAACCGCTACTAAAAAAGGAACAGGATGTAATTTTAAATAATATAGACTCGGTTTGTTTTGAAAAGATGAGAGTAGAATGGCCAAGCATTGCTATGGTGTATAAAAAAA
Source organism: Bacillus sp. PK3-067 (assembly GCF_056738645.1). Classification (NCBI taxonomy): domain Bacteria; kingdom Bacillati; phylum Bacillota; class Bacilli; order Caryophanales; family Bacillaceae; genus Bacillus; species Bacillus sp. PK3-067. The sequence goes on along the minus strand of NZ_CP096490.1, from coordinate 2,921,315 downwards.
TAGTAAACGATGTATTGGGGCGTATGGATTTAAAATATGATTCGATGTTATCTATGCCATATGCTATTACTAAAAAAGCAATTGAAGACATTGGATATGATATCTTGCAGAACCCTATTCTGTCCCAAGTAACTCTTATTGAGAAAGGGTGGCGACTACAATCCTCGTCAGCCATCACTAACACCTCCTTGAATAATATGCCTGCAAACAAAACCTCTTTCTATAAAAATGGATTAACTAAATTAGAAGTATATGAGATTAAAGAAAATATAAAAGCTTTGGAGAGTTGGTTACAACGAAAAGATGATAGAGGTAATTATACAGATGGAGGAAGAAAAAGAGAAATTATAGAGCAGTTAAAAAACCAAAAGAATTATTCACGTTTCCATAAAGGATGGGGAATGAATTCCTCTATTTATAATGGAAAACAGTTATCAATTATTATACCAGCACAAAATGAAGAATCAACGATTAAAGAAGTTATTCTTGAGGCAAGAAAAATTGAACCGAAAGAAATAATTGTTGTCATTAATGGGTCAACAGATCAAACAGAAGCAATTGCTAAGCAATCAGGGGCAACAGTAATTGTTTATGAAGAAAGATTAGGGCATGATGTAGGACGGGCAATTGGTGCACAAGAAGCGACAGGAGATATACTTCTCTTTATTGATGCTGATTTTGCTATTCCAGCAAAAGATCTTCATCCGTTAACGCAAGCTGTTGCGGATGGTGTTGATATGGTTTTAAATGATTTAAATTTAAATCTTAGATTTCCTCTATATATTGTAAGTTTATATAAATATATGTTGAATATTGCTTGTAACCGTAAAGATTTAGGGGTAGGATCTACAATTGCTGTTCCCCATGCTATTAGTAGAAAATGTTTAGAGGGAATTGGCTGGGACACTCTTCACACAGCGTGTGTTGCACAAGTAAAGGCAATATTAGAAGGGTATAAAGTCGAATGTGTCCATTTTGTAGATGTAATGAAACCAAATCGTATTCGGCCACAAGAGCATTTTGCGACGATAGGACATCCACCAGCTGTATTGAGAATTACTGGGGATCATTTAGAAGGACTTTCATATTTATTGAAGAATAAGGATTTTAAAGATTTATTTTAAAAGGTAAATTTGTCTATTGAATGAGTAACTTAAACATTTCATTTATGCAACTTGACGATATTTAGTATTGCAATGAAACTAAAATCAAAAATTTTTATTATTTTTAGCTCAGGTACAAGTGAAGAGCATGTTTCACTGACTGATAGTAAATGAACAAGTAACTAAAAGGTAAAGGCTTCTTTATATATATGAAGAAGCTTTTATCTTTTTTATTTTAAGTATGGAAGGTAAAGAGTAAATAAAGTTGTAACGGTATTTTTATTTTTGGATAAATTGATATTAGATATAAGAAAGGAGGGAATATCTTGTCTTGCATCAATAAAAGTTGTTTTCATATTTCTTTAGAAACTAAAGTCAATCCAAATGGTGGGGCAGAAATATTCGTAAGGTGCAATGATGAATGTTTATCTAATTTTAATGTAATACCGTTTATTGCATGTGTTTCTATTTCAGTAAAGGATGATTTGAGTTTTTTAGTTGATTTAGATAGTTTAATAAAACGTTAATTTTCTATGCAGTTAATAATAAAATAACATCTAATTTATAAGACTTAGTAAGAGAGTCGTGTCCGAATTTAATTAACTGCATATATTGTTAAAAGAAAGGAGGGAGAGTTATGGCATGTACTACGAATAATGTTTGTTTAGATGTGTGTCTTAAAATTACAATTACCCCTGGTAGTGGAATTGATGCAGTAGTCGATTGTGGAGGCACATGTGGGACAAGTCCTACTATTGTAATTAGTCCTAGTGGATCAATTGTTATTACTTTACCATTAGTTGCATGTTTCTCAATTGCACTAAAAGATGATTTAAGTGTTGACTCTTCATTAACAAGCCTCTATTTTCAAACTTCTTAAGAAAGATACAGAAATGAAAAGCCTGCCTGCTACTTTTCTTTTGATCTAATGTAAAAATAAAAAAGATGGTTACAACCATCTTTTTTTATTTTGCTATATATTTAAAATGAATTCATATATTATTTGGTGGTAAGAATATACAATTAAAAGCATTCAGTGTTTCTTTTTTGTTCAATGAGGTAAGAAATTGCTTCTATATGATCACCAATGATTTGTTGCGTTGCTAATGAAAGGTAGCCTTCCTGCGAGAAGTGTTTTTCTGGTCGAACTCGATTTATCTTGTCAACGTCGATAGAATGAACATTTTGTACATGCAATCCTGCTAAAATTGTTTTAACTTGACTTAAGGTTGGTGAAAGAAGAGAATCAAACCCAATTGTATCAATGCATTTTCGACTAAAAGCATGAGGGACAGCAGTTGTGGAGCCCATACCTAAATCTTTTCGATTACATGCTAAATTAACAACATGCTTACATGCAGTTACGATAGTATAAGGAACACGATACATGTAGTAGTGCTCTAATTTATTTAAAGCTAAATCGGTTCCATTTTGAACAGATTGTACAAATGGTAATAAATCAGAACTAGGAATTAAGAAATCACCATCAATAAATAATAATATATCACCTTTTGCAAAATATGCACCAACGGCACGTCCGGTATCAATGCCGAGTGCTTCTTTGTAAGTAATAACTGTTGCACCGCAATTCTTCGCCAATTCCTCTGTTTTATCTGTTGATCCATTAACAATAATGATGATTTCTAAAGGTTTTAATTTCTGCACCTCAAAAATGATAGATTCTATCGTTTTTTCTTCATTTTGAACAGGGATAATGATGGATAATTGTTTATTTCCATAAGTATTTGAATAAAACTCTTTACCTGTAATTATTTTGGATATAGCTCTTTGTTCGCCGTTTTGAAGTTCTAAAATAACATCCCGCCTTCGATTATTATCAGTATAGTTTCCTCTTGAATCTTGTAATATATTTACCCAATTTTCAATTGCTTCTAGGTGATAACGAATGAGTTGTTTTGAGGGGAAGGAGGGAATTTGCGGTATAGAAATTTTGAAATGATTGCTAATGCGAAATTTATTTTTAATAATTTTCATTTGTGCTAATATCGGATTTAATAAACTTTCTGGAGTAATTGCATCAAGAATCTCTTTTGTTATTGCATAGGGAGGAAATAATAGTGAGTTAACATGTAAATCTGGACGATGAAAAAAATGATTCGTAACTTGCTGCCAAATCATTTCTATAGTTGGCTTTTGCTTTTGATAAAAAAAGTCATCTAAATTGTTTAATACTATGTCAGCTGATTCGTCTAGTAATGGTTGAAGAAATTGTGTAAGTAAGGAAGATTGGATAATGTAATTTGCATCTAAAAATAAGAGGTACTTACCCTTTGCTTTTTTTGCACCAATTACATAACAATTATTTGATTCTGTCGGTACTTCTAGTGTGATAATTTTACAATTGTAAGATTGTGAAATATCAATGGAATCATCGATACATCCGTTAATAGTAAGGATAATTTCTAAAGGCTGTAGTTGTTCACAGGCTTTCAAAATTTCAGGTAAAACTTTTATGTTATGCTGTATACGAATAATAATAGAAATCGGATTTTTACACATAAGTAGTCTCCTTTTTAATCAGAGGTAGTTATTAACAAGGTTAGATAAAATAGGAGATATATATTTTATTATATACGTAACCACTATTTAGTTTTATCTGACTTAGAATTTTCATTACTTGAATTGGAACCTTTATTTATTCCAGACGCGAGTAAATTATTGAGAACGCTAAGGTCTAATTGCATAGGGATTGAGTTTTTGGATGTAGTTTTCTCATTTTCTTTTTTTGTAGTTAATATAGTCTTTATATTTTTTATTTCTTTATATTGTTTTAAGGTAATGAAAAATCCAGAAATAATGAAGAGAAAAGAAACAGTAGCAAGTAAAAGTATTATTTCCAACATAAAATAGCCTCCTTTAAATCTATAATAATACTATAGTTGAATGTAATAAGACAAAATTCGAGCTAATGAGTTCACTTTTTAAATATATGCAAATCTTTAGTAAAAGTTACTAATTTCTAGGTTAAAGGAAGCAATTATAGAAACGTTATAAATATAAATAAATGAAAGTTTCATTTGTAGTGTAAAGGTATGTGTTATATAAGCTGAACGTCATTCTATAACAAGTTAAACAGGGTTTAATTTTATATAAAAAGAGCATTTAATTGGACAAATAATTAATTATGTGAAATAATAATAACAGATAAGGAGACGTTGCTTTTCCTTAAGTGCTTCGAATTAATTTTATTCAATAAGAGAAGGTGTGCTTAAAGAAGTTAAATTAAATAAGGAGCTGTTTTATTATATGCAACAAAATAATGATTTAAATTTTGAACCTCAAGACGTTAATATTGTTAATCCTAAACAAGCCAGGAAAGCAGTAATTGCTACTGGTATAGGGAACGCAATGGAGTGGTTTGACTTCGGATTATACGCGTATTTAGCGGTAATTTTAAGTCAATTATTCTTCTCTGGTGTTGATAATAGTGGATTGCAACTTGTACTTACATTCGGTACATTTGCAGCAGCCTTTCTCGTTCGACCAATCGGAGGTGTATTCTTTGGTAGAATAGGAGATAAGTACGGCCGAAAAATCGTGTTAAGTACTACTATTATTTTAATGGCACTTTCTACATTATTCATCGCATTACTACCAACCTATGAACAAATTGGTGTATGGGCACCAATACTACTTTTAGTTGCCCGAATGATTCAAGGCTTCTCTACAGGCGGCGAATATTCAGGAGCAATGGTTTATATCGCAGAATCTTCTCCAGATAAAAAGCGTGGTATACTCGGTAGTGGTCTTGAAATTGGAACACTCTCAGGTTACATTGCTGCATCGGTAATTGTTACCATTTTGACGTTATTGTTAACAGATGAGCAAATGCTCAGCTGGGGATGGCGTATTCCGTTCTTAATAGCTGCACCAATTGGTTTGGTCGGTTTATACTTACGCCGTCATCTAGATGAATCTCCAATCTTTGAAGAGATGGAAAAAGCACAAGAGGAATCTGAAGACAATGAACAATTTTCATTCATGGATATTATTAAATATCATAAAAAAGACTTCTTATTAAGCACAGTAATTGTCGCCTTCTTTAATATTACAAATTATATGATTCTTTCGTATATTCCTTCTTATCTAACTCAAGTACTTAAAGTCGAAGAAACAACAGGCTTATTAATTATTTCTATTACGATGGCACTTATGATTCCACTAGCACTATATTTCGGTAAATTAAGTGATAAAATTGGTAATAAACGCGTTGTGCAAATTGGTTTACTTGGTTTAACTGTATTTGCAATTCCAGCATTTTTACTAATAGGTAACGGACATATTGCAGCTATATTTGCAGGTATTTTCGTACTAGGTTTCTTCTTAAGTGTATATGAAGGAACATTACCTTCATTATTACCATCACTCTTTTTCACTGATGTACGTTATCGAGCACTTTCGATCTCATTTAATATTTCTGTATCGATATTCGGTGGAACAACACCGCTTGTATGTTCATACTTAGTTCATGCAACTGGTAACCCGCTCGCACCGGCATTTTATTTAGCAGGTGTAAGTATTATTGGATTAGTTGTATTTAGTGTACTATTCGTTACAACTTCAGGGCGTGCGCTAAAAGGTTCATATCCTACAGTAGAAACGAAAAAAGAAGCACACCAAATCGCTAAAGAAGACCCTGAAGAAACACTTTGGTGGCATGAAGAGTCATTAGAAATTGAAGCAGGGAAGAATGCTTCCATTTAAAAAGCAACGTAGAAGTACAAAAAGACTCCTATGAATATAGGAGTCTTTTTGTTACGTTATTTCTTTCGTTTCTTCAAACTTTTTTGATATGCATAAAGCTTATGAATCTCTTCCTTAAATTCATGTAGAAGTACAGTGTTTGCACTATTTGAATAACGCACCGTATTATAAGCATCTATAATAATAGCACTTTGAATATTTACATCTTCTTCATCGTTTATTCTTTCTAGCCAAGTTTCAACAGTTTCTCCCCGTTTTCTATTTAAAGGAGGGGTTAACTTACTCTCTAGCTTGAAAATTTCCTTCCGAATTTCGTTATGTGGCGGTTTATTTCGTTTAAAACGATTTTGGCTCATTCCTTCTTTATCAGTAATGATAGTAGATTCGAAGGCGGGCATATTTGGTAAACTTAAATGTTTTCGTTTTTTTACTATTTTCCAAACGACGTAAATAGCGATAGCTGTACAGACTATTATTGTAGTGCTATTTATGAGTATTGGATCAAAATCAGGAATTTTTTTTCCGTCTTCAATTTTTGGTTTTAAGAGATGTCCTTTATTTGCCCAAACATCTTCAGTATCTTTTAATTCCGCTGCTTTAATTAATGGCATTAAAGCATAGCCGACGCCTAATGCGACTACTTCCGTTATAAAACCAAAAATAAGTCGAATGAAAGGAAATACTTGAACAATTAATATACTCATTAAGCCAATCGTAATGATAGAAGAAAAACGTAATAGTTGTTGTTTGCGATTGGCCCCGGTTAACCAAAATGTAATCATAAGATGCAAGGCTAACATTAATAGTTTCCACAACGGTGGAAAGGGTGCATAAAATATAGCTGAAACGAAAAACCATACAATACCACCTAAAGATTTTTGAACTGGATATCCAGGTCCGACCACATGTACGATAAAGAAAAATAGTGGTAATATGATTGTGCCAAATAGAGAAAAAGGTAAAAATAAAGAGAAAAGAACGATTTGAAGAACTAAAAGTATTACAAATCCTGTTGTTTTTTTTTGCATAAATTTATGAATAAGAAATACTCCAATATAGCCTGTTGTTAAAAATATTGCAATACTAATTAGTTCATCTCTTTCTGTTAATAATGAAAGCAGAAGGAGCAGAATGAAATCATGAATGTGATATAGCCAAGTTTTCAACTGGTTCCACCATCCCTTCACTAGTAATGAGAAACGTTGGCTGCGAGAGAAGAGGGAGTTCATTTCTTTGTAAACCAATGTATATCATTGTAGACGATCGTTCTCTTTTTCTCTTTACATAATGAAGGAATCCTTGTTTCGGAAGTAACGTACTATCATCTGAAATACGGGCTAATTCTTCTAAAGCTTTTGCATATTGTGTTTGTCCTTCATTTAACGGTACATGTAATGCACCGCCTTCTGCTAATACACTAATAAACAATTCAAACGGAATGTGGTGCTTCGTTGCATACTGGAAAATGTATGTTGCATATGAAATAAGTTCTTCTACATTATCTTTCCAACCAAATCCACGATCGGCAGCTAAAGAAAGACAAATCGTCCAACTATAATTTTTTACAGGTTCATATTGCTTCGCCTGTAATTGTTGCATTTTAGCAGATGCCTTCCAATGAATAGAGCGGAAAGACTCACGCTCATATCGCTTTACACCGATAATAGATGTTTCATCATTGTAAAAAGAAAAATTCGTTCGATAAGATCCATTCAAAAGTTGCTGAAGTTCTTGCAAACCTGCTACTTCTTTAGGAGAAGGATACACAATAATTTCAGTCCTTAATTTATCAAAAACAGGTAAATGTACAGTTAATAGATGAAATGGATCTTTTAATACACATTCAAATTGTTCAATTTGAAACACACCACGCTTCGTGGCGGTTAATGTTAACCCCCATTTTTGTGCCGAATGTGCAGGTTGTGAAAATGGGAAAGAGAATAACGTTTTTGATATTTGTTCAATGCCTTGCTCTTTATGCGGTATAAGGGACGAATTTAAATGAAAGTAACAAACACCATTAACGATTGGTATGCTGGCTCCATTTTTTAAATGAATAAAAAACTGTCCAGATTCCTCAGGAAAAATCCGTGTAGTTTGTTTCTCATTTATGATTTGAAACTTCTTCTCTATGAAAGCGACATATTTATAAATAAAAATCGCAAATAAATAATAGAAGAAAAAGAGAAACATAAGCATTCGTTGCGGGAAAAAGAATGTGAAAAGTAATGCGATTGGAACGGTTAGTTGAATAATATGGAGTTGAAAAAATAAAGGCACAGTTACAACACGCTGTCCATTCATGCTTGTTCAATCTCCACAGGTACGTCAACTTCTTTTAAAATACTTTGCATAATATCATTCTTTGTCGTACGCAGGGCACCTTCCATTGATAAGACGATACGGTGATTCCAAACAGAAGGAACTAACAATTGTATATCTTCTGGTGTGCAATATTCTCTCCCGCGTAAAAAGGCTAAAGCTTGAACAGCACGTACTAAAGCTAATGTGGCACGTGGGCTTACACCGTTAGCGATATAATCATGATTTCTTGTAGCATGAGCAAGTTTAATAATGTAATGTTCTAACGGTTCCGAAACAAATATTTCTTTTACTCGTTTTTGAGCTTCTAAAATATCTTCTAATGAGATGACAGATGTGACACTTTCTAATGGTAAATCGTTCCGAAAACGTCGCATCATTTGTAACTCATCTTTAGGAGTTGGATGACCGATTGAAATCGTCATTAAAAAGCGATCAAGCTGTGCATCTGGAAGAGGGAAAGTCCCTTGTGATTCAATTGGGTTTTGCGTCGCAATAACAAAGAACGGTTTCGGAAGAGGAGTTGACTGCTTCTCCAGCGTCACTTGTCGTTCTTCCATCGCTTCTAACAAACTCGACTGCGTTCTCGGCATTGCACGGTTAATTTCATCTGCTAGCAAAATGTTTGTCATAACTGGTCCAATTCTTAATTCGAATTCGCTTGTTTTTGGGTTGAAGTATTCAATACCTGTTACATCACTTGGAAGTACATCAGGGGTAAATTGAACGCGAGAAAAACTACCACCAATACTTTTTGAAATGGTTTTCGCCAGTAACGTTTTCCCAGTACCAGGCACGTCTTCGAGTAGTACATGTCCATCAGCAAGAAGTGAAACGAGCAGTAGATCAATAACATTTTCTTTACCAACAAACACAGATCCGATGTTTTCTTTCAATTTATTTATCATATGTACCATTCCTTTCATTATAAAAGAGCTAATATTTCTATATTTTAACAAATTATTCAGAAAATTGGTATGATTTTTTAATTCAAAGAAATGGATATTTAATTATTAAATTACTCTTGCATATTTTGGAATATAATTATACAATATCGATATACGATGTATCGTGAGTCGATATATCGTATATCGATGTATCGGAGGTAGTTATAATGAATGCGAAGGCGCAAAAATATATTCCGTTAACTGAGGCGACATATTACATATTATTGTCACTCGTGAAGCCGTTGCATGGCTACGGAATTATGCAAATGGTAGAAGAGATGACAAATGGGGAAGTAAAGCTCGGCCCTGGTACTTTATATGGAAATACGACGAAATTACTAAAAGAGAAGTTAATTGTTGAAGTTGCCTCTACAGACAGAAAGAAGTGCTATGAGTTAACGCCGTTTGGGAGAGAAGTGTTAGAGCTCGAGTATAACAGATTGCAGAGATCTGTAAGGAATGGAAATAGTATATTAGGGGAGTGAATGAGAGATGGAGACAAAGAAGATATTCAAACCTTTCGCAGTATGGAGCTTAGAAAAAGAAGAAGCGTATTTACGTAAAATGCATCAACAAGGCTGGGCGTTACAAAAGTATAACGTAATGTATACGTTTAAGAAAACTGAGCCGAAAGATGTAGTATATAAAGCAGACTTTAGATTAGAGTATAAAGATTCGACAGAAAAACAAAAAGAATATATCCAAATATATGAAATGTGTGGCTGGAAACATGTAACGAGTTTTGCGAAGTGGAATTACTTTTGTAAAGAAGTAGAAGAGGAAAATGAGTTACCTGATATATATTCAGAGAAGGAAACGAGGATACAAAAACTTACTGAGTTGTTACAGTTTTTTGTAATTATGTTTGTAACAATAATGCCAGCGCTTTACTTATGTTTTCTTGGACCATCAGAATCTAGAATTCCTTATATATTTAAAGGCATGATAGGATTTATAGGTTGTATGTATTTATATATATTTATTAATGTATATTGGAAGATTAAAAAGTTAAAAAATGAAATATTGTAACAAAGATTGGGTTTATTAAAGAAGATGGTTGTATATTGAATGGAAATCATCTTCTTTAATTTCTATATATCCTTGTTTTGTTGGGTATTTTTTATATAATAAAATATTGTATATTTAAGGCATAGAACTAACAGTTACAAAGATGATACCAGTAACAATACCTAAAAAAATCATAAATGAAGAAGTAATTAATAATAACGAACTAGCAATGAATATCACTTTATTAGATTTTTGTTTTTTATAAAGGAAATAAAGTAAAAGACCACAAATAGTAGAAAGTATCCATATAGCTAAACCGTAAGAACTCGAGATTTTCTTCCAATCGGAAATCCAAAAGTAAAAGATGATTATGTGACAAGTTAATAGTAGAAATGTTGATGGAAGCATTATCTTTTTATTTAAAATCATTTGTTTCACCTCCCTTATATAAATATTACTAAAATGGTGTGGAATTTAAAATATAATAAGGAAGAAATACATTTTTAATTAACGTATTAAACGAAAAAATCCCTTATAGAAAAATCTATTTCTACAAGGGATAACCATATTTTTATTAGAAAGACTGATTTTGCGCAGGTTTAATAAATTGTTCAGGGTTTTCAACAAGTCCGCATACAGCACATTGGACACGGTATGTAGGTCCTTGATAAGCCATATGAAAAGCATTCATCGTTTCATTTGTGTATTCTTCTTCCACTTGACCAGTTTGTGGATTTATTTTGACTGGTTTTACTTGTTGCTCAAGAATATTAAAGCGAGTACGGTTCGTTTTACAACTTGGACATAGCATTGGTTCCATATGTATACACCTCCATTTGTATCATTTCTTAAAATCTTTAATTTTATGCAAGCAAAAAACTTTCTCAATATAAATAGGTGTTTAATGTATTTAAAATTCAGAAAAAATAAAATATAATAAAAGTACGAACTGGTTATGTCCAAACCAAATCTCCTGTTTTATGCCAATAAGCTGGGGGGCCGAGAAATCGGCCTCATTTTTTTTGCTCATTACTACAAGGAACAAGGTTTTTATGAGACTTTTGTCGAAATTTTAGGGATAGATACAAAGGGGGATGTAAAATGAATTTGAAAATGAAGTACATCATTTTATATGTAGAAAAGTTTGAGGAATGTTTAAAGTTCTATAAAGATATTTTACAGTTACCTATAAAAGCAGAGCACGGAACATATATTGAATTTAATACTGGAACTACCATTTTAGCGATGAATACGCGGCAAGATGTGAAAGAATTAACAGGATTACCGCTTACAGAAGGTGAATTACAGTCTTCTCATTTCGAGTTAGGATTCGTTGTTGAGAATGTACAAGAAACGATTGAGCAATTTAGAGAGCAAGGTATAAAAATTTTAGTGGAGCCAATTGTAAAACCGTGGGGACAAACAATTGCCTACATCGCTGATCCAGATGGAAATTATATTGAAATTTGCAGTTCATTAGAATAGAGGGAGAAAGAGAGATGGGATTTCCGAAACTAGAAACAGAACGTTTATTCTTAAGAGAACTTACACTATTAGATGCAGAAACGATGTTCCAATATTTTTCGAAAGAATCAGTTATACGTTATTTCGGAATGGATTCTTTCCAAAATATTGAGCAAGCGAAAACAACGATTCAAACGTTCAAAAATCGTTATGAAGAGGGCAGTGTATTTCGCTGGGGAGTCGAGAAAAAAGGGACGGGCCAATTAATCGGAACGTGCGGATTTCATTTAATTAATAATCATCATAAACGAGCTGAAATTGGTTATGAATTAGATGATACATATTGGGGACAAGGATATGCATTGGAAGCATTACAAGCAATTTTAGCTTACGGATTTGAAATACTGCAACTAATAAGAATCGCAGCGATTGTATATGTAGAAAATAATGCTTCTCAAAAGTTATTAATAAAAGCAGGATTTCAAGAAGAAGGATTCCTTCGAAAACATATGATTCAAAATGGAGTTGCTCATGATACCATTTTATATTCTTTATTAAAAGAAGAGTGGAAGAAGTAATGAGTACAAACGAACTTATAACGATTATGAAGAAGCATAGGGAAAATAGATTCATTTTAGGTATAGATGGTTTAAGTCGATCTGGAAAAACAACATTCGTAGCCAATTTAAAAGAAAATATGAAACAAGAAGGCATTCCGTTTCGTATTTTCCATATTGATGATCATATAGTGGAGCGTAATAAACGATATCATACTGGATATGAAGAATGGTATGAGTATTATTATTTACAATGGGACATTGAATGGCTAAGGCGGAAATTTTTTCAAAAGCTACAACATGAAACAAAATTGAAATTACCTTTCTTTCATGAAGAAACAGATATATGTGAAATGGAAAAAGTACAGATTCCTATTGTAGGCGTAATTGTTATTGAAGGAGTTTTTCTGCAGCGAAAAGAATGGAGAGATTTCTTTCATTATATGGTCTATTTGGACTGTCCAAGAGAGACAAGGTTTCTACGTGAGAGTGAGGAGACACAGAAAAACCTTTCAAAATTTGAAAATAGGTATTGGAAAGCAGAGGATTATTACTTAGAAACGGAATTGCCGAGGGATAGGGCGGATTTAGTCATTGAATGATTTGAAAATAGAAGGTGAATAGAATGAATATTTTATGGGATTTTGATGGGACGTTATTTGATACGTATCCTGCATATACAATGATGCTTTCTGAAATATTAGGTGACTCAGTAGAAAAACAAGAAATATACAAAAACTTAAAAATATCATACTCTCATGCAATTCAGTATTATAATATTTCATGCGAGCAGGAAGAAAAGATTAAAGTTTTGAAGGAGAAATTCACGCCAAAAGATATGAAACCTTTTGCAGGTGTCGAAGAGGTTTTGAAATTTGCAAATAAAAATGTGATTATGACCCATAAACATAGGGAAGGGGTTATGGGCATTTTAAAATATTACGGCTGGGAAAAATACTTCGTAGATATGGTTACAATTGACGATGGCTTTCCTCGAAAGCCAAACTCTTTAGCTTATAATCATCTGCATAAAAAATACAATATTGATTTAGCTATTGGAGATAGAGAATTAGATTTATTACCTGCAAAAGAATTAGGTATTTCAACATGTATGTTTCAAGGTAATTGTGATGTAGCGGATTATTCTTTATCACATTACTCGGAGTTTTTTAAGGTAGTGAGTGATAGAGAGTTTTCTTTATAAAAAAAGTTATTAATAAAGACTGTATCTTTCATTTTAAAGGTACAGTCTTTATTTTTTAGAGCTACTATATACCAATTGCCGTGGATTAAAGAATGATTGTATATCTTTAGTAAAGAAATAGTCAGGTTAGTTGTTAGATAGAAATAGACAGATAAAGTGATAGTGTCCGTTTTATCTGCTTTTTATCATAACCAAATTATGGTTATTCATGCTAATATAAACTCATAGCTATATAGAAGGGGTGGGGTTAGTATGAAAACTGAAATAGTTCCTAAAAAGAAGTACAGTATAATAAGCTATGTATCTTTACTCATCGGCATTTTGTGTTTTCTATTCGTTTTTATAACGCCAACAAGGATAGCCAATGCAGGTAATATAGTTGGAGATTATATTACAATTGCCCTGACAGGTGTAGGTATCATACTTTCAATAATCACAATGACGAAAAGAACAGAGAAGAAGGGAATTGCTATTCTTTCATTAATACTGTCCTCATCATTTTTTATATTTTGGATCATAGCAATTATCCTATTGTTTACTGGTCAAATTAGTTTTGCACCGTAATGTGTAATAAAAAGAGTCCTTCTCGTATGAAGGACTCTTTTTACTCGGTATCTTCAGGTTGATATTCTAAAATATCCCCCGGTTGGCATTCTAATGCTTTACATATTGCTTCTAAAGTTGAAAAACGGACTGCTTTTGCTTTTCCATTTTTCAAGATAGAAAGGTTAGCCATTGTAATTCCAACCTTCTCCGAAAGCTCTGTTACACTCATTTTTCTTTTCGCTAACATTACATCAATATTAATAATAATTGCCATATTATTCACCTCAGACCGTTAAATCATTTTCTGATTTTATATCTATAGCATCTTTTAATAGTCTTTGGAGAACGGCAGCAAAGACCGCGATTACCATTGAAGCAAAAATCATAATCATTCCGATAATAATAATGCCAGGGGCGTCATCTCTCTCTGCCACGAGATAGAAAAGTGGCATACCTAATACATATAATACACTAATTCCCAATGCGCTGTACTTAATATTTTTTAAAGCTTGAACAGATAACTCTGAGAATGCGTTATTTTTATCAATATAGTTTAAAAGCTTAAATGTTTGGTACAGTGCGAAGTAATAAGGTATTGCTGTTGCATATAAATTGATAAATACAAGATATTTAATATATGCAATATCTGGATATAATTCTGCAGCGAAAGCTCCTATTTTAGGGACTAAAAAAATGCACATAGCAAGAACGGGGATTCCGATCAGAATCACAACGGTCTTTAAAAAGAGTGTGGATCCTTGTTTCATAAAAAGCACCTCATTTATTTAATATCTTATTAATTTAACACGAAATTTATTGTTTAACAATAAATTTTTATTTCTTTTGATCGAGGATTTATTGTTAAACAAGTAATTAATGAAAAGGATGTTAAATCTTTTTTATAAGATAGATGATACATACCGATATTTAATAAAGGAAAGAAAGGGAAAGTAACTATTGTTAGCTTTATGAGAATTGGGAACTAATAAAACATATGTAGGTTTTGGTATGGAAAAGGAAATAGTGTGTATTTAAATGAATGCAAAGTTTATGGAGGAACAATCATGTTGAATTATGGTGTGAAGATGAAAAAGTTGCTATTAGTGGCAGCTATAATAGTAAGCGTATTAAGTATGGAAAGTATGATGAATTATCATGCGGCCAAAGCTAAGGTGAAAAAAGTAGAACATCAGCCTAAAAATATAATTATGATGGTTATGGACGGAACGAGTTCAACGGCGACAACATTGGCTCGCTGGTATAAAGGGGCACCGCTTACGTTAGATCAAATTGTAACAGGAGGAGTTCGTACGTTTTCGGCGGAATCAGCTATTACAGACTCAGCGCCAGCAGCAACAGCATTAGCAACTGGAAATAAATCGAATTCAGGATATGTAGGCGTACTACCTTCTATTGTAAGTTCGCCTAGCTTAAAGCCAATAAAAGAAGAGGACAAGTTACGGCCGGTCGCAAACGTATTGGAAGGTGCAAAACGTACTGGCCGTGCAACTGGAATTGTTGCTACATCTGAAATTCAGCATGCTACTCCGGCGGGATTCTCGGCTCACCATGTCAATCGCAAGCAATTTGACGTAATTGCGAAGCAGCAAGTATATCAAAATATAGATGTCGTATTAGGCGGGGGAAAAGCGGCGCTGTTACCTATGAAAAGTAATGGAATCCGAAAAGATGGTGAAAATTTAGTAAAGGTGATTCAAAACAAAGGATACGATTTTGTTGAAACGAAAGATGCGTTATTGAACTCCAAATCTAATAAAATTTGGGGCTCTTTCTCACATCATGCTCTTGCGTTTGATACGGATCGTATAGCAACAAACCCAGAACAACCAACACTTTCTCAAATGACAGAAAAAGCAATTCAAACATTATCAAAAGATAAAGATGGTTTCTTTTTATTCATAGAAGGTAGTAAGCCTGATTGGGCAGCCCATGCTAATGATCCAATTGGGATGATTAGTGATATATTGGCATTTGATGAAGCGGTAGCAAAGGCGTTACAATTTGCGAAGAAAGATGGGGATACGATGCTCATCGCTTTAACTGATCATGGTAACAGCGGCATCTCTATAGGGAATAGGAATACGACAAAAGGATACAATACTACACCGGTTTCTGCATACATTGATCCATTGAAAAAGGCGAAAATGACACTTGAAGGAACTATAAATAAACTGAAATCTGATTTATCAAATGTAGAAGATGTAGCTAAACTATACGGTTTGGATAATCTAACTCATGATGAAAAAGAAAAATTAAAAGCGGCAAAAAAGAAAATGGATGTAGGACGAATTCTTACTACATTATTGGCTAATCGTGCAAATATCGGCTTTACGACAGGAGGACATACAGGTGAGGATGTATTCTTACATTCTTATGGACCTCAAAAACCAGAAGGCTTAATCCAAAATACAGACATTGCGAAGACGATGGCGAAAGCGATGGGCTTTAACTTAGAAGAAGTAACGAATAAAATATTTTTAGAGAGTGAACAAGCCTTTAAGAAGATCGGTGCAACTGTAACAGCCAACAAAACCGAAGGAGCAAACCCGTTACTCGTAGTAAAACATAATAAAGTAGAAGCACAATTATTTGGTAACAAAAATATAATTCGTATCAATGGTAAAGGGTATGAATTAAGAAGTATTATTGTAGAGAGTAATGGAAAGTGCTATGTACCAGAAGAAGCAATTCAACTATTTGTAAAGCATTCTCGTTAAAAAATTGCCAACCAGTTAAGCTAACTGGTGGCAATTTTTTGTGTTTATTCTAAATGCAAGTGTTCGAATTGTTTTGTAAAGTTTTCCATATGAGACTGGTATCAATGTTAAAGGGAAAGTATAGTTTTTTCTTACATTAAAAAATTTCGTTTTGTAGAATAAGAAGTTATACATATAGTAAAGTCTAATGGGTTATCAATTAATATTTACGAAAAATATATTAATACTTTAGAATTTCTTTAATGTTCATTATTTTTTATTTAAGGTTATCCGTTATATTTATAATGTGTTTATTTCAATTTATTGTATTGAAGCTCAGTTTTATATAATTATAAAGCAATCATCAAAATAAAATCTCCACTAGAGTAAATTTATTATTTTTTTGCGGAAATTATTATGCAGTTAAGAAAACTGTAATTTATTGAATTAGAAATATATTAGAATTTAGTTGAAGAAAGAGAGAGGGAATAAAATGAATATAGTGCACTTACGTCCTAAACAGCGGTCTAAGTATCGCATTATGCTAGGTAAGTGGTATTACTCTACAAAGAGGCACATTCAGTGGTTAGCAGACGGAAAAACATATGCAAAAAGGTTCCAACAAGAAAAGCTACCTTGTACAGCAATTCAGCACCAAACAATATTACTTCGTAAGCTTAAAGATGTAGATATGTGGTATCAACAGAATAAGGTTGTTAATTTGAAAATTGCTGTTAAAAAACTAAATGGTATCGTCATTAGACCGGGAGAAACATTTTCTTACTGGCGTTTAATAGGTAAGCCAACGAGGAAAAAAGGGTATGTAGAAGGTATGGTATTACACTACGGATCTTTTCAATCAGGTATTGGAGGAGGTCTTTGTCAGCTTTCAAATTTAATATATTGGATGACTCTACATACACCACTGACAGTAACCGAACGATATCGTCATAGCTTTGATGTCTTTCCTGATTCTAGGCGAACTCAACCGTTTGGGAGTGGGGCAACTTGTTCCTATAACTATTTGGATTTACAAATTAAAAATGAAACGGATCAACCGTATCAACTTCACCTTTATATGACAGATGAACATTTAGTTGGTGAATGGAGAACAGTCTATCCGCAACTTTATCAATATGAAGTGTATGAGAAAGAACACTCAATTCAACCTGCATACTGGGGCGGTTATATACGACATAATGTGATTCAACGTAAAGTATATAATCTACAGAAACAGTTAATAGAAGATCAATATGTAACAGAGAATCACGCTATAATGATGTACGAACCACTATTAGCTTGTAATAATGAGAATAGTGAGTAATATGGTAACCCATAGATTAAATAGTATAGAGAATATTTAATTCTTATTTTTACTAAAAAAGTTCACTGTTATTTATAGGTGAGTTTGTTTTTCTATCGTATGTATTTCACCCTTCATAAAAAATATTTCTCAACATTTTATTTGTTGAAAAAGATTGAATATTCGTATTATAACGAATATTATGTTGTTATCGGCAAAAAACGATAATTTGCAGACACTGGGGAGGAAATACATTGAAAAAGAAAAAGAAATTAAAACCATTAGCGGTATTAACAACAGCAGCAGTACTAAGTAGTACGTTTGCTTTTGGAGGTCACGCAGCGCATGCTGAGACACCAACATCATCTCTACCAATAGATGAGCACTTAATACCGGAGGAGCGCTTGGCTGAAGCGCTAAAACAACGGGGGGTAATTGATCAATCTGCATCGCAAGCTGAGACGTCAAAGGCTGTCGAAAAATATGTTGAGAAAAAGAAAGGGGAAAACCCTGGGAAAGAAATTTTAACAGGAGATAGTCTTACGCAAGAAGCTTCTGATTTTATGAAAAAAGTAAAAGATGCAAAAATGAAGGAAAATGAACAGGCGCAGCAGCCTGAAGTAGGCCCAGTAGCTGGACAAGGTGCAGCATTGAACCCTGGGAAATTAAATGGAAAAGTACCTACTACATCAGCGAAGCAAGAAGAATACAATGGAGCTGTTCGAAAAGATAAAGTACTTGTTTTACTTGTAGAATTTAGCGATTTTAAGCATAACAATATTGATCAAGAGCCAGGATACATGTATTCTAAAGACTTTAATCGTGAACATTATCAAAAAATGTTATTTGGTGATGAACCATTTACTTTATTTGATGGATCGAAGATTAACACATTTAAGCAATATTATGAAGAACAATCTGGTGGTAGCTACACAGTTGATGGGACTGTAACAGAATGGCTTACTGTTCCAGGAAAAGCATCAGATTATGGTGCTGATGCGGGTACTGGGCATGATAACAAGGGGCCTTTAGGACCAAAAGATTTTGTGAAAGAAGCATTAAAAGCAGCGGTAGCAAAAGGAATCAATTTAGCAGACTATGACCAATTTGATCAATACGATCAAGATGGTGATGGAAATAAAAATGAGCCAGATGGCATTATTGATCATTTAATGGTTGTACATGCTGGCGTTGGTCAAGAAGCTGGCGGCGGTAAATTGAAAGATGATGCGATTTGGTCACATCGTTCAAAACTAGGTTCAAAACCATATGCAATTGATGGCACGAAATCTTCTGTTTCGAACTGGGGCGGAAAGATGGCTGCATATGATTATACAATCGAGCCTGAAGACGGGGCAGTTGGTGTGTTTGCACATGAGTATGGCCATGATTTAGGCTTACCAGATGAATATGATACAAAGTACTCAGGACAAGGTGAACCTGTTGAGTCATGGTCTATTATGAGTGGTGGTAGCTGGGCTGGAAAAATTGCAGGAACAGAGCCAACGAGTTTCTCACCACAAAATAAAGAATTTTTCCAAAAGAATATGAAGGGGAACTGGGCGAATATCCTTGAAGTAGATTATGACAAACTTAGCAAAGGAATCGGTGTTGCGACATATGTAGATCAAAGTACTACAAAATCTAAACGACCTGGAATCGTTCGTGTTAACTTACCGGACAAAGATATAAAAAATATCGAATCAGCGTTTGGTAAGAAGTTCTATTACAGTACAAAAGGAAATGACATTCATACAACACTTGAGACACCAGTATTTGACTTAACAAATGCAAAGGATGCTAAGTTCGATTATAAGGCATTTTACGAACTTGAAGCGAAGTATGATTTCCTTGACGTATATGCGATTGCAGAAGATGGAACGAAGACACGCATTGATAGAATGGGCGAAAAAGATGTAAAAGGCGGCGCGGATACAACTGATGGTAAGTGGGTTGATAAATCATACGATTTAAGCCAATTCAAAGGAAAAAAAGTAAAACTGCAATTTGAGTACTTAACAGATATTGCAGTAGCTTATAAAGGGTTTGCGTTAGATAATGCAGCATTAACTGTAGATGGAAAAGTTGTTTTCTCTGATGATGCAGAAGGTCAGCCAGCAATGACGTTAAAAGGCTTTACTGTGTCTAACGGATTTGAACAGAAAAAACATAATTACTATGTAGAGTGGAGAAATTACGCTGGTTCTGACACTGCGTTACAACATGCACGTGGTCCAGTATTTAATACAGGAATGGTTGTATGGTATGCGGATCAAAGCTTTACAGATAACTGGGTAGGCGTTCATCCAGGTGAAGGGTTCTTAGGAGTAGTAGATTCTCATCCAGAGGCAATTGTAGGGACATTAAACGGACAACCTACTGTGAAGAGCAGTACGCGTTACCAAATTGCCGATGCGGCATTCTCATTTGATCAAACACCAGCATGGAAAGTAAATTCACCAACTCGCGGTATCTTCGATTATAAAGGATTACCAGGAGTGGCAAAATTTGATGATTCTAAGCAATACATCAACAGCATTATTCCTGATGCAGGACGTAAGTTACCGAAACTAGGACTGAAGTTTGAAGTGGTAGGCCAAGCTGAAGACAAGTCTGCAGGTGCAGTGTGGCTTCATCGATAAAATAAGGTAAAACGAAGAGGAGCTGCGATAAGTCGGTGAAACTGACTTATCGCAGCTTTTTTCTTCTTGTGAAAAAACTTGCTGTTTTTTTATGTACTTATTGGAAAAATTCGAAGTTTCTTTTATAAATAAAATACTCCGCCTGTCCAATTATAGAAGCTATTTTGGGCGTAAGTAATTTGTAAGTAATGAGTAAGAAAAAAGAGATTTTCATAGTATATAATATTTATTATAGCTACTTTTAACACCTGATACTAATAGTGTGCTATAATATGAATTAGCAACAAAAAGGAAAGGAATTAGAACAATGACCTTAGAAAATACTAAAAATTTAAAAAAACAAGTTGCTCCTTTTGAAAAATCAACGATTAAAAAAAGTGTTTGGCAACTGATCAACACAATCGTGCCATTTATTATTTTATGGTACCTTGCTTATAAAAGTTTGTCAGTTTCTTATTGGTTAACATTAGTTCCAGCACTGTTAGCCGCTGGATTTATGACAAGAATTTTCATTATTTTTCATGATTGCACCCATTATTCGTTCTTTAAAAGTCGACGTGCAAATAGAATAGTTGGAACGTGTATGGGTGTTTTAACATTATTCCCATTTGATCAGTGGGGGCATGAACATTCTATTCACCACGCTACGAGTGGTAATTTGGATAAGAGGGGTACAGGGGATATTTGGACGCTTACAGTTGATGAATATGTAGCTGCACCATTTAGACTTCGTTTAGCATATCGCTTATATCGCAATCCATTCGTTATGTTTGGATTAGGTCCGATTTATGTTTTCTTGCTTAAAAATAGATTTAACCGAAAAGGTGCAAGGCAGAAAGAACGTATGAATACTTATTTGACGAATATTATAATTGTTGCTGTAGTAGCTATACTTTGCTGGGCAATTGGGTGGCAATCGTTTCTGTTAGTACATGGTACTATATTCTTAATAGCAGGTTCAGTAGGGATTTGGCTGTTTTACGTACAGCACACATTTGAAGATTCTTATTTTGAAGAGGATAAAGATTGGGAATATGTGAAAGCGGCAGTGGAAGGAAGTTCTTTTTATAAGCTTCCTAAAATTTTGCAATTCTTAACTGGTAATATTGGATTCCATCATGTTCACCATTTAAGCCCAAGGGTACCTAACTATAAACTAGAAGAGGCACACAATAATACGCTTCCGTTAAAAAATGTACCAACGATTACGCTTGCTACAAGCTTACAATCACTACGTTTCCGTCTTTGGGATGAGAAAAGTAACAATTTTGTTAGCTTTAAAGATGTCAAAAATATAATTAAAAATAATGTTTCTGTTCGAGTGAAATCTGAACTATAATTGCATCGTATATAAAACTCCCCTTAATCATTTTCGATTTAAGGGGAGTTTGTGTTTAAAGAGTAGATGCCAGACCAGATAAGAGGAAAATTTACATAATTCAAATTGTAATTGAAGCAGATTAGGAATTGCTCGTACGTAAGTACAAATATAAGATGACAGTAAATGCATTATGTTAACAAATTCATAGTAAAAGGGGGGATCGTACAACATTATATCCAAAAATAAGAAAAGACTTGAACGAAAATTCCATTCATTTTTCTTGGTGTTCCGCATTCCATACACTTAAATAGGGCGCATATTCTAATTCATCTGGATTCTCATGTAACATAGAAATGAATTCTAATTTGTTTCCATCACAATCTAGAAAGTATACACTTGCAGCAGGCATCCACCTTTGGACAATTGGCTCTTGATTTCCTTTTCCTTGACTTCCTATCACTGCTATTCCACGTTCCTCTAGCCACGCTTTAGAAGTCATTAAAAACTCTAAATTTACACCAAAAGCAAAATGTCTCGGCTCAAAGTCTTCAATGTTATGTACTTCCCATAGTCCAAGCATTTGTTGTTTATTTTCTCCGACCCAAAAGAAAGCCACTCTTCTTTTGGAGAGTTTTCTTGCTAACGTTAATCCTAGCTTGTTTTGATAGAAATTTATTGCCTTCTCTAAATTTCTTACATGTAAATGAGTTTCGTATATGTTCTGTATTATTATGATCATTCCTTTCTTTCTTTCTTTCTTTATTGGTAACTACCAATTCAATAGTGAATATAATTCTAAAGTTGAAATATGTATAAGCCTAGTAATGTACATCTATATCCGATATACCTATTTACTATTATATTGAAATTGGAATGTGATAAATCCCACTGAGGTAGTAAGTGTTTAAATGAACACTCTACTACTTTTGTAGGAAAGGGGATATATTCATTAAATTCAGATGAAATCATATTAAAATGATGAAAAAAGACCACACATGAAGTGAAACGCCATGTGTAGTCTTTTATGTATAGTCAAATATTACGAAGTCTCGCTAATTTTAGTTTCACTATGAGTGTTAGTAGAATTTCTTTTCTTAACTTTAAAGTGATAGTAAGTGTAGCAAAAGATGATAAATGGGACAGTGCAATAGATTCCAAGTCGTTGTTCTGGGATAAAAATAAGACTGATTAATATAATGCCATACAATCCAAAACCAAGAATTGGTACGAGTGGATAAAGTGGCGTTTTAAATTTTAAGTCTTCTAATTTTCCGCCGTCTGCTAAATAATGTTTGCGGAAAAAGAATTGAGAAACACAAATTGACATCCAAACAATAATGGTAATGACTCCGGAAATTGAAATGAGCCACAAGTAAACAGTTTCAGCAGCTACTACACTTGTCAAAAGAGAAAAAGCAGAAATAGCTATTGTCATGATTAAAGCGTTGAGAGGAATCCCACGTGATGATAATTTCTTTAAAAATGCTGGAGCCATTTCGTTTTTTGATAAAGACCAAAGCATTCGAGTAGCAGCGTATAGTCCTGAGTTTGCGACAGAAAGAACAGCAGTAAGAATAACAAAGTTCATAATATCAGCTGCATATGGAATACCGATATTATCAAAAACAGCAACGAATGGACTCTTTGTTAATCCAGCTTCTTCCCAAGGAATTAAAGCAACAAGAACAAAGATTGCTAAGACGAAGAAAAACATTGTGCGCCATATAATATTTCTAATAGAACGAGGTAAAGTTTTTGCTGGATCTTCACTTTCACCTGCTGCGATTCCGACAAGCTCTGTACCTTGGAAGGAATAATTGACTGTAACCATTGTTAATAGAATAGCTGCAAGTCCATTCGGAAATAAACCACCATGATTTACGAAATTTGAAAGAAGTGGAGCTGGTTCATCGCCTTTTAAATCAATAAAACCGAACATAGCGGCGCCACCAAGAATTATAAAAGCTATAATGGCAGATACTTTTATACTTGAAAACCAAAATTCTGTTTCTGCATAACTACGAGCAGATAATGCGTTAATAGTGAAGATGGTAACGCCAAATATTAAACACCAAACCCAAACAGGAATATCAGGAAACCAGCGCTGCATTGTAATACCGGCAGTTGTAAATTCAAGACCGGTCGTATTCGCCCAGCTTAACCAATACAACCATCCGATTGTAAAGCCAGTTGCAGGATTGATGAATTTAGTAGCATATTCCTGAAAGGAACCTGAAACAGGCATGGCTACAGCAAGTTCACCAAGACATAGCATAACGAAATACATTAATAATCCACCAGCAATAAAGGCAAGTACGGATCCACCAGGTCCAGCCTGACTTATAATAAAGCCAGATCCGTTAAATAACCCGGTTCCAATCACACCACCGAGTGCAATCATGAATAAGTGTCTACTTTTCATCGTACGTTTTAATTCATTGTTTGTATTGCTTACTTGCGCCATTGTTTTCCTCACTTTCGTAGTTGATAGAATAACGTTTGATGTTTTTCCGTATTATGGAATGTATTCCGTGATGTGAAATCTTGTTATAATTTTCAGATAATTAAAAAGAAAAGTCAATATTTTTTTGTTTGCGTTTTCAATTCGTTGTTAGTGATATGTTTTTATTGTTAGAAAATTAAATAAATATATTGATTTCATTTCGAATGTTTGCTAAATTGATAGTTAATTAAGCGTACTAACATATTACGAGTAAAGTTGAGGCGAGTTATGGTACAGTCCATTGATCGAGCGATAAGTATTATTAAATTATTGAATTCTACAAATGAAAAAGAGTATTGGGCTATTTCTGATATAGCTGATGGAACACATCTCCCGGTTAGTACAGTACATAGATTACTTAACTCTCTAATGGAGCATGGGTTAGTTACACAAATTACAGAGACAAAACAGTACAAAATTGGACCAATGTGGATGGAAATAGGGTTGCGTCAATTGGAGAAGGTAGACTATAGATCTGTTGCAAGAGAAGTGATGAAACGTTTGGCTTCTGAAGTGGAAGAAAGTGTCTATTTGAATATTCCAAACGGAACACATTCTATTATCATTGAAAGAATTGATAGTCCTTTAAAAATTCGAGTTATCGATAATCTAGGAGAACAAATTCCACTTTCAATTGGTGCTGCAAATAAAACGATGCTTGCCAATATGAAAACGAATGAAATGGAACATATTGTAGAGTATTTACTTCCTTCATTACCAGAACAAAAGCAAATTCTTCTTAATCAAATAAAGCAAATAAAAAATGAAGGATATGCTGTCAGTTATGGTGAAAAAACAGAAGGGACAGCTTCAGTAGCTGCACCTATTATCGGATTTAATCATAAAGTAGTAGGAGCATTAAGTGTTGGGTTAATTAGTCATCGTATTAATGATGATCGACTATCTTTTCTTATTAGCAAGGTAAAACAAGCGGCTCATGAAATATCAATAAAAATCGGCAGTACATCAGAACTATAATTTTGATAGCTGTCGTCATTTTTTATTCATATACTGGAATTAGTTTTCATAATGCGGAAAATAGGGGGATTTATATGTCAAAGTGGCAATCAAAAGAACAATTGGTTCAATTATTAAGCAGTCTTGTTGAAATTCCTAGTATTACCGGTTCAGAAGCTGAAGTAATATTGCCAGACTTTGTTGTGGAACAATTATCTGACTTACAGTATTTCAAACAAAACCCGCACCATTTGCAAAAAAATCCGACAGGGGACGGACGATATTTTGTTACAGCACTAGTAAAGAAAAGCGATAGTACAAAAAATACTGTAATTCTAGTAAGTCACTTTGATGTTGTAGATGTACAAGATTACGGAATGTGGAAAGAAGATGCATTTAATCCTAAAAAGTTAACATCTATGTTTTATTCTCATAAAGATGAACTTCCAGACCATGTACGTGAAGATATAGAACATGGAGAATGGCTGTTTGGTAGAGGAACAATGGATATGAAATGCGGCCTCGCATTACAAATGGCAATGATTGAGCAAGCTTGCGAAGAAAGATTTGATGGGAATGTTCTTTTATTGGCTGTACCAGATGAAGAAGTAAACTCTGTAGGGATGAGAGCTGCTGTTCCAAGATTACTAGAGTTAGCAAGAGAACATGATTTAGAGTATAAAACGGTACTAAACTCAGAGCCTATGTTTTCAAGACATCCTGGTGACCAAAATAAGTATATTTACACTGGCTCTATTGGTAAAGTGTTACCTGGTTTTCTTTGCTACGGAAAAGAGACACATGTAGGTGAACCTTTTGCAGGGTTAAATGGGAGTTATATGGCTTCATTAATAACAGCAGAATTAGAGTTAAACACAGACCTTTGTGATATTGTAGAAGGGGAAGCGAGTCCTCCGCCAACTAACTTACTTCAAAGGGACTTAAAAGAGGATTATTCTGTACAAATTCCGCATCGTGCAGTTACATTATTTAATTTGTTTTTATTAGAAAAATCAATGACAGATGTAGTTTCATTGTTACGTCAAAAAGTAACGAAAGTAGCAGAGAAAATAGAAGAGTCGTATGAAAAACATGCATATCGTTTTTCTAAATATAATCCATTTATACCACCTAATCTCAAAGTAAATGTATTAACTTATGAAGAGCTTATCACATATGCAATTGAGCAACATGGACGAGGAAAAATAAATCATATTCAATCTAATATTATAAAAAATAGAGGAGATAAAGATGATCGTGCGGTAACCATTGATTTAGTAGATAAATTAGCGATTTTATGTAAAGAAAAGGCACCGATGATTGTACTTTTCTTCGCTCCGCCGTACTATCCAGCTGTGAGTTCACGCAACAATCCTTTAATAAAAGAGGTAGTTGTAGAAATGGAAAAGTATGCACACTACAATCATAAAATTACATTTGAAAACCAAAATTATTTTGGGGGGATTTCAGATTTAAGTTATGTAGGCTTGCAGTATCCACTGGATTCAATGAGTTCGCTTGTAGACAATATGCCATTATGGGATAAAGGTTATTCAATTCCGCTTCAGGAATTAGAAGAGTTTGATGTTCCAGTATTAAATATGGGGCCGGTAGGAAAAGATGCACATCAATGGACAGAACGTCTAGATGTAAACTACGCATTTGAAACGCTATTAGATATGTTACCGAAGTGCATTGAAAAATTATTAGTTTCTAATAAAATTACACAATCATAGTAGGGAATAGGTAAGGGATAAAACAGAACCTGTAAAGAAGATTTGAATAAAATTATTTTAATATAATTAAAACTGAAACGGCCAAACTCAATTATATATGAGTTTGGCCGTTTATCATGTAGTGAATTTCTAATTAAATTCATATGAATTCATAGCTAACGCGATCTCTTTTACAGTTTTACTTTTTAGTTTGACCAGATAGTTCAACAGACTTTTGCGTACAACGCTGCATAGCTGAAATAATCGCTGTTCTCAGTCCTTTTTCCTCCAATGTTGCTACAGCTTCTATTGTCGTTCCGCCAGGAGAACAAACCATATCTTTCAATTCACCTGGATGTATTCCTGTTTCTAGTACCATTTTTGCAGAGCCTAACACAGCTTGAGCAGCGAATTTATATGCTTGATTTCTTGGCATACCATCTAGTACAGCAGCATCTGCCATCGCTTCTATAATCATATATACATAAGCTGGTGAAGAACCACTTACAGATGTTACAACATCCATTAATTTTTCACTTACGATCTCTGTTTGACCAAAACTATTGAAAATGTTTAGTACATCTTCTAAATCTTTTTCTGTCACCATTTCATTCGGGCATAATGCAGACATTCCTTCTCCAACAAGAGCAGGAGTATTAGGCATTACCCTTACAACCTTTACTTTTTTATTAAAGGCATTTTCAGTACTTTCAATACTTTTCCCAGCAGCGATCGTAACGATGATAGCATCGTTTTTGATTATTTCTTTTATTTCATTAATTATTGACGCGTATAGGTCTGGTTTGATTGATAAAATTAAAATATCAGCATTTTTAGCTACTTCATTGTTGTCGGTAGTTGTAGTTAGCCCATATTTTTCACTAGCATTTTTTAAATTAGCAGTGTTTAAATCTGAACAAATAATTTGATTTGAAGACACTATATTTTTGTTTATCATTCCGCCAATCATAGCCATTCCCATATTTCCGCAACCGATGAATCCAATTTGTTTATCCATAATAACTCAATCTTGCTCCTTTTATAATCAATTATATCTGTTTGATATTATTTTCTTAGAATAAGAATAACATCCCTGTGCAATATAAAGAAACATTCTAAGAGAATATATTCCTTTTTGCAACACTAAAAGATAAAAATTAATTATATTCGACATTATGTAAATATATACACTATAATGTAAGGTTTTATGTTTATGAATATGAGTTAAACTTATATCATTTTGTATTTTCATTCAGTAGGGCGATAATTTCATACAAATAACTTGCGGCTCTATTTATTTTTAAAAATACCTCTTGACACCGAATCGAACTATATCGCATAATATAAAAAAATTAGATTGAAAATCGTTGAAGGGAACTAGTACATATGTCTTCTTGCGAAAGAGAGTGGAATTCACCGGCTGAAAGATTCCTCGTATAGAATATATCGAACCTATCCCTGAGTCTTAAATGAAAGTTTAGGCGTTCGCCTGCGTTATAGGCACCAAGTGGATATCTATGTATATCAATTAAGGTGGTACCGCGGAACAATGACCGTTTCGTCCTTTTTATTTTATTAAGGGCGAAGCGGTCATTTTTATTTTGCTCTTAAATACCTCATTGCAGCATTGATGAGAATAGATATAGTTACAAAGTGAATGAAGTGTAATTTATAAAAAACTTTGATTTTAGACTTGGGGGATAAAAAAGTGAAAAAACAACGAGTTGTTGTAAAGATTGGGAGTAGTTCCTTGGCAGATAGTCACGGAGGCATCTCTACAGAACAGCTTTCAGATCACGTTGCCGCATTGGCTCGGTTGAAAGAAGATGGGCACGAGGTTGTGTTAATTACATCTGGAGCCGTCGCTGCAGGTTTTTCAGCGCTAGGATATCCTAGCAGACCTGTAACGATTAAAGGGAAACAGGCTGCAGCAGCTGTCGGACAAAGTTTGTTAATGCAGGCGTACACGGAGGAATTCCGTAAATATGGCATCGTTACTGCGCAACTTTTGCTGACGAGGAGTGATTTTTCTAGAAAAGAACAATATAGTAATGCTTACGCTACGTTAGGAGAATTATTAAACCGCTCCGCTCTTCCAATTATTAATGAAAATGATTCCATCTCTTTAGAGGAGCTGACGTTCGGTGATAATGATATGCTGTCAGCTTTAGTAAGCGGGCTTGTTTCGGCGGATATGCTTATGATCTTTACGGATGTGAACGGGTTATATGACAAAAATCCTCAGAAAAATCCGGATGCAAAAAAATATTATTTTCTTCCTGAAGTTACGGAAGAAATTTCTTCTCTTGCAGGAGATGCTGGCTCAAAACTTGGGACTGGCGGTATGAAATCAAAAATCGACGCTGCAAAGACAGCGCTCTCTCTTGGTGTGAGTGTATTTATCGGAACAGGACGTGGACAGGAAAAGTTTGTAGATGTTTTGAAGGGTAAGGGTGATGGAACGTATGTTGGTAATGCTCCTCAAAAAGAAATGAAGATGAACAAGCAATGGATTGCCTTACATTCGCTTGTTAGCGGACAAATTGAAGTAGATGCTGGGGCAGCTACTGCCATCATTCAGCATGGTAAGAGTTTACTTCCAGCTGGTGTTACGAATGTATCAGGATTTTTCCAAGTGGGTGAAGTTGTAGAGGTTGTAACGCAACAAGGGCGCGTAATAGGAAAAGGACAATGCACATATAGTGCAGAGGAACTAAGAGATGTAAAAGGTATGCAAAGCCAAGATATTCAAGTAAGAGGCGAGAGACATAGTTATGAAGTCATCCATAGGGATCATTGGGTTTCACTTTAAAAAGGAGGAAATAAAAATGAATGAAGTGTTGGCAAAGGGGATAAAAGCAAAAGAGGTTGCTAGAGAGCTTGTGCTTAAATCTACAGAGCAAAAAAACGAAGCACTTTCCGCAATAGCTGATCAGTTAATATTAGAAACAGCTTATATTTTAGAAGAAAACAAGAGGGATATTGAAGAAGGTAAGGCAAAAGGATTTTCTGATTCACTCCTTGATCGTCTTCTGCTAACTGAAAATCGTATTATTGATATGACAGAGGGGATTAAGCAGCTAATTGAATTACGTGATCCTGTAGGAGAATGTGTAAGTGCATGGGAAAGGCCAAATGGACTATCTATTCAGGAGATGCGCGTACCACTTGGTGTTATAGGCATGATTTATGAGGCAAGACCGAATGTAACAGTGGATGCAGCTACAATTTGTTTGAAGACAGGAAACGCAGTCATATTACGTGGTAGTTCTTCTGCTATTCATTCTAATAAGGCCATCGTTGCCGTTATTCACAGAGCGCTCAAACTAACAAGCTTACCTCAAGAAAGTGTACAGCTTATAGAAGATACAACGCGAAATAGCGCGAAGCAGTTGTTTACAATGAAGGATTATCTAGACGTTCTTATTCCAAGAGGTGGCAAACAATTAATCGATACTGTTGTGAGAGAAGCGTCTGTTCCAGTACTTGAAACAGGTGCGGGAAATTGTCATATATTCATTGATGAAACAGCAGATAAACAAATGGCGTTTAATATTATTATAAATGCAAAAACACAGCGTCCATCTGTATGTAATGCAATTGAGACGATTGTACTTCATGAGAATTGGGCAGAGCAATATGGTAGCGAGTTGTTTTCTTCCTTGAAGGAAAGAGGAGTGGAGCTACGTGGTGATAATAAAGCAGTGGCGATTGATTCTTCTATCTTACTTGCGACAGAAGAAGACTGGGAAACTGAGTTTTTATCTCTCACACTAGCAGTGAAAGTGGTTTCCACTGTTGAAGATGCGATTCATCATATAAATACGTATGGATCTATGCATTCTGAAGCAATTATTACTGAAAACGAGGAAAACGTCAGCAAGTTTTTTACTTCTGTAGATGCCGCGGCACTTTATCATAATGCATCGACTCGTTTTACAGATGGATCCGAATTTGGATTCGGAGCGGAAATTGGTATCAGTACACAAAAGTTACACGTAAGAGGACCAATGGGGCTTCCAGCATTAACTTCTACAAAATATGTGATTCGTGGAAATGGGCAAATTCGAAAATAATAATAAAAGACACTCAATTGGCTTGGGTGTCTTTTATTATAAAAATTAATTACCATACAAATAGCCCAACGAGCATAGCACTTAATAAAGAAACAGCCATCCCGCTAACAAGAAGCTTCCAAACATTTTTACCGATGACTGATGATTTTTCTCCGCCAAATAATGAATTGTAAGTTCCGTAAATCATACCTACTGTACTAAAGTTAGCAAAAGAAGCTAGAAATGTCGTTGCAACCGCAACCGTATGCGGTTGTAGTGATTTTAAGTTTGATTTTAAATCCATCATTGCAACAAATTCATTCGTCGTTATTTTGATCCCCATTAATTCAGCTACATACATAGCATCACTGCCTGATAAACCGAGTAAAAATGCAAAAGGACTAAAGATAATGGAGAAGATTTTTTGAATTGTTAACCCTGTTAAAAAAAATCCTAAAATCCCATTTAAACATGCTGTTAAAGCTACATAACCAATTACCATAGCTAAAATAACGATAACCATATTCATCCCAACTAACATACTGTTTGAAATAGTAGAAAAGAAATCCTTTTTTTCATGTTTTGAAGGTGTGTAAACAACGTCTTCTTCTTTCGAAACTTCCACAGGATTTAATACATTGGCTAAAATTAATGCGTTAATACAGTTTAATGGGATTGCGCTGAAAATATATGTTGCTGGAACCATTGATAAATAAGCACCAAGAATGGATCCGCTAACGCTACTCATACTCATAATTCCAAAAGTTAATAATCGATTTTCTTTTAAAACAGATAATTGATCACGAACAACCGCAAGTGCTTCGGTGTTTCCTAAAAACATCATTTGAATCGAAAAGAAACTTTCTAACTTTGGTAAACGAGAAATCTTTGAAATAACTGCACCTACTTTATCAATAATCCAAGTTAAGATTCCGAAATAAGAAAGAATATCGAAAAAAGTAATAACAAAAATGATAGGAAGTAACGCACTAAAGAAGAAATCAATGTGCTGACTTTCCATAGCTGAAGGAAATGCAAATCGAATACCTTCATTCGCACATGCTAGTAGCCAACTGAAAAATGACGCAATTTTATTAATGATAATACTGCCGAGCTTTGTGCCTAACATAAACCACGTAATAAAAAGCTCCAATAGGATGAGAATTACAATTGGTCTCCATTTTATATGTTTTTTATTAGGCGAACATAAGAAAATGATTAATATGACAACGAAAATCCCTAACATATTCAATATGAAATACATGTCAACAACTCCTTGAGAGTTATTATTTGTATATAAAAAAGCATCTATTCTTCCAAATTTGGATTATGATTAGAAGTTATGAAGCATGTAAGTTATGTTAGGAATCAATGTATTTTAATTTGCTTTATTTTGAGAAATCGCAGTAATTATCGAACAATTAGCTGTTTTCAATTGTTTTGTTGGATATTAAACGTATGCGATTTTAAACATCGTTTATTTCGGATTAACGGACAGTAAGATTTTTACCTCAAAATTCAAGGAAAGCAAAGAAGTGAGGTGGGGATGGGCTGCCCGCAAAATCCCGATTGGTAAGAGCTGATTAAAATTTCACTTTATAAATAAGAACGGTGAGTTGGCCATGAACCTTGAAGTTTCCGAAGCTGTATAATTTGTCCTGTATGATAAGCATCATGCAAAAGGATATTCATATATTGTTGCCAAACTGGTAGAGAAGGACTTAGTTGATCTAGTTCTGCTTCTTGAAGGGCGGTTAATGAAGATTGTAAGGCATCATGTACTTGAAGCGTTCGCTTTACGGTTTGCTGCCAAGCGGCATCATCATTAGGTCCACCTTGGATAAACGTCTCATCATTATTTTGTGGAGCAACAAATGTGTCGTCTTCATGTAAGCGGGAAAGTAGGCGTTTTTTAAAGATTAATAAATGGTTCACATTTTCCCAAATCGTATTACTGGCAGCACCTTCTGGTTGCCAACATGCTTGTTCAACCGTAAGATTCTTTACCGCTTCTGATATTGGTGGGTACCATTCTTCTTCGTAAAAAACTTGTTGGACTCCATTTTGCAACATTTCTTTTCTTCCCATTCGTATAGCCTCCTGTTCATTTTTCTTAATAAAACCAATTCTCTTTTCTCTTCAATAAACCTTTTCTATAGTTGCACAAGAGGGTGAAAGACAACTTATAACAGAGCCATTAAAAAACTTCTTTTTAATATGATACTTAATAATCAAGGCTTTAATTGAGTCAGAATGAAAAAGAGTATAAACCTTTCTCTATTTGCTCATGGATTAGAGTTTTTTTGAAGTCGCAAAATAATTCTAAAAATATAGAAGGTTAAATTCGATAAAAATAGAATTTGATATATAGCAAACAAGGAGGGGATAAAAATGGAGGTCTATCACATAACGAGTAGAAAGAGGGAAACTTATAACGTTCAAGTGAAATATTCGATACTTTTCGAATGTGCGCTTGGCATTGCAGCAATTACTCATAAGAGGTTAATTGATACACTTGAAAAGAGTCAAAATGAATGGGAAGAAATTAAGAAATCATTAACAGAAGAAATGAGAGAGCACTTACAATTTGTCGAAGAAAATAATACGTGGAAAGCATTGCTTCAATTGTTGTATGAAGAAGACATACAGGATGTATCACAGTTTCATGTTAAAATCGATTCACTTTCAGAAGAAGATTTGAAGTATATATGTTTACCGTTTTTAGGGGAGAAATATGAGAAAAAAAGACGTTTAGCCGCAAGTAGAGATGGAACTGCAATACATGAACTAAAGGAATTAACACATGATCATCAGTTTTTCTCTACGTACATTCGCTTTATATGTGATGTAGATGTACAAGTGCTGAAATCTCATTTAATTGCTGTAATGACAGGTTGGTATGAGAGTGTAATTAAGAGTGAGGAAGAAGAAATACTTTCTATATTAAAACGAGATTATGAAGCAAAAAATGAAATGAATAAAAAGATGAAGCCGGAAGAGTTTGTCGAGTGGGCGACTGGTGGCGTAAACTATATGCCAGAGCCAAGTGTTCATCACGTACTTCTTATTCCGCAAATGACGTACAGACCGTGGAATATTGAAGCAGATATTGATGATACGAAAGTATTTCATTATCCAGTTGCGAATGAAAGCATTCATCCTGAAGATCCGTATGAACCGAATTATTTTTTAGTTCAAAAACATAAGGCTCTTGGGGATGAGGCGAGATTGCGAATTGTAAAAATGTTGTTTGAAAAAGAACGTACATTACAGGAAATAACGGAAAGATTGCAGCTTGGTAAATCGACAGTACACCATCATTTGAAATTGTTACGTGCAGCGAAGTTAGTTGATATACATGATGGAAAGTATGTATTAAGGAAGAAAGCAGTGCAGTCGTTAGCGAAAGAATTAGATATGTTTTTGAATAGATAATTAACAACGAGAATGTACATAAAGGGAGGAATATAAAAGAAAAGTTGGTGTGTGAAATTGAAAAATATATTGAAAAATCGTTCGTTCTTTTTTATGTGGATTGGTAGTGCAATCTCTGAATTAGGAGGGGCTTTCGGAACGTTATGTAATTCAATTCTAGTATATGAGTTAACAGGATCAGAAATGGCTTTAAGTAGTATGTGGTTATTATATTTCATCCCATCACTCATATTGCAATTAATAAGTGGCCCATTTATTGATAAATGGAGCCGGAAGTGGATTATGATATTTTCACAATGGATACGAGCGTCCGTATTTTTATTACCTTTGGTGATGCTAGTTTCGGGTAGTATAGAAGTTTGGCACATTTATGTTGTTCAAATTGTAGTGGGACTTATTACACCACTTTATACACCTGCAAGTCAAGCAATTACACCGAGCATTGTAGGGAAAGAACAACTTCAAGATGCAAATGCGTACATTGATGGAATGACTCGCCTTATGATGTTTCTTGCGCCAGTATTAGGCGGAGTAGTCATTCATTTGATTGGAACAGAACTTACATTATCTTTCGTATGCATATGTTTATTTGTTAGTGGCACTTTCTTATTTTATATAAAAGAAAATAGAACGTCGCAACCTATTCGGAAAACGTGGCTAGAACAGTTTTTTCACGGTTTTACATATTTTTTCACAAAACCAATCATCGTTTGGCTCGGTATATTTCTTACTTTCGTGCAGTTTGGAGTAGGGGTAACGATGGTCACAAATCTTCCTTATATAAAAGACGAGCTGTCAGCGGGATATGCAGAGTACGGTTATTTCATGGCAGGTTTTCCACTTGGCTACGTAATTGGCTCAGTATTAGTCGGAAAAGTAACATATAAAAGCCGGCGTATACTTATGCTTGGAGGATTGTTTATAGGGGGACTCACATACATTTCATTAGGATTCAATCATAGTATTATCATTGCAATAATAATTGAAGTAATAGCAGGGATTTGTATTGCATTTTTCAATGTTCATAACACGACAATATGCCAACAAACCGTCCCAAATAATATGATAGGACAAGTATTTTCAGTGCGTTTATTTTTTATACGATCCGCTATGCCATTAGGTGTGTTAGTAGGGGGGATATTGAGTGAAATGTGGGGAGTAAGAGCGCTATATGTAATCATCGGTGCAATTATATGTGTTACATCTTTAATAGGGATGTTACTTCCATATTTCAAATTTTTAGATGAGGCGATAGAAAAGAAATCAGCATAATTCAAAAAATTAAAACTTTACAATTGAAAATAATTATCATAATCAATTATAATAGAAGAATACTAGTATTCGTATAACAAAGAGGGAGTGGGATATATGTTTATCGAAACGAAAACATTTACAGTAAAAGA
Organism: Bacillus sp. PK3-067; assembly: GCF_056738645.1. Taxonomy (NCBI): domain Bacteria; kingdom Bacillati; phylum Bacillota; class Bacilli; order Caryophanales; family Bacillaceae; genus Bacillus; species Bacillus sp. PK3-067. The sequence goes on along the minus strand of NZ_CP096490.1, from coordinate 2,885,388 downwards.
AGGTACATCAAATATAGTTGTAGAACGTTTCACTGGAGAAGGTATTATTGAAAAATTTGAAGGCTTCATCGATTTAAGTGTTCTCGTGAAAAAAGTAAGACGCGGCGACGAAGAAGTTGTCGTAATGATTCGCTGGGAATCTGAAGAAGCATGGAAAAACTGGGAAACAAGTGAAGAACACTTAGCTGGACATAGAGCGGGCCGTGGTAAACCAAAGCCAGATCATATTATTAATGTGGATCATGCAGTTTATTATGTGAAATCATCGAAATCGGCTTATCAACAGTCGTAATATATAAGTAGAGGATACATGTTGTAGAAGCAATCATGTATCCTCTTTTTTATGACTGGGGGGATGGGAATGATAGGAAATCTTTCATTCATTTAAAAAAACGTTCTAGGCTATGGAGAAAAGTATTAGACTTATAAAGCATAGTCTTAGACGGAACGCTTGAATATCTTACCTTTCATATTTAAGTGTTATGAAAATGAGTCTACATACCCTCTGCTTAAAAGGAGATGAGTGAATGAAGTTAAATCATTTGAATTTATGTGTTGATGATTTATCAGAAGCGAGACATTTCTTTGAAACATTTTTTGATTTTCAATTTTTAGAGCAAAAGGGAAAGGCATTATTAGTAATGAGTGATGAGAGTGGATTTATACTGGTGCTAAGCGACCCCAAAGCATTTAAGGGGAGTAAGGAAGTGATGTATCCTGAAGCTTTTCATATTGGTTTTTTAGTGGATACTTCAAATGAAGTTGATCAAGCGTATAATCGTTTAGTAGCAGGCGGCATTGAAATAGATAAGGAACCTTATTCGATGCGAGGTAGTAGTTATGGTTTTTATTTTACAGTATTTAATGGCTTATTAATTGAAGTGTCTTGTCTTGATTATAGAGAAGGTAAGAAAGTTTCAAAGCTTAATAGCGATCAACAAGAGTAATCATTTGAAGGTGTATAAAATTTAAGTATGTATCATATTAGAAGACGGATTATGAAAGTTTCACTGTAAAGTAAAAAAGACAGACTAATAAATAGTCTGTCTTTTCACATTAATTCTTCACATCATCATAAAGTTCAAGTGCCTCTTTCACATTCAATCCATTTTTCACAATGCCATGTATTGCTTGGATCATCGCAGCTGGGTGCTCGGATTGCCATATGTTTCGGCCCATGTCTACTCCAATTGCTCCTTCTTGCAATGCATTGTACGTAATGTTTAATGCGTCTTCAATTGAATCTAGTTTTGGGCCGCCCGCGATGACGACTGGGGCAGGGCATGTGCTCGTTATTTTTTCGAATCCTTCGCAGTAATACGTTTTAATAATATCAGCACCCATTTCAACACATACGCGGGAAGCAAGTGCTAGAAAGCGAGCTTCACGTTTTTGTAATTCCTTTGCGACTGCGGTAATGCCGAGTACTGGTAGGCCGTAATCATGAGCTTCAGAAACTACATTTGCGAGATTTGTAACAGTTTGTGTTTCATAGTCTGATCCGACAAAAACAGAAACGCCAACGCCAATTGCGTTTTGCTTCACTGCTTCTTTTACAGGTGTAACAATTGTTTCATTCGCTAAATCTTTACCGACGACAGTAGCGCCACCAGATACACGCATAACCATCGGTGTGCTGCAGTTTTCAGGAATGCAGGAACTAAGTACACCGCGTGTTAAAAAGAGGGAGTCTGTATACGGAAGTAAGTTTTTAACTGTTTCAAGTGGTTGTTCTAGCCCGTGAATTGGCCCTAAAAAGTAGCCGTGATCTATTGCTAACATAACCGCTCTACCATCAGGTAAAATTGTATTTAATCGATTTTTAAATCCCCAAGTCATTCAAAATCACTCCTTCGTTAATGTTGGATTTTCCGTTTGTACCGTATCTTTATTTGGTAAATGTGGTGACTTTATAAAAACAGCTTTAAAAGGTTTGTCAGAATGGTTAATCAGATAGTGAGATTCATGAGGGCGAACTTGCAGGACATCACCTTGTTTAATCGGAACTCTTTCGTTATTTACATAGAAGTCTATTTCACCTTCTAATGCATAAAAGACCTCTTCGCACGTCGTATGATAATGGTTTTGAAACTCCTGGCCCGGTTGAATGACAACAAGGCCAAGATCAATATTTGGCCCTTGTATTAAATATTTCGGCCCGTTATCACCGAAGCGATAGGAGAAGTCATTTTCATTCGCTTTTAACATACAGTTCACTCCTTTATGTAATGTGTTACAGTGCACCAGGCGCAATCCACATATGTGAGGTGAGCCCTTTATCAGCTAAAGCGAGCTGACTGTCATATACAGTTTTCCATGTTTCATAGAACTCTTTATATAGTTCGTGATTTTCAGTAACTGGTTCGAATGTTTGCTCCCACTGTACAAACTCTTCGGCAGTTTCTTCCATAGATGAATATATGCCAGCACCAACTCCAGCAGCAATCGCAGTTCCTAAAGCAGCTGCTTCTTTCACAACAGGTACTTTTACAGGAATACCGAGTACGTCTGATAGAATTTGTGGCCATAGTTTTCCTTTAGCAGCACCGCCAGCAAAAATAACTTCAGAAGGGAATGTGCCAGTTAGATTTTTTATTAATTTTAAGTTTCCAAGTGTAATGAAGGCTGCATTTTCTTCAATAGCACGAAACAGTTCTTTTTTTCCGCATTTGTCAGCGTCTAAACTTAAATTTAAGAATGAAGGTGCGGCATGACGCCAAGAAATGTAGTTCATAACGTTTGAAAAAGTAGGGATAATGCCATGTGAACCGACAGGTACGTCTTTCGCTTGTTCTTCTAGTAATTCATAAGCATCTACACCAAGTTTATCAGCAAGTTTCTTTTCTTCTTGGCAAAAAGCGTCTCGAAACCAGCGCATAACGAGACCTGGGAAAAAGGCGATTGTTTCATATTGCCATAGGTTCGGAACGACGTGACAATTTACTCGAATCGCAGCATGTGGATCTGTTATTGGCTCAGTAACATTCACTTCTTGTTGCCAAAAGCTACCCCCGCATATTAACGTTTGATTTGGTTTCACGATTCCTGTTCCGAGCGATGCCATTTGAGCATCTCCACCCCCGGCGACGACAGGAATCCCTTCACGTAATCCAGTTAATGCTGCACACTCTTTTGTAACGTTGCCAATTACTGTACCAGCTTCATTTACTGTTGGTGAAAATGGCAAAGATAGACCGCACTCCTTAGCGACATCGTTATCCCACACTCTATTTTGTAAGTCAAAAATACCTGACGTGCATCCGTTTGAGGGATCAATTTGTAGTACGCCGCTTAGTTTATATAAAATCCAATCGTTTAACATTGTAAAAGAGTAAATATTATTATAGACGTCGGGTTCATGTTTTTTTATCCAGAGTAGGCGTGGTAAAGCACCTAATGAAAAAGTTTGACCAGACTTTGTATATAAATCTTTTTCAAGATGTGACCGAATTTCTTTTAATTCACTAACTTCGACGGATGCGCGCCCATCAACATTTGCACACGCCCATATTTCTTGCCCATCTTGATCATATAAAACAAATCCTTCTCGCATACTTGTAGCGCTAATAGCAAGAATAGAAGAGGCAGGAGTGTTGCTTTTTTGAAGCATCTCTTTCGTACATTCTTGTACTAGCTTCCAATTTTCTACTACATCAAAGTTCATAGAGCCTGGATAACGAAGGTCAGATTTGTGAATCCATTCTTTTTGACTTACTGCAATTTGATTACCATGTAAATCAAAAAGAACTGCTCGAATGCTCCCTGTACCAGCATCGAAAGCTAATAAATGGGACATTAACAATCACCATCCTTTCGTAATAAGGAGAGGGCAGTTTCCTCATCGGTAATTAATGAATGAATAAACTTTCCTTTTAAGGCACCATAAATTGCATCTATCTTTTCAGTACCTCCAGCAACACCGACGACATGCTTCATATTGCGCAAAATAGAGAGGGGCGTGCCAATTAGACGATTGTGATGCGAGAGTTCTAATAAATCGCCAGTTGTATTATAAAACTGTCCTAAAATATCGCCAGCACCGTTTTGACTACGAATATATGTCATCTCACGTAGTGTTAATTTTTCTTCTTTTACAATCGTAGCGTCTTGAGATAATCCCCCAATACCGACAACAGCCGTATGAGCAAGTGAAGCGACTTGAAGCATATCTTTTACACTCGGTTCTGATAGAATACTTTGTGCCATTTCGGTTGTAGACGCTAGAAACGGCGTAGGGATAATGTGAAGTTCGCCTTGCATGTAGTGTAAATAGTTTTGTTTTCTCGGGAGATAGTGATTTACCCCGCCTGTGAGCGTTACGATTGAAAGGTTGATAGAACTTTCAAAATGAATGTTTTCTAGCATTTTGCTAATTGTTTCTCCCCAGCCAATACCGAGTAAATCGCCTTGCTGGAGATGAGTTTCTAAATATTGTGCAGCAGCTTTTCCGAGAGAAGCGTGATAATTGTTTACTGGGGTAGGGATAATAAAAGCATCTTTTAAGTGGAATTTTTTCATTAGGTCACGCTCAATACTTAAACAGTGCAAACCAGTCCCTTTTACGTGAAATGTAACGATACCTTCACTTCGCGCTTTATCTAATAACCGGACGACTTTATTTCTTGAAATATGAAGAAGTGACGCGATCTCCTGTTGTGTTAATTGGTCTTTATAATAGTACCAAGCTACTTTAGTTAATAAATTTTCTTCAAAGTTCAGCTGAGTCATACTCTTCATCCCTTTCAACAATTGACCACAGCTTAAACATATGTACCATATATTTTGTTTATTCCAGTTGAAACGATTAATAGTACGTAGAAAAAAGTGTTCTAGATATAAAAAAAGGAATATACAATGCTACAAAACAAGTAGAACAAATAATCATTTTCTCAAAAAATGTTCTGGATAAAGGCAGGTGACATCATGTGGAGAACGTACCTTTATTACAAGTAAAGAAAATGAGTAAGGCGTTTTTAAATCAACTTGTATTAAAAGAAGTGAACTTACAAGTAGAGCGCGGAGATATATACGCTTTAGTGGGGGGAAATGGCGCCGGGAAATCAACATTAATGAAAATATTAACGGGGTTATATTCGTATGATGATGGAGAGATGTATGTAAAAGGAAGGAAGCAACAGTTTTCAAATCCATCAGAAGCACACCGAAAAGGTATTTATTTAATACCGCAAGAACCACTCATTTTTCCGCATATGACTATTGAAGAAAATATATGTATCGGGTTAAAAGAAAAGAAAAAGAAACTAAAAGTACAGATTCAGCAATTGATTAGCAGCTTAGGATGGGATATTGACCTTAATAAACTAGGAGGAACATTATCGATTGCGCAACAACAGTTAGTAGAAATCGTTAGAGGATTAATAAGAGAAGCTGAGATTCTTATTCTAGATGAGCCAACATCGACATTAACAACACACGAAATTAAGAGTCTTTTTGTGTTGATGAAAAGTTTACAAGAAAAAGGAATTGGGATGATTTATATTACGCATCGTTTTCCAGAAATCTTTGAAATTGCCAACAAAGTAGCAATACTACGTGATGGAATGGTTGTAAGCCAAGGTGATGTATGTGACTATACATATGACATGCTGATGGAGGGACTATTGCCAAAAGGATATAAACAGAAAGAGAAAATAGAAGTAGTTCAAGAGACAGTAAAGACGAAAAAAATATTAGAAGTGGTTGATATAAATGGTCACGCATTCGAAAATATATCATTCACTGTACATGCGGGTGAGGTTGTAGGTGTTGCTGGCATTATAGGATCTGGCAGAACGGAATTAGCAGAAGCGATATTTGGATTGAAAACTATAAAATCAGGGTCTATCTTATTGGGTGGAAAATCAATTGATACGTGTTCTTTGCATAAAAGGCTAGACGAAGGACTAGTTTATGTGCCAGAGGATAGGGCGAGGAATGGAATTTTCTCAATTGCTTCTGTTAAAGGAAATATTGCAGCAGCAAGTTTATATCAAAATAATCGCTTTTTTATAAATAAAGAAAAAGAAAGCGCTTTAGTTAATTCATTTATAGAACAGTTCCGAATTGTTGTACAGAATATGAATAAAGAACTGGCATCTTTATCAGGAGGTAATCAGCAGAAGGTCGTGCTTGCGAAGTATCTTGCATGTAATCCTAAAATTATTATTCTTGATGAGCCGACTCGAGGAATTGATGCGAAAGCAAGGCTTGAAGTGTATGAGACGATAAAAAAAATGAAAAGGGAAGGACTCGCAATTTTATTAATCTCTTCAGATGTTGAAGAAATTGTCCAATTAGTAAACCGTGTATATGTAATGAGAAATGGGCAATTTGTTTCTCATTTGGAAAAAGAACAACTGAGTGTGAATGAAGTTACACGCCTTGCATACGGAGGTGTAGCGGAATGAAACATATGTTAAAAATGCATGAAACGTCTATCATACTGTTACTACTAATTTATATAGCTATTGTAGGAATGATAAACCCTAGTTTTATTCAATTTAACTCGTTATCTTTACTGATGAAATCAAGCGTTATTTTAGTCGTGCTAGCAATCGGTCAATCGTTCGTCTTATTTACGAAAAATATAGATGTATCAGTTGGTTCAAGCATGGGGTTAAGTGCAGCAGTTTGCGGAATGATGTTAACGAATGGGTATAGTGCATTCTTGTCGATATTTGTAGCTATTATACTTGGGGCCATTATTGGTTTCGTAAATGGTATTGGAGTTGCGAAGTTTCGGGTACCAGCCATTATTATGACATTAGGCATGTTAGGAATTATTAGAGGTACAATGTTAATTTTCACAGGCGGGAAGTGGATTGAAGATATTCCAAACGATTTTAAGCAGCTGTCATCTATCATCATTCTTGGTTTACCTATAACTGTATGGTTCGTTCTTATTATTTTACTACTACTATACTTCTTTTTAAGAAAAGTGCCATTGGGAAGATACTTTTATGCGGTAGGTGATAATGAAGATGGCGCGAGGCTTATTGGTATACCTGTTAATAAAGTGAAGATATATGCGTTTATGATTTCAGGCATAAGCGCTGCGCTCGCTGGTTGCATATTTGTTATGAATATCGGTTTCGTGCCAAATCAAACAGGTACAGGATTAGAATTACAAGTAATCGCAGCTGCTGTACTAGGAGGAATTCAGTTAAAAGGAGGAACAGGATCTTTATTTGGAGCTGCATTAGGAGCGTTATTTTTAGAAACAATAAGTAGCTCACTCGTCTTTTTAAAAATACCAGCATTTTGGAATAATGCTATTTCAGGTTTTTTATTATTACTTATCATCATATTAGATAGTGTTATGAAAAAGTGGAAGGCAGAAAGGAGGATGAATCTATGAAGTATGTATATAGATGGGAAGGGGTTCTAATTGTATTACTTCTTGTAGAATTCATCCTTTTTAGTTTAATAAATAGTGATTTCTTAAATATTAGTAATCTCCTTTTTAGTACAAATGATTTCCTATTTATCGCAATTGCGGCGATACCAATGACTTTTGTTATAGTAACAGGAGGAATTGATGTATCGATCGGCTCAATAATGGGGCTCACTTCAATCTTAATCGGTGTACTTTGGATGAACGGAATACCTATTTTGTTTGCTGTTATAATCGCCCTAATAATTAGTTGTTTAGCAGGCGCTTTAAACGGACTCATTATAAAAATGACGGATGTAGAACCACTCGTCGTTACACTCGGAACGATGTTTTTATACGGGGGAATTGCCCTCGTCATTTCAGGAGGGGCAGGTGCTTCTGGGTACGAAGGAATAAGCGGTTTACCTGACACATTTGTACAACTGGCAAATGGTAGTTTTATAGGAATACCGAATTTATTATGGCTACTGATCGTATTAACAGTTTTATGTACTGTATTATTTCACCGAACTATATACGGGCGCCATGTAAAATTAACAGGTGCGAACGAAAATACAGCAAAATACACCGGGATTAAAACGAAAAAAGTAGTCATTATTGCTTACATACTTTCAGGGTTAGGAGGTGGATTAGGAGGCGCTTTCTTAACTGCCTACTTCGGTTCCGCACGTGCTGATATGGGAAGTGAAACAATTTTACCAATCATTACAGCAGTCGTCTTAGGCGGTACACTTATTACAGGCGGAAAAGGAAGCATTATTGGTACTGTACTGGCGAGTATTTTCATTGGGCTCATGCAGTATGGCTTGCAAATGACGGGTTTAACAAATGAACAATCCAATGTAGTAATAGGTATTATCCTTATTCTTTCAGTTATTATGAGACATTTCAAATTACATCAATTCTTAGCGGAGAAAAGAAAGAATTTGCATAAGGGGGAAATGTCATGAAGAGAAAACTGGGGATTGTATTGATTGTATGTATTTGTTTAATCGGTTTAATTGCGTGTTCTAGCCAAACAGCAGATAAGAAAAAGGTTGATGATGTGAAATTTGCATTTATTCCGAAATTAACAGGAGTTGGTTTCTTCACATCGGGTGGTGAAGGGGCAAAAGAGATGGGAGATAAGTTAGGCGTGCAAGTGAAGTATGATGGACCGTCTGAAGCGAGTGTTTCAGGGCAAGTTAAATATATAAACAATTTCATTAATCAAAACTATGATGCGATTATGGTTTCATCTACGTCAGTGGATGGGTTATCGCAATCACTGCAACGTGCTAAGAAAAAAGGGATGACGGTGTTAACATGGGATTCTGATGTGAATCCGAAAGATCGTTCTTTTTATATCAGCCAAGGAACACCAGACCAACTTGCTAATTTATTAATAGAAATGACTTCAAAGCAAATTGGAGATAAAGGAAAAGTAGCCTTCTTTTATTCTAGCCCGACAGTAACGGATCAAAACCAATGGGTAACGAAAGCGAAAGAAATTATTAAAAAGAAATATCCGAACTGGGAAATTGTAACGACGCAGTACGGTGAAAATAATGCGCAAAAGTCTTTGTCAGTAGGAGAGAATATTTTAAAAACGTATCCTGATATTAATGCAGTCATTTGTCCAGATGCAACGGCACTTCCGGCAATGGCACAAGCAGCTGAAAATTTAAAAATGGATAAAAAGGTTGTCGTAACTGGCTTCTCTACACCAAACGTTATGCGTGATTACGTAAAACGAGGAACAGTAGCACAATTTGGTTTATGGGATGTAAAACAACAAGGTGCTCTCGCAACGTATGTAGCAAATGAAATTGTTGTAAAAGGGAAGAAGTTAAAAGTAGGGGATAGCTTCGAAGTAAAAGGAATTGGAAAAGTGAAGGTAGAGCCAAACTCCATTCAAGGATATGATTATGAGGCAGAAGGGAATGGAATTATCGTATTACCAGAACGAGTTGTATTTACGAAAGATAATATTGATAAGTATAATTTTTAGTAGACAAAAAAACGTCCGAATATATCGGACGTTTTTTTATTTCTTCATTAATTATGAACAGTTTCTTTTTCGTTTAATCCAAGTGTACGACCAGTAGAAGTGTGAAGATCTTGGAACAATCTTGGATTTTCAGTTAGTGAAATGCCATATGAAGGAATCATTTCTTTTATTTTTTCTTCCCATTCTATCATGCGGCTTGGGAAACATTTTTCTAATACTTCAAGCATGACGTGAACAGCAGTAGAAGCACCTGGTGATGCGCCTAGTAATGCGGCGATTGAGCCGTCAGCTGCACTTACTACTTCTGTACCAAATTGAAGTGTCCCTTTACCACCAGCATCAGTATCTTTAATTACTTGTACACGTTGCCCAGCAACTACAATATCCCAATCTTCACTTTTCGCGTTCGGAATGAATTCGCGTAATTCTTCCATACGTTTTTCATGTGATAACATAACTTGCTGAATTAAGTATTTTGTAAGTCCCATTTCTTTTACACCAGCGGCTAACATCGTTAAGACGTTATTCGGTTTTACAGAACCGATTAAGTCAAGATTTGAACCTGTTTTTAAGAATTTAGGTGAGAAGCCTGCGAATGGTCCAAACAGTAAAGCTTTTTTATTGTCTATATATCTCGTATCTAGATGAGGTACAGACATTGGCGGAGCACCAACCTTAGCTTTACCGTACACTTTCGCATGATGTTGCTCTACAACTTTTTGGTTTTTACATACCATAAATAGTCCACTTACCGGGAATCCACCGATATGTTTTGATTCAGGGATACCAGTCTTTTGAAGTAGAGGTAGGCTACCGCCACCGCCGCCAATAAAGACGAATTTAGCAGTATGATGCTCAATTTTACCACTATTCATATCGTGTACTTTTACTTCCCACAAACCATTTTTCGTGCGCTTAATATTTTCGACACTATGCTTGTAGTTTAGCTCGACATTTTTTGTTTTTAAGTAATCAAATAACATACGTGTTAATGCACCGAAGTTAACATCTGTTCCAGAGTCAATCTTCGTTGCCGCCATCGGTTCATTAGATGTGCGGCCTTCCATAATGAGTGGAAGCCATTTTTTTAATGTTTCAGGAGCATCAGAAAATTCCATTCCTTGAAACAGTGGATTTTTTGAAAGCGCTTCAAAACGGTTTTTTAGAAACTCAACATTTTTTTCCCCTTGTACTAAACTCATATGAGGTAGTGGCATAATAAAATCTTGTGGATTACGAATTAATTTGCTCTTTACAAGATATGCCCAAAATTGTCTTGAAAGCTGGAATTGCTCATTCACTTTTACAGCCTTACTAATATCTATAGATCCGTCAGCTTTTTCGGAAGTATAGTTCAGTTCGCATAGCGCAGAATGCCCTGTACCTGCATTATTCCATTCGTTAGAGCTTTCTTCCCCGGCACTTGCGAGTTTTTCAAAAACTTTAATTTCCCATTCTGGTGCTAATTCTTTTAGTAATGAGCCTAACGTTGCACTCATAATTCCTGCACCAATTAAGATAACGTCTGTTTTTTGCTGCATGTTGCTCATGATAATCTCTCCATCCCCTATATTGGCAAAAAAGTGTAGGTGTTTTCTATGTCTAAGCCGTAAAAGAGAAACACCGCCTAGGCCCCACCTAGGTGTATACCTTTTTTGTCTCAATTATATAACCATCTCATACTCTATTATAATAATTAATAGACTAAAATATCTAGTGTTATCTGATAATTTTAAACTATTTAACGTTTTATTCGCTAAAAATCTTATTTAACAAGCTCTTTTAAGGTGATAAATAGAAAAAAATTACAGTTTGAAATTATCTCGAAAAAGCTTACGTATCCTTAAGTGACTAAATCGAGTACCTTTTTATAGGATTATTCTTTCTATAATGGTAAGATTATTCTGAAAAATAAAAAGGAGGGACTCTAATGTGTACAAAAGAACAAATTTCAAACTTATTTCGAAACTTTTCAATAAAGGAATGTAAAGGGTCAAGTGATTTATATGAATATTTATCAATGAAAATTGCTGAAGATGAGGAAGTACTTACACTATCGTCCTATGCTCAGGTAGGTCAACCAGTCCCAAACTTACTATTAGGTGCAGTACATTATTTATTGCTAGCAGGGAAAGAACATCATTTAAAAACGTATTATAGTAGTTTAGTTGAAAATGCTGATACAAATTTAGATAAAGCTTTTAATCATTTTAAAGATTTCTGTAAAGAGTACCGAGAAGAAATCATTACTTTGTTACAAACGAAACTGGTTCAAACAAATGAAGTAAGACGGTGCGCATACTTATACCCAAGTTTCTGCTACATATTTAACAAAGTGAAGAAGCCGTTAGCGTTAATTGAAATTGGGACAAGTTCTGGGTTGCAACTGTTCTGGGACCAATATAGTTATTCGTACGGGACGGATGAAATGTACGGAAATATAAATTCAAATGTGCATGTAACTTCTGAAATAAGAGGGGAAAATGTGCCGCATTTTCTAAAAGAAAGCCCATCTGTCGTAGAAAGAATTGGACTGGACTTACATGTGAATGATTTACATAATGAGGAAGATTATTTATGGTTACGTGCTTTAATTTGGCCAGAACATAAAGAAAGGCTTGAGATGTTTGATCAAGCTGCATCTTTAGTGAAAAATGAATCTGTCCAATTAATAGAAGGAGACGGTGTAGAGCTATTATCATCTATTATTGAACAAATAAGTGAAGAAGCTGTTATTTGTATTTTCCATACACATGTTGCAAATCAAATACCAGAACAAGTAAAACATAAGTTAGAAAAACAAATACAAGAAATTGGCGCAAAACGTGATGTATTCCACCTGTATAACAACATGTGGGATCGTGACCTTCATATTGATTATTATATTAACGGAAACGAATATCGTGAAACGGTTGGAGAAACAGAAGGGCACGGGAGATGGTTTAGCTGGAAGATTGGAAATGAGACGATTTGTTAATATTTGAGAAATTTTTATTTTCAAGAAATTAGATAATGAAATTCCAGAAAATGAAAGTAACTAGTTACTTTCATTTTTCTTTTGTGATAATATGTTAGTAATTACTTACTTACATATTGAATGGAGGAATATAGATGGGGAAATTAACAGCACGAGAAAAAGTTATGGAAGCTGCTACTTTATTATTCGGGGAAAAGGGGTATACAGCGACAACCATTCGTGAAGTGGCAGAAAAAGCAGGAGTAAGCGAATTAACGATATTCCGTAATTTTAAAAATAAGGAAAATCTTTTTAGGGAGAGTATTATTTTACGGACGACACCAGTTGCTTTGCTAGAGGAAATAGAAGAGCAATTTACTGGTGATTTACATAAGGACCTTACGAAAGTGGCGGAAACATATATTCAAACCAATTTACCAAAGCTAAATTATATTTGGGCTGCATTAATAGAATCAAGACAAAATAGTGAGATGAAAGCATTACTACATGAGTTGAATTCACATCTAGTGAATCACTTAGAAAAATATTTAAAGCAACTTGGTGAGAAGGGACACATTTCTACCTGTAATTACCGTTTGATAGCGAATATGTTTTATGGACAATTGTTTTTATACATTATGAATGTAAGTATATCGGAAGAAGAAATTCAATTAGAAGAGTATATAGAGACATGTGTAAGTTTATTTGTGAGTGGCATTTTAAATCAATAAAACGAATAAGGGTGGCAGAAATGAGGAATAAATTTGCATTAATAGCTTTAATTGCAGGATTTTTTATGGCGATTTTAGATTCAAATATTGTGAATATCACATTACCAGAAATGACAAAGACATTTCATACTTCAATTGATACAATTTCTTGGGTTGCTAATACTTATAATGTTGCCTTTGTATCGTGTTTATTAATTGCAGCACGTCTGGCGGATCAGTTTGGTCGCAAGAAGCTATATATTATTGGTTTATTGGGATTTTCTATTAGTTCGTTTATGTGTGGTATAGCCACTTCTTTTCATACATTAGTAGCTTTTAGGATAATACAAGGAATTTCCGCAGCAGTTATCGTACCAGTTGCTATGCCGCTAGGTCTTAATTTAGTACCGAGAGAGAAACAAGGTATGATAGGAGGCATCATGGGAGCTTTTGGGGGATTAGCAGCGGCAATTGGCCCTTCACTTGGAGGCATTTTAACTGACAAATTGAATTGGAGCTGGGTGTTCTTTATTAATGTTCCAGTTGGTATATTATCTTTCATCTTCGTGATTCTTTGTATTAAGGAATCCTATGATCATGCTGCAAGCTCTAAAATAGATTGGGCAGGTATGATTACTTCTGCATCTGCACTATGCTTACTTGTATATGCACTCATACAAGTAAATACAAACCATTTAAGCACGATAAGCTTAATACTTCTTTTTATGCTCTCACTCATAGGTTTTATATTATTTTTTATCATTGAAAAGAAAAGTGTAAATCCAATGTTGCCATTAAAGTTATTCACAAATAAAGAGTTTTCAATTTCGAATTTTTCTTTATTCTTTGTTGGAATGGGATTAATGAACTTTTTGTTTATACTTGCTTTTTATTTCGTTCAAGTAGAAGGTATGTCTGAATTACAGTCAGGTTTAATAATTAGCACACTAGCGATTGTTTCAATGCTTGTTACAGTAATCGTAACACCAATTGCAGCAAATCGGGGAAGCTCATTAGTAGGTAGTATAGGGCTATTAACATTTATCGTAGCATCATATTTATTTAGTCAAATAGATTCAAATTTTACTACATGGGATTATATTTGGCGATTAATAATCGTTGGGATTGGAACTGGGTGCACATTAGCACCGTATACAACAACAGCAGTTTTAAGTGTACCGATTGAAAAGTCAGGTGTTGCTGCAAGTGTATGTAATATTTCTAGAACAGTTGGAAGTATTGTTGGGGTAGCAATACTGGTGATGTTTCTGAATCATCAGTTGTTAGTTGAAAAAGAGAAGATAAATAGGGAAGTAGTGACGGTGATTAAAAAAAGTGATTTGTCAAATTTAGAAAGGGAAAAAGTATTGCAAGCAATAAATAAAAAACAACAGATAGTATTAAAAACTGATGAGGAGAGCAAGATTTACAAACAACTAAAGGAGAAATATAAGCAAGGAATTATTCGTAGTTATAATGAAGTGTTTCTAATGGGTAGTATTATCTTTTTTATCGCTTTTGCTTTTAATATAGGAAGAGTAATTATAAGTAAAAAGAGAAGTAAAAGAGTAATATCTTATAATCCTTAATATTATTATGTAAACAAAAGAGTCTTTATACTAAACTGCTAAATAAACAATATAAAATGAATGTTTATTTAGCAGTTTGAAAAAATATTTAAACAGTTAAAAAAGCGGAATACTTTGCGGAAAGTTAAAGACATTTTTCGGATCATATTCCGCTTTTACTTTCATTAATCGGTCAAAGTTGCAACTGAAGTATGCATCTGGCCAATTTTTAATGGATAGGTCAGGCGTATTAACGTAGACACCTTTTGTAAATGGAAGCATCGCTAAGCGGAAGTCTTCAACCCATCGAATACTTCCAGCGGCACCTTCTGGTTGCTCCCAAGTAGCGAATATTGACATGTTTGATAGTGCTTTTCGGTAAAAGTAAGCAGTTGCCTCATTTGGCACCTCAGCAACAGCACCGCCTAATCCGTGGAAAAATACGGAGGTGGTGGAAAAGGGTAAGTTAAATCGTAATTTCTATTTGATTGCCTTCTGGATCGCCTATTACACTTTCATAATAGCCATCTCCAGTAAAACGTGGTCCATTTAATAAAGGATAACCAGCATCTTTTATCACCTTTGTCAGTTCATTCACACGTTCTTCACTACCGACAGAAAAAGCCATATGAGCATAGCCAGTTATGTTTAAATTAGGCTTATTTTCAATCCCTTTTTTACGCATAAGTTCAAGTCTTGCTCCAGATTCGAACGTAATAAAATAAGATTCAAATTGTTTCGTTTTATTATAATATAAAGAGTTTGCTTTACCATTAAAGTATTTCATATAAAAATCACGCATACATTCTAAGTCATTTGCCCAAATTGCAATATGTTCAATTTTCATAGGTTTCACCAATCCTATCTGTATCAATTAGGCTTCCACTGTATTAAATTTGCATTGCAACAATTTTGCTTCGCTATTAAAGCTAGTTGTTAATTTTTGATTATGTACGTACATACAATATGTAATTAAGTGAATGACCATCATAGTAATTACAGAAAAGGGTGAATGAAGCTTATGAATCAATTTGAGCAAATGATGTACGTTGGTGTCATCATGTCTATTGTACTATCCGTAATGATTTTAGGGTCCTTATATTATAATCCACGACTTTCTTTAACTGATTATCCGAAAGATATTCAAAAAGTAGTTTTTCCAAAATCGATTCATGAAAAAAAGCAAACCATTTATTTTAATATTGTATATAATACTATTCTTTTCGGTAGTCCTTTCGTTTCTACATATATACTACATAAGCATGAAAAGTTAATGTATATGGATGCCTATTTACACACTTTTGGTATTTTAATGATTTTCAATTTAGTAGATTTACTTATAATTGATTGGCTAATTTTTTGCTGGATTACTCCAAGGTTTGTTGTGATTCCTAGTACGGAAGGTATGAAAGGATATAAAGATTATAAGTTTCATTTAAGAGGGGCTATAGTCGCTACTCAAATTTTAGCAATCGTAAGTTTATTTTTGGCGGGAATTGCCACAACTATTTAGTGTGAAGAAGGGCATGGAGCTTTTATAAAAGATAAGGAGATTTATAATATATAGAATTAGAAATAAGAATTTGTTAGTATTGAAGTGAGGATTTTTAATAACAGTATATTAAGCCGTATTAATATACTGTTGCAAATGTTTTGATATTATGTAAAATTATACAATTTTACGGAGGCATTTGATAAAATTCAAAAAAATTTAATGGAGGCTAATATGAAAAAAGTAATTGGCGCAGCAACAGCAACTGTTTTTGGATTAGGAGCGTTTACCACAACTGCTACCGCAGAAACAATCGTAACAGCAGATGTACTTAACGTACGTGAAAAACCGACTACAGAATCAAAAGTGGTCGAAAAAGTAAAGAATGGGCAAGAGTTAAAAGTCATAAATACCGAAGATGGCTGGTCAAAAATTGAGTTGAATGGTAAAGAAGTGTTTGTAAGTTCGGAGTTTACAAAAGATGTATATCATGTAACGGCGAATTTGTTAAATGTACGTACTGAAGCAAACACGGATTCAGAAATTCTTGGCAGACTAAAAAAAGATGATGTAATTGAATCAACGCATCAAGTAAAAGACGGATGGCTGCAATTTGAGTATAAAGGAAAAACTGCTTATGCAAACGTTTCTTTCCTATCAAGTACAGCACCAACTGAAAAGAAAACTGAAGAGAAAACGAAGCAAGTAGCGAAAGTACAAAAATCAGTTAAAGAAAAGAAAGAAATAAAGACGCAGAAAGTAGCAAAAGCGAAAGAAACAACGAAAGCACAAGAAATAGTAAAGCCTAAAGAAGAGGCAAAAGTAGTAAAAGTTAAAGAAGAAGAGAAAGCGCAAGAAATGGTAAAACCTAAAGAAGAGGCAAAAATTAAAGAAGAAGTAAAAGTTAAAGAAGAAGAAAAAGCGCAAGAAATAGCAAAGGCTAAAGAAGAGGCAAAAATTAAAGAAGAAGTAAAAGTTAAAGAAGAAGAGAAAGCGCAAGAAATAGTAAAGGCTAAAGAAGAAGTAAAAGCTAAAGAAGAAGAGAAAGCGCAAGAAATAGTAAAGGCTAAAGAAGAAGTAAAAGTTAAAGAAGAAGAAAAAGCAAAAGAAATAGCAAAAGCTAAAGAAGAAGAAAAAGCAAGAGAAATAGCAAAAGCTAAAGAAGAAGAAAAAGCAAGAGAAATAGCAAAAGCTAAAGAAGAAGAGAAAGCAAAAGAAATAGCAAAAGCTAAAGAAGAAGAAAAAGCGCAAGAAATAGCAAAAGCTAAAGAAGAAGAGAAAGCAAGAGAAATAGCAAAAGCTAAAGAAGAAGAAAAAGCAAGAGAAATAGCAAAAGCTAAAGAAGAAGAAAAAGCAAGAGAAATAGCAAAAGCTAAAGAAGAAGAAAAAGCAAGAGAAATAGCAAAGGCTAAAGAAGAAGAGAGAGCGAAAGAAGTATCTAAAAACAACATACAGTCTGCTAAACGTGAATTAACGGTAGTAGCGACAGCGTATACTGCTGATCCAAGTGAAAATGGTACATATGGTGGACGCGTATTAACTGCGATGGGGCATGATTTAACGGCAAATCCGAATATGAGAATTATTGCAGTTGACCCGAAAGTAATCCCATTAGGATCTAAAGTATGGGTAGAAGGCTATGGAGAAGCGATCGCTGGTGATACTGGAAGTGCAATTAAAGGTAATCGTATTGATGTTTTAATGGGTTCAAAAAGTAAAGCTATGAATTGGGGAAGACAAACTGTTAAAGTGAAAATTTTATAATAACAATAATTATCCAAATAGAAGTCAGTTCTCTTTATTGAGGCTGGCTTTTATTTTGTTAGTAGAAGGATAATAGGATTTTTAAAGGGCTTATTACTAAATCTGTAATTAAGTTACCAGCTTCATTACCAAAAACAACGGTAAAGCTTATAAATATGAAAAATGAAGATATACCTACAGATGAAGATAGTTACTGGGAAGCTTTTGACTTGTTCGGTTCTGAATATGTATGTAGATTATTAGGGGTACCGTTATATGATAATCTTCCAAAGGATTTGGCGTGTCCAACTTGTGCGAAAGAGATGAAATATGTTGCTACAATTACTCAAGATATTGAGGAACGTGGACTTATTTCAGTAGTTGATTTCCAGTTTGGGGAAATGAATATATACTATTATTTATGTATAGATTGTTTAATTATAAAAACTGAAATACAAAATACAAAACAAGCCTAACATATTATATTAGTCTTGTTTTTGTATCGCAACATCATTAAGAATCGCATCAAATATATCTTTTTGCGTAAAGTTATCTGTAAAAATAGTTTCTCTGGCAACCTCAATTGTATCGTGCGGATTATACCATTTTTGTAGGGAATCCTCACCAAATTCATGTCGTTTGTCTCTTGTGTTATGTCGTCTAATAGTTTCCTCTAATGATAAATCAAAGTAATATGCAAATGCATTTTCATCAAAATAACGAATTAATTCTTTTAACATCTCACCATACCTATGACTGTTCAATATACCTTCTAAAATAACAAATTCACATTTTCCTTTTCCGTACTTCGTAATTTCAAATAGTAAATCATGTGATAAATTACCCATTGTGTCGTGTACTCTAAGCATATTTCTACGTACAACATCCTGTGATACTAAAAGTGTTCCTTGTCCGAAATGTTCTTGTAGTTGTTTTGCAATCGTTGTTTTACCACTTGCGGAGTTTCCTCTAAGAATGATTAAAGTGGATGTAAGTATAGGACTAGACATAATGTATTTCCCCCCAACAGCATTAATTATATAGAAAATTTTAACAAATAAAGTGAGGAAAGTGTATAATTAATATGATGGATATTTAAGGAGGGGGTAAGATGGGAGATATATTAAAAAATGCACAACCTATATGGAAACGGACTTGGTTTCGTTATCTAGGGGCATTTTTTATTGTTCAGTTACTGTTTACCCCGCATTAAAGGGCAGTAAGACCCCCACCTCAAAATTCAGCGAAAGCGAAGAAGTTAGGTGGGGGGATCAACTGCCCGTAAAAGCCCGATTGGTTCAACTAATAATCAGTGGGGGATGAACAAAACCCCCACTGATTAAAGTTTCACTTTATTTTGTGTGAAATCACTGCGTGGGCGCCAAACTTTAGGCCAGGCGGAGAGTTTTTTAATAGAATATTAAATTCTCAATTTTTCACTGAATGGTTCACACTCTATACAATCCCGCAACTTAACGTATTTACAGCATTTTTTGCGATTACATTACTACCATATGCATTAGTAGGTGCAATGAAAGATGTAACAGCAAGAAAAAATATAAAGAAATAATAGAGGTATAATATGCTTTTTCAAAAAGAAGGTTTATTGATTAGATACGTAATGGAAGATGATGCATCTATCATTTCTAAATGGTTAACGGACCCAGCAGTCCTGCGGTATTACGAAGGACGAGATAATCCGCAATCTGTAGAAAAGGTGCTTGATCATTTTATACATAGTCCAGACAGTAATGAAAAAAGATGTTTAATAGAATTTGATACCATTCCGATTGGTTACATACAAATGTACCCAGTGGATTCAGAGTGGAAAGCGTTATATGGCTATAAAGAATCACAAAATGTATGGGGTATGGACCAATTTATCGGTGAACCAGCCTATTGGGGAAAGGGAATTGGAACAAAACTCGTTCAGGCAGCAATTACATATATTATGGGTGAAATGGGAGCAGAAGCAATTGCAATGGATCCGAAAGTAAATAATGAACGAGCAATAAAGTGTTATGAAAAAAGTGGATTTAAAAAAGTAAAGATTTTAAAGGAACATGAGTTGCATGAGGGGAAATTAGAAGATTGTTGGATGATGGAATATAAACAATAATAATGGCTTATACAAATAAAGGGGGATGTGTGAAATGAAAAAAGCATTAATCGTAATTGATGTGCAAGCGGGTATGTATACAGCTGGAATGCCAGTACATAATGGGGGAAAGTTTTTACAAACATTGCAAGAGCTTATTAGGGAATGTCGTTCAAATGATATTCCAGTTATTTATATCCAACATAACGGTCCTAAAGACCATCCGTTAGAAAAAGGTACGGATGGATGGCGAATCCATGCGGCCATCGCTCCGCAAGAAGGAGATAATATAGTTGAAAAGACAACTCCAGATTCATTCCATAATACAAACTTAAGCGAAGTGTTACAAGAGAAAGGAATTGAACACGTTATTCTTTCGGGAATGCAAACAGAGTATTGTGTAGATACGACAACGCGCAGAGCATGTAGTGAAGGGTATAAAGTAACGTTAGTGAGTGATGCGCATAGTACATTTAATACAGAAGTGTTACGTGCTGAAGATATTGTGAAACATCATAACGCAGTATTGGGAGCGTTTGCGGATGTTGTTGCAGTAAAAGACTTAAAAGTGGCTGCCTCTAAATAAGAGGCAGTTTTTTATTAGAAAAAATAGCGTCAAATATTGTTAGTAAGTCGGTATTTTGAAATAATCACTTATATAATTTCACGTACCATAATGAAAAAATACAAAAAAGGAGCACCACATAATTAAAAAGGGCGCTCCTGCATTAAAACGTTACTTTTTCTTATCTTTATCCAATATATTTTGTTCTTCAGCAAACTCTGTACCATATGCAAAGCGGCGATTAATACGAATGTTATCATTGTTGTGCCTTGTATGAGAGTTAGAGAAGCGATGAACGATTACTTCAGATAAAGTGAAGACGATGGCAGAAAGGATACTGCCCCATGCAATTTGCATATAGTTGTCTAATAAAATATTACCGAAAATCCATACGCTTAAATATGTTAATAAGAAATCCGACATAATGGCACCAGTATTGCCAATTCGATTTAAAATAATTTTATCAACGAACATGTAGGATACGATTGTAACAAAGAGACTGAATGAAATAATTTGAACAAACGTTGCAGGGAAAAATAAAGCAAGCCCAATGCTAAATGCGATAATGCACGATATAAACTTGATAAGCACTACTGTGAAATCATTCAAAATTTACACCTCCGATTTATACATAGTTTTTCAATAAATTCTGGAGTTCATACATTGTAACGGATTTATTTACATAAAACTTTTTCATGTTCGGAATTTAGTCTAAATATTATAAAAACAATGAAAAAATGTTATAGTAAAATGAGAGTGTATGACATTTTTAGGTAAGGGGGAATCCAAGATGTGGATTACTTCAGAAGTAGAAATTCCAGATGAGTTAATTGATCACCTTGAGCAAGGAAAGTTAGTGTTATTTGTTGGAGCGGGAGTTTCTATGAAAGGGAAATCAAACTTACCGAATTTTGATGATTTAGTTGATGAAATTGCAAAAACGTTATATGTCGAAAAACGTGAAATAACAGAGCCACATGATTATTATCTTGGTAAAATTGCGAAAACAAAAGATGTACATCAAGTCGCAAGAGATCTCGTTCATATAGAGAAATCAAAACCGAATCCATTGCATTATGCAATTCCAAGGTTATTTCCTTTAGATACAGATATCCGCATTGTAACAACAAATTTTGATCAACATTTTACAACTGCAATTAAAGAAATAAATAGAGATATCAATGTTTATTACGCTCCAGCTTTACCGACTGGGAGAGCTTTTAAAGGTCTTGCTTACATACATGGTAATGTAGAACAGGAGAAAGAGGCTTTAATTTTAACAGATGGTGATTTTGGAAGGGCTTACTTAACGGAAGGGTGGGCGAGAAGGTTTTTAGTTGATCTATTCTCAAATTACACCGTTTTATTCGTTGGATATAGTCATAATGACCCAGTAATGAAATATTTAGCAACTGGTTTACCGCCAAGTACAAGACGATTTGCTTTTGTCGCACAAGGAGAAAATACATACCACTGGGAACATTTAGGGATAAGACCAATTGTGTATCCGAATAAGGTGAATAATCATCAATCCCTTGTAAAAGCGGTAAAACGCTGGGCTGAATTAATGGGTGATAATTATATTACGAAAAGAATGCGTATTCGGGATATTGTAACGGTTCCCCCGTCAGTAGAACAGGAACAATTATCATACATAAAGCAATCAATTAAAAAAATTGAAACAGTACGTTACTTTGTGGAATTTGCTCATGATTATGAATGGGTCGAATGGTTAGAAGCAGAAGGTAAATTACAAAATTTGTTTATGCTTACGCCAAACTATAATGAAGTAGATGAATTACTTGCAGAATGGTTAGTGGAACAATTTCTTTTTAGTCATCAGAAAGAATTATTTCAATTAATTTATAAAAACTATTCTAAAATATCACCGTTATTATGGAGAACAATTTGTAACTACTTAAACGAAACGAAGAGTAAGATGGACCCGTTGTTGTTTGCAAGGTGGACACTCCTTTTATTAGAAACAGCTGAAAAAGATAGTAGCTCTATAGAAAAGATTTCTAAGTTACTGCAAAAATGTTCTTTTCCTGAGCATAAAGAAATTGCCTTATTGTTACTAACTTTTATTTTAGACGGAAAACTGAAGTTGAAACGTGTAAGGAAATGGGGAAATGATACGCAAGAATCAATAGAACTCGAGGAATCGAGTCGCTTACCAGTATCTACATTTTCTCATGTGGAGCAAATTTGGAACGAAAAGATGAGGCCATATATCGCTTATTATGCTGTTCCAATTATGATGATTGGATTAGAAAAATTGAGAATGTTGTCGTTAAGACAAACGGCACTGAAAAAAAGAAATAAGGAAAATGTAGAGAAAGAGTTTCATCAAAATGACCTTGCATTTTTAATACGAATTGTAAAAGAGTGTCTAACTTATTTATGCGAAAACAATGAGAAAAAAGCGGATTATTATATTACAGAAATGATAGAAGCAAATAGTGTACTTCAAAAGCGAATTGCAATTGATGCGATGAATAAAAATATTTTTGTTCGTGTAGATGACAAAATGAAATGGTTGTTACATGAAGGACTTCTTTTAGATTTCACTTATAAACACGAAGTTTTTCAACTTTTAAAAAGGCATTATGCACATTGTTTAGAAAAAACAAAAGAAGAAGTCACTCGAACTGTAATAAAGCATCTTACAGAAGAGAGGGTATTTGATGCATGTCTCGTATTAGACTTATTATTCAAGTGTGATTCGAATAGCCCATCTACGGCAAATGGGTATGAGTTAATGAAGCAAAAGCATCCTCATTTTCATTCTGAACGATACAGTGTACAAAAGAAAGAGGATACAGCAGAAAGCATTACTTGTAATGTAACTGCTGACGGATTATTGCAGCTGAAAGATGTTGAAATTATGAAGCAAGTTCAGCAATTTTCGCAAGATGGTGTTTTTGAACAACGCCATTTTTTAGAGATGTTATCAAAAGCATGTAAATTAAACACAGAGTGGAGTATTTCATTTGCATACCAATTAGTAGGAGTGCAAGAAATAAGTAATGAAGTATGGTTTGTTTGTATTAGAGAATGGCGAAATAATCGGGGATTGACGAATGAGCAAATCCAAAAAATTATTCCGCTATTGCAGAAATTTGTTAGAAATACTGCTTTTCATTGGTTAATTAGTAGTTTTCTATATGAAATTAGTAATCGACTAGAAGAGTTAGAAGAGAATAGTATACGTGTTGTAAAACGATTTGCTTTTTCAGTGTTTCCTCAAGTTATGAAGAGTGATACAGACTTTAAGCTTGGGAAACAAGATTTTTATAATGAATCAATTCAGCATCCAGTTGGAAAAATGACGGCTGTATTATTAAAGTTGTTATCATATGATCATTTATACGATCGTAATGTATATGAATATTTATTTTTATTTGAAGAACAAGTAAGAGTTAATTCGGAACGAACAAACTTTATGTTTGCTCGTTTAATAGCAGATATTACATTCCTATATCATATTGAAAAACAATGGTGCCGAAAATATTTGTTACCATACTTAGATTTAAAAAAACAAAATGAGATTACGGAATATGCATGGGCCGGCTTATGTTACACGCAAATAAATCTACCTTTATTTACAGAAATGAAGCGATTTATTAAGTATGCGATAGAACATTTGGAAGTATTACATCCGCATACGAGAGAAGCTTTCTTGAAATGGCTTAGCTTTGTATTTATTAAATGTGTACTATATTGGGAGCAAAAAACAGATTGGTTATACCCGTTACTCATACTAGAAAATGAAGAAAATAAAATTAAGTTTATGCAGTTTTTATGCTATTACGTCAAAACATTAAGTGTAAAAGAACAACAAAAATTTTGGACAGCTTGGCTCAGTGTATTTTTGCGAGAACGACCAAAAATGGGTGAGATAACTGCAAGAGAATATGTAATGCTTTTACGTATTATTTTATACATGGATGAAATATTAGAAAAAGGATTATGTATTATGTCTCGTGCATTTTCAAGTGTACATGGTAAATGTGCAGGTGAGGAAATGAAGCGGTTATTGATTGAAATGCTTCATAAAAAAGAAAGTATGAAAGCGCATAAAGAAATATTTGCAAATGTGTTTTTTATTTTACTACAAACATGTCATGAAGCCGTTTTATTTGAAAAAGAAATCATACAAATAAAAGAATTATTAGTTCAGTATGAAGTAGAGGAATATGTTTTACATTTACTAGAAAATGAAATAATTCGCATAGGAATTGTAATGGGTGATTTACAAAAAGAATTATAGGACGAAAGTGGAATTTTAAAAAATATATAAAAAGTTGTTGACAGTGTTTTGAAAAGCGTTCTATAATACGAATCATACTTATTCAATTTCAAAAACATTTGAATAAACAAAGTGCAATGAAGAGATCACAGTAGTGGTTAGTCTTACTGTAACAGAGAGCTGGTGGTTGGTGTGAACCAGTACAGGGATAATCATGAATTACAGTCTTGGAGCATCTTTTTCGTAATAAAGATAGTTTTTCTTTATGAGGAAAAAGCGGTCAATTGATCGTTAACAGTGAAGAGAGGTAGACGGAAAGTTAGTCTACAACTAGGGTGGTACCGCGATAAATATCGTCCCTACTGATTTATTCAGTAGGGACTTTTTGTATTATAGTGGTCCAACTTGAAAATTAAATAGTCATGCATTGAAAGGAAAAGCAGTAGTTGTTGTTTCCCTGTAACAGAGAGCTGGTGGTTGGTGCGAACCAGTACATAAACAAGAGCGAATTACAGTCCTAGAGCATCTTTTTCGTAGTAAAGATAGTATTGTCTTTATGAAGGGAAAGACGGTCAGATGATCGTTAACAATGAAGAGAGGTAGACGAAAGAAGTCTACAACTAGGGTGGTACCGCGATAAATATCGTCCCTACTGATTGGATCAGTAGGGCTTTTTTGTACAAAAAAGTGGATTTTTAACTAGTAGTTTATGTCTGTGTACGAATTATTAGTTTAAAATAAGAAGAGGTATCGATTCCGCTATAAATTTGTATAATTAGTCAGTTCAGAAAATAGAGAATTTTTTATTCTCTTACTATACTTTTAAAACATTAGAGGAGGATTTCCAAATGGCAAATCATGAATTAGATCAATTACGTAAACAGGTAGATGAAATTAATTTACAACTATTACACCTTTTAAACAAACGTGGTGAAATTGTTCAAAAAATTGGAGAGCAAAAGCAAGTACAAGGCACGAAACGCTTTGATCCAGTACGTGAGCGTGAAGTACTTGATATGATCGCAGAGCATAACGAAGGACCATTCGAAACATCAACAGTTCAACATATTTTCAAAACGATTTTCAAAGCAAGCTTAGAGTTACAAGAAGATGATAACCGTAAAGCGTTACTAGTATCACGTAAAAAGAAACAAGAAAATACAATCGTTGATGTAAAAGGTGAATTGATTGGAAACGGAACACAAACGTTCATCATGGGACCTTGTGCAGTAGAAAGTTTAGAACAAGTTCGTCAAGTAGGGCAAGCGATGAAAGACCAAGGCTTAAAATTAATGCGCGGTGGTGCATTCAAACCGAGAACTTCTCCATATGATTTCCAAGGTTTAGGAGTAGAAGGACTTCAAATTTTACGTCAAGTAGCAGACGAGTTTGACTTAGCAATTATTAGTGAAATTTTAAATCCGAACGATGTTGAAATGGCATTAGACTACGTTGATGTAATTCAAGTTGGCGCACGTAACATGCAAAACTTCGATTTATTACGAGCTGTAGGTAAAGTTAACAAGCCGGTATTATTAAAACGTGGATTAGCAGCAACAATTGATGAGTTCATTAATGCAGCGGAATACATCATTGCACAAGGTAACGACCAAATTATTCTTTGTGAGCGCGGTATCCGCACATACGAAAGAGCAACACGTAACACATTAGACATTTCAGCAGTACCGATCTTAAAGAAAGAAACACATTTACCAGTTGTTGTTGACGTAACGCATTCAACTGGACGTAGAGATTTATTATTACCAACAGCGAAAGCGGCTCTTGCAATTGGCGCAGATGCAGTAATGGCTGAAGTACATCCAGACCCTGCAGTTGCATTATCAGATTCTGCACAACAAATGGATATTCCAGAATTCCATAAATTCATGGAAGCGTTAAAAGGTTTCAAAAATAAATTATCTTAATTCCATATCATATATGCGTTGAAGAGGAAACAGTAGTGCTTATCTCACTGTTAAAGAGAGCTGATGGTCGGTGTGAATCAGTACAAAGGTAAGCATGAATTACAGCCTTGGAGCATCTTTCCCGACAACTTTTGGAGGGGAAGACGGTCAAACGATCGTTAAAGAAGAAGAGAGGTAGACGAAAGAAGTCTACAACTAGGGTGGTACCGCGATAAACATCGTCCCTACTGAGCGCTCAGTAGGGACTTTTTTGTACAAAAAAATAGTAAAGGGGCAAGAGAAATGAGATACATTACAGCTGGAGAATCACATGGACCGCAGTTAACAGTTATTTTAGAAGGTGTACCAGCAGGTTTGACACTTACGGCGGAACATATTAATAAAGAATTATTAAGAAGACAAAAAGGTCATGGACGCGGAAGACGTATGCAAATTGAAACAGATACAGTTGAAATTGTAAGTGGTGTTCGTCACGGAATGACACTTGGATCACCGATTACGTTAATTGTAAAAAATGATGATTTCAAACATTGGACGAAAGTAATGGGTGCAGAGCCAATTTCGGAAAAAGAAAGTAAAGACATGAAACGTACAATTACAAAACCACGACCCGGACATGCAGATTTAAATGGAGCAATTAAATATGGTCATCGTGATATAAGAAACGTATTAGAGCGGTCATCTGCAAGAGAAACGACAGTTCGTGTAGCTGCTGGTGCAGTTGCAAAACAAATTTTAAGCGAATTAGGCGTGGAAATTGCAGGACATGTTCTTGAAATTGGTGGAGTAAAAGCAAAACATATTTCAAACTTATCAATTGAAGAAATTCAAACAATTACTGAAAACTCACCAGTTCGATGTTTAGATAAAGAAGTAGAGCAAGAAATGATGAATGCGATTGACAACGCAAAAAGTAGTGGAGATTCAATCGGTGGTATTGTGGAAGTCATTGCAGAAGGTATGCCGATTGGCGTCGGTAGTTACGTCCATTACGATCGTAAATTAGATGCAAAACTTGCTGGTGCAATTATGAGTATTAATGCATTTAAAGGTGCTGAAATTGGTGTTGGTTTTGAAGCAGCAAGACAGCCAGGAAGTAAAGTGCATGATGAAATTTTATGGGATGAAGAACAAGGATACAAGAGAAAAACGAATAATGCCGGCGGTTTAGAAGGCGGTATGACAACGGGAATGCCAATTGTCGTAAGAGGTGTAATGAAACCAATACCTACATTATACAAACCGTTAGCAAGTGTTGATATTGATACGAAAGAAGCATTTCAAGCGAGTATTGAAAGATCTGATAGCTGTGCAGTACCAGCAGCAGGTGTAGTAGCTGAATCTGTTGTGGCATGGGAACTTGCAGATGCACTAGTCGAACAATTCGGAAAAGATCGTATGGAATTATTAAAACAAAACATTATGCAACACAATAACTACGCAAAAGAATTTTAATAAAAAGGTGGGTTTAACGTGCAAGTAAAAGATCAACTATCATCATTACAACCATATAAACCAGGTAAATCACCAGAACAAATGAAAGAAGTGTACGGAGATCATTCGTTTGTGAAATTAGCATCGAATGAAAATCCATTCGGCTGTTCGTCACGTGTTTTAGATGAGTTGCAAAAATCGTGGTTGGAACATGCTTTATATCCTGACGGAGGTGCTACAACGCTCCGTCAAACAATCGCAGATAAGTTACATGTGAAAATGGAACAAGTACTTTGTGGTAGTGGTTTAGATGAAATCATTCAAATAATAAGCCGCGCCGTATTACGAGCGGGAGATAACATTGTAACAGCAGGTGCAACATTCCCACAGTATCGTCATCATGCCATTATAGAAGGTTGCGAAGTGAAGGAAATTGCGTTAAATAACGGTGTATACGACTTAGAAGAAATTTCTTCAGTAGTAGATAACGATACAAAAATTGTATGGATTTGTAACCCGAACAATCCAACAGGCACATATGTGAATGACCGAAAATTGACTCAATTCATTGAAGGTATTAGTGAAAATACGTTAATTGTCATTGATGAAGCGTACTATGAATACGTAACAGCAAAAGATTTCCCAGAGACATTACCGCTTTTAGAAAAACATAAAAATATTCTTGTACTTAGAACATTTTCTAAAGCGTACGGATTAGCTTCTTTCCGCGTTGGATATGCGGTTGGACAGGAAGAGTTAATCGAAAAATTAAATGTCGTTCGTTTGCCATTTAACGTATCTTCATTAGCGCAAAAAGCAGCGACGATTGCTTTTGGTGATGACGAGTTTATTGAAGAAATAGTTCGTGTGAATACAGAAGGATTACAACAATACGAGAGCTTTTGTAGGGAAAATGATATTCCATTTTATCCATCGCAAACAAATTTCATCTTCTTGCCAGTTGAGAATGCTGGAGAGATTTATGAAGCTTGTGCACATGCAGGATTTATTATTCGTCCGTTCCCGAATGGTATCCGTATTACAGTCGGAACAAGGGAGCAAAATGAAGGGGTGATTTCAGTGTTACAACAACACTTTGAAAATAAAAAAAGAAAGTCTCGAGATGAGGAAAATGCGTAAAAAGGTAGTATTAATTGGAACTGGTTTAATCGGAGGCTCTCTCGCATTAGCAATTAAGAAAGAGCACGATGTAACGATAACAGGTTATGATATATTTCAAGAACAAGTAGAGCGTGCAAAAGAATTACACGTAGTAGATGAAATAGCAGTTGATTTACAGCATGCATGTGAAGAGGCACATTTAATTGTTTTTGCTTCTCCAGTTGAAGAAACGAAGAAGCTATTACACAAACTTGCGTCATTCCGTTTACGAGAAGATGTTATAGTGACTGATGTTGGTAGTACAAAAGGCACGATTATGAATGAAGCAGAAACTTTATTTTCAAAGGAAGTATCTTTCATTGGTGGACATCCAATGGCAGGTTCTCATAAAACGGGAGTTGAAAGTGCAAAAGCGCATTTATTTGAAAATGCATTTTACATTTTAACACCGATGCATCATGTGCCAAATGAACAAGTGGAAGAGTTAAAAGATTGGTTAAAAGGAACAGGGTCACATTTCCTTGTTTTAAATACAGAAGAACATGATTATGTAACAGGGATCGTTAGTCATTTCCCGCACCTTATCGCTGCAGGTTTAGTGAAGCAAGTAGAGAAACATGCAGGAGATAATCCGCTCATTCATCAGCTAGCTGCTGGAGGGTTTAAAGACATTACACGTATCGCATCTAGTAGTCCGAAAATGTGGAGTGATATTGTAAAGCAAAATCGTGAGCATTTAATGGTATTATTAAAAGAGTGGATCTCTGAAATGGAAGATTTATATAAAACAGTTTCTACCGGAGATGCATGCGAGATTCAAAACTATTTTGCAGATGCGAAAGAATACCGTGATTCTTTACCAGTAAGAAAGAGAGGGGCAATTCCTGCCTATCACGACTTATACGTCGATGTATTAGATAAGGTGGGGGCATTGGCTCATATTACGAGTATTTTGGCGCGCGAGGAAATTAGTATTACGAACTTGCAAATATTAGAAGCGCGTGAAGGACTGCTTGGGGTATTACGTATTAGCTTCCAAAGGGAAGAAGATCGTATGAAAGCAAAACTAGCGCTTGGAGAAGAAGAATACCAAACTTATGAAACAATTTAAATGAGAAGGTGAAAAACGTGAAAGAAAGAACAATACAACCTGTTAATAACGGATTGAATGGCAATATTACAATCCCAGGTGATAAATCCATTTCACACCGTGCTGTTATGTTCGGTTCTATTGCAGAAGGGAAAACAACAATTAAAGGTTTCTTGCCCGGTGCAGACTGTTTAAGTACGATTTCATGTTTTAAAGAAATGGGAGTAGAAATTACGCAAAACGGTGATGAGGTTACTGTAGTTGGTAAAGGATTAGAAGGTTTACAAGAACCAAAAGCTGTATTAGATGTTGGTAATTCTGGTACAACAATCCGATTAATGTCAGGTATATTAGCTAACACACCATTTTTCTCTTGCGTACAAGGTGATGAATCTATCGCAAAAAGACCGATGAAGCGTGTAACAAACCCATTAAAACAAATGGGCGCAAATATAGACGGCCGAGAAGAAGGAACATTTACACCGTTAACAATACGTGGCGGAGATTTAAAAGCAATTGAATATATTTCTCCTGTTGCAAGTGCACAAGTAAAGTCAGCTATTTTACTTGCAGGTCTTCGTGCAGAAGGTGTAACAGCTGTTACAGAACCACATATTTCACGCGACCATACGGAAAGAATGCTCGAAGCATTTGGTGTTAAAGTAACTCGCGAAGGGAAAACAGTGAAGCTGTCAGGTGGACAAAAATTAACAGCAACAGATATTCAAGTGCCCGGTGACGTATCATCAGCAGCATTTTTCTTAGTAGCAGGTGCAATCATCCCAAATAGTAAACTAGTATTACAAAATGTAGGAATGAATCCAACCCGTACAGGTATTATTGATGTTTTAGAAAAAATGGGTGCTACGTTCACTGTAGACCTAATTAACGAAGGGGCATCAGAACCAGCTGCAAATATTACAATCGAAACATCTTCATTAAAAGGAATTGAAATTGGCGGAGATATTATCCCTAGATTAATCGATGAGATTCCTGTAATCGCATTAGCGGCAACGCAAGCAGAAGGAATTACAGTAATTAAAGATGCACACGAATTAAAAGTAAAAGAAACAAACCGTATTGATACAGTAGTTGCTGAGTTAACGAAACTAGGAGCTCGCATAGAAGCAACTGATGACGGTATGATCATTTACGGAAAATCAGCTCTAAAAGGCAATACAGTAAATAGTTATGGTGATCACCGTATCGGAATGATGCTTGCAATTGCTGGCTGCCTAGCAGAAGGAAAAACAATTATTGAAGATGCAGAAGCAGTAGGTGTATCATATCCTACATTCTTTGACGAACTTCAAAAGTTAGCTAAATAAAAAGGGTGGAAAGCAGATACGTGATGTATCTGCTTTTTTGTTAAAACGTCCTTGTAATTTCACTTACCGAACTATAATAGTGAGAATTATGATACAATTCAAAAAGGGAATGGAGGAGAATTATATGAATGTCATACAATTAAAAGAAGATAAATTCAGAGAAGCATTACGTTTATCAGAATACGCTTTTCAATATAAAGTAGATGAGGAACGATTACAGCAACAACTTACAAAAATGAAGGAAAGTCATGAAGTATACGGTATTATGGAAGGTGAGGACTTAGCTGCAAAACTACACCTCATCCCGTTTCATATTTACATAGGTAAAGAAAAATTTAAAATGGGTGGCGTTGCAGGAGTAGCGACGTATCCAGAGTACAGAAGAAGTGGGTATGTAAAAGAGCTACTTCAACATTCACTTCAAACAATGAAAAAAGATGGCTTTACAGTCTCTATGTTACACCCATTTGCTGTTACATTTTACCGTAAATACGGCTGGGAACTTTGTGCGAATCTTCTCGTATGTCATTTGACAAAGAGTGATTTAGTTATGAAAAAACAAGTGAATGGTACTGTGAAACGTTTCAATAAAGAAAATCACCCAGAAGAGGTCGAGAAGCTTTATGAAACATTTGCAGAACGTTTTTCTGGTATGCTAGTTCGCAATGAAAAATGGTGGTTACAAGCTGTTTATGAGGATTTAACATTAGCAATTTATTACGATGAAAATAAAACTGCAGCCGGCTATATGTTATATAAAATAGAAAACTATAAAATGACAGTAGATGAATTTGTTCCACTGCATAATGAAGCACGAAATGGTCTATGGAATTTTATTTGCCAGCATGATTCTATGATTAAAGAGCTTGAAATGACAGTAAGTGAAAACGAACAGTTGTTATATACATTGCAAGAACCACGTGTGAAAACAGAAATAAAACCATATTTTATGGGAAGAATTGTAGATGTAGAGCAGTTCTTAAAACAGTATGAGTTAAACTGGAACAATGTACAACAAGAAGTCATTTTACATATTACAGATTCATTTGCACCGTGGAATAATGTATCGGTGAGACTTGCAAATTATGAAATAGCAATTATAGAAGAACCAATGGATAAAGGGATCAACCTAGATATAAATGCACTATCTACAATACTGCTTGGATACAAACGCCCATTAGAACTAAATGAATTAGAATTAATTAGCGGAAGCGAAGAGGAAATACGGGCATTTGAGAATGTAGTACCAGTGCGCAAGTCGTTTATTTATGATTTCTTTTAATTTGCATATAAGATGGAGTTGTTTCGAACAAAATTTTGGGATAGCTCCATCTCATTGTATTAATTTTTGTCGGTAAGTTGATATATCCTGAAAATCGCTGATATAATTTTATTCACATACAAGAGAATAGAATCGCAACTATACGTTGTCACGCACTTGACTTTTATTCCCTGTAATTTATAATTAAAAACGGAATGAATTTTCATTCCTGAAAATAGAGGTGGAAAAAATGGCTAAAAACAAACAAGAGGATATTTTTGATGCTGCGATGCAACTTTTTGCAGAGCGTGGTTACGATGGTACGACAATTCCAATGATCGCTGAAAAAGCAAATGTCGGTGCGGGTACTATTTATCGCTATTTTGAAAATAAAGAGGCGCTTGTTAACTCATTATTTTCAAAAAGTATGTTACAGCTTTCTGAAATGATAAAAACGGATTTTCCTGTTGAAGCAAATATTCGTGAACAGTTTAGTCATACGTATAACCGTTTATTTGAATTTGCGAGAAACAATGTGGATGCTTTTTTATTTACAAATTCTCACTGTGATAGTTATTTTCTTGATGAGCAGAGTAAGAAAATATTTGACGATTTTATAGGCTTCTTTATGAATATTATTGAAGATGGAATCGCAAAAGGTTTGCTTCGTCCATTGCCTCCAGTTGCTTTAATTATTATTGTATATCAACCGTTAGAAAAATTAACGAAAGTAATTGCAACAGGGCAATTAGAATACTCGAAAGAGTTAGTAAAAGAATTGGAAGAAAGCTCTTGGAACGCTATTAGAATCATTTGATTCTATAGCTTTATAAGGACAGGAATGAATATTCATTCCTAAATAGAATTAAAAAATGAGAGTAGGAGAGGGTATTTGTGCAACTAAAGGAATGAATATTCATTCCGGAAAGACTAGTTCAATAGAGTTTACAAATAATGTAATAGAATAATAGGAATGAATATTCATTCCGTAACTAATGTAAATTTTAATCGCGGGAGATGATGCAAATGAGCAAGCTGAAAAATTGGAGAAGTTTATCTTTTCTATTATGGATAGTTATTACCATTACAATGATCGTAACGATGCCTAATATGGATAAATTAGTGAAAGAAAAAGGGCACATTACGATTCCTAATACAGAACAAAGTAGTATTGCTGACAAAATGATAAAAGAAATGGATAAAGACGGGACAGAAAAGTATGACATTATAGTTGTTTTTAATAGTGACAGTAAAACAGCTTTAACGACTGAGCAAAAAGAGGAAATAATAAAAACAATCAACGCTTTGCAAAATGAAAAAGAACAATTAGGAATTAAAGAAGTTGTTTCACATTTAGATAATAAAGAATTAGAGAAACAATTAGTTTCTAAAGATAATACGACTATTTTAACGCAAATATCGATAGATAAAAAGCATGGTGAAATATCGAAAGTTACAAATAACCTTCATAATAAAGTGAAAACGAAAGGGGTAACAACGTACTTAACAGGAAGTGATTTAATAGCAGGAGATTTCCTTACATCTTCTCAAGAGGGAGTGAAAAAGACTGAAGTTATTTCAATCATTTTCATTCTTGTAATATTAATCATTGTATTCCGTTCACCTATTGTTCCAATTGTTTCTCTTCTTACTGTTGGGGTATCATATTTAGTTTCAATGGGGATTATTGCTCATTTAGTAGATCAATTTAATTTTCCATTTTCTAACTTTACACAAGTGTTTGTCGTTGTTGTCCTGTTTGGGGTTGGAACAGACTATAACATTTTATTATTTACGAGATTTAAAGAAGAATTAAGTAAACAAGAAAACGCATTTTTGGCTACGAAAGAAACATTTAAATCGGCAGGGAAAACCGTTTTATATAGCGGGATAGCAGTACTAATTGGTTTTGCATCTCTTGCTTTAGCGAGTTTTAAACTATATCAATCTACTTCAGCGGTAGCAATTGGTGTCGCAGTTTTATTACTAGTATTAACTACGTTAA
Organism: Bacillus sp. PK3-067; assembly: GCF_056738645.1. Taxonomy (NCBI): domain Bacteria; kingdom Bacillati; phylum Bacillota; class Bacilli; order Caryophanales; family Bacillaceae; genus Bacillus; species Bacillus sp. PK3-067. The sequence continues at coordinate 2,850,456 of NZ_CP096490.1, read as the reverse complement.
ATCCGTTTTTTATGGTGCTTTTAGGAAAAGGGATGTTTTATCCCGTTAAAACATTTAAAGGTCATGAAGACAGTCGTCTATGGGGATTCTTTGCGAAAAACTCAGTAGTGAGACCATTTGTAGCTTTAATTATTGTATTCGTGATATCAATTCCTTTTATATTAAAGTATTCTAATACACTTAATTACAACGATTTATTTGAAGTAGACAATAAATATGAGTCGAAAATGGGGATTAACGTAATAGAAGAACATTTTCCACCTGGTTTTTCTTCACCAAGTACGTTAGTCATTCAATCGAATAACAAGTTAGATGAGGCGAGTTCGCTTCAAACTTTAGATGAACTAACTGATAAGATTTTGAAAGTAAAAGGTGTTTCAGAAGTATATTCACCGACACGTGCAACTGGTGATAGGATTAAAGAACTATATATAAATAAACAAGCGGGTGAACTAAATACAGGTTTAGGAGATGCCAATGGTGGTATAAAGGAAATTAATGATGGATTAACTACTGCGAAAGATAAGATGGGTAATAAGGACTCAAATAGTCTTGCGAACGTTCAAAAGTTAATTGATGGAACAAATGAAGCGAAAAGTGGTGTATCAGCATTAGGAACAGCTTTAAATCAACTATCCAATGGCATAAATGACGGAGCACAAGGTGCGCGGCAAATTGAGAGTGGGTTAACTTCAGTAAATGAAAATATAAGTGTATTATCTCAAGCAACTTCACAACTTCATGCTGGCTATACACAGTTAGAAAAAGGTTTAAGTTCTTACGATCAATACTTCGGAAGTATTTCTCAAGCGATTGACGGTGCGAAGAAAGGTTATGAACAAATTGAAATGTTAATGACCAATTTCATTCAAACGAAACCAGAATTAGCAAATGATCCTAACATTCTGCAGACGATAGGAATTGCTAAAGAGGCTCAAAAGCAATTAGGTGGGCTTTCAAATGAATTAAATAAATTGAAAGCGCAGCATAATGCGGCGATGGGATCATTTAAAGAAGCGAATCAATCGTTATTGAAAGTGGATAATGGCTTAAAAGAAATGAACAATGGAGTTACTAAGTTACAAAAAGGAGCAGCTGATCTTAAAAATGGATTAAATGAAGGTGCTTCAGGTTCAAAACAAATTGCGAACAAGTCATCTGAGTTACAAACCGGATTAACGAAAATAAACGATGGGCAAGGTCAGCTATTAACCGGACTGAAAGACTTGCAAGAACAGATGGGTCAATTACAATCCGGACTAACTAAAAGTACAGAAGGCCTTGAAAAGGTAAGTAATGGCCTAGGGGATGCTCAGAAATATTTAGGAGAACTGAACGAATCAAAAAGCTCTGAGAAATTCTATATTCCAAAAGAAGTTTTGGAGGGAGAAGATTTCCAAAAAGCTTTGAATACGTACATGTCACATGATAGAAAGACTGCTAAAATGACAATCATTTTAGATGTAAATCCGTATTCAAAAGAAGCGATGCCAATTATTCAAGAAATCAATAACACAATAGATGGTACTTTGAAGGGGTCGGAATTAAATCATGCGAAAACAGCAATCGGAGGAACGACAGCTAGAAACGTTGATTTAAAAGAAGTAACTGGGCAAGATTTCTTACGTACAGCTACAATTATGTTAATTGGAATCGCGATTGTATTAATTGTGATTACACGTTCATTATTAAACACCATCTTTATTATTGGATCGTTACTAATAGCTTACTTTGCATCATTAGGGATAAGTGAACAAATTAGTACGCATATTTTACATGTAGATTCATTAAGCTGGAATGTTCCATTCTTTAGTTTCATAATGATTGTCGCTTTAGGAGTGGATTATAGTATTTTTGTAATGATGAGATACAATGAGTTAGAAGGGGACCCAGCGACGAAAATTGTAACTGCTTCTCGTCATATCGGAGGAGTCGTATTATCAGCGGCACTTATTTTAGGTGGTACATTTGCTGCATTAATCCCTTCAGGTGTATTAACGCTTATACAAGTAGCATCCGTAGTTGGCGTTGCACTTCTTCTATTAGCTTTAATTGTGATGCCGATATTATTACCGGCGTTAATAGGGTTAACGAGTAAAATGAAGAGTTACAAAGAGAAAATAAGAAATAAGAAGAGACTGTAGGGAATGATTTCTCTACAGTTTTTTCGGTATATAATATTTCAGATGAAAATGAATCCGATGTATGACAGAATGAGCAGTGAAAGGTTATATGAGAAAGAGGTCGATGATATACATACAATAGCTAGGGGAATGGACAAAAACTATCCGATTTCATTGTAGAAAGGTAATCAACCGTTGCTATTCATCCAGCTTCTACTATATAATAGCTATAGTCTACAATAATTGAGTCGTAATATGCGATTTTTTAAGACAATCGGTGAGAAAACGCTGAAATAAGCGGTATTAGTAGGAGGACACAAATGATTACAGTAAGTAACGTTAGTTTGCGTTTCGCGGATCGCAAATTATTTGAAGATGTTAACATAAAATTCACGCCAGGTAACTGCTACGGTTTAATCGGAGCAAACGGTGCTGGTAAATCTACATTTCTAAAGATTTTATCTGGGGAAATTGAACCATCAACAGGTGACATACATATTACGCCAGGTGAGCGTCTAGCAGTATTAAAACAGAACCATTTCGAATATGAAGAGTTCCCAGTATTAGAAACAGTAATTATGGGTCACACGCAACTTTACAAAGTAATGCAAGAGAAAAATGCTATTTACATGAAAGAAGACTTTAGTGATGAAGATGGAATGCGCGCTGCTGAACTTGAAGGTGAGTTCGCTGAGCTTAACGGTTGGGAAGCTGAGTCAGAAGCTGCAATTCTTCTTAAAGGTTTAGGTATTGGTGAAGATCTTCATGATAAGAAATTGTCAGAATTAACTGGGGCAGAGAAAGTAAAAGTATTACTTGCTCAAGCTTTATTCGGTCAACCTGACATTCTATTATTAGATGAGCCTACCAACCACTTGGACTTAAAAGCGATTCAATGGTTAGAAAACTTCTTAATGAACTTTGAAAACACAGTTATCGTAGTATCCCATGACCGTCACTTCTTAAATAAAGTATGTACGCACATGGCTGACCTTGATTTCGGTAAAATTCAACTTTATGTTGGTAACTATGACTTCTGGTATGAGTCAAGCCAATTAGCTTTAAAATTAACACAAGATGCTAATAAGAAAAAAGAAGAGAAAGTAAAAGAGTTACAAAACTTCATTGCACGCTTTAGTTCAAACGCTTCTAAAGCGAAACAAGCAACTTCTCGTAAAAAATTATTAGACAAAATTACATTAGATGATATTAGACCGTCATCACGTCGTTACCCATTCGTTGGCTTCACACCTGAGCGTGAAGTAGGAAATGACTTATTAACTGTTGAAGGTCTTTCTAAAACAATTGATGGTGAAAAAGTGTTAGATAATGTGTACTTCACTTTAAATAAAGGTGATAAAGTTGCATTTATCGGCCGTAACGATATTGCGATGACAACATTATTTAAAATTCTTATGGGTGAAATGGAGCCGGATAGCGGTTCATTCAAATGGGGTGTTACAACCTCTCAATCTTACTTCCCAAGAGATAACTCTAAGTACTTTGAGAACAGTGATTACAACTTAGTTGAATGGTTACGTCAATTCTCTCCACAAGATGAGTCTGAAAGCTTCTTACGTGGTTTCTTAGGCCGTATGTTATTCTCAGGTGAAGAAGTTAAGAAGAACGTTTCTGTATTATCTGGAGGCGAAAAAGTTCGTTGTATGTTATCTAAAATGATGTTAAGTGGTGCGAACGTAATCACACTTGACGATCCAACGAACCACTTAGACCTTGAGTCAATCACAGCATTAAATAACGGTTTAATTGCATTCAAAGGTACAATCTTATTCACATCTCATGACCATCAGTTCGTGCAAACAATTGCAAACCGCATTATCGAAGTAACACCAAACGGTGTAATCGATAAAGAGGCTACTTATGATGAGTTCTTAGAAAATGAGGAACTTCAAAAACAAGTAGATGCAATGTACAAAGGTCAATAATATATAATGAAAAAACTCGCTCTTTTTAGAGCGAGTTTTTTTGTCGAGAAAACGTAACATCGCTGGTCGGTCAAATGAATAATTATTCAAATATAATATTAATGAACAGGAGAATTTTTTCATGTATGAAGGGATGTAATGACTTTAAGATTTAAAGAGTTAGTTGAAGAAGGGAAATGTAAGTAGAGTAATATAATCAAATCGTATTATTTTGTCATGTGAAATATGTACCAAATTTGGAGATAGAATAGTTTGCGAATGAGTTTATAAAGGTATATAGTATGGGTTGTCATAATTAGTGGATGAATCTTGGGAGAAAACAGGAAATGTTACAAATTTATTTTGTTAAATAGAAACCAAGGTCAAAATGTCTAGAAAGAAATAGTTGAATAAATACTAGCTTCAAATTATAATTACTAATATTCTTCATATAGTTAAATAAAGATAATCTATTTGAAGAAGAAAATTTGAATAGAGAGACAGACTTATAAAAAAATAAGCCTTGGATGATCAAAAGAGGTGGAGAAATGAAACAGTTCTTATTAAAGAGCAAAAGCGTGTTAAGCAATCATTTTGGATTCTTTCTGTTTGCCGTTATTTTATTGTGGCTCAAAACATATGCAGCTTATGTAACGGAATTCAATTTAGGAATTTCAAACACAATTCAAAAATTCTTGCTGTTTTTTAACCCGCTTAGTTCAGCAGTTCTATTTTTAGGACTTGCATTATTTGCAAAAGGGAAACGATCTTATATTTGGTTAATTATCATTAATTTGTTATTGTCGATTCTTTTATACGCAAACGTAGTATACTATCGCTTTTTCAGTGACTTTATTACGTTCCCGACATTAACACAAACGAATAACTTTGGAGATTTAGGTGGTAGTATTCTTGCGTTGCTACATCTTTATGATCCATTATACTTCTTAGACACGATTATATTAATTGTGTTAGTCGCAACAAAATTTGCAAATCCAAAACCAATTCGTGTTGCGAAGCATAAATTATCTCTAGTATTTGTAGCAGGTATTTTATTATTCAGTGTTAACTTAGGTCTTGCAGAGTCTGACCGTCCTGAATTATTAACAAGAACGTTTGACCGTAATTATATTGTGAAATATTTAGGTGCATACAACTACACAATTTATGATGGAATTCAAAGTGCGAAAGCATCGACAGAACGAGCATTAGCTGATGGCGATAATATGACAGAAGTACGAAATTATTTAACATCAACTTATGCAAGTCCAAATCCTGAGTATTTCGGTAAAGGAAAGGGAATGAACGTAATTTACATTCATTTAGAGTCATTCCAAAACTTCTTAATTGATTACAAATTAAATGGTCAAGAAGTTACACCGTTCTTAAACTCATTTACAAAAGATGCGAATACACTTTATTTTGATAACTTCTTCCATCAAACAGGACAAGGGAAAACATCTGATGCGGAGTTTATGTTAGAGAATTCAATGTTTGGTTTACCGCAAGGTTCTGTCTTTACAACGAAATCTCATAATACGTATCAATCAGCACCAGCTATTTTAGGACAACAAGGATACACATCAGCAGTATTCCACGGTAACTACAAAACATTTTGGAACCGTGACGATATTTATAAATCATTTGGTTTTAATAAATTCTTTGATGCGTCATACTACGATATGAATGAAAAAGACGTAGTAAACTACGGGTTAAAAGATAAACCGTTCTTTAATGAATCTATTCCGTTATTACAAACGTTGAAACAACCGTTCTATACGAAGTTTATTACGTTATCGAACCATTTCCCTTATCCAATCGATAAGGCAGAAGCAACGATTGAACCAGCAACAACAGGTGATTCATCAGTAGATACGTACTTCCAAACAGCACGCTATTTAGATGAATCTGTAAAAGGCTTCATCGATTACTTGAAACAATCTGGTTTATATGATAACTCAATTATTGTTATGTACGGAGACCATTACGGTATTTCAGATAATCATAACGCAGCAATGTCAAAAGTAATGGGTAAAGAAATGAACTCATTTGAAAATGCACAGTTACAACGTGTACCATTAATCGTTCGTGTACCAGGAGTGAAAGGTGGCGTACAACATCAATACGGTGGTGAAATTGACGTTCTTCCAACGCTATTACACTTACTAGGTACAGATACAAAGAATTATGTTCAATTCGGTTCTGATTTATTATCACCAGATCATAAACAAGTCGTTGCGTTCCGTAACGGTAACTACGTAAGCCCAACAGTTACTGCACTAAACGGCAAATACTATGATACAACTACTGGAAAACCTGTAGAATTTACAGATGAAATAAAGAAAAATGAACAAATGGTTCAAAACTCACTAAAATACTCTGACCAAGTCGTGAATGGTGACTTATTACGATTCTACACACCGGAAGGATTCACTCCAGTAGATCGTTCGAAGTATAACTATAACAACCGCGATAAAAACAAAACGAAGGTAAAAACGACTCCGGAAGGGGAAGCTAAATAAATAATAAAAGGCGCTATTCATATGAATAGCGCCTTTTATTTGTAAATATACCATCATTATGAGACAGAACCAGCTGTTGCTTTTTGTTTAGCCTTTCCGAAGAAAACTACGCCGATGATGATAATAATGATAAATGCCCATTTAACCAAAGGGTTACTTTCGAAAAATCCAGCGAACCATTTCTCATCTACAATCATTTTCGCGGCAGTATAAGCTAAAACGGCTGCTCCAATCGTAATGATGACAGGAAAACGATCTACCCATTTTAAAATCAATGTACTGCCCCATACGACTACTGGAATAGACACTAATAATCCGATGATTACTAAAGAAAAGTTACCATGGGCAGCTCCTGTAACAGCGAGTACATTATCGATGCCCATTAACGCATCAGCAATAATAATGGTTTTAATAGCAGACCAAAATCCTTCTTCGGCCTTAATATCATGATCTTTGCCTTCAGCAATTAATTTATAAGCAATCCATATAAGGAGTACACCACCAATTAGAAGTAGCCCTGGTATTTTTAACAACCAAACAACAACTAAGGTAGCGAGGGCTCTAATCGCGATTGCCCCGATAGTTCCCCATATAATAACTTTCTTTTGCTGATCTTTCGGTAATCTTCTTGCTGCTAATCCAATTACAATGGCATTATCACCGGCTAACACTAAATCAATTACAATGATGGCAAGTAGGGCGGACAAATATTCGGCTGAAAGAAAATCCATATACACATCACTCCTTAAGAGTAATATGTGCTAAAGTGTTGATAATATAAAAAATAGGATTGAATTTGTATATTCAATCCATAATTTCTTACTGTATTTTGATATATGTTTTAATTTCGTATAAGTCGCTTTTGTATTCTTTTTTGTTTATCGTTTCGCTTTCTTAATTTTCGATTCATCTTTTTAATGCGGTTTTCTTTTCTATTATCCCAGTTATCACTTCGAATTTTACTAATAGACTTATCTGTCTTAGCACGAAAACGTCTTACTTTTTTCACGAAGGAAAGGGGTGTTTTGCCGATAACACCTTGTTTTTCTAACGAATCCTCTTTACCTAGACACCAATCAGGATGAGATAATAAATAGTCGAAATCAAATATTATCCCGTATTCTTTATCCATATATGTATACCATTCATCTAAAGTACACTTATTTTTTGTATGTAAATATGTTGATCCATCAGTCATAGCACAGCACCAATAGTCAAAATAGCTCCATAGTACCCATTCTTTCGGTACATCTAGTGTTAAAATTACCATTTTTGAATTTGTTCTACCCCAAGCTTTATGATTTCGATTTGGGTAATTATTTGCTTCCCAGACCGAAATAGGATAGTTACCTTCGTAATGAGGCAATCTTGTTTTAGCGACGCGCACCATCCAGTCATATGAATATACATCGTCTGGATCGATGAATTCTTTATTACCTTCTAAATAACCAAGTTTCTTAAATTGTTTCCATGCTTCTTCAGTTTGTACTGTATATACGATCATATGGCACCTACTTATTTAAACTAAATTATAGTATAACATGTGATTTTGAATTTTTATTGATATTAGAGAAGGGGGAGTTTGAGTCGAATATACGAGGAGTAATTCCCAAAATGATAAAAAGACTTGATTCCCAGCTAAAGGAAATCAAGTCTTTTCATTACATACGATTATCATGCCAGAAGTTTAATGGGAAGTGTTCGTTCTCATTATATGCTTCTAATTCATATCCTTTTTCTTTCAGTCCTTTAATAATTCCAGGAACTGCTTTTACTGATTGTGGATGAATATCATGCATAAGGATAACTTCTGTTGGATTTGTAGCACCATGTAACACGTTTTCTACAATTTTAGCAGATGCAGCATCAACTTGCATTTTGTTATATTTCCAGTCTAAAGAATCAATTGTCCAATCCCAAACTTTTAAGCCATTTTCTACAACTTTGTTGCGAAGAGCTTCGTTTAATCCTGGCATAGAGCCGTAAGATGGACGAGTTAATACTGGTGATTTACCTAAAACACCAGCGATTAAGCCTTGGTCTTCCTTCATTTCATCTACGTAATGACCTTCAGTGTAAAGTTTCTTGTAGTTATGAGTCATACTGTGCATCCCAACGTAGTGACCTTCAGCATCTTCGCGTTTTACAAGATCAGGGAAAGCTTTTACGTTTGAACCAATTAGGAAGAATGTTGCTTTTGCATTTTCTTTCTTTAACATATCTAAAAGCTCAGCTGTGTATTTTCCAGGACCGTCATCAAATGTTAAATAAGCGACTTTTCTAACTTGCCCGTTATAATGTTTTGGAGCTTCTTTCGGAGCAAGAGATGTTTGAATCTCACTTACAAGTTGAACAGATTTTGCTTCATCCTCTGTACTAGCTAGAGCAGTATGTACTGATCCAAAAGCCACTTCGTATGTGAATAATACCCCCGCACAAACTAACATAGCCCTTTTTACTAAAGTTGTCATTCGAATTCCATTGTGCATAATTTTCCTTCTCTCTATAAAAGTTCTACTCTACTATATTAGCAATTATAGGTAGGGAAATGCAAAAAAACTTTTTTACAAGTGTAAAAAAGTTTACTCAAAAGTATGCAAGATTTTATATCAATTGCAGTTTTGAAAAATAGGATGAATTTAAACTTTATTATTTAAACTTTCAATCACCAAATCATACTTTCGTATCATTTCATTTTCGTTCCAATTATTGATTCGAATATTTTTGTTTTTTATTAAAATATTGGTAAAGAAACAATTACATGAAAAAAGGAGTGGGAATATGGATAATTATATTTGCACTACATGTGGAGTACAGTATCCCGAAAATGAAGAAGCACCTTCTCGCTGTAAAATTTGTAATGAGGAAAGACAATATGTTAATCCAATTGGGCAGTCATGGACAACATTAGAAACGATGCAAAATAGCAATTTATACAAAAACGAAATAATAAAAGAAGAAAGCGGTTTGTATAGCATTACTACTAAACCTAAATTTGCGATTGGACAAACAGCATTTTTAATACAAAGTAAAACTCTAAATGTTATGTGGGATTGCATTAGTTATTTAGATGATAAAACGATACAACGTATATATGATTTAGGTGGTATTCAAGCAATAGCACTTTCTCATCCACATTATTACTCTACACAAGTTAAATGGGCGGAAACATTCAATGTACCTATTTATATTCATGAAGATGATAAAGAGTGGGTGGTTCGTCCGAGTAAGCAAATTAAATTTTGGTCTGGGGAGCATCTGATATTATCGGAAGAACTTACATTGCATCGCTTAGGAGGCCATTTTAAGGGTGGAACTGTTATACATTGGAAAGACGGTAATGAAGGGAAAGGTATTTTGTTATCAGGTGATATTATACAAGTAGTTTCGGATCGGAAATGGGTAAGTTTTATGTATAGTTATCCCAATCTCATTCCATTACCAGCGAATAAAGTTAGAGATATGGCAGAGAAGGTAAAAGATATCCAATTTAGTCGACTATATAATGCATTTCATGGTGTGGTGGAAGATGCGAATAAAGCTGTACAAAGATCTGCTGATCGGTATATAAAGGCCCTGCAAGGAGAACTATTTCATACGTAATAGCTTGTAATTCATCTCTATATTTATATAACTAATTTTATATGAATTTTATACTAAAGTCCTATTGTTTATTAACTAATAGGTCTTTCAACTTAGGAAGTTCACACTAATGAGGGATGTTAAAGGGAATATATGTAACCTATACTAATTACTATAAAGCTTTGGAAAATGAAAAGGAGGAGATTTGCATGAAGAATTGGGTTCAATTTAGAATTGCAAGACCAACAGATAAATTTGAAGAAGTGATAAGTTTTTATGAAACAGGATTAGGTTTAAAACGTATAGGGGAATTTCACAATCATGAAGGATATGATGGGGTTATGTTTGGCTTACCAGATGAAGAGTATCATTTGGAGTTTACTACACATGTTAATGGAAGTCCATGTCCGGCACCGACAAAAGATAATTTACTAGTTTTTTATATGCCTATTAAAGATGAAATTGAAAAGATAGTGAATCGATTAAGTAATATGGGCTATCATGAGGTAGAACCTGAAAACCCGTATTGGATAGAGAAAGGAACCACAATAGAGGATCCAGACGGTTGGAGAATTGTGCTTATGAATGCATCTGAATAAGAAAACTATTTTCATATGAAATAGAGTGTAACAAAATGATTTAGACATAAATCCCTACAGTGTTTGTAGGGATTTTTATATAAGAAATTTTTATTGAGAGAGTTATTAAAATGTAGAAAGTATTTTGGCTAAGAACAAATGTAGTAAACATAATTTATGAAGGAGGTATAAAAGTATGATAGTAAACCATTTTGAAGCGTTTTCTAAACATGTTGGAAATACACCGCTCGTGAAATTAGAATGCAAAGAAACGAAGGATCTTTCTATCTATGCTAAATGTGAATGGCATAACCCTACAGGATCGATTAAGGATAGGGCAGCACTTGGAATGATTAATAAATATTTACAAGAAGCGGACAAAAAACAAAATATTTTAGAGTATAGTGGTGGAAGCTTAGCGAGGTCAATTGGGTGTATTTGTAATTATTTAGGGATTCAATGCACGTTAGTTTTAAGTTCTGGAACCGATAAATCTCTATTAAATGAACTTGATCGTTATGGTGCTAACGTAATCTTAGTTGATAAATGTAAAGGGTTCTACGCAGTAATTGAGAAAACAATAGAGATTAGCAAACAAAAGCCAGAATTATATTTTTTATTCCAACATTATAATAATGCAAATCTAGTAAGTCATATAGAAGGTACAGGGCGAGAAATTATTGCACAAATGATTGGAAAACCAATACATGCATGGGTAGCATCTGCTGGTACTGGTGGAACTCTAATGGGAGTCTATACAGCAATAAAGAATTATACAAAAAATGTTGAACTACATTTAGTAATGCCTGCTGAATTGCCTTATGGTTCGGAACAACCACCAAATGATTTAAAGAAATATGCTGGATCAGGTGGGTTCGGCTTAGGAAGGAAACAACATTTCATAGAACAGGAAGAAAATTTGATAGAAAAACAATGGACTTATTCATATGAAGATACCCTGTATGAAATGGCACGTTTTTACAAAGATACTGGTATAAAAATAGGAACTTCTGCGGCAGCGAATTTATTAGCAGCTAAACAAATTGGGAAAGAAAAAGGTGCGAATTTTAATGTAGTTACAGTTTTTCCGGACGCAGGGTCAATAGAAGAGTGGTCAGATGTAAAAAATTCAGTTGAAAAAAATAGGTGATTGAGAGGACCATTAAAAGTTCTTTCGTAGTTTATATTTTATTCTACGCAAAATTGATACCATCAAAAAACTGTATGTTTAACATGTACAGTTTTTTGATGGTATAGCTGTGCAATGTTTAGAAATTTCACATACCGTATTTTAAAAATGAATATAGGAAAAACAAAAAGTAATGTAGAATATATCGTACATACATATATACAGTCAACATAAAAGATAAAGAGGTGGGTATATGTTACTTGAGGAAGTAATGCAGCAACTAGAGGAATATGGAACAGAACAAAATCGAAAAACGTATAAAAACCACGGAGCGAAAGAGCCGTTATTTGGAGTTAGTTTTGCGAATTTAAAATTGTTAAAAAAGAAGATAAAAAAAGATCACGATTTAGCAGTTGAATTGTGGGAAACGAAAAATATGGACGCAATGACATTAGCAACTTATATTTTAGACCCGAAAAAAATAACGACAGAACAGCTTAATAGTTGGATTCAGGATGTTGATTATTACTGTTTAATGGATGTTCTGATGACATCTATATGTACTTCGCCAATTGCAATAGAAAGAATGGAAGAGTGGATAAAGTCTAATGATGAATGGATTGGAAGAGCTGGCTGGTCTTTATTAGCAAATATAGCGATTAAAAATAAAACGTTACATGATGATTTCTTCTCTCCGTACTTAGAAGAGATTAAAGAAAATATACATAATGAAAAAAATAGAAAAAAAGAAGCGATGAATAGTGCTTTAATCGCAATAGGAATTCGTAATGAAGACTTAGAGCGACAAGCGATTGAAATTGCAAGTGAAATTGGAAAAATAGAGGTTGATCATGGTGCAACATCATGTAAAACACCAGATGCAGAAAGCTATATAAAAAAAGCGAGAGAAAGAGCTGAAAAAAAGAAAGTGAAATAAGAAAAGAGGATCGGTTATGAAACCAATTGAAGCAGCACAAAACATAATTACATTACAATTTCCGAATTGTGATGTAGCTTTACTCGGCGGAAGCGTTGCACGAGGAGAAGCGACGAAAACATCTGACCTTGACATTGTAATAGTCGATCAAAGTTTAACTTCTTGCTATAGAGAATCTTTCTATAGTAATGGATGGCCTGTTGAGGTGTTTGTTCATAATTTCGAAACATATAAAACCTTTTTCAAAATGGATTGTGATCGAGGGAGGCCGTCGTTACCACAATTAGTTTCAGAAGGGATTGCCTTAAAAGGGGAACAGGAAATTGTTGGGAAATTAAAAAAGAAGCGAATGATTTACTACATAAAGGACCAGCTAAATGGACCGAAGAAACGATTAAGCAGAAGCGATATTTTATTACGGATACTTTAGATGACTTTATTGGTGCAACAAAAAGAGAAGAAGAATTGTTTATCGCTAATTTATTAGCCGATTTAGTACATGAATATGTATTAAGAGTAAATGGTAAGTGGCTTGGGAGTTCAAAATGGTTTATTAGAGTGCTAAAAAGATATGATGAGCAATATGCAAACAAATTTGTAGCCGCTTTTGATCATTTTTATAAAACGGGAGAGAAAAATGAATTAATTCATTTTATAGAAAAGACGTTAGAACAGTATGGTGGAAGAGTGTTCGAAGGATTTTCTATTGGTAAATAAAGAGAGGAGAAAAAAATGAATGTACCATATGTTCAATTAAGAGAATTGACACTAGATGATGTAGAAGATCGCTATCAATGGTCATTAGATAGAGATGTAACAAAGCATTTAGTTTTACCAGATCAATATCCTCCGTTCACTCGTGGAGATACGAGAAACTGGATTGAAGCTTGTATAAGCCGAAAAAATGGTTATGAACAAAGGGCAATCGTTACTGAGACAGGTATACATATTGGATGGGTAGACCTTAAAAATTTTGATAAAACAAATAAAAATGCTGAACTAGGAATTGCGATTGGAAATAAAGACTATTGGGGTAAAGGATTTGGAATGGCAGCTCTAAACAGCATGTTACAAATAGGTTTTTCTCAGTTTGAATTGGAGAAAATTTGGTTACGTGTAGATGAAGATAATACAAAAGCTAAAAAGAGTTATGAAAGTGCCGGATTTGTATGCGAAGGGTTAATGAGAAATGATCGATTGAGACAGGGAAAGTTCATTCATCGCTATCGTTACAGTATATTAAAAGAAGAGTATGAATCAAAAAATAATAACCTATAAAAATATTATGTAAATTAAAAAGGGGAAAATAAAATGATTCGATTACTTACAAAAGCGGATGCAAAAAAATATTGGGAGTTGCGTTTACAAGCACTACAAGTAAATCCAGAAGCATTTATAACGACTTATGAAGAAGCAGTACGTCAAGAAAACCCTCTTGAACGAGTTGCTAGTAATCTTTCATCCAACAGTAGTTTTACATTTGGTGCTTTTAATAATGAAAATCGTTTAGTTGGGGTTGTTACTTTATTAACAGAAGAAAAAGACGCATATAAGCATAAAGGACATATCGTTGCAATGTATGTAGATACTGAAAATCGAAGAAGTGGTCTTGCACGTGATTTAATACGTAAAGCAATTGAAAGGGCAAAAGAGATGAAGCTAGAGCAATTGAATTTAGGGGTTGTGTCAACGAACGAACCAGCCAAACGATTATATGAATCAATGGGATTTAAAACATACGGAATTGAAAAAAGGGCTATAAAAATGAATGGTGTGTATAGTGATGATGAACATATGGTGTTGTTCTTTTAAGAGAGGAAGTTTTGTATGAAAGATCTCCATTTAGAAAGAAAAATGGACCCTCAAGTAGCGATTTTGTATGCGACGGTTGCTGATACGTTTAATAGATTGCAAAGGTTAGTCGAAGGTACTGAAGAGAACGAACTATCCTATAAAGGGTCTGAAAATAATGAAAATAGTATTGGGCAGTTACTTCAGCATTTAGCAGTTGTTGATTTACATTGGGTGTATCGTTTCAAGGGAGAAGATGTTCCGCCAGCATTTGAAAATAAATATGGTCCTATGTTAAATGAAGTAGGAGAATTACCAAGTTTAAGAAAAAACACATTGCAAGAGTTAATGCAAGATTATGAAGCAGTGCAAAAATTGTTTTATGAAGAATGTATGAAACTAACAGAAACTGATTTAACGCGGGAAGTTTTGTATGAAAAAGGCGAAACTGCGACAATAAGATGGGGAATATGGCATATAGCAGATCATAATCGGTATCATCAAGCTCATATAAGTCGATTGAGGAAATTATACAGAGAATATAAACTACATATTCTTTAATTTTTGAATGAACGAACGCCCCTAAATAATAATTAAAGGAGGCGTTTGTTTTTATTCGTTCGCTTTTCTTCCCAAGCTATCATTAAATTTTTATGATAATCTTTTGGTTTCTCAATAGAAAACCAGTAAATTGAATGTGCAATAGTTGGTAGCCATCTTTTATAGCGGATGCGTATATTTTCATGGTGAGTATAGTGGGTCGAGATTAAAGTAGATTTTGACCCTTGAAAATTTTGACATGTAATGGCCTCGATTTCATACCAATGCACTTTATTCCCATGTAAATCTACTACAATTCCTTCATCATCCCAAAGTGAAATGTAAGTTTGAATGTAGATTTTTCATCGCGTATACTAAAATATATGTCATAGAGATAAAAAATTAAATACAAGGGGTTTTACAATGAAAGCAATTGTTATAGGAATACTGGCATCATTTTTCTTTGCCTTTACTTTTGTTTTGAACAGGGCAATGGACTTAGAAGGTGGAAGCTGGATTTGGAGTGCATCATTACGGTATTATTTTATGGTTCCAATGCTATTACTTATTGTTATGTATAGAGGGAACTTAAAGCAACTCTTTCAATATATGAAAAACAATCCGAAAGAATGGTTAGTGTGGAGTATCGTTGGATTTGGTCTCTTTTATGCACCGCTTAGTTTTGCTGGAGCGTTCGGACCAGGTTGGCTCGTTGCATCAACATGGCAAATTACAATCGTTGCAGGGATTTTGTTAACACCATTTTTTGCGGTGGATCCACTACATAAAAAACTTCCGATGAAGGAATTAGTAATGTCGGGCATTATTTTATTCGGTGTCGTTCTCATGCAAGTAGAACATGCTTCTTCATTAGGTATTCGTGAAACCGTTTTATGTGTAGTTCCTGTACTTATTGCAGCATTTGCGTATCCTCTTGGAAATAGAAAAATGATGCAAGTTTGTAAAGGGGAATTAGATGTATTTCAGCGAGTACTCGGTATGACATTAGCAAGTTTACCATTTTGGTTTTTATTATCTGGTTACGAAGTATCAACAGGCGGATTACCGTCAAGTAGCCAAGTTTTTCAATGTTTTATTGTAGCAGTTAGCTCTGGGTTAATCGCGACAGTATTATTTTTCTTTGCAACAGATCTTGTGAAAGATGATCCGCAAAAATTAGCAACAGTGGAAGCGACGCAGTCTGGTGAAGTTTTATTTGCGCTAGTAGGAGAGTTGATTTGGTTATCTGCACCAATTCCATCATCATTATCTTGGATTGGTATGAGTCTCGTTATTATTGGAATGATACTTCATAGTTATGTGGCTGTCGTTGTAAAAAAAGAAGAAAAAATAACGGCGTAATGAGATTAGCTCTTTTTATTAAGAGCTAGTCTTTTTTCATAGAAAGGGATGAAAGTATGAATTTACAGTGTGTTAAACAAATTGAGAAAGATTCAATATTAAATGTGCTACAATATGCCGTCGGTCCAAATGAAATAAGCTTAAAGAAAGCAGTAATATTTTATCAAAGTAATAAAGGGACTTTGTACAAATATGAAGAAAAAGCTTGTCTAGGTATTGAAATAATCGGAGAAACTAAAGCACGCATATGTCATATAGCAGTGGCTCCAGATTATCGTCAAAAAGGAATTGCACTGCAAATGATTAAAGAAGTGGTAAGGATATATCAATTGACTTATATAGAAGCGGAGACAGACGATGGGGCGGTAGAATTTTATAAAAGAATTGGTTTTCAAGTTAAAAGTTTAGGAGAAAAATATCCAGGGATAGAAAGACTTCATTGTTACATGGAAAAATAGTATAAAATATGCATATGGAGTATAGTTTGAAAAAATAGGATTTACATTTTTCTTCATTTCAAAAAAACTCTCGCTCATCATTATCTACGATTTTAATAGAGTTTTGAGGCTTCAGTATAATAATATACATATTTTTGTAGTAATGAATATGATTAAGTTAAAAATTAAGAAAAATATGATAATATATTTATATAAAAGTTTAAATTTACGTGGCTAGTGGGGGAACCAATATGAAAATGAATGAAATAGTAGCAAGTACACAATTTCCAAATACAATCGAAACAATAACAAAAGATTTAAAAGCATTAGGAGTCGAAAAAGGAATGACAATTATCGTTCATTCATCACTAAGTTCTATCGGGTGGATATCTGGTGGTGCCGTTGCTGTAGTAGAAGCATTAATGAAAGTTGTTACGGAAGAAGGAACGATAATAATGCCAACGCAATCTTCGGATTTGTCCGATCCGAAACATTGGTCAAGACCACCTGTACCGGAAGACTGGTGGCAAATTATCCGAGATAACGTCCCAGCATTTGATTCACGTATAACCCCAACAAGGGGAATGGGTGAAATAGTTGAATGTTTTCGTACATATCCGAATGTAGTACGTAGTAATCATCCGTTAGGAAGTTTTGCTGCATGGGGAAAACATGCAGTAGAAATAACAATGAACCATTCGTTATCAATGAGCTTTGGAGAAGAATCTCCATTAAGAAAAATATATGATTTAGACGGGTACGTATTATTAATTGGTGTTGGATATGATTCCAATACGTCTGTTCATTTATCCGAGGTGCGTTCTGGTGCATGTGAGTTAATACAAGTAGGAGCACCTATTATAGAAAACGGTGAAAGAGTGTGGAAAGAGTTTGTTGAAATGGATTACGAATCTGAGAAGTTTGTAGAAATTGGTGTGGAGTTTGAGCGAAAAGGAACTGTAAAAAATGGGAAGATAGGGAATGCAACGTGTCGTCTAATGAAACAGCGTGATATAGTTGACTTTGGAACAGAATGGTTTCGTAAGAAAAATTAGTAAGGGATGGTTACAATGAAGGGGAAAAAGGTATTAATTACGAGCGGTGGTTGTCTAGAAAAATGGGATCAAGTACGCGGGCATACGAATATGGCCAAAGGTACAATCGGAAGGATAATCGCAGAAGAACTTCTAGCTAAAGGGGCACATGTTATATATTTACACGGTTATTTTGCGGAGAAACCGAGTGATGTACATAGAGGGTTAGAATTACATCCATTTGAAGGAATCGTTGATTTACAAGATAAAATGAAAAGTATCATATCACATGAAAAGGTTGATGCAGTCATTATGGCAGCGGCTGGATCAGATTGGATTGTAGAGAAAATTTGTGATCAAGATGGTAATGTTCTTAATATGAACGGAAAAATTTCAAGTGATATAGCACCGATTATTCACTTTCAAAAGGCTCCAAAGGTATTAAAACAAATAAAAGAATGGGACCCAGAAACAGTACTTGTTGGTTTTAAACTTGAAAGTGATTTAAATGAAGAAGAACTGTTTGAAAGAGCAAAAAATAGAATGAAAGAAGCAAGGGCGAATGTAATGATTGCGAATTCACCACATTCTTTATATTCGCGCGGGGCTGTGCATTATGTAATTGGACAGGATGGTAAAGGGAAGTTGTGTAATGGGAAAGATGAAACAGCGAAAGAAATTGTCAAAAGCTTAGAGGTATTATGTAATCGTGTCACTGCTTTTTAAAATTAAGTTTTTAGATGAGAATGAATCCGCATAGTAATAAGTAAGCGAAACTTTAATTGGTGGGAATTTTACTTTTACACGAATGTGAAGCGTATACCAATCAAGAGCTATACACAGAATAATTGGTGAGGAGTGGATTCTATGGAACATTTATTAAAGCAAGCTATTAAACTTAGAAATGAAAAGAAATATGCGCAGTCTAAAGAGATGCTTATAGGATTAACAAACTTTACAAAGGATGCAGAAGTACTGTATCAGTGTGCGTGGATACATGATGTAATGGGGCTAGAAACAGAAGCAGTTCCGTATTATGAGCAGGCAATCGCAAATGGACTTGATGGCGAATCGCTTTGCGGTGCTTATATTGGTTTAGGAAGTACATATCGTTGTATAGGGGAATATGAAAAGGCAATTACAGTATTAGAAGCTGGGGTGAAAAAATTTCCAGAGAACGCTCCGATGAAAGTATTTTTATCATTAGCAAAATATAACGTAAACGATCACGAATCAGCGATGAAATTATTACTTGAAACTGTCGTGAAAGTAGAGGAAGTAAAAGAATTTGAACGTGCCATTTCATTTTATAAAGACCATTTAAATGAGGTTTTTAAATAAAGGAGTGAACGTATGAAGGTTACACTATCACGAAGGCGAAAAGGTATTTGGATTGGACTCGTCTCTTTAATTATGCTATCAAACTATTTATTGTATGCCCTTCCAATTGTACCAGTTGCGCCGAAAGAAGTTGTGCTTGGGTCATTATTAGATTGCTTGTTTGTCATTCCAATCATCACATATTTCTTCATTATTCGAAAAAGATACTCGTTAACATATATAGTTCCTGTTGTAATAGCTGGTTATATTTTTGCAAGATTTATTATTCCAAGTGATTATTTACAAGCTTTTTCATTCATCTCTTATATTATTGTTGCGGCTGAAATTGCATTTGTAGGTCTAGAATTATTCCTTCTCTATAAAATTGTTAGAGTGCTTCCTAAAATAATAAAAAAATATAAAGAATATAGAAGAGAAAATTATTCCTTTTCTTATGCAATTGATGCAGCGTTTGACACTACTATGAAAAGAGGTAAGTTAATAGATGTCATTCTAACAGAGTGTAAGTTAATCTATTATGCGTTTTTATCGTGGCGTGAAAAAGTACCAACAGGTAAATCTGTATACTCATATCATAAAAAGACTGGTGCTATAGGTGTGTATATCATGATTATTCACGCAACAGCAATTGAAAGCATTGGTTTTCATTATTTACTACATCAGTGGAATCCAGTAATAGCATGGATTTTACTTATTTTAAATGTATACGCGATGATTTATTTTATAGCTGAAATACAAGCGATGCGCAAAAATCCACTTGTCGTAACAGAAGAACAAGTAATCATTCAAATCGGATTAGGAAAGAAAATTGTTATGCCATTTACACAAATTGATAATATTGCGTTCTACAAGGGTGAATTGCTAACGGCAAAAGAAGGGAAGCAGGTATTGGATGCAACTGTTATGGAGTTCATAAAAGAACCTGCTACTTTTGAAATAACATTAAAAGAGCCAGTGAAAGCGCAGTTGTTATACGGCTTTTCTAAAACAGTAAGTCGTGTTTACTTAAATGTTGATGAAGAACGAAAATTTTATGATGCGGTTAAGGAAAAGTTAAAACATGAGTAATAGTACTGTTAGTTGCATGAAAACAAATGAGTTTCCGTTAGAAGTGAAAAAATATGAAACATGGATAGTGAAAAACTCTTTCTAAATAAGAAGGAGTTTTTATTATGTACTTGTATAAATCATTATATAAAAAACTATACACTTCTTTATCACTACATAAATAGATATAATTGAGGATAGAACTAGCATAAGGGGAAACAAAATAATGAATAAGTTACTTACATCGAAAATTGAAATTATAGAAAGAAAAATCCGGTATAACTCAACAATAGTAGATCACAATTGCTTATTACTTGAAAAGCAATCACAAAGTATCGTTTTATTTCACGAGGTGCAGTATTCATTTACAATGACTGCAAATGATACTAAGTTAACAATCCCAAAAGGGAGTTATACAATCGCATATTACTGGAGAGATCGTCCGTACAATTTATACGTATGGAGAGATATAAAAGGAAAGTATTTAGGTTCCTATTTTAATATCGTAAAAAACACACAAATAAAAGATGAAGTGGTTTCCTTTGAAGATTTAATCATCGATATTATGGTACTTCCAAATGGAGAATATTTCATATTGGATGAGGATGAATTACCAGAACCATTAGGAAATTTCGAAGGTGGTTATGTGAAGAAAGCTCTTTATGAATTAAAAGAAATCATTCAAAAAGAGCTTCCACCAATAGTTTTGGAGACAGCCAGGGTGCGGAGGAAATAAAATTTAATTACATAAATATTTTGAATGGAAATGAGTAGTCTCAAGTTATATGATCTAACTTTTTTGATCAATCTAAGGTTAGTAGCATATCTCTTGAGATTACTCTTTTTTTGTAGAAATTTCGTCGCTTAGTTATTAAATCGATTTTAAATTTATGAAATAATATTGACTGAATCAAGTTCAGTCGTTTATGATTGAATCAGATTCAGTCGTGGTGAAAACATTGTAGGAGATGACGTATGAAAAGAATATCAAAAGAACCAGATGTAAGACGCCAAGAGTTAATGGATATTGGTTTTGAACTATATATGAAAAATGGTATGAAAGGATTTGGCATAAAAGATGTTGTGAATCATGCAGGTGTAGCAACGGGCTTATTTTATTATTACTTCAAGTCTAAAGAGAATTTTGTTGATGAAGTTTTAAATGACTGTATTGTGAAAAATATGGAGTTAATTGAAGAAATACTTGTTTCAAATGAACGGTCTGTCATGCAAAAGATGAAAGATTCACTAGATATATTTTGGACATTTATTGAAAAGTTAGCACCCTATAAAAATGTGAGTTCGTTTCAGACGGAACAACATTTTCAACTGGAACAGAAATTATTCGCACGTATGCAACCGTTAATTAGACAAGTAATTGAAGAGGGAGTAAACATAGAGGTTTTTTATACTGATAACTCATTATTAGCTTCTGGGTTTATTCTATACGGTCTTAGCAGTATTGCTCATTCAGAAGTAAAGTTGAATCTAGATACAAAACATGAAATGGTTAATTTAGTATTAACTACACTACGATACAATCAAAAGGAAGGAGAAAGTTTATGAAAATTATTATCGATGGAAATAATATCTCCCAAGAGCAACTTATAAAATGGAAAAGAGAACGGATAAAAAAAGTATTATATATATTAGGACATAAAGAGCCTGAAATAAATGATACAGACGTCATGATAAAACAGCTAACGGAAATAAAGTTGCGATATACATACAATGAAATGTACGAAAAGTTGAAATCAAAACTTAGATTAAGTGCAATAGGTATGCGTATCTGTACTCTTTTATCTGGCGATAGACGAAAATTTTCAAAAACTAGTATTTATTTAGATGGGATTACAGCAGAAGAAGCCATACATGGAATTGATAGTTTGATGCTTGAACAATCACGTGAAAATAACAAAGTGAATTTATCTGCTTGTCCTGATTACTATGTACTAAGACCCTTTGGGGAAAATGAATTAGAGGTTATCGAAACTACTGGTAATTCTCCGTTTCCAGTTCAATTTTTCATTGTTTTTGGTGACGAAACCGGATTGAAAACACCGAGAGATAAATCTTATCAATACCAATCAACAGGTGTTGCACGTATGAAAGATGGTACTACTATTGGTGGAGTTCGACATCAATTTAAAGATACTGATACAGGGATAGAAGTAAGTCTAGTTGTTGAGTTCCCAGCCCTTTGTCCTAATAGTCTAATTAAATCCCATCAAATGCATTTAGCGTGTGAGTTTTCTTATTGGTTACAGTGGATTAAAGATCAGAAAAAATAGTAAGTAAACGTCGTTTAAATAAACAAAAGTAAAATGTTCAAACAAATCATATGTATGTTTTAATAAAACCTAGTTGACTTATCGGAAATATTTGTATAATATGTACTTAATTCCATAACGTATTGCTGATTGGAGAAACCAAAGGCATTTTATCAACAGATAAAATGCCTTTGGTTTTTTTATTGCACAAATACTGAATCTGTTCATTTATATGAATCATTTTAAGGGGGGGAAGAAATGACTGTTTCAATTGATGGGGTATCAAAATATTTTTTGAAACAAACTGGTACGGTTCAAGTGCTAGAGAATATTAATTTTCAATTAGAGGAAGGGGATTTTGTTACAGTAATTGGTCCGAGTGGGTGCGGAAAAAGTACATTACTAAAAATTGTTGCAGGTCTAGATAATGATTTTGAAGGTGAAGTTGTTATTGACGGGGAGCCTATCTTAAAAACGAGCAAGAAACAAGGTTTTATTTTTCAAGAACATAGGCTTTTTCCATGGTTAACAGTTGAAGAAAATATAGCGGCAGATTTGTCGTTAAAAGATAAGTATGTGAAAGATAAGGTGAGAGAATGGGTTGAAATCGTTCGGTTAGATGGCTTTGAAAAATCGTATCCGAAAGAAATTTCAGGCGGGATGTCACAACGTGTTGCGATAGCGAGAGCGTTATTAAGAGATCCAAATGTATTATTACTTGATGAACCTTTTGGAGCGCTGGATGCTTTTACTCGAAGTCATTTACAAGAAGTATTGCTAAATATTTGGGAGCAGAAGAAAACAACAATGATATTCGTTACACATGATATAGACGAAGCGATATATCTTTCAAACCGAATCATCATTATGAGTGCAAAACCAGGGAAAATACATAAAGTGATTGAAAATAATTTGCCTTATCCGCGAAATAAAACTTCTCAATCGTTCCAACAACTTCGAACGAAAGTATTACAGCAGTTTGAATATGGAGGGTTGATTCAAACAAGTATATAGGAAAAGGGTGATTTTATATGTATAAAAAATTTAAAATTCTTTCTTTTGCTTTAGCTATATCAGTATGTTTATTAGGATGTGAAAAAAGTACAGCAAGTAGTAAGAAAGAAGATGTAACAATACAAATTGGTATACAGCAAGGGTTAAGCCCGCTATTACTAGCAAAGAAAAAGGGGTGGTTTGAAGAGGAGTTTAAAAAAGAAGGAGTTAAAGTGAAATGGACAGAGTTCCAAAGTGGACCTCCTTATTTTGAAGCAATCGCATCAAACCGATTAGACTTTGGTGAAGTAGGGAATTCTCCAGTCATTTCAGCGCAAGCAGCAGGTATTGGATTTACCGAAATCGCCAATACAAGTTATGCGAGAAAAGGAACTGGAATTCTCGTTCAAAAAGATAGCAAGATTGCGAGTGTAAAAGAGTTAAAAGGTAAAAAAATTGCAGTAGCAAAAGGAAGTAGTGCCTTTAATTTATTGTATCGAGCACTTGATAAAGAAGGGATTGATGCAAAAGAGGTAAATGTCATTCAATTACAACCAGATGAAGCGCAGCCTGCATTTGAATCAGGATCAGTAGATGCATGGGCGATTTGGGACCCTTTCATATCATTACATACGTTAAATAAAGGTGCGAAGGTGATTGCAGACGGTGAAACATTAAATGTCTCTTCACCAGAATTTTTAATTACGAGAACAAAATTTGCGAAAGAACATCCAGAATTAGTTGAGAAATTCCTCAAAGTTTATGAGAAAGCACGTGTATGGCAAGATGCTAACTTAGATGAAGCAATAAAAGTATATACTTCTGTAAAAAAGATAGATGCGGAGATCGTAAAAGAAGTGTTTAATCACGACAAACCAATTTTAGTTCCGGTAACGAAGGAAATAATAGCAGAACAACAAAAGACAGCGGATTTTCAATATAAGCTTGGTTCTATAAAGAAAGAAACTAAGGCGGAAAAAGTTGTAGATAATTCTTTCGTAGAAAAAGCATTGAAAGCGAAGTGAAAAGAGGTTTTGTAAAGTGGAAAATACGAAAGCTGTTATGAAACCAGCGAGTATAACGATTGAGAAAAACAGAGTTAAGAATGTGCGAAAGTTAAATGTAAAAGTTTTAGTAAGGGCAATTACTATACCGGTTATTATATTAATAATTTGGCAGTTAGCTGGCGTATTCGGCCTTGTTTCTAAAACAGTTTTACCAACACCATTAGATATTTTTTTAGCTTTCCAAGAGCTTATTAAAACAGGAGAGTTATTCGGCCATTTAAGTATTAGTGTATTCAGGGCTGCGGCTGGTTTCTTTATTGGTGGGGGCTTAGGAATCATTTTAGGAACGATTGTTGGATTTTCAACGAGAAGTGAGCAATATTTAGATCCATCTGTGCAAATGTTAAGAACTGTACCTCATCTAGCTGTTGCGCCACTTTTCGTATTATGGTTCGGTTTTGGTGAAACATCGAAAGTGTTATTAATTGCAGATGGTGCATTTTTTCCTTTATACGTAAACGCATTTTTAGGTATTAGAGGTGTGGATTCAAAGTTATTTGATGTAGCGAGAGTGTTAGAGTTTAGCAAAAGAAAACTAATTACGAAACTCATTTTACCATCTGCATTGCCTAACCTTTTACTAGGAGCAAGGTTATCGTTAGGTGTTGCATGGGTGAGTTTAGTAGTAGCAGAACTTATGGGATCTACAGAAGGTATTGGTTATATGATTATGGATGCAAGGCAATTTTCAAATACAGATATCGTATTTGTCGGCATAATTATCTTTGCATTTGTTGGGAAGTTTTCTGACTCTCTAGTACGTTTACTAGAAGCGAAGTTTTTAAGATGGCGAGATAATTTTAAAGGTGAGACTGGGAATTAACATATAAATTATTAGGGGTAATTTATATAGAATGTGTTAGTATACGATTCAAAATAAATAAGGGGTGTGTAAAGGCATGGAATTATTATGGTTTATTCCGGCTTATGGAGATGGTCGATATTTAGGAACGACAAAACGAGGAAGAGCAGCTGAATATGGTTATTATAAGCAAGTTGCTGCGGCAGCTGATTATTTAGGATATACGGGTGTTTTACTTCCAACTGGTCAAGGATGTGAAGACCCTTGGGTGTTAGCTTCAGCTCTTGCTGCTGAAACAGAAAAATTAAAATTTTTAGTAGCAGTGAGACCAGGACTAATGTCCCCTACAGTTGCAGCGAGGATGGCATCTACATTTGATAGAATTTCAGATGGGAGACTGCTTATTAATGTAGTAGCTGGAGGAGATCCAGTTGAACTACAAGGAGATGGATTATATCTTGATCATGATGAAAGGTATGAAGCAGCGGATGAATTTTTAAAAGTTTGGAAATCGACATTGCAAGGTGAAACGATCTCTTTAGAAGGAAAACATATTCAAGTTACAGATAGTAAAGTTGTATTCCCACCAGTTCAAACGCCATATCCTCCTATATATTTCGGAGGATCATCAGCTGCTGGAAAAGAAGTAGCAGCTGAACATAGTAATGTATATTTAACGTGGGGAGAGCCGCCAGAGCAAGTAAAAGAAAAAGTAGAAGAAGTAAGAAAACTTGCAGAAGAGAAGGGGCGTACAGTCCGATTTGGCATTAGATTACACGTAATTGTAAGAGAGACAGAAGAAGAAGCATGGGAAGAGGCCGAACGTTTAATTCAATATGTGGATAATGAAACAATTGAGCTTGCTCAAAAGACATTTGCAAGATATGATTCGGTTGGTCAAAAACGGATGACACATTTAAATAAAGGTACGAGAGAGTCGTTAGAGATAAGCCCTAATTTATGGGCTGGTATCGGACTTGTAAGAGGTGGGGCAGGTACTGCACTTGTAGGCGATCCGCATACAGTAGCAGAAAGGATAAAAGAATATGAGTCGTTAGGAATTGATACGTTTGTTTTATCAGGATATCCGCATTTAGAAGAAGCGTATGAAGTGGCAGAATTGTTATTCCCATTATTGAAAGACAAGAAGAAAGAAGAAAATAAAATTGTTGGTGAAATGATTGCTGATGCATATGCATTAAAAAAATAGTGAGAAATAAAGTTTCACTTATTTATTGCTTCATTTTGTTTACTGCCTGTTAATAGGGTATAAAAAATCCGCAAGTTATTCGCTTGCGGGTTTTCATCGTAAATTATTAGAAAATATGGTAAAATCAAAGGGTAACTTAAGGTGCGGTTGGTTGTTCAATTATCACTTCTCCGAGTAGGAGGGGGGTGATAATACGTGAGTGAAATAGCGTTGCTACTGCAGGGTGGACTGTTTCTCGTTGCATTGTTAACGTTCGTCGTCGTTTTAATAGACAAGCTCAAAAAATAACAACCCACCTATGCCTATAGAATGTGGGTTGTTTTGTTTGTAAGAAACAAATAGGATAAATGAACAATCCAATCTGCTAAGTTACGTGGACTAGTGTGTAGCCGCACACTAGTCTTTTTTATTTATATACAATTTATAATTGGTTTATGTGATTGTATTGTTCTTTTCATACTCATTATAACACAGTGTCTTTTCATCAAGAAAGGAGACCGTATGTTCTGGTATCTATTATATAGTAGGTGCTTTTTCTTTGAACAGCCCATCCATATACTGTTTTAAACTTTGGACATAAAATTTCTGTGTATTCACATTATTTACACCGACAATGGGTGATGGAAGGTCAAATCTTTTTTCTGATAAATGAACGACAACATCAAAGATGTCAAACAAACGAATGAAGCAAAACAGACCGTCTTTATCGCTAAGTAAAATAAAGTAATGATTTTCACTACTTGTATTTAACGTATTCCATAAAGAACTTTTGCTTAAATCACGTACAATACTTTTTTCTTTTAGTTCCACGAAATCTGCATTTGAGAGAATGGTAGAAATATCAATCGCATCTTGATCTTCAAAGTAGCCATCAACTGCTTGTACAGCGAATGTATAAGCCATTTTTAATATACTCATTTTATATTTACGGTTATCTAATAGTAATTCCCGTTGAATAGAACTCGCTACTTTCGTTACACGTTCCTCTTTCCAAATTTCATTATGTAAGGAAATATCGTGCTTTTTACATAGTTTCATAATTAATGCATTAGAATAAAGAATTTCGTCGCTTACTTCGACAACATCAGTCTCAGCAGCCGCAAGTTCCTCACCGTGCTCATTCGTATAGAGTGGGGAATCAATTTGTCTTTTCATTTGTTCAATCTTAAATTGACTCAATTTATGCCTAATTAAAGGACGATCAATATTTGTTGTCATTTGTTCATGACAAGTATCACAAATTGAGTTTGTGAAATAATATCCACATAATATTTCTGGAATGACATATTGTTCACTAAGTTCTTTCGTATCTTTTCTGCATATGATGCATTGTGTCATTTTTATCACCTTTACCTGCAAATTTGTATGTAATCTCATTGTAGTGTATTTATCGGTATTTTGGAATATTGTAAAGGAAAATATTATGTGAAATTCATACTTATTTTGGTACAATGAAGAGAAGTGCTAGTTTAAAGGAGGCCGTTTTTTTGAAATCAAAAGTGCACTTTTGGACATTAGAAGTGCTAATGGTTGTAGGAATCATATTTATTTGCACAAAAATATCATTTTTATTTCAACCGATTGGTATCTTCATATCAACATTATTTTTCCCAATCTTAATCGCGCTTTTTTTATACTTCATATTTAATCCTGTATTAATCTTTTTGGAGAATAAAAAAGTACCTAGAAATTTAGCGATATTGCTGTTATATCTTTTTATCATAACATTAACTGCGGTTGGCGTTGGAGTAGTTGTTCCTACGATTTCACAACAGCTAATGGACTTAGTAAAAAATATGCCAGGCTACATAAAAGAGGGAAAAGTATACATACAAGAATTATCACATCATAGGTTGTTTGAATGGTTATCTACACAAAACTACGTTTCCATTGAAACAATTGAAAAAAATGCGATTGAATACTTAAAAGATATACCAAATACAATTACGTCGAGTGCAACGGCTTTATTTGGTATTATCACGAACGTTGCATTAGTTGTATTTACTGTACCGTTCATTTTATTTTACATGTTTAAAGATGGACATGCCTTTCCAGGAAAAGCGGTAAGTTTATTACCAGAGTCTTACCGTGAAGAGGGGCTTCGTATCATTAAGGAAACGAACGAAACATTATCTGCATATATTCAAGGGCAAGCGCTCGTTTGTATATTTGTAGGTGCGTTTACTTTTATCGGTTATTTAATTATCGATTTACCGTACGCTTTCGTTTTAGGAATTATCGCAGCATTTACAAACATCATTCCTAACTTAGGTCCATTTATCGGGGCAGCACCAGCTGTTATTGTAGGACTGTTCGTATCTCCGATGCAAGCCTTATACGTAATTATTATCGTAACAATTGTACAACAGTTTGAAAGTAATATTATTTCACCACGTATTATGAGCTCGAAATTAAACATCCACCCATTAACAATTATTATCCTAATTTTAGGGGTAGGAAACTTTGCTGGAATCATCGGAATGATTTTAGCAGTACCAGTTTATGCAGTAACAAAAACAGTTGTTTCGAACTTAATGAGATTGTTTAAGACGAAGAGAAGTAACCGAAAATAGTAAAAACTGAGGAAGATACACCGCTTTTTAAGTGGTGTATCTTTTGTTTATAAATAAATAATTAACATTGGGTTGATTTGATTTTATTATATATTTTTTATACATCAAATTCAGTGATAAACTTGTGTGGTATAAGCTCTATAAAACTATGTGGAATCCCTCTGAACTATCCAAATCATTTCCTTACAGCGTGCTATCAACATCATAATCGACTCCTTTCAATTCCATATAGTTAAACGATTAAAGGTGAGTGTAGTATTTGCTTCTACGATCTCGAATTTCATTAATAACTTGTTTATATTGTCTTTCTTGTTTTAATTCATTTTGAGATATTGTTTCTTTTTGAATGATAATGGTTAAAAAGAAAAGGTGAAACTTCATATGTGAATTCCTCCTTTCGAATTGGAATTACAGATGACTACAGTAATGACTTTGTCTTTCTTTTACAGAATTCATAGCCTGATTAATTTGTCGTTCATGAAGCATTTCAGACTCAGAAAATTTATTTTTTTGAATGGTAATGGTTAAAAAGAATACTTTAAATTTCATAAAATAATTGCCCCTTTATAAATGATTTAGAAAAAACGAGTGTAATAAGAAATTATAGGTGACTACAGTAATGACTTTGTCTTTCTTTTACAGAATCCATAGCCTGATTAATTTGTCGCTCATGAAGCATTTCAGACTCGGAAAATTTATTTTTTTGAATGGTAATGGTTAAAAAGAATACTTTAAATTTCATAAAATAATTACCCCTTTATAAGTGATTTAGAAAAGACGAGTGTAATAAGAAGATTGGCGCTCTTTTACTTCGTCCATAATGCTTTGGATGTGTTGTTCACGTAAAATCTCTTTCTGTGAAAGCTTACGTTTTTGAATGGTGATTGTTAAAAAGAATGCTTTAAATTTCATGAATATATTACCCCTTTAAAATATATTTTTAATACATTTGAGTGTAGTATGAACTTTTAATGTCAGTTATTTTATCAGTCAGTTGTTTTAACTGTTGTTTACGATTGATTTCAGTTTCAGATAAAGTATGTTTTTGAAGCACAGTCGTAAAAAAGAAAATATGAAAAGTCATAAATGAATTCCTCCTTTCAAAAAGGAATTACAGGTGATCACAGTAAAGTGCTTGGCGCTCCTTAACATCATTCATAGCTTTTTCAATTTGCTCATTATGAAGAATTTCATCTTTGGAAATTGTATTTCTTTGAATCGTAATACTTAAAAACAATACGCTAATAGTCATTGAATGTTGCTCCTTTCTTAGAAAAATAATGTAAGAGACTAAAAAATCGCGCAAAAAAACCACAGGAAGATACAGTTCTCCTATGGCTGGGCGTGAAAAAGCCACAGGAAAGTATACGACCTCCTGTGGCGAATTTATGAATTAAATGAAATAAAGTACGATTTTCAATTCTCCATTAGGGTGGTCGAATTCATATTTAA
Source organism: Bacillus sp. PK3-067 (assembly GCF_056738645.1). NCBI lineage: Bacteria > Bacillati > Bacillota > Bacilli > Caryophanales > Bacillaceae > Bacillus > Bacillus sp. PK3-067. The sequence goes on along the minus strand of NZ_CP096490.1, from coordinate 2,819,741 downwards.
TTGTCCAGAAAACACAGGTGCAGTTAACGCTAAAGTTAATGCATGTAATTGTAATTTCATCATTTCCTTCGACCTCCTTTTAGAATTTTTTTCTTACGTTAGTAAGTATATACAATTAATGGATAATTGTAAACATAAAAAATGAAAATTTTTAATTTTGATTAAAATGCGTATATTTAAAAAGGGATTTGAAAGTAAATATTGTAATTAACGAAATATCGATAAAAATGGGGGATGCTAAATGAAATATATGCATCATAACATAATCGTTATGCTAACAATTTTTTTATTCATTGCGGCTTGTTCTAACGGAGAAAGAATAAAAGATATATATGATGTTAGGTCAGATGATTTTAAGAAATATACTGGGACATACGTTGGTAATAATTCAGATGTGGTTGCAATTGTTAATCATTTACCCGGTGGTGGAACAGTTCAAAGTATAAGTTTAGAAAATGAAAATATAAAAGTGAACTATGGTGCAAAAGAGAGTGGAGCTCTTACAGAAGAAATGATTGAGACGTATTGGTTTGATGAGAAAGATACGATGAAGAAGAATTTTCTCTTTAATGCTACCTATCTAGTAATTTTAGTACCAAACGCAAAAGCTTATGAGTTTCAAATGGAAAATAAAAACTTTAAGATAACGAGGGAAGAAATGTTATCAATTTTGCATAGGGAATTCGATGATTTTCCAAAAGAAAAAGATATATGGGATAAAAATAAAGTTATAAAGTTCTTTAACGGCAATGAAGAAAAAATTAAAATGCTTGTGGAAGATAAAGATTTTCGGAAGTCTTTATTTGCTAAATATCCAGTGAGCCAGTTGAAATAATGGAGGGGAGAAGATGGAGTTAGTATACAAAATTTCTTATCATAGAATGCAGGATCATTATTTACCTAAATTAGTACAGGCAATTAGGCTCGTTAGTGAAGAAGATTTGTGGAAAAAAGAGACCTCTGTTAATTCAATTGGTGGAATCGTACTACATATTTGTGAACATTTACAGAGAAATACAAGGCGTTATAAGGATCCAAATACAGTTTTTGAAAATGGAATTGAAGAATATTTTCCAGTGAAACAAATAAGCTCTGAAGCTTTGTTAAAAACTGTTGAAGAAATATTTGATGAGTGGGGCAAAGCATATATACAGGTCTGGGAAGAAAAAAGGCATATTGATCTTCAAAGTCTATTACATTTGGTTGAGCATACAAGCTATCATTTAGGGCAAGTAGTAGATCGTACAAAATGTATTGAGGGACAACAGTTTAATTTTTGTCAAAATGGTATAAATGAAAAGAATTTGAGAACAAGAGTTGAAACTTCGAATTTTTAGAAAGAGAGACATTCTTAATTGAATGACTCTCTTTTTTGTAAAAGAAATTTATGGAAAAAAATAATTCTATGTGATATGGTTAATTACATAAGTAATGAACCTATGAACCTAAGGTGGTGAAAATGTGAAGCCGACTCTAGAACAAAATAAATTAATATACATACAAATTGCAGAAACGATTGAATCTGATATTTTAAAAGACATATTGCTTGAAGAAGAACAAGTTCCATCGACAAATCAATTTGCGAAGATGTTACAAATAAATCCGGCTACCGCAGCTAAAGGGGTGAATGTATTAGTGGATGAGGGGATTTTATATAAAAAGAGAGGGATCGGGATGTTTGTTGCAAAAGGAGCAAAAGAAGTTGTACTAAAAAAAAGACAAAATACTTTTATGACTGAATATTTACCTAAAGTGTGGGAAGAAGCGAAAGTACTAGAAATATCAAAAGATGAATTGATGGATATGATTCAAAAGATTACGAAGGAGGGGAAAGAGGGATGATTGCACTTGAAACGAAAGATGTAACGAAAAAGTATAAAAAGAAAATAGCTGTAAATGAAGTAACGATTTCATTGGAAGAGAATAAAATATATGGTTTGCTTGGAAGGAACGGAGCAGGGAAAACGACTTTATTAAATTTACTAGCAGGACAAATTACTTCAAGTAGTGGAAGTGTATCAATATTTGGTGAAGATGTTTTTGAAAATAGTAAAGCGATGCAAAATATTTGTTTCGTTAGAGTAAAAGAAGAGTCTCATTTAAGTTATAGCGTAAAAGAAATTTTTAAGATATGTAACATGTTTTATAAAAATTGGGATCAGAAGTTTGCTGAAGAACTGGCGGGTAAATTTCAGCTTAATATAACAGAGAAATACCATAAACTATCTCATGGCATGCAAACAGTTGTAGGAATTATTAAAGGGTTAGCAAGCAGAGCGACAATTACTATTTTTGATGAACCAACTACAGGATTAGACGCAGCACATCGTGAGTTATTTTATAGTTTACTACTAGAAGATTACGGGGAGTATCCCAGAACAATTATATTATCAACACATCTGGTAGAAGAAGTAACCCATGTTATTGAAGAAGTAATTATCATAAAAGAAGGTGCACTTGTTGTTCAATCAACAGTGGAAGATTTATTGCAACAAGGTCATATTATTTCAGGGCAAAAAGGTAAAGTGGAGGAGTTCTTGATTAATAAAAAAGTTATAAATAAAGAAATTTATGGGAATAAAGGCATTGCTGTTATATGGGAAGAGCTTTCTAATGAAGATTGTTACTCTCTTGAAAAAGAAGGTTTAGTAATTGATAGAATTACATTACAAAAACTATTTATTCACATGACTGGTGGTGAAGTGGAATGACGATGTTAATGAAACAATTGAGGTTACATATAAATTTTCATTATAAAGCAATTTTAATATTTTGGATTGTAGCTTTATTAATAAAAGGAGCTTTATATGCTGCTCATTTAAATGAAGCGAAAGTTGGTTATTTACCCGAAATTATCAATAATCCTTCAATTGCAATTATGATTTTTATAGTAGGGAGTGTTTTCATTGTTCAAGATGATTTATTTCGTTTAGCAGTTTCATTTGGTATAACGAGAATACAATATTTTATCGGAGCGATTTGTTATATTGTGTTGCAATCCGCATTGTTTTCATTCCTTCAAATACTGTTTTTACAAGATATAAAATATAACTTAGTAAATATTAACTTTGGAGAGCAATTAATACAACAGTTTATTTTACAATTTTTATTTTATGTTACGATAGCATGTTTCTTTCAAGTAGTAGTAATTTTTAAGCAAAGATTTCAATGGATTGGTCTCATGATTGGTGGGTCGCTTTTCCTTTCAACAAATAGTGTGCTGTATGGAGAAGTAGGGATAAAAGGATTGTTATTTACAAATGATGTATCTTTAATAGATATCCCTTATTTTATTGTTATTTCAATTGGATTAACAATTCTTTATATCATAACTAGTAGTATATTTATTCGTAAAGTATCATTTGAACGAACAGTTTAAAATAGTGATAGATTATTTTTTTAGGGAGAAGGAAAATATATGGGAGACACGTCCTCACTAATAACCGTCTTTTTATGCATTGCACTACTAATATTTTGGCGTCGTTATCGCTCCATGCATAAGTCAATAAAGGGATCGGGAAAACGTATTTTATGGCCATTACTATTTTTAACACCAGGTATTGTATGGTTTTTAAGTCCCGTACATCCAGCTATATTGCAAGTAATTATAGCGGTATTCATTGGTGTACTTTTTGCTGTGCCGCTTATAGTATTAGCAAATTATGAACGAAGAGATGATGGGAATATTTATACGAAAAAAAGTGCAGCTTTTTTAATTACTTTTATTGCACTTGTCGTTTTGAGATACAGTTCAAGAAAATATATTGTTGACTTAGATCAGCAAACAATAGGTTTATTATTTTATGTTGTTGCAGTATCGTATATTTTTCCTTGGAGAATTGCCTGTTATATAAAGTTTAGAAAAGTTTGCCGGGAAAATAATAATCATGCTATATGAAAACTTCTCATTTGAGAAGTTTTTTTATTTTTACAGGTAAGCAAAACAAGTTGTTGAAGGGCAGGCTGTCATAGAATATGATACATATTATAATGAGGAAAAGTTGAGGGGATAAAAATGCGTACAATTTTACTTTTTCTAAACAACATGTTCATTAGCGAAATCGAGGACATTAGGCAAAAATATGATCCTTTATTTGGATTAATTTCACCGCATATTACAATTGTATTCCCATTTGAAAGTTCGATTTCAAATGATGAGCTGAAATTACATATTATAAATGTATCAAAACCGATACAGAATATAGAAATTGAATTTACGAATCAAATTACAAGTGAAAGAGAATATTTGTTTTTACGAGTTGAAAAGGGGAAAGAACAAATAGAGGAACTACATAATATTCTATATACAGGACCTTTATTACAATTTTTGAAAGAAGACATTCCGTACATCCCGCATGTAACAGTCGGAAGAAAAGAAAGTGCCGAATTAGCTGCTGAAGTAGTGAAGGAGATTCCTAGTTTTCCTGGGAAGTTAAATTGTGTGATTGATAGAATAAGCGTGGAGCGAATTGGAGAGAACGGGGAATCAATTATTGAATTTGAAGTGCCATTTCTAAAAAGCTGACAAAAGTCAGCTTTTTATTTCGTAGCATGAAGTAATGCACCAATTGCACCGCTATTACCACCATCTTGTAAAAAGATTGGTGTTTTATTTTGATATTCGGTGTAGCTACTAATAATATGTTGAAGTTGTACGTTATTACATAAAGTCGAACCAATATAAATAATATGTTCAATGTTTTTTGTTTCAGCGAATTGAAGGCTTAATGCAGTAACGACTTCACCAACAAGTCCTTGTACAGTAGCTAGTATATCGGAGCTACTATTATTTGATTCTGTAATGGCTGCTTTTCCGAAGTTACTAGCAGTTAAGTTATTATCGATAGGGGAAAGAATACCACCATAAATATCTCCAACCGTAATATCTAGTTCTTTTCTAGATCCTACCTTTGTTAGAGGGATTACATCTTCAAAATGATCTATATTTGTTAACAATTTTGAAAGTCCCATAATAGTCCCACCGCCAACTCCGGTTCCACCAGCGCGAATATATTGTTCATTATAAACATAATGGATAGAAGTACCTGTACCGATATTGGTTAAAATAAAATTGTTTATAGTATGTTGTTCTTCTTTTAATATGAATTGGACACCTGCAAGAGTAGCTTCAAATTCGCTTAGCTCTATTATTTTATATGAACCTGTAAGCAGTTGCTGTAATAGTTTCGATTTACCACCCGTAATACATATTTGTTTTATGCCATTGTTGTTTTTAATCCAATCTATTATTTTATGTTGTTCATGCGAATAAAATTTTTCAAAAGTTAATAGCTTTTTTTTGTTAAAATAAGCTATTTTCGTTAATGTGCCTCCAGCATCGATACCGATAGTACGTTCCATTTTCCTGCTCCTAACTACGTAATATGTTTTCCTATTTACTTAATCGGTTGAGAATAGATATTTCCAACTGATATAAGGAACACTTTAATCTGCTTGATATATTAATAGTTTTTCTATAGTTACAATAGGCTGGTCGTTTACAGTTGCAATACCTTTACCAAGAACAAAACCTCGGCGATTGCGCGTTAGCTCATAATGTAAATCAAGTTTATCACCGGGATATGCTTTTCCGTGGAATTCAACTCCATCTAAAGAGGAGAGGAATCCTAGTCCTTCAGAATCACTTGTATGTACAAATGCACTAAGCTGAGCAAGTGCTTCTACAATTAACATATGAGGCATATGTTTGTGACTATCATTTATAAACCATTCGTTATTTGTAATGAGTTTATATCCTGTAACGAATTCATCTTGTTTTACATTTGTTACTTTATCAATCATTAAAAATGGATAACGATGGGGAAGTGTGTCTTTAATATGCATATGAAAGTACCTCCAATTAATAATACCCCTGCTAAAGTTAAGCAGGGGAGCCGGAATTAATTTTTAACTAATTCATTTACTTTTTCAAGGACGAAAATGCCGCTATTTCTAATGTTTTCAACAACTTGTTGCAACACTTCTTTATCTTGAACGAGTGCAATACGTACGAAGCCTTCTCCGTGAGGTCCAAATGCATGACCAGGTGTAACAACGACATTCGCACGATCCATTAATGCATAAGCGAAGTCTAGAGAAGTCCATCCTTGTGGAATTTCTGCCCAGACAAACATACTACCAGCTGGCTTATCGACATTCCAGCCAAATGTTCGGAATCCATCGACTAAAGTATCTCTCCGTTCTTGATAAATATTGCGGTTTTTCTCACAAAATGCAGCGCCATTTCTTAGTGCTGCAGATGCCGCTTTTTGAATTGGTAAAAATACACCGTAATCGGTATTAGATTTAAATTGAGTAAGTGCACGAACAATTTCTTCGTTTCCAATCATATATCCAATACGGCTACCTGCTAAACTATAACTTTTTGACAAAGAATTGATTTCTACGCCAACTTCTTTAGCACCAGGTACAGAGAGGAAGCTAATTGGCTTATTACCATCAAAATAAAATTCGGCATAAGCAAAATCATGGACAACGATAATATTATGCTTTTTCGCGAATGCGATTACTTCTTTAAAGAAATCTTCATGAGCCATTGCTGGAACGGGATTCCCTGGGAAGTTTAAAATCATCATCTTCGCTTGATCGGCAATTTCTTCAGGGATGACTTCTAAGTCTGGTAAGAAATCATTCTCTTTCTTTAAAGGCATGTAGTAAGATATTGCACCAGCCATTTGAATACCTGTTTCATAAGCTGTATATCCTGGATCAGGAACTAATATAATATCACCTGGATTTGCATAAACCATAGGTAAATGAACGAGCCCGTCTTGTGAACCCATTAATAATAAAACTTCTTTATCCGCATTTAATAAAACGTTATGAGTATTGTTGTAATATTCAGTTACAGCTTCGTGAAATTCTTGAATACCTGATAATGTATACCCGTAGCTCTCTTTCTCACTCGCTGTATGTACCATTGTTTCTCTTACAAAATCAGCGGGCGGCATATCAGGATTTCCGATGCTCAAATCAATCATGTTATGACCTGCTGCAATTTTTTCTTTTTTATAGGCTCCTAATTCACTAAATATAGAAGATTGGAATGCTTTCATTCTAGTTGCTAACGTGTAAGTCATCAAAACCCCTCCTAAAACAGTGCTTTCATTCTGCATTTTTAATTATTCTGAAAACACATGTTTATATTTTATCATTTTTTTATGAAAATTAAAATGATTGACAAATTTAGAGGAAGGATTAGCCTATTTTGAAAAGTATCGATGTAAATAGCGTAGATGCGTTAATTGAAATGTCTATTATAGGATTCATTTTATATAACTTAAGGTATTCTCTAGTTTTTATTAAGTATATTTCTCATGTTTTGAATGAAAAAGAATACGAAAACAAGGGCTATTTTTGTGGCCGATTTCTAAAGTGAAATAACGCAGAAAATATTTTCTGCGTCTCCTCTGAAATGTAATCATTTCTTTTTATATGTGCATAATTTTTCGGCTGTCAAAAAGTATACATTTAGTGTACCGTCGGCAACTTTTAAAGTTTGGTCCGATGTAAATGAATTACCATAATCAATGTGATATACATTAGAATTTTTGACAAATGAGCCTTTATATAAATCGTCTTTATTCTTTGTTGTTTGCATTTCTACTAAATTTTGCACAATTTCCTCTTTATTTTCTTTTTTGACAACTGTTTCAAATTTATAATATACAGGGCATTCACCATTTTTATTGTCAACGACTTCCCAAGAACCGTATATATCGTTATTGCTGCATCCACTAAGTAGGATGATTAGTATAGGAATTGTAAGTAGAACCTTTTTCATTTTGTGCTCCTTTCTTTTAAATTTGAATAAACGTGCGAATACGATAGGGATATTATAATAAATAAAGTTTAAATTTTTTTAAAGAATTATTTAATTTCATATAAAAATTTAGGAGAAATTAAATAAGCATGAATCTAGTGTAAAGTCAGATTCATGCTAGTACCATAGCCTATGTTATGTCTTTTTTGAGCATAAATAAAGAGGAAAGCAGAATCACTATTCCATTTAATATATATACGCTTGCGATCATAAAGGCTAACGTACCTGCGCCAAATCCTGCTTTATCGAATATAGAAGCAAATGTTGCGATAGTCAAAAAGATAATGGGAGTCAGTAGTAAAAATATGAAACCTGCCACGATTCTTTTTTTAAAACTATGTCCAGATAAGGAAATGGCTAAAAAGTTTAGGATGCTAAACAGAGCAATTGCAAAGAGAAGGACAATAAATACTTCGATGCCATCAGACATTTTACCACTCCTTTTATAAAGAGTACTTTTTATAATCTATTCGAAATTAAAGGAGGATACTCCTTTAGGTAATTTCAATAAACGTAATAAATAGGCGTATTATAAAACAAAGAAGTATGGATTCAATATTAGATCCATACTTCTTTGTTTATTTTATAAATTCGCAGATTGCGAATGCTGTTTTTCATAATGTTTCTGCTTAGAGAGGGAAATAGAAATAATCAATAATGAAACGACTCCGAAGATGAGAACCATATATTGTAACCCAATTGTATCTAAGAAGAAGCCTGTGCCAAGTAAGACGATTTGGAACATAACCCTCTCAAACATATTACGGAATGAGAAGAGGCGACCGTGATAACTTTTTTCCACTTTCGTTTGGAAAATCGTCGACATAATAGGGAAGAAGCAGCCAACACTAAACCCAAACAACCCAAATGATGTAAGAGCCATCCATTTTATATCGCTAAAGAACAATGACAGATGTGCAAAAGCAGTACAAACTGCAAAGAAATATAGTAATTTTTCAGGTTTGAAATGATCAGATAGACGTTTAATTACGAAGGCACCTATCATAAATGCGACACCTTCAATTGTATATATGAACCCTTTAATCGTAGGATCATGTTGCATTTCGCTAATGTTAATAACCATTAAATTAAACCCAGCTATAAATAATAGAGGGATGATACTTAATATAAGTGCTGTAAAAGCAATAGGAATTCCTTTTAAAATACGAAATACTTCCATAAAGCTATTATCTTTTGCAGCTTGTTTACTTGGTGTTGTTGATTTCTTGTCTTCGAATTGTAGGAAGAAAGTCGAGAGGAATAATAAGGCGTATGCTGCCATTGAGAAGGCATACATGTACTGTAAACTCATCACAACTAAAAGAATTCCACCTAGTGAAGTACCTGCAATACGAGCAATTGTACCAACATTCATATGTACACCGTTCATTTGTAATAACTCATGCTCACGTACGATGAGTGGAATTACAGATTGTAATGCAGGGAAATAAAATGCTGCTGAAATTTGAAGAGCAACCATAAATGCAATCATAAATGCGATACTTTCAAATTGAATAGCAAAAAACATGAAAATAACACTTAAAACTCGACCAAACCCAGCGTAAAGAAGAACTTTTTTCTTTTCATACTGATCGATGACACGGCCAGCCATAGGTCCAACTAGAACACCGGCTAATAGTCCGATAAATAATATAACTGATTTCATGAAATCAGAAGGGACATATTTTTGCATAAATTCAAGGTTCCCAAGAATACCAAGCCATAATCCTAGACCTGCAATAAACTCCCCAATTAAAACAATCCAAACGTTTTTATTACGCCACATAACATTAAAACCTCTCCGTCTTTTAAAATGAAAAACTCGTATATAAAACCTCCTTATTTATGTAGTGTTTTTATACGAACTTTTTTAGAGTCAGAGTCTATATTACGTGTTTCATAAGTGGATTTCAATCTTTTTGATTTGTCAAAAATTTGATGTGTTAATTGATGAAATAAGTGAATCAAAACGTAAAAAAATTATGATTAAAGCTAATAGAAAGTAAGGATACATATAAAAAAGCAAGAACGTATAACTACGCCTCGCTTTTCTCAAGTACAAAATTAAATATTAGATTCACTTAGCAACATTTACGCTCTTGTCCAATAGCTAAAGCGCTAAAAGATAGTGGGCCAACAACTTCTGCGCTTGCACCACTAGTAAGGTTTTCTACAGTTAATGAATATTCGTGTGTTCCACTGCTAACGTTTTGATCTATAGCTTGAAATGTTTGTACGTAGAATTGTTCAGAATCTGTAGATTCAATACCTACTTGCGCATTAAAAATTTCAATGTTATCACGGAAAATTCGGAATAAAACTTGTGAAGTCTCAGTTATACCTTCTACACCAATTGTAGCGATTAATTCTACTCGATTATTACGTGAATCTCTACTTGAAATTCTCAATTTCAAATTTGCTAAAATTGCTTTATTTGGAGAAGCTGGGATTGCAAAAGTTGTTTCACCAGTTTTACTAATAGGTTGAGTAGCTTGGTAATCAATGATATGAGTCATATTCTTCACTATTTTCATATACTAGAATATGAAAATAGTGAAGAATTAGCTTGGACAAATACTAGATTATTTAATAGAGTCAACAACAATTATTGAAAAGAAGAAATTCACATAAAAGCATTAAGAATATATCACAATAAGATGATATTCTTCTTAATGCTTTTTGTAATTAAGCAGAGTATTCTTCTTTACGTACTTCAAAAAATTCATTACGTCGTAAGTAATTATAAATTTTCTCTGAAACCTCTTCTTCTTCAGACACCAAGAAACGATGATCAAAAGCGTAGAAAGATTGACCTTTAATTAATTTTACGTAATACATATTAAACGCCTCCTGACACTAGATTATTACTTGCTTCATATTTATGATGGCCTATATGTCTGCTAAAAATACTTGGAGTTTCAAAGGGGATAAGCAGAGGGATGAAAGAGCTTACAATTCTGTAAGGTTTATGTCACCTTTTTCGATAGTTTACATTCGCTAATTTCTTCTATACTACAAATAAGTTACATAAAATAAGGGGGTAAAAAGATGGATGAAGTAATTGGAGAAGTTGTAGCAGGTATTTGTGAATTTATAGTAGAAGTAACAGCGGATGCTATAGGAAATTTAGTTTCCGGAAATGATGAGGAAAAAGAAACATTATAATAATTTGTAAAAGAATAAAGTTGATCGAATTATAAAGGCTGATTTCTAAAGGGGATTCAGCTTTTTTATTTTTTACATTATATTAACTTGATTTGAATATTCATTTGTTATCATATTTAAGAAGCCTATATAAGGAGGTGAATAAACAAATATGTCGAATTCAGGGCCTGATTTATCTGTTTCTCGTTTGATTGTGGTAAATATAGAGGAAAAAGAATATCATTTTATTGTTCGTGAACATCCGATTGTAGGGAAATTTATATCGCTATTTGAAAATGGAAAAGAATATGGTTTAATAGATAAACAAATCGCTAATAAAGATAAATTTATTACATCGGAGCTTACTAAGTTAGATTATTTTAATATAGATGTTTTATATCTTACACCTGGGTGGATATGGATTGGTATGGATCAATTTGGTTTACATGCTCGTGAGGCTACTTATAACGAAGTAGATGTTATTATGAAGTTGAAAGAGGATTTATATTATATAGATATATATGAAGAAATAAAAATGTAGTAAATATTTAGTCAGGTTAGGGGGCAAGTTCCCGTAGCCTTTTTTTGTTTAATGAAATAACGTATAATCATATTATTTTGATTATACGGGAACGTGATGAGAAGTGAGATGAAAAGAGGATTTGAAAATACATGAAGAGAATTGTAATAATTATATGAGTCGTATATGTAAATAACAATAGAAAGAAGATGATAATATGAGTAAAGAAGAGCTTGTGAAAAAACAGTTTGGCAGTAATGCAGATAAATATGTAAATAGTAAAATACATGCTAAAGGACTGGATTTACAATATGTAGTTCAACAAGTTGAGTCTCGTCATAATAATCGTCTTCTTGATGTTGCTACTGGTGGCGGACATGTGGCAAATATGTTAGCACCCATGTTTGAAGAAGTAGTTGCACTTGATTTAACAGAACAGATGTTAGAAAAAGCAAAAGTTTTTATAAAGCAGAATGGGCATGAAAATGTATCTTTTGTAGCAGGAAACGCAGAGGATTTACCATTTGCAGACCATTTTTTTGATACAATCACATGCCGGATTGCAGCCCATCATTTTACGAATCCGGCTCAATTTATTTATGAAGTAAATCGTACATTGAAGGATAATGGATTATTCATCTTAACAGATAATGTTTCGCCAGAAAATAATGAATATGATACATTTTATAATTTTATAGAAAAAAAGCGAGACCCAAGTCATGAACGAGCTCTAAAAAAGACAGAATGGCTTACTTTATTAGAAAAAAACGGTTTGCAAATGCAGTCATGTCTTACTTTTGATAAGAAGTTTGATTTTGACTGGTGGTGTAATATGATGGATGTCCCTTTACAAAAGCGTGAAAAATTAACAGAATGTATGATGAAAGCACCAAACGAAATGAAGGGATATTTTAATATTCAATTTAAAAATAATAAAGTAGAATCGTTCTATACTGAAATGGCTATGTTTATATGTAAAAAAAGTACAACGTTAAAAAGATAAATGTGTTGCAGTCTTTCTGAAGTACGATATACTTAGTACAGAGAAACTGAGAATTGAGGAATAGTTATAATGATTCGTGTACGCATTGAAGGTTCTGAGGAAGAAATGCTTGAATTTATGGGGAAAATGCCAGACATTCCTGGATTTGAAAAGACACATATGAGAGAGCCGAGAAAAGGAAATAACCCGAAATACGATTCAAGTAAAAATGTACTTGCATATTTGTCTTATAAAAAGATTGAAGTCGCCAATAAATAGGCGACTTTTTTAGTTTGCGCTGTTTCACCGCCTTGTCTTTTTCACATAATAATAATAATAGTAGATTATGCTTAAGAGGGGTGAGAATAGTTAATAAGAAAATTATCTTTTTTGGAGATTTTGGTATTGATGACGCCGTAGCGTTAATTTATGCAAATAAAACATGTAAATTAGATATTCTAGGTATTGTTGCTGAGTACGGGAATGTATCACGAGATATCGTTACGGAAAATGTTTATTTTTTAGAAAGGTACTATGCTACACAAGTGAAAATTATTGAAGGTGCGAGTAGACCGATGACAGCTGAAGAGCCTTTGTTTTTCCCTGAAATCCACGGGGATCACGGTTTAGGTCCTATTATTCCACCTGAGATGAGAATTTGTAAACGAGAAAATTTTTGTGAATTAATCAAATTAATCGAACCTTGTCCAGAAGATATTATAATTGTGGCGACAGGGAGACTAACGACGCTTGCTACGTTATTTTTATTGTATCCAAATATAATGGATCGTATTTGTTCGTATTATATAATGGGCGGCGCTTTCCTATTTCCAGGTAATGTTACACCAGTATCTGAAGCGAATTTTTATGGTGATCCAATTGCAGCAAATATTGTTATGAAATATGCGAAAAACGCTAGCATATACCCGTTAAATGTAACACAGGGCGCGCTTATTACGCCTGAAATGGCCAATATAATAGATAAACAAGGAACTGGACAGGCGAAACTCATTAAACCAATGATTGATTTTTATTATGAGAATTTCTATAAAAAAGAATATCCGGGTATTGGTGGAAGTCCTATACACGATTTACTACCGTTTATCTCGTTTATAAATGACAGTATTTTCGAATATAAAAAATCGGCAGTGTGGATTAGTACGACAAATGATGTGACTAGGGGCCAAAGTGTAGCAGACTTTAGAAAAATAGCTGAGCCAACAAGGTTTGATGATCGGCCGATTCAAAGAATTGCTGTTGGTTTTAACTATGCAGCTTTTAAAGAAGAGTTTATGCGAACAATATTGAAGCCAGATTGTTCTTAATGTGTGTAATAACAAGTCGGATAAATCGTTAGTTCAAAAAAAGGTTTAATCTGTGTGTATTATTCTCAAAAATCTTAAAGTTGAACAACATGAATAACTTATGAAAAATGTCACATAACTAATGGTAAGCAATTGTTTCTAATTATATTTTGATTGGTGAAATGTAAAGGAGGTTATTATATGATTTGGTCTTTAATCGTCGGTGGTATATTAGGATGGCTTGCGAGCTTAATTACTGGAAAGGACGTACCTGGTGGTGTAATTGGTAATATTATTGCTGGTATTATCGGTTCTTGGGTTGGTTCGAAATTACTTGGTAGTTTTGGTCCAGTCATTGGCGGATATGCAATTATTCCAGCTTTAATCGGTGCGATTATTTTAATTTTCATCGTAAGCTTCTTATTACGAGCAATGCGAAAATGAATGTAAGGACTGTTTACATTTGTAAGCAGTCCTTTTTATATGTTATGCTAGTATTATACAATCAGGAGGTGTCAGCATTGAAATCATTTACAGTAAATTTCCATCAAGAAGATAATGCAAAAGCGACAACAGTACATAAATTAAGTGAAGAGGACTTCAATAAAGCAACTGAAAAAGGTACTCGTCATTTATTTGATTTAGATACAAACGTTGGCTTCTTCGTATTCTTTGATGCAGAAGATGCAGAAGGAAATGATCAATACTTAATGTTACAATATGAAGGGGATCATGAAGAACCAACTGCATGCTACGGATTTGATTTAAAACTATACTATCAATTTTTAGCACTATACTTAAACGATCTTGAATTCCAAGGCGAAACAGATGAGGAAGAGGAAGAATACGGTCCAATTCATCATTTAGCGCATTTACTTTATCATATTGTTGAAGATGGTAAATCAATCGAAGTGTAATATACATATTTGAAGCTGCTCTTTTTGGGCAGCTTTTTTATATGACATTGAAATGGTGTACTGTAAGCTAAATAAGGTGAAGTTTTAATCAGTGGGGGTTTTGTTCATTCCCACTGATTATCAGCCCTCACCAATTTAGCTTTTACGGGTAGCAGGGCCCCCACCTAACTTCTTTGTTTCCGCTGAATTTTGAGGTGGGGATCTTACTGCCCGGCAAATAGCGAGATAAATTAATAATAGAAATTTATTTATTACTTTCATGTTAGCGTCGTAAAACACCTGTTATAATGATTGTAATTAAATTCTTGGAGGCTAATTCTATGCTTGTAGATGTAAAAGCTTTTATTAAAGCTGCAGGTTTAACATGTATTTCATCATTAAGTGGAGATAACACGTTTGCTTATAATTTTGAAACAGTAAAAAACACTATCGCTACATTTTTTAAGAAGCTAAGATTTACCGTTTAATTTCATTTCAACCAGTAGGAAAAGAGTAATCACTTCCTACTGGTTTTTTTGTTTCAAGGAGCTGTTGTGACAGTATAGATAGAGGATATTATCATTGAGAAGAGAAGGTTTAAAGAAGGAGATGAATACGATGATTAACAATATAATTCCAAGTTTTTTAAAATTATGGGAAAGTGACGATTTAGAATTAGAAGTCCTTAATTAATACTATACTTCGCATCCGGTTGATTATCGAAATGAATAAAATACAATAGGGGGTAAAAATGATGAAGGTATATTTGAAAATAGTTATGTTATTTCTTACTTTTACATGCACATTTGCATTAGCAGCATGTAAAGGGACAGACGAAAAAAAGGAAGCAAATCCAGCCTCGGAAAATAATAAAAATGAACAAAGCAATTCTTCAGAAGAAAAGAAAAATCTTGAAGCAAAACCAAGTAATGAAAAAACAATAAAACCATCAGCTGAGCAAGATTCGAAAGATAGAACACTTAATCAAAAATCAATTAACCACGTTAAAGATTTGTTTGAACTAGCAAAAGAAGGAAAGGTACCTAATGTGCCATTTGGAGCCCATACAGGGGATATTGAAGAAATTGAAAAAGCGTGGGGGAAAGCAAATAAAACCGAATATGCAGGGAATGGAATGTACGCAACTTTTACAAATAAAAATGTTGTTTTCGGATTTAATAAAGGGTCACAAGTTTTTGATGTACGCTCATATCATGCAGAACTAAAATTGATTACATTACAAGAAATTGAAAAAGCATTAGGAAAACCATCTTCAGTTAAAGAGAATGGTGAAGATAAAATATATGTATACAAAGTAAATAACCAGTATGAATTGAAATTTGTCATTCCAAAATCGACTGGTAAGGTCGATCATATTTCCGTATTTTCGCCAGAGGATAGTATGAATAAAATGGCAGGATAAGAAATTAAGTGATTTCAAAAACACCTCACTTTCTTGAAGTGAGGTGTTTTTAGTTGTAAACAAGGAACGTCTCCTGTCATATAAAACATACTTTCATATGCAAAATACTTCACTTTTGTTTTTTAATATTCATCCAATAAGAAATATTGATCTACTGAAAAAGTAGTAACCTATAAATTATGTGTAGGATGGTTCACGATTTTTTTACGTTCCAAACTTTGAACAAATAGCGCTTGAACAATACCTCCAACTAATAAGAAGCTAGCACAAATATAAAACAGTATACTTCCATTTAACTTACTTAATATAACTGCACCAATAATTGGTCCACACGTTCGAGATATATCCCAGTGTATACCGTAAATTGAAAAATATAAACCACGTTTATCATGAGGTGCAATTTCTGAAACGAATCGTAATAAATGGTTTAGAGCAATACTTTCTCCAATGACTAAAAAGAGTAAGGTGAAGAATAACGACAATATCGTCGTTGAATAACTAAAGCCAACTGCAGCTATTGTATAGCAGGCGTAAGAAATAAGGATGATTTTCGCCATAGAAAATCGTTCAGACCATTTTACGAGGAAGATTTGTAGAATGATTTCCAAAATGGCTTTGCATGTTGAAATAAATGCGAGTATGAATACGAGATTAGGAAATACATGTTCTGCAAAAATACGATAATTCGTCTCAGTTTGTGCATAAAAAAAGCTAATAGGAAGTGTAGAAACCATAAGACCGAATATGGCGTAATGTTTAAAAGCAAATTGCTTTGGTGAACTTGCCTCAACTGTTTGTTTCGACTTACTTATAGGTGGAACAGTTTCTGGGAGCTGGGTCCAAACAACAACGGCATATATCGTAAGAGTTACACTTTGCACGATAAATAAATATTCTGGGTGAGTATTATAAAAACTTGCACCGATTAAAGGGCCGACTACGGATCCGATTGCTCCCATCGTTTGTAGGAGAGCAAAAATTTCTGCTTGCTGCTCTTGTTTTGTTAAATCAGCAATTTGTGCACGTTGAGCTGGAATATATAAGGAACGGCCAATACCATTAATGACATATAACAGTGCAAATATAAAAACGGATTGAGCGAAAACGAAACTACCGATTGCAACACCTTGTAGTAATAATCCGAGTAACATAATCTTTTTTCGGCCATATTTATCAGTAATTCCTCCAGCAATAAGTGTAAATAAAATGTCTGAAAGTGGCTGTAATCCGAAAATTAGCATAGTTATTATTACATTGCCGTTTAACATTTTATTGACGTAAATAATCATAATGAGAGCTAACATAGATTCAGTCGTTCGGGTTAATAATTCACCACACAATCTAATGAAAATAGGTTTATTGTAACGAAGTAAGAGATAATTCAATATTAATTCCTCCTTTCTATATTGAAATGATAAGATGAAAGGAGAGTTGGAAAAAGGGTAGAAACTATAGGGAGAATTTTTCACCTTTTAGGGGGAGTATGATGTTTATTTTAGATCAATACATTGAACTATGGATTGCTTATGGAAAAGGAAAAAAAGAGGGAGAACGATTGGAAGTAACAGTGCAAAATATATCTGGTACATTATTTTGTACAGAGCGCAATAGTAAATTAATTATAAAAAAATTAGATGAGTTAAATTGGATTAAGTGGTTTCCAGGTCGCGGCAGAGGAAATCGGTCTAAGTTAATATTTCAAAAGCACCCGATATCTTTAATTTTAGATAGAGGAAAAGAAATAACGAAAAAAGGGGATGTGAAAAGCGGAAGCATATTTGTGGAACGCTATAGCTCACATTTTCCATCGGTAAAGGGAGAATATCACTCCTGGGTGGATTCAATATTTGGTCATAAGGTTGAAATGACATCTGAAGGGAGAAGAGATGTACTCCGGTTGCAAGTACAAATGAATTTAGATATCACATTAGATCCTGTATACGCTACAATGCGCTCAGAATGCCATATGGTAAAACATATATTCGACACACTCGTGTATGTAGACGGTAATACAAACATTATAGAGCCAAGACTTGCATTTCACTGGGAATATAATGACGCTGAAAAAATATGGACGTTTTACTTACGAAAAGGAGTTCACTTTCATAATGGAAAACAACTTACTGCACATGATGTTATATACTCGTTGAATCGATTTATGAAGCTGGAAAATAATGCACACGCATGGATGTTACAACACGTTGAAAGTATCCGTTCAGTGGATGACTACGTTTTCGAAATTCAATTACATACAGAAAATCGAATGTTTTTACATATGCTAAGTGCAGAACAGTGTTCTATCTTGAATGAAGATGAAGCAGGAGGGCTAATTGGAACCGGGCCTTTTCAATTATATAAAAGTAATGAAAATCTGTTCATTTTAGAAGGACATCCTTTATATTTTCGTGAAAGACCTTTTTTAGATCGTGTTGAGTTGTGGAATGTAGAACAAGGTGTAAGTACATACGATGTTTTAGTAAAGGCGCAGTATAAAGATAAAGAAAAACATAATAAAGAATTGTCCCGGCTTGAGTCGAACGTGACATATATAACATGTAATCTTACGAAAGAAGGACCAATGCAAGATGCGTTATTTCGGAAAGCGTTATATAACATCATTCATGGTTATACAATCGTTCAAGAACTCGGCGGAGAACGTGGAGAAGTGGCAAAAAAACTAATATTAGCAAATGAAAGCATTGTAGAGATTGAGGAAGATGTAGAAAGTTTAATTAAAAGGAGTACTTATCATAATGAAGTGCTACAACTCTACACATTTACAGGACGAGATCATGTTGAAGATGCACAGTGGATACAAAAAGAGTGTGCGAAATACGGGATTCGTGTAGAAAATAATTTTCTTGATATAGAAGAGCTATTGGAAATAAGTACGATAAAAAAGGCCGATATGATGCATGATAGTGCCACAATTAGTGAACGAATAGAAGATAGTCTATTATATATGTTTCTTACAAAAAATAGTTTTATTCATGGACAAAGCAGCATGGACTTTCATGAAAAGTTGTCTCCTTATTTTAGACAAGAAGAATTAGAGAAAAGAGTTACACTGTTACGCGATATCGAGGATACTTTGTTACGTCAAATTCATGTTATTCCTTTATATCGTAATAAACAAGAGGTAAGTACACATGAAAAAGTTCAAAATATAATGATTAATTCACAAGGTTGGATTGATTTTTATAATATTTGGTTTAAGTCTTGATATATAAGGGCTTTTGCACATTTTCATAAGGTGTGTAAGAGCCTTTTTTGTATGTAGGAATAGGTTTGTTTTACACATTGTTACGCTACTTGTGATAAAAGTCTATTTACAGCGTAACAGTGTTATGTTACATTGTTATCAGGAAGGAGTGTTATACAGTTGAGTACAGATTTAATTTCAAAAAAAGATTTATTAGAACTAACTGGTATTTCATACGGACAGTTATATAGGTGGAAAAGAAAAAATTTAATCCCGGAAGATTGGTTTGTACGAAAATCAACGTTTACAGGTCAAGAGACATTTTTTCCGAAAGAAAAGATATTAGAGCGTATCGATAAAATCCAAACGATGAAAGAGGATTTATCACTTGATGAACTAGCTAACATGTTTTCACCGAGTGTGAGAGAAATTCTTTTAACAAAGGAAGACATTTTATGCAAGGGGATTGCATCAGAACCAGTTTTACAATTTTTCATAGAACAAACGAATAAAACAGCAGAGTTTCAATTTGTAGACATTCTTTATGTGTACATGTTAGAAGAATTACTACAATCAGGAGAGATTAGTTTAGAAGAAGGAAAAATGGTCTTGCAAGTTTTACGTGAAAATTATGAAGCAATGAAACATAAAACTTGTGACTTAATCATTGTCCGAAAGTTAGGGATTTCTACATGTTTATTAGTTTCAAACGTGGACGATTTAATTTTTGAAAAAGGCACCAAAATCGTTTTACGCGAAGCGATTATGAAATATACCGAAGCATTAAAAACTAAATTGTTCTAGTGGAGGAGAAAGTATGCGTACAGATAATTTGATTATAAATGGTTACGGTTCATCGAATGGCGGCGAGTTTCATAAAGTGCAATTAAACGGAAAAGGAACTGTGAATGGAAATGTTGAATGTGAGCAATTTGAATGTAACGGTTACGGTGCAGTTACTGGTGATTTGAAAAGTAGCAGTGCACGAATTAGCGGATCTGGTAAAGTTGATGGTACAGTTCATGCTGAAACGATGCGAATTGATGGAAAAGCAACAATTACGCAAAATGTAAAAGCAAACAGTTTGAAAATCGCAGGAAAAGGTACGATAGGTGGAAATGTCACTGGTGAAGAATTTAAAGTCAATGGTCAAGCTACAATTGACGGTAATTGTGAAGTGGATACTTTTTCTTCAGAAGGACAATTTACAATCGGTGGTTTATTAAGCGCAGATGAAATTAATATAAATATTCACGGTACATGTCGAGCGAAAGAAATTGGTGGTCAAACGATTAAAGTAAGACATAGATCAGGTACATTTAGTAGGTTATTTAAAACAGTGTTTGGCTTGCAGTTAGAAGCTGAACTATTAGAAGGTGACAATATCGATATTGATTATGCTCACATAAGAACGGTAAGAGGAAACAATGTTACAGTAGGAGCAAACTGTGAGATTGAATTGATTGAATATACCGGTGTTCTTACTGTTGATAAAAATGCAAATGTAAAAGAAATTAAGCAGGTTTAACGGAAGGGAGAAATCAGTATGGAACATCCACATAGTCTCACAGTAAATGGTTCTGGTAATTCAGCAGGCGGAGATTATAATAAAGTGAAGATTCGCGGTGAAGGAACAATTACCAATGATATGAGTTGCAATGAGTTTAAAACGTACGGAACGAGTGATGTACACGGTAATGTGAAAGTGAAAAACTATGTCGTGTATGGAGATAACGAAGTACAAGGAAATGTAGATGCGGAATATGTAAAAGTATATGGTAATACACAAATTCATGGTGATGCTCATATTGAAAAAACAAAAGTTAGAGGTATGATAGATATTGAAGGAAAGTTTTCAGGTGATTTCGTAGATGTAAAAGGTGCTTTAAATGTGAAGGGAGATATTGAAGTAGAAGATTTATCATTAACTGGTGGTCTTGAAAGTGATGGATTACTTAATGCTGAAAATATTCAAATCTCACTTCGTTATGAAGGCAGTAAGGTAAGAGAAATTGGTGGTAAAAAGATTACTGTGCGTAAAAAAGCGAGATTTATTCCTTTTACTAGTCATGCTGGAAACCTCCAAACTTCGATTGTTGAAGGAGATGATATCTATTTAGAACATACGATTGCTGAAGTTGTAAGAGGCAACAACGTCACAATTGGTCCTGGATGTGAAATTAGTGTTGTAGAATATCATACTAGTTTTAATCAAAAAGGTAATGCAGTCGTAAAAGAACATAAACAAATATAAGTAGTATGAGGGAGAGCAAGAGATATGGTTGAGAAGAATAATAAGCTCGGCTTTGTTGTGGCGGGCTTATTGCTAGGTATTTTAATGGCATCGATGGATAATACCATTGTCGTAACGGCGATGGGAACAATCGTTGGTGACTTAGGAGGCCTCGAAAACTTTGTATGGGTCGTTTCTGCCTATATGGTCGCAGAAATGGCAGGCATGCCGATTTTCGGTAAGCTATCAGATATGTATGGTAGAAAGAGATTCTTTATTTTCGGTTTAATTGTCTTTATGATTGGTTCGGCACTTTGTGGTACTGCTGAAAATATTACACAGTTAGGTATTTATCGTGCCATTCAAGGTATTGGCGGCGGGGCATTAGTGCCAATCGCGTTTACTATCGTTTTTGATATTTTCCCACCTGAAAAACGCGGGAAAATGGGTGGTTTATTCGGAGCGGTATTTGGATTATCTAGTATTTTCGGGCCATTACTTGGCGCATATATTACCGACTACATTAGCTGGCACTGGGTATTTTATATTAACTTACCACTTGGCATTTTAGCACTTATTTTTATTACATTCTTTTATAAAGAATCACGCGTTCATAGGAAGCAAAAGATTGATTGGTTTGGTGCAATTACTTTAGTTGGTGCAGTAGTTTCTTTAATGTTTGCGCTTGAACTAGGCGGACAAAAATATGATTGGGATTCTAGCTTTATTTTAAGCTTATTTGGTGGATTCGCTATTTTAATCATCGCATTCATTTTTATTGAACGAAAAGTAGAAGAACCAATTATTTCATTTGAGATGTTTAAGCAGCGCTTATTCGGAATGAGTACAATTATTGCTTTATGTTACGGTGCTGCATTTATGTCAGCAACTGTGTACATTCCGTTATTTATTCAAGGTGTATACGGTGGTACCGCAACAAACTCAGGATTATTACTTTTACCGATGATGTTAGGATCAGTCGTAACAGCGCAGTTAGGCGGATTTTTAACAACTAAACTTAGCTACCGAAACATTATGATTATTTCTGCGGTTATTATGCTAATTGGACTATTCTTATTAAGCACGTTAACACCAGAAACAAGTCGTGCATTATTAACAGTTTATATGATTATTATCGGATTTGGAGTCGGTTTCTCATTCTCTGTACTAAGTATGGCAGCTATTCACAACTTCGGTATGGAACAGCGCGGGTCTGCGACTTCAACGAGTAACTTCATTCGTTCGTTAGGAATGACACTAGGCATTACAATCTTCGGAATGATCCAAAGAACAGGTTTCCAAGATCAATTAGAAGAAGCATTTAAAGGGATGAGCGGGGGAATGAATACAAACGCTTTAGGGGATTCAAGAGCTATTCTATCAGAATCGGCAAGATCTCAAATCCCTCCGCAAATATTAGATAAGATTATTGACGCTCTTTCTAGTTCAATTGTTCAAACATTCATGTGGGCATTGGTACCAGCTGGATTAGCATTCATATTCATTTTCTTTATGGGAAATGAGCGCATGGTAATTAAGAAACAACAAACGAATAAAAAGAGTGAAACATCAAAAGCATAATGAAAAAGCTCCTTTCTAATTGGAAAGGAGCTTTTTCGTATGTACGGATTTAGATTAGCCTTCGATAATTTCGTATTCTTCGTCTGCTAATAGTAAAATTTGTGTTTTCTTACCTTTGTTTTGAACTTCGATTACATCGTAAGCACCTAAGTCTCTTACTTTGCTTTGAGAAGCGTTAACCATAACTTCAATAGAATCAATTAAGATATCTTCTTCAATGTATGATTCAGGCAATGCCATATCTTCAGTATCTAATACACATGCGTATAGATTTTGTAAGTTTTCAGCAGTTGGGTTTTGTTCCTCAACATCAATGATGTTTTTTACTGCTTCCATATTTTCCTCTTTTGCTTGGTATACTTTAATTTTAGCCATTGTTTTAATCTCCTTTATAACGTAATCGTAGAGGCTACACCTTATTATAACGTTTTTTTCATGAAAGATGAAATTGTTATATGTATTTATAGTAAAAATTATGTGTCCTTACTCAAAAATGGTGTGATTTCCATATAAATGTACGATTAGGTAACGATATTGCTACGTTAACGTTATATTGTCCAAGCTTTTCTTATTTTCTTCTCATATATATGTAGTAGCAATTCTATATAGAGAAGGGATGGAGTGTAAGTGGGGTGTGAACCGAAACGTAATTGTGGGTGTTGCCAAAATAGTATATGTGAGTTTTTACAAAGTCTAGAACCGTATACTAAAGTTGAAAGTATCATAATAGAAGGAAACGAAATTGCTGTATCTTATTTTCTTTCATTTAATAAGAAAACAGGTATCGTATCATTCGTACAAGAAGACAATGAGGTTATATTTGTCGATTGTTCAAAGATTGATGCAATTCGAATAGGGAAAGTATGTAGCTGCAAAACAAAAGTTAAATATATTGAAGAGGACTTTAGCTTGCTAGGAAATGTTTGCCCGCATTGTTTAACAGAGGGGAGTACAATCTTTTTCGATTTTAACAATCCTGAATTAAATGTGTCTTTCCAAGCAACAACAATTAATCCACCTAGATGTACTGAATTTACAGATGATCTCGGGAATGTAGTAAAGCAAATTACTATAGTAGGTGAGGCGAGAGTTTCTAGAGATTTTGTTCAAGTACCTGAACTGGTAGGTTTTCGATTACTTTTATCACATCCAGCTGGAGACCCTTTAAACTACGGATTATTATTTATTAATTTTCCTGATACGATTTTTATTTTTATATTGGCATCAAGCGGATACCTTTCCATTTCGAACTGTTTAAAAATAGAGGGCGGAACTGGTGATGCCGAAATAGAAGAGATGAAAAAAATGATAGAGGATGACGTTAACACGTACAAATCATTTGTTAAATTGACTAAAGTATATAAGAACGGTGAGACGGAATCTTTTATTTATAAAAATGAGTTATAACACATGTATTTAAATGCACCCTCAAACTATTGTTGAGGGTTGTTACATAATTAATTATGTTGGTCCTTCAAACCGTTTGTTAACGGGTAAGAAATATATTTATTGTTGCCTTATTTTATATGTTGATCATTTCATAGTTAGTAGATGTTATAATCATTTTATGTTTACTGATATTTTATAAATATTCGAAGTTTTAATTTAATAGTCAATTGCTTTTATGATGAACAGGTGGGTATGTATATGAATACGAATTATGGAGCGCTCATGAAAATGTTAAGAGTAGTTGATTCTAAAGAAGGCGGGAATGTAAATGATATATGAAGCGAATATACATACAAGAAAAAAACTAGTTTCTATGTTTGAGGATTTCAATAACGTTGTTTTACTTTCTTATTTACAAGGGCATATGGGTACTGCTTGGGTAAATGATCTTGAAAATCCAAAAGTAGCACAAGTTACGGTAGGGATTTTTACATTTTACGCTGGAGACCCAAATACGAAAGAAACAGAAGAGTTATTACGTAATATTCCAGAAAGAATTTTAGTTATCGTAAATAGTGAAGAGTGGAAACAACGCTTAGAAACATTCCATGAAAGAAAAATAGATAAGTTTTTACGTTATAAATTCAAACGAAATCCAGAAGTTTTTAATCGTTCAAAATTAAAATCTTTTATATCAGCACTTCCAAAAGAATATGAGTTAAGAAGAATAGACGAGCATATCGCAAATAGCCCTACATTACATAAGATATCTGAAGATTTCACAAGTCAATTTCATTCGGTAGAAGATTATATAAACCGTGGTATAGGTTATAGCATTTTATATAACGGAGAAGTTGTATGCGGTGCATCCTCGTATAGTATTTATAATGATGGGATTGAAATTGAAGTTGCGACTAATCACAATCATAGAAGAGAGGGCTTGGCAACTGTAGTAAGTGCAGCTCTTATATTGGATTGCTTAGAAAATGGAAAGTATCCAAACTGGGACGCAGCGAATACTACATCTGCTAAACTAGCAGAAAAGTTAGGATATGAATTTGATAAGGCATATGATACTTATTTTGTGGATAATAGATGAGTGAAGGAGTTACATACTAAAAAACAAATGCGCCCTAGTACGTAAGTCTAGGGCGCATTTATTAGTTGGTAAATATCTTCATAACAATCATATCATATTTTATCTTTTGAATGTTTGGAATTAAAGATATTTATGTGACTTTTTGAAAAAATAAAAGAGCAGCTAGCAAAAGCCAACTGCTCCTCTCTCAGGGGGAATGGAGAAATACAATCATATTATCTATAGTATTGACGGAACATAGAGTTTTAATCAAAGCCCGATTGGTAAGGGGTTTGATTAAAACTCCCACTGATTAAAGTTTCACTTTATTACATTTACAATTTAAATAGTAGAACGTGTTTATCGTAGTTCTCCAAACACCAATTATATTTTTTTAGAATAATTGGATGGACTGCTTCTGTCGTAGTATCGACTTCAGTATATCCATATTTCTTATAAAATTTTTCTAATTCCTCAAAAGGAAGACAATATACATTTTGTATTTGTGATTTTTTCGCAGTTTCTACTAAAAATGAAACAAGCTCACCAGCTAATTGAAGCCCTCTAAATTGAGGCAGAATAAAAATCCCGCCCATTTCTAAAGTATCTTCATCTATTTGGACTAATCGGCCAACACCTGCATACTCGTTGTTATATGTAATAATTGCAACTTTATCTCTCTTTAAATCACTTCGTACAAATCCTATTGAGTCATATTGACTATTAATCCATTTTAAATCGTTAGATGTGGCCAATTGAATACTCATATATATCCTCCTTCGGAATACTAGCGCTCTCTTCATTATATAGAACATAACATACTATATCAAAGGAACCTTGAGGTAGCCCATTTGTTTAAGTTATTAGTTAAAAGTGTGGGGTTGCTGGCATTGAAATGATGGCTTCATCAAACATAGGATAATAATCTTGTGAATTTAGTGTTACATAGTCAAAATAAAAATTAATTCATGTGTTCGGTAATGCACGATGGTTTAAGTGTAGAGAAGATCATAGGGGTATTTTAATTAGTAGCTACTATATTCATTGAAGTTATTAAGGAAATGTCGTAATCCCTAGCCTTAGTGATACAAATCATATTAGGGTTTAGTAAAAAAACTCTTCCTGAAAAAGAGGGGGATTAAAGATAAGAGCACTTCGAAAAGTGCCCTTCAGTAAACGACTACTTATTCTAAAAAGAAAGGA
This sequence comes from Bacillus sp. PK3-067, assembly GCF_056738645.1. Lineage (NCBI taxonomy): Bacteria > Bacillati > Bacillota > Bacilli > Caryophanales > Bacillaceae > Bacillus > Bacillus sp. PK3-067. The sequence continues at coordinate 2,792,943 of NZ_CP096490.1, read as the reverse complement.
TGCAATATATTATATGAAGTTTAGTGTATTTAAGTATGGGGCTTTTATATAAAAGTTTTATTTTGTTCCGAATAAAAAGGCGGTTGTTTCCGCAACCACCTTTCAGTAAAACAAAGCACTTTTTATGAAATAAATTATGGATGGTCCCTAAAAAAGGTATAGGATATACCCACATTTTTATAACTAAAGTGACGAACTCAGGTTATAAGGAAGGAACAATTATATTGTATGAAATCTATTCTAGAGTAGTCACAAAGAAAGTTGTCTTCTTATTAGAAGGCAGCTTTTTTTATTAGAAAAAGAAGTAGAAGATTAAGTTACTTGTCCAAACAAATTTTTAAAAAATACATAAAATGCTATTAGTTAGTCAATATTTTAATATTGCTAATTTTTAAGACTAAAAGGGGTGATTTTATGTGTGAATGTGAAGTTTGTAGACGAAAGAAAAATCGGGATCCATTAAACCGGGAGTTTGAGCCGAAAAAACGAGTTCCTGAGCCAAAAAAAGAGGATTGTGAGCCAAAAAAAGAGGATTGTGAGCCAAAAAAAGAGGATTGTGAGCTAAAAAGAGAGGATTGCGATCCGAAAAAAGAAGATTGCGAATCATTAAATGATTATTCGTTTAGTAAAAATGCAAATTTTTTAGAGGAAGCTATACAAACAGATGAAATCGATCAAATTTCTGAGGAATATATTGAAATAGTTGATTCAGCAGATGTACAAGTTACTACTACAGATACAAAAGCTGCGCTATCTATCCAAGCGGCATTACAAGCAGCTATCGTAGTTGTAGTAAGTATTTCTATAGCAGATAGTGAAAAGGCAGATAAAATAACACAAGAATTATTTCAAAAATCAGCTATTAAACAAATTAATAGACAAAAAACATTTATTAAAAATTCTAGAAACGTAACCGTAACAACTACTGATACAGATATTGCAGTGAATATTCAAATCCTTCTTCAAATTTTATTAGCTTTATTAGTTAAACTAAACATTTTATAAAGTGTCTATTCTATTGATATTTAGCTATAAGTTTTCACTCTAAGTAAATGTTTTTTGTTGTAATACGTGGTACAAGCTTGGACTTTTTATTATGACTGAATTAATATTCAAGATTAATGGTAAGGCAAGTGTGGAAAACTACAAATAAAGATAAAATACATGATTTAACAGTAATGAAACTTATATTTATGTGAAGTGAAGGAAAGCTGTCTTCTTATTAGAAGTCAGCTTTTGATTTTATTAGCAAAAAGAAGTGAAAATAGAAGATTAAGTTACTTGTCCAAGCAATTTTTATTTCATTACATATAATGCTCGTAGATATTTAAAATTTTTATAGAAAATTGATTGGAGTGAATATTGTAAATGGATGATTTAAATAAATTTTCTTCCTTTAAGTTTGATAAGGATCAAAAGAATATAATTATAGACCTTTTACTCTCAGATATTTTTAATAGGCATGGGATAAATGAAGAAAAACTAAAAAATTTATCACCAGAAAAAAAGCAGCAAATTAAAAGTATTGTTTCTGAAATACAATCACAAGTTAATAATTATTTAGATTGAAAGGGGGTGAACACATGGACAAAACATGTCATTCAGATGAAAATAAAAAGTGGAGTGCATTAGATTCCTCAAATCCTCATCCATCTTTTAAAAATGCTAGCGTTTCAGAAGCAGCTGCGCAAGAAAGTAAAACGTATCAAATTTCTGAAGAATCTATTACAATTGTAGATTCCGCAGATGTAGAAGTTACTACTACAGATACAAAAGCTGCTTTATCTATTCAAGCAGCATTACAAGCAGCTATCGTGGTTATAATAAGTATTTCTATAGCAGATAGTGAAAAAGCTGACCGTGTAGCACAAGAATTGTTTCAAAAATCATCTATTAAACAAATTAATAAACAAGAAACTGTTATTAGAAATTCTAGAAATGTTACAGTTACGACTACGGATACAGACATAGCAGTAAATGTTCAAATTCTTCTCCAAATTTTATTAGCTTTACTAGTAAAATTAAATATTTTATAAAATGTTTAACTTGTTTTTATCTAGTGATTCTTACAGGTGAATATTCACTGTTTTAATTATAGTACAGGCTATAAATATTTATCATAACTGGACTAATATTCAACATCACCAAAGTATGAATGTAAACAAACAATTTGATGGAAAATAAAGTTTGGTTATTTTATGAAAATGTAAAAGCCATTTCCTTTATTGGATTTGGCTTTTACATTTTAAACAGTATGAATTTGAAAAGATTATATTAAGATAAAGAATTAAAATATAATGATACAAAATACTTATAAAATTATTCGTGTTTTAGAAAAATAATAAGAAAAAGGTGTTTAAAATAGAATCATTTTCATTAATAGTTCAAGTTTTGAAGAATAGTGCATACAATATAAAGTGTTTTCCTTTCTTCATTTAAGTTTTACGTATATAATTTAAAAGTACTATTTTTATTTTATTATTTTATATTTATAACAGAATAGAGGTTTAAAAATGGGTGTTAAAATCATTACGGATAGTGCGGCGGATTTACCAGTAGAATTGCTGCAAGCATATGATATTGATTTAATTCCACTCCGTGTATATGATGAAGCAGAAACAGAGTATTTAGATGGAGTAACATTAGAGTCAGTTACATTATTGCAAAAAATGAGAGAAGGCGCTGTTTATAGAACGTCATTGCCTTCACTTGAAACGTTCCAAGAAAAATTTGTTTCTTATGCAAAAGAAGGTAATCCTTGTATATATTTAGCTTTTTCATCTGAACTGTCTGGTACATATCAATCATCAGTTGTCATTAAAGAGGAAGTAAAAGAAACATATGCTAACTTAGATTTAGAAATTATTGATACGAAATGTGCTTCGCTTGGTCAAGGTCTTGTCGTTTTAGAAGCTGCTAAAATGGCAAAAGACGGCGCATCAAAAGAAGATATTTTAAAGCGTGTTGATTTTCTAATGAGCCATATGGAACATATCTTCACTGTAGCTGACTTACAGTACTTAGTGAGAGGTGGACGTTTAAGCAAAGTCGCAGGATTTATCGGTGGTTTACTAAACATTAAACCGATCTTAAACGTGGAAGAAGGAAAACTTGTACCACTTGAAAAGGTACGAGGGAAAAAGAAAGTATTAAGCCGTATTGTTGATATTATGGAAGAACGTGGTAAAGACCTTAAAGGTCAAACAATCGGTATGACTCACGGTGACGATTTAGAAACAGCGGAAGCATTAAAATCATTAATTACGAAAAGATTTGGCTGTGAAGTATTTATCGTAAATACAATTGGTGCAGCAATCGGTGCACATACAGGACCTGGCGTTATAACGTTATTTTTCTTAAATGAAGTAGAGTAAAGGATTGATCTTTTGATCAATCCTTTTTTATTTTTTAATCTGTGATAATCGGTCGATATGGTATTGATGAAGATAAAATCTTTGAAGTTTTCCTATATCAAATGCAATCTTGTAGAGGGATTATTTTTTATATGTGTAATGATACTTAATGGTAGAAGAAAAGAGTATAAATAAGAATATATTTATAGGAATTTAAATATTTGAAGATATCAAAATTTTTCCATTTCATATATAATTGTGTGTGGAGAAATATCTGTAACTATTTGTAAAAATAGGAGGCGGCTATAAAAATGCAAGAAAGTGCTAGATGGGATTTAAATCGCTTGTATTTGAATGAGGATATTCTATTTCCGATTTTGGAGTTGAAAGAGCAATATTTTGTAACAAAAGATGTAGAGATTCTTTCAAAGCTTATACAAGCTATTGAAAAAGCAGAATACTATTTGTACTGTCGATCGGTTGAAGAAAGTGTTCCATCTGACCTTACTAAATTGACCGTGAAAGTGAAGGAACTAAAAAGTGAATTACAGCAAGTAATAAAACATAACGAAGTGGAAACTTCAGATAATACTAAGTTAATAAAAGATGAACTTAATGCGTGGGAAAATATGTACATACAATTACGGGATAGGATAGAAATAGAGCACAATAATAAACTATTATCCTTTGGACAAGCAAATACTATTGCAATGAATAGTGATAATGAAAAGGAAAGATTAGAAGTATTCGAGTCATTAACATGTGCTTTACATAAGGAAAAAGAAATCTTTGCTACTGTATTAAATCAAGTAGGGAGATTGCGTAATGCAAAGAGTAATGAAATAGAAGATAGAGAGATTTTAACACAATCTTTTCATGCGAATGGCATTTCAGAAACTGTATTATTCCAAATGTGGAATGCGACAGAAGAAAACCTTGATAAATTAGTAAGTGCTTTAAACGTGTATAAGAAAGGGAAAGCTTCAATTACATGGCATGCACTTATGACGGTAAAGGAAAGTAATGAGGTCATGATTCCTTTTTCAGTAGCAATACAAAACGTTTATGATGCATGGAAGAATATTGATGAAGAATTAGCAGAATTTGCACGTAATGCGATAGAAAGTGGTTGGGTAGATGCTGAACCGAGAGAGAATAAACCACCAGGCGGGTTTTGTGCTTCATTTTTCAGTGAGAAAGAATCGCGAATTTCCATTCGTTATGATGGGAGTATAAATAGTGTAAGAGTGCTCGCTCATGAATTAGGACATGCTTGGCATTTTTATAATATGAGTTTTGAACAATCTACATCTTTTTTAGATGATTATTTGCCAATGAGTACGGCTGAATCAGCATCTATTTTCTTTGAAACGGTACTCTTAAATTATCTAATTGAAACAACGGATAGTAAAGATATGAAAAAGTCATTACTTAGCTGGAAAATAAGAAATAGTTTTAATTATGTAATGGCAATACGAGCATCGTATCAGTTTGAAAAAACATTTTATGAAAAATGTAAAGAGGGTCCTTTAAGTGCTGATGAAATTGAGAAATTATCTATAATTGCACAAAAAGAAGCTTATGGAAATGCTTTAAGTGAATACCAGCCGTTTGTATGGATGAAATATATTCAATTTTATATAGCAGATGTTCCTTTTTACAATTATCCATACACGTTTGGATATTTAGTAAGTTTTAGCTTGTTAGAAATAGCTCAAGAAGGTAAAAGTACTTTTCATTTGAAATATAAAGAGTTCTTACGAGAAACAGGAAAGACTCCAGTAGAGGAGCTTATGAAAAAACATTTTGAAATAGATATAAGAAATTATGAATTTTGGAATAAAGCTTTTATTCAAATTTCTAAAGACATTGATGAATATTTGCAGCTTATATAAGGGGAGAGTATAGTGGATCAACAGTTTATAAAAGGTATACCTTTTTCAACTTTAGAATATGCAAAAGCTATAAGTTTATTAAAAGGTTGGGTACATGAACAACAAGAGAAACCAAGGTTTGTAGTAACTGCAAATCCTGAAATTGTTATGTCTGCAAAGGAAAATACGGAAAAATCAAAGGAGTTTAAAAAGATGTTACTATCTGCGGATTTAATAACAGCGGATGGGATTGGTGTCATAATTGGCTCGAAAATATTAAAAGGAACTTTGAAAGAACGTGTTACTGGGGCGGATTTAACTCACGATTTAATAAAATATTGTAACGACAATGAATATCGTGTCTTTCTTTTTGGAGCTGCGCCAGAAAGTAATAAAAAGGCATTAGAAAAATTAAATGAGCAGTTCCCAGGAGCACAATTTAAAGGACAGCATGGATTTGTAAATGGTGAAGAAATAGAAGAAATAAAAATGAAAATTAAGCAATTCAAGCCGCATTTATTACTTGTAGGACTAGGTTCACCAAAACAAGAAGAGTTCATTTATGAAAACATACAAACATTAAACGTTCCGCTATCTATTGGTATCGGAGGAATGATTGATATAATATCTGGTACTGTAAAAAGAGCACCGAAAATAATGAGGGATACTGGAACTGAATGGCTGTATAGGTTACTCTCACAGCCGAAAAGATTAAAGAGACAACTTGTACTTCCGAAATTTTTATTGTCGGTTATGTCAGAGAGGATTAAAGGGATTAATTAATAAAGGGGACTACATACATGAACAGAATCGGCATTATTGGAGTAATGCAAATTGAAATAGATTTACTTTTAGAAAAACTAGTTATACAAGAGGAACAGACAATAGCGGGAATGCCTTTTTATATTGGAGAATTCATGGGAATAGAAGTAATTATTACACGTTCTGGTGTAGGGAAAGTAAATGCAGCTGCATGCGCGCAAACATTAATTCATAAATTTGATGTAGACTCTATCATTAATACGGGCGTTGCTGGCGGATTACATTCAGATGTAAAAGTCGGCGATATAGTTATTTCAACGAATGTTACTCATCATGATGTAAGTAAAACTCAAATGAAAAACTTATTTCCGTTCCAAGAGGAATTTATTGCAAGTAAGGAATTGATAGAGTTAGCACGTAAAGCATGTAACAGTAATAGTTCAAATATTCAAGCTCACGAAGGAAGAATTGTAAGTGGTGAATGTTTTGTTGAAGATTCAAAGTTAAAGGCAAAATTAATAGATGAATACGCACCTCATTGTACAGAAATGGAAGGTGCAGCAATTGGACATGTTGCCTACATAAATGATATACCGTTTCTTGTTATACGATGTATTTCTGACAGTGCAGATGATGAAGCTCAAGTTTCTTATGATGATTTCGCGAAAACTGCTGCGAATTATTGCTCAGAAATTATTATTGAGATGCTTAAAAATATATCTGGTAAAACTATAGTCCAAAAGGAGAGATAGGAATGTTACAAGCATTAATTTTTGATATGGATGGAACATTATTTCAAACAGATAAAATTTTAGAATTATCGTTAGATGATACTTTTGATCACTTAAGATCACTTCAATTATGGGATACGGTAACACCGATTGAAAAATACCGTGAAATTATGGGTGTGCCGCTACCGAAAGTTTGGGAAGCTTTATTACCGGACCATTCTATTGAAATAAGAGAACAAACAGATGCATATTTTTTAGATAGACTAATTGAAAACATAAAAAGCGGAAAAGGCGCTTTATATCCAAATGTAAAAGAAATATTTACATATATAAAAGAAAATAATTGTTCCATTTACATTGCTAGTAATGGTTTGAAAGAATATTTACGAGCAATCGTAACGTATTATGCTTTAGACAAGTGGGTGACTGAAACGTTTAGTATTGAACAAATACAATCGCTAAATAAAGGTGATTTAGTTAAAAGTATTATGAACAAATATGATATAAAAGAGGCAGCGGTAGTTGGTGACCGGCTATCTGATATAAATGCAGCGAAAGACAACGGTTTACTTGCAGTTGGGTGCAATTTTGATTTTGCGCAAGAAGAGGAACTTGCTCAGGCTGATATAGTAATAGATGATTTAATAGAGTTAAAGCGGATACTGCCTGCTGTACAGAGATAAATAAAGTGTGTGCATTTTTTCCAAGTCCTATATGTCTTATTTTATGGAGGGAGTATGCTTAAAAATAATTTTAAAATTAGTAATATTCCTGCGGTTTTATGGGGAGAGAAGAGTGAAAAAGTTTTTATTGCAGTACATGGAAATATGTCAAATAAGGAAGATATAGTTATTCAAATATTAGCTGAAGAAGCCAATCAAAAAGGCTATCAAGTATTAAGCTTTGATTTACCTGAGCATGGAGAAAGAAAAAATGATAACACTCCTTGCAAAGTACAGTTTTGTGTTAGTGAATTATCTATAATTATGAACTACGCAAAAGTACATTGGAAAGAAATAAATGTGTTTGCATGTAGTATGGGAGCGTATTTTAGTCTTTTAGCTTATCAAAATGATGTGCTAGAAAAGGCATTATTTTTATCACCAGTAGTTAATATGGAACGAATTATCGAAAATATGATGAAATGGTTTAATGTAACACCGGAGCTTTTACAAAAAGAAATGACTATAGAGACACCTATTGGTCAAAAGTTATATTGGGATTATTTATGCTATGTAAAAGAGCATCCTATTAGTACATGGAATACAGATACATATATTATGTACGGAGCTAAGGATGAGCTGTGCGAATTTGAAACTATTAACTATTTTACAAAAAAACATCGTTGTGAATTAGAAGTTATGGAGACGGGTGAACATTACTTTCATACTGAAGAACAGTTGAAAATATTTGAACAGTGGTTACACAAGCATATCAATTAACAAATTATAATTTAACTTATACCTGCTAGAGAAGAATGGTGAATTTATAAACTGATATTATATTTGAGAGACATTATAAATGTATATGTATTCATTTAAGTAAACAGGTGCTTTAGTTCAATAAGAATTACACAACTTTAAAGAGCCTTACCACACACTAGATTGTAGCAAGGCTCTTATATTTTCATAATAAAATTAATTAACTGTATTATCGATTTACATATGAAGTGAAGTATATGCATACTATGAACTAAATAAAGTAACAACCATAAAAATGCTCAGAATAAATGATTCTCGAGCATTTTTATGTATTTTCGTACTTAGGGGGAATGGACTTGAAAGATATACATATTCAACAAATAGAAAATTTAATGGAATATGAATTCAGTCATCTCGTTCAAGACAGTGAAGAAGAAGGGTTTAATTTCCTTATAAGACTAATAAATGAATATAAAAACAAAGTAAATGTATTCAATAAAACTGGAGAATGTTTATATGGTATTTTTCAAGGTGATATGTTAATTGGAGTTGGAGGTTTAAATGAGGATCCGTACACAAAAGACAATAAGATTGGGCGGTTAAGGAGATTTTATATTTCAAGGGATTATCGGCGTTTAGGGTTAGGGAACTTATTATTAAACCAACTATTATGTCATGCGGAAAAGTATTTTGAAGTGATTGTTTTACATACTGACACGAAGCAAGGGGATGTGTTTTATACTGCGAATGGATTTGTAAAAGGGGGATTATATAAGGGATCGAGTCACTACAAACTATTATAGAAATTGCTATCCAAAGAATAGCTACGAACAGGTTTTTTGTTGGTAAATCGATATATCTTAAAAATCGCTGATATATGAAGTTGCGATCCTTATATTAAAAACCAACTTTTATAATTTCATTTACTAAATTGTTATTATAAAAAAGAGCACCTTAGCTTTTAAAATTTAGCTTATAAGGTGACTCCTTTTCAGTCAATTACGTTTTAACGTTCATTTGTTTCAATAATAATCTTGGTTTACCTTTTACATAATAAAAATGCGGATTATTTTCATCATCATAAAGCATAATATAAGGCTTTTCATTTAGTGGGAGCAGTATAAGTACTTCGTCTATTGTAGTGTGTAACCATTGATTAGTAATAGAAACTGGCTTAGATAAAGGGATTTTTATCATATAGCCATCTTTTGGAACGACATTTAAGTTTTTAAATGGACCAGTTATTGCTTTAGCGTATTGAACTGCTTCTTTTTGGATTACTGGATCTAAAGATTGTTTTTGAATGACCATTTCTTTTTGACAATCAAATACTTCAATTTGTTGATTTGTATTTGCAAACACATTTGTTGATAATAGAAATAAAAGAAGAGAAATGACCCCGATTTTTTTTATCATAATACAACACCTCAACATTACTATCCCCTCAAAAGCTTTAAATATTTTTCTGTCACATTCATGTAACAAAGATGTTGTATGATACAATTGGTTTTTGTTTAAAAGCAATGGAGGAAAAAATATGAAAGTATTAATTGCAGATAACGAACAAGATATGTTAAGGATTTTAAAAGCTTATTTTGAAAAAGAAGGATTCGAAGTTTTTTTAGCAAAAGACGGAGAGGAAGCACTTCAAATATTTTATGATGAAAAAATTGATTTAGCTATTTTGGATTGGATGATGCCAAAACATAGTGGTATTACTGTCTGTCAGGAAATAAAAAAGAATTCAAGCGTGAAAGTATTAATGCTTACGGCGAAAAGTGAAAGCGAAGATGAATTAGCAGCGCTTCAAAGTGGGGCAGATGAGTACGTGAAAAAACCATTTCATCCAGGAGTACTAATTACGCGAGCGAAAAAACTTATTCAGCATGATGATATTATTCAAGTACAAGATGTAAAGATAAATTTCGCCAAAAATAAAGTATATAAAAATGATATAGAGTTAGAAATTACAAAAACAGAGCTCGAATTAATAAAATGCTTTTTAAATCATAAAGGAACGATTTTAACTCGTAAAAAATTGTTAGACATTGTATGGGGATTTGACTATTTTGGAGAAGAGAGAACGGTTGATACACATGTAAGAAGGCTGCGTAAAAAAATTGGAGAAAATATTATTAAGACGCATCGTGGGCTGGGTTATAGTTTGGAGGAACAAAGTGAATAAACTTGGGAAAAAGCTATTTCTCAGCATTTCTTTAACCGTTATTCTTATATTTACAATTTCTTTATTATTAATTAACTTTCTCCTGCCGAAATATAATATTTATAAAACACGTGAAAACTTAAATGAATTTACAACTCAAATACAAAATGCGCCAGTCAATGATTTAGAAGATGTTATTCATACAATTGAAAGTGAAAATAACGTTACAATTGCGTATACGCCAATTAATCAGTCAGAAGATGCTATGAACGACGCGTTACGCATGCAACTTACGAAAAAGAAAGTAACGTTAAATAAGCTCTGGATTACGAAAGACGAAGTTATGAAAGTGAAGACGGAAGGGCAATCGAATAAACTGTATGATCAAGGAAAGGTAAAAGCGAGTTTTTTTGCTAAATATATTGCGAAAGATGATACGATAATTTTAATTGGGACTTCCATTGCGAATTCAAATGAAATTATAAATACGTTAAATACATTTTACTTATATATCCTATGTTTCTCGCTCCTTCTTATTATTTTACTTGTGTGGATACTTTCAAAAATAATAACGACACCACTGAAAGAGTTAAGTGATGTGGCTCAGGATATTTCACATTTGCAGTTTAAAAGAACGAAAGTGAAAACGAATGATGAAATAGGAGAGTTGGCCAATAGTATTAATATCATGAGTGAAAAACTACATGAAGCACATCAAGACTTAACTGATCGTAATGAACATTTAAAACGATTTATGGGTGATGTAACGCATGAATTAAAGACACCGATCGCATTAGTAAAAGCATACTCTATGGGGATTAAAGATGGATTAGATGATGGGACTTATGTAGATACAATTATTAAACAAACAGATCAAATATCAAACTTAATTGAAGAACTATTACGATTTTCTAAACTAGAAAGAGATATTTTACAAAAAGAAGAATTCCCCATTGAACCACTGGTTCAGAGTATATTAGATAAGCATCAGATTGAACTGGATTCGAAAGAAATTAACTTGCAAGTAAATTGTAATACGGGCAATACAATCGTTTATGCAGATTTAAATAAAATGAGAATGGTGTTTCAAAATTTAATTTCTAATGCGATAAAATATACAGCAAATCAAAACATAATAATTACATTAGAAGATAGAAATAAAAGTATATATTTCCAAATAAAAAACGGCATTCCTACGGATAAAATTAAGGATATCGAGAAAATTTGGGAGCCTTTTTATGTACTAGAATCTTCTCGTAGTAAAGAAAAATCAGGTACAGGATTAGGACTAGCGATAGTGAAAAGTATTTTAGAAAGGCATGGTTTTGAATATGGAGTTTCCTCTATAGATGGAGAAATTCAATTTTATATAAATGTGAAAAAGGACTAATGAAAATATTAGTCCTTTTTGCAGCTTTAGAGATTAGCGATATAGGATGAATCACCATAATTTTCGAAATTGATGTATTAAATGGAGAATTAGCAAATGTTCTACTTTCATTAAATTCACGTGAAGTTCACAGGAAAACGTTATATTTACATAGTTATATTTGAATTTAATGAAGTGAGGTATTCAGATTTGAAAAGAAAGAAATTAGTAATTGGTAGCATTTTAATGGGTATGACGTTATCTTTATCTGCATGTGGTTCATCAGATAATATTGTAACGACAAAATCAGGAAGCATTTCAGAAAGTGATTTTAACAAAAAATTAAAAGAAAACTACGGTAAACAGAATTTATCTGAAATGGTAGTAGAAAAAGTATTACATGATAAATATAAAGTTACGGATGAAGAGGTAACGAAACAACTAAAAGAATTAAAAGACAAGATGGGCGATAATTTTAATACATATATGGAATCCAATGGTGTGAAAAATGAAGATCAGTTGAAAGAGAAATTAAAGCTTACTTTTGCTTTTGAAAAAGCTATTAAAGCAACCGTAACGGAAAAAGATATTAAAGATCATTATAAGCCAAAGCTTCAAGTTAGCCATATTTTAGTAAAAGATGAAAAGACAGCAAAAGAAATTAAAGAAAAATTAAATAGTGGCGAAGATTTCGCGGCATTGGCTAAACAATATTCAGAGGATCCAGGTTCTAAAGAAAAAGGTGGGGAACTATCTGAATTTGGACCTGGTATGATGGTGAAAGAATTTGAGGATGCTGCGTATAAGTTAGAAGTTGGTCAATTGAGTGAACCTGTTAAATCTTCTTTCGGATATCATATTATTAAGCTAACGGATAAAAAAGAGCTTAAACCGTATGAGGAAGAGAAAGAGAATATTCGTAAAGAATTAGAACAGCAACGTATACAAGATCCTCAATTCCATCAACAAGTTACTAGAGAACTGCTTAAAAATGCAGATATAAAGGTATCTGATAAAGACTTGAAAGATACCTTTAAAGAGTTAGAAAAATAATAAATGGAATGTAAGGCAAGCGATAGAAATATCGGTTGTCTTTTTCTCTATTTGCCGGGCAGTAAGACCCTCAACTCAAAATTCAGCGGAAGCAACGAAGTTAGGTGGGGCCCTGCTGCTCGTAAACGCCCGATTGATAAGGGCTGATTAAATTTTCACTTTAAAGAAGGTGGGAGTGGGAAAATAATTTCACACCTCCATTAAATTTTACTTAATAAGAAATCTTTGAGTTTCTCAACTTTTATATAAAAATAAAACTGAATTTTCAGTTATTTTGTTATATAGTAAAAGAGAACGAATAAGGGGAGGGAATATTTTGAGTAAAAAGAAAATGGCAATTACACTGTCAGCAATGCTATCTGCAACAATTATACCTAGCTTTACTATGGATGTGCATGCAGAGAAGAAGGAAGAGACTAAAAATACGAAAATTGAATTAGAAAATGGGATGACAAAACCGATTTATTCTCTCGATGAAGCTATTATCGAAAATTTATATGTAGAGACAGAAGTTGATAGTGATCAAGACGGTAAGAAAGACAGAGTATCGATAAAAGTTATGCGTCCAAAGACAGATCCGAATGTGAAAGTTCCTGTTATTTATGAAATGAGTCCATATCGATCTGGATTAAAAGATGTTCCTGTATATAATGTAGATGAAGAATTGTATGCGTATGAAGGAAAACCGTATGGAGCGATTAATCTTGGTTCGTATGGGAACTATTACGTGCCAAGAGGTTATGCAGTTATTTTAGGCGAAAGTATCGGTACTGGAAAATCAGATGGATGCTCTACAACTGGAGATGAACAAGAGATACTCGGGACAAAATCTGTTATTGATTGGGTAAACGGTCGCGCGAAAGCATTTACAGAACAGGGTGAGGAAGTTCAGGCAAATTGGTCTACAGGCAATGTAGGTATGACTGGAGTTTCTTATAATGGTACATTACCAAATGCTGTTGCGACTACTGGAGTTGAAGGTTTAAAAACAATTATTCCAATCGCAGCAATTAGTAGTTGGTATGATTATTATCGTGCAAATGGTGCAGTCATTGCTCCAGGCGGATATCAAGGAGAAGATACAGATAATATGGCAGAAGCAGTACTGACAAGGGAAAACCCTGAAGTTTGCGGACAAGTTATAAAAGAGTTAACGGCTGGACAAGACCGAAAAACAGGTAATTATAATGATTTTTGGGATAAACGTAACTATGTAAAAGATGCTAAAAATGTAAAAGCGAGTGTATTTGTTGTTCATGGTTTAAACGATTGGAATGTTAAAACGAAACAGTTCGCGCAATGGTGGGAAGCACTTGGAGAAAATAATGTTCCGCGTAAAATGTGGCTACACCAAGGTGGTCATGGTGGGACATCAAGTAATAACTGGCAGCAAACACAAAATAAATGGTTAGATTATTGGTTGTACGGAATTGAAAATGGAATTATGGATGAACCAATGGTTGATGTGCAAAGAGAAAATAAAACGTGGCAAAAGATAAAAAATTGGCCAGATCCAGCAGCTGTACCTTCAAAAATCCGTATGTATTTAAGCAATAAATCAGTCAATTTGCCACTAAGTATGGGATCGGCTAATAAAGTTTTCTCATTCTTAGATGATGCACAAATAAAATCAAACCAATTAGTAGCAAACCCAGAATTAGAAGTAGCAAATCGATTAGTATATACAATGCCTGTACTGCAAAAAGATACGCGTATAAGTGGTACACCAAAGATTTCAATTACAGGAAATATTGATCGATCTGTATCAAATTTAACAGCGTTACTTGTTGACTATGGAGGAGCGAAGCCGGAAATCGTAACGAGAGGCTGGATGGACCCACAAAACGTAAAGAGTATAGAAAATTCAACAGCGATTCAACCGGGCAAAGATTATACATTCACATGGGACATGCAGCCAGATGATTATGTATTTAAAGCGGGGCATCAAATCGGAGTTGTTTTAATTGCAAGTGATTATGATTATACAATTAGACCGAAAGCTGGTACAAAACTTACTGTGAAATTAAGTGAAGTGACATTGCCGATTGTGAAATAAATATTTTTTCTAAAGAGCTTACTAAAGTAAGCTCTTTAATTTGTAGTCTGAATTTTTAATTTTTATATTTCAAATTGGAAGGTTATGTAATACAATATCATTATATTCTATGGAAAGTGAGTGATATATTATGACAGTCAGCTCTTTCGAAATCTCATTAAAATTAGAGGTACAGGAAGATTAGTTGAATTGAAATCTTCCGTACGTAAAAACGGAGGAGAAAATAAATGTTTAGCTTTTATAGTACACTTTGTACGGAACTGTATGATTACACAAAACCAGTCGGTTATTCTTTAAATGGTGATATTGAGTATTACAAAGAACGTTTAAAAGATTGTAGAGGAAGAATCCTCGAAGCTGCAGTAGGTTCAGGGCGTGTCATCATTCCGCTTCTAGAGGCTGGTTTTAAAGTGGATGGGATAGATTATTCACCTGAAATGCTAGATTCTTGCCGTAAGCGCTGTAAAGAGAGAGGCTTACATCCTAATTTGTATGAAGGAAGCTTGCAACAATTTTCACTTCCGCATAAATATGACGCAATTATCATTCCTACTGGATCTTTTTGTTTAATTGAAAATCGTGTGGATTCTATAAATGCATTAGAATGTTTTTATGAACATCTTAATCCAGGTGGACGATTAATCGTAGATATTATGCTCCCGCATAAATGGAAGACTGGGGAAATTCATACATCGACTTTCTCTTTGCCAAGCGGAGACGGAATCACATTAGAAAATAAATCAATTGAAATAGATTGGCTGAACCAAGTTACTGTATCATATTTGAAATATGAAAAGTGGAGTAAAGGACAGTTAGTACAAACAGAATTGCAACGCTTTGCGCTGCGCTGGTATGGAATAGAAGAGTTTATACTTCTTTTAGAAAGTATAGGTTTCTCAAACATTACTTGCTCTGCTGAATATGTTTATGAAAAAGAACCGTCAAATGCAAATCAAATGATTACTTTTGAAGCTGTGCGAAAAGAATAGAACTAAAACTATGAATAAAAAATAAGGCAATCGATTAAAAATCGGCTGCCTTATTTTTAATTTTATGTAGTGGTTTATAGAGAAAGATTGGAGGGAAATAAATGAAACTTATATTAATATTTGGCCCACAAGCAGTTGGAAAAATGACAGTGGGGCAAGAATTAGCAACATTAACCGGTTTAAAATTTTTTCATAACCACATGACAATTGATTTAGTAAGTCTAATTTTTGATTACAGTACGAAAGAAGCAAAAAGACTAGTAAGTTTATTTCGTAATAAAATATTTGAAGAAGTATCTAAAAGTGATTTATCTGGAATGATTTTTACGTATATATGGGCATTTGACCTCCAAGCGGATTAGGATTATATACATCATGTAGAAAGTATTTTTGAATCAAAAGGTGGGACAGTGTATTTTGTAGAGCCGGAAGCGGAATTAGATGAAAGATTAGAACGAAATAAAAGCCCGAATAGATTAGAACATAAACCGAAAAAAAGAGATATTGAGTGGTCTAAAAATAATTTGAAAGAAACGATGAAAATGCATAGATTAAACTCTCTTCATGGTGAAATTGAAAAAGAAGAGTATATAAAAATTAATAACACGTATTTGAGTGCAAAAGAAGTAGCGGAAATGATTAAAGAGAAGTTTCAATTGTAAAATTCCCGAAGTCTATTTCGTTTCTATTGTCCAAGCATTCTCCTACTAATTACATATACTATTTATGTTAAAATCGGTCACTATTTTAGATGGTGCTATTTTAATATATATAACTATGCAGGGAAGAGGGGAGAATAAATTTGGAAAACGTAGAACAAGATAGAATTGAAAATCAAGTGTATTCAAATCGTGTAGTAAGATCAGAATTTGATGCGAATTGGGAAACTTGTATATCAAAGAGTGGTTATGTAATTTATATAGCAACAAGTAATAATGCTGAAGTAATAGTGCTTCTTGCAGATGGTTCAAGTAAATTATTAATTTTTGAAAAAGGCGGTAAAGTAGTTGTAGGTGGCGGTGGAACAAGTCATTACAGTAAGCCGCATATTGCAAGAAATATTTAAGATAGAGCATGTTAATTAAGAAGAAACTAGAAAACGGTTGTCATTCATGTTTAGGGCATGATAGACGAACCGTTTTTTATTTGTTTATAAATTTAGAAGAACTTCATTGATTACCAATACATCGAGATGAGCAGCGAAATTAGAAGAAAACTTGGCGGGTAATGGTACAAAATATTATGTACATTTGCAAGAATCTTACAGCGATATAAAAAAGCATTTCCTATTTGGGGAAACACTACTTCTATGTTATAGTATAATAGTGTTTTTAGATGGTACTATTTTAATATATCTATAATTTTGTTATGTATTATTTTCATATTAAATTAGCACCTAAAGTATTTTTTTATATAAGGAGTAGTAATTAGAGAAATGAAAAATATAGACTTTATACTAGAAAGTGACGAGGCATTAAAACCGTCTGAACGATTAGTACTATTATTATTAGAGAAGCATAGAATGTTATATACGAACGATCTATTGGCATTATCAAATTTATCATATAAAACATTAACAGATGCATTAACGGCGCTAGTTTTAAAATCGTATGTGTTAAAGGAAACAGGTAAGGGAAGAAGACAGAATTGCTATAGATTAGTATGATAAGGCAGCTGTTTTAGAAACTTTTACATATGTTTTTTCAATTGTAAGGTGAAATTGTATTTTTGTTTTCGAACGAAAAATTTACTATAAGAGGGGCTAAGATAGTAGCGTTTCATTTTTGTAAATATAATTATTCTATCATTGAAAATACAAAAATAAAATAAACCGCATAAAACAGAAATAAAAAAACAATCCATTTTTAAAATGGATTGTTTTTTTATTGGAATAATATTATTTGATATGTTGAAAGCATAAATAGCAGAATAAACATTACCTGTTTTAGTTCATGCAACTGAACAAATATGATGAAAACTATGTGTATAGTTTTTTGCTTGCTTTTTCAGTCATTCTAATGAAATCATGGTCTTCATTGTTTAAAGGCAGTATTTTTAACATTATTGCTATTCAGCATTAAGCACAAAAAGTGATATATAATATTATTATGTAAACTTAAGGTTTTAAAAGGAAAATATAATAATGAATAGAACATGTAGAAGGAGATGCTTAAATATTTTGAAGGATGGGAGATTATTATGGAGCATTTACAATCAATAGCACAAGCTGTTATAAGTGGTAATAAGGAAAAAGTAGTGAAGTTTATAAAGGCGAGTCCAAGTATTGTTAACGAATGTAGTGAAGATGGATGGACACCACTTCATTTAGCAGCTTATTTTGGACAGAAAGAAATAGCGAGTTTTCTTTTAGAAAGTGGTGCAGATATACATAGTAGAGCGAAAAACGAAAATGAAAATACGCCTTTGCAAGCAGCAATTGCGAACAAGCAAAGTGAACTTGTTGCTTTCTTAATTGAAAAAGGATTAGATGTAAATATTATGCAAAGTGGTGGCTGGACAGGACTTCACGAAGCGGCATTATTAGGAAATGAAGAAATAATTATGTTACTCCTTAAAAATGGAGCTAATAAGATGATAAAGAAAAATGATGGGAAAACAGCGTATGATATTGCATTAGAAAAAGGATATGATCATCTATTACATCATTTGAAACAGGAAGTGAACTTATGATGAATAAATGGAGTGTTGGTATATTTTTATTTAATGAAGTAGAAGTGTTAGACTTTGCAGGGCCATTTGAAGTTTTTTCTGTAACTGAGGTGAATGAAGAAAAACCATTTACTGTTTATACAGTTAGCGAGAATGGGGAAATGATTACAGCAAGGAACGGATTGAAGGTACAGCCAGATTATAGTATTGAAAATTTACCACCAGTGGATATTTTAATAATTCCGGGTGGGCTAGGTGCTAGAGAATATGAAATAAAAAATGAAATAGTAATAAAATGGATTCGCCAACAAATGAAAGAAGTAAAGCTGATGACTTCAGTTTGTACAGGAGCGCTATTACTGGCGAAAGCAGGTTTACTGGAAGGTTTAAAAGCAACAACACATTGGGCTAGTATTGAAAAGTTTAAAAATGAGTTTCAAAATGTTGAAGTTATAGAAAATGTAAAGTTTGTAGATGAAGGACATATTATAACATCTGCCGGAATTTCAGCTGGAATTAATATGGCATTTCATATTGTGAAAAACTTGTTAGGTGTGCATGTTGCGGAGGACACAGCGAAGCGAATGGAGTATGATATTAGTTTCCCAAATTAAAAAGCCCGAATTGGGCTTTTTATATTGAATGAATATAGTTAAGCTCTTCATCACTCAACATAGGGCGAACAGATGCATTTGCATTTTCTTGTGCTTGTATTCCTGTTTTGGCACCAGGAATTACAACACTTACTGCCGGATGAGAGAGTACATAGCGAAGTGCAAGTTGCCCTAAGGTCTGATTTTTATTTGAGAGCAACCGAAGTTTCTTTACAGTTTGTAAGTCTTCTTGAAACCAAGTTTCATTTGGCCAATCTTTGCGTAAATCTCCATCCGGAAAAATTGTTTTATTTGTGAATTTTCCAGTTAAAATGCCCATTTTTAATGGACCACGAATAACAGCTCCTAAATTTTTCTCTTGTAAAAATGGTAATATATCTTTTTCTGGTTTTCGATTTAATATATTGTAATCAAGCTGTACGATATCAATTTCGTTGTTGTTATTGAAATGATGAATGTATTGTAAATCATGAGTCGAAACACCGACTGCTCTTACTTTGCCATCACGTTTTAATATGTCAAATGCACGTAGAAATGCTTCTGTTTCCCTACGATTATGCCACCAAATATGACAAAAATAAAGATCAATATAATCTGTTTGAAGACGTTGTAAACTTGTTTCGAATACGGCGATGATTTTTTCGGGAGTATCATATACAGGAACTCCATTAGGGTCGTAGTGATGCCCGATTAAACCACCTTTCGTTGATAGGATAATATCATTGCGATGTCCTTTAATCGCGGTAGCCACCAACTTTTCGCTATGTCCTAAACCATACACATCCGCAGTATCAATAAAATTCACACCACACTCAATTGCTTTTTTTATAGCGGTTATAGATTGTTTATCGTTAACAGGTCCCCATTCATCACCACCGATTGCCCATGCGCCAAAACCTATTTCAGAAACAGTTATTCCAGTTTTACCTAATGTGCGGTAATGCATATTTCTCCTCCTTGTAAGCATGTTATAACATGGATATGTGGGATAAGAATTTTGTGTGTGAAAAAACTCTTCTACAATAGTAGAAAAAGAATTACAGAAACTACTATTTTATAGCAGCATGTATAAAAAAAAACGGTGTAAATGTAGAAATGTCGTCGAATGCTATCTTTAATTGGTTAATTTATGGGATATTTTTGTGAAGGAGTTTATTTTATAAGAATAGAATTTAGTTTAGTAAGAAAACGTGCCGATGGTAGTGAAAAATATGGGTTAGGGGGATTTGAATGAGGAAACTCAAACGAGTAAATGTTCCTAATATACCAGAACAATCATCACAACCTAGTGACAAGCGTAAGATAAATAAAAAGAAGTTAAGGCGTCTTATTTTAATGGTCCTTTTTATTGCAGCAACTACTCTGTACGTTCAATATATTTTAACGAAACAACAAGAAGTAATTGATAAAAAGAAAGATACGATTACGGATCAAAAGAAACAATTAGTATCTTTAAAGAAAGATAAAGATTCTTTAAAGACTAACATAGAAAATTTAACAGACGATGAGGAAGAAATTTTGAAGTTAGCGAGAAAAGAGTATCAATTTTCTAAGTCAAATGAAACTATATTTGTGATGCCAAAGTAATAAAAAAACAGTTAGCCATTGAACTGCACCTCCACTTGTTAGGCAGCGTCTAACAAGTGGAGGTGCAGTTTTTTATGTATGAATGTCATGGTACAAGGAACAATCACATATTGTAAAAATGAAGAGTTTAAGCTGTTTTCATAAATATGGAATATACACTAAAATAAATGTTGTTAAAATTCTGTCAATTATATTATAATACAAGGTAAGCGGATACATTTTTTAATCAACGTTGAGTTCCTCGCTCATACGACTATTAAGAAACCCGTTATCCTCGTATAAGAAAGGAAGATAGCTGTGTACGCTTCAAATACAATTTATATCGTAGGGGATGCGAAAGCACCTCAAAATAATCCCATTACTGAAAAGTTTAAAAGCTATTTCGTAGCATTTATCCTTGTTAAGGATACAGGGGAAATTGTAGATGCAGACTGCTCAGCGACAATTGCATTAACATCTCAATTTGTTAAATATTTATTTCTACATAAAAATATAAATGACCCGGCGTTAGTAATGGAAGTAAAGAACCGATATTTCGGTTCTTCTCAAAAAGCGTTACTTGTAGCGCTAAAAGATGCACAGAAAAAATATAATCAGCTTGCTGCTTTGTCTACTCAATCATAGACAAAATCCAGCCGTAAGAATCATTCTTATGGCTGGATTTTTTTATTTCACATTATCGTCCTACATTAAAAGTAAACGAAAATAAAGTAGAGAGATAGGAGAGTAAATGCCCAATGGGTTTACCTAATAATCCGTGGGTATAAATCTCCGGTGGATTAAAATTTCACTTCATTGGAGAACGAAAGGATGAACAAAATGAAAATTACAGATGTAAAAGTAAATCGTAGACGTGTAAAACTGCATACACCGTTTAAAACCGCGCTTCGTACTGTAACCGAAATTGAAAGTATAGATGTTTATATTCATACAGACGAAGGAGTGATTGGTAAGGGGGCTGCAGCCGCAACGCCAGTTATTACGGGGGATTTCACCAGCGGAATGGAAGAAGCGATTTTAGGGCCGATGCGTTCATGTTTAATTGGTCAAAATATCATTCAATTTCAGCAGTTACTACAGCGCATTCAAATGAGTTGTATTGGAAATTCAAGTGCGAAAGCAGCGGTAGATATCGCTTTATATGATGTATATTGCCAATATCAAAATGTGCCGTTATATGCATTGTTAGGCGGGAAGAAAGAAATTCATACCGATATTACAGTGAGTGTGGATGAGCCTGTATTAATGGCAAAAGAAGCGAAGAAACATATAGAAAAAGGATTTCAAATATTAAAGATTAAAGTGGGTAAAGAGGCGCATTTAGATTTGGAACGTATTGAGGCAATTCGAAATGTGGTACCAAGAAATACGACATTACGTTTAGATGCGAATCAAGGTTGGAGTCCAAAAGAAGCGGTTTCTATCATTCAAGAGATGGAAAATCGTAATTTAAATATAGAATTTATTGAACAACCAGTACACGCGAAAAATTGGGATGGGTTAAAGTACGTCAAAGATCGTGTGCAAACGCCAATTATGGCCGATGAAAGTATATTTTCAGCAAGTGACGCATTAAAGCTCGTTCAAGGAAGATATGCAGATTTCATTAATATTAAATTAATGAAATGTGGTGGCATACGTGAAGCATGGCGTATTGCTGATATCGCAGAAACAGCTGGTGTGAAGTGTATGGTGGGCAGCATGATGGAGTCTTCACTTTCCGTTAGTGCTGTTGCGCATTTAGCGGCAGCGCATCCTAATATTCATTATTTTGATCTTGATGCACCGCTTTGGTTAATGGAAGAGCCAGAAGGAATGACTTATTCTGGATCAAAGGTAAACCTTCAATCGACAGTGAATAGTAAATCTTAGGAGAAGAGACAAGTAAACTATCTTTTAAGGGGGATATATATGAAAAAAGTAGGAACTGCATTTTTAACAACTTTATTTATATTTTCATCGTTTACATCGGCAAATGCTGAAGAAAAGAAGGATAATAAAGCATTTATAGATGTATCTGCTGCAACGTTATGGACAGCACCTGATTCATTAAGACCAATCGATACACCGAGTGCAACAAATCCAGTGGATCTATGGAAATGGACGAAATCAATGACACTTGACGAGAAACTATGGTTAACAAATGCAAATAAATTAGAAACACAAGCTTTACTCGGTCAAGAAGTAACTGTTATTGATAAGAAAGGCGAATGGGTGAAGGTATTAGTGCATGGACAGCCAACACCACGAAATGAAGAAGGTTATCCGGGCTGGATGCCTGAAAAACAATTAACATATAATCAAGAATTTGCAGATAAAACAAATGAACCTTTTGTCTTAATAACCAAACCAACAGCGATTTTATATATAAATCCTTCTGAAAAACATAAATCACTTGAAGTCAGTTATAATACAAGACTGCCGCTATTAAGTGAAGACACAATTTCATACCGTGTATTGTTGCCAAATGGTCAGAAAGCATGGCTACGAAAAAATGATGGAACAGTTTACCGATCTCAAACTGATATTCCAACTCCGGCGGCCAATGATTTAATTAACACAGGGAAAATGTTTTTAGGCTTACCGTATATATGGGCTGGTACAAGTGGTTTTGGATTTGATTGCTCTGGCTTCACACATACGATCTATAAATCGCACGGCATTACAATTCCGCGAGATTCTGGACCGCAATCAAGAGCAGGGGTTGCAGTTGATAAAGAAAATCTACAAAAAGGAGATTTAATTTTCTTTGCACATGATCAAGGGAAAGGTAGTGTCCATCACGTTGCAATGTATATTGGTGATGGCAATATGATTCACTCACCAAGAGCTGAAAGGTCGGTAGAGATTATACCGCTAAATACACCAGGATATATAGAAGAATACGCTGGTGCTCGTCGTTACTTACCTTAAAAATAGAAGGGGGTTTTTAAATGAAAAAAGTTATTCGTTACTCATTAGTTAGTACTCTATTAGTTTCTTCATTTTTAGTTGGTTGCGCAAAAGAAAAAACTGCAACAAAGCCGAAAGATGAGAAGAAAGTATTACAGTTACTAGAAACAGGTGAAATTCCGTCGTTAAATTCAGGGAAAGTAACAGATGCAGTCTCGTTTAACGTTTTGAATAACGTAATGGAAGGACTATTCCGTCTATCGAAAAATGATGAAGTAATTGAAGCCGGCGCACAAAAATATGAAGTGAGTAAAGATGGAAAAACATATACATTCCAATTACGTGATGCGAAATGGTCTAACGGAGAGCCAGTAACCGCTCATGATTACGTATACGCTTGGAAGCAATTGATAAATCCAGATACTGCTTCTCAATATGCATACATTGCGTACGATGTAAAAAATGCTGAGAAGATAAATAAAAAACAACTAGGTCTAGATGAATTAGGAGTAAAAGCGAAGGATGATAAAACATTCGTCGTAGAGCTAGAACATCCTGTACCGTATTTTACGAAATTATTAATTTTACCATCCTTCTATCCAATTAACGAAAAATATGCGAAAGAGCAAGGTGATAAATATGGATTAGAAGCAAATAAAGCGGTATATAATGGACCGTTTACATTATCAGAGTGGAAGCATGAAGCTAGCTTTACAATGAAGAAAAACGATAAGTATTGGGATAAAAAAGAAGTGAAGTTAGATGAAGTAAACTATCAAATTGTAAAAGAAATTTCAACTGCGGTAAATTTATATGAAACAGATAAAGTTGATAGAGCTGTTATTTCTACAGAATTCGTAGATAAATATAAAAATAATAAAGAGCTAAAACAATATACAGATCCAGTTATGTACTTCTTCCGATTTAATGAAAATGTACCGATTCTTAAAAATAAAAATGCACGTCTTGCGCTAAGTACAGTTTTTGATAAGAAGGGACTCGCAGATTCATTTTTAAATGATGGATCGGTTGCAGCAAACTATTACGTACCAAAAGGATTTTTAAAGGGACCAGATAAAAAAGATTTTAGAAGTACGGCAGGTGAGTTTAATAAAACTGATGTAAAAAAAGCGAAAGAATATTGGGAAAAGGCAAAGCAAGAAACAGGTACAGATGAAGTGACGTTAGAACTATTAAATTATGACTTGGAAAACTTTAAAAAAGTTGGAGAGTACATTAAAGAGCAGCTTGAGAAAAACTTACCAGGATTAAAAGTGAATGTGAAATTACAACCACATACGCAAAAATTAGCACTTGAGAAGAAGAAAGAATATGAAATGTCGTTATCACGCTGGTTACCAGATTATCCAGATCCAATGACTTACTTAGAAGTATTCCTTTCTGGAAGTAGCGTCAATAATACAGAATATGCAAACCCAGAATATGATGCGTTAATTAAGAAGATTAAAACGGAATTAGGTAATGATGAAAAGGCTCGCTGGAAAGCAATGCAAGAAGCTGAAAAAATGCTACTTGATGATGCAGTAATTGCACCGGTATTCCAGCGCGGATTATCTTACTTACAAAAACCATATGTGAAAGATTTATATGTACATCAATTTGGTCCAGCTACAAGTTTAAAATGGGCAGATGTACAAAAATAAAAGAATGGAGAAACAGACTTCATGTATGTGATAGTCTGTTTTTCTTATTTAAAGTTAGAAAAATAGTTCATGGTATAATTTATTAGTCTGTAAACAGTATTTGGAGGGGAAATGATGTCTATGTTTGAAGAAGAGAAAGTAATTTATACAAAAAGATTATTTATGAGGAAACCAATTGTAGAAGATATTAATCAGTTTTATAACATATTAAAAAAAGATACTGTTGGCAAATGGTTGGCTAAATCAAGAGGAATGTCGAAGGAAGAAACAAATGATTATATTGGGCAACTTATCTTACATTGGGAACAGTATGACTTCGGGGTATGGTTGTTATTTAATAGTGAAACAGGAAAGCTTTTAGGACATTGTGGTTTAAGAAAGGTAGATGAAACAGGTGCAATAGAAATTATGTATCTCCTTGACCCAGAACATTGGAGGAATGGGTATGCATTAGAAGCAGCAGAGGCTTCCATTAAATATGCAATAGAGACTTTGAATGTAACAAGAATAATTGCTAGAGTTAAAGTAGCAAATGAGAGCTCGAAAAAACTTTTACGAAAGCTCGGGTTTATATATACTCATGAAGTTAATCATAGCGGGCGTTTATTATCATATTTTGAACTTCATACATCATCCGAAGAATTCTAGACATTTCATATGTTTTTTTATTGTTAAAAAATAAAATTATTACTAAAATTCCAGTGTGAAATTTATGTAGAATCTTGTATAATTAACATGTTTCTATGGAAACATTTTCTTGCGCTATTTATATAGGGCTTAATAGAACAAGGAAGGAAATACATACATGTATATAATAGATAAATAGAATGGAACATGTATAGAGACAAAGGAGAGAAAAGATGACGTGTCAAAAACAAGGGTTACAATTTAATAACGATAGAAAGAGGGACAGAAGATGAAAATGAAGCATGCTTTTGGTCCTATAATTTTAGCATGTGTGCTTTTTTTCATTATCATTCTAATCCCATCGAAAAGTTTAGTATCGCTTATTAGTGATAAGAAGGTAGAAGATGCGGCAACTTCTTTACAAAAAGAGAAATTACAAAGTGTTTTCTTACAGCAAAAAATGTTAGAGAATTCACAGTATTTACCGATGTACGGTTCATCAGAATTTTTACGAATGGATGCATATCATCCGTCTAATTATTTCAAAGTAAATCCAGCTGGTTTTACACCGTTTTTAATTGGAACTGGCGGTACACAAAGTTTAGCTCATATTTTAAATATGACATCTACTATGGATGAATTAGAAGGTAAAAAAGTAGTCTTTGTTCTTTCACCACAATGGTTTACAAAGACTGGTGTCTCACAAGGGGATTTCACTAATAATTTCTCCAAACAACAAGCATATCATTTTATTTTTAATGATAAGATAAATCCAGAAATGAAAAAGCAAATCGCGAAACGGCTATTAGATTATAAAGTTGTTCAAGAAGATGATATATTAAAAAATTCATTAGAAGGTATTGTATATAATGATACGAAACATAACATAAAAGCAGGTTTAGTTAAACCACTTGCTTATATGCATCGAAATATTTTAGATCATAGAGATATATTTAACTCTTTATTTAAAATCGAACCGATGAAGGAGAAAACAAATATCGGACTTCGTTCAATTTCTTGGGAAGACGCACGTAAACACGCAGAACAAGAAGGGAAAGCTGAGTCTACTACAAATACATTCGGAATTGAAAATCCGTATTATCATAAGAATAATCTGAAGAAAAAACTAAAAGGTTTAAAAAACTTTAGAGCAAATGAAACATATGATGAATCACCAGAATACGATGATTTACAAATTATTTTAGAGTTATTTAAAGAGAAAAATGTCAAACCACTCTTTATTTCTGTACCTGTAAATGGGCCCTGGTATGATTATACTGGCTTCCCGAAAGAACGCCGTGAAGTGTATTATAAAAAAGTTCGAGAACAGGTTGAGAAAGCAGGATATCCAGTAATTGATTTCTCTGGTCATGAATATGATAAGTATTTCTTAAAAGATACGATTCATTTGGGCTGGAAAGGTTGGATTTATTTTGATGAAGCAGTGCAGAAATTTTATTCTGAGAAATAAAGTATAGAAATCGGAATGGCTATGAGCCGTTCCGATTTTTTTAGTATAGAGGATTTTGGTGAGGACAATTTGGGAATGCATGTATATCTTGAATCTGTCTATAATCATAATGTTTCATTGCAAACTGAGCTTGATAAAGGTATTCATACACATATAATTGACCATCATGCGCTGAACATAATACACCAGAAGTTCCTTGCCCATTTATGAAGGAAATGCCGATAGGGCGTCCGATTAAGTACGGTATTTTTTGCTGCCAATGCATAGGGGAATCACTCCTTTTTGAGATAATATACGAAAGAAATGATCAAATGGTTGCTTATCCATGTAAATGTAGATGGAAAGGTATTATATAATTCCTGAAGATTAATTCATATATAAATAAAAAACCGCTATAATTCCGAATGAATTTATAGCGGTTTTTATTATATTCTTAAGCGAGATTTTTACGCTTTTTTGTCCATTTTTTTATAACGAAGTATAAAAGTATAAGTACGACGCCACCAATTGCGAATGATTTCACATACGGACCAGCAATATCATTTATATTCTCCCAATTTTCACC
Source organism: Bacillus sp. PK3-067 (assembly GCF_056738645.1). NCBI lineage: Bacteria > Bacillati > Bacillota > Bacilli > Caryophanales > Bacillaceae > Bacillus > Bacillus sp. PK3-067. The sequence goes on along the minus strand of NZ_CP096490.1, from coordinate 2,765,081 downwards.
TAGTTTTTCACCTAAATAAATGAAAATAATAGACCAAGGGATAATCGCAAGTGCTGTTAATGTAGTGAAACGTAGTAATGGCATTTTTGTAATACCAGCAGGAATTGAAATCGCATGACGCACTACTGGAATGAAGCGTGCTGTAAAAATGACGCCAGTTCCGTAACGATTAAACCAATCTTCTGCAGCATCTATTTGTTTTTTATGTATGAAAATATATTTTCCGTAACGTTCTAATATAGGGCGTCCGCCGTATCGTCCAAGCCAATAAATAAAGATTTGAGCAATAACACCGCCAATTGTACCGAATACAACAGCGCCTATAAATGAGATACTTCCATTGAATACTAAGTATCCTGCATAAGCAAGGACAATTTCACTTGGGATAATTTCAATCATAAGTCCAAGCATAATGCCCCAATAACCTAATCCTTCAAAAAACGTTAATACTGAATGAATAAAACTACTTAACATTGTTGCACCTTCTAGTTTATGAATTTTTGAGTATAAGAACCTTTTATTTAATGACGTAAAAGGTTCACTATATGTAGATTATACCTTATTTACATAGGGGATTGCTATTTCAATTCTTTTATGTCTCTCATAATTATTATAGTAAAAGATATAAGCCGCGTTTTCATGAAGAGTTAATGAAAAGATTATTAAAAATTTCTCATATATCAATGATAATAGACTGAAAATTAAGTATAATGGTATAGGTCTTTCATTTACAAAAATAGGAGGAGAACGTATGTATATTACAGATCCGATTTATGGACCAATCTCTATTCGTGATAGAGATATCCTTCGATTGATAGATACAAAAGCATTTCAAAGGTTGGCGAATATTAAACAACAAGGACATACTTATTTTTTACATGAGAACGCAATGCATACGAGGGAAGAACATTCGATAGGTGTATATGTGCTAGTAAATAAAGTGATAGAACATCTTACTGAGATTGGTGACATACATTTATCGAAATATGAACGAAAGCTAGTATCTACTGTAGCCCTTCTACACGATGTTGGACATGGGCCATATTCACATTGTTTTCAGCAAATATCGGGTGAAGATCATGGTGAGTGGACGGTACGAATCATTCAAGAGGACGAAGAAATACGTACGATTTTAAATCAAACACATAGATTATTAGATGATGTAACGAAAGCTTTAACAGAAGATGGAGTTTTTCCAATTATAGATGAGCTCTTATTTAATTCATTAGGAATGGATCAATTAGATTTTTGGAATAGAGATTTATATTACTCATCGCTTGAATTAGAAGGTTTACAGATAGAAGAATTGATTGCTAACATGCGTTTAATTGACGATAAACTTGTTATTGAAGAATCAGGAATCCCCTTCATCGAACAATTAATGAAAATGAAAGAAGAGCTTTACAATAATGGATTTGGCCACCCGTTTGTGATAGGAAAAGACATATTGCTGCAAACAATTTTAAAAATGATAGAGGAGAAAAATCTTTCGTTCTATACTCCTGAACTTCAAAACTTCTTTCATAAAGGAGAGAAGTTAGAAGTAGAAGACTTTCTTCCGTTACAAGATGAAATGATTTTAAATGAAATAAAGTACTTTGCAAAATCAGAGGACGTACAATTAGCGACGTTAATTCACCTTTATTTTTCAGAAGCCAAAAGTTTATCTTTTGAAAAAGGACTAGAGGGTGATTTTAAAAAGGAAAATAGCACCTTAGCAGTAATAACTGAGAAAAAGGCGTACAGTTCATATGTAGGTGGTATTTACGTCTATAATGAGGGGCAGTTAGAGGACATTTTAGAGAAATCAAATTTCATTCAAGAGATAGTAAAATTGCCTAAAAAAGAATATGCCTATTCAATTTGATTTGGTTCGAAAATAAAAAATGAATGAGATGGAAACGTAAATTTAGAGGAGGGAATAAAATACATGAAACATAAAATTGCTGTACTGGCAGATGTACATGGAAATGCAACTGCTTTAAAAGCAGTTATCGAAGATTCTATGAAAGAAGGTGTGACTGATTATTGGTTTTTAGGAGATTTAATTATGCCTGGTCCTGGATCGAATGATTTATTTGAAATATTAGAAAGTATTAACGTTGATACTTATGTACAAGGAAACTGGGAAGATAGTTTTCTTGACGTTCTTAATAAAAATATTGATATTGATAACGCAACTGATATTTATGTTTCTAGATTAGTTCAGTATCAATGTGAAAACTTGGATGAAAACTATATTAAGCATGTTAAAAATTTACCATTACATATAACAAAACAGGTTAATGATTTATCAATCAGTATTAGTCATAATCTACAAAATAAAAATTACGGGGGAGATTTGTGGCCCACTAATAATCAGGGACAGTTTGATCGGTTATTTGATCGTGATTATGATATTGCGATTTACGCTCATACCCACCATCAATTATTGCGCTATAGTAGCAATGATCAATTAATTATTAACCCAGGAACAGTTGGACAACTTTTTACAAGTGGAATAAGCTAAACTCTGACTTACGTGCTCAGTATGCAATTCTTGAAATTGATGAGGCAGGGATTACTGATGTGAGGTTTAAAAAGGTTTTTTACGATGTAGAAAAGGAATATAAAAATGCCATAAATAAAAATCTTCCTTATATTGATTTATATCGTGAGCTGTTAGAGACAGGAAAAACTCATACGCATGATATTGAATTATTACAAGAAATTAATGACAAATATAATTATAAAGATGAAGTAATTAAGTTTATTGAGAAAATCTGATGGGAATTTAATAAAAAGAAATGAACATTGTTGAATGTTAGGTTAGTCATGATTTTTACATAATCAAGAGCTATTGTAGAATGAAACTTAGATGTAAAATGATTTTTGTATTTTATATTGATTGAAAACAAGCATCCCCCTGTACTACGTATATGACGGGGGGATGCTTGTTTTTTAAGGCTTCACATCTAAGTTCTGTAAAAATAAAGTTGCTGTTACGTAACGTTTTGCTAACATTTGTACATATGCGGTATGTACAGAAAGGGTCGCAATAATAATAGCGTTACGAATTGCTTCGCGTTGTTCGTTATTAATTTGATCGAACTTGCTTGCGATTTTATCAGCTTTTTCTTTTACGATGTTTTCAATTGTATGAACGGTATCTGTTGCATTTAATTGTAAGCAATTCCCTTGATTGAGTTCTTCAAATAGAGAAGAGTATGCTACATATAAATGAACAGGATTGATTAAATCATCACTTCGATCGGCTGGGTCATTTACAATAAGGCGTAATAGCTTACGAATGGATTCAAAATCAAGTGCTGTTTTTAAATCTTCGACAATAAATAGTAAGGCTGCTTGTTCAATTGAATATTTTTTCCCCTTTTGAGGAGAGCCAATCATTTCTTTTATATCTCGTTTCACCCAGTTTTGCATAGCAGTTACAGAGAAACTTGTGTTTTCAATCTGATTGCCAAGCGCAACTATTTCATTTAAAGAAAAACCGACATCAGTATCGTCAATTTTAATCAGCTTTTCAAAAATAGGTGAAAGTGCGGTAGTAATAAAAGCTGTAACGCTTTGTCCGCTTTCAATATCTTTTTTATGTGACTTTGCCCAAGCTTCTTGTAAAATACCGAGAGGCTTTTTCGTATTCCATCCTCTTAGTGATAGAAGAAGGGTAGCCATTTCGTTTCGTGTGAGATGAAATGTTTCCATCTTTTCACCTCCAAAATAATAAAAAGTTCTTATGAACTTATAATATGTTTTGTTTCATTTAAAGTCAATTCTGTTTTGCTTAATTTTTCCTTTGTCACCAAACTGTCGGAAGTAAATAATACTTGCATATTTCGACAAAAGTTCATATAATAAGTTCATAAGAACCTTTAAAATGTTCTTAAAAACAAATCTATCATTCTGAATTTACTAGAAAGATAGATTTCACATATATCTATATAAAAGGAGAATGGATATAATATGTTGAAAAAACTTGTAGCAGTAATGACAGCATTCATGGTTATCTTTGGGGCTAGCAGCTTTATGTTCGTAGATCATGCGGCAGCGAAAAGTTACAAATCTGGTAAAAAATCATTTACACCAAGTTCAGGTCAAAAGTCAAAAGTTGATTTAAACAAAAAAGACTCAAATGTAAATTCTCAAAAAACGACTCCAGATTCAAAAACGAAAGCAACAAATACAGCACCAAAAAGTAATAAAGGAAGCTTTATGAAAGGTTTATTACTAGGTGGTCTTGGTGGTTTACTAATGGGTAGCTTATTTGCAAATATGGGAGCTCTTGGTTCTGTATTAGCGTTTATGGTAAATATGTTAGTAATGGCTGGTATCGTAATGTTAGCAGTTCGTGCATTTAAATACTTCAAAGACCAACGTAAGAAGAAGGCAGATGAAGTAGCATGGAAACAATAAAAATTTCTGAACAAGAGCTTATAAATGCGCTTTGTATATATATCGCTGAAAAAAGACAAGTGGGTCCAGAAGAAGTATTAGTTGAACTTATGTATGATGATGACTACGGTTTCTCTGCGGAAGTAGAGGTAAATGGTCGCCAGCAAATTTTAATTCAAGCAAACTTAATCGAAGCTTTACGCTTATTGCTTGACAGAGAATATAATGTCAATCCATTCGCAGCGAGATTGCAACTTGAATTAGATGATGAAGAAGGAATTTACGCATTAGCGAAATTTAATAACTCAGATGAGTAGAGAAAAGAGCTGTTGAGAATAATCTCAGCAGCTCTTTTTAGTATGTGCATATGTAGAAGAATAATCACGCCAAATTTCATTCATTTTTCGTCTACCGATATCTACCATCGGATTAAACTGAATTGCAGCTTTCTGACGAACAAAGTGAACGTTTTGCATGGCGTGAGATAATTGTTGGTCGACTATATCACGTTTTTTACTTGCATATTTTGCGATAGATAGACCTGCAACTGTTCCTTGCGCCATCGCAATTTTTCCGCTTTCAATGCCTGTAATATTGCCAGCTACAAATAAACCAGGAAGAGGAGTTTCCATTGTTTCGGAATGGAGAGGAACGTGTCCGCCTAATTCTGAAATGTAATGGAAGGGACAACCGGCTACAGCTGCAAGTTCGGCAAGTGGGTATAATCCCCCGGCAATACATACAAAATCTGCTTCATATATTTTCTCTGTTCCATTAATAACATTTCCTTTAGAGTCAATATTAGCAATACGTACACCTTCAACTTGATCTGTTCCGATAATTTCAAGAGCTGCTTTCCGAAGGTGAAGTGGCGTTCCGTTTATTTTCATTCCGTTGTTTGGATAGAATGTTAATCCAGCTTTTCGAATCCAATCAAATTTCATAAAGTGGCTACCTATTCGCAAGAAAGCAGAAGGAGCGAGGTGAGCTACATTTAAAAGAGAGTTTAAAACTTCTTCAGGTTCACCAGCTTTTTGACTTAACTCGCTTTTCTCAGGGAGTACAATATGATCCACTGTAATTCCCGCTAATTGCAATTCACTTAAAATGGCGAAAGACAAAATGTTAGCACCAATAATAATTCCTTTTTTTCCAACTTGCACGCGATGAACATTTGTCATAACTTGAGCTGCTCCAATTGACATCACTCCTGGAAGTGTCCAGCCAGGAAGGGGAATAGAATATTCCGCAGCTCCAGTAGCAAGTAGTACGAAAGGTGTTTCTAACGTACCGATATTAGTATGTACAAACCAATTGTTTTCATCTCTATCTAAATTATAGACCGAAACACCGCACCTGATATGTACTGAAAGTGATTCTGCTTCTTCATGAAGTCGCTTCGATTCTTCTATTCCGTTCCACCATTCTCCAGTAGGCTCTTGATGCAACTGTCCTAACAATCTCCCGCCCGGCTTCATAAATTCATCAATAACGAGCACTTTTAGTCCGAAACGAGCACAAGAGATAGAAGCAGATAATCCCGCTGGCCCTGCACCTATAATAATTACATCACTCATCGCTTTTTCACCATCTCTCTCACGATATTCGGATGCTGTTTCCCGCTTTCAACAACCATGTTTTCTTCTACAACAGTTAAGCATGCGCGTACATTTGTTTGATTATTTACTGTCACGCGGCATTCGGAACAGTGCCCGATATTACAATAAATACCTCGCGGTGTTCCGCTATCTTCATGAACTCTTAATGTCCGTATTCCATTTGCTAACAGGGCAGCAGCTATCGTTTCATGTTCATATGCTTCGTATTGATGACCGTTAAATTGAAAGGTAATACGCTCACTACTTTGTAAAGTACCTAAAATAGGGTGATGTGTAATTCTACTCATTTACTTTCACCTACTGATCCAAAAGTAACTGCACGTATTGGTGGTTGATATTTTAACGGTAGTTCATTAAGAGTTACGTCAGGATTCGCATTTTCAATCATTCGATCTATCATTATTCTGCATGTGCGCCCACCGCAAAATCCCATGCCAGCACGTGTTCTTAGTTTTAATTCTCTTGCCGAGCAGTTATATTCAGCAATTGTCGATTGAAGTTGCCCATATGTAACCTCTTCACAACGACAAACGATTAAGTTGTTTTTATTTGTCATGTGTATTCCTCCTCTAGTTCGATTTTCACAAATTATATATGCAAAAATCATGCCAATATAGAGAGGAGATGGCTACCTGTAAACGCCTGATCGGTGCATACTGATTCTTTATTGAAGTCCAAGTTTCTTTAAACGATTATATAAAGTAGCCCTTGTTACACCAAGTTGTTTTGCGCATTCTAATTTATTCCCATTTAAAATTCGTAAAGCCCTTTCAATAACTTTTTTCTCATGCTCATCCATCTCTTCTTGTAAAGAAAGGATTGTATTATTGTTGCTGAGTAATAGGGAATGAGCTGTATGGTTGTCTAAAGTTTCAGTCGTATGAAATGGTAGATATTCTTGTTTTATAATTCCGTCTGTTGCGAATACCACAAGCCGTTCAACAACGTTTCGAAGTTCGCGAATATTACCTGGCCAATTGTAATGAAGCAGTTCATGCATAATGCTTGAAGGTAGGTCACGAATTGGTCGGTTATAGTTGATTGAAAAATCATTTAAGAAAGAATAAGTTAATTCAATAATATCCTCGCGTCTTTCGCGCAGCGGTGGAATATGCAAGCTAACTACATTTAAGCGGTAATATAAATCTTCTCGGAAAGTTCCTTTTCTCATTTCTTCTTGTAAATCACGATTTGTAGCAGCGATAATGCGGAAATCAATATTAATTTCTTTTTCACCACCAACTCGGTAATACTTTCGCTCTTGCAGTACACGTAACAGTTTTACTTGCATATCAAGTGGCATTTCACCTATTTCATCAAGAAATAAAGTACCGCCTTGCGCGAGTTCAATTTTCCCTTTTTTTCCTTTACTATTTGCTCCAGAAAACGCCCCACGCTCGTAACCAAATAATTCACTTTCAAATAACGCTTCTGGAATTGCCCCGCAGTTAATCGAAATGAAAGGCGCCTTCGCTGCCTCACTTGCTTCATGAATTGCTTTCGCAAATACTTCTTTTCCAACTCCGCTTTCCCCAAGTATTAAAACAGTTGATTTTACCGAACAAACTTTTCTAGCTAATTGTATCGTTCTTTGTATAACAGGACTTTTCCCATTCATCGCAAGGAATGGATCGGATTCATCTTTATACTTTGCCACTTCTTGTTCTAAACGGTGCATTTCATGTGACATATTAAATAGTTTTTCATTTAAAGCGACTTGATTTGTAACATCTGTTTCTGAAACGACTGCTCCTATAATTTCATCATTACAATAAACTGGATTTGAATTAATTAATACGAATAAATCGGGACGAGGCTGATGGAACTGAGCGACTATGCTTTTTCCATCATGTAAAGATTGTAAAATTTCCAAGTCTTTATAATCAAAAAAACGAGTAATCGGTTGCCCAATAATCTCATTATGATTGACTGAAAATATTTTTTCAGCGCCATCTGTCCAAGTTCGAACGTATTCTTTACTATCAATGACTGTAACAGAAGAGTCAGTTGTTTGTATTACAGTGTCATAAAATGACTGTAGTTCATTGTAGGACTTATAAAGAAATGGAATCATTTGCTGAGAAGTTATACAGCATAGCGGCTCATTGTTTTCGTTAAGGATGATAACAGCTAATTCATAAGAAAAAGCGTCAATTAATGCAGTGAATGAGTCATCTACATAAATAATTGCGCAATTATATTCTTCTGTAGTAGAAGGGAGATAATAAAACCTTTCGTTTATTTTCTTAATGCGATCAAGGCTACATGTATGATTGATTAAAGCGCTTTCCAAAAATTCTTGTATAGTCGGAAATGAAAATGCCATAATGTCCTCCTGTTATGTATAAAAATTTTGACAGTGATAAAAAAATAATACACATATTTACTATAAATTTAAAATATTTTTACAAATAAAAATATTATTTATAAAAATTGTATATGTACAGAATTGGCACGTCAATTGCATAAAAGAAAGTGAGAGGTTTAGGGAAAGGAGGAGTATAGTGTGAGGCACTGCGACGTTTTAATTATAGGTGGTGGAATAATAGGGTGTTCTATCGCTTATTACACTTCAAAATACGGAAGAGATGTAACAATCATTGAAAAAGGAGAATTTGTCAGCGGGACGTCTTCACGGTGTGATGGGAATATTTTGGCCATTGATAAAGACCCAGGGTTTGATAGTCAAATGTCTTTAGTAAGTCAAAAATTAGTAACTGATTTAAGTGAAGAATTAGAGCATTCATTTGAATATAGGGCACCAGGAAGTATTCTCGTATGTGAGTCAGACGAAGAGATGGAAGCTGCGCAGCAATGGGTAAATCGGCAAAAAGAAGCTGGATTACCGTTTCGAATGCTTGATAGGCAAGATATAAGAGAAGAGTCGCCTTTTTTTGCTGATGATTTATTAGGCGGTTTAGAATGTGCGACGGATTCAACTGTGAATCCATATCTCCTTGCATTCTCGCTTCTGTCAGAGGCACAAAAGTTTGGCACAAAAGCCTTTAAACAGACCGAAGTAAAGAGTATAAACATAGATACGAATGGTTCATTTGTTGTAGAAACTACGAATGGAACTTTTACAGCACAACAAGTTGTAAATGCAGCCGGTGTGTGGGCTCCTAAGATTGGTCAGATGTTAAATATAAATATACCAATTGAACCGAGAAAAGGGCATATTATTGTAGCTTCAAGGCAACAACACGTAGGGTGCCGTAAAGTAATGGAATTCGGTTATTTAATTTCTAAATTTGGCGGAAAACGAAAAGTAGATGCTTTAACTGAAAAATACGGGGTTGCGCTCGTATTTGAGCCTACTGAAAGTCAAAATTTCTTAATTGGAAGTAGCCGTGAATTTGTAGGGTTTCATACGAGAATAAACAATGAAGTCATTAAATGTATTGCAAATAGAGCGATTCGCTTTTATCCGAAAATGGCAGATATGATGGTAATTCGTTCTTACGCTGGTTTACGTCCGTGGACAGAAGATCATTTACCGATTATTTCACGAGTGGAACATATTCCAAATTATTTCATTGCCGCTGGGCATGAAGGGGATGGGATTAGTCTTGCAGCAGTTACTGGGAAAGTAATTGAAGAGTTATTAAATGAAAAAGAGACAATTATTCCTATTGAACCACTTCGTTTGAGTCGTTTTACAGAAAGGGTGTTAAACGGATGAAGTCACAAAGAGTCTTTACGACAATTGATACACATACGGGTGGGAATCCAACGAGGACATTAATTAGTGGACTTCCAAAGTTGATTGGAGAGACGATGGCAGAGAAGATGTTACATATGAAAAAGGAGTATGATTGGATTCGAAAATTGTTAATGAATGAACCGCGTGGTCATGATGTAATGTCAGGGGCATTATTAACAGACCCGTGTCATCCTGAGGCTGATATAGGTGTTATATACATAGAGACAGGTGGATATTTACCGATGTGTGGTCACGATACAATCGGTGTATGTACAGCGTTAGTTGAATCAGGTTTAATTCCGGTAGTTGAACCAATTACTTCTTTAAAACTAGATACACCGGCTGGCTTAGTTGAAGTAGATATTGCTGTTCAAGATGGAAAAGCAAAAGAAGTATCTTTCTGTAACATACCAGCTTTTTTATTAAAAAATATTACTGTACAAGTGAAAGACATTGGAACTATAGAAGCTGATATTGCGTATGGAGGGAATTTTTATGCCATTATTGATGCGAAATCAGTAGATCTAGAATTAGTACCAGAAAATGCATCTACAATCATCGATAAGGCGATTCATATAAGAAACACAATTAATGAGAAGTTTGAAATCACTCATCCAGAGTATTCGTTTATAAGAGGATTAACACATGTTGAATTTTATACAGATCCTACTCATGAATGTGCGCATGTGAAAAATACAGTTGTTGTACCACCAGGCGGAATAGATCGATCTCCATGCGGTACAGGAACATCTGCGAAGCTAGCTGTATTATACGCTCAGAAAGAAATCGAAATTGGTGAAGAGTTCATTCATGAGAGTATCGTTGGTTCTTTATTTAAAGGATATGTCATGAATACGACACATGTTGAAAATATTGAAGCTGTCATAACGAAAATTACGGGATCAGCTTGGCTTATGGGTATGCATAGATTTTTTTACAATGAAATGGATCCACTTAAAGAAGGATTTTTGCTAATTCCGCCGATGGAACATGAAACGGAGGATATAAAATGAACATTCAAAAAATGTATACAGCAGTAGACGTACATGTAAATGGCGAGGCATTTCGTGTAATGAAAGACGTACCATGCAAATACTACTACAGTTTGGAGCAATTAAATGAACAATTTTCAGGTGAATTAGCAGAAGAGATGAAGCTTTTATTAAATGAACCACGTGGTTTTATCGGTTTGAATGGGTGCATTGTCGTTCCATCTATCCATAATGAAGTGGATGCAGCTGTATTATTTTTTAATCATGAAGGTTCGATTCCGCTTCATTATGGAGGCATTGTTGCAGTAATAACGATGTTACTCGAAAGTGGGTATTTAAAAAAGAGAGAGTCCAATCAATACAAAATTGAAACGTTATCTGGAATATTTTTAGTTCATGCGTATGTAGAGAATGATGAAGTTATATCGGTTTCGTTTGAAAGCAAACTATGCTATTTGATTGAGGAAAATTTACAGGTTGGTAATGTAAGTTATTCTCTCATACAAGCAGATAAAGTATATGCAGTTGTAGAAAAAGGTGCGTATTCGCCAGAAATTCGTGTTGAAAACATTTCAGAATTGAAAAGATGGGGAGAAGCTACACTGCAGGCTATACAAAAACAGTCGCTAATAAAAAGGCTTATTTTAGTAGATCCTTCGCAAAAAGAAAAGAACCATATAAAGTCGATTACATTTCATGAAGATAACTTTATCGTACGTTCGCCAGGTTTTGTTTCTACTATCGTTTCCTATGTTCATGCGTTATTTAAAAATGATTATATGGCGGATAAACCTTTTAAAAATGAAAGTATATTTAATAGTTTTATAACTGTGGAAAAAGTGAAGAAGGAGGAACTAGGATACATTTTCCGTTTTGAAAGTAGAGGATTTATTACAGGAATGCAGACGTTTCTATTAGACCCTACGGATCCATTTCCGGCAGGTTTCTTATTAAAATAAAATGTGATAAGGAGAGATAAATATGCAAAAAATTAAAGGGGCATTTCCAGTATTAATAACACCGATGGATGAATTTCAGGAAATTAATTGGGATGGGGTAAAACAAAATGTAAATTACTTTATCGAACAAAACGTTGCAGGTATCATCATTAATGGAAGTACAGGAGAATTTGTAAGTTTATCAAAAGAAGAACGATTTAAAATGGTAGAAACCGTGTTGAAAGAAATTGATGGCCGTATTCCAGTCATTGTTGGAACTGCAGCAGAGACGACGAAAGAAACAATTGAATATACGAAACATGCAGAAGCGCACGGAGCGGATTGTGCATTAATTATAAACTCTTACTATTGTAAACCGAAGGAAGAGGAGATTTATTTTCATTTTAAAGAAATCTCAAACTCTGTAAATATACCAATTATGTTATACAATAATCCATTTACTTCTGGTGTTGATATGAGTACAGAGCTAATGCTCCGTATTGGAAAAGAGTGTGAAAATGTTACACATATTAAAGAATCTAGCGGAGATATTCGAAAAGCAAGAGATTTAGTAAGACAAAGTGAAGGGGCTTTCCAAGTCTTCTGTGGTTCTGAAGATTTAGTTATGGAATCATATTTAGTTGGTGCCTCGGGATGGGTTTCAGTAGCAGGAAATATCGTTCCCGGTCTCGTTACAAAAATGTATGAGCATTTTCAAAATGGTGAATTAGAAAAGGCGTGGGAAATAAACGATGCTATTTTACCACTTTGCGAGTTTCTTGAAGGATCAGGGAAATATGTTCAAATCGTTAAACGTTCTATGGAATTACATGGGCAAGCCGGAGGACCTTCTCGCTATCCAAGACTAGGGTTAACTGCTGACGAAGATCAAAAGCTTCAAATGATTTTATCAAATATTGCAGCTCATGCAGCTGTTTAAATAAGGAGGAGAACATAATGTTAAAGACAAATATTGAGCTGAAACCAAAAGTGGAAGTGTTTCTAAATGAAGAAATTAAAATGTTTATTAATGGCGAATTTGTTTCTGCTATTGGCGGAAAGACGTTTGAAACGTATAATCCGGCTACAGAAGATGTTCTAGCTGTCGTATGTGAAGCGCAAGAAGAGGATATTGATGCTGCAGTAAAAGCGGCAAGATCTGCATTTGAATCTGGTCCGTGGGCAGAAATGACTACTGCTGAAAGAGCGCATCTTATTTATAAGTTAGCAGATTTAATTGAAGAACATAGAGAAGAATTAGCGCAACTAGAAGCTTTAGATAATGGAAAGCCATATCAAGTAGCACTTGATGATGATATTTCAGCGACTGTAGAAAATTATCGTTATTACGCAGGATGGGCTACAAAAATTATTGGGCAAACCATACCAATTTCAAAAGATTACTTAAATTACACGAGACATGAACCTGTAGGTGTTGTAGGTCAGATTATTCCGTGGAATTTTCCGCTCGTTATGTCTTCTTGGAAAATGGGAGCTGCACTGGCGACAGGTTGTACGATCGTATTAAAGCCAGCAGAGCAAACGCCTTTATCTTTACTGTATACAGCGAAACTCTTTAAAGAGGCTGGATTTCCAAACGGTGTTGTAAACTTTGTACCAGGATTTGGTCCTGAAGCAGGGACGGCAATTGTAAATCACCATGACATTGATAAAGTTGCTTTTACAGGATCTACTGTTACTGGAAAGTATATTATGCGTCAGTCTGCAGAAATGATTAAGCATGTAACGTTAGAGCTTGGCGGAAAATCACCAAATATCATTTTAGAAGATGCGGACTTGGAAGAAGCAATTAATGGTGCATTCCAAGGTATTATGTATAATCACGGTCAAAATTGTAGCGCAGGATCACGTGTGTTTGTTCATCGTAAACATTATGAAACTGTAGTAGATGCACTTGTGAAAATGGCGAACACCGTAAAACTTGGAGCAGGTATGGATAAAGAAACGGAAATGGGTCCACTCGTATCTAAGAAACAACAAGAGCGTGTGTTACATTACATTGAGCAAGGGAAGAAAGAAGGTGCTACAGTTGCGGCTGGTGGCGAACGTGCGCTTGAAAAAGGTTATTTCGTTAAGCCAACTGTATTCACAGACGTTACAGACGATATGACAATCGTTAAGGAAGAAATATTTGGACCAGTTGTTGTTGTACTTCCATTTGATTCGACAGAAGAAGTAATTGAACGAGCGAACAACTCATCCTATGGCCTTGCTGCGGGTGTATGGACGCAAAATATCAAAATGGGTCATCAAGTGGCAAATAAATTAAAAGCAGGAACAGTATGGATTAATGATTATAACTTAGAAAATGCAGCTGTACCATTTGGTGGATACAAACAATCTGGTATTGGTCGCGAGTTAGGTTCATATGCGCTTGATAATTATACAGAAGTGAAAAGTGTTTGGGTAAATATAAAGTAATAGGACGTTTTACTGAAAATAATTGAGGGATGAAATAATGAAAGATGCGGACAACTAGAAAGTTTGATAATAGTTGTCCGTTTTTTATATACAAAATTGCTTTTCCAAAGAATGATAAGGGGGATTTGGATGGAGAATTTAGTAGAATGGTTAGTAGGGCAAGTGTGGAGTATCGGTTTAGTTGTTTTTGCATTAGGGGCAGGCGTATATTTCACGATTGCAACACGCTTTTTGCAAATTCGTTATTTTAAAGAGATGATTAAACTATTATTTGAAGGAAAGGGTTCAGAGACAGGAATATCATCTTTTCAGGCATTTTGTTTAGCCTTATCGGGAAGAGTTGGAATTGGTAATATTGCAGGGGTAGCGACAGCTATCGCTTTCGGCGGGCCTGGAGCTGTATTTTGGATGTGGGTCATGGCTTTGTTAGGGGCAGCGAGTGCGTTTGTAGAATCAACATTATCTCAAGTATACAAAAGTAAAGTAGGGAATGAATATCGCGGCGGTACTCCATATTTTATTGAGAAAGGTTTAAAAATGAAATGGTTTGCAGTCATTGTAGCGGTAGTTGTAACACTTTCGTATGGAGTGTTATTACCAGGTATTCAATCTAGTAGTATCGCAGTTGGATTCGAAAACTCTAATGGTATTAGCAAATATATAACTGGTATATTTTTAGTCGTGTTACTAGCAGCAATTATTTTTGGTGGTGTAAAGAGAATTGCTGGCGTTTCTCAAATGCTTGTTCCATTTATGGCAATTGGTTATGTAATTGTTACATGTATCATATTAATTGCGAATGTAACGGAGATTCCAAGTATGTTTGCTTTAATTTTCTCTAGCGCATTTGGTGTAAATGAAATGTTTGGTGGAATTGTTGGTGCAGCTATTGCATGGGGCGTAAAACGCGCTGTATTTTCAAACGTTGCTGGTGTCGGAGAAGCGACGTATAGTTCGGCTGCTGCTGAAGTATCGCATCCTGCAAAACAAGGATTAGTTCAAGCATTTTCCGTATATATCGATACAATTGTCGTATGTACAGCGACAGCTCTTATGATTTTAATAACAGGTATGTATAATGTTATACCTGAAGGGAAAACCGCTATTGTACAAAACATAGGAAATGTGGAAGCTGGTCCAATTTATACACAACAAGCAGTTGAAACTGTGATAACAGGGTTTGGTCCAATATTTATTTCAATTGCGATTTTCTTTTTTGCATTTACAACGCTACTCGCTTATTACTATATCGCTGAAACGACACTTACTTATTTAGATCGTCAACTGAAGTATGGCTGGTTAAAACCAGTTTTAAAATTTGGATTTTTAATTATGGTTTACATCGGTAGTGTTGAATCAGCGTCGCTTTTATGGGATCTTGGAGATTTAGGAATTGGTAGTATGGCATGGTTAAACTTAATCGCAATCTTACTTTTAAGTAAAACCGCATTAAAAGTGTTAAAAGATTATGAAACGCAGAAAAAAGAAGGGAAAGATCCAGTATTTAATCCTAAAAATGTGGGGATTGAAGGATTAACCTTTTGGGAAGAAAGAAGTAAAGAGGTTGAAAGAAAACGTTCTAGAGAAAAAGTTATTGTAGATGATAATTTAAAATTATAACTTAAATTAACTGAAAATTCTTAATTCTAAAGAAGGTATATTGCCTCCATTTCATCACATACTACAATAAGTATGGATAATATGACTGGAGGGAATAAGATGGAACATGAGCAACATAGTTCGATAAATGATATTCTACATCATTATAAAGAAGGTATAGGTAGTTTTACAAATCAAATTCCTGAAATCGCTGAGACATATAATGCGTTCACGCAAGCTTGTTTTCAAGAGGATGCTTTAACAAAAAGAGAAAAGCAACTTATTGCATTAGGAATTAGTTTAGCAACGCAAGATGAGTATTGTACAATTTATCATACAAAAGGTTGTCTTGATCAAGGATGTTCGGATAAAGAGATTCTGGAAGCATGTGGTGTTTCAGCAGCATTTGCTGGCGGAGCTGCGATGAGTCAAGCGGTAACTTTAGTGCAAGAGTGTTTAACAGAACTGAAAAATCAAAAGCATTGAATAAAAAAACGTTTTAAACTTTATGTTTAAAACGTTTTTTATTTGAAATTAAATTTGTATTCAATTTAATATTCTATATCTTCATAAATAGATTTTTCTACATCAGGAAGAACTGTGTATATACTCTTACCGATTAAAGCTTCTAATTCTTTCTTAATCGCATAAAACCCTTTCCAATGTAAAGATGTATGAGATGTTGTACCATGACGCAAACCAACAGAAATTAATCTTCTTTCCAGCGTAGTAAAGCCACCCGCATCAGCAAGAGCGTCACAAAGAGTAATTACTTTATTGTATAAGTCGTAGTTACAATGTTCATTTAATATTTCAACTAACCGGCTTCTCATATGGTCAGGAACGAGACTCCATTCCGCTGCGATATCTATATGTTCATTTTTGCATGGGAATGAGTGTGTCACACAAATAACAGCGTTTCCTGTATACCCTAAATCATTCATATACATATAACCATCATAGGAATGAATGACCGATTTGGTAAAACCTTTGTATCTTCCGATATCATGCAAAAGGGCAGCGTTATATGCTATGTCAGCATCTAGGTTATACCCATTTTTAATAAGTTCTATAATTATGTTTTCAGTTGCATGAGCAACATGTAGTGAATGTTCAAACCAAGGGCCCGGGTTTTGTTCATATGCCCATTCGAGTAATTCTTTTGCGTACGTTCTATCTAATATATATTTCATATCGTTATCCTTTCACAAAAAATCATATCTTTCTATAAATTCATCTTATTATTTCATTATTCCTTCTTTAAAAATTGTTACAATGAAACAAAAGGGGGAAAAGTAATGCGAAATTTAGTAATTGAAGAAATAAAGCAACTAGAAAATGATATGGAAGAACTTTCGAAACTTTTGAAAATGGTTGTAAATGATGGGGCATCAATTGGTTTTTTGCCTCCACTGGAACAAAAAGACGCAACAAAGTATTGGCAAACAGTATTAGCGCCAGAAGTGATATTGTATGTGGCTAAAATAAACAACGAAGTAGCAGGGAGTATTCAATTACAATTAGTTACTAAGCCTAACGGAATTCATAGAGCCGAGATTTGCAAATTAATGACTCATCCAAACTTTAGACGTAACGGTATTGGACGATCGCTTATGCAAAAAGCAGAGGAACGAGCAAAGCAAGAAAACAGGTCTCTTTTAGTATTAGATACTAGAGAAGGAGATCCTTCCAATAAACTGTACAAATCACTAGACTACCAAGAAGTTGGAACAATACCAGGGTATGCAATTTCTCCGAATGGTAAGTTAGATGCTACGGTTATTTATTATAAAAACATTTAAGGTATAATCAAACGGGGAGAGTGCTTAATTATTAGTAAGTGAATAATAAACAACTATTTTTAACACAGTCTATATTTTTCTGGCGGTGTTAAAATAGTTAATTATAATCTAATTAACGCACTAAATGAATTTGAGAAATTTTTTAGAGGGTTCTTTTAGTAATGATTCTCGTCTTATAATAAATGTAGAGAAGATGACTAGCCAACTATAGTTATTTTCGCTTTATTATCGGAAGGGGATGAAAGTATGAAAAAGAATAGTTTACAAAAGATGAAGAAAGTTATTTTAAGTGGTGGAGTATTACTTACGGGATTATTAACATTTGGATTTTCAGAAAAGGCTTCAGCTCATGGATATGTAGAATCACCAGCGAGCCGATCTTATTTATGTAAGCAAGGGGTAAATGTAAATTGTGGACCGATTCAATATGAACCACAAAGCGTAGAAGGGATAGGTGGATTTCCGCAACTAGGACCTTCTGATGGACAAATTGCAGGGGCTGGTCATTTTCCCGCTTTAGATGTTCAAACTGTAGATAGGTGGAAGAAAGTTACGTTAAATGGCGGGACGAATACATTCAAGTGGAAACTAACGGCTCCTCATAGTACAAAAGAGTGGAAATATTATATTACGAAAAAAGGTTGGAATCCAAATAAACCTTTAACGCGATCGGATTTAGATTTAGTGCCATTCTATGTGAAAAATGACGGTGGAGCTAGACCAGGGACGACAGTAACGCACGAAGCAAATGTACCAACTGACCGTAGTGGATACCATCTTATTTTAGCTGTTTGGGAAATTGCAGACACTGGAAATGCGTTTTATCAAGTTATAGATGTAAACCTTTTGAATAATGGCTTATCCTCAAATTTCGCTTTTAACAATGTAGTGCAAGCTCCTACACTATTTTAATTGAAACATACATTTCGATCATCTAATTCATTTTAGATGATTTTTTTATGAAAATGATGAAAAATATAGAAGAAAGTGCAATTATTTATAAAAAAATATGCTTTAAATATTGTCATATTTGCTTCTTTAAGATATCCTTTTCATGAAGAGGTGGAAAACATGGAAAAAGTACTAGTTTTCGGGCATAAAAACCCAGATACAGATGCAATTTGTTCTGCAATTGCTTATGCAGAATTGAAAAAAGAATTAGGAATGAATGCTGAGCCTGTACGTTTAGGCGAAATCAGCGGTGAAACTCAATTTGCGTTAGACTATTTTAAAGTAGAAGGACCGCGTTTTGTTGAGACAGTAGCAAGCGAAGTGGACAACGTTATTTTAGTTGACCATAACGAGCGTCAACAAAGTGCTAACGATATCGAATCAGTTCGTGTGTTAGAAGTTATTGACCATCACCGTATTGCTAACTTTGAAACAAGCGATCCTATATACTATCGTTGTGAGCCAGTTGGCTGTACAGCTACAATCTTAAACAAAATGTACAAAGAAAATGGCGTAACAATTCGTAAAGAAGTTGCAGGTTTAATGTTATCTGCAATCATTTCAGATTCTTTACTATTCAAATCTCCAACTTGCACAGAACAAGACGTAGCAGCTGCTCGTGAATTAGCGCAAATCGCTGGTGTAGATGCAGATAACTACGGCTTAGAAATGTTAAAAGCTGGTGCTGACTTAAGCGGAAAAACAATGGAGCAATTAATCTCTCTTGACGCTAAAGAATTCCAAATGGATAATGCGAAAGTTGAAATCGCACAAGTAAACGCTGTTGATACAAACGACGTTCTTGTACACCAAGCGGAACTTGAAAAAGTAATTTCTGCAGTAGTAGAAGAAAAAGGTTTAGACCTATTCTTATTCGTTGTAACTGATATCTTAACTAACGATTCTGTCGGTCTTGCGATCGGTAAAGCAGCAAACGTTGTTGAGAAAGCATACAACGTATCACTAGAAAACAATACAGCTACTTTAAAAGGTGTTGTATCTCGTAAAAAACAAATCGTACCAGTATTAACAGAAGCATTCCAAGCTTAATCGTATTGCGTACAGATGAACAGTAAGGACAAGTAGTCAGATTGGCTACTTGTCCTTTTTTATTTATAATAAGCAGAAATTTTTAACTTTTAAACAGTCGCATTGTGTATGCTTAATGATATGGAAGTATTGAAAAGTAAATTACAGGGGCTTTTTGAAAAAATATTGCATCTGTTTCAAAATTAGAGAGCTGGATTTCGGAGGAACTGCGTTTAAACGCTGAAATACAGATGTTGCGTTTAACTTTTTAGAAGAAAGGATATAAAGTTTTGATTAACGAATTAAAATAAGGATAGCGTTAGCTATCCTTATAATCGTTTATTCGTAAGATTTTTTCTTGTTTATATAAAATGTGATTATCGTAGTAATGAAGAAAATAGGTATCGCATACACTTGCCCAACAAATAACTTCCAGCCGACATAATTATAGCCTTCAGATGCTGGGATGATAACGGAAATAACGCAAACAATAAAATAGACTAATAGTGCAGGGATAATATTTTTCATTTTTATGGACCTCCTTCCTAATTTAATTTATAAATCATAATATTTCAATTTAATTATAAAAAATTTGAAGAAAAAAATGCAAAAATTTTTATGGTATTATAATATTTGCAATGAGAGTGATCCATAGTACATATATGGTAAAATGTGTAATTTAAACTTTTCAGAATTATTATATAGTATTTTGAGAGAAAAATGTACAAAATAATGAATTTTATTTACCAAAGTAAAGGGAGTAGAAATATATATGAAAAGGATATGTATAATTCCATGTGGAAAAAAGAAAATTTGGGATAAACATTCAGACTACGGACCGATGGAAGCAAAAGATGTGTATATTAGTCCGTTCGGAAAAGCATGTCAGGCGTACGCAACTATGTTTTTCGAAAACTGGGTTATATTATCGGCGAAACATGGATTTTTAAGACCAAATGATATTGTATTAGAAAACTATGATCTTGCATTTGATTCAAAAAGCGATGAGGTAATAAATATAGAGCAATTACAAAAACAGATGGTAGATAAAAGTTTATTACAGTTTGACGAAATCGTCTTACTAGCAGGGAAGAAGCATAAAAAAGTAGTGACAAAGTTATATCCAGAAGAAATGATTACATATCCGCTAGAGGGGTGTAAAGGGATTGGATATATGTTGCAGAGGTTGAAAGAAGCTGTGAAGGAAGGGGAGGAAATATAGGTGTAGTTTCAGTGATTTTAAACTCTATTTATTTAGAGAGCTGAAAAGTAAAATAGAGTTTTTAGGCATCGCCGAAAGGGTGATGCTTTTTTTTGTTCGTGTCGTCATTCATGTAAAAGTAATTTAGAGAATAAATCATTCGATTTATGAAGCGATAGCTTTTTTATATCGATAACAAATTGCTTCACTTCTAGAAAATGTAGGACATATGGGTACAGTTAAGATTGTAAGTGGGAATAGCAATAAGACAAGTTTTGAATAGGATATTAAGAAAGGAGATGTTGATAAATAATGGCCAGATATAGTTTGCACGGAGGACACAATAGTATTGTTCAAGGTGCTAATTTTGGGAATCGGAAAGAACACGTTTTAGATAGGCAAGTTAAAGATGCTGTGGCGGCTAAGTTAAGATCCCTAGGACACACGGTTTATGACGATACGGACGAGGTAGGGGCAACTCAATCACAAAATTTAAATAATATCATTCGGAATAGCAATTCCCATGCTGTGGATTTAGTTATTTCTTTTCATCTTAATGCAAGTGATGGAAATGGACAGGGTGTTGAGGTTTTGTATTATGATCAGAAAGATTTGGCGGCTAAAATCTCAGCTCAACTAGCAAAAGATATTGGATGGCGTGATCGAGGTGCGAAACAGCGTACAGATTTAGCGGTATTAAATGGGACGAAAGCACCTGCTATTCTTATAGAATTAGGATTTATTGACAATGAATCTGATATGGCAAAATGGAATGTTGATAAAATCGCTAATTCTGTTGTATTTGCTCTTACAGGACAAACTGGAGGAGGTGCAGCGGATTTGCTCAAAGTAAAAACTGGTGGTGTAGCATTTAGTAATTTACAAGCTTTGGCTCAAGCTATGGTAGATGCGGGTATTGATGGACAAATTGTCGTTCAGAAAGATGGCATTGGTTATGCTATAACGAATGGCTATCCGTCTGGAAATATCGATAAATTTACAGCTTGGTTAGATGCACGAAAATGGTACTATGAGTACGTGAGATAAAATGAAAATTAGTTTGATTAAAAACTAAAAATTGTCTTATATTTAGTTAACAACTATATTAAGTAACTAATAATTATGTAACTATAAAAATATGGACAATGTATATGTAAATTAGTAAACAAAACCACCTGTCAGAAAGGTGGTTTTGTTTATCTAGCTATTTGTGGGCAGTAAAATTCTTATCTCAAAATTCGGATGAAGCTAAGAAATTAAGTGGGAATTTCACTGCTCGTAGCCTCCTACTAATTATAGTTTCACTTTATATAGTTTAGAGCTTTGTAAATCTTTACTTGTTAAACCTGTAATAATATTTTGTTTTCTCAATACATAAGCCGAATTTTAAATTATTACCCAATAATATACTACCTCTCATACTATTTATTAGTTGATAATAGCAAAAAAACAAGCTTTGAATATAATAATGAAAAAGGAGATGTTAAATAATGGGTTATATTGTAGATATTTCGAAATGGAATGGCGACATTAACTGGGATATCGCAGCACCACAATTGGATTTCGTAATTGCACGTGTGCAAGATGGTTCAAACTATGTAGATCCTTTATATAAAAATTATGTACAAGCAATGAAAGCACGGAATATTCCGTTTGGTAATTATGCGTTCTGTCGTTTCGTTTCAGTAGAGGATGCACAGATAGAAGCAAGAGACTTTTGGAACCGTGGTGATAAAAATGCAACAGTTTGGGTAGCTGACGTAGAAGTAAGAACAATGAACGATATGAGAGCGGGTGCACAAGCTTTTATTGATGAATTACGCAGATTAGGAGCTAAGAAGGCTGGTTTATATATTGCTCATCATATGTATGCTCCATTTGGAATGGCAAATGTCAATTCTGATTTTGTATGGATTCCTCGTTATGGTGGTAACAAACCGGCATATCCATGTGATATTTGGCAATACACAGAAACAGGCAATGTGGCTGGTATCGGCAAATGTGATTTAAATAAGCTGATTGGAAATAAGCCGTTAGCTTGGTTTACAAATCAAATTGTTGAGCCGATAAAAAAACAAGAAGGGGTTGGAATTATAGTGAATAAATATAACAAAGTAGTTACTTATGAATTTGGTGTAAATTTAATTCCTGACATGATTCAAATGATGGATAAGCTTGGATATACTTCTAAAATAATATCTCGTGGAGATAATCAAGGGCTTGTGTATTTCGAAACAGATTATCGTCAAGGGAATGAACTGGACAAAGCAACTGCTTGGTTAGATACGAAAGGAATTAAATATTTTTATACAAAAGAGTAGTTTGCTAAATAAAAAGCCGTCATGTGACGTTTTTTTATTTTTATGTAATCTTTTAACTCTACTTATAATATGGAGAAAATAGACTAATAAACAAGCCTTTGTATACTTTCAAACATAGAATATGATGAATTCTATTAAGGAGGAAGCAGATTCATGGGAAATACTTGTCATTGTGGGCATTCCCGAAATTGTAATACATTTTGGGATAATTTAATGTTTGGGAGATGTAGATGTAAACGCAATGATTTTCACGAATGTTGTTGCAAAGAGAAACCGAAATGTGAGTGTGAAAAATGTCATTGTAAAACAAAACCGAAATGCCATTGTATTCATGAAGAGGAAGGGTATTAATAATAAAAAAGAGTACGATTATGTACTCTTTTTTTGGGTGATTATATTCCATCTTGAACAGATTTCTTTACAATTACCCATGTGTCTTTCTTTTTAACCGTTATAGCTACATTAGTTCCATTAGATTCCTTATAAAAGATATATCCATTGTTTGAGTTTACATATGTTACTGGTTCGCCTATGCAATCTCGCGAGCAGGATTTGTTGACCAGTTCAATTAGGGATAGTTCACTTGGATCGGTTTTGCTTGCTTCTATAACAGCATCAAGGCTTGTTTTTCGATAACCTTGCAAGTTTATATGAAAAAGCTGCTCTATTTCTCCTGTAATGCTAGTGTTCATTACTTCTACTGAATTCTTTTTTTCTTGAAGAAAGCCGTTTTCATAAAGTAATTTTGTATAGCCAATCCATGCTATTAATACTAGCATGAAAAACATACCCGTCATTTTAAGTATTCGAAGTCGTTTGCTTATAATTGTTTCTGAGTATTTCATTCACTCTAATCCTCCAATGTTTTTAATTTAAAATATGCTTGGATACATACTTTTAGAAGAGGATGAAAGTTAATGAGTTTTCAATAAAAAAGAAAACATCCAGAGTTAGATGCTTTCTTTTTTTGTATTTTTGGCTATCTGTTCGTTACTTGTTTCATAAGTGGTCTTATTTCTTTAACTGGTGGTTTCTTATCATAGGCATCAACGTAAGAAAAGTAGTAGTTTAAGTTTCTTAGAAGACCTTTTCCTATTTTTGCACTTAAGAAAGGAAATACTTGTCCGGTATAATCATCAAGAGATTTACAGTAATATTTTTCATCTAAATATATACTGTATTTACATGTTAGTTCTACTAAAGGATTCCCTTCATCATCAAATACTTCTTTAGAATCAATAATATCTATTAGTGCAAATTTTTCATTTAAGTAAACTTTCTTTTTTTTCTCGTGTTTATTTGTAAGTATAAAAACGAGACCAATCGCGTTAATCAAACTATTTCCTCCTATAAAAAACGGATATTAATAAAATATATCGATATAAGCTAAATGTAAAGAGGAGAGGTGAAATATCATGGAGAGAAAACTAAATAAGCCGATTTATGTTTGGAAACCGACTTATTTTTATCAAGTATTACTTAGTAGTAATATCTACTCTGATTAAAGTTTCACTTTATTGAAATACTTGCGGGAATTGTTTTACGATTGCGTTTGTTATCATGTCGGCCATTTCTAATGCTTCTTTTTCAATTTTATCGTAAAGTTTTACTCCTGCTTCATAATCTTTATTTAGGAAGGCAAGTGCTTCTGCTTTCGTTAGTGCTAAATGTTCATAAAACATTTTTCTAAATTCTTCTTTATCTATATATGGGTTGATACTGTTAAGAAATTCAATAATTTCATCACCATTAGCGTACCATTTTTTCTCTATAGCGGCCGCTGCATTTTGATTACCAGCTTTTGCGGCTTTAACAAGATCCGCTGCAATTACTAAGTGATCTTTAATTAATGCACTATATTTTTTCACTGCATCCTCACCGTAAAATGGTTCAAGTGATAGTCCCATATGTGTTGCGTTTTGTAGAAGTCGTCCAACAGTAACGTTAACATCTGGTAAATTAAAGACTATACTTATAATAGCCAATCTCGTCCAAGCGACGTGTTGTTCCCATAAAGAACGCATATACCCTTTTAAAAAATTCTCATTTTTACTAATTCGGTAGTTCCGTACGGATAAATCATAGTTTACATAAGGGTTATGGTAGGGGGAGTAATACGATTGCCAATAAGAATACATAAATAGTAACACTCCTTTGAACATGTATAACTCAAAGTATGATGAAGATTTATTTTTAGTTACGTGTCCTAGATTATTTTTAGGGAATTTGAAATGGAGAAATTCAATGAATGATGTTGTGGTATATATGAATAAATTGAATATAAAGTAAAAGAGGGTCTGCAAGGGAAGTTGCAGACCCTCAAAAGGGTATTGCCGAGATGTCGGACTCGACTACGTAATGTTATCATAAAATTCTTTTGAAAAACCCTGGTAAATGTGTCCAAATGAAATTAGGACCTTCATACAGTCAAAGGGACCTGCTTCCCGCGGCAGGCCCCAATAACTAGATAATGTCGATGAGCAAAAAACTCATCTGGAGTACTTTTATAGTAACAAGTAAAATGTCTTTTGTGTATTGAGAAAGAAGAATTGCATAATTATATGTGAACAATTTAACTCCCAACAATTCATGATTATCATGAATTGTTGGGAGTTAAATATGGTTATAAAATGGAGAAAAGACTTGGAAGTGAGATCGAGGTACACAGAAGTATGTAATCATGAAAAAGACCTGCTAATATAAGCAGGTCAACTTAAGGGGTTTATCCAACAGATTATTATATATGGTAACAACTGAATTGTAGTAAGTCTATACATTTAATATTGAGAAAAATTCTGTGAATGATATATTTTTTGCGCATATATTAACGTCTAAAAAGTTGAGAAAGAAAATTAAAAAGCTTTTTATAAGAGAATAATGGCTGATACTTATAGTATGATTCATATTTCCACGCATCATTATTAGAGAATTGGAGTTTTTGTGTTTTCGTTTTCGCTGTGATGGAACTCATATTACGATGCTTCATATAGTAACCTCCTGAATTTATATGTATACGATTAGTAGTATTCAAGAAAGGGAAATAAAATGAACATTTAAATTGAAACTCTTTCTTCTTGTGTACTGGATTTACGTTATAAATGTTGTAAAACATATAAAACACGGATGCTAATTCATATTAAATATAGAATAATGAAAAAACAATAAGCGTTTATCCATCCCTTTCAAGTCGCATAAGTGATTGATATAATAGAAGTAGATGAAAGATAAAGAAAAGCAGGTGACTCTTTTTTGTTTACTAAAGCACAAGAACTTTTAGCGTCCTACTTTGGTTATTCTTCGTTTCGAAGAGGACAAGATGAAACAATTAAAAATGTACTAGATGGGAAAGATACAGTTTGTATTATGCCAACGGGTGGCGGTAAGTCAATTTGTTATCAAATTCCGGCATTAGTATTTGAAGGCACGACGTTGGTTATATCTCCTTTAATATCACTTATGAAGGATCAAGTAGATACATTGGTACAAAATGGCATTTCAGCTACATATATTAATAGTTCTATTTCTATTGCTGAAGCAAATCAGCGAATTCAATTAGCGAAACAAGGACATTACAAATTACTTTATGTCGCGCCTGAGCGTCTTGATTCGATGGAGTTTGTTGACCAACTTATCGATATGAAAATCCCTATGATTGCGATTGATGAAGCACACTGTATTTCACAGTGGGGACATGATTTCCGTCCAAGTTATTTACATATACATCGCATATTAGATTATCTTCCAGAAAAGCCGCTCGTATTAGCATTAACAGCAACAGCAACACCGCAAGTACGTGATGATATTTGTAATACACTTGAAATTAATAAAGAAAATACAATTATGACAACGTTTGAGCGTGAGAACTTATCGTTTTCTGTTATTAAAGGGCAAGATCGAAATGCATATTTGGCGGATTATATTCGTCAAAATCAAAAGGAATCTGGGATTATATATGCAGCTACTAGAAAAGTAGTCGATCAGTTATATGAAGATTTAATGAAGGCAGGAGTTTCTGTATCAAAATATCACGCTGGTATGAGTGATATTGATCGCAATGAGCAACAAGAACTCTTTTTACGAGATGAAGTAAGTGTAATGGTAGCAACATCTGCATTCGGGATGGGTATTGATAAATCGAATATTCGTTACGTAATTCATTATCAGCTTCCAAAAAATATGGAAAGTTACTATCAAGAAGCAGGACGTGCTGGTCGTGACGGATTAGATAGTACATGTATATTGTTATATTCTTCTCAAGATGTACAAGTACAGCGTTTTTTAATTGATCAATCAACTGGAGAATCACGTTTTTCAAATGAACTTGAAAAATTGCAAAATATGACCGATTACTGTCATACAGAACAATGTTTACAATCATTCATTTTGCAATACTTTGGAGAAGAACCGAAAGAAGATTGTGGACGCTGTGGTAATTGTACAGACAATCGCGAGAGCATCGATGTGACAAGGGAATCACAAATGGTTTTATCATGCATGATTAGAACGAACCAACGCTTTGGAAAGCAAATGATAGCGCAAGTATTAACTGGGTCGAAGAATAAGAAAGTTATTGAATTTAATTTTCATACTTTACCAACGTATGGGCTTTTATCGAACCGTAGTGTAAAAGAGGTCAGTGAGTTTATTGAGTTTTTAATTTCAGACGAGTTAATTGCAGTTGAGCATGGCATTTATCCGACGTTAAAAGTAACTGAAAAAGGGAAAGAAGTATTACTTGGTAAAGAGAATGTTTTACGAAAAGAACGAGTAGAGACAAGACAAATTGTTCAAGACCATCCTTTATTTGAAGTGCTTCGTGAAGTACGTAAAGAAATTGCACAAGGAGAAGGTGTACCTCCGTTCGTTATTTTCTCTGACCAAACATTAAAAGATATGTGTGTGAAAATGCCGCAAAGTGATTCCGAATTGTTGACGGTAAAAGGTATCGGAGAACACAAACTTGTGAAATATGGCTCGCACTTCTTACAAGCAGTTCAGCATTTTATTGAGGAAAATCCAAATTATGCTGAAACGATTAAGACAGAAGTAGTTTCAGAGCGTAAAAAGTCAGGAAAAGCGTCCGCAAATTCTCATTTAGAAACGTATGAAATGTATAAACAAGGTATTGATTTGAATGAGATTGCAAAAGAACGTAACTTATCAAGACAAACAATCGAAAACCATTTAATTCGCTGCTATGAGGATGGAATGGAAGTAGATTGGAAAAGCTTTGTTCCATCAGAGTATGAATCTCTTATTGAAACTGCTGTTCAAAATGCAGATGGTGGTCTGAAATCTATTAAAGAACAGCTTCCGAATGAAGTGAGTTACTTTATGATTCGTGCTTATTTACAAATAAGAAAGTAGAGGCATATAAAGGGGATAAGAATTTATGTATCATGTTTTCGTTTATGGCACGTTAAGAAGAGGACAAACGAATGCTCATTATATGCTAGGTGCAACATGCATCGCAGACAGAGCTTGGACATATGGCAAATTATTTGATACGAACGAAGGATATCCGGCCATGACTTATTCGATTGAAGAACAGGTGTATGGAGAAGTTTATGTAGTAAATGATGAGATATTGTGTAAGTTAGATGAACTAGAAGAATATACAGGTAATGCGGAGACTGATTTATATGATCGAATCACGCAAACAGTATATGTTGCTGATAGGGAAATTGAGGCATATGTGTATATCGCTCAAGATAAAAAGATGTTAAAGAAAGTGATAGACTCTGGTGACTGGCTTATGTATCAAAAAATATAATAAGGTAGTTTTAAAAATTGGAAAGCAGATAATGACGAATTCATTATCTGCTTTTTATTGTGTGAATAATTGTCGTTCTCTTTTTATTCTTATAGTTCTTAGTACGATTCCAATTCCGAGAAATAAAACAGTAGCAGCGACCCCGCTAATAGGATTTAACCAAAAATCACTACTGTTTGTAAGGGTAATAATCCCTGTTAGGGTAACTAAAACAGTAGGAACAGCATCCTCAATCGCATGCATGATAACGCATGGCCAGACGGATTTTGTAAGTCTATATATTTCAACATACATAATTGACCAACAAACCATAAGGATACAGCCAGATAAAAGCATATTTAATCTTGAGATAGATTCAAAATATTCATTTGGCAAAAAGACTATATAATATGCAGCATGCCAAAGTGCCCAAATGAAACCAGAAATAATATAAATGTACCAATCGTTTAGATTTAGTTCAATCAACTTTGGAGTTAAATAACCGCGCCAAGAAAACTCTTCAAAAATGTTTTTAATAAAGTTACCAATAGAAGACATGACTATGAGTGACAATAACGTGGATATATCAAAACTAGAAATATGAGCTACTCCAAAAATGAGCGATATGCTTATCGTTATTACTGTAACGAATGGATAAATAAGTAGTGCAGTGAAATACCATATAAAGTTTCCTTTCAAATTTGGTTTGATGCCAAAATCATTCCAATCTCGGCTAATAACTCTAAGTAAAATGCTTACGAGGAAAGGTAATATTAGCCATAATCCCATACCTAAAGTGTTTCCTTCAGGTTGATTTGTTAGAAGAGAATCTAGAAATACCCCAATCCATCCACTGGCCAAAACAGTGAATACAAAAATAAGTAAATATAACTTTAGTGATTTCTTTTTCGCGACATTCATTTGAAGAGCCTCCTTTACTTTTATTTATCCTACTATTTATGGGCAGTAAAACGCCCATTGATTAAATTCTTTAATTTTTACAATGTTTTTTAATAGATAAATTAAATAGGAGACAAATAGAAAGTAGTATCTTTTGCATGCATCATTATACTATATGTGTATTTGTGTGATTTAGATGTTGCATATTCTTTTTAAATTAGAAAGATGAAAAGTAAGTTTTTTCGGAAAATTTAAATAGAAACTATTGACTTTATGATTGGATTTTTAATACAATGATACTTCGACTGAAAAATTAGAACGGACAGGAGGGAATCGTCGAAATGAGCAACATATTTGAAGATGAGTTACAAAAAATGAAGGATACTTTACATACGATGGATGAGCAATTGGATAAGCTTGAAAAAATCCCAGTTTATTATGGAGAAGATTTTAAAGAGCAAATTCTTGAAAGTATGAGGGAGTCTAATAGACAAAACTTACGTATTGGTGTGCAAGAGCCGTACTTTGGAAGGTTAGATTTTCAGGAAGATGGAAAAGAAGAAGTTATGCCGATTTATATCGGAAAAGTAGGGGTTTCGGATATGGACACGATGAAGCCAATCATTATCGATTGGCGGGCACCTGTCGCAAGTATGTTTTATTCATTTACCGGTGGAGACGAATTAGCATTTTATCAATCACCAGATGGGCTAGTAGAAGGTGATGTGTATTTAAAACGAAACATTTCCATTCGAAAAAGAGAACTTGAACGTGTTGTTGATACATATGTAAAAGGAAATGAAGATGTATCGCATGCCGATGATTTTCTTCTATATCGATTAGGTGAGAATAAAGATAATAAGCTAAAGGATATTGTTTCAACGATTCAATCGGAACAAAATGATATTATTCGAGCGGAAAGAAATTTACCATTACTTATTCAAGGGGTTGCAGGGAGTGGAAAGACAACAATTGCTTTACATCGCCTTGCTTTTTTAATTTATGAATATCGTGAACAACTAGAAGCAGAAAGAATGATCGTATTTGCGCCGAATAGTCTGTTTTTAGACTATATTTCGAGTGTACTTCCTGAATTAGGTGTAGGGAATATTAATCAAACAACGTTTCCGGATTGGGCATTACGTACGTTAGATGATTCAGTGAAACTAAAGCAGACAGAAGAAAAATTGAAAGAAGCATTTTCAATTAATCGTGATGAAAAGAAGGTAATGCTAGGTAAATTAAAGGGTACGTTGGAATTTAAGACGTTTATTGAAGAGAGAATGATCCAATTTGAAAATGAGTTAGTTCCGACAAAAGATTTTGAGGCGTGGGATAGCGCGATTATTCCAGTAGAAGATATTAAAAAATGGATGCAAGTTGAATATAAACATTATCCTTTACAGAAAAGAAGAGAACGATTAGTAGGACGAATGAAGCGCTGGATTGAAATTGAGCTTAAAAAATTCGGGGAAACAAACGAGAAAAAATTACTAAAAAAAGAAGCGACTAAGAGACTGAACGCATATATGAAGTTTTGGCCGAAAATGAGTGCTCTTTCACTGTATAGTTCAATAGTAAAAAGTAAAGAAATACTTGAGGCATTACCTGAAGAACTTGTTAAAGAAACAGAAAAGAGTTGTCGTAAAAAAGAAGTGTATGTAGAAGATTTACCAGCTTTAATATACATACATCATCGTATAACAGGGATTGAAATCGGGCAGAAGTTTCATCACGTTGTTATTGATGAAGCGCAAGATTTTTCGCCTTTCCAAGTTTATGTATTAAAAGAAATTACATTAGGTAATTCTTTCACTATATTAGGTGATTTATCGCAAGCGATTTATGATTACCAAGGAATTGAAGATTGGAATGCTTTTAAGGAAGTATTCCAAGAAACCGGTTATTATGAATTGACAAGAAGTTATCGTTCTACAAAAGAAATTATTGAATTTGCAAATGAAATAATTAAAAATGCAGAAATCCCAGTAGGACTCGCAACACCAGTCTTCCGCAGTGGAGAAGATGTGAAAGTAATTCATGCAGAAAATCAATTTACTGAAATTGTGAAGACGGTAAAACATTTGCAAAATGCAGATGTGAAAACAATTGCGGTAATCGGAAGAACAGAAGATGAATGCCGTGATATATATGTGAAATTAACAAATGCAGGATTAACGGTCAACGTAATTGAAGCAAACCAAAGTAAATATGAAGGTGGTATATCAGTAGTACCTGTCTATTTAGCGAAAGGTTTAGAATTTGATGCGGTGCTTTTAATTGATGTGGATGAAGAACATTACAAAAACACAAAACATGATGCAAAATTACTATATGTCGGATGTACGAGATCACTTCATGACTTATGGATTTTCCATAGTGGGGAAGCGTCACCTTTAATTAAAGGATTAAAATAAAGTGGAACTATAATCAGTGGGGAGTTTTACTGCAAGCTAATGTGGGATAAATATAAAAAGAGGATTTCTATTACTGTCTACTTAACAGGGAGATGACCATGAAGATCCTCTTTTTATATTGAAATTAATGTTCAATTTTAAACGAATAAAGCCATTAATATTAAATTTTGGTAGCTATCATCTAATTTTACACCCTTTGCTTTTCTACCCTCTTCAAAGAAGCCTAGATTCTTATATAACTGGATTGCACCTAGATTATCTTCCATTACCTCAAGACAAACTTTTTCAATCTTACTGTTATTTTTAGCCCAATTGATTAACGTTTCTAGAAGAGCTCTTCCGATACCATAATTTCGATATTCAGGTAGTATGGTCATCGCAAAAGCCCCTTGATGACTAATTTTTTCTTTGTTTCCGTTCTTAAAATCTATTGAGCCGACTAACTTACCATCAACTTCAGCAATAAACTGTACATAATTTGGATTTTCATGATAAGCTTTTAACGTTTTTTGAATAGCATCGATACGCTCCATACATCCTCAACCGTACTTAGCATGTATGGAGCGTTTATTAAAGCTTTTGAAGCAGAATCTAGTATTCTTTCTGCATCCTGTTCTTTAGCTTCTCTAATTAGTATTGTTTTTCCATCCTTAGATTTATAAGTAAAAACATTAGTTGATAAGATACTACACACACCCTTTCGGAATATAATTAGTTGAATTTTTTAACTATCGTACGATTATTAAGTAAGAAAAAGTCGTATCACCTTTTTCTTCAATCGCTCTGCTTCAACTTAATGACGATTATTTCAGATATTTTTAATTTTTACAAGAATTTATTCCGTTATATAGCCTGATTGTTTAATAATATGACTGGCGTTTTTTAAACAATTTTATTATGTTTTAAACAACTTTATTATCTCTGTACAAGATGAACTAACGACTTGAGCTGTTGTGTAAATAATATACAATGACCTTTTCTAATTCCTTAGTTTGTTCTTTTTTCCGTACACGAACAGCATCTACTGGAATTTGTGTATGTTTTAACCAATCTAGAATTAAGTGTAGTTGTTCTTGTATTTGACCAATGTTTTGCTCCTTTATGTTCTTATTCTGAATTCTATTAATTAATTGAAGCATATAGGGAAGTTTTTCTATACATTCGCTTAAATCTCCGCAATAACCTGAAGGGAATTCATGTGTACCAAATTCTAAAGTATGGATGTAATTAGAAACTAGGTATATCATAGCTTCTTGTTCGGTATCACCACCTAATTCAATCGCTTTTCGAAGGAATTTTTCTAAATCGTCATCTTTATTGCTAGAGTCCATATAAATTCCTATCCATCTAAAAGGTCTTGAATCAATCGGGTTGTTTTCTGTCCATCTATATAGAATGTCAATTAGAAAACTATTTAGTGAGAAAGTTAAGACCTCATCTTTTTCGTTTAATGCATCTAAAATAGTAAACAACGAAATGGCAAACTCTTCTTGATCTTTTGATTCCCATTTCTTTGCATTTGAAATAAATGTCTCTAAATGTTTATAAGCTAATTTTCGAAGTCCCGCTTCGCGATGCTGACAGTAACAAATAAAATCATGCCAATGTTCATTTGTATTCATATGTATAATAATAGTTTGTAATGCAGTGAGAGGTTTATCCATTATAAGTCCCCAATCTATTAAGCACGTGTTGAAAATTTAGTGTTATTATATCATTACATAAATTAAAGTG
Source organism: Bacillus sp. PK3-067 (assembly GCF_056738645.1). Classification (NCBI taxonomy): domain Bacteria; kingdom Bacillati; phylum Bacillota; class Bacilli; order Caryophanales; family Bacillaceae; genus Bacillus; species Bacillus sp. PK3-067. The sequence goes on along the minus strand of NZ_CP096490.1, from coordinate 2,731,289 downwards.
GGAAGAATTTAAGATGGATTTTATTGGTCGCGGGATCCAATTGATTGGTAATGTAGCAGTTCTAACAGGACTCATTATAGACTTTGAAGATGAAACGTAAAAAAATATTATGTTTATCTGGATATTAAGGTAATGAAATATTAGTATTTATTTAATTTTTAGAAAACATAGACTACAACATTAATAAATGGTATAATTTCCTTGTTATTGGAATTAAAATGAAAATATTAGAAGAAAAAGGATAGAGTTGGTTTTAATGGGGGATTCTGATCACAAAGAAACAAAGGCAATATTAAAGTTATGGTTTATTTATATACCACTTGCATTTGGAGAGTTTGTCTTTTCGAATATCATAGATTATTTAAAAAAATAAAGATTTTGCATTTGAAAAACAATTAACCTAATTTAATTGTTTTTTTATTTTTCTCTAATAAACCAAACAAAAATAAAGATTTTGAACAAGATGAAGTTTATGAAGGAAATAACGTTGATTAGGTGCTGAAAACGGGAATCATTCAAGCATGGTAATTCGCCATTTTTATAGCTTCCTATAGTGAAATGTTATGTTCACATCATATGTATACGATATTTGTAACTTAATATAGCATTACTGGAACTTCAAAATTAGTAGTTAAGGTTGCTACCTTTTAGAGTGCTATAGATATATAACTTAGCTAAAAAAGCAAAAATCATATAATTTGCGCTTTTTATTATCCGTTTTTTGGTAAATGATTATAGTTTTTGTCACATTAATACTGTACGATACATAGTATAAAACACATACTGTATGACATATAGTAATGAAAATGAGGTGAGTGAATGGATACTTTATTAAACTCGTTAATTACTGAGTTAAGAAGAGGGACATTAACGTTAGCTGTTTTAAGTCAATTAAGAACGCCGCAGTACGGATATTCACTTGTCCAGTTATTGGAGCAATCAGGGATTACAATTGATCAAAGTACTTTATATCCACTACTTCGCCGATTAGAAAAGCAGGAGTTAGTGACGAGTAGTTGGGATAAAACAGAGAGTAGACCTCGTAAGTATTATGTTTTAAGTGAATATGGATTAGAGATATTTTTACAATTGAAAAAGCAGTGGGTAAAGGATTCGAAAGAACTTTATAACTTATTAAAGGAGGAGGACGAAAATGAGTTTGATTGATATGTATGTCCATGAAGTTGCGAAGAGATTGCCTGAACAAAATCGTGAAGATATTACACTTGAACTACGGTCAACAATAGAGGATATGTTACCGGACGATTATAATGAGGAAGATGTGAAGAGTATACTCGAAAAATTGGGAAGTCCAGTTTCATTGGCTAATGGGTACTTGGATAGACCAATGCATTTAATTGGACCACGTTATTTTGATGTATATACGACGCTATTAAAAATGATTATACCAATTGCAGCTGTTATTGCGCTCATTTCAATGGTTGCAGAAAATTTTATAGGCTATAATGGTGATCAAGCGGTATTAAATGTTATTTTACAATTGATAGGTAAAGGTATAGGGGAAATTTTTGAAGTGGGTCTCCATGTATTTTTCTGGTTAACACTTGTATTTGCTATTTTAGAAAGAACTGATAAAGAAAAGGATCCACACCCATTAACAACAAGCTTAAAAAAATGGACACCAGATGACTTGAAAAATGTTTCGTATATCCCGAAGAAAAAGGCGATTTCAAAGTTTGAAGTTTTTGGAGGTTTAATGTGGACAGCAATATGGGCTACACTTTACTTTTATGCGAATCATCTTGTAGGCGTATATCATGGTACAGAAAACGGATTGAAGTTTGTCGCGCCAACGTTTAATCAAGATGTTTTGCTTCAATACTGGCCCCTAATTTTGGTTATGATCGTTTTCGAAGTAGCTATATCACTTTATAAGTTAGTACAGGGACAATGGACGAAAAGGTTGGCAATTGGAAATGCTATTCTTCAAGTAGTCGGAACAATCATATTCATTGTAATTGTAGTAAATCCACATTTATTAAACGCAGGATTTATTACGTATTTGGCAAATGCATTTACTATTTCCCCAGAGGAGTTTAAAACGTGGCTCATTGGGGGAGGAATTTTCTTCTACATGTTATCTGCTGCAATAAATATACTTGATGGTTTCCGAAAAGCTAGTATTCGTATGTAGATAAAAATCGGAAATTTCGATAAAATAAAACTATTGAAAAGATAGTGAAATAAGATGAACATGATGAAAGGAAGAAAACAATGATAAGGGAAGCAACGAAAAGAGATTTAGCATACATTTTAGATATTTATAACGATGCGATACTTTATACAACAGCTGTATATGCGTATAAACCTGTAACCCTTGAAAATAGAATAGATTGGTATGAACAAAAAAAGGCTGAAGGGTATCCAATTTTCGTATATGAATTAGATAATAAAGTAGTAGGATTTGCGACATTCGGCCCATTTAGAGCGTGGCCTGCTTATAAATATTCAGTTGAACATTCTGTGTATGTAGATAAGGCATATAGAAAAAATGGCATTGGGTCTTCATTAATGAAAGAATTAATCAAAATTGCAAAGGAAAGAGAGTATATGACCTTAATTGCTGGAATTGATGCAGAGAATGAGAAAAGTATTGCCTTGCATCAAAACTATGGATTTATTCATGCAGGAACAATAAAAAAAGCTGGTTATAAGTTTAATAAATGGCTAGATTTAGCTTTTTATCAGCTGGAACTTAACGGTCCTGAAAATCCTATAGAAGAATAAATATTTTTCGGTAGCAAGAAAAAATTCATGCTACCTTTTTCTTATTTTAATAGCTAATGAAAAGTTTTTTTACATTCAATGTTGAAATATTAGAAGTTAATATAACGATATAAAAAGAGGGATGGAAATGGAAACTGTTATAAATAAAATAAAAGAGGTACAATCTAATTATGTGGGAATGGCAATTTATTCTACAAAAGATAATCGGATAGTTGCTTCATATAATAATGAATTAAATATTCCGTTAGCATCAGCAGCAAAATTAGTCATTGGATTTGTAGTAACGCAAATGGTGAAGGAAAATAAACATAATTGGAATGATATACTTCATCACATTAAATTTAATCCGCATGAAGATAGTGCGCAGTTATATCCGCATTTACAAGGAAGAACTTCTTTAACACTTAGTCAAGCGGTAGAGGTAATGATTGCTTGTCATGATAGTTGCGTTGCACAGTCAGTTGTAATGCACTGTGGTGGATGGGATGCTGTGAAAATGTACGCACAAACGTACTTTTCAAAAATTTATATACAAGAGAATGCTAGAGATGAGAAAAATGTTGGAGAATTAAGTGAAGTTCTTGCCCTTTTCATACAAACCTTTCAAGGTTATAAATCAGAACCAGAATTATGGGAACCAATTATTAGCGGCATGGTAAGACAGAAAGGAGAGTATGAAGAAATCCCATATTATCATTTAGCTCATATGACAGGTGGATTACTCACAGCTACAATAAATATTGGTATTATAGGAATGTTTAACGAATTTCCGCTTCTTTATGTGATAGGGGGAAAAGATTTACCGAATCGAAGTGAAAATAAAGAGGTAGATGAAGCTTTTGCAGCAGTTTTAAAGTACATATACAAAGAATATAGTGAAAGCATGCTAGGAGTGAGCGATTGAAAAGAAACTTAAAGACTTCAACAATCATTATTTTAATTTTAACGATTATTGCTCTTGAAGTTGGAATCGCACTATATGATCACAATTTGTCATTAGATACAATTTACTTTGCAGCGATCCTTATTTGTATTGTATTGCTTTTTGGCACACGTGTTTCTGGAGAGAAAGAAAGTACATCGCAACGAGGAAGAAGAAAAACAGCTCTTATATTTTGGCCATCTATTTTATTGTCTATCGTTTGTTTTGCGGTTATAAGTTACATAAGGGTAGGATATGTCTCTGTACCAGGTATAATTGGCTTTTCATGCTTTGTTACATATGGTGGATTCGTATGTATTAGTATTTTAAAGAGAAAAAATAAAATGTAGATTACTAAGCTGAAAGGAAGCAATATAAATGAAACATATAAAGAACGGTACACGTACTGAAGGAGAATATATTAAAAATAAAGTTATTCAATATAATATGTCCATCTTAACAGATGAGGCAAGACAGACGATGGAAGAAGTACGCCTCGTAGTAAAAAATGAAGAAGGAAAAATTTTTGGTGGCGTAACAGGTACGATGTATTTTTATCACCTTCATATCGACTTTTTATGGGTTGATGAATCAGTTCGTCATGACGGTTATGGCAGCCAACTTTTACATGAAATTGAAGGGATTGCGAAGGAGAAAGGGTGTAGATTAATATTGTTAGATTCATTTAGTTTTCAAGCACCAGAATTTTATAAAAAGCACGGTTACAGGGAGTATGGTGTCGTTGAAGATCATCCGAAAGGTCATAGTCAGCACTTTTTTGAAAAGAGATTATAATAATATTATGTATACTGTTTGATAGGAGAAAGAATATGTACACGTATAAATTGCAACAAGAACAACCAATCTGTGCAGAAAAAATAAAGAAGCTTTATGATTCTGTCGGTTGGTGGCCAGAAAGAAAAGAAGTCGATATTGAAAAAATGTTAAAGAATAGTATAGCCATTGGAGTATGGGAAGAAAATGAATTAGTTGGATTTGCTAGAGTCGTTTCTGATGGTGTTTTTCGAGCATACATTGAAGATGTTGTCGTACATGAGAGTGTAAGAAATAAAGGTATTGGAGAGAAGATGCTTACAATATTACTTCGAGAAATATCTCATATTCATATTGTTAGTCTATTTTGCGGAGAGAAGCTAATAAAGTTTTACGGTGAGCAGCAATTTCAAGCAACGAAGCAAATTGTGATGCATCGTAATCAAACAGGGAAAGAATAAGAGGTGCCAATTAAAATGAATGCAACAAGAGCATACTGTTTATCGAAAAGAAAAGCGACAGAAGATTCTCCAGATGGTTGGAGTGCAACATGTATGAGGCTTAATAATAAAATATTTGCGATAGTAAATCATGAAGAAGGCGAAAAAGCTGCGATTACATTGAAGTGTGATCCAGAAGTCGCATTAAGAATAAGAGAAGATTATCCAGAAACCATTATTCCAGGGTATCATATGAATAAAAAACATTGGAATACTGTTTATATTCATAAGGATATAGTGCAGGAGCAAATTAATAAAATGATTGATTGGTCGTATGATTTAGTACTACAATCATTTTCAAAGAAAAAGCAGCAGGAGTTAATGGATTAATATGTATTAGGAGTGTGTGTAATGAAAGATTCGATTAAAGATACGTATGATAAATTAGCGAGTACATATAAAGAAAATCTAGATTTCGCAAATCCATATAACAGTTATTATGAAAGACCGGCGATGATGGAGCTTATTCCAAAGGAACTAGAAGGAAAAAAGATACTAGATGCTGGATGTGCAGCTGGATGGTATACTTCTCAATTCATAAAAAGAGGAGCAAATGTTACAGCAATTGATGTAAGTCCTGAAATGGTAAAAGCAGCAAAAGAAAATATAGGAGAAGAAGCAACGTTCCTTTGTCATGATCTGCAAGAAACATTGCCATTTAAAGATAATACATATGATGTGATTGTAAGTTCATTAACTCTTCATTATATAGAAAATTGGAATCAAGTATTTCAAGAATTTCGTCGTGTATTGAAGCCAGGTGGAGAACTTATATATTCTATTCATCATCCTTTTATGGATTTCACAAAGTTTCCATGTGAAAATTATTTTGAAAAACAGTTATTAATAGATACTTGGGTTAAACCGAATATTACTATTGAAGTCAAGTTTTTTAGAAGATCATTACAAGACATACTAAATGAAACTACAAATTATTTTGTATTAGAAGAGATAGTAGAACCGAAGGCAATTGAAAAAATGAAAGAAGTAGACGAAAAATCATATTATTATCTAAATACGAATCCACATTTTCTTATCATTAAAGCAACTAATAAATAGCTAGTAAAATAACTTTGTTTTACTAGCTATTTACAGTTTTACATTACATATTAGGGGACTTTAAAATGAATACGAAACGAAATAGAGTAGTATATGCACTATTTACTATAGTTATTATTATTTTAGGTCTTAGCTCAAGAAAGTTTTCTTTTGCACTACCACATCTATTAAATAATTACTTAGGCGATGCTTTATGGGCATTAATGATTTTCACTGGCTTTGGATTTTTGTTTCCTAAAACAGAGACGAAGAAGTTGGCTTTTATTAGTTTAATGTTTTGCTACGGGATTGAAGCGAGCCAATTGTATCATGCGGAATGGATAGATAGCATGCGTGCAACGACTTTGGGCGGACTCGTGTTGGGATACGGTTTTTTGTGGAGTGATTTAGTGGCCTATACAATTGGTGTTGGAGTGGGAGTACTGTGTGAGGTTATTTTTCGGAAGACATAAGAATTGTAAAAGGGGTATTTGTAAATGGAACAAGCACTGGAAATTGCAAAGTTTTGGTTTCAAAATGAACATGTCACAGCTACTGTAATTCAACAAAAAGTAGCGAAGGTTATATGCAAGAATAAAGAGTATATTTTAAAGAAAACAGGATCAATAAAGCAACTTCTAGTTGAATTCGATGTTTTGAAGCAACTGTATGAAAAGGGAATTAAAGTACAGAGAGTAGTAAAGACAGAAAATGATGAACAATATGTATTATATAAAGAAAAATATTATTGCTTATATGAGTATGTTGCCGGAAGTGTTTTAGAAATAAAAGATACGAATAAGCTGGAAAGGCTAGCAAGTACAATTGGAGAAGAAATAGCTAATCTGCACAAAGCATTACATTCGGTGAATAGTGACCATGAGTTAATAAAAAGAGATTTATATAGGATGGTATTTGAATGGGCTATACCGATTTTAGAAAAGAATGAGTATGTTCATCGAGAGGTAATTCAAAAGATGGAGCGAATGCACGCAGCTTTCAAGGAAACGGTCCATCCATTACCGAGACAAATTATTCATCGTGATATGCATCTATCAAATGTAATCTTTAAAGATGATAAACTGGAAGGGTTTATAGATTTTGAGATTTTAGAAAATAATGTAAAAATATTTGATTTATGTTATTGCTGTACAAGTATATTAAGCGAGCTATTTAGTGATGAAAGATTAAGAGGGAAAGGGTTACATATCGTTAGCAAAGTCTTTGAAGGTTATTATAAACAAAATGATTTAACGAAAGAAGAACTAAAAGCCATTTGGTATGTTATGCTTTCAATTCAAATTATCTTTATTGCTTATTTTGTCCAGTTACCAGATTCATTAAAGTTAAATGAAGAAATGTTCTTCTGGATTTTAGCTAATAAGGAAACTATTGAAGAAGTTATAGAAGGTATCGTAAAGGTATGAAAAAAATAATATTAATTGGTTCTGGTGGTTCAGGAAAATCTACATTAGCAAGGCAGTTAGGAAATAAATTAAATATTAAGGTGCATCATCTTGATGCATTATTTTGGAAACCGAATTGGGAAGGTGTTCCGAGAGAAGAACAAATAGCAGTTCAAAATAACTTAATTAAAGATGAGAAGTGGATTATTGATGGGAATTATGGCGGGACGATGGGTATAAGACTGAATGCAGCTGATACAATTATCTTCCTTGATATTCATAGAACAATTTGTATTTATCGTGCTTTTAAAAGAATTGTAAAATACCGGAATAAAACAAGACCAGATATGGGCGCGGGATGTGAAGAAAGATTTGATTTGCAATTTTTTAAATGGATATGGGAATATCCTAATGCTAAACGACCTACAATTTTAAAAGGGTTAGAGCAATTGCCGGAAGAGAAAAAGGTTATTGTTTTAAAATCTCCAAATGAGGTTCGGAAATTTTTAGAGCACATATAATTATAGAATGTAACACAAAAATTCTTTGTGAATCTTACCGATTAGTTTAATAAAACTAATCGTTTTTTATTATGAAAAATTTAACGCTTTTTGAAAATTCTATTTTGTAATGAGTATATGACTTTAAGTTCATATAAAATGAACGTTTGGAGGAATAGAAAATGACTAACGATTTAATTCAACTAATCAATTCATTAATGGTCAATATTCCAGCTGGAGAGGTAGTATTAAGAGATGATCGAATAAAAAAAGAATGGCTAGTACAAATTCAACCATTTCTTCTTGCAAAGTATGCTGTAACAATGGAACTATATGATGCTATTACAAATAGTACATTAAATAATTTTGATGAAAATCATAAACCAGTTGTCAATATTTCATGGAACGATGCCATTTCGTTTTGTAATGTACTTTCAAAAAAAGCGGGATTAAAAGAATATTATTCTATTAGTGATGGTGGTCAAATTGTGAAATGTAATTTAGGTTCAAATGGCTACCGATTACCATCTGAGGCGGAGTGGCAATATGCATGTAAAGCAAGTACAACCGGATATACATACGGGAAACTTCATGATATAGCGTGGTATAATGAAAATTCAAATGGAGAGATTCATGACGTTGGCCAAAAAGAACCGAATGCATGGGGACTTTATGATATGCTAGGGAACGTTTGGGAATGGTGTTATGATTTGTATGATGAAACAGTGTACGGATCATACCGTATTTTTCGTGGTGGTAGTTGGGCTGAAACAGCGAGAGGGTGCGGCGCTACTTGTCGTCGTCGAAGCCATCCTACATTTCATATAGATGATCTCGGTTTTAGACTCGCTAGGTCAATTTAGTAGGAACATGATACGAACAGCTAGGAAAAGAGTATGGAGAGAATCCGTACTCTTGCCAACATAGAAATGATTTAACGTAAGGAGTGTTTATTATGGCGCGTGTTTTATTTATTAATGCTGGATCAGAAGGACATATAAATCCAACTTTACAAGTTGTAGATGAATTGATTTCTCGTGGTGAAGAGGTCATTTATTTTTCAATAGAAGCTTTCAGGGAGCGGATTGAGAAGACAGGTGCTACTGTACGAACGATTGATGATCAAAAATTTATAAAAGCGTTTCTATCTGGAGGCAGAAATTATTTACAGGAAAGAATAAATGGCCTTCTACATACAGCGGATATTGTAATACCTAGCGTTTTAGAACAAATTGAAGGTGAACATTTTGATTACATAATTCATGATTCTATGTTTGGCTGTGGCCATTTAATTGCTCAAATCCTTAAACTTCCAGCCATAAATTCATGCACATCTTTTGCGCAGGATGAAAAATCTTTTGAGCAAATGTTAGGTCATCTATCAAAAAATATCCCAGTAGAAATTTATGATAAAATACAGAATGATTTTCAAAACTTAACGAAGGGAATTGCTGAAAAATATGGTGTTGAAATAAAATCATCGTATGAAGTTTTCTGTAATCCTGCACCCCTTACTATTGTATATACAATTAAGGAGTTCCAGCCTTTTGGTGATACTTTTGATGAAATATATAAATTTGTAGGACCATCTATCTCTGCACAAATGAAAAACAGAGACGTTGATTTTACTTCAATTGAAGAAAAAAGTCCGATTTATATTTCATTAGGTACTGTTTTTAATGAAGCGATTGACTTTTATAAACTGTGTATGAAGGCCTTTGAGAATAGTGAGCATACAATTGTTATGTCTATTGGTAGTGAAACAAAAATAAGTGATCTAGGCGAAATTCCTAAAAACTTCATTGTGAAAAACTATGTACCCCAAACTGAGCTGCTTACATATACGAAACTATTTATTACACACGGCGGGATGAACAGTGCGCATGAAGGACTGTATAACGGGGTTCCGCTCGTTGTAATACCGCAAAGTGCAGATCAGCCAGTAGTCGCAAAGCAAGTGGAGAGTCTTGGAGCAGGAATAAAATTACAAATGCAAGGATTAACTGCGGATCAACTAAGTGAAAGTGTAGAAATGGTATTAAATAATCCGTCATTTAAAGAAGTTGCTTTGAATTTGAAGAAATCTTTCCAAAAATCAGATGGATATAAGGAAGCTGTTGATGAAATTTTTATATTTGTAGGTCAGTGAAAAAATGAAATTATACATTAGAAAAGCATCTAAATAGGATGCTTTTTATTTAACTTTATAATTCTTATTTTTAATATCTAGTATGGTTAAAACTAAGGCACTGAGAGATATAAGTATAAGAATAAAAGTTAACTAGTTAAATGTATTGTCAATTATGAAGTAAAGATGATAGATAAATATATTCAAATTTTATTTTAAAATGTTAGGACTTAGTTTTACATGTTAGTAATAATTTCACTGTTTCTGCACAACTTCTGCACATACTCAGGTAATTTCTATGTCATGATATATTCATAAAGTGAAATATTTCACAAGAAAAATATAATTTCACTACGGTGTATGCATAATTAACACATACATCGGTACAAGTTTGTCTCTTGTTATTCTTTTACATCAAAGCCCACATTCCACTACAAAGTATAACAAGAAGGAGACATGAACATGAATAATCGATTTTTAAAACAACTACAAAATATGAAAATGAACAAAAAAAGTTTAGGAGCTGTAGCATTAACAGCTGGAATTATTAGTACGACACTTATTCCTCAAAATGCTTATGCGCACGGTTTTGTTGAAAAGCCTGGTAGCCGATCTGCTTTATGTAGTCCAACTTATGGTGCGCTAAATGTAAACTGTGGAAGTGTTATGTATGAACCACAAAGTTTAGAAGCTCCAAAAGGGTTCCCACAAGGTGGTCCAGTAGATGGACAAATTGCTTCAGCAGGCGGAAAATTTGGTGGTATTTTAGATCAACAAACAGCAAATCGTTGGTTTAAAAATACAATCACTGGTGGGGAAAATACATTTACTTGGAAGTATACTGCGCCTCACTTAACGAGTAAGTGGCATTACTATATTACTAAAAAAGGATGGAATCCAAATAAAGCGCTAACAAGAGCAGATTTTGAACCAATTGGAACAGTACAACATGATGGTTCTGCAGCTTCAAATAATTTAACTCATAAAATCAATGTACCTACTGATCGTAGTGGATATCATGTGATTTTAGCAGTATGGGATGTAGCTGATACAGCAAATGCATTCTATAATGTAATTGATGTTAATCTTATTAATGATGTGAAACCAGACATAGAAGCGCCAAGTATTCCAAATGGACTTCAGACGCAAAAAGTAACAGCGAATAGTGTAGAACTAACATGGAACGCTTCTACGGATAATGTAGGGGTAAAAGGATATCAAATCTTCCGTAACGGAGAGATGATTGATACAGTACTAGGCACTCATTTTATTGATAAGAAATTACAACCAAGTACAGAATACTCTTATACTGTAAAAGCAATTGATGCAGCTGGCAATGTATCGAAAGAAAGTGCAGCGCTTACAGTAAAAACGACAGTTGAGACTCCTGATACAGAAGCACCAACACAACCAAAAGGATTACATAGTATGGGAACGACAGCGTCAAGTGTGGATTTAATGTGGAGTCCATCTGACGATAATATTGGTGTAGACCATTATGATATTTATAGAGAAACAGAAGGGGCAATGAAAAAGATTGCAACATCCAATACAACTTCTTATTTGGATAAAAATCTGCTCGCTAATACTACTTATAAATATGTAGTGAAAGCTGTTGATGTAGCTGGAAATGAATCCGTACAGAGTGATATATTCACAATTACTACAAAAACTGAAAACGCTTCATATGAAGCGTGGGATGCAAAAAAAGCATATAAAAAGGGAGATAGAGTTCTGCACGAAGGAAAAGTATATGAAGCAGTCCAGAGTTATCAAGGAAATGGTGATCCAAACTGGATTTATGCATTATCATTATGGAAAACAGTGTAAGCTTTACTTAGGTATGAACTAAGAGATGATGGGCTTTGATGCAAAAGGAAATCTTGAGAATTCACTTTTCTATTAATAAAAAAAGGTAGTGTATGAATACATAAGATTCATACACTACCTTTTTATTATGATAATACTTTCGTCATAAGTATATGTGGAATGCCATCTTCCATAAATATATCAGAAGAAGTTTGATAACCTAGTTTTGTATAAAATCCTTCAGCTTGTGTTTGACCGTGTAGTTTCACTTTTGTAACTTGTTTGTTACGAGCAAGTTCTTCTAACGTTTGAATGATGACTTTACCTAATCCGTATGTACGATAATCTTTTAAAATACAAATACGTTCTAATTTTCCGACACCATCAACAAATCGTATACGCCCTGTGCCTACAGGAAGCTCATGATAATAAACTAAAATATGTTTACATTGCTCTCCGATTTCATCGAATGTATCAAATTCATCTGCAAGAGGGACACCTTGTTCTTTTACAAATACTTCTTTTCGAATATGAAAGGCAGTTTCTAAATCAGCAAGTTCTGTTATAAGTTTGGATTGCAAAATGTTCAGTCCTTTCTAATGTAATCAGCTTGTGTTTTCATAGTATATCATAATAAAGCGCTATAAAGAGAAGAACATACTAAAAAGCCAACTTTAAAAAGTTAGCTTTTATTACAATTCCTTTATCCCATTTTTAGCGCCGATAATTACTTTACTCGTCATACTTATAAATAACCCTGTTTCAACTACACCAGTAATCATTTTTAATTGAGTGTGTAAATGGGCAGGATTAGAAATATGATTAGGGAATATACAATCGATAATCATGTTATTGTTATCGGTTATATAGGTTTCATTATTTTTCAAACGTAATGTTGTTTGACATCCTAAAGACTGAATTTTATTTTCGGTTTGTTTCCATGAAAAAGGGATGATTTCAATAGGTAATGGAAAAGTACCTAAATGTGTTACAAGTTTCGATTCATCAGCAATGATAATTAGTTCTTTAGAGGAAGAGGCAACGATTTTTTCACGAAGTAATGCACCGCCACCGCCTTTTATAAGTTGTAAATTTGAATCAATTTCATCCGCTCCATCAATTGTAAGATCAAGACTTTGTACGTCATTTAACGAAATTAGGGGGATATTTAGTTGATGTGCTAATGCTTCAGTTTCCTTTGATGTCGGTACAGCTTGAAATGATAATCCTTCTTTTACACGCTCACCTAATTTTTGTATTGTCCAATATACAGTAGAACCTGTACCAAGCCCAATCTTCATGCCATCATTTACAAAGTTAGCGGCATATTCGCCAGCGAGCTGTTTTAAATTCATCGCTTTACTCCGCCGGACGCGGTCCAGCATCAAGACCTGAATTTTCAACTGTAAGTACCGGACGAACGACTATATCTTTATGTACACGCATTTGACAAGATAATCGTAAATGATCTTCAATCCCTTTTTCCGTCATTGCATGTTTCTCATTCGCACTCGCTTCACAGAAATCACCTGCTAGTATTTCTACTCTACAAGTTGTGCAACGTGCATTCCCGCCGCAACGATGAAGAATGTTGACACCGCTATCTTCAATTGCTAATACTAACTTTGTTCCTTCTTTCACATCAAAAGTTCCCGCACCTTCAATTGTTAATTTTGGCAAATTTGTTCCTCCTCACGTAAAATTGTACATAACATATTTATGACCGCGAATTATTGAACATAAACATTATTTTTTTATATCCCCGTAACTTTTTTTAATGTTGAATCGTTTATTAAGTAAGCGCTGAAAAGGAGTGGTTATTTTGTGCACAAAAGTAACTCATGTTTTAAAGAACCATATCGATATGAATCATTCAAATATAAACTTTTTAATTGAACAATATGGAGAGTTAAAAAGATACTGTACTTTTTTAACGAAAAACAAATGGGATGGGGAAGATCTCGCCCAAGAAACAGTGTGTAAAGTGCTTCAAAAATATAGAAATAAAGATATTTGTATGACACTCGTCTATAAAATAGCAAGAAATCGTTGGTTAGATCAGATAAAGTCTAAGTCTGTTCATGAAAAAATAAGAGAACAAATCACTTTTGAAGAACCACATGAGAACATTGCAGATTTGCATGAAATGGTAGGGAAAGTATTGTCTTCATTAAATGTACAGCAATCCGCAATTTTATTATTAAAAGATGTTTTTCAATATAGTATCGCTGATATTGCTAAAGTGTGTTCTGTATCAGAAGGGGCAGTAAAAGCTTCTTTGTTTCGTAGTAGAAATAGGCTGAAAACTGTAAGTGAAGAAGGGATTGAGATAGTTGAATTCACAGATGATATGGAAGTTGTAGTAACGTCTATTCGAGAGGAGAGACCGGAATTATTAACGAAACTGCTTCCGACAATAGATTTTACTAAGTTACCATCTAAACAGCCAGTCTTATTATTTAATGCGAAAAAACCTTCTTCCTACAGTTGTATGCTTTTAGCAGCATAACAATTATTGGAGGGATATAAAATGAATGCAATTCCATATGTAGTGGAACAAACGAAATTAGGAGAACGTTCCTATGATATATATTCAAGGTTATTAAAAGATCGTATTATTATTATCGGTTCAGAAATAAATGATCAAGTAGCGAGTAGTGTCGTAGCTCAATTATTATTTTTAGAAGCAGAAGATGCAGAGAAAGATATATTTTTATACATTAATAGCCCCGGCGGATCAACGACAGCGGGATTTGCTATATTAGATACAATGAATTTAATTAAACCAGATGTGCAAACGCTGTGCATGGGCTTTGCGGCATCATTTGGTGCATTGCTATTATTATCTGGAGCAAAAGGAAAACGGTTTGCGCTCCCTAACAGTGAAATTATGATTCATCAGCCGCTTGGTGGTGCACAAGGGCAAGCAACAGAAATTGAAATAACTGCGAAGAGAATATTAAAGTTAAAGCATGATATTAATAAAATGATTGCAGAAAAAACGGGGCAACCGATTGAAAGAGTAGCACATGATACAGAAAGAGATTATTTTATGACCGCAGAAGAAGCAAAGGCATATGGGATTGTAGATGATGTTGTTACGAAAAAATAAGTTAAAAACAGGCTAGAGGATATGCGAACCCTCTAGCCTATTTTTATTAATCTTTTACCCATTCATCAACTAGCGCTTGATTGTTCTTAATCCATTTTCGCGCAGCTTCTTCAGGATCTTTTGTTTTATTTAACATGACCATTAACGTACCGAGCTGTTCATCGTTCATTTTCCATTTATCAAAGTATTTTATGATATCCGGGTGATCTTTTTCGAAACCTTTACGAACGGAGTAATAAATGTCATCTTTTTCACCATATACTTTCTTAGGGTCTTTTAAATATTTTAAGTCAAATTCTGAAAAACCCCAATGCGGATTCCAAAGCGTAACAGCGATTGGTTTCTTTTTTGTATATGCTTTCTTTAGTTCACTCATCATCGCAGCTTCAGAAGATTGGACAAGTTTTAGTTTTATATCATATTCTTTCATTGCTTTATTCGTTAAATTCATAAGACTACTACCGGGTTCGATACCGACAATTTTATTATCTAGTTCATCTTTATGAGCATTTAAATCTTCGATACTGTTTATGTTTTTCATATAAGAAGGGACGACTAAACCTAGTCCAGTACCTTCGTACCATTTTGATTTTAAGACAATATCATCTTTATAACGATCGTTTAGCGGTTTATCTGTAACTGGTAGCCATACTTCTAAATTCGCATCAACATCGCCACGAGCGACACCAGTCCAAATTGCGGCTTTTTCTAAATACATGAGCTCAACTTTGTAGCCTTTTTCTTCTAATAAAACTTTCCACATGTTTGCAGTTGCAATATTTTCTTTCCAACTTGTTACACCAAGTTTAATTTTTCCTTTCGAATTTGCATTTGTTGCATTACATGAAGTGAAAATCATAGTAATAAATAATGCAAGGCATATAAACCAAATTTTCTTTCGCATCGAAAACCTCCTAAGTAACGTTTGCCTTATAAAATAAATGTATAAGTAAGCATTCTTATTATGAACGGAAACGAGAATTTTAAAGAAATCTTATGAATGTCATTTTTATGTAATATTTCTTTGTAAAATCGCAACACTATGTGAATAGATGGGTAGAAAAGGAGTAGTGACATGGATAATACAAAGGTGCGTGTTGAAAACGTAACAAAAGTATTCGGGAAACATCCGCAAAGAGCCCTTTCCTTATTAAAAGAAGGAAAAAGTAAATCGGAAATTTTAAAAGAGACAGGAATGAACGTTGGGGTGAAAAAAGCAACGTTTGAAGTTTACTCTGGAGAGATTTTCGTTATTATGGGTTTGTCTGGCAGCGGGAAATCTACGCTAGTTCGTATGTTAAATCAATTGATTAAACCAACTGCAGGTCATATATACATAGATGGTGAAGACATCGCAACGATGGGAAAAGAAGAGTTACGGAGAGTAAGAAGAACGAAAATGAGTATGGTATTTCAGAAATTTGCTCTATTTCCGCATCGTACAGTTATACAAAATGTTGCATATGGTTTAGAAATACAAGGAGTTCCGGTTGAAGAGCGAGAGAAAAAAGCGTTAGAATCGCTACAGTTAGTAGGACTCGATCATCATAAAGATAATTATCCAAGTCAACTTAGTGGTGGTATGCAGCAGCGCGTTGGAATCGCAAGGGCACTAACGAATAATCCAGATGTATTACTAATGGACGAGTCATTTAGTGCATTAGATCCACTTATTCGAAAAGAAATGCAAGATGAATTGTTAGAGTTACAAGATAAAATGGAAAAAACGATTATATTTATTACGCATGATTTAGATGAAGCGCTTCGAATTGGAGATCGTATTGCATTAATGAAAGATGGAGAAATCGTCCAAATTGGAACGCCAGAAGAAATTATGATGAGCCCCGCAAATGAATTTGTAGAAAAGTTTGTTGCGGACGTGAATTTAGGAAAAGTAATTACGGCTGAGTCTATTTTAAAACGACCAGAAACTTTATTAATTGATCGTGGACCTCGTGTGGCTCTTCAAATTATGAGGAATGCAGGCGTCTCAACTGTATATGTTGTAAACAAAAAGTATGAGTTTTTAGGTATATTAACTGCGGATGATGCGAGTAAAGCAGTACAAAAACAGTGGCCGATTGCTGATTTATTACTTAATGATATTCCGCATGTGTATTTGGATACTTTACTGGAAGAGACATATGCAAAAATGGCAGAGATGAAATATCCCTTACCAGTAATCGATGAGAAGAAAAGGCTAAGAGGAATTATTAAACGTGAAAGTGTCATTCAAGCTCTTGCAGGAAACATTGAGGAAGAGGTGAAAGACGATGAATAGTATACCACGTATTCCATTAGGGGAATGGGTCGACTCATTTGTTGCAAGTTTATATGAGCACTTTGAAGGCTTATTCCGAGGATTCTCTTATATTATTGGTGGATTCGTTGATTTACTAACTAATTTTTTAACAATAATACCAGCCATATTGATGATTATTATCTTGTGTTTCTTCATTTGGTACACAACGAGGAAATTATCTTTAGTCATTTTTACGCTTATTGGATTATTATTCATTTTGAATATTAACTACTGGGCACAAACGATGCAAACATTAGCACTCGTACTTACGTCTGTTATTATTTCAATTATTGTCGGAATTCCAATTGGTATATTAGCATCTCAAAATGAACGTTTCTCAAAATTTTTAAAACCAACACTAGATTTTATGCAAACAATGCCTGCATTCGTATACCTTATTCCAGCGATCACATTTTTCGGAGTAGGTGTAGTACCTGGAATTATTGCATCAGTAATCTTTGCAATGCCACCGACAATTCGTTTTACGGACTTAGGAATTAGACAAGTTCCAGAAGATTTAATTGAAGCAGCGAATGCATTTGGATCCACTGCATCACAAAAACTATTTAAAGTACAATTACCACTTGCAACCGGAACGATTATGGCTGGTGTGAACCAAAGCATTATGCTTTCGTTATCGATGGTTGTAACAGCATCACTTGTAGGAGCTCCAGGACTTGGAGTTGATGTATATCGCTCTGTAACACAAGTTAATATCGGAATGGGCTTTGAAGCTGGATTAGCTATCGTAGTAATCGCAATTATATTAGACCGTATTACACAAGGGTTCCATACGAAAAGAAAATAATGACCAAAAAACACACTTTTATAATACAAAGTGTGTTTTTTATTGCATCCAGATCACATATGAACGATAACAGAACCTCCAGCTGGCGCACAAACTTGTTTTTTTATTTCATTGATTTAACTCTTCGATGAATAACGATATGTTTGTTTAATAGCGACTTGAAAATCTCTTCTTAAGAAGAGGATTATGTGCTGGAAAAGTATAAGTAATAAAGTACATTTTTTGGAAATTATTAAGTGGAATAGCGAATATATTAGGAGACAGTGAAGTCATGTAAATAGATATTATTTTAGAAGAAATTATGAGAGGAGATGCTATTTTGTCTAAAAAGAAAAAAAGCAATGATGCCTTGGCAATAGGCATCGGTATAGGGGTTGTAATCGGTGTAGTCCAAGGTTATTTTACAAATAATTTAGTAATCGGAATTGTGATTGGGATTGTAATTGGAGTTGTGGTTTTGAAGAAATAATGAGGTTTAAATTCATTTCAAAAATTGCTGTATCAAAAGAGTGAATCTTCGGAATATAAATCCTGTTTTTCCTTTTTTTATGATATTATATATGAAAAGGATGGTGATGAATATGTCAACAAACGATCAAGTAAAACTAAACTGTTTTATTTGTGAAAAGCATAAAGGAAATATTATAGTTCCAGGTGGAGCTATTTACGAAGATGAACTCGTTTACGTTGGACATGTCCACTGGGGTAGTGAAGAAACATACTTGGGTTATGTAATGATAGATATAAAAAGGCATGTACCTGGCCTCGCTGAACTAACAGATGAAGAAGCGAAAGCGTTCGGACTTATAACAAGTAGAGTAAGTAAAGCGCTAAAAGCAAGTGAAGGTGCGGAACATATTTACACTTTTGTTTCAGGAAATGGTGTACCACATATGCATATGCACATCATACCGCGTTATGAAAATACACCAAAAGAGTTTTGGTCACCGACTGAAGTAGCGAAATGGAACGGTGCGCCTTATGGTGACGCAGGAAAAATCAAAAAACTATGCGAAAGATTACGAAAGTATATGGTGAGTGAATATGCATACAACAAATAATAGACAACATTCATGGGTTGGAAGTAGTGAAATGTGTTTAGACGAAGTTTCAGTAAAACAATATGGTGACATCGTGCTCGGTACATATGGTGGGAATATAAGTGCTGGAGCAAAAAAGAACGAAGATGGTGCGTTAGTTTTGTCAAATGGTGATTGGGAATTTGCAGCTATATTAGATGGACATAATAGTGCAGAAAGTGTTGATTTAGTAGTAAATACAATTCAAAAAGAATATGAAAATATAAAAGAAATGATGAATGAATCAATTGATATAGTATTTCGATCTATTGAAAATCATATTCTTACTATCTTTCAATCTTCTTCATTTAAGGAAAAGTGTCAAAGAATTAAAGGTGAAACAGCTTGCTTACTATGTGTAAGAAAAGAAAATTATATATGGTGGCTATCTATTGGAGACTGTTTAGTTTATGTATTTCATGAAGAGTTACATAAGTTAGGACAATATGCATTAAATCAACGTCATTTTTACGAATGGATTGGAAATGTAAACACATTTGATTTACCTGTTCCTTGTTATTCATCAGGTATTCGTGAATTACGTACTGGAAAGAACCGAATTGTAATGGTGACAGATGGAGTATTAGAATGCGGGGAACGCCGATATGAAACACCTGTAAATTTGTATAATGCTATGAACAGAAATGATAAAACACTTAAAGAAAATATTCACAATGTTTTAGAACACGTGCATCATCAGTTGGGACGTGATAGTGCGACAATTATTAGTTGGGACGTAGAAAATAAAAGGAATGCCACGTATCCGAGTGATCAGCCGTAGAAAATGCAAGTAAGAAAATAAAAGGATAGGGTTTTCTGTCAATTATAAAAATAACTCTATTAATTTTATCGGTACTATCTATATTCGTTTTTGAAAAAATAGAAAGAAAAAGGATTAAACATCCCGAAACAAAAGGGATGGGAAATAGATTGTTGTTATACAATACATAAAACATGTCTTGATAAAACTACTACTAAAGAAGATAAAGAAAATGAATACATTATCTACATATTAAAAAATATATAATCCATTTTGTTACGAAAACATAATTAATTTAATAGGAGGGAATGCAATGGGCAACTCTACTATTTGGATTATAGTTATTATTATGATAATTGGAGGATATTTTTTAGAAAAGTTTTTAAGAAAAAAACTAAATATGCCAAAGGGCAATGCTTGGATATATAAGCATGTAAATAGTTTACATGTAAAATTAGAAATAGGTCTTTTTATCGTATATCTTATAGTAAGTTTTATTTATCTGTTCAAAGTAGAAAATGCTAATATAGGAATTGCTGTACTTACTTATTTTGGAGCAATTTCCTTATTACGCGTATGGATGGAATGGAAGTATAGCAGAGAGACAAAGGAATATATTCTTTCTATAATTGGATTCTTTGCATTTGTTTTTATGGTTTCAATGTTACTTTATTTTGATCCTCTTTCTACATACTAATGTCGTTTTGGTTTTTCATGATGAATATTTAAAAAGAGTAGCTACCATTATTTATCTTGATAGTTACTCTTTATATTTACATCTTCTTAAAGCTTCTCAAAACAAGGTATTCCCACAATCTCCAAGGAAGAATCTTCTTCGTAAAGATCATAAATTTTACACCTTTTCCAATAGGATATCGTAAAGTAGTACGCTTTGTTTCAGCAATTTCAACGATTTTATTAGCAACATCTATCGGATTACCAAATGTATCACTACCGCTATTAATATGTTTTTGTATTTTATCCATATATTCTTTGTAAGGAGATGTTGTATCAGATTGGTTTTCAGCTAGTTGTTTACCAACCTCCCATATATTTGTGTTGTAAGAACCAGGTTCAATTAAAGCGACATCTATTCCGAAAGGTTTTAATTCTAAGCGAAGCGATTCACTCCAGCCTTCTAATGCATATTTTGAAGATACATAAGGAGATAAACCAGGGAATCCAACTTGGCCGCTAATGCTGCTTATATTAATGATTTTTCCACTTCTTTGTTTTCTCATATATGGTAAAACAAGCTGGGTAATTGATATAGCTCCAAAAAGGTTCGTTTCAAATTGCTTTCGATATTCGTCTACTTGGATTTGTTCTACAAAGCCCCCATTTGCATATCCTGCATTATTTATAAGGAGATCTATTCTATTAATTTCTTTTAAAAATAATTGGAAATTATGTATAGAATTTTGATCTGTTACATCTAATTGTTGAACTTTTATATTGTGCTGTAAGTTAAGTTGAGTAACTTGGGATAGTAAGGTTCCTTGTTTTTCAAGGTTTCGCATTGTAGCGATAACTAAATAATCTTTTTTTGCGAGTTCGAGTGTAGTTAATAGTCCAAATCCACTTGAGGCTCCAGTAATTATTGCGATTTTTTTATTCATTTTTCGCCAGCTTTCTTTTTCTTTTATCATAACGAGTTATGATAAGAAAATCTATTATTCTTACATTCATTATGAAATCAATTTGTATGTAAAAAAAGGGGATTATAGGGAATCAGCGTATATAGAGTAGTGTATATTAATATGATAATGAAATGAGGGAAGAAAAATGGTCCATGTAAAAGCTGTATTAGCAGATCAGCTATTAGCGAATGCAAATGATCCCAGTTGGTATATGCCATTTTCAGATGCAGTTAAGGATTTATCTGAGAGGGAAGCTTTCTGGAAACCGAATGAAGAGAGTAATAGTATAGCTGAAATCGTACAACATTTACTGTATTGGAACTCTACGTGGCAAACTAGGTATAAAGAATCAAATGTGAATGCAGTACCCGCTATAGGAGATAATAACAAAAGTTTTATGCTCTCAGATAATCAAACTTTCGATGAATTACGGGAAAAACTACTAGAAAAACTGTTACAATGGCAAAATCTCATAAATGAAGAAAAGGTTGAAAGTGATGTAGTGGGATTTCCTGTTTCTGCAAAGTGGTGGGAAGTGCTAGCGAATGTAACAACTCATAATGCATATCATATTGGTCAAATTATTTACATCCGAAAATTACAGAAAAACTTTGATAATGAATAAAGTAACAATTCTCTTATTAAGGGAACAAAAGTGGACAAAACGAGACAAACGTCTCATTTTGTCCACTTTTTTATTGTTAAAAGATAGAGAAAACCTATTAAAACAAGGATTCGAAATTGGCACAATACTTGCAATATAAAGGACGAACAAGAAAATAGGAGGGCTGGACATGTTAAAAACAACTGAAAGTAAAGGGAATGAAATTACGAAAGAACAAGCTCGTTGGATGTACGAAAAAATGTTAGAAATTCGTAAGTTTGAAGATAAGGTGCATGAATTGTTCGCGCAAGGCGTTTTGCCAGGTTTCGTTCATTTATACGCAGGTGAAGAAGCGGTAGCGGTTGGTGTATGTGCCCACTTAACGGATAGTGACAGTATTACAAGTACACATAGAGGTCATGGACATTGTATCGCAAAAGGTTGTGATTTAAATGGTATGATGGCTGAACTTTTCGGGAAAGCGACAGGATTATGTAAAGGTAAAGGCGGTTCCATGCATATTGCCGATTTAGATAAAGGAATGCTTGGTGCGAATGGCATTGTAGGCGGGGGTTTCCCACTTGCTTGCGGTTCAGCATTAACAGCTAAATATAAAGGAACAAAAGATGTAAGTGTTTGCTTCTTCGGTGACGGAGCAAATAATGAAGGAACATTCCATGAAGGGGTTAATTTAGCGGCGATCTGGAAGTTACCAGTTATTTTTATTGCAGAAAATAACGGTTACGGTGAAGCAACTACATTTGAATATGCTTCAAGTTGTGATTTTATCGCTGATCGCGCAAAAGCTTATAATATTCCAGGTGTTCAAGTAGATGGAAAAGATCTTCTAGCTGTATATAAAGCTGCTGCAGAAGCAGTTGAACGTGCGCGTAATGGTGATGGTCCAACAATTATTGAATGTATGACATATCGTAATTATGGTCATTTCGAAGGTGAAGCGCAAACATATAAAACATCAGAAGAAAAAGAAGAACATTTAAACGAAAAAGATGCAATTGTGAATTTCCGTAAGCATTTAATTCATGAAGGTTTATTAACAGAATCTGAACTTGTTGATATGGAAAAAGCAGTAGATGATGCAGTACAAAGATCCATTGAATTTAGTGAAAATAGTCCATACCCAGACGATGAAGAATTATTAAAAGATGTATACGTTTCTTACAAATAAGAGGAGGGTGAAAAATTATGACTAGAACAGTAAGTATGTCAACTGCAATTAATGAAGCGATGAAAATCTCAATGCGTCGTGATGAAAATGTAATTTTAATAGGTGAAGATGTTGCAGGCGGTGCACAAGTTGATCACCTGCAAGATGATGAAGCTTGGGGTGGTGTTCTTGGTGTTACGAAAGGACTTGTACAAGAGTTTGGCCGAAATCGTATATTGGATACACCAATTTCTGAAGCGGGTTATATGGGAGCTGCGATGGCAGCTGCTGCAACTGGGTTACGTCCAATAGCTGAGTTAATGTTTAATGATTTTATCGGTAGTTGTCTTGACCAAGTATTAAACCAAGGTGCGAAATTCCGTTATATGTTTGGAGGTAAAGCAAAAGTACCCGTTACAGTACGTACGATGCATGGCGCTGGTTTTAGTGCAGCAGCTCAACATTCACAAAGTTTGTACGCATTATTTACGAGCATACCAGGTATTAAAGTTGTTGTTCCTTCCACACCGTATGATGCAAAAGGCTTATTATTAGCGGCAATTGAAGATGATGATCCAGTAATCTTCTTTGAGGATAAAACACTTTACAATATGAAAGGTGAAGTGCCAGAAGGATACTATACAATTCCATTAGGAAAAGCAGATATTAAACGGGAAGGTTCTGATGTAACAATTGTCGCAATCGGAAAGCAAGTTCATACAGCGCTTGCAGCTGCAAAGCAATTATCGAAAAAGGGGCTTGAAGTAGAAGTAATTGATCCACGATCTTTATCACCACTTGATGAAGATACTATTTTATCATCTGTTGAAAAAACAAATCGTCTTATCGTCATTGACGAAGCGAATCCTAGATGTAGTATTGCAACAGATATTGCGGCAATTGTAGCGGATAAAGGTTTTGATTTGTTAGATGCACCTATTAAACGAATTACAGCACCACATACACCCGTTCCGTTCTCACCACCACTTGAAAAGTTGTATTTGCCAACACCAGAAAAAGTAATTGAAACCGTATCAGAAATGATCGGAGACCAATCTTTATTACATGTGTAATAAAACGATGAGAAGGGAGAGAGAGACATGGCTGTAGAAGTTGTAATGCCGAAGTTAGGTATGGCGATGAAAGAAGGTATTATTACGAGCTGGAATATTAAAGCAGGCGATAATGTAGCAAAAGGAGAACTAATTGCTAGTATTAATTCAGAAAAAATTGAAACGGAAATTGAAGCGCCAGCTGATGGTACAGTACTTGATATAGCTGTAAGTGAAGATGAAGGAGTGCCGCCTGGTACTGTAATTTGCTACATCGGTAAACCGAATGAAAAGGTAGAAATGCAGGAAAGCACACATGTTGTAGAAGAAAAAACATCTAATATAGAAGTACAAAATGTACAAAATCAAGAAGCAAATGGGAA
Source organism: Bacillus sp. PK3-067 (assembly GCF_056738645.1). Lineage (NCBI taxonomy): Bacteria > Bacillati > Bacillota > Bacilli > Caryophanales > Bacillaceae > Bacillus > Bacillus sp. PK3-067. Next base: position 2,706,556 of record NZ_CP096490.1, on the reverse strand, counting down.
AGAAGTATCGAAGCAAAGAATTAAAATTTCACCTGTAGCCAAGAAAATTGCAAAGTCTGAAAATCTGGATATCAAGGCATTAGTTGGTACAGGTCCTGGCGGAAGGATTACAAAGGCAGATGTATTAAAAGCACTTGAGGTAAGAGTAAACGTTCTGGAAATATCTGAACAAGAAGAAAGTAACGTGATTCCTGTTACTGGTATGCGTAAAGCGATCGCAAATCGTATGCACGCAAGCTTACAAAATAGCGCACAATTAACGTTAACGATGAAAGTAGATGTAACAGATTTAGTTGCTTTACATAAAGAAATAGCGAAAGTTGTACAAAAAAGAGATGATAATAAATTAACCATTACGGATTTTGTCTCGCGTGCTGCTGTATTAGCACTTAGAGAGCATAAAGAAATGAACAGCGCTTATATAGATGATGCAATTCATCAATTTGAACATGTGCATTTAGGCATGGCAGTCGCATTAGAAAAAGGGTTAATCGTTCCAGCTATTCGCTTTGCAAATAATTTATCTTTAGTAGAATTGTCTAAAGAGATTAAGAATGTGGCACAAAAGGCGCGAGCAGGTAGCTTAAGTAGTGATGATATGCACGGAACGACATTTACAATTAGTAATTTAGGTAGCTTTGGTATTGAATATTTCACACCGGTATTAAATACACCTGAGACTGGCATTTTAGGTATTGGCGCAATTGAACATGTTCCTGTATATAAAGGGAAAAAATTAAAAAAAGGTAGTATGTTACCTTTAAGTTTAACATTCGATCATCGTGTACTAGACGGTGCACCAGCAGCTGCATTTTTACGCACAATTAAACATTATTTAGAAGAACCTATAACAATTCTTTTATAAAGAGAAGGTGAGAGAATGAGTAAACTAGTTGTAATTGGAGGCGGACCAGCTGGATATGTAGCCGCAATTACCGCGGCTCAAAATGGCAAAGGTGTCACTCTTATTGATGAAGCTGAACTTGGCGGAACGTGTTTAAATGTTGGTTGTATGCCTACGAAATCACTGTTAGAAAGTGCTGAAATACATGACATTGTGAGAAAAGCGAATGATTATGGAGTTACGCTTAATACAGGAAGTATATCAATTGATTGGGATCAAATACAGGCGAGAAAATCACAAATCGTAATGCAACTCGTCCAAGGAATACAATATTTAATGAAGAAAAATAAAATTAAAGTTGTAAAAGGAAAAGCGAAATTCGAAACGGATCATCGTGTGCGAGTTGTACAAGGAAATAAAGAAGAAGTAGTTGATGGAGAGAGCTTTATTATCGCATCTGGTTCCGAACCTACAGAATTACCATTCGCTCCGTTTGATGGAAAATGGATTTTAAATAGTAGCCATGCCATGTCTCTTGAGAGTGTACCATCTTCATTGTTAATCGTTGGCGGTGGTGTAATAGGATGTGAGTTTGCAAGTATTTATAGTAGACTTGGCACAAAAGTATCGATAGTTGAAATGGCACCGCAATTACTACCTGGTGAAGATGAAGATATCGCGAATATTTTAAGAGAGAAATTAGAAAAAGATGGTGTGAAAATTTTTACGGGAGCAGTTTTAAAAGGATTAAATAACTATAAGAAGCAAGCCTCATTTGAGTACGAGGGAATTACTCACGAAGTAACTCCAGAATTTGTTCTTGTTTCTGTAGGAAGAAAACCACGAGTGCAACAATTAGGATTAGAAAAGGCAGGGGTTCAGTTTTCAAATAAAGGGATTTCTGTGAATGAACATATGCAAACGAACGTATCGCATATTTACGCAGCTGGTGATGTAATCGGTGGGATTCAGCTTGCTCACGTTGCCTTCCATGAAGGAACGACAGCAGCATTACACGCAAGTGGAGAAGACGTGAAAGTAAATTATCACGCTGTGCCTCGATGTATATACACAGCTCCAGAAATAGCTAGTGTCGGGTTAAGTGAAAAAGGTGCAAGAGAACAATATGGTGATATTCTCATCGGAGAATTTCCTTTTACAGCGAACGGAAAAGCTCTTATTTTAGGAGAACAAGTAGGGAAAGTAAAAGTCATTGTGGAACCTAAATACCAAGAAATTGTAGGGATTTCTATTATCGGTCCTTATGCAACTGAACTTATTGGTCAAGGAACCGTAATGATTCATACAGAAGTTACCGCTGATATAATGAGAGATTATATTGCAGCACATCCAACTTTATCTGAGGCGATTCATGAAGCGTTAATGCAAGCGGTAGGACATGCTGTACATGCTTAAATGGAAATATGATAAACCACTATTCTCTAAACGAAAGAGAGAATAGTGGTTTGAATTTTTATAGAAGAAATTAAATATCTTATTACTATTTAATTTCAATCGCTGAAGTAATATCGTTCCAATCAGCAGCTAAATTAGCAGTTTTACCGTACCAATCAGCATGTTTAAATAAAACGCCTTTTCCATATCCTTGTGTTGAAGTGTGCTCCCAAAGTGTCGTTGAATAACTTGCAGAAGGTGACGCTGTACTTACAGAAGAAATTCTGTCATTCCAGCTAGATGGTAAGTTTTTAAAGCCGCTACTCCAGTAAATATATTGGCCACCTTTATCTTTATGTTCATAAAAATCAGTACTACCAGCACCGCTACCTAAAGGATTAATTTTATTTTTAATTGCTTTTTTATCCTTTTCAATATACGCATCTAATGTTTCACGGCTAGTAAAACCATAAGCTAGCCAATCTCCATTTTCATTTTGCTCTGGTAATACCATAGTAATTTGGATATCTTTCTTATCCTGATCACTTAATTTTGCAAATGAATTAACATTTTGTTCATCCACTTTTAAATAATCAAATGACTTAATTGTGTTACTTTTTTCTTCAGCACTTACCGCACCTAGTCCTCCAGTTAGTGCAAAACCCGCTACTAATGTCCCTGCTACTAATTTCTTCAACATATAACCATCCCTTTTTGTTTGAATTTTTGTACAGGTGAATCTTGTACAGCTAAAATGTATTCTAATTTTATACTTTTGTAAATATTCTGAAGTTTTAGAAATAATAGGCGGAATATTTACATTTTTACATTATTTCTTTAGAAAAAATGGTTATTGGAATGATATAATAAGTGGATGTATTGCTTTTACTGGATGTAAAGATATTTTAGGAGAGGTGTCATTGAAATATTTTACAAGAGAATGGTATAAAAAAATGCAAGTTTTAGAATTTGTAAGTTTTATAGAGTCTATAAAAGAATGGTCGGAAATGGATATACAAAGTTTAAAGGAAGAAATAGAGGAAAGGAAAATAGATTTATTAAAATTCCTTCCTGAATCGATATACTCAATTATACAAAACATCACAATTAATTCAGAATATCCATTAGGTGAACTGAAAAAACGTATGCAAGAGTGGACAACAGATTATGAGAAAAGAATGGCACAATTAGATCAATCATACGTAGAATATTTTAATTCCATTGAGAAAAAACTTCCGTCAAATGTCGCTCAGTTACACAAGACATCACTACACGATAGTGTAATTAAAGTAATAAAGAGAGAATCAGAAGATACTTTGTCTATCGTATTAGATTGCAGTGGTACTTTTAGTGAATTTGATAAACTTGAAGTAACCTTTATAGGAGTAACAAATTGTTCTATGCCGGAAAACTTTGAAAATGCTTGGTGGTTATATCATGAAATAGCTATTACTGAAGATGGTTTTGAACTAGGTGTTTTATTTGACTGTCCATTTAGAGAAGTGACGATTTGTGCGACAGATGTATTACTTGTGAATAAATAATTTTTTATGGAGCATTACAAACGTTTGACATAATAAAAAAATAAAGTTATTGTAGATACATGAAGTCTACAATAGGGGCTGTACTATGAAATATTCTAAAGCTACAAATTATGCTCTTCATACAATACTTTTTCTGGCAAAGGCTACACCAAATAAGTTAGTTAGTGTTCACCAATTAGCAGAAATGCAAAATGTTTCACCAACGTACTTGTCTAAAATACTAACTAAGTTGACGAAGGAAGGGATGATACATTCATCATCTGGTCCAAAGGGCGGTTACTCGCTTAGTAAGAATTGGGAAGATATTTCATTTTTAGATATTATACATGCAATTGAAGGTAAAACATCATTGTTTGAATGTTGTTTACATGACAAACCTGGATGTTTAATTAATGAAGTAATGCTTGCAGCAGAAGAGAAAATGGAAGAAGAGTTACGAAATCAAAAAATCGTAGATCTTGCGAAAAAAATAAAAGTGGATTTTTAATCTGCTTTTATTTTTAAATTAATTAAGGATAAAAAGACTCTTTGATATCTTTAATTTTAGTTAGAAAATGATATGAAGAAGGAGAGAAGATGATGACTAAATTTTGGAATGATCGATATAAATCAGATGAATATTTTTACGGTAAAGAACCTAATACATTTATTAAAGAACAAGCATTTCGTTTAGCAAATCACAATAAAGTAATAGCTTTCGCGGAGGGAGAAGGTAGAAATGCTGTATTTCTAGCAAGACAAGGGAACGAAGTAACAGCTATTGATTATTCGGAAGATGGATTAGAGAAGACAAAAAAATTGGCAGAGAAGCATAACGTAAACGTGCATACAAAAAAAGTAGATTTATTGGCTGATAGTTTGGCAGAAAATGAATATGATGCAGCAATTATGGTATTTGGACATTTTCATGATGATTATAAAAAAATGATATTAGGTAAAATGATACAAACGATAAAGCCTGGTGGTTTAATTATGTTTGAAGTTTACTCAAAAAAACAAATAAACTATGGTACTGGTGGACCAAAAGATGTTGATATGCTGTATGATCCAATTGATATCCTTACTTGGTGTGAAGAACATAAGGTAATTCATTTCTTTAATGGCGAACAAGAGCGAATTGAAGGGAAAGGGCACACTGGTTTAGCTGATGTTATTCAAGTTGTTATTAGAAAATGAATATAAGTGTTAATGAAAGTTAAATGTATGAATGTAAAAGACCAGTCATGTAAGACTGGTCTTTCTATTTAGATACTAAATTATCAAGCTTCCAATATGTATCTGTTAACGGCGCTGCTTTGCTATCTATGTATAAATACATATTATTTAAATCTTTTGGTGAAGTTTTCAGTTCAAATACAACGTCAGTAGTTAAAGAGAACTCGTGTGGAACATTTTTATAGTGCTCGTCATCTATCGGATGAGCTTCACCTTCATATTTCTCACCAGTTTTTTCATCTTGTATGAAATATTTTATTTCCGAAAGATCAATAGTTTGTCCATCGTCTCGAACATTATTAATCATAACACGAGTAGTAAGGCGCCGCTCTTTGTCTATTTTTTCAAACTTTGCATTCTCAACTGTCGCTCTATAGTATTCGTTTTTAACTATTTCTCCATAGTGCATTGCATTCTTTTCGAGAGCGCTCTTTTCTTGTTTTGATGTAGTATTGCTATTACATCCTGTTAATATTCCAGTAAATAATAATGCTGTACATGTCGTTTTGATTAATGATTTCATAGTAATCCCTTTCTGTATTAAAAAGTAAAACATAGGAATAATTTTACATCAATAGGAAGGTAAATGGAAGTGTTTTTGCGTAATATACAGATATACATTTATTCGGTTGTCAAGTTAACAGGATAGAAAGAGGGAGAAGACTGTATAAAACGGAATAAATAAGAATTGAAAATATTGTAAAACGGAAGAGGCATGCATATAATTAAAATAAAGTTTAAGTTTCTGAACCTTCAATAACGGTGGTGATAACATGTTTACTGAAGAACGTCGAGAGAAAATTTTAGAACGACTTAATACAGATGGAAGAGTAATAGCAAAGGATCTTGCGGAAAGATTTGATATGTCTATTGATTCTATAAGAAGAGATTTGTCTATTATGGAAAAGGATGGTTTATTAAAAAGAACGTACGGAGGTGCAATTGAACTTACGCGAGTGAGAAACTTAGCTGCGGAACCAACTAAACGTTATAGTGATAGCTCAATATATGAGGACACAATTGCAAGAGTTGCGGTATCTTATATACAAGAAGGTGATTCAATTTTTATTGGCGGGGCTCCCGTTCATAATGCGATGCTGAAATATTTACCGGAAGTATCATTTACGGTTATTACGAATTCTATAGAAATAGCTGGTTATCTACGAGAATATAAGAATATTGATACGTATTTAATTGGCGGAAAAGTAAAACCTTCAGGGAATATTACTGATACACTTGCCTCTGAATTGATAAGTAGATTTTCTATTGACCTTTATTTCTCCACAGGTGGAGGCATTTCATTACAAGGTATTAGTACTGCAACACCTGAAGTTGCTTATTTTAGTAAAAGAGTAAGTGAAATTGCTAGAAGAAATATTTGTTTAGTTCCGCATAATAAACTTGGAATAGATTGTTTTATAAGAGGAGAGTCTCTAAAAGAAATTGACATTATTATAACTGACGAAGAGGCTAGTAAAGAAACTGTTCAGGACTTTGAGAAACAAGGTAAACAAGTTGTAATAGCACCATTATATTCATTTGAAAGGAGTTTGACATGATTGTAAAAGAGCAAGAGTTTTATATAAATGGATTAACTTATACAATTCGTTCTGCAGCTGAGAAAGATGCTGAGCAGTTATCGAAAATTAGAGTTCAGATTGATGGAGAAACTGAAAATATGGATAGAGATGCTGGAGAGGGATTTATAGATGACCTAGGGTTTCAAAAAATAATAAAAACAGATAGTGAAGAGACTAAGAATCTCTTTTTAGTTGCAGAAGTGCACAATCGAATCGTTGGATTTTCAAGATGTGAAGGATCAAATTTTAAGAGATTATCTCATAAAGTGGAGTTTGGCGTTTGCATTTTAAAAGAGTTTTGGGGATATAGAATGGGGAAGAGCCTATTACAACAATCTATTAAATGGGCTGACGAAAATGCAGTAAATAAAATATCTTTACAAGTATTAGAGACAAACGAGAAAGCTATTCATCTGTATAAAAAATTAGGTTTTGAAGTAGAAGGCATTTTGAAAAATGACAAAAGACTATCGGATGGAAAGTATTATAATACGGTATTGATGGGAAGATTTACTAATACTTTTCATGAAAGAGGTGAAGAAGTATGTTTTACAGAAGGAAGTACTATGTAGTGAAAAATGAATTCATAGAAGTATTTAATGATCATTTCAATAATACGAACTTACCTAATCAATTAAAGCATGGTTCTAGGCTAATAGGACGCTGGATGAAAGATAATAAGAATGGTACGTCTGAAGTATTTGCCATATGGGAATATGATAGTTATGAACAGTATAATGAAATAGAATCGAAAATTAGAAGTGACGAGAGGCATATTAAAGGAATACATGAATGGTATGAAAACCATGGCGGGAAAGAATATGTTTTACAGGAGTACATAGTAGAGATGAAAAATGAAGAGTTAGTATGTACTGTAAAGTAACAGAGGGGTGAGGGATAATAGAAATTAAAACAAAATTATATTTTAGTTTAGCATCCGCTATTTTATTTGCAATAGCCGTGATTGTTTTCTTTATAAATGGTAATCCACAAAAGTGGTTTTGGTTATGTATTTTGTTTGCGTCCATTATACAAAATATAGTGCTACTAAAAAAGAATAAAGAAGTGCATTAGGATATTCAAATTATTAACATATTTGTGTCGTATTGCTAGTTGTATTGAAAACGCTTTTATTCAGTTTTATAATAAAAGTATGTTTTATAAATCTCCAAAACAATTAAAAGGGAGATGATACAATGTTAGCTTCACCGTTTTACTTACATGCATGGAAAAAGTTTGTTAATGAAGGTGTTCTTGATTCAAATCGCATAAATCAAAGAATTTCAGAATCATGGCATCGATGTAAACAGGCTAATGTTAATCCTCACATGAATAAAGGTCAGAAAGTTTTGTCTTCTAATATTTTTCGAGAACAAAAGAAAAAGAGTGAAATTTTCCTTGATATAGCATTACCCCAAATACAAAATTTGAGAAAAACCATTGATGAACTACAAATGATGGCATTATTAATCGATCCAGATGGTTATGTTCTATCCTTAAGTGGAAATAAACAAACGTTAAAGCGAGCGAAACATATTAATTTTATTGAAGGTGTAAAATGGACGGAAGCAGCTGTGGGGACAAACGCAATAGGAACAGCGCTAGAAATTGAAGAAGCTATTATGATAAGTGGTACTGAACATTACTCCGTGGCATCTCATAGCTGGAGTTGTGCGGCTGCTCCCATTCATAACGATGACGGGAAATTAATTGGTATTCTAGATTTCTCCTGTCCAATTGAATTTTCACATCCATATATGCTCGGTATGGTAACTTCAATTGCACATGCGATTGAACGTGAATGTAGCATAAGAGTTCATCAAAATGAATTACACTTAATCCATCGTTTTTTAGATGTCATTGATAGTGATGAACAAGTAGTTATTTGTAATCATCGTGATGTTATCGTTTCTGCGAGTAAGAGCGTTCGGGAACGAGTAACTAATTGGTCAAGAATGAAACTTGAAGATTTAGTGCACCATGGATTGGAAACTAAATTAGAGATACCGGTATATAGTAATGAAAGAATGATCGGGAAATGTATGTATTTAAAGGAAAACAAACAAATGAATACATATTCTGCTTTCACATTTATAAAAGGAATTACTTTTCCAGGAGTTACCGGGACAAGCAAAGCATTTCAACACACACTAGAAGAAATTAAGCTTGTTTCACCGACTGATGTTAGTGTGTATGTATGTGGTGAGACAGGAGTAGGGAAGGAATATGTCGCGAGAGCGATTCATGAAAATAGTCCAAGAAAAGACGGGCCCTTTATAGCTGTTAACTGCGGTTCTTTGCCTAAAGAATTAATAGAAAGTGAATTGTTCGGTTATGCTGAAGGTGCATTTACAGGTGCGCGACGTCAAGGATATAAAGGGAAATTTGAACAAGCGAATGGAGGAACATTATTTTTAGATGAAATTGGTGAAGTACCACCAGAGATGCAAGTAGCATTATTGCGTGTTTTACAAGAACGTACAATAACTCCAATAGGAAGTTCAAAAGAGGTACCAGTAAATATTCGTATTATTACTGCCACACATAAAGATTTACTACGGTTAGTAGAAGAAGGGAAATTCCGTCAAGATTTATATTATCGTTTGCACGTTTATCCGTTATATGTTCCATCGTTAATAGAAAGAAAAGAGGATATCCCATATTTTATACAACACTTTTGCGAACAGAAGAATTGGAATGTTGTATTTCCGAAGAGTATTTGCAATCAATTTTTACAACATACATGGCCCGGAAATATTCGAGAACTAGTAAATGCATTAGAACGCATTTACATTTTGTCGCAAGGACGGGAAATATGCGAAAAACAAGTCGCTCTTTTGATACAAACAATGATGGGAAATCAACAACAACTTGAGTTACAAGTTAAAAATAAAACCGAACATACATTGAATTTTCGCGAAAAAATAAAGCGTGATAGCATGATTGAAGCATTACAAAAGACAAACGGAAATGTTTCATTAGCTGCAAAACTATTAGATGTACCCCGTAGTACATTTTATAAACGAATGCAAAAATATAAGTTATAAAGTAGATTTTTGTAATCTACTTTTTCTTTGTGGGCTCATGTTCTGTCGGAATGTGCGCTTACCGGGGAAATAATAGAATTGTTAGAAGGGAAATTTCCTAATGGGGGTTAGTGTGTGAAGTATATTGAAATTGGCTTCGGAAATAGGTGGTTCGTTCGAACAGAAACTGAAAATAAAGATGGAACTGAATTTGAAGAACGAGGAATTATAAAACCTATTTATTTTGAGTCTTTATATGTACGAGTGTGGTTTCGGAAAACGTGTTTAATTTTTGATACGAAAGAAAGGTTTAAAAAGGTTAAGAAGAGGAGGATTGAATATAAATTTATAGTTGGAATTGTAAGCAGACTGGATAAAGAAGAAGTGGGCTAACATGCGTAGTTATATTGGACAGGAAATTCTTTTGACTTATATCAAATTCATGAAAAGCACATTTACTAAATATAAATTGTTAATAAAACCACTAAAAATTATTATCAAGACCTAAAAGCTAAAAATCCTAAAAAAATAAAGGTGAGCGCATATTATACATGACTAATATGTACTCACCTTTATTTTATTGTTCAATTAAAGGGCCAGATTGTTGAGGAAACAGGAATAATAAGAATACTCAAAATATTGTTTGTGAAGTGTTACACTTAAACTAACGGGCAGTTTAGCTTAAGTACATTTTTTCACAAATTTAAATGGGGAAATTTCCCCATTTTTTATACCAGCTTAACGTTGATTCGGGAATATTGAACTTCGCTACCTGCTAATTGAATTCTACTTCATCTGGAGACCTTTAAATTAAAATGCTTCCTTTCTTCTGACAGACTTATTAAATTTCGAAAACAATCAATTCAATCATCTTTTCGTATAGAAAAACTTATTAAGAAACATGCACTAGAAAAAATATAAATCATATATAGGAGATATCCCGTTTGAATGCTTGAGGAGGATATTATGAAACCTATGTTACCTAGTGAAAAATATTTCGGTAATTTAGAACTAGTTTATGCATTTTATGGGGCTATGCCTACAGGTGTTACTGTTTCAGAAACCGGTCGTATTTTCATTTGCTTTCCGAAATGGGGAGACGATGTTAAATTTACGGTGGCGGAAATTTTTGAGGATAAATTGCAGCCTTATCCTAATTTACAAACCAATTTGGCTAACCCCGAGAATATCCCAATGACTTTCATCAGTGTCCAAAGTGTAGTTGCTGATGGAAGGGGAACGCTTTGGATATTAGATACAGCGGCACCCAATTTTTCTGAACCTATTAAAGGGGGAGCAAAATTAGTCGCTGTTGATTTAGAAACCAATACAATAAGAAAAGTATATACCTTTACAGAAGATGTTGTCCTGCCTACAACTTATCTGAATGATGTCCGTTTTGATTTTCGTGTTGGAAAAGCAGGTTATGCCTATATAACGGATTCTTCTTCGAGAGGACCAGGAGCTATTATCGTCGTAGATTTATCAAATGGAAACGCGTTTAGACGGTTAAATGGAGCAAATTCAACTTCACCCGATCCCTATTTTTTACCGAAAGTAGAAGGTCAAATTTTAATGAATCGAAACAAAGACGGTTCAACTTCTCCATTTAGGTTGGCGTCTGATAGTCTTGCGATTTCTCCCGATGGAAAGATATTATTTTTTGCTCCACTAACCAGTCGGCATTTGTTCTCGATCTCAACAGAAGCCCTGAGAAACAGAACGATACCGGACATGAATTTACCTTATCATGTGGAGTATTGGGGAGAAAAAGGTGCGTCTGATGGAATGATCACTGATGCAAAGGGAACTGTTTATGCTGGAGATTATGAAAACAACAGTATCCGTAAGATATTGCCAAATGGCATAATGGAAACTATCGCACATGATCCGAGAATTTTGTGGCCGGATACTTTTTCAATTGGTCCGGATCAATATTTGTATGTCATTGTGAACCAATTACATCGACAGCCTAGATTTCATTATGGAAAAGACTTACGACAGAAACCTTATAGTTTACTTCGTATCAAAATTGATGAATTTCCTGCTCCGACCTTTTCATAATAAAAATAGTCAATTAATTGTTTTCATTGATAGAAAATGATCAAACTTTTTTATAAAACCAAAACATAAACCTGCTGGATAAGAATCCATTTTGATCAATCTTTTTCAAAATGGATTCTTTTTATTTACCATAGAATACGGGTTAACACGATATTTTTAATCAAACTTTATTTTAAAATTACGAAGAAACTCATGAATGTTTTAAAAAATATGGTGAAGTAGTAATACCCGAACTTATGAGTGAAATTAATGAAAAGTTAAAATGGGATGTTGTTAGTTATGTAGATCATAAGGAGTATGCTTTATGACCACTACTAAAATATTTTAAAAAGATAATTAAACAAGATTCACAAGAATGGAAAACGCGAGGTTTAGAACTGTATAAATTATCTAGTGTAGCAGATATAAAGGGGAGTAATTTTCTTATCCTTTCTATATAGAAATTGCTATTGTTATTATTATACAATAGGTGTCAGAAAATACAGTTGTTTATTATTGGAGTGGGAGAGAATTATATGTCGATGTCGCTATATTATAAAAAAATCCGTGAGCAATTAGGCCATGAACTAATTCTAATACCGAGTGTAGCTGCCGTTATAAAGAATGGGCAGGGAGATATTTTGTTTCAATATCCTGGCGGGGAATACTGGAGTTTGCCAGCTGGAGCAATTGAGCCTGGAGAAACTCCAGAAGAAGCGGTAGTTCGTGAAGTGTGGGAAGAAACAGGATTGAAAGTACGAGTAAAAAAACAAAAAGGGGTATTTGGAGGGGAAAGGTTCCGTCATATATATCCGAATGGCGATCAAGTAGAATATATTGTTGTTGTGTTTGAATGTGAAATTACTAGTGGAAAACTGAAATCGATAGATGGTGAATCTTTAAAACTACAATATTTCTCATTTTCTGAAAAGCCTACTTTAGCGCTACCATACCCAGATAATATATTTTTATAGATGTAAAATAACACACCTTACTTATTGACGGTGTGTTATTTATATAACCCGGTCGTATACATCTCCGTTAACGTATACACAATTTCCTCTAAGTTAATCTTTTTATCATTTTGCGTAATAGTCCAAAGAAACGATTCATTCATCGCGAACCAACCGCGTGCTACAATCTCTTTATTTAAATTAGGTTGTGCTAATCCACTTTCTTGAGAGTAAGTAATATCCTGTTTAATACTTGTTATAAAACGTTCCCGAATCTCATCCCATTTTTGCCGTATTTCTCTTGATAATCCTATCGCTTCCTCTACAACTTGCAAAATAGCGCGTTCTGCATCTGCTAATTGCAGGAATGCTCTAACTTGATTTTGGATCATTATACGTGCTTCCTCTTTTGTTTGTGGAGAAAAAGAGCGCTCAGCAATATTATAAAATTGATTCATAACATCTTCCATTAAACTAATTAGGAGATCATCTTTGTTTTTGAAGTATACATATGCTGTTCCATAACCAGTTTCTGCATGTTTAATAATTTGTGTAATTGTCGTTTTTTGAAATCCATTATTTATAAAAATAGTGTAACCAGAGTGTAATAGTTTCTTCTTCGTTTCTAAGGAGCGGTGTTTTCTTGATGAAAGAGTAGAGTTTTTCAAAGAATCACCTCTTTATACTGAAATATCTGAAAATATAACTGTATTGTAAAAGAAGTTCATATATAAAGTCAACTGACATAATATCATTGACGTTGTATCAATTAAGGTGATATATTTCAATTAGTTAGAATAAAAAGAAAATTAAGAGAAGGTGACACCATGTATAAAGAACCATTTCAACCAACTTATGAGTATGCGCTTGAATGTGATAAACATGATGAACTGAAAGATTTTCAAACTGAATTCTATAAAAAAGAAGGTACTATATATTTAGATGGAAACTCATTAGGGCTACTTTCAAAAAGAGCAGAGAAATCATTACTTACGTTGCTAGATTCGTGGAAAGAGTATGGCATTGACGGCTGGACAGAAGGTGAGCACCCGTGGTTTTTCCTTTCAGAGAAATTAGGTAAACTTACAGCCCCTCTTATTGGTGCTTTACCGGAAGAAACTATTGTAACCGGTTCTACAACTACAAATATACACCAAGTTATTGCGACGTTTTACGAACCAAAAGGAATACGTACAAAAATACTTGCGGATGAATTAACTTTCCCATCAGATATTTATGCACTTCAAAGTCAAATTCGTTTAAAAGGATTAGATCCAGAGGAGCATTTAGTAAGAGTGAAAAGCCGAGATGGTAGAACACTTTCTGAAGAAGATATTATCCATACGATGGAAGATGATATCGCTTTAATTTTATTACCTTCTGTTTTATATAGAAGTGGTCAAATTCTTGATATGAAACGTTTAACAACGGAAGCTCATAAACGCGGCATTCACATTGGATTTGATTTATGCCATTCAATAGGATCTATTCCGCATCATTTCAAAGATTGGGATGTCGATTTTGCTGTTTGGTGCAATTATAAATATTTAAATGCAGGACCGGGTGGCGTTGCAGGAATTTATGTGAATAATAAACATTTTAATAGACTACCAGGGTTGTCTGGATGGTTTAGTTCTAGAAAAGATAAGCAGTTTGATATGGAGCATACATTAACAGCTGCTGATCATGCAGGTGCTTATCAAATTGGTACACCGCACGTTTTAAGTACAGCACCATTAATTGGTTCACTTGAAATTTTCAAAGATGCTGGTATTGAACGTTTACGTGAAAAATCTTTACATATTACGAGATACATGCTGAATTTAATTGGACATGAATTAAAAGGTTTCGAATTTACAATTGGAAATCCATTAGAGGATGAAAAACGAGGCGGGCACATTTATTTAGAGCATGCAGAAGCAGCACGTATATGTAAAGCACTAAAAGCAAATGGAGTAATTCCAGATTTTAGAGCGCCAAATGGGGTGAGACTTGCGCCGGTCGCTTTATATAACACATACGAAGAAGTGTGGAAATCTGTACAAATATTAAAGAAAATTATGAAAAATGAAGAGTATAAGCAGTTTGAAAATAAGCGAGAGGTTGTGGCATAAATATGAAAACATCAGAGTGGATTGATATTTCACAACCGCTAAATAATAATATTGCAACGTGGCCAGGAGACACACCGTTCTCGTATGAAGTTTCATGGTCAAAAGAAGAAAGTGGCTCAGTAAATGTCGGAAAGTTAACGATGAGTATTCATACAGGCACTCATATTGATGCACCATTTCATTTTGATAATGATGGAAAGAAAGTATTGGATTTAGATGTTCAAGTTTATGTTGGCCCAGCACGGATTATTGACGTTTCTAATCTTGAAAGCATCGGGAAAAAGGAATTAGAAAGCTTTCATTTAGAAGGTGTAGAACGATTATTATTACGTACATCTTCACATGGAAAAGCTGAAGAATTTCCAGAGGTGATCCCTCATTTACGTGCAGACATAGCGTCGTTTCTTTCAGAGAAAGGTATTCGTTTAATCGGAGTAGATGTACCATCAGTTGATCCGCTAGATGATAAAGAATTAGCAGCGCATCATCAATTATTTAAACATGGAATTCATATTTTAGAAAATGTCGTACTAGATCATGTAGCAGACGGTGATTATGAACTTATTGCATTACCACTTGCATTAACTGATGCAGATGGAAGTCCAGTTCGAGCCGTTATTAGACCAATATAAGTAGAATCATATAAAAGGGGCGTTTGGCTAATATGAAAGAAAATGAAAAAGTAATTATGGAAAAAGGGATTCATACGGATTTTAAAGAGAATATGACGTATGGGGAGTATTTACAATTAGATAGTTTACTATCTTCTCAAAAAAGATTATCGGACCATCATGATGAAATGTTATTTATCGTTATTCACCAAGCAAGTGAGCTTTGGATGAAGCTCATTTTACATGAGCTAAATGCGGCGATTGAATCTATTAAACAAGATAAATTACAACCAGCTTTTAAAATGTTAGCACGTGTATCAAAAATTCAGTCTCAAATTATTCAATCTTGGGATATTCTTGCGACATTAACACCATCAGAATATATTGAGTTTCGTGATTCACTCGGTCAAGCTTCAGGTTTTCAATCGTATCAATATCGTATGATTGAGTATGCACTTGGCTATAAAACGCCACACGCATTAAAAATTTATGAAAAGGATCCAGAATTACATGCACGACTTCATAAAGCGCTACATGCACCAAGTCTATATGATGTCGCGATTCAAGCATTAGTAAAAGAAGGATTCCCTATTCATAAAGATGTGTTAAACCGTGATATTACGCAGCCTTATGAAGAAGATGCAACAGTAGAAGCAGCATGGTTGGAAGTGTATGCGGATGTGAAAAAATATTGGAATTTATATCAGCTTGCTGAAAAATTGATTGATATTGAAGACTGGCTACAACAATGGCGTTTCCGTCATATGAAAACAGTAGAAAGAATTATTGGACATAAAATGGGTACAGGTGGATCCTCCGGTGTTTCTTATTTAAAGCGAGTACTTGATCAACAATTCTTCCCAGAGCTTTGGAATGTTCGTACGAAATTATAAAAATAAACCTGTCAGTTCATTATGGCTGACAGGTTTATTTTTATTTGAACACAATTATGTTTAAAATGAAGGAACAAGATATAATAAATGGAGTAACTATTTAAATGGAGGTAAAGTTTTTGGATTTCAAGCAACTAGAAAATAAATTCGAAAAGAAAAAAGTGAATACATTTCTTGTTTATCAAAAAGGGGAATTAACAACGGAGTATTATAAAACACCCGAATGTGCAAATAACTTATATAAAATAAATTCGATTACAAAAAGTATCGTATCTTTATTAATTGGTATTGCAATTGATAAGGGCTATATAAATGATATACATACATCAATTACAGAGTGGATTGAAAATGTACCTGGGGAAAAACATGATTTAACGCTATATCACTTATTAACAATGACTACTGGTGAGGACTGGAAAGAGTTTGGGAATGGAGTAGTATTCCCAAATGACTTTGTAGAATCAGAGAACTGGGTACAGTACATATTAGAAAAGCCAATAATTGAAGAACCTGCTACAAAAATGAATTATAATTCAGGTTCTTCTCATTTACTGAGCTATATTATTCAAGAAGCTACTGGAATGTCGACAGAGCGGTTTGCAAAGAAATATTTATTTGATCCATTAAAAATTAACGAATACGAGTGGCAACAAGATCCGCAGGGTATATATGTAGGTGGCTTCGGTATGAAAATGAAATCTACCGATTTATTAAAATTAGGAAAATTATGTTTGCAAAATGGATATTGGAATGAAAAAGAAATTGTATCAGCGAAATGGTTAAAAGAGTCAAGTAGGGCGCAATTTGAAACATATGAACATGTCGGCGCATATGGATATCACTGGTGGGTATTACATAACGAAAGATTTCACATACCGTATTGTATATATTTCGCTATGGGATACGGCGGACAATACATCGTTATCATTCCTCAATTAGAAGTAGTATCTATTATAAGTAGTCATATGCCAAAACGTGGGCTCGTTCCGTTAAAATTATTTATTGAGCATGTACAGGGAAATTCTAATTATATATAAGAAAAGGAGGGAATGTATGAAGGATGAAAAAATTTTATCTTTATTTAGACTATGTTTAAGCCTTCTAGCATTTAGTGCAATCATTACGCAATTTATAATACGGGCACAAGTGAAACCGTTCAATCCAGTTAACTTTTTTAGTTTCTTCACGATCGAAAGTAACATTTTAGTTGCATGTATTCTCCTTTTAAGTAGTATCGGAACAGCTACATTTGGTCGATCAGAACAGTTTGGTATACTTCGTGGTGCAGCAACGGTATACATACTTACGACTGGACTCATTTATTTTTTATTATTAAGAGGGTTAGAAGAATCACTTCAAACGGCAATACCATGGGTAAATACGGTGTTACATTATATCATGCCAATTGCTATGCTTTTAGATTGGATATTAAATCCACCAAATAAGAAAATCACTTGGAAACAAGCTTCAAGTTGGCTCTTATTCCCGTTTTTTTACGTTGTATATAGCTTAATTCGTGGTCCAATCGTGAATTGGTATCCTTATCCATTTTTAGATCCGAGAATAGGTGGATATGGTAGAGTACTTTTATACAGTATAGGGATAGCAGTTGTAATTGGCACTATTTGTATATTGGTAAGATTTTTAGGGAATCGATATTTTAGAAAAGAATTTTAGAAATGAAAGAAACCCGGCTGTTATGAATCTAAATAGCCGGGTTTCTTTCATTTTATCTACTCGTCTTCTGAAACGACATTTTAATAAATTTCTCCGTCTTCGTTTCAAATTCCACATCAACAAAAACACCATATTCTTTTCCGTCTTCACGTAGCCACAATTTGAATTTTTCAACTGTTATTTGAACGGTTTTTGGTTTTCTACCTATATGAAGGTAATCAATAATCTCTGCTTTTGGGTACTGTTCTTTCGTTTTCTCTACAGCAAGCTTACCCCATTTTGCATACGGCGGCTGCGCCTGAACAATTGATGAGCCTGTATATACATTTGAACATGTTGTTAGGAACAGAAGGACGAGTGCGACACGCTTTAACAAATTCTTCATGATGAACTCCTTTTATCCTTTTTTTATATTGTTTACATTTTCTTTCTACGATATTAGTTTGGATTTTTTGTCTTCTTTACATAAAAGCGAGGCTTTTACAAAACATAACCAAGAAATCATTTACATAATTAAGGAGGGAAAATTATGCGCCAAAAAGCTATGTTTAAAATAGCGGTTTTACTTGCGTTCATAGGACTGTCTTTAATGGTCAGTAGTATACAACTAAAGAATGTAGAAGCATTTTCTAATCAAGTCATTCAAAGAGGAGCATCGGGCGAAGATGTCATTGAACTGCAATCTCGTTTAAAATATAACGGATTTTATACGGGAAAAGTAGATGGTGTTTTCGGATGGGGTACATATTGGGCACTTCGGAATTTTCAAGAGAAATTTGGATTACCCGTTGATGGTTTAGCTGGAGCTAAAACGAAGCAAATGCTCGTGAAGGCAACGAAGTATGACAAATCAACTGCTAATAAAGGAACGACAACGAATAAAGGAAATAGTGGTGGCACTGCACAAGAGAATAAACCACCTCAAAATAAAGGGACAAATGTTCCGAACGGTTATTCTCAAAATGATATTCAGCTGATGGCAAACGCAGTATACGGAGAATCACGTGGTGAACCGTATTTAGGACAAGTTGCAGTAGCTGCTGTTATTTTGAACCGTGTTACAAGTGCGTCATTCCCAAATACTGTTTCAGGTGTAATCTTTGAACCTAGAGCATTTACAGCGGTAGCCGATGGACAAATATATTTAACACCAAATGAAACAGCAAAAAAAGCAGTTTTAGATGCGATTAACGGATGGGATCCAACAGGAAATGCTTTATATTATTTCAATCCAGATACTGCGACTAGTAAATGGATTTGGACTCGTCCACAAATTAAAAAAATCGGTAAACATATTTTCTGTAAATAGAGCGGAGGTGGGACAATGTTACGAGGTATTATCATTGTATTATTAACAGTCGGTGTAGTAGGAACAGGCTATTGGGGCTATAAAGAGCACCAAGAGAAAAATGCGGTTTTAATTCGAGCGGAAAATAGCTATCAACGTGCATTCCATGATTTAGCATACGAAGTCGATTTATTACACGATAAAATTGGTACAACACTTGCGATGAATTCACGATCATCTTTATCACCTGCATTAGCGGATGTATGGCGTTTAACATCTGAAGCTCGCTCAGATGTAGGACAACTTCCTTTAACATTAATGCCATTTAATAAAACGGAAGAATTTTTAGCGAATATCGGTGATTTCAGTTACCGTGCAGCCATTCGTGATTTAGAAAAAGAGCCGTTAAATGAGCAAGAATATAAAACGCTACAAACTTTATATTCAAATGCAGGAAATATACAAGATGAACTAAGAAAAGTACAACATCTTGTTTTGAAAAATAATTTACGCTGGATGGATGTAGAAATGGCACTTGCATCAAATCGTGATCCAGCAGATAACACAATTATTGATGGATTGAAAACTGTAGAGAAAAACGTAACATCATATTCTTCTACAAACTTCGGACCGACCTTTACAAGTGCGCAAAAAAATAAAAAAGGCGGATTTGAAGCGGAAGGAAAGGCAATTTCTAAAGATGAAGCAGCGAAAATTGCCAAATCGTTTTTGAATTTAAAAGGAAATGAAAAAGTAGATGTAGAGAAAAGTGGAAAAGGTGCGAAAGAATCCTTCTATAGTGTGAAAATTAAAGATGAAGCAACGAACAATGAGTTCTATATGGATATTACCGGAAAAGGCGGATATCCAATTTGGGTTATGAATAACCGCGAAATTAAAGAACAGAAAGTTAGTTTAAACGATGCAGGTAGTAAAGGTTTGAAATTTTTAAAGGACCATAAGTTTAATAATATGGAGCTTTATGATAGCTCTCAATATGATAATGTTGGTGTATTTACGTATGTAGTAAATGAAAATGGAGTACGAATTTATCCAGAAGCAATCCAAATGAAAATTGCTTTAGATGATGGTTCTATCGTTGGGTTCTCCGCAAAAGAATACTTAGCGTCACATCAAAAGCGAACAGTTCCATCGGCAAAGCTAACTGCAGCAGAAGCAAGAAAGAAAATCAATCCGGATGTAAAAGTCATGGAAGAACGTAAAGCTTTAGTAGTCAATGATTTGCATAATGAAGTGCTTTGCTATGAATTTGTAGGCACTTTAGGAAAAGATACGTACCAAATATTCATTAATGCTAATAGCGGGGCCGAGGAAAAGGTAAAGAAAATGCAAGCTGTTGAAAAAATTTATGATTAAACCTTAATAGTGAAGTGGTGAAAATAATGAAAACTCTAATATATATATTGATGCTTTGCTTCGTTATAACTGGATGCAGTATTGGAAAAAAAGACAATCCAAACGAAAAGCCGGAACAAAAAAATGTTTCAATGAAAAATGTTAATTATACGAATAAATCAAATAAGCCAAATGAAAAAGCAGCAGATCATTTAGCATCTTTAGCAGCAAGTGTGCCAGGTGTGAATGATGCAACAGCGGTCGTTGTTGGAAAATATGCTATTGTAGGTATTGATGTAAAAGCAAAACTTGATCGAACTCGAGTTGAATCAATTAAATACTCTGTTGCAGAAAGTTTAAAAAATGACCCTGACGGTGCTAATGCAGTCGTTGTAGCAGATGTTGATACGTATGAACGCCTCAAACAAATCGGAAAGCAAATTAAAAAAGGAAAAACAGGTGAAGGTATACTAGATGAATTAGCCGCTATTGTGGGCCGAGTAATGCCACAAGTTCCAAATGATATGATAGAAAATAGAGAAACGAATCCAATTAAAGATAATGATAAACAATTACCAAAAGATGAAGAACAAGAGTTAAGAAAAGAACAGGATGATCAATCAAATAATCATTTGAATAAATGAAATTAGCCTCGTACTTAATTGTACGAGGTTTTTAAATACAATATTAAATATTCAGTTTATTTTTAAGGGAATATATGGTTTAATTATCATGGGAGGGACAACTGTTATGATGAAAAAAAGCGCATGTATATTGTTTAGTTTATGCTTAGGTTTCAGTATGACAGCGTGTGAACAGAGAAAAGAAGTGAAAAACCAAACAGCAACTTCTTCTACTGTGATGGAAAGGCAACAGAAAGAGTCTATCAATATAAATCATTTCTCGAGTATAAATGAAGGAATGACTTATACAGAAGTGAAAGATTTAATTGGTTTTGAAGGAGATTTACTTATAGAAGAAGGGGTAGAGCATTCTACACAAATTAAACAAATTTTTGCTTGGAAAGGGAACGATCCAAATTCATTTGTTGAAATTACCTTTTTAGATGGAAGAGTGCATTCAAAAGCACAGCAAGGTATAAGTTAATAAGCTAAAAAATGGGAGAGTTTAGCATGAACATACACACAGGGGAAATTCAATTAGCTCCGTATAAGGAGAAATATAAAGAAGTTATACAAACATTTACTTTACCAAGTGAACAAGTTCAGTTTACATCAGATCCAAGCGCATTACTGGAGAAAGCAAAAAGTGATCATACAAAAAATGTGATTGTTATTTTAGATCACAATGGGGTACCGGTGGGTCTTTTCGCATTGGAAACGGGAGATAGAGTAAAGGAGTTCACAGATAATGAGGATGCTTTACTTTTAACGTCATTTTCTATTAATCACAATAGACAAAGAAAAGGATTCGCTAAAAAGTCATTGATATTATTAGAAGAGTTTGTAAAACGTTATTTTCCAATAAAAAATGAAGTTGTACTTGCTGTGAATGAAAGAAATATTCCTGCACAAAATTTATATGCAAAAGTTGGTTTCCAAGATAAAGGTTTTAGAAGAATGGGACCAATTGGCCAACAAATAATAATGCATTTATCTATAATGAAATAATGAGATAGAAAACTTACTCTTGAATATTCAAGTAGTAGGTTTTTTATTTTAACAATATATAATATATATATATAAAATGAAACAGGAATGAAGGATATAAAAAATGAATCAAGATAGAAAATGGAATATCGTTGGAGGAAGAGTGATTAAAACTGGAATTGCAGTTTTTCTTACAGTGTTAGTTTGTGATTTTTTTAACATCCCAACTATTTTTGCTGTAATAACAGCAATTGTTACAATTGAACCAACTGCAACAGACTCAATAAAAAAAGGACTTATTCGCTTTCCGGCCTCAACAATTGGATCGGCATATGCCATGACTTTCACATTTTTCCTAGGCCACCAAGCAATTTCTTATGCATTAGCTGCAATGTTTACGATCGTTACATGTCAAAAACTAAGGTTACATGCGGGAACTTTAGTTGCAACTTTAACTGCCGTAGCAATGATTCCAATTACGGCAAATCATTATTTTACTGCATTTTTAATTCGTTTAGCTACTACATCTACTGGTATTATAGTATCTACTTTAGTGAATTTTTTCATTTTTCCACCCCACTACACGAAAATGATTTTTGGATGTACAGAGGATCTATTTGCTAAAACAGCAAATATTATGAAAGAATGGATTACTGCATTAGTTGCAGGAAAAGGTGTGAAAAAGGAGACTGCTCAGGATTTATCTAAATTGACTTTATTATTGCATAAGGCGATACAATTTGTTCAATATGAGCAGAAAGATTGGAAATATCATCAACATACAAAGAAGGAAATGAGAAGCTTTTTAACGATGCAGAAGCAACTTCATATATTACAGCAAATCATTTACCATATAGATAATTTAGCTCGGGTATCAATTGAGACTTGTGACTGGTCACAAAGTGAAAGAGAAATATTACAACGAACAATTCATTCTATAATTGCTATATTGAGAAACCGTTGTAATGAAATTGATGAGGAACATTTCAAACTTATTGCTGAATTAGACAAGCAATTTTGGAGTTATAAAAATGATTTAAAAGATTATAAACCAAATCATTATCATCACCATTTTTCAAGTGAATCTATTATTTTATTTGAGGTATTATCTATTCATGATATGTTAGAAGAATTAAAACAATTAAAACAAATATCCGAGAAATATGAGTGGGAAAACCGATTCAATTGATAAGTTCATTTTACTGTGGGGGGGATAATATGACACTTTATATTGCATTACTAAGAGGAATCAATGTCGGTGGCCATAAAGTAATCAAAATGGCTGATTTAAAACGAGTGTTTGAATCAAAAGGGTTAAAACAAGTGAAAACATATATACAAAGTGGTAATATTGTGTTCGAATCTGAGGAAGGTATAAACTTTCTAAAGGACCGAATACAATCTGAAATAAAAAAAGAATTTGATTTCGATGTTCCAGTCATGCTAAGAACACATGATGAATTTATAAATATTATTAAACAATGTCCATATGAAGTTCATTCATTGTTAGAAGGAGAAAGTGTTCATATTGCTTTTTTAGCTAATGTACTTTCTGAAGAAGAGAGTAGTCAATTGCTTACATTTAAAAGTGAACTTGAAGATTGCTATATAGATGAGAAGGTCGTTTATTTATTTTTCAAAAATAGCATTCGAAATTCTAAATTAATGAACCAGTTTCAGAAGTTACATACACCAGCTACAGTTAGGAATTGGCGGACTGTGAATAAATTAAAAGCAATTGTAGAGAGTATGTAAATATAAAAAGATGAGGTTTTCTACATGTAGAAAACCTCATCTTTTTACTTATATTGTTTTGCAACTATGAGTTCGACAATAGGATAAATAAAGAATGAAGAGCAAATTGCGATGAACAGGGGGAGGTTTTTTACTCCATCTAAATTAGCCCCCATAGAAAATCCTTCGGAGAAGATTAATAAAAGGAACATTACAACTACAAGCACAAAATACGCAATTTTAAAGCTTTTATATGTAATTTGTTGTCCCATCTCATCTTGACTTTCTTCTGACACACCGTGGGGATCTCCCCAAGTAATGTGATTAATTAAATTACTAAGTATTAACGAAATAGCAAAAATCGTACCACCTAAAATAGAACCTTCAGTTATGTATTTATATGTGCCATGTACTAGTATTGCAATTAATGCTAAAACAATGATTATAAAAATAGTTTTTTTAGTATTCAATAAATAATTGCCCCCTCGATTGTAAAAAACTCTTTACAAATATAAGTATAAAATTGGAAAAGTGTCATGTCAAATATTTTTTACATACAATATGTAAGTATGCAATATTTTGTTTTTATGATAAATAAAAAATTACAATACATTTGAATGTAAAAGAATGGGCTCGCATATATTTGGAAGGGATGTCAGATTAATTTAGGGGGTAGTTATGTCTATACTTTTAAAAGCTGGTGCAGATGCAGGAAACAACGGTTTGAAGTTAATGGTGAAAGGGCAAGACCCTATTTTTATTCCGAGTATTTATTCTTTATATATAGGTGAGCCTACAGGACTCTTAGATGAGGTAGATGTTTCATTATCTGAATTAGAAAACCACATTGATGTGACTATAAGTTCGCCATCGTTAATGCTAAATAATGTACGATATATCGTTGGAGAAAAAGTTATTCAAGATCAATTAAAAGGTACTGAGGTAGAGAAGAAAT
Organism: Bacillus sp. PK3-067; assembly: GCF_056738645.1. Classification (NCBI taxonomy): domain Bacteria; kingdom Bacillati; phylum Bacillota; class Bacilli; order Caryophanales; family Bacillaceae; genus Bacillus; species Bacillus sp. PK3-067. The sequence goes on along the minus strand of NZ_CP096490.1, from coordinate 2,681,718 downwards.
CGAATAAGTCAACGGATGAGTTAATGGTTATTACAATACTATCAGGTTTGGCGGTAAGCGCTATGCGTCAAAGTCCAACTTCTAGCCATATTAATATTCGTTATGATTTATCTGTCGCTCTTCCTATGCAGCTTATTACACAAGAAATAGCTGCTGAAAATGCAAAACGTTATATGGGAAATCATAAGGTTATTTTCCATTATCCGAACGGACGCGATGTGACAATTAATGTTTCAATTGAGTATTGTAAATGCCTGCCTGAGGGCGCTTCTGGTACGTGGGGCATTGTATACGATGAAGAAGGAAATGTTGTGAAACATAAAATAGAATGTGAGCAAAATCAAGTTTCTGAAATTGATTTTGTAGATAAAACTCTACTCTCTTTTGATATTGGTGCAGGGACGACAGAAGAAGTCGTTTCATTAGGGGTGAATTTCCGTCCGCAACTAAGTAAAGGTTTATCTTATGGTGTAAAAGAGACGTTACTACAAATCATTACGAGATGGAACCGGAAGTATCCAACTAAAACGATTGATAGTATTACAGAATTCAATCAAATTTATTTAAATGATAAGCATCCGAGAAATACCTTATTAGTTGAGGAATCACAGCCAGCGCTATTAGGTTTAGCAGCACGTGTTGCAACAGATATTATAAATAAAATTGATGATATGAAAGACGATCCATACGTGTTTATTTATGGCGGGGGTGCAGTAATTATTAAAAATAGTTTAAAAATGATTTTAAAGCAAAAAGGACGACTCAAAAATGTAATCTTTGTAGATAATCCGTTATTTACAAATGCACGAGGATTATTAGTTTATACTTGTTCGCCAAAATATAGAGAGCATAAGCAAAAAGAGTTAGGATTTACAAACTTAACGATAAGTTAGTTGGTGGAAGTATGCGATCTAGGCGATATAAACGTGGTGATCGAGTAAAAATCAATATTCATAAATCGGTATCACCTGAAATGCTTGCGTGGCTGAATAAACAATCAAATCCAACTAATTTCTTCTTTTTTGCTGCGCAGCAACTATTTAAACAAGTTGGAGATATTGACGTTTCAAAAGCTTTACCAAGCAGCCATGTTTTCTCATTATATGTGGAGCCTTCATCCTTATTAAAAGTCGAAGTAAACCCTTTTAAAAACATGACACTAGACACATATACATCCACCGAAAATGCAAAAAAAAAATTATGGGAATCTGTTGATCAATTAGATTGTCCATTTTTTTAAACATAGAAAAATATAAAAAGTCCCCATCACTATACATACGAATACAGTGATGGGTTTTTGTTTGTAACTAGAAGGGGGCACAATTTGTGCCCCCTTCCATTAGTTATTTATCTAAATTTTAGATGTATGTTTAGAAACAGCGTTAATTATGCTTTCCCAGTCATCTGGATGGTTTTCATGGCCTGCCCCTTTAAGAGTTAATAGTACTGAGTTTGGAATTTCATCAATTAGTGCGAGGCCATGTTCAAATGGGAGTGCTGTATCGTCTGTTCCGTGAATAACCAATGTTGGTGCTTGTATGGAGTGAAGTACACCTTCATATGCATCATCACCTTGAAGTAAAGCGTGATTAAACATACTTAATAAATTGTTTGCGCGTTCTATTTCTTGTTTTACTTGTGTATAAACTCTATTTTCATCAAATATTCGTTCTGATCCACATAATAGACGAGATCCTGAAACTAAATATTCTGCCACATCATTTTTATTTGTCCAATCTATACTTGCGCTCTTTACATGATGTTTTAAAATCCTTTCATCCATTGGGGGTAAATCGCGAGTATTATTATCAGATCCTATTACACTAGTCGCTAGTAAAGTTAGCGTCAAAATTCTTTCGGGATGTTTTACAGCGGCAATTTGAGCAATCATACCACCTAATGACATACCAAAAAGATGGGCTTTATCAATATGATAAGCGTCTAATACTCCGATTGCATCTTCAGCCATATCTGTTACTGAATAATTTGAAGTGCCAGGTTCATATGTAACAGAGCGTCCAACATCGCGATTATCAAAGCGAATAACAAATTTTCCTGTGTTCGCCAACTGTTCACAAAATTCTTCATCCCAATATATCATTGAACAAGTAGCTCCCATAATTAATAAAATAGCGGGATCATTAGAGTTACCGAAGCTTTCTGTACATATATCAATACCGTTTATTTTAAATATCTTTTCACTCATAAAGTTAGCCCCATTTCTTTTGAATTTAATTAATAATACAGTTTTGAATAATTCTAAGATGTGTGTAAGATTCTTTTTGAAATTCATCCCGCTATTTGCCGGGCAGTAAGAGCCCGATTGGTGAGGAATGATTAAAGTTTCACTTTATAATGCTTTTTGCATAATTACCCCCAAAAATAAGTATATGGTAATTCAAGGCAAAAAATTTTGAGAAATAATTGTATGTTATTAAAATAAACAGCAAGGAGGAGAGGAAATGAAAGCAATCGTTATTGATCGATATGGCAGTGTTGAAGAATTGAAAGAAAGACAAGTTTTAAAACCGGTTGTTAAGAATAATGAGGTATTAATACGTATTTATGCAACATCTGTTAATCCAGTTGATTGGAAAATAAGAAAAGGTGACTTACAAGAACAGTTACGCTTTTTATTTCCAATCACTTTAGGATTAGATGTAGCTGGAGTTATTGAAGAAGTTGGAGAAGATGTAGAGTGTTTCAATATAGGAGATAAAGTGTTTACGAAACCTGAAAATATAGGAAGCGGCTCTTATGCTGAATTCATTGCAGTACAATTAGATTTAGTATCACATATGCCTAATAATATTAGTTACGAAGAAGCAGCTTCTATTCCTCTTGCAGGACTTACAGCGTGGCAAAGTCTTGTAGATTACGCAAAAATAAAAGAGAATGACCGTGTATTCATTCATGCTGGAGCTGGTGGCGTTGGAAGTTTGGCAATCCAAATCGCAAAATCATTTGGAGCTTTTGTTGCCACGACTGCTAGTAGTAAAAATAAAGAATTTTTACAGTCTTTAGGAGCGGATCTCGTTATTGATTATAAAAAAGATAAATTTGAAGAACTAGTATCAGATTTTGATATTGTGTTAGATACAATAGGTGGCGAAGTGCAAGAAAAAAGTTTTCGAATTATTAAACCTGGTGGTGTTCTAGTTTCCATTGTTCATGAACCACTACAAAAAGTAGAAGGAATAAAATCAGGATTTTTATGGCTAAAACCAAATGGAAAACAATTAGAAGAATTATCAGCTTTAATTGTAAACGGAAAAATCAAACCAATCATAAGTAAAGTGGTGCCATTTAATGAAGCAGGAGTTCGAGAAGCTCATATTTTGAGTGAAGGACAACATGTTAGAGGAAAGATTGTAGTTAAAGTGGAATGATAATAAAGATTACAGCTTATAGAGTAACTAGATTTGAATAACGAAAAAGCTCAACAATAGATAATATCCCATACTATACATTTTCATTTGCGGGCATTATTTATTGTTGGCTAATGTAATATTGCTTCTAACAAATACTTTTTCGTATTGTATCATGTAATTTCTCTAATCCAATTTCCATATCTTTCTCGTTTAACATTGAATAGCTAATTCTTAATTGGTTATCATTTGTTTCGTAGTTTAATAGACAAGCTGTTCCTGGTAAAAAAGAGACATCTACTTCATTTGCTTTTTGTAATAAGGTAAAGGGATCTATCGAATCAGGTAGTGTCACCCATAAATTAAAACCTCCATTTGGTATTTCAAAGTGTAGTTCTTTTAATGGCGATAATATATCAATTGTTAAATCACGTCTCATTTGTAAAGCTGTACGTAATTTTTCTAAATGGTTTTTCATACGTTCTGCACGTAAAAACGGTAGAAGTGCCTTTTGTGTTAATAAAGGACTACCGATATCCATTGAACCTTTTACTGCATATAGCCATTCAAAAATAGGACCATCGGCAATAAGCGCCGCGATACGCAGTCCTGGTGCTAACGTTTTACTAAATCCTTTTATATATATTACGTGGCCATCCTTATCAAAACTTTTGATTGGGGGCGGGATTATAGCATCTTCAAAATATATTTCTCCGAAAGAATCATCTTCAATGATAAAAAATTGATATAGCCCCGCTAGTTCTATAAGTTCCATTCTTCGTTCTTTACTCATTACTGTACCTGTCGGGTTTTGGAAGGTCGGATTCGTATACAATAAAACGGGATTTTTACTTTGACAAATATCATCAATTAAGTCGGAGCGAACTCCATGATTATCAAGAGAAACAGGAATGATTTGAACACCTTTATTGATGAAAACATCAAGCGCGGCACTGTAACACGGACTTTCTACTAATACAGTATCTCCAGGTTTTAATAATGTTTGAGCAATTAAATCAATTCCTTGTTGTGCTCCGCTTGTAATTAATAATTGAGATGGGTCCGTCACTAATTTCTGGTGTTCATTTAAGTAATTTGCTATTTCAACTCGCAATTCATAATCGCCTTGAACTGGCCCATAAGTTGCTAACAACATCGGATTTTTATCCAGCAATTTATGCATTTCGTCTGCCAAAAATGGATTTGGTAACAGACGGGGATACAGAATTGCTTGTGAAAAATCATAATATTTACGGTGTTTATTCATTGCATATTGAGAACGCATAACATTAATAGATCTTGATAGTTGCCATTTATACGGTATCGGTTTGAAATCTTTCTTTACACGTTTATATATGTAAGCACCTTTTCCTTGTTCGATGCGTATATACCCTTTCGTTTCTAACTGTTTATAAGCTTTACGAACAGTTAATACATTGATTTGTAAATCTGTGGCCATACAACGTAAAGAAGGAAGGGATTCACCATGTGAAAGCATACCACTTTGTACTCTTTCAACAATTTGCATATATATTTGCTTGTAATACGGTATGTTTGATTCTTTACGCAATACAATCTTCATAGGTTCACCTATTTTTCTTTTTAATTTAATTAAAGCGAAAAATATATAGGGAATCAACTACAACTTGAAGTAACTGTTATATGTACCGATACACTGTTATACACCATAGCCTCTATACTCATTTTAAGAGTAAAAAGGAGGAAGTAAAATGGTCATTTTTAATTACATTTTAGTATGTATTATTTTCGGGACAACATTTTTAACGATTAAAATTGGAATTGAAGCAGGAGCGCCACCGTTGTTTTCAGCAGGAATTCGCTTCTTTTTAGCGGGTATAATCCTTATGATTATTTTTAAATTAAAGCGAAAAGAAATTATGCCACATATATTTTCAAAACGTATTATGTATGCTGGATTTTGTTTAACATTTATGACATTCGCAAGTTTATATTGGTCAGAACAATATATTTCTTCGGGATTAGCTGCTGTTCTTTCTGCTACGGGACCAATGATGATTTTATTAATACAAGCAAAGAGGAATAGGGAGAAATTACAAAAGGAACAACTCGTTGCTTTAGTTATTGCACTGATAGGTGTTATATTTGTTTCTTTACCAGGAATGCATCAACAAGTAAGTTTCATATGGAGTATTGCTTGTATTGTTTTAGTTATAGGAGAGTTATTTTACGGAATAGGCTCTATTCGTTCGAAAGAAATACTTTCAGATTTATCAAATGTATCACCATTTCTTATTAACGGAATTCAAATGTTTTATGGAGGGATTTTACTACTAATCGCATCTATTATTGTAGAACAACCAAATGTAACTGTATTAACTTCATGGAGTGTGCAATGGCCTATTTTATATCTCATATTTATCGGATCGATTGGTGGACACGGATTATATTACTGGCTCTTATCAAAAACAAATCCAGTATTTCCATCGACGTGGTTATATGTATCACCATTAATTGCAATAATTGTGGGATATATCATTTTAGGAGAGCCTTTAAATCCTACAATGGGAATGGGGGCTTGTCTTATATTGATTGGTGTATTTTTGGCCAATCGTTCAACGCTACGGACTTATTTCAAAAAAGGGCGGTTATTAGAGAAGGAGATGTAGTTTAATAAAGCAACAGCCCTGTATATTACAGGACTGATAAAATCAAAAACACAGTTGGAAAAATAACCAACTGTGTTTTTGATAATTAATTCACTTTTTTAATAAAGCCTTTATAATGACGTTTTACAAGCTGGCTTTCTAACGTCTTCATAGTTTCTAGTGCTACACCGACAATGATAAGTAAGCTTGTACCACCAATTTGAGCAGAAGGTGGTAACGTAGCAATTTTCGTGAATACGAGCGGTAATATAGAAATAGCACCTAAGAAAATTGCACCGATAAATGTTAAACGGTATAAAATTTTAGTTACATATTGTTCAGTTGCTTTACCAGGACGAATACCAGGAACATATCCATTTTGCTTTTTCAAATTCTCAGCCATTTGTTCAGGATTTACTTGAATAAATGCGTAGAAGTATGTGAAAGCAACGATAAGACCGACATAAAGTGTCATTCCAATTGGATGTGCGAAATCAAGATTTGCAACTAACCATTTTGATACGCTTGAATCAGGGAAGAGCTGCGCAATTGTACGCGGCGTCATTAAAAATGCAGAAGCAAAGATAACTGGTATAACACCAGCACTATTTACTTTAAGCGGTAAATGAGTGTTTTTTGCTCCTTGATATTGATTGTTTCCTGAAACAGCTTTTGCATATTGGATCGGTATTTTACGTACAGCTTGTTGAATGTAAATAACACCAACAACTATCGCTAAAATTACGAGTCCAATTAAAACAATTTTTATTATGTGCATAAATAGCTGATCGCCAGCATTTTGGAATTGTTGTAAATAAATTTGATTTGCAACATTTGGAATCGCGGCAACGAGACCTGCGAAGATAATCATCGAAATACCATTACCAACTCCGTTAGCGGTAATTTGTTCGCCTAACCAAAGTAAAAATGCAGTACCTGCAGTTAAAACTGTCGCAATAAATAAGTATGTAGTCCAGCTTTGATCTGTTATTAATTGTCCACCTGCTATATTATTAAAGCCATAAGACATTCCGATGGCCTGTATGAATGCGAGAATGATTGTAAAGTATCGAGTGAATTGAGCTGATTTCTTACGGCCCATTTCTCCTTGCTTTGCCCATTCCGAAAACTTAGGTATAACATCCATTTGTAGTAATTGTACTATGATGGAAGCTGTAATATATGGTGTAATACCTACAGCAAAGATTGAGAAATGTTGCAATGCTCCTCCACCAAATACGTTTAACATACCTAGAACGTTAGCTTGATCTTGTACTTTTAATACCTCTGCGTTAGTATGAGGAACTGGAATAAACGTGCCAATTCGAAAAACGATTAACATCGCTAGTGTAAAAAGGATTTTCCTTCTTATCTCAGCTACTCTCATGAAATTTGAAATCGTACGAAACATTATGTCGCCTCCTATATTTTTATCAGTAAAAAACTGATTATTATACCCTATGAAGTAACCACAAACCTCCTTCCGCACTAAATTCATTTGACAAATGGATTTTCATACACTTTGTAGTTTTCACGGATATAAAAATATAAGGTGTTATATAAGCGACCTATACACTTTACGTAATCATTCAATACCCATAATATATCGAATAAATTAACAAATGTACATACATACGCATTAAAAATGAATAAATAGGGTCATTTTTTACATTTATTTAATGATAAATTGATAGGACATTATTATTCAAGATTGTTATACATGTTATAAAAATAAAAGCGAGCCATTATGATTTATAACTAATATTCATTCAAATGTGTCAGCTAATAGCGTCTCCCAATCTTTAAAGGATAATTTATCAGTTATATGTTTTAGTGCGTTAGGTACAACAATATGACAAATAAGTTCTAAGCTATTACCATCTGGATCAATAAAATAAACAGATGCATTACCTTGATGTGGACGGACAAAGGGTTCAATAGATTCATTACTCCCAAACGGAACAGCTTTAATTTGAAGTGAGTGTAACCAATGTAATGATTCTTTTAAATCCTCATAGGAAACTCTAAATGCAATATGACGTAAAGAAGGATGATATTTTGTTTCGTATTCAGAGCCCGCCCATAATCCTAGCCAACTTTTCCCTTCCTCAATCCAAAAGAATGCTGTTGATTCATCGCTCCAGGCTAACTTCAGCCCTAGTTTTTCATAAAATTCGATAGATTGTTGTAAATTACTCACTGGTAAATGCGCTTCGTATATTCCTTTAATCAATTAAAATCCTCCACCTTTTTATTTTCTTACAATTAATATATCGATTTAAAAAGAATGTAAAATCAAATAAAAGTATGAAAGTACATACTACTTTAGTAGTAATAGTAATCAATTATATTTCAATTCAAATTCATCTCCCGCTGATTAAAGTTTCACTTTATATGATTAGAGAATTCTTTTTATTTAAGAAGGAATAAATGTTAAAGAAAGCTAATTAAACAGTGTACATATTTATAGGGGAGAAGATATAAATGAAAGTTGTTATAAAAAAATTACCACCATTAGAAGTAGCGTATATAAGACGAACTGGTAGCTACTTTGAACCGCAAGATCACTGGGGAAAGTTACTGAATTGGTCAATTGAAAATAAACTGTATCCACCAGAGCAATCATTTATCGGAATATCATTGGATAATCCTGAACTTGTTGCAAGTCATAAGTGCCGGCATGATGCATGTGTTACGATTCCTGAAAACTTCGATAAAGAAAAGTATCATGATGTGCAATTTAAAAAATTAGATGGAGGTACATATGGTCTATACCAGTTCTATGATGAACCTCATAAATTAAGTGAAGCGTATCAATACATGTATGTAGAGTGGTTACCAAATAGTGAGTATGATGCAGATTATGATAGAGATAATTTAGAGTTTTGCTTAAATAATGTTGCTGAAGATCTAGACGGAAAGTTAAAGGTTGATTTATTTGTGCCAATTAAAAAGATATAAAAAAACAAATAAGTTCATTTGTGGCTTTAAAATAAAATTGGAATAGTAGTGAAAGAAAAACTTTTTTTGAAGATAATATCTCTAGCGTAGAAATTTAAGTATGTAGGTTGCAATGAAAGGAGAATCCACATGGATACATTTGTAAATGACAAGTTTTATGAAACGAGAGATCAATTATTTGAGGAAATTACTTTGTTGAGTGATGCTCAATTTAATAGGAAACCAGATAAGGATAAATGGAGTATTGCACAAGTTTGTCATCATTTAGTTTTATTAGATGAGAGAGTGATAACAGTTATTTCCTCAGGGTTAAAAAAGTTAGATAGTACCCAAAATGAGCGTAAAGAAATTCACACTATTTTATTAGATAGAACGAAAAAGTTTATAGCTCCAGAAATGATTGAACCAAGTATAGAACCATTTGAAGTGGAGCAAATGCTCAATATGCTAAACGAATCAAGAAAAGAATTGATGCGTTTCCTGAGTACAATAGAAGATGAGTCTATATTAGCGAAAAAATCAGTGATGCATCCAGCTCTTGGAGAATTATCCCTTGATCAGTGGATAGAATTGATCTATTTACATGAACAGCGTCATATTTCACAAATAAAAGAGATAAAATTGCTTTGTGAAATTGAAAAGTAAAAATTATTCCCTATTTATTGATACGTATTATAAACAGGGGAAACGGTTGATTCATATTGATTCAGAAGAAAACAAAAATAGAATAAAATTAGTTGAAAGTGACCAATAAGCTTAAGAAAATATGAAACTATCCGATTTTCTGTATAAGTGTAACCCCGTCTTAAATGAAGAGCGGGGTTATTTTTTTGAAAGTACACTTCACACGCTTAAGGAAGGAGTATTCTGTCAGAAAACGATAAAATACAATTCTGTTAGGGGATGTATGCAATTTATTCTCTTTATTTTTGCAACAGAACCACCTTCAAAATTATCTTTTGTAGTTGAAGTTTCCTGAATAATAAGTTACATTTTTAAAGTTCAAGCAACTTTATGAAAGTACAAAAAGGGGAGAAATATAATTATTATGCAAAAAATGAAATGGAAGAACTATGTATGTTACTTTGTAATTTTATTACTGCTTGGAACGGCAGTAATAGTCAAACCATCTATCTCTAAGGCTGAGGAATCTGAAGTTAATATTACATTGTTAGGTACTGCAGATATTCATGGTAGATTTATGCCTTGGGATTATGCGCTTGATGGAGCAAATATGAGTGGAAGTTTGACGCAGCTTTATACGGTTATAAAGAAGATCCGTCAAGAAAATCCAAATACCATATTAGTAGATGCCGGGGATACAATTCAAGGAAACTCAGTAGAATTATTCAACGATAAGCCACAATCGCCAATGATGGTAGCGATGAATACAATGGGATATGATGCCTGGGCATTTGGAAATCATGAATTCAACTTTGGATTAGATACATTGAAAAAAGTTAGTGAGCAATATAAGGGAAAAACGTTAGCAGGAAATATTTATAAGGAAAATGGAGAGCGCTTTCTTCCTGCATATACAATTGTAGAAAAAGGTGGAATTAAAGTTGGGATTATTGGTATGAATACACCAATGATTAGTGATTTTGAAAAAGGGACAGATCACTTAAATGGTTTAGTGGTGAAAAATCCGGTAGAAGAGACGAAAAAGGCAATTAAGGAATTAGAAGGTAAAGTAGATGTAATGGTAGGAGTTATGCATATGGGACTAGAAAATGAGAATGGTATCCCTGGTACTGGTGTTCAAGATATTGCAAATGCTTGTCCGGAACTAAGTGCTATTTTTGCGGCTCATATGCATAAACTTGTAAAAAAAGAAGTTGTAAATGGCGTAATTATTACAGAACCAGATAAATATGGAACACATATTTCACGTATTGACCTTACTTTTACAAAGCAAGATGGTAAGTTGGCTTTAAAAAATAAAACTGCTACCGCTATACCTGTAAAAAATGCTGATGGGACAACGATATTATCCGATCCTACACTTGAAGAAACATTAACACCTTTTCACGAATATGCGAGAGGAGATGCAAATGTTGTAGTCGCTCAATTAAAGGGTAGAAATCTTGTTCCTGAAAATGAAATAAAGGGTATTCCAAGTGTTCAGATTCAAGAAACACCTTTATCAGATTTCTTTCATGAAGTTATGCTCTACTACAGTAAAGCAGATGTAGTAGCCCATCAAATTGATAATGATTATGCCCGTTTAGATACAGGCCCTATTAAGAAAAAAGATATTGCGTACAATTACCAATATGCCTTGGGAGAAATTACAGTATATAAGATTTCTGGAAAAGATTTAAAAGACTATATGGAATGGGCAGCAGGATATTTTAACTCATCTCGTGCCGGAGATGTAACCGTTAGCTTTGATAAAACCCGCCGTGCATCTAAATACAGTACGAACGATTTCTTTGGAGGCGTAAAATACGAAATTGACTTAACAAAACCATATGGAAGCAGAATTACAAATTTACGCTCTATTCGTACAAACAAACCAATCAAAATGAGCGATGTTATGACGTTGGGAATGAATGCATATAGAATGGAGGCTCTTCAGGCAAAAGGTGGAGCTTTAGAGGGGCGTAAGTTTGAACAAATTTGGTCATCTAAACAAGAGAATGCATTTGGAGAAACAGGCGGAACCATTCGTAACCTTGCTATTACATATTTAAAAGAGGTAAAGAACGGTGTATACACACCAAAAGTTATGCATAATTGGAAAATTACTGGTGTAGATTTACATTCTTCAGAGCATAAGGCGGTAGTTGATCTTGTGAATAAAGGGATTTTAGAAATTCCAAAAACAGAAGACGGAAAATACACAAATATAGCATCTATAAATACGAAAGACTCAATTTCAAAAGAAGAGATTATATTACTCTCACAAAAAGCAAATATTAATCCAAATCAGTTTAATCATGTAAAGACAAAAGGTGAATTTTACAAAAAACTTAGTAGGATTACTAAAAGAATATAAATTATAAAATTTCTTATAGTAATTGTTATTTTAATAACATTAAACCCACTCTTACAATAGTAAAGAGTGGGTTTTTATGTTGTTATTTAGAGGTAAGTATACTTTTATTACAATGAATATAGATAATTAATAACTAACCAATTGGGTGAGCACCTATAAGGACTCTCTTTTATTCAAATTAATGTACATATGTGTTCCGTTCATTATTTATAATATTGACCACAATTTATGTAATTTTGCATAATGTTACATAAATTGTGTATTTTCTCTTTTTTTAGACATTAATAGACAGTATACTTTGTACAAGCTTTTTATTTCAAAAATTATACGAGGTGAAATAATGAAAAACAAAAAGACATTAACTAAGGTAGCATTAACAACAGGATTAGCTTTAACAGCTGTGGCACCATATGGGGTAGGTCATGCAGAGGAAACAGATCAACTACAAGTTCAAATTCAGGAGGAATCGTTCCGTTCGGGTGAACTTACACAGCCGTCACAAAAGGCACCAGAAAATGTAGTAAAGGATGCACTTAAGGAGAAAACAGAACAAGCTCTGTCCCAAAAACAAGTCAATGGAGAAGCAGGAGTAGATTATAAAGTCCTTCAAAAACGTGGTTCGTATGATGGAACTACACTTGTGCGTATGCAGCAAACATACGAAGGAAAAGAAGTATATGGACATCAATTAACTGCACACGTAGATAATAAGGGTGTTATTAAAAGTGTTTCAGGTGATAGCGCGCAAAATTTAAAACAAGAAGAATTGAAAAAACCTATTAATCTATCAAAAGATGAAGCAAAACAATATATTTATACGAAATACGGGAACGATATCAAGTTTATTTCTGAGCCAGAAGTTAAAGAGGTTATTTTTGTTGATGAAAATAATGGACAAGCTAGCAATGCATACCAAGTTACCTTCAAAGCTGCAACACCAAACTATGTTTCTGGTACTTATTTAGTAAATGCACAAAATGGTGATATGTTAAAAAATATGGTACAAGAATCTAACTTAAAGGCCAGTGACAAACTAGTTGGAGCTTTAAAGAAAAGTAAACAAAGCAGTCTTACATCATTAACCGGAACAGGAAAAGATGATTTAGGTATTAATCGTTCATTTGGTATCTCTAAACAAAGTAATGGCAAATATGCTCTTGCTGATTATACAAGAGGGCAAGGCATTGAAACATATGATGTGAATTACAGAGATATTACTAAAGAAGAAAGCTATTATCCTGGTACATTAGCGACAAGTACTTCGGCAACATTTAACGATCCAAAAGCAGTAAGTGCTCATTACTTAGCAACAAAAGTATTTGATTTTTATAAAGATAAATACAAGCGTAATAGCTTTGATAATAAGGGACAAAAGGTAGTTTCAGTTGTACACGCTTGGGATTCTGAAGAGACGAATGATCCGAAAAATTGGCAGAATGCATTAAGTGCTAATAATGGAAGTATGCTTGTATATGGCGATCCTATTGTTAAAGCATATGACGTAGCTGGACATGAATTTACACATGCTGTTACTTCTAGCGAATCTAATCTTGAATATTACGGGGAATCCGGTGCGATTAATGAGGCGCTATCTGATATTATGGGAACATCTATTGAGAAATACGTAAATAATGGAAACTTTAACTGGACAATGGGAGAACAAACGGGATCTGTTTTCCGTGATATGGAAAACCCAGCTTCTGTTCCATCTTCACTTGGAGTGCCTTATCCAGATGATTACAGTGAATTTAACGATTTTAATGGATGGGATCAAGGCGGTGTTCATTTTAATTCAAGTATTATTAATAAAGTTGCGTATCTGATTGCAAAAGGCGGAACTCATAACGGAGTAACTGTTAAAGGAATTGGTGAAGATAAAATGTTTGATATTTTCTATTATGCAAATACAGATGAGTTAAACATGACTTCTAATTTCAAAGAATTGAGATCAGCATGTATTCGAGTGGCAACTAATAAATATGGTGCGAATACAGCTGAAGTTCAAGCAGTTCAAAAAGCATTTGATGCAGCAAAAATTAAGTAATTTAGAAATATAGTTATCATTCATATATTAATACATTATGAAAAACAGCTAATGTCATTTTAAGGATATTAGCTGTTTTTTACGTGGCAATGTATCGTTGAAAATAAACTGACTAAGCAATAATGAGGCACTTTATCTGTAAGAAGTTGTGACAAATAAATAAGGTTTAAAATATATAAAAACAGAAAATTAATAATATATTGACCTCTTGATAGAAAGTCTATAAAATGAAAGCGATAACAAACGATTGCTTTAAAATGTTTTCCCTGATCTTTTAGTATTTACAAATATATGAAGGCATAAACAAATCTATTTTTTTAAGTAATAATGCAAACGTTTTCGTATTAAAAGGTCATTGAAATACATACGTGAAAATAGCCGATATGGAGGTGAAGTAAAAGAGATTTCTAGATTAATTTAAGCAGTGTTATTCAGTGTAAGCATAATAAATCGTTAGTAATATTTGAAGAAAGGGTGTATGTGATGCAAATTACAAAAAGATTAATTAACAAAACAGTTTTATTACTTACTTTAATCGTTATGTTATCATCTGTTTTCTCCTTTCAGAGTGTGAAGGCAGTTTCAAATTCGAAAACAACTGAAATTATCATTCATTACAAAGAAAAGCTTGGAAATACAAAAGACTGGAATCTTTGGTTATGGGGAGAAAATGCAAATGGTACATCTTATCAATTTACTGGTGAAGATGAATTTGGAAAATACGCTAAGATAAAAATAGACGGTGACTATAATCGTGTAGGATTTATAGTTCGAACAAATGAATGGGAAAAAGATGGTGGGGATCGTTGGATTGAAAATATAAAGGACGGTCGTGCTGAAGTATGGATCCTTTCGGGTGATGAAAAAGTATATAACTCTAAGCCTTCATCGGATCTCTCAATTCAAAAAGCAACTATTGATGGTTTCCATGAAATTACTGTAACGACTAATGTCCCGTTTAATATTAAGGAAAAGAAAATTGAAATTGAAGGCATTAAAATTAAGAATATTACTCCTTATGATATAAACAGTGGCGATATTACTAATAAGGTCAAAATAATTACGGAACAGAAAATTGATTTAAAACAAACATACAAAGTTAAAATAGAAAACTTAGCTGATACGAATACTGAAATTGGTAAAGTCATTCGTAGCGAAGAATTTGATAATTTATTTTATTATGGTGGTAACGATTTAGGAAATACATATACTCCGCAACATACAAAGTTCCGTTTATGGGCTCCTACTGCAAGCGAAGCGAAGTTAGTTACATATAAAAAATGGAGCGATAAAATAGGTGCTGAAATAAACATGCAACAAGGTGAAAAGGGAACTTGGACATCAGAACTAAAGGGGAACCAAAAAGGGCTCTTTTATACGTATAAGGTCAAAATTGGTGATAAGTGGACTGAAGCGGTTGATCCATATGTGCGTGCTGCTTCTGTAAATGGGGATAAAGGTGCAGTCGTTAATTTAGAAGAAACAAATCCGAAAAAATGGAAAGCAAACAAAAAGCCAAAATTTAAAAATCCGGAAGATGCTATTATTTATGAGTTACATGTACGCGATCTTTCCATTCAACCTGAAAGTGGTATTAAACAGAAAGGGAAGTATTTAGGTGTAACAGAAAAAGGAACAAAAGGGCCAGAAGGTGTAAAAACAGGACTTGATCATATAAAGGATCTCGGTGTTACTCACGTTCAGTTTTTACCGATATTTGATTATGCTTCTGTAAATGAAGAGACTTTAAATGAACCGCAATATAACTGGGGATATGATCCTAAAAATTTCAACGTTCCAGAAGGCTCCTATTCTACAAATCCTTATGAGCCAACTGTGCGAATAACTGAATTAAAGCAAATGGTTCAAACACTACATGATAATAATCTTCGAGTGGTGATGGATGTAGTATATAACCATATGTATAACGCTGCTGAATCTAATTTCCATAAGTTAGTTCCAGGTTATTATTATCGTTACAATGAAGATGGAACATTTGCAAATGGAACTGGAGTAGGAAATGATACTGCTTCAGAAAGAAAAATGATGAGGAAATTTATGATAGATTCCGTCACATATTGGGCAAAAGAATACAATTTAGATGGATTCCGTTTTGATTTAATGGGTATTCATGATTATGAAACGATGAATGAAATACGTAAAGCTGTTAATCAAATTGACCCTTCTATTATACTACACGGAGAAGGATGGGATTTAAATACACCTCTTGCAGCTGAGCTGAAAGCAAATCAAAAAAATGCAGAGAAAATGAAAGGGATTGCTCATTTTAACGATAATATACGTGATGGGTTAAAAGGTAGTGTATTTGAGGAAAAAGAAAATGGTTTTATAAATGGAAAGGAAAATATGGAAGATCGTATTAAAAAAGGTATTACGGCAGGTATTGACTACGATACAAATTCGTCTACCTATCAAGATCCGGAACAGGTGCTAACTTATGTGGAAGCACATGACAATCATACATTATGGGATAAACTTGAGTTAACTAATCCAGGTGACAGCGATGAAGTGCGAACACAAATGCACAAATTGTCTTCTTCGATTTTATTAACATCACAAGGAATTCCATTTTTACATGCAGGGCAAGAGTTTATGCGGACGAAATACGGTGATCATAATAGTTACAAATCTCCAGACTCAATTAACCAGATGGATTGGCTGCGCCGTGCAACGTTTAATAATGAAGTAGATTATATGAAGGGTTTAATAGAATTACGCAAAAAGTACTCAGCTTTTCGAATGACATCTGCAGAGCAAATAAAAACACACGTATCATTTATTGATGCTCCAAAAAATACTGTAGCTTATATAATAGAGGGGAATAAACATGAATACTTTACAGTGGCTCACAATGCAAATAGAGAAGCTGTTGAAATAACACTTCCATCGAAAGGGCCTTGGAAAGTACTAGTAGATGGCAAGCAGGCGGGAAGTAAACCACTTTATGTTGTCCATGACAATAAAATTAAAGTTCCTGCATTAAGTTCCATTGTTTTAAAATCAGAAAAACCAATTAAATAAAAGCGAAGAGTGTGGAAATAAATACTGAATTGAGCAAAGTTAATAAGGATTGCAAATGAAAAAAGCGAAGTGAAGATTATTCTCACTTCGCTTTTAAAGTTAATGTAATATAATTTCACATACTGTAATTATATTACAATTTAATAAAAGAAATAAGCAATAGATTATTTCTTTTATGACAGTAGGAGGAGAAGATATCTTTGAGTTTATTTATAAAATTACCTGAAATACATTCGTAATTCATATAATGTTTATTATATATTCGAACATATAACGAACTAGATGTTCGAGTTGTATTAACTCCTACAAATCGTTTAAAAATAACAAAGGCGTAAAAAGTATATGGAATTAAAATAGAGAAAAGACACCATTCAAGGTGTCTTTTCTCTATTTTGAATATGAAATGTAAGTAACTCGATTGTATGTAATAGTATGTGATATTTTCACACTAACTGATTAAGAAAAATTTAAAACTCTTTTCTTAATCTATTTGTAATAAATTACATCATAAAATTTTATTGATATAATAAATAAAACTTTCTCAACATTATTTGATTTAATAACTATATTCAACCGCTCTCCAATCCATTACAATAATTTCACATTGGAAATACATGAATATTCTCAATGTTATAAATGGTTTATACCTTATAGGATTACTATGGGAAAGGATGTGAAATATCCAAAAAGAAATCATTTTTTATGATGAAATAAAAAATTTTAATGAAGAAAAAGTTATTTCATTATTTTCAAGTTTCGTTAAAGTGCATGTATTTATAATCACTATGAGACAAGGAGCAGAATCCGAAAAAATTTTTGTAAATTAGAAAATTGCATTTCAAAAATAAGTTAAACGTTTATGGAGGGTTATATGAGCGAGAAAATTTATTACTGGTCTCCGATTAAGCATTGGGAGAAGTTGCATAATGAAGTTTTGATAGGGGAAATGAGATTTACAGGTATTCTGTCTGAGTGGTTTCCAGATTTTTATTTTATGGCTCAAAAAGGTGTGAAAATTAGTGAACTAGTAGAGCGCTTTTCGTTAGGAAATGTAGAAGAGACACAAAAAAACATAGAGCTCATGATAAAAAATCGTGTGTTAGTAAGTAATATATTACACCCAAGAGAAGTATTTTCTTCACAAGAAAAGATTTTTTCAAATCCATATAGCAACCAGATTCGCTTTTCTAAAGAAAAGTTAGATAAGTATATGAGTAAACAATTAAATCGCACGCACGTTGCTGCACGGTCGACCGAAATTCAACTTGAAACAACAAATGAGCTACCTACTATAATCAAGGAACGTAGGTCTTGTCGTCAATTTGATATGGAAAAACATATTAGTTTTTCGGAATTTTCCCGATTCTTATCAACTCTAAAACAGGTTAGGGAAGAAAAAATATACTATCATTACGCAAGTGCAGGCGGGCTCTATCCCATTGATATCTTTGTTTATGTAAAACCAAAACGTATAGAGGATATGAAAGCTGGATTTTATTATTATAACCCATCAAAAAATAGTCTTGTGATTGTAAACAACATTGATCAAGTAATCAAAAGTGATCATGAGTTAATTAATCAGGATTTATTTACTCAATCTGCCTTCTCAGTTTATTTGGTTTATAATGCGAACGCTTCCATCCCGAAATACGGTTCAGATGGATATTTATTTGCTTGTATTGAGTCAGGCATTATCACTGCTACCTTAAACATGGTTGCTGAGACATTAAATTTAGGGGTTTGTTCAGTCGGTCATATGAAATTTGAAGAGATTCAGCAATTTTTATGTTTGGATAATCATCAAGTGTTTCTCCATGGGCTTGAAGTTGGCTTGAAAATTAACGAGTAGAAGAAATGAATATTAGGGGGATAAAGATAAAAATGCACATTAAAGATCGAAGTTCGATTCATGAAAATAAAGAAGTAGAAGCGTTTTGGAAGGAGCAATTATCTTCCGAGATTCTCGATTTTTCTGTATTTAAATTTAATAGCGATTACCGACTAAATAAAGAAACACCTTGTGAATACGTTCAAGTCATAGTGAATGTAGAATTTAGTAAAAGTATACAAAAAATAAGTAAGTCTCAAGATTTATTATTATTTAGCTGGTTTCAAGCCGCTTTAAGGGTTTGTTTGGCACATTATACAGATCAAGAAAGAATTACTATTGGTATTCCTATAATTGAAAAGAATCTTGAACAAAGTGAGAATCTTAATAAGTTGATTCCTTTAGGAAGTGAAATCCAGCCGCATCACACCTTTAAACAATTAGTAAATGAGATTGAACACACGACTTTATTCGGGTATGAAAATCAGGAGTATCCGCTCTCTGAATTATTAGTTAAACACAATTTAACTCCTTTTCAAATTGTAATCGGGATGGAAGGATTACATAATGAAAATTCGCTAGAAGAATACGCAGAGAATAATTTAGCCCTATGGATACGAAGAAAATGGAATGAAATACATAATGAATTTGAATTTCAAATTTCTTGCAAGTCCCGTTCATTCTCTTCTTTGCAACAGTTTGCCAATTCGTATTGTTATGTTTTAAAGCAAGTTTCACAAAATCCGAATTTGGCATTGAAAGATATTTGTATTATTGCAGAAGAAGAAAAAGAGTTGTTAGAAGGATTGAATACTTTTCAAACGGGCATAGACTTGTTTCAATCATTTCAAGATTTGTTTGAAGCGCAAGTATTAAAAACTCCAGAACAAATTGCTGTTGTTTGTAATGATCAATCTTTGACATATAGAGAATTGAATAAGAAAGCGAATCAATTGGCTTCTATTCTTCAAAGTAAAGGTGTTTCAAAAGAAAGTATTATTGGCGTTATGGTAGATCGGTCATTAGAAATGATTATTGGTATGATGGGGGTTTTAAAAGCAGGAGCAGCGTATTTACCAATCGACCCTAACTACCCAACTGAACGAATTGAATATATGTTACAAGATAGTCAAGCAAAATATTTACTTAGTAAGCGAACAGAGGAAGTATTGCCACAATTTGCAGGTGAAGTACTGTATCTTGATAAAGAATATCTTTTTCAAGGTGAAGAAAGTAATTTAGTACGAGAACATAATCCTAATGATTTAGCTTATGTTATTTACACATCAGGATCGACAGGAAATCCAAAAGGGGTAATGATAGAACAAAAATCACTAGTTCATTTTTTAAATGTAATGAGAGAAAAAGTAAAAGCTAATCAATCATTCTTGTTTCTTGCTAGTGTATCTTTTGATATTTCCTTGTTAGAAATATGTCTTCCTTTAACGCAAGGTTCAAAAGTAGTAATTGCTACAGAGGACCAGTTTGCAACAAAAGAATTGGCTCATTTGGTCAAAAAACATAAGGTGGATTTATGGGAATCAACGCCATCGCGAATGGAAGTGATTTTGAGTGATCCAGAAGGGGCGATTTTTCTAAAAGATTTAAAATCTATTTTATTAGCAGGAGAATCATTTTCCATTGATTTGGTTGAAAAAATTCGTTGTATCAGTGAAGCAACAATTTTAAATATTTATGGTCCCACAGAAACAACCATTTGCGCAACAGTAAAAGACTTGAGCACTTCCAAAGAAGTTACGATTGGCAAACCTAACCCGAATTATCATTCCTATATATTGAATAAGTATGGCCAATTAAAACCATTTGGAATTCCCGGTGAACTCTGCATTGCTGGCGTAGCGGTAGCACGAGGGTATCTTGGTAAAAATAAACTGACAGATGAAAAGTTTGTACCGAGTCCTTTTGCGGCAGGGGAAATGATGTATCATACAGGTGATCTCGTTCGTTGGTTGCCTGATGGAGAACTTGAATATTTAGGTAGAATGGATCATCAAGTGAAAATTCGGGGGTATCGGATTGAATTAAGAGAAATCGAAACTCAATTAAGGGAATATCCAGAAATAAACCAGGCTATCGTTGTTGATCAAGTGTATGGAAATAGGAAATTATTAGCTGCCTACTATGTATCGGATAACAAGGTGTCTTTTGATGAAATCAGAAAATATTTAAGTGATAAATTACCTGAGTTTATGATTCCTGAAAAAATGATTCAGGTAGAAGAGATTCCATTGAATCCAAATGGAAAAGTGGATAGAAAAAGATTGTTGGATATAACACAAACGGATTATGTATCAATTCCATACGTTGCTCCGCGCAATGAAATTGAACAAAAATTAGTGCGTGCATGGGAAAAAGTTATGGAGATCGAGGGAATCGGTATTCATGATAATTTTTTTGCATTAAAAGGAGAATCTATTAAAGCACTTCAGGTAATTAATTTATTAAGAAAAGACGGCTTAAAAATAAGTACAACAGATTTTTTTAAGCACCCCACAATCGCTCAACTGAGTTCTTGTGTAAAGCTAGAGCATAAAGAGGAAAACCTTGAAAGTAGACCAACTCATGTTAAAGATTTGTCTAAGCCATTTTCCTTAACAGAAGTTCAGACAGCGTATATGATAGGACGGAATTCACAGTTTGAATTAAGTGGTATTTCCCCTCAAACATATTTTGAATATGAAACAGCTTTGGATATCAATCGTCTTTCAAAAAGTTTTCAAAAGGTAATTCATCGTCATCCAATGTTGCGAGCTGTAATTTTACCAGAGGGAAAACAGCAAATATTACAAAGCGTTCCTGATTACGAGATTGAAATAGTGAGTCTCATAGATTTAGATGATAGGAATCAACATGCTCGCTTACAAGAAGAGCGTTCTCGAATGACTAACCATGTATTCCCTTTGGGGCAATGGCCTTTGTTTGAATTGAAAGCTTTTCTTTTAAAAGAAGACACGTATTTATTATGTTTTCGATACGATGCTTTATTAATGGACGGAGCAAGCATGAACATTGTTGGACAGGATTTGTTGCATTATTATTATAAACCAAATCAAAAATTAGAATCTTTATCTTTTGATTTTCAAGATTATATGTTTATCTATGATGAAATGGAACAAAGTGAAGAATATAAAACAGCAAAAGATTATTGGACAAGTAAGCTTCCTGACTTTCCGTTTGCACCTTCTTTGCTGTTAAAAAAGGATCCAGCAGAGATTGCTACTCCTAAATTCCAATCACTTACAAAAATCCTGGATAATAAAAAATGGACAAAGCTACGAAAGTTAGCACAAGAGAAAGAGGTAACGCCTTCCGCTCTACTTTGTACAATATATGGTGATGTGTTGGCACATTGGAGTAATCAACGTCGATTAGCAATTAACTTGACTGTATTTAACCGTTATCCTGTTCATGATGAAGTAGAACAGATTGTTGGAGATTTCACATCACTTATTTTATTGGATGTTGATGTAAAACCAGAGCAAACTTTCTTTACTAGAGTAAAAGAAACGCAAGCTACTTTATTAGATGGCCTTGAACATCGTCATTACGATGGAGTTAACTTTATTCGAGATTTTACTCGATATCATCAAATGACGCCAAAAGCAGTTATGCCAATCGTTTTCACCTCGATGTTAGCAGGTGCAGGTGCTTTCTCTTGGGAACAACTTGGTTCTCTTCGCTATATTCATGCTCAGACTCCACAAGTGTATTTGGATAATGTAGTAATTGAAAAAAATGGAGAGTTATTAATTAGCTGGAACTATGTTGAAGAGTTGTTTGATGTTGATGTAATAGAAGCAATGTTTTCCCAATTTGTTGACTTATTGGAACAATTGGTGAAACAAAGCGATATAACATCTTTGCAGATGAAAGAATCGGATCAAACTTTAATTAAGCAATACAATGAAACAACAGAAAAAATACCTTCAACTACTCTGTATCAATTATTTACAGACCAAGTAAAACGTACACCGGATGAAGTAGCAGTGGTATTTGAACAAGAATGGTTAACATACTCGGAACTTCATAAACGTTCTAATCAAATTGCCCACTTCTTAAAAGAGCAAGGTATTGGTCTAGGTGACAAAGTGGGTCTTTTAGCAAAAAGGCGAGTTGACACAATTGTTAATATGTTAGGTGTTTTAAAATCAGGTGCCGCTTATGTTCCGATTGATCCCGATCATCCTTTAGATCGCCAAACATATATTTTAAAAAATAGCTCATGCAAGCTTTTATTAGAACCTAGTCTTTATGAAGAAAATCATTTGTCATTTTATACAACAGAAGATATGCCCGCTATTGCTGGTCCAGAAGATATTGCCTATATTATATACACTTCAGGAAGTACAGGAAAACCAAAAGGAGTAATTATTACTCACCAAGCGGTTACAAATACTATTCAAGACATAAATCAAAAATATGAGGTGAATGAAGATGATCGTATTATTGGTATCTCTTCCATGTGTTTTGACCTATCTGTATACGATATTTTCGGAGCTTTAAGCACAGGTGCAATGTTAGTAATGATTCGTGATCCGAGAGACATGCAAGAATTAATCCGCACTGTCGAACGTAGAGGGATTACAATTTGGAATACAGTGCCTGCAATCATGGATTTGGCATTGGAGCAAGTAGGTTCTCATTTTGAATATCCTTCTTTACGTTTAGTTTTACATAGTGGAGATTGGATTCCGCTTTCTTTACCAGAAAAAATAAAACGACATTTTCCGATTGCAGAAGTAGTCTCACTAGGAGGGGCAACAGAAGCATCGATTTGGTCAATTTATTATCCGGTCAAACAGGTGGAATCACATTGGAATAGTATTCCATACGGGATGCCCTTGGCAAACCAAACGTATTATGTGTTGAACTATGAAAAGAAAATGTGCCCTGTTGGTGTAATTGGAGATTTATATATCGGGGGAGTGGGCCTTGCTAAAGGATATTTAAATGATGAAAAGAAAACAAATGAAGCGTTTGTGTCACATCCTGATTTTGGTCTTATATATAAAACAGGGGATTGTGGAAAAATGCATTCTGAGGGATATATTGAATTTTTAGGCCGCCAAGATTACCAAGTGAAAATTCAGGGATATCGAGTAGAGTTAGAAGAAATCTCTCATTGTCTTCTAACTTATAAACAAGTCGAACATGCTGTCGTAATTGATCAAACAGATGAGAACGGAATAAAATTTTTAGTTGCATATGTGGTAACTGAGCAAAATATTAGTACAACAGAACTACGAAAGCATTTGCAAGATCACTTGCCAGATTATATGATTCCTTCTTATTTTGTTTATTTGGACCAATTACCCCTGACTCCAAACGGGAAATTAGATAGAAAAGCGCTCCCTACTCCGGAGAAACAAAAAAATGAAGTATTTATTGCCCCAAAAACTGAAATGGAAAAAATATTAACTAGTATTTGGCAAGAAGTACTCAAAATAGATCAAGTTGGAGTAAATGATCATTTCTTCGCCTTAGGTGGAGATTCGATAAAAGCGATTCAAGTGTCCGTCAGACTGTATCGACAAGGATTCGAGCTTGAACCAAAAAATATATTTTCATTTCCTATATTAAGGGACATGGTTCAATTTGTTAAAAAGCTAGACCAGTTTTCAAGTTCACAAACAAATGATGTAAACATAATGAACGATAATAAAGCTACATTACTAAATGTTAAAGATAAACAACTTAATCAACATACACTTAACAAAATACAAGAAAAAATGCCGGATATAAAAATAGAACGTATTTACCCGTTAGCACCTTTCCAGGAAGTTATTTATGAGCATGCTACGAATGAACCTGATACAAATGCATATTTTGAACAAACAATTTGGGCACTTGAGGGGGAGCTGGATATTAAACTCTTTATTCAGTGTTTCCAACAATTAGTTGATCGTCATGATTCTTTAAGAACAATAATTGTGCAAGATGAACAAGCAAAACCTTGGCAAGCTGTTCTATATGATGTTCAAATAAATTCAGAAATAAAAAACTTGATTGAGATGACGAAACAAGAACAGCAAGAATTCCTAAAACAGTGGATGAATGAAAATTTAAGTCGAGGATTTAAAAATGATGAACTTATGACACGTCTCTGTATATTCCAACTAGGTAATAACGAGCATAAAGTAATTTGGAGTTCCCATCATCTATTATGTGATGGTTGGAGCGTCAGCATTTTGATAGACGAATTATTCCAGCTCTACGAAACTACAAATGCCGGAACTACGGCGGGGTTACCCATAGTAAAACCTTTTGAAACATTTATAGATTGGACTTTGGCACAAGATCATGAGAAAGCACGTCATTTTTGGCGAGATTATTTATCAGGATACAATCAGAAAATTAGTATTCCTAAAAAGAAAGTCCCATCTAAAAGTGAAGGGTTAAACTTCACTTTTATGGATTTAACATTAGACAAGGATTTGACTGATCAGTTACAAACATTTGTAACTAAAAATAATATAACTATGAATACGGCATTACTAGCTGTATGGGGAATATTGCTTGGCAAATTCAACGGAACGAGAGAAGTAGTATTGCCTAACCTAGTATCAGTCAGACCTCCCGAAGTAGAAGGAATTGAAAATATGTTCGGTCTGTTCACAAATGTTTTGCCTATCCGATTAGCATGGACAGAAACGCAATCTTTTGTGGACTTCCTGCAAAAGGTACAACTAGAGACATTGAAATGTAATGAGTATGCATACTATTCATTTGTTGATATACAAAAGCAAAGTGAATTAAAAACTGAGTTGACTGACCATCTTTGGGTTTTTGAAAACTATCCAACTAATCCAGCAATCTTTTCTTCAAATGAAAACAGACATTTTGCTATCACGGATTACGAAGTTGTTGATGAGCCACATGTAAAGTATGGAATTATGTGCTTCCCTGAAGAAAGACTTACAATAAAGTTTGGATATGATCAAATGGTATATGAAACAGAGAAAATACAGGAAATATTAAATCACATCCAGGGGTTAATCAACACGATTCTTCAAAATCCAATACAAACAATTTGTGATTACAAATTATAAAAAATGAAAAGGCGAGCAAGAACTCGCCTTTTTAAATAGAATAGGAGTAAATCAAATGACAAAAAAATTACAGTTATCAGCCGAAGAAATGCGTCAGTTAGGATATCAAGCGGTTGACTTAATTGTTGATCATATGAATCATTTAAAAAGTAAACCAGTTTCAGAAACGATTGATAGTAATATTTTTAGAGACAAGCTAATTGAAACGATTCCGGAAAACGGATCTAATCCAAAAGAATTACTTCATTTTCTTAATAACAATGTGTTTAATCAAATTACTCATGTGGATCATCCTCATTTTATGGCTTTTGTGCCAGGTCCTAATAATTATGTTGGTGTATTAGCAGATTTTTTAGCAAGTGGGTTTAATGTATTTCCTACAGCTTGGATAGTAGGTGCAGGTGCCGAACAAATTGAATTAACGACAATTAACTGGTTAAAATCAATGCTAGGATTCCCTGATTCAGCTGAAGGATTATTTGTCAGTGGTGGTTCCATGGCTAATTTGACTGCACTTACTGTAGCGAGACAGGTCAAGCTGAATAATGACATAGAAAATGCGATTGTTTATTTTTCTAACCAAACTCATTTTTCTGTAGATCGAGCACTTAAAGTATTAGGTTTTAAACAGCATCAAATTTGCCGAATTGAGACAGATGAAGACTTAAAAATTTCAGTTAGTACTTTAAGAAAACAAATAAAAGAAGATCGATTAAAAGGGAAAAAACCATTCTGTGTTATTGCTAATGCAGGGACAACGAATTGCGGAGCGGTGGACTCCCTCGATGAATTGGCTGATGTATGTGGTGATGAAGATATATGGCTACACGTGGATGGGGCTTATGGGGCTGCAGCAATTCTCAGTGAAAAAGGAAGGGAGTTATTAAGTGGAATTCATCGTGCCGATTCTTTAACGTTAGACCCGCATAAATGGCTTTTTCAGCCTTATGATGTTGGTTGTGTACTTATTCGAAATAGCCAATATTTAAGTGAAACATTCCGTATGATCCCAGAGTATATTAAGGATACAGAAACTAATATAGAAGAAAAAGTGAATTTTGGGGAGCGTGGAATTGAACTTTCTCGTAGATTTAGAGCATTAAAGGTATGGCTTTCTTTTAAAGCATTCGGAGTTACAGCTTTTCGTGAGGCAATTGATCATGGCATTATGCTAGCTGAACAAGTTGAAGAGTTTTTAAGGAAAGAAAAAGATTGGGAAGTAGTAACACCTGCCCAATTAGGAATTGTTACTTTTCGTTATATTCCATGTGAGCTAACATCTACAGATACAATTCATGAAATAAACAAAAAATTGGTGGAAGAAATTAATCAAAGAGGATTTGCTATGCTAAGTACGACTAAATTAAAAGAAAAAGTAGTAATTCGACTTTGCTCTATCAACCCAAGAACAACAAAAGAAGAAATACTTCAAATCATGATGAACATAAAAGCATTAGCAGAGGAAATAAACACATCGCCTAAACATCTTATATCTGTTTCTCAACCTTGATATATTAGGCGGATTTTACATATTAATAGCCGATTCTTATTTAGAATCGGCTATTATATTTAAATGATAAATACATATATACTATTTATAAGTGTTTCTCTTGTAATGGGATTAAGCCTCAACCTTGGATACTCGTTTGAAACCAGTCTTTATTGCTTGTACTATTTCGTTCACAGCATAAATAGATACATCGGCATTTGGATTTAACCCTTCAAACCAGTGATAGGCATTTGGATATAAATGAAACTCCACATCAACACCAGCTTGTGCTAGTTTGCTTACATAGGTTAATGTTTCGCTGCGGAATGGATCTAATTGACCAACAAATGTGTAAGTATACGGTAAGTCACTATAATCCTCAGCTCGAGAAGGTGCTGCATAGGCAGGGATTTGATCCGTTCCATACATTTCTCCTAAATACATTTTCCAGCCAGCTTCATTTGCCTTTTGGTTCCAAACAAATCCCTCTTTAATTTCATTCGCTGAAGGTGTATCATTTCTGTCATCAATCATTGGATATAGTGGCATTTGTAAACAAATTGAAGGATATTTTCGATCTCGTGCTAATAATGATAATGCTGCTGTTAGTCCACCGCCAGCGCTTACTCCTGCAACCCCAATTCGATTCGAATCAATGTTTAATGACTTTGCATTATCAGCAATCCATTTTAAAGCTGAATAACAATCCTCAATTGGTGCTGGGTAAGGGTGTTCAGGTGCTAAGCGGTAGTCTACAGACACGACCACACAGCTAGCTTCTTTTGCAAACCTCATACAAGTATCATCGTTATCATCTATAGACCCTAAGATATAACCTCCACCATGTATCCATAATAAGACAGGTAAAGATTCATGATTTGATTTTGGACGATAAATTCGTAATGGTAACAGATTATCATCAGGCCCAACAATGACTTTATCTGTTAAAGAAAGAGAGTCATCAACAACGGTAGGTGGTCTCATTTGAGCTATTCCTTCTCTGATTGATTGCAAATTTTCTGGGCGTAAATCGAGATCCGGAAACATCTCTAACCCTTGTAATAATTCTGGATTTACTCTAGTTTTCATTTTAGCACCTCTATTTGTAATTGTTTTCAAATAAATGAAGTGTATTCTAAGTAGTTTAATTGTGAAAGAACACCACAATTAAATTGTAAATTGGATATGTTATAACGGTCAACAGAATATTCGGAAATTAAAACCTTTCTCAAGAAGGAGTTTCATGCAATCAATAATACAAGTAGTGGATTTAAGAGCAAAGAGGTTTAATGTCGTTGTAATTATGTACATTAGAAAAATTTCTTTTCTAGACTCATGAAGAATTATGAAAAGCAAAATTTTATAGATGGTTATCTTAAAAATAAACAAAAAGAGAAGAACTAACCAATGTTCTTCTCTCTTTTTCATATGTAATTAGGGTATCCATAACTGTAAATATGGATGGTATAGATTAATGGATGAATAATTTATTTTTAAATTAATAACGTAATACATAAAGATTTTTGTATGTAATATTTCATATACAGGGACCACTGGTGAAAATGCTGAGCAATGTTTTTCCATATGGTAAATTAGTTCCTTAGTTATTTATTTTATTTTATTTTCAATCGTGTAAGGCTTGGGGCTAAGATTTACAAAGGTGACTAGTAAAAAATATAACAATACAAGTATAAGATTTTGTACTTAGTAATCTCGCGATTTAAGGCATGACATTGATAAGTGTGGGGAGTTCAATCGATTTTGAATAAAATCAATAGTATCAGTTGCAATTTTTTTACGTTTAAGAACGATCCCGGCATGCCCGCATGTATAAATATATCGTGGAGGTCTTTCCCAAGATTCCCACAAGTAGTCTGTATCCTCAGAATGCACATATAGATCATGCTTACCTGAAATTAATAAAATATTTTCTTTTTTTACTTTTGGCAATGCTTGACTCGGTTCAGTGATTTTCCAATAATCTATTAAATCATCATACGTAACACCATGATGTTCCAAGTCTTCTCTAATAAATTTACCCGGAATTGTATTCCAAATAGAATAAGAAAGTCGATTTGCATAGAAAATGGATGCTAACACATCAATTTCTTCTTCAACAAGAGAGGTTAAGTTAGTAATAAATCCGCCTAAACTAATCCCTATTAGAATCAGGGGACCATTTTTATTTGCTTTAATCCATTTAATCAAAGCTCGTAAATCAGCTATCGCTTGTCTAGTTGCTTGTACTGTTCGTTCAATATTTGCACTTACCATATACTCTCCACTGAATAAGGATTGATCGGGTTTTCTTTCAAAATGATAGGGTAGAGTGAAATAATACATATTCCACTTCAGGTTGGTCATATGGTCGTGGAATATTTTTTTTACACGTTCGTTAGAATCCATTCTCCAACCGTGAACAAAGATAATATGAGGTGCATTTTCATTTTTATGTAAGAATAATTCCCCAGTTACAGAGTCGTTGCGTGAATCACCGGATTGAACTGAGCTTTTATATTTGAATTGCCCAGCCATGTATTCCTTTTCCTGTTTTGAATGCTTAATGTCAAAATGAATATGTGATGGTTTTACTTTATAAAAAGATTCTATGTCCTTTATATTTAATGAAGTGTTAGAAAGGGAAGTATACTGAAACGCTACACTTCTTTTTTTGTGTAAATCATATAAGGCGTACCGATCAATGAGTTTTGAAAAAATCAAATTAACCTCCTCCAAAATACATATTGTTTAAAACATGGACAAAATTTATGGTGTAAATTAATTATAAAATATTCTCTTTTCCTAATAGTAGGTGATAAATTTGCATATCATATTATAAAGCTTGCAATAAAATAAAACTATAAATAAATTATACTAAAATCTAAAAAGTAATTTAATATTCTTATTCATATAAAAGAATATTAAATTGCTTATTTTCGTATTAAAAGATGCACCTTTTAAAGTGACGTGATTTGTATGAGATACAGTAACTATATTAAAATCCCTATTATAGATATCCAAATAGGTTTCTCTATATTTATTGTATAGAAATTACACAGTAAATATTTTTTGTGCTACATACATTAAATTAATCTTAACCTTTTCTTTTATATAAATTTATTAAACGGAATAACTCCTTACCAATATTCAAAAACGGCTGCGTTTTTGAATTTGTGTTCTAGCTTTTCTGAAACAGGTAAATAACTACACATAAACTCCTTATATCTCTAGTTAAACTACCGATTAGCTCCATATAAACTCTAGATAACCTATATAGAATACAAGATATCAAGGAGGTAAGAAAAAATGAATTTTATGAAACGAGCAATTCTCAGTATGAAAAAAAGGATAGGAACATCATTAATTTTGATGGCAGTTTTTCTGATTGTTACAAATTTGGTTCTTTCAGGTTACACAATCCAAAATGCATCAAAAAAAGCAGCGGATGCTGCAAGAAAAAAACTTGGTGCAGATGTTACTTTAGGTCTTGATTTCGACAAATTAGGTCAAAAAGCTAAGGAAACTGGAGAAATGCCAAATCCGCCGCAGCTCGATACAAAAGAAACAGATCAATTAGCAAAGTACAAGTATGTAAAAGACTATAATTACATAGCTAACACTTTCGGTATTTCTGATGGACTTAAACTAGTAGGAGCTTCAGAAGGAAAAGAAGAAGGTAAAGCGGGAATGGCGGCTGTGCGAGGCGGTTCAAGCTCTGGTACAGAAATAGATATGAATGCTTCTTTTATGATTGAGGGAGTTCGCAAGACTGCATTACAAGAAAGCTTTAAAAACGGAAAAAGTAAAATCATTGATGGAAAACCAATTACAGAGCAAATGAAGGATCAGAATGTAGCTTTAATGGAAAAACGATTAGCGGAATTAAACAATTTGAAAGTAGGAGACAAAGTTAAAGTACAATCAGGGGATAAGAAGGAAACCCTTGAGGTTGAAATTATCGGTATTTACGAAACCAATGAGCAAGCAATGAGTCAACAGGCTCCTCCTATAATGGATCCGGCTAATAAACTATATATGCCACATTCAACTATGAAAAAATTAGAAGTGGATCAAGGTATAAGTAGTGTTCAAGTCGTGTATTTCTTGAATGACCCACAATATATTGATGCATTTAAAAAAGAAGCAAAAAAATCTAATATTGATTTTAATTATTATAAATTAGATGCGCATGATTCATTGTACAAGCAAATGATTGGTCCTATCGAAAATATCTCTTCGACTTCTCAAATGATTATTTATATTGTATCGATTGCAGGTGCGATTATTTTAGGATTAATCATTATGCTATCAATTAAAGGACGTCGTAAAGAAATGGGAATTCTATTGTCCATTGGAGAGAAAAAGTGGAAACTGATGGCACAGTTCGTAGTAGAAGTAGTATGTGTCGCTATTTTAGCATTTGGATTATCCATAACAACAGGAGCTAAAGTTTCTCAATATATCGGGGATAATTTACTTTCGAATGAAATAGCTACTGCGAGCGAAGAAACAGATACCTCGCAACATGGTACTGTAATGATGGCTGGACCTGGTGGTACTCTACAAAATCAAAAAGAAGATCCAATTGATAAAATTGATGTAAGTGTAACAGGAGAAGATGTAGGGAAAATGGGGGGGATTGGACTAGGTATTGCTATAATAGCAACGCTTCTTCCAGCATTATCTATTCTACGTTTAAACCCAAAACAAATTCTTTTAAAAGATGAATGAGGAGGCTCGATATGGAGACGATTTTACAGTTTAAAAATTTGGATTATTATTATGAAAGTAATGGGAAAAATGTAGCGATACTAGATAATGTTAACTTTTCTTTTCAAAAAGGACATTTCTACACGATTTTAGGACCATCTGGATCTGGTAAAACCACAACTCTGAGCTTAGGTTGTGGACTGGATGTCCCTAAAAATGGTTATGTACTGTATAATGGCAAAGATATTAGAAAAATTGGTTTGGATCGATACCGTAATCAAAATGTATCTGTAATTTTCCAATCTTATAACTTAATTACCTATATGACCGCTCTTCAAAATGTCTTAACAGCAATGGAAATTAC
Source organism: Bacillus sp. PK3-067 (assembly GCF_056738645.1). Classification (NCBI taxonomy): domain Bacteria; kingdom Bacillati; phylum Bacillota; class Bacilli; order Caryophanales; family Bacillaceae; genus Bacillus; species Bacillus sp. PK3-067. The sequence goes on along the minus strand of NZ_CP096490.1, from coordinate 2,649,214 downwards.
AGGTGTTAAAGTGCAAAATAAAACAGCAAGAGCATTAGAATTATTAAAGAGGGTAGGACTCACAGAACTTGAAGCGAAACGAAACGTATTGCAACTAAGCGGTGGACAACAACAGCGTGTAGCAATTGCTCGAGCACTATCTTGTAATGTTGATTTACTGATTGCAGATGAGCCGACAGGAAACCTCGACGAGGAAACCGCAATGGATATAATAGAACTGTTTCAAGAACTTGCACATAAAGAGAATAAATGCATTATTGTTGTGACTCACTCACAGGAGGTTGCTAAAAAATCAGATCGTGCAGTGTATTTAAGTAAGAAGAAGTTAGTCATAAATGAAATCTAATATAAACATCGTAGCTGTTTAATTCACATATTTTTCAAAAACTAGACCTTTCAAAAGCTTATATTTGATTTATAATAAAATCAAGCCATAATCAAAATGGTCTCCCTGTACTGAATGTTAAAATAGTTTGTCGTTCCCGTTTTAATAATATTTTTAAAAGAACTTGTAGGATATTCTACAAGTTCTTTTTATTATAATTGGTTACCTATCATGGGATAATTACACATAAAAAACGGGACAATACCTAGATATATAATCTAAATGCTGTCCCATTTACCTGTGTATCTGTATAGTTATTGTAGAATCAAACCTACAATCATAATTAAACTAAATACTATCATCCAACCAAAGGCACAATAGCCAAAAATACTAATCCATTTAGGTAATTGATTCATGTTAATTTTATTTGTGGGAACTCCTTGCATAGAAAACATCATTTTTTGATCTCTATCTCTATTATTTTGTTGTTCATACATAATATCATCACCTTTCCAGAACTATTGTGTTTATAGTATATCAGCCTAAATAAAATTATGTACAGAATAAGAGGGGATAACATATATATTATGTGGTGAATTTTATAAATAAAGACATTTAATTGCCATGGTTCTAAGCGCTAATCCGTTATAAATTCTGAAAAAGAGCCCTACATAAATAGGACTCTTTTTCTTCAAATATTAAGTTGCTGGATATACATCAGAACCAAGGTAACGTTCTTTTATAATTTGAAGATGATGAAGCTCATGACCAGCAATGATGTATGCTAATGCACGAACTGTAACTTCAGAATTATTCGCATTTCCTCTTTGTGACCAAGCTTCTTTATCTAAGCTTCTAAGTAAATACAGGGTAGATTGGCGAACAACTATTAAATTCTCAAGAAGATCTTGCATAGATTGCTTATCAAAAGCAGCTCTAAGAACATACATATCATCATTATAGCCTGGAAGTTCTGCTGTCTCGCCTCGAGCGATAGATAGCAATCGATACGCCATAATCCGTTCTGTATCTGCTATATGACCCATTACTTCTTTTATACTCCATTTAGTAGGAACATACCGGAAAAGTCCCTCACTATCAGAAATTTCCTTTAATAAGAGATTCGTTTCCTTCATTTGTTGTTCTAGAATATGTATGATATTTCCGTCTGATACCAAGTTGGTATACGTTGCATAATAGGAGTTATATTCACTTACTTGTGGCCTTATTTGCATACGAATCATCCTTTATGTTTTATGTTTAATCTTTACATATAGCTTACCATAAAAGAATTTTAAATTAATCTGAAAAATGGAGGGAAATATGCATTTTTCATCTTCCTTTTCAGTTTCATAGATGAAATGCATCTCAAATAAGAGAATCTAATTTGCTGCTAAGCGGAATTTCGTTTTTGCTGTTATAGTAAAAGATAAATATGTAAATTGAATACAGTTTGTCACCACTTATGATAATTACCATTTAAGAAGCAATATATATCATTAAACGAAAAACCTGTTAATAAGTTTATACTTACCACAAAAACAAACAAACTCGTCCTATTTAAAGGAGAGTTTGTTTGTTTTTGTGTTTAGATAATGGAATACTCATGCAAAATTGTACACTATGTTCCATATTTTTTATTGAATAATTTATATCTAGCGTTTCAAGAATTTGTTTAACAATATATAGCCCCAAACCATTTCCTCCAGTATTTCGATTCCTTGATTTTTCAATTCGATAAAATGGTTTGAAAATTTGTTGTATCTCTTCATCTTTAATATTGACACCTGTATTTATAATTTGCATTTCGATTTGACTTTGTTTAGAATCCTCACTTAACTTTATATAGACTTTTTCATTATGTGGTGAATACATAACCGCATTATGGACAATATTTTTACATGCTTTTTCTAAAAGGGCACAATCTGTATAAATAGCAAGGCCAAAATCAATTTCTTTTATTATTTCGATGTTTTTTTGAGAAGCAAAAAATTCGAGATCTTTTGTAATTGTCCCTATTAATTTTGAAAGATTAACTTTCTCTACTTTTAGTTTGAAGGTGTGTTGTTCTAATTTCGATACGCTTAAAATTTCACGAACTAATTGTTCCATACTTTCAATAATTTGATGATTCTTCTTTAAATATTGATCGCGATTTTGATAAGGGCCAATATTGTATATCATTCCTTCTAAGTATCCTTTCATTACAGTAAGAGGGGACTTTAATTCATGTGCTACAATCGCAAAAAACTCTCTGCGTTTTGTTTCTATTTCTCTTTCTTTTTCAATATCATTTTTTAATTGTTCATTTGCTTTTTTTAAATCAAACATAGCTTGTTGCAAGTTAATAGACATGTCATTCAAACTATTAGATAATTCTCCTAACTCATCTGTAGAGCGAACCTCAATTTTTTCGGAGAAATCTAAATTTGCCATCTTTTGTGCACCTTCATTAATATAAATAAGTGGCTTTGTAATAAACCTGGAATAAAAATAAGCACTCCCTATACCAATAACGAGCACAATGATACTAATATAGGGGAGAAAGCGTACTAAAACCTGTGAAGCTTCATCAATCGGTTGAAATGTAGCAAACACTACAAGCGTTAAACTACCATCTTGAAATTGAATTGGTTTCGTAGCGTTATATGAATTGCTAAGGGTACTTGCATTCTCGAATCGTGTTGCTTTAGTAACTACTGTTTTTTGCGTACCACTTTGAATAAAAGAAAATGAAGGAGAGTAAATAATTACTCCTTCTTTATTTTGAAGATAAAGCATCGCATTATTTTTTTTTGCGTATTCATCAAAAAGTGGTATCGCATCTTGAAACGTAAGATTTTTAGATTTATCAATGATTTCGTTTATCCCTGTTTGAAGTTGATCTGTTTTATATTGCTCATAAAACGTAGGGAGAAAGAAGTATAAAGTTAAATAAATCAATACTGCAAAGGATAACAAAATGAGAGATGTAGTCATAAAGAGTTTGTAAGTAATTTGCTTCATCTTCATGAGTTTCACAATACTATTCATCAATTTTATAACCAATACCCTTTATTGTTTTAATATAAGGGATAGCTAATTTTTTACGTAGATTTTTAATATGTGTATCAATTATTCGTGTTTCTCCAAAATAATCGTACCCCCAAACCTTCTCTACGATATTTTCTCTTGTAAGTACTTTTCTCTCATTTTGAAATAGTAGTTGTAGAATTTCAAACTCTTTTGTCGTTAATATAATTTCAACGTCATTTACATATACTCTATATGCATCCACATCGATACGCACTTCTTTAAATATCAAATGATTATTTACATTTTTATCATAACTTCTTCTAAGTACAGCTTCGACTCGTCTAATCAAAACATGAAATGAAAAGGGCTTTGTTATATAATCATCGATCCCAAGGTCGAATCCTTTCATTTGATCTTCCTCTTCTTCCAACGCAGTTAGCATAATAATTGGTACGTTTGACTGACTTCGAATCATTTTAGAAACTTCAAACCCATTAAGATTGGGCATCATGACATCTAGAAGAATTAAATCAAATGATTGCTTATTAAATTGTGTCATACCCTCTAGTCCATCTGAAGCGACTACCACTGTATAATGCTGTGTCATTAAAAATTGTTTAATTAATTCCTGAATTTCTTGATCGTCCTCTACCACGAGAATATGATAGTTTTTCATAATATCACCTCTGGTAGTCATTATAGCCGTACTATCTGGAGTTTATGTGGAGATACAGTAGTAAACTTCATAGGACGTTTACTACTAAAAAATATTATTAGCTATATTACTTTTTTATGGAGAAATAATTGTTTTAAAAAACTTATCGTATGAATTGATGTACGATTAATATTTACGAAAAACTAATGTATAATAACGTGAATTGTATGTAGTTTCTTAAAATTCGCGAAAATATACTTTTGCTTCTTTACCAAAAGAGGAAAAGGAATTTCAATATAGAAGAAGCTACCGTAATACTAGAGTGTGCGCCGAGAACTTTGGATTTCTTTCATCTAGTTTCTATTTAATCGTTAATCACTACATAACAATGTTCTTGCTAAACCAAAAGTTTAAAGGTACAAACTTGGAGAGATTTATATAATGCTAGAAAGGTTGTGAAATGATTTGATGGGTTATAAAGCGATGCTGTTTGATTTAGATGATACATTACTTGATAGGGATAAAGCAGTAGAGGCATTATTTTTAATTGTTTTAGAAAAGTGTTATGAAAATGTAGATGGTGCGGCTAAAAGCAACATGTTACAGAAATTCAAAGAATACGATAAAAGAGAATATGGCATAAGTAATAAAACGACAGTTTTAGAATCATTGTTTGATGAATTCACGCCAAGGTATAGATTGCCACGCAATTACATCCAAGATTTTTGGAATAATAATTTCCCTAGATGTTTTTCAATAGACCAAAATACTATTCATTTCTTAAATCAAATAAAGAAGCACTGTAAAGTTGGAATTATAACAAATGGCTCAACTCAGAGGCAAAAAGCTAAAATATTTAACACGAATTTAAATAAGTATTTTGAAACAATCATTATTTCTGAAGAAGTGGGATTTAGTAAACCTGATAAACGTATATTCGAACTAGCATTAAATAAGTTAAATTTACAACCGGAAAATACTTTATTTGTTGGGGATGACTTAGAAAAGGATATTGCTGGTCCTCAAAATGCAAATATAAAAGGTGTGTGGTTTAACCCTCAGAAAATCAAGAATACTACCAAAATACAACCATATGCCGAGATTAACACTTTGGATAGTTTGTTAAGTTATGTTACTCCACAATATTTTTATAACAAGTAAAAGTAATCCCATATATATATTAAAAAATATAAAAAAGAGAAACTATCATTAATTTCATTGACCGTATTAGTAATAAAAAATAGATATTTACAACAAAAAATAGAGGCGATTTTAATAGCTGTGGCTAATTTAATCTATGATTAATACGAAGTTTTGTAAAACAATTTTACTCATACTGTGTAAATTATAAAGGGGTGGTGTATAGTGATAATAAAGTTATTGAATTTTGATTAAAAAAGATAAGAGCCTTACTACATTCTATATGCAGCAAGGCTCTTTAAAGTTGTTTCAAATTATATCCATCTGCTTATGTAATGCTTAAAAAATGAATAATAAAGTTGTTTACTTCTTATTAAACTAACGCCCCCGTTAGTTTAAGTGTAACTCTTCACAATTATTTGATATTATATAGATAAATAGAAATATAAATCAGAATTTAGTTTATAGTTATAAAAACAAGTTATTTATACCCTTATAATTCTTCAGAAAGGAGAGTGTATGAAAAAGACTATTGTTTTTGTATTAACGATATTTATATTATTCTCAGGATTCGTAACACAAAGTTATGCGTTGTCAGATTCGAAATCTGTGGCAATACAAGCATTGCTAGATGATGCCTGTCGTACGTCAGGTGTGCCTGGAATGTCACTCTCAATACTTGCTGATGGTGAAGTGTTCTACTTTTCTTCTGGGTATGCAGATCTTGAAAAGGGACTGTCTGCAAGTGAAAATACACTCTATGAGTTGGCCTCGGTGAGTAAAGCTTTTACTGGTATGGGGATTTTGCTATTGGAAGAGCAAGGGCTGCTATCAATGACTGACCCTATCCAAAAATATTTACCTTGGTTTACGTTAAAGTATCAAGGTAAACCTGTTGATATGCAAAACCTTACACTAAATAACTTTCTTCACCATACCAGCGGCCTAACAAATATTAGACATCTTCAAAATATTCCACAAGGTAATACGCCTGATATGTTGCAAAAGACTGTGGAAACGCTGGTAGATGCAGAATTGGCGTTCTCTCCTGGTGAACAATATAACTATGGAACCGTTAATTATGACGTATTGGGTTTGGTTATTGAGATTGTATCACGACAAAGCTATGAAGACTTTATGAAGGAGCAAGTATTTCTACCCTTAGGTCTTCACCAGACGTATGTTTATAAAGAAGATGCTCAAGCCACTGGACAGTTAGCACAGGGTTACCGTTCTTCCTTTTTTATAACAACTCCATTTAACGCTCCGTATTATACCGGGAATAAACCTGCCGGCTATATCATTTCTAATACAAAAGATATGGCGCGTTGGATGGGCATACAGATGGGTATCGTGCAGGACATACCCGAAATATTTCACAGGGCCATCGAAAAATCACATAGAGGTGATATGTCTGTTTCGGCTGTCAATGATATGTATTATGCGGCAGGTTGGTCGGTAAACGCCGAACAAACGTTTATAGAACACACTGGGGGTAATCCAAATTTTAGTACCAAAGTAGCCATACTGCCAAATGAAAGAACAGCCATCTGCTTACTGAGCAACGGCGCAAATACCAATATAAACCTGGTACTACAAGTTAAAAATATATTAAACGGCAATCTAACTCAGTCATATGAGATAAGTGGCACACAGCTTTTGGACATCATTTTGTCGTCTACCACAATTATTCTTTGCCTATTAGCCGTTCTGTTATTTTTCTTAGGATTAAGAAAAGGGAAAACGAATGAGCAGCAGCCAATGACAAAAAAGAGAACAATCGTAACAATTATTTTCCTAATCGCTACTATTGCCCAGTGTATAATGTTTTTTGCCTTCGATTGGTCAACGATACTTATTTGGCAAACATATAGTGTTCTTACAGCTTTAATTTCGTCAACATTATTAACAGCAAGCATTACTTGGTTTGTATATACTCACCGATTAGATGCCTCGGTCCGAAAATAAGTACAATGTTAAGTAAATAAATCTTAATTTATCGATATCCTTAATTTAAAAAACAGAAGACACCTCGGTGTCTTCTGTAATGTCATCGACACTTCTCCTAGTTAAACCCACTTGCTATTTCTTCCACTAACCTGCCTCGTTAGTAGAAGAAGGATTTTTAAACTACTATATTATTTTTTAAATGACTTTATTGTAAATTAAACAACTTTATTATCTCTGTACAGGTGGGACTATGGAAATAAAGAAAGTAGTAATCGATGGAATCAATATTGCGGTCATTAGGAACGATAAGGTATTAATATCGGATGTTCAGTCTGCATTAGATACTATGGCAACAGTTCAAAATGAGGTAGATGCGAAACATATTATTATCCATAAATCTTTAATAAGTGAAGATTTCTTTGACCTAAAAACACGGCTTGCGGGCGATATCCTTCAAAAGTTTATAAACTATAAGGTAAAGATTGCTATTGTTGGAGATTTCTCTATGTATACTAGTAAAAGCTTAAAAGATTTTATTTATGAATGTAATAAAGGAAATGACATTTTTTACTTAGCAACTGAACAACAAGCAATTGAAAAACTAAGTACATTAAAGTAATAATTATATCCTGCTAAATTCCCCCATTTCACTTAGTTCATAATTATATACGATATAGAAGAACTGATGTTTGTGGTAAACTAAGAGATGAATAAAGGGGGAGTTTTTTTGAACAATTTTAATAATATAATCCAAAATTTAAATAATATAGTTTACAAACCTAACAACTTAATGATTACGAATCTAAAAGAAGAAAAGCAAAACGCAGAATATGCCGGATGTTTATTCCACTTAAATAACAAAACCATTCGTTTTAGAAAATCAAAAGTTACACCTAATAAAATTGGTCAATTTGTTTCTTTTTGGGAGAAAGATGAAAATATGCGAAATAGAGCTTTCTCTTATGAAGCTGCTCCTGATTTATTAGTAATCACTTGTATTGCTGATAATAAACTAGGGCAATTTATTTTTCCTAAAGAGATTCTTCTTAAAGAAAAAATATTGAGAACACAAAGTCAAACAGGGAAAATGGCAATGAGAATTTATCCTGTTTGGGATACCACTGTTAGTAATCAAGCTAAAAAGAGCCAAACGTGGCAACTTCAATATTTTGTTGATTTAAGTGATAGTAATAATTTGCCTATAGATAAACTATTAAATTTATATTCGTAGCTTTTGATTTGCCCCAAAAAGAAGTGATTACAAAAAACATGTGTAATGACACCTCCTATGTGAATCGTAATTTTTGTACCGGTACAGTTAAATGAAATGTACATTGTTACAGTGCCCCTTAAAATTTACAATCAGCATATATTATTTAAACTTATAAATTTTTAAGGGGTGCTAAATATGACAAGTTTACAAGATCAGCTTTTCACAAGATTAAATCTTAAAAAACGTAATGATGTAACGTTTGAAGAATTACCTACCATACTCTTTTCGTTTGCGCACACTATACCATTTGAGAATTTAGATGTTATAGCACGAAATACGAATCAAATCTCTCTGGAAAACTTACGAGAGAAAATTTTAACTAGTTCCCATGGTGGACTTTGCTACGAATTAAATACTCTTTTTTACTATTTCTTAAGAGACTGTGGCTATGATGTACAACTGGCATTAGGTACGGTTTATAAAAACGATATAAATGCATGGGCACTTGAGGATGGCCATATAACAATTATTTTAACTTATGATAATGTACAGTATTTAATTGATGTAGGTATAGCTTCGTTAGTACCTCTTGTTCCTGTACCTTTTACGGGCGAGTCGGTTTCTTCAAAAAATGGTTCGTACCGGGTGAGACGGAAAGATACGAATAAAGGAAATTATGTTTTAGAAAGAATAGATGCTGCTGGGGAATGGAAAGTTTGTCATGCTTTTTATAAACATATTATTGATGAGATAGTAGTAAATGATGTTCAAAGAAGAGTGATAGAAGATGAGAAGTCTATTTTTAATAAAGGACCAATTGCAGTAAAGTTGACGAACTCTGGCCATATTTCATTAACGAATACAAGTTTAACCGAAATTATTCATGGGGAAAAAACTAAGCGTGAAATTACAGAAGATCAATATAAAGAGTTTTTATATACTTTATTTGCTATTAAGTTATGAATAATAAAGATAGCCGGTTCTTATTCAGAAGCGGCTATCTTTATTATTTTTGGTGTAAATGGTTTTCTTCTAATATGTTTCGGAAACTGCGGTATAGTTAATGTTTTTAATGTTTCCTCAGCTTCTTCATATGTATGAAAAATTGGTTCTTTTCCATCATCCCCTTGTAAAACTAGCCCTTCATCTCGGATTACATATGGCATAAAACCACCCCATCTAGTAAAGAATTATGTTCTTTTGCAGCAGAATAATACGATTTAAAGTTTGATTTTCTTAATACATATAATACACTAGAACAGTACGAAAAAGTATGTACAATGAATTTTGAATGTAAAGGAAGATTATTATGTCAGTTATTGATAAATTGAAACTTAATAAGTATACAAATATGGTCGTTATTAACGAACCAAGTGATTATGACATTTTTACAGGTAAAGAAACTGCATTCTCAAAAGAACACGATGCTATCTTTATATTTGTAGAAACGCTTGATGAAATGGTGAAACAAACGAATTTTATTATTAGTAATGAAGAATTACTAATTGAAAAAGGTTACGTATTCTTCGCATATCCGAAAAAAGGTAATGCGCGTTATAGTACGTTTATTCACCGTGATGAAATGTTTCCGGCATTAAACGTTGGAGAAGATGGTTATGTGGGAGAAAGCGATATTAAATTTGCACGAATGGTAAGTATGGATGAAGTCTTTACTGTTGTTGGTTTAAAACGTGAAAAGAAAAAAACAACAAAAACATCTGCTATGAGTCAATGTGTTGCCGATTATACCGATCGAATTAAAGATGTTGAAGCATTATTAGCTAATCATCCGAATGAACTTAAGTTTTATCAAAGTTTAACGCCTGGATACCAAAAAGATTGGGCACGTAATCTTTTTTCTGTGAAACAAGAAAAAACACGTGAAAAACGTCTAGAGAAAATGATAGAAATCCTTTCACAAGGCTATAAAACAATTGAATTATTCCGTAAGAAGAAAAAATAATGATTAAGGAAGTCACAATGCTGCAACAATTAATTGTGATGAGTACATTGAAAAAAGCATTCCTTCCATTATACTAAGGAATGTTCTTATATTTATATAATTAGCAAAAGAGAAAAGGTGTTTGAAATGAAATCGTATATTGTAGTTGGATCAGGAATTTTAGGAGCGTCTACTGCTTATCATCTTGCTAAGGCAGGTGCGAATGTTACTATCGTGGATCGCCAACAATTAGGGCAAGCAACCGATGCAGGAGCAGGTATTGTATGTCCATGGCTATCACAGCGCCGTAATAAAGCATGGTATAAAATCGTTAAAGGTGGTGCACGTTACTATTCTTCGTTAATTCAGCAATTAGAAGAAGACGGTGAAACTGACACAGGATATAATCGTGTAGGTGCAATTAGTTTACATACTGACGAGAAAAAGTTAGATCAAATGGAAGAGCGAGCTTATAAACGACGTGAAGATGCCCCGGAGATTGGTGAAATAACTCGCTTATCAGCTGAAGAAACAAAAAAATTATTCCCAGCATTATCAGACGAATATAGTTCTGTTCATATTAGTGGTGCTGCACGAGTAAATGGAAGATTATTACGCAATGCATTAATAAGTGCTGCGAAAAAACATGGTGCAACTTTCATAAAAGGCGATGCTATATTAGTCCGTGAAGGAAATCATATTACGGGAGTTACAGTAAACGATGAAACAATTTTAGCGGAAAAGGTTATTGTAACTGCAGGCGCATGGGCGAATGAAATCTTGAAACCATTAGGAATTAATTTCTTAGTTACATTCCAAAAAGGACAAATTGTTCATCTGCAAATCGAGAATACAGCAACAGAAAATATGCCAGTTGTTATGCCACCGAACGATCAATATATTTTAACGTTTGACAATGGGCATGTCGTAATTGGTGCAACACATGAGAATGATACTGGTTTCGATCATCGTGTAACAGCAGGTGGTTTACATGAAGTATTTCATAAGGCATTAACAGTTGCACCTGGCTTAGAAAATGCTACAATGCTTGAAACGAGAGTTGGATTCAGACCATTTACACCAGGATTCTTACCTGTTATCGGACCGCTACCTAACTTTGAAGGAATTCTCGTTGCGAATGGATTAGGAGCTTCGGGTTTAACAGCTGGTCCATATCTAGGAGCGGAACTTGCTAAACTAGCGCTCGGACAAACGATTGAATTAGATTTAAATGATTATGATGTTGCTGGCGCAATTGAATAATATAGGGTACTGCTAACATTTAGGAAAAACCATGCTAAACAAATTCGACAAGAAATAATCAGTTTTTCCTCTGTTAAGAGTAAGCCTGTTTATGAAAAATAAAATTATTTAAAAATAGAGGGCCGACATTATAAACCTGCATTAATAATGTAGAATTGTGATGGCGGCTCTTTATTCATATTGATTTAAAACTTATTTTCGAGAGGAGGTTAAGTAATGAGAGCACCATATCAAGTATTGATATTTCCTTATATAAAAACTGCCGATTCTATTCAATATGCCATTTTTAACCGAAGTGATTATGGTTATTGGCAAGGAATAGCTGGTGGCGGAGAAGACGGTGAGATTCCTATTGAATCAGCAAAACGGGAAGCGTTTGAAGAGGCTCGTATTACAAGAGAATGTCCATATATACAATTAGATTCTGTGTCTTCACTATCAGTAGAAGATGTAGTTGGAGGATTCCTTTGGGGAGAAGAGGTTTATGTAATAAAAGAATTTTCTTTTGGAGTTAAAGTCCCTACAAAAAACATATCATTATCTAAAGAACACTTCAATTATAAATGGTTATGCTTTGAGGAAGCAGTAACGTTTTTGAAATGGGATAGCAACAAAACAGCATTGTGGGAATTAAACAAAAGACTATTAAAACAATAAAAGTTTTAGCTAACAAAGATAGTAGTGGAACAAGAATTGAACCATTAACAAACCTTTGCTACACTTCTAAACAATGTTTTATAGATTTGGCATGGGTAATGAACGAAGAGAACTTGTACTAAGAAAAGCCCTATACAGTTGACTCTGAAAAAATGAAAATAATTAGAAATATTTTTATATCGTACGGTTTTTGGCTATGAATAACGGAATAAATATTAAGTATTCAACAGTTTAAATAAAACGAGTTAGCTTTTTATTTTAAGAAGAAAGATGACTCGTTTTATGCTAAAATTCGCTTAGTGTATATTTTCGTTAAAATGTGGGTGGGCCCCCTTTTAGCAAAACCGGAGTGGGAATGATGAGTATAAATAGTTTTGTGGGATTGATAAATGACGAATTATTAAAAGAGGTAAGCATCCGAAGTGAGGATGAATTCGAGCCTGTAGTAGTTAAAGATATTCCTAGACTTTGGAAGTGTTTAGGAACAGGTAATTATGCCGCAGTATTCATGCACAGAGAATACAAAGATTGGGTAGTGAAAGTTTACGTGCGAGAAGGAGAAGGAATTGAAAAAGAGTCAGAAGTATACCGAAGAATTGGAAATCATCCTTCTTATTCAAAGCTTATATATAAAGGAGAAAATTTCATAGTATTGAAACGTTTAAAAGAAATTACCTTATACGATGCTATTCATAAGGGTATTAAAATTCCTAAGCAAGTAATACTTGATATTAATGAGGCTTTAGAGTATGCGAGGGAACAAGGGTTAACTCCTTGTGATGTTCACGGGAAAAATGTGATGATGGAAAAAGGAAGGGGATATGTAGTCGATGTATCTGATTTCTTAAAAACAAAAGAAGATAGTAAGTGGAGAGACCTAGAAAAGGCATATTTCACCTTTTATTTTCCTTTCATATATAAATTACCTTTCCCGGTTAAAATACCGTATTTTATGTTAAACATTGTTAGACGTTCGTATAGAAAATATAAGAAGCTTAAAAAGAAATTCAAATTGTAAAAGGACCACATACTTATCTTTAAGTTAGATAAGTGAATCAATAGTAAAATTAGTACCGTATATTTCAGATATGTCTAATATGTACGGTACTAATTTTATAACTTCATGAAGTAATCAGTAGGCTTTATTTTCTTCTTCAAACTCTTTATTCTTTTTCTCTAACTTTTCAATTATTGACTTTAATGTAAAATCAGCGGTAGTCTTTGACAAAAAAATAAAGTACTAGATTGCTGCTGGTTAACTAGACTAGCGTAATCACTTATCACTTATCATTGTTTCACATTCATTATTTTATCTTCCATATCCTTATCCCGAGTATTGGTATAAGCGACATAACTGTATTCTATTTTGCTCATTTTTAGCTCCGTGTTATGTTTAGTCTGCTCCTCTCTCTTTGACGAACATCCATAATCCAATTGCAAAGAAAAACAAAATATAGGTGATATCTATCGCTAACGACATAAGTAAGCCAACTAATTCCGATTTATATTGTGACGTGCTCCAATAGACACTTAAATCATCATGATGAATGAATAGAATGTGTGTCCATGATGTAGATAAGAGACTACCTCCAAATATCATTTGTAAAAAGTATAGCACTAAGCTACTGCCTACTGCGATAGCAGCTGATCTCGTCCACACGCCAATCAAGGATGCTAGACTTGCATATAGGCAACATTGCAATGCGATTGCTCCAATAGAATATATAACATCCGTCATGTCGCCCCATTGTATGTTTTGGGGAGCCATCAGAAGATTCGCTAACAAAGAAACAATGCATATATTAACAATACCCGTAATGATGAGCAAAATCATCGCAGCAATTTTTGCAACATACAACCGTGAGCGCGAGGACGTATGCAGGAACAGTTGTTTCAAAGTTCCATATTGATACTCATCCGTCCAAATAAGAGGTGACAAAACAATCGCCCAAGGTAGAATAACAAGCATTCCCGATAGGCCAAGCAAAGCATTTACTATTTGAGCCACCGTATCATCAGCCTTGAGATCACTGGTGTATGCCCAAGATAACAGTACCGTCATCACAATAAAACCAATGTGTGAAAGAATAAAGATTCTTTTATTCACTATCTTCAAACATTCATTCCATAACAACTTAACTCACCTCACCACGCGCAGTTGTCCATTTTAAAAACTTATCCTCTAAACTCGTATGTGTCGACAACACCCGATGAACTTCCACCCCGGCAGCACACAATGCTCGAATCAACATTGGAACTTGCCCTTCATCAAGAGCTACTGTTATAGTATGCACACCGTTAGATAATTTCTCTGTCTGCATATAATCCAATGCATGATGATCTTCCCCAAACAAGTTAACCAAAACTTCGCTTGTAAGCTCAACATTATCAATGTGAAGAGTGATACAGAATTCCCCATCATTTAAGCCATCATCAATCCTTTGCTCTGTCACTAAGCAGCCATTCTGCATAATAACCACTCGACGTGCCATCTGCTCAATCTCAGACAGTTGATGACTGGAAATCACAATTGCTACGCCCAAATCTGTCGCAATTCTATTTAAATAGTTCCGGGTTTCACGGACACCAGCAGGATCAAGTGCATTCATCGGCTCATCTAACACAAGCAACTTTGGCTTTCGCAGTAGTGCTTGTGCAATTCCCAAGCGTTGTTTCATTCCCATGGAATACGTGCCTACTCGCTGATCAAGCGCATGTTCTATGCCGGTTAGACTGGCTACCTCCAGCAACCAGTCCTTACTTGCATTTTTGTGCAAACGCTGATATTGTCGTAAATTTTCATACCCACTCAAATAAGGATAGAATGCAGGTGCTTCAATCACAGCCCCTACATTGAGGATTGCTTTAGAAAACTGACTTTTAATACTGTAACCTGCAATTTGCACGTCCCCGGCACTTATTGTGCTTAGAGCAACTATCATCTTCATCGTGGTTGTCTTGCCCGCTCCGTTCGCACCAAGTAGTCCAATAATTTCTCCCGCTACCATATCGAACGATATGTCTTGTACAATCAACTTGCCCTTGATTTCTTTCGTTAGGTGTTGCACCGATAGTACTGTTTTCAATAGTCCCACTCCTTACAATATAAGTACAATCCCATTTCATGAATTCATTAAGAACAGCCTGTAAAGAAAAATCAGATTTGTCGCAACCGCACCTTTTGATTGATAAAATTTCGTTAAACCTTTTACTTCATTAACACTCATTTTCATATCATCTTATTTGTTTTCTTCTTATCCTTACTATAGAAAAAATTGGCGAATGAAACGAGTGATTTCCCTTACAAAATAGTTCGTTATCTTACAGTTTTGTCATTTTTCACATCATTTTGTGATACCTGGGATACTATCCACATCGTCATCAACTTAAGAAATTGATTCTTCCCCAAAACGGAAAAACGAGCCGAATTCTCATAAATAATTGTGAAAATGTAAAGTTCTCGTTAAGGGGGTGTCTTAAAATCTTAGCTTACTGGGCATATGGTGCTACCTCAAAATATAAAAAGATTAGGAGTGAATCCTAATCTTTTTATTTATACATATTTTTGTTAGTTATATCACTATCAATTCCAAAACGGGATATTTTGAATAAATGAAACCGTTAAAATAAGTGTTGATACGGAACCAGCAGTTACTAAAGTTACTATTTTTCGTCCATTCTGTTCTTTTGAAGGTTTTATAAGTTCTGTAATTAACAAAATCCATATTATGATAGATACTATTGAAATAATATTTATAGACATATGTAACACATCCCTTCGTGTTTTTACATAAATATTTCTGCTTTTATAAAATAAAAGCAATTTAACAAGAAAATATGTAACGCATTAAAAATCAATATTTCCCTGTTAAACCACCTTTTTTAAATAGAAATACGACTGATAAAACGATAACAACAGCCTTCAAACTGCCCCAATATGGATAAATAGCATGATCTGTTAGACTAGCATATTGAAAAATATTCTCTAAACCGAAAATTCCTATCATGACTGCTAAAATGAATGAAGCTGATCCATACGTCCCGTTATGATAGAGGGTAAATAAATAGACTGCGAAAATTAGTGGTAAGATGATTTGTAGTACGATTATCATAGTTCGTCCCCCATATTATTTATAATTATATTATTTATAATTATATTATATACAAAATTGTAATAAAAAGGAATACGACTTATTTGATACTAACAGAACTACTCTAATCATATTCTTCTATAAAAAGAAGAAAAAGGGGTGTACAGTTAATTGACAAAAGTTAAAGTTAGTTTACGACCCATTGTTCATAATATAAATTTACCAACCGTATTGAAAACAACAATACTTCCAGGCGAATCGACCGAAAGACTATTTATCGCAACCCAATTAGGAGAGATTTTTTACATAGGGAATGGAGTTATAAAGATATTTTTAGATATTCGTCACCTAATTATTAAATTAGGTACATTTGAAGAAGGTGTTTCTAGTAGCGGTTATGATGAACGCGGATTGCTTGGACTTGCGTTCCATCCACAATTTTATCAAAATGGGTTATTTTATCTTCATTATTCAGTAGCTGGAACTCAAGGACCAGGTGCATTTTCTGAGCAATTTAAACCGAATCCTTGTGACCCTAAAACGTTAAATTTAAAGTGGGTTAATAGAAATACGCAATATGATCACATTGATACAGTAGAAGAATGGACTTTACAATCTAATGGTCAAGCTCAAAAGCGACGAACATTACTGAATGTAAGAAGACCATTTTTTAATCATAACGGAGTCAATAGTTTAAACTTTTCACCTGAGACTGGAAAACTTGTTTTTACAAATGGAGATGGCGGATCAGGTTATGATCCATTTAATTTAAGCCAAGATGATTTAGAAATAGCAGGTAAAATAATTGAAATCGATGTAAGTAAAAATACATTTATAAATAACCCTCCTGTAGTTACACGCTTTAATGAACTCCCTTTATCTATACAAGAAACACTTACAGTAATTGCAAAAGGAGTACGTAATATAACCGGCATTTCATTTCAAAGGTTTTATAATCAATATATCAAATACGCCGGAAATGTCGGACAAGATATTGTAGAGTCTATTTTTTCATTTATTCAATATAAACCTATACCGGTTACAGAACTTGTTCAAATGCATTTTATGAGGTTAACTCCCAATCAAGATGGGGTTATCAATTTTGGGTGGCGAGGATGGGAAGGGGATTTACCTACTTCTTTTATACGGCATTGTTCCGAAAATCAGACTTTGGATGAAAGAACAATGACTTATTATGATGAAACAATACAAACTTCAGCGAGGCGTATTCTGCCTCTACTTAGTTATTTTCATCAAGATTCCAGACCCGATAAGTTTGGAGGAACTTCCCTTACAGGAGTTCAGCCATATATGGGAAATGCAATTCCAAATTTAACAGGTAGCGTAGTGTTTACTGACCTTGCTAAGAAAGAAGATTCTCGACCGCCAGTTAAAGGTGTTTTAGCCTATACTAGAGCAGGTACAGACGGTAAACATACTGACTTTCATGCTATTGAAACCAATTATGATTTTGGTACGCAAGCAGCTTATTATATGAGTTTAGGAACAAATTTGAATCAAACTAAATTATATTTAGGAGTTTACGGTTCTATGAAAGTAACTGATTTTAATAAAGGTACCATTTTTGAAATTATTCCCTGATACGATACACACTCGTAGTTTAATAATCCAAGGAATTTATTTTGTTTCAAAACGCACAATTTATCCCCCTAAAAGCCTTTTATTATATAGTAATTCATAACAAGTAGAAAGCAGCTCATAAACCACTAGTGTATGAATAATATAGAAAGTAATGAATGAGGCATCTTTAGGGGGAGATATTGATGAATTGGTTTGTACGTTATTGGTATCAACTGATGATAGAACATGATACGAGCTTTGTTCATAAAAGAAAATTGTCCCTTGCGAATAAGTTAGTACTTACAGCTTTGATGAGTACATTAGCCACCATGTTTCAAGCAGCAGGAAACCTAGTTCCTGGTATAGGTTTGCTCATTAGTCCATTTTCGACATTACCGATTTTTTTTGCTATTTTCTATTCTATTCGTGAGGGAATACTTTCTTATATTCTTACTATTTTTCTATTATTTATTATTGAGCCAAGTGAACTAATTGTCTTTCCTTTTACTACAGGCTTATTAGGTCTAGCCTTAGGAGTATCCTTTTTAAAATTAAAGAGGAGAATTTGGATTGTTTCCTTTTCAGCAACTTGTCTAATTATTGGTATTATGATTGTTCTCGATGTTTTCCGTTTTCCGGTACTTGGTCCTGCTGTTCATACAACTATGGATATAAAAATTATTTTATCAATATCTATAATGAGCTTTCTATACTGTTGGATTTATGCAGGTTTTTGCAGAATAATGATGAATAGATTATATAAAGTGTTGTATTGACAATGGCATAATGAGGATTGGAGATTGAATTCATGACTAACGTTGCAGTTAGAAGACCGAATTTGAATGATGTAGATGAACTATATTTATTTTTCCGTATCGTTATTACGAATACATACAAAAATGAAGGATTGTCACAATCATTGGATGACATAGAAAATGAAATTAACTCAAAAAAGCAGTATTTGAAAAGTGATTTTGATAGTAACGGAGAAGGTCGTTACTTTTTATTAGCAATTGATACAAGTAACGATAAAATCATTGGAACAATCGAAATCGGTCCAGCAAGTACATTGATTAATAGTTGTACAGGTGGTGTACTTAAAAATTTGTATGAAATAGGAACTGTATTCATACTTCCGGAGTATCAGAGAAAGGGAATAGGGAGTTTATTACTACATACAATGTTTCTTACATTACTTAGCAGAGGGATAACAGAATATTGTTTAGATAGTGGATATAAAAATGCGCAAAGTATATGGACGAAAAAGTTTGGAAAACCTAGCTATGTATTGAAAGATTACTGGGGAGAATCCAGCGATCATATGATTTGGAAGAAAAGTTTACATGATACACCTATAATATTTGAATTATAAAATGAAATATGCCTCTGAACATAGCTTTTCTTACTTATGTATGCTATTATTTATCTTTATAATAAAAGAGGACGTGAATGAACTTGATTAAAATTAATATTCCTGAAGCTGATGTTTCAATTACTGAACGTAAACAAGTTATTAAAGGAGACGAGCCAATCATTACTCCAATTAATGGATTTATCGATTTCCACTTGTTCCCTAGAGATAAAGGCGGCATTTTTATGTTTTACAATATTAATGACGAACTTCTTTTCGTAGGTAAAGCTCGTAAAATTAGACAACGTATTAAGAAGCATTTTGAAGATAATGTTTCACCAATTAAAAATCACCGTGATGAAGTATACCGCATTGATGCATGTATCGTAGAAGATCCAACAGAAAGAGAAATTTACGAAACATATATCATTAATGAATACAAAGCGAAATATAACGTTGATAAAGTATTCTACAAATAATCAACATTAATAAAAAGCAATCCTAGCTAATATGCCAGGATTGTTTTTTATTTAGATTTATTCTTCATATCTTTCTCCTTTTTTCAAATGATTAGCAGCAACAAAACAGATTACACCTATAAATATAAGTACAATACCAACCGTTTTATGTTTTCCCTCAAAGAAAGGAATATCTGAAATAACCTTTGTCATACATAGTCCTAAAAATACAAGGATAGGGCCCACCCAAAGTAATACATTACCGAATTTTGTGTGCTTCCACATAATAACCCTCCTTAACCCTCTTTACATATATATCCATAAATGAAAAGTAAATTCATAGAGAAATATAGTTTTTTTCATATCGAAAATTTAACCCTCATATATTGGTACAAGCAAAAGAGAAAGGAGACCATCATGAATTGGTTAGAAGCTTTCATACTAGGTATAATTCAAGGTTTAACAGAATTTTTACCAATCAGTAGTACCGGACATCTTTATTTAGGAAGGCATTTGTTCCGATTAGATGAGGCTGGCTTATTTTTAGATACGATGCTGCATATTGGGACTTTACTTGCGGTTTTTATTTATTATAAAAAAGAATTTATATATTTAATTAAAAACCCATTTTCAAAGCTCATGTTATTACTTATCGTTGGGACAATACCCGCAGTTGTAATTGGTTTATTGTTTAAAGATTTCTTTGAAGATATTTCAAAAACAGGAATCACGATCGGTTGGGAGTTTTTAGTGACCGGATTCTTTCTTTACACGGCAGATAAACAAAAGAATGGTTGTAAAAAAATGGATGACATAACATATAAAGACGCATTAATTATCGGTTCATTTCAAGCTGCTGCTATTTTTCCAGCCATTTCCCGTTCTGGAATGACAATTGTCGCTGCATTATGGAGAAAATTAGACC
This sequence comes from Bacillus sp. PK3-067, assembly GCF_056738645.1. NCBI lineage: Bacteria > Bacillati > Bacillota > Bacilli > Caryophanales > Bacillaceae > Bacillus > Bacillus sp. PK3-067. The sequence continues at coordinate 2,628,648 of NZ_CP096490.1, read as the reverse complement.
GTGAAACTGCTGCTTACTTTTCTTTTTTACTATCGACACCAGCCATTGTTGGAGCTATCATTTTGCAATTTGTAGACGTTTTTCAAGGGAAAGCAGAATCTATTTCTAGTACATCTTTAATTGTCGGAACGTTATCAGCAGCATTTTTTGGATACATAGCCGTTTCATGGATGATTCAATATTTAAAACGTCACTCTTTAAAAGTATTCGCGTATTACGTATGGGGATTAGGTATTTTAATTTTAATGTTGCAATTTACTGATGTATTTTAAGTATAATGATAAAGAAGTTAATTAGTTTAAGATCCTGTTTCATTCATACAAGGCAGGATCTCTTTTTATTAAGGGGGAAAATATGTTTAATAAGGCTATCGTTATTGGTGGAAGTATAGCAGGAAAGTTTGCAGCAAAAGCATTATCAACTTCTTTTAAAGAAGTAATCATTATAGAAGCTGGTGAAAGGTGGGATGGAAAGTCTTCGAGAAAAAGAGTTCCACAAAGTAATCATCCTCACGTGTTATTAAAAGGTGGAGAAAACGCAATTGAAGAATTGTTTCCTAATATTACGAATGAATTAATAGAAGCAGGTAGTATCGTAAATAACTTTACTCGTGATTTAAAATGGCATCAATTTGGTTTATGGAAACAGCCATTCATAGGGGAAGTACATATGATTCAACAAAGTCGTCCTTTGCTAGAATGGCATATTCAAAAACGAATACATCAAATTTCAAATATTACCATTAAATATGAAACATTGGTTAAAGGGTTATTGGTAGATGCAAAGCTTAACAAAGTGTGTGGAGTAAAAGTTAAATATTTAGAGACAGACATACAAGAAGAAGTTCATGCAGACCTTGTAGTTGATGCGAGTGGATTTGGCTCAAAAAGTATAGAGTGGTTACGAGAATACGAAATTGAAGTACAAGAAGAGAAAGTTCGTATTGATTTATTTTACGCAACGAAAATGTTCAAACTTAAAGAAAATGAGAAATTAGACTGTTGCAATGTGCTAATGTCTCCGAGTTTCCCTGATAACCCTTATGGCGTTCTTATTCAAACGATAGAAGATAATCGTTATTTTGTTACTTTCAGTGGATACGCAAACGAGAAAGCACCACAAACAGATGATGAGTTTTATGATTTTGCTGAAAACCTATCAATTTCTAATGTTACAGACTTCCTAAACAAGGCTGAGGGAATTACTGATATAAAGACATACAAAATTCCCTATCAAGTACGCCGGCGATTTGATTTAGTGAATAATGTACCAGAAGGCTTATTAGTTGTTGGAGATGCGCAATGTCGTTTTGATCCCGTTTTCGGCCAAGGCGTATCAGTTGCTGCTATGGAGGCTCACCAGTTGCAATTACTTCTGCAAGGTAGAAAACAACTTGATAAAACATTTACACAACAATTTTATAAAAAGGCAGCTAATATAATAGAAACCCCATGGGATATGACAACAACGGAAATATCACGTCATCCGCAACTAAAGAGAGAATTAACTACAAAACAAAAATTTCAGCTATGGTATACGAAACAAATATATCGACTATCCGCAAGTAATTCTGATGTTTATATTCGGTTAGTACGAGTGATGAATTTAATTCGTAGTCCATTTCATCTTTTTCATCCGAAAGTGCTACTATCTGTATTACTTAATCGAAAGTAATAGCAGGAATATAATTGATTAAAAAAGAATGTATAACAGTTAGTAAATCTAGAAGGAGAATACGGGATGGAAATATACATAGAGCAACTAAAGAAACAAGATGCTAAGGATTTATTTACGTTTGAACTTACGAATAAATCTTTTTTTGAAACAATGGTGCCAAATCGTGGCTCAAAATATTTTGAATTTGAATATTTCCAAAAACTACTAGACGATTTATTAATAGAACAAGCAGATGGAGATTCTTATTTTTATTTAATTCGTAATGAAGAAAAAGAAATTGTAGGGCGAATTAATTTAGTAGATATAGATACGGAAACTCAAATTAGTTCGCTAGGGTATCGGGTCGGAGAAAAATTTACTAAAAAAGGAGTTGCTACAGCAGCCGTAAAATTAATTTTAGATGTAGCGAAAAATAATGAAATTACTGAAGTTCATGCTAAAACAACGACTAATAATCTCGCATCACAAATTGTACTAGAAAAAAGCGGATTTTCTTCTTATCAAAACGAATCAGATACAACTTCTGTAGAATTAAATGGAGAACATGTGAAGTTTGTACACTATATTTGGAGAAATACTTCACGCTTATAATAAGGAGGACTTATTCATGAATGATTTACGTTATCCAATTGGCCAATTTACATACAAACGTCCTATAACTGAAGAAATGATTGATACATGGATTCAAGAAATTGAAGATTTACCAAATGAACTAACAAAGGCAATTAAAGATTTAGATCAGAAGCAGTTAGATACACCATATCGCGTTGGAGGTTGGACTGTACGTCAAGTAGTTCATCACGTCGTTGATAGTCATATGAATAGCTACATACGCTTTAAATTAGCACTGACAGAAAAGAATCCCACTATTAAGCCGTATAAAGAAGAGAAGTGGGCAGAGTTACCCGATTCAAAATTACCGGTAGATGTTTCACTAGTAATGCTAGATTCATTACATAAAAGATGGGTTAACCTTTTATATTCTCTAGAAATTGAAGATTTAGAAAAGACATTTAACCATCCTGAAACTGGTGAAACAAAACTTGCTGTTGCAATAGGACTATACGCATGGCATGGTCGTCATCATACCGCTCATATTACCTCGTTAAGAAAGCGACTTAATTGGTAACATGGAGATTACATTAGAGAAGGCGACAGAAAGTGATGCAGAAGTTATATTTCAAATGCAAATAGACTCATTTAGCCCTTTATTACATAAATATAAAGACTATGAAACAAATCCAGCAAATGAAACTATCGAAAAAACTATTTGTAGAATAAATCATGTAGACGGTGGCTTCTATAAAATAATAGTGGCAATGAATCTTGTTGGAGCGATATGCATTTCACAAAAAGAAACACCCTCTAAATTTTGGATCAGTCCAATGTTTATTCACCCGAGTTATCAAGGAAAAGGAATTGCCCAAAAGGTACTTACATTAATTGAGGAAATGTTTCCTGAAGCAACGAGCTGGGAACTTGCTACTATTTTAGAAGAAGAGAAAAATTGTTTTTTGTATGAAAAGATGGAGTATAAAAGAACAGAAGTTATAAAGAAATTAAATGATGAAACTACACTTATTTATTACAAAAAAGAAAGGTAAAGCATATAAAATACGCTTTACCTTTTTATGTTATTTTAGATTAAATATACAAAAACAATGTATGTTCTTCCAAAATACTCGGGTTAGTAATTTTAAAAAATGAATAAAAATACAAAAACCACTACTTTGTCGTAAAGGTTACTAACGCTTTTTGAATGCTTAAAATACTATCGTCACCTTTAAATTCTTTCGTAATTGGATCCTCCATACTAGACACCCAAATTTTAAGTTCTGCATCTAAATCAAAATGCCCAGCCGTTTCGATGCTATATTGTGTAATACTTTTATAAGGAATAGAATGGTATTCTGTTTTTTTGCCAGTTACTCCTTGTTTATCTACTAAAATAAGACGACGATTTGTAAATACGATTAGATCACGAATTAATTTATAAGCATGCTCTACTTTTTCATCATCTAGCATAATCTTCTCTAAATCACGTTCTACACTTTCAGAACTCGTATTTGATGCATTTCCTAAAATACCGCTAAATAAACCCATATTAAATTCCTCCTTTAATATATGTGGAATGAATTACTTATATTGTAACATGTTACTCACAAAGATATTATGACATTACTTTAGTAGTTTCTGGTTATTGTTGTAATTAGTTTATATAACCTCATCTTAAAATCTTATGCTAATATGAAATTAAGAAAAAAGAAGCAGAGGGATATAACATGAAGAATATTGGTTTAGTATTAGAGGGCGGAGGAATGAAAGGTTTATATACTGCAGGTGTACTCGAATATTTCATGGAAAAGAACTTATTCTTTCCGTATGTAGTCGGCGTATCAGCTGGAGCCTGTATGGGAGCAACCTATTTGTCACGTCAAAAAGGTAGAAATAAGAAAGTAAATACAGAGCTAGTATCAGATTACAGGTATATATCTTATCGAAACTTAATTCGAAAACGTGAATTATTCGGAATGGATTTTTTATTTGATGAAGTACCTAATAAAATTGTACCATTTGATTTTCAAACTTTCTTAAAATGTAATGAACAGTTTGTCATAGGGACGACTGATTGCGAATCAGGACAAGCCATTTATTATAATAAAGCAGAACATGGAAATGATATTTTAAAAATCATTCGCGCCTCAAGCTCTGTACCGTTTATAGCACCTGCTGTAGAATATAATAATCGAAAATTATTAGATGGAGGGATTATAGACCCTATACCAGTTTTGAAAGCCCAAAAGGATGGTTATGAAAAGAACGTTGTCATTATGACAAAGCCAGAAGGATATGAGAAGCAGCGAAATAAATTTTCAGGCCTGGCTAAAATTTTATATAGAAAATATCCGAAAATCGCAGAGAATTTAGTAGACCATTATCGTTTTTATAATGAGACGATATCTTATATGAATCGAGAAGAACAAAAAGATAATTTTTATGTAATTCAACCAAGTGTACAGCTTCCTATAAGCGGAATAGAAAGAAATAAGGAAAAGCTCGTTAATCTATATAATCTTGGGTATATCGATGCTCAATATCATTATGAAAACTTATTAAATTGGATAGATAAATAAAGGGGTGGAAAGTTGAAGTTAGGAAAACGAATTATTTTTAAGGAATTGCAGAAAATGCATAGTCCACTTCATAAACCGTTTCCTTATCGTGCTACAGCAAAATTGCAGCGAGACTTAAAAAGTAAATTTACCGAAGATGACTGTATAAACGCTGATTTTAATCATTATTGGATGCATACAGCAGCTACTTTAAATTCTATACTAAATGGAAACGAACAGAACATTACGTTTCAACAAATAAAGTGGTTAAGAAAATCGTTTTTTGAGTGGTTTCCGCAATATCGTTTTCTAGAAACAGAAATTGTGAATTATCCCATTTTGTATAGAGATTTCATAAGTTATGAGAAGACCAGGAAGCTATTACTTTATTACCTTATTGAATAAAAGCGAAAACGTACAGGTTACATTACTTGTACGTTTTTTTGTTCATAAAACATTCAATATTAACAACTAGTTTATATAGGAATTCTAATGAGAAGAAAGAAGTAAAGATAATAGAATGATACAGGGGAGGAGAGAGGAATAGCTGTTTTACTTTAAGTTATTGTCCAACTCGAATACAGTTAGTTATTTATGTTAAAATATTTCGAGTGAAATCAAGCTTTTAAGGATTTCATTAAACATTAAACAAAACAAGTTAGCAACGTAGAAGGGATAACATTAACATGAAAAACGTATCAAATATAGATAAAGTAGAATCAATAAAATCTTTACAGTCAACAATTAGTAAACTTGAAAATGCCTTATCACAGATGACTCAAAAAGGATCAAATACTACTTTAGTGAAAAAAAGACTCAAAGCAGCTAGTATCGGCTTAGCTATGTTAGAAAGTGTTTGGAAGCAAGAAACTCATCATTATACTCAGGAAGATTTAGCAGAAGCTCGTAATGTTCTAATTGGTTTGCTTCCATCAATTGAAAAGATTTACGTTAAGTCAAAGCTTGGGAGTCCTCAAAGAACGCTTTTAGAAAGAAGAATAAAATCATTAGAACTTTCTATTCAGGCAATTGATTATTTTTCTAATAAATAACTTCGCTAAACAAATAACTTACGACTACTTTTATATAGGGATTCTAATGAAAAAACTACATATAGAGTACTACAAAAGAGGAAGAGAGGTGACTTCGATCATTAGTCATAAGTTAGAGCAGCTTAAAAATCAATTAAAGAATGGAAACGAAAAAGCTCTTTATACTTTTTTGCATGAAATCAAATCATACACCACTAATAGAACTATGCCCTATAGATAATCAGTATAAACTTATAACGTATATATGGTTAGGCAATCAAAATACTGAAAATGTTTATGTATTCGGTAGTTTTCCTGGTTGGGATCTGTCTGTAAATCAATTACAACGATTGTTACAGACAGATATTTGGTATGTTACGTTTAGAACAAATAAGAGTTTTATTTCAACTTATTATTTTACAGTAAATGATTTTTTCGAAAATAATTGGATAAAGCGTAGTGAACAGTATCGATTAGACCCATTTAATAAAAATACATTTGGAGAAGGTACCAATAAAGCGTCTGTGTTAAAAATAAGTATGGACATGCAGTATAGCAGTCGTTTCCCTTCAAATCATTATCCATCTGGGAGAATTGAAACATATTCTTTTCATAGTTCGATTTTAAATAACACACGTAAAATTCATATTTATACGCCTCATGATTATTCTCACACTCCACATCTTCAAGAACTTCTCATTGTATTTGATGGGAATTCATTCATTCATTCAGAGCCTTTCAATTGAAAAAACACTTAATTATTTAATTTACGAAAAAGAAATCCCATCTTGCATTGCTGTTGCTATAGATCCTGTCGATCGATTAGAAGAGCTAACTTATAACGATAAAATGAATGCATTTTTAACGAAGGAATTACTTCCGTGGATTCAAGCTAAGTATCACGTTTATCAAGAAAAGAATCATACAACAATTGCTGGTTTCAGTCTTGGTGGCTTAGCAGCTTTTTATGCAGCACTTCAAAATCCACATATTTTCGGAAATGTGTTGTCAATGTCTGGATCCGTACATTGGAAAAAGGATAATTATGAAAATACAATTCCTTGGATTGAAAATCAAATTTCATCAATAAATTCTAATGCGACTCATCTACATTCTTACATAGCAGTAGGCGAACTCGAAAACGAACCTCTTTTAACGGCTAATAGACGGCTATATAAAGCTTTAGAAGCAAAGAAATACCAAACCACTTACGAAGAGTTTCAAGGTGGACATGATAGCGTATGGTGGCGAGAAAAGCTATTCGATGGATTAAGGGCATTAGAATTTACAAAAACGACATTAGAAAATAAAAAGGAGAGAGAATCTATGAATCAAGAAGAACTAGATAAAAAACTAAAAAAACAAGAGATTTTAGTAAAAGATGAGAAAGTTTGGTCTTATACGTATGAGGATCATATTAGTTCTATCGTTAAACAAGCAGAACAGAAAGGAGCTTTTGATCATTTACCTGGTAAAGGGAAACCTCTTAATCTTGATAAAGATCTTTCGTACAATCCTGAAAAGCAACTTTATAGAACTTTAGCAAATAATCACGTTTTACCTAGGTGGATTGAGCTTTCAAAAGAAATTGATGATTTAAAAGAAAAGCTAAAAGAAAATACAAATACTGCAGAAGCAGCGGATTTAATTCGAACTATTAATAAAAAGGTATTAGAACATAATCTACTTTGTCCACCAAGCGCGCAAAAAATGAGGGTGAAAATGGATTTTTAACGATTTTCAATTAAGCTATCGCTTACTATATAATTAAGTTAGGTATTTTCAATTCATTACTAAAAGGAGGCAAATATAGTGAAGAATACGTATCAACTTCAAATTCCGAAAGAACTAGAACAGTATCGTAGTATTTTAGAAGAAAGTGTGAAACCGTATGTTAAAGTGTCTGGAACATTAGCAGAGACAACGCTTTTTGAAAGTAAGTTTGGTGGATATCCGTATTTACCTATAGATCAAGAGCATCCTAAAGACTCAAACGGACAACCTATGATGCTACTTGCGCAGTTAAACCTTGAAGAAATACCAAACATTGAACATATGCCTCAACATGGAATGTTACAGTTTTTCATAAGTGCTGAAGAAGATCTTTTTGGAGCAGATTTTGATCATCCCACAAGCCAAAAAGACTTTCGAATTGTTTATCATTCTACAATCACAGCGGATTTAACTAAGGTGATTACTGATTTTAGTTATTTAAACACTTTAGATTTAGAGAATTTTATCATACCCAAAGCAGCAAAACTAAAGTTTGAGTTGGCATATCAACCAGTAACACCAAGAGATTATCGATTTGAAATGATTTTTAATGATAACATTGATTGGGAAGAAATTGTTGATGAAGAAAATAATACAGAATTAGGCGAACTGTATGATGATTTATGTAAGGATCAAGGACATAAAATTGGTGGTTATCCATTTTTCACACAGACAGATCCAAGGGAATGGGAAGAAAAATACCAGCAACATGACATATTATTGATGCAAATCGATACAGACGATTCATTAAATATTATGTGGGGTGATTCTGGGGTTGCTAATTTCTTTATACGTAAGGAAGATTTGTTAAATCTAGATTTTTCCAATGTCATTTACAATTGGGATTGTTACTAGAAGATATAAATAAAATAATAGCAAACAAAAAATCTTCCTGAAGGTGAGGAGGATTTTTTTATGTTAAAAATAAGCGTTATGTTAACTAGAATAAAAAACAATGAGTGTAATGAAAGTCAAGTCTAAATGACAGAAATAACAACAAATAATGTAAAGTTGTAAAACATGTGCAAATAGCAATTAATTCATTAAGTAAAACATAAAATAAAATTACTAATTTATATTTTGTATAGAAATAATTTTTCTGTATAAAAATTTCTTGCCAATCAAAAATGTTTTTAATTCGTTAAATCTTAAGCGATTATTGATTAAGATTTGCTGTGATGAATTTATAACAAATAAAAACGATAAAAACTGAAGAAATTTGTTTAGATAAGATTTAATGTAAATCTCACCAAAAATCTCCGTTTCGTCTCATTAAGTATAGTTTACTTGGGTTTTGATACCTGGTATTGCTTTGTTTCTACAACTGCCTATAATATATATTATGTTAACTAACTTTAAATAATAAACTCATTATAGGTAAGTTATTTTTTGTGATTAGCCTCCCCTCGTTCTTTTTAATCATTCTGTGTGATGGATTGTTTAGTTATTTGTTTTATAAGTTGTTGATGAAAATGTCTCCAGATATAAATTATATTTAAGACAATAAAAAATGCAATTCATTTTAACTGAACACATTAAACGAATTGCATTGATATGATTCATAATAAGTTTTTAAAATTAGTTTGCTACAGCAATTGCTTCGATTTCAATTAAAAAGTTATCGTTAATTAACTTTCTAACTTCTACAGCTGAACTTGCTGGTGGATTTTTAGTATCAATGTATTGATCTCGTATATCTCTAACAGTGGCCATTTGAGAAATATCTGTTAGGAAAAATGTTAATTTTACTACATCATTAAATCTTAATTCCGAAGTTTCTAATGCACTTTTAATATTTTCGAAAACTTGTCGCGTTTGTGTAGCTAAATCACCAATGCCAACTATTTGACCATCAGTGTTAATCGCTACTTGTCCAGATATGTAAATTGTTCGTTTAGCGTTACTAACTTCCACTACATGTGAATATCCAGAAGTTGGTGGGATCGTTTCTGGATTGATAAATTTCTTTTGCAAGGTGGCTCTCTCCTTTTTTATCAAGACAATTGTAAAATCTATGTATTTACTATATTCAATCAATAAAATTAAGAATCCTTTATGATTTAAAAATAAAAAACCTTAGAATAGCTATCTTCATACCTATTCTAAGGTTTTTTAGGATTTTATATTTAGTTATCGCTAGTGGACATTGTTAAATTAATCTTTTCATAATCTCTTTTAAATTGATTATCATTTTTTAGCCAACGTTTGAAAGCCGATTCGCTTATTTCTAAATTTGAACAAGTTATAGCATTACATTTATTTTTCATATATTCTTCAAGGAAACTTTGTTTTCTTTGCTTAACAGCAGTTTGAGTTTGTTTTAATTTTCGATCTTGTAATTGATCTAAACTCAGACTTTCTTTCTGAAACACTTCATATTTTCTATGCAAATAAATATCTTTGTCTTTATAAATCCAATTTGAAAATAGTTGTATTGATTTTCTTCCAGATAAAATAACACGATAATGTTTGTTTTGATTTAGTAAATCGGCTCGTAAATTGCGATTTTGAAGAATTTGATGTAAAGAATTCATAAAGTTATATGATCCACCTACGAAATTAACTGTATAAGTTTCATACTTGACGTAACCATCCCCATCAAAATATCCACGAACAATATGAAATACAAGGCAATTTAGATGAAAGGTAAAATAATATAGTTTAAACTACAAATAGCTACAATAACAACATACATAAATTGTTAATCGTAAAAAGGAGAACGAATGAATAAGAAATATACAAATCAAATTCATACTGATATGAGTTTTAAACCGAAAGATATTATAAGTTTAATGACGGATTACTTTAAAATAAAATCAAAGCTGCGTCCTATAAAGGATTTGCCTATCGTTTTATCAAATAAAGATAATGAATCGTTAGAGAGTGTTACATGGTTTGGCCATTCTGCTTCTCTTTTGAAAATAGAAGGTAAAAAACTATTATTAGACCCTATGTTTGGAGATGCCTCTTCCCCATTTCCTTTGTTTAATAGTAAACGCTATAGTGGTACTTTTTCTTTAGAACGTGATGACCTTCAAGAAATTGATGCGATTATCATTTCTCATAATCACTATGATCATTTGAATTACAAAAGTATTATGCAGTTAAAAGATCGCGCAAAGCACTTTTATGTTCCAACTGGAGTTGCACAATATCTTATTAAATGGGGTGTTTCGCCTAGTAAAATTAGTGAACATAATTGGTGGGACGAAATTACGTTTGATAATATTAAGTTAGTATGTGCGCCTGCAAGGCATTTCTCGGGACGTGGTATGACAGATAGAAATCGTTCATTATGGTGTTCATGGCTTATTCTTGGTCAAGAGACTAAAATTTTCTTTAGTGGTGATAGCGGTTATGCCCCTCACTTTAAGGAAATTGGTGATAAATACGGTCCATTCGATCTTACATTAATGGAATGCGGGCAATATGATCCGAGGTGGTCTGCTATTCATATGTTGCCTGAAGAAACGGTACAAGCTCATATTGATGTGAAAGGAGAATTACTTCTTCCGATTCATTGGGGTGCCTTTACGTTAGCATTACACGAATGGAGTGACCCGATAGAACGTGTTACGAAAGAAGCTAACCGTTTAGGAGTTAAAATTACAACGCCTCAAATTGGTGAATCTATTACGTTAAAATCTACAAATTATCCTTCATCCGCTTGGTGGAAGGAAATTTAATTTTAAAATATAAAAAGAGCGAATCCTCTTATAAAGAATTCGCTCTTTTTTCTGTATTTAAACTTATTTCACAATATTGGATTTCCCACTATCTAAAACTCTATTTGCTGGTACACTGGACATTTCAACCACTGTATTCATACTCTTATCAGTCAGTTCAATGAGTTCGGTTTCATGTTTTATTTTATTTAAATCCCACACCATCCCATGAAATTCATTATGCTGACCACTTACCTGTATAATGCTTTTTGTTTTATTTGAAGGCTGTATTTGAAGATTTGTAAATTGATTCCCACTAATTTCATTTGGCGTAGTTACTTGACTATCCATATAAATCATATTTACACAGTCTTCTAAAGAAAAGTTCATAAAACGATTGGCATTTATCCAAGCTTGTCCGGTGCTCGGTTTTTTTGCTACTAATTTTAGTCCGGTTTCCATTCCTACAATTTTAATGTTTTCGAAGTTAACAAACGAAATTTCATTTTCTTTTCCAGCAGAGTATAAAGAAATTCCGGTACCTTTATTCGTTTCCGTCCAATTGATAATATTTATATCTTTTATTTGTGTTTTGTTCCAAGTGTTATAATATTTATTTTTACCGTCTAAATAAATAACTTCAGAGCTAAATTTAGGATCGTCAATAGCTATATACGCTCCTTCAATGGATGCGTTGTTCTCCAGTTCTAGAACTCTAAAGTTTCCCTCAACTACAAATTGGGATCCATAACCAAATAATAATTTCACACCTTTTTTAACAATGATTGGTGACGTAATTTTATACTTCTTATCATCAAGTAATACCGTTTTAATTTTACTAGATTCTGCTTTATTAATAGCAGATTGTATTTTTATTGAATCATTTTCCCCTTTAAAGTTTTCTACATACAAGTTAGTACTTTTAGCTGCATAGTCTTTTTTGTTGTATTGATAAAAAGCAAAAGTAATTAAAACTATACCAATGAGTAAAACAATTATTTTCTTCATCATACTCACCCCATATCGATTAATCTATGGCTTTTATATTGAGGTTATTATTATTTTGCTTTGTATTTCAGATTACCATTGCTGCTTTGTCTATGATTGAATTATATTATGTAGGATTTAGTAAACTGTTTGCTTTACTAATACATCATTCTTATAATGTATTGATTTATGATTTCATAAATCAATAGTCTGCTTGTACATAATGTAATTCCTTCCTCTATCCCTAATACGCTCTTACTGGTGATATAAGATGTACTGCTGCAGATTGTTCTCCTGCTTCAATCAATATCGGTCTCATAGAACCGCCAAAGCTTAAAGTAATCGTTTCTTCTTTTATTGCTCGTAAAGCATCAACCATAAAACGCCCATCGAAAGATATATTTAATTGTTTTTCACCTTGAATCGCATCTATTTGTTGCGTTTCGGATATTTGCCCAATTTGAGAAGCATTTGAAGAAATTTTAATTGTAGATTCGTTTATGATTTCTAAGTTAACATTGTTATTGGCCCATTCACTTGCTAATAAACTTGATCGGTCTACACCTTGTAATATCTTTTTTCTATCTATGTTAATAATCGTTTTAAAGTCATTTGGAATAAGGTTAGAAATATTAGGATATTTCCCTTCAATTAGTCTTGAATATAATGTAGTTGTTCCAAACGTAAATATAATATGACTCTCTGAAAGGTAGATATATACGAATTTCGAATTGCTGTTCATTAATTTTAGAAGTTCATTAATGGTTGCGCTTGGTACAATACAATTTGCTTTTACATCTGAGGAAAGTCGCGTTTCACGTATCGCTAGTCTATGTGAGTCAGTTGCAGCACAAATAAACTTATTATTAGATAACTCTATATGCACCCCAGTAAGAACAGGTCTAGATTCATTTTTTGCTACCGCAAAGACTGTTTGTTTAAATACTTCAATCAATTGCTCTGTTTCTACTTTGATTTCTGCATGATTGTCTATAAGCGGTACATTCGGAAACTCATCTGCAGGAAATCCATTTAAACTTAATGTGATTTCTTCTGATTGTATCTTAATAATTTGCTCATTCTTACTTTTTATTGCTATATCACTTGGCATTTTCTTTATTATTTCAATAAAATACTTTGCAGGTACAACAATAGTTCCTGCCTTTAAAATAGTTGCAATCTTTTCGTCTTCAATTAAAACAGGAATGAATTTTTCAATAAAAATATTCGAGTTACTTGCAATTAAAGTAATTCCAGATTGATCTGCAGTTATTTTTATACCAGATAATATAGGAATTAAAGATTTTGTTGATATTGCTTTGTTGACTTCTGAAAGTGCTTGAGTGAATTGTTTGTGATTAACGATAAACTCCATTTTTTCCCCGCCTTACATGAGATAATATTTTTATGAAGATTGATGAACGATTGTTCCGTTAAAAAAATAAGGTACTGTTTCTTTCTTTTGTAATAAATCTAGTAAATGTTCTGGTATGCGTAAATATGGAGCTGCTATATGTAATTCCATCCAAGTAATCTCTTCAATTTCTTTCGGCCTTGATATATATGTCTCTCCGCCAATTATTTCACCTAGAAAATTAAAGAAAATTGCATGATGATCTCTTTCCTCGAAAAAGGCTTCGCTGATAGAACAAATCCCTTTTACGTTTATATGTAATCCTGTTTCTTCTTTTACTTCTCGAATTACTGCTTCTTCCAATGTTTCTCCTAATTTAACTGCGCCACCTGGTAATGTATAATAAGAACCATTTTCCCCTTTGTTTTTTACCATTAAAATCTTTTCATTAGTTTTATCGTACAAAATCGCGTATGTAACATTAACTTTTTTCATATGTACCTCCTCTATTTTTAATAAAAGGAATTTTCTGTCTTCTATTCATTCTACCATTAACTCCTTTTAATATATATAAGTTAGTTAAGTCTTGCCTTTACCACTATTAGTGGAGTTAATAAGAATAGGCTACTGATATAAAAAAAGAACGTACCTTAGGAAGATTATCCAAAGTACGTTCTTGCAGTTTTAGAATAAAGTATCTAAATTAATTAACCTACACCCTTTTTCAATTGCAAATTCTTCAATAAGTTTTATTAACTTGGTTCCATAACCTTCGTGTCTATATTCTTCAGAAACCCACAGGAAATCAACATGTACGTGGTGCCAAAATGTAATTGCAGTTATTCCACCTACAATTTTTCCCTTTTCATTTCTCACTATAAAACTAATTTTTTCTGAAGGCTTTTTCTCTTCATCTGAAATATGTTTTTGGTTATATTCAATTACTTTTTCTCTTATGTAATCACTATCTTCTTGGACCCATTGTTTTACTATTTTCATTTTAATTATCACGTTCCTTTTAAAGTATCTATTCAATTTAATAATCGTAATATCCTGTCTAACTTAATAGTCGTAGTGCACTGTTTCATTTCACTAAAATTTTAAAAAACCGTACTACATTTTATCTGTAGTATGGCTTTTTACCGCGTTTGATTCTTTTTAATTCAAGTTTCAACATATTAGTACAATAATTCAATTGTATCACTGCGAAAAAGAATGAACATTCCTAAACCAATTAGAACAATTGGAACAATAATATGACAATTGTTCTCAAGTACTTTAACTAGAATAGGAGTTCTTATCAATTTGTAGCTAATAAAACACCATATCGCTATCATGGAAAAAAAGATTATTAATGTAACGATATTTGCTTCCAAGGATTGACTAGCGAACATTGGTATATAAATTGAGATATTGTCAGCTCCATTAGCCAATGTAATCGTAGCTACTTTAAATAATGACTCAGAAGTGTTATCAATGACTTCATTACTTTTGTTAGAACGAATCGAGGCTTCTCAAATCATTTCATTTTAAATTAAATAACTCTATTCTCTCTATACTAAAAAGAGCCCTATATTAGGACTCTTTTTAGTATTACGCCACTTTCCGATGTAGATGTTTTAGTTCTTTTGTCTTCTCTGCAGTTGGTGGACGGATTAATATTGAAATAATGAAGGAAATAACACTTAAAACACCAATTATAATGAAAGTTGGTTGAAATCCTCCAAGTATCGCTCCAATGAATGATCCTGCAAGCGCACCAAATCCGAAACCTTGGTAGACAATCCCGTAATTTGTACTATGGTTTTTTAATCCAAAGAAATCTCCGACAATAGCTGGGAATATAGTTATATTACCGCCGAAGCAAAAGGCGACACTTGCTACACAAGCAAAATAGATTCCGTAATTTAGCGGAATAAAACTTAAAGTAAAGACTGACAAACCTATAATAATAAACGTTGCAGAGACAATTTTCATTCGGCCGATTTTATCTGATAACGTCCCAAGAATGATTCTACCTACTGTATTAAAGATCGCAATCATAGCAACGGCGTTTGCAGCGGTTGCTGCGCTAAGTCCAACGAGTTGTACACCGATATCTTTTACCATACTGATTAAATACAAACCACCCATACACGAGGTGAATAACATAAAAAATAGCAGATATACTTGTTTCGTTCGCATCATTTCACGCGGAGTATAGTCATTGTGTAATGTTTCAGTTACAGCATTACTTACAATTGCCTCGCGTAAGAAGAACGATCCGATTAACACTAAAAGTAACACGATAATACCCCAATATAAGAATGCTTGTGATACACCAAGGTTATCGATAAGATTTCCGTTTATATATCTAAAGATTAAGCTGCCCATTCCATACGCTGATACAGATATACCTGAAATAAGCCCTTTCCGATTTGGAAACCATTTAATTAAATTAGATAGTGATGTAATGTAAGCTGTTCCATCCGCATAACCAACAACGACACCAGCTAATAAATATAATAGTGGTAAAGAAGAAACTTGAGAACTAAGTATTAAGCCGAGTCCTAAAACAATTCCTGCAGTAGCAATAAGTTTCCGAAGTCCTAATTTTTTCTGTAACTTTGCTGCAAATAAAGTTGAGAATGATAAAGAAAAACTTGTTATAGAGAAAGTTATCGCTACTGCATTAAGATTCCATCCAAACTTACTTACAAGGGGTTGATTAAATAAACTCCATGTATAAATTGTTCCAAGTCCAATTTGAACAATGATTGTACCTAGAACAATTAGTAACGGATTTATAGAAGTTTGTTTCATGCTAACTGTCCCCTTCTTTTATCTTGACATGAATTTTCACAGTTAGTATATCCATCATAAATTGCAAGATACTGTACGGAAAATGGTAATTAAGTTCATATACACAAAAAGACACTTCATAAAGAAGTGCCTTTTGCAGGTTATATCAGATATTTCTAAAGAAAGCTTTGTTAAGATAAGACATTTTCAAATGCTTATGTATATATGTTATCAAATAATTTCTTAAATGTTATGAGACTTAAGACGTATTTTTCATTCATCATATAGTCGGATGAAAAATTAATATTCGATTTCATCAAAATCTTTCGGCTGCGGTACAGTTTGCATATTAGCTGCATCTTTAGGATCGCTATAAATTGCATTTTGCTCTGTATTTACATCTTTTATATTTTGCTTTTTATTTTTGTTCACTTTATCTTTCACTTCCAATCACTCCTTTTCGTTATAGGAGTAATTATGCCCTATTTACCGTTACTAAATGTATCTGCGACTAAATTACTAAATTCACGTAAATAATATAAGTAATTATCACCACCGTAGTTATATCTTTTATTATACATTTTTGCAACAACTACATTATATTCAGGTATTACTAAAATGGTCGATCCAGTAATCCCTAATATTTGATACGACCCTTTTGGAACACGTTCACCAAGTTCGCTTAATTGCGCAGGCTCATTTTGGATGAACCAAAACAATCCATTTTGTGGTAGCTCTTTGTTTATATATGTTGGACTCTGCAAACTCGTAGCGATTTTTATAACTTCTTTTGGAACAATTTGTTTACCATCTATCCCACCTTGATTTATATGTTGGACTCTGCAAACTCGTAGCGATTTTTATAACTTCTTTTGGAACAATTTGTTTACCATCTATCCCACCTTGATTTAAATGAAGATTGCCCCACTGCGCAAATTCTCTAGCTGAGACAAACAAATTTTTTTCAGTACCGTCATCTACCGTACCAATTTCACTAATTGCGTCTTCATTTGGATTATTAACAACGTCAACTAAATTTTCATCTCGCTGAACTCTCCAACCTGTTTCTTGAAAATTAGCAGGCTTAAACACACGCTCCTTTAACAATTCAGGAAAACTTTTGTTATATAGCTGATAAATAAGACGTGTCATCATTCTTACATTAATATCTCTATACGCCCATGATTGCCCCGATGCAAATTCACGAAAAATTGTCCTGTCATTCGTTTCTTCTAATCCATGCGAATGTGTTACTAAATGTCTTATCGTCGTTTTAC
Source organism: Bacillus sp. PK3-067 (assembly GCF_056738645.1). NCBI lineage: Bacteria > Bacillati > Bacillota > Bacilli > Caryophanales > Bacillaceae > Bacillus > Bacillus sp. PK3-067. The sequence goes on along the minus strand of NZ_CP096490.1, from coordinate 2,610,990 downwards.
TAAGCAATGCAGGATCAAAGTCTTTAAAATATTTTATCGCTTCATCATCAATAGAGTTTATTTTCCCCTCATAAAGCGCATACGCTATCATTAATCCTAAATAACTTTTTCTAGCAGAAGCAACGTTAAATTGTGAAGATGCTGTTACTCTCTTGGTTGTAGATGTATTTGAGTGATAACCACTATAATGCTCTAGTACGATTTTATTATCTTTTATAATACAAAGTGCTGTAGCAGAACTATGATTTTTTTCTTTTATATCCTCTACCCAAGAAATCAACTTATCATATGTATACAAATAAATCCCCCTTAATACACATCAAAATTACAGCATGAAAGAAAAGTGCAAAATAGTTTTTACACCTTTCTTTCATATAAAATAACTTGAATTTTCTATACTTAAATAATCCACCAGTTCCAGCAATTAAAGCAACTGAAACATCCTGCGCATCCTATGCATCCGCCGCAACGACCTGCACAACCACCACATCTACCGCCACATCCACCGCAACGTCCACCACAACCGCCACATCCGCCGCAACGACGTGCATCGTCTTGAATGTAATAGTATGGATATTGACTTTGTTGTTGATCCCAATACACAACATTGCCAGTTTGATAATCATTAAGGTTTAATGATTGTAGTTCTTGTTGAAACTGATTCATTATGAAACCCTCCATTTATAAATGTAAATTCCGTCCAAATATTAAAGTTAATAAATTCTTTTAAACAAAGTAGAAACAAGACTATAGACTAAATGCGTACATCAACAAAATATGAACTTACACTAGGTGATGTACCTTGTTTTTCAGCCTATTTTCTTTATATTCATTCGATGGACGTATTTACTATAAATAAAGTGATTTAAAAATTACTAATCCAACAATTTAGTAGTTCATCACTTAACTTTCTTTCTAGTAATTCCTTCACTAAAGGCATTGGCATGATTTCATAATGATTTAAGGCTTCTTTATTATAATCTATCCAGTGAAATGCTAAATGAGACTCGCTAGATTTCGGTGTTAAGTCCGTATGTAAATCTTGTGACTCTACTTCAAAAATGTGGTTAATTTCATGATGAAGCACTTCTTTATCTTGCCATTGATTTTCTATGACGCCTAAAAATTGTTGTATACTACAGTTTACTCCAAGTTCTTCTCTTAACTCTCTTTTTAATGCATTCTCTGCTGATTCTCCAATTTCAACATGGCCACCAGGTAAAAAATAATGATGGCCGATATATTCAGCAACTAATAATTTTTCATCTTTTATCATGACTGCTCGTACAATATGATGAAATTTACTTTTCAATTGATATTCCTCCTAGTTATTTAATGTATAGTTTCTCAAAATAGTCATTTAGTATTGGTATAATATAAATCATAGGTGTTTCATACGGATGAATATCATTAATAACTTCAAGAGCATCTTTTACAAGTTCTCGTTTACACTTTATTTCAACTTTACATTCTTGTCCTTCGCATATTTGACCAATTTCTCCATTAAAAGGAGATGCCTCTTCTAAAGGTCTCCAATATCCTTTCACTGAACTATAGGAAAGACAATGGTCATATTCGCCCGTTTTACATGCTCCAATTTTATTTAATTCATCCCTTAATGTTTCAATATATTCTTCAGGAATGAACACTTCAATTTTCACTTCAGTAAATTGCATATTTCATTTCACACCTTTACTTCTTAATAGTTAAACAAATAAACGGTATACTTGCTCACCATCATACTCCTGTCCTAATGATATGAAACCATATCGTTCATATAATTTCTTTGCAGAGAGATTATCTTTATGTACGGTTAATCTTATTTCTTTACACGATTTAAAAGTATTTTTTATTATATCAATACTTTCTTGTAATGCTGCTTTTCCATAACCATTACCTTGTTGCGATTGATCAATAATAAATCCGTTAATCCAATACATATCCGATGTCTCTATTACAACAGCATGCATAACAAAACCAACCATAAGGTCACCATCGTATATAGCGAATGGTATGTACTCTACATTGTCACCATCTGGTTTTATATATACTTTAGCAAGTGAAACTGCTACAGCGGGGACAAATTTTCTTTGATCTTCTTTAACTTGTAACTTTAATGCATCTTCCCAATTGTCTCTCGTAACAACCTTTAACTGGACATTCAATATTGTAAGCTCCTTTATCTAGAGGATGTATTTTTATATTCAACGCATTGAAATAATTCCCTTTTTCGACAGCAACTTATAACATAATTTTTATAAAATCTTGAATGAATTTTTCTGCATCTATTTCTAAAGCTATACGGGCTCCTTCAGATTTAGAGTTAGGGCGAAAATCAGCAAATGTTTGTCCTTTCGTATCTCCGTATGTATCTACATTTACTGTACGATGCACAAATTCAAAAAAACTTGGATTTTACTAATCCGCTTATTGCAACCACATCATGTAGCAAAGGTCCTTCCATAGATGGATTAAGTTTTTGGTATGCGGATAGATAGTAGTCATACATTGGTTTCATTATCATATGAAATGGATTCTTTGCATTAGCTTGAATATAGTTAAATACATTTGGTGTTAACACAGCTTTGTTTGTTACATTTAAAGGGAATATGAATAAATTCTTTGCTTGATGGAAAACAATTTTACTTGCTATCGGATCTCCATACACGTTTGCCTCTGCTAATGGCGTAACGTTTCCTACTTCTAAAAAAACACCACCCATGAAATAGATTCCTTTTACATTTAGCATTAAATCATTCCATAAATTAAAAGCAATTGCTAACGAGGTAGATCTTCCTACATCAACAATCGTTAAATCTTTTCCGTACTTTATAAGAATCGCAGCAATACTGCCGAAATTATATATTGGAATAGATAATATATTTCCTGGAACATGGATGGGCCCTAATCCTTCTGCTCCGTGAATTTCAGGATAGTACGTAGTGATTTCTTCTGTCAGTGGTTTTGTTGCACCACTAATGACAGGAATGTCTTGTCTATTTGCTAACTGTAAAATATACGCTGCATTATGTGCAGCATGTATATGCTCAACATTTCCGTATCCGGTTACAATACCGACAATTTCAATTTCGGGATGCAGTAAACCATACATAATGGCAAATGAGTCATCAATACCTGGATCTCCGAAAAATAATACTTTTTCCAAGAAATACTCTCCCTTCATAAAAACATAGAGTCATCAATAACTATGTATATGAAAAAAGCAAGTATATCTATGCGAATTTTAGAATGGATAATGTTTTACAAAACATTAAAAAGGAACTAGCGAATGCTAATTCCTTTCTTCAGTAACCATTCTCAAATTTAATTAATTATCGTATCCTTCATAAATCGCATCATTTGTTAGATTTTGTGTTTTTTTATCATCAGGTACAGGCTTCCACCAATTTCCTGTAATAAATAACATAGTTAATAAATTATAACTATCACTAAAATAACTTTCTCTCTTATTCTTCATCCAATCCCAACCACTATTTACCCACTTTTGATTATTGCTACTCGTTATACTTGCAGCAATAAACGGTGAAACAAATACAGCAGTTGAATAACTACCAATATTGGATCCGTTTAATTGATAACCATCCACAATTTTAGAAGGATTTCCATTCGTTTTATTTTGAATCCATGAAGAGACTTTATCAGAAATGACTTTACTTCTTTTCTCGCCGTACATCGCATAGTCCATTACAATTCTCAATGGTACCCGACTAGCATTGTAATAATATGCATTTGTATATTCTGACTCATCTAAGAAGTCTTTAGGTGCGGGTTGTGGTGGGTTTTTTACAACGAAATCTGAAATAAGTCCTGTATTTGGAGAGTACTTATTACTAAATTGCGTATAAACATCGTACAAATTATTAATAACAGTAAGCCAAGTTTTATCACCTGTAAATTCATAAAATGCTCTAAGGTGTGACATCATCCAATCAGATGGTCTCGTATCAAGTGAACTTTTAGAATCCCAATCTCCTAAATTTAGTCGATTATTATTTGTAACATTACTAGCTTTAATACCTTTTGTAATCATGTCTTGTGCTTCTTTCAAATAATTAACTGTTCCATTAGATCCCCACTGCTTATGAGCAAGAAGAAGAGAATACGCAATATCTAAATCTCCATCAGTAGCAGAATCAAAATGACCTTGTGCTTTTTTACTATCTGCGACAACCCATCCCATTAAATTAGGATTTTGAGAACTTTTAAAAGTTCTTGCTGTTTTAAATAAACCGTCATAGATTTTTTGAGCATTCGAATCATAACCAGCCATTAATACTGTAATTATCATCCCATACCCTTGACCTTCTGAAGTTCCAAGTGGCTTAAACCCATCAGCATCACCTGTAATCTCTCCTTTTACATAATAACCACCAGGTAAAGAAGATAAATCATTTTTCAAATATTTCTTTTTCCAATTATCGTAGTAACTTCTTACAGAAGCATTTAAACTTTCCTGTGTAACATGATTCGGTTTTATAACACCTGCATAATTAACTTGCTGGGGAAATGGTTTCATTTCCTTTGCAGCAGCTACTTGTTGATTAACTACGGGAATAGAATTTTGTATTGAATTGTCCGTTACACTTGCTGCGAAACTAGAATTAGAAAAACTAGCTAGTCCGATTCCTACAATAGAAATACATGTAAAAATATTTCTTTTTCCATTCATTATGTTGTCAGCTCCTTTTAAAATGCTTACTACATAAAATGTAACATACAATATTTAACTGAAATACAAAATATTATATTTATCAACATAAGAAAGAAACTATATAAAAAAGTATCATAAAATTATTATTGAATTACATTATACGGATTGATTATTTGCTAAATTCCTATGTTTTTCTTTTCTTAATATTGGTATATGAGCAATCACAATTCCAAGTATAGTAATTCCTCCGCCAATTATCGAAACTAAAGTTGGCACTTCTCCTAACCATATCCAAGCAATGAAACACGCAGTTATTGGCGTTAAATATAGAGAACTTGTTGCTTCAGAAGCACCAGCACGAGATATAATATAGGCCAATGCAATATACGGGAGTACTGTTGGAAAGACACCTAAATATATAACGCTCAAGTTAACTTCAAGAGGAGCTGCTAGTATTTCTTGATAAACTCCGGGTAAGAAAATAAGCATACATACAGTACTAGACAAAATTGTATATATGGTAAATGGTAAGAAGCCGTATTTTTCTAAGTAAGATGTTTGGAAAACGAAAAATAGACTTTCTGAAATCGCCGCTAATAATATAAATAATCCCCCGCTATTCAATTGAATAGCATCGCCCTGGCTAAATGAAATTAAGGCAATTCCTGCAAAACTAATTACACCACCAAGCCAACCATTTAATTTCATTTTTTCATTCAAAAAAACAGAAGCAAGAATTGCCGTTACTATTGGAGTGACTGAAATTATTAAACTTGCAGATCCAGCATTTACTGTTTTTTCGCCGTAATTTAATGCGATGTGATAAATAGTAAACCCTAAAGCACCAAATATAAAAATTGCTGGGATATCCTTTAAATCCGGTAGTCGTAGTTTGTATATAAATGAAAATAACAAAAGTATAAATGAAGCGATTAATAAGCGTAGTAAAGTAAGGTGTTCAGGCGTATAAGATTCAAGCCCCATACGAATTGCTGGAAAAGCAGTTCCCCATATAAGAATTGTAAAAGCGTGAGCACATATAATGCGTAAATCCCATTTTTTATTATGCATATTTTTTCTCCTTCCCTAAAAAACCAACCAATTTTAAATTACCAATTATTTCTTTTCATCATATTTAATAGTTGATACAATGTCTTCAACCAGTTATTTATCGGAAAAACCAACCACTTTGAATCTTTTAAATAAACGAAGGAGTTTTTTATATGACGACCGATAAAAAAGTGCCCAAATATCAGCAGATAATAGACTATATGAAAGAAAAAATTGAAAACGGAGAATGGCCAATTGGAAGTAAAATCCCTAGTCAGCGGCAGTTAGCAAAATTATTTCATGTAAATCGAAGTACTGTAATTACTGCGCTAGATGAACTTATAGCAGATGGTTTAATTCAAGGACAAATCGGAGCAGGAACAATTGTAATGAATAATACATGGTCATTATTAGCAACTAATCCTCCGCCCGATTGGAGTGAATATGTAAAAGCCGGTATTCATAAACCAAGTAAGTTAATGGTGCGAGAAATAAATGAAGCAGAAGCAAATAAAACGCTTATCCATCTTAGTAAAGGTGAACTTGCACCTCATCTTTTCCCGCTCGAAACTATGCAATCTATAATAAAAAACGTCAGTGAGGAATTAGATTATTTCGGATACGAAGAACAAAAAGGTATTTATCCGTTACGTGAAGCAATAAGCAAATATGTAAGATCATTTGGAATACATGCATCACCGGATTCTATATTAATAGTCTCTGGTGCACTCCAAGCATTACAATTAATATCGATTGGTCTTTTACATAGAAAATCAACTGTTTTACTTGAACAACCTTCTTACTTATATTCACTTCATGTTTTTCAATCAGCAAATATAAATTTATCCGGTATATCAATGGATCATCACGGTATTTTACCTAACGACTTATTAAAACGAATTAAATATAGTCAAAAGAATAATATTTTATATTCAATCCCTTGTTTTCAAAATCCAACGGGGATATTGATGTCCAAAGAGCGAAGAAAAGAAATATTAAAAATATGTGGAAAAGAGCAATTGCCTATCATCGAGGATGATATATACCGAGAGTTATGGCTTGATGAATCACCTCCAGCTCCTTTAAAGTCGATGGATAAACATGGACATGTATTATATATTGGTAGTCTCTCTAAAACACTTAGCCCAGGACTTAGAATTGGATGGATAATCGGACCAGAACCTGTTATTGATAGATTGTCAGATATAAAAATGCAAACAGACTATGGATCCAGCTCTTTATCTCAAAGAGTAGCTGCTGAATGGATAAATGAAGGTTTTTATGAAGAACATGTAGCAAACGTAAGAATGAACCTGAAAGAACGAAGACAAATAATGATACGAGCTTTAAATAAATATTGTGCAGATATTGCATCATGGGATATTCCTAGTGGTGGATTTTTTATATGGCTAAAGGTTATACATAACATTCCGATGAAAAAACTATTTTCAGAGGCACTATCAAAAGGAATTCTTTTAAATCCGGGACGTATTTATGAAGAAGAATCAAATCAGTACATTCGTTTATCATATGGATATGCTACTCCAGAACAAATGACTAACGGAATTAAATTGCTCAGTGAATTAATTCGGAAGTTAACGGCATAAAAAAAATCCTCTTTTGTTTTTGGAGGATTTTTTTATGTATCTTATTTACCACAATTTCATTTCCTGCCCTAATAAAATAAGCTCTTCATAAGGATCTCCGTCAATATTTAATACTTGAGCAAAAGCAGGTTCTGTTTTTAAACCTTGTTCCTTTAAGCGAATAACTTCTTCCCTTATATGGGGGTGCTGCATTAATAGCATGTGCTCCACTATCATGTGTCTATATGCATTTTGATTACGCACTGGCTTCGGTTGAGCAAATAATTCAAATTCAAAACCTTCGAATTCAAAATTCACCTTTATCGATTCAGTACCTTTAATTTTTTTCTTTTTTATGTTGAACCCTCCATAAGAACCATATAAAGATCTCATTTCCTGCTCAAAAACATCAAAATTATATACTTCCATTACAATATCTAAGTCAGATTGAGGAGTATCAATTCTTATAGGGATTGTCCCGCAAAGAACGGGATTATATAAAGCTAAATCCTCCATTATGTTTAGGCTATTCAAAACATCATATATTTTTTGTTGTTTCTCATTGCCAGATTGTAAATATGTAATAGATGTAAACATAGAAGTCTCTCCTTCATTTAACATAATAATCATCTCACTAAATATTTAAATCATTGGGTTTTGTTCTAGGAGTACCTTTATTTCAATATATTAAGCCGAACTAACTATATTTTTCAACTTTTCTCCTATACTGCAATACTATAAAAATAAAAAAGGAGGAATTATTATGAGCATTTTTAACATTCTTTTAACCATACACATCCTATTTGGAACAATATGCTTAATCACTGGTATTGTAGCGATGGTTGCCCAAAAGAAGAAAGGAAAACATACCGAATGGGGCGAAATATATCATGCATCCTATGTTGTCATTACCCTTACGGCAATAATATTATCCATTATCAACTGGGATAAAATCGCATATTTATTTTATGTAGCAATCTTCTCTTATTCATTTGCGATTTATGGATACCTTGCACGAAAAAAACGTTGGAAAAATTGGCTCCATCACCACATTAGAGGCATGTTAGGTTCTTATATTGGTGCAGTCACCGCACTTTTAGTAAATGTCGGCATCCATATTCCCATTATAAATTTACTTCCGCCAATATGGTTTTGGTTTTTACCGACCTTAATTGGTATCCCCCTCGTAGCCAGTGTATCAAAAAAATATAAAAAGCGTAGTTGAAATTAATTACATTTTGATTACTTTCTGATTATTAGAATGAAAAATTATACTCTATGCATCACGAATGATATTATAAGTGCTCGCCCTATGAATATTTAAAATAAAGTGCCGCCCAACTGGACGGCTCTTATTTTCACTTTACAAACGTAACATATTCACCAGAAACCCATTGATTTCCACCAACATTATACCAACCATCTTTATATCCAAACGATTGATATTTTTCACCTTGATACACGTTTTTCACAATGCCGTAATTTGTTCCAGGGCCGGTACGAACACGCAATACATCCGCGATTATAGTAACTACACCTACACCATCATTTGATGATTGTGAAGTTGCTGGTACATTTCCTCCCGTATAACGGATGTATGATGGATCGTTATAAACCCACTGATCGCCACCTAGATTTAACCAACCATTTGTTTGTCCAAATACTTTGTAGGACTCTCCTTTCCCTAATTGACGAATAACGCCATATCCAGTACCAGGTCCTTTTCGTAAATTTACATTACTACCGTTAATATAAGCAACCCCTACATTATCATTCGACGTGGGAGGAGTCACTACGTTTTGAGCACCTTTTCCAAAAGTATCCGTTCCATACCCTTTGTAGTTATATTGCAAATGCGGGCTATCCACAAATCCTTTCCAGTCACCGCCCCATTCGAAACCAATTTGTTTAGCATAACGAATTGCTGAAGCCCACGGTTCTTTATTATAGCCATTCCAATCTTCTGTACCATTCGACTGAATTGGAACAAAATCTAATGCCTGTCCTACTAAGTGATATGAGCGCATCGTTTGTGATGCTCCTTTACGAACATATTCACGTTGTTGCTCGACTGTACGGATTGTTTCATAAATTAATACTTCAATTCCATTGTCGATACAGTACTGATACCACTTAAAAGCTGCAGCTTTCGTATTATCCGCTAATTTATTCAGATTACTTACATTTCTATTGTGGTATTTCAATATGCAACATCTCCTTTTCTATTATCCTATGCAAAACTCGTCTCACGGGTTGTACATATACCTAGAACGATACGAAGTACAAATACATAGGAAGCCAATTCAGCTAAAAAGGTTTTCACTTCTAGCTTCAAACTTTGTAAGTTGAAATCGAGGCAATAAAAAAACCACAACCTAAGTCTTCAAGTTGCGGTTTTTGGTATTTTCTTTTTATATGCTACATGCCTTCTTGCATTGATAATCCTAATATGCAGGTTTTGTAAATTTTCCCTTTATGAATAACACTTCTTATTCATGACTTTTCAAATCCAATAATATTGAATGTAAACGATCTGGATAATTAGTAAACATCCCATCGACTCCCCATGAAAGTAACTTTTTCATATCTTTTTCATTATCTACTGTAAATGGATGAACTTCTAATCCGCTTTTCTTTATTTTCTTTACATAATCTGAATCAATATATTTGTAATTCATACCAAGACCTATGCAGTACGTTTTATACTTTTCTATCTCTAATTCTGTTAATTGAACTGCTTTTTTATAAGATAATAATTGTACTAAGGATATATTACTATTTAAGCCATGAATCTTTTGTAGACTTTCTTCACTAAACGATTGAATAATAACTTTATCCTGTATTTCATAATGATTAATAATTTCTAATAATTTTTCTTCCATTCCTGGATATTCATTAGGTGATTTTGTTTCGATATAATAGTTCGCATTATGCCCAAACGTTTTAATAATTTCTGTTAATGTTGGGACTTTAACATTTTCAAATTCTTTCTTTGCTAAGTTCGGATATTTTTCATTAAAAAAAGAACCTGCATTTAGTTGCTTTACTTCTTCTAATGTATGCTCTTTCATTAGCCCTGTACCATTTGTTGTATGGTTTAAGGTTTCGTCATGCATAGCCACTAAATGTCCATCTTTTGTCATTTGGAGATCAATTTCTATATAATCTCCATTCATTTGTTGGCCTAATCGATATGCTGCTATTGTATGTTCAGGCGCGAACGCAGAAGCACCTCTATGTGCGATATTTTTTATATGATTTGATTGATTCATAGCTTTAGTATACTTATGTTCATTTATTTTCTGAAAAACAAAGATACTTATTACTATAAATGCACAAATTATTGTAACGAGATATATCTTTTTCATAACGATTTATAAGCTCCTATATAAAGACGATTTAACTTGAATGATTTACTCAATTAAATGTCGATTTTCCAATACAGTCATTTTGCCGATATCTTGAAATCCCGATTTTTTATAAATATTGATTCCATCGGGTGAAGCTTGTAATACACAATACGTATTTTTAAATTTATGTGCTTCTTGCAGCAGGAAATTGAACATAGCAGATCCGAACCCTCGTCCTCTCATTCCTTCTTTCGTTGCTATGTCATAAATACCAATACTATCTTTTGAACATATCAATGAACCAACAGTTACGACTTCACCTTCATATAACCCTAAAAATAATTTCAGATTCTCACTGTTACATATATCAAGATTAGAAATTTGATTATAGAATGCTTGTACATGTATACCTTCTTCTGATGTACCGAATAGATCAGCTAACGTTTCTCCAAATTTATTTATTTGTCCAGGTGAAGATGCTTGTTGAATAGTAAAACTTACTGGCATGTTTATTGTTGGGGAAATTGTTTTTAAGTCTGCTACCATCGCAATATTCTGTTCCACTTCTTTTAAACCGATTTTAATTAACTCACTTTTTATATCCCGCTCTTGCTCCTCATCCCATAACCAAACACTCATTGGAAATTTCTTTTGATTATAGTATTCTACCTCCTTATATAATTTCTGGACCCCTTCCGTTAAATTATTGTTTAGTAGAGTGATGATATTAAATGTATCGGCAGGTAATCCACAATCAACAGCAATATAATCTTTCGTTTTTTTTATACTCATTCCGGGCACAAATTGTGCAACATATGAAGTTTTAAATGCAAAGTTATCTAGTAGTAGTTGTTTATAATTCATCAATAGTTCTCCTTTTCATAAAAAGTAACACTCGAATTTTTCTATATTAAATATAACATATTAGAAATTTACCATTTTCTATAAAAAGTACCTCTTTAAATTGTGCTCTATAGTTTAAAATAATTAAAAATGATATAACGTTGTCGGAATGAAAAAAGTGGTATATAATAAATATTAACATTACTAGTAATTATTTTAGGTATTCCTAGAATAAAGGAGCGATACATATGAAAATTACTATTTATTTCGGAAGTCATGAAGATCAAGATGTTCGTACTATGGACTGTCATTTAGATGTAGAAGATACAGAAGAGATTGTTTCTGTATCATAATATAAATAGTTAGGGTAAACCCTATCCCTTACAGCGTTTAAGGCACCTTTTATAAGGTGTCTTTTTTGTTATATTTTCATCAAAAACCCTTTACTTTATAGCGTTTTAATAGTAAAATATAAATATACGAACAAATGTTCTTTTTTATTTTAAACGTACATGAAGGGATGATTTTAACAATGGCTCCATTAAAGCGCAGAGGAAGAAAAAAGCAAGCACCTATTATTTCAAATACAGGCTTTATCGGCTCTGTCTTTATTGATACATTGGAGTTACAAAAGAAATCCTATTATTTCGCTCGTAAAAAACTTCAAATTGTTCATCACGTACTAGATGGTCTCTCTGGAGCAACAAGTGCTTTATTTAAAGAACATAACATTTCAGCATACATGTCATGTGTGTATTTACATAAACAAAAGAAAATTGGTTTTGTTCTTTCAACGAAACCATTTGAACAAAGTGATGGCGTTGCTTATTTTGTAAATTATTTAATCGAAAAGAATTTTTATGGCGGCCATGATGAAGATGTAGAATATCAAGAAGTATTTAATACAGGTTTTATCGGTGTAGTATTCGCTGATTTATCTAGTATAGATCGCTTTAATTTCGAGTTTGAAATGGGTATGCTAACGAAATTAATGAAAGATATGATTATTCCAGTTAAAGAACTCTTTTTACGCCATAATGTACCGGCTTACATCTCCACTTCTCACTTAGAAGAACAAAACAAATTAGGTTTCGTTCTCTCTGTAAAGCCATATGACGAACGTGCTGAAGCAGATTTATATTTTGAAGCATATTTAAAAGAACGCGGATTATTTATTGGTGATGAAGAAGATGATATTGATAAGATTGTCATTAGAAAAACCGCTGAATTACGATAGAAAAGCGCAGGATGCTAATCCTGCGCTTTTTATAATTTATGAAACTGATTTACCAAATAAACGGTATTAATTTTTTTGTTTTCTGTTTATAGACTGTAAATTGTTCTCCATACTTTTTCTGTAAGTAACCATCAGATTTTGGAATATATTCAAAAACGAATACAAAGAACAGGCCTAGAGGTATAAATAAACTATAAATATTGCTAGCGATAAATGCTAAACCTAACACCCAAAGGCAATCCCCCAGATAATTAATATGAATCGCATATTTAAATAAACCACCTGTATATAGCTTACCTTGATTTACAGGATTGTCTTTAAAGGATTTTCTAAGTAGCTCTGAAACTGTGTTTAACATACTTCCTCCTAAAAACAATATCCAACCTATTGTAAGTAATATTAAATTAGGATCCTGATTACTAGTAATCATTAAGATTGGAAAACCTAAATAATAAATTCCAAAAGCAATACTGTTCATAATGGCTTCTTGCCATGAAATCCCTCTAGGCAACCATATAAACATCATAGCCGTTAATCGTAAAGCGGTGATAATTAAAGCTATAAACAGCCCTATTGAAATGCCTGGTTTGAAATAAGTAATGAAAAGTAAGTAATACGCAATGATTAGATAGATAATCTCAGTAACTAAAATTAATATTTTTTCTTTTATTGTTGGCCGGTTTATACCATACATTGTGATACGCTCCTCCCTTTATTCATTTTATAGGAAAATAAACTTCTATGATATTATTCTCCTCCTGTGTGCTATAAGGATTCGTTTTATAAACTTCAAACGGAGCTCCATTCAGTTTATAGTTATTTTCTTCAATCCAAACGTGTAGCTTTGTATGAATAAAAGGTAATTCTTCGTAAGAACCAATAAGCGTAGCCATTGCGCAAAGACCGGGATTAAACACTTTTGTTTTATTTGTGGCTTCTGCAAGGGGAATCGCAATTTCCACATCATAATTTTCAGGTACATATTCTGAACTATGGAAAATAGCAAGTGGTTTTGCAATAGGTAATAAATTTTCAAATGAAATTTTACTAAACAACTCATTAAAGTGTGTTAGGAAATCAACGGTATTAATTTGTTTTCGCTGAGATGATATATTATAGGTTAAGTGATTTACAAGATTAATCTCAATATGATTTAAGTAACCTATGATACTTTCTTCTTCATCTAATTGTTGAATATCACGCTTTAATTTTTTTAATAAAGAAGAATAATATGTTATCTGCTGTGTTAGATTTTCTTGTTTGGTTTTCATTTTAGAGTTAAGCAATTCAGTTTTCTCCCGATTTTCTAAAATATCCTTAATTTCTTCCAGCGAAAATAAATAAGTTTTTAATCGTGTAATCAATAAAGCTATTTCTAATTGGAAAATATCATAGTAGCGATATCCATTCTTAGGGTCTATGAAAGCTGGTTTTAAAAGCCCAATTTCATCATAATAGCGCAGCGTCTTCATTGTAAGATGAGATATTTTTGAAAACTCTCCAATTGAAAGCATAACACTCCCCTCCTGTAATTAATTATTTTAAATATACTGCTTCCTGTAAGGGGAAGGTCAATCAACAAAGTTAAATTTTCTTATTGTATTTAGAACGATATTCATCCCCCTCAACCTACAATTTTAAAGTAGTCTCCAAAACGAATATGTAATCTTTTCAAAATTGTTCATGGGAAATCAGCCGATTTTTTCATTTTATAGTATTTGCATTTCTTATCTTGAAAAATGTAGCAGTATCCATTATATAAATAATCTAAGATCTACTAAGCGCTATAATCTTTCGAATGAACTTCTAATATGAAACAATTCGATGAAACTTTAATTACTATTAAATATAAGATTCCCCCTACAATTGTAATCATGTAGGCTGGAATATAATTTAATAATAGACCGGATAGCGCCATTGCTATAGGAAGCATCATTTTACTTATACTTAATCCAATGCTGAGAACCCTCCCTCTATATTCATCAGGAATCTCTTTTTGCATGAAATAAGCTATAGGTATATCAATAAGCACTATAATTAGTCCTAAAAAGAACATAACAACACAATAGGTAATAACGTATACAAAATCATTTACCTCAAAACTTTTGAATAAAACTGGAATTCCTGAAATAATCATAAAAACCGCCAACATAAAGCTTAACTTTTTCAAAAGATAAGCGTAAGAAAAACGATCGGTTATCTTTTTTACTAAAATCGCACCAATTATCATGCCTACTGGAAAAGTCCCTTGAATCATACCAAATTGTTTAGAACCAAGATCGAGAACTGTATTAATAATGTATGGCAATGGAACAGTTACAGCAAACCCTAAGAAGAAATTAAGTGAAATTAAAATACTGAACGTATTTTTTAAGCTTTTCCGCTCCATTAAGTAAGAGTATCCCTCCTTTATATCTTCAATAAAATTAATTTTTCTAATTGAACATTCCTCATTTATGTTTTGCTCAAACAATTTAAAGTTAATAAATAATATGGAAATAGCCGAAAGGATAAATGAAATACCGTTTATAATTATAAAAATTTTAATATCAAAGACTGCAAAAACAATACCACCTAACATAGGACCTAGAATTAAAGATATAGAATCGATAATTTTACTTATAGAGTTAATACTCATTAGCCTCTCTTTGGAGACGATATTTGGTTTTGCAGCTTCTAATCCTATTCCAAAAAATGTTGTAAATACCGTTATAAGAAAGGTAGTAGCATAAATGGTGAATAAGTCTAATCCATAATTACTGCTAAATATATAAACAGTAATTAATAAGCTTCCACTTAGTAAATCCATACAAATGACCAATTTCTTTTTATTAACTTTATCTGCAATTACACCAGCAAATGGATTCATAACAATCATCGGAATAGTTCCTAAAATAAGCGTAATGGCAAAATTTAATGCTGATCCGGTTATATGTAAAACATATAATCCTAATGCAAAACTATAAATAGAGCTACCAAATATTGATACTGTTTTCCCGAATGAATAGAGACACATATTTCTTAGTTCTTGGTTTCTTTTTTTATTTTCTATATGTAATCGTAAACTTCCCATCACTTTTCCCCCTACCTAACTTTGTGTTACGTACATTGTAAGTTCTTGGGTCAACCCAATAGCAATATGTACGATTTGAAAAGTTTTAAGGGGAAATAAATAAAAGATGGGGTTAACCCCATCTTTTTCCGAAAAATGAATATGTATAAATTTCTTCTCCTTGAACAAAGAAATCCTCGTACCTTCCCCCTCGTATCAAATAATTTGAAGTACTTTCATCAATAGATTGAAACTGTAAATTTTCGATTTCTTTTGTTACTTTTGCAGATGTAAAATTCTCTCTGAGTCTAGGTGCAATTTGGCTATTTATGCTGAATTTATTAAATAAAATAAATGAACTTAATAAATAACAATTGTGTTTAAAAAGGGAATTTAATTCACACAATAAGAACTCCTCATATTCAAAACTATAATTACTTGTACCTGATTGATCGATTACAATATCAACAGAATTATTCTGAATAGGTATGTTTAGAAAGTCGGCACAGATAAATACAATATTTCTTTTCACATTTCTTCTCTCAATTACATCTTTTAAAAGTAAAAGTTTATTCAAATCTCGATCAACAGCAATATATAAACACTCTTCCGGTAGTTCTTCATAAATATTTCGTAAAAAGAACCCAATACCAGACCCTAAATCAAGTAGTATTTTTTCATTTAAATCTAATTGCATTAGTTTCTTTTTCGCCCATTCTCCTCCTCTTTGAACATTTTCCAAAAAAGCAGTATCCGTTTCATGGATATAATCTGAAATAGAATCTTCAAGTGATTTCCTCTTATACACCTCAAATAATTTTCCAGCTGTTAAAACTCCGGAAGTAATCGCGTATTCTTCACCACAATTACAAATTAATTTCCCCTCAACAATTTGATTTTTATTAATAATGCCATCTTCAAGAATTAAATTTCCGTTACACTTAACACATTTAAATAAATGAAGTACTTTTAAATCTACCCCTAAAATTGAACTCGAAATTTCAGTTTCTATAGATAAATTATTTAACGTTTTCTTTAATTTATCTTTTCGTTCCTTTAAGGTTTTTATCTCTTGCTCAATCTTTTCATATTTTACTTTAAATAAAGATTGATAAAAAATATCCTTTTCATAGTCTAAGGATTTCCCTAAATTTTTATAAAGAAACAGTTCTTTAATTTCATTCAAGCTAAACCCTATCCATTTGTACTCTAATATAAGTTCTATATCCTTTTGACAATACTCGTCAAAAAAATAGTGACTTCCTTTTTTCTCAGGAATAACGAGTCCGAGATCCATATAATGTCTAATCGTATCTACACTTACATTATTTACTTCTGCAAACTTACTGATTTTCATCCTAATCACTACCATTTATATATTTGTTTATACATACTTCTTTATTACTTTAAAAAATCCTTTCATCTCCCTATACAAAATTATTTATGCTATGAAAAAGATGTAATTAATTTTAAAGTTCCGCCACATCCCCATTAAGCTAAGCTTATATAAGTTTAGCTCCTCTTTTTTAATCTTGAATTTAAAAAAGAGGCGCAGGTATTACGTTTATGTCTATATATCTAAAAACTGTGAGTTCATGGATGAATTTAAAACTGCGGCGTAAGTACTGCAGTTTCTTCCTTTTTCATTGAGTTGAAATATGTAAAGTTACGTACTTTAACTGTAGCGGACTTGTACTACGCGTTCATATTAATTTTATAGACGTTTAAGGATTTTGTTTTATGGTAAGTATTCTTGCTGTGAAATCAGGATTGTAAATATAGATGAACGTGATTCAAATCAAAAAAAGGTACTCCTAGAAGTACCTTTTTTACTATTCTACATGTGCGAACGCTTTCAAAATTATTGGATATAAATTGATGTACGCATTGTATTAAATGGGGCATTTATAGATGTCTTTTGGTACTCAAAAGTTCCTTGTTGGTGTCCAGACGCATCCCATTTATAATACCAGCCAACGATTGGTCTTCCGCCAATTATAGTGGAATCAATACTTTTTACATTAGAACCATTCATTTTAGCAAATGGGTTTTGGCCATAGCCCATTTCTTTCGTTGTAATATATAAGTATTTTCCCCCGTGGTTACGCGATGTACTGAAGCTGTTCTGATTAATTGTTTCTACCCCGCCTAGCTCAGACTCTACTTGTACGACGTTTAGTGAAGTAAGTGGTGCTGCTGGTCCAGCTAAAGCTTCTGTTGCCATTCCTAATCCGACGAACGCTGTGATTGCTAACGATGAAATCCCTAGTGCTGCTTTTTTAAACATAAAAAACATCCCCTTCCATCTATTGTTTTCTCTTTCATTTTCAATATAATCCTAATAACCTTATATGTAAATAGATTGTAGTTTTATAAATATTAGTGCGAATATTCTATTATATATTTCTACAATTCCATTACTCAATATGAATGATTTACAGTGCAAAACGAAATACACACATGTCAAGTTTGTAGTGTTGACATAAAAATTGTAAACTGGCTTACGCCTCGTATTTATCATATTTTATATCCAACATTCCTAAGATTCTGTATTCTAGAATGTTTTTACTACAGCTATTCATTTTTTCTTTGCAGGAACAACTGTGATAACATCTCCTTTATCATTTAAAGTCAGAGAATGTAGAAATTATAGCTAGCTATTGATATGTTACCTACTACGTACTGGAGCGCAACCTATCTGATAGGTAAATGATTCATGTGAAAAAGGAGACGCTACCAGTTCTATAGCATCTCCTTTTTATTTAATAAGTTAGACAGAAAGAATAGAAATAATGTTTTTCTTGTTTCACTATCCTTTTGTTTGTAAATGAACTGAGTTTTGAAAAACTATCCTATATAGTATGAATCGGGTATAGACATTAAATAATAGAATAGGGCACCTATTACTCCACAAGTAAAAATAGTAACTCCCATATTTCTTATGCCTTTAATTTTTGACCAAAATCCAATAAATCCTGTTATTAACCCACTTAAAGAGAATAGTGAAAAGTTGGAAACGGGTGTAAGAAGAAATTCCGCATTAATCCCTGTCCCCCAACAAACAATAGGTAACACGACAAGGGTAAGACAAAGTAATCCCATTACACTTACAAGTAATTTAAGATATTTGATACCTGCAATAATTAAATAGATTCCACCTATAAATCCACATAACCAGTAAATTGGCATAAAGTAAATCCAAAGAAAATGCAAGATGATCATATGTAATTTCCTCCTATTTATTTTCGCTCATTGTAGTTCTGGTTATTTGATGTTCTGAATTCGTTGCTAATTTATTAAGTTGATTTAGCGTTTCTTCTAAATCAAACGAATTAAACCAACGGTAATCCTGTCTGTCTAGAATACGATAATGCTGACTAATTAGATTTTGTTGTAAGCGAAAATTCCCTTTTTCTTGAATCTGTTTCCACCAGACTTTTCCTCCCAATGTTTTTTCTTTGAAGTTGTTAGTGCTATTGTGGGCCATTGTTTCGATTACTACTAATGGATCATCCCCAAGAGTATTCTGTAAAACTTCACTATCTCTAAACAATGCACAAATAGCAACAGTGTTGGTCCAACCTGCATTCGTTCTCCCTTTCTCAATTTGAACAAGCGTTTTTTTTGATATGCCGAGAACTTC
The DNA here is from genome assembly GCF_056738645.1 of Bacillus sp. PK3-067. Classification (NCBI taxonomy): domain Bacteria; kingdom Bacillati; phylum Bacillota; class Bacilli; order Caryophanales; family Bacillaceae; genus Bacillus; species Bacillus sp. PK3-067. Next base: position 2,591,557 of record NZ_CP096490.1, on the reverse strand, counting down.
AGCCATTTTATCTTGTGTATATCTTTTTTCAGTGCGTATTAACTTTATTTTCGTTGAAATAAGTTCAATTGCATGCTCCTTATTCACTTTACCTCCCCCTCAAAAAGTAACTAATGTGTTATTTAGTGTAATTTTACACTTTAATCAATTCATTTTCAACTCAATCCTCCTTAAATCTTGTAAGAAATAATTGGATAAGTCATAAAAAAGGCATTCCACAGTTATCTATGAGAAGGTAGCTCGACCATCGATTTCTAACCTCGATGGAGATATGTCGAGATCACATTTCATTTTAATTAAATAAAAAACCCGTGAATTATTCACGGGTTTTACTTTAATAACTAATTGCAATTGTACCTTCACCTGCATGAACCGCAAATGAAATTGGTAATGGATATAATTTGAAATCCATTTCAGGGAATGCTTGTCTAATATCTGCAATCCATTCCTCGGCTCCATCTTTATCATTAGCATGGAACATATGAAGTACTTTTGGTAATTCTTTTTCAAGTTCATTTTTAATATATTCTCGACATTTTTGGATTTTACGAACTTTCTTTTCAAGTAAAAGCTCTCCACCTTTTACTTCTAATATTAAGTTAACACTTAATAAACTTCCAAGTAAAAATTGAATGCCCTTTACACGACCACTTGCATAAAGGCCTTTTAAACTTTTCGGGAATACGTGGAAAGGTCTTCTTTTTTCATCTACTAATGTTTTGTGTATATCTTGTAAAGTCATACCATCATTGTATAACGATTTCGCTTTTCTAATTAGTTCATCCATTGGATAACTTGTTGTTTCACTGTCTAATACCGTTAATGGAAAACCTGCCATTTCTGCAGCTAGCTTCATATTTTGATAGGTTCCACTTACTTTTCCGCTAATAGCAACTGCAAATCCCTCTTCATATTCTTCTTTGCATTTCGAAAATAAATCTACCATTTCCCCTATGTTAGGCTGTGATGTAGTGACAGTTTTACCTTCATTCAAAGCATTATAAACGCGCTCACGCACACCTTCTTCACAATCTTTGTACGACACACCATCAATAATAACTTCAATTGGGATAACAAAGTTATCTCCTTCTGTTTTAAAACTCGCAGTTGTACTATCAGTAATCCAAGCAACACGCTTCATGTTGTTCCTCCCTTAATTCAATTCCTCTTTTCTGACTTTTCTATATATTTATGTTACGAAAAGAGAATATCCCTGTAATAGTAACAGGACTTTATTGTTTTGGCTATAGTAGATGCATATTAATTGTGACTATTTCTTGTCTATTTCACAAATAAAAAAGAAAATCAAGGAATTTGCTCGATTTTCTTCTTATCATATACTATTTAAAAGTTTCATTATCTAAAATTACTACATAATCATTCGTTAATCGTCCAGCTTCTTTTGTATAACTAACAAGCCTTTGTATATTATCACAGCAAATTTTTGCTCCCCATACGAGTAACGGTACGCCAATAAAATCAATATGGAACCTTCTAGAAAACAGCCCACCGAAAGTCATCGGTAAAGGCACTGTTGGTGATGTATTAGAAAATATAATCTTTTCATGGCTTTGATAATGTTTTTGCAAGATTTCTCCTAAATGCTTCATCGCAGGTACAACAACTTTTGATGCGCCGCATCCAATCGTATATACAGGATGACCATGTTCATCGATTCCATGAAAAATAATTTTTCCCATATCTTCTGTTTTCAATTTATTAAAGTAATCTACATTCAAAATTTCTTCTTTCGTTAACTTACGATCCGTTGGTAGTTTATTTAAATGATACGCTGCAGCTAGTGAGGTAGTATGTGTTCCACCAAAATCTGTGTAAATGTATATCATATTATCATCCCTTGTTGTAAAAGTTCAATGTTAATTAGTATTACCGTTCTTAGCAATGTTAAACAAGGGATGTTATTTGTCCCATATGAATAATGGACTGGATTGTTACAAAGCACAACAAAGCCGGAATGAGCCAAATACGGTTTATTTTCACTTTTCGTTCTTTACTTTGCATCAAAACAATAATAAGAACAACAAGTAAAATATCCATTTAGAATCCTCCTATAAACTTGCTTATCTTTAAAGATTATATTCTCCTCTTTTCACTCCATACTTGAAATACGATAGCTACTTTCAAGTGTAAGATGGAAAATGTGATTTCTCATCAGCCTTAAGCATTATTTATAAAAATAAAAAAGACGTACTTTTTACTCGTACGCCTTTAATAACTCGTTTAAACTCCTATTTATCAACTAATTCCACACCTTTAGAATTAGTTTTATCCAACACTCGAATGTTAAATTTATTAATGGCTTTTAAAAAGATATTATAAATACAATATCCAAAAATAGAACCTAGAACATTACAAATCACATCATCAATATCAGTAATACGTCCCACTCCACTAAATAAAGACTCAATTAATTGTAGCAATTCAATACTAGCTGATATAGAAAATCCTAATAAAATTGTATTTTTGAATTTCTTATATTTATCCCATAGGATAGGTGCTAAAAATCCTAAAGGCATTAATAATAAAATATTCCCGCCTACATTTCTTACAATTAGCCCAATCATAAATAGGGCATCTCCATCATAAGCACTACCAATTTGATTGATGTCTTTAATAATTGATGCAAATGGTATTATATTGACCGAGCGATTCAGATTTTCAATATTAGAAGGAAAACCGATTGGTAAAGGGAATAAAGTTACTGCAACAACCATACAAATGTAAACCACGAATAAAAAACTTACTATTTCTTTCCACCAAATCACATGTTTTTTATTTTTGGTACCAATTAATATTCCACGTACAATTAAATAACAAATAACCCCTAAAATAATAAACAAACTACCGTTGATCATATACAAATTGTTAACACATCCTTTCATATGAATTAATAATTTAAATTTACAATTATATAGTAATATTTTTTAATTTAAAAATCCATATAAACATATGTAATTGTGCAGAATTACAAAAACCCCTTATTTAATAAATAAAGGGTTCCTCGTTAACTAAAATATTTTTCAGAACAGAAACAATCATAAACCCGTTTAAATTATTTTCGTATCTCTTCTTTTATATCCATATAATTAAAAAGCTCTTTCTATTTCTGTCATTAATTTTTCAGGTCCTGCCTCTTTATTCGATGGAATAACTAAAGTGATTCCTAATTCTGGATATATGGCCGAGCGAAAACTGACGCCTGGATCATATCCCATTACATGATATTTGAATACCTTGTTTTCTCGTGTTTCAATCCATATTCCATATCCGTAAGACTGTTTATCATTTACATAAATGTGGGGAGTTAAAAGTAACTTTGTATATTCCTTTCCTAAAATTTCATTATTAAATAGTGCCGCCCAAAATTTCAACATGTCTGGTGCAGTAACATATGCACCTCCATCAGCCCCTCCTTTTATTGGTATAGAGTAAGCGTTTGTTCTCCAATTTTGGTTGGTTTCGTCCTTTATATATCCTAGAGCTGTATGTCTTGGTAATTTATCTAATGAAAAATAGCCAGAATCATTCATGCCAATCGAATTAAAAATGTTTGTTTCTATATACTCCGTAAATTTAAGTCCCGTCTGTTCTTCTATTATTAATCCAAGTATGATAAAACCTGCGTTGTTGTAGTGAAACTTACTCCCAGGTGCAAACATCATATTATTGTTTTGAAATAATGGTAAAAAGTCTTTTAAGCTCTTTAATAGATACATAGGTGTTTGTTTCCAAAGATCCTCGAAGTTATCTATAATACTTTCATCAAAATAATCTGGTATACCAGAGCTATGCGTTAGTAGTTGATGTATTGTAATATCTTCATCGAAGTTTGGAAGTTTTATCTCTAGACAATCCTTTAATTTTGTATGAAAAGAAATAACACCTTTTTCAACAAGTTGACAGATTCCAATTGCAGTGAAAATTTTACATCCTGAGGCAATGCCGAATCTTGTTTGTATCGTATTGTTTATACATTCACTTTTGTTTGCGTAACCCATTGCTTTTTCATAGATTAAGTCTTTTTCTTTTTTTACTAAAACTACTCCAGAGAAATCTATTTTCTTTTGTATTTCTTTTACAATTCTATTAATTTCATCTTTTGTTTTTATCACGACAACCACCCTTGTCTTTCGGTATTGTTCTTTACCCTTATTAATTTTTCCATATAAAGGGGAAAGAACCCTTTTATTAAATACGATAAATTGTTAATGAGAACACAAAGTTCATTTCGAATGTACTCCGCTATTTGTGGGCAGTAGGACCCCCATCCCAAAATTCAGCGAAAGCAAAGAAGTTAAGTGGGGACACTGCTGCCCGTAAAAGCCCGATTGGTGAGGGCTGATAATCAGTGGGGGATGCTCCCCTGATTAAAATTTCACTTTATTGACTCAGTAGAATACAACTTAGATTGTGATGGGAATAAAGTAAACACACACAAGACGATAGTAATAAATAACATTATTAATGACCCTACAATAACTACAAGTTGTATAGAAATGAACTGAGTCGCAACACCAGATAGTATTGTAATAAAGATTGTTACTAACGCAATAACAAGTCCATATATGCTCCCGATCCGTCCCATTATATGAACGGGAACGTTATTTTGGTAAAATGTATAAAATCCTGTATTTGCATATGCCATAGAGAAAGATAAAATAAAGAATCCAATAGCAGCTATTAAAAATACATTTGAAAAAGCATAAATTAAATAACCAATTGCGATGAATAATGATCCTATTCCAATTAGAAATGAAGGTGCTAATTTCTTTGATAAAATTGTATTTGTTATGGCACCTAAAATAAATCCTGCACCAGCTATACTAACTAGAAAACCGTATTCACTATCTGTTAGTAGTAATACCTCTTTCGCAAACGATAGTTCAAGTGAATCAGTAGCAGTTGCTAATACGAACATACTTTGAAATAAGAAATACACACATACGACATACACATGTTTTCTACTAAAATTTATAACAGTGTTCCAATCTTTTTTTAATACTGTAAGTGATAATGTATTACTAGTTGTATCCGAATCTTCTTTCTTATCAAGATTCGGTAAAAGTAATGTAATGAATCCTGATAAGAGAAATGCTATAGCATTCATATATATAGCAAACTCTGGTGTACCTGCAATTAATAATCCCCCCGCTACTGCTGGTCCAATTAATGATGCACCAGATCCTATTAAAGTACGTAATGAGTTGAAACGTTGTCTTTGCTCTACTGGAATTAATTTCGTCATATACGTCATAGCAGTTGGCTCATAAATTGCACTGGCCATACTTATAAAGAATACGAATACATAAACAATCCAAAGTGACGGAAGTAAAGGTAAAATAGCGATAAATAACGCACGATATATATCGAGGTGAATCATTAATTTCCGTTTATTTAAACGATCAATCATACTCCCAGACCAAGCGTTTGTAAATAAAGTGGCTAATGGTTTTATTACATATAAAGTAGCAACAGCTAAGGCTGAGCCACCCATATTATAGACAAGTACATTCAGTGCTATTAAGTAAATCCATGCCCCTAAATTCGCAATACCAACTCCGGACAATAGTAATAAAGGATATTTCCAATCTTTAAGTAAATTTTTCATTTTTGGCCCCCGCTTTCAAAATTGTTTTACAACAATAAAAAAATCCCACCCCCAAGACTTTTAATCTTAGGGACGAGATTTATCATCGCGGTGCCACCCTAGTTTGTTAATATGTCACCATACTAACCTTATCAGGTACTGCATTCTAATTCATGCTTATACCATAGCTCTATAACGGGAGCTCCCGTCACACCATCCCCTAATAATAGGTTCCGATGTGCTGCTCAGAGGCTTGGTTCAATAAAGAATTTTTACTCCTTTTCAGCTACATGGAGCTCTCTGTGAAAAATTCATTTTATTTACTCTTCTCTTCACTGCATTTATTTTTTCCATATTATCACATATAAATTTAACTGTAAATAAACAATAATCAGATATTTAACAACGTGTCACTGTTAGTTCTTTTATTTATTATTTTTTCTAAAAATTACGGTGCGTGAAATTACTCGCAACTCTAAAGAAAGAGCTATTTGCATATAACTCTTTCCAAATGCCTGGATTAATTCGTATTCGCCTCTGTTAACGGTTGTAACGGCGGTTCTAATTCTAGTTCTAGTGTATCTCCTTCTTGTAAATCTTGTCCTTTTTCAATACTTTGACTCGTTACATAACCCGTACCAGAAGTTTTCAAATCTAATTTCAAAAGTTTAGAGAAATGCATAACATCACGCATGGACCACCCTTTTACATTTGGCATTTGTGCGTTATTCCCTAATAAAAATATACGATCACCTTCACTCATTACCTCGCCAGACTGTGGATATTGTTTTATTATTTTTCCTTCTCCTAAAATTACCGGCTGTAGCTTCTCTTTTTCTACACTTTTCTCTATTGTATCCATCGATTGATTTACATAATTTTGTACTTTTAATTGAGATTGTTTCGCTGCATCAGCTATTTGTTTTTCTGTATACGGTTTCACCTTTAAATATTCAAGGCTGTTTTTTATAACAGGTTTAAATATTTCAGCAAGAGGCTGAGCTCCATACTCATCTCCTTTTAACTTTGGCTGCTTAATAGCTAAGTATACGATTAACTCCGGATCGTCAATTGGAGCCATTCCTAAAAAGGAGAAAATGTAATTCTCTTTCCCTTCCATATATCGGCCATTTTCAGGATTCGGGATTTGTGCTGTTCCTGTCTTACCTCCAATTGGATAACCATCCACTTTATACATTGTACCAGTTCCTTTTGAAGATGTTATAACACGCTCCATTAAGCTTCTAACCTTGTCCGCTGTTTCTTTTTTTATCGGATTCCCAATTTCTTTCGGTTGATTTTCCATAATAACTTCTTTGTTTGTTGGATTTACAACTTTATCAACGATATATGGTTGCATCATTTTCCCGTCATTTGCTATAGCAGTAGCCGCTTGGATTAATTGAATCGGAGTTACTGTAGAACCTTGACCGAAAGAAGTTGTAACCTGTTGAATTTGTGTATTTAATAATAAAGTATTTTTCCTTTCTCCAGGTAAATCTATCCCTGTTTTTTGATTGAATCCAAATTTATTCATATATTGCTTAAATTTATTTGGTTTCAGTAACTGATCTTCTAAAATAGAAAAAGCTACGTTTGATGACCTTTCAAATCCTTCATCAAATGTAATTGATCCCCATCCAAATCCACCATTATGGTCTTTTATATCAGATGAACCAACGGAATATTTTCCAGATTGAAAATATTCTTTTCCGTTATATACACCTTCATTAATGGCAGCTGCTAATGTAAAAACTTTCATTGTTGAACCTGGTTCATATGCATTTGCAATCGGGTCATTTAAAAAGTATTCGATATCACCTACATTAGGATTGTAACTAGGTTTACTAGACATCGCTAAAACCTTTCCTGTTTTTGGATCAGCAATAATGCCAATTAACATAGAAGGATCATAATGTTCTTGCGCTTTGTTCATCGCTTCTTCTAAAAAACTATTAATTTGTTTATCAAGCGTTAAATATACGTTATTCCCATTTTTAGCTGGTTCTACTTTACCTATATCATTTGTAAGCGGAATTCCCCTTCGTGTACCCACATATTCTATATTTCCGTTTGTAGAGTGCAAATATTTATCCAAACTCTTTTCAAGCCCAAACTTCCCTTCCGTATTCCCTTTATCATCTGGTCTAGCAAAACCAAGTATATAGGATGCAAAGTCTTCATTCGGATACACTCTTGCTTTTTCCGACATAAAAGATACACCTGGTATTTTTAAATCATTAATTTTTTCCTTCTTTTCCCTAGATAAGTTCCGACCAATTTTACCAATTTCAACTTGCGTACGCCCTTCATGAAAGTTTTTTAATACTTCTTCTTTATCAATTTCAAGCGCATCGGCTAATTGTTGTGCGGTTTCATCTTTATTTTTCACTTTATCTTTTCCTTTTAAATTCACAACAACTCGATACGTTGTAGAATCTTGTACTAACACCTTTCCGGTTTGATCATAGATAGTGCCACGATTCGCTTCTAAAACACCTTTTTTATTATGTTGTTCATTCGCGAGATCCTTTACATTCACATTATGCACGACTCCTACTGCCTGAATATAGAATATACGCAAAATCATAATAAGAAACAAAACAATAAAAGCAATCATCATATATCGAGCGCCTTTATTCGTTTGGAGTTTTTGCATACTTATCTCCTCTCTTTTGGAATGGATTCGTACGAAGATCCGTTTTAAAATTTGTAGTTTTTGTTTACGATACTATATGTTTCGAAGTTTTCTTTTTAATTCCTTTAAAACAATGCAAAACTAACTGTTGTTATTTTGTGTTATTATTTTATATATTTAAAATACGGTGCGTGAAATTTCAGAATATTAATTAGTACAACTTGATTACAGAGCACTCTAAACTCTTTTCGTATTTCCTATAAAAAAATTCCCCTCTGGATGTCCAAAGGGGAACTTTTTATAGGAAAATTATGCGATATGTTTATATTTCGCTAAGAAAGGAATTCGTCTCGCTACTAATGCATACATTTTGAATACAAGTTTCGCTATTGGTTCAAACATACGTGTACTTTGCATTACTAAAGCACTCGTAATAAGTGTTAAGAATGCTGCACCAAGTATATCTAAAGGATAATGAACACCTACGTACATACGTGATATACCGACTAGTACTGCCCATAATAGCGCGATATATTTCAGTTTTTCTCCTCTAAGAATAAATACGAAGGCGATTGAAAATACAAGTACAGAATGATCACTAACGAATGATGAATCTGCTGCATGTGGTACTAATTGATGTACATCATGTGATACGAACGGACGCGGATGGTAATATACCGCGTGTATAAGAACATTTACTAATAATGCAATAATAACCGAAAGCGTCGTATATAAAACTGTATATTGTTTTCTAATTGCCTTTTCTTTCTTTCCATTATTAAACCATAAGATAAACATAAATAGAACGGCTACGTATGCAGCGCTATTTGTAATAGCAATCATTAACGTATCTAATAGTTTGGATGAATCAGCAAAATTATTAAACCACTGAAATACTGTGTAATTCATTAAACTCTCTCCTTACATACAAGTGTTCTTGATTTACACAGTATACAATACCATTATGAAAATAGGCTTAAACTTTTTTCATCTAATTCTCATTTTACTATTACTCATGTGACAATTATTAAACAAATTTTATACGCTATTTATGTATAAAGCCGGTAAGCCTTTATAATAAGGCGGTTCGTATTTTTTTCATGTTTGAAATACATAACATATTCATTTAAATATACTAATTGCAAAATCATATTTTTTAATTCATTTGAAGTACAATATTTCCGAATTGTTCCCCATGTTCCATACGGCTTAGTGCTCGAATTGCTTCTTCTAACGAGTAAACCTTATCAATAATTGGTTTAATTTGATATTTTTCAATAAACTTTATCATCTCATTAAATTCCTCACGGCTACCCATGGATGTTCCCATAATATCAATTTGATTATAAAATAATGCGCGTAATGGTAATTCAATTTTATCTCCTGAGCTTGCACCAAAATTCACGATTCTTCCATTTGGTTTTAATACATCAAAATATTTCAAGAAAGTTGCCGGGCCTATACTATCTATTATTAAATCTACTTTTTCACCTTGTAAGCTCTCTTCCCAATTTCCGGTACTATTAAAAGAAATATCTGCACCATATTTTTCAGCAAGTTCCCTTTTATTCTCTACCCTTGAAGTAACACTCACTTTTGCGCCGATTGCTTTCGCGAATAACATGGCAAATGTAGCAACACCACCGCCTATTCCCGGAATTAAAACGTGTTCACCGCACTTCAATCTCCCTTTTGTAAAAAGCGCTCTATATGCAGTTAATGCAGATAAAGATAAAACACCTGATTCTTCCCAAGTAAGATATGACGGCTTTTCTACTACATTTTCAGCTGGTACAATTACATATTCAGCAAACGTTCCATCTTTCGGCCCACCTAGTACTTCCGGTAACTCCGGTACTTCAGTAGCATGTTCCCATCCAATACTAGGATTAATAATAACTTCTGTATGTAGTGTAATATTTGAAACTCCTTCTCCTATTTCTGTAACAATTCCTGAGCCATCTGAACCTATTACTAATGGTAGATCCATTTCTTTTCTATTGTTTATAATAAATAAATCCCTATGATTCAACCCTGCAGCTTTTAACTTTATTTTCACTTCACCTGCATTAGGACTTATCTCAGGTGAAAATTTATATTCTAACCCCTCTAATCCTTTTTCATATTGATGTACAATAGCTTTCATTGCTTAATTCCCCCTTAATATTTCCAATGTACTAGAAATATCAAAATAAATAAAATAGTTTGCCTCCAATAATTAGAAATTATATATTTTGTTATGAAAAAAATCCTCTCCCTATAAAAAGTATAGGAAGAGGTTTCAAAACTAGTTAGATAAGAATCTATAAATTTATTGAATTCTAGCCAATTCTAATATTTTTCGAATAAACGGCGCTTTTGCCTTTGTATATGAAACACGATCAAAAGCATATGTAATAGCAAGCCTCTCTTTTAATTCTCTATATTCTTTACGTGCCCATTCATTGCTTATTAGAAAGTCACGAAATAAAATATTGTTTCTCCACTCATCACTATTATAAATATAAATATGCAAATGATGAGTACCCGCTCTCCATTTTCCCTTTCTAAAAAAACGCCAATTCGTTGCATCTTTTGGAACATACTCATATCCAATTTCCGATAGAACTTCAATCCACTTTTCAGCTATTTGCAATCCTGTTACGCCAATCATCATATCAATAAGAGGTTTAGCTCCTAATCCTTCTACTGCTGTGCTCCCTATATGTTCAACAGCAATTATTTCTTGTCCTAACAAGGAACAAAATTTCTCTTTTTCTTTTATATACTCTTCACCCCAGTCTTTTTGATATGCTTTAATAACAATTTGTTGATCCATTGTATTCACCTCTTTATAAGTATTTATCATTATATTTATAAAATTTTATATTATTAGCATAGGATTTCCATAAAATATGTCGAATAGTGGAATGTACAACTTAATTATATTAAATGTGAGGTAATCTATGAAAGATAATTCAGTCGAAATTCAGTTAAATAACGTAACATTCCAATTAAAAGAATATCATAATTTTGATTGGCTTATTAAATTAGGGACCGTATTTGCAGTTTTTGACCAGCAAGATTCAGGGAATATAAGTTTTGGTGTAGAAAAAGATGGGCATAAGAAATTTATCAAATACGCAGGAGCACAAACAATTACATATGAAGGAACAACGGGTGATGCTATTAAAAGGCTAAAAAATTCAGTTACTATCTATGAAGATTTAAAGCATGAATCGCTCATAAGACTAATTGATCATTTTCCAGTTCAATCTGGATATGTATTAATTTTCGATTGGTTTGATGGTGAATGTCTTCATTCGCATTGGAGTTTCCCACCTCCTGAAAAATATAAAAATCCAAACTCTCCATTTTATAAATTTAGACATTTATCTGCTATAGAACGAATTCATTCCTTACATTCCATTTTTTCTTTCCATACTTATGTAGAAAAGAAAAACTATGTAGCAATAGATTTTTATGACGGTAGTATTTTATATAATTTTAATACAAACGAGACAAAAATTTGTGATATAGATTTATACAGTAAGAAACCTTACATAAATAGAATGGGCCGGCTATGGGGTTCCTCCCGTTTTATGTCACCAGAGGAATTTGAACTAAACGCAACAATTGATGAAAGAACAAATGTATTTAATATGGGAGCAATGGCTTTCTCACTTTTAGGCGGCGAAAAAGATCGTTCTTTTATAAAATGGGAAGCAAGTAAGGAATTATATGAGGTAGCGTATCGTGCTGTAAATAAAGGTCGCGCAGAACGGTATGCATCAGTTACAGAATTCTACGAAGCGTGGTTAAAAGCAGCTAACGCAGTAAAGATATAACCCTAAATTATTAAAAGAAATATAGAGTTTATACTATTGTCATGTATATTAAAAATAGTTTTATGAGCGTTTCGTACTAGTGTGTTCTAATTGATTATGGCTATTATTGAGGAAGACATATCAGCGATAATTTATGTCTATTTTGTATAAGTGTTAGCAAGTTCGTTTGCAAACTTGTTAGCACTTTTTTGTTTAAATAATTCACACATTCTTTCTTTACATACTGATTATACTTCCAATTGTGTACTAATGTGTGAGTTTAACTCCCCATATTTTAAACAAAATGGATGGTACAGGGTGATGACAATATAAATATTTCTTTTTCCTTCTATTGCAATTTTTGAAAAGGCCTATTCTCTCACATCAGGCTCTTTTATTTATAAAAAAAGATTATTTTATGTAGATTACTATAAGCATCCATAAAGCCAAAGCACCAATAATAGCGAGTACTATACGTGTAGATAGTATCCTTACTTCAAAGTCTGTTTTCTTGGAGAGTTCAGGATATGCAATTATGTAAATTCCCTTTAATAATGCAAGCCATGCAATAACCGTTAGGAATCCCTGCCAGTTGAATCCCCATACATTATGTAGAATTACAGTACCTAATCCTAGGAAAATCGATAGAAAACCATATATAATACCAAACCCTCTGTTTTCAACCACTAATCTTTTCAAGTCACGTAGCACCGATGGACGGACGAAAAGTATTCCCGATACGATAACCGTCATCCATCCCCAGAACAGCCCTAAAAAAGAACTAGTTTCCATTATTATTTCACTCCTCTCAATTATATTTATATTTCAGATATTCCTTCCTTTAGAACAATTTCAGCACTTTTATGTGTAGGTTAAAGTCTGCTCTTTTTTAATACAAACATTCCGTATTCAATGTCCGTACTTAATCACACCATTTCTCTAACTTTTATAAACGACGTACTCCTTTACGATCAATGTTCATTCTCCCTTTTGATTAAAATAGCGCTTTTATTAAAAGTTTCTATCTTTACATCATTCCCTATCTGCTTCTACTGTGCCAAAGCTTGTACTATTTGCATACGCTATTAATAAGTAAGAAGATAGGAGGTGTAAATAGAATGTCTTGCATTATCACAGGGTTAACTCAGCCACTTTGTTTAACTCTTATTTATAATATTTCTAACGGTAAACTTGTATCCTCCTCCGTTGAGTGCGGATCATGTTCACTATCAACAGAATTTGATTATGATAGTAAGAATCTAGTTATTAGAGTGCCATTTACTGGTGAAGGTACACTTGTATTTAATAATAATTCCGAAGCAAGTTGCGTCACAACGAATATAACTCAACCTTAATCAAATCTATTTATTCTTAGGGAAAAGTAGAATTATACTTCTATCCCACCCTTCTCCCTCCTTTAATAATGTAAAACTCGCATTGATAATTCAAATAACGATTTTGTTTCAAAATTGCACCATCATAAAAAACATACATAAAATATGATGTGAACCTTTTTTTCAATATACATCTTAGTCATAGGGCGCTTTAAAAAGCGCTCTTTAGTTTTGAAATAAAGAATTTGTTCGCTTTTTTGTTACATTTATGAAACATTCATATGTTATCTTCAGTACGTTCTTTTCTCTTTATAATGCCGTGTGAGATATGCTCAGATTTGAAGCCCTAGCCCCCCTAAATCTAGGACTTCTCTATTCAAATAACGTTTTTATTTATATTTAATCCCCCCCTTTATCCAAATAGATTCAAAATTATCTATTTAGCATATATAATACTTTTAAACAATTTAAATTCTATACATAAGTAATGGAGGCTTTAAAATGGGGAGTGTCCCAAATTTAACACCACAACAATCAATCTCAAAAAAACAAATGAACCCTAATAAGAATCAACAAACGAATAAAAAGCTAAGACGTCGTCTGTTATTAACACTTGCTTTTATGCTACCTATGGTTATTTCCATTCAAATCTGCATTTACAAACAAGAAGATATGATTCAAGAAAAACAAATTACAATTAATAAAGAAAAGAAAAAATTGTCTGAATTAGAACTAATAGGACGTTATTTTGAAAACGATGTTGAAACTTTAACAGAGAGCGAAGAAGGTATTTTAAAGTTCGCAAGGAAACTATATGGATTCTCCAGACCTAATGAAACTATATTTCAAATAGCTGAATAACTTTTCAATACATAAGCGATTGTCATGAATTAAGGAGTGAGTTAATGATCATCGCTTTTTATCAAAATTCTATCAAATAACTATTTTATTAAAACATTTCACCTTTTAACTGGACAAGCATATATTATTGTATGGAGTCATCCACTCATAGAAATCTACCTTTCTTGTCCAAGAGCACGCTTATATGCGTGCTCTTTTTGAATGTATATAAAGACTTCACATACATTAGAAATATACATACAATACTCTTGATCATCTCATTATTTTCATTGAGTATCATTTTCACTACACTCCTTGGTCATCAAGCGCCTTTCTTCCAAGATACTCTTTAATTTTAAAATAACGCTTTTATAAAATTTCATTGCTAAATTCCTCACTTGTCCATTTCACCTTGTTTAACATCTACATTTACTATTCTAATTTCTTACCTAAACCTAAGAACGAGTACAACTATTCTTCATAAAGCTCAGTATCTTGAGTTGCACGAAATTCCGACACAGGTACATATACATTGTTAAATTAATTGACTAACGTACTTGCGGTATAAATGTTTGCATTATGTTCTAATAATTTCAGGTTATATTCATTATGATTGAATCCAATGCGGTTCCCTAATGAAGCTATAAAATGGAATCCATCTACATATTCCATTAAAATGACTTCTTTTTCACTAGGACCTTTATTACTCCAATGCTTAAAGCAACTTGTTTCATTTGCAAGCTCTCCAATTTCAAGTTGTAAAGCAAGGATTAAATTGTAAAATGATTTTTCCTCTTCCTATTTAGCAAATCCCTAATCCTATCGGACGATTTTTAATTAAATCCTGGTCGGCTTAATCTATTACAAGGAGAGAAACCTCTGCTTGGTTACTTTTGGATTAGTTTATGTCTTAATGTTAAAAGCACATGCTCCAAGATGGTTAGCTAGTGTTTTAGAAACCACATGTACTATTGCAGCTATTTATCAAACGCTTTTAATTTTTTTCCATGAACACAGTAAAAAAGAGGCCCTATGGTATTATCCCCTATAGGTAGACAGTAAAAAAAGAGTCCATCACTCATGTTACACAGTACGAAAATTATGAGTAACTGTATAGGGATACCACCAGCATTTTGCAAAATAACCTACGCTATGCGGAAAAATAAAATAACCTGCCCATATGGACAGCTTATTTACATAATTATCGATTATTGGTAGTTAATACATCTAGAAGTCTACAAAAATATCCTCCAGTTAAGTACTCTGGAGGATATTTATATTTACATAATTATTCTTAAAAGAAGCCACACAAAATGAAACCTCTTTAGCTCCCAAAAGGTTTACTCTTATCTATTGATAACTGTACATCGTCTTGCTCCTCTACAGATTAAACGCTCGGCTTCTCTTAATGAAATTGGAACAAGTACAGCTTCATCAACATCGTCTTCTACATCAAAAACCGCAAATGCTTCCCCACCCACGATTAAAACACAAATGAATTCTACTTCTAAATCATCATGAGACCTAGGAATACAATTAGAAATAGTACAACGTTGAATACCCCCTGCTAACAATGTTCTAGCTTCTTGCTCAGATATTCGAATAAAAACAAATTCCTCTATGGCTACATTTCCAACTTCCACTTCAATTTCTACTAGAAGAAAGAATCTGTTTCTAATTCTCACTATACAATTTGCCCCAATTGAAATAATATCTTCATTCATTCTTTTCACCTCCTTTAATACTATATAATTCATAAAGAGGTGAAATGGTGTGGACAAGCAAACAAAAAAGTTGTTTTTTGAAATGTGAGACATCAGTTAACAACTATCATCAAAAAAACAGAAAAAACAACCTACACGACAGGTAGTTTTCTCTGTTTTTAGCCTGTATACAATATTCAAACCCAATTAACATAACGTCTCATTACCGGTAGCAATGAAAAGAGGAAACCGTATGCTTTGACATCCCTATTTCGTTATAAACCATATGATCACATACGTCCTCTTCTTCTAAATAACGTTTCTAAATAATATCTCTTTGAATGCTTCCTGCACGTCCGTTCCCTAATCGATTTAGAAACTGATCAATACGACATTCTTTCAAGCCACTCTTCTCGTTTGCTCTGTTGAATATTTGCTATAGCAACATCTTCTAATGGTTTTCCAACTGCATGTGTAGGACCGTGCTCACGTATTTCATAAGAAGGAGTGACTTTCATTTCCTTACGCATCATCCCAAGTTTCCTATGTATACGTATGCTTTCCAACACACCTTCTAATTCTTCTTGTGTCGCTGTTCTATCAATTTTTGGTAAGAAAGATAATTGTTTAGTCATGTAAGACCACTCCTTTTTATGTTTTAATTACTTTTGTCTTAATGCTCCACGTCTTAGTTCATAACAAGGTCTATGCATCCCCATTAAATCCTCAATTTCACAAGTGCTAAATTTCTCTTTTCGTTTTTTCTTCTTTCCTTACTTAGATTTCTTTTTCCATTCACGTAATTGATCCTTTAACGCCTTCATTTCTCCATCTCCCTTTTCAAAATAAAAAGACCACCTATTCCTAAAACAGCCTTACTTGCTGCTTTAATGAATTAGTTTCCTTTAATTTTCTAGCCTGACTGTATTTATTTTGGGATAATTGACTGTATGAAAAGATTCATCCATGCTTTATCTAATCTTTCTTTCTCATATTTTTGTATAGCCTTTGTGCGACGAGAAATTGCTTTTTTTAATTTCTTCTTCTTTAAATTATTCAATCCTCTCACTCCTTCTTACGAAACACTTTTACTCTCCATTTTTGGGTGTTTTCATTAATTTAATACCTTATTACATTCAAAAAACTGATTGAATGTGAATGGTACCTATTTAACTTCAAAAGGATTATTTTGTTCAGTTGTCTCCATTACATACAATAAACGTGCTTCATGATATAATATTTTCTTTTACATAAATCAACTATTTTTTGTAAAAGAAAATATTATGAAAAAATCGATTATCGCTATCATGTATTGTTCTCTTTTAACAACATTTTCTTATTTATCTATTAAAACTGTACTTTTATCCGCTACTATCTCTACTTCATTCCCTAATCTTCATTTCTTTGTTGGCATGTTCGGATTAACCTTTGGCAATTGACTATTCGTATTTGGAATACGAAAATATATTTTGTTTGCCACGGAAGATGAAAAAGAACGCCTAAAACTTAAAACCAGGTTTTCTATCATTTCAGTTTTATCTTGCTACGCTGCAACTCTGTTATTTTTTATTTAATTCAGTCTACAGTTTGTACATATACTATTTCTGCCCCCCCTGAATAAAACCCACTATTCCATTAATAATGTAAATACAGTTTCTGATTTCCCTTAATACCCGAGGGCTTAGCAACTAGTTTTTATTAGCTACTCTTTTATTTAGTTACTGCTTCTATTTCTTAAAGAAATTCTTTAACTATATTTCCCTAATAAGGACAAATTCTTTAATCCGTCTCGAATAAAATAAATAATTTGGCATATAATATCTATGCATCTAGATTTTTTACCTCTGTATGGAGCAGTTAGGCTGGGCTAACTGCTCTTTTATTGAATAAATTTCTAAAAAGTGTTAACAATATAACTACACCAAGGTTGAGTACGAATGACCATTTCGTTATTCTTATTCACTAGGGCAGTTAGCTCTTGCAGCTGCCTTTTTTTAGTTTACCCGAATAAAGTTTCAAATTATGTCCCATACTATAAATGAGCTGATACAGCTTGAATTCGCAGTGACCTCTGTAATGTTCTTTCCCTTTCTCTGAGGGATGAGCAGTTAGCGCTTGTTAACTGCTCTTTTGTATTGAGCAAATAATAAAATTTTGTTCTTATTTCTTTTTCAAGCCACATACTTCATACCTACTCGTTACGCTCATAAGAGTTACCTCCTATCTGAAAGTGCACTGATGCATGGTGCTCTTTTTTAATTTCCTTATTTCTACAAAATGAAATTATTATTAAGTTGCACCCACATAACATGTTGAGTTTTGTGCATACTATAACTGTAACTTAAAGTTACATATCCAAACTTGTAGGGCCTAATTTCTTTTGTACAACAAGTAGTTAGCTAATTAGAGCTGGCTGCTTTGTTGTGCAAAAGAAGATTTTTATTTCTCAACAACCATTATTGGAATTAAAATCCCAATAATGGTAATATGAAAGTAACTTTCAGTCATAATTTTTAACATGTCAAATGTTATTCCCTTTTAAAAGGTCCTGTGTCAATCAGGGCCTTTTAAACTTGCTCCCTATTAAAATAGCTTTTTTATTTAAATTCACCTTTTTTTTGAATTTGAATTTACTAATACTTTTGTATTAAAATCCACTAGGATATTTATTTGAAATTTATTTTTGGAGGCTTTGTGAATAATCAAAACAACAATGAAACAAACAAAATCAATAGACTATTGGCAAATTCCCTATTGTTATCACCACTATTAATACCTATCTTGGTCTCTTCAGTTATTATTATTGGAATGAAACAATTAATGCCTAATGAAAAATCCAATACATAATGTCATTATTGACATTATGTATTGGATTTTTCATAGTTGGGATCACCTTCTCTTTCGTATTACGCGTATTCAAACTATCTGAAGAAAAGCTAAAAGAATTAGGTTTCTTAGGGTTTACAATTTCAATTGTTAGTACCTTCCTGACAATGTATGTCGGATATTTTTGGCTAGTAAAACTTAATTTCACAGCAGTGCAATTAACACCACATGCCGTGTTAATCTTTGCGATTTTATCTACAATTCTTTTAGAGACATTATTTAAACTGATTGATAAATTTGATACAACTTATGCTAATGAAACACTTGAATAGATATTAAAAAGATTATCTCAGAGCACATATAAACATGTGCTCTTTTTTTCTTGTTATGAAATACAGATTTTTGTATAAAACCACACCTATCTAAGAAACATACATACAATATGATATGAACCCTTTTTTCAAAAAAAGATTTGGTTATAAAGCACCTTCCTCCCAAAGCGCTCTTTTTATTTGTAAATAAACATTTTGCTCAAATATACTCAAAACATATGTATTTACTAGGATAAGCATTATACTAGAGCAAGAATTATTTTATCCATGTTTATAAGGAGGGGTTTTTATTAAGACAACTTTAATTTCCCATTTCTACAATGAAGAGTATCTACTCCCATGGTGGCTAATGCACCATACAAAACTATTTGATCACGGTATTCTTATTAATCGAGGATCTACTGATCGCTCAGTAGAAATATGTAAATTATTTGCGCCTCATTGGGAAATCCGAGATTCAAAAGTATTAGAGTTTGATGCTATATTAGTTGATAAAGAGATAATGGAAATAGAAAAAGAAATTAAGGGGTGGAAAATGGTTTTAAATACCACTGAATTTCTTTGCTGTTTTGATAAGGAAGCCTTTTTCTCATCTCTTGTCACTTTAAGGAAAAACATGTATGCTATTAGGACTATTCTGATGGTAGATGACCCTACTCATGGTTATTCCAATCCGAGATACGGAATTCCCCTTGTCAAACAGCGTTATCATGGGAGAATACTCCACCCTACTCCACCTGCCCCTTACTACGGAGGTAGACTAATCCACAATTATTCGCATGGTAACTATATAGCCGGAAGGCATTGGTCAAATCATTCCTTTATCGTTTACATGTGCCCTGCTTTCGTTTTAAAATTCTTTTACAGTCCATGGAACATAGCTATGAAAAATCGAAAATTACAAATTGGTCCAACCCTTTCTAAACATAGCATACAGAAGGGATTAGGTACGCATCACCTAGTTACACTAGCTGAATTAGAAACAAAATATAAATTCTTTGCAAGTACAACTGTTGACCTTCGATTAATCTCAGAATATCAAGTTTTATTCCCAGATTTATGTTTCCCTAACCATTAATACATCTAAAAAGAACATTTTGGAACTCCCTATGCAACCCTTGCTTTTGAGTGAGTACCAACTCTTATTAAAATAGTGTTTTTGTTCAAATTAACGACCATAAAATTAGGCAAATTTACCAGTATTTTTACCGGGAAAATTCATGATATGGTTAATTAGTCGAGTACATCATTACTTGGCACTTACCCTTAGAAGCCCCGTCGACAATCGGGGGTTCTTTTATCAATATATATTTGTCAAAATAGTTTGTTGAGTGTTAAAATATCATAGATTCTCCTTAGGGAGTTTTCATGTAATTAAACAAGAGTTTACAAGTTCTCGAATCTTAGTCCCTTGGAGCGCCCTTCAAGGGGCTGAACTAATTAAAATAACGATTTTGTTCACTTTTTTGATACATTTATGAAACATTCATGTGTTATCTTCAGTACATTCTATTCTTTTTATAAAATCGTGTGAGATATACCAACACAAGACGCCTTAGGGCCCTAACTCTAGGGCTTCTTCATTTAAATAAAGAGTTTGTTTGAACCCATTCACCAATTTCATACTTTTACATACTTTAATACTACCTTTCTGTATTATATGAGTTCGTCACTTTCGTTATAATGAGGTATAAAGAGTGCTCTTGATTAGCGCTCTTTTTTATTTGTTGTTAAATGAGGATTTTGTTTAAATTTCTTTAACCTTATTAATTCATTTGCATACAGTATTATCACAAGAAATTCAATAAGTGCTCCGGTCTAGTTACCTTGAATTTCTTGCAAACCTTGTGGAAAGAATCCGTTTATAACAAACGGGTTCTTTTATCTATTCACCTTTTAACTGGACAAGCATATGTTATTGTATGGAGGCATCCACTCATAGAAATCTATCTTTCTTATCCAAGAGCACATATATTGTGCTCTTTTTTATGCCCAAATAACTATCTTATTATGTTTCCTAACTTACAGTAATGTCCTTAAAAAACATTCATATATATTTATCAGATGCACTTTTAAATCCCAGAGTATCAAATACTTTTAAGAGTTGACTGACCAATAATATTCGACTTATCTTTAAAAACTAATTAAAAATAACTTAGATACAAAAAAGGTACATTTTATATAGGATAAAAAATTAACTTACGTAAAGGAGCTTGATTATTTGTGAATTATCAAAATGATAACAACTCTAACATTCACAAACCTTGTTCTTGTCCATCTCCCACGGCTAACAGTTTAAATGTTGTTCAAACTACCCCAACAATAGTTTCTGTAAATTCTGCAATTCCACTAGATACCGTGGTAAATTCTAATGGAACGGCAATCTTATTCACACCACCAACAACTGTTTTACTTGAAGGTGGAAGAACCTATTTGGTAATCTATGAAGTGCAAGTTATTATTCAACCAGGAGGTAATTCGGCAGGTATCACTATGTATCTGAATAATAATCCAATCATTGGCTCAGGTACTTCTCTAGGATATACTGCAGGATTTACTTCTGTATCAGCACCCGCCATTTTCACTACACCTCCAGGTTTACCAAGTACACTTACTGTTAATGTAGGCCCATATTCTAGTCCATTAAATACATTAGGCTTAACTCTTGCTGTTGTAGCATTAACATAATAAAATGTAAAACTCTCTAAAATGATTTTATTTGTCCCTTAACTGTCTATTGTGCTAGCCTCTAAGAACTCCACATAACTACATAGAGAAAAAGAACATTATTTGGTTCGATAGTCATAGGTGACTCGGCTAGCACAATAGCTGAGTCACCTATTTATCTATAACAAAATAAAGCTTTTGTTTAATTTATTACTTGTTCTTTTTAATGCATTTTTCTATTACAATTCATTTTCATGTTATAATTACCAACAGTACATATTTTAATAGGCACAACAAATCTCATAAATATAGGAGGACCTTAATGATCCTAACTCAAGAAAAGAACATAAAATTAATTATGCATTTTCTTACATCATTATCTTTTTTTATTCTTATTTTCTTTGGTGTCACAATTTTTTATATACCTTTGGTTTTCTATTTTGTATGTAAATCACAAAACATTCGAAAAAATATCCTTGAAGCTGTTTTTTACCAACTATTCATTTGGATAATTACAGTAATTTGGAATCTTTTTATAATAAGAATCTTAATGCTATTTTGGTCTAATTTAGACTTGGCTTCAAATAACGCTTTGTTTATTTTCGGGGTAGCTCCTTTATATCTAATACTGTTTCTCTTGTTAATTTTTGGACCTATAAAAGGAATTTTATATGTGCTACAAGAAAAAGACTTTCATTATCCTATTATTTCTAAATGGATTAACAAATAAAAATATGTGTAGAAGAATTCAGAGTTTTACTGAATTCTTTTTTTATGGCTCTTTCAAAATCTTTTACATCTTCCTTCATTCCTTCTTTTTAATAAAATCCAATTTCATACCAATTAATTGACTAACATTGAATTTTTTGGGATTTCATGATAATATTTAACTATAATATCATTACCCTCATACAAGGAGTTATGAGCCTTTCCACTCATGGCTCTTTTTTATTACGATTTTCACTTCACATCTACAAGATTTTGACTAGCTTCTCAACTAAATCCGTCTGGGCATCTTGTTGCTAATTTAGGTATGTTCTTTTTGGAAATATACCCCAAGGTATATCCCGTTTCGTGAGACATGATTAAAATGTAGTACAGGATGTCCCCTCCTAGCTCTAAAGCGATTTTATGCGTATTTCCTACTTCTCCTGGACACTGAGCTCGATCAAATCTATGACCATGAAAAATAGCTTTTTTACAACATCAGCTACCTAACCAGCTCCAGCTTTTCCCGTAAGCCCTAATGCTGCATTTAAAACACGTCGACCAAAATCGTTATTTGTATTCCATGTACGTAATGCGGCTTCTTGATATTGATCTAATTCACTAATCTGATTGATATTCATTACAGCTGGTCCTCCTTTTGATTTATTGATTAATTTTGTTACTCCAAACACACCGTTTTCTATTGCTTTCATTTTGATGTCTCCTTCTTATTTAACAAATCCCTAATCTATCGGACGATTTCCAATTAAATACTTATCAGCCTATTCTATTACGAGGAGCGCAACCTTCGTTTGATACGTCCTTAACGCTTATTCCATATTTAGCAAGCTCATACATTGACTCCACATTTCACGAAAACGAATTACATCTCTTTCATCTCAAATAAAGTTAGCTTCTTCTAAATCAATGTAAACCCTTACTGGAATTACTACACGACCTAGCTCGTCCACTTTTCTTGCAACACCTGTTTTTTCATACCTTACTCCCCTTTAGTATTTTTATATTTATTTAGAATCTCATCCAAACGTTTCTTATTATGAATGGGTTCTGCTTATCAAGATTAGGATTTAATTAATTGTAATAAATCGGGTGGGGGGTTATACAGAAATGCTTTCAGGGAAAAGGTTTATAAGGAAATAAAAAATGCAGCAGTGAAAAAAATTAAAACTCATAATTTAAGACATACACACGCAACTATACTATTGAAACAAGGAGTTAATCCTAAAATTATCAGTGAGAGATTAGGTTATACAGACATTTCATTAACTCTTAAGATTTATTCTCATGTTTTACCGAGCATGCAGGAAGAAGGCGTAAAAAATTTTGGTGAAAATATCTTTGGATAGCTAACGTTTGCAGAATGTTTGCATTTTATATCAAAAAGCCAAACAAATCTTGTATTAACAAGGTTTATTCACTTTAACATATGTTATCATGTATAATACATATGTTAAGTAAATTCAGAATAACGAGGCAAATATTATGGACTTTGTTTATATTAATCAAAACGTGTTAAATAATCTTCTATACATTTTATGTAGTATATTTGTTTTTTATTTCATATATGATAGCCGGCACTATTTAAAGAAATATAAAATACTACTGATTACCCTTTGTTCTAGTATTCCGCTTATTTTATGTATGCGATACCCTATCTATATGGATGAAAGTTGTATTCATGATTTAAGACAAATTCCGGTCATAATAGCTACGCTTTATGGTGGATTCCCTGTCGGTATCATATTATTTACAATTTTATTAATTACAAGATTTATATTTTATGGATTTAATATGCTAACAGTCGTTGTTTACGGAATAATGTTCATCGTTACAGCACTCGCATCTTCAAAATTTAATACATATAATAGAAAACTTAAAGTAGCTTTTTCCATGTTTTTAACCTTTTTCCTAGCAATATTTACAACTTTAATTGTATTAACTTTATCAGATTTTGAAGTGAATAATTTGTATATTATTTATTTCATGGTATTACCGACTACTTTAATGTTATTTATTGTTTATATAAATGAAGTTATAAAGGATGCTGTATTAATGCGCTCAAAATTAATTAAAATGGAAAAAATGGAGATTGTTAGCCAACTCGCTGCAAGTATATCGCACGAAGTAAGGAATCCCTTAACGGTTGTAAAAGGATTTACACAGCTTTTAAAAACACCAAATTTAACTCCTGAATCAAGAGACGAATATATTAAACATATACTTGAAGAGTTAAATCGTGCCCAAGAAATTATCGATGATTACTTAACGTTTGCCAAACCTGCTCCAGAAAAATTAGATCAAATTTCAGTAAAACAAGAGTTAAATCGAGTTATTAATATGATATTGCCATTGTGTAATATGAATACGATACATATTACACAGGATTTTTCTGAGGCAACCATTGTTGGTAATAAACAGCACTTTCAACAATGTTTTTTAAACTTAATAAAAAACAGTATTGAAGCAATGCCTAATGGTGGTACCTTAAATATTTCCTCATCTATCAATAATAGTAAAGTTGAAATACGAATTGAAGATAGCGGAGTTGGAATGTCACAGGAGCAAATACATCGATTCGGTGAACCGTATTTTAGTACAAAAACAAAAGGAACCGGTTTAGGTACAATGGTTGCTGTTAAGATTATTGAGACGATGCATGGAAGTTTAAAGATCCGGAGTATCGTTAGTAAAGGAACGACTTTAACGATTACGTTCCCGAAATATAGTGAGAATACGCATTTAAACAAATAAAAAAGGAGCATAGTTGCTCCTTTTTTATTTGTTTCGATACATAAGTATCTTCAATGTTTTTTTAGTTTACATTTGTGAAGACTAATTAAAAATTAGTATCCTCCGCCCCAGCAGCTGCATCCTACAATTATTAATAGAATGAATAACACAACTAGTAAAGCGAAACCTCCACCAAAACCACAAGAACCACCGTAACTCATATTTTCTCCTCCTTTTGGTTTGAAAACTAATAGGTAGTTGATCATTTTAAACTGGTTCGTATTATACATTATGTATATATCCCTTTTTTGAGCATGTCTACATAAAAATAAGTAAAAGCACTCGTTTAAAGAGTGCTTTAAAATGGATACCAAAAGTTTTGAAATACGTTTAATTTTAAATATACCGCAACAATAAATATGAAAATACCGGCAAATAAAGCGATGAAATCTTCACGTTTCGCCTTACTTGTATAAAACCATGTACGTTTATCCTTCTTTCCAAATCCTCTTAAATCCATTGCATTTGAAACCGTATCTATTCTTTCTAGAGAATGAATGATTAGTGGCCAGAAAATTAAAACACGGTTCTTCATACGAACCCATAAACTTGCTTCTCCTTTTTCAAAAGCCACTCCTCTCGCTTCTTGCGCGTGTTTAATAATTTTATACTCAGACTGGATGTCAGGAATATAACGTAGTGCAATATTTATTGCATATGTAATCTTATAATGAATACCAAGTTTACTTAAGCTACTTACAAATTCGCTTGGATCTGTCGTGTAAATAAAAAGAAGTGTAAATGGTAATAACGTAAAATACTTTAATGAAAGTGTAGCTGCATAAAATAATGTTTCATATGTAATCGTTGCATATCCAACATGTAAAAACGCGGTATATGATTCAGTTAATTCAGATCCATGAGTTGGTGTAATAAATAAAATCATGACAGAGTTTAATAAACTAAATGTAAATATGACACTAAAAACAATTAAAATTTTACGAAATGGAATTTTAGCAATGCTGAGTCCGATACACCCAATAATAAATAATATTAGCAACACCCGAAAATCAAAAAACAAAAAAGTAAGCGTCATACAAAAAATAAATAAAAACAATTTCACTACCCCATCCATACGATGAAAATATGTACTATGCACCTTCCTCCCTCCTATTACTGTCTAAATAAAGCTCCATAAATTTTTCTGGACATGCAATCCCACTAAATTTAATAAACTTGGTTAAAGAACTCTCTCTTAAGTTGGCTCTTTGTAACGTTTCTTGATTGCCTAATACATCAAACACTGTATTATCCGCAATAATTTTCCCTTCATGTAGAACTACTGCACGGTCTGTATATTCTAGCGCGAGATTCATATCGTGAGTGATAACAACAAATGAAATTCCCTTTTTAGCTAGGTTTTTAATAAACGACATAAATTGTTTATAATGATAATAATCTTGTCCTGCTGTCGGTTCATCTAATATGATAAGCTTAGGATTTGTTGTTAATACAGATGCGATTGTTAGTCTCTTTTTTTGCCCATAGCTTAGTGCTTGAATTGGCCAATTACGAAATGGATATAAGCCACAAATTTTTAAAATCCCTTCTACTTTATTCTTAATTTCTTCCTTAGAAAAATTATGTAATGTTAATGTAAATGAAACTTCTTCAAAAACAGTAGGCTGTGTAATCATATGATTTGGATTTTGCATCACGTAAGATATGATTTCCCCACGTTTACGAATAGACCAAGAACTAATATCTTCACCTTTTAACGCAATTTTCCCATTTTTCATTTTGTTTATACCTATAAGACTATGAGCTAATGTTGATTTCCCTGCTCCATTATGTCCTAACAGTGCCACAATTTCTCCTTCATATATTAAAAGGTTTACATTTTCTAATACTTTTTGTTTATTAGGGTATGAAAATGATAAATTCTCCACTTTAAGTAATTCCTTGTTTTTAGCATTCCTTTCTAATATGACTTGTTTCTCCATCCACTCTTTTATAACGTTGCTTACCTTTTCTTTTTGAAGGTTTTCCATTGGATATATTACGTCATTATTACGATCAAAATGTAATCTCTTTAATGCTTCGATGTAAATAGGCTCTCTTAAGCCAATACGTGGTAATATATTTGACGCTAAGATTTCTTTTGGTGTTCCCATCGCAATGACTTTACCTTCATCAATTAATATAACTTTGTCTAAATCCAGTTTTAAAATTTCTTCTATCCTATGTTCGATAATAACAATCGTTTTATTATACTGCTCATGTATATCTTTCATAAGTTCTATCGTATGTATGGCGCTTAGTGGATCTAAGTTCGCTAATGGTTCATCGAACAATAATATATCCGCATTTGTTGTTAATAAACCAGCAAGAGAAACTGTTTGCTTTTGACCTCCTGATAATTCATGTGGACTTTGTTTATGAAACGTATGCATCTTCACCTTTCTTAATGAGTCCGAAACAATCTTTTTCATGTTATCTTGCTTTACACATTCATTTTCTAAATAAAAAGCTACATCTTCTTCTACTGTCAGACCAATAAATTGAGCATCTTGATCTTGTAAAATTGTTCCTACCTGTTTACTTTGTTCAAAAATACTTCCTTCCCTTGGGTCTTTACCGGCAATTAAAACGTTACCTGTGCTATTCCCTTCGTAAGAAAATGGGATTAGCCCATTTATACAATGAGCTAATGTCGACTTTCCTGAACCACTTCGTCCAGCAATTAGCACTTTTTCCCCAGGGTATATATGAAAGGTAATATCACTTAAAGTAGGCTGCGCAGCATGCCCATATTGAAAGGTGAATTGTTCAAACGAAATAATTGGTTGCATGTTAACATCCCTACTTTTCAATTTTTAAATGTGTATGTTTCTTATTGGATTTCGCCAAACCAATTGTAAGTGGCAATCCAAGTACTAAGAAAACGATGACATCGGAAATTGTTGCTCCTAATACTTGTATAACAATTTTGTCAAATGGTTCTCCCATCACAATAATATCGAATGCCCCAGCAAATATAATAGCAATGACAATACCAACTAGCCCAGTAATTGCTAAATAAGAAATATCCCCCTTGTTAAACGACCCGTTTTTCACACTAAAACCAACTCTTTTTTGAATAAGCCCCATTGAAAAACCAATAATTCCTGAACTAATAACCCATCCCCACCAAATACCCCATCCAGCAATCGTATCTGTTACGGTATGACCGATAAGTCCGATTAACAGTCCTGCCACTGGACCAAATAATGCTCCAAAAACAGTTAATATAGCTAATGCTGGTTTAATAAATGTATTCGGTGCAATAGAAAATCCCCAAAGTCCTAATATCCCGTATAATGCTGCTCCAATACCGATTGCTACTACTAACTTTGTTGATAATTTATTCATGACAATTCCCCTCTCATATTAGTCAACTTTTATTACTCTATATTTAATTTAAAAATGAATTATGCATCGACACTCCCTTTCTATACAACAAAAAAATGACCTCTTACATAAGAGGTCACTTTCTTTCACTTTCAAGAATCCTCTTATCTTTCAAAAAACACATCGTGTCCTCTGCGGAATTAGCACCTTCCTATAAAATTGCATAGGGGTTGCTGAGGTTTCTTAGGGCCGTTCCCTCCACCTCTCTGGATAAGTATTAATTTGTAATTCGTATTATGGCACTAAAGAATGTAAATTTCAACACTTTTCTTACTATTTTTATTTTTTATTAAATAGCACATTTAAATCATTGTATTCTTATCGGAATTATGAAATAATGAATTCAAAATCGTTTCGGGAGGACTGCATTATGAAAGTTATTGGTTTGATTGGAGGATTAAGTTGGGAATCTACATCATTATACTATAAACATATTAATACACTTACACTCTCTCAATACGATCAAAATGCGAAGCTAATTTTATATAGTATGGACTTTGGTGAAGTAACTACTTTATTACAAAACCATCAATATGAAGAAGTGAAAAATGAACTAGTTACAGTTGCAAAGAAAGTTGAAAAATCTGGGGCTGAATGTTTATTAATGTGTTCAAATACTGTACATCTATTTGCCGAGGAGGTAGAACAAGCAATATCTATCCCGCTTCTTCACATTGGTGATGTAAGTGCTAAAGAAATGGTAGAACAGAATATAAAACGTATCGGACTATTAGGAACAAAACAAACGATGGAGCAAGATTTCTATAAATCACGATTAGCGAAATATAACATTGAGACAATTATCCCAAATGACGAGGAAAGAACTTTTATCCACCATGTCATATTAGATGAATTAAGTAGAGGGATCATTTCAGAAACATCTAAAAAAAGGTTATTACAAATTACAAAATCATTAATTCAAAACGGTGCTGAAGGTATATTATTAGGCTGCACTGAAATACCTTTACTCATCTCCCAAAATGATCTTACTGTTCCCGTTTTTGATACTGCTTTTTTACATGCAAATACTGCTGTACAATTTGCTGGATAAGAATACACAAGCATAAAGGTGAGAACCTCTATGCTTGTATACAGTTACGACTATTTATCCCGCTATTTGCAGGCAGTAAAGCCCCACCAATTAAAGTTTTACTTTATTTAAAAGAGATTCAATAACTGCAATCGCTTCTTTTGAACCACCACATTCTAAAAAGCTATCATTAAGTTTTCTTATACCATATTTATACTTTTCATTTGAAAGTACATCTGTTACGGCCTCTTTTAAAGTGTGTACATTAACATGTTCTTTCAATAGTCTATGTGCCGCTTCAAGCTCAGTTAATCTTTGCGCTATCATTGGCTGATCTTTATCATGCGGTATTATTACAAATGGGACATTATAATGAATGGCATCGTGTACACTATTCATACCACCATGTGTAATAAAAACATCTGCTTCATTTAATATTTCTGATTGAGGTACGTATGGAGCAATTATAAAATTATCTGGTGCTTCCTTAATTTTAGAAATATCATTTCTATCACCAATTGCCATTACAACTATCCCATCAAAATCTGAAAAAGTATCAATACAAGTATTAAAGAATGGTTCGAGTCCTTCAAGCAGTGTTCCCATTGAAATATAAATAACTTTCTTTTCTTTAAGTGATTCCAGTAGAAACTTTATATTTGTTTTACGCTTTGAAATACTCGGTCCAATAAAAATGTTATTTTCCCCGAACGATTCGCTATTAGGTTGGAAATAACGACTTGTGTATACGAGACAAACATCACCCTTATTATTCATAAATTGAAGATTATTCTTTGGTTTTACTCCAAATTTATGTTCCATCTGATTTAGTAATTTTTCAGAGATTTCCTCTGGTTGAAATGGCATATCTGCATTTGGATGAAAAGGTAATGTCTTCAAAAATTCTGGCGGAATTAAAAATATAGGTGAGGACACTACACCTGGAACTTGTAAATATTCCTTTACTAACTCTCCTGCGCCAAATATATCATAAATTACGAAATCAAAATTTATACTTTCATATAATTGTTTCGTAATTTCTAATATATATAAAGAAGTTTGAACATGCACATGAAAGAAAGCATTTAACCCAGATGAGGTTTCAGCATCAATAGAAATCTCTTTTAATAGATCCGGATGAGTATGTACAGTAGCTCCTAAATCTTCAATTCTATCCTTAAAGTTTGCCGTTGTAATATAATGTACGTTATCGCCTCGTTCAGTAAAGGCTTTTACTAAATTTAATGTAGGGTTTACATGCCCCTCTGCTGGAAAATTAACTACTAAAATATTTAGCACTTATTCCTCACTCCTTACATTTCACTGTTTTAATTAAGCATACTGTTATTTGTACAAGTAATCTTCCCCTAATAGTCCTAATATGCTTGCTACATTATATTGATAAATAATTTTCAGTCATCAACATAAAAAAAGCATCTACCTATGTAGATGCCTAACCGTGATAAGGAGTGTTCTGTGAGGTTAGAACAAGCGTTTCTGCTTGTCCTATGCTATCAATATATGATTTATTTTATAAAATGTGAATCGTTAATAGAATTATTTTATCCATTTTATATGATCAAATGGATAAAATACCATTTCTACTTTACCTATTATATTTGATTCATCAATAAGTCCAAGTGTATTCCTACTATCTTTACTATGATTACGATTATCACCTAACACAAATAATTTATGCGTAGGAACTTTTATTTCTCTAAAATTTGAAAAACGATTGGATACTTGTGACATATCTAAATGTATATACGACTCATCACGCTTTTTACCGTTAATAAATACCTCATCCTCTTTTAGTTGTATGTTATCCCCCGATAATCCAATAATTCGTTTCACATAGTAAGTAGGCGCGTCTTCTTTTTTTATAATGACAACATCTCCATGATGAAAAGACGATAAACAGACGTTTACCTTATTAACAAGTATATAATCTTTTTCATTCAAAGTAGGTTGCATCGAAATTCCTTCTACCATACAAAATAAAAAGGACTTATTAATAAAAATAACCCCTATTATAATGAATATGTAGCTACATATGTTCCTCCAATATTTTAGAATAAACAGCTTCATATATACCCCATTTCTAATCTATTCCCAGATAAAAACGCCTCTAGTTTACAGGAATGCTAGAGACGTTTCGTACATTTTAATTCTCTTTAGAGGCATCTGTTTTTGGCGCTTCACCAGTTAATCTCTTATTTTTCAAATCAAAATAAGCATCTAAAACTTCTTTTCCAATATCGGAGTTAATGCCCGATTTATCATTTTCAACCCATGGTACTACAACAGAAAATGCTACTTCTGGATCATCATATGGCGCATATCCAGCCAATGTTAAGTTATAACATTCTCTACGATCACCTTTCGCATTTCGCCCAATTTCATTTTCTCCACCATATACAGTTTGTGCGGTCCCTGTTTTACCAGCTGGTTTATATGGTGCTTTTTGGAATGCTCTTACTCCCGTTCCATCTCCCTCTTGAAATACTTTTCTAAATCCTTCTTTTACTTGATTAATATATTCTTGTTTCATATCGATTCTATTTAAAACAACGGGTTCTATTGATTGTACTACTTTACCAACCTCATCTTTTTGAACGGTTTGTTCTCTAATCTCTTGAACAATTTGTGGTTTCATTCGATACCCTCCATTTGCGATAGTCGAAATATATTGTGCAAGCTGAAGTGGTGTATACGTATCATATTGTCCAATAGAATAATCTAATAAGAAACCAGGCTGATTATCTTTTCTTCCAATTTGCCCTGCGGTTTCATTTGGTAAATCAATACCAGTTTGTACGCCTAGTCCAAATTGCCTGAAATAATACCTCATTTTATCAAAATATTCTTGTTTAATATCTAGTGAACTATTTTTCACATAACCCACGCCAGCAATTTTTAATGCTATATTAAACATATAAACGTTTGAAGAAACTTGTAACGCTCTTAGATCGTCTATATCACCAAAATTTTTCCAAGACTTCTTTTCCTTAGTTCCTTTAAATTTCATAGGTGCATCATAAAAATGTGTTCCAGGAGTTATTGCATTTGTTTCAAACCCTGTTAACACTGTCGCACCTTTAACCGTTGATCCAAGCTCATATGAACTTGTCAGCGTGCCTAAAGCATAATCTTCAACTTCCATTTTCCCGTCTTTTTCTACAAGCCTTTTCCCAGCCATCGATAATACTTGGCCATTTTTCGGATTCATCATTACTACGAAAGCACGGTCTAACATTGATTCTGATCCTTTATATTGTTTTAATATTTTTTCTATGCTCTCCTCTACTTTTTTTTGCAATTCCATATCTATTGTTAAAGTTAAATTTTTACCGCTTTTCCCTTCCGAAACCGTTTCCGTTCTAATAGTATTTCCTTGTTTATCAGCAATGCTTCTTACTTCTTTTTTTGTACCATGAAGTACATCTTCGTATTGCTGTTCGATATAACTTTTGCCGACCCTATCATTTCGGCTATAATCACGCACTAAATAATAATCTAATCGTTCACGTGGCAATCCTTCATCAGCATTTGAAACGTTACCAAGGACAGAACGGAATAATCCATCATTTACATAGATTCTCTCCCAATCAACTGATGCGTCTACTCCTGGAAGGTTCGCTAAATTTTCACTAATCACCGCATATTCCTGTTCACTAACGTCCTTTTTAATAATTTGAGGTGCCATTTGAAAACCTGAGGTCATTTTACTTTTAATAGCTAACACTTCTATATCTTTAGCCGTTAGTTCTTGAAGATTTTTATCTGTAACGCGTTTCCTTTTTAAATCTTCTATTTTTTTGTCTAGCTCTTTTCCGGTAATATCCTTATCTCGGAACTTATCTATTTCTGTTTTTGATACTAAGTCTTGAGCAAGTTCTGGATTTAATTGCATCCAAAAGTCTTTCTTATCAGTCTCAGTTAACTTATCTATATCTTCTTGTGGCATTTCAATAATATCTGCAAGTTGTCTTGCTGATTTTAATATTTCTTCTTGTTTTACACCTTTCACCTTTGTATATGTAATCGTACGTAAAGACTTATTATCAACTACTGGATTTCCTTCACGATCAAATATTTTCCCACGTGGTACAGAAAGGCCCACGGTTGCATTTTCTCTCTTCTCTACTTCATTTTTATATGTTTCTCCATCAAAAATTTGCACTTTCCCTAACTGAATAATAATGCCAGAAAATAATAAAAATACACAAAGGAATAAAATATTTAACCGGAGAGGTACTACTCTACCACTTTTCTTCTCTTGCTTTTTCACCTTGTCATAATCTCCTCCTTACAATATTTCAAATAATAATCACATTTCTATATTAAAAGTAATGTACAATTTCTATACATTGCTTTGTACAAATATTAATATAATGTTTAAAACTTAATAGAAATTAAAACAAAGGTAAAGAAAAGGTAAAGTTTACTAAATTAAATATAAAAAATACCCAATAACAAAAAGCTTAGTTTTCACTAATCGCTTTGTTATTGGGTATTAATTGATTTAAGAATTACTACTAGTGCGTATTGCTATACATTTGTCGTCACAATTAGAAAGAGATTGTTTACTTAGTACTTTCGGTAAGTAAATAGTTACTGTTGTCCCGACACCAACCTCGCTCATGATACTAATTGTCCCTCGATGACTTTCAATAATTTTATAACTTAACATTAATCCAATACCAGTCCCTTTTTCTTTCGTACTATAAAAAGGTTCACCTAATCTCTTAATTCTTTCTTCAGGTATTCCTATTCCTTCATCTATTACATGAATGATGACACCATCATCATTTATTTCTTTTATGTGAATTGAAATTTCCCCACCATTTGGCATAGCTTCGATTGAATTTTGCAAAATATTAATAAATACTTGTTTCAATTGATTTTCTGAGCATTCAATAATTATATCTTTGTCATCCGTAAATAGTTCAACTTGAATATTTTTCATAATTGCTTTTGTATTCATTAACGATACGACATTTTTAAAAATTCGATAAATATTTTTCTTTTCTGTATTTATCTCATCTGTTTTAGCGATTGATAGAAATTCTTGCAGGATTGCTTCTATCCTTTCAATTTCAGAAAGCATAAGATCAAAATATCTTTCTTGATCTTCTTTATTAATTTGGAATAACTGTATAAAACCTTTAATTACAGTTAAAGGATTTCTTACTTCATGAGCCACGCCAGCTGCTAATTGACCAATTGCTGCAAGCGTATCTGATTTATTTAGCAATTCTTCTGTCTTTTTTCGCTCTGTAATGTCGCGTACAATAATCATAATTTTATCATGTAATAATGGTAAGCACCTAGCCTCAAAGAAATCAATACTTCCATTAAGTGTGAGTGGATATTCTACAATTACATTCGTTCCTTTTTCCTTCACTTGATTAATGGCTTCCTGAAACTGCTGTGCTACTGACGTTGGTAATACTTCATAAAACTTTTTTCCCATAAAAGTTTCTGCGGGTACGTAAAACTTTGTAGGAGATCCTGCCTTGTAATCTATAATTGTGCCATCATCTTCTGTTAAGAAACATAAATCTGGTAAAGCTTTAAAAATTAATTCCAGTTCAGATGTTTGTTGTTTTAACTGCTCTTCTATCGCTTTTAAATGTGTAATATCTACACCAACAGCCCAATAACTATATCCTGTTACAGGAAACTGTTCTGATATATTCGACCACATTATTGTTTTGATTTCACCATTTTTACATGTTAAGTGCATTTCCCAATCTCTGAAATTTTTTCCACAAGTTAAAAATTTCTTTTGTATTTGATGGCGATAATTATGATCAGGATACAATAATTGCAGTGCATTGGGATTTCCAATTATTTCTTCAGCGGTATAACCTGTTACAATTTCGCATTCTCGATTCCACAAAACAAAATCTCCATTATAATCAAGCGCATCGACCATAACAGGCATGTTTTGTAAAATCGTATGTAGTTCCTCTTCTTTCCGAGAAAGCAACGTTGTATTTTTACTTTGAAATACTTTTATTGCACCATCTAAAATTAAACTTGAGAGCATTTCAAAGTATTTTTGACAACTGAAAATTTCACTTTTTTTGGACCATACAACAAAAGATCCTAAATGTTGATTGTATAAGAAAATGGGGATTTCAATCTTTGGAAGTTTACTCTTTTTTATCTCATTCATTCCGAATGAAAAAACACACTCTTTTTCAGCATCAAGAAGTTGATGTGATATGTTAGTTAATTTATAAAATTGTTCTGCCATGGTTTCTATTGTACTCACATCAATAAGTTCCATTAGCCGCGAATTCATTCCTTTTTCACCTCAATATGTAAAATTAATACAAATCTAAAATTCATACTTCTCCATTATACGAAGAAAGCTAGTGTAGGTATATAGCTGTAGAATAATTATTCGAACAAATTTTATTTTTCAATTAAAACAAGAAAAGAATATATATACTGAATATACCTTTAATTAGTATATATTTCGTTGATTCCTCACTTATTATCTAGATAACTTGAATTCCTTCTTACATTCACTGAATTTTTACTCGAGAGTCATACACGTTACTAATAGCGATATAAACATGCAATAAGTATAAAGTTCATAAAATATTCACAATTTTTATGAAAAATATAAACATTTATTCCAATATATTCTATATAATAAAATGTAATAAGGCTTCTATGAATCTCATAGAATACCTTACCCCTAATAAAAAAGAAAAAAGAATCCAAATGGATTCTTTTTTCTTTTTTATTTACATTACATATTTATATAAAGCATGTGCCACACCATGTTCTTCATTTGATAACGTTTCGTATTTACACATTGCTTTTATTTCTTCTACTGCATTCCCCATTGCAATTGATATGTTCGCTTTTTCCATCATAGAAACATCGTTTAGTCCATCACCTATCGCTACAGTATTTTCAACCGGAATATTAAGATGTTCTGCTAAAGTATATAATCCATTCCCTTTTTGAGCATCTCGATGATTAATCTCTAAATTGTGCCAATATGAAGATGTAATTGCTAAATCTGTATTATGAAGAAATGTTTCTTTTAGTTTTTTTAATTTCTCAATATCATAAGAAAATGGTAATAGTTTATGCACATGTATATCTGTTTCTACAATTGGTTTACAACTTTCCGCACTATGAAACGCTGTATGCTCAAGATATAATGCTGCGATTGTTTCTAACTCTTTCAAGTCGAAATTTTCTTTTGAATTCTTCACATACTCAATTTCATTACGTACACTCTCTACTCCATAATCCGGTACATACACACCTTTATCAGTATAAAGCTGATAATATAAACCATTCTCTTCAAGATATTCTACAATTTCAAGTGCCTGCATATTTTGAATTGGATATCTCTTCATCATTTTTTTATCTTTATATATAAGAGCCCCATTTTCCGCAATGATTGGACACTCTAAATTAACTTCTAACAATAATCGCTCAATGTCAACAATAGAACGTCCTGTACAAATTGCTACAACATGGCCAGCTTCTTGACATGTTCGAATTGCTTCTGCATTTTCTTTACTTATCATTTTATTCCCCGAAAGAAGAGTTCCATCTAAATCAATTGCGATTAATTTCATTATTTCTTCACCACTTTCTATAAATACACGAGTTCTAATTAATTATTAGGTATCGTTTTCATACAATCCTCGTGAGGTACTTCTTATTTATAATTTATGAAAAGCGTTTCAGGTCAAGAAATAATTAAAAATAAAATCCAAAGCTTTTCTTTTTAAAAAAGCTTTGGATTTTAAACTATGAATTATAACTAATGTATTTTGTCTCACACATGTACACATTTTTTTCTTCAGTTGGGATATATACTTTAAACTTTTCTAGCCGTTTTCCATAGACATGAATCGTAATAACGCTTTCATTTTTGCTAATTTCAAGAATATGACAATCCGCTGGTGGAATTACTTTATCTGTTTCTCCTTCTCCCAAATAAAGATTTCCTGTATGTGTTAAATAAACAAGTGAATTTCCAAGTTGTTTCGTTTGTATAAAGTTCTTCACCATAATCCTTCCTGAAAAAACGCCTTCTACTCCCCATGTGCCGTCATGGTCATGTAAAGGTGTAGATTGTCCATCTTTCCATACGAGAGCTAGTACTTCAAAACGTTTGAGCGGATCTTCATACAATAAATGTCGTGCATATTGAGTCAAATTGGCCTTCTGTTTATCTAACGGAAGCCATGTTTTCTTTTCTAAAAGTTCTTCTAGTAACTTTTCAATGCCACACACTATTTCTTCTTCAAATAAACCGTTTTCCATAAGATTTGTAACACCTTTAATAAACTTTTGAAATGATTTACTTCCATTACAAGTCAACATAAGAATCCTCCTCTACGTTTTATACAATTCCATATTAAGGTAATTGCCGAAAACTCACAATTGAGAAACAAAAAAACAAGATGCAAATGTATGCACCTTGTTAAGATTTTTATTTGGCTTTCAATCGAATAGGTAAGTATTTTAATGTTTGTTCATTTTCCAATATACATTTTTCTAAACAGAAAGATGGAGATAGCTCTATTTTTTCAAAAGCATTTATAAAGGTAGTTAATGCAATCTCAGCTTCTAAACGTGCAAGTGGTGCTCCTAAGCAAAAGTGAGGACCTTTCCCAAAGGTTAAATGCTTTTCATTTCCTGTTCGATGTACATTAAATTGAGAGGCTTGTGAAAATTTTTTCTCATCTAAATTCGCTGCACTAACCCACGCAACAATCATCTGATTCTTTTTCATGAAAGGACCAAATATATTTGTATCCTCTGTAATCCTCCGGGCCAATGTAACAGGAAAGCGATAGCGTAATACTTCCTCAATCGCTTTTAAAATTAAGTTAGGTTCTTTTCTTAACTCTTCATAAATTCCAGGTGAATCTACTAAAAAGCAATAAAAGCTATTAATAATTAAATTTGTAGTGGTTTCATTCCCAGCCGCTAGTAAACCTAATGAAAAGGTTACAATTTCTTCATCGGTTAATCTTTCGTCTTCATATTCAGCTCGAATTAAATCAGAAATGATATCATCGGTTAAATGATATCTCTTTTCCTGAACAATCGGTAGAAGGTATGCTTTGAATTCATGTAATGCTATCCCTTTCTCGGCATCCAGATCATTAAACTTTTCTTTACTATACGGCATAAATAAAATATCAGACCATTCTTTCATTTTTTTACGATCTGTTGTTGGGACTCCTAATAAATCGGAAATAACGGTAACAGGTAAAGGTGCAGCAAGCTGTTCAACGATATTAACTTCACTACATTTTTCGATATGTTGTACAAGTTCATCTGCGATAGCCTGTATTCGAGGTTTCCACTGTTCTAAACTTCTTGGAGTAAATGCCTTAGAAACAATGGAACGTACATTGCGATGTTCTGGTGGATCTGTAGAGTTTATATTTATTCTAGTTTCTAAAGGAGGGATTGAGAATTGTCTGCGCTCCCTTCTACTTGAAAATAAGCGATAATCTGATAAAACACGATTTACATCATCATATAAAAAAACATTCCATACATCCTGCTCTTCATCATAATGAACTGGGTGATTATCCCTCATCAAACGATACCATTCATATGGATTCCATAATTCTTCTTTTGTTTTCAGCTTTGAAATTTCATGAACTAAAATAACATTTTCAGGTGAAGCCATAGTTCTTTCCTCCCTTTTCTTTTACAATAAAAGTGATAGGTCGGCAGTCCAAAGTTGTATAAACTATCATATGTTATTTTAACATATACCAAAGGGGATTTTTCATTAGAGAACTTGAGAAATATATAAGGGGGATTTTTATGTACGTTGACATTTTACTACTAGCAGAATTAACGACAGGACCAAAACATGGATATGAAATTAAAAAAAATGTTCAAAATCGTTTAGGTGAAAATTTCGAATTAAATCACAACATGCTTTATCCTGCCCTTCGGCGCTTTGAAAATATGGGTGCTATAACGAAAAAAATACATAAACAAGTCGGAAAACCAAACCGAAATATGTACGATATAACAGAAACAGGAGAAGAAATTTTTTCTGAAATGTTACGAGAGTTTCCCGAAAAACTTGCGACAAACAATACAGAATTTCTTGTTCGTATTGCGCTATTTGAAAAACTTGACTATGAGGATAGAAAAGAGATTTTGACTGTACGTCAAAACGTACTATATAATCAGCTTACTGCTATTCAGTCTCTAGATGTTACCTCATCTTTTATTACTGAAGTCATTGAATTTAGTAAATCACGAATTGAACATGAATTGAGTTGGATTACATCACTTATGAAAAAAATATGAAAAAATAACAAGAAAAGTTAAAAACAATGAATGAAAATGATATTTATTATCAATACTATAATTAATAAAAGGGCAACCACGATTTGGCTACCCTTCAAACATTTATACTTCTGGATCGAAAGTTTTGCAATCTGTTTCTTCCGTTGTAGATGCATGTTTACCTTTATGACTTACTACGTAAATTGCCTCTGCACTACATTTATTACCGTTCGCCCAAAATTTACAGTTATTTACTTCACATAAAACGTCTTGTGCCATAGTATCACACCTCCTTGTTCTATTATCATTAACAAAATTCGGAGGTATGATACTCTTTGTCATGCATTTTTTATTCCCTTTTTAGCTTTCTTAATGGTTCAATATCTCCTCGTACAATCACATCTATATTTTCAGTTATTTTTTCAATGTCAAAATGCCACCATTGAATTTGTAATAATTCTTCTATTATTTCATTTGAAAATCTCTCTTTTATTTTATTTGCTGGATTTCCACCAACAATTGTATATGGTGCGACGTCTCTAGTCACAACAGATTTAGCTGCAATGATTGCACCATCTCCTATTTTTATTCCGGGCATAATAGTTGTGTCCATACCAATCCAAACGTCATTTCCTATAACTGTATCGCCTTTGTAAGGTAAATCAGACAAACTAGGTGTATACTTCTCCCACCCATTTCCAAAGATATTAAATGGATATGCCGAAAATCCATCCATCCGATGATTCGCTCCGTTCATAATAAAGTTAACTCCAGATGCAATACAACAAAACTTTCCAATAGTAAGGCGATCCCCAAGAAATTCATAATGATGTAATACTCGATTTTCAAATGTTTCTCCATCTTTCGCATCATAATAAGAATAGTCACCAACAAGTATATTAGGTTTTGTTATTATATTTTTTATAAATTGAACGTTTTGATTTCCTTCAATAGGGTATTTAACATTTGGATTAGGATTCATTTTGTACGGCACTTCCTTTACCACTTATTTCACTTTCTACCGCTATTACTGGCTTTAAATTGTATATAGGTAAAATAAACAATAATCCAATTATAAAAAGTAAAGCCGTCCCTTCATACATCATACTTAATGAAAACATCTCTTTTAATGAACCAGCTATACTCATCGTTACTACCATTGAACCGGTAAAAAGCGGACTTAAAATACCATTTACACGACCTATAAAATCGGTATCGCTATTTTGAATAATAAGCGTATTAATACCAATTTGGATACAAGGAAGAGCTAAGCCACTAAAAAGCTGAGCTGTAAGTGTCACCCATAAATTTGTAGAATATCCTATAATGCCAATACCAATTGCTTGACCAAGCATACCGATAATTAACATCTTTTGCGGAGCAACGTTTTTCGCAAATACCATTGCTAATGCTCCGCCAACAATCATTCCCGCACCATTTACTGTTAGTAGCCACTGTAAACTCTCTTTTGATAATCCTAGCTGCTCAGTCACAATAAATATACCTAATGGTTGAATTAATCCTATACCTAGTCCTGCAGCCATAAAGCAAAGCCCTAGCAAAGTTAATGCTTTTTTCTTTTTGACATACTTAATACCATCCTTCATCTCCTGTAGCAGAGTGATATCTTTCTTTTCTACGTCGTTTTCAAGATCTTTCGGAAGAAATAACAATACAACTGCCGCAAGTAAAAACGAGATACCTGTTATGATGATTGAAATATAAATTCCAAAACTATGAAAGATAAATGTCCCTAGAATTGGTCCTAATACCATAAATATTGCAAATATCGTTTGATATATAGACATCGCTAATTGAATTTGTTCCGTTGATAAATGTTGTTTAAACAACTTCATTCCAGATGGTTGTGAAAACTGTGAAAGGATTGCAGAGATGAGTGTCACAAAAAACACAATTTTCCACGTTCCAAACATAAGCGTAATTAATACAGCGAATACTGAAATGGAACTTAACGTTTCACACCATATCATTGTCTTCTTTGGCTTCCACCTATCAGCAAAGGTACCGCCAATAAATGAAAAAATAAAAATTGGAGCGAATTCAGCAACTGAAATCATAGAAATAGCAAAAGCATCACCTTTTGTCATTTCCATTACATATAGTAATACCGCAAAGTTTCGAACCCATATTCCTATTTGTAAAAATAATGCTGATGCTAAAATCCCTTGTACAAACCGATTTTTTAATACTTGTGATACCCCATTGTTTTGTTTCGTTACTACATTTGTCGACATAAAAAAGCCTCCTATTTCATGTTCTGAACAGGAGGCAGCACAAATCATATAAAAAGACTATATATTCGCAGAGCGAAATACATCCCTTTTCTATAAATGTACAGACTAACCCTATTCAGAAGAATATTTCGTTTTTTAACGAAGATCTCTTACAAATAGAATTAGTTGATCATTGGGATGTCTTCACCCTTCCGTTTCGAATTTAAATAACACATACATACTCTATGTAAATCATTTTTGATGTATGCATGTCTCCTTTTAACTATTCTAGAAAGTTAAAGGTAATTCCTCTAAAGAACGCATTAAATAGTTACCTTGCCATTTAATTTCTTCACGATTCCCTTTTATTTGTAGTTCAGGCATTCGATTAAACAAAGTAGTAATAGCAATCTTTGCTTCTAACCTCGCAAGTGGAGCTCCTAAGCAGAAATGACTACCATGACCAAAGGCAATGTGACGGTTGTTCTCCCGTGTAATATCAAATATTTCTGGATTTTCAAATACTGTTTCATCACGGTTCGCTGAAGCCAATGCAATAATAACCATATCTCCTTTCTGTATTGTTTGATGGTGAATTTGAAAAGGTTCCGCTGCCCATCTTGCAGTTGTAACCTCAACTGGAGAATAATAACGCAATCCTTCCTCAATAGCCGAATCAATTAGTTTGGGATTATCTTTTAATAACTGTAATTGATTTGGATTTTCAAGAAGTGCTAATACCGTATTTGTAATTAAATTCACTGTCGTCTCATGTCCTGCGACAATTAATAGCATTATCATTGAATATAGTTCCCGAGCGCTAAGTTTATGCCCTTCACTCTCTGCAAGTATTAAAGCACTCACCAAGTCTTCTTTTGGCTCTTTTCTTTTAATATCAACTAAATATTGAAGATATGTAATAAACTCAGATAGTTGTTTTTCGGTCTCTTTTATTTCTTCAGGTGTTTCTGGTGATGCAATAACAGCATGAGACCAAATTCTAAATTTCGCTTGATCTTCTTTTGGAATACCGAGCATCTCACTTATTACAATAATCGGTAATGTAAATGAATAATCATCCACAAGATTTAATGTACCTTTTCGCTCTATATTACTTATCAAATCATCTGCTATTCTCTGAATTCTTCCGTCTAATTGTGCA
The DNA here is from genome assembly GCF_056738645.1 of Bacillus sp. PK3-067. NCBI lineage: Bacteria > Bacillati > Bacillota > Bacilli > Caryophanales > Bacillaceae > Bacillus > Bacillus sp. PK3-067. The sequence goes on along the minus strand of NZ_CP096490.1, from coordinate 2,548,157 downwards.
ATCATCTTCGGTGTAAAAGCTTTTTGAACTAAAGATCGTAAACGACTGTGGTTAGGTGGATCTGAATTTAGCATATGTGTTGTTAAGTGGTCACTATTATCAACGGAAAGATACATGTTCTTTGTATCTTGAGAAAATACATTTGTCCAATCTTTTTTTAAACGATTATCTTTTAAAAGTGGCAGAGCATCTTCATATCTAGTAATGAGCCATTCTTTACCGATTTCAACTTGGTTTACAAATAATATAGGTTGTTTTTTTCGCGATTCTTTATAAATTTCATACGCATCTTCTTTAAACTGAGCTGAAGCTAAATTAATGCCATCCTCTATGCTTAACCCAACTTTGTTTTTCATTGACAATGTATTCCCTCACTCTCATTTGTTTTTGAAAACCAACCAACATATGCATTATACTCTAATAAAAACGTGAAAATTGTAAATTTTTAATCAAAATCTTACTTCGTATATTGAAAAATAAAAAAGTGAGAGAGTACAATCGTTTTACTCTCCCACCTCTCTTTATGCGAAGCACATAAAATTACTAATTTGTTGATAGCGATAACTTACTTTACGACGACGACCACCTTGCCAAGTGTAACCTGATACTCCGTTTCTTCTCACTTCAGTCGGAAAGAACCATAAATCCCTTCCAAAAGGTCCAGGACGATGTAAACGTAAATAGCCCCATCTTCCTAAACAGTTACACATCCATGATTTCATATTGCCTGGTTGTGCTGGAGAAGCAAATGTAGACGGTAACGATGGCGCTTGTGACGGTGGTGGTGACGTTGGAGCATCCTCCGCATCATCTGGTCTGTAATCTTCTTGTTCAATATCTCTCACTTCATTTGTAGGTTCATACCCGTAGTTTTGTGGATTATAATACATCGCTTGATCATATGGATAATTTTGTTGGTTATACATATTAACAAATCACCTTCTTTTCATTCATTACCTTTATCATTCATATGTGATATGCCCTCTCTAGGAAGCTTATGTATAGCCCAAATTCAACTTAAAAAGCTCGTATTATTAAAAATACGAGCCTTTCAAAAATAGAATGTGTTTATTATTTCCTTAACTTCACACTATAAAAACGCATTTCATCTAACGAACCTTCAAATTCAAATACTTCTTGTTTAATTAATTGTTTCAAGCGATATTCTAAGAATGTATCTCCAACCAATTGTTCAACAAGACCAAGTGCTTCACCAATTACTCTAGGAGCTTTGAGGAACTCTCGATCAGCACCCACACTTTTCGCGCATTCAATTATAAATTGATCAAAATAATCTTCTTGTACAAAATGCACTTCATTTTCTTTCCACACTCTTAAACATTCTATGCTTTCCGATAATCTATCCCACTCATGTTCAAACTTCATTCGCTTCTCTTCAGTTAAATAAGGTAACTTTATAAAACTTTTTTGGAATAGAGCTAAACTTTCAGGTGGTAATTCTCCCGTTCCACGAATATCATACTCTTGTTTTAATATTTCTCTACTTGCTTCAGACGTATTAATAACTCGAATGTTTTTCTTATCCTTTAATTGTGCTATTACAAAACTTAGGCCTACATGTTCATGTGCATTATCAGCCTTCCAAATTGTAATAGGTGTTTCAACAGGAATAGTATGTAGTTCTTCTATAGTTGCTATAAATCTTGATAAATATTCTTCTTCAAAATAACTATCATAAGCAGTTAAGTTATTTATTAACCACTCCTGTCTTGCTAGTTGCCCCTCATTCGTATGCAACCTATATATCGGTCCAATTGAAAAAAATTCCGAAAAAGCAACAACACTCTCTTCAAATAATTCTTCTTGACTTAACATATATTTTAAGCAACCAGCCGTTGAATCATCAAAAGCAATATGTACGTGCGTACTTTCTTTTACATTCCTTTTATAAGTAGGATTACTTGTTAATTGTTTCGGAATATCCATCAAATTTTTAATTGTATCTTCACTATAGTTTTCTTCTAATAAGTTTAACTGTATGAGAATACTTTGAAGTAAATCTTTAGCCTCATCTTCGTACATATCCTCTACAGCATTTTTAATTTTATCTATCACACAAATCCCTCTATTCATTTCAAAAATAACGTAGATTATAGTGTATCATTTTAGTATAGTTCTTTAAAGTCAAATCCAGATTACTACAGCAATCTGGATTTTCAACAAAAGCTCTCCTTATATTTTTGAATTGCTAAATATTTTTACTTTGAAAATCCTTGTATCTAAATGTATAATTATATAAAAACAAAAATATAGGAGCTATATTTATGGATAAAGTACTTACAAATTATAAACATTACTTAAAAAATTGGAGATTTATATTTATTTGCATACTACCTGCTATTGCCTTATTCGTTACTTTCGATGTCATCTTTGAACTACTGTTTCATCAAAATTTCTACTTATCTAACTTAATTTCTGCTATCATATTATTTTTAATATTTATTAACATTAAAGATAAATTTAAAATTAAAGGCTAAAAAACACTATTTCAAAATAGCCCTTTATTATTGCATCCTACTATAAAATAAGGCTCATAGTAGATTTTCATAAAAAATAAGAGCACCCTGCAATTGGCTGCTCTTATGTGATTAGAGGTTTTTTCTGAGTATTAAGTAGGACACGAAGATCTTGTCCTACTACATAATATATGCTTGTACTTATTATTTCGTGCATGTATTAAGCAACATGTTCAGGTACTTAATATATGCATAGTCATTGCTAAAAAATCTACTCAAAATTTCACTGCACAATTTCATAATTATAAATTAAAAAAACATCCTCAATGGATGTTTTTTATCTAACGATTTTAAGCTTCCATAAACTTAGCCGGTACACCAATTTTTTCAACTACAGAAGATATATTAGTAGGATTAATCATTACATTTTCAATACACACTAATTTATTTTCTAATATCCCATTCTCTGTAGTAATAAGTTCTTCAAACCGATCTAAAGTCATTGAGAATTTGTGTTCACTTCCACCATTCATACTAACTTTTACATACTTCATAGTGTCACCGCCTTTCATAATAATTTACATTTCGACAAGAAGGCGCTTACATCCTTTTTATTTACCTCTTAGATTTCTCACGTTTATATATATTTTGAGAACGGAAACTACTATTATTCACTCACAAAATTATTGCTAATAAGAAAGATAAAGATAAAAATGCACAAAGTGGAATATATAAACCGGTATCCATTCTTGCAAAGTGCGTATCTTTTTGTCGTTTAAAGATACCAAAATAGTTAAATTCACCAATTACTCTAATAGAAAAGACGATCATACAAATCCAGGAACCGACTTGAATAATAACATTAGGAACTGCAAAATGAACAATATTTGCTTGTTGCAACAAAATTATTGCTGCCATACTTAATAATAATGCAATGACCAATGTCATTCCGGCACGAGGTGTAAACGCCTTTTCCCCTGCTTTAGTTGGAATAACACTATTTGTCCCCCAATTACCTCCGAAAGCCCAATATACATGTAAAAAACTAACTAAGAATAATATACAAGCAGATATATATGTAATGATAAGCATTTTATCCTCCCCTTATTTCATTTTGGTTCCCACCTATAAAATATGCTGTTCCCCCCACATTAGCAACCTTCATTTCATTACATAAAAAAACCGTAATGATTTATCAATATTAAGATAAGTCATTACGGGGTTATTAAACCTCATTATGCATTATACCTATTTCTTCGGCGTTCCATCCTTGTTTGACCTTGAACTGCATTTTCTTTGTATGGATCTATTTGCTCTGTCATTTCATATGTTGCAACTGGTTCTTCGTACTTATACTCATGGATCTTTTCTGGCATTTTACTTTTAGATTCTTTCCCACCAAACTTAAATAGTTTCATCTTTAATTTCGGCAATCTTGGAAGTCGAATCTTAATTGATAATCTTTTGCGTTTCTTTTTTAGTCCAAGTAGATTTATATTTTCTTGATTATCTTTCTCTTTGCGGTGAATGAACATCGCAAGTAATCCTCCTAATACAAGTCCTCCAATTAATAGCAATATATATACATAATGGCTTGTCATTAAACTCGTTATGCGTTCAAGTATGACTAACGACTGTACTTCTTTTATATCCCATAGTAAAGCGGCCCATAATGAGAATAAGCCCAAAGTAAGTCCATATGTACGAAAACGGAATAAACATGGAATTAACGCGACACATGCAGCAATTTTCGCATTTGCTATGATTGAGCTTGTTGCAATATCTTGATGCCAAATAACTAACAGTAGTGTTATAAATGGCGCATACGCTATCCAACTGCATATACGTGAATACATCTTTTTAGCAAAATAACTACCGAAACTAGTAAAAAATAAAAGCCCTCCAATATATATAGATTGTTCTAGAGGGATTTGCTTTGTAATTCCTGCAATTGGAAAGAGGCCGCTCAATAGCATTAAGAGCACATCTAATTTCTTCACAATTCCCCATTCCTTTCAAATTTTTTCAATTAATAAAAATCGTTTTTCCATATGAAATAGTTTTTGTATTTCTAAAAAACATATTAATCCTGTCTGCACATAAAGTAAATATGTAAACGAAAAGATACTTGACAAAGGATATCCTTATTTACATAAAAAAATGACAAATCCTGATCGATATAACGAGCAGGATTTGTTTACTAGTATTTAAAGTAGAATAATTGAATCTTTCTTTTCTACTTTTACTACATCTACATCCAATTCATCATCAAATTCTTTAAACTCTCTTGCATCTATGTCAGTAATATAACTCTTTATTACTTTTTCCATATGCATGGAATATGTAATGTGTACATTCTTTTTCGAAAGCATACTAGAATTACAGCACATGTAATGTATCATTTTAGCGATATAATCCCTTTCTACAGGTTTTACACCCAATGGTAAAATTTCAAGTATATATCGCTGAAAAATCCCACTACAATTAAGTGAATATTCACCAGTGCTATAATACATCCCTTTTTGATCTGTATATAAGCCAATGCTATCTAGAGCATCATCAGATTCTATTACACCGTAACTTGGTACATCAAAACCTGTATTTATTCTAATAATATTTAAATTTGGAACCTTTAACACCTCTGGAACAATATCAGGTAAAATATCTGTATTAATTTCTTTATTTTGTAACTCTTTTATCCAATACCTTCTCAAATTTGCATCTACAATGAAATAAACTTGTTCATTTTGTTCTTTTGCATATTGTACAATTTCCATTAATGTTTCGGAAACATATTGTTTAAAAAGAGCTCCCATATCATTTCTCTTTGATGGTTGTGATAAAAATGCATTATGTTTATTTATATTTAATAATACGTAATCAATCGTTTGCCATTCTGTATTCCCATATAATTTATATAAAATTTCTTTTCCTTTTATTTTTGAAAGAATAGGTAAGAAATCAAATTTCGATATTCGTTCAATTGATAAATTAACATATATACAAGGTAAATTTATCTTATTCCAACTACGCTTCAAAAATCCTTTTTGCTCTAATAAACTAAAAACACTATTTACAATTGTTTTACGAGATACACTTTGGCCTATAAATAAATTAATAAATGTTGAAATACGGTTTGCTCGTGCAAATCCCTCTCTAATGATTTGTTTTGGATCAATTTTTTCTCGTCCATCACAATTTTTCAATGCGATTAATGCTAATGTCGCATCACTGCGCTCGCCCGCGGTAGCATAGACAGCTTTCGTAACATCATCTACAAGATTTGTTTTATATTTTTGGCAATATTGCATTTTATATGGATTTTGTAACACCTTTTCAATATTGTATCTCACAATCTTTAATAACACTGGAAAATCTGTATTCAATACATAAGAATTTTCACCAACTTTAGTCAAAACAATTTGACTCTCAAGTAATGTTTGTTCTATTTCCAGCACTATATCTTCAGACCAAACTTCTAATGTTAATGTCTCTAATCCTTTTGGTGCAAATAAAGGAAATAATTCATTTTTGTTATTTGTAGCTACCTTTTTACATTCTGGAAGTATTGTGAAATAAGAGAATTTACGCTGAAATTCTTTAAATAAATACTCTCTTTCCTTTACTGTTATACCCGGTTCTATTTTAGTACCTTGAACTTTATAAATTCTCTCATTGTATGGAAATAACACCCTTTTATTTTCTCCTACAATATAATCTTTCGGATATTGGAGAATATGGTCTAAATCCACCTCTCCCCCTATTTGAAAATCATCTTTTAAATTTCTAAATATCTTAATCCATTTCATGCCGGTTGTAGCTTGTTGTATTTTTAGTTTTACAAACCGTATTTTTTTATTATTTGACGCAAACTCTGAGGTAGAAATCAATATCATGCCTCGTTTTCGTCTTAAAAGTAAAGGAATATCTGGATGATTATATTCTTGATATTAAGACGATTTTTATGAACATTTCGTATAAGTGTGATTTTACTGATTAAAGCTATTTTCAAAGAAGACATATCAGCGATAATTTATGTCTATTTCTTATAGGTGTTAGCAAGTTTGTTTGCAAATTTGTTAGCACTTTTTTTATTAAAATTGCGGTACAGATAAATAATAAAATTCTCATTAATTTCTCTCTTATTTAAATCTCTATATAAAAATGTTAAAATATAAAAATTAAAATAAAAAAGGAGAGTATATTAATGAAAAAAATAAAAATTATATTACTAAGCTTAGTAATGATACTAATTACTTCTTTTACGCATTCTTCTAATATTAGTGCCGAAAAAGAAAAATACGAGAATTCTTTCCCACAAGGTTCTCAATATGAACAAGGAGAATATGATTCTAGAGCACATCAACCTTTAGCTTATAATTGGTCCAACAACTCACCATATAACGGTACGGATGTAAATAACATAAGATGGAAATATAGAATAACTGGTATGAATTCATTTCTAGGACAACCTGTAATAGGAAATGACGGAACTATTTATGCTGGGAATATGAATCACAAATTATATGCGTTAAACTCTGATGGTTCACTTAAATGGGAATATACATCTCAAGAATCTAATATAAAATCCCCAGCATCTATTGGGGCAAATAATACTATCTATTTCTCTGCTGGCCCCTTGTATGCGTTAAATTCTGACGGTTCACTTAAATGGAAGTCTCAAAATAAAGGGTTTTATCAAACTCCTGCTATAGGAAAAGATGGGACTATTTATGTTTATAGTACTAATGGTTCTAGTTTAGAAGCATATAATCCTGATGGTTCACTTAAATGGAAATCTAATAGTATGTTAGGGAGGAGCACTTTATATTCTACAGGAAATTTAATTGCTGCTGACGGAACAATCTATACCATAACTGGAAGTTATTTATATGCACATAAAAATAACGGTGAAGAAAAATGGAAGCTTAAACTACCTGAAGAGATAAAAGGTAACTATTCTATAGGTTTAAGCGGAGAAATTTATATTACCCTTTCTAAAAAAATACTTGTTGTCTCCCCATCTGGGACGATACAAGCTGAATGGGACTTAAATGAAAATTTATATGGAACTCCTATCATATCCCAAAAAGATGAAGTAATATATGTTGGTGGTACTAAAAATTTATTTGCATTAAACAAAGACGGATCTATCAAATGAAAATACCCGACTAATAATTTGGTTACTCTTTCTCCACTTCTAGATAATAATGGGATAATCTATACTGGAGTGAGAAACGATGGGATACACGTATTAAATCCTGATGGTTCGCTAAAATGGAAAGTTGACCTTTCTTCTTCACAAGCTGTATTTTCTAATAATAATTCTTTGTCTATGGATAAATTAGGAAATCTTTATTTGTTCGCTCAAGAGCTAGAAGATAATAATAGTAAATCGTATAATACGATTATGTCCATAGGTAAAACCACTGATAATATTTGCCCTACCCCAACTGAAGGAAATGGCTATATTGAATGGCTTGAATATAAAATGAAAAATGGTGACCTTACATCTGAAGAAATCCAAAGAGCTCAAGAACGCTTAACAGAAGATTTAAACACCTTAAATAAATTAGCAAAAAAATAAAATCCCTATACTATAAAATATTTTGTCTCATAAAATCAGCAACCACAAAATGTTGTTATCCAGGAAGATACTGAAGAAGGATGCTTCCTAATACTAAGTAATTTTAATACAAATACAAGACAATATACTTTTACTTCACATATACATAGGCTTCATTGCTTTTACATAGTATGGTTTACCTTTGCTATTGTGTACCTTATATTAATATGTATTGGGTTTTAAGGTTATAATAGAATATGCGAAGAGGAATGATTTTACCTTCCTTGTGTTTGGGGCGTTCGTTTATCGGACGCTTCTTTTCTTCTGGTGAAAATTTAACCATAAAAAAGTACACCTCCAATTTTCTTTCGTGTCTAACAATTGGGGTGCACTTCAAACAGGACGGCTCCTATTTTCCCTATCAAACTATTCTTTTATTATATTCAATTTATACTTGATAAACTTCGCAATACCATCCTTTATAATCTCTAAAATACCATGTGATAGCACCTAATTTATTACGGTCATCAACAGGTTCACATTGCAGATAGAAAATACCATCTGCTTCATAAACTAAGTTCCCCTTCACTTTGAATTCAGCGAGTTTATCCATAATTTCTTGAGCTAAGCTAACTCCTAATCCGCCTGATCTCATTGTCCATTTCATATTACTACCTCCACCTTTATATGCATTTTGTACTCTTTCAATGAAGCTATTCCATCGTCCTTCGTCAAGCATACGATGAGGACAATGCTTTCCACTCCACGATTGGTGTGTACGGACTTTACTAATTGGAATATTGTACTGTTTCATTAGTTGAGCTACAACGATAGCTGCATTGTCTTCCGCTTTATAATATCTATCTCCACCGCTTAAAGAGTAGCAAATTTCAACCCCAATAGATTTACGATTACCATTCCCGTTACCGTCGCCAGTATGCCAGGCGTTACGTTCTAAAGGAATTCCTTGTACAGCTTCCTTATCATCTACCGCGATATGAAACGATACTTGGTTGTCATTACGAATCATATAAGATACTTCGTTTTCTGCTGTAGCATCGTTGTACGTATTGTGGACTGTAATGAATTCCGGATTCATTGTATAAGGACACTTTGTACCATATTTACTTGGGTCAACTAATTTTTTTCTGATTTCCATTATTGAACATCTCCTTTTAGTGTAAGTCATTTTTTTCTAATACATCTTTTTGTTGTAATCCTTTGTTGCTTAAATAGTTGTTTTTCCACGCCATATACAAAGTGAATGCCCCTGTAATAACGGCTACTAAATCATTTGTGATTTTGTCATCAATCGTTTGGTATCCGACAAGATTTAAAACACTATTAATTACAGCAATTACTAATACGACATAACGGCTAATTGAAGCTGTATCAAAGTTCCTCATCCTCTCACCTCCCTTCATTTCATGTAATTTAAGATGTTAAATAAAAACAGGACCGCCAATGACAGTCCTGAAATCCACATGGATATATGAGCTTTTTTGTTAGCATCATTTTTTTCTTGCTCTTGTTTTAAGTCGTCAATTTCACGATCACGAAGTTTAAACATCTCAATCACTTCTGTACGAACCATATAGTTGCTGTGATTTCTTTCTAAGTTTTTTTCAATTCGCATCATAGTTTCGTTCATTGATTCAATCTTTACTTCAAGTTTTGTAATACGTTCGTACTCCTTTTGTTCCATGGCGAACACTCCTTTTAGGCAATAAAAAAAGACCAGCTTATGACTGCTCTATTTGCGTTGTATTTTCAGTTGTTTGAGTTTCTTGTGACGGATAATTCCCTGTAAGTGATGTATAACACTCTAAACAAATATTCTTTTTCGCAAACCCCATATCTAGTGCGTACAGACGAGCTCCGCGTTTACATATTTCACATAGCGTAGCAATTCGAAACTTTATTGTCCCATCCATCTCTCTCCATACTTCAACCCTACTAATACCTTTTGGAATACCTGCATTATTTAACATATCAGCAGGTATTTGAACAGAAATCCCTGTCTCTGTTCGCTCTGCACCTACCAGCCTCCCCATAAAAGGAAAGCTTTCACCTGCTTGGAGTGGCATCATTTGATTCTCATTCATTCTTACTTCCCCTTCCTATCCAAGTGCGTTAAATTTCCAACCATTTGGAGTATTCACATAAAATCCTGGTCCAAGATTACCATCTGCAAAACGGATATGACCCCAGCCTTGGAACTGATTGCCTCCCATATTTACTCCTTGGACTGCTCGTATATTGGTAAAAAATTTAAACTCTTTGTTGGTAGTGAAATCCACTGTGTATCCATCATCAGATATGCCTATATTCGTATTGGCATCACCTAGCGCAATCCTACGAAACGGCTGAATACCGTCTGCTCTTTCCGCTGCCGTACGATCCCAGTTATACATGCAAGCATAGTTACCACTAACTAATGTTATCCCTGAAACACAAACAGCTCTACCCGCAGAAACTTGCGCATTTGCAGCTGTAACTTTAATTACAATCATATGTTCTTGTGGATTGTAATTGTTAGGAACGGTAAACGTGAAATTATACCTTCTAATTTCACCATAAAATGTAGATGGCTCTGGAAAATCTTTATATATTTCGTGCCAAATTTTATAACTCACTTCATCCAATGGCGTAACAAAGCATACCTGCAATCGTGGTTTTGCAGTTGTACGCACACCGTTAATCTGTGCAGTTCTATAATGTGCTGACAAAGTATAAGAGTTTCCTGGATGAATCCCGTTTTGAACCTTTGTTTCTGGATAATTATACGTGTCGACACGGACTGCATTTACCATTTGTTCATAGTTAAATATAAAAGTGTTATTTTCTATCACTACACTGTTTCCTTGTACTTTCCAAGGTAAACCGTATCCAGCACCAAACCCCTGATAATTGGGGTTACCTATGTTCAATTTTGGAACACTAGAAAAATCATGATCGGCTATTAAATTTCGTTTTGGCATAACGGTTGTTTTCGTTCCCCATTCATCTTCAAAAAGGAAGTCTAACATTTTAATAGTAACGCCGTTTTTATCGATGGTAATCTTATCGCCATTAATTTTGATAATATTCGTATCAATACCCTTTGCAGTTAACCACTGCACCATTGTATCAGCATTAATAGCAAGCTTTGAAACATCAATTGTTATTTTCTCTGCTGTTTGATTAATAGATGAAATAATATCGCCTTTTTTGACTGTAGAATTAATTTGATTAGACATTAATGTAATAGAACTTTCATGTCTCTCTACCATTGCTTTACTTCCAAAACGTCCGTCAGCATCTGTTTTCGAGTAAACATTTTCAGTTTCCGCCTTAAAATCAATACGGTTAGATTGCTGATTGATTGTAGTTTCCATTTTAGAAACTTTACTATCAAAATCAGCAGTTGCTACTTTCTTGGCAATCTCACCAACAAGTTGGTCATAGTTGGCATAGTCTTTCGGATTCTCCATGAAACTAGAAGGTGTAATACCTTGTTGTAATTGTGGTTGTGATACCCAAAGTCTACCGTTTTTTCTGATAACCACTACGAAACGTATTGTTGTAACACCTGATGCAGGAGCTGGCATAGTTACACTAACAAATTTCCATGATCCATTAGTCAGTAATGGTACAAGTTGTACAACTTTATTCGTAACCCAAGTAGAACCATTGTAAAATTCAATCATTACAAATGCTGTATTATCTATCGTAGCAACTGCATCTGTGAAAAACCATGCAGATAACACATAATCACCGGAGTTAGGAGATACAGGTAATGATTGATAGAAAGATGCATTTCTATCTACCGTTTGCCCGGACGATTCTAATTTAACGGAATTCATACCGTCATGGTTTCTCGCTGTTTCTGGTACAGCTGTAAAGTTACTGCTGTTTGGACCGACACTCCATTTAGAAATACTCGGTTTTCTGCTTGTTACAACTCCTGTAGTAGCGTTTATTACTCGGTCTTCAAATGCAGCATTAAACAGTAAGTTCGTGCTTCCTAATCCACCTACATATTCTTGCATTTGAGTATCTGTTACTTTGGATTTGATTTGATTATTCAACTGTGTGATATCACTCGTGTTTTGTTGAATAACCTCTCCTTGTTTGCCTTGTGTTTGAGATAGAGTTGTAATGGTTTGTGAATTAGAATCTGTTGTTTGTTTAACTTGATTCAAGGTAGTTTGCATTGTACCTTGATCTTTTTGAACAGTTGATACAGTAATTTTTACACCATCCACACTTTTCTCAATCTCGGTTGCTTTCTTGGTGAATTCATCAGTTGTTACTTGATCTTGGTAAGCTCGTTTATATCCTGTCGCAATATTACCTCTTTCTATCTGTACGTTTTTGAAGTTAAGCCACGTGCCGTTTGATGTTACTACGCGTCCGAAATAAATACGAAACATAATAGAAGTGGTGTCATTAGGGATTTTGAATGTGAAACTTCTTCTCTTCCAAATCCTCAATTCTTTGTAAAGTTCGCCAACAAATGCTCTCCAGTTGCTACCCTCTGCATTTGTTGCGTAGAACATTTCGAAGTGATAATCGACTGACTCACAATTGATATCAGCAGAGATGGTTACTTCTTTACCAGGTTCTAAACCATGTAATGATTTCTCATAACCGCCAATTTGGTAAAATGCATCTGTATATCTGTTGCATTTAATAGCAAGATGTTTTTCGTTGTATCGAATATCATCAACACCACCAACTTGACTTTCGCCTGGCTGGTCAAACATTCGAGGTTTTTCGTTATCACAAGATGAATTGATAACAAGGTTGTTAACTCCAATATCAATATTCTCAACTTTACTATTAATTTGTTCCATTCGTTCTTTGGTATGTCCAGCTTCTTCTTTAATTTCAGTTGTTGTTTTCTTAAGCTCACTTGTTGTTTGCTGCACATCAGAAATTATCTTCTTTGTACCTTCTACAGTTGATTCAACCGTATTTAATTTATTACTTATTTCAGTATCTTTTTTTGTTAACGATTCAATAGAAGTTTTAAATCCATTAGAATCCTGTTCAAACTTAGTTACTTTCTTATCAATTTCACCTTGTTTATTTTCGATATTAGAAATTGTACGGGTGACACCTTGTAAGTTTTCCTGCACTTCGTTGAATTGTCCTGTCGCTTGATTTTGTGCTTCTTGAACCTTTTGATTTAGCTCCGTTTTAGCTGTTTCAATATCTTTCTTAACATCTTTAATACTTTGCTGTAATGGTCCTGTATCAGGGACGACAGGTTCCCACGCTGTGCCAGTCCATATTTTTAAAATACCAGGCTTACCATTGCTAATATCACGCCATAATGTTTTATTTGGTTTGAGATTAGTAATAGGTGGATTAGCTCCCACTATGATATCTACAAGGTTTTGATTCATATAATCTTTAGTCTCTTCTGCTATATCCTTTGCTGCTTTACTTTCTTTTTGAGCTTGTTCGGCTGTACCCTTCGCTTCTTCTGCTAACTTTTCTAGTTGTTCTAATAGTTCTTTATTGGCTTTATTACCTAAAGAAACAAGTACTCTATTGTATAGTTTTCGCATTTCTTCATTCGGATCGGTAATTTCACGATAATCACCAAATACATATTTATCTTGTGAAGGGTCTGTAAATGACTCATCTCCAGCGATTGCACGAGCTTCTAAATACAGTTCAGGAGTAAATCCTGTATCTTTTATTCGGATTGTATCACCTTCATTAATCAGCTCGTGAGCTAGTCCGAATACACGACCTATACTTTGTGCTTGAACATCATAAGAAATAGAGGAATTTATCCGTTTGGCTAATTCTGTTTTCATAAGAGTCATTAAACGTTTCGGTGTTATATCGCCTTCTGTTTCTGGTGTATAAAAGCCAAATTTATGTTGACCACGTTCGTTCCATCGTTGGAAAGCATCACTGTCCACAAGATAAGGAATACCGTCATTTATGTCGGTGATTGTAATAAACCCTTCCCCTTCTTTTTTGGAGAAACCAAGCAATGCTGTACAAATGTTTTGTGAGTTCTCAACACGTTTAATTCCTACTAAATCTTTGTCAAGTGTTACTTCTTTCCCTGTTTCTTGACCGCGTTTCTTTACCATGTCCACATAGCGACTGACAATTTGAGAACCAACTACTTCAGCACGGTATTGGATTTCTAACTCGAACAAAGAAGCGATATCTTTTAAAAATTTCAGTGGATCTATGAATTCATCAATCGTCATTGTATGGAAACCAGCGTATTCTGTTCTACCTCTTTTCCACTTCGTACCTGCAAGAGCCATATCAATAAACTCATTTACTGTTTTACCTTCCACCTTCTGCGGAGTAATAATGCCAGCTTTCGCAAGTTGAATCCATTCACCAGATGCATAAGCAATGACTGATCTATCATTAGAATCCTTTTCGGTTTCAGTAATAACATACGGAACGATACGCCCGTCACGCACTTCTTTTAATACTAAATTTTGCTGCATGAGTGTAGCTGCATGTTCCGTATTATCAAACACTTTAAATTCTAATGTATCTATATTGTTCTTAATTTCCCAATGTCGTTTATCATCCCAATAATCTTTTGTTTGTATATTAGAAACGATTTGACTCGTTTTAAAATCAACAACATGTAATGTTCCGCTTGGTGTTCTCATCTAAATCGCTCCCTATACGTTATTTTGGCTATTCCTACATCAGGAGGCATAATCTCAAGTTTGTTCGTTCCTTTTTGAATAACGGGATAATCGCTGAATATATCTTTTAAGTTTATAGCTTTTTTACCATTGATTGATACAAGGCTTCGCTCGGTATCGATAATTACTTTATCTCCAACATCAAAAATATAAGGTGGATTATCTTGGGTATTCATATTGACTTTCCAAATTTTCAAATCATCGATGCTCATGTCTGTACAAAACATGTTATCCGAAAATTGACTGATGCTTATTTGAACTTGTGCTACTTTGTCCATATTCACATTGTTTTCATCTTCCCACACGACAAAGCGCTCTGAATCATCCTTTTCGGTATTCCATAAAAACTTAGAAATATAAGCTTCCCACCTATTGCCGGTACGTGCTAACCATAATCGACCACGATATTGATTCCATGTAGTAGGATGATCTCCAGGTTCATTTATAAGCACTCGCTCGCCGTTTGGTTTCTTTTTGTTACCAAGCTTAGCGAACCCTGTATTCTGTTCTGCTTGCCAATGAACATCATTCATAGAAATACGAGCTACATAGTCGCTATTTTCATCTAATAAACCTATTTCAACACGCCCCATTTGATCGGGGTGAGAGCTTCTTAACCCAACATACGCCTGCATAATAAAATCTTGTAGTGGGCCTTGTGGGATGTTCTTTTTAGCTATGCAACCATGCCATCCTTTTATATTTGTTTCACCTAAATAAACCGGAACTAGGCGTGAGCCTGCATCCACTTTAAAAGCCCCGCCCCCTACCATATCTTCTGCATTCGGAACATCCGTCCATCCTATAGTGGTAGACATTTCATCCCACATTACCCGCTGATTTCTTTCGACAGGTATCTGATTTACGCTAAGTGGCCATCCGATACGAAAATAATTGTCTCCATTCCATACATCAAGAAATGTGGAAGGATTCGTTACTTCAACTTCTATAATTGGATTGGATTCTACACTGCCTTTGTTTTGAACATTTGCTATTAACCCGCTTGCACCTGTTTGAAAATCTACTGTTCGAGTAGGGCCTAATTTATATGGCATTGGACAAATGAACTTAATTGTCCCTATTCCAAGTGTTACAAATTCATCTGGATCAAAGCTATCTTCCACAACTGCTAAATATGTTCTATTTGGTTCTATATCAAAAATAAGTTCTGCTGGTTGGCCTGTGATTAACCATTCTGCAATTTCTTCTTTCATAGTTTCCAAATCTGAACCCTCAGGAACTATAATTCCTACAGGAATAGATAAAACACGCATTTCCGTTTGGGTGTTTAATAGTCTTGCTCCTGTATATCCTGGGACACTTAGAAAATTCCTTTTCACCGGTGCCCACGCTGGTCTTTTCCATCCCTTTTCTATTTGAATAAAATCCTTACGTATATTGTTAAATGTAAAAGAGCTCATACTGTCACCCCATTTCTTTATAAAATAAAGGAAACCCAAACCTAAAAGTCTGAGTTTCTTTTTGTTTCTCTTTCTTGATACTCGGTTGTATAACGATAAGTACCGCGCGCCACGTCTCTTCCTTCTAAACTAACAGGAACTTCCACAACTAAATCACCACCAAGCATTGGAATGACTCCACCACCTGACGAACCAAAAGAGTTATTAATGACTTGATTTGATACACTGTTTGTCATGGCTTGTCTGCTGTTTGACATATTCCCATACACACCACTCATAACGGTTTTTAATCCCGCTAATTGGTTTGCAGAATTAGTCATCATACGGCTCATATCGCTCATTAGTTGATTTATTTCCCCTGATATAGCAAATTGTTGTCGTGGCATGGCTGCTACGATTCCTGCGCCAATATCTCCAAGTGTCTTTTTATTCAAAGGTAAAACCGCTTCTTTGCCAGCTTCTCCTGCACCTTGCAAGTTTCCGCCATTCATTCCAAAGATAGTCGGTTTAGTGAAGATACCACCTTTTGCACGCCAATCTATATTAAGTCCAGAAGGGAATGTAATATCCTTCCCTAAAATATTTTTCGTACTAGTTTGCAAGCTAAAGTGTGGAAGAGGTGGCATTTCAGGTTTTGGAATTTTCAACTTCAAATCACTAAAGAATCCTTTTATTTTCCCAATGAATTCTTCTACTTTCCCAACCGCATCTTTTATTGGATCAATAATAAATCGTTTAGCTTCTTCAAATTTTTCTTGTGCTGCACTCTTTACGGAATCGAATTTTTCTTTCGCTGAATTATATAAATCAGTAAATTTTTGTTTCGCTGAATTGTAAGCTTCAGTTACTGGATCAATCACGTATTTCTTCACTAAATTCCAAGCTGAAAGTGTATAGGATTTTATAGATTCCCAATTGCTTAATATCCAATTTGCTAATTCACCAAGTTTTTGCTTGGTTGTATTCCACAAGTCTTGAACTGGTTGAATTACATACTGTTTAACCAAATTCCAAGCCATAAGAGTATACGATTTAGCAAGTTCCCACTGTGAGCTTAACCAATAAATCAAATCACTGAATTTTTCTTTTGTTGTACTCCAAGCTTCCTGGACTGGCTGAATGATATATTGCTTAAGT
This sequence comes from Bacillus sp. PK3-067, assembly GCF_056738645.1. NCBI lineage: Bacteria > Bacillati > Bacillota > Bacilli > Caryophanales > Bacillaceae > Bacillus > Bacillus sp. PK3-067. Next base: position 2,530,873 of record NZ_CP096490.1, on the reverse strand, counting down.
AATCCCCATGCAACTTGAGCCACGGCTTTTGCAATTTCCCATTGTGTACCAAGCCATGTAACCAATTCGCCAATTTGTTTACTCACCCAATTGTAAGCTTCTTGGATTGGTTGAATAATATACTGACTTATCGCTGCCCACGCAATTTGTACCCCTGCTTGGATTAATAACCAACCAGCCTCAAGGACCGTAGAAATCAATGAAATGATAGGGTCTAAGACCGTAAGTACAGTGTTCCACGTTTCCTGCCAAGCTTGTACAAGTGTCCCCCACAATTCAGAAGCTGTTGTAACTAAAGAAGTCCACCAAGAAGACGCCGTTTCCACAATACCTGACCACAAATTACTAAAGAATTCACCTATTGGATCAAAGAAACTATGCATCATTTCAGTGAATGAGGCCCAAGCTCCTGAAAAGAATTCAACAATAGAATTCCATGTACTACTACATATTTCACCTATCCCTGTCCATAAATCGCTAAAAAATTGCCCTATTGGATCAAAGAATGAATGCATTGTTTCTAAGAAAGAATTCCAAGCTTCACTAGAAGATTGAACTATCCCATCCCAAAGCTCTATTAAATATTCCTTAATAGAATTCCATGTATCTATTGTCCACTGTTTTATAGAATCCCAATTCTTATAAATAGCAATTCCTAGAGCCACTATAGCTGCGATTATAATAGGGACAATAGCAACAAGTCCGGCTGCTGCTAAAGCTCCAATTTCAAAAAAGCTCATGACTGTCATGACTATAGGAGCAAGCGCCATAATTGCACCTGAGATTATACCAATAGCCATTGCGACAGCTGTTAATGTGGCTGCTAACTTTGGATTGTTTGAAACCCATTCAGCTATTTTGGAGATGACATCCGCTATGACACTAAGAACTGGCTGAAGCGCAACTTGTAAATCCTGCATCGCTTTTTGAAATTTAACTGCTGGGTTTGCATCCATTTTCTTAATAGAATCATTCAGTTTATCTTGTTGCTTCCCAAAATCTACTGTTTTCTCTTTCGCACCTAGCAAAGTATTAATTATGTTTTGCCCTTGATCTTCATACATTGTTCCGAAAAACTTAACACCTAATTCATTACGCTTTGTTTCATCATCAACTTGCGATAGAGCTTGTGCAATCTCGGTCATTGCGACTGAACCTTCTTTACCACCATTAGCTACAGCTTGACCCCATTTTTGAACTTGTTCTGCTGAAATTTGTGTACCTTCAAGGGCTTCTGTCATTGCTTTATCGACACCTTGACCGAATTAGCCGCTTTTACACGACCTTCTTTCAGTCCATCTAGCAAATTATCGATATTCCAGGTTCCTGTTTCAACCCCAGCTGCCATAATAGCTTGTACTTCTTCAGCGTTGTATCCTGCTCGCGTTAACTGACCACCATATTCGGCGATAATATCTAATTGTTCCGGTGGAAAACCCATTTTTAATAAGGCATCAGCCATACCAAGAGCGCCTTCTTGTGAAATGCCTAATTCATTACCGATTTCATTCGTTTCTTGAATTAATTCAGTAAAATCAATGCCAGCATAAGCATTAGAAATAACAGCTGCACTCTTTACGAAAGAAGCATTTGCTTCATCACTAACATCTTTATTCAAAGCCCATTGTCTTCTTACACCCTCAAGTGCTTCTTCTGCATCTAATCCATAGGCTGAAATTCCTCTCACAGCATCCTCTACTGATTTTTTTGAGGATTCAGGAACATCAAATCCTATTTCAATTTTTGTTTTTAACTTTGACATATCAAGTGCTTTTTCAACAGCTGCTGCCATTCCGCCACCAGCTGCCATTCCACCGATAACATTTTCTAATCCAACTTTTAGACCTTCAAACTTCTTCTCAGTTCTTCCGGCTTCTTGTTGTAAATCTCTCAGTTCATTTCGTACTTGCTGAATTGAATTACCAGCATCTACAGATCGTAGTGCTCGCTGTAATTTCTCTATATCTGTTTCTGCCCCTAACGCTTCACGGCCAATAATTCCAATCGCTTGCTCTAACTGACGACTTGTAGCTGTTCCATTTCGAATTGCATTCACAAGACGATTTCCTAATGCTCCTGCAAAATCATCAACGCTTTTTCCTGTAGCTCTAAACAATGTTTCTAATTGCCTTGTAGAACTCGCTACATTCTCTTGCTCAGCTTTCATGTTTCCAAGTTTATTTTTCAGACCATTAAGCGATCCTTCTGTAAATTCAATTTCACGTCTGAATGCACGATATTGTTCTTCAGAAATTTTACCGTTTTGAAATTGAGCTTGTACTTGTTGTTCCGCTGCTTTCAACTTATCTAGCTTTTGCGTTGTATTTTCTATTTGTTGTGTAAGTAATTTTTGTTTTTGAGAAAGTGCCTCCACATTACCAGGATCGAACTTTAACAAACGCTCGACATCTTTTAGTTCCTTAGCTAAAGAATCGCTTTGTTTATTAACATCTTTTAGAGCGTTTTGTAACGGTTGAGTGTTACCATTAATTTCAATCGTAATCCCTTTAATTCTTCCTGCCATTTTCTCACCCCTTTCTTAGAATGAATCGAAGTCTTTTTGACCTGCTTTTCTAACTTTTTCTTTATCTGGATTCTCTAACTCAGCGAATTCAGCAATGTAATCAAAGCAATCACCTACGGTCATTTCTTCTAAGTCACCATGTGTTAAATTTGCTTTATAACAAAGAGCAAGAAACAATTCAGTGGTAAATTCTTCATCACTGAATGTCCCTTGCTCTCCATTGTTTTTCTTTATTTTTTTTTTGCTCCCATAGTGACCTGAACTAATTCCATAACTTCAGGCATAATTTCTTCAATTGGGAATTCTTCAAATCCATCTAGCCATGTCATAGGATCAGGAATATTTGGATCAGCCGTTTTAGCATATAACCAAGTTAGGTCATAAATAAGTTCAAAATCTACATTACTTAAATCAACATTAGACATATCAAGAGGTTGTTGTGAGCCATCTGGTGAAGTTAATGTACTAATTGCCCCTAAACCCATCAAATCTGCAAATAAATTACGTCTGAATTGTGCTTTATATCGTTTAACTGTTGCTGCTGTAGCTTTTAATCTAACTTGTTTTCCATCTATTGTAATTGTCTTTTCCATTCACTTACGCCCCTTTTGCTAATGCAGGTACTTTTGTATACACTTTTTTGTACCAATTATCATAGATTTCTTGTTTTGATTTTGTTGTAGTTTTCGTTTTAACCATACGTTTTCCATTAATATCAATAGGGCTTGATACAAATTTAAGCTCATTTGTATTTGGCTCCGCTGAATTAGTTTTCGTTTTAGATGCAATCGTTGGACGACTTGCTGAACAGTTAAACATAACATGTCGAGTCGCTCGTACATCGCCATCAAATTCAAACAATAAAGCAAATGGTTTTCCTTTTGCGTCAGCTAATTCATTTAATACACCGTCTTCTGCGTCTAATTCCTCTCCTAATGCATCAACTGCAAATTGCTCTGGAATAGTCGCAATAGATAACGTCCCATCATAACCTTGGTTATTACTTGCTGCGTAGTAAAGCATGTCATCTGCATAGAACTCAATTAAATCCCCTCGTGGATCAAATGTTAATTCAACCGCACCTGGTAATCGTATCGGTGTACTAAATGTAACTACACCATCTTTAATGTCATAGAGTGCATAGTGGACATTTTTCAGACCGAAAGCTACTTTATTTTCATTCATTTATATCAACCTCGTTTCATATATTTTTTGATACATTTTTTCAGATTCAATAAATGTCCCATACGAGTCATAAGGTATCTCATGATCGTCCAGGACCTTTTCAAGTTTTGCTTCTGTGACTACATCTTTTTTAGTTGTATAAAGCTCTATATTTAAATCATTTATTTTGTGATACACCTTGTTATCAGCCATTAAATTTGCTGATCCATCCACAAGGAAACATATATATGGTGGCGCTGGAACTGGGTTACCTGGTGTTGCTGTGAAATGCGAATAAGCCACAGGATATCCTGTAGCTTCAAGAATTTTTATTAATTCACCTAATGTCATTATTCAAGCGCCCTTTCAATCCGTCTTGGTAATTCATTAATTACATACTCTTCAACTGGACGAATATGCACTTGAGCCGGAACACGTCCACCGCCAACTTTCGCATGTCCCTTTTCTAAAAGATGTGTTAATTTTCCTTGAGTATTATGAATAACAACACCATTATCTTCTTTTTTCTTACGCCACCCTTTACGGTAAGCACCTGTTTTTTTAGGACTATTTTGCTTTAATTTATTCACAGCAACATCAGCAACTTCTTCCTGCGCTGTCAGTAATTCTTCTTCCACAACATTTGCATATCTTTGCAATTCTCTAGCAAGTTCGCTCGCAAAATCATTCATATTAAACATGCTCCTTTGCGATAATAGTCAATGTTTGATACAATTCATCATCATTCATTGGCGGTTCGATAATGTCAAAGATACGATCCTTCATTTTAATTCGCATTAATTCTGTAATTCCTGTTGTATAGGGAATTACAAACCGATAAATTCGTGTAGACTGTGAAGCCGAAGCTTCAATGTACTCTGAACCTTTTACCGTTTTTATCATTGCCCATGCTTTTTTTACTTCTTGCCAATTACCTGTTTCAACTTCTTGATTCAAATCATCTTTTATTACTTCAGGTTGCTCAATGATAATTCGATTTCTACAATCACCTGTATTCAGTGGTTTTTTGTACTGAAAAGGACGCATATTAATCACCGTCCAATTTAATTTCTTCTAACGCTTTATCAACACCTAAACTATTAATCTGACTTAAAAAATTCTTGTCAAAATACTCTAAGGCATCGTTATAGGCATAACGAGAGCGTTCAAAGACTAATTCCTTGAACTCCTCGTTATTATTTAAACCATAATCGCCACAAACTCTTAATAAAGCCTTATTGGACGTAGAAAGGATACGCTTTAGGTTATCGTCTTCCTCATCTCCTAAGTGCATCCTATCTTTAAATTCCTGTAATATTTCATTTGAAATTACTGTTTCCATTTACATCATTCCTTATTTAGTTGCTGGTGGAGTTGGTGGTGTAAATGAAATTTCTAAATCGTAAACAAGAGCCGCTTTATTATCTTTCGGTTTCCCATTAGCAAATTGTTTAATTGTATAAAGAGTAGCATCTTCGAAAGCTAATGTTTGATCAAATTCTTTTAGCTTGTATCCACCTGCGATTGCAGCAATATATTGTCCTTTTACAAAGAATAATGCTTTACCAACAGGAACTTCCTCACACTCTACAGGTTTAATGTTATAAGGCAATGCCATTACCCATTGACCTGTTGCGGTCTGGATTGTATTACGTGCTTGTACGCCAATCGCATCAATCGGGTTAACTACCATTACAATTTTATTTAATACTTTTCTGGATTTCCCTTTCGCATCAACAGATAAAGCTTTTACTACTTCATAAAGTTCGCCTGCTACAATTTCCCCTTTATCAGACGGAGCAAATGTTAATTTGCCAGAAGATTTTTTATCAGTAACAGCGCCTGTTTCTGGATTTACATCTTTCATTAAACCAACTGGTTGATGTGCTACAGATCCGCCACCATTAATAAAACCAAATTCTAGACCAACAGAATATGTTTCTACTAAAACAGTTCGAACATAGCGTTCAATCCATTCCGGCCCAAGTTCCTTCATATCATTCGGAATAGCTGCGAATGCAGTTAATTTAAGTTGACCAATTTTTTCTTGTTTGAAGATAGCATCAATTTGTCCACGGATTTCCCCGAATAATTCGCCCCATACATACGCCTTCGTTGCATCAGAGTAAATAAACTTCGTAACTGCTCCTAAGTCTTGCAAACCAATTTCAGCTAATAAGGGATGTTCTGTAACTAAATCTTCAAACACACGCTCTTGCGTCGTTACAGGAAGGATTGAGCCATCTGTAAATCCACCTTCTTTAACAACTGCATTAAAGAATGTTGTTTCTGATGAAGTTAAAACATTTTGACCACGTTGCTGTAAAATGGAACGATCAAGCATATCGTTATTTACTTGTTCACGAACTGTATTTGCTACATCTGTTTGTAGTGCATCAAAGAAACCTTCAAACGCTGACGTCTGTTCTTGTTCTGTGCTTTCCGCGTTAGTTAAAGTATCCGTCAATTTTGCTTTTGCCTTATTAAATGCTTCAGATTTATTAAATTTAATAACCATTATGTGTTTCCTCCGTTTTTTATAATTTTAAAAGGAGCCCTTTAATCCCACTGTTTTTTACAGGTTTAGGATTCGGCTCCTTTGGTTGTTCTTCTATATTGTTTTGTAAATCATTCAGGATTTCATTTTTCAATCCTGATAATGCTGCATTTAAATCTTCTTTTGTAATTCCTTGGCCTTTGTTCATGGTTCCATTTCTAAAGCCATCGATTACTTTCTGCGGAAGCATGGCAGTAGTAGCCGTTGAAGCCGTCATTTTAACTGGATTCTCCATAAACATGATTTCATCCGCGAAATTGTTTTCTAATGCTTGTTGCGGACCCATCCAAGTTTCTTCAGCCATCATGTTAAGTAGTTCTTCCTCAGATTTACCACTTTTAATGACATAGGCATTTACAATTGCTCGATCTGTTATTTTTAACATCTCGGCTGCCTTTTCCATGTCACGATGATCTCCACCATGCCACTTAGCAGCGTTGTGAATCATGATTTTTGCTGTTGGAGAAATTCGAACTTTATCACCAGCCATCGCAATTACAGAAGCTGCACTTGCTGCCAAACCAACAATTTGAACTTCTACATGACCAGGATAATTTTTTAATGCTGTGTAAATTTCCGAACCCTCATCTACATAACCGCCAGGACTATTGATTGATACAATTAAATCCTCACTATTTGCATTATCCAGTTGTTTTGTAATCTTACCTGGGCTTGTCGCATCCATTTCAAACCAATCATAAATCCAAGCTTCATCATTCGAAATGATTGGCCCTTTAACGTCAATTTTCACCGTCATTTGTATTCTCACCTCCTTCAGATTCAGTTAGTTTCGTATAGTTTTTCGTAATATGATGTGTATTTAAGTTAGGATCATCAGAAACTTCATATCCTACTTCTAATCGAATCTCATTCCCTGTAAATGCACTTGAAGAAATGAGTTTATCGATGCTTGTCGCAAGATCAAATATGCTTTGATAAGAAACAGCTTTAACTTCAATTTTTTGTCCTGAAAGATACTCTTCTTCTTCAAAAAATTTAACGTTTGCTTCATCAGAAAGCTTTTTTAATAGAGGTTTCACTGTGAAAAGCATATAATTTTTCGTTTGCTTCTCCACATCAGCCATTTCGCCATATATCAAAGCAGTTGGAATACCAAAAGCCATTGCTACTTGATTTAAGAAGCCATTTGTTACTTTATTAATTTCCTCCACACTCTGCCCAGAACTCGCTCCACCTGACGTTTCAGCATACTTAAAACCTGGTTGTTGTGGAATGATAGCGACATCTTTTTCTCCAATCGCTTTGTACATGTTATCAATAAACTCTTGCAGTTTTGATTGGTGTTCTTTGCTCTTTGCAGCGAGCATGTCCATATCAACTGTTCCGCGAATTTGATTCTTACGTTTTTGAGAACTTAATATTCTACCGAATAAATCACCATAATCAGTAAACAAACCATCGATAAGAGGTGATAACTTATCATTCCTGTATCTTAAATGAATAACTTCACTTTGTTTAAAACTTCTCTTAAACTGATAATCTTTTACAGTGACATTTGTAAAAGTATCTTCAAACACAGCATATTCATTATGTTCAAAGTCATCAGCAATAAGTAAATCACCATCATCCGCTTGTATAATCAAAGCTTCATTATCATAAATAAGTTTGTAAATGAAACTCTCCCAAAAGGTACTTGCTGTCATATTCTTATTCGGTCTGACATTTAATCGATAGTAAAGCTCATCCTTTTCAAATTCTTCACCATTTTTCACTCTAAATTCTGACTGACTAATTGTTCTCCCTAAAAAGGATATACAGGTATCAATCGCCAGTCGCTTCATGTGTACTCTATTGGCTTTCTCAATAAACATTTCCACATCAAACATAAATCCTACTTCACTATTTCTTTTAAATACTGCATCTAGCCATCCAATGATTATCACCCCCTTTATTAGAATTTAATACCATCTAACATAAAGTCGAATTCATCCACAAGAATGTTATCCGCTTGCCATAGCGCATGAATAAAAGCTTGAAATCCATCTGTTTTACGCTTAAATTCATCTTTTTTCAGATACTCTTTGTTGCCGTCTTTTTTGATGTGGACGTAGACGTTGTTAGTGTACCAACGCATCAATGGATTATCTCCAAAAATAATGCGATTGTTTGCAAACAACGTTTCAACTCTTGGTGCTAAAAGAGAATGTATTGCCTTTGGATTACGGATATACAACAATATAAATCCTTCAGCTTCAAGTGCCGTTTTGACAAGATCAAGGCGGAATGTATCGGCTACAATCGTATTAACACCGTATAACTCACGCATTTTTACAAACCAATCTACAATGTGAGAGATATTAATAACTGGTTCATCCACAATAGTTAGTAAGCCATTTTCAGCCCATTCATATATAGGTGCTTTTAATTTCACCTTGTCCAAAAATCCTTTACGTACAAATGAATGACCTTTCCATATATAATCTTCACCATGTTTAAAGAGTAGACCAACCGCAGCAAAGTCTTTAATGCTGGCGAAGTCGAGTCCGCCTACAGCTACTTTATGTTTTAAATCTGGAACCTCTCTGAGCGTTTCCCCATCTTCTTCAAAACCAGTACGCATGATTTCTTCCCATGAAGCTACAGACTTTGTTAAATCTGTTTCAGGATAATTCATACGTTTTGTTATGAATTCTTCACGGTTTGAAGGATTATTTTCTAATTGTTTATATTGAGTTAATACCTTTTTAAATAATTGTTTAGCATAAGAACTTCTCGGCTCGCTAAACATCGGATTCGCTTTTTCCCATACATCAGGATTATCAATTTCTTCTGGATTATCTATCTTGCAAATGAAAGGGAATAATGGATCTTCTAAATCTTTCCCCTTTAGAATATTCATCGCCCGCTCTTTTGTTTTGTCCAGGAATCCATCGCGGACAAAGCCATCTGTACCAATAAAAAATTCTCTAGCATTTGGCACTTTTCCAAGTCCACTAGAGAATACATTTACTACATCAAAGTTTTCATATCGATGTATTTCATCGTAAATAACACAACCGTCACGAAGTCCATCCTTAGAACCAGCATTAGATGTATGATATTGAATAATGCTTTGCGTATCGTTACTCAGTATCTCTACCTTGGTTCGATAAAACATATCTTCTAGTATTTCTTTTCCTTTAATAGCATCATAGACTTCACGAAAAGAAACTTTGGCCTGTTTCTCGTTGTTCGCCACAATTGAAACATTGTATCGATCTATTCCGTGCAGCGGACTAATAAAGAAATGGCATAATGATGAAATTAAACCGTTTTTACCACCACCACGAGCCATCATAATTAAAAATTGCTCGTAAAAAACAGAATCATCTTCTTTATAGAAAAGAAAAACGAATGCTGTTAGGAACTTTTGAAATGCTTGCAATTCAAAGTACCATTTCTCAGTGAATTTTATATAGTCATCATGCATTTCATTATCGAAATACAAATCATCGCGTATTAAAATGTATTTCTCCAGGTACTCAATTAGCATTATGCGCTCTTTATTCAGCTTAATTTTCCCTGCGCGATACATCTCAATATATTCAGTGACATAATTATTTTGAATCATGTTAAATCTTTAACTGAGCGCACAGGTTTTGAAGGAACTTTCTTTTCTTCTGCCGATGCTTCTAATCCAAGTGCATCTAAAATCTTTATCATTCGATCATTTGTTTTATGTAAATCATTAATAGAAGGATTGGATTTCGGACCATGCATGCCAGATACTTTTATTCCTGTTTCTTCAATATCATCAACAAGAACACACTTTAAATCCCACAACGATAAATAGTCTTGAATTAAGTCAGTATAATGATTACCTACAATCTTTTTTTCTTTTAATTGATTTGTTAGATCCTTTTCAATCCTTTTTCTCATTGTTTCACGCTTCACTCTAGCCACAATATCCCTCCCTTCTGATTTACATCGTTTTCCAATTTGATATAACGCGCGAATTTGGTTCTAAATTTGAAAAATCGACCCCCTCCTCCGGTGCCCCTTAGAGCATTTTTTGCTGAAATATTTTAAGGGGGGGGATTGTTTCTGATTCATTTTTACCACTTTTCATCATGTTCCCATTTATTTTGTTTCTTTTTAAATGTTCTTCCGTGTTCTTTGTTGTGGCAATCCACACATACTGTTTCTAGATTATCTGTTTCTAATGCAAGTTCTGGATGATGTTCTAGTTCTTTTATATGATGGACGACGAGTTGAATCTTCTTACGCTTTGCACTCTCACTGTACTCATTCGTATCAGTTTGAACGCGACCGTTTCGCTTACACTCTTGACATTCATAGTTGTCGCGCTTCTTTACTTGTTCACGTAACTGTTTCCATTCACCACTATCATAGAATTTACGCTTCTGTTGTTTGGATTTGTATTCCTTCATCATTTTCCACCAATCGTTTCTCTTCTAATAAATCATCAAGCAGTTTATTGATTATACTTGCTGTAGCTTCTTTCTTTTCTTTTAGTGTCGTATTATTGCGTAATTCATTTAGCACTTCAATTAATGTTGGCAATTTTTCTAGACTCACGCAATTCTGCATCCCTATTAACGATATGCAGCATTGTGTCAAAGGTAATATTCTTCTCAAGTTTAACTAGTCTTCCATTTATCCTCACTCCTTTTCTCTTCAAAATAAACAGCACCCAAATGGATACTGTTTATTTTGAATCATGCAATTTTTTTGGAATCAATTTAAGAGTAAACGCACGAAGTACACATATGACCTTAAAAAATTAATAACAACTATATCATTCATAAACTATTCTCCTAAAGTAAAGATATAGCAGAAGGAAATCCCACATTTTTAAATTCCTATTATATTAATATTAAAATTAAAGGTGAAAATATTTTTTTGTCGAATTATAACATATTTAGGAGAACCTTCTTTTAGGAGGTGATTAATAAACCTCAATAATTATTGTACCATCCGTTTTTATCATTATATTGCCAACACAATAAGACTTATTGTGAATTTGTAACACAGTTCCAACAGCTACAACACCATCTTCACGACAAATACTTTGAATTGGATGTTCTCCTAAAAAAGTTGTATTACTAAAAACTTGAGGACACATGTTCTCACCACCTTATGAAAGGAAGATATTATGAACGAAAAGCAACTAGATACATTAGAAAAAATATTACTTTTTTATCCTTACTTGAAAAAGAATACAGTTTCAGAACAATTTAATGAATGTAATAAATTCCCTAACTTCAACTCAACATATGTTAGTATACGAAAAGAAAATAAAGATGATTCAACAGCTGATATTATAGCTAAGACATTGGTTCACGGAATAAAAGAGAAAATTATTGACGAATTAGATTTAGATGATCTCCTCTTTGCGCTTTTAGAAGATTCACTTTTAAATTCTTATTTATTTAAGCTTAATACAAGTGCATTTAATTTAGATGATGTTAATTTTTCCAAACAACTTTTAAAATCTTGGGGTATACCACAGCAACATAAAATTCTAAGTAACATCAATAATCTATCTGTTGATAAAGATTTTGTTATTTGTGGATATAGAGAGTTGAATGATGGAAAGTTAGACACTCTTCGAATTCTTCTATTAGACTCAAAGATAGTTAGTACGAAATTCAAAAACGGTGATTCTAAACAAATTATTTTCCCAACTATTGTAGACATTGATTTTAGAAGAGAATTACTACACATTCGTTTAAGAGATGTAGATAATATAGTAAGTGAGTCCTCCGAACTTAGTACAATGTCCGGACGAGTTGAAAATACCTTGAATTTTTTAGATCATTTTAAGCCAGCAATTAATTATTCAAGAGTTGAAAGCTTCCGAAACAATCTCTTTTCTTTAGAAGAAGCACTATTAAGTAACAAAAGAAAAAAAGCATATGAAAAATTAGAAATACTTGATACAGAAATTGAGAAATTCACAAATATAGTTTGCGAAGAATTTACTCCACCCGATAACACGGATATATCTCCTAAAGATTATATTTCAAATGGCGTGTTATCAATTATCGCAACAACTCTGGATGTTAGTGATTTAGGTGATGTAGTAGGGATAAGATTTCGAAATGCAAAAAGTGATAGAGATTTAAACTATGCTGAGATAAAAATCACTGACAATGGTGATAAATGTATATCTTCTAACAATCTTTATTGGCTAAACCTACCTGTCCTCTTAAACAGAAGGGCAATTGAATATTTAAAAATTATAAAAAGATTAGAGTCTGGAACAGCTATAGTGAACTTAGAATTTTCTCTTAATACCGCAAATATAAGAATTTTGCATAAAAACAAGTCAGAAGAAATTGAAAATAAACAACCAACTCAAGAAAAATATGACGATTTTATCAACTTTATCATGCCCTTTATTAAATAATACCTATTCGTAGGATTATAAAAAAAAGTACAACCTCTTATAAAATAAAGGGGTTGTACTTTTTTATTTTTGATAAATGTACTAATTATAGAACAAAATTGTTTTCCACCACTTCTCACAATACAAATATAACATGATAATTCCAAAACAACCGGCATATTTACTGCCAAAAAGCGGTCACGGCTCTGCCACTATTTTTTTAATTTATTGTTGCCCTAATTCTATTAAATAATTTCTCTTTTAAATCCTCTTCTGTTTCCCAAACGATATGACTATATTGTCTTGTATCAAAGTGGACTTTATCTAAATGATCATGCCTACATGTCCATATTACGGGTTTACCTAAACCCATCGCATATCCTGCTTCAAAATAAACCCCACCTCTTTGTCCTGTGAAGTCCGCTATTACAAACTTACTTCTTTGAATCTTCGCGATAATTTCATCACATATTTTATTATTATGATCTACCTTATCGATTCGAATAGGATTATATCCAGCCTCTTTTATCGCTACCACAATTGCTTCCTCATAAGCATTTTCAACTTCTGTATCAAACCACATCGCTACAAATGCGTCTTCATTATTTTTAATAGTGTTTCTCTCTAATTCAGCAACTCTATTCCACCCTTTAACTGTAAGTTTCAAAGAAGTAGGCAGTCCAGCTACAGAGCCAGTAATATAGCCATCGTCTTTTAACTGCTGCATTAGAAATTCCACCTCCCCTAAATTTTCACTTTGTACAAAAAATAAAGTTGAATCTGAAATCCCTATATAAATTTCATGTCCTGGATACTCAGAAAGTTTCGCAAGATTAACTAAAGACTGATCAATTCTATCAGATACTTTGTTAGGAAATGCACTCAATAATTCATCTAAAGAGACCATTGGATATCTTTCTTGTAGCCCCTCTTTACTATTACCTTCAACAAATATGCATATCTCCATCCTATTGTTCATACTTCTTTTTCTTAATACAGAGGCTAATTTTATATATTTACTTTTATCCACATTTAACTTCAACTCTGTTCTTATTGGCAGCATAACAAGACCACAGCTTGGGCAATCTATTTCTTTACCTCTGTCTGTAGGATAAATCATTGCATTTTTATTTGAACATATTGGACATTCCTTATTCATTTCTCTTTCACCACTTTCATTATAATAATTAAATATTACCATATCACTGATTAAGTTACCCATATCTTATATTGTGTGTAACTGAACCCTTCTCTGAATCGTTTGGTATCATTGATTTCGTTTCACTTTCTCTTTTGAGTTACACAGTACGAAAATTATGAGTAACTGTATAGGGATACCATCAGCATTTTGCAAAACAACCTACGCTATGCGGAAAAATAAAATAAGCTGTCCACCTGGACAGCTTACTTAAATAATTATCGTTATTGGAAGTCGTTTTAAAATTCTACATGTTTACTTTTTTCTTGTTCTTACGAATAAACCACAACACCACAGTTAAAAATAATAAAAAAATCAGTAAAAAGAGCGGTATTTTTTGAATAAAGAAAAATCCTTTCCAAAAATCTAACCTAGTACTATCAGGAGAATCTGTTGCCATCCCACCTATAAAAAAAGACAACGGAATAGTAATTATATTTATCCCTAAACCGAGCATTACGAATGATAGATTTTTACTCCAGATTTTTGGTAATGCAGCCATAATAAATAAAACTAATGCGGTACCAATTATAAGAAACAGTGATCCAAAATAAAACCCAAAATAAAATACAATATCCACAATAAATTCCATAATACCCCTCCAAGACTTTAATTATACCATCAATAAGGGAAATTTTGGTTGAATATGATATTCATAGAAAGTTAACATAACGCAATATTATCGGTATCACTGAAAAGAGAAAACCGTACGCTCACCAAGGAACCTTCTTTTTTTGTTCTATGGATCTATGCATTTTATATATATTCCTATCCTAACACGTTTTTAGGGTTCTTGTTTGTTACTGGAACTGTATAAAACCTTACATACTCTTAGCGTAGTTTTTTCAAAAATGCTGCAATAACTCTAGATTTAAAAAGAGATAAGCAATTATTAAATTTTAAACCTAGTCATTGCTTTATCCATTGCATCTTGGTTTACTCCTATATAACGTAACGTGACCTTCTCTGACGAATGATTGAATATCTCCATAAGTAATGCTATGTTTTTTGTTTGCATGTACATATGATAACCGTACGTCTTTCTAAGCGTATGTGTACCTATTTCATCTAATCCAAACTCTGCTGCTGCTCCACTTAATATCTTATATGCCATGCTACGGCCAATTGGACGATTCTTACCTTGTCTACTTTGTAATAAATACTCTTTATCTTCTCTTTCTTCAATAAACCATTTAAGTTCTCTTTTCAGTGCTGCAGTAATTTGTATTCGTTTCTGTTTCCCTGTTTTCTTTTCTCTCATAGATATATGATTGCCTTTGACATCTCCTACCTTCAATTTCAAAATATCAGATATTCTAAGACCTGTATTAATGCCCATAATGAAGAGAATGTAATTACGTAAGCTCTTTTCCTTAAAATAATCTTTTAACTGCTGTATTTGCTCCGGATCACGTATCGGTTGAACAAAATTCATTATTCATTACCTCCCGTTTCTTCTGTCTCGTAAACTTCTAATCCAAGTGCAAAAGCAAGTTTATAAAATGCTTTAGACTTCCAACGTCGATAAGTACGCTCTGACATTCCTATTTCGTTATAAACCATGTAATCACATACGTCCTCTTCTTCTAAATAACGTTTAAAAATAATATCTCTTTGAATGCTTCCAGCACGTCCGTTTCCTAATCGATTTAGAAACTGATCAACACGTACTGACATTCTTTCTAGCCACTCTTCTCGTTTACTTTGTTGGATATTTGCTATAGCAACACCTTCTAATGGCTTACCAACAGTATGTGTAGGACCGTGCTCACGTATTTCATAAGAAGGAGTGACTTTCATTTCTTTACGCATAACCCCAAATTGTCTATGTATACGTACGCTTTCCAACAAACCTTCTAATTCCTCTTGTGTCGCTGTTCTATCAATTTTTGGTAAGAAAGATAATTGTTTAGTCATGTAAGACCACTCCTTTTTATTTTTTAATCACTTTTGTCTTAATGCTCCACGTCTACGTTCATAACGCGGGCCATGAATTCCCATTAAACCTTCAATGTCACGAGTGCTTAACTTCTCTTTTCGTTTTTTCTTAGTATTCTTTTTTGTATGATTCAATTGCTTTTTCCACTCACGTAATTGGTCCTTTAGTACCTTCATATTCCCCCATCTCCCTTTTCAAAATAAAAAGGACACCGATTCCTAAAACAGCTTTAATTGCTGCTTTAATGAATTGGTGTCCTCTAGTTTTCTAGCGGGACTGTATTCTGTTTGCTTTCACTTTAAAATAATTATTTGTTAGCTGTTCTATTAATTCACTCTATTCATCGCTTCCTTCCAATTCCTCACTCTCTTCACGAATTTGTCCAATTAATGAAATTACAGAACCAACTGCTTGAACCCAACTTCCTATTATATCTATTAGTTTCCCTTCTTCATTTTCATTAGTTTTTTTATTTACCTGAGTGTCTATATCTTTCTCCACATCATTTACATTACCTTCTATATTAGACCGGTTTTCATTCCTGATACTTTTTAATTCTTCAATACCTCCTATTGCCTGTAATGAATTCCCAATTGATTGTAATAAGTTTCCTATAATATTTAAGGATTCATCTTTATCGGATGTATCCTCAAATTCATCTGCTAATGCTGTAAGTCCACCCAAAGCCTGTGTCCAATTCCCAGCAATCACTAATTTAATTTGTGTTTCTTCTTTAAACTCAATAATCAATCCGGATATTACAGTAACATTACCGATTGATTGGATTTCATTACCGATTTGTTCAAGCGACACTTCTCCTTGACCATCAGCCTCTAAAGCATTTCCAACAGCCTGCAATACGTTTCCATAAACATTTAAATCCTTCCTTACATTACTGCTTATAAACTCAAAAGGCGTACTTCCAATAGCGGAAGTAATAGTTCCTATTGCTGCTATCCATGCACCAAATATCTCTTTAAATTGATTTTCCATTAAAAACATATCCCAGCATTAAGTAATTAATATAATCCTATTCAATTCCCCATCTCACTGTTAATAATTTTAAATTTCTCTTTACTTTCTCACTTTATAATAACGTCTTATAAAAGTATTTTTAGGAATTATGCGAATTTGTTAAACATACTTCTATATTGATTTTATACATATTACTGAATCAACCTCATAAACCAACTACATCTTTAAATTTATTAAAATACGTAAGAATCATTATCCACTCCACACAATGTTAAATGTTCAAATAACTCATACTGATCAGCGAAACAATCTAAACATTTTGGACAGATATACATTTGTATCACCACTTTCTTATAAAATAAACCTTTCATTAAGTTCTATTCCCATATAACTCTTCCAATTCTGTTTATACTCTAAATGTAACTTTCAGTTACATACCGCTCATATTAAAAGGATTATTTTGTTCAGTTCTAACTTTACTCCCAATTTACAAATGTAATTATCTCACAAAAAATTAATAACATTAACATCTCGAACAGTGAGTTATTGCGTTATAATATTAGTAAATTCGTCCATGTACGTATACCCTATATGAATTGCTAGGATAAATCATATCCTTTTTTAAAGAGAGTTTCTACACTTGAATAGAACTCAACATTCCGTCAATACTACAAATGACACGGTAATCTTTTCTCTGATTTCCTTACGTGAGCAGTTAACTTTTGTTAGCTGCTCTATTATTGAATAAATTTCTAGAACATGTTAATAATATAGGTACACCAAGGTTGAATACGAATGACCATTATGTACTTCTTATTCACTATGCAGTTAGCTTTTGCTAACTGCTTTTTTATTGCGTTCCAACTCTCGCTTCTTGAAATACTCCTTGACTACCTTTTTCCCAATAAGTACCCATTCTTTATTCACCTTTAAAAAATTTTGAGATCCGCTCTATGCTATAGATACATTCAATTATTGAACTTCCTAATTTAAGTATTAAGTGAATAGAATTCTATTTTATTCCGATACTATGAAAGAATTTAAAAGGTTATTTTAAATTCTTCCCACTCTAGCTCTCTTGGTCGAGAGGTGAGCAGTTAGCTTTTACTAGCTGCTCTTTTTCAGTACTAATCTAAATAGGAGCATATAAAATGAAATTTTTATTGAACATGGTTAAAATTCTTTGCTTCTTAATTGGGACTATCTTTTTAATTGGAATAGTAGGTGTTGGTATTTATATGGACTTTATTCAATAATTCAATTTTTCTTTTTCTCGAATAAATCCCAATATTACGGTAACACTAAGTGCAACCTACTTTTTCCCCAAAGTAGTCCTTTTTGGCAGTGCTTGTGAGAGCAGTTATCTTTTTCTGGCTGCTCTTTTACATTGAAATAATAATGAAATTTTGTTCTTTTTTTCTTGATAAAACATATAAATTTAACCTCAGCAGTTAGCCCCAAAAGTTACCTCCTATCGTATGAGCGCCATTTAAAGGTGCTCTTTTTTATATTCACTACACAAGAAAAGAATATTACGCATACCTTATAGTGAGTGAACTCACATTACTTGTTTTCTCCTGAAAGTTTTGGTCAAAGAGCATCTACAAACGATGCTCTTTTTCATTTTATTTTCTTTCATTTCCGCATAACATTTTCAACCTTGTTCATACTATTTTTGTAACTTAAAGTTACAAACTATTTCTGTAAGCGCAGCGTTTCTTTTATACAACAAGCAGTTAGTTTTATTAACTAGCTGCTTTATTGTGCAAAAGAAAGATCTGCACATGTATTGAGAACATACATAAAATATAATGCAATATTCTTTTTCAATATTAGTTTTGGTCATGGAGCACCTTAAAAAAGCTCTTTATATTTGCAAATAACCATTTCGTTCAAACATGCACACGATTTATATAAATTAAGCATATATTTACATAGACAAGACATAGCTTTTTATTAAACATACACAAATTTTTTGCATGTTTTTATGTAACAAAATAACCATTTTGTTACATTCCTTACAATTTCAAACGAGGCAAGCATATGTTATAGTGTTACGTTTCATCACATTCCTTTTTTTCAAGAGTACATATCGAATATGTACTCTTTTTTTCATTACGATAAAATGAAATTTTTATTGATTTTTCATGTTTAAATATATTTCTTATAGATTATGATACAAAAATTATCGTCTAATAGAATCCCTCTTAAAAGATTCACTTATATAAATGTATTTTTTAAAAGGAATATGTTTCATTACTTGACATTGCATTAACACAACACTTCATTTGTTAATTTTCAAAAAATATCAACTTGGATTACAGTATCGGTTATCGCACTTAGCGTAGAAACCGTTACTTTTAACGAGATACTATCTCCCGCTTGGAATGTTGTTGAAATATTATTAGTTATATTAGAAGTTTGAGCACCAGTTAATGAAACTACAAGAGGTGTATCCACACCATTTTTTCGAATAGTCCAAGTATCAGTATTTGTCCCTCCAGGACCAACTCGAGCACGTATCGATAGTGATTTTACAACAGATTTTTGACTTAATCGGATAAATACTTCTGTATTTGAAACAGCTGCTGTTCCTGGTCTATAAAAACGAGTCCCACCAGTGGGCAGACCTGACGGGTCTGCCCAAATAATAGTAGTAGGCTGTAAAACTGTAGAAAAGCCCAAATTATTAGCGTTAGAATTTATAAGATTCGCTGAACTTAAAATCAATGTTCCAGCTGATTGTGATATATCCGCTGTAGTGCCTTGAATCGACGCTAAACGCAAACTTAATTGCGCTCCTATTCGATTTACTTCTGCCCCAATATAAGATCCTGCTCCAACTGAACTAGTAGTGGTTAAATTAACATCACGGCAATGAAAATTATGTGAATTTGTATTAACCAATATGGCTCTTTTATTCCCTAAACCGGCTGATTTTACTGTTATCGTTGTTGCTCTTACAGTACTTATACTTTCATCTGGAATTCCTGTTCCAAAAGAATGAATTCCATAAACATTTGAAGTTCCACTTGTTGATGCTGTAGAATTATCCACAGTTATAACTGCTGTTCTTAATCTAGAAGTTTGTGATGTTGTTCCAGGAAAAGCAATCCCTGTTAAATCCACATGGATAGAAGAGGTTCCTAATACCGTAATATCTTCTACTCTTGTATTTTCTCCCATTGTGAGTACAGTAGTATTTGATGTTGCATTCTGTTGACGAATTATTACTGTCCATAGACTAATTCCTCGTAATGAATTTCCATTAGGGATAACTACCTTTTCGTCATAAATTCCAGGAAACACAAAAATTGTAATCCCTGTAGCTCCTGTAGTATTAATCGCTGTAATCGCACCATTAATTGTTTTAAAAGGGTTCCCTCCAATAAATGCTGTTGAATCATTTCCCGATTTCATGACCACCGCTGTATTGGTCCTTGATATTAGCAACTCTTGTAAACTCATCTACCGTTATTTCCCCTTTCATCCTTTATTTCGTTTTTGCACATTAATATCTTATGAGCCGGGAAACCAATTAGATGCAAATAAAATTTTCATATTCGTCCTCGGCTAACAGCGTAACAGTTAAATAATTACGAGCTTTCTTTCTACTGGCCACTCTCTTTCTATTAGCTGTTATTTTATAATAGAGGATTGTCTTAGAAAGTACGCTCAAATGTTGAGCGCACTCCTTTAACTCCATTGCTCAACTCCCCCTTTACTCTAAAATAATGTTTTCTATTTAGCTCATTAATCTAGCTACTTTATCATTTATTGAGTACAAAATAGCGTTTTTATAAAAAATTTTTCACCTATTAATTAGACAAGCATATATTATTGTGTAGGGCACTCCAGTCCATACGTTCAAACCTTTTAGGCTAAAAGTACACTTATATGTGTGCTCTTTTTTTATTTACTTTCAAATAAAGTTTTCGTTTTAGTTCTCCCAAGGCGCTCTATTCATTTATTATTGGTTTCGAAAAATACTTTTCACCTTTTAACTGGACAAGCATATGTTATTGTATGGAGAAACTCTCCACTCATAAAAATCTACCTTTCTTGTCCAAGAGCACAATATATATGTGCTCTTTTTTTATGTCTAAATAACGCTTTTCTTCACTTTTTTGATATATTTATGAAACATTCATGTGTTATCTTCAGTACGTTCTATTCTTTTTATAAAATCGTGTGAGATATACCAACACAAGAAGCTCTAGAGCCCTAACTCTAGAGCTTCTTCATTTAAATAAAGATTTTGTTTAAATTTCATTAACCTTATTGATTCCTTTGCATACAGTATTATCACAAGGAATTCCACAGATAGCTCTGGTCCAGTTACCTTGAATTTCTTGCACACCTTGTGGGAAGAATCCGTTTATAACAAACGGGTTCTTTTATTTTTGCTCATACAATAAGAATTTTGTTTTAAATTTGCACCTACCTGAATAGCACGCATACAATATTGTGCGTATTCATATTCAAGATCACTTTTGGTCAAGAGCTCTTTAAAAAGAGCTCTCTATTTTTTGATAAACACAAAATAACTATTTTGTTAAAAACTCTCTTTTTTTATTTTCTTACATTTCAAAATACAAATGTATTAAAATATAAGAACAGTATAATTTAAGGAGATTCAGAAATGTCAGTTGGAGCATAGATTCCCATTTTATTAGTATTTGCTGGGTCAATTTACTTTGTTTGCAAGAAAGCAAAAAGTCATTAATTAAAAGTAAACTGTTAATACATATCAGTTGATTCACTGTTTTTTTTTAAGTACATATACTTATACGGACTATAAAAAATAAACATTATAGTTCTTGGTCCAAGAGAACCATTCGCCCTAATGGTTCTCTTTTCGATTAAAATAACGCTTTTGTTTAAAAATTAACGCTTATTAAGTTCATTTATCAGCTTTATTTCTTTCTTCAATCCTGCGAGCTTCAGTTGCTAATTGCAGGGATTTTGTTCGGAGTTTCCCCGCTCTATCATGATCTCCTTTTAAAGCCGCTTTCTTTGATTTCGTCTCCCAAAGACCTGCTCTATTTAACAGTTTTTCTACTTCTCTGCTCACAGCCTTACCCACCTACTTTCATACAAAATTCAAATTTTGTCTTACTTTACATCTACACGTGTTTGACTTGCTTCTCGACTAAAACCATCAGGATATCTTTTAGCTAATTTTGCAATATTCATTTCAGCAATATCTTGTAACGTATATCCCAGTTCATGCGCCATAATTGATAAATAATAAAGAATATCTCCAAGCTCTAAGGCTAACTTATAAGTGTTTCCGTCTTCTTCTCCTGGACAATGCGATGGTTGAAAACCATGTCCGTGATAAATTGCTTTTTTAACAATATCGGCAACTTCACCAGCTTCGCCTGTAAGTCCTAAAGCTGCATTTGAAACTCGTCCTCCAAAATCAGTTTTGTTATTCCAAGTTCGTAAAGTTGCTTCCTGATAATCATTTAATTCATCAATCGATAAGATACTTGCAATCTGTAAAACTGTAGCTTCATTTATAACTTGATCCTCATTTTTTGCTTCACTCATTAGTTTAGTTGCTTCTAATACACCATTTTCCATAATGTTCACTTTTGATTTCCCCTTCCTATTTAGCAAATTCCTAATCCTATCGGACGATTTTCAATTAAATACTTATCAGCCTGATCTATTACAAGGAGAGCAACCTCCGCTTGATGTCTCCTTAACGCTTTTGCCATCTTCGGCAAACTCATACCTTGACTCCACATTTTACGAAAACGAACTACATCTCTTTCATCCCAAATGAAGTTAGCTTCTTCTAAAGCGATGTATACCTTCAACCGTGATTCCTTCATCACTTCATGATTTCTCGCTACACTCATAAGCGAACCTTCTTTCTTAAAATGATTATTTTATCTTTTCAGTAAACTTAGTATCTACACGATCAACTTTACCGTTTATCCAAACAGCAACTTGCTCACCAAAACCACTCTCCGGTGGATTGAATGCTGTAACATTTCCATCCTTCACTATTAAAAGTTTGTTGCTACTAACATCAATTTCTATTTTTTTCATATGTCCCTCTCCTTTTTACTACCGCATGTACTCGACAACATCAGGTTTAAAACCACTTCCTAAATAAACCCGTACCGGAATTATTTCTTTTTTATCCCTTGCTGCCCTACACAATTCTTCAGCTGTATCCCAATTAAAAAACTTATCTACAGCTCTTTGAAATCTCCATATTGCCATTACATACTGTTCAAAAATATCATAGCGATCATCTTGTTTAGTTGTGCGTGGTAATTCATCCGTACACTTTGCATTCGTTGGAACTTGGACGCGTACGTCAGCGTATGTAGTGCGTCCAGTTCCTCTCTTCACATTTGCCTTCATTGCATCGAACTCACAAATTGCTGGCTCTACATCAAAAATATTTAGTTGCTTAGCCATGCGCCAGCCCACTCTTCTGAATAAAATCCAGTAATTCACTTGCCCCTTCCTTGCTTAAAAACATTCGGCCACCTAGCAACTCTATGTTGGTTTCAGAAACTTCACCCGTTACAAAGCATGACTTTTCATGTTTTCTTAAAACAATGTTTTCACCATCGATAAGAAAATCTAGTGCCGTTCCTTCGACAATCCCTAAAGTTCTGCGTAACTCTACTGGAATTACTACACGACCTAGCTCGTCCACTTTTCTTGCAACGCCTGTGTTTTTCATACCTTACTCTCCTTTAGGATTTTTATATTTATTTAGAATCTCATCCAAACGTTTCTTATTATCTTTAAGATCATCACTTTGAGTTTGGTGTGGCTGCTGTATTGGCTCTTGTTCTTCTTGTTTACGTAACCAATCTGGTACAACTTCCGTTCGTTTGGAATAACCTTTACCAGTACGTTTGTTGTTTTTCTTACTCATTTCAAATCGAGTATCTAAAGCAGCAACATCATTTAATGTTTTTACTTTTTCCTTTTCCCAACTACTTAAAATACTGCGAATATATCTCCACTTTGGCACATTTTCATCAATTGCTTTATTAACAGCGTGAATAACTAATTCATTACCGAATCTATCGCAAAACTCACCTAATTCTTGAATTGCAATTTCACTTAACGGAATCCCCTTGTCAAGTAAAAAGTTGTAACTAGTTTTAAATTCTTGATCAATTAATTTCTGAGATGAAGTAGCATCATCATCATTTATTTTTGTAGTAATATTTGTAGTAATCTCTGTATTTGTCTTACGTTCTAGTGTAAGAGACTCTTCCATTTTATCGTAGGAGGGTATTACTTTAGAATGTAAGACACTCTTGCTTTCTAAAGTAATAGGACTATTACTTTTCAGTGTAGGAGGGTTAGCATTTCCCCAATACATAATAGATATTTTCTGAATCATTTCAGGTACAGGTTCAACATACATAACGTTATTACACCTAGTTCCGTTAACAAGAATCGTCCTAAATTCAATTTTTATAAGTCCACGTTCTTTCAGAAAGTCACATGCTTCTTTTACTTGTCTTTTTGTAAATCCAAATGAATCTGCTAATTGTTGATAACTCTTTTGAAGCGTGTCTGCCTTAAACTTTTGTTTATATTGAACTTGACTAGATTCTTCACTTCTTACTTCAGTAGGTTTATACCAATAAACAATTTCTCCTAAGATAGTAATTGCAACAATATTAGGTTTACCATTACCTAATGTAAGTGTTTTAAACCATCCATGATCTATAACATTTCCACGAAAATTTATTTGCCCTATTTGTAATACCTTGTTGTTCATAGCTTTCACTCCTTTCAATAAAACCAATGTGCTATTTTCCTACTTTCCGTGGTATACTTATAACAACTTGTTTTTTGAAAAGGACCCACTGCCATGGGTCTTTTTACTTTGCTTCACATCACTCCAAGCCCATTGTTTTATTGGCTCATAAGTTATGTAAAATAAAAATGAACCACATGCAATTAATATCGCTAATATAGCTAATGATGTTGTATCTTCCACTAAATCACCTCCTTTTGTGCTTCAAGCCAGGCTTCTAAATCCTTTTGTAAAAAAAGTAGTTTACGCCCTTCTCTTATTACTGGAAACTTAGGATGATTTGCTAATTCATACATTCTACAAACTGCTATGTTTAAGAAAGCTGCTGCTTCCTTCACTCGCATTACCTTGTTTGGTTGTGATTGTTGTTGGAATGACGCTAAAGCTGCTTGAATTTCTTCGCGAACAACTTCGCGGATTGACTCTTTAATGATTTGATCTAATCCCATTTTGTTTTGCTCCTTTCTTATTTACTTAACTAACCATAACTTAACTTAACTTTAAGTTAAGTTAAGGACAAAAAATTTTAATTGCATCTAGCTTCACTTTAAAAAACTCAGCAATTTTCACAATTAAATCATAATAAGGTCGACGCTTCCCGTTTTCTATATACCAATAATAAACTTCAGTAATACCCACGGCTTCAGCTACTTCCCTACATGTATACCCCTGCTCTACACGTAGCTGCTTTAGAGTTTTCATAAACAACTCCTCTCTTCCGTTTTTGTTGTTAATTACATAATAACTTAACCTTAGGTTAAGTTCAAGTGTTTCCCAAATCTTTTTCCAAAAAAATTACCTTTCCACTTAACTGATAGTTAATATATAATGACAGTGTGACACCATAATAGTAATTAAGAAACAATAATTTCATATAAAATAAACTTGGGGTGTTTTTTATTATGTTTAGTCATAAGAGGTTGAAATCATTAATTGAAAAGAAGAGCATTACCCAACAACAGTTAGCTGATGCAATTGGTGTTAGTCATGTTTCTGTTTATAATTATGTCGAGGGGAAAAAAGCACCCGGTACACGTACACTTCAGAAGATAGCAAATTATTTAAAAGTAACAACGGATTATTTGTTAGATTTATCTGATTCACCAGATTTAACAGCCGGCGAGGATATACAGTTAACAAAAGAAGCACACGAAATTCTTCAGATCATTAATGACTTACCTGAAGAACAACGAAAAAAAGCATTAGAACAATTAGAGATGTTTGTGAACTACGAGAAATCTAAAGAAAATATGTAGTGTAAAAAGACTATCCAAAAGTTAGATAGTCTTTTTTACATAACTTTTTCTTTTTTTGGTTCACTCAAACAGATAGAAAATAATTTCTCTTTCGGATTATCCTCTTCTTTTAAAAGTAATAAAGCTCGTTTAATTAGATTAACTTCCCCTTCTTTGCTCTTCATCTTCTACGATCCCCCTCTTTGTATTTTTGTATTTTTTTTACAAAAATTTCTTTTTTCTTCTTTTAGCAAAAAAAGAAATTTCTCCTAAAACTACAAATGACACCGTCAATTAAGACGATGCCATTTGTAATATATATAAACCTTTATTATGTATTTTACCAACCGCCACCAGGGTCAACCATCATGTGTTGGACTGTAGGTTTTAAATCATTTGTACTAGGTTTTTCTTTAATAGAATCAGTGTTAATGAATAATGTAGCAGCTATTAATAGTGCAGGAAGGATTGTAATTATTTTTTTCATTATTTCACCTCTTTCCAAAGACAATTATACCAATTATTCAAATTAAACCCAAGTGTATTTTTGGTAAATTCGAATAAAATATATTACCTGATTTTTGACACATCAAAAGAGATCGTTTCATTAACTCTTCTTTTTTAGTACCTTCATATGTTAAACCTAAATATGCAGTCTGTATGTCTGTTAATCTTCCATTCTTCTCTTTTAATTGATCCAAAAGTTTTCTCGCTTCCATCTTCTTACCTTGTTTAATCCTTAAATATGCTAGTTCACCTGAATGAACAACATCTAAGCTACTAATTTCTTTATCATGATGAATCTTTAGAAATGATAATGTATGTTGTACCATTTTTCTTTTTCTCTCAATTCCGTTAGTCTTACTATCCCCTATCACTTCTAAGGTCTTTTCCAAATAATATTTCGCCCTTTCATATTCATTCGCTGAAAAAATATACGATTCTCCTAACTTTAAATATGCATTTACTTTTGGAAAAGAAAAAAAGTTATCCCATTCAAGATCATCTAATAGTTCCTTACTAACATGCCTTGCTTCAATGACTTCACCACCCTGCAACGAAGTAACGGCAATGGCCTCTTTATATCGTAATTTATAACATTCTTGAATGTACCTATTACTTATTGTATTTATTTTTATTTCAAGAGATTTTAACCGCTCATTTAAAGAAGTAAAGTTACCCGATTGATATTGCGCTTGGCATAATAAAATTTCAATTAACACCTCCATCTCTGAAGTTTTTATTGATTTACTTTCCAAGCTTAATGCCTTATGATACTGTGTAGCATCAATTTCACCTATATATCGTCTATATATAATTCGATACACATTAGCGAATTCTCTATTTTCTGCTACCTTTGATTGTGATTCACTATTTATAATATTAATTAATAGATTAAACTTTCCTCTTAAAGCTAAATCCTCCATTGCCTCACGTAAGTTTTCTGATTTCGGTTTCGTTATATGTATATAATCTGTTAATAATTTTTCTTGAACCTGTATGCCTTTGTTTAATAGGATGATGGTCTTGGAAAGAAAACCAAAACTCATGTCTGTGTTACCTTTAAAAATTTTTGTAACAGTACTAGGCTTAACTCCCCAATAATCTGCTAGTTTATTTTTCCTTATTCCAGCTGCACATAACTCTTTTTCAATTTGATTTAGAGCTTTCCACATGTTTTGTCCCCCCTTATTGGAACAAGACACACTTCCCTATCATGAAAACGCACCTCAATGATGAATTACATCTAAAAGTTGTGTTATACTAGCCGTATATGTTACGTATAGTCGTAACTGAAAGGCTCATGGCAAATGTTTTCCCTACTACAATTAGGGCAAACGGTGTAAAAGTGTTCCCAGCACAATTACACACGCTATGGGTCTTTTTCGTTCCATCAAATTATATTATTAAGAATATTCTATCACAAATAACCCAAACAGCTATTCTCTCATATTCTGAAAAAACTTGAGAAAGTTAAATATAGTTATAAACACCTAGTTTTTTACCCTTTCAAATAAATTATGCAATATTGCATTTGATAATCCTTTTCGTTGTAACCACACTAATTATATTTTTCTTTTAACTCAAACTTTATATGTAGAGGATTGCCTAGTTTTACATGTATATCCCATAATTTAAAAATAAGAAAAGCCACTCACCTAAGTGGCTTTTCTTATTCTTAATAAACAATATTAATTTAAATTCATCATTTTCTTCACGCTATTTTTAAAATGAATATAATTATGATTTTCTGCTAAACGGCCTTTTACTCCAATCTGCAGATACATTATTTAACAAGAAAAGTGTATTTGGAACTGGTGATGGAAACCTCGCAGCTTGAAAATTTGTAAGAAGCGGAGATGCAATAACGCCATCTATGGTACTACCGGCTTGGACTTGCACCATATCCCCTGCATTCAATTGTACAATGGTAGAAACTGTTACCGCATTTAAAAGCCCAGTATTTCCACCAAAAAAGCTATCATCTCCTGCTATTAAAGCACTGTTAACTGTTATAAACACTTCCGTTACATAATTTAGAGTATCATCAGTAGGACTAAAAATTATAGTAGTAATAATTAAATATACTCCATCTTGTTGCGGTATAAATGTTGATACACCATCATATTCACCATTTAAATCGAATTGTGTAGTTTCAAATGTTACTATAGACAGTGTATTAGCAGTAACGGACTGATCAGTAGATTTGAAAGCTCTGAATGCAGATTCAAATCCCGTTGGACCTGTCGGGCCTGTTATTCCGGTTACTCCCGTTGGACCTGTTGAGCCTGTTATTCCAGTTGCTCCCGTTGGACCTGTTGGGCCTGTTATTCCAGTTGCTCCCGTTGGACCTGTTGGGCCTGTTATTCCAGTTGCTCCCGTTGGACCTGTTGGGCCTGTTATTCCAGTTGCTCCCGTTGGACCTATTGGACCTGTTATTCCAGTTGCTCCCGTTGGACCTATTGGACCTCCTGAAGGACCTGTTGGACCTGTTGGACCTGCCGGGCCTCCTGAAGGACCTGTTACTCCTGTTACTCCCGTTGGACCTGTCGGGCCTGTTATTCCGGTTACTCCCGTTGGACCTGTTGAGCCTGTTATTCCAGTTGCTCCCGTTGGACCTGTCGGACCTGTTGCTCCACTTGTTCCCATTGGACCTGTTGAGCCTGTTATTCCAGTTGCTCCCGTTGGACCTGTCGGACCTGTTGCTCCACTTGTTCCCATTGGACCTGTTGGACCTGTTGCTCCACTTGCTCCCGTTGGACCTGTTGGACCTGTTGCTCCACTTGCTCCCGTTGGACCTGTTGGACCTGTTGCTCCACTTGCTCCCGTTGGACCTGTTGGACCTGTTGCTCCACTTGCTCCCGTTGGTAGAGTAAATGAGGAAATCGGTGGCAATGTCGGTCCTATTAAACTCGAATCCATTGAACTAGCAGATAGATTTTTAGAGTTTAATCCTTCCCATTTCTTTTTCCTCTCCATATATCTCACTCCAAATAAAAATCATTTCTCAATTAAGAAAATATTAATTGTACAAAATATGATATATATAAGATGTACTATTCCAAATAAAATATTCTAAATGAAAATATTTCCTTAAATATACAAAATTCTTTTATAAAATTAATTTTTGTAAAAAACAACAAATATATTAAATAATCAATTCTGTTCATATATGGTAAAATATATCCATCGCTGATATGTCCAAACATGTAATTTTCATAGCAGCAAAATTACAACTAGACTTATACAACATGATTCAAAACAAATGAAGGAGTGTTTTAAGTGAAAGGGCATATTCGAAAAAGAGGAAATAAATACTGTATCGTTATTGATATCGGTCCTGATCCAGAGACAGGAAAAAGAAGACAGAAGTGGTTTTCTGGATATAAGACAAAAAAAGAAGCACAGGCTGATGTGGCAAAGAAGATTACCGAGTTGAATGAAGGAACTTTTATAGAACCATCTAAAGTTACGTTAAAAGATTATCTAAATCATTGGCTAGAAATTAAAAGTATGAGCATAGAAAAGAGTACCTTTGCTGGCTATAAGGCATTTATCAACCAACATGTTATACCTAGTATAGGAATGGTTGCGCTCCATAAACTAAATGTTATACACATTCAAAAATGTTATAAGACTGCGATAGATAAAGGGATTGCAAACAATTCTATTCTGCTTATGCATAGAATTTTAAAGAGCGCTTTAAACCTAGCCGTAAAACAAAATATTATTTCTCGAAATCCAGCAGATTTTGCTGAGATACCTAAAAAAGAAAAAACCCCTATCCAGACTTGGACAGAGGAAGAAGTAAAAAAGTTTTTAGCTCATTCACAAGAATCACGATATCACATTGGGTATCTACTTGCAATAACTACAGGTATGCGTTTAGGAGAAGTTCTAGGTTTACGATGGCAGGACATTGATTTTGAAAAACATACTGTTACAATAAATCAAACATCTGGTCATGACAATAAAATCAAAAAAACTGCAAAAACAAATTCATCAAAACGCACAATTCCTGTACCTAATGAAACAATAGCAGCCTTAAAAAAACATAAAATTTTAATCAATAAAGAGAAATTAAGGTTTGGTTCTGCTTATCTAGATCAAGATTTAATAAATTGTAATGAGTTTGGAAGAATAATAAAAAGAGCACATTTCAGAAAAAGTTTCATTAGGATGACACACAAAGTAGGTATAAAAGAAATTAAATTCCATGATTTAAGACATACACACGCAACTCTACTATTGAAACAAGGAGTTAACCCTAAAATCATCAGTGAGCGATTAGGTCATACAGATATTTCAATGACATTAAGTGTCTATTCACATGTTTTACCGAATATGCAGGAAGAAGCAGTTAAAAACTTCGGTAAAAGTATCTTTGGATAACCTATGTTTGCAAAATGTTTGCATTTTATCAAAAAAAGTCAAACAAACGTTGTCATATCAAAGTTTGTTTGACCTATCATCTTATATTCTTGATAAAATCTCCGAATCCCTATTGAAATATTTAATAATGGAGCGTTCTCACCACCGCGGGTTATGCATTCGAATCGATATACATAGGAGAAAAAATCTTGTGTTTTTTCATCTTTTATCGGCCCTGACATCGCCTCACAAATATTTTGTGATCTAAGAGGGGAAAAATAGATTTCTTCTTCATTTGTATTTTTTAAATATATAGGACGCTCACAAAAAATATGTGAGATTAAAGCGGGCACCCACTTAGAATACGTTTCATTATCTTGTAGTACTGGCAAATTAGAAATCAAATCGGATTGCCATTCATATTTTGGTGGTTCTACTAATCTATTTGGTTTCCAATCATGAATAATCTCATACCAACTTTGAAAAATATAATCGAGCTGCTCTTGTCTAATAGGTTCTTTCGATACAATCCATGGTGTATTTTCATTTAATACGTACGGGTTATGCTGAATAAACAATATATCCGAAAACATATCATACAATCTTTCATTCAAACGTTTCAACTTACTCGTTAATAAAAATGTCTTATAATGTATCTCTACGATGTCCAGCCATTCAATAGGAAAGTATATAAATGATACCTTTTCATTTAAAAGGGGTTCTACTATATTTTCAAATGTTAGCAGCCTTAATTTTTTCATAAAATGATTGCTTCCTTTCTTCAGTTGTCTTGATTATCAAAAAGCTAGAACAATAGTTACTTAATCTAATCCATTTAAACCAAGTATTTAAAAGAAACGTAAAAACTGTTTATCTACATAAATTATTATCAAACCGACTCTTTTAAAAATTCAAAGTAATTATCATGTATAACACCTCTACTATATTTGAATTTCGATACATTCAAATTATACATTATAATTAATGCATTGTACTTATCATTTACAATATCTTTACAAAAAAACCAAAAAAGAACACCTTAATTCGGTGCCCTTTTTACAAATATCAACCTTTATGTAATTGAACATATAGATAACAGTAATCCCCCAAATGAAATTGCTCCTAGTAAACCTACTACAACTCCTGTTAAACAAATACAATCAGCAAGACAAATAGAAGACTGTGATAATGGAACAAATGACCTACTTGTACTCGAACCATATTGTTTTATTTTCTCATAATTCACATCTAACATTAGATGTAAACATGTTACACCATCCTCAATAGTATGTAGAGGTTCTTTTTCTAATCGCTCCAATAATTTACTATCAAAAGCAACTGATAGAGGATACTGCTTATCTAATTTCATATTTTGATAAATTAGTTGCAAACGAGATAATATATTGTTTTTCTTCTTTTCAGATGTTACTGTACATTTCATTTTATTAAATTCATTTAATAACAGTGTCAATTCATCTCTTTTTCCGTATAAATCTTTAGCTATTTTTCTCTTTAGTTTATACGAATGGATAATAGATTTTAGTTCAATCATATTCATACACTTCCTAATTACATATTATTTACCCGATTATTTTATAGATAAACAGTACTTTTTAATCTTATTTAAATTACACTCAAGCATCTTCATTTACTATCGATTAACATTACATTAACCTTACAAAGTTGTAATAAATTCGTTAGCTAGAAGGAAGCAATGCCCAAACTAGACAGATATTTAATGACAAAACCATAAGAAAAAAACAATGATTAGATTTTAAATCTAGTCATTGCTTTATCCATCACATCTTGATTACATCTATATATCTTATTGTTACTCTTTCACTTGAATGATTGAATATGTCCATTAATAATGGCTATATTCTTTGTCGGCACGTACATATAACTAATGTTTTTTTATTGATAAAGTGAAACTTTAATCAGCTCTCACCAATCGGGCTTTTATGGGCAGTCCGCCACCTAACTTCTCTTTGCTCTCGCTGAATTTTTTGGGGGATGTTACTGCCCGCAACTAGCAAGATAGATGTTATCAATATTCATACGTTACAATAGTACCGGTAGTATCAGTAAAACCATCAAAACAGTTAGAGCAACCACCACAGCCGCCACAGCCTCCGCAACCAAAACAACCGAAGCAACCAATACAACCGAAGCAACCAATACAACGGAAGCCACCACAACGGAAGCCGCCACAACGACCTCCACCACAACCGCCACAACGACCACAACCGCCACAGCGACGAGCAGCATCTTCAATATAGTAATATGGATATTGGTTTTGCTGGTCCCAATAGACAATATTTCCAGACCGGTAATCATTAAGGCTTAACGCTTGTAGTTCTTGTTGAAACTGATTCATTTTCATAACCTCCGTTTATAAAATACAACCTCATCGATACTTCCCTATATTCCTGTTCGTTACATCTAAGTAGAAATAGCGCTATAAACTAAGTTCAATACGTACACCAACAAAGTATGACTTATCACTAGATGATGCACCTTGTTCATATACCTATTTTTACTATGGGCTCATTTTTATAAAGTGAAACTTTAATCAGTGGGGTTTTGTTCATCCCCTACCTAACTTCTTTGCTTCCGCTGAATTTTGAGGTGGGGGGCTTACTGCCCGGCAAATAGCGGGATAAATAAAAATTAAAAAATATGAATTCTAGCGTCATATCTTCATACTTACTAAGTTCAATTAATTTCTCAATAATTATGATGCCATGTCCTATATATTTCCGTCTGCTGCTTAGATTTTTCTGTACTGTAAATGGCTTTCGCTATAACACCTCCAAGTGACCGGTTTCTATGACGGATATGAAATTCCAACAAAAAAAACCCTAATTAGGGCTTTTCATTCTATTTCTCCAGCAAAACTCTCTATGAAATTGCTAATTGAAAAAAGACACACTTAGATTGATGCGTCTTTTTGTGATGCCTCTTTTGTGAAATCATATAAAGCAATTGCGCCTAAAAGAACAAGTATACCTTGAGGAACATCTAGCAAAATAGTTTTCCAAATTTCTGGAATTACCCATTTGATATCTGCTGCTGTTTCAAGATATGTTTGGAAATAGCTGATTGTAAAATTAATGATTCCTAAAAATACAAACAACGATAAACCAAATCGAATTAATTTCTTATTTGTAAACATATAACACCTCTCAAAATTCATTGGATATTCCTGCTTTTGCTTCTTTATATTTTTATATCTTTATATCTAATTTTAACACATGAGGAACTCAAAAAAATACGATATGCATATTTGCATATCGTATTAACAACACTCCATGATAATATAGAAATTCCTGCAAAGAAAAAACAACTCCGTTACAGCTAACAGCTCGGGTTTCTTTTCTTATTTAACTTCATACCACCAACATTTACGTTCTTTGATTGTAAAATAAATGTGACAGAAGTTTATCCAGTTAATGCGTAGACAAGTAAATGAGCTAAATTATCGATATTCTATTTCGCCATTTCCGTAGCACTAATGACTTTACGCAAATTTGACAAGAAAAAATATATAGATAGGTATGATCCATACCTATCTATAACATTACTTCTATTCTTTATCCAATTACGTCTTTTACGTCTGTATCCACTGGCCACTTTTCTAATGTATAAGCCATTTCCCAAAATGAATATTCATATTGACTGCTAATAATAAAATGCTGTTTCATACGTTTGCGATCTGCCTCTGTTACTTTTTCAGCGATAATATCTAAACGTGTAATTTGTTCTTCAACTAGCGTACGGAACCAATCAGATCCATAAGCAGAAATCCATTCGTTATAAATTGGCTCTTCCGGCTGGCACTCTTTTAAGCGTTCGCCAATTTCATAATACAACCAATAGCAAGGTAAAATTGCTGCAATGGTATCTCCTAAATGCCCTTCATACGCAGCACGATACATATGTGA
The DNA here is from genome assembly GCF_056738645.1 of Bacillus sp. PK3-067. Taxonomy (NCBI): domain Bacteria; kingdom Bacillati; phylum Bacillota; class Bacilli; order Caryophanales; family Bacillaceae; genus Bacillus; species Bacillus sp. PK3-067. The sequence continues at coordinate 2,496,303 of NZ_CP096490.1, read as the reverse complement.
AGTATACGCATATGCAGTTGGCGCAGGAATAAAATTATCTTTTTCTTCTTTCGTTATCCCTAGTTTTTTAGCAAAATTCTCATGTAAAGATAACTCGGCCTCATATGTATTTTGAGCATGATGTGCCATACGAGCTGTCGTCTCTAATTCAAGAGCTTTTGCAGCTCCTAAAGTTTGTACTCTAGCAAAATGACTCAAATAATATGAATCTTGAAGCACATAATAGCGAAAACTAGCTAAATCTAATGTTCCTTCACCAAGTTTTTTTACAAAAGGATGGTTAAAACTCGCTTCCCAAATTGAATCTACTTCTTTACGTAATGATTGTGAAAAAGTCATTTAAATCCCTCCAATAATGTATAAAATATAAGTATTTATCCACAATTATTAAAGCTGTAAAATAAAAAAACTTTCTTTACAGGCGTAAAGAAAGTGAAATTGACAGTATTTATTTACTCATTAAATAGCAACGTCTTTCCCACTTCCCTACGCTGGCATTAACCAGATCAGGTACTAAGAGTCTCAAAATCACATTTGATCTCAGCCTATAAAAGGCCCCCCTAGTGGATAAATATTTTGTTTTTATAATGTATTCATCATAGCATACTTCGTGAAACTGTCAAAAAAATTCGTTATATAATTCCCTTAAAACCCTTCTTCTTTTCTAACTTTTAATGATGTTTCAATAATCATATCTAATAGTTTGCTATAACTAATTCCCGCTGCTTCTGCACTTTTGGGCAATAGGCTTGATTGTGTCATCCCTGGTAATGTATTAATTTCCATTACATATGGAATTCCGTCCTTCACCATCATATCAACTCTTGCATAAACACTACATTTTAATGCTTTATAACAAGCAAGTGAAGCTTTATTTACACGTTCCTTAATTTCTGCTGGAAGTTCGATAACTTCCTCAACCGTACTAGTATCATCATATTTTGCATTGTAATCAAAGAACTCGGCTGCATGTCGAATTGAAACTATAGGTAACTGTTTTCCATCCAGAATAGAACATGTAATTTCATCACCTTTTATATACTTCTCAATTACTACTTCAGAATCCCATTCGAATACAGTTTCTAGCATTGAGATCAATTCATTTTTATTGTAAACGATTTTCACCCCGACACTCGATCCGCCAGAGTTTGGTTTTACCACTAATGGAAATCCTAACTTATCTAACTCATCAAGATTTAGATCCTCCATTTTTGTAAGTTCAATCCAATCTGGTGTTTCTACACCTTCATAACGTAAAATCTTTTTCGAAATATTTTTATCCATACATATACTGCTAGATAACATATTACTTCCGCTATAAGGAATCCCTAAACTCTCCAGTGTTCCTTGAACTGTCCCATCTTCTCCGTATTTTCCGTGTAATGCGAGCAATGCAAAGTCAATGTCTTTCGCTTTTTCAATTAAATCCATTTTTTCGTTTAATGTAATTGGAACTATTTCATACTTATTTTTATCTAAATGAGCAATCATTTCATTCCCCGTCATAATTGAAACTTGTTTTTCAGACGATACCCCGCCCATAATAACACCGATTTTCATTTTCTCAACTCCAAATTTCATTTTTTAATGTATCACCAATTATTTTAATTCCACGAACTATTTCTTCTTCTTTCAAGCGCGAAAACCCTAATCGGAAAGTGTTTGCTCCTTCTCCATCAGAGTAAAAAACATCTCCAGGTGAAAACGTAACGCCTTTCTCATAACACTTTTGTAAAAGTGTGCGGGCATTCATATGCTCTTCTAGCTCTATAAATAAATGAAGTCCACCATCTCCAGTCATTCTTTTAAAAGGAATGTACTGGTTACATGCCCCGACAGCTAACTCATATTTTTTCTTATAAACAGACCTTGCCTTTTTTAAATATTTTTCAAAATATCCCTCATGTAAATATTGAAACAGAACAGCTTGATCTAGCGTAGATGTGTGAATCGTTCTTGCTCTTTTTACGCTTTCTAAATAATGAATCAGCTCTTTATCTGCAATAATCCAGCCTACACGTAAACCAGGGAAAAGTACCTTTGAAAAGCTACTAATATAAATCACATTATTGCCAGCTCCCGCAAAAGTTAATAATGGAGCTAAATGTGAACCTGAATAACGTAATTCTTCATTAAATCCGTCCTCTATAATAGGAACGTTGTATTTTGAGAATAACCTCATCAATTCCGTTCTTTTCTCTGAACTCGTAACAATACCGGTTGGATTATGATAAGAAGGAATTAAATAAGCAAAATCAAAATCTTTTTCACGCAAACTTTTTTCAACTGCATTCGTATCAATACCATCCTCATGCATATCAATCCCATGAACTTCAAGTCCATGCAAACGGAAAAGCTTAAGTGCAGCATGGTGAGTTGGATTCTCACAAATGACACGACCGGATTTTTTTGATAAAGAAGAGAGTACAATATCCAATCCTTCTGTAAATCCATTTGTAATTAGAATATCTTTATTCGAAATGTCTACACCTTTCATCTCCATGTAATGAAGTAAATAATTCATTAACGGTCTATATCCCTTTGCATATCCGTAGTTCAATACGATGTCCCCTTCAATGGACATACGAGTAAGAAAAGCTCTTTTGAAATTTTCAACATCAAATAGCTTCTCATCCGGGGCTATACTATTAAAAACAATCATTCCCTTTTCCCAACGAACACCATGTTTCATTAAATCTAATTCGTCCGCTAATGCGGTCACTGTATTAAGTTTATTTTTCCAATCTATTTCAACAGACGAAGTGTTAGATATATCCACCTTGGCAACAAAGTTCCCTTTTCCTTTAACTGCATAAATGAGTCCTTCTTGCTCTAAATCTGCATAAGCAGCGAGTACAGTGTTTCTACTCACACTTAGTAATTCACTTAGTTCCCTTGTTGATGGGATTTTTTGATCCCCGAGCAAATGCCCTTTCATAATCATTTTCTTCAAATAATCTTTCAATTGAATATAAACGGGACGTTCTTTAACAACTTTAAAATCCTTAAACAATTTCTTACCCCCTGCAATCATTTTTGCATATTTATTTCATTCTCAAAAGGTCCACGGCATATGTATTTTTTATAAAGGGCGGTACGGTCTTACAAATCTTTTCGATATAAGTTTATTACATCTTTTAAAGCTGCAGCTGCAGCGCCTCTTGGATTAGAAGCCCCACCAATTGTAGTAACTTGTCCCATCGTATCTGTAAAGAACGTAATTCCTTTTTCGGTTCCATTTACTTTTGCTAACGGATGATCTTTTTCTATTTGGCACGGTTCAACATTTAAATTCACATTGCCTCCCTCATCCTTATATGTTGATGCTATTAATTTAATAATTTTATGTTGTTCCTTAGCATTTCGAATTTGCTGTTTTGTAACGTGCTCGATTCCTTTTATATGTATATCAGTAAGTGTTTTCTCTGTTTCCATTAAGCTGTTTGTCAAAAGTAACAATTTACACGCACTATCTGAACCACTTATATCTAATATAGGGTTTGTCTCAGCAATTCCTTTATTTTGTGCTTCTTTCAGTGCTTCTTCAAATGTCATATCTTCCTCATACATTTTCGTAAGAATATAATTAGTTGTTCCATTTAATATTCCTTCTATTTTTTCAATACTGCAACCGGCTAAACTAAATTGTCCGATATCTAGTGTCGGTAGTGCAGCGGCTGTTGCACCGCTATATCGAATTCGTATATTTGCGCCTTTTGCTGCTTCATTTATTTCTCTCCAATTTGTAACGAGCGCACCTTTAGAAATTGCTACTATATCCATCTGTTTTTCAATCGCTTGTTTCATATATTGTTTCCCTGGATTTCCATCTTTAAGATTTGTAACTGTTGATTCTACCAATACAGTACCACTTATGCTAGTTGTTGCACGTTCCTTCGGATGATACTCTAAATATTTTTCAATTGCAGCGGTACCGCCACCATACATTAATAAATGATGAAGTGATAAGCCGTCTTCATTATGTATTGCAATATTTCTCCCTAATACGCCGCTTACAACTAATTGAATCCCATATGTTTCATATATATATGAATATTTTTCATTTAATAATTTTATAAACTCTCTGCCTACTGTTCCGTATCCTGATAATACAACTTGAATTTTCATAATATCCCCCCATATTTTTCTACCAAATCCCTCTTTCAATATAATATAAAGCGCTCTCGAATTCCATCGAGAGCGCTTTATTATTACCTATTTCGGTAAACGTGATAGCTTTTCAGCAATTGTTCTATAAAACTCTTGAATGCTAGAAAAACCTAACGAGTCTGAAACACTTAACCCTACCATGTCGAGATGGTCCCAATTCGCTTTCGTTTCGATATGATTCCATTTTCCAATCTGTAATGACTCATTATTATTTACAGTAACATTAGAAGAGGGTGCAATCATAGAATTTGTATTTACTACACCATCATTTTGCCACCAAGAAGTATCAACTAGTGGACGGTTTTCTTCATATCTCGCATAAGAACCTAAGAAAAATGCATTTCCCATTAACACTTTATTCATCGTTATATGAGGCAAATGTAAACCTGTTATAGGTGCTGCTTGTGATGCATGTCCACTATAGGATAAATAATACACATCTGGTTGCGTCTTTACCCAATTATTTAACTCCTTTGCACCATCTGTACTTAAATCCCATTGACTTATATCTTTTGTATTTTTCCAAAGTGAACTATTTAGAATACGATTACTATATTGGAAAAAGGACTCTCCAGCATTCTTCTTTATACCCCATTGATCCAATTTAAAATCATATAATGATAAATTATTGTTTCCTCCAAAGCTTGCAGCTGTAATGAGTAAATCTTTAACGAACGGCAGTAGAAGACTACCATCCGCAAGTGTTGTACCGTTGTGAGGGGTTGCTAATGTTGTAACACTATGAACGTATGATTTTCCGCCTTCAAATAGTGGTGATATTTTGGTGTCTGGGTGATTTTTTACATAATTCTTTTCTTCAAAACTACCTTCTTTTAATAGCTGTACTAATGTTCTAATCGTTTGTCCACCCATGCTATGTCCAACTAAATGAACTTTATTTGTTTCACTCCAATTCGGCGCAAAACCACTATAAGTTCTGCCAAAACGATTATGTCCATGTTTCTCAGCATGGACTGCACCATAGTCTACTGTCCCACCGCTAATTTGTGCATACAATTCACATGCACGATCCCAGTTACTAGAAACAGGTCCAACAGCTGCGGTATGTACCGTATAACCATTTCGTTTCAAATCTTCCTGTATATCATGAACACCACCCCAATATTTTACGCCAAGCATTTCTTCTCTACCCCATCCAGCAAATCCATTCACCAATATGATAGGATAATTATTTTGTTGCCTCTCTTCAGCGTATGATATTTTCGCTGCGAATGAACATACGGTCACTAATGCAAAAAAACATATTTTTAAAAATAACTTCCCCATACTTTCTCCCCCTAATAAAACGTTTACATTTTTCTTTTTAAAAAATTAACAGAATAATTTAACAACTTAAACATAATGTAAAGTATTTTATATACGTTGTATATATAGAAAACATATAAAAATGTTGATAAATATTAATTCAAGTGAGTATTTACTTTTTACAATATAACTTGTAAATCTATTTATTTAGATTTATAATTAGATATAGTTTCCTCATGTTAAAAAGATTTAAAAATCATAAGAAAACTAATCTCATTGCTTGAAAAGGAGGAAAAATCATGCAAATCGGATCAAATATTCATACATTGTCTCAACCTACTAAAATAACTCCATCTCATCTTGAGCATAATACTATCTCTTCTACTAAACTTGAAAGTAAGAAAATAAGTGATCCTATCAAGTTTGATATTCGTTTATCTGAAAAAGAAATGAAACAGCCTGAGCATAAATTTAATGAATTAGATTTATGGAAGATGTTAAAGGATAAAGGTGTTCCCTTATGGATCATCCTTGAAATGCTACAAAAGGCTCGTAAAGAAAAAGAAGCCCAAAATAATTCAGTTCAAAATTCAAATGGGATTGAGGAAACAAACGAGACTCGATTAAATGAAGTAATGTAAAGCATAATAATTGATTTGTCTATAAACTAAAAAGAGTTCGAAGCTGATGAAATTTTTATCAACTCCGAACTCTTTTTTAAGGTTTTTCGCCAATCGTTACAAATTGAAAAGATACTTCTCCTTCCAAACCTTTAATTAGCTTTTTTACTTTGACATTTTCATTAACCATTGTATTATCTGTCGACATTTTAGGTCTTTCATCACCTAGAGATTTCTTTAATTGAAGAAGGTGCATTTTCGTTTCATTTGCTTTTATTTCCTTATATACGCTATTTTTTGCTACAATCACATACGATTGCGTTGGATATTTACGAGTGTTTCCTATCCAAGTGTCACTATCGTATGTAACAGGAATCTCATTTCCTTCTATTTTAATACTTTTCATATTCTTTTCGTCTTCATTTGTAAACAATAGTGATCCTTCTTTTGGGAATTTTGGTAACGTATCTAAAATATAATTGGAGCCATTACCTCGTTTATGAAAAATTTTTTCTTTAATCAGTGCTAGTGCTGTAGATTCATTTAAAATTAATACATGTCCATTTCCAACTTCACCTTTTTTCACAGAAAACACTTCATTTTCTTTCGTAATTTCCTTATAACGATTAATAATTGGTGAAATATTATTTTCATCTCCAATAATTAATACACCGTTTGCAGGAAATGAGTTATCCTTTTTAGAGCATGAACTAAAGCTTATTAAAAGTATTATAGCTAACAAAAAATAGTTAAAGTTCTTTTCATCACGGTTCCTTTCATAATTCATATCATTTTTTACATGCTTTTCTGTAATTTTATTAGTTGATATCCTTTATTGCTCCATAGTCTTATAAAGCTTTTGTAGGTAACGCCAACGAGTAATAAAGAAATATAAAACTTGTATACATATAAATGAAATTAAAATAAAAATCGAGCTATTTAAAATAGAAAAACTAACTAATTGTTGCAGTGCCGTATACGCTACTACAGTATGAATCACCGCAACAGCAATCGGTAAGAAGAACATTAATAATAACTGTCTCGTTACAACTTTTTTTAACTCTTGTTTACTTAATCCCATTTTCGAAATCATTTTATATTGTTGTTGATCACGGTCCAAATCTGTATATAATCGGAAATAAATAAAGCTAGCAGCAAATGTAAAGAAAACGATTCCGACTAAAACACTTGCCATAAGTAATAAACCATTTTTTTGCTTTGCCTCCAACAAGTTTAATGTTAAAGCTTCAAAGTAGAAATCACTGTCCCTAAGATCTTTATCGAATATACTTTTTAATTGATTTGAAATCTCTTTCGTTCTTATCCAATCATCTACAACAAATCCGTAAGTACGATGTTGAATATCTTCATCCTCTGGATTACTCGTCAGAGGAATTTCATCATACACATGATCTTGAACAGCAATATAAATACTACTAGAATCATGTGGTAAAACTAAATTCTCTACAGTTTTCTTCACACGAAATGTCTTTGTCCAATCTCCTTGAATGACTTCAATATTTTTTTTGTAGTCACCATTTTTAAATTCTTGCTTTTGTGACACCCTCCCAGGGATTAGTAAAATTTCATCTTCTTTTTCAATCGTTTCATGTTGGTACCCGAGTGCTCTCGTAAGTTCGTTATATTCACTTAATTTCAATACATTTACGTTACTTTCTGTAAATTTACTTGAAGATGAAGCCATTCGATACGGAATATTTGCATCCAAGAGATGCTTTTTTATAATAGAGAGATGTTTATCTACCAATTTGTTGTTTTCAGAGCTTTCATACAGAAATGTATATGGGTTTGTCATCCACACTAAATTTCTATTACCAATAGCAGCTGTTGTACCAATAGCTGTAAATGCAACTGCTGAAATAATAGATACAATAAAAAACATCGTTGCATTATCTTTCATACGGTAAATTAATTCAGAAAACGTTAATATATTTGTTCTTTTTAAAAAGAAAGATTCTCTCCTTTTAGCAAGATGTAATATATAAACGCTACACTGTGTATATAAAAAGTACGTTCCTATAATTACTAGTAAGACACCCATTCCAAGTGTAGTAAAACTGGAAATTGAAATAAAGCGAAATACTGAGAAATATCCATATCCTATACTAATTAAAGAAAGCAGTGATAATAAAATTGAAGATTTCGGTTCAGGTTTTGGTTTTTCCTCTGCTCGAATAAGTTCGACAAGTTCCGTTATTTTTACCATTTTAAATGTAAATAGTGAAACAATGAAAAATAAGAAAAGAAAAGTGATAACTGTTAATAATACAGCCTTCACTGGTGTATAAAAAGGCAAACCATTATTAATCATTAATACACTTGCGCTTATCAATAAAACTAGTTTAGAAAATATGAGTCCAATGAAAATCCCTATACAAATTGAACCAAGTCCAATCAACATATTTTCAATTAATAATAATTTCTTAAACTGTCTCATTGACATACCTTGCATCATTAATATGCCAAATTCTTTCTTACGAGTTTTTAAAAATGAACTAACTGAATATAAAATAAAGAAAAATGAAAATACAAAAATCAAACCTTGCGAAATTGTAAATCCCATCGTACCATATGCACTCATTGTTGCACTTGTTGATTTTAATTCCCCTTGTAAATCAGGATGAAATAATAAAAGAGCATACGTAAAGAAAACCATAATAGAAAATGTACTACTTAAAAAATGGGCAGCATATGTACGCTTATTACGAAAAATATTATTAAATGCGAACTGACGAAAAGTCATGCCTTTTCCCTCCTAACAAAGAAAGAACATCCATAATCTTTTGATAAAAGGCTTGTCTGCTTTCACCACAATAAATTTCGTTATATAGTTGACCATCTTTAATAAATACTACTCTACTGCAAAAACTCGCAGCATACGGATCATGTGTAACTAACATCATCGTTGCTTTTTCTTCTTTATTAAGAGTATCAAGCATCTCCATTACATCATTTGAAGATTTAGAGTCCAAGTTCCCTGTTGGTTCATCTGCAAGTAATAATTGCGGCTTATGAACGATCGCACGAGCGATTGCTGTTCTTTGAGCTTGTCCCCCTGATATTTCAAATGTTCTTTTATTCAAGATATCTGTAATATTTAACTTCTCTGCAATCTCTTCCAATCGCTTGTTCATTTCTTGCACGGAAACACCATCTAAAGTCATCGGCAATACGATGTTTTCTTTTACAGTAAGTGTGCTAAGAAGATTAAATGATTGAAAAACAAATCCTAATTGTTTTCTGCGGAATAACGCTAAATCTTCTGATGATAATTGGAAAGGATTTGTACCATTTATTAAAATTTCTCCCGATGATGGAGAATCAATAGTAGATACCATATTTAATAACGTTGTTTTTCCACTACCAGATGGCCCCATAATCCCTACAAATTCACCTTCTTGAATTGATAAATCAATATCAACTAATGCTTTATAAGGTACTTTCCCTTTATATACTTTACTAATACTTTTTGCATGTAAAATTTCCATGTATATTCTCCCTTCATTTGCACGTCTCATAACAGAGTGTAAATGAATTGTCTTACAGCTCATATTGATTCGTCTTTCATTTATCTTACACGCTTGTAAGTTTTCTAAAAAAACTGATAATAAAACTATTTTCAAACTAAAATTAGCGCATAACTATCTTATAATAATTGTATAGTAGTAGGAAATACAATGTATAATAAATCTTTATTATATAAATGAGTAAAAGACCGATTGCTAACGGTCTTTTACTACCCAACGTTATATTTTTATCCACTCAGATTTTCTCAATATATAATGATTATATATTTGATTTTCTATCCTCTGTTGGCTCTTATAAATAAACCCGCATTTTTCAATAACTTTATTTGATGCTACATTGTTAATTAAAGCAATTGCGTTAAGGACATTTAAATTTGTTTCTTTAAACAAAAAGTCAATTAAACCTTTAGTCGCTTTTGTAGCATAGCCATGATTTTGATGTTCATTTGAGATAGCATACATTATCTCTCTGTTTGGTGAAGAGAGTTCTTCTTTCATACCTGTGCAGCACCATCCAATAAATTCATTTGTGGTTTTCTTAAATATTCCTAGTCTTAATATGTGATCATCTATGTTAGTCGTAGTTCTCACTGCATGAAGAAACGCTTTATTTTCTGGTATTTCATAATTTACAACCCAATTAACCCTTTGTTCTTTCATCGATTTCCAGTCCGGTAAAAATTTTTCTATTTCCGGTTGATTGGATATGTTATAAATACTCTCTGCATCTTTGACCGTAAACTCTTGTAGGTATATATCTCCACAATCTATTTTAAATAACTTAGTGAATCTCTCTTCATCCATGTTAATCCCCCTTACTTACATTAAAGCTCCTTAATCTGCTTCGTAAGTTCCATAAACCGTTCATCCAGTGCTTTATATTCTTTGTCGTTAGAAGTTAAAAAGCTTAATTTCCCTAGTACTTCTTGTCTCTCTGTTTCTAACGTTAAACGTAGCTCTTCAATATCATCTCTTGTTTTCGTAGGTTCTTCTAGCTGCTTTTGTATCGTATTGTTTGAAAACACGAGTTTTGTGTTAGTTGTTTTCTCCAAAAAATATCGATCGTGAGATACAATTACTAATGTTCCGTTATACTCAGCTAATGTATTTTCAAGTTGTTCACGTGAAGGTAGATCCAAGTGATTCGTCGGTTCGTCTAAAATGAGTACATCTTTTTCATCTAAAATATAAGCCATTAGCTTACATTTTACTCTTTCTCCCATACTCATATGCTCAATCGGCTCTTTCCATTGAGAAGCTTGGAACCCTAAATGTTTCATTAAATTTTGGACTTTTCCTCTTTCTTCAAACGTCTCTTTAAAAAATAAATTTTCTGGTGTTTTATCAAGCGGTAAATCAAAAACTTCTTGTGTCAAATAGCCGATGTTCGCAGATGGTGAAATCCATATTTCTCCTTCAGCAGTTTCCGTTCCCATAATCATCTTCAGTAATGTTGTTTTCCCACTACCGTTTGGTCCAACAATCGCAACTTTCTCACCGTGCTGAATTGTAAAATTAACGTTTTCAAATAATACTTTCCCATGAAAGTCTTTTTTTAATTGCTTCACTTCTAAAAAACGTTTTCCTACTTTTTTGTTCGCTTGAATAGAAAACTCAACTGAATACTCTTCTTTCACACGTTCTACTTTCGCTTTCTCCAGCTCTTTTTCAAGTCGTTTTCGTTTTGACTTCACTTGTGCATCCATTCGCTTCGCTTTTACACGATAGAATTCTTTCACACCTTCTTGTTTTGTAGACTGCGCGTGTGCCTTTTGTGACCATGAACTCAATTCTTTTATATGTGTTTCTACTTGTTCTATCTTTTTTTGCTGCTTTTCATATTCACGCTGCTGCGACTTTCTTTTTTGCTCACGTGCTTTCATGTAGCTCGTATAATTACCACTATGCTCAATTAATTTTTTGTCCTCAATTGACCATATTTTTGTTGCGACAACATCTAAAAAATATCGATCATGCGATACAACGATAACTGTACCTTTCATGTTTTTTATTTGTTTAATGAGAAATCCCGTACTGATCTCATCTAAATGATTTGTCGGTTCGTCTAATATTAAGACATTAGGATTTTCAGCAAATCCTTTTGCTAATCGAATTTTCAGCTTTTCACCACCACTTAAAGTATGAAAATCGTTCGTTGGCACGCCCCATTTTGCAAGAAGTTCTGCTTCTTTTGCAATTACATCATTACTAATAAAAGATTCTATTTCTTGCTCAACATATGCTGTTGTCATATTCATTTGCATCCATTCAACAGTACCTTTTGAAGGTTCAATCTTCCCATTTATTAATTGAAGTAACGTTGATTTACCAGCACCATTTTTACCGATTAATCCGATAACATCCCCTTGTTTTACTGTCACATTCATTTTCTCTAACAACATATTTTCTTTTATTTCAACATAAACATCATTTAATTTTAATAGTTCTTTCATAAATACCGATCCCTTTCATTAAGGGAGAATAAAAAATCCTCCCAAATAAATTTGGCAGGATTAGTCATTACATTATTTATACCCAAATAAGCTATTGCGCAATATAAATAGCAATACCGTTGTATGGAAATTGGGCAGACTAATCCTATTTTTTAGAAATTGAAATTTATTGAATTTCAACATTTAAAAATAAGATTAGTTAATCATCGTCCACCCATCATTCCTTTCCGTCGTTAATAACCATATTGTACCATACTAGTACTGTATGAGTAAATGCAATTATATGTGCTGTTAAAAAGATTGCTTTCTTTTAGGTTTATTTATCATTCCTTAACTTCATGTTGAATAAGCACAAGTTACATTGATTGTAATACGTCCTTTAGATTTCCCCAGTAGTAAACTTCTAAGCACTCTCTATTATATAAAGTGAAACTTTAATCAGTGGGGGTTTTCTTCATCCCCACTGATTATTAGTTGAACCAATCGGACTTTAATGGGCAGCCCGACCCCCACCTAATTTCTTTGCTTTCGCTGAATTTTGAGGTGGGGGTCTTACTGCCCATTAAAGCGGGATAAATTTTGTATAAAAACAAAATGTTATTCATTATCCAATAATCACTTATTGTTTTTCGATAAATTTTTATTGATTATTCCCTTGTAATAAGCTATTATATTTTTACAGAAAATATTAATGTAAGGATTGAATTTATGGACAGGACATTAAAAATCACAAAGTTAAATATGTTTTTAAGGATTTTTCTCGTCCCGATTATAGTAGGGATAATTGTTGGTATACTAACTAAATTGGGGCAAGGTATACTTCCTGGACATTGGAATTCATTAGCTAATCTAGGAAGCGTTTGGTTAGTTCCATCCTTTTTTGTGGCTAGCTTTAGTTATTCTAAGCGTACAGCTATACTTTCTGGTATCCTTGCACTACTCGGTATGGTATTAGGCTACTATGGTTATGCAATAGTTATTAAAAATGTAGCTCACTCTATTTATTTTATATCCGTATGGATTGTATGTGCATGTATAGGAGGAACTATCTTTGGAGTTGCAGGTTTTCTATGGAAAGATACTACGGATCCACTTCATAAATTCGGAAGCGCGCTTATTAGTGGCGTTTTTGTAACGGATGGACTTCACATTCTTTTAAATTTTGAAGACTATAGTCACGTGTTACCTGTTGGATATACCGAAGTCATAGTCGGGATTATCTTGATTCTTGTATTAGAACGCTCTAATGCTAATCGAATTTCTTCTTTCTTAATGATGGTTCCTATCACTATTTTAGGATTAATTGGATATAAATTATTAAGTTTGTTTACTTAATTAAAATTCATGAAGCTAGCTCTATCAAAGGGCGAGCTTTTTTCTTACAAAAAACTATTTAAATATTAATAAATTATTAAAAACCTCTCATTTAACAGCCTTATTTATTATTGTGTCATTACACATACTTACACGACCTTTTATTAGGATCATACCAGTCTTTTATATCATTTTATTTAATCCATATAAAGTAAGGCTAAAAAACTTATTTCAAAAGTTCTTTAGCCTGAGTCATTTTTACACATTTAAAATTTAATACGTACAACGGTACCTTTACCAACTTCTGAATGGATTTCTACACTATGTCCTAATTGCTTCGTAATTTCATGTACGAGATATAGCCCCATTCCAGTTGATTCTTTAAAATCTCTACCATTTTCTCCTGTAAAGAAAGGTTTAAACACTCTTGGTAAATCTTGCTTCGGTATTCCTACACCATTATCAGCAATTTCAAGTATAACATTATTACCTTCCTTACAAGCTTTCACTTTAATCTTCTCTCTACTACCAGATGAATATTTAATCGCATTCGATAGTATTTGTCCAATTAAAAATTGTAACCATTTCGCATCACTTTCTACTGTAATGTCCTTATCAATTTCAAGCTCTGGATATACAAAATTCCGGATAAAGAACCGTTTATGCTCATGTACCGAATCATTCACTATTTTATATAGTTGTACTCTTTCTACATAAAAATCTTGTGTAAATGCTTCTAAACGTGCGACATACAGAGCCATTTCTAATCCCTTTTTTAATCGATCAGTTTCCTCATTTATACTTTCAAAACGTGAATCTACTTCATCCTGTGTAATTAATTCTATTACAGATAAAGGTGTTTTCATTTGATGAATCCACTGATTCATAAAGGTTAAATGGTCATTATTTTTTCTCTCTTGCATTTGCAGCTGATTTTGATAATGTCGATATTGCACCTCAAGTAGTTCTTGAAGAGCAGCCGATACAGCTGCAAAATCAGATTTTTGAACAGATTCATCCAAAGATTGCATCGGGTTTGCTAAGCGCTCATAAAAAGAACGATGTGTAAAATAACGAAACACTAAATAACTTCCCATAAAGAAAACACCTAGAAACATTGCATATAACGCCGTTGTAATATGATTATGCCCATCAAACCAATATACGAGAAATATAGCTAGTAGTTGAATTATAGTAAAGCAAATAAGTGGTATATGATCACGTATAAACAACCTTATCATTTTTCTATACCAGTATCCCAAGTAATATGCAATCTATATCCAACACTACGAATCGTTTCAATCGCACCTTCTATATGTAACGTTTGTAACTTTTTACGCACACGTGTTGTATTTACACTTAATGTATTATCATCAACATAAGATTCGCTATCCCATAATTTATTTAACAACACTTCCCTACTCACAACACGCGGATAATTTTTCATTAATGTCTCTAATAAAATAGCTTCGTTTCTCGTTATATCAATCTCTTCGTTTCTAAGTTTCAATACAAGTCTTTCAGGATATAAACAAAGGCCTTGTTGCTCAATCATTCGCTCTTCTAGTTTCGGTGCATAATCTCCATATGCACGTCTTAAATGACTACGAATTTTCGCCACTACAACTTCATAATGAAAAGGCTTCGGAATAAAATCATCGCCACCGTTTTCTAACGCCATAACTTGATCCATCGTACCTTCACGAGCCGAAATGAATAGTATCGGACATGTAGAAACACTACGAATTTGACGACACCAAAAGTAACCATCAAAACTCGGTAAATTAATATCTAATAAAACTAACTCTGGTTGTTCATCTAAAAAAATGTCTAATACATTTTGAAAGTCCGATACAATAACTCCTTGATAACTATATTTCGCAACATATGTTGATAATAGTTCTGCAATTTTCATATCGTCTTCTACAATCATAATTTTGACCATTATTGAACTCCTTTTTAATCCACAATCTCAAATATACTTATATAAAATAAATACTACCTCTTTTCACAAAATCCGTAAATTAAAAAAAGGATGCTTTTATACAAAAGTATTCTTCTTCTATTATTCTTACTTGATATGAAAGTTACTGCAATTAAAACCTAGCTTCTCCACATAATCCATACTTAGTTCCATTCGTGCCGTTTTAAGTGGATCCACAACTTGACAAACTTTTAAATCATCGGCAGCTGATGTGTGGCACATGAAATGCTCTCTTCTTTCGGTGCAGTACCAATCACACCAATTACTTGATTAATCAGAATTTATAGTTCATTTGAAAACAAAACATGTTCATTATGTATTAAGACGATTTTTATTGTATTTTCATGTAGATCTTCACCCATTACGCCAAGGTTCACCCCTGTAGTTAAAACACCTTGCTCTGCAATTTTTATCTTTTCAATCGTTACAGCTAATATGTCACCAGGTTCTGCACCACTGATATATACAGGTCCACTCGTCGGATTAATTCGGTTTCAATCAAATTCTTGAAACGCAACATCTTCAGAGTCAATTTGATTCTCAAAGCAATCATATGTTCCAAATATAAGACGACTCCCAATTTCTACTTCCATATGTTGCTTTGAAATAAACTTTGATTAAACATACCTCACAGACTCGTAATTTATGGTAAACAAGAAGAATTCATTTTGAAAAAAGATTGATCAAAATGAATTCTTATCTAACAAATTTAAGTTTCTATACTATAAAAAGTTTGGTCATTTTCTATCTTTATTCTTCAACAAACGCGCCCTTTTCTTGAACAACATGCATCGTATTATAATTTAGACATAAAGACAAAACCCTAAATTACGAAGTGTCTTATAACTCTTTGGTGTGCTCATACACTACCGATTGATACGTTTCCGGATTAATTCTCAAGAATTTCGTGTAACCTCTCAGCAAACTCTTTATGATGCACTGTGTTATAGCCCACATGGTTTCCTGGAAACTCTGCGAATTCTGTTCCGAGGTGTTCTGCCAAGTTGAATGCGCAATGGTAAGGAAAAAATTCTCGTGAAATACTTCCACCGGCTGGACGTACCTGTATCGATGCAGGTTTTAATGAGCGCTTTAATGCATCGATGTTTAAAGTATAGCTGAGAATTCCCGGGATTTCATACTCAGTGAAATAAAACGAATTGCCGAGTAGTCGCTTTGTTAGCATATCCTTCGATAGTCCGGAATTGCTATCATCGATATTTGACAATAACTTCATGACCTCACTTTTATGATTCCCTTTAAGGTCTTCCATGAAATTTATAGCCTGCTTCAACTCATTTTCAGGTAAAAGTTGTAATAAAACCGGTTCGTGTGGGATTAGTAACTGTACCTGCCCAGGATGGCGTATACACAAATCAAGTCCGATGACAGCACCAGAACTACTTCCGAATATATAAGCCGGTTCATTGGTCAAATTGGCTAGCAGCCGGTGAGCGTCTTCACTATGTGTTTGCACATGGTAATCCTCAGTTTTATTGACGAGATTGCTACGGGAATGACCACGACGATCGTAAGTAACAACGGTATACCATTTAGCAAGATGGTCGGCAATATTATGGAACTTGTCGGCATCACCACCCCCACCATGAATCAAAAGAAGAATTGGACCCGAGCCACGCACCTCATAATAGATGCTTGCTCCAATTACTTGCAATGTTCCGTTTTTTACTATACTCATTTGTACATCCTTCCTTTCTTTTGTCATCTCCCTTAACATTACATGATTGGTGAATGATATAAAATGCAGGAAATAACTAAGAAACAAATTCACCATAAGAAAAAGCAATGTGTGGCTTTAAAATAAAGTTTGATTAAAAATATTGTGTTAAACCGTATTCTATGTTGAATAAAAAGAAACCATTTTGAAAAAAGTTTAATCCAAATGGTTTCTTATCCAGCAGGTTTATGTTTTATAAAAAAGTTTGATCATATATTTACAATTCTTTGATTAAAGAGATACAGCATCGCAACTTTATTTCAAAACTACACCATACATGGTTTATTCTCTGATGACATCGCGTAAATAATATGGTCTTTATGAATTCGATACATAATACCTCTCCCTTTTATATTTATCTACTATTACTAATTAGCTCTTTTTATACAAGCTCCTCTTAAAATTAAATGTTATTTTTATGTAAAAAAGCACGCAGATTGTTTTATAACATACACTCTTTACTATAACAGAAAGGTGGTATCACTATGCCCCTTATTCCATACAACGAAAGTGATGTTGATTTACTAGCTCGATTAATTCGTGCTGAAGCTGAAGGCGAAGGTCGCCAAGGTGAGGAGTTAGTTGGATGCGTTGTAGTAAACCGTGTATTTTGTGATTGCTTAGATTTTAAACAACTCCGTACCGTACGAGACGCTGTATATCAAAGCCCCGGCGGATTTGAAGCAGTACAATATGGATATTTTTATCAACGCGCTCGTGAATCAGAAAAAGAAATTGCACGAAAAGTTTTACAAGGTCAATGGCGCTGGCCTGCACGATGGGCTCTTTGGTATTTCCGTCCAGTTGGAGCTTGTCCGCCTGAATGGTATAATCAGCCATTTGTAGGACAGTTTAAAAGCCATTGTTTTTATGAACCAAGTGGTGATGAATGTCCGAAAATGTATTCACGATAGTAAAATTTGCAACGCAAGTACTTAGAAATTTTGGTACTTGCGTTGCTTTTAACTGTGTTTTAGAAATCTAATAGTGTGATGAAATTTTCTATGCCTACTACATGTATTAATAATGGTATACGAGGACCATTTGATTGATTCATAATGAGCTTATATATAATAGTGAATAATTGTTTTTGATTTTCTTTCATTATTTTTTTATTTTCATGATGACAAATCGCATATAATTGCTCCATTAAGTTAGAGTAATCTTTATTAGAACGAAGTATTTTACAAACTTCTACTAGCCATTCTTTCTGCCTTTCATCTAATGTGTAGTAAAACTCTGCATTTTTCTCCTCATTTACCGCGATTAATTTTTCAGATTGAAAGTTTCTTATCCAATACTCTGCGCGATTACTTATCGCTCTCATTTCATCTAATGCATAGCTCCTATCTATTTTCTTTAATATCCCCTGTAAAATAGTTGAATCAAAATTTAATAATGGTAACGTTCCTGCTACTTGATTAAATTTCGGATATTCTTTAATCTCACTATCAACTCTAGAGATTTTAATTGCATCAAATAAATCTTCATTTTTGAGCGTTTTATTTTCATAACTATCTTTCAATCGCTCATACTCTGTATAATTACGAATCACATCTTCATCCAACCCAATATGAAAAGCAGCGCCTGGTTTGTATTTTGCAAACATAAAGAGAATTACTTCTGGTATATACACTTTCAATAAATTGCTTGGTGTAATACTATTCCCTGAAGAACTAGACATTTTTTCATGATTCCCTTTAATACCAATAAAATCGTAAGCAACGTAATGAGGCGCTTCTCGATTGAATATTTTCCTTGCAATTTCTTTTGATACATTATAACTACCCGTTTCTGATGAATGATCTCTACCGCCCGGTTCAAAAATAACATCCTCTATCATCCATCTCATCGGCCAATCGATTTTCCAGTTTAGTTTCATTTTATTTGTATTTAATACGGATAACTCTTTTTCATTTCCGCATTCACATTCATACCGGACTGTTTTTAATACTTCATCAAAATGTGTAATAGTTGTTGTATCTTTTCCGCATCTCTCACAATATAATGTAGCTGGATAAAAGCTCTCTCGCTCTTCTTCACTACACTCTCTAGTTTTAAAACCCATTAAAATATCATATATTTCTTTTCGTTTATACAAGGCCTCTAATATATTTTCGTTATACCTTCCGCTTCTATATTCATCATGTTGATAAATAAATTCTACTTCAATTCCAAATGCTTGAAGCGATTTTTCAAACTCTTTTTCAAAATGCTCCGCATACGAGTTATGACATCCATACGGATCTGGAATATCACAGTATGGCATACCAATATACTTTGCAAAAGATGGATCAATATTTTTTGGAACTTTTCTAAACCTATCATAATCATCCCACGAAAATATAAAACGAGTCTTTTTCCCTAAATCTTGAAGTGCTCTTACTACGAAATAAGTCGTTACGATTTCACGAAAGTTCCCAATATGAACAGAACCTGACGGACTAATTCCAGATGCACAAACAAACATTTCTTTATTTGGATGTTTCCTAATTAATTCATGTGCTACTTCATACGCCCAATGCATATATTACTCACCTCAATTATTTTTTGTTTCTCATTTCCAGTTTTATGCAACAAAAAAACTCCCACCCTCAAGATTATTCATCTTGAGGACGAGAGTTGTTAGCTTCGCGGTACCACCTCAGTTTGTTAATATGTCACCATATTAACCTCTTCAGGTACGGCAAAATATGCTTATACCCTATCTCTATAACGGGAGAACCCGTCGCACCATCCCTAAATAAATTAGTTCCTTGCGCAGCTCCAAGTCTTTTTTCATTAAGATGTATACCGCTCTTTCTCAGCTACCAGAGCTCTCTGTACGTATTCTTTCTTAACTACTCTTCTCTTCTATGCCTTAAATATTAGTTTTTTAATATGATAATTTATAACACTTTTATTGTCAAACTTTTCCGAATCGAAATCGTAAAATTATCTAAAAAAATTCTTTATCGCTTCTAATTGAATTTTGTGGCTACACTCATCACAACAATATGCCCCTTTTGGTTTCTCTTTAAATCGCTTATATTTTTCACTGCCTTCGTAAACACGAAATATATTCTTACAAGAAAAGCAAACAATCTCATAAAACATCATATGCATTTTCCTCTCCTTGTTTATACACTTTTTTAATCACTTGAGAAGGTCATTTTTCTACAGTATAAATTTTAATATCCTTTGACTAAAAGGTTTACCTCTATTCTTATCGAATTATATTAATATCTTATAACGCGAGGTGAACATCTTGTTCAGTAATATAGAATTAGTTTTAGATGCTAAAGCAAGTTTAGCTGAAGGACCATGTTGGAATGGAAAAAAGCAACTTTTATATTGGGTTGATATTATGGAGAGAAAATTATGCATATACAATCCTACCGCTAATACGAACCGAGTAATTGCTCTCAATCAACAAATTGGCTGTGTTGTTCCATATTTAGAGGATGTACTACTCTTAGCTATGGAAAAAGGCTTTTATTCTATTAATGTAAATACCGAAAAACTGACACATATTTTTGACCCTGAACCACATTTAATAGAAAATCGTTTCAATGATGGAAAATGTGATCCAGCTGGTCGTTTCTGGGCAGGTTCTACAGATACATACGGTATGAATGCTGCAGGTTCCTTGTATTGTTTACATCATAATTTAAGTGTAGAGAAAAAAGTTTCACATGTAAATACATCAAATGGAATTGCTTGGTCACCTGATCATACATACTTTTACTTTATAGATACACCTACTAAAAAAGTGGTTCGCTATCAATATAATATACGTACTGGAGACATTCATAATCCAAGTGATGTAATCAATTTCTCTGAAAATGATGGTCTACCTGATGGTATGACAATTGACGAAGAAGGTTGTTTATGGATTGCACATTGGGGAGGTTCAAAAATAACTAGATGGAATCCCTCTACTGGAGAACAAATATTAAGCATTCCAATTCCCGCGTTATATGTAACATCATGTACATTTGGTGGGCCTAATTTAACAGATTTATATGTTACAACAGCCAGAACAAGAATGAGTGATAACGAATTAAAAGAGTATCCACATGCTGGTGGTATTTTTCGAATTCAAACAAATGTTAAAGGCTGTCCCACCTATTCATTTTGCAATAAAAATATTGGAGCTGAAACAATGTGAACCGTATCGATTACATAAGACAAGAAGAAAAGAAATATCACGACCTTTGCTATGAACAATATAAACTGTTTGAAGCTGGCTCTTGGCTTTTCAAACCAGTTAAAACGGTTATGGACTTGATGAACCACTTTGACGGACAAAACAACTTGCAAGTACTTGACCTTGGCTCTGGCGTTGGGAGAAATAGCATTCCCATTGCAAAAAAAATAAAAAATACTAGCGGCACCGTTACATGTGTTGATTTACTTAATTCCGCTTTAACAAAGCTACAAATTTATAGCAAAGAACATGATGTATTCGAGGCTATAAAAACAGAAGAAGCAGCAATTGAAAACTATCATATTGACTCTAACGCTTATGATTATATCGTTGCACTATCAAGTTTAGAACATGTCAGATCAGAAGAAGATTTTAAAAATGTACTCCACTCTATGAAAAGAGGTACAAAAAACGGCGGTATTAATTGTTTAATTATTAACTCTAACATACAAGAAATTGATTCAATAACGAATGAAGAATTAGAAGCTTTAATTGAAATTAATCTTTCAACCGAAGAAATGATAAGTACTTTAAAAAGCATTTATAAAGAATGGAAAGAACTAAAAGTTGAAATAAAAGAATTAGCTTATGATATTGTTCGAAATGAAAGACACATTCAATTAAAAACAAATGCTATATCGTTTGTAGTTCAGAAATAATCGTATAATAAAGATATGATTATTTCTCTCAGATTTATTTTTATTGCACGAAATTTGCAACTATAAATATTTATGAAACAAAAAATAAAAGAGCACTTGTTTCCGCAAGTGCTCTTTTGGGGATTTTGAGATACCCTATTAACGAAAGTTAAGGTTACTTAAAGTTAAAAGGTATTTATATTATATGCTTGTCCTTTTTATTTGTGCATAATCAATATATAAACATCTTTAATCATTCTTAATAACTTTTAGTTATCGTTCTTTCTTACATTTTATCATTAAGAAATTGATTGAAGGTTTATTTGCCATGTTCTTATTTGGTTCATCAATTTCCGAAACTTTTACTAATCTATATTGATTAAAATCTTTTTTTATAGATTCAGAATCATAAAAGAACATTTTTACACCTTCCATTATCTCATAATAATCTTTATCCAACTGTTTTCCTTTTCCGTACATGGGAGCTTTTTTAGAAACAGTTGTAAAAACCATATATCCGCCTGGTTTTAACTGATTATAACAATCTTCAATAAATTTCTCTCTTTCCTGTTCATTCAACAAATGAAGAAGTGCATGACTAAATATCCCATCATACAGTTTATTATTAAAAGGCATTTCGTTTACTGAACCGTGATACATACTAACATCTTCTAGTCCGTTTTCTCTTGCTAAATCGATCGCTGTTTTCGAAATTTCAATACCTGTTACATTTATACTATTTTCGATAAATACCTTTGCGTTTCTTCCATAACCAATACCCGGAACTAATATATCCTTAACGTTCTTTTCAAGAAAAAAATCTTTTGTCAAAATTGCAGATTCTGTAGGTTCAAATCCCCACATCGTTTGTTTTTCGATAAAACTTGATTCCCAAAATTCCATTATGTATCTATCTCCTTATTTTCAATCCATTTTTAGTATCACATGAAAAACTTATAAATCTTAACGCTACTTCTACCTATGCCAAATTAATTTTTTACCACATTCACTATAAGTCCATTGAATATAGCACAATTATAAGCCTATATCTATTATAATGATTGGTTTAAAATCCATCCTATTTTATTAATCCTTACGTTTGTAGAAAAATAAAAAAGCCAATACTTCCGTTATAGTATTGGCTTTTTCTCACGAGAAATTATCTTTTTATATTGTACCGATCTAATACTTTTTCTAACATTTCTAAAGTTATTGGTTGTGCTTCTTTTATTAATTGATAACCAATACGACCATTCGGTTCCGCTGTAACTTTTTGTAAAATCTTCAAATCATGAATTCCTTTTTCTCTTAATTGCATATATAGTTGTTGCTCCGACATTTTTGCCTGCATCAAATTCTCTTTTACAACCTCTCCGTTTTCAACAATTATAATACTACTTCCATTTAAAAATTGTTCCACCTTCCTTGATTTCAATTCAAAGAAATGAATGATAAGTAATATGCTTGCAAATATGATAGCCGCGAATATAGATGGGACTACTTTTCTACTTAATACAGGTTCTACAATAATACGGCCAATTGATACAACTATAATGATTTCAGCTCTTGTCATTTGGCTGACAGATGTACTACCTGTCATTTTCAAAACAATTATTCCAGTAAAAGTTAATATAATACTTTCCCAAATTATATTCATAATAACCCAATCCTTTAATGGTGTATTTTACTATCATTCCCATTAAAGGTGTGTTTTACTTACCTATTAAGTTGTTAAATCCTTCAGACCATGATGGAAATAAAGGTATCCAACCATACTCTTTACGTGCTTTATTATTGGAAGCTCCTCTTTCCCAACTATTTTTCCCATCTTGAACTTTAGGCTTAGGTGCCCCTATCGCTGCTGCATATATTGGTAACCATTCTTTACTAGTTGCTGGATAATTATCTACAATATTTACGATTCCTGAAGGCCAATTAAGGGATAGCATAGTAGCTCTTGCAGCATCTTCGACATGTATAAACGAGATTATCCCGTCTGATGCAATAATTTCATTATTACGAACTTGATTTGCTATTAATCCGTTTTCCGCATACCATGTTCCTGGTCCGTATAATGTGCCATAACGAAGTATTACCGATTCAGGTAATTCAGTAACAGCTTCTTCTAATTTCAATATGCCATTAACAGTGACTTGTCGAGGCATGGAAGCAGTAATATGTAGTGAATCTTTTTCAGTCGCAAATGTATCCCCTGGTTCATACGCCCATGAAATACTTTGAGCGATTATTTTCTGTACCCCTACATTTTTAGCTGCATCGACAAGGTTACGAGTGCCTTTTGTTCTAATTTTTGCATTATCCTCAAAATCCCATGAAGATAATGACGTTAATTGATGAATAACTACATCGGGATTTGTTTCTTCTAATACAGAAAATACAGCCTTTCTATTAAATACATCAGCTATTACTGGTATGGCACCAACCTTTTTCATTGCTTCTACTTGCGAAGTATTACGGATCATCGCAAAAACTGTATGCCCATTTTTTATTAACATTGGCAATAAAGAACGTCCTATTACACCCGTTGCACCTGCTACAAATATTTTCATATGTGTTCCTCCTCATTTAATAATCATAAATGTGACGAAACATTTGTAAGGTATGTGACAAATATTTTCTCATTTTTTTCGTTATTCATATGAAACATATACTTTTAATGGTTTAATTATCCCTAAACTCAATTCATCAAAGCATTGTATGAGTGAAGTATAATGAATTTCATGTTGAAAGATCTCTTCTATAAATGGTGTTTTTCCTATTTCTTCAAAAAACCAATCTGCATGCTTTTGATAATCGTATCCATCACTTGATCCAATGATTTGCAATTCTTTCTGATAAAAGTTAGCAGTTAATGTTAGTTCTTCTATATTGCCATCAGACAGTATACATATTTTACCATTAGTTTTAAGAGCTTTTTGCAAAGTATGGAACCCACTATTTGTAGCAGAACATTCGAAACCATAATCATATGTTTCTATTATTTTCTCTTCTGAATCATATATGTTTTTCGTACCAAACTTCTTTGCAAAATCTCTTCTATTTTTATTAGGCTCAACAACATCCACGTGCTCAATGCCTACATAGTATTTTAAGAAATAACAAGCGAGTAAACCAATAACTCCCATTCCAATTATAAGTACTTTTTCATCCTGTCGCGGGTTTAGTTTCAATACTCCTTTAGCGGCATCACATGAAAGAATAGATAATAAAGCAATTTTAGGTTGTATAGAACTAGGCACTCGAATTACTTTATGCGCCTTAACTATCCCTATCGTTTCATGTCCATAAAAAGAAACTACTTTATCACCTACGTTTACATGTGTTACTTGATTACCAACTTCAATCACTTCACCATAACTTTCATATCCAGTTTTTCTTGGATAAAAAGGATGCGGATCTGTAACATCGGATCCATTATACTGTGGTAACTCGGCCCCAATGCTTATCGATTCTGCGATTGTTTTAACGATAATTTCATCGTCCTGTATGTCCTTAATTTCATTTGTTTCCCACTCAAGTTGTTTAGGCCCTTTTACAATTAACTTATATTGTTCCATTTATATCCTCTCTTTTTATAAAGATGTTATAAGTAATATTGTTATCCATCTAAATTTCGACTAAATTTATTTACCTAATAGATGATAAATTACCCTTGCCCACGTTTATACCTTTAATGCTCCTGTACCTTTCTGTTCAGCGTCTAATACTTCAAGATTACTATTCTG
The DNA here is from genome assembly GCF_056738645.1 of Bacillus sp. PK3-067. Classification (NCBI taxonomy): domain Bacteria; kingdom Bacillati; phylum Bacillota; class Bacilli; order Caryophanales; family Bacillaceae; genus Bacillus; species Bacillus sp. PK3-067. The sequence goes on along the minus strand of NZ_CP096490.1, from coordinate 2,470,637 downwards.
ATAACATTTTAAGAAAAGTCGTTGCCGCCCAAATGAAATACGCAAGTTGCGTCACGATATACATCGTAATTTCAAAACCTGTAAGCTTTCTTTCCCTTTTTATTTTCTTTAAATATCTATAAAAACAAAATGAACATAAGATCAGTAAAACAATAGACATTTGATATAGATTATCCACTAAAAGAACTGCCATTTATTTCATCACCTTTCCAATAGAAAGCGGGCTATAGTTCAAGCATACCATAAAAAAGGAATTAATTACCATGTAGTCCAGAGCAAATATTACCCAATTAAAACCAGTCACCTTTTTGAATTTATTCAATACAATGTTATGTAATCGACTACACACGATATAATAGGAGATTACTTTCTTTCACTGCAAATGCTTAGGAGGAAGTTGTACATGCAATTGATTCATAACATAAGAAAGGCATTTAATAACCTATGTAACTACGATACGTTCAATTTAATACACACTATTCAATCATTAAATATTTCACTTCATAAAATAGCTCCTTTTATTACTTCACCAGTTAATCTTGAATACGGAAGGAACGTTATCTATCAGTCTGAATTCGTAGAGATTTTAGTATTAAATTTCCCCAGCAAAGCAAAGACCTTTGTGCACGATCATGGAATATCTGTAGGATGTATACTAATAGTCAATGGTACGTTACAAAATATAACGTACGAAAATAATAGCGAGCGGATTGAAGAGTTTACAGAGGGAAATATTTTCACAGTAAAAAAAGATACTGTGCATAAAATGTATAATGCTACAGATTCAGCAGTAATAACTTTCCACGTATATTCCCCACCATTAAAAGATGTCCAAATATATGAATAGTCTTTAGAAGGAGGAAATATGCAAAATTTGAAAGATTACTATATAAAGAGCTTACAAGATGGTCGTAACGTTTGGCTCTATGGACAAAAAGTAGATGTAACTACAGACAAACATTTTGCAGGAACATTAAGTACCATTTCTAATTTATTTACATTGTTTGATGATCCAATACGAAGAGATTCTGTTGGATATGTTAGTCCAAAAACGAAAGAATTTGTCCATACAGCCTTTTTAGTTCCGAATTCCTATAACGAATTATTAATGAGGAGAACCGCTTTTGAAACGTGGAGTTATGCTACAGACGGTGTAATGAGTAGACTATCTGATTACGCAAGATCGAGACTTACTGGCTGGTACGTATCAAAATATTTTTATAAAAAATTCGATGCACAGTTTCCAGATAAAATTACATCTTATTATGAAGAAGCAAGAGATAATCACTTATTCTTAAGCGTAGTTCAACGTGATCCACAAATAAATCGATCTACAGAATCAATGTTGAATACAAACGACTTAGGATTACTAAGAGTTACGAAAAAAACTTCTGATGGAATTTATTTAAGTGGTGCTAAAATGATTGGTACTGCTTCTCCTTATTCAAATGATTTATTAATCTATCCATTAGCAAAACTGACTGATACTCAAAAAGATTTAGCTCACTTTCTCATCGTGGCAGCCAATTCCCCTGGATTACATATGGTTTGTAGAGAACCATTTGCGAATACACATTCAATTACAGTTGATTCCCCTCTTAGCTCACAGTACGATGAAATGGATGCACTATTAATCTTTGATAATGTATTTGTACCATGGGAACGAGTCTTACTATATAACAACCCTGAAGCGTTATGGGCAATAAAGTCAGATGTAGCTTCTAGTAGTTTAGCTTATCACCAAGCAATTGTACGATTAGTAGTAAAGCTAGAATTTATAACTGCAATTGCTTGTGAAATTGCTGAAGCGATCGGTGCTACTACTTATTTGCATGTTCAAGAGAAGCTTGGGGAATTAATTATGCAAATCGAAACAATTCGCGCACTTTTAATTGCTGCAGAAGTTGAAGGTACTACAAATGAAACGAAAACTTATTTGCCGAATTTTAAATATATCGAAACTGCAAGGAATCTTGGTTCCAAATATTATCCCCGTGCAATAGAAATTTTACAATTAATTGGAGCAGGTGGGTTCATTCAACTTCCTTCGAGCTCGAATGACTTCCAAAGTCCGATAGCTAATTTATTGAAAAAGCACTTTAAAGGAACGAATATAGATGCCGAACAACGCACAAAATTATTTAAGTTAGCCTGGGATATCATTGGAAGTCCATTAGGATCTAGACACGAATTGTATGAAAGATTTTATGCCGGAGATCCAATACGAAATACAGCTACGCAATATGTAAATTATGATAAAAATCATTTTAAAAAGATGCTAAGTAAATATTTACATTAATGAAAAAGAGCACTCTTTTCTAAGAGCGCTCTTAAAAAACATATAGTTATTCAGTTACATATATAGTTGCTCCGTCCACAACTGCTACTTTTCTCTGTAATGGTTTCATTTTATTCACCTTTAGTTTTCTTCTTACACATGATTCTTATCATATTTTCTCGTATAGACTTCCCCATTCTGAGTAACTAATTTTAATGCAATTTCACCACAAACTCCATGTGGTATTTCAAATTCACCTTGTGCATTTGAAATACTACGCATATTACTTTCAATTGAATCTTCATAAATTTTCACATTAGTTATAGGTTCGTTATTTTAATCTACGATAATACCTCTTGAATACTTTGCAACTGCTATGCATTAATCCTCTTTTTTATAATATGTAATCACAACAATTGCACCTGCCACTATAGCGCTACATACAAACAAGAGAATGATTTTGCGCCTCACAACGAACCTCCTAATTCAAATTATTCTTTTCTAAACTGAAAATTAAACTGTCTTAATTGCTTGATTTCCTCAATTACTTTACGAATACCTTCTTCAATCTTATCTTCTTTTACATTCGAAACATTTAACTTTAACAGTTTTTCTTTAGGAAAATTCCTCATATAATTCTTATCAATAGTATCGACACTTATTTGCCTGTCACCTAATTTTTGTATAAATGTTTCTGTAACTGTGTTTTTCTGCATTTCTAAACAAGTGTGTATTCCAAATGTGTTTTGTCTATTATATGTAAATAATGATGGATCTTCATTTTGCACTTTTTCTAATGTTTCTGCTAGTTTTATTGATCTATTATAGTAGGAAGAATTAATTTTACTTTTATGACGTTCAAACATACCGCTCTTTATATAAATTTCTAAAGCCGCTTGAGAAATCATCGGACTATCAATATCTAGTATCTTTTTGTATGTATAGAACGCATTTGCAATGGATGGTGGAATGACCGCAACTCCAACCCGTAAACCTGGAAAAATAATCTTCGAATAACTTTTCAAATATATGACATGACTACAATTATCCAAGCTATATAATGGATCTGCTTTTGAATCAGTTTCTAAATCTGCTAAATAATCATCTTCCACTATAAATACATTGTATTTCTTAGCCAATAGTGTGATTTTTTCTTTCTCATCTTTAGAATAAGACGTTCCAAGCGGATGATGATATCTCGGTATCGTATAGAAGAATTTTATTTTTCCGGTTTGAAATATTTGCTCCAATTCATTCAAATCGATACCTTCATTCGTACGTTTAATACCGATTACAGGAACTTTATTTATTTCTAGATAATCAATATATAGATGATATGTTGGTTGTTCAATTAATACAGTTTCATTTCCATTCGGAAATGGTATAGAAGTTAATATAGCAAGTGCCTGCTGAACACCGGATGTTATAAAAATATTTTCTTCTTTTGTAAAGACTTGATAATTTGCTAGTTGTTTTTGAATAACTGGTATTAAAGATGGTAAGCCTTTCGGCGTTCCATATACAAACAAATCATTTTTATACGTATCAATAGCCTTATTAATACAATGTTGAAAATCTAAATACGGAAAAACATCTGGATCTGGTGCTGAGGAGGCAAAATCAATTATCTCGTTATTTTCTATAGTACTCTCTGATTTTTTAACAACGTAGTATCCACTTTGAGGGACAGAATATATAATGTGACGCTTTTCTAATTCATGAAGAGCACGTATAACTGTTGCCTTATTACATTCATATTGCGTAACGAGTGACCGTATAGACGGTAATTTCTTTCCTTCTCTTATTTCTCCATTTTGAATCATATTTTCTATGTCGTTTAAAATATGTAAATACTTATACATATTACACCTCCTCCAGTAATTATATAGATTTTTTATTCATATAGCATTCATTCCTCAATTAGTTAATTTTCCGATCATCTATATCGTAAATCCCAATAGCATATGAATCATTTTCAATCCATTTCTTTACTTCTTCTGTTTTAAGTACCCCTTCAACTTCTTTTTCTATTTTCTGTCCAAGTCCTCTCGCCCCTACTTCATCATCGCTAATCTTAGTTTTTATATCAATGGTAACAGGTTGATTCTTTTTATAATTTATTTGCTGAATACCAAACCCTTCATATCCATTTTTTCTGAATACGTCATCAAATATATGTCCAAAAACTTGATTCCATCTACTCTCTGCCTTTACAACTTCTCTATTTCTTTGAGTTATATTGATTTTATAAGACGTTACACCTTGTATCACCAATCTTTTATTAATATCATTTTTTATTTCGTTACCATCTTCGCTATCAGCAATCTCTAAATCTAATATTCTTTCTTTTTCATCTCTTATAGCAGCACTAAAAAAAGATTCCTCCTTTACCGCGGCTGTAGCAATATCCATCACTATAGACTCTTCACTTTTAGCATCTTCAATGTCATTCTCACAGGCACATAATAAAGCAAGTGGAAATAAAAATACAAGTAACTTCTTTCCCTTTCTCATGCAGCACCCCTCCATATATTTTCATTTACGATAAACTTTTTACTTTGACATATAAATACCTTCTTTAATTATTAAATTTAACATTATTTCACATTTACCCCACTTAACAAGGGAATTACAATTAATAAATAGAATATCTCTATGAATAAATAAAAAGTGAGGGATATATAATGCAACATGTAAATACGATTGATATTAGTAATGTACTACAATTGGAAAAAACTCTTTCGACTTTATTAAATAAAATGATTTCTTCAAAACTAGACCTTGAAAATTGGTTAAAAGAGCAGTCAAAAGTAATTTGGGACATCGAAGAACAATTAAGATCACATTACATCGCCTTTCAATGTAATACGGATGATGAAGAAATAAAGGATACTTTTGAACATGATCAACAATTTGTAAAGCCACTTTTAAAGCGGTACCAAAATTTATTGGATAATAAATATTTAGAGTCACCTTTTCGAATGGAATTAGATTCTAACGTATATGGTTTATTAGATACAAAAATAAAAAATGCTCAAAAGTTATTTTGTGAGGAAAATATCGAATTAGAAATACAGGAAGACAAATTAGTCACAGAGTACTTTGAAATCACTGGAGGATTAAGTGGAATTTGGGACGGAGAAGAAAAAACGATAACAGAATTACAATCCTATTTACAAGATTCGAATCGTGACACCCGTAAAAAGGCAAAAACCATTATTTCTGAACAATTTTTATCTGTTGAAAAAGAACTCCAAAACATATTAAATCAATTAATTGAAATTCGCCATCAAAAAGCAAAAAATATTCAACTAGAGAATTATCGCGATTATATGTTCAAAAAATACGAGCGTTTTGATTATTCAGCGAAAGATTGCTATGAACTAGCTGAATCCATACGTAAGTATGTTGTGCCTCTTAAAGATAAAATATTGCTTGAGAAAAAAGATAAACTGCAATTGGATATGCTTTGCCCGTGGGATGTATCAGCTGTAACTCCAGATCAAAAAGTACTTAAACCTATTGCAAATGAAAATGATTTAATTGAAAAGAGCACTCATATCTTTAATAAACTAGATGTTGAATTTTCAGCACTTTTAAACCGAATGTATAAACACAATTGTCTTGATTTAACAAGCCGCAAAGGAAAAGCAGCTGGTGGCTTTTGTGAGTACTTACCAGCTTCACAATTATCTTATATTTTTATGAACTTAAATTATACACAAGATGATATTGTCACTTTTATACATGAAATGGGTCATAGTATTCATAACGAACTCATAAAACCATTAAAATTACGACAGTATATAGAAATTCCAGCTGAAACAGCTGAGCTAGCCAGTATGACAATGGAGTTATTCTCGCTTAATTATTGGGATACCTTCTATACAGACAAAAAAGATTTAAAACAAGCAAAAATTAACTTCTTTAAAGATGTTATTTCATATTTACCTATTATGCTTATTGTCGATCAATTTCAACACTGGCTGTATGAAAATCCAAGTCATACTTCTGAAGAAAGAAATGAAAAATACTTACAACTTCAAAAACATTATCAGTCTAGCGTCATACATATTGATGGCTACGAAAACTGGATAGCAACGAGTTGGCTACCTGTACTCCATATTTTTGAAGTACCATTTTATTATATTGAATATGCGATCGCCCAACTTGGTGCATTACAAATGTATAAACAATATAAAGAGGATCCTAAGCAAGCGCTAGAAAATTATAAAAAGGCATTATCACTAGGAAGCTCGCAATCTATAAAAGAAGTGTATGATGCAGCCGGTATTCGTTTTGATTTTTCTGGTGAAACAATTAAAGAACTAATGCTATTTGTAGAAAAAGAATTAGAATTACTTGAGCAATTATAAGAAGAAAGCTGCACCTATATTTTTGGTGTAGCTTTCTTCTTTATTTTATTAATCAGCTCTATGTACTGAGTATCTCCATATCCGATTGTTGGAAAAAGATAAAACAACTTTATTAATAATTCACGAGTTGATAAATCTTTATTTTTAGAGATGAATTTCATTACTGCATTATCTTCTGTTAACATTTCTAAAAATAAGTCTATAGCCTGATACATTACAGGTGGCACCTTATGAGAGGTCTTTTTATGGTTTACTAGTACTTCATTGTATATAGAAGAATAATTCCCCAATTCAAGTTCAATTTGATTTACTTTAAATTCATCCTCTCTAAAGCTATTTAAGTATACCTTCCCTTCATAAGCAGACTGTTCAAGGTGAGAAAGTATGGTAAGTAAGTTCATTTGGCAAAACATATCTTCACCAAACCATAGAACAATACATTTATACTTTTTCGTAAAAAGGTTTTCTAACGGATCTATAACCTTTTTTATATAACTTTCTACTGAACTGTTATGTCCTTTCGCTCTTGTTTTAATAAACTCTTCATTAAAAACTTGAGTAGTAGCCGAGTTCACACACATTGCCTCATTAAATGGTGCATAATCAGAATCACCCATTAGCTTTTTATTTTTAAATTCTTCATACATAACTTGACCATTTAATATGTTAAGTACCTCTTTATCAAATAGCTCACTCTTCCTGTCTCGTAACTGTTCAACCTCTATTTTTCTAGAAATATTCATTTTAAACGCCCCTTCTTTATTTAAATTTAGTTTAACAAATGATTGAATAGGCATTTTGTTAAGTTGATATTCTCTTGGATTCATTCCAAAAACATTTTTACATATTCGATTTAGCCGTTCCTATTTATAGTGCGATAGAATATTCATTTGCTGGAAATGGGAATATCGTTGACTATGAGTATTCTATTACAAAAGCACTATTTGAAGGCTACCAAGAGGAAAATGAGCTACCAAAAGAGATGAAAGACAAGTTTCCGTTATTTATTAAATTAAAGGAGATTTTTGAATATAGCTTAATGCATATGTATTGGGATAAAGAAGAATTAACGGAGGAACAAGTACGGATTATGAACCTTTATAGGATGAAGATCGAAAATAAGAATACCTATATCAATATTTAAGAATGCCGTTGTTTAACTGCAAGGAAACTTTGGTTAAACAACAGCATTTATTAATTAGCTGACAACCTTTTTTATGACTTATAAATACTGATTCAATAATCTTCTCAAATACACTTCATTTTGCGGTGATACTTTTTCAGAAAATCTAGCTGCAATAATAATAGGAGCCCATTGAAAAACTTCATCTCTTGATATGCCGGTACGACTGCAATATATATGTAAATACATCTCAGCTAATTCTACCGAAGATTGTGAGTACAACAAATATGTTCGAAATACATCTGCGCGAATATCACCTGAACTAGCATCTACCCAATCTATAACTTTCACTTTCTCTTCCTTACTCAAAATCAAATTAAATGGATGAAAATCTCCATGACATAGCCTAAAATCAAATGTAATAAAATCTAATTTTTGTAATATATCCTTCTTTTTGCGTTCATCCAATTTATGCACAGATTTAATTTGACGCTCTAACCTTTCCCTCATTAACTCCATTTCATCTGTATTTACATGTATAGCATGGATCTTTTTTTGCTCATTCACACAAAGGCTGATATAACGCTCTGCCTCATTTAAATTATTAAGCAGAAGATCACCAATGTTGTCCCCTTTTACATGTTCCATAATAATTGCCTGTCTATTTTGTATCTTTATTACTTCAAATATGTTTGGAACTGGCAGCCCGCATGAATACGCATATTTTTGTTTTTTTGCTTCATTCATAGACTCTGTATCTGGGAGGTAATCTTTAAATAATTTTACAACCTTATCATCAGTTAAATAAATTTCTGCAGTATTCCCTTTTGCAATTGGATTACCTAAAACCACTTCATTTCTCCCCTTAACATAAATTAAAATAACACCTTGTACTTCTCTTTAAATTCACTGTAACCCTAGCTAAAACCTTCTTCACGAATATACAAAAAACTTACCGCTTTTCATCCTTAAATAGAAAGCGGTAAGTTTAATTGTTTAGGAATATCAGAATGAAACTCTGATGTATGCACAATTGAAAATGTATATCCTTGCTCAATAAATGATACTTCATTACGTTTACATTCAAATGATACACTATTTTTCTTAAAGTTATTTTGGATTCGCTGTAAAAATGCGACGTCTGGTGTTCCGAAAGAAACGTGTACTTTCGGTGATAGAGCTTTCATCGCGATTGGAATCCAAGGTCGCTGCCACCAAGTTGCGACGACATAAGCAGTGCCACCAACTACAAAGTTAAAAATATCCCCGTCTTCCATCGTTTTCATATTTAGATTTGATTTTAACCATTCCCTAAAAATAGGTACACTTTTAACAGGAAGACCAATTTCCCTTACGTATAAAATGTTTAAAGGTGAGTGTGGTACTAATACATCCTCCTTAACATAACTATGTGCGATAATTTCGAGTAGATTTCCATCTCCGTCTTTAAAGTATAAATTGAATAGACCATTTTCTTCACCAATTACATTTCCATTTTGCCATTTTACAATGAGTAATCCAGAGTCCTTTAACCATTTTGCTGTTTCATGGAATTTTGAATATGGAATTTCAAAAGCAAAATGTGCAGGTGCGATTGGTTCATACACTTCTTGAAAACTAATTGTTGTATAAGTTGTTACTTCAAATTGAATGAAGGATGCTGTTTCTTTTTTTATTGGAAAAGATAATATGTCCTTATAAACTTGTTTTACCCCTTCTATGGAAACCGTCTGTAGTTTTATATCTGATATATGTGTAATCACTTTACATTCCCCTTCATTTCTTATTATCTATTCGTATTGTATTACACTTATAAATAGATAAAATCAAACGGAAGGATGGATTTTTCATATAGAAACTACAACTTTAGTATGAATATGTTAGCTCCAATTATTTTTTATTTCCGCTATAACAATTTCCGGTTTATCCCAGTGCAACATGTGGGTAGTATCAGGAATTACTTTTACTATACTGTCCGTTTTCTCTTTAAAAACATTTGCTGTCTTATCTCTATAATCCGCCCAAACTTGTGGGACTGTAGCTCGAAGTAATACAATATTAGCCGGTAGCTTCTCATATATATCTATTGTTTCATCTTTATGCATACCTCTTATTATATTACTAGCTGTATTCCCCCTGGCATGCCACCATACTTTATTATCCATTTCGATCCCTAGATCCTTTACAGCAACTTCTAACAATGAAGACCACCTAGTATAAGCTTCTTTTTCACTTTTGAAAAATTCGTCCCAATTATTAAAAACGTATTCATCAAAGTCCTTTTCATAATAAGCAATTTCTTCTTCCAACGTTTCTTCTCGAAGCCTTTTTGTTTGATATCCACCATCAATAAGAATACTTCCTTGTACTTTTTCTGGATGATTTAACAAATAAAATAACGCTACAAAACTTCCCCATGAATGTGATAGAAAATAGAAGTATTCGATTCTCAATTCATTTATTATTTCATTTAACCAATTTGCTAAATTGTGCATCTCATAATCTTCTGTTCTTTCAAATGGGGGTGTTTTACCATGTCCAGGTGCATCAACGGAGATAAATCTATACTCTTCTTTTAATTCCTCAGCAATTTCTATAAAACTTAAACTCGTACTACCTAATCCATGTAAACAAAAGATAACGGGCTTGTCATTATTCCCCCATTCAGTAATATGTACATTTATTTTTTCATTGCTAATATAGTAACGTTTCAAAACATTTATCCTCCATATTTTGATTTTTTAATTTACATTTTATTTATTTCTATTATTTTCAAGTATTTCCTGTATTCTTTTCCACACAAAAAGCTGCTTTTCTTTAAATGAAAAGCAGCTTTTACACTAAAATACATTATAATTTAACAGCAATAATCATAAATCTTTTTGAATTAGTACGAATCCCTTTTTCAGAACTATACGTATCAATGAACTTTTGTAAAATAGTAAAATCCTCTTCCTGTTCTCCGAATCTAGGAATAATAGGGGTATGTTTTAATAAGAAAATGAGATCTTCAGACCTACTGTAATAATCAGTAACATCATATTCACGTACTTGCACGAGATCAAATCCTGCACTAATAAGTTCATTCATATAATTTTCTTTTAAAGTACCATCCCGTTCACCTAAGCATTGTCCTCTACCAAATGCTTCTTTCAGGTTTAATTTATCATTCTCACTTACTTGTTGTGTTAAGAAAAAGGCACCCTTTTTCATTACTTTCGCTAACTCAGATGCCAGAAACGGGGCATGACAACTTGAAGCAATATCAAAATGTGCATGTGGAAATGTTAAAGCTTCAGAACCCATTTGAAGAAACTCAACATTTTGTACACCTGATTTTTTCAAGTTAGAATGTGCCGTTGCAATCATGCCGTTAGAATTATCAATTCCAATCAACAATTTAACTGATGATGCTATGTTAAGTACATTTTCTCCTCCGCCTGTACCAACATCAAGTAAAATATGTGATGGTTTACACCTTTCTTTTACCTCACTATAAAAGTCCCATGTATCTCCTACAGTTTCACATTTTATTTTGCTAAAATCCCATCCATTTAATCTTCCTACTTTATTATAGAAGCTTTTATACTCTAATTCGTTCATCTTATTACTTCCCCTTTGTAAAAATAAATTAAATATGTATAATAACCTACGACACTCCTTAATTATATATTATAAAATACAAATTATTAAAACAATATTTCCCTTCACACTACAATAAGTTTACATAACATTTTTATGGTTTATCTTTATCTATATATTCTAAATGCCCTCTTCCCCAACTACACATACTATCCAAAACAGTACTGACTGTTTTTCCATGTTCAGTTAAGCTATATTCTACTTTAGGTGGTATTTCTTGATAAATTTCGCGTTTTATTAGTTGATCTTGCTCTAATTCACGTAATTGCTTCGCTAACGTCCCTTGAGATATATCTGGTATCAATCGCTTTAATTCACCAAAACGTTTCATTCCATCTGTTAGCAAAATAAACAAAATGAGTGGCTTCCATTTCCCACCGATTATTTGTAATGTTGCTATTACCCCTTTTAACTTCGGTTCTTGTAAATCCATTTTTCTCACCTCTCCTCAGATATCATAAAGTGAAACTTTAATCAGTGGGGGTTTTGTTCATCCCACACTGATTATTAGTTGAACCAATCGGGCTTTTACGGGCTATTGATCTCTTACCTAACTTCCTTGCATTTTCCTAACTTTGAGGTGAGAGTTTTACTGCCCGTTAATGCCGGATAAACCATATTTAGAAATTTTTCCTATTACTTATCCGCATGTATAGCGATTAGTACGAAATTTGCGACTATGTACATATAAAGTGCGTACTTTTCACTTGCTCCCTTTTAGCGAATAATAAAAGCATAGCACAGTTAGTTATATTCTAAATTTTTTATTAAAGGAGTGGCTAAAATATGTCTATTACTACATTAAAAAATAGCCGTATTGTTATCATTGGCGGGAGTTCTGGTATTGGATTAGCAACAGCAACACAAGCAATTAAACAAGGCGCACATGTTATTATTGCCGGACGCTCGGAAGAAAAATTAAAAGTTGCTCGAGAAGTAATAAATAACAATCATCTTCAAACTTATATATTGGATAATCAAAATAAAGAGCAATTACAAAATTTTTCCAAGACAGTTGGGAACTTTGATCATTTATTCACACCGGGAGCCTCTTACACACTTGGACCAATTACCTCTACAGAGGAAATTGCTGAAAGTAGCTTCATCGGAAAGTTTTGGCCTCAATATTATGCCGTAAAATATGCAATTCCTTTTCTTTCAAACTCTGGATCGATTGTGTTAATGTCTGGTGCATTTAGTCAAAGACCACTTAAAGGCGCACCTGCCTATGGAGCTTGCAATGGTGCTATTGAAAGTTTAGGGAAGGCTTTAGCTGTGGAATTAGCTCCTATTAGAGTTAATGTGGTTTCTCCTGGAACAATACAAAGAGAAAATGAACAAAACGAAAATAGACTAGTTGCTTACAAAGCTTATAAATCTCTTTCACTTGTACAACGAGCTGGATATAATGATGAAATTGCACATACTGTCCTATATTTAATGCAAAATAGTTTTACTACGGGTAATGTATTGTTTCCTGATGGAGGATACACATACCATTAATTATTAAAAATTTAATGCCTCCTTGTATTAACTAGTATTAAGGAGGCTAGTATTAACTAAAAAAGGGATATATTAATGTAGGATCTTCTTTCAAAAGTTCTGCTAACAACAATAATTGCGGAAAAGGTCATAAGATTAACTCTTTATCCAGCAACCCCTTTTGTTCTCGAATCATTCCGCCTCCTCGCATAAAAACCGCCCTAATTTCTATTCCCTACAATTTTATATAAAATCAATATTATAAAGTAGGATTCAACAACTTCTTACAGAATTCTATATTTAATACATATTGGACGGATTATTTTCAAATTCCTCTATAAAAAAGGGAGGTCATACAATTGTGAAATTTGTACAAGAACGAAGATTAACTGTCAAGACAACTTTTTCAAAAGAATACAAGATTTTTATTTTTGGTTTACTCATTTCACGAATCGGGGATTCACTATATACTTTTGCACTGCCTTGGATTGCCTATCAATTAACTGGTTCAGCTGTAATTATGAGTTCTTTATTTGCTGTTAACGTATTGCCAATCGTTTTATTTGGCCCTTTAGTTGGTGTACTAGTTGATCGATATGATCGAAAAAAGTTACTTTGGATGGCGGATATTACCAATATTATTTTAGTAAGTCTCGTACCAATTTTACATGCATTACATCTATTAGAAGTCTGGCATTTATACGTAATTACTTTTATCTTAGCAGTTATGTCCATGCTTTTTGATGTAACAACAGTTACAGTCATTCCACACATCGCAGGTGCATTATTAACGAAGGCTAATTCTTTATATCAAATGGTTAATCAATTGGCTAGTTTGTTTGGTCCAATCATAGCTGGGCTTTTCATATCTTTTATTGGCGGCTTTCAAGTACTTTGGATTAATGTTCTTTCATTCATTGCTACATTAATTGCTGTGATTATATTACCTTCTATGAAAAACTTAAATAAAAAGAATACTGATAAAAAGACATTGCAAAATGTACTAAATGATTTGTTTGATGGATTTAAATGGCTCATAAATGATCGGTTAAATATAGCTTTGTCACTTCAAGCTATGGTAGGTAACTTTGGAGCAAGTGCTGTTTTAGGTGTACTTATGTATTATTTATTATCGACATTAAATCTTACCTCCGCACAAAGTGGTTATAATTATACTTTAATAGGAATAGGTGGGCTTTTAGGAAGCTTAATTGCCGTTCCTTTAGAAAAGAAATTTCGACGTGGTATACTTATTCCTTTACTCCTATTTTTGGGAGCGCTTGGATTAACATTTGCTTTGTGGAGTACATATTGGCTCGCTCCCGGAATTGCTTTCGGAATCGCGATGACATGTAATATCACATGGAATACGATTGTTACATCAATTCGGCAGGAAACTGTTCCATCCAATTTGCAAGGACGTGTTTTAGGTTTTTCTCGTGTACTTACACGATTATCTATGCCATTGGGGGCATTAGTAGGTGGAATTATTTCAGCCTACAATCCTGTATTTATATTTGCTTTAGCTGCTTTTACTAAAATAATTGAAGTATTTATTGCCTTATGTAGTCCGATACGAAAACTGTAAAGAGGAAAAATTATATATTTTGAGATATTCATAAAATAAAAAAGGCATAAAACATGCCTTTTTTATTACTTATTTGTTTATTGGATAACAAACTTCTGTAACCCACTTATTAGGATCCGCTTCCATCGCTGGGCTCACATGATAAATATTAAACATCGGGCCTGCTAATTTGTAACCCTCTGTCTCAATCCATTTTGCCGCAGCCTCATTTACAGCTGTCATCTGTTCATAACTTCCATTAACTGTTATAGAAGCTACATTAGTCGATTCCATATTTTTAAATGTAACGTCTTTTGTATTTTCGTGCTTACCTAGAATACTTAGCTGTATTTCTATATCTACATCATTTTCTTTGTATTCACGATCATGGAAAACCGCAATACTATAACTCGGTTGGGCAATACTAATATTTTTCATTTGAATTTCTTGCATTAATACACTCCATAAATCACCTTCGCAATTATACGATGGAATAATCTTTCTAACACTAGCTACAGTTCTTTCTGGAATTTCTTTTATTGAAACATGATAATTCATCTCAACAACATCCTCTCTCATCATTTTCATTGAGTCTTCGAGGAGACGTAATTGTTTTTGGAGGTTATTCATGTCTTCTTTAATTTGAGCACTACGATTTAAAAATTGCTCTTTTATGCTATCTATATTATCGCATTCTATTATTTCTTTGATGGTAGCAATATTAAACCCCATAGCTTTTAACGTTTGAATTTGATTTACTTTTTTTAATTGGTCTGCTGAATAAAATCGATATCCACTCTGCTCATCGACTTTTACTGGTTGTAGTAATTCCACTTTATCGTAGTGTCTCAACATTCGTATACTAATGGAAGATAGTTTTGAAAAATCCCCTATTTTAAACATGATTTCCTCCTATAAGTTACATCTACTTTGAAGCTCAACTTTATCTTAAACAATGACATTGTGTGAGGGTCAACTATTTTTAACGATTTAAATAACAATTTAACATGTTATATTTATATAATTAAAAACCTATATTCCTATTTTTATGACTACTGCAATTGACAATCCATCACTAGTTATTTTTCTCAAGACATTCATAAACCGCCATCATATCTCGTTTATCCAACTCACGTATGCGATTAAAAATTGGTATTTGTCCAACAGCTTCTGTTAATAAGCTTTCATTCACAACATCACTTACTTTTCCAGTTAACCACGTTTGTACATCCACGCCCTCAACAACTTCTTTTAACCCTTCGTCATTAATACCACTTGCATTACAAGTTACACATGGAATTGTTAGTTTAAAGACACCATCATGTAGATTATCTTCGGTTATCACTTTCTTACCTTTACAAAATGGACATGGATTACTCTTTTTAATTTTATTAATTTGGGTAACTAATTTTTTGTATCCAAACGCTTCGTATACATACGTAAGTTTTTTATATTTACCATTTGTGAAATACTTATCTATAATGGTTTCTCTCGTTTCATAAACATTAGGGAAATCACAAACAGTTACTTGATTATTAATACTAATGGATTCGATATTTCCTTTTATTTCGCCCCAGAATGGTAAGACATTTTGTAACACCATTTCATAGTTTGAAAAGCTTGCTTGTTCTAATTCAAACATCTTCAGTGCAACTTGTGCTTTTCTTGGCAATAAAGAAACATCTTCTGTCAATACCATATCGCCACCAACAATAGACTTCAATTTAACAAGTGCCGGTAAATCACCAACTGTTTTCAATACTTTATTAATAGGCTGATTGATTATTTCACGAATATCTACGTTACCAAATTTAAGTGGCTTATGATGATTTAAAACCGTCCCCTCACAAATTGGACATTTCATCATTTTTTTTGAACTCTTAATTTCTTCTTTAATAGGTGCTTTTGAAATAACAATATATCCACCAATAATTGTATTAAATCCTACCCATGTTCTGCGTGTCTTTCCTTTTTTATCATAAAATGATTTTTCAAAATATCCGTACCAAAACGTATGCTTTTCTTCTTCTGACATATCATTATAGCTCTTTGACAAATCGTGACCAATCTCATTTTTTATTTCTTCGAATAGAAATTCTATTTTTTCATGCTGATAAAATTTTAATACCTTCATGATTTCTGGATCGAATAGCCCATCCCAAAATGGAACACTTTTATCTTGAATGGCAATATCTTTATCAAAAACTTCAATTTGAAGACGTCCAGAACAAGATGGACAATGATTGTCCTGTGAATAGAAATCAAAACTTCTCGTATCTTTATTAATTGGATGAGTAGCTACAATATGATTAATTAATCCACCAATCTCATATAAGAAACTATATTGACTATATAAATGTCTTTCAAGATCAATAGCAATAACAGGTGCGATTGTATCAGATTCATATTCACCATAAATTAACCTAGCCATTGATGATAAACTTTTTAAAATACCGCCCTTATAAACATTTTCGGCATTTTTAAAATAGTTAATATGATTTTCTTCTAAATAGTGAACTCCTTTTTTCTGCTTAAGCATTGAAGAGATATTTATTTTCTTTGTGCTATTCACATTACTTTTTTGACGATAGTAATCCTCATGATTAACAACATCCAAATGCTCTACAGATTCATTCTGCCTTTTTCCAAAATCAACTATATAATCAGAGCTTTCTAACATGTAACGATTATGCTCAATCATAATGATAGAAACTGATTCATCTTGCAGAATACCTCTAATACTATCGATAAATTGATTTAAAATATTTTGTGATAAACCTTTTGAAGGCTCATCAAAAATGAATAATGTATGTGGATTTCTAGTGTTTGCAAATAATTCCGAAACTAAATGAACACATTGAAACTCACCTGTCGATAATGTTTGTGTTTTTCTCTCTAATGTTAAATAGCCAAGTCCTAATTTAATTAGTAGGCTCAAACGTTTATAAGCGATATCTTCATTTGGAAGTTCATCAATAATATCCTCAATCGAGCGCTCAAAAATATCATCAATGTCTTCACTATACTTTGTTAGTTTCTTTTTAATATCTAGGAAAGTTGCTACAGTTGATCGACTTGTAATTGATTGATTTCGGTCTTGTCCCACCATAACTAATTTATCTTTTGGATATCTTTTCAAGAAATCTGTAGCTAGACATTCATTGACAAGTGTAGATTTCCCACATCCTGATTCTCCTGTAACCGTTACAAGCCTGTTTTTAGGAATTTGAAACTCCTCCATTTGGATATTACGGCAATATAAATCATAGAATGTATAATATTCTGTTGGTATTTCTTTATTTCGATCCCACAGTATTGACTTTGGTCTTGGTGATTCTTTCACAATTTTCCCGCCATATTTTCCGCTACCAGGTCCAAAGAACAATTGCTCATCAGATGTATCTAGTACTGTATCTGAATGATCAATAAGCCAAATTTGATTTTTACACCCTAATCGTTTAATCTCTTCTAAAATTTGTAATAAAGTTTCATGATCAAGTCCAACTGAAATCTCATCAATAATAATTACAGCATTTTCACTTACTGCCATGAATTCGGCCAAATAAAGTCGTGTTAACTCTCCACCTGATAACGTACCCATAATTCGATTTAATGTTAAATAACCAATGTTCATATTAATAATATTTTGCAGTATATGCTGTTTTTCTTCACTAATATTTAACTCTTTTGCTAGTGAAAGAATAGATTCAACACTTAAATCATTAATATTTGAAATTGAATGTGGCTTGGCCAACAAATCAATTTCATGTTGTTCAATTTCTTCACTATAACGTTTTCCCTTACATTTTTTACACTCAACATTTTTTGTAGTACCACGGCCTTTACAACCAGTACACCAGCCTAATTGATTATTAAATGAAAAGACCTCTGGAGAAAGATTAAATACTTCAGCAAGTTTTTCCCGAACCTCTGTAAAAACACCAGTATGAGTACCAATCGTTGAACGCGGATTAGACGAAATCGATGATTTTCCTAGAAAAAGTACTAAAGGCATTTCTTCCATCTTAATGGCACTAAAATTTGTTTCCATAATGTTAGGAAATAAATATTGATATTCAGCCTTTGGTAATAAAGAAACTAATCGTTTTTTTGATTCTTCACCAATTGTTTGGCAAAAAGTTGTTTTACCCGATCCAGATAAACCAGCAATTCCAAACGATTTATTAAACGGTATAGTTGCATCTAATTTATTTATGTTATTAGCAATTAATTGATTTACTTTCATATTAACCTCTATTCTTATTTATTCACAAAAGCATTTTTACAATATAATAATTACATAATGAATATTACCTATTATGCAATTATCCTCTCACTTCATGAATCTTATCCTTGTATATTTCAAACCACTGTTGCCATTCATCTTTAGAAAATTCTTTCTCTTCTCCTTCTAAAACGAAAGAAAAAAGATTTAAACAAATATGCCAACCAGCTACATCTCTCGGTGTATGATCTGTTAATTCATGAATGTACTCTTTAAGAAGTAAAAGAGTACCATTTTCCTCATTATGTATTTCAAATCTGACACGGTCTTTATCCCAAGTAAATTCAAGTACTGAGTTTAGTTGACACTCTAAAATATCAATATTTATGAATGAACCGTCCATCATGTCGAACTTTATTATTCCAGCAGTTTTAAGGCTTTCAATCTGTAAATTGGGCATCCATTTTTTCAGCTTACTGTTTTCTGTTAATACAGACCAAACTTCTTCTGCCGTATATGGAAATTGGCGTTCAAATTTTACAATATATCCATCAGTTAGTTTCCTAATTTCAGCTATCATTTTGATTGTCTCCTTATACAGAATATATGTTCCCATTTCATTTTACACGAATATAAATATAAAATAAATATTTATGTCAACGAAGTGTTAATTTAAAGTGAATGGTGCTGAGAAAAACTTAAATATTTTCTAAATCGAATTATATAATATTGAAAATTAAATATAGATTTATGTACAAATAAAAAAGCCGCATTTGCGACTTATGAAATCATAGGATTAACTCCTTTTTTTGTTGAATGATTAGCGCTTAATCGCATCGACAATTAGCGATGGAAAACCAAGTTTATCGCCTTTATTTCTAGAATCATACCTTTTCGAACGGAAAATAACACCGTCGTTTGCATCCCATTCGTTGTAATAAAACCGACCATTTTCATCACAATATTCAAGTAAAACTACCTCGAATCCAGCAGTTTCAAACATTTTCGTTAATGTTATATAATTATGAACGATTTTATGACTTGCTGCTGGATGATCTTTCGGACCGGGGCCCCCTATTTGAACTATATTTTGATATGCCTCATCCTGAAAGAATGCATCAGGGACTCCGCACCGAATATGACCAGATGGTTTTAAAAATTCATAACAAATTTCAGCTGCTCTTACACCTTCTTCAAAAGTAAGGTGTTCCCATACATGCTCAGCTAAAATAGCTGAAATAGAGTTGTATTCAAATCTTTCTTCCCACGTAGCTTTATCTAGTAAGTTAAGTTCATCTTCTTGCGTTTGAATCCAACCTGGATTATTATTAAACACTCCAGCTCCGACAACTACTTTAATTTCGTCTTGTTTTATTGCCACCATGTTCACCTCTTAAACATTTTAATTCATTAATATATTCTATGTTTACTATTATCCTTCCTCCTTTAACAAATTTAGTACCATGAGTCCAGTACAATACCGAACTCATGTCCTAAAAACTCTCTAACGTAACAATCTGTCTAACTCTATAAAATTAGTTCATAATATACGATTTTTCTTACAGAAATATAGCACACCAAACATTAGCATAATACCAATTACGTAAAAAATTGTTGTTCCGCTCCCACCAGTATTAGGAATTACCCAATTATTCTTCGCATTTTTCACTGTTATTTTTTGTGTCTTTACTGCTTCTGTAATTTCTATTTCTATTGGATCCCTAAGTAACATATATCCGTTTGGCGCTTTTATTTCTTTTATCGTATATTTTCCAAGTACTAATTGACTGGAAATCACCTTTCCTTTTTCATCCGTTGTTAATCTAGCCACTTCTTTACCCTCTTTATCTAAGACTTGAAATATAGCGCCTTGTAGTTTTAAATTGATATCCTTATCATCAACTTTCTCAATTTCAAATTGTCCAGTCGGATCTGGTAATTTCTTATTTCCTATTTTAATTTCTACTACTGCATCTTTTTCTACTTTTACAGTTATTTTTTCTTTTAATAATTCGTAACCTTTAGGTGCTTCTACTTCCACTAAGGTATAATTTCCTATTGGTAAGTCTTTTGATACTACTTCTCCTTCTTCATTTGTTACTAGTTCTCCAACTATTTTTCCTTTTGAATCTTCTATATGAAACTTTGCCCCTGCTAGTTTTTTATTTTTATCACTTATGTCTACTTTCACAAGCTTCATTTTCCCCATTGGATCTGGCAATTTCTTATTTCCTATTTTAATTTCTACTACTGCATCTTTTTCTATTTTTACAGTTATTTTTTCTTTTAATAATTCGTAACCTTTAGGTGCTTCTACTTCCACTAAGGTATAGTTTCCTTTTGGTAAGTCTTTTGATATTACTTCTCCTTCTTCATTTGTTACTAGTTCTCCAACTATTTTTCCTTTTGAATCTTCTATATGAAACTTTGCCCCTGCTAGCTTTTTATTTTTATCACTTATGTCTACTTTCACTAACTTCATTTTTCCCATTGGATCTGGCAATTTCTTATTTCCTATTTTAATTTCTACTACTGCATCTTTTTCTACTTTTACAGCTATTTTATCTTTTAATAATTCATAGTCTTTTGGCGCTTCTATTTCTACAAGGGTATAGTTTCCTTTTGGTAAGTCTTTTGATATCGCTTCTCCTTCTTCATTTGTTACTAGTTCTCCAACTACTTTTTTATTTGAATCTTCTATATGAAACTTTGCTCCGATCAATTTTTTATTAACATTATTACTATCAACCTTTTTTATTTTTATTTTTCCTGTACTAGGCTTGTTCCAATGTTGCCAGTTAAATTTGAAATTGTGAAATTCAAATCCACCAGTTTGTTGTACCGCACCGACAAATGCTTGTCCATTAATCGAACCGCCTTTTGTTTCTAATACAGCATTGGGGGCAAACACACTACCAACGACACCATATCCCTCTGTTATAATTTTTTTCGCATTTGGAAAAACCCAAATCACTTTCCCATATAGCTCAGTAAACGGGGAATTAGGAGAATATGGTTGTGATGTAGGAACTATATCTGTAGCCCTTCCAATATTGTTCGTGTCATATAGAATAGACCCATTTTTAAATGTAACCTCTGTTGCATCCGAATACATAACAATAAAATCTTTGTCCTTAGCACTCGGTAAAAATACATCTCTTATATCTAAATTAATTTTCCCTGTCAATTCTGATGAAACATAAATATTAGGATTGTTTATATCTTTTCCGATTCCATGACTCATATTTGGAATTGGGGTATTTGTTTTATATTGACCTGCATTTTTACTGACTTGGTTCACTATATTGCGAAATTCATTAAATTTCGCGTCAATTTCTAGTTTTTCTTTATAAACGATACGATCATAAGAGGATTGTATGATGCGATCTGGATCACTCTCTTTTGTCATTACGACTATTCCGTTTTGAATGATAAAAGATTCTTCTCTTGATTTCTTAAATTTTCCAGACAATAACAAGGACGGATATCCCTCATCAACCCATTTTTCACCTACTATATTAGATGTTCCCGCTGCAGCACCTACAATTGTATACCCCGATGCATCCATATCACCTTGAACTGCAATTGCTCCTTCAATGTCGCCACCTATTGCTTTATGGTTACCAAAGACAACAGCATTATAGCGCGATATATCACCTAGACCTTCTAAGTTTGTCGTGGATCCATATACTTCTTTTGGTACATATATGACAAAACTTACACTTAACATTAACAAAACAATAAAATGAATACTTACCAGCTTTAATCGTAGCCTCAATTCCTTTGTTCCCACCTTTACCGTATTTTTTCTATAGTCGAATAAAATGAAATTTTTATTAATGATGATTTACTTCAATCCCCTATATACCTTCTTTACTTATCTCTGAATTTACGGTCCCACTTCCCATTAATGCAGGATAAATACATACATTCTATCGAGTAAACCTTTTCTTATAAATTACGACTATAAACACACATAACAATAGGAGTGGAACTATTACAGTCCACTTATTAAACATAAATATCTCTGTACTCACTTTTTGTTTTTCTTTCTCGTTTAACTCCACACGCTCACCTCGAACTAGCAATCTATTGGTGTTTACTCCATAAGGCGTACACGTAATTAAAGTTGTATAATCTTTATTTTCTACAATTTGTAGATCTTCCATTTCGTGTGGTAACACTACTTTAATTTGATCTACTTTATAAGCAAGAACTTTGTCTAAAGAATGAATATAAAAAAGATCTCCTTCACTCAACTTATCTAAATCTGTAAATAATTTTGCTGATGGTAAACCACGATGCCCTGTTAAAATAGTGTGCGTATTTTCTCCACCTACCGGGAGCGAAGAAAAATCTAAATGACCTATCCCGCGACTTAATACTTCCTCAGAGGTCCCTTGATAGATTGGCAGTTTTATATTAATTTTCGATATTTCAATATACCCCATTACATCTCCTAAATTTAACGCATCAGCATACGCTTGATGATTACTTTTTTTTTCAGAAAATGGATCTGTAAATGTTTTCGCAGAAGTTTGAACTTGTTTATTATATTCGGCTGCTTCTTTTTCCCTACGTTCGACTTCTTTCTTTTGTAATGCTTTAATCTTCTTATCGTAAGAGCTAATCTCAGAATAATGTGCACGGGTCGCCAACCAATTACTAATAGTAGGATATAAAAAAATACCTAATCCAAATAAGAAAATACCTCCCAAAACAAGATTTCGTTTCATATTTCCACCTCTGTATACGCTTAAATATCGAAAAGAGGAAAGCATTTTGCTTCTCCCCTTTTCATATGGTTACATGTTCCTAAAATCTTAATTTCTAGCAAACTTTTTTCTAAAGAAAACAAATGCCGCTGTAAGCATTAAAGTAAGGCCTATTACAGTAAAAAGAGTCGTTCCTATACCACCCGTTACCGGAAGAATCCATCCACTTTTATTATTTTCAATCGTCAATTTAACTGTTTGATTATTTTCACTAATCTTTACATCAATGGGGTCTTTTAATAATTGATAAGATGCTTTTGTACCATCTTCTTTTGTATATGTTGGTGCTTTCGTTTCAAAAATTTGATAGTCTCCATATGGAATGTTAGACCATTTAATAACACCATTTTCATCTGATACACCTGTTACTTCTTTTCCTGCTACGACAACTATTTTTCCATTATTATCTTTAAGTACAAACTCTGCACCTTTTAATTTATTCTTATTAGCACCATCAATTTTTGTTAACTCAATTATTCCAGTTGTCGGAATAACAACTACGGGTTTAGATTCCTTTTCTCCAATTACATCATTTTTATTTGAAAAATGTATTTTTGCTGTATTGAAAATTTCCGAACCAGATGGTACTCCTTCTTTTACTTGAGATTTAATTTGCAAATGAAATTCTTTTTTACCATCTAATTTTGTGAAATCTTTTACTGTAGCTGTTACTTTTTGACCTTCTATAGCTACCTCTACAATGCTTGCATTTACTTCTGCTCCATCAATTTTCACGATTGGCTTTCCTTGAATCACTAAACGATTATCCAAAGTATCTGTTACCACATATTTTTTATATTCCTTAATGTCTTCTGGAATTAATGTTTTAATATCATAATTATAATTAGTTAACGGATTGATTGGTAACGCTTCCAATTTTCCGTTAATCTTTTTATCAATTGTTGGTTCTTCATAGTTTTTCACTTCTAATTTAACTACTGTACCAGAAGTAATAGTTCCATCTTCATTAATTGTTCCGGAGTTCTTAACAAAAAACTCACGTTTAGTTGGATCTATTACATAGCCTTTCGGAGCTTTTGTTTCTTGGAAATAGTATTCTCCATACACCAATCCTTGCACGCGAATATGACCATTAGCATCTGTTACTAACTCTTTTTTCACTTCTGTACCGTCTTTTTTAAATAAAGAGAATACTGCACCTGCTAATGCTTTTTCATTTACACCAGTTTTTATTAAATCCACTGCACCACGTTTAATCTCATTTTTGGGATACATGTGAACATCATAGTTTAGCACCTTACCCTCTTTATTTGTTAATGGAATATCCACTGTATACGTATTGGGATTTAGATTAACATGTGGAGGTCCTGCCACTTCTTTCACCTCATAACGTCCTAGCGGAAGATCTTTTAATACAGCTTGTCCGTTATCATCTGTTACTACTTGATTTGGAGTGGCTCCCATTACAGGTTTCACGTCTTCTTTTACGATTTTCCCATCGTTTGAAATTTTTTCAAAAGAAGCAACCCTTTTTACTTCAAACGTTACACCTTTTAATGGTTTCACATCCTTTGGCACCTCTTGATTTGCAGAACCGTCACCTTCTAGTCCCTGCGCTCCATCTTTTTCTTGTTCATACTTATGAATCGTTAAAGTACCTTTAGATGGTGAATCTGCCTTTACTAATACACTAGACCATGTAGAAAATGTTAAGAATAACACTAAAAGCACACTAAATATTTTTTTCATTTCTCTTATCCCCTTTACTACTTCTATCATTTTAAAAATTTCTTTATTACTATTACCTTCTTAAAAGCAATAGTGTGCCAAGTATCAGATTTAAACGAATAACATAAAACATAGTCGTCCAACAATCCATTGTTTACAATCACTTATTCACTTTTCTTATCTTCTATTATTACGTTGTCTCTCCACATGATATATGTAATTTTCTCCCCTAAATTACACGTATATCCCTATTTCAAGAATCATTACATTTGTTACATAATAGCTTTCACCGCTAATTTCGACTATTCACTTACTGTCAATCTATTCATTTCTCACTTCCTATCCCGATTTAAAATCCAATCTTAATCATTTTTTAATACATATAAGTAATAACCAACAAATAAGTGTGACGATTCATATTTTACGTTACTGTCCAAAACTATTACCTGTATATTCAAATAATATGTGCTATTCATGTTAAATTATGGTATTATTCTTAGAAGTTTATAACTTTTATTTATATTTTTTATTGATAAAGGTTTTCCGTATCTACTTATGAAAAAGGAATATATGTTTATTTAACTATTACGCATAACTGTAAGGAGGAAGAATATGACTAAAAAACTCAGTCTAGTTGAGATAGAGTACATTTGCAATATGTTTTTTCAATCTTTCGAAATTCCAGTTTGTTTTTTAGATTGTAACAAAAATATTCTTTTAGAATTTAAATCAAAAAATGATTCACATTCTTTATATACATCAAAAATAGAAGAGTTACATATGCTTTTTCAGAGAAATGATACATATAATTCCCCCATCTTCAGAACTCACGAATATCTAGGGCACTTTATTTTAATTCACATAAAGAGCGATTATATGGTGAACGGTACTGTTATTATTGGGCCCTTGACACATGTGAATTCTTCTACAAGTAAAGCGGATAGTAACCTTAATTTTATTCCAAATTATAAAAGAACAAGAGACCATTATTTTTCATTGTCAGTCAAAGATCAAAATTTCTTTGTAAATATAGCGATATTGTTCTATAACATTCTCTATAAAAAAAATTCAGATGTAAGCACCTTTTCAAATAACAGTGACTCACTTCATATAAGTCATAGCAGCATCTTAAACGAAGATGTATATATTTCAATGCAAAAAGACGAATCCATTTATCATAATTTATATATAGAGCAGCAACTACTTAGTTCTATAGAACACGGGGATAAAGAAACCGTACTCAAATATTATTACGAATTCCAACAAGAGACTCTTTCATCTTTATCTTCATTCCATCAATTAAGACGTCATAAAAACATTTGTATTTCATCCATCACGCTCGCTACTAGATATGCGATAAAAGGGGGACTTCCATCTGGGATTGCTTACAAAATTTATGATTTACATATTCAAAGAACAGAAGATTTAAAAGACAAAGAATCTGTTTGGGATTTATTAAAAAATGCTTTTTGTACCTTTGCAGACCGTGTAAAGGCACAAAAAACACAGCAACATTCACAGACTATTGCTATTTGCAAAAACTACATTTTTAAAAATATTTACAATCCAATATCTGTTAAACAAGTTGCTAAATTTGCAAATGTGAATTCAGATTATTTATCTATATTATTTAAAAAAGAAGTCGGTATTTCATTAATTGAGTACATTCAACGTGAACGAATCGAAGAAGCAAAGAAATTATTAACTTTCACCACCTATCCTTTATCAGACATATGCGCTTCGCTTAATTTTAGCGATCAAAGTTATTTCACTAAAATTTTTAAAAAATTCACCAATGAAACGCCTGGTAAATATCGGAAATCTCATGTTGTCATTTAGAGTGAAACTTCCATTAAAACAAAATGTTTTCAGTAACTCATCAATGGCAGATTAGAAGCACTCCCAGATTCATGAACTATAGGATTTATGCTTTTTCCAAACCAAAAAACACGTTACTATTCTTATATTTTAATGAGAATAGTAACGTGTTTTTTTATGTAATGTAGTTTTGTAGACAGAACATGATCCAACTACAAATTTTTATAGAAGCCAAATGCACCGCTTAACTACTAAAATCTTATTAAGTAAAAAATCCATATTTTGTTTTACTTACTTTCTACTTTATTTCTTTTGAATAATGAACTCTTTTCTTCAAACGAATGATCCCTACTATTATTTTTGTATCTTTCTAAATTTGCGAACAAAAGTGAGTACTGTGCCTGTAATAATCATCAATATGCCGATTGCTGCACTGTTAGTTGTACTTACACCCGTCTTTGGTAGCTCCTTATATGTATATTCTTTTTTATCGCTATTACTGTTGTTTGAGATATTACTCTTATTTTCCTTATTAGCAAGGCCATTAGCTTTGCTAGTTTCTTTATCTTTCACTAATACTTTTTGTATTGCATTTACCTCATTACCCACGGAATCTCTAACACTATATATTATTTCATAAGTACCAGCTTTAGTTGTATCTATAGTTCCTTCATACGCTACTTTAGAAATAAGGTCACCGTCCTCTTTATCCGTAGCTGATACCCCTACCAATGGATCAAATTGATCACCCTCAGTAATTGAAGTTGTAGCAGGTACTTTTAGTATTGGTTTATCATTTTTAACTTCTTCTCTAACTTTGACCGTTACAGTTTGCTTCGCCGTTACTTCATGACCTTTAGAATCTGTAACCGTGTACGTTAATACGTAAGTACCGGCTTTAGTTGTATCTACTTCACCATCAACTTTGATTTTAGAAGTGAGATCGCCGTCTTCTTTATCGATAGCTAATACTTCTGCCATTGGAACAAATGAATCTCCTACATGAATTGTCGCTCCAACAGGCACTGTTAATTTAGGTTCTAAATCTGATGTTTCTCCATTTCCCTCTACAATTACAGTCTGTCTAGCCGTTGTATTTCTCCCTTGGGAATCAACGACCAAGTATTCCACAATGTATGTACCTGGTTTTGAAGTATCTACATCGCCTTTATGCTTTACTTTATTTGTTAAATCACCATCTTCTTTATCAACAGCTTTTACATTTCTCATTGGATCAAACGTATCACCTACACGTAGTGTAATCGTAAACGGTACAGTTAACTCTGGAGCTTGGTTTTCTGCTGTTTTTTCGTTCTCTTTCACCGTTCCTGTAATTTTTGCCGCATCAAAAGCATTTTGGACTGCTTGAACTTCAATTGAGTTCGCTCCATATTTATTAGTTGCCACTTTAAGGCATGCCAATTTCAATTCAGAGAAATTAGAAGTCATATTTAATTCATCAGTATTTGCATAATAGAAAATATCAAACATTCTATCTTCACCAATACCATTTACATTTACACCGTTATGAGTACCACCTTGTGCCATTAAATACGCAACTTTATTAATAATACTTGAGTTAAAATGAACGCCTCCATAATCCTCTCCATTTAAATCATTATATTTACTATAATCATCCGGATACGGTAGTCCTTCTGAAAAATTAATTGCAGTTGGATTTTTCATATTACGAAAAGTCGATCCAGTTTGTTCTCCTATTGTCCAGTTAAATTCCCCATTATTTATGTATTTCTCTATAGCCGTTCCCATAATATCCGATAATGCCTCGTTAATTGCCCCAGATTCTCCTGAAAATTCAAGGTTAGATTCACTTGATGTAACTGCATGTGTAAATTCATGACCGGCTATATCGAACGCTTTTACCATGGGATCTCCATATAAAAGCATACTAATGTTATTAATATTAGTACTAAATGCATTCTCCCAATTTTCAGGATCATTTGTCCCTCCAGAATCCCATGCATGTACAACTGAAACTACTTTTTTTCCTTTATTATCAAAACTATTACGCTTATATTTTTCTTTATAAAAATCGTATACCTTTGTTGCTAAGAAATGAGCGCTTACCGCCTTTGGATCATTAAATGTTGTTGAAACACTAGTTGCTAGTATACCAGGATAATAACTTTCTTCATTTGTAATATCTCTATAATTTACATCATATGTCTCAATTCCTTGTCCTCTTGTGTAATCAGCAAGCGCATAATTCCCACTGGTCTGTGTAGAAATACCAAATGTACGAGTTACGCCTAAATCATCTTTTCCTGTTCCAGTTAATGATGTAAAATTGCTAGTTTTATTTTCCTTAACGGATTCAACATACTCTTCACTTATTTTCAAACTTGATTCTTGTACCATATCTTTTAACATTTCACCATTATGAGCATTCACTAAATAAGTTCCAGATACATAATTTGGTGTTGTAGCAGCAAATGTAACTTGATATGCATTGCTAGCCTGCCCATGATTTTCATCAACAAAAATAACTGCCTTAACTTCTGGCTCAGAAATAAATTTAGTATCGTTTCCGTACTTTTTATAAATATATTGTTTTGCTTCTTCTTTTGATAAATTAATAGGTTTCTTTAAATCTTCTTGTGTTAAATTTTGTGCGCTAGCTCCTGAAATGCTTTTAATAATACCTTTTTTATCTACGTGAGCAGTCAACTGGTGGCCATATACTTCTTTTCCTTCATATATTTGTTGCATGCGCACAAGTGTAGTTCCATCATAAGAACCACGTTTTTGAAGAACCTTGTAATCTACTCCTGTTTCTGCACTAACTTGTTTTGGAGACAAAGCATGCTCCGTATTTTCCTTAAGTGCATCTTTCACTACATTCTCTGGTGCCTTTTTTGATGGTTGTGTCAGATCACCTGTACGGAACGAATCCTCTTGAATTTCAACTTGCATTTGACCAGGTTCCTCTGCATGACCTACTCCATATGGTGTTACACTTGTTAAAACGAATCCTGTTGTTAATGCAACTATAGCTATTTCTTTTTTATTTCCCATGATATTTACCTCGTATAAATTTCTATTATTTATATGAAACTGCTAAAATGTATACAATCTATTCCTAACATAAAAAGATGACTTTTGTAATCTACAAAAGCCACCTCTTCAATATGTAATATCCCTAAAATGTTTTTAATACATAATTTCTATACGAACAGAAAAAAGCATTCATTAACGAGCATTTTGCAATACTTTTATTAGGTCATTTATATTTTCAACTTTCTGCTGAAACTGATCAAGTCTGCTATGTAACAATGAAGGATTTTTATCTTCAGTTGAAATAACTTGTTTTAATTCGTTTTCTAATTTTTCATACATATCAAAGAAATTATCAAATTCTACACTTACAAGCTCTTCATTTTCGCGATAGAATCTTTTTGCTTCTATATAAGTCATATATGATTTATTTAAAAATCCTAATGAAATTAAATATTTAGAAGTGTTTTCTTGATAAATAGCAATATCACACGCTATTTTAATATCAGAATAAGTCTTTTGAACGAGACAATGCAATTCAAAAATCTTAAACTTTAATCCATTATTCATTTCATCCCCTCCCATCGTATCTATTCTACATAAAATTAGAATATTATACAAAGAAAATTATTAGCATGAAATTGACAATTTAAAAAATAACTTAAGGATAAACAAAATCCCTCTCATTATAAATTATAGTTGCGGAGCATTTACCAACATAACAGCAAAATAAAAAGCGAAAAGAATAAATCTTTCCGCTCTTAGAGTAATAAATACATTTCATATTGCGCTAAAGAATTCTTTTCAAATCCACATTTCTTAAGAAAACCTTCCAGTAAATTATTGTTAGGAAACCCAATTGATAAACTTGATAAATTTAATTCTTCTCTTGCTACTTGTAATAATTTCATCCCAACACCAATATTTCTATAATCTTTGTCTACGAAAATAAAACTAATTTTACCTTGTTTATTTACACATAGAGAGCCTTTTAAGTCATTATCGACATATGCACCATAAAATACATTATTTGTTTTTTTGATATAATCAATATCATTTTGCCAATTTATATGGAAGTTTAACCATTTCTGAATTTCATCTTTAAAAGTTGGAAATTCTAATTGTTTTACTTCACTATCCTTACAATCTTTATTCATTATTTTAGTCAAATCATTTAAATTATAATAAGAAAGATCGTACACTTTTTCATAGCCCAACTTATTATAAAAATGAATCGCTCGGTCATTTCCTACAATGACTTCGAGAAAAAGTTGCTTACATCCATGTTGAATCGCCTCTTCTTTATGCAGTTCAAATAATTTTTGACTTACACCAATACCGCGGTAATTAGGATGAACCGCTAATGTTCCACAGCGCATAGTCTTTATACTTTCATAATCCTTTATACCACCTAGTATTACGCCAACAGGTTTGCCTTCTTCTAAAGCAAGAAAAGAATGTTCTAGCAAATTACCTTCTGGTCCCAAAAAACGTTGTATAAAATCCTCTTTTGAAACCTCCATCTTAATAATGTAATCTGAAAATCCATCTTTAAAAGCTTCATATACTAAATCAATATTTACTTCACTACACCTTTTATATTGAATCATATAAAATTGCCCTCCAACTGCTTATATTAAACTCAACGTGTACCCATATAATATATTCCATCTATTATAAATTTCAGCTCTTAATTTGAAATAAGCGGACATTTCCCTACATATAACTCACTATTGATTTGTTTTATAACAAACTATCTATTATTTACTACATTAACCTCATAAACACGTAAAAAAGCAATTAAATGCTCACATGCTCTTTCACATGCTAGCATTTTAAAGATTTTTTGTTCTTCTTTCGTTTTATCATTTGCTTGATCTGAAGCAGCTTTTAAACAGAGAAATGGTTTTTTATTTATTTGGCATACATAGGCGAAAGCTGCTACTTCTTGATCAACTGCCAATGCTCCATATACGGTATGGAGTAAATATCTCATTTCCGAACTACGAATACGTTGATCTCCTGATAAAAATGTACCGAAATGTATCGGATCATACGATCGTATTTTTTTTATTCTTCTTACAAGTGATTTTGTTGTTTCAATAGGTGCTGTTCTACCGTTATATAAATTAAAAACATCTTCCCCTGAACCAGCAGCAGTAACATCATGTTGTATTGCGTTTAGTGCGACTACAATATGACCGTTTTTCACCTTGTTTGATAAACTTCCGCATATTCCTGTCATAAACAACTCATCTGGCTGAAACTCACTAATTAACAATTGTACACAACTAGCGCAGCTTACTTTACCGACACCAGTAACAACTGATATAATTTCCAGCTCATTAATAGTATGAAAATGAAATTCCCAAGCTGCCCTTTTTTCAACACGTTCACTCGGATAATGTTGATGCAAATACGTCAGTTCTGGTTCCCATGCAGATACAATTGCAATACGTTTCATTACACGATTCACTTCCCCTATTGTCATTTAAATATGTTATCTATACTTTCTCGTTCATAATCTGGAATCCATTCTTTGTATTTCTTATATAAATCTCGTATTATTTCTTTATTCTTCGCAATTACTTCACATCCTCTATCATCATACATAAACATGACAATATCTTTCGTTGCATTAATGAGAAATACATCTGGATAAAAAATTTCTTTTTTTCGTCCAAATCGAGGATACAAATCAGAAAAATCCTCATGATTAGCAGCTTGTATAAGCGATTCATACTTAATATCTTCTACGAGACATTTTAAAGAAAATTGATATGTACAATATAACTCTGCTTCTTCATCTTCAAATAGAAACGGTAATGTTTCTTGTCTTATATGAAATCTTAAATCTCTTTTCTTAATATATTTATTGTATACATTTATTTTCTGTGGAGTTTTTATGTTTTCCTTTTTAAATCTATAAACATTTGTCACTACAAACACTACATCTTCTTTTGAAAATATGTCTTCAAATAAGAATTTATTATATGTATATAGTTGAGAAAAGTATTCCATATTTAAATCGTTGGTTCCTTCTACAATTTGATATTTATCTTTTCCGAAATCAAAATGCAAATGATTTTCCCACTGAGATAATAAGTAGGGTCCTAATGTAACTTCTGGAAATGTTTGATTCATATATTCTTTTAATTGCATTTCCTTGTCCTTTCTACTGTACAATTCTTTTTAAATCCCAATATGCTTCTTCTAGCCACGGGTGTATAACTTTCAATGTATCTTTCCTTTCCCACAAATATGAAATATATACAAAAGCTGCTTTTTCCAAAGATTTTCCCAATCCTTTTTTTATTTCTATTAAATATGGTGGTGTCCCTTTTTGATCCCATTCTATTTTATCTGCAACAAATAATACTAAATCCATCTTCGTTGCATGTTTACGCAACGTTGTATGGCAACAAATTGCATTTAAAATCTCTTCATCTTCGACTTTAAATATTTCTTTTGCGATTACCCTCGATAATTTTTGATGAATAATCATAGGAAACTTTCTTTCCGCTTCCACTATTTCTACACCAAATTCTTCAGCAACTGCAATCCGCTCCTCGTTTGGAAAAATGCCACTAATATCATGTAAATATCCTGCAATTGCTGCTTTTTCTTTATCTACGTGAAACTTTTCTGCAATCTTTTTTGCCTCATTTGCCACACGAATTGAATGTTTATATGTAAACTCTTTATTATATTTTAGTAGAAAAGCTTTAATATCATTTTCTATTTTTCCAGTTGGAGTAAATGAATATTTATCATTACATAACATAGAAAATCCCCCTTATAACTACCTTTCATTATAATGTAGAATCTAAATATCTTTGTTATTTTATATTCGATATTAATCTTTTTACTCCTTTTTAATACGTTACATGAAATTTTATACAGAATCATCGCTACAAGTACATAAATGTTTGATATTATAGTAATGTTGATGATTTGTAAGGAAAGGAACTACACAATGAATAAAAACATATTAATTATTGATGATGATAAAGAAATTGTTGAATTACTTGCTGTTTATTTGCGAAATGAAGGCTATAACATTTATAAAGCTTATGATGGCGATGAAGCATTGCAAAAGGTTTCTACATATGAAGTTGACCTTATGATTTTGGATATTATGATGCCAAAACGAAACGGATTAGAAGTTTGTCAGGAAGTGCGTGAAAATAATACTGTACCAATTCTAATGCTTAGTGCAAAAGCAGAAGATATGGATAAAATATTAGGCCTTATGACAGGTGCCGATGATTATATGATCAAACCATTCAATCCATTAGAATTAGTAGCTAGAGTGAAAGCTTTATTACGAAGATCCTCTTTCCAAAATGCTACTTCGCAAAAGAATGAAGATGGTATTATTCGTATTCGCTCTGTTGAAATACACAAACATAATCATACAGTTAAAGTAAATGGAGAGTACATTAAACTAACCTCTATTGAATTCGATATTTTATATTTACTTGCGAGTAATACAGGAAGAGTATTTAGTTCAGAAGAAATTTTCGAACGCGTTTGGAATGAAGATGGTTATGGTTCAAATAAGACGGTAATGGTCCATATTAGCAACTTACGAGATAAACTTGAAACAGTAATAAATGGAGAAAAATTTATTCATACTGTTTGGGGAGTTGGCTATAAAATTGAGAAATGAAGCATTTGATATATTAAAAGATATTCCTAAATGGAAACTTATTTTTTGGCTTTTATTAGCTATCACACTCACTCCTATTACTGAATTAATTATTTATCGCCTCGTTACGAGTGTAATTGAAAGTTCACTTACTCTAACCGAACTCGGTAAAGAATTCATTCGAATTTTTGGTTATGAAAAGTATAAAGGGATTAAAGAGTCTTTATGGATGATGATTGTATCTTATTTGTTTTTATTTTCTATTTTTTCATCCTATCTTTACATTTTTTATCGTCACGAGAAAAAACTTTATTATGAAACTTGTATAAAAAAAATGATAGAAGAAATTCGTTATATTGCAAATGGAAACTTCAATCATAAAGTTTCTATTGTAAATCATAATTATCTAGAAGAATTAGCAATCGGGGTCAATGAAATTGTTGAACAATTAAAAGTCTCCATTGATGAAGAAAGACAAGCTGAACAAGCAAAAAGTGAACTTATTACAAATGTATCACATGACTTACGCACTCCCCTTACCTCTATAGTTGGATACGTAAATTTAATCCATCATGATAATTATAGAGATGAAGTGGAATTGCGATACTATATTCAAGTCATTTACGATAAGGTAACTCGTCTTAATGCATTAATGAATGACTTGTTCGAATATACACGTGTTCAAAATAAAGAATTAAGCTTGTATTCTGTTCCTATTGATATTGTAGAGTTACTTGGACAATTAACTGTTCAATTCCGTATACAATTTCAAGAAGCTAATATAGAATGTCGGCCTTCTTTCCCGTCTCAAAAGCTCATGGTATTAGCTGATGGTGACAAATTAGTGCGTGTGTTTGAAAATCTTATTATAAACGCTATCGCTTATGGAAGCGAAGGTCGCTATATTGACCTTACTGCTTATGAAAGCAATAATATGATTACAATTGATATAACAAATTACGGACAACCTATTCCTAGTACGGATTTACCTCATATTTTTGAACGTTTTTATCGCGTTGAGAAATCTCGCTCTACAAACACTGGTGGATCTGGACTTGGATTAGCAATTGCAAAAAGTATAGTCGAATTGCATAAAGGAACAATTGAAGTATATAGTGATGACGAAAAAACAACATTCACTGTAAAACTACTCCCATACAAATGTTAATATTACAAATAAAAAGTTCAATTTCTTACCATATAAGAAATTGAACTTTTTCCATAATTACCCTAAATTTAATAATCCTTTATAATTCTTTAGAAATTCTTTACCTTTTCTTTCTTCCTAATTAAGCATTCCTTTTTACAATACTATTATTGATGTCATAATAGGAGGATCGCTTATGCAATTCTTAAAGAAATTCGCTATTTTATTATTATCTTTTTTTATTACTGCACTTATCGTTTTATATTTTTATCTTTATGTAAATGGTCCGATTATTCAAGCTAAATCAGCTATTTTAATAAATGCTAATTCAGGTGAAATTGTTTATAAAAAAAATGAAGAAACTCCAGTACAATCAGCTGCTTTATCTAAATTAATGACAGAATATATCGTATTGGAGCAACTAAATGATAGAAAAATACAGTTAGATGACTTAGTACAAATAAGTAACGAAGTTTTCCGAGTAGAAACAAGCCCTATACAAGTAACATCGAATGATAAAACAACGGTTCGTGATTTACTTCATGCATTGCTACTGGCAGGGAATAATCGTTCTGCACTCGCCCTAGCAGAACACATTGCTGGAAATGAAGATAACTTTACAGTATTAATGAATAAAAAAGCAAAAGAACTAAAGTTATTACAACCATCTCCATTTCTAAACTCTACTGGAATTAATAATAATACAAATAAACAATCAACTACAACAGCGATAGACGCAGCTAAACTAGCAGCACGATTAGTAAAAGATTTTCCAGATGTATTGAATATTACGAAACTAACCTCTTACCAATTTACCTTCAAAGATTCCCAGGTTTTCAATACGAATAAAATGATATATTCCCTTAATGAAAACATTAAACTTCAAGGTGTTGATGGCTTACAAACTAGTTTTTCAACTAACGGTAATTATAGTTTTGTCAGTACAGCAAAACTTGGAGATACTAGACTAATTTCAGTAATATTAGATGCAGATGAAGAAAACATTTCATTTATTGAAACAAAAAAGTTGCTCCAGTATGGTTTTGATCCTTCCTCGTACTCTGCACTCCAGGCTTTTAAAGACGCCCTTACATCTTGGACAATATTGCTTCAGTTTAAAAATTTAATTATACAAACTATAATGATTTTTTTAATCATTACCACCTTAATGTTTTTACATATACGTCAGAAAAAATCCGAGGATTTCAATTAAGAAATCTTCTTATATATAAAACCGACTTGCGCTTGAGATGCAAGTCGGTTTTTAATTCTATCATCCTCTTCCAAGCAAATTTGCTGAAACTGGTTGCAAGTTTAACTCTCTCGCCCATATAGATAGCTGACCAATATGATAAATTTAATATCCCATTACATGTCTTAAAACCTATGTGTTTTGAGGCATACATCCATCTCTGTTTCCTTTCGTTGTGTTCGTTTGTTTAGTTTAAATGGGTTAATCTATTAATTCTATTAAATCCAACAATTGAACTATTACACTTTAAAGTTCTACTCATATACTATAGTAGATTACTAGAAAGGAGGCTTAACTATGGATAGTTGCGTTGTATTTGTAAACGGACAACCTTTTTTAGTTCTTTCAGTAGCTGGTATTGAAATTGCTAGATTAGAGATTTCCCTTCAAGTAGCATTAGCTCTAAGAGTGCTTGGGATACCAATCTGTGATTAATTACCAAATTAAAAGAAAAAGAGGGCATTAGCCCTCTTTTTTTATTTTCCTCATATATTTTCTTAACAACAAATAAAATTTTAATTTTTATATTGTAAGGAAATTCCGAAAAATAAACTCATTTTATTCAATAAAAAGAGCACCACCCATACCTCATTATCCGTTTCTAAAAAATTAGAATTCGATTAATTACAAAAAAATTTAAATATACAAACGTTACATAAAATACTTGTTAGAATAGCTGTCCTTCACACTATTTATTTCGCAGACGTTATATAATCAAAGCACCAATGATTAACTTTTTATACGGCTTATTTTAAGTGTGCTAGCATTCTAGGCTAGATGATCATGACTGCAAAAAAAACTTCAAGTTCTCGTTTATATAAATCAGATAACGCTTTCACTTTTTGAATCGATTGATAATCTTTAAATTGCGGTTCGCTATCTTCTTCTCCTTGAAGAGCACTAATCCAACTATACTCTACATCTACAATATGAAATCATGTTTCTAACATACCCCCAGTTTGCAAAATAAATCTTCCTCTCAAAGTTGTTCACACCACTTAAACCAATCATCTCTTACTTGCCAATTATATTGAAATAAAGTGTACACATTTATCTCTCCCTTACTTCAATTATCCACCTAACAGCATCTGTTATATAATGTGGTTCATCTTTTTGAATATAATGACCACTTTGTTCTGCAATTATTAGTTTATTTCTGTTTGATAATCTTAATAATTCTTCTTGCAATTGTAACCATTTTATTTGTGCATCTTGCGAATAAAAAGCTTTTTTACCAGCAGCTAACACGACGAGTGGAATATCTCTCGTCGACTGACAATATTTATCTGCTTCACCCAGACTAAACATAAACTCTTCATAAGAACTTTCATGTACAAATTGTTTATAGTAAGCTTCTTGAAATTCTGGAGACATGATTGGCAAAAATGCTTCTTTATAATTTTCTGGTGTCGAATCAACCAAAACTATTCCCAACATATCTTCAGGATAAAAATCAGTAAATAAACGTGCATTTATACCACCAAAAGAATGTCCTACAAAAATATAAGGTGGCTTCAGTTGTAAAAGATTTAAGCATGTTCTCAAATCTTTTACCATTTCAGAACTAATACGTTTCTTGGAACTCTTCCCGCTTTTGCCTAATCCAGCCCGATCGTATGTAAGTACCGTACCATATTCCGTCAGTTCTTCAGCAGTTTGATTCCATGCCTTCGAATAATCACCATAGCCTGATTCCAATATAATAACAGGCTGCTGCTTCTTTCCTTGGAATATTTTCGTATACATTTTAAAATCAGCAACTTGTATATATTCCTCTATACATTTAACCATTGACAATCACTTCTCTTCGGCCAAGTTCCTCTACAGCGTGATTAATTATTTCACTTACAGATAAAGAACCATCCAATATGATATCTGAATTCGGCTTAACAGTATGAATTGCCTCTAAATAAGCTTTTCTCGCATATGTCATGTAATGTTCCAAATCATTATGTATTTCATCTATTGTACCTTCCTTAAAATCTCGCAAAATCCTTCTAGCCATCGCAATATCTAAAGGCGTATCAATAAATATAGTTACATCAATGAATTTTCGCATCTCACTATTTAAGTATGCAAAAGGATAATCTACAATAATATAGTCTAAGGTATTATTTTGTATAAGTTGCTCAATATCATGAATTAATGGTGTTAATACCCACTCGTCGTAATTCGCCCCATCATCAATCCATTTACAAATATCAGCAGGAGAGTTATCAAATGTATAACTATCAAAATATAGAGCTTTTGAGTTTTTAAACTTATGCTTTAATCTTTCTGTAATTGTAGTTTTACCTCCCCCCGAAACAGCTGCAATTGAAATTATTTTTGTTTTATTATCCACTATACCCACCAAGCCCCTTTGTTAACATAATATAATTATAAATTACTATTGTTGCTACTTCTTCCATTCATATTCTAACATACTCATTTCCCATAAATTCCAATACGTTTCTCCTACTCTTTTTGACTCTCTTAATAAGCCTTCTTTTACAAACCCTATTTTTTCGTAACATGAAATGGCCGATGTATTAAAATCATACACACCAAGAGTTACTCTATGTAGTTTTAATTCGTCAAAAGCAATATGAAGTACTGCTTTCATCATATGTTTTCCTATAGAACGTCCTCTCATCTTCGTATTACCAACTAATACTTTTCCAATTCTAGCGGACTTATTAATATTATCTATTTGCCCAAGCGAAATATGACCAATAACGTCTGAAGTCTCTTCATCTACCACTTTGAAAGCGAGTGTATTTGCACTTTCTATATACTTCTCTAATTGCTGTTCGTCTAAAGGGAATGTGAATGCATTTCCTGACCATTGTATTAGAAATTCTTCGGAATTAATCCAATTTATTAATTGTTTAAAATCAGATTTCTTAAAACTTTCTAGTTTAATCACTTCCTTGCTCCTTTCGTACATCATACTTTATAACCTCAAACTTATTTCTATATAAAGAATATATTCTCCTTTTATATAAAATTAAAATAAAGCCATTCATGTGAATGGCTTTACAAAAAAGCAGCATAATTATGCTTTGTTTGCTACATCAATACCATTAAAATCAAAGTCAGCAGTAACCGTTGTAACCGGTGGGAAAATTGCTTCAATTTTGCAAATGGAAATAATTACTCCAACCGATCCAGGAATAGCCGCAAGCCTAACTACATCACAACTTACAGACGAAACAGTACCTACATAAGTACGTCCCTCTGTATTAATTTGAACTGTTCGATTAATTAATTTCTTAAGTTCATCTCTAATTCCTTGTACACAAGAATTATCACATTTCTCATGCTGTTCTTTTTTACACTCTTCGAATACTTCCCAACAATCATCTTGTTTACATGTACACTTCTTTTTACAATTATTAAATCGAGAACCCAATACCTCACCCCCTAATCCTTTCTATTAGTAAAGTATGTCCACTAGCTTAAAAGGGTACGAGGCAAACACATAAAAAGAAAAAAACAAACAATTGTACCAAACTTTCTTTTCATTATTCATTATAAAAACAGGCTTCTCCTAATTAAAAGCTTTTTAATGAGCGGCCGTGAATTTAGTCCTACTCCATTTAATGTTTAGACACCACTTTCTAAAACAAACCTTTTTTCTTTTAAATAAGACGCCCCTTAAAAACACACTAGATTTCCCCATTAACTCACATATACATAGACTTTATTTGTGGATTTCCCATTTTTCATTGTGAAATATACATTTAAAAAGCGTACTCGAAAATAAGATATTATTTGTAATCAGAACATTTTCTTCAACAAGTGTTTATTGAAAAATACCATAACTAGTAGTAGTTCTCTCCACTTTCTCTTAAAAATTAGCATAGTTTGTATGAATTCTATATCGAGTAGAAGACACTCTATCATATAAAGATAAAATAGTAGGTTAATAAACAAGCCATTTTTTTATTAAAACATAGAATAATATGAACACTATTGAAAGGAGGTAGAAATAAATGTCCTGGAAAAATGATTGCTGGAGTTCTCAGAAAAAGCATTGTTGTGATGATTGGTGGAAATCTAAAGAAAAGCATCATTGTGATGATAATTGGAGTTCTCAGAAAAAGCATTGTAATGATGATTGGTGGAAATCTAAAGAAAAGTGTCATTGTGATGACGATTGGAGTTCTCAGGAAAAACATTGTAATGATGATTGGTGGAAATCTAAAGAAAAGTGTCATCGTGATGATGATTGGAGTTCTAAACGAAATAAGTGTCGTTGTAAATGTTTCTTTATTTGTTGCCATTGTAAAAGAAAAAATTGGTAATATTTTTAATGTCAACGTAAAGGAAAGAATATGTCTTTTGGAACCAATCGGGCTTTTCCGGAAAGTTGATCCCTCACCTACTTCCTTGCTTTTGCTGAATTTTTAGATGGGGGCATTACTGCCCGGCAAATACTAGAATGTAATATATAAAAAGCTGACTGCTTATAGTCAGCTTTTTATATATTAACACGTAAAGGTTTAAACAGACA
Organism: Bacillus sp. PK3-067; assembly: GCF_056738645.1. Lineage (NCBI taxonomy): Bacteria > Bacillati > Bacillota > Bacilli > Caryophanales > Bacillaceae > Bacillus > Bacillus sp. PK3-067. The sequence goes on along the minus strand of NZ_CP096490.1, from coordinate 2,429,099 downwards.
TATAAGCAGTCACGCTTTGTCATCACCTTGTTGTTGTAAATTAGTATTTCTACATTGAATAGACATTCCATAATATCGTATTTTGATTAAAACTAAAAAACATACTTAACACTAATAGTAAAATTTTTCTTCTTCATCAAATTCACTTCTTTTCTTTTTATAAACATAAAAAAAAGGATCTCTATTTATATAGAGATCCTTTCTAACTTTATAATTTACTAGACTGTAACCCCTGAATAAACGGAACTACTTCAGGATTTACAAGCGATGATAAATCACCTAATTCTTTTCCTAAGTAAGCTGCTTTAATAACACGGCGCATTACTTTAGAATTACGTGTTTTCGGTAAATCTTCTACAACGTGGATGTCTTTAGGACACAACGCTTTTCCAATATGAGAGTTTACTAAACTCATTAATTCTTTCTTTAATTCTCCTGTGAATGTTACATGATCTCTTAACACTACAAAACAATGACAAACTTCACCTTTTACTTCGTCAGGTACACCAATTGCAGCAGCTTCGATTACATCGTTATGTTTCACAAGAATAGATTCATATTCAGCAGGTCCAATACGTTTACCTGCAATATTTAACGTATCGTCTGAACGCCCTGTGATGATATATTGTTCACCATCGTAAATGACCCAGTCACCGTGGACCCATTTATTTTCAAAACGCGACCAATATGTGTTTACGTAACGTTCATCATCTTCCCAGAAGCTTTTCGTCATACCTACCCAAGGTTTCTCTAAGCATAATTCTCCGACTTCATCTCGAATTGGTTTACCTTGATCATCCAGTACGACAGCTGCCATTCCTGGTAAAGATGCGTTAAAACTAATCGGTGCTATTGGCTTAATAAGAACATTACCGAAAATCCCACCAGAGATTTCAGTTCCACCTGAGTAGTTACAGATTGGGACATTTCCTTTTCCAACTGTTTCAAACAGCCACATCCATGGATCAGGATTCCAAGGTTCTCCTGTTGATGCGAATACTTCCAAACTCTTTAAAGAATGTTTATTGACATACTCATCACCTTTTGCCATCAATGCTCGGATTAACGTTGGCGAAATACCTAGATGAGTAATCTCATATTTATCAACTGTCTCCCATAACCGGTCTGCTTCTGGGAAGTCTGGAACACCTTCGTACATAACCATCGTTGCTCCATTAATGAGTGAACCGAATAATAGAAACGGCCCCATCATCCAGCCCATATCAGTTACCCATAATACACGATCACCTTGTTTAATATTCATTCCAAATCCTGCATCAAAAGCTGCTTTCAAAGGAAATCCTGCATGCGTGTGTACTGTTCCTTTCGGCTTACCAGTCGTTCCTGATGTATAAATGAGCATTAATGGATCATCACTTTGCATTTCCTCGGCATGTATGAATGGTTTTTCTTTTTCTAGCGTACTCCACGAAAAATCATAGTTATGTGGTGTAAAATCATTTCCTGCATGACGAACGATAACAACTTTTTCAACAGTTGGGCAATACTCACAAGCTTTATCTACTTCATCTTTTAAAGAAACAATTTTACCGCGGCGTGAAAATCCATCTGCGGTAATAATCATTTTTGAACCTGCCGCTTGCACACGTGTCATGACTGCATCAGACGCAAAGCCTGAGAATATTGGTGAAATAATTGCTCCGATTTTCATTACAGCTAGCATCGCAACAACTGTTTCTGGAATCATCGGCATATAAATTGTTACACGGTCACCTTTCTCAATACCCGCGTGTTTCAAACCATTTGCAACACGACTTACCCAGTTGTCAAGCTCTTCATATGTAAATGATTTTGAAGTTCCATTTTCCCCTTCGTACTGAAGTGCTGGCTGTATTCTCGTCTCTTCATCCGCAAGCCAGCGGGATAAAGCTGATTCTACAACGTTACATGTTCCGCCATTATACCACTGTGCAAACGGTGTACCATTTTCTAAATCTAACACGTCTGTATAAGGTTTCATCCATTGATAGCCTACTGCCTTTTCTGCCTCTCCCCAAAACCAAGCTGTTTCCTCGATAGATTTATTATAAAAAGTTTCATAATCTTCATATCCCAATGATTTCATCCAACCATATAAACGTGTTTTTTCCTTGTACTCTTCTGTTGGAAACCAAACTGCTTGTTTCAATGTTTTCCCCTCCTTAACTTTTTGAGCAAGAAAGCCCTAAATAGGGCTTTTAAACTGGATATACAGGATGTTTACGATCCGTGAATACTTGATATTTACTCATATACATTTCGAAACGTCCTTTTAATTCTTCACGTAAATTGTTTGGATGAACAATACCATCAATCACCATCTCTGATGCTAAATGATAAATATCAATATCTTTCTTATACTCTTCACGTTTTTCAGCAATGAAGCTAGCACGCTCTTCTTCTGGTAAAGCTGCAATTTTATTTGCATATACAGCATTAACCGCAGCTTCTGGACCCATTACCGCAATAGAGGCTGTCGGTAATGCCAGGCAACAATCTGGTTCAAATGCTGGACCTGCCATCGCATATAAACCAGCACCATATGCTTTACGAACAACGATAGAAATCTTCGGTACAGTTGCTTCACTCATTGCAGAAATCATTTTTGCACCATGGCGAATAATACCAGCACGCTCTACTTTTGTTCCAATCATAAATCCTGGTACATCCGCAAGGAATAATAATGGAATATGATATGCATCACATAAATTAATAAACTTAGCAGCTTTATCAGCTGAATCATGGAATAATACGCCGCCCTTCATACGCGGCTGATTTGCAATAATACCAACAGGCTTACCATCAATACGTGCTAAGCCTGTAATTAGCTCTTGAGCAAATAATTTTTTCACTTCATAGAAGGAACCTTCATCAATAACTCTATTAATGAGATCTTTCATATTGAAAGGAGCATTTTGATTTTCTGGAATGATTTGTTCTAACGTTTTATCGAATTGTTTCGGTTCTTGAGGTGTAACCAATGGAGTCTTTTCTAAGTAGTTATTTGGAAAATATGAAATGTATTGTCTTGCTTGTGTAATCGCATCTTCTTCTGTCTTGCATAAAACATCTCCGCATCCTGATACAGAGCAATGCATACGAGCTCCGCCCATCTCTTCTAAAGTTACCTTCTCACCGATAACCATCTCAGCCATACGAGGAGATCCTAAATACATAGATGCATTTCCTTCTACCATCATTACAACGTCGCAAAAGGCTGGAATATAGGCACCACCAGCTGCAGAAGGTCCAAATAATAAGCATACTTGAGGAACTTTACCTGATAATTTCACTTGATTATAGAAGATTCTTCCTGCACCACGGCGCCCTGGGAACATTTCTACTTGATCTGTAATGCGCGCTCCAGCAGAGTCGACTAAATAAAATAACGGAACACGTAGTTTTTCAGCTGTTTCTTGAATACGTAAAATCTTTTCAACTGTGCGTGATCCCCATGATCCAGCTTTTACAGTAGAATCATTGGCCATTACACATGCAGTACGACCATGTATTTTACCCGTTGCCGTTACAACGCCGTCCGCAGGTAAGCCTGTTTGTTCACAGTTAGCAAATAATGCATCTTCTACATATTCGCCATTATCAAATAGAAGCGCTAAACGATCTCGAACAAATAATTTTCCTTTTGCTTTATTTTGTTCATGATACTTTGGTGCGCCGCCTTGTTTAATCGTTTCAACTCGTTCTTCAAATGAATTAGATTGTTGTTTTTGATCTAACATATTTACTCCCCCTTATACGTTGGTGTGCGTTTTTCCTTGAATGCTTGTAATCCTTCTAATCTATCTTTCGTATGGATTACCCCTTCATACGCTTGTTTTTCCATTTGTAATCCGGTATGTAAATCAACTTGAATACCATTTGAAATTGCCTCTTTTGCTAATCGAACAGCAATAGGTCCATTACTAGCAATTTTCTCTGCTATTTCAATCGCTTTCTCTTCAAGTAAATTAGCTGGTACAACAAATTCTACTAAACCATATTCTTTTGCTTCTTGCGCTGAAATACGTCTACCTGTATAAATTAATTCTTTCGCTCTACCAACACCAATTAATCTCGGTAAGCGCTGTGTACCACCCGCTCCTGGTATAATTGCAAGTGTCGTTTCAGTAAGACCAAGACTGGCAGATTCAGCAGCAATTCTAAAATCACAAGCTAAACTTAATTCCGTACCACCACCAAGTGCGATTCCATTTATAGCAGCAATAACTGGCTGTGGTAATTGTTCAACCATCTCCATAGTCGTGCGAATCATACTAACAGCATGGCGAACTTGTTCCTCATTCATACCAGCACGTTCTTTTAAATCAGCACCAGCACAAAATGCTTTTTCACCAGCACCTGTTAGAATAACTACACGCGTATTGGACTCTTCACTTATTTGAGTTAATATGTTTTGTAACTCTTCTAATAACGCTAAAGATAATGAGTTTGCTTGTCTTTCACGATATAACGAAATCTTTACAACGTGAGGTGTTACATAATCAACTGAAATGTTTTGTAATTGTAGCATCTTCTCACCTACTTATCGTTTTATGTTGAAGCGCTCTATACACATGACTCGGTAATTGGATATTTAGCTTACTTTGAATAAATTGACTAGCTCGCAATAACTTTTCTTCGTCTATATTCGTTTGAACTCCTAATTTATGGAGCATATGTACTAGGTCATCAGTAGCAACATTACCTGATGCTCCTGGTGCATAAGGGCAGCCCCCGAGTCCACCACAAGAACTATCAAATGTTGTAATACCGTATTCTAATGATTTAACTACATTTGCTAGAGCCATTCCATACGTATTATGAAAATGCATGGCAAACTGCGAAGCATCATACTTCTTTAATAGATGTTCTAATACTTGTTCTACTTGTAATGGATTCGCTACACCGATTGTATCCCCAAGAGAAACTTCATAAATGCCGTATGAAAATAGTTGATTACATAATTCGTCAACTGCTGTGACACTTATATCCCCTTCATAAGGACATCCAAATACAGTAGAAACATAGCCTCTTACCTTTTTCCCTTCGAATAATGCCTGTTTTGTTATATCTTCGATTACAACTAACGCTTCTTTAATCGATTTATTAATATTACTTTTATTATGAGATTCACTTGCTGATAAAAAAACATTCACCTCATCTACATTTTGCAAAAAAGCTCGTTCCAAACCATTTTGGTTCGGAACAAGCGCAGCATATGTAACATTTGGATCCCTTTTCAGCTCAGAAAACACATCATTTGCATCCGCTAATGCTGGGACCCATTTTGGGTGAACGAATGAGGAAACTTCAACATACGACAATCCTGCTTCTGTAAGTAGTTGAATCCATTTTACTTTATCTTTTGTGCCAACAATCTTTTTTTCATTTTGTAAACCATCACGTGGTCCTACTTCTTTAATGACAGCAAAATTAGGTAGTTTCAATTCGCTTCCCCCTATATCTCCCTATTCAATTTCTAATAATACATCTCCTTCATTTACAAAATCGCCTTCTTGCACATTAATTTTCATAACTGTGCCGGCTTCTTCTGAAATGATTGGAATTTCCATTTTCATAGATTCTAAAATGACGACATCCTGCTCTTCCTCTACTGTATCTCCTACTCCTACAACAATCTTCCAAACGTTTCCTGCCATCGATGCGTATACTTTCGTCATCATTTTTTCCCCCTTAATATTGTTAGATCTTATTTTTTAACGAGTTGTTTCGTTACAAAACCCGTTGTATAAATACCCGCTTTGAACACTTCGTCTTCCAAAACTTGCAGTAGCATTGGCGTGTTCGTTTTAATACCTTCTACTTTTAATTCTTCTAGAGCATCATGTAATTTCGAAATTGCTTCTTCACGAGTCTCGCCATGTGCAATGACTTTCGCAATCATTGGATCATAGAAAGGTGTAATCGTTACATGATTTTCTAAGAAGTGATCAATTCGTACATTTGACGGTAATGTTAAATCTGTAATTTTCCCAGGTGACGGGAAGAATGTTTTCGGATCCTCTGCATAAATACGAGCTTCAATGGCATGACCACTACGTTTTACATCATCCTGAGTAAATGATAGTTTCTCTCCACTTGCGATAAGGAGTTGCTGTTCTACAAGGTCTAATCCCGTAATTTCTTCTGTCACTGGATGCTCCACTTGTAATCTCGTATTCATTTCTAAGAAATAGAAATTTTTCTGATTATCTACAAGAAACTCAACTGTACCTGCATTTGTATAGCCAAGTGCTTTGGCAGCTTGTACAGCAACTTCTCCCATCGCCTTTCGTGTACCTTCATCTAAAAATGGTGAAGGTGCTTCTTCGATTACTTTTTGATTTCGGCGCTGTACCGAACATTCACGCTCCCATAAATACACTGTGTTACCATGTGTATCTGCTAAAAGCTGAATTTCAATATGATGCGCATCTGCTATATATCGCTCTAAATACATTTCCCCGTTACCGAAGAAGTTTTGCGCTCTTGTTTTATTACTTTCAAACGCTTTGGTGAGCGTTTGCTCAGTTTCCATCAACTGCATACCAATGCCTCCGCCGCCTGCGGATGCCTTAAGCATTAATGGATAACCAATTTGTTTTGCAATTTCAATTGCTTCTTCAGCAGTTTCAATATTTGTAGTAATACCTGGGACTACTGGGACATCTGCTGCTTGCATTGCGATACGTGATTCAATTTTACTTCCCATCTTCGTAATGATTTCTTCTGAAGGACCGATAAATACGATTCCTTCTTCTTTGCAGCGAACCGGAAAAGACGGATTCTCTGATAATAAACCATAACCCGGATGAATGGCTTCTGCATTTGTCTTCTTAGCTATTTCAATAATTTTTTCAAGGTTTAAATAGCTTTCTTGAACACGCGGTCCACCTACTAAGTAAGCTTCATTTGCCATTTTCACATGAAGGGCATTTTCATCTGCTTCAGAATAAATAGCAACAGTGCGAATGCCAAGTTTTTGACAAGTTTTCATAATACGAACAGCGATTTCCCCGCGATTCGCAATTAATATTTTTTGAAACATAGTGATTCCTCCCTTTTATCTACATCCTAAATGCCTAGCAATTACGAGACGTTGAATTTCAGAAGTTCCTTCACCAATTTCTAATAGTTTCGCATCACGAATATGTCGTTCAACTTCATATTCACGCATATAACCATATCCACCATGAATCTGTACTGCTTGATTCGCAATACGGCTTGCTGCTTCCGATGCAAATAGTTTTGCCATTGCCGCTTCTTTGCCGAAAGGTTTATCGTTATCTTTTAACCAAGCTGCTTTATGTACTAAATTGCGTGCTAGCTCTACTTCAGTCGCCATATCAGCTAATTTAAATTGAATCGCTTGGAAATTAGAGATTGACTTTCCAAATTGTTGACGTTCTTTCGCATATTGTAATGCACGTTCAAAGGCTGATTGCGCAATACCAACTGCCAATGCTGCGATTGAAATACGCCCTCCATCAAGTGTATATAAAAATTGTTTAAAGCCTTTATTTACATCACCAAGAATATTTTCTTTCGGTACACGAACGCCATCAAGTACGATTTCACAAGTATTAGAAGCGCGAACACCCATCTTATCGTAAGGACTTGAAATCGTTAATCCTTCACTCGTAGTAGGCACGATAAATGCAGAAATACGTTTTCTACCATTCTCTTCAATACCGTTGACAGCGGTTACAATAATTGTATTTGCATACTCTGCGTTTGTAATCCAACACTTCTCACCACTGATTACATACTCATCACCATCTAATACCGCTTTCGTTTGAGTACCACCTGCATCTGATCCAGCATTCGGCTCCGTTAATCCGAAGGCACCTAATGTTATACCTGACGCCATCGGAACTAAATACTTTTGTTTTTGTTCTTCTGTACCGAAATAATAAATTGGAGAAGCACCTAATGAAATTGTTGCAGCATAGCTTAAACCGGTGCCACCACAAGCGCGACCAATTTCTTCAACTGCTAACGCATACGATACCGTATCGCCACCTGAACCTCCATACTCTTCTGGGAATGGGATGCCTAATAATCCTAGTTCGCCCATTTTTTGAAATGTTTCATATGGAAACTCTGCAGTTTTGTCATAATATACAGCTTTCGGTGCGATTTCCTTTTCAGCAAAGTCACGTACCATTTCTTTAATCATTTGTTTTTCGCGAGTTAGAGTAAATTCCATTCCGCTACACACCCCTTATCGAATATTGAGTTTCGACAGCGTGCGAGTTTCTACTACAAACATAACAACTTAAAAGACAAGAATATTAGTTAGACAATTCCTACAATTCTGTCATAACTTAATTTTAAAACAGATTCTGTACTAATGCACAAAAAAATTCCTACATTGTTCTACAACAACATAGGAGATTTTGTGTCGAATTATGTAATTTATTGTTTAATAATCTCTACCTTTTCCCGAATCAGAAATTTCTACTAATGCTTCAGGGTATGGTTCGAAATACGTTTGTCTTAATAAATACTTTTCATCAAATCGAATAGCCCATGATTTTAATATTGTAAGTAAACTACTAAGTGGTATTTTCTTTTCTGCATACTTTTGTAACAGTTCTATAAAATGATCTTTTTCTTGTTTTTTTAACTTTGTTTTAAAATATCCAAAAATGTGCTCGCATACATTTACATTCGATGTATAACGGGGCGCACGCATAAATAATTCATATAAAGTCTTCTCATAGTTTTCAAATACCACTTCAATCTTTTCATTTTTTTGATTTGCAATTATACGACCTAATTCCTTTTGTTTCACCTGATTATATGCCATAAATAAATATTTATTGTCCGACTGAAACGATACAAGTTCTTTCATATTTTTATTGTGTTTAATCATTTTGTAATATGCGATTGTAAATAACCTTGTAAAGAAATGCTCTCTAATAATAAAATTCGACAATCTACCTTCCTCTTCAATAGGAAGATGCGAAAAATTTTTTACTACTGCTCCGCCGAATAAGCCAGCTCCTTTTCCTTTTGCTGGCGCTTTTTCAAAACCAGAATAAATTTTCACATCACGCGTACCACAACTTGGTGAACGATTCTTTAAAATAAAACCATCCACATCCGGTATCGTTTGTAAAAAGTCATTTGAAAACTGCTCCATTTTTTCAGTTACATCTTCTCGTGTCGACGGTTGCACAAGTCTATTCTCACCATTTTCTTCTACAATTCGTATCGTTTCACGAGGAGTCCCCAATCCAATCTCCACTTCTGGACAAACAGGTATAAATGTAACAAATGGCTGCAAATTTCGTATTGTTACATCTGGAATCATCTCTCCATTATAACGACAAGCATCAAATTCTAAACACTTACTTACGACGATTGTAGGTTTTGCAAATTGTCGCATCTTATTACCTCCTTATTGCTAGCCCGTATAATATAAATTGTACTAAGATTAACATTTTAAGCAAAGTTTGATTCAGTTATTTTTATGAGAAATATATATCCAATGATATATTAACAATCATTCAACTCTATTTTCTATAAATGTGCGCCCTATTAATGAGGGTTTAGATATTGTGAAATGAATAATACACACATGCTTCGGAGAAATTAATGATTAAGAAAGGAGGGATTGTTATGAAAAAGAAATTATCATCTATCTTAAGTGTTTTAGCACTATCTATTATGTTTTTAGGTACATCTACGCAAGCTGAATACGATGGAAATAATATGAATAGAGTTAATAACACTGATATTTCAACTCGAGTAAATGACAATAACTTAGACAGAGTTAATAATGATGTAAGAACTCGAAATGTAAATACAACAAATGATTTAAATGATAATCGTGATAAAAATAATAATTGGGCTTGGCTTGGTTTATTAGGACTAGCAGGATTATTAGGTCTTAGAAGAAGAGACAAAGAAACACGCTGATTTAGAATGTTTTTAGTAAACAAGTACTTATTTATCAAAAATATATAATGAAAATAAATCGCCTTTTTAAAGGCGATTTATTTTTACTTAAAAGTAATGTATGTAATTCACACTTCAACGATTAAAATCGTGGAGTTAATCCATACAATATAAATTGAATCGTATTTTCAATTTCCGCTTCATCATTCCATTTTTCTTCAGGCAATAATAAAAATCGTGTTAATAATAAACCTAATACAGCTGATAAAGTAAGACGTAGTACGGAAGATGGTGGTATCTCAATAATTTCCCCTTCTTCTTGAAATTTCACAATCAACTTTTTGAAATGTGAAAACAGTTCTGTTTCTACTAATTGCTGTATTTCATTTTTCAGTTCTGGTTGGAATGGCACCTCTTGAATTAATATTTTTATCATAGGAAAGTGTTTTTGAGCAAATTTAAACCTATTATGAATTACAACCCTTAAAAGTCCTTCGTATGATTCATAATCCGATTTAAATATTTCTTTTGCAAAGGTTTGTACGAAAAATGGTGCAGCGAACTTAGTTAAAGTTGGCATTACGACCGCTAGTAATAAATCTTTTTTTGTTTTATAGTAGCGGAAGATGGTTCCTTCCGCTACACCAGCACGCTTTGCAATTTCACTTGTTGAAGTTGAAGCGTATCCTTTTTCTCCAAACATATCAACAGCCGCCTCTAATATTCGCATTTGACGTTCATTTCGTTTATCCGTATTAGTTGCAGCTATTAATTCCTCCAGCCAATCCTTCTGCATTTATAAAGCTCCTTTTTTTCATTATTATATTTTGCGATGTTTCTTTAAAGCAAATACATTTCCTACTGCAAATAATAGTGAAAAAAGTAATAATACAGTAAGATCTAATACAACCTCTGTAAACCCTTGATTCCGAATCATCACTTGTCTCATTGCGTCAGCGCCGTATGTGAGTGGAAATACTTTCCCTAACATTTGTAGCCACTTATTCATAGATTCCATTGGAAACAATCCAGAAAAGAAGATTTGTGGCACAATAACAAGCGGTATAAATTGAATCATTTGAAACTCATTATTTGCGTATGCCGATAAAAACGTACCTAATGTTAGTGCAGTCAAAGAGAGCATACATGTAATAAGTAACGTTAGCCATATGGAGCCAGCTACGTATAAATCTAAAATATAAACGGAAAAACTTACGATAATAATGGATTGTATAAAGGCAAAGATTCCAAAACCAATAATATAACCTGCGACTATTTCCCATCTTCTTACTGGGGTGGATAATAACCTTTCTAGCGTACCACTTAAACGTTCTCTTACGAAAGATACACCTGATAATATAAATACAAAGAAAAATGTAAAGAAACCAATTAATACAGGACCAAGCCCATCAAACATCGTAAAGTCTTTAGAGCCATGTAAATAATTTACTTCAGGTTTCATAATCGATACATCATTCTTCTCTGTGCTTTTTTGCAATACTTGAAGTACAGCACGATTTTTTGACGAATCACTACCTTCCAACAGAAGTTTCATTTTTCCATTCTCTATTCGAAATACTGCATCTACCTTTTGTTTTTCCAACTCAAAAATCGCCTTTTCTTTACTGTATTCATAAATTGACGCTTCTTGATTTTTCATCACTTTTACTATTTGAGCGGGCATATCAACAACAGCAATTTGCGGTATATAGTCTTTCTGTGTAAACACTAGTGACAAAAGCCAAAGTAATAACATCGGTGCTCCAAACATCATTGCTAACGAACGCTTATCTCGAAAAAATTGACGAATAATACGTATGATTACACCAGTAACTCTCATGATGGCACCACCTCTTCTAGCAAAAAGACATCTTCAATCCGTCCAGATGACACGCGTTTTTTCAATTCTTCAGTTGTTCCAACCGCAACTAGTTTCCCTTCTCTAATTAACCCTAGACGCTCACAAAATTCAGCTTCATCCATAATGTGCGTCGTTACAATAATCGTTGTGCCTTTCTTTTTAAGATCATAAAATTTTTCCCAAATCGTTTTTCTAAGAAGCGGATCTATCCCCACTGTAGGCTCATCTAAAATTAATATTTCTGGTTCGTGAAGGAGCGCTATTGCTAATGATAAGCGTTTTTTCATTCCACCTGAAAATTGTTGTACTTGCTTTTTCATATACTGTGACAATTGTACAAGTTCAAAAACCTCTGCAATTCTTGTCTTTTTACGTTTTCCCTTTAGTCCATACATCGTTGCTATAAAATCTGCATTTTCATATGCTGATAATTCTTCGTATAATGCATCCGCCTGGGCCATATAACCAATTCGTTTCATCTCATTTAAATTAGGCATATTAGTATTATTAACAAGCACTTCACCTTTCGTTGCCTCATTAATACCTGCAATCATTTTAATGAGCGTTGTTTTCCCCGATCCAGAAGGTCCAACAAAACCAAAAATCTCTGCTTTTTCAACTTGCAATGAAAGATTGTGTAACACTTCTTTTTTTCCAAAACTTTTTGATACAGTCTGTAAAATAATTGAAGGTTGTTGCACGTTTCATCCTCCTTTTCCAATAAAAATGAGTGAGTACTCACTTTTATTTTACTCTTGCTTAATTATATGTCAAACTTCGTTGATTAGTATGTATGTTCAATCACCGATATTAAACAATGAAACAGAGTCGACATTAGAATTTCATTTCCTAAAGTCGACTCTGTTTCATTTAAACTATAAATTTCACTTTACGTTTTTAAATTCATATACTTCCGAATTCTAGCAACGTCTAAAGAATATTCGATAACTAATTGCTGTAACGGTAAAATAACTGTGTCAGGATATAAATGTGCATATTGTAATGTTTCTGCATATTTTTCTAACCTTTTTTCTAAATACTTTATTATTTGATCAGGATGACTTACTAATAAACATTTACAATAATAATGGATTTGTTCCTCAATCGCCGTGTATTCTTCAATTTCATATTCTTTATGCATGTGTACACCCCTTTAAGTTTTTTATATGAATTACTTATCACAATTTTCACTCGACAAATTTTAAGTTTTTTGATTATTTACACTATAACAAACACTGAGGGTCAAATTTTGTTACTTTATGTAACGTAGAAAATTTTTAACAAAATTGTAATGTTTACTCCTGCAAAATACAGAAAGCCCCTTTACTCATTTTTGTATAAAAAAAATCGTACAGCTTAATTTAGCTGCACGACTACAATTTCTGGCCTATTCAAAATCCTTTGCGGAATGATACTATTTCCTAATCCTCTACTCACTACCATTGATGTATTTTGTTCTACATATAAACCCGCTGTATATTTAGGTAAAACACCTTGATTTGGCGCAACTAATCCTCCGATAAATGGCAATCTAACTTGCCCTCCATGAGCATGTCCCGATAAAACCAAATCCAACCGCTCATTCGTATATTCCTTTATAAATTCAGGCCTGTGGGATAATAATACATTATATCTATCTGGCTGCATTTCAATTTTTGCTTTTTTAATTTCATCTATTATAATATTTCCTTCATCACGGTTTCCAGTACCAAACTCTGGATCATCAATACCTAGCAAGTTTATCTCTTGCTCACCCTTTCGAATGCCTACATGTTCATTCCTTAAAACATTGACACCATATTTCTTCAACTCTTTTTCTAAACTGTTATACTTTCCAGACCATTGTTCATGGTTTCCTGTCACAAAATATACAGGATACTTCTTTACCATTTCTCGTATTAATTGCATACTAACTTCTGCATCGTATGATTTACTGTCAATTAAATCACCCGTAATTGCAATAATATCTGGGTCTATACTTTTCATTTTTTGAATTAACACATCTTGATTATCGCCAAATTTTTTATTGTGTAAGTCTGAAATTTGTAGAATTTTATACCCTTTAAAAGAGGATGGTATTTTACTAGAGGTTATTTTAATCTCAGTTATACTTATTAAATTGTTCTGTAAATATAAAAAGATTGTAAAACCTACTAATATACAAATAATCATTACAATTCTATTAATCTTCTTTTTCATATTTTCTCCTTTACATTCTCATCAAACACTTCTATATGCTAACTGAATTATATTATACTTTCTTGAAATTTATTTAAATTAATAAAATAATACAGTACATGAAATTTCATATGAGATATGTCATATATATTCGTTATATTTTTACTTTTACCTTTTTAATAATAAGAATACAAAAACGACTCTTATCACACGAAAAGAGTCGTTTTCTAACTTTATACTTTTAATACTTTCATGTTAAAAATGCGAAAACTAAAATACTATTACCTAAGAGCCTTAACTATAACTTTAGTTGCCTCTGCAATGAGTTGATTATCATAAGTTGCCTCTTTCTCATCTTTACTAGATAAAATTGCGATGATAATTGGTGCTCTATTTGGAGGCCAAACGATAGCAATATCATTTCTTGTCCCGTAACTGCCAGCACCTGATTTATCTCCAACTACCCAGTCAGTTGGTACGCCTGCACGAATAAGTTTGTCTCCTGTAGCATTTCCTTTCATCCACTCTGTAAGAATTTTACGTTTTTCAGCAGGAAGTGCATTTCCGACCGTAAAAGCTTTAAGATTCGTAGCAATAGCTTTCGCTGTACTAGTGTCACGAATGTCTCCTGGAATAGCTTCGTTTAATTCTGTTTCAAAGCGATCAGACATAGTAATCCGATCCCCCATATGCCTAAGCGCTTTTTCATATCCTTTAGGTCCTCCTATTTTATTAAATAAAATGTTCCCTGCAGTATTATCACTTGAACGAACAGCTGCCTCAGCAATTTCTCCTAGTTTCATTCCAGTATCTACATGTTTCTCTGTAACAGGTGAATAATCCACTAAGTCTTCTTTCGTATATGTGATTACTTCATTTAATGAATCAATTGAGTTTTGCTGTAGTAATACTCCTGCTGCTAAAGCCTTGTAGGTTGATGCGAAGGCAAATCTTTCGTTAGATCGATAAGAGATTGTTTGATTTGTACCAGTATCAATCGCATATACACCTAATCGAGCATCAAATTTTTTCTCAAGTTGAGAGAACTCTTTATGCGTCGCCTGATTTTTATGTTTCACTTGTCCAGTCTTTTCTTTCGCTTCAACTTGCAGTGCCCCTCCTGTAAAAGCTTCTAGGCTTGTAATACTTAAACCTAATATACCAACGCATATTCCTATTTTTAGCATCCTCTTATTTTTCAAAATCATCATTCCTTCCAAATTTTTAGTACCTTTTTATACGTACACATAATAGACAATCACCGAACCAAATTTGTTCCATAAACTGAAAAAAATTTTATAGCTAGTATGAGAGTTATTAACAAAATAAGAGATAGTAGCTATGATCGCCGCTATCTCTTATTTCACATTTCATTTTTTCTTATAAATGGCTTTATACAAACAGGTTCTCTTCCCTGAGAAAAGTATCTTAATTTTGCTTAGAACTACCTGTACTAGTAGCTTCACCATGTATACGTTGCTGTTTTAAATCAAAGTATACATCTAATACTTCCTTTCCAATTATAGAATTAATTCCATTTTTATCATCATGAAGCCATGGAACTACTACGGAAAATGCTACTTCTGGATTATCATATGGAGCATATCCAACTAACGTTAAGTTGTAGCATTCCATACGTTCTCCTTTTGCATTTCTACCAATCGGGTCATCTCCACCATATACAGTTTGGGCTGTTCCTGTCTTTCCTGCTGGTTTATATGGCGCGTTTTTGAAATATTTCACGCCAGTTCCATCACCTTCTTGGAATACCCATCTAAACCCTTCTTTTATCCGATCAATATGTTCTTTCTTCATATCAATTCGATTTAATACGACAGGCTCTATGGAACGTATAACTTTGCCAACCTCTTCTTTTATTGATTGTTCTCGTATTTCTTGTACAATTTGAGGTTGCATTCTATAACCACCATTCGCAATCGTTGAAATATATTGCGCTAATTGCAACGGCGTATACGTATCATACTGACCGATAGAAAAATCTAGTAAAAAACCAGGTTGACTATCTACTTTTCTCGTTTGTCCAATTATTTCATTCGGTAAATCAATACCTGTTGGGACACCTAAACCAAATTGCTTGAAATAATAGCGCATCGTATCAAATGCTCCTTGTTTAATATCCAATGAGCCATTTGGTACGTAATTAACTCCCGCAATTTTTAAAGCTGTTTGGAACATGTATACATTCGAAGATACTTGTAAAGCCCGTAAATCATTAATATTACCAAATCCGGATACATTCCACGATTTCTTAGCTTGTGTACCTTTAAATTTCATCGGCGCGTCATAAAATTGATCTCCTGGATGTATTGCCCCTGTCTCATATCCAGTTAATAAAGTAGCACCTTTTACAGCTGACCCTAGCTCATACGAAGTTGTCATGTTACCTAATGCCAAATCCTCAACCTCTATTCTTCCTTCTTTTTCTACAATCTTTTTGCCTGCCATTGATAAAATTTGTCCGTTATTTGGATTCGTCATGACAACAAAAGCTCGATCGAGCAGTGGCTCTGAACTCTTAAAAGCTCTCAAGTTTTTCTCTATACTTTCTTCCACTTTCTTTTGTAATTCCATATCAATCGTTAATGTTAAACTATTACCACTTTTTCCTTTAGAGATTATTTCTGTGCTAACAATGTTTCCTGATTTATCAGTAATATTTTTCACTTCTTCTTTTGTGCCGTGTAATACATCTTCATATCGTTGTTCAATATAACTTTTTCCAACACGATCATTACGGTTATATCCACGTACTAAATAAGAATCTAAATTTTCTTTCGGTAATCCTTCTTCACTACTCGTAATATTTCCTAATACAGAACGAAATAAATTACCATTTATATAATTACGTTCCCAATCAACAGTTGCATCTACTCCTGGAAAATTCGCAAGGTTTTCACTTATCCGCGCATACTCTTCATCTGTTACATCTTTTTTAATAATTTGTGGTGTTAGTTGATAACCTGAACTCATTTTACTTTTAATAGCTAACACCTTTAAATCTTGTGCTGTTAATTCTGCTAATTCTACCTCTGTAACACGACCTCGTCTTAAGTCTTCTATTTTTTTATCTAACTCTTTTCCCTCTATACCCTTTTCTTTAAACTTTTCTATATCTTTCTTAGTAATCTTTGTCTCCGCACGTTTCAAATTCAACTGCATCCAAAAATCTTTTTTATCGATATCTGTTAATTTATTTATATCTTGTTCAGGCATTTCAAGTACTTTCGCCAAGTCTTTTGCTGTTTTTAAAATATCTTCACTCGTAATTCCCTTCACCCTTGTATACGTAATTGTGCGAAGAGATTTATTATTAACAACTGTTTTCCCTTCTCGATCTAAAATTTGTCCACGTGGAACTGGAATACTAGTTATTGCATTTTGACTACTTTCCACTTGGTTCTTATAAGCCTCTCCCTCAACGATTTGTACCTTTCCTAGCTGCATAATAATAGCTGAGAATAGTACAAATATACAAAGGAACATTATATTTAATCGAATAGATATATATGTCTTCTGCTTCTTGCCTTTTTGTTCTTTCATAAATCCTCCATTTAATCCTTTCAGGAATTGCTACAAATACTAAAAGCATTCCTTATATATTAGATACCGATAATCGGTTATAAATATCGCCTCATTTTTTTGCTTAATCCTTGTAAGCATCCATTCCTTTTCGTTTAACTATGGAATTAATAACTCTCCCTTCTTGTTTACTCTCTATTTTTTGCCACTTGCATTAGAAGTGCTAAACTGTATAATGACTCTTATTAAACTTACATATAGACGTGCTAGTAATTTTTCATGCTAATTATTCCTTTCTTCATGCTGTAATACTTAATAGACAACCTAAACAATACAGTTGTTCCACATTTACAAAAAAAATAATTAAATATAAGATGAAGTAGGCTACATAAGGGAGGGTTATATGTTACATACAAAAAGATGGAGATTATTTGCGGTTCTTTCTATTGTAGGTTTGATTTTACTAATTTTATTAAAAATCAACTTCATTTCAATTACTATCGCAACTTCTTCAGCTGAAAGAGGAAAGATTTTTGATCAAAATGGTGCAATACTAGCTACAAATAAGAAAGTTAAGTCTCTATATTGCACTTCTAATGATGAAAAGCTATCGAAACAAGATACATCAAGCACATTAGCTTTTTTTAATCAATTTTCAAGCGAGTTTCAACATGATATTTCTACAGAGAACATAAAATCTCAATTACAACAATCTTGTAAAAAGCAGACTATGAATGATATACCGTTATACTCTGATATAACTGAGAATGAACTTGCATTCATAAACAAAAACAAACCCAATAATGTAATAATTAAAGATGAATGGATTCGATATTATCCTAAACACGAAATTGGTTCACAAGTAATTGGGTATGTAGAAAATGACCTTAATTCAAAGCATATGGCTGTTGGAAAAAGCGGGATTGAGCTGCAATATGAAAATGATTTAAAAGGAAAACCAGGTAAAACTCTTATTTTTAAATTGAATAATAAAAAGTTCTTATGGAACATTCAAAAAGTACAAAAAGGAAAAGATGTACGGCTAGCTTTAGACTCTGAGTTGCAGCAAAAGGCAGAAGAAGCATTAAGATCGCAAATTAAGAAAACACCTGATGCTAAAGCTGGTTATGCTGTAGTGAGCGATGCAAAAACTGGCGCGATTTTAACTATGGTCAACTCGACAGTTTTTGATCCAAATATATTAAATACACATGTATCTTCTAGAAAAGAAAATATTAAATCTCTTTCGCAAAATAAAGCGATTCAAAAATTAAAGTATGGTGAATCTTATGTAAATATGGCTTCTACTATAAAACCACTTACTATTTTAATTGGATTAAACGAAAAACTTTTTCAACCCGAAGATACTTATTTAGATAAAGGTACTTTTCAGTATGATAATCAAAATAACATTACGAATGCACCTGGAACACCAACAGGTGAGATTACACCGAGGCAGGCTATCATTAATTCATCTAACACATTTATGACAGCAAAAGTAGCTCTGCCCTTATTCAACCAAAATAATGGAAATATAGAAAAAGTGGCACATATATGGACAGATTATTTAATGCAATTCGGCCTACGTTCTAAAACCGGGATTGATTTGCCCTTTGAAGAAGACGGACAATATGAATTCCATCCATCTAATAAATTTGAAAATGGGATTTCTGCTTTATTAAATGCCTCTTGGGGAGGAAATGAAGTGCATACTCCTCTTCAACTCGCTCAATATGCAGCAACATTGGCAAGTAAAGGTGATAAATATAAACCTCAAATCGTAAGTGCGATTATTGGTCAAGATGGTAAGGAAACCAAAAAGTTTAAAACCATTTTAGAAAGTTCAAATCGTTACCCGATGAACTTTTGGCGTGTCGTGCAAGGTGGAATGAGTCAAAATATAGAGGAAATTAAAAAGTTGCCCTTTGACGTCGCAGGTAAAACAGGTATTACAGGTTTTCCAAATGAGCAAGAAAGAATGATAAATCATTCTCTTTTCATTGCATATGCTCCTACTGAAGATCCACAAATTGCTATTTCTGTCGTTATTCCTGGCAGTAATTCCGAAAAAAACATTGCCGCTCTCGTTACATCAGAAATTTTAGAGTACTGGAATACTCTTCAAAAAGAGAATAAAAACAAAGAGGAAGGTTCATTAAAGTGAACCTTCCTCTTTTACCATATAGAATCTATATTTATTATTTTCCATATACCTTCATTATTCTTTTCGAACATAAATGAATATTTAATATCAGTTAAAATGTACTCTTTCTGTACATATCCAGTATTACCGTTAATTGTCGATATTTTTATATATCCATCATTCTGCACTTTTTCTGGAATCCAAGCTTTTACCATTTCATTAGATACTTCATATAAAACTTGTGATTCTCGCTTTGGTTCTGCTAAAATTTTTGTTTTATTTCCAGTAACAGTTGCATATATAAAATGTGCTTGCTTTGGTTGGTTACTTTCCGTCAATCCACTTGGTACTTTATATACTTGCTTTGTATCATTTCCAAACTCTCCCCCCATTGTAAGGGCGACTTGCAACTCATGAAAAATATCTTCATCAAACTTCAGTTCATCCTTCTTATAACTCTTCCCTTTAAATAGAACTTCATCATTTAACGCTTTGTACAGGTCATTTTCATTTTTTGAGTTCGTACTTTGATATAGTTCATTCATAAATTGTTTTAATGATGGATCTTGAGCAGACTCATCTTTTGTTTTAGGCTTAATTTGAGTACTACTTTGTACTGGTGATTTATTATCATCAAGCCAAGGTTGTTGAACAATGAAAAATAACATTGTACAAACTAAAACAACTACAATAGGTAATGCTTTTTTACGAAATGGTCTTTTATGTTTTACAAAATCCACTTCATTATTTTCGTATATAGACTGCTTTATTTTAGAAATAAATTCTTCTTCATCTTTACGATTCTCCATTGGGCCTTTTTTTATTTTTCTATACCAGTCAGGATTTTGTTTATTGTTCATCACTACTACCCTCCCCTATTAATTTTGAAACCTTACTTCTCGCTCTACTTAATCTCGATTTTACAGTTCCAATGGATACTCCTAATGTTTCAGCCATTTCTTCATATGATAATTCATATTTTGCGTCCAATATAATTATTTCACGGTGCTTTTTAGGTAGTTTTAATACAACCTTCCACACCTCATTCATCTCTTCTTGGTTAAAAAATTCTTGTTCTGCTGACAGGGATTGCTTATCGTCACTAAAAAATCCTATTAAAGATATCCTTTTAAAATAGGAGGATTTCAAATAGTTTATTGCCGTATTTCTTGTGATTTTTAAAATCCACGTTTTAATAGATGACTCCTTTCGAAATGAATTCCAATTTTTAAACACCTTTATAAATACATCTTGCGTGATATCATCTGATAAGTGTGGATCTTTCGTAATAATAAATGAATAATTCCATACATCTTGCCAATAGTCTTTTATAACATAGTCCAGCTCATCATGATTACACTTTTCAATAAACGTCTGTTCCATTTCCACACCTCAAACTTATTTGAATAAACATAAAAACTGCCCTCACTTTTATTATGGTTTCAATATATAGACAAGATACAAGTTTCATTTGTTCCATTGTTTATCTTTTTTCAAGCAGAATAATACTACTAAAAAACAAGTAAAGCATACAATGATAAAATTCTACTCATGAAAATCTGTTTTTTGAATTTAACGTAACACTCCACTTGTCCATTTCAACTTGCTATACTCTTCTATTTACCATTAGCAATGCCAACTTTTCAGAAATGAAAATTAAGATAAGGTATTAACTTTCTAGAGTCGCAGCAAAAAAGCATTCTCGATTAGAAAGAATGCTTTTTTGAAATTTAATTGCTCTATATTCCCCCCAATTTATACCTTTGAGTTAAGTAAACATATAATAAATGTAGTGAAAAAATTCACCTTATAATTAAGTGTTATTTCTGAAATACATGTTTTACTTTTTCACCTGGAACATTACTTCCTCCTCTTCCTTTTACATCTTCAATCATCATGGTAACAATCATGTCTGGCGCATTTGCATCGAAAGCTGCGAACCATCCCAGTTCTTTTCCTTCTGCTTCTTTCGACTCTTTCAGTTCTGCTGTACCAGTTTTACCAGCAAGCGTTACACCATCAACCTTTGCAATTCTCCCTGCACCATCAGGGTCATTAATGACTTTGATTAATGCACTCTTTAATATTTCTTGATTCTTTTTAGAAACCACATTTTCTTTCCAATTCCCCGCTACTTTTGCTTCTTTTAAAAGATGTGGCGGCGGAATATTCCCTTCATTCACAATCGGTGCATATGTTAATGCTAAATGAAGTGGTGTCATTAATACTTGTCCTTGTCCATAGCCTGTGTCTGCTAGTTGGATATCGTTTCTTATCCCATCTCTTGCAATGATTGAAATAGGAAATTCGTATTCGATTGGTAATTTTTCATGAAAACCGTATTTCTTCAGTTCATTTACATACTGATCTTTTCCTATTTTCAAAGCTTGTTGAGCAAAATAAATATTATCAGAGTACTTCATTGCCTTATCAAAATCAATTGGACTTGCATCCTTTACACGCGTTACATAGTAATTTCCCCAAGATGAATCTTTTGTCCACTTCAATCCTTGAATTTTAAATTCTTCCTTCGGATTTATTGTGTTTGTTTCCAAACCAATTGCACCTGTGATCGTTTTAAATACGGAACCTGGTACAAATGCTTGTGTAAAGCGATTCGTCATTGGTAGTTTCGAGTCGTTACTCCATGCTTCTCGTTGGGCTTTCGATGCTCCTCTAACTATTATATTTGGATTATAAGCAGGGCTACTTACAAGTGCGATTGTTTCACCTGTTTTAGGATTGACCGCTGCACTAGACCCTGCTTCAGTTTTCATCTCATTAAAGATTTTTTCTTGAATTGCAGCATCAATTGTTAACGTAACATTTTCTCCTTCTTTTGCTTCTTTTTTTGCTACGTTTTTAATCTCTTTCCCCTTCTCATCTTCTATAAATACGCGTCCACCCTTTTCACCACGCAATTTATTTTCTAACACTTTCTCTAAACCAGTCTTACCTACTAAATCATCTGCTTGATAACCTTGTTTTTGAAGTGATTTTAACTCCTCCGCATTCACCTTTCCTATATATCCAGTTAAGTGTGCCGCTGCTTCACCTAATGGATACGTACGAATATTTACTGGGTGAGATGAAACTCCTTCTAATTCAATATAATCATTCTGTCTGGTTCCCTCTTTTAAAATGCCAATTGGTACAAAGGAGTCTGGTTTTATCCATTTCGCTGTGAGCTTTTGTTCGACCTCTTCTATAGACATATCAAGTAATTGTGCTACTATTTCTTTCGTTTGCGCTGCTGTTTCGCCTAGTTTCTCTGGAATAATTCCAACCTCAGTCGCTTTACCATTCGTTGCAAGCCCTTTTCCATTTCGATCATATATTTCTCCGCGTTTTCCTTGCTCTATTTGCATACGTACTTTGTAATCTTTTTTCATACCTGGGAAGATGAAGTCTGGTGTCCAATCTATTTCCCAAGACTCTTTATCTTTCACAAGTTTTGCTTCATGGATGAATGAAACTGGTCCTACATCCGTATCCATCTTAACTTCAAAAAGAAAAAGCTCTTTATCTTTCGTATTCTCTCCTTTCATTTTAACTTTTAAATTATTAGCTCCAATCCCCTCATAGATTTTTTGATATTTTTCTGTGAATTCTTTTTTAGAAATCGATTTTTTGGCATGGTCTGATAAATGATCATACATATTTGCAAATTTTCTATCATTCCATAAATTGATATATTCTTCAAATGCTTGTTTTGGTGGTTCGTTTTTATTACATCCTACCAACAAAACTGCGAAACAAACGAAAAGCAGCATCCATAATTTTTTCAATTCAATCTTCTCCCTTAGTTAAAAATGATGATTCCTTTCGTAATTTATTTAATAAAAAATGTTTTAACGCTTAATAGACAGTGTAAGTAATGACATTGTTCCATATTTACAAAAAAATTAATATCTATGTTCATTTTAATACAAAAAAGGCAGGCATAAATATATGCCTGCCTTCCGTTCCCAAAATCAATTACACCCTAAAACAACGTGTGGTTAACCAAATCCAGATACTCTTCTACACCCTATTTTTTACTTTTCTAAAATAATTCCTGCTATTTCATTAGCATATTTTTTAGAGTCAAATCCATCATAGTTACTTAGTACTACAACAGTCAAATATTCTTTTGGAAACCGCATGAAGTATGAACGATAACCTGCCCAGCTACCTGAATGTTCCAAGTATCGACAGTTAAAACCTTCTGCAAGCCTTAGCCCAAAAGCATAATCTTCATTGTCAATAATCGTTTCCCCAGTTGGAGAAATTTCCGGACCTATTTCGCTCATTCTTTTAACAAGTTCTTTTCCGCCAACGGTACCTGTAGTTAAATTTTCTCCCCACTTTACCAGGTCTTCGACTGTTGCATGAACTGCCCCATCACCTGTATGTTCCCAAGGGCTTTCATAGACCATATATGCTCCTTGTTCATTCTTTGAATACCCCCTAGCAATTGATATAGTAGTTGGGTAGCAATCTACAATTGTTGTGTCTTTCATATTTAAAGAATCAAAAATACGTTCTTTTGCAAACTGACGTAAAGACTTCCCGCTTACCTTCTCTACCACCAATGACAATAAAAAATATCCTGTATTGCTATACTCAAATTTTGTGCCAACAGGGAACCTTGCAATTTGATGACCATTAAGGTGTTTTAGCGATTGTTCCACAGTTAATATATCAGTAAATTTAATATTTTCTGCTTGAGCCAATTCCATATAATCAACTAGTCCGCCAGTATGATGAATTAGATGCCTCAATGTTACTGGTTCAGCATATGTTCCTATAGAAGGGACAAACTTTACAATTGAATCATCTAAACTCAATCTTCCCTCTTGTTCTAAGAGTAATATAGAAAACGCTGTAAATTGTTTAGAAACTGAGGCGATATTAAAAACGCTCTTTGTGGTTATCGGTAGATTTTCCTCTATAGAAGCTAAGCCAACTGCACCTTTATACGTTACTCCGCTATCAAAACTGGCCATATATACAAAGCCAGGAACTTTTGGTGAAAACTTTTTTAATAATTGTTTAATCAATGTATGCGTCTTTTCATTATATGTATTATTCACCTCAATCACATCCCTTTCCCTTTAAATAATTAGAAATATATTATCCTGTTATCTTTTTCAATTACACATCTTACTTCAACTCAAAACAACATATTTTATATTTGACTACAATCAAGCACCTTCACACTGATTTCTTTAGTTTCTAAATTCTTCTCTTTATAGAGAGCTTTAATTTAGTGAGTACTATTATCCCCGAATTTACGAAATTCCCTCTTTCAATTCTAAAATTACTCATGGCAACTTAATAGATATTTTCTAAATTGGGTCAATAACATTTAAATCAAAGATGTTATTGACCCAAATACCTATTTTATTTTTAGATTTAGAACCGATGTACTAACAAATATGAAAACTATTTACCAGTCCTTTGTAAAGATAGGTTTCAATAAGACATTCATCTACCTTAAACCTTGTTTCAAATTTAGTTATAGTCTACAAATTTTATAGTCTTCGTCTATAGTGTTTTACTTTTTCGATATGAGAATTCAAATAACCTTTTTAAACAACTTTTTTCACAAAAAAGCAGAGGCGTTCCAAATCTTTATTTTTCATTGTAGTTTCAAATGTGGGATTGGGTAGTGATGTCCTGCATCATCTGTAAGTTCCCCATTAACTTCAGCTAACTAGTTCAAGTGGGAGAGTCATGAAAGTAATCCTATATCTTTTGCCTTTTGTACTGCTTCTTCTCGATTTTTAACTCCTAGCTTCTCATAGAGATTGGAGGCGTAATTTCTTACTGTTCCGTTTGACAAGTAAAGTGTCGAAGCTATTGTTTTATAACGGCTTCCTTGTGATAATAGTTTCAAAATCTCTAATTCTCGTTTCGTCAATCCATACTCTATTCCAGCTGATCGTGATTCAAATAATCCTGTTTCTTCATTTTCTTCCCACATCCTATGGAACAAGTCATGAGTAATCATCGTGCCTCCTCGATAGACTAGACGAATTGATTCAGCTAGTTCACGCGAATCTATGGATTTCAGTACATATCCATCCGCACCATTTCGTATGATTTCTTTGGCCCTTTCTGTATTCTGGAAGGTTGACAGAATGAGTACACGAATGTCCGGCCATTTTTTCTTAATCATTTTAGTTGCATGAATCCCATCCAGATTTGGCATCTCTAAATCCATTAATACTACATCTGGTTTTAATCTCTCGCACAATTCCAAAGCCCGTTCTCCATCTTCAGCCATTCCCACTACTTGTAAATCCTCCAGTCCACCCAAAATTGTATGAAGACTTTCTCGAATAAAAGAATGATCATCGACAATACACAGACGAATTTGTTCGTTAGCCAATTGTACTTGTTTCGGTAAAACACATGAAATTAATGTCCCTTCCCCTTTTTTGGAATAAACAATGACTCTTCCTTGTGACTGACTTACACGCTCTTTCATTGCAGTTAATCCAAAGCCATCCTTCCACTCTTCTACCCCACAGCCATTATCCTGTACATCCAATCTTATCTGTTGTGGTTCAAAATGAAGTGACACAATGATTTCTGTGGAATGCCCATGTCGAACAGCATTTGTTAGTGATTCCTGCAAGCTCCGATATAGTGTCATTTTTGATTGTTTGGAGACTATATACTCTTCCCCTATTATTCGAGTACGTACATTTACTTTTGCATGTTTCTTAAATTCCTCTGTCAATTGTTGTAGTGTGGTAGCTAAGGGAAGCGACTCTTGTGATAAATCTAATTGGTGTAAATACAGTCTTACTTCTTCCATACTGTTACGGGCCAATTGTAATAATGAATCTAGCTGCTGCTCTCCTTCTTTAGACTTTAATTCCATACGCAATGTTTCCATCCCCATAATAATTGAAGTATAGGAATGTCCCATCGTATCGTGTAAGTCTTTTGAGAGCCTATCACGTTCCTCCAGTAATGTAATCCGCTCAACTTGGGATACGTACTGTTCCAATACATGTTTCTGGTTCCGAATAATTTCACTTTGACGGTAATTAATAGCCAGTAAACGAAAGAAAGAGCCCATAGCAAAAGCTAAACTGAGTTGTAGGATGATTACCCATAAATCTGTTACTTTGGAAAATATCGCAATGAGCAACGGGAACAAAATAATTGTAATAGGACCCGACCAGCGGTAAGATTTATGAACGCTATTTGCCGCAATCATAAAAGTTGGCATTAAAAAAGCAAGATACGCTAACGGAAATAATAAAGTTAAATAGAAACAAACTCCGCCAAATAATATTATTTCAGTAAATAAATAATAGCGATAGCTGAACATTAAACAAATCCAAGGTACTGAAAATGAAACGACTTCCCAAAGGATTATGATCCAAAGTGGTACTGTCAAATGATCTTGTTGTTGGATAGTCGTTGATATCAATGATAGCCAAACAATAAAGCGCATACAAAGTAAGGCCCAATCATACCAAAACCATAGTTTTAAAGTCTTAAACAAATTATCACTCCTTTATAGCTTTAAACATGAAACGCGTGTACATTCCAATAGTTCGAACTAAGCTGTTTCCAATAAGATTATGTATCCAGATGAGAATGAAACCAGCAATCATGACAAAAATTGCTGTCTCCCATGAATTCACTGCAATGCCCAATAAGTATATATTAAAATATTGAAAAAGTAAGGGGGTAACGATACATCCTAGTGGTATTACATACAGTAAAACAGCACATATAAGACTCATTATTCCAACAAAAATTTTCTGCATGAGCCAAAAAATAGCCCTCCAGTTGCTATTATTGAGGATTGTATCTATCGCTTTAATCCATTTATCTCCTTCCTCTTTTTTTCTTGGTTCGAATAAATCTATCGATATATCTGTATAAACCTTCGTTTGAATGCGTTCATACTGAACAAACGTGTGAGTTGTTTGTAGTACCCACGCTAATAAGGGAATACCCCAAAAAATAATCGTCATTACTAATGCAAATGTAATGCTGACCAGATAGAAACAAAAGTAAAAAAAACCGGATACAAAGGTAAATAACAAGAAATAAAAATCTTGCAAAGTTTTTTGAGCTGATGCTTTTATCATTAAAATCTCTCCTCCTCATTCATTGCTAATGTGTTAAAAACTACTTTTTTAATCCTAAGTATTTTTCTGTCACATACGTTAGTGTCAAAATGTCACGGTTTGTATGACATAACCATCAATACAGCCTTATTTACTCAATTTTTGTTGTTCTTTATAAACATGACAGAAGTTTACTATCGACTATGACTCGCCGCTTGTTATACTCTGTTCATACGCTAATTCTTTATGTTAAAGATAAGATTGTGTTCCCAATCTTATCTTTTTTCTTTGCAAATTTTTTGGTACAAAAAAGGAATCCTTATAATAAGGATTCCTAAAAGAAACGACGTACCCTAATCAATTTCTTAATTTAGTTCATCACACGTATAAAGTAAACTTTAATCAGCCCTCACCAATCAGTTTTTTACGGGCAACCCACCTAGCCTAACTTCTTTGTTTTCGCTGCATTTTGAGGTTGAGCTCTTATTGTCCGTTAATGTGGGATAAATTCCTTAGTTCCTCATTTTATCTAATTAGGGAGAATTTTATTTTGTTAACTTAATGTTAATGTGCTTCTATCCCACATCGTCTCTAATTTGAAAACATTTATTTCATCTAATAATCCTTTAATAAAATAACCTAACTGACATTTCTAAACTACACTATTGACACTTAACACTATCATCAATACTACACTTCGTTGAGCCACATTATTACAAATTTATTGATGTAGTTGAGATGGACTCACTTTTTGAATTTGAACAAGTATATCAAACGCTTTACCTAATGATATATCAACAGTTTTTGGTATATCAGGCCCTTCGGTAGTTATTCCAGCGAAAATTGGATGTTGTTCGTTTAACCAAGTTTTTGTCACGCCGTTTGCCTTACGTAAATCAATAAAAAATTGATCTTTTTTAACTTGTCCAAAGATGTAGTTATAACTGCTTGAATCATCCGATTTTAATGTTCCATAGGGGCCAAATTCACCATCGCTATTCTTGACATTATATTGCCCTTCATAAACTGACGTTCCAATAGATACGTACCGTTTTCCATAATATTCTGCTAAATGCTGCCCAGCTACTTTAGGATATATAAAAGGCAGCATATTTGTTTTCGAAACGTGTCCATTATGTCCCCATACAATCGTTTTTCCTAAATGTTCTTCAGTCCACTTCGCATTTTCATACATTGCAATATCATGTTTCAAATAAAAATCCGATGGTTTATCAGGAGGTGTCGCTAACATTGTAGTAAACTGTTCAATAATACGAGCATTTTGCTTTATCCATGCAAACTCTTTAGATTTTCCATTTAAATAGCTTTTATTTTCCTCTAATAAAGCACTAATTTGTTTAGCATCTAAAACATACTTTTCTTTTTCTTCTTTCGTAAGGCTTTCAAAAGTATTCATATCCTTTGTTACAGGAATAAGACCTTTTATCTTCTCTTCTACTCTAGGCAACAGTTTTGAATTGTTCGCTTTAATATATTCTATTATATTATTATAAACATTCTCGTTTACTGATTGAATGTCCATCCCGATGATACGTACTTTCGATTTATGTTTTGGATTAGCATTATATTGCCGAATCCAATCAAGTAAAGCTAGCATTTCTTTCGTCTTAAATGTAGGTGATAGATGTTGGCTTGGGTTTCCCTTACCAGTAAGAACATATCGATCAAGTTCCAAGGCCCTATCCCATCCCTCTTCTAAAACTAGATTGGTAAAGCCCTTTTCAGATACTAAATAATTAACAATACGGTGTTTCATCGTAAAAACTTCATGAGCCCCATGCGTAGCTTCACCTAAACCTACAATTGAAGCTGAACCTACCATATCCTTGAGTGGTTTCAAATCATTAAGAGATGCAGTTGGATTAGTTGTTTTTAAAGGCTTTGCATGTGCTTCTAACCATTTCGCTATTTGATTTGTATTGTAGGGAGCTGTAACAGAAACCTCTGTTTTCGAATCTGCATAAGTATTTCCTACAAAATGAGTCATTGTTATAGCAGAAACAACAATTGCAATAATCATTTTCTTTTTCATAAAACCCTCCTGAAATACTTACTTATTAGTTTTTTGACATGCTCTAAGGATCCCAGTTTAAACTATTAACCCCCCTATTACTGTTAAGATACATTTATTCTAATTCCTAAAACTCACTTTTTATCTGGTTTTCCTTTTTACCTACTTGCTAAATTCAGCAAGTAAAATACTTTTAAATGGATCAGGACTATCAGCTTTAAAACTGTTCAAATTGACGGCCAATGTATGCTTACCTCCAAGTGTGCCACCAGCAAAAGTGGTAAACCCTGGAACGCCCCCCCTGTGTCCCCATACCGAGTCACCGTTCGGAAGCTTAGTTTCATAGATTCCAAGACCATATCCGGTTCCCTCTCTATTTGTAGGAACTGAAGTAAGCATTTGTTTTAATTGCTGTTCCTTCAGTAATTTGCCACCTAGTAAGTAAGAGAAGAATTTGTTTAAGTCATCAGCAGTAGAAATGATATCTCCATCCGAGCTACCTGGGTTAATATAAGTAACGTCTTTTAGCTCACTTGCTCCGTCTAGTTGGAAATAGCCACGGGCATGCTTGGTGCCTGGAATCACGCTTGAATTGCCAGGTAGGAATGTATTTGACAAATCAAGCGGTTCAATAATCCGATTTTCAACCTCTTCGGCATAACTGTTGCCAGTTACTTTTTCAATAAGAATCCCCAGTAATACGTATCCTGTATTTGAATAAGACCAACCCTTTCCTGGGGCAAAGTCTGGGGGAAGTGAAATCCCCATTTTGACGAATTCTTCAGCCGTATACGATTTTTTTGTATCCGTAATATCAAAGTCTTTTGAATTTGTATAGTCAGCAATACCACTTGTATGATTCAATATTTGCCGGATCGTAATCTGGTTACCATCATATCCGTTTCCTTGAATAACACCAGGCAACCATTTTTCAATGGAGTCGTCTAGATTCAAACGGTTCTCTCCAGATAATTGAAGTAGAACTGTTGCAATGAACGTCTTCGTTACACTACCAATGCGAAAGCGAAAATCTGTTTTCATTGGTTTCTTGGTGCTCAGGTCCGCTAACCCAGCGGCATAACTCCATGTTTTTCCACCCTCAGAAGTTTTAGCAAGTATTCCAGGATATCCAAGTTGCAATGTATCCCGCATTGCCTCTTTGACGGAATTACGTTCTCTTTGAGTGCTTGTTTGTAGCGAACTAGATACACTTTGCGTAGGTTCTGCTTTTACAATTGATGTTGGTGTTATGTATAACAGGGAACTTCCAGCTATTAAAAGTGCTAGACTTGCACATGTAATTTTACTGCTTGTTTTCATAAAGCATTCCTCTCCTCTATTTAAATTGTATTGATGGTTGATAGCTATGTCATATGCTAACCACACAGCTATCAACTCTCCCAATGATAAAAGTCAACACTGAATTTGCAATCATCTATGCACCAATTATTTCTACAAACAACTTTCTGACCTAATAAATGATTAATCCCTCTTTTTCAGATGTATGTTAACCTCTGTAATTTCTTCTTTTCTTCCATAGAGTTTTGTTAATGAATTTGTTTTTATATAAATATATAGTATCTATTTCCCCTCTCGTTCTTCTCTACATTTTGATCATACACAATGAAAATCTCTTTTTTCTTACTCCTTTCTTACAAATTCCTTACGCTCAAAACCACTTCTATAATTCGGTGGTTTTTATTTTAAGAAAACTCAGTTCTATTAACTTGATAGGCATAGGGTACTGCCATATGTCCATCAAATTAGGAACCTGCTTTACCCCAAATGTAAAAAAACGTTATCCTTTCCTATGATTCTAGAGAAAGAATAACGTTTTTCATGTTACAGAGGATTTTGTTTTATTAGCTTAACAGCATTTACTGCCTTAATTTTAAAAAACTTTAAAATTAAGGTGTTTTTTGAACCAGAAAAGGATATTTTCAACTATAAAAACTATGACAAAATTTATCTATTTTTCCTTTTTGTCTACTTGCTAAATTCAGCAAGTAAAATATTTTTAAAAGGATCAGGACTATTAACTTTAATGCTGTTCAAATTGACGGCTAATGTATGCTTGCCTCCAATTGTGCCTCCAGCAAGGGTAGAAAAACCTGGAGATCCACCTGTGTGTCCCCAAATCGAGACACCGTTTGGAAGTTTATTTTCATAGATTCCAAGACCATAACCATCCATTCCTACTATTCCTGTAGGAACTGTAGTAAGCATTTGTTTTAGTTGCTGTTTCTTCAGTAATTTGCCACTAAGTAAGTAAGAGAAAAATTTGTTCAAGTCGTCAGCAGTAGAAATCATATCTCCATCCGAGTTACCTGGGTAAGAATATGTAACGTCTTTTGGCTCACTTGCTTCGTCTAGTTGGAAA
Organism: Bacillus sp. PK3-067; assembly: GCF_056738645.1. Taxonomy (NCBI): domain Bacteria; kingdom Bacillati; phylum Bacillota; class Bacilli; order Caryophanales; family Bacillaceae; genus Bacillus; species Bacillus sp. PK3-067. The sequence goes on along the minus strand of NZ_CP096490.1, from coordinate 2,396,978 downwards.
TATCCACGGGCATGATTGGTACCTGGAATAACAGTTGAATTACCAGGTAGGAATGTATTCGACAATTCGAGCGGTTCAACAATCCGATTTTCAACCTCTTCCGCATAGCTGTTTCCAGTTACTTTTTCAATAAGCATACCTAGTATTACGTATCCTGTGTTTGAATAAGACCAGCCCTTACCTGGAGCAAAGTCTGGTGGAAGAGAAATTCCCATCTTTACTAATTCTTCAGCCGTATACAATTTTTTTGTATCCATAATATCATAGTCTTTTGACTTTAAGTATTCAGCAATCCCACTTATATGATTCAATAACTGCCGAATCGTAATCTGGTTACCATCATATCCGTTTCCTTGAATGACGCCAGGCAACCATTTTTCGATGGAGTCATCTAAATTCAAGCGGTTCTCTCCAGCCAATTGAAGTAGCACTGTTGCAATGAATGTCTTCGTAACACTGCCAATACGAAAGCGATAATCTGCTTTCATTGTTTTTTTGGTTCTCAGATCCGCTACCCCAGCAGCATAACTCCACGTTTTTCTATCCTTTGAAATTTTGGCGAGTATCCCTGGGTATCCAAGTTGTAGTGTATCCCGCATTGCTTTCTTGACGGAAGTACGATCTCTTTGAGTATTTGTTTGTAACGAATTAGATACATTTTGATTGGGCTCTGCTTTTACAATTGAGCTTGGTGTTGTATATAACAAAGAACTTCCAGCCATTAAAAGGGTCAGACTTGCACTCGTAATTTGCCTACTTGTTTTCATAAGATTCTCCCTCTCCTCTATTCATATTGTGTAGATGGTTATTAGTTGTTTCATACTAAGCACACAGCTATCACCTCTATTAAAAGTTCAATATTACATTTGTAATTATCTTGCTAATTATTTTTTCATAAATGCAATTGTATTCTAACAAACGATAAATCCCTCTTTTTCCGCATGTATGTTAACCCTAGAAGAACCACTCTTATTACTGGTTTGTTTTTCATAAATAAATCATGCCTATTTCCCCTTTCACGCCTCATTATATTTTTTAACATACACAATGTAGATCTCCCCTCCCCATTTATTGTTAATGCGTTAAAAACTGCTCCTTGATTCTAAATGTTTTTCTGTCACACACGGTAGTGTCAAAATGTCATGACTTTTATGACATAACTATTAATACAGCCTTATCCACTCAATTTTGTTCTCCTTTATAAATATGACAAAAACTCACTACCTACTATGACTGGCCTCTTGCTACACTCTGTTCATACGCTAACGGGTGCTAACTCGTTTCGCTAACAAAAAAATCAATTAAAGGAGCTTACAAAAATGAAACAAGCAATTAACAAACTGGGGATCGTTGCAGTTCTTCTTTCTTCTTCAACAATGATTTCTGCGTGTTCCCAACAATTATTAGAAGCTGAAAAATCAAAACCATTAGCATCCTCAACTAATATTCAAATGATGGAAGGACCTAATAATAAAAAAGAAATAGAATCTTTTGCAGACCCGTTATTTGAAGAAAAAATGAAGAAGTATAATGTGAACGGTTCTAGTTTTGTCGTCGTTCATGATGGAAAGGTCGTTGTCAATAAAGGATATGGATATGCCAATAAAGAAAAGAAAATCCCTGTCACTAAGGACACGGTCTTTCAAATCGCTTCAGTCTCAAAAACCTTTACTGCTTTGGCTGTGATGCAGCAAGTCGATAAAGGAAAGCTTAAACTAGATCAAGATGTACAAAAATACCTTGGTGGATTACAAATTCCTAATCAAACAGGGAAACCTCTCACCCTGTTTGATATGCTTACTTATACTAGCGGGGTAGATTTTCCGGATCTCACAAATATAACTGGACCCGAATACATTCATAATAGTATACCCATGAAAGAATTTTTCTCTAAGCATATGCCAACGGTGATACGGCCACCAGGGGAAGCTTATACGTATGACAACGTCTCATTTGCGCTCGCAGGGTTTGCAGTAGAAAATGCTACTAACACCCCTTTCTCGAAATATATGGAAAAAAATATTTTCAAACCATTAGATATGGAATCTACGAGTATGAGTTTTACGCCTGACCTTCTCAAAAGAATGGCTACACATTATGGTCCCACAGGTGATCCGATTCCAACAAGTGGGAGCGGTTTAAGGGATACACCACAAGGAGGCATTTTATCTACTGCGGAAGACATGTCAAAATACATGATTATGCAACTACAGAAAGGAACGTTTAAAGACAAAGAAATTGTAAGTAAAAAAGGCATAGATATGATGCATGCCTATCAAGTTTTTGATGATAAGACAGTCCCTGTTGCGACAATTGGATTTGAAACGCCTTTTAATAAATTTGCTAACGGTCAACATGTTGTAATGAAAGGTGGAAGTATGCCTGGGCATCAATCACTGCTGATTTTAGTGCCTGAACAAAAAACAGCATTCTTCATGTCTTACAATAATGATTCAATGATGAGTATAGACATATATGAAGCTCTCATGGATCACTATTTCCCCGCTAAGAAGAATGAAGTAAAAACAAGTTATCTCCCGTTAGAGGAAAAAGAGGCTCATAAATACTTGGGTTTATTCCAGAATACGCGTTTCGCTGCCATTCGCACTCATTTTACTTATGAAAATGGGAATTTGATCATGGAGGGTGGAACAACGGGAAAACAAGTTCTCAAAATGATTCATCCATTGTTATTTGAGGATTCAGAAGGCAATAAAGTCGCTTTCAAAAAGAATTCAGCAGGAGAAATCACATATTTTCACTACACCTCTCCTAAAAGCCTTGATTTTGTAGCAGATGCTCAGAAAATTAACAACAAATCACCGTTTGATGACGTGCCAGCAAAGAGTAAATATAGAAGTCACATTGATAACCTTCATGCTCTAAACATTATGGGTGCTAAAACAGATAATCTATTTAATCCGATGGACACCATGACACAAGGAGAATTTGCGGATACGCTGTTACTTGCTCACGGATGGAATGGTTTTCCAGACGAATCCAAGGAGGCAAGGGAAAAAATGATGAATGGAATTCCAGAGTATATTCGTGCTACTCCGATTACCCGACAGGTCGCAGCAACCATGATTCAAAACGTTAAGCAAATTCAAGACTTGAAACCGATTCAACCTGATAAAGCTATTAAAGTTAAATTACTTGATGCCGCAGACGACTGGGCAGTCCAATCGATTCAGGCACTTGCCTCCCAAGGAATTCTAGACCCTGATACTTCCATCAATGCTGATGGGTCCTTTATGTTCCGTCCGAAAGATCTGTTACTGCGTCAAGAATCAAGTGCCTTGCTGGATTTATCTTTTGGTCATTATGCACTGCCTATCAAACGGTAGTAGATATTTTATCCTGGATTGAATCATAAAAAAATTGGATGCTAGTATCTTATCAATATAAAGCTAAAATAAAACAAGAAATTTTTAACTTTATAAAATTTGTATGAAAACGCAAACGATTTGAAGTATAACTCTATATTTGAAATTTTCGCCTTAAAAAAAGGAGCCTATTAGGAAATTTAATAGGTTCCTTCCTTTAATTTAATAGGCGTTATACACTGTAAATATGTTGAGTTAAATCTTTAACCTCCTCTAAAATAATTTTCTTAAAAGATAGAATTCTTACATGCTTGTAAGGTAAATGTAAGACAATTCAATATGAGGACTATAATGCTTTAGATTAAATTATATATAGCCAATAAAAGAATAGGAGATAACAACTATGAGTATATTAACAGTCCGTAACTTAAGTAAAATTTATAATACAGGAAAAGTATCTTATAAAGCTCTTTCCAATATTGATTTGACAATACAAAAAGGAGAATTTGTAGGAATTATGGGAGCATCAGGCAGTGGCAAATCAACTTTACTGAATATGATTTCTACTATTGATGCACCAACATCAGGAGAAGTATTTATTAACGAAAAAAATCCCCATTGTTTATCTTCTAATGATTTAGCATTATTTAGACGCCGTGAACTAGGCTTTGTCTTTCAATCCTTTAACCTTATGAATACTCTAACTGTAAAAGAGAATATTGTTTTACCACTTACATTAGATAATGTAAGTTTGAATGAAATGAACAACAAAGTAGAAGTCATTTCCAAAAAACTAGGGATTGAACAGATTTTAAATAAAAGAACCTATGAAATTTCAGGAGGACAAGCTCAACGAACCGCCATTGCTCGTGCCCTTATTCATTCTCCTCAATTAATATTAGCAGATGAACCAACAGGAAATTTAGATTCAAAAGCGGCAAATGATGTGATGGAACTCCTAAAGAAATTAAATCAAGATCAACAAGTAACTATGATGCTAGTGACACATGATCCCGTAGCTGCGAGTTACTGTGATCGAGTAATCTTCATTACAGATGGATCTTTTTATAATGAAATTTATTGCGATGACAATCGTTCAAAATTTCACAAAGATATTACAGATGTACTATCTTTACTAGGAGGTAAGTAACATGAATTTTCGTCAACTTGTATATAATAATGTCACTCGTAATAAACGATTATACCTTGGACATTTTTTGAGTAGTACATTTGCCGTGATGATTCTATTTACTTTTGAATTGCTTGCATTTCATCCTAATTTCACTGGAAATCTTGTATCGACCAGTGAGACCATGAGTTCTTTAAGTACAAAAGGATTTAAAATTGCTCAATATCTAATTATATTTTTCTCCTTCTTTTTCATTCTCTATTCTATTACTATGTTTTTAAAAACAAGGAAAAAGGAATTTGGGATTTTATTACTCCATGGCATGTCTAATGCACAATTAAAAAAGCTAATTTTCATGGAAAATATGTTAATTGGATGTTCTGCAATTATTGTTGGGATTGGACTTGGATTAGTTTTTGGAAAATTAATCTTACTGATAAGTGGTTCCCTTTTCCTGTTAAAAGGTGGGCTTCCATTTCATTTTCCTACTAATGCAATTTTAGTGACATCTCTTATGTTTTTTATTTTATTTATACTTGTCTCTTTTTTCACTGTACGAGTAATGAAGGTATCACAGCTAATTGAACTCATGAAATCTGAAGAAAAACCAAAAGCGGAACCAAAGTCATCTAAATGGCTAGCTTTCTTCTCAATTCTTTGTATTTGCATTGGATATGCCTCAGCGTTTTATTTGGATATAGCATTAAAAAAAGGAATTGAGATATATGTTCTATTACTATGTGTTTTCTTAACTGTATTAGGAACATACTTTTTATTTACTCAGCTCAGCTTTTATGTCATTACAATATTGAAAAATCGTCAATACACTTTCTTTAAAAAAACCAATATGTTAATGATTTCAGAGTTAACATATCGAATGACAGATAACGCACGAACACTCTTTCTAGTAAGTATACTTTCCGCAGTTGCCTTTACCTCTATTGGTGCTTGCCTTTCTATTGGAAATGGCGCATTAGCGGAAGTTAACAGTCCTTATGCATTTGAATATAAATCATATAAACACAACAAGGAGGAGGCATTTCATATTGCTCAAATAGAGAAACAATTACATAATGATGGATTCTCATATAAATTAGTAACTTCTACTGGTTTTAATACAACAAGTCACGCAACACCAATTATGAAACTGACTGATTACAACGCAACTGCCAAAACACTAGGATACCCAGCAGAAACGTTAAATAAGGAAACAGACAGTCTAATCCTACCATCAAAAATATATTTGAGAGCAGCTTCTCAAGAGGAATTAAAGAAAATGTCTTCATCCCTTACACTGGAACACGGTAATATGAATTATAATTTTTCTGGTAATAAAATATTAATGGATAATATTATCAGCCCATCTAATAATTTTTCTGTCGTTGTTTCGGATTCAATGTACGAAACAATTCTAAATACACCGTTAGAAGAAGCAAAGGTCGATCAGTATATAGACTATCGTTTCTTAATTAAAAACATGTATGAAACAGCAGATGTGGCTAAAAAACTTACAGAGATAATTCCAAATGATTATAGAAACGGACGCCCACCATTTATATTTGATTCCCCGGTATTAAAATGGTTAGAAGGTAAACAAGTGAATGCGATACTATCTATTCTTAGTGTACTAGTAGGAGTTGTATTTTTCGTGTTTACAATTAGTTTTCTTTACTTCCGTTTATTTACAGATTTAGATCGAGATAAAAGCCAATTTCAAATGCTTTCTAAATTAGGGTTAACTAAAAGAGAGATAAAAAAAATTGTAACCCAACAAATTAGTATATTATTTTTTATACCTATTGTGATTTCTGTTCTTCACAGTAGCGTGGCTTTCTTGGCAATAAGGTTTTTAGCACAGAGCAGGCACATAGACTTACCTATTGCAGGAAATTCTATTTTCATCTTCACGAGCTTTATTAGTGTACAAATAATTTACTACCTTATTATTAGAAGAAATTATTTGCGTCAAATACTGAAGTCCATATATTAAAGTGGAAAATGAGAGAAATGCTGGTGGTATTCTGTATATATACCTCTTACTTAAAATCAATTTTTTAGTAAGCTAATTAAATTCTTTATTTTACCAATGGAGTAACAACATATCTCTATCAAGCTAAGAAAATAAAATTCCTCTTAAAATGAAAAAATACGTTATTCCTTCTGCATAATTAGAGAAAGGAATAACGTATTTTTTACTTTATGGATAGTGTAAAATCTTAGCTTGAAGTCGATGTGATGTGCTCCTTTTTTAATTGATTCATGTTTATTCATTATCCGTGCAATCTTTTTTATCTATTATTCTTTATAAATTGCAAAATTTAAAACAGGCAAGGAATTCTATTTTTTATAAACAGGTGGAATACTTTATGGGAAATTGAAAATATCTTCTGGATCGTATTTAGCTTTCACTTGAGTCAATCGTTTGAAGTTTTCACCATAATATAAATCTGACCAATCTTTCATTATTCAAGGTGAAATAAAATTGTTTGCAAAGAGATTCTTCCGATATTTGGTATCATATACCTTAGCTAAATTAGGTAGAGAAATAGAATTTTTTTAACAGGAAAATAATTTATAGTAGGAAGAATATAATTATATTAATGTGTTTTGAATTGTACCTTTAAGGAGACGTTGTCAATGAGAAAATATTTCTATTTCATTGAGCGAAAAAACAAGTGGATAACGTATCACTAACCCATAAACTACGTGGTTCCTCCTCAACATTGGAAGGAGAGTATCAGATTGAAGAAAATTTATTTAAAGGCTATTGACAAAAGTAATTGGAAAGAAGCAATTAGACTTTCTGTTAAAAAAGAACAACAAACATTTATTGCATCCAACCTTTATTCTATTGCAGAAGTTCAATTTCTAGATAACTTCTATGCAAAAGGTATTTATTTTGATGAGAAAATGATAGGATTTACTATGTTTGGGATAGACCCTGATGATAAAAATTATTGGATTTATAGACTTATGATTGATGAAGAATTTCAAGGGAAAGGTATAGGCAAACAAGCTATATATCTAATTATTGATGAGATAAGACGAAATAATTACACCAATATTCCGTTAATCATGATTGGATATAATCCTGAAAACCTTACTGCAAAATTTGTATATAAAAAAGCAGGATTTATTGAAACCGAATTATCATCTTGGGGTGAACAGTTAGCTGAGTATTCCCTATAAGCACTTGAATTTTCCACAATGACTTTTAAACTTAAAGTAATGGGTCAAATAGTTGAGCAATATAAGTAGAAATGATTAAACTTTTTATAAAAAATAATCAACTGAAAATATTAAGAACGTGTTTTGGTTATTTTTTTCAAAACACGCTCTTTTCTTTGTCTACCTGCTAGATTCAGCAATGAAAATATTTTTAAAAGGATTTGGACTGTTAGCACTACACATACTGTTTAAACTGACAGCCAACGTATGTTTACCGCCAAGTGTACCTTCAGTAAAAGTAATGAATCCTGGAATGTCACCTGTATGTTCCCATATTGGGACACTGCTTGGAAGCTTAGTTTCATAGATTCCAAGACCGTATGAATAAAAAAACAGAAGGAGTCTATCGTGACAGACCCCTTCTAAAAAAACAATGATTATATACATATTGGAAATAAATTTATTTTACTAATAGTGAATATTCACCATTTTTATCATCAAATTTATACACATTCAGATAATATTTCCCTGGTTTCGCTACGAATTTCCCCTTTATAGTATTTCCTTCATCTTCACCACAAGCTACATAATTTTGCATATCTGATTCATGATAAAGTACCCATGTCATCCCAATATTTTGTTCATTTACCACAGAAATCTCTACTTCTTTTGGATCTGTAACATTAAACGTATAAACATCTGTTTGATCAGGAGTAATCAGATTTCCTTTTACAAGTTTATTAAACGGGAGTACCTTCTCCTCTTCAAGGGATTCACCTATTTGCGGATCTTGTTTTACAGTAATTTTTGTTTGTTCTTTACTTTCTTTACCTCTACTATCTTTTACTGTTAGTTCCACAGTATAAGTTCCTTTTTCTCCATATACATGGGTAGGATTAGCTTCTGTACTTGTTGTACCATCTCCAAAGTTCCATAGGTAAGAAATAACTTTTCCATTTTCACTTTTTGTACCATCGCTATGAAATTGAATCTCTTCATTTACTATCCCGCTGTATGGTCCATTCATATTTACTATAGTAGTCGTTTTTTCTTTTTCCTCTGTCGCAACACCATGAAAAACAATATCATATTCAAACTGGTTAGCTGCATTTACACGATAGTTTACAAAATAAGCTGTAACTGTTTTATAGCCGCTCCACCCTTTTTGGGATAACTGCTCTAAAGTTTGGTTTACTTGTTTACTCATCGCTTTCCAATCTTCAGACTCACCTTTTGATGTACCACCTGTGTACTTGCCTTCCACAATAAATGTATTAAAGAATTGCGACTCATATTTTGTAATTTGTGCATCTTTTATATTTGCTACATCCACAATTTCATTTTTCACTTCAGCTAACGGCTTCGGTGCGTGTTGAATTAAATAATCATTTGTTACTTGCGGTATATTATATTTATCTTGATTATCAATCAACTGCTGCATATACGCTTGATATTCTGCATTCAATTGTGTATTGTTGCTCAATGATTCACGATACGAGTCATACTTTTTCACATCATTTGCACGAATTAAATCTTGAAGCTTATCAAATGTTTCAAATTGATGATTATACAAATAAGACTGTAGTGCAAAGGAATACTTATAAAAGTCCCATGATCCATATTTTGAGAACAAAGTTTGCTTTACTGTATAACGGCTTGCTGGATCAGATGATAAGCCACTTATCATACTTTTACGCGGAACAACATTATTTGTACGTGTAGATCCTGCAAAAAATTCTGCATTCCCTTCTTGGAACCAAGTTAATCGTTCATTTTGATACATTTCTCCGCTTCCAAATAAACCAGGAACCTCATATCTTCCTTGTAAATAGTGAGTGAATTCATGACGGAACAACTCTTCTAAACTATAAATACTCTGCTTTGGCGTACGCTCATATGTAAAGAAAGTCCCCTTCTCTTCAATATAAATTCCACCGTTGTTTGTTTCATATCCATATAATTGTCTATTTAATTGATATTCATCTGGATTATTATAAATTACTATTGTTAGTACATCATCAGCATTACCCGGTTCTAGTGCTTTATCATTTCCAATTACACGGTGATATTGTGCTTTTACTTCCTTGGCTGCCCAATATAATCTCTTAATTTTTTCTTCTGTTACTTTATCTCCCGTCTTAAAGACAATAGATCCGTCATCAAATATAATTTTTTCAAATACGTAGAAATATGGTTTAACCAGTAATCAATGATCAGATCTTCTTAACTTAAGTAAACCTAAATCTATTTGTCTCCATACAGAAAGAGATAAATAGTTTTGTTCCTATTCATGAAATAGTACAATATATGCAAAATTACATATCTAATTAATTGCTTTTAATGTTATATTTTAATAGCGATGAATGCTATTATTTCATAAGTTGTCAACAAGCGTTATGTATGTATGAGAAAAAGGAAGGAGCCAAATAGGCCCCTTCCTTTTTCTACTAATTAACTAAATTACTCTCTGGTAAAAATTTAAATAGTAATGCTCATTTACAGGCGTCTCATTATGCATTAAACATGCTAACTTAGCTTGCTGTCGGAAAAAATAAAAACGATAGCATTAAGTTATTAAGAGACAAAAATTCATCAACACGAAGACAGATTTGTCTTGGCTAGATAAATTTGGTGATAAATACAGGAAGTAACTCTTACGATTCAATGATTCTTTTTCCTGCCTTCTACCCTTGCCACTTCTGTTTCATGACTTGTAAATAGAGATCTTCAAACTCGTTAAAATGGACGCGAAAAACACCTAATGTATCGATATAAGCAGAAATCACATCTTTTTCATTAAAATGGATACCTTCCTGTGCTAAGTCATAGCTATCATTAAGGCTGTATAAATCAAAATATTCTTCTTCCCAATACAGGCCTCTATTTACTAGTAATCGAGTAGAGCAAGTAATAGCTTGTTTAATATTCCATTTCTGAGCTACTAACTTTTCATTTAAGACTGAAAGAAGGATGTTTACCGAGGGGTTTTCATCAACTATGCGGCTATATGACAGTAAAGCCGATTCTATATATATCAGCTTTGCTTTAGACATTAAAGATATCTCCATAATTTCATATGGCGGGTGATCATTTGCTTCAATCAACCTATCGCACCATGAAATAACCTCCTCTCTATTCCAAAGTCCGCAGCCTAGTCCTAATGCATACAAGTGGGCTAAAGTTTGATAAGATTTCAATATGGTTCACCTTCAATTTAACTGTATAGTGGTATTGCATTCATTTTGGAAATAATCACGCTTAGTAATAAATATAATAAGCTGCCCAAACGGACAGCTTATTTGCATTAAAAACGCTACACATGAACTTTTTCTTTCTTTCGACGCACAAGCCACCAAACTAAAGATAACAGTACTAGGGGAAACGGAAATATCTGAATAAACAAAAATACTTCCCAAAAATCGTGCATCGTACTACCAGGGGAATCTGTTGCCATCCCGCCAATAAAAAAAGACAATGGAATGACAAGTATATTTATACCTAAGCTAATCATTAGGAATGATAGATTTTTCTTCCAGATTACTGGTAATGCAGCCACGATTAATAAAACCAATGCAGTACCCAGTATAAGAAACAGTGCTCCAAATAAAAATACAAAGTATAAAATAGCATTGATTAAAGGTTCCACAATAGCCCTCCTAAGGATTCATTCTATAGAAACACTCATGTTATTTAGAAAGTCAGGATGCTATACCTCTTAGTTGTCTTTCAATTTCTTCATCGCTATAGTCTTCATTTATCTGCTTAGAATACTTAATCTACTTGCTTATATTCTGGACTGCGTTAGGACATATGTTTCTATTGTACAACCAGCTAGCAAGAAACCCACACTTATCCCTGCTAATACGGTACCTTTAAAGGCTCTGTTCATATTCATTTGCCCCTTTTATCTTTTCGTATTTTTTCTCCATCCATAGACAGTCCATTATGAACGTTTTCATTATAAGTATTGTCTGCTCCTTACTATCTGTTTCGGCCCTGATTCTTCTCGTTTACCGTTTCAGTATTACGCTTCAATTCGCATTATCATCACATAAAAAGGACATACCTATTCATATATATACCTTTATTATTTTATATTGAAATAAATAATGGTTCAAAGTTATTTTGTGAAAATTATACAAAAATTAATAATTCATCAATTACCCAACAATAGATAATATGGATAAAGAAAAAATACTAGAGAATATCACATTGTAGTAGTCTCTAGTATCTTTTCATAGTATTTTAGCGGCTATGCAATACGGAGGGATAAAAAAGGACCTCTTACGGAAAGATAAGAGGTCATCAAAAAGATAAAAATGTTGTATTTGAAACACGCGAGTTTCTAATTCACATCATAACACAATATATTTGTATATTCAATATATACATTAAAGATAAGGAATATTACATCATTGAAGATTACGGTGAACCAGGAGATAGTGTTAAAAATGAACCTACTTTGCGCAACATTTTCCCGAAAAAGTATGCGGATGTAGCACCTGCTAAGACATTTTGAATAATCTTTGCAACTGCTACATCAACGGGTAATTTATTATATTTCCAATCTAGAGAATCAATTGTCCAATCCCATACTTTTAAAACTAGTGAAATAGATCTTTTTAATTACATACTTAATTTATTTTTTAATGTCCAATATTTTTCTCCATTAGCTTCAAAAGAGAATTCTACCCATCCATTCGGATCTTCACGATAAATAAAGATGGTTGTTCCAGGAGTTACTGTACCAACTTTATTCTCCTCGACAGCTACATCTGGTCTACTTTTAATTTTTAAATTAAATGGATAAGGTACCTGATAGTAAGTAGCTGATGATACAACATTTGAGCTTGAACCGTCTGCATACATTTTATATGGAATTTCATTAGATAACGCGTCGACATCTAATGTTTCAGGATTCTTTGGTAATTTTTTTGCATATGTATAGTCTTCTACACGAAACGGTTTAATACGTTCCATAATACCCGCAATTTTCTTAGCCCAGCCTTTATCTGATGCATATTTCACGTTCATGCCAGTTAATGTTGACCCGTTATAATACATACCACTTTCTTCTAAATATCTTTCTCGTACATAATTAGCGTTATAAGCAATACTATCGCCGTAGCTTGGTAAATATTTCGCATATTTAAACGGATCTCCATCATATGCACGTAGACCGAATAAATTATGTTTTTGATATGCGATTTCTGATTTTCCGTATCCAGATTCTAAAATCGCATGCGCCGCTAAATAATGAGCACTCACGCCATATTGATTTTGCGCATTGATAAAATCTTGTCCATGTCCAACTAAGGGACTATCTGAATGATATTTTGCAATAAAACTATCAATCTCTTGAGCTGTAATTTTCGAAGCCACTGTTAAATTTAAATCTTCATATGAGGTAGCAGTAATAACCTCTTTTTCATCGTTTAAATTTTGTTGTAACATATCTGTTTTTGCAGTAAGTTGAGCAGCTTCAGCACGTGTTATAAATCTATTTGGTTGCCAACCGTTCTCGGTACCATTAGAAATTTTTAAATCTATTAAAATATTGGCATGTTTTTCTCCCCAATGCCCTTTTAAATCTTCAAATCTAACCTGCTCGTTATGATTTGCTGTGCTTTGTAGTTTATATGCATTTACTAGCATGGTAGCCATAGCAGCACGAGTTACTTTTCCGGATGGATTAAAGATTCCATTACCTTCACCTTTAACAATACCAGCTTTTTCAGCAGCAGCAATATAAGGAGTAGCCCAGTGGTTTTGTGAATCTGTAAAAGATGGTTTTGCATTAGGCTCAATTTTTATACCTAAAACTTTTGTCATAATTTTTGTAGCCGAAGCTCTGTCTAAGGAGTCATTTGAACCAAAAGTTCCATCTGGATAACCATTTAATACCTGTTTATCAACTAAATAGTTAACGGATTTATCAGCCCATGTAGGAACATCAGGGAATTTATGAGTATCTGCTAAAATATTAGAAGAATAGGATAATATAGCTCCTGCAAGGATACCTGTTGCAATTAATTTGTGCTTCATTAAAATAAACACCTCTACCATTGTATTTATCAAATTGAGATTTTCTATTTTTATATTTACATGTTTGTAATAATAATAAAATCGTATTATCACGCATTCAATTTGATGTAACGAGTATAGTTACTTATATACACAAGTGTCAATGAATTTCTTTTACAAAAATACATAATATTTACATGATTTTATAATTGACTTATGTATAAATTTTGTAAAGGACCTTTTGATAGATTTTACCTGAAGAAATCTCTTTAGTTGTTAATTTGCCAATCTTTCTCGTTTACTATTAATCAATTAAAAAAAGAATTTTTTGTTTGAAAATCTTAAGTTGATGGATGTGTGAACGTACCGCTACTAAAATTCTTGCTTTTAATTTATTATTACTGTATTATATTTACGTATCAATATAAGGATTATATTATATAAAAAGGAATCAAGTCTATAAGTAAGATTTAAATCCTTTTCCAATTCAAAAAGATTTTGCCAAAATCTAATATAATTTATGCTTATCTTTTTAGTATGTATCTAGTAAAAACATATTTTTTATCCATAGAATTCTGTTTTCAATGATATGAATTAGTGTTCTAAACAAGGAATCCTACAAAGTGATCTGAAAAACCTGAGAGATATTGTATGTAGTTTGCTCATCTCCAGGTACTACAATAAAAGAGCCTTACCTCTCTAGGCAAGACTCTACTAGTTTAGTTGTATACTATTTACATGATAACTAAGAAACAGAAAACATATAACACCAAATAACAGCACCCTATTACTCCTCCTACAGCTAATACCTGTTTAACCCAACTCTTAAATTTTTGATTACTGTAAATCGCTTGCACTCTTTCCATATTTCCTCCTATTAAGGAGAACCCTTAAAGACTCTCACCTCGCTATAGTACCATTAAAAAATAAATAATAGAGATCTAATGTATAAATATGCAATATTGCATACGGAAATGTATTGTTATTATTGTAAGCGCTTACTATAATAAAGTTATAAAGATTTATTACATCTTAATACGAAAAAGAGGAGAGAATAATATGGAAATCGCAATGGCAGTTTTAAAATTTATAGGTGGAGCAATCCCATTAATTCAAGAACTACTAAAAGCATTTATGTAAATTCACTATTTAGCAATTATTTATAAAAATTATTATACAAATGATCTGTATATCAAAAATGAATTGGTTTACAGATCATTTGCGTGATCAAGGTCCCTTTAACATGACTAATGGGCCTTTTTAAAATTTTTAAATAATTAAGGTTACGTCACATCACCATCAAGTTAGCAAAATAAAATGAAACTTTAACTTGATGGTGATGGGGTAACAGTTGTGATTTAGAGATAAGATCAGATTATACAAAGTTTTGCACGTCAGCGATACCGGAAATAAACTTCGCCTTTAGTAGCAAGAATCCCCAATAAAGATAGTCAACTTGCCTATTTAGGAATAAGAGTGTCAATTTAAATAATGCATTCTGAAACACTACTCTTCTTCTAAAATAGCGTAATAATATTCATCCCACCATTCATTCCCATGTGGTATACACTTCCTGAAATAGCCTTCTCTTCTCATTCCAATCTTCTCCATTACTCGATATGATGGGGTATTTTGTGGCTGACATGTAGCTATAATCCTATGTAATTTCATTTCCTTAAAGCCATATTCCAATGTAGCTTGTGCTGCTTCAGAAGCATATCCTTTATTGAAATATTTAGGATTGAACACCCAACCAATCTCATATGTA
Organism: Bacillus sp. PK3-067; assembly: GCF_056738645.1. NCBI lineage: Bacteria > Bacillati > Bacillota > Bacilli > Caryophanales > Bacillaceae > Bacillus > Bacillus sp. PK3-067. The sequence goes on along the minus strand of NZ_CP096490.1, from coordinate 2,381,563 downwards.
TGCTTACCAAAATATTTATGAAAAACTATATGACCAATCAGAATATCTTTATGAATTAATACTACAGGAAAGTTCTTAGCGTTTTCACCAATGTTTTCATTCACAAAGTTTCTTGTATTTTCTTCAGTAAAAACCCCTTCAGGTATGTATTTCATAACATTGATATCTGATGTATACTCATGAACAGCTTGCCAATCTTTGAACTCAAATTTCCGTATTAATAATCTTTCTGTTTTTATAAACATTTACTTTTCCCCCTCAAAAAATTGCAACTATATTTTAAATCCACATTTAACCCTTAAAACAAAAAGAACTTGTAGGACTCTCTACAAGTTCTTTTTGTTTTAAGGTGAATATACGAGCCAAACAAACTATCTTACAGATTGACTGTAGAAACTTTAGGGGTAATGCTTTGACAAATATATTATATAACAAATATTAACATCCACAGGATTTATTTTTGAAAATTATGTGAATTAAGAAAGGAAGTAGTTTTTTCTTAGCTATTATTATTATTAACTGACGGTATCATTATATTTTATTCTGCAACTTATTTAGAAGAGCTATGTACATTTCGAAGAAGTTCTTCAATAAGTTTTGTTTTTTCATTTACCTTTGTGGCATATGTGAAATCACCATAACAATATGGATACCTAAAATTATTTTTATTTCCACCACAAGTATACATCGCTGGATTTTGATCAACTTTCATCTTAGAAAACTTTTTGGCTGAATCCTCCGAGTGTTGTTTAACTTCTTGACTAGCAACAAAATCAATATAACCTGGCCCCATATTATAGCTTTGAATAATTGTATCCATGCTAACATCCTTGTCCGTTCCATATTTGTACATTTTAGCAAAGTGTTTTACCCCTTGTTCAATGCTCAAGCTTGTCTCTTGAATTTCATTTGGCTTTAATCCAAGTGATTCAGATGACTGCATAGGATCGTTTCCCTCACCTCTACTCTCTTGATACATAATTCCTAATAAAATTGGTGTTTTCTCTCCTAAATTATATTTTTCTAATTCTTTTTTTAAGGTAGACTCATATTGCAATACACGTTTTTCGGTGGCTTGCGCTTTATTTTGTTGAATATTGGTTTTATGATTAAAATATAGCATTCCAAGTATTATTACTAAGCCTAAAATACTAATAAGGAACACTTTTATAATTTGTTTTTTACTTGTATCCTTCATATATTCCTCCTCGTATAAAAAATTTAATTTTTCAAAGGTAATTGGTTATTTACAAACTATGTAATGAACATCTATCTCCCGCCCTTTTTAGACTCAAACATCAATACTTTAAGGTTTTAAGTTTAATATAAAAATTTAAAGATAAGGTAAAGATAAGATAAAGATAAAATAAAGGGTATTTTTTAGCGTACTTTAAAAGATATTGCTACAAAGGGATATATGGGACAACTTGTTGATATGAATGGATTTAGTGATAATTGAAAGGTTATTGTACAAGTTATTAATTATGGAGACATCATTCCAGAAGATTTAATCCATCTTTTCAATATGCTTTATATAAAAACCACAACATAACATATAATAAAAAACGGCGAACCCTCCATCTAGGAGAATCCACCATCACAAATAATTGATTATTTCACACCTAGTTTTTTTGCTTTCTTAGGGATCCCGTCTTCCAGCACTTCCTCTCAAGCTGTTACACCTGGAATATGATGTGATTGCATTTGAAACAGGGCTTTGGGAAGCAGCAGCTGTTCAGCAAAATTTTGATAACTCAACCGCTACAGAAGCGATGAAACAATCCTTATACTCTGTATGGAAAACTGAGGAACTTGAACAATTATTTACCTATATGAAAGAACAAAAAGAAAAAGGAAAGCCACTCACATTAGCTGGTTTTGATATGAATTTGTTTTATAAATCTTCATTCCGCTCTTATGCAAAAGAATGGTTGCAAAAAGTAAATCCTGAAGTAAAGAGTGAATTTGATACAGCAGTGTCAGAGTTGATTGAACTGGATAGGTATTACAATAAAAATAAAACATATCCCTATGATCGGTTTAAAATGGAGATACAGCCCGTAATTAACAAGTTTGAAAAGGTTAGAATGTTTATTCAGAATCATAAATCTGAATTGATTCAAGTTACACCACATCCTACGTATGATGTGAAAGTCATAGGTGGCATCTCCTCACCTAACCTGACAGACTATTCTTTTTATATCCGAGATCAAAAAATGGCACAAAACTTCGCATGGCTAACTGAAATGCAGTATGGAAACAAACTGGCCCCCTTTAACAAGTAATAATTTGTTCTGCACCCATGTTGATAATTCTTCTGGTAATCGGAATGTAACGGAACCATGTTGCTCTTTTATAATGACATAGGGATTGCGGAATTCTTCTTGAATGCCGATTCCAATCACTTGATACAATTTCCTGCACTGACTCGGAAACAATATATTTGGAATGTCTAATGATTCAATTTCATGAAAAGAATGACGGAATCTCACATCCATTGCAAATACCATCACACCAACTCCCAGCTATACGTAAAACACAATTAGTATACCGATGAGATCTATGTTACGTGCAGAAATCCCCGTTTTCTCCCCAGACTTATCTACAAGAATAAAAAAGGAATGACAAGATATGTTCCCTTTTCACTATTTGTTTTCTACACTTTTAATTCCAATATTTCTAGATGCTGAATAGATCCGCCCCCTGGCAGGTAGACATCTTCCTCCTTCAGCAGGTATACGGAACTTTCCGTTTCTACTAGTGATGGAAGATTGCGCACGCCAAATAATAATACTTTTCCCCTATTGCCCAAATGACGTGGGGTATGCATGGAAATCGTAAGGTTGTTTATGCATGTAATTGTTCCTGTTCTTAAACATTTTCGGGTATCTATTTTTATTATGTTTTGCTTTTGTAGTATTTCTTATTTTTATTGTTTGATTGTTATGACTGGCATTTGCTCGTTTTCGGAAATTTCACTGTAACCAAAATAAAGTAGAAAAAACAATAAAATAATTGTCCAAATAAATATAAACACTTTATAACTATACTTCATATGAAAAACCTCATTTTCCCTATATAAGTGAATGTACATACACCCTATAAATCTAATTACATAAATTATCGGATGTTTTAGTAGTAGAGAATCATTAAGTATTAGGAATTGTTATTCATAAACATATCCAAGAATTCTTCAAAAAAATATCATCTAGGCATTTTAACATTTCATCAAAATGCACAGATGATATTTTGTACGTTTAGCTTGGTAATGCTTTTTATGTAATGAATTCTTATCTCTATTTCACCTTAATGTTTATATGTACAAGAGTCTGTGTAGCAATTAGACTGTACTTTAAATATGTACTCAATTGTGTGTGGGAAAGGAAGCACATTTTATTTAAAGTGGTTACTTTAAAGCCCTTAATTAGTTGGTAGTCTTCTTCATTCAGACAAAAAGGAAATTTAAAGTGTGCATGTACTTTCAACTCAGACTTTTTACTACACACACTCCTATACACATAACAATATTTATAGTTTTTTGTAACATTACGGAAATAACAAGAAATAATACCGAAACATTTATGATATATTGTAACAACTTAGCAACATTAATGTAACATAACGTGTATAATCGCACAATACTTTTTAACTAAAAATCAATAAATTTATGTAAGCACCCATAACGTATTACATATTGTTTGTGAAACCTTTTAATGAACAAGTATAAGTGGATGGCGGGAATTGAACCCACATCAGAGGTTCTGGAGGCCCCTGTTTTACCCTTAAATTATACCCCCTCGTGGTCGGAATGACAGGACTTGAACCCGCACATTCAACGGCTACTAGATCCACAATCTAGCAAGTCTAGTATTTCGCCACAAACTCCATAAAAATAGAAAAAGACCACCGAATGTACTCGATTGTCTTTTTGCCATGCATATCTGCACAAGAAGTGTATACTTCAAACCCTTTAATATTTTTAGCTATGAGCATACTTATAAAACTCTAAAAACTATTTGATAATCTTTTAGAATCTAACTTTCTTTTAATACTATTTGCTATTTCTTCAATATTTTCATTTAGAAAGAAATGATTACCTTCAAAAGAATGAAAAGTACACGTTTTACTTGTGTATCGTTCCCATTTTATTACTTGATCATATGTAGTAAATTCATCATTTTCCCCATTAAATATAAGAAAATCAATATCACATGGTTGTGTATTTTTGTCATGAATATACGTCTCAACGATTTTAAAATCTGCTCTTAGAATAGGGAGAAAGATCTGCATTAATTCTTCTGATTGCAGTACCCCAGATGGTGTACCTCCCATTGCAATAACTTCTCTTTTAAATTGCTCATTAGAAAGATTATGTCGGATATTTTTTATTTTACTATTTGGATGATTTCTACCGGACAAAACAAGAAATTCAGGCGATACGTTTTTAGAATCTTTTATTTTTCTGGCTACTTCATAGGCGATCAAACTTCCCATGCTATGCCCGAATAGAATGTAGGGCGAATCATCTATCTGCATAACTATTTTATTGTAGACATCATTTACTGCCTCTTCCATACTTTGGTACAAGTTTTCTTCAATTCTATATCCTCTACCAGCTAACTCTACCGGGACTACCTCAATATATGGATTAAAGTGATTTTTCCATTTTGCGTAACTAAAAGCAGATCCCCCAGCATGTGGAAAGCAAAAAAGTTTAGTCTTCTGCATTGATTTTCTCCTTACTTTCAAATTTGTATATATTTTGGAAAATTGCATAAATGTCTTTAATTATTATCTCTTGCGGAAATTCATCCCTTGTTGCACAAGCAGATAACTTATAATTTGGATCAATGTTATATTGTTTAAAGTAAAAGTTTTTAGGTATATTCTTGTATGAAATTAAAGTTCGTGATTCTTTTTTTATAGAGAATGAATTTAATGGGGTATAAAGCCCTTTTCCAATCGTTTTTATATAGCTTTCTTTTAATGTCCATAAATCAAAAAAACAATTAATTTGTTCATCAGAATTCATATTAGATATATCATAAAATTCATCCGCTGAAAAAAATTCTTTTGCTAATTTAAGAGCCTCTATCTCTGAAATCTTTTCTATATCAATACCCACATTAAAATTAGCAGTAGTACAAACCACCCATTCTCCTGAATGTGACAGATTAAAATGAAAGTCAGAAAAATTTTCAACAAAAGGTTTTCCATACTCATTATATTTAAATCTAATTTCTTCATTATTAATTTTATACTTTTGGCAGATTAGAGATCGGATTAGTAAATCCCCTATCAGGGTCCTATTAACGTCGCATGAGTTTAATAAACGCTTTATTCGTTCTTTCTTCTCATTTGAAACCAAGTTACTAAGTTGCTTAAACAAATGACTTTCAATATTCTTTGGTATTTTCACAGCTTGAATGTGTATGATAAATCACTTCCTTTTTTAAAAGATGGCTTCATATATGTGCGTTACATAAATTCAAATTAACTTTATTAAATTGCAAATACAATAGAAAAGGTGCACATTTACATATCAATGAAAATATGCACCTTTCCTCAGTAATATCATCAGGCATTCGCTTCTATTACAAAGATTTCTATGTCTCTACCAATTACTTTTTACATTATCCTCTTAAAAAGTAATACTCTTGATATATTCATTATTGCCTACACTTTATTTGCAGTTATTGGGCTGCCCTTTTCGTTCATAGCGTTGCATCTTTTGCACTCTCTACTTTTCAGTTAATGAAAGGGATGTTTCTTTTATCTCTTCAAATTCATTTAATAGGTACTTAGCTATCTTTTCAACTGCGGGGAAGTCTACTATTTCCTCATGTGATCCAGGGACAGAATACTTATTTACTCTTCCTTTTAATAAAGGTCCCCAATCTGTAAACAACTCTTTTCCTTCCTCAGCACTAAAATAGAGAACTTCTCCAGAGTATGGTATTAAATCATGATCTGCCATTATGTTCAGGCATTTCCTATGAGCATTGATAACTTGCTTCAAATTCATAAGATCTGCATCAGGCGGGAGTACTCCTTCCATAAGTAATCGCTCTACAAGCATATCTTGTTCATGGAAGAGGCCTTCCCCCCGCTCAGTAAAATCTCTAGAAATGAAATGCTCATATATATATGAGAGCATATCCTCCGTTGTTTTATAGTCCTGCTCTGAAGGTACTTTAGTATCCATTAGTATCAACAACTCAACTTCCTCACCTTGATTCTTTAGTACAGTTGCGATTTCATAAGCAATCGCACCGCCTAAAGACCATCCTCCAAGACGATATGGACCTTCTGGCTGAACACGTTTGATTTCTTCAATGTAAAGTTGAATTACTTCCGGCAAGGTCAATTCATCAATTTCTCCCTTTTCTATAAGAGGATTCTGTAAACCATAAAATGAACAATGGTTCTTAAGTAATCTTGCTAGTTGAATGTAACAGAATACATTCCCCATAAACGGATGAACACAGAAGAAAGGTCTTTTCTCTGATTCTTGTAGTGGAACCAGCGCTGATACAGATTTTGTCATATCATGCTTATCACGAATAAGGCATGCGATTCCTTCCAATGTTGGATTCTTAATCAATGTAGACACCTTAATCTCTTTTCCAAACTTCTCCTTAATTTTTGAAATCAATTTAATTACAAGGAGAGAATGTCCCCCTCTATTAAAGAAATCATCATTTACATAGACATCTTCTATCTGTAACACATCCTGCCAGATTTTAATCAACTGATATTCAATTTCATCCCTTGGAATGATTGGTGTAGACAAATTATTTTCTCTTTGAATTGTTAAACTGTTCAATGCCTTTCGATCAACTTTTCCATTCGGTGTAAGAGGAATCTTGTCTACCTTTATAAAGTGTGCGGGAACCATATAATTCGGTACTTGTGTCTTGAGATATTCACGCCAGTCATGCATACTTCCATCTCCAACTACATAAGCAACCAATCTCTGCTCTCCTAGCTTATCCTCTGTCACCAAAACTACTGCTTCTTTTACCAATGGATGCCTCTCTATACTCGCTTCAATCTCTTCAAGTTCAATACGAAAGCCCCTAATTTTCACTTGATTATCAATTCTTCTCAAGTAATCTAAATTACCATCAGGTAAATAACGAACCAAATCTCCCGTACGATATAAACGCTCTTCTTCATTAAATGGATGACGGATGAATCGCTCTGTTGTTAATTCTGGACGATTCAAGTATCCTCGCGCTATACCTGCACCACCAATATATAGCTCACCTGTTACACCAACTGGAACAGGTAACAAATTTTTATCTAATACATAAGTTTGAACGTTCGGCAACGGACGTCCAATTGTAACTCTCTTACTATCTGTTTCGATATGATAACACGTTGCATCAACCGTACATTCTGTAGGACCGTATACGTTATAAAAATCAATTTTTTCAGTCTCTACTAGCTGTTTCCATAATGACGGCATGATTGCTTCACCACCGACCAATATCTTGCTTGGCACATGAACATCAGCACTTGTTTCTAGTAATCCTCCATCTATAAGTAATTGAAGTAATGAAGGTGTCATATCAAACATTTCCAATTTATTCTCCCTAATATAAGACACAAATCGTTCCGGATTAGTGCGAACTTCACTTGGGATAATATATAAACTTGAACCATACAGCAGCATTTGTAATTGCTGAATAGATACATCAAAGGCAATTGACGCATTCAAACCGACGCGCATATTACTAGGTATCTCATGTGAGAAAACTTCTTTTTGTAAACCATAGGATAGGTTTATTACAGAATGGTGCTGTACTAAAGCCCCCTTTGGATTCCCTGTCGAACCAGAAGTATAGATAACATACGCTAAGTTTTCCCCTGTTACCTCACATATTGGTGAAAGTTTGCTTTCTTGAGAAAGCATTGCTTGGTCCCTATCTAGGCAAACTGTCTTGATGTCTTTAGGTATCCATCCTAGTAATACCTCATTTGTAACTAACACTCTAATTCCCGTGTCTTCTAAAATATATTGCAGGCGGCTTTCCGGATTCGATGGATCTAATGGAACATAGGCTGCTCCAGCCTTCCAAATTCCCATGAGACCAACAACCATCTCAACTGAACGCTCAAAGCAAAGGCCAACTAATGACTCTGTCCCAATTCCACATTTCTGTAAATGATGAGCTAATTGATTAGCTCTTTCATTCAGCTCTCGATATGTTAGTTGCTGTTTTTCATCTACCACTGCCAACGCGTCAGGCGTACGATGTACTTGCTCTTCGAATAGTTGATGGATTGCATTCTCACGTGGATAGGATATAGTATTATTATTCCATTCTTCCAATAGCTTTCTTTGTTCAGCTTCCGTAATATATACTAGCTCCGATAGATTTTGATCAATGTTTTTGAGCATTTGCATTAACACTTGGTGTAAATGACCCAGCATTCGTTCAATGGTTACTCTATTAAACTTACTACGGTCATACATTAACTTTAACGATAACTGGATTCCTGGAACTACAGCTAACCCTAATGGGTAGTGGGTTTGTTCTACCCCTTCCAATTCACCAATTTCCAGATTTTCTGAAGACTCCTCTTTCACTGGATAATTTTCAAACACATATAAACTATTGAACAGCGGTATTCCTCTAGGAACTTCACTCCACCCCTGAATCTCTGTCAAAGAAGCATACTCATATTGTCTTCTTTCTATCTCTTCCTCTTGTATCTTCTGCAACCAATCTATTAATTTTATATCATCCATCAATTGAATTCGCGTCGGTGACGTTGTAATGAAAGGACCTACGATGTTTTCAACATCAATAATCTCCGTAGAACGCCCTGAGCTTGTTACACCAAAAACAATGTCATTTTCTCCACTATATCGGCTCATGAGATATGCCCATGCACCTTGAATTACTGTACTCAAAGTAAGTTTATTGCGTTTCGCCCATCCTTGTAACGCTTGAGTCTGCTCTTCTGATAAATACGTAACCTTCTCTGTGTAACCTTTTTCTTCCTCTTTACTTTCTAAGCCCAGCAAAGTTGGCGCAGTAAAACCTTTTAGCTTCTCTCTCCAAAATTGTTCCGCCTGCTCCTTATCTTGCTCTCTTAGCCATTGGATATATTTCTTATATGGTGAGGACTTAGGTAACTTCACAGCTTCTCCATTCATTCTCTTCTGATAGACTGTAAGTAATTCATTAAATACTAATGGTAAACTCCATCCATCCAGTAAAATATGGTGATGGGTCCAAACAATCCGATATTCTTCCTCACCTTCTTGAATGACTGTTACCCGCATCAATGGTGCTTCATCAAATTGGAAGGCTTGTTTTCGATCTAATGCCAAAAAGACTTTTCTTTTTTCCTCTATCTCTTCACTTGTCATTGTACGCCAGTCTTCTTTGTTCACTTTAAATGGGATATTTTCATACACCACTTGTACAGGTTCTTCAATTTCGTCCCATACAAATGCTGTACGAAAAATTTCATGCCGCTGAATTACAGATTTCCACGCCTGCTCAAATGTAGAAATATTCATTTTTCCTCGAATCATAAAACTCAATTGCACTATATACGGTGCAACATGTTCATCCCCTTGGTCATGCAATGTGTGGAAAATCATACCTTCTTGCAAAGGTGATAGTGGATATAAATCAGTAATCTGATTGTTCTTTCCGCGATGCATTTTGTTTAGTACATTTGTCAAACCTTCTTGGCTAAGATTAGCCATTGCAAAATCCGAAATGGTCAGTGCAGATTCTCTATCTGAAAATTGAATCAATGTACTCAGTTGATATAGCATATTCTGTGCAATACTTTGAATCGTTGATTTGGCAAATTGTCCAACATTGTATACCCAAGTGAACTGAAGTTTTCCATCCGTTACAACCCCAATTACATCAATTACATGCGATCGCTTGGAACCGGCAGCATGATCTAAACGCTTAAATTCGTTCTCCGGAATAAACATTGCATCGCTAGAAAACATTTGGTCAAATTGTCCAAGATAGTTAAAACTAATAGACGGTGTATATTGGGAGCTTAATGGCTCACACATTGTTGTGTTCATGTAACGCAACACCCCATAATCAACACCCTTATTAGGAATTTTGCGAACTTGTTCTTTAACTGCTTTTAATGCTGCAATTGGGGTATTAGCACTAGTAATATTTAAATGAACTGGGTAAATACTTGTAAACCATCCCACAGTTCTCGATAAATCAACATCTTCAATAATCTCTTCTCGACCATGTCCCTCTAAATCTACGCTCAATATCGGCTGCCCCGTACATGCTGCCGTAGCTTGTACTAATGCTGCTAATAATACTTCATTGATTTGGACACGGTGAATGCTTAAAGTCTCTTGCAATAACATACGGGTCTCATTCTCATTTAACACCACAGTAATTTCCTCAGTTACTGCGCTTACTGGATTACTTATAGTACCATCTACCGGCAATTTAACTACGTCTTGTTCAGCCTGCTCCTCCCAGTAATGTAGCACTTCTTTTGATATTCCAGTTTGAGCGTAATGTTGTAATTTCTCCGACCATTCTTTAAAAGATGTACTCTTCATAGGTAATTGAATTTTTTGCCCTTGGACCGCTTGCGTATATGCTGTTTGCAAATCTTCCAATAAAATCCGCCAAGAAACACCATCCACGGCTAAGTGATGAATTGTCCAAAATAATCGGCCATTCTCCTCACCTTCATCAAAATACACCATTCTCATTAAAGGACCATCATGTAAATTCAATCTTTCTTGTGCAACATTAATCTCTTTTTGAATAACTTCATGCCAATCCGCTTCCGGCACTTCGTCTAATGAAATGACAGTCAGCATCAATTGTTCTTCAATTCCTTCATTCCACTGTTCCCAAGTCCCATTAGGTAAACGTTCATATCTTAAACGCAGGGCATCATGATGAAGTAGAAGGTTACGCGCTGCCTTTTCCAGTGATCCTATGTCCAATTTTTCTTTCGTTCTAAAGAACATGGATTGATTCCAATGATGTGGATTAGGATGATTTTGTGCAAAAAACCTTTGCTGAATAGGTGTAAGTATCGTCTCTCCAGTTATAATTCCTTGTTCAGCTTGTACACCTTGTTCTTCTTTGACTACTTGCGCTAACTCAGCAATCGTTTGGTGTTCAAATAGTTGTTTTGGTGTCAACTGTAAACCAGCTTGCTTTGCGCGAGAGACAATCTGAATGCTAAGAATTGAATCTCCACCAATTTCAAAAAAGTTATCATAAATACCAATACGTTTTGAACCTAGCACACGTTCCCAAATGATAGAAAGCTTATGTTCACGTTCATTTCTTGGGGCTGCGTAGCCTTCTTGTATTCCTTGATAATCTGGTATAGGTAACGATTTCCGATCAACCTTTCCATTTATGGTTAGCGGTAATTCTTTCATTTCGACAAAGTAGGAAGGTATCATATGGATTGGCAGTTTTGTTTTAAGATACTCTCGCCATTCTTCTACACTACCTTCGCCCACTACATAAGCTACTAACCTCTTATCTCCCGACTGATTTTCCCTAACTATTACAACTACCTCTTTTACCAAGTCATGCTCTTGTAAAGTCGACTCAATCTCCCCAAGTTCGATTCGAAATCCTCTAATCTTCACTTGATTATCCATTCTTCCTAAGTAGTCTATATTACCATCAGGAAGATATCTCACAAGATCGCCTGTTCTATATAACCTCTCGCCTTCTTTGAATGGATGAGAAATAAATCGTTCGGATGTTAACTCTGGACGATTCAAGTACCCCTTTGCTAGACCTACTCCTCCGATATAAAGTTCCCCCATCACACCAACTGGAACTAGCAACCTATTACTATCTAATACATAAGTTTGGACGTTAGGCAATGGACGTCCAATTGTTACTCTCTTACTATCTTTTTTGATATGATAGCATGTTGCATCAACCGTACATTCTGTAGGACCATATACATTATAAAACTGTATTTTATCAGTCTCTACTAGCTGTTCCCATAATGACGGCATAATTGCTTCACCACCAACCAGTACCTTACTTGGAGCATGAACGCCATCGCACGTTTCTAACAATCCGGCATCTATAAGTAATTGAAGCAATGAAGGTGTTATATCAAAGATTTCTAACTTGTTCTCCCTAATATAAGCTACAAACTGCTCTGGATCACTTCGTACTTCATTCGGAATAATATACAAACTTGAACCATAAAGCAGCATTTGTAATTGCTGGATAGATGCATCAAAGGCAATTGACGCATTTAAACCGACATGCATGTTAGATGGTATCTCATGTTCGAAAACCTCTTTTTGTAAACCATGCGACAAGTTTAGTACAGAATGATGCTGTATTAAGACACCCTTTGGATTCCCCGTTGATCCTGAAGTATAGATAACATACGCTAAGTTTTCTCCTGTTACTTCACATTTTGGTGAAAGAATGCTTTCTTGTGAAATCATTGCTTGATCCCTATCTAGACAAACTATCTTGATTTCTTTAGGTATCCAGTCTTCCAATGACTCGTTCGTAACTAATACTTGAATTCCAGTGTCCTCCAAAATATATCGTAGACGACTCTCTGGATATGATGGGTCTAATGGAACATAGGCTGCTCCAGCCTTCCAAATCCCCATAATACTAACAATCATCTCAACTGAACGCTCAAAGCAAAGTCCAACCAATGATTCATTCCCAATTCCGCATTGCTGAAGATAGTGGGCCAATTGATTAGCTTTTTCATTCAGCTCTCGATACGTTAACTTCTGTTTTTCATCTACCACTGCTACCGCATCAGGTGTACGATTTACTTGCTCTTTAAACAGCTGATGAATCGTACTTTCCTGTGGATATGCTACAGCATCATTATTCCACTCCTCCAACTGTTTTTGCTGTAATCCTGACAATATAGGCAACTTAGCTAATGATTTATCAGGATTCTCCACGATTACATTCAACCAGTTCCCAAAATGTTCAGCCATGGATTCAATAGTTAAGCTGTCAAATAAATCAGTTCTATAAACAAAAGTAAGTAATAAACCCTCTTCCACTTCTGCAGCAGTTAAACTTAAATCAAACTTAGCGATAGGAGCATTACTTTCTATTACTTCTATATTTCTTCCATGTAGTTCTGGTAGCTTCTGTCCCGTATTTTGCAAAGTAAACATGGTTTGGAAAATCGGAGAATGGCTTGTATTTCGTTCAGGTTGGATAACCTCTACAATTTTCTCAAACGGAACATCTTGATACTCATACGCCTTCAATGCTTTTATCCTCACTTGAGACAACAACTCTTGAAATGCCGGTGCATTACTTAAATCAGCTCGATAAACCAATGTATTGACAAAGAAACCAATCAGCCCTTCAATTTCTCGATAATTTCGATTTGCAATTGGGCTGCCAACAATAATATCCATTTGTCCCGTATAACGAGCAAGGAAACTTTGATACGATGCCAATAAGGTCATGAAAAGCGTTGCCCCTTCTTGACGACTTAGTTCGTTTAATTTATCCAGTAATGAGCGTGACAACAGCACATTATGAGTTAATCCATGGTGGGTTTGCACTGGCGGACGCGGACGATCCATTGGCAACATTAAGACTGGTAACTCACCAGATAATTCTTCCTTCCAATATGCAAGCTGTTGATTTAGTACTTCATCTTTCAACCATTCTCTTTGCCACTGAGCAAAATCTGCATATTGAACTGGTAGTGGTTCCAGCTCTGCTTGTTTTTCACCAATCGCATTCTCATAAAATGCCATCCATTCTTGAAGTAAGATTTCCATCGACCATCCATCTGAGATAATATGATGCATATTACACAGAAGAACCCATTCTTCTTCTGAAATTCTTATGAGTTTCCCACGGAACAATGGCCCTTGTTCTAAATCAAATGGAGATTCGACTTCAGTTTGAATCCATTGCTCCAACTTTCTTTCTCTCTCCTCTAATGAAAGCTTAGTTAGGTCCATTTGCGGAAGAGGACGGAAAATATAAGGTTGAATCTGCTGCACAGGATGACCTTCTTCTTCATGAAATACCGTCCGCAAAGATTCATGACGCTCTATTAACTGATTCCATCCCAACTCCAATCCCTCAGGTAACCAATTCCCTGTAAGGCGGCATGCCATTGGCATATTATAAAGTGCACTATTAGGTGCAAATTGATCAATAAACCATAAGCGCTGTTGGGCATAAGATAGTGGAATATTATTTCCGCGTTCCATCGGCACCAATGGTGGAATTTCTCGTTTTTCGCTCCCCTTACGTAACTGATCTATTCGTTTTGATAATGCCTCGACCGTTGAATATTCGAACAGTTCACGTACTGGCAATTTGATTTGAAAGACTTCCTGTAAACGTGAGACCACTTGTGTAGCAAGTAGAGAGTGACCACCAAGCTCAAAGAAAGAATCCTGAACACCAATTTCTTTTATTCCTAGCACTTGCCTCCACACTGAAGCGATAAGTTCTTCCAGCGGAGTTCGTGGGTATACAGTATTTTCGGCGGATTGTTCACTAAGTATAGGCAATGCCTTCAAATCAAGTTTTCCATTCGGTGTAAGTGGTAAAACTTCCATCTCAATAAAGTTTGTTGGAACCATGTAATTTGGTAAATGTGTTTGTAGATGTTCTCGCCATTCATGTACACTTCCTTCACCAACTACATAAGCTACTAATCTCTTGTCACCTTGATTATCCTCTCGTACCAATACAACTGCTTCTTTCACAGAAGAATGTGCCTGCAAAACAGCTTCTATTTCTCCCAATTCAATCCGGAAACCACGAATTTTCACTTGGTCATCTATACGGCCATGGAACTGGAGATTACCATCAGAAAGATAACTTGCTTTGTCTCCTGTATAATAGAGACGTTCTCCTGACTTGAAAGGATGTGGAATAAATTTTTCCTTTGTAAGATCCGGACGATTAGCATATCCACGTGCAAGATTCTTCCCTCCAATATAGAGATCTCCAATTACACCAATTGGTACTAGCTGAAGATGAGAATCTAACACATAAACTTCTGTATTCGCAATCGGTCGACCAATCGATGGCGTACCTGTTGTCACTCCTACAGGTACATAACAATCTGTGGTAACAACGGTATTTTCCGATGGCCCATACTGATTAATTACCGCAAAAGGAATATCGTTAGATGGATACTGCGTTAATTGATCCCCACCAGTAATGATAAAACGAAGATCCGTTTTATCTGGCCAAGATAATTTCAAGAGCCTTTCCAGAATAGGCGTAGGTGCAAAGCTAGCTGTTATTCGTGAATCAATGAGCCAGTCCCTTAGTGCTTCTGGATTAATTCTCAGTTCCTCTGTTGACAAGTAGAGTGCTGCGCCAGCAGTTAGATACGGCCAAATCTCCTGGACAGCCGAATCAAAAGCAACCCCTGCAATCTGAGTCGCACGATCCTCTGCTGAAATATGATAAACTTCCTGATGCCAAGAAACCATATTCATTAATGAGCGATATTCAACCATGACACCCTTCGGTTTTCCTGTAGAACCAGAGGTATAGACAATATAGGCTAAGTTCTCTGGATTTATTTGACGTGTAGGTGCGATTACGCTTTCCACCGTTAATTCTTCTAACCTCACCATTTCGACGTGTGCGAAATGTCCTTCTTGTCCTTCCGCCGTCACTACAAATTGAATTCCTGCATCTTCAATCATGTATTCTAACCTTGATTTTGGATACAACGGATCTAAAACGACATAAGCTCCACCAGCTTTTAAAATGCCCAGTAAACTTGCCATCAGCTCAGCTGACCTCGGAAGATAAACTCCTACCACTGACTCTGGGGCTACTCCCTTTCGTTGTAAAACATTTGCCAACTGATTTGCTTGTGTATCCAGTTCACCATAAGTCCACTGTTTTGTTTGGTCAACTACCGCAATCGCATCAGGACGCCTTGCTACTTGCTCCTCAAATCTGTCGCAAACAAGACCCTGATGAGACATTTCCATTACAGTGTCATTCCATGTTTCTAATAACAAAGTACGCTCCGGTTCTGATAGCATACTCAGGTCATGCAACGGATTTTGTGGACGATGAGAAACTTCATGTAGCCATTTCTCAAAGTGTCCTGCCATCCGTTCAATAGTAGTAGCATTGAATAAATCCTTATTATACTCAAAAGTAAAAAGTAACCCCTCTTCCGTCTCAGCTGCCATTACACTTAAATCAAACTTTGCAATTGGACTATGGCTTTCTATCATTTCAATACTTCTACTAGATAACACCGGAAACTCTTGTTTCATATTTTGCAAAATGAACATAGTCTGGAAGATTGGCGAATGACTTGTACTTCGCTCCGGTTGCACAACTTCTACAATTTTTTCAAATGGAATATCTTGATATTCATACGCCTTCAATGCCTTTTGACGAACCTGATACAGTACATCTTGAAATGTCGGTCTACCACTCAAATTAGCTCGATAAACCAGCGTGTTAACGAAGAAACCAATTAGTCCTTCAATTTCTCTATAATTCCGATTCGCAATTGGGCTTCCGACCAGAATATCTTCTTGTCCCGTATAACGAGATAGAAAACTTTGATATGCAGCTAAAAGCGTCATGAAGAGTGTAGCCCCTTCTTTTCGACTAAGTTCATTCAATTTATCATGTAGCGTGCTTGGCAGAACCAGAGTGTATATCGACCCGTGATGAGTTTGTATCGCGGGACGCGGGCGATCCATAGGAAGTTGGAGTACAGGAAGCTCCCCAGACAATTCTTCCCTCCAATATTGGAGTTGTTGATCAAGCACATCCTCCTTTAGCCATCCTTTTTGCCACTGAGCAAAGTCGGCATATTGAACCGGCAATGGTTCAAGTTCCGCTACCTTTCCATCCGTTGCTTTCTCATAAAATGCCATCCATTCTTCAAGTAGGATTCCCATTGACCATCCATCTGAAATGATATGATGTAGAGTACAAAGGAGTATCCATTCTTCCTCTCCCACGTGCAAAATACTTGCCCTGATTAATGGACCCTCTGTTAAATCAAATGGCACTTCTGTTTCTTGTTGAATTAAACGTTTAACTTCTTCTTCTTGATCTTCAGAAGAAAGCATAGTTAAATCCGTTTTCGGAATTGATTGAAAAGCATACGGTTCAATTTGCTGTACGGGTTGACCGTTCACTTCATGAAAGACCGTCCGCAGTGATTCATGACGTTCTATTAGTTGATTCCATCCCGTTTCCAATGCTTCAAGTAGCCAATTCCCTGTAAGGCGGCATACCATTGGTATATTGTAAAGGGCACTATTAGGTGTAAATTGATCAATGAACCATAAGCGTTGTTGGGCATAAGATAGTGGGATAGCTTCTCCTCGTTTCATTGGTATCAGCGGCGGAATCTCTCGTTTTTTATCTCCTTTACGTAACTGATCTAATCGCTTTGCCAGTGACTCCACCGTTGTATATTCAAATAGTTCACGTACTGGTAATTCAATTTGAAAAATTCCCTGTAAACGTGAAACTACTTGAGTAGCTAGTAGTGAATGACCACCGATTTCAAAAAAGGAATCCTGAACATTAATATTTTTTATTCCTAACACTTGGCTCCAAACGGAAACGATAAGCTCCTCCACTGGTGTTCGTGATGAAGTAATATCTTCACTTATGAACTGTTCTTCTAATTCCAGTAAGGCTTTCCGATTCACCTTACCATTTGGAGTGAGTGGCATACCTTCAATTTTGAAAAAGTATGCCGGAACCATATAATGTGGCAGTTGCTTCTTGAGATATTCACGCCACTCCCCAGTATCGCCTTCACCCACTACATAAGCTATTAACTGCTTATCTCCTGGTCGATCTTCCTTCACCAACACGACTGCCTCTTTTACAGATGAGTGATCATGTAAAGCTGCTTCAATTTCTCCCAATTCAATTCGGAATCCTCTAATTTTAACTTGGTTATCTATTCTTCCAATATATTCTAAGTTACGATCATTCATATATCTCACCAAGTCACCCGTTCGATATAATCGTTCCCCATCCTTAAAGGGATGCGGAATAAAACGTTCAGTAGTTAAATCCGGTCGATTGAAGTAGCCACGTGCTAATCCTACTCCTCCAAGGTAAAGTTCCCCTGCCACACCAATCGGGACGACTTGTTGATATTGATCTAACACATACAACTCTGTATTATCAATCGGACGACCAATCGGAATAAGCATTGGTTCTTTTTCTAAATCACAATCGTAATAAGTCACATCCACAGTTGCTTCAGTAGGACCATACAAGTTAATTAACTTTGTTTGCTGAACATTGTAAAAGATCCCCTTAAACCGGCGAACCTGCTCAGTGTTTAACGCTTCTCCACTAGTAAAAACTTGAATTAAAGACGATACATCCCTTTTCGAATTATATAGTTCCATATAATCTAAGAAAGTAGATAACATCGACGGAACAAAGTGCATGGTGGACACGCGATATCGTTCAATATACTCTTCAATCACCGCAGGATCTTTCTCTCCTCCTGGTGGAAGTAAACAAACACGTGCTCCTACAAATGACCACCAAAATAATTCCCATACAGAAACATCAAATGAAAACGGTGTCTTTTGTAGGATTGTATCCTCCCCGGACAATGGGTATTTTTTCTGCATCCACTGTAGGCGGTTGATAACGGAATGATGTTCAATCATTACCCCCTTTGGATTTCCCGTCGAACCCGAAGTGTATATAATATAGGCTAAGTTATTTGCTGTTACTCCACTTACCGGAGCTAAATTACTCTCTTTAGAAATCATCACTTGATCCCGATCTAAACAAATTGCTTGAATATCTTTAGGTAACCAGTCCTGTAGTGCCTCTTTTGTTAACAGCACTTGAATTTGTGAATTCTCCAAAATATATCTCAGGCGGTTTTCAGGATAACTTGGGTCCAGTGGGACATAAGCCCCACCTGCCTTCAAAATCCCAAAGAGACCGATAATCATATCAGGAGAACGTTCAATACATATACCAACCAATGATTCAGGTCCGATACCTCGTTTTTGTAGAAAATGTGCCAATTGATTCGATTTTTCATTTAGTTCTTGATACGTTAGCTTTCCACCCTCATAAACTACCGCCACTGCATCAGGTGTCCGTGCAACTTGTTGCTCAAATAGCTCATGAATCATACAATCATGACCATAAACTACGTCCGTATCATTCCATTCTTCTAAGAGTTGTTTTTGCTCAGTATCCGATAACATTGACAGCTTTGTATATGATTCATCTGGATGATACGTGATTTCATTTAGCCAGTTCTCAAAATGTCCTGCCATACGTGCAATGGTACTACTATCAAATAAATCCGTGTTGTATTCAAATGAGACGAATAGACCTTCTTCCACTTCATAGGCAGTTAAGCTCAAATCAAATTTAGCAATAGACATATTACTTTCTACCATTTCAATACTTCTATCAGGCAAATCTAGTCGTTCTTGTTTTATATTCTGTAGCGTAAACATGGTCTGAAATATAGGGGAATGACTCATGCTTCGTTCAGGTTGCACAGCTTCTACCATTTTTTCAAATGGTATATCTTGATATTCGTAAGCTTTTAACGCCTTTTTCTTTGTTTGGTTCAAAATCTCCCGAAAAGTAGGGGTGCCACTCAAATCTGATCGATAAACCAATGTATTAACAAAGAAACCAATTAATCCTTCTACTCCCTTATGGTTCCGATTTGCAATCGGGCTACCAACTAGAATATCTTTTTGTCCCGTATAACGAGCGAGAAAGCTCTGGTATGCGGCCATTAAAGTCATAAATAAAGTGGATCCTTCTTGTCGACTTATATCCTTCAATTGACTGAGCAATTTATAAGGAAAAATCACGTGATGCGCAGCCCCAGAGTAAGTCTGCTTAACCGGTCGAGGTCGATCCACTGGCAGTTGTAAGATAGGAAGCTCACCAGACAATTCTTCCTGCCAATACGTAAGCTGACGATTTAGCACATCACCTTGCAACCACTCCTTTTGCCACTTCGCAAAGTCTGCATATTGAATAGATAATGAACTTAATTTAGCAGGATTTCCGCCTGTTTCTTCTTCATAGAAAGCAAGGCATTCATTCATGAATATACCAATGGACCAAGCATCAGAAATAATATGATGCATCGTACACAGTAATAACCATTCATCCTTCTCTAATTGAACAAGCTGATTACGAATTAAAGGACCATTCATTAAATCAAATGGTTCTTGCGCTTCTCTCGCAATTAAACTATCTACCTCTTTTTCTTTTACTTCTAGAGGAAGTTGAGAGTAATCCCTTACAGGTAATGCGCTAGGAAGGAATTCGACAATTTGTTGCACAGGCTGTTCTCCTATTTCTTTAAAAACAGTTCGTAATGATTCATGACGTTCAATGAGTCGATTGAATCCCTTCTCTAATGCTTCAGGTATCCAATTTCCTTTTAGATGCCATACTGTTGGAATATTATATAAAGAACTGTTTGGGTTAAATCTGTCCATAAACCACAAACGTTGTTGTGCATAAGACAACGGGAGTGCTTCTTTATTCTCCTTTTTTTGCATTTGCTTCTGAAGCCATGCTCTCTTCTCAGGAGAAAGTGAACTCAGCTTTGCAAGTAAATCACTTCTCATTTTTTTACCCCTTCCTCAATCAAATTACTCTCGAATATCCCTTGTGCTTCTTCCTCTGATAGCTCCTCTAATTGCTTAAGTAGTTCCAATAATTCTTCATCATTACTCACTTCTGCTTCTTTTTGAACATAGTCTTGAAGACTTACATTCTCCTTACTATCATTCTGCATTTCTTGATTTTTGTTATCGAGCAATTGATCAATCTGTTCTGCCAATTGCTGCACCGTATGAAACATAAATAAATCATGCAATGGTATCTCGATTCCAAAAGCCTCTTTAAGATTGGAAACAGCTTGCGTAGCAAGTAATGAATGTCCACCAATTTCAAAAAACGAATCCTGAATTCCGATGTTTTCCATACCTAAAACTTCATGCCATATCGAAACAATTGTTTTTTCCGTAGACGTACGAGGAGCAATATAACAACTCGCTATCTCCTGCTTCTCTGGTGCTGGTAAAGCCTTCCTATCAATTTTCCCATTAGGAGTGAGTGGAAATGCATTTAATCCAACAAAATAGGATGGAATCATATAATTTGGTAGTTGATCCTTGAGATAATCACGCCACTTTTGAGCATCCCCGTCTCCTACAACATAGGCGATCAAACGTGGATCGCCAGGATAATCTTCCCGCACCATTACAATAGCTTCGTTAACTAATATATGCCTTTGTAATGCCGCTTCAATTTCTCCTAGTTCAATCCGGAACCCACGAATTTTTACTTGATGATCAATTCGTCCAACATACTCCAAATTTCCATCTGGTAAATACCTTACTAGATCTCCAGTCCGGTATACTCGCTCTCCTTCTTTAAACGGATGCGATATAAAAAGATTTTGCGTTAAGTCAGGGCGGTTTAAATATCCACGTGCTAACCCTGATCCACCAATGTATAGCTCACCAACTACACCAATTGGAACCATTTTTTGTTCGGCACTTAGTACATATACTTCTGTATTGAATATTGGTTTACCAATTGGTGGTACCCTATACATGACACCCTTTTCTAATTCCATATACGTGGAATACGTAGTATCTTCGGACGGTCCATATAGGTTGTACACCTTTTCGATTGTACTTCTCTCGTATAAATCTTGAACAAGCGAATATGGCAATGGTTCTCCAGCCAAATTCATCACCTTTACCGAAGAAGGGATTGTTTTTACTCGAACCAGTTCCTTCGCTACCGATGGCACAGTATTAACCAAAGTTACACCTTTGGTAGACAACTTCTCTAGATGTAGAGCATTTTCAGTGACAATCACCTTACCACCCATCGTTAAGGGAACAAATAATTCAAAAACGGATAAATCAAAAGATAGCGAAGTTGAAGCTAACACTCCCGCTAATTCCTTTCGGGAATACGTACGATGCGCCCAATGAATCATTGTTACTGTATTCCTGTGCTCAATCATTACTCCCTTTGGATTTCCAGTGGAACCTGAAGTATAGATAATATAGGCTAAGTTATCGCCCGTCACTTCACTCATACATACCGTAGTTACTTCTTGTTCTATTTCCGCTCGATTACGATCAATACAAATCACGTCAACGAATTTAGGTATAACCATTTTTTGTTGTAACTTTTCCTGTGTCACCAGTACCTTTATTTGAGTATCCTCTAAAATGTATTGCAGTCGACTTTCCGGATACGCTGGATCAATTGGGACATATGCTCCTCCTGCCTTCATAATTCCTAAGAGGCCTACAATCATCTCAGATGAACGTGTAACACAAATCCCAACCAATGATTCGCAACCTACACCATTTTTCTGTAAATAATGTGCCAACTGATTCGAGCGTTCGTCCAACTCTCGATATGTTAGTTCTTCATCTTCGCACACTACTGCAATTGCTTCTGGTGTTTTTTTCACCTGTTCTTCAAACATTGTATGAATCGTACTTTCTTCCATATCTATAACACGCGATTTATTCCATTCCTCTAGTAGTTGCTTATATTCTACTTTCGATAACATATTCAGTTCTGATAGTACACATTTTGGATGAGAGACAATTTGATTTAACCAATGTTTAAAATGACTTGCCATACGCTCAATGGTTGTATCATTAAACAAATCAGTATTATATTCAAAGGTTAGTGATAATCCTTCTTCCGTCTCAGAAGCAAATAAACTCAAATCAAATTTGGCAACAGAAGCATGGCTTTCCATGAGTTCCATTTGTCTTTCAGATAGCTGAAGAAACTCTTGTTTCGTATTCTGTAAAGTAAACATAGTTTGGAATATTGGTGAATGACTTGTATTCCGTTCAGGTTTTACGGATTCTACCACTTTCTCAAATGGGATGTCCTGATACTCGTATGCTTTTAGCGCTTTTTTTCTTACCTGCGACAAAAGTTCTTGGAACGTCGGATTTTCACTGAAATCAGCTCGATAAACCAACGTATTTGCAAAGAATCCAATTAATCCCTCAATCTCTTTCACATTTCGATTAGCGATTGGGCTTCCAACTATAATGTCGTCCTGTCCTGTATAACGAGAAAGGAAGCTTTGATACGCTGCCATCAATGTCATAAATAAAGTGCATCCTTCTTGCAGACTTAAATCTTTGAGCTTTTCCTGTAGGGAATTCGCCACTATTAAGGACTGACTTGCACCACGATGGGTTTGAACTGCAGGTCGAGGACGATCCATCGGTAATTGTAAAACCGGTAGTTCCCCAGATAATTCTTCCTTCCAATATTGAAGATGCTGATTCAAATTCTCCTCTTTTTGCCATTCCTTCTGCCACATGACAAAATCTGCATATTGGATAGATAACTCCTTCAATTCCACTGGTTTTCCGGTTAGTGCTCCTTCATAAAAAGCCATCCATTCTTCAAGTAAGATTCCCATTGACCATCCATCTGAAATAATATGATGCATCGTACAAATGAGAACCCATTCTTCCCTGTCCACTTTCAATATTCGTGTTCGAATCAGAGGATCTTGTCCAAAATGAAATGGTTCCTCCGCCTCGTTTTGAATAAGGCGTTGCATTTCTTTTTCCCTATCTTCCAAAGAAAGATCTGTTAGATTCGTTTGAGGAATATGTCTGAACACATGAGATTGAACCTGTTGAAAAGGTTCACCCTCTTGTTCTAGAATTGTCGTCCTTAATGATTCATGACGCTCCAACAATTGATTCCATCCGACCTCCAATGCTTCAATTGACCATTTACCTGTTAAGCGACACGCTGCATGAATATTGTACATAGCACTATTTGGCATTAATTGATCAATAAACCATAGACGTTTCTGCGCATAGGAAAGTGGGATAATTTCTTCTCGTTTCATAGGTACAAGAGGAGCAACCTCTCGTTTTTTATCTTCTTTTCGTAACTGATCCACTCGTTTCGCCAATGCTTCCACTGTATCGTGCTTGAAAAGTTCACGTAATGGAATTTTAATTTGGAACAGTTCTTGCAATCTAGAGACGATTTGAGTAGCAAGTAGTGAGTGCCCACCACGTTCAAAGAAGGAATCCTGAATACTAATATTTTCTATCCCTAACACTTGACCCCAAACCGAGGCAATAAGCTCTTCCGATGGCGTCCGGGGTAGCACATTTAAATCTTCAATAACTTGCTCATCAGGTGCTGGCAAGGCCTTTCGGTCAATTTTCCCATTTGGAGTAAGCGGGAAGTGTTCTAACTCTATAAAGTGCGCTGGAATCATATGAGTCGGTAATTGTTTTTGTAAATACTCTCTCCACTCTTGGGTATTTCCATCGCTTATTACATATGCAACCAATCGTTGATCACCTGGACGATCTTCTCTAACTAATACGACAGCCTCTTTAATAAACGAACATTTTTCTAAAGTCGCTTCAATTTCTCCTAATTCAATCCTAAAACCACGCATTTTGACTTGGTGGTCCATTCTACCTATAAATTCTAAATTTCCATCAGTTAGATATCTTACTGAATCTCCTGTTCGATATAGTCGTTCCCCAAATCGATATGGATGCGAAACGAATTTTTCAGCAGTAAGATTCGGACGATTTAAGTATCCACGTGCCAAACCAGCACCACCAATATATAACTCACCCTCAATTCCTATTGATTGCAAGCGTTGATTTTGGTCTAATACATATAATTGCGTGTTCTGTATTGGTTGCCCAATAGAAACAAATTCTTGATTAGGCTGAATATCAAATGCATTCACATAAATAGTGGCTTCAGTTGGCCCATAAAAGTTGGTTAATTTCACTTGTCCACTATAATCCCATTTCTGTTGAAAACGTCTAACTAACCCTGAACTTAGTTCTTCTCCACCAGAAAATACATGGCGTACGGACGAACAATTCATGTTCAATTCAATATGATTGAAGTAATCTAAGAAAACAGATAACATCGAAGGTACAAATTGAACTATAGTAACCTGATGTTGTTTAATCACTTCAGCTATAATAGAAGGATCTTTTTCTCCACCTGAAGGTAGGAAAGATACACTTGCACCAACGTGAATGCCCCAAAACAATTCCCAAACAGAGACATCAAATGAGAATGGCGTTTTCTGCAAGACCACATCCTTTTCAGAAAGCGGATATTTATGTTGCATCCATTCTAGATAATTAATTACTGAATGATGCTCAATCATTACTCCCTTTGGATTCCCTGTAGATCCTGAAGTATACATAACATACGCTAAATTTTCTCCTGTTACACCACTTATACATGGGGTTGTTTCTTCTTTTTCAATTGCAGTGTAATCTTTATTCATACAAATCGTTTCTATATTTTCAGATACAAACAAATTTTTAGAATTCTCTTCCGTCACTAGTACTTCGATTCCAGCATCCTCTAATATATATCGAAGTCGACTCTCTGGATAAGTAGGGTCAAGTGGAACATACGCTGCTCCTGATTTTAGAATACCTAATAACGCTATCATCATTTGTAATGAACGTTCCATATATACCCCAACTAGAGACTCTGGGCCTACACCATGCTTTTGTAAATAATGAGCTAGCTGATTTGCACGCTTCTCCAACCCTTTATAGGTAATTTGTTCATTTTCGTAACTAGCCGCGATTGCTTCCGGTGTTTTTTTAACTTGCTCCTCAAACATCGTATGAATCATGCCTTCAGCCGAATAATTAACTTGAGTATGATTCCATTCCTCTAGTAACTGTATCTGTTCTTCTTCTGTTAAATGGGTAATTTCAAATAGTTTTGAGTCTAGGCTCTTCGTCATCTGAATTAATATTTGCAATAAGTGATTCTGAATCAGATTTATTGTTTCTTCATTAAAATAGCTTCGATCATACATCAACTTTAAAGTAATTTTCTTACCGGGCATTACAATGAGTGTTAAAGGATAATTTGTTTGTTCCGTGCTTTTAACATCTAGTAATCTTAAATCATCATTTCTCTCACCTTGAATTGGATAATTTTCAAACACATACAAGGTATGAAATAAGGAGCAATTTCGCGGAACCTCACTCCAGCCTTGAATATCTATCAACGAATTATACTCATACTGTCTTCGTTCCATTTCTTTCATTTGTATTTTACGAAGCCAATCTACTACTGATGCATTATCCGTTAATCGAATTCTGGTAGGTAATGTGTTAATAAATAGCCCCACCATATTCTCTGCTCCTATTAAATCAGTAGGACGTCCAGCACTAGTTACGCCAAATACGACGTCACTGTCACCGCTATACCTACTCAGCAAATAAGCCCATGCACCTTGTACTAACGTATTCAACGTTAATCGACTATTTCGTACCCACTTTTGTAAACTCTCAGTAAGTTCCTCAGATACTTGATAAGCAAACTCTCCATAACCCTTCTCTTGTCCTTGATCCTTTCTTTCCATTGCTAATGGAGTAGGTGCATAGAACCCTTTTAATTCTTCTTTCCAAAATTCCTCTGCTTGACTTTGATCTTGTTTATTTATCCATTGAATATATTTTTTATAAGGAAGAGATTTAGGAAGATTCAACAATTCTCCCTTTATCATCTTGAGATAAACTTCCATCACTTCACTAAAGACCAATGACACACTCCATCCATCTAGCAAAATATGATGATGTGTCCAGATAATTCTCGTTTCCTCTTTTGCTTCTTTAATCGCAGTGACTCTCATCAATGGTGCTTCATCCAATAAAAATCCTTTCCTACGATCTGCAGTCAAAAACTGTTGTAATTTCTTCTCCTTCTCCTCATGCGAATAGGTACTCCAATCCTCTTGATGAATAGTAAAAGGAAGACGTTCGTAAACTGCTTGTAGAGGTTTTTCTACTTCTTCCCAAACAAATACTGAGCGCAGAACCTCATGTCGTTGAATAACATATTCCCAAGCTTTTTCAAAAGTGGCAACATCCAATTGCCCCCCGAGCAAGAAACCTACTTGTACAATATAGGAAAAAGAATGTTCATCATCTTGATCGTATAAAGTATGAAACAGTATTCCTTTTTGCAAAGGTGATAAACCATATATGTCAATAACGTCTCCCATTTTTACACCCTCTTCTTTGTTAATTTAAGTAATACTTTGCTTAAGCTTTCTTCCGTAAGATCCTCTGCATCAGCAAAATCTGATACCGTAAAAGCAGACTCTGTTGTTGGTTTATTTATAAGTTGACGGAGATGCCTTAACATACCATCTGCTATCACTTGAATTTTCAATTTAGAAAACTGTTCCCTACTATACATCCAAATAAAATGTAACTTTTCATCTTTCACCATTCCGATAACATCAATTAGATGAGACGGTTTGGAATCTGGAGCATGATCTAAAAATGTAAATCCTGTCTCTTGCATAAACAAAGAGTCCCTTGAAAACACCTGATCAAATTGGCCCAAATAGTTAAAGCTTATTGAAGGCTTTTGCTGATAAAACGGAAGTAATCCTTTATTCAAGTAACGTAAAATACCATAGTCAACTCCGCGATTTGGAATTCGACGTAATTGTTCTTTGACAGCCTTTAACCCTTCAATAGGTGTCTGAGTTCCTTGAAAATTGAGATGAACGGGATAAATACTCGTGAACCAGCCCACTGTCCTTGATAAATCAATACCTTCAATCATCTCTTCTCTTCCGTGTCCTTCTAGATGAATAGAAACGGTTTGCTGATTTATACAATCAACGATAGCTTGTCCTAATGCCGTTAATAGTACCTCATCAATCCTTGTCTTATGAGTGACTAGAACTTCGTATAACAATGTTTGTGTTTCTTCTATTCCTAGAGTCCTCGTCACTTGATCAATCGATTCTTCTGTTGTTTCTTGTATTGGATAGTCCATTGGAATTTTCATCGTTTCTTTTTCTACTTGTTCATTCCAATAATTTTGTACTTCTTTTGAAATACCCGAATCACTGTATGTCTGGAGTCGTTCAGACCACTCTTTAAAAGATGTACTTTTCGCAGGTAAGCGAACTTCTTGACCTTGTTTCATCTGGTTATATACCACCTGTAAATCTTCCAATAGAATCCTCCATGACACTCCATCTACTACTAAATGATGAATCACCCAGAATATTCGATCATTTCCAGTCAAGTTATCTTCAAAGTACACTACTCTCATTAACGGACCAGTAACTAAATTGAAACTAGCTTGATTAATGTTCATCTCTTCTTGTATTATTTTATTCCACTCTTTTTCATTAACTTGATTACGTTTTACAACATGGAGTACTGACAGCTCATCAGTCCCTTCATTTCTCTGCCTCCACGTTCCGTTTGGTAACTGTTCGTACCGGAAACGTAAAGCATCATGATGTTTCAGTAAATTTAATATCGCTCCCTCTAGTAATTTCACATTCAATCTTTCTTTTACTCTTAAAAGCATTGATTGATTCCAATGCTCTGTATGTGGATGTTCTTGCTCGAAGAACCAGCACTGAATTGGAGTAAGAGGCACATCACCTATCACAATTCCCTGCTCCGCTTGTACTCCCTGCGTTTCTATAGCCACTTGTGCCAGCTCAGCGATAGTTGGGCATTCAAACATTTGCTTTGGAGTAAGTTTTAACCCCACTTGACTTGCTTGAGATATGATTTGAATACTGAGAATCGAGTCGCCACCAATTTCAAAGAAATTATCATAGATTCCCACCTTTTTAACACCTAATACTCGCTTCCAAATGGCAGTCAGTATCTGTTCGTTACTATTCCGAGGGCCAACCCATTCACTATTAATCTGCTTTTCCTCTGGCATAGGTAAGGCCTCACGATCAACTTTACCGTTAGCTGTAAGTGGAATAGCTTCCATCGCCACAAATCCCGAAGGAACCATATAACTTGGTAGTTTCGCTTTAAGATACTCTCTCCACGCATCTACATTTCCATCTCCTACAACATATGCTACTAATCTTTTATCGCCCGGCTGATCTTCTCTT
The DNA here is from genome assembly GCF_056738645.1 of Bacillus sp. PK3-067. Lineage (NCBI taxonomy): Bacteria > Bacillati > Bacillota > Bacilli > Caryophanales > Bacillaceae > Bacillus > Bacillus sp. PK3-067. Next base: position 2,352,589 of record NZ_CP096490.1, on the reverse strand, counting down.
ACAATTACAACTGCCTCTGTTACAGATGCATATGTATTTAAAGTAGACTCAATTTCCCCAATCTCAATTCTGAAACCACGTATTTTAACCTGATGATCAATTCTTCCACGATAATCTAGATTCCCATCTGGCAAATACCTAGCTAAGTCTCCTGTCCGGTATAATCTTTCTTTCGGATTACTACTAAATGGATGAGATATAAAACGCTCTGCTGTTAATTCAGGTCTATTTAAATATCCACGTGCCAATCCTGCTCCACCAATATAAAGTTCACCATCAACACCTATAGGAACAGGTTGTTGATAAGCGTCTAGTATATACACTTCTAAATCGGGAATCCGCTTTCCAATATTACTTCTTGAAGCATGCTGCACATCATCTTGAGTAATTGGATAATATGTAACATGAACTGTAGTTTCTGTAATTCCATACATATTAATTAACTGTGGTTTTTTCTCCCCATACCTTTGAAACCACGGTAACAAGCCAATAGGTTCTAACGCTTCTCCGCCAAATATCACGTAACGCAGCTGCAAATTTTTATTCTTATCTTCTTGTTCACACACTCGTATTAATTGGCGGAATGCGGAAGGTGTCTGATTTAGAACTGTGACTTCTTCCTCCACCAATACTTGATAAAAATCCTTAGGTGATCGACTAATCCAGTACGGAACAACAACTAATTTCCCACCATATAATAACGCTCCCCAAATTTCCCATACTGAGAAATCAAATGCATACGAATGAAAAAGCGTCCAAGTATCTTTTTCATTAAACTGATACAAACAATCCGTCGATTTAAATAACCGTATAACATTGTGATGCTCTATCATAACGCCTTTTGGATTTCCCGTTGATCCCGAAGTATAGATTACATATGCCAGATTTTTGGGACCGACACTAGAAACCGGCAAAGTCTTACTTTCTTTCCCAATCTCATCTTGATCACGATCCAGGCAAATCGACTCAACATTTTCTGGTAACCAGTTCAATTCTTTTAAACTTTCTTGCGTTACGAATAACTGAATGCTAGCATCTTCTAAAATATATTGAAGTCGCTGCTCTGGATATGTTGGATCAAGTGGAACATAAGCCCCACCAGCCTTCAAAATTCCTAAAATACCTATAATCATTTCGAGGGAACGTTCAACGCACAGTCCAACTAAAGTATCAGGTCCTACTCCCTTTTTCTGCAGATAATGAGCTAACTCGTTTGCACGTTCATTAAGCTCCTTATAAGTAATTTTTTCTTTTTCATACGTAACTGCAATAGCATTTGGATAAATCATCGCTTGCCGTTCGAACATTTCATGAATAGTTACTTGAGGTGGGACATCCAGTTTAGGATTGTTGAACTCAACTAAACTTTTTCTTTTATCTTCCTCAGAAATGATTTCTATTTCAGCCACCTTCTGCTTTGGGTTTTCAAAAATATTTTCCAGTATCACTAGCATAACGTTAAAGAATCGTTCTATCTCTTCCTTAGAAAATAGCTCCTCACGATAATCAATATGTACATGTAAAGAGTCTATATCAATTAGATTTTCAATATGAACTGCAAAATCTTGTACTTCTTCACGGTTTGGAATCCATAGTGAGTCACCACTTTCATCACGATCCCTATAATCAATCGTAGTTCCGAAAAGCCTCACATTACTGTTATTCTCTTTATTAATCTGCTTTAATAACAAATCAAATGGATATTTCTGGTGTCTTAATGATTTACTTTGTTTTCTGGACACTCTACTAATAAATGAAAGTACTTCTTCTTCTGGATCAATATCCATTCTTAAAGGAACTGTACTCACCATCATTCCAATCAATTTTCGTTCCATTTTAGTCATACGGTTGCCGTAAGCCATTCCTAAACCAATATCAAGCGATGAGGTCCACCGATACATGGACAACGAAAAAGCAGCAACAAAAAGAGTATATAAACTATTTTTGTAATCTTCAGAAAATTTTTCTATCTTTCTCTTCAAATGTTCCGTTAATATAAACGTCTCACGTGATGCTTTTGTACTAACTTGGTACGTATTATAAGGCTTCAATCCAGTCACAGATGGCAGTGTTTTAAATTCCTCTAACCAAAATTTTTGATCTTTTTGAAAGCGACTACTATTCAAGTATGTTTGTTCGTTGGTCAGAAATTGAACATATGAATTTTTAATTTCGCCTTCCTCATTCTCGTTATGCATGTCATAATAATATTTTGCAATCTGCTCAGTAAATATTTGAATTGATAAACCATCCATAATAATATGATGAACATTTCCAAAGACTGCACATTCATTATCGTTTAATTTTATTAAAGCGAAATAGTATAAATTTGAATTAAATAATGTAAACGTTTCTTTTGTTTTCTGCTCAATCCATTCCTCAAGCAAATTTGTATTCTCCACATTACTGAAATCAAAAAACTCAAATTCTTGTTCTTCATGTTTAGTAAAATATTGTTTCGGTTCCTGATGCCCATTTTCTTTTAACCTAATGCACAGACCGTCATTTTCACTGATAACGCGATTCACAACTTGGTTTAATTTTGAATAATTCATTTTTCGATGAAGTTTAAATAAAAATCTTAAATTACATATTCCTTTATCAGAATGAACGACTTCTGTATACCATATTCTTCGCTGCGGATGGCTTAATGGATAGCATTCCTCATTGGTCATAAAAATCTTCCCTTCAAAAATTATTTGCTCTTATAGGTTCGTGTTTATGTTTAGCCCATAAATATTTCTGCAGTGAAACTCCAATTACTCCAATAATAACAAGCCCAATCCCTCCATAAACATAGAGTTGAGTTACTCCAAACAAATGCACTAATGGACCACTCATAGCAGGAGAAATAATTAGAACTGCGTTTGTTAAACTGCTTTGTATACCAAATACTCTTCCTACTTGATCTTGATCGGATTCTATTTGTAAAATGACTTGATTAGATACAAGCATCAGCCCACTTCCGATACCAGCGATAAAACTAATTAAATAAGCTAAAACGAAGACCGTACCGGGCGTTATCAAACCAATCCCCCCAAAACCAATTCCCATTAAAACCATACCTCCACATACTACCCAGCCATATTGAAATTGTTTTAATTTCTGAGTTAGTAATGCACCAAGTATTCCGCCAAGACCAATAATAGAAATGATATATCCCATTTTACTTTTATCATGTGGGAATAAGCTCTTAAATAAAGTTGGGAATTGTGAGTCTACTAATTGTAATACTGCCATGGCTATTGTAACGAAAATCATGGTTGATAATATTATCCGATTAGATAACACATAACCCCACCCTTGTACCCAAGCGGTCCAAGTACTTTGTTTTTGCTTTTCAACAAATTCTTTCGATATAGTTTCTTTAAATTTTATTGTGGGTATGAGAACTAAGGTAGCTAATAAACAACTTATAGCTCTTATAATGAGGCAGAACTCTGGTTGAAACCAGCTCAGCAACATGCCCCCTATAAGTGGGCCTACTATCTTTGTACCCTGCTCTACTATTCCGTTGATACTTACTGCTTTAGTAAGCAAGTCCGGGGATACAATCTGTCTTGTTAGTGTTTGCTGTGCAGGATAATAGAAAACAATAAAAATAGAACGAATCATTAATGCCACTAAGAGCCAGTGGATATCTTGTACAAATAAAAGAGCAATTGTTATTAGACCAACCATTAGATTACAGAACATCATAATTGGAATTTTTCTAAAACGATCCGCAATAACACCTGCCCATGAGCCAAAAATAATTCCAGGAAGTGCATATGCAACAGGAATCAATCCAATCATAGTAGGATCTACTTCCCATTCAAACCCAACTATAGTCATAATCGCTAACATATCAATAAAAACACCAAGCATAAGCAATGAATAGGCAGAGAAAACTTGTAAATAAACCCTATTTCCTAATAGGCCTTTTGAATCAGTAGTTTTCATAAAAGCAAGCTCCTTAGGTTACTAATATAAACGCTTTTGCGTATAAGGTACCTCTTTATTAAACCTAATTAATCAGTATTGACACCTCACCTAGAATTTAACTTCGTCAAAACTCAAATCAGTCTTATTTTTCGTATATTTAAAATAGTCAGACAAACGAAAGCGTACCTATTCCTTCATTTTTATATCAACTGTTACAAAATATATCTTTACCTTACACTAATAACAGCTAAACGTTGCCTTAATATAACCCTTTACAGTCGTTTACACATTCAATTCACATCCTTTTTAAAGTTGGCTTTTTTCTATCTCAAATACTATCACACAAATATTTCACCTACTATATTCATAAAGTTGAAATATTTGAATCAGAAAATTCGGATAAAAAACCAAATCCACAAATCATAACAAACTATTATTTAGTTATATTTTCATTTTATAGATAGCTTTAACCATAAGGGTATTAAGAATTAAGTTTTTTAATTTTATTAACATAATAGTTTAAAGAGACCGTAAATCCAACTAAACAAAAAAAATATACAATAAAGTATATTTTTTCTAATCCTACATATTTTCTATGCAAATTAATTCCAATAACTAAAGTTGATAATAAAAATATAATATTACCAATCACTAATGTACTCATAACAAGAATTGAATAATATAGTATTAATACTTCTGCAGCTACTACCTATTTTATTTATTGGATATTTATACTTCAAAAAAAATTACACATCATTCACAATTAAGATACATACCCAAAATATGATTTGAACGTTTTATTATATTTTAAGATAATATAAAATCAGTTTTTCTATAAGAGAACTTAATTTTTATGTAGTACGAAACTGTTAGTAATACAGTATATACTAATTTAGTTATAAAAACATTTAAAGACCACCTATTTCCATAAGTGATCTTTCTTTGTGATTCTGTATTTGTGCACTACTGTAGAAATATATCGTAGAAACGCTTTGTTTGCTAAATGTTTAGTTCTTTCTATTTACTAAAAAACATAGCTTCATACAATTAATATCATATTCGTTACATTGCAAACTATTATTTTGTCTTCTGTACAGGCAAACTACTAAAAATTAATTCAGCAACTTTTACATATCCTTTTGAGTTTGGATGAATTAAATCCTTAGACCAAAGCGTATTGTCATTAACTAAATGATGATTCCAAAAATCAACATGATGAAGCTTATACTCTCTGCTCAGTGAATGTATAACTTCATTTGCCTCTAATAATTGTTCTTTTATTACTTGTTTTTTTTCAGAAGCAAAAGGAAGCCTAACTGTAAAATCTGGAAGGTTTGCTATAATAATATCAGCCCCTGCTTTACTTAATGTATCTATCATAAATTCCATATCGTTCTTATATGCATCATGATTCCAACGTCCTTTTAAAACATCGTTTGCCCCTGCAATGAGACTAACCAAATCTGGATTAAAAGTTAGCGCCTTTTCCAATTGCTGCGATTGAATTTCTTTAGTTACTAACCCACGCTTTGCAAAATTGGCATATTCTATATCATTTTCACACAGTTGAACAAAATGATCTACCCAGCTTTTTAATGCAATCCCCTCAACTTCATCCCCTATCCCCTCTGTAAAACTATCGCCAATTGCTACAAATCGCTTCCACATATGTATTCCCCCTTTATTGTTAACCATATCTATACTATACAATAGCTCACACCGTAATTGTTATTTCTAAGTGGTTTTCGATTTCAATTATATTCCACTTTACTATATTTACATTTAGAATCTAAAATTGACCGATTCCTAAGTATACTTAGGAATCGGTCATATTCATATATTTACTAAAGAAATAAAATCTATCTAGGAATTATACTTTTTTCAAAAAATTTATTGTTCTTTGTTTTGCCCAGTTGATACATTTCTTTTCGATTAAATGATATGAAACTATAGAAAAAAGTAGTGTCATTACAATGCACAAAGTAAGAAGGAAAAATTACACCCTGACATTCCAAGCTATCCACATAAGAATCTATAGTACTTTGAAATCTTTTGTTTCAAACTAATATTTAGTTGTATCCTATAAAATTAGCTTTTTACTATATCAATCGAACGATCCCACATGCCACTAAAAAAAGATCCTGTTTTACGTATAAAACGTGTAAACCACTTTGCTTGTTCCACATCAGATTTTGTTACAAGGTCTATTTGTAATGATTTACCTGATAAGAACCCAGGATCTGTATTATCTTTAGGCGAGATAATCATTTTACTAATTGTTACACCTTTTTTAATAGGCGCTTCTTGTTCTTTATTCAATACTTTAAATTCTTTTTTATAAATGTCTTTATTGCCCTTCGACATTGGAAGTGAAACAGCTTGCTTCGTTTGAACTACTACATCTTTGTCTTTTGCATTTGCCACTCGAACTGTTTCATATCCTTTTATTACTGAATCTTTTCCATAGAAATTCTTCACTTCAAAATTCGCAAATCCATAATCGTATAATTTCTTTGTTTCATCAAAACGTGCCGTATGAGATTTTGCTTTTATCACTACAGAAATTAGGCGCATACCATTTCTTTCTACTGTACCAGTGAAACAATCTCCCGCTTCTGGAGTCGTTCCTGTTTTCAAACCATCTACACCTTCATATTGCTTAATTAAACCTTTTAACATCCAGTTAAAGTTCGCCATATCAATTGGATATTTACCACCCTCTTGGAATGTTTTTTTAGGAATTTTTGCTGTATTTAATATTTTGGGGAAATCTTGAATAAGACGTTGCGCTAAAATTGCACAATCCCTTGCAGACATTTTATTTTTCTCGTCTAGAGTTGTCCCTTCTGGGTGATATCCTTTTAAATCTTGATTTGTTAAGCCTGTAGAGTTTACAAATTTATAATCTTTCATTCCAAACTCTTTCGACTTATCGTTCATCATTTTTACAAAATTGACTTCTTTACCAGCAATCTGTTCAACTAAAGCAATTGTTGCACCATTTGCAGAGTAAATTGCCATTGCCTCATATAACTCTTTTACCGTATAAGAGCCACCATTTTCTAATGGAACGTTTGATAATGAACGATCTTGCGAAATCTTATGTGCATATTCAGAGATTTTAACTTTTTGATCCCATTTAAGTTTTCCTTTATCCACCGCTTCATGAACTAAGTATTCGCTCATCATTTTTGTCATACTAGCAATTGCCAATGATTCATCTGCATTTTTTTCATATAAAATTTTTCCGGAATTTGCTTCTATTAAAATTGCTGATCCCGCTTCAACGTCTATAGCAGAAACTGTTTCCGCTGCTGCTCTTCCAAATGTAACGAACATGCTAAAAAATAGTGTAAGCACTGTTACTATTGCAATAAATCTCTTGCAAAACATACCTTTCACTTCTGTTACCTCCAATACCTTTGTACTCAAAAAAAGCGTTATTCTAACATAATCTCAAAAAAATAGACAGTGTTCTCAAATTATATATACATATTAGACGTTAGGATCGCTTTCATATAGACCATCTCATCCGACACTTTTAGGTGCCCTGATACTTTGTACTCCCACACATATCCCTATTTTTAATCCCCTTATATTTTTCAAAATGATTCGCACTTTCATATTTTTTAGGATTACAATTAATAGACAATCTAGATGCTACATTTGTTCCATATTTACAAAAAATAAAGTGAAACTTTAATCAGTGGGAGTCTTACTGCCCGTTAATGCTTTATTAGCTATCAATGATTTTAATTATTCAATTCAGCTATTTGCTAGACCTATATTAGAGATGAATTTTATTTAGTCTAAACTATTAGTTTTTTGTAATCAAAAAACTACACCCTATACTGGATGTAGTTTTTCTAACTGATTTATTTATTTTTCACTTCATTTTTATAAAAAGCAAATAATGGTTCGATGGATGGACTAGATAACAGCGGAATTGCCTTCTCAATCAATTTCCTATCCCAATCAAACCAACGCATTTCCATTAACATGTTTATTTCTGTATCAGTGAATCGTTTCTTTATTTCCTTAGCAGGATTTCCACCAACTATTGTATACGGCGGAACATCTTTACTTACGACAGATCCTGCAGCAACAATTGCCCCTTCACCAATAGTAACGCCAGGCATTATTATAGCATTCATTCCAATCCAAGCATCACTTTTTATGACTGTATCACCCTTAGGTTCATATGATTGTTCAATTTGCTCAGCGAATGGATATACTGTAATCCATTCTGAGTGATGATTATGGTTACCACCCATTAAAATGACTACTCCACTTGCAATGCAAACATAATTCCCAATAATGAGTTTATCAAGATGCCATCCCATCTGTTCAATTGGATTGAAAAGTGCTTGAGACTTAGCATCCCCCCACAAATACCTTACACAGCCATCTTCAAAATTTTGATGACTATAATAGCCTGAATAATAGGAGTACTCTCCCACTTCAATGAGTGGATTTGTTACTATATCTTTTATATACTTTGTTTCTGACCAATGATTAAATAATGGATACTTCATAACTTTATTCCTCGCTTCTAAGTATTATATATTTTGCTATTTACTTAGAAGCTTACTACGACAGCTACATTTTTTAGCTTTCTCAAACGACGAATCATTATCTTCAAGCCTTTCTTTTATACTAAAAAAAGCATAACGCAATACATTACACTAGTCAAATTGTGTAATTTTGAACACATCTTAAACAGCGTAATACTGCAATAAGAACATGAAAACACTCTAACTTTGATCCAAATAATATATTGATTACATTTAGTTTATATTTTGTAAAAAAATTTTAATTGCCATGACAAAGCAAACAATAACCACTATTGGTCGTATTAATGACGTCCCTTTTGTAAGCACCATCTTCGCTCCAATATACGATCCTATAATTTGACCAAGCATCATAATCAACCCAATTGTCCAATCGATTTGGCCAAAAATAATAAAATATAACAAAGCAGCGAAATTACTTGTAAAATTCAAGATTTTAGCATTTGCAGTTGCTCTCGTAGCACTATATCCACATAAAAGAATGAACGCTAAAGCAATTAAACTACCTGTTCCTGGGCCGAAGAAACCATCATAAAATCCAAGGAATGGAGCCACTGTTAACACAAACAACAACATACTTATTTTTCTCGGTCGATCTTCGTTTGCTATATTTGGAGATAATAGAAAATAAAGACCAATAATAATAAGTAAAAAAGGTAATATCATGATTAAATATTCTGCTCGTATCTGTAAAACAAGCCATCCACCGAAAACGGATCCCAAAAAGGTCATTAAGATGGACAAACGCATTTCTTTAAGATTAATTTCTTTCTTCTTAATAAAAAACACTGTTGCCATGAGAGTTCCGCTACTCCCTTGTAGTTTATTAGTTGCTATCGCTACAGAAGGAGACATACCTACTAATAACATTATCGGGATAGTTATCATACCACCGCCCCCAGCAATCGTATCTATCCATCCTGCTAATACAGCTACTAAAAATAGTAGTATAAGTAATTCAATAGTAAAATCCATACAAAGAATATGGGAAGGCTTGAGCTATTATAACCCAAACCTCCCCATCGTCCCTCCTCTCTTTAAACTAGTTAATTAAATCTGTAAAGTAACTTTCTTTTTGATCACGTAATCGACTGGAAACGTATTGTCTGCAAACAATTCTTCTTCCATATTTATTGTTTCCAATCGGGATTTTATATTCTTCCTCAGATAACCTTTCCCTACCATGAGTTACATTTGTTTGTTTACCATAGTATGAATTTGGTATAAGTAATAAATCTTCAGATGTAAGTGGAACCTTATATGTAGGCGTTGTTCGTAAGAGTTCTAAAAACATGTCAAATTTCAATTTTTCTTCTTCACTTTCTCCCACATAAATTAATCTATTTTCCGCTCCATTCAAACAAGTTGCAATAATATCACCATTATCATCTAAAAATATAATTTGGTTTATTTCTCCTACAAATCCCGATATTTCACCATCAGCCATTCCTGCGATATGAGCAATAGGCATTTTACTTACCGCCAATATGTCATCTTTACTGAAGTGATTTTCTTCAAGATGCTTTTGCAGTAATTTTGGCGTTCCAATATGAGTTTGAGTTTTTAAATTTAACACTCCTTTTAATAAAAGAGCATCAACTCTAGTAAATTTTCCACAAGTAATTTCAGACACTATTCGTTCCACGGATTTATTAAGTCTATTTGATACAATTTCTAAATTCGTATTGAATGTTTTCAATCTTGCTTCAATATCTGATTGGTCTTTCATATCTGTATACACTGTGGCATCGTTATGTTGATAAAAGTTCCCGCCACCGGTGCTTGCACCGACATTTCGCAAAACTTCATCGTTGTTTAAAGGTGAAATAAGATGAAATCTATTTTTCCCTGCATGTTCGGATGGGTGAATTAAAGCATCATAATTAAAAAGTGTGGCAAAAAGCCATGTGACCCATTCTGCATAAAAATATTTTTTCATTCTATCGTGTTCGTCTTCGCCATAATTAAAACCTCTGCGATTTTCCCCAGGTAATAGTGTTTCCATAGGATCACATGGAGTATTTTTAATAAGAGTAGGTGGTACGTTTCCGCCACAATTCGCTATTTTTATTATATGTAGTAGGTTTTTCATATCTGAATTCGGATTTTTCTTTGAATAGTCAATCAAACAATTAAGCCACTCTTTTGAAAAATATGCTGCTATTTCTTGATCACAAGTATAAGGATTATGAGTTTTCAATTCATTTTCTATCAGATTCTTCATTTTATCCTTCAATACATTAGGAATGCTAATTTCTTCAATTTCTGTAATCTGCAGTATTCCTTTATTCATTATAAAACCTCCGTTGTTTTATTTTTTATACCCTATCTTCTATTAAACAAACTATCCATTTCTTTTTTGCTCCTTCGCTTTTCGTCAGAGCTATTAGAACTACCGATTTACAAATAAAAAACGTGGATTATAAGAGATTTCTTCTTAGGTACATTTCCCCGACGAACCTCTATTGAATTGGTAAATTTAATTTAAAAATCTCTTTCATTTTCTAAAGTTTTCCTAATTTCGAAATCAGAATTTTCAATACAACTATGTTAACATTAAAAATATAACACGAAACCAAAAAATGTAAATGAATAGTTTTTTTATAAAAAATAGTCAGACTATTTATGAAGTAATTCGTATTCCATTGAACGAACTACGGCCCCTCAATTTTATTGATAACAATAAAAAAACCCCTAAATTGATAGAGGAATTTTTTTCAAGTATATTCTATTTTAAAGTTCTTACTTACCTTTTACCCCGCTATTTGCCGGGCAGTAAGACCCCTACCTTAAAATACAGCGGAAGCAAAGAAGTTAGGTGGGGGTTCGGGCTGCCCATAAAAGCAAGATTGGTGAGGGCTGATAATCAGTGGGGATGAACAAAACTCCCCCTGATTAAAGTTTCACTTTATTTTAAAAGATATTGCTGTAACTTCTTTATTAACAGTTCCATCCCGTTTGGACTTACAATAATCTTCCCATTCGCTAACGAAATATTGCTGTCTGAAATATCCCCTGTAAGTGCACAAGCTCTTGGAGATTGATATTTTCGTAAAATAATCTGGTCCTCTTCTATAAACATTTCAAGAGAATCTTTTTCTACAATTCCTAAACTCCGTCTTATTTCCATTGGAATAACAATACGCCCCATGCTATCTGCTTTACGAGTAATTCCTCTTGATTTCATAAAATGCCACCCTTTATATTTATCTAATATTACGGTATTTATTTTAGCAATAAACAACAATTAGGAATAGTTCGTATTACAGTACTTTTTTTAGAAAAAAATAACAATTAGGAATAGTTTATGTTAGAATTCTTTCTTGTTTATTCTTGATTTTTAATATATTTTTCCTTGATCATTTTTATATATTGTTTTCTTTCAGTTAGTTCAAATATAAATAATGCTTTTTTTATGTCTGTTAAACCAACTTCATTAGAGTGCTGAACTTTCAATAAAATTGCACCTTTTTCAAAAAATAATTCACCTAATAAGTATAAAGTATTCATATTTATCGCTAATTTTATACCTATTTCACTATACTTTATTGCTTCTTCATATTGATTTGCAAGGTGTAAACATTTTGTTAACGTATGAATGAGTCTTAATTTGATTTCTTTTTCTCTAGGAAATTCTATCTTATTAAAATTAATTAAACTTTGTTTTAATATATTTATACTTTTCTCATACTCTTCATTTTCTGCATGTATTATAGCAATTGAATTCATTATGCTTATTTCTTTTTCTGATAAAAAGTTACTACTACTTAAGGTTTGTTTTAGTGCTCTATTTAAAATGTCAAAGGCATTACTTGTTGCTCCATTTACATAATATATAGCAATCGCTTCATGCCATAATAGAAATTGTTTATCTTCTTTTGATTGAAAATTATTCTCATCTTTCTCTTTTTTTACTATTTCGTAAAGCTCATTATATTGTTTTTGTTTCACACAATCTCTCATTACACATTTTACATTTTCAATATATTTTATTTTTTTATTTTTGGTTAGTGCGAATATATAATTTGGATCAATACCAAGTCTTTCAGATAATTGATACAACAATATGCTAGATGGATAAATAATACCTTTTTCTATCTTACTAATTTGACTTTGTGAACATATTCCATGACATAATTCAGATTGTGACATGTTTTTTTTCTTTCTAAGTTCTTTAATAATAATACCAAGATTGTAGAATTCCATCTTTCCTCCCTCAAATGTAACACTTTATGAGTATAAGAATATTTCCCAACTTTTAATGTAATGTAAAATTAATATAGTTACAATTACTAATTATATGGATTTATAGTTTCTTTTACAAACTTGTATTACAATACGAGAAATTATTAAAAAATGGTTCACTAATAATTAATGGGAGTTTTATCCCCCCACTGATTATTAGTCCACTCCAGGCAGGCTTTTACAGGGAGTTAGACTTCTTTGCCACATCTAAATTTTGAGGTGGGAATCTTACTATCCGCAAATAGCCTGATTAAAATAAATATGATTTTTCACCTTTATTTCTTTTAATAGTTTCTTTTGATTTTTATATAAATAATTTCGAAGGAGCGTATTTTATGAAAAGAATGTTGACCGAAAGAGAGTTAGAAGTAGCTATTTATGTAGCAAAAGGATATACAGATGCAGAAATTTCCAAAAAAATATATGTTACCCCTCGAAGAATTTCAACGATAATTAATCATATTAAAGAAAAATGGCATATTAATTCTAGAGTGGAATTAGGTATTTTAGTCTATCATTATGGTTTTATAGATGCACCCTTATTTTCAAATAAAAAAATTCAGCTATGTAAAAAGGTTGTACAATAGATAGCGGAATATAACGAGTTTAAATTGCAAATAAAAATAGAAGAGCAGACAAATTTTTATTATTTGGTTTACTCCATCAGTTTTTAAATTTCATACATTAATATAAAAAGGTTAGAGAATTAACTTCTCTAACCTTTTTATATACACTATTAGGTTTCAAACAGTAAAGATGCCCTAATGCTACCATTGATCCTGTTCCCTATTCAACCCTGTATAAACACAAAAAAGAATCAGACATTACCACTATTCAAAACCAGTTACAATTCTCTCTTTCATTTTCTGTAATACTTCACTGCTCAATACTTTTTGACCAGTAGGAAGTTTTAATATGGCAGCGGCACCTTTACTAAGGTATATTTCTTGATCATTATTTTGATTTACTACCAATATTCCTTGCCCTTCAAATTCGAAATAACTAATATCTTTTGTTTCATTTGTATTATTCTTTATTGCTGTATATAATCCATATAAATCTTTACTTCTATTTTCTCCGCCCGTTCGAATCGGTTCAATATCATTCGCAACAATTAGTCCTTCTGGCTGCTCACCCTTCATAATAAACCACAGCTTTTCATTTGTTGGTAATAGTAAATTCTTAAATTCAGAGCTATTTAAAATTTGCTGTGCTGGAATTGTTGTATAGATTGGTAACGAAAATGGAGATGTTGTTATTTTTTCAAAACTTAAATTTTCAGAAGAACTTCCCTTACTATATTGATAATCTTTTAATGCGATCGATTGTACTGATTCACTTTTATTTTTTGATGCATAACTAATTTTACTAGCGAAAATAATAACGGTCATTAAGCACATGCACGGTATCACAAGCTTAAGTAGTTTTCCCATTTATGAACCCCCGCTTTTAATATTATTAGTTTGCATGGATATTATAAACAGTTTCACTCCACCAAAAATTATTATTGTTATGGAACGTACTGAAATTATGATTATAATGATCACCATACCAAGGGTCCATGTACGTTATATAATCTGTTCCATTTGTCCCTTTATAAAATCCATCAAGTACTAGAAAGTGTCCGATGTTAGCTCCATTTTGCCACATAATGAGTGCAATCATCGGCTGATTACTATTAATTTGACTTTTGAACCAATCATATGATTTTGCTCCAGAACTTATAGCTGAGCTAACACCATATCCTGATAATCCATATTGTATTTCACGTGAAGTTGCAGGATTATTATATGATCCACCCTTAACATACCTAACGTACTGATCTTGTGAAGGAGTTTTCCCAAAATAATTTAAAACTGAAACCGAAGTGCCTGCCCAACACCAATTTGATCTTTCTTGTAATATGTTAGGTACAGATAATTTACGATCTATTGATGTATTTGGAGGATTTCCATTAATATACGCTGACGTTACATATACTTTTTTTCCATCTTTAAAATAATAAAACCAACGATTATCTAAATTTCCTGTCCAGTAATCTTTAACCGCTTCACCATACTCCCATCCTTTAAAAGATACTGTTGTATTTCCGGGAATCACATCTACAATATTTGCATTCAAACTTTTTGCCTCTCTAACATTAACATTCAATGGAGCTGTTGTTCCTGTAAATTCAACTTCCTCTGCTATTATTTTCTGAACACCAATAAAACTAAATGTGAAGAACAATAAAAACATACAAACAATAAAATGCTTTCTTCCCTTCATTTCTCCACCCCTTCATCAGTACTAAAAAACATCAACAATTCATCCTTATTAATTGTTCAAGCTTAATATTACATACTAACGAAAAATGACTTCTCATAAAGTGAAACTTTGATCAGTAGTGGTTTTATTCATCCCCCACTGATTGTTAGTTAAACCAATCGGGCTGCTCGGCAAATAGCGGGATAAATTCCAATACAAAAAAGGAGCCTATAAATTTTTATAGGCTCCTTTTTATTTCGTCGTTATTACTTAGCTAATTCTTTTGTACCCTTCATTACATCAATGAAGAATCCCCAGTTATTCACTACAGAAGAGATACTGATATGTTCATCTGGGGTGTGGACGTTAAAAATGTCTGGTCCGAATGAAATTGCATCTAATTCAGGCATTTTTTGAACGAATGCGCTACACTCAATCCCCGCATGCACAGCGAAGATTTCAATTTCTTTATTGTATTTTTCTTGATGCACTTTTTCAAATAAATTACGAATTTGTGAGTTTGGATTGTATGGCCATTCTGGATACTCTGACTCTATTTCAAATGTAGCACCAACTAATTCAGCAATATATTTGATTTCTTCTGCAACATGTTGTTTTAAACTACTTACAGAACTTCGCACTTCGTTACGTAACTTAATTTCATCTTGCAACGTTTCAATAACGCCTAAATTTGTTGAGCTTTCTACAAGACCTTTAATATCCATGCTCATACTTTGAATGCCATTTGGAATTAAGAATAATGATGAAATAAGCTGCTTTTGTGTCTCTTGAGCAAATACTTTTTCAACTGTTTCATCCAATTTTGTCAGTGTAACATGAACATCTGGATCAACAGCACGCATTTCTTCTTGTAATACACGTGTCCATGATTCTAGTTTTTCTTCTACTTGTCCTACATCTTCTGTACGAATTAAAAGTGTAGCTACACTTTCACGCGGAATTGCATTCGTTTTTAATCCGCCGTGAACTTCACTTATGTTAAACTCCGTATGTGCCGATAAATCACGTAATACTCGTCCTAATACTTTGTTCGCATTACCGCGTTGTTTATCAATTTCCATACCAGAATGTCCGCCTTTTAGGCCACCAACATATAGACGGTATGCATCCATATTCGCTGGCGTTTCATCCCAAATTACGGGAATTGTTTCAACAGCTTTCGCACCACCTGCACTACTTACAAGTAATTTATGATCTTCTTCAGAATCAATATTTATAAATATCTTTCCTTCAAAATGATTTGGATCAATAGCAAAAGCCCCGCCCATTGTCGTTTCTTCTTCAGTAGTGATAACGACTTCAAGTGCTGGATGCGGAATTTCTTTCGAATCTAATAAAGCTAATGCATACGCAACTGCAATACCATTATCAGCACCTAAAGTTGTTTGATTTGCATATAACATGTCCCCAATGATTCGTAATTCAATTGGATCTTTTTCAAAATCATGTACTGTTGCTTGATTTTTTTCGCAAACCATATCCATATGACCTTGAATAATAATAGCTGGTACATTTTCATAACCAGTTGTTGCTTCTTTTTTAATAATGACATTTAATGCTTCATCTTGAATGACTTCTAAGTTACGCTCTTTTGCAAAGCCCACTAAATAATCACTAATTTCCTTTTCATTACCTGATCCTCTAGGAATCTTTGAAATTTCTGCAAAATGATAAAATACAGGGTGCTTTGTTAATTGTTCTAAGGTAGAATACATTTTTCAAGCTCCTCTCCAAATGACAAAATAATATGTAAGTCTCATATCATTATACCATGATTCATTATTTTACCTTTGTTTTAACTTTTATTGTTCATTTTATGTACAACAATCTTACAATATTGTAAGGGCGTTGTAATCTATATCGATTTTTCTCATTTAATAATAATCGTATACTTTTTAAAGAAACACATTAAAGGAGATAAAGAAAATGAAAAAGTTTTTAGCAATTATTACACTATGTTTATTATTTTTTAGTTTTACTATTGGCTGTGAGAGAGCGTCACTAAATAGAATTGGTAAAGATGTATATTACATGCAGATAAAAGGCGAAGGAACTATCGAAAAAGTAGATGGTAGAAACTTACGAAACTATACGCTGCCCGCATATGATGAAGATGGTGTCAAAAAACAAATTACATTTAGAAGTACAAAAAAAGAAAACGACCATAAATTAAATAAATACGCGTTTTTACGCCTTTATGTAGATCAAGATGATAATAGCAAAAATGAAATATCATCAATTGAAGTAAAGTCCTATGAAGAGATTCAGAAAGCAGATTTACCTGAAAAAGTAAAAGATAAGTTTACTATTAAATAAAAAAACAAAAGAAAATGCTCTATGCATTTTCTTTTGTTCTTTTCACCTGTATATATTTTGAACTACTATTATTCATTAGTTTCTCTAACCGATTTATATTCTCCGTTAATGCACCTTTCACAAGAGAGAAATCTGTATTGGATTCTTCTTTTTTTTCTTTAAAAAACGAAGACTTTTGCACATTGACTTCAGCCATCTCTTCTCCCCCTTTTCAAAAAGATACAACCTTTTATTTATATTATATAGCAAATGTAGAAAGAGTGTACACTTATGATTTTCTTTTTAATTCTTCTTCTAATTCTTCTACTTGCTGCAACGTATCCCCTTTTATTAAAGAGAAATCTGTTGTATCTTCGTTACCTTCTTTAAAAAAATCATTGTCATAATCTTTTACCACTACAATCACCTCTACATGCTAGTGTAGGAATGATTGTCCAATTTTATTCAACTTTGTCGGATTTTGTTTTTAATTTATGTATAGAAGAAAAGGACAGAAAAAGATTCTGTCCTTATTTACTAAAATAACTATGATGTATTGTTAAATTATATACATTTTCAAAATCCCGATCTTGCAGGTTATTTTTCTTTCCATCAATAACAATGAAAACGTCACTTACTATTTTTGCTGGTATAATCCCGACATTTTCTACTTGCACCGCTTTCTGCTCATTCAATTGCTCGATATGTTCTAACGGAACGATAATACTAAATTGCGAGCGAATACCACGAAAGTTTGTATTTAACTCTTTCGCGGCTTCAAAAACAACAATTTTCGCGCCAATCTTTTCCCCATATGAATCTAAAAATGCATTTAAGCTCTTTGTATATTCCTCTTCCGTATGCCATTCCATCGTACCGAATACTGCTGGATTAACATTTTGAATAATTGTCGTGTATATTTCCCCTCTCGCTTTAGATGCAATTAATGATCGTTTTATTGATTGAACTGTCTTGCCAATATCGCTAAATTTCGCACCCCATATTTCTGAAATATTAGGCGTTAAAATGAACGCAATATCAACAAAAATAACCATTGCAGTAAACATTAAAAGATTTTTCCAGAGGGTTAAATCAATTCCTTTTATCATGAAATACACGGTGACAGATATGATAAACAAACCATACCAAGTCTTTCTAATACGTTGCTTTTTCTCCTCGTACAACTCCTCATTTTTCCAATAAAAGAAAACAAGGACTACAAAGACAATCGCTAAAACAAATAAGCCAATTCGAATGTTAGAGATCATTAATCACATCACCCTCCATTCAAAAACTACTCACGATATCATTACATGCGCAAGCTGCTCTCTTTATGACAAAAGACGTGGACAAGCTTCTAAAATTAGCTACATCGCATATATATTAGAAAGTACCACGTCTTTTATCCTGTTATTTGTGGGAAATAAGACCCCTACTGATTAAAATTTCACTTTACCATGAGTCTATATTGTATATGTAGACAAGCATTCATTTCAAATTTTCGTATTAAAAAGAAATATGTTTCGGAATTTCCCCTTCAGGTACTTCTCCATCCATACTTAAATAATAATGACGAATCGGACGTAAGTTTTCGTCTAATTCATAAACAAGCGGAATGCTAGTGGGAATATTTAATGAAACTACACCATCACTTGAAAGGTTGTCTAAATATTTTACTAGCGAGCGAATTGTGTTACCGTGTGATGAAATAATTACTTTATTACCACTTTTTAATGTCGGCGCAATTTCTGAATGCCAATAAGCAAGTACTCTCTTCTCCGTATCCTCTAAACATTCAGTTAATGGAAATTCACCTTTTTTGAGTGTTTTATATCTTGGATCGGTCGCTTCATATCGAGGATCGTCTTCAGTAAGAGCCGGTGGTCTTACATCAACACTTCTTCTCCAAATATGAACTTGCTCCTCACCATATTTTTGTGCAGTTTCATCTTTATTCAGCCCTTGCAATGCACCATAATGTCTTTCATTTAGCTTCCAAGATTTATGTATTGGAACCCAAGTAAGATCCATCTCATGAAGTACAATCCATAACGTCCGAATTGCGCGTTTTAATACTGATGTATAAGCCACATCAAAAGTATATCCGTTTTTCTTTAATATTGCTCCTGCTTCTCTCGCTTCACTTAATCCATTCTCTGATAGATCAACATCTGTCCATCCCGTAAAGCGATTTTCAAGATTCCATAAGCTTTGTCCGTGACGAATAAGTACAAGTTTTATCATTATAATTCCCCTTTCGGAAATGTGAATTTTATTGTTCCATTGCGTACACGTATAAAGTATCTAGTAATGTATCTTTTTATCCATTCACTCTATGACCAAATCATAGTTGCCAAATGTATGGATAAAATTTGTTCTTTTTCAAACGATAAAAACAGAAGTTTTTTCATTATTTTTGATCGACTGGTATTTCACGTTTGGATATCCAAGCATCAAAACCTGATCGGCTATTTGCCATTTCATTCATAACTTGGTGCCAATTGTCCTCACATGATTCACCAAATTTTGAAAAAATAGCACCCATTTGTTGTCTTTGTACATCACTCAGTTTTTTCTCTAAATCTGTACCTTTTTCTGTTAAAGACAACTGTTTCACACGTCGATCATGCATAGCTTCATTACTCTCAATTAAGCCCTTTTCCACAAGTTGACGTAGCGGTCCGTGGAGAGCTTGTTTACTTATTTCTAATAGTGATAATAACTCATTTACACTTATCCCTGGAAAACGTGCGATAAAAAATAAAATTCGATGATGTACTCGTTGAATGCCATATTCTTTTATAATTTCATCTGGCTTTTCAGTAAATGTTTTATATGCAAAATAAAATAATGCTAATGCCTCATTCATCTGTTCTTCTTTATGTTGTGTCATCTACTTTCCCCCTGTATGTAAATTATACCACAATCTAGTAATGAATATTTTAATCAACGCATTAGAACTTATTTAGTCTATTGAAACATTCATTGCACAATTAGGAGATGATTCATTTGAAAAAACAATATACTGTAAGTACATATTTATTGGATAGACTACATGAATTAGGAATTGAACATATATTTGGGGTTCCTGGTGATTATAATCTTGCCTTTTTAGATGATGTGGTAGCACATGAAAATTTAAAGTGGATTGGCAATTGTAACGAATTAAATGCTGCATATGCAGCAGATGGGTACGCTCGCATAAAAGGAATCGCTGCTCTTATTACTACTTTCGGTGTCGGAGAATTAAGCGCCATTAACGGTATTGCTGGCTCATATGCAGAAAACGTGCCAGTTATAAAAATCACGGGTACGCCACCAACAAAAGTAATGGAAAATGGAGCAATCGTCCATCATACGTTAGGCGATGGAAAGTTCGATCACTTTTCCAATATGTATCGAGAAATCACTGTGGCACAAACAAATGTAACACCTGAGCATGCAGCTGAGGAAATTGACCGTGTATTACGTGCATGTTGGAATGAAAAACGCCCTGTTCATATTAATTTGCCAATTGATGTGTATAATAAACCAATTAATAAACCGACAGAACCTATTATAAATAAACCTATTTTAAGTAATAAAGAAGCATTAAATAAAATGCTTCTACATGCCATTTCAAAAATAAATAGTGCCAAAAAACCTGTTATTTTAGCTGATTTTGAAGTAGATCGATTTCACGCTAAAGAAAATTTACATCAATTCGTAGAAAAAACTGGGTTTCCCATCGCGACGTTAAGTATGGGAAAAGGAATATTCCCAGAAAAACACCCTCAATTTATAGGGATTTATACTGGTGATGTAAGTTCTCCGTACTTGCGAAAAAGAATTGATGAATCTGATTGTATTATTAGTATTGGTGTGAAGTTAACTGATACTATTACAGGCGGCTTCACACAAGGTTTTACAAAAGAACAAGTTATAGAAATCCATCCCTACACTGTGAAAATTATAGATAAAAAATACGGTCCAGTTGTAATGCAGGATGTTTTACAACATTTAAGTGATTCAATTGAGCATCGTAATAAAGATACCCTTGACGTTAAGCCATTTATTTTAGAATCCTCACCTTTTACTGAAGAGTTCATTCCAAAAGCACAAATGGTCACACAAAAACGTTTTTGGCAGCAAATGTACCATTTCTTACAAGAAAACGACGTCTTAATTGTAGAGCAAGGAACACCTTTCTTTGGTAGTTCTGCTATCCCTCTACCTAATAACACTGCATATGTAGGACAACCGTTATGGGGATCTATCGGATATACACTGCCCGCTCTACTTGGTACACAGCTCGCCAATTTATCACGGCGCAACATTTTAATTATTGGTGATGGTTCTTTCCAAGTAACTGCCCAAGAGTTATCAACTATATTACGTCAAAATTTAAAACCAATTATATTTTTAATCAATAACAACGGATACACTGTTGAACGTGCCATTCACGGCCAAAACCAACTTTATAATGATATACAAATGTGGGATTATAATAAACTATCAATGGTATTTGGGGCAGAAGAAAAAAGTCTAACATTTAAAGTAGAAAATGAAGCAGAATTAGCAGCAGTCTTAACAAATATAACTTTTAATAAGAATCAACTTATCTTTATTGAAGTTATAATGAGCCAAAGCGATCAACCTGAATTGTTAGCTAAACTTGGAAAAAGATTTGGTCAGCAAAATTCTTAATATAAAAGCATAACCTAATTATACAATTGGTAGTGTAAAACTTGTTTTGAGAATAGTTTCGACACTCAAAATACATAAGGAAAAGGATGGAAAGCACCATCCTTTTCTATTTTAAGAGCGTTCTTCGACTAACGCCCCGTGCGACAAGCAAAAATTCTTAATCCATCTTTAACTTTATAGCTTTTGTCGCAATAAATGTTTTAATATGCTTATCTAATATCCTTGTTCCACCAAAATCATCCTCATAAAAACCTGTTATAGCAAAACCAGCTTCAATTTGGCCTTGGATTTGGTCTTCTAAAGTATGCGCATATTCTATTGTTTGATTTGAATCGATGTAATCTTGAACTTCATCCTCTGGTAAATAATCCAATGTTGATGAAGGAATTGAATGTTTAACATCAAGAATACCTTTTTGCTCTTGGTTATCATCAAAAATCCATAGTAACGGATTTGTAAATCCAGCAATAAGAATACCTTTATTCTTTAAAACCCTAGAAACTTCATTCCATACAAGATGAACATCTTTTACAAACAAAAATAAGCTACGCTTTTTCTTTTTTATTCAGCAAGAGTTAACTGCCAAGATACACCATACTTATCATTTAACCAGCCAAACTTTTTACTAAACGGATAAGAACCTAAAGGCATAAGAATTGCTCCATCCTGCGCTAGTTTATGAAAGACCGTATCAATTTCTTCTTCTGTCTCACAAGTTACATAAAGAGACATAGCTGGAGTGAATGTAAAATTATGATTTACATAACTATCAATACACATAAACTCTTGGCCATTTAGCGTAAAAGTTGCATGAATTACAGTTCCCTCTTTACCAGGTCCATTTTCATCATAGCGAGAAATACTTACAATTTCTGATTGATCAAATAGCGACGTATAAAAATTCATTGCTTCCTCAGCTTTGCCCTCAAACATTAAAAACGTAGTAATTTTTTGATTTGCGTTACTCATATGGAGACAGCCCCTTGTTATGTATTTATGTAAAACATACGTCACTCAAAAACCGAACGTATATTCCTATGAATATATTGTCTATAAAAACGATGAGTTTGTCAATTATCTACTTTATTATTTCTTCTTAAATAATGCTGTCCAAAGAAATGATTCTCCAAACATTTCATTCGGTTGTTTCATTTGTTTCATCCTTCTAATCTCAATTACCTCTAATTCTTTAAATATCTCTCTTAACTTTTCTTCCGAGTATGCAAGACCACCTTGTAGACTCCATTCTCTATATACGTCCCAATCTGTTATTTCTGATCCATTTCGCTCATCTAAATCGCCTGCTGCAAAACATGTTAATCCGAAATAACCACCCGATTTTAATGAGTTTTTAATTAAATCCACATAATTTATTCTTCTATGCGGTGGAATGTGATGCAAACAGCCCGAATCATATACAAAATCAAATTCGTTTTGAACCTCTAAATTAAAAATTGAATCACAAATAAAATGAATTTCTACCCCTTTTGCCAATGCCCTTTCTTTTGCCCAGTTAATGCCTTCTACAGATAAATCCACTGCTGTTACATCAAATCCTTCATTCGCTAGATAAATTGCATTTCTACCCGGACCACATCCAAGTTCTAATACTTTCCCTTTTAAAACTCTCTCTTTTTGTATATAAGAAACTAGATTCTCATCTGGAACATTTTCAAAAAACGGAACATCCTTTTCTCTATTCTCATAAAACTCATTCCAAAATGGTTCAGCAGGTCTTAATAATGAATCAAGCATTTTTAAAATATCTTTTTGTGTGTGTAACATTTCAGTTTTCATTAATACCCCTCCATAAATTAATAGTCAGAAAATTATTATATATCTTTTCGAACTTTCAAACAAAGAAAAAACTCCTATATTCAATAGGAGTTTTTGTCTTTAAAATCCGAGTACAGCTAACCATTTTAACAATTTCTCTTCTCGCGCTTTTAAATCATCATTCCTAAACTTGCCTAGTTGTATTTCACTAACAACTTCTCCGTCCTCCATAAAAAGAACTCTTTCTGTTTTCTCTGCTACCTATACAACATGAGTCACTTAAGAAGGTTACTTTGCTGAAAAATAAAGCCGATTTCGTTAAGGGATATTTTTGCTAACGCCTCTTCTTTCATACATGTTATTTCATACAATCATACTTTTCTAATAAAATAACGCTTTTGTTCACTTTTTTGATACATTTACGAAACATTCATGTGTTACCTTCATTAAGTTCTTTTCTTTTTATAATGTCGTGTGAGATATACCAACAGAGGAAGCCCTAGATCCCCTAATCCTAGGGCTTTTTTATAAGAATTTTATACATTTTATTATTTCCACTAACTCTTTAAATTGTATATACATAATATAAAATTTTCATGTTGTTATATTTTTTGATGGCCTCTTATCTTTCCTTAAAAGGCTTTTTTTCAAATAACGCTTTTATTTAATTTATATTTAAAAAGTTCCTTTTCATAAAGACTTCCCTTATATGCTATACTCATTCTTAAATAATTGTATAAGGAATGTTAAAAATGGATGATAGATCGTCAAGACAATGGAAATTGCGACAAAAGTTAAGAGCACTGAAAACCAAAAACAACAATGACACAAACCCTTTGTTTAGTGAATGCCTTGAATCCCTAGGAAACGAAACTCTCATTTTCTCCCAAGAAAAAAGCCAGCAGATTGCTATTATTTTAATGAATTCATTTCCTATAACTGTCTCGGGAAGAATAGATTGGGAACAGATAGATAACCAATTCATAGCTTCGAACAAAGAACAACTAATTTCCCTTATTAGAGCAAACCAACTAGATTTTGACGAACAGATTTTTATAATATGGGATAACTATGAAATCCCTGTAGTAAGTACAAATCTTGATAAAGTATTCCAATCACTAGTTGACGTTGATGCAGTCAGTTTTTATTACTGGATATTAGACAAAGAATATAGATTCGTAATTGAAATAAATGATAAAGAATTGATTAGGATTGGGTTTCGCTAATACTCTAAGCATATTTCCTCATTCTACTGATCTGCAAAATTTAAATTGTATTATTTATCAAAGACTTAAAATATACGAATGTCACGTAAACCGATTGGTGTTAATCATGTTTATGTTTATAATTACGTTGATTTGGATAACTTGCATTTATAAAATGTAAATGTTTTACAAATTCAAGTTAAACAAACATTGTTATATCAAGGTTTGTTTGACCTAACATGTTATATTCTTGATACTAAGACGGTTTTTATGAGCATTTCGTATAAGTGTGATTTAACTGATTAAGACTATTTTTAAAAACGACATATCAGCGATAATTTATGTCTATTCTGTATAAGTGTTAGCAAGATCGTTTGCAAACTTGTTAGCACTTTTTTAAAACTTAAACCAGAGGAGATTCATACAATTTAGTAACAATGTAAAATTGTATTTATCAAGGATAAACCATTTAACAAATAGTTTGCAGCACTGAATGATTTACAAAAGAATACCCATCGATACACTACGAATAAAAATAATCAGCTAATCGAGGGAATATAATTATTTTTATTTAATTCGCACTTGTACTTCTTGTTCTTGTATTACTTGAATGATTAACTCCAATACAATATTTTGTATTAACTGATGCTCATTATCATGAAGTTTACTTTGTTCTGATATGTATTCAATACATTGATATATATACCCTTCTACCAATAAGCTCCCTTTTTCAACTGTAAGTGTATTTTGCTCATTCTTTTTTACCTTTGGTATTAAAAATTCGGTTTTTGTCAAAATAATCTCCTGTTCAACCTCTTTTATTCCAATCACTTTTTCTTTAAATACAACCTTTTCTCGCAAACTAATTTCACCTTTATATCTTCCTATTTCTATTGGTAGTTTCGCTGTAATAAAATTATTTACGTCTTCCCCATTTTCACTCTCTAATATTATACTGTGAATAGGAATCCATGAAGATGCCTCTACCTTATTCTCTTCTTTATTCCCTTTATTTTTTTGGTTATATAATTCAAAATGAATTCTCTTCTCATGAAGATTTAAAGAAACTAATTTACAATAACTATCCGAATAATATTGTTGCACTGTAGTTAATAACTTACAATCTAATTCACGCCCTTCTACACCTTTTTCATTCCTAAATACAAATGCTTCTTGATTTTTAACATTTATTTTTGGAAATATTTTAAAACTAGTTACTTCTGAAAAAATAGAAAATGGAGTTTTGACCACCAGTGAGCGTATTAAAGGCCCTATTTGTGATCCAGACGCTTTACCTTCTTTCTCTAATTTTGATGCTACATATTCTCCCTTTAATTCAGGTGGTATTTCTTCTTTTCCCCCTCTTTTTTCGTGTAAATTATCTTGTATATTCAGTTTTTTATACTTGTAAATTTCATCCCATATCCCCTTACCAATCCATGGATTTTTCATCACCATCCCCCCGTCTGATGAAATTCAAAAAATTTGTTTTTTGTATGTGACCATTTCATCATTATATATGTTGTATAAAAATAAAAAAGAAATTGTCTTTTTAACAAAGACAATTTCTTTTTATTTTTATAGTGCTACTTGTACTTGTTGTACTTGTAAAACTTTTAAAGTAAGATCTAGTACAATTTTTTCACGAAGCGTATCAAATGGTTCGTTTAGGTTTGTAGGACAAGGTGAAAAGTCTAATTCAAAAAATTGAGCGCTTACTAATTCACAATATGGTTGTTCGTTATAAAAAACTGCATTTTCAAAGAAATATTTGTCTAGACGTGGTAAATCACCGTTTTTAGGATTTATAAAATGAGAAGTAGTGTCCGAAGAAGAAGCTACTAAAGCTAATGATAGAAAATCACCTTCTGTCAGATCTGCAAAACCAGAAAATGGAACATTTGCAATACGATCATATAGAACTCCATTACACTCGTCATTTGCATATTCAATATTTTTACGAATATAGCCTTGTACAAATAATTTCGCTCTTGTAACTCGTCGGTAAGGTGTACCTGGTACTGGTACGAATGCTACAGGCACTAACTTACATTGTGTTAAAAATACGTTTTTTAAGATGCGTTTAATTTCGACTGCTGGAGGCTCTAATGAAATATCAGACTCTACAACAATTTGAAGCGTTCTTTCAGCTAATACAACTGGAATCTTTACAATAGGTGCTCCTGGAGTAACAATTGGTGTTGCAGTCTCATCACTTAATGGTGTTTGGGTTTGTCCCGCTACCTGACATGGTACATTAATTGGACATTGTTCGCTCATGTTTTATGCTCCTCTTTTTATAAGATTTTAGAGTTTATGAAATTTTCAAACTCATAATACTTGTATATGTCTTTCTTCTACTAATGTTTGGGTTCTATAGTAGCCTTTTTAATCATTATCATTAAGTTAGTATAATCTAATCATTTTTATTGAAAATTCTGAAAATTAATATTTTTAGAGGAATACAAATTCTGTTTTCAACGTATCTCGCAGATTCGGTAAAATTATGAAGTCTTTATTACATGAGTTATCTTGAATTTAATTTTGGATATCACGATATGAACATGGTTACCAAATGATGATTTTTATTTTTATCAAGCTATATATTCGTAAAAAATCGCTTTACATATACTGAAGTTTTATTTGTTGTTACATAAAATCTTTTACCTATTCAATTTTGAAATATACATTCAAGACAGTATACTCCAAAATAAGAAATTATTTTAAATTAGAATATTTTCTTTGATAAATGTGTGTTGATTAATTTCATAATCAGTAGTTCTATCCACTCTCCCTTAAAAATTAGCATAGTTTTTATGAATTCTATATCTAGTAGAAAGCTCTCTATCATATAAAAGTATAATAATAGGTTAATAAACAAGCAGTTTTTTTACTAAAACATAGAATAATACTGACCCTAATTGAAGGGAGGCATAAAAGATTTCCTGGAATAATGATTGCTGAAAATTTAAAGACAAGCACCATTGTGATGACGATAAATTTAGATATATTATTTAAATAATTTGTGTTATAGTTTCAAATGTTAATTAATTACAATATTTTTCAAAAAGAGTATACATAGTCATATAAATCATGTTATTTTGGATAGTTTGTTCTTTAAATTAGGAATTAAATAAAGAATTATAAAAACGCGCTAGGTACAACTAAGAAAGAAACAGGATAAAGAATAAGTCATATTACCTGTAGTAATAACACTAAGTGAATTGCACCTCTTATAAGTGACTTGTGTATCTCTTACTGCGTTTGAAGTTAATTGCCAATATTTCGTGTCGTTCTTCTACAAGACATTGCGTAAAACCGTTTGGTTACCAATTCCACCAACGTAATCTTCAACATCTTTCATTCACTTCATTAAATTGTCCTGTTGCTTGATTTTGTGCTTCTTGAACTTTTTTATTCAACTCTGTTTTTGTGGTTTCAATATCTTTGTTGACTTGCTCTAAGGTATCTTCCTTTACTTTGTCCATATCAGGAACAACCGACTCCCAATTGCCATTCTTCCATAATTTGAGGATGCCAGGCTTGCCGTTTGAAATATCTAACCATAAGGTTTTTCCATTTTCTAAACCGATTGTCGGTGGTTTTGCGCTTTCAATAATTTTTGTTTGATAATTTTTAAGGTTTTCTTGTACTTTTTCTGCTAACTTTTTTGCTGCTTCTGATTCCTTTTTCACAACATCAACTTGTTCATTTGTCTCTTTCACAAGTTCTTCCAACTTATCTAACAAGCCTTTATTTGCTTTTCCAGCTAGACTGCCCATAACTTGGGCATACATGTGATCTAACAGACTTCTCGTATCTTCTACTTCTTTAAAATCAACAAAATAATATTTATCATTTGCCGCATTTGTATCACATTCATCCGCTGCGATAAGACGTGCTTCTAAAAACAAAGGTGGCGTAAATTTTGTATCTTTGAAATGGACAATATCGCCCTTATTTACTTTTTCATGAGATAAACCAAATATCTTTTCTAATGCAATTGGAGTTACTTCATACTGTACAGTGCTATTAATACGTTTCTTTAGTTCCGCTTCCGTTAGTTGTTTTAATCTTTCGGCTGACATATTTTGATCTTCTGTTTGTGGACTATAGATGTCATATTTGTGTGAACCATCTTCTGTCCAACGTTGTAAGGCATCTGCATCAGCGACGTATAACTTCCCACCGTTAATCTTTTCAAAAGTTAGATACTCACCTGTTTCTTCGTTTACTTCAACAGTAAAATCCTGTAGCGGTTCTTTTAAACTTTTCCTAGCCACTCCGCCATGCCATGTACTACCTGCACCAAAGTTATCTATAACAAAGCGCTCACTATCTGACTTTAGAGTTCCTGTGTTTTCACCTTCGTTAGTGTTTGGACCATTTTGATTCCAACCAACCATTGTTTTCATTTCATCGTGCATAACAAGCTGTTCTTTCTCGACTGTTCGTTCTTCCACAGAAACAGGGTATCCCATACGAAAATGTTGAATTTCTTCTTCCTTTTTTCGTGAAATATCAATAAAAGTAGAGGGAGTTTCTACCTTAACTATGAACGTAGGATCAGAATATTTACTCTCATTATTCGATATATTTGTAATTAATCTACTTCCTTGTAATTTGAAATCTATTTTTCTCCTTGGGCCTAGTTTATAAGGCATTGGACAAATGAATTTTAAGGTGCCTTTTCCTAAACTCATAAAATTATCAACATTAAAATCTTCATCAATAACAGCTATATATGTTCTATCTAGTTTTGTATCAAAAGTTAGCTCGGTTGCTTGTTCAGTAATTAACCATGTCGCTATTTCTTCTTTTAACGTTTCTAAATCTGTTCCATCTGGAACGATAATTCCCACAGGGACAGAAAGTCGACGAGGATCTGTTTCCATTCCTAATAATCTTGCGCCTGGATATCCAGGCGTGTTTAAGAATTTACGTTTTAGAGGTTCCCATGTTGGCGGGCTCCATCCTCTTTCTAGTTGGATATATTCTTTTCGTTGATTGTTGAATGTAAAAGAGCTCATTTTGACACTCCGTTTTTTTATAAAATAAAAGAAACCCAAACCTAAAAGGCTGAGTTTCTCTTTTCTTCTCTTTCTTGATACTCGGTTGTATAGCCGATAAGTACCGCGTGCCACGTCTCTTCCTTCTAAATTTACGGGTACTTCAATAAATCTCCACCAAGCATTGGAATAACTCCACCGCCAGATGATCCGAAAGAATTATTAATGACTTGATTTGATACACTATTTGTCATGGCTTGTCTACTGTTTGACATACTTCCATATACACCACTCATGACGGTCTTTAATCCTCCTAATTGGCTTGCGGAAGTAGCCATCATACGGCTTATATTATCCATTAATTGATTTTATAGATTATAAAGGTATATTATGAGTTGTGTTTTCCGCCACTTCTCACAATACAAATATATCACGTTAACTCCAAAACGACCGGCACATTTCCTGCCAAAAAACGGCCATAACCCTTTCACTTTTTATTATCTGATTTACATATAATTACAATGAAAAATGCAATTATGCTCACAAAAGAAGGGATTATTTTTAATCCCTATCTTTTGTGATTGTAGTATTTATGAAATTAGAGCTATCAAAGAGATGTATATCAATAAAGGCTGATGTTAGTTTTCATCTTTATCATTTTCTGATTTCGTAGCAGTATCTTTAAAAAAATCACCTGCTAAATTAAGTAGTTTCTTTCCACCTTCACTATTCAAAAGATTCATTAAAAATACCGGATCTTGAACCTTTTGAATAAGAGCTTGCATAAATACGGATTTAGCAACACCTAATATCTCTGTCGAAGTTATTTTTATATTAAAATATGGAATATTAATTTGGAATGGCGAATAATCAGATGAATTATTTTTCTGTTTTTTTAATGTTTCATCAGTCGTTCCATTGATTGCTTCATTGGTTGTTTCATTATTCGTTTTGGAAAGTGTAACAGCTTCGGCCGCTATTATTCGACTTTTCTTCTGAGTTACTTCGGTTATTGGAATAGATGAAGTTTGATACGAAACATTTTTATTAAAATATGGGCTAGATCCCATTTTTTTCTCCTTTCATAACGAACACATTATATATTCTAAACATATATTAAACTATATTAATGAAGGATTACTTCACACTACGTGAAGCAACCCTTTATTTATTCTTGGTGATATAAGAAGGTTGTTACTTAAAAACCACCATATCCGCACCAGCTTGCACCAACGATAATAAGCAAGATAAACAATACGATTAGTAATGCAAATCCTCCGCCATAACTACCACAACCACTTCCATATCCTTTTTCTGCAGCCAAGATACACTCCTCCTCTCTAGAAAAAAATGAAGTTCATAAACTAGCAAAAACAAGCAGCGCCAACGATAATAAGCAAGATAAACAATACGACTAGTAATGCAAATCCTCCGCCATAACCACAACCACTTCTATATCCTTTTTCTGCAGCCAAGATATTCCCCCCCGATCCTATAACAAAGATGCGTTTCATAATAACTAACAGAAGTTCTATTAATTTAACTCGTAATGAAAACAAGCTAACAGAAAAATAATTTTTCATTGCAGTCATGTTGTACTTGCTTATCACTACACTGACACTATATGTATTGGGCTGTAAACGGTTATGTGCTTTTATATCAACTTTTCCATTTTTGAGGAAAATGTCATTGACCATTTTTAAAATCGTTATATTTATATTAATAATTTTATAACCCACATTTAAATTTAATCATTCGTATCTTTTTCTCTACTTTGACGATTTGAAATCATTATCTTCTTAATCCATACTATTTTCACTAAGTAATTAATATATTATTTCAAGTTCTCTATGACTTACCCATATCTTATATTGTGTGTAACTGAACCCTTTGCTGAATCCCTTGGTATCATTGAATTTATAACACTTTCTTTTTTGAGTTACATAGTACAAAATTTATGAGTAACTGTAAGGAATACCACCACATTGCTACCAAGCTAAGAATATGAATTTTATCAATCCATGTTTTTCGTTTGCATATTGGCTAGTATAGAACAAAAGGTTATCAAATGCCGAGGGAACTCTCAGCAGATGATAACCCTTTGAACTAGCGTATCAATAATTTAATTAGATAACCTCACAAATATATTATTGAACCACCCCAAATACATTAATTTCAGCGGCACTTGTCCATGGATTGTTGTTTACCTCGCTTAATGCACGTAGTTTAATATAACGACCTGTCTTGTTTACAAAGCTGACCTCTTTCAAGTTAATATTGTTTGCAAAAGCACCTATGGATACCGCTGTTCCCCAGTTTACTCCATCACTACTGACGTAAAACTCATAGTCCTTAATCGTTCCATTTATTTGGCCGTCTTGCCTTGGCAAGTAGCTGAATTTGGAGAGGTTATAAGTTGCACCTAAATCAATTCGAATCTCGTGCGGCATTGGAGCTACGGGGCTCCAGTTTGTATGCCAAAATGTGTCTTTGTTTCCATCAAAGGCATACGTACCTAAATTGTACCAATTATAACTATCTATATATTTTAGTGTCCAGTTTGTTTGCGGAATTAAACTAGCTTCTTTTGTTGTGACTGCTACATTCATAGCAGAATTACTTGTACTTGTCGTTGTAATCGTTACTCCTGATTTTTCTCCCGTGTAGGTATTACTATTCGGATTAGTGTCTGGACCAAAGGTAGCAGCATGATTTTGATTCGTGTAATAGAACGGGTCTTGGTATTCACTGATTGATTGTTCTATATCAATGAAAGGATGAGGATCACTGGAATTATTATTCATGGATTCATCAATATGCCAAACTGCAATACCACCAGAATTTGTTGGTAAGCTCGCATCATACCCAACCTTTGCGCGATTCTCAACTAAAAAATACGTATTATCCTTTAAAGGAATCTTTAACACATTATAATTATTTGGGATAGCATTTAGAGTAAAGTTATTAGTGGTATTTACTACATTTGGTGTTACAAATCCTAATTTTACTTTTGACCAAGCATCCATATGACCCGGTGTAGCTCCATAATCTTCTCCTTGTAGACTATTCCAAGATCCATTACCCATTATACTTAGGCTACCCACACGATTATTATCACCATATAGATCTGGCAGGCCAAAGGAATGACCTAACTCATGAGCAGGGATACCAATTGTTGCCATATGACCATATTGTTTTTCACCCTGCGCCGTATACATGCCTGATACCGTAACACCATCGTGATTTGTATTTGGAGCATACGACTGATGTGCCCAAATATAAGGAAGTGGAGCACCAGGAGCAGCCTGTTCATTACCAGCAAGAAAACTTACAATGTAGAAGCCATCTTTAGAGTCAATGACTTGATCATTATTAGTATCAAGACTAGCAAAATTCACTTGAGAATCAGCTTTAGCCAGTGCATCTGTTATAACCGTACCCATACTTTTTCCCGATGTACTCGGATGAGCGTAATCTAATTTCACTTTAACCACTCCATCATTTTGAGTACCATATGTTTCAGGAGCTGGAGTTATCTGTACTTTTCCGTTACTTACTTCATTATAGTAATTCTTAACTGACTTTTGATTTGTAGAAAAGAATTTGTTACTCCAGTCGTTATCGTTATATGCAATATCAACATCTGTAAACCCAATTAACAAAACAAGTAATTTTTTGGTTCCTACAACTGGAGTGACAGTTCCATCAATATTTTTTGGTGATTCTTTTTGTAATTTATTCATGTGCACCTGTTTTTTCTTTGCTTGAGGGTTGTATTTTTTTATCCATTTATTCAAATTGTCCTCATTTAACGCCATTGAAGGCTTCTTATCGATTTTATATTTTGTACCCGTTGATATCAGTTCATCTGATGTAAGCTCAGCGTAATTCCAATATCCCTTCTGATCTTGTAAAAGTATGTCGCCATCCTTTGTACTTACCCAGTGGAACCATTCATCTCCATGTAACGTGCCTTCAAAAGTTTCGCCTGACGGCTGCTTCATTTTGACAACTCCCTCGTATGCTGGTGCGGCAAAAGCGTTCGTTTGAACATACAAAACACAAATCAAAGAAAAAACGAACATGAACAGGAACTTTAAAATTCTTTGCATAAACATTCCCCCTTTTTCAATTGTGTGTGAAATATTCTGTTGATAGCCAGACTAGATTCATACATGGAATAGATTGAAAGATACATTTGTATAACACTAACAGAATACCTTTAATTATAATTACAGGAAATTGAAAAAATGTTAATTTTTTATCCAGATAAATATTTTCTCAAGATTATCCAATAAAACAGGATTGATAATGGTAGTTCTTCAGAGAACTACTGATTTTCCGCCTAAAATGTGTCTTAACATAACATGCGAATTTTTTTGATGTGGCAATCCCATCGCAATCAGGCTAAGGTTTTAAACTATCCCAAAAGAAAAAGCAATGATTAAATTTTAAACCTAGTCATTGCCTTATCCATTGCATCTTGATTTACACCTATATAACGTAACGTGAACTTCTCTGACGAGTGATTAAATATCTCCATGAGCAATGGGCTATGTTTTTCGTTTGCATGTACATGTGAGACCCGTATGTTTTTCTCAATGTATGTGTTCCTATTTCATCTAATCCAAACTCTGCCACTGCTCCGCTTAATATCTTATATGCCATACTACGACCAATTGGACGATTCCTACCTTGTCTACTTTGCAATAAATACTCATTATCTTCCCTTTCTTCGATAAACCATTTAAGCTCTCTTTTCAGTGCTGCAGTAATTTGTATTCGTTTCTGTTTCCCAGTTTTCATTTCTCTCATAGATATATGACTACCTTTAACATCTCCTACCTTCAATTTCAAAATGTCCGAGATTCTCAGGCCTGTATTGATTTTCATAATGAAGAGGATGTAATTGCGTAAGCTCTTTTCCTTAAAATACTCTTTAAGCTACTGTATTTGTTCTGGATCACGTATTGGCTGAACAAAATTCATTATTCATTACCTCCAGTTTCTTCAGTCTCATAAACTTCTAATCTAAGAGCAAAAGCAAGTTTATAAAATACTCTAGCCTTAACACGTCGATAAGTACGCTCACTCATGCCGATTTCGTTATATACCATATAATCACATACATCTTCATCTTCTAGATAACGCTTAATGATGATGTCTCTTTGCTCCCTTCCTGCACGCCCATTACCCAAACGACTAAGAAACTGGTCAATACGAAATGATGTTTGCTTAATCCATTCTTCTCTTTTACTTTGTTGAATATTAGCCATCTCTACATCTTCTAATGGCTTTCCTACATCATTTGTAGATCCGTGATATCTAATTTCATAAGAAGGAGTAACTTTCATTTCTTCACGCATCATTCCAAACTGTCTATATAAACGTACATTTTCGAGAGCACCTTCTAATTTTTTCTGCGTTGCTACTCTATCGATTTTTGGTAAGAAAAATAATTGTTTAGTCATGTAAGACCACTCCTTTTTATTTTTAAATTATTTTTGTCTTAATGCTCCGTGTCTTCGTTCATAACAAGGTCTATGTATTCCCATTAAATCACCAATTTCACGAGTACTTAATTTCTCTTTTTGTTTTTTCTTATTTTTCTTCTTTCCTTGCTTGGATTACTTTTTCCACTCGCGTAATTGTTCTTTTAGTGCCCTCATATTTCTCCATCCCTCTTTTCAAAATAAAAAGAACACCTATTCCTAAAACAGCTTTAATTGCTGCTTTAATGAATTGGTGCCCTCTAGTTTTCTAGCCGGACTATATTCTGTTTGTTTTACTTTAAAAGGATTATTTTGTTAAAAAATTCATTCTAACTTATAAACACTATCTTTTTCTTATATTTCCCATTAAAATTTAATAGAAATATTCCGATAACAAAGGAGCAACCTATGAAACATAATATAAATCTATGGTCCTTTATTTTTTCATTCGTTTGTATTGCTTGTTTTCTTTTATATCTTGAAGTATGTACACCTGAAATAAATGCATCTTTTATAAACGCCGTTTATTTTCACCCTTTATTTTTCGTACTCATTTTTTCAATAGGAACTTTTTTTGCTGGTATTAAAGGATTCTCTAAAGTAGATAATTGGATATCAATGCTTAGAAGCATAGTAACAGTTCTACTAACAATGTTATTATCAGTGTTTTTAACACTAACTTTGATTGTGGGCTATGCATTAAGTTAATCGTAGTTCTTCACGAATAAAAACCAATATTCCGTCAATACTGTAGACACATGGTTATCTTTCTCCGATTTCCTTATATAAGCAGTTAGCTTTTGCTAGCTGCTCTTTATTTGTACAAGGTACTCAATTGACTGGCGCACATATAATATCCTGAGTTCCTTTCTTTATAAAATAGTCGTTATAAAATGAGACTCGTCACGAGAGCACTTTACTAAGTGCTCTTTTTATATTCCAACTTAATACAAAATGAAAGTTTGATTAAGCTTATTTTTACTACCGCATAACATGTTTAATTCTGCTTATAATATAGTTGTAACTTAAAGTTACATATCATTTACTTGTAGGGCCTAATCTTCTTTTGTACAACAAGCAGTTAGCTAATTAAGCTGGCTGCTTTGTTGTGCAAAATGAAGTTTTTATACGATTTTAAACACATTTAAAAATAAATTCATATGATATTATTCCTCTCTTTTACAAAATGGATTTTGGTCAGAAGAGCACTTTTACAAAGTGCTCTTTTCCCATGGAATTAAAGCTCTACAAAATAGAGTTTTTGTTCAAATTAACGATCATACAATTGGACGGATTTACTAGTATTTTTACCAAAAAATTCATGATATGGTTAATTAGTCGAGTACGTCATTACTTGGCACTTCCCCTTAGAAGCCCCGCGGACAATCGGGGTTTCTTTTATCAATATATATTTGTCAAAATAGTTAGTTTAGTGTTAAAATATCATAGATTCTCCTTAGGGAGTTTTCATGTAATTAAACAAGAGTTTACAAGTTCTCGAATCTTCGCCCCTTGAAGCGCCCTTCAAGGGGCTGAACTAATTAAAATAACGATTTTGTTCACTTTTTTGATACATTTATGAAACATTCACATGTTATCTTCAATATGTTCTATTCTTTTTGAAAAACCATGTGAGAATACCAAAACAAGAAGCCCTAAATCTAGGGCTTCTTGTTTTCAAATAAGGATTTTGTTAAAAACTACACATTTATTAAGAACATGCATAAAATATAATGTGGTATTCTTTTTCAATATTATTTTTTATCCGAGAGCGCCTTGAATGGCGCTCTTTAATTTCTAAATAACATTTTCAGGTAATTACGAGAGCGGATTTTATTATGTCGTACAAGCACTACTTCACTTTATTAAATAGACTATATAGATATCTAAAAGAAGGGAGCTTTAAATTCATATGGCTGATTACTTTTATAAAGATGGTAAAAAATATTATAAAAATCAATCGCATTCCAACAATCAAAAAAACAACTGTTTTATTGAAACTCATACGATAGCTGGTTCTGCAGAAAATGCAAATGGGAATATACCTGTATCTGTTTTCCTTGAAACCACCGCTCCACAAACTGTATTTGAGGATTTTACAAACAATCATAATAAAACATTAATTCAGTTATTCGTTGTCGGTATGAGTGCACCCGTTCAAGTAACTATTCTAACAAGAAGATCTAACGTACCAATTACTACTACATTACAACCTGTTCAAACAAAAATATTTCAAGTTGAAGATTTTCAAAGTCTTACTCTTACAAAGCAAGAAGGTTCTACTAGTGTAGTTAGTTTATTTGTTCAAAAAACATTCTGTATATGCTGTAACGATAATAACGATTCATGTGATAAATATTACCACGAATGTAATTGATAGATTAAATCACCAGAAGAACCCTTTATATAAAGGGTTCTTCTCCTTTAACTCCCCCACATTTTCCGGTTTTTATTAAACTAACTATTTTGTTAAAAATCTTTCTTCATTCTTTTTAGATCAAGTAACATATCTTACTAGATAAGGATATATTCCACAAAATTTTGAAAGGAGGACTTTTTATTAACACTACTTTAATTTCTCATTTTTATAACGAAGAGTATCTGCTTCCGTGGTGGTTAATGCACCACACAAAATTATTTGATCATGGCATTCTTATTAATCGTGGGTCTACTGATCGTTCGGTTGAATTATGCAAATTATTTGCACCTCATTGGGAAATCCGTGAATCAAAGGTACTAGAGTTTGATGCCATTTTAGTTGATCAAGAAGTAATGAACATAGAAAAAGAAATTACGGGATGGAAAATGGTACTAAATACCACTGAATTTCTTTGCTGTGTTGATAAGGAAGCCTTTTTCTCATCTCTTGCCAATTTAGGGCAAAAGATGTATGCTATTAGAACTATTCTGATGGTGGATGACCCTGCTCACGGTTATACCAATCCCAGATACGGAATTCCCCTTGTCAAACAGCGTTATCATGGGAGAATAATCCCTCCTAATCCACCTGCTTCATACTATGGTGGTAGATTAATCCACCATTATTCGCATGGTAACTATTGGGCAGGGCGACATTGGTCACCTCATCCATTTATCGTTTACATGTATCCTGCTTTCATTTTAAAATTCTTTTACAGTCCCTGGAATACTGCTATGAAAAACCGAAAATTACAAATTGGGCCTACTCTTTCTAAACATAGCATCCAGCGTGACTTAGGTACTCATCATCTGGCAACACTAGATAAATTAGAAAAAAATTATATACACTTTACAACCTCAACTACTGATCTTCGGTTAAACCCGGAATATCAAGTTTTATTTCCAGATTTATGTTTTCCTAACTTACAGTAATGTCCTTAAAAAAACATTCATATATATTTATCAGATGCACTTTGAAATCCCAGAGTATCGAATACTTTTATGAGTCGACTGACCAACAATATTCGATTTATCTTTAAAAATTTATTAAAAATAACTTAGATACAAAAAAGCTACGTTTTATATAGGATAAAAATTTTTTTACGCAAAGGAGCTTGATTATTTGTGAATTTCCAAAATGATAACAACTCTAACATTCACAAACCTTGCACTTGTCCATCCCCCACGGCTAATAGCTTAAATGTTGTTCAAACTACCCCATCAATAGTTTCTGTAA
Source organism: Bacillus sp. PK3-067 (assembly GCF_056738645.1). NCBI lineage: Bacteria > Bacillati > Bacillota > Bacilli > Caryophanales > Bacillaceae > Bacillus > Bacillus sp. PK3-067. The sequence goes on along the minus strand of NZ_CP096490.1, from coordinate 2,313,463 downwards.
ATTCCGCGATTCCACTAGATACCGTGGTAAATTCTAATGGTACAGCAATCTCGTTCACACCACCAACAACTGTTTTACTTGAAGGTGGAAGAACCTATTTGGCAATCTATGAAGTACAAGTTATCATTCAACCAGGAGGTAATTTGGCAGGTATCACTATGTATCTTAATAATAATCCAATCATTGGATCTGGTACTTCTCTGGGATATACTGCAGGATTCACTTCTGTATCAGCACCCGCAATTTTCACTACACCTTCAGGTATAACAAGTACTCTTACTATTAATGTAGGACCATATTCTAATACATTAAATACATTGGGCTTGACTCTTGCTGTTGTAGCATTAACATAGTTAAATCTAATACTTTCTAAAATAAATTTCTTTGTCCTTTAACTGCGGTTTGGAGTTAACCTCTTAGAACTCACTATAACTACATATAGAAAAAGATTATTATCTAAAATCAATAGTATTGGGTGACTCGGCTGACACAATTGCTGAGTCACCCATTTTTTATAATAAATTAACGCTTTTGTTTAGTTCTAATTTTTATAGTTAGATTAGATAAATTTATTTCTTATTATCTCAAAATACAATCACACCCAATTCATATCATGCATCTACTGGATATAATCTGCTATTCTTAGAGAGGATGATATACATATGTCTAGAAAAGACAGATTCAATTCACCTAAAATAAAATCTGAAATTTCAATTTCTCCCGACCTAGTCGGGCCTACTTTCCCACCAATCCCATCATTTACTCTGCCTACTGGAATTACCGGACCTACTGGCAACACTGGGGCTACCGGCGACACTGGACCTACCGGACCCACATTTAACATTAATTTTCGTGCAGAAAAAAATGGTGCACAGTCTTTTACTCCTCCTGCAGATATTCAAGTATCGTATGGTAATATAATATTTAATAATGGTGGAGGGTATTCTTCAGTAACGAATACATTTACAGCCCCTATAAATGGTATCTATTTATTCAGTGCCAATATAGGATTTAATCCAACTTTAGGTACGACTTCTACTCTAAGAATAACTATAAGAAAAAATTTAGTATCCGTTGCTAGCCAAACAATAGATATACAATTTTCTGCAGCAGAAAGCGGAACTTTAACTGTAGGCAGTAGTAATTTTTTTTAGTAGCGCATTATTACCATAATGAAAATCTTAAAATATAATAGCTACAACAAATCTCATACATATAGGAGGACCTTAATGATTCTAGCTCAAGAAAAGAACATAAAATTAATTATGCATTTTCTTACCTTATTATCTTTTTTTATTCTTATTTTCTTTAGCATCACAATTTTTTATATACCGTTGATTTTTTATTTTGTATACAAATCACAAAACATTCAAAAAAATATCCTTGAAGCTGTGTTTTATCAACTATTCATTTGGATAATTACAGTAATTTGGAATCTCTTCGCAATAAGAATCTTAATGCTATCCTTGTCTAATTTAGACTTGACTTCAAATAATACTTTGATTATTTTCGGCATAGCTCCTTTATATCTAATACTGTTCCTTTTGTTAATTTTCGGGTCTATAAAAGGGATTTTATATGCGCTACAAGAAAAAGAGTTTCATTATCCTATTATTTCTAAATGGATTAACAAATAAAATCACGTGTAGAAGAATTCAGAGTTTTACTGAATTCTTTTTTTATGGACCTTTCAAAGTCTTTTACATATTCCTCCGTTCCTTCTTTTAAATAAAATCCAAATTCTATACCAATTAATTGACTTATATTTAATTTTTTGGGATTTCATAATAATATTTACCTATAAAATCATTACCCTTATATAAGGAGCCATGAGCCTTTCCACTCATGGCTCTTTTTTATTACGATTTTCATTTCACATCTACACGATTTTGACTAGCTTCTCGACTAAATCCGTCTGGATATCTTGTTGCTAATTTAGATATATTCATTTGAGCAATATCTCCTAGGGTATATTCCCTTTCGTGAGACATGATTGAAATGTAGTACAAGATGTCCCCTATCTCTAAAGCGATTTTATGTGTATTTCCTTCTTCTTCTCCTGGACAATAAGCTGGATCAAATCCATGACCATGAAAAATTGCTTTTTTACAACATCAGCAACCTCACCAACTTCTCCCGTAAGCCCTAATGCTGCATTTAAAACAACTCTACCAAAATCGTTATTTGTATTCCATGTACATAATGTCGCTTCTTGATATTGATCTAATTCACAAATTTGATTGATATTCATTACAGCTTGTCATTCCATTGATTCACTAACTAATCTGGTTGTTTCATATACACCGTTTTCCATAGCGTTCATTTTATTTTCCCCTTCCTATTTAGCAAATTCCTAATCCTTTTTGAGGTAAGTTCGATGACTGGTATAAATCTTCAAATTCATTTATCTAATTTACATCTGTTAACTGAAATTCAATAAGATATTCTCTTTCTCCCAAATTTCGTTTTAATCTTTCTAAGTCTTCATTGCTTATTACAAATCGCTTTGAACTAACGATTGATGGATTCATTTGAACATCACGAACACATGCTGATATCGTAAATTCTTGTTCTATATTATTTTTTATAATCCATATTTCATCTCCAATATGCAGATTGTATTTTTGCATAAAATAAATCGGTACACCTATTTCCCCTTTACTAATCTGTATCACTTTATTATTTATAATCTAATAAAAAATTAAAATTAGCGTTTTGTTTCACGGAACTAATATCTATTACGCTATTATGTTCGCCTTATTTTTATTTTGTATAAAAATGTTATACCCGTTTACTTGTACTTGGATCATCTCTGCCGTTTGCTACTTTTTTACAAAAGGAGTTTTTTCTACAAATGAATCCATTGACTTTTGATTTATTTCTCCGGTATGAATCTGTACGACGTGCGGTGCGCTTGATACTTTAAACAATCGATCATAGATTTATAACGTTACTTGAAGCACTAGCCATTAAAAACTTGATAACTTGATAAACATAAATAAAATGATAATTATCATTTTATTTTTAGAGAAATCTCTTTTTAACATTCTCCTAATCATATGAAGCTAGTTCCCTTCATTTCTTAATATTTTCTTCGTCACTATAGCTATTAATATCATTATGAAACTAATAGCAAATATAGGTAAATAAATTTTCGTACTGAATCCTTCAAACATAAAACCATATACGACTTGCCCAATTGGTGCCATACATTGAGATACCGCTGTTATAATTGCCATCACTTTTCCTAGATTTTCATTTGGTGTTTTCTTTTGGACTACAGTAATCACATAGATGGATACAATTGTCATAATCATTGCGATTAGAAGAGAAGAAAGTATAAAGAGGATAAATGGTGGATAGTATCCTAAATTAAGAATAAACGGTGTAACTGATAGTGCCACTGGCATTACTAATAAAGCTATGATAAGCATCCAATTATATAATGTTTTCATCTGTAACTTTTTAGCAAAGAAACCGATTGACAATGCCCCTAATATGGTTGCAAAATCAATTAATCCCATTCCAATTCCATACATCGTATCGCTACTCTGCATAGTTACTCGTAACATAATAGGTCCTCCAACAACAAATAACGGTGTCAAAATTAAGTTTAGTAAAGCTGCAAGTAACATAGCCTTCAAAATAAAAGGTTGCTTTAAAACATAAAGAAAACCTTCTTTCATATCTTTTACAATTGTCGGTACGATATGGCCTTCCTGTATTCTTTTTATAAATGGTATTGTAATAAACATTTCTAAAATCGCAGATAAAAAGAAAGCAAGACAACTTGTTATTACGAGCATTTTCAAACCAATTATGCCGTATAATATTCCTCCTAGTACAGGTGCAACTATATTAGATAATGCTTGCACACCATTTACGATACCGTTTGCTTGTTCTAACTTTTTCTCTGGAACTAATTGCGGAATACTCGCCATTACAACTGGTGCGTACATTGCACTAATGACTGCTAGTAAAAACATAATTGTTCCAATCAATAAAATAGATACCGATTCAGTTAATAACAAAACTATAAAACTTAATACAATAGCAGCGTTTATAAAATCAAAAATGACCATTACATTACGGCGGTTGAAACGATCTGCTATTGCTCCGCCAAGAGGTGCTAGCAGAAACGGAATACTCGTTACCGCATATAACCCTGCGAATATATCTGCACGCCCTGTTATATCTAGCACATATAGTGAGAGAGCAAAACGTAATAGTGTTGAACCTAAAATAGTAATAATTTGACCACTTACCATTAAGTGAAAATCTTTCAAGGAAGATTGAATACTTGCTGGCATCCTCATCACATCCTTCATTTAGTCTAGACCGACTGCCGGTCTATAACACCCAAACAGAAAAAAGCTATTTCTGTTTCATTAAAACCTCGATCATATAATCAAAGGATCCTTCTTTCGCTCCAACAGATACTTCCATCATTTTAATATAAGCCTTAGCTCTTCTCATCATTTCTTCCGGTTTCCACTGAAATAAACCATCATCAAATATGACTTGTGCTGAAGAGAGTAATAATTCAATTGTTTCTTGTGGGTATGGAGTATAAAATATGCCTTCTTCTATTCCTTGCTCTAAAACTTCCGTTAATACAGGAGATAAATGTATAATGGATTGCACTAAACTTTTCTGATGCATTTCTGCATTATTTGGTTGATGGAATTGTTCAATCATTTTTTCTTTGACATCTCCTGATTTTGGTGATTGTTCCATTAAAATTTTAAATAACTTATCTAAAACGGGGATATCGGGATTGGAGACAATCCTTTTCGCCTTAGTGACATCCTCTTTAATAATCCTCATAATGATTTCATCCATTACTTCCTCCTTCGACTTAAAATAATGATAAAACGTCCCCTTTGCTATACCTATTTCTTTTAAAATGTCATTTACGGTTGTTTTCGTATAACCTTTCGTAAGAAACAAACGCTCAGCTGTTTCTAAAATTTCCTTTCTACGCTCCTCATACTCCTTTACAATTCGCATTCAAGTTCTCCTTCCCACCTGACCGACTGTCGGTCTATTAAAATTATATGTTTAGTTTGCAAAAAGTTTCCTATTATCGTACATATACAACACCATACTTTCTATTTCCTTTATAAATTTTTATTTTTTAACGTCCGCTCAATTTGTTTAAAACGTATCTCATGTTTCTTATCGTCACCTTTCATTTTAGGAAAAGAACGATGCCCTCCGCTTGATCCTATTTTTCTCAATTCTTCATCCAGACGCACAACACTTTGTAGTTTTTCAGCTCCTTCACCACAAGTAAGCGCATCTCCTTTACATCGATGACTTCAAAAAATGACAATTGATTCATACGACACGGTTCCCCTCCGTTCGATCTATGTTCTTATCAATGGAATATTTTGTTGAGTTCCGATATGTAATATTGCATATTTTGTACTTTTAATTTTTGCACATGCGATAATTTTTTTATAAAAATATAATTATTGATAAGGGTAATTTATATGAGCAAGTTCCGAAAGAAAATGATTAAATATTTGCAAACATTTTGGGGATGCTTAGCATTTGGTGTATTAATGTTTGCTATCTTCTTAATTACGGATTTAACAGATGCATCTTTAAATACATTAGGCTGGAGAGACTGGCTAGGTTCTGTAGCAGGCGCAACCATTTTATCTGTTGGAATATTTACTTTAAATAAATTGAATTTAAAATAAATATTCGGTCAATACTGTATGTAGGCTGTATGCCAACATTCATTTAAAGTAGTCTTCTCTGTATCTCCTTGTATTGAGCAGTTAGCTTTTGCTAGCCGCTCTTTTATTTTGTTCCGGTTCTTGCCTCTTAAAGAACTCTTTATCTACTTTCCCCCTAATAAGTACACATATCTTATCTATTCCCCATTACTACAAAATGAAATCTTTATTTTGTTTTACGCGTCGCTTCTTCAATCAGCCAAGATACAATATTAAAATCATTAGCATCACCCTTTAAAGATGTTCCGTTCCAAAAGCATTCTTTCATCACTTCAAGTAATTCTTCAACAACTTCAATTCATCTCATATTCATTTTCCCTTTCTTCCAAATAACTATTTTGTTTTACTAATTAGCTGATTAATTTCACAAACACCTTTATCAAACATTCCACGTTTCTTCACCCCGTGAATATTTTTCAAATAAAAATACATACTATTTTCAAGCCGCCGTGTCCACGGCTAATACCTCTTTCTTTTGTTACAGCAAAAGCAGGTAGGTTCTTCACTTATCTGCTTTCTCTGTATATTTTTTAAGAAATCGAAAATAATACCAACAAGCTGTTTGAACTAGCAGCTTCACTCTTCTCGCAATGGGGATGCAAATTATCACAATTAGCTAACTCATTGAACTCACTGGCAGACAACCAAAATCGTTGTCTGCTTTTTGTATGAGATTTTTCGTTTTACATATACTACTTTTGAACCTGCAGACCAATACGAGCCATTTTTGTGCTTGGGATTTCCCTTCCGGGGATAAGTATTTTTTACTTATCCCTTTTTTGTATAGACACGTATATTTAGGGTAAAACTAATTACAAGCAGATTTTCTGTTTATGCGTAGTTCTAAACAAGATTACTTTTTCTCCTATTAAAGGACGGCAGGTACGACTGCTAGTCCTTTTTTCTTATTTCGCATATTATCACTACATTACCTTCATCGTCGTAAGCAATTTCCTCATAAGGATGGCAGTGTTGCTTCTCGAGTTCCTCATCGATCAAAACTAACAAATTAGTTTTCCAGTTTCCAACGATCGTACACCAATACGAGTTTAATCCTTCATAAACTTCTCTTGTTCTATTTCGATAATTGCGGAATGTGTAATGAAAATACTCGCTCGCTTCAATACCTTTTTTTAACCAAAGTGTTCTGCTGAATGATAGTAATACCCTCGCTCTAATGGTTTTGGACTATAAAATTTCCTTTATAAATTCCAAATACGGTGAATGAAATTTTTGTTTTTTTCTTGCCATCATCCTTGTTGTATACAAACAAAAAAAGAGCCACAATATTTTGCGACTCTTTTACAATTATAACTATTTAACGGCCACGTCTTTGCTGACCTTGCTTTGTACTACCTTTTTTATTACTTGGCTTATTAAATGATCGGTTATTTTCATTTCTAGAACTATTTCTCGAACTATTTCTTGAATCACTTCTCGAGCTATTTCTCGAATCACGTCTTGATTCACTTCTTGAACCCTCGCGGCTATCTCTTTGACGATTTTGACCTGATTTCTTCGGAGCCGGCTTTGGTACCGGTTTTCCATTTTCATCTACACGTTTTATCTTCGGTTGTTCGATTATTTCTCTTTGTATTGGTGCACCAAGCGTTTTTTCAATTTCTTCTAAATGTTTTTCATCTTTCGCTGCAACGAACGTAATTGCAAGACCTGATCCACCTGCACGTCCTGTTCGGCCAATGCGGTGAATATAACTTTCTACATCTTCAGGGATATCAAAGTTAAATACGTGCGTTACACCATCTACATCAAGTCCACGAGCTGCTACATCCGTTGCGATTAAGTACTGAATTTTAGCTTCGCGGAAACTCTTCATAACTCTTTCACGTTTCGCTTGAGGTATATCACCATGAAGTTCAGCACAATTATAACCTAATCCTTTTAAATTATCATAAAGCTTACTCGCTCTAACCTTTGTACGACAGAAAATAACAGCTAAAAATGGCTGATCACGATCCATAACAAAACGAAGTGCATCTGGCTTTGCACGGTCTGTCGTCTCAATGACACGCTGCTCAATTGTATCAACCGTTACTTCTTCACTTTGTACTTGAATCATTTGCGGTTCATCCATATAACGCTTCGCCAATTTTTTAATATCTTTTGGCATCGTTGCTGAGAATAACATCGTTTGTTTACTACCTGGTGTCTCATCTAAAATATCTTCAATATCATATAAGAAACCAAAATAAAGCATTTGATCCGCTTCATCTAATACAATTGTTGAAAGATTACTTAAATCAATTGTTTCACGGCGTATATGATCTAATAATCGTCCCGGTGTTGCTACAACAATATGTGTATTACCTTTTAATTTTCTCAACTGTTGCGCAACATCTTGTCCACCATATATCGCTAGTACATTAATATCTTCTCTTTGAACAAGCATTTTTTTAATTTCAGTTGTAATTTGCAGGGCTAATTCCCTTGTTGGCGCAACGATTAAAGCCTGGACATCACTACACTCTGGATCAATTTTTTCTAAAATCGGTAACACGAATGCTAACGTTTTACCCGTTCCTGTTTTCGCCTGCCCAATAATATCTTTACCTGACAGAATAACTGGAATTGCCTTCTCTTGAATTGGTGTTGCTTCTGTAATTCCATTTTCACGTAATGTATGATTAAAAGTTTCACTAATTCCTAATTCTAAAAAGTTTTTCAAATAGACCACTTCTTTTCCTTATTTTTCACATTAGCTTTCATTGTACCATTTGTTTCGCCAAATATGAAAAATAAAAAAATTCTTATCTTCTTTTTTTATATTCATCCTGTACTAGATGAACAAATTCTTTTTGCTTTTTCTCAGATTTTATTAATGTTTCCATGTTAGTAGAAGACAAAATGAACTTCTTAATTTTTCTATTACTCCAAATTAAACTTGTATACTTCGGATCTTCATGTAGATTTCGAAACCACTCTAATTCACTTAATTTTGCGATATGGTGTTTCAATTTCATGTCATTTCGAGGATAAAATAAAATGATATCTGCTATTACATCAAATAACGAACCCATTTTCTCCCCCCTATACCCTTGCTCAAATTATATATATTCTTCTTTACATATATATTTCAATTTTACCGAAATATAATGTTACTGATTTGGTTGAAATCGCAAAATATATGAACTAAAAAACCGATCTTTTCGATTTAGGAAAGACCGGTTTTCATTAATTTATACAGTAAGCTTTCCTCCATGATAGCAATAATACTGTGCTGCTTTAAAACTTTTAATCCTATTTAAAGACTGTTTCGCTTTTTCTATATCCAAACAAAAATTCGGATTAGCTATTACTAACTCACGATTCTCTTGAACAGCCGCATCTCCCGTAATTACACAGTCTAAATTCGGAAAATATAATGAAATATGCCCCGAGGTATGTCCTGGCGTTGCCACTACTTGACATTCATTATTCAAAATCATTTGACCATCATGTACTTTTTCATCGACGGAAATATGTTTTATATTTTTTAACTGTTGTATAAACCATTTGCCAAATTCTTTTTCTTCATTTGGCATACGTTCTAACATTTCTTCAGCTTGAACTAACCTCTCTGATTTTATATCACCATTAATATAGTTAGATTCAATTTCACTAGCAATAACATTAATATTTGGATATTTCACTTTAAAATCATATACAGCCCCTATATGATCGTCATCATAATGGGTAATAATTATATTCTTTAAGTTTTTCATCTCATATCCATGTTTTAATATTGCATTTTCAATTAAAGGTAAAAAACTTGGATATCCTGTATCAACTAACGTTAATTCATTATGTAATATAATTAAACTTGGATAAATACATTGTTTTTGCCCGTTAAATTCGAATTCAATTGGTAGTTCTATTATTTTCATTTTTCTTCCCCCATACCGCTTATAAAATGCATAATAATAACTAAATCATACACATACATTTTACTGTACACATCACAAATAATTTGAATCCAAATATCCATTTTGTTAGAATTCACGTTTAATGTGTAATTTCTATATAACAAAGAAAAAAGCACCCGTTATGGATACTTCCTTATCTTACCTGCTCAACTACATAAATCAAATTGGGTCTATCCGAAACCTGATATGTATAGTCTTCATTTTTATGCATATATGTTTCTATCCTATTTATCACTTTAAACATTCTGTCTGAATTCGCACTGAAACGAGATACTGAATCACATAAAACTATTGACCCTTTCTTATAAAAATTTATAATTTCATAAATATCTCGTTCTAAACAAACTTCTCCTACTTGCAAATCCTCTTTCGCTTCATAATTATAAATTCCCATTCTCATTTTCCCCTCAAATTGTATTTTTTCTTACAACATCCCCTTGTTACATAAATAATACCACGATAAAATTCTCAAACTCAAACTCATCGGCTTCATTTGAGAAAATAAAAAAGCCATCACCGAAGCGACAACTTTTAAAAAAATGGGAGAAAAGAGAGGAAAAATGGTTCGAACCAAAGTAACACCTGAAATGCTAGATGAATTGGCTAATCTTGCAATTAATACCAGAATTACATTAGAAGCCTATGAATCACCACCGAGTAAAGAGGCTATTTAAGAATTACAAAAGTTCTCATCAATAAATGCACCCTTAGATTATTTAGAAGTAATTCAATATTGTACGAATGCAGAGATTAATGTAGAAAATGAACTTTAATACGTATTACCACCAAACGTTACCTGCGTAGTACCTTTACTTGGAACGAACACATACTATGTAACGGAACACTGTTCAAAATAATCCACATTATAATATTTTGAACAGGTATTCCCCTATTTTTATGGAAATATATAATTAAGAAAAACAATAAAATTGATTAATCTCTCACTTCTTTGTCCATCCTTTTAAAAAATCTATGTTTTTGTAAAAGGAGTGTTTATATGGAGAAACAGACACTTTGGAAAAAGTTCAGAAAAAGCTCTGTAAACCTCGGTAAATCCAGCGTATATGAAAGTATTATTTTATTCTACACAATGAAAAAGCAAGAATTACCTACTAAAGCAAAATTCATAATATTAGCCGCTTTATCTTATTACGTATTAACAATCGATTTCATTCCAGATATAGCTGCTATTATTGGGATTGGCTTATTAGATGATGTTTTAGCAATCGCTGTAGCGCATAAATACGTTATGAGACACGCAGATGCTGAAATTCGAGAGAAGAGCAAAGTAAAGATGGAGTCATTATTTACTTCAGCACAAGCATAATTAAACTATCTAGTCATTTACCATGAGAGCATTGCAGAATAAATTCCTAAACAGTAAAAGAATTTCTCTTAGTCCTCAAACCGTAAACAAATAGGGTGTCAGCACTTGTTCCTAAGTTCTGGCACCCTTTTATTTGTTCTTATTTCTATCTGTTATACAGTTTCATGCGTTCCCTTATATAAAACTGCTATTGCCGCTACTATAAGAATCATACCCATAAAAGCAGGTGCGGCATGACCAAGTGATACATAGATTTGTCCTCCAAGAATAGGACCAATCATTCTTGCTAAAGCTTGAATAGATTGGCTTCCACCTTGAATCCTTCCTTGTTCACTAGAACTGACAGACTTTGAAAGCATCCCGTTGAATGAAGGTCCGAAAATTGAATCCCCAAAACCATACATCAGCATCCCAATGATAAGTAGTGGATAGAGTGAAAACAAAGCTGATGCCGCAATAAAACTGTATCCTATAATCTCCGAAACCATCCCAAGAATTGCTATTTGTTTATCACTAAGCTTGATCAAAAGCTTTGGCATGATAAAACTTTGTGAAACAATGTCTTGAAAGCCCAAAATTGAAAACATAAGTCCGATTAATGCAGGTTTCCAACTGAAAGTATCCATTGTAAATTGCGTGAAAATTGATTGTAAAGATCCGTTAGGTATCCAAAGTAAAAACGCTGAGACAAGTAACCACTTTAAATTTTTCATGGAAAGTATGTTTGCTAGCTGCGCAAAAGGATTTAACCTTACAAACGTAATCTCTTTCAACCTATTATTTTTGTCAAGGCTCTCAGGCATATATTTGATCCCATATACAACATTTATTAACGTTATGATTGCACCAAAATACAAAGGTACAGTATCACCAAACTTGGCAAGTACCCCCCCAATGGTTGGGCCAATGATAGTTCCCGCACCTACAACTGCACTCACCCATCCAAAATATTTCGTTCTCTGTTCTTTTGGAATGATGTCTGCAAAATATGCGAAGATAGTACTTATGCTCCCGCCTGTTATTCCTTCTATTATGCGTCCAGCAAATAGTACCCATAAAGCTCCTCCTATTCCAAAAACTAAGTACCCAATTGCAGAACCAAATAAGCATATTAAAAGTAGTGGACGACGGCCATACTTATCGCTTAAAGCTCCGAGTACTGGTGCAGCTAAAAACACGCAGGCCGCATATACGGAAGTTAGTAGTGTAACAACCAATGCTTGTTCTTCCGGATTACTTGTATATGGCTGTACTAAGAATGGGACTACAGGCATGATGATACTGAAACCTATACCACAAAGAAATACAGAAATAAGTCCGAATAGTAAAGCATGTTTATCTATGCTTTTTTCAGTTCCCCTTTCATTTTTCGATCTAAATATAGACATTTAACTTCTCTCCTAAAAATTTTGTTGATTAGTCAACAAAAATAAAATAATAAAAAAGCAGCCTATTCTCATTAGAGTAAGGCTGCCCGTAAAAGCCCGATTGGTGAGGGCTGATAATCAGTGGAGATGAAGCCCCCCACTGATTAAAGTTTCACTTTATTATTAAAATATATTACGATTTAATATGTATACCTTGTTTCTTTATTTCTGCATCCAAATGTCTACTATACTTTTCCACAAAGCTAATTATACTGTTGAATTCTTCTTCAGTCACTTGTTCAAATACAGCTTTATCTCGCTCTTGAAACTCTTTATGCAAATTTTCATGGATTTTATAAATTTCTTTCCCTTGTTCGGTAAGCCTAAAATAAATTTCTTTCTTATTTTCTGACTTTTGGTAGCTTTCAACAAGGCCTTTTTGTATGAGCTTCTTAGTCATTCTACTTATAGCACCGCGAGTCACATAAAAAGCCTCTGCGAGTTGTGTCACGTTAGAATCTGCATTGTTTTCAATATATTCAATGCAGTGGACTTCAGAAGACTTAAAACCTTTAAGACCCTCTTCCATCTTATCTTTATTAAGCCAAACCAGCTTATTATATAATTCCCTGAAACCGTTCATGACCTGTTCTTCTTTATTCATGCCCTGCCCTCCTCACCGCTCATTAGCACATTAAAACTATTATATTAAATTTCTGCTTACGTTTCGACAATATTGAAATAATTATTATAACATTAAAGATATGTGTGAAAATAGGCGCTTAAATAAAATAATTTTTAAACAGCAAATTTTGCAAGTTTATTTCTACTTACAGTAAACGGTAGACAAAAAGTAAGAGCTAAGATCATTTCTCTTAGCTCTTCTTTCATAAAACTATTTCACTTCATTAGCGACAAAAAAGTGCTCACATACACTTGATATGCGCTGTAAGTCCACGTTCCCACCAGATATAACAGCTACTACTTTTTTCCCTTTTATATAACTATCAACTTTTCCTGCAAGAAGTGCAGCAGTTGCTAATGCACCTGCACCTTCTACAACAGCTTTCCCACGTTGTAATAAATCTTTCATCGCTACTTCCAGCTCTTTTTCTGATACAGTTACAATATCATCTACTAATTCTTTTACAATTTCAAATGTTAATTCACCTGGTATTTTAACTGCGCAACCATCTGCAATAGTAGGCGCCTCATAGTGTTCTACGATTGCTCCTTTATCGTAAGATGCCTTCATTCCATGAACATTATCTGCTTGGACACCAATTATATTAATGGATGGATTAAAAGATTTCAATGCTACAGAAATACCAGAAATAATTCCGCCTCCACCTATTGGTACAATGACAGTATCTACATCCCACATATCATCAAGAATGTCTAATCCAATTGTACCTTGACCAGCCATTACCTCTACATCATCATATGGATGTAAGTATGTTTCACCTGTTTCCCTTATAATTTCTTCACATTTTACCTTTGCATCATCAAAGGTTTCACCATGTAAAATCACTTCAGATCCATATCCTTTTGTTGCTTCAACTTTTGCCTGAGGTGCAGAAATTGGCATAACAATTTTACTCTTAATACCGAGTAAATGAGCAGATAATGCAACTCCTTGTGCATGATTACCTGCTGAACATGCAATTACACCTCTTTCTTTTTCTTGATCCGTGAGCCGCGACATTTTATTAAATGCGCCACGAAATTTAAAAGAACCCGTTAATTGCATATTTTCTAATTTCAAATGAATTTCTCCACCCGTTTTACTAGTCAAGTAAAAAGATTTTACTAATGGCGTTTTACGAGCATTTCTATCTAGAATTTTGTGAGCTTTTTTAATATCGTCTATATGTAATGGTAGTTTTCTAGTTATCATACTGACACCTCTTCCAATGTTCTATTCCTAAGTTTTCGTAAGTCGTAGCTCCTTTATACGAAAAGAAAAAGTCTTTATATATGTACCCCACTCTGAAATAAACACATTTGCAAACAATTTAACATCCTCTTCATATCGCGTTCTTTATAATGATTTAAACATGCAATTTGGATCCAATTATTCTTTTGTAAATAAGATGACTCATAATGAACGATGTATCCTTGTAATGCTAATGTATCGCCTACTACTTTAGAAGAATAATCTTCGCTCAATACAATAGTAAGTATAATTGGCGCGGCATGTTCTTTAGGTGAAACAAGCTTTAAACCCATATCAGTAATAACTTCTTCAACATAATCATATGTCTCTTTAATTTTTACAAATGCCTTTTCATCTTCAAATCTCTTCAACGCTTCTTGCAATGCATAAATTAAATTCCATGATTGTGAGTATGGAATACTTTCATTTTCTTCATACATGCCAATGTCCATATAGGCCGGCACAGCCTCGTTTATTTTTACAATGTGGTTATGAAAAACGAAAGAAATTCCTGTATATGATTTAATCGCTTTACCGCTAACACCACTTGCAAAATACACATCCTTCAAGTCTAATGGTATTGCTCCAATTGAGCTTATGCAATCTACACACAGTTTCATTTGATTCTCGTTACAAAGAGTATTTAGCTCGTTTAAATCGTTTAACATTCCAGTAGATGTTTCATGATGAACAAACCAAATCCATTCATAATTTCCAGTTGTCATAATTTCTTCTAATTCGGTATAAATAAATGGATCTCCCATTTCCTTTTTATACGTATCAAAATGTAACCGTGCTCGTTTTGCATGTCCAACTAATCTATTACCAAATTCCCCATTTGTTAATACTAGTCCTTTCCCTTTTAAAGAACGTAACTGTAAAGCAATCGCATCATTTGCTAACGTCCCTGTTCCTAACATAAGCTGTACATGTTTTGCTTTTGTCATGTGAAGTAACCGTTTTTTCACATTGTCCATCATCACTTGAAATGACTTAGAGCGATGGGAAATAGGTCGCGTAGAAAATGCCTTTCGAACGTTCTCTTCAATATCTACTGGACCAGGTAAAAACGTATATTCTTTCGTCATAATCCCCCCAACACTCGACTCTTCAAACATAGCAGGGGTAACATACATTGGCTGGAAGGCTGCTTCTTCTGTACCAACTAACGTATGGAAAGATTTGAATCCCATTTGCTCATATAAAGCTAGTTCACGTGTTGTTGCAGAAATGAGTGCTAATTCATATCCATTTAGAAGCAAATAACGATGTAGAAAACGAATTAATCCTAACAACGCTCTTCCATTTCTATATTCACGTTCTACTGAAAGTAAACGAATTTCATACACTTTTTCTCCATGCTCTTGCAAATAAATATCTAAATTTGAAATTTTATAATCTAACGAGAATGGTCGTTTTCCCCGCACTGCGACCATACCTATTAATCTATCCTCATCTAAACAAATTAAATATGTATTTTCTATATGAAACCGATCTATACGAAACCGTTCTTTCGTTTCTTCATGTTGTGGTATCTCTTCTACAAAAGTTTTATAATTTAATTTATGTATACTTTCAAATTCCCAATCTTGATCAGCAACTTTATAAATTAACCCCATGCCTTATCTCCTTTATCTATTTAATAAAAAATGATAAGTGGAGATTATCCCCACTTATTAAACATTCATTTTATTCTCGATTTACATATAGAATGAGTAAAATAATTATTCCACTTAATATAGTGGTAACAATAGAATAAGAATAAAGAATCATACAAATTGGTAAACAAGCAATCGTAATTAGTCCTGGCTTCGTAAACCCTTTAAATATTAAATAAAATACAATAAAAATGCCTAAGAGGGTAAGCGCTATCAAATAATCAAATGCGATTAGTCCTCCTATAAATGTTGAAATACCTTTACCGCCCTTGCCTTTAAATAAAACTGGATAAATATGTCCAATAATAACGGCCAATAATGTTAACATTACGAATGTAGGATCTTCAAAAAGGTATTTTGCTACAGCAACAACGATTGCCCCTTTAATTGCATCACCTAAAAATGTAGCAATGAAATACCCTTTTCCATATACGCGCCCCATATTTCTTGCGCCAGGATTTCCGCTTCCTTCATCCCTAATATCAACGTTATGTCTCAATTTTGTTACTATATAAGCGGTCAATATGTTTCCAATTAAATAAGAAGCCACCAAATATAAAAACTGCATACTATTAATCATGTAATCATTCACTTTCTACATGGGAATACATATACAATATTCAATTACTACGTATATTGTACGTTTTTAACATACATCCCTTTATACATTTTAACATCATATTTTTACAAATCATACAAAAATTCTCATACCTATTTTTAAAAATATATATCCCTCATTAAATAATATGTTCCTTTCACTGCCATTTCTGCTTGTGATACGAGTGTAATTTCTTTCATACTTTCTTCACACCATTTCTTAAATACAGCAAATATTTCAGGAACTAAACGCAATATACTGCCACTTACTGCAATTGGCGTTGAGTGCTTAAAGTTCAACTTGTTATAAACATTTACTGTAATCCTTGCTAATTCCTTTCCAGCTTGCATCATAATTTCATGCGCATCATCATTGCCATCTCTCGCTTCCTGAATAACTAATGGGGCGATTGCTGCAATTTTATCTTTAGAAGAAGTATATACTAAGCTTTTTATATGAGACGGTGTCAAAAGTTGAAACTGCCTTTGAATATTCAAACTCAATGGACAAAGACTGATTCCTTGATCGAACTGAATTGCCATTTTCTTTAAAGCTTGTAATGCAATCCAATATCCGCTCCCCTCATCTCCTAAAATATGTCCCCATCCACCGCTATACTGATATACTTCTCCTTTTTTTCCTATACAAATTGCACCTGTACCACCTATAGTTAATATTCCATCCTTACCTTTTAAAGCAGCTGCATGTGCGATCATTGCATCATTAAAAATTTCAATTTTTGTTCCGTATTTCTTTTTTAAACGTAATGTTAATTCATTTGTATTCGCTCCGCTTATACCAGCTAATCCTAAACAAACACAAACACAATGCCCATTTATTAAACTCTTCTGGCATTGATTAATTGCTTCCATAATATGCACAAGAGCTTCTTCAAAATCTATTAATATGTTTCCAAAACCACTGGTAGCTCTTACAAGTTCATTTCCGTCTTTATCAAATGCAATTGCCTCGGTCTTCGTTCCCCCGCCATCTACTCCAATCATATACTTCATATGTTCGCCTCATTTTCATTTGCGTATGGAGGGAATGTTATATTCCCTAAAATTATGGAATTCTTAGCACCTGTTGCGCTCGGCACATTACTCGGATTACGATGATACGTTTCGTTTGCTAAAATAGCAAATGCAATTGCTTCTTTCGCTGCTGAAGAATGACCAATATCTTCTTGTATACATATGCTACATTTCTCTTCTCTTAATCCATTCCGTAACATTTCAACAAGTGTATTATTATAACTTCCACCACCACCTAAAATCACCTCATCAATTTCATAATACGGCAAAATAAACGCCTTATAATGATGAACAATTGAACATGCTGTAAACATCGTGACAGTTGCCAATATATTTTCTTTACTATGCTTTTTAAATTGATTCAATAATTCAGTCACAAACGCTTCTCCAAACTGTTCTCTACCTGTTGATTTTGGTGGTTTCATGTTCAAAAATGGATGGTTCATACAGTATGTTAAAATTTCATCTACAACTACCCCCTGCTTTGCAATCCAACCATTTTGATCATATGGTACATGAAATAATTTTTGACATACTTCATCGATTACCATGTTGCCTGGTCCAGTATCGAAAGCAATAACACTCTCTTTACTTCGTTTACTTGGAACCACTGTAACATTACCAATCCCACCAATATTTTGTAGTAGTCTATTTTTAGTTTGATGCCGATATAAAATAATCTCTGAATATGGTACAAGTGGTGCACCTTGTCCCCCTGCCGCCATGTCCATCGTTCGGAAATTCGAGATAACCGTCGTGTTCGTTTCATATGCTATTACTGCTGGTTCCCCAATTTGCAATGTTGAAGAAATAATATTCCCTTCTTGCTTTGGCTGATGATAAATCGTTTGTCCGTGAGAGCCTATTAAATCTAATTGTCTCAAAGGAAAATTGGCCTCTTTACAAACTTCCTTTACAGCATTGGCGAAGCATAAACCAAGTTTAAAATTTAAACTACATATAAGTTGGACATTCGAAGTTTCAATTGATAACGCTTGTTGGATCTCATTTTTCATATCATTACAAAATGGAACAGTAGTAAAATGGATGAGTTGGATTTTAGAATCTACACCACTTCCTTCTATATGAACGAGCGCTACATCTATTCCATCTAATGAAGTACCAGACATTACCCCTGCAATATACATAACGTGCATGACCTCCTATTTACTAAAAAACAATCATGTAAGTAACGAACGTACAACAAATCGAAAACAATATAAATCTAAAAAACAACTGAGCTTTCGATGCAAACGATCCATCAATGAAAGAAACAACTACCGTAAGCAAAACGCTTGCCGCAATACTTGTAACAAGCCAGATACTATGCATTTGTGATAGATTTAGCATGCCTAATAAAGGGACAAAAAGTAAATTTGCACAAATCACTCCAAATAATAATAAAAATACGCCTTTATAACTAAATTTTATATTCATTCTATTTCCCCCTTTCTAGTTTTAATGTGAAAGAAGTGATAGACAAAAAGTCTATCACTCAAAATAACAGCGTGCAGATTAAGGATTAACAGATTCCCCGTCACCATTTTTTTCAATTTCAAGCATATTTTTGTCGTACATTTTAAAGAATGGTAAATAAATAAGGAATGATATTGCTATATTTATAAAAACTAATACAATCGCACGCCAATCTCCACCTGTTGCTAAATATGCACCAATTGGAGCAGGTAGTGTCCATGGCGGCATAATATGCGTTGGTGTTACAAATCCCATCGCAGTTGCTGAATATGCAACAGTTGCTGTTACAAGTGGTGTAATGATAAATGGGATAATTAAAATTGGATTTAGTACAATCGGTAATCCGAATATGACTGGTTCATTAATATTAAAAATACCTGGAACAATACAAGTTCTTGATAATGCTTTTGAATATTTCGATCGACCAAATATAATCATAGCTAATACAAGCCCTAACGTCGCACCAGAACCGCCAATCCATATAAACCATTGATATAACGGCTCTGGTGAAATAAATGGCAACTGATCTGCTCCACTAGCAACTGCTTCACCATTTTTCCCTAGGTATACTTCCCATAATGGCCTAGCAACAGTTCCAACAACCGACACACCATGGATTCCGAATGACCAAAAAAACGTAATTAAAAACACTGGAATCATTACACCGAAGTAACTGTCCCCAGCTTTTACTAATGGTGCTGCTAATTTATCAACAACATGGTGTAAATCAATGCTAAAAACGACAGTTACTAGACTCATTATAATAATAACGAATGCTGCAGGTATAAGTGCTTCAAATGAACGCGATACAGATGGCGGTACTTGTTCTGGCATTTTAATCATTACATTTTTCTTCTTACAAAATCTTAAAATCTCTACGGATAAAATAGAAACAATCATCGTCACAAATAATCCATGACCTCCGAGATTTGTCATCGGAAGCATGAATCCTTTTTTATCAATTAACTCAGGCGTTAATGTTAAAAGTAGTGAACATACCGCGAGCTGTGCTCCTGATAAAGCATCTAACTTATAACTTTTCGCTAAATTATATCCTATTCCAAATGCGATATATAAAGACATAATAAACATGGTTAAACGATATGGTATCAATATACTTGTTTGATTCTTTAATGCCCAAACTGATATGAAACTATCTTTCGGCAGTGGTGGAAATGCTACTATTAAAAAGAAGCTTCCTACTATAATAAATGGTAACGCCGAAATAACTCCATCACGGATTGCTTGTAAATGTCTCTGCTCAGAAAGCCTTGCCATCGGTCCAGATAAGTTTTTATCAAGAAACGTGACAAACTTATTCATAACGTTTCCCCCTAACTGATTAATTCATTTACAGTTTTTAATAAAGTCGGGCCGCCAAGCGGTGTGTATGCTTGCGGCGGTATGATGCCACACGGAATAGATTCCTCCTCTGCAAATTTTTTTACAGAGTCAAATCGGTGTCTTATTTGAGGTGCCACCATTACGACATCCCAGCCATTCTTTACTTCTTCCTCTACCTCATTCGTTCCAATTGCATGCACTTCCATGTTCACACCATTTTTCTCCGCTTCTTTTTTTAAAGCGTTTACAACAATTGCACTGGACATTCCTCCAGAACAGACGAACAAAACTTTCATTTATTAATCCTCCTATACTTATAATTTATTACCCTTCAAATGAAAGGAAGTTTCACTTTACTAACAAGCATATGAAGTAGTAAATGAATTTAGTTATAATGAAAGTAAATTTCATTAAAAATATTTTTCTTATTAAATTAATGTTTCAATATGCAATTTTCTCTATTGCAAGGTCAACCTCGCCTCAGATATTATTTTAAATAATCATATGATAGGGAGGCGTATAAATGATCGTTAAACGTTTATTAATGATATGTTGTATCGTTATCTTGTTCATCCCTTTCTCTTTCATTCCCCCTCACTCTACTTATGCTGAAGTAAATACTACGTACAAAAAACATGAATTACGTGCTGTATGGATCGCATCAGTTCTGAATATTGATTGGCCCTCAAAAACTGGCTTACCTATTGAAAAACAGAAGCAAGAATTTATAAGATTATTAGACGATGTAAAAAGCACTGGTATGAATGCAGTTGTTGTACAAATTAAACCAACCGCTGATGCTTTCTATCCTTCAAATTACGGTCCTTGGTCTGAATACATTACAGGAACACAAGGAAAAGATCCTGGTTATGACCCGCTCGCATTTATGATTGAAGAAACTCATAAAAGAAATATAGAATTCCACGCTTGGATTAACCCATACCGAATAACGATGAATCACACCGATATAAATCGATTATCAAATAATCACCCTGCAAGGCAACATCCCGATTGGGTTGTCCCTTATGGCGGAAAGTTATATTACAATCCCGGTATTCCGGAAGTGAAAAAATTTATAACAGAAGGTGCTTTAGAAATCGTACAAAATTACGATATTGATGCGCTGCATATGGATGATTATTTTTACCCATATAAAGTAGCCGGTGAAGAATTTCCAGATCAGAAAACATACGAAACATATAATAATGGTAGATTTACAAATATAGAAGATTGGCGACGTAATAATGTAAATGAACTTGTAAAAGATTTAAATACTGCTATAAAACAAGAAAAATCATATGTAAAGTTTGGCATTAGTCCGTTCGGCGTATGGCGAAATATAGCTGACGATCCCACTGGCTCTAACACAACCGCAGGCCAAAGAAACTATGATGACCTTTATGCTGACACACGTGAGTGGATACAAAAAGGATATATTGACTACATTACACCGCAAATATATTGGAATATAGGTTTCACCCCAGCTGCATATGACATATTAGTAGATTGGTGGGTTAAAGAAACAAATAACAAACCGCTTCACCTATACATCGGTCAAGCGGCCTATAAAATTAATAATAACTCCGTCCCTGCTTGGTCTGATCCAGAAGAATATCCAAAACAAATTGCATTAAACCGGCTATATCCTGATATAAAAGGTAGTATGCATTTTAGCTTAAAAGATATTAATAACAATCCACTCGGAGTTAAAGATAGCCTTTCAAAAAACATATATAAACATCCTGCATTAATCCCGCCTATGCCTTGGCTTGATCATGATCCACCAAAACAACCGACTTTAAAAGGCGCCATTCCAAGAGATGAAGGTATTGCAATCGGTATCATTGACAATAGAGATAATGATTCTGCTTATTACGCTATTTACCGCGTGAATGGGAAAAATGAAGTGGATATACAAAATCCCAAAAATTTACTTACTACTGTAAGAAAAACAAAACTTGGAGAAATTTATGTAGATAAAACCGCTATTTCCGGAGAAACGTATACCTATGTCGTAACTGCAGTTGATCGATTGCATAATGAAAGTGTGGCTTCTAGTCATACTACCGTTAGAGCAAAATAAAACCTCATAAAAAAAGCGCCTTAAAGCCGTGATACTTAGCTTTTAAGGCGCTTTTTGTTATTTATTCTTAAACTTCTCAGTCGCTGCTCTCATCTTCACATTTAAATCGTGATCAATTGAGTCGCGAATATCTCGCTCTACTACTTCCATTTCTTTTTGGAAATTTTCCAAGTAGATTTTCAGTTCTTCTTCCTTCTCTGGTCTTTGTGAAGGTGGTAATTGTACTACCAACGATAACATGGCCGTTAAATCTTTCATTAAGAATGTTTCAAGTTTATGTTGTTGTTCAAACATGCGTTGCTCTTGATAGTACGGAAGTGCATTTAATACTGAAATTGTAATATCATCAACCGTTCTTTGTAATGAAGGATTTATTGAGCGTTTATACGCTTGAATTGTATTTAATGCGTCTGGATAACGGTCATAAAAATACAATTTGTAAAATGATAAGTCTGTCGGTTTTACAGTTTGCTGCGCTTCTTGTCTTAAGAAATCTTTCACTTTCATCGCAGCCACATCAATATCTTCATTTGTAAGCTTTTTCGTAGTTTTTGCCATTACATGCACTTTTTTCTGCTTTTCTTTCGGTAACATCGAGAAGACTTGCTCTCTCGTACGTTGACCTGATGCACAAAATAGAGTATTTAATGTATTTTGTTCTTTCTTTCCTTCGGTGCGAATCCAGCGATAAAACAGTGGATGTTGTGTAAATTCTTGTAGAAACGGTATTGATTTGTTTGATATCTTATCTAAAGAATCTTGCGCTCTTTTATATGGCTTCGTCCATGAAAAATACAGTTTCCGCCCGAAGTATACGACTAAAACAACGACAGTAAATGCTATTAAAAGCAATGTACCGAGTAGTAATAGTACTGTTTGAATGAAACTCATTTGTTCACCTCCTCTAATAATCCGTTATTTCCTTGGACGCTGAATGAGTTTCTGCTTCATCTCATCATTAAATGTGTCTAGTTCAATAACGAACTTCTTGCTTGACTCAATAATACGTTCTGACGATTTTTCAGATGCTTCAATTGCAGCGAACACATTTTGGAATGATTCACGTAATTTATCCATGCTAATAGCAGGGTTTTCAAGCAATTTCGTCGTTTCTTCTGTATTTTGTTTTAACGCTTGAGAATTACTTAATACCATCGATTCAATTGCTTCATTCGTCGCATTTACGGCATCAATTGTTTTCCGTTGATTCGTTAATGCAAGCTGAATAGCAGCTGAAACTGTTACAACGTTTTGTGTCATCGTAATCGCATTACGTATCGCCTCTGTTAATTTTTCATTATTTTTCTTAATGATGTCTACAGAAGCTATAGATTGTAATAATACACTTTTCGCTTGCTGCATATTACGTGTACGTACAAGTATCTTTTCTAATGCATCGTTAATTAACGGAATATCCCTTTGACGCTCTGGGTTTTGTTTCTCAGCTTCAAGCATGCCAGCAAGCTTTTTCCCTAAGTATACTTGTTTATCAAGAGCATGAATTTTATCGTGCGATTGTTCTTTTAACATTTCAAGACCAACTGTATCCTCTTGTAAGTTATCACGACCAATTAGAAGGGATCTAATAATTTCCTCAATTTGCTTATCTATAGATTGATATTTATGCACGTATGTTTCAAGTGGATTTTTCTTAAATACTTTAAACATAATTTTCTTCATACCACTTGCTTTAAGTGAATTGGGATCAAGCTCTGATACTACTTTGCGTAATTCTAACAATGTATTTGGAATTTCTTCATTCTTTCCATTCATCATCGCTGTGACAGGACGTTTTAATGCTGATAACGTTTGTCCTGCTGCTTGTTGTTCTTTATCCCCCAAATCTCCTAGCTGCGACAATACTTTTGATAAATCTGTATTTTGCTCGCTATTTAACTTTTGTACATAAAGATCGGCTTCTTTATTTAATTCATCAAGTTCTTCATCTTTTATAACTGTATCAACCACTACTTCTACATTATTATCTTTCACAATGGATACAGGTTCTTTTTTCTCGAGTTCAGTCAACAAAATCGCTCCTTTATTTATATGTGCGAATTTATATGCACTATATTTCATCAATTATATCGTATTTCATACACATTCTGATTGCTTGAAATCGATTTTTTTAGAAATGTCTGTTTATGCAGTCATTCCCTGTTTCTTACTATAAGTATACCTGTAATCAACATAATTTTCCTCAGACTTAAGACCTAGAGAACTACATGCTGAAGGCGGATTCTTCATATATTTCCTAAATAATTTACGTTCTTTTAATCGTGCTACACTCAATCTTTTGACATTCACCCGTTTTCAATGTGATAATTCTATTACACTCACTTCTATTTATTTTTGCGAGCTACAAATGCTCCCTTTTGAAACGCTAATAACACTGTTTCAAACGTATCATCTTCTTCAATCATTTTTATAAACTCATCTAATTCACTTGCATGAGAAGTTGCATTATCAACAACAAGAAAACCTTTTGGCTGTAACATACGTTTTATATGCTCAAACCACCACATGTATTGCGTGCGCTCTGAATCTAGGAAAATAAAATCAAATGAATGATCTAATTGGGAATCTAAAAATGCCCCTGCTTCTTGATTGTGAACATCAATCCTTTGTAAAAGGTTTGCCTTTTCAAAATTGACAAGTGCCTCTCCAACTCGTTCTGAAGAAAGCTCTACAGTTGTTACATTTCCATTTGTTTCTTCTACCGCATTAGCTAACCACAATGTAGAATAACCATTAGAAGTTCCGATTTCTAAAATGTTTTTTGCATTACACCCTTTTACTAAAATTGATAAAAATTGCCCCATCTCACGAGAAATATTCCGTAATTTTTCTTCCCGTATTTTTTTATTCCGATCATGCTCTTCTCCATATTGTTCAAGTTGAAGTAATAATGAATCTAACGTATCCATTCTTTTCATCGCCTTTCCAAGCAATATGATGAAAAAGCTCTTGCTGCCCGTCTACTTTTATTATATGCGAAACGAAATCCTTTTTCCCGTTATATGACAAAGATTTATAATTTTTTATAGCATATTGTTTCGTTTTTTGGTAAAGTTAATTTCTACGTGCAATTATTCCATTCATATTATTTCATATTAAAATTGCAGTTATTAAATTATATAAACCCCATTTAAATGAATCGGTATTTCAAATTCAATTAAGCGCCCTTTTCGGACGCATTTTCTTTGTTTATATATTTCCAGAAGAAAGGATGCTTACAAATGAACGTGATTAGCTTAGATGCTGCTCGAAAACGAAAGCAGCATAAAAAATTAATGATTACTATACCGATTATTACACGTATTTATGAAGAAGACGGGGAAATTAAATTTGAGGTAGCTGGCGAAAAAGATGTACCTCTTGAAATGTTAGAAAAATAATAAAAAAGCGCATTTCTAAAGAAATGCGCTTTTTTATATTTTTACATTTAAATGCATAAGTTTTTCAGGATTAACCATCATATAAATATTTGAAATCTTCTCATCCTCAAATGCAAACGAAAGAACATACGTTACTTTATTATTTATTGTAACTATAACTCCTGGTATACCATTTACCATTTTAAAATCAACAGTGTACTCTTCTGTCAATCGTTGTGCAATCCCAAAGAACAAGCGAATAATTCGATCTGCAGAATAAATCGGATTGATCGCAGTTGTAACTTTACCTCCACCATCAGCTTTGAGTATAGCATCTGTTTTTAATACTTCCAACATACCTTCCGTATCCCCACACTGTAATGATGCTACAAACTTTTCAACATAAGAAGCCATTTTCTCCGTGCTTAATTTTGATTGCTTCGGTTTCTCCAACATGCTTTTTCGTGCACGTTGAAAGATCTTCCTGCAGTTCACACTACTCTTATCAACAATTGAAGCTATTTCTTCGTATTCATAACTGAAAACCTCTCTTAATATGAAAACAATCCTTTCTACCTCAGATAGTTGTTGTAAAAGTAATAAATATGCGGTGGAAAGGGATTCTTTCATTATAAATGACTTTGATGGCTCATCACTCTCGTCTACAAGTGGCTCTGGTAACCACATCCCTACATACACGTTACGTTTATGCGCTGCCGATCGTAATTTATCAATTGAACGATTTGTCGCCATCTTACATAAATATGCTTTCATATTTTCTATAGATTGAGGATCTTCTATATTATTTAGCGAGATAAATACATCCTGAACGATATCCTCAGCATCCATAACACTCCCAAGGATTCTGTATGATAACGAAAATAATAATGGTTGATACGCTTCATATAACTGCTCCGTTTCCATGATGAACTGCCTCACTTTCATATTGCTTTAAAATGTGTAACGCTGCTCGTTTCCCACTTGCTACCGCAGCATCAGCTAATATTTCATCATGCCCTGCCCAATCTCCTGCAACATAAACACCTGGCATTTCAGGTATATTAGGACCCGGCTTTTCAACACGGTCAATATGAGGAAAATCATGTACTACTGTTATTTTCGGTAAATATTGCTGTGCAACAACTTCTCTTTTCCAATTTGGATGTAACAACTCCATCGTACTTTCCAACTGTTCTTTATCTTCATGAATATGATTCATCTCTAGCACAGGATTATGGTACTTAATTAGACTCACTGCAATTGATCCATCTTCACTTAATTTAGCTGCTCTCGATTGATTTGTGAAAAATATAGGTTGATCTAATCCTAATACAAATTGATGTGTAGGATTGGGTAATTGTCTCAAGCCAATATCTAATGCAGCAACAGTAACCGGTACCGATTGTTCATTCCATCTATGCAAACTTGTTCCTTCTGCACCTTTTATTATTTTACAAGCCTCTTTTGGCGGAGTCGTCACGATGACTGTATCTACTGCAAAAACCTCATCATCAACACAATGTATTCTTTGTTTATCTTCATAATGCTCTATTTCCAAAACATGCTTTTTAGCCAAAAATTTTACCCCGACATCATTCGCTAAATCTCTTAATTTTGTTATTATCGTCTCCCAACCACCATCTACATAAAGTACTCCTTCTTTTATAGAAAGCTGTATTTGCTTTAGTACAGATGATGCTAATTGTATTGTAGGAGCAAACGTATATGTTGTTGTCCGGCATAGCGCATAAAATATATTACGAACCATTGGATCTTTTATTTCATTTTCTGCCCATGTAGTTAGACTCATTTTCGGAACTTCTCCTACATCTAAATTTCCTAAACGAATCATAAGACGTGAGAATTGTACTTTTGCAGACCACGAAAGTAGTGGTGTTGATAAAATTGAGCGAAAATCTGTTGGGATGGTGAATATATCCCCTTTCCATATTCCATGTGCTTTTGTAGATGGTATTCCACCTGGAAGATTCAAACCGAGCTCATTAAAAGTTATAAACGCTGCCCCGCCTCTATATAAAGCATGTGCACCAAGATTCATGCAGATTCCATTTTTATTTATAGTCATCCCTCGGCCACCGAATTGACTGGATTTTTCTAATACAATCACTTTCTTTCCAGCTTTCGCTAAATATATAGATGCTGTTAATCCAGCAAGCCCACCGCCAACAATTGCTACATCAAATGTATTCATAATAAAATCCCTCCTTATCGTTCTACATACAAGACGAACGATTAAGGAGGGATGTGACATGAAAATAAATTTTTATTACCCTACTTTATTTCATTACTTTTTAATTCGGTCATATTGCATACGAAATAACTCAATTGCAAATGGAATATCCTCTTCACTCTTTATATAATAACTGATCCATCCTGATTCGGGTAATATGTGATGTGGTTTTACCAATCCTCGGTTCACTAATTCATCTCGCTTTAACTTCGGAAATGGTAAATCAGCTAATTTATCACCATGAAGATGGCCAAGTTCTTTCTTACCATAATTTATTTCAATACCACCAAATCGATGCGGTTTTTCAGAAACACCCGCCCAGCTGAGCACTTCATTTCTAATCATTTCACTAAATGACATGAACATTCACTCCTTATAAATGATTGATGTACTTTTAAATTAACATTTTCATTACTTTTTTCCATCAATCCAAAGTATGAATGGGAATACGAATATAGTTTAATCTTAATACTTTATTCTTTATGGAATAAGTGAATTTATTAAGCTACCTACAACAGCACAAAACAAAGACTAGACACATATCCTAATTTTGTAACCTAACTTACCTATAGAAAGGTGGGTAGTACAATTGACTGCCAACATCGACTATACCTCCCCCTCAACCAATTTTACTTTTGATGTAAATAAAAGTAATTTTTTTCGAAAAGATGCCCAAAATTATATAAATGTACTTGGCATTAAACAATTAAATACTTTAGAAAATACTTCTTTATTAGATATTTATTTAAGTACAGGAAATGTTGTAGAACCACATATTCATCAAAATGCAGCTGAACTTGTTTATTGTATTTCAGGGTCTGCTGTTGTTTCTTTACTTAATCCATTTACGAATCAAATATTAAACTTACCGATAAAACCGGGGCAAGTTGCCAACATTCCACAAGCGTGGTGGCATTATGAAATTGCTACAGCAGATAATACTCATTTATTAGCTATTTTCAACGCTCCAACTCCAGAAGTTATTTTCGGTTCTGACATTTTAAGATTAACTCCAGCTCATATGATGGCCCATACTTACTGCCTCAATGAACAACAATGGAAACAAGCGGTTTCCCCTATTCAATCAACTACTGTAATTGGTCCTCCGGCAAACTGCAATCAAAACCGTGGAATGAAAAATTACCCAACCCAGCCCCTCCCTCAACAACATAATCCGTATCACCAAGATTCTTATTACTTTCCTCTTTACTGGGGCTATTAATTTGTAAATTTTTAAAAGAATCATCATTTATCTCCTAGGAAAATACCGAGGAGATTTTTTTATTGTATGTTCTCTTCCTATTAATAATAGTAACAATTGATAGTGTACATACATATAATATTTATATATTAAATTGGAGGTGATAGTACTATGAGTAATTATAACTATCGAAAAAACTACTCTTATAATAAAAATAGTAGCTCTTCAGCATCCTCTCAATCTTCCAATTCTCAATCTTCCAATTCCCAATCGCAAAGAGACTTAGCCGAGCAAGGCTATGTAAAGAAAAAAGGATGTAACTGCAATAAAAATAAATAGTTTATTTTATGGATGAATTCTTTTTTAAAAGAATTCATCTTTTTTTGCTGATCGGAAATTTTTAAAGTTACATAACTTATGCCTTAAATGAGAAAGGGTAAATTATACTTTTTTATACGAACTTAACAAAGAGTAATTGTTCAATGGATTTATTACTTATTTCTCAAAAAAATATAGTCCTTCCTAAATTTATTAGGAAGGACTATATACAAACCCCTGTTTAATTTCCTACTAAATGTAACAAATTAAACGATATTAATACCTGCACTTACAAATCCAGCAACTGCAGCTATTGGACTTGCTGCTGTTAATGAAACATATAACAGTATTTTGTCCCCAGCTGCTACTGGAATAGCTTCAGGTATGATTCCTGATGCTGTAGAACCAATCGCTATTGCGGCAAATGCTGGTGTTAATAAAAGAGGTGCGCCTTGTACTGTAAACGTATTGCTTGCTGCAGGTGCAGTTAATATTTGTATTTGCACTTGAACAGGTGATAATGGAGCTAATGCAGCTGTTGCACTAAAGAAACCTGCTAATGACGTAATAACCCCTGCTCGTGGTGCTACAAATGCATAATCACCTACACCTAATGCTAATGTGATACTTGTTCCACCCGTTAATGCTATACCAGGCTGACTAAATCCAAATCCAAGAAGAGTTCCTGTATTAGCTACTAACGCATTAACTAACGCTGCTGGTGTTGTACCTGAAGCAAACGGAATAATAGCTCCGCCACCAGTTGCACCCGTTGCTCCTGTTAAGCCTGTTGCTCCTGTTAAACCTGTTGCTCCCGTTGGGCCTGTTGCTCCTGTTGGACCTGTCGCTCCTGTTAAGCCTGTTGCTCCTGTTAAACCTGTTGGACCTGTTGGACCTGTCGCTCCCGTTGGGCCTGTTGCTCCTGTT
The DNA here is from genome assembly GCF_056738645.1 of Bacillus sp. PK3-067. Lineage (NCBI taxonomy): Bacteria > Bacillati > Bacillota > Bacilli > Caryophanales > Bacillaceae > Bacillus > Bacillus sp. PK3-067. The sequence goes on along the minus strand of NZ_CP096490.1, from coordinate 2,282,896 downwards.
AAACCTGTTGCTCCACCAGTACCTGCTGGACCTGTCGCTCCTGTTGGGCCTGTTGCTCCTGTTGCTCCTGTTAAACCTGTTGGACCTGTTGGACCTGTCGCTCCGCCTCCTGGACCTGTTGGACCTGTTGGACCTGTCGCTCCACCTCCTGGACCTGTTGGACCTGTTGGACCTGTTGCTCCGCCTCCTGGAGTAGCACCAATTAATTGAGTTAATAAGTTTAATAAAAGTTGTAAACTTGCAGGGTCAATAATTAAAGAGAAGAAGAATGGTGCAAGAGCACTGTAGAATTGTTGTAATAAAGAAAGTAATTGACTTAGATTTGGGTTAGGAGATTGTAGTAAATTAATAATACTTTGAATTAATTGTTTTAAGAAATTCCCTTCTGGAGAAGGTGCTAATTCATTTAGTAAGTTCAATAGTTGAGTAAACAAATTGAGTAAAGCTAATCTGTTTGCATCACTTGGATTTGCAAAAAACGCTGCAATAGCCGCTATTAAAGAGTTTAGTAAAGTAATTAATCTACCTAATTGCTCACTGGTAATTGGAACTGTTTGTGGATTGTTACAGCAATCTGGAGTGAAAACAATCGGATTATTGCAGTGGTTATGACCAAAACAATTATTGTTTGTCATTTATGTCCTCCTTACTTGTTTTATATTTGAGTTTTTCCTATTATAAGGATCATAAAGTTGTAAAAAATTATGTTATATATTGACTTAAAATAGGAAACATGAAATATAATTAAACTTACAAACGCTATTTAATTATGTTCATGACTCACATATTAATTATATGTTTTTAATAATTGACTGCTTAGATTAAACACCTAAACTTACGGGTTTATTTTATTTTTCCACGTTTATCTCTTAGGTTTAAATACACATATTAATTTGAATATACTCAACAATTAACAGTACCATTTTTTATATAAATATACATTATTTCTTTACTAAGATTGTGTTCTCTTTTTAAACATGAAGCCGTTTGTATTATAGAGAACTCTCATATAATATATTGAAAAATTCATTTTATATTTTATTCCAATACACTGTGAAAAGGATTGAAGTTAAAATCCCTATCATTCAACCATTTATGACAGCTAGAAATTGAATGTACCTTCACTTAATTTTAACTATTTAAATATAAAACAAAAAAAGACAGATTCCTTTTCATTAAGGATCTGTCCTTTTAATTAATAATGATAAATTGTAATATAATTGAAGATCCTTGCGATGGAGGTTGAGTATCCAATAAAGTTAATTTACCAGTACTCACCTCATATAATGGCTGTGGTTGCATTATTCCATTAATAAATAAATTAATATATGAAACTTCACTAGGCGATAATATATTCGTTGTACCATATTGAGGTATCCCATCGGCATCTGTATATATAAGTTTCTCTCCATCTGCAAAAGTATAATATAACAAATTGGTTGTTGTTATAGGGCCAATCCCCCCGGTAGGACCTGTTGCTCCGGTTGGGCCCGTTTCTCCGGTTAGCCCGGTTACTCCAGTTGGGCCCGTTATTCCAGTCGGGCCCGTTTCTCCAGTTGGACCTGTTTCTCCGGTCGGGCCCGTTATTCCGGTTGGGCCTGTTATTCCGGTCGGCCCCGTTTCTCCGGTCGGCCCCGTTATTCCAGTCGGGCCCGTTATTCCTATTGCTCCGGTTACTCCGGTTGCTCCTGTTATTCCGGTCGGGCCCGTTATTCCGGTTGCTCCTGTTATCCCTGTTGCTCCCGTCGGGCCCGTTATTCCTATTGCTCCGGTTACTCCGGTTGCTCCTGTTATTCCAGTCGGGCCTGTTGCTCCGGTTGGGCCCGTTATTCCAGTCGGGCCCGTTTCTCCAGTTGGACCTGTTGCTCCGGTCGGGCCCGTTATTCCGGTTGGGCCTGTTGCTCCGGTTGGGCCCGTTTCTCCAGTTGGACCTGTTGCTCCGGTTGGGCCCGTTATTCCGGTTGGGCCTGTTGCTCCGGTTGGAATATAAATTGGTGGAAGAATCGGAAATGTAGGTCCAATATTTTCTGGGCCTATCATCCCCTTATTCAATGGTAAATTGTCATTGCGTTTCAATTTAATACCTCATTCCACATGTTTTTTAATTCATACACATCATTATGACCCTATTATTAAAGAATAACTTTATAACTATTCTCTTTTTTCTTCCCAAAGAATTATTACATATATTAAACATTTTACCGTTGCTATAACCGCTTTAATTAATATAATAAATTAATCATTCTATTTAAAAAGTACTAAATCTATTACATTCTTATTTAAAAAGATGAGGTGATTTATATTCAAGATAATAATGAAATTAGAAAAAAAGAAATAATGTCAATGGCCCTTGACATTATTTTCCCTTACAGGCTTACTGGACCTACTGGAAGTACTGGGCCTACCGGAAGTACTGGGCCTACCGGGAGTACTGGGCCTACCGGGAGTACTGGGCCTACCGGGAGTACTGGGCCTACCGGGAGTACTGGGCCTACCGGGAGTACTGGGCCTACCGGGAGTACTGGGCCTACCGGGAGTACTGGGCCTACCGGGAGTACTGGTTCAATCGTTACAACAAACTCTATGTTCGCTAATAATACATCAGGTGGCCCTGTTTCAGTCGTATTAGGAGGAACAAACATTCCACTTTCAAATAACCAAAGTCTTGGTAATTTTACAGTTAACGCTTCAAATGACGTATTTACAATTCCTGTAACTGGAAGATATCATTTAACCTATCAAGTTAATACGACAACCGCTCTACTTGCTGGAACTAGACTACTATTAAACGTTTCTACGCCAATTCCTGGCTCTATTTTTTCTCCCGCTTTATCAACTTCAAATTATAGTAATAATTTAATTACTAATTTAAATGCTGGTAATACAATTTCACTACAATTATTTGGTATATTATCTGTCGTGAATTTAGTTGGAGGTGGATCAACAGGTGCCTCTCTTACAATTATACGAATTGATTAAAAAATGATTCATTCTTTTTATAATAAACAATCTAAATACTCAATTGGTAAATATTACGAGAGTGATGACGTAATAAAAATAAATTGTACTATATCCATAGTAGAAAACATCTATACTAAATTTTCCGTATATATATTATCAATTTACACTTCCCCCATGTCGGTGTTACATTAAAGATGAAGATCGTTTCTTCTTTACAGACCATCTCAATATGTATTTGAGGAACATCTCCAATCCTATACGCGAGAGCAATACTATATTGACACTCAATTGAGTGTCTTTTTTTATATTCAAAAAATAAAACCATCTCTTATAGATGGTTTTAACAATACACATTTACTCTTTATATTATTGCCAGCTTATAAAGCTGGATAATAAATAGTCATACTTAACCGCGTTAATGTTCTTCCTGAATTAGTATAAGTATGCGGTCTATCCGCCTTAAAGCGAATTGAGTCTCCATTATTTAACGTATATTGACAATCGTTTATGTCAATTGTCAATTTCCCTTCAAATACCGTTATAAACTCTTCTGTTCCTTCTTTATGCGCTTCTGAACTTAATTTCCCTTCTGTATCAATTTCAACCATATAGATTTCAAAATTCCTATTATCTTGGAAAGGAAATGAGGGATACACCTTATATCTCCCATTGTCTTCAGACAATACTTGAACATCATTTCGTAAAACTACTTTCGTATCAGGCTGTGGATTATTAATTAAAGAGGTAAATGATACTTTCAAACCATTAGCAATTTTCCATATTGTTGTTAGTGTCGGGCTTGAATCTCCTCTTTCTATCTGTCCAATCATTGTTTTACTTACACCTGTTAATTGAGAGACCTTTTCTAAACTTAATTTTTCTTTTTCACGTATTGATTTTAAATTTTTTGCCAGAATAAGTTGAATTTCTTCCATAAAAAACACTCCTACACTGTATACAATATAACGACCGTTATGTATAATAAAAAGCACACGTTATATTGTTCTTTTCGGTCATTATAACACACAAAAAATAGGGGGTTTTGAAATGCCTATATTTTCTTTTTTGTTATTTGTATTTATAAGTAGCTTCACACCTGGTCCCAACAATTTCTTAGCTATGACATACGCAAATCAACATGGATTAAAGAGAAGCATAAACTTTTGCTTTGGAGTAGCATTCGGTTTTTTCATCCTCACTTCTTTATGCAGTTTCTTTAATATTGTATTAATTAATATTATCCCTATAATTGAATTTCCTTTAAAAATTTTAGGTGTCGCGTATATGCTATATTTAGCCTTTAAAATAATTACTAGTAAAGGCGGTGCCGGTCACAATGAAAAAAATAATAAAAACTTATTTACAGTGGGTATTTTCCTTCAATTTATTAACCCTAAAGGAATATTATTCGGACTCACAGTAGTCTCTACTTTTATACTCCCTTACTACAATTCATATTCAAGTTTTCTACTTTTCTCATTATTTCTAGGTATAGTCGGTTTACTGAGTACATTTAGTTGGAGCCTTTTTGGTTCCATGTTCCAAAAACTTTTATTAAAACATAATCAATTATTTAACATCATTATGGCTGTTTTATTAGTTTTCAGTGCCGTTTCAATCGTTATACACTAATTCGATGCTCATTTTAGATTTTGTACTTTTTAATACCACTCTTTATCATTCAGACTACTTTACATACTAATCCATCCACATACCCTATGTGGTTTAAAACTTTTAAGAGGAAACCTTCTAACAATAGGTTTCCTTCCATATTATATTAAATAAGAAGCAGGTTAAATACGGAGGTGATTTTGATTAAGACTACTTTAATTTCTCATTTTTACAATGAAGAATATTTACTTCCGTGGTGGTTAATGCACCATACAAAGCTATTTGATCATGGCATTCTTATTAACCGTGGATCCACTGATCGTTCAGTTGAAATCTGTAAAACATTCGCTCCTAATTGGGAAATACGAAACTCAAAATCATTCGAATTTGATGCTTATTTAGTTGATCAAGAAGTTATGGAAATTGAAAGAGAAATTACAGGATGGAAAATGGTATTGAATACGACAGAATTCCTGTGCTGTTATAATAAAGAACAATTTTTCAAATCACTTAACACTATGGGCGGCAATATGTTTTCAATAAGAATGATTATGATGATTGATGAACCGACTCATGGCTACACTAATCCAAGATATAGCTCTCCGCTTGTTAAACAACGTTATCACGGCATAATAATTCAACCTAATCCAAACCAACTATATCTTAACGGTAGATTAATTCACAATAATTCGCACGGGAACTATAGAGTCGGGAGACATGGTTCGCATTATCCTTATAGCATTTACATGGAACCTGCTTTTATTTTTAAATTTTTTTATAGTCCATGGAACGATGCAATGAAAAAACGAAAATTACAAATCGGGCCTACTCTTTCTCAACATAGTGTACGACGCGGATTAGGTTCTCATCACTTAACAACAATTGAAAAATTAGAAAAAAAATACAAATACTATGCAACCTTAACTACGGATCTCCGGTTATTCCCAGAATACCAAATTATATTTCCTGATCTTTGTCCTTAATGTCATGAATATTTAGTTTCGACATCCATCCGTTTTTTATTAACATACCAACTCCAACTAAATACTTTTCTCTAGTAGAAATCTGAGCTAGAACTCTTGCTGCACGGAAATTCCTCTTATTTAATCTCGTATCACTAGCCTATAATCTTTCATACCATTTCATTAAGCACTTGATGTTGGATCAGAAATAAAAAATGGTAGTTCATTTGGAAAATTTTCAATTTCAGATTTTATACCTTCTAAAACAAAGAATTCAAACAATAGAACCTAAACTAAGATTTTAAGTTATGGCTTTATTTTTTTCTTATTATTCACTTTAAAATCTTTTTATAATAATATTGAAAAATACGATATAATATAAATTACTGTTCTTTAGGAGGATCACAATGGCTGATAAGTATAAATTTTTTATTCTCATTGTTACCGCATTTTTTTCATTCTTTTCTTTAATAAAAGATTTCCGCAACACTTCAAAAAGTTTCTTTTGGGGTAGTTTTATCATTCTTACAAGCTTCATGATACTATTAATACATGCTCTAGATTTAACTCAAATACTTTTTTATCCAAAGCAAATTGCGCTTGAATTTATTACAATACCACGTAAATTATTTCTACCATCTGTCACTGAGGCCGCCAGTTTCCCTCCAACACTAAGATAATAATTTGATTAAGAGCTCTTTCTAAAAGAGCTCTCTTTTTTAACATAAACATACCATATACAAAATCCAACCTTAACCACTTAATTACTTATAAGAACCTAACTTATAAAACGCATAATAATTATATTTATTTACTAGTATACAAGCCGTATCTCTTAGTAGAAGCACAGCATAATATACGATACAGGACAAAACTTTCAAAAAACTTGTCTAAGTTAATTCTCAAAAAGGGGTGAATATAAATGCCTATCGTTAAACCTTTTATAGCAGGAAGACGATTTGTAAGTACAGCAGCAACAGGAACTGCTGCTGGAGCAGATTTAACTTTTGCTAACACAGACTTCACTGATGACACTGGTGCTGTAACAACATTCCCTGCTTCTTATGCCTTTTTAACACTTTATATTAATGGTGTTATTCAAACAGGTGATACTATTACTGGTGTGACTACTACAGCTGCTACTATTGTAGGAGGAGCAGTCCTAGATGGAGGCACTCCTATCGCAATTGAATTTACTATAACGTAAATTTAGTTGTCTTTTTAGAGGTTTCATTAAAAGAAACCTCTAATTTTAAAAATTCACATCAATTTTAGTAGCAACTACATAATACAGTGCAAATACTAGATAGAATGATAGAAATTTATACTCACTCTCAAAAAGAGCACTTATCTGTATTGATCTTTTTGAGAGTGCAATAATTTTGCGCCTATTTGCTCTTGGAGAACCTACTAAGCAGTTAGCTAACTGCTTTTCCATATAGTATTTATTATTATTCATTGCTTTATTCGTAATAGTGAAGCTTGTGCACTATCTACTATAAATTTTCATATATTGTATTATGCTTGTCCAAAATGTGAAGTTAATACTCACGAAATCTAAATACAAGAAAGGAGTGAAAATATGCGCTCATCCATTCGTAAATTCGCTAATTTTAATTGTGAAGCACACGCACCTAGTACACTACCTGCCCTAGGTTTTGCATTCAATGCTACTTCACCTCAATTCGCAACATTATTTACACCACTACTATTACCTAGTACAGGCCCAAATCCTAATATTACTGTCCCTGTAATCAATGATACAATTAGTACTGGAACTGGTATTAAAATTCAGGTAGCTGGTATTTATCAAATTAGCTATACATTAACGATTAGCCTTGATAACGTTCCATTAGCCCCGGAAGCAGCACGCTTTTTCTTGACATTAAATTCATCGACTAATGTTATTGCAGGATCCGGAACCGCAGTCCGTTCTAATATTATAGGAACTGGTGAAGTCGATGTATCAAGTGGTGTCATTCTAATTAACTTAAACCCTGGTGATTTAATTCAAATTGTCCCCGTTGAAGTAATAGGTACAGTAGATATTCGTTCTGCAGCGTTAACAGTTGCACAAATTCGTTAATAAAGTGAAACTTTAATCAGCCCTCACCAATCGGACTTTACGGGCAGTCCAGCCCCCACCTAACTTCTTTGCTTCTGCTGAATTTTGAGGTGGGGGTCTTACTACCCGGCAAATAGCAGGATAAAAACAAAAGACTTGGCTAATTAACATTTATTGTTCCTTATACACAATATCTTTTTATAGATTTGACACACATTTATATTAAACAAGCATATTTTATTGTATGACTATATAGTCATACAAATCTAAAGCGTTCATAAAAGCACACTTATATGTGTGCTTTATTTTTCATTAAAACCTACAACATTCTCACACAATATCCATATATTATCTTGACTCCTCTCTAAATATATGATTTGTCTCAGAGCGCTTTTAACAGCGCTCTTTTTATTTAAATTCCAATTTTTAAAGTTCGATTTTATGATTTACGTTATACACATGCTACGCTACTTTTGAAACAAGGTATACATCCAAAGACTGTAAGTAAACACTTCAGTTATAAAGATATGTTCATAACATTAAATCGTTATTCACATGTTTTTCCTAGAATACAAGGGGGTGCTGTTAAAATATGTAGTGAAAGACCATTCGAATAGTAACATTTACAAATATAAAAATACGGTTTCTCCTCTCAAGAGAAACCGCAACATATCAATGCTTTTACTATATTTTAAACTGGCTCGTATACAAATCAAAATAAAACCCTCTATCTTCCATGAGAGATTCATGATTCCCTCTTTCTAAAATATTTCCATCTTTTATAACAAGAATTTGATCTGCTTTTTCAATTGTTTTAAGTCGATGAGCGATCACAAAACTTGTGCGACCTCTCATTAAATTATTTAGTCCTGCTTGTATTTGTAATTCTGTTCTTGTATCAATATTTGATGTCGCTTCATCGAGAATTAATATATCTGCATCTGCTAAAATTGCTCGTGCAATCGCTAGAAGTTGTTTTTGTCCTTGACTTAAATTCGATCCTTCTGAAGCAATTTCTGTTTCATATTGATTTGGCAAATGCTTAATAAAAGAATGTGCAGATGCTGCCTTAGCTGCAGTGATAACTTCTTCATCAGTAGCATCTAAGCGTCCATAACGGATATTATCCATAATCGAACCAGCAAATAAATACGTATCCTGTAAAACTACTCCTATTTTACTTCGTAAAGAATTAATATCATAATCTTTTATATCTTTTCCATCAATATGAATTTGTCCTTGCTGTATATCGTAAAAGCGAGTTAATAAATTAATGATTGTTGTTTTCCCTGATCCAGTCGGACCAACTAAAGCAATTGTCTCTCCTGGCTGCGCTTTAAGACTCACTTCTTTTAAAATCGTTTTATTTTCTGCGTAGCCAAATGAAACATTCTCAAGTGCAACATGCCCTTGTAAATTTTGTACAACGAATGCGTCTTTTTTATTTTGAATTTCTGGTACCTCATCCATAATTTCAAAAACACGTTCTCCACCAGCAACTGCCGCTTGAATTGTATTCATTAAAGTCGCAAATTGACTTAGCGGTCTTGAGAATTGACGAGAATAATTAATAAAAGCCGCAATAACTCCTACTGTTGTCATTCCGTTTAAGACCATAACTGATCCAGTCCCAATGACAAGGCCCATACCTAAATTATTAATAAAGTTCATACTTGGAAAAATAAAAGCTGAAAATGTATCAGCCTTCGTAGCTGAAACTCTTAGCTGTTCATTAATTTTATTGAAATTTTGTACAGTTTCTTTTTCTTTTCCGTACAACGTTGTAACATCCGCACCTGTAATTGCTTCCTCAATAAATCCATTTAATTCACCTAAATCTTTTTGACGCTTCGCAAAGTTTTTACCACTATATGCAACTAGTTTTTTTGTAACGTAAAACATAATAGGTACTGTAATTAAAGTTACAATTGCTAAAATCCAATTTAAAGCGAACATCGCAATCGTTACACCTATAAAAGTTAACGCTGATGAAATAATTTGTACAACACTTTGTGTCAAAGCTTGATTCAAATTATCTATATCATTTGTCACACGGCTCATTAAATCACCTTGGGAACGCACATCAAAGAACCGTAAAGAAAGCGTTTGGATTTTCTCAAAAATATCTTGTCGTATTTTTTGAATTGTTTTTAATGCAACGTTAATCATGACAAATGTTTGTAACCATGTTAAAAGTACAGTTACACCGTAAATTGCGATAAGTAACATACACATTCTTGCTGTACCACTTAAATCTTTCGGTACAATATATTGATCTATAATGACCCCCATAAAATAGGGACCTAATAATCCAAGTAAAGTAGTAACAACGACTAGAAATATAACAAACATAAGTGCAGCTTTTTGGTAGCCCATATAGTTCCATATCCGCATTACAGTTCCTTGAGCATTTTTAGCTTTCCCCATCTTTGGCGTGTTTCGTCCACCTTTATTAGCAAATTGCCCTTGAAAATTACGCATGTTCTTCCCCACCTTCTTTATGCAAATTACCACCTTGGGAAAGATAAATTTCCTGATAAACCTCACTTCGTTCTAACAATTGTTCATGTGTACCATTGCCAACTAATTCACCATTATCTAATACAAGTATTTTATCCGCATCCATTATGGAAGAAATTTTGGACGCGATTAATAAAGTCGTTGTGCCTTTATATTTTGTTTTTAAAGCTGTTTGAATAGTAGCCTCTGATTTTGCATCAACTGCTGATGTAGAATCATCTAATATGAGAATCGGTGGTTTTCTCACAAGTGCCCTTGCAATTGATACACGTTGTTTTTGTCCACCTGATAGATTTGTCGCACCTTGTGTTAAATTATATTGATAAGATTCTTCCAGCTTATTGATAAACTCAGTCGCACAAGCTGATGCAGCTGCTACTTCCAGCTCATCAAGTGTTGCATTTTCTTTACCATAACGTAAATTCTCTTCTATACTACCTGAGAACAACAAAGCCTTCTGAGGTACAAACCCTATTGAAGCACGGAGTTTTTGCAAATCATATGTTTTAACATCTATTCCATCTATACATATTTCACCTTGATCCACATCATATAGACGTGGTAACAGTTTCGCTAAGGTAGATTTACCACTTCCAGTTGATCCAATAATCCCTACTTTTTCACCTTTTTGTATGTTAAACGAAATATCTTTTAAAACGTATTCATTATTTTTCGTATAGCTATAACTAACATTTTTAAATTCGATATTCCCCTCGATTTTCTCAGGTTCGATTGCATTCGCTTCGCTTATTATATCAACCTCGGTATTTAACACTTGCTGTACACGATCCGCAGATGGAAAAGCTCTCGCAATTTGAATAAATACCATGCTAATCGACATAAGTGACATTAAAATGATATTCAAGTAATTAATAAATGCCAAAATCGCTCCTACTTGAAGCGTTCCATTGAATACTTTTTCTCCACCAATCCATAATGTTGCGACAATCCCGCCACTTACAACTAGCATAATGATTGGCATCATTAAAGAAATAAGCTGCACAGCTCGAATATTTATCTTCGTTAAATTTGTATTTACACTTCCAAATTGAGCGATTTCATATTTTTGTCTTACATACGCTTTTATAACACGTACACCAGATAAATTTTCTTGTAACTTTGTATTCACTTTGTCCAATGCCTCTTGCACCTTTTTAAATGTACCACTTGCTTTACTTGCAATTAAAATAATCGCAAGTAATAAAATCGGAACAACTACAAGTAATATTGGAAATAACTCTCTTGCTGTTACAAAAACAATAATTATACTTCCGATAAATAACAGCGGACCACGAACGAGAACACGTAATGTCATCGTCATTGCTGATTGAATGGAAGTGATATCATTCGTCACGATCGTTAATAATTTACCTGTTCCAAATGAATCACGATTATTACTAGAAAATGTTTCTATTTTCGCAAACACATCTTTTCGTATGTCAGTAGCGAAATTAACAGCTGCTTTTGTAGAATACATCATACACCCAAGCCCTCCAACTAAACCGAGTGCTGCTGCTCCTATCATAAGAAGCCCCATTTTTATTACATAATTTAAATCCCGATTTGCAATCCCAACATCAATGATATGTTGCATAATAGTCGGTTGAATTAAGTCCATCGCAACCTCAAGTACCATAAATAGCGGTCCAATAATAGCGAAGAACATGTATGGTTTTAAATACTGTAATAACTTACGAAATGATTTCATACATAGTCTCCTTTTCCCATGAAATTACCACTGAATAATTCATATCCCTCCTTATTTAAGCGATATTTTTTGTAATTTCTTCATTACTTCTATTATATTATGTAAATTAATATTTAACATTATTAAATGATAAGTATTAATGACTTTCTGGTCAATACATATGCTTTATATTATGTAAATACAAAAACCGCATTCTTAATGAAAAGAATACGGTTTTTCATCTATAATTCTTCAATTGTAAAATGTAAAAACTCAGTCTCAAATCCCTTATTTTTAGAAGGACTACACGTGTAAAAACCTATTTTAATAGGCTCATTTCCTATATCCTCCATTAAATGAGCGATTCTTATTTGTTCCCATTGATGTCTCTTTTTCACATATATTGTATAATCACCGCGTTTTCGAATAATTCGAAAACGAAGTTGTTGCTTAGCTGCTTCAGTTGGATAATCTTGCGTTGACCAATCAGAATATCCATTATTCGTTACGACAGCACCTAAGTGAGATGGCCCTTCGGGGATATATTCTAAAGATGTTTTTAGCCAACAGTTCTCCGAAATCATAACAAAAAGACCTGCTTGATCGAATTTTGAATTTGGATTCATACGTAACTGAACTTCAGCTTGAAAGTCTGTCATCATCTCATTATAAAATACATGACCATTCATTACTTCAAAACCATAATGTGTTTTAAGCCAAAAATCAGTTTCTGCTTTCGAACGGACAATAAACGCATGATTATCATTAATTTTATAGTATTCAGGTACATTCATTATAGTGAGTTGCTCAATATGTTCTGGTATATACGATATATTCATAGCTCCTCCATAATAAAGCATTTATATAGACATTTAAAACTCCGCTAATACTGGGAATTTATAACCTTTAAAATCTAACTCTTTATCACTTCGAACCATTAAATACTTGCTAGACTGTACTTCTGTAAACTGTACTTCCTCAACCCCTAATTGATCCGGAGAAAAATAAAATTCGATTTCCGTAAACCTTTCATTGATTTCTCCACATAATTCATCTAAAACCGGAAGTACTGGCGCAAATACTCCAAATAATTTTAACTTTTCATTTTCTACTTCATAAACGATTAGAGCATCTAGTTTCTCTGAATAATACAATTTCTCATTCCATTCCGAATCATACATATTCAAATAAAATGAAGGATGGAAGTTTAAAGTTGAAAAACTATTTGAAAGTCTTTGGCTACTATCAATAGTTTCATGTATTAACTGTCTATTCTCTATATTATAGTAATCTAACTTTTTAAGTAGTGAATCGTTATTATTAATATTTTTATCATATGGTATAGTCATCAAATATTCCTGCACAACTTTAAATCCAAATGCTGTATATAGTTCAGGGTTTTCCGTAAACAATAATGCACATTCACATTTCTTATCGATTTCTTCTATCATTTTACCCATTAATTGTGTCATTAAGCCTTGTCTACGAAAATTAGGGTGTGTCATTACTGATTGAATACCCGCTGCATTTATTTTTTCACCATTAATTAATAATGGGAGTGAAAATGCCGCAACATTTGCAATCACTTTATCTTCTTGTAAAAATGATAAAGCTTTATATGTATCATCCCAATATCCTTTATCCGAAAAATCATTCAATGTTTGAGTTGTAATTCCAAACACTTCTTCAAATAAAGGAAATAACTGCTCTCTTTTCGGTTCTTCTATTAGAAGACTTGCCAATTTTTCAACATTCCCCATGTTGTACCTCCAAATGTTAAATTCCATTAAATTAGATATACTTATATGACCTACTCTTAAAAATAGAGGTCTTACCAATCAATATACTATCACAAAACATAAAAAAAAAGTCTAATTAATTTTATGTTTTGACTATTTGAAAATAAGTCGAATAAAACGATATTAAGATTTTTGGATATTAATTAGTTTATTATACAAAAATAGCGCTTTCTAATTAGCTTTTACTAATAGAAATACACTATTTATAATAAAATATTTTTAGTCTTTTATTCCTTCAAGTCTTTCCTTCGTATTAATTTCTTCTCCACTTATACGCTTTTCAAAAGACTTTCTCCAACTACATGAAAGTGCATTTACTTCTAATATCCTTTTTACCCCTTCAATATTTTGTTTTTCCTTATGCATGATACGATTAGCAAACGCTACTGAAACACCTTTTGGATCAGACTGTAGTTTTTTTAAGGTATCGACTGATGATACCCATCCTTCTTTTAATACACGAAAATAAAATCCTGTATATCCTGTTTCTTGAAAATATAGTGGTAACTTTGGAATATTATATTTTTTTGCTAATTTAAAACAAGGTTGCCTTGGTTGTGTTACCTGTACGATTGCCTGTCCTAGCTCAAACGTATCACCAATACAAACATCCTCTTCGCGCATACCACTAACTGTTATATTTTCTCCGAAAGCCCCATATACAAAATCTTGATTCAATTCTTTTTCCCAATATGGATAGTGATCACCAGTATAAACACAAACTGCTTTATCTACTCCTCCATGATGAACTAAGTCAGCTTGTCCATCCCCATTAAATTTTACAAAGGATAAATATACCGGTTCCTTTACTTGTTTCTTATTTATGCCTGTATGAATTACTTTTCCGCCGTATGTAACCTCTTTTGGTAATCCTATATTTAAAGATAATAATTGATATTCATTAGCCATTCTATTTCCTCCTTTAAAGGTGTTACATGTATTTTCTCTCGATTGATTTTTACAAACCTCTCTGTTATATAAAGATGATTATAAAACCTCTAAAATCATTGTTCAATTCAATTATTTATATAATAATGATAGGTATAACCTATTATTATACTTGAGGTGATTCCAATCGAATTACGACAACTTGAATACTTTTTAGCTGTTTCAAAAGAATTACATTTCACAAAAGCAGCTGAGAAATTAAATATTTCACAGCCTTCACTAAGTCAACAAATACGTGCATTAGAGCATGAAGTAGGAATGCCACTTTTCGATCGAATTGGTAAAAAAATATCTTTAACTGAAGCAGGGAAGGTTTTATTATCACATAGTAAAACCATTTTTCATGAAGTCGAACAAGCTCGTTCAGCTATTCAAGACCTAAACGGATTACAGCAAGGTTCCTTAACAATAGGGGCTTTGTTAACCGTCGTAAATTATTTACTACCACCAGCTATTTTAAATTTTAATAATTTATATCCTAATATAGAGCTTTCTGTATTAGGGCTTCGTACAGGAGATATTCGTGAAAAATTATTACAAAACGAACTAGATATTGGAATTACATTTCTCCCGGTGCAAGATAAAGAGATTATCTCCATCCCTCTATACAAAAGCGATCTTACATTGGTCGTGCCCACTGGTCATCGATTAGCTGAACGTAATCATGTATCTATTGCTGAATTACAGAACTACCCTTTAATTCTTTTACCTAAAAATTTCTTTTTAACCGAACTAATTACATCTCATTGTCAAAAGTTAAACTTTAAACCAAGGCCAATTTTAGAAATTAGTACGATGGAATCTTTAATCCAAATGGTTTCCAAAGGAATGGGAATTACAGTGTTACCCAAACCATATATAGACTTTTTACAAAATAAAAACATTCAAGCTATTAAAATAGAAAACCCTACTCCAATAATTGAAATAGGGCTAATTTATAGAAAAGATAAATATATGTGTGCTGCAACTCGAGAATTTATTGAGCAACTAAAAATCACAGTACGTTCTTTCCAAAACTAAACAAAAGAGATTATCCTATGAAACCGTTTCACAACAATTTAGTAGAATAATCTCTTTTCAAAACAAAGTAAACATTATATTTAACTCTTATAAACTTTAATGTACCTTTTTAGATATTGGAATATATTTAGTAAAATATGCACCAACTAGCAATAATACAATTGAAAATAACCAAGTAAAAGCACCGCCAAAATGAAACCAATATGCAAACATATTTAAGATTGCAAGTGAAAAGAAGCAAATAGAAGTTACCGCACTTTTCAATCCTTTTATCCCAGACTTTTTTCTCTTTTGATAAGCAATATACATCGCAATGACAAGAAAAAAGATAAGAACAAATGGTAACATAACCTTTAGTATTGATAATCCCTCCAGTATAAATGCACTCTTTACATCACCATCTTATCCCATTTATCTTTTAGGTATCAATTCATTCTTATCTTCCTTCCAAAAGTCAGTATAAGTTTTATTTTTAAAGTTCACGTTCACCTCAGAAAACGGCATACTTCCTCCAACTTTCAATGAATACCAGTCGTTTAAAAGTGGTGATCCGAAACAAATCTTCATTGTACGATCATGTAAATCGAATAATACAGAATGTAAAGTTCCAAACCATTCTTCATAGTTATGCACAGTAAGTCCAGCAGGATATTCTTCTTCTACTAACTTTTTTAAAGACTCTATGCTTACTTGTTCACATCTATTTAAATGCTCATGTAAAAGGTAATATCTCTTTGTTGATTGTTCTAATTTCCTATTATTTAATTTCTGAATTGATGAACTAACTGCATGGTTTGTTGATACAATAAAAGCTTGTTTTTCATCATCAATCATTCTTGTGGATTTATGACCGTCAAATATTTCAATATATGCTGCATTTAAAGGATCAGCTATTATTAAATTAATATTACTAGCAATTGGGATTTCTTCTATTAGTAACTTAGCTTCCTGCACATTTTTACATTTCTCCAACAACAATCGAATTACCGCAAAACATTGTAAACCACTCACCATTGGCTTTCTTAAACCTGCAATATTTCCTACTGGTTGACCACATGCTGAAAATGTAACAGCTAATCCATGCTCGTTTATCCCTTCCGTTCGGCCAAAATATTGAGTAGAAAAGCCACTATGTGCATACGCACCTTCAACATGAGTTGAACAAAAACGCATATCATCTATTACTGGTGACAAATCATAATTCCTTAATACATATGTGTGCTCTAAATCGGTCTTTTTAGGTAATACTGCACAATGACTACAACCTGCTTTCAATAGTGTTTGATAGTAATACATCATATTTTTTGAAGGAATTTTTAACACTTCACAAAACCCCTCAATTTCTTCATTTATGCCTGGACAATGTTTGTTTAGTATATTTCTCGATTCTGTCCAATGGTTATTCGATATTACATTTTCTTCGTGTATAAATTGCGGGATGAGATACGGATTTTGTTTCACGAATTCCCCTTGTTGCTTTCCAATCTCATAATAACTTCCTTTTAATGATGAAAAATACCCCTTTACTTGATACATCAAACTCCCCCTCACATTGGATATATCCATATCGTACCAAATGGATTTCATTCATCCTTGATGTTTTTTACTATCTTTCTTTAACACCATTCCATTTTAATATCTCCACTAATAATTATTTACTAGACAATTAAAGTTTTGTTAATATTGCTGTAATAGCTTTATTTCAAAATAAAGTAGTTTGGATATCAAATGAGCAAAATACTTTGTTAAACCCACTTATAAGCAATCATCTAATTCATGAAATCAAAAAACTTATTTATCAAAATAAAAGGAGAATTTATGTATGAGTAGTTGCAAACCAATTGATAAATTAACTATTGAGGACCTAAAACAAAACCCCATTTGGGAATGGGGAATAGATGAAGAGGAAAACGAAGAACATGACGAAACATGGGTAAAACCAGCGGCAACTACTAATTTTACAGAAGAATTAAACGGTTCAATCGTACTAGGCGAATTATTCTTACATAATGGTGAAAAATTCCCTATGATGTGTGAAATTGATATTGAAGGTGACGAGGCCGTAATTCGTTCTGTTGTTTATTATAAGGAAGCAAAAAATGAGTATATTGCTATAGAAGATATTGTGAAAACGGTCGAAATGCCGTTATCGATTATTATTAATCTTACAATTCATGCAGAATCAAAAACCTTACGCTTCACTGCACATAAAGTAGACATTTATAAAAATTCAATAACGACTAATTTTAATTAAAGTCGGCCGAAATAAAGAAAACAATTATGAAATACAAACTGGGGAGTCATTAACGATTCCCCAGTTTTTTAAACTATATTAAAGTATCCCCTTTTCCACTAAAGTCTCTGCAATTTGAACTGAATTCCAAGCCGCACCTTTTAATAGGTTATCGGAAACAATCCAGAGGTGGAATCCGTTTGGCGTATCAGGATCTTTACGTATTCTTCCGACAAATGTATCTATTTTCCCTTCTGCATATAATGGCATTGGATACAGCTGTTCACTAGGGTTATCCTGCAAAATAACACCTGGTGCATCCATTAGTATTCCCTTGATTTCCGCAACGCTTGCTTCTTTTTCCAGTTCTATATAAACCGATTCTGAATGCCCCGATACAACTGGAACACGTACACAAGTAGCTGCCATTTTCAAGTTTTCATCTTCTAATATTTTCTTCGTTTCTTGAATCATTTTGACTTCTTCAAAAGTAAAATCATTGTCTGTAAATATATCTACTTGAGGCAGTACATTAAATGCTATTGGATAATGTTTTTTATCATTTTTCACCGGTAATATATCACTCTTCACTTCTTCACCTGCAAGTATAGACTTAGCCTGCTCTCGTAATTCATGAATCGCATGAATGCCAGAACCCGATACAGCTTGATATGTTGAAACGATAATTCTTTCTAAACCAAATGATTTTCGAATCGGCTGAAGTGCTGTTACCATCTGTAGTGCTGAACAATTTGGAACTGCAATGATACCTTTATGCTGTTTTAAAGTGTGCGCATTCACTTCCGGAACAACGAGCGGTACACCTTGTGCCATTCGGTACTCACTTGTGTTATCAATTACAATCGCACCACTAGAAACTGCATGAGTTACAAATTGTCTAGATACTTCTCCCCCAGCGCTAAAAAAGGCAATATCTACACCTTCAAAGCTAGTTGTTTTTGCCTCTTGTATAATTATCTCTCGTCCTTTGAATCTTACTTTCTTACCAGCGGATCGTTTTGACGAAAGCAATGTAACTTCAACTATATTAAACTTCATTTCATTCTCTAACAGTTCAATAATTTTTTGCCCTACCGCACCTGTAGCCCCAACAACAGCTACATGATAGCCCTTTTTGATCATCTTTTCTCCTCCAATATCACCTGAATGAATATTTCTACAATTTCATTTTATACAGAATTTAATCATTTGGAAAATTAAAATACATGATATAATCATTCACAAATCATGATAATAAAAGAGGGATCGCTTATGGAAATGAGACATGTTAAAACATTTTGCGCCATTGTGAAGTATGGTAATTTTTCTAAAGCTGCGCACGCACTAGGTTATGCGCAATCTACTGTTACAGCACATATGAAAGCTTTAGAGAACGATTTACATATTCCTCTTTTCGATCGGTTAGGGAAAAAAGTGCTACTTACAAAAGCCGGTCATCAATTTCATCCTTATGCATTAGAATTACTTTCAATATATGAAAAAGCGCAAGAAATCCCCCAAAATACAGATTATTTAGAAGGTACATTAAGTATTACATCTAATGAATCATTAGCGGTATACCGATTACCACAATTATTACGTACTTACAAACAGAAAAATCCGAAAGTAAATATCGTACTTGAAACGAACACAAATGAACAAGCATTACAAAAATTACGTGAAGGAGAAACAGACGTTGTCTTCATAATTGGAGAAAGTATAGAACATAATGATTTTATTACGCGTACTTTTAGTAATGAAACATTTGGATGGATTTTACCAGCTTATTCCGCTGCACATACAAATCCATTCCAGTTATTACAGGAAACCCAGTTCATTTTTACAGAACAAAGCTGCGGCTATAGGACAATGGTAGATCGTTTTTTACGTCAAAGCGGAAATATTCCAGCTAAAACATTTGAAACTTCCAATGTTGAAGTCATTAAACAATCCGTTATGTGTGAGTTAGGCATTTCAATTCTTCCTTATATCGTTGTACAAGAAAGTTGTCAAAAAGAACAACTATGTTTTCAGCCTATCGAAACTCCAACAGTTATTCAAAGTCATGTAATCTATCATAAATCTAGATGGATTTCCCCGGTGTTACAGTCGTTTCTTTCCTTACTTGAACGAGACTAAAATATTAAGACGTACATATAAAAAGAGTAATTGCCTAATAAGCAATTACTCTCTTTCATTAATTAGTATACTATTTATTAGTCTGTCCCCCACCTGCAATTAATTTACTACCTGAATATGTACCTTTGTTCATAAACAATTGATTAATTAATTCTTTTTGCTCAGCTTCCGACATTACTCCTTTTCCTTCTCCTAAATTCCCACTTTGTAATTTCCAAATCTTATTGTGATCCCCATCAACCTTTTCATATTTCCCTTGTTTCCATCGTTCTAAAATTTCTACATATGTACTTCCCTGCACAAGATCATTACTCTTTACAATATCAATTAAGCTTTCAATCCGCTCTTGTGTAATAAAAATATAGCCCCACTTTTGATCAGCTTTCGCTTTTTGATGTGCCATTTCATGTAATGCTGTCTGTATGTTCTCATCTGTCCATTTAAAATTTTTATTAAAACCACTATTTGGCAATGAATAATTGCCATTTTCTAAAATCTTTGCATCTTCTGCTTTTACGTTACTATCAGCTAATACTTCTACTGCTGGAGCAGCTGGTGATGCCTTTTTCGCAGCTGGTTTACTATTATTTAAATAATGCAGCATACCATATGTTAAACCCACTCCGATTACCGCCATACCAGCTATAACACCTATTATTTTCAAAAATGTTTTCATCTCGCTTGTTTCCTCCCAAATATCTCTGTTCTGTCTGCCTAATTATTTCTTATATAAAAACTGTTACTTCATTCAAAATATCGCATCCCCTATCATATTATTTATATATACTTCCTCATATTGTATTTCTTTTTCTTTATAATTGAAAGATTATTCTGTTAAATAATGAAAATATTCTACAAATTTTTCCTTTATATTTATAAAGAAACAAAAAAACAACGAGCGCGTTCTACAACACTCGTTGTTTTTACTTTATGCACGATTTTCTTTTAACCACTTCGTAATAGCATCTAACTTCGAAACATCAAAACGTCTTTCTTCACACACATTCAAATTTTTTGAGTTTCTCACTATTTCTAATTCATTATTTCTTACACTTTTCGCCTCAATTAATTTACAATACCCATCTGTAACAGTATTTAAATTTTCATAATAACGCTGAAACGATTTTGATATATGTAAATGTTTTTCAAAGTTTCTTCTTCTTTTCGTCTCATCAGATACTTTCCGCTTTCTAAGTTCTTCATCGTTCGTATATAAATAAAAATATTGATCCGGAAAACCAATTTCCCTATTTATCATATTTTCTTTATAAAAATTTTCTATTAAAGATAATGGCTGATTAAATATACCAAAATGAAAGCACCAATTATAACTAAGTGGTTGATATATATCCCCATCGAGTATTACTAATTCATATTGCTCTGACTTCTGAACAGCTATATTCCAGCGCTCAACTTGTTTTTCAAAATACCATGTTCTATGTTCATTTTTTGGCCTTTCAAATAAAGAATTCACTTCAGGTATTATATAAGCACCATAATTCTTTTCTAATTCACGGCACGTGGTACTTTTACCAACAGCGCTTGCTCCCTCAAATGCTATTATCCCCATAGTTTCCCCCTCTTTCATTAACTAAAATTTCGTTGTTTCGCTTTTCTTCCCCATAACTTTCTCCATAAAACAATTGAAGCGATAGTGAGCATGATTGTTGTAATGATACTACCTTCAATTCCGAACGTGCCTCCATGAAGGAATTCAGGGCCATTTGTTGCAGGTTTAAATAGCGGAGTTGAATATATGGTCATCCCGCTAACTGCAAAACCGTAGACGTTATATTGTGCCCAATTCCAAATGGAATGCCATGCGCAAATCCCCCACAGACTACTGTCTTTTAAAACGTAAAAAGCTGCAAATACACCAACTAATATTATATTCGATATTGAAAGAATTGTAATACCTGGATTAAGTAAATGAAGAAAACCAAATAAGAAAGACGTCACAACAATCCCAACCCATATACGACTTCTAACAGAAAGAACCGGGAATAACCAACCTCGTACAATAATTTCTTCCGTTGCCCCTTGTATTAAAAATGCAACTAGAGATCCTACTATTCCTACTATTACTGTTGAGGTAATATGTTGTACTTGCAATTTCACACTCCCCATTAATAATAGTAGAATAACTGGCGTTGAAATAAATACAAACCCTATTAACGCACCTTTTAAATACTTTCTCATCCATTTCTCTTTCCAAAAGCCAATGGATGAAAAAGGTCTTTTTTCTACAAAACGAACCCATATAAATAAAATAAATATAGCTCCACCAAACGTTAACACCATTCTAACATTGTCATAAATACCTTTCATGAATATCGTTTCAGCTTTTGGTAAAAATAACATAAATAACATAAAAAGTTCGCCTAAAGTCAAAAATATAATGGCTAATATTACAGCAAAGACTGGATGCACCTTTTTTCTCCCTGCTTTTGCTGCTTCAATTATTATAAATGAATTATTTTTCACTTTCTTTTCTCCTTTTATAATATTTAACTACTACCAGTCAACAACCATATTTTACCATAAAAAAATGCAATATTAATATTTACTCTAAGTTTTTCTTACATGATTTTGCATAAATCCAAATTAGGAATAATATATAAATAAAAGAGGTGCCTTTGTGCCTTTACTATTATCACCCAGATTACTCAGTGGTATTACCAGCACTTGCTATTTCCAACCATTTGTTGTAAGATAGTAATTAAGGTCAATTTAACACTATATTTTCTTTGCATATTATCAAGTATCAATCAGGGGCATTTTGTACTCCTTATGGGTTTTTGATAATATGTGAACTTTTATTTTCATTCGAATAAGGCCGATCATATTGTAATTTTTCTACTTTTAGGAGGCATTACCATGACATTAACAGGTAAAGTAAAATGGTTTAACAGCGAAAAAGGTTTCGGTTTCATCGAAGTTGCAGACGGTAACGATGTATTCGTTCACTTCTCAGCTATCACTGGCGACGGCTTCAAGTCTCTTGACGAAGGTCAAGAAGTTAGTTTCGAAGTTGAAGAAGGTAACCGCGGACCTCAAGCTAAAAACGTTGTAAAGCTATAATTCAAACAATAAAAAGGTTGTTACCAGCAAGGTTAACAACCTTTTTAATATATAACTAAAATTTTTTACATAAAAGGAGTGGTTACATGTATCGCAATCGAAAGAACGATGTAGCAGAAGTACCACCAGAACAAACCCCTGTTTGGGAATGTGAATCAGAGGATTGTTTAGGATGGATGAGAAAGAACTTTTCATTTGAAGAAGAGCCTAAATGCCCTTTATGTAAAAGTAGCATGAAAAGCGGAGAACGTTTATTACCTAAATTAGGTTAATTTATAATAAAAAAAACCTCTTTTAATTAAGAGGTTTTTTTTATTATAAATTTATGTTCTCAATATCAGTTCGTACTATAGAATACAATAATGCATCGTGTTGCTTATTTCCTTGATGAATATATCCACGCAATAGACCTTCCTTTTGGAAGCCAATTTTAGATAACATTCTACAAGAAGTATCATTTTCAGGATATGTAATAGCTCCAATTCTAAACAAACCTAAATCTTTAAATCCATAATCAATAATTTCTCGAGCTGCTTCCGAAGCGTAACCATTTCCCCAATAACGAGGATGCAGATCATATCCAATCTCAGATCGTTTACTCCATAATTGTAAATTGTTTAGTCCAATTGTTCCTATTAAAACGTTCGTTTCTTTTAACACAATTCCCCATCGTATTGCCTTTTTCTCAAAGTAATTTTTTGAAAAAGATTCGATCATACGTGAAGCTTGTCCAAACTCCGTAAAAGAATTCATACCGTAATAACACGTCACTTCATCCAATGAAAAGATTTCATATATTTTTTGACAATAAGATTGTTCTATTTCAACTAAACGTAAGCGTTCTGTTTCTAATATAGGAAATGCCATAGGATCACTCCTTTCTCTCTACTCATTCATTATATCAGAAAAAATATGTATAATTAGTAAAGTCCTTATTGTTCCATAAGTCAAACATTTCTAATGGCGCATTCCCTCTTTATTCTATATACACGAATTGGATACCTTCTGATTGGGACTCAAACATGACGCTATAATTTCCATAAATCAAATTTTAAATTATCAAGAACTGTAAAGAATTTGTTCCTTCATTTTTCCCTTCTAAACAACCACCCTAACCCATACATTTATGGTAAAATATAGTTAATCCATTTTACGCTATGGAGGTGTAAAAATCTATGTATATATTCATCGGCTTATCCCTCTTACTCATATTACTTATTTTTTTATTCGCAAAAAAATTCACACCAAACTCATTCATGATGACTAGCTTTAAAGGCAATAGCTTTAAGACATTTTCAATCGGTATTTTAATCGCTGCCATACTCTCACTTTCATATGGAACTTATCATGCAGTAACATATCAACCTAGTTATTTAGATATTAAATTAAAAAATCAAAACTATACTGTTTTCGGTAATGTAGGCGAATTCGGTTATTTCTCCGAAGAATTATTAAAAAAAGATACAGAAGTACAACTATATTTCGTCTCTTGGAAAACAATAAAGTTAAAAAATCCGGTAATACTTATAGAATATCCTTCAGGAAAACAAGAAACATGGAAGCCAAATATCGTATCAATACCGGTAAATAAATTACAAGAAAAACTTGATATAAAAGATATTTATCAACTATCACCGTATTCATTTAAAGAGTCTGGAGAAATAATATTAACAATAAAAGAAAACAATGTAAAAAACAATACAATTTCCATTCAAATAAAATAAATAAAAACTGTTCCTCCATTTTGCTGAAGGGACAGTTTTTATTTATTCTACAGTATTATTTATTTAATGTATCCATTATTTCATTGGCTATATTCTTTCCATTTCCAATACACGCACCAATTCCAACACCATAATATGAGGCACCAGCTAAATATACATTTGGATAAAGATTCGTCATTTTTTCTTGTAATGCTTGAACCGCTTGATTATGTTCTAAATGATATTTCGGCATTAAATCTTTCCAATTTGTAACTTCAACTACTTCTGGTTCACCTTTAATTCCGAGACTCTTTTCAATATCATATAAAGCGACTCGTACTAATTCTTCTTCACTGTAATTCTTGATTGTTTCATATACCGGATTGGTACTCTTATAAAACATTCTAACTAATAATTTTTGTTTACCCGATGTATGTTTCCACTTTCGACTTGTCCATGTACAAGCATCACAATGTAAATCACTGTTTTCCGTTACAATAAACCCCGTACCATCAGCTGGTAGTTGTTCATCTAGTATGTCAAATCCTAAATAAATACTTATAAGAGATGAGTTTTTAAATGTATTAAACTGCTCATTTAACTCATTAGACTGTAATAAAGTTTGTGCAATATCATGTGGAGCTGCTAAAACAACATAATCAGCTTGTATTGTTTCATGATTTGCAAAAGAAATCTCATATCGATCCTCTTGTTTACTTACAGCCGTCGTTATAGCACCTTTTTTTACGACAGTTTCAGTCAGCACTTCTTCTAAGCGATTAATTATCGTAGATAGTCCACCTTTAAATGATACGAATTTTTTATTTCCCGCTGATTGAAATTGTTTTTTATTCTCTTCAAAACCTTTAATAATACTTCCATACTTATTTTTATAATCCAGTAAATACGGTAATGTAGATGCCATTGTAAGCTCATTCAATTTACCAGAATATACACCTGAAAGCACAGGAGCAATTTGTCTTTCCACTAACTCTTTCCCTAAAAAGCTTTCTAAAAATAAAGCAAGTGATGTATCTTTCGTAAACTCTTTATTTTTCGTTATGAAATCTTTTAAAGCTACGATTTTCCCCTTCGTTGAGACTAGCGTACTGCTAAACAACGACTGGGCGCTCATCGGTATCCCAAATATAGTATCAGAAGGAATCGGATGTAACATGTTTTCAGAATATATGTAAGAAATACCCGTTTCATTATATACCATTTCATTTTCTAAATTTAAATCTTTTACAAGTGGCATAACGTGTTCATTACGAGCAACGATTGAATCCGCTCCTGACTCCATAATGAAATCCTTTTCTTCCACACTATGGATTTTACCACCTAAATACTCTTCTTTCTCAATAAGAATTAAATTTAAATCGATATTATAATCCTTTTTTAATTTTTCTAAATAAAACATAGTAGAAAGTCCCGTTATACCTCCACCGATAACAACAACTGTTTTCATATGTGCTGCGCTCCTAACCGATACAATTAATAATTCCTTTTTATTATAACCAAAAGTCCTTATATTCGACTAGCAAGTTGCGCATTCTGTAAGAAATTAGACAATATATTTTAATATATTTTCAAATTACCTAATAAAAAAGAACTATAACATTTACAAACCCCGTCATAGTTCTCTTTATTTTAAAAACATAAAGTAATTGATTAATTTGTCTAGTTCTTGACTCAATGCCAATACTTTTTCATGTTGAATTCCATAATCCGATACTAAATATAAAAGTTCTTCTTTTTTTATTTCAATTACTTTTTCCAATTTCGCTAGTTCCATGTCGTTTTACATCTCTCCAAA
This sequence comes from Bacillus sp. PK3-067, assembly GCF_056738645.1. Taxonomy (NCBI): domain Bacteria; kingdom Bacillati; phylum Bacillota; class Bacilli; order Caryophanales; family Bacillaceae; genus Bacillus; species Bacillus sp. PK3-067. Next base: position 2,256,351 of record NZ_CP096490.1, on the reverse strand, counting down.
AATAAAATGTATGTATTTCAGTATAGCCTACTTACATAATTAGTAAAAGTAAAATACGCATGTAAAATCTTACATATTTGAAAAAATAATATACTACTAACAAAAAAAGAAACTAGATTAAACATCCTTTTACAGATCATTAACGTTCATTAAGAATGAATAACATAACGGAATTTTTCTAATGTGATATCTTTATAATTTGGAGCTCTCTGTATATGATTAAAATAACTATACGAGAATTTAAATACATGACCAAAATCCCAATCGAATTCACTATAGTCTTTTATCCAAAATATATTTTCAGTTGGTAAAATATTTGCACGTTTAGATTGAATTAAAGGTAATCGATCTATAGGTGAGTGTAAAGGTATTTCCGTATTCAGCTTGAGCTTTTGGCTAGCTCTTAGTACGTATACTAGTTTTAACAGCGGACGTATCCCTCGTTGAAATATATCTATATGTCCTAAATCGTACATTATATTAATTGCGTGGGAGTATGTAAGCAAATGCCCAATTAAATCATGATGTGATTCCGCTCGATAAATACTATTAAATTTCGATAACTCATTTAAAATGAACTGAGATACTTGTGTTGGATTACTCAATTCACTTTGTATCTCCTCTTCAAAACTTAATTGTTTTACTTCTTTCGTCGTATAACCAATCCACGATCTACCTGGAATTGTTTTTCGAAATGATAAAATAAGAGTAGTAATCCCTTCAATTGCTTGATTATCACCCCATTTTTGTAGCTCTTTCATAGCTAATAAACTTAATGACGCATAAATGACGTTATGCCCCACCCAATGAAGCTCATCAATCGTTTGTTCTAAAGATTTTATAATCATATTTTCCGCAATTTTAAAATCTATTTCTTTTTTATCATCAATCATCTCACCAATTTTTTTCTTGTTCAGCATCATCCTTGTTTGCGAATACATATTACGAGCTGTTTCTTCATCAATATTATTATCTTTCATAAAAAAATAACTAGCAATTGCAGCTGCTCCAAAATGTGCATGCCAAATATCATTTGTTTCTTTTTTACATTGAGAAATAATTGAAAGACCGCCTTTCAAAATACTTTTTTCCATTTTCTTTCTCCCCTATTAAAAATCACTATATTTTCATCCTAAAGTTGGTGTCAGTACAAATAAAATGTGATTCGATTCATCACTTTTATTCAAAAATCGATGCTTCACATTCGGTGGAATACGTACAACATCGCCTTCTTCTAAATAATATTCTTTTCCCTCCAATTCCACATACACTTCCCCTTTCATAATAACAGCAATCTCTTCCTTATCTTCATGGGAATAATGGCTTTCTGTTGTGTTTGCTCGTTTATTTAAATCCATCATTAACATTTCAATACGTGCTTTCATAAAATCAGGTGTTAATACATCATATACAATGTGATCATTGTTTTCCCGATATACTTTTTTTCGATCTTTTTTCTTAGAAATGAGCGAATCTGTATCGATATTATTAATAAAAAGTGTAAACAGCGGTACATTTAATGCTTTTGCAATTAACTCCAAAACATTTAAAGAAGGATTAGCATGTCCTCTTTCAATTTGGCTAATTAGTGATGTACTAATTCCTGCATAATCAGCGAATTCACGAATTGTCATATTATTTTTCTTACGATAACTTAATACTGTTTGTCCAAGCCTATCATGTATCATAGTAAAACTTCCTTTCATCCATCATAATGCATATTTCATTGTCTTTGTGCTGACATACTAAACAAAGGCAAATAATCCTTTCCTATTATCTCCGGGACTTATATACTTACCTTTGTACATTATATCGTATTAAGTTCATTATAATAAACATTCTATCGGAGGGACAAACTTTGAAATCACCTATTCTTTCATATTGCATCTTATTTTTTGGTGTATTCGCCTTATCAACTTCAGCTATTTTTGTAAAATTGGCAGATGCTCCTGCGACAATCATTGCTTTTTACAGATTATTCTTTGCCACACTAATTCTGTTACCGTTATTACTATTTAATAAAAATAGTCGAAATGAGCTAAAAACTTTAACGAAAAAACAATGGGCACTTGGATTCGTATCTGGGCTATTTTTAGCTGCACATTATGTACTATGGTTTGAATCATTACAATATACTTCTGTAGCAAGCTCTACAGTTATCGTAACGTTACAACCTTTGTTCTCAATGATTGGTGGTTATTTTTTATTTAAGGAGAGATTTACGAAAGGAGCAGTTATTGGTTGCCTCATCGCTATTTCAGGTAGTATCATCATTGGCTGGCAAGATTTCCAAATTAGTGGAGAAGCTTTATATGGAGATATTTTAGCACTTATCGCTGCCGGTATCATTACTGCTTATTTTTTCATTAGCCAACACGTTCGTAAAGATTTGTCACTTATACCATATTCGGTAATTAGTTATGGAAGTAGTGCTAGCTTTCTTGGCATATTTGCTTTCACGCAACAAGAATCTTTCATCCATTACTCTACACAAACTTGGTTGTGCTTTATTGGATTAGCTTTCATTGCTACAATTTTAGGACAAACCATTTTTAATTGGTTATTAAAATGGATAAGTGCTACTGTAATTTCAATGAGTATTTTAGGTGAAACAATTGGCACTTGTATACTAGCGTACTTTATATTACATGAGACCATTTCTTTACAACAAGGACTAGGAATTACCGTTATTTTTATTGGTTTAGTATTATTTTTATTGCAGCCAAGTTCTAATAAAATAGCATGACAGTATACTGTCATGCTTTTAACTATTCATTATGTACAATTAAACCATTCGGTCTAAAACGACTCATCATAATTTCATTAATAAACTTTCCATGAGCTTTCAAATTCCCTATCTTTACTCCCTCTTCTACAAATCCAAATTTTTCATATAAAGCTTTTGCTTTTGGATTCGTTTCTAACACACCTAGTTCTACTCTCTCTAACATTAACCAATTATCAGCCAAATCAAGCATCTTCGTAAGAAGTGCTCTCCCAATTCCTTTATTATGATATTCACTGTCTACCCCAATGAATAAATCGCCTGAATGAGATCTTCGGCCCGGACTTTGTGTTAAACCTACAAACCCAACAACTTCTCCATCATATTCTGCAACAAATTCAAATTGATTTGGTGCTAAATTTCGAATTCTATTTTCCATAGCCTCTACACGCATGCTAGGTAAGAAAACCATATACGGTAAAACATCATCCTGTATACATATACGATGAATTGCTCTAGCATCTTGTATTTCTACTGCTCTAACGTTGATTCCCATCTTTCTCTCCTCCATATAAATAACAATATATTTGTGTGTATTCTAGAAACGTTCACGAATGACCTTCTCGCCCGGATTTATTTATGTCATTTTTACATAATTATTTCGATATAATACTTAATTTCCAAAAAGATTAAAGACTATATGGATATGGATTTGGTTAACTTTTCACCTTGTTATATAAATCAAGCAAATTTTCAATTAAAATACCATTTAGTTTCATGCCGACTATATCACAATTTTCTATTTCAATATTTTTCAGATTACTATTACTTATAGTGCTACATTCCAAATCACATTTATCGAATACAATAGGTTCCTTCTCATCTCCGAGACTTGTATTTTTAAATCGCACTCCACCTAAAGTCACCAAATTAAATTTACTGCCAGAAAGATTTAAATCTGCATATGATGACCTTCTAAAATTTATATTTCTAAACTTGGATTGACTTACATTACAATTACTCATATTCATATTCATTATATTGCTACCAACAAATGAACTGTTTTTTAAATTCACTTGATAATACTCTTTATTTGCTAAATTACAGTTTTCGTATTGACTATTTTTCATATCTTTATTTGTAACTACACTGGCTTTGTTTGAGCTTGTTTTTATTCTTTTCACGTAACAATACTCATCTTCCGATTCAAAAATCATTTGGTAACCCATCTTTTTATAAAAGTGATGATTGTTAATTTGTCTACTAGATGTTTCGAGATCCCAAATCTTTATGTTCGGATATTCCTTTTCTATTAATTTCATAACATGTGATCCAATTCCTTTTCCTTGATAAACAGGATCTACAAAAATACGATCAATTCGACCGTACGACTTACCAGAAATCGTAACTATTATCCCTCCGATTATTTCTTTATCCATTACAACTTTGAAAGAATCCAATTCTTCAATGGAATATTCCATCATTTCAACTGAAGAATATCCTGGCGGTTGAATGTTATAATCAATGACATCATCTTGGCCGTATAGCCATTGTTTTGCTTCTGCATCAAATGTTCTTTTCATTATTTCTGTTAATTTCTCAGCATCTAAAATTGTAGCTTTTTCTATAGATATTTTCGTCATTTTCGTTTTCCCCTTCATTATTACAAACCAACCATTTTTGTGAATGGCATAATTATCAATTCACTTTTGTTTTTAATGCTTTTCCCATTATTACATATGGAACATCATTTTTACTTGGATGAAATGGTTCTAATACATTTACCCAATCTAATCTTTCATATAACGAACGTGCTTTTTCATTGTTTATTTGTGTTGTTAAAACACTCGTTCTATTTGGAATCCCTTCTAGTAATTCATTATGTAATTTCGTTCCAAGACCTTCATTTTGATATTGTGGGTGGACTGCTAACTCTACAAATTCAAAACAATCTTGTAACCATTCGTCTACTTGCTCTAGATGTAACGCTTCTCTCATTAATTGATTATAGTACTGTCCCTCGATTGAGCGATAACCATAAGTAAAACCAACTACTTCATTTTCATCATTTATTGCTACTATACCTTTAAAACCTGTATATTCTATATGCCTATTCATTCGCTCGATCATTTCATTGAAATTTGTTTTCTCAAATACCTTACAATACAAATTTTCCATATTCCCAATTAGGATCTCATCTTTTTCAATGCTTATGAATTTCACTTTATTACCCCCTATTAAAACATTTATATCCTTAATTTTTTAAAAACAAAGAAAATTAACACTAATCACCCTCTTTACTATTAAACTACAAATCACCCTATATTTTCCACGATTACTTAGTATTAATGAATAATAAAAAGAGACCATGTAATATAAACATGTTCTCTTCTTTTATTCATTTTCAATTTTATCCCGCTATTTGCCGGGCAGTAAGACCCCCACCTCAAAATTCAGCGAAAGCAAAGAAGTTAGGTGGGGGTCGGGCTAATAATCAGCGGGGGCTGACACCCCACTGATTAAAGTTTCACTTTATATAATTAAAAATTAGATATTACTTAAGCCACTCGTTGCAAGTATTACTTAACTGCTGTAAATCTTCTATAAATTGACTCGCATCATATCCATCACAAACCGAATGATGTACTTGCAATGAAACTGGTAGCATAACCTTGTTTCCTTCGTTAAAATATTTCCCACAAGTTATAATTGGCAATAGAAAATTTTCATCATTATTAATATTAAGATTAAATCCAGTAAAACTAGTCCAAGGTATGCTAGAAATCGGAAATACATTAGGCGGAATATTTTCTTTCGTGAAAAGACCATGAACATTAGCATAGCATCTCATATCGTCTTCATAATTATTATAGAAAGTGCGGAAATCACTTGAATAATCCGTCCATATACTTGAAAAAGACTTATCATCTTTATGAAAAATTGTATAACTCGGTATCATTTCCTCCCAATAGCCTAAAACTCCTTCATCGTTAAAACATGTTCGAAATTTTTTATAATTATTTACTACTCTAGAAATTAAATATATAAAAACGGGATAAAATTTTATTCCCTTTTGATATACTTCCCCTAATAACATCGTGATATCAACATTCACAGTCATACTAAATGTACATTTCAACTTTAAATAATACTCAAAATACTGCTCTCTATTCCAATCTTCTCTATCAATTACATGAAACTTCATTCTAATAGCCTCCTAAAATTTTCTTTTTATTTTAGAAGGCTAATTCCCTTGCTTTCACCATAATTGTTCACTCCTAACAGTTTACAACTCACCCTAATTATTCATTTAATTATATAACATATTTGAGACTCCCACGACTAAAGTCGCAAGCCCTAATCCTTACGGATTGACGGGTGGGATTCTTGAATGACTAAACGTTCGCAGTCCATTTCTGTTTTGAACAGACTTCAAGATGAGGGCATCTCATTGCCCCTCCTAAGACAGTGCGTATAGCATCTTAGGCTGATTGACTGTGACCATCAATCACAGTTGCGTAGCGAATATTCATCGCCCCAACAATATCACGATGTTTCTCAAATCCACATCGGCACTTGTATTTTCTGTCTGGTGCTTTGTTCTTTTCAGAACATTTCGGACATGTTTGACTTGTATAAGCAGGGTTCACATATTCTACCTTAATACCAACTAAATTCGCTTTGTATTCAATGAATTGTGCTAAACGATAGAATGACCAAGTGTGTAGATTTTTCTCGTTTTTACGGCTTGTTCTTGCCGTCTGTCTAATATTCGTTAGTTGTTCTAAACGAATAACAGAAATGTTATTATCAGTTGCAAAGTCAATGATTTCACGACTTACTTTGTGGTCTTGGTCTTGCATCCATCTTTGTTCTTTATCATCAAGTTGTCGAATGGCATTTAATTTCTTATTTTCACCTAACTTCTTACGAACACTACGAAACTTACGTTTCATATATTTGTTTTGTCTACCATTGCCGAAGAAACGAACTTTCTCATCGTCTGTGATGGCTACCGCAGGGACTTTAAGACCTAAATCTACCCCTAAAATCTTCGTTCCTGTTTTTTCATTTGTAGGAATTGTGACAGATATTTGAGCAATCCACTTATTAGATTTCTTCGTGATACGAAGTGTACCTAACTTGTGTGTTAACAAATTAAAATTGCGATTATATTTATCAGTTAATAAAGCACGAACCTTTAAGCGAGTTGATTTTCCATTTACCATGAGTGGAACTGAAATGTGCGTGAAGTCAAACGAATAGTTTTGATTGTTCCATACACAAACAGGTCTCTTTAGAATCGGAATAACTTTGTATTTACTTTTTTTCACCTTTGTAGAAAACACACTTTTAGCGTCTTTAATTGCTTGGTTCTTCACTGCGCTTGGAAGATTCGCTTCAACATCTTTTGTACTTTTCTTAGTGCTCTTCTTCGCTTCAGCCATTTCAGATACAAGTGTATTAATGACTTTGATATACTCATAGCTACTTTGTTCCAATAACTGAATTTGTTCTTTTGTTGGAAGCAATTTAACTTTGACTGTGATTGTTTGTGACACAATTTTCACCCCCTCGTCTTTTGATTTTCAACATACTGTTTAATTGTCTCAGTCGATACATTTCCAGCAGTAGAAACAAAATAGGAACGTGTCCATAGACTTGGCAAGTGTTGAAGATGAGGAAACTCTCCTCTCAAACGCTTCGATGTCACTCCTTTAATTTTCGCCATTGTGTCAGCAGGACTAAGTGTTGGTAGTGTATTTAAGAACAAGTGAACGTGGTCTTTGTCGCATTCCATTGCGACAATAGCAACATCCATTTCTCCGCATATTTCTTGAACCAACTCTTTGAAACGTTCTTCTACTTTTGTGTTAAGAAAAATTTTTCTTCTGTATCGCGGGCAAAACACAAAATGGTAGTTAATTAATGACACAGTTGTTTTGGTTCTTCTATAATCATTTATCATATTCACATTGTATCAGTTTTACTTTTAAACTACACCACAAAAGATACCAATATTTTGGATACTTAAAGTACCACAAACTTAGCGATTTTTAGTGGTACTCCGTATCCAACCTCACTTTCATCCCATGCCTAAAGGCGATGGGCTTTCCCGTTCGGAAAGGGCTGTAAGAATCAATTCACATATTTCTGGAAATCCATCCACATACTATAGATAAATCAAATGAAATTTGGAGGATACATACATGAATGACAAAAGTATAAATAAAAAAGAAAATGTTACTGAAAACACTACATCTATTCAAAATAATAATACTGCAAATCTTACTATCGAAGAACAAGCAATGAACGGCTTATACGGAATGCCCGAAACAACAATTGAAGATGCTGATCACTCTGCAGCTGATGATTTAACTTCAAAAAATTAATTAACTACATTTAAAAAAGCCAAGGAAAATATCCTTGGCTTTTTTAACTATGCATCCACCTTTTGTATTTCTTCACTCTTTCTTGAAAGTTTACCTGGCCAAAAAGCAAATCGGCCTAACACAACTGTAATTGCGGGTACAAGTAACGGTCTTACGATAAACGTATCTAGTAATACGCCAATTGCAGTTACAATACCAAATTGAACTAATACTTGAATTGGAAGTGTACCTAACACAGCAAAAGTTCCTGCTAAAATTAAACCTGCCGATGTAATAACACTACCTGTTTGTATTACACCATTTTTTACTGCATCCAAGTGATTTTGTGTCTTTCTGTTTTTCCATATTTCTGAAACCATAAAGATATTATAATCTTCACCTAAAGCAACTAAAAATACAAATGCGTACAACGGTATCGCACCTTGAATGGCCGGCGCTCCCATACCGTAATGAAGTAATATCCATCCTGCTCCTAACGCTGAGAAGAATGATAAGACAACAGTTACAATTAAATAAACCATTGCAACAACCGATCGTAAGTAGACAAGTAATAGTAAAGCGATAATGCTAATCATTACTGGGATAATTATTGATTCATCACGTTCCGTAATTTGCTTTGTATCATATAATGAAGCTGTTTCCCCACCAATCCATAATTGTTCTTTAGCTTTACTAATTCCAGCATCTTTTAATACTTTTTCCACACTGTTTTTCAATTTAGGGATTTGATTTAACGCTTCAATTGAGTATGGATTTTCTGCTAAAGAAACTTCATACATTTTTATTTGCTTAATTTCTTTTCCCTCTTTTGGCTCTTTCACTGTATTTACGAAAGAAAGTTTCTCTAGTTCTTGTTTAATAGGAAGCTCTTTTCCTTTCGTATCAACAACAACTTTTATTGGTGCTAGTTCACCAGCTGAGAAATGATCACTAATTAACGTAAACCCTTCACGAGAAGGCATATCCTTTGGAAACGACTCTAATAAGTCATATGTGTATTGAATACGTGGTACGAATGAAGCCAATCCGCCTAATACAAATACAGTTAGCATAATTATTGTCCATGGTCTTCGTACTACAATATCTCCAAGTTTTTTACTAAAGGAGCCTTTTGATTTTTTAACTTTTACAGCCCTCTTTTTCTTTCTTGCAAACTCCTCATTCATTGAAGTTGTTCTCGGTATAAACGGGAAAAATGCAATTCTACCGAAAATTAATAATAGTGCTGGTAAAATTGTTAAAGCCGCGATTCCCATTATAAATACAGCAACACTAAATGGTACTGCAAATCGATGAAAGGCACCATAATGAGCAAGTAGTAATGTTCCTAATCCAAGTACAACAGTTAACGCACTCATTATTATTGCACCGCCAGATGCTTTAATCGCAAGTTGCAATGCTTTATATTTACTTTCTTCTTCTAACAAGTACTCTCTATATCTCGAAATTAAAAATAGACAATAGTCCGTTCCAGCGCCAAACAATAATACTGTCATAATTGATATCGCTTGGGCATCTACTTTAATCCATCCGTGATCAGCTAAAAAACCGAGTGTAGGACTAATAATACCGTATGCAAAGCCAACAACAAGTATAGGTAAAATCGCTAAAATTGGTGAACGATACAGTAAAATTAACAAAACTAACACTAGTAGTACAGTAGCCACTAACAATTTCACATCTGCTTGACTAAATAAACTAACTGCATCCGTTTGAATACCTACAGGTCCTGATAATCGAACATGTAAACCAGATTCACTTATTTTTTGTTTAAATGGATCTTCATCCACCTTACTATTCACTATTTTTCTAAACTCTTCAAGATTTCCTTTTAATATATCCGTACCAGCAGATTTATTAAAAAATACCGGTGTAACAAATGATGTACCATCTTTTGACGCACTTTTTGATAATACTTGCTCTGGAATTGTATCAAATGGTGGTAACGTTGATTGTTCTTTTAAAGGACCAGATTTTAACTCTTTATAAACATCTTGTATGAGTTTATAATCCTGTGACTGTAATCCACCATCTCTATACCATACTACTAACAAAGGATTCCCTGCATTATTCGGAAACTCTTTTTTCATAAGCGCTTCCGCTTGCTGTGACATAGCTGTTTCAGGTAAATTTTTCGGATTCGGTTCTTTCGTACTGTTTACTTGTGGTAACGTAAATGAAAGTAATAATGTAATAAGAACCCACACCGATAAAGTGATCCACTGCGTATTTCTCCCTGCTACAAGCCTCCCTAACATATGTAACGGGTGCTTTTTCATAAAAACCCACCTTCCTTTTTTCCTCCATTATTAATTATATATACTGGTCGGTTAATTAATCAAGAATGATTGAAAATTATGTTATAATTATCTCAATCATAAATGTCAGGAGCGAATGTATTTGGAACAAAAACAACGTCCTATCGGAAGGCCGCGTCAAAATAAAAATACAAAATCTACAAAAGAAAACATTTTAGAAGTAGCAACCCGCTTATTTCTTACACAAAATTATCAAGTCGTTTCTATGGATGAGGTCGCAAAAGTTTGTGGTGTTACGAAAGCAACTGTCTACTATTACTATTCAACAAAAGCCGATTTATTTACCGCTACTATGATCGAAATGATGGTACGTATACGTGAGAATATGTCTCAAATACTCTCTACAAACAAAACTTTAGAAGAAAGATTATTAGACTTCGCTAAAGTTTACTTACACGCAACGATGGATATTGATATGAAAAATTTTATGAAAGATGCAAAACTGTCGTTATCTGAAGAACAATTGAAACAATTAAAAAATGCTGAAGATAATATGTATGAAGTACTAGAAAAAGCACTCGATAATGCTATGCACATCGGAGAAATTCCGAAAGGGAACGCTAAATTTGCGGCTCATGCTTTCGTATCTTTATTATCTATTGGGAATTTTAAAGATGAAAATCACAATCCTATTCTTGCAAATATAGATGAATTAGCACAAGAAATCGTTTCTTTTTATTGGAACGGATTAGGTCATTCATATTAAACAGATTTCCTTTAATAAAAAAGCATGTTTGAATTTTTTTCAAACATGTTTTTTTATAATTTAGCATCCATTATCTAAAAATTATTATCTTCGACTTTTATAAATTTTGAAGTTGAATCTTTATATTCCCCTTACTTAATCCCCCATGGTAACAAACTACAGATTCAATATCTAGATTTAAATACTTCTTCAAAGACTGCTGTGCTTCCTTAATATTTATAGTTGTTGGGGCGTGAATTCCTCCTAACATCCCATTCACACTATACATAGAGTCTCCTGCAACAAGAATTTTACTTTGTTTCAAATATAAACTAATATGACCCGGGGTATGCCCTGGAGTATGAAGAATTAGTATTCCACCGCAATACGGAAGTTCTTGCCCGTCAATCATAGTATCACTCACTTTTCCTTTTGGTCGGTTCTCTACATTTCCGTCCTTCAATAAAGGTAAATCCCCCTCGATATATGGCTTATCTAGTTCGTGCGCATAAACTTTAATATTACTTCGACAGCGCTGCAACAACTCCGGAAGACTACCTATATGATCAATATCCTGATGCGTCAAAATCACGACTTTTAACTTATCAAATGATACCCCAACCTTTTCCATCTCTACTTGTATATCTTCAATTTGTCCTGGGAAACCCGTATCTATTAATACTGCCATTTCATCATCCCATAAAAGAATTGGATGAATAACAAATTCTTGAAATTCAAGTTGTAACATTTCTATCCCTTTAGCAATCTCCATACAGCCATTCTCCTTTATGTTGAAGTTTGAAAATATGTACGAGTAAACTGAAAATATAAAGTGAAACTTTAATCCGTGGGGCTTTTACTACTCGGCAAATAGCGGGATAAAGCACCTCTATCTTATAATATGTTTTGTCATCCCAATAGAGAATGCTTCAAACCCTATAGATTCATAGTAAGATTGCAATTTTTCTACACACATAAGTTGTGGAATAACCTTGTTTTGTTCACAGTGTTGGATTAATCGTTTCACTATTTCTTTTCCGATGCCACTAGACTGATATTTTGGCAATACACCAACTCCACAAATAATGCCTGTTATGACTCCATCTGATATGACTCGCCCCATCCCTACTAACCTCTTATCATCAAAAACATAAATTGCATACCAACTTTGCTTACACATTCGTTCTAACTCGTTAACCGTTAATTTAAGAGAATTCCATCCTAAAGATTCGTATAAGGATAATAATCCATTAAAATCTGTAGGATGTTCACTTGTGTAGCGTATACTATTTTCCATGTAAATACTCCCTATTCTCTGGCTTGTTTATATTTCATAAAATTCCCTTTACACAAATCTGATCGATGTAAAAATAACTAGAACAAACTTCAATAAGAAAGATAGAATTCCTTCTCAATATAAAATAAAAAGAAGTTACCTCACTTAAGATAACTTCTTTTATATAAGACTCTCATTATATTATTAACCAAAAAATATACAACTGCATACGATTAGCACAAACAAAACTAATAAACCATTTGAGAAATAACCCATAGAATACTACCCCTTTATTTCATTATGTAAAAGATTTTATCATAAAATTATTTACAACATAATAACCGAAAAAGACATTGTATTCATTAGTTATATACGTTTAGTAATATTTTATTTTCGGTTATATTCTCGTTGCCTAAAACCACTTCTTAAAACATAACTTCAAAATCAATAAATTTATTTTTAAGTCATAGATGTTAATCTTAATAAAACCACAGGCAGGAACATATTTGATATGTACGAAATATTCCTGTTTTTTATTATGGGGTACCGGTCCATAACCATCTAGCTAAAATTTTCATCACACCACAATTTTCTATGAAAATCCAATGCATTTTTGAAGAAAAACAACCCAAATAAAAAATTACAATAAGCTGCCCATAAGGAAAGCTTATTTACCTAATTATCGTTATAGGCAGTAAAATAATATCAAAAAAAGATGGGTAATTAGTTTTTTATTTTCATAAACTTTAATAAATCGTCCAAAACTTCTTGTTGATTTTGCCATAGTTCAGGCAAGTTATCTAGGGAGAAAAATTTTAGTTGCAAGCTTTCTTCATTATCAGTATGTAATGTTCCATGAAAATCTTTACAAATATAAGTCAATTTCACTAAGGCAACTTGATCACCGTTAGATAGCGTTTTTTCGTATTTTTTTCCAGAATACACATTAAAAAATTCAAGTTTTCCTAATTTTAAACCAGTTTCTTCAAACACTTCTCTTCTTGCTGTATCTTCAACTGTCTCGCCAAATTCCATAAAACCGCCAGGGTGTCCCCACTTCCCATTATCAGATCGTAATTGCAGAAGTACTTCATTCTTTTTGTTCAACACAAAACAACCTGCGACCACCATAATTACTTTTTCATGTCCAACCATATTTCTTAAATAACTTATATAATCCATATGTTTCAGCTCCAATATGAATTTATATTCAATATAAATTCATAGAAAGTTATTTTGTCCCATTGCAGTACTGATTATTAGAAATGCTTTTCCATAAAACACAATCAGGACGATATTCCTATATCATCTTGATTGTACCATTAGCAATTACACTTATAAACAATGAAAATAGGGATGAATACTTATTCATGACTGGTTAACATAACGTCTCATTATTGGTAGCAAGGACAAGGAAGAACCCTTACTCTCATAAGAATTCCTTCTTTTTATTCTAGAGATCTATGCATTTTTTATAAATTTCTATTCTGCTTCCATTTTATGGATCTCGTTTGTTATTGGATTAACCGAAAAACTGTATAAAATTTCGTATGCTCTTAGCGTGAGGATTTTCCGAAATACTATCGATCCTCCCTATTGTTCCAAAAACTCAATAATCGTTTCACAGACTTTATCCATCTCCTCGATATCTGGGAAATGTCCACTATTTTCAAATATAACAAGTTTACCATTTTTCAATTGTCTCGTTATTCTATAACTCATTCCTACACCCGTGTTATAGTCATGCGCTCCAACTATGACACACGTATCAATTTCTAAACCTTTAATACGCTCAATAAGCGGTAAAGATGCTTTTGTTCCAAAAATAACTTTGCTCATCTTCCCTGTATTACTTAACTGACTTTCCTCCCAAAACCTTCTATTTAGCTTTGCAAATTCTTCATTTTTAAACAATAGTCGATCTACAGCTTTTGTATCAACTATACTCCAAACTTGATTATACCTTTCTTTTAAAGGAATTTCTGACTTACTTATTATCAATATTTGTTCTTTCATTTCCCCTTTCGTTACTTGTAGAAAACCTTCTATCTGCACAGTATACATATCATTAAAATCATCTAACGATGGTGCTTGTAATACCATTTGTTCAACATTTTTTGGATATTTCAAAGCATACTCTAAACAAAGTTGTCCACCAAAAGAATATCCTAACAAATTTATCTTCTCTACATGTAATTGCTTTCTTAATTCCTCTAAATCTTCGACTAGAGTATTGATTGAGTACTCACCGTCATCTTGTGGTGCCTCACTTCGTCCGCAACCTCTTTGTTCGTAATAAACTACAGTCATTTTTCCTTCTAACTTCAAACCAAGCGTTCTTTCGAATACATAATGATTACCACCTGGACCACCATGTACTATAATAAGAGGAACTGTATTATGAGCTGTCCCTGCAACTTTACACCAATGCATAATCCCATTGATTTTCAAATAGTGTATACCATCTTGCAACATTAACTGATTCATTTATCCTCTCTCCTCATCGCTCACTTATTACTATCTAAATGTATAAGTTCTGACTATTTACACTTTTTCCCTTTATATTCTTTAGACACTATCCTCATTTATATGAATAGCTTTATTATTCAAAAATAGATTTTTAAAAATTCCTACTCCCACAATTAATAAACCTATACCAATTAATTTATTTATTTGTAATGGAATGCTCTCCATTCCAAATAATCCAAATGTATCAATGCATAACGCAACGATCAATTGAGTAATAAGACTAATTAGCACCGTATATGCTGGGCCTAAACTCTTTATTGCACCCATTATACAAATAATTAACCCGATACCAAACAACCCACTTACATAAAACAAATAATTTGTAGTATACACTTTAATGTTAATACTGTTTTCTGTAATGATATAAAATAGAATAGAACTAATGAGACCTATTCCAAGGACACATGTAGTTGTTAACCACTGTCCTACATTTTCATTTACTTTTGCATTAAAAACAGATTGTACGCTAATTAATATTCCTGCTAATATAGCTAAACTAAATCCAATCAAAATCTTCCTCTCCCTTTCATTGCTCATATATATTATCTTTAGCGACTTCCTTCATTCTAGAAAAATCTTTAATTACAATAACTCCATTACTCTTTTCAATTAATTTTTCATTATAAAATTTTTGTAATACCCGTATTACGTGCCTATAACTTACCCCTATAAAATCTGCAATACTCGTTACCGAAGTTGCATCCAAATCCCCTTTATACATATTCCCGTTACTATCTGTTGAAATTGAAAGTAAATAACTAGCTACACGTACTTCTACAGGATACAGTAAATTAAGAGCAGTAAAACGAGTCGATATTTTTAACGTGTTCGCAATGTTTTCAAGCAAGAACTTCATAAATATAGGATCATGTAATAACTTGTTTCTAATAACCGTATTAGAAATAGAAATTGCTACAACATCTGAACAAGCTTCAACGACATTATGTGCTTTGCTATTTTGAATTAGTTCAATATCACCAACAATGGCCAATGGATTGATAAAGCGAAGAATTAGTTTCTTCCCTTCAGGTGTAATCGTATAAACTTTTACTTTCCCTTTAACAACAAAATATAAACGATCCATTTCGTCATCTATATTGCAAATAAGCTCGCCTTTTTCAAAGTGATTTAATTGAAAATATGCTGTATCTATTTCTGAAAAAACCTCGAGCGTTTTATTGATTTTCAAATAATGCGTAATTAAACTTGATCTATTCTCCATATTCATTTCCTCCTTTCATTTACATATTAAATACAACAATACCTATAATCATTACTATTGTTCCCACAATATGATATCTCTCCATCTGTATCTTTTTTATATGAAACAGTCCTTTCATTTCAATAACTGTTGCCGTTAACAATTGAGCAACCATTAGTGTGCCAGCTGTCAATGTAACTCCTAGTGAATATATCGCCATAGTTTCTGCGCAAATAATGAATCCACCAAATGCACCCGCTACTAAATATATTTTTTTTACACTCTTTAAATCCGTTACTTTCTCTTCTTTCTTTAACAAAAATACAGTTGTTGCAATAATGAATCCAATTAAATGGGTTATAATACTCGTCGACCATATACCGATATGTGAACTAAGTTTCGCATTAAAGGTTCCTTGAAGTGTTATAAATATCCCCGCAAAAACAGCAAATAGAATACCTTTCAAAAAATCATCTCCTCATCCTTTATTTCTGACTTAATTAAAAACCATCATCCTATAATGACAAAAGGACAAATGTCACATCACTATGAAAATAACTTGGAATGAAAAAAAAACACACCTCAAAAATGCGAGATGTGTTTTTTATTTATATATAGTGTTTTATAAATGAGAATTACGCTACATTAAAAGATTTCTTTTTCATAACAAACTTTGCAAATAAGAAACGTACAAGCGGTCCCATAATAATTAATTGTAATGGATATGCCATTATGAAATTTTTAATAAAAATCGAAAAATAAATTGAAACAAATGAAGCTCCTTGTAGTCCACCATGTAAATGCATCATAGCCATACCGAAAAATGACATAAAGAACACCATTCCGATTACCATAGTTGTCGCCATCGCAACGATAATATTTATTTTCTTAGATTTATCAAATGGCAACATGAATACAATTTTTTTCGCACAAGGTCCAACTATACTTATTTCAATTAATAGCGCAATAATAAAGCCAATTAATAGTTCTAATGCAATCTCTTTAATATAAATTGGTCCTCCTGTTTCATTCATTAGTAAATTGTAAAACGTCATTACGATAACCATTCCAAGGCACATCATCATGCCAAATTGGAGGTTTTCTTTTCTTGTTGTTGGCAAATTTCATCATCCTCTCTCTTTGAGTCTTTGTCATTATATCGACATTGGAACCCCCTTCGTAAGTGAACATTTTGTGAACAAATTTAAAACGTTTTCATGTATTTTCTTTACTTTCAACTCAAATTCTCACTTTTACTTATAAAGGTTTTATATATTTCAATGTTGAATTACTAAATTTAACATTGCATTACATTATTACTAGGAGGATAACCATGAATGAAACAGAATTTTACGCATATCACATCGTAACAAGGAAAAAAATGCATATCGGACAAATGATTCCTTTTAACAAAAATCAACACAATACTCTATATCACTTCTTTTTTGAAAGAGAACAATTAAATGCTAATGGTGAAGATGGCATACAAATTTTAAATAATCACTATAAAAATGACGAATTACATATAAATAATGAAAATGCTAAAGTAGTTATAAGTTATATGGATCAAACAATTAGAGCAGCTAGAGAAACCATTGTAGAAATGGTTAGACTACAAGAATTCCCTGAATATCCTTCCAGGTTATCTTGTTTATACGCTGCAAAAAGCTATGAAGATGCTTTAAAATGGAAAGCATTATTTGATTCTTACAATCGAGAAGTTTTACAGATTGTTAAACTACGAGTAATCGGAAGTTCTTTTGAAGGTGACGGGAATCTTTTACCAAAAGAAGATGGTATTCCTTTTTCTCAAAAAATCGAACAAGCTAGAAAGTATTGGAAAGGAAATATTAGAAATGAACTTCCTGAGCTACTGATTAATGGAGAAATTGAAGTGGTGGAAATTATTGATGACTTCTCCTCAATTCATATTTAATTTCTAACTAAATCATATAGGATGGAGATTACAATGAAGAAAAAAGTGTACTTCAATCATGATGGCGGCGTAGATGATTTAATTTCATTATTTTTATTACTTCAAATGGAAAACGTTGAACTTACCGGTGTATCTGTTATCCCAGCAGACTGCTATTTAGAACCCGCAATGTCTGCAAGTCGTAAAATTATTGATCGCTTCGGCAAAGGTAATATTGCAGTAGCCGCTTCAAACTCTCGCGGGCAAAACCCGTTTCCAAAAGACTGGCGGATGCATGCATTTTATGTAGATGCTCTACCAATTTTAAATGAGTCTGGAAAAGTTGTAACACCCGTGGTGGCAAAGCCTGCACATCACCATTTAATAGAAACACTTCTACAAACGGAAGGAAAAACAACTTTATTATTTACCGGGCCCCTAACTGACCTTGCTCGTGCATTATATGAAACTCCCATCATAGAAGATAAAATTGAACGTCTCGTTTGGATGGGTGGTACATTTCTTACAGCAGGCAATGTACATGAACCAGAGCATGATGGAACAGCTGAGTGGAATTCGTTTTGGGACCCTGAAGCAGTGGCTCGTGTATGGGATGCAAAAATTAAAATCGACTTAGTGACACTAGAAAGTACAAACCAAGTTCCGTTAACTATAGACATACGGGAACAATGGGCAAAAGAACGAAAGTATATTGGTATGGATTTCCTTGGTCAATGCTATGCAATGGTTCCCCCTCTCGTTCACTTCTCAACGAACTCTACCTACTATTTATGGGATGTACTAACTACCGCGCTTGTCGGAAACACTAACCTTGCAAAAACTGAAACAATTAATAGTATCGTTCATACATACGGACCAAGCCAAGGACGTACAGAGGAAACTGCTGATGGACGACCTGTAAATGTCGTTTATGATGTAAAACGTGATGTATTCTTTGAATATATTACTGAATTAGCAAAGAAAGCTTCTACTTGAACCACTATCTATACGAAAAATAAATAGAATAAAATCACTTCAGACGATGAACCCCTATATTTAGAATTTAGTTGAAACTACATATTTAACTATTGAAAAGAGTATTGAATTAAATTTCAATACTCTTTTTGTGCAATTTAATTATATTGGATTAATGTAGTGTCTTATTGATTATTCATTTCATAACCATTGACAAAATAAGTTATTGTTTCTAACTCATCTTCATTTAATTCTCTATCTAGTTCTTGTTTATACGCTGCCTTTATCTTCTCTTCATCGCCCTTATGAGCTTCTGTATAAGTTCCTACTGCTTTTAACATGCGAATCTCTTGTAAAAACTCCTCTCGATTTATCGCTTCCCCATGAGAAAGAATATATGTCTCAGCATCAAATTTTTCTAATTCATCTATTAATGCAAACGTTCTTTTCGTCGTATAGTTCCACTTCGAAGAAAAAATATCTGCATATATACAGTCTCCTAAAAATAATATCTTTTCTTCTTTCACGTAAATAACAACTGAATCATGTGCATGATCTCCGCCCACATGTTTTAACACGCATGTCACTTCACCAAGATCTAATTCCATTTGATTCTGGAACGTTAAGGTCGGAGGAATAATGTTAATATTTCTCGCTTTTTCTTCAAACTCTTTTTTTATGCAATCCGCACAAAATGCAATTTCAGTACCCTCTTTTACGCGTGCGTCCAAAGCTTCATCTGTCCATTCATAAGAAACAAGTGTACGCATCTCTTTTTTCGTTTCAGAATGTGCAATAGACAATGCATCTTGTAGTACAGGCAATCCAAAAATATGATCCCAATGCCAATGGGTTAGTGCTACGAAATCTGGATTCGATACATTTTGTTCTTTTAACATTTCTAAAAATAATTGTGCATGTTCTTCTGAATTCCCTGCATCAATCATTAACGTTTTTTCTTGTCCAACGACCATTCCTAAGATAGGTCTATCTGTTTCAGAAACAGGTGTCATATACCAAAATGAGTTTCCTATTTTTTTAATTTGTTGCATAACCAATTCCTCTTTTCATTTCCTCACTTAAGTTTAATATATAGATTATAACGAATCACTACTTTTTTCTCTATACTCAAACACAATTACTTGGACTATTCTAACTTTCCTTTTCGTAAGCTAAAAATAAGTGGAAGAATCGGAGTGTGATACTATGGAACGATTATGGATTCCAATGATTGTTACGTTTTTTTCATTTGGTGGATTACTATTAGGCGGTGCTGTTGGAGTAGCAACACGCCAACTCATTGAAGAAAAGATGCATCGTTTATACGCATTATGTGGCGGAATTTTACTTGGGCTTTTATCCCTTGAAATTATTCCTGAAACATTTTCAAGCTACGAAATGATTGGGCCTATACTTGGTATAGCCATCGGTATTTTAGTTATGAGCTTATTAGATAACTATTGTCACCATCCAATGATACATAAAAAAGATCAACAAGCATGGCAAACCTTCCTTTTTCTCTCTTTCGCTATATTTATTCATAATATACCTAGTGGATTTGCGTTAGGTACAGCTTTTATAAATCATAATGACTCTGCCATTCCCTTTTTAATAGCAATTGTCGTTCACCATATTCCAGAAGGATTAGCTTTAATTATTCCATTTCTTTTTACAAAACATAAATATATTTCCTTTTTATTAACGACTTTATTACTTTCGCTTATTCTCGGTACTGGCACAGTTTTTGGCATTTTGATGGAAGGAAAAGCTCTTCACCTGCAAGGGCTCATTATGGGAAGTGCTATTGGTTCACTTGGATATGTCACAATTCATGAAATGCTTTGGAAAGCTAAGAAACAGCTCTCTTTCCTTACATTTCTAATGTGGGCGACTAGTGGTTTTTTACTAATAACAGTGTTCACTTTATTCGCTGGTCATCATTAAAGTTGCTAAAGTAAAACTTTTGTTCCTCCCACACTGATTCTTAGATTACAAATAACCAGATAAATTTTCTTATTTGTATATTTTTCCTTTTTATCCAAAACATAATGTTATCTACCTATTATAAGGAGGAACACTTATGTTTGGGAAAACAGCCAGTGAAGCATTAGTTGATTTATTAATTGACTGGGGAGTAGAACACATATACGGTATGCCTGGAGATTCCATCAATTCTATCATTGAAGCTTTAAGAAAAAAACAAGATAAAATTAAATTCATTCAAGTTCGCCATGAAGAAGCTGGTGCATTAGCAGCGGCTGCCTATGCAAAATTAACAGGAAAACTTGGCGTTTGTATGGCAATTGCAGGACCTGGTGCTATTCATTTATTAAATGGTTTATATGATGCGAAACTCGATAAAGCCCCTGTTCTAGCAATTTCAGGTCAAGTAGAAACCGATTTACTTGGAACGGACTTTTTCCAAGAAGTAAATTTAGAAAGAATGTTTGATGATGTTGCGGTTTATAACCAGCGTATTATGTCAGCAGAACAGCTACCTGCTGTCGTGAATCAAGCGATTCGAATGGCTTATACGAAAAAAGGGGTCTCTGTTCTTACAATTCCTGATGATGTTCCGAAATTCGAAGTAAAAAGTGGTGCTCGAGTTACAAATACTTCCTTTACATTACCTGATTTATTTCCTCAAGAAGAAGATTTAGATGCTGCAAAACTCGCAATTAATGAAGCGAAAAAGCCTGTTATTTTAGCTGGAAAAGGTACGAAACATGCGAGAGAATCTTTACTTGCATTGGCAGAACATATTGGTGCTCCAATCGTACTTACATTGCCAGCTAAAGGAATTATTCCTGATGAACACCCTCTTTGTATTGGTGGATTAGGATTGATTGGCACGAAACCTTCTTATGAAGTAATGAAGCATGCAGATACTTTAATTATGGTCGGTACTTCTTATCCGTTCACCGGCTTCTTACCTGAAAAAGCAAAAACAATTCATATCGATACAGATCCTGCCCAAATCGGGAAACGTTATGCGACAGATATTGGTTTAGCTGGTGATGCTGATAAAACATTACGATGGTTAATTGAAAATGTTGAAGAACACACAGACCATTCCTTCTTAGAACATCACCAAGAAATGATGAAAAAGTGGGAAGAAAAATTACACGATCAAGAAGAAGACTCTTCCATTCCAATTAAACCACAACGCGTTATGCATGCTCTGCAGCAAGTAGCACATGATGACGCAATTCTATCAGTCGATGTCGGAAATGTAACAGTATGGACCGCAAGACACTTCCGTATGACAAACCAGCAATTTGTCATTTCTAGCTGGCTCGCAACACTTGGTTGCGGTTTACCTGGTGCTCTTGCTGGAAAAATTGCATTCCCGGATAAACAAGTATTTGCAGTTTGTGGTGATGGCGGATTTGGAATGACGATGAATGACTTCGTAACAGCTGTAAAATATAAATTACCAATCGTTGTCGTCGTATTAAACAATAATAAAATTGCGATGATTAAATTCGAGCAAGAAGTTATGGGTAATATCGAATTCGAAACAGACTTAACGAACCCTGATTTTGCAAAATATGCAGAGGCGTGTGGAGGTATTGGATACCGTGTTGAGAATTTAGATGAACTACTTCCCGCTTTCCAAAATGCAGTAAAACAAAATAAACCATGTATTATTGATGTAGTTGTAGATGCTAACGAAGCACCAATGCCAGCAAAAATCACATTTGGTCAAGCCGCTGGTTATACGAAACATATGATAAAAGAATTATTTGAAGAAGGTAAGATTGATTTACCACCACTTTAAGCGAAAAAAGATAGCTGAAAACAATTTGTCTTCAGCTATCTTTTTTATTTTTGTATCTCTCTATAAAAAGAAAAGTCATCCATAGTTAGTTGTACTTGTTTCTCTACTTGTAATTCTTTACTTTCCCTCTCTAGCTTTCTCACATTTCCTAACTTAATCGCATCTTGCATGCTATTACTAATTAGATTTCCAGCTAAAATTGTCATACTATAAAAAGCAATCGGTATAAGTACAATCCATGTATGAGTAGTTAAATGACGGAAGTTTTGACCAATTAGGCCGGTCCATTCTTTTGTTACACTATCTGCCTCTGTACCAAAGATAATTGTTCCGCCAAAAAATAACTCTAACAAGCCAAGATGCAAGAGAAGTAATAAAGTACTCACAAATTGTTGAGCAACAAGTAAAAAAAATGATGGTAATACGTGTGGCCATACGTGATTTTTCACTCTATGCCATTTACTGCCCCCAAGCACAGTTGCTGCCATCATAAATTCTTCTCTTTTTATCCGACGGACTTCCTGCGCTGTATATAACATAATTGTTGGTACCGCTAAACATGTAAGGATAACCATTTGAAATATTACCCTTAAATGAAACGGCTCTGGTACTGTCCCATTTTCAAACACTAAAACTTCCTTTAACACAAAAAAAGAAATCATAACCATAGGTACAATGCTGAACGGATCAAAAAAAGATGCTATAACTGGAAAAGAACGTTTGCTATACATACCAAGAAGCAAACCAATACCTCCTCCAACTATAACTCGTAGAATCGCTATAATTACGCTCGCACCAACTGTCCATTTCGCTCCTTCTATTATTAGCTGGAAAAGATCGCGTCCTTTCTCATCACTACCGAACCAAAATTTATTCGACGGTGAAAATGGAGCAGCCTCTAGTTCTCCTTTTTCGTTATACATCATCGTAAGTTCACGGATATTCCCATCGAAAAATAAAGTATTTCCAATACTAACAATCATAAGTACGCTTAAAAAAGTAACACCAAACCAAAATCTCACATCTCTTTTTACAACTTGCCACATGCTAAACACGCTCCTTTATTACATTTTGTAAAAACGTATGTAATAAACGAAATAGTATAAAAAGCGGTACGTATAATATAATTAAACTTACTGTAAATATTTCTAATTTCGAATTTTCTTTTACAAAAACAAACATACCGTACGTATTAAATATCCATTCAATAATATATAAATTTGATAACATAAATAAAATATTTGTTTTTGCATAATAGATTGTTGTTAACAAAACATTTCTTGAAATATGATTTGTTAAAATATGTCGTAAACTAAGCCCTTTACTTTTAGCAAATATACTATAATCTTTCTCTAATTCTTCTCTGAAACGTAATAGTAGTAGCTTAATAAATAATAGTGTTGTAGGCAAAGTTAGACATATTATTGGCAATAGGCGAGCCCTTTCCTCCCCAATCCCCGCTAGTTTTACTGGCATAAAGCCTGTCTTTTGAAAGATTATTACGACTAGAAGTTGCGATAATAAAATTATTAAAATATCTGGGATGCTTTCAAGTACGACAAAAATCCCATTCCACATTCGTTGCTTTGATTGAGACCGTTGTAATACCCACACAACGAGAACATACGCAATAAGTAATGACAGTAAAAATGCCGAAATAAATACAAACATTGTCTCTAAATAATGAATCCATATTTGCGGAAATAATTTCCTCGAATCTCGAAATCCATATGTAATTTCCCAAGGTTGGAGTAACTTTCCTCCAATAAACACAATCGTGTTCCAAAAACCAATTAAATCAATTTGTAATCCCTTAAATAATCGAGGGAGCGCACCTAAACAGATTATACATAGAATTGTAGCGAATAATTGTAAACAAGTAATCCCACACCACTTAGTAAAATAGCTTGGAATAAACACGTAACAAAAAATAATCAACCAAACACGATAAATCCCAAAAGTAATTTTTTAAAAGTTTCATTTAGGTATATATACCTAATCCCTTCTTTAAACTCTGTTATTAACATCTTCAAATTAACTTCTTTCCATTTTGTTCTACCATTTGGTAAACAAACTTTTTCTGGAATGGAGATTGTTTGAATCAAAATACCACTCATAATAAAAGTGAGCGTATTTACTAAAATGCTCCCGTAAATTCCAAAAGTTCAGTACACCATCGTTGCAATTCCTACACCAAACAAAGCATACAAACTATTTACCATTTGATTAATACCCGCTGCTGCACCATATTGGTCTGATTCAACTACTCCCTGTATCATCGATTGTTCTGATGGAGAGAAAAATTGTATACATGCATTTTCCAAAAATAAAAATATAAAGACAAGTATAATCATCCCGTAATAAAGCGAAATTAGGATTCCAATATTACAGAGCGAACAACATATGTTACTTACTGTACAAATACGTTGTCTATCAAATCGATCCACTACTGTCCCTACTAATAGAAAAAAGATTAATGCAGGTAATGCAATCATAATTTTTGTCATCGTTGCGTAAACTGGTTGTTTTCCGTATTGATCTAACAAGTAAAACATTAAAGAAATTCCAGCAATCATAGAACCGAGTCGCTCTAAAATATTTGCTAGAAAAAACGTGCATACACTTTGTTGCGAAATAACTGTAGCATTTCTTTCATACTTCGTATCCTTCCTCTCGACAAAATAGTATTATTTTAGTCATTTCTTGGAAGTTACATTATATTTTTCGACCATTATCCAATCTTTTCCTTCTTTATAAAAAACATAAAAAAGAGCCCCTATTTTCAAAACAAGGACTCTTTTCATAAAATAAAACTTTAATCAGCCCTCACCAATCGGGCTGCCTGGCAAATAGCGGGATAAACTATTTAGCTATCTCTTCTTTCGGCATTACCATACCTTTATAAAGTTGAACAGTTATCCAGTAATAGATGAAATAAATGACTAAGAATATCCCAATTGGCACCCACACTTTTACAAACGGGTCAACTAATATAAAGCTGAATAAGTTAAGCCCTACTAAAACGTGAGAAATGCCAATGATTGCTGGGAAGATAAATAAATATGAAATTTCTTTATATATACTTTTCGTTAACATACTGCGTCTCACACCAATTTTTCGTAACATTTCATAACGGCGTACGTCGCGAGAAGCACCTGTTAATATTTTGAACATAAGGGAACTTGCCATCATTGCTAAAAAGGCAATTCCGAGGAAAAATCCCATAAACATTGTTCCGCTCATGAAGCTGTTCATAAACTGATAAATTGTCATTTTCGTAAATAAGTCTACCTTTTTACCTGTTGCTTTTTCAATTTGTGCTTTTTGTCTCTTGTCTATTTCGATCAATAACGGTTTATATTTTTTCATATCATCTACTTTTGCTAATGTTACAGTGTGTTCTGTTCCTTGAATTCCTTTATAATGCTCTTCGTCTGCAATTCTTACTGGTTTTCCGTTAAATTGATTATGCGTAATTTGTATCTCTCTTACAACTGCGTCTTCCCAATCCTTTGGCATACGAGGGAATTTTGCTAATTCAGGAGCCTCTAAAGCTGAATATACAGGTTCTGTTAAAGGTTCAGTCACACGTTTACGAACAGGCTCTTTTAACGTTTTTGTATCAAAATGGTCTGAAACAAGTGGTGGTTTCGCAGTTAAGTCGTTACGTAAATAATAAACCGCTTCTCCATCTACTTTATATTTGTACTTGCTTTCTTCAACAATTTCCATTTCTTTTAAGGCAGCTTTGTCTTGATCATTCGGATCATGAATTACAACATCATATACACGAGAAAAGTCTGTCATAATACCTACATTTTTTTGGAAAGCCATACCTGCCGTCATCGCACCTGCGCCTAATGCAATTAACATCGCTACAGTACCTAATACTCTCGATAAACTATTTACTCGAAAGCGTAGCTGTGCATATGTGAAACTATTTAGACCAGTTTCATTTCGTTTTTTATTCCCCTTAATTTTCATCACAAAAAATGGGAGTAATGAACTAAAGATAAAATATGTTCCAAGTGTTGTAACGATGGTTGCTATAATAAAACCTAATTCAGCATATATTTTTACATTGATCATAAAATAGTACCCTATACTTACTAGTAATACACCAAGTACTGTCATTATAATAATGCGAGTTTTACTTTTCTTTACTTCATCTAGTGTTTCATCTTCACGAATTAACTCTAGTTCAGTTTTACGTAACAATCGGACACTGTTCATTAAGCCAGTAATGAAAAATAGTATTAAGAAGAAAATAGCTGTAACTAAAATTGCTGGTGTGTATACAGATGCATAACTACCTTTTGCTGAAATTTCCATTCCATTCATTAAAAAATTTCCTGCTACACTTGCAAGTAACATCCCTACTAAAATACCGATAATAATACTGACAATACCCATACCGAATGTTTCAATAAATAATAACTGTGCTACTTTTTTCTTTTTTGCACCAAGCATCATGTACATACCGAGTTCTTTTCTTCTTAACGTGAGTAAGAAAGAGTTGGCATATATAATATAAAATACAGTAATGAAAGATAATAGTATTGCACCTACCCAAAAGACGAGTCTAATACTACTAATTAGGCTATTATCTTTCGTAAATTCGCTATTCATCGCCATCGTTTGGAACATATAGAAAATACTAATGCTAATAACGAGGCCAATAAGTAAAACCATATAATCTTTTAACATTTTTTTCATACTATGACGTGATAATTTAAATAACATAGTTTCGCCCCCTACTTAGACTCAGCAGCTGAGCCCATATGAGCGAGCACACCTAAAATGTCTTGATAGAAATTCTCTCTAGTGCCTTGACGATTTAATTCTTTATAAAGAAGACCATCTTGAATAAATAAAATACGCTCACAATAACTTGCACTAAATGCATCATGTGTAACCATCAAAATACTTACATTGTGATTTCCATGTAAATCTTGCATTGCTTCTAATAAACTTTTTGCGTTTTTACTATCAAGCGCACCTGTCGGTTCATCTGCTAATACAATTGCTGGATTATGTACTAAAGCTCTTGCCGCCGCTGTTCTTTGCTTTTGTCCACCAGAAACAGCAGTTGGATATTTTGTTAAAATTTCAGTAATTCCTAATTTCTTCGCAACGTCATTTACCTTTCCAGTAATCTCACTTGATGGTACGCCTTGCAGAGAAAGTGGTAAAGCTATATTTTCATAAATTGATAAGTTTTCTAGTAGATTAAAATCTTGAAAAATGAAACCTAATTTTTGAGAGCGAAAATCAGATAACGCATTGCCCTTCATAGAAGTAATATTTGTACCAGCTATCGTCACACTACCACCTGTCGCTTGGTCAAGTGTACTTATCACATTAAGTAAAGTCGTTTTTCCAGACCCAGAAGGACCCATAATCCCGACAAATTCTCCTTCTTTAATACTTAACGATACACCCCTTAATGCTTTTGACTGATTCTCATTTCTTTTTCCATACGTTTTTTCTACACTTTCTACAGTAACTACATTTGTTGACATCTCTTTCACTCCATCCCTTTTGTATAAAATTAATTTCTCACATATTTCTTATTATTTTGTCATGTAAATCCTTAAGATTTTTTTAATTATTCATTCAATAAGAGTTACACCTGTAACATGAACCTATTTCCTACTTCATATTCTCATTTTTCTACAACTCGTTCCCTCGATTTCGCTTACATTTACCTTACATTTTTGTAAGATAAAAAAGAAAACACACTAATTTCTAATAGTGTGTTTTCTTTACAATCAATATTTTCTATTCTTTATTTCTTCTTCAATAGTTGCCACAAATACATCTAGTGCAATAACTTCTGACTTCTCTTCCCCATATTTACGTACATTTACAGCTCCGTTTTCCATTTCCTTATCTCCAATAACAAGAACATACGGTACTTTTTGCATTTGTGCTTCTCTTATTTTATATCCTAATTTTTCATCTCGTGCATCTTGTTCAACACGAACTCCAGCTTGTGCTAATTTAAGTGCAATCTCATTGGCATATTGTTCATGTACTGCATTTGAAACTGGAATTACTTTCACTTGAACTGGTGCCACCCATGCCGGGAACGCACCTCCAAAGTGCTCAATTAATATTGCTAAGAAGCGATCTAATGACCCTAAAACTGCCCTGTGAATAACAACTGGTCTTTTCTTTTCATTATTTTCATCTATATAATTTAAATCAAATTTCTCTGGCATTTGGAAATCAAGCTGGATTGTTCCGCACTGGTGACTTCTATTTAAAGCATCTTTAATATGAAAATCAATTTTCGGCCCGTAAAATGCACCGTCACCTTCATTTAGTCTATATTTATAATTTAGCGATTGTAATACATTTTCTAATGCTGCTTCTGCTTGCTCCCATAATTTATCATCACCCATTGAGTCTTCTGGACGAGTAGAAAGCTCTACTTCATATTCGAATCCAAAAGTTTTATATACGTAATCAATTTGCGCCATTACTGATTTAATTTCATCTTCAATTTGTTTTGGAGTTACAAATAAATGTGCATCATCTTGGCAGAAAGTACGTACTCTTAATAATCCGTTTAAGGCACCACTAAATTCATGGCGATGTACTTGACCAAATTCACACATACGAATCGGTAATTCACGATAAGAATGCAATTTATTTTTAAACATAAGCATGTGCCCTGGGCAGTTCATCGGTTTTAATGCAAAACTTTTATTATCTACTTCAGAGAAATACATATTATCTTTATAATGTCCCCAGTGCCCTGATCTCTCCCATACTTCTTGGTTCATCATGAACGGAGTGCGTACTTCTTGATAATTGTACTCTTTTTGAATTTCTCTTAAAAATGCTTCCAATTCGTTACGAATCATTTGTCCTTTCGGTAAATAAAATGGCATTCCCGGAGCCTCTTCAGAAAACATAAATAACTCAAGCTCACTGCCTAACTTACGATGATTTCTTTTTGCTGCTTCTTCAACGAAATGTAAATACTCTTCTAATTCTTTTTGAGAAGAGAATGCAACACCATATATGCGCTGAAGCACTTGGTTATTACTATCACCTCGCCAATATGCACCGGAAACGTGAGTTAATTGAAATGCTTTCAAATAACCTGTAAATGGTAAATGTGGCCCTCTACATAAATCTACAAATTCACCTTGTTTATATAGTGTTACACTTTCCCCACTAGGAATTGCTTCTAAAAGTTCTAATTTCAAGCGATCGTTCATTTCTTGAAACAGTTTTGCTGCTTCTTCTCGAGAAACCTCAACTCGTTCTATCTTTATATTTTCATTTATAATCTTTTTCATTTCTTTTTCTATTTTCCGTAAATCTTCTACGTTTACACTACTTGGAAGATCCATATCATAATAAAATCCATTTTCAATAACAGGCCCTACTCCAAGATTTATATCACCATACAATCTTTTTACAGCTTGCGCTAAAATATGTGCCGCAGAGTGTCTTGCAATTTCTACACCTTCATTTGAATCTATAGTAATGATTTCTACTTCCGCATTTTCTTCAATCTTTCGGCGTAAATCATATAATCCATCATTTACTTTCCCCGCGACTGCTTTCTTTTTCAAACTACTGCTAATGGATCCCGCAATTTCTTCTAAAGTAACTCCATTTACAAATTCTTTCACGCTACCATCTGGAAATTTAATTTCAATCATTTGTTCTTTCATTTTTCATCTCTCCATTTCATAATAAAAAGCACACTCATCCCTAACATAGGGACGAGCGTGCTTTTACCCGTGGTTCCACCCAGATTCCCATCACAAAATGCAATGGCTTCTTTTACGGTAACGTCGTTTATACGGCACTAGATACTTAATTTCCCCAGTGCAGCTCTAAGGTGGTAAGTTATTTTTCTGCGTTAGGAAGTTCTCAGCTTTCCTTCCTTCTCTGTATAACCGGGGAAAATAACTCGTGTCCTTTTCTTCGCTTTTTATGAAATTGAATGCAAAAAAGCATATTCATCCCTAAATATAGGGACGAATATGCTTATATCCGTGGTTCCACCCAGATTCCCATCACAAAAAACATAATGGCTTCTTTTGCGATAACGTCGCATACACGGCACTAGATACTTAATTTCCCTAGTGCAGCTCTAAGGTGGTAAGTTATTTTTCTGCGTTAGGAAGTTCTCAGCTTTCCTTCCTTCTCTGTATAACCGGGGAAAATAACTCGTGTCCTTTTCTTTGCTTTTTGTAAAACATCCATTTATTGTTATTTAATATATCTTATTCATTTTATTTTTGCAAGTGTTTAAAAAAATTATTTATTTAATTAAAAAAGTGAAACCAAATTTTTTTGGTTTCACTTCACAATTTTACCAATCTTGTGGTTCGTAATTTAAGTCTGCAAATAGACGTCTTTTCTCTTTCTTTGTTAAATCTCTCCACTGCCCAACTGGTAAATTATTCAATTCAATATTCATAATTCTCGTACGTTTTAACGTGTATACTTGATAACCTAAAGCTTCACACATACGGCGAATTTGACGATTTAGCCCTTGTGTTAAAATAATTTGGAACTCATATTTTGATAACTGTGTAACCTCACAAGGAAGCGTTTTTGTTCCTAAAATTTTAACACCCGCTGCCATTTTCTCTAAGAAATCAGGTGTAATTGGCTTATCTACTGAAACGATATATTCTTTCTCATGTTTGTTTTCAGCACGTAAAATTTCATTAACAATATCACCATCATTCGTTAACAAAATTAAACCGTCTGAGTCTTTATCAAGACGTCCAATGTGACTAATTCGTAAAGGATGGTTCACTAAATCGATAATATTACCTTTTACAGCTTTTTCACTCGTACATGTAATACCTACTGGTTTATTTAAAGCGATATATACGTGATCTCGAGCAATTCGAAGCTGCTCTCCATTTACTCGTACATCATCACCTGGGTTCACTTGGTCACCAATTTTTGCAACCTTACCGTTAATAATTACTCTTCTCTCATTAATTAGTTTATCCGCTCCACGTCGAGACGCTTTTCCAGCTTCACTAATAAATTTATTGATACGCAAATTAGGCACATCCTTTTCTAAAAAAATTTCAAGCTCACACTGCTTCTACCGTACAATACAAAAGGGTAAGCCTCCTATTATAACTTAAATATATTAACATGAAAGGGTATATAACGTCTTCTATTAATTACTTGTTTATAAGAAAATATCTTTATTATACATTCATTTATACACTTTTTCAGCGTTTAATATACAAGCCATTCTTCCTTACATACAGCTTGTTTTCCTTTTATCTCTTCTATATCTTCATGAATATTAGCTAATTTATATAAATCTGGGAAAATCTCTTCCACATAATGTTGATGCGTCTGTTCATCTTTCCAATACGTTAACACTATGTAACGATTTTCATTTTTTAAAGACTTCCCAACTACTCCACCTAACATTCCTTTTGCTTTTTCCATTCCTTTATTCCAAATTGTTTCTTGCTTCTGTAAAAAATACTTTTCCTTTTCCACCTTTACATCACATATAGCAACTCTTACGAATGATCCTTCTGTAACAACTTCTTTCAAATGCGTATCAGTTATATCATACAACGTTTGAAATAATTCAATTTCACACGAAAGAAACGTATCCTCTTGATTACTATTTAAATAAATTGTATCGTGAGCACCATTCATAAATGATTGATATGTACTTCTATCTTCCCATAAAGTAAATACACATGCCTCATCTTCATACCATCCACCAAATTGTCCATGAAAACCATCTAGATGCCGTATATCACTCCATTTTTCTTGCGCATTTGAAAACAATTCCTTTTTGTCTTCTTCCACCTTACAGTAGATTGTTTTTAGTAACATTTTTAATTCCCCCTTTAGCATATAATTTATCTTCTTCTCACAATAATTAGTTCACATAATATTTTTATAATCACCCTAATACTCTTTATAGACATATAGAACTAATCATATTTATCACTACATCTATCAAAACATCTATCGAATTTAATTTCAAATGATTCAGAATAAAAAAAGATGTAACTCTTAATGAATTACATCTTTAGCTAATCTCCCTTATTCATCTTTTTCTCAAATAAATAATACGTAATTTCTCCCGGATAATGTACTACTGCTACCTTCCGCTCCCCTTTTTTAAAACTAACAGTATGCCCGTTTTCCCCTAAGTTCTCCCATCCATTCGCCTTTGTAATCGGCATTACACTTATATATTGATAGTCCTCTTCATTATCATCGTTAATATGGATTGCTGACATTGGCACTGGAAAATCTTTAATTTTAGATTCTTTGTCTACATATATGAGTACAAATAAACCAACTAATAACATAGCCATTGAAATACTTAAAAACAGTTTTCTTCTATTCATTTTCACTAAAAACCCTCTTTTCTCGCATATAGCTTTCATCATTTTACTAAATTTAATTATTCATGTATATAAAAGAATTAATTTAAATTATTTCTAACCTATTTTCTCTACTTTAAACAACATTATTGTTATATATTATAATTATAAGTTTTTAAATTTTGGAGGCGTTACATATTGCAGAAATTACTTTTTACTAAATGGACAGTTGTTATTTCTATTTTCATCATTTTCGGTACGATTTTCTATGTTACTAATGTTAAAAATAACAACGAAAAAGCAACTGTAGAAACAGCGGAGACAAAAACTTTCAAAACGAAATTACAACCTAAAATTCATGAATTGACTACTCATTATAATGACATCATCGAAAAAGATTGGTTACCTGCCTGGGAAGAGATTAACACGAATGGAGATTCAGTAGATCGAAATAAACTATTAGTTACAATGAGTGCTGTTTCCAAACAGTACGAAACAATTATGAACGAAATAGACACGCTTAAAATTGAAGAAAACATAACAGATATAGATATACAAAAACAACTACTTCAATTCACAACTCAGTTTAAATCCGCAGCAAATTTCATGAAAAATGCAGCAAATTTGATTATAGACGGAGCAAATAACTCTACTCCAACCAATGAAGCTATTGAAAAAACAAAACAAGCTTTAGGACTTGCGGATCAACATATTGTCATCGCTTTATCTACTTTAAATGAAGTTGAAGATAAATTAGGACTTACAAAAAAATAAAACTATTTACTATTTTAAAATAAAAAATGATTGCAATTCACAATTTGTATGTCTATAATGTTTTTATTGATTTACAATCAATGTGTTTATAAATTTTATAATTCGGATGAACCATTCAGGAGAAGGTCTATTGATCTACCGACGGGGCAAAAAGTTGTTATACCAACTTTGAAACTCTCAGGTCTTGGTTACAAGTAGAACTGCATGGGGACGAATCTCTGGAGAGACTCCCTCTCGCTTTCATAGAGCGCGGAGGAAAACGAGCACCGAAGGAGCAAATCCGCTACTTTAGCGGATAATCTCTCAGGTAAAAGGACAGAGACAAGCGAAAGAAAAAGCCGATTGTATCGGTTTATTTTTCTATCCCTTGTTTCTCCAGAGACCATTTCATTTACTTGAAGTGGTTTTTATTTTTTCTAAAAAAGGAGAATAAAGATGGAGACAGTAAGTAAAGTATTAGAACAACTAAATCAATACGTGTGGGGATTACCAACTTTGTTGCTACTCGTTGGAACAGGTATCATTCTCACAGTGCGTTTGAAAGGTTTACAGTTTAGTAAACTATTATACGCTCACAAACTAGCGTTTAAAAAATCAGAAGATACTTCTTCTTCTGGAGATATTAGTCACTTCCAAGCACTCATGACAGCTATGGCCGCAACGATTGGTATGGGTAATATAGCCGGTGTTGCAACAGCGGTTACAATTGGTGGTCCTGGTGCAATATTTTGGATGTGGATTACCGCTTTATTCGGTATGGCAACAAAATATGCAGAGGCAATACTTGCAGTGAAATATCGTGTTAGTAATGAAAATGGTGAATATTCAGGTGGACCAATGTATTATTTAGAGCGTGGTTTAGGTAAGAAATGGCTTGCTATATTATTCGCTATATTTGGTACAACTGCTTCTTTCGGTATTGGTAATATGGTGCAATCTAACTCAGTTGCAGAGGCAATGCGAATTAATTTCTCTTTCCCTCCTGCTTTAACTGGTATAGTAATGTCATTTTTAATCGCAATTGTTATTTTAGGCGGTGTAAAAAAAATCGGGAAAGTGACGGGATATGTCGTTCCTATTAAAGCTTTCTTTTATATAATTGCTGGTCTTATAATTATTTTCTATCACTACGACCAAATTCCAGAAGCATTTTCACTTATTTTTTCTGGTGCATTTAATGGTACAGCAGCTGCTGGTGGTTTTATTGGGGCAACAGTTGCATCAGCTATCCAAATCGGAATGGCGCGTGGTGTATTTGCGAACGAAGCTGGTTTAGGGAGTGCACCAATTGCGGCGGCGGCGGCAAAAACCGATTCGCCTGCAAAGCAAGCTTTAGTTTCAATGACTGGTACTTTTCTAGATACGTTTATTGTATGTACAATTACAGGACTAGTATTAATTACTACAGGCGCTTGGAAATCAGGTAAAACTGGTGTTGAAGCTACAACACTTGCATTCCAATCTGTATTCGGTACTGCTGGTAGTATGATTCTCGGTATCGCAATTATTTTATTTGCCTACTCTACTATTTTAGGCTGGTCGTATTATGGAGAAAAATGTGTAGCTTATTTATTCGGAGAAAGTGCAGTTAAATATTATAAAGCAATCTTTATTTTCATGATTGCAATTGGTGCTAATTTAAAGCTAGGAATCGTATGGACATTTGCTGATATTGCAAATGGACTTATGGCAATTCCAAACTTGATTGGTCTGATTGGATTAAGTAGTATTGTTGTTGCTGAAACGAATCGCTTTTTACAAGCAGAGAAATTGAAAGAAAATAATAAAAAACAGGCAAGTTAATCTATGAAAAAAGGAATGACTCATACATGATGAGCATTCCTTTTTTCATCCCCTCTTTTACTTAATTACTATCATTAAAAATATATTTATATCAATATTTACTCCTTTTTATTCCTCCAAAAGTTTTTCACATAAATGTCATAAATCGTATGGTCTAACTATATAGTTGAAAAGGAATGCGACATTAAAGTGTCGCTGAAAAACTCATCCAAGAAAAGGGAGGAAAAATCTTTTGAAAAACAAAATCATTGTTTTCCTATCTGTTTTATCATTTATTATTGGTGGTTTCTTCTTTAACACGAATACTTCAAGTGCTGAAACATCATCTACTGATTACGTTCCTAACCAATTAATCGTTAAGTTCAAACAAAATGCATCTTTAAGTAATGTGCAATCTTTTCATAAATCTGTCGGAGCTAATGTCTTATCTAAAGATGATAAGTTAGGTTTTGAAGTCGTACAATTTTCAAAAGGTACTGTAAAAGAAAAAATAAAGAGTTATAAAAATAATCCAGATGTGGAATATGCAGAACCAAATTATTACGTTCACGCCTTTTGGACTCCAAACGACCCATATTTTAATAATCAATATGGATTACAAAAGATTCAAGCTCCACAAGCTTGGGATAGCCAACGAAGTGATCCGGGTGTAAAAGTAGCTATTATTGATACAGGAGTTCAAGGCTCACACCCTGATCTGGCTTCGAAAGTAATTTACGGGCATGATTATGTTGATAA
Source organism: Bacillus sp. PK3-067 (assembly GCF_056738645.1). Lineage (NCBI taxonomy): Bacteria > Bacillati > Bacillota > Bacilli > Caryophanales > Bacillaceae > Bacillus > Bacillus sp. PK3-067. The sequence goes on along the minus strand of NZ_CP096490.1, from coordinate 2,219,883 downwards.
CGACAATACATCTGATGATGGTAATGGTCATGGTACACATTGCGCTGGAATTACTGGAGCACTCACGAATAACAGCGTCGGAATTGCTGGTGTTGCCCCACAAACTTCAATTTATGCTGTCCGCGTATTAGATAATCAAGGAAGTGGTACTCTTGATGCTGTAGCGCAAGGTATTCGAGAAGCTGCTGATTCGGGTGCAAAAGTAATTAGTTTAAGTTTAGGAGCTCCAAATGGTGGTACTGCATTACAACAAGCCGTTCAATATGCATGGAATAAAGGCTCTGTTATAGTTGCAGCTGCTGGAAATGCTGGAAATACAAAAGCTAATTACCCTGCTTATTACAGCGAAGTAATTGCAGTTGGTTCTACAGATCAATCAGATAGAAAATCTTCATTCTCTACTTATGGTAGCTGGGTAGATGTTGCAGCACCAGGTTCAAATATATATTCAACATATAAAGGAAGCACGTATCAATCATTAAGTGGTACATCTATGGCAACACCTCATGTTGCAGGAGTCGCTGCTCTTTTAGCAAATCAAGGATATAGTAATACACAAATTCGCCAAATTATTGAGTCAACTTCTGATAAAATTAGTGGTACAGGTACGTACTGGAAAAACGGTAGAGTCAATGCATATAAGGCTGTACAATACGCTAAGCAATTACAAGAAAATAAAGCTTCTTAAGAAAACTTTAATCAATCGATCTACCATGAATGCGGAATAAAATAGAAGGAGAGACTTCTATAATTAAAGCCTCTCCTTCTTACAAACTATATTACTCTCCCTGCTTTTTAACCATATGTAAATACAGTACAAAATCCATCATTGTCGACGAATGACCAAGTTGACGGATCATCGCTGTTATATTTCCTCTATGATATGTACCATGATTTACGACATGTTGCACTAATTCTAAAATCGAAGTTTCTAATTTCCCTACATATGGATTCTCAATAACAAATACAGCATTCACATCTTGTATTGTAATTAAAAAATCTTTATATTGATTTGCCATGTTTTCAAACATTTTTTCTAATTCATGTAACGATTTAGTTTCAATTTGTTTTCGTAAATCTTCTCGGTCTTGTATTGCTTCATTCATACTTTTACCATGCAATATATGTAACCACACTTGATCTGTAATATAAATATGCACAAAAGTATCCTTAATGGATGGGAATACACTCTGTATCTGCTCATTAAAAATCGTCTCATAGTTTGGTAACTCTTTTAATCGATTGAATAATCTTGTATTGGCCCAAGCATGATAATCACACTGTTTTAATATATAATCTTTCAATTTATATTACCTCCTTATTGTATGAAACGAATGGTTTGTTTCTTCATTTCTGATTCTCTATCAGCCTTTGCAATCCCTTTTTCTTTCATTTCATGCTTATTTATCGTTTTATATTTTACATACGTATAAAATTCCGTTTGAAATGGAAATGGTGTAATCCGAATTGTTTCCTCGTCCACCCATTCAGCTTGAATAAGTTTCTCCTCTTCACTATTAAACATTTCTGTTCCTTCAAAACCATCTTTAAATAAATCAATTTCATCTTTCTTTTTGACACCAGGCTTATTCATACATACGTATAAAGAAAGTTCATCACAAAACTTTAATAATCTATAATGTTTATCGAACATCGCAAACTGTTCTTTTGTTAACGTTTTCAAGATTCTTTTTTGTCGTTCTAATTCATGTTTATAAAATGACATCATCTCTTCATCTTCCTCGTTTAGTGGAAATGATAAAAAATGTTTACTACAAAGCAATGCCCCGTATGGATTAGAATTTTCAATTTCATTCAAACCAATCGTATAAAAAACAAAACGTAATGGGCTTGGACAATCCATAAATGTATATGGAATATTTTTAGCATCATTCAAAATTGGTACTTTATCAAGCTCTATCCATCCTCTGTCATGCTCATATATTGCATCAACTGTTTCTTTTAAATATGTTTTACTTTCAAAAAAGTCTTCTTTTATATGTTTTGCAATCTCTCCAGCTAAAAAACCATGATCATGTTGACGAATTAATATACTTTCCTTCTCATTTTTTTCACGAAAAATCATTCATATACTCCCCCTCATCCTCATATTAAAGCTTTTTATATGCATCGATTCTTAATTAATCCCTAAATAATAGAAGGGATTCAGTCTCTTGCAACGAAATTAACATAATTATATAGTATTCTATCTAATCATAGTGATAGCTTTATCTTTACTATCTATTATACTAAAACATTCATTCCAAAAATTTTTTTATGAGGTGAAAACATGAACAAAACAGAATTAATTAAAAACGTAGCTCAATCAGCTGATATTTCTCAAAAGGACGCTTCTGCAGCTGTACAATCCGTATTTGACACAATTGCTAATGCATTACAATCTGGAGATAAAGTTCAACTAATCGGTTTTGGAACTTTTGAAGTGCGCGAAAGATCTGCTCGTACAGGACGTAATCCGCAAACTGGCGAAGAAATTCAAATCGCCGCTGGTAAAGTTCCTGCATTTAAAGCAGGTAAAGAATTAAAAGAAGCTGTTAAATAAACAAGAAACCAGCCATTTTATAGGCTGGTTTCTTGTTTTTATTTAAGCAATTGCTTTATATTCTCTGCATGATACACTTCACAAATATAAAATACACATTTGCATTTACTTACAATTTGATACTTTCTAGTTGGATACACATTCGCTGTAACAGAACATCCATCAAACAATTCAATAATATTTCCAGATGGCTGATATCCTTCATATAATACATTTCTTCTTACTTCCATCTTTTCTATAAGCTTTTCAACAGGAATATTTCCACTCTCTAATTCACTCTTTATTGCGTCCGGTAAAAACGAAGTGTCTGCAAAAATTAGATTTTCAGATAACACCTTGCCTTTATAACTAACATTAGATACACGGTAAAGAAATGTTCCATCTTTATCAAAGAAATTCTTTGCTTCTTTCGGAATGTACTGTCTACCAAGTGCCTCTTGTTCAAGAACATCAAACTGAACTGTATCATTTAAAAGCTTTTCTAAAGCATGAATGGATGATGTATCTCCAGAAAATAAAATATTTTTAATTGCTTGTACGTTATAAGTGAATTCATTCTTTCTATTTTCCGCTACTAACATGAGGAACACCTCTTCTATAATTTTTTTATTTAAGATTTAAAAGTGCTGCCGCATCTAATTGCGTAATTTCAGTTACTTCCTTACTGAATATTGCAACAGAGGCCCTATAATCTAAACTAGGCTTTACATCTTCCATCATTGTATTATTTAATAACTCTTGTCTATCCTTAAAAACCAACAAGTTTGGAGGATCATTTGGAGCTGATACTGTAATATGTACTGGCGGAATCATTAGCCCTTCACCTGTCGCTTTCAGCACCGCTTCTTTTCGAGTCCAATATGTTAAAAATCCTTCTATTTTCTGTTCATTTGGCAGTTTCATAACTTGCGCTATTTCAATGTCTGTTAATACACCTTCTGCCATTTTCATAACATCTACATTTGGATTCATTTGTTCTACATCTATGCCAACAGGTGCAGATTTTGTAAAAGCAACGACAACCCACTCACCTGAATGCGAAACGGATAATTGCGGCATACCTTCTGGTAATTGTGGTCTTCCATGCTGCACTTTACATACTGAGCACATTCGATCAATTGGTACTTGGACTGGTGACATAGAAAGTATCTTACCGAGAACTAATCTACTTATTACGCAACCTATTATAAAACGAGCGCGATCTGCCGAATGATGATACGAATTTGCTTTCTCTCGCTCTATATCATTTAGTAAATTGTAATGCCATGACTGTAAATCCGAAATTCTTGCCCACCATATTTGACAATCATTCTCATTCAAAGTTGGAATAGAATCTACAACTTTACTTTCTATCATGTAAACTCTCCTTTATTCAACGAATATCAATTTTCATAAGAAAGCATGCGTATATTGTTATTCATTGACAAGTACTTTCTCTTTTTCTGATACAGATAATGTTTTTTCTTTCTTCTTTGACATTACCTCTTTATCGGAAATACGTAAAGAAAATAGTAGTGCTATGAGCAAAAATATTGCTGATCCAATTAATGCTGCTTGATATGGTAAAAAATCGGATTGAGCGTTATTACTTCCAAAACCAGCTAGTATACTAGCTAAAACAGCTACTCCTATTGCTGAACCTAATCGATTTTGCACATTGAATATAGTAGTAGCTCTCCCCATAGAAGGCGGCGTGATATTGTTAAAGGCAGAAAATTGAACCGCACCGACAGATTGACCTAAGAAAATACCGATACCAAACAATAATGCGCGGATTTGCCACGGATTCGTATCGTGATTTACAAAACTTAATAAAACAAAGATAACCACGGTACAAATTAATCCAATAGAAATTACCTTTCGCGCTCCTAATTTTTTATATGACCATGGCACAATTTGTGAAGAAATCATTAATCCAATCGCCTCTGGAAATGTCGTAAGTCCTGATTCCAGCGCGGAAACTCCTATCACATTTTGATACATAAGTGGAAAAACAAATAACATTCCTAGTAAACCAGCTGATGAAAATAATGATATAAGACTCATCTTTCTAAACACTGGTTCTTTTAATAAACGTAAATCTAACATCGGTTGCTTTACTTTCAGTTCTACGATTATAAACAATGTAATGAATACACCCCCAGCTATCCCAGTACTCATAATTTCTGGAGAAATCCACCCTTTTGATGGTCCCTGGCTAAGCGCATATATGAGCATCGCAAATCCTGGTGCTGATAAAATAAAGCCGAGCGAATCAAAGCGACCAGCTGATTTTTCAACATGCTCTGCTAAAAATAGAAGTCCAAATAGCAATGCAACGATTCCAAACGGTAGATTAATATAAAATGCCCAACGCCAAGACATTTGATCTACAAAGAAACCACCGATGATAGGACCAATTGCTGGTGCTACAGCAATTGGAAGTATAATGAACCGAGAAATCTTCGGTCTTTCCTCTGGTGAAAATGTTCGAAATAACATTGCCATTCCAACTGGTGTTAAAAGCCCTCCACCAGCACCTTGAATAATACGGAAAATATTCAATGAAGTAATATCATTAGCCATTCCGCATAAAGCAGAGGCAATTGTAAATACGAAAAGAGCAATTAAAAACACTCTTTTCGTACCAAATCGATCTCCTAACCAACCAGAAATCGGAAGGAAAACAGCTAAACTAACTAAATACCCAACATTAACCGTCCCCATTGCAGATGCAGGTACTTGTAGTTCTCTACTTATCGTTTGCAGTGCTACATTTACAATCGTTGCGTCCATCGCAGCCATAAACATCGCAGTTATATAAACGATACTTACAACTACTTTTGGATTTAGTTTTTCTTTCATTATCGTTTTCCTGCTAATGTTTTTTCGCGAACTTGATTACTTTTTGGATTCAAATCTTTCCAGTTATATTCAACATATTCTAAGCAGCTCTGCCTACTAGCTTCTTCATATACGATATTCCAGCCAATAGGTACATCGAGAAAAGCAGGCCAGAGAGAATACTGGCCCTCCTCATTTATTAATACTTTATATGTGTAATTATCATTTTCAAATGGATTCGTCATACTCTACTTACCCCTTTCTTATTCTGCAAATATTTCGCTAATACTTGTCCAATTTCCGTAAGCGGACCTGGCTGACATAGATCTTTATGTCTACAATCAATATCGTGCTGCACAATTTGCCCGTCTAAATAATTTAGCCACGTATTTGGAGAAATAGGATCAAACCAGTCTGGTATAACAGTAGATCTAAAGAACAGGATATCTCCGTTATAAACTTTCGGTACATATTTCCCTAACAACCCTACTGAATTTACATATGTTTCTTTCAAGTTCAATATAGTCTCTTCTTCAAGACTTGCTAATGCACTTCCATCTTTACGAAGGATTTCAACTGCACTTTCCATTGTAAGTGGTTTACCATCCATGTTATCTGGGTCATATCCGCCTAAAGCAAGTAATGCGATTAACGCTTCCTCTTCAGTAGGCGCTTCCGTATTCGGTAAGAAGTGTCCAGGATAAGAGTCAAGCATAACGAGTAATTCTACTTCTTCCCCTTCATTTTGTAATTGCGCCGCCATTGCATGCACAACATTTCCTCCAAGCGACCAACCTAATAAACGATATGGTCCATGAGGCTGTACTTCACGAACGTGTTTCAAGTAATCCGCCGCCATCTCCTCTAAACTTTTTGGAAGTTCTTCATTTTTAGCAATACCACGTGCTTGCACACCATAAATTGGATAATCTGTTCCTAAAGATTTCATAAGTCCTGCATAGCACCAACTTAATCCACCTGCTGGATGTACACAAAATAGTGGTAATTGATCCCCGCTTGCTCGTAATGGAAGCAACACATCAAGTGCACTTTGACCATTCCCCATCTCAAGTCTTTCAGCTAACCCTGCAACAGTCGGTGCTGCAAATAAAGTACCAATGTTTAGTTCCACTCCAAGCGCCTCTTTCATGCGGCTCATAAGCTGCACTGCAAGGAGTGAATGACCACCAAGATCAAAGAATCCGTCATCAATTCCAATTTGAGGTACACTTAGCACTTCTGTAAACAAGTCACATAACATTTCTTCTTGCGGTGTTCTTGGACCACGACTAGAAGATGATGCGATAAATGCTGGAGCTGGCAATGCCTTTCTATCTAATTTACCGTTTGGAGTTAAAGGTAACTCATTTACTACTACAAAAGCGTATGGAACCATATAATCTGGTAAACTACCACTAGCAAACTGACGCATTTCATTCGTATCAATTGCTTCATTATTTGATGCAACGATATAAGAAACTAACCGTTTATCCCCTGGTTGATCTTCACGTACAATAACGGCTACTTGCTCAGCTTTAGGGTGCTTCATTATGACTGCTTCTATTTCTCCTAATTCAATTCGGAATCCACGAATTTTGATTTGATGATCTGCACGTCCTATATAATCTAGCGTCCCATCATTACGCCAGCGAGCTAAGTCTCCTGTACGATACATTCTTGTACCTGGCTTGCCAAATGGATCTGCGATAAAGCGTTCAGCCGTTAATCCTGCTCTTCCTAAATATCCACGCGCAAGTCCTGCACCTGCAACATACATTTCTCCAACTACTCCAGGTGGGACTGGTTGTAAATAGTTGTCTAACACATACACTTTAAGGTCAGGTATACTGCACCCAATTAAACTATTTGCCCGTAAAGAGACGATAGTTTCATCTAATTCAATATAACTAACATGTACTGTCGTCTCTGTAATACCATACATATTAATAAGCTTTGGTGCGTTATGAGGATGTCGACTATACCAATCTTCTAAGCGACTTAGCTCAAGTGCTTCTCCTCCAAAAACAACATATCGTAAAGATAATTTTTGGCCAATCTCTTCATTTTCACGATCTGCTTGCATCAATTGGTAGAACGCTGATGGAGTTTGGTTTAAAACCGTAACCTTTTCTTTAACAAGAAGCTGTAAAAATTCTTTCGGCGAGCGACTTACAGTATGTGGGACTACAACTAAACGCCCTCCGTATAATAAAGGTCCCCAAATTTCCCAAACCGAGAAATCAAAAGCATATGAATGGAACATCGTCCAAACATCGTTTCCGTCAAACTGGAACCAATGATCAGTTGCTCCTAAAAGTCTCACTACATTTTGATGAGGTATCATAACGCCTTTCGGTCTGCCTGTTGACCCTGACGTATAAATAACGTAAGCAATATGTGATGGAGATAATGGCTTAATTCGTTCCACTTCATCAATATTGTCTTCACTATATTTCTCAACCTCTGCTATTACTTTCACATCATCAACTAAAACTTTTAGTGCCTCATTACATTCAATTTCCACTTCTGAATTCGTTAAAACACATGATGGTTTCGCATCGTGTAGCATAAATGAAATACGGTCTGCTGGGTAATCTGGATCTAACGGAAGGTATCCAGCACCAGCTTTAAGAACAGCTAATAAGCTTACAACCATGTTTAATGATCTTGGCATCGCTAAAGCAACGAGTTGATCAGGACCAATCCCTTTTGCTATTAGGAATCGAGCTATTTTATTTGCTTTTCTATTTAACTCTTCATAAGTTAATTTCTTATCTTCAAAGACAACAGCAATAGAATTTGGATTTATATGAGCCTGCTTTTCAAACAATTGTGGCAATGTCATTTCTGGTGCAATTTGAAAACCACCATTCCACTTTTCTAACACTGTATTTTTCTCTGCTAAAGTTAATATTTCTAATCTGCCAATGGATTGATCTGGATTTGTAGTTGCATCATCTAATAACAAAATGAATCGTTCTATTAGTTTTTGAACCGTTTCACGTTTATATAAATCGGTACTAAACTCTAGTAATCCATGTAAACCGTTCGGAGTACCATCAACCCCGTTACTCTCACTAATTTCAAATGTTAAATCAAATTTTGCAGAACCAACGCTTTGAATTTCAAGGCTCGCTTCTAAATCTGGTACATGAAACGTTGCTTCTGGTGTATTTTGAAAAGCTAACATAACTTGAAACAACGGATGGCTGTTTCGAGTACGTACTGGATTTAATACTTCAACAAGCCTTTCAAATGGAACATCTTGATTTTCATAAGCTGCAAGATTTACCTGCTTCACTCTATTTAATAATTCTTTAAAACTTGGATCTCCTGAAGTATTTGTACGTAACACTAATGTATTTACAAATAAACCAACAATATCTGAAAGTACATCATCATTTCTTCCAGCAATCGGACTTCCAATTGGTATATCAGTGCCTGCACCTAATCTTGTAAATAGTGCACTAAGCCCTGCTTGCAATACCATAAACAAACTAACTCCATTTTTACGTGCAAGCTCTACTAACCTACTATGCATACCTTCATCTATATGAAAATGAATTGTTTCCCCGCGGTAACTCGTCTCAATTGGACGCTGGAAATCTGTAGGTAACTCCATTTGGTCTGGTAAACCTTTAAGTTCTTCTTTCCAAAAATCTAATTGTGTTGAAATAAGACTCTCTTGTGTCGTTTCATCACCTAGCAATTGCTGTTGCCAAAGTGCATAATCTGCGTATTGAACTGGTAGTGTCTCCAGCTGAACTCTGTCACCTTGACATCGCGCTTTATACGCCGCTGTAAAATCTCTCGTTAACGGCTGTAATGACCAGCCATCACCTACAATATGATGTAATAGAATTAATAATACATGTTCGTTTTCACTCATTGTAAAAAGTTGCAAACGAACTGCCGGCTCAAAATCGAGGTTAAAGCTATATCTTACCGCCTCTGAAAGTACACTTTCTAATTCATCTTTACATGTATTAGTTATAACCATTTCTAAATTTAAGTTTTCCATATCTAAAATTTTCTGATAGGAACTACCTAATACGTTAGGGAAAATTGTTCTAAGTGTTTCATGTTTCTCAACTACATCATAAAAAGCACCTTGTAATGCTTCCCGATTCAATATTCCATTCATACGAATGACTAGCGGAATATTATAAGTAGGACTTGGACCTTCTAAACAATTTAAGAACCATAACCTGCGCTGTGCAAATGAAAGTGGAACTTCATTTGGCCTACTTGCTTTCTGAATAGCTGGTCTTGCGCTTTTTGCATGGTTTAATTGTTTCGCCAGTTCGGCAACAGTTGGTGATTCAAATAGTTTCCCAATTCCTAATTCCACACTTAACGTTTCACGAATTCTTGCCATTAAACGAGATGCGAGAAGTGAATGTCCACCCATTTCAAAGAAATTATCATCAATGCTAATTCGAGAAACACCAAGTACTTCTGCAAATAAATCACATAATATTTCTTCTTTCGGATTTCTAGCAACTCTCTCATTGTTCATTCCATTAAAATCAGGAGCAGGTAATTTCTTTCTGTCAACCTTACCATTTGGCGTTAATGGTAATACTTCTAGCACAACAAATGTCGATGGTATCATATAATTCGCTAAACTTTCTGAAACATAAGAACGAATTTCTGAAAGATTAATCGGTTCCTTTTCTTCTGCAACGATATACGCAATGATGCGTTTATCATTTGCACGATCTTCTCGTACCATTACTACCGCTTGTTGAATATTTTCATGTCGTTGTAATACCGTTTCAATTTCAGCTAATTCAATTCGGAATCCACGAATTTTAATTTGATGATCTGCGCGACTAATGTACTCTAACGCACCATCACTACGCCATTTCACAAGATCTCCTGTACGGTACATGCGCTTCCCTGATTCTCCATAAGGATTTGCAACAAACCGTTCAGCTGTTAACTCAGGTTTTCCTAAATATCCGCTTGCAAGTCCTTCCCCTGCAATATATAATTCCCCAATAACTCCAGGTGGCACTGGTTGTAACCCTGCATCCAATACATACACTTCTGTATTGCAAATTGGTTTTCCAATAGGAGGTATGCCCTTTTCACCTTCATCAATGTTCATGAAAGTAGACCAAATCGTCGTTTCAGTTGGTCCATATAAATTAGTTATTGAGCAACCTAATTCTCGTAATTTATTTGCTAAATGCGCTGGAAGAGCTTCACCACCAACAAGTATGCTTAGCCCTTGTAGCTTCTCTGGATAATCAGTTACTAACGCCTGCCAAAGCGTCGGTGTAGCCTGCATAATGGTCACTCTTTCTTCATGTAAAAGTGTCGTTAATGCAGAAGGCTCTTGTATGTCTTCTTTTTGCGCAATTGTTAAACTTGCACCACTAATAAGAGGTAAATAAATTTCTAGTGCAGAAATATCAAATGCAAACGTTGTAACTGCTAATAAATGATCATTTTCATTTAATGAAAACTTTTGTTGCATAGCCATTAAAAAGTTACTTAAACCTCTCATAGGAACAATTACACCTTTTGGGTTTCCTGTTGAGCCTGAAGTATATATTGTATAGGCTGGGTTTAACAGTGATACATCATTCTTACATGCTATATTCATACGAGAATATGTATGTAACGCTAGTTTCGTTTCTTCGTCATCTAATACAATTTTTTTCATATCCTTTTCTATAACTAACTTAGATGAAACAGATGAATGTGTTATGATACAAACTGGTTTTGCATCATTTACTATATAAGTAACTCTATCTGCTGGGTATTCTGGATCTATTGGTAAATACGCTGCACCAGCCTTTAAGACTGCTAGCATACTAACTACCATTTCTATTGATCTAGGGAATACTAAAGCTACAAACTGATTTGGTCGTATTCCTTCTTCTACTAAATAATGTGCTAGTTCATTCGCTCGTTCATTTAGCTCTTTATACGTAAGGATTACACCGTCACAAGTAATCGCTAGTTTATTGGGATTTTTTTTCACTTGTTTTTCAAATGATATAGGCAGACTGATTAATTCATCGTCTTCCTTCGTTTCATTCCATTCCAATAAAACTTTATGATTTTCTTCAGGCAGAGTAATGTTTATTTTTCCAATCGACTCGTTTTTCTCATAATTATTTATTACTAATTCAAATAGATTCATAAATCTTTCTTTATGCAATGCTAGCTCCGCGTTATTATATACTTCAGGATTTGCATCAAAATGAATCATTATCTCATTTTGATCAAAACGTTTATATACATTTATCGATAAATCATCGACAGGTCCTGCTGATAAGTTATGCGTAATACCACGATTTCCAGCAAAATTAAGCCCGTAATCAAAAGGCATAACATTCACTAACGGTCCAAACAACCTTTGATTTTCACCTAGTAACTTTAAATCTCTTCTTAATTCCTCATGACGGTATTTATAATGGCGACGTACATCTCGGATTTCTTTAGAAACTTGCTGCAATAATTCCGCAAGAGTTATATTTGGAGTTACTGTAATACGAAGTGGAACTAAATTCATTACCATACTTGGTGTATGAATAGATACAGAACCTAGACGTCCCATCATCGGTAAACCTAAAACAATATCATTTTCACCTGTTAATTTATGCATATAAATACTTGTTACAGCCACAATGAATTCCGGCCAACTTGTTAACGAAATATTGATATCTTCTAGTAAAGTTTTCGTGCTAGAACTAGATAAATAAGCTGTTTCTCGTGAAAATCCATTTGATGTTCTCGGTGCTCGTTCTGCCAAACTTACAACTTCTGGGGCATCTGCAAACTTTTCTAACCAAAAAGTACGATCTTCCTGAAATTGTTTAGACTCACGATACTCAATATCTTCTTGCACGACTTTTGCAAGAGAACCAAATGGTTTTTCATTCTTGTTTGTTTCTTCTATAAGTGATGTATACTCATTCGCTACTTTTTGGCTAAGAAGTGAAAATCCATAGCCATCCATCACAATGTGATGGATGCGCTGATACCAAAAGAAACGATTATTTTCAACTTGAATAAGTGCTTCAGTAAATAAAGTATCTTTTTTCAAATCGACTGGCATAGATAAATCATTTTTCATCCATACTTTAGCAGCTTCTTCAGGATTTTCTTCTTTACGAACGTCAATAAAATGCATATGAAACTGTGATTCTTCAATAACTTGCCATGGGCCAATTTCATCCTCTTCGAAGCGAACATGAAGTGCTTCTGTTTCCATTACAACTTTACGTACAGCTAATTCAAAAATGTCTTGATGAATATTTCCGTTTATTTCTACATATTCCCCAGTATTATAAATTGGATTAAGCGGATCTAATTGTTGCGCAAACCACATACCAGACTGCGCAGATGATAACGAATGACGAATCTTTTGACTGTTAGGCATTCTTTACTACCCCTTTATTATGTAGTCTATTTGTTACAGCACCTGTGCTGTTTGTGAAGATAGTAAACTGTACCAACCTGTAACAGTTGGACGTTCTGCTAAATCTGCAAAAGTGATTTCTTTCCCTTCACGACGCCACTTCTCTACTAAACTCATAATTCTGACCGAATCAAGCCCTCTATTTAATAAGTCCTCATCAATATCAATACTCTCTACTGGCTCACGAAGTAGTTGTGCAACTAGTTCATGCACTTCCTGTATAGTGATTCCTTCACCCTCATCACCTTTTACACTTTGTAAATCTTTTAACAGTAGGTTTGTTGATGTCGTTACTGCACATCTATTAGATGCATACTCCAATGCTTGTTTATGATGCTCTAGTGAAAAATCAGCAACTGCATCTGCTACAAAGAACGGCTCTATACCATCCATAAATGCTTCACAAGCTGTTAAAAGACAGCCAATATGCGCATAAATACCGCAAATAATGAGTTGATCTCTTCCTTGTTCATTTAAAATTTCTAATAGATTTGTCTTTTTAAATGCACTATATCTCCATTTTGTTAGGAATATATCATTTTCATCAGGAGTAAGTTCATCAACAATTTTCTTTTTATCTGGTCCAGCAGGTATACCGTCACCCCAAAAGTCTTGTAATAAACCTCGTTGTTCTAACGTTTGCCCACCAGGTTGTGCTGTATAAACAACTGGTATACCAAGTTCCTTACATTTTTCTCTTATCATTTTAATATTTGAAACAAGTTCTACTTTTGGTGATTCTTTATCGCTATATGCATCAAGAAAATATTCTTGCATGTCATGAATTAAAAGTACTGCACGTTTCGGATCTGGTGTCCAATTCACTTTATTTTTCGGTAGTTCTGATTCAATTGGCATTTTATATACTGAAATAGATGGAATAGCCATCTAATCACTTCCTTCCGGTTTTTATTATTGTTTTACTGTAATAAGTTTTTCAGCAATGACTTTACGTAGTTCTTTTTTGCTGACTTTTCCGACTCCTGTTTGCGGAAATGATTCAATAAATTCAATTCGATCTGGAATTTTATAAGCCGCTATACCACGTTCTCTTAAAAACATTTTTAATTCACTTACTGCCGGAACTTGTCCGCGAGCTATAACAAAAGCACAGGTGCGTTCACCTAAATAATCGTCAGGCATAGATACAATTGCTACGTCATGGACCGCATCGTGTGCTAATAGATGATTTTCAACTTCTTCTGCAGCAACTTTCTCACCACCGCGGTTAATTTGATCTTTATCTCTTCCTTCTACAATGATGTATCCTTGTTCATTTACTTTTACAAGATCACCTGTGCGATAAAATCCATCCTTTGTAAATGATCGTGCATTATGCTCTTCGGCTTTATAGTAACCACGAATTGTATATGGACCTCGTGTTAATAAACTACCTACTTCGCCCGGTTGTACATCGTTGTCATTTTCATCAACAACTCGTACTTCATCGAGTGCAGACATTGGTCTACCTTGTGTATGAATAATAGTTTCTTCCGGATCGTCTAATCTTGTATAGTTCACTAATCCTTCCGCCATACCGAATACTTGCTGTAACGTACATCCAAATGTAGGGCGTATACGTCTTGCTACCTCAGCACTAAACTTAGCACCACCTACTTGAATAACCTCTAGGCTCGATAAATCGGTATTACGAGAAGATGCAGCATCAAGCCAAATCATTGCTAATGGCGGAACGAGCGCTGTAATTGTAACTTTTTCTTTTTCGATAAGAGCAAATGCCTCATCTGGACTACCACCAGTTGCCAATACCACTTTTCCACCCGCATAGAAAGTTCCAAATGTCCCTGGAGAACTCATTGGGTAATTGTGTGCTACTGGAAGAACTGCCATATAGACGCTTTCTGCATTCAAATTACAAATTTTAGCGCTAACACGTAAACTATAAATATAGTCATCATGTGTTCTAGGAATTAATTTAGAAAGACCTGTTGTGCCTCCTGATAATTGGAGAAACGCAACATCACTTGGCTGAACTTCTGGTAATGAGACGGGATCCATATACAGATCATTTATGTTCACAAACTCTTCTTCTTCTCCCACTACAATTACATGTTGTAAATTTGGCACTTTCTCTTTCACTTCTCTTGCTAGTTTTCGATAATCAAAACCGAGAGCCTTATCTGAAATAACGTAAGCGCTCGCCTCGCCAAAATCACAAAAATAACTAATTTCACTGCTTCGATGTGACGGCAGTGCAAAGACAGGAAGCGCTCCAATTCGAAATAGTGCAAAACATATTTCGAAAAACTCGATAATGTTAGGTAACTGGATTACAACTCTGTCCTCTTTCTTTATTCCTAAATTCAGTAAACCTGCTGCTAAACGATCTACCTTTTTATTAAGTTCACTATATGTTATATGCTTCTTACCACTTACAACCGCGATTTGATCTCCATATTTCTCAGCCCGCTCTCTTAACACTCCTCCAAATGTTTCACCAAGCCAACATCCTTCTTCTCGGTAACGATCGGCAAATTCTTTTGGCCATTCTGTATAACCTACTAGCATTCTTTCTTCCCCCTATTTTTCATTAAGTGAACTATCTCTTAACCCTAAAGCTTTTAGCATTGTTTGGAACTTAGCTGATGTTTCTGCTAACTCATCTTCTGGTTTTGACTCAGCAACAACTCCAGCTCCTGCATATAAACGCAGTGTATTTTCTTGTACTTCAGCACAACGAATTGTAACAATCCATTCTCCATCTCCATTTAAATCGCTCCATCCTAGCATTCCTGTAAAGAACTCGCGGTCAAATGGCTCAATATGCTGTATAGCCTCTCTTGCTTTTTCCATCGGAGTTCCGCAAACTGCTGGCGTAGGATGAAGGGCAATTGCTAATTGTAAAGAAGAAGTATTTGGATCCTTCAGTTCACCTTTCACTTCTGTAGACAAATGCCACATCGCTTCACTATGAATAACTGATGGCTTTTCTGGAACATGTAATGTATGACAATACGGACGAAGTGCAGCGGCAACCGCTTCCACTACTACCGCATGTTCATGTAAATCTTTTGGAGAAGAAAGTAATTCCTCTGCTCTTCTTTTATCTTCTACTGGGTCCTCACTACGTGGCCTTGAACCAGCTAACGGGTTAGAAATAACTTGCATACCATTACGTGAAACAAGTAATTCAGGACTTGCTCCAATTAGCGTCTTACTGTTCTCTTTTTCATCTTTCGGTAAATTCACAGCAAATGTATAACCATGCTTATTATGCTCTGCTAATTCTCGCAGAAGTTTTTGCTTATCAATCTTTTCCGAAGATTTAACATCTAACGATCTAGATAGAACGATTTTCTTTAAATCACCGTCCTGTATTTTTTTAATTCCTTGCTTCACACCATTCATATAAACTTCAGGGTCTGGCATTGGCGTCATTTCAAATGTTACGTTCTCATTTGTTTCAAGCTGATTTGTTGTATCCAATTGTAAACGCTCAGAAATCCTACTATATTCTGGTACGATAAGTTGGACTTCTTTTCTACGATCGAATGGCAAAGCACCCACAACGATAGGATTTGGATTTCCAGCTTGTTTCGCATTACTTAATGTCGCTTGCACAAGCTCTGGGAAATTTTCAATTTCACGATGCTTTACTGTAGTAAACTCTCCTTCTGCTAATATCGTTCGAGTTGGTGAAGCAAAAAAGAATGAAGATTCAGTCTTATAATCTTCTAAAAGTTTTTCTGACAATTCCTTTACAGCTATATGTTCATTCATAATATAATAACCTCCTGAATTTTGATTAAACTCCTAACGTAGCACCGCCATCGACACATAAATTGTGCATTGTAATATGACTTGCTCTATCTGAGGCTAAAAATAACACGGCTTCAGCAACTTCTGAAGGTTGTGCAATTTTTTGTAATGGAATTCCGAGTCTATATGTATTTTGAGAACCAGCAATTATATTTTTAGCTCCATTCTCATCAGCCCATAGTAATCTTTGCATCTCAGTTTCAGTAGAACCTGGAGAAACTAAGTTGCAGCGTATATTGTATGCCGCAAGCTCTAGTCCTAAACATTTCATAAACATCGTCGTTGCAGCCTTTGACGCAGCATACGCAGCCATCTCCATTCTCGGCGTATTTGCCGCATTTGAACCGACTGTAACAATTGCCCCTGATTTTCTTAACATCATATTTTTACTTACCGCTCGGGACATATTGAAAACCCCTGTAGTATTTACAGAGAATGTTTTATTCCAATCTTCATCACTTAACGAATGAATTGGTCCCATACGTAAAACCCCTGCAACATTTATTAAAATATCTATTGGCGCTATTTCATTTGCAATATGATTTACCATGTCTTCAACAGCAGCGCTATTACTCACATCTAAACGAAACGTTTTCATACGTGTTTTATTTAATTCATTTTGATTTAAGAGTACATTTAACCCCTCTTCATTTTGATCAACCGCAATAACTGTGGCTCCTCTTTCTAAAAACATTTTGGCAACAACACTGCCTATGCCTTGTGCTGCACCTGTTACTAAAACTGTTTGCCCATCAAATTCCCCTAAGTTCATTTTCTCTATCCTTTCACATAAACATTAATTTCATTAAGTAACATAAATGATATTGATTTTCATTATCAGTCGTGTTGTAAAAAATAATACACTTACTAAACTAATTGGTCAAGTGCGCATTACTTTAAAATCCATTTTATTGATAATGTTTTTCATTTACTATCTTACACCGAAATGATAATGTTTCTCAATAAACTTGTCAATCTTTTTTTATTTTTCAGATAAAGTATTTTAATGCTTCTTAATAAAATCATACCTAAACGCATTAAATGTACTTATATTATAAATAAAATTCAAACTCCTCTTTTTAAAATTGAAGAAGATAAACTAGAGATACGTTCATTTACAATGCTTTATGAAAAACTCAAGTATATATTTTCTCAATATTTTTCTGAAAATATATCTTACAAATACTAATGAATGTCTTCTTTATCATTTAAGATTTAATATATATTTCGAATATGATGTATCAATTTATTATATTCCAAATGGGTATTCCACTCACTTTTACATCTATAAAAATCACAAAAGTAATTTAACCTTGTTAAAATAACTCATAAAAAAGCATCCTAATTAATAGAATAGGATGCTTTTTCGTAATCATAGTGTTATAGAAGATTTGTATACTTATGCTACGCTGCGATACTCTTCTTCTTGTTCTTTTTTCTGTTTAGGTGCTTGAATTAAAATTGCGATAATGAATGACACGACACATAATACACCGATCACCATGAACGTTGGTTTGAATCCACCTAGAAGTGCACCGATAAAGGAACCTGCAAGCGCCCCAAATCCAAATCCTTGATACACAATTCCGTAGTTCTTACTATGGTTTTTCATACCGAAGAAATCACCAACAATAGCTGGGAAAATAGTGATATTTCCACCAAAGCAAAACGCTACACTTGCTACACATACGAAGTAAATACCATAATTTAAATCTACAAAACTTAGAACTAAGACTGAACTCGCCATAACAACAAAAGTACCAGTAACGATTTTTAAACGCCCAATTTTATCCGATAACGGTCCTAAAATGATACGACCTAATGTATTGAAGATTGCAACCATAGCCACCGCATTAGCTGCTGTTGCTGCGCTAAGTCCTACAAGTTGAACACCAATGTCTTTTACCATACCAATTAAGTATAAGCCACTCATACATGATGTAAATAACATGATAAATAATAAGTATACTTGTTTTGTGCCTAACATTTCTTTCGTTGTGTATTCCTTAGTTTTTGTTTCATGAACTGCTCCTTGATCTGCAGCTTGATGGATTAAACAAGCACCAATTACAATCATAGCTGTAACAATTAAACCCCAGTATATAAATGCTTGCGATACACCAACTGATTCAATCAACTGTGCGTTAACGTATTTAAAGATTAAGCTACCTGAACCATATGCAGAGACAGAAATACCAGCAATTAAACCTTTACGCTCTGGAAACCACTTTATTAAATTTGATAGTGAAGTGATATATGCTGTACCATCTGCATAACCTACAACAACTCCTGCTAGTACATAAAGCAATATTAATGAAGAAGCTTGTGAACTAAGTATTAACCCTAGTCCTAATGCTAATCCAGCTATCATAATAAGTTTACGAAGTCCCCATTTTTCTTGCAATTTACTCGCAAATAAAGTTGAAAATGCTAAAGAAAGACTAGTAATTGAGAAAGTTATCGCAACAGCGTTAAGACTCCAACCGTATTTACTAACTAAAGGCTGATTGAATAAACTCCATGTATATATCGTCCCAAGCCCCATTTGTACTATAACTGTGCCAAGGACAACAAACCATGGATTAACAGTTGATTTTTTCATACCTTTCCGCCTCCTCTTTCTATTTCAATGCTATTCGCTAAATTTACTTTTTTTATGTTCATTTTGGTCACCTCTTTTGATTTGACACCTTCATTGTATAAGATGTTTTCGTTCATGTAAGCACTTACAAGACAGAGCGTCAAAAACGTAGAATCAGTTACAAAAAACGAAGGATGAAATACAAAAACTACTTATTAAATACGTAACAGTTATTTAATAAGTAGTTTTTGTATAAGCTCGATTTACATTTGTTTTTGAACCCTTTTTTAAAAAGTGAAACAATAAAACCGTCTCTTTACTATTTATTAAAGAGACGGTTTTATTAGGTCAATTCATAAGCCTGACTTTTTTTATACGTTTATAATTGTTTCTTCAAATGTAACAATTGGCTCTACAAATTCCATCATAATGAAAGCATTTTTAATACGTCTTGTTAAAACTTCTTTTAATTCTGCACACATTTGTTCTGTAAGTGATTTTACAAATACAAAGTTATGATAATAAATCACACTCTTCTCTTTACTTAATGGGTTTAAAAACATCCCTTCTTTTGTAACGAGAGCATTAGAATGCCCCGATAAAGTTGAAAGAAACGTCTCTAAAATTTTTATTTCTCTTTTTGAAAACGATTCTTCACAAACTACTTTAATATTCATTTCTGTTATCATTTATATATTCCCCCAACCATTTTTTCACAAGGGGATACTATAATACTATTAAATTTTCACAAGACTCCCCTTGTCGTTCATAAAATTCACCAGAAAACTAAGTTGACTAACTTGTTTTTTCCCTTTATTCATATAAATCTCTCCTTTCGTATATATTACTTCTCCATTTGTAATTGATTACCTTTTTATATTAAAGTTTTTCTATGTTTTTAATTGGAATTTTACCAATTAGAGATCTTATTAATAAACGTATATTTTTCTTATACTCCTGAAAAAAACTTTACTTATCTACTTTACGTTTTGTGCTACATAGTGTCTGTTTTTTGAATAATTTGTTTCTCTGCAGTATTTACATAGAAATATTGTTTCGCTAATGCTGAAAACAATTTACTTTGCTTATAATAAAGTGAAACTTTAATCAACCCTCACCAATCGGGCTTTTATGGGCAGCAGGGCCCCCACCTAACTTCTTTGCTTCCACTGAATTTTGAGGTGGGGGTCTTACTGCCCAGCAAATAGCGGGATAAACTTAAATAAAATATAACTTTTAACATAAGAGTACTTTATACTCTTCTATTAGAGAACAAATTTTTTCCCAATAAATAAAACTAAATATTCACTAATATATCTATCCGTGGTTTAATATATATAATAAAAAAATATTTCTGTCTTTAATGAGGAGGTACTATGAAAGCAAACGTAGGGGATACTATACTTTTTCAACGAAATAATTTAAAGATTACAGGATCTGTATTAAAACTTTATACTGAATCGGTCTTAGTTGAAATTACAAATGTAAGCGGTGGTACTTTTGAATTTGATCGAACAATTGTAAATCATAAAAACTATAAAGTTTTAAATACAAATACATAAAACAACACAAAATAGCCCCTGCTCAACAGCAGGGGCTATTTTATATAAAAATATTTCACTAGTTTATATACCCTAAAACATTAACAATCTTACTCGCTTTTAAATTGTTAATATGATAATAAATTTCTAAACCTCTTCTCTCTGCTCGTAACACTTTACCCTTCATTTTTGATAAATGTTGTGAAACAGTAGATTGCGGAATATTCAGTAACTCTGTTAATTGTGTTACATTACAAGTTTTTCTCGTACTTAATTCATTTACAATTTGCAGTCTGATTGGATGCGCCATAATTTTTAAAATATCTACATCTTCTTCTGAAACTAAAGTTTTTCTCATTTCACTCGTATATGTTGTCATAAGACATTCCCCTTTTATATGAATTCCATATTCATAAGATCTATTTCCAAATTTTTTAAAACCCTTGATTAAAACTTTCATATAGAAATAAAAGGATTTTAAATTTTTGAAAACAGAACTTACATTTACTTTATTTATTTATTTGGTACATATACATAATACAATGTTAATATGTGCTCTATGTGAAGTTCACATAAATTTGTGATGAAGATTTACTTAGCCACTCGCATCCTACTCATCTAATTACCCACTGCATAAAATCATCAGTTATTTTAACACATTTTAGGCGTTTGTATATACTATTTATAAAACAACTTTTATAAAGGGAGGATTCATATGCCTACAGCGTTACAAGAAGAAGTCGAAGAAGCACGGGAAACATATGTCAGTCGTATCATCTTAGTTGGAGGATCGACTTTATTTTTAGTAGGCGGGGTTATCTCAGCAATTTCAGCTTTTAAAGCTTATAATCGTTTGGAGAATACGCCGCCTTCTACAGATAATTCATAGATATTTTATAAAATAAAACGTCGCCTCCAATATGAAGAGACGACGTTTTATTATTCATACATATGACACTAAAAGTATCGGTAGATTCCCTACTCCATTTTTTAAGCTTACTTCACCACAAACCGCGTCTGACTACACCCATCCTTCTGCTTCGTTACTTCTAATACAGCCGGCATTGCGTTTTTCAGCTCTTGTACGTGTGAAATGACACCGATAAATCGACCTGATTTTTGTAAGTCAATTAAGGCGTCTACTGCTTTCGTTAATGATTCTTCATCTAATGAACCGAACCCTTCATCGATGAACATCGTTTCGATGGAAATACCACCTTCATATGCTTGAATGACATCTGCCATTCCTAGCGCTAAGCAAAGTGATGCATTAAATTTCTCTCCGCCGGATAATGTTTTTACATCGCGCGTTTGGCCAGTGTATGCATCGTACACATCTAAGCCTAATCCACTTTGACGATTTCTCTTTTCAACTCGTTCACTTCGTTTTAAATAAAATTGTCCGTTTGATAATTTACGTAATCGTTCGTTTGCAATTTGAACAATTTGTTCTAAATACTCAATTAAGATGTAACGTTCAAATGATATACGGCTCTCGTTATCACCTTTCATTACTTCATATAAGTCAACAAGTTCTTGGAAGGCTTTTTCTTCCTCATGAATTTGCTCATCAATACGTCTAATGTTTTCATGTAAATCAGAAATATATGTTACCGCATTTTGCGCACGTTGACGTTTTTCTTTAATGATATCGAGATTAATTTGTAATTCTGTTATGTGTTCACCTAACGCTGTAATATCCATATACTCTTTATCTTTTAATTCAGCTTGTAACTCTTCAATTTGTTTTGCAAGCACTTCAAGCGATGAATAATAACCTTGAATTTCTTTTTGTAACATTTCCATCTCGTGATCGCTTAATTTGGCTTCTTTATACGTGAATTCGTCTGTAAACCCGCTTTGTTCTAGCTCTTTCATAAAGCGTGCGAAAGTCTCTTCTTTCTTTAATTTTGCACTTTCAAATTGATTAGAAGCACCTTTTTGTTCTGCTTGAATACGTATATTTTCATTTTGCCAATGCTGATACGCTTCCTGCACTTTCTTCCATTCGTCCTCCATTAACCTAAGTTCCTGCATAGCTTGGTCAAACTGTGCTTTCCAGGCTTGTACTGTTTGTAAGTTTTCTGGAATATTTCGTTTATCATGTTCATATGACGTACGAAGTTGCATACACTCCATTTCTGTACGGTGCTGCATTGTTTCCACTTCTCGTTTTTGTTTCTGAAGTTCTTCTATTTTTTCTTCTACGCTTTTCATGTTCGCAGCAATCTGCTTACGTGTTTCTTCACTTGCTTTTAACGTATTAACGTCTGCAGCTAATTGTTTTCCTTTTTGAACAAGTGCACTATATGTTTCAGCTAATTTTTCCGAGTTGTAGCCGCGCTTCACAACTTCTTCTATCACTTGTTCATATTGTAGTCGATAGAAATTCCATTTCTCCTCTACTTGCACATGTAATTTTTCAGCAATGTTCTTCTTATCTCTTAAATCGTTTAACTCTTTTTCATCGATCGCATTACTTTGCTCTGTAGCTTTTTGCGGATGATTCGTACTACCACATACCGGACAAGATTCACCGTCATGTAAATGAAGAGCTAATATACCAGCTTGTTCACTTAACCAGCGGCGCTCCATGTTTTCATATGCACGAACTGCCACTTGCATTTTATTATTTGCCGCTTCTTTTTCTTGCTCGAATTTTTGTTTTTCTTGCCAAACATCATATGCTTGCTTTAAAACTTTTGCATCTTCTCGCATATTCGTTAGTTCTTCTACTTTAGCTACATATTGCTCAAGTGCTTGTTCTAATTGCTGCAATTCATCAGACATTCTCTGCTTTTTGTTTGTATGCTCTTCTAGTTGTTGATCTAACTTTTGCATACTTTCTTTTAATTTCCCTATTTGGATTTCGGTATTTTGTAAATTCAGCTTTCT
Source organism: Bacillus sp. PK3-067 (assembly GCF_056738645.1). NCBI lineage: Bacteria > Bacillati > Bacillota > Bacilli > Caryophanales > Bacillaceae > Bacillus > Bacillus sp. PK3-067. Next base: position 2,196,262 of record NZ_CP096490.1, on the reverse strand, counting down.
CTCAGCTAATGATTCAATAATCGCTTGTAACTCTTCTAATCTTTGAACAAGTTTTTTAGCCTCTTCTCGCTCAGCTTCTTTATTCTTTACTACTTCATACTTCTCCTGAGCAAGTTCAAAGCTATTCATTATCTGTTCTTGTTTGACGCTTATCTGTTTTAACAAACTTTCAGCTTTCTGCTCATTTTCCATCGCTTCTTCATACCATTGTTCAAATGGTAATAAGCGCTTTGCTTGTTCCGCACGTTTAAAGGATTTTTCTTTCCTTTCAATTGCTGCACGGTTCTCTTGTAAAGTGTTATATTTCTCATTCTTTTGTTGTAAATCTATAAATTTCTCATTTACAGATTTTGCTGCATGAAAACGTGTTTCTGCATCCTTTAATTGCTTCGTTTGAACATCTTGTTCTACTTGTAATTGCTCAACCTCTGCCTTATACACGGTTGTTTCTTGTTCTAACGCTTCTACTACTTGATGCGTATTTACATGTTCTTGTGCCACTAATGTCTCTAATAATGCTCCATCACGGATTGGTAATTTAAAAACATTACGGAAATAGAGCTCTCTCTCTTTTTGTTTTTCTTGCAAGACATCTTTCCATTGTTTTCTCTTTTGATCAAGTAACTCACGCATTAATTTATAACGATCCGTTTTAAAAATACGACGTAAAATCTCTTCTTTGTTTTCCGTCTCAGATGTTAATAGTTTTCGGAATTCCCCTTGGGGTAACATAACAATTTGGCTAAATTGATGTTTACTTAACCCAATTAAATCTTCCACTTTTTTGTTTACGTCTGTTACATGAAAACGATCGACGGCTGGAACGTTTTCTCCATCAATAACTTCATATAATTCTACTGCATGTCCTGTAATGGTCTTATTCCCTTGTTTTTTATGTCCAAGTTGTCGTTTTATTTCATAGCGTTTCCCTTTTAACTGAAAGGTTAATTCAACACTTGTATAAACATTATCATCAGCAAATTGACTTCGAAGCATGCTCGTATCACTACGTTCTTCTCCACTAGCCTCACCATATAACACATAACAAATCGCATCAAAAATCGTTGTTTTTCCAGCTCCCGTATTCCCAGAAATAGCGAAAATACGATGTTGTCCAAGATCTTCAAAATCGATTACTTCTTTCTGTTTATATGGCCCGAATGCTGTCATAATAAGCTGAATCGGTCTCATCCTCGTTCACCTTCCCGTTCTTGCACTGTTTGTAATACATCTATAAATAGGCGTTCTTTCTCTTCTGATAAATCTAACCCTTTCATTTCTTTATAGAAAGCCTTTAAAAGAGATAAATCATCCGTTTTATGTCTTGAAACCGTTACTTCATTTGTATCTGTGAGTTCTCGCCTTTGCATCGCTCTTTCAACGTGCATTGCATTTGGATATACAGATCGTATTTTCTCCATTGGCTGTAAGACAGGGTTTTCGTCTAATAATCTTACAAATACGTAATCTTCACTTACTGGGTGCTGTAATAATTCATCTATTTTCGCTTCTACTGTTCGCATTTTACGACGTGGTGAAAGTAACCTTTTTTCAATTGCTACTTCACCAGTTTCATTCAGTTCTACAATGTAATAACCTTTTTTATGTTTCTCTTCAGAAATTGAATAGGCAAGTGGTGAACCTGAATATCTAATGGTCTCATTACGTACGAAATGCGCTTGATGTAAATGTCCAAGCGCTGTGTAATGAAACTTATCAAAATAATGACTATTTACATATTCAGCACCACCAATTGAAAGTGGTCGTTCTGCATCACTTGTATTCTCCTCCGCTTCTCCTGAAGAAGTTACAAATGCATGTCCAACAAATACATGTCTAGCTTCTTTATCCATCGTTTCAGAGAGCTCATTCATAAAAATGCGCATCGCATCATCATGAGAACGTACGTCTTCATTTTTCAACACGTGTCTAACTATACTTGGGTCTGCATACGGTATTAGATGGAAGTGAACCTCTCCATATTCATCATTTAGTACAACAGGTTCGTACGGGAATTGAAATTGACCTGCAATATGTAATCCTTGTTTTTTCATTAAACTACTTCCAAAATGGATACGATCCGGACTATCATGATTACCAGCTACTGCAATAACTGGTGTTTGTAAATCAATAACTATTTTTTGCAGCACATCATTTAATAAGTCTACTGCTTCTGTAGGTGGAATTGCTCGGTCATATAAATCCCCTGCAATAATTACAGCATCTGGTTTTTCTTCTTCAACAGCCTGTACAAACTGATCTAATACAATCTTTTGGTCTTCAGTCATATACACGCCATGAACAAGCTTTCCTAAATGCCAATCCGCTGTATGAAATAACTTCATATTTTTCTACTCCTTTTAATTTACTGATTTTAGTGAAACGAGTTGATAGTTTATTGTAGTTTTTCCGTTCTCCCACTCTAGTTTCAATATCGTTGCACTTCCAATTCTTTCTTCATTTGATTTATATAAAGGCAATATTTCTTTAATTGTAAATAAGTGGTAACCATCCAATATTAATTGAAATATATTTTCTTCAATATGTAATCTTACTTCTTTTTCATTTGAAATAATTTTTGTGTGCATCTCAAATTTCATGATAGATACAACCCCTTTTTATAATCTCTACATTTTAATAGTATAGTGGCTATGCAAGATTGACAAGTACATACACAGCAAAGTACACACTTTTCTATTGTTATATGCTTTATGTATTTTATATAAAATACGGTATGTGAAATTTTACATTTCCCCCAAAATAAAAATGCCTATTGTGACATCTTTATTTTTGTATAAAGTCTTTCATTACATAATATAAAACGGTAATTAAGACGATTGCGACGAAAAATGAGAACACTGCGACAATGTAGCCATCTTTATTTAATAAAATACAGAATGAAATAGATATTATAAAAATCGGAAATACGAGACGTACTTTATCCTTCACTTCTTCTGTCGTATCTGTATGATGAAAATACTGCGTTATTCCTATCATTAAAAAAGACAAAATAATAACCGACAATAGTAAAGGTCCTGGCATTCCGATTTCTCCTTTCTCTATTTCTAATTCAATGTAAAATTTTTTATTACAATTGTACGATTTATTTTTTCTTCAAACACACTTTTAGAATTGATAATGAACATTTCACACCTATATAATAGCGCTTTTATCATTATAACTTCAAATAATTACACTTACAGTAATGTTGTAATATTCCCCCTCAGTCTCTGAAATCCTGCAAAGATAACTCGTCAAAATATGCAGTGACCAAATTAATATTTACCGTCAACTTTTGACAAAATTTATAAAGGACATTTCAGTACATATCAAGAATTAAGAATAAGAAGATATGTAAGGGAGGATGCATTATGACTGAACAAGTTTTATTTTCTGTTAGTGAAAACGGCGTTGCGACAATTACTTTAAACCGTCCAAAAGCACTTAATTCTTTATCTTATGACATGTTACAACCTATCGGACAAAAACTTAAAGAGTGGGAACACGATGAGCGTATTGCACTTATCGTGTTAAAAGGAGCTGGCACAAAAGGTTTTTGTGCAGGTGGCGACATTAAAACTCTTTATGAAGCGCGTTCCAATGAAGTGGCATTGCAACATGCAGAACGTTTTTTTGAAGAAGAGTATGAAATTGATACATATATTTATCAATATACAAAACCGATTATTGCTTGTTTAGATGGAATTGTAATGGGCGGTGGTGTCGGTCTTACAAATGGTGCGAAGTATCGCATTGTAACTGAGCGTACGAAATGGGCAATGCCAGAGATGAATATCGGCTTCTTCCCAGACGTCGGAGCTGCATATTTCTTAAATAAAGCGCCTGGATATACAGGACGATTCGTTGCTTTAACAGCATCTATTTTAAAAGCTTCTGACGTATTATTTATTAATGCTGCAGATTACTTTATGACATCTGATTCATTACCAGAGTTTCTTACTGAACTTGAAAGTGTAAATTGGCATAAAGAAGATGATGTACATACTAATTTAAAAGAAGTTATTCGTACATTTGCAACTGCTCCAAACTTAGAAAGCGAGCTCGCTCCTTCATTAGAAGTAATCAATTCACATTTTGCTTTCGATACAATTGAAGAAATCATCCATTCATTGGAGAAAGATGAAAGTTCCTTTGCTCTAAAAACGAAAGAAACACTGTTATCAAAATCCCCTATTTCACTAAAAGTAACATTAAAACAGTTTATTGATGGACAAGATAAATCCGTTGAAGAATGTTTCGCTACGGACCTTATACTTGCTAAAAACTTCATGAGACATGAAGATTTCTTCGAAGGAGTACGCTCCGTTGTCGTTGATAAAGATCAAAATCCGAATTATAAATATAAACAGTTAAGTGACGTTTCAGAAGAAGATGTGAATCGTTTCTTTAACTTACTTAATGCATAAAATGAAATTGTCATGAGGGGATATTTTGTTCATCCCCCACCTAACTTCTTTGCTTCAGCTAAATCTTGTGCGGTGAAAATCTTACTACCCGCAAATAGCGGTATAAAATCGAGGCTATATAGTAGTGTAATTACAGCTACTATATAGCCTTTTTATTTAATTATTTTTAATAAAATTTAATTTTATTAAATCCATTTTTGTGCTACACTGATTTTAATCAAATATTCTAAAAATAAAAAGGAGGGGCGGCTATGATAGAAAATTATCTTCTTTTCATCATTATGTCTATTTGCCTTATCATTTTACCTGGTCCAGATACAGCAATGGCTACGAAAAATACATTGGTTGCTGGTAAAGTCGGTGGAGTGAAAACAGTGTTTGGTACATGTATTGCACTATTAATTCATACTTTAGCTGCTGTAATTGGTCTTTCTGCACTTATTGTAAAGTCAGCTCTTTTATTTTCTATTTTCAAGTACGTTGGGGCTCTCTATTTAATATATATCGGTATTAAAGCCCTTTTAGCAGTAAGAAACAAAGAAAACTTAGATACAAATGATCTATCTTTGAATAATGAAAACGAACATACTTCTTGCTTTCGCCAAGGATTTCTTACAAATTTATTAAATCCTAAAGTAGCAGTCTTCTTTTTAACTTTTTTACCACAATTTTTAAATCCAAATCATAATACATTTATTCAACTTCTTGTAATGGGCCTTACTTACCTCGTTTTAACAGTCATTTGGTTTGCATTTTATATATTTTTAATTGATAAAATTAGTGCTTTTATGAAAAAACCGAAGACGCAACGTTATATTCAAGGGCTAACAGGAGTCGTCCTAATTGGATTTGGTATTAAACTAGCTTTTGAAAAAAATAATTAACAAGACGAAAACCACCACTATTAATAGTGGTGGTTTTCATCTAATAACTGATTTGGTTGTTTACTCTATATTAAAACCAGCGCTCAGTTACAACTTTTTTACGTGTATAGAATTGAACGCCATCTGTACCATTTGTACCTAAATCACCAAAGAATGAAGCTTTATTTCCTGCAAATGCGAAGAATGCCATTGGTGCTGGAACGTTTACGTTTACACCAATCATACCAGCATCGATATTATCACGGAATGTTTGTGCATGTTTACCATTTGACGTATAAATAACCGCACCATTTGCAAATTTAGATTGATTTGTTAGTTTAATACCTTCTTCTAAATCTTTAACACGTACAATACTTAATACTGGAGCAAAAATTTCATCTTGCCAAATTTTCATTTCTTGATTCACGCCATCAAAGATTGTCGCACCTACAAAGTAACCTTCTCCAACTTCTTCATTAATTTTACGGCCATCTACTAATAAAGTTGCCCCATCTGCTACACCGCTATTAATATAGCCTAAAACGCGCTCTTTATGAGATTCACGGATTAATGGTCCAACATAGTTATCTTCGTTAAAGCCATCGCCTACTTTTAATTTTTTCGTTTCTGCTACTAATACATCAATAAATTCATCAGCAATTTCATCCACTACTGCTACTACTGAGCATGCCATGCAGCGCTCTCCACTACTTGCAAATGCAGATCCAATTACACCTTGTACTGTTTTCTCAAGATTGCAATCTGGCATTACAATCGCATGGTTTTTCGCACCTGCTAATGCTTGTACACGTTTTCCGTGTTTCGTACCTGTTTCATATACGTAACGAGCTACCGGCTCAGAGCCAACGAACGAAACAGCCTGAATATCTTTATTTTCTAAAATGCTATTTACAACATCTTTTCCGCCTTGCACTAAATTTAATACGCCTTTTGGGAAACCTGCTTCATAGAATAATTCTACAAGTCGCTCCGCTAAAAGTGGCGTTCTTTCAGATGTTTTTAATACGAATGTATTACCGCAAGCAATTGCAAGTGGGAACATCCATAACGGAATCATCATCGGGAAGTTAAACGGTGTAATACCAGCAACAACTCCGATTGGGTAGCGCCAAATCGATCCATCAATTCCGCTAGCGATATTCGGAAGTGCTTGACCCATCATTAAATTTGGCGTAGATGTTGCAAGTTCTACCGCTTCAATACCACGCTGTACTTCACCTGTTGCATCCGTTAGCGTCTTACCATTTTCTAGCGTAATGATTTTTGCAAGCTCATCTTTGTTTTCTTGTAATAGCTGTAAATATTTATATAAATTTCTTGAACGATTTGGAACTGGTACTTTAGACCATGTTTCGAATGCTGCTTTTGCCGCTTCAACAGCTTTTTCAACATCTTCTTTTGGAGATAGTGGAACGTAAGCGATAATTTTTCCAGTCGCTGGATTTGGAACTGCTTCTACTTCCGTACCTGTCGATTCAACCCACTCACCGTTAATGTGATTTTTTACTCGTTTAATTTCAGTTGTAATCATTGCATTCTCTCCTTTGTATAATTTATTTTTGATTAGAAATTAATTGCTCGCTAACTTTCTTATATAAAGCAGCCATATCGTTTTCACCATATCCAGCTTGACTCGCTTCGTCATATACGTTTAATAACATTTCGCTTACCGGTAAATGGAGTTCGCTTTCCTTAGCTAAGTCAACTGCAAATCCTAAATCTTTCTTCAATAAGTTCACAGTAAATCCTGGCTCGTAGTTTTCAGGTGCTATAAAACTTTTATAATTACGTTCATAAATTCTACTTTGACCGTAACTTACATTTAAAATATCAAACATTTTATCTAAATCCATATTATTCTTTTTCGCTAATGTTAAAGCTTCACTCACACCAGCTGTATAAAAACCAATTAATAAGTTATTAATTAACTTAACAGTTGTACCACTATCAATCTGCTCACTAACGTGGAAAATGTTCGCGCCTAGTACGCCCATGATAGATTCCGTTTTCTCATATACGTCTTTCGATCCACCAACCATAAACGTTAATGTACGGTTTTCGGCTCCTATTACACCACCGCTCACAGGTGCTGCTAAAAAGTCTACTTTCTTTTCCTTTGCAGCTTCCTCTAACTGTTTGTTTAACTGCGGCGATACCGTACTTGTATCAATGAAAACTACATTCGAGTGACCATTTTCAAATAATCCTTCTGCTCCAAAATATACCGCTTCAACAGCGCGAGGTGAAGGTAAACTTGTAAAAACTACATCACATGTTTCTGCTAGTTTTGAGATTGATAGACCGATAATTCCGCCTTCTTTTTCAAAAGACGCTTCCACCTCTTTATTTAAGTCCACGCCATATACTGTGTAACCTGATTTAACTAGATTTTTTGACATTGGAAGGCCCATGTTACCTAAACCGATAAAACCAATCTTTTTCATATCGCTTTCCTCCTATTTACACAATATATTTCCCGCGATTTATAATAGCTTTCGCAATTTCTCTCTTCTTCGTAAATACGTTCGTGTATAAAGGCACTAATAATTGACGGATTTCAGCTAAAATCACATGTCTATCTTGTTCTTCTGTGACAGCCGCTGAAAGTACAGAAATCGCCGCTTCTTCTACTTTACGGTATCCTTCTTCACAAATAACATCCGTTATTAATTGCTTCGTACGTTCTTTTTCCTCACCATTTTTACTTACCGCTTTTCTCGTACGTAAAAACGCTGATTCCATGACGTACACGTCCGTCAACATATTTGAAATTACACGTGAATATTCTTGTTCTTGGTCAATTTTTAGGCCTGGAGTTTTAGAGAGCGTTTTCAAAGATTGTTTCAACAATTTTTTCGCTAATAAAATGTAACGATGGTTTCTTTCTACATTTGCTACATCACTTTCTACTTCAGTATCTTCTAATTGTTCGATTTGCTTCATTAACATTTTGGCAACTGTTAATCTATTAATTTCGTTCGTTCCTTCAAAAATACGACTAATTCTAGCATCACGATATAATCGTTCTACCTCATACTCTTGCATATAACCGTAACCACCATGAATTTGTACAGCTTCATCTACGATATAAGCAAGTGTTTCAGAAGCATTTACTTTATTCAGTGCACATTCAATTGCAAATTGGGACATTTTCTTCATAAGATCTTCATCGCTCTCATGAATTGCTTCATCGATTACACCTGCCGTACGATAAGCTGCACTTTCGGCTCCATATGTAGCAATGATCATATTTGCAATTTTCTCTTGAATCATCGTAAAGTCTACTAATTCCGTTTGGAACTGTTTTCGCTCTTTTCCATATTGAACCGACAAACCAATTGCTTGTTTTGCTGTTCCAATATTTCCAAAAGCAAGTTTAAGTCTAGCAAAGTTAAGAATATTAAGGGCTACGTGATGCCCTTTCCCAACTTCCCCTAAAACATTTTCAGCAGGGATGACAACATCTTCTAAAATAAGAGTCGCTGTTGAAGAACCTTTAATCCCCATTTTCTTTTCTTCTAATCCAATAGATACACCTTCACATGTTCTTTCGACAATAAACGCTGTCATTCCTTTATTTGTCTTCGCAAAAACAACGTATACATCTGCCATATGAGCATTTGTAATCCATTGCTTCTCACCATTTAACTTCCAAGCTGTTCCCTCTTCATTCAATACGGCGCTTGTTTTTGCACTTAATGCATCCGAACCAGCATTTGGCTCTGTTAAAGCATAAGCCCCAATCCATTCTCCCGATGCGATTTTCGGTAAATATTTTTCTTTTTGCTCTTTCGTTCCATAATATATGTAAGGCAATGTACCGACACCAGCGTGTATATTAAAAGAAACGCTAAACGCACCAGCGTAACCCATTTTCTCTGCTACAAGACCTGAGACAGCCTTTCCTAACTCGAACCCGCCATAATCTTCTGGTACCTCAATGCCTAATAATCCAAGTTCCCCAGCTTTCTCAAATAATTGACGAGAAACTTTATAGTTATGTTGTTCAATATTCTCCATTTGTGGAACAATTTCTTGTTTAACGAATTGTTCTGTCGTTTTTGCGATTAAATCTTCATCACCTGAAAAATCTTCTGGTGTAAAGTAAGTATGATTTATATCTTTATTAAGTGAAAAGAATTCATCCCATGGTAACTTCGTTTTCTCCATATGTATCCCCCTATCATTCGGCTTTCATAGCTTTTTGCTTATGCTCGTCTACGATGAGTGGAATATCTTTTTTGAAAATAGAAGGCGATGATTTTTCACATCAAGCATTTTATTTTGCCAAAGATGTATTTTCATCGCCTTCGCTGCTTTATCTATTGATCTTCTGATAATACTGTTTTTGCAATACCAGTATCTAACTCTTCAAAGTCATGATATGAAATTGTTTCGTATAATTCACTTCTCGTTTGCATATTAGAAAGTGCATCTTTTTGAGAACCTGTTTCTTTAATTAAAGCAAACACATTTTCATACGCTTTCGCTGCAACGCGAAGTGAAGTTACAGGATAAATAACCATTTGGAAACCCATATTCGCAAATTCCTCTGCACTATAATATGGAGTTTTTCCGAATTCAGTCATATTCGCAAGCAAAGGTGCATTTACCTTACTATTAAATAGACGGAATTCTTCCTCTGATTGAAGCGCTTCAGGGAAAATTGCGTCTGCACCTGCTTTTACATATGCATTTGCTCTTTCAATTGCTTCATCTAATCCTTCAACGCCACGAGCATCAGTACGTGCTACAATGTATAAGCTCGGTGCAACTTCTTTAATCGCTTTAATTTTTTGAACCAATTCTTCTGTAGTAACAAGTTTCTTACCATTTAAATGTCCACATTTTTTTGGTAATTGCTGATCTTCAATTTGGACAGCTGCTACTTTCGCTTCCACCATTTCTACAGCTGTTCTCGCCACATTTAGTACACCACCAAATCCTGTATCAATGTCAACAAGAACAGGTAAGTCTGTAGCTCTTACTAAATCTCTTGCTCTCTCAGCCACTTCAGTAGACGTCACGATACCTAAATCTGGTAAACCTTTACTTGCAGTATAAGCAGCTCCTGATAAATAAAGAGCTGAAAAACCTGTATTTTTCGCAACAAGAGCTGCCATTGCATCATGAGCACCTGGAATTTGCAAAATTTCATTTGCTTCTACTAAAGCTCGGAATCGATTCGCAAGCTCCTCTTGTGTTGACTGTTTTTTCACAACCCAAGCCATTCTAAATTCCCCCCTATTATTAAATTAAGAATAGATCTACAAATTCGTTTACATTCATATTTTCTAGTTTTTCTTCATTTAAACAAACTTCATGAATTTGTTCTTGTTGCTTACTAGAATAATGACCTGCCATATTTGCAGTGAATTTTTGAACAACTTTTGGAATTGCTTCGTCTCTACGGAAGCGGTGACCAAGCGGATATTCACATTCCACATTTTCTGTTACTGTGCCATCTTTAAAGTGAACTTGAACAGCGTTGGCGATTGAGCGCTTGTTCGGGTCAAGGTAATCTAAACTGTACTGTTTGTTTTCAACAACAACCATCTTATTACGTAATTCATCTACACGTGGATCGTTTGCTACTGCATCTTCATAATCGTCTGCAACAATATCTCCTTTTAATAAACCAATTGCCGTAATGTATTGTAAGCAATGATCACGATCAGCTGGGTTATTTAATGGACCTTCTTTATCAATAATACGAATTGCTGATTCATGAGTTGTAATTGTAATACGGTCAATTTCATCTAATCTCTCTTTAATTTCCGGATGCAACTTCACTGCACATTCTGCAGCCGTTTGTGCATGGAATTCTGCTGGATATGACACTTTAAATAATACATTTTCCATTACATATGACTCTAGTGGTCTTGCTAATTTTAATTCTTGTTTATTGAATAATACATCTTGGAATCCCCATCCTGGCGCAGATAATGCTGTTGGATAACCCATTTCACCTTTTAGAGCAGTCATTGCAAGATGAACACCGCGGCTCGTTGCGTCACCTGCAGCCCATGATTTACGTGAGCCCGTATTTGGAGCATGACGATATGTACGAAGACTAGAATTATCAATCCACGCATGTGATAATGCATTAAAGATTTCTTCACGTGTTCCGCCAAGCATTTTCGCAACTACTGCAGTTGTTGCTACTTTTACATATAATACATGGTCAAGACCAACTCTGTTTAAGCTGTTTTCTAAAGCAAGCACGCCTTGAATTTCATGTGCTTTAATCATCATTTCTAATACTTCACGTACTTTTAAAGCTTCTTTTCCTTCTGAAATACGAACACGGCTAATATAATCTGCAACTGCTAAAATTCCGCCTAGGTTATCAGATGGATGTCCCCACTCTGCTGCAAGCCAAGTATCGTTATAGTCTAACCAACGGATCATACATCCGATATTAAATGCACCTTTTACTGGATCTAGTACATAAGACGTACCTGGTACACGTGTACCATTTGGCACGATTGTTCCTGGCACAACTGGTCCTAGTAATTTCGTACATTCTGGATATTGCAGTGCTAAAATTCCACATCCAAGTGTATCAAGTAATACGTAACGAGCTGTACTGAATGCTTCTGCACTAGTAACCTCTTTATTTAATACATAATCGGTAATCTCTTCTAATAATGCATCTTTTTGCTTAATTTCATTTGTTTTAATCATGCTATTCTTCCCTTTCTGTCGAAAATTCGTTATTATTAATGATGGGTGTCGGTCAAACACCCATCTGGCGGGCGGCGCTAACAACTCCCCAGTTGTTCTTATTTACTAAGTACATGTCGCTCGCCAATATAATTTACACGAGGACGGAACAAACGATTATTTGCATGTTGCTCAATAACGTGCGCACATAACCCCACTGTTCTAGAGCTAAAGAAGATTGGTGTGTAAAGTTGAATTGGAATACCTAGCATCCAATATACTGGAGCTGCATAATAATCAAGATTTGGATAAATTCCTTTTTCTTTTTCCATAATCTTTTCTCCAGCTTCACACATTTCATATAGTGTATAATCACCTTTTACATCACATAACTGTTTTAAAGCTTCCTTCATCATAAGTGCTCTTGGATCCATCTTCTTCATATAAACACGGTGTCCAAAGCCCATAATTTTTTCTTTGTTATATAGTTTCTTCTGTAATAACTCTTCAAATTTCTCAACATTACCAGCTTCTAAAAGCATGTACATAACCGCTTCATTTGCACCGCCATGTAAACTTCCTTTTAAAGATGCAACTGCACCTGTTAAGGCACCGTATAAATCTGATTGTGTTGATGCAATAACGCGAGCTGTAAATGTAGAGTTTGGCATTTCATGCTCACTATATAAAACAAGGGAACGATCAAAGATCTTTTCCTCAAGTTCAGTTGGTTTTTTACCAGTTAACATATAGAAGAAATTCGCACTATAAGATAATTCTTTAAGAGGTTCAATTGGCTCCTCATTATTTAAAATATGATAGCTATTCGCTACAATGTTTGGCACTTTACTTAGCAGCTTGTACCCTCGGCTTTTATTCACTTCTAACGAGCGGTTTTCGATATCATTATCGTAACCAGCTAACGCTGACACACCTGTACGTAATCCATCCATGGGATGCGTCTCTTTAGGCAATGCCTTTAGTACGTTGAATACACCTTCTGGTACTGCATATTCTTCTTTTAATTTCTTTTCAAGTGTTACTTTTTCATCTTCATTCGGTAGGTGTTCCTCCAATAAAAGGTGCACAATGTCTAAATACTCTTTTGTTTTTGAGAGTTCGATTAAGTCATACCCTTGAATTACAATTTCACCTTTTACTGTGTCAAGAAACGAGATTTTCGTCTCCGCTGCCACTATACCATCTAATCCCGGGGAAAATTTCTCTTCAGCTTTCATCATTATTTCCTCCAATCCTAATAGATCTTCGTGCACATAACTGTAAGCCTTTACAATATTGTGAAACTACATTTCTATTTCAATGTATCAGAGTTTTTAGAAGATTTCAATTTATTTTATAATGATAAGTTTCCTACACTTTTCTTACTGTAACAATACAATTTTTTGAAAATAATTCTTATATTTTATAAAGAAAGGATAGACTTCTTTGCGTATTTTCAAAAACAAGATATAAAGATTTTTCATATAACACCTCCAAATATACAATTATTCTAATTTTATTTGAGAAATAGAAAAAACGAGCTGTACATAAATACAGCTCGTTACTATATGATATTTATTTCACTATCTCTTAAATATAATTTTTATATAAAACTTATTCATTTTTAATAAAGTTATTATTTTACATAATTAAATTGAATTTCTTCCATTTCCTCATGATAACTTACAAATAAATCATAGTTTTGAAAATACCAAAGATCATCAGAATCTACAAAAAATATAATACCTTCCTTCTCAACTGACACTATTTCGCCATCGGGTTTCTCAGCAACAACCCCTAAAGAATATCCGGGCTGAATTGAACTATCCCCTCCGTACCTTACAGTAAAACGTACAGATTCACCGTGCTTTATACGTAATTCTTCCTGGAACCATTGCAGAGCTTTACGATCAATTGAAATTCTCATCTTTATTCCTCCAGTTTACGCAAACTCTTTTTTTCCTAATCGTTGTTTTACAAAGAAGACGAAAATAATTAAGGCTATCAATGCTGAAATTGCACTCCCTGAAAATAAAATACGATAACCAAACATTTGTGAAACAACTCCAAGTAAAATAGCACCTAACCCGATTCCTAAATCAAACGCTGTAAAAAATGAAGCATTTGCAACTCCTCTTTTACTCGGATCGACAATTGTAAGCATTGCCGCTTGCAAAGCTGGCTGCGCTGAACCAAATCCAATACCGTATAATGTTGCTGCGATAATTACACCTATCAAACCATTTGAAATAGTTAAAACAACTATAGCTAAAATAGTAATACATAATGCTGGAAGTATAATGAATACTTCTCCATACTTATCTAATAGTTTCCCTGAAATTGGTCTTACAATTGTTAATGCAATTGCATATACAAGAAAGAAAGTTCCCGGGTTTACATGAATTGATGATGCAAATAACGGTAAAAAGGTTGTTATTCCTCCATATGCAAACGATAAAAAGAATACTACAATCGTGATTGTTAATACGGATTTCTCAAATAGCTGAATTTTCCCTTTTTCTTTTTGTGGCGTAAATGGGATCTTCGTTATTAATGATAATACGACTGCCATAAAAGATAACAACGTCGCTAATAAAAATAGACCATCAAATGAATAATTTTGCACAACCCATAATCCAATCATAGGTCCGATCGCCATTGCAATTGTCATCGCCATCCCGTACCAACCCATACCTTCACCGCGGCGTGAATCTGGAATAATATCCGTTATTGCTGTTCCAACAGCTGTTGTAGAAACAGCCCATGTTACTCCGTGAATAACACGTAAAACAGCTAAAAGGACAATAGTCGATGCTATATTATAGGAATACATCGTTAAGCCAAAAAAGATGAGTCCGAAAATAATAAAGGATCTTCTACCATATTGATCTAACATTCCTCCAATAATCGGTCGTATTACAACAGCAGCTATTGTAAACATCCCCATCATAAGTCCAACTTGCGATTCATTGCCACCTATCTCTTTAATAAAGAGCGGGAGCGTTGGAACAAGTAAATAAAATCCTGTAAATAAAAATAACATTGCGAAAGTCATTTGAATAAATGATTTCGTCCATAACCGTTCCATAAAAATACCTCCATACACTCGTAAAATATTACGATTAACACTCTCATTGTATATTTTTTTTATCTCTTTTCCCTCCGCAAATAGACGTATCTTTTCATATTAAATAGTCCACCATCAGCTTACATTAGTCTTAAGACTTTGTACGCATATTTTAAACGAAAGTCCTATATATGTACCTTTATACGTGTGAAAAGAATATACTAATTTATTATCACAACTTAGGAGTGATTATTTTATGTGGGTATTATCATCAAGAGTAACTGTCGCGGTTCCTTCGATACCCGAAATACATGCCCCCGCCGTTCATACAGCAAGTTCCGATGTCGGCATTGAACTTCCAGCAATTTGGCAACAATACCAATCACCAGGTCAAGCTACCCCTTCATTTTGGCATCATGGTGCCCATCCAAGTAGCACTACCTTTTATCATCCTAGCCACGCTCCACTACCTCAGGCTCAAGTCTTTTATCATTTCCCATCAATTTATTTTCAAAATTTTTATGGTACGTTTAACATTTAAAACACATCATTTCATAGCTACTACATTTAAACGAAAAAAGCACTTAAGATTGTAATTTTCACAAATCTTAAGTGCTTTTTAATATTTTTTATAAATTTTTCTTATTGCCCATTATTAGCAGGGGTCTCTCCTGCATTACCGCCAGTCTCTGGTTGTGTGGTCGCTGGTGGAGTTGTATTTCCTTGACCTCCTCCGTTATTTGCTGGAGGTGTCGTATTTCCTTGACCTCCTCCATTATTTGCTGGAGGTGTCGTATTTCCTTGACCTCCTCCATTATTTGCTGGAGGTGTCGTATTTCCTTGACCTCCTCCATTATTTGCTGGAGGTGTCGTATTTCCTTGACCTCCTCCGTTATTTGCTGGAGGTGTCGTTCCTTGGCCATTTCCATTATTTTGTTCTTCTTGTTTCTTTTGCTCTTCTAGTTTCTTTTGTTCTTCTTGCTTCTTAAGTTCCTCTTGTTTCTTTTGTTCTTCTTGTTTTTTCAGTTCTTCTTGTTTCTTTAATTCTTCTTGCTTTTTCTCTTCTTCAGTTTTTTGCTGTTGATCTTGTTTTGGTTGCTCCGTTGTATCCGGTACGCTAGTATTTGGCGATGAATCACGTTTTTCACCTTTTATACGTAGCTCACTACCTTCTTGAATAACACTACTTGGCATTTTAAAGCGTGATTTATCTGTAGCCATTTCGCTCATCATTTCTTTAAAGATCAACTGTGCAATTTTCGTATTTTTACTACTAATATACTCGTCTTTACCATCTTTCATATACCCAGTCCATACTGCCATCGTATATTGCGGTGTATATCCAGCGAACCAACTATCACGAGTTGCACTTTCTGGAATTTTATATTGAGCTAATTGCTTTGATGAATAGTTTGTCGTACCCGTTTTACCAGCTACATCTAAAGAGCCTACATTTGCCGATGTACCAGTACCTGATGTAACTACAGAACGAAGCATATCAGTAATCATGTATGCGGTAGAATCTGTCATAACTTGTTTTGGTTTTTGTCCAAAACTTTGTGACTTACCGTCTGGATAAACGACTTTCTTAACAAAATGCGGTTTCGTATATTTACCTTCATTACCAAATGCCGCATAAGCACCCGCTATTTCAGTTGGCGATACTTCATTTGTACCAATCGCTGTCGATTCTGTCGGTGCTGTATTAAATGTAATACCTAGTTTCTCAGAGAATTCTTTCGATTTACTAATCCCTACTTCTTTTGCAGTTTTAATTGCAGGAATATTACGCGACATTTTTAATGCTTCACGCATTGTAATTGGACCCATATGACTTCTATCTGCATTTCGTACTTCTTGTCCCGTTGAATACTTAAATGGAGAGTCATCAATTTGATGGTACGTAGCCCATTTTAAATATTCAATTGCAGGAGCGTAGTCGAAAATCGGCTTCATCGTTGAACCAGCTGCACGATCTAATTCAATTGCCATATTATGCCCTTTAAATACAGCTTTATTTTCTCCACGGCCACTACCTATAGCACGAACTTCTCCTGTTTTCGTATCCATAAATGTGAATGCACCTTGGAATTTATCGTTCGGATAATCAATGATATTATTATTTAAAATATTATCAGCAAGTTTCTGTGCTTTCGGATCTAACGTTGTATAAATTTCTAAACCGTCAGAACCGATATTAGCATCTGGTAATTCTTTTTCTACTTCTTTCACAACTGCATCCATAAATGCAGGGTATGGCATTGTTTGTAGTTGAGCTGCAGGCTTAAGCCCCTTTTCTACGTCAACTTTTGATGCTTCTTCCATTTCCTGTTTTGTTATATATCCATGTCGGTTCATTAAACTTAGAACAACATTTCTTCTTTCTGTTGCTTTTTGAACATTTTCTTTTTTCGTTGGATCATAGTTATTCGGTGCTTTCGGTAAACCTGCAAGCATCGCAACTTCTGGTAATGTTAAGTCCTTCAATTCTTTACCATAGTAGTTTTGTGCTGCTGTTGCGATTCCATATGAACGGTTTCCTAAGTTAATTTTATTTAAGTACATCTCTAATATTTCATGTTTTGAATACTGTTGTTCTAGCTTATAAGCTAAATATATTTCTTGCGCCTTACGCTTTGGTGTTTTGTCCATTGATAAGAAGTAGTTTTTTATAACTTGCTGTGTTATCGTACTTCCACCTTGAGAACCATAATCCCCTTTAAGACTTACTAGAACAGCACGGGCAGTACCTTTAAAATCTACTCCGCTATGCTCATAAAAACGTGAATCTTCTGTCGCTAAAAATGCATTTTCTACTAATTTAGGTATTTGCTCATACGTAACATTCGTCCTTTTTTCTTTTCCATATTCATATACCAAATCCCCGTTTTTATCATAAATTTTTGAGGATAACGGATTAACAAGTTTTGCTTTCTCAAGTTTTGGTGCATCCTTAATCATTACGAAAAAGGTAGCAACCCCTGCCACTAAACCAACAATACCAAGTAATAAACAAGTGATTAAAAACTTGCGAAAGAATGATGTTTTACCTTTTGGCTTTTGTGTTTTAGAAGCTGGTTGTTTTTTCTTTTTAACTTGTCGTCGTTCCTCTCGAGAACGATAATTTTCTGACATGTTACTTTCTCCTGCCTTTCAATTCTCCCGTTGATTTACTTAAAAATATTGAGGTCACTTTCTAAAATAAATTTGATTAAGAAAGTATATTGACCTGGAGCATTCAATATTTTCCCAATTCACAGATTATAAATTTTAGAATACTTCTTATACAAACTATTTTCACTTCTATTTTTCCTAATAACGCTGCCCCTTGAAGCATAGAATGTAAAAAGTGAATTTTTAATACCTCGTATAAATAATATACCTTTTTTTCAAATGGTCAATATTTTCTTATTTATAAATCAAAGGTGAAATAAAAATAGCACAACGATATGTACTTCGTGTGAACTTCCTTATAATTACGTATAACAAACATTTAATATATTGCATATAAGTATAATACCTCTTAAATTATAAGGATTTCAACATCACAACCTCAACATCTACAAAAAAGTATTAAAAATAAAAAGTGAGGAGTTGCGTAATGATGAAGCTATCTCCCGTAATTTCAAAAAATATAGTTGCTGTTGGTTATAATCCTTTTTCTATGATTTTGCGAATCCAATTAAAGAATGGTATGTACGATTTCTTTAATGTACCAGAAAGTATTTATACTGGCCTATTACATGCACAATCTAAAAGTTATTATCATAATACTTACATTAAAAATTCTTTCCGCCACACAAAAATCTAAACTTAACACCCACTAAAAAAGAAAGGAGGTTAATCCTCCTTTCTTTTAAAAACATTTTGCAGATGAATTATCTTCGATTCCTCTTATTAATTTCATCATATGCTTGAATTTGTTTTTTCAAACGCCGATCAGCTTTTTTATCATGCACTACAAGAATTGCATGTATAACTCCTGGAACCCAAAATATTAATGTTAATATGAAATTTATGATTGCCTGAATTGGTTTTCCACAAAATAATACAGCAACAGGTGGAAGAAGAATTGCTAATAAATACATCATCCCTTGAAAACTCCTTATTTTGTATTTTATATATCACTTTTCAAAATATACGCAAAAAAACCTACTACCATTTTAATCTTAACCTACCTCTAAAATCAATGTATCTCCTTCTATTTAAATAAGTATTTCAGACTTTTTATTGTTTTCTAGCCTATTTTCTTCCTCTATTGCAGTTACTCCAATTGCAGAAATTAACGTTCCTATCGCTTGTATCCAAATACCAATGAGTGCAATGATTCTCTCATCCTTCTTATCAAAAATACTATCTTCATTTTCTCTCTCATCTTTCAATACATTTGAAACACCTTGATACGCTTGTAATCCAGCCCCTAAACTTTGCATGGAGTTACCCAGTATAATAATTTTCTGTAATACATTTATATCCAACAAAGCTGCTTCTACTCCTAAAAAAGCACCGATCGATTGTAAACTGTTCCCTGTAATGATAAGATAATCATTTTCTTTCAATTGTTCATTTATATTAAAATATGTTCCTATTACATTTGATATATTGCCTAATGCTAATAACTCAATTCCTATTTAATCAAGTAATTTACTTTGATTCTCTAAGCCTATATTTTGATTTTCTCTTTTTTCTTCCCCATCATCATAATTGCTCGCAATGATTTGTAATATATATCCGAGGGCTTGTAATGAGCTTCCTACAATAACAAGATCCGATTCAACTTTCTCTTCTCCAATAAATCCTCTTGTCGTTCCAATAGCAGCTGTAAGATTCCCTCCCACTTGAAACCATGCCCCTGTCACTTTTAAACTGCTTGGATTCATTTTTATCACCTATTTAAATATTTTCTAAAGCTTTCAAAACAAACAAATCTCACCCTTAATCTTTTATTTTATTTTTTAGATGTAATTTTGTGAATGATATAATGTGCTACTAATATAAAAGCACCTTAAAGGTGCTTTTATATGCATGCTGGGCATGTCAATGAATCTCCATTTTTATCTATTGTTATATTCAATATATATTCAATTGCTTTATGTGACCAAGTTTCAGGTGTAGGCGATTCATTTATATATTGTGGCGCACATGACTTCAGCATTGGAGTACTAATACTCCCTCCAGGATCTAAAGCAACTACAGCCATGCCATGGGGTAATTCCAGGGCCATAGATTTAGTGATACCTTCAATAGCAAATTTCGAGGCACAATATGGCGCAAGCTCAGCCTCACCTTCTCTCCCCCAACTAGAACTCATATTAATGATAATTCCTTCTTTCCTAGCTACCATCGCTGGAACAAATGCTCTTATTACATTTACTACACCATTCACGTTTACATTCATTACATTTTCGAATTCTTGAGCCGTAATTTTCCAAAGTTGTGCATTTTGATTTACAATCGATGCATTATTTATTATCATATCGGGAGCTGTATGTGTATTAAGTATATAATTTGCCCAATTGTTAACTTGCTGAGAATCTGAAACATCAATTACTTGGAAATCATGTATTTTACTGTACTGTTTTTTTAGTTCTTCAATTTTATCTTTTGAACGTCCACAACCATATATGTTCCACCCTAATTCATGAAATCGATCAACCATCGCACGCCCTAACCCTTGTGTCACGCCTGTAATAATTACAGATTTACTAATTTCTTTTCGCTTCATTTCTCTCATCCTCCTTCCCTATATCTTACTCTCTTCATTTTTATTCAGCGATTTACTATAGTATTAACTCAACTCATACTTTAGTAATGGTTTTGATATTGTATACATAAACAAAAAAAGTAACCATCATGGTTACTTTTTGCTATATATCTAAAAATTCATTGTTTATTTCATTATTGTTTTTACATTTCAACTTCTCTTTTCCACATTTCTCACACTGGTAAATATAAACTACACCTAATGTACCTTTTTTAAAATCCTCATTATCCTGCATCTTAATAAAAATATATTTATGTTTACAATGCGATTCACCCAAATAATTTTTAAACCACTTTTTCAACACAACACATTCCACCTTTATGATAGAACCTTTATTTAGCTGCTTTATTACATACTTTTATTTAAATGTTCAATCTCATCTTGCAACTTTTTAAATTGCTCAAAATGCATGGTAATAGATTGGCTACTACCATAATCAACATTTTGTTTCACTAATATAACACCCGTATCATGAAAAAGCGCTTCAAGTTCTTTCCTAATAGACACTTTCGCAATATGAGCTGTTTTAATTGCAGATAAAATTGCAATTTCATTAAACTTTAATTTTATTTCATTTGGACAAAATGCGTCTTCAACTAATATAACTTCATTACTATAAATTAGTGCAACAAGATTACTTGATTTGGCATCTGTTAAATCAACTTTTTTCATAATATCTTTCATTACATTTTGCCTCCTTTATTTTCATATATATCAATTATACAAATTTTTTAAAAAAATTACTCAACTTTATTATATTAATTTTAACACACTTTTATTGAAATCCATGCTCCAAACGTTTTACTATTCCACAATTTTTATTATATGAACCATCTGGACTATAACTCCATATAGTAATGTTAACAACTTTTTATAAAGCAGGTGAAAATTATGCCATCAGTTGTAGGAAATTTAGTTGTACAAAATAGTAATGGATCATTTAACTTAGGTGATTTCTACAACGTTTCTCCGAAAGAAAATACGAAAGCTTATAATGGTTCCGGCGCATCAAACGTTGGTTTTGTTGTTAATACTTTTAGCGGTGTTAGCGCGACCAATACATTTGATTCTGACCTTGCAGATCAAAACCAAGTGGGTACAGCCTAATCTTATGTTCAACTTTTTGTATAGAAAATTTTAATTTGTCTATACTATAATCAGGCTGTTTGACAGCTCTTATCGATTTTGGAGTACCCTATCTTTTTCTCCCTTTCCCTGGGGCTCAGCAGCTAGCACAAAGCTAGCTGCTTTTTCTTATATTATTTGTCTCATAAATCAGAAATAAAAAAAGCTGCCATTTAATATTCAGCTTCTTTTACATTATTTCAATAATATCCATAGCGTTAAATACGTAAGTTTTATAAAAGGCGTCTGTACAAATTACAATTTGTTTTACCGGATTGATATGTACAACAGTCATGTAGCTTGTTAATATGTAACCATCTTCAAAATATGTTACCAATATTTCTTTCTCAGACAGTAATGACGTTAATAATTTATCAGAAATCCTCTCTTTTGCTTCATTTGTTAAAAGCGGTTTTTGTACTTTTAATTTCTCTCCAATAATCTTTCTCATATTTAAAAGTTGTTCGGACATTACTGTAAACGGAACCCACTCTCTTTCTTCTTTTTGTATCTTTACATCGTTCATTTTTTATCTCCTTGATCATTTATACATTTATTTATTCATGCTATCCCTTAGTTATTTTTAATACTTACTAAACTATAATTAGGTTACCTCTTAAAAGAACATTCGTTCTTATTATACACGAACTTACGTTCCTTTGAGAAGAGCTATACTTATTATTTCTTAACAAAAAACATAATTTTATTTATCTCCATATTTTTTCCTTTATCAAATAAACTTTTCATTTCTTATATAAAATGCATATAAAAACTAAAAGGCGACTTCACACAAAGTGAAATCGCCTTTTTCTAAAAAATATTCAAAGCTTATTTTTCTATCCTAACTAATGTTCTTTCTAGAATACATAATTCATCTATATTAAAATGATTTATTTTTAAGTTCAATTCCCCTACTCGTTCCTTATCTTCATCACCAACCCAACAACTAAATAATTCGAAATAGTCTCCATCTTCCAAATAACTTTCCATAATCTTGCATAAAGTTAAAAGTTTTTCTTTCGCTTCTTTTTTTTCCTTTACATTTTGCCACTCGACCAGTTCAATTCCCCAATTAGTTGAAACCTCATATGTGTAATTTGTTTGGAATTGATAATCTTGTACAATTTCAAGCATACTTTCATCTGAAAAACACGGTCCAAAAACAATTACATCATTAGAATCTGGATCCGTTAACGGAATTTCTACATTACAGCCTATGTAACTTGCTAAACTCATTTTATACTCCTCCAATATTCGTATAAAAAATACTTCATAGTATATTTATTTACTCAAATATAAAATCCCTGCCTAAACGAAAAAGTTTTAAATTTTTATCGTTTATTAACCATCTATAACTGAAAACATATACTATGATGAACGAACTCACAAAGCATAAGAAAAGAGAGCATTTACAACACTCTCTTTTCTTACATACTCTATGGAACTTTACAAAACTGAATCAGTGATTTTTATTATTATATTTTATTACATATACTTAGGTTGTACTATTATATGTAACTCTCTCTCTGTATCCGCTTTTTTCGGATGACGAAAATAATTAAGTTCGTACTTTAACACTTTATACTCAACCATCCCAATTTTAATCCCTTTCGTTTCTTTTAATATAACTAATAAATCACTTATATTTTCATCATATGACTCAAAAATTTTCGCTCCGCCCTCTCCTTGAAAGATTACTTTCATATATTCTCCCCACCTTAATTTATTGATGTGGTAAATGATGCGTTTAAAACGATTCATTCTTTATCCTAAAATTTTCACAACAAAAAGAACATCCTTTCCAATCGAATGCTCAGCTTTTTACTAATTATCCATGTTAAATATTTATTCAAAAACATTATATGTATTATTTTTTAAATTATGTTCGATATTCATTATTAAAGAGTAAATATATGTAATAAACTTGCATAATGAAAACCGTAGAATATCCACTTTCGTTGAAATAATTATAAACCATAATTTTCCATTGTAATTCTTAATATTTAAATGTAATATTGTATTGTCTTACTATCTATTTATAACTCACACACTAATTAGAAAAGGGAACTCTATATGAGTTCCCTTTTCTAATTATGATTACAGTCATTATTTCTTTTCTAGAAATTTAAATGTATCTTTAAATTCTTTATTATTCACTTTAATATCAGCATCTTTCAATAAATCATTGACTACTTGTTGTTTCCATTTACCTGTCGTATCTTGTAGTCTTTGTTGTTCTATATCTTTACGAATTTTATCCTTTACTTCATCAAATGGCTTCAATTCTTTTTTATCCGTCACTTTAATAATATGGTAACCGTAAGTTGTTTTAACCGGATTACTTACTTGGCCTGCATCTAATTTATACGCAGCTTCCTCAAATTCTTTCACTGTTTGCCCAGGAGCAAAACCAGATATTTCCCCGCCCTGTTCCTTTGAACCAGTATCCTCTGAATACTGTTTTGCTAAGGCAGCAAAATCTTCACCATTATTTACTTTCTCCTTTATTTCTTTAGCCGTTTTTTCATCTTTCACTAAAATGTGACTTACTTTCATTTCTGGTTTATAGTTATTTTTCACATCTTTATCTGTAACTGTTGCTTTAATCGCTTTCTCAAATGCAATTTCTGGCTTCATTTTTTCTTTTAATTCATCTTCGTTTTTCAATCCAAGTTGTTCTAAAGTCGATTTAAAGTTCTCACCCATTTTATCTTTTGCTTCTTCTACTTTCTTTTTTGCTTCCTCATCTGAAACTTTATATTTATCTAACAATGCCTTACTTAACATCATTTGATATAAAGTACTTTCTCCATATTGTTGTCGTAATTCTTTACTTAATTCTTTCTCTGTAACATTCCCTACTTTTGATGTTACTACGTTGTCTGAGGAACCACATGCAGATAATGCTAGCATCACGCATGAAATAATTGTTCCAATAAATATTTTTTTCTTTTTCAATTCAAATACCTCACTTTTATCATTATGCAAATTAACTATACACAGTCATTGTGAAAACAGTGTGTTTTCTACATGTAATTCATTTCATATGAGTAGACTATGTATCATGTATTTTCATTTTTAAACGTAAAGAGTCTTCTTACTATTATGTATAGTAAGAAGACTCTTTACATACTCCTTAAAAACAATACTGCCGCTATAGTTACTTAATAATTACATGTTTTTCAGGTATCCAACTATTCTGCCCGATATCTACCGCATTTCCCACTCTACCCCACACTCGAAAAGATGTCGATCCATCTATATTCCCTTTATAATTCATACATTCAGGCTCTTCATAATAATTTACTCCGTAACCGACAGGATATTTCGAAGTTGCATAAAACCATTTCACATTAAAATGTTTTAAATATGCCCACTGCTTATCGTTCTCTAAACAAATCATATCTTGCTCACCGCCTCCCCAATAACCTGTTAAGATTAAATATGGAATTTTCTGAGTGAGTGCACCTGTAAATTGAGGGGTCATGGGAGTTTCATATAAATTTATTCCGTATCCATCAGGATATTTCGAAACTGCAATACCAATGCCATTCGGTTGCTGTGTATACACTATGTTAGATTGATTTGCTTTGTTGGAATCTATAAACCAAGAAAGTGACTTATTTCCTACTAATCGATTCAGATCACATTTCCCAATCCCAGGAACATTCCCTGAATCCGTATATTGCCACATATCGCATGGATATGCTGGCTTATTCCCTCCATAACGAGGGATCCATACAAAATCAGCTTCAATATTACATGCTCCAAATGATAAATACGTGTGATGCCCTACGTATAATCCTACTTTTTCCGCACCTAAACGGCGTAATTCATCAATAAATGCCTGTGTCCCGCCTTGCATATCTGCCATCGTTTGAACTTCTACGTCCGCCACCCAAAACTTAGCTGATTGATCACCACGATTCCAAAAATCTTGTGCCTCTTTCTTTGCATCAGCAATAGATATAAAACGGCAAAAAGCATAATTACCGAATGGGATACTATGCTTTTTCATTTCACTAACATAATTTTGATACATAAAATCCACCGTATTAGAGCCATCTTGAACTCTAGCAATCACTAAATCTAGCTGAGATGCTGCAATATCCCAATTAATAGTTCCATTCCATTTTGAAATATCTACAATATACCCCATACATTCCAGCTCCTTTTGAATGTCTTATTCATAGCTTGTTTTATTGTAAGCCTCCTCTCTCTAAAACTAGCTATCTATAATATAAATAAAAAGAATCTTTACTGTTTTTCAAAATATATTCTCTTTCAGAAATATTTCTATCAACTTTAACATGTATGCCACATAAAACATTCGAAATATACCCTACTATTCATTTATTATGTAATCTCGTCCTATCAATCATTTTTACAGATATTAAAAAAAATCTCCTGTATTATTAAATTATAACTTTCAGTATCGATTTCCTTTCAACTAAAAAATTTCATCCCTCATTTTCTATATATTCTTAAGTCAAAATTACTACCTCTACATGAAATTTGAGATTTAGAAAAATTTCAATTAATTGAAGTTTACTCCTATTAAATTGCAATTTTCCAACCTGAACACTATTGGTGCATAAAAAAGACATTTTCTATTACTGAAAATGTCTTTTTACAGTTTAATAAAACAACTTTGGTGCTAAATCTGTATTTTGTAATTGTGAGTTTTCACTGCTCATAACACAACTTGTGGAAAATAGAATTGGGATACCACAAACCTCATCATTCATTACATCACGAAACACATTGGCCGCAACACCTGTAAACGTTTGACATAAGTTAGAAATATCGTCATTGAAAAACTGAATGACTTCCGCAGCGAAAACCGGAAAAACAACATTCGGTCCGCCAGGGAACTGAGGCTGTACCACAACTTGTTCAAAATAAGGATTATTTTCTAGTGCTACTTGAAATAAATGAGCTATTTCAAATGCATCTAGTGGACAAGGAAATGGATTTACAATTTCATTCTCATTATTCGTTACAATAACTGTCACACTTACATTCCCAAATTGTACAAAAGATTTTAAAAGCGTTGCTAATGCTCTCGCTTTTTCGTTGCTTAACGCATGCACTAAAATAATATAATTACCACCAACAGGAATAAGCGGCCCAACTGTAACAGTTGGATCAGCACCTATTGAATTTTTTAATTCATTAAAATATGTGATCCACGGTGGCGAAAGCTGAGCTTGTACATTTTCTTCCACTATTTTATACTACCCCCTTATACCATTCTTACTAACATAATATGTAACAAACAAAAAAATGCATTAGTTATATTAACCATTTGCGTATTTATTGATTATATTAATTAAACATTTTATTTTCCATTCTCAATTTCCCCTTTACATCTTTAAGCACTTTTACTACTATAAAATTCTTTATTATAAGCAAATCCACTGAAATTTCATATTATACTAATACGACTCTATATCCATTAAATTATAATACTCAATATTAGGAGCTGATTTCATGGAAAAAAAACCTATCGTGTTCAAAATCCCACCAAATTCAAAGCTAAAAATTACATTTTTCGGTCCTTGTAACGAAGTAATTACAAATGTGTCTATAATTAATCAACTATGCACCCCTAAATGTCAAACTATCACGCAATACCCAGACTTTAAGAAATATGTAACGGAAGTACGATCGCTATCCCGTTGTTAGTCCGCATAATGCACGATTTTCACAACTTTATTACCTAAAATAACCGAGAAAGAAAATAATTGCATTCCTAGACTAAAATTACTCATGTTATGATATTCCATTGATAATTCATTGATTTTTCACACGTT
Organism: Bacillus sp. PK3-067; assembly: GCF_056738645.1. Lineage (NCBI taxonomy): Bacteria > Bacillati > Bacillota > Bacilli > Caryophanales > Bacillaceae > Bacillus > Bacillus sp. PK3-067. The sequence goes on along the minus strand of NZ_CP096490.1, from coordinate 2,168,513 downwards.
TTTATGAAAAGAACATATATTATCGTATGGAGATTATCCACTCATAAAACCTATCTTTCTTTGGAGCGTACTTTTTATGTATGCTCTTTTTTTATGTAACCGTCCCCCTTCTAAATTGACCAACAATATATTAAAATTCTTTATATACTCAAGGAGGTCAAATATGTTCAAGTTGCATCCAATACTACTCATCTTAGGATTGATTTTGTTTTTATATAGTGTAATCGCCTTTATGCTATTCTTTTCAGTGTATTAGCATTCCCTACACAAATCTATGTTCAATATATAATTTCTATATGGTAAAGAAAAAACATAATGATACGATCTTTTATGTATTCCGTCTTTCTTGTTCTATAAGAAAACTAGTAAACTTACTAACAATGCGTTTTTACAAGCATGTTACTTATTATTCTGTTTATTATCTGAAGAAGGTTGAAGCCCCTACAAATTAAACTACGCTTTACCTATTTACTTATATATTTTAGAAAAACAATAATAATCCCCCACCATTTGGTAAGGGGATTAACTAAACCTACTAAAAAACATTTAATAATCAGTTTTATTTAGTTGGAGAAGGAAATCTTGCCGCTTCAAAGTGAACCGTATTTACACCATTAACATTTTGTACAATTACGCCAGCAATACTACTTTCTGCAAAAACTTCAACTAAATCTCCTGCTTCTAATTGAAGAATAGTAGTTACGGAAACATCATTATTAAAAAATACTCCTGTTCCAAAGAAATCATTATCTATCGCTATTGCCGGATTGCCATTTACACGAATTTCTACTCTAGCTCTGTAATTTACATTAAAATCATTTGGAGAAAATGTTATATTTCCTAATACACTATATACCCCTCTAGTTTTCGGAGTAAAAATCGACGTTACTGGATTATATTCATTCGCTAGATCAAATTGTTCATTTTGAAATAATACTTTAACAGGAGTATTTGCTAGAACAGGTTGATTAACTGTATTCACAGCTCTAAATGCCGATGCCCTTACAAGCTCCTCTTTCTTATCATCACAACACTTCACCTTTACATACTTCCTATCACATTTACTACTTTTCCTATAACAATCATGACTTTCCTTTTTGTAATCTTTACAATACTTACAGTAATAATAAGACATAGTGAGTCCCCCTTTACACTTATTTTTACATAGTATGCTATATAGATTAGAAGAGCTTGGACGACCTGTTACTATTTTTAATAGATTAAAAAACCCTCACCATTTCGGTGAGGGTTTACCTTTAAGCTTCTGCAAACTCATTGTTTAATGACTTTATTTAATTGGAGAAGGAAATCTTGCTGCTTCAAAATGTGCACCATCTTCTAAAGGACTTAAAACTCCATCTATACTACTTTGTGCATAAATCTCAACTTCATCCCCTGCATTCAATTGAACAATCGTCGAAACACTTACGACATTTCCAAAACTTATTGGACCAAAAAAGTCATTATCTATAGCTATCGCTGCGTTTCCATTCACACGAATTTCTACACGCGCTCTATAATTTAAAGTTGGATCGTTTGGAAAGAAACCAATCGTTCCAATAATAGAATATACACCTTTAGTCTTCGGCATAAAAATAGATGTTGCTGGATTATACTCATTCGCTAAATCAAATTGTTCATTTTGAAATAACACTTTCACAAAAGTATTAGCAGGAACATTTTGATTCACAGTATTTCTAGCTCTAAATGCCGATGCTCTAACAAGATTGTCCTTGTTATCATGGCACTTACAAGTGTTCTTACAACAATCATGATGCTTCTTTTTATACTCTTTACAATACTTACAGTAGTAATAACAAGACATACTAATTCCCCTTTCAAACTTATTACTACATATTATGTAAGATTGATTTATAAGGTTTGGACTAGCTATTTTTATTATTCATAAGGGCGCTATTAACCTGCACCCTTATTTATATACACCACTTCATTCCTTACTAGTTATAAGTTGTATACAGTCCCATATGGAATAGCCAGAAAAGAACTTCCGTACGGTGTAACTTGATGTACTGGGTAAAAATACTCTACGGATGAATAATACGGTTGTACACCTTGCTGCTGCATTTGCAATTGTTGTTGCATTTGCAATGCTTGTTGAATAGCTTGGACTGTACTTTGTGCTCCACTATACGTTATAGATGTACCATACGCTGGTCGCATACCAGTTTCAGAATTAAAATATGAATAAAACATGATTTTCAGCTCCCTTCCCGTATAATTTATTACAAATTATATTATGATTCTTTATTTCAGTGGGTACTATAAAGCTAGTCCGCTCGCTTATATTCAAATGACAAAATAAAAAAGTAGCTGCTAGACTACTTTGACTCCTTCTTATCACCAAATGAAATGATATACATATTCTCCTGTTACACGCTCATTAATTCCCGCAACCCTAACGAACCTAAGTAAATCCGCTCCTTGAAGGAAATATACCGAAATCGTAACCGGTACTTGCGACCACATGAATTGATAAAGCTCATTCACTCTCTGATTCGTCGTAACGATTAAATCATTTACAGGTCCATGATTCCATGCAGAGGTTTGAACTGAAGTGAAAGAAAGGTCTTTCCCATTAACCACTATTCTTGATACGCTTTGAGTTATGTCCACAATAATCCCCTCCAACATTACAAAAATTGGACCTTTTTTAGTTCATATTATTATAAATATTCTTGACTGTAATAAATGTTTAAGGCAAATCCCTAATAAAGTGAAACTTTAATCAGCTCTCACCAATCGGGCTTTTACTGGCAGCCCGACTCCACCTAACTTCTTTGCTTCCGCTGAATTTTGAGGTGGGGGTATTTACTGCCCGACAAATAGCGGGATAAAATTTTTTTATTCATATCCCTCAATTCCCATTACAACCATATAATTTCTAACCTTATTCAATTTTTGGAATTAATATAAAAAGGCATCTTAATTAGATGCCCTTTACTTATCTTCCACTACAATTCCACTATTAAAATAGCAACGCCAAATCCGATGCAAACCAATCCTATCAATATAAATAGCAATCGGAATCCCCATAAATCACTGATTATTTCTATAATATGCACCAGCACAATAATAATAAAATCTTTAAACCCACTGAAACTATGTTCCTTTGTCTCTCTGATTCCATCAATTACAGTCAGACAAACAATAAAAACACCTAAACCAATTAATATAAAACCTAATACAAGCATTCATATATCCTCTTTTTTCTTTTATCTCCTATTAACGAACATTTTCACATTAAAATTCAGTACATACGAGGAAGTTAGATAAAAAATTAACTACCCGTAAAACCTTATTAGTGTGTACTAATAATTAGAGGGAAGGCCCTCCTCTTCACCTTATATTATCATGAAAGGATATGAGCTTCGGAGTTATTTCTTTATAAAATAAAAAATAGCTAATTCACTACTTAAAAAGTAAAAAAGCATCAGATTGACTAGTATGTAGATGGTTAAATGCATGTAAAATGATTTTAAATTATCTACTCTTTTTTTAGCTCGGAAGTAACTCTCATCTCGTCCCATCTTTATACACCACTTTCTTAATCACACTGAACGCAATATTCAATTGATGAGTTTGTCATTTCGTTACCTCCAATTAACGCTTTTGTTCAATGTAGTTATTTTCTTGTATAATAAAAGTTAATTAATCTAGAAGGGATTCTGAGAAAGAGCGAAAAATCAGCTGGAAAGCTTATCGATTTAAATATCTATTCGAAATTAATAAGCGATTAATTTTAGTCACTCTGCCCATACTCAATCAAAGTGTGGGCTTCTTTAATTTCTGTATAAAATTCAAAAGTTTGACACAATCCTGGAAAAAGCTTATAAAGAAAAGTGAGGTTCCATTATTTTCACACTTAGTAGCGCAGTCATGTTACATATAATTTTATAAGTGTGAACGAACTACAAAACTAAAAAACAAATAATAAGTTTGCAACATGTTTGCAAATACGAATTTTGCATATAAATTCGTGTGATATTGAAAGGAGTTTTACTTATGAAAGAAATTAAAACAGAACAAGAATTCAAAGACATCATCGCAAGCGAGGAGCCTGTAGTTGTTAAGTTCTTTACTACATGGTGCCCAGATTGCGTACGTATGGACAACTTTATCGGAGATGTAATGGAAGAGTTCAATAAATTTGAATGGTACTCTATCAATAAAGATGAGTTTCCAAGTATCGCTGAAGAGTATCAAGTAATGGGTATTCCAAGTTTACTTGTATACCAAAACGGTGAGAAGCTAGGCCACTTACATAGTGCTAATGCAAAAACAGAAGAGCAAGTTACTGAGTTTTTAGAAGCATACTAAAATGAAAGCCCTCTGGAAAATATTTTTCAGAGGGTTTTCATCTATTTTCACAATTATCTTTTGAAGTTTTTCATCGTTTAATGAATTACACCTTGTCATGATAAGAATAATACGTAGTAAGAAAAGTATTCGTTTCCTCATCCATCTACCCTCCTATCTCTTTAGTAAATAAACTCCAATTAGGTTCACACCTTGACTTTGTACTTTTCAACATATTTTTCCTTTACGAAACTTTGTTATCCCCTTCTTAAAAAGCTATAAAACGTCAACAATGTTTGTATAGACCCACACGACTTTCGTTTGATACTCTATTTATAGAAAGAAATTCCTTTAAAGAAAGGTGAGTGATTAAAATGGATACTCTTTCTCATAAAGAAGCTGATAAAGGTGCTATTGTCAGCATTATGGCCTACATATTTTTATCCTCTATGAAAATCATCATCAGTTATATTACCCTCTCTAGCGCATTACGCGCTGACGGTTTAAATAACTTAACGGATATCGGTGCTTCTTTAGCGATATTAATTGGTCTAAAAATATCTCGTAAACCTCGTGACCCAGATCATCCGTATGGGCATTCGCGTGCCGAACAAATCGCATCACTTGTTGCGTCCTTCATTATGGCAACAGTCGGATTAGAAGTTGTTATTAGTGCCATTCAATCTTTCTTAAATCCGAAACAAGCAGCGCCTAATGTACTCGCTGCATGGGTTGCTTTATTTTCTGCTGTCGTTATGTACTGCGTGTATTTGTATACGAAAAAAATTGCAGCACGAACAAAAAGTAAATCATTAGAAGCCGCTGCAAAGGATAATTTATCAGATGCACTCGTAAGTATTGGTACCGTAGTAGGTATTGTCGGTTCTCAGTTCCAAATGCCTATTTTAGACCCTATTGCCGCTTTAATTGTCGGTCTTATTATTTGTAAAACTGCATGGGAGATTTTCGTAGAATCTTCTCATATGCTAACAGATGGAATTGATCCTGATAAAATGGAAGAATACGCTGATGCTATTGAGCATATTGGCGGTGTGGAAAACATTGTAGATATTCGAGCACGTATGTATGGGAATCAAACGTACGTTGATATTACAATTGAAGTAGATGCTCGCATGGATGTTGGAGAAAGTCACTGTATTACCGACAACATCGAAGCTATGCTGCGCAAAAAATTTGGAATTTACCATGCACACATTCATGTTGAGCCAATGAAAAAAGAACCTATTATGACATAGGTTCTTTTTTTATGAACGTTTTATGGAATATAACACATAAAACGAGCCAGCTACCGCCAGCTGCCCATCCTGCTAATATGTCAGATGGATAGTGCACGCCAAGATATATTCGGCTAACTGAAATAGATAATACAACAAAGCTTGCTATAAGAATAATTAACAATTTTTTATGCAACGAAATACGCTCTTCAGTAATTGTGACGTATGCAATAAATCCTAAAAAAGCAGTAGCATTCATCGTATGACCGCTCGGAAAACTATATCCAGTTGCAGTAACAAGCTGCGTGACATCAGGTCTTGCTCGTTCGTACCATAGTTTAAGCATACTGTTTAAATAACGAGATCCGTAGTAATTAATTGTTAGAAGTAACGCACTAAGTAACTTTTTTCTAACGAGAAAATACATTACAAGAATAATGAGTAATGGAAAATATATTCTTTTGGAACCGATAAAAGACACCCAAGTAAAATAGGTCGTCAAATAATCGTTTCGAAAGCTTTGAATAAAATGTGCGACTATATTGTCAAAGTTCTCAATACAAGCGGTATGATACGAAAGTGATAATACGACAAAACAAATGAGTAACGTAAAACTTAGCAAGTATAAATGTCGATATCGTTTCACATACATAACCTCACTATGCAAAAAAATGGAGCGGTTGTTTTAGTTTTCCTCTCCATTTCTTTTTTATGCATAGTTTATTAAAAAATATAATTATTAATTTTTTGCTTCATCTCAGGGATATCTTCTCTTGTTACGGTAAAACGAATCACCTTCTCATCAAGATCAAGCGCCTCAGCGAATAATCCAGCTAAACCACGGGATTTTCTATCTACTTCCATAATAATTTCTAGTCGGTCGTATGCACGTGGCAAGATTAATAATTCTAATTCATCTAATTTCCCATAATGCTCTCCAGAAACCGGAATAAACTCAAATTCTTGTGCGAATGGAACTTGCTTACGTAATCGATGCGGTAATTCTTCACATTCTATATGACGTGCTTTAAACCCTAATTCATTTACACTATCTAAAACACTACTTAATAATGCATTAGGTAACACTTGAACGTAGTCGCGGTCACTTGGGTCTATACTACGTTTAATATCAAGACCTGTATGAATCCAAACCGTTTTCATACCAAGTGTAAGTGGTGCTTCAATTGGCATTGGAAAAGAAAATGGAATTTCAACTTTTTCATTCGGTTCTACAGAAAAAGGTTCTGTTAAGCGTACTCGCTCTAAATCATATGTTGCTGTTACTTTTTTATCATCCACTTCTCGTACATACGACGTCGATAATGTTAAGTAAATGCTTTCAATTTGTTGGCTAACTGAACCTCCAGTTATATGAACCTTTCCAACTATTTCTTCCCCAACAATATACTCATCTTTTTCAAGAACAGTATCTACCTTTGCACTTCCAATACCAACGCTTGCTAAAAACTTTTGAAACATGGAGTCTCCATCCTTTCTAAAGCAGAAGCTACATCTTGTTTTAAATCTTGTACATTCTCATAGTACGGCGTTTTTATTTGTAACATTCGCATAAGCATTTCACGATTATAATGTTCCAAAGTTAATTCTTCGTACCATGGTTTTTCCTGTTTTTCATTAGATTCATATCCTGCATATAATAAAAATAATGAGAAATGACCGAGCGCATAAAAGTCGCTACGAAAGTGAACTTCTCGCATCAAAGCTTGTTCACCTTCGTAAGTTGTAGCTCGCTCATCATCCTCACCTTTCCATTTAGCCAATCCAAAATCAATAATACTAATTTGATTTTCTTTCATTAGTATGTTTGGAATGCGTAAATCTCGATGAATAATGCCTTCACTATGAAACACCGATACAATTTCTAATATTTCATATAAAATCTCAAAAACTTCACGTTCTGTATATACATACCCATCTATGAAAATATAATCTTCAAAATTTTTACCAGGCATGTACTCCATCACAAAGAAGCTCTTTTTCTCCCATAGGAAATGATCATATAGACTAGGAATTGCATGATGATTTAATGTTTGTAAGATCATTTTCTCTTGTTCAAATGATTTTCTACCAGACTCATATCTTTGTTTACTTTGTCTTAATTGTTTTAAGACTTTATATCTATTTATTTGTAAATCATTAACGACATATGTAACCCCATAACTGCCCATTCCAATTACTGATTCAATTTTATAACGCTCTGCAACAATTGTATTTTTTCGCAGTGGTCTATCAAATAATGCTAGTACACGACGCCATTTCATCAGCTACTTGAAAAGAAGCTACGGCTTTTACGTTTTCTTTTATAATGTTGATGTCCATAACCAGATGAACGTCGTTTATAATCGCTACTTGAATACGAGCGCCCTCTACGACGATAATCACTACTTGAATACGAACGATATTTTTTCTTTCCTAATAAAGAATCAATAATTTTTTTGAACATTCCTTCACCTCTTGAGTAAAATTTCCTTTTCATTATACCAATAATTATTGACTATATTTGTGACAGGTTTGTAAAGAGTAAAAAACGACGAGTTATGCCCGTCGTTACTTTCATTCATCCTCTTCATCAAAAACTTCATCAATCATGCATTTCTCTAATAAATACTCAAATGTAATATCTGCGAGATCTTCAATTTCTTCTCGTTTTGGGACGTACCCTCTTTCAATTAGTTGCTCATAAAAAAACTCCGCAATCTCTTCCGTATCAATCACGACTTCAATTTCCTTCATGAGCATCACTCCTTTATTTCTGTTTTATGAAAAAATCTCAAAATTATGTATATGAGATTAGAAAAATAGATTTTATTTTTTTATAGGTCATAAGCTTTGGACGAGATGCATACGATTGTAGTACAAGCTATTCAAAGGGGGAAATAATAATGGAAAATCAATATGAAGTAGGACAAACAAAAGAAGAGTTCATGCATGAAGATCAATGGGCAGACTCTCTTATAAAGTGGCTTTTTATTTTTTTAATAGTTGTAGGCATACCTTATACTGCATATGTTGTTGTTCAATTTATTCTCTCTTTCTAGTTAACTATTTTTTCTCTGTCAATTTAACTAAATAATTATGAACAACATCCATTACAATTTTATATTCTTCATCTTTAAATGTATCGAACAATAATTGATAATCGTTATAAATATCAAGTAATCCATCAATGATTTCTTGACGATTCGTCTTAACACTCACTTTTTTCGAGTTGTTAATTGACTTTAACTTTCCTAAATCTAATTTATTCATACCTGCTTTATCTTGTTTCATTTTCTTCAAAATTGCATTTGCCGTTTGAGCATTGGCGAGTAACGTTAAATCTGATTCATCCGCTTCTAACCATTCACCATCCGTAATCCGTGACAATTCATAAATTGTATCTTCCCATGCGTCATTCTTATATCTCCATACTTCTGTACGAAAACCAACAATACGGAAAACATCTTTATCATATCCAGTTACTTGCACAAGATCACCAAACGTGAAATTATAATTTAATTCAATCCACTCCGTATCGCCCTTTTTCATATCTTGCTCTGTAACGTGCTGCAATGTTTGCTCTACGTAAAATCCATCGTGATTATTGACTTCGTATACATAAACTCCATCTAAAACCTTCATATTTGTGATTTTCCCAACGGTTCCATATAGCGTAATCACGACTATGTCCCCTACGTTGTATTTAGGTTGTTTTTTTCTTGCCATCTCTATCTCTCCTTTTTTTGACGTCGTGATTTTGATATCAGTATATGCAACCTACATAAAAACGCTTATCACAGAAGCTTATATTCATAAATTTTTTCAATAAAAAATATAATCTTATAAAATTTACATTGCACTCAAAAAAAAGCTAGTAACTAGACTAGCTTCAAATCAACAAATTTCATAATAAAAAACATACAGAATACTTCACTTTAAATAAAGTAATGTATTCTGTATGTTTTCAAATAGTTTTTATCTATCTTGTATGTATAAATCCCAGGCTTCATCAAATATAGACATACTTTCTAGCATTCCGCTCAACTCTAAGTATGAACTAATTTCATCATAGTCTTCAGATTGCTTCGGAAAACTTAAATCATCATACATCGCCTCTGCTAAATCTGAAATTTCATTTCTAAATAAAGCTGCACGATGCTTCATCATATAATGGTAAAATGTCTTTTTCAAAAATATTCCCTACCTTTCTAACTTGGGTACATTATACAAGGCAAAAAAGAAAAAAACCAGCATAAAAGCTGGTTAAAAGTCGAAATAATTTCTTTTTAATAGACGCGGTCTTCCCATTAATTCTTCATATGTTAGTTGTTTTGGTAAATCTTTCGTGTAAATTAAGAATAATTGATCTTCAATTTCTTTTACTGTATGGTCTGATTGATAGTCCATCCCGCACGAGGAACAAGAAATACATGGTGTCTCTTGGATTTCAATGGCTTTCGTACCATCTGGTAATTCCCAATATACAGTATTCAAGCTTTCTTTCGCTTCTGTACTGTCACACCACATACAATTCATACTGCATCACCCTCAGTTTTTTTGTCGTTTTCTTCTAACTTAGCCATTTGTGCTTGATATTTTTTATCTTTTAATTGATCGCGCTTATCACGTTTATCTTTTAAAGATGCATGAGTATCATTATCTTCGTAGTCTTTACGACGGTTCATACGCTGTAAGTCGTCTGGAACGAGGTTAAATTTCTTATCGCTCATAAGACCTGCGATACCAACATCTGAACGTTTTTCTTCGTAGTTCGGATAAATCTCTTTAAAGTATCCTTCCGCTCTTCCTGGAATATAGCTCTCTGGCTCTGGATACGTCGTAATAACACCTTCAAAGTTACGAAGCACAACTTTATCTGCACTTTGTGAGATTAAATAGTTTGGCTGAAGTGCAATTTTACCGCCTCCACCTGGCGCATCAACAACGAATGTCGGAACAGCATAACCAGATGTGTGTCCACGTAAACCTTCAATAATTTCAAGACCTTTAGATACTGGTGCACGGAAGTGACCGATACCTTCAGATAAGTCACATTGATAAATGTAGTATGGACGTACACGGATTTTTACTAAGTCATGCATAAGTTTTTTCATAATTGGAACGCTGTCGTTAATACCAGCTAAAATTACTGCTTGGTTTCCGACTGGAACACCAGCATTCGCTAACATTTCACATGCCTTTTTCGATTCTTCAGTAATTTCAATAGATGTATTGAAATGTGTATTTAACCATACTGGATGGTATTTTTTAATAATGTTACATAAGTTTTCTGTAATACGTTGTGGGAATACTACTGGTGCTCTCGTTCCGATACGAATAATCTCAACATGCGGAATCTCTCGTAAATTTTTTAATACATATTCTAAAATTTTATCGTTAATTAGAAGTCCGTCACCACCGGAGATTAATACATCTCGTACTTGTGGCGTTTCACGAATATAAGCAATTGCATCATCTAATTGTTTCTTCGGTACACCCATTCCAATTTGTCCACTAAAACGACGACGTGTACAGTAACGACAATACATAGAACATTGATTTGTTACTAAGAATAGTACACGGTCCGGATAACGATGTGTTAGCCCTGGAACTGGTGAATCTTCGTCTTCGTGAAGTGGGTCTTCTAAATCATATTTTGTTTTATATAACTCTTCCGAAATCGGTACTGATTGCATCCGAATCGGACAGCGTGGATCATCAGGATTCATTAGCCAAGCATAGTACGGTGTAATGTTTAACGGGATCGTTTTCGTTGAAATTTTAACGCCCTCTTCTTCTTCAGGTGTTAAGTTAATTACTTTTCTTAAGTCATCTAACGTTTTGATCGTATTCGTTAATTGCCAAACCCAATCATTCCATTGCTCTTCAGTAACATCTTTCCATAATTCGATATCCTTCCAGTGACGATTTGGTTTGTATACATCATGTAACATTGCTATTCCCCCTTTTTATACGCTCATCCTTTATATAAGCAATAGTTATGCCAACTTTACATTGTTGATAAGTAAATGTGCGGAGAACCCTATTACATAAGCGAAAAAATATTTTTAAGCGTTGTATGAAATCAATACTTAACATCATATTCATTACTTTTTATATATGTAAACGCTCTTTTATTGGTGCAAACACACAAAAACCGCCGATTATTCGGCGGTTTTGTCGTACTTGCTCAGTTTATATTGAAGCGTTTGACGAGGGATACCCAACATTTTTGCGGCTTGTAATATATTCCCTTCCGTTTCAATCAACGCTTGATCTATTAATTCTTTTTCTGTTTGATGAAGTGCTTCTCTAAGTGGCATTATACCCTTCTTCTTCGAAAACTTCTCTTTCCGAAATGTACGTGGTAAACAATTGGCTGTTAATGTATTCCCTTCTGCAATAATAACAGCATGTTCAATCGTATGTTTTAACTCCCGTACATTTCCAGGCCACTGATAAGCTTGCAGTCTATCTTTCGCTTCCTCATCAATTTGAAGTACACCTTTTTTATAACTTTTATTATATTCTTTCAAAAAATAAGATGCTAATAATAGTACATCCTCAGTTCTTTCACGAAGCGGTGGGATATATAATGAAAATACGTTTAAGCGATAATATAAATCAGTGCGAATTTTATTCTCTCGTAAACATATTTCTGGAGGCTGGTTCATCGCGGTAATAACACGAACATCTACTTTTCTCGTCTTATTATCACCAATTCTTCTAATGACTCCATCTTCTAACACTCGTAACATTTTTGCCTGCAAATCAAGAGGCATTGAATTCAGTTCATCTAAAAATAATGTACCACCATCAACAAGTTCAAATAGCCCAGCTCTTTCAATCGCTCCCGTATAGCTTCCTTTTGTCGTTCCAAACAATAAACTTTCTAATAGCGACTCTGGTAAAGCTGCACAGTTTTGTGCAATAAATGGCTTGTTTTTTCTTTTAGAAGCTTCATGAATTGCTTGTACGAACAGTTCTTTTCCTGTTCCTGTTTCACCATATATTAAAACATTCGCGTCTGTTGGTGCTACTTTTTGTGCTAACTCTTTCGTCTGTTTAAACCGCGTATCATTTGTCACTATCGTCTCAAATGCAGCGTGCTTTTTAATCACTTTTTTTCTAGATGATCGCTTTATTTTCGACTGTAAGTCAACAATTGTGTCAGTAAGCTTTTGAATTGTAGAGTAATCCTTTGCAATTTCAACAGCCCCAGCAATATTCCCATCTATAAAAATAGGTAACGTCGTATTTACTGTACAAACATCTTCACCATTTAAATTTTGATAATGTTGTACCTGATGTACGATAGGTTTTTTTGTATCTAGTACTTTCATCAATGTACTCGTTTCCCTTGATAAAGACGGGAACGCTTCTAACAGATGTTTCCCTAACACTTTTTCAATCTTCGATCCATCGTGTTTTGCAGCTACAGAATTATAAAATATTGTAATTCCATTTTCATCTACAGCGTGTATAGCCTCATCAATACTGCCCAAAATCGCTTCAATGACTTCTTGTGTCGAAACTGCTAGCAATGTCATCCCCCCTCTTGCCGAAAATCCAGCAATTACATGCCGAATTTTCGGCACACCTATGTGCGATTGTAAGCATGACGATTCCGTTCTATAATTTTAATCAATTTCATATTTTCATTAGATAACTCGAAACTCTAATTAGTACGGCTTTTTCAAACACCCAGCTCCACCTAACTGTTTTGCTTTACAGCCAAATTTTGAGGCGGAAGTTTTACTGCTTTCGAATAGCTAGATAGATCTTTCACCCATATATTCATATCTTCCAACTTATCGAAAATGTAGCAATTATTCGCCAGTCTTCCTGTATACGTATAGCCTAATTGATGAAAGGCAGCATTCATTCCGAAAGAAAGCGATCGAGCAATTGTATAGGAGCAGAAAATAGATCTTTCTTGAAGTTCTTCCTCTAATTTAATTAGTAAACTTTTCATAAATCCATGTTTACGGTATTCAGGTAAAGTAGCACAATTCGTTAATTCTGCATTCCCTTCCTTTATGTTCATTTCTGCAGATGCTGTACTAATAATTTTCCCCTCAAATTCATACACGTAGTAAATTGTATCGTCTTCTTTTATCGTCTGTAATACATAACTCGCTTCATTTAAAGGTGTCGGATACACTTCAAATACTTTTCCGAATACAGTTGCTAATTCTTCTGCATCTTCTTCAGTCGCTTTTCTCAGCAAAAATTTCTCTGGAACTACTTTTTCTTTTATTTCTTTTCCTTTTACACCGCTTAATATAGTATCTTCCTCAATCCAATGCATACTATTTCGTCTTTCATCATTATTATATTTCACAAAAAAGTATGCATCGTGTCCTTGAAAATAATGAGGTATCGTTGCTTCCAACAAAAAACCGAAAGAGAGCCATGTTGAAACATGCTCTCCCTTTCCTTTAATAATACATTTAGTGAAAGAATGTTTCTCTGCTAGTTCGTCAATTGTCTGTATAATACTTTCAACATTTCCTGTATAGTGATCTACCCGAATACGCTTATTAAAATAATCTAAAACACCTTCTACTGTATAACAATTCGTCTGTTCTCTAAAAGATTCATAGTATTTCATTTTTTCACCTCACACCAATCTAGTAATGTACATGCAATAATTTTTGCGGCAGCTATCATTTTATCAACTTCTATATATTCGTTTGGATAGTGTGCTACTTTCGTCTCTCCTGGACCAAATACTATTGTTGGTACGTTTGCAATTTGTGTAAATAAACCTCCATCAGTCCCCCACGGAGATGCTTCAATAATTGGTTCGTTCCCTTCGATTTCAACAAAGTTGTGATGAAGTGTCGTAATGAGTTCATGATTCTCTTCTAGTTCACCAGGAACCCATCTCGCTCCAAACCATTCTACTTCTACTGGATTTTCAACAAACCAATTGTCCACATCATTTAATTCAGCAATCCAATTCTCAAACTCTTCTTTTGCCGCCTCTATAGTCTCATTCGGCGCAACACCGCATCTTCCTTCTAAAATTAATTCATCAGGAACAGAACTTGGCCAACTCCCTCCTTCAATTTTCCCAATGTTAATTGGAATTGGAATCGGAATTTCTTTAAATAACGGATCTGTAATTCGACTATTTCTTTTCTCCTCTAGCTTTCTTACATGTTCTATAACAAACATACTTTTTTCAATTGCACTAACCCCTTCATAGCGCGTTCCACCGTGTGCAGCTTTCCCTTTTACACGTAGACGAAACCACATGGAACCTTGTTGTTTCGGGAAAAACTTCATATTAGTAGGCTCCGGAATAATGACACCATCTGCCTTATATCCTCGTAATATAGTTGCTAATGTCCCTGCTCCGCCACTTTCCTCTTCTATTACACTTTGAAAATAGATGTCTCCTTTTAATTCAATGTTAGATTCAATAATCGCTTCCATCGCAAGCATAAGTGCGACATTTCCGCCCTTCATATCCGTCGTTCCACGGCCATATATACGATTTCCGATTTTCTCACCGCTATAAGGATGATGTTCCCACTGATTCACATCCCCTTCTGGAACTACATCAATATGCCCATTCAATATCATAGATTTCCCGTCGCCACTTCCTTTTAAAGTTGCTACAATATTTGGGCTATCTGAAAAACTTGTACGGGGTGATACAAAATAAGGATGATCTTTCATTTTAGAAAAAGAAGGCTCCCATATATCGAGCTCTAAACCTAATTCACGTAATTTTTCAATCACAATTGCCTGCGCACCGCTTTCATCACCAGATACGCTCTTTTCTTGAATTAATCGTTTTAAAAATTTCACACTTTCCTCTTCATGGCTCTCAATATAATCACAAACTTGCTTTTTTAATTGCTCCATATATTACATCTCCCTTCATTCAATTACTAGTAAGTTAGAACTAATTTGAAAATCAGCTTCTGTATGTCGTTTTACATCTTCTACTGTGTATGGGCTCATTAATTCTTGTAATATAAGTCCACTCGGAGTTACCTCCATGACTGCCATATCAGTAATAATTAAATCTACACATTTCTTTGAAGTTAATGGCAATGTACACTCTGAAACAATTTTTGCATTTCCGTACTTATCAACATGATTCATCACAACAACGACCCGCTTCGCTTTTTGTGCTAAATCCATTGCTCCACCAATACCTGGAACACGTTTTCCAGGTACAATCCAGTTTGCTAAATCACCATTTTCACTTACTTGTAATGAACCAAGAATCGTTATGTCTAGCAAACCTTTTCGAATCATCCCAAACGCTGTGCAGCTATCGAAATAACTCGCTCCTGTTATAAGAGAAGTTGGTAAACCTGCTGCATTACACAAATTTTCATCTTCATTCCCTTTACTTGGCGTTGGTCCCATGCCGACGATTCCATTTTCCGCATGAAACATAACATTTATATCTTCAGGCAAATGATTTGGTACAAGCGATGGTATGCCAATACCTAAATTTACAATCATACCATTTTGTATTTCTTTCGCCGCACGCCTAGCAATCTTATCCCTCACTTCTACGCCCATACCCATTTCCAGTTCACTCCTTCCGACGGTACAATATAATTTACGAAAACACCTGGAACGACAATTTCCTCTGGATCTAAACTTCCAAGCGGGACTATTTCTTCTGCTTCTACAATTGTTATATCCCCAGCCATAGCTACATGGGGATTCATATTTCGTGCACTTTTGTCAAATACAAGGTTACCAAACGGATCTGCCTTTTTCGCATATACAATTGAAACTTCAGCAGTTAATGCTGTTTCAACTAAGTAGGTCTTACCATTCATTTCAACTGTTCGTTTTCCCTCTTCCACAATCGTATCAACACCAACATCAACTAAAACACCACCAAGACCAACGCCACCAGCGCGAATACGCTCTGCTAATGTTCCCTGCGGAGAAAACTCAATTTGTAACCTTCCCTCGTTTAGTTGCCTTCCTGCATTTGGATTGGAGCCAATGTGAGAAGTAATTATTGATTTAACTCTTTCATTTGTAACAAGACGACCGATACCTACATCAGGAAATCCAGTGTCATTTCCAATTAAATTTAAATTTGTAACGCCTTTTTCTAAAATTGCCTGTATTAAAGATGGAGGGGATCCAATCCCTCCAAATCCCCCAAACATCAATGTCATATCATCATGGAACAAAGAAATTACTTCCTCAATTTCTTTTAATTTACCGAATGTATTTGTAATAGTTGTCATGCGATACTATGCCCTCCTTTTTGCATCATCTCTTCCACACTTTTAGAGAAAATTGAAAGTAATTCATCTAACTCGGAATATGTAGTTGTCATTGGCGGTGCTACAAGCAGTGCACTATCTTCTTTTCCTGCTTGCCCTGAAACTGCTTGGTATAACAGCAGACCATTTTTAGCTGCAACTGAAATAAGCTCTGACGCTTTTGTAAACGGTTGCAATTCTACCCCGATTAGCAACCCTTTTCCGCGCACATCAGCAATGATTGTCGATTGTTGCTGAACTTTCTGTAAGCCTTTTATTAAATACTCTCCCTTTTCTGCTGTTTTTTCAGGAAGATTATGTTTCTCCATATATTCAATAACAGCTAAAGCCGTTGCTGCAGACAATGGATTTGCACTTAACGTATGACCGCTCATTACTGAACGTGATCCACGTAATATTGGTTCCATAACACGATCACTTACAACTGTCGCTGCCATCGGTGTATATCCCGCTCCTAACCCTTTACCAAGTGTCATAATATCCGGCTCTACGCCCCAATGCTCCATCGCAAACCATGCTCCAGTACGACCGAGCCCAGTCATTACTTCATCCGCAATAAATAAAATATCGTAATGGTCGCAAATCTCTTTAATGACTTTATAATAGTCTTTCGGCGGAACAACCGCGCCTCCAGCTGCTCCGATAATCGGCTCAGCAATAAAAGCAGCAATATGCTCTGCACCAATTCTTTCAATTGATCTTTCTAGTTCAGTCGCACATGCCAGCTGACAAGTTGGATATACCTTTTGAACAGGACATCTGAAACAATATGGAGCTGGTATAGTCGGATAATCTTCCAAAATAGATACGAAACGTTGTCTACGTAGTGGATGCCCAGACATCGATAAAGCACCCATCGTAATACCGTGATAACTCATCCATCTTGATAAAATTTTATGTTTCCCTTGAATACCTCGCTCTTGAAAATGCTGAATTGCAATTTTCATAGCTGTTTCATTCGCTTCCGTGCCACTATTTACAAAAAAACTCCAGTTCAAATCTCCTACACTTAAATCACTTAACTTCTTCGCTAATTTTTCAGCTGGTTCACTCGTAAACTGTGATCTATAAACGAAAGCAATCTCCTCAGCTTGCTTTTTAATAACGTCTGCAATCTCCTTTACGCCATGCCCAATACCTGCCGTAATTGCTCCTGACGAACCATCAAAATATTTATTGCCATTTTGATCATACAAATAAACACCTTTTCCATGTGAAATCATTGGATACGGCTGACCAACAAGTGGTTTAATTAAGTAATCGCGCATAGCGCTCCCCCATTTCTCCAATTTGTATATATATATGAAGAAAATTGACGTTTCTTTCATAAAAAAGAATCCTCTGCAAAAGCAGTGAATTTATCAAAAAACTATTATAAAATATACAAATGAGTGCTTAAAAATTTTTATAAAACAGAAAATTCAGAACTAAAAAACCGAAGACCAACCCTTTTCTATACGCCCAAATAACCCTCCTTTTTATATGAAATGACTACATCACCAAATGTTTTTATAGCATAATGCCAACTGTCCTTAAATGCCGACATTCTGTACACTTCGACGGAACTCCCGTTAAACTCCTTCCTATTATCCTACTTTAAATTGCATATTTTAAAACAAATTTCGACACCCACCTTACTAATCAATTCAGATTCCTATTCATTATGTAAACTTTTCAGTTTTAAACTATAAAAAAAGAACCGATTAACCACACTAATCAGTTCGTCATGACGCTCTCTTATGGGTTAATACTGTCAATTGCTAAAATAAATAGAAAAATGAAGTTTACAAATTCATCCTACAGCCTATAACACAAAACCTTTTCATAACTTCATTCACAATTACTATCGGGATATCCCTATCCCGAAGTGGCACTCCTTTCCTCAGATTCAAAGTATCTTTCCTTTATAATTTATGTAGGACAATTATCACTTTGTATGTGTATTTGCCTATAATTAAAAAAATCCCTAGTTTTCTAGCGATTTTTGGACATGTATTCAATATGTTAATTCAAATGCACTTTCAATTTGGCATTTATTTTACTTTCGTACAGTCATATGTACCGCTTTACTCTGCGAAATTCTCGTAAGCACCAGCACCTCTTTATGAAAACATATTTGTTGTCAATTTTTAATTTTCCCTTTATAAAATCATTTTTTGTGCATAACCGCTTTCTTGCTTCGCATATAGTTTTAATGATGACAAAGGAGGAATGTTCATGTCTCAATCTGAAATCGAAAAATATGGACAAGAAGTTACACAATACGAACAACTCGCACGTTACTATCAGTTTCGTAATCCTAAAAAATATATAGAATTATATATGAAATATTACGATGCACTATCAAAACTTGTACAGGCGTATGAAACAAGAGACTCACAAGAAGCTGCTTTACCGTCACATATAAGAATTTTTCATGCCGATCCAAATATACCAGCGGTTGACATTTTAGTAAACGGACAAAAGGTTATTAAAAATATTTCATTTAAGCAATTCAGCCCTTATTTATCATTAGTGCAAGGTAAATACCGTATAGATATTGTTCCTGTCGGAAATGAAACTCCAATCTTTTCAGCGTTGGTACCAATAATGGGAAATCATACTTATACTCTTGCTGCAATAAATAGTGATAATCACCTACAATTACAGCCTATACTTGATAATACACATTTACCAGCTGGTCAAGCCAAAATACGGTTTGCACATTTCTCTCCAGATACCCCTGTTGTAAACGTAGATTTAAAAGATGGGGATCATTTATTTGAAAATGTACTCTTTAAACAAATAACAGATTTTTTGCAAGTTAGCCCTGGTACAGCAGATATTGAAATTTCACTCGCAGATAATAAAAACGTTTTATTGACTATACCAAAATTCAATGTTGAACCAAATGTTATTTATACAATTTCAATAGTAGGTTATTCAACTAAAGATCCTAAATTAGAAGCCGTTATACTCACAAATTAAAACAGTCTACACCATTCATTTGGTGTAGACTGTTTATTTTTGAAATGCAATTTGAAATTCTGTCCAATCGTTATCTGATCGACACATAATGGATCCATTATGTTTTTCCACAATTTGTTTACATACAAATAATCCAATACCAGTTCCTAACTTTTTAGTAGTTACAAATGGTTCAAAAATCGTTTCTACATTTTCAGCTGGAATCATTGGTCCATTATTTTTTATCACAATTCGAATAGCTTGATCTTCTTCAAATACATCAATGATAATTTTTCGTTCTTCTTTCATTGATTCAAGAGCATCAATTGAATTCATTAATATGTTTAAAAATACTTGTCTCACTTCACTCCGATAACCAACAAGCGGAATTGGATACGGTAAATTCTTTTCAATCAAAACATTCGCATTGACCAAACTCGGATATAAGAATTGTATAATGTCTTGAAACAAGTCATTAAGCCAAAACCGTTCCGATTCATTCCACATTTCTTTTTTCGATACGAGTAAAAATTGCGAAATACGAAAATTTAATTGATCTAATTCATGAGAAATAATATCTAAATACGATAAACTCGGATGATCCGCCTTTAATAATTTAACAAACCCCATAATGGAAGTAAGCGGATTACGAAATTCATGTACAAAACTAGCTGACATTTGCCCTAAAATCGTCAGCCTTTCTTTATGTGTTTCGTTAATATATTGCTGTTTTTCCTCTAAATTCTTCGATATAATTTCCGAGTATTTTAAAACGGTATAATAAATTAATTTGTCAAAACAAGTATGTATTTTTGCCATAATTGGTTTCAATTCACGAGCGCTAACATCTAATTCACACATCGCTTCGAAAAGTTCATTTCTTCCCACGTTTGCGTTATAAACAAAATCTCCAATATTCGCATCTGCTCCAGCACGTTCAATAGCAATTTTCTCACATAACGGTTGAAGATAATTTATATCTTTATCTTCCATAGTAAGTTCGATAATTAACTCTAGTAAATCCTCTCCATTTTGAACTACTTCTAGTTTAAATGGATCTTTTTCGGAAATTATCATTTTGTTTTTCCAGTTCTCTACGAATTGGTGCCTATTGTTTTTCAAGTGTGAACAAAATATTTCTTTAATATCCTTATCGATTGGAAAAACCTCCATTCCCTCCATTTCCATACGACGAATACCCTTTATATTTTGAATATTAACACAAAAAATACGATTCGTTAATAGATTTTTGTCACATTTTGTTAATTTCTGTTGATAAAATTATTTTTTCTTTCTTATTTAACTAATTGTATACAAATCCCCTTTTTCCTTCACATATTTTCATTATTTCCGTAGTCAAAACGACTTTTTTTTGCATCATTTTTACTTCTTGCGTACAATAGAAAATGAAAGGTGTGAAAAATATGGTAAATAAAAATGTGGAAGATTATCTCCAAGAAGGCATTTACGGCCAAAAGCAAAACAAACCAGAAGAACGTAATATGTATTTAACTACATTACGTGAGCGTGTGGAAATCGCTTTAACAATCGGTCAAGTAATGCAAAGTAATGTATACTCTGAAGTGGCGGGTAGCATGCGCTCTTCTCAATCATTACAACTCCTCCTAAATGGTGGCATTGCTTACCCACATTTATCAAAATACATTAAATTAGCAAACGAAAAAAATGTTCCTTTTACAATTGTTCAAAATAAAGATACAAAAACACCAATCGGTTTAGTATTAACTCATGCTACTGCTATAGATAAAGAACAAATTTATGTAGAAGATACTATTTTCAAACAAGAAATGAAGTAAAAGTTACACTTAATTAAATAGTTACTAGAAGCGTAAAAAACGAGTATGGAATCGTAAACATTTCCTACTCGTTTTTTAGTGCAAGTTTTAAGTTTTTCCACTTTATTTTTTAATACATACTAATTTCATTTCTGTCATTTCTTCTATTGCATATTTAATTCCTTCGCGTCCCGTGCCACTTTCTTTCACACCACCATAAGGCATATGATCTACTCTGAACGTTGGAATATCATTAATCATGACACCACCAACCTCTAGCTCATCAATTGCACGCATTGCTTTAAATAAATTATTTGTAAATACTCCTGCCTGTAAGCCGTAACGCGAATTATTTACTTGCTCAATCGCTTCATCAAATTCTTTAAATGTATTTACTGTCATGAGTGGACCGAATACTTCTTGGCACTGCACAGATACATGATCTGGAACATTTGTTAATACAGTCGGTTCAAAAATTCTTGCATCCTGCTTCTTACCACCACATAAAACAGTTGCTCCTTCCTTAATTGCTTCTTGAACCCACATATCAATTCGCTCTACATCTTTTTTTGAAATTAAAGCTGATACATCCGTTTCCTCAAGCAATGGATCACCAACAACAACTGATTCCATCGCTTTCTTTAGCTTTGAGAGAAATTCATGTATTTTCGTTTCATGTACAAAAACACGTTGTACTGAAATACAAACTTGCCCATTATTAACAAATGCTCCCCATTTTACACGTTCAATTATTTCATCTGTTAACTCTACATCTTCATCAATAATAACAGCAGCATTTGAGCCTAGTTCTAACGTAACTCGTTTTAGCCCAGCCTTTTGTTTTATTCCGATTCCAACTTTTGGACTTCCTGTAAAAGTAATAGAAGCAACGTAATCATTTTTGACGATTGCCTCACCAACCGTGGGGCCAGGGCCAGAAATGATATTTAAAGCTCCATTTGGCAATCCTGCCTCTTCAAATAACTCAACTAATGCATAAGATGATAATGGCGTTTGATCAGCTGGCTTTAATACAACTGTATTTCCGGCAGCGATTGCTGGTCCAACTTTATGCGCTACTAAATTTAATGGGAAATTAAATGGTGTAATAGCCCCTATAACCCCAATCGGCTTTCGGATTGTATATGCAATACGCCCATCTGCACCAGGTGCGGCGTCTAATGGCAATGTCTCACCATATATACGCTTCGCTTCTTCAGCTGCAAATTTGTACGTTTGAACAGTACGATCTACTTCTCCCCTTGCAGCACGTATTGGTTTTGCAGCTTCTTTTGCAATAATCTCTGCAAATTCTTCTCTTCTTTCATCCATTTTTTGTGCAACTTTCTCTAAAATAGTCGCACGATCATATGCAGATAATTTATTCATTTTTGTCATTGCATTTTTTGCAGCAGTAACAGCCTCTTTTACATCTTCTTCCGTTCCTTGTGCAATTTCCGCTAATGTTTCTTCAGAATATGGTGCGTATAATGGTTTATACGTGTTTACAGATTTCCAACTTCCGTTTATATATAAATGCTTTTTCATACTTCTTCTCCTTCCAAATATATGTATACAACAATACTTCACCTAGTGAAAGGTTCAACTTATGTCATTGTATCATAGCCCCTATCCCTCAAAAAACATTATGCTCAAAAAAACTCTGCTATATAGCAGAGTTTACGAGCTAATTTGCTCTTGTAACGAAATTTGTTTTTCATCTTCTAAAATAACAATCGATTCTACTATCTTTGTAACTTCTAATCTTTTTATATAATGTCCATCTAATTCTTTCACACAAAACTTATAATTTTCAATTTCAATGGAATCCTCTTCAGCAATCTCTATATTCTTCGTTAAAATCCAACCACCGATTGTATCAACACCATCATCATCAATCCCTAAACCAAATAACGTATTCACTTCACTAACAAGTACTTTTCCCTCTAGTATCGTCTTCGTTTCACTAACCTTTTGAATTTCTGGCTGCTCATCCGTATCAAACTCATCCTGAATATCTCCAACAATTTCTTCCAAAATATCTTCAACAGTAACAAGTCCAGATGTCCCACCATATTCATCTATCAATATAGCAATATGTGTTCTTTCTTTTTGCATTTTTAAAAACAAATCATGAATTGGAATAGAATCGATAACTAAAATAATTGGTCTCACATATTGCTCTACTGTCTTCTTATTAACAGCTTTATGTTGTACAAACTCAGTAAAAATATCTTTAAAATTCACAAAACCTATTACGTGGTCTTTGTCGCCATCAACAACTGGATACCTTGTATATTTTTCGCGAGACATTTTTTGCAAAGCTTCTTCAGCAGGCATTTCTTTACTTATAATATTCATTTCAGTTCGAGGTACCATTATTTCTTTTGCAATCCGATCATCAAATTCAAAAATTTTATTTACATATTTATATTCAGATTGATTAATCTCACCATTTTTATAACTTTCTGAAACTAACAACCGTAATTCTTCTTCTGAATGAACCTCATCATGCCCCTTCGGCGGTTTCAGCCCTAGCAGCTTCGTAATGATTCGAGCTGAACCATTTAATAGCCAAATGAATGGGAATGCAATACGATAAAAGAAAATTAACGGCTTAGAAACAAGCAAACTCACTTGTTCAGATTTTTGAATTGCAAATGTTTTTGGGGCCAATTCCCCTATTACAACATGTAAAAAAGTAATTAACAAAAATACTAAAGTTACAGCAAAAATGTCTGCTAGTTGAGTAGAGATATTCCAATTTGCAAAAAGCGTATCAAACATTTGCTTTAACGCAGGTTTACCAAACCACCCAATTCCTAAAGCTGTAACAGTAATTCCTAACTGACAAGCAGATAAATATTCGTCTAAGTTTGTAATGACTGTTTTGACCGATGTTGCACGATTATTTCCTTCTGCAATTAAATAGTCAATTCGTGAACTTCTCACTTTAACAATTGCAAATTCTGCTGCAACGAAAAATGCCGTTAAGGCAATTAAAACAATCACTATACTTATACTATATATGTCCAAATACTTTTCCTTACTTACTTTGTAAGCAAGGAAGCCACCTCCTACTTAATTTTATTCAAGTGAAGTAAGCATTCTAATAATCTAACAAAATTCTACATTAGCAACCACCTTTTTATATATTATATGCATACATAAAAAAGATATTTATCATTATGATAATCTAATTCATTTACACTCGTCAAATTATTCTAAATGTTACGATAAGACATTTTTATTTAAAAGAACTATTCTCCTCAACTCAATTTCGTGAAAAAACACTTTCTTTGCCGATTCCACACTTCTTTTGTCGCACTAGAAGGGAACTTACTTCATAGCTCGAAATCATTCAACAGGATATATATAGGGGGGATTATTTTGGAATATAAAACACCATTTATCGCAAAGAAATTAGGTGTTAGCCCAAAGGCTGTTGTCCGGATCGCGCAACAATTAAATCTTACGATAGAGAAAAACAAATATGGCCACTTTATTTTCACACAAGAGGATGTCGATCAAATGTTAGAACACCATCGATTTCAAATAGAGCAATCTCAAAATTCTCAATCTACTCAAAAGGCTTCCTCAAATGAAGTTGAGGAATTAAAAACTCAAGTTAATACAATTGTTCAAAACATATCATCGAATGATTTTGAGCAATTAGCTAATCAATTAAACACTATTACGAGAAGACTTGATCGAATGGAAGAACAAATGCAAGATAAGGCAAATGATGTCGTCACGTACCAACTTTTACAACACCGTCGTGAAATGGAGGAAATGTTAGAGCGAATTCAAAAGTTAGAAGCTGCCCTAACGAAAGAAGAACCCATTTATATTACTCCGGATTCAAAACCAACATATGAACGAGAAAAGAAACCGAAGCGCCGCAAAATGATTTTTAGTATATTTGGATTATAATTTTTAGACCCTTATTAAAATAATAAGGGTCTTTTTTAATGAAGAGTTATATCCTATACAAATATTATTCTCTTTATTATACATATTCACTTCGCTTTATTTCGTTAACATAATATTTTTACTGTATTCTGTAATTAATGCCTGTGCATGAGCATTCCCTTGAATCACATCACGAAATTCTTTTAAAGAATACAAATGCGTAACCCCTTTTCGAGCATGAATTCTTACTGGTACACCTTGTAAAGTATCATGAAACTGAAAAGGATTATCTATTGGTTCAATTGGAAAACCAAGTGTAAGTAAATACATATACATTCTTTTTGTTACTGCTGCAATGTACCATTCAGCTTTTGTTTCTAACGCATGTATAAATAAAATAGCTGTTAGCCTTTTGAAATGTCCTCTTCCACGAGACGTTTTCGAAATACTTAACTTGCCTATTTCATATACATTCTTCAAATCTTTTACTAAATCATTTTTAGAAAATGGATAGAAAAACTCAGAATTCGATTGTTCAGGTACCGTATACTTAATACATTCTACTGTACCAATAGGATGTTCATCTTCTATTAATAAAAATCGTGATGGATTTAAATTACGTTCTACGAACATTAAGTTTCTTTCTTCACAAAAATCTCCCCATAGTTGCTCGAACCCAAAATGTTCTTCCTTTGTTTGAACACGCTGGAACATATTTAACCGCCTTTCCCATCGCCGCTCTGTTTTTTGATAACGCTTTCACTATCTATCATATAAGAACAAATCTTCGTATGCAACTAAAAATATTTATGACTTATTATATTCTGCAAAATGAATTAGATTCCAATTTAATCGACTTTTATCCCGCGCTTACATTCCTTTTAATAACACATTTGTAGCACTTTTCAAATCTAAATTACACTACGTTTCTTTCCATACAGCATATAATTCTTCTTAATCTAAAGAAATCCTTTATGAAAAAGGATTTCTTTTACTTCTTAATGCTTTTTAGCCATTTTTCAAAAATTTGTACCATCCCATGTTTTCCAGCTAATTTCTCTTCCCCTTGTTTCGTCTTATATGGATATAACTGCAAGAAAACACCGCATCCAGACTCAATTTTTTTACTATGCATATGGCTTCCTGGATATACACAAATGACTTCATAAATTGACCTTCGATAATAGACTCGCTTTCCATCCTGTTCTTCTACATACTTTATAGACCAGTACTTATACATTTGCTCAGTTGCTTTCGTATTTCCGACGTGCTGAAAAATATTGTACATTGGACTATACTTCACTTCAATAATAATAGAAGATTTATATACGTATTTCCCATCTTCTTTTACATAACAGTCTAAGCGAATATCTGGCTTCTTCGTATCCTCACCATTGTAAAAATTACTACCTTTACTTAATGCAATAAGAGGATGTGTTTCAATTAAGTCATTAAATGCGACATGCACCTTTATATCATCTCGTTCTAAAACTACTGTCGTTCCATCTTGTAATCCATCTACATAAAAATGTTCTTGTATTTGTTCACGGATGGAGTTTCTAGCCTCAAAACCAATTTGCTCTAAAAGTGAAATAACGATAAAAAAAGCGTAATATTCATACACTAAAAACGTTGGCTTATAAACAAATAATAATGATGGAGATTGATCCGTATATTGCGGGAGTACTTCTAAATGATGTAGTAATTGTTGATATGGTATCGGTAAATCATGTAAGTTCATGTTACTTGTTTCAGTAACTTCCCTCCAAAATGAAGAGTGCATTAACATTTGAAAGTATTGTACATTTTCATGCACAATATGCGCCAATATTTTATATTCTTGTATTTTCATTGAGCTCTTTCGTAAATCGGCTTCTTTTAGTAAATGTATATTTTTATATTTTTGCTTCTCTCTATCGGTTACTGATCCATTACGCTCAATTGTTTGTATAATCGTTTTTACAGCTTGAAACTCTTCTGATTTTTTCTTTTTTTCTCTTTCTAATATTTCAATTGTTTGACGTAAAAAACTTTTAGCTTCAATTAAATAATGATAAAATTGCATCGCTTTATATTTAAGAAATGCATTTTCCTTACTATTTTTTTGTTCCATAAACTTACGATTATAATGTTTGGCATAAGGTTTTCGTTCTGCCACTATAGTTCCTTTTCTTGTTGGCTTTCGCTCTTTTCCTTCCCATTTATATTCATTTATAAATTTTGAGCTTGATTCTATTTTCTTAAAGATTTGCTTTATCATTTTCATTTTTTGCGGTAACTTTCTAAGTAACACTAAATAAGAAGAATCCTCAATATCGCTAAGTGCAGAGAAGGTTTTTTTATAGTAACCTCTATCCAAAATCAACTCATTTAAAATTGACTTCACATAGTCTTGAATCATTTCAAATTGATCATCAAAAAAGTTTTTCGGTACGATTTGAAATGCGCCATAATACGTTGTATCTTCTATACGCACTTCAAAATGGTATAGACCACAGCGCCATGGATAAAAGAATTCTGTTTTCCCGTGTTCATATATTAATACTCTTTGTTTTTTTTCATTTATTTCATATTGAGCCTCTTTTATATTTTTCTGTCCCTCATATACTTTATTCCATATAAAAGTAACATTCATTGGGATTTCATAATTGTACTGCAATCTTATTGGTTTTAATTCTTGTACTTTATAAATACATTGAACTAATGCTGTAGTAGATGTACAAAGACGATTTAATAAAATATAATCTCCTTTCCCCTCATTTCCAATGATTAACTTTAATACAAAAGGGAGCGTTTCATTCGTATCAACGATTTTTGTTTCATAACGCCCTTCATTTTGCATATCCATACAACTCCAGTTCTCTACGTTTTTCTCGTATATATGCTAAAGAGTGTTCAAATGTAGATACTCTGTTTGCAAGTGTAGATTGCAAAAGAGGTACTAAGGTCGCCCCCCTTTTTGCTTCTTCAGAAAGTAAAGGCCCAACCATCATTTCGGTCCCTCTGATTTTCGTCAATACACGCTGCTTTATTTGTAAATCAAACCCCTCTTCTCTACTAATCATATAGGTATGGTTATTTTGAAACGGTATGTTTTGCAAATAAGTCGCAATTGCATTTGCACATCGGAAAGAAATTCCCTTAGACGCGTCATGTGATGACAATACGACATGCAACTTATCTAATAGCTCTAATTCTTCTTCAGAAAACACTTCAATCATCGCTTTATTTCTCATCCAATTTATCCGAAATTCTCCCGCCGTTACTTTCAAAGGTGGATGTAATACGACTTTCCCCTGTTCCATGCCCATCTCACAAAACGGAATTTTCTGTAACGTTATTAGGTTCGTTCGGTCTAATAATCGATCAGAGAGCTCTTTCGTTGTTTCATCAAAATTTACAGTACCTACAAATATAATATTTTCTCCAATTTCAATTGTTGATGGAATTGAATTCTCTATGTCCTGTACACCCTCATACAAGTTTAAAATACGATTTTTTGTTTCAAGTTCAAGAACAGATAGAAACGGAGTAAACCAATGCTCAATATGAGACATGTTCATTTCATCAAAAACGATTATATACAGTTGATTTGGATTTTCTTTCGCCTTCATTAACGTCCTAACTAACTTCGCTTCAGATTCAATAAAAGTACCATTTGGATGAAGGTAACCAAGTAAATCATGTGGTTCTTGATACGATGGCGAAATTGGAATCCAAACCAACTCTTCCCCATACTGTAACCCTAATGCTTCTGCATAAGTTTGCACAAAACGTGATTTCCCAACGCCCGGTATACCACCAAGAATCGTTAACATATTTGTTTTTACACTTATATGGAAATTATAAATATCCGTTTCATCCAAATATAACCCTTTATTATGCACCATACTTTGTACATACTGTAAAAAGGACGATTCACGCTCATCCCATTCCCATTCATCTTTTTGTATTTTTATATCCTCTACTTCAACTAGCTTACCTTCTTCATGCATTCGTTTTTTTAATTGCTCATATACATAATCACTTACAAAATATAATTGATCTTCTACCGCTATTTCTACATACTTCGTCCAGTCACTGCAGTTTATATATTTACATTCACGTTTCTGTTCAAAATAGGCGATTGAGCTAATTGATGACTTTAGGGATATGTTTCCGTACAGTCTTCCATCGTGCCACAATAATTCGGGAGGCTCAAAGTCTTTCGGAAATTTTGGCATAAGAAATGATAAATAACCGTTGCTAAGTTTTCGCTCTAAAGATTCTCTTTTTTTATGATTTGTAACTTTAGGTGCCGGAATCATTTTATAGCTGCTTGCTATTTCTTTCGGTTCTTCTGTACATATTAACTCCACGTATACATTTCCTCTTTCATAATAAAGACGAAACATTACTAATTGCTTTTCTAATTTCCTCTTCTTTAATTCCGAAAAGATTTTTTCATTCTTTTTATTGCTACATAACCCTTCAAATACATATGGTTCATTTGTAAATTGTTCCTGTAAAGTGAATGGTATTGGCGATAAGCAGTGTACAAAGAAATTCTCTCCACTCTTCTCTTTCTCAGCTTTTGTAAATTTCCCTAAAAATCTCATATAGTACATTCGTTTTATAAAACTTGGCTGAAGAGCTTTATGTAATTTCACCTTAGTCACCTTCTTTTTTCATACTATTCTTAGTGTATGAAAGAAACGAAAAACTAGAAATAAAAAACCTGACGTTATCCGCCAGGTTCAAAATAAAAACTTATATTAATGAGAAGGAAATGCTTTTTTCTCTTGTAAAATTGCATTATGAGCAATTTTCATTTTCGCAAGTACGTAACGTAATCGATCTTCAGCGTTTTCATCTTTACTTATTTGTAATTCCGCCAAATTTTCAACAGAACTTGCTAAATTTTCAATGACTCCTCTTAGTTCAGGATGATGATTAAAAAAAGATTCTTGCACTAATACTTTCCTTAACTCACTAGCTAAATCAATTATTCTAGACAACTGTTCTTTTTCTTCCATTCTCATCCCTCCTGAATATCTTATGTAGTAAATATTCTCTAAACAAAGAAAAAAGCCCTTTAAATGAAAAGGACTTTTTACATTTTTATATTTCCAGTTAATAACATATATATTGATGTGATAGCCGCAACAATAATTGCCCACATCACATACTTCTCTGCACCTACAAAGCAACGGTTCCCTTGTTCTTTTCTTGCAAACGTGTAAACAATAATTCCAATTCCATACACAATTGAAACGAGTAGTAAATTCTTTAAACCAGCTGCATAAAGAAGCCATACAGAGTAAATAGAAGCAATTAAAGCTAACGCTCCGTTTTTTAATTTAGCGTCTTTTAGTTCGTTTGTAATGACTAATTTAAATTGGAATAACGCTGATAATAAATATGGTAATAAAATTGATGTTGATGCAATGAAATACATAATTTGATATGTTGATTCCGAAAACAAAACGATGATAAATATAATTTGGGCAACACCATTTGAAATCCATAATGCCATGTGCGGTGTTTGCTTCTTATTTGTTTTCGTAAAGACTTTCGGAAATACGCCATCTTTTCCTGCTACATGAGAAATTTCAGAAACAAGTAAAAACCAGCCAATTAATGTACCGACAAGTGAAGCAACTAATCCGATGTTAATCGCAACTGCACCCCATGGACCAACAACGTGCTCTAATACATGTCCCATGGACGGAGTTTCTAACACAGAAAGTTCGCCTCTTGTCATAGCTCCCATTGACAGGACAGAAATTAAAATATAAATGGACATTACTAAAATAAGTCCCAATACTGTTGCCTTACCAACATCTCGACTATTCTTCGCTCTTCCAGATAATACAACCGCTCCTTCAACTCCAATGAAAACCCAAAGTGTTACAAGCATTGTATTTTTCACTTGACCAAGTATAGCGGAAAGTGAGATCGTTCCTTCTCCCCAAAAATCATGTGTAAATGTGTCCCAGCGAAAGGCTGTTACCATTACAACAATAAATAAAACGATTGGAACTAACTTCCCTATTGTTGCGATCACATTCATAATAGAAGCTTCACGGATTCCAAATAAAATTAAAAAATGAAGTGTCCATAATAAAAGTGATGCCCCAACGATAGACGCAACATTATTTCCTCCTTTGAAAATTGGAAAGAAATAACCTAATGTACTAAACAGTAACATAATTGTTGCGACATTACCTAAGATTCCTGCTAGCCAATATCCCCAAGCACTATTAAATCCAATATATTCACCGAAACCAGCACGTGCATAACTATAAATTCCACCTTCAAGTTCCGGTTTTTGTCTTGCTAACGTTTGATATACGAGCGCAAGTGGAATCATTCCCATCGCTGTAATACACCAGCCAATTATTATTGCACCACTGTTTGCTCCTACTGCTAAATCATGCGGTAAACTAAAAACACCGCCACCAACCATTGTTCCAACTACTAATGCGATTAATGGAAAAAATCCTAACTTCTTTTCTATTTGTACCACCCCATCTGTCATTCTAGGTGTTATGTTCGTTCAACTATTAAAGTCACCTTTTTCTCTAATAGACGTTTCTCTTATATTTTTTCAGGAAAACATTACTTATTCTAAAAGAAAATAAGCAAAAATGGAATACTTTTTTGAAAAAATGTATAAGTATGCACAAAAAAACCGCTCATTTTGTAATGAACGGTCATTTCAAACATATAAATTTGTATATTTCTTGTAAATTTAACGAAGTAACTTCTCTTTTTGTAAAAATTGTTTTGCGACTTCTTCACTACTTTTACCATTTACGTTAACTTCATAATTCATTTTTCGCATTTCTTCATCTGTAATCTTTCCAGATAATTTATTTAATACCTTTTCAAGTTCAGGATATTTCTGTAACGTTTCTTTTCTTAATAATGGTGCTCCTTGATAAGGTGGGAATAACCCTTTATCATCTTTCAGCACTTTCAGTCCGTATTGCTCCAATTCACTATCTGTTGAATATGCATCAATTACGTTAACATCTCCAGATTCAATTGCGCTATAACGCAGCTTCGGCTCCATCGTTTTAACATTCGAGAACTTATAGTTATATAATTTTTGCATTCCTTTATAACCATCTTCACGATCAGCAAATTCCAATGTAAATCCTACTTTGGCTTCCTGTGCAACATTCCCTAAATCAGAAATTGTATTTATATTCTTTTGATCTGCTATTTTTTTCGGCATAGCTAGTGCATATGTATTGTTATACTCCATTGGCTTCAACATAATCATATTATATTTCTTTTCCATTCCAATGCGAGCCTGCTCATATACTTCATCACGATTTGTACTCTTTGGTTCTTCTTTCACGAAAGTAGATAAAGCTGTTCCTGAAAATTCTGGATATATATCTACTTCCCCTGATTTCAACGCTTCAAATACAAATGCTGTTTTTCCAAGACCTGGTTTTAATTGTACGTGTAAATCTGTATCTTGTTCAATAAGCTGCTTATACATTTGAATTAAAATTTCAGGTTCTGATCCAAGTTTGCCCGCAATAACAATATCTTTCTTTTCTGTACTCCAAAGAAATGGAGAAGCAATCATTATACAAACAATACATATCGTCAATATAACACGCTTAGAAGAGCGTTTCGGTCGTTCAAGTATGCGAAGTACTATATCAAAGAATAAAGCGAGTAACGCGGCTGGTACGGCCCCTAAAATGATAAGTGCATGATCATTTCGATCTATACCTAATAGTATAAGCTTACCGAGCCCACCAGCACCAATGAGAGCTGCTAATGTAGCCGTTCCAACAATTAATACCATCGCTGTACGAATACCGGCCATAATGATAGGCAATGCAAGAGGAAGTTCTACCTTCCACAATCTTCTCCAACTATTCATCCCCATAGCTTTCGCGGCTTCTATTAGAGATTCATCTAATTCCCTTATTCCTGTATATGTATTTCGTAAAATAGGTAATAGTGCATACACAACTAATGCGATAATCGCTGGAAGTTTTCCGATTCCTACTAATGGAATTAATAGTCCGAGTAATGCAAGTGATGGCACTGTCTGCATTACTGCAGAAGTTCCTATTATAAATTCAGCCATTCGTTCTTTTCTTGTTAATAAGATGCCAAGTGGCACCGCTATAATTACTGCAAAAAATAATGAAATAAGCGATATTTGTAAATGCTCACTTAATGCAGTTAGTAATTCTATTTTTCGTTCTTGGAACGTTTGTATAAAATTAGTCACTGTTTAGCCTCTTTCCTTCATTTGTTCAACAATGTAATTGACAATATGACGACTTGTTAACGCTCCAATATATTGACCGTTTTTTTCAACTGGAACGACCTCCTCATCACGCACACGAACTAACGCTTCTTGTAAAGAAGAATGTAATGATAGCGCCTGCCCTTCTAATTGCACACTTTGATCAAGCGGCAATACATCTGCTATACTTTTCCCCTGATACCAAGTTCGTCCGCGATTTCCAATAAACTCCTCTACAAATTCATTTTTCGGATTATGTATAATTCCTTCTGGTGTATCTAGTTGAACAACTTTTCCTTCTTTCATAATACAAATGCGATCTCCAAGTGATAATGCTTCTTGCATATCATGTGTTACAAATACGATTGTTTTTTGAATCTTTTTTTGCAACTGTACAATATCCTTCTGAAGCTGTTCCCTACTTAATGGATCTAACGCACTAAATGGTTCATCCATAAGAACGATTTTCGGGTTTGCAGCTAATGCTCGCACGACACCGACACGTTGTTTTTGTCCTCCTGACAATTCATCAGGCATACGATTTCGATAAATATCCGGATCTAATCCAACCATATGTAACAATTCATCGACGCGTGCTTTAATTTCTTTTTTGCTCCATTGCCTCATTTCAGGAACAATTGCAATATTTTCAGCAATTGTCATATGAGGAAACAAAGCAATCTGTTGCAACACGTATCCTATATCCCAACGTAATTCGTTTATATTATATTGTTGAATATCTTTCCCATCGATTAAAATCGATCCTTCAGTCGTTTCGATTAAACGATTAATCATCTTCATTGTCGTTGTTTTCCCGCATCCACTCGGACCGATGAGAACAAAAAATTCTCCCTTTTTAATTTCTAAATGCAATGAATCCACTGCTTTCGTGCCATCTTCATACGATTTTGACACATGATTAAATTGAATCACAAATACAACTCCTTTAATGTTGTTTCCTTTATTTTGATGGAATATGGCATTCATTTCAAATGATACGCTTTTAAATTAAAAAAGAGCTCACATTTGAGCTCTAACGGTCGAACAATATTGTTTTCATAATAGCAGCATATTCGCGAACATACATTTTTCTCTTAGAACGAATTGGTGTTTCAGCAGCTAGTGCCTCCATCTTCATGCCTAAACGCTTTGCAATTATTTTCGTTCGATATAAATGATACGTATTACTTACAACTACTGCATGTTTCACATTATATAAATCCATACTAAACTTTAAGTTTTCATACGTATTTGTAGATTGATCTTCTATTAAAATACGACTCTCATCTATACCGTGTACCATTAAATAGTTTCTCATGCTGTGAGCTTCCGGTATATCTTCATCTTCTCCTTGACCACCTGAAACAATTACTTTCGCTTCAGGATGGGAAAATAAATACTCCACCGCTACATCCAAACGATTTTGAAGAGATAAAGACGGTCTATCTCCAAATAACTTTGCACCCAGTATAAGAACGTACGGAGAGTGATAGCTCAACTTTTCACGAGCAACTTTGTTCATTCTAAACGTCATATAAATGATGTATAGTGGCGGTAATAATAAAATGATAAGAAAGATCCATTTGTTCATAAATAAGTTTGCACTCCCTTTCTTTTTATTATACA
The DNA here is from genome assembly GCF_056738645.1 of Bacillus sp. PK3-067. Lineage (NCBI taxonomy): Bacteria > Bacillati > Bacillota > Bacilli > Caryophanales > Bacillaceae > Bacillus > Bacillus sp. PK3-067. Next base: position 2,133,139 of record NZ_CP096490.1, on the reverse strand, counting down.
GAAAAAGAAAGGGCGGCAGAAGTGTTTTTTAAACGAGTGATTTATTAGAAACATTCGCCGCTACTTTACGTTGTGATAGTACATAATAAATAGCGATTCCTAATGAGAAGATCAATATGCAGCTTAATACGTAAAACGGAAGCATTACTCCGGCTTTAGATACACCCGCTGTAAACAGCATTAATAATACAATTCGTATTCCAGTACCAATTAGGCGAAATAAGCTGTCTACACGTCCCATTACTTCGTTTGGAATTTCCTCCATCATCAATACATTTCTCGCCACTCTTGTACCCGCATTTCCAACTGCATGAAAAATTGCAAGTCCATATAAGAAAATTACGGAAGGTTCAATAATCATTACGGTAATTGAAATTACATAAATGAACATCGTCATAACGATTGAAACTTCTGTTTTTACATATTTCATTATGAGTGGAATACAGATTCCTGCAACAACCGCTCCGACACCGTACATCGTGCCCTCTATTGCGTATACAGAGGCATTGGCTTTAAGTATATCCGAAATATAAACTGGTATTAAATAATTTGCCATCATAACACCTATAAACGGCATATAAGTGGCCAGTAAGAACCAAAAGAGCTTAGGACGTTTTTTCATAAAGTGAATTCCTTCAAACAATTGCTTCTTAAATGTTATTTTTCTTTTCACTTCTTTTTTCTTTACGTACGGTATACATAAGAAAAGAAAAAATGCTCCAGCAAAAGTTAACATGTCTACTAACAAAATCCACTTCAAAGATACAATTTCAATTAAGAAGCTCGCAGCCGCTCCAGAAATAACTTGTGTTAACTGTCCTTGTATTTCCATCGTTCCACTTAAACTTTTATAATGTTCTGCTTGAAATATCTCTTGGTTGAACGCAAATATTGTAGGATAAAACAATAAATAGTAGAATGATCCGGCTATATAAATAAGAATATAGTGAATAGAATGATAAGGTTGCCCAGCAAATCCCCATATAACCATTATTCCGATTACGGCTATTCCGATTCCTTCGTTACATAGCAATAAAGATTTTCTTGAAAAACGATCAATACTTTGCCCAATGAATGGTGTTAATAAAAACATAATGAGGGTTGCAATGATAGAAACATAACCAAATGTTGTCTCTCCTCCACTCTCTTTAATTAACAGCCAAGGAATCGTTATCATAACAATTCCGGAACCAATAGCAGATAGACTATTGGCTCCTAGAATGTAATACAAGCGAGAATCATGATAAAGTGAGGACATATCATTCCACTCCTAGTTGTTTTTTCACCTCTTTATATACGCTCATATATGCTTTTAATTCTTTAACTACATCATGAATTAATGGTTTTGCATCTTCTCCAAGTTCACCATCTTGCACATGTAATCCATCAAGCACAACTTGTTTTGGAATTGCATTTGCATAAACACCTCTAGCGACCGTTCGCATGCTGTTTAATGCATTTATTCCACCTTTACCGCCACCAGCAACCGCTAACAATGCAACTGGTTTATGAATAAATTCACTACTACTTAAGTAATCTAAAGAGTTTTTCAGCGCACCGCTCATCGCATTATGATATTCTGGTGTACATAATACAACCCCATCCGCAGCTTTCACTAACGTTTTTAATTTTTTTACTGCCTCTAAATCACGTTGTGACTCTTCTCCATTGTATAAAGGTAACTCCTCAATTGCTAAATCATATAATTCCCCTTCAAATTGATCCGCAATATATTTTGCCACCACACGAGTTCGACCAAATTTTCTTGGTGTACCGTTAATAACGACTAGTTTCATGATTATTTCTCCCCTTTGTTTTCAAGTTCTACTTATATATTATCAGAAATTTCTATACAAAACACAATATAAAGAGTTAACTTGTTTCATAAAATAGTATGATAAACAAAAAAGAACTCATACTTTCGTATGAGTTTTGTACAATTACTTTGTTTCATCTCTCATGCTCAATGTACCTAAACTTTCATTTGCTTCAAAATGATTATATGCTTTTTCCGCTAATCTTTTCCGTTCTTCTGGTAATTCTATATATTTCATTACGTTTTCAATTATTTTTTCGTACGGAGTAAACACAATTCCTGGCCACTCTACCTCATCTTCTGGATTACTATTTTCGGAAATAATAAATTTTTTATTTGCGACTGCATAAGACACGCGAGGTGTTTCAAGAATTCCTGATAAATAAAAATGAATATTTAATATAATTTTAGCTCTAGCAATCAATTCATTTCTAACAATTCCCCACGCATTATTTTTAAAAACTATATTTAAATTCGGGGCAATCGCTTTTAGATGATCAAAAATAGCTTGTCGCCTCGGATTAAGAGCACCTATAAACAGAATATCAATATCTTCAATAATTTCATCTTCAAACGCATCTTTTTTTATTTCCAAAGTTGGAGCATAGTTCATTTCTACATGTTTTATTTCTTTTCCTACCCCTTTTTGTTTAAGCCATTCTATATTTTGTTTACTATAATCCCAAATCACTCTATCTTTTAATAATATTAAATAAAGGGGGTGCGCATATGGACTTCCTTCGTATAGCTGTTCTAAATTATAAACAATTGCATCTTTCGGAAGAAGGTTCGGGTTATATGCATATGTATGTGCTCCAAAAACAACTGTATTCTTTACATTTTCCAGTATTGTTTCTGATATAATTACTGTATTTCCCTCCTGCTCCAACCTCCACTTTAAAGCTCGCGCAACATCTATGAAACTACCGTATGTCTTTGGGCATATAAAAAGACAATAATCATATTCTTTATTCAAATAAACTTCCATTAATCTTAAATTATTTTTATATAGATCTACATCCGGATGTTTAAGTACCAACTCATTTGCATGTTTTCTTGCTACTTTATATAATCCAGCATAATAAGCAGCGATGCATCTTCTTAATTCGATTCTTTCCCGGTCCTCATCTAATACATCCATGTTTAAAAGAAGATTTGCGATACAATACGCTTTTAAATGATCACGATCATAATAATAGTCTAGTAGTGGCATCAATTCTTCATACGTATTTCCATGCACCGATTCTCCTAGTTCAATCGCCCATCGTATTAATTCCATGATTACTCCACTACTCCTTTAATCGAAAATGTATTTAATAAAATTTCGCATTATTCTCTACTATATTTGCTATATGAAATGGAATCTTTTCTTTTATCGATTCCAAATACTTTTGCGACACCGCCCCTAAATGCTTTTTATGAGGTATATAGAAAGCACTAATAGAAATTTCATAGTCAAATAAGTAATCATACACATGATAATCTACAAATAGTAGATCATCCTTTGGAAAAGGAATTTCCTTCCCTTGCAGAGCATACATCAAAGCAATATTGTTTTGAGATCGTAATCGATACAACCTTGCAAGTTGGTATAATGGTTCAGCCCGGGTTGGTCTATATTCCCAAGCTTTTTGAAAATAAAAAACAGCTAACGCTAAATATTGCTCTTCTTGCCCTTTAACAGTTTCTTTTTCATCAGCATCTGTCACTTCATTTTGTTTATTTGCTGAACGATTTGCTAACTGCTCATAACAAAATCCTATTCGCAATAACGAATAGAATACCTCTTCAACCCATCCTCCTGCTTCCACACGTTTTTTATACCATTTAATTGAATTCTCAAATTGACTTAAATGAAAATAAGTCTGAGCTAAATAAAATAAATATCTTATATGCAAATCTGGCGTTGTTTCTGGGTCGTTTATTCCCTGTAACAACAACCTCTCATCTCTTTCAAATTTATCAGCTTTGCTCCCGCCATCTCCGGGATCATTCACGACAAGAGTCTCTAACCGAGCTACCCTCGTATTGTAATTCGCTCCAACTTTTGAACGATCTATATCCCAATACTCATGAGTAACACCGACAGATTTCCATGGTAAAGAAGCTTTTAAAAGACGTGTAAGCCAATATTTAATATGAACATCATATTGTAATGTAAGATAATGATCTTCCGTTAAGCTCGTTTTATCGAAATTCGGATCAACCTCTAAAATCATATCCGCATCTAATATTAATAAATAATCTGCTTCTGGGTATGTTTTTTGCGCTAACGAAACAGCTAAGCTCCTGTTATAACCAAAGTTTTTAAACGGCTCATGATGAACCGTCCCAGGTATCTCATTTTCCTTACACCAATTTTCAATAATTTCAGGCGTATTATCCGTCGATCCAGTATCACAAATAGAAACAAAGTCTACAATTGATTTTGTTGCATTTAAACATCTTTCCATAATTCTAGACTCATTTTTAACGATCATACAAAGACATAACTTTTTTTCTTCCTTTACAGACTTCACTTGCTCATTTCCCATTTAACCACCTCATATTTTATTAACACGCTCTTCTCATATGTAACAACATTTCTTAGCTATACTGATGACATAAGCACCCTTTTACTATTTATGAAAACTTCATTTTATTTATTCTTACTTTTATGTTGGGACATATTTCATGCTTCGCTTTATATTTGATACAATCAATACAAAAAACATAATACGGGAATCCGTACATTTCAAAGTCTAAGAGGAGGTTATATTTTGTTGGATTACATTTGGCTAGATGACAAATCACCAATTTTAGAACAACTACCAAGAAACTTTAAATCTGCAGCTATATTGCTACATCCTTTTATCCAAATGCCTTTAGGATGGGAAAAGTCTGTGAGAAAAAGACCATATGAGCACATCTATCCTAGCGCTGAAGAAATCATTTATAATGGGAAATCCGTTTCTTGGAAGGAAATGATGTCTTGTAGTGGATTACATTCATACGCAGACCTAGCAATGGCCATGTTGACTTCCATTAGTGCCCTTTCAGAAGAATATAAAAGAGAGGATTTAGCTGAAAAGCTACATTCAAACTTAAAAAAAGATCTTTATTATCCAACAGAAGATTATACGTCTATATTTTTATTACACAAATTACTTAAACTCCTCGGTTCTAAAGGTGCAAAAAATCTATATTTCTCTGAACCAATTCTTGATACAAACGGATTATTACAGGTAAATAATACTACTCCATTAGATATTTGGGACATTAGCAATAATGAGTTAATTATTACTGGCGAAGATAATGAGTATGCGTTTATGAGTATATACGATTCCTTTACAACCTTATTATTAGCTAAAGAAGAAAATATAGAATATATTGTTCATTCAATGAACGTTGAAGCTATCATTTGTGACAAAAAAACGATGATTGATTGGTATTTTTAAATTAGTAATTTCTTAAACTATAAAAAAGAAACTTGCGCTTATACACAAGTTTCTTTTTAAAAACATCCTTATTTTTTCACAACTTCATGTCCACCGAACTGATTACGTAATGCTGAAACTACTTTTCCATGGAATGTATCATCTTCCTGAGAACGATAGCGCATAAATAATGACATAGCGATAACTGGTGCTGCAGCTTGAAGTTCAAGTGCAGTTTCAACAGTCCATTTTCCTTCTCCTGAAGAGTTCATTACACCTTTAATGCCATCTAGTTTCGGATCTTCTGCAAATGCTTTTTCAGTTAAGTCCATTAACCAACCACGGATAACTGATCCGTTAGCCCATACTTTTGCAACATCTTCATAATTGAAATCAAAGTCACTCTTATCTAGTACTTCAAATCCTTCAGCGATTGCTTGCATCATGCCGTACTCAATACCGTTATGAACCATTTTCAAGAAATGACCACTACCAACACGGCCAGCATAAGAATAGCCATTTTCTACTGCTAAATCTTTAAATAAAGGTTCTAATTGGTCGTAAATTTCTTTTTCTCCACCAACCATTAAGCAAGCACCGTATCTAGCTCCTTCTACACCGCCTGATGTACCGATATCTACATAATGTAATCCGAAGCTTTTTGCTTCTTCAGCACGGCGTAACGTATCTTTATAGAATGAATTTCCGCCTTCAATAACGATATCACCTTCATCTAATAATGGATATACATCTTTTAGTACTGACTCTACAACTTCTCCTGCAGGCACCATTACCCAAATTGTACGAGGAGCTTCTAGTTCAGCAATCATTTCTTTTAATGTATGACGTGCAGTAATTCCTAGTTTTCCTGCCTTTTCAACAAGCTCTTTATTTACATCGTATACAACTACTTCATGCTTGTCTTCATATAAGTGTTCAGCTAATGGAAATCCCATTTTTCCTAATCCAATTAAACCTAGTTTCATATTAATCAATCTCCTATTCTATACAAATATATTTAATATCGAAATTAGCCCAAGTGCTACTACAGATAATATAGTCTCCATTGCAGTCCATGTTAATAATGTTTCTTTCACAGTCATTCCGAAATACTCTTTAATCATCCAAAATCCTGAATCATTCACGTGTGATAAAATTAATGACCCTGCACCAGTTGCAAGTGCTAATAATTCAACATTTACACCTGGTGTGCTTGCTGCAATCGGCGCAACAATACCAGCTGCTGTCATCATAGAAACAGTTGCCGATCCAGTTGCAATTCGGATTAGTGCCGCAATTCCCCACCCTAATAATATCGGTGAAATATGTGATTCTTTCGCCATATCTGCAATTGTCGTTCCAATTCCAGAATCTAATAATACTTTATTAAATGCGCCGCCTGCACCAATCACTAACAATATGTTTGCAATAGGTCCAAGGCAATCATTTGTAAATTGTAACACTTTATCTTTTGAGAAACCTTTTGCATATCCAAGACTAAAGAAAGAGTAAATGGTTGCAATTAATAAAGCCACAATCGGATCTCCAATAAAGTGTAATACTTGTGCTAGTTGACTCGTTTTATTTAATGCAACTTCTGCTATTGATGCACCAAGCATAAGAAATACTGGAAGTAAAATTGTAAACAATGTATTCCAAAAGCTAGGAAGCTCTTTTTTATTATCTTTTTCAACAAATTGCTCCGCTATATCTAATGGTACTTCCTTATGTATACGAGCACCAATCCATTTCCCGTAAAGTGGACCTGAAATAATTGCAGTTGGAAGTCCGACAATTAACGCATATAAAATTGTCTTCCCTACATCTGCTTTAAAAATACCAACTGCCGCCATTGCCGCTGGATGCGGTGGAACAAGTCCGTGTACGACTGATAGTCCTGCTACTAGCGGAATACCAATTGTAATAAGTGATACCCCAGTTTCTAACGCAATTGTAAATACTAACGGAATTAATAGTACAAATCCAACTTGGAAAAATACCGGAATCCCTACTAAAAATGCAACGAACATCATCGCCCAGTGAACTCGTTTCTTCCCAAAACGATTAATTAATGTGTTAGCGATACGTTCAGCACCACCAGATTCGGCCATCATTTTTCCAAGCATCGTTCCTAGTGCTAAAACTATTGCTAAAAACCCTAATGTATTACCAAGCCCTAGTTTAATAGAATCAATAATCCCTGGATCTTTTGGTGAAGTTCCAATTAAAGGCATTCCCATTGCTAATCCTACACCAATTGCTGTTAAAATTAATGCGACAAATGGATGCCATTTTACTACCGTAATAAGTAAAAGTAGTATGACAACTGCCGCTAGTACGATCCCAACTACCATTTCTCCCAATCCCCCTATTGTTTACGTTGGAAAGCAGCTATACAATCAAATTCTTCTTTCAAGCGATTGTAAAGTCGTTCATACATATAAAACATTTCTAAATATATAGCCGTATTTTCTTTATTCGGTACATGGTGATGGACAATATCAATCCAATCCTTTACCTCTTCAAGAGAATCAATTTTTCCTACAGCATATAAAGCAACTGCCGCTGCCCCAAGCGCAGATGCTTCATGACTTTCAGGTACAAGCAATTCTTTTCCCATCATATCGGACAACATTTGTCTCCAAAATGCAGATTTTGCAAACCCTCCTGAAACTCGTATTTCAGTAAGTGGCCCTGTACAATCCCTGATTGCGAGTGCTACTGAATATACACTCATACAAACACCTTCCATCACTGCACGTATAAAATGTTCTCGCTTATGTTGAAGATTGATTCCAAAGAATGTACCACGAGCATTTGCATTCCAGTAAGGTGCGCGTTCTCCAGATAAGAAAGGTAAGAACAATAGCCCATCCGCTCCAGCTGGTACGCTTTCTGCATATTTAATTAATAAATCATAAGGATCAATGCCGAGCTTTCTTGCTACTTCTTGCTCTGGACTACCAAATTCATCACGTAACCATCTCAGTAATATTCCGCCGTTATTCGTTGGACCACCGATTACCCAGTGCTCATCTGTTAATGCGTAACAAAACGTTCTCCCTTTCTCATCTGTATTTATATTTGATGAGATTGTTCGAACCGCACCACTCGTTCCAATCGTAATTGCAGCCGCACCCGGTGATATCGCACCAACTCCTACATTTGCAAGAACCCCATCACTTGCTCCGATGACAATTGGTGTTTCTGCACTTATCCCCATCTTCTGTGCTAACTCTGGCTTCATACCTGATAAAATATATGTAGTTGGTACAGGGGTTGATAATTTTTCTGATGACACATGTAACATAGTTAAAACATCTTCATCCCAGTTTAATGTTTCTAAATTAAATAACCCTGTAGCAGAAGCAATCGAATAATCAACTACGTAGCGTGAAAATAATTGGTAAATCACATACTCTTTAATGGAAATGAATTTATAGGCACTTGTATATAACTCTGGTTCCTCTTCTTTCATCCATAACAATTTAGAAAGTGGTGACATCGGATGAATCGGTGTACCTGTACGTCTATAAATTTCATGCCCATTCATTTGTTGTAATAATTTTTCTGATTGCTTCGTACTTCGATTATCTGCCCAAATGATAGAACGCGTTAATGGCGTACCATTTTCATCTACTGCAATTAATGCGTGCATAGCTGTACTAATACCGATTGAAGAAATATCTTCTGGTAATACATTACCTTTTTCGATGGCAACGCTTACACTTTTGTATACAGCGGCACATATTACATCAGGATCTTGCTCAGCCCATCCTACATTCGGTTGAATAATTGGGTAATCGATTGCATGTGATGCAATGACTTTTCCTTTTTCTGTGAACACAACCGTTTTTGTACTTGTGGTACCGATATCAATCCCGATTACTCTCCCCCTTGTTTCCATGCGAATCTTCCCTTCATTACTAGCAAAATACGATTTAGTAAACCGTTTACATGAATTAGTATATAAAATATTTTTTCATTTATCAAGTTATAAAAAGAAAATTTTTTTCATACCAAAAATAAATCCCCTCATTCCATTTCACTTATATACTAAATTTAGCTTTTCCATGCGGTAAAATTACGTTATATTCGTTACGCAATACACTCTTTCCTCTCATTAACAACACATACATAATCCTCCATACGTTCTACTTATTTGCTTGAAGAAAAAGTTGAAAAGCAATATTCATTTTTAGCGGTCACGTAACATCACCATCAAGCCAAGAAAAGTAACTAACCGCAGAATGAGAATTCTGTGCATTCTACTCATATTTATTGTTTTAGGTTCACTAGTCTTTTATCTTGATAAACATAGAGCGTGGCCCCCTACTATCACTTTTTTATCTTGTAAATATATCTTGCATACTATAAAACCGAAAAGTATTTTTATTTTTCAGAAAAATAAAAACAATAACACGAAATTTATTGTATAATGTTGTAAAAAGATGTCGGAGGGATTTAATGTTAAATAAAATATCTCAATTCACAATTAAGCTTTCATCAATTCTTTTATCACTCTTACTATTATTAAATTTACCTTATTTATTTATCACTCAACAAGGATTTACCTTTCAACCAATTTATTTTTTTAATCAGACCGTTACTATGTTAAAACAAGTTTTTTCCCCTGAATCATTAGTGATTATAGGATCAGACCCGAAGTTTGGCCATTTCAAAAAAACACCATTATTTCCAACTGTTTTAGAACCTTACCTATATTCATTTACTATATTATTTTTAGCCTTTTTTCTTGCTCTCTTTTTATCATCTAGCATGGCATTTTTTTATTTTTTAGCAAAAGATTATATAAAAAAATGGATAAACCGAATTGTGTTCATATTAGAAGCTGTCCCTGATATGATGATGATGATCTGTTTGCAAATATTTTTCATATGGGTACTTCAGAAATTTGGGGAATCTCCTGTCACTATTATTTCCTTTAATGAAAATCGAGCTTATTTACTCCCTATTTTATCATTAGCTGTCTTACCTACATTACAAATGTTTCGGATGATGGTGTTATACATAAAAGAAGAGCAAGGAAAACATTACGTAGAGGTTGCATATGGAAAAGGCCTTTCATCAAGTTATATACTATGCATTCATTTATTCAAAAATATATCTATCCACTTCTTCCACCATTTAAAAACGATTTTTGTTTTCTTACTTTCTAATTTATTCATTTTAGAATTTGTTTTTAATATGGAAGGCATTATTCAATTTTTATTTAATAAGGCGTTTGTTTCACCTCCAGCTGCATTTATCATACTTGTTATGATTATTTTACCATTTTATGCTATTTTCCAAATAGTCTCATTCATGATGAATAGATGGAAAAAGCAATTGAAAGGAGTATCATTATGAAATCTATTTGGAAATCAAAACGCTTTTTAATCGGCTTTACTTATCTATTCATACTTATTTCAGCTAGTTTTATTTATAGTTGGTTCTTTAAAGATAACATCCCAAAACCTCCTCAGTTACTTTACAATGACAATAACGAATTACTTGGAAAGGCCCCCTTTCCGCCATCGTTAATTCCACCTTTTGGATCTGATCGTTTTGGAGAGTCTGTTTTCTTACAAATTGTAGAAGGAGCAAAATTCACTATTTTATTAGCCATGGCAATTAGCTTCTTTCGAATTTTATGCGGAACATGTATAGGAATCCTCTTAAGTTTATTTGCTCCAAAACTCAAGAGATTTTTCCAGTCATGCTCAGAAGTTTTTTATTACATTCCAACTCTATTTATCGCATTTATACTCATCACGCCCGTTAATATTATAATCACATCAAATGCTGATGGGGTAGATCCAAATATTTCATTTACGTTTTATCAAGTACTCGTACTTATTTTCGTCGCTCTGCCTACACTTTCTTTATACATATCCTCAGAGGTTGATGAATTTATGAAACAAGATTACATCTTAAGTTCACAATTACTGGGGGCTAGTCGTTTTCATATTATAAAAAAACACTTACGAGTCTTATTACTTGACCGCTTATTTGTATTATTTATGGAACATATCGTCCAAACACTCATACTCGTTATCCATTTAGCGTTGCTTAACATTGTAATTGGCGGCATACAAATGCGTGAACTCTATGACGGAGTGCTCAAACCTGTTTCTCTATCTAATGATTGGGCAGGTCTTATTGGATTAAATCGTAATGAAATGAATCTTTCATGGTGGATTATTTTTTATACTCTCGCTTCATTCTTTATTACGATTCTATTTATTAAGCTTATGACCATCGGGATTCAAGATGCACTGAAAGCAAGAGATTCGCAAATTGTAGCAATTCAAAACGTTCCAGATCATAAAAAATTTGTTAAACATAAAGATTCCTTTTCGTTTGCAAATAAAGTAAACCTTTAATCATTTCTCATTAATGAAGTATTAATTGGCATCGATATTAGTAGAAAATAAAGAAGATGATCCCTATTAAATACAGGGATCATCTTCTTATGCTGTCTAACTTTTTTACATGTCCTTTGCTAGACTCATGTTTTTTATATTTAAAGTGAATTATTTGCAATCACAATTATGTTTTTTAAAATCAATTACCATACGCCCTTGAATTCTACCTTGTTCCATTTCTTCGAATACATTTTGTACTTTATCTAGCGAACAAGTTTGAACAACCGGCACTACTTTTCCTTCTGCCCCAAACATAAACGCCTCTTCCAAATCTTTACGAGTACCAACTAGAGAACCAACTACTTCAATTCCATCCAGTACAAGTCGTGGGATGTTTAAGTCCATTGTTTCTACTGGTAGCCCTACTGCAACTACTTTACCGCAAGCACGTACTGCATCAACTGCTGAGTTAAAGGCTACTTTAGAGACTGCTGTTACTACCGCAGCATAAGCGCCACCAAACTTCTCTTGCACAATTTTATCAGCAGGACCTTGAGAAATTGGATTGATAGTCATATCAGCACCAACTTCTTTCGCTAAGGCTAATTTATCGTCATTAATGTCTACTGCGATTACCTTTGCACCAAATACATTTTTAGCATATTGGATAGCTAAGTTACCTAATCCACCGCAGCCATAGATTACAATAGGTTGACTAGGTTTAATATCTGATACTTTAATAGCTTTATATGTAGTTACACCAGCACAAGTAATTGATGATGCTTGAGCAGGATCTAATCCTTCTGGTACTTTTACCGCATAATCAGCTGTAACGATACATTGTTCAGCCATACCACCATCCACTGAATAACCAGCGTTTTTAACTTCACGGCAAAATGTTTCTCTACCAGTTACGCAATATTCACAACGTCCACAAGATTGGAACATCCATGCAATACTTACACGGTCACCTATCTTTAGTGAAGTAACATCATCAGCTATTTTCGTAACAATACCTACACCCTCATGACCAAGAATACGGCCATCAGTGTTACCAAAATCATGATTCGCAACGTGTAAATCAGTGTGGCAAACTCCACAATACTCTACATCTACTAACGCTTCACCTGAGTGTAACGGACGTAATTCTTTTTCAATCACTTCGATGTTTGCTTTGCTGTTTTTATTAACCACTACTGCTTTCATATGTGATCTCCCCTTTAGTGTTTTAGCATTTTAATGAGTTTATCTCACAACTACTTTCTTCACTACTTTGGCTAGTTATTGTACCAAATTTAAGTGTTCAATCATCATTACATCTTCATCATAACATGACACTTCATAAACAATTTGTGAAATTATGAACAATATTTGAATTATTACATAAATCGGTCTTTATTTTAAATTTTTAAAAATGAGAGTTTATCACTGACTATAAGTAAGTCATACATTTCTAAAAGAAAATAAAGTAACAAACTTCTCATCGATAAAAAAGCTCTTCACTCAATATTTTCTATATTTAAACACTTAGTTTCACAGTAATAGCCTTTGCCACCAACATAAACTTTTTCTATTTTATTCTTGGTATTGGTTGCTAATTTAACTAATATTTCGGAAGGCGAGTGTAAAGAATAACCTTGTTCAAATACATAGACTTCTTTTTGCAAATAGTGCTGTTCATAAAGATAGCAAGCTAATGCACCGTTTGAAGTTCCAGTCGCTGCTTCTTCATTAATGTCGTATAGTGGAGCAAAATTTCTGCATATAATTCGATTGTCATTAAAAGTATATAAATGCATCCCGACAACATTATAATACTTGCTGATTTCTTTAATTTTTTCAAAATTAGGTTGCAATGCATGTAATTGTATTTCGCTTTTTATAGGAATTAAAATATCTTTTAAGCCAGTGGAGACAATTTGAATTGGGTATTTATTGTCTATATCTTTACTATCAAAACAGTCGATGAACTCGTTTGGAGATACAACATCATAGAATCTCGGTTTATTTTGTTCCATGAATATGATGTCATCTTTTATAGTGATAGTAAGAACACCGCTGTTCGTTTCAATCGTATAGCGATTCCTGAAAAGTTTATTTAAATGCATCAGTATCGCGAAAGAGCCAATTGTGGCATGACCACATAAATCAACTTCTTCTTTTGGAGTAAAATACTCAAATTTATAATCAGCAATTTCAGATTCTGATATAAATGCGGTTTCCGCATAACCCAGTTGTTTGGCTATTTCGATTTTTTGAGTAGTGGTCAATGTATTTGTATTCTCAATAAATACCACTCCTGCTTTATTTCCGCCTTTATGCTCCTTGCTAAATGCACTTGCAACATAAACAGATATTTTCATAAGACATCTTCCTCACTTATAGTAAATTATAGTATAGAAAGCACTACATATAAATTCCATTGGATAAATTATCCCTAAAATAAGAAACAAACTATTTTTAGCATTTGAACTCTCCAAAAATAGTTTGTCTACAGTCTGAAAGCTCTTCATTTGAAGAGCTTTTTTTATATTCGCTTCATCGAAATCGTTTCACGTATACTTTGTAAATTTTTTAGAGTTTCCTCTTGTCGCTGCAACGACAACCCTACATACAAAGTATCTAATAAGCTTAACTGTGCTAATCGTGATGAACTTGCTTCTGTGCGGAATTCAGTCTCACGTGTTGATGTATATAACGTTATATCAGCAAGTTGACTTAATGCTGATTTCTTATAGCTCGTAATCGCAATAATTTTGGCTCCTCTTGCTTTCGCTACTTCTAACGCTTCAAGTAATCCTTTATTGCTACCAGAATGAGAAATACCAATAACAACTGAATTTTCCGAGAGTAAACCTGCTCCCATAATTTGAAAATGCGAATCAGTATGAGCGATACAAGAAATACCCGTTCTCATAAACTTATGATACGCATCCATTGCAATAATACCAGAGCCACCATTTCCATAAAACTCAATTCGACTTGCTTCTTGTAAGGCTCGTACAGCCTGCTCAAGTGCCGTTTCATTAAGCAAATGTAAAGTATCTTGCAGTCCTGTAATATGCGAATGAAAAACTTTTTTAGCAACAGTTACCATACTATCTTCTGCTGATACCTCTTCATGAATATTTTGCATCGGTGTATGTACAATTTCACGAGCTAATGTAATCTTTAAATCTTGAAAACCTTGCAAACCAAGGTGTTTACATAAGCGGAATATCGTAGCTTCGGAACTATTCGTAACTTCAGCTAATTCTGTAATAGATTTATGTACAACATCTTGTGGATGTTTCAAAATATGTTCGGCAATACTTCGCAATTTCGGTGATAAACCATTTAACGAAGCCTGAATCTTTCCAATCCCACTTCTTGTACCAGGCATAGCATATCCTCCCCTTCCATCGTAGCTTTATCCTGTAAAAACCGATTAGTTAAACTAATCATCAGTGGGGATGGTCCCCCACTGATTAGAGTTTCACTTTATTGTACCTAATTATCGAAAGAAGAAAAACCTATATTAGGGATTACTATAAATTTTAATTGCTCCTATGTATTCTGTCATACGATATAACAGAATTATTCATGCTTATGAATAATTCTCCCCATGTTTCACTGCGTATAATGCGGCTTGCGTACGATCATCCACTTCCAATTTAGCTAAAACGTTTGAAACGTGTGTTTTCACAGTTTGTTCTGTAATATGAAGTTCTGCTGCAATCTCCTTGTTGCTTCTTCCTTTCGCAATTTCGCGAAGTACCTCTTGCTCTCTTTTCGTTAACATTGAAAAAGGATTTTCTACTTCCTTCTTTACTGCAGAACGCCCCATTAATGCAGGTGTTACTTTCGGGTGAAAATTCGCATTTCCTTGATGTACTGCAATAATAGAAGCGACAAGTTGCTCAGGTTGTACTTCTTTTAATTGATAACCATCTGCTCCAGCTTCAAGTGCTGGTATAACATAATCTTGCTCTGAAAAACTACTTAATATAAGTACCTTTATTGTCTCATCATATTGCTTTAGACGTTTTGTTGCCTCAATTCCATCCATTTTCGGCATCGATACATCCATTAGTACGACATCTGGTCTTTCTTTTTGCATGAAATGTAATGCCTCTTCGCCATTTTCCGCTTCCCCAATAATTTCAAATTCTTCTCTCGTTTTCAAAAAGAATACAAGTCCTCTTCGAACGATATGATGGTCCTCAACTAGTAGCAGTTTAATCTTCAACCTTATTCTCCCCTTCAAATCGGCAATTGAATTTCTATTTTTGTACCCTTTTTCAGCTCTGTTATAATTTGAAACGATCCCTTCATTAACTGAATACGTTCCTTCATACTTTTCAGGCCAAGTGCTGATTCCCTTACTTGTTCTTGTATAAATCCTATTCCATTGTCTTCTATGTAAAAATGTAACTGGTTATTTTCTATTTTCAAAAGAATATGTACCTTTTCACACGAAGCATGCTTTTTACAATTATGTAGCGCCTCTTGGCTAATACGCCATAAAACTTCTTCTATTTCATCCCCAATTGAAACCATCCCATCAATTCGAACTTCCACTTGAACTCCTAATAACTTCCCGTAATTTTGAATTGCTTCTGCTAATCCTTTCTCCAATCCTTCAGGTCTTAATTGCCAAATTAATAGCGTCATCTCTTGTAATGCTTCTTGTGATAATTCCCCAATATAACTTAACATCTCTTGCAATTCTCTATCTTGCGTCATATTCAGAGTACCTTTCGCTGTTAGCATAATAGAAAATAACAATTGTTTTACTGAATCATGTAAATCACGTGCAAGTCGATTTCTTTCCGCTACCACTACATATTTACGTTCTTTCTCAACTAATTGAATACGTTGTATTGTCGTTCCAATTTGAAATGCAATTGATTCTAATAACGCTAACTCTTCCTCAGAAAAATGAGTCTTATGAGGTGCAGCCACATTTAGTAGACCAAATTTTTCTGATCCAGACCTAAGCGGAATTGTCGCATGATGTGTAACATCTTCTGTCTCTCCCCAATTACATTCAATTGCATCTTCTATTCGCTTACATTCAATAATATTAGTCGCTTTTTCCAATCTCCCATTCACAAAACGTTCTACACACCAACAGTTTCCTTCACACATCGGCTTCTTCTTTTGCCACGTAAGAGCCTCTGGTAAATTTTCGTCTACAAGCATGCTGTGCTTTCCACTTTCATCAATAAAGAATATCCACCCTGTTTGTAAATTCATTACTTGTAACAATGTATGCAACACTTTTTCTAACATATCCTGTAAGTTTGTTGCTTCATTTAATAATTCAGCAATTTCTTTTAATGCTTCTAAACGACGCATCTCTTTTTCTTCAAAGTTCATTCTCATCACCAACTACAATTATAACATTAAGAAATTTCTAAATTCTATAAATAAAAAAAGAACCGAATTCCTTCAGCCCTTTCTTTATATCAATCATTTTATTATTGTTATTCTATCCAATGTTGGAAGCAGAATTTTTGTTAACAAACGATTCTACTTTAGCTGTCCGATAAAGATTGTCCACCATGGATATGCTGTAAACCTTCAGTAGTAACAACCATATTCGCTGCTGGCATTTGCACTTGATTCTTATGGAACATAGACATTAATTCAAATCTTACTTGTCTAGAAGTTTCAAAATAATCTTCTGGCTTTATTAAACCTGTAATACAAAATTCATAGCCAACATATTTCAAGTTAGGATTTAAGTCTGTAACACCGACGTATTTAAATGGTTCAACAGCCTCATCCTCTACTCTATAAAGAGTTTGATTCAATTCTTCATTGCATATAACACATACTTCTTCTAACAATTCCTTCACTCTTGTTGGATCTTCCTGATAACTTACCGTGATGCGTTCAATTACACGCATCCATCCTTTATTAAAATTTTGTATCGTTCTAATCTCTCCGTGCGGGATGGTAAGTAGTTTTCCTGACCATTCACGAATTTGCATAAAACGAATACTAATCTCTTCAATAGTTCCTGAATTTGTTCCGTTAAAAGTTACAAAATCACCAACCCGAAACTCTTTGTCCGCTAATCTTGCAAAGCCTAATATAACATCTTTTAGCATCTGTTGTGCAGCAAAACCGATGACAACTCCAGCTATCCCTGCACCCGCAATAATACTTTTTATATCTACAAATTGGCTAATTAAATATATGATAAGACTGATGATAATGATATATCTAAAAATAGATCGAATTACACTTTGAATCGTCTGCTCTACCTCTTCATCAAAAAAGCTTGATTTCCTAAAAAACCAATCAATAATACGGTTTATTACAAAAGAAATAATGATTAAAACTAAAGCAAATAGTAAAAATCTTAAAAGTAAAAACTCTCTTACATAATTAAAAAATTCTTCAGTATACGTTAATAAGCTCATTTAACCACTTCCTTACTAATTAAAAAATTCATAATCGCCTAAGTTTGTTCCAGAAAAATCTATTATCCTAATCTAAAATGCCACTATCCTTACTATGTATTTTGACTCTATTACTAATTCACCTTAAACAGTATGTCTAGGTGTTCTTTTTCCTTTCCCTTTAAATATACCCTTTTTAATAACCTAAGGGGGAGCGAATCGTGAAATTTTTTTATACGTTAAAACTTTATTCATCTCATTACGATTTCAACTCATTTATTCATTAACTACGTAAAAAAAGAGCTGAATTTATCAGCTCTTTTATTCAATATTAATTGTTGTCTTACTACTTTTTTCTTCTTTCAATTTTGGCAATTCAATTGTCAGTACGCCATCTTTATAATTTGCTTTAACATTTTCTTCCTCAACTTGTTTAAAATTAAAGCGTCGAGTTACAGAACCTATAGAACGTTCTTTACGAATATATGTGCCATTCTCATTTTTTTCGTCTACTTCATTATGATTCGTTGCTTGGATCGTTAATATATCTTGTTCAAAATCAACTTGAATGTTTTCTTTTTGAAAACCTGGTAAATCTGCTTTCACAGTATATTTACCAGATTGCTCATGAACATCTACTTTAAAAGTATCCATGTTCAGTGGCTTAAAGAAAGCATCTGTCATCCCTTCTAATAAAGAAGGCCCAAAATCAAAAATGCCATTTTGACGTTTTGTTATCTCTGGAAATAAATTACGCATATTTTTTCCTCCTTATTATTTATGAATGAAAGATTATCTCTTTCTGCCTTTATTATAACATTTGGTCAAAAAAGGTCAAAGTTTTTGTTTGACCTTTTTTGATGTATATTTTACCAAATAAAACAAATAAGTTATATGTCATCTCTCCCCTTATAAAGAGGAATATATTTACATAATAACGAATAGTTTATTTGCTCTTTTTTTTCTTACGGAGGTTACATACAATGGGATATATTGAAGAACTTAGAAAAGTTGTCGGATCAAGACCACTCAATCTAGCAGGAGTTGCTGTAGCTGTTTTCAATGAACATGGACAAATAAAAGAGACCTTTTTTAAAGGCCTCTTTTTTCACTTCACTTCTGCATGTAAGCATGACTTAAGATGTCCAAGTGCATATTCATGCCCTTGTGCATTAAAAGATGCAACCGCCTTTTCATAAACAACAATTTTAAACCCTTTATTATAAGCATCTACTGCTGTATGAAGAACACAAATATCAGTACAAACACCTACAAGATGAACTTCTTCTATTCCTCTTTCTCTTAGCTTCATCTCTAAATCCGTTCCAGCAAACGCACTGTATCGCGTTTTGTCCATATAATATACATTCTCTGCATTTTTATATGTTTCGTACACATCTTGTAATTCACCAAACAAATCTCTTCCACTTGTACCAGCTATATTATGAGGTGGGAATAACTTTGATTCTGGATGATATACATCATTTTCTTCATGTTTATCAATAGCAAAGACAACGTAATCTCCATTTTCAATATATTGCTTCGTTATATGTACAATTTCCTTCTCAATTTCCTGTCCTGGTTTCCCGCAAGTTAAAGCACCCTTTTCCGCTACAAAATCATATGTATAATCAATATTAATAAGAGCTCGTTTCATAACCACTATCTCTCCTTCTTCTGTTTCACAGTAAACAATAGAAAATTTGTTATTACGACATCGTATGTACTATTCGACATTTCAAATGAAATACCTACATTTTTCTTCTGAAACTTACCTTAGTCCGAGTTTATCATATAATAGATAAACAACGGTAAAACAAATAGCTCCTATTAACAAGTCATGAATTTGATAATTGAGCGTTATTTGCATAAACTCTTGTATCGTAAACCAAATTACTGCCATCATTAGGCTAATCAAAATGATACGAATACACCCATTCACGTATTCAACCTCTTTCTCTGTCATAGTAGTAACAAGTGATTACTTCCTATTTAATCGTATTAGAAAATGAAATAAGTTATTCACTCTTGCCCACTTTAGTCCAAACAAAAAAGCACACTACTTTTTGAGTAATGTACTTTTTATTCTTATTAAGACGCAGGTTTTGTCTCAAATGTTGCTTGATTAAAACTAATAACCTTTCCTTTCGGGTCATTGTTTTCATACTGAACTGCAGTAATTGTATGACTACCTGTTTCCAGCGTTTTTTCTTTTAACTGCACTGTTGTCTGCGTTGTACTAGTTACTT
Source organism: Bacillus sp. PK3-067 (assembly GCF_056738645.1). Classification (NCBI taxonomy): domain Bacteria; kingdom Bacillati; phylum Bacillota; class Bacilli; order Caryophanales; family Bacillaceae; genus Bacillus; species Bacillus sp. PK3-067. The sequence continues at coordinate 2,112,898 of NZ_CP096490.1, read as the reverse complement.
GATGTTTATCTGTATACATTTGATCTACAAATACGAATGTTTCTTTATCACTTTGAAAATTAGAAAGTTCTAATTCAACTTGCTGAATTAACGTATCCTTTTTGATGAATACAGTCGGTATATTGCCGTTTTCAGAAGTACCATCTGGAGTAATAACTTTTACTTTCCCTTCTCCAATTGACATTGCTCCTTCAGGAAATACAACCATATTCTCATCACTTGCGTTTACAACTTGTTCTTCCTGTTTTGATTGCGCGTCCTCTTTTTCCTGTGGAGCACCGCAACCAACTAATAACAATACAGACAATCCAGTGATTATGAATTTTTTCAAAATTCATCCCCCCTGTAACTTCATTATAATTTATTATACAAAAATAACTTTTAAATTTTGAGACTACTTTCAACACTTTCATGAACAAATAGAATCTTGCTCACGATTAATGTATCATACTTTCCTTAATAGAACATTAATTTTTTTTATGAAATAAATAGTAATTTCCTCTTATCTATCATTTTAGCCCAACATATGAATTACATACCCTCAAAAATAAAAAGACATTGTTAATTCAATGTCTTTTCTATACAGCAATTAAAAAACAAACGTTGTAATCTCATCTACTTCTTTTCTTGGAAGTTTCTTCGGTTTATCTTTCGGAAATCCGAGTGAAATAACCATATTTATTTGTTTTTCAGGCTCAACTTGTAAATATTGGCGCAGTTCATCTTGAGCTAGCAATACTGGCCCTGTCATTGGACAAGTACCAAGTCCCTTTGCATGTGCAGCTAACATTAAGTTTTGTGCCGCTAAACAGCTACTCTTAATGCCTTCTTCCTCCCAAACTGAATTTGGAACAAAAGCAATTGGATCAAATATCTTTTCACGGAACTTTGATTCATATGGTGTTGCCAAACATACGATTAATACTGGTGCCTCCGAGAAAGCTGTTGCATATGGTCCGAAAGAACGTGTAAGTAATTTCCCTGCTTTCTCTTCTCCATTTTCTGCTGCTTTTGCCGCAAGTTTATGTAATGCATCCCACGTCATTTGTTCAATTTCTTTAATCTTCTCTCGATTCATGATAACTAAGAATTCCCACGTTTGTGAATTCGTATCACTTGGTGCGTAACGAGCACAATCAATTATTTCTTTTATATCATTAGTAGATACTTCTTGATCTGTAAACTTTCTAACACTTCGTCTTCCGTGAATTACTTCTTTAAAATCTTCATAATTCATATATTAAATCCCCTTTTTACAGCGTTTTCAAAACTTGTCCTATGCTTGAATTATATCATGAAAAAAAGCCGGAAGAATACCAGCTTTTTTCTTCATGATTAATTTGTCACTTTAAACAAACGAATACTCTCTTCGTATGCAGCTTGTAGTTTTTTCGTAATTGGTCCTCTTTCACCAGCCCCGAACTGTTCATCACCAATTTGAACGACTGGGAATATTTCAAGTGGCGTCGCTGTAAAGAAGCACTCCTCAGCGTCATATACTTCTTGTAATGAAAACTCTCGTTCCTCTACATCGATATGTAACTCTTTCGCTAATGTAATTACATAATGACGTGTAATACCATGTAAAATGAAATGATCCGCTGGATGTGTAATCAACTTATTATTCTTCACGATAAAGAAATTGGAATGACACCCTTCAGTCACAATACCATCTCGTACTAATATTGCTTCTTGATACCCTTGTTCATTTATTTTGTTTTTGATCATGATATTAGGAAGCAAATTTAAAGATTTTATATGGCAAAACTTCCACCTGATGTCCTCTTCTACTGTCACCTTAATCCCTGCCTCCATTGAAGCAACTGGTCTTGGGAACGAAACAAGATTTGCAAAATATGTCGGTTGTAAATCTGATTCATATACATGATTGCGCGGTTGTGCACCTCTTGATATTTGTAAATATACATTCCCATCTTCTTGAAATTGATTTTTTTCAATCATTTGATATAACTCTTCTACTAATTCTTCCTTCGTAAATGGTGGAATTAGTTTTATTTCTGCCATAGAGTTAAAGAATCGTTCCAAATGTAAATCTAATAAATGAGGCTTGCCATCGTATAATCTAAATACTTCATAAATCCCATCACCAAATTGGAAGCCTCTCTCTTCTAATGCTACCATCGGCTGTTCTTCTTTCGTATTAATCATTCTCCCATTAAACAAGATCCAATCTTTATGAGTAGCTTTCATTCTTCCCCACTCCTTTTTCACATGATTGATTTTATTGTACAACTTATGACACCCTGAAAGAAGGAATTTTCTGTATTTTCGCAAACTAAAAATACATCACTTCGTAAAAGTGATGTATTTTATCATTTATTTAAGGAAATATTTTTCAATATCATCTAACATAAGGTTCGCAGCTTTAATACCGCCTGCTGTATTCCAGATTACCTCATCCACTTGGAATACTTTATTATTTTTAGAAGCCTGTAGTTGCTTAAAGAGTGGATCTTCTGTCCATTCCTTCGCTAACGAATTTCCTTCATTATTCTTATCTGCATCTTTATCAGACGTGAAATAGAATAAGTAGTCTCCGTCCATATTTGGAATCTGCTCTTTTGTAATTCCTTTTATCGCAAAATCATCTTTATCTTGTAATGGTGGTCGTTTAAATCCAATATCATTTAAAACAACGCCCGAGAATGAGTTTTTTTGATAAATACGAACATCACCTGGCACGAAACGAATAATAGAAACTTTAGAATTCAATTTATCGCCTAACTTCTCTTTCATTCCTTCAATGCGTTTTTTATAATCATCAAGAGCTTTTTGCCCTTCTTTTTCTTTATTTACAGCTTTTGTATAAAGTGTAAAGTTTTCTTTCCAATCACCGCGTAATGTTTCTGCATAAACAGTTGGTGCGATTTCTTTTAGCTGATCATATATTTTTTCATGACGCATTTTATTTCCGATAATTAAATCTGGCTTAAGCTTCATTACAGCCTCTAAATTAATATCACGTTCAGTTCCTACAACTTCCGTGTTTTTTAACTCTTTCGCTAAATGAGGATACCATTCATCACCAGCACGTGGTTTCGTAGTCCCCACTGGCGTTACGCCCACAGCTAGGAGAGCCTCTGCGCCTTCATTTGTTAAAACAACAACTTTTTTAGGTGTACCATTTACTGTCGTTTCACCCATTGCATGCTTTACCGTATATGAATCTTTTGCTTTCGCTGATATATTATTTTCTTTTTTCTCTTCTTTACTACATCCTGCAATTACAACCATGAGTATCATAATGCAGAACATAATTAGTTTTTTAGTATGTATCATATGTCCTCCCTAGATGAAATCGATTATCATTAACATTTAAAGATTAATGTATCTTACATACATTGTCAATGTATATCAGAAAACTTTTTTAATATATACTATTTAGATTCTATCCGCTTTTCTAATGTTTCTTTTTAAAACATAGTGCATAAGTATGAAAAAAATGTTGTTATTAAAATGCGTACCCTTGTTATACATAACAAGGATACGCATCCATATTGCACTATCATTTCAATTCCTAATATTGAGTATACTTAATATACGCTGAGTCATTATATACCCACTGATTTCCCCCAAGGTTTAACCAACCATTTTCATTTATATATACTAAATAAGATTCTGGAGAATTTAATTGGCGGATAACTGCAGATGTAGTTGATGGACCACTTCTTAAATTTACATTCATCCCTTGTATATATGCAACCCCAATCGGGCTTCCATCACTATTGCTTGTCTTTACAAAATTAATGTAAGAAGGATCATTATACACCCATTGTCCATTCCCCAAATCTAGCCATCCATTACTTTCTTGATATACAACGTAAGATTCTGGAGAATTTAATTGACGAATAACTGAGGAAGAAGTTGATGGACCATTTCTTAAATTTACATTTTTCCCAAGAACATAAGCGACTCCCTTCGTTTGAGGTGTCGGTTGTGGGTTAGGAGGTTGTGGATTTGGAGTTACTCCAAAAATAGCTGCTATTCCATTTGCATACGCTTGACTTAGATCTTCAATAAATTGTGGATTTTTTAATAAATTTGCATCAAAAGCTGTATCAATAAAAGCAGTCTCAGTTAAAATTGCATCCATTGCGGTTTCTCTTAATACCGCATAATTTTCTTTTTTTGCTCCTCGATCACGAAGACCATATTTTGTTAATACAGGATTGACAGCTGTATGCATTTTTTGTTGCTTTGCATATGCAGTGCTGCTATTGGATAACGCATTATAAATATAACTTTCAAAACCTGTACCCCCGCCGCTATTAATATGAAATGAAATAAAATAATCCGCACTGAAAGCATTAGCAATATTAGCACGTTCAGATAAAGAAATAAACACATCACTATCACGTGTCATTTTAATTGTAATTGGGTAATTTACCGTTAAAATGTCTCGAACGCGTCTAGCAATTTGAAGTGTTAAGTTTTTTTCTACTAAACCATTACCAACAGCACCAGAATCATATCCACCATGCCCTGCGTCTATAACAAGTTTCATTTTATTGCCCCGCCCCTTTCTTGTAATATGTTTGCATTTCTACTCGTCCTATTTTATGTGAAATGTACAAATTCTGTTACAATTGCAAATAAAAAAACCGCCTTATGTAAGGCGGTTTCTATCATCTTGCTTTAACCAATTTAAAATAAATATATACGATTGATAGTGAACATAACGTATGCAAAATAAAATAAATAAAAGTGCTATTCCAACACCACTATAAAGTAAACCGAACTTTAAAAAAACATTTACAAGTGGTGGAAAGTTTATTAGATTTTGTAATGTACTAAGCATACAAAACATAATGAAAAAGACAGGGACGTATTGTAATTCATACGGCTTTTTTTTCTTAATCATTCTTTTCCGAATGATTGTATGACATAATTCTGCTACTATAAAGCACCCTCCAATTAATACAAGACCAGAAGTCATCGTCATACATCCACCTGCCTTATATTTATTGTATCGCATAAATAATCATCGTTATATTTTCTTTACATACTCTTCATCTTCTGAAGTAAAACCAAAACTCTCTATGAAAGACTTCGCCTTTTCTGTTAATTTCTCTTGTAGCACTTTTATTTCTTTCACATTTCTTTGTTTCATCATTTCTTCAAATGTAAAATACGTATTTGTACCATAACCGTAACCTTGGTAATCAAAATGAATAATTAGCTGTGATAAAACAGCCCGTTCCTCTTGTACACTATAATCTATTACACCAATATATGTATCATCAACTTTCACACAGTACTGTACCTTTTTCTCACCTAAACTATGCGATTTAAACATTTCTTTAACAACGCTTTCATTTTCTACAGTAACTTTCTCAAACGTAATCATATGTTGTCCATCCTTTTACTATTATTGTATCAATAATACTTCCTATTTATGAAAAAAACCTTAAGACCGTATGCGATCTTAAGGTTTTTCTAATTAAACTAAGCTATACGCACGTTTTGTTTCTTCATGGAACTTATTCGTATCGTATTTATGCTCAACATAAATTTGGTGCCATACCATAAACGCAAGTACAGTCCAAATTTTACGGCTATAATCGCCTTTATCTGCACAATGTGCTTCCAGTAAGTTTAATACATACTGTTTGTCGATTAAATGCTCTGTCTTACTTTCGTTTATAATATTTATAGCCCAATCATGCATTTCGTCTTTTAACCAGTGACGAATTGGTACTGGGAATCCAAGTTTTTTACGATCTAATACGTGATCTGGAACGATTCCGCGTGCTGCTTCACGTAAAATAGCTTTCGTAGTTCCGTTAGCAATCTTAAATTCAGTTGGAATTTTAGATGCAACATCGAATACTTCTTTATCTAAGAACGGTACACGAAGTTCTAATGAGTTTGCCATTGTCATTTTATCAGCTTTTAATAAAATGTCACCGCGTAACCATGTGAACATGTCAATGTACTGCATTTTACTTACATCATCATAATCTTTAATCTCGTTATACAATGGTTTCGTGATATCCATATAGTTAACACTTTCATTGTAATACTTCATTAATTCAGCTTTTTCTTCTTCACGGAAGATTTTAGCATTTCCATAGTAACGCTCTTCAATTGGTGTACATCCACGCTCTAGGAAGCTCTTACCTTTAAATCCTTCTTTAAGAGCACCACTTAATGCTTTTAGAACGCTCTTACCTGGACTAGGGATGTAAGAGAACATTTTTAGTGAGTTTGGCTCACGGTAAATGTTATAACCACCAAATAGCTCGTCTGCGCCTTCACCAGAAAGAACAACTGTTACATGTTTACGTGCTTCTTTCGCAACGAAGTACAATGGTACAGCTGCTGGATCAGCTAAAGGATCATCCATATGCCAAATGATTTTTGGGAACTCATCCATAAATTCTTTCGCTGAAATGAATACGTTATGGTTTTTAACGCCTAATTTCTCAGCAGTTTCTTTCGCAACATCAACTTCACTGAAACCACGTTGCTCAAAACCAACAGAGAATGTTAAAAGATTTGGATTCATTTCTCTTGCGATAGAAGCGATGATAGATGAATCGATACCACCAGATAAGAATGAACCTACTGGTACATCACTACGCATATGCACTTTTACTGAATCATATAACACATCACGAATTGCTTGGATATGCTCCTCTTTCGTTGCACTTGAAGCGTTGAAATAAGGTTTCCAGTAGCGATGGATTTCCATCTCTTTACCGATTTCTTTTACGAAATAATGACCAGGCTCGATTTTATTAACATCAATTGTTAAAGTTTCTGGCTCTGGACCATATTGGTACGTAAAGTAATGTTGTAGTGACGTTGGATTAACGCCTTTATCTTCCATCACATGCATAATACTTTTCTTCTCAGATGCGAAGAATGTAGTATCACCTTGTTGTGCGATGTATAAAGGTTTAATACCGAAGTGATCACGTGCACCGAAAAGTTTCTTTTCTTCACGATCCCAAATCATAAATGCAAACATACCACGAAGGTAATCTACACATTTTTCTTTCATATGTGCATACAATGCAATGATAACTTCTGTATCAGATTGCGTTGCAAACGTTGCACCTTTTTCAAGTAACATTTCACGTAATTCTACATAGTTGTAAATTTCACCATTAAAAATAATTACATATCGATCATTTTCATAAGTTAGCGGCTGATGTCCTGCCTCTAAGTCAATGATGCTTAAACGGCGGAAGCCAAATTGTACATGTTCATCACGAAAATATCCTTCGTCATCTGGACCACGGTGGAAAATCATCGTGTTCATATTTTCAAATTGATGTTTTTCTGTTTCTGAAAACTCTCTAGGGTTTTCACATAAACATCCTACAAAACCACACATACTTCTTACCCTCTTTCAGTTTTCATTCTGTCTCTATACTACTATATCAACCCTATTTATACTAGCATAATCAACTGAATATGGCGACCAAAAACTATAAAAAAATCACTCCATTTCACATTTTTAACAATTTTTTATGAAAACATGAAAACTAGGCACTCACCTTTCTCCGCTTTTGTCATATGATATTGCAAATTGATTTCTAGGAGGGAATACCATGAGTGAAGAAAAAAAAGATTCTTCTCGCCCACCGGTTCGTAATTACTTAAAGCAAATTGATGATTTCTTCGAGCAAACACCTCTTCGCAATGTAATCGCTGATTTAAATCATTTTTTCCAAAAAGGAAACCGTTTATTAACATTCCCTGTAGATTTATATGAAGTTGGTGAAGAACTCGTTGTTACAGCTGAACTACCAGGTATACAAAAAGAACAAATCCAAATTGAAATACAAAGTGAATACTTAAAAGTCTCTGTAAAAGAAGAGATACTTGAAGAGGAAGAAGAACAAACATCCCATAACTATTATCGCCGAGAACGTTCCATTTCAGAAGCATCAAGATTGATTAAATTGCCGTATTCAATTAATAAAAAAGCGGCAAAAGCTTCTTATCAAAACGGCGTATTAGAAATTCGGGCGCCGAAACTTCCCCAGCAACATGACATTTTATCGATAGACTAATGCAAAAAAATAAGGGTGCTATGCACCCTTATTTTCAACCCACTAATCGCTTCATATCACGTATAATGTCTTCGTATGGCGTATTACTAATGCCACTATACTTTTTCATTACTTTTCCGTTTTGATCAATTAAATAAAATGATGTACCATGCATGACCTGACCGTTCTCCGGCTTATCTACAAGTGATTGGAAATTATCTTTTGAAAACTTTGTAATATCTTCTAACGAATACCCCGTTAATAAATTCCAGTTACTAGTATCCTCTGTAAACTTTTGAATAAAAGCTTTCAGATTTTCTGGCTTATCAAGGTCTGGATCTACACTAAATGAAACAAACTGAACGTCTAATTTCTCTTCTTTTGCCATCTTTTGAAGCTTGGCCATATTTGCAGTCATTGGTGGACAAACTGTCTGACAATTTGTGAACATAAAATCTGCAACCCAAACTTTCCCTTTTAAATCTTTTGTACCAAATTTCTTTCCATCTTGATTGGTAAATTGGAAGGTTTCTAAATCCCAATTTAATGGTTTACGAAGCTTTGAACCTGATTCACTACATCCAGCAAGTACAAAGAGACAAAATACAACCATAAGACCAATTATTTTTTGATAACGCTTCATTTATAAACCTCTTTTCTCTATCCTAAATTTAAATAGGTTATGTTTATAATAACAAAAGTTAACACTACGAGAAAATTGTTTACTACATTTGTTCACGAAATCGTACGAATTTACGTATGTTACTTTTTTATTTCAAGCGAATTACTAGACAAAATATATTTTTTTACTATTATTTCTCTAAATAAAAGTGATAAAACTAATTTTATTGTTACTTTTGTAAATACCTCTCCCTATTTTTTAACAATTCCTTAAACATTAATCCATGTTTTACACTGTATTCCTTAACAACATTTCGGTACAATACAAATACAACGATTTTAAATGAGGTGATGTTCATGGCAAAGCGCTATGAAAATATGGATAATGTTAGTACCAAAAAATCAATTCGCTCTTTTTTACGCTGGCGTAAAGAACGAAAGCAAAACAAAAAAGATTTTTCTTTCTTAGTAGAACAATCACCCGTTAAACAAAGTGCATTTTTGCAAAGTAATGTTGAAAAAACGACTATCACATGGATTGGGCATTCCACTTTTCTTATCCAAACGAATGGACTTAATATATTAACAGATCCAGTATGGGCTAATAAATTAAAGCTAGTTCCAAGACTTACAGAACCTGGACTCTCTATAGAAGCACTACCTAAAATTGATATTGTCCTTATTTCACATGGTCATTATGATCATTTAGATTTTTCAACTCTTCGCCAGTTGAATGATGATGTTCTATATCTTGTACCTATTGGATTAAAAAAATTATTTACTCGTAAGAAATTTAAACATGTAGAAGAGTATAAATGGTGGGAAAGTACGATAATTAACGAAGTTTCTTTTCACTTCGTACCCGCTCAGCACTGGACGAGAAGATTCTTATTTGATATGAATACGTCTCACTGGGGTGGATGGATTATTGATAATGAAACGACTATGGAAACCATATATTTTTGTGGTGACAGTGGCTATTTCCAAGGTTTCAAAGAAATTGGTGAACGCTTTTTAATTGATATTGCTCTTATGCCCATTGGCGCTTATGAACCAGAATGGTTTATGAAAGTATCTCATGTTTCACCTGAAGAGGCCGTGCAAGCTTATTTAGATTTAAATGCTACGCATTTTATACCAATGCATTACGGAGCTTTTGCACTCGCCGATGAAACACCTCGTGAAGCAATAACTAGACTTCGAAATAATTGGAATTTGCGCATGTTACCGTGGGAACAACTGCATGTACTCTTTTTAGGTCAAACTTTTATTTATAGTAACGCAACAAATAATAAGCAAATAAACGAAAAAATTGAAACTTTACATGTGTAACGTAATGACTGATTTTCTATATCCAACATATAATATAGAAAATCCTATAGTGAAACTTTAATTAGTGGGTTTTCTTCATCCCCACTGATTATTTGCCTTCACCAATCAAGCTTTTACGGGCAGCCCGCTACCTAACCTCTTTGCTCCAGCTAAACTTGAGGTAGAGAGTTTTACTGTCCACAAATAGCGGGATAAAGGGTGTTTTCTATGAATGAATATTTACAGACTCGCTATATCATTAGCGGTAGTGCCTGTGTAGCTCTTCTTATTTCTTACTTTCTATTTACATAAAAAAGCTACTTGAAATATATTTTCAAGTAGCTTTTTTATTACTCTGCTAAATACATAAATCCGATTGCGCCCGGACCTGTATGAGTACTAATAATAGGCGTTGTATAGAAAATTTCTGATTGAGCAAATCCACTTACTTTTTCAACCGCCGCTTTCATACTTTCAGCTAAAGGAATTGCTTTCGCATGCGGAATTGCAACAGCTTTTACGACTTTTCCAGCCGTATCTTGCTCAAATAACTTAGCTAATGTTTTTACAATTTGGCCTTGGCTACGAACTTTCGTTACAGGATTATAAACACCGTCTTCAAGACTAGCAATTGGCTTTATATTAAGTAGAGAACCGATAAACGCTTTTCCTTTACCGATACGTCCACCCTTCACTAAGTTTTCTAATGTATCCACTACTACATATAAACGAGTATTCTTTCTTACTTCATCTACACGTTTTAAAATTTCTTCTAGTGAGCGTCCGTCATTTGCCATTTTTGCAGCTTCAATTACTTGATATGCTAAAGCATGTGTAATAAATTGAGAATCAACAACTGTTACTTTTGTATCAGTCATTGATGCAGCGCTATTTGCAGTTGCTACAGTACCGCTCATTCCACTTGTCATATGGATAGAAAGGACTTCGCTTCCATCTTCCCCTAGCTTGTCATACATTTCTACAAATGTACCCATAGCTGGTTGTGATGTTTTTGGTAATTCCTCTGATTTAATCATTTCTTCAATAAATTCGTCAGGTTGTAAATCAACGCGATCTAAATATGTTTGTCCATTTACAGAGATTGATAATGGTAAAACATGAATGTCATACTTTTCGATTACGTCTTGTGATAAATCTGCCGTTGAATCTGTTACAATTTTAATTTTTTGCATACTATACTTCTTCCCTTTCCAATACGCTCTCCTTGTTATTATACTAGTATTCCCATTGCTTTCAACAATTTGGAACGAAATTTCATCAAATTAATTATATTTTCATATCTAAAATGAAAAAGACAGAGTTTACTAACCCTGTCCGTACTTCGTATCATGCATTTTTTTCAAGGGTATTTGTTTTATATACATTTAAATAATCATTCCACTTCAAACAATTTTGTAAATATTCACGGAAAGAATACGAAAATCTTGGGTGTTTTTGTTTTTGAATTTTTGCAATAAATAATTGAAGACGAGACTGAATTAGAAACGATAATGGATGCTGTGCCTGTAGGACAGGGATTTCGAATATTTTAATGCAATCCCCTGTTGAATGAGTGAAATAAAAACTTTTCGTAATCACAATATCAATCCTCTTTTTCATTGGATTTTTGAACTTCCTCTACTTTGCGCTGTAACACGTTGTTTAAAGTGGAGTAAAATCAGACTTATATGATTTCTGTAGTCCTTATGGCTAGAAGATTTATACTCTATTCATCTCCACCTAATTCACCTTTCCGTCCTAAATATCTCTGAGACGGGAATCTCATTATCCATCAATTGTTTAATACATTTAGTATAAGCTTATAAAAGCGCAAAGTTTGTCTAAATTTTGGAGATTCTATAATTTTTTTCTTCTATATATTGTATACGTTTATAGCTATAGTATAACAAATAAATAAAAAAGTGCCTTTATAACGAGGCACTTTTCGACTGCATTTCTTCTCTTTTCTTTTTCCTCTTACTAACAACCTTTGATAACGCAATACTTACTTCATAAATACAAATAAGCGGCACTGCAACTAAACTATGAGATAAAAAGTCTGGCGGTGATATACAAGATGCAATGATAATTAATGCTACGTAAGCATACCTTCTTATTTTTATTAAAAATTCCGCCGTAAGTATTCCAATACTAGTTAAAAACATTACAACGACTGGCAATTCAAAAATCACAGCAAATGGAACTGTTAAATTAAGTACAAAATGAAAATACTTTTCTGTCGTAAACATCGTATTAAACATGTCATTACCTATCGTAGTTAAAAAGTGAAATAGAAACGGCATTACAATAAAGTATCCAAAACATAAACCTGCAATAAATAATATAGACAATACCGGTATATACATTATTGTCATCTTTTGTTCATTTGGATGTAAACCCGGTTTTACAAATAACCAAATTTGTATAGCAGCAAAAGGAATTGTACAAACGATAGCAAATACTGTAGCAATCGAGAAAAAAATCCACAATACATCACTTGGACCGAGAACAGTTAATTTCATTGGTAAATCTTTTACAAGCCAAAAATAAATATCCTTTGTAAAAGTAAATCCAATAATTAAAAATAGTACAAAGGATAACACCGTATATATTACTCTTTTTCGAAGCTCAACAATATGTTCTACTACGCTCATTTCCCGATTTTCCATCTCGTTCACCACACTTTATTTATCCATTACAAGGAAAATACACTACATTTTTTCTTTCTTTTCCTTTTCTTGAAATGCGTCATCTGTCAATTCTTTCGTTGATTTTTTAAACTCTTTTAACGTTTCCCCTAAAGCCTTCCCGATTTCCGGCAATTTTTTAGGTCCAAATAAAATGAGTACTGCTACTAAAATTAAAATTAACCCTGGAAAGCCAATATTTGAAAACATTTCCCCATCCCCTTTATTAGTAGTTTCCTTGTCCTACTATTACATAATTTTATTTTGTCAAAAAAGTTTGAAAACGTCAACAAATCCATTGTCTTTTGTCAAAAAAATTCAAAAATATAATCAATTATACAAATTTCATTTTCTATTGCTCTTGTGTATGATATGGTAAGGGAAATGACATATTATTTTATGATAGTAGAAAGGATTTGCATTATGACTGAAAAAATGACACGAATGACCCAATTTGTAAAAGAAGAAATTGCAAATGCAATTACACATGGTATCGGTGCCATTTTAAGCATCCCTGCCTTAATCATATTGATTATTCATGCTTCTAAGCACGGTACCGCATCAGCTGTAGTTGCATTTACTGTTTATGGTGTAAGCATGTTCTTACTGTACTTGTTTTCAACATTGCTACATAGCATTCATCATCCTAAAGTAGAAAAAATATTTACTATTTTAGATCATTCAGCCATTTACTTATTGATTGCTGGCACGTATACTCCTTTTCTACTTATTACACTTCGTGGCCCATTAGGATGGACGTTGCTTGCTATAATATGGACACTAGCAATCGGAGGTATCGTCTTCAAAATTTTCTTTGTACGTCGCTTTATAAAGGCTTCAACTTTATGTTACATCATTATGGGTTGGCTCATAATCGTTGCCATTAAACCACTTTATGAAAATCTAACTGGACATGGTTTTTCACTACTTTTAGCAGGTGGAATTTTATATTCTGTCGGAGCTATATTCTTCCTTTGGGAAAAGCTACCTTTCAACCATGCCATATGGCACCTGTTCGTTTTAGGTGGTAGTGCGATGATGTTCTTCTGTGTACTCTTTTATGTCTTACCTACAGCATAATAAAAAAGGATTCAGCTTACTATAAGCTGAATCCTTTTTTATTACTTATGTAATTGTGATGCGATAACTTCCTGTGTATGCTTCGTTAATTCTTTAATATCCATATTCGCATAATCTTCAGGTGTAATCGGCTTAGAAATTGTTACTGTTGCATGAGCTGGCTTCATACGATTTCCATTCGCTTCAAACATCTTATATGTACCATCTAACGTTACAGGTAAAATTGCTACACCTGACTTTACTGCCAGATGAAAACTACCAGCCTTAAACTCTCCAACTTCGCCACCCTTACTTCTCGTTCCTTCAGGGAAAATTACGATAGAATGTCCATTCTTTAATAGTTCAATTCCATCTTTAATCGCTTGAAGAGATTGACGACGATCGCTACGATCCATAAATACACAATTCATAAGTTCCATCCAAGTTGGTACAACTGGGAACTTTTTAATCTCTGCTTTTGAAACGAATCCAATTGGTTTATTTAAGTAACCTAGTAAAACAGGGATATCCATATTACTTTGGTGATTACTTACAACTAGTACTGGCTTGTCTTTCGGAACATTTTCAAGTCCTTTCACTTCTACTGCCCCTCCAGCTACACGTACCATTTTCTTACCAAACCAATTTGTCGTTTTATACACAGCATTATCTTTTTCTTTTGGCGCCATCGTATTTACTTGTCTTTTAAGACGCCACATTCTCGGTGTAATCGCAATTACGATTAAAATTAAATAAAAGATTTTAAAAAACGTTTGAATCATACAGAACCCCCACCTATTATCATTCCGACCTTCATTATACTAGACAAACGAAGGAAAAAGAAGAAAAAAAGTCCAAACAGCAAGTGTTCGGACTTTTTAAGCATTCTATATTAGAAACGTTTTGCTAATTCACGAGCATTAGCAATTGCTGCTTCTTTAATTTCTTGTGCTTTTTCAGGGTTTGCATTCATGCCTTCAACTGCAATATATTCAGTATCATTCACACCGACAAATCCTAATACAGTCTTTAAGTGATTACGACCGAAGTCTACAGCTGCGTATGCTCCTTCAGAATATACGCCACCTGTTGCTTGAATGTGAAGTGCTTTTTTACCTTCTAATAAGCCGACTGGACCATTTTCAGTATATTTGAATGTTTTACCTGCGATTGCTACGTTATCTAAGTATGCTTTTACTACTGGTGGATAGCTAAAGTTCCACATTGGAGTTACGAATACATAACGATCTGCATTCATAAATGTTTCTAAGTTTGTGTTCATTGCTGCTACTTTTTGTTGTTGAACTTCAGTTAAAGCTTCAAAGCCTTCACCTGCTGCAAATTTACCCCAAGCAGCAAATACATCTGCATCAATTGCTGGTACTGTAGTGTTGAATAAATCAATTGTTACAACTTCGTCTTGTGGATGTTCGTTTTTATAAGCTTCGATGAAAGCTTCCCCTACTGCCATTCCGAAAGAACCTTCTGCTGAATTTGGATTTGCTGTAATAAATAGTACTTTTGTCATTGTATTCTCTCCCTTTTTTCTCTTTATCTTTAATTCAAGATTTGTTTTTTAAAAGTTAATAACTTACCTTATGTAAGTATAATATAAAAAGTTTTAATCAATGTCAATAAAAAATAGCTACTTTTTTTTCGTAAGTTAATGATTTACTTTGTTTCCTTAAAATTTAGTATACAGATATTACAAACTCTTTCATATAAAAAGGCTACCTCTACAACCTATAGAGATAGCCTTCTATTACATATTATTTTTGAAATACATGTTTTACTTTTTCAGCTGGAATATTACTTCCGCCTCTACCTTTTACATCTTCAATCATCATTGTAATGACCATATCTGGCGAATTTAAATCAAATGCAGCGAACCAACCTAGTTCTTTTCCTTCGGCCTCTTTTGATACTTTTAATTCCGCTGTACCTGTTTTTCCAGCAAGAGTCATACCATCAATTTTAGCAATTTTCCCTGTACCATCTGGATCATTAATTACTTTCGTCATTGCAGTTTTTAATATATCCTGATTTCCTTTAGAAATTACATTTTCTTTCCAAGCTTTTGGTTGTTTATCTGTTTTAATAATATACGGTGACGGAATCGTTCCATCATTTACAATTGGCGCATACGTTAAAGCTAAATGAAGAGGAGTCATTAATACTTGTCCTTGTCCATATCCCGTATCTGCCATTTGAATATCATTTTTAATGCCGTCATTTGCAATTTTAGAAGCAGGGAATCCATATTCAATTGGTAGTTTCTCATCGAATCCGAATTTTTTTGCTTCACTCATAAACTTGTCTTTTCCGATTTTCAAAGCTTCTTGTGCGAAGTAAATATTATCCGAGTATTTCATCGCCTTATCAAGATCAATCGGATTTGCATCTTTCACACGCGTTACATAGTAATTACCCCAAGAAGAATCTTTTGTCCATTTTAATCCTTCAATTTTCAACTCTTCTTTTGGATTAATTGTTTTCGTTTCAAGACCAATTGCAGCTGTAATAGGTTTAAATACAGAACCTGGTACCGACAATTGTGTAAAGCGATTTGTCATTGGTTTTTTCGGATCATTATTCCAAGCTTCGCGTTGTGCCTTCGATGTCCCTCGTGCAATTATATTAGGATCATATGCTGGACTACTTACTAGTGCAATTGTTTCTCCACTTTTCGGATTAATTGCTGCACTTGAACCAGCTTCGCCCTTCATTTCATTATACGTTTTTTCTTGAACAACACTATCAATAGTTAAAGTTACATTTTCTCCATCAACAGCATCTGTTTTTGCCAAGTTTTTAATTTCTTTTCCTTGCGCATCTTCTACAAAGACACGGCCACCTTTTTTACCGCGTAGCTTTTCCTCTAATACTTGCTCTAAACCAGCTTTACCAACTGGGTCATCAGCTTGATAGCCTTTCTTTTGTAGCGTTTTTAAATCTTCAGCATTTACCTTTCCAATATAACCAGTCAGATGAGCTGCTGCTTCCCCTAACGGATATGTACGAACATTTACAGGTTTTGTTGAAACACCTGGTAAATCAATGTACGTATTTTGTGTTGCCCCTTCAGGCAAAATTCCAATTGGTACGAGATACCCTGGTTTTACCCATTTAGCAGCTAATTTTTGATCAATTTCTTCTACAGACATATTTAATAACTTCGCTACTGTTTCTTTCGTTTGCGGAGCAGCATCGCCTAACTTTTCAGGAATCAATCCGATTTCAGAAGCTTTCCCATTCGTTGCAAGACCTTTTCCATTACGATCGTATATTTCACCACGTTTTGGCTGTGTTGTCTGCATACGCACTTTACTATCTTTCGTCATGCCTGGGAAAATAAAATCAGGAGTCCAATCTATTTTCCAAGATTCTTTATCTCCATCTTTTTCTTTCACCATTTTTGCTTCATGACCAAATGTAATTTTACCACCAACTGTATCCATGCTTACTTTAAAAGGAACAGGGCCTTCATCTTTTTTATCTTCTTTTACTTCCCCTGTTTCTACCTTTAAGTCTTTCACTTCGATACCAGAATAAATTTTTTCATATTTCTCAGTAAACTCTTTCTTTGAAATATCTTTTTTTGCATTTTTTGATAGTTGATCATACATATCTGCAAATTTTTGTTTATTCCACGCTTTTACATATGTATCAAACGCTTCTTGTGGTTTTTCTTCTTTACCACATCCAACTAACATGAATGTTAAGCAAAGAAAAAGAATCCCCCATATCTTTCTCAATCGATTCTCCTCCTCTTTCTATATTAGTACTTTTGAAAATTTTAGCATTTTTACATGCTACCTATCATTATAGCACTATCGAATCTCATCTATAAACTTATATTGGTGAATATAAATAAAAAGATTGATGCGAATTCTCACATCAATCTTTTTTTATTATTGTTGTTTCTCATATACATGGTAATAATACGTATATGGGTTTTTTTCATCCGTTAAACCTTTTTCTACAAAAATCTCTTTCCAATTTGTCATATCTATTTCTGGGAAGAATGTATCTCCTTCAAATGCATGATGGATTTTTGTTATATATAACTTGTCTACATAAGGTAAAAAGAGGTCGTAAATTTGCGCTCCACCAAAAATAAAAATCTCTTCTTCATTTTTACATAGTTCAAACACTTCTTCTACAGAATGAACAACTTCACAACCTTCAACATGATACCCTTCATTACGAGTTACAATAATATTACGTCTTCCAGGCAGTGGTCTACCAATCGCTTCATAGTTCTTTCTTCCCATAATAAGCGGGTGACCCATCGTTGTTTTCTTCACGTATTGTAATTCACTCGGTAAACGCCAAGGTAAATTATTATCTTTACCAATTACTCTATTTTCGTCCATAGCGACCATAAATGAAACAATCATTTTTTCATCTCCTCTACAATTATACTGCAACCGGTGCTTTAATTGCTGGATGCGGATCGTATCCTTCAATCGTTAAATCTTCCATTTCAAAATCGAAAACAGATTTCACATCTGGATTTAATGTAAGTTTCGGGAATGGACGTGGTTCACGTGCCAATTGCTTTTCTACTTGTTCAAAATGATTTGTATAAATGTGTGCATCACCAATTGTATGAACAAATTCTCCCACTTCAAGTCCGCATTCATGTGCAATTAAATGTGTTAGTAGTGAGTAACTTGCAATGTTAAATGGAATCCCAAGGAATATGTCACCACTTCTTTGATATAACTGACAAGAAAGCTTTCCATCTGCTACATAAAACTGGAATAGCGTATGACAAGGCGGTAAGGCCATACTTGGTACATCTTCTGGATTCCAGGCAGAAACGATTAAACGACGTGAGTCTGGTGTTTTTTTAATCATTTCAATTACATCTTTTAATTGATCAAGTGTCTCACCAGCTGTCGTTTTCCAAGCACGCCACTGTTTACCGTAAACGTCTCCTAAATAACCATATTTATTTGAGAACTCATCATCTTCTAAAACGTTCTTTTTAAACAATTCCATTTGCTCGTCGTACTGTACTTTAAATTCTTCATCTTGTTGTGAGCGAAGACCAAAATCAGTCATGTCAGGACCAGTATACTCATCACTTTCTACCCAGCTCTTAAAAGCCCATTCATTCCAAATGTTATTATTATGCTGCAATAAATAGCGAATATTTGTATCACCTTTCATAAACCAAAGCAGTTCACTTGCTACAAGGCGAAACGGTACTCTCTTTGTTGTTAATAAAGGAAAACCTTTACTTAGATCAAAACGCATTTGATATCCAAATACAGATACAGTGCCTGTCCCTGTACGGTCTTCTTTCTTCGTACCATGTTCCATTACATGGCGGCATAAATTTAAGTATTCATTTTCAGCATGTTTCATATGTAGGAAAACCTTCTTTCAATCGTATATGCAATTTATCATAACATGAAAAATGATAAATTTAATAATCCTAATTAATAAAATTTCTTGCGCTAATTCTTACAAAATTATTAACTTTCCAAATATAAAAAGGTTTTCATTTTCTATTACCGAAAGTATAGTGCGGTAGAACAAAATTTATATTTGGAGGTTAGAAGTATGTCTAAAATTGAAACGCCTGTTATGACTTCTTTACAAACAACGGCTGAAAAAATGATGAAGGATTTAAATGTTCCTGGTGCTGCTGTCGCTGTTATAAAAGACGGTGAAGTTATTATTTCAGAAGGTTTCGGCTATCGTAATATAGAAACAAAAGAGGCTGTTACACCGAATACTCGATTCGCAATCGGTTCCTCAACGAAAGCATTTGGCACACTTTCATTAAGCTTGTTAGCACAGCAAAAAAAGTTTAATTGGGATACCCCTATCCAGTCTTATATACCTAACTTTACTTTATCTGAACTACTTGCTAGCTCACAAGTTACAGGACGGGATTTAGCTTCTCATCGAACTGGAGTGAGTCGTCATGAGGCTCTTTGGTACAGTTCTTCCTTATCTCGAAAAGATCTCGTTGAAAAAATAAAACATTTACCACTTGATGCACCGTTCCGAACTGCATTTCTATATAACAATTTAATGTATGCAACAATTAGCTACATTGTTGAAAACATTACAAATCAAACGTGGGAGCAATACACTACAGAACATATTTTAGAACCTTTAAATATGAGACATACAAACTTCTCTGTTAACGATTCACAAACTACAGATGATTACGCTTTACCTTACATTGAAAATGACGGTGAAATAAAAGCAGTTCCATTCCGTAACATCGATACAGTTGGCGCTGCTGGGTGTATTAATTCCACAATTGAAGATATGGCAAATTGGGTACTTCTCCACTTAAATGAAGGAAAATTTGGAGATCATGAATTAATCTCCTCTGAATTATTACAACAAATGTATACACCACACAATTCAATTCCAGACCAACCGGTTTTATCACTCCCTGAATCTCCATTAAATAGTTACGGTCTTGGTTGGTTTATTAGCGCTTATCGTGGTAAAAAAGTGATTCATCATGGCGGTAATATCGATGGATTTTCAGCGCTTGTTTCATTCATACCAACAGAAAACATAGGCCTTGTCATTTTAACGAATGCTGGAGGAACATTACTTCCTACTTATCTCGCTAATCAAATTTATGACGAACTACTTGAATTAGAATCCATTGATTGGCATAAACGTGCTGTAGAAGATACTAAAAAAATGAAGGAAATGATGAAAGAAGCAACTGAATCCCTCCCTGAACAAATTAAAGGGACTACACCTTCGCACAAGTTAGAGGATTATACTGGTACTTTTGAACATCCTGCATACGGAACATTACAAGTATACAAACGAGATGATTCGTTATATGTACAATTTATGGAAATGGATATTCAATTAGGGCATCATCATTACGACATCTTCTCTGCAAAAGTTGACTTATTCCAAATGAAAATGAGCTTATTATTCGCTTATGAAATGAATGTAAGTGGTGAATTCCCATCCCTTCAGTTACATGTACCAGCTACATTAAGTACTCAGCCGCTTACATTTAAGAAAATTAAATAAGTATTTTGATGGTAAAAAATAAAGGTAGGTGCGAATCACACCTACCTTTTCTATTTCATATCAATCTTATCTGATTGAAACCAAATTGGCTTCGATAACTCAAAGTTATTATGATCCTCTAAAACTATAGTAAGGCGCTCTAACATATCATCTAACATATGCGGCGCTGCTCGTAATGTCCAGACAACTGAGGAGAAAACTGTCATACCAACGTACACCGTGTATAATTTCCAGAATTCCTCTGGTATTTTTCTATTAAAGTATCCTTCTATTTGTCCGATTGAATACGGAATACTAATGTCCCTTGCAAACAGTGCAATTTTCACAAAATCATGAAGTGGATCGCCCCAATCGTAGCCATTAAAATCAACAACACCTACATATTTTCCATCCCGTACAATTATATTTTCTAAGTGAAAATCATCGTGTTGAAATCGATTTGGGCGGTTCTTTAAATATATTTCATTTTCTTCAATAAACTTTATGATTTTATCATCATTTTTTATGTTTATTCCACATGTTTTATATGCCTCTAAATATTTACTATGTTTTTTCATTGCTCTTTCATACCATGGAAGTATATTATTAGGAGCTTCATATGTATGCATTTTTGCTAAATCTTTCCCTGCCTCTATACCAATATCATATTGTTCTTTTGGTGAATACGTAGGCAATAACTTCTTCGCATCTTCCCCTTCTAAATACGAAAAGATGCCATAGCATAAACCTTCTTCTGCCAACAAACCTATTTCAATTGGTTTTTGTGCTTGCACACTACGATTTTGCATTTCATTTAAAATTTGAAACTCTATTTTCTTTCTTTCATACTCTTTTATATCGCCTGTCCGCAATAAATATTTATCATTATTCGCACTCGTAATTATATATTTCTTATCAGGTGAAAAACCTTTAGAAATTTCTTTAATATCCACTGCATTTTTTACTATTTGTATATTGTTTTGCCATGCTGTAATTATCTTCATATCTATTCCCCTTACATTTCTGCATTTGGTGTATAGGCAACTTCTACAATAAATCCATTCGGATCGTAAAAATCAATCGTATAGTAACCTTCCGAATAATGATTCATTTCAATTGGACCACGTATTACCTTCACTTTCGTACTAGAAAGAAAATCTGCTACTTCCTCAACTACTTCTCTATGAATAGCTTGATAACAAATATGTCTAGGCCCTAACGTCCTTACAATTTCCTCATCTACTTCTTTAAAGTATATTTCACTTTCTCCTGTGCTATATGCTATTTCATTTAACTTTCTCCACCCAATTATGGAAAACAACTTATTATAAAAAGAAATGGATTCCTCTAAATTTGCTACCCAAAATTCAATATGATGAATGCCTGCTCGCAGTGTATTCATATTAAGAATACGCTCCTTGTACTACTTGCACAATTTCCATCGGCTTATGAACCATGTAATCTGGTGCATCTTTTTTCACTGTTTCAATAACATCATATCCCCAAGATACCCAAATTACGTTCACTCCAGCCTTTTTACACGCTGCTACGTCTCGCTGTTCATCACCGACATATAACATATCTTTCTCTGTTATTTTTTTTGATTTCAAAAATCTTTTTATCATTTTATCTTTACCAAACAAATTTTTAGAACAATACACTTCTTGAATATTTTCGATACCATTCTTGTGTAAAAACGCCCGAATATGCTCTTCTGAGTTCGATGATATGACTGCAATTCCGTAGCCTTTTTTATGTAGTTCATCTAATACTTCTTTCATCCCATGGAACAAAACGAGATTTTTTATAGCAGGCTGATATAATTTATAAAATTCCAACGCTAATATCGGTAGTTTATACAGTGGTACATTAAGTTGTTTACATCTCTCTGGCATCGTTAATTTACGTAAATGTTCAATTTCGTCTTCCTTTACTGCTTTATACCCATGTTTTTCAGCAAGTTGATTATAAATCGGTACAAATATATTTTGTGAATCTACTAATGTGCCATCAAAGTCAAAAACAATATATTTTTGCATTCCCATACTCCCTTTGCTTCTTTTTTCTAAACCTATGTTATTCAACAACATAGTTGTCTGTCCCTTCTATAAAAATAAAAAAGAACAAGATTTTCTCTTGTTCTTTTTAAGACAACCATTTCGGTGGTACATTCGTATTCCAATAAATATTTCCTAACTCATGATGTCCAGAGTATCCATCATCAAAACGGTGGTAATGGAAATTAAAATAATAACCATCTTGCGGTGGATGATCTCTTCTTACATGGAAACGCAATAAATCATTTCCAGATTTCGTATCGTAGACGTGAAAAATCTTCTCATTATTTCCACCAGCTGGTTTTTGAGAAATCGCTAATGATTGTAGTGAATCTTCTGGTACATCACTAGCAAGCTCAGCAATTGCCTCTTCAATTTTCGGTAATATTACATCTTTAAACTCATCTTCAATTACTGGACCAATTTTAGTACCAAACTTTTGCATCGACTGCTTCTCTGCTTCTTGCATTGCATAAGTAATAAAAGTATCGGTGGTTAACCTGTCATTCGTTTCTTCATATGTATAGGACGTGCTCTCCAAACTTTGTTGCCCAGCTGTGCTCGTAGGCTTGTCCGCAGCTTTGGCATTATCAAGTAATATGGAAGGAGGCGTCACTAAACCAAATGTAAACACGGTAATTAATGCGACTAAGGTTTTTCTAAACCAATTTGGCATTTATGTTCCCTCCCCTTTCACTCATTATTTTTTATATAACGGTGGTTTCTTCTATTATACAAAATGATTGTAATTTTTGCACTTTACAATTTTGTTAACGTTCACATATTTTTCACTTGAATATGAAATTGTAAGATTTCATACAATAAAAATACAACAACAATAAGGAGGCGATCAGATGACTTTAGATGTCATGTATTCCGCCGCAAGTATACTCGTTTTAGTATATTTTATTTATCAATGTGTTACAGACTAGAAAAAGAGCCGTCACTGGCTCTTTTTTAATGGTACAAATACAATCCATACAATTAATAAAATAAAAACAACGCTGCCTACCACAGCTGGCAATAAATAAAACTGTGAAAGTATAACTATTCCATATAAAAGTATTGCTGGTAGTAGTAAATAACGATCTGCCTTCCATCTTAACAATAGTAATTTCCCTTCATCACAATATAAACGAAGAAACATCTTATTCGTAAATTCATTCCAATAATCACGTGCATAGCGAGAAATTGCAACTACAGCAAATACGAGAACAATAGCTGCAATCCACCTTGGAGTCATAATTATACTTGCAGTACTGATACATACAATTTGAATATAAAATATTCGTGCAGTACTTGTACGGAAAAATTCTTTCAAAAAAGATTCGACAATACGAGAATCAGCTTTTTTCCCTAAAAGTCTTTTAGAGCGCGGAAACATCCACGGTTTTTTATTCGAACTACTCGGTTTAGCCGCATGACCACCAACTTGCATAATTCCGCTCGTCCAGCGCATGCTTTCCTCCTTTTCTTTCTCGATTTCTTTAAAAAAGAACTTTTTATAATTCATTTTCTCTTTTACTAATACACTACTTAAGAAAATTACTAGACCGATAAATAGAATTGAATACAACGGATTTTTATAAATAAAAAATAAACTAATTCCAAAAAAGGACACGCTCATAGAAAATACTACATTTTTTACAATCCATAAAACCCATCGTTTCCCCACATGTACATGAACAAATCTCGTTAACAACGACAACATAAATCGAAATATAGTAAAGAATACCCAAAATAATAGGACTTGTATCTCTGTTACTTCGATACTTTTCATCAACACTGGTAACATAATAACGACTACTATTATATTCGTTATCGCTATTCGAACAAATGTGTACATCATGCCATACTGGACTAATTTTCGCATATGTGTTGCATACGAAATTAAAAATAAACTATCCGCTTGCTCAAAAAATGAACGAACTCCTCTTGGATATGTTACTAGATAAAATGCGAGTAATCCTAATCCGAAATAAATCGTCTCTTCCGTTGATAATTCATTTATCCATAGCGATCGATAATAGATTCCCATAAATATAAGTGCTGGAATAATATATAATGCGACTGTCCAATCTGTTACCGAACGTATAGACTTCCATTTCCGCTCAAGTTCATGGCGTAATCTCTTATAAAATTGTTGTTTAATCATGTTGTTCACGCCTTACAATTACATCAAAGCAGTCTAATAATGAACTACCCGGCATTTCCGCTAATATTTGAATAGATTCTAAATGTCCATCTGCGACTAATGTACCTTGTGAAATGAGTAAAAATCTTTCACAAATTTTTTCAGCAGTATCTAATACGTGCGTACAAAGTAAAATTCCTGCCCCGCGCTCTTTTTCTTTATATAAATAATTTAAAAACTCTTTCGTAGCTACTGGATCTAAACCGATAAAAGGTTCGTCAATGATATAAAAATCTGGCTCAGTTAAAAACGCCAATATTAGCATAGACTTTTGTTTCATGCCTTTTGAAAACTTTGATAAATACTCATGTTTATGCTTATTCATTCGAAAAGTATGTAATAATTGTTCCGCTCGTTCTTCCCAACTTCCCATTTCACTTCCACGAGCTGCCATTAATAATTCAATATGTTCCCAGAGCGTCAAGTAATCATAGTATGTTGGATGTTCTGGTACGTATGCATACGGATTTTTCTTTTCACCGAATGATATTTCACCGTCCATATTTACAAGTAATCCGAGTATCGTTTTAATCGTCGTACTTTTCCCAGCACCATTTGCTCCAATAAGAGCAACTAGTTCACCTTTTTCGATAGAAAAAACTATATCATGAATTGTTTTTTCGCCTATTTCATATCCAGCTGAGCGGATATTTACTTTTAACATGCATTCCCCTTCTTTCCATTTCCAATACAATCAAGGAAAAGAATAACATATAACTATCTATATATCATTATAAAATATTTATTTTCATAGCAGGAAAAAACATTTTTTAACAGAATATTAAATGTTTGATTACATTTTATTGGAGTTGATAATATGTCTTTTCAAATTCGTGAAGCAACGATAGATGATATAGACGCACTTTGTTCTTTAACGAAAGAATTAAAAGGTTCCTCTATTTCCTATGAAGATATGAACAACCGCCTACAATTCGTACAAATGAGTCCGTTTGATTTTTTATATGTTTACGAGGAAGAAGAAGCTATATTTGGATTACTTGGATTTCGTATACGTGAAAATTTAGAAGATGTAACACGTTATGGAGAGATTTCAATTATTAGCGTTGATTCTAACATACGACGGAAAGGCATTGGACAAGTTTTGATGGATTATGCCGAGCAATTAGCAAAGAAACATAATTGCATTGGCACATGGCTAGTTAGTGGAACAAAAAGAGTAGAAGCTCATCCTTTTTACAAAAAATTAGGTTATGAAGTAAATGGCTACCGATTTGTAAAATATTTTTAAACTACTTTATAAAGTGAAGGGACTATAACTATGACAAACATTAAAGCAATTTTCATTGATCGTGACGGTACAATTGGTGGTGACACTACAATACATTATCCAGGATCTTTTACATTATTTCCATTCACAAAAACATCCTTGCAAAAACTAAAAGCTAAAAATATAAAAATTTTCTCTTTCACAAATCAACCCGGTATCGCAGATGGAATAGCAACTGTAGCCGATTTTGTACAAGAATTAGAAGGCTTCGGTTTTGATGATATTTATGTATGTCCTCATAAACACGGTGATGGTTGTGAATGCCGTAAACCAAGTACAGGCATGCTGCTTAAAGCAGCAAAAAAACATGGACTTAATTTAACACAATGTGCTGTAGTTGGTGATCGTTGGACTGATATTGTTGCAGGAGCAAAAGTAAATGCGACTACGATTCTAGTCCGAACAGGCGCTGGGTATGATGCTTTGCATACGTACCGAGACAAATGGGCACATATTGAACCAAACTACATTGCAGATAACTTTGAAGATGCAACAAACTGGGTTTTAAATCAACTATAATACAAATGAAAATCTTGATTCACCCGAAATAATTTAAAACATAGTTAAAATAGCCTTTTTGGCAAATAATTGTATTCCACAAAACGGATCACCTCAAAAGGTAGCAAGTTCCCTTTTGATACGCAAACATTGCAATTCAAATTATATTTTTTATTAGTAACAGCAATTAACGTAAAGAAGAAATAGCTTAGTGGCTATCCCTTCTTTATTGACTTCTATTATTTACATTTGTTATCTGTTTTTATTGAGTATTCTCATCGTTTTTATACTCCAAAATATCCCCTGGCTGACACTCCAAAGCTTTACATATCGCTTCTAATGTTGAAAAACGAACCGCTTTTGCTTTCGCATTTTTCAAAATAGAAAGATTCGCCATCGTAATTCCAACCTTCTCTGAAAGCTCCGTTACACTCATTTTTCGTTTTGCTAACATGACGTCAATATTAATAATGATTGTCATATCCGCCACCTCAAACCGTCAAATCATTTTCTGATTTTATGTGAATTGCCTCTTGTATAAGTCGTTGGAGGATAGCAGCAAAAACGGAGATAACGAGCGAAGCAAAAACGATAATGAGTCCCACTAACCCAATAGGAGGGTCCATTTTTTTCGCTATAAAATAAAAAAGTGGCAAACTTAATACATACAAACCACTGATTGTAATTGCACAGCGCTTTATATTCTTTAACGCCTTTACTGATAATTCCGAGAACGCTGTGTTCTCATCAATGTACTGTAAAAGATTGAAAGCCTGATAAAGAGCAACGTAAAAAGGCACAGCGGCTCCATACATTACAATGAAAACAAGATATTTTATCGGAGTAATGTTAGGATACAAATTCGCTGTGAAATCCGCCATTTCCGGCACTAAAAATATGCATAAAGCAAGCACTGAAATTCCAGCAAGAAAAATAATTACTTTTAAGAACATTGTTGAACTTCGTTTAAGATTCATTTACAATACCTCACTTATTTAATGGCAACATAATTTTATCACAACATTTATTGTTTAACAATAAATAAATATCGTTTTATTTTTGTCATGTTTTTTAATTTAGGCAAAAATAAAAAAGAATTTCTCATTACAAAGAAATTCTTTTTCTTGAAAATGCCTCTTTCAACTTAATTTTTTAAAACGTTAATTCGTAATGGAAATAACGATTATCTCTCAAATAGCCATTTTCAGCGTATAATCGTTGTGCTGATAAATTATCAATCTCTGTTTGCAATTTTACACCTTTTGCTCCATTCTCTAATGCGTATTCTTTAGCAGCTTCTAATAATTTTTTACCTGTTCCGGCTCCACGCTTCGCCGCTTGTACAAATAAATCATTTAAAATCCATAATTCTTTCATTGAAATGGAAGAAAATGATGGATATAGTTGTGTGAACCCAATATATTCGCCGTCTTCAACTGCTACGAAAATAACGGACTCTTTTTTCTCAATTCGATTTCGTAAAAATACTTTTGCACCTTCTAAATCAGAATCTTGTCTATAAAACATGCGATAGTTATTAAAAACTGATGCCAGTCCATCTAAATCTGCAATTGTTGCCTCATATATTCTCATTTTACTCCATTCCCCTTCCAATACTGTCTCATTATATCCGTTGCCCATTTAGGCTGGTGTATTTCTTCTGTCGGCATAAACTCTTTCATTATTGGTTTTATATCCAATATAGGAGTGCCATCAATAGCATCTAATCCCTCAACAATAATTGATTTACCTTCTCTTTTGATCACCTTTACAATTGTTACACCTATGCGATTCGGACGATTTTTCCCGCGCTGTGCAAAAATACCTACTTCAGGATAATCCTTATTATTTCTAGGATGTCTAGCAAAATACTGAATTTGCTCGTCAGTTACTTTATGAAAATAAAAAACAACTTCAATATGAGAAAAATCTTCAATCCCTTGTATACTTTTTTCTGCATACATTTCAGTTAAAGTTATACGGGATCTTACTTCTCCCCACTCATCATCTTTTATTTCCTTTCTTTCATTATGTACAAATGCGATTGGTTGAACTGAAAACATACGCATTCCCCCTCAAATGTAACCACTTACATTATAAAGTATTTTCTGAATGTTTTCCAGATATACGAATTAAGTTTACATAATATAATTATAATCTATTTATCTAAAGCTACCTTGACCGCTTCAATTGCATGTATATGGGTCGTATCAAATATCGGGACTGATACGTTTTCTTGCTTTATTAATAAACCTATTTCCGTACAACCTAATATAATTCCTTGTGCTCCTTCTTGTACTAATTCTTCTATAACCCTTTTATAATACTCTCTAGATTGAACTACTATTTTTCCTAAACATAATTCTGTATATATTACTTCGTTTACTTTTTCTCTATTTGTTCCTGATGGTACTATTACTTTTATATCATGCTCTTCAATACGTGACTTATAGAAATCTTGCTCCATTGTATATTTAGTTCCAAGCAGACCAACCTTTTGAATGTCTTTTCTTTTAATTTCTTTTGCAGTTGCATCAGCAATATGTAAGACTGGAATATCAATTTTTTCCTTTATTTTTTCAACTACCTTATGCATTGTATTTGTACAAATGATTATAAAGTCTGCTCCTCCCTTTTGTAATGAATATGCCGCATTCCCTAGAATTTCTCCAGCACCATCCCAATCTCCGCTAGATTGACATCGTTCAATCTCTTCAAAATCCACACTATTAATCAAACATTTTGCTGAATGTAGCCCTCCTAATCTCTCTTTTATTTCTTCATTAATAATTCGATAATATTCAGAAGTTGATTCCCAACTCATGCCACCTATAAGACCTATCGTTTTCATATAAACACCTACCTAAACTATTTTTATAAAACTAATAACAACGTTTTATTGTGTATATTATACATAATAAAACAAGACTTTAAGTTTGGAATATAAAGTCTTGTTTTAACGGAAATATGGAAATAATAAAGAATAATTCTACTTTCATTTCCAAGGAAATTTTTATAGAATATTCTGAAATTAACAATCTGATGTTTTTATAAATTCTTTATACTTATAATTAAAACACTCTCGATACAGCTCTTTGATTTCATCATATGATGGAACACGTGGGTTATTAGCTGGGCTACCACTTTCAATTGCATCTGATGCCATTTTAGAAATAGCATTTTCAAATTCAATTTCATCGATTCCGTATTCTTTTAAATTTGGAATACGAAGATCAAAGCAAAGTTTTTTTATTTCACCAAGTGTGTAGTCTGCTACTTCCTCATCAGAATTCGAATACAAATCCTTATTTAAACTACGTCCAATTTTTGCTAACCTTTTCATTGCACTTGTTTTTGTAAACTCTAACACTGTAGGTAATAGTATGGCATTTGATATTCCATGCGGTACATGAAATAATGCTCCCACTGGCCTTGACATTCCATGAACTAATGTAACTGATGCATTAGAAAATGCAATTCCAGCTTGTAAAGAAGCAATCATCATCGCTTCTCTTGCCTCCATATTACGTCCATCTTCATATGCTATACGTAAATATTTCATAATACTTTCAATAGCTGAAAGAGCAAGTACATCTGTAAGTGGTTGTGAAAATTTAGAAATATAAGCTTCAATCGCATGACATAACGCATCTATTCCTGTTGCTGCCGTAATTTGTGGGGGTAACGAACTTGTCAAAACTGGATCTATAATTGCTACTTTCGGTATAAAACTAGGATGCTTCATCATCATTTTTACATCTGTTTTTTTATTCGTAATTACTGCTACACTTGTAACTTCCGATCCAGTACCAGAAGTTGTTGGAATTGCAATAAGTGGTAGTGGATTGTTTTCTATTTTAATATCCTTTTGGACATAATCCTCAACTTCTCCACCATTTGTATATAAAACCGCTACCGCTTTCGCAGCATCAATACAACTTCCACCACCAATACCGATAATAAAATCGCACTTTTCCTCTTTACAAAGAGATAACGCTTCTAATACGTGTATATTTGTAGGCTCAGCATCCACTTTATTATATGTACTAACAGTAATACCTTTCTTATTTAGTTGTTGCATACACTTTTCAACATATCCTAATTTCTCCATAATTGTATCAGTAACTATAAAAGCTCTTTTCCCTAACTTTTTTGATTGTTCTCCCAGTTTTTCAAGCGAATTCCTTCCATATAATACCGACTTTGGCATACGAAACTCAGAAACCTCTTGCAAGTCCCCCACCCCTTCTTATCCTAATTAATATTTTATAACATAAATTATCGATTTGATGAATCTTTACGATTCAAATTTTTTAATAGAGTCCTGTTAAAGTATAGAATGCGATAACTAAAAATACAGCAACCGTTTTCAAAATTGTAATAGCAAATATATCTTTATATGACTGTTTATGTGTTAATCCTGTTACTGTAAGAATAGTAATAATAGCCCCGTTATGTGGTAGTGTATCCATTCCTCCTGATGCCATTGATACGATACGGTGCATAACTTCTAATGGAATATCAAATTGATTGGCCGCTGCAATAAATTTATCTCCCATTGCACTTAATACTATTCCCATTCCTCCTGATGCCGAGCCTGTAATTCCAGCTAAAATATTCGTCGTTACTGCACCATTCACTAACGGATTTGTGAAAGTAGCAGAGATGCCATCTCTCATAATTGCGAAACCTGGAAGTGCTGCAATGACACCACCAAATCCAAACTCAGCTCCTGTATTCATCGTTGCAAGTAGCGCTCCACCAATACTTGTATTCAATCCAGCTTGGAAACCTGTTACTACTCGCTTCCAATATAATAATAACGTTGTTAAGATCCCTATAATAAGTGCCAATTCTACAGACCAAATTCCTACTACTGCACTTAATTCTACTTTTCCAAATGCTTTCATACCAATTGCAGAAAAATCAAAACCGCTTGGATACCACTTCGGTATCATAATAGTAAACACTTTATTCATTACACCTACTAAAATAAGTGGTATAAATGCAATAAGTTGTTGTGCTCTTGTGATTTCAATGTTATTAATTAATGGCATATTTTTTTGTTCTACTTGCAAAGATGCTGCCATTTCAGTATTTCCATCATTAAAACCAAAGTATCCTTCACCTGCCGCTTTTGCCTTCTTACGTCTACTCTCTAAATATAGTAAACCTACTGTAAGAACAAAAATTGCTCCTACAATCCCAAGTATCGGTGCAGCATAAATATCCGTTTTAAAAAATGTTGTAGGTATTACATTTTGAATTTGTGGTGATCCAGGTAACGCATCCATTGTAAACGTTACTGCTCCAAGAACAATCGTTCCAGGGATTAAACGCTTTGGAATATTAGCTTGTCGAAACAACTTAGCTGCGAACGGATAAACAGCAAACACTACTACATACACACTAACACCACTATACGTTAAAATAGCCCCCATTAATACAATCGCTAATATAGTACGTTTTTCACCAACTAACTCAATAATTGTTTTTGCGATAGAATCTGCAATTCCTGACATTTCCACTACTTTTCCAAATATTGCTCCTAATAAAAACACAGGAAAATATAATTTTATAAATCCAACCATTTTCTCCATAAAGATATTAGAAAAGAAAGGTAATACATAACTAGGTTCTGTCAAAAATACTGCAAATAATGCAAATATCGGTGCGAATAAAATAACAGAAAAACCTCTGTATGCTACGAACATAAGTAAACTTAGTGCTAATAATATAATAACTAACTCCAATTTTACCCCTCCATTAAACAGAATATTCTAAATTTTATTGATAAATTTCTACTAACCTTTTAATTCTGACATCCCTCCTCTTATTCATACAAATTTTTATGCTAAAAATGTCTAATTATAATTATTCGATTACATATGAAAAATCCCTTTAAACAGAAACGAATTCATCGTCATACGTTATAAAGGGATTGCTAGAATCTATATTTACTGCTGTATTAAATTTTTCTCTACACAAAAATGATACAGTTCTTCAACATCTTTCACTATGTAGGTCGCACTAACTTCAGTCAGTTCTTTTTTACAGCCATAGCCATATAAAACACCAATTGAAGCAATTCCATTCTGATTTGCACCTATTATATCGTGCTTTCTATCACCAATCATTATCATTTCTTCTTTATTTAGTTCTTCATTTTTTTGTAAAATATGAGCAATTATTTCTTCTTTTTTTATTCTCGTACCATCTAAATTACTTCCAATGATGTCTTCGAAATAATTCGTTAATTGAAAATGCTCTATAACTTGTTTCGCAAATACAGTGGGCTTTGAAGTTGCTACAAATATGCGATTCCCTGAACTTTTTAATTGTTGCAAGAGCTTCAGAATCCCCTCGTATACATTATTTTCAAACAATCCACGCTGCTTTAAATACTCACGGAAGTAAAAAACTGCACGTTCAACCTCTCCTTCACTCATATTATATCTCTCTACGAATGATTGCTGAATAGGAGGACCTATAAATGAATCTAACTCACTTATATGTACTTCTTCAATTCCTACTTTTTTTAACGCATACAAAACCGAATTTACAATTCCTTCTTTCGGATCCGTTAAAGTTCCATCTAAATCAAATAGAAATGTTTTATACATGTTTCATTCCTCCACTTAATTTGCTGTATAAATAACTGCTAACATCTCTTCCACTTCTCCCTATTATACTATCATTATCTATTTTTTCGAAAAATCAATTTCCATATGTCACATACTTTCAGTTACAAAATACGATAGATATGATAAAGTAAAAAAGTTACAATTATTTTAATAGAAACTGGTGAAACAAATGTCAATTACGTTAATTTTTATAATGGCTTTCACAATTGTAATCCACGCAGTTGAAACAAGCTCTTATAGTATTCGATTAGCGGGGGTTCGTTTAAAGAAGATTGCTGTCGCATTATCCGTCGTAGGAATCGTATTACTCATTTCAAGAACGTCAAACTTACTACAAGCCTTTTTACTTGGCGGGATTGTGGACGAAGCAAAACTAGATCCTTCTATTGATTTAGAGCATATTATACGTCTTGTACTATTATCTGCTTCTATCGGTACATTGCTTGCGATTATACTGTATCCAACTTTGACAAAACTATTTGGATATGTCATTCAAAACTTTGAAACAGACGGTTCTTTCATTCGAATGATGAAAACGAATAACATTCAAAAATTAAAGTACACAAAAAAATATGTCCGCTTTCCAAAGTTAGAAATGATTCATAGACTGCGTATCGGCGGTATTCCAAAGCGTATAATGCTTATTAACATGTTCGCTACTGCAATTTATACAGCGGGAGTTCTTTCCGCACTATATGCTTCTTTTTTAATTCCAGCTTTCGCAACAAAAGCCACTACAGCTTCTGGTCTTATTAATGGTTTTGCTACTATTTTATTAACAGTGCTACTAGATCCACGTATTGCTCTTTTAACAGAGCGAGCTCTTCAATCAGAAGAAGGTGCTGAAGCAATGAGTAAAATGTATGCTTGGCTAATGATTTCTAGACTTTTTGGTACATTACTTGCTCAACTGTTATTCATACCAGGTGCTTACTGGATTACATGGATTATAAAGCTTATGAATTAAATTTACTCTCTAAAAAAAAGCAGGTGAGATAACAAATGACTATACAAACAGAACAAGATATCATTCGCTTAATAGAAAACGACGAATGGATGATGAATGTATTACAAATGGCAAAATCACTAGAGCTACCTGATTGGTGGATTTGTGCCGGATTTGTTCGTTCTAAAATTTGGGATACTTTACATGACTATGAAGCTAAAACGGCTATGCCTGATGTTGATGTGATTTATTATGATAGTCTACATCAAGATGAGATATACGAACAATCATTAGAAACGAAATTAATGAATATTGATGCTACTATCCCTTGGTCTGTAAAAAATCAAGCTCGTATGCATGTAGTGAATAATATGCCACCATATTCTTCTTCTGTTAATGCTATATCTAAATTCCCTGAAACAGCAACGGCTTTAGGAGTTACACTTGATGAACTAAACAACGTTATCTTAACAGCCCCATGTGGTATTGAAGATGTCCTTTCCTTACAAGTGAAACCAACAGCTCATTTTCTTAAATCGAAAGAACGATTACATATGTACAAAAACAGAGTTATAAAAAAGAATTGGCAAAGTAAGTGGCCTAGCATCACAATCACATATCCAGAAATTTAGAAAGGGTGCCTCTCATTTATAGAAGCACCCTTTTCTTCATTTCAAAAAATGTATGACTGTTTCTGCAAATCTATCTGCTTCCTCATAATGAGGTGAATGACCGCTCTCTTCAAATACGATATACTTGCCGTTTCGGGCATCTTTATTAAATGTTTTAATTTGTTCTTCACACGTTACTACATCATGTTTTCCTACTATTAATAACATTAGATTTTGTACATCTTTTATTTTTGATAATAATGATGTATGACATGCTCCCTCTAATTTTAATCTATCAAAGTGAATTTTGGAGCGATTTGAAAATATTTCCCACTCTTCATCACTGTATAACCTCTCATCTGTCCTATCTTCCTTATTATTGTAAATCTCCATTCTTTTTTCTTCTAATTCAGCGCTTAATCTTATATAAGCTTCTAACAACTCTTCTGAACTAGCATCGCTAGATGAATAAGCAAAGCATTCTTTTGCTATTTCTTCTTTTCCATACTTTTTTAATAAATGCCCTGTTTTTTGTAACAAAGCCCTACTTGTTAATGCAAAATTAAAAGTTGGTCCTTCAAATATTATTTTCTCTATTGAACTTGGATATATCGACGCATAAAGCAATGCTACATATCCACCGAAAGAGTGTCCAATTATAGACCACTTCTCAATTTGTAATACTTTTTTTAATTCCTCACAGTCTTCAATCAAATCATTTAATCCAAAAGCTTCGTCTTCAGTAATTTCTTCTGAGCGACAAACACCTCTTTGATCTATCATAATTACATATAGAGAATCTTTTAAACGTTCCGCTTGATGAAATGAAAAATCATAACAACTTTCTCCTGGTCCACCATGCAAGTATAAGACTGGCTTATTTTTAGGATTTCCATGTGTTTCAACGTATAGCTTTTTCCCTCTAATATTCATGTATTTCCCTGCTTCTATCAAATTTTCCTTTATGATCACCACCCCTTTTTTTACTGAATATTATAACATTTAATATTAAATAATTCCTATTACATTTAAGAAGACGATAATTATTGCAAGTGGTGCTACAAATCGAAGTAAAAATGCCCAACAAGTAAATACTTTCTTTCCATAATTTCCACCTACAAAAAACTCTGCTTCTAGTACCTTCTTCTCCATTTTGAATGAAACGAAAATACTAATAAATAGTGCTCCAAGTGGCATTAATATATTACTAGATAAGAAGTCTACTGCATCAAAAATATTCTTTCCGAAAATCGTAATATCACTCCATACTCCAAATGATAACGCTGATGGTATACCTACTAAAAAAATGCCGAAACCGATCAGCCATGATAATTTCGTTCTCTTTTCTTGTTCACCATTTGCTAATGCTGAAACAACAGTTTCTAGTAGAGAAAATGCTGATGTTAATGTCGCAAATGTAAATAGTGCAAGAAATACTGTTAAGAAAAATCCACCGAATGGGATTTGACTAAATACAGATGGTAATACGATAAATAGTAATCCAGGTCCTTCTGTTGGCTCCATTCCTAATGAAAATACGGCTGGAAAAATAGCAAGACCTGCAAATAATGAAACAAATAAATTTAATCCAACAATTGTTATTGCTGATTTTGGTAAACTTTCTTTTTTATTTAAATAGGAACTATACGTAACCATAATTGAAATCCCGATACTAATTGCAAAGAATGATTGCCCCATTGCGAACAAAATACTTTCCGAAGTAATCTTTGAGAAATCTGGTTGTAAGAAAAACTTCACACCTTTCATTGCATCATCAAGTGTTAACGAACGAATAATAAGAGCGACAAATAAAACGAACAATGCTGGCAACATATATTTACTTGCTTTTTCAATTCCGTTTTGTACACCCTTTGATACAACCCATATCGTAATGAACATAAAAGCGAAATGTCCCATAATAGCCCAAGCAGGATTCCCAATTGTTTCAGTAAATAATGTGCCGTAATTTTGTCCTGGCGTAATCAGTTGTCCAGTTATTCCTCTGAATAAATAAATTAATACCCATCCACCTACAACACTATAAAATGAAAGTAGTATAAAACACGTTCCAACACCAAGGCGTCCAATCCAATGCCATCCTGTATTTGGTGCGATGCTTTTAAATGCTCCAACTGCTTGTTTCTGCGTACTGCGTCCAATCATAAATTCAGCTATAAGTAGCGGTAGTCCAATTAAAACAGTAAATAATATAAATATTAAAAAGAACGCTCCTCCCCCACTCTTCCCAGCGATATAAGGGAACTTCCATATCGCACCAAGTCCAATTGCTGATCCGGCTGCCGCCATTATAAAACCTAATTTCGAAGTCCATTGCTCCGTCTGTTTCATCTCATTTTCCTCCTAATTAAATCTTTTTATATAAATAAATAAATTTTATAAACCTATTCAAATAAACCCTCCATTTCTTCTTCCATATAATAAAAAAATGGCCTAGCATCTCTATATAAAGAGACGCTAAGCCATTTACTTAACGCGGTACCACCCTTATTGATTCCATTATGAATCCACCTTAGTAGTAATCGTTTGATTACAAACCTAATATCGAAGGTTAACCGTTAAGATTTACTAAGAATGTAATTCCGTTCCACCTTACTGCTCCTAGGCGAGTTCAGGATGTCATTTGACTATGTCACACCAACCCATAGCTCTCTGTACAAATACATGACCTTACTACTCCTATTCAACACATTGTAATATTTAGAATATATTTTCTTTTGAAATTAATATGAAGTATATCGGTTATATTTGTAACTGTCAAGGGGTATATTGATTTTTTGTCGAAATGGTTCATATTGATAACTCACTTTTACTAAGCTTATTAGCAAAAGAAAGGGTCTATATTTTCATCTTTTCAAACGAACTAAAAAAAAATCTTCGCGATAATCGCAAAGATTCTTTTTATGGTATAAGACGAGTACAATCTCTCGGAAAAGCACTAGCCTCTCGTACATTTGTTAATTCTAATAGTTTATATACAATCCTTTCTAACCCAATTCCGAAACCTCCATGTGGTGGACAACCATATCGGAATGTATTTAAATAAGATTGAAATTTCTCTGGATGTAATCCTTTTTCTTTAAACGAAGCGAGTAACAATTCATAATTATGAATTCGCTGTGCCCCTGACGTTATTTCTAGCCCTTTATATAATAAGTCGAATGAATCAGTAATAGCTGGATTCTCTTTATTTTGCATCGTATACATCGGTCTCGCTTCTTTCGGATAATGTGTAATGAAAACAAATTCACTATTATATGTTTCCTTTACATATTTCCCTAGTAACTTTTCACCTTCTGTATCTAAATCCCCTACAGGAGATTCTTTACGATACTTACTTTTCAAAATTTCTTGTGCTTCTAACAATGTAATTTTAGGTATTTCAGTAATAACAGGTACTTCTATTTGTAATAGTTGTAGTTCTATTTCACATTTTTTCGCTACTTGTTGAAACATATATCGTAAAACATCCGTTTCTAGTTGCATCACTTCATAAAAATCATGAATAAAACCAAGTTCTACGTCTAACGATATATATTCATTCAAATGACGGGAAGAATTATGATGTTCCGCTCTATATACAGGTGCAATTTCAAAAACTCGTTCTAACCCACCTGCCACCATCATTTGCTTATAAAACTGTGGTGATTGTGCTAAATAAGCTTCTTTTTGGAAGTATGGAAGCTTAAAAACATTTGCTCCTCCTTCTGCCCCTTGCGAAACAATTTTCGGCGTAAAGATCCGTGTGAAATCGTTCTCTATAAGAAATTCACTAAAGCTCTGAACGAGTGTAGATTTCACTTTAAAAATCGCTGCGGTTCGCTCATGCCTTAATGATATTACTCGCTCATTAAGTAGTTGATCTAAGCCAACTTGTAACTTCTTTTTATTTATTTCAAATGGAAGTGGCTCTGCACCGTTTATTACTTTCACTTCATGAGCAAGTACTTCAACACCCAATTCTGTTTTCGATGTCTCGACTATCTCACCGATTACATGGACAACACTTTCTACATCAACTTTATATCCGGCCAATTCATTTTCTAATACACATTGAATTACTCCTGTTCTGTCCCGTAATAATAAAAAACTAACATTTCCAAGGTGCCGAATTTTTTTTACCCATCCTTGAAGTAATACAACCTTTCCACTTTGCTTTGTACATTCTTTTGTGAGTGAACGCTTCATTATTGAATCCATTATTTTTCCCTCCAGTAATTTTATATTTATTTACGTTATTGTTGTCATCGTCATCATCCACGGTCACTCACCCCCTTTCAAAGAATACAAAAATCCGCCCCTATAAATAGGGACGGATTTTTTTCCGCGGTACCACCCAAATTGTCATACTGACCATCTTAGCCCTGATAACGGTAGGTACCGTTTGCTTTTACTAATAATCACGTTCAAAGCAACACTCACAGGTGTCTTTCCATCATGCGGTATCGCAACCTTCCCAGCAACCGGCTGCTCTCTGTAGATCTTTGCACCATGTACTTTTCCTGATCATCACTTTTTATATTTACAGAGTATTCTAACTCCTTACTTTATAAAATGCAAGCCTTTTTTAAAACATTCTGATTTTCTAACTCCTAGATTCTTCTAAAGTGTGAAAAGTTAATTTTGTAATACATATTCTTATGTATTACATCCAAAATTACACCTTTAATATTTTCCAATTTTTACATAAAAACTAATTCATTTACGCATATTAATAAAAATTTTAAAGCGAGGTGTGTTTATGCAAAAAGCAATTAGTTTCTTTCTCCTTTTGTTTTGCTTAATTGTAGTAAACGAAACGTATGCCTATTCACCAAAATCTTTACCAATCTCTCAAAACTCTGATCGATGGCAAGTGAATATTGATAAACCGAAAAAAACAAACAAGAATATGCTTCAAGCTAAAAAAGATGAATTTCAAACATATCATTTTTCAGTAAAGAATGTCGGGAATAATGAAGTATATAATGTAAACGTCGAAGTATTCCACAACGAACCAAATAAGAAAACGAAATATGAACTCTTTTCCCTAAAGGAAAGTCGTTTGGCAAGTGGAAAAACTGGATTTGAACACGCTAATTTACCTGTTGCTACAAAAGCGGATGAGGTTGATGTAATTATTACATGGCAAGAACACCCTTTCCGCTCCATGAGAAATGGTCAAAAAGTTGAGTCTAGAAAATTTAAAGAGCATTTTGTTTTTAAAGAAGCTAAAAAATAAATGGGATACGGATATATTCACACTATCATTGATATAGCTTTATTTACTAGTACCAGTTCGTAAGCAAATTAAAAAGTCGTGGCTTATAAACGCCACGACTTTTTATATTAATTCGTACTAATGCCTCTCGCTGCCCAAATGCGATCAATATCAGCAGCATGTTGTCCGCCATATAAAAGAGCATCCGCTTGCTTAATCGCTTTCGCTCCATCACTGAATTTAGAGTTTGGTGTTAATGACCAGTGTGATTGTAAAATGATTTTTGTTGCTACATCACGGCCAAAAGCTTGTGCCATTTCGTATTGGCCTTGAGCCCAAATTTCACCATCATCATGCACTTCATTCGTTATATCTTTCGGATATACTTTATTATTATCTAATCGGCGTAAGCATGTTGGATCTGAACTAGAATAAGCTGTCGCATCCCATTCTCCAACACATGCTTTACCATATCCAGTAGTCGATACTGCATCTTCATATGTAGCACCTAAGAAGTCCCCAAATCCTTCTCCCATCGCTCCACCTTCTGCTGAACTACCAAAGCCAGGAACTTGGTTATCTTGAATCGAATGCCCATATTCATGTGCGATAATACCAGCATCTTCTGCATCATCAACACCGCCAGTACCGAAAGTCAAAGCTTTTGTTGATGGAGAATAGAATGAGTTATCATCAGTTGTACCATTAACATTCACTTTTATCGAACGGTTATTAATATTTTTAAAACCTAGACTTTGAATGTAACGTTGCAATGTGTCGATATGATAGTACGACATAACATCTTCAAAGCTATCATTTGCGCGTGTATAGTTAAATTGTAAATTCGTAGATTTTGTTTTCGCTTTTGAAGAAATCGTTACATATTCTCCAATTAAAAATCCTGTTCCATCTAAACCTTTTAACGTAACAGTTTTCAGTTGGTTCGTTAGAGCTGTTGAATCTGCATCGTTATTATCTTTTAAGCCTACTTTACTACCGCTAGATACGACTGGGTTAGGTAAAAATACTTTTCCTGACCCTTCAGCTTTTCGGTTTATATCAACCTTTTTAATTAACTTTCCATTTTCTGCATCAATAAATGTTTCCCATGCACCAAATGGATTATTAGAATGGACTACAACTTTATATACTGGACGAGCAATTCCTTCTTCAACAATATATCCGAACTCTTTATCTGTAGGAGCCCATAAATTTTGCTCACTTGCTTCTCCAACATACGCCATTGATTTTTGTATTGCATCTTTTTCACTAATTTTTGTCGTTACTTCCTTCACACCTGTAACAGGCTGATAATCAGAAACAGCGAGTACTCCCTTTCCCTCTCCGTTAAGCGTAACTGTTATTTGTTTTGAAAATACAGGTGCACCATTAACAACTTGTTGGAACCTAACATATGAAGCTACTGATGTTTCTGTTGTAGAAATATATTGCAAGTCTGAAAGATCTGTTTTCAATCCATACTGCGCAGCATTTTCTTTTAAATATTCAGTTGCTTTTTTCTGTGGCGAATAAGCTTCTAACTTTACTTGCTGTTGTTTTTCCAATGCCGAAACCGTAGAAATCGTCCCCATTACTAACGGCACGGTCATTGCCATTGCCACCATTTTTTTATTAAACATAGAACCACTCCCCCTAATAAAGTAGCTCAACCTTATCCCATTACCACTAGGCAATCATTCCCCGCAAAACGGATGGATAAAAATTGAATCTACGAGTAATTCTCTATGAACACTTCTATTACCTTTCCATTTAGGGTAAGTGAAATTTTCTCAATATTTATGTGTAAAGTGAACACAATACTTTAGAAATATATTTCTAAAGTATTTCCATAACTCTTAACCTTTTTAAATTACTTTGTAAAAAACAGGATATTTTTTACCTAACGGTAGGTTGAAAAAAATATTTATGAATGATACGATTTATATAACCTTTTTGTAGGAGGCTTTATTATGAGCAAAAGTGAAGAAACACTCTCTTCAATTATGGAAGCAAGCTATCGACTGTTTGCCGGACATGGCATTACTAAAACGACCTATTCTATGATTGCTGAAGAAGTCGGAATTGCTAAACCGTCCATTTATTATTACTTTAAATCTAAAGATGCATTAATCGAATGTATTTTCACAGAATTATGTGCTGCGATGCAGTTTTCTTCCTTCTTCCATACAGAAGAGTTTACGAAAGAAAATTTTATTGAGAAATGCATTGAAATTGGATTCAAAATAATTGATGAACAGCAGAACGATCCTTATTTTAATCGTGTGTTGCAAGAATATGTATTACTATCTTCAAGAAATGATATGTACAAAGATCGATTACTAACTGTGCAAACAGAATATTTACAAGGGTTTGAATCACTCCTTACAAAAGCAAATGAGCTGCAATTAATTGAAAATAAAAATCTAGTTTCAAAAGCTCATATGTTAGCATTAGTGCTTGATAATGTCGGGAATTTTATGATGTTACATGTGGATATAGATTATAGACAAATATGGATGGAAGCTGTAAACAGTATTTTTGAAAGAAGGGATTGAATTGAATACTAAAAAACGAATTATCGGCTTAGACTTTGCTAGGGCCTTGGCGATGTTTGGTATGCTGCTTGTTAATTTTATGGTGATAACAGGTGCAGAAGGAAATGGTCCCCCATTTTTAATAACTTTAATGTCACTTTTTGAAGGTAGAGCTTCTGCCTTGTTTGTTATACTTGCTGGAATTGGAATATCTTTAATGACTAGATCCTCTGTTGCTAGAAATGAAAAAATAAAAATTTCTAATAGCCGAAAGATCATATGGAAACGGGCACTATTCTTATTTATTTTAGGATTACTTTTATACGTAATGGAGTGGACTGGGGATATATTACACTACTATGGTGTTTACCTTTTCGTTGCTGCCTTACTCATTACAGTCCGAAAAAAAGCATTACTCTTCTTATCTATTATT
Organism: Bacillus sp. PK3-067; assembly: GCF_056738645.1. Lineage (NCBI taxonomy): Bacteria > Bacillati > Bacillota > Bacilli > Caryophanales > Bacillaceae > Bacillus > Bacillus sp. PK3-067. The sequence continues at coordinate 2,069,762 of NZ_CP096490.1, read as the reverse complement.
ATCCTACTCTTGGCACAATCTCTTCAGCTTACTTTCAATGCTTTCGAAGGTTGGGGAGGCCCTACTCCATTTATAAACTATGTAGACTTCTGGACAGTTAACGGTTTTCTTCGCAATTTATTCTTTAATGGTTATCACCCTTTTTTCCCATGGTTTTCATTCTTCTTAATCGGTATGATAATTGGCAGATTAGATCTTCATAATAAAAAGATTAGAGATAGGTTGCTCTTGCTCGGTATTACATTCACCATACTGATAGAACTTTTATCAAAAGGGCTCACGTACTACTTCATTCCACACATTGGCAAAGCAGCTGCTACATTTTTGTTTAATACAGGACCCGTTTTACCAAATGTATTGTACATTTTATCTGCAACAGGATCTGCTATTGCTATATTAATACTTTGCCTCTATATTACTGAAAAATATGAAAATAATTGGTTTGTTACTTCCATTATACAAACAGGTCAATTAACATTAACTCATTATGTAAGTCATGTATTTATCGGGATTGGGACATTAATTCTATTCAATAGAATGGAACATCAAACACTACTTTTCGTTTTATTATTTGCTACTGTATTTTTCATTTTCAGTATTTTGTTTAGCGTATTATGGAGAAAGAAATTTTCTAGAGGACCTATCGAATGGATTATGAGGAAATTAGCTAGTTAATTTACCTCCATACAAAAAAGGAAGTTGGAATCATTCCAACTTCCTTTTTTCTTTAATTAGCTGCACTTAATTTAATTCTAAGTTTTGTTTCACCTAAAGAAAGTTCATCATCTTCGTTCGTTAAGTGACCAAATGTAAATTGTTTAACGAGTAAGTTTTCTTCCAATAAATCTTTATGGTTCGTTAACGTTCGCTGTAGTTCTTCTTCTGTATCAAGAATAATATCGACTCGTAAATTAACTGGTAAATTCAACTGTTTACGGTATTCTTGAACCGCACGAATGAATTCACGCGCTACTCCTTCTTGTAACAATTCTTCCGTTACATTCGTATCTAACATAACTGTATATTGTCCGTTAGTCGTATTAGAGAATCCTGATTTTGCAACTTTCTCAACTAACACATCTTCACCAGTTACAACTACTTCTCCTTCTGGTGTTGCTTCGTAAACTGCTCTTCCTGTTGATACAAAGTTTTGTACTTCTTCTTGTGATAATTGTTTTAGCCAACCATTCACTGCATTCACATTTTTACCGAATTTTGGCCCCGCTGTTTTAAAATTAAGCTTCAATTGATATGATGTGTATTTTGTTTCATCGAGTTCAACATGGAACGCTTTTACATTTAACTCATCCATAACGATATCACGATAAGATTCCCAATCCATATCATTCTCGTTATGCTCAAGTAATACAAGTTCTGCTAGCGGCTGTTTTACTTTTAAAGAATGCTGATTACGGTTACTTCTTCCAAGTTCAACAACTTGTAAAACAGCATCCATTTCCGCTTCTAATTTTGGTTGAAGTAGTGATTCATTTACAACTGGATAATCGGCTAAATGAACGCTGTTTCCTTCTAAATTTAGATGAATGTCTTCCGCGACAAACGGTGTAAATGGTGCAATTAATTTACTAATTGTTACAAGCACTTCATGAAGTGTCTCATACGCAGCTGCTTTCTCAGCGTTCATACCAGATTCCCAGAAACGATTACGTGAGCGTCTTACATACCAGTTACTCACTTCATCTACAAGTGCTGCAATTTCACGAGCTGCATTCGTAAATTGATAATCATCAAGTGCAGTTCTCACTTTTTTCGTTGTACTATGCAATCTTGATAATACCCATTCGTCTAATTTCGTAAGCTTTACATCATACGTTTCTTTCGGATTATACTCATCTAAATTTGCATATAAAACGTAGAAGCTATACACATTGACTAATGTATCTAAAAATTTAGATTTCGCTTCCAGTACTGTTCTTTCAGAAAAACGCTTCGCATTCCACGGGGCACTATCAACAAGTAAAGCCCATCTTAGCGCATCTGCACCAAATTTATCTACTAAATCAACTGGATCTAGTGCATTTCCTTTGCTTTTAGACATTTTCTGCCCTTCTTCATCTAAAACATGCCCTAGTGATAACACTCGTTTATACGGTACTTTTCCTGTATATAGTGCTGATACTGCTAATAAACTATAAAACCAGCCGCGTGTTTGATCAATTCCTTCTGCAATAACATCCGCTGGAAACTGCTCTTCAAATAACTCTTTATTTTCAAATGGGTAATGATATTGTGCAAATGGCATAGAACCACTATCAAACCAAACATCAATCACTTCTGGTGTACGATTCATTGTGCCTCCGCATTTCCCGCAGCAGACTTGCACTTCATCTACATAAGGCTTATGCAATTCCAAATCTTCTGGTGTTTCTTTCGTACTATTCTTTCTTAATTCGGCAATGCTTTTCGGTGCGAACTGATGATCACAACTTTCACATTCCCATACATTCAATGGCGTTCCCCAGTATCTATTTCGGCTAATATTCCAGTCCACCATATTTTCTAAAAACTTACCAAAGCGCCCATGTTTCATATGATCCGGATACCAAGTAACAGAATCATTATTTTGTAAAAATGTATCTTTAATTGCAGTTGTTCGGATTAACCAACTTTCTCCTGCATAATAAAGTAGTGGTGAATCACAACGCCAGCAATGCGGATAGCTATGTTCATATTTTTCTTTATGATACAGTAAACCTTCCTTCGCTAAATAACGAACGATATCCACGTCACAATCTTTTACAAATTTCCCTTTCAAAAATGGTACTGCCTCTGTATACTCACCTTTTTCATCTACAACGTGCAAGAATGACAATCCTTCACTTTGAACAACTCTATAATCGTCCTCTCCATATGCTGGAGCAATATGAACAAGTCCTGTACCACTATCTCCCGTTACAAAATCTGCTGCAATAACGCGGTAACCATTTGTAACTTCTTTCATCGGAAATGGCGCTGTATAAGATGTGTTTAATAATTCTTCGCCTTTATGAACAGATAATACTTCATAGTTCTCTTTTAATACTTCTTGTACACGTTCTTTCGCAACAATGTATACATGACTTTCTTGTTTTGCTTTAACGTATTCCATATTTGGATGGACAGCAAGCGCAACGTTTGCTGGAAGTGTCCAAGGTGTCGTTGTCCAACCTAAGAAATACTCATTTTCACTATCTTTCACTTTAAACTTCACAGTTGCACTTAAATCTTTTACTGTTTTATACCCTTGCGCAACCTCATGTGAGCTCAATGAGGTTTGGCAGCTTGGGCAGTATGGTGAAACTCTATGTCCTTTATATAACAATCCTTTTTCATGAATTGTCCCCAAAATATGCCATACACTTTCGATATATGGATTCTTTAAAGTTACATATGGATCATCCATATCTACCCAATAACCAATACTTTCAGTGAATTCGCGCCACTGCTTCTCATATGTGAAAACACTCTCTTTACACTTTTGAATAAATGGTTCAATGCCATATTCTTCGATCTCATGTTTACCAGAAATACCAAGTTGCTTCTCAACGCCTAATTCTACAGGTAAACCATGTGTATCCCATCCTGCTTTTCTTAACACTTTATAACCAGCCATCGTTTTATATCTTGCTACTAAGTCTTTAATTGTTCGTCCAAGTGCATGACCTACATGCGGTAGTCCGTTCGCCGTTGGTGGTCCTTCATAAAATACGAAAGACTGTGCGCCTTCTCGATTCTGAATTGATTGTTCGAAAATATTTTGTTCGTTCCACTGTTTGCAAATTCGCATTTCTCTTCCTACAGCTGATTCTTTTACATCTACTTTTTCCATATACAATCACTCCTTTGAATATTTTAAAGCACACAAAAAACCCGTCCCTATAAAGTAGGGACGGGTTTACCCGCGATACCACCCTAATTCTATTAGCTTTTTCACTAATAGCACTTAGCAACGTACTATCATACGTGTTCTTTGTAACGGTAGACATCCGTCCGGACTTACTTACTTTCAGCCTCGGCTCCTCGGAGATGATTTTCAAATAACGTCTGCACACCGGCTTTCAGCAATATACCGGCTCTCTGGAGAACAGCTCACTATTTTACTCTTTCTCGTCTTCAGATTTGTATACTTTGTTAAAAGTTATTTTATGCCATTTAGCAACTAATTGTCAACTAATTCAAAATATATCCTTATCTTTTTCCCCTATTCTTATACAATTACTTTTCAAACTCTCGCAATGCTGCTAAATTTTCATCATCCTCAATAAGTTCAGCAAAGAATCCCGATTCATCCTCACGAAGGACAAATTCAAGCTCTTCCTTCGCCTCTTCATTTCTATTTAACTGTGCTAAATAACAAGCTCGATCATATCTTGCTAACAAATCACTCGCGTCAATTATTAATACTTCATTTGTTATTTTTTCTGCCTTTATCGTTTGGCCGGCACCATGATATGAAGATGCTAAAGAAAGAAGAATTGCTGTTTCATTTGGATGATGTATAGAAGCATTTTCTAATACATGAATTGCCTCTTCAAACCTTTCTTGACTTTGATATATTTCTCCTAAAGCAAGAAATGCTCTACTTACAAACGGTGTTTGCTCTGTTAATTGTAAGATAATCTTTTCTGCTTTTCTTTCTTCCCCTGCTTTAAAGAATACTTGTGCTTGCAGAAGAAGAGTATCATAATCATCTGGTAGTTCTCGAACCATTTGTTTCGTTAATTCCAAAGCATCTCTTAACATATCTTCTTCCTCGCACTCAACGAAAAGATTTACAAGTTGCTTCGCTACGTCATAATCCCATTTATTTTCTAGTGACGTGTGCAGAATCTCTATTGCTTCTTTATTCATCTCTACATTCTCATAAAATAGCGCAAATCGCTGTGCTGCCATACTATTTTTCGGATTTAACTTTAAAGAGATTTCATATAAATCAATTATCATAGTAACCATTGAAATTTCTTTCGCACGATTTTTCATACGATAAAAAGCTCTCGTAATGATAGATCGTTTTGGCTGTTCATGCAGCTGGCGTTCAATCCATATTTCCGTAACCGCAGCTGCAGCATACATGAATGCTGTACTCCTTTCTGCTTTTTTCACCTTTAACGTATGAAGAAAATCTCGTATGTTAGACAATTTTTTATGTTGCTCTACTGCTTTTACATAAACATCAAATATACGTTCATTATCAAAATCTTTTTGTATTACTTTCATTGCAACTTCAATTGCTTTTACATTTCTTTTTTTCACTAATACTTTTGCATAATGATATAGAACTTCTATATGCTCACCATCTAATTGTAGTGCGTATTCAACCTGTGCTTGTTCTTTATCTATTTCATTCATCGCTCCGTACACATATGCAATCGCATCTAAACGCCATATTTCAGGTACTTCGTCCACTAATTGTTCTAGTTCAGTCAGCAATTCTTCCTGAAGATTCATATCTACTGAAAGCTGTGCTAAATATTGCATATTAATATGCAACGGCTCTTCTTTCATCGCCTGAACCATATGACTTTGTTCTTTAGAACGGTTTTCTTCTTTTTCGTATATTTCCGCAAGCTGTAAATGTACACCTACGAAATTCCCATCAAGCTCTAAACATGTTTCATACGCTTGTTTTGCTTCCGTCAATTGCCCTAATGCCATAAGTGTTTCACCAATTCGGTAATACGGTAATGCCGTTTCCATTTGTTCTATCGCCTTATTATATCTTTTCATCGCTTGGCCGTACTGTCCAATAGATTCATATAAAATACCTGCATAACAACCGTACTCACTTACTTCATTTCTTTCTTTGTGTAACGTTCTTAAAAATGCTATACCTCGTTGTACAAATTCCGTTCCTTTAATTCGATTCACATATTCATCTAACGCACTTGCTACATTATAATCACTTTTCTTTATACCATTTTCTAACTTAGATAGTGCTACTTTAAACCCTTCTTCATTTCCACCAAGTTCAATTTCAGCATCCCATAAAACCATTCCTGCATTCATGAGGAAATCTTGGCTCTTTTCAATTTGCTTCTCAAGACCAAGTATATATTCTTTTGCTTCCTTATATTGTTCTCTTGCCATATAAACTTGTGTAAGTCCGAAGTGAGAATAAACATCCTCATCATTTTCTTCTAAAGCACGCTTATACAATACTTCTGCTTCTTCCAAGCTATCATTTTGAAAATGATAATCACCTAATTTTACGTAAAGAGGTGCTTTATCATCACAATTCTCAATACCGTTTAATAAAATTTCTTTCGCACTTTCCTCATCCTTCAAATCAGATTCGTATATTTCCGAAAGTTTCGTATAAATGTAAGGTGCATTACTATCCAAACGAATCGCTACTTTAAGCCCTTTTATTGCTAAATATAATTTCCCTAGTTGATGTGCACATCTCGCTCGTTCATACCATACATGCGCTTCATATTTATACTCTTTTAACAAGTCATTAAAGATTTCATATGCTTCTTCATATCTTTCTAAATCTATTAATATTAAACCGTGATTTGTTAAAGTGAACCTTTCAGGACTACGCTCTAACGCAACTTGAGAGTATTGCAATGCTTTTTCAGATTGATCAATATACATATAGGATAAAGCGAGAAAACTCCAAGCAATAGGCTGATCTGCGTCTAATTGTAACGATGAACGAAAGCTTGAAATCGCTTCTATATAACTTTCCTGCTCAAAAGCATATCTTCCGTTTATTAAATGATATAAAGCACGATTATTTTTCTTCTCAACGCTTGTCAGCATTTGCTCCGCTTTCTCTACTTCTTGAAGACGAATAAAACACTGTGCACCATGCAATTTAACAAAGTCCGAGTTCGGAAACTTTTCCATTAACTTATCGATACAATATAAAATAAATTCTTTATCTACTTCAACATCTAAGTGCTTTATCGTATATAACCACGTATTTGGATTATCACTCGTTTCTTTTAAAAATTGTACTAAGTTACTAATCCCCTCTTTGTCATGTTCATCTAAATGATCCGTAAGAGAAAAAATAGATTTAAAGTAACGATTTTCTTCCTCACTTAGAAACGCTAGTTGCTCCTTCTTTTCTTTCGGAACAAACGTGATTGCTAAACAGCCTGTATAACGATATTTTTCTTGTAATTTACTATATTCCACAAGAACTGGTTCTATAAAGTTTGGATCTTGAACATAGAAAGCTTGCAATGTATCATCATATCCAGATAGAACTTGTACGTGTGAAGCATGCTCAATATCTATACTTAATAAAACAGGAATTCCTTCGTCAATCAGTCTCTTATAATTCTCTTCATTCCCTTTAAAATAACGATATTCATAACCTAATTCTTCTAAATAAGAAACAGTATCTGAAAACTTCGAACCTGTCATATCAAAAATAAACTCTGCTATTTCATCTTGTGTACGTTTCTCTCCCCATATACGCAACATCATCTCTAAACTTGTCGGAACACAATAATTATCCTTTTGTACAATAGGAACTATCGGCAAGTGAACCTTTTTTCCATCCGGATTTTTTTCTAAATTATGATATAAAGATTCTTTTAAACTCTTTTCTTCTTTTAATAGTTTTTGTAAATCTGCAAATTTATTCATTTTGTACAGTGCTTCTGCACGTAAATGTACAAAGTAAGTATTATAGGCATGATACGGCAGCTGAGTATTTATGTTATCTATTACCGCTAACATCTCTTCATATCGCTCTAAATCTAATAAATACTTTATCTTCTCAAAATGAAAATATGGTACTTGTGGGAATTTTACAATTGCATCATCGATTAACTGTATCGCGCGTTTTTGTTCTCCTTTATTCGCATACAATTGTGATAATAAATAGGTAGATAACTCTTCACAATCTTCATGCTGCATGCCAGCAATAAATTGTTCTTCCGCTTTCTCCCATTCACCTGTATGCATATAAACGTAGCCCCATTTATCAAACACTGCGCGTGCACTGTACTCCTCTGCTTTTTGCATATACATTAACGCTTCTTCGTTTCGTTTCATTTCTAAAAGACATCGTACTAACGTAAAATATGTTTTCGCTAAAAAATCCGCATCTATTTCTTCTTTATTACTCTCTTCTAAAGTTTCTTTTAACAGCTGCTCTGCTTCAAGAATTTTCCGCTCATCAATTAACTCATCACAATATAAAGAGAGCGTTCTCATATTTGGGAATTTTTTATAAGCGTAACGAATGAGGAATGAACTGTATTGGTGCATAAGCCCTTCATCAGTAAGACGAATTAATATATCGAACTCCTTATGCGAAGGAATATTGGCAAGCCAATTCTTCACATAGGATAAAGTATTCGTTTCTTTTATATATGCAATTTCATTATTTATTTCCTGTAATCCATCTACAAATCTCTTGTCTTTTAAACAAGTTTCTAACTGCTTAAAATCTAGCATGCATTCACCTCGAATTTATATTTATACTGCTACTTGCTTAGATTTTACACACCATATAGTATGTATTCAACTAAAATCTCTTATAATGGATGGTATTAATTAATATTATTCAAATTTATAACAAAATATAGTAAAAATGATTGTCTTTCTCTGTATTTTGTTTGATTATATAGAATAACGTAACATGTGTATCCTATCTTTTGTTAGTTAAAAACAGTACATGAAATTATATCGGCGATTATACGGTGAATATCGACTTACCAACAAAAAATGACATTTTTCTCATTCATTAAATTTCAACTCTACAAAAACACTGTAATGATCACTAGGAAACACACCAGTTGAAGTTAGTACCGAATCCCCAAATATAGATACGTTTTCAATCGTAGGAAATTCAAATGCGGCATTTTCTTGTATCATGACCCAATCATATCTTTTTTCTTGCTTTACATCACCTTTTAAATTCGGATTCTTTCTATAATCTAAAGTTGGTTGAGCTATCATGTTCTCTTCAATTTCTTTAAACTGAGCTACATCTATCCAATGCTTCCGAATTAAGTATTGATGCACCATTGAATATGGATCATCATTAAAATCACCACATAATAATTCGTAATCACTTACTTTATTTGTAATCCAATTATTCACGGCATTCATTTGTTCTTGTCTTTTTCTATTAGATTTCCAATTTAAATGAACATTCGTAACTCCTAAATTGCAACCTTTATATGTAAACATGATTCGAATAGCACAATAATTTGATTCATCTATATCAGTTTCCCAAATTGCTTCTTCATCTATAATAGGTATTTTACTTAAAAAGGCTAATCCTTCATCTGGAGAATCAGGGTACTCCTTAAATATACAAAACTAAAGTTCTCTATAGAATAGCCGTATTCCTACACTTTTCTTAAAATTTCAAAGCAAAAAAGCTAGTGTATTTTTAATAATACACTAGCTTTTTATTTGGAAGAAAAATTTAACAAGTACAATCACAATCAAAACAATCCGTACAGTCTAAATCGTCACAATCTGCTTTTCTCTTTCTTTTGTTTCTTTTAAGATAATAATACAGTAGCCCAAACAATAGTATACAAATAACAAAAGCTATTATTGCTTCTGTATACTTATTTTGAATCATAAAACCAATTCCACTTCCGCCTGAAATAAAAATTAGAATTAAGTAAATCCAGAACATCTATGTAAATACCTCCATTACTATATATCTTAAGATAATATCCATATAACACTAGAGGAAATGAATAATCCCATACCATTACCGCTTAATACACCAGTAGTTATTCTTAGCAAATTTGAGCTACTTCTCCATTTCCACTTTTGGGTGAACCCATCGATAAGTAACGGAATTTGAGCGAAAAATGATAGTATGATTGCCAAAAGAAATGAAGGTGTCATATAAAAATAAATTGGAAACATTAAAATACCAATAAGCATGCCTGTACAACGCGCACATAAAGGTATGTACTTTTGTAGTTTAAAAAAACTCCTATCTAATCTTCTATGACAAGGAATTTGTAAAATAAAAGTTCGAATCAATATGAATCACCCTCTCTAAAAAGATTTTAATTGATTTTGCAAAAAAAATATATATCCAATAAAAAAACAAACCAGGTTTATACTAGACCCAGTTTGTCAGTTTACTACTATGTTACATCTCCTCAGGTGCCCCCACCCCAAGTAAACGTAATCCTTCTTTTAATACAACCGTCACAGCATAAACCAATGCGAGTCTGCTGTCTTTTTCTTTGCTCTCTTCTAATATACGAACATTACCGTAATATTTATTGAATGATTGTGCTACATCTAATATATATTTCGAAATAATCGATGGCTCATTTTTATTGAAAGCCGCTTCAATTACTTGAGGAAATTTATTAAGTAATTTTACGACACTCCAGCTATGATCGTCTTTTAAAGCAAATGTACATGTTTCAAATTCTACACTTTCTTTTCTTAAAATAGAACAAGCACGTGCATGTGTGTACTGTACGTAAGGTCCTGTTTCTCCTTCAAATTTCAGCATATTTTCTAATGAGAATTCGATATTATGCATACGCTCATTTTTTAAATCGTGGAAGATGACTGCACCAACACCGACTTGCTTTGCTACTTCTTCTTTCTGTTTTAAGTTTGGATTTTTCTCTTCAATATTTTGTTTTGCAAGTTCGATTGCTTCTTCGAGTACTTCTTCAAGTAAAATAACTCTTCCTTTACGTGTCGACATTTTCTTACCATCTTTTAAAATGAAGCCAAACGGTACGTGTTCCATACCATCAACCCAAGTATAGCCAAGTTTTTTTAATACGGTGAAAAATTGATTGAAATGTAAGCTTTGTTCTGGACCAACAACATATAGCGCTTTATCAAACCCATAAGTGTTTTGACGATATAAAGCTGCCGTTAAGTCACGCGTTGCATAAATCGTCGCACCATCTGATTTTCTAATTAAGCAAGGCGGCATTCCTTCTTCTTCTAAATTAACGACTAATGCACCTTCTGATTCTTCAAGCAACTCATGTTCTTCTAAAATCCCAATAAAATCTTCCATTAAATTATTATAAAGTGCTTCTCCCTGAAAATTAGTAAATTCTACGCCGAGAAGTTCATAAATGCGAGAAAATTCTTTAAGGGACTCATGACGAAACCAATTCCAAAGTTCTACCGCTTCTTCATCACCTTCTTCTAGTTTCTTAAACCAAGCACGTCCTTCTTCTTCTAGTTCTTCGTCGTCTTTTACCTCTTCATGGAATTGGACATATAACTTAAATAGCTCACGTATTGGATCTTCTTTAACTACTGCTTCATTTCCCCATTTTTTATAAGCCGTAATTAACTTTCCAAACTGTGTTCCCCAATCTCCTATATAATTAATCCCTACAACTTCATAGCCACATTTTTCAGCGATATGTTTCAGCGAATTTCCTATCATTGTAGAACGTAAATGCCCCATCGAAAAAGGTTTCGCGATATTAGGAGAGGAATAATCAATTACTACTGTTTTTTCACAGCCAAAGTGGTTTTGACCGAACTCTTCTTTCTCCGCTAAAACTGTTTTTAATACTGCATCACTTACAGTTTCACGATTGAAAAATACATTTACATAAGGACCAACGGCTTCTACTTTCGTAAAAAACGGATCATTGAATTTCTCAGCAACTTCCTTTGCGATAAGAGCTGGTGCTTTTTTATATTGCTTCGCTAATGAAAAGCATGGGAACGCTGCATCTCCAAATTCATCTTGTTTCGGTGTTTCAATTAAATCTAAAATTTGTTTTTGCGTTAATTCATTCGTGAAAATATTAGATAAACTTTCCGCAAACTGCATTTTATAATCCATGATACAACCTCCTTATTTTTTAAAACACAAAAAACTCGTCTCTAAAAAAGAGACGAGTTTTAACCCGTGGTACCACCCTTGTTGTTCGTTACGAACCACTTTCCCGTTTATAACGAGGACAGGGGGCCTCGGCTTTCTCTACTATTCGTTCAAGAAGCATCTCCGAAGTGCGCTTCATCTTTTTCTTCCGTACTAGGCTCACACCATCCCTAGCTCGCTTTCCTTCTAAAAAAGACTACTCTCTTCATCACAGACAGTATATTTAATTAATTATTGCTTATTATACATCTTTTCAAACAATTAGCAAGGGTCAATTACACCAAAGTGAAACTTAGCACTTTTTCTTTTGTATACATAAAAATTGTGTTTTTCAAATCTAGAACTACGAAAATGATCTTTTAAAACGACACGTTTTCTCGCCACTCGTTTTGCCTCCGCAATTGTTTCGTCAGTAATATCATGATACAAAGCGAAGTGTTTTAACCCTTTAATTCCATCGGATTCTATGACAGTTTCTTCAAACATCGGATCAAGGTAAACGACATCGTAACTATTGTCTTCACATTGCGCTAAAAATGAAAAATGCTCCGTTTGCTTTACTTGGATTCTTTGCATTGCTTCATCAATTTCAGAAACAGATGAAGACCATGTTTTCAAACCATTTTCCATAATATAAGCCATATACTCATTGCCTTCAAGTCCTGTTACTTTTCCGCTTTCCCCAACAACATAACTAGCTACAATACTATCTGATGCCATCCCGAGCGTACAATCTAACACTGTCATTCCGCTCTCTAATTTAGCAGCTTGTACAAACGGATCGTGTTCTCCACGCATTAACCTTTTCACACGAAACATCGCTGAGTTCGGATGAAAGAAAAACGATTCTTCCGTACCTTTTGGATAAATAGCTAATCGGTTCTTCCCAACGACAAGCACATCTTGTTCATACTGCTCATGTAGCTTATGTACCGGTATGTCATTACGTTTAACGAAAGAAGCATTTAATTCTGCTGCTACCTCGTTTGCATAATCTGTCATTTCTTTGTTCGTTCTTCCTGCTGTTGTTACGATCATTGTTTCACCTCTATATAAAGAAAAGAGGGAGTTTTACTCTCCCCCTTCTTTAGCAATTCTTTTCGAAAGCTTGTTCTAAGTTCGTAATAATTTCGTCCATAGTTGCACCTTCAATTTCATGACGGTGAATGAAGTGAACAACTTCTTTTCCTTTTAATAATGCCATAGATGGTGAAGATGGAGGAATTTCTCCGAAGTACTCACGCATTTTTGCAGTAGCATCTTTATCTTGACCTGCGAATACAGTTACAAGATGATCAGGTTGTTTTTCAGCACGAACAACCGCTTGACCTGCTGATGGACGTGCTAAACCAGCTGCACAACCACAAACAGAGTTTACAACTACTAAAGTTGTACCTGATGTATTTTCCATAAATTCTGTTACAGCTTCTTCTGTAGTTAACTCTTCAAACCCAGAACGCACTAACTCTTGGCGCATTGGGATTACCATTTGGCGCATGTATTCTTCATAAGCATTTGACATCTTGTAATCTCTCCTTCAACTTTCATTCCAAATTCATCATATCACGCTCTATTAATAGGTGCAAAAGAAAGATAACGATGATTTCATTTTTTTGTAGGGATTTCACAAACCCCACCACGGCAATGTCCCACTGGAACGAGTTTTCTATTATTAGCGATATAATCGTATACTTTACTTCCAAAACCAAGTACGATAGATAGCTTTATAAAAGGAACTGCAAACCAATAAGATGGAACGGCCTTTGCTAATACATCTATGCTCTGAATACCGTCATACCACTTATTATTTTTAAAAATATACAGTCTTTGTTCCATCTTACTTTGTAGTTCTTGAGAAAGCTCATACTTCTCAACTACATCTTCATTTCGAAATGAAACAAATTTCATCTTACCCTTTTTATCTAATTTTTTCGTACGTTCTGCAACGGCCGTACACATCGTACACCAACTATCATAGAAAACAATCATACATTATTCCCCTTTACGAGACTCCGTCATTTGTTTCCATACAGAACCTTTTGCTTCTTCTCCGCCTTCAATACGCTCTAATGCTAGACGTGCTTGCATCGCTACTTCAAACTCTGGATCATCTTGCGCTGCTTTTAATGCTGGAATCGCACTTTCATCTCCAAGTTCAAATAAGAACATCGCTGCACGCCAGCGTACTAATTTACTTGGATCTTTCAGAGATTTAATCATAACGAACATCGCTGCCGGATCACCTACATCTGATAAACAATCTCCTGCAGTACGGCGAACACTTACAGAGCGATCTAACAACGCTTTATATAATAACGGTAATACTTCATCACCTTTTACCATACCTAAATACGCTGTTGCTAAACGGCGTATTGAAACTTTTTCATCATCTAACGCCATCTTCAACACTGGAATATCTTCTTCAGTAGGATCCATTTGTTCTAATGCTGCAAAACGGTTTTTCCAGTCAGAATCTTTCATCATCTCTTCTGTTACTTTATATGGCTCACGCTTTTGAATCGTTACTTCAACAGCACCTGCTTGATTTAATAATTCTTTAACCGTTTCATTTACACGTTCTTCTGAATAAGCAGCAACAATCTCTTCCACTACTTCTTTCCCAATTTCTTCAAAATTACCGTAACGTGTACTTTGTTCTACCCATTTACGCTCTTTTACAACGTTTGGTGCAGACATTTGCACTTTCATAATTGATTCTTTAAAACGATCTGGTAAGCCAACACGTTCTTCCGATGTTCCATCTGTTAACTTTACTTGCATTGGAATTGTAAAGAACATTTGAACAAACACTTTCACTTCTCCAAAATGAGACAGTTGTTGTTCTTCACTTCCTTCCACTACTTCTTCGCCAAAAACAGCACGAACTTGTTGTAATAATACTTTCCAGTCATACTTTGCATTTCGCTCGACTGCTAAAAAGTCGGCTACATGATATACACCTTTAATGCCTTCAATTTTCAAAATTTCTTGCACTTGCATTGGTGCTTGTTCTTTATTTTCATTTGTATAATTATTACGTGCTCCTGATGGTAATACTTCATTCAAAATAACTTTCATTGTATTTGGACTTGGCGTCGGTTCAATTGCTTTAATCTTCACGTAAAAAACTCTCCTTTATTGCATGATCTTAGCTGTATTGTAACATGTTATCACTCTATACTCCTACTCGGATGCTTAATTTTACTACTTTCTTCCCGCTACCATACTATTTCATTCTTTTTACATTTTAAATTAGGAACGGGATTTTAAAAGCTTTCGTTTCCGATGATTTTTATTTTTTATCCATTAAGTTTATTAAAATACTTTCCACAATTTTTTCCGAAGCTATTACTTAAAATCACCTTTTATTACAATGCCCCCTCCCGCCTTCTCTCCAAAAAGGTAATACTCTCAATCACAACTTCAGTTCTATATATTCTCTTGCCTTGTTCATCATCGTAATTACTAGTCTGAATACGCCCTGTAATCCCAACGAGCGACCCCTTCTTACAATATTCAGTTACATTCTCAGCCGATTTGCGCCAAACGACACAATTAATAAAATCGACTTGTTGTTCACCTAAACTATTTCGAAATCCTCTATTCACCGCAACACATATTCGTGCATAAGCAACGCCTTGTTTTGTGTAGTATAATTCTGGCTCCTTTGTCAATCTACCGATTAATACAACTCGATTCATCATAAGTTATACCACCTCACATGTTTTTCTTCATTGTAAGGAGAAATGTTTGAATGGTAAAAAGCACAAAATGATATATCCGTAAGTAAAAAGTATTATTTTAGACCTTACAAAACAAAAAAAGAAACCATACATAGTTCAAACATGTATGGTTTCAAAATTTATTACACTTCAGTACAAGATATGTAATATCCTCCGCGAGCCATCTTTATTTCAGCACGGTACATTGCATTTTCTAAGTAGAAAGTAATCGGTTTAACTTTACTCTCAAATTTTAGTCTTTCATTGCATTCAGTTGCATATCCTTCAATCGCTGAAGTAATAACTTTTGATGATGGATACGTTAAAGCTTCATCTAGTTCTATGAAAAAACTTTTAGAAAATAGTTTTTTCATAATCCCCTTCTTCTCTTTCATCATATTCCATCTCCTTCACTTCAAGTTGCTATCATCCATATTATACCATACATTCAATATATCTTTGAAAATAAAAAAATCCTGCATTTTTCATGCAGGATTTTTTTATTAGTCATTTTTCGTAAAGTACGAAACGAAACGAAGAATTTCTAAGTATAACCATACTAATGTAAGCATTAATCCCATCGCAGTATACCACTCCATATATTTCGGAGCTTGACTACGTACACCATTTTCGATTAAATCGAAATCTAGTAATAAGTTTAATGCAGCAACTACAATAACAACTGCACTAATAATAATACCGATTGTACCACCTTGGTGAATGTATGGAACAGTTACACCAAACATATTTAGTAGAAATACGACTAAATACATAACCATAATTCCAAGTGTTGCTGCCATCACGCCTGTACGGAATTTATCCGTTACTTTTACTACGCGTGTTGCATATAACACTAACATTGCAAATAGAATTGAGATTGTTAGTAATACAGCATTTAAAACGATAGAATCGCCAAATTTCATTGTATAAACTGCTGAAATACTTCCTAACACAACCCCTTCTACCGCTGCATAGATTGGTGCACCAAAAGGTGAAATACGCGGGAAGAACATAGACGCAAATGCGATGATTGCCGCAACGATTAAAGCACCAATTAATACTGGCATCTTCATCGTCCCCTGCATCATCTGTATGTATGAATAGACAGACGTTGCAAGTAGCAAGATAAGCATAATGAACGTTTTGCCTACTGTTCCGCCAATCGTCATCGCAGAAGCACTTGCTCCCTCTTTACGGAATGCCTCTTTTTTCAACATTGGATTAGATGTTCTCATTTTTTCCCTCCTAAAATAGGTTCTACCAATAGTGTAAAGTTTTTCTCTTTACTTTTCAATATATGCAGCTTGTTTTTATTTTAATCCTTCAACGATGTCTGATAGTTCACTCCATCTTTCCATCTTTTTTTCTAGCTCTTCTTCTGTTTTCTGCTGTGCTTCAGATAATTCTTGTGCCTTTGTGAAGTCAGATCCAACTTTCGCAAGTTCTTCTCCAATTGACTCAATTTTCTCTTCAAGTTCGGCAATTGTATCTTCAATCGTTTCCCATTCACGCTGTTCATTGTATGAAAGTTTACGTTTACGTTGTTGTTTTGGAGCTTCTTCTACAACTTTTTTCTCTTTTTGAACTTCCGCTTTCTCCATAAGTTCTCTCGTTTTTTCCATTTCTAAATAATCTGTATAACTACCTAGAAACTCACGCACTTCGCCTCCGCCAGTAAAGATGAACAGTTCATCTACTACTTTATCTAAGAAGTAACGGTCATGCGATACAGTTAAAACGACACCTGGGAAATCTTCTAAATAATCTTCTAGTACTGTTAATGTTTGTGTATCTAGATCGTTCGTAGGTTCATCAAGTAAAAGTACGTTTGGTTCTCCCATTAAAATACGTAATAAATATAAACGTCTTCTTTCACCACCAGATAGTTTACCAAGTGGTGTACCATGTGAATGCGTCGGGAATAAGAAACGTTCTAACATTTGAGATGCACCAATTACTTTTCCATCTGTCGTATGAATAACTTCTGCAATCTCTTTAATGTATTCAATCATACGCTGATTTAAATTCATCTCTTCATTTTCTTGCGTATAATAAGCAACTTTTACAGTTTGTCCTACTTCCACTTCACCACTATCAGGAGATAACTTACCTGCAAGCATATTTAATAGGGAAGATTTCCCACTTCCATTCGCCCCAATAATTCCGATACGATCACCCGGTTTCACAATATGATTAAAATTATGTAATACCGTCTTATCGCCAAATTTTTTCGTTACATCTTTTAACTCAAGTACTTTCTTTCCTAGACGACTTCCGCTTAGTGCAATATCAACTGACTGTTTTGCAGCTGGTCCTTCTTGTGCCTTTAGCTCATCAAAACGCTGAATACGCGCCTTTTGTTTCGTAGAACGGGCTTTTGCACCACGACGAATCCAAGCAAGTTCACGACGATATAAATTTTGGCGTTTCGATTCTTGTGCCAATTCTTGCTCTTCACGAAGTGCTTTCGCTTCTAAAAATGTACTATAGTTTCCTTCGTAGCTATATAGTTTACCATTATCTAATTCAAAAATACGATTCGTCACACGATCTAAGAAATAACGATCATGGGTTACAAGTAATACCGAACCTGTATATCTCGCTAAATATTCTTCTAACCATTCAACTGTCTCATGGTCAAGATGGTTCGTAGGCTCGTCTAAAATTAATAAATCCGGTGTTTCAATAAAACATTGTGCCATTGCAATACGTTTTTTCTGTCCACCAGATAAATTCCCAACAATTGCAGTGAAGTCCGTAATTCCTAATTTCGTTAAAAGAGACTTCGCATTTGCATTTGCTTCCCATGCACTCATTGCATCCATACGTTGCTGCACTGCAAATAATTGTTCCTGTACTTTTTCATTACTTGGATCTTTTTCAATATTTAATAGTGCTTTTTCATAATCACGAAGAAGACGAATTAAAGGTGTATCACCATGGAACACTTGCTCTAATACTGTCAGTTTTTCATCAAACTCTGGTTGCTGTGATAAATAACTAATTGTATACCCACGTGAATGCGTCATATCACCTGTATCAGGAGCTTCTAATCCTGCAATAATTTTTAATAATGTCGATTTACCAGTTCCGTTTACACCAATAATTCCGACACGTTGTCCTTCTGTAATACTACATGATAATCCATCAAATAACGGCTTTTCTCCATATGATTTTGATAAGTTCTCCACAGTTAACATTTTCATATTTGTGCATTCCACTCTTTCATAAATTGTTCAATAAACTGTTCCATATAACGATGACGAATTTCAGCCTCTTGTTTTGCTGCATTCGTATTCATTAAATCTTTTAATTTCAAAAGTTTTTCATAAAAATGATTTAAAGATGGATCATTATTTTTTCTATACTCTTCTTTCGTCATTTCTTCACGCGGCGGAATAGTTGGGTCATACATTAATCTCCCTTTCGCCCCACCATATGCAAATGTACGAGCAATTCCTATTGCACCAAGAGCATCTAAACGATCCGCATCTTGAACAATTTTCCCTTCAAGTGACTCTACTGTGCCGCCATGGCCACCTTTATAAGACATATTGGCGATGATATGAAGAATATGTTTACTTTCCTCTTCTTCAACACGTAGCTCTTCTAACCAATCAGAAACTTTTTTCATTCCTGCTTCTTCACTTTCATTTAGCTTTTCATCTGCCACATCGTGAAGTAATGCTGCCATTTCAATTATAAAACGATTTCCACCTTCTTGCTCAGATAAAGAAATCGCCATTTTATGTACACGTTCAATATGATACCAATCATGCCCACTCGCATCTTTTTCTAAAATATGTTTTACAAAAGTAATTGTTTTTTGAATTTTTTCTTGTTTTGTCATTTTATCTTCACCCAGTTACTTATTGTAACACGCCCGCATTTTTTCATCACATATTTTCTTGTCCGCCCATACACTAGGTGGTAGGCATCATCATGAAGGAGGAATAAACATGTTCTATAATAATCAACCGCCTTATCCAAGGCAACCATTGTATCCTCAACAACAAGAACAGAGATACACAGAACAATACGAAGAACAAGAGTTACAACAGCAAGAGCAACAATATGACGAAAACCCATATGCAACAACGCAAAACCAAGAAACTGAATTTCAACAAAATCCATATGACACACGTCCAAATTATGAATATCCTCAAAATCCATATGCAGCACCACAAAATCAAGAACAGCGATATCCTCAAAATCCATATGTAATACCACAAAACCAAGAACAACAATATCAACAAAATCCATATGCAGCACCACAAAACCAAGAACAACAATATCAACAAAATCCATATGTAGCACCACAAAACCAAGAACAACAATATCAACAAAATCCATATGCAGCACCACAAAACCCATACACAACTCAACCACAACAACCGCAATATCAACAACAAATGTATCAACCAAACTACGACGCACGTGTCTCACCACCTAAACCACCAACAATAGATCCAACTCAGCCACAAATTTTACCGCCCGGACCAACACTAGACATTACACAACCACAAATCTTACCACCTGGACCAATTACTGAACCAACACAACAACAAATTCAACAAGTTGTCGGTACACAATTTTTACCTTTCAAGAAACCTGTACTAGATTTCGTAAAACCATGGGTAGATTACGGTTTAAATGAAGCAAAACATACATCACACGAACACGCATTA
This sequence comes from Bacillus sp. PK3-067, assembly GCF_056738645.1. Lineage (NCBI taxonomy): Bacteria > Bacillati > Bacillota > Bacilli > Caryophanales > Bacillaceae > Bacillus > Bacillus sp. PK3-067. Next base: position 2,049,537 of record NZ_CP096490.1, on the reverse strand, counting down.
ACAGAAGTTGCTGCGATTATGTTTTTAGTTGGTAAAGGCTTCAATCCGACGATTGCACATTATATCGTTGAATCTTGGGAGAAGAATGAACAGTTTTAGGGTTGTTTATTTGATAAAATATAAAAAACACAAAAGTGCCAAACCCCTTATACCACAAGGGATTTGGCACTTTTTAATATCTAGAACAAATTTTATTGAAATAATTATTTTTATAGATTTTCATACTTTTTTATATAGTACGTGAACAAAATGTGAGCAAATATGTGAGCATAAATAGTAATAAATGAAATGCCTTTCCGTTTTATATTAGGGCGAATCATTTACCTTAACTTTTACATCAATAGTAAACCCTAATACTTCATCAACAGTACCTGCAACATCTTTATATGACCAGGAAAATGAAAGAAGAAAAAGTAGAACCTAAAAAAGTCGGAAGAAAACGTCCCCAGTTAGGTAAGAGCGGTAATTTCGAAAAAGAGTAATAATAACTGCATATAAAAAGAGAACACTCTTCCCAGCTTGCCGGCACGAAAGAGTGTTCTCTACACTATGAAAAGCTGAAAGGTAGAGGGATTTTGTTTCTCCACCTTTTTTCTTTTTTTTGCAACTTATTAATAGATTAGACCCAATAAGTATTAGTGTATCTCAAGAACCGATAAGGACAGAGGAATTTTCTATAATGCATTCTGCTATTGATTTAATGAGATTAATTTCTTTTTCTAACTCAATTTTATGCAAATAGGGATGATATGTCATATCTTTTTTTGAACTTTTACTATGAATTAGTGCATTGCGTGTTTTATATATTCTGTTTGAAATAGCCTTTAAAATTTTATCTTTATCATTACCCCAATTTATAATATTACCTTTTGAAAATAAGACAGTATTATTTTGGTAAAAATTAAGTTCTTCACTACTTAGTCCTTGTTTGAAATCATCTAAGTTATTAATATATTTATTTAAAACGTAATTTAGTGATTGATGTTCGTTTCCACTTCCGTTTTCCCTAACAGACTTATTATCTTTTAAAATTTTATCAATTATATTAAACAATTGTTCATCATCTTTATAATTAAACCTTGGAGCTGTAATACTTGTTTTTAAAGTATTTATCTGCTGTTCTCTATATACTTCATCAAAAAAGTACTCAATTATATGATAATAAGAGATAAATGAAACAAATGGATCTTCCGATGAGACCGCCAAATTATAATAATCAATTAAATTAGAATTATATTTTCTTTTTGGGGCTTGGAAATCATGATTTGTCTCTCGTTGTCTTCTCTTTGAAATACCCATCGCTTCTTCGATACTATATATCTTAATTGGAGTATTCATGTTACACATATATGTATAACTAAATGAGTCTATCGCTTCTTCTAAATTAATTCTCGAAGTCTCTAACTTAGTTATTTTTAGAGTCCCACAATCTACTACCTTACGCATTATATCTAATAATGAGATTTCCTCAACATCAGTAGGGATTCCGAATCTAGATCCCCCTCTTAACAATGATCTACTCCTATTAGATAGGAGCATAAAAGTTCTTTCCATCCCTGATTGCTCTTCTAAATTAGGAAACTGCTCAAATATATTTTTAAATAACCAAATTATGTAATGGTCTGAAATTTCTTTCCCCATCTCATATTTAATTTGATTAGTATCATCTTCAATTAATTTAGGTGTTCTCTCATCCCGATAGGCACGGAATATACGATCCATTAACACTGCAACCTCTGCTACATCATTATTTTCGTGGTCTTTATAATATATTGTGAATTTATCTTCTGTTATGCTTGAAATTTCATTAAATACTTCTAAAATCCTATCAACTCCTGTTACAGTTATTGGATGTGGTGTTACTGTTGTTTGTAATGTATCTTCCGTCCTAAGAAGCCTAAATACAGTGGCTAAAATTTCTATAAAGTCATTCCCTGTCATGTACATTTTCCTTTCAAGTTACAAAGTTAAACAATTATTCAAAACGTTCAAATTATACTCTAACATAGTTCATAGTTTTCTTATAACAAATTTTCAGGGAATCCAACCAAAAGTACCAAAAAGTAACCCTTCGATCTAAGGTTACTTTCTCATTTGCTCTTTGCTTTTTAAAATATCTTCTTTGAAATACAATCGATCTCGTGACATTTCTTTAATTGGTTTCACTTTTTCTTTCTGCACCATTACATTTAAGTTTCGAGGTGAGTCAGATGAAAGTTAGTCAAATATAGAAAAAGATTGAAAAATTCCAACGCTTAAGAATTGATTAGTTGTTATTTCTTTTAAGGGTATATTGTATTCTGATGATGTACTAGAATTGAGTAGAGAATAAATTAATGGAGTGAAGGTATTATGTCATTAACTAGCATGCTGAAAGGTTTAAAAAGAAACGAAAAAATTTTTCAGGATATCATTAAAAAGGTAACGCCTAATCAAAATAATTTTCAGACATTGTCTGGTAATGTAGCATTTTCAAATGAATATGATATGTTGGTTCCGTATACCCTAGAGAATCCCTATAATTCAAAGATTTTAGGAACAGCATTTGATTATATGGCTAGATTAATAATTGCAAGGGTTGCCACTAATAATCGTGAAGACTTTTTTACGGAACTAGCAGCAGAAAAAGGCTTAGATGAATTTAAGAGACTTAATGGAGAAGATGATAATATTTCAATAAGGTTAGATGACTTATACAATAAAGCAGTGAATCTAATGAGAGATTTTGTAGAAGGTGCAAGTGATATTCAAACGATGATTCGGGTATCGAATTTTCTAGCTAATTTAGAGTGGGTTTACCGAAATCATAAGTTACCCAAAGATATACGTAAAAGCTTATTCTCACATCCGAGTGAAGATATAGCCAGGGAATTAGAACAGATGTGTAAAGTGTTTGAGGAGAAATTCTGTATTCCTGCAATTGTTCATAAAGAGAGTGAAGTCGTGTATAATCCTAATTTTGGACTTGCTTCTATTATGGTTGATGGCGCAGATGGTGACATAATAATCGATGGTGTTTTATATGATTTCAAAACGGGGAAACCGTTCGCTTATTCGTGGGTAAACGCTGCCCAATTAATCGGTTATTATTTTTTGAATGATATTTCATTTACTGCTAGAGACTGGGGCTATGAAAGTAGCAGTTTTAATATTGAAAAAGTAGCTTTATATAAAGCGCGATATGGTGAAGTAGAATACTTTGACTTGAGGAATACTGATGCGGAAAAAAATGCAGAAATAACAGAAGAATTAATCCTTCATTTTGAAAAAACTTGCTTTACTAATCGTTCATTGAACCCTGTTGTCCCAACATTTTTACAGGAATATAAATCAATTATTAAAAGTATTAAAGATTAAAGTTTGAAATACATATATTTCTTTAATAGAAACGAAATTTATTGGAGGTACGTGTATAAATCATAAGATAGCATAGACTTAAGCATACTTACCTAAGGTGTGTGAGCTTAAGTCTATGTGTAATTACATTACCGTAACGTAAGTTGTGTTAGTAGTAATGTAGTATGTTGTGCCTTTACTGTTGTGTACTTTGTATTGTGGTGAACCATTAACGGATACTTTAGCATCAATCGTAAATCCAAGCCCTTCATCTACCGTTCCTGCTACATCTTTATCAGACCAAGAAGCAGAGTCATAGAAACGAAGGTCGTCCACTTTAGAAACAACACGTTTTCCTACTACAGAACTTGAAGTAGTAGTTTGTTCCCCTTGATATTTAATATAAGATGGGTTGTTATAAATCCATTGGTTACTGCCAAGATTTAACCAATCACCTTGTTTTCCCCATACTTGATATGCTTCTCCTTTATTTAATTGACGGATAACAACATAATTTGTTGATGGTCCACTTCTTAGGTTTACGTTAAATCCTTCAATATAAGCTACTCCTGTTTCGCCTACAACGTTTTGAGATGGTTCTTGTGGTTTTGGTTTAACTGTAACTGTTGCGCCTTCATACGCCTTTTGTACGTCCGCTCTGAATTGTGATTCTGACACACCATGACTACGAAGGTAATCAATCGGATCTTCGTGGTCAGTTCCACCTAATTTGCAAGTAATATCTTTATGTGTCCATAAACCTTTGCTTGGATGAATTCCTCTATCTTTTAAAATCTTAGCTAATAGTTTTACATAACGCTCGTAAGAAGATTTAAATTTATCTGGGTTGCTAGTTTCAGAAAGTTCTATGTGAACAAATCTTTTATTTGCAGATGGTCCAGCACCATAAGCAACATATTTTGTATCAGCAATTTGGACTGTTTCGTTCCAATCTACAGCATAATGTACAAATGCATTTCTCCATGTTCTAGCTTCATAATTTCGAATGTTAATTGCTGGTGCTTCTGGTGTTGCAGTACTATGTGCAACAACGCCCTCATAAGCGCCCACACCGTAGCGATATGCTTGTTTCGGTAAGTCTTGGATAATTAGTACTCTATCGGCAAAAGAAGCCGTAGCAAACGAAAATAAGAGTAATAGAGTCATAAATAATGAGCTAAATAGTTTAATTGGTTTTTTCATTGTGTGTTTCCCCTTTTTGCCAAACAAAAAGAGCACTGTCTTTTGACAATGCTCTCCTTATGTAAGGCGTGTATTTTTTATTTGGTAGTATGTTTTTCTTTTCGTGCATCGCTTCTTTGAATCTTTGCTTGAATTTCGGATGCTACACTTTCTAATAACCATGCAGGAATCCATTTTTCCCAGCCAATTCGCGCACAGTTTGCTGCGAAACTATTAAAAATGTGATAACTCAATCCACCGACTACCATGAAGAAAAAGAAATCAGGTAGTTTAAGAGCAATATCAAATAAATGTGCAAGGGCTGGTAATGATAAAAGCACCACGGTTCTCGTGATGCCCTCAATTCCATATTGTGATGAGTATGTTCCGTCTAGCTTTGAAGCTTTACTACCCGTAATCCAGTCGAGCATGATAATCCAGCAATAGATCGATATCCAAATTAAGTTCGCTTTACCGTATAACAAATTAATTATTGTTCCTAATCCACCACCGATAGCACCACCTACTTTAAATTGAGTACTTGTAATAACATCGCTTATATTCAATGCCTTGATGAGTTCGTGAATTCTTTCCAAGTTCTCACCTCCTTTCAAATTTTGACCAAAATAAAAAAGCCTGCTGCTGCACGCTTAAGTTTTGATAAAGTTATATGTTCATTTTCTTCCACGCGAATTCTAGTGGTTCGGTACGTGGTGGTTTCATTACTGATTTTTCAGTAGTTTTGCTTTCGTTTCGGGAGAAGTTAAACATAACTCCTTTCCGTATAGAAGTTTTCCTAACCCCTGTAATATACATATCACTAATTTCTAATTTTGAACCTTTACGTATTTGTGGTTTACGTTGTACGGTTGGATACAGTGTTTTGGGTTGAATTATTATACCTTTTATTGTCATAAAATCACCAGCCTTATTCTACTCTTAATGCAATGTTGTACTCCGAAAATGAACTCCATACACTTGAGTAGTAGGTGTTAAATAATTTATATTTCTGGACTTCTCCATCTTGAGAAATTTCAACGATATCGCCAATTACAAAATTTGAACCCCTATATGTGTAAAGGCCATCAAATTTTGCTCTTAATCCATCTATGTTATCCCCCATGAAAAATGATGTGAATATTATATTCCCTTCTAAAGAGGGTGCTTTTAAAAATACCCTATCCCAAATGAAAGTATTAATAGAGACATTTTTTAATCCCTCATATATAAGTTTACTTCTAGCAGTTACCAGTGCTGTACCAGGGTCCCACTTTGGACAAACACTCACCAAGACACTAAAAGGAGAAGATATAGGTGTGAATTGTTCTTGTTGATATAGTTCACCTGGAATACCAAATAATCCTATTACAGTCTTCCCTTTTCGTTCTGGAAGATTATCATCGTTTTCATAAACACAATAGATAACAATATCTTTATCAACGTATAAATATAGGTCCACCATAGCAATTGGTTTGCTAATATTAGTAGCACTAGTATTGTTAGTTGTTTTCCCTTGATGAAAACATAATGGATAGAACGCACCAGGTCCTCCAAAGGTAACATCCTTCTCTTTATCATATCTTTCAATTAATCTAAAGCTTGCATCAGTAACAGAATTAGCAGAATTCCTTATATCAAAATGGGGATAGTTACCTGCTATAATATCTTGGCTACTTGCAGTGACGTAATCGAATGGGCGTAATTCTATAGAATGGTTCTTCATACCGTCGTTACCGCTTGAGTACATGACATAAATTTTATCTTTTGATGGCGCATCAGCATTTAATTGCTGCCACCCAGCCTTTTTCATTTCATCGATAATCTTCATAAAGACTTCTCTTCGCTCTAGTCTGTGTAACTTACAAATTTTATTTGTCATTCTGTATGTTCCTCCTTAACTTAAACGTATCGCTTTCATAGAAATATTAAAAGTGGAGTTTGCTATGCCCCTATTTTCTATATAAAGATGGACCTTGTTTGTATGATCTTTATCCTCGCAAGGAATGGATAAAATATCATACGTTCTTTTTTCGGGTAAACTTTTATAGATTTGATTCCCATTCTCTTTTTGATCGTACATAAATAACATTGCTTCAACATTTGAATCATTTGTAACTTGAATCGTGCGCATATCGTATTTGTTACAACCTACATCTAGTGGAGCATATAGAGTTTTTCCTGGTTCAATTGTAATTTTTATATTCCTCTCAATAAGGATTGATGGTGTAATCTCACTTTCCGATGTATATCTATATAATTTCATTACAGTTCCCATATTGTATTCACCTCAATTATGTTTTAGATGAATATTAAAATAAATTGGTTCGAATGCTAGGAAATTTGTATCCTTCACAACCTTTACCCAAAAATCACGCGTACTTTGTGCGGCTACTGAATCAATCTGTATTTCATTTAAATAGTTTGTCCCATCTAACGAAATTAGCGCCCAGGTGTAACCGATTTTCTCCATGTACTGTTGAATAGATAGTTTTATATTTGTAGCAGCACCGATGTTATCATTTACGATTGTCATTTTTACAATACGCTCGTTATTCACCATGTAACCTAAGTTCGTTGGATCCGTTGTATTTAATTCTGCGCTATTCATTTTGATTTGCAGGGATGAACCCATGCAATACATATCCCCACCGTAAAAGGTAGCTTGTTTCTTTGCTATCAATTCGTTTTCCTCGTCATATATTTCTATGATTCCCTCAAACTCTAAAGAAGGAAGTAGAATGTCAATGCCGGTATGAGCTGCAGCTACGATGTTAGTAGACAGGATATTATCTGCAGTATCCTTTAATACAACCTTATAATTTTCATATAGTTGGCGCAGACGTAACATGTTGCTTGTTGTCATAATAATTTTATTGATGTCTAGCGGTACAAATCCCTCTGCAGTTCCTCTTTTTAAAACAACACCAATTCTTTTTGCTGCCAATGAATCGTTATCCGCATAATCAAAAAATGTATCTGTCTTTGTATAAAAGTCCCATTGATTTTCCTTGCATATTGCCATCCACTCTTTAACGCTTTTTGAACCATTAGCAGAATAGGATTCAAGAAACTCGACTTTATTCTTTTCATTTTGATAGATTAGTAAGCCGCCTTCATCTCCTTCTTTTATAGGAGCATAATCCGCAATAACCTGGATTGCAAAGTTACTTTGTGGTTTATCGATTAAAAGCATAACGTCTTTATCTGTAGAATGATTCATACGTAAGAATCCCTTTTTAACAGCATTGTTAAATGAATTTGATGGTGACATAAGCCATTTTGGATTTACGGAATCAAAATCATCTACAAATATTTTTCCGCTTTCTTTTTCGTATAAGGATACTTTTGTTTTTTCTTGTTTAAAAGGAACTAACTCTCCGTCGGCATCGATGTCAATTGCATCGAGGTTTATAAAATATCCTTTTATTTCAACAGTATGCTCTTGGTTCATTAGACCTATCTTCTCATATACTAGTGTCTGGGATTGACTACCAGGTCTAAAGAAGCTGATTATTTCTTCCACTCCATCAACTAGTATCGTAGCGTTAGTATCATACGACGAGTTCATAAGACCAATAACTCTAAGTCTTGTACCGATAAAATTGAACTTGATTGAAACTGGATTCTTATCAGGTGGATTGTTTGACGTACTGTGTTTAAAGTGCAAAGTCGAGTTATAAAAATCACTATGAGTTGAATTTGCCCATACTCCTGTGTACCGAATATTGCTATCCGTATCATCAAACCGTTTCCACCCAGGTTCCGGTTTTTTAGAACATCTCCTACTTTTATTAAATCTGCGTAATCAATAGCAGTTAAAAGCGTAAAAGAAGTTCCATGTTCACCAGAAGCCTTTCCTGCTGTAGTTACTTTAACGTTATGTTCACCCTTAAATAGATCAAGTTTCTCAAATACGACAAGAGAGTAGTCGGAAGAATATGCAGGAACTGAACCAGGATATCTAATACCGTCTATTGTCACTTCAATATTGAATGCATGAGTTGTAAAATTTTTTAATAATATACGCACTGCATTCCCTGTAAACTTAAAATAAAATGAACGACCTAATGCAGCACCAATATACCAGGCGCTATTCCGTTCTAAACTATCAGAATCACCTACTGCACGCCATTTATCTCCTGTATTAATGTTGTTTAATGCTACATTTGAAAAAAACTTACCTGGTTCAGCATTTTCTAAAGTGCAATATTCACGAGTCCACCCTGGTTCTGGTTGCAATAGGTTTTTTCCTAATTGGCTTACCATTTTATCACCTTCTCTTTATCTTGTTTTCTTCCAATTTGAATTTGTCCACCAAGATTGACGACTATGTCGCAGCCATAACTTCGGATCATCATTTTCCTTTTCGATGATTATTAATTCATCTGGTTTTTCTGTATCTAGTACTCTCTCCATTTTGAATAGTTCATTTTCCTCTAGAATTGATTCTCGTTCTGGTGTGCGTTCAAATCGTTCATGTTCCTCTGTAACGATTTCTAATTCATGTTCCCTATCAAATGTATCTACTTCATTAGCCACAGCTTCTACACTAGCCTGTCGCTCTAATAACTCATGTTCACTAACGATTGCATATCGTTCAGATTCCCTTGCTGCATCTACAGTTTCAATTACATTTGTATCTCTTGTTATAACTTCTTTATCAGATGGCGTTGTATCAGAGATAATTCCGCCTTCAAATTCACGAATACCGTTAAAAGCTTCTTGCTCTGTAATAAGAGCTTGTTGTGAATCTTGTTTGTAAGAAATGTCTAAAGTTATATGTTCAGCATCTAAGGTAACTGGAACAATGTCAGAAGCCACTTCTTCAATCACTGTAGTTGTATGTTCTTTCATTGCTTTTTCAGATTCAATTGTTTGATTTAGTTCCATCTGCATCACATTTAACGATTTAGATGAATTATTAAATAAGGTAATACGTGTTTCTAGTTCTTTTTGAACACGGCCAAACAAATCAAATTCTGGAAGATATACAGGAATACCAAGGCCCTCAAATAAATCAAACTCTTCTATGTTAGCTTGAAATGCTTTTTCTGTTTTATTGGCAACTTCATCAGTATTTACATAGGTAATAAGTACGCGTTCTTTTAATCCGAATGAAGAAATTGCATCTACATGTGTAAGTACTGCAGTATCTTCTTTATCTGCTTGATCCAGTTCAACTACAGTTGCTTGCAACTCATTTTTAACTTCTGCAAAAGTAACGTCTGGCGATACGCCTTGTAATTCTTTTAAGATACGATGAGAATAATCTGCATCAGTAATACCGGCATTTATTTCATGTAACCTCTCTGCTTCTTCTGCGACAATCGTCTGTATTTCAAATGTGTTTTGCAATTTATTTGCATCGTCAGTTACGGAAATATCTTTAACAGATAATACCCGTGAAGCATTTTTAACTTCTTGTCCTATCTCTACAGCTGCAGTAAATACATTTTCTTTATTTGCGAATTCTTGTTGATCGGTATAAACAGAATCAAGTGTTTCTACGATACGTTCAAATGCGTGTGTTGTATCTACATTCGCATACTGTTCTTTTGTTCTTGTAAATGATGCAGATTCATTTCTTTCAGAATCAAATACATTTATTTTCTTGTTTACTTCGTCACTTGCAATAACATCTGCAGCAAGTTCTTTTGCTCGAATAGAGTGATCCAGGTTAATTTGAGCTACATCTATGTCACGAATTAAATACGCGCTTTCAATATCTTCATAAGGAAGCAGGTCCACATTTTCAATTTCTTCTACACGATTCAACTCATATTGTTTAGCAATAGACGTTTCAATGTCTCTTTGCATACGAGCAAATAAATCATAATCCGGAAGATAAACCGGTATACCCATACCATTGAACAAATCAAATTCTTCTATGATTCCTTTGACTTCTCGCTCTTTTGTACCAAATTCGAATTGTGTCGGAACATGAAGAAGTATTTCTTTTTGCTGTATATCACCAGTTTCATTTTCGGCAATAGATACAGGTAATATATTTGGAACTGCATTAGATAAAGTAACCTCTGCATGTGTAGCTTTTAGCTCCCTGGTAACAATCTCGCTCGTTTCATTATGCATTGATACAGCTTCATAATCCGTTGTAACTCTGTCGGCCATAAGGTCATTATAAAAACCCTCACCGTATACAATACGTGCAACATTTACCCATTCTGGTAATACTTCCACACCTGCAGCGAATTCACGTAACTTACCTTTTAGTAAATCCTGCTTTATGATTGGTGCAGCTTCATACTCATTCGTTATAAGATTTGTTTCATCAGAAGCGTGTACAATCGCTTCTATCTCGCTTGGTTTTTCGCTCTCTACCCCTTCGATATGGTTTATATCGAAAATTCGTCTATGTTGTGTTGATTCTTCTGCAGAAATTAGTTGAACAGAAATACTGTCCATTCGTTGCGAATGCTGCATTTCAATGTTGGCCACATTTATATTTCGATTTAAATCAGAATCAGTTGCATTTGAAATGTAGGCTTCTACCTCTATTTGTCGCAATGCATTCTCTACAACATCTGTTAAAATCCCTTTTGCTCTTACTTTTGTGGCAGTTACTCCTGCGTTATCTTCTTTAACAGCCTTATATCTCGCATAAGGAGCAATGCAAACCGGATAATCAACATCATTTTTATTTTCTGTATTCGCAGGTGTAATAGAAAAAGAATAAACTTTTTCATTCTGATTAGATCCAGAACCAACGACAACAACATGACTTTTTTCTTTGGTACATATAGAAGGGGAAGCAATAGAATAAACTTTTTCACTCATTCTTCTGCTACCCCCTTATGCTTAAATATCTTCTTTGTAGATCGCTAAACCAATTGGATTAAATGGTGTTGCTTTTGCTTGTGTCATAGGACAAACGGGCGTTGTCGGTAATGTATAACGATATAATTGAGCCATTTCATAAGCGCCTGTGATTTCAGAACCAATAACCGGTGCTTCGTTAAATGTAACGGTCTTATCCTCTGCATTGTATACATAATCTGTTTTTTCAACTTCTTTACATGAAATGAATAATCGTAACGTTTCGCCCTTTGGCTTATGTTCTAAATGAAATACTTTACGGTGGCCATCACCTTGACCAAGTACTTCATCTACAACTGTTTTTTCAATTTCTAGCTCATCGGCTTGCTGGATATTCTTTGGATGAACCGCATATACGTCATCCAGTTTTCCGACGTAGCCATCATTTGGATGCACAATATAAATTTGAGATAAATGGTATTTACCACTATAAACCGATGGATTGAAGCGTCCTTGTCCACTATCTACTGACATATCATGAGTAATGAAAGCTAAATAATGATGCTGGTACATGGCTCCTGTACTTGATTGTGATAATTGAACCGTTTCATTTCCGTTTGATGTATCAGAACCATAATCAAGTGGCGCATTACCGATTTTCTTATTTGGTGAATATACAAATTGGTCGCCTGGTCTGCAGCCGCTTAAAATAATCATGTTTTTTCTTGGTGCAACATCGAATGTATATAATTTTCCGATATACAACGGAACGAATAATGCACGAACTGGATTTGGTGTTGGATCTACACGCATAAACATAATTAAGCGGTCCTTGTTTGCGTTCCCGTACAGATAAACAACAGAATCACGATTTAACTCTTTAGAGAAACGCTGCTCCGGTGTAAAACTAATTGATGTATAAGGCGATGGATTCACAAAATTAATCGTAGAATATACTTCACCCATAATACTTTCCATCTTTTGAACATCGAAACTTGTTTTTGCCGTTAATGTATCCAGTGTTCCGTCTTCTTTTGGTAATAAGAAATAAATACCGCTAATCTTAATTGTTGTATCTGCTGCAGGTGCGGTTTTAAATACAATTTCCGTTTCAGTGAACGAGTACTCGCTAGGATCAACAATAGTATTATCCTTGTAAACTACGGTCCTACTTTCGTCAAAGTTAGGGAATGGCAATGCGAAGTTCTTTTTCGTTCCATTTCCTTTTCCTAATTCCCCTAATTTATCACCGGAAAGGATCTCTTTTTCAATAAAGTATCGATTGAAAGTAAATAGCAGCATGTCATTGTTTGGCTCATATGTGTTGGTAGCTAATCTGTATTCGCATGTTACTTTATCGCCCTTTGCAATAGCAGTAGTAAACGTTACTTTTCCTGTAGTTGCATCCACCTTATATTTACTCTTTTCTTGTTCAAACCCATTTACATATACAATGACAGAAGGACCAAGAACAGGAGAAACAGGGATAGAGAAATCTTTCTTCACGCCATCCCCCATCCCTAATTTACCTAGTGGAGAATCTGCAGAAATAAACCGGCTATCAGTGAAATCAGAATCAGCAGTGTCATACGCATTTGCTATACCGAACCTTCTGCGTTCTCCATCACTTCCTAACGATTCAAACAACCTTACATCAATAAATTTTGAAATGCCGCTCTTGATTTGGAAAAATAGCGTTCGTTTCCAACCGTTATCAGCAAATAGTTTTTCTAATTCTTGCGGTAATGTTTGTAAATATACGACTTTATCAAACCACATATATGAAAACTCCTTTATACTGTTTTCTCAAAAATACCTAATCCAGCGGGACGATACGCTGTAGCAGGTCTTTTTGTAATTGGTGAAATAGCATCTACATTAAAGAATTTGTAAATGTCGTGTGAATCCGGACAAGTATTCTTTCTAACTTTTAATCTATCGCCATTTAATAGACCCAGCGGAGACAATAGGATTATATAAGGTAAATATCCACGTACACCTTCATCTGGATGCACAATATAGGCACGAGAAGTATGTACTTTATTGCTATAAACAGACGGGTTAAATTGATATTTGTATTCGTCATTATCTTGTGACTGCCATGCTAGTGAATATTGACCGCCATCTTTACCAACGCGATCTGGTGGCATTGCATTAGGCGCTACATTCCAAGCGATAAAGTGAGCCTGGTATCTTGCTCCTAATCGCGAACGTTTAATAATTACGTTATCAATACCGTTACCAGGAGAACGTGGATAAGACTTCATGACAGGCATGTAGTTTTCTACATTTCTATATGGTTTCGTGTCGTTAAAATTGAATTTATGTGATGCTTCTTCATTACCTGTATCAAAAGCTGTTCCCGCCCATAAGGCATCACCTAATGTATCGTCGTTAGCATAACTTTCTAATTGGCCCATATAAAGCGGTGTAACTGGAACTACGTTGTTTTCAAAGGCTGGTGTATTATCAGCTTGTATTAATAAAACAACACGGCTTTCATCAACTTGGCCATTGATTCGAACTAATGAATCTGGCCACCAATTTGTTTGAGCGTTGATACCCTGTAAATTCGTATTTCGTAATGTTACTTTCACCCAAGGAGACATCATAACTTGTGTCTCTGCTTCATCATAGGAGTAAACTTTGTAAGACATACCACTATTTACTTTTGTAGTAACTGTTATTTTAGTTAGTTCAACATCTAATAATGTTTTTTCGAATTTATTAGATTCATAAGGAAGAACAAGAACACCCTCATCAGCAACGCTTGGTTCTTTTTCAATCATGTAAACATAAAAACAAGAACGATCCCTACCGCTTTCTAGACGTTTTTTCCCGTCTTCGGCAAAAGCTTTCTTTCCTTCTTCATTTGTGAAGTTGTATTTAATCTCTGACTTTTTAAGTGACCATTTTGAAATTTGAGCAATTCCATAAATAGAACCGCTATTATTTTTCACTAACATGTGCTTACTCATGCCGAATTCAAATTTTGTATCATCATCGGATTTTACGTCTAAATCCGGATAAACGGCTCTGAAAAACGATTTTACTTTTTTCCATCCGTTAGCGATTACTAATTTAACAATTTCGTCTTGGAATTCGCCTTCTGTATACATTTTTTCAACGTATGCCATCTATTTCACGCTCCTAATCTCTTAATAGTTGGTAATTAAGCCATATAGCTTTTTTCTCTGCAGATGCATTGTGGTATTCAAACTTTAGTTCTGCATTAGCAGGTATAGGTTTTACAATGGAGAAATTAAATCCCTCCGGCACATCTTTTACATAAACCTCTTTAAACACTTGTTGGCCATTAATAAATAAATTCCAGTAGTCCGAATCACTGTAATGTGAAGCGGCAACAGAAAAAGCAATCATTTCTGTTTCGAATGGTAATGAAAACTTATCTACATGAATTTCATCATGTATACCAACTCTTCGCCCTTGTATGAATGGCTCTGTTTTTGTTGGGAAGTAAGGTGCGTTAAATCTTCCACCAGCCATATAGGTAACAGCAAAACTCATCAATACGCCCCCTTATCTTAAAAAGTGCAATTCAAACCAAACTGTTTTATCAAGAATTCCTTGGTTATGGAATCGAAATACAATTGTGTCTCCTGCTTTAACTGCTTTATAAACCATAAAGTGCATCCCTTCCGGAAGCCGCTTTGTATAAATATCTTGGCAAACGGTTTGCCCGTTTACGATTAAATCCCACTTATCATCTAATTCGTAAATGGAAGAACTAACACTAATTGCGTAAATCTCCATATCTGCAGGTAATGTATATTTCACTTCATCCGTTTTAAATGATGTGGAATCCATAATGAAACCAGGTATGAATGGTTCGGTTTTAGTCGGATGAAAAGGTGGATCTAATCGGCCGCCGGCTAAATAGGTTGTTTCAAACAAGAGCAATCACCCTTTTTCTTGTATTAAAAAATTCCCGTGCATCATTACGACACATCGGGAATTGGTAAATCAGATAGTATACCGTTACCTTTATTAAGAAGTCTCGGCTGCACACGCTCTAATTGCTTTTGTGCATTGTATATTAATTGTATCTCCATCTCTTTTCCAGTTACTTTATGAGAGACAAGAACCTTTTCAAGCATACCGTGTACATTAAAGGCTAAGTCATAGTGCAGATATTTATCTCCATCAACTGCAGATAAACGAGCACCGTCACGAATAAGTGTATATCCTTCGGTCATGCCTTCTTTAAATACGTCATTTGGGTCATTCCCAGGTATTGGCTTACCACCGGTATATATTTGCCTATCGATTAATCCTTTCATCAAATACATGATTGGATCATATAAGTTTTTTTGCATTATCATAGAATCACCCCTAGTTCACGCGCGTAACAGACCATGTTTTGGCTGGACGCTGGATATAATAGTGATTTGCATCTTGATTTACCCGAGGAAATGATAAATCTGGTAAAGAACCATAATCAAATAAGATATTATTCTGCGTATCCAGTACTTGCAAACGTCCTGTAAGAATCCCTTTTGGGTTTCGTACTGCTTCAAATACGATAATATTCACGCCGTATTCAAGCGGAATATCTACATACGTTGGATTGTTCCGGATGAAATAATTTTCTTCGATTAATTTATCATTACAGTAAATATTTAACAAATCGCCATCCTCTAAATCCCAATCCCAAAGTTTTAAACGTAATGTATCTACATTTACTGTAATACCGGTTATATCTGTATAGGGAGCAGGTTCATACCCATAGTTAACAGTTAAATCTAAAGTCTGATAAAATCCATCATCTGCAGAAATCATTGTATTAATCCCTTTAACAAAGTAATTCCATTGTTGACCAGAATCTCTATTGTAAACAGAAATAACATCAAATAATTGAATCCTTGGATCACCAACTACTGCTACTGTTAATGTTCTGAACTTCTGAATTGCTTTTAAATGATAAGCTGCAGCAACCGCTCTTCTTGCAAAGAACGTTGTCGCCCAGGGAACTTCTATCATTTCCTCTCGTAAATCACCCTGCGATACATTTTTTAATAGAAACGAATTAAGAAATCCGTTTGCGTAATCTCCACATTTAACAACAATACTATTACTTATATCCTGATCAGTTAGCTGCATATCTAAAGAGATAAGGTTTTCCCCTTCTCTAAAACTAAACTTTGCAGGTTCATTAATTGCATAGTCTGGCATTTTCATAAATGTGCAACTTCCGTCCGGTTCGTGTTTAATATAGTGGAATGTTGTATCTATAATATCGCGAACAATTTCATCCCATTTTTGAAATCTCTTACCGGTTGCTCCTTCTACAATCCAACTCTGATTGGTTCCAGGAATATTTACTCTGTTACCGTGCAATGTAACTCCTGCTTTTTCAAAGAAGAACTTCACAACATCATAAACATTACCGGTAGGTGCAACAATTTCATCTGATCCAGGTGTTGGGATTACTGATTTATGTAAAACCTTCTTATAGGATGTAGTGCAGGTTACTGAAATCGTGCCGCTTTCGGCATTTACCTTCACATCAGATACAAAACCATGTATATAAGGTAACGCTTCCTCACCATAGCCAATAGACACTTTAAATTCAGTCTGTGGATATAGCTGATTTGTATTTGTTACCTCACTGTTATAAAACCATTCTGAAATAGAAGAGAACTTACCATACCAGTTATCAGGAGCCATTTGACCGTATTCATTCGCAAAGGTAATAGTAAATGTACTAGCAAACTGATCTGCGTTCTCCTGCACTTCTAAGCCTATTACACGATGTTGTATTTGTACGTAAGAAGAAGAATCTCTTCTTTTCATATAAACAATTAAATTAGGGGAGTTATTCCCAACTTGGAAATAGCTCCCCAACATTCTAATTAAAGAAATAGATCCTTCTCTCACATTCCATCAACTCCTACCCCTGCTTGTGACATGGACATTAATTTACATTTTGCTATGACTAACGTTCCTTTTCGTATTGCATCTACTTCATTCGGCGAAATTATACCCCCGTAGGTACCGTAATCACCAGTAATAATATGAGGACGGTATATTTCCCTCATGAAATCACGCCAATAACTGATATCTTTAAATAGTACAGTGAATTCTACTTCACAACCTTTGCTACCTGCACTTTGAGAACGCGGGTATCCATGCATGACATTATGTAATTTTAAGCCATCTAGTGATTTTGGTAATTTTGTTTGTTCAATCTTTTCGATATTAGGTACATGCCCAAATGCATAGTAATGTACGTCGCGTATATATGCTATGTCAGAGGAACCATAACCGATTGTTGTAAATTCAATTGTTTGTGGTCCTGCACCTACAAAGATTTCTCTCGCTTCCCAATCATAAGGACCTCGTGCTCTGAATCTTTCAATACCATTTACCCGAACAATAAAGTACTTATCTGGTAACATGCCATCAGAACCAATAGGAACCTGGGACAAAAACGAAAAGTTATATGTCCCTGGCCATGAGAAATCAATGGTATATCGTATTGTGTCTTTTAACTCTGCAGCCTTTCCTAAGAGATGGTATGAACCACCTCTTCTATGCAATGTTTTTAATATACTCATACATTTCGCACCGCCATTCCCATTAGATCATCAGCAACTACGTTTTGTAGCAGCTTTCTCATTTTTACAAAGTCGTCTGCAGATTGTAGTTTTTCAACAGAGACTTTAAATGTAGCATTTTTAATTGATACGCCATTATCTGTTTTCTTCTCAACGTGGGTTTGTCCAGCAAATGGATGTGCAGTTTTACCGATTAGATCAGCAGAACGTGCGCCCATTTGTCCAATTTGATTAGATACATCGGTTACTAGTTTCATTGGTTTAGGTGGAACGACAGCTTTATTTAATAGTTCAGAAGCTTTGTCTACTGCAGGAATCATTTTTTCCATCCCTACACCAAGACCTTCTGTAATATAGCCCCCGTATTCCATCATTAACCGGGATGGGCTTCGGATACCAAAGAACTTTAATACGGCTTTAGGTATTCCCGAAACAACTCCTTTAGCTTTTTTTATAAGCCAATCTGCCATACCGGACATACCTTCACCAATACCGGCAATAATATCTTTTCCCCAGCTAACTGCATCTTTTGCTACATTTTTTACTATAGAACCAACTTTACTGAATACATCTTTTACAGTATCTACAACCCCTGTAAATGCACCAGTGATTGCTTTCTTTATAGTTTTAAAGTTACTAACAATAAATGCTTTTATACCGCCAACAACATCGGTTATTGTGTTATATAATTTGTTGAAATTAGTAATTACAAACCCAACAAATTCACGAACTGCATTAATGATTGTAAACTTTATAAAATTCCAAGCCGATTGAATCACATTTTTAATTGTGTTCATAACGCTAGAAATTGTATCTTTAATAGATTCCCAAGAAGATTTCACAAAATCTTTTAAGAATTTTAATACTGTAGTAAAGGTTGATTTAATTGCGTCCCAGGCTTTTTTTACAATTTCCTTAATCGTGTTAAAAACACTGGATATTGTATTTTTTATTTTTTCGAATTCGGTTTTTACGTACTGCTTTATTATTGCTAAAGCCATAGAGAAAATTCTTTTAATAGCATTCCATCCAGTAGAGAAAATTTTCTTCCATGTGTTAACTGCCTTTTGGACACTATTCTTAATGAATTTCCATGTGCCATCTACAATTTTTTTTAAACCGCTTAATGCTAGATTAAAAACAAATTTAATGGCATTCCATCCAAACTCGAAAATGTTTTTCCAAATTTTAATGTTGTATTCGATTCTTTGTTTTATATATTTCCAAGCTTCTTCTAAGACTTTACCCAAAAATGATGAAGCAGATTTGAAAAGTTTTTTTGTACCATTCCAAAATCCAGAGAAGAACTTACCTAAACCATTCCATGCCTTTTTTGCACCTTTTACGGTTGCGTCCCAAGCTTTAGAACAGACATCGCCAATCCATTTAACTGCTTTCTTGGTGTATTTTACGATGTCATCCCAGTTTTTATAAATTAGATATACTAATCCTACAATTGCTAGTATGGCAATCGTCCAGGGATTCATAAGTAAGGTCATCATGGATCTACCCAACAGCGCTAGGGCTTTCCCAATTCCACCAAACATACCGATAAGTTTAGGGCCGACTTTAAGAATACCTGTAAATAATAATGGTACTTTAGTAAGTATCGGTACTAGGAATCTTAATGAACCAACAAATGCACCAACCCCACTTGTCATAAAGCCCATCATGGCGACTAATGGACCTAAGACAGCGACCATACCTAGAATTGCTACAATACCAATTTGAATCGGTTTAGGCATAGAACTAAATGCTTTTGCAGCAACTTCTACTGCTTTAATAATTGGAGGAAGTGCCACTTCTGCAATATCTAAAATAGCTTGTCCTAATGGTTCTAAAGATGCCATTGTAGTACGCATTAACTTTTGCCAACGAACACCAAAAGCTTCTTGCTGCGTCTTCTGCATTTTTCCCATTGTGCCCTCGACATCGCCTAACGCACCATTTGCATTATTAAGACCTAAGACAGCTTGAGCACCCATGTCTTCCCACTTTGTCAATTGTGTTATCGTAAAGGCTTTTTATCCTCTACTTCTTACAGTTCATTTCCTGTAAGTTCGGCATACGTTTTCACTAATAAGTGTCGCGGTCTCGTGGAAGGATTATATCTTTTCACCTTCTATGCTCTGCCCCTGGCTATACTTTGTATATCCTTCGGTTCAAATTAGGATTCGCACCCTCTTTGCTTTATACCGCGATTTTATTTCGGCACAATTTATCATCTACCGAATACAGCAACACCAAGTTGGTTTGCTTTTACTTTATCGTCCATCTTACCTAAATCACCTAAGACGGCATTAAACACATCTGCAGAAGTTCCTTTACCTTTGTTAAAGTTATCCCAGACCTTTTGTGTTTGGGGTGACATTTCAGCAAAGGCATCAGATACACCTTTAGAACCATCCTGTACCCGAATACCGAACTCTTTTACAAGGTCGTTAATGTAATCGAGATTATAACTTCCATCACGAGTACCGTTTGCCATAATGGTAAACATCTCGTTAGCAGAGAAGCCGGCTTGTTTGTACAATGGCGCATATTCCGCCACATTATCAAACATTTCATTTGAATAGTTCAAACCTTCTTGTCCACCAGCAGCAAATAAATCGAATGCTTCCTTTGAAGAAATACCAAACTGATTCATTAACTGTCCTGCACCACGAGTTACTTCATTGATATCAGAATCAAATGTTTTACCCAATGTCATAGCGCTTTTTGTAGCTTCTTCTAATTCTTCGTGAGGAACGTCTTTCATATTCTGATACACTTTTATAAGAGACTGATCCACTTCTTCAATACTTTGGCCAAATCCATCTTTCCAAGTTTCTTTTGCGATTTTACCAAGGTTTTCAGCACCTTTTTCAGTAAGACCTAAAGAAGATTGGATGTTTCTTTGAGAAGTATCGAAATCAGAAGCTACTTTTACAGCTGCAGCACCGATACCAGCTAAAGGTAAGGAAACGCCCGTTGTCATGTTTGTACCAACATCTTTCATTTTGTTACCTACATGACTAATTGATTCCCCTGCCTTTTGGAATTTATCATGCATTCCATTTGCAGTCTTTTGTACTCGATCTTCAAACTGTTGTAAATCTTTATAAGCGCCTTCTGCTTTAATACCAATCGTTCCGAACAGTTGGAACATTTCAGCTAACATTTACGCACCCCCTTCTGGGGCCGATAACCATTTTATTCTTCATCGTCTTCTTCCTGGAAGTGAGCCATAATCTGCTCAACATGCGCTTCACACTCTTCTTTCGTCCATACTTCACCCATTTCATAAGATGCTTCTTTATCGTCCTGGGTGTCAGTTAGTCCAAAGGCTTGAAGATAATCATTAAAAGTAGTACCTTCTTCAAGTTGACGGGTTTGAAAGCCAATGAACGCCATCTTCTTCCACTCATTTAGTTCTTCTTGCTGCTCTTCTCGTGCAATTAAAGAAAACAGGTCCATTAAACGCGAATACGGTATTGATAAGACATAATCATCTGTCCATCCATACCGTTTTTGGATCTTATCGAAAGCACGTAACATATTTTGTTCGGCTTCCTCTAAATATTCATCTGAATTTTCGTTTAAGCTTGAATCGGAGCTGCTGCTGATTGGCTCCATTTCTCGCTCTGAACTTTCACGAGTCCCTTGACCTGGTTGAAAAAAGTCATTAAGTCTTCACTTTCCAGTAATCCTTGAATAACAGAAACCATTGCTTCCGGAGGGAACTGTCTAAATTCTTCAGCTTTCACTTTTAATAAACTAGCAAAGAACTCTGTAAAATCATCCTCACAAGCAGGAATCATCGTTAGAACACGGAAAGCAAATTCTAATCCTTTTTGTTGCTGCTTCTCTTTAAGTGCAACTAATTGCGCTTGTTTTTCTTCTTCTGGAAGAGATTCTGCTGCTTTAGTAAGTTCATCCATTGCTTGCTTATCCTTACCAAAATCAGCAAAGTTAACTATTGCGCTACGTCCAACTTTCGAAATAATCTTAGCGAATCGCCAAACGTCTGTTACATTTAATCGTCGCATTGTTACTTTTTCGCCTAAAATTGTTATTTCTGTACCGGTATTCATCATTTTTTCTAATATAGAAGTCATTTTGTCCGCTCCTTTTTTTGTATTCAGCTCGTTTTATGCAATAGAAAACCGACTACCATTTATGCGGTAGCCGGTGCTTTTTGTACTGTTGCTTTCTTTTTCTTTGGTAAATAGATTTCGTATGGTGGTGTAGTTGGTGCAGATTCACTGTAATGACCGATAAATTTACATTTCAAACCAACCGTTCCTTTACCGTCTTTTAGATCCACCTCAATAGAAGAAACAACCATTGCATTACGAATTACGAATATAACAGGTAATTCACTACCCGAAATCATACCAATGAGTGCAATATCATGATAGTTTGAATCAGGAATATCATTTGAAGGTTTCATAATATCGTAATCAGTTTCAGTTGTACTATCTACCGTCATCCCAGGTAAAGCTAACTGCAGGTTTTCTTTTGTAAACTCCACTAATGTAAGTTCTACATGCGGTTCATCTTTTAATAACCACTTACCACGCACCATTTTACCTAGCACACCATCAATATCTGCATCATAATACTCACGATCAAAACCCACTTTAGTTCCGCCTGTAGTCGCTCCTACAAGTTCACCTAATTCTTTTACACTTTTAAACCCTTTGTACATGACACCAGGACCGATAACAAAATTATCAGTAGTCCCTTCACGGACACCATTAATTAATTTCCAGCTCATTTGTCCTACCCCCTAATACAAGTCCGTTCGCATGGTTCGGACAAGAAATTTTACATTTATATGAATGATAGATGGGTCTTCATCTGGTACAGGGATACTACCTGCACGATGTATAGAAAGTATCCCATCATCTTTTAAACCGACTTCTCTATCTAGTAACTTCTCAATACGTGTAGCAATTGCATTTGCCTTATCATAATCCCCGTTATCACAATACACATCAAAATTAAGAATCATTCGGTCTATAATTTCAACGTCATCCGGATTATTTGCTTCAATTCTTATAACTGCATAAGGCATGTTCATATCATCTTGTGCGGTTTGGAATGTAAAAGCAGGGCCTTTGTCCTCGCCTTCACCATATTCTGATAGATTAGCTTTTATTATTTCATCGTTCTCTACAAGCATTCTAATAGCTTCAATAGCGTTAGACATGTATTACCCTCCCATCATTCTTTTAAGTTCTCTACGTTCTTTTTCAAACGCTTTTAATAGGAATGGACGGGCTTCCATATGACTTGTACCAGTTTCAAGCCATATTGCTTTTTTCAAATCGCTCCCTACTGCACCCAATACCTCTGATTGTGATCGTTTAACATTGTATTTAATCGAATTTAGCAAGTCACCGGTACGAACAGCAGGAGCTTCCCCTGGTTTAGAAGCAGTATATTTACGACTCGTATGAGGTATTTTATATTGCTTACCGCTACGGCTACCTGTGAGATTCTTCTTAACTTGATTTTGTAAATGAATAGATGCTGCTGTAACTTTTTCAACACACATAGCATTAATATGCGTCTTTACTTGCTCCATATTGCTTGAGTACTCAATTTCTACTGAATTCGCCATATAGAATCATACCTTTTCACAATAAATTTCAATGTGATGATTCATAAATGCAGGATTACGTGGTTCGCCTTTTACTTCAAACATATAATCAACGCCTAATTCTTCACTTTTGAAATGGATACGATCATTAGGCTTAATTTTGTAGGAAGCAGGTGCATATATCTTAAAGGTTGTATCGAAATTTTGTTTATCACGCTTAAACCTCTCATTATCAGCAGCAGAATTAGTAGTTACACGACAAGTCATATTCTCATATACGTCTTCATCTACTTCTGCATAATTACCTGAGGATTGTTTCTTTTTCATTTTTCGTTTTACTACTACCTCATGAATATATAAATCATCCATATCGCCATCATCGAAGTACGTATTCATGTAGCCATCACCGGCTTAACTCTTGCTCTAAAGCTTTTTAAACCATCGAGTATCTTATTGTTTGTTGCTGGTTCATCCAGCGTTTCTGGGCTAATCTGGTACGAATAATCGCCAATACTCTCCGATGTTTTCATACCTTTTCGTTGTAAGTTAGCACGAACTACTGCAGAAACAACCAAATCAATAATACATTTCTTCATAAGTACCTGCAGATCATCATAGTCTTGTATCTTATATTCGAATTCATACAATTGATTTTCGGATAAACCATAAACAATACGGCCATTTACAGTAATAGAATCGGTCATATCTTGTTTCGAACTAACATGAGTAACTTTTGCTATAGATTCAGCAGGAAAAGAAAGCCACGCTAGTTTGCTTGTTTGAATGACTTCTTTCATTGGATTCTCCGGCTTAACTCTTAAATACTTTCTAACAATAACTGCATAGTAATCTATTAGTTCTTGAATTACTGTATCAGGCATCTTCTGCACATTTACGCGGCCTTTAACGTCCTGCAAGGTAATATCCATTATGTTTCTTTCTCCTTCTTATCGACTTCTTTTACAAGTTCAAAATGTCCAGTACTTACAAGGTAATCAGCTTTTTCATTTGCAACTGTTTCTTCTTGGCCATTCTTAAACTTTTGTCCATAAGCGGTGTAAGTGCCACCGTATCGCAGCGTAACTACTTTCATAATTAACACCCCTTTCACGAATGTAAACTATTACATAAAAGTTTACATTCGTATTGTTGGTTTTATTGGTTCTAACTCGTTTTCTATTAAAAACAAGAAAATATTAAAAAAGTATACATTCAAAACCCTAATAAAAAAGGGTTTATTCCCATAAAAAATACGCCTGGATATTAAGCTCCAAACGTATCCGGAATATTTGTTAGGATTGCTACTGCATCCATTTCTTGAATTACAGCATCATCATCAAAGTGAATTACATAGAATCGTTTATCTTCCATTACTGCAGTTTTACCTTCTGTAGTTTTACGAACACGAGTGTCGTATGTATTAACTGCAATAAAGTTTTTAGGGTCTGCAAGAATAATAACATCGTCTTCTAAAGATGGAACCGTAACAATTCCGTATCCCATTGGTTTATTAACTTGATCTCCTGCTCCAAGTAACGCAGCATCACCAGCACCAGTAGGACGATTTGTTAAATACTCAATCCATTTCTCTCTACGGCTTGGAGACATAATCCAACGTAGGTTGCTGTTTTTATATTTATTTGGCATTGCACCGGATAAAGCAAAGATAGAGCCTTTTCCAAATCCATTTGCCGCAGCAGCTTCGCCTGTACCAGTTACCAATTTAGCATGATCGACAATATGAGACTCTTTCGATTTCTTGATTTTTTTCAACCATCCATCATTAATAGATAACATTCCGTCGGAAGATTCTGTATCACCATTCCAATGTAAATCCTCTAAATCGATACCTAATTGTGTAGACATAAGAGCCATTACAGTATCTTCATAACCTTCACCTTCAATATTTTCGCGGAGTAATTCTTCTGTAATTTCCCAAGGTAAACGAATAGCCTTTGTATTGTACTCAATTTTGGAAGTTTGAACACCTGCACGGTAATTATCATCGCTGTTTTCTGTTTTCTTACGTAAGATACGGCCACCAATTGCAATTTTATCTAATTCACCTTGTTTTGCTTTACGCATTTCTTTACGGTGTAATTGTGAGAATGGCGTTGTATCAAATGCCATACGGAAGAACTCTTTACTTTGTTCTGGATTTAATAACCCTGCATTCATTCCACTTGTTGTCATTGCTGCCTTTTCAATACGATCTAAACGTTTTAATAATTGTGCGTTAGTCATTGTCATAATGATAAATCCTCCCCTTACAGGTTCAATCCTGCCCATTTAGATTTTTTAATTTGTTGTTGTCCTGGTGTAACTTCTTCATCTGGATCTAAACCTTTACGGATAGAAGCAGCATTTTCAATATTTTCAAGTCGCTTTGTAATTGGTTCTAGTGCTTTTTGAATAACTGCTGCAGCTTTTTCTTCTTCTGTTTGCTCTTCTGGCGTCGGCTCTACCTCTTCACCATTCACCTGCTTTTCAATCTTTTCTAACTTAGTAGCTAGTGGTTCTACTGCTTGTTTTACAATCTCTGCAATATCTTCTGCTTTCATTTCATCTTCCTCCTGTGGTGAAGCAGCTTCTTTTATTTCAGTAATTAAAGCTAATGCTTCATCTAATTTTGTATGATTCTTTTGGGATAATACTTTACCAGCTTTTTTAATACTTTCTAAAACAATGCTTTCTGCTTGTACACTGTCTTCTGATTTCGCAATGGTATAACCGCCTTTAATAGAAGAAAGTATGTCCTTCATATCATCAAGAGCAGCCGTCATTCGGTCGATATCGGGATTACTTTCCCAAATCTCCCAATAGAACACATCTTCAAACAAATTAAATACAGCTCGTAAATCACGTTTTTGTTTTTCATCAATAAAGCGGTCTTTTACTTCGCCTTTTATGATTTTGTGAGTTTCACCTTTAACGAAATCTAACATCTTTCGAATAAGACCTTTATCTTCATGAGTAAAATCATCAGTCTTAGCGATTTCCACACGTTCACCAAATCCACCCATAGAAAAACCAGTGACTTCACCTTTTTTAATTTCTTCCCACGTATCTGCATCATCAACACGAACAGTCATAAGCCATGTTCCTGCTTTTACTTCTTGTTCGCCTACTGTCATATCACTTTTAGCAATCCAGTTTTCAACAACTGTTCCTTTACCAGCAATTTCATCATGTTGCTTATCGATGTGTTGGTAATTTTCCATAAAGGTATATGCAGCCTTTTCAATTTCTTCTGCGGTCATTGTATCTCCATGTGAATCTTCTACATCTGGTTCATATACCACACCTGTAACAAGCTGCTTCTCTTCCTCTGTTTTAAGGATTGGAACTTGCTTTGATATATTTGGTTGTTTAGCAGATTCACTTTTCATAATGGCAAATTGACGACCGTTAGCGCCCTTTGTAACTAATGAAACATAACTGATATTGGCGTTTTTTAGTTCATATCCCATCGTTTTACCTCCTTCCCTATAAAGATTGGGGTTCCACTGTCAAAACGCATAGTAGCCAATTTAAAGCCGCATACGTTTTGACGATGAAACCCCAATCAAATAGGTATATTTTATTACTCTTCTGAAATCATAGTGCAGCGGCAATGTGGATGAGCTGGCGGACACATCTTTCCATTGCTAAATAGATTATCAATATCTACCGTTTCCCCATGTAAACCACCACATTCTTTACAAACTCGCTCATCGTTTCCTGTAAGCCATGTTTTCTTGTTTCTATTTGTACCCTTATAAGCAATTAAATTTCCATAATTCATTGCATATGTTGTTTCTGTGCGCGCAATCATCATTGCTCTGTAGTTACTTGCTTCTGACATCACATCTGCAATAGAAACACTTAATGCATCGACACCCATTCCTTCACTAAGATTCTTTAACATCGTTTCTCTTAATCTATCTTTAGTAGTTTCATGGATTACTTTTGCTAATTCAAATGCATAAGTAGCAACCCATTTTGCAGCAACGTCACCTATTGGATCTAAAACTATCCAGGTTAAACCATTAGAAGCTATAGCACTTTGTACAAACTCTGTTACATCATCCTGCAGAGTGTCTGTGACTTCATCGACAAACATTTGTCTTTCTTCATCCCAATCGACACTATCCAGAAATTCATCAACTTCTGTTTCTGCAATTACAAGATTAATCTCTTCATCTGCCTTATTAATACGAATAATGGGAAGCAGGTTTAATAGCCGTTTTCCCTGCTCGGAAAAAAATCCGCTACCTTCTTTTGCATAGCTTTTTCTACTTCTTCATGCTTTTCCCTAAATGCATTAATAGCAATTAAGTTATCTTGCTCATTATCTGCAGCTTTTGCAATTGGTTCCGGTAGAGAAGGTTCAGTTGTACCATCAAAGAATTTATCCCCTTCTGGTACAGGGTCATAACCTACTACCTTACGGGACTCATTCAGTTTTAATATTCCACCTTCATAACTGTCTTTTGCATACTTCAAATCTGCTTCACGATCATCCGTATCGATTTCATTTAATTTGAAATGCCAATCTAAACCGCCTAGTATTTCAGCAAATACACGGAACAATTGATTATTTAATCGATGTTCTAATATTTCTTGTCCAGGTTCAATAATAGAACGCTTGTACATCTCGTTCATTTCTTTAGCAGTTGTTTGTCCTAATGAACCTGTCATAGCCCAACCGATACGATAAGGTGGTACACGATGGGCCACACATATCTCCATTGCGCTATCCTGCTTATATAAACGGAAACTACCTTCTTTTACGTCTGGACTGACTTTTTCTAACTTAGCTGTTGCTCCTGGTGGAACAGGAACTACGGCCAACTTATGATGTTCACCCTTAGTTTCTGCAGAGAAAAATGCTTTTAGTTCGTTTTCTGTTCCCTCATCTATTTCATCGACACCCTCAAGGAATAGCAGAGCGTCTGGAATAGTCTTGCCTGTAAAAAAGTTAATATTGTAATCTCTTACTGCTTGAGAGCCAACTATTGAGCCAATAGAACTAACATAATTAGGTATTCCATAATAAGAAGAACGAGAACCGAATTTACGAATAACAATTACTTCTCCGGCTTTTTCTGTTCCGTTTTCTGCAACATCCTCTGCATTTAGCGACCTACCATCAGCAAGACGGAAATCATCAGGATAACCGAACTTTTTAAACCATCGTTCTTTGTTATTTACAATTTGAGCAAAGCGTACTTTATCTTTATGAGCACGAACCGTATGAGCTGGAATGTGGTATAGTTCTGACGGTTCATCTTTGTTATTACGAACGACTTCAATAATGCCCCATCCGACTGTTTCATAATCGTCCCATACGGCCCTTATGATCTCGGAGCTTGTCATTTCCGGATTACAATTCCTCATAAAGTCTTTTAACCTTTTATATTGCTCCTGGCTCGCTGCTTCTTTTACTTCTTCAAAAGGAGCAAAGTCAAAACCAACACCAGCAATATCATCAACTTTAGCGCTAATGCAAGCAGAATGAATAGGATTACTTTCCTTTATATCAAGCAGCACTTTCATATCATAAGGTGGTTTAATCAATCCCTTATCACCATATATTTGTGCAAATGGGTCAACTGCCATTTGTTTGCTGTTGTCTTCCTTATTCTTTGGATCATCTGCTGCTTTATTAATACCAAATACTTTTACATTCTTAATTGTTTTCTTATCGCTCATATCGTTTGTATGTCCTCCTTTCTTCTATTAATAAAGAGCAAAAGAAATAGCCGAACAATAAATGTCCGACTACACTCTTTTAACCTTTCCACCCATAACTACTTTACGTTTACTCATATCGTCCTCACACGCGTAACGGGTCATATCGATACTATGATTATCTTTATCTTGTAATCTATTTTTGGGATTACCATCTTTATCAACTTCATAATCAATATTTTCAAATTCACCTGCAGTTTTTGGGCAACGTTCGGGGTCAATTATAATTTCTTCTAAATCGTCTAACCATTTTTCCCCGTATTCAACAGAACCAGAGCCTTTAACTGCTCCTTTGATTCTCTTAATACCGTGATCATTTTTCATTTCATCAATTGATTTTGGTTCCGATGAATCCGCAATTATTTCAACATCATCCCAGCCAAGTTTCTTAATCTTTTCAGCTAATAAACGGTTACTGATTTTAACGCCATGTATTTCACCGAATATATAAAGTTTCCTACGCGTTTTATCATAATGCATACGACCAAAAGACAGCGCGTCATTTCCATAACCCCAGTCAATCCCTTGACGTATATTATCAAATGTTTTAATTTCATCATCTGTAATACGTCTGAATGTGAGATTACTAAATGGAACAATGCCACTGCCTGTTGGTTTCCCTTCGTATTCGTGTTCATATTGCTGTGGCTTAAGCCTTTTCGTTTCTTCTGCTTCTTCCACAAATTGCTTAGAAATATGGGGATTATCGTGATATGTACTATGATGTACAAATGTATTTTTCGGTTTGAATTGCGTTTCAAACTTCTTGTTAACCCAGGACTGTTTTCTCTTTGGTGGGTTATATGAATAGTACATTTTATATCGCAATCCATTCGGTAATTCTTTACGCAAAATAGACTTCTCTATTGTAGAAACATCTTCTTCTAATTTAAATTCGGCCAATTCTTCAAACCATGCAATAGCAACCGGATACTTCGCTATTTTAATAGATTTTATTTTTGCAGGGTCATCAGCACCACGGAATATCATTTTGTTTCCGCGCGGCTTATAAATGATTTCCATAGGACTTTCTTTAAAACGAAATAAATGCTCTACACCTAGTATTTCTATCGCTTCTTTTATTTGTTCATAGCAGGATTCTCTTATTGTATCCTTTACTTTACGTATGCATAGCACTGTAATAGGAAACTGAATAAGATCCATAACAATACAAATGGATATATCAGTAGATTTACCGGAACCACGCCCGCCTTTACAAACGATTTTTAATATCGCTTCACATTTACGGGCTAACCAAACTTGGTGAAACGCCGGTGGAAGTATTTCATCAATCTTCTTTTTAGACATTTAAATCACCACTGATATTATCTACAATGACAACTGGCTCAATATTATTATCATCATTATTAGTAGTGGATTTAATCTTATCGATTTGAACCTGTATAAATTCAAGTTTAGCGCGACGTTCATCATCTATATTAGCTAACCTGTCAAAATCTCTAATAAGAGCAGATAAAGTAGAAAGGGCCTTAGATTGAGCATTTAAGAAACTCGCTTGTTTATCCCAAGCAAATTGAATTTCCCACTCTTCTTCAAATCCGCTTTCACTGAACTTTTTCTTTCGTAGCTCCTTTGTCATGTCCTCTTTATTATTAACGAACATAATACGTTGAGCATGAATGATTTGAGCGTGCTGCAGCATTATACTTTCCCACAAAATCGATAATGGATCGTTGTTAATCGCTTCTTCTAATTCTTCTTTCAAATCATATAATTCTTGTGGTAAATACTTTCTATATAAACCATGACTAACGGCATTACTATTACGTAATGGCGCAGAACCACCGGAATTACCTATAGCATTTCTATTACCTCTCTTAGCTCCACCACGATTATTTAAAGCATTCTTATTGCCTTTAGGTGCTCCTGGTTTCTTTTTAGAGTACTCCGCATCTTTCTTTGGAGTACTCCGTTCATTTTTATGGAGTACTCCATTCAATTGCTGTATCCATTTATCTTTCGTTTTCCATCCACCGACCGTTTTTTCTGAAACAGTTCTTTCGGATGTAGATAATAATTCAGCAATTTTACGATTAGTAATATCTCCATTATGTTCTTTAAATAGTTGATACGCTTTATCACGGTCTGGGCTTCGTTGTCTGGCCATACTTACATATCACCTGCCTCCTTATCCAATGGTTTGCACTTCTTTTTCTAAGCATTCAATGCATATATTAGCGTTATCTGTAGTTACTTCACGGATATACGTTTTATCAAGGTAATTAATAGTTAATGGCATTTTTAACGTCCACATACACGGTTCATTACAAGCAGAGCATGTAGGAACATCTCTGTTCTCATCTTCCACTTACACCACCTCACAGTAAAATTCAACAGTTCCTGTTTCTATCCAAAATAAAAAAGCAGCGAATTCGCTACTTTAATTTCGATATATGTATTTATCCTTTATAAGCCTTAACAAGAAGCACGATATTAGTTGCAGCTAAATTAAGGGCATACTCAACAAAGTATGGTTCAACTATTAAAGATTCAGAACCTTGTCCGTGGCCAGCTTGTCTATTTCTTACTGTAGGCAATCCAGCTCCTAACGTACTTCTTAAACCAGAAAAATGAGTCTGCAAGTACTGAGGAATTAAATTATTTTCTAATAGAACTGTAATTAATCTTTGGGCCGCATCACTATCTCTATTATATACATATCCTTTTTTATCACAGATTGTTTTCATAGTACTTTCAAAAGACTTTAACGCTTCTACTAAAGCACTTTTATAATTACCTGTACGATAATATCTATGTGCATTCAAAAATTCTTCCATAGCACCTTCGAATCCTTCTTCCAATAATAAGGAGATGGCTGGTTTTATAACTTCTTGATGCATGTGAGTTTGATCAATTCGAATAAGGGCATTATTAATAAATTCATAACCTACTCCATTATCCTTAAACCTATAATTCAATTCATTAATTGCATCTTCAAAACTTTCATCTATCTCATGGTTAAACCTATAGCTAACTGGTTCATATATTAGATAGAATTGACTCAAAATAAAAAAAGATAATTCTATTATATCCAAGGCATGAATATCATCACATGACATTAAAAAATTTTCACAACCTTCTCTCAAATCGAGACTATATTCCTCATCTACTAAACTAAATAAACCCAATTCTTTTGAAAGTACTTTATCGATTCTCCTCCATACCTCTGTATTACGTGCACCAATCGCCTCATGCCAAATGTGAATTACTTGGATCCTTAATTTTTCCGGGACTTTATCATAAATATATACATCAGAAATTCCCTCTTGCTGTTTTCTTAATCTACTTGAAAAAATCTCGTATCTCATTATATCCACCCTGCTTATTAATATTTATAATTCATTATAACAAAATATCAATATTTTTTGTGAAACGTTTAACAGGGTAACTCTCTAAATTGATAACTACACTGTACTTACAATAGCTAAATTAAGTTGTGTTTGTTTTATTAATTTTCACCAAAAATAAAAACCATCTATTAATTTAGACGGTTTTTATTCCAAAGTTTTCTTTATGACTTTATATGTATCTGCAACTGCTAATACTATTAAACCAAAAGTTATTACAAAATACATGATAATTGTAGCAATTGCAAAGTTAGTTTTTATCGGAATATATCCAAAAAGAAAAACTAGAAAAAAGAGCACTAACATTCCCATCATTAGAATCAAATAATCTAAATAATACTGTTTATCTAAATTTCTTTTTCTTTTAGAAAGAAGTGCTATACAAGCTATTGAAATAGCGATTAACCCTATGACTAAACTCATTCCTAACTTCGTTGTTTCTTTTATAACCTCTTCTAATTTAGATACATCCTTCGCTACTGCAATTGCTACTGTAGGTATTGTTATTACAGATAAAATACCTGTAAGACCAATAATCATCTTTATTTTTTTCAAAGCAATCATTCCTTCTATTAAAAATGTAACAGAAGAATATTTTAACAAATAAATCATAAAAATAATATATAAAGATTTAAAACACCACTACAACAATGTCCTTATTAATTAATAAAATATATACGGTATGTGAAGTTTCACCCTACATATATAGGTGGCTTTTGTACGACAAAAAAGAGCTCTGCTATACAGCAGAGCAAAGGAAAAATATATAACCCTATAAAAATAATACAAATTATTGATACTTTCAAAAGACAAAATTTAAATTCCCATCACAATAATACCTATGTTTAAGTATGAAACATTCTACCTTCACTTATAGCTATGGATATCCTTATTTTAGAATTCCATAATATCCAAAGAGCTCTTTGAGAGATACTTCAATACCAAACTTCTTCAAAAAACCTTTTCTTTGTTCAAAGAGAAGTTCTAAAACTTTTTTCTTATCTTTGGCTCTTCCAAAATGAATCAACCTATGACAGTTCGGACATATACTAACTATATTTCCAACAACATCTAAACTATTTTCAAAATCATGTTGCATTCTTAACGGTATTAGATGATGGGCCTCCATATAATTTTCTCGGCTGGCTTTCGATACAAATGTTTCATGTGTGTCATCTATTTCACATTTAAATTCCGCCTGTTTAATAGCCTGCTTAGCTTTTTGGGAATCACGTGGCCATACTTCTTTACCAGTTTCCATTTTCAGGATTTTTCGTTTTTCTGGTTTACCCTCTTCTGCAACCTTTACATTACTATAATCCGAATCAATATTAGCCTGATACATATCTTCCTCTTGCTCATCCTCAGAAAGAATAAAACTCTCATTCAACACTTTAATAATATTATCAATAGATTTATATTTCGCTAATTTAATTTCTAATTTTGTTGAATCAATATTAGTAAATCCTTGTGGTTTATGGTTCAATTTGTAGCCAAAGAAAGCTGCGAATTCTATTGCTTTAATGTTTACAGGTTTTAGATCCTTAATAAAATAGATGTATTCCCACGTTTCACCGTTATCGTTGGTTCTCCAAATTTTTCTAGCTACAGCTGGGTTATGAGTCTTAGCAAAAATCGTCCCGTAAAACTTAAATTCCCCTTTAGAATATGCTAAAATCCTGTCACCCTCTTTTAACTTTCCCCATCTATCAACATTTGAAGAACCAGGAGTTGCTCCCCACATACATACATTCTCATTTAATCCATTATCTTTAAGTTTAGTTACTGTATCGACATCTAAATCTGCTAAACATGTAGAAATAGGATATGGGTTTTCAATAGTAGCTTCCAAATTTTTTATAGCACTATCATTACTTGCAGTAAAAAGATATAACATATTTAATTCCACCTTTTTTAAATTTCATTATATTTCTTTTTAGAGTCTCGAGATTTCTCTACTGGATATTTTTTATTGTTTTTTTCTATTTTGTTTAAAATAATCTCTTCTAAATCAATATCCAATTGATCTGCTAACAGCATTGAATAAATGAGTACATCTGCCAACTCATCTTTCATGTCTTCTATTTTTGTTTCTACAGCTTCCTCACTGCTTTTCCACTGAAAATTCTCCAACAACTCACTCGCCTCTAAAGAAAGAGAGATAGCTAAATCTTTAGGATTGTGGAACTGCTTCCAGTTCCTATCGTCCCGAAATTTTAGGACTTTCTCTAAAATAGTTTGATTCATTTTTTGAATCCCCCAGTTACTTTTCATTGGTAAACTCTTCTATAATTATATATAACCATTTACTTCCATTGCAATAAAATATGAATATATAAATGTAAAAGATTAAAATAAAAATAGGTACACACGTTTTATTAGGAGGTATTTGTATGTCCAACAGGAATTTATGGTTAGATGAAATTATAGCAATATTAACTGAACTAGAAGGTACTGGAACACTGAATCAAATTAAAACAAAGGTTATGGAGCGTAATAAAATTGACTTGAGTAGATATCAACACGAACAGTCTATAGCTGCAAGAATTAGAAAAACCATTTATCAACATTCAAGTGAATGTGATATTTACAAAGGTGAGCAAGATTTATTTTATGCTGTAAATGGTAAAGGAAATGGTTTATGGGGGCTAAGAGATTACGATACTAATAGTAATTCTGATTTAATAGACGGCGAAGAAGGATTTTTTGAAGGCAGACAAATCCTTAAGGCACATCTATCTTACGAACGTAACAGCAAAGTGATTAAATTGGCTAAGGAGCGATTTAAACAACTACATGGTGGAAAGCTGTTTTGTGAAGTTTGTGGTTTTGATTTTTATAAGGCATACGGGGCATTAGGAAAAGATTTCATTGAAGGGCATCACACTGTACCTGTCTCAGAGCTTAAAGAGGGCTCTGTAACCAAAGTAGAGGATATTGTAATGGTATGTGCTAATTGTCATAGGATGCTGCATAGGAAAAGGCCATGGTTAAGTAAGGATGAACTACGATTATTATTAAATAATGCGTTTTAATAATAAAAGTCCCTTATACTTAGGGACTTTTATTATTATGTATAGTTGATTCCAAACTCTTTAGTAATATCTCTAGTTAATTTCGCTAACACTCTTTTATCTATTTTTTCCGTCTCAACATAGTTAGAATATATTAACCTTACCGCATCCTCTTTTGTTGGGAATAACTCTGGAAAATCTTTACACATGGACTCAATTCTGTCATCATTATATTCAATTGATTTTGCTATTATTTCACCAACATAATCTGTATGAACATTATATAAAGACTTTAATTTAAATGTTCTCTTATTATTATTGATTTTATAAAGCAAAGATCTAAGCTCAGAACGACTATATTTTTGTCTTTCAATCTCGTTTAGTTTAAAATCAATCGAAAACATTTGAGGATTGTAAAGCCAAGCATTAACATAGTCTATCTCATCTTCCTCCTCATTAAACTTAACTGTGAACTCAACTAAGTCACCAAACCCCTCTTCATATGGATGTAAAAGGGTTTCAATATCAATTTCTTTGCTACCTTTTAGATTCGCATTACAAACATGACAGCATGGAATAAGATTAAAAAAAGAAACCGCAAAAAAAGGATACCGAGCTTGACTATAAAAGTGGTCTAATTCAGGCCTTGTTTTACCCTTCTCACCAATTACTGGTTCAGCGATACTAATAAATTGTCTATTACAATAAGGACAAACTTCTATTTTTAATTTTTTTACTAATTCATAAGCTCCCCATTTATTCTTGTTTTCTTTTCTATCCTTACCATACTGTCTGCGAAAATCAGGATAGTTAAAAATTTTCTCGATTTTGTTATTAAGTTTTTTTCCTTCCTCAATATAATGCTTAATAAGTTGTAACTCACTCTCCACTTTTTGGATTTTTATTTCAATTTCTAATAACTGAGTTGGCAATGCTTTTTCCCTTATTAAATTTTCTTTTTCTTTTATTAAATTCTCTTGTTTTTTTGTTCGATTATTTAACTTGGCTCCTAGGGTATTGAGCTGTGAAATTAGGTACATAATAAATTTATTACTATTCTTTATACTTTCTAAAATCCGGTTTAAACATTTTGGGTTTCCCATGATTATATCTTTAATGTTGCTATATAAATACGTGAAAAATTTCTTTTGCAAAACATTTGTTTCTTTCTCTTTAAGCTCTTTTAACTCTTTCAAAAATCCCCTTTTTTCAAAGAATTCCTTATAATGACTTTCAGCAAGTATATGTAAATTATCTCGTTTTATTTGTATCATTTTTCCACATCTCCAACTCTTCTAAACGGGATTTCAGGTGTTCAATTTCATTATTTACATTTATAATTCTAGTAGAAAGTCGATTTCTTAACATTTGAGACAACTTGTTACGAATTACCGGTTCCCCGATTAAATTAATAGTTCTCTCAATTTTTTGCTCATTTTGCAAAATTCTATTTATATCCCCTTTAACAAGAAGATGAACTATTTCATTAATTTTCCTTTTGGCAAAAGCACCTGTAACGCCATCTTCCATAAAAAAAGAATGTGCTAGTAAAGAGTGAATATTTGCCGCAAAGGTTTGATTATATTCATCTAAACCACCTATCACTACAGTTTTCTCCCCTTCTTTCTTTAAAAATATAATATTTGTACTTGGGAGATCAGAAAGTATAAAAGGAGAATTCGATGTAAGTATTAATTGAATATTTCTTTGTTCTCCCTCACTTCTATTCCCAAATACAACTGGAAAATATTCAATCAAACTATTTAGGAGCTTCCCTTGCCAATGAGGATGTAAGTATACCTCTCCCTCATCAATAAAAATTAATAAATCATTCTTAGGATTTTCAGTCAGTTCCCATCTATTAGAAACAAAATAAAACCGTGAATAAATATTTATTAAAGCTTGCTGCCCACTACTAAGGTTTCTCCATGAGAAATTAATAAACTCATGATTTAAATAACAATTTTCATATAAATCTATAAACTCTTCTAATTCCCCTCCATTTAACTCTTCAAGTGTAAAAGAGAGTTTATATTTCGCCCTTTTAATGCCCTCTACTCTAAAACGGTAAGACCTATAAAACATCAGCATAAATATGGTTAAACCTTTTAGCATGTCAGCTAATTCATTCCCCCCCTCATTTCTTTTTCTAATCACTCTTGAAAATCTCCTTATCCCTCTAACAAGTCTAATAAAATCGTTCTTATTACTTTCATCACTTTCATCTCTAAAAAGCCTAAATGGAAATTCTATAGCCCTTCTAAATTTCAAATCACTTAATTCTCGAACTAAATGATTGAGGATACATCTAGTAAATCCTATTATAATCTTTCGCTCTTCCTCATCCACAGGTAGCTGGAATATTTTTCTCCTTATATCCGATCCAAGCTCCCTAATACAATCTATTATATTTTTCCCTTCTGAAATCATACTTCTCCTAGTAGATTCTATACCCGTAAAAATTAAATCAATTTGGTTTGGCACATTAAATGGCAATTCAAATTGTTTCAACTCACTTTTTACTGCTTGAATAAAACGGATCTGTCTTTTTACCTCCTGGAATTTAAAACTGGGCCCTTCTCCTTCAATATAATTAGATTGGTAATTATAAAAATTACTCGCCAAATGATTCGTTGAGATATTTACCATTGATTCATTCGAATATTCCTCTTTATTATCAAATACATTTGAAAAATAAATTAAAGTTGTATCTTTTAAATTACGAGGGAGACCACTACCAATTCTTATTTCATAAAAATAGCTTGTTTCGTTATCTACTTTAATATCAATCTTCATTTCTTTAGAAAAACATATATAGTGTTCCATTCTTGAATTTTTATACTCACGTAAGATATAAAGATACCTCTCGCTCCCATCCTCATACTCCCTTAGACTATCTGCTCCAAAATTATCTTTTAAAAAGTCAACTATACTTGATTTACCAGCCCCATTTTGCCCTACAATCGCAGTTACATTCTTAATAGTTGCTAGTTGTTCTAAATTATGATTTTCAGGTTGAAAAAAATCCTCCAAGTAATTATGATTTGGTTTTATACTTAATTCAAATTTTCCATTACCCTCGTTGTATTTCAAATGATACTTAAAACGATTATCAAAATTAAATCCTTGCTCTTCTATCAATCCTTCTTGAAAATTATCAATCCATACGTACAAAAGTTCCACTTTATCTTCCCCCACCTAAAATTACTTCACTCAACTTTATAAAGTAGTAACATAAATGTTTTAATTATCACTTCTTTTTCTCAATATTTTAATATTATACTATCGGTCAGCTTATAGGAATGACAATAGTCGCTTTTTCTTTTCATAATCATGTATCCATAAGTCTTTTAAATGTTCAAACAAAAAAGACTCTCATTAGTTTTCCTTATAATCTTTTTTTCTGCCCGCTCAACCATTGTCTGAACCGTACTACGACTAATTATCAAATAATTAGCAATCTCACTGTAAGACAAGCAGTATCCTCTAGACATTAAGTACACTTCCTTTTCACGCTCAGTTAATACAGAGAGCGCATCCTCTAATTGAATCTTTTCCCACTCACCAATTGTATGTTCTTGTAAATGATTGTCCCATTCATAAACATTATCATCCGTACTACGAAAATAACGTTGCATTAATAACGGATCAAATGCCCTCTCACGTTGATAAACTGCCCGTCTTTCAACGCCTCGTCTATTATTTTCTTTTCTCCCTGTACGCATCCAAATCAGCGCAAATTCCAAATCCGAAATCATATCTACTAAAATCTTCTGTTCCTCTTCACTTGCACTTTCTTTCGCTATTTTAACTTTATTTAAAGACAAATTATATTCTTTAATTAACTCATCCATTAAAATCCCTCTTTCTGGGTAAAATAAAAAGGACACCAATCACACAGCTATGATGCTGATTTTTGATTGGTGTCCTCCAGTTATCTGGTAGAACTTACCTACGAGTACCTATAATCGGCTTCATTTGATTATGAAGCTTTTTTTCAAATACGGTTAGTAGAATTTTGATCGTAAGCTCATCTAAATCCAACTTCTTATTAAAAAAGTAATAATCATATGATATATCATAATTTTTCAAGTGTGGAAAATCATATAATTTTAAAGCATACGTACTTTCGGTACACTTTATTATGTGTTGCTTTAAGCGACTTCCAATACTCTTCTCTGCTTTTCCCAAGTACATAACACATCTATTTTTTTTGCTATCATCAAAAAGTTTTAAACATTCCATATTTGTTTTATTAATATTAGGAATATTATTATTCCTTTTATCATTATTATCTTTAAAATGGGCCCACTCTTTTTTGAAATTTTCAAATTCCTGTTCATCTTTAAAAGATATATAAAACACGTAAATTCCTGGGGCACCTTTTAAACTTGTAAACTTATGTTCCTCAGACGATACGCACCCCGTTTCTTTTTGCATATTAAAATTTGTAACTAGATCCTGGATTTTTTTCACATTTATTTTATCCCTTAAAATATTAACTTGCTTCTTTGCTTCTTCTAAAATACACACATTTGAATTATTTATTTCATTCAAAACTCTTCCCCCTCATCAAACTTCACTCGTTTTACTTTTCCTTGATGAGTAACAATCTTCGTCTCACCATGACTTGGTAATTCAGTTAATTTTGCTTTACCATCACAAACAATAATAGCAAAAACATTATTATATTTCATTATATCGATTTCTATCTTTAAACTTTCGGAATTTACCTTTACTTCTTTCAATCTCATATAGAGTTCCTCCCTTTGTTATAATCATGTTAGCTTAGTAATTTCTTAGCCGGGAGCAACTCTCGACTTTTCATATTTTAATTGGACATATCTACAAATACTTAAGAACATATTCTGGTTTAAATAATTGTTCTACAGATAAATGCAAACGGATAGGGATTGGCTCTTTTATATCACGGGCATATTTACATAGTTCTTCAGCTCTTTCCCAATCAAATTCCTTATCCTCAACACGTTTATACCTCCAAATTCCAAGTGTATATTCTTCAAACAACTCATAATAATCATCTGGTTCCGTTTTTTTGGGAAGTTCATCAATCGCCTTTGCTTTACTTGGTATTTGGACAATGATATCTGTAAAGCGAACTTTAGAATTCACCCTCCTGACATTGGCCTTTTTAATATCAAATACAGTAACTGGTTCAACATCAAATATCGTTAGTTGTTCAGGCATTACAATCCCTCCAAACCCGTACTTCTTGGAGATACTTTCCGTTTTTCGGCTTGATCATAGACTAGTAAAATCACTTCCTGGGGTTTCCGTTTAAATACTTTCGAAATGTTCTCTACAGAAATACCCGCTTTCCACATCTCTCGAAAATCATTAATCTGCTGATAGCTCCACCTATGATTAAATTGTTCTAGCATAATATAATCTGCTTCCATTTGACTTAAGCCTCTTTTCGATATTTAGCTAATACTTGTTCTAAACGTTTACGTTCACCCTCTAAATCCATTTCATCGTGCTTTACAGGCTGAGATTGCACTTCTGTATCTTGTGTATGTAACCAATCAGGGACGATTTCTTTTCTAGTATTACTTCTCCCACCACGAGACTGGTATTTCTTACGGAATTGAGTTTGTGCAGCTTCAACATCAGTAATACTCTTATACCCCTTAGCATGCCAATCTCTTAAAATACCTTGTACATAAGACATATTAGGTGCATTCTTTTCTAAAGCTATTTTCATTGCTTTGATAACAAGCTGTGCATTCAAATCTTCAATCCATGCATTAATACCCTCAGCCACAAATGGTTTAAGAACTCCAAAGTTTTGCTCATAAAATGCTATTGGATTTTCTTCTGCAACTTTTTTATCACTTGAGCAGCTTGCTGCTTCTTCTTTTGTTTTTGTTTCTTCTTTTTCTTTTGTTTCTGTTTTTGTTTCTTCTTTTTCCTTCATAGGGTCTTCGAAGCCCCTTATAAGCCACTCAAAACGAGCTTGGAAGTATTCCTTAATACGAGGGATTTTAAAATCTTGCTGCTGTTCTAACTCTAAACATGTCTCATAAAAATCAATTAAAAAATCTTCACACTTAATATTCTGGATTTCTTTTAACACGCACTTTTCAATATTCATATTTGTAATAGCATTGAATTTAAGCCAATTAATCAACATAATTTCTTTCGTTTTTTTGTTGTAATGAATTTTCCCGTAATCAGAAAACCGCTCTAGCAGCTTCTCAACTGTTTCACGGTTATACCCTGTATCCATTTCTATCACTCTTAGTGGAAGCTCATAGATACCACTCTGAGAAGTTTTGCTATTAGTCATTAAATATAAGTAGAAGTATTTTTCCTCCGGTGTAAGATCTAAAACAAAAGCATCTTGCCAATATGAAACTTGAACAGGTCTATAAACTGCCATATTATTCATCCTCCATTGTTTTACTTGATTTGCTTTGATATACTTAATCCAATTCTATTTTTAGAAAGACTCTCTATAAGAGTCTAAAAATCTATCACTCTGCCAAGTGATAGATTTTTTATTTTCTTCGACTAACTACTGATGCATTGATTCCCTGCCCTTGAAGGTTTTTAACAACTACACGATAACTCTTTAATACATCGTGATCCTCTTTTTCATTACGAAGGCTCTTGAATTCTTTTGCGCATCTATTTAATTCCCTCTCCCAATGATTTGCTTCATCTAATGAACCAGCATTGAACATGTTATGAATACATGTCACCATGCAGTTATGTAATTCATTTGCAAAAGCAAAATCACCTGGTAGAACTAAGTCGAACAGACGATTACATTCTACTTTCATAATTTGCTCCCCATTTTTAATAATTTGATACTGTACGCATCGTTATGACCAGAATGTAATGTATATTAAGCGGTTAGAGTTAACAAATCTTTCTGGTCATAACGACAAGCACAACAGCTTGTCGCACTAAATTGTTATATGCTATAATTTATCTATTGTCATGATTGGCTATCGCAGGCTACGCGGTGGCCTTTCCTTTTTTCTTTTTGTTTTTCAAAACAAATGCTGCTTCTATAATTCGAATTCTTATCTCCATTAATTTCTTCTCTTGTTTTAGGCCCCTAGCTTTCATATAGTCTCCACAAACTGCTGCAATTCTAATATCACCATATAAATTTGCTTCCTTACGAATTAGCGTTTTATATTGATTTAAAGTTGGACTTGCATAATCAATTGTCATAACTTAAACCTCCCCAATAAAATAATTAAATTAAGCTTTTATATACTTCCTAGCTCGTAATGATACTTTCCAGTACTTAAAGACTTCTTTCATTGAAATACCATATTGATCACAGAGGACCGCTACAAGGCTCATCATTGAACCTGTAGCATCCAAGATTTCATGCATTACCTTTTTCAAATCCTCTTTCTCACTTTCGGACCAAGTTTGTGAAGGTTTAAACCAACATACCGTATCGAGTTGTCCCAAAGCTTCATTTGTCTCTTGATAAACCATATATCTCATACTTGTAGGATGAAGATCTATTTGCTCTCCATTAAAGAACGGGATACTTACATATCCTGCTGCTTCACTCCACATTTTAAAAAACAACTGCGGATCATCAATTCCTTCAGTAATACATTTTCGTAAATCTTCTGGTAACCGTCGTTGTTCAGTTTCATATTTTGCTAGTGACTCACGACTCACGGGGATTTCTAAGGAGAGTTGCTCTTGGGTGATTCCCTTTCGTTTGCGTGCCATAGCAACTTCTTTTCCTATGGACATCGTTTACTTCCCCCATTCGTACCTAAAGCAATATTTATTTGTGACAACTTACTATGGTAATTTATTATTAGACGGATTCTTTAAATGGATTGTAATACTCTGTATTGTTTTCTACCCATTCAGTGTGGTTTTCCATCCACTTAAAAAGAAGATGTGTAGGAATAAGAACTCCTGCTTCGCGACATACTGGAAAATCAGAACGGTTTAATAACTCAGATGCTTTAGTGCGTTTAATATGTAACAGTTCCATTAATTCCGAAATAGTTAAAAATGGTGGTAACTCTTTCATTGGCTGCAGATGTTCTGTTGCTTTTTGTACTTCTTCTCGGATTATTTGACGAAATGAGTCAATATCGAAATTAATCATAATTTACCTCCTTATTACATCTCGCAGAACAACACACTTCGTGTTGTTGATAATCAAAAAAAATAGATTGAACTGTAACACCATAAAAATTAGCCAATTTTACTTTAATACTATCTCTTGGAATTCTTTTTGCATTTTCATACATCTGTAAGGTACTTACACTAATCCCTATTTCCTCTGCAACTTCTTCTCTAGTTTTTCCATTTCGTAAATTAAGAAGATTTTCTGCCGCTATTTTCCTTTCCATATTTGTCCTCCTTCAAAAAAACACAATTCGTGCGATTTATCTTTAATATAAACAACACAAAACGTGTTGTCAACACTTTTTGTGTTGTTTATATATGAAAACTTAATTAGATAACACACAATGTGTTATTATATGGGCAGGTGATAATATGAAAACATTTGGTAATATACTTCGTGATCTAAGAAAAGAAAAAAAAATAACCCAAAAAGAATTAGCTCTAACATTAAAACTTAGTGAGAGTACTATTGGCATGTA
The DNA here is from genome assembly GCF_056738645.1 of Bacillus sp. PK3-067. Taxonomy (NCBI): domain Bacteria; kingdom Bacillati; phylum Bacillota; class Bacilli; order Caryophanales; family Bacillaceae; genus Bacillus; species Bacillus sp. PK3-067. The sequence goes on along the minus strand of NZ_CP096490.1, from coordinate 2,005,344 downwards.
CGAAAGAAATGAACGCCAACCAGATTATGATACTCTTAACAATATCGCTAGCTATTTTGAAGTAACAACTGATTTCCTCCTTGGAAGAAAAAATAACCATGAAGTACGCACAGAAGAATTTACATTTGAAGATCCTGAGCTAAATCTATGGTTTAAAGACATTAAAGATGCTTCTCCTGAAAAACGTGAAGAATTAAAACGTTTTTGGACATTCATAATGCAGAATGAGAAACATAAAAAAAATTAATATTTTTTGACAATAACACGCTTATATGCGTGTATTTGTTTTATCATTCGCTTATTTTATCAATATATAAATCTTTATTAATACATTTTTAACCTCACAACTAACCAGTTACCAACAAGGAAGTTTAAAAAACTAATCTATAATGGCCTTATTAAAATACGAGAGAAATGGAGATTACTATGCAAATACTATACTTATGGATTAACCAAAAAAAATATTTAGAGAACATCTCCTTAAATTTTGGAGGAGAATTTTCATTTGACATAAAGGATGAAAATTTAACATTAGAAAGAAATCCTGCCTTTATCAAAGATTTTTTTTATACCAAAAATTTTTTAAATACAAACTGTAAAATAAATTCTGTAACTGGCATTGTTGGGGAAAATGGGACAGGTAAATCAACAATATTAGAATCAATCATGAACTTAATTGAAGAAAGACATACTATCGATTTTGATTTTTTTATCACATATAAAAATCAAGATAATTATTATTTTGATTTTCATATACAAGATGAACTAATATACGAAAAAAATGCTATAAATAAACAATCAACTATTCTGTTTAAAGATGCTTGTTTTAACTATCTCAATATTACAGAATCTCCATTTCAAGCTATTTTTTTCTCAAATGTATACGATATGAAGGCTGATTTAAATAATAATAAAAAAACAATACGTACTTTTGATATATCGACAAATAAATTAGCTCAGAATAGGTCCTATTTAAAAACAGAAATTTATAATCAAATTATGTTTACTAAGAAATTTGAACATGATTTAAAAATGAACGAAAAAATAAATATACCTAAAGAAATACAAATTAAAATGAACCGCTTTTATTTTCCTACGAGACCTATTCTTTCTGATACCCTTTTAAACGTTAGTGATGAAACAAATTTTTATAATAATCGTCTTGATTTTTTGTCTATTTTATATGCAAATACCTATACTTCTTTCTATGCAAATATATTAAGCCGACTTGAAAAATCCCCTTATAATTTGCAAAAGAAGGTAATTCAGGAAATTAAACCGGATATAATAACCGGACTAAAAACTTTAGATTCCAAAGCTGATATTTTCAAAAGTTCCTATCTCTCATTTCGAAAATCTATACAGAATACTTTAAAAAATAAAAAGAAGAATAAACTAGATTATTCAACTATTCATAATTTCCTTAAGGAATTAGATAGTTATCATGGGGAAATTAAGGAATTTATAACTATCTTGTCCTCCTGGAAAATAATCACGCGTAATAAAAATGAATTTTATGTAAAATCAAACGATCCTAATATCCCTCAACTACTCAATTTATATGAGAATTGTAACAATCCCCTTCCTAAAATAGAGATGCATTGGTCTCAACTGAGTAGTGGTGAATATGCATTTTTAAGCTTATTTAGTAGATTCAACTCTATAGAAGAGCAATTAAAAAATAATTCTTTAATTCTTATTGATGAGGGAGATTTATACTTTCACCCTCAATGGCAAAAAGATTGGCTTTATACTTTTATGGATATTATTTCTTATATGTATAAAGATAAAAGTATTCAAATAATATTAACAACGCATTCCCCCTTTATCTTATCTGATTTGCCTAGTAACAATGTTATTTTCTTAAAAAAAGATACTGGTAATAATATATGTACTGTAAAAAACTTAGAGGGTAATCAATTAACTTTTGCTGCTAATATTCACGATTTATTAACTAATTCTTTCTTTATACATGATGGATTAGTTGGTAAATTCGCTCAGAATAAAATTAACAATCTAGTAGATGAAATAATAGATTCTTCTCCTGAAAAAGTAAGAAAAAACAGTTCTCGTATTAGAAAACAAATTGATATAATTGGCGAACCTATTGTAAAAAGAAAACTTATAGAACTTTTTGAAGATAAAATAAAGTTAGACGTTTTAAGTATTAATGAAAAAATAGAAAGATTACAACAACAAATTGATGAATTAAGGATGTTAAAAGATGATAAAAATTGAATTAAATGATTCTATTCTTCAAAAACATTTAGCATATTGTAAAGGAACGGAATCTGCAGCAAGTAAAAATAGAATTCCATTGTATTCAATACTAGTTAGATCAATTGAGCATTGTAATGATGCAGATTTAAAAGAAATCCTGGCATTTCTTTTAAAAAATTTCGATACACTTGTAGTTGGTGATCCACTTCAGCTAGACAAACTTAGGGAGAAAGTTACTACTAAAATAACCTCTACTATTCTTAAAGAAGAGCAACCAAAATTACAAGCAAAAAGAAAAAAGGCAATTCATAAAACATTAGAGGGAATTTTTGTTAAAGAATATGATCGTTTTACAGATAGAAATGTTAAAGATTCATCTTTGTGGTGGGCATATACTTTTGTTCAAAACATAAACATATCAGTTTGTCCATACTGTAATAGCCAATTTATTTTTACATATTTAAACGATACTGGCAGAACAAGACCTGTATTGGATCATTTTTTTTGTAAATCCGAATACCCTTTCTTAGCAATATCAATTTATAACTTAATCCCTTGTTGTAAAGTTTGTAATTCAGACTTTAAAGGCTCAACTAAAGTTGACTTGAATAATTATATAAATCCTTATATAGATGAGTTTGAAGGAAAAGTTTCATTTAAACGTGAAGTTATTATAAAGAAAAAAACTAAAAAAGAGACAAATGATTATTTTAGTGCTATTACTGGTGGATCTGATGATTTTAAAATCAAACTAGATTTCACAGCACTTCCAAAACAGTTAGTAGAACAATATAAAAATCAAGCTAAATTATTTCATATCGAAGAAATTTATGCATTTCATAAAAATTACATTAAAGAGCTTATTACTAAGTCTAGAGTTTATAGCGATATATATACTAATCAAGTCAAAAGTTCTTATGGTAAGTTATTTCAAAATGATGATGATTTACGACAAATTCTCATACCTAGAGAAGATCAGCTGAACAATATTATATTAGCCAAATTAACTAGGGATATTGTAAATAATGAGCTCTCTAATAATAAAAAAATAAATTATAAAAAAAGCTAGCAATGCTAGCTTTTTTACTTTTCATTCTATTTTAATATTAAAAGCATCAGATGCAATTTAAAATTCCTTAAATCTTTCTACACAATTGGTAGCAAACACTACAAGGAGTTACACTATTAACTTTTGTTCCTTTACTGTAAGTAATCATTTGGGAAAGCAAAATATTTTCACTACCTTATCTACAGTTGATACATCAGCTGGCGCCCACTCAAGATCTAATAGTTTGTCAACGCTAATCCATCTTAGTTTTGCATGTTCCAAAGCCTTAGGCGTACCTAACTCTATCTTAGTCTTATATGTAGTTAAATGTACAATAATATTCTCATACTCATGTTCAAGTTCTTCTATTTTCTGCCCTACTGTGATGGTGCAATCCAACTCTTCTTTAATCTCACGTATTAATGCCTCTTTAGGGGCTTCGCCTTCATTTATCTTTCCACCTGGAAACTCCCAAAAATTTGGTAAAGACATTGTAGCGGATCGTAATGCACACAATACTTCAGTTTTTTCATTCATAATAACAGCAGCAACAACAGATACTTTTTTCTTCACAGTTAATCGCTTCCTTATTTTGTCTCATTTTTATTTATTTTCTCTTCTTCCAACTTATATTGTTTCAACTTATATTTTAATTTTGAAACATCATCTTTATCATTTAAAACATGTAAACGTCGATGACAGTTTGCACATACTCCTACAGTATTATATATTGTGTCCTCTCCTCCTTCAGACAACCAATCTACGTGATGAGATTCAAGATAAGGGTTCCCTTTCTTATCCTCAAATGGTGCTTGTTGCTCACATAACTCACATATACCATTTGCACGCCTTTTGGAAAATTCCGCTACAAATTCATTTCGCTGATAAGTTTCAGTTTTTGTATATCGTTTATTACTACTAGGTGTAGCTTTCTTAGCTCTCTCCTTCAATTTCCTATAATCTAATTTTCTCGCTTCCTTACTTTCTTTCACCTGTTTACTTAGAACTATATTTTGGGGAAGTATTACACCATCTCTTATTAAACAAATTGGAAAAATCCATACTCTTCTATCTTGGCCTTTCTTATCTTCTTGTATCTCTTGAAAAGGTTCATCTACAAGTCTAACTTGCCCCATAAATATATGTTCACCAGGCTGAAATGCCTCAAACAAGTATACATCTACACCATTTTCATTGGATTCGTACAATGTTTTGTTTTGGTTTCCATCTAGTGTTTGGTGCCCTTCTTGCCCCATTCCAGTGTAAAATAATATATCTTTATCCCAACGATCATCATAAATACCCTTTGTATGATCAGAAAATAACACTAATGTATTTGTCTTATTTGATCGTCTCATTCCACCCATGTTTCCACATTTAAATCGTTTAGCGATTTCACTATTATCGTATATTTTACCTATTACCATTGAATCAATGTCTTTTCTAATAATTTTTAACCACTCTGCTACTTTCTCTATCTCATACTCTTTATCACGAGCGCTAATTTTATAAAAAGGTAATCCTTCTTTTTCCATAGCAATCAAAGTATCTCTAGATAAATTGAAATGTTCTAAAATTTTTTTTTGTGTTACTGTTGTTTTCATTTCCAACTACTCTCAACCCTCTTTGCCGTAAATTCCTTTCATTTATTACCGTATCTTAACATTTAATTCCTGGCAAGATATAAATTAGCAATCTTATACAACTTAACATACGTAGATCCATATATAAAAATAAAACTTTAATTTTCCCCTCTTTTATTATAAAATAAGAACAAATGTTCTTATTTTATAATTTAAACGGAGTGAAAATCATGTTTCAAACGCAGCCCTATTACACTACACAAATCGAAGACTATATCCAGCACTTGTACCAATCCTTATCTATTTTTGTTCCTGAACAGATTGATATGATTGAGATTGCGAAAAAATTAAATATTTGGATTTATTTTGCTCCATTTGGAAGTCATGCCATTGAAAGAAATGGAGTTGCTAGCTTAGTAATTGATAGCCGAAAAACAGAACGCGAGCATTGGGAAGATTTCTCTCATGAACTTTGCCATATACTTTTACACTCTGGCAACCAACTATCTATGCCTAAAATGTTTATAAACTATCAAGAAGCTAAAGCAAACAATTTTGCACTACAGTTTTGTATTCCTACTTTTATGCTAAGGAGATTCCCTGTTGCCCATTTAGAAACCTTATTTATTGCCGAAACGTTTAATGTCACACTTGAGTTCGCTAAAAGAAGGCTTCTGCACTATGAAAACCAATTACTTGCTAGTAAACTCCATCACACAATCTCTCAACATGCCACAATAATTCAGTAACTATATGGAGGATTTTATTTATGAAAGGGTACTTTCACAAACGTGGAGAAAAATGGTCATTTACAATTGACATTGGTATTGATCCAATGACAGGAAAAAGAAAACAAAAAAGTAAAAGTGGATTTAGAACTAAAAAAGAAGCTCAACATGCCGCTGCAACTATGATTACGGAGATAGAGAAAGGCATATATTTTGATGACAAACAATTAACTGTTTTAGATGTATGGGAAAAACTAAAACCTCTTAGAAAAGCTGAATTAAAAATTACATCTTATGAAAAAGACATGAGCTTAATTAGACTCTATATCCTTCCCCCTTTTGGTTATAAAAAAATTAAAAGTATTAAACCTGTAATGCTTCAAAGCTACTATGCTGAACTTAAAGAAAAAGGCCTGTCAAATGGTACAATCAGCAATATCCATCGCTGCTTCAGATGCATATTCAAACATGCAGTAGAATGGGAGATCGTACATGATAATATAATGAATAAAGTAAAAAAACCACGTGAAGAGCAAGGTGAGATGAAAACATGGTCTAGCGAAGAATGTAATCGATTCCTCCATTATTTAAAAGAAAAAAATACCAAGTACCATATGTTCTTCTTACTCGCAATCTATACAGGTATGAGACGCGGAGAATTACTTGCACTAACATGGAAAGATATTGACTTTGATAATAAACGTATCCTGGTTAATAAATCACTTGTAAAAACAGAAAAAGGACTATTTAAAGCTGCTACAAAAACTAAGTCCTCAAATAGAAGTATTAGTATCTCTTCTTTTGTTATAGGAAAGTTACAATCCTACTACTCCTATAAAAAGAAAGAATTTTTCCGTTGGGGTATACACTTAAATGAAGAGGCGTTTATTTTCACCGGCAATACGATACATTCGCCCTTACATATAGATGCTCCCCATCGCTTTTTGAATGATCACTATAAAAAAGCTGGTGTTCCCCGAATTCGTATACATGACTTACGACATACTCACGCTACACTCATGCTTCAGGCTGGAGAACACCCTAAAATCGTACAAGATCGCTTAGGACACTCATCTATTCAAATGACTTTAGACAAATATAGTCATATCACACAGAACATGCAGCAACAAGCAGCTGAAAACTTCGAGAGCATAATAAAATCTAATGAAAACACCTGATAAAAAATGAAAAGATTTAATGTGAGCAAAATGTGAGCATCAAGGGAAACCAACACTTATAAACCTTGATATAATAAGGTTTTTCATACTATATCGTTGAATCTTGGGAGAAGAATGAGCAGTTTTAGGGTTGTTTATTTGATAAAATATAAAAAACACAAAAGTGCCAAACCCCTTATACCACAAGGGTTTCGGCACTTTTTAATATCTAAAACAAATTTTATTGAAATAATTATTTTTATAGATTTTCATACTTTTTTATATAGTACGTGAACATATACAGTACAAAAATAAACCTTTGTATACACATTTTTAGAAACATCTTACGTTTATCAAACAATAACCAAAAGACGTACCTGCAACCTCATCATATAAATAATAGATATTAAAAAGAGGACACTATAAGCGCCCTCTTCCTTAGGTTTTAAATATGTTCTCCATGATCCATAAACACTTCAATTGCTTCGTTTTGTGGTATGTCTTTTGCATTAGTAAGACCAAAAGTAAAAACAGCGGATAACATCATCATTAATAAGATTGCTTTTTTCATTTTAGCGCCCTTCTTTCTATGCTCTTTTTGTCTGCATCTAAAGCGATGTGCAAATACTTGCTTGCTTTTCTGTGATTTTCTGAACCATAGAATATTTCACCTAAAAGAGAAGCATATTCTTTTACCCAATCATATAATTCTTCTTTTTCAAAATACGAAATACCTTCTATAACCACATTTTCTAATTCTTCTTGCGGTACATAGTTATGTACTGCTTTTAAAATTCGGAAATGATGACGATAACATAAGTCGCTAATCTTATAGCCATTCTCAATATATTCATTAGCGATATGACTATAACCTAACTTAAAATGTTCTCTTGCTAAAAGAAACATAGTTTTAGCGTTATTTTCTAATGAATCCTCTAAGTGTTTAATTGCTAACTCTGGCATGTTTTGACTTGCGTATAAAAGTCCTAAATTATGCTTAACTCGTTTAATAAGAAGTTCATCATTAGATTTTTGGAAGGTACCTAGTGCTGAAAGTAAATATTCCTCTGCACTTTCGAATTCATTTAGTCGAATGTGTGCCATTCCTAAAGTATTTAAGCATGCTGCAGTTTTTAATTCATACCCTGGACTAATTGAAAATACTTCATTCGCCTTTGTAGCAAATTGAACTGCTAGGATCGGTTTTAATACGTGATAGTAATGGACTGCAAGCCAATAATTAAATTCAGCTTTTTCAATTTCATCATGCATGTACTCTAAAAACGTTTCAGCTTTTTCAAATTGCATTCTTGCTTCACTATGGTTTGCTTTATTAATAGCGTAAATTGCTTTAAATAAATGATGATAGTACTCTAAAAATGTTTCTGTAGACTCTGGTAAAGGCTCGATTTTGTCCAGAATATCTTTTGTACTATCCATATCCCGAATTAGCAGTTTATACCGTGCATTCAATAAAGCGTAGTAGACTAATATTGTTTGGTCTTCCTTAATATTATTGATTTTATTTGCAATATCTTCTTTTATTTTCTGAGACTGTAATACACGTTGTGAAATCATAGCTTGATACCAGTCGTTTAATAATTTTGTGATTTCTTCTTTAGAAATAATGTCAACACTCATCTACTTCTACCCCCTTTTGTTAAATGTTATCATGACATGCTTGTTTGCATAAATAAGTTTTTGAATATTCTAACTTGAAAAAATTATTTTTGAATATTCATGTTAACAAAATGGTCCCTTTTCAAACCCCAAAAAAGAACACACGTTTGTTTGTAGTGGAGTAAAAAAAACAAAAGTGAGGTATTACATCATGGAATATAACGGCTTTCCTGTAGTACGTGGAAGATGTATGGTGAAATGGAATCCGTTTGCTTCAATACCGGAGCAATACGAGGAAATACATAGAATGTTTGAGGAACAATATAAAGTACCTAAACCTTTTTTAACACAAGATACTATGGAACGAATAGAAAGAGCGTTAATGCAATCTTTTCACGAGGAAGAAGAAATACATATCTCATACTATCGTGATGGAATGGTGCAAGACATGTACATAAATGTATTACATATTGAACCGATGACGAAAACTATATATTGTACAGATGCTTTTGGTTTGAATACTAAGTTTAAGTTTGATGAATTGGTGAATATAAATTAAAAGAAGCCGCCCGACAGGACTGAAGTGCACCCCAATTGTTAGACACAACCTAACAATTGGGGTGCACTTCACATATATAGGTGGCTTTTGTACGACAAAAAAAGAGCTCTGCTATACAGCAGAGCAAAAGAAAAATATATAACCCTATAAAAATAATACAAATTATTGATACTTTCAAAAGACGAAATTTAAATTTCCATCACAATAATACCTATGTTTAAGTATGAAACATTCTACCTTCCCTATAGCTATGAATATTCTTATTTTAGAATTCCATAGTATCCAAATAGCTCTTTGAGAAATACCTCAATACCGAACTTCTTCAAAGAATCTTTTCTTTATTCAAAGAGAAGTTCTAAAACTTTTTTCTTATCTTTGTCTCTTCCATAATGAATCAACCTATGACAGTTCGGACATATACTAACTATATTTCCAACAACATCTAAACTATTTTCAAAATCATGTTGCATTCTTAACGGTATTAGATGATGGGCCTCCATATAATTTTTTCGCTGGCTTCCGATACAAATGTTTCATGTGTGTCATCTATTTCACATTTAAATTCTGCCTGTTTAATAGCTTGTTTAGCTTTTTTCGGATCACGAGGCCATACTTCCCTACCAGATTCCATTTTAGTTTTTTTTCGATTTTCCGATTTCTCTTCTTCTGCAATCTTTACTTTACTAAAATCCGAATCAATATTAGTAAATCCTTGTGGTGTATGGTTCAATTTGTAGCCAAAGAAAGCTGCGAATTCGATTGCTTTAATGTTTACAGGTTTTAGGTCCTTAATAAAATAGATGTATTCCCAAGTTTCATCCTTATCGTTTGTTTTCTAAATTTTTCTAGCCACATCTGGGTTATGAGTCTTAGCAAAAATTGTCCCGAAAAACTTAAATTCCCCTTTAGAATATGCTAAAATCCCGTCACCCTCTTTTAACTTTTCCCATCTATCAACATTTGAAGAACCAGGAGTTGCTCCCCACATACATACATTCTCATGTAATTCATTATCTTTAAGTTTAGTTACTGTATCGGCATCTAAATCTGCTAAACATGTAGAAATAGGATATATTTTTTCAATAGTAGCTTCCAAATTTTTTATAGCACTATCATTACTTGCAGTAAAAAGATATAACATATTTAATTCCACCTTTTTTAAATTTCATTATATTTCTTTTTAGAGTCTCGAGATTTCTCTACTGGATATTTTTTATTATTTTTTCTATTTTGTTTATAATAATCTCTTCTAAGTCAATATCCAATTGATCTGCCAACTCATCTTTCATGTCTTCTTTTTTTGTTTCTACAGCTTCCTCACTGCTTTTCCACTGAAAATTCTTCAACAACTCACTCGCCTCTAAAGAAAGAGAAATAGCTAAATCTTTAGGATTGTGGGACTGCTTCCAGTTCCTATCATCCCGAAATTTTAGGACTTTCTCTAAAATAGTTTGATTCATTTTTTGAATCCCCCAGTTACTTTTCATTGGTAAACTCTTCTATTTATCAGGTAAACTATCATAAAAACGTTCAATGGCCGCTACTAAAACTAAATCTTCTAAATGAGCAGTTTTAGGGTTGTTTATTTTTAAAAACATCAAAAATGCCAAATCCCTTATGTCACAAAGGATTTGGCATTTTTAAGTATCTAGAACACTCGCTAAGTTTAAGGAAAACTTAACAGACATGCGTCCGGCATAATGCCATGTCCACACCCAAGGATCGGTTACATAAAATAACGTATCTAACATGGGAAGTCTATTGGTCTTTTCCCCTTATAGTAACACTCTCTTCTACTAAGACCTTTTCTTTCTAGGACCTACAATTAATTTAATCGCTGTTCTATCTTCATTATTGATAGAAATCTCTTGAAATGCTGGTACGAAGGCTAAGTCAATACCACTTGGAGCGACGAACCCTCTTGCAATCGCAATTGCTTTAATCGCTTGATTTATAGCTCCAGCCCCAATCGCTTGAATTTCCACATTACCACTTGTTCTTAGTACACCCGCTATTGCACCCGCGACTGAATTTGGGCTTGATTTTGAAGATACCTTTAATATATTTTCCATGTAAGTTGCTCCCTCTATTATTTAATCTCTCTTTCGTTACAATTTTAAATATTTTAGCGTATCTTTAATTACTATTCACACCAAAAACAAACGATGCTTCATATGTACATTATTCTATATTTTCTGACTTCTTCCTGCTCAGCTACGCAAATAAAAAAATAAACTGAATAACCTAATATACATACAGTTAAATGCCATAACTTCACCAAATGATAACATCCATACAGCGAAAGATAATATTGCTGTTTGTCAGACGAAATTAATATAGTAAAGTGAAACTTTAATGAGTGGGGGTTTTGTTCATCCCCACCTAACTTCTTTGCTTTCGCTGAATTTTGAGATGGGAGTCTTACTGCTCGGAAAATAGCGGGATAAACGTTTCCTCGTTACTTCAATCTATTTAGAAATTCCATTTATTTTTCTATCAAATTATGAACCTTATCATCTTCAAAAGGTGTTACAGGTAATACCCAAATACTACATTTCATCATTTGACCACTTTATATTCCACATCTATCTCCTTTTATAGTACAAGCATACACGCCAATTGTGATTCACCTTCATAAACTACTATGTGGTTTAAATTTATTAAGAATAGGAGGTAATATATTGGGTTCATACTATCATTCTTCAAACTCGTATAAAAAATGTTCATGTGACCATTCACATAAACGCAGCTGTCCTGCATACGGAACTTTTTGGCAAACTGAATTTATAACTGTTCCTTTTGGCGATCCTTTTCCATTTAATCACGTTGGACCTTTAGCAGGAGGCGTTTCCTTACTAAATCCTACTACTATACACTTTAGACAATTTGGTGATTATAGAGTTTCGTTCATTTCCAGTATTAATACTACTTTAAATCCTGTATTTCCACATATCCCAGTCATAACTATATTTTTAAATAACAATCCACTTGCTAATAGTCAAGGTGACTTCGCTATTCAAATGAATACTTCATCAAATAACGAATGTCTTCAACTCGTTGGCGAAACGATTGTTACAGTGCCTGCTAATTCAACTCTTCAACTTAGAAATAATAGTGGTTTTAATCGTCAAAGTATTGTAACTTGTGACAATGGTATAAATTCAGTTGAATTAACAGTTACAAAACTAAGTTAATATTATTTCTTTACATTCAGATGCTATTTCAGCATCTTTTTTTATTGAATAACAGTTTTCTTCGACTTTTATTATCTTTCATCACGCAAAAAAAGTGCAGAATTCTTTCTAACACAAGATTTCTGCACTTTTTTATTATACTTATTTATTCTTCCTTATTTCTCTACATAAACCGACTTAACAATCGTACGATTATATGATTTTCCTTCTTTATTCATCCCTTTTATATCCATCGTAACGTTATATACTCCCGGTTGTTTTATATCTTTCAAAGCACCTGTAAATGTATTCGTATTAACATTTTGTAATTCATTAAATTCAGAGACTAACTTACCTTCTTTATTAACGACTCTTACTGTTATGGAAAGATCCCCTTTCATTTCAGGTGCTACAGGTGATTTTTTCAGTTTATACTCAGGTTTATTTACTTTAACTTTTGTAGGCATTTGAAGAACAAATGGCGCGCCATCCTTGTAATCGCTTACAACTAAATATGCATCTTTCGACTGCTTCGCCATCATTTTGATTTTCCATTCGCCTACTTCCAATTTATCAAACTTAAATGTTCTAATTGTCGCCCCATTAAAAAAAGATTCGCCTTCACTAGTAGTTATAGCGCTATCTTTATTTGCATAGATTTTTCCTTTTGGAGATACCATTTGTACTTCAACATCAGAAGAAGCAGTTAGTACAGAAACTATTCCTTCAGCCTTTTTATCAACAGAAATACTTTGCTCTATCCACTGATTTTGTGGTAATTCGCCTCCTAAAATATTTTGATTTGAAGTTGTATTTAATTGTTCTAGATTTTCATTTGAACTAGTGCTAGATGCTACTAAAGCTGGTAATCCCACATTTGTCGTACGTAAATATGGTTCAATTCGTGCAAAAACAGCTGATCCTTTTCTTATATTGTCATGATCAAATCTGGAATCTGTAAATAAATGTGTACCGTACGATAGCTTGGCACTCCATTCATTTACTAGTCCATCATTTGAACCGTACGATGATAAATATAACCCACCCATAGATAATGCAGAAAATGTTGGCCCCCAGCTAGTTCCAGTAGCCGTATAGTAACGGTTTAATTTAGCTGCTGGGTTGTTATCTATTATTGAACGAAACTTTGCCATTTCACCTATTTGTAACGAGTACGTACCATCATCTTTTTGACCTAATATAGAAGCAAGCCACCCTGCCCACCAACTATATGACAAATCTGCTAAATTTGAGCCGTGATGCGGTGTAGCAAGTGTAATAACATTTCCAACAAATCGATTCGCACCATATTCAACTAATGCGGCTTGTGTATCAATACCACCTTTACTATGCGCTACAATATTAACTTTTTTACCGAAATGATTATATATTTCTTCCAGTTTTTGTGCTAACAATTTTCCGTTATCCCACTGACTAGCCGAACCTTTCCCCGCAGCATCATACAATTGTATAAACACTGTTTGATAGCCTGCTTTTAAAGCATAATCATACATATCATTTATATCATGATATACTGTCTTTCCATACCAACTATCAGCATTACCATTTCTTCCTTGTACAAAGAGAATTGGCGGTTTATTCTCATCATAATTAGCAGGTTTTTGGCCTAAAAACCATTCTCCAGGTGTGAATACTTCTGTATCAGGAAACCCCTTTCCAAGCTCTTTTACAACTTCTGCCTGTACATTTGTGCTAATCGTTGGAGCCATGATAAAAAATACAATTAGTAAGGCCACACATCTTCTCATCAGTCGCATATTACTCCCCCTATTTTTTTGAAAGAAGGTGTTCTTTATAATATTTTATATTTTCCCTTCCTTAATAATAGCTAATCTTTTATTTTAAAAAGATGTTAGCCCTATTTTTAGAAGGTTACTAGTTGTATACCCTCTTTCTTAACTCTCGTTATTCTCTTTGTTTCTACCTCTTCCTTTTGATAGAATACGACAAAAAAGTTTCTCAATAATTGTTAACTTAGCTACATCCAGATATTTTTTAAATCAATATTGTTTATATAAAGCATACAAATCTTGAAAAAATTTTAGTAAAAAAACATTTTATTACTAGTTAGTTATTTAAAAATATAATAAAGATCTGTACTTTCTTTTCATTAAATACAAACTAATTTTAAAGGAGCTTATATTATAAGACTTTCCTACGATTAAAAATTAAACTGAAATTTCAGAAAAAACAATCACATTTCCAGAAACATATATTATGATAATTTCCGCGCACTTGAATTAACTTTTTAGAAGTACTAACCTATCGGTGAGCAGAAGAAAATTCTGTAAAAAGAAAGGAGAATACTTTATGATGACCAATTTACAAAAGGAGTTTTTTAAACGCTTAAAAATTCCTGCAAAAGAAATAACATTTGATGATTTAGATGAAATTCTCTTAAAAATGGGAATGATTCTCCCCTATGAAAATCTTGATATTATGGCTGGTACTATTAAAAATATCTCAAAAGATAACTTAATAGAAAAGTTACTTATTCAAAAACGAGGTGGACTTTGTTATGAATTAAACTCCTTATTGTATTATTTTTTAATTGATTGTGGGTTTCAAGTATACAAAGTAGCCGGTACTGTTTATGATCTGTACGATAATAAATGGAAACCCGATGATGGTCATGTCATTATCATATTAAGTCATGAGGGTAAAGATTATGTTGTGGATGCAGGTTTTGCATCTCATCTCCCTTTACATCCAGTCCCTTTTAACGGAGAAGTCATCTCCTCTCAAACAGGAGAATATCGAATTCGTAAGCGAAATACTCGAAAAGGTACTCATATTTTAGAAATGAGAAAAGGAGCTAACGGAGAATCTACAAGTTTCTTACAATCTGAACCTTCAAATGAATGGAAAATAGGCTATGCTTTCACTGTAGATCCAATAGATGAGAAAAAAGTGAATAACATTCAAAAAGTGATTGTAGAGCATAAAGAATCTCCTTTTAATAAAGGGGCTATCACTTGTAAATTAACTACTTATGGTCACATATCATTAACAAATAAAAATTATACAGAAACCTTTAAAGGCACTAAAAATAAACGACCAATAGAATCTAAAGATTATGCTCGCATTCTTCTTGAATCTTTTGGAATAACGCAAGAGAAATATGTAGGAAAAACACTAGAAAGAGGTTAGTTGACTACAAGTACTTCATAATAAAGCAGATCCTATATTTAGAATCTGCTTTATTTTATATTTTGTTATAAATTAATTTAATTTTGTTGTTACCCTTTAATTTTCAATTATATATTCATCATCATATTTATCGTATTGTAACCCTTTCCCTATCTTTGATTCTGTAACTTGATCTCTTAAAAACGGTGCAGCATCCATTTTGCTAGTTGCAATTTCAATTCCATATTTTTTCGTTAAATAAGCTAACTCTAGTAAAAACCACTCTCTTCGCAATGTAACTGGAATATCAAATGTTTTTCTTTTCATATATAATAGCACCTCTTTTATTTTCATAACTTAAAAACATCACTGGATGTACTTATTAAAACTACCTTTCACCGCTAACATCCAATGAAACATTATAGTATATGCATGTCCATTTCAAACGTGCTATCACAAATATGATATTTAAGTTTACATAATTATATTATGTAATAGTAGAAAAGGAAGGCATGTCCCTTCCCCTTCTACTATAGAGATTTAAATTAAGAACATCTTGGTACACCTAAAGCTAAAAATAAACCTGCTACTCCCGCAGTAATCGGTACTTTTAACGTAATAACATCGTCTACCTTCGTTACTAAAAAGTAAGCATTACCTTCTTGTAATATACAAGTTACCAACAATTGAAATTCCATTCAAATCTCCTCCTTTCAATCGATATACTATAATTTATGAAATCTCTTTCAAAACGTAATAGGATATATATCTATTTTTCCCTATATATAAAATAAATGTTTATAAGTCTAGTAAAAATATTAACTTTCTAAATTTATATAAAACGTGTAATATCCAATAAGTTCCTATATAATCAATAAGAAGAATCTTACAAATGGAGGTATGAAAATGACGATTTTAAGTAATATTGGTGCAGCTTTATTTTTTATTGCTTTTATTCTTTTAATCTTATGTATTATTTCATTCTTTAAGAAAAATGGAAAAGCAAAACAATATGGACGTCCTACCGTTATTCTTTTTATGATTTCTATTATATTAATAACGGCCGGTACAACAAAATCGGAACACCCCGTCGTCGAGTTTTTTTCTACTTTAAGTTTCATTCTATTTATATTCTTCCTTGTTCTAGCAATCTTATCTGTTATTAAGAAAACAGGTGTAGCGAAAAAACAATTTATTATTACAGCCGTATTATTTGTCATTTTTGTTGCGCTATCAGGTATTTCAGATCCTTCTTCTGAAAAAACGACAGCAACTAGTACAAAAGTTGCTTCTAACAATGAAGAACAGAAAGATAGCGAAAAGAAAAAAGAGGCGGACGAAAAAACTCAAAAGCAAGAAGATGAGAAGCGTCTAGCCGATGAACAAGCTCGTAAGCAAGAGGATGAAAAACGTCAGGCTGATGAACAAGCCCGTAAACAACAAGAAGAGCAAAAACGTCTAGCCGATGAACAAGCTCGTAAACAACAAGAAGAGCAAAAACGCCTAGCTGATGAGCAAGCTCGTAAGCAACAAGAAGAGCAAAAACGCCTAGCTGATGAGCAAGCTCGTAAGCAACAAGAAGAGCAAAAACGTCAGGCTGATGAACAAGCTCGTAAGCAACAAGAAGAGCAAAAAGCACAGCAAGCTCAAACACAACCTGCTTCAGGAAATACTAGTAGTGCATATTACAAAAATTGTGCCGCAGTTAGAGCTGCCGGGAAAGCTCCTCTATATAAAGGACAACCAGGTTATGACTCACATCTTGATCGTGATGGCGATGGAGTTGCATGTGAAAAATAGTAGTAAAAAAGAAGCTTCTAGTAAGCTTCTTTTTTATTATCAGAAACTATTATGACGAATTCCCTCTCCCTCTTCCTTTTATAAAACTCATTTGATTATCCTTAAAATTGACACATTATAAGTGATTTCAATCACCACATTGTTTTTCATTTATTGCTATTCTTAATTTAGATATTACATTCAAACTTTATGGAGGCATTCATATGGAACATACATTTACTGAAACTTCTATTGTCGGTGAGATTGTTACACAATTTCCAAAAGCTAGTAATCTTTTTAAATCATATAGAATAGACTTTTGTTGTGGTGGTAATAAACCACTTATTGATGCAATTCATGAAAGAAATTTATCAGCAACAGAAGTACTTACAGAATTAAATACGCTTTATCATAATACGAAACGATTAAATGAATCTGAAATTGATTGGAAAAATGCTTCTTATCGTGAATTGATTGATTATGTTATAAATAAGCATCATCGCTATTTAAATGAAGAATTACCACAGTTAAGTCCGTATGTGACGAAAGTATTACGCGTCCACGGAGCAAGTCAGCCTCACTTAGCTCAAATTCATAAGCTATTTCACGAATTAAAGATGGAATTAGAACAGCATTTAATTAAAGAAGAAACAGAAGATTTCCCATTAATTTTAGAATTTGAACAAAATCCAATTGACGAAAACTATGTGAAATTACGTAAAATAGTAGATGAGTTGGAAAATGAACATAACCACGCAGGCAACATTATTAAAGAACTTCGTAAAGTTACAAATGACTTTACTCCTCCAGAAGGAGCTTGCGGTACTTATCGACTTGTTTACCAACGTCTTGAAGCGCTAGAGTCTGATTTATTTGAGCACATTCATTTAGAAAATAATATTTTATTTCCACGTGCCATTACGAGAGCATAAATAAAGAGCAGGACATGAGTATACATACTTATGTCCTGCTCTTTCATTTGGTAAAGACTATACACATCCCTCTCGAATAAATCCGAATTTTAACAATTTGTGAATCATTATAAAAATGTGATAAACATCACATCTCTTCCTTTTTTGATTTTCTATAATAAAAACATAATCCTTTGTTCAACATTTCACAGAAAAAGGGGAAACGAAAATGAAAAAACGTTTAGTTATGATCGGAAATGGTATGGCTGGCATACGCTGTATGGAAGAAATATTAAAACATGATAGTGATTCATATGAGATTACTATTTTTGGAGATGAACCTCATCCAAACTACAACCGTATTATGCTCTCTCATGTTTTACAAGGCAAAACAAATATGCAAGATATCATTATGAATGAATACAGTTGGTATGAAGAAAACGAAATAACTTTGTATACAAATGAAAAAGTTCAAAGTATTAACCGAGAAGAAAAAATTATTATTACAGAAAAGAATCGTACTCTTACATATGACAAACTCATTATCGCAACAGGTTCTAGTGCTTTTATTTTGCCTGTAGAAGGTTCCACTCTCCCTGGTGTAACAGGATTTCGAACAATTGAAGATACACAATTTATGATTGATACCGCTAATGAAAAGAAAAAGGCTGTTGTCATTGGTGGTGGGTTACTTGGTTTAGAAGCCGCAAGAGGTCTTATTGACTTAGGGATGGACGTACATGTTGTTCATTTAATGCCAAACTTAATGGAGCAACAACTAGATACGAAAGCAGCTTCTCTTCTGCGCGAAGATTTAGAAGCGCAAGGCATGAAATTTCTAATGGAAAAGAAAACTGTAAAAATTCTTGGTACAGACCATGTTGAGGGCATTCAATTTGAAGATGGTGAAGTTGTAGATTGTGATTTAATCGTAATGGCTGTCGGAATACGCCCAAATACGCAAATAGCAAAAGATGCCGGTTTAATTGTAAATCGCGGTATTGTAGTCAATGACTATATGCTAACAAATGATGAGTCCATTTATGCAGTTGGAGAATGTGCAGAGCATGACGGTATCGCATATGGACTTGTTGCTCCTCTTTATGAACAAGGTGCGATACTAGCAAAACATATAACAAATTTACAAACTGATGGATATTCGGGCAGTATCGTCGGTACGCAATTAAAAGTTGCAGGTTGTGATTTATTCTCTGCTGGTCAAATTTATGAAGATGATCAAACGAAAGCAATATCAATCTTTGATGAATGTAAACGTTCCTATAAAAAAGTATTAATTCGTGATAATAAAGTCGTCGGTATCGTTTTATATGGTGACACAGCTGACGGTACACGTCTCTTTAGCATGTTAAAGAAGGAAGAAGATATACAAGAATATACACCAGCTTCCCTTCTTCACAAAGCTGGTGAAGAAAGTGAATTTGACGTTGCTACAATGAGTGCGGATGACACGATTTGTGGATGTAATGGTGTTACGAAAGGTTCAATCGTTCACGCCATTTTAGAACAAGAGTTAACGACTTTTGAAGAAGTTAAAGGCTGTACGAAAGCCGCAGGTTCTTGTGGTAAATGTCGTCCACTTGTGGAACAAGTTTTATCTCATACACTTGGAGATGCTTTTGATGCCTCAGCGCAATCTGCCGGTATGTGTGGATGTACACCTTTATCCCGTGATGAAGTCGTAGCAGCCATTCACGAGAAAGGCTTAAAATCTCCAAAAGAAGTACGAAATGTTCTTGGTTTTGCACATGAAGACGGCTGTTCGAAATGCCGCCCTGCTTTAAACTACTATTTACGTATGGCGATTCCAGAAGAATATGAAGATGATAAATCGTCCCGTTTCGTTAATGAAAGAATGAATGGTAACATCCAGCACGATGGTACATTCTCTGTTATTCCACGTATGTACGGAGGCGTTACAACAGCTGATGATTTAATGAAAATTGCTGAAGTTGCGAAGAAGTATGATGTTCCACTTGTGAAAATTACCGGTGCAAGCCGAATTGGCTTATACGGTGTCAAGAAACAAGATTTACCTAACGTATGGGCTGACTTACATATGACTTCGGGGTATGCATATTCAAAATCGCTTCGTAATGTAAAATCATGTGTTGGTTCTCGCTTCTGCCGTTTCGGTACGAAAGATTCATTAGGACTTGGTATGCTCCTTGAACAATCATTAGAAATGGTAGATACACCTCATAAAATGAAGATGGGTGTAACGGGCTGTCCGCGTAACTGTGCGGAAGTACTGACGAAAGATTTTGGCGTTGTTTGTGTCGAAAATGGATACCAACTTTATATTGGCGGAAATGGTGGTACAGAAGTACGTGAAGCTGATTTTGTAATGATTGTCCCTACTGAAGATGATGTCCTTCGCATCGCTGCAGCTTACATGCAATATTATCGTGAAACTGGTATTTACGGAGAGCGTACCGCCTACTGGACAGAACGTTTAGGCTTCGATCACATAAAAGAAATACTACAAGATGCAAGTATGGTTACTACGTTAAATGAACGTTTCCAAACAGCTCGTAGAACATATACGGAAGCATGGGGACAAGCACTAGAAACGAAATCATTAAAAGCGATGTATGAAGTAGAAACTGTGAAATAAGGAGCTGTGATCTAAATGATACACACGAAAGAAAAAATAAAAGTTATGCGTGCGGAAGATCTTGCTATTCAAATCGGTAAAGAAGTGCAAATGAAAGGTATGTCTATCGCCCTATTCCGCCTTTCAAATGGCGATATTCGAGCTGTAGAAAATCGTTGTCCTCATAAAAACGGACCGTTAGCAGAAGGGATTGTGTCTGGAGAATTCGTCTTTTGTCCACTGCATGATTGGAAAATCTCACTACTAACAGGTGAAGTTCAAAAACCTGATGACGGCTGTATTCAAACATACGAAGTAGAAGTTATTGACGGTGACATTTATTTATACATGTAATTTTCGAAAGGAAGCCTCCTCTGGCTTCCTTTTAAATAAAAATTGATGAGGTGCAATTATGAACGGATATGTATATTTAGTTGGTGCAGGACCAGGTGATGAAGGGCTTATTACAAAAAAAGCGATAGAGTGTTTAAAACGTGCAGATATTGTTTTATATGACCGTTTACTAAACCCTTTCTTTCTTAGCTATACAAAACAAACATGTGAACTTATGTATTGCGGAAAAATGCCAAAGAATCATATTATGCGGCAAGAAATAATTAACGCACACCTTCTTCAATTTGCGAAAGAGGGCAAAATTGTTGTCCGATTAAAAGGCGGAGATCCATCTATTTTTGGCCGTGTTGGTGAAGAAGCAGAAACTTTAGCAGCAGCAAATATTCCATATGAAATTGTACCAGGCATTACATCTAGCATCGCCGCTAGTAGCTATGCAGGTATTCCCCTCACCCACCGTGACTACAGTAATAGTGTCACTTTATTAACCGGACATGCAAAAGGTCCCTTAACCGATCATGGAAAATATAATTCATCTCACAATAGCGACACGATTGCCTACTACATGGGTATAAAAAACTTACCTACAATTTGTGAAAACTTACTACAAGCAGGAAAAAAAGAAGATACGCCAGTAGCAGTCATTGAATGGGGTACAACTGGTAAACAGCGCGTTGTCACAGGGACACTGTCTACCATTGTTTCTATTGTCAAAAACGAAAATATTTCTAATCCTTCTATGACAATTGTTGGTGATGTTGTTACTTTGCGGAATCAAATCTCTTGGAAAGAACGTAAACCATTGCACGGCAAGAAAGTTTTATTTGCAGCTGCAACAAATAAAAAAAGCGCAATAAAGCAAAAGTTACAAGAGTCCGGTGCAGAAACATATCAAATTCCAACTTTCAAAAAGAAAGAATACACAGTAACCTCTGAACAAATCAATAAGATTTTTAACGTTGATCGTCTTGTATTTTGTTCCGCTGACAGTGTAGACATCTTAATGCAATCATGCAGTAAATATCATAAAGATATTCGTTCCTTACAGGCAGAACTTCAGTATATGAACCTTTCTATTCAAGAAAAGCTCATGCAATATGGATTGTTCAGTAAACCTGCGCAATTTTCTTCGAATTCAACGATTTATTTAGGACGAAACATTAACCGAATTGCTGTTATTCAAGAAAAAATTGGTGCTGGTTCCTATATGATGACTCATGAGTACACAATTGATCATCGCTTCGATGAAATTCATTCACGTATTCTTTCTGAATTCTCATGGGATAGCATTGTATTTGAAGGTCGTGCTTCTATTGATACGTTTCTAGCAGAAATAAAACGCCTTGGCTTTATCAATATTCTTACTCTCCCATTCTCGTATACCGACGTTCCAACTTTACACTATGCAAATAAAGTTGGGTTTCATAACGTAGATCATCAATTACAAGAAACTCTTATGAAGAAAGACATGGTGAGACAATGAAAGGAATTGTATATGTTGGACATGGAAGCCGGCTACAAGAAGGTAATGAACAATTCATTCAATTTATTCAATCTGTTATGAAAGAGCGAAACGAAAGAATTCAAAAAATAGCTTTTCTAGAACTAACGACACCTACTATTTCGGATGCAGTTACAGAAACGATAATAGAGGGAGTAACTGAAATAATGATTGTACCTGTTTTATTATTTGCAGCAGCTCACTATAAACGTGATATTCCTTTGGAGATAGCGAAAATGAAAAATCAATATCCACATATCTCATTTTCAGTTGTACAACCTTTTAGTACGCATCCGCATATGGTTGAACTTGTAGTGAAAAGAATACGTGAAACTATGCCAATGCAAGGTAGTAGTGTTTTACTCGTAGGGAGAGGTAGTAGTGATTTTCAGCCGATACATGAGTTACAACAAATCGGAGCAGCTGTCGAACAAAAACTCAGTCTACCAGTATCATGCTCCTTTTTAACGAAAGGAACGCCCTCTTTTACTGCTGAGCTAAAGACTATAACATCAACTGCATCCCATGTATATGTCATGCCCTACCTTCTCTTTACCGGATTATTGCTTCAAAAAATTAAGTTGTATACAAAAAAATACGATCACGTGACGACTTGTAATTGCCTACAGTTTGATACATATATGAAATTAACATTGTTAGAACGAATGGAGGAATGCATATATGTATAACATGTACCCCCTTATGTTTAATCTGCAAAATAAAGTGGTCGTTATCATTGGTGGAGGTAAAATTGCATATCGAAAAGCGTCTGGATTAAAAGATACAGGCGCTTTCGTCACCGTTATTAGCCCCGAGATTTGCGAGGAAATGAAAGAACTTCCTTATATTACTTGGAAGCAAAAAACTTTTAGTAATGATGATATTAAAGATGCTCATCTAATTTATGCAGCTACAAATCAACATGCTGTAAATATGATGGTCAAACAGGCCGCTCATGATTTCCAGTGGGTTAACGTTGTAAGTGATGGTACAGCATCATCGTTTCACACACCTGGCGTTATACGAAATGATGAATATGTTGTCACTATTTCGACTTCAGGTAAGGACCCATCGTTTACGAAGCGTATGAAACAGGAATTAACTTCTGTCCTTCCTAAACTTATAAAAAGACTTTCTCGTACTCATAAAATGTAATCTATCACTTAGCTAAAATAGGAATTAACTGTGAACAAACGTTTTTTAGAGGCGTTTGTTCTTTTTGCTTTAGTTTCGTTTTTTAGGATCAGACAAACAATTGGACAAGAATCTGTGAAGAAAAATAACGGCAACAATTACGGACAAAAAAGCAGTTGCTTGAGAGCAACTGCTTCAATACAGGTTTTATATTGGATATTCATTCAACCAAATTAGCGCTTGTTCATAATCATCAAAAAATCTCACAGATTCTTTCGTATTAGATTGTTGTAAATAATCCATTATCTCCCCCTCTTCAAGGAGAAATGCAATTGCCTTACTGTTATTCAAAATGATTTCATTGAAGAACTTCTCTTTCCATACTTTTTGAACAGAAAAATGATTTGGCGTGTATCCTTTTCTATCCACCAACAATTTGTATTTCCGCCCTTCAGAAATGAATTGCTGACAAACCTGCTCAAAACCATTAAACCATTCATACACATCATCTGTTTTTATATTGCCAACTAGATGGGTAACAATTATATCTCCTGAAACTGTTGTGCTGATATTCTGTTTACTCAACTTGGAATCCCCCTTAGTTACAATTTTGCGGAAAAACCGCATAAAATCAATAAAGAAAAATTTCTTACTTGACACTCCCACCCCACCGCTATCAAACTAAGCTCATGTAACGTCAATTATAAGCGAAATTGTGTCTAAGCTACTTGATTATCAGACATGGTACAATTGTAAACGATACCCAATATATCATAGACTGTTTTCTTCTCATATCTATGGGATTTCCGCCATCATTTACCGCCTCAAATCTATTCGTTTTAACACGTATATTCAAAACAAAATATATGACAAATAAATAACGACAGTTACTGTAATAATGCTGAAAAGTGTTGAAAATAAAACGATTTGTGCATGTAATTCAGGCTCTATTTGATATTCCATAGCAATGGTTGATGTATTTCTTGAAGTAGGAAAAGAACTTGCAATAAATAATGATTGTGCAACAATACCATCGATGTTTAGTATGTATATTACGGCAAGTGCTAATAATGGTCCCATCAGTAACCTTCCAATTAAAGCCCATGTTATGACTCGATGGAAAAAATTAAGCTTAATGTTGGATAATTGTGCCCCTAGCAATATGAGTGCTATTGCAACAAAACCATTCGCAAGCTGATTAAGAGGAATAAAGATAGAATTAGGTATTTGAATTGTAAAAGATTGAAAGAAAACCCCTAATACGAGTGCATGAAATACAGGCAGTCTTAGAAATGATTGAATAATACCTCCGATTGTTTTTGTTGCTGATAGTAAGTTATATATCCCATATGAATAAGTTAAAAGATTCTGGAAAATAACAATAAAAATTTGAATGGAAACCCCCACTGGATTGTGACTGAAAATCAATTGACTTACTGGTAACCCATAATTACCGGAATTCATTAACGAAATGCTATTTTTTAGAGCTGCACTTTCTCCTTTTTCTAACTTTAATATTTTTGAAATGAAATGACTTACTATAATCAGACTCAGACTATAAAGCATTAAATAGTATATTATCTGGAGCAACAAACCTGTTTCTATACGAATATCATATATATTCACAAATACAGCCGCTGGCATTAAGCAATAAGTAATAAGTGTAGATAGCTGCTTTAAGTTAAATTGGAACTTTCTTTGTAAGATTGCACCAATTAGCATCAATATTAATATCGGTAATATTACGTCTAATATAATAAATACAAACATTTAAAACCTCATTCTAAATATATTTTAGTTGGATTAAACGCTTTACTAAATGTGGACACATTTCATTCATCGGAAAACACCCTTAGTTCTCAATAATCAGAAAACTGAAATCGATAATATGAAAATGCTCATCAAAAATTCTTATTTCATTTCCCTCCCCTCTCTTTTCTTTAACATATCAAATATAACTCATAAAGAAAATTATGGATTATTTATACAAATTCATAATTTTATCTTATTGAACTAAACTGTATTCTTTAGTGTAGTACTTTTTTCACAATATCCGTTAGCCTTACCAAAAAATTTGGCCCTAAAAAAATCTGATACTGCAGTTACTATGCGAAGAATACTTACATCAATCCCATACTTGTCGCTTAAACCACCTAACACACCTGATACTTGTTTATCTTGAGTGGACTTATATTTTTTTCATCTAAACATCCCGATTCAATTAAATATTTGCATTCTAAAAATGAGTTCGATCTTTAGAATAGATTTAAGATTTCCTTCACTAATCTACCCTTTAAATGAATAACTTTTGACTTCTATATTTTAAAATAAAATTCCATAAGCCTTCTGTTTTTCATTTTAAAAACACATTCTTATAGAAAACAAGCGTTTATTGAGATATCAATAAAAACATGTTGAAGCCTATTACTAAAAGAACCATCCCAATATACTTTGGGATGGTTCTTTTTCCTTATTAATGATTCTTTAACATCACTAACAATTTCTCTTGGCTATACATCCATACTGTAATGATTAAACAAGCAAGTGCGACTTCTGATAGCGCCATAAATCCAATTGCATAATGACCTGTTAATTGGAATAGTAATGTTAAAATTAGCGGTGGGAAGAATCCTCCTAGTCCACCTAAAGCTGATACGAGACCATTTACAATACCAGCTTGTTCTGAGAAATACATTGGAACGAGTTTGAAGATTGTACCATTACCAATCCCTGCACAAAATGCTACTAGTAAGCAACCAAATGTATACACGTTCATACTTGGCATAAACGATAAAATAATACCTGAAAGTGTTAAACCGATAAATACGAAGATTAATATTTTAAATGGATTAAACTTATCACCGAACCAACCACCAATCGGGCGCATAATTGTTGCGAGTACGATGAATCCGGCTGTCCGCATACCTGCATCTACTTTCTCTAATCCGAAGTGAGATACTAGAAAGTTTGGTAAGTATACTGTAAATGCGACAAATGATCCGAATGTTAAAAAGTAAAAGATACATAAAAACCAAAGTTTCTCATTTTTATATACACCTTTTATTTGTTCCATTAGTGGTGTATTCACTTTTTTCTCCTTACGATCACCTAATAAAAAGTTCATAAGTGCAAACGCTGCAAGTAAAACTAAATAACATTGTACTGTCGTTCTCCAGCCAACTGAAGTTGCAATGACAGGTGCTAAAAACGAAGTAATTGCTGTTCCGGCGTTACCGACACCGTAAATACCATTTACAAAACCGTGACTCTCTTTCGGAAAGTATTTTGGTAAAGAAGTTACTCCTACAGAGAATACAGCACCACCGATTCCTACAAATAATCCACCAATAATTAAATCCATCATAGAATTGGCAACACTAATATAAAAAACAGGAAATAATAATAGAATAAAACTAATAAAGAATAATTTTCTTGCTCCGAAACGATTCGTCCAATAACCAATTGGAATACGAAGAATAGAGCCTAAAATAACAGGTACTGCTGTGACCATAGAAATTTGTCCCGCAGTTAATGGAATATCCGCTTTAATATAAGGCATTAATGATGATAAAATGACCCATACCATAAAACCGATAATTAGATTAGAAGTTTGTAAACTTAATTGAAAATTAGGACTTTTCATTCTGTTCCCTCCTATGTATGCATAGTTATATTCATTCTCTCCAGCCTAATCACGTCCTAACATGATTAGGCTGAAAAGAATCAACCACCACTTACTGGCGGAATCATTGCTACGATATCGCCAGTTTGAATGATGTCATTCTCATTTGCATACTCTTCATTTATCGCGACCATAATCTCGTTTGAAATTGCTATGTTGTATTTCTTAATGAGTACTTCCTTCAGCTTCGCAACTGTAATATTTTCACAATCTATGTGCAATGACGACTTACTTACTTCTTCCTGTAAATGTGCAAATAATAGCACTTCAATCATATTCTCATCTCCTTTCTAGGCTCACCATTTGCATATGTTACCCTCTCTAACTGATCACCTATCCATGACTCACCATCTTCCCAAAACTCTTTCTTCCAAATTGGAACAATTTGTTTAATACGCTCCATAATATATTCGTTCGCCTCATAGGCAGCTTTCCGGTGTGGTGTAGAAACAGCAACGACAACAGCAAGATCAGAAATTTGTAATGTACCAATGCGATGTGTAATAGCGACATATATCCCCGGCCAATTCTCTCCTACTTCAGTGCCAATTCTCTCAAGCTGTTTCTCCGCCATTGTCTTATAAGCTACATACTCTAAACAAAGTGTACGTCGACCTTTCGTAAATTCTCTAACAGTACCAATAAAAGTAGTAACCGCACCACACTCACGACGAATTACTTTGTTTGTAACTTCTTCAATTGAAATAGGTGTATCAATTACTTCATAATACGTATGTGTCATTTTGCACCTCTTATCTTTATATAAGTTAGCAACCTATTTTTCTATTACTTGTATGATCGAAGCGGCTCTTCCCACGGCCACTCACTTCCGTTGTTTGATTCTAATAACAGTACCGAAACAGTAATTCCAGCTTTAAATCCTCTCGTTCCCCCTGGCAAAACGATAAATGCATTCGCTTCTGCAAGTGAAGAAATTGCGCTAGATTTATCTAAACCAACTGGTGTAACTTGTAATTGCCCATCTACAATTTCCACTCTCCCTCTTACAAAACGAGTAAATGGGTTTGCTTTCGGAAAGTCTTTTTGTAAAATTGCCTCTGCACGATATATGTGCGAATCTTCCCTATGCAAGTATTTTCCAATCACTGGTCTAACATATAATTCACAACCGACATAACAAGCAGAAGGATTACCAGATAGACCAAATAGTAATTTTCCTTCTACCTCAGCTACAGTTGTCACACTTCCTGGTCGCATCGCTATTTTGTCAAAAAGTACATTAGCTCGTAATCTCTCATAGATGGCAGGTAAATAGTCATAGTCTCCTACTGAAACACCACCAGTTGTAATTAATATATCAACTTCTTTTATCGCCTTTTTTACAGTGTTATAACACGTCTCGAAATCGTCAGCGAATTGCCCATAATACTGTACAATCCCCCCTGCTCGTTCAATTTGAGCAGCTATCATATAGGAGTTACTATTTCGAATCTTCCCTGGCTTTAATTTTTCATGTACTTCAAGCAGTTCGCTACCCGTCGTTACAATTCCAATCACTGGTTGTTTTATAACATATACCGTACTATAACCAAACGTAGCAAGAAGTGCTGCTACTCCAGGATTAATAACAGTCCCTTCTTTCACAAGGATAGTATTTTGTTTTACATCTTCACCTTTAAAAGAAATGTTATCACCGGCTGTGAAACAGCGTTTTAATGTCATATAAGTCTTTTCGTTTTTTTCAAATCCTTCCGTTAGTTCTAACATAACAACCGCATTACACCCTCTCGGAATTGCGGCTCCTGTCATAATACGGACAGCTTGAAATGCTTTCACTTCTTCTGTAAAAACAACCCCTGCTCCAATTTCACCAATTACTTCAAACTGAATAGGGTTACTACTACTTGCTTCTTTCGTATCTTCTGATCGAATCGCAAACCCGTCGTACGGAGAGCGATCAAAATGCGGGACATCATGATCTGCAATAACATCTTCTCCAAGCGTTCTTCCGTAACTTTCTATAAGAGAAACCTCTTCTGTTTCACCTTGATGAGCATATTTCATTACTCGTGCAACTGCTTCTGCCACTGGAATCGGTATACGTTTTGCTAACATTCTTTTTCACCTCGTTTTAATAAGGGGGAAACTCTCTCTGTTCATCCTATATATTTTGCGTACAATCGTTTTGCTATTTTCACATCACTTGTCCCATGAATAAATGCCCTACCGTCTGTAAATAAAACGAAACGATATTCATCAATTAGAAATGCTAGTAAGTACGGCGTTTTTTGGACATGTACAATTTTTTGTAATCTTTTTTTGATTTCGTTTAAATTTAGAACTCTCTTTATTCCTGGACGGATTTGGACTGTATTCCGTCCGCATAATACTTCCGTTTTCATCTGCGCTTCAAATGTTAAACTTGGATACGTACGTGTATTTCCGCAAGATGGACATGTACTTTTTTTCTGTTTATTTACTTTTAATGAGAGAAATTGATTGTTCCAAATATCAAATGATAACATTGTTCCTCGTAGCGTCTCGAAATCATCCACCAATATTTTCATTGCTTCTGTCACTTGGTGAGCAACAACCATCTGTACAGCTGGCTGAATAATTCCCGCTGTATCACATGTTGCACCGCCCATCGGATGATCCATTAAGCAGCGAAAACATGGTGTTTTTCCTGGAAGACTTGTATACGTTACACCGTAACTTCCAACGCATCCACCGTATATCCAAGGTATATTTTCTTTTTGTGAAATATCATTTATAAGTAGGCGCGTATCGAAGTTGTCAGTGGCATCTATAATGAGATCCACTTCTTTTGTTAACTCTTCTATTTCTTGCATTGTGACATCCATTACAACTGATACAATTTCCACTTCAGAATTAATCTTTCTTACATGTTCTGCCGCTGCAATTGCTTTTGGTTTGCATTGTTTTGCATCTTCTTCTGTATATAACTGTTGCCGTTGTAAATTACTCCATTCGACATAGTCACGATCGGCAATTGTCAATTTCCCAATTCCCATCCTAGCGAGTGCTTCTGCATTCGCAGCCCCTAGTGCACCCGCACCGATTAGGAGCACATGCTTTTCTCTTATTTTTCTTTGTCCCATTTCACCAATTCCAGAAAACAACACTTGTCTTGAATAACGCTCTTGCATAAGAAATCCTCCTTTCACTATCCACCAATGTAAGACATTTCAACTTTTGGACGTTTACTTGCACTCTCAACCGTTCTTTCATCTGAATATCGATCTGTTCTATATCGCCATGTATGTTGTAAAATTTTTAATAGTGAGGCATCAGAAATATTTTCTCGAAGAAGCGTTCGCAAATCCGTTCCTTTTTCTCCAAATAGGCACGTAAAAAACTTACCATCTGCCGAAATACGTGCTCTCGTACAAGAAGAACAAAATGACTCAGAAACAGAAGTAATAAATCCCACTTCTGCATTACTCCCTACATATCGATACAATTTCGCAACCTCTCCAAAGTAACGAGGCTGAGCGGGCTCAATTGGATATACACGATTAATTTTCTCTATTAATTGTTCCTTCGTAACGACTTGCTCAAAGTTCCATCCGTTCGTACTGCCTACATCCATAAACTCAATGAAACGTAACTGTATTTCTTGTTCTTTAAAATAACGAACCATAGGAAGAATTTGACTATCATTCATCCCTTTTTTTACGACCATATTTACCTTTACTTCTAATCCAGCTTCCTTCGCTGCTTCAATTCCTTTCAGTACAGGTTTCGTACTTACATTTCTTCCATTAATTTTTTGGAAGACATGATCCTCTATTGCATCTAAACTAATATTCACACGCTTTAATCCTGCTTCTTTTAGCGCCTTAGCTTGTTTTGCTAAATGAATTCCGTTTGTTGTGAGTCCAATATCTTGTAAGCCTTCTAGATTTGTAAGTCTTGCAATTAACGTCGATAAGTCTTTACGCAATAAAGGTTCACCGCCAGTAAGCCTAATTTTATTAACTCCCATACTTATAAATAATCTCGCTAACCTTTCTATTTCATCGAACGTTAATAAAAGCTCTTCCTTTAAAAAAGCGTAATCAGGTCCGAACACTTCAGCAGGCATACAGTATGTACACCTAAAATTACAACGATCAATAACTGAAATACGTAAATCTTGAAGTGGCCGCTTTAAAGAATCTTTTATGTTCTCGTGCATCTCTATCCCTTCTTTTCTGCTACAATCCTTAGTAAGCTTTCATTTTTTTATTTGCCTTCATTATAAAAAAGAAGCTACATATTCAATGTGACTTTTCTCACATTACTTTCCCCATTCAAAAATTTTTCACAAATCCGTTCGAATTTTGTTCACATCTTTAATCTCATCTACTTTGTCTATTGAATTTTTCAAACTAAAAACTGAAAATCTCTTCCGCTTACGGTCATTGAAATTTCAATTTATTTTTAAAATAGCTCTTGCATTTTCATCATATTTACACTCAAAATAGGAAATGTATTGCTTATAAGAAGAAAGGTGATCACTGTGGCAAACAGTATGACATTATCTCAAGATTTAAAAGAATTACTTGCATCTGTTGAATATAAAATGCAAATTAAAAAAGGTAGTTTTATTTTTCAAGAAGGTATGGAGGCAACAGAGCTCTATATCATCCACTCAGGAAAAGTACAAATTAGTAAACTAAGTGCTGACGGACAAGAATTAACACTTCGAATTTGTTCAGAATATGACATTATTGGAGAATTAACATTGTTCACGGACAATGCGACATACTTATTAAATTCAAAATGTCTTGAGGATGTGGAAGTAGGCGTTATAAAGCGTGAAGCATTAGAAAAAGCATTACTCCAAAAACCTGCACTCGTATTTGAATTTATGAAATGGATTAGTGAACATTTAAGAAGAATGCAAACGAAGTTCCGAGATTTAGTATTACACGGCAAAAAAGGTGCCCTGTATTCTACCCTTATACGAATGACAAATAGTTACGGTATATTAAAAGAAAATGGGATTCTCATCGATTTACCATTAACAAATCAAGAACTTGCTAATTTCTGTGCAACTTCACGTGAAAGTGTAAATCGAATGTTAAATGAATTAAAAAAGCAAGGTACAATTTCAATTCATAAAGGAAAGATTACAATCCACGATTTACAATTTTTAAAATGTGAAATTGCTTGTGAAGATTGCTCTGCTTCTGTTTGTAGCATTGATTAGCATCTTATTTAGATGCTAATCTTTTTTCAATTTAAGCCATTTATTAACGGTTATTCCCTCTGTAAACAAAAACGAGGCCTTCCATATTAGACCTCGTTTCGTTTTAACCATTAGCTCCTATCCGTTTACAGCAGTATTATTTTTTCAATTCATTAGGAATACGTCTTCTGTAAATTACATAGCTACGGCTTATATATTTAATTGGGGCACTAAATACATGTACTAGTCTTGTAAATGGCCATACTGCGAATAAACCCATCCCTGCAAGAATATGAATTTTAAACCATACTGGTACTTCCATCATATATTCAACTTTCGGTTGGAAAATAAAGAGGCTTCGGAACCAAGGGCCAATTGTTGTACGATAATCAAATCCTTTTGAATCGATATTTAAAAATGTTGAAGAAAGTCCTGCTAGCATTACGATAAGTAATAAAATAAGCGCAATATAATCTCCCTTTGTACTCGTTGCAATGATACGTTTTACAGTTACGCGGCGGTACGTTAATATAATTAAACCGATGATAGAAGCAACACCTGCCGGAAGCCCAAAACTAATTGCTACTACATGATACATATGCTCAGAAATACCTATTGAACGGTATACAGCTTCTGGAATTAATATCCCCATAACATGACCGCCAATTACGAACATAATCCCAAAGTGGAATAATAGACTTCCGATTCGGAGCATTTTCTTTTCTAATAGTTCACTAGATTTTGATGTCCATCCAAATTGATCATAGTTGTATCTAAAAATATGTCCACCGATAAAGATTGCAAAAATGATATAGGGAAACAATACCCATAGAAATTGATCCATCATTTTAACAACTCTCCTTTCTAATTTGTCTGTACACCCCATGTATCGATAGCGAGTAGAACAGCCGCAAGAATTGGTTCATACATACTACCTGCTTCTTTTAACTGAACGTGTAATGCTTGTATGTTCTCCTTGTATTTACTCATAATTGGTTCACTGTCTTGCTCATTTGCATTTGCAAAAAACTCAAGCAATAGCGGTAAATAATCAGGTAACTCTTTATCTGTTACTTCAAAACCTGATTTTTTATAATGCTGCTTTAACTCTAGTAATTCAATCCCTCTTTCTCTTTGTTCACCAGTGTTCATATACGTTAAATACATATTCGTCTTTTTACCAAAATCAAATGTATATACGTAACCATCAATGAGTTGATCGTTCGTTTTATTTAGCGCTTGTTTTATAAATGCTGTAAGTGAAGCTTTAACATCGTCCTGTTCAATCGCTTCCATCTCTTCTTGTAATTCAGTTAAAGTTTCTCTCCACCCGATTTCTGGGTAGGAGAGAAGAAATGAAGAACATGAAAAAGCAGTTTGTAAACTTTGTTTCATATTTTTCCGCCCCCATTATTTAAGAAATTGTCATACAAGAGCCTGGACCACCTGCGAATGATAAACCACAGCTTCCTTGTTCACTATATAAATCTGCAACTTGTTCTCTGTGAGATGTCGGGATAACAAAACGATCTTTATATTTTGCGATAGCAAGAAGACGATACATATCTTCTACATCCTGTTTCGTTAAGCCAAGTTCTTTTAATACAGCTTCATTTGGTTCTTTATTAATTTGCATTGCTCTCATATGCGTTCGCATAACAGCCATTTTTTTCAATGTAAGACGAATATGTGATTCATCTCCTGCAGTGAGTAAATTCGCTAAATATTGAATTGGAATACGCATATTATCAATAGCAGGGAAAATCTCTTCTGCTTGCCAGTTACTACCTTTTCCCTCCACCATATTCATAATTGGGCTAAGCGGCGGGATATACCAAACCATTGGCATTGTACGATACTCTGGGTGAAGAGGTAGAGCAATTTTCCAATCGATAATCATTTTATAGATTGGTGACTGTTGTGCCGCTTTAATCCATTCTTCAGGAATGCCTTGTTTTTTCGCTTCAGCTGCCACTTCTGGATCATTTGGATCTAGGAAAACAGTAAGCTGAGATTCATATAAATCTTTTTCGTCTTCAACAGACGCTGCTTCTTTTACTTTATCAGCGTCATATAGCATTACCCCAATATATCTGATACGTCCTACACATGTTTCTGAACAAATTGTTGGCATACCAGCCTCAATACGTGGGAAACACATTGTACATTTTTCAGCTTTATTCGTTTGCCAGTTAAAATACACTTTTTTATATGGACAAGATGATACGCAGAATCTCCAAGCACGACATGCATTTTGATCCACAAGTACAATCCCGTCTTCTTCACGTTTATACATTGCACCAGATGGACAAGATGATACGCACGATGGATTCATACAATGTTCGCATATGCGTGGTAAATACATCATAAAGACGTTTTCAAAATCTGTTTTAATTTCTTCTTCCATTTTCTTTACGTTCGGATCTTGTAACCCTGTTATATGTCCGCCTGCTAAATCGTCCTCCCAGTTTGGACCCCATTCAATTTTGTCGATAAATTCGCCTGTAATTGCTGATTTCGGACGAGCAACTGGTTGATGCTTACGCTGTGGGCTATTTGTTAATGTTTCATAATCATAATTCCAAGGTTCAAAGTAATCATCAATTGTTGGTTGATCTGGATTGTGGAAAATGTTCATAAGACGCTTCATTTTCGAACCAGATTTCAGCTGAATTTCACCATTTTTCAATTCCCAGCCGCCTTTATATTTATCCTGATCTTCCCATTGTTTCGGATAACCAATTCCAGGTTTTGTTTCTACGTTATTGAAATACATATATTCAGCACCTGGACGATTTGTCCAGGTGTTTTTGCACGTTACGCTACAAGTATGGCAGCCGATGCATTTATCTAGGTTCATTACCATTCCGACTTGTGCTTTAATCTTCAAGCCAATCTACCTCCTTCAGTTTGCGAATTACAACGTTTAAATCGCGCTGGTTCCCAGTCGGACCATAATAGTTAAATCCATAACTTAATTGACCGTATCCACCAATCATATGTGTCGGTTTTACGTGAATTCGAGTTGGACTATTATGCGTTCCCCCGCGGTTACTTGTTAATTTCGTACCAGGTACGTTAATGTGACGATCTTGCGCATGGTGCATAAATGCCATTCCTCTCGGTATACGATGCGTTACAACAGCACGCGCTACAACAACACCGTTACGATTAAAGCACTCAATCCAATCATTATCTGCAACACCCGCTTCAGCAGCGTCCTCTTTATTCATCCAAACAGTTGGACCACCTCTAAATAGCGTTAACATCGGTAATGAATCGAAGTACATACTATGAATCGACCACTTATTATGCGGTGTTAAATAGTTTAGTGTAATCTCTTTCCCTTCTACTTCGGGCCGTGATTTACGGAACGGTTTATGTTGCAGAATTGGTTTAAATGTTGCCATCGTTTCACCAAATTCTTTCATCATGTCATGGTCTAAGTAGAAAGATTGTCGACCAGTTATCGTTCTCCAAGGGATAAGACGTTCCACATTTGTTGTAAACGGTGAGTAACGGCGTCCACCTTTTTCTGAACCTGTAAATGCTGGAGAAGTAATTACTGTTTTCGGCTGTGCTGTAATTTGTTCGAATGTGAAGCATTCCTCTTCACGTTCTTCTGCTAAATCACGTAATTTTAGATCTGTTTGTTTTTCAAGTGCTTCCCATGCTTTTACTGCCATATGACCGTTTGTTGTAGAAGATAGTGTTAATACCGCTTCAGCAGCATTGATTGCTTCTTTTATGTCTGGGCAATCTTTCGCGATAGAATCCGTTCGAACAACTCCTAATTTGCTCTTTAATTGCTCATATTCTTTTTCCGCAGACCAAGAGATCCCTTTCGTACCAATCGGTTGTTTTCCGACATTCGGTCCAAGCGCAGTCATTTTGTCATAAATCGTTTTATAATCTCTTTCGACAACATGAATTTGTGGCATCGTTTTACCCGGGATTGGTTCACATTCACCTTTACTCCAATCTTTAATCTTGCCAAGTGGTTGCGCTAATTCTTGCGGTGTATCATGAAGAAGTGGTGTTGCAACAACTTCTTTCATTGGTTCAAGATCAATTTTCTTCGCTAAATCTGACACAGCTTTAGAAAGTGAAGTGAAAATATCCCAGTCAGAGCGTGCTTCCCACGGTGAACCGATTGCTGGATTAAAAGGATGCACAAATGGATGCATATCTGTACTACTTAAATCATGTTTTTCGTACCAAGTTGAAGCTGGTAATACAATATCAGAATACAGTGCTGTTCCAGCCATACGGAAATCTAAATTAATGAGTAAATCAAGCTTCCCTTCTGGCGCTTCTTCATGCCACTTAATTTCTTCTGGTCGTAATGAATCACTATCGTCATTCATTAATCCGTTTGTTGTACCTAGTAAATGTTTTAAGAAATATTCGTGCCCTTTACCGGAACTTGAAATTAAGTTCGCACGCCATACGAATAAGGTGCGCGGGAAGTTATTTTTGTTATCTGGATCTTCAATTGCAAATTTCAGTTCTTTTTCTTTTAGTTTTTGTGCAACATATTTTCCGATTTCTTCTTGTGTTGTTGCACCAGCAGCAACAGCTTCTTTATATAGTTCAATTCCATTTTTCTCAAATGTAGGATAAGAAGGTAACCAGCCGAGTCGTGCTGCTAATACATTGTAATCACCGTGATGTTGATAACGAGAGTTTCCTTCCACTGGTGATGCTAAATGTCCAACTGGTGTATCTTCATAGCGCCATTGATCTGTTACGAAATAGAAGAAAGATGTACCATTTTGTAATTTTGGTGGCCCTTGCCAATCTTTTGCCATCGCGATTGTTTGCCATCCTTCTGCTGGTCGTAATTTTTCTTGCCCAACGTAATGCGCCCAGCCACCGCCGTTTACACCTTGTGCCCCGACGAGAAGTACAAGATTTAAAACTGCGCGATAAATCGTATCTGAGTTAAACCAATGGTTAATACCAGCTCCGACAATAATCATTGAGCGACCGTTCGTATCAACAGCATTTTGTGCGAACTCACGAGCGATTTGAATGATTAGCTCTCGTTTCACTCCTGTTATTTTCTCTTGCCATGCAGGTGTAAATGGTACATCATCATTGAAGTCTTTCTGTTCTTGTCCGCCGAGACCTCGGTTCACACCGTAATTTGCTAACGTTAAGTCGTATACAGTTGTAACGAACACTTCGCCTTCTTCTGTCATAACCTTTTTCACTGGAATTGTACGTTCTAATACTTTGTTTCCATCATCAGAGAAGTACGGAATTTGTACAGTTCCAATCGATTCTTCCATTCCAAGTAAAGAAAGACGTGGATCAATCTTTTCACCTGTTTCTTCATCTTCTAAACGCAAGTTCCATTTCTTTTCGTTATCCCAACGTGAGCCCATTGTGCCATGAGGTGTTGCAAAATCATTCGTGTTCTCGTTCCAAAGAACAGGTTTCCATTCTCCTAACTTCGTTTCGCGTCCAATATCAGCAGCGTTTAAGAAACGATCAGCAACGAATTGATCTCCTTTTTGTTTCAATGTGACAAAGAAAGGAAAATCAGTATATTGCTTCGCATACTTTGTGAAATATTCCACTTGATTATCTACGTAAAATTCTTGTAAGATCACATGCCCCATTGCCATCGCAAGTGCACCATCTGTACCTTGTTTCACACTAATCCAATCATCCGCAAACTTTGTAGATTCAGCGAAGTCAGGACTGACAGAAACGACTTTCGTTCCTTTATATCGAACCTCTGCTAAAAAGTGAGCATCTGGTGTTCTCGTCATCGGTACATTTGAACCCCATGTCATAATGTAACCAGAGTTATACCAGTCACTACTTTCTGGTACATCTGTTTGATCACCCCAAATTTGCGGAGAAGCTGGTGGTAAATCTGCGTACCAATCATAGAAACTAAGCATTGGTCCACCCATAAGTTGCATAAAGCGACTACCAGCTGCATGACTTAACATCGACATAGCTGGAATTGGCGAGAAACCAACATTTCGGTCTGGACCGTATTTCAATACTGTGTATAGTAATGAAGCAGAAACAAGTTGTAACACTTCATCCCAATTCGCACGAATGAATCCCCCTTTACCACGCGCCTGCTTATACGTACGTGCTTTTTCAGGGTTTTCCACAATGCTTTTCCAAGCGCCTAATGGGGACTCGTTATTTTGTAATTCTTCTTGCCACATATTCCAAAGAACACCACGTACATACGGATATTTCACACGAAGCGGACTATAAATGTACCAAGAAAAACTCGCTCCACGTGGACATCCTCGTGGTTCAAAATCAGGCATGTCAGGACCTGTCGTTGGATAGTTAAGCTCCTGTCCTTCCCAAGTCACAATTCCATCTTTCACATATATATTCCAACTACATGAGCCAGTACAGTTTACGCCATGTGTAGAACGAATTACTTTATCATGCTGCCAACGCTTTCTGTACACATTTTCCCATTCGCGATCTTCATATGTTTCTTGTGTATGATTATCGTTATAACGATCTATTGGTGAAAAATATTTTAAACGTCTCATTAGTGCTGAAGGTTTTTTCTTCATACTGTTCACTCCTTTAATACGTCTCTCTTACATACCCTTACTATAAGAGAGGTTGTAAAATACAGATGTGACATTTCGCACAGTTCAAGAGATTGTCAAAAATTCAGTAGAAAATAAGTTTGTGAGAAAATCTTGTGTTCCGTTGTGAAGATTATGGTTAATCTTAATTATTAGGAGAATGGTATTTTGAGGTATCGACTATTTTGCAAAAGAAAAAGAGTTTTGATATTATTTCAAAACTGCCATAAGGAAAAGAGTATAAATTGTATGTAAAAATATTTTTCCCAATGTTATTATTTTATATCGAGTCTTATTTTACATAAAACTACAAATCATTATTTACTGTATTGCCCTTAGTTACGGAAACAATTATACTAGATGTAATTGAAATAAATAATCTGAATATTCTCAGAATTTAAGTTAGACCTTTACTATCTACATATAGAATTAGAAATATGTCCACTAAATTGATTAGAAAACGATAATAACATTAGGAGGATTACGATGCCCCAGCTTGATTCATTACATCCCACTGTAGAAAAAATAATCAATAATATTGAAAAAATAATGGTCGGAAAACGAAAAGAAACAATCTTAGCTTTGACAGCTCTCTTAGCTGAAGGTCATGTGCTATTAGAAGATGTTCCTGGTGTCGGGAAAACAATGCTAGTACGTGCTCTTTCTAAATCCATTGATGCTGATTATAAGCGAATTCAATTTACACCTGATTTATTGCCGTCAGATGTAACAGGAGTTTCTATTTATAATCCGAAAGAGCTCCAATTTGAGTTCAAGCCTGGACCAATTATGGGGAATTTTGTACTTGCTGATGAAATTAATCGTACATCTCCAAAGACACAATCTGCTTTACTTGAATGTATGGAAGAAGGCAATATTACAATAGATGGCATTACAAGACCTTTACCAAAACCGTTCTTTGTCATGGCTACACAAAATCCGGTCGAATATGAAGGAACATATTCTCTACCAGAAGCTCAGCTCGATCGTTTCTTATTGAAACTAAAAATGGGATATCCTACACCAGAGGAAGAATTTGAAATTTTAAACCGGATGGAAAAAACAAATCCACTCTCTCAATTACAAACCATTACTACAATACAAGAATTACTTTATTTACAACAAAGCGTACGGGTAGTAAGTATGGACAAAGCAATTAAGCATTACATTGTAAAGCTTGTTAATCAGACTCGTACGTACAGTTCTATACAGTTAGGTGCAAGTCCACGTGGCTCGATTGCTTTAATGAAAGCTTCACAAGCTTATGCATTTATCCATGGCAGGAATTATGTTATTCCAGACGATGTTAAATTTTTAGCTCCTTACGTTTTAGCACATAGACTCATTCTAAAAATGGAAGCAAAATTTGAAGGAATAACTGGCGAACAAGTTATCGCAAAAATCGTTGCACGAACTACCGTGCCTACTCAAAGGACGATGAACCCTTGATGAAACGAATGCTGCGAGCGCTATATCACGTTATAAAGTTATTGCTACTCCCTTTATGCCTAGTCTTAACATTTATGTACGCTATGTTTCAAGGCGGGTTTGTCAGTTGGTTTTTGTTTTACAGCATAATTCCCATTGCTCTTTATTCGCTACTACTCCCCTTCTACGCTTTACGGGACGCTGAAGTAAAGCGAATAACAAACCAAAATGGATATGTAGTAGGAGAACAATTTGTAAGCACGATTACAATAAAAAGAAAATTTCCTTTTCCCTTACTTTATTTAGTTATAGAAGATGAACTGCCACCACAATTTATAAGTTGTAAACAAACAAAGATGAATAAGGTAGTACTCTTCCCAGGATTGAAACGAAATATTTCGTTTCAATATGTTATTGACACAATCCCTAGAGGCGAGCACACTTTTTCAAGCGTTCGTGTCAAAACCGGCGATTTATTCGGCATGATAGAGAAAGAAGTAACTTTTTCAGTTCCAGATACATTTTTAGTCTATCCCCAGTATGTAGATATAGCATATCGACAATTGGAAAATCATTTCGAACAAGGAGCGCTTTCAGCAAATATAAATTCAGCAAAAGACTCTACAATCTCTGTCGGTGTCAGAGACTATAAACCTGGTGATCGCTTTTCATGGATTGATTGGAAAGCAACTGCACGAACAAACAATATTATGACAAAAGAGTTTGAACAGCAGCGCAGCCATAATGTCATGATATTCATAGACAGAACCGAGTCTCCTCTATTCGAATCAGTCGTCACATTTACTGCCTCTATCGTAAGGGCTGTCTTGAAACAAAATTCACCAGCATCATTCGTGTCTATCGGAAAAGAACAAACTATCTTCCCTTTAGACAATGGAGATACGCAGTTACAACAAATCCTTTGTCATTTAGCAAAAGTGCAAGCAGACAGTGTATTCCCGCTCTCCCAGAGTGTAGACATGGAACTAAAAAAAATTTATGAGCCCGTCACGGTTATACTCGTGACCAGTAATCTTTCTCCCGATATTCAAAAGGCGGCTGATTGTGCTGCTATAAAAAATAGAAAATGTATGGTTTTTGTCGTGAAAGAAAAAGCGAATCAACTTTCACACCGAGAAATCAGTATAATAGAAACTCTAAAAAAACGACAAATATTTGTAAACACGGTTTATGAAAACCGGTATACAAACGTGTTTTTTGAGGTGAGCAAATGATAACATTACAAACAAAATACAAGTGGGATACGAACAGATTCTTTATGCATGCATGTGTATTTCTTCTTTTACTAGAATGGCTAAGACCTCTTATAGGCATTACAAATGTAGGTAGATTAGATATTTTCGTAACATTTATAGGAATTTGCTTCGCTCTCTCTTTTTTTCAGACGAGGTGGCAGATTCCAATAAAAATTATCACAGTCCTATTTATCATTCATTCCCTATATTATAAAAATGCTTTTATAAATCTA
Source organism: Bacillus sp. PK3-067 (assembly GCF_056738645.1). Taxonomy (NCBI): domain Bacteria; kingdom Bacillati; phylum Bacillota; class Bacilli; order Caryophanales; family Bacillaceae; genus Bacillus; species Bacillus sp. PK3-067. The sequence continues at coordinate 1,963,475 of NZ_CP096490.1, read as the reverse complement.
TCTTGGCTAACAACATTCTTTTCTGATATGTCTCGAAATTCCTCCCTATTTTTCCAAGGGAATTTACTAGATATTTCTCCAGTTTTTCCGACCGTTTTATTTTTTCTCTCATTTTGGTTTTTGAGTTCTTTCACTTCATTTTGGATTATTCATAAAAAACGTGGGTTTCTATTTCTTGTATTGACTATTATTTATATCGCAACTTTTCATAACTTACATTTATACAATGCAAACTACGCTATTATTCGAACTGTTGTCATCGGATTTTTTATGCTTAGTCTTCTTCAAGTAGAACGAATAAAAGAGCGTGAACACTTACAAAATTATGCTAGGGAAATCTCAAAATTACTTAGACCACTTACAATATTTATTGTATTATTAGCAACCATCGCATACTTTGCTCCAAAATTTGGCCCTCAATGGCCAAACCCAATGGATTTTTTAAAATTCAACACATCTGAAGCAAGTAAAGAACAAAAAGTTTCTACAATTCGGTATGGTTTAGATGACTCGCGATTAGGTGGTCCTTTTAAGGCGGATCCTACAATTGTTTTCACAGCACGAACGCAAAACAAACACTATTGGAGAGTAGAAACAAAAGATTTCTATACAGGAAAAGGCTGGGAAATTTCTGAAAATCCGAAAAAGATTTCTTTTAAAAATAAAAACGACGTCGTAAGCTGGTACGAACAAAATACAAAAACGGAAACGACTGAGGCAACAATTACCATGCAAAAAAGTTACCCTCACCTTACCTATCCAGCAGGATTAGTATCAGTTGAGGCTTCTTCTGATGTATCATACAGTGTTGACCCGTTTTCAGAAAAAATTTATACAATGAATGAAGACTCTTCTACTACTTTACATTCGTATAAAGTAACATATGAGATCCCTGAGTTTTCCATAGAAAACTTGAAAGCTGTAAAAACAAATGAAGGTCAAGAAACAAACCCTTATTTTATGACAAAGTACACACAACTTCCCGAGTCATTACCACAGCGCGTAAAAGACTTGGCTGTCAATCTTACAAATGATAAAGACAACCGATATGATAAAGTATTAGCTATTGAAAATTACTTCACAGACAACTCTTTTACATACGAATCAACGAATGTCTTATTCCCTGCCAAAAGCCAAGATTATGTAGATCAATTCCTTTTCGATACAAAAAGCGGCTACTGTAATAATTTTTCGACGTCTATGATTGTACTACTTCGTTCTGCAGGGATTCCTGCTCGCTGGGTAAAAGGCTATACAGAAGGAACTCTTGACAATACACTTGCCTCTGCAGAAGGTGCGGATGTTTATACAATCACGAACGATAACGCACACTCTTGGGTCGAAGTATATTTCCCAGGATACGGATGGATTCCATTCGAACCAACAAAAGGATTTACCAATCCCTATAATTTTATAAATAATACGCCTGCTCCTATTTCACAAAATAGCGAAGCAAATAATTCTAATAACGAGCAAATACAACAACGAAATAATGAAGCAAAACTTAAAAGTTTAATAGAAAATACAGAAGAAGCTTCTACTAAAAAGGTCACAAATTCTAAAACTAGTTTTTCTTGGTGGTACGTATTCCTCTCTACGATACTAATTAGTATTATAGGATACATTCTCTTCACCACTAGAATGAACTGGATGACATTTCTTATTATTCATTTCTATAAATACCGAAAAAATGATGCTGTTTATCAAAAAGCTTACGGTGCACTTTTAAAACAATTTGCGAGAATTGGCATACCACGGAGTGAAAGTCAAACATTCCGAGAATACGCTCTCCATATCGATACACTTTACAACTCGGCCGATATGCAACAACTTACTGCCAGTTATGAGAACGCTATGTATAAACAGGAGCAGGCTGCAGAAGAATGGAAGAAATCTGTACACTTATGGGAAGTGCTTATGAAAAAAGCAGCTTCTCTACCTAAATCAGATGGCTTTGATACAGTTATTTAATCTTGAAAATGTGAGTTTAAAGAAAACGTCTCAAAGAACTACATTGTTCTTTGAGACGTTTTTTAATAAAGTGAAACTCCTAATTATTCTCCAAGCACCTTCTCAATCTCAACCTCTAAATCTACCGGCTTCGTCTGCGGAGCAAAACGCCCTACTACTTTCCCGTCTTTTCCGATTAAAAACTTCGTAAAATTCCATTTCACTGCTTTCATACCAAGTAAACCTGGTGCTTGTTCTGTCATGTATGTATATAGAGGGTGAGCCTTATCACCTTTCACATCAACCTTTGCAAACATCGGGAAGTTTACACCGTAGTTTAATTCACAAAAACTAGTAATGTCCGCTTCTGTACCTGGTTCTTGTCCCCCGAATTGGTTACAAGGAAATCCGAGTATTTCGAGTCCTTGGTCTTTATATTTATCATATACCTCTTGTAATCCTTTATATTGTGGTGTGAAACCACATTTGCTAGCTACATTGACAATAAGAAGTGCTTTTCCTTTGTAATCTTTTAACGATTTTTCTTCACCTGTAATTGTTTTAGCTGAAAAATCATAAACTGTCATTGTCTTTGCCCCTCTCTTCACTATCATTCTATGTTTATACTATACTACATTCGTGAATATACAGCTCTTATTACGTACTTATAAGTTGTAATGATAGCGCTTTATTTCTGTTCGAAAATTCGACACAAACTACTAGACTTTTATGATGGAAAGTTTTACAATTGAATTGTGAACAAAATGTGACAGTTTATATTCCATTATAAAAGAAAAGGATGGTGTTCATTATGAAAACTGCACAACATGAAACGATTTCAAATCGCGAGTTTTATTTCGTACTATATATGATGTTATTGTATGTTACTGGCTGGGTAATCGATGTAAATGGTTTATTCTTAAGCTCCTACTTTAATTTAGCAGGAGAGATTATGCTTCCATTAGTAGGCGGGATTGTTGGACTGTTCATTATGTCTGTTAATAAACAACAAACGAAATAATAATATTACAAAAAGGCAGAAGACGAGCTTCGTTTTCTGCCTTTTTTCTATTTTAGCGTATAATAAAAACATGCAGTATATAAGGAGTGGTAACTATGAAAAAAGTAGAGCAATTATCTTCTCACCTATATCTTATTGATGATTTCGATTTACAGCATAATGAACGAACAGGTACGTACGTTTTATTAGGTGACGATATTACTTTAATTGAAACTTGTGCAGCCCCTTCTCTTCCGTATATTTTAGACGGCTTACAACAATTACATATTGATTTAAACGATGTTAAAAACATTATCGTTACACATGTGCATTTAGATCACGCTGGCGCAGCTGGTTTAATGATGGAAAAGTGCCCAAATGCTACGTTATATGTGCATTCTCGTGGTGCTCGTCATATGATTGATCCAACAAAACTTATTTTAGGTGCAAAAGCTGTCTACAAAGAAGATTTCGATAAACTCTTTGACCCAATTCTTCCAATTGAAGAAGAACGTGTTCATATTGTACAACATGGTGATATGTTAAAAATTGCAAAAGACCGCACCCTTACATTTTATGATACACCAGGACATGCGAAGCACCATATTAGCATTCACGATTCATTAACAAACGGGATTTTTACTGGCGATACAATTGGAATTTATTATAGAGAACTCGCAGACGTTGATGTAGAGTTATATCTACCATCAACGTCCCCTTCACAATTCCAACCAGATGCGATGATTGCTTCTAAAAATCACATTCAAAGCATGAATGTAGATACTATTTATTTCGGTCATTACGGCGCATCCTCTCATGTTACAGAAGTATACAATCAATTGGAACATTGGCTACCTATTTTCGTTCAGACTGGTAAGGAAGTCTTTGACAAGTATAATGATTTCGATGAAGCGACTAAAGCTTTACAAACTTTGTTAATGGATAAAATCTCTTCTCATCTTACAAAGTTAAACGTTCCATCAGATCATTCCGTTTATAATATTTTACATTTAGATATAGAAATTAGCGCAATGGGCATTATTGATTATTTCACGAAGCAAGAAAAAGCAAACTCCACTATTAACTAACAGTAAAAGAAGAGATATACAACAGTAGTTATTGTATATCTCTTCTTTTTTTGAATATATTTTGAGTAAAGGATGGTGGAATATAATGCAAAAATTGATGCTATACCTCTGCTTCACATTATTTATCGTCTTATTATTATTTGTAGGAGTAAAAATTCAATTTTATTTAGATACAGATGCACAAGTGAACTTTAACGTTTATCCAAGATTATTCTACTTTACACTCTTCCCTCTTATAGTTGGCATTTTATTACGATTCCTTCAATCTATTAATCGCGAAACGAGTAAACAAAACTGGAGCTTTCAACCGGATAAATTTATTGCTATTACAGTGCCTACACTATTCATTTCCTTTTCCCCAGCACTACTCTTTTCACCACTTGCCGAATACCTACCTTATTTAGTTAATATTATTCTAATAAATACAACTTTTGTTACGATTATTAGTTTAATAGCTGGTTATTCCCTTTTAGATTGTTTTATACAAAAGGACAATGCAACGATGAAAAAATATAATTGAATGCTTTATTTAATCGTGCAAGTCAAGGATTGTACTGCCTTGGCTTGTTTTTAGAATACTTATATTCCTGTATAATACAGTTATCGAATAAATTTCGGAGGAATGATACAATGTTTTTTCAATTTTTTCTACTAGCAGTCATTATGTCTTTTATTAGTGGTAGACTCATTGGTACAAAACTAAATCTTTTCAAACAAGCAAGTGCAGCCACTGTAGGTGTTTCACTTACGTCTGCTCTGTATTGGTTTTTATATTTACGTTATCAAGATGAATCGGTTGTCGGTGTTGATAGATATTTTTGGCTAGGAAGCTCATTAATTGTATCGATGCTTTGTTACCTAGTTTTTGAATTATTTGATCCTATTAGGCGTGGCGAAATGGATGACTTAGTAACGGAAAGCCGAAATCCTATTTCAAAATTCTTCGCTAAGATTGGTAGACAAAAAAGATATATGCGCGTCTCTTCTATTGCAATAAAACACGGAATGGGAAAATATTTAGCTTTAAAGCGCTCACCAGAAGCAGATCGTAAGCTCGCCACTTCACTTCGAAATACACTAGAAGAATGCGGTGGTGTATTTATTAAATTCGGACAAGTTTTATCAACTCGCTCTGATTTATTACCACCTGTTTTTATTCACGAGTTATCAAACCTTCAGGAAAATGTAACACGTTTATCACAAAAACAAGTTGAAGAAATATTGAAAAAGGAACTACATACACCAAAAGATGAAATCTTCAGCTCCTTTGAAATGGAACCGTTAGCTGCCGCCTCTATTGGCCAAGTACATAAAGCAAAGTTGAAAGAAAACGACCAGGATGTCGTCGTTAAACTACTACGTCCTAATATTTCTGAGACAATTAAACGTGACTTAGATATTTTAATTCACTTTTCTTTATGGATTTCCAACAAATCAACTTGGGCTAAAAATATCGGCTTTCTTGATTTAGCACATGGCTTCTCTATCGCAATGAAAGAAGAAATTGATTTCAAAATTGAGGCTCGTAACTTCGAACAAGTGTCTGATTCACTAAAAAATAGTGAAACGAAAGTAAAAATACCGAAAGTATATAAAAAATACAGTAATTCAAAAATACTTGTGCTTGAATTTTTAGATGGAGTAAGTGTTAAAAGTGGGTCAGCATTATTAAATGAATTACAAATTGATACGAAAAAAGTACAACGGCAACTCTTTGATTGTATTTTAGAGCAAATTTTCTTTAAAGGTATTTTCCATGCAGACCCTCATCCAGGTAATGTGTATATTCTTCGTGATGGCACTCCTGCATTACTTGATTTCGGTTCTGTCGGAAGATTAGGAACCCTACAACAAGATGCATTCAAGCGGCTACTTATTGGCTTTGAGCGCAAAAATTCATATGTCTTGCTTGATGGACTGCTTCAATTAGTTGAAAAGAAACCAAATGTTGATAAAGAAGGATTAGAACAATCTATCAGCCAATTATTAATCCAAAGTACGTACGGCTCTACAAACGGTTCTGAAGAATTTATTCAAGGGTTGTTTCAAATAATCGCTGAGTTTGAATTAGCGTTTTATCCAATGGTTGCAGGGGCTTTCCGCTCTCTAATTACGCTAGAAGGAACGATGCTGCAACTAAATCCCGAATTCAATTTAATGGACGAAGCGAAGCGCTTTGCGAAAGATCATGCAGCTAGTTTCATGCCAGTTAACAATTATTCTAGTTTAAAAGAAGCTGCAACAAACGAATTACTCGCTATGTTACCTGCCATGCGACGCATTCCTAGAAAACTAGATGATTTAAGTTCAAAACTAGAAAACGGAGAACTATCCGTTAAGGTTGGCTTTTTCTCTGACGAAACAAATGCATCGTTTATTACTACATTTATCTCACAATTCCTCATTGCGTTTATTGGAACTGCATTTGGTGGGATTTCGGTAGGCGTATTGCATTTAGCAAACAGTGCGACAGAGCCAAATGATCAATTTTTAAGTGTCGTTGGTTACGGTGGTTTATTTATAAGTGCGATATTACTTGTAAGAGTCGCTATTCATGCGGTAAGAAAATTTAAGTAATAATAAAATGAGTATACAATCACGTAGATTGTATACTCATTTTTTATTGTTTACATAATCAATATGTAATAGTTAAACGAAAGAAAGCTTTGAGCTTTTCTACTTATCGCACCTTTTCATCTACATACTCCATAAACTGCTCCGCTTTAATAAATCTTTCTTTGTACGCCTCAGGTACTTCTTCTATTTTTATTGCACCAGTTGATTTTGTCTTCACTCGTACTATTTCATGTGTCATTAAAGCTTCCATATAGCGATCAAACTCTTCTTGCGTTAATACTTCTTTACTAGATTTATGACCATTTAATTTATCAAAGTATGGTTGAAGGCCCATACTTACCTTTTTCATTTCTTCTCTTTTTGCTGGTGATAATCCATCATAATCTATATTACCGTTCGAATCTCCGTACGCAAGCTTTGCATTAGTTAATTTTTTCAGTTCTTTTGTAAACTCTTCATATTCCTTCGCACCCATTTCATCTTTCGCTTCTGATAATTTTGCATTAAAACGCATATACGTTTCTAATGTCATTGCTCCGGCATGTTTTTTTAAATTCTCAAAAGATCCATATATACCATCCGCCATAATAGATTGGTACGCAAAACCTGTCGTCGGGATTAAAAGAGCTGCTGCAAGTACTCCTGCGATAAGGCGTTTCTTCCTCTTACTCCCGCCGTGCTTCATTTTTATTTGCACGATTACTTTTTCTTTTAAATCCGGCGGGGCAACAATACCCTTTGCTTCTTCTTGTATAGATTCCCTAACTCTACAATCTAAACTCATTTCACATTCCCTACCTCTCCTAAAAAAATTTCTTCTACTTGCTCTTTTTGACGTAGTTTCTTTAATGCCGCATGAATTCTAGATTTCACTGTACCGATTGGAATATGTAATATTTGTGCTACTTCTTCTTGTGAATAATCGTGTAAGTATCTTAAGATAATAACTTGTTTCAATTTATACGGTAATTTATGAATGAGTTCGATTAGTTTTTGGTTTGATATTTTACTTACAACATCGTTAGAAAAATCAATTTGCACTGGCTTTCTTTGCTCTTCTGCTTTTTTTATAATTCGTAGTCGCATCCACCTCTTTCTTCTATAAGAATGAATTTGTTTAATCGCAAGCCCAATTAGCCAAGGGCGAAATGGCTTCTCGCTATCATATTTACGAAGCGATTCATATAGCTGTATGTATACTTCTTGAACGACATCATCTACATCCGTTTTATCTTCAATTAAAAAATGTGCTGTTTTATATACTTCTTGAATCGTTACATCATACAATTCGCTATACGCTTCTTTATTGCCTGATAAAGTTAATTGAATTAAATGTGCGTAATCTATTTCACCCTTCATATTCCAGCCCTCCTTTGTCTTACACTATATATTGGCAGGTAATTCATATTTCGTTCGATTTTTCCGAAAAAGTTTTTTATATAAATTAATATAATGATCCACTGAGTTCATAAGCTTCACTTATAACCACACATAACTATTATATAATTTTCCAATTTCTGATAAAGATTTAAAATAATTTATATAGTCAAATTTAGGAGGACATATAATGAAAGCTATCGTTGTAACGTCGTTCGGTGGTCCTGAAGTGATGAAATATACAGATTTTGATATACCGGCTATTTCAGAAGATCAAGTTTTAATTCGCGTAGTTGCTACTAGTGTAAATTTCGCTGATATTAAATCACGTTATGGTAAAAAAGGAAATAAAGCACTACCTTTTATTCTAGGTATAGATGCCACTGGTATTGTAGAACGTGTCGGTTCTCATGTGAAAAATATTCACCCTGGACAACGTGTCATTGCTTTTCCTCAAAATGGATCTTACGCAGAATACGTTGTTGCAAATGAAAATCTTACTTTCGTATTACCCCATGAAGTTGACTTTCAAACTGCAGCCGCTTGTCCAATCGTATCTTTTACAAGCTATAATTTACTCGCAAATGTTGCAAGGCTTCAACAAGGTGAATCTGTACTCATTCATGCGGCTGCTGGCGGAATTGGCACTACTGCTATTCAACTTGCTAAACTATTAGAGGCTGGAACAGTTATAGGCACTGTCGGAAGTGAAGCAAAAAAAGAAATTGCTTTAGATGCTGGAGCTGATTATGTTATTTGTCATCAAGATGAAGATTTTGTAGAGAAAGTCAATGAACTGACAAATGGTGAAGGGGTTGATGTAATTTTAGACTCTATTTCTGGAACGGTTTCTGAAAGAAGTTTAAACTGCCTTGCTTATTACGGTCGCCTCGTTCATTTCGGTAATGCTAGCGGTGAAATTGGTAACTTTCAAACGAAAGATTTACATGCAAGTTGCCGCTCTATACTCGGTTTTAGCTTTGGAACCACACGAAAAAAGCGTCCTGAACTGCTCCAAGAAACTGCAAATGAAGTTTTCCGTTATTTGCGTGACGGACGTTTACAAATTAAGGCTACGAAATCTTTTCCACTTCAAGATGCAGGGAAAGCACATGAATGGGTCGAAAGTAGAAAAAGTACAGGGAAAGTAATACTAACTGTTCAGTCCTCTTCCTGAAATGAATACTGGAAACAGAGGTGGCATTCATGGGATCACGAATTATGCATGTTATTATCGCTAACGGTATTGCTGAGAAACTATCTATTCACGATAAGACTTCTTTCTTACTTGGAGCTGTAGCCCCTGATGCTGTTCATTCAAAAAAAGAAAAAGGAACCTCACATTTTTATGCCGGTACAACGAAGAACTATACGAGAAGAATAGATTATGATTCATTTTTTCATAAATATGAATCACATATAAATTCCCCATTTATTTTAGGCTATTATACCCATCTCATCGCCGATGATAATTGGCTAAGTGGATTTTTTCTACCTTGGCTAAAAAATAGAATAGAGAATGACGAAACTATCGCACCCCTGTACTATAACGATTTTAAATTGTTAAATGCAAAGTTGCTTCATCATTACGATCAAGAACAACAGCTTTTCTCTCTTCTCAATCAAGAGGCTCACATTGTGGATATTGAAGAGGTTTCTAAAGAAAACGTTTTAGCTTTTCGAAAGTATCTTTTTGAAGATATGTTGTATCCAAAGCAATATTTGCATGAAGACTTACAAGTATTTACGTTTGACCAAATCGTTGGCTATATTGAGACAGCGATTGAAAAAGGAGTATTTTTTATTAAACAACTCTCTAATGAAAAATCCACTTCAAAAATTTAATCCCCCTCAAATATATTTGAGGGGGATTTTCACATAGCAATATTATTATTGGTTCTTCTCCATAACCGCAAAATAATTCCCTTCGCTATCAGCAAAGTTAAACACTTTACCAGAAGGCATAGTTACCATTTCTCCAACAGTAACATTTTTGTTTGTTAAATCTGTATATAATTGATCAAGATTTTCTGAGAAGAACATTAAGGACGGTGTACCAAGATTCAATTCTGGGCTCATTTTAGAAATAACTTCTTTATTATGTAATATAATGCTCGTTTCTGCACCGTTAGTCGGAGCAATTTCAATCCATCTCATTCCTTGCTTGTTATCTTCCTCTGCTACTACATGAAACCCTACCTTTTCCGTCCAAAAATTTACTGCCTCATCTTGATTATTTACATATAACATAATTTGTCCTACTTTATGGATCATTACATTTCCCCCTAATGGTTTTTATATTCTATGTAGCTTTCTACAAATACTATCGTTATTCCTTTTGAGTTGGTATGTACTTCTTTGCAAAATTTATCGACTGACTCATCCCATCCAGTTCATCAAAATAATCATTTCTTTCAATCATGTTATATCCGTCGAATCCAATTTTATCTAATACTTTGAAGAATATATCGAAATCTACTTCACCATTCCCTGCTGCGACTTCTATATACTTAGTTGAACGATCATTTTTCACTTCTTTACAATCTTTAATATGAGTTTGTACTATATAATCTTTTAATAGTAATAAACCTTCTCCCGGATTTTCATTTACATCACTTATTATATTTGCTGGGTCAAAGTTAACAGCTAGTCCTTTCGAGTTTGCAGTTTCTAAAAATCGTTTTAATACTATTGCTTTTTCAGATCCCGTCTCAATGGCGAAGAATCCTCCAAATCTGAACGCTAAGTCCCCTATTTCATTACAAACACGTAGCATTTTATCATAGTAGGCACTTTTTTCATCATCTGGAACTTTTCCAATATGAGCTGTTATGATCTTTGCCCCAAGCCCCAAACCTCTGTCAGTAATATATTTAAACTGATCTATTGCACTCTCAGCTTCTATTCCCATAATTCCATTTTCTCCAAAACTAATTGCTAATGATGGAATCTTTATTCCATTAAAAGATAAGCTTTTCTTTAAAGCATTCCATTCTACCATTGAGATATTAGCTAAGTTAAAGTTTTTATTCATAGCATATAATTGAATATATTCTAAATCCCATTCCCTTGCTTTTTGTATTCCTTCGTTTACTTCAATATGTTTCGTATTTAAAAACATTCCTAATTTCCTATCCATATGTGTACCTTCTTTTTATTATTTCGTGTCAGTTTAATATTCGACTTTTTTTATATTATTTCCTCGTATAAACCAAATAAATAAACTACCCTTTTTTCGATACTCCCAGTAGAAGCATATATATGATAGGCACATTAAAAACACTAATACAATTCCCATTATCGCTTGTTTACAAACAAAAAAGACGTAACTACAAATGGTTACGCCTTCCCTATCATTTATCTAGGCTTTTTCTTCCCAGTAAATGCTGGTTTCTTTTTCTTTGGTGCTTTCGGTTTCGTTTCTACAAATGATCCCTTGAACATTTCTTGCTTCGTAAATACGATGCCTAGTTTTTTCGCAAATTGTAGTAATTTACGCTCTTCTTGTGGTGTTACAAGAGACACGACAGTTCCTTCTTTACCCATACGTCCAGTACGTCCTGAGCGGTGAATATATTGGTCTACTGTGTCTGGTAACTCTAAATGAATTACGTGTGTTAAATCGTCAATATCGATACCGCGTGCTGCAATATCAGTAGCAAGTAGAATTTCTAATTTCCCTCCGCGGAAAGCACGCATTGTCGCTTCACGCTCTTGTTTACTTGCTTCTGCATGAAGAGCTGCTGCTTTCATTTTACGGAATTTCAATTTCTCAGTAATTTCATCTAAACGGAATGGGTCGTTTAAGAACGCAACTGCTTTTACATCGCCCATATGCATAATTCTTCTTACGTAATCATTTTTTTCGCGTCGCTCACAAATGATATACGTATGCTCAACTAAGCTTTTTGATTCTGCACGTGTTACACGTACTAATTGTGGTTCCACTGCTAAATCACGTGCCGCATCTTCTGCCGCTTTTGTCATTGTCGCCGAGAAGAATACTAATTGACGATCGCGCATCGTTGATTTAATTACATCTTGCACTGCGCCCATCATTTTTTGCTTTACAATTTGATCAAACTCATCAAATACAATTGTTTTTACTTCATGCATTTTTAGCTTTTTCATACGAATTAATTCTAAAATACGGCCTGGTGAACCGACAATTACTCTTGGGTGTTTCTTTAATTTTTCAACTTGGCGCTTAATATCTGCACCACCAATTAAAGATGCACCTGAAATTTCAGTTCCTGCTGTAAACTTTTGAACCTCTTCATGAATTTGCATTACAAGTTCACGTGTTGGCGCTAAAACAACAACTTGTGGCTGTTTTACTTCAGGATTAATTTTATGTAAAAGGGGTAATAAGTACGCTAATGTTTTTCCTGTTCCAGTTGGAGATTCAGCTATAACGTCTTGTCCTTCTAAAATAGTTGGAATCGCTTGTTTTTGAATTTCAGTTAACTCTTTAAAACCAGCCTTCTCCCAAGCTTGTTGTAAAAATGGTTGCATATCTTTTATCATTTGTTTTTCTCCTTTATCTCTATTTTTGAAGAAAATGCTGTATTGTTCGCACCGTTTCTATCATGTGTGAAATAACAGCTATTAAATCATCAACATGGTCTTCTGTAATCGCTTTTTGAAATAGAACCTCTACCTTATTATGATATGAAATCGCTTGCTTATTATATTCGTATGAAACTTTCTGCATAATCATTCTTTCTTTTCCCCATATAGAACGCATTAATGTTTCAATTTCTTCACATTTTACTTCTGGTTGTTCTAACGGGAATGAAAATGCTAGCTTCATCTCACAACCTGGTGTAAACTGAGGCACTTCTAGTATTTCACCAGACAAGTTCTTTGCATCCACAGATAATGAAAATGTTGCTTCTACTAATGGTTCAAACGGTTCTGTTAATTGAAATGAGATATGATATATACGACTTAATGAAGCAAGATCCATCATATCTTTTCGATCTGTTACAAGAATATCTCCATGTAGATCAAAATCATACACAGCACCTTCTACGATTACTTTTAAATTGTCAAAAGCAGTTGGATCAAACATAATTTCCTCCAAAAAACAGGCGCCTTTCGATGGAAAGGCGCCACTTGATGTATATATAGTTTACAGATAAACGAGATGAATTACAACCTTTTAGAATAAACCTACTGCTTTTCCATCTTCATTTACATCCATTTGAAGTGCTGCTGGCTGTTTTGGAAGACCTGGCATTGTTAACATTGTACCTGTTAACGCAACGATAAAGCCTGCACCGATCGATGGTTTTAGCTCACGAATTGTAACGATAAAGTCAGATGGACGACCTAATTTTGTTGCATCGTCAGAAAGAGAGTATTGTGTTTTCGCCATACAAACTGGTAGATTACTCCAACCTTCTCCTTCATATTGAGCTAATTGCTTACGTGCTTTCGGAGCAAATTCAATATCTTTTGCGCCATATACTTTTTGAGCAATTGTACGAATTTTTTCTTCTAATGGTAATTCTAATTCATAAAGTGGTGCGTAGTTGTTTTCACCTTTTTCGATTTCTTTTAGTACTTTTTCAGCAAGGTCAACTCCGCCTTGGCCACCTTTCTCCCAAACTTCTGTTAAGGATACTGCATAGCCACGCTCATTACACCACTCTTGTAAGTATGTAACTTCTGCATCTGTATCTGTAATGAATTTATTAATTGCAATTACGAAAGGCACACCGAAGCTTTGAATTGTTTCAACATGCTTCTGTAAGTTTTCCATACCTTTTGCTAATGCATCTACATTTTCTTCTTTTAATTGATCTTTTGCAACGCCGCCATGCATTTTAAGCGCACGAATCGTCGCAACAATAACAACTGCTTCTGGTTTAATGCCAGCTGCACGAGCTTTAATATCTAAAAACTTCTCAGCACCTAAATCAGCACCGAATCCAGCCTCTGTAATAACATAATCACCTAATTTTGCTGCCATTGTTGTAGCGATAACACTGTTACAACCGTGAGCGATATTCGCAAATGGTCCGCCATGAATGATAGCTGGTGTATTTTCTAACGTTTGTACTAAGTTCGGCTTTAATGCGTCTTTTAATAATAGTGTTAACGCACCTTCTACACCTAAATCTTTAACCGTTACAGGTTGATTTGCAAAGTTATAAGCAACTACGATGCGAGATAGACGCGCTTTTAAGTCTTGAATATCTGTTGCAAGGCAGAACACGGCCATAATTTCAGATGCTACTGTAATGTCAAAACCGTCTTCACGTGGTACACCTTGTACAGGTCCACCCAGACCAATTACTACGTTACGAAGGGCACGATCATTTAAGTCAACACAGCGTTTCCAAACAATTTTACGCGTATCAATTCCAAGTGTGTTTCCTTGTTGGATATGATTATCAATAAACGCTGCTAATGCGTTATTGGCAGTTGTGATCGCATGGATATCTCCAGTAAAGTGAAGGTTAATGTCTTCCATTGGTACGACTTGTGAAAAACCGCCACCTGCTGCTCCACCTTTTAATCCCATCGTCGGTCCAAGAGATGGTTCACGAAGTGCAATTACTGTTTTCTTACCAATTTTGTTAAAAGCTTGACCTAAACCAACTGTTACTGTTGATTTACCTTCTCCAGCTGGAGTTGGGTTAATCGCTGTTACTAAAACAACTTTACCGTCTTTCTCATCTTGTAAGCGCTTAAAAATATCAAGAGATAACTTACCTTTATAATGCCCGTATGGCTCTAATTCATCTTCTAAAATATTTAAATCAGCTGCAATTTCTTGAATCTTCTTCATACTCGCTTCTTGTGCGATTTCAATATCGGATTTCACTGTTGTAGTAGTTGTCATATACCCTAGTCCCCCTTTAATTGGTTCTGATGATATTGTATCAGTTTTTTGTATTTTCTGCACTTATTTACCTCCTAAAAATTCTTTCATTTCTTTATACGTTTTTTAACATAAATACCCATAAGAATGTTAACGATTGTTGTAACTCTGTAGGTAGTTGACCTAACATCTTCTCATTTACTCCGCGCTTATATACGCCGATGCCATCTATAACTTTAAAACCTTGTTCTTTCGCTAACTGTTCAAATTCCCAAGGCATCATCGTATTACAAACAACGTCTTTTCCATACAAGCGAGGATAACTGTTCTCTCGTGGCTTTGCTGTCGGCCCTAAAATTGCAATACATGCATATCCATCTTTCTTTAACACACGCTTTATTTCATTTAACGCTCGTAATGGCTCTTCCGTCCATTCTAAAGAATTAATTGCCATAATTGATTCAAATTGCTCATTTTCAAATGGTAATGCAGAAAGATCTCCTTTTATAAAAGATAAATTCGGTCCTTCTCCGCGCTCCTTACCTTTTTGAATCATCACTTCCGATAAATCTACTCCCACTGCTTTATAGCCTGCGCTACTTAATTTATATGTACCGTACCCATCACCACAACCAACATCGAGCACTTGTGCTTCTTTCTTCACGTATTGTTCAAAAAACGGAATAATTGTACTTCTGCTACCACTGTCCCACATCTCTTGACTATTTTGATTCCAAAACTCTGCGCTACTATCCCATTTCTTTTCTGCTGATTCATGCCAATTAAATTTCGTCATACATTCCCCTACCTTCACGCTTTATCACTCATTTCATTCTATATCATTTTCCAAAATTCCTGTTTTATCTTCATAAGGAGATATACATGCTAATGAAGGAATCTTTATTCTCCAATTTTTGCTTTACTTGGGTTTAACTCATACTCATGTTCTTCTCTTTATGAAAGATACTATAGGTACACCCAATTGAAAGAGAGGGATGTACATGCGAAGAAAGAGAAATCATCATTTTAAAAGTGGTGAAAAAAACGAAGAGTATGCAGCTGAAATATCACCAGCTGGCATTCCAATTAGACATAAGCGTAAAGAAATTGCAAATGAGATAGAAGGTACAAATACCGGTGCAATGGTAGGCTATGTCGCTTTATTTCTTTCGTTATTCTCCATTGCTTTTTATCCAGTTACGCTCGGCTCCCTAGCAATTTTAGTTGGTCTATTAGCTGTCAATTTCGGAGCAAGAACACTTGGATATACAGCAATTGGTTTTGGTAGTTTTTCTGTTTTATTCACTTTATTTTATCCGCTTGCTTTGTCAGCGTTTTAAAAAAACACACCAAGTCATGCTTGGTGTGTTCATTCATGATACAACATAATATGGCCGCATCCACAACAATGTTTCGCTGTAATTTCTTGAAACACTGGATAATTTTCTTCATCTCGATGCTCAATAAATACTTTTTCAAATCGATACATGTTTGGTGCATATGCCCAATCTTGTTTCGTACGTGCATATAACGTTGAGGAAAAAAACTCCTCACCGCCACAAACAATACATGTGTTCTTCATCAATACCCCTCCTATGCTTGTCTTACTTCATCTATATGAACATAAGCATAAAAAAAAGACCTTCTATTACTAGAAAGTCTTCTCTGAAACAAAAAGAAATGTACCAAACATTCCTACTCCGCTATATTCTTTTGAAACACCAGCTTCTGTTTTAAATGTTTGCTTTACAGTCATAAAGAATACACCATTTCGTGCATCTGTACTTTCAAATTGTAGTTTTTCTTTTTTACCATCTACATTTTGCGTGCATTCAAAACTACTCTCATTACAATTCAACGCATACTTATCCTGTACATACACTTTAAAATCTGATTCTTTCGGACAAGTTATAAGTAATATTGCCACGAGAATAATACTTATAATACCCACAATTGTATAATATTTCTTCATTTGTACTCCTTTCAAATGACAAGAAAACTTGACTTCATACGCCAAGTTTTCTTAGTCAACAACCCATTGCCACTCTTGTTCTTTCTTATCAAAAATGAGCCAACCTGTTTCTGTTGCTTCCTCTTTCAATTCATCGATATTATCTAACACCTCATCCGTACTTTCATACGAACCAACTACATATACCGGAATTTCAAGACCTCTTCTTGACTCAATCTTCCCTGCTAGATCTATGTAAAGACCATCTTCCATTAGTGGAATAAGTCCCATAATCAATTCTTTTGAAATCGCTGGGAAAATTTTTGATTTTTGGAAGAAAGAAAAACGTTTCTTACCGAAAGCACCGAGTTTATACGGAATGACTTTACTTAACATTCCTACAAAATCAGCAATTCTACGATAATACACTTTGTTGTACCATCCGTCATCATGTGAAAAATAAACAAATCTATTTTTCAACAGCGGAAAGAATGTTCTTGCAAGTGGTTCTTTTTTGTGAGCCAAATATAATAATTCTGCAATTTCTTTCGGCTCTAATTCATCTAAATCGCTTGCATCATCAAAATCTACCCAACAAAATTCATCAAATTCATCAATCTCTGCTTGAATTAACTTATGTATATTTTCTTCCTCAACATATTCAAATAAAGTATGATAATGAAAATCCGTCCATTCAAAGTTGTGCTTTAAAAGCAACACTTGATGAAGCGGTGAAGGGATGTTACTCGCAAACTCTTTAAACGTAATTCCTGATGTAATAAAACAATGACCTCGACGATTACCATTAATATATATCATATTCTTTACTTGGTCAGATCCTCCAGACAAAGCACCTAGCCACCTTCGTTTTATATGTTTCAATTCTATAGCATATTTTAACATGAAAAATTTTAGAAACATAGAAAAAACTTCAAAAACTATTTACAATTTCATGTGTTTTATTACATAGTGATTACAAGAAAAAACGCCTGCTCATAAGCAGGCGTTTTTAAAGGATTTCATCAGGGTTTTGATGATGATGATGATTTCCCTCTTTCTTTTCTTCTTTTTGGAACATCGATTGAATTTTATCAATTGTTTGTGGAGCTAATTCAATCATTTTTTCTGCTAAATGTGTCGCATTTTGTAGATGCAGAATATTTACTCCATCTTTATTCACCACAAGAAATGCTACTGGTGTAATCGAAACACCACCCGCGCTACCGCCACCAAATGCAGGGTTACCGTTCGCTCTTTGTCCATCATTCGTTTGGAAATCAGAACCTCCTGCTCCAAAACCGAACGCTACTTTAGAAACAGTTAACACCACACCACCGTCAGCCGTTTGAACAGGCTCTCCAACAATCGTATTTACATCAACCATTTCTTTTAAATTTTCCATTGCTGCTTTCATTAACCCTTGAATTGGATGATCCACCGTTCATAACCTCCTTTGTCATATCTTTCCTAGTTTTTCCGAAAGTTTGTGAACTAAACATAAAATTTTATATTGATTTCAAAAAACTTAAGTTATAATATTTAGAAAAATAAAAAAGAGGTCGATTCGTTATGATGCGAAAATTAACAAAGAAAGATCATGAACAAGTATTCGCTTATCTAAAAGAAGAAGCAGCCCTTAACTTGTTTATTATTGGAGATATTGAAGCTTTCGGTTATGACACAGATTTTCAAGAATTATGGGGAGTATTTAAAGAGAATGGAACATTAAAATCAATTCTACTCCGATTCCACGATTCATTTATACCCTATAGTAAAGAAGAATTTATTACCACTGATTATGAGGCACTTCTTTCCGCATATAAGCCACTTAAACTCTCTGGTAAGTCAACTATCGTAGAACAATTTGAAACTGCTTCAAATATACAACTAGGTACTAAAAATGAAATGTATTTTTGCGAATGTCTAAATGACAACAACTTACCTAGCACACCAATTCATGAAACAATTAAACTTGCCTCACTAGATGATATAGAGCGAATTATGAAATTACGAAGTGACATCGCTGAATTTCCGACTACCAATGAATCAGAGAAAATATTAAGGCAGGCTATCGAAACAAATACAGGACGCACATACTATATTGAAAAAGATGGCGTGATCATCGCATCCGCCTCTACTTCCGCTGAAAATTCATTATCCGCTATGGTAGTTGGTGTATGTACACACCCGAATTATCGCGGAAATGGTTACGCTTCACTCATATTACAAAAAATGATCCAAGACTTTATGAAAGAAGACCGAACACTTTGTTTATTTTATAACAATCCAGCTGCTGGACGAATTTATAAACGACTAGGATTTAAAGACATTGGAATGTGGACGATGTATCGATAATAAGAAGTACTCTATAAGAGGAAATAGTTGTAACTTAGCAATAAAAGCCGATTACACAAAAACTTCACACCGTTGTTATGAAGAAACTACTTGAGGAGCGAGGACTCTAACTAAAAAATGGTATGCATTCAAACTAAATTTAGACAGATAAACGCCCCAATTGTTGCATCTACTCCAGCAATTGAGGCTACCTGTTTATTCTCAAATTCTTTCCGCTACAAATAGAAATATTTATGAAAGATTTATCTCACTTATGTCACTATTATCTTTACGTGCAAATGCCCTTCTTAATATTACTGCTTCTTATTATACTTTACTTTAAAATCAATATATTCCTGTCTCGCATCCTGATTATTACCTTGCTGACTATCAAAATATGTGTGTATCTGTGATATATATTTTACTAACTTGCCTTCATCATTTCTCTTCTTATAATTCATTACGATACTTACTTGTAATATCTGCTCTAAGCCATTTTTAGAATCTATATGCAATGCGATTGATCCACCACCATATTCATCATATTGTATTTTCAAGTTATCATTAATAATGCTCTGAAAATCTGATTCAGTTAATTTGTATCCAACAGTACTAGGTTGATCAAACTTTTTTATATCACCTTTGGGCTTCATCTTTAGTTTCCCTATTCCTTTTAAACGATCTACAATTAAGTTCACGTATGAAACATCTAGATTTGAATCCGGACTTTGCACCTTTTCATTTTTATACATAATATTTGTACTATAATTAACTTCTTCTTTATAATTTTTATTATCTACTTCCGAGGTAATTTCTTGTGTTGTATTTCCATATAAACTTTTATCTTTCGTATTATATATGCCTTTCGAAGTTTGATAGATTGTTTTACTGTGCTCTCCATCTTCCTTTTGCTCATATGTACTATATATA
Source organism: Bacillus sp. PK3-067 (assembly GCF_056738645.1). NCBI lineage: Bacteria > Bacillati > Bacillota > Bacilli > Caryophanales > Bacillaceae > Bacillus > Bacillus sp. PK3-067. The sequence goes on along the minus strand of NZ_CP096490.1, from coordinate 1,943,436 downwards.
CCTCTTTGTTTCACATACGCATATCCATCATCACTCGCAGACATAACCGTTTTCATGTCACCTTCATCCAAAGCTTTGACAAATGGCTCATACTCTATCTTCGTCTCCCCAAAACCACATCCACTTAATAAACTTGATACTATTAACAGAACTATCATCATCCTAGCTTTCTTCTTTAACTTCATACTGACACCCCGCTGATTTCTCTAGGCATTTTTAGGTTCATTACATTCCCATTTTGATAGTAATATAGTTCACCTTTACTTACCGGTATTTATTAACTCATACAGATTATATTGAAGATACTTTAATTTTTAATAGCATTGATTTATATACAATCCTTAATTGCTTATATATTCTATTCGAATTTTCAGAAACCAAAACTTATTTTATTTCTTTAGTTTTCTTTTTTCCTTCTCTTCATAAAGCTTTAGTCTTTTCTGACGTTCCCTTTCGTGTTCCTCCCATGAAATATAAAATGATGGAAATTTAAATCTACAATAGGCTAATAATTGGAACTCTGCTGCACCTATGGCTACCGCGTACATGATTAGAGTTCCTCCCGCATACAATCCTAAAATATTTTGTGTATAATCATTATGCACATAAATTAAAATGAGAAGAGTTAACACATAAATTAGAGCACACTTAATTGCAGTCCTCTTTGTTTTACTAAAAAATGAAGAGGACTCTTCTCCCGTATTAAATGCCCCTTTACTTGCCTGTCTAAAAGTATCAATAGTCGCTAAAATATGTAAAATGACTGCACCTAAAAATAATAACCCGACATACATTAATGTAACTTGATCAATTGAATAATTTGACGCTCCTGGAATTATCAACATTGTAAATGTTATAGTGCCTAGCTGAAACGCATATAATAGTACCACGAGTGTTTGTAGTTTCTAAAATTTAAATGGCATCTTAGGAAACAAATAAATAATAAAAAAAATTACTTGAAGACTATAAAGCACTAACTCAAGGCTAACAATTATTTTATCAAAGAGAGTCGGGTAATAACTCCAACCAAACCTTATTAACCCTCCAATATGAAAAAACATTATTAAAGAAATAAAAAACATCGTTCCAAACATAAATCCTGTCGCCCAATCGGGACTTAAGCGATTCTTGCAAGTACTTTTAAATTCATTTAAATCTTCTTCTTTTATATTCCATATATAATTACACCATCTTTTCTAAAATCATGTAATAACTCTATTTTTGTAGACAAACTAAGAGTAAATAAGTGTTTTTGGTATTTCATATTAAACTAGCCTTTTTTACTTTTTTTAACAAACACAAAATACAGCGATAGCATTAGTATTAAGCCTATTCCACAAACCAATACACCTCCATATTCTTTCTGGTATAAAAAAATAAACATAGTAACAATATAGCTCGGTATTGACAAAATAATGAGCCACTTCCCCAGAAACTCTGCTATTTTATATAGAATTAAAAAGATAAACATACTCCCCACAATAATAGGTGCTATTACACTTTCAAATAAACCTTTTTCTTTTTTTACAGCTTTAGAATCTTTATTCAAGATATTACATTCCTCCCTTTACTAGTTAATTTATGAATAATGTATTCATTCTATCTTCAATATAAGTTTACAAGTATCATTTACAACTTTCATTTCAGTTTTTGTTTCGCTTTTGTTCTTTCTCTCTTATTCTTTTTCTATTTGCTATAAATTCTTGGCGTTCCTTTTCATGTTGTTCCCACGTAATATTAAATGATGGGAATTTGAAGCGACAATACACTAACAGGACGAATTCTGCTGATACTACAGCAAATGTATATAATATTATTGTTTGTATCACATAAATTGCCATTTCATCAAATGCATAATTAAGGTTTAAAAAAATAAATACAAGTAGAACTATTACAATGATTGTCATTCCAATCAATAAATATAATTTCGTATTAGTAAAAAACGAGACAGCCTTTCCTTCCAATTTATATCCCCCATGCTTTGCTTTTCTAAAAACATCAATCGTTGCCACAATGTGCATACAGATTGCACCTAATAGTATTAAACCAACATAAACCAGTGTTTTATTATCACATGGAAAATCAAAGATTTCTTCCACCACCATAGCCATAAATGGTAATGTTGCTAACTGAAAAGAATAAAATACAGTCACAATGGTTTGGAGTTTCTGTAATTTAAAAGCAATTTTTTTAGACATGAATAACATTAAAAAAACGAACTCCAAAATATACAATTTCACTTCAGTTTGTACAACCATCTTCTCAAAAGGAGTTAAAGAAATCTTATCACCATTCAGCAAAAAAATTAAAAACATAATAAGCATGGGTATAGAAGTATATGCAAAAACTCCTACATAAAAGATTCTTATATAATCCGGACTTAATCGATTTCTATTTTCAATTTTAAAAAGACCCATATCTTCTTCTCTTATATTCCACATTCAGTTTTTTCACCTTCTATATAGTTTAAATAATTCTCATACACTTAAATTCTATTTCACCCTTATTTACTTTTCGTTTTGAATTTTTTATTTTGTTTTCGAGTTCTCCCACGCATTCTCTCATTTTCTTCCCAAGTCATATTAAATGATTTAAATTTGAATCTACAGTACACCAATAGCTGGAATTCTGCTGCACCAACGGCTACTGTATATAGTAAAACAGTACCTATTACATATCCAATAAAAGTATCAAACGTATAATCATTATGAAAATAAATCAAAATAAGTAGGATTAATGCGTATATTAAAGCCCCTTTCATCATAGTTTCTTTTGTTTTACTAAAAAAGGAAGCGGATCTTTCATTCATGCTAAATGCACCTTCACTTGCCTGATTAAACGTATCAATCGTTGTCACAATATGAACAATCACTGCTCCTATAAATAAGAAACCTACATATACTAATGTAATCTAACTTTTTAAGTACATTCATCTTTGTGTAACTAAATTTAGATAATCTTTTATGTATAATTACCGTACATAATCAGAATGCTTTTGATAGTTCAAATAGCCTTCTTTCTCCTCAAAAGCTCTAAATATTCTTCTCTCTTTCACTTAAGCATATCCCTCATACTCTATTTTTGTTTCCCCGAAACTGCACTCACTTAGTAAAAACATTACTGTCATCACAATTGTATCGAGATAATATAGCTCTTTAATTTTATCTTCAGAAAGGTGATAACCTCCCATCAACAATATGCTAGGAGGTTATTACAGTTATTTAAAATTTGTTTTTTATTTTAATGGATTCGATTTTTGCAAATAATAATGTTATTTAATTTGAGAGAAGCGAATACTAAAAACATACTGCTTAATAACTCGTAATTAAGTCTTCACCCTCATATCTAGGGTCTTTCTCAACTTTACCATCTTTTGTTTTGATGATTTTTAGTCTACCTAACCACTCTGCTCCGTTATATGTCTCTTCACTTACCCATACATTATGCTTTTTACCATCTACCTCAACTACTAGTGTGGGGTGTGTAAACATGAATTCCTTCTCTACATGCCTACCTACAATTTCTGCATGTAATGATGTACCTTCTTCAACTAGTTTACTATTTTGATACCCTTCGATAATAGGTAATCCAATAAATACAAAGAATATCAGTCCAAATACGATTACTTTCTTCTTTGTACTCCATTTATTCTTTTCTTTCAATTCCTTCTGTCTCGCTTCTCTTTCTTCCCGTTCATCCAAACTCTCATTTAAAGCATCTTCCCATGCCTTAATTTCCGCTTCGATTTCTGCTTCAGCTCTTGCTAGTTTTTCTAGTTGTTCATCGGTTGCTACCATCTCATATGAGTTATCTCCAACCAAACGAATTTCAGTACCATTTTCTTTTACTTTTCGCAAGTCTTTTTCTGTACAATTAAACTCTCGAATGATTTCCCCTTGTGTGTTTACCAATCTAACGTAAATGTTTTTTTCTCCTTCTTCTTAAACATCTGCACTCCCCCTTATTTGTTTCCTATCATAGATAACCCTATTGCAATTAAGAGAAAGAAAACGATAATAAGGAAAGTCTTCCCTTTGCTTACTGGTGTTGTAGAACCTTCCAAGACAGCCCATATAAAAATTGGGAAAAGAAGAATACCTAGAAGAATATCAACTAACTTTTTGCTACTCTTCTTTAGTGGTTTTTCTTCTACTATCGGTTTTATCTGAACAGCTTCTTTTCTTATTTGTTTCGCTTTCTTTTTCTTGCGTCTATGATTCACCCAACTTACTCCTTTTAGAATAACTTTTTCCTAACTATAAAAATACCGAAATATCCCCATTTTCCATTTTATAAACCTGTCCAGATATTACAAAATCTGTGGCTTTAATGGCGCCATCCAAAGGACCATATTCATTTATAAGACTGCGGCAATTCTTCATATTGGTCCCGTATACGTACTTAACCACATCCTTATTTAAAACAGGCGCAGGATTTAAAGCTAATACGTTTATATTATCTTCTTGATGTCTTAATGCAACTGTATTCGCTGCTCCGCCACCTAAAGAGTGCCCTAGTAAAGTTATCTTCTTTCCTTTATTACTCGCCTTGACTTTTTCATAAAATTTTTCTGCTTGACTATACTGAAATTCCGCTAATGATCCCAATATAGGTGAATTAGTTAAATTATGCAGCCAAATTGCTCCATCGGTTGCTAAATAGCCTATTTGGCTCGGTTGGTTTCCAACGTATACAATGAAAATTTCATGCGTGTTTCTTTCCTCTAAAGCATATGCCCCAAATCCAGTCACTGAATGAATATCATCAGAAACTATAAGATTAGCATTAAAGTTGTCTTGTAACTTCTGTTTATTTATTATTGGATCAGAATTATTATATTTTTTTCTTGTCCATTATAATCATAAATATCTCTTGCCGATAATCTTAATTTTCCTACATCACTACTTAATTTATAATCTTCCTCGTTCACCATATTCTCCCCCTTATATATTAATGGCTTTCTTTAAATTTCTTTTCATATTGTAAGTAATCTTTTTTTGATTTCCGATTATTTTCTTCTTTATTATGTAAATATGTTGTTATTTCTTGATCATGCCTAATCATATTATTTTCTTCATTTCTTTGTTTATAGCCTATCGAAATTGTTATCTCTGTTATTTCCATCGGATTTTCCTTTGTATCCTTAGCAGAATTAAATTCAATTAGTAGTGTTGCATAACTAAACTTCTCATACTCTAATCCTAAATTCCCATTAAATAGCTCTTTAAATTGAGTTTCTGATAAATTATAGCTTATCGTAGCTGGTTGGCTGAAGCTTTTTTTATTCACATTTGGTTTCAATTCTTTTATTCCTTGCACTCTATTGAGCATTAATTTTATATTAGACATATCTCCCCCTCGATTTGAAGCTTCTAGCTGTCCATTTTCGTATCTTATATCTGACTTGAATACAACTTCTTCTTTATATTGTGGGTTGTCACTATGTTTTTCATCCTCAACTGGAGTATTGACTTTCTTTTGTGCCTCACCAAAAAGAATATTATCTTTAATACTATAAATACCTTGCGTTGTTTGATAAACTACTCCTATTTGCTTATTATTATCCTCAATAAAAGTGCTATCCCTAACCTCTTCTTTCACATACGCATACCCATCATCACTCGCAGACATAACTGTCTTCATGTCCCCTTCATCCAATGCCTCTACTAATCTCTCATACTCTATCTTTGTCTCTCCAAAACCACATCCACTTAATAAACTTGCTACTATTGACAGTACTATCATCATCTTAGCTTTCTTCTTTAACTTCATACTGACACCCTTATTCAATCAAAATAAGCTTTCCTCTTTCCATTTTGGAAGAGGAAAGCTTATTTCCTTTTAAATTTATTTTTTTCCCTTTATTTCTAACTCTTGTGCTTGTTGTTGCTTTTTATTTTTTTCAATTACTTTTTCAACAAACTCATTCCGCCACATTTTAAACTTAGCTGCGAATTGACCTTCAATTTTATTTCGATACCCTTCAAATTTAACCTCTGCAATATCCGTGTGGTTAAATAATTTATACGTCTCTTCGGTTAAACCCACTGGATGCAACACTCCGCCATAATCATAGAATGTGTTTTCATCAAGTAATAAACCTCTCGTAGTAATTACATACTCCGCATCTTCCTCTTCTTTAAGACCCAATCTTACAACACTGCCTAAAGGTAATACTTTATCCATATAGTCTTTCATATTAATTCACTGTCCCTTTTAGTACGCTAATTTTCTCTTCTATTTTTTGTCTTTTTTTCTCTAATTGACGGATACGATCAATAAATGCCTCACGTGTTTTTCCTTGTAATGTGCTATCAATACTACTCTCTAACCTTCTAATATCTCCCGTTAAAGATGCAGCTGCTTTTTCCAATTGCACTACAACGTTTATAATTTGTTCTCGTCCACCACTAGCTGGAAATGTACTATGAACTCTTGACATTATCGTATGTAAATCCACCTTCATACCCCTCTCTTTTAAATTTATAAACTTGGAGTTTTAATAATATGAAACTGCTCCTAATTCTTCGTCTTTTGCAAACATAGAAAATACCGCTTCTGAAACATCGTCGTTTAATTGTTTTAAATCTTTCGATAACTCCTTCACATCTTTAGCAATTTCACCTAATAAAGAACGGTTTATCCCCCTACTGTTATCATTCATAAAGAGATTTAACAATGAGTGACGATGACTTAATATATGTTCAGATACAATTGCAGCTACATTTGTATCAACTACAAAATCTCCTTTAAACAAATCTAGTAAATCTTGCACGTAAGAAGCTGCAACTTCTTTTGCAATATCTAAAATTTCACTTGTAGCTAAATATACTACAACACTTCCAGCTAAAAAATTTATAGCAGTATTAAATACAGACTCTAATACTTCTAAAACTTTTTCCTTACATTTCGCTAAAGTTGTTTCAATCCATTCTACAGCGATATCTACCGCTCCTTTTATTTCAACTGTAGCCATTATACTAAATTGGATTGCTTCTGCTGTAATTTGGGATTTTAGCCCTTCATACTTTGTATTTAATCTTGAAAAACCTTCTTGAACTATATCTTTTAGCTTTTCAAGCTCCTTGCTACCTTGCATAACGTCCGAGTACCATAATATCCCACCTAAAATAGTAGAAATTGGCGTTACGCTTAGTATCAAATTAATTGCATTTCCAGCTATTTTTTCTTCCTGGATAGAAACTTTTCTATGAAATACGTCATTTATAGTTCCTGTATATATTGCACCAGTAGATTGGGAAAGCTCCAGAATCCCCGGAATAATATCCCACCCTGTATCATTATCACTTGCTAGTTTATCAATCCATATTAGATGTCCATTCTCATCATAATCCTTCACTGTAAAAGCATATGAGTGACCAGCTTGATTCGGAATTTTATACATTCTTCCCGGAAGTGTGAAGTCTGCTGCCTTTATCCCAATATGTAGTGGATCATTCTGATTAATGATATTCCGAACATTTTTCATATCAAAGCCATTACCAAACTTATCTACATCTCGATTTAAAACTGGTGCTGGATTTAGCGCCAAAACATCAATATCGTCTTCTTGATGCCTTAATGCTACTGTATTTGCAATACCTCCGCCCAAAGAATGTCCTGTTATACTAATGGTTTTACCATCAGCATATTGTTTCACTTTTTCGTAAAATGCCTCTCCTTGATCATATTGTTTTACTTCTAACTCATGTTCCCAATCATTAAACACTAATTTATTTGCATTGGTTAAATTATGACCACCTATCTCCGCATCCACTACTACATCACTATTATTGTCTTTTCCAGCTTCCGTTCCAACATACGAAATAACAACTTCTCCTGTTTTATTATCCTTAAAGGCATAAGCTGCAAATCCTGTATCTTTATCCACTTCAACTTCTATAAGTGTTGCACCAAATTTTTCTTCTAAAGTATTTATGTTTAATTCCCTGCCGTTTTCTCCTGTTTTATTATATGGCTCTTCGCTGTTATTGAAACTATATATATCTTCTCCTGCTAGTTTCAATTTCCCCCAATCCGAAGTCAATCTATAATTTTCTGTCTTTTCCACACCTTTCGTCAAACCACTTCACCTTCCCATTTAATTACTTATTTTTATATTGTTTTTCATAATTTACAAACTCTTTCTTAGCTTCCTGATTGTTATCTTTTTTACTACTAAAATAAACATATATTTGTTGACTATGCGTTAACATTTTACCTTCATCATTTTTCTTCTCATAGTCAATTGAAATTGTTAATTCTGTTATTTGCATTGGGTGTTTTTCATTGTCTATTGAATCGTTAAAGTTAAGTACAATTGATGCATTTTCAAATTTATTATATTGCAATTTTAATTTATCATTAATTATTTCTTGAAATTGTGCTTCTGTTAAAGTAAATCCAACTGAATTTGGTTCATTAAATTTTTTTCTATTACCATCTGCTTTCAGTTTTAAATTCCCTACACCTTGTAATCTATTAAATATCAATTTCACAGGAGAAATATCTAAATTTGAATCCGAACCTTGAAGTTTTCCGTTTTTATACATAAAGTTGGTATTATATTTTTCTTCTTCTTTATAATTAATATCCTTATGCCTATCCTTTATATCTTTTGTTTTACTTGTTATTTTTTGAGACGTTATTCCATATAACAATTTTTCTTTCAAATTATATATACCTTCAGTAGTTTGATATAGTGTATTATGAATTCTGTCATCACCATTTTTTTCTGTCGTAAAATCAATAACCCGTTCCTTCACATACGCATACCCATCATCACTCGCAGACATAACCTTTCTCATGTCACCTTCATCCAAAGCTTTGACAAATGGCTTATAATCTATTTGCTTTTCTCCAAAACCACATCCACTTAATAAACTTGCCACTATTGACACGACTATCATCACCTTAGCTTTCTTCTTTAATTTCATACTGTCACCTCGTTAGTTACTCTAGGCATTTTTAGTTTCATTATGTTCCCTTTTTGATAGTAATACACTTCATCTTTACCTAATGGTGCTTCGTTGCTTATATATTTTATGTTGAAGATACTTTGATCATTTAATGGCATTGCGATAATTGCTGCTGTTAGTTTACTTCTCATTTTCATAGGTAGAGCTTCACGATTTCGGTCCATGTAGTCGTGGTGACCTGCTAATACAAAGTAAATACCTACTGTACGAGATAAATCAATTAAAGTCGCTGCATCCTCCATTTCTAAATAAACAAATTTACTAAACTCTTCAACATTTGTCATGATAATGAGTTGTTTTGTGAATGCAGGAATTTCTCTACCTTCTTGTCTTGCTTGTGCTAATTCAAGAGCTCGTTCACGAATTACTTCCATCCAATACTTCGCATGCATATTGATTTCATTTTCGTCTACAATGTAGTGCGTCACATCGTCTTTATATTGAACGAAACTATACTCTGCTGTATCCACCAACGTCACACTTTCAAAATAATCTTTATTCAATTGAGATAGGATGCTAGATACAATTTGTTTTCTCATACTATCATCTACACTATAAATCATTAAATGATCATTCACTGCAATATCATGAGCTACAACTTCTACGTTTGCAAAATCAAGCCCCATTGGAATTCTTGCTGCTTGTAGAGCTTTTGTAACGTCTTTATTTTTACGATAAGTAGCAATATCAATCACTTCTGGCATCATTGGAATTGCCTTCGGACGTTCTCCATCCCATTCTCGATCCATATCATTTGCTTCTTGTTGTAATAATTGAATTTGCTGTAATTCATCTTCTGCTTTCGTAGGTAGTGCAACCTGGAATAATGTAGGAGATTCTAGTTTTATTAACGCTCTTCCTGCTGTTTCTTCCACTTTTATATCAGATCTCCCTACAATACTAGCTACTTCACTTTGATCAATCATATATAGGCAAGTTTGGATTTTAATATTATTGTACAATTGAATTCTAAGTGCATTTTGTCGCCCTGCACTAATTAAGGTATGAATTCCTAAACTTGCACCATCTCGGACAATTTGCATAATTAGCATTTCAAAGCTTTCATAGAACTTCGCTTCTTTTACTGCATCATAATTGTCGATTGCAATAATAATATGTGGTATTTCTTTCCCGCTTGCCTTTTCATACATTTCAATATTTGCAACGTCATATTCACTTAATAATCGTTTACGATTTTTCATTTCTTGAGTTAATCTTTCAACAAACTTTAAACATTTTTCAGATTCATCAATCGTAATCGTATCCGCTACATGAGGTAATCCTTTCAAAGGTAGAAGACCATTTGTTCCAAGGTCCACTAAATACACATGCAAATGCTCCGGACTATGCTGACGAGCTACATCCATAATGACTGATTGTAAGAATGTGGATTTTCCGTAGCCTGGACTTGAGAAGACCGCTACGTGTCCGTCTTTACTAATATCTAGTGTTAATGGTGTTTGTGATTGTAATTCTGGCTGATCTAGTAGACCAACTGTTGCTTGTAATGGTTTCTTTTCTTTCGTCCATGCTTCTTTGAACTGAATAGCATGTAAGTCTTGTAAATATACGCTTTCTGGAAGTGGTGGTAACCACGGTCTTGCTAACGCTTCAATTTCATTTATTTCTGCGTAATCGTGAATGTAGTCAATAACAGCATCCAGTTCAGATGGTACGCTTATTACTTCTTTACTGCTACCAAGGCCACTTAAATCTTCACTTAATATTTCATATTGTCCTAGATCATTTATTGCATAGATTGTTGCGTCTAAATGTTCTTTATCCTCTTTGTTTTCTACATAGTCTGCTCCGCTCCAGGCTGATTGGAATAGTTCATAAATTTCATTATTCCCAACTTGTAAGTAAGCACGTCCTGGTAATGTAATTTCAGCAGCATCTGGTGTTTTTAAAATTTCATTACTATCTGACGTATTTTGAACTTTTAATGCTAATTTGAATTTCGAGTTACTCCAAATTTGATCATCTACAACACCACTCGGTTTTTGCGTAGCTAATATTAAATGGATTCCGAGCGAACGACCGATACGCGCTGTTGAAACTAACTCTTTCATAAATTCTGGTTGTTCTGACTTCAGTTCCGCGAATTCATCACTAATTAAAAATAGATGCGGCATCGGCTCACTTACTAAGCCTTCTTTATACAGTTTTTGATACTGATTAATATGGTTTACATCATTTTCACCAAATAATCGTTGTCTTTTTTGCAATTCAGCTTTAATTGATGCGAGCGCTCTCATACTTTGTGCTCCATCTAAGTTCGTAATTGTTCCTAATAAATGCGGTAAGTTTTTGAATAAATTCGCCATTCCGCCGCCTTTATAGTCAATTAGTAAAAAGGCTACTTCGTACGGGTGGAAATTGACTGCTAGAGATAAAATATACGATTGTATAATTTCCGATTTACCTGAACCTGTTGTACCTGCTATTAATCCGTGTGGTCCGTGTGCTTTTTCGTGTAAGTTTAAGTTTACGATATCTTCTTTCCCACGTAATCCAAGTGGTACAGCTAAAGATTTATGCGCTGCATTTTTCTCCCAACGACTTGTGATATTCAGTTCTTTTACTTTTTCAACGCCGTACATTTCTAAAAATGTTACGCTTTCTGGAATACTATTTTTTAAGTTTTGCAAATGATTTAATGGTGCTAATGCCCGTGAAATATCTTCTAAATTGAATCCTTTTGGCACATGATTTAGTTTAAATTGACGGTTAACAAGTTCTCCTTGCTCTAAGATGATGTTCCCTTGTTTTGCATCTCTTATATCTATTACCGTTTTCACATGCTCCGGTAAACTTTGCATAACATCTTGTACAAATACAAGTGATACACCTAATTGACTCGGATCATCATTAAAGAATTCCATAACAACATGGTCTAATATTAGTTTTTCATCTGTAATGAGAACGACATAGTGCGGTGCAAAGTACATTTTTTCATTAGTAGAACTTTTTTCATCTAGTTTTAATTTTCGTTCTTTCAATATTTGATACAAACTATTTAACACTTGATCACGGCTACGATCATGGTATACAAATCCACGTACATTTATATCGCGAACACTTCCATGAGGTAACCAGCGCATCCAATCCCATTTTTCTTTTTCTTCTTCCGGAAAAATAGTAATAAACTGCAAGTCATAATAACTATGGAATAAAGCCGTTTGTGCAACTAATAATTGTAATTGCTCTAACACTAAAGAGCGTTGACCAATATAACCGACTGGTCCATTCATTAAATCTGTTACAACTGGTACATCTTCCAACGATAGATAACGCTGTCTTAGTTCACGTGCTATATCAATTAATTCATCTTTCGTTTGACTAAATTCTTCTTCATTAAATTGAATTTCAAAACTCGTATTAGCTTGTCCTGTTCCAACGCTAAATGTTAAGAAATCATGATGTAACATTGTTTTTTCATAAATTCGAGGATTTACTTGAACTGCCATATTACGTATTACTTCTACATTTGGATTGTGATAATGTAATGCGTGACGCTGTTTTTCACTTTCTGCATGTAAATCTTTCGTTTTTTGTTTTATATACTCTCTATAGCTTTTATCTCGTTCAACAATATCGACTTTATATTGCTTTAAATTTTTTATATACGATGTGACAGAAACAATGATTGTTACTAATGTCATCGCAATCGATGCGATAATAAACATTCCATATTTCATGAAAATAGCAAGTAATACAGTTACGACAATCATGACAAGTGAAGGTGCAATGATTCTTGCTAAATGCTCCGTTGGTTTTGATGGCATACTTGAAGGCTTTGCAATTGTCATTTTCTCTTCTGGTTCACGGTAAATAATACGTGGTGAACGATGATAGTCTGGATAACCACTTTGATAATTCGTTTCTGATTCTACTAAAATAGGTAACTCAGATTTCACTTTATCTTCTGAAGAAAGTACTTGAATGTCTTCACTACCAATCTCCAATAAAATACCATCAAAATATAATACGTCTCCTGATTCCAACATAACGCTATCTTTTAACTTCGTATAATTATGAAATACATCCCCGCCATACACGTTCACTTTAAAAGAATCGTACAACGTTTCGCGAGATAGCATTAAATCTACACTAGTCCCGGTAATAGAAATATCATCGTAATCGTTTTGACTCACTGTAAGAGAATGTTTCGTTCCGATATCAAACACTTTAGTTGTGCCAACAATAGATATAAAGATTTTCAAGCTCACATCTCTTGTTTTCCCAATCTCAATTTCCTTATTGAATTCTATTAATTGATCCTGTACCATCCAAGCATTTACTTCATTATTCCACTTTAACTCTACTTCTTGTTCTAAACTTGGATTCGTAATATCGTTTGTCCACTCTTTTCCAATCGACACTATTGATTGCTCATTTGGATGTAATGTGCACTTATATATTTTATCTCCATAAGTCAATACTAATAGTTGCTCCATCCGTGTTCACTGCTCCTTTTCAACTGTCTCATCAAGTGCTTACTCTTTTTTCTCTGTGTCCGACAAATTTTTATCGTTTGATGAATTGCCATATTTCTTTTTATATTCATCTAATTGTTGCTCATATGTTTTTAACTTTTGATCACGTTCTTCCCCTGATAAATCTGGATTATTTTTCAGTGATTCAATTTGTTTAACAAGGCCGTACATAATAAGCTGAGGATCATCAAGTGTCTTAGCTAAATCTAATGATTTATCAAAATTACCTTTTCCGTTATACATCCAATACAGCAAATACTTTTCATCACTTTTCAAACTAATGTTTTTCATAATCGATTTCTTTTGAGCTTCACCTAGTTTTTCAGCTGTAATATATGCAAATGCTAACTCATATTTAGATGCAATCGGTAATGATTCAAACTCCTCTTCATTCAATTGCGTAATGACTTTGTCATAATCAGTTGCTATGAAACTTGCATTTGCTTCTAACAATTTATTTTGATAAGGAAATTTTATAAAAGTGAAATATATTAAAGGAGCAGCTAAAATAACTGTCGCCGCTATGAAGGAAAAAGCTAAGTATTTAAATGATTTATAGCTTTTTTTAGGTACTAACTGCATATTTTTTTCTGTTTTTGTTTGTTCCTTCTCAAAGCTGTCATCAAGAAACTGCAGTAATGCATCTAAGCTTTCCATTTGAGCAACGGTCTGTTCAAATGTTGTTTCTTTTGCATCTTTTAGTAACCCAGCATACAAATCATCAAAGTTATGTTTTTGGGAGAATAAAGCAATAATTAGACACTTATATTGTGTTAAAAATTGCTCTTCTAATAATGGGGTTGGCGGAACAATATCTCGAATTCCTCTATGTATAATACTTGGTATTAAATTAGCATTAAAAACTATATTGTCTGGATGTAAAAAGAACGTGATTCGTTTATTTAAATATTTACGAAACTGCGCAACATTCCGAAGTAGTCTTAATTTCTCATTTCTTCCAAAACGGCTAAGATCGTCCCACTTATATAATTTTTTATCTACTTGATATAGAAACGTAAACATATCATCCGTTTCTTCTATTGTTAATGGTACAAATTCAGATGATTCGCCCGTAATTATATCGAATTGACGGAAGTCTTTTATACGTGTTTGAGATTTGGTCATCTCCAATTTCCAATTTTCTTTTTCTATTTGAAATTGATAGTTCATTGCATCAATTTGAATTATTTTTTCCGTCATGTTTATCCTCTTCTCCTTTTCTTTATAACCCGTAATAACTTATTTTCAAATAACTAAAAGTAAAAAATATTCTTTATAAAACTTGCAAAATATCTCCATCTGTTATTTGGTGATCAATTAAACGATCATTATCTGTTAAAACAATTGACTTATTTTTCACTTTAATTACAAAATGTGAACCTTCATGATTATCAATCTTTAGCGTATCTAATAAGTTTTTTAATAAATATTTAATAGATTGATGATTCGGAATACGCAAATCATATGTATTTCCATTCCATTTACTAAAATCTACTGTCACATTGATATGTGTTTGTATTGCCATCACTTTACCTCCAACTTTTACGAAGAACCGTATAAATACCGATGCAAATAAATAGAATGCCGCCGCCAAATAATAATATTATTGTTATACTAATTGGCTCTTCATTCATTGTTTCATTACTCGCTACTTCATCTGCACTTTTTCTGACAATGTATTCACTGCTAAACAAACTATTTTTCGTATCTTTAACACTATTATTCTCTTTTTGTTTTGTAAAAAGAGAATCTCGCAAAGCTTCCATATCTTTTTGTTCTTTCTTTTTCTTTTTCTCAATTTCTTCTTCTATATCTTTGTTAAATAACTCAATCGATGCTTTATCTAATTCTGTTTCCTTATGTTCCTTTTTATTTTTTTCTTGGTCGCTTTCTTCAAGTCGATCCACTTTAAACTTAATCTTCCCATCATCACCAAGATAACTGTCAGCCGCGCTCCTTATCGGTAGCGCGACAAACAGTAAAAGGATAGAGAGAAATGATAACTTAGCCACTATGCTCCATTGTTTGATCATTTACTTCTTTTTCCTCCCATTTCTTATGCCATACAAATAGATTACTAACCAATCCAATAATGGCAATTACAAACAATACGACAAAAATAACTTTCCCAGTATCTTTACCACTAATAAAATCATTTAGAAAACTTTCTATATACTGAAGCGGTGAGAATTGACGTATCTTTCCGACAGAGGACATTTGATCTACTTTACTTCCAACTGCCTCAGTTAAAAATAGGTACATGCTTAAAAATACTAATAGTATAAACATACCTACCATTTTTATTTGTCGTAATAAGTAGGTTGAGACCAATACAAACGCCATCATAATAAATGTGATGAACGCAATCCATAGTAAACTTTGATCCTGACCGAACTTTAAAAGACGCCCAGAAATGATACCTATACTAATCCCTTCCACAATTGATATACCGAAAGCTACTACTGTAGTTGGTACATTCATATCAATTAATGAGAATTTCTCTTCAAAATGATCTGATTGCATTCGTTTCTTTTCTTGATTCGCAATTGCGTATGCTGTAAATAATGCAACAATGAAACAAGTTAATACAATTAAGTACGGTGTAAAAGCATTACCTGCTACAATTACTCCATCATTTTGCTTTTGAACTGGACTAGCTAAAAAGTCATATAGCATTTCATTTTGACGATCTCCAATACGACTATTCGCTAAAATTTTCGTAAAGTTTTTGGAGAATGATTTATCATCTTCCATTTTCTTCGTAAAGTCGTTTAATAATAAATCAGCTTTTGAAACAATTGTCGTTCCGCTGTCTTGAATTTCTTTTGCTTGTCCATTGATTTGATCAAATGTTTTATATACATCGTCTGAAGTTGCTAAACTATGTTTCGAACTTTCGACCAATGACTGACTTTGCATCATTAATGATTTAATACCAGAATCTAACGATAAAACAGCTGTTTGCTCACCAGCATGATTTGCTGTTAATACTTGCTGCTCTTCAACTAGTTTTAAGCTATTCTCACGCCATTTCGCTAAACCTTTTAAATACTCTCCTAAATTTTCATTCATACTAGTTGCTTGTTGCGTCGTTCCATTTAATTTCTCCGCTAGTAGCATAGAATTTTGATCCGCACTAGTAATAGATTGTTGATAAGAGTTTATTTTTTGTTTTAAACCTGACATATCTTGCTTTATTTCTGTAGTAATACTTGATGAAACAAGATTTGAAATTAAATCAATTAAGCTTTGTTTATTTAATACGTAGTACAAAGATTGGTCCGTCGCAATTGCATCTAAACTTCCCTCTTCTAACTTAGGACCTACATCTTTCGTTCTTAAATCAATCCCATAATACATTTCGTAAAGGCTCATTAAACCTTGATAACTTTCGACTGTATCTACTGCTTCTTTTATTAATACACTAGATATATTTTTTGTTAATACTTCTGCTTTTTGATGTACAACTTGATTCGTTGTACTTTCAGTAACTTTACCGTTATCTGTTCCCGTTTCACCTCCTGGATTTCCTCCGGTCCCGTTATCTGTTCCCGTTTCGCCTCCTGGATTTCCTCCGGTCCCGTTGTCTGTTCCCGTTCCGCCTCCTGGGTTTCCTCCGGTTCCGTTGTCTGTTCCCGTTCCGCCTCCTGGGTTTCCTCCGGTCCCGTTGTCTGTTCCCGTTCCGCCTCCTGGGTTTCCTCCGGTCCCGTTGTCTGTTCCCGTTCCGCCTCCTGGGTTTCCTCCGGTTCCGTTGTCTGTTCCCGTTCCGCCTCCTGGGTTTCCTCCGGTTCCGTTGTCTGTTCCCGTTCCGCCTCCTGGGTTTCCTCCGGTCCCGTTGTCTGTTCCCGTTCCGCCTCCTGGGTTTCCTCCGGTTCCGTTGTCTGTTCCCGTTCCGCCTCCTGGGTTTCCTCCGGTTCCGTTGTCTGTTCCCGTTCCGCCTCCTGAGTTTCCTCCGGTTCCGTTATCTTTCCCCGTTCCGCCTCCTGGGTTTCCTCCAGTTCCGTTATCTGTTCCCGTTCCGCCTCCTGGGTTTCCTCCGGTTCCGTTATCTTTCCCTGTTGTGTTTTCCATTTTTTTAATAATAGGGTTTTTAGCACTGTGTACCAACGGCATTATGCCATACTGTGATTTATGAACCACATTTTCCACCTTGCTATTTTCAGTTTGTGTTCCTTTATCCTCTTTATTAGGTTCTTCTTTTTCAGGACTAGTTTCTTTTTTATGAGTCCCGCTCAATTCCCACTGCCATGTTACAGGAGAGAAAACATCTATATTGATGTTTGGATCTTTTAACTTCACATCCAAGCTAATCTTTATATCCCCTTCATTACGAGGAGCTATTGTAATTTCTCCTGCTTCGCTTTGAAGAAAGTCACTTGTACGATCCACATCATCAATATGTAAGAATCCTGTACTTCCATCTAGTTTAAATTCTTCTGGAATCTTTATCTTCAAAATTTGCGGAGATTCCATTTTAATTACTTTTGCAGTATCACTAAATGTAATTCCCTCTGTATAAAGTCTATCCTTTACTTCTTTAATTGCGTTTCCTAAAGATATTTTATTTACAGGATCATAATAAAAATTATTTTCTTTATTATATTTTTGTGTAAATTGAATTACATTTTGCAGTTGTAATTTCGTTGTATCTGGTAAATCACTTTGACCGATTTCTTCCATGTTTAAACTAGGTAATTTCGCAATTAAATTCTCGATTTGTTTCTTTATTCGAGCATCTGGTTGTTTCATTAATGTATTTATGAAGATTTCTTGCTTTCCATCATTCGACATTGATTGCTTTAACTTCTTAATTACCGTCTCTTGAATATCACTTTCTAACTTCCCTGCAAGTTCTGTATCATATTCAGACACTTGTTTTTTTACATCTGCTAAATATTTTTGAATCGCTGCAGCATCAGTTAAAATATTCGGTTCTTTCTCTGAAAACGTAAATTGATTTGAAATAATTTTATTAGCGGATTCCAATGCACTTAATTGCTTTAAAGCATCGCCTGTATTCATATCATTCATATATTGATTGAATTGATTTGTGAAATTATTCGCTAACAAATTGTTATCAGTTTGCATTTTTTGAAAGTTATTAAAACCATCTAAGTACGTACTGTTTGATTTATTCCCTTCATCTAACGCTTGACCGAAACCTTTTAAAACATCCTGAAATCCTTTGAAACTATTAACAGAAACACCTGTATAATCTTGTACTGTTTTAAATTGATTTGTGTAATTCGCTAACGGACTATGTATATCTTTTTTATACATAGTTGTTTGAACGTTTCCTTTTTCAATTATTTTACCTATATTATCTTGCGCACCTTGTAGCTTACCGATAATACTCGCAAAATAAACGTCGATTATTTGCTTATTGAAATCTTCTAAAATAACAGAAGCTGTATTTTCTGCCTCAGCTTTCAAATCCTTATTCCCAGTTGCATTTACTTTGTAGTTTAACGTTAATTTCTCCGGAATCTCTGAATCAATCGCAACTGCTTTCCTAGAAAAATCATTTGGAATAACAATCATCATATTGTAATTATTATTTTTCAATCCATTTTCTGCTACCCCGCGACTAACTACGTACCATTCTTGTTTCGTATTTTTATTTACATTTTTAACAAATTGATCTCCAAACGCTATTTTATTGCCCTCAAATACAGTGCCCTGATCTTCATTTACCAACGCAACTGTCATTTTTGGTGTAGTATTCTCATTAGCTTTCTTAACATTTTGATTTAATGCTAAATAGGAGACCCCTGTTGATAGTACAAGAGCTAAAATAATAAACAACAAGATGCTCCATTTGAACTTTTTCACTACTTATCACTCCTGCGACTGCGAGTCTATCTAATGAAAGACTTCGTATCTTACTCTAGTTTTAAAGTAATTTAGCCATACAACGTATGGTTGCATGGCTAAATTATATATTTCTTTTTATCTGTCTTATTGTAGACCGAAATTACGAGAAAGATCTTCGTCATGTCTAGCAACAGCTTCTGCAGTTTTATTAAGCTGCATATTAATTTCTTGTAATAGCTGTGCGAAGTTTTGTACTTTTGGCTTTAATTGATTGAACTGTTGGTCAAAACCTTCGAAAGCACGACCTTCCCATTCTCCTCTTAATTCATTTTGTAAGTTTTGTAGTTGACGTAAAATGTCCTCAATTTGATTTGCACCTTGTCCATATCGAGTCGCTTTCGATTTAAGCTCCTCTGGTGACATACGAATTTGTCCTGCCATTATTAAATCCCCCTTAAAATTAAAAAATAGTAAAATTAACCAATAATCAATTCTACAAATTGATTATATCAATAATTTAAAAATTTCTAAACAAAAAAATGATATTTTTCCAAAATTTCTCTTTTACTATAATAACGATATATTGTATAATACTAATTTATTTATTTTTTAAGCACACTCTATAAATCTACTATAAAATAAAGGCAAACCATCTATTTTATATATTTATAAGGACTTATTCACTTTAAATCCCAGCGAGAAAGTAGCCACTAAATCATTATTTTCTCCCATTCAGACTATAATACTCACTTCAAAGTCATAATTACCTGCCTTTCAACAAACCCAAACTCTTCGTACATCTCTTTTGCAAAATTCCCAGCAAATACATTCAACCGAATTTCTGAATACTTCTCCTGTAATTCCTTAATACCAGCTTCCATCAGTTCTCGCGATAATCCTCTCCCGCGATATTTTGGGAAAACGTACAATTCATATATAAATCCAAGTTTTTCACGAGAAAAATAGTCTGTATTTTCCCCTATTAATATCCATCCCATTACTTTATTTTCTTCTTTAATAATTAAATAGTATGCTCCTTTTTCTACAATCGGCTTTGTAATCTCAATTGCTTTCTCGGTACTTAATTGACAATTCCCTCTCGTCCCTTCAAAAAGCGATTGAGCCGCATATTTTAATATTTCATTGCTATCTTCTTGATTCGCCTTAATTATCATTTTTCACAACTCCCCTTGAATAATAGGCATTACTATCGCTTGTTCAAGATTCTCCGCTTCCATAACAATTGCCGTTAATCCGTGTTCTGTACTTGTTTCATGGAGCTCTCCCTTTTCCCAAAACACAGCTTGTCCCGCCTCTATCTTTATCTTTTCTTTATTTACTCCACATACATATCCTGTCCCGTCCACAATAAGAAGCAGTTGAGATACAACTGCTTCATGATTACCGATGATTCCATTCTCGTGTAAATGCATAGCACCGATATGTATATTTCCTTGATGGTTTAATATTTTTGACATGATGAAATTAGATTGAAATACTGATAGGTGCTTTCCTACTTTTTCACTAAAATCAAAAATTTTCATTACTAGTCCTCCTTATACGTATAAAACCATCCTTACTGTCTGCATCATATGTCCTTCAAAGTCTTCTTCAAATTGCTCTAATTCAGCAAAACCTTTCGCTTCATAAAAGCGTTTTCCTTTTTCATTTGCTGCTTCTACATGTATGTACAATTTCCGTATCCCATTTAATGCTTTAATCCCTCTTTGTAATAAAGCACTTCCGATCCCTTTTCCTTGCTGATCTGGTAACAAATAAATCGCACCTAATTCTGCTTCGTTTTGTAGTCTAACAGGTGAAAAGTTTGCAAACCCTATTACTTTACCCTCTTCTTCCGCAACGAATAAATGTGTATTTTTAAGACGATATTTCATTTTTTCATCAGAGTATGCCTCATCTAAAAAACTATCTTGAATTTCTCTTGGAATAATGCCTTCGTATGTATCATGCCAAGCTATTTTTGCTACTGATTGTACAGCATGAATGTCTTCTTGCTTCATTTCTCTAATTATATATGTCATCTCGATGTCTCCATTCTCTTTAAATTATATTCTGCTAATATACTAGAAGAAATGGCAGAACCATTTTCATAATTCACCTTAATTAATTTTAATTTCTCAATTGAAGCTGTTGCAAAATCAAATTTCCCATAAATATATTCCATTACACTTAAAAACTGCTTTGTATGTAATCTATTTGCAATTGTACAATGCGGAACCCATTTTCCCGGTACGTAATATGAATTTGGGTTGTCATGAAAAGTTTTAAAATAATCATGATAAGAATGATGAAGTTTTAACAATTCATCGATAACAGTCGGCGCTAGAAAGACCGTTCCATTAGTAGGAAAAATTCCAATAGAAGGAAAAGTTACTGCATCCATATTTTCTTGAATAGCTACAAACTCCCCTAGTTTCTCCGTATACAAATGGACATCTAACTCATTATAATCAGCTAACGTAATATGAGGTTCTACTCCAGCTAGTTGATTTGTTCCAATTACATTTGTTAATTCATTTTGCAGTTCTGTAATTTTATGAGTAAACACACGATCAAATGTAGCAATAATAGCGTACAATCTTTCTCACCCCTTCGTTACACATAGCGCTTCCCATTCTTCACGAATCATGCCCATTCGAATAGAATCATAGTATGTTCCGTTATAATAACGACACTTTCGCATTCTACCTTCTAAGCTCATTCCTATTTTCTCCGCTACTTTCATCATTCGTTCATTACCAGACCAAGTCGTGAGCCCTACTCTACCAATCTCCATCTTTTCAAATAATAAATCTCGATATAACGTTAACGCTTCTGTACCGTAGCCACCATTCCAGTAAGTTGGATTATAAATAACAATTCCCATCTCCAACCAACGCGTCGGTTTATGCTCCCAATAAAATCCGACCGTCCCTATAATTTGACCGTTATTTTCTATAATTAAATTTGACAGTGGTTCTTCTTGCAAACGAGTTTGCATCTTCTCTTTATAGGAAGCGTATTCTTGCATTGAGAACGGGAAATATGGCGCATCCCATTTCTTCCATTCTGGGCTTTCTTCTTTAAATATGATATTCCATAATGTTTTTATATCCGATTCTTCTATTGTACGAATTGTAACTTTCTTCCCCTTTAATACAACGTTTTGCATAATTCCCTCCTGCATTCCTCTTTATTTCATATATAATTATAATGTTTTTTCAGAAAAATCAAAACTAATATCATTTATTATATTGTATAATTTCGTTATTAGATACCAATTATTGATTTAGAACGCTGGTGATTCAGTGAAGAATCGATTTAGTATTGCTTTATTTCTCACTATTGTTACGACAAATATTATTCTACAGTTCTTCTTACCATCAAATATTGTTACGAAATGGGACTTTAATGGAACGCCTACATCAACAATGGATAAAAGCACTTTTGTAATCGTAAATATAATTATATGTTCCTTCTTATTCTTTGTATTTTTAGCTTTATCTAAAGCAGCGAGTAACCAGAAATTTCTCCATTGGATCGGCAACACAATGTTACTATTCTTATTTTTTGTCGATATTGTCATCTCCCTCATCGCTCTTGGCTTTTCACTTCCTCTTGATCATTTCATATTTTTAGCATTAGGGCTTTTATTTATATTAATAGGTTATTTCAGTTCCAAAATTGATACGACTAAATCAACCGTTTCATTAGAATGGAATGATAAGTACCTTGAAAAAAGAGCTTCAAATATTAGTAGTATTTCAATGATGATAGCAGGTATTTTTTTAGCGATACTTCCTTTTATCGTTTCTGCTCCCTATAGAGGTTATGCTATACTAGCAATTCTTTTAGGAATGACGCTTATCATTCTGCCGAGTACGATTTATTTACTTATTAAAGACAGCAAGCAATCTACTCCTTTAAAAAAATAGGAGGTTATACCCCTCCTATTTCAGCTTAATGTTTTATTTTTCACTTTTTCTATCTCAACTAAAATCCCTTTCCCTATCCAACCCTCTACGCCATCTTTTTTAATTAAATCATATCCTGAACAGCTATCATCAATGAGAGAAACGATATCTCCCTTCCTAACGCTTATTTGCGCACAAGAAATATCGGTTTTCACTGTATATTCACCTGACTCAAGTTGTTTCATATATTCATTTTTTACAGTGAGTAAATTATTCGTTTCCTTTTGTTTACATACGGTGTAATCTTGCATCTTCTCGATAGGCTCTATGTAATAATACGGATATGTCACTCCGCCCTGCATTTCTGAATTCGCATTAAAATCCGCTATTACTTCGTACTCTGGAAAATAGTCTACATATGTATAAGAAAACGTATCGCCGGTTTGTTTCCTCTGAATAATAAATACGTTTAATTGCCCTGCTTCTTTAATTGCATTTCCTCCATCAATTGCAATAATTTTTTTCTCCTTATCAATAACTGGATTGTTAGACGGTGCTTCTTCAGAATAGTTCACGACAGGCCAATGACCAACTATTACATACTTATTTGCTTTATGTGATTTATTAAAAAACTGTGGCATTGCTATCGCATTTTTGCGCTCTGTTTCTTTCCAATCTACTCTATCTTCTAGACCGGCATGCACAAAAATATAATCTTCTGTTTCAATCGCTGTTGGCAACTCTGTTAGCCAATATAGTTCTTGTGAAAATTCACTTAACAATGCTTCTTTCACTTCACGAATTGAAGTGCCCTCATGAACTGAAAAACCTAATCGCTCTAGCCATTCATTAAAAATCGAGTGCTTTCTCATACATAAATAATTAATAAGATCAGGATTTTCATTTAGAAGAGCATCAACTAAAACTTCACAATTCCCTTCAACAACGTGAACCTTTGAATTGTTCTTTACAAGATTCATAACGTAGTTTACTACGCCTACGCTATCTCGTCCTTTCTCGCAAAGATCTCCATTAATAATTAAATAATCTTCATCTTTAAAGTTAACTTTATGTAGTGCTTCTTTTAAAAGATTTAATTCTCCATGAATATCAGATATGACGATAACTCTAGCATCATTAGGGATTGATAGTTTCTTTATTTTTTTCAAGTATAAGCGCTCCAATCATTCTCTTTATTAAATTAAAACAATTCGACAAAATACACTATATAACCTTTTCAAATACATATACCATAACTTACAACCTATTTACGGTTTAATAATAACTTAAAAAATAAGAAGAAGCTGTTCCCAATTTTTGCGGGACAACTTCTTCTTATTTTTTATAATTCTTTATGAAAAGAATAACTCACCTTATCATACCCTTCTCTTTCATAAAAACGATGAGCATCAATTCTTGAAAATGCTGACGTGAGGACGATAGACTCACATTCGTTTTCCTTTCCCCAGTTCTCTATATACGAAAGTAATACTTTCCCATGTCTTTTTGAACGATGTGCTTCTGCTGTTACAAGGTCATATACGAAAACGTGTTTCTTATTATAAAAGTTCGTACAAATTGCTACACCTGCAAGGCTAACAACTTCATCATCCTCATTACGCAACGAAAATAGTTTATAATTTTCTTCTTTCATATTTCGAAATAAAGAGCTTGTTTCCTCTTTTGAAAGTTTCGTTCTTAATTGCTGTAAAACAGGTAATACTTCATGTAATTGCTCTTCTGTTACTACTTCTTTAACATTCATTTTTAACTCTCCCTTAACTATTTAAATAATTTTCTAAATGTTATATCATTATTATAGAAAGCAACTGCCCTTTACTTAAGTGGCAGTTTAAGTGTTTTTTATAAGGCCAGTTTTAAAGGAGAGTTTTATATGGATTTTACTATCCCATTGCAATTACAAAGTAACACACCTATTTACTTGCAAATTTACGAATATATAAAAGCTGAAATTATACAAGGGACTATTTCTGTTGGCACACGGCTACCCTCACACAGAAATTTAGCATCACAACTTAATATTAGCCGCATTACTGTTGAATCAGCTTATCAACAGTTATTAGCTGAAGGTTATGCAGAAAGTAAACCGAAACGTGGTATTTTTGTAGCAAATTTCGATATTGACGTTATCCCAAATAAAAAACGAAATGCAGCAAAGAAGACGAACAATTTAATAGAAGAAAAATTTGAATATGATTGTAGCCAAGGGCTTATTGATCAAAATGCATTTCCGATTACAAATTGGAAACGAGCATTACAAGAATCCATACTTACATACGAAAATGCACTATTTGCTAAAGAAGATCCTCAAGGTGAATTCGCTCTTCGAGAGCATATATCAACATATTTATATCATTCTCGCGGTGTACATTCTTCACCTGATCAAATTGTGATCGGCGCCGGAACACAGCCACTTCTCTGGCTACTACTTCAACTGCTTGGCCCTACAAAAGAATACGGCATTGAAAACCCTGGATTTCACCGTATACAC
The DNA here is from genome assembly GCF_056738645.1 of Bacillus sp. PK3-067. Classification (NCBI taxonomy): domain Bacteria; kingdom Bacillati; phylum Bacillota; class Bacilli; order Caryophanales; family Bacillaceae; genus Bacillus; species Bacillus sp. PK3-067. The sequence goes on along the minus strand of NZ_CP096490.1, from coordinate 1,917,719 downwards.
GCAATTATTAAAAGCTGTGATAGACAAATTCATCCCATACCATTGGATGAAAAAGGGATTGATATTTCTAGTTTATACAATACAAATTCCAATGTCGCATACGTTACACCATCACACCAATTTCCACTCGGGATTATTATGCCTTTATCTAGAAGATTAGAATTGTTAAAGTGGGCTAATGATTGCAATGGATACATTATTGAAGATGACTATGACGGAGAGTTTCGCTACGCTGGTAAGCCAATTCCTTCTTTACAAAGTCTTGATTCAAATGAACGCGTTATTTATATGGGAACTTTCTCAAAATCTTTTTTACCTTCTTTACGAATGGGATATATTGTTTTACCACCACATCTTTTAAAAACATATCAAGAACTGCATGGAATTTTCAAACAAACAGTCGCTACAATACAACAACTTGCTTTTGCTAACTTTATACAAAACGGGAATTGGGAACGTCACCTTAATCGGAGTCGTACACTATATAAAAGAAAACATCATACGTTAGTAAAATCCATTACGAAAGAAATGGGGGCTAATGTTCAAATTCTTGGCGAACAGTCCGGACTTCATATTGTTTTATGTGTAAATAACAGTATGAATGAAAATGAACTGATTGAATCCGCTAAAAAACAAAGCGTTAAATTATACCCACTTTCTCCATATGATTTCGTGAATGATTTACGTAAGGAATCATACGTATTACTCGGCTTTGGTAGTATTCCGGAAAATAAAATTGAAACGTTGGCTACATTATTGAAAGACGCTTGGTTTCCTAGTTGCAAGGAAACTTGTTAACAGTAGATTTAACTTGTAACATGTTAACAATTCAACAAAATAAAAAAGAAGGCTGTTCCAAAATAACTTTTTGGACAGCCTTCTTCTAGTTATTCACCTGACCTAGCTTTCCTTCCCGGACGTTTCACACCAGTCGTTTCTGTTGAATAGGAAGCTTCAATTATAGCGGTTGGATCTACAGAGAGAACGAGATCTTTCATTTTCGGATAAATGAATCGGTTTGTAATGCAATAAATGATTCTCTTATGCTCCCCTAAAAAACCACCTTCTCCATGTAGATACGTAACAGATAGTTGCAATTCTTTCATAAGTAAATCGCCTATTTCTTTATTCTTACTAGAAATAATCATAACGCTCTTACCTTGATTAATACCATCTAGTATAAAATCAATCATCTTCGTAACAATATAGAAAATTGCTAACGAGAACATCGCTTGTTCGATTGAAAATAAAATAGCAACAAAGATGAAAATAACTGCATTTACTGCAAGTAAAAATGTACTAATCGGTACATTAAAGTGTTTATTCATCCAAACTGCTAACATTTCTGAACCGTCAATTGCTCCACCCATTTTAACAACAATCCCAACACCAATTCCAAACAGTACTCCACCATAAAGTACAATTAATAACTCAGAAGTCGTAATTGCTGGAAATGGTTTTAAATAAATTAATCCGAGTGTTGTAACTACATTCGCATAAGATGTACGGATAAAAAACTTCTTTCCCATTACTTTTGCAGTAAATAATAAAATTGGGATATTAATTCCTAAGAACACACCATAAAGCGGCAATCCTGCGACTTTATTTGCCATAATAGCAATAGCCGTTACCCCGCCATCTACTAATCCATTAGGTGCTAAAATAAGCTCTAATGAACCTGCTACTATAATTGAGCCAATTGTTAATAATACGTATTCAAATACTTTCTTCATTCATTACCCCCAAAACTTATATATTTTCTTAGTATTATTTTAACGTAATTTTACTACTAATTCAAAGGTATCGATTTATATACAGAAAAGTTTCACCTTTATCGCTATTTTTATGTAATACATGTAACGCGTAATACTAAAAACACACTTACAAATTAAAAGTAAGTGTGTTTTTAACATCTATTTAATCTTTACGTACGGCTTCATTTTTAATTTGAATATTTCCTCAACTGCCCTTTGATATCCACCAGCATTTCTAAGCGATTCTCCCACTTTAAGACTATTTTCCTTAAACGTCACATCATCCATTACTTTCTTTACAGTCTCACGTAACAATTCAGAAGTTAACTCGTTACGATTAAGTGTTATGCCTGCCCCTACTTCAGTCAATCGTTTTGCAACGAATGGCTGATCTCCTGTTACCGGAATTACAACTAATGGAACACCGTAATATAACGCTTCACTCGAACTATTCATACCACCATGTGTCACGAATACATCAGCATGCTGTAAAACTTCTAATTGCGGGACATAATTATACAACTTAAAGTTTTTCGGGATATTTTCAAATTGACTTATATTTATCTTCTTACCAACGACTAATACGACTGTCGCATCAACATCTTTAAACGCTTCAAAACATTTTTCATACAAAGCAGGTTGTTCATTAAAAACTGTTCCCATAGAAATGAAAATCACTTTTTCATTTTTTAAATCTTCGGTAGGAAAACTCCCCACTTCTTTTCGAGTAGCAATTGATGGACCTACAAATTTATACGATTCATCAAATACCTCTGAACGTGGCTGATATTCTTTTGAAGTATATACAATCGTAATATCACCAGGATGGTTCATAATATCATACATACTATTACATTTCATTCCATACTGCTTATTCCATCTTTCCATTCCCGCTAAACAAGATTGATATAATGGATCCATTTCATCTACTTGTCTCGATTCTTGCTCATCATGAAAATTAATGTACTGATTAACAGCAAACGTTGTACAGGATGAAACGCTTGGTAATTGTAAAATATTCGCTATAATACGTCCTACTGGAAAATGATTATCATATATTAAATAATCATATTTTTCCTCTTTTGTTTCTTCTACAATTTGAGTAACAATACGCTCTGATGCTTCAATCATATGAGATAGCATCGTCAAAGGGCTCCCACCTTCATTTACTCGTTCCATAATATTAATTTGAGAGAGAAAATTCTCAAACACTCGGAATTCCGCACCTGTTGCTTCAACCTTCTTTCTATAATCTTCAATACAATAAGAAACAACTGTTTCCCCTCGCTGAATTAACTCACTTACAACAGCTAAAGTCGGATTAATATGACCTTCCCCAGGAAAATTTATTACGAGTACATTTGCCATAACATTCTCTCCTATCCAATTAATATAATAAAATTAACAATTAATTATATTAATTAATTTAAGTCTATTATAAATGAATGCATTCTACTTCTTCATGCTTTTCTCTTCATTTTATTATTGAGAAATATTTTCTATAGTCTACATTATTGTGATTCACAATCTTATAAATGAATGCTTAATTTTACTTTTACTCTTCATAGATTTAAAGATACGAGTCTTACATTCAAGTATTACCACCATTATTTTTAGACAATTCATACAAAAATAGAGAAATATAATATTTTTAATGAGTTTTCACTATACATGTAAGTATGCTTTCAATCTTTTTATCTTTATCCTCATAACACATCATCTGTTATATAATAAATTTATAGAATTTACAGAAAAAGGAGTTTTTTCATGTTACAACAACTATTCAATTCACCTATTCTATCCGTTCAAGCCTTGCACCCAGGTTATGAAGATCATGCAAGTGATGTTTTTCTCGTTCAAACAGAAGATACAGAAGTTATCGTTCGTGCTTCTAAAATGAATGAAGAACCAAATAATGATTTTTGGTGGGGATGTAAAAATCTATTTGGAATTGATCCAAGGAACGTCCATCATTTAGAAACTGTACATACATTGCTGCAAGAACATACGAATCTTCCTATCCCAACAATATTAGAAAAACATGTTTTAAATAGCCGTGAATTTGTGGTGGTCGAAAAGTTAGTAGGTAACACAGTTCAATCTTTTATCGAGCAACCAGATTCTATTTTATTCAGCCTAGGAAAAGGACTTGCAGAAATACATAAATTTAAAGCCGATTTCATAGGAAATCCGTCAGGCACGTTCCAAGTTCCACTAGATGAATTCCAACCACATATTTTAAACGTGAGTAAAGAGCTTGTGAATATGTTTTATTCCGATGATGAAAGCATAAAAAATGCATTCCCTACCTTTGAATCACAACTTTCTTCCCTGTCCGTACCAAAGGAATCTACACTCGTCTTAATTGATATGGATCCTACTCAATTTTTATCTGACGGTACAACTATTACGGGTTTAGTAGATAGTGAAGCTTACGCTGTTGCTCCGCGAGAACTTGATTTTATCGGACTAGAATATGTACTTACCGAAAAAGAAGCACATGCCTTTAAAAGTGGTTACGAAACAATTATGTCTATTCCTCACTTAGAAGAATATAGACAGCCTTATCGTTATTTATACCGACTGTTATCTGTGCAAGGTAATGTGGAATTAAAAAAATGGTTAAGTCACCCATCCTATTTTTAAATACGAATGAGAGGGAGTATACAATGGCTATTCAGAAAAAGCGTTCTGTAACAGAAAGTGAAATACAGCAAATGAAGGATTTGGCTTATATTTGTGGGCAACAAGACAATCTTGATTACTCTTCAGATTTACATATCAACTTTTTAAAAAATCGAAATGAAGATTATATAAACGATTTTCTTCTTTATAACGGTACTCAATTAATTGGCGCTTTAAATATGTATGATTTCGAAAGACCAACAAAGCTTGAACTAATAGGCTTTGTACATCCTCATTTTAGAAAACAACGTTTCGGAACTATCCTTTTACAAACTGCAATGAAAGAAATACAAAATAGAGAGACAGATGAAGCTCTTCTTATTATTAATGGGGATTCTATTTCTGGGAATGAATTTGTAAAACATATGAAGTTACCATATTTATATAGTGAATATAGTATGGAGTGCAAAACAAACGAAATTCAAAAAACAACAGATAATAATATACAGCTTACTCTTGCAACTTCAGAATCACTTCTTGATCTTATTAAAATTTCTAGTAAAGCCTTTGGTGATTCAGTAGAAAATACGACTGCATGGTTACAAAAAATGATGAATTCATCTTCCCATCAAGTTTACAGTGCCCTTATTGCTGAAAAAGTGATAGGAACAATTACAGTTTCTAAACAAGAGCAATCTACTACACTATCAGGATTCGCCGTTCATCCTTCTTATCAAGGTAAAGGATACGGAAAAGATATTCTTTGTAATATAGTACATACCCTTATTACAGAAGGAGTTTCAACAATTGAATTAGACGTCGAAACGAAAAATATCCACGCTTTAAAACTATATACACAATGTGGTTTTGAAATTAAAACGAGGCATGACTATTATAATTTAATGAATATTTAGGTGAATATATATATTAAAAAAACAATTTATTCTAATTATGATATTTTAGCAAACATCTATAATAAACATTGGAGACATTTTGTTTAATACTCCTACCCAGCCTCGTTTTACAAGATGCTCTTCCCTACTCTCGTATATTAGATCTTTGTTGCGGGACTGGTCATCTCTGCCGGTGATAGTTTAATTTAGATGAACTAAAAAGTGTGTTTCACAAAGTTTACTCCGTATTACATAACGAGGGTATATTCGCATTTGATATGAATAAAAAAACTGAATCGAAATGATTCAGTTTTTTCTTAATATATTTACAACTGCAGTTGTTTCGTCATTTTCTTTATAGACACGCGGAATTCTTCTATCTAGCATACATGTAACTTCATAGTTTATTGTACCTAACATATCCGCTATTTCTTCTACTGCGATATTTTCTTCACCTTGTTTACCGTAGAATACTACTTCGTCTCCTACTTGTACTGGCATCGCTTTTGAAACATCCAACATTAACTGGTCCATACAAACACGGCCAATAACAGGTACTCGAACCCCGTTAATTAACGCATAGCCTTTATTAGATAATTGACGATTATAACCATCAGCATAACCAATTGGTACAGTCGCAATCCATTCTTCACCAGTTGTTACATACGTATTCCCATAACTTACACCACGATTCTTCTTCGCTTGTTTAATATGAGCTACTTTTGATTTTAACGACAACGCAGGCTGTAAAGAAACGACTGAATGATCCACTTCTTTTGACGGATACATACCGTACACTCCTATTCCAACGCGTACCATATTTTGAAATGTGTTACTTAATTCCATTGATCCCGCACTATTTGAACTATGAATATATGGTATTTGAATTCCTAATTCTTTCGCTGTATTAACAGCTTTTTCAAATAAACTTGTTTGCATATTCGTATATGATTTATCGATTTCATCTGCCGTAGAGTAATGCGTAAATATCCCTACTACCTCTACATACTCCATACGGTTTAATTCTTCTAAAAATGGTTTAACTTCTTCTTCTTGTAAACCGATACGACTCATTCCTGTATCAATTTTCACTTGAATTTGTACTTTCTTTTGAAGACGGTTTGCAATTTCATTTATACCATGTAAATCTTCTACTCTATAAACAGTCATCATAACGTCATATTGAATTACATCTTCTACAGCCGCTACTGGTGTGTATCCTAAAATTAAAATCGGCACAGTAATTCCTGCTTCTCTTAATTCTATTGCTTCATCTACAAATGCAACTGCAAGTTGATGTATTCCTGCTTCAATTGCAGCTTTGGCAACTTCAACTGCCCCATGGCCATACCCATTCGCTTTTACAGCAGCCATCATCTTAATTTCTTCATCATTTACATGTTTTTTAAATTCTTTTACATTATGTTTTACAGCATTTAAGTCAATTTCTACAATTGTATCTCTTCCATATTTCAAACTCATTGGTCTAACTCCTAACTCAATAATTGCATTCCATTCTATTTCACGTTTCATATGACCTTTTACAATATAATACTTTTCATTATGCTAGTCAAACTACTAGAATTTTCGGAATTTTGAGTATGATATAATATCCTCAAGAAACTATTATATACGGAGACGAGGAGAATTACAATGTTTGTTCAATCTGCATTGCATCAACTAAAAGTTGCTATTGATACTTCTATTGATATGCTTAACCAATATAGTGAAAACGATTTAAAAATACAACCGATTCACTCAAAACGATCATTATTTGAAATGTGTGCACATCTTTCTCTTATTTGTCATGCTGATTTACTCATTTTAAATGGTATTCCAGAAAAAGAATTACATACCTTTTATATAGAACGTACCCCCGTAACAGTTGCTCACATGCAACAAACGATGATTGAAGGTTACAACCTTCTCTCTAAAACATTTCTTTCCTACTCCCAAATAGAATTAGCAGAAGTTATGACTGCCTATTGGGGTATTTCTTATTCGCGCTTTGAATGGTTACTTGAAATCGTTGCACACTTTTATCATCATCGTGGACAAATTCATATTTTATTATGCGAGCATATGAACGATCCTCGCATTCCTTTATTTGAGTGATTTTCCACTCATTCATTAATTATAAATAGAGAAGCTACAAAACCAATAAAAAGTATCATTCCTAATTTCCCCTCCTAATTGACCTACAAGAGAAACTAAAGACGGAACGGATATAGCAATACCTATTACAAAACAGACACTCATCATTACAAGTAGAGATAGATACGAAACAAAGCCTATTGAACTTAGACTAAAAATAGCAATCAACAATCCTCCTTGAAGAACTTTCCTTACTTCAAACCTCTTTGTTAAACGACCTGCAAGTGGTGAGAGCAACATACCAAACAGCCCTGCTAAGCGAAAATAAAGGATTTGTTCTGCAGTTAAATTGTAAGTAGGAGAGCTCAAATAATTCCCTAAAACAGTATACATATTAACAAAAGCCATTAATAAAACAGGATTTTTCACACTGACTAACTATTAGTTTTAAATAATGCGCAACTTCTTTAAGGCATAAGAAATTCCGCCTTCACTCGCCTTCGTTGTAACGAAATCAGCCCTTCTCTTCAACTCCTCTCCACCATTTCCCATCGCAACTCCTAATCCTACATACTGCAACATCTCAATATCATTTCCACCATCGCCAAAAGCAATGGCTTCTAATTTACTAATGTTTAAATGTTCCAATACTTTTTGAATTGCAGTTAGCTTCGATACTTTACTATCTTCCAATACATTTATAACGTAACCATGAAAACGCTCAAACGTAAGTGCTGGATATCTTTCAATGAATTTTTGAGCTTCTGTATCATCAGCATACAGACATATGCAATACATCTCATCTGATAAGTTTCTAACTTTGTCAGGATACTGCTCTAAATTTAAGGTTTCATTTAACGCTCGCATGACACGTTCATCTTTGGAAGCAATATTATTCATTGCAAATTCTTCTGTAAAGTAAGAAACACTGTGACCATGTAATTCAGCAAAATTTGAAATATCATGAACGATTTCGCTTGAAAGTACTGATTTATGTATAACTTCTTTCCCACATTTTATATGTGCACCATTTGCTGAAATAAACGTATTTATACCTAGTTCCTTAAATTGTGAGCATAAACTATATGGTCTTCCAGTTGTAACAACTACGTGAATTCCTTTATCTATTAATCTTTGTACCGCTTCTTTTGTACTTTCGTGCATGCTTCTATCAATCTCACTTAATAACGTACCGTCAACATCGAAAAATACAACTTTGTACATAAGTCTTTACATCCCGTCCAAATGATTCGTATCATTAATGAAATGCACCGTTTTTTGTTCACCCTCAATTTCAATTAAACTTATTCCCGTATCTCCCATTTTGAAATAGTAGTCCATTGAAATTGGCATTTTGAAAAATGCACGTAATAGACTATTAATTACGCCCCCATGGGCAACAATTGCAATTCGGTCATATGTATTCTCTGTCAAGATTTTAGAAAAGATTCCTTCTATTCTCATTCGAAACTCAATAAACGATTCCCCGTTTTCAAAACGATCATGAAGAAACTTTGGCTCTGGATATTTCTTTGCTTCTTCAAATGATAAGCCTGCTTGCACTCCATTATTAAACTCCATTAATTCCTCTTCTAATTGAATTGGACAACCAATTGCTTCTGCTAATGTTTCACCCGTTTCACGAGCGCGTTTTAATGTGCTTGCCCAAATGAAATCTGGTGCAAAATCTTTTTTCACTTTCTGTACAAGTCTTTGTACTTGTTGTCTCCCTTTGTCAGTTAACTCAAAATCAGCTCGACCTTCATGCACATGTAAAATATCAGCTTCTGATTCTCCGTGGCGTATTAGTAGTATTTGCATGTTTCTCTCTCCCTTTATTTAACATTCATAAAATTCCATTATATCACATTTTAAGATTCCAAAATAAAAAAGGAACGGTCTCCCGTCCCTCATCCATTCACTTTTTCCGCATCATTCCAATAATATTTACTAAACGCTTCTGTTAACACATCAATTGTGTTATATAATTCATCTAACGTATTATCAACACCACCAACTTCAATTAACATCGCATTTTTCGATAAATCTTGGTTATAAACGCCATTTCCATCTTTTTTATACTTTGGAAAAATCCCTCTACTTAATCCGTAATAGTTTTCATCTAAATAACTATTGATCGCTCTTGCAATTTTTTCATTTTCAGCACGGCCTTCATTTTCCATCCCAATTATAAAATATAATCTTGCATACGATTTTCCGTTAATTACTTTTGTTGTTACTTTCTTACGCTGATCGTCACGGTGTATATCAATCGGAAACGCAATTTTATTATTTTGTGCTAATGCTTCTTTTACATATTCATGAGACGCTTTATATGACTGATACCATACCCACTTTTTACTCGCTAATAAATCACCCATATTCGTTTTATCATGAACTACCGGAATTCCTTGTCCTTCAAGTTGCTCTTTCATACGTTTTCCTAGTAAAGACACATTTACATCTGGGCTAGATGGATCAGTTGCCCCTGGTAATAATGGAAAGAAGGATTCCCAGCTATGTGTATGATAAATATATACTGCACTTTCACCTTTTTTCGCTCCGTTCTTTTTCTGAACCGGATTATTCTTTTCCGCTTCTGTAACTTTATCTTTTGCTATTTCCCGTTCTTTCGTTACTTCTTCAATCGGTACACTAGATTCATTTGGGATATTTGTCAAGTTTGTCCCTTCCCCAGCTACGATAATATTAGAATAATACTTTGACATACCAGGTACTTCTTTACCGACGAATGTTCTTAAATCTTTAATTTTCAAATCTGTCGCGATAGAGAACATTAAATTCCCAACTGACTCTCTTTTATTCTTCTTAAAATAATCAAATCCGTAATAGCGATTCTCACTTTCTATCATTTGAACAAAACCTTGCATCGATACTTTTCCAAACCATTGATTTGCATAATTCGATTTCATTGTATGTAAAAATGACGTCAAAATCGACGCTATCATAATTACTATTAGCGCATATAAAAGGAGTAACGAAATCAGCTTCTTCCTATGTATTCGAGTTGCATACTTTTTCACTGCATCACCTTCTTTATACATGGATATGTACAAGCTTTTCAGAATATACGCACAAAAAAAGAGAAATGGTATACCATTTCTCTTCCTCACTTTTATTGTTCTTTTCCTGTATCATTTGAAAGTAGTTTCTTCGCTTGTTTTTCTTTAAATATTTCTCCAATTGCCCCAAGAGTACCAAGTGTTTCAATTGCATTAGACGGAATAAAGATTTTATTTGCTGGTCCTTTTGCAACTTCAGCTAATGACTCAAATGATTTGTAAGCAAGTATACGCTCATCCAAATTCGCTTCACGAAGCAATTCAATACGATTTTGTTCTGCTTTTGCAATTTCTTCAATTGCTCGTGCTTCCCCTTGTGCTTCTAATTCTTTTGCTTCTTTTATACCTTCAGCTTCGCGAATACGTGCTTCTTTATCCCCTTCAGCCATCAAGATTTTACTTTGCTTTTCTCCTTCAGCGCGAAGGACTTTATCTTGTTTTGCTGCTTCAGCTTCTAAAATAATCGCACGTTTATTACGCTCAGCCTTCATTTGTTTTTCCATTGATGCTTGCACATCTTTTGGCGGGTTAATATCAACAACTTCGACACGTTCAATACGTACGCCCCATTTTTCTGTTGCTTCATCAAGCGCTAAGCGGATTTCTGTTGAAATTTTTTCACGACCAGATAACGTTTCATCCAGTTCCATTTTACCGATGATTTGACGCATCGTTGCTGAAGTAATATTACGAACACCATATTCATAGTTTGAAATACCATATGTCGCAAGTTCTGGTTCAACAATTTGATAGAAAATAATTGTATCAATTTCTACTTGAACATTATCTTTCGTAATTACCTTTTGCGGTGGTACATTCGTTTGTTGAATGCGTAAGTCATGATATACACGAACACGATCTACAATTGGTATTAAAATATTTAACCCTGGGTGCATTATACGTTGAAACTTACCAAATCTTTCAACAACCCCAACTTTTTGCTGAGGAATAATTTTAATTGTTAATGCGATAAATGTAACTACAATTAGTGCGAATATAATCGTTAACGTTAATGCTACCATATTTATTCACTCTCCTTTTTCACTTGTAATATAGTACTATGCCTCTTTATAACAACGACTTTTTCTCCAGCATCAATTGAAGAATCTGCAATAGCTGTCCAAGTATCTCCATCCACCTTCACAATACCATTCGCTTCATTTGTAATCGCTTGCATAACAATCCCTCTTTTACCAACAAGCATATCTACTGTATCAGTAAAACCTTTTGCTTCTCGAAAGTTTTTTGAAATTCTTTTCGTAAAGAATGTCAAAGTTAAACTTACAATTGCACCAACAGTAACTTGTAACAGTAGTGCATCAGGAGCAAACAAAGCAATAAGACCTCCGACAACAGCTCCAATTCCAAGCCAAAGCATGTAAAATGTAATCGACAACATTTCCGCGATAAATAAAATACCAGCTATTATAAACCAAATTACCCAAGCAGCCATATGCAACCCTCACTTTCTTTCTCATTTTCTATATGTATATGAAGAAAAGAATGGTTTATCCGCCCTTTCTTACACTTGGGCGTTTGCTACAAGCTATTGTACATATTCACTGTTACAATGATCATTAATATAATACTATATCAATATATTCTTCATTATACATGAAAATCCCTTTCAAAAAGTGACAAAAAATTAAATTCTTTAAAAATTTTAATTTTTAAATTACAATTACTAAATACTATTTTTTATAGAGGTGATATTCTTATTGAGAAACCTGTCACTAATCTACTATTTAGGTTCCAAAATATGCATTACTCTCGCTGACATCGTATATGTAATGATTATTACAACTCATATTTATATAGCAACTAAATCAGCTACTATTACTGCTCTTTTTCCATTATTACAAGTTATCACAAATCTAATTGCTAACATCTCTGCACCACTTATGATAAATCGTTTTCCATCTTATACGCTGTTATATACGCTCCAATGGTTGAAAACAGTCTTTTTACTATTATTAATGATTTTGTTCCCGGTCTTATCCACAAACATTATAGCTCTATTAACTTTTATTTTTGTCATTTCATTATGTAGCGGGTGGAGTGCTCCATTATTATACGGTATTCTTCCGCGCCTTACACCGAAAGAAAAATTAGTAAAAGTAAATAGTATCTTTTCCTTTTCAACACAAATTGTGCAAGCCGTTGCTTATTCATTTACGAGTATTGTCGTTCTTCTCATTGGCGCTACTTCTACACTCATGATTAATAACATTTTAATGATTTTCGGATGCATTGCATTACATTTTTCATTACGTTCCATACATACTGAAAGAATAGCAGATTCTCCCTCTTCCAAAAGTACTGTTTTATTGGAAGGTTGGAAACTCCTATTTCAAAATCCTTCTCTCCGTACCGTTACATATATGGACTTAATCGAAACTTTCGCAGGGACAATATGGATTGGTGCTATTACGATGGCATACGTTACGACTATCCTTCATAAGGGCGAAGAATGGTGGGGATATATTAATACAAGTTATTATGTTGGCACGTTAATCGGTGGTCTATTAGCATGGAAAATGAGTTCCTATATTCAAAACAATTTAATACGATCTATGTCGATTAGCTCTCTTATATTTAGCATTCTTACATTTTTATATGGTATGACAAGCAGCGGATTTATTGCGCTTTTTCTATGTGTTCTAATGGGACCATGTTATCAAATTAGAGATATTTCCCAAACGACTGTTTTACAATCAAGTGTCGCCCCTTCTTTATTATCAAAAATGTATACAGCACATGGCGCACTTCTTTCAACAGCCTCTGGACTATCTATGCTTAGCATTGGCATTATTACTGATATGTTCGGTGTTCGTACAATTTATATCATCGCTTCTATTCTTATTTTATGTTCCGCTTGTTTATCTTTTAGTTTATTAAAATATCATAAGACAGTGCAGAACGATATTTCAATTTAATCACTAAAACAAAGAGGATAGGGATTCCTGTCCTCTTTGTTTATTCTATTCATGATAAGTTGGGGATTTTTCTATGCTTTGTCGCTTGTTCAAAAGCATAAGCTAATTTAATTAATATCCCTTCACTAAAGGCAGTGCTTGCAATGGTAATTCCAAAAGGCCTCCCGCTTTCCATATACCCTGCTGGTATTGCTATAGACGGATAACCCGCTTTCGCACATATAGTAGAACCTATATAGGAAGGAAACAGTATCGCATCAAGATTATATTTTTCCAATGCAAAATCAATGCCTTGTTCTTGAGAAAAATATATATCTTCTAATCTCGCATTTAAATATTCTGGATTTCGTAACGTATTAGGAAAATCTTTTCTTCCCTCTAACTTAGTTTGTCCATATTTTAAAGCTCTTTCTGCTATGTTTTTATTAAACTCCATTAACTCCGAAATAGAATGTACCGGGATAGTAGAAGGTAATTTAGTAAGATAGTTATCTAAACTATGCTTCAGCTCATAAAGCGGAACTCCCCAGCTCCATTCTCTATGAAAAGAAGGAATATCAATATTTTCTACTACTGTCGCTCCTTCATTACGTAATACTTGGATCGTTTCCTTAAACAAGATTTCATCATACTCACCATTTTCGTAATAATCTTTTGGTGCATCGTTAAACACACCAATCTTCGCTCCATTTAAACCATTTGCATCAAGGTAAGATGTATAATCCCGATATGCCCTACCGTCACTTTTGTGAGTAACTACATCTTTCTCATCCACTCCAGTTAAACTCCCTAGCAAAATAGTAGCATCGGTTACCGTTCTAGCAAATGGTCCAGCTGTATCTTGCGAATAAGTAAATGGAATAATTCCTCTACGACTAATTAAACCGACAGTCGGTTTAATACCTACTACAGAATTTTGAACAGCGGGGCTCAAAATAGAAGCATCGGTTTCTGTCCCAACAGATACTACTGTAAAGTTAGCAGCAACTGCTATTGCAGATCCTGTACTAGATCCGCCAACAAACATATGATCCTTGCCCGTTCCATATGGATTGATTGTTTGACCACCTCTTGCACTATATCCAGCCCACATTTCAAAAGACATTGCATTTGCTAATTCTGTCATATTCGTTTTTCCTATTATCACTGCCCCTGCTTCTCGCAGTTTAGTAACGAGAAATGCATCTTCACTGCTTATATTTTGTTCTAGAGCTATTGTACCTGCACTTGTATGCATGAAGTCATTCGTTTCAATATTATCCTTAAGCAAAACAGGTATTCCATGCAATGGTCCCCTTACGCCGTTTGTCTTTCTTTCATAATCTAACGCTTCTGCAATAAAAATAGCATCTGGATTGATTTCTAAAATTGAATTGATTTTCGGCCCGTCTTGATCATACTTTGCAATTCTATAGAGATAATACATCACTAGCTCTTTTGAAGTTAGCTTTCCAGATTCCATTTCATTTTGAATATCTTGAATTGTTAATTCCTTTTTTAAGATTGAATTAAACTGAATTTCCATTTATATTCTCCCTTATATGAACTTTTTTAACATATACCCCTTACTTTTTCAATTTTTCATCTCAACACATCCTAAATTAATATCCCTTTAAAGAAATTCAATACTCTTATTTAAACACCTTTAATTTCCCGAAAAATAAAAAAAGTCTGAAACGGATTAACCTTCGCTTCAGACTCTTACATTACTGTGCGTATACTTCATCTAATAAATGTAAAAACTCACCTTGTTTCCCAGCTAATTCAGGGCATTTTGCAATATCAACCCATTCATAGCAAAATACTAATCCTTTATCTTCCTCACCAGCACTTACAATATGTTCCCAAGTATCCTTTACATCTGTTAGTAAAGTTACATGGAAAAAGTGGCGTTTTTCATACTCCTGTTTTTCTTTCATATGTATAATGTAATCTGCTAAAAACCGCTCTATGCATAAATGACGCAATCCGGATTCTTCCTGTACTTCACGCAATATAGCAGCTTCTAACGTTTCACCTTCATCAACCGTTCCCCCTGGCACTTGAATACCAGCTTCATGTATATCACGATGTTTAAAAACAAGTAATTGCATAACCCCCTCTTTTTCTCTTGTAATATATGCATGTACTTTTTTCTTATATAACATCGTCATTGTACGTCTCTCCCCTCAATTGTTCACTCTGTTACTTCTTCAAGTGTCAGTTGATTATCATACAAATATGTAGCTTGTGGATTTCCCACATACCTTACGTGCCATGGTTCATACCGATAGCCCGTAATCGTTTCTTTCGCTTTTGTGTATCGAACCACAAAACCAAATTTATGGGCATTTTCAGAAAGCCACTGACCTTCTTTCGTTTCCCCAAAAACTGTCTCTAACTGAAATTTAGCAGATTGAGACGTAATATCCATAGCTAGTCCAGTTTGATGCTCACTTGTGCCAGGAACCGCGCTAGACATTGCTGTTTTTGCTTCCCCGTCTTGTTTTTTATACATCGTATTTAATGCTTTTTGTCGATCAAAAGATCTAAATCCAGAAACTGCAAAAAGAAAAATACGCTCGTTGTCAGCCTGCTGAAACATATCCTCAAGCGCCCTCGCTGCCTCTTTTCTCATCTTTTTCTTTTCTTGATCACCTTCACTAGAGTAGCGCACTTTCGGAATAACTAAATCTGGCGGTCTATACCCATCTGGTAAACGCCTACTTTTATTTACAAGTACAAGCATTGAATTCGGATTATTAATTACCGCAATATCCCCATCCATATTAGCAATCGTTTCTTTCGCTTTCGGAAATATGCTATTTACACTTACTTCCCGCGCCTGCTTATCCTTATACATTTTATAATTGATTCCTGCTACTCCAACAATAATTATTGCAGCTACAATACCAAGTAGTGCCCATCTTTTTTTCATATAACGACCTCTTATTTTAATAATTTGGCCATTTCATACTCATCGATGCACTTTCCATCGATAATAAGAGCAGCTTTTTTGACACCTTCTTTCTCAAATCCAGCTTTTTTATATAGTGTCTGAGCTCTTGTATTGTGGGCCATTACTGTTATTTCTAAACGCCATACATCATGTAATTTTGCCCACTTCTCAACCTCTTTAAACAATCTCGTCCCAATACCTCGCCCGTTATACTCTTGCAAAATACCAATTACAATGGTTGCCACATGTCTCTTTCTTTGAATGTTATTTCCATTCACTAATATAAAACCTACTATCCTCTCATCTTCAACTGCTACAAATATTGTTGCATATTCATTTTCTATAAATCGATCGATTATTTTTTCTTGTTGCTCAGCTGTAGTTTTTCTTTCTCCTGGTTCATATAACATAAACTTCGTTTCTTCATCTAATTGCTTACTTAATTGTAAAAATGATGCTGCATCTTCTATTTCGATCTCTCTAATCACTTCAATCACCCTACCAGTTTCATAATAAAAAGTTTTCCTTATAAAAAGATTTTCTCTACTTTCTCGAAAATCCCTTTGTAAATCTCCTACTATAAATTGACAAATTTCGATATTACTATAACAACGACAAATTATGTCTATTCTGTGACATCTCACCATTACAAAGAAAAAACGCAAGCATTACACTTACGTTTTTCCAAGATTGAAGTGAGCTAATAATTATCGATAGATGTCCTGGCTAATTCACGTTTCACTTTATCCATTCACTTTTTCTGCCTGCCAAAAATATTCACCAAATGCTTTAGCAAGTGCATCAATTGATCGATTCAATTCTTCCTCTGTATTATCTACACCACCAACTTCTATTAATATCGCTTGTCCTGATAGGTCTTGATTATAGATTCCATTTCCTGTCTGGAACCCTTTTTGAATGACCCCACGGCTCACTCCTGGATATTTCTTATTAATCGCCTCATGTAAAGCTGTCGCTAATTGTAAGTTTTTTTCATAGTTTTTATTTCCTTTCCCTACTACAAATGCAAGCTTTGCATATGATTTATCTCCAATTGTTTTTGTCGTTACATTCTTTCGGGCACTATCACGATGCAAATCAAAAAAGTATTGAAGATCTTTATTTCCAGCCATAGCTTGCTGCACAATTTCTCGTGACATTTTATACGAACTATTACTGTTTAAACCTTTACTTATTAACTTTTGACCAACATCACTCTTATCGTTAGTAGCCCCAATCCCTTCACCTTCTAGTTGTTCACGGAAACGATCTCCTAATATAGAAATATTCGACACAGAACTCGTTGCTTTATTCGGATTCGGGTCATTCGTTAAGTTAAGTAAAGGTAAATAAGATTCCCAGCTATGTGTATGATAAATAAACGCAACTTGTCTCTTCCCAGTCGTTTGGGACGGCTGTTTTTTCTCTTTATTCGTATCTTGTTTAGGTGCTTGTCCAGTTCCACTAGTCCGTTCCTTCACTACTTCTTCAAGAGGAACACTCGACTCTATCGGTAAGTTAGAATAATTTGTACCCTCACCCGCAATAACAATTTCTGTATCGTACTTACCAAATCCCGGGAGCTCTTTCCCGACAAAACTGCGTACATCATTAAAGCGAATATTTGTAGCCATAGAAAAGAGAAAAGAAGAAATTGAAAAATCTTGATTCAAATTTCGGTACTCCTGTGTAAAATAATGATTCTCTTTTCCAAGTACATACATGTAACCATTCATCGATAACTCATTTAACCAATTATATAAATACGTTGACTTTGTCTCTTTCATAGAGGTTACCATCAGACTAATAAGAAAAAAAGTCGCTAGCACTGTAGTAATAACAAATAAAACTAACTTACGCATATTTGTAAACTTCATAAAAAAAAAGCCCCGATTCATACTATCACCTCTCTATTTCAAGTTATGTACAAGCCCTAGAGAATAGACCGTTAAAATTTCGGCTATATTGTTAATGAGGTGAAATGAATTGAAGCTATTAATAGGAATATTACCAATCGCTCTATCATTCATTTTTTATTTGTCCGCTAAGCAACCAAAAATCTCTATTGTGCTACATATTTCTGCGTACTTGGCACTATATGTACTTGGTACAATTATTTCCATTAATATATACGATGTTTTAATACAAGATTTAGTTTTCATGACGAGCATTCATGGAATTTTACTGAATCCATTTTTCCTTATTGCAGGAGCGTATATAGGAACATACACTTTGTACCTACTTTTGTCTCACATTATTATGAAAATAAAAAATGGAGCGTAATGATATGCAACCACCATTTATCTGTCATACATGCAAAAAAAGAATTGTGAGAAAGAAAGACCTTATTACAGCCACATGGTACTTCCGCTTTTATTTATTTCACAGTGATTGTTTTAAACGACAGCAAGTGTTTATCTCACGATTTCTCCCTGTGAATACACTTTTCAATTTCTTTCTTATTATATATGGACTTATTTTTGGCAGTATTCTTATGATTACAGAACCATCTATTATTTGGCTGACTTTCTTTTTTCCTATTTTTTATCGGTTTCTTTCTTATTATTATGTTGTACGTTTTTTCTCTACATAACGCGCAGACTGACCTCTCGGAATACTTAAACATTCCCACTCATTTTCTTTTAACATCTTCCCAATGTAAATAATCTGACCAATATGCAATGCATAATGAGAAATTTGCCTTTCAATTGCTTGCATGACAGTATGTGCTTCACCGCGAATGTATACCGTCTTCAATAAGTGTTCCGGCGTTAAAGTATTCATCGTATTAAAAACATATTTCCATCCTTCTTGCCAAGCTATAAGGGTTTCTTCTTTTGAATGATAGCATCCTTCAAATTCACCATCTCGATTACGATCTGTTTTTTCACCATCAGACGTTAAAAAATCCGTCCATCTAGAACGCATATTACCGTGCAGATGCTTAATAATAATCGCTATACTATTTGTTTCTTCATGAGAAGACCATTGTATTTGTTCATATGATAATTGAGAAAGTGCCCGTTCCCCTTGTTTCTTTGTTGCTTTAAAGTTCGAAATCGCACATTGCAAATATTCTCGTCCGATATCCATATTAGCCCCTACCTTCACCCTAACTAATTTTTGTTCCATTTGGCAATTCCATATTAGGCTGAAGTAACACAACATCATCAGCTTCAGGAACACCACCAAGCACAAGCACTTCTGATTTGAATCCAGCTACACGCTTTGGTGGAAAGTTTACAACAGCAACGATTTGTTGACCGATTAAATCTTCTGGAATATACCTTTTCGTAATTTGAGCACTTGACTGCTTTATCCCGATTTCTCCAAAATCTATTGCTAGTTTAATCGCTGGTACTCTCGCTTCTTTAAATTCCTCTGCATGTATTACAGTTCCAATTCTCAAATCCAAATTTAAAAAATCTTCAAAATTAGCCATTTATCATTCCCCCCAATTATTACTTAGACAAAATACAAAAATCCCCTTCAAAAAAAGAAAGGTGCCTAAGCACCTTTCTTTTGTAATTCACTTGATTCATTTGATTTATAGAAGAAGAAACCAAGAATCCCGCCAATACATGATGGAATTAACCATCCGATTCCTTCGTTATATAACGGTAACATTTGTAGTACATTAGAAATCGCGTCAATTTTAATTTTCGCACTTTCTAAACCGTTAAAGAAACTAATTAACAATGCACCTAAAATAGCTCCAATATAAATTGTATTACGCTTCCCAATCCACTTATGGAAATACGAAAGTACGATTAATACAATTGCAACTGGATAAATGATCATTAACACAGGTAATGTTACTGCGATTAATTGTGTTAAACCTAGGTTAGATACAATTAAACTAAATACACATACCATTGTTACAATCGTTTTATGCGAAAGTTTTGGGAATAAGTTTGTAAAGAAACCTGCACACGCAGATGTTAACCCAACAGAAGTTGTTAAACAAGCGAGTATAATAACAAGCCCTAATAAAATTTTACCACTCGTCCCATATAGCTCATTTACAACATTCGTTAAAATAAGGCCACCGTTTTCTGAGATACCAAGTGATGTACTTGTTGAACCAAGATAAGCAAGTGATAAATAAATTAACGTTAAACCAAGTACAGCAATAATACCTGATACTACTGTTATTTTTGCAATTTGACTACTCTCTTTTATCCCTTTAGAGCGGATAACTTGTACAACGACAATTCCGAATACGAGCGCGCTAATTGCATCCATCGTTAAATATCCTTGAATAAATCCACCAAAGAAAGCATTTTCTTTGTAAGCAGCTAACGGCGCAGCTGGCTCTCCAATTGGATCAATAATTGCCTTTCCGACAATAACAGCGACAATTAATACTAATAATGGTGTAAGAAACTTTCCGAACCAATCCACTAATTTAGATGGATTTAATGATAAATACCACGTTATTCCGAAGAAAACTATCGTGAAAAGAAATAGCATGTACCACTCTGAAACCATTGCCTCTGATAAAAACGGCTTCATACCCATTTCAAACGAAACAGCTCCAGTACGAGGAATCGCGAAAAATGGTCCAATTGCTAAATAACTAATCAATGGGAAAATAAACGCAAATATAGGGTGAACTCTAGAAGATAGCGCTTTCAAGTCCCCCTCTACAAACGCGACAGCTGTTACAGCTAGTAGGGGTAATCCGACTCCCGTTACAAGGAATCCTATTGTAGCAATCCAAACATTCTCTCCTGCTTGTTGACCTAAAACTGGCGGAAAAATTAAATTTCCTGCTCCTAAAAATAATGCAAATAGCATTAAACCAATTGCTACCGTATCACCTGGCCTTAAACGTCCCTTCATGCTCTTCATTTGCATAGCACTTTTTCACTGTTTATCTCTATATTTTACAATATGCTATGCATCCTCCTCTCTGCTCAAGATGATAAAATATGCCCCTTACAAAGCAGTGTCTTTCTCCATAATTTCTCCATTCCCCTTATTTTTACTCTAATCATTAATACAATTATTATTTTTAATTTTGATTTTTTTGAATTTTCAAATCATTAGAGTGTTATTACGTGGAGTGTAGATGTCAGACCTCTTTGTTTTTATCACACATATAGTAACATATTTAGTTGCAAAATAAAAACATATTTTCAAATTGATTTTTTTGAAAATCGAAATTATCTACATTTTTTATTCTCTTACACAAATATTGTTACAATCTCACCTATTATTCGATTGTTATTTTCAAATAACTTTATACACGTAACATACAAAAGCCATCTAATATATAATTAGATGGCTTTTGTATGTTACTCTATGGTTTCAACTTCACGTGGATTTTTCATCTCTTCCACATACACAACTCTAAATCCGTGATCTTCTAAATCTTTCAATAATGTCTCTAATTCACCGTCGTTAAACTCTTCTCCTAATGTAAACATAATTCTACGAACTAATAAGGCATCATTATCAAAAGTCATCAAA
Organism: Bacillus sp. PK3-067; assembly: GCF_056738645.1. NCBI lineage: Bacteria > Bacillati > Bacillota > Bacilli > Caryophanales > Bacillaceae > Bacillus > Bacillus sp. PK3-067. Next base: position 1,895,921 of record NZ_CP096490.1, on the reverse strand, counting down.
CTTTGAATACCAGTGTATTTCTTTAAAACTGTCGATAATTTTTGGATTGCTCCATTATAGTCTTGCGTTCCAATCATGACAGAGTATTTACTAGAGTGAACGCCCCATGCATCCTCTAATAACTCAAAAACTTTTTTATGCGTTAAAATTCCAAGGAAAACCCCTTTTTCATCAACTACTGATAAATAAGGCAATTTTTTTATTGTAAAAAATACTTTAAAGAAAGATGAATCTTCTCTCACAAATCCTTCTTTATCGTTTAATAATTGTATTACACTCTCATCAAGTGATCCTTTATATTCTAAAATATCTACTTTATATATATTCCCTAAAAATTTCTCTTTTTTTTCATCTAAAACTGGTACACAACGATACCCCGTTTTATTTAAATGCTCTAACGCTTCCCCAATCGTAATCGAACTTGAGCACAGTAAAACTTCCCTTTTCGGCACGTAATTCCCTTTAATCCTCATAAAAAGCCTCCTTATGTTAAAATACTTTCTGTGCCATAACTATATTATATTTTCAGAAAAAAATAAATGATTTATTTTATTTTTCTGAAAATTATTCATTTTCTTGTCATAATTTATTCATGAATCCTTCACTTGTATATTTTTGCTATCAAATCTTCTCTCTGAATTACTAAATGAAAAATATATTGTAACTTCTTTCAAAAAAAGCTAAAATAAGAATAAGAATTTTCTGAATATTCTAAGAGTAGGTGGTTATATGTCCTTATTACGCTCACATATATGTAAATTTATAATTGGTGTTATTTTTATTTTTGCCATAAGTCCTATTCCAGCTCTTTTTATTACACACAATTACTCCTATCAAAATGGATTTATTAGCATTTTTCAAAACTTCGCACAGCTTTCTTCTATATCAATTCCAAAGGTTGATTGGATGCATGAATCTATCTTTTTCTCAGCAAACCAAATGATACATACTTCTAATCATTCAACACCATTATTCCCTTACATATGGGAAATATATTTTATATCGATTGTTCGTTTTACTTTTACCCTTGCGATCGGATTTTTCATAAGTTTGGGTATCGGCCATTTATTTTTCAAAGTACCTAACTCGTTTAAAAAGTTTACTACTGTATTGAAATGGATACCTTACTCTTTTTGCACTGTAGTATTACAATGTTCAGTCTTATTACTACTTCTATACATCGCACAATTTATAAACCTTCCTTACTACTCATCATTTATCATCGTATGTAGTACTTCCATGATTATCGTTATGCAAGCAGTAAAAAAATGGATTCCTTTCTTAAAAAACACAAATGAATATGAAATAAAACATGATTCTTTTCTTGTAGACACATTGTTTTTAGCGCTTACTTCAAATCATAAATCAATTTTAGGTTCCATTATTCTTTCATTCGTTTTTATGGAATGCGTTTTTCATGCAAATGGACTGTTACAATTTATCGTTCAATTTGGCGGAAATTCACCTATAATTGTTACAATCGGCTTATTACTACTCTATATCCCATATAGCATACTTTCTTTCCTTCAAACACTATGGACCACAAACTACTCCAAGCAACAGTCATACACTTTAACGAGAAGTGTTCCAAAACCTTAATTTAAAATAACCCTCTATAATCTAAAAGTAGGGGGTTATTCCTTTTGTATAGCGGACAAAATAACAGCAAATTCAAAAACTATTACAGAAACATACCAATATTTACCCTTTTCCTTTGACTATTCTTTTCATTTGGATTTATTATAAAAGTATAACATAATTGCAGGAGGTGACATCTTTATTCCAGACCTTGGAATGGAGAACACGCTTGGACATATTAAATATTTTTCTCATCTTTGTACTTATTCTTATTTCTGGCTTTTTCGTTGCATCAGAATTCGCTGTTGTAAAAGTACGAAAAAGTCGAATTGACCAACTTGCAAATGAAGGTAATAAACAAGCTTTAGCTGCAAGAAGCGTCCTATCTAATTTAGATGTTTATTTATCAGCTTGTCAGCTCGGAATTACAATCACTTCTTTAGGGCTTGGTTGGCTTGGTGAACCGACTGTGGAACATATACTACGACCGCTCTTTGAAAAAATTAATATTACTGGAACAATGGCTAACACTTTATCTTTTGTTATTGCTTTTAGTGTTATTACATTTTTCCACGTTGTATTAGGTGAATTAGTTCCAAAGTCTTTCGCAATTCAAAAAGCAGAAGCAATCACACTCAAATTTGCAAGACCGCTTATTTTATTTGATAAAATTATGTATCCATTCATTTGGCTACTCAATAGTACAGCTATATTTTTCACAAAACTACTCGGATTAGAACCTGCGAAGGAAAGTGAACTTGCTCATTCTGAAGAGGAATTGCGACTCATTTTAGGTGAAAGTTTTAAAAGCGGTGAAATAAACCAAACCGAATATAAATATGTAAATAACATTTTTGAATTTGATGATCGAGTTGCGAAAGAAATTATGGTTCCTCGTACCGAAATGATTTGCTTGTCTACTGAAAATACGTTAGAAGAAAATATGGATATCGTCGCTACTGAAAAATATACACGCTATCCAATCATTGAAAAAGATAAAGATGATATCATCGGGATGATCAATACGAAAGAAGTATTCCATGATCAAACGAAAGGTATTTATAAACCACTTGAATCTTATATACATCCTGTTCTAACTGTATTTGAAACAGTTCCAATTCGTAAAACGTTAGTCCACCTTCAAAAAAATCGCGTTCAGATGGCAATCGTTATGGATGAATATGGTGGTACTGCCGGACTTTTAACGATGGAAGATATTCTTGAAGAAATCATTGGAGAAATTCAAGATGAATTCGATGCTGATGAATCACCTATGATTGAAAAGCGTACACCTAAGCTTACTGTTTTAGATGGAAAAGTGCTTATTTCTGAAGTAAATGATATGTTTGGCCTACATATTGATGATAGTGATTTAGATACAATCGGAGGATGGCTTCTCTCTCAAGCAGTTGACTTAAATATTGAAGCTGGCTATTCCATTGAATATGCTGGTTTTCAATTTAAAGTATTAGAACTTGATGGACATCAAGTCAAAAAAGTTGCTGTACATAAACTAGATATTAAAAAGGAGCTATAAAGTGACTGTTTTATTAACAATTTGTATCATTGCCTGTTTCGTTGTTTCATTTCTCGCCTTTATTTATCCAATTATCCCTGGCATACTAGCTGTCTGGGCTGGATATTTGATTTACCATTTCGGTATAAATGGAAGCGAATTAACAACTTCTTTTTGGATTATTCAAGTCATTTTCACTCTTTTCATTTTCGTTGCTGATTTTATTGCAAATGGATATTTCTTAAAAAAATACGGTAGTTCTAAATGGGGCGAACGTGTCGGAATGATTTCTATCATTGTCGGCTCGTTCTTCTTCCCGCCATTCGGACTTATTATCATACCGTTTTTATCAGTATTTATAACAGAACTAGTACATAAAAAAGCGCCAAAAGATGCCTTTCTAGTTGGAGTCGCTACTGTAGTTGGTTTTTTAAGCAGTACAGTAGCGAAAGCAATTCTCCAAATCATTATGATTATCATCTTCTTGTGTTATATCATCTTTTAACCATCCCGACTTCGGGATGGTTTTTTAATATGCAATACCTACTCGACTATTTTCATATATATTTTTCTTACATAGATTCCATGCAAAGTGTGCTGTATCACCCACTGTAATTTTTGATCCACCCTCTGGCAATATATCTTTTTCAGTTCGATATATCTCTGTCGCCTCACCATCTATTAAATGTGTCGGACAAACAACTGTCCAACATAAATTATTACTATTACTTAGTACCTTATATGCAGCCAAATGATCTTCCGCTGCCGTTGTCGTTTTCCTTTTTGATTCCGTTGATTGAAAACGATATAAATTTAGATCTGTTCTTGCTTGTAAAATACCAGCTGTTCCTATTGTTATGATCCTACGAACCCCATCTTCTTCCATTTTTTTTATAATTTGTGGCATACTCTTCGCTAATGTTCCATTTTGATCCGTTCCAAGTGCACTAATTACTATATCACTTCCTTCTATCGCTTTCTTTATATCATTTTCGTTCAATACATTCCCTTCTATCACTCTTAACCTTTCATGTTGTATTTCTATTCTATTTAAATCACGCGCTAATGCAGTCACTTCAGCTGAATCCTTTAATGCTAAATTAATTATGTTTGAACCTACTCGTCCTGTTGCTCCCAATATACATACTTTCATTTGTTTTCCCCCTCTTTCATTCTCTTTCTATTTTTCAATAATCTCAGTCAATTTACAACAAAAAAGCTTCCTCATATATAAGAGGAAGCTTTATTATTACTTTATTTCTTTTCTTTAGAATCAGTAGACTTCTCGGTTCCGCTTGTTTCTTTATCCTTTTTGTCCTCTTGTTGTGTTGTTGTGTCGTCTTCTTTCTTCTTGTCCTCACCTTTACTACAACCTACCATTAATAAAGAACTTGCAAGTGCCATAGCAGTTAATGATTTAACCCATTTGTTCATTTGCGTTTCCTCCTTGTGATAGAATATGTACAACCTCATATTACTCTCTATTTTTAAAGGAGAGATTGAAAAACAGTAAATATACGGTAAATTTTTGTAAATTTTCCGATAACAAAACCTAATTTTAATTTATATATTTCATTTCCAATCGATACACAATAAAACTAGTTTTTTCTCTCAATGGACGTAAAAAAACTAAGGCGCATACCATTTCGCCTTAGTTTCTCATGCAAATTTTTCATTTTCATATAGATGTGTAATCTTATATTCCTTCTTCATAACATATTGCCACACACTATAAGCGTAACGGTTCATTTTCAGGAAACAATTTTCCAAAAATGAGCGAAACTCTGGGTTAGCAACTTCCACTGCAACTTGAGCAAACTTTAAAGCTAATCGTTTCAAATGCGCAATATAACTGGTTGCAATATGAATATCCCCTGTATATTTACTAACTGTTTCCTTTCCCATTTCATGCAAATAAAACTCCATTGTTTCACAGGTTATATGCTGCACATTCTCTCCTTCTTGAAAATTTACTTGTTCATTATATGCTTGTAACATATATGGTAAATGGTGCTGTAATAGATTTTTTAATTCTTCGTCTCTGACCTTTCCAGCATACTCTCCAACCTTGTATATTAGCATATAACTATATTTCATTAATTCTTTCATACAGTCCATTAAAGCGCCTCCCTTCTCTTTTGTCCATATACTATAAATATGATGCTAAAACATTCGCTATTCTCGCTAAAAACCAATCCCATCTACTAATTTTCTCAAAATCTTCTTCAGAAAATCGTTTTGATTTATGAAAGTCTACCTGTAATCGACTCCATACTTCATCAACAACTGTTTTATCATATATGATACAGTTAGACTCACAATTTAAATAAAAACTTCTATTATCAAAATTCGCTGTCCCAATATCAACAATTTCTCCATCAATAATTGTTACTTTCCCATGAAAAAATCCATTTCGATATTGATAAATCTCCGCTCCAGCATGTAACATATCTTTCAAATATGGATAGGCAGCTTGTTTTAACAATATGGCATCACTTTTAAATGGCACGAGAATTTTCACATTAACACCACGATTTAATGCAGCTTTTAACTCTTTCACCATTTCTTTACTTGGTACAAAATATGGTGTAGCGATAATTAAAGACTTTTTAGCCTTTTTGAAAAGTGCCCCATACTTTTCCCATAAGCCTTTTCCATTTGAAAATAAATATTGATATTTCACATTCCCTAATGTAGGTATACTTTCATGTATAGGCATTTTTTCTCCTGTATCTTCTTTCCAATCTTCGGCGAACTTTCTTTCCATATCCGCTGCACCCTCACCATGGATGCGCACGTGATAATCACGCCATGGCCCAAACTTTGGATTTTGTCCAAGGTACTCCTTTCCGATATTAAAACCACCGACGTATGATACCTTTCCATCTATCGTAACAATACGTCTATGATTCCGTTGATGCAAAGAATAGAACACATTTTTCAGTTTCGGTTTTTTACTAAATGTAAACTTCACACCGTTTTCCTTTAATCGGCTAATTACCTTTTTCTTCAGCTTATATCCACCTATCCGATCGACTGACAATTTCACTTCTACTCCGCTAGATGCTTTTTTCTCTAATAACTGTAAAAACTCTTGGCTTGTTTCATCTTTTCCTACAATATAAAAATGGATATATATATACTTTTCTGCATCGTTTATATCCTCAAATAATTTTCTATATAACTCTTCACCGTTCGTATATAATTGAAATTCACCTAATCGAACTTGTCCTAATTCATATTCACTAGCCATTTCCTTCCCCATTTCCACATCGATGTTCATCCAAATGAATACACCTATTAAACAAAGGATTATAGCGAAAAAGTGCTTCATGGATAAATTCCTTTCTCCACTTACTGTTATTTCTATATCTTCCCTTTTTTATTACATTATCATTCAAGAAAATATGTCATTGCATGATATATGTCCATATCAAACAATAGCTCATTTGCATATTGTATGTTGTATCTTAAAATAAAAGGAGGAAATAACAATGGGCTTCGCACATGGTAATGGATTTGCGCTATTAGTCGTATTATTTATCCTCTTAATCATCGTCGGTGCTGCTTGCTTCTGCTAAGTAGCTACTGTCATATGATATGTGGATGAAAAAACTATAAAAGCGGACACCTATTTTTAGGTGTCCGCTTTTCATTTTAAAACCATTTCCGACTGCTATAGTAACTTAAATGGCTAAATATTCATCTCAAAAGGTTAACAATGTGGCTACTTTCTTACTCTCTGCCTTACGTATATGACGCTGTTCTGCACGTAACACAGCAATACGATGTAATTCTTTCTCTTCTTCTGTTTCAGGGATAACACGCGGTACTGGAACTGGATTATTTTCCTTACTAAGTGCCACAAAAGTAACGAATGACGTTGCCGCTATACGCTTCTCACCTGAAATTAAATCTTCAGCTACTACCTTCACAAACACTTCCATCGAAGTTCTTCCCGTCCAAATTACGAAAGATTCATAACTAACACAATCTGAAGAACGAACAGGATGTAAGAAATCGACCCAGTCCATAGATGCTGTGACACATTCCTTTCTCGAATGTCTGGATGCTGAAATAGAAGCAACCATATCCATCTCCGCTAATATCTTCCCACCAAATAGCGTGTTATGATCATTTAAATCTGTTGGGAATACTCGGCTCGTTTTGAACACCCTTGACTCATTGGCTGTTTTCCCCTTTACTTCTGTCATTGTTATCACCCCTTTAATGATTTATCCCTAATATTTCAATAATCACTATACTAAATGAACTACACGTTTAATATTAACAACATTCAGAACTTTTAGTCCACAAAAAAGAACCGATTTTATCAATCGGCTCCTCTAAATACATATTGTTCTTTCGGCTGTTCAACTTTATTCCATTTTGTTACTTCTAATACAGGAATATTCGCATGAAACGGCTGATAAAACTCAGTAGTTATCTCTCCTTCTACTTGAATCCAGTCATCATTATTCCACTCTACGCCTTCTGGCTTTTTCACTAACATACCATACACACCAGAATCTGCTACGCAATGTATAATACCGAAACGGAATAAGAAGTATTGTTCTTTTTTAGAAGAATCATCCCTAAAAACAAACCCTTTAAAAGATAATTTTTTCCCAGTAAACTCGCCAGGATAATTATAAATTGTTTCCATACCCTTTAGGAAGTCTTCATCTTTCAAATTAATATTGTCTTTCGTAACAAACTCTTTCTTCCCTTTTTCCATTACACCACGGTATCCTTCTTTCCCGTAATAAATGCTCGTATCAGGTCTTAGAAATTGTCTTGTCATAAATGGATCCTTACTTTCTGCTTGTGCAACAGGAAAGTGAAATCCTTTCGCTTTAACAATATCCGAATCTAACGTCGCAATTGGGAAAAATAACCCTGAGATAATTGGAAAACAAAACAAGGAGTACGAAAATGCTTTTTTCCACCATGTATTCTCATCTTTTGAATGATCATGCCCGCAATGGCTATGGTCACAACTGCAATCATTTTTCTCTTTTTCCTTTTGGTGCTCTTTTTGGAAAACGACGATAATTTGTATAATCGTTAAGAAACCTAAAATAATTGCTGCTGTTGTTGATAAATAGGCATACTTCATATTGATATACTTCGTAATGTTACCGGAAATATGAAGCTGCGCAATTAATATTGTAAAACCTAATAATATATATGCTCGAAACATAACCTACCACCCCATCGCATAAATGAGTAGTGAGCTTGCATAAACAACAAGAGTAACTGTAACTATAACAACAATTACAAATTTAGTTTTAAATGTCGCAAGCATCATAAACATATTTTTAATATCCACCATCGGTCCGTAAACGAGGAACGCGACAAGTGAAGCTGTTGAAAACGTACTTTGGAACGAAGAAGCGATAAATGCATCTGCCTCTGAACAAAGTGATAATATATAAGCAAGTCCCATCATAACAGCTGATGAAGAAAACGGACCTTGTCCAATAGCAAGAAGTGTTGAAGTTTGTACAAACGTTTGTACCGCTGCTGCAATTAACGCACCTAGTACTAAATATTTTCCCATTGAGAAGAATTCCTCAACAGCGTGTGTACATACATCCCACATTTTTTTACGCAGTGGACGCTTATTATTCACTTCTGGGAAGTGATCATCTCTTAATTGATGTTCTTTAAACATAAAGGATAATATAATTCCAACGATAATGGCTACGATAATCGCTACAATAGAACGATACCATACCATGTGCATACTACTCCCAAAGGCAACATAAGTAGCAAATAATACAACTGGATTAATAATAGGTCCAGTTAACATAAATGCAATCCCTGCGTATGGTGGAACGCCTTTTCCAATTAATCGTCTTACAATCGGAACAATTCCACATTCACAACCTGGAAACAACATACCTAAAAAAGTAGCTAATAAAACAGACAGAAATCGGTTCTTCGGCATCCATTTTGCCACCATATCTTCTGTCACGAACATTTGAATGAATCCTGAAATAAATACACCAATGAGCACGAAAGGAAGTGCTTCGATCAATATGGAGATAAAAATTGTATTCATTTGCAGGAATGCTTTCGGTAATTGAAACAATTCCATGATGTATTTCCTCCAACTTTTCATTAACAATATGTAATTTTAACCCCATTTCATTAATTGAACAAGGTTTATATGGCATACATACCCTTTATATACATTACATTGTACAAGTTATATTCTATTCAAAATTTGAGATTTCATAGCAAAAAAGCTGCTCTAGCGTAGTTATATAACTATGCTAGAGCAGCTTTCTTATCGTTAAAAGTAACGTTTCTTCCAAAAAACAAAAGCTAACGTGAAAGATAGTGTTACACATATGATGAGTACAATTACAAAACCGTGGGCTTCCCCTTCAAACGGAACCTTTACGTTCATTCCAAAGAAACTAGAAACCATCGTCGGTAAAGATAAAATGATCGTAATTGACGTTAACAGTTTCATAACACTATTTAAATTATTTGATATAACGGAGCTAAAAGTATTCATCATTCCACTTAAAATGTGACTATATATTTCCGCCATTTCAATAGCCTGTTTATTTTCAATTAATACATCTTCTAATAAATCTTGATCGTCTTCATACATTTTTAAAAATGTACTATTACGCATTAACTTTTGAATTACAATTTTATTAGCCTTTAATGACGTTGTAAAGTATACTAAACTTTTCTCAAGGCCTAACAATGTGAAAATCTCTTTATTTTTCATTGACTGATTTAATTGATGCTCTAAATCAATTGTTTTTCGATTTATTTGCTTTAAGTATCTTAAATAATAAGTAGAAATCGTATATAAGAGCTGAAGTGCAAAGCGCGTCTTCTTAAACGTATAAAATTCTTTAATACGTTGATTAATAAAACGTTCAAAAATTGGATTCTCTTCTAAGCAGATTGTAACAAAACAATCCGGCATCACAATCATACCTATTGGAATCGTGTCATAAATCGAATTTCCTTCTTCGTCATGTCTAACTGTCGGAATATCCACGATAATTAAAGTATTATTGTCTTCCTTTTCAATACGAGAGCGTTCTTCATCATCCAAAGGGTCTTTAATGAAATCTAAGTCTACATTTAAAGTTTGTACTAGATATTGAATTTCTTCTTCTGTTGGATGAAGTACATTAATCCAGCACCCCTTTTGCATTTCCTCAATCTCTTGTAGTTTTCCGTTTCGGTCTGTTAAATATATATTTAACATACTATCACCCCGATTCTTTTTACATGTAGGAATCTACCTCTCTTAAATCACAGTTTTTAAACCGCCATTCTCAGCATATGAAACATACGTTTAAATTTCAATAGAAAAATTATTTTGAAAACGTTTTTATAAGAAAAATATTATAAAGTGAAACTTTAATCAGTGGGGGGCTTCATCCTCACTAATTATTAGCCCTTACAAATCGGGCTTTTACGGGTTATCCGCCCCCAACCAAACTTCTTTTCTTTCGCTGAATTGTGCGGTCAGGGTCTCACTGCCCGTTAAAGCGGGATAAACATAGAAAAAGACAGAGTGCTCTCTGCCTTAAAAGCTTATGTTGCCTTTATAACATATTTAGAAAGCATCCACAAGTTAAACCCGACTGAAATCGTATAGCCCGCGTATGTTGAAATGATAAAACTTACATAATCGAAATACGGAAGCAATACAATATTTAAAACTATCTTCACAATAATTCCAATCACTAGTCCTAGCACCGTCTTCTGCTGTTGATTGATTCCTTGTAGCATAGCAGCCGTTACTGTAAAAAGAGAAAATAGTATGCAAGCAGGAGCATAATACTGTAAAATGATTCTCCCCATCTCTGGATCATTTCCAGCACCGAATAAAAGAGTATATACAGGTTTGGCTAACACCATCATTCCAATTGCCGCCGGTACCGTAATTGCTACTACTAATACATTTGTTCTCGTAAAATGTTTGTACAATAGCTTCGTATTTCCTGCTGTGTAAGCTTTCGTCATCTCTGGTACGAGAGACATACTAAAAGCTGTCGCAACGGATACCGGGATAAGCACAACCATTTGAACAAGACCAATTATCGCATTAATTTTTTCCGCTTCTCCTTGCATATACCCTATTTGTATAAGTAGTTTATTAATTGTAAATGTATCAATCGTCTGATACAACGGAATTGCTAAGCCCACCACAACAAAAGGAATAGAATATGTAAAGAGCTCCTTATACAATGAGAAAAAAGATTTCGTTGTTTGTGGTATACTTTCCATCTCTTTTTTCTTTAAGTGCCTTCTCCTTCTTATATAATACGCACTTAAAACAGTTAATCCACCTACAGCTCCCATAAATGCACCGAACGTTGAAATACCAACCGCTAGCGAAACAGAAGCTTTTAAAACATATAAAACGACAAAGCTTCCTATTAAAATGGTTAAAACCCGAAAAAATTGCTCTACAACTACACTTAATGCAGAAGGCCCCATCGATTGGAATCCTTGAAAGAAGCCCCTTAATAAACTCATTACTGGCACAAGTATTAACGCAAAACTTACAATTCGAATATTAGTAGTAACCGCTCCTACACTATTCCCCGTTTGATCATTCCCATCGATGACAAGCTTAGCTAAATGCGGAGCTAGCATATATAACGTAAAACACGAAATGACTCCCATTATAAACATAAACACGATTCCACTTTTCAACACTCTCTTAACCGTATGATAATCATTCAGTTGATCATATTTTGATACCATCTTTGAAACTGCAAGTGGTAATCCCATTGTTGCTATACTGAGCATGATGGTATAAGGACGATATGCATATGTGTATAGAACGTAACCACTCGTACCGACCATCGCTGTAAATGGTATAACATATATAAACCCTAACATTTTTGATATCATCGTTGCCATCGTTAAAAATATCGTTCCACGTATAAACGGTGACCCTTTCATCACATTCCTCCGCTACGCTTTATTATTACACATTATGGACAACTCCTTTTCTTTAGAACCGAAACAAACAAAAAAAGCCAATGAAAAATCATTGACTTTAACGCGCTGCTTTTTTCTTTTTGAAATACTTTAAACCAAAGTATAGAGCAATAAAAAGAACAGCTCCTATAATTATGTAATGTGTGTAATCAGATGCATACTCTTTAATTTGTCGCCAATTCCCACCAAGTTTTTCACCTAAGTATATAAATAGAATTGACCATGGAATGATCGCTACAACCGTATAAAGTGTAAATAGTTTTAATGGCATCTTAGCTAGTCCTGCTGGAATAGAGATCGCATGACGTACTACTGGGATAAAGCGCGCAGAAAATATTACGCCTGCTCCATAACGCTTAAACCAACCTTCCGCTATGTCTAAATGATGTTTATTAATAAGTAGATATTTCCCATATTTCTCTACAACCGGACGCCCTCCGTAGTATCCAAGCCAGTATAAAAAGATTTGCGCTAAAGTACCACCAATCGTTCCGGCGATAACTGCACCCACAAAACTAATTTTACCATTCGCTACTAAAAAGCCAGCATACGAAAGTACAATTTCACTCGGGATTACTTCAATCATTAAAGCAAGAGCTACTCCAAAGTAACCTAAGCTTGCAAAAAATTGCAATAACTGATCTATTATGTTTGCTAACATGTTCTTTTTTATCTCCTTTTTTCTTCACATACCATCCCATTATTACATAAAGGCTGCAATCTGCCAATATCTTCATTTTAACAATATGTACAATTCAAGCAGGATTAATCTATTAATTTCTCTTTCTGCGGGTCTTTCATGTAGGCAAACATCTCTTTAATTTGGTCTTCTGTATTTCTAGCAATTGATAAATTAGGCAATTCATTTTCACAAAAAAACTCCACCTCTTCTGTTTCAATACTAGTTTTCTTTTCTCCACCAATAATCTCGCATCCAATAAAAATCTTATATACATGCGTCGCCGATGGAGATGGTTGATGTTTTTCTTTATCAAATATAGCTAGTAACTTAAAATGATCTACCTCATAACCAGTCTCTTCGAAAACTTCTTTTGCTGCAACTTCGGTTGGCGTGTAACCGACATCAGCCCATCCACCTGGCAATGCCCATTTCCCATCGCTTTTTTCTTTCACAAATAATAACTTTTCATTTTGAAAAACAACCGCTCTTATATCAACTTTAGGTGTTTGATAGCCTGTCTCACTTGCAAATAATTTCTCTACGACTTCCCAATCTGTTTTCGTGTAATGTGACATCATTGAAATAGAAATATCTCGTAATTGCTGGAAACGCTCAATATCATACACATCCTTAGAATACGTTAAACCCGCTTGAGCTATAGATTGTATTTGTTTTACCCAATCAATCCATTTAATCGTCATATATCCGCATCCCCATTCTCTATCAAATATATTACTTCATTTTTATTGATACATCTTTATTATACAAAAAAAAGAGATTGATAACGTTTCAATCTCTTTCAAAATTAATCTAATTCATGTAAGTGGTCTTGTATATACTTTCTTCTTTTATTTATATATTCATAAATCATATCAGCCTCTTGATCAAATGTTTCTAATTTTTCTTTCATGTATGGATCTTGTAGTAAATATGGGCGAATCAATTCACACAACCCTTCTACTTTCGGCCTCATAAACGAAACTGTGAATTGATTTTCTAATATTTCTTCCAAAATACTTCGATACTGCTTTCTAAATACAGGTATGTCTAGCAATCTTGCACTTAACGTATTATACCCTTGAATGCGAATATATTCATGATTAAGTGGTCTCCCTTGTACATCTCGCCCCCAAGTCGCATCATAATCCCACGGTATAACTTCAAATAAATTTGTTTCATCGTTATGATATAGTGCATAGTTATGAACGAAACCATCAAAGTTTTGCGTAAAAATAACTCCTGCTAACCATCGTAAATATTTATCTACATGTAGAAACTTCCCAATTTCTTTTTCATAGGCTTCCCTCGTCAAAGTATTCGCTTGAAATACAAATTCACTCAGTTGTTCTTCACTATTTTTATTCGAATATTTAAATTCATAACCCGCAAAGAGCTCTGTCTTAACATCTTTATCTCGTTCACTCATTAATGAAAAATTCGCATCATCATCTATCGCATAATAAATAGAACCACTCGGTAATCCTCTATTTTTCAAAAAATTTTCATCAACCGATTCTAACTGTAAATACACACCTTGAATTTGACCATTAATTTTTATAAATACATGTTGTGATTTTGGCGAAAGTACACCAATATCATGAAAAAAATCTAAAGATAATTTATTTCGTATGAGAGACGGATCCATAAACTCCGAATTCAAATGAAACTCTTTCGCACCTTGAAATTTTTTAGGCTTATAAAACATAACATGATAAGACTTTTTCTCAAATTCGCGAATATGAGCTCCTCGGTATACGATATCAATATCATACTTCTTTTTTCCATAAGTTAATTTTGCTGGCACTGGACTATCTGACCAAATGTCCTTTTTCAATTCCACTAAGTACATTGGATGAACAAAAAAATCATATGAAGGCAGCATGTTTTCTCATCCCTTCTCAGTTCTCTTCATTCAATGTATGCGCCTTGTCTTGTCCATACATCCGCAATCATCTATTTATATAAAATTACACTCTTGTCCTGTTCAGAAAGATGCCTACATACATATCATGTTAAGGAAAAAGAATACCTTTTCACTTTAATACATGATAAGGAGGATTTCTATGAAACGTGATATTAGAAAAGCTGTTGAAGAAATCAAAAGTGCTGGGATGGAGGATTTCTTACACCAAGATCCAAGTACTTTTGAATGCGATGATGATAAATTCACTCATCATCATTGTACAACTGGATGTAAATGTACAACTGGGGGTAAATGTCCAAGAACAAGATGTACTCGAGTGAAACATTGTACGTTCGTTACAAAATGTACGCACGTAAAAAAATGGACATTTGTTACGAAATGTACACGTGTACGTGTTCAAAAATGGACGTTCGTTACGAAAGTAACGCGTAGAAAAGAATGCGTACTAGTTACAAAACGTACTCGCAGAAAACATTGTACATTCATTACAAAATGCATACGCTTTGAAAAGAAATTTTTCTGGACAAAACGAAGTTTCTGTAAAAAATGCGAATTCTTCCCTAACAGACACGGTCACTCTTGCGATGATTCATGTGATCATGGTAAAGACTGTCACGATAACGGACACAAATGGAATGATTGCAAAGGCGGACATAAATTCCCATCTTGCAAAAATAAGAAATTCGATCACTTCTGGTATAAAAAACGTAACTGCTAGTTTTTATACCACCCAAAAAAGGCCGTTTTGCGGCCTTTTTTACATTTATTGAAAGTGACTTATATCTGCAAATTGTTTCACTTTACCAATACCCTCTTCAAATTCTATTATGCTCAAACTGGCACTATGCATAAATGGATCATCCCACACATTTTCTATTTCAATTCCCGCGAAATGCCCTACAAGTAATTTTGCTGCTGCCGCATGAGAAACAATCAATATGTTTTGTCCTTTATGCTTCTCTAAAAGAAGCTGCATCCCTTCAATTACTCTTTCATAAACGGCCTCAAAATTTTCGCCTGATGTTGACTGAAAAAGATGTGGCTCATTCCAAAACAGATGTACTTCTTCTGGAAATTGCTTTTCTATATCCGCGATTGTTTGTCCTTCCCATATACCCATGTTGATTTCATAGAAATGCTCATCCGCTATAATGGGTATATCACGTTCCCCTTTTATTAACTCTGCCGTATGAAGTGTTCTTTCGCTCGGACTACTATAGATCGCATGGATTGGTAAATCTTTCATTCGATTCCCTAATTGTTTCGCCTGAACTATACCATTTTCAGTTAAAGCAGAATTTTTCCGTCCCTGCATTCGCTTCGCTACATTCCACTCTGTTTCACCATGCCTTGTTACATATATAGTTGTTTTCATTTCTTACTCCCCCTCACCATGTTGGTCGTAATTCCCACGGTTCAACTCTCCCTACAATCCACTCCGCTCGTTTACTTTCAATCCCTTTTATAACTCCATCAGCTATCTCTTCATGAGTAAGCCATCTTCCATATGTATCTTCTAAAATAAAACCTAAAATAATTCTATGATAAATACATCGCGTACTCCCTATTTTTTGTGCAGGCATACGTGATGCTTTACTACCTAAAATATGAAATAAACTATATGTTTTAGACGACAAATCTAGTTCTTTACAAATATTTGATAGTGCATGCTTTGCACTTGTGTGTACCCATGCAACAACTAATGTGATTGGGCCATTTTTCTTAATTGTACTTTTAATAGCTAGCTTTACATCTTCATCATTATGATAATCTAACGAAAGGCATGTAATATTTTCTGGTGCAGAACTCATTCGCTTAACATTTTCTAATTTCACTTCATCTCGCCCGATAATAGAAACATAAAATCCTTTCTCACAAAGCCACATAGAAACTTTCTTTAGCATTCCTGTTCCACCAATTACAAGTGCATGCAAATGCTATCCCTCCCTAATAAAATGTCATATGAGGTTTCTCATCTCTATAATAATTTAAACGGTCTTGCAGTGTCCCTGAGTGAAACTCAAATTTATGACCGTCAGGATCAACAAAGTATATAGATTCGCAATCTCTTACATCACGTTCTCTTCCTTGTAAAATATGAACATCATTTTCTTCTAATCGCTGTATTAGACATTTAAAGTCTTCTTGTTCAACAGAAAATGCAATGTGCGTATAAGATTGATGAACCTCATTTCTCGGAATATGCGTCTCTTCATTAAGCGCTATCCATACTCCACATATGTTAAAATAAGCCAATCTTCTTCCTTTAACTAATAATTCTCCTTCTAATACTTTTTCATAAAACATAATAGAGTTTTCTAAATTAGATACCGAAAAACAAATATGATTGATTCCCCTTAACAACTATAATTCCTCCTTATACAAATAAAAGATGAGCGAAAATTCACTCACCTTTCATTATACTATTTTTTTGTAATATATGCCCATTTATAACTGAAGTCCCCGCCAAACGTATGGTTAGCAATGCCTTTTACAAACGGCTTCTCTAAATAAGCTGTACTTTGTTGGTACGTAGGAGAAATTGCTGCGTCTTGACCAATTAAGATTTTTTCAGCTTCCGCAAGTGCATTCCAGCGTGCTTTATCATCTTTTAATAGCTCTCCTTTTGATTTCGCTACTAAATCATCATACTTCGGATTAGAATAATCCATTTCATTAAATGAGCTTCCAGTAACAAACATATCAATATAAGTCATTGGATCCGGATAATCAGGACTCCATGCAGATAATGAGAATTCATATTGGAATTTCTTTTCTAAATCTAGCTTCTGCTTGTATGGTTGCTGTTTCAAATTCACTTTAATACCAGGCAAGTTTTTCTCTAGTTCTTCCTTAATAAAGTCGCCCACTTTTTTACGGCTACCGTTATCATCGTTTAGTAATTCAACCGTAATTGTATCTTGACCAAGCTCTTTCTTCGCTTCTTCCCATAATTTTTTTGCTTTCTCTGCATTATCTTTACTATCACGGAAGTTTTTATTTACAGAGCGGAAATCTTTTCCATCCGGACCTGTCGTGAATTTTTCAGGTACTAAGAAATATGCTGGCAATGAACCGTCATTTAAAATGACATCAGCAATTCCTTTTTTATCGTATGCTAAATCAATCGCTTCACGTACTTTTTGGTTTTTAAATGTTGCATTTTTTTGGTTAAAACGCAAGAAATATATGCGTGGATCTAACTTCGTTTTAAATTCATCTGGCTTATTCTTTTTATATTTATCAACAAATTCAGAAGTTAAAATAACTCGATCTGCTTGATCACTATCATATAAATTTACTCCCGTGCTTGTTTCCTTCACAATACTTACATTAATTTCGTCTAATTTTACAGTATCTTTATCCCAATAATTAGGATTTTTCTTCAACTGATAATTTTGTTCATGTTTCCATTGACTCATTGTAAATGGTCCATTATATACTAATTTATCTGCTTCTAATCCGTATTTATCTCCTTGCTCTTTCACATATTTTTCATTTAATGGGAAAAATGTAGGGAACGACGTAAGCTCAAGAAAATAAGGTGCTGGTTGCTCTAATTCTACTACCAACGTTTTATCATCCTTCGCTTTAACACCCAATTGATCTGCTGGTAATTCACCTTTATTTACTTTCTGTGCATTTTTCACATCAAATAAAATGAATGCATATTCTGCCGCTAATGCTTTATCTAATGTACGTTGCCATGCATATACAAAATCTTGTGCTCGAACTGGATCACCATTTGACCATTTCGCATCACGTAATTCAAATGTATATGTCTTTTTATCTTCACTAATCTTCACATCTTTTGCCATACCTGGTGTTGGTTTATTATCTTTATCTAGACGATATAAACCTTCCATTGCATTTACAAATACACGGAAAGATACAGAATCTGTTGATTTAGATGTATCCATTGAAGGAATTTCAGCTGTTTCTAGCAAATTTAAAACTTGTTTATCGGCCATTCCCTTATTCGATTCTTTCTTCGTTGTCGAAGCCTTCTCACCATTCCCACATCCTGCAACCAATACACTCGTCGTTAACGCAAGTGCAGCAATTGTTGTTGTCTTTCTCTTCATTCTTCCTTCCCCCAATCTATATGTATAAGTTAAATCCTATATAATATATTTCATTATACAAAAGATTCTGATTATTTTAAATATTTATTTTAACAAACATAGAAAAAAGCGATCGGAAATTTCTTTCCAGCCGCTTTCTTGAATAGCATTTACTTGTAATCCATCCTCTATATCAAATGGATTTTGAACTTTAAATATTTCTTCCATCAGCTTCAAAAACTCTTCTTCAGTTTTAGATTCACCATTAACCATAAGTGAGTATGGTTCCACTTCACCTAATTTATAATCGACAACAAATTGAATCTTCACCTTTTGTCTTGGCGTTCCGGTGTTATACCCTTGGAATTCTACTAATTCTAACCCTTCCGTTCCACGATAATATATCCAACCTGAATTTTGAAAATAATTTTCAAAAGATTCACCTATTGAAAAGAAAGGATATTCATAAAGCGAGCTTGTACGAACCTTTTGAATAACGTCTCGATCAGTCGGAAAAAAGAAATGGCTAAAAAATATGCTAGCAACTGCTAAAATAGTAACAATTGTCGCTCCCATTTTGCTCGTTCCGCCGCTATCATTGATTAGATAGTTTTCAACTGATTTATCTTTTATTTCTCTTGCTTTTATTCGGTATATACGTCTTTCCACAAATTGATAGTATAATCCATTTGCAAAAATCCCCATTCCAAACAGAATAAAAATGAGTAATAAAAACGTAAGAGGCACCATATTAATGATTGGCAACGCTACATTAAATCCCATATAATACGAAAATGCATCACACGCTACTAATAACAACATAAATAAAGCAGCTGGTACATAATACTTACGATATCCTAGCCAGCCTATATTGAAAATAGCAGCCCAACCATTCCAGCTCCACCTAGCAATCCGCTTATTCTCAAGATCCCATTTCCTTTTGTAATACGGATATTGTCTCCCTACATATACTTCCAGTTCTTTATCTATTAACGAGCTACCTTCCTCTTGTTCATTATCCAAGTTTCGCTGACAACTTGCACAATTTAACTGTTCCTCCTCGCAAGGTTGCCCACAATTTATACATTTCAAAACAATCCCTCTTCCCATCCATACGTCATTTCAAAATACCTTCGTGTTTTAATAACCACTCTTTCCTCCATAAACCACCAGCATATCCAACAAGCTTTCCACTCTTTCCTATTACACGGTGACATGGAACAATTATTGAAATTGGATTCCGACTATTTGCCCCTCCTATTGCCCGTACAGCTTTTATATTTCCAACTTTCTCTGCAATATCTAAATATGAAGCACTTACGCCGTATGGAATAGTATAAAGTGCATCCCATACATTTTTTTGAAATGCTGTTCCCTCCGCAGACAGCGGGACCGTAAACTCTTTTCTTTTCCCTTTAAAATATTCATCTAACTCATTTATACATTGTTCTATCATTTCATTTTTATTTTCTTCTTGTCGTTCATCAACAAATATAACAGACGTAATTCCTTCTTGATTCGCTGTAATTTCAAGCAAACCTACTTCGCTTTCATAATAAGCCTGGTACATATGCCATCCTCCAATTCAGTTCATATTAGTCATTGTAACACGAATATACAAAATTTTTCGTATAAGCGTTTTATTAGAGAAACAAAAAAGAGAATGGTAAAATATAAGAAAATTCAATCAAGGAGGCTATTTGATGAATTCCAAGCTTTTTTCACCTTATACAATTAAGAACGTTACACTAAAAAATCGTATCGTTATGTCGCCTATGTGTATGTATTCATCGGGGAATGAGGATGGCCGCGTTACGAATTTTCATCTCATTCATTATGGAACTCGCGCTGCTGGCCAAGTAGGTTTAGTTATGGTTGAAGCAACTGCGGTGTTAGCTGAAGGACGAATTTCTAACAAAGACTTAGGTATTTGGGATGACAACCTAATTGAAGGCTTACATAAAACGACTACTTTTATACATGATAACGGCGCAAAAGCTGCCATTCAACTCGCTCACGCCGGAAGAAAAGCTGAATTAGATACGAATGCTTTCGCTCCTTCTGCAATTCCTTTTAATGATAAGATGAAGATACCAGTAGAAATGAATATACAGCAAATCAAAGAGACTATATTAGCTTTTCAGAGGGCCGCGTTACGTTCAAAACAAGCCGGATTTGATGTTATCGAATTACATGGCGCTCACGGTTACCTTATCAATGAATTCCTATCACCACTTACTAATAAACGAACGGATAAATACGGCGGCTCACCTGAAAACCGCTATCGTTTCTTACGCGAAATTATCGACTCTGTAAATGAAGTTTGGGACGGACCAATATTCGTTCGTATTTCAGCAAATGATTATCACCCTGACGGGCTAACGGTTCAAGATTACGTTCAGTATACAAAGTGGATGAAAGAACAGGGAATAGATTTAATCGATTGTAGTTCTGGTGCAGTTGTACCAGCACATATTGATGTGTATCCTGGTTACCAAGTACAATACGCCAAACATATTAAAGAGCATACTAACATTGCAACTGGTGCAGTGGGATTGATTACGACTGGGTCACAAGCAGAGCAAATTTTAAATAATAACGAAGCAGATTTAATTTTTATCGGACGTGAGTTACTTCGCAATCCGTACTTCCCAAGAATAGCGGCCAATGAACTTGGCTTTGAATTGCAAGAACCTCACCAATATAAGCGAGCACCAGGAAAAATTCATACGAATAAATAAAACCGAGAAGTCATTCTTCTCGGTTTTATTTATTCTATCGTTGTAATTTCATTTGAATTATAAGTATGGATACCCGATTCTTCTCGCAGCGCGGTTATATACATACCTTTCGCCACATCTTTAGCTGAAATTGGTTTATACTTTTTGAAAGCTCCTTTAAAAATAAAAGGAATAATACGAGATAACTTTTCAGCCATTTGTTCGCCGAAACGAAATTCTTGTCGATTTCCTACTAATAATGATGGTCTAAAAATGTGAATACCACCGATCACTAACTTTTGCAATTCTTCTTCCATTTTCCCTTTTACTTGTGAATAAAAGAAAAATGATTTAGGATTCGCTCCCATAGAAGACACGACAAGGAAATTTTGTACCCCTTGTTTTTCAGCTAAACAAGCAGCTCGTAACGTATATTCATAATCTACTTTTTTTAAATTTGCTTTTGTTTTTGCTTTTTTTATTGTTGTTCCTAAGCAACTAAAAACATCATCCACAGCAAAGAACTCTTTATATTCCTCTAATACCGAAAAATCAACTTGTTTCTGCTGTAACTTCTCATGTTGCAATTGCATTGGCTCTCTTACAAAAATAGTAACCGAATCGTAGTAATCTGATTCAAGTAATAGACGCGTTATCTCTTGTCCAACTAAACCACTTGCACCAAGTATTAACGCTGTTCGCTTATTCATATATGCATATACCTCTTATTTTACTTTTCTCTCCTTCAGTAAAATACAACCTTTAGGAGTTTCCTGCTCTTATTTTACCACAAGTAAAACACTATGCGTACGCATAGTGCTTTACTCACTCTTTTTTCTCATCTCTCTCTTGTAATTTCGTTATTGTTGTAGCGTCCCCTAAATTACTTATTAATCTTCTTAAAAAAATTAATACGAAAGATAATGGCAATACTACCGCTAATATTAATAAAATAGCTTCCATTAAGTAACCCAAGCGCTCATCCCCCTCTTTACCTCCTTTTCAATATATGAAAACAGCGTTGTCACATATGCATGCATTTGCAAAAATAATACACCTATATTTGACAACTTTATAACAAAAACAAATCGGAATGATTATTATTTATTGCAACTTTATTAAAGATGTATTATACTAAGTTCGCAAACTAAAACGTAATTATTCCGTTTTGTATTAAAATGATATTTTTCTTCTATAATTGGGGAAAATATATCCGTAAAAAAGAAAAGAGGAGAACTTCATGCCTAAAAGATTGACTATATTTTCATTCTTACTTATTTTTACCTTAATTTTCGCTGGCTGCTCAAATAAAAAAGAAAGTAATGCCAAGAAAGATGGAAAGCTAACAGTTTATACAACGATTTTCCCACTTGCTGATTTCGCAAAGAAAATTGGTGGCGACTATGTAAATGTTGAAGCAATTTACCCACCTGGTGCAGATTCACATACATTTGAACCAAGTCAAAAACAAACAGTACAAGTTGCAAAAGCCGATTTATTTGTTTATAACGGCGCTGAATTAGAACCATTTGCTGAAAAAATGGAAAAAACATTACAAAAAGAAAATGTTAAAATTGTAAATGCATCTAAAGGTATTGAGCTTCGTGCTTCTACTGAAGAAGAGCATCATGATCATGGAGATGGCCATAAAGAAGATGAACATCATCACGATAAAGACCCACATGTTTGGTTAGATCCTACTCTAGCAATGAAACAAGCAGAAAAAATTAAAAATGCACTTGTAGAATTACAACCTGAACATAAAAAAGAATTCGAAAAAAACTTTGCAGCACTTCAAACTAAATTTACTGATTTAGACGATGGATTTAAGGCAGCTGTAGCGAACGCAAAAACGAAAGAAATTTTAGTTTCTCATGCTGCCTATGGTTACTGGGAACAACGATACGGCCTAAAACAAATTCCTATCGCTGGAATTTCAGCTTCTGATGAACCATCTCAAAAGCAGCTTGCTGACATTACAAAAACAGTAAAAGAACATAATCTAAAATATATTTTATTCGAAACGTTCTCTACTCCAAAAGTAGCATCCGTAATTCAAAAAGAAACTGGTACAAAAGTTTTACGCTTAAATCACTTAGCTACTATTTCTGAAGATGATGCAAAAAATAATAAAGATTACTTCACTTTAATGGAAGAAAACGTAAATACATTGAAAGAAGCAACAAACTAATCCATTATATTTTCTAGGCAGCTGAATCTGTTATTCAGCTGCCTTTTTATGTATTTATCCTTGACTTGACCAAAATAACAAGTAAAATTATCCATATTAGCTTGAAAGCTATATTAATTTAGAAGGTGAGTTGGAATTATGAATCTTCACATTTGTGAAGTAACAGCAAAAAATTGGCGTTCAGTAGTTGCTTTAGACGTCGCAAAAGACCAGCAACAATTTATTGAAAGTAACGCGTTTTCTTTAGCAGAATCATTATATGAAGGAAACGGAACGTCAGTAGGTTTATATGATGGCGAAACACTTGTAGGATACGCAATGTATGGATGGTATTCAGTAAAACATAAAAGTGTATGGCTCGATCGCTTTATGATTGACCAACAATATCAAGGAAAAGGATACGCAAAACGTTTCCTTCGCTTACTCATTCAATTCTTACAAGAAAAATTTGAATGTAAAATAATTTACTTAAGTTTACATCCAGACAACAAACTTGCAATGGGACTGTATGAATCATTTGGTTTCCGCTTAAATGGGGATATTGATGATGAAGGTCCAGTTGTAGGTGTTGTAATGGAGTTACTAATAGACGAAAATACAAGCCTGTGAAAACAGGCTTTTTATTATACAGTTATCAATTTTTAGTTTCTTTCCCTTATTTAATTCTGTTTTACAATCTAATAGAGTGTTCATAAAAAATAAGCCTACAATTTACGCAGACTTATTTCACACACTCCTCGAAATGTTCTTGGAACCACTCTTTATTAATATCTCTTCCGATAAAAACTACTTCACTTACTCGCTCTTCTCCCTCTTGCCACTCTCTATCGTACGAAGCAGCAAATAACGTATGTACACCTTGGAAAACGATACGTTTATCTACTCCATCTATCGATAAAATTCCTTTGTAACGATATAAATATTCCCCTAGCTCTTGCACGACAGCTGACATCCACTCATTAAGCTTTTGTAAATCCAGCGGACGTTCTTCACGTAATACAAATGATTTCACACCTTCTAAGTGGTTATGTTCTTTATGAGGGTAAATTTGCAACGTATCTTTCGTTTTAAACGTTTGGATTTGTAATAAAGATGGTATATCTACCTCACAGTTAGTCGCCTCAATTAACTTTGCAGTCGGGTTAATTCCTTGAATTTTATGCAAGAGATTTTCTTTCTCATTCTCTTCAATTAAATCTAATTTATTTACTAAAACAACATCAGCAAACGCAATTTGCTCTTTTGCTTCTAATCCTTTTTCAAAATGTTTATGTATATGATAACTATCTACCACCGTTACAACACCGTTAATTTGGTAAGCAGATTGGATGACTGGATCTAAAAAGAATGTTTGAATAATCGGGCCTGGATTTGCAAGGCCAGTCGTTTCAATTACTAAACCATCAAAATCCATTTTCCCTTCTGCTTTTACGTCCAATAACTGTTTTAAAGCAACGAGTAAATCTTCACGTACAGTACAGCATAAACAGCCATTTGTCATTTCCATAATTTCTTCTTCCACATTCATAATCAACTGATTATCAATGCCAATTTGCCCTATTTCATTTACAATCACCGCTAATTTCTTACCGTGATTTTCTGATAAAATACGATTTAATAATGTCGTTTTCCCCGATCCAAGAAAACCAGTTAATATTGTTACTGGAATCATTTCGTACATCTCCTTCTACCTATATGTTTCTACATTATAGCATATAGAGAAAATCATTTTTTTAGCAAAACATATTTATTGTATGTACACCCCCCAAACTATATAATAATACGTAGTAAGAAAGCCTTTTCAAAATAATAATTATTCATCAAGGGGGTACTTATAATGGAACGAGTTCAAATGAATGAAACGCTAGAATTCTCTCGTATTATTCAAGGATTTTGGCGTTTAGCAGAATGGAATATGACGAAACAAGAATTACTTTCTTTCATTGAAGATTGTATGGATATGGGAATTACTACTTTTGATCACGCTGACATTTACGGCGGATATACGTGTGAAGGATTGTTTGGAGAAGCTTTACAATTAAAGCCTTCCTTACGAGAAAACATGCAAATTATTACAAAGTGTGGAATCGCTCCCCCATCACCGAAATTTCCAGAGCGATATGTTGCTCACTACAATACTAGTGCAGAGCATATTATGCAAAGTGTAGAAGCATCACTTAACAATTTACATACAGATTATATTGACGTATTACTTATTCATCGTCCCGATCCTTTTATGGATCCAAATGAAGTGGCAAAAGCCTTTTCACAATTAAAACAAGAAGGAAAAGTTCGTCACTTCGGTGTATCTAACTTCTTACCTTCACAATTTAATATGTTAAGTTCGTACTTAGATTTTCCACTTATTACGAACCAAATTGAAGTTTCTGCATTGCAGCTTGAGCATTTTGAAAAAGGGACAATTGATTTATGCCAAGAAAAACGAATCAATCCAATGATTTGGTCACCTCTTGCTGGTGGGGAAATTTTTACTGGTCAATCCGAACGTGCCGTACGTGTACGCGAAACTATGCAAAAAGTTGCTACTGAGCTAGGTGTTTCTAGTATCGATACGGTTATGTATGCTTGGTTATTTGCTCATCCAGCTAATATGATGCCAATCGTTGGCTCTGGTAAATTAGATCGCGTAAAAACGGCCGCTCTTGCTACAAACGTTAACTTAGATCGTCAACAATGGTTTACAATTTTCGAAAGCTCTAATGGACATCCTGTACCATAATACACAAAAAGAAGAGCTGTTTCTTTACAGCTCTTCTTTTTTATATGTATTTCTCGTCATTGCAAATACACACATATCCCTTAATCCATTTCCATCTACCGCAACACTCGCACTTTCTAACGTACCTTCTAACTTAAAACCTAATTTCTCAGGTATCGCTCTACTCTTCTTATTTAAAGAATCACAACGAATTTCTACACGGTTTGCTTTCAATTCAGAAAAAGCGTAATCCGTTATACCTTTCGCAGCCTCTACCATATAGCCTTTTCCGCTAAACCTTGTATCAATCCAATATCCGATTTCAAATTGAGGTATATCCCAATTAATACGATGTAATCCGGCTGAAGCAATAAATTCACCTGTTTCTTTCGAAAATACTAGTAATCTTAAATCCTCACGTTGCAAAAATTGAATATGTGATTTTCTAATACTTTCTTCTATTTCTTGCTCTGTTTGCTCTTTTTGTGCAAACACCATCCAAGGTTTCAGTTCTTGTATTGAAGCCTGAATTGCATCATATACAACTTTACCATCTCCTGGTTTCGGCATTCGAATAAAAAGCCTGTCAGTATAAAATTCAGAAGGAAAATCGAATAATAACGGATTCACTGTAAACACTCCCCATAATTCTTTTATATATAATAATATCCATCTCAAGTTATATAGTAAAGAATTTTCTGAATTAAAAACCTTTTACTCATTCACTTCCGCCGCTACACGAATTCCAGATTCAATCGCACCTTGAATCCATCCGTGATATAGCGTTGTATGATCTCCAGCGAAGAATATTCTCCCCTCTGGTTTGACAATCGCTGGTTGCAGCTCAGATTCTTGACCTGCTTGAAAAAGTGCAAATCCTCCAAGCGCATACGGATCCAATGTCCAGCTTTTTGATATTCCAGATATAAACTCATCATACACTTGACCACCTAATATTGTTGCTAAGTTGTGTAATGCGTAATAAATACGATCACCTTTTGATAAACCATCCCATAACAACGCGTCATAAGACCATGTATAGCTACCTAACATCATAGCCGGTCCTTTCTCCCCAATTCCATAGCTTGGATAATAGGCATAACGAATTGGCAAATCTGTTATAATTCTGCCGCCTAATTGTCCTTGTTCTTCCCAAAATCGGCTTTTAAATTGAATTCCTATTTTCGTCGCAGGCATATAATGTAATTCACGAATTGCTTTCCATTTTTCATGAGATATAGAATCAAACGGATCTACTTCTACAAAACGCATTGTCGAAAACGGAATGGTAACAATAACTAAATCTCCTGTAATACTACTATATTCAAAAGTTTCCTCGTTCCGATAGAAAGCTGTCACACCATTATCGTGTTGATGTAGCTTCATTAATTTTTGATTATATATAATATTCTCTTCTAATTGCGGTAAAAATGACTTTGGCAATCTATCGTTCCCGCCCACAATTTCACAAAATCCGCTCTCCTCTTGCATAATGTATAGAAAGCGTAAAGTCTCTACAAACGATCGTTCCAAAAAACCTTCTAAATCTAATAGAACACCGATCATCTCAATTGTTACTGGCGAAAAGTAAGTATTATACTGATAAGGATGATACTTTAAAAATTGCCCAGTAGAGTATCTTCCAAAATCCTTTACTACAACGTCCCAATTTTTCTCTGGATTTCTTTTAATAAAATTTATTATCGGCTGTACTGCTAGTAACAATAGTTCTTCAGACGTTTTTCCCACTTCGTTCATTTCCACAGGATACCTTAAAATACTCGGATCCTTTTCATATTGTTTCAACGTCGTTTTCCGTCCATTTACATAGATAATATCCGTCTCATTCCTATTAATAAAAGGACTCACCTGTAGCCCAAACTTTCTTATATATGCCATCGTTAATGTATGTGTATACGGAATTCTCATTGCTCCAACATCTAAATATAATCCGGTATCTTCCATTCTAACTGTCTCTATACGGCCACCTACCCGGTTGTTTGCTTCAAAAATTTTCACATCATGTCCTGCAGCCTTTAATAAAGATGCTGAAACTAATCCAGCCATACCAGCTCCCACAATAATAATTTGTTTTGGGCTTATCGTCTTCTTCAATCCTTTATCTATAATTTTTAACGCTTCATCCATTTCAGTGTTATACATTATATCTTTCTGCACAATTCCACCCCTTACTTCATCAAATGGACGTTAGTGGTTTAGTGCATTTTATTCATACATCCCCATAAACATAACACCATTGCAATTTGAATATTCACTAAAAGTACATAAGAGACAGATCTCACATTTCTTTATACTTCGTATAATATAGCAACTGCAAAGAAGGAGTGGTTAAAAATGAAACATACTTATGACTACCATGCTACAAAAAAGCATTTAGAATTAAAGAAACAAAACTTATGTAAAAAACTTAGCAATATGACACTATCTGAAAAAGAACGTGAACAGCTAAAATGTGAAATTGACAACTATGAATATATTTTAAATCTGGTTGAAATGAATCATTATGAACGCGGATTTTCTCATTAAAAGCGGAAATAGGATTATCCGCTTTTCATTTTGAGCATTTCACTACGCATTTTTCATAAGTAAATATATAATAGGATGTACATTAAGATTGAGAGGTATATTCTATGATCAAGTTAAGTGTATTAGACCAATCACCTATTTCAGATGGTAGCACAGCAGCCCAAGCTTTTTCACATACAGTTACGCTTGCACAAGAAGTTGAAAAACTCGGATTCACACGTTTTTGGGTATCCGAACATCATAATTCCGTAAGCTTAGCTGGTTCAAGTCCAGAAATACTTATTTCTCATATTGCCGCAAAAACAGACCGTATTAGAGTCGGTTCAGGTGGTGTTATGTTACCGCATTATAGCCCATATAAAGTTGCTGAGAATTTCCGTGTTCTAGAAGCATTGTATCCGAACCGCATCGATCTCGGTGTTGGTAGAGCTCCTGGTGGTATGCCAATAGCAACTCGCGCACTTCAAGAAGGGAAAATGGTCTCACTTGATCAATATCCAGAACAAATTGCAGACGTTGCAATGTACTTACATGATCAAGTACCAGAAAACCATCACTATGCAAACTTAAAAGCCACTCCAGTTATCCCAACGTCTCCTGAAATGTGGATGCTCGGTTCTAGCGGAGAGAGCGCTAAAATTGCTGCAAACAACGGTGCTTCTTTCGCATTTGCACAATTTATTAACGGCTTCGGAGGCCCTGAAGTTATGAGGGCTTACCAAGAACAATATCAGCCTTCATTTTTAGGAGATAAGCCTAATTCAATCGTTGCCATCTTTGTTATATGCGGAGAAACAAATGAAGAAGCAGAAAAAATTGCTTCTAGTTTAGATTTATCAATCTTATTATTAGAGCAAGGAAAACGAACTACTGGTACACCTTCTATTGAAACTGCTCAAAATTATTCATACAGCGCTTATGATTTATTCCGTATAAAAGAAAATCGTCAACGTATGATTGTTGGTGATCCGTCTTCTGTAAAAGAAAAAATAATAAACTTAAGCAAAGCATACAATACTGACGAATTTATGATTGTCACGATTACTCATCAATTTGAACATAAATTAAAGTCTTATCGCTTATTAGCAAATGCTTTTAATTTATAATTCTAAAAAGAGATGCATCACATGTGATGCATCTCTTTTTCTTACTACTTATTGTTTTCATTTCCTATATATTCAATAGCTTCTTTTAATAGCTCTTCAAAGTTAATAGGATAATCATGATCTAAGTCAGGCACAACTTTATACTTATGTTCTATATTCTTCTCTCTTAATAGTTGTACAAATTGCTGCGTGGATTCGAAACAATCTTCATCTTGATCCCCGCATACTATATATCCTTTTATATGTTTATCCTGCAGCACTCTTAACAACTCATCCCATTCTTCAATCTCGGGAAGCCATGGTGCCATAAAAACAAAACCATCTACATTTATATCTTGTTGTAAAATCGTATATAAAGCTACTCTCGCCCCTGCAGAAAAACCACCAATGATTACACTTTCTACTGTATGATTTTCTATAAACTTATTGTAATGCTCTTTTAATTCCTCTTTCCCTCTCTCTATATCATCCCAAACAAATCCATCTGAAAACTCAATTTGTGAAGACTGTGGTAAAACTAACATATAATCTTGTGTCAACACAGATTTCCAATATGGTTCTACTATTTGTATATTTTCTTGGTCACCGTGCAATGTAAGTAGTAGATTTCCCTCTTTCTTGCTGTATATATATTTCACATCTGGTCTTTCCTTTTTATGTGCTAATTCTTCTCTTTCTTTACATAATTGCACCATTGTATGAAATTCTTCAAATTTATGTAGTGATTTTAAATCTTCGTCGGAAATTAAATACTCATTTCCATACCAGAATCCCTTTTCTATAATGGCCTCTCTCATTAAATGTAATGCTTCTTTTTCAAGTCCCGATGCACTTGCGAGTGCATACTTAAAATTATATATTTGCACCTCATTCCCTATTACACCTGTAGCGTTTTCCATTATATAATTGTACGCTTCAAAACTTCCTTTATTTGCATAACAACGTAACGTTTCATTTAATAATTGAATGTAAGTCATGCTATTTTTCATGTACCAATTCCCCCGAAACCTTTTATAATATTTTTTGCGAATCTTTATACCACTTTGTATAACCCACGCTAACAATACCTTATTCTCAAAATGATGCTTAATAGTTACTCTTCCCTGTCCAATACATTTAGTATAAATAATAATAGACTGAAAAATCAATATTTTAACAAACAAAAAAAGACAACAATATATGTATTGTTGTTTTCATTACATCTACCCGCTCTTTTGTTTTTTTCTATCTGGTTTACTTGAAACTAAATAATGTTTTTCTGAAATATATAAGTCTCTTTTTAAGCTACGATTTAAGTAAGGTCCTAGCTTCATTCCGCATATGAGGCGATCTTCGCTACCTTCAACAATTGGGAACATTTCTTTTTCTGTTACGTATTGGTCTACTGCTTTTTGTACGACATCAATTTCTTTCACTAGGCTTAAATTTTCTGCTGTATGTTCAAATACCTCAAGCGTTTCCTTCGTTATGAGAAAATCATTTGTTGGAAATGCAGGTAAATACGGTTTTAACAAATCATAATTTACTGTATAATCTTCATTTACTAATACTGTATAAACGATATTAGCATTCGTTTCTAAAAACTGAGCCATCGCTTGTTCTAATTCATCTTTCGTAATTTCCCGCTCTTCTTTTCCAGTTCTGAAAAAGCGAAACATCGCATCGCCTCCTTTTTACTATATTATAGCATAAAAGAAAACTGAAAAATCATAAAAAAACCCATTGAAATAATTTTTC
Source organism: Bacillus sp. PK3-067 (assembly GCF_056738645.1). NCBI lineage: Bacteria > Bacillati > Bacillota > Bacilli > Caryophanales > Bacillaceae > Bacillus > Bacillus sp. PK3-067. The sequence continues at coordinate 1,864,143 of NZ_CP096490.1, read as the reverse complement.
AATGGGTTTCTATTATATTTATCGTTATTTTAAGAATGCACTTAGCATCCATACATGCTGTTCTAATGTTGTATGAATTGCTAACAGCATGTCAGCTGATGTTTCATCACCAGCTTCACCTGCAACTTCCATACCTTCTTTTAATTCTTGAATAAGTGCAGAATAATCATTCACTAATGTTTGCACCATTTCTTCTGCAGATTCTTTGCTTGTCCCTTCGCTGACACTAGATGTTGCGAGATATTCTTTCATTGTCGCTAATGGTTTACCTTCTAAAGCTAAAATACGTTCTGCTAACTCATCAATATACGTTCCAGCCTCATTATAAAACTCTTCAAATTTCTCATGTAATGTAAAGAAGTGTGGCCCTGTCACATACCAGTGATAATTATGTAGTTTAACATATAACACATTCCAGTTTGCTACCTGCTTGTTTAATACTTCAACAACATTTGTTTTCGTACTCATACAATCACTCCTCTTATCATTTTGTAATGTTTATCTTTTAATAACCCAATTACATTTTACCATACATTCCCTTTCCTTTCGAACAATTGGCTTATATGTAACAAAGTTTTAACACCTTTAATGCTTCCCTAATATCATTAAATTCATGTATTTTTTCAAACACTTCATACGTCTAATTGTCCAAGCTCATACATATGCATAATAGTACATCAAGCTCATCATAGTAGAAAGAGGGATAACATGGACAATCAACAATGGCAAGTAGCAAAGAAAGTAGCCGCTACTTATATCGGAACTGTCGTTGGAGCTGGATTTGCTACTGGACGAGAAATTGTTGAATTTTTCACAGTGAATGGATTATACGGGACCATTGGCATATGTGTAAGTGGATTTTTTTTTATTTGGCTTGGCACAAAGATGATGTTACTTTCATCACAAATCGGGGCATTTTCAGCGCAAGAATTTAACAAATATTTATTTGGGGATGTATTTGGGAATGTTGTAAACACATTATTATTACTCGTTTTATTCGGCGTAACGAGCGTTATGTTATCAGGGGCTGGTGCAGTATTTGAAGAGCAACTTCGCTTACCAAGACAACTCGGTATTCTTATTACAGTTATCGCTTGTCTTATTATAAGTAGCCGCGGATTACAAGGTGTTTTCGAAGTAAATACACTTGTCGTACCTATTATGATGATTTTTATTATCGGACTTGCTATTACAACCTTTTTTCACGGTACACCTTCCATTAATAACACTATTCCTGCAGAGAACTGGAATATGAAATGGATTACTAGCCCTATTACATATGTCGCCTTAAATCTTTCTCTCGCCCAAAGTGTTCTCGTCCCATTAGCCAGTGAAGTAAAGGACCGAAAAGCTATTTTTTGGGGTGGGATTTTAGGTGGTGCTGGACTTTCTTTAATTTTATTATGCAGCCATTTAGCAATCTTATCAGTCGATCAATTTTACCAATATAACATCCCAATGGCTGAAGTCATAAGAAGATTTAATGCAACTTTTCACTTCTTTTTCGTTCTCATTATTTTCGGTGAAGTTTTCACAACTTTAGTTGGTAATGTGTTCGGAATGACAAAACAGATGCAATCTATTACTGGGTGGAAAAATAACAATATTATTTTCTTCATTTTACTAATTAGTTATTGCTTTAGCTACATCGGTTACAGTGACTTACTTCACATTCTATATCCTATCATCGGATGGGTAAGTATTGTTATACTGCCAATCATTGCGTTTAAACAACTTCAAAAAACATAAAAAAGCATCCATGTTATTGGATGCTTTTTTACGCTCATTCACAATCATCACATACTTCCCAGTACGGTCCCATTTCTAATGCTAAATATGGCTTTAACTGCAACCGAATCATTCGACTAGGCATGCGCTCTAAAACAAATTGAATACCTTCTTCATCTTCGTCTAATTCAACTTTTGAAATCGCAATTCTTTGCATAGTCGTAATGGGAATTCCATCTTTATATAAAGTGATTTTCACCTCATCGTATTCATTAAAATATAATTCGACACTCATTTGATTTTTCAGTATTTCATCAACAATTTTAAATGTATTATTTTGTTCTTGGATTATATATTTCCATCCGCCTCTATCTTCTTTCGGAGCTGTTTGAAATAATGTCTCCAAATCCTCGTATAGCATAAGATAACCCCTCTCTTACTAAAAAACGATGAGTATTTTATATACCCTTTATCTCTATCACTATCCATAGCTATTGTACCATATATCAACGTTCTTACCGTATTCATTTGCTTCATACATACTTATAAAATAACTAATTCTATCTCCATTATTATGTATATTACCTCATTACTCCATACACTCTTACAAGTTCAAATAACGACAGACTTTAATCCATGCAAATATTGTCTACTCTCTGCTTTTATTAGCTCACAGCATTCACACTTTTATATATAGTAAGACTACCACAAATAAAAAAGGAGAGTGACTTATACCACTCCCCTCAAAAGACCTTCCCTATAGCTGCTAAAACTAATACGATTATTAAAATTGCAAATAATAATGAGACAATGAAACTAAAAATAGGTAACGCTTTCTTTTCATTCTTCTTAAATAGTAACTTTAAACTAAGAAAAATATTTACTGGTACAAATATAAAATAAAAATATTTAACAATTTGCACCGAGCTATTCGAAAGTGTTTTTAATATAAACACTTCAATTAGAAAAACAATAAAAAATGAAATACTTAGCCAAAATGAGACGTAACTAAGCCAAGAATGTCTTTTTGTCCCCCAATACACTCCCATAATACTCTCCTTTTATTTGTATTCTATACGTTAATAATTATACACAAAGCTAACAAATACCTCTATTTTTCGACAAACATTATGCAAAATACCATTTTAAACGTCATAAAGGAAGTTTACATCTCCATTTGATTTTACACAATAAAACAGACTACCCTCTATTGGCATAATGCTACTAGAGGTAGTCTGTTCTCTATTAGACTTTAAATCTGTCAATTAGTCCTTGCAACTCTTCAGCCATTTGAGATAACGTGCCTGCTGCAGATCCAATTTCCTCCATCGAAGCTAGCTGTTCTTCAGCTGAAGCCGCAACATTTTGTGTGCTTGTCGCATTATTTTGTGCTGTCATTGCAATTTGTCCTACCGAAATAGATACTTCATTTGCCCCTTTTGACATTCCATTAGCCGTTTCAACCATCGTCTTAATTTGATTAGCTATTTCATTTGTAGATTGTAAGATTTCAGCAAAGTTTTGCTTCGTTTCATTTGCGATAACAAGTCCAGATTGAACTTCCTCATTTACATGATTCATAGATTTGACTGTCTTACCCATATCATCTTGTATTTCACATATTAATTTACTAATTTCACTAGAAGATACGCTAGACTGCTCTGCCAATTTACGCACTTCATCTGCAACAATTGCGAAACCTCTTCCATGCTCACCGGCTCTTGCGGCTTCAATCGCCGCATTTAGAGCTAGAAGGTTTGTTTGATCTGCAATATTTTGAATTACTTCTAAAATATCACCAATTTGTTTTGATTTATTATTTAGTAATTGTATAACTGCATCTGATTGTGAAACCGATTCTGCAATAGACTGCATCTGGTTTACTGTTCTTCCTACTAGTTTCCCACCATCTTCTGCTTTTTCACGAGTATGTGCAGAAGCCGTATTAATAGATGATGAACTATTTGCTACATGTTGAATTCCTTCCGTTACATCAAACAGTAACATAGCGCCATTTTCTACGCTTGTTGTTTGCGTCGTTGCCCCACTTGATATTTCATCCATTGCGATTGTGATTTGCTCAGTCGCTTCACTTGCTTGCCTTACACTTGCAGTTAGCTCTTCTGATGCCGCTGCAACATGCCCAGCTGAATCGTTAATTCTTCCAATTAACGTCCGTAACGAATTCGTCATCTCATTAAAGCCTTTAGCAAGTTGGCCGATTTCATCATTAGAATGGATTTCAATTGTTTGCGTTAAATCCCCTTCGCTTATTTCTTTAGAGGTAACAACTAATCTCTTTAAAGGCTTCGTAATTGAAAGTGTCACAAAATAAATAAGTGCCCCGCCTACTACTAATGAGATAAGCATAACAATTAACATATTATAAAATACAGGTTGAGCAGCTTCAATTACTTCAGTTGCGTACATCGTCCCACCAATTTTCCAACCTGTTTTTACGTTTGTAGCAAATACCATATTCTTTTCACTACCACCATAAGAATATGTAAAAGCACCGTGATTATCTTCATAAATTTTCTTTGCCCAAGAATCAGCTGCTTTATCCCCTGATTTTTCTTGTGGATGAGCAATGATTTTTTGCTTTCCATCTAAAATGAAGGCATATCCTTTTTTACCAATATTGATTAACTTTGTTGTTTTTAATAAATTGTCTAAACTTAAATCTAGCGCAACAACCCCATTTTTATCTTCTGTTTGTTTTGCAATCGTTACGACAATATGTCCATTTCCTTTTGCCTTATATGGCTCGCTAACAACAATACCACCTTGTTTTGCCACTGCATCTTTATACCAAGGTCGTGTTGTTGGATCATAATCTGCTGCCATTTGTATATTTGGTTCCTGTACAAATTTCTTATCATTACCGGCAACATACACTTGTTCAACATCTATATTTAAATTGATATACTGAGATAATGTCTTTCTTAGCTCATCCTGATTATCCCCTTGATACATATTCCCTTGAATTACTCGTGCAAAGTTATTCACATCGTTAAATTTTGCTTCAATCATTTGATTGATTAAATTATCTAATATTTTTATATTATCGTTAGCACTACTCGTAATTTGTGATTCAAAATTCTTTTTAGCAGTTTGATAAGACATGCCCCCGATTATAGAAACGGCTGCAATTAAAATTACAAAGAATGAAATTAATAGCTTTTTTGCTACTTTCATATCACGAAACAAATTTAATAGTTTACCCATTATGAACCTCCTAATTTTCGAATTTAAAAGTTAAATTGAGTTAATTATGAATATTTCCCATTCCTTAATTATTATTTTCATAACCTATTATGGTGAATACTTTGTAAAGTTTAAACAATTAATTTCTCTTTGTCTATATATACGAATAATATTATTATAAAATTTACAAATAGAAAAAACCAAAGGGGCCCCTTTGGTTTTTACATTTTTTTATGTTGTTTAGAAATTTTCTTCCATTTATCACGCTCTGCTCTGGCAAGGATTGCATCTTGTTTCCTCATAAAATACGCCAGTTCTCTTTGTAATTTTTTATAGCTTTTCAAACGATCTATCGTAATAAGTCCGTTTTCAATTGCACTATACACCGCGCATCCTGGTTCATTCTCATGCTTACAATCACGGAAACGACATGTTGTCGCAAATTCTTCAATATCAGAGAATGCTGTTTGAATCGCTTCGCTGCCTTCCCAAAGTTGCAATTCCCTCATGCCAGGCGTATCAATCACGAGAGCGCCACTAGGCAATTGGAATAATTCTCGATGCGTTGTCGTATGCCTCCCCCTACTATCCTCTTCACGTATATCTCCCGTTTTTGCTACATCAATTCCTATTAGAGCATTTAACAAAGTTGACTTTCCTACCCCTGATGACCCAACTAAAGCAATTGTTTTCCCTGAAGAAACGAATTGTTTCAACGAATCAATACCTGTATGCTCTAAACTATCAACAACGAAAATAGGAACACCAATTGCTATAGCTTCCGTTTCTACAATTTTTTGTTCTACATCATTACATATACTACTCTTTGTTAAAACAATAACTGGCATAGCGCCACTTTCATACGCCAATAATAAATAACGTTCCATCCTTCTAACATTAAAATCATGATTAAGTGCATTCACTAAAAATAAATAATCTACATTTGCTGCTATAATCTGTTCTTCTGTTCTTGTTCCAGCCTCTTGTCTTGAGAAAGAACTTCTTCGCTGGAAAATACGATGAATAATCGCTTTCTTTTCATCTTCTATTTTCTTTATATACACCCAATCACCAACTGCTGGATAATCGCCTTTCGTAATCGCTTCATACCGAAACTTCCCAGACAGTTCTGCCATATATTCACCATCATTACAAATAATGCGATATATATGCTTATGCTCAAGTAAAATACGACCTACTTCATAATTTTTCTCTGTAACTTGTTCTTCAAAAAATGAATCCCAGCCGAAAGATTCTAAAATATTTTGATTCAAATAAATATCCTCCCTAGTTTGTACTAAGTGGAAGGATTGGGAATTACCTTATATAATATCGCCCTTTCCATCCACCTTTGTATTTGGTTGATTATTCATATAAGTTATTTTCGCCATAATACATCACCCCGTTCTTATTTTAATTATTCTCATTATATGGAATTCTCCTATAAAAAGCTACATTATTTTACGTAATTTTCAAATAACTTGTTTTTGAGCATTCTAATTTGTTCTCGATGACTAATTTCATCTTCTAGCACATGAAACCATAGATAGTGCTGGTTATATGCTACACCGTTAGGCCACTTTCTTTCTGACATGAGCCACTCATCACCTTGTTCACTTAAATACTTCAGAGATTCTTCTCGAACACTTTGTAGAAGTTGTACATAATACTGTATTTCATGACCACGGATTGCTCTACCCGCTTCCCCTAAATACAGTGCATCTTCCCAGATTTCTAATTCTTCTTTTGTAAAGTCACGATCTTGAAATGAAATAAGCTGATGAACTTTTTCAATAGCTGCTATATGCTTTAATAAGGCGCCAATTGAATTTCCGCTGCTTTGCATAATTAAATCTAATTGCTCAACTGATAATTTTTTTACTTCGCCTAATGTTACAGCTCTCGTATGCTCAAGCAGGCTTACTAATTCCCCTATTTTTTGTATAACCAACTACACTTCTTATTCGATAATCTATATTCATATCACGCACCCCTTTCTGCATTCATATTATTGTAAAAATGATTCATATAATAGACTGAAATATATCTAAATTTTCTGTTACAATTAATTTGAATACAAATTATACCCAAACAAACTTTCTCAATATGCTTATATGAAATATTAAAAGGAATCAATATAAAATAATCGAATCTTATTCACTAAAAGGAGTGGATTCGATGGAGATGTATCAATGGCTAACCGCTGTTCTCGTTGGTGGCATTACCGGCTTCGTTTCCCATCTAATCAATAACCAAGGTAAGTTATTGCTTCCACGCCGTTTGAAAACATTTTTTCATTTTGGATTTTTAACTGATATTTTTACTGGTAGCCTAGCCGCACTTCTTGGGCTCGTTTTATTCGATGTCACCGCAATAAAAGAAATTATAAAAGTATCCATTGTAACTGCTATTTCCGGTCAAACTTTTTTACTACATCAAGCTCTTGGTGGCGAACAGGCTAAAAATACGCAAATTGGGAAAGCTGATGAGAAGATTCAAGAAATTGACAAATTATTGCGACGTTAGTGTATACTTTCTTTTAAAATTATTGTTATAATGAGAAATAAATATTTTCTATTGCGTCGTTTGTCAGGAGAAAGGGTGTTTCGTATGACAAAAAAGAAAATAGAAGATTTCTTAACAAACTCCGAAAAAGAGGAACTGCTAGAAAACTATAAATGTTTACGAGAAGCCCGCACAAAAAGCGAAGCTAACTATTTTGGCGAAGCAGTAAACCATCTATTAAATAAAGCAAAACAACGAATTATTAAAGATGCAGGTATACATGATGAAAATGCTGCAACTGTTCAATCAAAGAGAAAAGCACTGTTTTAGCTACATTAGCTAAAACAGTGCTTTTTATTTAGAATTTTTTTCTTTCCATGCTATATTCTCTCCGCCTTTATACTTCCCATTTTTACAGTTTCAAAAGTCATCTAGACCTAAAGATCAAACTAATAATATTAGCCCACGCAAACCATTTTAATAATAGATAAAATAATTGAACTAGTAATGCTACAAACTAAATAAGTTTATTAAATCGCTTCTTTTAAATCTGAATGCGGATTTGGTCCGTATTGATTGTCATTTTCTTCACTTTCAATGATAAAAAATACAAGTAAAACAACGCTACCAAACGGTACAAAATTTAATAGTTGCCACCATCCCGTTTTCCCAATATCATGTAATCGTCGTGCACCAACCGAAAAACTTGGTATAATCATTACTAACATAAATAGCAACGCAATAATAGCAACTAACACCTCTGAAAATGATGATAAAAATAACAGTAGCCAAAAAATTACGATATTGGATAAACTAAAAATCCAGTACTCTTTTCGCGTAGCTCTACCACTAAAATTCCCATAATTCTTTAGAGCTTTCAAATACCATTGCATTTAAACCTCTCCCTTTTATCCCCAATAAAATTAAAATATGTAATTATTAACAGATAAGTAGAAATATAACACAATATTTATGTAAAATCCATATTCCCATCTAAATTGCCCTCTATTTAAATAGTTTTTTCCTTCGGCATTTTTCACATTACTTTCACATCTATTTCACAAATATAAGTAGTCCGATATGCTAAACTAAGTATATCCTTTTCCAAGGAACTATATGCCGATATATAAATCCCTATCTTTATAGGGATTTTTATTTTTTGATTCCTCATAACTTTGTTACAATACATTTCTTCTACTATTTCTATACTTTTAGTAACCACTTTAATTAAAAGCACATTCATGTATTCACACTCTTATTAATTCTGATTTGCGAAATATTTATACAAGCTTTATGATGCGATTCCTGTTTCACTATTTTCAGTAAGTTTTTCACTTTTTCTAAACAAAAATAAAGCTCCTATATATAGTAACGCTGTAAAACTACCTATAAGGATAAAATTGTGAGATACTGCAAATAACATTCCTGCTATTGCCGCACCAATCATTTGACCAATATACATAGAAGCATTTGCAAGCGCGGCTCCTGTTCCTCTTGCTGCACTAGATATGTTTTGTAAGTGCCTCATCATTAATACAAACAAAATTCCTGTCCAAAAAAACAAAGCAAAGAACGATAACTCCACCAATACAATGTTCTTTACATGTGGAAGTAATACATATAGCACTGCTGTAAATATAATTCCACCATAGAAAGAAAGGTTATAACCAATTTTATTTACGATTCTAGGACCAAAAATATTACCAGTTAAATTTCCTAACCCTAATACGAGCATAGCTGTACCTACTTCATGAACTTGTAAGCCAAATTGAATGGAAAGCCATACACCAAAAAATGAAAATGCAGCAAAATTTCCGGTTTGAAAAACAAAGTATGCAAAATAAGAAAGTGAAACCTTTGAATCTGTAAGTAATTGTTTATAACGCTGTAAAATCGCTTTTTTATTTCCACCTATATGAACCGACTGTATTTCTGGTAATACAACATAAATAAGAATGACAAGTAGTGCTGATAATATACCAATGAAATAGAATGGGATTGTATAATGTATCGTTGCTAAATAAGCTCCCAGTGGCAGCCCTAAAATTTGAGAGATTGATAACCCTGCTGTTGCAACCCCAATTGCTTTCACAATTTGCTTCTTCTCTATAAGGAGCGGAATAGATGCCCACACTTGTGGAGATACAAAAGCTGCACTTACACCTGCTAAAAATCTAAATGTTAGCATCCATAAAAAACTCGGTGTAATTCCACACAAAAACGTACTTATTGCAAAAAAACTCATACCTAGTACCATCACTTTTTTTCTGTTTAATCCATCTGATATAGGACCAGCAATAAGCGCAAATCCAGCATACCCTAAAGCATACGAACTCACCATCCATCCTGACAACTCAGTTGAAACATGATACACCTGTTGCAATGTCGGCAACAGTGGTGAAATTAAGAAAGTATCTGTACCGATCATAAACATTATCATAAAAAATACAGCTAGTACTCTGTTCATTTAGACCTTCTCCTTATATAAACAGAGGGTACTCTCCCTCTGTTTAACTAATCTTCTAAAATAGATTGGATTTCTTTCATGACTCTTTCATTCAATGCAACGTCTACCGCTTTCACACTTTCTCTTACCTGCTCTGCCCGCTTTCCACCAGGTATAACAGTATCAATTCCTTCTTTATTTAATAACCATGCTAACGCTAAATGAGACACTTCAATATCATTTTCTTTAGCTAGCCCTTTTAACTTATTCACTTTCTTAAAATTACTCTTATATGTATTTTCTTCAAATAGATTTACATTTTGACGCCAATCGACTTCATTTAATTTAAAATCTTCTGTATATTTTCCGCCTAATATTCCAAAAGCAAGAGGCCCATATGGAATAAATGAAATACCCGCTTCTATACAATACGGCAACAGTTCTTCCTCAGCTGTACGTTCTAACATATTGTATGGAGATTGTACAACATCTATATGACCATGTTGATTCGCCTCTTTTAATTGTTCTATGTTTACGTTCGATATTCCAATTGAACGAATTTTCCCTTCTTCTTTTAAATGAGTAAGCTCTCCGATTGAATCTATGTAACTTGTTTCAGGATTTGTAAAGTGTAAATAATATAAATCAATATATTCAGTCTGTAATCTTCTTAAGCTATTTTCCACAGCATTCCTTAAATAACTTGGTTCATTGTTAATATAAGTTTCTCCATTTAACAACGGTTGAATTCCACCTTTTGTAGCAAGTATAAACTCATGACGTTTTCCCTTTAATACTTCTCCTACTAATTCCTCTGATCTACCGAAACCATATGAATCTGCTGTATCAAAAAATGTAATCCCTTGCTGAATAGCTTCTTCTACTAATCGCTTTCCTTCTTCTTCATTCACATCAGCATATAAATTATGTCCCCCTACTGCATTTGTACCTAAACCCAACTTTGAAATATTTAATCCTGCCTTTTGCAATTTTGTATACTTCATTTTTTCTCCCCCTATATTTCTATTGTTCGAACATATTCGAACAATAGAAATATACCACTTTATATGTTATAGTGCAAATATCTTAACTTATACAAGTAGGTGAAATATGCGTACACTCTATCATCCAAATCGAGAAGAAATTCAATTTTCTTCTGTCTTATATGCACTTAGCGATCAAATTCGTTTACAAATTGTAAATATGTTACTAGAGAAAAATGAACAATCTTGTGGTGCTTTAAACATCCCTGTTGCAAAATCAACTTTATCTCACCATTTCAAAGTTTTACGTGAGTCAGGTGTTATGTACACGCGCCTTGAAGGAACACAACGTTTCATTTCAATTCGTGAAGAAGATTTAAATGCTAGATTCCCAGGTTTATTACAAGTTGTATTACATGCGACAGAGCCATATTAAAAAAACATCTCATATTCATATGAGATGTTTTTTTAATATGGCTATTCTTTTAATAAATCTAATAATCCATTCCCTTCGGATGTACGTTCATACCCTAAAGGTACAGTTCTTTTAATAAGTTGTGCATATATTTCCGGCTCTGATAACTTTCGACCGTATTCTTGCTCACACTGTTTAATGAGCAAGGCAAGCGCTCCAGCAACATGCGGCGTCGCCATGGAAGTTCCACTTAACACTGCATATTTCCCATCTGGATACGTAGATAATATTTCATCACCTGGCGCTACTAGATCAATTTCTTGATTTGAATTACTAAAACATGTGATTTTCCGTTCTAAATTGACAGCGCCGACTTCAATTACTTCCGAGTAAGCACCTGGGTAATCTAGTTCCTCTGTATTATCATTACAATCTCCATTATTCCCAGCAGCACATACGACGAGAACATCCTGCTTTACCGCCTTTTGAATTGCTTCATGTAATTCTGGAACATCTTGCGGACCACCAAGTGACATTGAAATAATTCTCACTTTCTCTTGATTCGGCCCTCTCCAATTTACAGCATAATGAATTGCCTCAATAATTTGCTCGTAACTTCCAGAACCATCTCCCGCTAAAACTTTTAATACTAACATTTTAGCAAGCGGTGCAACTCCTAATACACCGACACCATTTTCAGTTGCTGCAATCGTCCCCGCGACATGAGTACCATGTCCGTTATTATCAAGATACACATTTGGATCAGCTTCATAATCTTTTGTGAAATTTCTTCCGCCGATAATACGATCTTTTAAATCTATATGATTAGTATCACACCCTGTATCTAATACGGCAACGACTACATCTTGCCCCTTCACACTCTTTCCCCATACTTGCGGAGCGTGAATCAGTTGTACACCTGGTGGAATTTCATTTACTTGTTCTACAACCTTATTTACGGTAAATGGAATCAATTGTATACCTTTTTGTTTATTCACTGTACTACTCATCGTAATCCCTCCTGAAAATGTATTATTTTCATTTCAGACCACTTTTGAATACGTGTAAATGTAACATTCGTTTTATTCTTTTTGTTTTCCTTCTTTTCAAATATTTCTCAACATCATTTACTAACTCTATACTACTTTTGTATTTCCCCTATGATTTATAGGAAATAACAGCCTGGGTCATTCAACTAATAACCAAAATAAAAGGACCAATTAATGGTCCTCTTACAGTCTTTTAAAAGAATGATATGTAATTTGAAAAATAATATAAATTAAGACTAAACCTCACTCTTGTTTAAAAACTTTTCTATTTCTTTTACTAAATATTCCGCTCCCTCTATCCCAACAGTAATATTTCCATTTGCTAATGATATGTTCTGTTCTGAAACATCACCTGTGATTTGGCAAGCATTGTAAGGTTGATATTTTTGTAAAATGATTTTATCTGCTTCTACAAAAATTTCAAGCGGTGATTTGATTTGTATTCCCAATACATCGCGTAATTCTTTAGGGATAACAATTCGTCCTAATTCGTCTACTTTTCGAATAACTCCTGTTGCTTTCATATTTCTCCCCCCTTTCTCTCTATTAATTTTTTTCACCTCGCTTTTTCCATTTTATCACTTTTTGGCAATACTTGCCTCTTTTTAGAAAATTTTGTACTCGAGTTAAAAAAACACATTTAATGCATACGTAATCTCTCTTTCAATTGTTTTACATAACGGGATCTTATAAGTAAGAAGTATACAACTTGAATACCTATGAAAATACTTAATACAACTGTATTTTCTTTAAACAATGAGTACTCAAACATTTGCCCTAACGCCGTTAAGGCTACTGCCCCATGTAATGTTGCAACACCAATTGGAACGAAGAATAAAAGCGCCAATCGAATTGTAACTACCTTCGATAATTCCCTGCTTGTCAATCCAACTTTTCGAATCATTTCGAACAAGCGAACATCATCCTCCAAATCGGAGAATAAACGGAAGTAAAGGAAACTTCCTGCGCAAACGAAAAATACTATACCAATAAAGAAACCTACAAATAAAATCGGTCCTGCAATTTGTAAACTTTGGTTTTGCTCGTACTCTTCCGCACTAAACGTTGAATATTCTTGATACGGTTTAATTTGATGCGTAAGCTCTTTACCAATTTCAATCTCATCTTTCGTTCTTTCAGTTTTATACATATAATCTTTTGTCTCTATAAATCCATCTTGTAATGAATCATATTGATCATTAGAGATTACATAAACATTTCCTCTTAATATTTTCCCCAATGAAGATGAAGTAACTTTTTTCACCTTTAAACTTTCATTCATATTAGGTAAAGTAATTTCTTTTCTTTCTTTCATCGCTGGCCCTGGTATATCAGCTGACAAAAATACAACCTCTTTATTTGCTACAGTATTAAATGGTTCTCCCGTTAACTTTGCATATTCCTTATAGTCTGATTCTTTTATAAAAGTGGCGCTTCTTAACGACTGTTCCTCCGTTTTCTTTGTCGAAATATTAGTTTTTGAAGCTGCTATATTATGTTTCTTTAATCCTTTGTCAATCATTTGTATATGTTGTGATTCGTTACTATTCCCTTGCTTAGAATGGTAATGAAACGCAATTGGTCTCTCCATTATACCTTTCGTCATGGATGCGAAGCCTACTAATGTCCCTATTGCGGAAAATGCTACAGTAGAAATAATGGTTACAATAAAGAACATTCTTGCGTTATCTCTCATACGATACGCTAAATCTGATAACGTAATAATATTAGTCTGTGTCCAATAGAAACGTTTACTTTTTTTACATAATCGAATAATAAAGACACTCAGCTGCTTGTACAACAAATACGTCCCGATAATAACTACCGTTGTAACAGGAATCATCATAATAAATACCATTGCTCCATGTGATAGAAGAGCTCCTACATAGCCAGCACTAAGCAATACTACTGCTAATATTGAAGAAATGATTGATGCTTTCGGTTCCGGTTTCGCCTCTGCTGATCCTCTAAACAACTTCATAATCTTATTTTTACGAATCATTCCTGCACTAAACAATGATATGATCATAAATAAAATAAAAAACATAATACCCGTTACAACAATTGCTTTCATCGGTATGTAATAGGATAAGGAGATATCTAGTTTCAATATCATCGGAGCGACAAATAGTAATACCCCTGAAAATAACATACCTGAAAGAATACCAAAAATAATTGCCCCTATTCCAATCATAATATTTTCAAAAAAGATCAGACGCTTTAATTGATATTTCGTCATACCTAGCATCATTAAAATTCCTAGTTCACGCTTTCTCGTTTTTAAAAACATTCCCATCGAATATAAAATAAAGAAGAATGTAAATAAGTAAATAATAGACTGTGCAAAAGACATACTTACGAATACGTACTGACCTAATTCTCCTGCACTTAATGCCGGATGAAACGCAAAAAATGAATACACAAAAAAGGCCATAATTGCAAATGCACTACTCAAAAAATAGGCTGAGTATGTCCGTCTATTTCGGGTTACATTCCGATATGCTAGTTCTCTAATGTTCATATTACTTTTCCGCCCTTCTACTATCTATGTTTTTATATTAGTAAAGTGCGGAAATACCTTCCATCGATTCAAATGACAAAAACCTTACATTTTTGAAAGGTTTAAAAAAATTGCTTATACGTAGTACTTTATTTATAATGACTACATTCATATTCATACACACATCCTATTGTATATTCGTTAGTTTTGCGAAATAATAAAGGATAGAAGTATGTACCATTATACATATAAACTTATTTACCGCTTTAATATGAATAGGAGGAAAACATAATGACATTACAAGAACAGATTATGAAAGCATTACATGTTCAGCCTGTAATTGATCCAAAAGTTGAAATTCGTAAACGAGTTGATTTCTTAAAGGATTATGTAAAAAAAACAGGTGCAAAAGGATTTGTACTTGGTATTAGCGGCGGACAAGACTCTACATTAGCAGGACGCTTAGCACAACTTGCAGTTGAAGAAATTCGTAACGAAGGTGGTAATGCAACGTTTATCGCCGTGCGTCTTCCTTATAAAGTACAAAAAGATGAAGATGATGCACAATTAGCATTACAATTCATTCAAGCAGATCAATCTGTTGCATTTGATATTGCTTCAACTGTTGATGCTTTTTCAAATCAATATGAAAACTTATTGGGTGAATCACTAACAGATTTCAATAAAGGTAACGTGAAAGCACGTATCCGTATGGTTACTCAATATGCAATTGGTGGACAAAAAGGGCTACTTGTTATCGGAACAGATCACGCTGCAGAAGCTGTAACAGGGTTCTTTACAAAATTCGGAGATGGTGGTGCAGATTTATTACCATTAACGGGATTAACGAAGCGCCAAGGACGTGCATTATTACAAGAGTTAGGCGCAGACGAGCGACTGTACTTAAAAATGCCAACAGCTGATTTATTAGATGAAAAACCAGGTCAAGCTGATGAAACAGAGTTAGGTATTACTTATGATCAATTAGATGATTATTTAGAAGGTAAAGCAGTTCCAGCTGACGTTGCAGAGAAAATTGAAAAACGTTACACAGTGAGTGAGCATAAAAGACAAGTACCAGCGTCAATGTTTGATGATTGGTGGAAATAAATTAAACATAAAAAAGAAGCTAATCTTCATTTAGCTTCTTTTTTATATGTTAACGATATACCCCTACTCTTTTCTCCAATAAATCTTGCAGGCAATCTTCATGTTGTTTACAAAATAACGGTGGCATGTCGTCTAACGGGAAAAACTTCAAATCCAACGTTTCATCACCATCTACTTTTTTGTCACCTCCAACTATTGAGAATGAAAAGAACATCACAATTGACTGGGCCTTGTCTCCATTTGGATATGATTGAAAATATTTTGTATACACTCCAATAAGCTCATTTATTTCTACATCATACCCGGTTTCTTCTTTTATTTCCCGGATTGCAGTTTCCGCAGCTGATTCTCCTATCTCCATTGCACCACCTGGAAAGCCCCAAGCGTTAAAGTCTCCTCTTTTTTGCAGTAATACTTCTCCTTCTTTATTAAATACACAACCACCGGCAAAGTTTAAGAAAACATAATCATGTCCTACTTTTTCACGTAATTCTTTTATATAATTCGCCATTCTCATTCCCCTTTTCATACCTCTTCTATCGCTATTTCTTATCTTTTTCAAGCAATTCAATGATTCGATCTAGCTTCTGGTTCATATTAATCACGTGGTGTTTCTTTGCAGCACTGCTTTGTAATACTCTTCTAATAAACAAAGTAAATGATATGAAAAACAAAACGATAAGTCCGATTACTAAACAAGTATATATCAATGTAAAAATATCGCTTTCGAACAAGTTCATTCCACATTCACATCCTTATCCTTTTGTTTTATCACATAATTCTTAATATTCAAAAGTAATCAATCAATCAATAAAAAAAGCACCTTTTACAGGTGCTTTTTCCCATTGCTTAATACGTAAATGTAATTGTCGCTAATGAATAACCCGCCAATGCACTATAAGGCGCTACTTGATAAGACACACGCTTTGCACCTTTTGGCCAATTTATTTCATTTAATACTTTCTTTATATCTTGCATCGTCCCATCCATGGACTGCTTATATCGCACTTCTACTTTTTCTGGTTTGGCTGCAAACTGTTGCTGCAACTTTTGCTTAAATTCATTATAATTTTCTGCTCCGTATTCTGCAGATAAGTATTGTAAATTTGTTTCTTTTAACATCTGCTCATATACGACAGTTTTTGAGCTACCAGCTTTTATTTTGTTTGTTAATTCACCAAAATAACTTGTAGTTGCTGCTGGATATTTACTACGATCCCAGTCGTGATCTTTACTTAACTGTTCGTCAGACATGTTAAAATATGAGTAAGTTACACGCCCTGCTTTATCTGGTACTGGATCATCAAATGTAGTATCTAGGTGATACCATTTGTTTTCAATGTTCACTAAATTCCACGCGTGAGCTTGTCCGTTTCCTGTGCCTGTTACAATATGGTTTTGAATACCTGCCTCTTTTAACAACTCATACGTTAATAATGTATATCCTTGGCAAACGGCAGAACGATTCGCTAATGCTTCATATGCTGTATACGCTTGATAAGACGTATCATAAGACACATGCTTAACAACGTAATCGTGAATAGCTTTTACTTTCTCATGCTCATCCATCCCTGGTTTTACAATTGATCCAACAATTGATTTCGCCTGAGCTTTTACATATTGAGTTTGTTCTTTTGATTCACGGTATTTTACTTGCAGTGTAAACGTATAGTCCCCTGGCATTCCTTTAATAGAATATCTAGTAGACGCTACATTATATTTTACATACTCATCAGCATCTACAATTTTATTAAACTCACCATACAATTGATCCATAATATTTCTAGCATTTCTATCTTTTGTTTTATATGTGATTGTAATATTTTCTTCTCGATTATCAATCTGTTTTTTTAATTCTTTTCTGAAATCATCTAATAACTTTACATCTGATTGTGCTGTCACTGTAGTCGGATTTGTAGCTGCATAAGATACAGATGACGCTTGCAAGCCTCCCATTACTATAGTTGAACAAAGTGCGGCAGCTGTCACATACTTACTTGTCTTTCCCATCTTGTCACTCCTTATATTCTATAACTATACGAAAAAGTATCGTATAGTTTCAGAGTATACAATACTTTTTCGTATAGGTCATATGAGATTATGCATATTAACTAATTCACATAAAAAGGTTGTTCTTTTTAAAAGAACAACCTTTTTCATTAGCATGTTTGTAATACACAGCATGTATTTTCAAAACGTTGATTTTTCAAATCTTCATTACTAATACAGAAATATAGCATCCCTAGTTCTCCCCAAACCATATTACAATTTTTATGATCTGAATCAATTTGGAATAAAAGAGTCATTTGCTGCGGGTCTACTCCCATATATTCTCCTGTCTCATATAACACTTCTTCTTGTACAGAGAATGGCTCACCAAACATTTGATGGTTATCGTAGTTATCTGGAATTAGCTCTTCAAGTAATTGCAAGAAACGATCTGAATCAGCCTCATCTTCAATGAAAAGTTCTGGTAATTTGTATGTCAGCTCAAAAGTAATTGCACACTGGTTATATTTCGCTTGTATTTCATTTTCTCTTCGTAATTGCTCTACAGGAACATCATAATAAAGTACACGCCCAGCTTCTGTTAGATTCACATTTTCTTCAAAATAATTTTCAATGCAAAAGAAATACAGCATCCCCGTCTTAGGAAGATTGTGATCCATACCAACGTTTTGTAAATCACTTAAGTTAAATTGCGCGATAAATTGTAGTGGATTTCCTTTATGCTTTGGATATTCAAATAAAGCTGGTAGATCAGGAACTCCTCCCATTTTCGAACTACCTATCGCAACAGTTCCCTGCTGCTTTGGCACAACTTTTATACAAGAAAATACAGTATTAATAAGTTCTTCTTTCAAGTGTGTTAGTTCATATTTATCAATTAATACTTCAATTTTTTTATTCATAAATTCTCCTTACATTTACATACTTATTTATATCATAGTACAAAGATTATACTTCATTCTTTACAAAATCAACAAGCCTCCCAAAAACGGGCTTATCCTTCGTACGCGAACAAGTTTAAAAAAGCATACTATACATTGTTCCTACAAACACGATAGTTCTTTAGTTCTTCCAGTACATTTTCCCCTCGTTCATTTTTATTTTTAATATAAGGAGGAATTCCACATGGGTTACGGATATAGTTGCGGCGGTTACGGTTACGGCGGTAGCTGTGGTGGTTGTGGTTACGGAGGTTTCGCTTTATTAATCGTTTTATTCATCCTTCTAATCATCATCGGAGCTAGCTGTTGGGGCGGCTTTGTAGGCTGCTAGTAAACTTAAAAACCATTGTAAAAAAGCACGTACAATACGTGCTTTTTTGCCATTTCCAAATCTTTTATTTGAAAGGAAGTATGTTTAATGAAGATCGATGGTGTTTTTGAAGGAGGCGGTGTACGCGGTATTGCACATGTTGGAGCAATTTGCGCATTAGCCGAAAAAGGTTATGAATGGGAACGTATAGCTGGAACATCAGCTGGTGCAATTATTGCGGCACTTGTAGCGGCAGGATATTCTTGTTCAGAGCTAAAAACGATTATAACTGATATCGATTATAACAAATTTACGAAGAAAACCTTTATTGACAAAATCCCCTTTATCGGAAAAGGACTAAGTGCATGGACTACTCTAGGTATATACTCTAATGTATTTATAGAAGAATGGATTGAAGAATTACTTCGAAAAAAAGGTGTTCATTTATTTACTGATTTACCGGATCTAAACAAACTCAAAATCATCGCTTCTGATATTAGTAATGGTAAAATGGTTGTCTTTCCTGACGACTTACCAAACTACGGATTTTTAAATTATCGCTTCTCTATCGCTAAAGCGGTAAGAATGAGTAGTACAATCCCCTTCTTCTTTGAACCCGTAAAATGGAGAACTCCAAAATGGAAGCAGCCTTGTTATATGGTTGATGGAGGAATTCTAAGTAATTATCCAATTTGGATCTTCGATTCACCTACCACTCCTCGCTGGCCGACTTTCGGATTTCATTTTGTAAAAGATGAGATTCAAGCTGATCCTGCTCACTATAACGAGCCTATTTCCATGTTCAAAGGACTATTTAAAACAATGATGCAAGCTCATGATTTACGTCATTTAGATAAGGAATCAAAAGCAAGAACGATTACAATTCCAACAGGAACGATTACAAGTACTAATTTTGAACTGACAAAGGAAGAAAAAGAATGGCTTTACAATTCTGGTTATAACTCTGCTAATAAATTTTTACAAGCTTGGAACTTTAGGCAATATATCGATGAATATAGAAAAGGAAAGCAAGACCGAAAGACAAATCGATTTTTTCGTCAACTTGACTCATAATATTATTACTTTGCGTATAAATACGAGAACGTTTAACAACTTAATAATAAATAAGTCTAGTAATTTCTTATATTACTAGACTTATTTATTATTATATAATCTCGTACATTGTTTAAGGATACGTTAACCCTTCGGCTTCCTCTGCAGTAATAACTATGTAACGATTTCCCGTTCTTAATCCTAACAGTTCTGCTTTTTCAATCGCTTCTTGCTTCGTCTCCGCATAAGCAGCTAAATATTTTTCTCCATTGATCATTTGGCAAATTACATATTGTTTCATTACTTTCTCCTCTTACTTTTTCATTAGTTGTGCAAGTTTTTTTATACCTATTTCAATTTCTTCTAACGTTGCGTATGAATACGATAGGCGCAAAAATTGATTTGCACTTCTATCATATAAAGTACCTGGGTTTAATAAAACCTTTTCTTGCAGAGCTTTATCAAATAAACTGCGATATGAAATGGTTACTTTTATATGTACCCATATATAAAATCCCCCTGTTGGTTCATGCCAAGTTGCTATTTCACGAAGATATTTATCTAACATTAGTAACATAAAATCTCTTCGTTTTTTCAATTCACTTCTTACAAAGCGCAAATGCTCATCATATAGACCATTTGTAAACCACTCTGCTGCAATTTGCTGGGATATAGTGCTTGAACCATAATCTGTTTGCATTTTTATGTCTGACAATCTTTGAATTACTGGCTCAGGTCCAACAATCCATCCAATTCTTAACCCTGGACTAATTACTTTGGACATGCTTCCAATATGTAGTACGATTCCATTTTTATCATAGGCTTTTAAAGGTTTCGAACAAGGTGCATCAAACCATAAGTCTTGATACACTGCGTCCTCTATAATAGGTAATCCAATTTCATTACATATTTCCATCACTTCTATTCGTCTCTTCGCATTCATACTAAAGTTCGTTGGATTATGAAAAGACGGGATTGTATATAAAATAGATGCATTAAATTGCTTCTTATATTTTGTAATATATGATGTATTTAAACCGTTCTCATCCATTGGTATTCCAATGAAACGCATTCCTGCGGATTGAAAAACATTAAGCGAATATAAATAGGATGGTTTTTCTAATAAGATGGATGCCCCTTTTGGAAGAAGCCCCATAGAGATAAGTTGCAGCGCTTGAATTGCTCCTGAAACAATTAATATAGAGTCAGGAGATACACATATACCATGCCCCTTTAAGTATTCGGAAATCTTTTCCCTTAAATAAAAATTTCCTTTCGGCTCTTCATACCCAAGCGTCACATTTGACTTTAAAAGCTTATTCATAATTTCTTTCATCTTTTTCTCAGGTAAGAGACTCGGCGCGAGCTCACCTGTTCCTAATCGAATTACATGTGGATAAAATTCAGCTTGATTAATCTCCTGAATAGCTGGGAGATTCGGATAATGAAGTCCTGTTTCTACATAAGACTGCCAATTAGGCGGGGGTGCGTAAGTTGAAGCATTCTCATTATTATTTACAACAATTGTTCCTTTCCTGCCATTCCCTTCTATGTATCCCTTTGCAACTAGTTCACCGAAAGCCATTACAATTGTGCTTCGATTCACACCAAATGTATGTGCCAAATCTCTTTGTGAAGGTAATTTCGTTCCAACGGTCCATTCTCCATTAACGATCCTTTCTTTTATATACGTTTCTATTTGTTTATACAGAGGAGTCGCTAGAGACATATTCGGTTTCCAAACGAATCTTTCCATTATATCACCTTATATTCTTTTTGGTTGGTAACCTCCCCAACCATATGGATGGATACAAATTTTCATTTCTTCTATACAATATACACTATCATAATGAATTAAAATAGGAGGTAATATGATGAGTGAAGCAATTATTCATGGTATCATTCTTGCATTTGGACTTATCATTCCATTAGGTGTACAAAATGTTTTTGTCTTTAACCAAGGTGCGAGCCAACCAAACATTTGGAGGGCAGCCCCTGTAGTATTAACTGCCTCTATATGTGATACGTTACTCATATTGATTGCAGTGCAAGGTGTCTCCCTTGTACTCCTTACTTTTTCTTGGCTAACTAACTCGTTATATATAGTTGGATTTTTCTTTCTCCTATACATGGGCTTTGTTATTTGGAGAAGTAACCCTTCCAACGATGTAAAACAAGAAAAAAGTATGCCCTTAAAAAAGCAAATCCTTTTCGCAGCATCCGTTTCGTTATTAAATCCACATGCTATTTTAGACACAATCGGTGTAATTGGAACAAATTCTATTCAATACATAGGAAGTGAAAAATGGGCTTTCACACTTGCAACTATTATCGTTTCTTGGATTTGGTTTATAAGCTTAGCGTTAGCAGGGAAATTTCTAAAAAGACTAGACTCAACCGGAAAGACAATTTTATTATTAAATAAATTTTCTGGTCTCATCATATGGGGTGTCGCGCTTTATATGTTAAAACAAGTTATTTATTCTTAATGAACGAAAGAGAATTGCATGTTACTCAAAACATCATGCAATTCTCTTACAAATTATGAAGTAGGCTCTGGTTTCTGTTTTACCGTCTTTGCATCCTTTGCTGGTTTAATCCAAATGATTGCTATGATAGCACCAATGGCAGCGAAAATACTTGTCAAATAAAACACTTCATGGTCCGCCCCTTTCATGAAAAAAGAATATAAAGGTGGTCCAGCTGCTACACCGATAAATCGCATTGAACTATAAAATGACGTAACCGTTCCCCTTTGCTCCTTTTCAATTCCTTGTGTAATGAGGGCATCTAAACATGGGAGTGCCATACCAATCCCTATCCCCATAATAACGAGACAAAGAAGTAGTAAATAAATCCCTTTTATAAATAAAGGAATGATGACTGATGCAGCTGCCATTAAAAAACCAATATAAATACACTTCTTCATAACATTTTGATTATCTCCAATTTTTTTACCGGCCATATATGAACTAAGTGACAGTACAAGTAACGGGATAGCAAGCACACACCCTTTCCATATACCATGAATGTCATACTTTGATTCCAGTATAGTCGACAAATAAAAGAGAATTCCGAATAAAATAAGCATAATAATTGCACCTAATGCAAAAATGGCAATTAACCATCTTCCTTTTTCTCGAAACGTAGACAGAATAGATTTTATAAACTCTTTAAGTGGTGGTACTTCTCCTTCTTGTTTCTTTGCCTTTACTAGAACAAGTAACAAAACAATTGATATGATACATAAAACTGGAATCGCCCAAAATGGTAAGAACCATACAATGGCAGCAAGAGCAGATCCTAAAATAGGGCTCAGCACTTTTCCAAATGTATTGGATGTCTCAATAATTCCCAAGCCTGTACTAACTTGTTTTTCGTCTTTGTATAAATCACCAACACACGGTATAACAACCGGCATTGCCCCAGCAGCACCAATACCTTGAATCGCTCTACCGATTAATATCCAAGTGTAGGGATTATCAACTTTCCAAGATACCCAACCAGTTATAGCTCCTCCTATAGCCGCAATCAGCAAACTCGGAACCATTACCATCTTTCGTCCCCATCTATCTGATAAATAACCAGCAATCGGTATAAGTAAAATGGCTACGATAGAGTAAATTGTAATAATCATGGATACTTGAAACGATGAAATATGTAATTTCTTTTCAATTGTCGGCAAGATTGGAATGAGCATTGAATTCCCTAATGTCATGACAAGTGGAACTGATGCAAGCGCAATTAAACAACAGTTTTCTTTTTTTAACATGTTGATTTCGGAACCTTTCATCATATATTTCTTACCATATAATAGCCCTGCTGGAACATAATTTTCATTCCACCAGGGCTATTACATCTTTAATACTTCCCATTCACAACAAAAGAAATTGGGTAAAATATAGTATTACTTTTATTCTTTGAATTCTGTTCGCAATATATTCATACCAATTAATTGAAAAAAAAAAGAAAGGAAGAATCCTTCCTTTCTCCTATAACCTTCTACATTTAGCGAGTATATCCGCCACCAAGCTGTTGTTCTGCCATCGCTACTAGGCGTTTTGTGATTTCACCGCCTACAGAACCGTTTGCACGTGAAGAAGTATCAGCTCCAAGTTGTACACCGAACTCTTGTGCAATTTCATACTTCATTTGATCTAAAGCTGCTTGTGCTCCATGTGATGCTAATTGATTAGAATTACGATTTCTAGCCATTACCAATCACCTCCTTATTTATATATAAATTGTGTTAAATTCAAATTAAAATACATGGAAATTTTTGGTTATTTTTTACCATAAAAAAAGAGCCTCTAAAACGAGACTCTCACATCATTTCACATTACGAACTTACTACTTCTAATTTTCTATTTATTAATACTTTCATTTCTTCTTTTAATATCTCTTTTGAATTATGTCCAAACCATTCTAAGGAAGCAAAAAGATCCGTACCTCTCACTTCCTGAATAATCTCATCATAATTTACAATACCTTCAAATAACGGAACCATACCAATACGACTTCCTGCTGCAGCATATACATTATTAGGTTCAAACACATGCAAATAATCCGCTGAAGATATATTCTTAAAATGGTAATGTAGTGTCCACGGCTTTAATCGATGGAAACTGTCTATTGGATCTGCGCCAGACTCCCATATATGAAGAAAATCAAGATTTATTTTTAAATTCGGATGGTTTACTTCTTCTAATAACTCTATAGTAGAAGGCAATGTGTCCGTTAGTGTATTGGGATGTGTTTCTAACAGCACATACATATTGTTCTGAGCAAACACATCACAAATCTTACGTATTCGCTTCACATACTCTTTTCTCTCTTGTTCCGAGAAGTCCTTGCTCCCTTTTTGCCCAGCAAACGTGCGAATTTTATTCGTATTAAACCAATTAGCTAGTACTACAAGTTGTTCACTTTTCTCTATCGTTTTTTCAAAATCTGCTGATAATGATATATCTAAGTAATCACTTATCATCGTAATTTCTAAGTTTTTATCCTTTAGAAAATTCAATTCTCGTTCTGTCGTTTCACGTTCTTGCATGTACAAATTTTGTGCATGCGTCCCCCATAATTCAATTCCTTCAAAACCGTTTTCATATGCAAATTGAACAATATCAGTAAATGAAATTAATTGATGACGAAATGAAATGGTACATAGCGAATATTTCATAGTATTAAACTCCCCTATCTTAAATTCAGTTAGCTTATTAAAGAGTTGCGACAGATTGATTTGTTTTCATACCTTTCCATGATAGAAACTGTCTCTCTAATTCCTTCTTAATTTGCAGTTCAATTGCATTCATTTCATCCAGTTTTTCAATAATCGATACTAGCATACCTTTATTATTCGTCATTGCCATTTTAATTGCACGATACTGTACATTTGTAAATCCTTGTACAATATCCTCTACCCGATCACACCAATAATCAAATTCTTGCTCCGAATATTGCAACGTTTCACGGAAGTATGCAAAGGCATGCTCATAACTATATTTACGAATTGCAAGTACTGGTATTTGTTTTACTGCTGCTACAAGTCCAGAAAGCGCATATCCTTCTTCCTCATTTGCCATTTTTACAATTAAATTTTTCAGTTCCATAGTCAGTTCATTTTCGTTCTTTTTGAATGTTTCTGTGAAATAACTAGCTACTGTTTCTTGCGTTGGCTCCCCAATTCCTTCTATATCAATGAAATAACCTCCACCAAATGGGTTATCTTGAATAGAGTGAAGTACTTTTTCTCTTTCCATATTTCCTTCCCAACGAAAATCAGGATCTAGCATGAACCACTCTTCTTCTTTCTCTGTTTTTGATATCATTAAATAATGTGGAAACGGTTTTTGATGAAATTTATTTTCCCTCTCTGGTAATAGAGACATATCAACCATTACAATGACATAACGATTTTCCGGCTTGTTTTCTACTAATTCTAAAAACGTTTCTACATTGCTATCTTTATCTTTTGCATGATCATACCATTCGTTTACTTTAATACCGTACAATTTTTCAAACCAAAGTAAATAATGATCATGGTTAATGTTTTCAGAGTGATATGAAATAATTCCGCCTTGTGTTATATCAAAATCTCCATCCCATAGTCCAAAATAAAATGGACGAAAATCAATGTCGCTACGCCTTTTTATAATTTCACAAAAACAACTCACTAAACAGTGCACTTTAATTGAAGTCATACTCTCATCCACTTTCCTAAAGGTTAGTTATTCACATTTACTTCCTGTAACGGCTCTAACTCTTCCATAAAATCAAGCAAAGATCCTACAGTAAGAAATGCCTTTGGGTCTACCTCATCCTCTGGAACGCATAGCTTTACATCCATTTCTATGTATACAATAAGCTGTAACATCATTACCGAATCTATATATAAATCTTGATTTAAGCGCATCGTTTCTTCTAAATGCGTTACATTTTTCAGTTCCATTTTTTCTATCATAATTTTTAACACGGCATTCTTTAACGCTTCCCGTCTCATGTTGTAACCTCTCCCATCTCTAGTAACTTTCTACTTACTTTTCCAGTTTTATTTTTAGGAATTTCATTTACACTTTCAATTTCATGCGGAACTTTATAAGAAGGTAAGTGCTGAATACACCATTCTCTTATTTTCACTGGATCAACATGAGAGATCACTTTCGCTTTAACTATTTCGCCCATCACAGGATGTTTCCCCCGATATACAATTGCCTCTTGCACACCTTCCAATCGAAGCATCGTTTCTTCTACCTCTATAGGAAAGACTTTTAATCCTGAGACATTAATTACATCGTCCATACGCCCCATAAAATGAATGCCACGCTCAGATTTATACCCTAAATCCTTCGTGAAAATTTCCTTATCATTCATTTTCACGACGATTTCTTCCGGTGCATTTTCATCTGAACCTATGCTTATACTTGCATGAGGTAGAGGGTTTCCTAAATCTAAATGGCTTTTCATATCATGACATATACTAATACAACCTGCTTCAGAACAACCGTATTGCTGCATCATATATGTTGTCATTTTTTTTAGTTTATAAAATAGTGCTTCTGGCAAAGGCGATCCTGATGTCATAATTTTATGAAACTGGAACGTTCCTAATGGAAAACTCCCCATAATGTGTAACATAAGTGGTACTGCATATATAATATGTTTTTCTGTATTGCGAACTATATTTAATGCGAATTTAGGATTTTTGTTCGTAATGATTACAGGCTTGCTCCCCCTCGTAATTGCTGATAACGTACCACATATTAGTCCGTATGAATGTGAAACAGGAGCCATAACGATTGGCACTTCATCTACTTCACAGTTTAAAGCTTCATTATAGGCAGTAATTTCTGTATCAACTTCCGTCCATGCTCTACGAATCAGTTTCGGTTCTCCCGTAGTTCCCGAACTATATTGCAATAAAGAAGGCTCTTCTAGTAAAAAGTTCCCTACTTCTAATTTTGTAAAATCGCCATATTCTCCATATAAAATCCCTACACAATTCGCACGCTTTGCCATTTCAATAGCCGTTTCTTTTGGCGTATCTTCATGTATAAGTAATACTGATGATTTCTTTTCTTTTAAGAAAAACACAAGCGTAATAATATCGAATGGATCTTTCAGACAAAGTGCAAATCTATTTCCTTCTGCTTTTTGAAATTGTTCCATTTCCTCATAAACTTGTAATCTCAATTCAAAATCACTTTTGCTATACTCTTGTTTATTAACGATTAGCATAATTTCCCCCTGTAACAGCTGATTTTTGTTTCATAAGTTGTCTTACTCTATACAATGGATTTGGAACTTCATGAACAAGCGATTCCACATCCATATATAATCGACGTTTCGTTAATTGTTCAGCATAGAATGTAGGTGCATATAATTGAATATTTTCAAATCTACCTTTCAAATGTGGATATATTCTTAAATGATTTTCAATTTCTTCAACAACCATCATCCAAAAATGTTCTTCTTTCAATCCATACTCATCCGCAAGTACGAATGCTAATTCTCCTAAATTAAACAGAAATAGTGCATCTAACACCATCTCTTGCAAACATTCAATGCGATCCATTTCAAAGAAATCATTCATTTTTCCATTCGCATATGTTTTATGCATTTTAGTAAAGTCGGGACATTTGTCAACTTCTTTCAAATATGGACGATAAAACTCAAGCCCTTCATGAAAATCCTTTAACGCAATACGAACAGGCACCCCTTCTTTATGGACTAGAATCATATTTTGTCCATGTGATTCCAGTGCGATGCCATGCTCTACAACAAGATGTATAACTGGTATTATCGCTTTTTGAATAAGTAATTGTAGCCAATCCTTCATTCCATATTTATTCAACCACGCATCAATAATTGGTGTACCATCTTTCTCTTTAGCGTATAAACCATTAAAAGGAATTGCATCCTCTTGTGCATCTAAATACTTGTGAACGCTTTCGCGCCAAATGCATCCTAATGAACCATATATAGCTTTCTTATTCGTGTCATACGTTACACTTGAAAACTCACTTAACAAGATTAAACGTGCTTCATCCATTAAATAGGCGTCATTACTTACAACATCATTTAACCAATTTGATATTACTGGTGCACTTACAACAGAGTATGGTTTCAGCGTACGAAGTGTTGAAGTGTTGAGTAAATTCATCGATAATTTAACGTACGGTTTCTTTGGACTCGTAATATTTCTTAACGTTCTCATTGACTGTTGCGCGCAATAATCGTCCTCTGATGTTCCTAAATAAATAATAAATTTACCCTGTATATGATCCGCATAATTTGAAATGATGAAATTCTCCCACTGCCATGGGTGAACAGGTATAAACACGTACTGTTTTGGATTACATCCCTTATTACGAATTCGTTCCATAAACTCTTCTAATTTACGATCGCCAATCTCCTCTTTTAAAATGTTGTTATACATCACTTCATTCTCATAACCTACAGTCGCATAATTCTTATGTGCTGCAATCCATATGAGTTTTATTGGCTGCATAAATTCATAACCATATTGAAAATTGTCACGATATTGAAATCCAACACGTGCTTTATAACTAGGATGATATGGATGGCCATCTATTAATTGGCTTTCAAACTCATCGTAAGATTTTTGAGTATATTCTCTCTTATTATTTCTTTCATATTGTGCAATCGTGTCTTTAAATATTGTTTGTTCTAATTCGTGCATAAAAGAATCTAATTTAGCTTGTTCTACACTAGTAACCCGAAAAACTTCTTCTAGAAATTGCGAGACAGACTGTATTTCTTGCTGTTCATCTTGGACTCTTACTATTAATGAGTCTAAAGAAATACGTCCAAATGTCATCCGTTCCCTGCCATAGCATTTGTACGTGACACTTTTGTCTTCTTCATCAAGTCCTTGTATTAGAAAAAGAATTTGTTCTTCTTTTTCTATGCGAACCGGCGTAATAATCCCCTCATAAATTAACGATTCTACTAATTGACGTAGCACTCTTCTTCGTACTGAAATGCAATCTTCTGATTCGAGCGCCTTCAATACTTTCGTATGATACATGTCCACTCTCATAAAACCCTCCACCTTATGACAAAATACCATTATTTGTATTACGTGAAATTTTAACGCTATTTATGAACGAACAGCCACTTCTCTAACGAGCGGATTATGTACTTGCACATAAATTGCTTGCTCTAATGGATTACTTAACTCATCGACATCGAAAAATCTCGTTAGTAAATTTGCTTTACACGCTAACTTATCTTCGTCCAATAATTCTCTTAAAAATGTTGAAGGTTCCCGGTTAGACGGAAGGAATGATTCAAGTACAGACCTTAATTCCGAGAGAAGAATTTCCTCCTTAATTAATCCTGCTGTGCCAAAACCATTAATGAGGCCAAACATATGATTGAAAATTAAGTAGTAACGAAATCTCTCATCCACAATATAGTCGTCATATAAATTTCCAGTACGTTCTCCAATACCAGCTAATTCATTATTAAGCTTTTCTTTCATTGAATTACAGAAATAAAATCCTTGATTATCACGGAAATAATATTTGACCGGATAACCATCTTTTAGCTGAACAACGCTATTTTGCTGATGAGCTTCTAATGCAACACCATACTGTAAATACATCCATACCATTGGCTTTAAAGAAATATTCATATATCGTCTAAACCACTCTAAGCTTACTTCTTCACAGCTTTTACTTTCTAAATCTGCTAGACGATGAATAATATTCGATAACCGCGTACGCTCTCCAGGTATAGCGTCTTGAACTAGCCCAGCAATTAATGTTGCGTCGTTTGCATGTTCACTATAAAAAGGATTCTCACGAATAATTACTTCAAATCCAGATTCTTGTGTTCCATAATTTAATGTAATAAAGGCTGGATCACAAATAAAATCAAATCCTGGAAATCTTTCTCGTACTTCACCAATAGCCGTATTTAACATTTCCTTCCCTTCAAGACCACTCTCAAGTTCTTTCAGTTTATTAATACGCATTGAATTCGTTACTTTCACCGGAAATGAAAACTTAAGCATATACTTCGAATCGGGATGATACAGTGTCCTTAGTGATGATGTTGCCATATAATACTTACCTACAGGTCCAATATACTCAAGCAATTCTTGAACTATCCAATCTTGTACGTAAGCTTGATGCAAGAGCCATTCTGCCTGAAGCGGATGAATTGGAATTAATGCATATTGATCTTCCTTACAGTACTTCGCTATAAATTCCTTACTAACCGTCTCATCATTGCTTAATTCTTCTTTTATAATCATTGTTGTAGAATCTGATAATAATGATTTTTCATTTACTATACTTTTATGTGCCCGAAAATAATGAAGCTGACATTCTCCTTTTAATTCTGGAGAATACATTGCACTTTTCCAATCCAATATCCCCTGTCTACTCTTTGGTGTAGGATGAGTTAAATGCCCAAATAATAAAGACTGCTCCGCTTCTATAAAAGTTGTATGGAAACCGTATAATGCGGATTTATCTTCTATTCTCTCTTTTGTAAATTCCTCAATATTTTGACAACTACGAATGACTCGAAGCATAAGTTCCGCAGGATTCGTTCCTTCTCCGTAGTTGATAGACATCTCTTTTATTAAAAATGTAATAACTGTAACGTAATCTGCTGTAATAACAGAATTACTATCTCCAATTTGATAATAAAATTGTTCTCCAAACAAATGGCGATCTGTTGATGATTTATATATAACTTCTCCATACAAAGTAACGTTCTGTGCCGATAGCCGACAACATAAATATGTGGGGACTGTATCTCTATTCAACGTATTACTGAAGATACTCTTCATTCTTTCATCCTCTGTAATCCATTCTCCACTCCCTGTTTCTCTTAAATAACAGTTTAAAAAGCTTTGTAATGTTGCATGTTCTGCGATTTGTTTCGCATGCTGCATGTTGGTCCTCCTCTTTATATTAACGCTATGAGAATTTCATATTACAATTGATAATTGAATATCGTTATCAACTATGATTCTAATTGATAATGATATTCAATTCAATAGTATATTTCAGAATTTTTTTATCTGCTTTAATTTTTATTGTTTTCCCTCTTTTCTTTAATCTAGTTAAAAATACACAAAAAAATACTCAGTTTCAAACTACATACTTACTATTTTTCATTAGTAATCTATCCAAAATGTTTAAACAAAAGAGGTATACCTTAATTGGTATACCTCTTTCAAACATAAAATTTACATAATAATATTATTTATATCTCTCCAGCAATATGCTGTCTCTTCTACCTGTAATCGCTCTAAAAATTTTGTATCAATTTTTTCTGGGTTAAATTTTTCATAAAACTTTTTAGAAGGATTATTCGTAACAACCCAAACTAAAAGTGATTGCATATCATTATTTATACAATCCGATAATAAAGCTTGAAATAACTTTTGTCCTATTTTCATTCCTTGATACTCTTGTAAAAGGTAGATTGCATATAATTCTCCATCACAATTATATGTACCAGTTCTTTCTACTCCCCCATCGATGAATCCAACTATTTCTCCATTTAAATTCTCTGCTACAAATCTAAATTGATGATTACCCTCTTTTTGAAAAATATCTTCCCATTGTTTTTCTCGTTTCTCATATGCTATATTATCTAGAATTTCGTCAGCAAATATCCCTTTATACGTTGCTTTCCAACTATCGACATGCACCTTTGCTATACCTTGTATATCATCCTTTATTGCTCTTCTAATATGTATTCCCATCATTTCTCCCCCTTTATTACTCATCATTATATCAATTTCATTCCTTAAAAATCCAAATAAAAAAGAGTGAATTCACTTCACTCTTTTTTATCACAATTATCTACTTTCCACTTCAACTGAAACTACTCGATCAATCTCTTTCAGGGAACTATATAATTCTGTTGTATATAAATCTTCTGGAGCTAAAATAACCATCTCTAGTTGCTGAAATGCTCCACTATCTATATCTTTAATTTTCACGCGTTTCACATGCATGCCTAAATTTTTAATTTGCTTAAATATACCATCTAACTCATGATGCTCTTTAACAGTAATTTTTATAGATAAATCCTTTTGTCTTAATGAATACGGTCCTGCAATTTTCACAAGTTGCGGAAGTACATTAATCGCTAAAATAATTAAAACCATAGCAACTGTCGCTTGTAAATAAAATCCCGCACCAATTGCGATTCCTAAAGCTGAAGCAGCCCACACCATAGAAGCTGTTGTTAATCCAGAAATAACGTCATTACTTCTTCGTAAAATGACACCTGCGCCAAGAAAACCAATTCCACTAACAATTTGAGCGGCCAGTCGCATCGGATCCATATTTGTATGTCCTGGAACAGAATATACATGCACAGATTCAATTGAAACCATCGTAATTAAACAACTTGCTACAGAAATAACCATACTTGTTTTCACACCAAGTGGTTTATTCTTTAGCTGCCTATCTATCCCGATGAATAATCCTAAAAAGAGTGCTAAACCTAATTTGAGTAAAAATTCATATGACATATTCCTATTCTCCTTACTTTACAATGTTTCCCTTAGAATAACTCACTATAACTCTTTTATGATATCAATTCCAGTCTTTTCTATTCATTTAACGTAAAAAACCGAAAAAACATTTATAACGATGTTTCTCCGGCTTTTTATTACACTTTAGATTCTTCTTTATTTCTGATCTTTAATCTTAATTTCTGCACCTTTGTAGAATGCTAATTTACTGTCATTATACTCTTTTGTAAATTTGTTAAACTGCTCTTTCGACTTTTGTGCTTCCACATTTAATTCATTAACAGTTTTAACTTTTTCACCGATTTCTTTTAATTTCGTTTCTTTTACTTTTAATTTTTCATACAGTTCTTTTTCAGTCGCTAACACTTTCGTGTAATTTTCATTCATCTTTTGGAATGCATCATAACGATTCTTATACGACTCTTCTACTGCTTTTGCTTGTTTTTGTAACTTCTTATCTTCAATCTTCTCTATATTACTTTGAACAGATTTCGTTTCCTTCTGTGCTTTTTCTAGCATTTCTTTCTCACTTTTCAATACTTTTTCACGATCATCTACATTTGCAGTAGCTTGCTCTATTTTCTTCACAACTGCTTCATTATGATCTTTACCTTCTTGCAAAATTTGAGCATATAATTCTTGCCCTTGTTTCTCTAACTGCTCTAATTTTTTTGCTTCATCCACTAAAGATTTTTCTTGTGTTGCTGCTGTTTCAAAAGCTGTATATAGATTTTCTTCTGGCTTTTCACCGAAACAACCTGTTAAAAGTCCTACTGATAATGCTCCAACTACTGCTACTTTTCCATACTTCAACGTTCATTCCTCCATTACATACGGTTATCATGCCAGAAGTTCACTGGGAAGTGACTCTCTTCATGATAAGCTTCAAACTCATAACCTTTTTCTTTTAGCCCCTTTAAAATTGCTGGCACAGCAGCAACTGATTGCGGGTGAATATCATGCATTAAAATTACTTCTTGTGGTTTTGTTGCGTTTGTTAATACGTTTTGAGCAATTTGTGCTGCAGCTGCATCAACTGGCATTTTATTGTATCTCCAATCTAATGAATCAATTGTCCAATCCCATACTTTAAATCCGCCTTCTACCACTTTATTTCGGAGACCTTCATTCAATCCAGGCATCGAACCATATGGAGGACGTGTTAATTTAGGTGATTTCCCAATAATATTAGCGATTAAACCTTGATCTTCTTTCATCTCATTTACATACTCGCCATTTTTATATAACTTTGCGAAATTATGTGTCATACTATGCATGCCTACATAATGACCCTCAGCATTTTCACGTTTCACTAAATCAGGAAATTCTTTTACATTCGCTCCAATTAAAAAGAACGTCGCCTTCGCATCATGTTGTTTTAGCGTATTTAATAATTCAGCCGTATATTTCCCTGGCCCATCGTCAAATGTAAGATAAGCAACTTTTCTTTCTTTTCCATTAAAACGACTTGGTGCCGTTTTATTCATTTCAACTTTCGGCTGTTCACTTGCAAGCTGCACTACATTTTCTTGTTTCGCAACAGCTTTTGCTGGTGAAGTAATTGATTGAAACATGTAATACCCAATAGCTACTGCGGCAATCGCTATTAAAACGACTACTATTTGTTTAATTTTTAAAGCTTTTTCCATTCTATCGAATTCCTCTCCCTATTAATCTTATATATAAATCGCCCAATATAATTATACATCTATTTATTTTTATTTCACCATATAAATAGATTTTATTTGTATTATAATGGGAGTTTTATCAAAATTGTTGTTCCTATTCCTTCTTTGCTTGTAACACTAAGCACACCGCCATGAAGCTCTACCATTTTTTTAACGATAGCTAAACCAATACCTGCACCTGCAGCATGATTATTAATTTGGTAAAATGATTGCTCAATATATGGTAAATGTTCTTTAGCAATTCCAATCCCTTCGTCTCTTACCTTAATCACTGCTTGTCCTTCTATTTTAGTCACTTCAATGTGTATTGTACTTTTTTTATGTGAATACTTAATTGCATTTTGAACAATATTCAAGAAAACTTGCTTTAACCTATTTCGATCTCCCATCAATTCAATTCGGTCTATAGTAGTAATAAATTGAATTTCCTTCTCTTCCGATTTAGGAGTTAATTGCCAAATCGTCTCCTCTAGTATATCGTACAACTGCACCTTTTGTTTATATAAATTAAAATGATTTGATTGTAATCTTGAAAAATCTAGCAATTCTTCTACTAAATGAATCAATCTATCTGTCTCACCTGAAATAATGCCCATACCTTGCTTTATTTCTTCTTCTGTTAAATGATCTACTGTTTTTAACGTCTCACTCCAACCTTTAATTCCTGTTAAAGGCGTTCGTATTTCGTGCGAAATAGAAGCAATGAATTCATTTTTCATCTGCTCAGCCTTATCTATTTTATAGGCCATATAATTTAAACTATGTGCCAATTCACCTAATTCTCCAGGATAATCTTCTTTAATTTTTTGCTTTAATGTGCCTTCTGCAATTTGTGAAGAGGCTTGAATAATGGATTCAATTGGCTCAACAAATGAATTTGCCAAACGTCTACTAATTAAGAAGGCGACTCCCGAAATAACAATACCTACAGAAATAGTAAACGTAATAATTTCAATAATCTTTTTATTTACATTTGTTAAAACAGTCGTATATTTTAAAACACCAATAGTTTGTCCTTGATGTATAAGTGGGCTTAGCACCTCTAGTTGTTTTTTATTACCTTTCGTAGTAACTTGATTATACATTTCACCTTCTAATAATGATTGTGGAATATTCACTTTACCTTTTACCTTTTCACCACTTGAAGATTGTATAACCGAGCCGTGACGATCAATTAACTGTAATTCTGTTCCTTCTAATTGAAAGCTACTAATTATGTCACCACTATATTCTTGTAATCGAATAAAGTATAGTGAATTGTATTCTGAAAAAAAACGTGTACTCGTTTTCGCATGAGACTCTATATATTGCACAATACCATTATAATAGTATCGATAAATTGAGACTGAAAATACAACTTCAAATAATACAAGCATAAGTGTAATGACCGTCATAAAATATAAAGTCACTTTCCGTTTCATCTTATACTTTCCTTCCACACATATCCTTTTCCCCACACCGTAAGAATAAATTCAGGTTCTGATGGATTACATTCTATCTTTTGACGTAACCGTCTCATATTTACATCTACTACTTTCGTCTCACCTACGTAATTGGTTCCCCAAATCATATTTAAAATTTCATCACGCGAAACTGGCTTTGAAGCCTGATTCATTAAATACTGTAATATCATATACTCTGTAGGTGTTAAATCGACTAATTGTCCATCTTTATACAATCTTTCTTCTATAATATTTAACGAAAATGGACCTGACGTAACAATATTCGTTTTTTCTTCATGTACTTCTATTCTTCTTAATAAAGACTGTATACGTGCAGTTAATACTACTGGACTAAACGGTTTTGCAATATAATCATCTGCACCTATTCCTAGTCCTTGCACCTTATCTTCATCTTGTACACGTGCGGTTAACATAATAATACCCATTTTTTCATTTTCTTTCCTGATAGCCTTACAAACTTCTAAACCATCAATCCCCGGTAACATTACATCCAGCAGTGCTATATCAACAGTTTGTTCACTCAAAATTTGTAACGCTTCTTCTCCAGTAGTAGCTTCTATTACATAAAATCCAGCACGTTTTAAATTTAAAACAATAAAGCTACGGATCGTTAATTCATCTTCTAAAACTAAAATTTTTGACATAATTCCCACCTCCTACTCTTGTTGATAATCCGCTAGCGGTTTTATATATGCTTTCACTTTTTCAAATTCCGATTGCTTCGGTACTGCATATACGTGAGAAGCCGTTTTAATTGCTGCGCTGTAGCCTTTTATATTGAACCATTCTTTCCGCTTAAAAATATGAACTTCAAGCCATATTTTATTTGTTCTTGTATCCAAAAACTTTTGAGAATTTGATTCTTTTTGCTGATCTGGTATTGTAATTTTCCCTATTAACTCTTTAGGAATTTTCACATAATACCCTTTTTCTATATCTATATATCGTTCTTCAATTGGTTTAATTCCAGATTCACTCCACTGTATGTAACGTTCAAAAAGCGGACTATCACCATGTGATTTATCTTCCCAACCTTTTGGGCGTACAGTACGAACAAATTCAATAATGCCGTCTTCATTAACATCTTTACTTTCTACAACATATTCATTAAATAAATCTTCTTTCCCATCTATAGGTAATACTTCATAATGATCCTGATCAAATTTTGCTACATAAGTTATACCTGAATGAGCCCCTGTTCCCGCATCGATTACAACTGCCTTTAATGATTTAGAAATACGACCCATTTGTATTCTTTGAATACTATTTATATACGGATCAAATGTAACCTCTGACAATACCTTAAACTTTTCAATGAACTGAACCTTCAACTGTTCATCTTTCATATGCGAAACAAGGCTTATGTCTTTAAAACCATTTTTGTTTAAATCATCTATAAATAACTTTGTATACTTCTGTCTATAAAATTCCTTTATATCGTCACTCTCATCGGAAAAAACATACATTGTGTTTTCTAATAAATCACGATTGGTAGTTATTCCTATCAATAGTTCCCTTTTCCCACTCCCTGTGAAATCTCCTACCTCAACAATATCTACTTCTTCCCCATCAAATGTATAGGTTGACTTCATATTCCATCCATTATTTTTCTTCTCATATACGGCTAAATATATATGATAATCTTCATTAGGTATTTTATATACGATGACAGCTTCTTTTTTATTATCTCGCTCGAAATTCATTGACCATGTCGTCTGTTTATCTCTATTAGACATTGGAGTAAGTAAGCGATAATTAACAGGTAAATCTTTATCAATTTGTTCCTTTAATTCATTAATCCATTTTTCATTTGTAGGAGCTTCCATTAGACTTGTTGGAGCTTCAGACATTTTACATCCAGTCAATATAAAGATAATTCCCATCATACTTAACCATTTCTGCATATGATATCTTTCCTTACCACAAATTTTGAATATGTCCTTTTACTTTTTTACCTATCCATTATACTCATACATATGAGTATAATTTTTCTAAACTAAAAAATCGTTACAGAAAAGTTACAAATACATTCCAAAAAAAAAGATTGGCAAAAGCCAATCTTTTTTTATTATTCATTTCGGACTGATTTTGGCGTTACACCTAAATGATCATTTAATTTTTTTGAAATATCTTTTACATTTTTTTCATTTGGAATGTAATAATAAATACCACCGATACGTTTATCTGTGCCTTCTATTTGCAATTTTTCCATTTCCAAATTAGATCCTGCCATATTTTTTGTGATGGCAAGCATATCGTCAAATGTTAAGTTCGTTTTCATATTTTTATCAACCGCATCTAGTAAAGAGCCCATTTTGCTAATTGATTGAACAGACATCGCTTTTTTGGCAATTGCTTCTATTACAAGTTGCTGTCTCTGTCCACGCATTGCGTCACTATCAATTTTACGCGTTCTTGCAAGTGCAAGTGCTTGTTCTCCATTTAAATGTTGGTAACCTTTTTCTAAATGGATCATACCAGCTTGGTCTTTACTATCTTGTTCAGTGAAAGTAACTGGTACATCAATATCAATACCACCAATTGAATCGACAATTTGTACGAATGATTCAAAGTTAAACTTCACATAATAATCAACAGGGACATTTAAGAATCTTTCCACCGTATCGCGTGTGCTTTCTACGCCACCAAATACGTGAGCATGAGTAATTTTATCTAATTTTTTTCTAGTTGGAATATAAACACGTGAATCACGTGGAATACTTACTAGCTTAACAGACTTATCATCTTTATTAATTGTTGCTAATAAAAGTGCATCTGTTCGAACTGCTTCGCCATATTGGCTTTTTCTCATTTCACTTCCATCTACACCCATGATTAATATTGAAATATTATCCTTTAAAGGTTCAACTTCTTTATCACGCTTTGATGACTTTTCAATTTTCGCATACGCATCATTTACAACAGCTTTTGCTTTATTATATATAAACGAACCATATCCTACTCCTCCAAAAATAAGTAGGAAAAATGGAATTAATATGAACCATTTTATTGACTTTCTTTTAGAACGCTTTTTATTACTTCTCGTATTTTGTTCTAATTCAGAGCTCATACCCATTCGCCTCTCTTTCTCTTTACCAAGTATAATGTAAGTCTATTTATCTTCATATTGAATTTCCTTTCAGTAACCTTACAATTTTGTAAGGTTACTACTAAAACCCAATATGTATTCCATTTCACATTATACTCTCGTACTTATTTTTGGCAAGTCACTATTTACCAATTTCAAAAATTTAGCACTTCGCAACATGCAAATTTATAAATTCATTAACTCTTTCATTTTAAATTAGGATATCTTTTTCCAGATAAACGATATGAATAAAGAGTCCAGCTAATGATAAAACCTCTATGAATACAGTATATTTCACGTTATTATTTCTCAAACGGCGTATACATGCTTTTCTTCCCCTGATTATCAATAAAAGCCGACTTTGCTTTTATTTTCGTTTTTTCTACTTCCATGTCTTCATTTGAGAAGTTCACAATGATTTTAATATTTTTTCCATAAGAAACAGATTGTACTAGCTTATCTTCTGACAAATACGCAAAATTCGTCATCTCTTCTTTTACTGCTTTTTCATGAACTTCATTCCAAACTTTTAGATGCTCTGTAATTTCTTTTTTATGCTTATTCCACTCTACTTCATCTAAATGGTACAACGGAGGAACATTATACAATAATTCAGACAGCATTCGATTTCCAACTTCATCTTTTACCTTTAAACTTCCCCATTCCCAATGGTGCGTTGTAATAATGGAATCATTGTATACTAATTTATATAATGGTACCGAATATACTGGGTTTAAATACACTTGTTTATATTCTTCTTTCAATGGTACTTGTTTTGCATATTTTTCGGGAACATTTTGATTTGGTGACCAATATCCACCGACATAATACGGACTTGTTTTATTTTTCCGCATATCTTCATCGTCCCATTTAATAACAGGTGTTTCAATTCCGTGTGCAAATGCAATCGTACTACTAGCAAAATCATTTCCACCTTCAGAACCAACGACCATACCCTTTTCTTGCGCAATGTAGTCCATTCGTTTTAAACGTGCTTTTAAATCTTGCTCTTGTGTCGTTATATGTTTCGCTGAATAGTCATCGTAAATTTCACCTGTCGCATCACAATCAATAAACCATGAATTATATTTAGGACCATTTTGTAATATATCATTCATGCGTTCCTTTACACTAGGCAGCGATAAAGTCGGGTTTAACTTGCGACCTCTGCCTAAAAAGCCTTGCACCTTTTCTCCGTTTTTCTTCGTTACAGTAGCCTCTTCATATAATGATGGGTCATTAAAGGATGCTGTGTTCCAATTTTTATCACTTTTTTCGTGAATGGAATGATATGAATCATACGGACCAACTAAATACCCCATTTCCTTCGCTTTTGTCACGAAATTAGGTTGCATAAATCCTTGTTCCCAGTTCGGCAGACCAATCCACGCTTTTTCTATTCCTACCTCTTTCATTTCCTTTAGTATGTCCGTTCCATCTGCATTACCCCATTTACTTACCTCTTCAACCGCATCACCAAGTAGCGACTTTAATAAATGCTTATTTAAGCTATACAATTCTGTGTTCGTTAAGTGACCTACACCTTTCTTTAATAGCACACTAGCTTCCTGATCAACGTTTTGAAAAATATCCTCTTTATAAAATTCCTTCATGGATAATACTTCGCTTATATAACGTAAAATAACATTTTTTTGATACTTATCAATGAAATCTTGTTTACTTACTTGATCTAATACATTCAGTTCCCCAGGCTCTGAACTATTCTTTTGAATAAGTTCTTTTATATGACTAAACAGCGGGCTATTTATTTGCTCCCTTAGTTTTGGCCAATTTATATTATTTTCTGATAGACCATTTTGATTCCAAAAATAAAAATGCGCCGCTCCATATAACTTTTCGATTTCTTTATTTTTTCTAGCCTTTTCTTGTAATGTTTTAAATTCACCTTTTCGAACAATATCATCCTTATACAGTTTAGCAATGCTTACCGCATCATTATTTGTCACATATAATTGAAATCCATATGTTTTATTTTTATTTATGCTCGGAAATTCATGTGTAAAATCAAATCCTATTTTCGGATCCGAATGAAACTTCAATTCATTATTAAACATATTGTTTGCAATATATACAATTGAATATTTCGAACCATTTAATGCGAAAAACTTCATAGAAAATGATTCAGCAAATGAATATGCATCATCCTTTAAAAACTTCTTCCAATTCTCATCATTGCTCGGAATTTGCTTACCCTCCCATAACGGAAGTGTATAATTTTCAGCTTCTACTTTCGGCCATGTAAAGCTTTCTGCACCAGTCGATTCCACTTCAATGTTTAAGTGGTCTTTTTTCTTTTCTAATTTTATTTTTACT
Organism: Bacillus sp. PK3-067; assembly: GCF_056738645.1. NCBI lineage: Bacteria > Bacillati > Bacillota > Bacilli > Caryophanales > Bacillaceae > Bacillus > Bacillus sp. PK3-067. The sequence goes on along the minus strand of NZ_CP096490.1, from coordinate 1,822,283 downwards.
TTTTGATCTGGATATTCCCACGATGTACGATCCTTTTCTTTTTTTACATTCGATACCTTCATTTTCGGTAGGGGTCGTGATGCCTGTTCCTTTACCCCCTCATGTTCTACAGTTAATGTGAATGTTTCTGGATTTACATCATAAGTAAAATCTTTATACGTCGATTTCTTTATTTTAGACTCTTGTACAGCATTACTACCTTTTACGTCACAACCGACTAAAGTCGAAAATGGCATAGTTGTTAGAAGACATATCGCTATCATTTTTTTCATCCTCTGCACCTCCACCAATGAATATACAGGTGGTTTGTTACAGGAATGTGGCAAAAAATAATAGAGCTAGCATTTTGCTAGCTCTATTTGGATTATTAAAAGTTGATATGAATAACTATAACTTGCTTAGAAGATATGTAATACAGTAACTGCATTTTTTCTCAACAATTATGAAACTAAACAAATCAAAATTTTAACAAGCATTCTTTAACTGAAAAAATAAGTGTATACAATGTATCCTAAAAGTAGTACTAAAATGATTATCCCTGTACCTTTCCAATTCATACCGCCTGCTATATCAACTGGACTACCTGTTTCCGCTCTATTGAGTCCGTCATGTAAAGAACCCGTAGGATTACTTTTTAATTCAATTTGTCTCATACGCTCTCTTTTTTCTTCTGGTGACTCTTTATTCATTTAATCACCTCCAAAATGAATGCACTCTTTACTTACATTATTCAAAATCAACATTTGTTTTATATTTTTTTCCGAAAAAACCTAATTTAAAATAGGTTTGCAACGTAAAGAAAGCTAGCCATGCCAGCTTTCTTTACGATCCAATATGCTCTTCCTTATTTACAATAATACCTTTATGGTCGATTTCAAGCTCACATACTTTCATATCTGTAAATACTCTCGCTAATTGCTCAGCGATTTCTTGACGTTTCTCATATGGCGTTAATATAAAAATAGATGGTCCCGCACCGCTAAGTGCTGTACCGTACGCACCAAATTCTTTTGCGCATTTACGAATAGATGGTAATAACGGTACGAGTTCTAAACGATATGGCTCGTGAAAATGGTCTCTCTCCATCATTTCACCTACAACTTCCCACCGCTTTTGACATAATGCAGCTACTAATACGTTACTTATCGCACTAGCTTTAACTGCCTCATGAAACGGAAACATCTTTGGTAATACAGATCGACTTTCATCTGTATTTAATTCTTCATTCGAAATAAGAGAAATTACCCCTAATTCCTTGCTCTCAATTCTTACGACGGAAATATCCTTTCCATCAAGTGCTCCGATTACAGTTCCACCTAATATAGAAGCAGCAACATTATCAGGATGTCCTTCAAAATTTGTAGCAATTTGAACTTTTTGATCAGCAGTTAAGTTCAAATTGCCTAGTTGATTCGCAAGTTCTATCCCAGCTACAATCGCTGATGCACTACTTCCTAGCCCTCTTGTTAATGGGATATTACTAGTAACTTCTATTATATGGGGTGATATAGAAGGACAGACTTTACATGCCGTGCTAACGATTAAATTTTTATCGTCTGTCGGAATTGATTCTTCAAAGGAATGGATTACTTGCCATTTATCAGCTTTTTCTTTAACCACCACATCTAAATACAATGACAAAGCTATTCCAACTGAATCAAATCCAGGACCAACATTTGCCGTACTAGCAGGGACACGAACACTTAATGGTATCACGACATAATCACCCCTTTAATATGATCTTTAATCTGTTCTATATCATTTGACAAACTTGCGATATCTAGTTGATTTGAAGAAATAGCGATATCAGGATCCTTCAAACCATTTCCAGTTAATACTGCAACAACTGTTTCTCCCTTTTTGATTTTTCCAGATTTAACATGTTTAATTACGCCAGCTAATGAAGCATTTGATCCCGGTTCAGCGAAAACTCCTTCAGTTTTTGCCAATAACCTATACGCATGTAAAATTTCTTCATCTGATACCATATCTATTTCACCACAAGACTGCTCGGCAGCCTCTACTGCATACGACCAACTTGCTGGGTTACCAATGCGAATTGCTGTTGCAATTGTTTCAGGGTCTTCAATTACATGCCCTTTTACAATTGCAGCTGCTCCTTCCGCTTCAAAACCATGGATTCTTGGCTTCTTATAACCTTTTTCTTTCTCATATTCACAGAAACCTTTCCAATATGCTGTAATATTTCCTGCGTTCCCAACAGGGATAGCTAGAACATCTGGTGCATTTTGCAATTGGTCACAAATTTCAAATGCTGCCGTTTTTTGCCCTTCAATTCGATAAGGATTCACTGAATTTACTAACGTAATCGGCTCTTCTGCAGCAATATTTCTTACAGCCTTAAGTGCATCATCGAAATTCCCTTCTATTGAAATAATTTCAGCTCCATAAGCGACCGCTTGCGCTAATTTTCCATGTGCAATCTTTCCTTCTGGTATTACGATAATACATTTCATCCCAAGACGTGCCGCATATGCTGCAGCTGATGCTGATGTATTACCTGTTGATGCACAAATGATTGCTTCTGAACCTTCTTCTTTCGCCTTAGCAACTGCCATGACCATACCACGATCTTTAAAAGAACCTGTCGGATTCGCTCCTTCGTACTTACCGTATAGCTGAATCCCTAATTGTTTTGATATATTTAATAATGGAATAAGTGGCGTGTTTCCTTCCATTAAGCTGACATCAGGTGTATTTTCATTCACTGGTAAATAAGACGCATACTGTTTTAATAGTCCTTTATACATATTGTTTTTCCTCCTCAATAATGTAGTAACTGTTTATTTCACTCGCGACAGCTTCTATCGCTTCTAAAACTCGTTCAAATTGATACTTGGAAGTTCGATGTGTCACAACAACGACTTCTGCCAGTTCACGGTTTAAAGGTAATTGAATAACCTCTTTTAAACTTACAGAATAATTAACGAAACATTCTGTTATTTTTTGTAACATCCCAGGCTCATCTCGTAATGAAATACGTAAGAAATATTTCGAAACTACTTCTTCATCACCTTGTAATTCATAAGGAACTGGTTCTTTTAACGCACTTTTATTTTTCGGAACTTGATTCATATTTTTAACGATTGAAATAATATCACTTACTACAGCAGAACCAGTCGGTAACTTCCCAGCTCCGGGTCCATAAAACATTACTTCTCCTACCGCTTGACCATGGACATACACCGCATTAAATTCATTATTCACATTTGATAATGGATGCTGGCTCGGTAAAAGCGTCGGTTCTACACTTAAATGAATGGCTGGTCCTTGTTTTTCAGCCTTACCAATTAACTTCATAGTAAATCCTAACTTTTCAGCCATTTGTAAATCTTCTTTTTCGACCTTTCGAATCCCTCTTACTTGCACATCATCTAATGAAACATTCATCGAAAAACCTAAGTTTGCAAGAATTGCTACTTTTCTTGCCGCATCTAGTCCATCTACATCTGCTGTCGGATCCGATTCTGCAAAGCCTAATTTTTGTGCTTCCTGTAAAGCCTCTTCATAAGACCATCCATTTTGACTCATTTTTGTTAACATATAATTTGTTGTACCATTTACAATTCCCATTATTTTTTCAATTTGATCTGATGCTAGCCCATCAGTTAGTCCTCTTAACACTGGAATACCGCCCGCTACACTCGCTTCGTAACATAAATCACAATCATTATCGTTCGCCAGTTGAAGAAGCTCTGCACCATATACAGCCATTAAATCTTTATTTGCTGTTACGACATGCTTTTTATTTCGTAAAGCCTTAACAATATGCTGCTTCGCTTCTTCAATTCCACCCATTACCTCTACTACAATATCAATATTTGAATCATTTAGAACTTCATCTGCATGACTTGTTACTGCAATTCCATCAATACAAACATCGCGTTCTTTTTCCAAATCACGTACAACGACTGTTTTCACTTTCACTTCGTATCCTGTATCAAGTGCGATTTTTTTATAATGTTCTTTCAAAATATGAACAACACCACTTCCGACCGTACCTAAACCTAATACCCCAACATTTATAACGTTATTCATCTTCTAATCTCCTCCTAAAAGTTTAATTGTTACATCTATAAATCACCTTACTCTGCTTTTTTGTCATGCAGGTGGTGGTTATTTCCGTACTTATAAATCGTTTCATATTACCGCACCTCCTTTCAAAGTAATAAAAAAACACACTCTTCCCTAGGAAAGGGACGAATGTGTTTTCGTGGTTCCACCCTTGTTCCAATCTAGACGTACCTCCTCCTAGATTGCTCAAGTTCAGATAACGGCTGATACCGTCAATAATTACTAGATTACTCGTTCACTATTGAAGTTCAAAGGTGGTAAAATCATTTCTCGTGTTAGGAAGCTCACACCCTTGGCTTCCCTCTCTGTAAACCGTAAAAATGATTTCTTGTCCTTATCGTTACTTTTTCGTTCATGTTTATTTGTTAACTCATTATACTCGCATAAAAAACAAAATCAATACTATTTTTTAATTATTTTAAATTTTAAATTTTCAATCTCCAAATCCGTAAAAAAACACACTCATCCCTAGGAAAGGGACGAATGTGTTTTCGTGGTTCCACCCTTGTTCCAATCTAGACGTATTTCTCCCTAGATTGCTCAAGTTCAGATAACGGCTGATACCGTCAATAATTACTAGATTACTCGTTCACTATTGAAGTTCAAAGGTGGTAAAACCATTTCTCGTGTTAGGAAGCTCACACCCTTGGCTTCCCTCTCTGTAAACCGTAAAAATGATTTCTTGTCCTTATCGTTACTTTTTCGTTCATGTCTATTTGTTAATTCATTATAGTTATCAACTTTTTAAAAAGCAAGCCTATTTTTACTAACTATTTTCAAGAATTTTTTTTATTATATTTCACAATATCATTATGCAACCGCCACTCAATTTACCTATTTTGTTATTTCTCCAGTTTATAAATCAACGGTTCATATATAAAGTGAAACTTTAATCAGTGGGGATTTTGTTTATCCCCACTGATTATTAGCCTTCACCAATCGGGCTTTTACGGGCAGTTGATCCCCACCTAACTTCTTTGTTTTCGCTGAATTTTGAGGTAGGAGTGTTACTGCCCGTTAATGCGGGATAAATTCCCCATTCTAAAAACCGTACATATCCGCTCTACAAAACTATATTAATAAAATTTTTAATACAATCTTTTTGTATAACTTTCTTCTAAAGAACGTGCAACATCTTCTTCTGAAGTATTCACTTTCGCATGCTCCAGCAACATTTTTGCTGCTGATGGTAACTCTTTTTTATTTAACCAAGATTCTGGATCCCACATCTTAGAACGAATAAACGCTTTTGCACAATGAATATAACACTCTTCTATTTCAACAACAATTCCAAGCAACGGATTGCGTCCATTCGCCTGCATTTCTTTCAAAATTTCTTCGTCGTTTGTAATATACGCTCGGCCATTTATTCTGAGTGTCTCCCCAAGACCTGGAATAAAAAAGATTAGTCCTACACGTGGATTTGAAATAATATTCAAAATGGAGTCTATACGACGATTTCCTGGTCTTTCTGGAATGATAATTTTATTATTATTGAGTACGTATACAAATCCAGGTGCATCTCCTCGCGGCGAGGCGTCACACTCCCCCAACTTATTTCCAGTGGATAATACTAGAAAAGGAGATTTAGAAAGAAAATCTACGCAATGGTGGTCTAATGATGAAATGACTTTTTTCAACGCTCGCTCACTTGGTTGCCCCAATATTTTCCGTAACTCTTCCTCTGTTGAAATAATCGATTTTATTTCCGTACGCTCTATCCCCACTTATAACCACTCCTTTTTCTTTATTTTCCCAAAATTCAATACAAATATTGTATAATAAAATTTGAGGAAAGGGGAATTAAAATGACAGAGTGGTTAACAATATTTGATCCTGAAAGAAATACACTTGGGAAGAAATTACGTGATGAAGTGCATCGCGACGGCGATTGGCACGAAACATTTCATTGCTGGTTTGTAGAAAAAGATAATGAAGATATGTTTTTATATTTCCAATTACGCTCTAAAAATAAAAAAGAAGCTCCATGTATATGGGATATTACTTCAGCTGGACATATTATGCATGATGAAGATGTACAAATTGGTGGTCTTCGTGAAATTGAGGAAGAATTAGGGCTTTCCTTTCAAACTAATGATTTAACATACAAGGGAATCTTTAAAATAGATTATGAAATTTCAAATCTTACTGATCGCGAGTTTTGTCATATGTATTTTCACAACGTCATCAATCCACTTCCATTCGCACCAGGTGAAGAAGTAGACGATGTGATGAAAGTACATGCAACTTCTTTTCTACAACTATTAAAAGGAGAGATTTCATCTTTAACGACTATTTCAGTCTTAAACAATACACCGATTACGATAACATTTGAAGATATTTATCCATATGATCTTGCATACTATGAATTTGTTATAGAGCAAGGAAAAGAATTATTAAAAAATAATAGTTTATAAATAAAATAGGACTCCTAGCATAATATTGCGTAGAGTCCTATTTTTTATTATTGTTCAAGGATTTTTAATCTACTCTCTACTTGTATAAATAAACGAATGATTAATAACAGCATAACCACTATAATCGCTATTATTGTATGTGGATATCTAAACAGTATACTAATAACACTTCCAATTAACATCATGATGAATCCGTTCTGCTTCATCACTTCTACACTATACCTGTTACCCGCATCCCATAATTCCTTATTTTTCATAGATCGTTTCGTACGATAACCATATGCCGCATTAATATCGGTCGGTGGATTCTTTTGAAGAATAATTGCCACAAATATAAAAATAATACTAATCAATATGCTTATTCCTATGTTTACTAGTGCATAAATCAATTATATCCCCCCTAACTTACACTTTCATTATACGACATAAACCTTATTTTCCTAATTCATAACACATTCACTTTCTTTCTTTTGATGTCTGGAACATACTTGGAAGTGTTACAAAACGTGCCCCTTTCGTTTTTAACTGCGGAATGATTTTGTCTAGTGCATCTACAGATCCTTGTAAATGCCCACCTGGTGTTGAATGTTGGAGGATGACACTTCCAGGAAATGAATTCCCTAACACATTATTTGTAATCGTATCAGCACTCACACCTTTCCAATCAACCGTATCAACACTCCACTGTACAATCATAAAATTTTGCTCTGTGGACCATTTTAATTGATTTTCAAGTATTTCACCGTATGGCGGACGTATAAACTTCGGTGCATAACCAGCTAAACGATTTAATATTTCTTCCGTTTTTATAATTTGATTACGGTACTCATCCTCATTTACTTTCGCTAAGTTCGGATGACTATACGTATGATTACCAATTACATGCCCTTCATTTGCAATACGCTTTACTACGTTCGGAAATTTTTCTGCGTTTTCACCAAGTAAGAAAAAAGTAGCTTTTACATTATGTTGTTTTAACTTGTCTAATATTTTTGGCGTGAATTCTGAATCTGGTCCATCATCAAATGTAAGAGCTACTTCCGCTTTATTATACGGTCCTGAAAATGCGTACGCATATTTTTCAACCCATGAAAATGGTGTCCACGATCCACGATCATCTGCTTTCATTTGTACTTCATAATTTTGAGGGATATATGCGTATGGCAATACGCTTATATATTCTCCATAATAAAGTGAGTTATATGGCATATAAGCATACGAAACATCTCGTTCTAGTCCCCATTGATATGGAGTAAACATTTGTGGCGAATAAAAATAATACATGATAAAAAACCTCCCTAAATTTTCATATGTGATTCATCTCCACTTTGTTAGAGAAATTGTTATTCATAAACAAAAATAAGACTGTCCTTAATTAGGACAGCCTTACTACTTTATATTATTAATAAATTGATGTACTATCTTTTGGCAAAGCTTTCACATGTTTTAAATAGTTCGTCACTTTATCATCCTCATCTTGCGGATATTGATATTCATACGTGTTAGCGATTTCGTTCGCCACTTCCCTAAATAAATCACTCATGACAAAGAATGACTCCCATATGTTTTCATATTCAGCATTAGAAAATGTCCTTTTAAATTGCTCCCACATATCTTCTTCAATATATTGCTCGAAATGCTTTCCAAACTTCCCTGTATTAACTGTAAAGTCTGTTTTCATACCAATATGCCATTCTAGCATTACGATGAACATATCTCGCACTGGTCCTTCAAGCATTCCTTTTGCATAAGAAAGTTCCTCTCTCCATAACCCTTTTGCCACATTTGTACTACACCACCAAAATTCATTACAGCAATCCAAAAACTCTTTTTCTGTAGGCTTTTTTATTAAGTAATCCTTATCGCTTGCTGGCGGGAATCCTTCCATACAATTATCTTTATCAAGAAGCAGTTTACTTAAACTATCTTGTCCAACGAACTTTTTTATTAACTCAACTGGAACTAGCGTTAAATCAATCCGATTCCCATCCATGAACTGCATTAAATATGGAAACTTCCCATCTTCATCTGGTTGAACTAACGACATTTCTTCTGGCATTTGTACTATCATTATTTCTCCAAATCTATGAACCCAATTATGATTAGACGTAAAAGATTGTATATCATTTACAACATACATAATATCATAGTCTTGAAAACAATCTCTTTTCACATTTGGATTTACACGCGATCCATTCATGATAACTGCTCGAATTCTTTCATCCTCTTTTGCTATATTTATAATTACGTCTAACATTTCTTTTTCAGTTCTCATCTATTTATATCCTCCAATTTTTTAATATATAATATAGTGTTATGTATATTGGAGGTCCACGAGCTAATCTCGTTATACACGATACATGTTATAATTTTTGAAACTTCTTTTTCATCCCTTTTTCCTCCTTACATCAATCTTTTACAACTGCCATCCCTTTCAATTTCCCAATGCTTTCTACCATTCACTTTTAATTATACCGAAAATTCTGTCTCGAATACAAAAAATAAAGAAAGGACATCTACCCCTTACAGAATAGATATCCCTTCTTTTAAAGTTAAATTTAATTCCTATGGATTAGTAGACCAAAGCCCAGCAGATTTAATAAATGTACGTTTATTTAATTTCAGCTGCGCTACGATAAATTCTGCAATATCTTCTGCTTGCATTACTTTATCAGGGTTTCCATCAGTTAATCCTAAATCTACAGCCATATCAGTTGCTACTGTACTTGGAGTTAAAGCTGTTACACGAATGTTATGTTTGCGAACTTCCATCGCTAACGATTCTGTTAAGCCAAGGACACCAAATTTAGAAGCACTATATGCACTTGTTACAGGTGCACCTTTTTGTCCTGCTGTAGATGAAATGTTAATGATATCACCAGATTGTTGTTCAATCATGCTCGGTAAAGCTGCACGAGTTGCATAGTATACACCCATTAAGTTTACTTGAATGATTTTTTCCCAATCAGCAACGTCTAGTTCTAAAAACTTACCGAATTTAGAAATACCAGCGTTATTAATTAAAATATCGATAGATCCTAAACCATTTTTTAACGTTTCAATCGCAGTTGTTACTTCTTCATATGAAGAAACATCAGCAGTTGCAATAACAGCTTTTACACCTTCTGCTTCTACTTCTTTTGCTACAGCTTTTAAGTTTTCTTCTGAACGAGCTAATAAGCCTACATTTACGCCTTCTTTCGCTAATGCGATTGCTACAGCGCGACCAATCCCTCTACCTGCTCCTGTAATTAAAGCATTTTTACCTTGTAATAATTCTGCCAAGTATAACACTCCTTAATCATCTCATTTATGTATTATATTAAAATTGTATCTATGTTTATGTAAAAAGGCAATGATGCACTTTCATGTGCGTAGGTTACTTGTAGGTAACCATAGAAAGTTTTTATTTATAAGTTTCATTTTTTTACCATTATTCATGTAAAATAAAAACAAATCCAGCATAGGGGAGTGTATGATTATGAAAAGAAAAAAATGGTTCTTGTTACTAACTGCAGTCGGACTATGTATCATATTGTTTGCACTGTACTTTATATTTGTTAACCCGCTAAATTATAAAGTAATAGAAAAAGATACTAGCCATTATCTCCATATTAAAAAAGGTTATAAGCAAGAAGAAATACAAAACATAACCGGAAAATATACTCCCCTTTATAATATTGGCTATTATGCAACAGTAGTATATAAAGACGAACCATATTTCACCTACTCTTATACATACGATGATAATAAAAAAAATAATACAAGACAACGGTATTTTAGGAAGACATACTGAGTCATTTGAACATCTTAATTTAAACTGGTCGTTGTTTGACCAGTTAGTAGATGGTATTCATACAAACTTGCAAGGAATAGGTTTAAGAGAAAAGAAAGATTATTCTATACGACACGTTCAATTCATTGATATAGATGACGATAAAAACGGTGTGGAAGCATACGTTGACTTTAAGAAAGATAAAGAATCCGATTACTCATATCGTATGAATAGCGAAGGAAAAGCTTATCAATATAATTGCAGTAACGGTAAATGCATTTTTAAAGAGAAATAGTGTTAGAAGGAGAACCTTCTAACACTATTTCTCTTCATGATTTGGCATACGCACAATAAATTCAGTACCTTTTCCTTCCTCACTCTCAACTTTTATTTCCCCATGATGAAGATCGAGTACTTTCTTTACAATAGCTAAACCTAAGCCACTTCCTCCATAGGCACGATTTCGTGAAGAATCCGCTTTATAAAAACGCTCAAAAATATGTTGTTTCTGTTCTTCTGATATACCAATTCCTGAATCACGGATACGCACTTCCACTACTGTCTCATGTTCCTTTAACTGAATAGTAATCGTACCACCGCTTGGAGTAAATTTAATACTATTATGAATTAAATTAATCCACACTTGACTCATACTTTCTTGGTCAGCAATAACATATACTTTTTCTAAATCTAGTTCTAACTCAATTTCTTTTTCAGCCCAGAGTGGTTCACTATTTAACACAATTTGCTTTAATTGTTGATCTAATCGATAGCTCACTCTTTCTGGTGTATACTCTTCTGATTCTAAAAGAGTTAGCTTTAGTAAATTTTGACTTAGTTTAGATAATCTCGTTGTTTCAGTTTCAATAATGGTAAGATAATGCTTTCTTTTTTCCTCAGAAAGATTATCGTCTTGTAGTGCTCTAGCAAATCCTTTTATAGAAGTTAACGGTGACTGTATTTCATGAGAAACATTCGATACAAACTCTTGTCTCATTTTCTCCATCGTATTCAGTTCATCTGTCATATCATTTATACTTTTTACGAGCACGCCAATTTCACCATCATACTTTTCTTCATTTCTTATTTTTACGGAGAAGTCTCCTTTTGCAATTTTTTGTATCGGTTCAATAATAGTCCAAATCATCGCCTCTCGTTTTGGTCTCATTAATATTCCAATCAATGTCCAAATAAGAATAATAAAGACAAAACCGACCATATCACTAATTAGAAAGGCAACAAACGGCGATACGTTTACGTCAAAAGCATTCAATAAACTAGTTGCTACATAAAATGCGATAGACCAAATTATAGTAAGAAAAGAAAAGAGCGCTAATACCGCTCCAAATACTTTCAGCATCTTCAACTTACTCATTCGTTTTCTTTTTCTCATTTACTTACCTCTAAGCGATACCCTAATCCTCTTATTGTTTTAATACTAAATTTCGACTGCTCTTCTTGAAACTTCTCACGTAACCGATTAATATGAACGTCTAGTGTACGTTCATTCCCTTCAAAATCATATCCCCATATTTCTTCAATTAATTGCTCTCTCGAACAAGTTCTTCCCGATTTAGACCCTAAAGTAAAGAGCAGCTCAAATTCTTTTAACGGTAATGTAACCGTTTGTTCTCCACATGTAACTTCGAATGTTTTACGATTTAATAATACATTTCCAACTTGAATCGATTGGGAAACTGTAATTTGGTAACGTTTCAATAATGCCTTTACTCTCACTACTAATTCTATAGGGTCAAATGGTTTTACAAGATAATCATCTGTCCCAAGGTGAAATCCTTTTACTTTTTGTGATGTTTCCCCTTTGGCAGTTAGCATCAGAACCGGGATATCATAGTATTTTCTTAATTCAAAACATACATCAAATCCATCCATATTTGGCATCATGATATCAAGAATAACCATATCGACTTTTACGTCATCCATTTTCTGAAGTGCATCTACTCCATCAATTGCCTCATATGTTTGAAAACCTTCTCGTTCTAAAAATACCGAAACGAGTTCTCTAATGTGTGGATCGTCATCTACTATTAAAATTTTAGGTATCAAAGGAACCATTTCCTTTCTACTTAGCATCTAATATATTTTTTAAAAATGAATCATCAGTGGAGTAAACTTCCCGCTGATGATTCATTTTATAATGCACCCTCTTTAATTTTCAATTGTTGCGTTGCAAACTCACGATACATATCATGCGTCTGTAATAATTCATCATGCGTACCACTACCTGTAAGATTCCCTTTTTCAATAAAGACAATTTTATCTGCATCTACAACAGTAGAAAGTCTATGCGCAATCACTAACGTTGTTCTGCCTTTCATTAAGTTATTTAACGCTTTTTGAACGACAGACTCAGATTTACTATCTAAGCTTGAAGTCGCCTCATCTAGCATAAGAATTTGCGGATTTCGAAGCAACGCTCGGGCAATGGCAATTCGCTGTCTTTGTCCCCCAGAAAGCTTCACACCGCGTTCTCCAACTTCTGTTGCATAACCGTTTGGTAAGTCATGAATAAATGCATCAACATATGCCATTGCTGCTACTTTTTCAATTTCTTCATCCGTTACTTCGCCCTCGACGCCATAACAAATATTATCACGAATTGTTCCATCAATTAACGGACTATCTTGTGATACGTAACCGATTTGACGTCGCCATGACTGTAATGAATAACTCGTAATTGATTCTTCCCCTAATTTAATGGCGCCACTAGTTGGCTCATAAAAACGTTCCAGTAATGAGAATAACGTTGTTTTCCCACTACCACTTGGTCCTACAATCGCTGTCACTTTTCCAGATTCAATTGTGAAATCAATATTTTTCAAAACTTGCTCTTTTTCGTTATACTCAAAATGTACATTTTCAAGAACGATCGGTTGCTTAGCATTTGTCACTTTCACACCAGTTTCATGATCTTCTACTTCATATTCTAAAATCGTACTAATTCTTTCCGTTGCACCAATTGCCTTTTGGAATTGTGTAAAGAACATAGATAATTGACTCATTGGCATTACAATTTGAACTAAATACAAAATAAACGCTACAAGTTCACCGGTTGTTAATGCACCGCTAGAAACTCGCATCCCGCCATACCCTACGATAATAACAAGTAGTGCCATTAAAACAAACGACATAACTGGCGAAATTAATGCTTGCACTTTTCCTTCTTTCAAACCAAATTGTAATAACTTTTGTATACCTGTATTACCCGTTTCATATTCTCTCTTTTCTGTATTTGAAGATTTCACTAAACGAATTTCTGATAACACTTGCGTTAACACACTTGTAAAAGATGCAGTTTCATCTTGAAGCGCTTTTGAAATCTTATACATTTTTCGTCCAAGTGGAACTAAAATTAACACAGACAACGGAATAACCGTTAAAAGTAACGCAGTCATTTTCCAATCTAAAACAAATAATACAATTAACGATCCAACAATTGAAATACCACCTGTTAATAAGTTTGACAAATGCTCAGAAATTAACGTTTTCACAACACCTGTATCATTCGTCATACGGCTAATCGTATCACCTGTTCTATTTTGATCGTAATAAGATACCGGCAAGATAAGTACCTTTTTCCACAAACGTTCTCTTAGTCCCGCTACAATCTTCTGCCCAATATAATTTAGTAAATATATAGACAACCCTGCCGCAATAGTTTGCATTACAAAGAAAGCAATTAACCCAACAATTTGTCCTACACTAATTGAAGAAAGCGAAAAATTATCTACTAATCCTTTTGTCAGCATAGGAATAAATAAACTCGCTCCCGTAGAAAGCAAACTCATTAACAACGCAAAAACTAAAATTCCTTTCGGAGGATTTGTATCTTGAATAAGGCGTAAAAACTGCCTCCAACTCCCTTTTTTCTTTATTTCATTTCTAACTTCCATTCCTGTTCATCTCCTCATGTTAAACAAAACTGTTCTTTCTAAAATTAGAATACGATACAAATGTAAACTGAATGTAAACACACTTTTTCTATTTTTACAAAATATACATAAAAACTCATCTTTACAACAGATATAAACATCTGATATTATTACCTGGTACTTAATATTATTCTATGTAAATTATAGATAAATAATTTAAAACACGATATAAATCTCCAGTTAGTGAAAGGAGTATCCTTTTTGCAAACAAATATACATTCTAAAAAGGAAACAATTATTTTTATTCATGGATTAGTTGGCAATCGTCGCGCCTTCAAAAAGGAGCAAAAACGTTTTTCTTCCTCCTACAACATTATAACTTATGACTTATTAGGTCACGGTGATGATAAAGGAGAAGCAATCGACTTTTCATTACAGCGCCTCGTAGCTCAATTATTAAACTTATATGAGCAAGAAGGTATTAAAAAAGCACATATTTGTGCGCTAAGTTACGGCTGTTACATCTCTACAATTTTTGCACAAATGCATCCAGAAAAAGTATTAAGTATTTGTCATATTGGAGGACATTACAATAACCCTTCTCGTTTATATAATGTATTTCAAAATTTTTGGGAGAAGCGAGGAGATGAATACTCTAAATGGCTCTCTCAATACGCAAATACTATTTTTCCAAGCGGTATATTAAAAGCAAATCCGTTCGCAGTCATTTCAAGAAATATTTACTACCGTTTCGGATTACAATTACATTCATCCATAATTGCCCAGTCATTACGACATCGGTTAGAATTCGATTTAAAATCTAAATTAAAATCACTTCCTCACCCTATACTATGGGTAATGGGAGAGCATGATCATCTCTATAAATCTTGTCTATTTGATTTGAAATCTATTTTGCCTAACGTTCTATATAAGGAAATACCGTTAGCGGGACATGCAGCGAACTTATTTCGTCCTAACTATTTCCATGACTTATATGATCGATTTTTAAATGGAAAGTTAAAATAAAAACTATTAAACTTCCAATTTATTCAACTATAAAAAGGCTTCCCAAGTTTCCTTGGAAAGCCTTTTCTCTATACGAAAAGTATATAAAACTACTTTTTCTTAGTATGCTTTTGTGTAACCAGTTAGATGTTTAGCCCAGTAAGAGTTATTAATTGAACTAATTCTTACACCAACTGTTTCATTCTCCGCACTAATGAACTGACCATTTCCTAAATAAATACCCATGTGAGAAAGACCTTTTTTATAAGTATTAGAGAAGTATACTAAATCACCTGGTTGTGGATTGCTTGTTTTTGTTTTCGAACTCCAGTATCCAGCAACATCTAAACGGCTACCTTTATGACCAGTTTGATTTAATACGTAGTAAATGAATCCACTGCAATCGAAACCTCCTTTAGGAGTTTCACCACCGAATACATATTTCGAATGATCTAAAGATCTAGCGAATCCAGCGATTGAAGATGTATCTCCACCTGTTGTTGGTTTTTGTACGTCTTTACCTGGTTGTTGAACGTTATTTGTAACGTTGTTTACTCCGCCTTTTACAAACTTAACGAAGTCTGCACTTACGTAACCTGTGCGGCCGTTATGGTTAATTTTGTACCAACCATTTTCAGCACCAGTAACGTTTAATACTTTACCATTTGTTACTCCACCGATTACAGCGTTATATGTAGCTGGGCCTGTACGTACTTTTAAAGCATCAGTGTTAACAACATAAGAACCACCAGTTTGAACTGTTGTAGTATTGTTGTTTGTAGTTGGTTGTTGTGTTTCGTTAGATACAGCAGAACCACCTTTTGTTACGAAGTCTTTGCTTACGTATCCAGTTCCACCATTGAAGTTGATTTTAAACCAATCTTGTACTTCACCTACAACTTGTACTGTTTTACCTTTGTTTACAGAACCTAATACTGTATGAGATGTACTTGGGCCTGTACGTACGTTAAGTGAAGAAACGTTTACTGTGTAAGTACCTGTTCCTTGTTGAACAGTCGTTCCTGTTTTGCCACCAGTCGTTACGAAGTCACCACTTACATAACCTGTTTGACCATTTACGTTTACTTTGAACCAACCATTTTCTTGTCCAACTACTTGTAGCACTTGGCCTGATTTTACTTTAGAAATAACGTTATGTCCTGTACCAGCACCTGAACGAACATTTAATACATCAGCAGTTACTGTGTATTTTAATTCAGAAGTTGTTTCTACAGTTTTTGTTTCAGTTACAGTCGTTTGAGTTTGAGTTTGTCCATTAATTTCTTTTAGCGCTTCATTTGAAACTTGTGCATGAGCAGAATCCATTCCTGGAACTGCAACGCCAGCTACAGAAGCTGCTGCTAAACCTGCAATTACTTTTTTCATAAGTTGTCTTTACTTCCTTTCCCTACTATCCTCTTAAAAAAAACTAAAACTTTAATACTTTACAATATTATCAAAGTAAAATATTCATCCAGTTCCATTTTTTAGCAAGAGTTTTATTTTTCACACAGAGTTCATTTTAAATGAACAAAGTGAAATCCGTGTGAACTTCATGTGAACTTTATCATTAAACACAGTGTTTTTGCAATGGTTTTTTCAAATTTCTTATATATCACATAAAAATTCGACATTCTATTTAATATTTTAATATAAAATATCTCTTTTCTATCTATTATAAAAAATTCTATTAACCTAATACAAACTCAAGTATGTATTTCCTTATAAAGCTCCTTACATAAAGTATACTTTCATCATGACAAAAATCACTCTATTTATCAATAGTATAATATTTTTAGAAAACTAAATTTCTATACTATCTACAATTTTGAAATAATTTGACGAATTGTAAGATTTATTTCACAAAAGCCATTTCTCCTTTAAAGAAAACACACACTATACCAACTGTTCTCTTTTTCCGATAATGGAATTTATAGGATGTTTATAGTATTATATACATATCTTAATAAACAAGAATTTTAGCGAACTGATTAAAGTTTCATTTTATAAAATGAAACTTTAATCAGTAAGGGTTTTATACATCCTCCGCTAATTTTTAACCCTCACCACTCGGGCTGCCCGTTAATGCGGATTTTTATTGGAATAAAAAGAGGAGGCATATTTGTGAGAAATATAATAGATGATCCAATACAAAAAAATATAGAGCTATACTATGCTTTTATTCAATTCGTTTCAATGATAACATTACAAAAAGTATCCGCTATTGAAACACGTAAAAATGAATTAAAAAATCAGATGAAAAATGCCGGACAAAAAAACCCTTATTACGTATAAAAAAAGGTGAACAGGTTATATTCCTGTTCACCTTTTATCAAATTATTTTATTTATAAATTTTCACACGGTTTTCTAACGGTTGGAATTCTTTTTCACCAGCCTGTACTACCGGTTTACCAAATGGCATTTGCGCAATAAGTTTCCAATTTGCTGGAACATCCCACTCTTTTCTCACTTCTTCATCAATTAGCGGATTGTAATGCTGTAACGTAGCACCAAACCCTTCAATTTCTAAAGCTGTCCAAATTGCAAATTGTAACATTCCTGATGATTGCTGAGACCAAGTTGGGAAATTATCTTTATATAATGCAAAGTTAGCTTGAAGGCTTTCCACTACTTCACTGTCTTCAAAATATAAAACCGTTCCATAACCACTTTTAAATGCATTCATTTTTTCTTCAGTAGGTGCAAAGTTATTTTCAGGTACAATTTTTCGTAACGTTTCTTTCGTAATATCCCATAATTTATCATGTTGTTCTCCTAATAAAACAACAACGCGAGCACTTTGAGAATTAAAAGCTGAAGGTGTATGTTTTACAGCATGATAAATCACTTCTTGAATTTTCTCATCAGAAACTACTTGCTCTTTACTAATTGCATAAATAGATCTTCTGTCTTCAATTGCTGAGTAAAAATCTTTTGCCATCATAATTCCCTCCAATTTTCAATTGAGGCTATTTCATATGTATATATCATATTACGCCCCCTCAAACTTATTATTAATAAGCTTATAACTTTATAATATCACAGCAACAAACAAACTCAAATAATAACACTTATATTTAGACCCTTTTTCCTTTTTAAAATGAAAATAAAAAGACTGTTTGTTGTTATCTAAAATTAGTAACAACAAACAGTCTTACTTATGTAGCGATCTAGATTCGTATTTTACTTACTTAATTAACTAATCCAAATGCATACGACATTAACTTATTTGTCTCTGTAAAACGTTTTGTTTTACTTGATGTCCCCATGACCACTGTAATAATTCGATTATCGCCTTGCTTTGCAGTCCCAGTAAAACAGTATCCTGCACTATCTGTAAATCCAGTCTTTAGTCCGTCCATTCCTTCTATATATAAACTTTTATTATTTTTATTTAACATGTCGTTTGTGCTTATAACATTAATATTATTAAATGCTAGCTGACTTTGAAGTAAGTGAGTCACTTCTAATATTTCCGGATAATCTTTTATAAGATGATACGCCAATTGTGCTACATCACCAGCCGTCATTTTTGTTTCACTTCCATCTGGCTCTTGTAATCCAGAAGCATTTGCAAATTTAGCATGTTCCGACATTTTTAACTGTTTCGCTTTTGCATCCATAAGCTGAACGAAATCTTTCTCCGATTTTGCCATATGTTCTGCTAAAGCCACAGCTGAATTATTAGCTGACTCAATCATTAATGCATGATATAAATCTTTAACAGTTAATGTGTCATTAACTTGTACTGGGATTCTCGCTCCCTCTGTTTGTGCCGCCTTCGCACTCATTTTCACTGGATCTTCCCAGCGAACTTTCCCGTTATGTATACTCTCTAGTAGAAGATACGCTGTCATCATCTTAGACATACTAGCCGGTGCAAAAGCTTCATTTTCATTATATTGATAAATAATATCTCCATCACTCGCATCGATAATCATAGCTGCTTTTGCGTTAATTTCTGGTGGGATGTACTTTGGCGGGACTACTTTTTCAGTAAATCCTGCTTTAGGTAGTTCTGCCACTTGCAAAGGTTGTCCCTCTACATTCGCTACGCTCTTTTGATTTCCTTGGAATAAGAACCAACATATCCCTAAAATAATGACTAATAGGACTGTCATCCTTCCCCATTTTAACCGATTCATTTCAAAACTCCTTTAGCAAACCTTTTATACACTCACATTTAACCTTATCAACAATTCCTTTATATAGTCAAGGTAAAAGGTATATTTATTCATATACAGCAATGATTATTTTAATTTATTTATGTTAAACTTACAATGTTGAAACGTAAGAATATTCAATAATAAAATCTCGTAAATAAAGCGAAACTTTAATCAGTCCCCCAATCGGGCTACCCGTCAAATAGCGAGATAAACTATTTAATAGAAGGGATTCATACAAATGCTACTTCCAAAATCATTAAAATACGGAGACACAATTGGGATCTACTCCCCTTCTTCACCAGTAACCTACACTTCTCCAAAAAGATTTGAACGAGCAAAATCTTACTTACAACAGAAAGGGTTTCATATATTAGAAGGTTCATTAACAGGTCGATATGATTTTTATCGTTCTGGTAGTATACAAGAGCGTGCTGAGGAGCTAAATGTCTTAATAAGAAATCCTAATATTTCTTGTATTATGTCAACAATTGGTGGGATGAATTCAAATTCAATATTACCTTATATTGATTATGATGCTTTTCTAAAGAACCCTAAAATAATGATTGGGTATTCAGATGCAACTGCTTTATTACTAGCAATTTACGCCAAAACAGGAATCACTACATTTTATGGACCAGCTCTCGTCCCTTCCTTTGGCGAATTTGAACCTTTTGTTGATTGCACATACAAATATTTTGCTGAAACTTTACTACATGATTATTCTCTTCCTTATCATATAAAACAACCATTATTTTGGTCAGATGAATTTATTAATTGGGAAGAAAAGACGAAGGAGAAAGAACTTCGACCAAACGATTGGATTTCAGTAATTGATGGAAAAGCTACTGGGCGTATTATTGGCGGGAATTTAAACACGATACAAGGAATTTGGGGTAGCCCCTATATGCCACATATTCAAGAAGGCGACATTCTCTTCATTGAGGACAGTTCAAAAGATGCAGCTACTATTGAAAGAAGCTTTTCATTACTTAAAATTAACGGTGTATTCGATAAAATTTCAGGTATCATTCTTGGAAAACATGAGCATTTTGATGATTGTGGTACAAATCGAAAACCTTTTGAAATACTATTAGAAGTACTTCAAAATCAAAGAATTCCTTTTCTAGCTGACTTCGATTGTTGTCATACACATCCCATGATTACCATGCCTATCGGTGTTCAAGTAGAATTGGATGCAACAAATAAAACGATACATATTGTAGAACCTTGGAAAAAATGAATGCATAGCTTCTATTGTTTTACAATAAAAGCCATGATACTATATAATTTGGAATGTGAAAGATTAAACAAAATACGTTCCAATATCTATCATTAGAAAAATTAGGTATAAATATATATTTATATGCAAAAGAGAGTGAATAAATGAAACCAACTATTAAAAATTACGTATTTTTACATGTAGCTTTTTTGATATATTCTATCATTATGGTTTACATGAAATGGGCAGCTAAATTCCCCATTGCTTCCATCTCATTTTTTGTTGCTTATTTCGGACTAGTTATACTTTTATTCGGATATGCAATTTTATGGCAACAAGTAATTAAACATTTCGAAATTTCAAAAGCATATTCACATCGCGGAATTATTATACTGTGGTCAATGCTTTGGTCAGTATTTCTATTTGGAGATACGATTCAGTGGAATCATTTACTTGGTGCAGCTATTATTATTGTCGGAATTGTGGTGGTGACAAAAGATGAATAGTTATATGTTATTATTTATTTTCGGGATAATTTTAGCTAATTACTCACAAATATTATTAAAAAAAGCTACTTTGCAACAATACGATTCTAGAATAAAAGAATATGTGAATCCTTATGTTATTATCGGCTACTCTTTATTTGTAATTAACGCCGGATTAAATGTTATCGCCATGAAGGGTATGGCATTAAAACAAGCATCAGCATTAGAATCCTTAAGTTATATCATCATATTAATTTTCGGTTGGTATTTCCTGGGAGAAAAAATAACGAAACGTAAACTCATCGGCAACATGATTATTATCGTTGGTGTAATCGTTTATTGTATCCAATAGTAAAAAGCTCCGTTTATCACAAACGGAGCTTTTTACTATTGACCTAAATTTTGCACTTTATCTTTCAAATCTCGAACTTGATCTACCGTCTGCATAAGCTCAGAGTTTTTAAATTGCTCTACATCCACTTTGCCTTCTTCTATCTTTATCTTCGCCGTATCAATTAACGTATTTAACTTTTCGTTATATCCGACGATTTGTTGATGAAGATCCTTTGCTACATCAGGTGGCGTTAATTCATTGAATGCGGGTATATCTTGTTTAATTTCACTAAGCTTCGTTTCTAATTCTTTTCGAGCCTCGCTATCATTAACGGCCTTTTCTGCTAATGCTGGTGCATCATTTGCAAATGCACTTATTTCATTTACATAGTCTGTCGCCTTTTGAGCATAATCTATGGAGTTCTTTCCTTCTTCCACTATTGAACATCCCATTAAACCAATTGAAACTATAAATACTAATAAAATTGATTTTATTTTCATTTTAGACCCCCTTCGTCTTTATCATTGTCTGTAATTTTCTCTATACATAACTTCTAGCTAAATTGTTTATAACCTTTTTCAAATAGCTATTTATCCTCTTACATGCCCTATTATCGTTACAACATCTATTTCTATATGTACGCTTATAATATCTTCAATTATATCCATATAGCCTTGTCCTATAGCTGTTCCATAGTGTAATGTAAGCCCCTTCTTTTCATACACTGACTTTGGCACTGAAAAAATAAATCTCCTCAAGTTTCTTTCATCAGTTGGTTCCATAATTAAAACAATCCCATCTTCATCAAACATATACGCTCGCCCTCCAACTTTACATTCACTATGGCTCAGTATTGCCTTGGTCAGCAAAATTTAAAACATAATAAGTTAAGATACACTCCGCTCTATCATAAAGTGAAACTTTAATTAGCCCTCACCAGTCGAATCTTTATCGGCGAATAGCGAGATAAAAATAAAAAGCATTCATTCTTTTTTGTTAAGAATGGATGCTTTTTAAAAAATCAATTTCTAACTCTAGCATCTTTTTTTGACGAGGTTTTACTTTCCTTACGGGAACTCCAGCGTAAATATACCAATCATCTAAACTCTCTTTTACCATACTCATCGCGCCGACTGCCGTACCTTCTCCTACAATTACATTTGGAAAAATAATAGAATTGGCACCAATAATCACATGTTTTTTTAAAATAACTTTTTCTGCTTTCACATTCCTATATTGATTCGGGACGGTTGGCCCCATTAATGTATTTCCACTGAAATCATCAAGTACTGCATATACGATTGTTTTAGCTGAGATGTTTGCAAAATCATGCATTTCAATCCCAACTTCCCCTCCATATAACGCTGTATACGCTGATATGTGCGAATAACTTCCAATTGTGATTTTACCACTTAAAATGCAAAAATCATCAATTCTTACATGATTGCCAACTGATATAGCACTCGGATTATATATACTTGCTTTTTTACTAACCAATACATTTTTCCCAACAGATAAAAATCCAATTTGCTTTAGTTCTTCTTGACTATAAAAACTATTCATCTACCGACACCACCTTCTGCTCTAAACAGATTACAATTTGCTCTACTAGTTCTTTCGTCATTCCTTCCCATAAAGGTAAACTTACGATTCGTTTTGCTATTTTATTCGTCTTTGTTAAATCTGTAGACTTATAGTTTTTAAAAAGAACTTGTTGGTGGCAAGATGGTGAAAAGTATAATCTAGCTTCTATTTTCTGTTTTTTCAGTTCTTCTATTACTTGTATATTGCGAACTTCTTCTGGACAAATGATAGGCATAAATTGGTGAATAACCGCTTCTGTCTTTTGGACTTTCCACCCTTTTTTCATTAACCCAGTATTTTGTAACAACTGTTTATACCATTCAGAAATACGGCTGCGTTCTTTTAATTTTTGATCCCACTTTTTTATAGTCGCTATCCCAATAGCTGCTGCGTATTCAGACATTTTACAATTAAACCCCATCATCGTACATTCACGATTTTTATCAAATCCGAAATTCCCCATTCTTTTAATACGTTGTATATCTTCTTCGTTTTTACTATATATGAGCCCTCCTTCACCAATTCCGAACGGCTTTGTTGCATGAAAGCTATATACAATCATTCCACTAAAATCTTGACCGTAATGCATCCCTCCATTCATTAATCCAAATCCCGGCGCCGCATCTACGACAACCGGAATCCCCTTCTTCTCTAGTTCTTCATATTCTTCTAAGTTCATCCATGATCCAAAAGTGGCGTACGGGATAACAATCGCAACCTCTTCTTTTAATTCTTCTATTTTATCCAAAAGTACGGTTTTATCCATATACCAATCATCTATTGAAATATCAATAAAGTACGGTTCCAATCCACACCAAATAGCGGCTAAGGCAGTCGCAGGGAATGTAAAGCTAGGCATGAGAGCATACTTTCCCTTTCTTCTTTTCTTTAGTTGAATAGCCGCCATTAACCCTAACGTTGCGTTTGCTACTGTTGTAACAGCTCCCCTGTTTTGAAAAAATGACGACATAATTGTTTCCTCAAAACGTTGATTTATAGGTCCATAATTCGTATATATGTGAGATGTATCAATTTCCTTCAATTCGTCCAAATACTCACTTACAGGTACAGTTGAAGCACGTAAAAAAGGAATATTCTCCATATCTATCTATTCCTTCCTATCATTTTCGGACAATATAGAGCATATCTGTTTCAGATAATCCAAACTTCCTAGCACTTTTCATTCCTTGTTTTTCCGCTATGTTATATAATTCTACCTTAAATCCTGCATTCATTAATCGTTGAATAAATCCCGATTGATTGTAAATTCTCACATGATCTTCTTGACCAAAAGCTAATTTCCTCAATTGTGGTGTTACAATTAATTCATTCTCTATAATAAAATCTACATTCATTACGATCGGTACTTGAATAATTCCCCATCCATTTGGCTTTAACACTCTATATAACTCTCGCATTGCTTTGTCATCATCAGGAACGTGTTCTAACACATGGCTACATAATATTACATCAAAAGTATTACTATCATATGTAATCCTTGTAACATCAATTTCCTTCATTAATGGATCCTTTGGTTCTAAGTCACCACATACATACGTAATATTTTTATACTCGTTAAACCAATCTCTTAACTTCGCTTCAGGTGCAATATGAAGCATTGTATAGTTTCTATTTAACAAGTCCGTTTCCGTTTCAATGTACGCACGATACAATCTTTCACGATCCATCGAATTGCAAACTGGACATATCCCTGTATCTTTATTCCACATCTCAAATTTATATTTCGGAAAATCATAATGCGCTGGCCAAGGTGAAAATTTTTCAAATTGTTGATTGCAATATTGACAATAACAAGATTCTTTCTCAAACATATGAGCAACTAACTTGTTTAACCCTTTTTTTATCTTTTCATTATAAATTTGATCTAGTTCGCCATTTTTTACTGCATCCTTAACTATAAATCCCGCATTTTCTAAACAATAAGATAAACTCTCTTTATACTCACTTTCGGAGCTTAAAAATCCACTATTATATGCATCTATAATTAATTCAATCCACTCTTCAATTGTCATTAAAATAAAATGCATTTGTTTTTGATTTTGTCCACTATGTTGTCTAAAATAACTAAGAGGTTCTTGCATATAAACTACTTTTCCTTTCCTCATCATATCTAGCCAAGTTGCAATGTCATTAATAGCAGAATAAGCCTTTCCTTTAAAATATCCAAACTTCCCGTCAAACAAATCCCGATTAAACAAAACAGTTGTCGGCTCACCAACTACATTTTTTAAGTTTTTTAACATATAATTTCCTAATTCTTTTCCTTCAAAAAGTGTAGTTTCTTTCGCGATTTTCATATTTAATGTTGAAGGTGGTAATATCTCTCCATTCTCATCAATCAGTTCACGATATGACGTCACAAATGAAATATTTTCTAACGTCAAAAAGTATTTCATCATTCTCTCGATCTTTTCATGATGAAATAAATCATCATCTAATAAAAAGTTTATATAGTCCCCATTCGCAAGTTCTACACACTTATTAAAGTTTTCGGCAACTAACGGCGTTTCATTTTTAACATATGTAATACACTCATATTCACGTAAGTACGGTTGAATCATAGCATTGACTTCATTATTTGTACTATCGTCAGAAATAATAATTTCAATATTTTCATATGTTTGATTCAAAGCGCTGTTGAGTGCTAATTCCAAGTAATAAGGTCTATTGTATGCAGGAATAAGTATACTTACTTTCGGTAATGAAGAATTATTATTTATATGTTGTTTTTTCTTTTCTATGTTTATTTTCTTCGCTCTAATTTTTTGGTAATAGTCTAATGTATATAATATTGATGATGGAACTATCCTTCTTGCATAATCTAGAAAATTAGTTATCGCTTTGTCTAACTCTTTTTCGGTGGATAAGAAACCATATTGTTCTCCTGCTATAATACTGTGTGAAAAATCTTCTAACCCATCCATCATTTTATTAGATTCATTTAACTGTTGATCTGGATGTAATCGAAAGTAACTCAGTGTCTCTGCTATATATACTGCTTTTCCTTTACTTAATAAAGATAACCATGAAGCTATATCTACGTTACATAAATACCGCCTCTTATCAAAAATCCCATATGGTTCTTGTAAATCATTTTTACGAAATAAAACTGTTGTCGGTTCTCCAATATAATTTTTTTGATCCACAATTACCTTATTTCCTAATTCTGTTCCCTCTATAATGGTATCCTCTTCAAATAAACGGACAGTCGAATAAATATGTCGCAGTTCTTTCCCTTTATCATCAATGACTTGACGATGAGATGTTACAAGCTTAATTTCATTATCTAAATCATTGAAAAAATACTTCATCATTTTTTCAATTTTATTCACATGAAATACATCATCATCCATTAAAAAATTTATATACTCACCGTTCGCTTCATTAAATAACATTAACGCATTTTCAAATTGTCCGAGAGTTGACCTATTTTTTATATAAATAATATTTGAATGATCACATAAGTATTTTTGTAACAATTTTTCTGTTTCATCATTCGTGCTGTCATCTCCAACTATAATTTCTATATTAGGGTACGTTTGTTCTAACACACTACATAACGCCTTTTCAAAGTAACTAGGACGATTATACGTAGGAATTAATACACTTACCAACGGAAGTTGCTCTACCATTTCTTCAGTTCTTTCAATACGAGTTCTCATTTTAACTCTCTCACCTCTTCGCATATTATTTATATACGCGACACAAAAATCACATTACTTTAACTGTATGGAGCCTATATACTTTTATGCAAACAGGAAACAAAATATCATACTTTTCGTTCCTGAATAAACATATTTAATAATGCGGACATTTTATTTGCACCTTTTTTATTCATATGATCACTATCATAAAAATCATCGTCACAAAATAATGGCGAATCAAATAGATCTATAATTTGAAAAAAATATTGAGTTTGAAAATCATTTATAACTTTATAAAAATCTTCTTTTAATTTCTTACTACTACAATTGAAATAATGTGAAGTAACAGGGAACACAACAATTAATGGCTTTATATCGTTTTTTAACAGTAATTCTAAATATTTCTTAAAAATCATTTTATTTTCAACTAAAGTATGAGGATACGCCAATTTAGCATGTGAAGCTGCTCTTATTTTCCCGTGTTCTTCAAAAGGAATATGAAGAGAAGTAGTATTCCATTCAGCATTTATCCAAGGCAGCGTCAATGATTCATCTTTTAGTTCGTCTAATAAAATATATTCAAAATGCAAATTAAAAATAGAAAGAAGTGGTTTCGGAGTATTTAGATGTGAGAATCCATCAGTGGGTAGAGGAGAATGAACTACAGTATGATGACCATCTTGAAACAATGGATAATATACTTTGTGAATTCTATATGATTCAGATGATAACGACATATCAAAGTAAAACGAGAAATAGGCTATTCCTATTAAACAATATTGAAATGAATGATTGTTTGATAAAAGTTGTGACGCTATTAAATAATCATAGTATAGATCTTGCGATGGAAGTGTTAATTTTATTGACTTTTTTGAGAGAAGCTCCGTACTTATGCCACAATGTGGATAAGACAAACCGGTAGCAAACAATTCATACGTCGGATCACTCTTTGTTTTTTTCATAGAAATGTATAAAGACATAAGATCCGGATTTATTTGATAGATAGAAATTAATTTATCCTTCCATTCATACATGTATTTTGTTAAATTAATAATTTTTGAACTTTGCACGCCCCTATTTATCAAGTCATTTGTAAGTTTTTCTGCGTCCCCTCTCCAAATGACTATATATTGAAAAGAACTTTCTATACGAACAACATCTGAAACGTCTACAACATGAACTATTGTTTTACATTTATTTTTGTCTAACGTATTTCGAATCCTCTCCCCTGATAACTCATCACTTAAAACAATGATTTTATATTGCTCCTTCATGTACATCCCCTCCATTATATGTATAATATGAAATTCATTTTTAATTCGTAACAATCATATACACCTGCAATCTAACAAAAAAATAGCTCCACCATTAGGCGTAGCTATTTTTACAATTATTGCTTATTTAAATCATATTCCTTTATCTAACTCATAAAGTTTACGATACTTTTCATTTTCTTTCAGAAGTTGTTTATGACTACCTTGCATGACAATTTGGCCACGATCAAGGAATATAACTTCGTCTACATGTTCTATTCCTACAAGATGGTGCGTAATCCAAATAACCGTCTTGTCTTCCGTTGCAGAAAACATTGTTTCGATTAAAGACAATTCTGTTTTTGGATCTAAACCGATAGTCGGTTCATCAAGTACAATAATTGGTGTTTCTTGCATAAGAGTTCTAGCAAAAGCAACCCTTTGTCTTTCCCCACCAGAAAACCGCTTTCCCATTTCATGCATTTTTGTTTGTAATCCGTCTGGAAGAGAAGTAACATGTGAAGCTAATTGTGCTTTCTCTAAAGCTTTCCATATCTCTTCATCCGTCGCCTCCGGTTTGCCAATTCGTACATTATTTCCAATTGTCGTATCAAATAAATGCGGCTTTTGATTTAATACAGAAATATATTTAGATAAAAGATTCGTATGAGCTCGTTCACCATTCAATACAACTTGGCCATTTACTGGGCTTAACGCCCCTGTTAACAATTTTAGTAAAGTAGATTTCCCTGTCCCACTTCTCCCTAAAATAGCAATTTTCTTCCCTGCTTTTATTTGTAATGATACATCTTTTAATACAATCTCATTACTATCTGGATAACTATACGATACGTGATTCAGTTCAATATCTACATGTTTTGGTTCAATATAATCTTTCTCTCCATGCAAATCCGTTTCATCATGTAAAACACTATCACTTTCTACGCCATTAAGACGATGGGTAGATTCTACGTACGACGGTATTCGATCGATGGCATCTGCAATAGGAATAAGCGCGTTTGTTACAGATAAAGTCATTAATACGAAAGCTGCGATAACTGTAGGAGCAATTTGTTCACTTGCCGCTTCATTCCCAGTCCATATGATCATCGAAATAACTACAATACCTACTACTAATTGAATGATACTGTCCCTAATATGATACCAGCGTTTCACTCTCTTTTCGATTTTTAACAACTGATCATTTTGTTTTACATACTCATTAATAAATTCATCTTTACGACCACTTGCTTGCCAATCAGATAATCCAAAAACAGCATCTGTCAGTTGTTGATACAAACGGTTTCTTCCTTGCTTTAAAGTAACATGATGTTTCTTCATCAAAAGTAATGATACAAACGGAAGAAGAAAAACGATAATAGCTAACATACAACCTACAATAAGTGCAAAAACAAAATCAAATGCACCGATAACAAGTACAAAGATACTATAAACAACTAGCGCTAATATGCTAGGAAATATTGTACGTAAATATAGGTTTTGCAAATGCTCTATATCTTCGGATAACACTCCTAACATATCACCCGTTTGAAATCGAGAACGGAAAAATAACGCCTGTGGTTCTACTATTCTATATAGCCTCGTTCTCATTTTTTCTAATATACGTAGTACGACATCATGTCCGACTAGGCGCTCTATATAATGAAATACAGCTTGCCCTATACTAAACGCTCTTGTTGCAACAATAGGAACATATACAGCCATTACATTTTCTGGTCTAAGGGCAGATTTTGAGATCAAATAACCTGAAATAAAAAGTAACATCGCTCCTGAACTAACTCCAAGAAGACCAAGGAAAATAGTTAAAGTCATTCTACCTTTATTTTGTTTTATATAAGGTTTAACCCAGTTACTCATTTCTCTCCCCTCTCTTCCCTATGAAAATGTAATGTCTCATTCTCTAAAAGTTCTTCATACGTCCCACTTTCTTTCATTTCCCCTTTATTTAGAATAAGAATATGGTCCATTTGTTTCATCCAATGTAGACGGTGAGTTGCTAAAAATACTAACTTTCCATTAAATAGACGTAACATCGCTTGCTTTATTTCAAATTCGGTTTCAATATCAAGATGTGCCGTAGGCTCATCTAATAAAATGATTGGTTTTTTACTTAAAAGCGCACGCGCCATAGCAACACGCTGTTCTTGTCCGCCACTTAGCATACGTCCACCTTCTCCAATTCTTTCGTGTATCCCATTTGGAAGTGATGTAACGAGTGAACGAAGGCCGACTTCATTAATAACTCTTTCAACTTCTTCATCTGTTGCATTTGTTTCATAAAAACGAATATTATCCTTTAATGAAAGCGGAAAAATATAAGGTTGCTGCGGAATATAAGCAATATTTTTTTGCCAATCTTCACGAGTAGATCCATCAACTTCTACACCATTTACTAACATCTTTCCACTCGAAGGAGATAAAAAACCTGCTAATACGTCGATTAACGTCGATTTCCCTGCACCACTTTCACCAATAACACCAATAGCACCGTTACCTTCCCAAGTAAAATTAATTCCTTCTAATATAGCCTTTTCAGATTCAGTATTATTAACTTTGATATCTTGTAATTTCAAGCTACTAGAGGCATTCCATACTATATCTTCATTTAAATCTTTCTTTTGTATTCCTTTTTGTTGTTGCAAAATCTCTTCTATTTGCTCCATCGCAATTTGTCCATCTAATGTCGCATGATAATTTGCTCCCACTTGTTTAATCGGCAGAAAATATTCCGGAGCTAAAATCAAAATTGTAAGGGCTGGTAATAGTATAATCGTTCCATCTATTAAACGTATCCCTAATCCAACTGCCACAAACGCAATTGATAAACTCGTAAAGAAATCTAATGCAAAAGAAGAAAGAAAAGCAACTCGCAAAGTACGCATCGTTGCTTTTCTATATCTTTTACTTACTTTTTCAATCTTTCCTTCGTGCTGTTCACTTTTCCCTAAATACTTTAATGTTTCTAAACCTTTTAACGTATCTACAAAATGATTCGAAAGTACACGATATATCTCATACTGACTATCTGCCATTTTTTGCGCTGCTAATCCGAGAAGAATCATAAATATGATCACGATAGGAATCGTTACAACTAAAATGATTCCAGACTCAATATCTAGCGTAAAAACATATAGTACAATTAGACCTGGAACGATACTACTTCTAATCATTTTAGGAATCGTTAATTCAATATATGTTTTAAATTTCTCAATCCCCTCAATTGATAAGGTAACCAGATGACCAGTTCCAACAGTTTGAACATACCTTGGACCTAATGTGAAATATGCCTCTATCAATTGTTTTCTTAGTAACGACCCTGTTTTTTCAGCAAAACGTTCCACTAATATTTGTGATGTTCGAACTACTATGTTACGCGCTGCAAACGCGATACCAAAATAAACAACTTCACTTAATATTGTTTGTACTGTCTCTCCATGAAATAAAAACGTAATAGCTCGTGCTAAAAAGATTGTTTGCGCAATAATACTAAAAGCTTCTAAAATACTAATAATCGTTAACGCTACATATAAAATACGGCTACCGGGATAAGACGGAAGTCCTCTTTTTCTTTTCATTAGTACTCCAAATCGTTGTCTGACTTAACAGGTTGTCTAAATACATAATAACTCCATATTTGACTTCCGATAACGAAAGGCAAAATAGCAATCGCAAAGTAAGTCATAAGTTTTAATGCATAAGCTCCTGATGCTGCGTTGTAAATTGTCAAATCATTCATTGCTCCTAAAGAGCTAATCATAACACGTGGGAACATACCGATAAATACACTCGCACTTAGTAAAATGATCGTTAAACTCGTCATAAAGAAAGCCCAACCATCTCTTCTTCTTTTATTTAATAAAGTGGACACTAATAGTGCTACAAAAGCTCCGATTGGTACCATAATCCATTCTGTTCCATGAGCAGTGAAAATGTCGGTTTTCCATAACCCCACACCAGCAAAAACAAGAAGTGTAAGTAATGAAAATGGTGCAATTTTTATTGCAGCAATTCGTGCACGTTCTCTCAATTTACCAGTTGTACGTATCGTAAGAAATTGTAATCCGTGAACAATACATAGTAGGAGAAACATTACTCCTCCAAGTAACGCAAATGGATGAAGTAATTGCAAGAATCCACCTACAACATTTTTACTCTCATCAATAGGTACACCTACCATAAAGTTTGCAATCGCAACTCCCCAAAGGATAGGAGGTAACATACTTCCAATAAACATCCCCCAATCCCATGCACTCTTCCATTTATGATTATCTATTTTCGCACGAAATTTAAAGGAAACACCTCTTAAAATTAAAGCAAGAAGCATAAATACAAATGGAATATAAAAACCACTAAATAAAGTTGCATACCAGTGCGGAAATGCCGCAAACATGGCTCCACCAGCACAAACAAGCCATACTTCATTCGCGTGCCAGAACGGTCCTATTGTATTTAAGTAAACTCGTTTTTCAAAATCATTCTTTCCTAAAAACCTCGAAACCATTCCTACACCAAAATCGAAACCTTCCAGTACGAAGAATCCAACAAACAAGATTGCAATAACTAAAAACCACAACTCATTAAGAGATAACATACTCTTCCTCCTTATCAAATGGATCATGGCTTTGATAATCCTTTTTCGTTTTCTTATTCGTGTGGCCCTTAATGGTACGAACGAATAAGTACACACAAATTCCACCCATAATTAAATACATTGATGTGAATGAAATAAGTGAGAATAATACTTCACCGAATGTTACATTTGGTGATACAGCATCTTCTGTTTTCATTACACCAAATACTACCCAAGGTTGACGACCCATTTCAGTCATAATCCACCCTACTGTATTACCGATGAATGGAAGAGAAATTGCATACACCATTAATTTTAAATACCACGTTTTTTCAGCTAAACGATCTTTTCTTGATAAGAACCATCCGTAAGCTCCTAGAAGAAGCATGAATGTTCCACTCATTACCATCGCTCTAAAACTCCAAAACATTGTATGCACTGGAGGAATATAATCTCCAGGTCCATATTTTTCCTCATATTGTTTTTGAATTTGATTCATCCCTTCAACTTGACCGCTAAACTTATCATACGATAATAGACTTAGCATATAAGGGATTTGAATTTCAAACGAATTTTCTTTCTTCTCTGTATCAATTTTCGAAAATACTGTAAATGGTGCTGGATCCTCACTTGTATTCCATAGCGCTTCAGCTGCCGCCATCTTCATTGGATGTGTCTTAATTAATTGTTGCGCTTGTGCATGACCAAAGAATAATACAAGCGCCGTTGTAATTGTTCCAACAATGATAGAAATTCGGAAAGATTTTTTAAATACTACAGTTTCTTGTCCTTTTGTAATTTTCCATGCACTTACACCAGCAATAAAGAATGCACCTGTTGCAATTGCCGCTGTAATTGTATGCGGGAATTGTACCCATAGTTGTGGGTTTTGAATAATGGCTAAGAAATCATTCATTTGCGCACGACCATCAGCTGCCATTTCATACCCGACAGGTGACTGCATAAATGCACTTGCAGTTAAAATCCAGAATGCTGATAACATCGTTCCAATTGAAAGGAGCCAAATACACATTAAGTGAATTCGCTTCGGTAATTTGTCCTCACCGAATACCCATAAACCTAGGAATGTAGACTCAATGAAAAATGCCAGTAATCCTTCAATTGCAAGCGAGGGACCAAATACATCACCTACAAAACGTGAATACGTTGACCAGTTCATACCAAACTGAAATTCTTGTAAAATACCTGTTACTACACCTACTGCAAAGTTAATAAGGAATAATTGCGTCCAAAACTTTGCCATCTTCTTATATACCTCTTGCCCTTTTACCACATACAACGTTTGCATGATTGCAATAATAAAAGCTAAACCAATTGACAGCGGAACAAAAAAGTAATGGAAAATCGTTGTTGATGCGAACTGTATTCGTGCCAATTCGAGCGTTTCCATACTAAAATCACTTCCTTCATAGTTTTTATAATAAAAGTTAATTGAGCAATCTTATCAAACTCAATTATTAAGAAATACGAAAAGACAAAAACATTTTGTATGTATTGTCGAAAAATATGAAGTTTCAGTTTTTCAAACTATTGTAATGCTATTTTTTACCTTTTCACTATTTCTGTAGTGTTTTATTCGTTAATCGAATTGTATAATATACCTGCATAGTAAATTCAGGTTATTTTTGACGTATTATTGACATCATTTTGTCTGAAATATGTCTTTTGTCATTTTTTTGAATCAGATTTTTCTCATTAGCAAAATGTGTTTTTTCAATATACTTCTTACTTTTATATCTATAAAACAATCGTTTTTTCTTCATACGCTTGACTTTTACTCGGAAAAATGTCCTCGAAAGCACCCGCGATAAATGCTTATTTTTTGTCAAGAGAAAAATGTATTTTCAAAATTCAAACTCGAAATAATGTTATTCAAAAATAGAAAACAACTTCCCTCTTCCTCGACTAAAAGTTCATTTTTTTGTCATTTTTCCAGAACAAATAAAAAAACTGAGAGTCGATTAAACTCTCAGTTTTTTTATTTGTTTTGCTGTATGTTTTCTAACGGCTGGTAAAATTTCAGTAGCAATTAATTCAATATTCTTCTCAATTTTATCAAATGGTACACCGCCAAAATCAATTTGTGCCATAAAGCGTTGTTGGCCAAACAATTCATATTGGTAAAGCATTTTCTCAATGATTTGTTGTGGGCTACCAACCATTAAAGCATCACGGTAATCTATTGCATTTGTAAATTGCTGTTTCGGATACCCATCACCGCGCAGTGTAAGCATACCAGCATTAATGTGAGGGTAATATTCACTAAGTGCATCTTGTGAATTTTTTGCCGTATAAAATAAACTCGTTGTCGCAACTGGTAAACTAGCTGGATCAAATCCGCTTAGCTGAGCAGCCTCGCGGTAAGCATCTACTGACACTTTAAAGTTAATTGCTGGACCACCAAGTGTTGTTATCATCATTGGCACACCTGCACGTCCTGCTTTAATTGCACTAGCTGGTGGACCTCCAACTGCACGCCAAATTGGTAAGTTATTATTTTTCGCTCTTGGAATAACCGATGCATGTGCGAGCGGTGCTCTGAACTGTCCATTCCATGTTACATGTTCCTCGTTATTAATTTTTAATAAAAGATCAATCTTCTCTTCAAATAATTCTTCATAATCATTCACGTCATAACCAAGTAAACTATATCCTCCAATACGAGATCCACGACCAGCCACAATTTCTGCACGTCCATTAGAAATCAAGTCAATGGTAGCGAAATCTTCATATACTCGAACTGGATCAGATGTACTTAATATCGTTGCGGAACTTGCAATTTTTATATTTTTCGTAGCTTGCGCGACCGCACCTAAAATAACTGTATGAGCTTGCGTTGTAAAATGTGTTTGGTGACTTTCTCCGACAGCAAACACATCAAGCCCTGCCTCATCTGCTAACTTAGCTGTTTCAATTAGTTCGTGAATTCTTTTCTCTGGCGTAATTTTGTCCCCATTATGTGGATTTAAAACATGATCACCAATTGAATATAATCCAAACTCAATTCCTTTTCTTGTATCTATACGGTATTTTTCCATAGTTACTCTCCCCTTTAATAAAGTAGTATTAGTTTTTTTCTAAAAACGTTGGTAAGTCAAGTTTATCTCCGTATTACCTACACCATCACTTGATTAGTCAATTGATGGTGTAAAAAAAATTACTCTTGCGGTAATTCTTTTTTTTCACTATGCTTATGAACTTTCGTCATCAGCTCATATAATATTTTCTGCTCTTCTTCATTTAATACATCATCAAAAAACGAAGATTGAAATGCAAGTTGCTCTGGCAATGCTCTCTCTAAAGCCGCTTCTCCTTGCTCTGTAAGACTAATTGTTTTCGTTTTCCAATCTTGTTTTCGTACAATATATCCTTCTTTTTCAAGACGAGTTAACATTCGAGAAATGCCACCTTGTGTAACAGTTACCTTTTCAGCTAACTCCATTTGTGTTAGTGGTTGATACGTACGTATTTGCAAAAGCACATCAAATTGAGCTGTCGTTAAATCAAAACGTTTTAAAAACTCATTTGACATTTGATTACTTTGGTTCGTAAATCGTATTAAACGTAACCATATTAATGATCCTATCGTATTATCACGCATGTTTGATCACTTCCTAGCGTTAATCTTACTATCACTTTACTACGCAAGTGATAAAAAAGCAAGAGAAAATGTAATAAATATAGCGATAAAGTATTGCATAAATAATGATAAGTAAGAATTCATATAAACATGAATTCTTACTTATCATTATTCTTAGCTTTTCATTTCATTCATTACTATATTTAAAGCTGACATAGCTTTTGGCCAACCAACGTAAAAAGCCATATGTGTTATTAATGCAACCAATTCATTCTCCTTAATCCCATTTTGTTTAGCTAGCTTCAGATGAAATTGTAATTGTTCTGTATTACCGAGACTGATTAGTGCTGACACAGTACACAAACTTCTTTCCCTTAATGTTAAAGTGGCATCCCGCCACACTTCCTCAAATAATATCTTTTCACTATAATGAGCAAATGCAGGTGCCATTTCTCTCATTTTCTTTTTAATATGTACTTCAATAAGTTCATTTTTCATTTTTTTCTCCCTTTATTTTCATCATTTGTGCTATTCCTTGACCAAATGACCAGTTTTCAGCAGCTGTCTCATTTAGTGTAATAAAAATATTCGAAGTTTTAACGTCGGAATATTCCGTAATTTTTAAAGATATCGATTGATACAAATCTTTTTTCTGTTGCACCGTTCTTCCCGGTCCACATGTAATAGAAACATATATCATATTCTCTGTTCTCTTTTCTCCTCTTTCCAACAAATAATATGGATTATATAAAAATTTATTTTGTTGGTAAGGTAAGAACATTTGAAAATAATCATTTTCAGGGATGTTAAAATGTTCAATTAACGAAAGATGGATACATTCCCCCATTTTTTCCAACTCTTCTTCATTTAATATGTTTTCAGGATAATAAATCTTCACAAAAGGCATAGACTTTCATTCCTTTTCTTATTTTTAATATACAACAAAATTTCATCGTGAAATGTGTAAAATCTCATATACTGTAGCACCTTTATTTACTATAATATCAGGCTTCTCTTCATAAAACTCAAACCTACTATATCCCCATTTATCCGGATTATAAACGATTACATTCCCTAAACACTTTTCATTGTTTTGTACATTTTCATTCATCATGTTTAATTGAGTCCCAATCAGCGTTTTACTTTGAGCAATACTTCCTGCATATTCAACAACATATCTACTTTTCTTAAATCCATCACTTAGATTAACAACTAATGGAACACCTATATGTATTTGTTGCCAACCAAACGATTGTAAAATATTATCGTAATACCCTTCAAAGATAAATTTATTCATCCCTTCATGCCCATTCCAAATATATAAAGGTGCATAGCAGTTATAAAAATTCCCGTCTTTCTCCGTTTCCGTAATTAAATAAGCTTTAAAATTTAGTGCTTGGAAACCATCAGTTTTATAACCATTATCCTTTACCCTTTTCTTAATAATTTCCATGTCATAATCCTTTGGCAAAATGACCTTATATTGCATTCCAATCATGTTTATCACTCGCTTTCAATCTTATATACATTATGATAAATCGATAAGTAGCTAACGTAAAATAGGTATAAATTATGTTTGGTATCATTTATAATGATAGTGCATAAGGGGGCTGAGATATATGGAAATAAATGATCTTATTATATTCAAAACTGTAGCCAGTGAGGGTTCTATTAGTAAAGCTGCTAAAGAGTTAGGTTATGTTCAACCGAACGTAACTGAAAGAATCAAAAAATTAGAACAAGAATTAGAAACACCCTTACTACATAGAGATAACAAAGGCGTTTCCTTATTACCTTCTGGTGACATTTTATTAGATTACACGAATCAAATATTAACTCTATTAGAAGAAGCGAAAGATAAAATTAAAACAAGTGGGTCTTCTTATATAATCGCGACGTCACAATCGATTTTGACTAATTATTTAAGTAAGCGTATTAAAGAAAATTTCATGAATTATCAAATATATGTAGAAAATAGTAGTCATTTGCCAAAATTACTGCAGCAACAAAAAGTTGATATGGTCATCACTTATGAGGATGATTCTGGTGCAGGTTTTAAAAAAGTATTTACTACTTCAATTTCTATAGGCTTACTAAAAGATCAAGAAAAATGTATCATTGACTATTCAAAGGAACTCTTCTTCGTTAGCAATGACAAAAAGTGCCCTTTTAGAAATAAGACGATACAATTTCTAAAAGAAAATAATTTATCTCAGCGTCAACTTCAACAATTAGATTCTTATTCGCTTATGGAAGAGTTTATTCAGGACGGAAAAGGGATAGCCTTTTTGCCGATTAAAAATGATAAATTGGTACCAATTGAAGATGTTCCAGTTGAAAAATTAGCTGTTCATTTTTTTACAAATCAAAACTCTTTCAAACAAATCCCTGATGAACTATTCGGTTAATAAAAAATCCCTCCTTTATGAATCTAAAAGAGGGATTTTCATATTCTATACAATTGATTTTTCACACATTTTGCTCCACTTCTGCACTTTTCTCCTTCTTATTCCGCTTCATATTCTTCAGTCCCTTAACCGTGCCAACTAATCCTTTCGGGAAAACTAGCAATACGATAATGTACAATAAACCAAGAATAATCGTCCATCGTTCAAAGATCGGATACTCTGTAGCTAGTTCTGATAAATAATATTTTAGAGATTCAATAATTCCAGCTCCTGCAATTGCTCCAATTAACGTTCCAACCCCACCAATCATCGTCATCAATAATGCATTTAATGTCATTTCAATTGAAAATACAGTCGTATTAACAAAACGCAATGTGATAACAAATAAACCACCGCTAATCGCAGCTACTACTCCTGCAACAATGCTAGCAATAATTTTATAATGAAGCACTTTATATCCTAGTGCTTCAACACGTTGCTCATTTTGGGAAATTGCCTTTAATACTTTTCCAATAGAAGATTTGGTGAAAAGACGTAACAGAACAAAAATGATAAGTAAACATATAAGTGTTACATAATAAAACGTAAAACGATCACGGAATACGTCTGGTACACCAAATGTAAAACCATCTCCTCCGTGAGTAAGCCCACGCCATTTTTCAGCAAGTACAAAAAATAACTGTGAAATAGCAAGTGTTAACATTGCATAAAAATGACTTTTCAATCGTAAAGAAAGCAAACCAATTATATAACTAACGATTGCTGAAACGATAATTGCAGCTACTATTCCAATTAAAAAGTTCGTTATTGATACGCCTTGTCGATCAAATAAAAGCGCTACCCCATATGCTCCTATCCCAAAGAACATACAATGACCGAACGATACAATTCCTGTATACCCAAGTAATACATCAAAACTCATTGCAAAAATAGCAAAGATGAAGATTTGAGTGAACAAAATTAACAGGCTCCGTGAATCATTTACGAACGGAAATACACTTAAACAAATGAGCATACATACTCCGAAGTATACTTTAATTCGGTCCGATGTGTTGTTCACCATTTCACCCCTTTTCACCAACAAGTCCAGTTGGCTTCACTATTAAGAAAAATAGTAACATTAACATATTAATTGCAAGTGATAAATCTGGTATAAAATACGCTGTAAAAGCACCAGCTAACCCGACAATTAAAGAAGCAATAGCTGAACCTTGAACGCTTCCTAATCCACCGATAATTACTACTATAAAAGCTAAAATTGCATACTGCATGCCCATCTCGGCGAAAATAACGCCCGAATACGGTGCTAATAAGAATCCTCCCAAAGCTGCCATCCCTGCCCCTAATAAAAAGACGAAAGAAAATATCGCTTTTACATTAATACCAAGCGCTTGAACCATTTCTTTATCCATTACACCTGCACGGATCATAAGACCTATCTTCGTCTTTTTGAGTAATAGTAGTAGTGCAATGTAAATAATTATCCCAATCAAAATAACAAATAGACGATATTTAATTAATATAATACCTCCGAATGTAAAACTTCCTTGTAACCATAACGGTAATTTTGCACTAATAGGGTTTGGCCCCCAAAATATTTTAATACACTCACTAAGAACGAGCATTCCTCCAAGCGTAACGAGCAGCTGTCGAACATGATTTCCATATACCGGCCTAATAAGAAACCTTTCTAAAATAAATCCTAGGAACATTCCCATGGCTACTGCTCCAACTAAAGCTAATATATAACTTCCTGTCACATTAAATAACCAAACACCTGTAAATGCTCCCCATGCAAATAAACCACCGTGTGCAAAGTTTAAAACGCTCATTAAACCGAAAATAAGTGAAAGACCTGATGCTAACAAAAAAATGAGCATCCCTGTTGAAATCCCATTTACAAATAAATTGATTAACACATCCATCCTTTTCACCTCGGATTCATGTTAAGAGATTCCTAAATATTTATGACACATTTCCTTATCCTTTTTTAATTCATTCATAAAACCGTTATGAACAATTCGTCCGTTATCCATAATGTAAAAATAATCGCCAATTTGACTGGCCATCATAAAATTTTGCTCAACAAGTAAAACTGTTGTTTTCTCTTTCATCTTCAAAATAGCTACCATTAATTTCTCCACCATTATCGGGGATAGCCCTTTGCTCGGTTCATCAATAAGTAATAATCCATCACTATTAATAAACGCTCTTGAAATAGCCAACATTTGCTTTTGCCCTCCGCTCAAGAGCCCACTTTTCTTATTCCAAAACTGCTTTAAATCCGGAAATAGTTCCAGCATCCACTCTATTTTCCCTTCTACTTCCTCACCTTTTCCCCTAGCAAGAGCGAAAGTTTCTTCTACTGTCAAATCATGAAAAATACCTTGATTTTCTGGTACATACCCTATTCCTTTTCTTGAAATTAAATGTGTAGGTAATCCACTCACTTTTGCACTATCATAATAAATTTCACCATCTGCAATGCGGTGAAACCCCATCACTGAACGTAATGTCGTTGTTTTCCCTGCCCCATTTCTACCAAACAGTACAGTAATCGTCCCTTTCTCAACAGCAAGAGATACTCCTTGCAAAATATGAAACTGATCTAAATACGTTTCTATATTATTCACTTGTAATAGTGCCACTATATAATCCCCCTAAATAAGCACTTTGTACACGCTCATCTTTCATAATTTCTTCTGGCAATCCTTCAGCCAATAACTCTCCATGAAATAAAACGATAAGATGATCTGACAAACCTAGTATCATATCCATTTTGTGTTCGATAAGTACAATTGTGCTCTCTGGATGTTTCTTAATATTTTCAATCACTTGTAATATAGCAGGGACTTCCTCAACCGAAATACCTGCCGTCGGCTCATCAAGTAATAACACATCCGTTTTTAAAGCTAATAACATCGCAAGTTCTAGCTTCCTTTTCTCTCCATGTGCCAAATCTTTCGCTAATACGTTCTCTTTTTCATGAAGTAATACTGTTTTTAAGAAACGTCTCGCCTCTCCAACTTGTTGCTTTAATTTTGCTGAACTCGGGAAAAAACTATAGTAATCTTGTACGAATGATTGAACACTTAAACGGACATTTTCAAGTACCGTTAATTCTGGGAATATGTTTGTAAGCTGAAAAGAGCGACCGATTCCTAAGCGTGTTCGATCTGAAATCGATAGTTTTGTAATATCTTGCCCTTTAAAATACACTTCACCTGTTGTGGGTGAAATCTGTCCACTTAGTAAATTAAATAACGTTGTCTTCCCCGCACCATTTGGCCCAATAATAGAAATGAGCTTTCCTTTTTGGACAGTTAAATTTACATCTTTAATAACTTGATGTTCACCAAAAGATACACTAAGATTTTTCGTCTCTAGCAAATGTGTCACGAAATCCCTCCCTTTAAAGCCGTGAGTATGAAAGAAATATGTATAAAGAGGGTCCCCCCTCTTTATACAAAAACAACAGAAAATTCAGTCTATTTATTTTGAACTGGTGGTTCTGTTTCTTTCATCGTTAATTCTCGCTCTAACACTGGCACCGGATAATCAACACCGTCTTGCTTTTTCAATGTGATAGAATACAGTGTCTGCATCGCTTGGTGGTCCTTCTCTCTAAACTTCATCTTTCCTTTCGGTGTATCAAATTCCATTCCTTCCATTTTCTTAATCAAGGTATCTACATCTGTATCACCTTTTGTTTTCTTTAAGGCTTCTACAATAGAAATTGCTGCTGACATTCCTCCTGCTGTAAACAAATCTGGCACTGCACCATTAAAACGTTTTTTATGCTCTTCAACTAGCCAATCATTCACTTTATTTTTTGGAAGTGTGTGATAATATACAGAAAAACCTTGCATACCTACTAATGCATCCATTGTTTTTAATGCTGGTATATCTGGCGCACCTGTAGAAATTTTAATACCTTGCGCTTCCACATTCATATCTTTCAACTGTTTCCAAGGTGAATTTGCCCCTGCCCAAACGATAAATAAATAATCTGGTTTTGAACTAATGATATTTTGAATATTCGCTGTAAAATCTGTTGAATTTGTATCCGCGTATTGCTCATTCACAATGTTCGCACCTAATTTTTTCGCACCCGCTTTAAATGCAGCAATCCCTTCACGACCAAAAGCGTTATCTGGGGCAAATGTTGCAATCTTTACATCTTTTTTCGCAATTGCTGCTGCTCCTGCAATCGCATCTTGTGAGGAACTTCTTCCAGTTCTAAAAATATATTTATTCCAGTTCTTCCCGGTAATACTATCCGCAACTGCCGGTTCTACAACCATAATCTTTTCATATTCTTCAGCCAGTGGTAAAACCGCTAACGTATCACTTGAACTAGACGATCCAACTAAAAAATCAACTTTCTCTTCTTCTAATAACTTCGTAGCTTTTTTAACTGCTACATCCGCTT
The DNA here is from genome assembly GCF_056738645.1 of Bacillus sp. PK3-067. Lineage (NCBI taxonomy): Bacteria > Bacillati > Bacillota > Bacilli > Caryophanales > Bacillaceae > Bacillus > Bacillus sp. PK3-067. The sequence continues at coordinate 1,779,359 of NZ_CP096490.1, read as the reverse complement.
TCGTTTCTGTATCTTCTACAACAAACTTAATCTTTTTCCCATCTACTTTCCCAGTTCCACCAGTTGCATAATCTAACCCTAATTCAAATCCGTTCACTGTTTGTTTTCCATACGATTCTAGCGGTCCTGTTAAAGAAGCAAGAACTCCTACCTTAATCGTTTTTTCATCCTCTGTACTTGTTTTCTTTCCTGAACAAGCTGCCGTTATTAATAACGAACCTAAAACACAGCCAGTAAACATTGTTTTTAGCCACTTACGTTTTTTCATCGACATTGTGATCCTCCCCATACTTTACTTTCTGATAGAATCAAACACGCCAAAATCCCCTGTCCGTAATCATGACTAACTAATTCGATAGATAATGGAAAACTCTTGTAGTACCCTCTACATTCGGCACAAATATATAATCACCTTCCTATGTAATGGAAACGGACATACAATCAATATATATTCTGCAATCCAATTGAAAATACTGTTTCATTTCAGTAATGACCATACAAAAAGACTAACTTATTTTTAAGTTAGTCTTTTCCCCTTAATTAGAGTTAAGTTCTACTTTCTCTAACCCTTCAGCCAATTGTTTCTTATCTAGTCCTTCTCCTATTACTACTAAGTTTGTCGGGAAACCGAAGTCTTGTTCTAATAAAGTTGGTACTCCGAACGAATATTGGAATAGGTGAGGGTATTTATCTCCATGGAATTTCACAAAACCTTTCACTCGATAAATACTATCTGGTAAATTCGAAAGCCATTCATATAATTTGTCTTGATCAATCGGTTTCGTAAATTGATATGTCATTGTTTGTATATGTAAATGCTGTTTGACATGTAGTGTCTCGTGTTCCTCATCATTTGGAAATTCTGCTTCTTCTATATCTTTTAAAGATATATTACAATACTTTGTCTCATACATTTTCGCATGATCATTTATTGCCTTTACTTCTTCAAATACTGTATTCTTATCTGCATCTGTTAGTAAATCTGCTTTATTAACAAGAATGTGACTACCAAATTTCAGTTGCTCATGCAATAGCTGTTGTACATTTGCACTTAATATACTTCGATTTAACCACCTTACTGCATCTAAAACGACTACAATTGATTTCACTTCCAGAAAAGGAGCTAAAATTGGCGAGACACACGCGTCTAACACTTCAATTGGATGCGCAACACCTGTCGTTTCTATATAAATTACATCTGGTCTTTCTTGTTGGTATAACGAATGTAATTGTATTTCAAGCTCTTCTTTTAACGTACAACAAATACATCCTTTAAGAAGTTCTCTTAAAACATTCTCTTTTCCAATAATATCTGTATCTACTGAGTATTCACCAATTTCATTCATTAATACTGCAACTTTTCTATTCTTCTTTTTCTCTGCTAACAATAAATTTTGTAATAATGTTGATTTTCCACTACCTAAAAAACCACCTAATATATGAATCTCCACTTTATTCATTCAACCGACCATCCATTTCTTTACTTCAAATGTATTCAAAGCGTAATAATTACGATTTATATTTATCATTTTATTAAAAGAATGACCATTTGTAAATATAAGAGATTCACTGTTCATTTACTTCATATGCAACTCTAACTCCAGACTCAATTGCCCCTTGCATCCATCCATGTGTTAATGTCGTATGCTCTCCTGCAAAATGTACTTTTCCAGATGGTGGTGTAATATACGGAAATAACTCGAGCTCTTGGCCTGGTTCGAAAGCTGTAAATGCACCGCAAGAATACGGATTTTTACTCCAGCTAAAAGATGTTCCAGTGACAAACTCACTATAGACGATGTCACCGTATATTTCCGCTAAATTTTTTAATGCGTACCGAATACGATCTCTTTGCGGGAGACTATCCCATGTTAACGCCTCATCTGCCCACGTATAACTTGCTATAACGATAGCTGGTCCTGGAGTATGAATGCCATAACTCGGATAGTATGTAAACCGTATCGGTAAATCAGTAATAGATTTACCGCCACACTGTCCCGCTTTCTCCCAAAATCTACTTTTAAACTCTATTGCAATTTTAGTTGCAGCAATATAATTTAATTCACGAATTGCTCTTTTTTTAAAATAAGAGAATAAATAGTATGGCTGAACTTCTACAAATCTTAACGCTGAAAATGGAATTGTAATAATAGCAAAATCACTTGTTATTGTAAATTGCTCTAACGTTTGTTCATGATTTCCTTGTAACATTACTTTATTATCTTCTTGTATAATTTTATCAACCTTATACGGCATTAAAATATGTTCCCTTAATTGTGGTAAGAATGCATTCGATAACTTATCCATTCCACCAGTTATTTCATAATATTTCGTTGTTGAAGTAAAGAAAATCATTTCACGTAATACTTCAATTAAGGACATTCCCATATAAGCTTCCATATCAAGAAGTACCCCAATCATATCTATCGCACCATCTGAATAATACTCCATTAAAAATGAACCAAGCGAATACGTTTTATACTTTTTTTCAACGATAAGCCAGTTTTTATCAGGATCCTTCTTAATGTAATTTAGTATTGGTTCTAATACTTCAATCATTAGCTCTTCTGCCGTTTTTCCTCTTTCTTTATCCAAAACCGGATATTCAAGTACACTTGGATCATTTTCAAACACATTCAATCTCGTTTGAATGTTATTCGTATAAATGATATCTGCAAAAGTTTTATTTATAAAAAGGTTTAAAGGTAGTTTAAATTTATGAATATACGCTAAGGTTAACTTATGGGTGTCAGGGATTCTCATCGGTCCCGCATTAAAATATAAACCCACACTAAATGGTTCCCGAATCGTATACACTCTGCCACCTATTCTGTTATTTGCTTCTATAATCGTTACTTCGTGCCCAGCCTCTTTTAATAAAGAACCTGCAACTAATCCAGAAATCCCTGCACCTGCAATCGTAATCCGTTTTGGGTTATTCTTTTTAACAAGCCCTGCATGAATAATATGAAGCATTTCTTCCATTGCTAATGGATTCCCCATGCCATTTCCCCTTTTACAAAGGATTTTACTGAATTATATTCGGTTCACTGAATTCCTATGTTTTGTTCGCGGATTTGCACGGATACATTTTCAAATACTTGAATATCTTTTATAAAATGTAATAAACTAGATATGACTCTATAGAAGTAAGACGTATTATCTTACATAATAAAATCAATGAAATTGCGAGGAATTTTGAAATGAAAAAAGGTATTAACCGTGTTGTATTAGTAGGAACAGGAGCAGTTGGATGTAGTTATGCTTACTGCATGATTAACCAGGCTGTAGCTGAAGAATTTGTTTTAGTCGATGTAAATGAGGCAAAAGCTGAAGGGGAAGCAATGGACTTAAGTCATGCTGTTCCATTCGCACCAGCTCCAACTAGAGTATGGAAAGGCAGCTACGAAGATTGTAAAGATGCTGACCTTGTAGTTATTACAGCTGGATTACCACAAAAACCAGGCGAAACACGTTTAGATTTAGTTGAGAAAAACGCTAAAATCTTCAAACAAATCGTTCGCAGTATTATGGATAGCGGATTTGATGGCATCTTCTTAATCGCAACAAACCCTGTAGATATTTTAACTTACGTAACTTGGAAAGAATCTGGTTTACCGAAAGAACGTGTAATCGGTTCTGGTACAACGCTTGATTCTGCTCGTTTCCGCTATATGTTAGGTGAGTACTTCGATATTGGTCCACACAACATTCACGCTTATATTATCGGAGAACACGGCGATACTGAACTTCCAGTTTGGAGCCATGTTTCCGTTGGTATCCAAAAACTACAAACACTGCTTGAAAAAGACAACACGTATAATCAAGAAGATTTAGACAAAATTTTCATAAACGTCCGTGATGCAGCTTACCATATTATTGAGCGTAAAGGCGCAACTTATTATGGTATCGGTATGTCACTTCTACGTGTTACAAAAGCAATTTTAAACGACGAAAATAGTGTATTAACTGTATCAGCTTACTTAGAAGGTCAATACGGTCAAAAAGATGTTTATATCGGGGTACCTGCTGTTTTAAATCGCGGCGGTGTTCGTGAAATTTTAGAGGTTGAATTAAGTGAAGATGAAGAATTAAAATTCGACCACTCTGTTCAAGTATTGAAAGAAACAATGGCTCCGGTTCTTTAATTAAGATAAAAAGCAATCCAATTTATTTTGGATTGCTTTTTATTTTCATTATCTCCTATGACTTTTTAGTGATTTTCTATCATTTCTTATTTTTTAGTCGCATCCTCATTATTTATATCAAGTACATCTAATAAAAAGATAAAGATTGGTATCCCGATAATAAGCCCCCATATTCCAAGGAAATGCTCTGAGAAGATAAGAATCATAAATGTGTAGAATATTGGTAAATTTGTTTTTGCAGACATAAACTTCGGATTTAAAAAATAACTTTCAAGAGCATGGATTACTGTTATGAATACGAGTATGTATACTACGTACATAACTCCGCCTACGTTGTAAGCAATGATACAAAGTGGAAACAAAGAAATAATCACACCTGCAACAGGAATCAACCCTAGTAAGAAAATCATAACAGCTAATACAAGTAGCTGTGGAAATCCTAAAACGATTAATGCAATGACAGTAAGAATACAATTTACAACGGCAATTAAAAACTGAGCCTCAATTACTTTGCCGAACGATCTTGCAAATCTTTCACCAAAATATGCAATTTCTCCATAAAAGATTTTTAACTTACTATCTTTAAACTTTGATGTAAATGTAATAATACGCTCTTTTTCTAATAAGAAAAATAAGCTTAAAATTAGAGATAATAATATTTGTAAACTTACCTTTCCTATATTTGCTATTGATTGATATATGACGTCTACACCTTGTTCTATATATTTTGATACTTCCATCCCACTAATTGTCGAAAGTGCATATTTAACGATTTCATTATCAGGTGGATTTTGAAAAAACAGTTTAAATTGATAAATTAATTGTGAAATTTGTATCGTCAGCACAGGTAAATATTTATATAATGTTGTGCCTATAAAGGAAACTAGTATTATATATAAACATGCAATAACAATTTTCCGGTTTACTTTCAATTTTCTTGAAATAAAACGTTGAAATCGATCCATTAAAAACGTCAGTATAAACGTAATTAATATTAAATTAATCATACTTTTTAATGCGTATAATACAAGCGCTACTATTATTAAAACGAGAAACCGTTGAAACCCTCTACTTCGAAAAAAACTCTTTACTTCATTCATTAAGAATTAACCTCCCCCTTCAATGGATGGAAATTGAATATATTACATTTTATGAACTCCTATAGACAATCTTTCTTACTAATTGAGAAGAATCCTTTTTTTCTTTTCATATTGTTAGATTCGTTTAACTGGAATCCACCAACATAATTTCGGTGGCAGTTATTTTTCATATAATCTTTTATAAACTAGGTGATTTTCTATTTTTAGACTGCTGTTCATACGCATATCCAATATTGAAAAGCTCTTTTTCACCAAACTGTTTCCCTACAAACACTACACCGATTGGTTCTCCATTTTTATCATATCCAGCAGGAACCGCTAATTCCGGATAACCAGCTACAGCTGATAGAAGGACTTCATCGTTATTAATCATAACTAGAGCATCCAAACCTTTTTCTACTAAATACCTATCTAGCTCTTTTCTTGCATTTTCTTGACTCGTTTGCACTACGTTTTCAAACTCTTCTTTCGTTATAGCAGATTTTTCAGACCCTTCAATTAATGTTTGTCCGTATTTTATTCGTCTTTTACTATCCTTTTTATTAAACGCTATAATCTCTTCTAACGATTTTACCGGTACATTCTTTTGCTGTGAAAGATAGTCGTTTACATTATGCTTGAACTCATATTCTAATGTTTGCAAATTATCTACACCCTCAGCACTTAACTGGATATTATCAGTTAATATCGCACCTGCATCTTGAAGGTCTTTTCTAATTTTTTCTACTACTACTTTTCTATTTTCATCTTGTTGGTCTACAGAAAAAAGAAGCCCTATCTTTTTCCCTTTTAATCCATCTATTGATAAATCCTTTGTATAATCAATTCTTTCTTTATCTTTCATTTTTTCTGTCATAACATCTTTTTCGTCATAACCTATCATTGCATTAAATAACGTTGCTACATCTTTTACTGTTCTTGCCATAGGTCCTGCTGTATCAAGAGTTTCAGCTAATGGAATAATTCCTGTTCTACTTACCATACCTAAAGATGGACGTAACCCAACTACTGATTGCTGCGCCGCTGGTGCAACAATCGATCCCGTCGTTTCTGTTCCAATTGCAAGCGGCGCAAAATCTGCTGCAACTACTGTAGCAGATCCTGAACTTGATCCTGAAGTATCGAATGTAATCGGACCGTACGGGTTTAAATTTTGTCCTTTCTTCCCGCTATACCCGCTTGGCATTGTAAAAGATAAATAGTTCGCCCACTCAGACATATTCGCTTTTCCTAAAACAAATGCTCCTTCTTCTTTCAACTGCTTCACAATTGTTGCGTCTTGATCTGCAATCCAATCTTTTAATACATAAGTTCCTGCACTAGTCGGCATCACTTTTTCCGTCTGTACATTATCTTTTACAACGACAGGAATACCATATAAATTCGAATTTTTGTTTCTACCCCGCTCTTGATCTAACTTTCTTGCTTCTTCCATCGCATTAGGATTTATCTCTGTAACAGAATTTAATGTTATTCCATTTTGATCATGTTCTTGTATTCTAAAGAGATAAATACTCGTTAATTCTTCATATGACAACTTTCCATCATCAATCATTTTTTGAAGCTCATCTACAGTCGCATTTACGACTTCTCTTTCTTTTATCTTTACATTTTCTATATTGATTCCTTTAAGCTGATTATGTATCGGTTGTAGCACTCTTTCTTTATCATATACAATACGCTCAGGTTCCTTTGGAAAATAATTTTTATACACGTAATATCCGCCGGCACACGCTAATAAGACAATGCCTCCAGTGATAGACAGCGTTACCTTTACCCATTTCTTCATGTTGCTTCCTCCACTCTATAAGATGCTTAGCTATACAAAAAAGAGAGTTACCTTTTACTTAACTCTCTCCAATCAAAATGCTAAATGAAAAAATGAAAGATTTCAATCTAATTACTTCTTTTTTTGCATTTGCTTTGCTAACATTTCTTTCACTTGATTATACGTTAATCCTGAATTTTTATTTAAACGCTTTACTTCCTCAACATCAGTACCTACCACTGTATATTTTTTCTCATCATTCATTTTTCTAATTCCCTTCTCACCGTATTATTTCTTATATTTCTTCCCTAAATGCGCATAAATTAACACCACTACAAAAAAGGAAGCTGTTTTTAAGCACAGCTTCCTTCTCGTTACATATTGTATTTCTTAATAAAATTTCACTACATCTTCAGTAGGCAAGAACGTTCTTTCTGCTGGTTGTTCGTTTGGTTCACCAAATGGCATTTGACCTACTAAGCTCCACTCTGCCGGAATGTTCCAAGTTTCTTTCACTTCAGCATCTACGATTGGGTTGTAATGTTGTAATGACGCCCCAATTCCTTCAGCAGATAATAGCATCCACACAGTATGTTGTAACATCGCATTTCCTTGATGAGACCAGAATGGAAACTGATCTTTGTATAATGGGGCATTTTCTTGCATTTTTTCTACAGTTGCTTGATCTTCAAAGAATAGAACTGTTCCTACACCTGCATGGAAGCCTTTTAGTCTTTCTACAGTCGCTTCAAAGTTTTCTGCTGGTACGCGTGCTCTTAGTGTTTCTTTAACGATATCCCAAAACTTTTCATGCTCTCCATCCATTAATACAACCATACGACCACTTTGCATATTGAAAGATGTTGGTGCGTGTAAAGCTGTTTTTAACACTTCTTCAATTCTTTCTTTCGTAATTGCATCGTTTTTTGTTACTTTACGAATTGAACGGCGGTTCACGATTGCTTCTTTTAAGTTTGTTGTAGTTGCTGACATTTTAATTCCTCCAAATGTTTGTTTTATAATTTATTTTGTTATTTCATAACAAGCGAATTAGCAATATCCATCGGTATTACATTGCATACCTTCAAATGAATTTGTTTTATCCTTTTCAATTTCTTTATCAATGACCCTTTCTAGTGTTTCTTTACTAGCAAGCCCTTGAATGACTTCATCTCCAATCATGACAGTTGGAACAGCCATAATATTCGCTTCATCATATGCGTGTTGAATTGCTTCTTGATGCTTTTCTTTATATTTACGAGTTACTAAAGCATCTTTAAATTCCGCCTCAGGAAGTCCTACTTCTACCGCTAATTTTGTTAACACATCAATATCTTCAATGTTTTGCTCTTCTTGGAAAAATGCTGTGAATACGCGGTGATGATACTCATTACCTAGTCCACGTTCTTTCGCAAATTGACATCCTTCGAAAGCTAAATGTGTATATGGATGTGGTGAAACACGTGGCAAGCGCATATCAATTCCTAACTTCTTCGCTGTCGGAAGAATGAAAGCATCCCATGAACCTAATTTTTCTGGTTCATTCCATGGATCTATTTTTGAATATGGACTTGGACGTAATTCAAATGGCATCCATTCAATCTCTACATCTTTCTCTTTCGCTACCTCATCTAATGGACCTTTTGCTAAAAAACAAAACGGACATATAAAATCTGAGTATACTTTCATTTTTACAGTCATAACTTTTACACCTTACCTTATCGTTGTAATCAAATCAGTTACATTAATGATAAAAAAATATAAATATTATTTAAGCATTCATTTTTTCTTGCAAAGTTTCAAACAACTGCCCCATCGTAATATTTCTCAAAACTTCTTCCATCGCGGATTGTGCTTGAATTAAAATAATTTCTAACACCGCTTGAATATTCGCCCCAATTGGACAATCTGGATTCGGTTGCTCGTGAATATGAAATAGCTTGTCTTCTTCGACTACGTTCACTGCATGATACACATCTAACAATGTGATTTCATGTAAATCCTTTAGTAATCCCGCGCCACCCGGTCCACGATTTACGTAAACAAAGCCAGCTTGTTTCAAGTACGACATGATTTTACGAATGACTACTGGATTTGTATTGACACTCTCAGCCATATAGTCTGAAGTACAAAGTGAAGATGGATTGTTTTTTAAAATAGATAAAATATGAACAGCTATGGAAAAGCGGCTACTAATTTTCATCGTAATCACCACCTCGATGTAATCATTATAGTTACAACTGAAAAATAAGTCAATCCTTTTCATAGATTTTTTATAAGTAAATTAAAAAGTGCCCCATTATGATATATGAGACACCCCTTTTTATTCTGCAAATAGCGCTTGAAATTCTTCAATAAATAGCTGTACAGCGATTGAAGAATCCTTTAATGAAGGAACAGCTAAAGCAATTTCTCTCCATACTTGCGGTTCCAATTCTCTCGTTTGCACATTCTGTGGTAAATTCGTTAAAGATAATTCAGCTAATATTGCAATGCCTAATCCTTCTTGAATCATATTTAAAGCTGTAGTAACGGTAGAAATTACATACTCAGCCCGAAGTGGTACGTTGGCTTGTTTAAACATATCAATGATGGGTGGTTCGTATCCGCCCTTACATAATATGATCGGTTCATTCTCCAAATCACGAATTGTAATAGAGTCCTTCTTACAAAGAGGATGATCCTCTCTTAAGATAGCAACCATTTTTCCCTTCGTTAACGGGACAATCTCCATCTCTTTATTAGGCAAAATAACAATTCCTATATCAACAACCCTCGATATTAACCAATCTTCAACTTCTTTAATTGTTCCTTCACAAAGAACGACCTCTAAGCTCGGATACTTCTCCTTAAAATGGTTTATCATTTTCGGTAAGAAATGTGCAGAAGCACTCGGAAAACTCCCAATTCGAATCGTCCCCACTTCGTGTCCTTTCTCCATCGCAACTTCTTGTTCAATCTTCTCTACACCGTTCAAAATCTCTCTAATATGTACAAGAATTCTGTTTCCTACATCCGTAACGAGTAATCCTTGTCGTTTATCACGTATAAGAATCGTAACTCCTAACTCTGACTCAATACTTGAAATGGCATGACTTACAGCTGGCTGCGTCATATTTAACACCCTGGCAGCCTTCGTAAAACTACCTAACTCAATAGTTTTTATTAATACTTGCAGTTGTGTAATAGTCATAACTAATCACTTATACTCCTTATAAAAAAGATTCATTTTATTTATTACATTCGATATCATATCATAGTGAAATGAATAACAACAAGGAGGTCTTACCGTGACACAGCTTTCTCGAACTAAGACGGCCATAATCCTTACCTTTCTCGTTTTCATGTGGGGAATCAATTGGCCTTTATCTAAGTTTGCCCTGCATTATACACCACCCGTTTTATTTGCAGGCGTTCGAACTTTAATTGGAGGATTCATTTTACTCCTTTTCGCTCTACCCAAATATAAAGAATTACATTTAAAAGAAACGTGGCATTTATACGTTATTTCTTCTTTACTTAACATCATTATATTTTACGGGTTACAAACTGTTGGTCTTCAATATATGCCTGCTGGGTTATTTTCCGCCATTGTATTTCTACAACCAGTTTTACTCGGTATTTTCTCGTGGATATGGCTTGAAGAATCAATGTACGGCTTGAAAATTTTCGGGCTTGTTCTCGGATTTATTGGTGTAGGTGTTATTAGCTCAAGCAGTTTAACAGGACATATTTCTGTTATTGGAATCCTTCTCGCGTTAGGATGCGCTATTGGCTGGGCACTTGGCACAGTATTCATTAAGAAGACTGGTCACCGTGTGAATGCCATTTGGATGGTAACAATTCAGCTTCTTATCGGTGGTCTTTGTTTAATCGGATTTGGCTCAGAATTTGAAAGTTGGTCTAGTATTGCTTGGAGTATGCCATTTGTTAGTGTACTACTCTTTATTTCATTCTTTGTTATTGCAATGGGGTGGCTTGCATACTTCACACTCGTTGGAGCTGGTGAAGCGAGTAAAGTAGGGGCTTATACATTCCTTATTCCCCTTATCGCTATTATTGTAAGTTCAATCTTCTTACATGAAGCCATTACAATGAGCTTATTTATTGGCCTATTATTTATTGTTGTGAGCATTTGTTTTGTAAATATAAAGCCGAAAACACTTGCTGTAAGGCAGCAGGTTGAAGTGAAATAAATATGAGAAAGAGCCTACTATTTGTAGGCTCTTTTTTATATCTTATTTTTTACGACGCACTACAAAAACACACGCACCTACCGAAGATACAATTGCCAAAATAGATAAAACAATTGCTATCAACTGCATATTACTAGTACCTTCATTCTTTTCTACATTAGATACTTCACCATGTTCTCCTGTTAATGACGTACCTTTTGCAATTGTAGTAAGTGAATGCGGTTTTTCAGCTTTCTCATCGCCTGTCCATTCAACAATTTCTCCGTCTTTATATTGTTGATATGCATCCCAAGCTATTTTTTGTTCTTTATCCGGATTTTTAGCGACGAAAGTAAATCGCTGGAACTGACCGGGTAAAATCCCTTCTCCTATTGCTTCCCATACTACAGTTTTCACTTTTCCGGCATTATCTTTCTGCTCTTCCATTTTCCACCCTGGCACTGGTTCATACTGTTGGAATTCCACACCAGACGGTATTTTCAGTGTAACTTTTGTTGTTGCTATATTCTTTTCAACTGGTACTTTTATCGTGTAAGTCTCCCAAGAACCGATGTCAGAAGTTGCTGGCTTCACAGTAACGTGCGCACTAACAGGTAACGAAAACATTCCCATTGTAATTGCTGTTGCGATCATTGTTGTTCCTAATTTTTTTATACGTTCCATTTTCAATTAGCTCCTTTTTATCTATACCTACTCTTTATCCCGCTATTCGCCGGGTAGCCCAATTGATGAGGGCTGCTTAAAGTTTCACTTTATCTGCCACCTACAATAAATTTATAATCCGTATCGAAGCTATCAAGCGATTTCGTTAATCCATGTACTTGTATATTCCAGTTTCCTGTCATGTTAATATACATACCTTCTGCTTCATATTCTCCCGGTGAAACTGCCGAAACTTTAAATGATCCTTTTCCCATATTCATATCTAACGATTGAGTCGTTAATATAATTTGTTCCATATCAGTAACGGGTTGTCCGTTCTCATCCTTTAAAGTAATATGGAATATATTTTGTCCTACTCTATTAGGACTTACATTTAGCGTCATTTCATATCCATTATCTAATTGTTTACTCTCTGTAAAAGGTCCAGTAGGAGGCATCGGTGGTGTTTGTACGTTTGTCATAAAAGCTACGATGACGAAAATGATAATTCCAATGATAAACTCTACTTTCACCGTAGCACCTAATCCTTGCTCCGCTCTCATTTTCCCTTTCACATAATGAATAATTCCCAATATCCCCATGAAAACGAATAAAAGTATCTTTGCTAGTAAAGCTAATCCATACTTCGTATCAAATAACGAGTGGATTGTTGGAATAAAAAATGTACTGTTAAAAAGACCTGTTATTAAAATCACAATGACAGCGCATGTTGCCCACGGTGAAAAACGCTTAATCATATCCCAATACATATTCCATTTGTTATCCTCTTTACGTAACAGAAGAATAATAGACGATAAACCACCAATCCATAATGAAGCTGCGAATAAATGTAAAAAATCCATAACAACAGCAATATCTTTAAACTTTAAACCATATGCGTGACTATTAAATGCTTTCATAACAAGTATTCCAATAAACAGCACTATTGGAATACTCCATACTTTAAAAGACGATAGCTTCTCACGCCCCATCGCAAAATACGTAACGATTATAAGCGAACTAATGAGAACCATTTGAGTAATCCAAACATAACTAAAAACAGAAAGCTGTAACGTTTCTTTTAATAGTAAAGGATTGAATGCTTCTAGCCATGAAACATCAGCATTTATTTTCGCTTGCAGTGGTAGATTGAATAACAAGCTAGTAAATATCCCTAATAAGGAAATCCATATTATGTTCTTACTCCTTGATCGAACCGAGGTTGCATTCCCTTTATACATAATAAGATTAAAGAATAGCACTCCTATAAATAGTGAGAAACTTGTATATAAAATTCCACGTTCCATGATCATATCAATTTGCGGAACATACCCCATCTCTTCCACTTGTACATCGTCTGTTTCCGCTTCCGCTAATCCAATACGGAATGGAATAACCCCTTGAATTGGATGTCCATCAGCTGAAATAGCTTTCCACTGAATAGAGTAGAGACCATTTTTGAGGTTTTCTTTTAATCCGGCTTCTAATAGTTTTTTATTTTTTTTATCAATATGAGCATCTTTTAAATCGACCCTTTTACCTGATGTATCTCTCACGTACAATGTATTAAAACGTGAAACTTGTATGTCCTCATCGAATTCGATTTTTACAACAGATGGTGCTTTCTTCAATGTTTCATTTTCAGTAGGGTTTGATTTCACAACGTACGCATGAGCAGATGCACTTTGCGGGATCAATATGATAAGCACACACACAAGTAATAACAATGTCCCTAACCTTTTCATTACTTTCACACTCATTTCACTTCTTTCTTCCTCATTGCTCTATTTTCATTACTTTAACTTCCAAAGTTTGATCCTGGGCAAAATATTAACCTGATTAAATATAAACTTCTAGAAAGTATAACTCTTTATTTCTCTTCCACCTCTAAACTTCCAATATAATAGTAACTATCATGATAGATACAACTTACATTTTTAAAGCCGATTGTTATTATATCATAAAATATATTTATGTAAGTTATCAAAGAAGAAAAGTTATCGTGAATCATTTGTGAAGAAAATGTGAAATACATAAATAAAAAGGTATTACGTTATTACGTTATTACGTAACACCTTTAAAAAAATATCCCTCTTCTATTTCTCTTCCGGATAATCACAATACTCGATAATCGTTCCTTCAGTATCCGCTGGGTTAAGATAAATTAACCTTCTACCGTGCTTATTAATGCGTAGTGTATGCTCTAATGTCCGAATACCTTGTTCTTTTAACTCTTCTAGAGCCACATCTAAATCATCGACACGATACGCAACGTGATGAACACCTTTACCTTTTTGTTTAATAAAACGGGCAATTGGAGATGTCGTATTATTCGTCGGTGCAAGTAATTCAATTCTATCTCCATCCACTTCAAGAATGGCTACTTCGCTTTCCACACCAGGAGCTTCACTTACGTAACGATCTATTAAAGTTCCTAGTAACACATTTTCATAAAAACGTATCGTACTATCTATATCACGAACTGCGATTCCGATATGATCAATTGTTTTTTTCATTTTATTTCCCCTACTACTTTATTTTTTCTCATTATTAATAGTAACAAAAAAAGCTATAGAAACAAGTTCTATAACTTTTTTTATTTAACCTATTTTCTTATCCGCTCTAGTTGCTGGTTGAACTTGGTTTTTCACTTTTAAAATGCTAAGTCCATATCCGATAAATCCACCGATAATCGCTGGGAAGATCCAGCCTAATCCTACTTCCTGCATCGGAAGGAATTTAGTGAACACTTGGCTTACTACTTCAATGTTAACTCCAGCTGCACTTAATCCATCGAATAAGCTGATGATAAATGTTACGATTAAGCTCACTTGATAAACTTCAGCTCTTCCTTTGAATAATGAATGGAAGAATGTTAAGAAAATCAATACGATTGCTAGTGGATAAATTGCTGTTAATACTGGAACAGAAACTGCGATTAACTGTGTTAATCCTACATTTGCAACAATTGCACTAAATACACATAGCGTGATTGCAATTGCTTTGTAAGGAACATTTGGGAATAACTTATGGAAGAATGAAGAACATGCTGATACAAGTCCCACACTAGTTGTTAAACAAGCTACTGTAATCATTAATCCTAATAATACTCCGCCATATGATCCGAAATAGTAGTTAGAAACTTTCGCTAATACTTCTCCGCCGTTCTCTAAATGTCCAAGCTTTGCAACACTTGAAGCACCCATATAAGAAAGTGCTGTATAGATAATTGCTAAAATAGATGCTGCAATAATTGTCGCTTTTGCACAAACGACCATAATTTGTGTTTTCGTTTTCGCACCTTTTTCTTTAATAGCATTGATAATGATAATCCCGAATACGAATGATGCAAGCGTATCCATCGTTAAGTATCCTTCTTGGAATCCTTTAAAGAATGCATGTGATGTATAAGCTTCCACTGGTGCTTGCATATCTCCAATCGGATGTATAAAAGCAACGATTACTAAAATACCGATGAAAGTCAACTTAATTGGTGTTAAGATTTTTCCAACAATATCGACAATTTTCGCGGGATTTAGCGAAAAAAAACAAGTGATACTAAAGAATATAATTGTGAAAAGAATTAAAGGTGTAGAACCTACTCCTTCTGGCATAAACGGTTTAAGACCAATTTCATAAGAAACATTTCCTGTTCTCGGTATTGCAAATAACGGACCAATCGCTAAGTATAAAACTGTTGTAAACACAATCCCAAACACTGGGTGAGCACGACTAGCTAACGACTGCAAATCATCTTTACCTGAAAAACCAAATGCTAGCACACCTAGTAATGGTAATCCAACACCAGTTACTAAAAATCCAGCGTTAGCAATCCATACATTCTCTCCTGCTGATTGACCAAGCATCGCTGGGAAAATTAAATTTCCCGCTCCAAAAAATAGTGCAAATAACATTAATCCAATAACTACTATGAACGAAAATGGTACTTTATTCGCCATAATATAACCCCCATTCAAGTTTCCTTATCTCATTTTCCAATTTTAACTAATTGAATTTTCTGAATATTTAATTTAAGTATCAACTATTCTTGAACTCATTATAATTTGCTATATAATATTTTGCAATACTATTTTCGAACTTTTCTTTTATTTTATAAATATACATTTTTTAACATGAAAAATAGACTAAAAAACCAACATGGTCATCCATGTTGGTTTTTCCATTTACTATCATGAATTAAAATTTTGCTGCTACTTTTTTAACGTTTTCTAGACCTTCTTCAACAATTTGTTGTGAACGATCTGGATATTGATTGTGTCCTTCAATTACAACTGTCTCTGGATTTGTAATTCCCCAGAATCCAAGTACCGTTGTTACGTAATTAACTGCCATTTCCATAGGAGCCATTTGCTCTGAAGAGTAATCTGAACCACGAGCACCTAACACAACTACTTTTTTACCACCAACTAAACCTTCTGGGCCATTTGCTGTATATTTAAACGTTTTTCCAGCTTGAGATAAGTATGAAATATATGTGATTAATGGCGCTGGTACTGTAAAGTTCCATAATGGGAATGCAAATACAACCTTATCAGCTTCTAAAAACTGATTTAAATATTGATCTACTGTAGCAACTGCCTTCTCTTCTTCAGCAGTTAACTCCATGCCTTGGCTACGTTTATATCCACCTGAAATCGCGATATTTCCGTAATAAGGAAGATCTAATGCAAATAAATCTAATTCCGTAATTTCTGTATTTGGATTTGCTTCTTTATAAGTACTTACAAATGTTTCATACATTTTTGAACTAACTGCTTGCTCCGCTGGACGATCGTTTGCTTTTACAAATAATACTTTTGACATTTTTTTATTCCCCTCTACATTCGTATTTTCTTCTTTTTTACCAAATAATGAGCTAAATAGTCCCATTTTCTTCACCTAATCTTTCTTTTCATATTCATTATTCATCATCATAAAAATTCTTATTCTAAGAAAAAGTTCCAATAGATACCTTAAGTAAAGATACAAAAAACTTTTTGTTATTTAATTACCTTATGTAAGTGATTGTAATATAGTCACTTACTTTAGTTAAGTAACTTTTAATAAAAAAATAAATCTCAAATTAAAAACATTTACTAAAATACAATTGAACACCAAATACGACTTTATTACTTGTATAATAAAATTAGAGAGGAAAATTCATATTTAGAAAGGATTTATTCATGAGCACTATAGAAAAGATCCAAACTTTTATTATTCTTTTTGCTGTTACATGCGGCATCGTACTCGGACAATTTAATTTCATACATATGTATTCAGACAAATTTATTGTTCCCTTCTTATTTTTCATGCTATATGGATTATTCCTCAGCATCCCATTAAAAGAAATAAAAAACGGATTTCACAATTTAAAATTTGCTGGAACAAGTCTTACTATTAACTTCTTATGGACACCTTTACTCGCTTGGGGGTTAGGAGCACTATTTCTTTCCGATCATCCAGCACTTTGGGTTGGATTTATAATGTTAATGGTTACTCCATGTACAGATTGGTACTTAATCTTTACTGAAATAGCGAAAGGTAATGTAGCACTTTCTACTGCAATTTTACCTGTAAATTTAATTTTGCAAGTACTGCTCCTTCCCATTTATTTATTTTTATTTGCTGGTGTCATGAAAACTGTAGCGGTTTCTGTTTTAGTAGAAAGTATTGTTATCGTAATCGTCTTACCATTTATACTTGCACACGCTACAAAATTCATTATGAATAAAATGAAAAAAGCTGAAACTCTCGAGAATAAACTCATTCCGTTTTTCAGCTCTGCTCAAATTGTATTTTTAAGTTTAGCAATAGTAGCGATGTTTGCATCACAAGGTAAATATTTACTGCAAAATATGAATATCGTTTTATTATTACTCGTTCCTGTTCTATTGTTCTTCATCATTAATTTCTTACTAGGACAATTTATCGGGCGCATGATGCATTTATCTTACAAAGATACAGTAAGTCTAAGCTTAACAACGTTAGCAAGAAACTCACCTGTTGCACTCGCTATCGCTGTAACAGCTTTTCCAGACGAGCCTCTTATCGCACTTGCACTCATTATTGGACCGTTGATTGAGTTACCGGTACTAGCTTTTGTTTCACAAGTTTTGTTGCTTATTAAGAAAAAACGGCAATACGCATAATAAAAACCGTCCCATTTGGGGACGGTTTTTATTATGGAAAGATTACATACAACACTTGCTTCTTATTTATCAATACAAATGAAATTACCGAAACTACAAACGTAATAATACCAATTGTAATAAAGTGAAACTTTAATCATTGGGGGTTTTGTTCATCCCCCAATGATTATTAGCCCTCACCACTCCCGCATTAACAGATCCTTTCTAATTAAAAATGATAGGAAACGTAAATATAACGAAAGCTGCCCAAAGTCCGTATATTGGCAAATACTTCGTAACGGCATCTTGGATAGCTTTTAGTCCTGATTTATTTTGCAAGAAACGCATATAGGCAAACATAATCCAAATGAGATTTGCCCAAATCAGTATGTTTACTCCTAAAACAGCAAGTCTATTAGGTGTAATCCCGTAAGAAGAAAGTCTGAATACTATGGCTGACAATGCGACAGTGTCAATAATAAGCGCCAGAACAATTAAGGAAAAATTTATATAATCTGAAATGTTCTTTTTCTCGTCCGAGTCACTCTCAACGATAGAAAATATAGTAACAGCCAATACGCCAAGCAGTATTCCGTTGAAGGCCATTAGGAAATTGCGATCCAAGAATGGATTTTTCCCGACCCAAATTACCGTTATAAGATAGATAAGCAAGGTAATCAGGACGAGAGGACTAAAAATTTTAGATATATATGGTGTAATATTTTTAGCAAGCTTAAGATTCATTGATACTAAGTATGCAGTCACAATAGCGAGAGCCGCTGCTCCAAATAAAACAACATTACTAAAATAGAATTCTCCTATATCTAAGTCAACAAAGCTAAATAAACGCATGGTGAATACCGCAAGTATCATTCCGCTCACTGCCATGCTCCCGTAGAGAAGACAATATTCTAAATTAAATTTAATATAGGCTAATCTTGTACTGCCTTTTGAATATTCATTTCCTGTAAATGCAAGCCCTACTAAGACCCATAAAAATATAGGAAGATGTAAATACGCAAGTATGGTACTGTCTTTATAATTTACTGGCAGCGTATTAAGATAATACCCGGAAATTAGGAACAACGCTGCAAGGGAATAAATAATACTTTTTTTCGGAGTATTATTGTAAACAAAATAAGCAGCAATAAAGGGAATTACACCAAAAGCCAAGTTAATTGGAGCAATTGCTTCCTGCTCAACAAAGTGGAAAATGATCCTGGTGCTTATGCCGGCCAGAATAGCTAAAAGGCCCATGAATAAGAAACCTTTTTGAAACAAAGATGTTTTTTCTTTATTTACTTTCTCCTTGAAATGCAACCTTTCATACCAAGCACCTAGAACTTGAGAATCAGGGTTTTGGTCCCATGCTTGTGAGAATGCTTTTTTAAAAGCTTTCGGATCTTTTCTATACATCTTCTCCAACTCATGGGGGTTATCCATATTTTTAACAATCAAATTGTTAATGTTCATAGTTATACCTCCTCTAATTTTAAAAATAAGGTTGTTACCTTTTAAAAAAAGCACCTCACTCATTTATTATGATTTTGATTTTAATACAAATTTTATCGTTTTACAATAAAAAATTATTATTTAAAGGATTTTTTTTATCGTTAAATTTTATATAAAAGAAAAAAAAAGAGCATGACAGTTTTATGTCATGCTCTTTTAACAAATTAATTCTCAAATACAAAATTAATCTTATTATCTTTCCACTCTAATTTCGCATCAAACGTTTTCTCGCCCTTTTTAAAGCCTTTAATTAAATCAGTCTTTTCACCTTTTAAGAGCTTTGTCATATTCTTTTGCGAAATTGTTTTACTTAATATCTTCTTTGAAATGGTGAAATCACATTGCGTTGTATTATAGTTAGAACAACCGTAAAACGTTGACTTATCAATTACATCGCCATCACATTTTTTACAGCTACCAACCTTTTTACCCGTTGTAAATTTCGATCCTTTTCGTTCAATCGATTCAACATGTAGTCCAGTGAAATCCCACTTCTCAGACATTTCCACTGCATCTTCAATAATTTTAGCTGATAGCTTTTTCGTCTGTTCCATAAATGTAGCTGGTGAAGCTGTACCTTCACCAATTTCCGCAAGACGTTGTTCCCATTTCGCAGTCATTTCTGGTGAAGCTAGTATTTTATCACCAATTGCGGTAATTAATACTTTTCCTTTATCAGTCGCATACACTTGGTTTTTCTTTACATCTATATACTTACGGTCTTTCAGCATCGTAATAATACCTGCGCGAGTCGCTTCCGTACCTAAACCTTCTGTTTTCTTTAATACTTTCTCCAGCTCTTCATTCTCTAAATACTTACCAGCTGTTTTCATTAACGTAATAAGTTGTCCTTCTGTATAGCGCTTCGGTGGCTGTGTTTTTCCTTCTTTCACTTTCACCTTTACAACTTTTCCTTCTTCGCCTTCAGCTACAATTGGAAGAATGGTTTCGTCATCTTTATCGTCTTGGAAAATAACTTTACGCCAACCTTCTTGAATTTGCTGTTTTCCTTTTGAAATGAATTCAGCACGTTCATCTACAAGCGTTACAATCGTTGTATAGTCAAAGATTGCAACTTCATAATGAGCTGCAATAAGCCTTCTTACGATCATATCGTATATTTTCTTTTCATCACCTGATAGTCTGCTTGGGTTTGTAACTTGCTCTGTCGGAATAATTGCGTAGTGATCTGTTACTTTCTTTTCATTTACATAACGCTTGTTATTCATAATGGATTCAACCGGAGCCGGTAATAAGCCTTTATATTCATCAAACTGACTTAACTTCTGTAAAATATCAGGGAACGTCGCTGCTTCTCCTTGTGTAACATAGTTAGAATCTGAACGTGGATAAGAAACAATCCCTTTTTGATAGAGTGCTTGCGTTATATCAAGCGTCTTTTTCGGTGAAAACTTAAAGGCTTTATTTGCCGTTGCTTGCAGTGATGATAAGTTAAATAAAAGTGGCGGCTGAAACTCTTTACGCTCCGTTTTCATTTCCTTCACAACAGCCGGTTTCCCTTGGCAAAATGCCGCAATTTTATTCGCCATATCAGGGTCTTTTAAGCGGGATTCATTATCCTTTTCCCATTTTCCGTCATATTTCTTTCCTTCTATATTAAAGGTTGCAAACACTTCCCAGAAAGGCTCTGACTTAAAGTTTTCAATTTCTTTCTCTCGCTTTACAATCAATGCTAACGTTGGTGTCTGGACACGACCAGCAGAAAATACATCATTCATTCCTTTTTTCTTTAGCAAAATACTAAAAACACGTGATGCATTCATACCAACGACCCAGTCCGCACATGACCTTGTATACGCCTCATAATACGTATTAATTGTATCTGCTTCATCAAGTAGATTTTTAAACCCTTGGTAAATAGCTTGCTTCGTTAAAGACGAAATCCATAGACGCTTCATCGGCTTTTGCACGTTACAAAGATTAATAATATTTCGTACGATCAGTTCCCCTTCACGCCCAGCATCGCCTGCGTGAATAATTTCTGTTACCTGTGGATTATGTAACAGCTGTTTCACAACGTTAAACTGTTTATACTTCGACTTTGTTACTTCAAATTGAAAACGCTCTGGAATCATCGGTAACGTATTAAGTGACCATTTTTTCCACTCTGCGTGATAATGCTCTGGATTACATAACTGCGTCAAATGACCAATTGCCCATGTACAGTACGCTCCATTTGGAAATAACTCATTCGCTTCTACTTCTAAATATCCATCTTTCCGGCGATATTTAAACTGTGAAACAAGAGCCAACCCTTGATCTGGTTTCTCGGCAATAATTAATTTCATTTTATAACTCCCTATCTGTATTCCAGTGTTACTTTCATTGTCTATATGTTTAGAAGCGATGATAAAACAACAATCTTATTTATCATTCGCGGTTTGTCTCGCAAATGTGAGACCTATAATATTATACGCTTATTCTTTATGGCTTCACAATAGAAACTCATAATATAACAATTTCTTTCACATGCTTATAATTAAAAAAGACGCCCTAAAAAATCAAACGTCTCTTTGCCTACATCTATGAAATTGTGCAGATAATATGCAGATATTAATAAGCATAAGTACCCTCCATATAAACATATGATGAAATGAACGATAGGACAAGGAGGTATCATAATGTTTGCTTATACGTTAACTACCTTAACACTTTGCTGTACTTCGATTCTTATTACATCCTATATTTCCAAACGTAAGGGTACCCTAATGGAGTATATGGTATTTATTATGTCTTTTAGTATGAGTATCGGTTTAAGTATTGGTTTTTACTTAGGCATTCTCTTTAAGGAGGAATTACTATATTCTACTTTGCTTGCTATTTCAATTAGTGGTTTTATCGGCTTTTTAATCGGTCTACGTTTTCACCTATATACCGCTTTAGAAGGAATGTTCTCTGGATTAATGGCAAGTATGATGGGAGCAATGATTACAGAAATGTTAAACGCTCAACAAGCTCATAGTATATTGTTCATTAGCCTTTTACTTACTATAACGATTACTATGTCCTGTGTGATTCAATTATTATCGGAGAACTTTTCTACTTTTATCCAACAGCGTTTTTTGTCATTACTTTCAATTAGTGTAGTAATTATCGTTGCCGTATTCGCGACATTCCCAGATCATACTCCCTCACCTACATCCGGGCATGATCAACACATACATTAGTACTTGCAACAAAAATGAATAAGCAGCTATCCATAGGATAACTGCTTAATATTACTCTGGCTTATTAGGAATGTTTCGGTTTGGAACATAATCCGATTTGTAATCTGTATATTTTACTTCTGTTACCATCCCAGCTGAAGCATGGTGTAAATCATGACAGTGGAACATCCAATCGCCCGGATTATCTGCTACAAAGGCTACTTCATATTCTTCTCCCGGTTTTAAGTTCAATGTATCTTTCACAATTGGAGAACCTTCTATCGGTTTTCCATCTTTACTCAACACCTGGAAAAAGTGTCCGTGTAAATGCATTGGGTGATCATCCATTTTAGAACGATTTACCAATCTCACTTTTACTAAATCACCCTTTTTCACTTGAATTGGGTCAATATCCGGAAATACCTTTCCGTTAATTGTATATACCATTTCATTTCCATTCATTTGCGTATTTAAGTCCATATTATATGTGGCAGTATACTCTTGATTTAACGTGAAACTACCTAATTTTTTAGTACCA
The DNA here is from genome assembly GCF_056738645.1 of Bacillus sp. PK3-067. NCBI lineage: Bacteria > Bacillati > Bacillota > Bacilli > Caryophanales > Bacillaceae > Bacillus > Bacillus sp. PK3-067. Next base: position 1,756,160 of record NZ_CP096490.1, on the reverse strand, counting down.
TATTTCATTATATCTACTTTCGGTAATTTTTCTTTTTCGTCTGTTTTATCTTTCATCTCTTTGCTGCCATCATACTCAATAACAGCTTTCATTCCTTTTGCACCTTTATTTTTCGAATGGTCTTCAACATACCATTTCCCAGGATTATTAGCAGTAAATTCAATATCATAACGTTCACCCGGTGCGATTGAAATTACTTTATCCTTTATAACTTTTGGATCGTTTATTGGTTGACCATCTGTCGCAATTACTTTTATATCATGGCCATGAACATGTATATCATGTGATAGATAACCAGCATTGACGAGTCTAAGACGAACGTTATCTCCCTTATTCACTTTTAATGGCGCTACTAAATCACCGCTTTTTCCATTGATTGTGAATAAATCGTACATACTCATATCATGACCTTCCATCTTCATATTTCCATGGTCCATTCCTTCCATATTACTAGAGTCTTTTTTATCAATGCCCATGTTCATATCAGAATGAGCCATGCCGTTCTTATCATCATTCTTTTCCCCATTTTCATTACCTTTAGATTTATTACCTATTTGCCCTTTTGTCATTTCTTTTAACTGCTTATTCATTTCTTCTTTATCTGTAACCCATTCATCCAACATTAATGTGTAATCTTTATCATATTTTTCCTTTGTATCTTCTACAATGAGCGCTCCATACAAACCTCTATCTAATTGATTTACAGAATCTTGATGCGAGTGATACCAGTACGTTCCTGGTACGTTCGCTTCAAATTCGTAAGTGAAACTTTTTCCTGGTTCAACTGCATCTTGTGTCACGCCTGGAATTCCATCCATGTTATTTGGGACAGGATATCCATGCCAATGAATAGATACTGGTGCAGATAATTCATTTTTTAATGTCACTTTCACCTTTTCACCTTTTTTCACCCGAATTTCTGAACCAGGAGATGAGCCATTAAATGTCCAGACTGGAACAATAACACCGTTACTTAATTTTTGCTTTTCTTCTTTCGCTATTAAAGTAACTTCTGGTCCTTTTTCAACTTTCAATGGTGTTGTAGCTGTTTCAGTCTGTAGTGTTTTTTTATCATTCATATTTTTATGATCATTTGTTGTATTTGTCGTCACAGAACAGGCAGCAATTAAAAATATTGCAGAGACTGTAATGACTGCTAATACAAATCGCTTCATGGAAAATCCCCCCTTTTTCTTTTTCAAAATCATTATAGAAGTTGATTTTCAAGAAAATAAGGAGATGTAATTAGATCTTACGTAAGCTAATTGGAAGATTACTAAAAGCGGAGACATTACAAGAGGCGAATATTTTAGAAATACATAATGCTTTCCTTGTAGCGACTATATTAGCCGTTCTCGTATTTGTTTTGACGTTATTTCTTAAGAAACAATAACACTGCTATTATTAAATAAGAAAAATGTAGCTAAAATGCTCTTCACAAAAGAACTTAGATTTTTGTATAATAAGAACTAATGTTCTTTACAGACAATGGACTCAAATTACACAAATATATCAAATAGAAGAGGATTGATATACGATGAAAATTGATAGACCAAAAATTTCACCAGAGTTATCTTCAAAGAATTTTCAAGATATTTTTTATGAAGAAGATCCAACATTAGAAGTCTGTGAAATTATAGACTCCACTTTCGAAAATGAATGTGTAGATAGAGTGCGATTGTATGATGCGGTGATAAAAAACTGTAAGTTTACTAATACAGACTTTAGCAATATTGATATTACAGATGTTTGTTTTGAAAACTGTGATTTATCAAATGTTAATTTAAGCAATTCTTCTGTTCACAGAGTCGAATTTAAAAATAGTAAATTAATCGGAGTAAATTTCACAGAATCTAGCTTAGGAAATGTTAAATTTGAGAATTCAATTTTGAATTTAGCAGCATTTGGAAATTCTAAACTAGAAAAAATTATATTTAATGAAACTTCATTAAATAATGCAGATTTTTTTGACTGTAAACTTAAAAAAGTTGAATTCCAATTATGTAGTCTTGATGAAGCTAATTTTGATCAGACATCACTGAAGGGGATAGATATTAGTTCTTCTACCTTTGATATACTTACAGTTTCAGTGAACGATTTAAGAGGATGTAAAGTATCAACATATCAAGCTGTTCAGTTTGCTACTTTATTAGGATTAATAATTAAAGATTAGTATTTCGAAGAAAAGAACCCTATCCCGAATCATGGATTTTTTAATTGTCCACGATTCGAGATAAAGTTCAAATAAATTAGTGATGACTCTTTTATTATTTAACTACAGCTTGGTTTCCTTTTACATGTTCATTATTTACACTCATAAATTCTTCAATTTCTTCAACTTCCCTAATGATATCTTTTGACAAGTTTTCATACCCGTCTTTCGTTACAAGAATGTCATCTTCAATACGAATTCCAATTGATTCTCCTTCAATATAAAGACCAGGTTCAATTGTTATAACCATACCTTCTTCTAACACTCTATCTTTATATGTTCCTACATCATGTGTATCTAAACCAAGGAAATGGCTGACACCATGATAATAGTATTTTGATAACTCTTCATCTTCTTGAATTAAACCAATTGCTTTACACTCTTCTGCCAGTACCTTTTTTGTATGCTCATTTAATGCAGCGAACTTTAATCCTGGCTTAATAAGCGCTGTTGTTTCTTTTAATGCTTTTAATACAATATTATAAATTTGTTTTTGACGACTAGAGAATGTTCCATTTGCCGGGAATGTATAACTAATATCAGCGTTATAGTAGTCTTTTTGAGCACCTAAATCTAGTAATACTAAGTCACCATTTTGAATTTGTGCATCATTATCTTCATAATGAAGAACTGTAGCATTTTTCCCACTCGCCAAAATTGTATTGAACGCATGGTGCTTAATGCCAGATGATTTCAGTGTAAAATCAAATTGAGCTTCTAATTCATACTCCATCATGCCTGCTTTTGCATTTTTTAACACATTGTAAATACCATCTTTCGTTACAGCAATCGCTTCTTTAATAATTTCAATTTCTTCCTCTGTTTTAAATACTCGTAATTCACAAATGTTCGGATATACATTACCAATTGTTACGTGTGGGTATTTTTCTCTTACATGTTTAGCAAATGCTAATGTTTTTGTCTCCGTACCATTCCAATCACGACGTTCTATATCTAAATATAGATGCTTCGCATTTTCTGTAAAAAGTATATTTGACATTGTCTTTTCAAAGCTATCTAAATATACAACTTTCTTTATACCTGAAATTCCCTCTGCTTCTTCGCTAGAAACTGTCTTCCCAATCCATTTTTCCATTACTGGATCTGATTTTTCAATGAAAAGTGTCTCTTCTACACTATTCCCAAACTTTTTCAGCATAAAAATAACATTTGGTTCATCGATTCCCGTTAAGTAGTAAAAATTACGATTCGGTACAAATTTATAATGGGCATCAGCTGACATATGCGGTGCTCGTCCCGCAAATAAAATCGTAACGGATTCATCAGGTAATGTTTTCGTTAGTCTTTCTCTATTTTGAGCAAAAAATGTTGATTTCATAATAATCCCCCTAGTGTTCTATGTATGCTTGTAAAGCTAATTGTCCTCTGTTATTCATTTTATTATTGTTATAATTTTTCGTCAATTTTTAACCTTTTAGATGGTGTTGACATAATAAAAATTAAGCGTTAAAATAACTATATATTAGTAAGTAACTAATATAATTAAATCTAACTAGAGGTGAATCAAATGAAAAACATTTTATTCCGTATTAACGAATTGTCAAAAAAAGAAAAAGCAACTGGATTAACAGTTGATGAAAAACAAGAACAACAAATGTTGCGCCAAAACTATACACAAACATTTCGTGGAAGCTTAGATTCCATTTTATTAAACACAAAAATTGTTGATCAAAATGGTCTTAACGTTACACCAGCCGCATTACAAGATGCTCAAATACGTTTAAAATTAAGCAAATGAGTTCCGAGCTAAAGAATTCTAATAAAACATAAAAAGAGCTGGATTTCCTATATAGAAATTCCAGCTCTTTTTATTGTCTTTTTTAATTTAGTAAACGAGCGATACATCGCAATTCTCCACGACACAATCATCGCAAATGCAAGTAAGAAAAACATTCCGCTTAACTCTGCCAAATCAATTGATTGGCTTAAATATGACTTTAATGCCACGCGTACAGCTAATAAGCCTACTAAAATGAATATGAATGCTTTTGACGGTTTCATAAATATATGTTCGCCTTTTATTTCGAACTTAGTTGTTTTAATAAGAAAAATAGAGAAAATAATCCCTATACTAATTGCCTCGACTATTTCTAACGATGTTAATCGAAAATCTGGTAAAAAGTACATCATCGCGCCTGTACTCATAAAAATTGGTGGTAATATAATTTTCTTTTTCGTTATCGGCTTTTTCGCTGCTTTAAAACGTAGAAACATTACCCCAACAGCCATACAAACCGCTATGACACTTGATAAAAGTGCTATCATACTTTCCACTCCTATCTATTTAAATGACTTTTTTAGCAAAATCATAAACCAATAAGTAACTACATGCCGCATTATAGAATTTCTTCATTATATTCCTCCTGCTGTAAACTTTCCATATTCGCTGCAATCATTTTACGCAAAGTTTATGAACGGAATATGAACAAAAAAGCCATTCTGCAATTAATAATTGCAAAATGGCTTTTTAACTTATTTTAAATCGTCAATTGTGAAAGCACCTGGAAGTAATTGCTCAACAGTCACTTCTTTTTCATCACCTTTTACATTCGTTAGTAATACAGGCATTTTCGGATCACAGAATTCAGCAATTACTTGTCTACACGCACCACATGGTGAAATCGGTCCATCAGTTTCTCCTGTAATAACTAAGTAACTAAAATCGCGCTCCCCTTCTGATACCGCTTTAAATATTGCTGTTCTTTCTGCACAGTTACATAAACCATAAGAAGCATTTTCTATATTACAACCAGTATAGATTTTCCCTTCTTTCGTAACTAACGCTGCGCCAACAGGAAATTTAGAATACGGAATATACGCTTTCGATAACATCTTGTTTGCTTCTTCAATATATTTTTTCTTATCCATATTATTTCCCCCTCAAAGTAAATGAAATGATGATTAGTCAGTAATAACTGTATAAACTAATTTAGGAGCCACTGCTGTTTCAGCGATAGAGATGTTCTCATAAATTTTTGCTTTTACATCTTCTACATTTTCACGGTTTGCGTAGATTGTTACGAAAGGCTCGCCTTCTTTTACTGCATCGCCAACTTTTTTACGTAACATTAATCCTACTGCTAAATCGATTTCATCTTCCTTCGTTGCACGACCTGCACCAAGTAACATAGCTGCAATACCAATCTCATCTGCAACAATGTTAGAAATAACACCTGAAGTTTTTGCAGGTACATCAATTACATACTTTGCTTGTGGCATTTTTTCTGGATTGTCTACAATTGAACTATCTCCGCCTTGATTGCTTAAGAACTCTTTAAACTTCTCAGTTGCTTTTCCGTTCTTCATCACTTCAATTAGCATTTCACGAGCTTCTTCTAACGTATTTGCTTTTTTCGCAAGTACGACCATTTGACTTCCTAATACGAGTACTAATTCTGTTAAATCTTCTGGACCTTCACCTTTTAACGTATCAATTGCTTCTTTCACTTCTAGAGCATTACCAATCGCAAATCCAAGAGGTTGTGACATATCTGAAATAACTGCCATTGTTTGACGTCCTACGTTATTTCCGATACGTACCATTGCATGTGCTAATTCTTTTGCATCTTCTTCTGTTTTCATAAATGCACCAGCACCTGTTTTTACATCAAGTACGATTGCGTCAGCACCAGCTGCAATTTTTTTACTCATAATTGAACTTGCGATTAAAGGAATTGAGTTAACAGTTCCTGTTACGTCGCGTAATGCATAAATCTTTTTATCTGCAGGTGTTAAGTTTCCTGTTTGTCCAATAACAGCTACTTTGTCACGGTTTACAATATCAATGAATTGTTCTTTCGTAATTTCAACGTGGAATCCTTCTACCGCTTCTAATTTATCAATTGTTCCGCCTGTATGTCCTAAACCACGACCAGACATTTTTGCTACTGGTACATCTAAAGCAGCTACTAACGGTCCTAATACTAATGTTGTTGTATCACCAACACCGCCAGTTGAATGTTTGTCTACTTTAATTCCTTCAATTGCTGATAAGTCGATCGTTTCTCCAGACTCAACCATCGCCATCGTTAAATCTGCACGTTCGCGATCTGTCATATCTTTAAAGAAGATTGCCATTGCAAGCGCACTCACTTGATAATCAGGAATACTTCCGTCTGTATATCCATTAATAAAGAATTTGATTTCTTCAGTCGTTAATTCTTTGCCGTCACGTTTTTTTGCAATAATATCTACCATTCTCATTACAATCACCATTCCTTTTTATATTATATAAATCTATTAAAATAATAAGCCAACGATTGTTGCTGATAAGAAACTTACTAATGTTGCACCGAATAGTAATTTCAAACCAAATCTTGCGACTACATTCCCTTGCTTTTCATTTAAGCTCTTAACTGCCCCTGCAATAATCCCAATTGAAGAGAAGTTTGCAAATGAAACTAAGAATACAGAGATAATCGCTGTCGTTCTATCTGAGAAATTAAAGTTTCCTTGTGCTAAATCTGTCATAGCGACAAATTCATTTGATACTAATTTTGTTGCCATAATATTTCCGGCATTAACTGCTTCATGCCAAGGTACACCCATAATAAATGCAAATGGTGCAAATGCATAACCAAGAATTTCTTGGAATGAAATACCGATTACACCTTTAAATACTGCATTAATGAATGCGATAAGAGCAACGAAACCGACTAACATAGCTGCTACTGTAATCGCAACTTTAAATCCATCAATAATGTATTCCCCTAATACTTCAAAGAAGGTCTTCTTCTCTTCTTCTTGTACTTCTAACATATCTTCTTCCTCAGTAACTTCATATGGGTTAATGATAGAAGCAATGATGAAACCACCGAATAAGTTAAGCACTAAAGCGGTTACAACATATTGTGGTTTTAATAACACCATATATGATCCAACGATAGACATAGAAACTGTAGACATTGCTGATGCACATAATGTATACATTCTTTTCTCTGGCAATAACCCTAGTTGTTTCTTAACTGAAATAAATACTTCAGATTGTCCTAAAATCGCAGATGCAACAGCGTTATATGATTCTAGTTTCCCCATTCCATTTACTTTACTTAATGCTAGACCGATAGATTTCACAATAATAGGTAATACTTTAATATGTTGCAAAATACCTATTAAGGCTGATATAAATACGATTGGCATTAATACACTTAAAAAGAACGAAAACTCTTTTTGATTTACTAATCCACCAAATACGAAATTCACACCGTCAGCGGCATATTTTAATAGCTCTCCAAAACCATCTGCTATTCCGCTAATTAATATATTCCCTACACTTGTATTTAATAATAGAAACCCCAAAATGAATTGTAATATAACCATCGTTATGATTGGACGATATTTGACTTTCTTTCTATCATTACTAGCAAGCCAAGCGATACCTAAAATCAATACGAGGCCAAAAACACCGATTAAGTATTTCATAAGCCGTTTCCTCCCATTCGTATCCGCTTACATTTTTTTCAATTATTAAAGCAATAGATATACTTTAAACGTATATCTATTGCTTTAACCTTTTATCGATTAGTAATTATCTGTAGCACCTTTTGCATCATTTAATACGATTGCAACACTAGCACTTGCTCCAACGCGAGAAGCTCCAGCAGCTACCATTTTGTCTGCATCTTCACGTGTACGAACACCGCCAGATGCTTTTACACCAACGTTTGGTCCTACTGTTTTACGCATTAATGCGATATCTTCAGCAGTTGCTCCGCCAGTTGAGAATCCAGTTGAAGTTTTTACGAAATCAGCACCAGCTTTTACTGATAATTCACAAGCACGTACTTTCTCTTCATCTGTTAATAGGCAAGTTTCAATGATTACTTTTACAAGAGCTTTTCCTTTTGCTGCTTGTACTACTTCATAAATGTCTTTTTCAACAAATTCGTTATCGCCATCTTTTAAAGCGCCTACGTTGATTACCATATCAACTTCAGTTGCACCTTTTGCGATAGCATCTTTTGTTTCAAATGCTTTTGTTTCAGTAGTGCTTGCTCCTAATGGGAAACCGATTACAGTACAAACGTCTACATCATGTCCAGCTAGTTCATCAGCCGCTAATTTTACCCATGCTGGGTTAATACAAACAGAAGCGAATTTATATTCCTTTGCTTCTTCGATTACTTTCATAACATCTTCTTTAGTAGTATTAGCTTTTAAAATTGTATGGTCAATTAACTTTGCAATGTTCATTATCTTCACTCCTCATATCTTTTAACAACTTCATTCTAACTCTTAGTTGAACAAATGTAAATACACTTTTGAAATTTTGTTCATTCTTTTTTAAAAAGCATTTTCTTGTAGTAAATAAAGCGCATTCTAACAAAGAACAGTTCATATATAATCAAATTTTCTATGTTAACAATGGTAGTATGTATCTCCATATCCATAATTATTTTTAAAAAGGCAAATTGTGTTCAAAAAAGACTCCTATCATTCATACATAACAAAATAAAAGGAGTTCTCAATATGTTAATTTTGAGAACTCCTTTTATTTCTAACCTTTTTGATAATGTAACAGTTCTTTTGCTGTATGCTGATCGATAATTAATACATTTGCATACCCGCCACGTAACGCACCATCAATTGCTTTTATTTTTCTATTACCACCTGCAACTAAAATAGAGCGTTTCTTTAATTTCAGTTCCTCTAACTCAATTCCAATGGTACGCTTATTGATTTCTTCACTACTAATATTTCCGTCTCCATCAAAGAAACGTGAACAAATGTCACCGACCGATTGTTTTTTGAGTAAATTTGTTTCATCCTTATCGAAATAACCTAATCGGAATAATAACGCTTCGTCTCGCACTGTTCCTACAGTAAAAATTGCAATATTCGCTTGTTTTCCCATTTCGATAATGTGATGAATATGTCGATCCTGCTCCACTAATTCTTTTGTCACTGCATTATCAAATATAACTGGAAGAGGTAGATTTCTTGGCGTCGTTTGAAAAGCATCTGCAAATAAAGCTATCGTCTCATTCGCATATGTATTTACACTTGAATGACTAATACCACCTTTTAGCTGGACAACCTCTACCCCTTTTATATGTTGCGGTACGATTTTTCTAGCGATTTCATACATAGTCATGCCCCAGCTTACACCAACAATATCACCGTTTTTAACCGTCTTTTCCATATACTCAGCAGCATATTTACTTATATACTCTGTAATCGTTGCATATTCCGGTACTGGAGAAAATACAACATGTGCCTCTAACAAGTTGTACTTTTCTTTCAGTAAATTCCCAACGTTATCTAAATCCGCAAATGGATCGGCGATGCTAATTTGAACAAACCCTTTTTCTTTCGCGTACTTTAACAATCTAGAAATCGTCGGTCTTGAAATATTTAATTTGTTAGCAATTTCTTGCTGACTATAATCTGATTGATAATATAATCTTGCAACTTCAACGCTTAATTGTTGTTTATCTTTTTCCATAGTAACTCATTACAAATCCCTTCCTGTATTTCCCTTTCGTTACAAGCATTATACAGCTTTATGCAAAAAAATTCGACTACCGGATTTTATCTAACTAAACTTCTATTCCACTTATTATATACAATGAAACCTTATTGTGTAGATTTACAAACCCAATATAGAAACACTTAAAACATATAAATCGGTTTATATGTAATTCTTTATTGCTTTTTCTGTAGTAACGATAACAAAGCCGTTCAATAAGAAACATGAATATCGTCTAAAAAGCTATTCAAATACCCCTCATAAACAAAAGATACTGTTCATAAGGGGTATTTATTCAATTTAAGTTTATAAAAATCGGATGGAAACACTGCAAGTTCTCACTTATTTAGAATAAGTGAAAAGATGATGTTTTATTTGTTCAATAAAATAATGATGGTGTATATTATCGTTAGATACGCGACTTGCCATAATAGCTCCCTCCATTGAAGATGCAAGAAAAGAAGCGAGCGATATAATATCTATATCTTCTTTAAGTTCTTGTTTCTCTATTCCTTCTTTTATGAGAGAAGCCATTAACATTACTGTATCATCATAACCTTTTGCTGCTGCTTTTTGTAATTCTGGAAATACTCCAGTACTTTCAATTGCGCTATTAAGTAATGGACAGCCTCCAGCAATAGGAGGATTATTAGCTGCATCTTGATATACAAGGAAAATTGCAAGGATTTTATCAATTGCTGTCTTTTTATTTTCCATTGCTTTATGAAAATGACTCCACATAATCTCACCACTTTTGTCATAGGCAGCAAGGACAATTTCTTCTTTACTTTTGAATCTACGATAAATAGATCCTTTAGGTAGTTCAGTAGCTGTCATTATATCCTGTATGGATGTGCGAGTTATCCCATTAGTATTAAATAAATATAAAGATGTTTCAATAATTTTTTCTTTAATCTTATCAACTTTAGTCATACTTTGTAATCCTCCTAATAAAAACGAGCTTAATATTCCAGGTGATATTTACCATCTATTTTCTTGAATTTTTTTGTAAGTATAAATAAGTTTGGAACAAAAATATATTATCCATCCCTATATTATGTGAACCTCAAACAATACAGTTTGAAAAGAGGTAATCAAATTGTATTATCTATATCATTCAAATAAATTTTCTGTCAAAATTAACATGTCCAATTATTTAATTCAGTCCTGTTATACAACTAATTTCACCTACAATTGTAGAAGGTGTAAAAATATATAGTTAATTTTAACGTATAGACTATGATTATTATATATAATTTTTATTAATATGTTTAGCTAAAGTGTTTGAACTACTCCCACTTTCACTTCGTATATTAGGATATCTCCCGCAGTCCTTGCAGTTAAAAGCCTTATCACTTCATTCTATAAAAAGCTAATTGTCAAAAATTAATGAGTACTGAAATTTGCTTGTAAATAAGCAACTGAGATATAAATATATTTGTTATTTACCATTTTTATTTTATTAATAATTTATAAAAGGGGTTTAAAAAACTAGAAACTTATAGTATCATTAGTTTCCGAACCGAACGGTCCGGTTCGGTATTAAATAAATATATTTTAGAAGGAGAACCTAATGCAACAAGAAAAATCAAAGATTCTAAGTAATTTCATTATGGAGGTAATAAAGTGAGCTTTATAAAAATGAATACAAAAGAACTTGTTATGCTAATAGTTTATATACTGTTTGCACTACTTCAAATTGGCTTGTTCATATTATTTGGCATCTCCCTTTTAACTAACAGCAACTTAGTTGAATCAGAATTTGCTCTTAGTGCCATCGGTTTGACTGTACCTGCTATTGTAGGAATCATTTTCTTTAGGAAAGAAATTATTGAAAGTTTTACTTATTTTAAAGAGAAAACAATTTTGAAAATAGTAAGCATTCCTATGGTAGTTTTACTTATGATAATTGTGGAAAATTCTATTATGCATTTTCTAAATACAGGTCAGCCAGAGAACCAAGAACAGATCCTTACAAATGGCGCAGAGATGCCTATTATATTCACATTACTTCTATTTGGGATTATAGGACCAATAATTGAAGAAATTATATTTCGTCATATATTAGTAAATCGTTTTTCGGAATATGTTGGTACTGCTATTGCATCCATCGTTTCGATTATAATTTTTGCAGGTCTTCATTCAAATCAACTTTCGGATCTTGCTATATATTTACCTGGCACAGTGATGCTTACTGCGGCTTATCTTATTTCTAATAGATCCCTTGCATATGTTATAGCGATACATATGTTAAACAATTTTATTCCTTTTATTTAATTGCATATGTCATAACAAGACATATGTAATTGAAGGTTTTGATGCAAAAATACTCTATGTTTCTATCGAGTATTTTTGGCACCAGAACCACTTTTTCTAAGGCATAAGAAATCTTATCAAAACTACAACTTATTAGAAGAGTGTCAGTCATGATTGTAACAACAACTTCTGGAATTCAAGGTAAAGAAATTATTGAGTATATTGATATTGTAAATGGTGAAGCTATTATGGGTGCAAACATTGTCCGCGATTTATTCGCTTCAGTTCGTGATGTTGTCGGTGGCCGTGCTGGTGCTTATGAAAGTAAGCTAAAAGACGCTCGTGATATTGCAATGGACGAAATGAAAGAACTTGCAAAACAAAAAGGTGCGAACGCTATCGTCGGCATTGACGTAGATTACGAAGTTGTACGTGATGGAATGTTAATGGTTGCTGTCAGTGGTACAGCTGTACGTATATAAGTAAATAAAAAAACGGTTCCTCCCTTGGAATTTATACTTTGAGGAGGGGCCTGGTTCTGTTGCAGATTTTAAAGAATAAAAAGAGATGTTGATAAAGCATTATACGTCGAAAAAACACAGTTTGAGTGTAAACTGTGTTTTTTTATATAGAAGCCTCATCCCATCACTATCAAGCTAAAATTTTGTGTTAACTTATAAAAAATGTACATTTTTTACTTTGGGGTAATTTTGAATCCTTAAGCTTATGGGCATGTGCTGGTACCCTCTAATACTGTACAAATTTTTTATAAATGGTTGTAAGGTTCTACGTTTTTGACCATTCTGTACAACGATAACTTTGGTTTATTGATTTCACCTGTAATCTGGTAGCCTATCCTCTGATACAATTTAATGGCAAGTTGGTTCTCTTTCTTTACCGTTAGAGAGCATTTGGCAAAGCCTTGCAGCGAAGCTTGTTCCTCAGCAAACTCAATTAATCTGGTACCTATCCCTAGTCCTTGACTTTCGGGCAGTAAGGCAATTGTTCCGATGTGAAACTCGTCATCTTCTCCCTCCCTCAAGGTAAACATGGAATAAAGCATTTTGATATTCAGAATGTTATAAACAACAAAACCCAGCTTTCGGAACGAAAGCAACTGTTTAAAAGTGGGCCAGGCAAGACGATTTAAAACGGGTATGGGATAGCAAGTAATCATCCCTAAAGTTTTCCCGTCCATTTGAGCTTCATAGGCGTATTGATGACTAAAACGGTTGTTCTCCTGCCGCCATAGCTTACAAAATGTCCAATCGACTGTGTTCTTCTCCTCAGATCCTGCAAGTGGAAACGCCATGTATTCCAATGCCATTACATTTAGCTGGGCGCCGACCATGGATTGATGAACAGCCTTTACAATAGAGATTTTATTCATTATCCTATTGCTCCTTTTCACTTTCTATATTATTAATATTAATTATCATGGATTTGAATTTGAATCAGTTCACTTCCCTCTCAATTCATCCTTAGCTTTGAAACCATAATAAAATGTATTTAAAACAAGCTCTGCAGCAGATTTTTTAGCCACATTTCCTTCATGTACCTGTTCCCAGGTATGGAAAAGCAGAGCATAAAGCGTATTCAAAATCCATTCACTGCTAACTGTTTGCTGAAAGTAACCTCTTTGTTGTAGCAATTCAATAACGCGTCTTAAGGGTTCCCTCAGCTTCTCTTCTGCTTCACCTAATTCTTTGTTGTTAAATACAGATGCATCATGACCTAGAAAATAGATTTTGTCACCTAAAGGGATTAACGCTTCAATGAGTTCCGGGATATAGTTTTCGCTTCTTTCCTCATCCAGTGGAATCTGGTTTACAGTATCACTTACCAGTTGTATAGCCCGATGGCCCAAGAACAGCATCAATTTCTCCCTGCTTTCGACGTAGCGATGGAGTGTAGCAATTCCAATTCCCGCATATTCCGCAATTTCATTCATCGAAGCAGTAGGATTTTCAACAAGCAATATAGTAGCTGAATCAAGAATTGCATTAAATCTCGCTTCCTTCAACGCTGACAAGTCTTTCTTCATCGTCAATCTCTCCCTTTTTCTGTATAAAGTCGTCATTTTTGATAGATAAATATATCATTTGATATTATAATAAACAATCTCAAATAAAGTGTCCAGCTGCTGAATGTAGCTTTTCAAAAAGAATTATATTCCTGAAACTGATAGTACTTTGAATGTTTCATTTTTAGTATTTCATTATTTAGATAACGATGAAGAAATTAAATTCTTTAATGTAATAAATACAAGAGCCAAAGGAAATGGTACGAGTTACTTTCTGCATAAAGTTATCGGTTTATTTTAAAATTCACTTCCGGGTATTTGGTTATCAGCCTTTTAAGGGTTGAGCCGTCATCCTTCTGTTTTACATACTGGTCAAAAAATGCCAGGCTGAATTCGTTAATAATACGATGAACTTCCTTTGGATTTTCACCTGGGCTCTGCAACAGAGGTGAGAACAAATGTAAATCGGTAAAGCTTGTATGATCCGTATGAGGAATGACCATCGACATACCACCGCCAGCTAACCCGCGTCCGTATCGCTCCCTCACTTCAAAGGGATCTGCTTCATCAGGCTCTTCTGCATTCATGAGCAGAAATGGTTTTCCAATGCCACTTTCAGGCAAGATTTCACCATACAATGTACCATCCATATTGATAGCTGCTTTGACACGAGAATCTTTTGCAAGTATTTGTGCTGCGGTAGCTCCACCGTAAGAGTGGCCAAACATTCCAATTCGCGAGGTATCCAGTCTTCCTGTAAAGAAACCGGTCTCATCGTTTTCGTTAAGTTTCTCTATCTGATTAAGGACAAAGCTGACATCTTCCTCCCATAATTTTATGTGACTATCTCCTTCATCAGTTAAATTGATGGGCTGTACGTAAGCAGTTCGACCACCTGGAAAGACGGTAGCTGCAGCATCAAAGGTATGATCGATACTTAGAACAATATATCCTTGACTAGCCAACTCCTCAACTTGAAACGTGTTTTGATTACGAAAACCATTAAAACCATGAGAGAAGAGTAATATGGGATAGTGATTCTCTGAGTCTGAGAGTTGTAAATCCATAAACGAATGAGACTTTACCAATTCCATGTGGCTGAATGCAAATGCAGGAATAGACAATGTTTTTTCCAATCCCTTGGAGAGCTCATTTATGTTACGAATATAAGGTTCTGGATCCCCCTTGCTTTTTTCAGCTGCAGGATACCAAATTTGCACCATCAGTTCGCGCCGATCGTTTGGATTTTTTGAATATGGTTCATTTCTCTGATGATCAACCCAATGATATAGCTTCGTACCGACCCTATGTGGACCAGTTGGTTCTTCAAATGAAAATACTGGCATAAGTAAGGGTAGCGCAACTGCTACAGACAAATAGATACATAGTAACGAAGTCTTAACTATGAATATACCCGAACTTCTAAAGCCCTTTTTCCGCCCAGCTAATAAATAGCATAAAATTAAGATAACTGGGGATACATATGCCGGAATCATCTGCCACCTAAAACCTTCTGCCAATAACTGAACTGTAACCATTACAACGGCAATCAAAGTAGCTAATTTAGACCACTTTTTCGTTTCTCTGCCTATTAACAGTATCCAACTCAATAGACTAAAATTCACTACTATCAAAACAACTTCCCAGAAATTCATTGGCCTATCTCCTTTGCATGCATTTTATTTCTAATTAAAGAGGTAGTTTTCAGCCTAAGCAAAAGCAGATGAAACACCTATATAGTTGCACTAATTATGCTTAGTAACCGTTTCATCCACTCTACTCCTTTATTCAAATTAAAAACTTAAAATGCCCAGCTACCTTTACGGAAAATTGGTTCTACAGTTCCATCTGGTAGAATACCGTCGATGTCCATCTCACTGCTGCCAATCATAAAGTCCTCATGTGTTACTGAAATATTTGCCCCTAACGTTTCAAGTTGATCGTTTTCTAAATCTCTTCCACCCTCTAAGCAAGTTGGATAAGCTTTACCAATCGCTAAATGGTTCGATGCATTTTCATCAAACAATGTATTAAAATATAAAATTCCCGATGCTGAAATTGGTGATTCATGTGGTACAAGTGCTACTTCACCTAAATAGCAAGAGCCTTCATCCACATTAATAAGCTCTTGTAATAAATCGTGTCCTACCTGTGCTCCAGCTTTAACAATTTTTCCTTCTTCAAATGTCAGTTTAAAGCCATCGATAATATTCCCTTGATAAACTAATGGTTTTGTATTGCTTACATAGCCATTTACACCTTGTTTCATCGGTAACGTATAAACCTCTTCTGTCGGCATATTAGCCATAAAGATAGTATCATCAGGAGTTTTACCACCTCCAGTAACCCATTTATGCTGTGGTGCTAATGCAATTGTTAAATCAGTACCTGGCGCTGTATAGTGAAGCTTCATATATTTTTTATCGTTCAGTAGGACCGCACGAGATTCTAAATTTGTTACATGTTCACGCCATTTTTCAATAGCACTGCCGTCACCAATACGAACAGCTTTAAAAATAGCCTCCCATAATGCTGGTACTTGATCCTCAGTTGCTAAACCTGGGAACACCTTCGATGCCCACTTTGGTGAAGGAACTGCTACCATCGACCAAGCTATTGAATCCTTCATTACGGCGTTGCGATTGTTTCTCAGAGCAGCTCCTGCTACCTTTTGATAGGTAGCTAGACGATCAGATGAAATACCTGTAAATTTATCAGGATCTGTAGCATCTATCATTAATAGTGCTCCTTTACGTTCGATCAGCTCATCATTCATTTTGACTATCCACTCTGGGAAGCGATTAAATTCTTCATCTGAGGCATAATCAAAGTAAGCACGTTCCATTTCTTCATCCGAAAAATTAACATGAACACGCCCTGCCCCAGCCTTATAAGCCTCTTTCACAACTATACGAGCGAAATCCAATGCATCCACTGATGTATTGACTAATAAGTATTGCCCTGGTTGAATATTGACACCGATTTTCACCGTAAGTTCTGCATATGCTTGTAATTTTTCTTCAAAAGTCATATTATTTACCTCGCTTTTATTAAATTGGTTTTGAATTCCCCTCACTAACTTACTTTCTGAACAGGTTTTCTCAGAATTTTAATTCCCTATTTTTCACATTTTTTATCAGGACATGAT
Source organism: Bacillus sp. PK3-067 (assembly GCF_056738645.1). Classification (NCBI taxonomy): domain Bacteria; kingdom Bacillati; phylum Bacillota; class Bacilli; order Caryophanales; family Bacillaceae; genus Bacillus; species Bacillus sp. PK3-067. The sequence goes on along the minus strand of NZ_CP096490.1, from coordinate 1,739,032 downwards.
AACAACTAATGGATTTTTTCTACTACTCATATATTAAATTTCTAAACTTTGATTCAATTAATATTGATTTGTTTTTCAAATAATCTAATCGAAGGGTATCAAACACTACATAAAGTTATAGATTTCTTTATTGTGAAAGCTCACTCATTTCTTCTCAATCTTTTCAATGCTGCTGCACCTAAAGGCTTACCATCAATGGGGCGTTTAACATTCTCAATCACTCCTTTATCTTTACAAAAGCATTTTTGATAGATAAACATATCATTTGATATAAGATTAAATCATTTTAAATGAATTATCAAGCCATAAAATTTAATTTTTAAAAAATTGGGTAAAAAACCATATAAAAATAGATTCTATCAAAGGGAGCGATAACGGAAAAATTTTTACGCACACATGGATACGAAATTACTACTCAAAAAAACCCCCTTACATTTATCTGCAAGGGGGTTTTCTTTTTATTCATTTTGCAAATAAACAAACGTGTTTCCACTTTACCTATTTTTTCATGTTTACATTATCCTATCTAGATGAAGCTATCTCCTAGAGGTAACGCCACATGCCCATCAAGTTAAGAGTTAAATTGCCCCCATAGAAAGGAAAACTGAATCGGATTGTATGAATAATTATGAAGAGATAGAATTTTCGTTTTGGAGATATTTCAAAAGTTTAGCTTGATGGGTATGTGAATCTCCTCTCTATAACAAATATTTTTTAGTAAATGTTAAAAATTTTACGAGAATGTAATTTTTTAACATTTTAATTTTTCTCAATTGTATAACTTTATTTTTGAACTATACTTAATTCGTAATCCCAAAATTAGGAAAGGAGCTTTGAGATAGGACATTTATCTTAATTGTTTACTTAGAGGAGTGATTTAAGAAATCAATGAAGGTAATGTGTTTCTAAATTAATCAGGAAGGGAACTTGAAGTGTTACTATGCTTTTTTTTACTCATCTAAAAATATCATCAACATTTTTTTATAAGTGTGAATTTAAAAAATCCACTTTCGGCATTAGTGAAAAAACTGATATTTCGTATGTAAGTAATAATGAATTTTAACGAAGGGACTGATCTATATGAACAGAAGAAAGAATTGTAGATTACAAAAAACTATAAAGGTGTTTGCAACATCTGCTATTTTAGCAACCACGTTATTTACACCTATTATGTCAAACAATTTAGATGTACATGCTGAAACTGCACAAACTGCAACTCAATTTGAACAAAGAGAGTTTGACCTTCCAGGTACAGGAAGTTTTTGGGATGAAGCAAAAAGAGAAAAAAGAAGTGAGCAAAAAAATTATATGCCAACAGGCATATATGTGAAACCTAATGAACAGGTTACAATTACAGTATCAGGAACGCAAAAGATTAGAGCCATTATTGGGACACATCAATATGATAAAGAATGGGGAAAAGAAATTGATCTTTCACCTGGCTCTAATACCATCTCTTCACCAAACGGCGGCGTATTAGGGTTAGATAATTTTCAAAGCACAGGAACAGTTAAGGTGCAAGTAACGCAAGGCGGTAGCCCTATTCCTTTCTTTGTATTAGGGAAACACACAAAAGCAGACTGGATTGCCATGATGAACAACTATCCAAATGCACATGCAGTACAATTGAAATCAGAACGAGCGGTGCTAACTGTAACTCGTGATAGTGCCAATAAATATATTGTAAATCAAGATCCTGTGCCCCTATTAAATAAATATGATGAAATGATTCGAGCGCAAGACAAGTTAGCAGGGCTATCTGAAACAGATCCTAATCCTTTACATCGTTCAACTCGTCGTATTTGGGCCTTTGTAGAAAATCCTAACGCACAAAGTTGGGGCATGTATGCAAGTTGGGATGGAGCCGTCTTTACGACTGCTGGTGAAGCTATCAAAAGTACTTTAAATGTCAATGAGTTTGGGTGGGGACAAATGCATGAAGCGGGACATGCACGACAACAATATCCATGGACGTGGAATGATTTAAGAGGTATGGGTGAAGTAACTAATAATCTATATTCTTTAGCTGCATTCAAGAAAATATACCCAAATATACCAACACGTTTAGATACAGAGGGAGATTATAATAGAGCTTTTGCGTATTTAAAACAAACAAATAAGGAATATAAAAATATTGACGACCTGTTTGTAAAACTTGTTATGCTTTGGCAACTTCATTTGGCATATGGGGATGATTTTTATCCAAATCTCCACAAATTATATCGTGAGATACCAGAGGATCAACTTCCCAAAACAGACGAGGATAAAATACAGGCATTTATTTACAATACATCGAAAATAGCAAAACAAAATGTACTGCCATTCTTTGATAAATGGGGATTGAAAGCAACACAAGAAACGAGACAAAAAGTAGAAGCTTTAAACAATCCAACATTAATTGCACCTATATGGGAAGCGACGGATGCTAAACCTGTTAAACCACTTGCTGTATTGTCAAAAAAAATAATGAAGGCAAGTGCAAATAGTGAGGAATCAACGGGCTCAGCTAGTAAGGCGATAGATGGAAAAACAGATACATTTTGGCATAGTACTTGGACACCAAATCAATATCCTTACAATTTGACACTAGAACTTGGTGATACACGTACCATTTCACAATTGGCATATCTTCCAAGGCAAGATTGGTCAGAAAATGGCCGTATTTTAACTTACAATATTTATACGAGTGTAGATGGCATTACGTATGACAAAATATCATCAGGAACATGGGAAAATAATAGTGATAAGAAAACGGCAACATTTACCCCAGTTACTGCAAAGTATGTAAAAGTGGAAGTAACGAAAGGACAGAATGGATTTGCTTCAGCAGCTGAAGTAGATATTTTAGGGTATTAATTATTTTCACTTGTAAATGAGTATATGATCACAGGGTGGATTTTGAAATATTTTGAGGATCTGCCCTGTGATATTTTTTGCGTATTTCATGTTCTGTTTTCACTTTATAATTTCTGATAGGAAATTAAGTGAATAAGTTTCAGTTAATACTAATAAAGTAAAAGTCTATAATGATTCTTCAAAAATTTCTTCCTCAAAAAATCTTTTTTGTTTCAACATTTTTCTGACTACTTAGTTTTTCAAACACTGCTTCTGCTTCTTGACCATAATCTCTAAATGTACCTCCAGCAACAGAATCAATTTCTAAATATTTTTCCTTTGAAATCAGATTAGGAGTTAAGGAACCCTTATTCTCATCTCCTACTAAAGACATGTACATAAATATAAATAGAAATATAACTAATAATCCTAATGTTATTTTCCCTATTTATTGTCTCCTGTTCTAAAAAAACAGTTTCTGTCTATCATACCAACAATAGGGAATGTCCTTTTAGAATTTATAAAAAATATAAAAATACATGACAAACTTATATATAATTGCAAGTTCAACCCTTACAAAAAAACAAGATAAAAAAATAAACAGCAGAACTAGTCCACTGTTTACTTCGCCACGCCTTCATGTAATTTTTCTGTATAATCTTTTACATCTTTCCAGCTATCTTTCGCTGTATGTAAATCTTCTTTTATAAACGTAAACTCTTCCGGACTAATTCCTTTTACGTTTTGTAGTAAATTATTATATTTTGCACCTACTGTATACCATTGATTTGATATGTTTTGTAGTGCTGTAATTGCTGCATCAATTGTTTCTGTCATGTTTGTTGTTTTATTTTTTACATCAGTCAAAATTAAGACTTCTGCTTGTGCTCCTGAAATTCTATCTTTTAAATTGGCGATTTCTCTTTCTGCATTTGCGATATCTTTTTTCGCAACCGCAATCATCGGCCCGCCAGCAAGACATGTTATTAGAGCTACGCAAAGTACGCCACCAGCAATGACCATATCATTACTCTTTTTAATCGAATCGTTATATGTATTTATTTGTTGCTCTAGAGCTGGAATACCAGCATTCGTACTTGCCAATATCGATGTTAACTGATTTGTATCCTCTTTGAAACTATTTGTATCTTTCGTCATTCTATCGCGAAAAGCTTTCAAATTTCCTAATAATCCATCTACCTCATTTTGATTCTTTACAATATCCGCATACAACTTTTCTAAATCCGCTTTTAATTTTCCGCTATCCTTTTGATCAATCGCTATTAACATGTCATTATAATACGATTGAAAAGTATTATTGTAATTTATAATATTTTGATCTGTTTTCATAATTTGAGGCTTCATATTATTTAACCAATATGCTGCATTAATTTTTGCATCTCTTTGATGCTGAATCATATTTCCTTTAAATTCACTATTAATCGAACTTATTTTACTTAAATCCGTCTCTTGTTGATTTTGAATTAATTTTGCATATGAATCCATTGCAAATATGCTTGATGTCGTTTGTGCCATTACATCTTGGAATCCTGCTGGTCCAAGAGAATAGTTTTTCACATTTTCTTGTAGCACCGTTACATTTTGTTCTGCTGCAAAAGGATGTAAAGGAAATGCGTTACTCGTTGCCACCCCAGCAATCATTACCGCTAAAAGACATTTTTTATAAAATCGTTTCTGCATATTTTTCACCTATTCTTTTTATAAGGATATCAAAAGCTCCTGCTCACAACTGAACAGGAGCTTCAAATCATTCATCAACACTTAACGCCCTAACGATTCGTATTCGATTATGCTTTTTTCGTATCTACTACTTTAATATCTTCAGCATAAATCTTTTCTGCATAGTCTTTAATGTTTTTCCAGCTATCTTTCGCAATGTTTAAATCTTCTTTAATGAAAACAAGATCGTTTGGACTAATTGAATCCACATTTTGAAGTAAAGAATTGTATTTTGATCCCATTGTATACCATTGGTTTGAAATGTTTTGCAACGCTGTAATTGCAGTATCAATCGTATTTGTTAAATACTCAGTTTGTGTTTTAATGTTCGTTAACCCAGCTACTTCTAATTGAGCAGTTGTAATTTGTCCAGTTATTTTTTGAATTTCAGCTTGTGCATTGTCAAGTTCTTTCTTCGCCAATACGATACCAGCTGTACCACCGCCTACAGCTGCTGCACCACCTGCAATTAATGCGACTCCTAGCGGTGTTCCTGCGCCCGTAGCAATAACTACTGCACCACCGATAATTGCAATTGGTCCTAGAGCTGTCGCAACAGATGAACCGATAATAATTGCATTATATTTACTAATTGCTTCATTGTACGTTGTAATTTGATTTTGCAGAAGTGGAATTCCTGCATCTTGACTAGCTAATATAGATGTAATTTGATTTGCATCACTCTTGAAGTTTTGCGTATCCGACGTCATTTTATTTCGGAATTTCTTTAAGTCTTCTACTAACTGATCCACTTGCGCTTTATTTTCATTAATACTACTTGATAATCTAGTTAGGCCTTTCGTAAGAGTCGCTTTATCTTTTGCATCTACCGCAGCAACTAAAGTATCATAATAGTTTTGGAATTTCGTATTGTAGTTAATGATGTTTTGATTCGTTGAAATAAGCTGTGGCTTTAATACATCTAACCATTGCTTCGCATTTCCTCTAGCTGTATCTTGATGCTGAATCACCTTTCCTTTTAAAGCTGCATCAACAGTCGATACATTTCCAAAGTTAACATTACCTTGTTTAATAATTGTTAAAGCATACAGATCCATTACTAAAGCATTTGAACCTGTTCTTTCCATTGCATCTTTCAAGCCTTCTGGTCCTAATGAATATTCTTCATAGTCATTATAAGCTTTTGCTACCGCATGAACTGGAGCTTGTTTCACTGTACTTTCAGCTGCATACGTATGAGCCGGCATAATATTTCCTGCTGCAAATACTGCCATCAGTGCTGATAGAGCCATTACTTTATAAGGTTTTTTTGTCATTTTTCTTCTCTCCCTATATCGCTAATTATTTTTCTGTTTAATGTACTTCAACGTTTGTAACGTAATCTTCAAATTGATTTGTTTGCTTATTCATTTCATCACTTACTTTTTTAATTTGATTGAAATGTTTTTGAAGTAAACTACTGTCTGTATACGTGCCTTCTTCAACATTCGTTTGAATTTGGATCATATTATTATTTAAAACTTTCCAATCCGTTAATAACGTTTCTAAAGTTGTAATTTGACGATCAATTAATTCTGTAAAGCTATTTACTTGATCTTCAACGAATGTAATTTGAGTCGCCTCTGCTTCAGTTTGTGATAACTTTTGAATAAGTGGTAATAACTCTTTTTGCTTTTGTTGAATGCGAAGAGCTGCTTCTCTCGTTTGACTATCTGCAGCATTTACAATTTCATTACTTAAAGTACCGATAGAAACAAAATCAATTGTTTTCGTTTGTGCAGTTTGATTTGTGATTGTAAATACTTGTTTACCGATATTAATAGAACCTTTAATGATTTCTTGAGGTCTATTCAAAATAGTAGTTAGTTCAGCTTGAATTTCTCCTTGAATTCTTTTAATATCTTCTCTTAATTTCACAATATCTCCACTTGATCCTTGTAGTGTTTTTATTGCTTCATCGGCTTTAATTGATAAGTTGTTACTATCTTTGTCTAATACTGTTTTAAATCGATTTAACTCTAATAAATCTTGCTCCATACTCTCTTGGATGCTCTGTACTTGCAATTGTAATTTTCCATATGCACTCATAAAATCTGCTTTTGCTTGCTGATCTTCATTTACGTTTCCTGCTAGTTCATAGAGCTTACTATAATAGCTATTAAATCTAGTGCTGTATCTCATCATCTCTTGATTTAAGTCAATTAGCTTCGGATTATATTCATCAATCCACTCTCGTACATTCGCCTTTGCAAACTTTTGATGATTCGTTAAGCTACTCATCGCATTTACCTTAATGTCTGGCTGTTGCAAAATAATTAATCCGTATGCTTGAATAAGCGGTGATTGTGATCCTAACATTCTAATTGAATTGGATAATGTATTTGGAGCAATTACATTTTGCGCATATACTGTTTTCACTTCTGTTTGCCCCTCCTTAGCGTAAGCGCTTACAGGAATGAAGCAACTCGTAGATACTGCTGTAACCAATAACCCTGTAATTAAAGTCTTTTTCACTTTAACCCCTCCTATGTATTAGCAACTATTACTATCGCATTTTATTATTCTATTTTCTTGCCCATAATTTGAGATGGTTAAAATAGAGAACGTTCTCACCGTGATCTATGTATGAACCATCTCTCCCAACTGTTATTGCTACAGTACTTACTTATTGTTATAAAATTTTTCATATGTGCTTAGTATGAATAATATTGTATAAATTTTCTATTTCATCGAAATTCTCACATTCACACAGTGAATATATTACGTAAAAATATTATTCATTTCAAACTAAACAACATACGTAAATATGAAATTTCGTTTTGTTTTCATATAAGTTTTGTACTGTAAGGTCATTTAAACACAGCTGTTTATATAACGTAAAGAAGTATTTTCATTCCCTTTATTTTCAAGCTTTCATGTCCTTATTTCAAAATATAATCCGATTCACTTTATCGATTGAAATATCTACATATCACAACAGAAAACACTACTTGCAAACAACTGGTGAAATTATATTGATATAATTTTTAACCCCGTATGCAATTATGCATAGCATATACACAAAAAGGATAGCTTCATTTTCATGAAACTATCCTTAAAAAATCTTCTTATTTTTTCAAATGATATGGAACTGTCGTAATAACAACATTTCTTTTATAAAGTAAATACGCACGTATGAGTAAACTGGATTGATTATGAAGAATGTTATGCCAACCTTTTTTCGGAATGAACTGTGGTATAACGACCGTAACGCGGTAATTCGATTCACTTGCCTTATATTGCACTGTATCAATGAACTTCGTTAGCGGCTGAATAATACTTCTATAATGAGAATGTAATGTAACAAGCCTTACTTCAGGTTGCCACTTCTTCCATTTCTCTTCAAATTTCTTTTCTTCTTCTCTGTCAAAAGCAACATATACAGCGATAACTTGATCTGCCGAAAGAGACTTCGCATAGTTCAATGAATTTTCTACTACATGCGTCATACCTGCTACAGGAACGACAATTACATTCCCCTCAATTGGAATAAGAGGCTCGCAAGTTTTTAAACTTAATTGATCACCCACTGCATCATAATGCTTCTTAATTCGATGGAATAAGAAGATAATAACTGGTAAGAAAATAAGAATCGACCAAACTTGTGCAAATTTAGTTAAAAAGAACATGCTCATTACGATAAAACTAATAACTGCACCAATTAAATTAACCGTTAATCTTAAAGCCCATCCTTCAGGCTTTTCGCGAAGCCATTTTAATACCATTCCTGTTTGAGAAAGTGTAAATGGAATAAATACACCTACTGCATATAGTGGAATTAAATGTTCTGTTTGTCCTTGGAAAGCTACAATTAAAATAATCGAAGCAACTCCAAGTATAATAATACCGTTTGAGTAACCTAGACGGTCTCCTCTAATCGTAAACATTCTCGGTATGAATTTATCTTTTGCCAGGTTAACCGCTAATAAAGGAAATGCAGAATAACCTGTATTAGCAGCAAGAATTAATATTAAAGCTGTTGTACCTTGTATGAAATAGTACATGAAATTACGTCCAAATGTTTGTTCAGCAATTTGAGAAACAACTGTTACTTCTTTACTCGGAGTCACTCCGTAATAATAGGCTAAAAACACAATTCCTGAAAATAACACAGCAAGTAATGCACCCATTGCAAGCAATGTTTTTGCAGCATTGTTTGGCGCAGGATCTTTAAAGTTCGGAATTGCATTTGAAATTGCTTCAACACCTGTTAAAGCAGAACTACCTGATGCAAATGCTCTTAGTAATAAAAATAAACTAATCCCTGCAACTGGTGTACCAATCGGCGCATGTAAAGTGGGTGAAACATGACCAGTTAAAATATTATATATGCCTACACCAATTAATATAAATAATGCTAAAACGAATAAATAAACAGGATATGCTAAAACGGAAGCTGATTCCGTTACTCCTCTTAAATTTAAGATCGTAATTAATATAACAAATATAACCGCAATAATTACGTTGTGTGCATGTAAGCTAGGAAATGCAGACGTAATTGCATCTGTACCAGCGGACACACTTACCGCAACAGTTAAAATATAGTCAACTAATAAAGATCCTCCAGCAATTAAGCCTGGATTCATCCCTAAATTTTCTTTTGATACAACATACGCTCCCCCGCCATGCGGATAAGCAAAAATAATTTGACGATAAGATAAAATAAGGGCTGTCAATAATACTAATACCCCAACAGCGATCGGAATGGAATACCAATAAGCGATCGCTCCAACACCTGCTAAAGCAATTAAAATTTGCTCTGGACCGTAAGCAACTGATGACAATGCGTCAGAAGATAAAATAGCTAAAGCTTTCGTTTTATTAAGCTTCTGTTCTCCAAGCTCCGTTGATTTTAACGGTCTTCCAATTAAAAATCTTTTAATAGATGAAACCAATGCTGTCCACTCTCCAATAATTTTGTACGAACTTTACTGCTTGTTACAGCCAGTAAACGATTTCCTCAGAAAACAAAAAATGTCTACAAGCCATAGCGAAATAGACTTGTAGACATTATTTTTTTTGTCGCACAAGCTCCACCTTCCTTCTCAATATAACGCTTACGAGGTTAGCTGTCGGATTCGGGCCTATGAGTAGCCCTACCTTTTTCAAGGATTCACCCCATCGGATTATGTACTAATCCGTAAAAACGGGTCCCCCGTACCATGCGGTTTCAGCGATTTAGAAAATTGAAACTGTGGATTATAATACTCCTTTATTTTCAAAAAGTAAACAAAAATTTTTAATAAGAAAAAAATTAAAATGATTGCGCATAATCCACTGAGAAATATACATAATGAATACTAAAAAATCCGCAAAGGAGACCCATATGTCTAAAGAAAAGAAGCCTATTTTTTCCGATTCATATTTAGATGCAGTAGCAAATGAAATTAATCAGTTATATGGTAAACGTGAACAGGAAATAAATTTGACAGATAGAACGAAAAGAAATAAATAATTTGTCATACAAAAAATAAAAAAGATAGCAATACACTTATATATTGCTATCTTTTTTATTTTTTCATACATCTAATTCTATTACAGATCTGTTAAAGGTCATCTCTTCATACACCTTTAAATTTTGATATATAGTGCCTAATAATGGTGCCGCTATAGAAAATTGCTCTGCTACATCCAGTAAATATCCTTGCAAGTGCTTCCCTTCAATAAACGAACCCTTCTCCATATCACGTTGCATCGATGACTTCATATCATACGAAATTTTATCAATTGTTTTCATATGTTCCTGGACAATATTAACCTTTATTGGAGCTCCTAATACTCTCATGATTTGTACAGATTCCTCAAATACATTACGGATAAAATCACGGCCGCCTTCACTTTCACGGATTGGTCCAATTGGTGCACGCATTAACGTTGTCACACCGGACATTACAGTAATAAATAAATATTTATGCCACATATCTTGCGTAATATTTTCACTTAAAACAAAACTAGATTTCGTACCTGCAAATGCTTTAGAAATATGCTTTACTCTCTCTGAATTTTGAGACTTAATTTCTCCAAACACAAGTCTGTTGGCAGCGCTAGTTTGTACAATTTCTCCTTGATCGTTTAACGTCGTCTCGATAAAGCATAAACCGCCAATTACTTTTTCTTCGCCGAATTCTTTTTGTAATAGCGATAAATGAGCGATACCATTTAACAATGGAATGATTACAGTATTTTCGCCAACAAACGGCTTCAAATCTTGAATTGCCTCGTTTAAGTGATACGCTTTTGTTGAAAATAAAATGACATCAAATGGAGAAGTTCTCTCTTCTTTCGTTATTAATTTCGGTTGAAAGGAAAAATCCCCGTTAACACTTCGGATTACAAGTCCTCTTTCCTCTAATTGTTTTTTCCGTTTACTACGAACAAGAAATGTAACATCTTCTCCCTTTTCGACTAATCTGCCACCAAAAAATCCTCCGACTCCACCAGCGCCTAATACTAAAATCCGCATACAGCATCCCCCTTTTCAAAATAAAATTTTATAACTTTTAGTATACATAACATTATACATGTCCTCTGCTAAATAAGCTGAATTTTCACTCTCAATTGAGTATAAAAGAGTGGTTATTTTCAAATAAATTTGGGCATGTTGTTTCTATAGCATATATGGAAAGGACACAATGTAGATGGAGGCAATACAATCAATTGAGGAAAAAGGTGTAGCAACAGCTATATTTCAATTTATATTCCCGTTTTCGTTTAAAGCTGGATATGAACAAGAGATGTTCCCTTTCTTACAAAAAAACGATTTTCGTCCTTTTCGGCTCGATCATCTCGATGATGAAAATACATATTATGGGGAGTTTAAAGTTTCACATCAAAATATGGAAGCATACTATCTTTCATTTACAAATAAAATTCTCTTTCCTCACTCAGAGCATCAAAAGGGCTTGCAACGTTATTCAAAGGACCTTAACTTAACTGGACATTTAACAACAAACCGTATTTCAATCCCATTCAAGATACACTCTATTGATGTAACACTTTGTCCTTATGAACTTGGCTTCTTAACAATTCGAACAGAAGTAAACACTGCTCCAAACATGACTTTATCTGAAGCAATCGAATTCGCTGCTCGCTTCCGTGTACTTGAAACTAAAAATGATACAAATGAAACTATTTGTATTGAATGTAACGGAAAAAAGTATTCCCAAGTTGAAAAATTCATTTTTGGTTATTTATTTCATGGCGTAACTGATTTCTTTGAAAAGAAGAGATTAAGAAGTTCATACTTTCAAACCTTCCCTTTCTTCGAAGACCAAAGAATGTACGTCCAAACTTTATTGTCGCTAAAAGAAGGTATGGAGCTTAATGAAGTGGATGTTTATCGTACTTCTAGTCTTTCCGGATTAACAAGTGATGGTAAGCCATATGTGAGCGCAAATAACCTTCCTTACATTCATGACTATTTAAAAAAACACGCTTACCAGAGATGGGCTCCAAATCGTTATTTCATAATGGAAGAACATATTTTTACATGTGTAACAAATGAAGGAGAACGTAAAATCGCTAAACTTGCTAGTCAAATGTACGGAGAATTTTATTACGCTTTATTATTAAACCTATTCCATAAAATTGTTTTATTAAAAATGGCTAACGCCTATGCTGAGCTAAACATTGAACAAGATACTAATGAAATAGAGAAATTAATTTATTCGATCAATTCGTTCACTGCTAATTATTTTTCTTTAGAATTAGTATCCCAATCACAAAGTGAAGATATTTTCTTTCGTTTAAGAAAACTTTTTAATATTGAGGTTCTATACTCGAACGCGAAACAAAATCTTGATAGTTTGTTTAAATATCAAGAAAATGTCGCCTCTAAAAAAGATAGCCTCTTATTGTTAATTTTAACGCTCTACTCTGTAGTGGGCCAAATGTTAGGGTTTACTATGATTGACCTTTTAAGAAACACCGATTCAAACAAAATATCGTCACCTCTTGAATTTTTCGCTCTATTAATTGCGATTAGCGGCATTGTCATTTCACTTATTTTAGGAGCCCAAAGTTTATACCAATGGGGTCTACAACATAAACGAAGAAAAGCTTGGGTAAAACAAACTGTACTTTCTGCCGTTAAAGAGAAAGAAGATAAAAATTAAAAAAGGTTATTTTCAAATTCTTGGTGCGCTGCAGTAAGTGAAATTTTTATGAGCGATTTTCCGATTATATCGGCGCAACTCGAAATATATCAGCGATTTTTTTAATATATCGACTTACCGACAAATGACAGGACCGGATAATAAAAAAAGGGTGCTCCAAAATAAAACTTGGAGTACCCCTTTTATTATACGAATTCAGTTTACTTCCCTGCTTCGATTTGCTCTAATGCAGCAGCTACTTGCTCTTCCGTTAATTCATGTTGTATTACGTAGCGGTTACGTGGACTTACACGACATTCATGAGAACATGCACGTAAATATTTCGCTTCGTTTTCTTCAGAACATAAAATTTTCTTATTACATTCTGGATTTGAACAGTTTACATAGCGCTCACAAGGTTCACCTGTAAAGTGGTCTTTACCAACGATAACATGTTCTTTTTGGTTTACTGGTACAGCAATACGCTCATCGAACACGTAACATTGTCCATCCCAAAGCTCACCTTGTACCTCTGGGTCTTTTCCGTACGTTACAATTCCGCCGTGAAGCTGACTTACATCTTCATAGCCTTCACGAACTAACCAACCAGAAAACTTCTCACAACGAATTCCGCCTGTACAATAAGTTAAAATCTTTTTACCTTCAAGTACTTCTTTATTTTCACGAATCCAATCTGGTAATTCACGGAATGATTCGATATCAGGTTTAATCGCACCTTTGAAGTGACCTAAATCAAACTCATAATCATTTCGTGCATCAATGATAACTGTATCTTCTTGTTTCATTGCTTCATAAAAATCTTTTGGCTCTAAATACTTCCCAGTTATTTCGTGTGGGTTAATGTCATCTTCTAGACGAAGTGTAACTAACTCTGGACGAGGACGCACGTGCATTTTCTTGAATGCATGACCATCAGCTTCATCTATTTTAAATACGATACCGTCAAAACGTGGATCATTGTTCATTGCTTCCATGTATTTCTCTGTTTGTTCTACAGTTCCAGAACAAGTTCCGTTAATACCTTCTTTCGCTACAAGAATTCTTCCTTTTAATTCAAGTGAATTACAAAATTCTAAATGCTCTGCCGCGAATTCTTCTGGGTTTTCAATTGTTGTGTACATGTAATATAGTAATACTCTGTATGGTTTTGTAGTTGCCAATGTATTTCTACCACCTATCTAATTTTTAAAATCATGTATAAGTTAACGTTCATATCAAAACATATATAATAAGAAAATGAATCCCATTTTCTTTTCTTTATACTATTTTCTATCAGTTAACAAAAATAAAAAACAAGATTACACATCAAAACACTATGGTTATGTTGTAATCCCAATATATTATATATCATACAAATGCAATTCCATCAATTAATATGCTGGATTATCGGCTTTATGTTCACATAAATTTCAAAATTGACCCTTTAATTTATTATGTTTCCCCACGTCATCACACCATAAACTCCCAATTTATTTTACGTTATCACACCATCCATTGCATAAAGGCATATAATTTGCATTAAGGAAACTTTCGTGTTCAAATGAAATTATCATATAACATATTTAAATGTATTGAAATAATGAGTAAGAATAAATACAATAATTTCATCAAGTTAACATTTTAAAGGGGAAAACTACTATGAATAAAGATATAGCAAAAGATGAACATCTCCCTTCTGAAAGTACAACCGTACAATCAGCTCACTTAGCTTTAAGTGGAGAAACAAAAGGCTGGAAAAGACTGTTACCATTTTTAGGACCCGCTTTTATAGCGTCCGTTGCTTATATTGATCCTGGCAACTTTGCTACAAATATCGCAGCTGGTTCACAATATGGATATTTACTATTATGGGTTATACTCGCCTCTAACTTAATGGCTGTATTAATCCAAACTTTATCAGCTAAATTAGGAATTGCTACAGGAAACAATTTACCCGAAATAGCTCGTGAAAACTTTCCAAAGCCTGTGTCTATCGGTTTATGGATACAAGGTGAACTAGTTATTATGGCTACAGATTTAGCGGAATTTATTGGAGCTGCATTGGGGCTTTACTTACTATTTGGAATCCCGATGCTACCTGCCGCTTTAATTACAGCAGCCGGATCATTTATTATCCTTGAATTTCAACGTAGAGGATTTCGTCCACTAGAAGCTATTATTACAGGAATGATTTTCATTGTAGTAATTGCTTTTGGGATTCAAGTTTTTTATGCAAAACCAGAATTAAGTCCCCTTCTTTCAGGACTATTTATTCCAAAATTCCAAGGTGTAGACAGTATATTACTTGCAGCAGGGATTTTAGGTGCGACAGTTATGCCGCATGCAATATACTTGCATTCTGCATTAACACAACGCCGTGTGGTCGGAACAACTGACGAACAAAAGAAAAAGATTTTTCGTTTCGAATTTATCGATATTATTATTGCAATGGTTATTGCTGGAGCAATTAATGCAAGTATGTTAATTGTTGCTGCTGCACTATTCTTTAAAAACGGCTTGCACGTTGAAGATTTAGATGTTGCTTACACTCAATTTACCAACTTAGTAGGTCCTGTATCAGCTGCTTTGTTTGGAATTGGGCTCTTATCAGCAGGACTATCTAGCTCTTCTGTCGGTACAATGTCGGGTGATATTATTATGCAAGGTTTCATTCGCATGCATATTCCGTTATACTTACGCCGATTTATTACAATGATTCCACCATTAGTTATTATCGCTTTAGGTGTAAATCCAACTTACGCTCTAGTCATGAGCCAAGTCGTCTTATCATTCGGTATTGCATTTGCACTAGTGCCACTTATTATGTTTACAAGTAACAAAAAGATTATGGGTGCACTCGTTAACCACCGTATAACAACATTTATCGCTTGGATAATTGCAGCACTCGTTATCGTTTTAAATATCTTCTTACTGTATCAAACATTTGTAGGGTAATGAGAAAAGGGTATTCCAATTTTAATTTGGAGTACCCTTTTTTTCATTATTTGTATTAATCCTATAAAGTCTTTTTAAAATAAATTTTATAATCTATTTCCAGCCAATAACTTCCTTACACCTTGAATAATCTTTATTTTCAGATTAAATTATATAATAACAAATACATTCTATTTTCATGTGAAAAGGAGCGAAAATATGTTTCCTTTATTAAAAACTGAAAGACTTATTTTAAGAGAACTTACCGAAGAAGATGCACCGCGTATACTACAATGCTTTTCTAATACTAATGTACTGCGCTATTATGGCCAAAAACCGTTACAAGATGTTGATCAAGTGAAACAAATCATTCATAACTTTAAGTTGAGTTACAATGCAAGAAACGGTATAAAATGGGGAATCGAATTAAAAGACAAGAAAGAACTCATCGGTACCATTGGTTTTCACGATTGGTCTTCTGAGCATAAACGAGCCAATATAAGTTATGCCTTTTTGCCTGAACACTGGGGAAAAGGATATGCGACTGAAGCTGTTTCTGAGGTTATATCATACGGTTTCCATACGATTCATTTAAAGCGGATTGGGGCAATTGTATTTCTTGAAAATGAAGCTTCCAATAAAGTGCTATTAAAACTAGGTTTTGAAAAAGAAGGAGTTCTAAAAAATTATATGTATCAAGATGATATCCCATATGATACGAATTTTTACGCTTTATTAAAATCGGTTTAATAGAATTCATGTGTAAAAAACCTTACTTTTAAAAAGTAAGGTTTTTTGTATTTATTCATTAGCAATATAAGCATTCTTATAAGTATAAATACCACCAAATTGATGCTTTTCAATTCCTTTTACATAATCCTTTTGTACATATGCTGAGCCAATATGATAAAGCGGCGCCACCGCAGCATCTTCTAATAATACCTGCTCGGCTTCTCGCAACGCTTTCCATCGATTTTCCGTATCTAGTACAAAATCCGTTTTCGCTTTCTTTATTAATTCATCGTAACGAACATTAGAATAATTCATTTTATTATTCGGATTCCCTGTCGTAAATAACTCTAAATAACTAATTGGGTCTTTATAGTCAGGTCCCCAATTTGCCATAGTTATATCGTAATCACCTATTTGTTCTAACTGTAATTTTTGCTTAAATGGCTGTTGTTTAATTTGTATCGTTAACCCTTGCAAATTCTTCTCTAAATCACCTTTTATATATTCTGCCATACGTATTGCGTTATCTTGTTCGAACGTTAAGAACTCTAGGTTTACTTGTTCTACCCCAAGCTCTTTTTTCGCTTCTTCCCAAAGTTTTTTCGCATTTTGCAAATCATATGAGGAAATATCTCCATTTTCTTTTCTAAAATCTTTACCAGTCACTTCATTTACATGACCAACTGGTACAAGTCCACTTGCAGGTTTTGCTCCGTTATTAATAAAGTGAGCAACGAAATCATCTTTATTTAACGCTAATGAAATAGATTGACGCACCTTTTTATTTGCTAACGCGTTATTTTTTTCATTAAAACGAAGCATAGCAATTCCAGGATCACTCGACATATGTAATTCCTTATTCCCTTTATACTTGTCTACAACTTGCGAATTAATAGGTACTCGATCTAAATCTCCGGCTTCATATAAATTTACAGCTGTCATTGTATCCTTTACGATATGAAAGTTTATTTCGTCTAATTTCACTTTCTTTCGATCCCAATATGTAGCATTCTTCTTTAATTGAAACTCTTGTTCATGCTTCCATTTTTCTAATACAAATGGACCGTTATATATGAGATTACTAGGTTCCAATGCATAATTGTTTCCTTGTTCGTTCAAAAATGATTCATGCTGTGGTAAGTATATAGGTAGTGCTAACAACTGTAAAAAATACGGAACTGGCTGTTCGAGTTCAACTTCTAACGTATAATTATTTATTGCTTTAACCCCAAGTGCATCAAGAGGCATTGTTCCCTTATTAATCTCTTTCGCATTTTTCACATAAAAGAGCATGTATGCATATTGAGATGCCGTTTCAGGATTAATTGCACGTTTCCATGCAAATATAAAATCATTTGCTGTCACACTGTCTCCATTTGACCATTTTGCATCTTTACGCAAATCAAATGTATATTTCTTACCATCTTCACTTCTTTTAAACGATCTTGCTACTGCTGGAATAGGCTGATCTTGATCATTTAATACATATAACCCCTCAAATATATTCTGCATAACGTGGGCTGATGTACCATCCATTGTTTTCGCAGTGTCCAGAGAAGGAATTTCTTCTGATACTGTTACATTTAACACTTGTTTTTTAACCTCTGTATCACTTTTATTCGCTTTATTATTACAAGCTGTTAATAATAAAGATGTAACAAGTGCCATTACCATTAAATGGCTCTTTTTTCGCTTCATGAGTTGTTCTCCTTAAATATAAAATATTATAAAGCGTAATATATTATAGCAGAAATACTAACAGAAAGATGCGACATTCTTTTGAATATTTATTCGTTCAAGAAAAAAGCTATCCTTTTAAAAGGATAGCTTTTTCAACTGCCACATAATTATCTATCTTTGCAAACCTCGTTTATAACGACTTGCTTCAAATATAATACGCTCTTCATCTAACGTTTTACATTCGCCATTCCAAACGACATGTTTTCCGTTAATAATTACATCGCTTATATCTTTTCCACTAGCAGCATATACAAGGTGTGATAACACTTCATCCGCTGGTTGTAAATGCGGCTTATTAGACGGGTCAATCGTAATAAAATCAGCACACTTACCAGCTTCTAGTGACCCTGTTTGTTTCATCCCGATTACTTCCGCAGCTCCTTTTGTCGCAAGAGAAAGAGCTGTTTCAACTGGTAATGCTGTTGCATCTTGGTGAATACCTTTTTGTAATAAAGTCGCTATGCGCATTTCTTCAAACATGTCTAAATTATTGTTAGATGCAACACTATCTGTTGCAATTCCTACTTTTATTCCTGCTTCTAGCATCGCTTTTACATTCGCTATACCAGAACCTAGTTTTAAATTACTATTCGGATTATGAGCTACTCGAACGTCATTTTCTGCTAAAAATGCACGCTCATCGTCATTTAATACTACACCGTGTGCAATAACTGTTGGGCGTTTAAACAATCCGCAGCTCGCTGCATATTCTACTGGACGTTTTCCATATTGTGCTTCAATATCACGTACTTCACGCTCTGTTTCAGAAAGATGGATATGAACCATCGTTTGATTCTCTACTGCAATCCGTGCGCACTCTTCTAACAATTCTGTACTACATGTATATGGACTATGTGGTGCAACCATCGTAGTTAACATGCCACTTTCGTTATAGTAACGCTTCACATATTTCTCAGCTTCTTCAATCGCTTTCTTTTCATCGTCTTTCGTTCCGAAGCTAAATAAAGTCCTTGAAACAGCAGCTCGCATCCCGCTCCTTGATACCGTTTCCATAATTGCGTCTTGATCTACTCCAATTGGATTAAACATGTCAGAGAATGATGTTGTACCACTTTTCACCATCTCAAGTAATCCTAATTCCGTACTAGCGACCGCAATTTGGGGAGTAAATTGACTTTCCAGTGGCCAAATTCTCGTCTCAAGCCACGGCTGTAATAACATATCATCGCCAATACCTCTTAGGAGACTCATTACAACGTGTGTATGTGTATTTACAAGCCCTGGTAAAACCCACTTTCCTTTCATGTCAATTACTTCATCTACTTTAAAATCATTTGCAAATTCTCCGCTCTTTACATCTATAATTTGATCATTTTCTACAATGATATATCCATTTTCTATCACTTCGTTTTGTTCATTCATCGTTACAATTGTAGCGTTTACATAAGTTGTTTTCAAAAGTATTTCCCCTTTCAACTCTATGAAGTTCCCTTTAATAAGTTACCACCATTATAGTAACTTATTAAAGATTAAGAGTCAAAAGATAATTTTAATTCTTTCGTTATTTTTCCCTTCAAAATGCTATATTGTTTTTCATTTGTATCTGCAAATGCTTCTTCCCAATTTGACTTTTCATCCATATAATTCAATTTCCCATTGAATTGAGTCTCTGTAAAATCAAATCTCTGCCCATCTATAAAGTTATAAAAATGCCACACGCACCCTATTTTTGTCTTTTTAATTTTCCCTCCACATATATCTTGAACGACTAGAGCCGTTACACCACACTGTCCCTTTGCTGGATTTTCAATTGTCCACTTTGAACTTGTTTCTATTGACCAAGATCTTATTAACGCCTCATATATTTGCTTTTTCTTTACATCATCCATTCTAATCTTCCCCTACTATTAATAGTTTTACACATCATATTTCAAAAGAGGCAGTAAACGACCCTTAAAGACAGTTGATGGTGTCTCTCCTATTAACTGTGCTCCCATTTTCAAGTAATATCCTTTTGCATTCGGATCACTATCAATTGTAAAACTTTTTAATCCTAGTTCATTGGCTTTTTCTATTACATACTCCCAAAGTATTTTCCCGTAACCTTTTCCTTTGTAATGAGGATGAATGTACAAGAAATCGAGAGCTTTATCATTACGTAAAAATGAGAAAAAACCAATCTTCGCATTATCGTTTACTAAAACATATACAAAATTATTTTTTATGTACTCTTCCGTAATTGTTAAATCTTCCTTACAAGCAAGTATGAATTCTTCACTATAATTCCACGTTGCTTTTGAATGTAGTGCGAGTTCACTTAATTCATTTGCTTCACTTAATAATGCTTCTCTTATCTTCATGATTCTTTTTCCTCACTTTCAATATGTACACTACTAAATTGATTCGGAAAGCACTTCAAAAAAACCTTTAATTCCCATAAAATAGAAATTAATTTTATAAATCTTTATTATAATCAGTACGATTTTCAACAATTTTTTTAAAGAAAAAGAACGCCATCTCTAAAAGTTGGCGTTCTCTTTTTCTAAAATTTAATCTTCAAGCTCACTCATTCGTTTTACTATTTCGTACGATACAAACCTATACAGTTTCTACTATCGCTTCAAGCATTGTTCCATTTTTAGCATAGTTCGTATGCCAAGAAAAAGCTTTTTCTAAAATATGAGGAGTTTGTCCACCTCTTATTTTTGCTTCTTCGTAATAAGCTCGTAGCTGTTCACGATACATTGGATGTGCGCAATTCTCAATAATAAGTTCCACTCTTTCTCTTGGCGCAAGTCCCCTTAAGTCGGCATATCCCTGTTCAGTGACGATAACATCTACATCATGTTCAGTATGGTCTACATGAGAAACGAAAGGAACGATACTTGAAATGTTACCACCTTTCGCAATCGATTTAGTAACAAAGATAGCTAGGCGAGCATTTCTTGCAAAATCGCCAGACCCACCAATACCATTCATCATTTTTGTACCTAAAACGTGAGTAGAGTTAACATTTCCGTATATATCTAATTCTAATGCAGTATTAATTGAGATTAATCCAAGGCGACGAATAATTTCAGGATGATTGGAAATCTCTTGTGGACGCATCATTAATTTGTCACGATATTTTTCAAAGTTAGAAAATACTTGTTGCATTTTCTCTTCAGAAAGCGTGATAGAACAACAAGAAGCAAAATTGACTTTTCCAGCATCCATAAGATCAAAAACTGCATCTTGTAAAACCTCGGAATATACTTCTAAATCTTCAAATTCTGAATCTAACATTCCATGCAATACGGCGTTAGCCACTGAACCAATTCCTGATTGTAACGGCGCTAAACGATTTGTTAATCGGCCTACTTTGACTTCTTCTCGAAGGAATTCTATTAAATGCTGTGCCATAATAACAGTTTCTTCATCCGGAGGAACAATTGTCGATGGCGAATCCAATTGATTCGTAAACACAATTCCCTTTACTTTTTCAGGATCAATTGGAATACCGATTGTTCCAATTCGGTCATCTGTTTTCACAAGCGGAATTGGAAGCCTCTCCCCTTGTTTACCTGGTTCATATAGATCATGTAGCCCCTCTAATTGCGCGGATTGAGCCATATTCATTTCAATAATAATAGACTTAGCATTTAAGGAAAACGCTAAGGAATTTCCAATTGAAGTGGTTGGAATAATCATTCCGTCCTCTGTAATCGCAACCGCTTCCAAAATAGCGAAATCTATATCCAGAACGTCAGCACGGAGTAACTCTGCTGTATGAGACAAGTGTTGATCCACAAATAAAAAGTCTCCGTTATTAATTCCTTTTCGCATAGTAGTGTCAGCTTGGAAAGGTAATCTTTTCCCTAAAATTCCTGCCTCAGCAAATAATTTGTCTACATCCGATCCTAAAGAAGCCCCAGTATAAACATTTACTTTAAAAGATTCATCATTCTTAACTCGGTTTACAAGCGCAAATGGGACTGCTTTTACATCACCTGCACGTGTAAACCCACTTAAGCCTAAAGTCATTCCACTTTGAATCCAGGAAGCTGCTTCTTCAGGTGTAACTACCCGATCTTTTAGACGTTGATCTCTGATTCTATCTAAATTGTTCTCCATATGTAATCCCTCTCTCATTGAATATTCACAATTATTTTACACATTAACACTATCAAAATAGGGATTTTAGTATACAATGCCGAAAATTCAGACAGAACAGCAAATCTAGGTTCTAAAGCAGAAAAATTTAGAATCCTAGAAGTTTACGGAAATAACTAGCGTATGATTGACTAACTGGTACTCTCTCACCATTATCCATCGAAAGTACAAAAGTAGAATGGGTATCAGGATAAATCGCTTTAATATGATTAACATTTACAATAAACGAACGGTGACATCTAATAAATGAATCTTTCGGAAGCAAGTATTCGAATTCTTGCAGAGAGTATTTATGTGTTCCTGATAACTCTTCTGAATTCACATACGTCTTTTTATCTTTAGCCTCTAAATACATAACCTTTGAAAAAGGAACCGGAATCCAGCCGTCTGTTGTTTTTAAAGTAACAACTGACTTTCCATCCGTTAAAGCTGGATAAAT
Organism: Bacillus sp. PK3-067; assembly: GCF_056738645.1. Classification (NCBI taxonomy): domain Bacteria; kingdom Bacillati; phylum Bacillota; class Bacilli; order Caryophanales; family Bacillaceae; genus Bacillus; species Bacillus sp. PK3-067. The sequence goes on along the minus strand of NZ_CP096490.1, from coordinate 1,716,406 downwards.
TGCCGTCACGCACCCTTCAAGCTTTCCATTGTTTGAAAATGGTACAGCCATTCCATGATAAGGAATACCAAAAACATCCCGATTCATAAACTCAGAGGTTTTTTGATTCATCACCATCGCTTTATGAGCAATCGTTCCTTCCTTTATAGGATCCCCGACACTAATCTTTAAATCAATTCGTTTACTTGGCCGATAGTAAATATATTCTTTCGTATTCGAAACAGCAATTGAAATTTCATCTGAAAATAGTTCCCCAACAACATCTAGTAATAAACCTAACGTTCTATCTTCCATTCTATTAACACCTCATTCACTATTATACTACTATTATGAACGAGCATCTGTTGCTTTATAAAAAGTTTAATTTTAAATTACTTTTAAAATTAGTTTTATTCACTATTACTTCGTTACTACAAAAAACCTCACTTCAGAAAAGTGAGGTTTCCTCTCATACAATATTTTTTTATTTTTTATTAAGTAAAGTGAATTTAAGAATTTATTGCCCCTATTTCTGTATAATAAATAATCCCAAACTACAAACAGTTTGGGATTATCTTTCTCATTTATTATGCGCATCTAACCACGAAATTAAATCTTTAAATACTTCATCCTTATTTACTTCATGAAACATTTCATGTCTACCATTTTCATATAAACGTAGTGTCACGTCTTTCACACCACATTTTTTATAGTTTTCATATACTTCTTTTACACCTTTCCCCATATCGCCAACAGGATCACGATCACCAGAGAATATATGTATTGGAAGATTCTTTGGCGTCTTCTTGTATTCTTCTAGTTTATTTACTTCTAATACACCAGAAAATAATTCTCGGTAAAAACTCGTCGTACAAATGAAACCACATAACGGATCCGCAATATATTTATCAACTTGATTATTATCTGAAGATAACCAATCAAATTTTGTACGATTTGGCTTAAAGTTCGAATTGAAGTTTCCGAAAGATAAAAAGTTTAACATTGGACTTTTCGTTTTTGCCCCACGCAATTTCATTTCGATTGTTGCTACTTTATGACCAATAGCTCCTAAAAGCCCTGGATTTCCACCTGTTCCTGAAATCAGAAATCCATCATATAATTCGCCTCTAAGTTGTACAGCACGTCTTGATAAAAAAGAACCCATACTATGTCCAAGTAAAAACAAAGGACTTGACTGCTCTTCTTTTATCTTTTCTGAAACAAAGATAACATCCGATACAACTTGATTCCACCCTATATTTGGTTCAAAATGACCATAGTCTTCTTCTTTTTTTACTGTTTTCCCATGTCCTTTATGATCATGCGCATAAACACCATACCCTGCTTCCAATAAAGCATCTACAAATTCTGTATACACCCCTGCATGCTCTGTCATGCCATGTGCAATTTGAATAATTCCTCTCGGATCTCCTTCTGGTAACCACTTACGCAAATAAATTTCCGATCCATCCAATGCCGTAACGAAACTTTCCTGTACATTCATTTCGTCAGCCCCCAACTCTATTATGTATAGCTTTAAGAAAATGAATATCCATTCACTTTTCTTATTTTATATTATATGTAATTGCTTTCATTATGACAAATGATGTATTTTTCAGACTTGCTTTTAAACTAATTTCTTGACGAATTCAAAATAAAATTATATAGTTACTTACATAAAGTAACTATATAATTTTTAGGAGGTTCCTACTATTATGATGCCATCATTATTTTTAGCACATGGTTCGCCTATGCTCGCTATTCAAGATACAGACTATACACGATTTTTAAAAACACTTGGAGAAACATATAAACCGAAAGCAATTGTTATTTTCACTGCTCATTGGGAAAGTGAAGTATTAACGATTTCCTCATCAGATAACGAGTATGAAACAATTTATGATTTTGGAGGTTTTCCCCCTGAGTTATACGAAATCAAATATCGTGCGAAAGGCTCTTCTCATATTGCATCTATTTTAGAAACAAAATTTAAGAACAAAGGTATTTCAGTCCATCATAATATGACGAGAGGTTTAGATCATGGTTCATGGACACTCCTGCACCGCATGTATCCAGAAGCAAATATTCCTGTCGTGCAAATATCAGTCAATCCATTCCTTTCTGCAAAAGAACAATTTGAAATTGGAGAAGCACTTAAAGGACTCGGACAAGAAGATATTTTAGTAATCGGGAGTGGCGTTACCGTTCATAATTTACGAGCACTGAAATGGAATCAAACTACACCTGAAAAATGGGCAATTGAATTTGATGATTGGATTATTAAACATATGCAGAATAACGATAAAGATGCATTGTTTAATTGGGAGAAAAATGCTCCTCATGCACAATTAGCAGTACCAAGAGCAGAACATTTTGTTCCTTTATTTATCGCTATGGGAAGTGGTGAAAATAGCGGTGAAGTCATTCACCGTAGTTACGAGCTTGGTACATTAAGTTATCTTTGTCTTCGATTTTAAAGAAAAGGATGAAGCACATGCTGCTTCATCCTTTTTCTTTTTCATTCACTTAGTTAACTAACTTCCAAATGTCGTTTCTCTGATACCTCTTCGTTCTTATTATGAAAATAAACCCAAATACACGCAATAAATAATAGTGAAGATGTAGAGAGGAAAACATATTGGAAACCTGCATGCGCTGCAATTTGTCCCCCGAGCACTGGACCAATCATATTTCCTAAAAACTGAAATGATTGATTATATCCAAATATTCGTCCCGTAACATGGGTTGGTGTATGTTGTTTTAGTAGAGTTTGTACGGAAGGTAATAATCCTGCTTGTGCGATACCTAATAAAAATCGAAGAATTAATAGTTGCCAAGCTGACGTTACAAATGCTTGCGGGATAAAAATAATTCCTGCAGCAAATAACGCTACAACTAACGTTTTTTGAGGACCGATATGATCTGATAATCTTCCTAGTCTTGGTGCTGCCAAAATAACTGCTAATCCTGTCGCTGACATAACTGCACCCGCAATTGTTTCAATATGTGCAGTATGAGGACCTACTAAATTTTTCACGTACAATGTAACAATTGGTTGAACTGACATATTAGCAAGTTGAATAATAAATGTTGTTACAAATAAACTAATAATTAAATGCTTCGCTGGGACCATCGTCCATACTTTTTTCGGCTGTGTTTTTTTTGCTTGAGCAGAGTGATTTTCTTCATGCAGGAAGAAAAAAACGATGAGAAAGGAAAGGAATAAAAAAGCTCCCGTAACAAGAAAGACATGACGCATTCCAATTAACTCAGACAAATAACCGCCAAGTAACGGGCCAAGTAACGAACCGCTCACACCACCAGTTGAAATTGTGGAAATCGCCCAACCTGAATGTTCTTTCGGAGTTTCTGCTGCAATAAATGTCATCGCTGTTGAAAGGAAACCAGATACTGCTCCCATTAAAAATCTTAGTGCGACTAGTTGATACACATCCGTTACAAACCCCATAAGCGTCATAATAATCGCCATACCAAGGCTAGCACGAATAAGCATCAATTTCCGTCCATGTATATCACCAAGCTTTCCCCATATTGGCGATACGATCGCACCCATTAAAAATGTTACACCAAATGCAAGTCCCGACCACTGTGCAATGCTTGAAGTGCCAGTTACTCCTAATTCCTCAATATAAAAAGATAAGAAAGGAATTACTAAACTCATACCGGCTGCAGTGGTAAAACAACCTAGCCAACAAATCATTAAATTCCGTTTCCAGCTGGCCATTTTCACACCTTCTTTCTTTAGATACCCATTCTACACCCTTTCTTGTAAAAAGTTTAGTAATTTGCTTTATATGTAAGATTTACTACAAAACCCGCTATTTTCTAGTAAAAAACACTACATCTCTACATCATTTTCATAATAAAACCAACTCCTCTATATGAAGTTGGTTACTTATTATCTATCGGTATTAAACGAGCATTACAATTTCTCTCGTAAAACTCAATGGGACCTGCTTGTCCAATAATCGCATATTCATATCCATCTTGCTTCATATTATATAAACAATGATGCAATAATTCTTTTCCTACACCTTTCACACGATTTTGTTTCGCTATGCCCATTGGACCAAACAAGCCTTTCTTTCCTCTCACTACATCGTAACAGGCGAAACCAACAATTACTTCCTCCTGCTGTGCAATATAGATAGGTAACTTTTCGTTATATGTCCGAAATCCATAATCAACCGACTGTAACCACCGTTCACCAAATTCATCCACTACAAATCGTGATAACTTATCAAAATCAGAAGGACTAACTCTTCTTACATGACAAAATAATGTATTATAAATAGATTTAAAACTATTTAAATCAACCGCTAAGTCTCTCGGTGCAGCTGTAATACGTAATATATCTTCTTGCATTTGTGTATGTATAAATCCACCAATATTTGTATCTACACGAAATAATGCATACATAACATGTCCTTCATTTACTACTACTTGCTGAAAGCGTTCCATACGTTTCTTCGCTATTTGTAAAATTTCTATCGCCTTATAAGATAGTTTATATTGCCCTATTTTTTTATACTCTTGATTATGTAAATCGAATTGTTTTCGTAACGAAAGTTTTTCTAAAAAATCTGGACCGACTTTGTGAAACAAATACATAAATAACTCAGCGCAAACTCCTGTACCTTCTTTACACATACCTATAAACAGATGGACTGGGTGAATTATGTTATACTCACTCTCTTTTGCTGCAATCTCCAATATTTTATGCACACGTTTTGTAAATTGAAATTCCTCCATATGTGTTTCCATCCTCTACTAATTTACTAACAAACCGTAACCATAAATAATTGAAACAATTACACCCACTACCAATATACCTGGAAGTAAATTTGCCACCTTGATTTTAATAATACTAAGCAAGTTCAATCCAATAGCAGATATCATAATGCCGCCCGTAGCCGTCATCTCCACTATAAATTGGTTCATTAATTCTTTCGGGACAAAACTATTAATTTGTGTTGCAAAAACTGCAATACCACCTTCATATAAAACAACTGGAATTGCCGAAAATACTACGCCAATTCCTAGAGTTGTCGTTAATATAATAGAAATAAACCCATCGATAATCGCCTTTGTAAATAAAATATCATGATTTCCGCGAATCCCACTGTCAAGTGCACCAAGTATCCCCATCGCGCCAATTGCAAAAATTAAAGTAGCTGTTACAAAACCTTCTGATATGCTACCTTTCCCTTTCGATCCAACTTTATTTTCTAGCCAATCCCCTAAATGTTTTAACTTTTCTTCTAATTGTAACCATTCTCCAATTACCGTACCAATCACTAAACTCAGTATGACAACAAGAAAGTTTTCACTTTTTAATGCCATTTGAAGCCCAAGCACAGTAACCGCTAAACCGATTGCGTGCATTATCGTCCCTTTCATACTTTCTGGAATCCTACTAAATAATTTACCAAGTAAAGTACCAAATATAATACAAATTCCATTTACAACTGCTCCTAATATAACCATTTCTCATTCTTCACCCTTCGAATTCTTTATTTCTATATTTTGGTTTATACATTGATTTACAGGTTATCTATATGTTAACTTAATATTGAGAATATTAACAAATGTTTTCCACTACATAACCCGCTATTTTTTGTAACTTTAATTACCTTTAATAGATTCAGTGTTAATTTAATTGCGGGATAATATTAAAAGGGAAGGTATATATGAAAACTTTACTAAAACGATTTTTGTTAATAGCCTTTTTCATTACACCGATTGTTTTATTAATCAATTACTCTTTTATTTCAAAAGCAAAAGACAAACCCGATTTGCAAAACAAATCTAGTAAAACCGCTTCAAAAAGCGAAAAGAAAATAGAAGACCAAGAAATCACACTCACCTTCTCTGGTGATACAATGTTTGATTGGCAATTACGTCCTATAATCGAAAAGAATGGGGCTGATTACCCATTCCAACATGTAAAAGAAGAAATAAAAAAAGCTGATATTTCTTTTGTGAATTTAGAGTCGGCATTTACAACGAAAGAAAAGAAAGCACCTGGGCAACTGTTTTGGATTAAAAGTGATCCATCTACACTACAAGCTATTAAAAACACTGGATATGACATCGTAAATATTGGGAATAACCACACACTTGATTATGGGCAAGATGGATTATTAGATACGATTTCTCACGTAGAAAAATTAAAGTTCCCTTACATTGGAGCCGGAAAAAATGCGAAAGATGCATATACAGCACGAGAAATGACCGTAAAAGGGAAAAAGTTTAAATTTCTTTCCTTCGTTCGATTTATGCCTGATTCTAATTGGGTAGCTGGTGAGAATAAACCTGGCGTTGCGAATGGCTATGATTTAAATCTTGTAACAAAAACAATTAAAGAACAAAAGAAAGATGCAGACTATTTAATCGTCTATATGCATTGGGGCGTTGAAAAATCAAATCGTCCGGTAGAATACCAAAAGCAATATGTACCTAAAATGGTTGAAGCAGGAGCTAACGCAATTGTCGGGAGCCATCCACATTGGTTACAAGGGTTTGAGTATTATAATAAAGTTCCTATCGCTTACTCATTAGGTAACTTTTTATTCCCGAGTTATGTGAATGGGAAAAGCGCTGAAACTGGCGTATTAACTTTAACTTTTAAAGGAAAGGATGTCCAAATGTCATTCAATCCTTATATCATTCGCAACAACCAAGTTTCCCCTGTAAATGAAGGAGAAAAGAAAAAAGCTCTTCAATATTTACAAACAATTTCAACTGATGTAGAAATTGATGATACAGGGAAAATAAAAAACAAACGAAACTAGACAGCTCAAGATCTATTTCTCTGTAATATACTTTACAGAATAGGTGATAAACATGCTGAAAGAGTTATTAGAAAATATAAACCTCTTAGAAAACATCTATAAAATGTCTATAGCAATCCTGCTTTTATGTTCCTTTTATTCTGTGAGACTATTTAAAAAAATAAAGCGAGAGAGAAATCTTACTCCTTTTGAATTTACAATGTATGTAATCATTCGTATTGCGATACTCTTTTGGTTAGCTAGTTTTATTCTTCTTGAATTTAATGAGTACCTAGTTTAACTATAAAAAAGATAGAACAAGCACTATATTCCCTCGCTTGTATCTATCTTTTTTATTTACATTCTAACTCTTTCCTTCTATTAAATAAGCAAATCAAACAAAACAGGGTTTTTATTAAGTTCCATAAATTGAATATTATTTTCTTTAAAGCGAGTAATTAATTGCTCATAATCTTCTTTATGTTTTAATTCTACGCCGACTAATGCTGGACCATTTTCTTTATTATGTTTCTTAATATACTCAAAGCGCGTAATGTCATCTTCTGGTCCTAATCCTTTATCAAGAAATTCTCTTAGCGCACCTGAACGCTGCGGAAATTCAATGATAAAGTAATGTTTCAGTCCTTCATAAATGAGCGAACGCTCTTTCATTTCTTGCATTCTATCAATATCATTATTTCCACCACTTAGCGTACATACAACTGTTTTACCTTTTATTTCATCTCTATATAAATCAAGCGCTGCAATAGAGAGTGCACCAGCCGGTTCAGCTACAATCGCATTTTTCTTATACAGTTCTAAAATCGTCGTACAAACTTTCCCCTCTGGTACTAAAATAATATCGTCAATTACATCTTTACAAGTTTCAAATGTTAACTTTCCTACTTTTTTAACAGCTGCCCCATCAACAAAGCTATCTATTTTCTCCAATGCTACATTTTCATTTTGAAGAAAAGCCTCTTTCATAGATGCAGCTCCCATTGGCTCTACACCAATAACCTTTGTAGTAGGACTAACACCTTTTACATATGTACCAACTCCTGATGCTAATCCACCACCACCGATTGCTGTAAAGATATAATCAACCGTTTTCTCCATATCATGCATAATTTCAACTGCCACTGTCCCTTGACCAGCAACTACATACGGATCATCAAACGGATGAACAAATGTCATTCTATTTTCTTCACAATAACACTGTGCTTCTTGGAAAGAGCTATCGAATGTATCACCAACTAATACAATCTCTGCGAAATCACCACCGAAAAATTGTACTTGTGATACTTTTTGTTTCGGTGTTGTTGTGGGCATAAATATTTTTGACGGAATCTTCAATAAATTACACGTATAAGCAACTCCTTGCGCATGATTACCAGCACTTGCACAAACAACACCGTTTTGTAACTTTTCTTTCGGTAAACTTTGAATCAAATTGTATGCACCACGAATTTTGAAAGAGCGAATTAATTGTAAGTCTTCTCGTTTTACATAAACGTCACAATCATATTTCTCAGATAAAACTGTATCACGTTGTAACGGTGTTTTAATAACGATATCTTTCAGGCAATTATGAGCCATTAAGATATCTTCAATTTTCACTCTCTCCTTTACCTTTTGCACCATTATATATCATCCTTATCTCTTTTAAATTGGCTCAATCAAAATGTGGGATTTTCAGGACAGCCCCTGTATTCGCCGATGTTACCATTTGTGCATAACGTCCGAGCCAGCCAGTTTTTACTTTCGGTTCTGGTCGTTTCCATTCTTTTTTACGCTTATCTAATTCTTCATCACTCACTCTTACTTCTAGTAAGCGTTCTTCAACATCAATACATACAATATCCCCTTGTTCAAGAAGTGCAATCATCCCGCCCGCTGCTGCTTCTGGTGAAATATGTCCTACTGAAATTCCACGTGAAGCTCCAGAAAAACGTCCATCTGTTAATAATGCAACCTCAGCACCTAATCCCATTCCAGCAATTGCTGATGTTGGGGCTAACATTTCTGGCATACCAGGCCCACCTCTTGGTCCTTCATAACGAATGACAACTACATCTCCTTTTTTCACTTTCCCAAGCATAATGCCCGCAAGTGCCTCATCTTGTGAATTAAAAATAACGCAAGGCCCTTCAAAACGCTTTACCTCTGTTGCACCGCTTTTAATAACCGCTCCATCTTTAGCAAGATTTCCTTTTAATATACGTAAGCCCCCCTCTTCACTATGAGGGTTTTCGAGAGAGTGAATAACCTCCTTATCTTTAATCTCTGCCTCAGCGATATTTTCTCTTAATGTTTGCCCAGTAGCAGTTATTCGATCAAGATGAAGTACTCCTTCTTTCCGGCTCATCTCTTTCAAAATTGCACTAATCCCGCCCGCACGATCAATATCTTCCATATGCCAATTTGAGGCTGGACTTACTTTACATAAATGAGGTACACGTCTTGAAACTGCATCAATACGGTTCATATCATAATCTAGTCCTGCCTCTTGTGCGAGTGCTAGCGTATGTAATACTGTATTCGTTGATCCACCCATCGCCATATCAAGTGCAAAAGCATCGTCAATTGCTTCTTCTGTTACAATATCACGCGGCTTAATATCTCTTTCAATTAAAATTTTCAATTTCTCTGCTGCTTGTTTAATTAACTCTTCACGTCTTGGATCAATTGCTAAAATACTCCCGTTACCAGGAAGAGCTAAACCTAATACTTCACATAAACAATTCATAGAGTTCGCGGTAAACATACCCGAACAAGAGCCACAAGATGGACAGCCATGATCTTCAATATCTTTTAATTCTTCTTCTGAAATTTTCCCAGATTGATAAGCTCCTACCCCTTCAAAAACAGAGCTTAAATCAACAACTTCTCCTTTTGACGTTTTTCCAGCCGCCATCGGGCCGCCTGAAACAAACACAGTCGGAATATTAATACGTAGTGCAGCCATCATCATACCTGGTGTAATTTTGTCACAGTTTGGGATACAAATCATGCCGTCAAACCAGTGTGCATTTACAACCGTTTCTACTGAATCTGCAATAATTTCACGACTCGGAAGAGAATAACGCATACCGATATGTCCCATCGCAATACCATCGTCAACTCCAATTGTATTGAATTCGAATGGTACCATACCTGCCGCGCGAACTGCCTCTTTTACAAGTTTCCCAAACTCGTTCAAGTGTTTATGCCCTGGAATAATTTCAATAAAAGAATTACAAATCGCTATGAAAGGTTTATCAAAATCTTCATCTTTCAAACCAGTTGCTTTTAATAAACTACGGTGCGGTGCTTTATCAAAACCTTTTTTAATCATGTCACTTCTCATCTTGTCAAATCCCCTCTTACATATTTTTCATTTATACTCTCTTACTCTATTTCTTTACTAATTCTTTCGGTGCATGAATCCAGCTCATCATTTCACGAAGCTCTGCTCCCACTTTTTCTAATTGATGATTTTGTTCTGCTTTTTTCATTGCGTTATACGTCGGACGCCCTGCTTGATTTTCTAAAATCCATTTCTTCGCAAATTCACCTTGCTGAATTTCTGTCAGAACACGCTTCATTTCCTTCTTCGTTTCATCTGTAACAATTCTCGATCCTGTTACATAATCTCCAAACTCTGCCGTATCTGAAATAGAATGGCGCATAGTCGTTAATCCACCTTCGTACATTAAGTCAACAATTAGCTTTAATTCATGCAAACATTCAAAGTATGCAATTTCAGGACGATATCCACCTTCCGTTAACGTTTCGAACCCGGCCTTCACAAGTGCAGTTACCCCGCCGCAAAGTACAGCTTGCTCACCGAATAAATCCGTTTCGGTTTCTTCTTGGAATGTCGTTTCAATTACCCCCGCACGTGTACACCCTACACCTTTTGCATACGCTAATGCTACATGTAGCGCTGTTCCCGTCGCATCTTGATGCACTGCGACTAATGCTGGAACACCATTTCCTTCTTGAAATACACGGCGAACGAGATGACCTGGACTTTTTGGCGCGACCATCGCTACATCTACGTAACTTGGCGGATTAATTTGTCCGAAGTGAATGTTAAATCCATGTGAGAAAAGTAACATTTGTCCTTCACGAAGATTCTCTTCTACCTCTGCTTTATACACATGAGCTTGCTGTTCATCTGGCAATAACATTTGTACAACTTGTGCGGTTCGAACCGCTTCTGAAACAGACATTACTTCAAATCCATCCGCTTTCGCTACTTCATACGACTTACCAGGACGAACACCAACTACAACCTCTACACCAGAATCACGTAAATTTTGTGCTTGCGCATGACCTTGTGATCCATAACCAACTACTGCAACAGTTTTTCCTTGTAATAACTCTACATTTGCATCTTTTTCATAATATGTTTTCATATTCCATACACTCCTTATAATTTATTTACTTGCAGAACATCAATTAATTTTTTCAACTGACTAACAAGTAATGTCGCTTCATTTTCAGTACAAACTGCTGTGAGTTTCATTTCAGAAACACCATTAGTATCTCTTTCGTTTAAATGTAAAGAAGAAATATAATAACCACGTCGAGCAAAAATCCCACTTATACGTAATAAGACACTTGGCTCGTTATGAATAACGAGTGAAAAAGTATGACTCATTCTTCCCACCTCTTCATAATCATTTCGTTATTTCCTTTGTTTGGCGGAACCATCGGAAATACGTTTTCACCTTCTTCTACACAAAAATCAACTACGACAGGACCTTCATAAGCAAATGCTTCTAACATCACTTGTTTCGCCTCGGTTGAATTTGTTGCTCTTAATCCCTTTACTCCATAAGCTTCTGCTACTTTCACAAAATCTGGTGATCCAATTTTTGATTCTGATAAACGATTTTCATAAAACATTTCTTGCCATTGCCTTACCATCCCTAAAAATTTGTTATTTATGATAAATACTTTTACAGGGATATTATTTTCAGCAATTGTTTGTAGTTCTTGAATGTTCATTTGAAAAGAAGCGTCACCTGCAATACAAATGACAAGTTCTTCTTTTTTAGCTAGCTGAGCACCGATTGCTGCTGGAAAACCAAACCCCATCGTTCCTAATCCTCCAGAAGTAAGGAACGTCCGAGGTTTTCTTGCTTTATAGAAGTGAGCAGCCCACATTTGATGCTGTCCTACTTCTGTTGTGACAATCGCTTCACCATTCGTTAATTCACTTACTAAGTTGATCACATGCTGTGGTTTTAACTCAGATTCTTTTTGCTTATAAGAAAGTGGATATTCTTCTTTCCATGCCTTTACTTTCTGAAGCCATTCGTCTGTTTGTGTATAAATAGACATATGTAACAACATGTGTAACGCTTTTTTCACATCACCAACAATCGGATGCTCTACAGTTACATTTTTATGAAACTCAGAAGGATCAATATCAATATGTACTTTTTTCGAGTTCGGAGAAAAAAGTTCTAATTTTCCTGTTACACGATCATCGAAGCGAACACCTAATGCAAGTAGTAAATCACATTCTGTTACCGCCATATTAGCAGCGTATGTCCCATGCATACCAAGCATCCCTAGAAACAATGGATCTCCCGGTGGATATGCACCAAGTCCCATTAAAGTTGAAACGACTGGAATACGGTTCTCCCTTGCGAATTCGAAGAGTTCATCGGATCCACCTGAATGAATGACACCTCCTCCAATATAAAGAAGTGGACGCTTTGATTTTGAAATTGCTTTAGCCACCTCTCTAAGTTTCATGCTGTCTGGTACAAGTTCTGGTTTGTACCCCGGAATATCAACTTCTTCATTAAAGAAACTGGTGACTTTTGCATTTTGAACATCTTTTGGAATATCGATTAATACTGGTCCCGGTCGTCCGCTTTTGGCGATGTAAAAAGCTTCTTGCACAACTTGTGATGCATGATTTACATCACGAACTTGGTAATTATGCTTCGTAACAGGTACTGTAATTCCGACAACATCCGCTTCTTGAAATCCATCTTTACCAATTAAAGGCGTCGCAACTTGACCGGTAATGACAACTAAAGGAATCGAATCCATATAAGCGTCTGCTAAGCCCGTAACTAAATTTGTCGCCCCTGGGCCAGAGGTAGCAAAGACTACCCCGACCTTTCCAGAAGCTCTCGCATATCCTTCAGCCGCATGAATGGCAGCTTGCTCATGACGAGTTAAAACATGTTTCAAACCACTTTCGTATAACGCATCGTATACTGGTAAAATCGCTCCGCCTGGATAGCCGAAAACGGTCGTTACACCCAATTTCTTCAAACATTGAATCACGTGCCCAGCGCCTGTCATTTCTTCATACTGTAACTTCTCATACGCTGTATACTGCTGCTTCATTTCCATTAACTCCTCTCCTTATTTATGCTAAGCTTTCCGTCAGCCCGGGAACACGTACTCCTCTTTCTCTCGTTAATTTTTTAAATTCTTCGGTCAATTGTTTCGTTACACTTCCTGGTTTCCTATCTCCAATTTCTCTGGAATCAACTTTTACAACTGGAATTAACTCCGCTGCTGTTCCTGTTAAAAATACTTCATCCGCTACATATACATCATGGCGAGTGAACGGTCTTTCCTCACACGGAATACTCAGTCGCTCACATAGCTCGATAACACTATTTCTCGTAATACCTTCTAATGCTCCTAAATAGGATGGCGGGGTTAATACTTTTCCATCTTTCACAACGAAAACATTATCACCAGAACCTTCACAAACATATCCTTGTTGATTTAACATAAGAGCCTCTAACACTCCTGCTTGTGCTGCTTCAATTTTTACAAGTACGTTATTTAAATAATTCATTGACTTAATACGTGGATCTAACGCATCTGGCGTATTACGTCTTGATGCAACAGATACAACGCTTAGCCCATTATCATAAAATTCTTGTGGGAATAACTTTAATTGTTCTGCAATGATAATTACGCTCGGCTTCACACAACTTCTCGGATCGAGCCCTAAGTCACCTTTTCCTCTTGAGACAATTAAGCGAATGTAAGCATCAGTATATTCGTTTTTTTGGAGTGTATGTAAAACTGCTTCTTCCATTTCTTCTACCGTCATTGGAATTGTTAGTAAAATAGATTTCGCTGATTCATACAATCGTTTCACATGTTCTTTTAAACAAAATACATTTCCTCCGTAACTACGAATCCCTTCAAATACACCGTCTCCGTATAAAAAACCGTGATCATATACTGAAACAACTGCCTTTTCTTTTTCTACAAATTCCCCATTCATGTAAATGTACTGGTTTCCCATCTCACATCGCTCCTCTTTTTTTCTCTATTTTTTGCAATCTATTTCTACATCGATTGCTGAGATGAGTTTTTTTAACAGAATATTCAGTATATAAACCTTAAAAATATACTCGTCTCAACAATCGATTACTTACATACTTGTAGCAATCCATTGCTGAGACGAGGGAATCGTGGTACCACTCAGCTTCCTTATACTTCTCACGAAATATAAGCTCTGCAAGTCCAATTAGACTTTTGTTTTTCTATCGGGAACAACCCCGCTACTTTTTACTAGTTTTCAAAAGTAGTGCTCCAAGGTGATTTTCAATGAGTGAATTGTTACCACCCTCACAGCCTCGGGGCAGCTCTCTGAAACAATCTTTATCATTTACTCTCCTCTTCTACGCATTCTCTTCTTCTATTTTTAAAAATAAAAACTCTCGCCTCAGCAATCAACTACTACAATTTAGTAGCTTTGATTGCTGAGGCGAGAGTTTCGCGTTACCACTCAGCTTCCTTATACTTCTCACGAAATATAAGCTTTGTAGGTCCAATCAGACCTCCGTCCTTTTACCGGAGACGATGCCGCCGCCCTCTACTCAGTTTCCCTTTCGCAAGCGATGCTCCGAGGTGATCTTCAATGATTCGATTGTTACTACCCTCACAGCCTTGGAGTAGCTCTCTGAAACGATCATAATCATCTACTTTCCTCTTCTTTGCATATACAACATATAAAGTTAGAAAATTCTTAATTAACTTTTATTTGTTACACGTATTATAGGACGTTGTTCTTTTCGTTGTCAATATGTTTTTTTCAAAAAAATCAAAATTCATTCTATTTATTTTTTCTCAAATCAAAATTGGAATGCATTACTTACATACACTCATATATTACTTAAGTATGTTTGCATTACTACATAAAGAAAAACTTATAAAGTTTATGAGGAGATGAGGAAACTATGTTAAAAGGGAAAGTAGCGTTAGTTACAGGAGCAAGCCGAGGAATTGGACGAGCGATCGCTAAACGTTTAGCAAATGACGGTGCATTGGTTGCTGTTCATTACGGTAGTCGAAAAGATGACGCTGAAGAAACTGTTCATGAAATTCGATCAGATGGTGGCCAAGCTTTTTCTATCGGCGCAAATCTAGAATCCTTACACGGTGTAGAAAACCTTTATAACGCTTTAGATACTGAATTACAAAAGCGCACTGGTGAAACACAATTTGATATTTTAATAAACAATGCTGGCATTGGTCCTGGTGCTTTTATTGAAGAAACGACTGAACAGTTTTTTGATAGAATGGTTTCAGTAAATGCAAAAGCTCCATTCTTTATCATTCAACTAGCACTACCACGTTTACGTGACAATAGCCGAATTATTAATATTTCATCCGCTGCCACCCGCATTTCTTTACCTGATTTTGTTGCATATAGTATGACGAAAGGCGCTATTAATACAATGACTTTTACGCTAGCAAAACAGCTTGGAGCACGAGGAATAACGGTGAATGCAATACTTCCAGGATTTATTAAAACAGATATGAATGCAGAACTCTTGAGCGACCCGATGATGAAGCAGTACGCTACTACTATTTCCGCTTTCAATCGCTTAGGTGAAGTAGAAGACATTGCCGATACTGCTGCATTCCTTGCTTCTCCAGACAGCCGCTGGGTTACTGGACAATTAATTGATGTGAGCGGAGGATCTTGTTTGTAAAAAACATATATTTTCAAATCTTTTTTATTGCGCAATAAAACAATTTATATAATACTATATAAAACATATACATTTAGGAGGATTACAGCAATGTCCGAAAAAACATACGAACTCGCAACCTTCGCAGGCGGTTGCTTTTGGTGCATGGTAAAACCATTTGATGAACTTCCTGGTATTCATAAAGTACTTTCTGGCTATGCAGGAGGTCATGTAGAAAACCCAACATATGAACAAGTAAAAGCTGGAACATCTGGACATTTAGAAGTTGTTCAAATTACATTCGATCCTTCTATTTTTCCTTATCAGAAATTACTAGACTTATATTGGCCACAAATCGATCCAACTGATGATGGCGGACAATTTTTTGACCGTGGTCCATCTTATCGTACCGCTATTTTTTATCATAACGAAACACAAAAAGGGCTTGCTGAAAAATCAAAACAAGCTCTTGCAGAAAGCGGTATGTTTAAAGATCCAATCGTGACTGAAATTCGTCCTACTGCACCTTTTTACGAAGCAGAGGAATACCACCAACATTTCTATAAAAAGAATCCAGAGAAATATGCTACTGAGCAAAAAGAATCTGGGCGTGAAGACTTTATAAAAGAAAATTGGCAAAAAAAATAATAAAAACGCATCGTGCTTTTTTAGTACGTTGCGTTTTTATTTTTGATAAAAGTACCATACAATTAACAGAACAATTGCTGTTAGTGACCAAAGTACTATCTCGTTTTTCACTCCATTCTTTTTCTTAGTCATTTCATTCCCTCCTAATAACTATTAAACATATTCAATTTTTTCTTTGTTTAATTGTCCATCTTATATACGTGAATACATCCTTACAAATTCTAATAGCAAGACCACCAATAATTCCGATTGCAATGGAAATTACTAGCATCTGTCCAAAACTAAAAGAATTTGTGTACATTATGTAGAGAACGATACATATAAGTAAAACATCCGGTAAAGAAAGTAAAAACCTTTTAAGCATTCCTTTATCTCCTCTATACTTTTTAATTTATATCTTCTACTGTAATTTTGAAATAAAATTTGTTCAAAAATTCCATTTACACCCTCATTTTATGAAAAATAATAAGAATCCCTTTTCAAAAGAGATTCTTATTCAGCAGATTTAAGTTTAATTATTTTCTACATATCCTATTCCATAATTACTCCTAAAATAGAATAATATTACTAATGATTTATTGTAAATTGACTATTTGCCAGGTAACCGAATGTCGCGCCAGCTAACTACATCGCATTGGCCAAATTCATTATTACCTACCGCGATCACCGTGCCGTCTGATTTTAGTCCGACTGTATGTGCACAACCAGCCGCTATCGCTACAATATCTCTCCAATCACTTACGTTACATTGACCATACTCATTCCAACCCACTGCCACCACGGTACCGTTTGATTTAAGTCCGATTGTATGATTCGTACCAGCCGCTATTGCTACAATATCTCGCCAGCCACTTACATCACACTGGTTATGTTTATCATTCCCCACTGCTGTCACCGTACCGTCTCGTTTAAGACCAACAGTATGAAGATACCCAGCCCTGACCGCTACAATACCTCGCCAGCTACTTACATTGCATTGACCATATCGATTATTCCCCACAGTCGTCAATGTGCCGTCCAATTTAAGACCGACTGTATGCCAGTCACCCGCTGTGACTGCCACAATACCTTGCCAACTGCTTACATTGCATTCTCCTTCTTTATTTCGGCCCACCGCTACTACCGTGCCATCCGATTTCAGGCCAATAGTACGACGCCACCCTGCCGCAACCGCTACAATATTATGCCAATCGTTTACATCACATTGTTCATGCTTATTCCAACCCAGTGCTACCGCAGTACTGTCACATGTAAGACCGATTGTATGAGCATTACCCGTGTTCGTTGCCATATGAACATTGCCCACTGCGACTGCTTCAATATCTCGCCAGCCACTTACATTACATTCCCCTTCTTTATTCCGGCCCACCGCTACTACCGTGCCATCCGATTTCAGGCCAACTGTATGAAAACGCCCCGCCGCTATCATATCTTTGGGCCATCGCTTCACTTTTTCTTTCGATAAAAGGTAATCCATGTTTTACCTCCTTGCATATAAGCAACTGTATCATAATAGATATTTTTATCAAATTTCATTATAAATCTACATTTACAAAGAAAGCTTATTTTACTTCTTCAAAAAATAAAAACCTCCAGTTTAAATACTAGAGGTTTTCTCGTTATTTCTTCAATCGCTCAATAAAATCATGTAATTTATCAAGTGACTTCATATTCTGATTGCAAGCTACACCATCTTTGCAAATGTAGTTTCCCTTTTTAACGAAAGTTCCTGGTACATCGCCTTTAATTTCAACTAAAAACATTCCTACTTCTTCATGTCCATGACATAACGAACAAATGCTTTTTTTATTTAAACTTTGGAACGTTCCTTGCAGACCAACAAATTTATTTTTATCATTTTTCGCTATAATAAATTTCCTGCTTGACCCCTTATCAATCCAGCTTAAATAAGATATTTCTTTCATATCCATTTCTTCCATATCAGGAAGTTTTAACTTTTTCGCTTTAGGAAATAATTTTTTTAATGTTTGTGCTGTAACTTCTTGAAACGGAATTACATACGGATTTATTTTCATTAAAAATGATTCTGCATCTTCTCTATTTTGAACTGTTAATACCGTATCAATTAACTCTTTCTGTTCATCCGTTAAATTCTCAAATACATGTATTATCTTTTCAATCGCAAGCGATTTTAACGCTTGAATTACACCTCTATCATTTGCCGTTGCATGCCCGTTTGCTAAAATATAAGCTTGTGATTTTATAAAATTATATTGATCACTTCTAATAAACGCTTCCATCTTTATCACTCCATACAAATTGTTGATCTAGTTTTATTGTATACAATGATTACATTTTTTGATATGTAAAAGATAACTTAGAAACAAACATTACATATATCACTTATTCTCTACCGCTGCATTTCCTGACAAAAGAAGCCATCATCTGTTTTCCATTCCGCATATAATACGTCTTCAAATTTAGTAATTCCTTTTTGCTTTATTTGTTTATAAAGCCATCCTTCATCAAATCCCGCTTCCCTCAAATTATCCTTAACTACTTTTCCATCACTAATTAATGAAATTGGTAAGTATACAGGCTTATGTTTTAAACTTAAATCATTTATAGTAGGAGATTCGTATTTACTTTTTTTCAGAACGCTTATGTTTCCGTTCGGTTCCAATATCATATATTCAACTTCTCGGATTGAAAATATATCTTTTTGTTGCCTAAGCATTTGTTGTAATTGGTTTATATCCAAATGATTTACGCTTAATTGTTCACGATCAATCTTTCCGTTACGAATAATAATTGAAGGATACCCTTCAAAAAACCTTCTTGTTCCTCTTACTTTTTGTGTTATCACTTCTATAGTATAAATTAAAATTACCCAAACAAATACTGAATATAAAATAGACCATACTTTAATTTTAGGATCATATATTGAATTTCCAACGAGCTCACCTAGGACGATTGCAGAAATAAAATCAAATGGCGTTAGCTGAGATATTTGTGTTTTCCCTAATATTTTTGTAGCAATTAATAGAACAAAAAAACCAACTAAAAGCTCTATCGTTATTTGTCCAATATGATTCATATATGTTCACCTTTCTACTTTTCAAGTGCTCTGTATACCATTTAATAAAAAAACGGCACATTTTTTCTATTATCATGCCCGTTCACACCTCATATATCCAATACACATAAAACAAAAAGAGTCTGATTCAAAGTAATATATGAATCAGACTCTTTTCCTCTTATTTAGAATACACAATCTTTTTAATCGTTTCCCCAGAAAGAAAATATTCTTCTGCAAGTTGATGAATAGCAATCCCACTTTTAAACGCTTCTTTAATTGCTTTATTTCTTTCATCTAGTTGTTTTCTTCCGCCAGATCGTGTACCCCATTTATAATGTTTCGTTTCTTGTTTCGGAATGTAAATTGTTTCACCTTGTATATACTTTTGAATTTCAGTAATTAAACTCTCTGGTAAAACAGCATTAGCTTTTACGTATTTCATTTCTGCTCGCCCCTTATTTTTTATGGTTCATTTCAATAAGGTGCAAAGCCAAATATAAAAAATGATACGAGCTCATATAGGCGATTGTATATTACTTGTCTACCTCACGCAAAGTATCGCCATTTCCATACTTGGCTTTGCATGAGACGTTGCAGTGTCTGGCAATTGAATTATAATCGCCATATAAACACCTCCTAATATACCTTTTGCATTTTATTATATGATAAATTCCTTCTCCTTGCATCCACACCCTTCTTAAAGCACGATATTACTTAGTTTGATATAATACTTTTTAACTGAATTAAAAATCATTGTGAGGTTACATTATGAAGAAAAAAATTATCATTACAATCGTTACACTATTCTTTATTATCACGGCATTATTCGGAACATACAAATTTATGAACGCAAGAAGCTTTCAATTATTTGGAGATTTAACACAACGCGTAGAAACAAATGAAAAAGTGATTGCTTTAACTTTTGATGATGGCCCTACTAACAATGTAAAACAAATATTACCGCTACTAGATAAATACAACGCTAAAGCTACTTTCTTTTTAATTGGAAATGAATTAGAGCAAAATTTATCGTTAGGAGAAGCTATCGCGCAATCTGGGCACCAACTCGGAAACCATACATATTCTCATAATAGAATGGTTTTCAAAACACCTTCTTTTATTAAAGATGAAATAGAAAAAACGAATTCATTAATCCGCCAAACAGGATTTACAGACGAAATTGATTTTAGGCCCCCTAACGGTAAGAAGTTAATAGGGCTGCCATATTATTTAAATAAAAACAATATCGAAACAATCACATGGGATCTTGAGCCCGATACTTTTTATAAATCTGCGGCTGATAAAATTAAATACGTTAATAAAAATGTAAAACCAGGTTCTATCATTTTACTGCACTCTATGTATGATGAGTCAAATGAAAATTTACAAACGATTGAAGGTATTTTAGATTCTTTATCTAAGAAGGGCTATCAGTTCGTAACAGTAAATGAATTGCAAAAAAGAACAAAATAAAAAGGTAGCGTATCTTTGTATGATACGCTACCTTTCTTTTTATATAATGCCAAGTACATTTAAGAATACGATAATAATCGCAATTGGTGCGATATAACGAAGTAAGAATAACCATAATACGAATAGTTTATAACCTTTATTTTTACTTACACCTAGCTCTTTCATTAATACATCTTTCTTCATTTTTAAAGGAACAAAGATAGAAACTAATAATACACCAAGTGGCATTAATACGTTACTTACTGCATAGTCCGCTAAATCAAAGACTGTCTTCCCGAAAATCTTCAGATCACTTAATATACCGAATGATAATGCTGATGGTACCCCAACAACGAAGATTAATAACCCTACGATTAAGGCCATTTTTTCACGTTTCCCTTTACCTTTTGATGTTAACGATGCAACACTAATTTCTAACATCGAAATTGCTGATGTAATCGTAGCGAAGAAGAATAGTAATAAGAAAACGATGAAGAATAATTTTCCGAATGCCATTTTACTGAAAATAGCTGGCAATACGATAAATAATAGTCCTGGTCCTTGAGATGGTTCCATCCCAAATGCGAACACAACTGGGAAAATTGCAAGTCCTGCAAGTAATGTAATAACAAGAGTTAAGGCTACGATAGAAAATGCTGAACGTGGTAAGCTTTCTTCTTTCGGTAAGTATGAGCTATACGTTACCATAACGGCTACCCCAACAGATAATGAGAAGAACGATTGCCCCATTGCGTATAAAATAACTTCTGATGTTACATGTGAGAAATCAGGTTGTAAGAAGAAACGAACGCCTTCTCCAGCACCATCTAACGTAAGTGCACGAACGATTAATACAAAGAATAAAACGAATAGTGCTGGCATGAAATATTTATTTACTTTTTCAACACCATTTTGTACACCTTTACTTACGATGAAAATAGTAATAAGGATGAATAATAGCTGTGATCCAACTGCTAAATATGGATTGGAAATGATTTCACCAAACGTAGCTTCGTATGCTCCATTTCCTTCCCATAGTCTACCTGTAATTGCATTCCATAAATATAATAAAATCCAGCCTCCTACAACACTGTAGAAAGAAAGTAATATGAAACATGTTACAATTCCTAATTTACCTAACCAAGGCCATAACGTTTTAGGAGCAATCTCTCTATATGCATCGACAGCCTCTTTTTGTGTACTTCTTCCAATAACAAATTCAGCTAATAATAGCGGTAAACCAATTAATAATGTGAAACCGATGAAAATTAGGAAGAACGCTCCGCCTCCTCCAATGCCGGCCATATATGGGAATTTCCAAATCGCCCCAAGACCAATTGCCGAACCTGCTGCAGCTAATACGAAACCTAATTTCGATGTCCATTGCTGTGAATTCATTTGTTAATCTCCTCTCTATCTCTTTTTCTTTGTTACAATTCGGTATTTATATTGTTCTATCAATACTCTTTTCTAATACGTTCACTTCCTCCCTAATAATAAAAAAACGCCCCTACGTAAATACGTAGGGACGACAAAATTATCGCGGTACCACCCTAGTTGTGAAGAACACTAAGAAACCACCTAAATAAAAACGCCCCTACGCAAAAACGTAGGGACGATAAAATATCGCGGTACCACCCTAGTTATGAAGCCACACCAAAGTTAGGACCTAAATAAAAAACGTCCCTACGTAAATACGTAGGGACGATAAATATCGCGGTACCACCCTAGTTGTGAAAAAATCTTCACCACTTTATTTGATAACGGTATAAACTACCGTCTTTCATTTCCTCAAAATATGAGATTTATGAAAGATGCTCCAGGACGAACTTCACGAATAATCTATATACTGATTCACACCAACCATCAGCTCTCTGAAATAGGGAGATATTCACTACTATACCCTTTCATTGCCCAAATATTATTTTCCGAATTGATTACTATCATTTTTATCACACATTAAAAATAGTGTCAACTTATATTTCGAATTTTTATGTATTACAATCTATTTAAAAATTCGAAATATAAGTTTTAGTTTAGAAAACAAGTAGCTTAGTACATAACGAATTCTAACAGGCAATAGAAAAAGAATTACGTATTATTGATACTTATTCAATAATACAAATCATCTAGAAACATAACCTGTCTCTCTGTATTCATTTTTTAAGAGTTTGATGGATACCAAGAAAATTTCGCATCACTATCCAGTGGTCTATTTTTCGTTTCTTCTTTAATTACACGAAACCATTCATTTAGAATTTGAGTTTTGGGCAATTGAGCAGCAAGGCTATCTTCCCAAATTACATGTGAGAACCAGGCTTTCGTTTCCCATTCAAACTGCAATTGTGCGAACGAAATTATAGGGTGATCAGCTCCACGAAATTGCTCATTTACTGCATTTGAAACTTCTGGAGCTTGCGGTAACAACTCGTTCTGAATTCTATTTCTTATCGTCTCATTTTCTAGCTGATCCCAGAAATACAATTGCCCATTTATTTGATAAAAAATATCAAATGAAGCCTCACCTTTCTTCAAATTCAATAACACGAAGGCACGTTCCACATCATTGTCAGCCGCTTTTACAGCATTAACAATTATATTTTGTGCCATTGATACCCAGTAACTAGTCGCTTCCTCTACCGGTGATTCAACATACAATTCTTCACTTAATTCATGAAGAGTAGCTTCTTGCTCATTTACTTTTTCAACTTTTTTAAAAAACCTATTAAAAAACCCCATAACTTCCCCCTTATTACTATTTTCTATTTCACAAAATAAAAAATAGATTTTTCTTGCTCATCCACATTTACTCCTGGCGCGTATGTATGAACTTGTTGCAACACTTCTTCTATTAGCAACTCTAACTCCTGCACACTTTTTTCTGGATTCCCTATTAATGTGTCCGCCATACGTTCATATAATTTTTCAGGTTTAATAGTCATTCGTTCCACATTATTAGGCATCCATTTAAACGCTGGATGATGTACGTACATTTTATTCAAACCAAATAAAACACCGAATATGTTCCTTTGTACTTCGCAAATAACGTCATAAAGCATAAGCCAATCTTTCCGTTTTAAAAGCGCCTTTCGATTGTGCCAACGATTACTTAACCATAGATTTTCTGAAATCATCCGTTTTGCTAGTTCATCTGGATATGCCGCTACTTTTTCTTTTAATTCATTCACTTTCCCTTCTCCATACAAACTAACACCATCATGAATGGATGATACAATACATTGTTTTTCATAACTTATATCATATTGATCCACCACATCCGAAATCACTTTCTCTACTGTCTCTGTTAAAAAGTTACTAATCTCTAATTTAATTCCCTCTTTCGTTAAATACGTTTCCGACCATTCTTCTTCCTCATACGGATGATACGATAATATTGTCCCATCAATATGATGAATAGGGGCCCTACGATCCTCATCTTCTGGCGGTGTTGACCATAAAATATGTAATTCTATATCTGAATGTTCATCTTCAAGCTTTCTAGCTACTGAACCCGCTAAAATAATAGCTTCTACTTTCGGATTTTTCCTATAAATCTCTGACATCTCTATCGCTTTCTCTTTTAATCCCATTTCATTTCCCCCTAAAATTGCAGTAATCCCCTACATTTCATTTATCTATTTCGATATTACAGCTTGCATTACCTTTTCAAATTCCTACTTAATCATATTTCTATCCAATAGCGCTGAATAACTTCACCAGTACGAGAAGAAACTACTTCATTTTCTAACACACCTCCAACCTTTTGAATCGTTTTAGCAGAACCAATATTGGATTTATCGCAAGTTATTAATACTTTCTGCAATCCTAATTTTTGCGCTTCAACTAATGCAAGTTGTAGTTGTTTCGTAGCGTAACCGTGGCGACGTTTATTCGGATGGACACTATATCCAATATGACCGCTTTCCCGTAATAATTCTGGATTTAATCTATGTCTAATATTCACAAAACCTATAAGTTCCCCTTTTTCAAAACTTAAAAACTGACTAGATGGCACTCGATTAGCTAGTAAATTTTCTCCTAGTTCTTGTTTACTCACTTTTTCAAACCATTCATCAAGAGAATCAAAGTTTTGTAAAGAACTACTTCCATGTGGTTGTTCCCCTGAGTGTAAAAACGCTTGTCTATACGCCGTAATATGCTCACTATATTCATGGATTGGTTTTAATAGTTTCATTGTTCTTCTCCCCCTCTTCATTCCATAAAACAAACACCTTAATAGCAGCTATTCACTATTAAGGTGTTTCTATCCTTTTTATTCAAATAACCCCATGCTTAAATAACGTTCACCTGTATCAGGCGCAATACATAAAACTTTTTTACCAACGCCTAGGCGTTTCGCTATCATGATTGCAGCGTAAACAGATGCTCCAGAAGATGGCCCAACTAATAATCCTTCTTGTCTAGCTAAGTTTCTCATTGTCGTTAAAGCCTCTTCATCTGCAATTTGAATAATTTCGTTATACACTTCTGTATTTAAGTTTTTCGGAATAAATCCTGGGCTTGTTCCTACTAGTTTATGAGGACCTGGTACACCACCGGATAAAACGGGAGATCCTTTCGGTTCCACTACTGCAATATATAAGTTTGGCAATTTCTCTTTTAACGTTTCACCAGTCCCTGTAATCGTTCCGCCTGTTCCTGCCGTTGCAACAAAAGCATCAAGCTCTCCATCCATTTGTTCGTAAATTTCAAGTGCAGTCGTATAACGGTGAATATTCGGATTAGCTGGATTTTCAAATTGTTGCGGGATAAAACTATTCGGTATTTGTTTTTGCAGTTCTAACGCCTTCGCAATTGCTCCTGGCATTCTTTGTTCTGCTGGTGTTAAAACTACTTCTGCTCCGTATGCTTTCAATAAATTAATACGCTCTTTTGACATATTATCTGGCATAATTAAAATCGCTTTATACCCTTTAGCTGCTGCATTCATCGCTAAACCAATCCCTGTATTCCCGCTTGTCGGTTCAATAATTGTATCTCCTGGTTTGATGAAACCATTTTCTTCTGCAACGTGAAGTAAATTATAAGCAGCACGGTCTTTCACACTGCGCGATGGATTAAACATTTCTAGTTTCACATACACATCTGCTGCGTCTTCCGGAATAAATTTAGATAATCGGACGACAGGTGTATCTCCTATTAATTCCGTAACGTTTTCACACAATTTCATAGCGCATCCCCTATTCTATCGTTTTCTTATCACTTGGCAGTAACCATGAAGTGAGTCCAATTAATGGTAGACAACTACATAATAGCATAATAAATTGCAGGCTATATATATCTGCTAATTTCCCAAGAACTACAGCACCTAATGCTCCAAGTCCAAATGCAAGACCTACGATTAATCCTGACACCATTCCCACTTTTCCAGGCACAAGCTCTTGTGCATATACAACAATTACACTAAAACTACTTGAACTAATAAAACCGATACATAAAAATAACGGTACGACCCACACAAGTGAGACATGTGGTAATAACAGTGCAAGTGGCGCTGAACCTAACATTGAAAATACGATGATATTTTTCTTACCAAATCGATCTGCTAACGGTCCTCCGAAGAAAGTGCCTAACACACCAGCAATCATAAATGCGAATACGAAATACTGGGCATTTTTTATAGATAAACCGTAATGCTCTATTAAGTAAAATTGATAGAAATTCCCGATACCAGCACCGTACCAAGAGCGTACAAAAGTAAGAAAAACAAGAAGTATAATAACGAATTTAATGTGTGTACTTACAATTGCATTTTCCGCCTCAAGTGCAGCCCTCTTCTTCCTTCTTACAGCACCGGTTGCTAATTCATTTTTGTACCAATTCGATACGAAAATTAATAATGCAATTCCTACTGCTGCAAATGCTGTAAAACCTAATGAACCAATTTGACCGAGTGGAACGAAAATTAGCGCTGTAAAAATAGGAGCTAGAGAATTCCCCGTGTTTCCCCCAACTTGATAAATTGCTTGCGCTAACCCTCGTTTTGCACCTGCCGCCATATACGCAACACGAGCGCCTTCTGGATGAAAGACTGCGGAACCTAAACCAATAAATAAAACAGAAATAATAACAATAATAAAGTTTGGTGCAAACGCGAGTCCAATCATTCCAAGCATACTTGAAAACATGCCGAGTGGTAATAAAAATGGTGACGGCTTCTTATCTGAATACATACCAAACACCGGTTGCATAATCGATGACGTCATATTTAATGCAAACGCAATCCACCCTACTTGCATATAGGATAAATTCATCGTTTTTTCCAAAATAGGAAACAACGCCGGCACAACTGCTTGCATCGAATCATTTAAAAAATGCCCAAAGCTAATCGCAAATAAAATTCGATATATTGTCGGTGTTTCTACAGTTTTTTTGTGTGAAACTGCCTGCATATGTGAATCTCCCCTTTCTGTACAAAATATATATTTATTACAGTAGGTGTAATAAATTCTGACTTTTGAAACATTTCTATTCTATACTGCTTTCATTTCTTTTTCCAGAAATATAACTTAACTCCCGTCATTGGCTTGCATCCTTGTAACTTTCAGCGGTAAAACAGTACAAAAAAAAAGACAACCCAATCACATACTGGGTTGCCTCTTACATTAAATTGCAAAATGCTTATACTTCTCGTAATCACTCGTCTTACATTCTATTTGTAATTTGGTACCTTCGTTTTCGTAACTCGTAGATAAAACGTGTGCATGATTATTGAAATACGAAACTACCTGTCCTTGATCATATGGAATTAACATTTCACACTTCGTATATTCTTTATAGATGTGTGAGCGAATGATTTCTACAAGTTCTTCCATTCCAACATGTTTCTTCGCTGATAAATAAACGCGATCTTCTTGCACTTTCGGAATTTCAACATCTACCATATCTGATTTATTATAAGCATAGATCGTTGGAATATTTTCTACTCCAATCTTCTTTAACGTTTCATTTGTAATATCAATTAATTGTTCATAATTTGGATTTGCGTAATCTACAACGTGAATAAGTAGGTCTGCTTCCGCTACTTCTTCTAACGTTGAACGGAACGCCTTCACAAGATGATGTGGTAATTTACTTACAAATCCAACTGTATCTGTTAATAAAAATGATTTATTATCTGGCAAATCAATATTTCGTACAGATGTTTCTAACGTCGCGAATAACATATCTTTTTCAAATACTTGTTTTTCTTCTGTACCATTATAAATTTCAAGCATTGCATTCATCGTCGTTGACTTTCCTGCATTCGTATAACCTACTAATGCTACAACAGGTATTTCATTTTTCTTACGCTGCTTTCGCTGTGTTTGACGCTGGGCAACGAGCGCTTCTAAATCTTTATTCAAAACTGAAATTTGTTCTTCAATTTTACGACGGTCTAACTCTAACTTCTTTTCACCGACACCTTTATTTTTCGTACCAACGCCGCCGCTCTGTCTCCCTAACGATTCACGAAGACCGATTAAACGAGGCATCATATACTGAAGGTGTGCTACTTCTACTTGTAGCTGTGCTTCTTTCGTTTTCGCACGTTGCGCAAAAATATCTAAAATTAAAATGGTACGATCAATTACCTTACAATCTAAATCCTCTTCTAAATTTCGAATTTGTGAAGGAGATAATTCATCATTAAAGATAACCATATTCGCATCTATTTCTTGTACATACGCTGCAACTTCTTCAATCTTTCCTTTTCCGATATAATGCGATGGATTTACTCGTTGTAAATTTTGCGTTACTTGCCCAATTACCTCTACATCACAAGCTTCCGCAAGATTTGTTAACTCTTCCATCGAATATGCAAAATCATCTTCATTACCTACATTTACTCCAACTAAAACTGCTCTTTGTAATACTTCTTCCATATATTTATTCCTCCATTTCGATTACGTAAAATAAAAAACACAGGTCGCTGCCTGTGTTTTCGTAAACGGATAAGGGTTCACCAAAGAAATAGAAGAAAGCTATGCTTTCATCCTATTTTATAGTCAAAAAGTCCCAAGATTGTATACGTATCCACAGTAAGTGTTCACTTATACAACCCCATTCTATTTATAAAGGCAAAACAAAAAGAGGGCGTATTCGTCCCTCCCTCTTTTTCACATATAAGCTTAATAAAGGGTTCCTTTAAAATAGGCAGACCAATCCCGTTCACTCTGTACACAGACAGAGCCTTTGAGCGCTATTCAATTATTGGCACAAAGTATTGAGACGTAATCTGATTAAGATCAAAGGAAGCCCCTCCGTTCATTTTAAGTTACATAAAGTGTAGCATAAGTAATTCGCTTTCACAAGGTTTAACAACCTATATCACACGAAAGAAAATCTTTATATTTTTACTTTAATCGTCATTTTTTGCGAGTTTTTCTCACAATAAAAATAACAAAAACAATCATCAATAACAAACCAATGGAAATAATAGCAACTTGCCGCCAATTTAAACCGCTCACCATCTCACCTTTTAAATCCACTTTCTTCGTCGGAACAGACTCTTTTGCAATTTGACTTAAAGCCGCTTTGTCCGCCCCTGCCTCATCCAATCTCTTCGTTCCACTACAACTATTTGTGTGTAATTGTTTTTCTGATCCTCTTTGAGTAGAAAATACTAAGTACTCCCCTCCTTCTACAAAGCGAAACATACAATCACCACCCTTTGTATATACGATAATTTGCGAAGAAGTTGTCCCTTTCCAAATTTTCTTCACTTCAAATAACACTTCAGTTCCAACCCCTGCTTTCCTTCCAACCTCAATTACTTTTCCCTCAAACACTACATCGTTTTTTTGAAATGCATCTTCTGTTGATACTTTAATACAATCACAAGCATAAGATTTCTCTGGAAAAATAATAAGAATAAAGCTACAAATGATGACGACAGGAAACATTTGTAAAATCCTTTTCAAGGAGCTCAACTCCCTTCATTATCAATTTTAGAAACTTCTCGTATATTATTTTTACAGCACTCGCCAAATTCCTTCATAGTAAGTTAAGTATTATCGTTTTAATACAACAAAAATCTTTATTGACATTTTTATAACCTAATATTAGTATCAGGTTATAAAAATAAAAGTTAGGAGATGTTCCTATGCATTCTAAATCTCGTATTACTGCAATTGGTACTTATGTTCCAGATCAAATATTGTCTAATAACGATTTAGAAAAGATGGTCCATACGAATGATGAATGGATTGTACAAAGAACAGGAATGAAGGAAAGAAGAATCGCTAGCGGCGAAGAATACTCCTCAAACTTAGCCATTAAAGCAATTGAAAATTTATGTACAACATATAAGAAAAACTTAGAAGATGTCGACTGTATCATTGTCGCTACTACTACTGCTGATTACGTTTTCCCTAGTGTTGCTTGCCAAATACAACAATACTTCAACATACCTCATACACTAGCTTTTGATTTAAATGCAACTTGTGCTGGTTTTACATATGGACTACACGTCGGTAATAGCTTAATCACTTCTGGATCACATGAAAAAGTACTTGTCGTAGCGACAGAGACATTATCTAAAGTTACTGATTATACCGATAGAACGACCTGTATTTTATTCGGTGATGGTGCTGGAGCTATTTTATTAGAAAGAGATGAAAACACCCCAAGCTTTATCGCTGCTCACATGGGAACAAACGGTGATGGCGGCATTCATCTATATAGAACAAACTTATCTACTACTATGAATGGCACACCACTGCAAACAAATGAAAAAATCGTTCAAAATGGAAGAGAAGTATATAAATGGGCAACACGCACAGTACCAAAAGGCATAAAAAATTTATTACATACCGTAAATATGCAAGTAGATGATATAGACTGGTTCATACCCCACAGCGCTAACTTACGAATGATCGAATCTATTTGCGAAAAATCTCAAATTCCAATACAAAAAACATTAACGAGCGTGGAATATATGGGGAATACCTCTTCAGTCACCATTCCACTCGCTTTAAATTTAGCTATAAAAGAAGGGAAATTAAATAACGGAGACACACTTTTACTATACGGATTTGGTGGCGGACTTACGCATTTAGGGCTTATTGTAGAGTGGAATTTAATTTAAGTGTATAAAAAGAGGTTCTAGTCAGTAACTAGAACCTCTTTTTCATTTAATTTCTTGCCCCTTTTCGAGACCATATCACAACAGGAATAAGTAATAACGCTAACACGCCTCCAGCCAATGACAATGCCGCATAACTTGAATTCGCTACTACCATACCTGACATTGCTCCACCAGAAGCTCCAGCTAGCGCAATAAAAACATCTATTTTCCCTTGTGTTTTAGCACGTGTAGACGGTGTTGTGGAATCAACGATTTGTGCTGTACCACTTATCAATCCGAGGTTCCATCCTAGCCCAAGTAAAGACAGAGCAACGATTAATAATAATAAAGAATCACTTGGCGCTATCGCAGCTATGACACCCGCTGCAAGTAAAATCACTCCACCAGCTATGCTCATTGTAGTTCGGCCAATTTTATCAATTAACATTCCTGTAACAAGAGATGGAAGATACATTGCACCTACATGAAAACCTATCAAAAGTCCTACTGCACTTAAACCGTGACCGTGGTGTCCCATATGAACTGGCGTCATCGTCATAATCGCAACCATCACTATTTGCGTAAGTATCATTACGATTGCTCCAACTGTAATACCTCGTTTATTTTCTTTCGCTTCTTCTATTATTGGTTGTCCTTTATATGTATGTTCCTGTTTATATCTTTCTATTATGTTAGCAATAATCAAAGGATCTGGACGAAGCATAACAAAAAGAACTAGACCCGCCAGTATAAATGCTGCTGCCGATAGTATGAACGGACCTGCAAGTTTAGGAACTCCAATTGAATGAGCAAAACTTCCCATTACCCCTACTAAATTTGGTCCTGCAACTGCACCGAAAGTCGTCATTACCATCGTAATACTAACAGCCGTTGCTCTCTGCTTCTTATCTGCTAAATCTGTACCTGCATAACGAGCTTGTAGATTCGTGGCTGTACCAGCACCATATATAAGTAAAGAAATAAGTAAAAGAATAATACTATTTGTTAAAGCTGCCATTACAACACCAATTGCTCCAAATCCACCTACTATAAACCCTGTTGCAAGACCTATTCGGCGTCCATATCGTTGCGAAAGCTTCCCTACTATGAAAGCTGCTAATGCCGATCCTAATGTAAACATAGCAGTTGGTAATCCTGCAAATGCATCTGTTCCAAGCATTTGTTGCGCAAGAAGTGCTCCCACTGTAATACCAGCAGCTAGTCCTGCACCGCCAAACATTTGTGAAATGCTGACGATTATTAACGTTCGTTTGTATAGTTTTTGTTGCTCTTCTTCTGTGTACACATGATTATCTATTAAAGCCCCTGCCTTATCTAGCAATTCCCCATCCTCCTTTTAAAATTAATCCCTCTTGTTAATGTACTATGTATAACGTTACATATTCAATGGCATTTTCCATTCCTTCCTTTCATTCTAAAAAACTTTCTGATCATACTCGACTTATCCCATGCTATATTAAAAATACTACTATTCACAATAGGCAAGGATGAAACAATGAAAAAAACAGTAGAATTATGTGAAGCTTGCAAACATGATCCAGTATATAAAATAGAAGAATCCGATCAAGCAAATCAACCTTATAAATTATGTAACCGATGTCATGAGCGTCTTATTTCGTTATCTTTACATCCTAAAGAATGGTACCACCTTGTAATGATTCACTCACCTTATAAATATTATTTGCATGATAGTTTTTATGAAGAAGATGGTAAAGCGAAGCAACCAAAATTAGAGATGAATGAGCACAAACTTACACCCGTGCCCACTTTAGAAGAAGTTCGCTCTAGTTTAGAGGAATTACTTGATTACACCATGACTAGATGGTTTCTTCAAGAAGCAGAAATTGAAGCTCTTAATAGGTACGATCAAAACGAAGTACTAGATGCTGTTATAAACCGCTTTTCAAACACAATGAATGGTGTAATTAAAACTAGATTACTTGAGATTGTTATATGTATACTAGGAGAATTCGCCTCAGATTGGATAAGAAAACTGTGGAAGGCATTTGATGAAGATTTACTTGCACCTCTTTCTCACGCTGCAGCTTATTGTTTACCATTTGAAGAAGCCTTTCCTTTAGTAATAGAAAGGCTAAAAACAGTATTAAAAAGTGAGCTTCCGACCACTTCCTTCATTTGTCTGCATTCTTTTCAATCCTCAGAAACATTAGATTGGATAGAGGAACATGCAGTATCATTTCATAACGATTGGGCGCGATTAGCTGCAGTATCACAACTAACTTGGAGACGAATTAAGTCTTGGCTAACAAAAGGACACCCTTTAAGTTTAATAGCACTTGATGCAATGGTTAGCTGTATACCTGCAAATGAAGATGTACTATATAAAATGGCTCCAAAAATTTTATTAGCAGATCCGTCAGAAATAAAGTCAACCTTAATAGCTTACAAACAAAGAGACAATGTTCCAACTGTCAAAAGAAGTGTTGAAACTATTTTAGAAAACAAGACAGAAATATTTCAATACATGAATCCTTTAC
Source organism: Bacillus sp. PK3-067 (assembly GCF_056738645.1). Lineage (NCBI taxonomy): Bacteria > Bacillati > Bacillota > Bacilli > Caryophanales > Bacillaceae > Bacillus > Bacillus sp. PK3-067. The sequence goes on along the minus strand of NZ_CP096490.1, from coordinate 1,682,948 downwards.
AAATATCTATCAAAAAGAAACCACAAAACTTTTTAGTTATGGATGGCACAGTACAAATCCATGAAAACAGACTGGATGAATACGTAGACTTCATTAATACAAACAACTTTACTGATGTTTACATTAATGATTTTAGGTATAGTTTGCACCATATTAATTTTCTTGAACACTGCCCGCAAATTGAAAGCTTACACATTAGTAGTATATATATTACTGATTATTCAGCCCTATATAAATTAAAAAACTTAAAATCTTTATCACTAGAAGAACCACAAGTTCCACTAAACTTAACAGAGCTAGAAAGCTTTACAAATTTAGAGGAACTTCACATAAAGTGTAATAAAAACATTAAAGGCTTCGAATCTTGTCCTAACTTAAAAGAACTATACATTTGGAAATACAAACCGAAACAAAAGAACCTTGAAGAATTAATGTCTTTACAAAAAATTGAAAAACTAAGCATTACACAAGGGAACATTAATTCATTAAAAGGATGTAGGTCATTACCTAAATTAAAGCATTTAGAACTCAATTATTTAAGAAATTTAGAGCATATTGACGAAATTGAAAACAATGCTTCAACTTTAAAACACATCGAATTCGACCATTGCAGTAAGCTTAAAAACCACGAATATTTGCGCTATTTAACGGAATTAGAAACTCTCATCTTATCAAGTTGTGGTAACATACGAAATCTACAATTCATTAAAGAACTACAAAAATTAAAACATTTAAGCTTCGTGGATTCTACGATTGTAGACGGAAATTTAGAATCTTGCGTCGGAATTGATTTTGTTGGTTTTAATAATAAAAGGCATTATAGTCATAAATTTAAAGAATTAAATCCAGATTTTTCATACTAACGTAAGGAAAACAGGCTAATAGCAGCCTGTTTTCCTTTACGCTTCTTCTACTATCCTTCCCTTTCTCTTTTTACTCAAAGCTTTCCCTTCCCAAAACAACAAACTTACGAAAGCACAAATTAAAATAATTGGCACACTTGCTTTATATAAATCTGTAAAACTCATAGCCATCTGATTCTTGGCATAATGATTCACATCATTTGAAAATGTGAGTACCTCTTTCTTTATACTTTCCTCTTGTTTTTCAACTTCTTTTGTCACTTTCCTCATAACTTCTTCTCTTTTTACATCTCTATATTCTACTGGAACTTTTCTTAATATTTCATCCGTCTTGTCGCGAATCAATTCTTCCTTTTTCTCTTTACTTAATCCCATTGTCATTGCATTTTGTTTCTTATTTATATTCGACTCTAAACTTTGATTCTCTATTTTCTCTTTAGTCATTTGTAAAATTTCAGTTTGCTCAGTACTATTCACATGAATAGTACGCACCTTTTCTTCTGCATAACGATATACTTTTTCTTTATTTACAGTTAAATTGTGAGTTAAGTTAGAGACAAATATTGCGACTGCCAATACAATTCCGACTTGTCGTAACATTGATACAACACTTTGAGAAGCAGTTAACAATTCTCCTTCAAACGAAGACGCACTTAAAACTGTAATTGGCCCCACTACTAAACCATATCCAACACCTAATATCATACATGGAATAATAATTTCTATATTTGTTGAATGAACATCAATCATTTGCAACCAATAGTAGAAAAGCCCCATAACAAGAAATCCTGACAAAATAATAGTTACTTTTCCGAGTTTTTTAATTAAAGTTGCTGCAACTGGTGAGACAAAAAATATCATCGCTGAAATAGGTGTCACTAAAAAAGCCGCTTCAATTTCCGTTCGACCTTGTAGTTTCGTCAAGAACGTTGGAAGCAATACAGTAACTCCAATTAAAAATAAATTACTCAATATAACAACGATTGACGCTCCGACAAACATTCGATCTTGAAATAACTTTAAATTCACCATTGGGTTATGAATCTTTCGTTCTACTAAAATAAATAGAATAAGAGAAATAGTGCTAATTGCATAACAATACAAAGCAATATTACTTTACCATCCCCATGTATTACCTTTTACTAATATGAGAGTAAATGAAAAAATTGCTGTGCTACTTAATAGTAGTCCTATCCAATCTATTTTTGAGATAATACGTTCTTCATTTTTTATTTGTAGCATGATGCAACATAACACGATTCCTATTATACAAACCGGAACATTAACGAAGAACACCCATCTCCATCCTAAATTTTGCGTAATAATTCCACCTATTACTGGTCCCATAGCAGCTGACAATCCTTGTGTTACTCCTAAAATTGCAAGCGCAACATGCCTCTTAGCTAATGGCATAGCTGATACACCAATTACCATACTTGTTGGAAATAAAATCGCTGCCCCAATACTTTGTATAAAACGAGAAAAAATAAGAAAATCACCTGTATTAGCAAAAGCGCAAAGTACCGATCCACCACCAAAAATCACCAGACCCAGAATATACATCTTTGCTTTTCCAAAGATATCAGCTATCCGCCCTAACGGAATGGCAAGTACTGCAATCGTCATTGTATAAACATTTAATACCCAAGACATCTTTTCTAACGAAGTATTTACACTCGATTGTATTGCCGGTAAAGCTATATTCATAATTGTCGTATCAATCATACAAAGAAAGATACCTAGACACATTAAAAAGACAATCTTAATACCCTTTGATTGCTCCATCTTGATATACCCCTTTATTTGTTGTGAACGCGTTTTTCATTCTTCTGTTTTATTGTTTTCTTTCGCCTCTAACTCTTCTAATTTTTTCTTCAAAGTCTCCACTTGTGCACTATACGATGCAATACCTACATCTAGTGAAATTTCTTCGACGAAAGTAATACCTACTCTCCACTTTTCATATTTCAATCGAAGATCTGCAATGTACGCTTCTTTTCTTTCAATTTCATCTTTAATCCATTTTTTTATTGTTACATCATCACTATAGTTACCAAAATACATTCTCATTAAAAAATCCGAACGTAAAACATCCTTCTCTACAGGCGTCTGCATGTATTGATAAAACTCTTCACGTCCTTCATCTGTAATAAAGTACATTTTCTTATTCGGTTTCCCCTCTTGCATGACAACCTCTTTTTTTATTTTCCCTTCATTCTCCAATTGTCGTAACGTTGGATAAATCATTCCAAAACTTCCATCAAAAAAATGAGTAAATACGTCTTCAAACACAATTTTAATATCGTAACCAGACAATTCCTTTTCCATTAATAAACCTAAAACAACATCTCTTCCCTTCAAAGTAAACCCCCCACACATTATATAATCAATAATCATATTAACAATGTTAATATGATTATTGATTATATACCTTATTCTGTTAATTGTAAAATGTTTCTAAATAAAAAAGCCCCATAATTTGGTTTCACCAATTCACAGGGCCATTTTCTTTTTTACTCTTTCACACCTACATCTTGCAAAACTTCAATATCCTCTTTCATTTCATAATAATAAGAAGGCAATTCTATACCATGTTCTAAGAAATAATCCTCAATGAATGAAATAATAATTTTTAACGTTTTCACACGAGCATACAATTTATCGTTACTTTCAATAATATGCCACTTCGCATTTGGCTTACTTGTTTTTTCAAACATGTCTTCCATCGCTTCAACATATTCATCCCATTTTTCACGATTACGCCAATCTTCGTCTGTAATTTTCCATCTTTTCAAAGGATTTTTCTCTCTATCTTTAAATCTCTTTAACTGTTCCTCTTTACTTATATGGTAGAAGAACTTCCCCATTATGTAATGGTCATCTGTTAGTAGTTTTTCAAAATCATTAATCTCATCATATGCTCTCATCCACTCTTCCTTTGTAGCAAAACCTTCAACACGCTCAACTAACACACGACCGTACCATGAGCGATCAAAAATGGTAATTTGCCCGTACTGTGGAATTTTGCGCCAGAAACGTTGCAAATAATGGTAACGTTTTTCATGAGGTGCAGGCGCTCCAATTGGATCTACTTGGAACCCACGTGGGTCAAGATGTTCCGTCACCCGCTTAATTGCCCCACCTTTACCAGCCGCATCCCATCCTTCCATAACAAGCATAACCGCGATTTTTTCTTCTTTCAAAATTTGTTGTAATGCTAATAAGCGCCTTTGATATTTTTCTAATTTCTTATTGTACTTAGATTTTGATTCAATTTTTTTCGTTAAGTCTACTTTAGCAAGATGTCCATTTTCCATAAAACAAATCCCCCTTGTTGTATGACAATGTTATTTTAACATATTTTTGGCAATTTTTTCATATCCTAAAAAACTGTGTAGAAACATCTCTACACAACTTCCCTCTCTAATTTCACAATATACAAGCACATTTAACTACATTAAAATAAATAATTTATACGGAACTCTTAGTATATTTTTTTATTAAAACATAAAAATAGCCCTTTTAAAAAGGGTAGCAATCTAAGTATAGAAAAAACAAATTTATTCTTTCTTACTACATACGTAATTATGCCAGCTATAAGAGTAGTGAATAATATATTAATTCACTACTCACAATACCCACTTTACATTATATGGTATATTTACTCGTAAAAAGAAGATAATAACAAGTAAATCCATTAAAGAATGGGAGCTCTTAAAAAATGAAACGAAAAATATTAACTCTCTTTACGCTTATATGTTTAGCACTACCAATGCAAGCTAGTGCTTACACATTTCAGTCACTACCGATTGCGTCAAAGTCTAAACAATGGTATGTCGAAATTGATAAATCTCATAACTCAAACAAGCAAGCAATCCAGCCGAAACAAGGTGTATTTGATACGTATAGTTTACTCGTAAAAAACATCGGTCATGATGTATCAAACGTATCTGTGGAAATACTTGATAACAATCCTACCTCTAAGGCTACCTTTAAACCTACTACACCTAATGAAAATATTTCTAAAAGTCATACAAGCTTTGACTACATGGTATTCCCATTAGACTTTAATAGTCATAATTTTAAAGTTGTAATCACTTGGGAAGAAAAGAATTTCTCTTATAACGGCCATCCGGTAAATGAAGGTAAAAAAATGAAACAAACATTTGTATTTAATGAAGACTAAGTCCTAATTTCTTTAGGGCTTAGTCTTCTTTTTTGAAACCTGCTTGTATCGCTTCCGTCACTTCTTTTGTGATTTCTAATTTTGTTGCTTCCATACTAATTTTTTTGTGCCAAATGTGTATGGAAGGCTTTTCATTACAAAGATGTTTTATTAATACTAGTTGATTATATGCTAAGTTATTTTCTATATAGGTCTAGCCCTCTTTTCCCATATAATCAATTAAATCGACGAATACTCGGTACAGACAATGCTATTCCAATTGTTAAAATTACTAAACTAGCTAGTGTTATAATAGTTATCTCGCCACCTATGACAGTAGCTAACCAGCCTACAACTACGTATCCTAATGGCAATAAAGCAAAAGAACCCAACATATCAAGGCTTGCCACTCTTCCGAATGCTTCTTCTGGTACAAGCTCCTGTAAACTCGTTTCCCAAATGAGTCCAAATATCATCATGCCAAATCCTTCAATTGCCATTAAGAATATTAAAGCGGGTGCCCAAGAAATGAATGGCATAATTAATAAAGCAATGCCATTCATTAAAACACCTCCATAAGCCAGTAATCCTCTCTTATGCCACAGCTCTTTCCCACCAAATATTAATGCGGCAATTACAGCCCCACCACCAGAAAAGGCCATGCCAAGTCCATACACGTAAGCTTCAAAATGATGATGAACATTAAATAACCATGGAATTAATACGACGATAATGCCGGCATAACAAATATTTATAAAAGAAAAAACTAAAATTGTAATCCACAGCCACGGATGACTTTTTAAAACTAAAACACCTTCCATAAACTCTTGTTTGTAATTAAGCTTACTCTTTTCAATGGGTTTTACTTTTTTAAACTTAATTTCTTTTAAAAATAATAAACATAAAAATGATAATAAGTACGTTGCTGCATCTAGTCCGAAACCTATCCCTGCAGATGCAACCGATACGATTAACCCACCAAGTGCTGGCCCAATTAATCGTATACCTTGATTACTCATTTGAGTGAGTGCGTTAGCTGCATTACGAATTTCAGGGACGAATACTTTCGCCCTTACAGCAGAATATGCTGGTTGGAATATCCCTTCCATAAGTCCGTATATGGCAACGAGAATATATAAAATCGTAATTGTTAATAAATCCATAAATATAAGCGATGCAAGTAATAGCATTAATATACAGCGGATTATATCCGTAAATAACATTAACCTAACCCGATCAATTCGGTCTACAATTAAACCCGCAAACGGTAAAGCAAGAATATTAGGTAGCATGTACATTGCCATCGTCATCCCCATTACAACTGTTGAACCAGTTAATGAATACACAACAACTGGAAGTATGACCATAGTTATCGAACTACCTAAGGCCGAGAGTAATTGTCCAATCCATAAAAACTTAAAGTGCGTTGATACTTTAACTGGTAATAATAATTTTCCAATATAACCTAAATTTTTCTCCTTTTGTATTTCTCCTTGCATGTCTCTCCCCTCTTTTCGAATGACTATAGAATTTATAATATATAACTGGAAATTTATAACATTTCATTTCTGATTATATAAGAAACAATTATGTTATGGTAAAATTATCAAAAAAATATAAAGGAGAATACATCATTATGCCTCCAAATTCACATAACATCGAACATCAGATCTATACAATGTGTATGATCCAACGTAACAATGAAATTTTACTCATAAAACACCCCAGCCATCGAGGTTTCCCTGGCTACATCGCTCCTGGCGGCAAAGTAGATTTCCCCAAAAGTATCGTTCAAGCCGCTATAAGAGAAGTAAAAGAAGAAACTGGATTACTTGTTTCCAATTTAACTTTTAAAGGATTAGATGAATATGTCAATCCGAAAGGTAATGTTCGATATATGGTATTTAACTATTGGACAGACTCATTTGAAGGTGAACTTCTTTTGAATCCTCCTGAGGGTGAATTATTATGGATACCAATCGATACAGCACTAAAGCTACCTATGCAAACTTGGTTTAAAGAAAGATTCCCATTATTTTTTGAAACAGGCACTTTTGAAATTCAACGTGTTTGGGATAATGAGCTAAATAAACAAATTTCTATGACAATTACCCATACATAAAAAAGCTTGGAAACCCATCCAAGCCTTTCTTACTTCTGTGCAATTTTTGCAATCTTATAATGAATATGTAAAAATTCAAGTCCAAATAGCCACATGCTATGATGAGCTGTTAACATTTTATCCTTACCCTCTGTAATGATGAAAGTCTCTGCTAACGGTAAACGGATTGTTAAGAACCGAGTATGTAAATAAATCCCCTCATCTCCCTGGCCATTTTCTCTTAACTTACTAGTAATGATTAAATCATGATTATCATTATATAGTTTCAAAATACCAGTCATATTCGAATAAGGTAAAGGTAAGGCGATATTCATATATGTCTCATTCTTATTTGTATGCTTTGAATAAAGAGCTACAAAAATAGATTCACCTGCTTCATTTTTCCTTATCCAAGCCCTTACATTCTCTCTTCCATCTTTCTCATCTATTACACTAATGATAGAGCCATGCATCGTTTCCCAATTGCCGCCCATCCCTAAATGTATTTGTCCTACATGCTTGCTCATTTTCTCATAACAAAATGCAAATAGGCGGAACCAACGAGCCCATTTAATATTTGATTGCAACTCATACTCTGTTGTATTTTCATAAAAACGAATAATACTTAAAGGTACCTTCGTCACGTCAAATGACTCACTATGAAAGTCATTTACTTTATCGACTAAACCGTTGTATTCCTTACTGTCTACTAAATTGCCGCTATATAAAAAAGCCTCACCAATTGCCACACTTCCTCTTAATTTACTCATTGGTTTCCCATAGTATTTATAATTCGGAACACTCTTTTCGATCATCCAGCCGACAAATGCCGGTAACGCTACTCCAATTCCGTTGACAACACCGTGAATCCAAACCATTTGAGCAATTGTAATCGTCATTACATGCTTCAAATTTCCGTATGAATATATAAGTGAGAACATAATTGTAACCATGAGTGTACTAGACGAAACGATTAGAAGAATCTTTGCACTGATAGCATTAAATTTTGCTCTCCAAACGTAAAATCCATACCCATAAATCGCACATAAATATAGGAACACTGCAAAAAATTCAAATACTCTTGAGTATGTAATTCCTATTGCAACTGTCATAGGTGAAATCATGATGATAAACATAATAGCATCATATACTTTACTTCTCTTTTCTCTTTTTCTCCCTATTAAACCAGTTGATAATGGCAATAGAAACGCCGAATAATGAAAATGCGCTGCTGTGAGTAAAACAATGTCAGAGCTAAAATGCATAATTGAAAGTTTTGCTACTGAAGCAAAAAACCAAAAACCACCTAAAAACAAATAAATAAACGCACTATCTATGGCGATCTCTTCTAACGGCTTCCATCCTCTTTCTAGCAATCTACTTACACCAAATAACGCAACAATTCCTGTATATACAAACCAAACTAGCGCAAATACATTGTAATTTGTGACGAAAGCTAGCATTGCACAAATTGCTGCGATTGGATATAAAAACGATACGAATTTATAAAATAATAAATACGATCCATCTCTTTTTCTTTTATCAATAATACAAAGTGACATTGGTATAAATAATAAAACAGATAATAATATAATTGCTTCAACAGGATTTATATTCAACCACTCATATATTAGAAAAACAACATAACAAGCAAGCCCAAATATTATATTTTTCATATCGTTTATTTCCTTTCCACAAATGTTCCCTTATATGAAAAAAGCGAGCCAATTAACGGGTTTCGTACTTGTACATGAATTCGAAAACACTGTAGTGTTGCATCATAACTTTCAACAATTTTTGCTTCACCATACAAAAATTTTGGTAACGGCATTTTTCTTCCAAACATATAAAACCATTGTTTCTTTGAAGAAATATGCATTGCCCCTAACTCATCGATATGAAAATGCAGTGTAGAAACGAGTAAATGTGGTTCGCCAAAATAATCTACAATTTCATTTTCGTTTCCATCCAATTGCATAACTGCATTAAAATATCTTTTCTTATTATGAAAATAAAAAGTACGGTTCCACCTTACTAATTCTTGTCCATATTCATCTCGCTCAGCTATGTTTTGTATCGTAAATGGAATTTCCTCTCCTCGTTCCGAGAAAAACATTCGAAACTTCGATGCAATTTTTAATATAAATTTCACGAAAAAAGAGCCACCGTAAATTTCATCCATCTTTCCTTCACCTGTAAAACTATTCTCTTCTGTAATCGCATAACGCTTCTGCAATTCAGGATGAAGATTTTTATAGGTATCCCCTAATAATCGTTCATATATATTAACCATACACTTATCCCTTTCTCGCCCTATTGCAATTTTTCGCTCTTGGTAAATCGCAACTATTTATATAACCGACAATTGATAACCCCATTAGAAGAACATTTAATGTAATCGGATTAAACGGCTCTGTAAAGCTTGCAATATTCGTAAATCCTGCCGCTAATGTTAAAACTAGTAATACAATAATATGCAGTATAAATAATTTTCGTTTTGTTATTGGCAACAGCCATACAACACCGAAAATTATTTCTAACACCCCAATTATTTTAAGTATATATACACTATTTTCATTTGAACCGATTAATACAGAAAGCATCTTTACTTCTTCTAAATGAGTAAAAAGTAGTTTTGGCACTATCCCTTGATATATCCATACAAAAGCAAATAAAAAACATACGAGCCAATACGTCATTGTTCTTCTAATTAGTAACCTAGGATGAAGCCCCTTTTCTAACCATAATTTTAAGGCATCAAAACTCCAAGCAGTCGCCCAACCTAATAACGGACGAAAAATATAGGAATCTATCACATTTCCTATACGACCAAATCTTGTATCATAATCATATTGTGTCTCAAAATGGATGTATTCTTTATTCGGCGTATACTTCCAATAACCACGTCCTATTTGAATAAGAGATAATGTATTATCCGTCCAAAATTTTAAAGAGGAAATTCTTTCACCAGTTTCTTTTCTTATTTCACCTATTGATTCCCCTTCTCCAGCTATTTCAAACCCAAATCCAATCTTTGTTTTATACAAAAACTTCTGTGGTTCTCCTTCTTTTTTCTCTAAATACGAAATTTCAGTAAAGCGAGCATCCCACTCTGTATGTATATCTGGTTCTTGCGTATATTCCCATAATTTTCCCATCGTCGTGTTCATTTTTGTCGCAACATAAATAGGCTGTTTCCTTTTCATTCTCCCACCTCCTATGCACTATAAGTTTAATGTACATGCAATGAATTTATTTTGCTACATTTTTCACAAACTTCCTCAGAAAAAAGAAAGAATTTTTAAAATATATATAAAACACTTGATTCCCCGAAAAATTTAAATTATTATAAAACAAATGTTACCAACAACTTCATAAATCAAACACTCTCGCCTAAAACGTGAGATAGAGGTTGCGATACTTATAAGTATTCTAATGGAGACACAGAGATGTCTATGAACTTAGATGAAAGGAAGTATTGCCGAAATTGATAAGTTTCTCTGCATTTATCAATTGGGGCTGTTTTCGAATAGAAACAGAACTGTCATATGTACAGACGTGTACGTATGAAGAGCTATCTACAAAAAAGAGATATCATTTTTTATGATATTCCTTTTTTGGCGGTTTTTTTATTAGCTCCGTTTTCTGTTTCCCTTTTCCTGTAACAGCACCATCCTCACTTATTTGAGATGGTGTTTTTTGTTTGTCTTTCTGGTAACTACAGGAGTATTGGGATTTATATATTTCCTAATCTATTCTTAAAAATAGACGAAAGAAGGAATCTGTAATGGAAACAATTGTTCAAAAATTCGGTGGCACTTCTGTCGGAAGCGTCGAACGCATTCAACATGTAGCAAATTTAATTATTGAAGAATATGAACGAGGTCATAGCATTGTCTCTGTCGTTTCAGCAATGGGAAAAAGCACAGATGAACTTGTCGCACTCGCTAACGCTATCACAGAAAATCCAAGTAAACGTGAAATGGATATGCTTCTATCTACAGGAGAACAAGTAACTATTTCATTATTAACAATGGCACTGCAAGCAAAAGGCTATCATGCAATTTCATTAACAGGGTGGCAAGCAGGTATTACGACAGAATCTGTACATAGTAGTGCACGGATTACTGACATTCATACAGATCGTATTCAATCTTATCTTGCTGAAGGTACGATTGTTATTGTAGCTGGTTTCCAAGGAGTCAGTGAAGATTTTGAAATTACAACGCTTGGACGAGGCGGTTCTGATACAACTGCTGTCGCATTAGCTGCTGCACTAAACGCAAAAAAATGTGATATTTACACAGATGTGACCGGCGTATATACGACGGATCCACGAGTTGTAAAAGATGCTTATAAATTAGATGAAATTTCTTATGACGAAATGTTAGAACTTGCAAACCTCGGTGCTGGTGTATTACACCCGCGTGCTGTTGAGTTTGCTAAAAATCATAATGTCATTTTAGAAGTTCGCTCAAGTATGGAACAAGAAAACGGAACAATTGTAAAAGGAGAATGTAACATGGAACAACAATCAATCGTTAAAGGTATTGCATTTGAAGATAATATTACACGCATCACAGTGAAAGGATTAGAACAAGGTTCACTTTCAACTGTTTTCTCTACATTAGCAGCGGCACATATTAATGTAGATATCATCATTCAAAGTATTACAAATGAAGGAACTGTTCATCTCTCCTTCTCCATCCATTCTAATGATTTAAGAGAAACATTAGAAGTATTGGAACAAAATCAAGAGGCACTTCACTATGAAGCAGTAGAATATGAAAATCATTTAGCAAAAGTATCAATCGTAGGATCTGGCATGGTATCTAACCCAGGTGTCGCTGCAAATATGTTCACTACTTTAAAAGAAGAAGATATTCATATTAAAATGGTAAGTACATCAGAAATTAAAGTGTCTGTCGTTATTGACCGCCTTCATTTAGTAACAGGCGTTGAGGCGCTGCATCAATCATTTATGGCGAAAATTGAGCCTTTCGTGCAAATGAGCTAATTTGATATGTTTAGTAACGCTTATAAAAAAAACATATTAATCTACTTCCTTCCTATTAATTAAAAAGCTATTCGTTAACAAGATGCTATATGATATATTAAAAAACACCTTGTCACATTTTCCTATACTGTGACAAGGTGTTTTTGACTGAAAGGAATTTGTAACTACTTAGTAGTATAATTATGAGGATAATTAAATAATAAACTTTTATACATAAGGAGATAAGACTATGGCAAACAACAAATTACTACGAATGGACAATGTCAGCATCGTTGTAGAATCCCTTGATAACGCAATCTCTTTCTTTGAGGAGATTGGCTTGAATCTCGAAGGTCGAGCAAATGTCGAAGGTGAATGGGCTGGTCGCGTAACTGGACTCGGTTCTCAGTGCGTAGAGATTGCTATGATGGTCACTCCAGATGGCCACAGCCGAATTGAACTTTCGCGATTTCTCACCCCTCCTACTATAGCAGATCACCGAACAGCTCCTGTAAACGCCCTCGGTTATCTACGCGTCATGTTCACTGTCGAGGATATTGACGAAATGGTATCGAGACTCACTAAGCATGGTGCAGAGCTCGTTGGCGAAGTAGTTCAGTACGAGAACTCGTATCGTCTCTGCTACATTCGTGGAGTCGAAGGAATTTTAATCGGTTTAGCAGAAGAACTCGGTAATAAATAAGTAATGTTTTATAAAAAAGAGGGAATAGCTCTATATTTAAGCTATTCCCTTACTTCTATTAAAACAGATGAATGTTTTCTTTCTTGCAAGCTTCACGTAAATCGTCAGGCCATACAGAAGATTGAACTTCACCGATATGTGCTTTACGTAAGAAGTACATGCACATTCTTGATTGTCCAATGCCACCGCCGATTGTTAATGGTAGTACGTCTTCTAGTATACCTTTATGGAAATCATACTCACGTTTGAAGTCTTCACCAGTTTTCGTTAACTGCTCATCAAGTGATTTACTATCAACACGAATTCCCATTGATGATAACTCAAATGAAGATTGTAGTACTGGGTGCCAGAATAAAATGTCACCGTTTAATTTCCAATCGTCATAATCAGCTGCGCGTCCGTCATGCTTTTCACCTGAACGAAGTGCATCACCAATTCCGATAATGAAGACTGCACCGTGTTCTTTTGCAATTGCATGTTCACGATCTTTCGGTGTTAATTCTGGATATTTATCTTCTAATTCTTGAGAAGTAACGAAAACAATTTCTTCCGGTAAATACTTTCCAAGGAACGGATATTTTTCAAATAAGTGATCTTCTAAATCTTTGAATATTCCATAAATTGTTTGTACTGTTTTTTGTAAGTATTCAACAGTACGCCATTCTTTTTGAACGATTTTTTCCCAATCCCATTGGTCAACATAAATGGAATGCGTTGCATCAAGTTCTTCATCACGACGAATCGCGTTCATGTTTGTATATAAACCTTCACCAGCTTCATATCCGTATTCATGTAATGCAAATCGTTTCCATTTCGCTAGTGAATGAACAATTTCTAATTCTTCTCCTGAATGTAACATATCAAATTCAATTGGACGTTCTACACCGTTTAGGTGATCGTTTAATCCTGATTTTTTCGTTACGAATAATGGTGCAGATACGCGGAATAGTTCAAGGCGTTTTGCTAATTGGTCCTCGAAAAATGTTTTAACTTCCTTAATTGCAATTTGAGTCTCTCTTACTGTCATTAATGATTGATACATGGTGGTTTCCTCCTAAAATGTTTGGATGTTGTGAAAAGAAGCCAACAAAAAAAGCCCTTCTTTCCCAAAAAACTGGGACGAAAGGCTTTGGTTCCGCGGTACCACCCAAATTAGCAACAGAGGTTGCTCACTTATACAATACGGAGATGAAATATCTCGATACTGTTCTTCTTGTAACGGCGAAGTTCCCGGCTAAGTCTACTTTCCTATAAAGGATTTCGGTTAGCAACTCCAGGAGGTTCTTCATAATAGGCTTCGTATCAGGCTCACACCACCCCTGACTCGCTTAAACTACGTCCTACTACTACTCGTCCTTTCATAGTCGTTTTGTTGTCACATCTCTGAAACATTTTATTAATGATTATTCTATACAAAAAATAAAGAAAGTCAACAAAAAGTTTTAAAATATTTTTCAATTCTTTATTTTACGGCTTTATTGATTGTTGTTAATTTAACATCTTTACTTTTTCTGCCTCGTCAATCCAAAAAATGTTTCACTGACCGAAACTAACGTATACACAATAATTAATGTGATCGTTCGGAATATAGAATCCGCAGTATTTCTTATTATTTTCATTTTCTTTATAATTCCTTTCAGTTTACTTGCAATTTCATGATATACTATAGCATTCAAGCAGTTTGTTTTTACTTAAAACAAACATAGTCATTTATCCAGAATATTTTTCTAAAACATTGGCTATTATTAAATAAGATTTTTTATATAACGGAGTGATCATATGAGTAAAACGAAAGCAAAACCGAAAAAAGGTGTAGGACAAGGTACAGGAAGTAAAGGATGGAACCGTTGGCAATCAAGTGCAAAGAAAAAGGCAGCTGCCAAACCCTACAAAAGTAAAGGTACAAAGAAGTAATTTAAATAACATTTGATTTCTTTACTTTGCACAAAACAAAATATAATTATTACAACAAAAAGCTATGCTTTCACATGTGAAAGCATAGCTTTTTCATATTAAATCATTAAAATATCTCTTATTTCTTCCTCCGTAATGGATGCTAATTTTTCTTCTCCTGGCTCAATCACTTCAGCAATTAAATTTTTCTTACTTTCTTGCAGTTCATGCATTTTCTCCTCAATTGTTCCGTGGGCTACTAGCTTTATAACTTGTACTGTATTTTTTTGCCCCATTCGATACGCTCTATCAGCCGCTTGTTGTTCAACAGCTGGATTCCACCATAAATCGTATAATATTACTGTATCTGCACCAGTTAAATTAAGTCCGGTACCACCAGCTTTTAAAGAAATGAGAAATAGATCCCCTTCTCCTTCGTTAAACCGATTGCACAGCTCTACACGTTCCTGTGCTGGTGTACTCCCGTCTAAATAAAAGTATGGAATTGCTTGGCGATTTAACTCACGACCAATAATGGAAAGCATCTTCGTAAATTGAGAAAAAATTAATATTCTCTTTCCTGTACTTCTACATTCCTCTAAAATCTCTAACAGTTGTTCAAATTTAGCTGAACTTCCTTTGTAATCATCAACAAATAAAGCAGGATGGCAACAAATTTGTCGCAATCTCGTTAAACCAGCTAAAATTCTAATTTTATTTTTACGTAACGTATCTTTGTCTAAATGCTTTAACGTTTCTTCCCTTAACTTCGCTAAATAAGCAGCATAAAGACTCTTTTGATCGGGTAATAACTCCGATGATTGTAAGTGCTCTATTTTCTCTGGCAACTCATTTAATACGTCCCCTTTTAATCGTCTTAATACGAATGGTTTCACTCGCTTCGCTATATCTTCACGCCTTAAATCACCGAACTCTTTTCTTCCTGGTAATAATTCTGGGAAGACGACATGGAAGATAGACCATAGCTCTTCTAATGAATTTTCTACAGGTGTACCCGTTAGCCCAAAACGGTATTCAGCTTGAATTGTTTTCACAGCTCTTGCCGTTTGCGTTGTAGGGTTTTTAAACGCCTGCGCTTCATCAAGGAATAGTGTATGAAATGGTCTTGCATACAATCTTATATCTCTTCTCAGTAATGGATATGACGTAATTACAACATCAAATTCCGTTATATCTTTCAAAATTTTCCGGCGCTCTGCTTGAATTCCATCTGCAATAACTGCTCTAATATGCGGGGCGAATTTTTTCAATTCACTAAACCAATTATAAACAAGAGATGATGGTGAAACGACTAATATTGGCAGTTTCTTTTCTCGAATCTCAGTCAAAACAGAATCTATAAAAGCAATGCTTTGCAACGTTTTTCCAAGTCCCATATCATCTGCTAAAATACCGCCAAAACGGTAATGAGCAAGTGTTTTCATCCATTCGAACCCATATACTTGATACTTTCTCATTTCTGCATTTAAAGTATTTGGCACAGCAAACTTTAATTTTTTCGGGTTTTGAATGTTTTCTACTAACTCTTGAACAGAATCATCCAAACTTAAAACATTGCCTTCATGAAGTCCGTTCATCCATTTTACACTTCGAATAAGCGGAACATTTACCTCTTCTCCATGTAAAAATTCTTTCCGAATACCTGATTCTTTTATAAACTGATTAATTTCATTAAACTCTTTACTCTCTAGCGATAAAAACGAACCATTCGCCAATCGATAATATTTACGTTTCTCTTCAAGAGCCGCTAATACACCTTTAATTTCTGCTTCTGGTATTCCTTTTATATCAAAACGAAATGACAACCAATCAATTCTTTCTTTTCTTCTCACTCTAATAAGAGGAACTGCATCCCCTTTACTAATTCGCAATTTGATTGCTGTTGTCGCATAAATATCAACTAAACCTTTTAATGTTGGCACAACGTGATATAAAAAGTTATACTCAGCTTCTTCATTATGCATAAAGTAACCGCCTTCTGTTTTTGCAAAAGCACTTTCACTCATAATGTCTAAAATCTCTTTTTCCTTTTTCTCATCACGATTAAAAACAGACGGCTGTCCATCCTCTTCTAGCGGATTAATCATGACGTTCCCATAGTGAAATTCAAGACCTGCTAATAAGCGATTTTTCACGCGGTCTAAATACAATTTCGCTTTTAGCGAAGGTGTTTCAACACGATCCGATATTACTTCATCAATGTGTACAGTTCCGAGCTTCATTAATCCTGGTACAACTTTCGCGACGAAATGTTCCATCTTACTTTCTGGAATATAAAACTGATTACTATTTGAGCGACTCATCATCTTTTGTAATTCAATAAGTCGCATACAATCTTCAATGTGTAAGTGATATAATTTCCCACTATAAAGTGCATTGTTATACATATCCATAACTTGTACACGATTTAAACCCTCTATATGAAGTGTAAATCCGCCATTATTTCCCTTCGTAAATTCAAAGTGTAACGGCAACAACCCTTTTGAAACTTGTAATCCCTGAAACAGTTGTTCATTTTGTTTCAGCTGTACATATTCAGCTTTAGAAAGTGAAAAGAGCATATCTTTCCATGAAGCTGGTGGTATAAATATCATACTTTCATCTTGTTTCGCATGTACTTCTAGCGTATTTTCATACATTTTTTCGTTATGATACATTTTAATGAGCTGCTGAATAATTGCATCCGTTTCTTGTTTAAAACTATGTACATCTGGTGTATATGTAAATTCATTTGAACAATGAAAAGACTCTCTTTTCTCCACCTTAGAAAGAAATTCTCTAATATGATTTATGAAATACACTTTGGCAAGTTTCAATTGAATTCCAAGAAGAGCCCCACCACTTCTCGTAGCAACTGGTGTACATATAAACTCAATATCTAATATTTCACGTGTATCAAAACGGTGTTGTTTACTTTTTGGCCTCAGTGGTTTGTCTGCAAACAGCTGAAACATACCACTTGTCAATTGATCATTTCTGCTACTAGTGGAGCTCATTCTACCTGTTTGTTGATTATAGTTTATTTGTATTAATACTGCTGCAACATGTTGACAGTACGTTTGAAAAGACGCTAATGAAGGACAACTACATTTTGCAACAACATCACCCTTTTTGGCTTTTGCTACTGTAACATGGAAATCCTCGTTCCCTTTTACTGTCGCCTCACAAATTTCTTTATTTTCATCGTAATGATCTATTATTACTTTATTTGATTTATAATAGGCTTCACCTCTTTTATATGAGGTCTCTCCGCACACTTCTTTAATAATCGATTTATTCAATGTGAAACTCATCGCTTTGACACTTCCTTAATATAAAACCATTTTCTCTTACTTAACATTTTACATGCTCCACGAGAAAATATAAAATGTTGATTTAACAAAAGAAGATGCTTATTTATAAGCATCTTCTTCACTCTATCTCCATCAACCTCTTCGCCTCAAAATACAACACTTGAATAAACTTTTTTGTATTAATTCGCGTATGACCAGAAGATGCGAGTTCATCTTTCGTCATTTCTGTCATCCGTTTTCTAACTACGGTAAAATCGAAAAATTTTGGAGCATAGCTTTCAAATTTTGGATTTGAAAAGTCTGTTAATCCTAAAGAAGCCAAATGATTTAACGACTGATAAATAGCTCGACGTACTCTTTGTTCAGACGCTTTTTTCTCTTTATCAATATCCGCCTCTAAAGCTAAATCCCCTAATTTTCTTATCGTAATATGATGGAAAATTTCTTTTAACGCAGGAAAGCCAAACTCAAATGTCTGTGCCTTTTCTTGACCATATAAATATTCCAGCATACTAAGTAAATCTTTACTTCCATTCTCTCCCGCAATACCGAGTTCTGATAGTAAAAAGCGCCCTAAATCCCCTATCTTTTTTCCTTCTTGCACTGGTTCAGTACGCAATTGCGGTTTTTCCCACTGAAACACGTTATTCAATGATTTTTGAATATCGTGTATAGAACGCTCCAATCTAATACGCTCCATCACTTTACGTACAACAGATACAACTTCGATTTTATTTAATGGTTTTGTAATATAATATTCTACACCAAGTGTATATGCCTCACCTATAAGCTGCTTCGATTCCACTTGAGAAATCATAATGATTTTCCCCGTGAAAGTTGACGCAATGTGACGAACTGTTTCAATTCCGTCCCTCATCGGCATCAACAAATCAATAAATAAAATATCTACTTTTTTAAAATTTAGTTGATCCGCTTCAATAAAAGCTCCGTCATCCGCCTCACCAATTACTTCTCCAAGATCTCCATCTTCAATAATTTGCGAAAGCATCGAACGGAAAACTTCATCATCGTCTACGATATAATAAAACAAATCTATTCCCCTTCCTGCTTTAAACTATCCTCTGGTAAACAAACGATAAACTTACATCCTCTTTTATTTTCTCGGTCTTCTAATTTCACTTCTCCGCCTAGCTCTGTTACCATTTCATTTATGTAAGAAAGCCCAATACCAGTTGACGGTGTTCCCGTTTGATCATACTTGGAAGTAAATCCTGGCTTAAATACTAATTTCTTATACTTTTGTGTAATACCAGGCCCATCGTCAATTACTTCAAAAAATATATGCTGATTTCTTTTATATAGCTTAATAATAACGAAACCTTTATCTTCAATTGCTTCAACTGCATTTGCAACTAAGTTATTAAAAATTGATAGCACTGTATACACGTGGTATGCAGCATGCTCACCTTCTATATGTTTAGAAAAACGTATATCCTTTTCTAGCATTTCAGCATACTTCTCGTTTATTCTAACAATCATCTCTGCTAACTCATGTCCTTCTACATATTCAGCCACATTTTTATCTAATAACAGTTTAGATAATCCTGCAAATATCCTTTGATTATCCTTTTTTATTTCATGCACTTCCCCCGCTATTTTCAATGCTGTTTTACTACTTGAATCAGCGCTTACTTGTAAATTTCGATATAGTTGA
This sequence comes from Bacillus sp. PK3-067, assembly GCF_056738645.1. Taxonomy (NCBI): domain Bacteria; kingdom Bacillati; phylum Bacillota; class Bacilli; order Caryophanales; family Bacillaceae; genus Bacillus; species Bacillus sp. PK3-067. Next base: position 1,663,238 of record NZ_CP096490.1, on the reverse strand, counting down.
TATGCTTCTTGTGTAATTAACTCCGCATTTTGTAACGTCTTTTTCAAATGAACAGATTCCACATATAAATTAGAAAGATGCATTAACATATTTTCATTTTCTTTTCGAACTTGCGATTCTTTTAATTTCGTTTCATATAAATTCATCATATTTAAAAAACCAAGTGCAAAGAAACTACGAAAAATAGCAATAATAATAAGTTTATTCACTTCAGAAATCGTTATTGTTGTACCTAGTACTAACATGTGATAAAACGCAAGTTCTGACATACTTGCAACAATTTCAATTGAAATTCCAAGGCATCCAATAATGATTGGTTTCTGATGGAATTTATTTACCCTACAAAGCGAAAAAAAACTGCCATAAATAAAATAATAGAAGAACACAGGATAACGCAAATAAAATGATTCTGTCATATGAAATGAACCTTGCATGATCCAGTCAAGACATACTCGGAATAAGACTACAGATATACCAACAAGAATACCTGCAACTCCTGCTGGTACTCTTCTTAAAAATAATAATAAAAAGAAGAATAGCGGTGTACCGAAGCTAACTCGAAACGTATCATTAAAGGGATGAAAGTTCAGCTCCCCAGCAATCGGAACAACGACCATTAATATAATTAAAAGGGACATATCTTTCTTCCATAATTGATTCCAATTCAAAGGTGACACTTCCTATACTTTTTTTCAGTAGTAAAAGTGAAAGCCCGCTTATTGTTATAAACGGGCTTTTTTTCTATATTCTAACCTTTTCTACCGCTTTTATTTGGCGATACTCTGGCTTCCACATTGCTTCTTGCACTGCCATCTTGATATCGTTATCACTTAAGTTCACTCTTGCAACACCTTCTGCAACTGCAACTTTCGCTACTTCAATTGCAACCATTTCTGAGATATTACGTAATTCTTCGACCTCTGGTAAAATAGGTGCTCCTGGCTGACTTGTATCTACCATACTTGCAACTGCTTCAGCAGCCGCTGCGAACATTCCATCCGTCATGACGCTTGCTCGTACTACAATTGTTCCAAGACCAAGCCCTGGGAAAATAAGTGCATTATTTGATTGTCCAATCACATACGTTACACCGTTATATGTAACTGGTTCAAATGGACTTCCTGTTGCAACTAACGCTCTTCCTTCTGTCCACTCGATTAAATCTGCTGGTTTTGCTTCAGCAAGTGGCGTTGGATTCGACATTGGTAAAATGATTGGTCTTTCTACGTGAGAAGCCATTTCTTTAATAATCTCTTCTTTAAATGCACCTGCAACAGTAGATGTACCAATTAAAATTGTCGGTTTTACATGTTTCACAACTTCAGCAAGTCCGATCACATCATTTTCTTTCCACTCACTTACTTCTGCTTCTTTTCTTGCGTACGGAATTTGGAAATCAAGAAGATCTTCCATATTATCTGTAACTAACCCGTTACGATCAATACACCAGAAACGCTTATATGATTCTTCTTCAGATACGCCTACGCGAACCATCGCATCTCTAACTTGATCTGCGATACCGATTCCAGCCGTACCAGCACCAAATACAACAACGCGGTGTTCACTTAGCGGTACACCAGAAGCTTTCACTGCCGATAATACTGCCGCAAGTGAAACTGCACCTGTACCTTGAATATCATCATTAAATGTACAAACATCATGACGATATTTATCTAAAATTTTTCGTGCGTTACGAGAGCTAAAGTCTTCCCAATGTAAAAGTGCTTTCGGGAATTGTTTGTTTACCGCTTGTACAAACGTATCAATAAATTCATCGTAAGCTTCACCTGTTATACGAGGGTGACGATTTCCAATATAAAATGGATTGTTTAATAGCTCCTCACGGTTTGTACCTACATCTAAAATTACTGGTAATACACGACTAGGATCGATTCCAACTGCAGCAGTGTAAACAGCTAATTTTCCGATTGCGATGTTAATACCACCAACGCCCCAGTCACCAATTCCTAATATGCCTTCTCCATCTGTTACAACGACTAAATCAATGTTCTCAGCTGTTGCACCGATATTGGTAAATGCTTCTTCGATACCTGATGAATCGTTAATTGATAAATAAACGCCACGTGGTTTACGATATTCATGACTATATCTTTGAATTGCTACACCGACAGTTGGTGTATATACAATCGGTAACATTTCACGTAAATGATCTGTTAATATACGATAAAATAATACTTCATTTCGATCATGTAACGCAGTTAAGTATACATTCTTTAATAAATCATCCGGCTGAGAACTAAATTGTTCGTATGCTCGGCGTGCCTGTTCTTCTAACGTTAAAACCGCTGGCGGTAATAACCCTTTTAAACCTAACTCTTCTCTTTCATTTTGTGTGAAAGCTACCCCTTTATTTAAAAGTGGTGTTGATAATACTTCTGCTCCTCTTAATGTTGTTTCTAATGCACCATTAGAAGCTACTGTAAACTTGCTCATAACATCCCTACCTCTATTCATATATAGCATTTCTATATTGTAAACAAAAAAGAGGGGCTTGTCCCCCCTCTTCTTTTAATTTTTCTTTAAAAGAGTTGCTCCTGCAATCCCTGGGTGTGTCATTTCGAATGGATCTAGAATTAATTCTAAGTCTTCTTGTGACAGTACACCATTTTTCACACAAAGTTCTCGAACGGATTGCCCTGTCGCGATTGCTTCTTTTGCAACGCGAGCTGCTGCTTCATAACCGATATGAGGGTTCACGGCTGTAATAATTCCTACACTCTTCTCAACATACTCTTTTAAGCGATCTTCATTCGCTTCAATTCCTTTTAAGCAATTATCTGTAAAGGCACGGAAACCGTTATTCATAATGCTAATTGATTGAAGTAAGTTGAAAACAAGTACTGGTTCCATAACGTTTAATTCTAATTGTCCTGCTTCTGAAGCAAGGCAAATTGTATGGTCGTTACCAATGACTTGGAACGCAATTTGATTAATTACTTCTGGCATAACAGGATTTACTTTCCCTGGCATAATAGATGAACCTGGTTGACGAGCTGGTAGCATAATTTCCGCTAAACCAACGCGTGGACCTGATGCCATTAAGCGAAGGTCATTCGCAATTTTAGACATATTCATCATACATACTTTAAGTGCTGCTGATACTTCTGTGTATGCATCCGTATTTTGCGTTGCATCTACTAAGTCTTCTGCACCAACAAGTGGCAGTTCACTAATTGCAGCTAAATGTTTTACAACCGCTTCAATATATTCTGGATCTGCATTTAAGCCTGTACCAACTGCAGTTGCTCCCATGTTCACTTCATATAAGTGTTGACGTGATTGCTGAATTCGTTTCATATCACGTTCAAGCACACGAGAGTATGCTTTAAATTCTTGCCCAAGACGAATTGGCACAGCGTCTTGTAAATGTGTACGACCCATTTTAATAACATGGTCAAACTGTTCTGCTTTTATTTCAAATACATCATGCATATAACCCATCGTTTGTAATAAACCTTCTAATGCGTTTAATGTAGCGATATGAATCGCCGTTGGGAATGCATCGTTTGTGGATTGCGCCATGTTTACATGACTATTTGGACTAATATAGTGATAGTCTCCCTTTTCCATTCCTAATAATTCAAGAGCACGATTGGCAATGACTTCATTTGCATTCATGTTCATTGAAGTACCTGCTCCGCCCTGAATTGGATCTACGATGAAATGATCATGCCATTTTCCATCAAGAATTTCTTGAGCAGCCTCTGCGATCGCACCACCCTTGTTCAATTCCAATCTTCCTACATCTGTATTAGCAAGCGCTGCTGCTTTTTTTACAACTGCGAACGCTTTAATTAAACCTTCATGGATTTTGTATCCTGTAATCGGGAAGTTTTCAACTGCACGCATTGTTTGTACGCCGTAGTATGCATAGTTTGGTACTTCTTTTTCACCTAAAAAATCTTTTTCAATTCGAACACCATTTTTAACTTCAGTTAATGTTGCCATGATTATTCACTCCTTAACGATTTCTTATGCTGCTTTTGTTTCTTTGACTGTTTCTACATATTGTTTTGCTTTCTCATTATCGAATTCGCCTTCCCACTTCGACATAACAATGGCCGCTAATGCATTTCCTAATACATTGACAGATGAGCGAATCATATCTAAAATGCGGTCAATTCCCGCAATTAACGCGATACCTTCTAGTGGTAACCCCATCGAACCTAACGTTGCTAATACAACAACGAACGATGCACCTGGAACTCCCGCCATACCTTTGGATGTTAACATGAGAACGAATAATAACGTTATTTGCTCCGTTAGTGACATGTGCACACCGTACATTTGTGCAACAAACAATGCCGCTAACGCTTGATAAATAGCCGATCCAGTCAAGTTAAATGTATAACCTGTCGGAATTACGAAAGAGGCAACTGCCTTTGGACAACCGAACTCTTCCATTTTTCTCATTATATTAGGTAAAACAGCTTCTGAACTTGCTGTCGTAAACGAAAGAATCAATTCTTCTTTTAAAATTTTCATTAATGTAAAAATGTTTACTCCAACCATTCGTGCATTAATACCTAATACAATCACAACGAATAGTATAACAGTTACGTATACAGCTAGCACTAGTTTTCCTAGCGGAAGTAATGTCGCTACACCAAATTTTGCAACCGTAACGGCAATTAATGCGAATACACCAAATGGTGCAAATTTCATAACTTGATTTGTAACCCAAAACATGGCTTCGAGTACGCCTTCAAAAAAGTTAAAAACAGGCTTTCCTTTTTCCCCAATTGCCGCAACTCCTAAGCCGAACAATACTGAGAAGAATATAATCGGTAATAGGTCACCTTGTGCAATCGATTCAAATACGTTTTTCGGTACAATGTGAACAATTGTCTCAGCAAAACCTTTCTTCTCTGTTGCATCTGCAGTTTGTTTATAAGAAGAAATATCACTTTGCTGTAAATTACTCATATCAACGCCAGTACCTGGTTGGAATATATTCGCTGCAAGTAATCCCATTAAAATAGCAATCGTCGTAATAATTTCGAAATAAAGAATTGTCTTACCACCCAGTTTCCCAAGCTTCTTCATATCTCCTACACCAGCTACTGCAACAATTAATGCTGAAATAACAATTGGTACTACAATCATCTTAATTAAGTGAATAAATATATCCCCAATTGGTGTGATATAAGAAATCGCCGTTTTATTGCCATAAAAGACTGCCCCTACTACAATCCCTAAAACAAGCGCGACAAAAATTTGTGTTGCCAATCCGAATTTTTTCATTTATGTTCATCCCCTTCATGCGAACGCTTTCAATTTGAATTTATAAAAGCTACTCACACATCTTATAAGCGAACCTACAAAATCATACAAAAACCTACAAGTTCGTCACAAAAAATTCAAATATTTTTCTTCTTTTTTTCATTGACACCATTTTGTTAAAAAACGATAAAATAAACTTGATAAGTAATCAGATTGTTTCGTATAATCAAAAAGATATATACTTAAAACAAATCAAAATGAAAAGGAGTGGATGTTATGAAAAACTATACAAAGCAATTCGTCCTATCTTCTTCTTTTCTTTTTCATTTTCTTAAAAAGGAACAAAGGCATTCGCCTTTGTTCCTTTTTTATTGCGATCTATATAGGGGGAATTGTTATGAGGCCATATAAACGTGTCTTAATTAAATTAAGCGGCGGTGCACTTGCCGATCAAACTGGAAATAGCTTTAACTCCAAACGATTAGAACATATCGCAAACGAAATTTTATCCATTGTTGATTTAGGTATCGAAGTATCCATCGTCATCGGTGGCGGTAACATTTTTAGGGGGCATCTAGCTGAAGAATGGGGAATCGATCGCGTAGAAGCTGATAATATCGGTACGTTAGGTACAATCATTAACAGCTTAATGCTTCGCGGTGTTTTAACAAGTAAAACAAATAGAGAAGTACGCGTTATGACGTCCATTCCATTTAATGCAGTAGCTGAACCATACATTCGCTTGCGTGCAGTCCACCATTTAGATAACGGTTATATCGTTATCTTTGGAGGCGGAAACGGGCAACCGTTCGTGACGACAGATTATCCAAGTGTACAAAGAGCCATTGAAATGAATAGTGATGCCATATTAGTCGCAAAACAAGGTGTCGATGGCGTTTTTACAAGTGATCCGAAGCATAACAAATCAGCAAAAATGTACAGCAAACTAAACTATAATGATGTCGTTAGACAAAATATACAAGTCATGGATCAAGCGGCATTACTGCTTGCCCGGGACTACAATTTACCAGCACACGTCTTTAACTTTGATGAGCCTGGTGTCATGAAGAAAATATGTTTAGGCGAACATGTGGGGACGTTGATCAATGATGATGTTACGATGCTGGTGCATGAAAAATAATGATTTCCCACCAAAAAAGGGTGCCTTTTGTAGGCACCCTTTCCTAATTCATCATCACAAATAGAAGTCAACCAATCCCGCCACTTTCTCCTTACAACGCTCCCAAAAAGATAACTTTTCAAAAAACTCTTTCGTCATTTCTTTCGAATCATGAAAATCCTCTGTTAACGCCTTATTAACTTGTCCTACAATAGGACCACCATAAATATAAAAATTCATTTCATCATTTATATTGAAGCTACGCGAAGTAAAGTTTGTTGTACCAATAACGGTTAATTCATTATCAATAAGCATTAATTTACCATGGAACATTCCTTTTTTATAACCATATACAGTAATTCCATTATTAACAGCTTGACGTATGTATGGATACGCCGCTTCTTTTATAAGAGGTAGATCCGGTTTATATGACCAAAGTATTTTTACTGTAACACCACGCTTTTGCGCCGCGATTAAAGCATTCATAGATTCTTTATTTTTCGCTATAAAATACGGTGTTGCAATTACAATGGAGTGCTGAGCTTGTTTTATGAGCTCTATATATTTTTCAGCAACGTAATGCCCATTGTAACTAGTCATAGTATGTAATGTATTCCCTTTACTAGCTTTATTCGTACTTCTCTTTATCTCTTCTTTCGTATCTCGTTTCCAGTCTAAAGCGAATTGCTGTTCTAAATCTTTTGCTCCTTCTCCTTTAAGTCGTACATGATAATCACGCCAATATCCAAATCGCTTATCTTTCCCTAAGTACTCATCTCCTATATTAAATCCGCCTGTATAGCCAATCTCCCCATCAATCGTCGTAATACGGCGATGATTACGATGATGAAGAGAATAAAAGCCGAATGGTAATTCAGGTTTTCTACTATATGTAAAATGCACACCATTTTCCTGCAATTCATTTTTCATCTTTCTTTCAAATGATAAATCATTAATGCGATCAACGGATAAATAGACGTTTACTCCTTCTTTTGCCTTCTCTTTTAATAAGTTTAAAAAAGTATGGCTACTTTTATCATCCGACAAAATGAAGAAATACGTGTAAATGGAGCTTTTCGCTTCTCTTATATCAGTAAATAATTGTTTATAAAAAGACTTCCCTTCTACATATAATTGAAAGTCACTATAATGAGGCGCATACTCTGTCGGCATGTTTTTCCCAGCTTCCATTTTCCTACCTAAGGTAACATCGATATGCATCCATATTAAAATAAAAACGAAAATAGCAATAACAATAGAAGTAACTCGCAATATTTTTTTAATCATTTTGATTTCCTTCCGATCATTTTCTTTCCACCTTTCTATTTTGTCATTCAAATTTAGATTTCATGCTTCATACAAAAAAGGATGTGACTTAACGTCACATCCTTTTCACATTAAACAAAATTTCTCGCATCATTATTTCTTCCAAACTTATAAATCGCAATTAAGAAGAATGCAATTGCGAAAGCGAATAAAATTAAAATGTTTAAATACAACTCCGAGAATGGTATTCCTTGTTGTAGTTTCGATACTGTGTCTAACAACCAGCGCTGTGGAAGAAAATTAGCTACTTTTTGTACTGCACTTGGCATAATGTCATATGGGAAATAACAACCCGCTAGTAAGCATGTTGGTACAATGACCATGTTTTGCATCGCATTTGCCGATGATGAGTTTTTTGAAAAAGCAACAATTACTAACGACATTCCAATCGCTATTAAAGCAAATATCATCAGTACACCAACCATAACGATGAAGGGCATATTGATATTCGTATGAAAAACATTCGTTAAGAATAGGATTGTAATCATAATTTGTACTGTTAATATAATCATATTTACCCCGACGTTAGATAATATAAATTTCTTTCCATCTATCGGCGTGGATAATAATCTAAAGTACGTTCTATTCTCTTTTTCTTTTAAAATATAGCCTGATAAGTTCACTGCTGAAAATAACATAAACATAATAAGATAACCCATGGTTTGGTTCGTCATATCTTTATTTTTCGAAGTATCTTCTAACGTCTCAGTCTTCACTTTAAATGAACTTTTTTGATATCCTGCGTACATCGTATCAAATGCACTTTGATCTGTTCCTGCTACTTTACTTATCGCTGCTACATTATCAATATAATTGTACAAATATGACTTAATAAACGCTGTTACTTGATCACCTTTAATCGATGAAATTTCAATATTGCTTGGTTTTCCTTCTCGGACACTTTCTGAAAAACCAGACTGTAACGTAATCACTCCATCAAGTTTTTTTGAAGTGAGTTTATCTTCTACTTCAGATTCTTTCACTTTACTTACTTTTACATGATTGATTTCTTCTAAAAATTTCACCGTATCATTTGCTATCGACTCATTTTCTTTATTTATAACTCCGATATTTAACGTCCCTTGCCCCGCATTTCCATATATTGAAAAGGAGATTAACGTTCCTATTATCGGCAAGCTAATAATAATGAGTAACCCTTTTTTATTTTTCAAAAGGACTGATAATGTTTTTTGCATAAGCCATAAAATATCTTTCATACTATAGCCCCTCCCGTCTGCGTAATGCGATAATCGATATGAATAAAAAGAGTGCTGAGATTCCGATATTTAAAGAGATGACTGGTAGTGCCGCCCCTACATCATTTGCATAAATAATTTTCATAACGGCAGTGTTTGCCCACGTTAATGGTGATAAATTCGTAATGAAATTTTCTTCTACTACGAAGTATGCCCCGCCAAAAATAGAAGCTAGTTGTACGATAACTAAAATAATTGCTCTAGATGCTTCACCTGTTTTTGTAATATATCCGATGCCGAGGCCGAAGCTAGTTGCTAAAAGGACTTCTGTTAGTAAAATAAGTAAGACAACTCCAAGATGATCGCCCCAGTTAGCTTGAAAAACAAATTTACTAAATAAAACGACAAGTAGTATGCACAGTGCATTCGCCACCATATTACCCAATATTTTCCCGATAAAAATTTCCGCTTTCGTTATAGGTGCAGCAATGAGACGATCTCCTGTTTTACGTATTCGTTCGCCTCTAATTAAATTACTTGCTCCCATCGCACCATACAAAGCAACCATCGTTGTCATTACAATTGCATAGTAATCCATAGAACCTGGTTTTTTAGTCGCTTGTAATGCCGTTTCTTTAATATACTCATTACGTTCTCCATTCGGAATTATTGTGCTAATTTTACTAGGGTCTACTTTCTCAATCTCAACTACTACATTGTACTTATCAACAAATGTAGTCATCATTCCTTCAACTATGCTACTTTCAATACTACTTCTATCACTTCCGTAAAACTTTACCCCGTCCTTATTCAATTCTACATACGCAGCGTATTTGTTTTGTTTTACTTTTTCTTTTCCATCTACCTCTTCAGAAACTTTCTTAAAGTAAATACCAGATTTACTTACTTCTTTTGCAAATGCTTCAAATGATTGAGAAAACGTACCATTTGCTTCATCTTTGTATATCACTTGTATATCTTTAATAGTATGACTATCGCTATTAAATGCATTACTTAACGCTGTTCCTAACACAAGCATAAGTACAATCGGAAATGCTAACATAAAAACTAAAGTTCTTACGTCTCTAAATTCTCTTTTAATGTGCATAATTGCAATATTGAAGATGTTCAATTGATGAACCTCCCTTTACCTTTTCTTCATTTACCTTTTATTTATCTCGTAAGTTTCTTCCGGTTAAGGTAAGAAATACTGTTTCTAAGTTGGGAGCCTGCTCCTCTAATGAACGAATTTCAATATCATGATTGATACAGTGTTGAATGATTTTATTTAAATTATTTAATCCCGCATCAGAATTCACTTTAATTACGTTTTCTTCAATTTGAACTGCTTTCACACCGTTTATCTCTTTTAATTTTTCTACATCTAAATTCTCTACCGATTTCACTTCAATCCAAATATCTTTCGTGTCAGTAATAATTGCTTTTAACTGTTCTTTCGTACCTTCTGCAATTACTTTACCGTGATCTACTATCGCTATTTTCGTACAAATCTCTTCTACCTCTTCCATGTAGTGACTCGTATAAATAATTGTACTTCCCATTTCATTTAATTTACGTACTGACTGCAAAATGTAGTTTCTTGACTGTGGATCAATTCCAACTGTCGGCTCATCCATAATAATTAACTTCGGTCTATGAGCAATTGCACAAGCGATATTCAGTCTTCGCTTCATCCCACCAGAAAAGTTCTTCGGATAGCTTTTCTGTTTATCACTAAGTCCTACAAATTTAAGAGCTTCCTCTACCCTAGCTTTTAATTCGGCTCCTCGTAACCCGTACAATCCAGCAAAGAATTTCACATTTTCATAGGCAGTTAACTCTTCATAAATCGCAATATCTTGCGGAACAATACCGATATTCATTTTCGCAAATCGATTATGTTTCTTTATATTTTTTCCTAGTATGCTAATCTCACCTTCATTACTTCTTAACAAACCAGCAATCATATTTATCGTTGTACTCTTACCAGCACCATTTGATCCTAAAAAGCCAAATATTTCTCCTTCTTTAATAGATAAAGACATATTATCAACTGCGATGAAATCACCAAATTTTTTCGTTAAATTTTTAATTTCTAATGTATTCATCATTTTCACCCCTATTTCGGTTTCTCTGCTTTTAGTATAAACAAAAAGAATGAACCTGCTCAGTGCAGAAGTTCATTCTTTTCACATGAGAATATTCACTTTTTTCATATGAGATGGTTCATCCTCGTACCATTCTCTTTATATTGGCAACAACATCGTTACTGAAAAACCACTTGTCCCATCTACAATAATTTTTCCGTTTACAGACGCCGTTCGCTCCTCCATCCCCATAATACCGAGACCTTTTTTAACAAGAGCTACCCCTTTTCCGTTATCCTTCACTTGCACCTTAACCATCTTGTTAAGTACATGAATATCTATAGAAATAACTGTCGCATCAGCATATTTCATTGCATTTGTTAGTGCTTCTGTAACATTCTCACCGATAATTTTCCACTGAATAGGAGAAATCATATCTAAGTTCCCTTTGTATACAAAAGGAATATTCACATCATTCTTACCGGCAAATTCCTCTATGAATAATTTCATACGATGAATGCCAATTTGCTCAGTTGGAGGCTTCATATTTTTTAATGTAATGCGAATACTTTCAATTCCATCTTTTGAAATGTGAATTGCATTTTGTAATAACTCCGCAGATTTTTCTTTATCTATTTCCATTAACCTTTTTGCTGCTTCCATTTGAATAAGTGCACCCGTCATCGAGTGACCAATTTTATCATGAATTTCTTGCGATAACCGATTTCTCTCTTCTAGCTTAAATGTGTATTCAGATTGTCTTATGTACTCTTTATTTTCATGTAAGCTTTTCGTAAGTCGTTGCATATCTTTTCGCATCTTATCATTTTGCGATTCAAGCTTTACTACACGCGATATATATCGATCTGCTATAGTTAAAACGAGAAAAGAAAATGCAACAATTAATCCATAAGTCATTCGAATACTTTCATCTGCAATCGTAATTGGGAGCATCATAACAACAAAGCGTGGCCAATTCTTTTCTATGTAATGGAATGTAATTTCGTATAAGTTCAAAGGTAAAAACAAAATAAAAAATGGATGAACCCTCCATGTAAATAACATAATTATGCCAATTGACATACAGATTAATAATTTTTTATACGTATCTTTTTTAAATATAGAAATCATTACGTTTACAGAGAGGTAAATAAGTAAAGTAAATATAACCCAAGGTAAATTTACTACATTTGCGTAAATATAACTAAACACAATATATAAAAAGACAATTAATTTACTTACAGTTAGCCAAAATTCCATATCACTAATCTACTTTCCCTGTTAAGTAATAAATCGCAATTTGTGTGCGATGTTCAAGTCCAGTTTTCCCTAAAACTGACGTAATATAATTTGCAATTGTTCCTTCAGATATAAAAAGCTGTTTCGAAATTTCTTTATTCGAGAAACCTTTTGCAATTAATGCGATAATACTAAGCTCCCTTTCTGTGAAAAGGCTCTTATCAATTTTACATTCTTCCTCTTTACTTTCCATTAAATTAGACTTAATTTTATCGAGGACAACATCTTGCATAACAGTTTGACCGTTATATACTCCTTTTATCGCATCACGAATACGCTCCGGATCGTTATTTTTTAACAAATAACCTTTCGCTCCGTTTTTTACTGCATCCAAAATATATTCATCATCATCAAACGTCGTTAAAATAAGCGGTTTTGTTTTCGTCTCTTCACAAATGAACTTCGTCGCCTCTACCCCGTTCATATTTGGCATGCGAACATCTAAAAGAGCAATATCAACTTCATGCTTTTTACAATATGCTACAGCTTCTTCCCCATCATTTACAGTATCTACTACTTCGAACTCTTCGTATGTATTTAAAATAATTTTCATGCCCTCTCTAATAAAAGAGTTATCATCCGCTATTAATATTTTAATTTTCATGTTTGTTAGTATGGCCCTTCCCCTACTAACATTCACATCCTTTCTCCGTGTAACATTTCCTACTTGCTCATTATATACTTCTCTTTACCATTTTTTCACACCTTTTTTCATCTAGCTCTCCTGCAAAAAATATATTATTCTTTTTTTTACAATATGTGTAGGGTGACTTATCATTCTTTACGTCTATATAATAGAATGCGTCAAAAAGGAGGGAGAGACCCATTGAGGAAAAACAATTAATTGAAAAAGCACAGCAAGGAAGCGAGCATGCTTTTCGTATCCTTGTACAAACATATCGTCATTATATTTTTCAAGTTATCTTTTCTATTTTAAGACATGAAGAAGATGCGAAAGATGTTACACAAGAAGTATTCGTAAAAATTCACACCTCTCTCCCAAATTATCAATTTCGCGGATTAAAAACGTGGATGGCGCGTATTGCCACCAATCACGCTATTGATTATAAGAGGAAGAAAGCTAGAGAAAGTGAAGAACTCTCCTTATGTAAAGAAGCTGAGGAAAATATAAAGTCCTCTCATAATATTGAGGCTTTATTATTGACGAAAGAGCAGAAATTACTCATTGCTCAAAAACTGAGAGAACTTCCCGAAAATTACCGTGACGTCGTTCTCGCACATTACTTAGAAGAAAAAAGTTATCAAGAAATTGCTTTACAGGAAAACATCGAAGTAAAAACAGTCGAAATGAAACTGTATCGGGCACGAAAATGGATTAAAAAACATTGGAAGGAGGAAGAGTTTCTATGATGCATTATTCAAAAGAAGATTGGCGCAATTATACATTAGATTTTATAGAAAACAATAAACGTGAATCTATGGAAGAACATCTTTACGAATGTGATCATTGTTTAACACTTTATATGGAAAGTATTGATGAACAACATGAAAACCTTCCAATGATAAATGATGATTCATTTACGAACGAAGTTATGACGCAAATTAATTTTGAAACGCTACAACCTAATGAAAATATAAAAACAAACTCACTAAAACGCACAATTATTCACTACATAATTGCGACTGCAGCTACAATTATTTTTATGGTAAGTGGTTTATTCCAATATATTTTTACAGCGACATCAAATTTCGAGAAATCTTCAAAACATAACGAGTCTTCTATCTCACAACAAATTGTAAACAAATCGGTAGATACATCAAAAAAGGACGGAGGTTTAAAGCATGAATAAAAACCCCTTTTTAGCACTTGTATTAGGGCTAATTCCTGGGCTTGGACATTTATACTTAAAAAAGCTAGGACGGTTTATTTTATATAGCGGAGGATCTTTATTTCTATTCTCCTTTGCAGTATTTTGTACCATAGTAGTAAGAGAACGTGATATTGCTTTTCTTTCTCTATTTTTACTAGCTGTTCTATGGGTAATTAACTTACTAGATTTAGTTATCACCATTATAAAACAAACGAAAAAACAAGAAGCTGGAGAATTGATAAATTCCTCTAAAGAGAGCGAACGATTTTATATCATTCTCCTATCCATCATCCCTGGACTTGGCCATTTCCAATTAGGACTTATGCAACGCGGTCTTACGTTTTTAGTCGCTTGCGCTGGCTTAGGCAGCATGATTATATTTGTAACATTATTAACATCTCAAGGAAGTTTCCTTATCTTTCTTATTACGTTACCTGTTTTATGGATTTATAATTTCTTTGACGTTGTTCAGCAACTACAGAAAAAAGAACGCGACGAGCAATTAATTGACCGTACTATTTTCGAAGATTTTGAAGAACATCGAGAGCAAGGAAAGAAAAGTAAAACATTTGCTTCTATTTTAGCGATGTTCCCTGGAGCAGGTCATATGTATTTAGGTTTACAACGCCGTGGTCTTCAGCTTATGGCAGCCTTTTTACTATCTATTTATTTACTCGACTTATTAAGACTTTCTGCGTTTTTATTTTTAGTACCAATCATTTGGTTCTATAGCTTTTTTGATGCGTTACAGCAAACAGCAAAATACGGAAAAGAACGAGTACAAGACGAACCCATTATCGATTATTTTATAAATCATCAAAGATGGATCGGTATCGGATTAATTACACTCGGTGGTTATTATTTATTAAATCAAACAGTCCTTCCTATTTTGAATGATTATTTTGTAACTATATTTAATATTCATCTTAGTGAACTATATTATCGCTATTTCCAGACATCTATCGTTGCGCTCCTTTTAATTGGCGGCGGCTTTAAATTGTTACTTGGAAATAAAGAAAACAAAGGTGGGACAAGCGAATGAGGACTTGGCGTGTTGGAACATTCTCAATGGGGCTTTCTATTATATCGTTAGGGTGCTTTTTACTATTTTCAGTCGTAAAAGGAATTCAAGTATTAGATACACTAACTGCATGGTGGCCAGTTTTACTTATCATACTTGGAGCTGAAGTTTTACTATACCTTCTATTTTCTAAGAAGGAACAATCATTTATTAAATATGATATTTTTAGTATTTTCTTTATCGGTGTTTTAGGAAGCGTCGGAATTGCTTTTTACTGTTTATTATCAACTGGATTACTAGAAGAAGTTCGTCACTCTATTAACACAACGAGGCAAACGAGTAATATTCCAGACGGACAATTTGATATACCTGAATCTATCAAAAAAATCGTAGTAGATGCAGGCCATCAACCTCTAACGATAGAGGGAAATAATACAAATCAAATTCATCTTTTGGGAACTTATGAAATGACAACGAAAGCAAATGAAAAACTCAATTTAAAACGAGATGATTTCCTTTCAGTTCAAACGGCTGGAGAAACGATGTATATCACTTTAAAATCATTACCTGTTCAGCATACGTTATTTAATTCAGCACCACAGGTGAAACCAACGCTTGTTCTTCCGCAAAATAAAAATGTGGAAATCCGTGCTTCAAATAACGAACTATCTCTTTATCCAGGTCAATTACAAAATAATTGGTTTGTACAGGAAAGCTCAAGAGTGTCTGTCCATCTTGCAAAAGAAAGTGATGTATCTTTAACAGCAGTAACGAATCAAAAAGAAACACATGGAAGTACACCTTGGGAACAAGTAGAAGATTTAACGAAAAACGAAAATACTTCTTCAGAAGAACATCCAGAATTAAACACCCAAGAACATTGGTATAAAAATTCGATTAAAACTGGAAATGGGACGTACAAGTTAAATATTGAGAAAGCTTATAATTTGAATATGAGTGTTCTCGAAAAATAAAAAACCTTCCGCAATTGCGGAAGGTTTTTCTCATATAATCGCTTTAATTCCTTCTAACACTAATCCAATCATAAATCCGCAAACCGCCCCGTTTACTCGGATCCACTGTAAATCTTTACCGACGTTATTTTCAATCATTTCGATTAACGTCTTATCATCTAACTTATCAAGATTTTCTTGTACAAGCTTACCAATTTTCGAATGGTTCTTCTCAACAAGACTTACAACTTGTTTTTGTAACCAATCTTCTATTTTTTGAACTGTCTGTTCATCTTCTTTTATTTTATTCATTTGTTTTTGTAAAAATGGAATAACATATTTATCAGCAAATTCTTCATTATTTACAAAAGCAACTGCTCTTTGCTGTACTTGCTCTAGCATCTCTTTTATTTTGTCAGTAGCATTCCAATTGGCAATCCATTTTTCTTTCCAATTTTCTAATTCTTGTAGTAACGCTTCATTTTCTTTTACATTTGTAATTTCTTGACGAATTTTCGCTAATATAAGTTGTCTCGTGCTATTATCTGCATCTTGTAAGCTGTTAATATTGCTAATAATAAACTTCTGCAAAATGCCGCCAATTTTATCTTCATCTACAATATTCATAAACGATTTCAATGTAAACTGTAAGAATCCATCTACTTTTATATTTTCCATCGCCTTCATACCTAAACTACCGAGCTGGTAGCGTGCTTCATCTTGCGCTGTCCAATCTTTCACTTTTACTAAAATGTAATCAAGTGTCTTTTCATCATATTCTTGCACAACTAATTGATCAACAAGCACTTGTAAAATGTTACTTGTATTAATTGTATGCAAATATGTTTTTAATTCTTTTTCAATAATAACAGCTAACTTTTCTGTATCTATTGTAACAATTGCTTTCTCTGCAATCGTTACAATCCCCTTTTTCACAGCATCAGACTGCATTTCTCTCTCAGCAATTTGCAGTACCATTTGTGCTAACTGCATCTCTTTTACTTTATTCGTAATACTTTCTTTCGTCAGCCATTCATTTTCTAACGTATTGATGAGCCCTTTCGTTACTCGTTTACGATTTTTAGGTAACAAAGCTGTATGCGGAATTGGTATTCCCATCGGGTGACGGAATAATGCTGTAACTGCGAACCAATCTGCAAGCCCGCCAACTAACCCAGCTTCAAATCCCCCTTGTATAATCTCTCCAGCTATCGTTCCTTGAAAAGGGATAGAAGCCGCAAAGCCGACACCCATAACCCCAAGCGAAATACCCGCTATATATTTAGTCTGTAATGACATCGTATACACATCCTCTTATTATGTAAAATAAAGCTTTTTGTTGTATTTATTCAATATTAGTTATCCTTTATATATACTATAAAGAACTATTGTGAAAATAACAAAGATTTTTATGTACATGAAAAAATGAGGCTACAACTAGCCTCATTTTTCTTATATCGTTAATTCCAAACCTTTCCTATAATATTCATCCATTATATCGTTTGGAACCATACTTCCACCCGTTCCCCACACAATATGAGTACCTTTTTTCACCTTCTCTGTTAACTGTAGCTTTTGTAAATACTCATCTTCTTTACATACTTTCACTGGCCCTATCATACCTGCTAGTGCAGAAGGCTCTAAATAAATATTCTCCGTATCAGCTAGCTCTTTTAACAATCTATATAACTCTTCATCGCTTACTGTGTAATTCCCACTCAAAAATGGTTCCATCGTTTTACCGACAAATCCAGATGGCCTTCCTACCGCAAGTCCATCCGCATCTGTTACATTATCAATTCCGATATCTTGAACGGAAATTTTGTCATGAAGGCCTGTCATTAAGCCGAGTAACATACAAGGAGAATGTGTTGGCTCTGCAAAGTAACAATGAACATTATCTTTATACAATAACTTTAAACCGAATGCTACTCCGCCAGGTCCTCCTCCTACTCCGCACGGAAGATAAACAAATAAAGGATGATTTTCATCTACTACAACCTCTAACTCTTCTAATTGCTTTTGTAATCGTGATGCTGCTACTGCGTATCCTAAAAATAAATCATGCGAGTTTTCATCGTCTACAAAATAACAGCTAGGATCCGCATCCGCTTGTCTTCTTCCTTCTTCTACTGCTTTGCTATAATCATCTTCATATTCAATAACGTTTACACCTTTACTTCTTAATAAATCTTTCTTCCATTCTTTTGCGTCTGCTGACATATGAACAGTTACATTAAAACCTAGATTCGCACTCATAATCCCTATGCTAAGTCCTAAATTCCCTGTAGAACCTACTGCAATTGAATATTTCGAGAAAAACTCTCTACATGTATCACTATCTAAAACGGAATAATTATCTTCTTCTGTTACCATTCCGTGCTGCAATGCTAGTTGCTCAGCATGTTTCAACACTTCATAAATACCGCCCCTAGCTTTAATTGATCCTGATATTGGAAGATGACTATCACATTTTAATAATAATTCTCCTAAAATAGGTTGCTCATATTTTCTCTCTAAAGCTTCTTTCATAGAAGGTATTTTCACTAAAGGTGATTCGATTATGCCGTTCGCCCCTTTCGTTTCAGGAAAAACTTTCGCAATATATGGTGCAAAACGCTTTAATCTCTCTTCCGCATCTTTTACATTCTCTTCATTAAGTGGTGAATCTTTTATTGCTGTTTCATACTTTTCTATGTTTGGATTTATCCAAAATACTTCTTCTGTTGCAATAAGCTTATTCACTAATGGATATTCTGCTTGTAATGCCCCTATTTCTTTCATTTTGTTTCCTCCTTATATCCTTGTAGCTCACCATACAATAAATTATAATTAAATTAATTTTAATATAGTTTAACACAAATAATCCCATTAAGTTAATTTTAATTTAATTTATTTAAATATAATTTAATAATTATTAAGGAGATTTTCATTATGGAAAATATAGATATTGGTAAAAAAATTGAAAAACAAAGAAAAGAAAAAGGTTTAACTAGTAAAGAACTAGCAAAGATGGCCGATATTACACCATCAATGTTAAGTCAAATTGAGCGCGGGTCCGCTAACCCTTCTATCCAAACATTAAAAGTGCTTGCTAAAGCTCTTGATGTGCCAACATTTAGCTTTTTACTTGAAGATACAAATACAGACGATTTAATTGTACGTTCCCATAAACGAAAGAAAATGATTATTGATAATTTATCATATGAAATGCTTTCACCTGATTTCACTGGAAATTTAGCAACAGCAATTATGACCGTCCCGCCTAATACAGCTTCATCAGAAAATGTGCTAGAACATAAAGGAGAAGAATTAGCATTTGTCTTAGATGGGAAAATCACATTATATTTAAATGAGGAAGAATACGTATTAGAAACTGGCGACAGTGTAAAAATACCTGCTTATTTAAAGCATAAATGGGTGAATCATTTTGAAAAAAACGCGATAGTCTTATTTTCTGTTACTCCGCCGATTTTTTAATATATCAATAAAAACAGGATGATTCTTATAAAGTGAGGATTATCCTGTTTTTATTAAATAAGAAAGTGAAATTTTTGTTAAAAACTTAACAGTTGAACCCAATCCGAACAATCCTCCTAAAAACATATTTACAAGTAAAACTATCCCTCCCATTGATGCTAACGTATCATGAGTCAGATTCATCCCACCACTACCAGAGGCACTTGTAATATTCACATAAAAATAAGAAATATGTAAAAATCAATTAATTTTTCAGAATTTTGTTGAAAAATATGGTAAAATCACTCTTATACTTCTTCTATTTTGCTATTATAGAAATAATTAAATTAGGATACTTTTATCGAATGGGGGAATATATAATGAGTGTGTTATTAAAAGGGCATGAACAGATTGTCAACGAATTAAACATTTTATATCAAGTAATGGTAGCGGAGCAATTAATTGAAGCGAAACAATTAAAAGAAAAAATAGAGAAACAGATTAATAAAATTGAAGCTGATCAAACTCTATCGCTTTACTACTCCCTACTAAACTTTAAATATAAGGTCCTAACCGATTGGACAAACATTAAGTATGATACTTTTAGTCAAATTGTTCGTTTAGACAATCCCATAACTGAAGACTTTATTACTTATTATTATCACTTTTTTAAAGCTGAACATGCTACCATTATTGGAAATTATGATGAAGCAAAAAAAGAATACGAAAAAGCTGAATCCCTTTTAAAACATGTACCAGGCGAACTAGAAGAAGCTGAATATAAATATAAATTTGCTATATTTAATCACCATACAAACAAACCACTTACAGCAATCAATTATGCAAATCAAGCTAAAGAGATTTTCTCAAAATATCCACGTTATGAAATTAAAATAGCTCTATGCGAAAACATTTTAGGCTCATGTTCTGTTTATTTAAAACAATTCGAACAAGCCGAAGAGAACTATAATTCAGCAATCAATATTTTACAAAAGCTGAAAGACGATACACTAATCTTAAAAGTTCGAAATAACTTAGGTTGGCTCTACTCTTCTCAAAATCTATCAACCCTTGCTATTAGACATCTTACAATAGTTACAAACAAATTACCTAAACACATAAAAGCCAATTTTCTACAAGCCAAAGAACATTTTAGTTTAAATGAAAAAGAACTTGCAAACGATTGGGTTCAAAAGGGCTTAGAAATTTGTAATGAATTAAATAATCAAGAATATAAACACCATTTCACTATCTTAAAAACACAACACACTGGTATTCTAGACGACTTAGAAAACGCAATCATTGCAGGCACTACATATTTTAACAGTAAAGAATTATACGATTATGTACAAGAATATTACGAATTATTAGCAGTAGAATTTCATAAAGTGAATAAAATAGAGAAATCTCAAAAATATTTTTTCAAAACTTACGAAGCAAAACAAAAATTATTAACTAAGGAGGCACTAAGATAATGAAAAAGATTAGTTTAGCTATTTTAACCTTTACATGCATACTTGCTTTTGGATTTAATAATTTTACTGAAAGTCAACAAGCAAAACAACTTCCAAAATGGGATACAGATAAACAAGAAACACATGCAGACCTATAGAAACCTAAAAACCCCTAATAAAGGGGTTTTTAGGTTTCTACAATATAATGATTTAGCATATGATGAAGAAATATGCTTATAAAAGATAGCCATACAGATACTCTCTGTACATGGCTATCTTTTATTTTTTCGGCACCAACAAAATCCCTAAACTAATAATACAAAAGCTCATTATTTGCTCTGCTGATAGACCAAACAGAACCGAATTTTGTTCACTAACAAGCGAAATAATAATATGAGCAAACCCCTCAATAATTAGAAAAATACTTATATTCTTTCCATTTCCGAGCCTTTCATTTTTCATCCATAACAAGCCCATTATACAAAGAGCAAGGCTGATCTCATATACGAAAATAGGGTGATATAAAAGTTTAGATTCATATATTTTCATTCCCCATGGTAGTGTCGTTTGTGCACCTACTTCATGATGGAATAGAAAATAAAAGATAATACTCACACACAGACCAAAAGGCAATGCATCAAGTAAAATACGAAGCGAAAATTGCTCCTTTTTACTTTTCCAAACAATGTATACACTCGCAATTAC
Organism: Bacillus sp. PK3-067; assembly: GCF_056738645.1. Classification (NCBI taxonomy): domain Bacteria; kingdom Bacillati; phylum Bacillota; class Bacilli; order Caryophanales; family Bacillaceae; genus Bacillus; species Bacillus sp. PK3-067. The sequence continues at coordinate 1,641,542 of NZ_CP096490.1, read as the reverse complement.
GCATCCTACTACAATATGTTGCATACTTCCAATAGCTAATATTGCTTGCACCGGCGCCCCAAAAGCCCATACAGGATTTAAAATTGCTGGTGCAAACTTCCATACAAATACGATGATAAGAAAAGCATTTGTTACGGCATCCATCATTTTTTTATATGATACATTTTGATACTTCATCTTTCGTTTCATCAACATAAAACCAAATAGACTTCCAATTATAAGAGATATGGGTTGTAACCTCACAATCCACTCCATCGTCACCAAATCTCCTTTTAATTCTCAATCAATTTCTTAAATTTCTTTTCTAATTGATCTGGTGGTAATACACCTCGTACATGATCTACTATAATTCCATCTTTATTAACAAAAAATGTCGTCGGTAAAGAGAATACTTTATAATCTAGTCCAGCTACTCCGTCCATATCTAGTAGAACCGGAAACTCAAATCCATAGCGATTAGCAAATGCGCTTGCTTCTTGTACTGGGTCACTAACAGTTGCATTCACCGCAAAAATTTCAACATCCTTTTTATATTTATCATACATATGAACTAAGTCAGGTGCCTCCATTTCACACGGCCCACACCATGATGCCCAAAAATTAATAATATATGGTTTTCCCTTGGCATCATTTAACGACTGCAACTTTCCGTCTAATCCTTTTAATGTGATGCCAGGTGCTTTAAAACCTACTTGTGGTAATACTTCTTTCTCTTGTAACTCTGCTTGCTTTGCTTTTCTTTCCTTTTCTTCTTTCTTTGAATTATAAAAGTTAACCCCTGCCCAAGCGAGAGCACCTACTAGTATAATAGCAATTAGTTTCTTCACTTTTCTTCCTCCTCATTTTTAAAAACCTGTAAATCCACCGAATAGACGAATAAAGAATGCTGTAATTTTCGTCATTTGATTTGTATACAATAAAATACCTGTTACAATCATCATTCCACCGCCAATTTTCATCATGACATTGGCATATGTAACAATCCATTTTACCTTCCCAATAAAGAATGCCATCACGAAAAATGGAACCGCAAACCCAAGAGTATACGCTGTAATATAAAGAAGCGCCCCTTCAGGATTCGTCGCGCCAAGCATGAGTACAGCTGAAAATATCGGTCCAACACATGGCGTCCAACCCGCTGCATATGTCATACCGACTAAAATCGAGCGAATATATCCAGTCGATTTACTTCTATATTGCACCTTTTTCTCTGCCATAAGCCACTTAGGCTGAAATAAGCCCGTCATAAATAGCCCCATTAAAACAATAAAAATCCCACCAATTTGTTGAATCAATTTTTGGTTAGATGAAAATGTTATTCCAATCCAGCTTACCGATAAACCTAACGCGTAAAATATAACCGAAAATCCGATCATAAAAAATACTGTATGTATAATCGCTGATTTTTGCATAATCCCACGATTTTCTTTTAAATCTTGGATAGACACACCTGTAATATAAGATAAATAAGATGGATATAGCGGTAAAGAGCACGGTGATATAAATGACAATACTCCCGCCCCAGCCACAAGCCAAATTGTTAAATCTGCTGCATTCATTTTATTCCCCCTAAAACACTACAACGAGTAGTGTTTATTCTTAAAAAAAGAGGCTATATGCACTCTCCGACAATAAGTACAACCGACATACAGAATAAACCTACTGTTACATATACCGAATTCGTATGTAACGGAATAGTAAGCTTAACAACCTTTTCATTTAACACTTGCTCGATTCGTAAATTTATTGCTGTTTTTGCAAATGAAGCTGTAACACATCGATTTTCCATTGTCTTTATTTTAATTAATTTTAATAACGCGCTACCTAACTCAAATGAAGATTCCATTTTTTGCATCGCATATTTATCAGCAGCTAGCTCCTGATACGTATGATATCGCTGTAACAACCCTTTTAATATCGGTATGTACATCATTCCTTCTGCTAATAGCGTAAAACAAAATAATTTTAGCGGATCCCAATTCTTTTGATGATATTCTTCATGGAAAATAATCGCATCCATTTCTTCATCTGAAAATGTTTGAAGCAACCCTTCCGACATGACAACTTTCGGACGAAATAGCCCAATTGTAAATGCCGCAACTTCCGTAGTCGGCAATATATATATTTGTTTTCTTTTTCGGACGAAAGGGATAAGTACTTTTTGTAATTTTTTACTATAGAAAAATTGTCGCCAAATTCTTTTGCACACGATTAATACAGTAAGTAGTAATAATCCAGCGATTATAATACGAATCAGCGATAATTCTTTCATATGTTTTTCTAACTGGAACAAGCAAAAATTTGAAAGAAGGAACATCTTATTTTGAAACAGAAATGGATATGTAACGTAATACACTAACATACTGAAAAAGAGGATACTAACAATTACTGCTAACAATACGATTTTACGCATTTGCCATTTCATTTCATTAATCCTCTCTTTTTAACTGACTCAATTTGTCTTCTAACTTTTTTATTAAAGTCGGATCAGCCTGCTCTAACTCATCTAACATATGATTTACAACTAAATCTCCAAATTCCCCCATCAATTCCTGTGTCATTTTCTTCGTTTGATTGGATAAGAATTCTTCTTTTGTTTGTACAGCACGATATATACCACTTCTTTTCACAGTCTGTTTTTCTAAGTGTAATTTCTCTACTAACCTGTTCATAACTGTCATAACAGTGTTAAAATTCACAGGTGATTCTTCACTTAATTTCTGCTGCACTTCTTTAATAGTAATACCATCGCTAGACCAAACAATCTCCATAATTTTCGCTTCAAGCGGTCCAAAGAAATGATTTAACCCGTGCTCATTTAACTTATAGTTTTGAGTAAACATTGTACAACTCCTTTCACACTACGAATTGTAGTATAAATTAAATGAAAGGTCAAACGTAAATGATATATATGAAAATTAACTACCCATAAATACATAGGCTATTCCATTCATTTTAAACCTAATTTTTCTCCAAATGTATCAAAAAGATACTGCTCTAATATTTGTACACTAAACTTCTCATTACGTCCAAGTGCAAATAATTCCCGATCTTTCGCTACGATAGTATCTAACGGAATAGCTACATTATCCACTATTTTTGTAATTTCAATTATATTACTTTTTACATTTACTTCTGTTTTAAATTCAACGTTTTCTAACACTATATGTGAACGTCTTCCTGATGCAAAAAAAGTAAAATTAGGATTTTTAACAACGCCAATTTCAGTCTCTAACGCATATAAATAGTGAAAAATTACATCTCTGTGTCCATCTTTTATTATTTTTTCATCCTTCTCATCGTCTAAGTATTCTTTCAGCTTCGTTGTAAATTCAAATCGAAAATCCACTTTTTTCACTCTCCTTCTTTGTATTTCATATTAAATAAATATATTGAAATAATTTTAACATATTGTAATACAACTTCCTATTAAAAGTAAAAACTGTTTTAAAAAATCGCTATTATTTCCGATACCCTTTTAAAATATAAGTATAAATTCAATATGAATCAATGCGTCATTATATCTATTTAAACATATTTTTTCCATATTTTGAAACATTAGTATGAAATATTATATATCAATGTATGGTTTCTAATGCATTGGTATATATAGTCAGTAGTTTCTTTACTATTCCGATATACTTAAGCTACATTTTCTAATTATTGATTACATTACGGAAGGAATGTAACTCTCTTCTATCGAATTTTTATATAACAAAAATAATTAGGTGGTGCTTTACTATGAAATTAGCTGTCATTGGTGGCGGTGATTTACAAGATTCAAATCACTTGCCTATTAATGAACGCCTTATAGAATTAACAAATAAACAGTACCCAAAAATATTGTTTATTCCAACGGCTAGTCATGATGATGAAAGCTATATAAAATTATTTTTAGACACTTTTGAAAAACAATTACATTGTGAAGTACAAATTTTACGTACTACAACAGATTCACCTTCAAAGTATGAAATAGACGAGATGATTCATTCAGCCGATTTAATTTATTTAGGTGGCGGGAACTATATTCACATGCTTACGCAATGGAAAGAACATAGACTCGATGAAAAATTATTATTGGCTCTGCAGCAAGGAACACTTATTGCTGGTTATAGCGCTGGTGCTATGTGTTGGTTCACGTCTAGTATCCGATCAGATTATGAAGGTTCTGGTTATATAGAGAGTAACGGATGGGGTATTGTTAATAAAAGATTTTGTCCACATTATAATCAATTAAACAGAATGAACGCCTTCCATTCCTTTTTACAAAATCATCAAGGGAATATAGAAGGAATTGCACTGGAGGATAATTGCGCTTTATATATTACAGAGGAATCCTTTGAGATTATCGGTGAACCGGAAAGAGCGTGGGAGTTTTATATGAGTGATAAAACACTCATTAGACAACATTTTGATATAACTTTAAAAAGCTATTTATAAACCTGAACTTACGAAAAAATGTCCCTAAGTCTAATAACTTAGGGACATTTTTCTATTTAACTAACTAATCGTGTAATTCGTTTCTTTTGCCATGAAAGCTTATAATATGCATACTGTAATATTAAGCTGACAATAAATGCTGCTGGATACCCGATCCAAATGCCTTCTATTCCAAGACTTGTATGGTAAGAAAGATAATATGCTACGGGTACTTCTACAAGCCAAATTGAAACAACTCCAATAACAGTTGGCCAAAGTACTGTACCGCTCGCTCGCATTGTCGCACTAATAATTTGTGCATGACCGAAAATTAAATAACTCCATAATGTAATCATAACTAAGCTATGAGCAATTTCAATTGTAGTTTGACTCGTTAAAAATAGTGATAAAATGTCTCTTGAGAATACGTAAATAAGAGATATTAACACACCACCGATGACGTAGTTCATAATAATTCCGGCCTTCACAACTTTCTGTAATCGATCAAATTGATTCGCACCAATCGATTGTGCCGCAAAAATGGAAACTGTAATACCAAGGCTAACTGCTGGCATTTGTACATAACTTGCAACTTGATTCACAACGCCGTAAGCAGCTGTTGCATCCGAACCGTAACGATTTACAAATGCGATTACGGCAATTTCAGATAATGAAACTAATATCATATTAATACTCGCTGGAATACCGAGCCTTAGTAATAGCTTTAATAACTCCCCATCCATTCGAAGGTATTTTCTAACCGTTCCATCTAGTTGTAATGGGTGATTTTTCTTCTTTAAATACACAAGCATGACAATAAACGTAATAACTGTAGATATAACAGATGCATAGGCCGCTCCATACACATCTAATTTCGGAGCTCCTAACCATCCAAAAATAAGAATCGGTAATAAGATCATATTTAGCGCTGTACTTACAATTAAAAAGTAAAATGGCGTTTTAGAATCTCCTGTACCTCTCATAAATGTTGTATATGCGAAATATAAAAATAATACTGGCATCGATATAAATAAAATCCGTGCATAATGTACACTTATTTCAATAATATTTTCTGGCGTTCCCATTAGACGCATAATATCCATTGCAAAAATACTGCCTATTATCGCCAACACAACTCCAATAATAAAGGTAAACGTCAACGTCGTACCAACGATAGCTTTTAAACGATCTTCGTTTTTAGCACCAAACGCCTGACCAATTAAAATAGAGCTTCCTGAACCGATACCAATTACAAATGAAACGAGCAAGAAAAATAATGGGAAGAATGCTGATATAGCCGCTAAATCATTAACTCCAAGCCATCTTCCTACTACTACCATACCAAATAATTGTCCAACTGATTGTAGTACATTACTTAATAATAACGGTACTAAAAACATCGACATCGATTTCCAAATCGGTTTACTCTCACTTTCCAACTTATGTGACTCCGCACCTTCTTTATTGTTATCTGCAGGTGGTTTCAAATTTCATTTCTCCTTTTATTAAACATCTATTTTCAATCTCTATCTCTTTGTATAGTTGTTATAATACTGTGCTTCTATTCATTTTCTTTTCGTATGATTATAACTTCACCCAATATTGACTTCCATCGGCTGTTCGATCTAAAAATCCATATTCGATTAAATATCTTCTTAAAGTTACAAAATCAGGGTATACATTTTCTATCACTGTATTTACTTCTTTTTCAGTATACTTTTTATTACTATCAAACTTCTTCACTAAATGGCGCAATATAATTAATTTACGCTTTTGTTTCTTCGGAAATTTAGAGAGAGGTCCATCTAATCCTTCTGTAAAATGAGCTTTTAATACTTCATCATTTTCTTCTTCCGTAATATTGTATCGATCATCCACCATCGTTGCTGTTCTATGAATTGGCACAAATTTCGTTTGTACTTTTGATTTTTCTTCTGATAATTCCATTAGCGCTAAAAATACTTTTGCTTGCTTCATTTTCTCTCGCAGTGTAAATCGATGATTACGAATTGTTGATGTACTTCCGCCATCCATCTCTTTTACAATTTCTTTATCATTCAGTCCCATATGGAAAAACTGAACCATTTTCTTTTGTAAATCCGTTAAACCAGTAAATTTCTTATCCATATTTAACAAATAATCAAACATAGACGTATGCTCATTTTGAATATGCAATTGGACGAACTTCTCTGCTTCATACAAAATTTGGTTATCTTGATAAATAACACCTTTAATAAATGTTTCACCACAAGCTAAGCAAATGTACTCCTCTTTTTCTTCATCAAACACATACCCTTTCTTTAATTCCTCTATTGACGCATCCCAAAACTTCTCTGAAATATCACTCATACTAAACACTCCTTCAAAATGTTTATTTAAAACCAAACAAATCAATATATCGTTTATTATCACTTCATCATCTTATCACAACACAAACAAACATTTCAACGTTTCGTTTGCCCATTTTATAAACTTTTATAAAAACATCTAACAAAAGGGTTTAATACAACGAAAAGCGAATATGTTTATACAAATTCATTTTATAGGATGTGAAATAGAACATAAATATTCTTTAAGACCCTTAGTTTACCGTTAAACAAATTGCACAGAATACATATGCGATTAGTGAATATGGAACTGGTATTCACTCATTCCAAAACTTCAGTATTCAATTTTAACTACAAAAAAGATGTTTTCGTATAAGAAAACATCCTTTACTTTTTATATATTCTATTTACAGTCTCTACTAAAACCTTACTTGCTTGTACAAATGTATGCTTTCGATTTCTATCTTCAACAAATTTATTAGCACAACTACTCATAATGATCATACAACTAATTATGACTAACGCTATCTTTCTATTCTTGTAAGTCACTTTATGCCACTCCACTATTACAAAACTTCTTTTGAATTTATCCCATCAAGAAATTTTACATGAATAATAAAACGCGCGAATATGCAATTCTGCATATTCACACGTTTTATCACAATGTTATGATTTAATTTAGTTAAAGAACAAGTATACCGAGGTGACTAACTTGAAATTTAAAGCGAAAAAAAATCCATTCCACGTCATTTTCATTACATTATTTATAATTATTTTTTTCGTTTCGTTATTCTTCCAAAATGAAAATTCTATTTTTTTCACTCTCATGATGCTATTAAATATCGTGAATCTTTCTTCATTCTATTTCTCTCACTACAACATAACGGAATCATCTCTTGTTGTAAAACACGGTTTCATTTTTCATACTGAAATTCCATTTGAAGATATTCGTCACGTTAAATACTCTGGTAAAAAACTTCATTCAAAAAAATGGACTAGACAACAATTAGAAATCCATTACAATTTATTTGACTCAGTGACCACTTTCGTACCACTAGAAGAAGAAAAATTCATTTCACTCTTAAAAGAGAACTGCCCACAGATGAAAGTAATGAATACGCCTGCTAACAAATAATATATTTTGAAGCTTGTAGTATTGCAAGTAGATGAAACATAAAAATGAACATCAAAAAAGCCAAGATTCTATACTAAGAACCTTGGCTTTCTCTATTACTCTTTTGGAGCAATCATTTTCTTTGGATCTACAATTTCATCAAATTGCTCTTCTGTTAGTAGCCCAGATTGCAATGCTGCTTCTTTTAAAGTTAACCCTTCTTTATGAGCATGCTTCGCAATTTTCGCTGCATTTTCATATCCGATATGTGGGTTTAGCGCTGTTACAAGCATTAGTGAACGATTCACATTTTCATTAATTACTTCTTCATCTGCTTCAATACCAACTGCACAATTGTCATTAAACGAAACAATTGCATCCGCTAATAAGTGAGCTGATTGTAAGAAGTTATAAGCAATAACAGGTTTAAATACATTTAACTCAAAGTTACCTTGGCTCGCAGCAAATCCGATTGTTGCATCATTCCCCATCACTTGCGCTACAACCATCGTTAATGCTTCACTTTGCGTTGGATTTACTTTCCCTGGCATAATAGAGCTTCCCGGTTCATTTGCTGGAATAATAATTTCTCCAAGACCACTACGTGGACCACTTGCAAGCCAACGTACATCGTTAGCGATTTTCATTAAATCCGCAGCTAATGCTTTTAATGCACCGTGAGTATATACAACTTCATCATGGCTCGTTAATGCATGGAACTTATTTGGTGCAGAAACAAATTGTTTACCTGTAAATTGACTAATTTCCTCTGATACCATCTCACCAAATTTAGGATGAGCATTGATACCTGTTCCAACCGCAGTTCCACCAATTGCTAACTCTTTCATATATGTATTGCTCTCTGCAATCATACGCTCTGTTTTTTCAAGCATACGGTGCCATCCGCTAATTTCTTGCCCTAAAGTTAACGGCGTTGCATCTTGTAAATGTGTACGACCAATTTTTATGATATGTTCAAATGCAGTTACTTTTTCTACTAAAGTTTCTTTTAATTTCGTAATTGCTGGTAATACGTGATTTTCTACTGCGATTACACAAGCTACATGAAGCGCCGTTGGAAATGTATCATTTGAACTTTGTGACATGTTCACATCATCATTCGGATGAATATGTACGTCAGATCCCTTCTCTTTCAAAATTTGATTCCCACGATTTGCAATTACTTCATTCACATTCATGTTTGACTGTGTACCACTACCTGTTTGCCATACGACAAGCGGAAAATGTTCATTCCATTTCCCTGCAATCACTTCATCCGCAGCTTCTACAATTGCTTCTGCTTTTTCTTCTGATAGCTTTCCTAATTTTTGATTGCTAAGCGCTGCACTCTTCTTTAAAATTGCAAATGCTTTTACAATTTCAAGTGGCATTTGCTCTGTTCCAATTGGAAAGTTTTCTTTACTACGTTGTGTTTGTGCTGCCCATAATTTATCAGCTGGAACTTTTATTTCTCCTAATGTATCTCTTTCAATTCTGTACTCCATGTTTTCATCCCCTTGAAAATATAATACCTACATCTCTTATAATAACAGACTTTCTCTTAAATGATAAGAATTCTCACTCTTATATATAGATATTCTATATTTATTTTAAAAAATTCCTCTTGACCTAAACTTAAGTTTAGGCTGTATCCTTTCCATTGTAACCTACTATAACACTACTGGAGGAATTCAATATGAAAAAATATGCTTTTATAACAGGTGCAAATAAAGGAATTGGATATGAACTTGTTCGTCAATTAGCAGAAAAAGATTATCACGTATTTTTAGGTGCTCGTAATGAACAACTTGGACAACAAGCCGTAGAATCTTTAAATGTTTCAAACGTTTCCTATATTCAAGTAGATATTTCAAATTCACAATCCATTCAAGAAGCAATAAAGAAAATTTACGAAATGACTGACCACTTACATTTATTAATTAATAACGCAGGCATAGCGCTAGACTTCAATACACTACCTAGTGAATTAAATATTGAAACTTTACGCCAAGGATTTGAAGTTAATTTTTTTGGAACTTTCCAAATGATGCAAGCCTTTTTACCATTATTAAAGAATTCAAGCAACAGTAAAATAATAAATGTAACAACTGACATGGCCTCACTAACAATGTTTGCTAATGGTGAAACACATCCAATTAATACACTAGGATATAATTCTTCCAAAACAGCTATTAATGCTTTAACATTAGCTTTTAGTAAAGAATTTGCCACTAACGGTCCAGAAGTATTTGGGGTAACTCCTGGTTTTACAACTACGGATCTTAATGGAAATTCCCCTGGTGGCCATACAACCACTGAAAGTGCTAAAATTATTATTAAATATGCATTAAGTGAAACAAACTATAATGGTAAAATACTTAACAAAGATGGCATTATACCTTGGTAATAAAAGGATGAATGATATGTATTATACAATTGGGCAAGTCGCCAAAATGCAACATTTAACTATTTCTCAAATACGTTATTACGATAAACAAGGACTGTTTCCTTTTCTGCAAAGAAACGAAAAAGGAGATCGAGTTTTTGATGAAGAAGCACTGAAATATTTAGAAATGATTTTGTGTTTAAAAAACACCAGTATGCCAATTCAAAAAATAAAACAATTTATCGACTGGTCTATGGAAGGAGAATCTACCATCCTTCAAAGGTTAGCATTAATGAAACAACAGGAGACCAATGTCTTACAGCTCATGCAAGACACTGAAAAAAACTTAAAAAAGATACAACAAAAAATTGCTAAATATGAGAATGAAATAACTTCAGCAAATGCTATTAAAAAATAAAAAAATCACCTTCTACATATTGTAGAAGGTGATTTTTATTTTATGATGCTTGCTTTCCTTTATCTGCATCATCTACATACCAGATGAATTTGCCTGTATATCCGTAAATAACTGCTAAAATTAACGATACGAAGCTTAACCACATAAACGGAACGTATGAGAACGTTGCTACACCTAAAATACCAGCCATAAAAATACCATTATCAGACCATGGAACCATACCTGAAGTTAACGTTCCACCTACTTCTGAGTTACGCGCTAATACACGACGGTCTATTTTTAATTTATCATAGCTATCTTCCATAATTTTTGGTGTTAAAATTAGTGATACATACATCGCACAACCAAATATATTAGCTAAGAATGCCACGATTAATGTAGACAATGTTACATTACCTGCAGAATTTAATTTCTTCTCAAATTTTGATACGATTACTTTTAAAACACCTAGTTTTTCAAGTAATCCACCAAATCCTAAACCGAAAATAATAACGGCTACTGAGCCAAGCATGCCGTTAATTCCACCACGGTTTAATAACTTGTCAACAAACTCAACACCAGATTGAATTGAGAATCCGTTATAAGCTGTTCCAATCGCCTCTCCAAAGTTCATCCCTTGGAAAAGAGTTGCCCAAATTGCACCAATTAAAGCTCCCATTGCAATTGTTGGCATAGACGGTTTCTTCATCGCTAATAGAACGATAACAATGACCGCCGGAACAAGCATCCATATTTTAATATCAAATTGCTTTAATAAAGCTTCTTTTAAAAATTCTACTCGATTCAAATCTACATTATCGCCGCCATACATCCAACCAGCTACAGTAAACATAATACTAGTAATAATATAAGCCGGAACATCTAATACGAGCATAGCTCGAACGTGAGCAATAACATCTACTTTCGCCATAGAAGCTGCAAGAACTGTGCTATCAGAAAGTGGTGATAATTTATCGCCGAAATAAGCTCCTGAAAGAACTGCACCAGCAACAAGCGGAAGTGGTAAACCAAGTCCTTCACCAATCGCCATCATAGCAATACCTGCTGTTCCCACTGTTCCCCAAGACGTTCCTGTTGCGATAGAAGTTATAGAACAAATAATTAATGTTGCTAATAGGAATATGCTAGGGTGAATAAATTCTAATCCATAATAGATTAATGTTGGTACTACCCCACCAGCAATCCACGTTCCAATTAAAGCACCTACTGCAACTAAAATCAGTATTGCTTCTAATCCGTTAGAAATCCCTTTCGTAATTGCATCTTGCAATTCTTGATAACGAAATCCTAATCTTAATCCAAGCGCAATTACTAAAAACCATGAAATAAATAGCGCTAATTGAATTGGGAGATCAAAAATCGTTTGGAAGGAAAAGACAACAGCAAGAAATAGTAATAAAAGAACTATGATTTCTAGCATCGATGGTAATCTTACACTTTTCATTTTTTTCTCTCCTTACAAGTCGATAACATGACGTATGTCGTCTTACATGTATGTAATATACAATTAGCGAAGACAAAACAAAATTTTCATATTATTTCGATTTATTTTTCCAGTATAATATATTCACAACCCTTTCTATTGTAAAAGTAGATTACGTTTTTCGCAATGAAAAATATAAAAAATGTTGTATTTTTATTTATCCCGATATTTTCGGCCAATAAGACCTCCGCCTTAAAATTCAGTAAGTGCAAAGCACTTAGGTAAGAAATTAACTACTGTAAAATTCCGAATCGATATGAACATATTAAAGCTTCACTTTATTTACAAGGAACAATCCCATACTAACTTTTTTAATATTTGCTGCAACAAAACTTTTTACAACTATCTTAACTTTTTAATTCACACCATTATTTTCTACGCAAAAAATAGGGCACACATCCTTAAAATGATGTATGCCCTATCTTTATTTATACATATTTTGTATTTCTTCTTTATTTTTAAGTATTTCCTCAAACTTATCACTACAACCCTTCGGAAATAACACTCCCAGTCCATATGAATGCGCAAATTGAAAATGAGGGCACTTCGCTTTTACCTCATCCCAAAACTTATACACGCCGAAATCACCACTTCTAACTTCAATATCATGAAATAATACAATACCGTTTTTCGCGACTTTCGGTAGCCATGTATTATAATCGTGAGAAACAGCTTCATACGTATGATAGCCATCAATATGCAACAGATTTATCGTTTCATCTTGAAACCGGTCTACAGCATCATCAAAAGTAGATCGAATTAAATTTCCTATATTAAGGTAGTTATCGCTCACTACTTTTTCTACTATTTGAAAAACCCCTTCTCCATATGGACCTGTATGCCCATCTCCAGCCCAAGTATCTACTGCAAAGCATTTAGTCGATAACCCTCCATCTTTTACTCCTTGACAAAAACTGAAGAAAGAAGCACCTAGATGTGTACCTAACTCAACTAAAGTTTCCGGTTTTTCAAATCGTACTAAGTCATATGCAAAATCTAAATGTCCACTCCACGCAGATTGTGACCGAATAATAGGACTAAATGTTTCAAATTCAAATGATGGTTTATGAGTAACCCAGTTCATCGCATAACTCCTTCTGCACATATTTTTAACAAACCAAATTACTCTTATCTTTATTTTTTTATTGCCATGATTATGATTCTATTTCATGAAAATATGAAGAATTTATTCTTTTCTATTGAGGTAAAGCATCATATACATATGGGTCAGTTGGCTTATTAATTTTCTCGATTTTGTTTACTTTTACAAGTGGAAAGACTGTTCCTTTATATGTCGTTTCATCTAATAATCCTGTTATTTTCACCCATGTTTCTTCTGGAATTTTTTCAATATTTTTCCCGGTAACAATCATCCCCCAGACTGATGCATCCGCAATACAACAAGTTATACCATATCGAGCCACTACTGCTTTATTACCCGTCACATCTTTATCCTTATATATAAACCCTAAGAATGTAATTTCTTTCCCTTTAAACCAATTGACATTTTGACCAATTACATTCATTGTTTGAACATAATCCTTATCCTTTACTTGTAGTTTACGCTGTCCTAACATACTTTTTACTACTTGCTCTTCCGTTTTATAAGTCGTTGCTAAATTTGATGTTTCTTCTGGATCAACTGATACTTCTCGCCCATCAAACTTAACCTGTTTCCCCTCTTTTTCGTTCCTTTCTAGACTTCTCGACTGTACACTTTGATTCATACCCCTTTTTCCTGCTAAACTTCCATCAATTGTTACACTTCCAAAGAGAAAAGCACTAACTATCGGAACGACAAATAAAACATATACAAAGAAACTTTTTATCCCTGATTTTGATGTTATATGATGTTTACAACAATTACAATCATGCTGTTTTTCTCTTCCATCTCTCCAAACTTGTACAATACCAAAAATTAAAATTACTACAAAAGCTATATACGTAAATTTAATCATTTTTGGAGCGATAAAATTATAAATATTCCCTGTTACAAGTAGTTTAAATAAGAGCATTGCTAAACCAATTAAAATAATGCCACGTATATAGCGATGATATGCCTTCTGCTCCTCTTTCTCCATTCTTTCTCACCTCCTATAACATTATGATTTGCAGGATGGTATACACAGATGCAATGACAATTCCGATCAAAAAGAATACAAATCTCTTTTGAAAATATGCAAATAGCATTAACGTATTTTTCATATCAAGCATAGGCCCAAATACAAGAAATGCGAGAAGTGCCTTTACCGAGAAAACATGTCCAAAAGATGCCGCTATAAAAGCATCGGCTGCAGAGCAAATTGATAAAACATAACCAAATCCCATCATAATAAAGGGGGCAATTACTTCGTTATGTGCTACTGCATCCAGTACATTCCGATCAAAAAACGTTTGAAATACACTTGCTAAAAAAGCACCAATCAATAAATACTTACCAGTATCAAAAAACTCATCTACAATATGATTCATAACATCTTTCCAACTCTTTTTATTGCTTGTTTGAACTGAAACCTCTATATCTTTTAAAACATTTCTTTCGCGATAGCAATAATACACAATTAGACCTATGAATAGAGCAACTAAAATTGTTATCCCAAAGCGTGCATATACAACGTAATCATTTTTTGGAAACGCATATACAGTAGATAAAAGAACAACTGGATTCATAATGGGTGCACTCAGTAAAATAACAATGCCTACATGAAGTGGTAACCCCTTTTGAATGAGCCTTCTTACAATTGGTATAATGACACATTCACACATTGGAAAAAGAACTCCCACAAATACTGCCGGAATCATTGCAACAATCGGAGATTTCGGCAGTACTTTTTGAATCATATCTTCCGTCACAAACACTTGAATACATGAAGAAACAATTACCCCTAATAAAATAAAGGGTATTGCTTCAAAAATGATACTTAAAAATACTGTATTCACATTCAACCATTCCTGTGGCATATTTTTGTGCAAATTTGCTAGACTTGTAAAATCTACAAAAAATAATAAAAAGAGAAACATAGCGATAAGAGCTATGCCTACTAATTCTTTTGAAACTCTATTAAAGACCAAGCTTCTCGCCTCCATTTTATTTATATGTAAACATGTGCTTGTCCAAATGCTCCATACTACAGCACAAATTTTATAGTCTATTTCTATTCTTAAATCGTAATCATTATGATTTATTCTTGCTTTTTCTTTTCCTATCGTTTAACATAAAACGTAATCATTACGATTTAAAGGAGAGATCATTTCATGAAAAAAGTACCTATCACTGTATTAAGTGGTTTTTTAGGATCTGGAAAAACTACCTTACTACATCACATTTTGACTAATAAGAATAACTTAAAAGTAGCTGTTATCGTTAATGATATGAGCGAAGTAAACATTGATGCATCTCTTATAAAAAAGGGTGGTTTTTCACGTACGGAGGAAAAACTAGTAGAAATTCAAAATGGCTGTATTTGTTGTACACTACGAGAAGATTTAATGATAGAAGTGAATCGTCTTGTGGAAAATGGTGATATTGACTATATTATTATTGAATCTTCTGGTATAAGTGAGCCTATTCCAGTTGCTCAAACGTTTACTTATACAGACGAAGTTCTTAACATTGATTTAACGAAAAATTGTCGCCTCGATACGATGGTTACAGTTGTAGATGCAAACAGATTTTGGGATGATTTTGCAGATGGAGAAAGTTTATTAGACCGAAAACAAGCAATCGATGAGAATGATACCCGGGAAGTTATTGATTTATTAATAGATCAAATTGAGTTTGCAAACGTAATCATTCTTAATAAGATAGATTTGCTAGAAAAAGAAGATGTGATAGAGCTTCATCATTTACTAAAAAAATTAAATCCTAATGCAAAAGTTCTTGAATCTTCGTTTAGCAAAGTACCATTACAAGAAATTTTAAACACAAATCTATTTAATTATGAAGAAGCCAGTCAATCGGCCGGCTGGATACAAGAATTAAATAGTGACTATCATACACCGGAAACGGAAGAATACGGTATCAATTCCTTTGTTTACCGCCGCAAATATCCTTTCCATCCCGAGCGCCTTATGAATTGGCTAGAAAAATGGCCTTTAGATGTTGTAAGAGCGAAAGGATTCTTCTGGCTGGCATCTCGTAATAATATGATAGGGCTTCTATCTCAAGCAGGTTCCTCTATTACAATTCAAGGAGCCGGTGAATGGATAGCCGCATTACCTGAAACTGAAAGAAATCAAATGATTGCAGAAGAACCAGAAGTATTAAAAAACTGGGACGAGCGATATGGAGATCGAATAACTGAGCTCGTATTTATCGGTATTGATATGAATCGTTCTGTGATTGAACAATCATTAGATGATTGTCTATTAACAGAAAAGGAAATGGGACAAAAGTGGAATACATTTATTGATCCTATTCCGGCTTTTACTTATACTTCATAATAATTAATAAAAGGCTTCAGTAGAATGAAGCCTTTTTACTTTATAGCACTCTTATTTAATAGGTTTGCTTTAATTATAAATACAATTGTACCTAAAACAATTAATATAGCATATACGATACCAACTACATCCCCTATTTTTTCCAAGCCAAGCGGTAATATTATAGTAGCAACTCCAACTATATAAGAAAATGCTCCTGAAAGCTTCGCTAATTTATTTTTATCTCCAACAAACGTTTCTTCTTGATATCCTGCTAACAAAAACAACCTCTTTTTCACATGTATTTGATACCCTAAAAAAATGATAAGTAACCCAACAAATAAACAAACTAAAAATCCAGCTAACATATACTCCCCCTCCTCTACAATATTTTACTATACACAAAAAATAAAATTAGAAATTTCAGTTTATTAACGAGTTATTCTGTGATATATTGCATATTGTATTCAATTTATATTTTTAGAAAGGAGAATTTTAAATCATATGGATTCAAATCGATTAAAAGGAATTATAATGGTCATAATCGGTGCTTGTTTATGGGGCTTGTCTGGTACAGCTGCACAACAGCTTTTTCAATATGACAATGTTTCAACCGAATGGTTAGTTACGATCCGTTTACTTATATCTGGAATTATTTTGCTCATTATTTCCTCATTCGGAACGAGAAAAAAAGAGATATTTGGCATTTGGAAACAAAAATCTGATGCTATTAAAATGATTTTGTTTGGTCTATTCGGTATGCTTGCTGTACAGTATACGTATTTCGCTTCAATTAAAGAGGGAAATGCTGCCGTGGCAACATTATTACAATATTTAGCTCCTATATTCATCACTGTATACTTACTTTTCAAATGGAACGTTCGTCCATCAAAAATTGATTTCATTTCAATTACCCTTTCATTAGTAGGCACTTTTCTCTTACTAACAAACGGGTCTGTTCATAACTTGGCTGTTTCTACACCAGCTATTATTTGGGGTATTTTATCTGGATTATCTCTCGCTTTTTATAGTTTATATTCAAAGGAATTGTTAGAAAAATGGTCTTCCTCCGTTATCGTTGGATGGGGCATGATTATTGGGGGTATTGGTGTAACGATTGTACACTTTATTTCTACAAACGAATTCATTTTATTATCAACTATGAAATATGTAAAACTAAGTACCCTACCGCTCATCACATTTGTCGTCATTTTCGGGACACTTATTGCCTTTTATTTATACTTAGACAGCATACGATACCTGACTCCGAAAGAAACAACATTATTTGGTTGCACAGAACCACTCGCAGCTATTATTTCTTCTGTACTTATATTGCACGTGCCATTTCAATCTTTTCAGTTATTAGGCGCTTTTTGTGTCATTGTAATGGTGCTCATCTTAAGCCAAAAACCGGATGAAGGGAAACAAAAATTAAAGCTTGTTCATGCAAAAAAGGAAAATATACAATGAAAGGATTGAATTCACTATGCCTATCCCTCAAAATTATAAAAAACCAGGAAGAATTTCAGCAAAATCACTCGTTTTAAATCAACTACAAAATTGGATTATTGAAGGTGTACTGAAGCCCAATGAAAAAATTAATGATGGGGAATTGGCTGAGGCACTAGGAGTAAGCAGAACACCTGTAAGGGAAGCACTTCAAATATTAGAGCTTTCTGGATTAGTGGAAATGGTACCAGGGCAAAAAACGAAAATTGCTCCTATTAAGTTAGACGACGTATCTATCATTTATGAAACGATGGCTGGTCTTCACTCTATTATAGGAAAGCAAGCTCTTCAAAACATTACAGACGCTGATATTCAAATACTTTCTGAAATAAATGATCATTTTCAGCACTCTATAGAGAAAAAAAACGCAAAACAAGCTTTAAAATTAGATATACAATTCCACAATACAATTTCTTCTATTGCTAAAAACCAATATATTGAACCCTTTCTAGAAAATATGCAACTTCACGTTTTACGTCTTGAATATTTGTTTTTCCAAAACTTTGTTCCAGCAAGTCAATCTATTGAAGAACATCACTCTATCATTCAAGCATTACAGAAGCAGGACGAAAAACAAATGGAACAAATAATGACCCACAACTGGCTCCGTCCCATGAAAGAAATACAAAAAATAATTTCTACGAAATAAAAAGAGAGCTGGTTACACAAAATCGTAACCAGCTCTCCTTTTACTAATCTATATAGCTACGCCTGAATATTTGCATAATCTTCCATATCTTCGTACTCTTTTTCCAATTCCTCTAAAGACAGCTCGTATAATTGTCGGTCGCGAATCTTAAACACACCTGCTCCAATTAACTCATCAATTAAATGCCTCTTACGATTTTCAACAGCAAAACGGAGTTGACTACTCATCTTTTAAAAAACTCCTTTCTACGATCATTGAAAATGATAATCTTTATCAATTACCACTTTTGATTATAAAAGATGACTCTTTATAAGTAAAGTAATTTCATGAAATATTTACCTTGCAAAGTATTTGTGGCCACATTATATATATGTATGCCGTGCGAAAAATGTTATGACACTTTTTCTTATCCTTTTTCTTTCATACTTTGCAAGTTGTCTCATCGTGATGAAATTCACCATCTATTTCTACTTGAATGGTGACATGTTCTACATGAAATTTCTCCTTTAATACATACGTAGCCTCTTTTAATACACTTTGCGTTTCATTCCCTTTAATAATAAGATGACATGTTAATACTTGAAAATCTGATGTGACAGACCATATGTGCAAATCATGAACTTCTTTGACAATCGGAATATTTAATAACGTACTTTTTACCTCTTCAACATTTATGTGCTGTGGTGCACCTTCCATTAATATATGAACCGTATCACGTGTTACACGCCATCCACTAATAATAACTAAAATAGACACAAGAATACTAGCAATCGCATCTGCAGCAGTCCATCCGAAAAATTTAATAAGTAACGCAGCAATGATCGCTCCGACGGAACCCAATAGATCGCCTAGTACGTGCAGGAAAGCACTTCTTAAATTCAAATTACCTTTCACATCTCCGCCTCTCATTAATATCCAAGCTGATAAAATATTAATAAGCAGACCAAGGACTGCAATAATGAGCATCCCATTACTAGCAATCTCAACTGGTTCTTTAAAACGACGGATTGCTTCAATAAAAATGTATACCGAAATGACAATAAGAACGACACCGTTACATAATGCTGCTAACATTTCGACTCGCTTATACCCGTATGTTTTCGCAGTTGTTGCTGTTTTTTCTCCGAGCTTAAACGCAAGTAAACTTAAAGCTAAAGATACTGCATCACTTAGCATATGCCCTGCGTCAGATAGTAGTGCTAAGCTATTTGTTACAAAGCCACCAACAACTTCTGCAATCATAAAACTTGTTGTTAGTAGGAAGGCAATTAGTAATGCCTTTTTATTTTTTGAATGACCATGATCATGCGAATGTCCCATACTTATACTCCTTTAAGTACAATATCTGTATGTTAGTATGAAACAAACTCCCCATCTTTATCCCGAATCGACTGATTGTAAACGCCCGCTTCCTCTGTATACACACTTCGCTATTTTTTAGACAATCCCTTTTTCTCAAATAAAACAAGACTACTTCTTTTTTATTTTCATATTGTTTACTAATGAAAGAATTTTAAGGAGGTTACTTAAATGAAACGTTTATTTCTCTGTATGGAACGTGAACTTGTTGTAGTGAAAGAACAATATGATAACTATGAAACGACTTACCACTTACAAAATATGCAACCTACCTGTATCGCTGTTGATCCGTTCCACCCAAACCGTGTATATTGCGGAACATTCGGACGAGGTCTATGGTTAAGCGACGATAGCGGGGATTCATGGAGACCAATTGGAGATTCTTATCGTTACTTTGATTTCCCTAAAGAAGATGGTATTTTACACTCCTCTATCACTTCCATAACAATAAGCTCAAATGAACAAGTGAACGGATATGGGGTCGTTTATGTCGGCACAGAACCGAGCGCTTTATTTCGCTCTGAAAATGGTGGTGAAACGTGGACTGAACTTAAAAATATGAAATCATTATTATCTTCTTATACGTGGGCTTTCCCGCCTAGACCTTTTACCCATCACGTACGCTGGATTACAGTTGATCCAAACAACCCTAATACAATACACGTTTCAATCGAAGCTGGTGCTGTTATTCAAAGTAATGATAAAGGGCATACATGGATTGATAAAAAATTCGGTTCTCCTATCGATGCTCATCAATTACTTATGCACCCTGAAGCACCAAATCGTCTTTATGCATCATGTGGTGACGGATTTATGGGCGGACCTGATCGTGCTTATCTTGAAAGTTATAACAATGGAAACAGCTGGATCTCATGTAGTGAAGGACTTGAACATCATTATTTATACAGCATGACAATTGATCCAGCTGATTGCAATACGATTCTCGTTTCAGCTGCACCGAGTGCTGATCTGGCTCATCACCGTATCCCTTATGAATCTTATATTTATCGAAAAACGAAAGATACTCCGTTCCAGCAAGTACAACAAGGACTACCATCTGCAATCGGTACAGTCATTTCGATGTTTGCTACAAACGAAGCCGAACCACATACGTTCTACACGTTAAATAACAATGGCGTCTTTCAATCCAATGATAGCGGCGAATCATGGGAACAACTAAACATTCCGTGGAAAGATGAATATAAAACGCAGCATCCGCATGCACTACTCGTTACTAGTTCTTAACGAAAAAGAGACTGCCTAAATGGTTTTAGGCAGTCTCTCTTTTATTTCTTTAAATCAATGACGATATCATCTAACACAATATCTTTACTCTTCGCTTCTTTTTTCGGCACTTCTATTTTCTTCTCTTTTCCATTCACATACTCTACTCCACCATGATTTTCAGGTGTATGAACTCGCAAGTGTACACGAGGTGTAACGATAAGCTTTGTTGCATTTTCGTTTAACTTTTGGAATGTAGAACTCCAACTACTTTTGTGCGGTTCGGCTACTGTACTAGTTCCGCCATTTCCTTCACCAGCATATTTATTTCCTAAATCATCTTTTATTTCTAATTCCACATCAGCGCTATCCCATATACTTCTTAATACTTTAGATTCTTCCTGATTGAAAAAAACGATAAATGACATCGGAGTTACTTCCATTTTGTCTATATTTACTTTTATTAATTCATTTTCAGAAACCCTATTAACCTTTACTTCTTTACTCTCCATTGCTTTTAAACTAAGTGCGAAGTTCCAATTCCCCTTAATTGAATTACCTTTATAATCCAACTCAATCTCTTCCATATTCCACCAAACGTTTGCAACATCTAACCTTTTACTACTATTACCACTCATCGTAGTCATACCTACGTACTTTTTCTCTCCAACTTTTGTTACTTGAGAGCTTCCTCCCCCGCCATTAAACCCCATCACCTGCGGATATCCAAATATATTTGGCTTCTCACCTAAATCTTTATCACTCTCAATAGAGTATGTGATTGTGATTGTTCTACCATCGAACACAGCATCATTAATTGTAACCTTAACCCCATTACTCTCCCTTGTCATATTCAACTCAGTCGAAAACTCTTTATAATTTTCATATAACCCTGTTCTACCATTATCTAATAATCGGAATATGTCACCGACAATTGGCAATCCCCCCGCATATGTAGGAAATCCGATACCGAGTGTTGCAACTGATAATCCTACTAAAATAGATGCAGCAGCCACACCTTTTTTCCAACTTTTCATCTTTTTCTTCGTACGTATCGATTGTTTTACATTTCGTTTTACTTTTTCCTTTTCAATTTCAGAAGCCTCAATTTCTTCTAGTTCTTTTTCGTCTATATCAATATCATTTAATAGTTCATAAATGTCTTTCATATTGCACTACCTCCAAAACTAATATTCGTAGCATTTTGTTGTAGTTTCTTTTTCCCACGGTACACTCGATTATCAATTGCTGCCCGAGTTAATCCTAACTTGTCACCTATTTCCTCTGTCTTCATACCAAGTAAATATTTCATAATGAACACCTTTTGATCTAGCGGTTCTAATTGATTAATGAGCTTCAATAATTCTTCCCTATCTTCCATAACGATTAATTCGTCTTCTGCTGATTTTTCTGTACTGATATGAAACTCATCTGAAATGATTTCTACCGTTTTAGTCGATTTCCGGTAATAATCAATTGCTTTAAACTTTGCAATCGCTGCAATCCACTTTTTAAAATCACTCGGCTCTCCATGAAATTTATTTGCGTTATTCCAAATGGAAAGAAATATATCGTTTATACATTCCTCTATGAGTCCATCATTTTGAATGGGAAGTAGAACTTTATGCGTGATCCCCTTTATGAGTGGTAAGTATGTATCGACAACAAATTCTAACGCGTCTTCTTTTTGCCGCTGTAATCTTTTTATAAAATTTTTCTCATTTGATTTCATGTAGCGATTCCCCTTATTGTTTTGTAAAAGCTTTTACACCCTATATAACGTCTGAGAAAATTTTTTCTCTCATCTTTTTATTTTTTGGAATACTTTCCCTTAGCCATTGTCTCACATAACTATGCGTTCAAAGAAAATTTTCTCAAGTCTGTAATTTAATTCATGTAGTACACTATTTATATAGTCACTTTTTAACTTAGTGTACATTTTATTTCGTTAATCTACTATTTTAATTTAGGAGATGAGATGTGTATGTGTGGAATTACAGGTTGGGTAGATTGGAAGGAAGACCTTTCAAATCAACATGTTATTTTAAAAAAGATGGCAAATAGTATTGAGCATCGTGGTCCAGATGCTGAAGGATTTTGGTTTTCACCTCATGCGGCCTTTGCACACCGGCGTTTAATTGTAATTGATCCAGAAGGCGGGACACAGCCGAAGACATTCCGTGCTGGTGATTATACGTATGCTCTTACTTATAATGGAGAAATTTATAATTTCCGTGAACTTAAAGAGCAGCTTCAAAAATGTGGGCATGCATTTGAAACCCATTCAGATACAGAAGTATTACTACATGCTTATTTAGAATGGAAAGAAGACTGCGTACAACATTTAAACGGAATTTTCGCTTTCGCCTTATGGGATGATCAGAAGCAACAATTATTTTTAGCGCGTGATCATTTAGGTGTAAAACCACTCTTTTACACAGAAAGAAATGACAGCATTATTTTCGGATCTGAAATAAAAGCATTATTAGCGCATCCATCTGTTCCTGCTGAAATTGATGCGGATGGCATAAATGAAATATTTGGATTAGGCTTATTTCGAACTCCTGGATGTGGCGTCTTTAAACATATTCAAGAAGTGCGTGCTGGACATTCTATAACATTTACACGTCATAAAAAAGTAGTTACGAAGTATTGGAATTTAGAAAGTAAGTTCCATACAGACTCTATAGAAGATACATCTTCGCATATTTTATCTATTTTACAAGATACAGTAAAAAGACAATTAATTGCCGATGTTCCTCTCGTTTGTATGTTATCAGGCGGATTAGACTCTAGCGGTATTACTGCACTTGCGGGTAAAGAATTTGCTGCGGAAAATAAAACACTTCATACGTATTCCGTTGACTTTGTAAATAGTGCAAAAGATTTCGAGCTGACATTTGCTCGCACTGGTTTAGACGCTCCTTGGGTAAAACGCGTTTCTGAACATGTAGGGACAGCGCATCATGATATTATTGTGAATGCTGAAGAATTAGCAAATCACTTATTCGTTCCCCTTCATGCGAAAGATTTACCAAGTGCTGGTGAAATGGAAACTTCACTATATTTACTATTTTGCGAAATGAAAAAAGATGCGACCGTAGCTTTATCCGGTGAATCGGCTGATGAAGTATTCGGTGGATACCCTTGGTTTCATCAAGAAGAATTACTATATGTAGATAAGTTTCCTTGGCTAACAAATTGGAAAAATACATCTCCTCTTCTACTAAATGAAGTAAGTAACCAATGTAATCTAGAAAACTATATTGATACACGATTCCAAGAAGCGATACTTGAAGTACCTACTCTTGAAGGGGAAAGTAAAAAATCCGCGAAACAACGCCAAATGTTTTATTTATTTTTAACAAGATTCCTTCCTTTCTTACTTGACCGTAAAGATCGTATGAGTATGGCTGTTGGATTTGAAGTTCGTGTACCGTTTTGCGATTATAGATTAGTTGAATATTTATGGAATGTTCCTTTCAACATAAAAAGTATTGATAATATTGAAAAAGGCATTTTACGTAGAGCACTACAACCAGCTTTACCTGACGATGTACGTAATAGAAGAAAAAGCGCTTATCCAACTTCACAAGATCCACACTACTTACAAACAATCCGTAATTTAACACTTGATATGTGTAGCAATAAAAACAATCCTATTTTCTCACTTATTAACCATTCCATCTTACTTTCAATTGCTGATCAAAGTAATAAAGAGATTAACAATTTTGAAGCAAGAAGTGCCATGGAGTATATGCTACAAGTAAATGAATGGTTAAAAACATATCACATCCATATTGCTTAACAAAAAGGAGTTCAAGGATAAAAACCTTGAACTCCTTTTATATTAATTAGCACATTGTTTATTATCAGTATCAATAGACCATCCAATAATCGTGGCACAGTCTCTACCTTTCCACTGCAGTACATTTGTTAATACGGGCTCAATCTGCAAGCTATTTCCGTCGTGTAATATTTCTACTAAAGATTGATCATCATCAAACCTTCGTTTGTCACACTCTAAAATACCGTCCGTTGCCATTACAATGTGATTCATTCCTTTTTCTAATCCTCTTACACCTGACGTAAAGCAAGGTGTATTTGCTGCAAAAATATTTTTCCTGCCAATATATTCGTAATTCTTCCGTTTATTTAATCGTCCTTTTCCATTTTTCGTTTTCTCAGAATGGAATAAATACGCGAAACAATCACCAACTGATAACCAATATAAAAATTCGCCTTTTCGTAAACAAATTAAGCAAGCGAGTTCCTCATCATCTTGATCACACTTTTTAATAAATAACTCATCTGTAAATAACGCTAATAAGTACATATGTGTATGATGGAAAGCTAAATGTATTGGATATGAGAATAACTCTTTTAGTTTTTCTTTTCTTTCCGAAATCGCTTCTATTATATAATCTATATTTTTTGTTTTGTGATGTGTATCAAAAATCATAACAAATTCAAATTGTAATTCAGGATCCCACCAAGCCAGCACCGCATCTCCTCGTTCATATGCATCACTCTCTTGATTTCCCCCATATACGCCGACTGAAAGAGGACCACATTTTTCAACATGTATTTCATCTACATACATCTGTTCATGACTAATCCATTTGAATGTATTCACAGCTATCATCCTCTCTCTTGCTAAATGTATACCTTTACACATAGATTACCTTATATTTCAATAAAAATAAACTTTTTCAACATTTTTTATCCAAATAAAAGGGTTTTATTTCTGAAATCACGAATATATCTTACTATACGATATAAAAAGGAGATTTATTATTATGTACAACATTAATCAACATTGGGAGAGCATTTATTATCACTTACGATACGAATACGAGGACAACCTTTCCCACCAAGCAATTCGTATTTTACAAATCGTTTCTCGTGAGAAAGATATAACAATTGGAAAAGTCGCTACTGAGCTTAGTCTTTCTCATAACACAGCATCTGAACATATAAAACGCCTTATTCAAAAGGGTTTCATCGTTAAAGAGAGAAATAAAAAAGATGAAAGAGTGGTAAACCTTACATTAACAATTGAAGGAATTGAAGGATTAGAAAAACATACTTTACTAGATAAAGAAAAGATAAAAATATTAGAATCACAGTTATCAAAAGAAGAACAACAATTAATTGAAAAAGCATTTTCGTTATTAGCGAAGGAGGCAAAATATGCATTTCCTCGTTAAAGTAATCGTTTCGGCACTTATTATTGGCATTATCACTGAAGTCGCTAAACATTACAGTACGATAGGTGGCTTTATTGCTTCCCTTCCTCTCGTGAGTTTACTTAGTTTATTTTGGATTTCATTCGAAGGCGGAAATAAACAAGAATTGAGTCAATTTGCTTTAGGGGTATTATATGGATTCCCCGCATCAGCACTACTATTATTTATTGTCTATATTGGTTTAAAAAATTCATTTACACTTAGTACATCTGTCCTACTTGGTATAGGTGTTTGGTGTATCGTTTTTGCTTGTCAAAAATTATTTCAAGCTTAGGAGGAATTAACATTCATAAATTTGTAGAAATAATGGGGCAAAATATAGAAGTACATATAAAAGGAGATGGTAAACAAACTGTAGTCATTCAAACCGGAATGACTTGCTCATTTTATGATTGGTTTCCTATTATAGAAAAGCTTTCAGAGCACTTTACAGTTGTTTCATACCATCGCCCAGGTTACGGAAAAAGTGATTTAGGCAATCAGCCGCGTACAATAAGGCACGTTACAAAAGAGCTACATATGTTACTAAACAAACTAGCTATTCAAGAACCATTTATTCTAATCGGTCATTCCTATGGAGGATTATGTGCACAACATTTTGCGATGTTACATGAAGATAAGCTGCAAGCACTTATTTTAGTTGATTCTACTTCGATGAACTTACACCGTTTAGATGAACTTCATTTACCAATTTCTGATCAAACTGATTCTGATGATGTTTGGTTTCAAAAATATAATATATATTCCAAAATGGATGTAGACACACTTTATAATGAACTAAAACCTATTCTCACCGATCAATCAAAACAGCAAATTGAATTCTCTACCTCGCCTTCATTATATAAAGCGACAGCTTCTGAACTATCGGAGTGGAAAAACTGTGCTCTCTTACTAAAAGAGCTATGTAAAACATTAGAAATACCATTAATCGTTATCGGTAGAGATCCTCAATATTCTATTACTCAATTGACTAATGGTGGCATGCCAAAAGAGGAAGCAACACAACTTGAAGCAATGTGGCAAGAACTAATTCACGAACAATTACACCTCTCAACTAACAGCCAATATATTCTTGCCGAACATGCTAGTCACGGTATAGAAAATGATCGACCAGATATTATTATTGAGGCGATTCATTTCTTACAAATAAAAAAAGGAAGCAACTAAAGCTGCTTCCTTACTTATCTATTCATAATCTTCTTCATCATCGATTTCTTCGTAATATGAACTTCCATTACTTACATATATAGGGCCATTCGCAACATCAATACGTAGTACCCACGCCCATGGCACAGCTAAACGTTTATGTATCGCTCGCCAAAAGCTCATTGATTTTCTTTCGTACTCCTGGAACTCCTGAAGTAACTCTTTGTAGGAGGAACCGTCTAACTGAATATTTGCTTCTAACAAACGAGAATGGGCATAGTACTGTAACTCTAGTTCAGCAGCAATTTCCATTTCTTCTTCCGTTGCCATACCAATGATTGTTCCATCTTCTGGTGCAATTTCATATACGTTTTGAACTTCAATAAGCCCTTCTTTCTCTTTCTCAAACATGTAAACAGCCTCCTTTAACATATATTTTTTATGTTACAAAGTCATACTTCTACAATAACTTCTCTCTTTCCTCTTTTTTTGATAAACTTTTACAAAATATTTAACCGATGACCTGTTTTCTCTATTCTTTCAGCAGAAATGAAACGATTTTTATCAAAATTTAATTTATACACATCAGGCATATGAAGTGTTTTCCAAAACTCAAAATCATATTTCGAATTAAAATAATTCATGAGTAATACCATAATATTTCCATGCGTACCTATTACAATATTCTTACCTTCATATTGTTTTAATATATTTTGCATACATATTACAGCGCGCCTTTGTGCGATATCATTCGATTCTCCGCCTTCGTATGCAAAACTCCAATCTTCCCACACATTCTGCATAGCATCATTAAAATTTGATACTGGCTCTGTGCTCAATAATCTTTCACGCAAATCTTCTTCTGTTTGTATTGATAATTTATATGTATTCGCAATTCCTTGTACAGTTTGGATTGCTCTTTTGTACGGACTAGAAATAACAACATCAATATGTTTATCTTTTAATAAATGTGTTACATTCTCTGCATCACAGTGCCCTTTTTCAGATAAAGGTCGTTCCCGTTCTTCTTTTGTATATGTAGAATGGGCATGGCGAACGAAATATATTGTTGTCATTTTTCAACCTCCTTTCTTATTTTCAATTCATATTCAATAATAAGATTGGAAAATCCTGTATTACAAAAGAGCACTTTTCATAAGTGCCCCTTTGTTTACATAATAAAATTATTTCATTGTAATTTATTTCTGAATTCCTCACTTATGACAATATCTCGAATAAAGTAATCCATATTACTTAGAAGCTTTTCAAATGCTTTTTCACTCAAATTGTTCATCATAAAGACAATCTCAATCTTATTCCCTTTTTTATCAGTACCATAGAAACTATTTGTTAATACAAATGCAGTAGAACCACCTTTCTGTCCAGCAAATTCGAACATACCCTCTCCTACGGTTCCTTTAAATATATTCTCAATCTCACCTTGCATTTGTGGTGTAAAATAATTTCTGCTATTTATCTTTTCCAGTAAACTCATGTAATCCTTCGCATTTGCACCTATAAACCGATCTGACCAAATACGCTGAAAGTCCATATCGGCTTTTAAAGATATCTCGCGTTTTGTCCATTCTTTCTCGTCTTTCATCCATTCATGTATTTGCCATACATGCTTAACATATTCATCATTAGACATATTACGTAGCTTGTCCAATGCTTTATTTTGAGGAATATGCAGTTCTTTTTCAACATAGCCCCTCATATATAATGCCCCTGTATACGTTGGATAAAATTCATCGTGACTATTTAAGCCTAACTCTTTCAAACTTTCATTTATCCGCGCTGCTCCAAGCTTGTCTAATAAATATGATGCATTCGCATTCGAACTATAATGGATCATTCCTTTCACTACTTCTTCTAAAGAAGTTTGACCACCCTTCACTAACTCTTTAACTTTTACATCATCTAGCCATGCAGGGTGTGCACCACCATCAGTATTTTTCACATAGTATTTTTCTAATTCTTTCAATGAAATTTGCTCGTCTTTTCTTATTTTCCCTTCAGCTACTTGCTTAGCATATTCAATTGCTATAATGATTTTCGACATACTTGCTAGCGGTAGTTTTTCTTTTTCATTTATTGATGTCAATGTTTCACCATTTCTTTTAACAATTAAAGAAGTTGTTTTATCATCCTTATGTTCTTTTATGTAATTTAGCACATAATTAGAGTCTTCTTTGGAATTGACATATTCCTTCACTGAAAAGAAAGCTATACAGCCTACTATAGTAATTCCAGCTATAATTCCAACAACTTTTAATCCCCTCATGATACTCCCCCTAAAATAAACATATTATATATTATACTAAATAAATTTCCCTTTTTAAGTAATAATTAGATTATTTATACAAAAATACATCTTTTCTTAAACAACAAAAAAACATGCCTTCATTAGGAAAGCATGCTTTGTGATATCCTTCACATTTTTTGGTTAAAAAATAAATGTTTACTTACCATGATGTAACATTAAATCACTAAGTTCTTCTTCAATGTGATTTAATTTCGCAACGCCTTCTTTCCATTTATGAATATAACGTGAAACCCCAACAAAAAACAAAACAATAATTGTGGAAAGAATAATACCATATACGATTGCTACAGTACTCATAGTTACACTTCCTTATAATTAGTAATGTGGTTATTAGTTATATTTTTATTATAAACCTTTTTCTTTTAAAATACTTCGATTTCAACTTTTTGTAACAAAATTGATTTTTCTAACATTTCGTTCGTGAAAATGGCATATTTTTCACAAATTATACAAAACTTCACCATATGTACTATTACCATATGAGTTATATTATTAAATAGAATAAAGGGGATGATATACTATGACGACTTGGTTTATTGTAATGTTAGTTGTATTTGGAGCATTTAAAATTATCGTTTCTAGCCTTCCTAACTCTGTTATTGAATCCATTATTAGTCGCTTTGAAACACATCCACAACTCGAAGAAGAGAATGTGACTGTTACAATGAACGGAAATAACTTAGTAGGCGAACAGAAATCAAAAATTATTCATGATTTTAACGAAGGTTTATTTTTAGATCGCTATTATGCACCACCCCATAATGAAGGCACTCCTTTAATTATCAATGCAAAACGTGGTAAAAAAGATTTTACATTTTATATTTATAGTCATGAAGAGCATGTTGATGTTGTAAAACAATATAAAAAGAAGGTAGTTGCTTATAGTTTACGCTCTAAAAACCTTCAAAATAGTGATATGTTTGTGTCAGCTGATTTAGCTTAATACTCATATATAAAAAGGAATCCATGGCATATGGATTCCTTTTTACTATTTACTGAAAAATAAGCTCTGTCTTCAAACTATCTTTCGGTAACAACCAGCCTTTTTTCTCTAAACTCGCCATTAATAATTCCCTTTGTTTTGTCGTAATACTTTCTTCATTTGTTTTAAATGACACTTCTATTACGAAATCATCTTCTAATTTCCCTGTATTACTTAATGGCCAAATTTCAATATTTGCTTTTATGTTTTCAAACTCTCCTGTATATCGTTTCATTAATACAGGACCGTAAATACGGGAATTCTTTAACATCTCTTCTCCCCAATTTGTATACAACCATTTGTTCATTTTCCCTGGTAATTTTTCTATTAACATGTTTTGAGCAGCTTGTTTATTTGGTAAATCAAGTATTCCATATCCTTTAGCACTGTAACTTTTCTTATTTGAAATGCTTAATGTTTTCTTCTCAAATCCCCAATCTATTTCCGCCTCATAACTATCCGTATTACTATCGAATCCTTCTTTTTTAGCTACTTCTAGTGCATCTTGAATTACACCATTTGGAATAGGATATCTTTTTTTATATGTTAGTTCAAAATCTTTACTAAATTCTTTCTTTCGAATTCTAGCAAACCAACCTTCCTCGCTTAAACTTTTATTCGCAGTATCTAAAAATTGCACTTGTATTCTTTCATATTTTGTACCAGCCTGGAAATGTTCTAGTACCTCTTGCTTCATCTCTTTGTTATCACCTAATACTTGTTCTGGCTTCAATAATAACTTCACTTCAAAACTAGGTTTCATTGGACTAGCTGCAAACCCTTCCTTAACGTTATAAAGGAAACAACAAAAGAAAATGCTTACGAATACAAATACTTTTTTCATATACCTATCCCCTTTACATTTCAAATGACTTCTATACGTTCCATTGCAAGTGAATATACATTTTCATATCCTGCTGTACTTAGCTTTTGTTGTAATCGATCCGTATCCTCTTTCAAAGCGTGCACTAGCACCGTATGTTCTGGTAATAATGTATTTAACATCTCTTTAACGTCTCTTATACTTTGGTGAACTTTATACGCAACTCGATTCACCCTACATGTATTCCTTACATGCTCTTTCATAACTTTTTCTGCAAAACTCCCTTTCGCAATATGCCCAGTAAAAATAACGGCATTCCGTTTTTCATTCCGAAGTTGTTCATAATATAACTGCGCTCGTTTCGTTTGCATATTCGCATCACTCATTACAACTATTCCGTAACTATTTTGCATACTAATATCATTATCCATCACTATTATGTTTCTTTTTAAACTCTCCATAACCCATTTAAGTTCTTCATTATTTTTTATCCAATCTTTATATACGAACATCTCTTCAAATCCAGCCAAAATTTCTTTATCTACTATAAGCGGAAATTCTTTATATCGTTCATATAAATACAATACTATATCTTGTGCCCTACCAAGTTGTGGCAGCGGTAATAATGCTATTCCTTTATTTTGCATAACTCGTTCAATTTCTGCACATAGATTGTCTAATCTTTCATTTTGCGAAACATCCTCTGTGTGATAAGCGGCATCTACAATTGCAACTTTTATATTGTGGCCCAATTTCTCAGGTAAATTAGCTCGTAGTATATTAGACTCTGCTGAATAGTCGCCTGAATAAAATACGTATGTATTACACATATCAACTAAAAACCAAACAGCTCCTAATACATGCCCACTATATCCCCATTGAAACCGCAATGTAGGAGTAATTTGTACCCATTCATTTGGATTGCTAATCTCATCAATACATACATAATTTAAATCTTTTATGTGTTGGTCGCTATAAGGTAAATTCCACCCTTGCATCACATTATAGTTTCTCCATTTTTCATAATATAACGGCAGTTGCTCCTTCGTATAACGAGTCGTCCAAATTTTTTTCTTATATCCATACTTCGCTAATAAAGGTAAACCCATCGTATGATCTTCATGAATATGTGATAAAAATACCGCATCTAAAAATGGAGCAGCTTCTCTCTCTATTTTTGGATAACCATCCTCATAAGATCGATTAATACCACAATCAAATACTATTTTCGTCTCTTTATTTTTTACAAAATAGCAGGAGCGACCGTACTCTCCTGCTCCTCCCCATACTTCTACCCTCATCATACTACCCCTTTTCGCTTTTGCTCCATATGTTGTAGCAGTAATAAGCATATTGTTGTAAGTCCAACAGAAACAACGGCCATCGCCATGCCTATAGATACTTCACCCTGTTCAAATTGAGCAAAAATAAACGTTGCTGACGTTTCTACTGATGGAGGTAATACGAGAAGCGATGCTACTAACTCTCTTATCGAAATTGTAAATGTCATCGCCCATCCAGCAAGAATGCCTGGGATAATAAGAGGCAATATTATTTTTCTAAAAATATAAATATAATTTCCAGAAAAAACACTTCCTGCCTGCATGAGAGAATCATCAATTTGTCCGAGTGATGATTTTACATATTGCACCGTGTAAGGTAAAAACAGCACAACATACGTTACGATAACCATGACTGGTGTATTGTAAATTGACATAGGCATATATGGTGAATTCCAAAATAGAATAAGACCTACAACCATAACGATTCCTGGTACCATATTCGGTAACATACCGCACATATCAAGCCATTTTTCAGAGGTTTTTTTCCCCTTTCGAATCATAAGTGCCAAAAAGACTCCAATCATTACCGCAATAATCGCTGTTACGAGTGAAAAAAGAAAACTATTCCATAAAGCCTCTAATCCCGGAGACCCCATTGTAAACAATGCCTCATAATGACTTGTTGTAAAGTTATTTACATGTAAACCGCCGCCTCTTAATTTTGAAAAAGAAGCAATAAGTATAGAAAAGTATGGAATTCCAATTGATACGATTAATAAACCAATTACATACATCCATGCTACAACGCGCGTAAATATAGACAAAGTATATCTTTTAGATTTCACACCTTTTCCACTAACTATTGCATATGAATACTTTCGATTCAATACATTTTGCATATACCAAATGAGCATACAAGCACTAAGTAATAAAAAAGATAATGCTGTTGCACTACTAAAATCAATTGGCCAACTCGAAATAAATTTATGGATTTCTGATGTTAACACGTGGAATCCTATTCTACGTCCGAATGTAGCCGGTGTTCCAAATTCAGCAATCGTCTTTACGAAAATGAGTAAAGCACCCATTACATAACTTGATACTAATAACGGCAATATTATTTTTCTTAAACGATAGAAAAAACTTCCGCCATGAACTGCTGCAGCTTCTTCTTTACTACTCCCAATCTGAAGTAACGTGTTTTTCAGCATGAAATAAAGGAATGGGAATAAATGCAGACTCATAATTAATACCATACCTCCTAAACTAAAAAACGATGATGAAACTGTCTTTAGCATCGGGAAAAATTGTTCAAAATAGCCGTTAGGTTGCATGAACAAAATCCAGCCCATCGATCCAATATACGGCGGTGTCATAAATGGAATCATAAAAACAATATCTAACTTACTATACTTTCCTACATCTGTTTTGCTCATAATAAACGCTAATGGAAATGCAAATATTGTAGCACCTATTACAACGAGTACACCTAGAAGCATCGAATTTAGAAAAATCCCAGCTAATCCACCACTCTGCATCACTTCAAAAGGCTTTAAAAAGTTCCAACTACTATTTTCATATACACTAGAAAATAAAATAAGAAAAAGTGGAATGACGATTAACATCGCTACAAGTAATAACGCTACCGTCATTCCAACTTGTCTTACTGATACGAATCGATTTACCATGGAATCACCATCTTATTGAAATACTTTCTTAAATTGTTTTCCTATTTCATCTTGCTCTTTCTCAACTGTTTTCCAATCAATATTTAATACTGGAATCTCTTCTACATTTGGTCTATTTTCAGCTTTTATATCTGTTCTACCAGGCAATAAATACGCTTTAGAAACTTGTTTTTGTACATCATCGGATAATAAATAATCAATAAACTCTTTTGCACCTTCAACATTTTTACTATCCTTCATAATCCCAGCTGCACGTGGGCTAATAACTGTTCCGCTTTTTGGATATACAATATCAACAGGTTCACCCTTTGCTTTTGCGCTATACGTCATATAATCAACACCCGCAATGACCATATCTTTCGCACCTGTTACAACTGGGTCTAACGCTTCCTGATTTGCTCCTGCTACTGTAACTTCATTTTTCTTAAGCTGCTCAAATAAATTCCATCCATCTTGTCCATTCTTTTTCACGTATCCTGTTACAAAGTCTAAAGCTGAACCTGAAAGTGCTGGATCTGGAAGATTCACTTTCCCTTTCCATTCTCCTTTCGTTATATCGCTCCAATCTTCAGGCGCTGTCTTCACATTTTTTGTATTGTACACAATCCCTAATGCTGAAGCACTATACCCGAAATAATGTCCTTTATCATCTGACCATTCAGAACGCAGCTTATCAGCTTGTTTCGCTTCTTTATAAGCTAACGTTTGACCCTCTTTCTTTAATCCTTCCATCGCTGGTAATGATGCAAGTACGACTACATCAACGACTGGATTTTTCTTTTCAGCTTCCATTCTCGCTAAAATTTTACCAGTTGTCCCTTGAAACATTTCCACCTTTATACCAGTTTTCTTTTGAAAGTCTTTTTGAATTTTTTCTGCTAACCCTTTTGGCCCTGCACTATATACAACAATTTTCTTTTCAGTCGTATTTTTACTTTTCGCATCTGCATTGCCTGTCTTTGAACTACACCCTGTTACTACAGCCGAAAATAATAAAGTACATACAAATAAAGACTTAAGCGAACTGAATTTCTTCATACGATTCTCCCCCTATATGATGAATACATTTTTTTGGCACATATAACGATACTGGTTTACCGATGCTTAGCTTACTA
Organism: Bacillus sp. PK3-067; assembly: GCF_056738645.1. NCBI lineage: Bacteria > Bacillati > Bacillota > Bacilli > Caryophanales > Bacillaceae > Bacillus > Bacillus sp. PK3-067. The sequence goes on along the minus strand of NZ_CP096490.1, from coordinate 1,605,620 downwards.
TTGTGATAGGCTGTCCAGATGCCTAAAGTCCCCATATTTACTTTCACTTCATAACGTTCTCCTACATATGTAACGTGCTGAATTTCACCTGTATACATTTCGCACACATCATTTTTTGTCCAATTCACATGCTCTGGACGAATCATTTTTTCACCCTCTACAAGCCAATTCGCCTTACCAACAAATTTGGCAACAAATTCATGAGACGGTTTCACATAAATATCTTCCGGTGTTCCTTTTTGTAATACTTCTCCTTGTTTCATGACAATAATTTGGTCTGACATTGACATTGCTTCTATTTGATCGTGAGTGACATACAGTGCAGTTAAACCAATGGAATGAACGATATCCATAAGCTCTATTCTCATTTCTTCTCGCAAAATTGCATCGAGTGCACTTAGCGGTTCATCAAACAAAATAAAGTGAGGTTTTGTTACAATTGCTCTAGCGAATGCGACACGTTGTTGCTGTCCACCAGAAAGTTCGTGTGGATACCGTTTCTCCATACCTTGCAGGCGAACTCGCTTTATCGCATCTTCTACTTTTTCTCGTAAATGATTCGTTTGCTTTGTAGCCCTTAAACCAAATGCAACATTTTCAAAAACAGTCATGTGCGGCCATAAAGCAAAATCTTGAAATACCATACCGATATTCCGTTCATGAGGAGATGTCTTTATCTTTTTTGTAGCAGAATACATGCACTGGTCTCCAAAATATATTTCTCCTTTATCCGGTTCTTCAAGTCCTGCTATCATTCTAAGCAAAGTCGTTTTCCCACACCCCGAAGGTCCTAAAAGTGTAGTGAATTCCCCTTGTTTCATTACAATCTGCAACGGCTTTAACGCCTGTATTTTTCCAAATGTCTTTTCTAATCCACTAATTGTAATATCCATTGCTTCACCTCTCTCCCCTCATTCTTAACCTGCTTTCATTCTATATGGAAGATTTATACTCAATGTTAATGTACTGTAAAGATTAAATTAAAAAACTTCTAATAAACTATTTATTTCTATAGATTTTTTCTATAGTTAAAATAAAAAAGGCGGCAATTCATAATGAATCTCTTAAAATTAGAAATTGTAGTACTTATTAAGAAATACAAAAAGCTTACAATCGTTGCAGAAAAACTTGGCGTTAAACAACCAACTATTACATTTCATATAAAAAGCTTAGAAGAAGAACTCGGTGTGTCTTTATTTGAATTACGTTCTGGAAGGTATTTCTTAACAGAGGCTGGTGAGGCTTTGCACCATTATGCTTGTAAAATAGATGCGCTTATGAAAGAAGCTAGACGTGTCACGCAAGAGTTTAAAGATTTTCATAAAGGTGCTATAACAATCGGCGCTAGTTATGTACCAGCGACTTATCTTTTGCCAGAAGTCGTTCATCAATTTCAATGCGAATTTCCCAATATAAAAATAACGCTACTAGTGAAAACAGCCCCTGAAATTCGAATGATGCTACAAAATCACGAAATCGATCTTGGGATAATTTCCGCTGCTCCATTTGATGAACCACTTTTAAAACAAACGAATATAATGCCCGATACACTTGTTCTTGCCTTTTCCAAAGAACATCATTTTTCAAAGAAAGACAATGTATCGTTACAAAATATCGAAAAGGAACGCATACTATTGCATCGTAATCCATCTACAACGAGAGATTTACTTACACAATGGACGTTGGCGCACAACATTACATTCCAATCTGAAATTGAATTAGACTCATTAGAAACAATGAAACAAATTTTAAAATATGGTAATGAAATTGCCTTTATTTCTAAACTTGCTATCGAGCAAGAAATACAACGAAATGAGCTATGCTATATACCAATCCCTGAATTTGAATTTCAGCGTAATATTTATACGATTCATCATGAGGACAGATGGAATTCTAAAATCATTTCTTTTTTACTACAAAGCATCACTTCATTTACAACAAAAAATTAAAAGGCTGTCGTTATGCACGACAGCCTTTTAAACTATAAATCTATTTATTTTTCTTTGCCTCAATTTTTGCTTGCGCCTCTTCAGCCTTATCTAATGCTTCTGATACTTTCTTCTCTTTTTCTTTCACTTCATCTATACTATCGACAGCTTTAATAAGTTTATCGATTCCTTCTTCTTCTACCTTTCTACGCTTTGCCACTCTTTCATTTACTTTCTCTTCCACATCTTTTGCTTTTTGAAGCATATTCTCTGCATTTGATGTTACAGCTTTTTCAAGTTCATCATCTTTTTTCTTTTGTAACACTTCATTTGCAATGTCTTTCGCTTCTAAATACTTACCGTCTTTTAATGCTGTTGCTCCGTGATCCATTCTCTCAGCAACTTCTTTATATGATTTCGCTTCATTTCCTGATTTCTCTTTTTCTGCTTTTTCGAACCACATTGTTGCATCACTATACTTTTCATCTTTCAATGATTGCATACCTGTTTCAATATATGTGTCATAATTGCTACATCCAGCCATTACGACTAATAGAAAAAGCATAACAAAACTTAATTTTTTCATGCTGTTGTCTCCTTTTCTTTGCCTGCTCACTATACTGTAACATACATGAAAAAGAGTTTCAAAAACTAAAATACTAATTCGGTCATTTTTATTTTATTAAGTCAAATTGCCTTTTAGACAGACACATCCACTTGCTTTTTCATTACATGCTTCTTTATTCCTACTAATACAACTAACAATAAACCTCCGCCTAATGTCATCATAACAATGCTAGTTGGCAACATATCTAATAATAATCCATACACAATCATACCGAGCGGTGCGATTGCAGTAGAAATTGTTTCAAGTAAGCCGAAAACGCGTCCTAAATAACTTGGATCTGTCGTCTTTTGCAAATGTACTTGCATCGGGATATTTACAACCATCATTGATATACCAGTTAACATCATAAAAGCGATATAGTAAATAAAACTTGCTACTTTCGGGATGGTGACTACTAATGGAAACACTGTACATAAACTCAAGCCCGCAAATAAAAGCAACCCAATATAAACAGAACGAAACGGATTATTCACTTCTTTACGTACTGATAACGCAATTGCACCAATTAACATCCCAACTGCTAACATTCCCTCTACAACACCGAGTTGCTTCGAAGATAGATGCAAATTTTGAACAATAATATATGGAAGTGAAACGAAAAGTGCACTCGCAAAAAAGTTTACCCCTACTGCAATTTTCATTAAACCATATATTTCATGCTGTCTTTTTACATATGAAAACCCTTCTTTTATACTCGTCAAGAAATGCTCTTTACTTTCAGCCATTTCTTTTTTGTATAAATCAAATACGATAAATAATTGCACAACAACCGCTAAAAAGAATGTAATGCTATTCAATAGGAAAAACGATTTAATTGAAAAGAAACCAAATACAACCCCGCCAATAATCGGTGCTAAAATATTTGATAAAGATGCTGCCGTCTGGTTCAAAGCACTGGCTTTTTGAATACGTCCTTCATCTACTAAACTTGGAATAGATGAAGTTAATGAAACAGAGTAAAAACTCGCACAAATTGATAATAATGCTGCTGAAACATAAATAAACAGAAGTGATGGCCCAAAAGTAGTTGCAAGGATAAACATAATAAACATTGTTAAACTACTTAACAAATCGGTACCGATGACAAGCCATTTTCGATTGACGCGGTCAGCTACAGCACCAGCAATTGGTCCACAGATTAGCCTTGGAATCGATCCACAAATAAGCGTAGTTGCAAACCCCATTCCTGAACCCGTTGTCTTTAATACGTATAATCCCATTGCAAACGTATAAATACCGGCTCCTAGCAAAGACGTCATTTTCCCAATCATCATTAAAATAATATTTCTCGTTGCAATCTTCATTCTTGAATCATGTTGTCCTATACTTATATCCCCCATTTTTGACACTCTCCCCTTAAAAGTTAAATTGTGTTAAACTTATTATATAATTAACTTTCCAATTTTTACAACAAAAAGTTTAATGACATTTAACTTTCTAACTATAAAGGAGCAATTATATGGCTACTCTCGGTGAAAAAATTAAAACGTTACGAAAAGAAAAAAAGCTTACTCAAACTGATCTAGCAGGTTCAGAACTCACAAAAAGTATGCTAAGTCAAATTGAAAATGGAAAAGCTACACCTTCTATGAAAACACTACAATATATCGCTGACAAACTTGAATGTGAAACAAGTTTTTTATTAGAAGATGATGATGTAGAAATTGTAGAACTCATTCAACAAACGGAGAAACTAATAAAAGCAAACAAGTACGATGAAGTATATGAGGTTTTACTACCGATCGTTCAAAAAGAGCTACCTCCCACTTTGAATACTGCTCGTTTATATAAACAGTTTGTAACAGCTGCGGCTAAAATGAAAGATTACAATATTGAATATTACGTTGAAAAGGCTACTTCTATTTTTGAGAAATATACGTTATACCGGGATAGTACGGAAACAAAATTAAAATTATCCTTTACGATATTCACACGTAAAAAATATGCTGAATGTTTACAACTTATAGCTAGTATCCGAAATGACTATGAAGAGAAACATTTAGAAATGGATCTCATTATACATATCGAATTATATTTATATGAAGCAATTATTTTTCTTGCATGTGGTGATTACGAACAATGTGAAAGTGTCATTTTAGATGCACTTGCATTTTCAAAAAAGCATCAAGTGTATTATAAAACAGATGAATTTTATCGTATTTTATCTTATCAAAAAGTAATCACGGCTGATAAAGAACAATATTTACATTACATAAAAAAATCAGAGCAATTCGCCATTTTTACAGAAGATAATTTCTCTGCGGCGGTTATTGATCTTTTAAAAGCTTTCTACTACAACACAATTGCTAATGAATATACAGTTGCATTAGAACATTTAGAACAATTTCGAGAAAAATTAAAAGATGAGCCAATTTTTCAAGATGATGGATCATATTATCTTGAAAAAGGAAAAGCTTTGTATGGTTTAAAACAATACGAAGAAGCTTTAAAAACATTGCAACGCGCTATCATACCAGATTATATAAACCATCCACTTGATCACGCACGACTTACAACAGCTGGGGCATATCGCGCTCTTTGTTATGTGAAACTTAATGATAAAAAAAGAGCTCTTGAAGAAGTAACAGAAGCATATGAAATCGTACAGTCCTATCCTGATTCCATCTTCACTTCATTTATTAAAGAAACATTACAAATAATACAAAAACTTTAAGAATGTCTCTAAATGGTATATTATTCCTCTTTTTTAGCAAAGATAATAATGATGGGAGGAATATAAATGAATATACAACGTGCAATAGAGCTTTCTGTGTCAGCAGAGCAAGCCAATGTCAGTTTTCAAGGCATGCCTGTTATGATTCAACACGTCGATGAAAGCAATGAAACCGCCCGCATATATGAAGTAAAAAACCCAGAACGCGAATTAACTGTTCCAGTTAATAGCTTAGAGGAAATATAAGAAATGCCACTTCTCTTTTGAAGTGGCATTTTTCTTCTTTCAGATTACTTACTATAAATTTCTTCAACCCTTTATTTTACATGAGCTGAAAAAATAAGAATTTTCTACTTCTTTTCTTTTTGTGACCTGCTAAAATACAAACTATGGATTAATTATTCGTACTATACATTAAGGAGGAAAAATAATGGCATCTACTTTAGAAAAAAACAAGCCTTATTATGCAGTTATATTCACTTCTAATTTATCAAATGATACAACAGACTATAATACCGTTGCCGAAGAAATGGAGAAACTTGCAAAGCAACAACCTGGATTTTTAGGTGTAGAAAGTGCAAGAGGTAATTCTGGACTCGGAATAACAATTTCTTATTGGGAATCACTTGATGCGATTGAAAATTGGAAGAAGAACACCTTACATAAAGAAGCGAAAAAAAGAGGTCGTGAGCAATGGTATGAAAACTTCCATCTGCGTATTTGCCTTGTTGAGAAAGAATTTAAGTTTCATAGAGGTACTTTATAACTATGAAGGAAAAATTAGCTCTCGTTATTGTTCATGAAATATATGGTGTGAACGACCATATGCATCACGTTACCCAGCACTTTACTTCATCTCATATAGATGTATTCTGTCCTAATCTTCTACAATCACAACACGCATTTCATTATCGTGATGAAGAAAAAGCATATGAACATTTTGTAAATCATATTGGATTTGATGATGGAAAAAAGCAAATTGAAGAATTCATTTCTCATCTTTCTAGTAGTTATACACATATTGGACTTATCGGCTTTAGTGTTGGAGCTACCATCTCATGGCTATGTAGTAACAATCCGAAAATAGATTTTATTATCGGATGTTACGGTTCTCGTATACGCGACTATGTTCACATAAAGCCTACATGCGCTACACTACTTATATTCCCTGAAAAAGAAGCTAGTTTTTCAGTATCCTCTTTCATTCAAACATTGCAGCAACAGAATAACCCTTTATTAGAAATAAAACAACTACACGGTGAACATGGATTTCTAAATCCGTACACTGAAAAATATAACGAGCACTCTACAAAACAAGCATACAATTTAATAGATTCATTTCTTGTAAAAAACACTCTTATAAAGGAGATGTAAATGACACTTACATTACTCTTACTTATTTTCATACTCATTTCCTTTATCTCAGCGCTAACTATCATTTTTATAACCGTAAAAAAAGGGATATTTTTCAACCGCCTCTACTTACAATCTATTATCGTTTGCATTTTATTTTTTACAAATTGGATTTTATATTTATCAACTTTTTATGCGTTACTTCCCGAAAAGATTAGTGAGTTCCTATTCCTACCCATTTGGTTTTTCCTTTGTATTTTAGGTTTTATAACTTTCTGGCGTGAATGGGAAAATAATCGTGTATTCTCCATATGTATCGTTTTTCTTTCCTTGACTAGTTTTTTATTTGGATTATTGTTGTTAGTTATTTCGGGGATGTAATAGAAGAAGGAAGAAAAGCCAACTTTCAACTTTTCTTCCTTCCATGTTTACCTTTAGTTTTCACTGTCACTGATTCACAAGGTGTATAATATATTTGAGGTGTCGCCTTATCAACAAACATCATAAACGTAACGAAACCGATAATAAAGAAAATAAACAACGTTAACAAAATTGCTCCTATCGTTAAAAGTATCATAACACCACCCCTATATTTTTCATGTTATTACACTTTTCGCTATTATATGAGCGTAATCCTTTTTAGAAAAAGAAACGTAACAAAATAATCACAACCACTCCCGTTAATACTGTACCTAATAAACTACGAGTATATATCGCTACAAGAAATGTTGGAATTGCTGCGATAAGGTAATCCCACTGCATCGTCTCATGCATAAATAAAACTTGTGCTAAAAGCGCTGCTAATATCGCAATTGGTATGTAATTTAACCATTTTAAACCCCATTCAGGAATTTGTAGTTTGCTAAATACGAGTAGAGGTAAAATACGTGGCACGAGTGTAACAGCTCCTGCTGCTAGTAAAAGTAATAATACATCTAATCTCATTTCCATTTTTCAATCACCACTCCAATCGTCGCTGCTAGTAATGTTGCGATAATAACCGCTATACTATCTGGCATAAATAGGTGTGAAACGTATGCGATAATAATCGATACAATTGCAACACTTAAATGAATTACTAGTTTTGGTTTACTACTTATGAGCTGAAGAACAAATAATCCGATAAACATCGCTGGTAATGCATAATCCATCCCATATGTATGTGGATCTGGTATCCACTCACCAAATAGCCCACCAATAATGGTAGCAAGTATCCAATTTAAATACGCTGTTACGTTAAGCCCAATCATCCATCTTTCACCTAAATATCCTTTTTGCGCTGCATGCTGCACTGCAACGCCGAAAGTTTCATCTGTAATTTGCGAACCGATGATTAAGTTTTTAAATAGAGGAATTTTCGTAAAGTACGGTGCAAGCGCTGCGCTCATTAATAAATGGCGTAAATTAACAAAAAATACAGTAAAAATAATTGCGGAAGCAGGAGCACCGGCTGCATACATACCAGCTAATATAAATTGGGCAGAACCTGCATAAATTAAAGTGGACATAAATGCAATTTCAATGATAGAAAAACCTGCTGTTTTTGCAATTACACCAGCTGCTATACCGATGCTCAAATAACCAAATACAGTTGGTAAACAATCTTTTACTCCTTGCTGAAATGTATCATCGCTCTGCAAAGCTACATGTGCCTGAGCTTTACTCATCTCTATCATCCTCCATTCCTTCTAAAGTTCGTTTTCCTGTTACGACATGAACTAAATCTATATTTTCACGCCATAACGTATCTAACTTATCAGCTCCAAATTCCTTTGTGATTTCTTCAACCATAATATCGTGCCGCACATACTCTGTCGCAACGAGAACTAGCGCTGGGTCATACGTTGTAACGGCCCATGAAGTGCTATCATTTGAGAAGTTCGCAATTAATACTTCCTCTCCATCACGAGCAATAACAGTTAAATGACCACCCATTCTCTTTTCAACAACGTGGGGCTTCATATAATTATGATGAAACGTCGCTCCTATTTTTGTTTCTGGAGCTCCAAATAAGATTGAAAATATATGTACGCCTTCCTCTTTCTTTTGATGAATGTATGGCTCAATTTCATGCACTTGATCTTCCCATACAGAAATCCATAATTCTTCCTTTGCCCTATTAATTATATTGCATATTTCTTTTAAAACACGATCATTTGAGCGAATATGCGAAATTACATCTATTTGTCGCTCTTGTTCTAAACAATTTAGTTTCTCATCTAAAAATTCAAAGGACTTTTCAAAGTCTTTTCGCATTCGATTCATTAATTCGGTAGCTGGTACTGGTACATATTTAACTGGTTCAGAAGGTACAATATGCACCGCTCCTTTATCCATTAACTTACCGAGTACCTCGTAAATCATAGAACGAGGTACTCCTGTTTGTTTACTCACTTCATAGCCTGTTACTGGGGAATGTTTTAACAATCCAATATACGCTTTACATTCATACTGGGAAAATCCTAACTTTTGTAACTCCTTTATAATTTCATCCATCGGTAACCCCTCACAATCTAAATCGCCCTTACTTCAAAACGACGATTTTGCTTCCCTTTACTTTTTACTTTATCAATAACAAGTGTTCCTATTTCACTCGTATTTTTCACATGTGTGCCCCCACAAGCTTGTTCGTCTAAATTTTCAATTGTAACAATGCGGATTTCTTGGATGGTAGTTGGCAGGAGATTTATTGCTGTTTTAATCATTCCTACAGCATTTTCTGCTTCTTCGCGGCTCATATAACGAGTGGAAATTTCTTTATTTTGCTTAATAAGTTTATTCACTTCCTCAACAATTTCTTCTACTTCCACGCTCGATAACTCTTGTAACTCATTAAAATCGATACGTGCTTTATCAGGATAAATTTGATTTCCGGTGCATAGAGCTCCATACTTTTCATAAACAACAGCTCCGATAAGATGCAGTAAAGAGTGATGACGCATTAAATTATGACGTCTTTCCCAATTTATCTCTAATTTAACTGGACCTAATTTTACTTGAGCTTCATCTTTTATATAGTGAACTATTTCTCCTTGCTCCTTCTTTACTTTTTCAACTTTAAATACAGACCCATCTTGTACAATGACACCCGTATCACATTCTTGCCCTCCACCAGTTGGATAAAAAACTGTTTCCTTTACAAATACTTTATTCCCTTCTACTTTTATCACTTCTGTTTCGCAACTCGTTTTGTATGCATCTTCTAAATATAATGCCGTTGTCATACTCTCACCTCTTTAGTAGTTATAGTTATACCTACTAATATAAAAAAGAAGCTCCTTAAAGTCAAATGATAATTCTGAAATTTAAAATTAATAAAAGACTCCTTTATTAGGAGTCCACTATCTCAATATTTCATTCGCTTCTTTTTCATAAATTTTATCAAATGAAGTCATAACGCGCTGTGATGCTTGAATCATCTTTTGATCTGTCATAAGATCTGCCATCTCTTTCGTCATATCTACATTTGAATTTTCTAGCATATGATTTTTTACTATTCCTGTTCCGTTCGGTAAATTAGCAATGTTTCCTTCTGCTAGTGTAAAGCTTTTGTTTTCACGTTGCACGAGACGTGCATTCGTTTCTGCATCTACTGTTTTTGTTTGTAAACGACCAATATTATTTTGTGTTACTTCATCATATAATGTACCGTCTGCTTGTACAGCAACCTTTGCTCCTTCTGGAATACGAATACGCTCATTATTCTCTCCCATTACGAAAGCACCAGATGACGTTTGTAAATAACGATCACTATTTAATGTGAAACTACCATCTCTCGTTAAAAACGTTTCATCATTTTTAGAAGTAACGAAAAATGATGTTGTGCCGGCCGCGCCGTCATCTAAAAAGAAATCTGTAGCGCTATTTGTCATTTGTATATTTCCTTGTACTAAATTCACATGCGTTGCAGCTGGTACTACAGCGTAATCGACCGAACCGATATTTGTTACCGCCCCATCTCCGCGGCGATATGTGTCTTGTACATCAAATACTTTAGACGTCATATTTTCTGCTTTAAATCCTGTCGTTTGAGCATTTGCAACGTTATTCGAATGAACATTAATGCGCTGCATGTAATTCATCATGCCCATAGAACCTATATAAAGACCGTTCATATTCGTTTGAATAAGGCAAGCGCCTTATTCTTCACCTCTTTTCTACGATGTTTGTAACATTTGTTTTGCTAAATGTTCAGCTGTAGCGATATGTATATTTTTCTTTATGTCTTGGCCATCTGTCATTAATACAATAGGAGCTGATGATACCGCTGGAATTTTCAACAATTCGCCACTACTTGCTGTTTCATCAAATTTCGTAAACACAATACCATCTATATGAATATCTTTAAAGTTTGTAATGATTTCAATCATATCTTTACTTTTCATAGAAGCTGATAACGTTAAACAAATATAATCTGGTTCTACTTGTCCCATCGTTTCAATCATTTCTTCCACTGTTTCTGACGTACGATAATTTTTTCCGGCTGTATCAATTAAAATATAATCGACGCGTGCTTCTTCTTTAAAATACGTAAGCGCTCTTGTCATTGCAGCTTCATCACGTACAGCAATTACTTCAGATCCAATTGTCTTTACGTTATCTTGCAATTGCTGCACTGTCCCTATGCGCGAATGATCGGTCGTTATAAAACCAACTGTTTTGTTCTTACCGTGAAATTGCCATGCCATTTTCGCCAGTGTCGTCGTTTTACCAACGCCAGTTGGACCGATTAATGCAATTGTTTGTACTTCTTTTTCAAAGACGTTTTCCGTATTGAAATGAGATTTCATATCTTCCAATATGTACCTGATAACTTCTTCTTCCGTAATCATCGTTGCATTTTCAAACTTTATTTTTAACTTTTCAGCATATGCATGAATGAAATATTGTTCCACATCGTTTTGTTCTAGCATCCGAATTACTTTTTGAATAATAAACGGTACAGATTCTTGGTTTTCTTTCTTTGTAACCACTTCTTCTTTCTTTAGTGGAACGACTTGTTTCACAACTTTTTTCTTTTTCGTTACTTCCGTTTCTTTCGTCTGTTTCACCACGACAATTCCTTTTTCAAACAGCTTTAATAGTTTCTCTTTTTTTCTTGCCCATTCTTCACTATTTCCTGTTTGCATCGCCGCGTATGACATAGGAGTCGTTACATTTTCTAAATTGTGCAGTACTGATTGAATTCCATTCGCCTTCACAATTTGTTCTGAAGGATCATTCACAACATCCATTAACTGTTCATGAAATTGAGCTGTACCTTCATTCACTTCTTCCTGTTTTTCTTCTGGAAAAGCAACTAACATTTCATAATCCTTTTTCCAAAAAAACGGTATATTTCGTTTTACACTTTCATCGACAACGTAATAATAATCTGTACCATATTGGTCAAATAACTTTCGATACAATTCATTTTTCGAAGCTGCTTTTATTCGCATTAACGCTTCCTTCTTTTCTGTACTTTCCATTACTTCACCCCCTACTATTCAATATAGGCAATTTGATCCACAACAATTTCTGGTGCTAATTCGCTAATACAAAGTACTTGTGCTTCTACTTGATAACGTTCTAGCAGTCTTACAATTGCAAATCTAAAATCTTTTCTACGTGTTAATAACACTGGTTCTCTTCCCATTAAACGTGCTTGCTTAAAGACGCGCTGCACTTGCTCAACGACACGTGTTTCTAAATCTAAATCCCAGTTTAACAAGTAACCTTGATATGAATTATTCACAACATCCGCATCTAACTCAATTGAATCAGAGAAGAGCGCTGCATAAATTTTTCCGTCCGGATTTTTCGCATTTTCACAAATAACTTTTGAAATACATTCACGAACAAATGATGTCACACCATCAACGTGATTTTGATACACTTCTTTTCCGTCAATAATACCTTCAATAATTGTTGGTAAATCACGAATAGAAATACCTTCTTTTAGAAGTTGTTTAATAACATTTTGAACGAGTGATAAATCAATTTCTTTCTTCTTAATCTCTTCTAATAGAACGCCATTATCATTTTCAAGCGAGTTAATTAAGTCTTTTACATGTTGGCGCTGAATTAATTCATGCAGATTACGTCTTACGACAACATCTAAATGTGTAATTAATATGCTAAGTGGCTCTAACACTTGATAGCCTTTCATTTGTGCATCTTGCACCATATGCTCTAAAATCCAATATCCATCTTCACCGAAAATTGGATCTTTCGCTGGCTCTGCATCTAAATCAGCCATTACGTTTGGCGTTTTCAATGCTAATAAATAACCTGATTTTAAAACACCCTCAGCCGCCTTCGCACCTTTAATTCGAATAATGTAACGTCCGCGTGGTCTAAAACTCGTATTATCTTTAAAGTTAATTCCAGGAACGTTAATACCAAGGTCAGTAATAATTGACTTCCTCATAAGAACAACTTTATCACGCGCTGTTTCCCCGTTAATTTTCTGCTTTACAAGTGCTGCTAAATCTAAACCGAGTTCTACTATAATTGGATATTTATCCGTAAATACTCCAAATGAATCTTCCACTTGTTGCAGTTGCTCATCTTCGCCTTGAATCATTTCTATTTCTTTTTGAAGCTCGTCTTCTTTTTCTTTCTTTATTCGATTTTTATTACGAATGCCCAAGAAGATAATCGTTCCGCCAACAAGTGCGAATGGTAGAAACGGTAGCGGAGTAAAAATACCCATTGCGATAAACAAACCACCGAGCGCATATACAACAACTTCATGTGCTAATAACTCTTTAAAGATTCCTTCCGTTACCGTATCCGGTGAACCATCAAATACACGCGTTACGATAATACCTGTTGAAATCGCAAGCATAAGCGATCCAATTTGGTTTACGATTCCGTCACCGACAGTTAACTGTGTATAATGAAGAGCCGCATCTGCAAAGCTCATTCCTTGCTGCATCATTCCGACAATTAAACCGAAAATAATGTTTACGAATAAAATGACAATCCCGAAAATAACGTCCCCTTTAATGAACTTCCCGGCACCATCCATCGCTCCGTAAAACTCTGTTTCCATATTTAATTTTTTTCGTTTTGCTTGTGCATCTTTTTCTGAAATAATACGCTGGTTTAAATCAGCATCGATAGACATTTGTTTCCCTGGTAAAGAATCAAGTGTAAAACGAGCTGCTACTTCAGCTGTACGCGATGCACCGTTTGCAACGATAAACTGGAATATGATTAATACTGTAAAAATAACGATACCAATTAATAAGTTTCCGCCAATTACGAACTGGCCGAACTCTTCAATAACATGACCGGCATTTCCGTCTGTCAAAATCGCTCGCGTCGTCGAAACGTTAATCGATACGCGGAAAATCCCGATTAATAACAACATCGTCGGAAATGACTTTAATTCATCCCACTCGTTAATACTTGTCGCTCGCATATAAATAAGTACTGACATACTTAGTAGAAAAACGATAATGATATCAAGTATAAATGGTGGAAGTGGAATTAAGAGCGCCACTACGAATGACGCTGCTAAAAAGATAGAAAAATAGGTTCTTGCAGAATCTATCTTAAACAAAGAGATCTCCTCCAAACGCGCTATTATACTTCAAGTTCGTTCGTCTGAATTAAATAGCGCATAACTTCAATTACAGCTACGTATAAATCTTCTGGAATCGCCATATCTTCCTCGACTTGATAATATAAAGAACGAGCAAGTGGACGGTTTTCCACCATTGGTATTTCTTGTTCACGGGCAAGCGTTCGTATATATAATGCGAGCTCATCTTCCCCTTTTGCAACGACAATTGGTGCTGCATCAACGTGTTTATTGTAACGAAGTACGACCGAAATATGAGTCGGGTTGTTTACAATAAACGTTGCGCCATCCATCTTCTTCGCAATTGTTCCTTGCAAGATTGCATGCATAAAGTTTTTTCGTTTCCCTTTAACTTGCGGGTCCCCTTCATTATCTTTATGCTCTTGTTTCACTTCTTCTTTTTTCATCTTAATATCTTGCTCGTACTCCCATTTTTGATAAATGAAATCAATAATAGAAAGAACGATTAAAATAATTAAAATTGCTAAGAAAATAAATTTAATTTCCCTAATAATTTCAGTAAGTGATGCAGTCCAGTTAAATCCAATCATACTGACAATTTTCTCTAAATTCTTTTTAAAGAGAACGTAAGCGACGTAACCGATTAATCCCATATAAAACAGTGATTTCAAAATATCTACTAAACTTTTACGACTAAACAGTCTCGTAAAATAGTTTTTCGGATTAATACGTGACGCTTTCGGTTTAATGACTTTAGAAGAAAATAGAAAGCCGACTTGAATCATATAATTGAATAAATGAAAAGCGTATACGAGTATTAATATCGGAGCTGATACTTTCAGTAATAAAATCCCCATTAAATAAAAATACTCGGTTGAATCTGTATTTTTTCCAATTTGATCAAACAGCACCGCTACGGAATTTGCAATCTCATACCCTAGCCAATCTCCGAAGAAATAAACGACAACTGCTAATACGAGAATGGAAAATAAATTATTTAAATCTTTACTCCGGGCAATATTCCCTTCTTCACGCGATTTTTTACGCTTCTGCGGGGTGGCCTTTTCTGTTTTATTATCCTTTGCCATGCGCGTCCCCCTACTTCGTTAAGAAAAAGTTAAATAGTTTCGTATATTCTTCAAGTAATACATCCGTCATATTTTTAAACACATAACCGAGCATCGGTACACTCATCGCAATAAACAAAATACCACATGTAATTTTAATTACGTATGCATTCATAAAAACGTTTAATTGCGGAGCGTTTTTTGCAATTAAAATTAGAACAAAGTTAATGATGAATAAACTTCCCATAAGCGGAAGAGCAATTTCAACCGCTGATGTGATCGCAAATAATAGCGTTGCGAGTAGACTATCTAAGAAACTAGTCGTCAGCAATTTTGAAATCGCCTCTGTATATTGAAACGACTTTAAAATCGTGGCAACGAAATAATTAATGCCGCCAAGTGAAATAAAAATAATGAGGAAGAACATATCAAAAAGTGTTGAAAGTAAAGTAGACTGTGATCCTGCATTCACATCAAACAAACTCGCCTGTGATAAACCGATATCAAAGTCTAAAATATGTCCAGCCATTTTCGGAATGTTCCACAGCATTTCTACAATTTTTGAAAGAGATAATCCAATGACAATTTGCGTCGCTGCATAAGCAGCTACATCCCAAACCGTCTTTATATGAGAAACATCAACTTGATCGGCAACTGTAATCGACAGACCGAGCCCAAATGTAACCTTCGCCATAGCTGGAATAGATCGTCCTGAGAAAAACGGTAAAAAATATAAAAATGAAGTAATGCGGCAAAACGCAAAAAACGTCGCCGCCCATAATTCCATATTCATTTCAGTTCACCTATCTTAGTACGAACGCAATAGCGATGGGATTTTATCAAATAAATCTAAAATAAGCGTCGTTAACTCTTGGAACATCCACGGACCTAAAATGATAATAACGAGGACAATACTCGCCATTTTCGGTAAAAACGTCAGCGTTTGCTCTTGAATTTGCATCATCGCCATAATAACAGCGATGATAATAACGACAATCATACTTACGCCGGCAACCGGCATTAAAATCATAACCCCTTTATAAAAAAAGGTTTGAAAAATATCTATAATTGGTGACGTATTCATTTATATGACTCCTATCACATAGCATCAAACGCTTCAGGCGACCGTTTTAAACATAATGTCGACGATTTTTGTATATCCACCTAAATATACGAAAACGAGTATTTTAAACGGTAAACTTAAAATCATCGGCGGTACCATCATCATCCCGAGGTACATTAAAAGTGTACTAATAATCAAATCTATAAATACAAACGCTAAATAAATGAACATCCCTGTTAGTAAACCTTTTTGAATTTGCGTTAACGTAAAGGATGGTACGAGCGTAAATAGTGAAAGATCCTTTAAATCTTTCGGCAACTCTTCTCCGCGTACTTTCAGCATCATTTTTAGATCATGCTTATACGTATGCTTTGACATATATTCTTTCATAATAGGAGCTGTCGTTTCCGCAGCTTGACTTACTGTTATTTTCTCTTTCGTCATCGGATCCCACACATCGCTCTTCAGTTGCCCAAGTACAGGCTGCATCGTAAAGAGTGATAAAAATAATGCAAGTCCAACAAGCACTTGGTTTGGTGGTAAATTCATTACCCCAAGTCCTTGACGTGTAATCCCTAGAACGATCATAAAATAAGTAAAATGTGTAAATAATAGAACGATAGAAGAAGATAATGATAAAAGGGTAACGAGCGCAAATAGTTGTACACTTGAATTACTCGTAAACTCTTTTCCATTTTCGAAATTAATAAAACCGTTCGGGGCTGCATACGCTGGATTTACAAAAATAATTGAAAAAACGATAGAAAATACGAAAATAACGGCTAATAATGATAACTGTTTCTTTATTCTCATGATGGATCCTCTACTTTTTTCGTTTCAGTCTTCACCGCGTCTTCTAGTGCTTGTTGAAACTGATTTCCTGTTCCGGTTAATTGCACAGACTGCACACCGTTATTACTAATAACAGTGAACACTTGCTTTCCGTCCACTTCAAATAAAAAGGCACTCGTTTGATGATTTAAATAAACGCCGTCTTTTACTTGTATATGGCCATTTTCACCCTGCTTAAAAAACTGCTGTTTGCGCGTCTTTTTCGTCATATAATATGCACCGTAGCCGAGCGCACCAAACAGTAAAACGACTTGAAATAAGGTCGTCATATACGACATATGACTCCTCCTCTACTCTTTATCTTGCATTTGACTTTGCGCTTTCATAAGCGCCGCTTGTTTCTTATCAGCTTCAATTTCAGAAATGATAATACCGAATTTCTCGTCCATTACGATTGCTTCACCGATGCCGACTTTCATATTACTTAAATACACATCTACTTTATGTCCTAAGTTTTTCTCTACTTCCAGAACATCGCCAACTTTTAACTGCTTTACATCACCAAGTGTAATAGATGACTTTCCAAGCTTTACACCAAGTTCAATCGAAATATCTGAAACAGTATCAATATGTGCTTTACCTGCTTCATTTCGCTTTCCTGCAAAATCTTCTAATCCCATTAATGACACAGGAGATACTTCATGCTTCATATGGATCCTCCTACTCTACAAAACTTTTAAATAGGAGCGCCTTACGCGTTCCATCTTTTCCAATAAAACAATTAAATTTATGCTTTCCATCTACATAACCAAGTAATTCATCCGAAACTTTCGTATGAAGCGGAATAATATCGCCTTCTTCAATTTGTTCAATTTCACTCATTGTCATTTTCTGCTCACCAATTGCAACGTGAACAGGTTTGTACACTTGATTTACTTTCATTTCCACTTCAGACGTATACTTTTTACGTTTATCTGAAGAATGTTCGACAATATTTTCAGACGTTAACTTATCCATAATTTCTTCAACAGATAAGAATGGAATTCCGATACGCACCGTCGTATTCCAAAAATCTGTTTTCATATTTACGTTAAGTAATGAAATGATATCGCTCGCTGTCGTAATCTTTAATGCATTCGGATCTGTTTCCGTCGTTACAAATTTCGGTTCAATCGCAACAACACTTTCAAATGATTGCTCTAAATTTTTACAAAGAAGCAAGAATATATTATCAAGCGTTAAAAACTCAAACGCTGTTAACGGTCTGCGCATCGTAAAGTTACGCTTACTATCTCCGCCAAGCCAACATTCATGAATATAAATAACGAATGCTAAATCAATCTCAATAACAATTTCTCCAAGCTCTGGTAAACCGAGATCAATTACGCAATATAAATAATAATCTTTCGGCATTTTCTCCACATACTCACTCGTAAATGGAACTTGCTCAACTGTTGAAGGCTCTAGTTCAATTGGAATACGCATACGCGCTGATAACGTCTGTGACGTCTGTTTTCCAAACGTAGAAGCAATCGCTTGCAAACTACGTAAATGCTCAACACCGAACTTCTCTGGTCTATTAAAATCATACTCTTGAAATTTCTCTTGCTTTCCTGCTTCTTGTGCGAAAGCTGGCATTTCCTCGCCTTCATTTACCGCCTTCAGCAGGGCATCAATTTGCTCTTGGCTTAATTTTTCGCCACTCATGACAATCCCCTTCCCTACCTTTTCAATTCAACGATTTCAACGTACATCTTTCCATTCTTCGTCAAAATCTTTCCGGTTCCAATCTCTTCATTCTCAAGCATAAGACGCACCGTATTTTTCGTTGAATTTTCAAGACGATACAATGTACCTTTCGTAATATGAAGCAGATCTTCAATTTTCTTTTTCGTATTTCCGATTTCAAAATAAATTGTTAACGGAATATCATCTTGTAATTTCAAATCTAGCCAACTCCCATATCATGTTCACGAAAATTTCATGTTCTCTCTATATATGAAACTTCTTATTTTGAAACGTCGATATTTAATATTTTTTTAATATATCCTTGCGTTTCTTTAAATGGCGGTACGCCTCCGTACTTTCTCACATTACCAGGACCAGCATTATAAGAAGCAAGCGCCAATACTAAGTCGCCGTTATTTTTCTTTAAATAACCGCTTAACTCTTTCACGCCACCTTCAATACTTTCAGCTGGTGAAAAGGGATTCTTCACACCCATCTCCTTCACATTCGCTGGCATAAGCTGCATAAGTCCCATCGCACCGGCATGTGACACCGTTTTCGGATTAAAATTAGACTCTACTTCAATCATTTTTTGAATTAACGTTTTTGGAATTCCGTATGTACGACTTACTCGATCAATAATATCCTCATACTTCCCTTCATTAGAAGAACGTATTTTTTGAATATTATACTTCTTCGTTAATTCCCACGTATCAGCAGCCTCATTTTTCGTTTCTGGGAAACGTCGTTCAAACTCTTTTTGCGCAACTTGCACTTCATCTGCTTTCTTCGTTTCACCCTTTTCTTCAGGCTTACTCGCTTCATCTACTTTATTAATAGATTGTTCCGGCTTATTAACAACCGTTTCTATTTTCGTAGATTGTACCGGCTGACTCATATCTTCTATTTTTGCCGGCTGCGTAGTAGCCTTCGTCTCCTTCGCAGGTTCACTCTGCAATTTCTCTTGAAAACGACTACTAACAAATGCTTGTGGACTACTTAGCTTTTGCTGAATTTGTCCTTTTTTATATGCAAGCACTTCTTTTACTATATTTCCAACTATCATAATATCACCTTTTCGGTAAACAAAGATAATCTAATATTAGAGTTTTTTTTTAAAGTTTGCAATAATCCTTTTAATAATTATGTAATAAAAAAATGAATATATTGTTAAACTGTTATTTTTTTATATTTATTAATTCGAATTTTTAGTTGACACCCGTTGTGGCAAGGATTACAATAAATCTCGAAATTGATTTTTTCGCATATTACCGTTTTTCAATTTGCAGAAAAGTCAATATAAAAAAATGGGGGTTTCTTAACATGAGAATTAATACAAACATTAACAGCATGCGTACTCAAGAGTACATGCGCCAAAACCAAGCTAAAATGAGCAACGCTATGGACCGTTTATCAAGCGGTAAACGTATCAACAACGCTTCTGACGATGCAGCAGGTCTTGCAATCGCAACTCGTATGCGTGCTCGTGAAAGCGGATTAGGAGTAGCAGCTAACAACACTCAAGACGGTATTTCATTAATCCGTACTGCTGATTCAGCAATGAACTCAGTATCTAATATCTTACTTCGTATGCGTGACCTTGCAAACCAATCTGCAAATGGTACAAATACTAACGAAAACCAAGCTGCATTAAACAAAGAGTTTGATGCATTAAAAGAACAAATCGATTATATTTCTACAAACACTGAGTTCAATGATAAAAAATTATTAGATGGTTCAAATAAAACTATCGCAGTTCAAACATTAGATAATGCTGATACAAGTAAGCAAATTAACATCAACTTATCTAATGTGTCTACTAAAGAATTAGGACTTTCTACTTTATCTATTGGAACTGATAAAGTAGAAAAAACAGTATATGAAGCTACTGCAACATCATTTGACACTCTTGGAAAAACAACAGATGCCACTAAAGCGGATCTTGATCCACAAGTAAATGCTACTATGAAAGAATTTGAAAAGGTTAAATCTTTCATGTCTGCAGATGATGTGAAAAAAATCGAAGCAAAATTAGATGCCTACACTAAAGCAGATGATGCTGGATCAAAAGTTGCAGCACAAAACTTAGGTAAAGAATTTGCTACTTTAACAAAACTTGAGACTACAGATCTTAAAGCTAATGCTTCTGGTGCAATTGCATCGATCGATACAGCATTAAAAAACATTGCTTCTAACCGTGCAACTCTAGGTGCTACATTAAACCGTCTTGACTTTAACGTAAACAACCTGAAGAGCCAATCTTCTTCTATGGCTTCAGCTGCTTCTCAAATCGAAGACGCTGACATGGCGAAAGAAATGTCTGAAATGACTAAGTTCAAAATCTTGAACGAAGCTGGAATCAGCATGCTTTCTCAAGCAAACCAAACTCCACAAATGGTTTCTAAATTATTACAATAAGCCATTTGAGTTAGTTTCCTGAATAAACCTCTCTGCTTGCGGAGAGGTTTATTTTTTCTATATAGATAGATTATTTATAAAACTTTCTTTTTTATGTGAAAGAGAGTATCTGCCATGCATAGAAGCGGTCAGTGCTTATCTTGATCCCCTCTTATGCTAAAACACAAATAGCAAATAAGCATAAGCCTTTTATCTTTTCATGACCTTTTATTAGCTTTAGAACACTAACTATATCAATCTATAAGGGGTGTCTATTATGCGTATTGGTACGAATGTTTTGAGTATGAATGCTAGGCAGTCGTTGTATGAGAATGAGAAGCATATGAATGTGGCGATGGAGCATTTGGCGACTGGTAAGAAGTTAAATACTGCTTCTGATAATCCAGCGAATGTTGCAATTGTGACTCGTATGCACGCGCGAGCAAGTGGTATGCGCGTGGCGATTCGTAATAATGAAGATGCACTATCGATGCTTCGTACAGCGGAAGCTGCACTTCAAACTGTGACGAATATTTTACAGCGTATGCGTGATTTGGCCGTTCAATCCTCAAACGGTACAAATTCAAATAAAAACCGTCATTCGCTGAATAAAGAGTTTCAATCTTTAACAGAACAAATTGGCTATATTGGCGAGACGACTAAGTTTAATGATTTATCCGTATTTGACGTTCCAAACCGCCCTATTACATTAGACGATATCGGTCATACGGTACATATATCAAAATCTATTCCCCCTTCCCCTACACAACATGACATCAAGATTTCAACAGAACAAGAAGCAAGAGCGGCAATCCGTAAAATTGAAGAGGCTTTGCAAAGTGTGTCAATTCATCGTGCCGACCTTGGTGCAATGATAAATCGTTTACAGTTTAATATTGAAAATTTAAATAACCAAAGTATGGCGTTAACAGATGCTGCATCACGAATTGAAGATGCAGACATGGCGCAGGAGATGAGTGATTTTTTAAAGTTCAAATTATTGACTGAAGTTGCAATTAGTATGGTTTCACAAGCGAACCAAATTCCGAAAATGGTCTTTAAACTACTACAATCATAAAAATTAATCTTCCATTTTTGGAACGATTCCATACAAAACAAAAGGGAAATACATATAAACTATGTATCTCCCTTTTATTTTGTACCCAAATTTTATTACTGTGTTACCGTCATAACTTGTCCGCTACGGTCAACCATTATTTTCATTTTTCCGTCTTGTGCATTATATAGCCCAAGTTTATGTAATTCCATTTTACAATCTTGTACGAAAGTTGGTAATTTACGAATTTGATCGATATCAGAACTTGTAATGAAATGAATTAAAAGCTGCGTCATACCTTTAATATCTTGTACAAGCTCTTCTTTCTCTCGTTTTAGCCTTTCATTTTCTAGTTGTAACGACTGCAATTCACCTTCTAAGCTACGTGTATTCTTTGCTTCTCTAGAACGCCCTGCTGCCATGCTAGAAAGCTTATAAATACCTTCCATAAACTGATGTAGTTCGTCTTCTTTCCTTTCACTACATTGATTAATTGTTTCAAAGTTATCAACGATACCAGATATAACTGTTACAAGATTTTTTTCATCCTCTTTATGCTGGATTTCTTCTTTTAATTCGTACTCATTTCCTTGTTTTCTTGCAACGATTGCCTCTTTTACTGGTATATATTTCCGCTTTCGTCCTGGTTTTTGTTTTTCAATATTTTCAAACGCTATTTCACGTTTTTTTAATTTATAATACGTATTTTGCAATTGACTTTCTGTTTTTGGAAAAAGATTTAGTTCATTTTTACTTACGTATTTTGAAATACTTAAAATGTTTAAACCGTGACGTTGACAAAATTGATACACTTCATACAGTAGCTCTAGTTCAGACTTCAGCCATGTAATTGCTGATTTTTCATATGCTCGCATCCCGCCATTTTTTTCTATATCTATTTGAAATAATACCATTCTATTATGTAAATCAACTAATTCTTCATACTTTACTTGGAATTCTTTTTCTATTTTTTTAAATTCCACCTCTAGTTGCATATCGTTCATTTTATTATTTGACATGTTTTGCAAAAGACCTAATACATTAATTGCTGTGTGGTGATACATAATCTGTGCCACTCCCCCTCATCCTTTCACAATTCTCATCTGACTCCCATGTCTTTTAAGAAAATAGCAATTTTTACATATCCATATTATAACAGTTCGAAATTATCTGTCAAATAATAAACATACAAAAATGTATAGAAAGTATAAAAATTTGGAAAATGTTTTTTATTAATATGCAAAATTGCATATTAATTACATTTAATTATATTATATGGTATTTTGAATGTTTTTTCACCGAAAAAATTTGCGTTACCACGAAATATTACTAAAATAAAAATCGAAAATACGTTTGCTTATATTTTAAAATCAAAAATCTCTAAATAAAGATTATTCACACATACAGCGACAAACACCCAAGAAACCTTTCATTTTTCTACCAGCTTAAAGTATAGAATACTAAAAAGGAATTAGCCATATGTAGCATTGGCTAATTCCTTCCTCTCTCTAACAGAATAGAGTTATAAACCCAGTCTTCAAATCCTCAATCAAAGTCTCACTTCTTCTTACCTAAAACTACTTCATACCTCTGAACTCACATCGCATGAAACTCTATTAAGCACTGAAAACTTCCTTACATAAGTAGTTCCTCTATTCCTACTAAATAGAAAAATGTTATACGCCAGCTCTTCTACTTACCTATAACCACTCCATATCTCTGGTCTCAACATCGCATAGGGCTCTATTAAGCACTGACTGCTCAACACTTAGCTAGAGCTTCTATTCCGGCTAAATAGAAGCTTTTAAAGCACTAACTTATCAACTAAACCAATTAGCTCTTGAATATCTGGCTTACTTACTTGAGCATTTGCTCCTACAGCTTCACCTTTATGGAATAATTCATTTGTAATTAATGAAGAGAAAATAATGACTGGTAAACGATTCATTACTTCACTATCCTTAACCACTTTCGTTAAATGATGTCCATCCATTTTTGGCATTTCAATATCGGTAATTAGCAAGTGAATATGTTCAAACATTTTCTCTCCTTGCTCTTTCGCTAATTTTTCAATTTGCGCTAACGCTTCTGCACCATTGCTGAAGAAGTTCATTTTCGTATATCCAGCTGATGATAATGTTTCTTCTAATATTTGACGAAGCATCGCTGAATCTTCTGCAATGTAAATTACTTTTTCAGCTCGATCTGTTTTTTGTTCTAACCCTGCAATTGATTTATTGTCATAACCAGTGCCGCTAATTTCACATACAATTTTTTCATAATCTAATAATAAGATGATTTTTCCATCTAGTTTTACAATACCAGATGTCGTTTCTTCTAGTCCCATAGATAATGAAGCTGGTTCATCAATTTGTTCCCACGAAATACGTTGAATACGATGCACTTCATCAACGCGGAAAATAACTTTCATTTGGTTTAATTCTGAGATGATAAATTTCGTTTGATCAAGTGGCTTTGTTGACTTTAAATTAAGAGCCATTGCCAAGTTAATAACAGGTAAAATTTCACCACGTACTTGAACAACACCTTCAACTGCATGATGAGATTCTGGCACAGTTGTAACAGGAAATGGATTAATGATTTCACGTACTTTCATTACATTAATACTAAATAGGTTTTCACCAACAGTGTACGTAACAATCTCTAATTCATTTGTTCCGCTTTCTAATAAAATACTTTGTGCTTGTGACATAAAGGTGTCGCTCCCCTTCCATTAATTCCGTATATCTAATTATTAAGCTTTATAAAAGAGAAAAAGTCAACTACCTATATAAAAAATATAGATAGTCGAACGATTCATTTTATTAAAAAACAATTAATCTTGTATAAACGCAGCAAGTGCCTCTAATAACACTTCTTGTGCTCCTACAATTTCCGTCGGCATTGCTTCCCATTTTTTCGAAAGCTCGGTCTCTACTCTTATTCTCAGCTCAGAATTCATTTCTGCTAGCACATATTCTTTCGTTGCTATATCAACATCAAGTAGCGCGAGTGCATATAATTCCGGGTCATTTATTTTTTCGAATAATCGCTTTAATACTACCGGTGCTATATGTTTTAATTTTTCAATATGAATTTCCTTATCCGAAAATAGTAACTCATATTGAATAAACGTAACATTTTCTTTAATCACTTTAAAATAACAATTATTTTTTTTATCATTCACAAAATAACCGTTTGGATCTGCGATAATACTTTCTACTTTACGAATTAAATCTGGCAAACTATTCGCCGCCATTACAGTCCGCTGCTCAACCTCACTCGGCGAAATGAATGTAACGCGATACTTATTTTGCGCCATCCTCCTCACCTCTCCTTTTATAGAAATTCAGTCTAATTGTATACTACAACTACCTTAAATTAACTTAAAACTCTTTTATATTACCACTTCTTACACTACCATACTACTCTAGTAACTCTACATATCTCTGGTCTTACACATCGGTCGGGACTCTATTAGGCACTAACCGCTCCAAAACATCGCCAGGTCCTCTCTCAAAACCTAAAAAGTGCTTTTAAGAACCTTTCAATAACTCTATGTTATTAAACCAAAACGCTATTTGCTGATCCGTAATATTTGGCAACATAACAAAAAACTCACGACACTTCATCTCATCCTTAAACAGTTGATACTTCCAAACGCTATCGCTACCAACACTTATGAAATAAAACTCATGGATACGGCCAATGATTGCTTGTTTTTCACCAAATGAATACGGAGGCACTTGCTTAATTTCAAATTGATCTGGTAAATATACATGCTCTTCTCGTTCTATTTTTAATACTTGCTCGGCAAGTTCACGTTTATTTTCGAAAAAAGGCAATTGTAAAATTCGCTCTTGTCTTGTCATACGAATAAAAAACCCTTTCTACTCCATTACATTTTTTCCATGCGATATATTATCGAATTAAGTTTACAACTTCATTTAATACTTCATCTGAAACTTTAATTACTTTCGCATTTCCTTGGAATCCGCGTTGGTATAACATTAAGTCAACGAATTCTACAGATAAATCTACGTTTGCACCTTCTTGTGCACCACCGCGTACTTTACCTGCACCGTTTTGACCAGATGCACCAAGAGCTAAAATACCTGTTGTATTCGTTGCTGTATAGTTACCATTACCTGTTTTCATTAGTCCGCCTTCGTTTGGGAACATCGCAACAGCTAATTGACCTGCAGATTTCATACTTCCATCAGAATATTTTACCATTACGTATCCACCGTCAGCAATGAAGCAATCTTTAACCGTCGCTGCTGCTCTACCATCTACGTCTGTTACTGATAATGTTTTATCTGTTGGATGATTTGTTAAATGGCTTAAGTCTAATTTTATAGAACCGCCATCAAATGGAATATTGGCTCCTTGCTCTTTCGGATTTGGATTTCCGACAGCATCAAATGTCATATTACCACCTGCACCTGGAACATCCTTAAACTCTGTTTCTTTTTTCGAGTCATTACGCATTTGTACTTTATATGTATAGTTATGTTCACTCGTTTGTTTAAACTCTACACGCATTGTCCATGTATTCCCCGCATTATCATATACAGGTAAATCTTGTGTAATTTGTTTTTCACCAGTTGGAATATTCCCTTTAATTGTCCCTTTCGATGTTCGAATACCACCAATTGCTGTTCCCATTGGAATTTGCAACGGTCCTGGAATTCCAGATAAATCAACTTCACCAGTTGCCTCATTTGCAGGGTATGCAAATACGTATTGACCTTCAGTATTCGTAATATAGTAATCTGAAGATATCCCAAACGTACCTTTACGAGTAAATTCCATATTTCCGCCTTTTGAATCACCCACAACGAAGAAACCATTACCTTCCATTGCCGCTTGTGTTTTACCACCTGTTAACGTTATTGTACCATCACTATAATCCGTAACCGTACCACTCATTTTCACACCGTTACCAATACTTTTCGGATTTGTTCCGGCGTATTTACCGTCACCTTTTGCACCAATCGAATTGTTATATAGTAAATCATCAAACATTGCTTTTTGTTTTTTATAACCTACTGTTTGTGCATTGGCAATATTATTTGAAGTTACACTTAATGCATTTTGTGTTGCATTCATTCCTGTAATACTTGTATATAACGCTTTAATCATAACGTATGGACACTCCTTATGAATTTGTAGTTTTTACTTCTTCAGTTACTTTTTGATCGTCTTTCTTTGCGTCTTCTGGATTCGTTTCTCCAATCGGTTTATCAGACACTCTCTCAACGAAACGAAGAGATACAACTTTATTATTAATAACGAGCTGCACATCGTTATTTTCTGCAAGGCGAACTGTCTCTACTTGACCAGTTACTTTGTTTCCTTCGCCGTCAACACCTCTTACGTATTTCCCTAAAAACTTCATTCCACCATCAAGTGCTGTTGAATACATCGTTGATTGCAGCTTATCTACTGCTTTCGTCATATTCTGTACTTGTTCCATAAGAGATAACTGCGCTGTCTGATTCATCATTTGATTCATATCCATCGCATTAAATGGATCTTGATGTTGGAAACTTGATAAAAATAATTTTAGGAAATCATCTTTCCCCATTACCCCAGGAGTCTTTTGCGCTCCTGCCGAAACTCCATTACTTTGTTGCACTGGCGATTGTACACCATTAACAGGTACATTACTTTTTTGCGCTCCTGCTTGTAACGGAATATGATTTGTACTCGTTGTATTTAATCCAACTGTTGGCACGCTTTATTCCTCCAATAATCCCGCAAATTCTGTTGATTGTTGTTTTTCATGATTTGTATTTGCTAATTTTTGTTTTTGCCTTTGCTCTTGTTCTCGCTGTTCTTTACGATTTTCATCTTTATCTGAATAGCTAATTTGAATATTGATTTCTTTTTCTTTTAACTTTAATCTCAATTCATCAAAAATGATTTCAACACGTTTTTTCGCATCGTGTTTTTCCATTTCTACGTGAACGTCAATTTGATCTCCGTGTTTTTTCATAAACACTGTTAATGTACCAAGTTTTTCTGGATTTAACTGGAATAAAACACGTTCTTGTTTCACTACAAATTTTTGCAGCGCTTCTACTTGCGCTTCCATTTTCTTTCCTAAGTCAGGTAATGAAACTTTCTCAGCACCACTATTTGATTTCCCTACTTGTTCGGTACTCGTCGTTTTATTTAATAATTCTGCACCTGCAGAGCTCGAGTCGTTTAATGCATCAACTTCTGGCAACTCTACCTTTGCATCATCGCTCTCAAGTTTCGGAAGATCTACCTCTTTAGACTCTTCTTGTTCCTTTGCAATATTACAATTTTCTGTTTCTACAACCTTCAATGCTTGCATCGTTTGCTCTGGCATCTTCATTTTGTCTAATACCATTTGCATTGTATCTTCTAAACATATAGCGTTTTTGATATTCATATTTGAAAGAAGTTCTTGTAATTGTTGTAATTCAGCTGCAGGTAATTCATTAAGTTTAATATTGCCATATTCTTTATATAGCTCTTGTATTTTTTGTATGTATTGATATAACAATTCCGGCTGCACATGTAATTGCTCAATTGCAACCATTTGCTCAGATACAGCTAATAACAACTGTTCTGTCTCTTTTTTTTCTTCTTTCTTTACAATTGGTTCTTCTTTCGTTACCGATGGTTTAGAAAGGTTATATTCTTTTTTCTCTTCTTTTGGTGCTTCTTCTCGTTTCGTTTTCTCCGTTTTCGGCTGCTTTTTATTTTCGATTCTCATCGTACGATCGAATGAAGAATCTTCATTTTTCGATTGTACTTCTAGCCCTTTTTCTTTTTGCGGAGGTAAACTTTGTTGCACCGGTAATACAGACTGTATCACTACATTCACCTCATCCATTCATACACATTTTCAAATCCAGAAGCATTTTTTCTTCCAGCTTTTCTTGTGCTTTCGCAAGCTTTCTGCAATCTTCTTGATACATCTCATCAATGACACGTTCTTTTTCTTTTACTTGCTCTAAAAGGCTTTCATTTTTTTGAATAAAACCTTCTGTTTTTTTAATTTTTCGATTCCATTCTTCTATTCTTTCAGGTGAAAACGTATGTGAAGAAAGCATGCCAGCCATAATACGTTGCCCAGTTTGTACGACTTTACTACGCGATTTCACAACATATAAATCATATTCTTTTTTTTGTTCTATTTTTCTTTTTTCAGCTGTTAATTCATACACTTCTTTTAAAATATGCTCTTTTTCTTGATTTATTTGCAATTTTATTGTGTCGTACTGCTGTTTATCCACCTGTTTTCATAGCCCCTTCCTATTATAACGTTCTCTTTTTCTATTATATAGTTTTTTTCCAAAAAAATCTGTGAAATATTAAAAAACAAAAAAATAAGACCTCTTGGGCAGAGGCCTTATACTATATGGTGTATCGCTTCAACGATATCATCAAATGGGAAACTATCCGATCGGCCTTGCTTTAAAAATGTATTTATGCCTTCTACTTTATTTTTACATTCAAAAATATAAGCATTTTCTTCATTTTCTTGAATCGTTCCTAACTTAAAATACAATTCATTTTCTTTATAAATTGATAAAATCTTTCTCATTTCATTTGCAAGTTGCCAATGATGTGGTGAAACGATTTCTTCCATAATCCTACTTACTGAATCTAATACTGAAATTGCAGGATAATGACTAAGCGTTGCAAGCTCACGCTTTAATACGATATGTCCATCTAAAATACCACGTGCTAAATCTGGTACAGGACCATTTAAATCGTCCCCATCAACAAGCACCGTATAAATACCTGTTATAGATCCCTTTTGTGTTTTACCGGACCGCTCTAACAGCTTCTTCATATAACTTTCCATTAATAGTGTTTTACCACCAATCGGTAACTCTTTAACAGCAATATCAACACTTCTTCGTGCATCGGCAAAACGAGTAACAGAGTCCATCATAAGTAATACGTTATTACCTTGATCACGGAAGTATTCAGCAATAGACGTTGCGAGTTTCGCTGCACGAAGTTGCATAAGATGACTTTCATCTGACGTCGCTACAACAACGACGCTTTTTCGCATACCTTCCTCGCCTAACTCTTTTCGAATAAAGTCTTTTACTTCCCGGCCACGTTCTCCTACTAAACTAATAACGTTTATATCAGCTTTTGCATTTTTTGCTATCATTCCAAGTAAAGTTGATTTACCAACACCTGACCCAGCAAAAATACCAATCTTTTGACCAATACCAATTGTTAGCATAGAATCAATTGATTTTATTCCTGTTTCAAATACATCGGTAATCTCTTCACGTTCAAATGCATGTATAGGCGGTGCATCTAGTTTTATTTTCTGTAATGGAATGTTTTCAGCTTCCTCATTTAACACTTCACCATTTGCACTTAACACTTTTCCGAGCAAGTGATTACCACGTGGTACAACAACATCTTCTGAAACTAGTGTCACTGAATCTCCATAACATACTTTTTCTGTCTGTTCAAATGGAAGTAGCATATTATTTTCTTTTTCAATGGCAATCACTTCACATAAGACGTTATGTTCTCCAACGAAGCAAACATCTCCGATCTTCGCTTTCGGCCCTTTTGCTACGAAAAACTGTTCTTGTACACTATGAACTTTGCCTACTTTCGTATACAGCGGTGTTTCAATGAACTTATTCCATTTTTCGTTCTCATTCTTTAACAGGCGGCTCATACATTTTGCTCCTCAAATAACTTCTCTTCTTCCCATTTCTGACGAAGTTTCGCAAATATAGGTGCAAATTTAAATTCAAAGAACTCTTTCTCTTCTTCCAGAACAAATTCACCAAACTGCAGGGAGAAATCATATTTCCATTCTACTAATTGTAGTAACCAATATTCTTTCGTATTCTCCTTCTCTTCTTGAATACGTTCAAACGTTTCTGGATGTACTGTAATGATTAATTTTTCAAACGAAGTTGGCAATGTTTGCACGATGCCAGTTAAAATAGGTAGCACATCAAGCAATCGTGAATCTACCGCTTGATTCACGATTTTTTCTGCTAAATGAAATGATTGATCCCATAATAACTCTGTCCATTCATATGCTATTTCTTGTTGTTCTTTTTGAAACTGCACACGCGCTGCTTCCATCTGTTCCATTTGTTCATGAATATGCATTTGAAATTGTTCTTTATCTTGTAATAACTGCTGACGCTCTCGTTCTAGCATTTGCTGCTCTTGCCTTAGCTGATTCATTTCCATATGTAATGATTCTTGTTGGGCGCGAAGCTCTGCATGATCTGCTTGTAATTCTTCCTCTTCTATTTGGACTGAAGCTGGTTTTGGAAATTGTAATTCATACGTTTCTTCAGAAAAAGAAACAGAATTCTTCGGAATTCTGTTTTTAAATAAGGACATCCTCTTCACCTCTTTGAACGATAATTCTTCCTTCTTTCTCTAGCTTTTTCACTGTACCAGTGATTGTTTGCTGCGCTTTTTCAGCATCCGTCATCTTAAGCGGTCCTAAGCCATCTAATTCTTCTAGAATCATCTCTTTACGGTTTGAAGACATACATGTAAATAATTTCTCTTTAATTTCTTCTTTTGCAATTTTAAGTGCTTTCGCAAGAACACCGTTATCTGTAATTTCTTCTAATACACGGCGAAGCGCAAGATCTTCAAGACCAAGTAAGTCTTCAAAGACAAACATATTTTCTTTAATTTTCTCAGATAACTCATAATCGACTTCATCCAGTTTTTGAAAGACTGTTTTTTCAACACCTCGTGAAACATTATTTAAAATGTTTACGATTGTTTTCAAGCCATCAGTTTTATTAATTGCACTAAATGCCATATTATTTAATTTCGTTTTTAACAACTCACCAATTTGATTAATTAATTCACCATCAACTTGTTCTAGTTTCGCAATACCCATTACCGTTTCTACTCGCTTATGATCTGGCAATCTCTCAATTAATTGAGACGCAAGTTGCGGTTTAATATAAGAAGCGATAATTGCAATTGTTTGTGGTGACTCATCATTAAGCACTGTAAGAAGTGGTTCTAAATCTGTAAGTGAATTTAAGAATTCAAATGGATTATCTTTGTTATACCAAAGGTCTTCCAATAATTTTTCCAGTTCGTCTTCTGGCATGTTTTTAAATATACGACGAATATACTCTTTATCTGGAGTGACTAAGTTCAATTCTTTTACATTTAGTTCATATAAGAACTCTCCTAGTACATTCTCTAACGTTTCTGGTTTATATACACGAAACTTCGCAATTTCACGAAGTAATACTTCTTTTTCCTCAGCTGTCATATATTCAATGACTTTTGCTGCCACCCCTTCGTCTAATGTACGAATGAGGATGGCAGCTTTTTCTTTGGAGGAGATTTCATCTAACATCGTTGTTCCTCCCTTACTGTCCGTTTAACCATTTTTTAATTACTTTTGCAGTACCTTCTACATGTTCTTTCGTAGCATCCTGCACTTGTTCATCTAACGTTGGTTCTTTCGGTTCTTCTGGTTCAGGTTTTGGCTCTGGCACTATTTTTTCTTCAGGAATTTCCAAGATACTTTCATTACTTGCAGCAATTTCATCTTCTGCTAAGTATTCTTCATATTCCTCTTCTTCTTTCTTTCTCTTACGTCTTGCTAATAAGAACCATACTAGACCACCGATTGCTAATAAGCCAGCTGTAATTCCACCGAATAACCACCAGTTCATACCACTTTTTTCTGGCTCTTTCTCTTTTTCAGCTTTCGGCTGATCGAACTGAACAGTTACAACGTTAACTTGACCATTTATAAAGTTACCGTTCGGATCAGCTTGAAGTCCTGCCGCTGTTCCAATTGCTTCTTTGAAAGTAGTCATATCAATTCTTCGTTTTACTAACGTATCATTATCTACCCATACAACAACATTTGTTTTCGTTAATTCTGGGTGTTTCTTAATTGTTTCAACTGTTTTATCTATTTCATAGTTTTCGATTTTGTTGCCATTTTTATTATCGTAGACAACTTTACCATTTTGATTATTGTTCGTACCGTAGTTTGGCACTTCACCGTTCGCTGTAATACCAGCACCTTGCTTCGTATCTGCCCCTTCTTGCGCAGTAGAGCTTTCTTCTTGCTCTTGTTTACTACGAAGTACACCTTTATCACCATACTTCTCTGACTGACGTGTAACTTCATCGTAGTTTACAGATACTTTCGTATTCACTTTATATTCATTCGGTTTAAACATCGTCATTAACGTTGCATCAATATCTTGCTTTAATTTACCTTCAAGTTGGTGCTGCATCTCTACTTCTTTCTCATAAGAAGAGGAACTACTAGAATGTGCTTCATCTGCTCCTTTTGAGATAACACCTTTTTTACTATCAATAACACTTACTTCTTCTGCTTTCACACCAGGAACCGCTGCACTAATCATTTGCTGTATACCTGCAACTTGATCAGCTGTTAACAATTGTCCACGTTTCACTCCAACCGTAATCGCCGCTGTTCCTTTCGCTTTTTCTTCATCAAAAATTGTCTCTTTTTCAGGCAATGTAATTTGAACATTTGCCGTTTCAACTGTCGCAAAGTTTCTTACAATATCTTGTTCCAATTGCTTCTTCGTACCGACAATTTGCTTCATTTTTTTATCTTGTTCACTTGAACCGAGAGAGCTTTCTAATAAAATTTCTTCACCGCTTTTCGAATTAAACGGTAAGCCCATCCCATTCATTTCTTTTCGAACCCATGGAGCATCATTCTTTTGCACACGAATTGAGCCATCGGCCGCTAATTGGTAATCGACACCTAACTTCGATAATTCTGCTGTAATCTCTTGTTTATCTGCATCATTTAAATTTTGATATACAACAACATATTTATCTGGCAAGGTGAAGTATAAAAGTGCTCCTGTTACAATCGCTAAAAGCGCAGCACCGATTACTAACTTATGCCACGTTTTTAACGATTGGATAACATTTTTCATCTTTTCCATTTAAACACACCCGTCCACTTTCCTAAATTTGCATATTAATTAGTGACTTATAATTTTCAATAAGATTATCACGTACGAGAGCAGCCGTTTTCATTTGAGACTCAGCTTTCTTTTGCTGAATTAAAACGTCATGTGTTTCTCCTACCCCTTTAGTTAGTAAATCATATACTGCTGTTTGCGCATTGTTTTGCGTTTGATTCATATCTTCCAATAAATCAATAAACTTTTTCTCCGGAGCTACCGATGTTTGAGAAGTTTTCGGTGCACCAATTGACTGAATTGCTCCAAATGGTTGTGTATGTAACATTGGTTGAATTTTCATATTACGATTTTCCCCCTTATCCTCGGCCGATTTCTAAATCTTTATCAAGCATTTTTTTATTCGCATTTAATACACTCGTATTCGCTTCATACATTTTTTGAGCAACCATTACATTCGTCATTTCAGCAGTTACATCAATATTTGGATAACGTACATATCCTTCTTCATTTGCGTGCGGATGCGTCGGATCATACACTAAATTTTCCGTTTTGTCTGCTTCAATACTTTTTATTTTTACTCCATTAGTAGGAGCCCCATCTAACATACTTGCAAAACTATTGTTTGATTCTAACACC
This sequence comes from Bacillus sp. PK3-067, assembly GCF_056738645.1. Lineage (NCBI taxonomy): Bacteria > Bacillati > Bacillota > Bacilli > Caryophanales > Bacillaceae > Bacillus > Bacillus sp. PK3-067. Next base: position 1,570,824 of record NZ_CP096490.1, on the reverse strand, counting down.
ACACTACGACGCTCATATAAATCTGCCCCCGGAGCCGCCGTCGTATTTGCATTTACAATATTGTTAGAAGTAACTTCCATCCACTTTCTCGCTGTCGTTAGTCCTGAGCCACTTGCATTAATTGCCTGAAACATCCGTTGTCTCTCCTTCTACTTTTAACGTCCGCGTGCCGCTTGGTTAATTGCATATTGTGTATTAATTGCGTTTATTGAAATACCGTATAACTGATTTGCTTTCATTAAATCTAGCATTTCTGTCGTTACATCCACACTATTTCCGTCTTTATTCGTTTGCATTGATTTTGTTTGAATCTTTGCATATGTATTTTTCGTATTTACTGTCGGTAAGTGCATTTCATTCGTTTGATATAAATCTGGATTGCTCTTTAAATCAGCCGCATTATTTTTATATAAGGCACTACTTTTATTCATCTGCTCAGCAAATGTTACATCTTGTGCTTTATAGCCAGGTGTATTCGCATTTGCAATATTACTAGAAACAGTATTTCGTTTCGTCACTAAATAATTCATATAATGGCTTACATCACTCACTAAATCTGGCATATTCCACACCCTTCCTTTTCTAACGTAATGATCCACTGATAGAAGTTTCACTTCATTATTTATTTTCTTATATGCGTTTATTAAAATATTTACTATCATGTACCCTTACATATTTTATTCCATTTTTTCATTGTTGTCTTTAGAAAAATACAAAAATATAAAAAAGAATGCAAAAAACTGTATACACATAGTAATCTATAGAACATTTCAATATATAAACTACAAACTAAAGTCCATTTTTCTATTATTTAGATTACTATTATTTTTTCATCACAGTCATAAAATGAAACCTCAATCAGCGGAGTTCTTTATGTAAACGAAGGAATAGACCCCCTTTTAAAAGGGGAATCTGTTTCCAAACGTTATTATTAATATTTACCGTAAAATGAATTAGCCTTCATTCGCCCATCATTTGTCATAATCATTTCTTCCAAAATCTTTTGCTTATCCCGAATATGCTGAGCTGCCTTAATAATGAACGGGCTTACTTCTGCTGCAACTTGCGCACGCGTTTCTTCATCCAATGTCATCATCCAGCGATTTAACATCTCACTCTTCTCAGCAAACTCTCTGTCTGACACTTGCAATTCACCGATTTCATTAAAACAGCTGACAAACGTCCGATAAATATCATTGTTCATTTTCAAGTGCTCCGCGGTAACCGTCTATTAAATCTTGTAACACTTTCACAATTGCATCAATATCTTTCGCTTCACGAGTTACTTTCATCGTTTGAATTTGAATGCTAATCCAATCATATAAACCATAGAGACTATCATATAAATCTTTCGTAATTTCAGGATTTAATTGAAGTTTTAGTTCTTCAAAAATACGTTCTAATTTTTCAAGAAGTGCGTCCCCTTCTTGTAGTTTAAAAGTATGTAAAAGTTCTTCTAAATTACGAAACTCTACAATACATCTTTCATAAATAAAAATTGTATTTTTAATCGGATTACTCGTCATAATATCATTTTGCATATAACGTTGCCATGCTTGCATACGATCACTTCCTCAACTTTCATTAATCATCACTTTTTTGTTTTGTCATTGCTTTAATTGTTTTTAGTTGGCTATCAAGCGCCGCCAATGTACTCTCTAGCTTTTGATACTTCTTCACAATTTCATCTTGCTTTTGCAAGTTTTGCGTCTCAATATCTTTAATCTTTTTATCTAAATCACTTACACGTGAGTCAATGTTTTTAACTCTCTCGCCGACCACACCTTTATCACCGAATAGTTTATCAAGCGGTTCTTCCATCATTTTTCCTAAACCGTTAGAACTAAAGAAAAATTGCTTCGCTGCATCGGGTTTTTCTTTTAATGCTTGTGTTAATTTTTCATCATTAACTTCCATCGTTCCATCTTGCTTTAATTGAATACCAAATGTGAATAAATAATTGCCATCTTGAGAAAATGTTACGACATTGTTCATTGCCTGACGTACACTTTGCATAATAGCTTGACCTTGGAAAGCTCCACCTTTTCCAGCAAAGATATCTACTGTAGAAACAGCTTTATTATAATCAGCTACCATTTTTTTAATAACATTCGATGCATCTGTTACGTTTGAATCACTTACTGTAAATTTCAGATCTATACCTTTTGCTTTTGGATCTGTTGTTGTACCAGCATCTGGCGCTCCTTCTACTTTCGGCTCAGTTACCTTTAACAACTCAATTTTCACACCAGGAAGAGCTTCAATTGTATTAGTAGAACCTTCCCCTTTGATACCATTAATAGTATACATAGCATTTTGTGCTTCATTGATTGTATTGAGCGCTGTGCCATCCGCCTTAGCTAAACCCATATCTTGAAATAGTGTAGATGTGTTCGCCTCAAACTTAATCTGTCCATCTGTTCCCTCTTTTTTCGAGGTCATGAAAATTTTATTTCCAAGTGTATATGCTGATACGCCATAATCTCCATCATTAATCTTATTAATTAAATCTTTATATGTCATATCAGTTGTTACTTTTAGTTCTTTACCACCTAGTTTTAATGTTTCATCTTTAGGAAGCTTTGCATTTATATCTTTAATTTCATTTGAAGCTATTTGATGACGCTGTGCAAGCTGTGTAATCGTCATATTAAAAGTTCCTGCAATCGCACCACCATCAGCTTTTACATTAATATAACCGTCTTGTGTTGTCGTTACTTTTTTCTCATTTCCTTTAAAAGCCGCTAAGTTTTTAAAAGTTTGTGTAAAAGAACTAAATTCTGATTTTAAACTTGTATATAGTAGTTTATCATTTGTAAGGTCATTCTTTTCTTTCGTATATGGTGTTTTCCTCATATCTAAAGCATTCATTTCTAATTCGACGAAGTTAGAAGTATCGATCATATTATTTCCGAGGTTCCAAATTTGTTGTCTACCACCAATACCTGTCATCGTTGTTCCTGCCATTTTTCTCACTCCTTATAGATTACATGTAGTCTAAAATACTCGTTTTACTCATCGTACTAACCGCTTTAAGCGTCGCTTCATACGTTGCATTTATATATGCCAAGTCAGAAATTGCGACCGCTAAATCAACATCCTCAATTTCTTTACGGTTTTCTTGAAGCGCTAAATTTTGCTCACTTAAAATTGTTTTAAACGTCTCCATTGTGTTCATTGTTGAACCAACTTCAGTTGTACGGTTAATGATGCCATCTAAGTTTTTCTTATTTTCTCCTAATAACGGTTGTAACGCTTTTTGGTCACCTTTTTGCATCGCTTCGCTCATCTGTTTTAACGTTTTTATAACCGGGGATAATAATGCTTCTCCGTTACGAAATGCCTTTAATTCATAACCATCATTTAATTGCCAGTTCACATCATTTTTTCCGCCCTGGTACGTACCATCTTCTGTAAATGGTGACTTTTCTGCACTATCACCACCGAAAATATAACGACCTTGCTCTTTCGTATTCGCTAAATATACAACTTGTTTTAAAATTTGATCAATCTCTGCACCGATGGCTTTCAATTCTTTTTCACCATTTGGCTCATTTAATGCCTGTACCGTTAATTGATCTGCTCTCGTTAAAGATTTAAAAATACCTTGTAAAGTATTCTCAGTTTGTGTTAATACATTTTTTGAGTCAGCTAAATCTTTTTGCATTTGTTCAATATTCGCCAATGAATGTTGAATCGCAAATGATTTACTCGCTGCAAGTGGATCTTCACTCATAAGAAGATTTTTCTTCCCTGAAGTTACTTGGTTTCTATGGTATTGTTGTTGCACATTCAAATCCATTAACTGATTCTTTGCCCAGTTTGCATTTTGAAATGTAGATACTCTCATTTCTATCTCCTCCTTATATATTTCCAATCAATTATTATCACTTATCGAATAATCGAAAATAGACTATCAAACACTTCATTCATCGTAGTAATAGCTTTAGAGTTTGCGACGAAATATTTTTGGAAGGCCATTAAATTTACCATTTCCTCTTCCATATTTACACCTTCAACGCTCATTTTTTCTTGTTGAATACCTTCTAGTAAGTCGCCATGAATTTTTTGATAACCATTTACTGCACTTTTATCAGATGCAACACGAACTATAAATTGGTCTAATGCTTGTTTATAAGAAAGACCTTCTTTATAATCGTCATCTGTAACTGCTGCTAGTTTATTTGCTGTTTCAGCAGACATTTTCATTTTCGAAACATCTTTTTGGAATTCTGGATTTAACTTCATATCCTTCGCATAATCTCCAACGAAGAAATCTTTTCCTATCACTGTATTCACTTGATTTTTCATCGAACTCATTAAGTCTTCGAGATTTTTTTTATATTCAACAATCTTCGCTTTCGTATCAATCGCTGATTTTATCGCCCCGCTAGTTACAGAGATCTCTGAACCGTAAATCTCAACTGACATTGGGTCTTTTTCTTTATTTAATTGAAGTGGATATGTATCTTGTCCATTTACTGTTAAAATACCATTCATTCTAACACTCGCGATATTAGGATTCATAGATTCATAAGATACTTCGATGTTTGCATACTTAGACATCTCTGTAACGATGCGATCTCTTTCGTCTAAAAGTTGATTCGGCACTTGTGTACCTGCTTGTCCAATTTTATGATTCGCTTCTGCTAAACTAGCAGCAAGACGATTAAATTCATTAACATGCGCCTCAATATCTTCTGCTGTCTGTGCTTCCACTGTATCTAAGTTTTTCGCAAGACGATTCACTTGACTTGTGAACTTCCCAGTTTCAGAAATTAATGTATCGTAGTAGTTTGGTTGCTCTGGATTTTTTGCTACTTCACGAAAGGCATTAAAGAAACCGTCCATTAAACTAGATAATGAATTCTTTCCTGTCGTTCCAACCATAGACTCTACACGTGATAAAGTCGAATTCATGTAGTTATAGTAAGAGAGTTGAGATAATTGATCATTAAACTGCTTCGTCTTTACCTCATCAGTAATACGGTCAACACCTAGCGTTTGTACACCGTAACCAATTCTCTGTTCTGGCGTATGACCATTGCTTGCTCCAACAGATCCGTAATTCACCATTTGACGCACATAACCCGGTGTATGAATATTAGACAAGTTTTGTTTCGTTGTTTGTAACCCCATTTGAGCCGCTAACATGCCCGATAGCGGTGTATTATAATCAGATAATCTCATAAAGCTTCACTTCTCCTTTACAATAGTTCGTTCATAAAGATTTGCGAATTATTGTTTCGCTCTAAATTATATTCAGAAACAGAATCCACAATACTTTCTGTAGTTTTTAATAGTACGTTTAAGTAATATTGATTTTTCAAAAGAATCATTTTTACATTCTCTTCTAATTCAGTTGCGTTTTTTTGTAATTCTTTCATTTTTTCAATTTCTTCTTGAGAAAAATACGAAAATAACGCACTTACACGAAACGATTCAACTCCTTGTTCTTTACAGAACTGAACAACCATTTCTTCAAATGAGCTTGATAACCCTTTTAAACCATCAATGTACTGCAATTGCTCTACTTGTAACTTTTGAACTGCATTTACATTTTTATTTTTTAAATTCTCATATATTTGCTCTCCAAGCGCTTGAATATTTTTATACGCTTTTTGTATAATAACAAGCTTTTCATATAATTGTATGTACATATAGCTTCCTTCCTTTTACAAGACTAAATTTACAATTAAGCCATGGATTTCTCCAATTTGATTTAACATTTCTAAATGTCCTGTTTTCGTGTTAATTAAATTCATAACATCTTCTAATTCATTCAATCCCATTTCTGCCTGTTTCACAATCGTCATTTTCTGTGAATATCCGTAACGTGGGTGACGAGACATGACATCTTTATACTGCAATACATTATCAACGTAGAAATTCAAAAATGATTTTACTGTATTTTTGTATTCCATTACATTATCAAGCGTTAATTCCATTTCAATTTTCTCTTTAATTTCTCCAATATTATCGACAAACGCTTCCATTTGTTCTAGTAATTTATCTTTTTTCGGATCTGCATGCAAATTATCCGAAAATGCAAGTCCTGTTCTGACATTTGCTTCTTTCGGCATTTGAGTAGCAGGCGGTATATGCGATAAAATTGGATTATGCGAGATAGAACGTAGCATATATATCACCTATTTATTTTTTTATTTCTTCCTAAACTTAATCGTAAAATCCAGTTATTTATAATTATACTCTGAACAGTAATATTTTGCAGTTATTTTTTATAAAAGATATGTTACAATTTAGCATGAGGTGGCACAATTCTATGAATATTTTCCTTTGTGGTTCAAATCAATTAACAGCATTAGATCAAGAAGAAATTAAAAATTTTTTAACTGACTATGCTCACAAACATAAAATTTACATATTATGTTATAAATCTATTGAAAATGAGGTTCTTCGTTTTTTCGTTGAGAATGAAAGACTCGCTCAAAATTTATGCCTTTACACGCTACAACCATTGCAAGCAATTACAGATGAATTCCAAGAAGTCGTTGATTACTTAAAAAAACACGGAGCCGAATATGTTGCTTTTGATCATCCTTCTGACTCCATTTACCGATCAGATTATATGTTTTTTGTTAAACAAATTATTGAAGACACTGATTTAGTTCTCTGTTTTTATAATGGGGACAAACATACATCTGTCATCCCTGTCGATGTTGCAAAAGAAGCAGGTATTGATGCTGTCATTTATGATTTACCAGGATTACATGAAAAGCAAATGAAAAAAAGCTTTGAACAAAAAATTCGTATGATGTAAAGGGGGAGGCACAATATCATTATTGTGCCCATTGTAAATATGATAATTGAACAAGATTATGATCATTTTATCGCGAGTTTTAAACAACAATTCAATATGGACATCGCTTCATATAAACAAGATAGAATGCGCCGTAGAATCGATGCTTTCATTTCGAGAAAAGGCTTCGAAAACTACACTAATTTTTTAAACAAATTACGCGCTGATCAAAATTTATTTTTAAATTTTATTGACTATATTACAATTAACGTTTCAGAGTTTTTTAGAAATAAAGAACGATGGCAAACTTTAGAGTCGAAAGCACTACCAAAATTACTCGAACAAAATAGCGGAAAATTAAAGGTATGGAGTGCCGCTTGCGCTGCTGGTGAAGAACCGTATACACTCTCTTTAATTTTATCGAAGCATCTTGCTCCATTTCGTTTTGAAATTCAAGCAACAGATCTTGATTTTCATATTTTAGAAACCGCAAAACGCGGTCAATATACAGAACGTTCTTTAAAGGAATTACCTACTGATTTGAAAGAACGTCATTTCACAAAAGAAAATGATCTATATTCATTGCATCAAAACATTAAACAAAACGTCTCGTTTAAACAACATGACCTTTTAATGCAGTCATTCGATACAAATTATGATTTGATTATTTGTCGCAATGTAATGATATATTTCACAGAAGAAGCAAGAGTAAAACTTTACGAAAAATTTAGTCGTTCTTTACGAAAAGGCGGTGTACTATTTGTTGGTAGTACGGAACAAATTTTAACACCCGAGCGTTACAATCTTCAGCGATTTGATACATTCTTCTACGAAAAAATATAAAAGAGGTCGTCACAATGGAGTGACGACCTTTTTACATAACTCGAATTAAAATAATACCGACAATCCATATAAAGAGAAAAAGAAGCGTCATAGACCATTTATGTTCTTGCATCGTTTGTTTCAATGCCTGTGATAATTGTGTCATGTTCATTTCCGCAAGCGCTCTCCATACACTTACATCCCGATCTTTAGCAATGCGGTCTGTAACACTAATTAAAATTGTTTCGTTAGACAATTTCGTTATATAAGCAGTAATAACCGTTACCATCAAATTTATATTTCCTTCTGAAGAATCACTTTCCACTCTAGAGATAAGTGCACTCACATCTAGTAACGGAATATGTACTTTTCTACCAAATGATAGTTGTACTTCAGCGAAATCATATGTTCCATCTAACAAAGGAAGTTCTTTTATATGCGCCTGCTTAACAAGCCCTTGTAGGCTTCTAATTACTTGTTCAAATATTTTTTCTGTTTGCTTACCTTCTCCAGATAACGTATGTAACTTTTTAAAAAGTTGTAACACTGTATCCATCTCTTTAGAAAGCATTTCCTTCATAATCTTTCCATCACTTAAACTTGCAAGTAAAATGCCTATTTCATTATTTTTCGAAATAATTTTAGACTGTCCAGTAAACACTAAATTGCTACGCTTTCGTTCTTTCTGGATTTCATGCTCCGAAATAGCTGCAGGCTGTTTTAATGGTTGTAACGCCTTATCTTCAATTGTCGTACGTTTAATCTCCATTTAAGCGCCTCCACTACTATGAAATAATTAGCCCCATTCTTTATTACTCTTTAAAACTAAAAACAGTACGAATAAACCTGACATGATAGTAAACACATCAGAAGCTTGCACTCCCTGTTCACCTTTTTCTTCTTTCTTGTCTTTCGGTTCTTCTTTTTGTTCTTTCTTTTTAGAGGCAACTTGTTTGTTATTTTTCTCTTTTTGGTCCTTCGCCTTATGTACTTCCTTGTTGTCTTCGAACGGCTCTTTTATAACGTAAGTAAATTCCTCTTTCTCTTTCAACGGTTCTTTTATAAACTTATTTACTTTCTCATCTCGCTTCGGAATTTGAACAACTGGCAAATTTTCTTCTGGAATCGGGTTTTTGACTTTGGAATCTTCTTGCTTCTCATTTTCTTTCTTATCTTCTAATTCATTTTCTAGTTTATTATCTAATTTATCTTCTTTCTCTTCTATCTTTTTATCATCTTCATTTTTTGGCGCCAAAACAGAAATGGTATATTCACTTTCCTCAACAAGTTTATTACCTGCTGCATCTATTATCTCTACAAGCAATTCGTATGGCCCAGCCGTCAATGCTTCTGTTATTTCAAATACTTTTTGCCAATCCATATCATGCTTGTTGTAGTCTAATAAAAACGAAAGCTCTTTATTTTCTTTCCCTTTTAATGTAACGCGCACTTCTTTTACAACCGATTCTATATCTGACGCTTTTACTCGTATATGTATAGAATCTCCCTGTTTTCGTTCAACTAAGTTCTCTTTTACTTCATCAATAGTAACTTTCTGTAACTTTGGCAATTCTTTATCTATAGTTGGCGTTTCATTTTTAATACGAATGAGCGGGACTTTCACTTCATTTTTTATGAGCTCTTCTTTCTCTTTCTCATTCTCTTTGTAACTTTGAACGAGCTGAAGATTCCAATCACCTTGCAAATCAAAATCCCCTGCTTTATAGTTAGCAACCCAGCTCTTCGTTTCTTCATCATACTCAAAAGATAACATTCTTTCTTGCGCATATTGCTCCCCATTTTTTTGTAACTGCAATATACCTTTCATACTTTGAATGTTTTTCCCATTTGGTTCTACAGCAATTCGCACCTCTTCGCCAACTTTAAGCTCCGGCTTATTTACTGTAATAATTCCCTGTTCTGTTTCTATCTTTCTTTCACTCAATTGTTTATTTACTACTTCTTGTTGTTCTGCTTCTTTTTGTTTCTCTTCATCTTGCTTCGTTTCCACTTGCTCTGACGATTCTTGAGATTCCTTATTTTCTTCTTGTACATTCACTTCATTTATTTTTTGATCTGACTCAATTTGTTCCTCAGCCTGACTTTGCAAGGGGAAGAACAAGCATACATGTATGCATAGCCAACTCATTAGAAAAAACTTTACGTTTTTCATCTACTAGTTCAAACTCCTATTTCAATGCCTTATAGTGATTTCGTCACTTTTACTCCGAAAAATCCATCTACATTTACAAGTTCTCCATACGCCACTAATACATCATTTACATAAATACGAATTGGTTCATCAATATCCTCATCTAGCACAACTGCTTCATTTTCTTGTAAACTTAATATATCTTGAATCGTTTTCACTGTACTTCCAAATACAAATTTCACGTTCATTTCTACATTTTGTAGAATGGACGTGTCCATATATACTGGTTCCATTTGTTTTACTTCTTTAAATTCAATAGGTTGCACAACTGGTTCTACAATTTTTTCTTCTTCAATTTCTTCTGTGGCAATCTCTTCTTCTTCCACCATTGGATACAGAAGTCGCCTTACCATTTCTTTCGCTTCAGAAATTGGCAAAATTTGATACATCTTCGATTGAAGCAAATCGCCAATTTCAAGATTGAACGTAATTTGAACGAGTTCGTCCACTTCCATTGACTCTCCCAAATATTCCATTTCTTCTTTTAACGTTACAAATTTAACATTTGGCGGCGTCATGTCCATTTTTTCTTGAAACATTTCTGACATCGCCGTAGCAGCATGACCCATCATTTGGTTCATAATTTCTTTAATACCGCTCAGTTCTAATTCAGTAAGCTCTTTTTCTGGGTCAACTTCCCCTGTTCCCATCATCATTAAATCTACCATTGTTAAGGCAACATCTTTCGTAAATACAAATACATTCTCATTCTTTAGCCCTTCAACAAAGTCGACATTTAAAATAACAAATGGTACTGGTACTCCATCATAATGACGAACATTGATTGCTTCCACATTTGGTGTACTAATTGTAACTGGCTGATTTAAAAGCGTTGACAATACTGTTGAAGCAGAGCCAATTGAAATATTTGCAATTTCACCAAGCACATCTTTCTCTTCTTGTGTTAAATGCTCTTTTTCAACTTCTTCTACAATCTCAGTTTCCACTACTTCTGCTGGTTCGTCTGTTTCTTCTACTCCACCAGATAATTGCATTAATTTATTTACCATTTGTTTCGCATGCTCAACTGAAACAATTTGTACAAGTTTAGAGTTTACAAGATTATCTATCTTTAAATCAAACGATACTTTAACAATCGTATGATTCCCATCGATTTCAGAGATTTTCTCCATTTCTTCTGATAACTTTACAACTTTAATCGTCGGCGGAGACATATCTACTGTATCTTGGAAGAATTCCGACATAGATGTAGCTGCGAATCCCATCATTTGATTCATCGCTTCTTGTACAGCACTTAGCTCTAATTCACCAAGTTCTTTTCCGTCCTCGACTTCACCTGTTCCCATCATCATTAAATCAGCAATGGACAATGCAACATCTTGTTTAAGAACAAGAAGGTTTTCCATATCTAATCCTTTTGTAAAATGAATGTTTAATACAACATGTGGAACTTCGACATCTCTTGAATCATATAAATCTACCAACTCTATACGAGGAGCAGTAATGCTTACTTGCCTATTTAAAATTGTTGATAATACAGTCGAAGCTGAACCAAATGATATATTTGCAATTTCGCCAAGAATATCGCATTCTTGGGGCGTTAAATGCTCATTTTCTTTTTCTAGCACAATCGTGCTCGTATCCCCTTTTGTGTGTTGCTCAGGCATTTTCCCTGCCTCCTCATTTCTGTTTTTCTATCAAATAATATAAACTCTTATTTTATGTTAGCAAACTCATTAGTATAAAACGTTACTATGTATCCCATTATTAGATTCGTAACGATTAGCCAAAAAGCTCCCCAATTGTATACAAGTGGGGAGCTTTCCTTCATTCCTATTATAAACCTTCTGGGTTTAAAATGAGGACCACTCGTCCATCACCGAGAATCGTCGCACCAGAGAAATAGTTAGAACTCTCTGCAAAGAAGTCACCTAATGACTTTAAGACTATTTCTCTTTGACCGATAATTGTGTTTACAATAAGTCCATAGCTGCGATGTGTGTTACGAACAATTAACACAGGAACCATTTGACCATCATATGACGCAAACGCCTCATCTACTGTTTTTTCACCAAATACAGTACTTAAATGTTTCACTTCAATAATTTGATTACGATAATTTAATACATCTTTTCCTTGTAAGGATTGGATGTCTTCTCTCTTAATTCGAATTGCTTCAACGATATTTCCAAGAGGTAAAGCATAACGCTTATCATTCGTTTGAACAAGCATAGATTGAATAATAGACAACGTTAATGGAAGTTCAATTCTAAATGTACTTCCCTTTCCTTCCTCAGAATCAATAATTAAATGTCCACCTAAACTATGAATCGTATGTTTTACAACATCTAATCCGACACCGCGTCCAGAAAGATCTGATACAACTTCAGCTGTACTAAATCCTGGTTGGAAAATAAGATCAAACACTTCACGATCTGTTAATCTATTCGCATCCGCTTCAGTTACAACGCCATTTTTAATCGCTTTTTCTAATACTTTCCCTTTATTAATACCGTTTCCATCATCCGTAATTTGAATAACGACATGATTTCCACTATGAAAGGCTTCTAATTTAATCGTACCTGTCTCATTTTTACCTGCATCACGTCGTTTTTCAACAGTTTCAACACCGTGATCGATTGCATTTCGAATTAAATGAACGAGCGGATCACCGATTTCATCAATAACAATTTTATCTACTTCAGTATCTTCACCTGTAATTTGTAAATCGATTTTTTTCCCTAAATCTTTCGCTAGCATACGTACCATACGCGGGAAACGATTGAACACAGTTTCAATCGGCACCATACGCATATTTAATAGTACATTTTGAATATCTTTTGAAATATCGCCTAATCGATTTAAATGTTCAATTAGCTCCTTGTTTTGAATTGTTTGAGCCAATTCATCAATGCGCCCACGTTCAATTACACTTTCTTCAAACATATTCATTAATCTTTCGATTTTCTCTAATTGAACACGAATTGAACGATTCTCCACTTTAGCATTTTTCGTTTTTGTAGTACTTTTAGCTGGCATAGTACTTGAAGGTTGATTCGTTGCCTCTATCGGTGATTTTACTTGCGTAACCACAGCAGGTTGTAGCTTTTCTTCTACTTGCACAACTTCTTGTGTCACGACTTTTTTAGAAGCAACTTCCTTCGATATAGGTTCTCCTTGCTTTACTTCCACTTTCTCAATTTCAGAAACATGAAGTACTACTTGTTTCAACTCTTCTATACTACAATCCGTATCCATAAATACTGTAAATTTAAATCCGAAAGCATCTGCTTCAATTTCTTCAATACTCGGAGCTGTTTTTTGTATATTCCCTACATTTTGCAATGCTTCAATACACATAATGGCACGTACTGCTTTTAAAATCGCTTGCTGTTCAACTGTTATATGCACTTCATGCGAAACTCCATCATCGGTGTCTATATGATTTTGCTCTATATGTTCCGTAGGAGTTTCTACATTGCCGTTCAATAATGCTTCTAATTTCTGTTTAGTTGAGGCTACATCAATATTGCCCATTCCACCTTGTTGCACATCTGCAACCATCTTCTCCAAATTATCAATGCACTCAAAAATCACATCAATAATATCCGCATTTACAACTATATTTCCATGACGAATTTCATCTAACACATTTTCCATCTTATGCGTTAAATCAGCCATTTCCGTAAATTCCATGCTCGCAGACATACCTTTGAATGTATGAGCGGATCGGAATATTTCTCCTACAACATCCATATCAGCAGGATTTTGTTCTAACACTAGCACATTTTCATTTAGCGACTGTAAATGTTCTTCTGACTCTTCGAAAAATATATTTAATAGATCTGTTTGCATTTTTATCCCCTACCTGTCTAACAAACATTTCATTTATGTATAACAATTTAGTGTTTTACAATGAGAAAAAAGGGGGCCACACGTCGATCCGCTATCACTGTTTTGATTCCTTGTGGCACCCCTTCTATATTAACTATTTGCTACTTTTGTTAAAGCTTCAATTACACGATCCGCTTGGAATGGCTTTACAATAAAGTCTTTTGCCCCGCCCTTAATTGCATCTAATACCATACCTTGTTGTCCCATTGCAGAACAAATAACAACCTTTGCACTTGAATCAATTTTAATAATTTCTTTTAATGCTTCAAGCCCGTCCATTTCTGGCATAGTAATATCTAATGTTACAATATCAGGTTGAAGTTCTTTATACTTTTGAATTGCTTCTACCCCATTCTCTGCTTCGCCAATAACTTCAAATTCAGCATTACTTTTTAATAAGTTTTTAATCATCGTTCGCATAAACATCGCATCGTCTACTACTAAAATTTTATGTGCCATTCTTTTTAATTCTCTCCTTCTATGTATAAATATATCTTAATATTTCACCTTATCATTCTCACTCATTATACAAAATAAAATGATAAAATTTAATATTTTTTTAAAAGAATTTTCGTATTTTTATTATTTTATTATTAAAATAACAATATACTACTCTTTTATATAAATAACAACGCGACGGTTCTTTTCCCAGTTTTGCGGTGAATCATTTGGTACAATTGGCTTTGTGTCTGCATATCCTACCGCAGCTAGCCTTTTATCGTCCACATTATACACTTCAATTAAATGGTGAATCATATTTGCCGCTCGTGCTGAAGATAACTCCCAATTAGAAGGGAATTTCTCGTTATGAATAGGTCTACTATCTGTATGTCCCTCTACAACAATTGGGTTAGGTACGGATTGAAAAAATCCAACTAATTGACTTATTATCCCTTTCGCTTCGGGCTTAACGTTCGCATCGCCTGTATCAAATATTAAATTATCTACTATAACGACGCTTACCCCTGTATCCTCTCGATATACATTCACTTGACTAATACCGTTATTATCTACATACGCTTTTAACTTCTTATATAATTCATCCATTCTCTTTTTTGAAATCATTTTTTCATCATTTTTTTCATGTGAAATATCCGGTATTGTATTTTCCATTACTTTTGCATCTACTTGCTCCGTATCACTAAACTTTTCAAGCATCTTTGACAATTTTACTGCATCTTGCTTTGATGTAGCAACTAGTAATACAAAGAAAGTTAATAATAACATCGTTAAATCTGTAAAAGTCGTCATCCAACGAGGCGATCCCTTTTGCGGTCCTTTACTCATCATACCACTCCTTGAAATATTAGGCTGCTCCTTTTACCTTTTTTACCTTTGTTTCGTATACGTATGTATCCAGTTTCAACTTTAATTTAGAAGGGATTTGTCCACGATACAATTCTGAAATAGCTTCTATTACAAACTTCTTCTCTGTATATAAATCTTCAATACCACGATATACTTTTTCCGCAAGAGGGATTGCAATCATATTCGCAAGTACAGACCCATATAATGTCGTTAACATCGCAACTGCCATCCCTGTACCAATTTGCGATGTATCTTGTAAGTTTTGGAGCATAATGATAAGACCAATTAAAGTCCCTATCATACCCCAAGCTGGAGCAAAATCACCAATTTTATCTAATAATGCTGCTCCTTTTCTTAACTCATACACTTCCGTTTCAATATCTTTCAATAACACTTCTTTTAATTCATCTTCATCGTAACCGCTTAACATTAATCGAATTCCTTTTTGAATAAAAGGATTATCCACTTGCTCTCCATCTACCTCTAAAGAAAGCAAGCCGTTCTTTTTAGACTTTTTCGAAAAATCGACAAACAAATCTGTTAACTGTTCTAAATCTTCTTCTCTTCTATGTAAAACAGTAAAAATGCTTTTCGTATATTTTTTTATTTCTCCAAATCGATATGCCACAACAATTGTCGCTGTTGTTCCCCCTATGACAATTAAAATAGATGAAACATCTAAAAAGTTTTTGAAAGCTTTTATTCCACCGCCGCCAAGCATAATTGCCGCTATCACTATAATGAAACCTACTATAATGCCCACTGGGCTAGAAATATCAAACTTCCTTTTTCTTCTTTGTGGTCTAGCTAATACTTGATTTTTCTCTCCCATATTTCTGCCCTTTCCTTTCCATTTTTATATAACATTTTTTTATTTTAATAATACGTTTTCACATATAACATGTATTATACGCTTATCATCTGTTTATCGCAATATACTCATGAAATTGACACATTTCATTTCTATATTAGAATTATGGTATGAATAAATGAGGAGGATCACGATGGAACACAACATTTTACAAGTCATTGCATTAGCAGAAAAACTAAAATATGAAATGCGACATAGCTGGCTTTCCAACGGACGTCAAGAAAGTGTTGCCGAACATACATGGCGTATGTCTCTAATGGCCATTTTAGTTGAACCTTATTTGGATCAAAAAGTAAATATTGAGAAATTACTTAAAATGGTTATTATTCACGATCTAGTCGAAGCCGAAGCTGGTGATATCCCTGCATTTGATACAATGAATAGTCATGACTTACAGCTACAAAAACAAAAAAATGAACTAGAAGCTATTTTAAATATTAAACAAACATTAACAGGTTCTCTCGGTGAGGAATTATATGACTTATGGATGGAGTTTGAAGCGAAAGAAACGTACGAAGCAAAAGTTGCTAATGCACTCGATAAACTTGAGGTGAAAATCCAGCATAACGAAGCTGATATTGATACGTGGCTACCAATTGAACATAAAATGACATTCCAAGTAGCAAAGCATACAAACTTTGATTCTTTCCTATCTAAATTACAAAAAATCATTGAACAAGATGGAGAAAAGAAGTTAATTGCTGCCGGCATTGATGTTGAGGCATGCAAGCAATAATGAAATAAGACACTCAACAAGAGTGTCTTATTTCATTATTGTTGATATAGCCTGCTTATAAATAAGCTGTTGTTTTCCATCCACTAAGATTAAAACTGTAAATTTATCTACTCCAACAACTTCTCCTACTATTCTAACGCCACTCTTTAAGAAAATGGTAACTGTACCTTTTTCTTCTTTTATTTGTTTATACAATTCTTCCTGTAAATGTTCCAATTACTGTCCTCTCCTTTCTGTGAAACATCTTAATATAAAAAACTATAAATCTTTTATTTATGCACTTTGTCTTTTATGTTCATAAACTTATTAATAAGTATATCTAAATCACGACTAAATAACAAAACTTTATCATGATCCAATCCGTGTCTCGCAACAAGTTGAATTAACTCTTTCTTTTTGTTTTCTATTTTATTTTTTAATTGTCCCATCTCCATCTCTATACTAAAACTCCCTTTTCCCATAATATTACTTGTAAAATTATAGTACATATTCTCTCATAAAAAAATAAGAAAATGGTTTTTTTTACAATTTTTTATTTTTTATGCCTAAATTATGAATTACGTAAAGGTTTATTTACAAATCACTAACATGCAATCCTAATGAATCTACGGGCATTTGTCTAATTATAAATGAGACTGGCTCGTTTTCTATACAAAAAACATACTGTATATAGTAGTCCATGAACCATATAGATTAACTTACTAAAAAGGAGGAAAACATATGAGTTATGGTGGAAGTTGCGCTGGTTTCGGCGGTGGATTTGCTTTGCTTATCGTACTATTCATCCTTCTAATCATCATCGGATGTAGCTGTTGGGGTGGCGGCGGATACGGATATTAATATATCCTATCCTTGAAAAATGAACTAAAAACTATAGAAAAACAGCTCAAATATGAGCTGTTTTTTTCATACTTTCGTATGAATTTATATCCCTCTTATTTGCGATTTCAACTAGCAACATATTGTTTACTATGGAATAAGAAACATTTTTACTAAGGGGGATTACAATGATTAGAGGTCTTTACGAAGCACATTTACCTGTTGGACTTCCCAGAGAGGAAAAAGTGTATTTAAGTGAGTGGAAAAAACAAATTCAAACATCGTCATTACATAAGGATTAATCTATTTATGTCAGTTTCTTATTCCACACTTCTTAAAACAAATAAAAACTTCAATAAACTATTTTATGGGCAAACATTAAGTGTACTTGGGGATTGGTTCCATACGGTAGCTTTATTAACATTTGTCTACAGCATAACGGAATCGCCGTTTATGATCGCACTTACTTTTATAAGTAAAAGTTTACCACAGCTTCTTCTTAGTCCATTCATAGGCGGAATTGTAGATCGTTTCTCTAAAAAGAATATTATGATTTTTACCGATATTACACGGGGAATTCTAGTCCTTACATACTTACTCGCAGGCTATAAAATTGAGATTATTTTCATTGCTAATATATGTTTATCTGTACTTTCTTGTGTATTTGAACCGGCTAAACAAGCAACCCTAAAAAATATCGTACACCAAAATCATTTCGTAACTGCTAACTCTCTTTCTAGTACAATTAATGGTTTTATGTCTATTATGGGGGCTTCTTTGGGCGGAGTAATTGCACAATCTTTACATATTGAGTTCGCTTTTTTAGTAAATAGCCTATCATACTTTATTTCAGCCTATTTTATTTATAACATGAGTATTCCTGCTCATGATACTTGTAACAAGAACAAAGCATTTTTCACTGATATAAAAGGTGGTTATACATACATATTACAAACAAAAATCATTTTAACATTAATTCTTGTCGGCATTTCATGGGGGATTATTGGAGGCGCTTATCAACTACTTCTAACGATCTATGCCGAAAAAATTTTCCATACGAACATTGGGATTTTATATACGGTTCAAGGGGCTGGGCTTATGATAGGAAGCCTTCTCGTTAATCTTTATATATCCCATAATAAAGAAAAAATGAAAAAATTATTCGGTTGGGCCTACTTATTACAAGGAATTTTCTTTCACGGATTCATTCTATCCGATCAACTTAGTATCGGTATCATTACTTTATTCTGTATGCGCATAGCAGGAGGAATCATCGTTCCACTTGATACGACATTACTTCAAACTTACACACACGAAAATATGATAGGTAAAGTTTTTTCATTCCATTATTCCATTTACGGATCTCTTATTCAGTTATTAATGTTTTTTACAGGAGGGCTGTTAGAAATTCTTTCTCCTCAAATGATTGGCTGTTTATTAGCTACATGCTGTATTTTTGTAAGTTTTATATGGCTGTTCTTGTTTTATCGCGGGGATCTCAGTGAATAATTTAATGATAATCAATACATTTTGATCCCATTCCTTATTTGTTTCCCCATAATAAAATTGTTTAAAAATACAAGTCAGATTTTTTAATTAAAGAGCCTTATATGGCAACACTATTTGAGAAAAAACTAGATATTTATGTTAAAATACAAATAAGTTTGTGAAACATTGCACTTAAATAATAGACTTTAACTAGTTAAACTTGATTAAATAGGAGGGCTGTTTTGGGTATCACATTCATTTTCGTATGTATTATATTAGTGGCTTCTATTCTGCAAGCAAGTACAGGTTTTGGCTTTTCCATAATGGCAACCCCTTTCTTACTTATGTTATTTCTACCACAAGAAGCTATACAAATAAACATTATTTTATCTTTAATTATATCCATTTCACTTATTTGGAAAATAAGAATGGACGTTGATTTTGTTCTACTGAAAAGGTTTATTTTTGGAAGTATAGTTGGTGTTCCTTTTGGCATTTTAATTTTCATTTCCGTTAACATAAACACTTTTAAATTAGCAGTTAGCATCCTACTCTTACTATTAACATTGTTGCTAATATGCAACGTTAAGGTTAGATCAACACAATCTAGAGATTTCATAGTTGGCGGATTATCTGGTCTTTTAACGACAAGTATCGGTATGCCAGGTCCACCCCTGTTACTTTATTTTACAGGAACTAATACTGAAAAAGAGAAGTTAAGAGCAACTACATTAGCTTTTTATCTGTTTATATATTTCATTAGTCTAGTAACTCAAATACTCTTTACTGGCACAAACAAAACCATTTGGGAATCAAGTTTTTATGCCATTCCAATTGTATTTTTAGGTTTGTTTATAGGTCAAATTATTTTTAAATGGCTTAATCAACGGATTTTTAAAATATTTACGTACATTCTTTTAAGTTGTACAGGGGGTTATCTTCTTATTGAAAGTTTGAACTTGTTATAGAAGATGCTTTAGATTGTGCCATAACAGATATGTTCAAACAAAATTATTGCTGTATTTTCCGGCAGGGTATTCCATATCAAAACTTAAATAACTTTATTTACAGTTTACAATTAGCAATAATCTTTCTTTCATAAGATAAACATTTCAAATCAAATACTAAATAAAACGATAAAAAGCGGCTATTATGCCGCTTTTACTTACTATTGGCATTTCATTCTCATTTTCTATCACTTTTGTAAAAAATTATTAATTTTTATTTCTATGTATATGATAACAAACAAAATACCTAAGTTCAGAAAGAATAAACAACTTTCTGGCCTTAGGTATTTCTCCTTCCCAAAAAGACAAACCTACATCACAGGTTTGCCTCTTTACTCACTTCTTATTTAATCCTTTTTCACTTAAGAACTCTTTCATATGCATTCTTTTTTCTTTAGACATAAACGAACTCATTGATTCCGTCCATGTTACGTTTTTCTTGTTTGATGATCTTTCTTTATAATACGCGTTCATCGTTTCATCATATTCGTTTAGTAATTCATCATATTTTTGTTCATCATATCCATTTTCATGAAGAACTGCTGCTACCGGTAAACGTGGTTTCACTCCATGATCTTCATCTGGTACGCCGACTGTCATTCCGAATACAGGATATACTTTATCAGGTAAATGAAGCAGTTCACTCACTTCTCTCGGATTATTACGAATACCACCAATATAACAAATACCGTATCCTAACGATTCTGCTGCTAGTGCTAAGTTTTGCGCAAAAAGTGAAGCATCTACCGTCGCAACGATAAAGTCTTCTACTCCCTCATACTTTATCTCTGTACTATGTTTTTCACATGCAATTTCAAGTCGTTTTAAATCTGCACAACAAACAAAGAATGCTGCACAGTCTTTCACGTGACGATTTCCGGATAGCTCTGCTAGTTTAATCTTTAGGTCTTGATCTGTTACATATATAACAGAATAAGCCTGTACAAAATGTGATGAAGCTGCATGTTGCGCAGCGTGCACCATCTTTTCTACTACATCTTTCGGAATTGATTCTTCTTTATATTTACGAACTGAAACATGTTGCTCCATCTTATGTATGATCTCATTCATGAAAATCACTCCTTTTTTCTCTTCCTAATGAAAAATTAACATATCTTTTTCAATTTTCACAACTTATAAGCACAAAAAGAGCAATTCTTTTTGAACTGCTCTTTTTTAAAACGTTTATCGATACGGTAAATGAAATTATACTTATTATATTACGCCGTTTTCAAAACTTTAATACCTTTTACGATATTCCAAATGAAGTAGTAAATTCCTACAAGAATGAACACTGCATATGTGATAGCCATTCCAATTCCAGCACCGTCAGATTGATTGAAACCTAAACCGTACATACCTGATACTGCTAGTCCTCCAAATAAGATTGCGTATGGGAAAACATGTGACCAAAATGCTTTTTTCGCGTGATACTTCACTTCATCTTCTGCAACAAAGTACACGATAATTGGTAGTAAAAATGGTGCAAAAAAGATACTAAAGTAACATAACGAAGATAAAATATTATTTCCTTTCATCCGATTCACCTCTAAATAGTTTTTGTTACCTTCATTATGTCAGGAAATCATTCTAGAAACTATCGCTTTACCTTTCACGAACGTGACATATTTGTAAGATTTTCCTCAAACTAAATCCCGCCTGAAGTTTCAGCCGGGATCACTTTCACTATATTCGATTCATAAACCAGTACTGTGTGATTGCTAAATATTCTCGTACATTCGATGGAATGATGATTGGTTTCGGTGTTTTTGCCGGAAGACCTTCTAATTGTAAACCTTGTTTTGCCGCTATTTTTTTCGCTCTAAACATGTGAAAATCGTTTGTTACGATCATTCCTTTTTTCATATTGTCCGGAATTAAAGGTTTTGAGAATTTAATATTTTCATCAGTACTCGTTGACTTATCTTCCATTATAATGCGGTCTTCTGCAATTTTTAATTTCATTAATTCATTTTTCATTGCTAATGCTTCTGAAATATCTTCCCCTTTTCCTTTCCCTCCAGATACAATAGCGATTGCTTTATCATGTGATTTCAAATACTCAGCTGCTTTATCAATACGATATTGCAATGAGTACGATGGTTTCGTTCCGTTTACTTTCGAGCCCAATACAATTATATAATCAGCTTCATAGGTCGCATTCATTTGCCCATGCTTATAAATGTTATATTGTAAAAATCCCACATAAACGGCGCAAACCATTATAATTCCTATCATATACTTAATTATTTTTTTCTTTTTCATATCCATATACTCCTATGTTCTTTGCTTCTTTCATGATAATATCCATTTATTTGTTTGTATACAGACAAATTCCAATTCAACCTAATTTATCCTCTAGAAAGTAATATTTATATTTCTTTCGGGAACAGTAAGTACAACTTTGCACGAAGGAGTGTCTCTATTGCTTCTCTTTTTATGTAACGTATCGTTCTTTTTTATTTTATTTTTACTATCACTTAAGATGCTCGGTAAATCAGCTTTAGCACAACTAACTCCTCATGATTTTGGTGCTATTATCTTTTTATCTTATTTAGCTTTTCAGGCCATACCAGTCTCTGGTGCTTTGCAAGCTTTTCTCGGTATGCTTGTAATTACATGTTTACATTTAATCCTTACAAAATTAAGCCTATTCAACAAACTAAATCGTTTTATTCTCGGGCACCCTATTATTTTAATTAAACATGGTGACATTATTTTTGAGAATTTACAAAAAAGTAGATATCCAATTGCTGAATTACTTTCTAACCTTCGCGTTGCAGGATATCCAAGTGTTCATGAAATTGAATACGCTATTTTAGAAGCGAACGGCGCTATTAGTATTTTACCAAAAAGAGAACTTGTACCATTAACTCCAAAAGATTTAAACATAGAAGTTAAGTATGCTGGATTACCAATTGCACTTATCGTCGATTCACAAATTCAATATGATAACTTAAAGTTAATACATAAAGATGAAAAATGGTTATATAAAGAATTAAAGGAAAAAGGAATTACAAATATTAAAAACGTTGCCTTTGCTTCTGTTCAAGAAACGGATGGATCTTTTGCGATTAGTTTAAAGGAATAAAAAAATCCCCTTAATTGCTTAAGGGGATTTTCTTCATCATATCGCTTCTTTCTCTCCTGCCATATTTAATGGAACAGGATGTTTCATACGATTCATCGTAAATACGATAATCGCTGTCATTAATTCTGCAACTGGCATAACGAGCCAAATTCCGTTTATCCCAAATAATTTCGGCATAATCCATAACAATGGAATAATAAATAGTAATCCTCGGCTCATTATAATAAGTACTGATTTCTTCGTTTGTCGCACTGATTGGAAATACTCTCCATACACAATGTTATAACCTAAAAATACGTATTGGATAAAGAATAAGCTAATACCTGTTAAGGTTAACTCCAATAATTCTGGAGATTGAACATCAAATAAACCAATGATATATTTCCCGAAGAATAATCCGACAATTATCGCAATGCCTCCGAGGACAACTGCAATTTTCACAGCAAACTTCAATCCTTCACGAAGTCTCTCTGATAAATTTGCCCCATAATGGAAACTAGCAATTGGCTGTAATGCTGCTCCAACACCAAAGAATAATAGTAATGTCATTGCATGAATACTATTCACCATCGCATAGGAAGCTACTCCTACTTCTCCTGCATATTGGACGAATGCGATATTAAAACCAATCGTTACGATTGCAACCGTACTTTCTGCTGTAAAACTTGGGAAACCAATCACCATAATTTGTTTGACAGTATCCCATTCAAAATGGAATTTCGTCCACTTTAAAATACTACTTTTTCTAAAGAAATGAGTTAATAATACAAGGAAACCAATCGCTGCCGAAAGAATAGTCGCTGAAGCAGCACCTGTTACGCCCCATCCAAAGATAAAAATAAAGATATAGTCAAACACTATATTTAATACAGCTGTTACAACAAGACCAGCCATTGCTAAATTAGGATTTCCATCATTCCGTATGAATGTACTTAAAATATTTTCTAAAACGTATATCATTCCAAATGTTAATAATACGTGTAAATAGTCTAACGCATATGGTAGAATCACTTCATTTGCACCAAATAAGTATGCTAAATCTTCTATTCTCCATAAGCAAATCGCTGCTAAAATCCCTACGATAACAACTGCTACCGTCATGGATTGAGTAAAAATAGACCTTGCTCTTTCTCGTTTATTTTCGCCTAATGCAATGGAGTATAACGTTGCCCCGCCCATTCCGATCCATAATGAAATAGAGAAGAAAATCGAAAATGCTGGAATAGCCACGTTCACTCCTGCTAAACCGTTCGCCCCAACTCCTCTACTAATCATGACCGCGTCAATTACAATATTCACTGACATTAATACCATTCCAAGAACGGCTGGTATTAAATAAGAAATAAATAAGCTTTTTATCGGTTTTTCTCTTAATTTTTCTGTTGCTTCCATACTCTAATATGCTCCTTTTTTTAACTCTCTTTTCTTAGTTTAAACCTTCAAGTAACTTGAAGGTCAAGAGAGAATTAAAAAAACAGGTAACTGACTTATACTAATGAATGTAAATTTGTAATCAATTCAAAAGTTTTCATCTTATTTTTTCACTACAGGAATTTGAATTTCTGTTACTTGCTCCTCTGGATTTTCTGTTACAGACCAATCAATCAATCCAATCTCAATCGAATCTCCATGTACTTCGTAACCTTCTTTATCAATGTATGTAAGTAACTCCTTGTACGTTGCATCTGTTTCTTCATACGGTCCATGATGATAAGAGCAAGCATATAAACCTTCTTTAATTTCATCTGAAGTATGCACTTCATACGGCATATAATCCAAAAGAATAAATACACTGCTATATGCTTGAAACTCATTTTGCATTAATCCTTTTTTCGCAACAGTTACACCAATATCTCCAGAAAATAAACTATCATCCATTTGCCTCATATTTTTTTGTAACGAATGAATGTAGTACTCAAACATATCATCCGTCGTATTTGGAGCAACCGCAATTGCTGTAATTTTTCGCTGCGGAATCTCTTTAATTACCATTTGTTCAGCTTTTGCTTTTGTTGCTTTCTTAATTAAATGAATTCTATGCTCCATTTTCGCCAAAGCATACTCAATTTCTCTTTGTTTCTTCAGCATCATCTCTTGTTGTTTTTCCAGTAAATTGAGTGCGTATGCTGGATTTCTTTCATCAATATATTTCTTAATTTCCTTTAACGGAATATTTAACTGGCGTAAAAATTTAATCGTATCTAACAGTGAAAATTGATCGATTGTATAATAACGATAATTCGTTTGAGGATCCACAATGGACGGATGAAAAATTCCTTTTTCATCATAATACCTTAATGTAGATTCTGCGATATTATGCATTTTCGCCATTTCTCCAATTGTAAAACGTTTATTTAATAACATCTTTTATTTCCTTCCATTTCCATTTATTTCATTATATGTTCATTTTCTCTTCAAAACAAAAAAGAATTCCCATACGAGAATTCTTTTTTACTATTAAACCTCTATTATTATAGGAAGAATCATCGGCTTTCGTTTTGTATTTGTATATATATACTTCCCTAACGCTTCTCTTACCTCCCTTTTCAAAATCCCCCAGCTATTCACATTCTCTTTCTTTAAATTATTAATCGTAATAACAGCTAATTTATTTAATTCTCTTAGAAATTCTTCTGAATCACGGACATAGACAAATCCACGAGAAATAATATCTGGACCTGAAATTATTTCTCCATCCACTTTATTAAAAGTAATAACTATAACGAGCATTCCATCTTCTGAAAGTTGTTTACGATCACGTAATAATGCATTTCCAACATCTCCAATTCCTAATCCATCTACATATATATTTCCTGCCTGTATTCTTCTAGATTGAATTGCCACTTCATTACTTATATCTACAACATCTCCATTACGTACAATAAAGATATTTTCCTTTTCAATACCAATTGATTCTGCTAACAAACTATGGTGATGTAGCATTCTAAACTCTCCATGAATTGGAATAAAATATTTTGGCTTCATTAATGTAAGCATTAACTTCAACTCTTCTTGATATGCATGACCGGATACATGCACTCCAGTAGAACTACCTGATCCGTAAATCACCTTTGCTCCTAATGCAAATAAATTATCGATAATTCGAGAAACGTTACGTTCATTTCCTGGGATAGGGGTCGCGGCTATAATAACCGTATCTTCTGGTAAAATATCCACTTGTCTATAGTTTCCACTAGCTAAACGCGCTAAAGCTGCCATTGGTTCTCCTTGACTTCCTGTACAAAGTATTGCAACCTGCTTTGGATCTAAACGATTTACCTCATTTGCTTCAATCAACATACCTTCTGGAATATGTAAATAACCTTTCTCTAGAGCAACCTCTACTACATTTACCATACTTCTCCCTAGCAAAGCTAGTTTTCGATTTGTTTTTATACATGCTTCAACTATTTGCTGAACACGATTCACATTAGAAGCAAACGTAGAAATAACTACTTTTCTATTTGCTTTCATAAATATTTCCTCTATCCGTTCTCCTACTGACCTTTCTGATGGAGTAAAACCTGGGCGTTCTGCATTTGTGCTTTCAGATAATAAAGCTAGTACACCTTCACTTCCTATTTTAGCCATTTTATGAATATCAGGATGTTGATTATTTACTGGTGTTAAATCAAATTTAAAATCACCTGTATGTACTACAGTACCTTCTGGTGTATGAAAAACAATACCGAGACAATCCGGAATACTGTGGTTCGTTTTAAAAAAAGTTGCCTTAATAGAACCACAATCAATTTCTGATTCTGAATGAATAACGATTAATTCCGTATCATTTTGAAGATTGTGTTCCTTTAATTTAATTTCAATTAAACCTAACGTTAACTTTGTTGCATAGATTGGTACATTTAGTTGTTTTAAAAAATATGGTATTCCGCCAATATGGTCCTCATGCCCGTGCGTTACTATTAAACCGCGAATTTTTTCTTTATTTTCTTGCAAATATGTGACGTCTGGAATTATTAAATCAATCCCTAATAAACTTTCATCTGGAAATTTAGATCCACAATCAATGACGACAATATCATTTTCATATTGGATAGCATACATATTTTTTCCTATTTCATTTACTCCACCTAAAGCAACAATAGACAAGTTATTTTTTAATGCCTTCAAATTATAAATCCTCCCTTTCACAGTTATAGTTCGTGAAATAGTATGTAGAATTTATTATTTGTAATGGAAAAGGACTTCATACTATTTTATACATATAAAATTCACACACTACTCTTACACCTATATCCCAATAAGGCAGCTTCTTCCTCAAAAAGCTCCCATTTTTTCATTGATTTTTTATAAAATCTATTATATATTAATTACAGGTTCAAATTACGAGTTCAAAAGAACTTGTAATCAGACCCTTTTGTTTAATGGGTTTTACATATTTTCATTAGGCAAATTCCGAGAAATCGTATGATAAAATTAAAAATGACGAGGAGAGGATCAGATGGAATTCGAATTTTTCTTTCAAATTGCACTTATTTTATTAAGTACAAAGCTTGCTGGTGATCTTAGTGTTAGATTAGGTCAACCTTCTGTACTAGGTAAATTAATTGTCGGTATCGTTATCGGTCCAGCTGTATTAGGTTGGATTGAAAATTCAGAGCTTCTAACTCAATTAAGTAATGTCGGGGTTATTCTTTTAATGTTTATGGCTGGACTTGAAACAGACTTAGAAGAATTAAACGCAAATCGTAATTCTTCTTTAGCAGTTGCACTCGGAGGTATCATTCTTCCATTCGTAGGTGGTTACGTTTCCGGTCTTGTGATGGGAATGGAACAAGGAAACGCTGTATTCTTAGGATTACTTCTATGTGCGACAAGTGTTAGTATTTCCGTACAAACACTTCGTGATTTAGGTAAAATGAAAACACGTGAAAGTACGACGATGCTTGGAGCCGCTGTATTTGATGACATTCTTGTTGTTATTTTATTAGCATTTGCAATGAGCTTCTTAGGTACTGATGATGTTAACTTAACAATGGTTATCTTGAAGAAAGTAGTATTCTTCGCTTCTATTATTTTAATCGGATGGAAAGGTGTTCCTGCGATTATGCGCTGGTTATCACCACTGCGCGTATCTGAGTCTATCGTAAGCGCGGCTCTTATCATCTGTTTCTCATTCGCATATTTTGGCGAATTATTAGGAATTGCTGGTATTATCGGTGCTTTCGCTGCTGGTATTGCAATTTCTCAAACAAACTACAAACATGAAGTAGAAAAGAAAGTAGAACCAATTGCTTACGCTATGTTCGTTCCCGTATTCTTCGTTAGTATCGGTATGAATATTACATTTGACGGTATCGGCAATCAAATTTGGTTCATCTTAGCATTAACTGTTATCGCTGTATTAACGAAATTAATCGGCTGTGGATTCGGTGCACGAATGACTGGATTTGACGCTAAGTCTTCTGCAATTATCGGTGCTGGAATGGTTTCTCGTGGTGAAGTTGCACTTATCATTGCAGGAACAGGACTTTCTTCAGGTCTATTGGCACAAGATTACTTTACAGCAATCGTTATTGTCGTTATTTTAACTACAATGATTACACCACCAATGTTAAAATACACTTTTGGTGCAAAAGATAAAGCAATGAAAGCAAGTAAATAAATTTACTATAATAAAAGGAGATTGCTATTTTATAAGATAGCAATCTCCTTTTTGTTTTATCTTTAAACAATCCCGTTCTTTTTTAACCATTTTTCAAAAATAATTCGTGCTTCATCATCATCAATATCATTCCCAAATGAATACACCATAATGCCATAATCATCTATATATTTACCTAGCTTCATTCCCTCCACTTTCTTATAAAAATCGTCTGCCTCATAGTGCGGAATATAAGCATCCCAAACTGGTTCATTTATTCTTTTGTACGCCGTCACTTCTAAATCATATCCGTCTTCATAATATCCGATGTGATAATGTTTGTTAGGATCATATTTCTCCATTAAAAGTCCCCTCCTACTAAACAAGAGCGAGCCTTATATTACAGCTCGCTCCTCTCTCTATTTATTAAATACGCTCCATCGCTGTCTTCAACGTTCCAACAACGAAAGCAATCTCTTCACTTGAAATAACAAGAGGCGGCGCTAATGTTAAAACGTTATTATATCCTGCTGTTGTCATACCGTTTCGTCCTATAATTAAGCCCTTTTCTTTACAAGCATTTACAACACTTGCAATTTTGTCGTTATCAATTGGCTCTTTCGTCTCTTTATCATTTACTAATTCAATTCCAACTAATAGACCTTTTCCTCTAATATTCCCAACAAGCGGATGTTCCCCAATTTCATCTTTTAGTTGCTCTAATAAAAGGGAACCCATTTGCGCAGATCGCTCGATTAAATTTTCATTTTCCATAATCTCTAAGTTTTTAAGTGCTAATGCACAAGCTGCTGGATTTCCACCAAATGTATTAATATGGCGGAAGAATTCATATTCTCCTTTACCTTTAAAAGCCTCATATATTTCTTTTTTCACAGCTGTTGCAGATAATGGTAAATATGCGCTCGTAATGCCCTTTGCCATTGTAATAATATCTGGCTTCACATCATAATTCATAAACCCAAATGCTTTTCCTGTACGACCGAAACCGCAAATTACTTCATCACTAATAAGCAAGGCACCGTGTTTTTGACACGTCTCATGAACAGCTTTCATATAGTCTTGTGGTGGCATTAATATGCCCCCGCCTGTAATAATTGGTTCCATAATAAAAGCGGCAATTGTTTCACTTAATTCCCACGTCATAACACGATCGACTTCTTTCACACATTCTACATCATAAATATGCTGCCCTTCAATTTCAGGCATACGGTAACAATCCGGTGGTGTTACGTGTAAAAAACCTGAAGCAAACGGCTCATACTGATATCTACGCTGCGCTTGTCCCGTCGCTGCCATTGTCGCCATTGTATTCCCGTGATACCCACGGTAACGTGACATAAATTTATAACGATGTGGTTCACCTTTTTGAGCATAGTATTGCCTTGCTATTTTAAAAGCTGTTTCGTTCGCTTCTGAACCACTATTTGAGAAGAAAATAACATACTCTCCCCCAAGCCACTCATTTAACTTTTCAGCAAGCTTTATAGCTGGCTCATGGGATTGTGACATTGGAAAGTATGATAATGTTTGTAATTGCTTATAAGCCGCTTCTGCGAGCTCTTTTCTTCCATATCCACTATTGACACACCAAAGGCCACTCATACCATCTAAATATCTTTTTCCTTGTATATCTTCAACCCAGCACCCTTCAGCTTTTGCCCCTACCATTGTACTATTTGGACTAAAGGGACGCATTCCGTGCCAAACATATTGCTCATCTTTTGCTAATAATTCATCAGTTTGCTTCGTTTTCATCATTACTTCCACCTTCCATAACAACTTATTTTTCACAAAAGCTGCGCTGGTGCCATGATGACTTAAATTTCTCCCTGCTATTTTCATTCCACAAAATTAAGACAAATCCTACTTACAAATCAGTAATATTTACAAGAAAATGACAAAAGAAAAAAGAGCTTTTCTTATCTATCGAAAAGCTCCTCTTTTATTTAATGTGAAGACGCATCGCTAATGCCATGACCAGTATTAGATTTCACTAGAATTTCATCAAATTTCGCTTCATCTTCTTTCTTACTAGATAAAACCGTTCCTAAATATGCTGCAAGAAATCCGAGTGGAATTGAAATAATTCCTGGTGTCGTATATGGGAATAACGCTTCCCCAACAAAAATAGCTTTTCCAGCTACAGGGTTCCAAACATTCGGACTCAACGCTACGAGAACAATCGCTGATACGAGACCTACAATCATACCCGAAATAGCACCCGTTGTATTAAAACGCTTCCAATATATTGTAAATAAAATTACTGGTAGATTTGCACTCGCTGCAACTGCAAATGCTAATGATACTAAAAATGCTACGTTTAATGTTTGGGCAAATAATGCAAGTATGATAGATAGTATCGCTACTCCAATAGATGCATAACGAGCCATGGATACTTGCTCTTTTTCCGTTGATTTTCCTTTACGAATGATTTCATTATAAAAATCATGAGCGAATGCTGATGCTGCTGTTAATACAAGACCTGCCACTACAGCCAAAATCGTTGCAAAAGCAATTGCTGATACGAAAGCAAATAAGAAGTCTCCACCTAACGCTTTGGCTAATAAAGGTGCCGCCATATTACCAGCTGGGTTTGCTTTAATAATCGCTTCATTTCCTACAAACGCTGCCGCACCAAATCCTAAGAAAATCGTCATAATATAAAATGCACCAATTAACCACGTCGCATATACGACAGATTGACGTGCAGTTTTTGCATCACGTACTGTAAAAAAGCGGACAAGTATATGTGGTAATCCAGCTGTACCAAGTACTAGTCCTAAATTTAAAGAAAGTGTATCAAGACCATCCTTATACTTTACACCTGGATTTAAAAATGAATCTTTTAAAGGTGTAGCTGTTTTCATTTGAGCGAACATTTCAGTCACGCTGAAGTTGAATTTTGCGAAAACGATAACAGAAATAATAAACGTACCAGCCATAAGTAATACAGCCTTTACGATTTGTACCCAGCTCGTTGCTGTCATACCTCCAAAAATAACATACACCGTCATAAGTGTTCCAACGATTAATACAGATGTCGTATATTCAATCCCTAATAATAATTTAATAAGTGCACCCGCGCCAACTAATTGTGCAATCATATAAAAGATAGAAATCGTCATCGTATTAAGAGCTGCAACTCCGCGAACTTTTTTCGCATCAAAGCGTGCTGCAATCATATCCGCCAAAGTGTACTTTCCTAAATTTCTAAGCGGTTCTGCAACAAGATATAGTACAACTAGATAAGCAACTAAAAAACCGATACTATAAAAGAATCCATCAAACCCAGTTAATGCGATTGCTCCAGCTATACCGAGAAATGAAGCAGCAGACATGTAATCTCCAGCAATGGCCAGACCATTTTGCCAACCAGTTAATCCCCCTCCAGCCGTATAAAATTCACTCGCATTTTTCGTTTTTTTCGATGCAAAATAGGTTATGACGAGCGTACCAAGAACAATAATTAAAAATAGTGCAAATGCAGTAGTATTCAAGTTCAGCCCCTCCCTTTTTGCATATCTTGCAGAATTTTTCGGGAGATTTCATCAAATGATTCTGCTTTTTTGCTATAAATCATACATAGTGCCCATGTCATGATAAATTGGGAAAAAGCAAATACCCACGCCCATGTAACGTCTCCAAATGCAGGTGTATTAAGCACCTTTGAATACGATGTTAGAATAGGTAATGCGATAAAAAAACTAAAAAAGAAAATACTCATTGGAATGATAAACTTCTTTTTCGTATTTAATAACAATTGAAATTCTTCCGACTGAACGACCTCTGTATAATTCACCTCATTTTGCAACTTACGTGCTGACGTATCGTCTCGTTTCATTAACCGATCCCCTCTCTTACTTGAAATACACTTCCCCCTTGCATACCCAAAGACTAAATTTTATAAATATTCAGAAACTTATATTCATTTTAGACAATCCATGCATTCATGCAAAGATTTTTTGATAGACATTTTTCGGCAATTTCCCCTAAATTTTTAATATACTTTTTCAAAATAAAGTGACACTTTACTTATTTATCCTCATTAAGACAAAAGCAGTGCTTAACGCACTACTTTTGTCTTTTTTTCCTTTTCTAAATTACGAGCCGTTTCGCTTAGCTCAACATCTTTTCCGTCTTTCAGTGTTCCAAATATAAAATCGAATACTGGATTTGAAACACCAAACCAAAACTTTTCATTTTTATAATGGTGTAATATATGTTGTTTTTTTAGCCATCTTCCAAACTTAGTGACGGGACGAATCGGTCTATGAGCAATATAATGTTTCCATTCGTAAACGAGCAGCATAATAATCATTCCGATTCCAAATGAAAGTGTAATAGTAACACTTTTTGTAATACCATATGCTATAAGTAAATATATAGTAAAACTAGGTATACTAAACCATACAGGTAAAAACAAAAGTTTTAAATCATCTGGATATACGTGGTGATCATAATGCAATCTTCTTAACATTTTTAATAGAAATGTGTTTTTAGGTGGCTTTATATGGAATAAAAAACGATGTGTCATATATTCATTAAGTGTATAGAAAACAATCCCAAACATACATGCTAACATGCCAAACCACGTAAAAAATTGCATTTTTAAAATAATAATGAAAACAAATAGAATGCTATACATAATAACGATATCATGTTGTAAAAAGAACTCTTTCCCCACTTTCTTCATCTTGTTTCCCCCTTTTCCAAAAAAACAGCCGCAACATATCGTTACGACTATTTCTTTTCTATTCTTATTCTATTCACTTTACAAATTTGCCTGCTGTTCTATTGTCGAGAAAAAATTGTTTGGTCCAAATATATTTTGCTTCGGAATAATATGTTCCACTGCAAACACTGTTACTTCTCCTCTTTGCACTTCTCCAATAATGAGCCCAAATATTTCATGATTTACTGCAAACGTCGGTTGCTTTGTTTGTAACAATCTTGCAGCATTATGAAATACCGCTTCATATAGTGGATTTCTATCAGTAATTTCTTTTCGGATTTTTGGCGCTAACGTAATTATAATTTCTTTTCCGTCAATAGTGGTTCGATACATAAAAATCTCCCCTTCAATCTTATGTGAACAACTGTAAAGCTTTGTATGCAAAATGTATAGAGTAACCTACTAAAATAATACCTGCTCCGGCTGTTATGTAGCCAAGCGCTTTTGGTTTTAATAAAGTTCTTCCAAAATGTACAGAAAAAGCAATATTTAAATTCCATAAAATAATACCAACAATAATGCAAAGACTGTACAAAAAAGCCTCTTGTTTCGTTACCTTCGTAAGTAATGAGCTAAGTGTACTTCCGTATATACCAAACCAAAAAACAAGATTTAATGGATTGGATATCGCAATTAAAAATCCTGCCATAAACGA
This sequence comes from Bacillus sp. PK3-067, assembly GCF_056738645.1. Taxonomy (NCBI): domain Bacteria; kingdom Bacillati; phylum Bacillota; class Bacilli; order Caryophanales; family Bacillaceae; genus Bacillus; species Bacillus sp. PK3-067. The sequence goes on along the minus strand of NZ_CP096490.1, from coordinate 1,536,842 downwards.
TTGCTTAAGGCCACCTACCTCTTCTTTTTTATATTCCATATTCGAGTCGAAAATTCCTTGTTTTACACTTTGAAATCCTAAATAAAATAACAAGAAAAAACCCGTGCAATACATGAAGGCTTGTACATATGTATACATAAACACAGAAGATAAACCGAAATAAATGAGAAGCATAAATAAAACATCTGCAGTCATTCCACCAATTCCAACAACCCAAGCGTGCCAAAACCCACGTTCAATTCCTCGTTTTAACATTTCAATATTAATCGGCCCTACTGGCGCAGCTAATGATATACCTAATACGATTTGCTGTATAATTGCTCCAAACATCGCTCTATCCTTTCTACTCTCTTTACTACTAGTTAATGATGTAATTTGAAAAAATAGACTAGCTTTCATAATAAAATACCCTTTTTTATCCAAAATATACAAAAGAGCCATCTAGGTGATGGCTCTTACTTTTCTATCCTATGAATAAAAGGACATTTCCCTTTTATTGGCTCTACATCGTCTCCTATGAAATATTGTTTCCATTCACGATGCTCTGGGTCACCATAATGACTAATGTTAGGATGTTTCGGCAATTGATCCCACTTTTCAACTCGCTCACGAACCATTTGTCTTGAATATGCTCCTTTAGGACAATCTCCCTCTAATCCATCAAAAATAGTGCGTGGCTGAAACCCAATAACGAGAGAATTCCCTAAATGTCTAGTTTTTCGTTGTTTATAAGCTGGCGCATTTCCAAATGCGAATATTGGCTCACCACCAAATGAAAATTCCCATAAATAATGGTCTGGATCTTCAGGAATTTGCTTTGGCCATGCTTGATTATCGTTTTCATGTAAATACTGTAACACTTTCCAAAAGGAATCACGGTAATATTCGAGTGGCTGTTCTTCACATTCCGGTTCTACAAAAAGGAAAAAGCCCCTTCTTACAATCGGCCTCTCTTTCATTAACTCTAAAAAAGATAACATTGTATGTGGTAAATGACTCCAATCATTATGAGAAAGAAATGAATAACGAAGTTCATTCTTTTTCAAAGCTGTTAAACCGAAATAACATGGAAAAGTTGGTTCTAACACAACATTTGAAAAAATCTCAAATTCTTTTGCAACCCAATCCGGTATGTCGGTTCTCGTTCTCATTCCTTCATTATCTAATAAGTAAGACTTATTCATTCTTTCACCTCATTATGTATAGCATTCAATTAAGAATATTATATACTCAGCCTGTCCTATACCTATTTAAAAATTTGACTGAAAAATTATTTAAAAATACAAAAAAATAAAATCGCTTACTTGACTAAATTCTCCCAATTCGTGTATATTTAAATTAATCATTTAGCAGAATATTCAAGAATATAGCATTTTTAGTTTATATTATTTTTTTAAAATGAATTTCACTAAATGAAAATAGTAAACGCTTTTAGGAGGAATTGTAACATGCAAGGAAAAGTAAAATGGTTTAACAACGAAAAAGGTTTTGGATTTATCGAAATGGAAGGCGCTGACGATGTATTCGTACATTTCTCTGCTATTCAAGGCGACGGCTACAAAGCTTTAGAAGAAGGTCAAGAAGTATCTTTCGACATTACTGAAGGTAACCGCGGACCTCAAGCTGCTAACGTAGTAAAACTTTAATCCAACATATAACAGGAGGTTACCTTACTTGGTAACCTCCTTTGTTATTCCTTTGTATATTTCCGTTTTACAGAGCAAAAACTATGTGAAATGCGCACTATACAAAGGAGGAATTATTAATGGGATCAGAAGTAAATGATTTTGAAGAAGTGAAATTCCGTGTAGAAACAGCACAAAAAATGGTAGGATCAGCAACAATTTCAATGGATCCAGATACATTAGAACATGCTACTACTGCTGTAGAAGCAGCTCGCTCTCAGCTTGAAATTATGAAATCTGTTGCAACTGATTTAGATGAGCCATTTTTAATGAATGAGGAAAAAAAATTAAATAAATGTGAGCATCAACTAAACGAAGCAAGACACTAAAAAACATCCAGAGAATTTTCTCTGGATGTTTTTTCATGACAACTGTTCCCCATACTTTTTCAATGTTTCTCCCACTGTACATTGCCTTATACAAAATGAATGAGCGTAATACTTACTATTTGTCTTTCGATTATGTTCTCGCAAGAAACATCCTTCACAATACGTTTCTAATAAGTCATTTACCTCTGTAATGAGTTGCTTTTTATCCACCTTTGCACCTCTCTATTCGGTTATTTCTTTATGACTATCAATAACTGTTCCTTCTAATGCTTGCGTTGCTAATTGATGTGCTTCTTTATTTTGTTTTCTAGATATCGGCTCACATACAAGTTTTAATTTCATTTGCTTCGCCTTTTGTTCAATTTGATCTAAATAATGATTTAAATGTTCATCGTAACAAGGCCATTCTCCGGCTAATTGCTGCAGTACCACTTGTGAGTCTCCGCGAAGTGTAACTGCTTCATACTTAATCCCTAGTTCCTCGAGTATATTCATACCGTATAATAATGATGCATATTCCGCTTCATTATTATCATATATACCTTCTATATATGCATTGCGGCGAATGCGGTAGTTTGTATTTCCTTTTTTATAATACACACATATACCAACGCCAGCTTCTTTCGTTTGCACATCATACCCCCCATCAAAATAAACGAGTATTTCTTGGGGCTCTTCCTCTACTTGCTTACTTAACTTTTTCATCTCTTTTAATGACCACTCTGCGTCCATTTCATCGTAAAATAAAAGTTCCTTAGCTCTTCCTGTTTTCTCAAAATCCTCTGCAAATTGAAGTACTTCTTCTATGTTCATATACTCTGTTGTTAATTCCGTCTGCAATCCACGCTTCGTTTTATACAACCAATGAATTTTATATTTCATACTACATTCCCCTTATGTAAGACTTCTTATATATATCCGGCTAATTGAAGCCTCACTTTATTTTATTATATTTTATCTAGAGTCACAGCATTATATTCAATATGATTACATACAAAAAGAGCTATCCCTATAGGAATAGCTCTTTCATCTATTACATAAATCTTTCAAATTGTACTCGCTTATTAATCCAGTACATTACAGGCATACCGATCGCCATGACAACAAATTCACCGATTGCACAAGTTAACCAAGACAACATAAATGGTAAACCCAATGCAAGATGAAGTTCAATTGCAATCATAAACATTGTAATCGTAAAGATAACTGTATTAAAAATCATACGAGCCCAAACACCTTTAATAAATCGCATAGAAATAATCGTTGCAACTAATGCAAGAATAGATTGACCTACTCCAAATACTAAATCATAAGCGATCATAGGTGAGAACAAGAGATTCGTTAAAAATACACCTAATACAATTCCGTAAATTGCTTTCTTGTTAAATACAACGAGATGATTAAACATCTCTGAAATACGAAATTGTACATTCGTAAAGCCAAATGGCTGAATAAGCATAGAAACAGCAATATATAATGCCGCTAAAATACCATTACCGACTAAAGTTCTAATATTCATGACAAAATCTCCTTAGTTTTTTTACGTGGGATGGTTTCGAACCACGTTATTCGTTTTTTAAGCAACAAGATTATATTTTACGTCGTAGCCCCTCTTTCGTCAATAGATTCCTATCATAAACTACCTTTTTCCTTTTAGACAACGTATAATGAAACATATGAAAGATTTAGGAGGTTTCACTTCATGACAGCAACAATTCAAAATGAAAAAGTGATCGTTTCCATTTCTGACAAAGGTGCAGAATTACAGAGCGTTCGCTTAAAAGAAGACAACACAGAATATTTATGGCAAGGTGATTCTACTTATTGGGGACGCCGTGCACCAATTTTGTTCCCAATTGTCGGCCGATTAGTAGATAATACATACTACGTAGACGGTAAACCATATTCATTAACACAACACGGTTTCGCTCGTGATCTTACTTTCTCTGTGAAAGAACAAAGCGAAACAAAAATCACTTATATCGTTACTAGTAATGAAGAAACATTAAAAAAATACCCATACGAATTCGAATTACTCGTTTCTTATGAGCTAAATGGACAAAGCGTTCATATAACATATGAAGTAAACAATCCTACTTCAAAAGAGATGTTCTTCTCAATCGGAGCACATCCTGGATTCAACTTCCCTTTATTGGACGGTGAATCATTTACAGATTATCACTTATCGTTTAATGGTTCGGAACGCTTAGAAACAAGCGTATTAGAAGGACCTTATCTTTCAAACAAAAAGCAATTAATCGCTGAAAATACGACTGAATTGCCACTTACATATGATTTATTCAAAAATGATGCACTTATTTTTGAACATATGAATACGAATGAAATTTCGATTCGTTCTCATAAACATAATAAATTTGTAAAAGTAGAATTTGATGGATTCCCATTTGTTGGCGTATGGACACCAGGGGATAACGCACCTTTCTTATGTATTGAACCTTGGTATGGCATCGCTGATGAAGTAAATCCAGCAAAAGATTTCAAGAACAAAAAGGGAATTCAATCTTTACAAGCGAATGAAACATTTACATGTCGTTACAGCATCACAATCGGATAACTACTCTATCCCCTACTTCAAAAAAATATTTAAGTAGGGGATCATCTTATAATTTGGAGGTTTCTCATTTTGATTGAAGTATATATTGATGGTGCATCAAAAGGAAATCCTGGTCCTTCTGGTGCAGGAGTGTTTATTAAAGGCGTTCAGCCACCTGTACAATTATCAGTACCACTTGGAACAATGTCCAATCATGAAGCAGAATACCGCGCTTTACTTTTAGCATTAAAATATTGCATCGAGCATAATTATAGCACTGTCTCTTTTCGTACAGATTCGCAGCTTGTTGAGCGGGCTGTTGAAAAGGAATACGCAAAAAATAAAATATTTGCACCTCTTTTAGATGAAGCACTGCAGTACATAAAAAACTTCGATCTCTTTTTTATTAAGTGGATTCCAAGTAGTCAAAATAAAGTAGCTGATGAATTAGCTAGAAAAGCTATCTTACAAAATTAACGGGGGTATGAGTGTGAAAAAAGAGTGGATTGCTCCTCTTGCTTTATTATTTGTCTCTTTTATTTGGGGAGCTACGTTTGTTGTCGTTCAAAACGCTATGTCTTTCGTTGGTCCATTTACGTTTAATGGTATTCGCTTTTTATTCGCTGGAATTATTTTATTATTCGTTCAAATTATTTTCTCACAGAAAACTTCAAAACAAGAATTAAAACATAGTAGTTTAGCTGGATTAATGGTTGGGTTCTTCTTATTTGTCGGCTATTTATTACAAACATTTGGCTTACTCTATACAACTTCTTCAAAAGCAGGTTTCTTAACTGGGCTAAGCATTGTTATGGTCCCAATCTTATCATTTATCTTTTTAAAACAAAAAGCCACCATTTTCATCATACTTGGTATTGCTGTAGCTACAACAGGTTTGTACTTATTAACAGCTGCTGATTCTTTCCAATTAAATATAGGAGATATACTTGTTCTTGGTTGTGCAGTCGCTTTCGCTGCCCATATTCTTATTAACGGCTTCTTTTCTAAAAAAATATCACCTTTATTATTAAGCACATCTCAAGTATTAGCTGTTGGTATATTTTCTTCTATTTGCGCTTTCTTGTTTGAAGATTGGGAAAAGTTATTTTCAGTATCACTATGGACGAATCAATCCTTTTTATTCGCACTCTTTCTAACTGCCTTGTTTGCAACATCTATTGCTTTTTTCATTCAAACATCGGCACAAAAACACACTTCTCCAACGAGAGTAGCAATTATTTTCGCAATGGAGCCCGTTTTTGCTGCATTAACAGGCTTTCTCGTTGCAAATGAACAACTTTCTATTTCTGCTATTATCGGATGTCTATGTATTTTTCTAGGCATGATTTTTGTTGAATTACCTTCCAAAACAAAAAAAGAAGCGCAGGCTGCGTGAAGTTACGCTTGTAACTTCCGCATAAAAGCCTTAGCGCTTTTTTTATCTGTAATTTCTTCCTCTTTCAATCGTTCTAATAACGCAACGAAATAACTACCATCAAACTGCAATTGATGTTTAATTGTGGCTTCTATTGCTGCGTTCACAATCCCATCAGACGCACCAGTATATCCTTGTCCAAACATAATAAACCCTTGTGCTTCCTCTGATAATTTAAATCCTTTCGTATGTAAGAATGAAAGATAATCTTCTACTGTTTGCATGTTATTCCCACCTACTCAAAAATTCTCCATCTCCTATCATACATGTTTTTACACGCTATGAGAATGAAATTTCTTTGACAACTTTGTAAATCAATCTTCTACTTCTCTTACAATGGAGGATTTTCTAACAATCTGAAGGAATATGTACAGTGGAACTTATTTCATATTAAAGGGGAGACACGATGAAACAAGCACTATTAATTATTGACGCTCAGCAAGAATTAATTGATGGAAATGAGCAAGAAAATGAAGTTTTTCGTAAAACCGAGCTATTATCTACACTAAATATAGCCCTGCAGAAAGCAATAGATTCAAATGCTCTTATTGTTTTCGTAAGAGATATCGATGTTGCTTCTGGTAGTGGCGAAGGATTTGAAGTACATAATCAAATTCAAGTACCCCAGTCTGCAATCTTTATTAATAAAGCAGCAACCAATTCATTCTACGGCACTTCTTTACTTGAACTTTTAAAAGAAGAAAACATTAATCATATTGTTATAGGCGGATGTAAAACAGAACATTGCATTGACACTGCAGTTAGAGCAGCAACTGTACAAGGATTTGACGTTACCTTAATTAAAAACGGTCATTCAACAACTGATTCTAACGTATTGTCTGCAGAACAAATTATTGGTCATCACAATAAAACTTTACACGGTCATTATAACGTTGATCATTTTTCTATGGTGAGAGATATCGAGGAAGACCTCTTTCAGCCGACTCATGATCAATATCGTGATTAGCGAAAAAGAATCCTTCATTCAGAAGGATTCTTTTTCACCCAAAAATTTGTGCTGCAATGCTATATAACTCATTATTTCTTTTTAATAATTGATCGCTATTTTTCATCATAATTGGTGGTGTATTCACCTTTTTAAAACCAGCAATCTCTAATACTTTCATGAAATCTTTCTTTCCTTCTAGTACATCAATTCTTAATTTACCATTATGCCCTTTTGCTAAATCATGTACAATTCTCATTGCCATCTCATCATTTTTAGCAACAACCGGCCCTATTATCTTATTTTCTGGTGTTTGTATGCTTAAACCGTAACCTAATACATTTTGTTCCTTGTCCTTTACAACGATACACTGTTCACTTTGCATAATTCTTTTCTTTAAAAACTCTTTTCTATTTGTTCCAAACGCATATTCATCTATTTTTATTATTTTTTCTAAATCACCCTCTTCATAATTCATCACATAATCTTCATTTCTTACACAATAATGTTTCGCATTGTATGAGTTACATATGTATTTAGAAACATAACTTACTGCCCTAAATCCTAACTTTTCATATAAAGGTTTCCCTTCATCCGTAGCAATAAGCATAATTGGAGTATGAGCTGATACGCTTTTAACGCACGCTTCCGTTATTATCTTTCCAATCCCTCTCCCCTTATAATCTGGATGTACAATCACCATTCCGATAGATGCTAATTTCTCCCCATATAATATTATTGCTGCGCTAGCAATTAGTTCCTCTTTCTCATTCCAAACACCGTATACAATCCCTGCGTTAAAAATAGTCTCAATTTCTTCTCTGTTATAATCCCAACCAATATAAGAAGATAGCGCTACAATGTCGCTTATTTGTTCTTTCCGAAGACGCTCCACTCTAAATTCCAATTCAATCATACTCCATCCCCTTATCTAGACATTTAAATCATTATTACGAAATCAACTTGTACATGTTTCCCTTTATTTGTCACACACATATGTTATTTTGACCAAGACTATATTGTAAATGAGGTGACAACATGCCCATTACGAATCGATTTTCTACCACCACTAACGGCGCACTCGCTATTACAGGTAATACTTTAGGCTTAAGTAAAATCAGCAATCAAAACCGTGCTGGTACAATCGGGGCAATTGGTGCATTCGCAACTACGAATACTGCTTTACAAGTAACTACTTTTCCTGCTGGTACAACATTAAACTATACACAAAATAGTTCTACCGCTATTTTAAATATCCCTGCTGGTAGTACTATTCTTTACGCAGAACTCGTTTGGGGTGGAAACTATTTATCTCGTGATCAAAACATTACGAGTGTATTAGGAAACCCAGTTTCTTTTACAACACCTGTTTCAACATACTCGATTACTCCTTCAGCTGTTACGGCTTCAAATCAAACTTTCGTTTCAAACTCTATTACATTTGGCTTTTACACTCGTTCAGCAGACGTAACAACTCTTATTCAAGCGGGAGGTGCTGGTTCCTATACTACAGGAGCGGTTCCTGGACTTGTAGATCCTATAGATGCTTCTAATGGAACAATTAATTCGGCTGGATGGACGCTTATCGTCGCTTATCAAAACGGGACATTGCCAGCAAGAAACTTAACCATTTATGTAGCTGGTAACCGTGTTTCTGCAGAAACTGGTAGTGCCGATGTATCTGTTTCTGGATTTTTAACACCTTCAGGAGGACCAGTAAGCGGGAGATTATTTTTAAGTTCTACCGAAGGAGATGCAGATTTAACCGGGGATCAAGCTTTATTTGGACCAAATTTCAGTTCATTAAATGCTTTATCTGGACCAAATAATGCCATAAATAATTTCTTCGGTTCTCAAGTTAATAATGCTGCAGGAAACTTAGATACAACTGGGACATTTGGAACGCGAAATCAAAGTGCTTCTACAGGTACAAACATTTCCGCAGGAAGACAGGGCTGGGATATTACTTCTATTGATATTTCTCCTTATTTAACAAACTCACAAGTATCCGCTGCAATCCGTTTAACTACTAACGGAGATGCATATATGTTAAATACAGTCGGCTTACAAATTAATATAAACTCCCCAAATATACAAGCAACGAAAAGCGTAAATAAAAGTGTTGCTGCAATTGGAGATATTCTCACTTATACAGTTACTATCCCTAACACCGGGCTTCTTCCTGCCAATAACGCTATTTTTATAGATAGTCTCCCTAATGGTACTTCTTTTATACCCGGCACTGTAACAGTAGATAACGTACCACAAACAAATGCAAATCCTGCGGCTGGTATATCTCTTGGAACAATTAATAATGGTGCTTCTCGTATAGTAACTTTCCAAGCTACTGTCGTTTCTCTTCCAAGTCAAAATCCTATCTCTAACACTGCTAATATTACATTTCAATATACACCAATCGCCGGAGGAACAACTTTTAATGGTCTTGCAACAAGTAACTCTGCTGGAACACAAATTAACCTTGCAGATATTAATGGAACAAAATCAGTTAACAAACTTTTTACCGATATTGGTGAAACATTAACTTACAGTATTGCCTTAGCTAATATAGGAAATATCGCTGCAACGAATGTGATATATACGGATCCGATTCCTAGCGGGACTACTTTCATTCCAGGGAGTGTAACTGTGAACGGAGTTACTCAAGCTGGCGCAAATCCCGCTAATGGTATAACAATTGGTTCAATTGCCGCAAATTCCACTACTACTATTTCATTCCAAGTGCTCGTTCCTTCTATCCCTCAAACAAACCCAATATTAAATAGTGGAACAACAACATATCAATACATTCCTGTACCTAATCAACCAGCAGTAAGTGGGACTGATACGACAAATATTGTCTCCACTCAAGTGAATAATGCTACTGTAACAATGACGAAAGCAGTAGATAAAAATTTTGCAGATATTGGTGATACACTAACGTACACCGTTTCCTTTACAGGTACAGGTAATACAAATGCGAACAATGTTATTTTTACAGATGTCATCCCTACTGGAACAACTTTCGTTCTAAACAGTTTAACAATAGATGGCACGACACAAGTGGGTGCAAATCCCGCTACCGGCGTGAACATTGGATCCATAACAAGCGGCACAACAAAAAATGTTGCATTTCAAGTAGTAGTAAACACAATACCCACGTCAAATGTCGTATCTAACGGATCAAGCGCTTCTTATCAATATACTGTCAATCCTAGCCAATCACCTGTTACAAAAAATATTTCTTCGAATCTCGTTTCCACTCAAATTAACAATGCGAATGTAACATTAACAAAATCAACAAATAAACAATTTGCTACAATTGGCGAAACAATAAGTTATACAATCCTTATTACAAACAGTGGAAATACAGCCGCTAATAACGTGCAACTAACAGATCCACTTCCAAACGGAACGATATTGACTCCTGGTACTGTAACACTAAACGGAGTTTTACAAAATGTAGATTCTCTCGTTGCTTTACCTATCGGCACAATTCCTGGTGGGTCTACTGTTACCCTTTCTTTCCAAGTAACAGTCATCAATATTACGACCCAAAATCCTATCATTAATAACGCCTTCGCTTCTTATCTATATACTGTAAATCCAAGTTTGCCACCGACTTCAAAAACAGCAAATTCTAATTCTGTTACATCAACAATTAGACTAGCAAATCTCCGTGCTAATAAATCTGTAGATAAAACGTTTGCGGAAGTTGGCGATGTATTAACTTACACCTTCGCTCTTACGAACGATGGGAATGTTGCAGCAAACAATGTATTACTATCTGATTTAATTGCGAATGGAACCGCCTTTGTCCCAAACAGCGTTATAGTTAACAGTGTTACTCAGCCAGGCGTTACACCAGCTAGCATCAATATTGGTAGCATCAATGCTAATACTACAATTACAGCTTCATTCCAAGTAGTAATAACTAGCATTCCAAATCCAAACCCTATTTCAAATAGCGCTTCCATCTCCTATAACTTTATCGTTGATCCAAACGCTTCACCTGTAAGTAAGAACACTACTTCAACTACTACATTTACTCAAGTAAACGATGCAAATGTCATTTCAGCCAAAACAGTGGACCGAGCGTTCGCTACCGTAGGGGATATATTAACTTATACTGTTACTTTGACGAATGCAGGAAGTGTTTCTGCTGATAGTCCTACTTTCGTAGATACGAATCCAGACGGTACTACCTTTATCCCAAACACTTTTCTTATTAATGGTGTACTCCAAAATAACGCAGATCCAAATATAGGTGTTCCACTACCTTCCATTGCTGCTAATGGCTCACTTACTGTCTCTTATCAAGTAACCGTCACCTCTTTACCAACACAAAACCCAACATTAAATTCATCTAGTACACAGTATAGCTTTATTCTAAATCCGGGCGATCCACCAACTATAGAAACATCTGTAAGTAATACTGTAAGTACACAAATTAATTTAGCAAATGTAGTGATTGTCAAAGAAGTAGATTTAACTATCGCCGATGTCGGGCAACCAATCACATATACAATTTCTTTAGCTAATCTTGGCAATACTACAGCAAATAATGTTATTGTTACCGATATAATCCCTAATGGCTCCACTATCGTACCAAATAGTATTTTTATAGGTGGTACTTTACAACAAAGTGCAGACCCTAGTACCGGTCTTCAAGTCGGCTCCATTCCTTCAGGTGGTTTTACAACGATTGTTTTTCAAATAAGTGCAAATGGGCTACCTTCACCAAACCCAATTCAAAACATTGCTTCACTTCAATATAGCTTTATCGCTGATCCAAACTTACCTGCTCTCGTTAGAAACACTGCTAGCAATATAGTAACTACACAAATTAATACTGCTAATATCGTTGCTACAAAACTCACAAGCACAAACTTCGCTGATGTTGGTGATGTCATACTATATGCAACTATTTTAACAAATAACGGGAATATCTCTGCTGCTAATGTAACGTTTACAGATATCATTCCAGCGGGTACCCTCTTCATTCCTAATACTGTAACGATTAATAATGTCCCTGTAGCTAACGCAAATCCTGCCACTGGCATTTCAATTGGTACGATAGGAGCGAATTCATCACGCACCGTTGCATTTCAAGTTTTTGTACCAACTATCCCTGCTGTAAACCCAATTACAAATCAATCAAGCACAACATTCCAATATACGTATGATCCATCCAAACCTGCTGTGATGCAGATGGTTGCTTCTAACACTGTACAGACAACTATTAATAACGCCTCAATTGCCGCTACTAAATCTGCAGATAAACAGTTTGCTAACGTAAATGATATTATTACGTACACGACTACTTTAACGAATAACGGGAACACACTTGCATCAAATGTAATATTTACAGATGTAATTCCAAACGGAACATCGTTTATTCCTAATAGTGTTACTGTAAATGGGAATACACTGCCTAATGTCAATCCAGCAAGCGGAATTGCAATCGACCCAATAAATCCGAATGCAAATACAATCATCTCATTCCAAGTACAAGTAAATTCTATCCCGAATCCAAATCCAATCCCGAACCAAAATAATACAACGTACCAGTATGTCGTAGATCCTAACTTACCTCCAGCATCCGCCAATACGTTAAGTAACGTAATAACAACTCAAATTAATAACGCTACTATTGTCGCTACTAAGTCTGTGAATACACCGACAGCTGCAATTGGTGATATTGTTACTTATACGATTGCAGTAACAAATACAGGTAATATCCCTGCTAGTGCAACTGTTTTAACAGATGGGCTTGGCGCAGAAGCTTCATTTATCCAAAACTCCGTAACGATCAATAATGTTCCACAACTAGGATTAGATCCATCACTTGGTGTTCACTTGGCAGATATTTCGCCAGGAGATACTGTATTCATTACTTTTCAAGCACAAATTTTAGCGATACCACCTAGTGGCACATTAACAAATAATGCTCTTGTAAATTATGAATATACCGTAAATCCAAACCAATCTCCTGCTGTTGGTAGCACTGTAACAAATACAACAGTTACACCAATTATTGACGCTACTTTAGTAATAAATAAAAGCGCTAGTACAACTTTCGCTACAATTGGTGATACAATTACATTCACTTCAGCTGTTACAAACAACGGAAATACTACTGCGAACAACATTATTTTTACTGATACAATTCCAAACGGTACTACCTTTATCCCAAATAGCTTTAAGATAAATGGTGTAACCGTTCCGAATGCAAATCCACAAAACGGTATCAATATTGGTAACTTAAATTCAAATGCATCTGCTACACTCAGTTTTCAAGTAAACATTACAACACTTCCAAACCCTAATCCAATCCCAAATAAATCATCGCTTCAATATAGCTTTATTGTAGATATAAATGAACCGCCAGTTTCACGAACAGTTCAATCTAATAAAACCTTTACACAAGTAAATACTGCTTCTGTTATCGCAACAAAAACTGCAAGCAGTGCTTTTGCTGCTGTTGGAGATACAATTACGTATACAACTACCCTCACCAATAGCGGAAATACTGCCGCAAACACACCTGTTTTTATCGATATATTACCACCTGAACTTTCATTCGTTCCTGATAGCGTACAAATTAATACCATCCCACAACTTGGATTTAGACCAGATAGCGGGATTTCTTTAGACTCAATTCCAGTTGGAGGAACGACAACAATTAGCTTTCAAGCTATCGTTGGCTCAATACCAGTTACAAATCCAACTTTGAACCAGTCTAGCACGACATACTCGATCATTGTTGATCCTACCCAGCCGCCGGTGACAGAAACAGCTACAAGTAATCCAACTTTAGTTCAAATTAACGAAGCGATTATTCAAGCAACGAAAAGTGTGGATCGGCTATTTTCTGACATAGCACCTGGAAATTCATTTTTAACGTATACAGTTTTATTAGAAAATGTAGGAAACACAACTGCTACGAATATCATTTTTACAGATCCGATTCCAAATAACACAGTATTTATAGAAGATAGCGTTCGAGTAGGCGGAGTTTTATTACCTGGAGTAAATCCAGCTAACGGGATACCAATTGGAGATATTATTGCAGGAGATTTTATAAATGTTACCTTCCGTGTGCAAGTAGTTAGCATTCCAAATCCAATTTTCACAATTGGACCAGGCGGACCAAACTCACCGGTTGTAAACGGCGCTTCTATTGATTATAAATTTATGACAGGACCTAATTTACCACTTGTTTCACGAAATACGACATCTAATTCTGTTTCGACACAAATAAATTCTGGGGAAATTGTGGCAATCAAATCTGTAGATAAAACTTTCGCAACGATTGGTGATACAATTTCTTATACAATTACATTAAGTAACCCTGGAAATGTCACTTCACAAAATATAATTTTCACGGATACTTTACCTGATGGGACGACATTCATATCTGGCACTCTTACAAACGATTCTGGTACACAGCAAATCGGAAATCCATCTAACGGGATTCAGATTGGAAATATAAACCCAAATGGAACGGCCGTGATTACTCTCAACGTACTTGTTACAAACATTCCAAGTATAAATCCAATTTCTAATTTTAGTTCTGTACAATTTGCACATGTAGTTGATCCTAGCCAACCTGCCGTAACACAAACGAACGTATCTAATGCTGTTTCGACAACAATTAATAGTGCAATATTAACGACCCAAAAAAGCGTTGATAAATCTATCATTTCTGTTGGAGATACGATTACGTATACAACAACTATTACAAATACAGGAAATACGACTGCAACGAATATTACTTTCACGAGCGCAATTCCAGCTAACACTACCTTTATACCAAACTCAGTCAAAATAAATGGGGTTCAGCAATCTGGTGCGCAACCAGCACTTGGAGTAACTATACCAAATATCGCTCCTGGTGAAACAGTAACCGTTACTTTCCAAGCAAATGTTCTTTCTGTTCCCCCTTCAAGTTCGATTATGGGTAATGACACAATTTTATATTCTTATACTGTCGATCCAAACGGAACTCCTATTACAACTTCTACTTCAACGAATATTGTTACAAACCCGGTACTAGATGCTATGATAACGATGGTAAAATCGGTCGATCAAACAATTGTAACACTAGGTGATACCATTACCTATACAACCATTCTAACGAATAATGGCAATACAAATGCAACGAATATTACTTTCACTGATCTTATTCCAGACGGCACAACGTTCATTCCGAATAGTGTCACAATCAATGGCAGTACACACATCGAACTCGATCCTAATACAGGTATAACAATCGGATCAATTGCTCCTAACAACTCAATATCTATCGCATTTCAAGTTACTGCTACTTCTACACCAAACCAAAATCCTGTAGCCAATTCCGCTACTGCTTCTTACACATTTATCGCTGATCCAAATGCACCGATCGTTTCAAGAAACGTTACTTCAAACACAGTGTTTACTACGATTAATACAGCTAACATTCTTTCATTAAAACAAGTCGATAAATCCTTTAGTCGTATTGGAGACACACTCACTTATACTGTCGTTTTAACAAACAATGGAAACTCATCTGCACAAAATGTTATATTTACAGATACAGTGCCAAGCGTCACTACATTTATTGCAAACACATTTTCTATTAATGGAGTTCCTCAAAGTGGGGCGGATCCATCGAACGGTGTGAATATTGGGACAATAACAGCCGGGACTACAGTAACAGTTTCGTTCCAAGTTACTGTAACATCATTACCAACCCAAAACCCAATTGTAAATTTCTCATCAACATCGTATCAATTAGTCTCACCGCCTGATGCAGAAACTTCAATTAGTAATCCTGTTTCAACCCAAATTAACGAAGCAATATTGTCTATGACGAAAAATGAAAGTGTATCCTTTGCAGATATCGGGCAAACTGCTTTTTATACTACTTCTATTACCAATGTAGGCAATACCGATGCAACTAATATTGTATTCACAGATGCATTACCAAGTGGACTCACATTTGTTCCTAACACATTAACTATCGATGGCGTTTTACAACCTAACGCGGATCCAAATACAGGTGTATTACTTGCAACACTTCCACCAAATGAAATATATAGTATCGTCTTTCAAGTTACAGTAAACAATATTCCCCCTAGTAACCCAGCACCAAATACAGCATCAACGACGTATGAATTTACTGTTGATCCTGTTACTCCTCCCGTTTCAAGTGCAGCTACTTCCAACACTACACTCCTTCAAATAAACGACGCAACTATTATTAGCACCAAAACAGCAGATCTTACTTTTGCGGATGTTGGTAATACAATAACATTTACACTTAACCTTCCTAATACCGGAAATGTGACCGCAACTGATGTAACTATTATCGATATTCTTGATAGCAATTTAAGTTTCGTTCCAAATAGTTTCACAGCTAATGGGCAAATCATTCCAAACGCCGATTTATCAACTGGTGTAAATATTGGTTCCATTAATGCTGGTAATACGGCAATCGTTACATTCCAAGCAACTGTTATTACACTTCCAACACTTAATCCCATTTCTAACTCTGCTTCTACCACATATCATTATGTCGTTGATCCTAGCCAGCCACTTATTACAACTTCCAATCAATCTAATACAACGACAACACAAATTAATAGCGCTATCCTTACTGCACAAAAAAATTCAAATGTATCTACGGTAGATATCGGGCAGGATATTACCTACACCGTTACAATTACAAATAGCGGAAATGTAAGTGCAACGAATGTTATTTTTACCGACCTTATTCCAGACGGAACTTCCTTTGAACCGAATAGCTTTACACTGAACGGAACTAGCATCCCAAATGCAGATATCATTACAGGCGTTCCAATCGGTGATATCGCGCCAAACGAATCTGTCATCGTAGCATTTAACATTATCGCCAATGAAATTCCGCCTATAAATCCAATTACTAATCAAGCTAGCGTTAGCTTTCAACATATCGTTAATCCAGCTAATCCCCCAGTTTCAAAAAACATTATTTCTAACAACGTTACAACAAAAATTGAAAGTGCTATTTTAAATACTATTAAAATAGGAGATAAAACTTTTGCAACGATTGGTGATACGATTACGTATACAACGACTATTACGAACACAGGCAATATTCCTGCTAACAACGCTATATTCTCAGACCCTTTACCATCGTGGACACAATTTGTTGCAGGATCAGTTATTGTTGATGGCACTCCATTACCATCCGCTTCGATTATTAACGGTGTTGGCATAAATACAATCAATCCAAATCAAACTGTTACAATCATATTCCAAGTACAAATCGTAAGTAATCCAACAACGTTCACACCTGAACTCCAAAACTTAGGATTTGTTAACTTCCAATATAACGTAGGCAATGCATTACTGGCTCAACCTGGAAATGTGGAAACGAATGTCTTCGTTACTTCTATTAATACAGCAATACTTTCAGCTGTAAAAACTGCTAATACAGCCTTTGCAAATATTGGAGATACGATCACTTATACAGTTTTGATTCAAAATAGCGGCAATACAAACGCTACGAATGTAAATTTCTCAGACCCAGTTCCAGCAGGAACAACCTTTGTTGAAAATAGTTTTGCTGTAAATGGAAGTACCATTCCAGGTGCAAATCCAAATAACGGAGTGAATATCGGAACAATTAGCTCGGATAGTTCCTTAACCGTTACTTTCCAAGTCATAGTTACATCAACTCCACCTTCAAATCCGATTACAAACGTAGCATCTATTCAATACACATTCATCGTTGATCCGGCCTCTCCTCCTGTTACAGGCACGATAAATTCTAATAGCGCTTCAACACAAATTAATAACGCGACTGTTACAACTGTTTTACAAGCAAATCGTTCAATTGTGTCTATCGGGGATGTAATTACGTATACAGCAACATTAACGAATACTGGAAACTTCCCTGCAAACTCTGTATTACTCATTAACGGAGTTCCTGAAGGAGCATTATTTGTTCCAAATAGTGTTACGCTCAACGGGATTTCACTTCCAGATGCAAGTCCAACTCTCGGTATTCCCGTTGGTATTATCGCACCAGGTGATTCCGCTACTATTACGTTCCAATTTCTTGCAAGTTCTATTCCACCACAAGGAGCAATTATAAATCAAGCACTTACAAGTTACACGTATATTGTCGATCCAAGTCAACCTCCTGTTACAGCAACATCCTCGTCTAATACGGTTAATACAGCTGTTGTTGATGCATCATTATCCGTAATTAAAAGTACAGATTCTCTCGTACAATCTACTGACGGTACAATCACTTACACAGTAGTCGTTCAAAATAACGGAAATACTACTGCAAATACAGTTACTTTAACAGATTTGGTCCCCGAAGGAACTGCCTTTATTCCGAATAGCGTAACTATTAATAGCGTTTCCGTTCCAGATGCTGATCCTAACGTAGGAATACCATTAAACTCCATCACACCGTCAGAAATCGTCACTGTAACATTCCAGGTTATCGTTCAATCTATTCCAAGCGTAAACCCAATTTCTAATACAGCCCGTATTGACTATACTTTTATCGCCGATCCAACTGCTCCTATCATCTCTCGAACAATTACGTCTAATCCTGCTTTCACACAAATTTCGGATGCGACTATCCTTTCTTTAAAAGCAGTCAATGCACAGCAAGCAACAACAGGTGATATTTTGACTTACACAATAACACTAGAAAATACAGGAAATATTCCAGCTACTAATCTCATATTTTCAGATACGATCCCCCAAGATACTACATTCGTAGAAAATAGTTTTACACTTAACGGAACAACTATACTTGATGCCAATCCAAATGTAGGTGTTACTTTACCTACTTTAGCAGCAAACGCTACTCACCTTATTTCGTTCCAAATTCTTATTAACGATTCATTCTCCCAAGAATCGATTACAAATCAATCCAATACAACATATACAATCCAACCAGACCCAGGGCAACCGCCTATTACTGAAACATCTACTAGTAATATCGTTATTACAAATTTCGTGCAAGCACAATTGGCAATTACAAAAACATCCAATCCAACAACTGTAGATATCGGTGGAACTATACTTTATATTTCTGAAGTGAAAAATATCGGTAATGTTGACGCAATAAATATTAATTTCACAGATTCTATCCCTGCTGGGACTACATTCGTTCCCGATAGTGTCACAATTAATGGTGTCCTTCAGCCAGGTGTAAATCCTGAAAACGGAATACCGATTGGAACAATTCCAGCAAACAGTTCCAAAACGATACTATTTCAAGTGCAAACAAATAATCCACCGAATGAAACTGAAATTGTAAATCAATCTTCAGCAACTTACCAATATGTAAGTATTCCTACAGCCCCACCAGTAAATCGCTCTGCAAATTCTAACATTGTTACAACATCACTTCAAAATGCAAATATTATTTCTGTTAAAAGTGCGGATGTAAATTTCGTATCAATCGGGCAAATGATTACCTACACAAATACACTTCAAAATATAGGAACCGTTCCGGCTAACAATATCGTGTTCATTGATAACATTCCAGAAGATACTATATTCATTGAAGATAGCTTAGCAATAAATAATGTAATTCAGCCTGGCGTGAATCCTGAAAACGGAGTAACTCTCGGCACGATACAACCAAATGAAACAGTCACTATTTCATTCCAAGTACAACTTACAAATATACCAGAGGGCAATACAGTCATTAATATTTCAGACACTTCGTACGAATACCAAATTGACCCTAGTTCTCCAATTATTCAGCGTAGATCGTTATCAAATGCAGTAAATACTGAAGTGCGAACGGCAAATGTTAGTGCAATTAAATCCGCTAACAGATCCATTACACGTATCGGTCAAATCATCACATATACAGTCGCAGTTACAAACGCCGGTACAATACCTATTACAAATACTCTCCTACTTGACGCAATTGCTTCTGGCACCACATTCGTTCCAAATAGCATTCTTGTAGATGGCGTACCAAGACCTAACGAAAATCCAATTACCGGTATCAATCTTGATATAATTCTTCCAAATAATACGATTATTGTTACGTTCCAAGTAAGCGTAGTTTCTATACCGCCACAAAATAACATTAATAATATCGCCGTCATTCACTATGAGTATCGACCAGACCCAAGCACACCACCAATTTCAGAAACGACCTCTTCCAATGCTACAAACATACAATTTATTGATGCTATTCTTATTGCTACAAAATCTGCTAATACTGTATTAGCTACTATTGATGAAACCATTGAATATACAGTATTCATTCAAAATAATGGATCGGCTACAACTAACTCCATCTTTTTTACAGATACTATAGCAGATGGAACAGTATTTATTCCAGGAAGTGTAATAGTTAATAATACTGTACTTCCTGCAGCAGATCCGAATATCGGCTTTTCCATTCCTAATGTCGCAGCAGGTCAAATGGCTACAATAACATTCCAAGTTTCCGTTACGAATTTACCTACTGTAAATCCAACACCTAATACTGCAAACATCGCCTACGACTTTATTTTCAATCCTGACTTTGCACCAATTCAAAAATCTACTACTTCCAATACTACTTTCGTTCAAATTAATGATGCTGATATCGTTTCACTTAAAACTGTTGATTTAACCTCTGTAACGATTGGTGACATTTTAACTTATACAACAACTTTAACGAATACAGGGAATACGGATGCCACTGCTGTTGTATTTACAGACAATATACCTGATGGAACAACCTTTATTGATGGTAGCGTTTTAGTAAATAACATTCCTCAGCTTAACGCCAACCCAAGTGTAGGTATACTTGTGGGAACGATTGCTCCTAACATTTCTATCCCAGTCACATTTTCTGTTACCGTCGTAGCTCTTCCTGCTAGCGGTCATGTTCAAAATCAATCAACTTCTCGTTATACAATAAACGTGGAAGAACAAATATCGACTAGCAATATTACCTTCACTGAAGTTATTTCCGCTAATGTAATTGCGACAAAAACAACACCTATCCAATATGCTGACTTACAAACTATCATCCCTTATACAATTTCCATCATAAATAACGGAAATATACAAGTCGAAAACATTATTGTTACAGATATTATCCCAGCAAATACGAGCTTTATAGAGAATAGTGTTATCGTGAACGGCAACGCTCGGCCAAATGACAATCCTCTTAACGGTATACAAATTGATACCATTCCACCTAATACGACAGCAACTATTCTATTCCAAGTAAGGGTTACTTCGATTCCACAAACAAATCCAATCTCTAACACGAGTACAATTGAATATGAATACACGTTACCAGATCGACCACCTATTACCGAAACTATTATTTCATCAGCTGTCGCAACAGAAATTAATCACGCAAATTTGAATAGTAATAAAGCTGTTGACCTTGCATTTGCAACGGTTGGTGATACGTTAACGTATACGATTACACTAAATCAAACCGGTAATGTTGCAGTAAATGATGTAATCATTCAAGATATTATTCCTCAAGGTACTACGTTTATAGAAAATAGCGTCATTGTAAACGGAGAAACTCTTCCAGGAGTGAATCCAGTAAGCGGCATACCAATTGGTACTATAACTATTGGTGAAGATGCTATCGTTTCATTCCAAGTAACTGTGACTTCTATTCCAACACCAAATGAACTAAACAACAACGCAATTACTACTTTTAACTATATAGTCAACCCAAATAACGTACCTGTTACAAATACGACTACAACAAACACCGTCACAACTACTGTCCAAAATGATAATGTCATTGCGATAAAAGCTGTTGATTTCACAAGTGCCTTACCCGGTCAAACTTTAACGTATACCATCACGATTACTAATAATGGTAATATCATTATCGAAGACCTTCTTTTAGTAGACACAGCACCAGCAGATACGACATTTGTTATTGGTAGTGTTACGATTAACGGAATCAATCAACCTAATGCGAATCCGGAAAATGGTATTACGTTAGGAAATCTTGCTCCAAATGAATCTGTTATTATTACATTCCAAGTGACAATTTCTTCTTCTACTCTTCAATCTACAATCAATAACGATGCTACTATTTCCTATACGCCTATTGTCGGTCCAATCCAACCACCTATTACGATTACAAAGCAAATAAATACAGTTTCAAAGCAAACAAATACCGTTACAACGACAGTCGTTGATCCGATGGTTGACATTGAAAAAACAGCTGACAAATCTATTGTCGTTATAGGAGATATCATTACATTCACATTAGCGGTATTTAATCACTCCCCAATTCCGACAATCAGTACTTCTGTTATAGACAGCATTCCAGCTGGTACAACATTTATAGAAAACAGCGTAACAATTAACGGTACTCCCGTTACAAATGTTCGTCCAGACACTGGTATTAATATCGGCTCTTTACCTGCAGATTCAGTAGCAACTATAACATTTCAAGTTCTCGTAACTTCTATTCCTTCAAACAGTACAATTATAAATTCTGCAACAGTTACCGCTGCCTTTCAATTGACACCACAGGATCCAATTATTACTTTCATTGTTAATTCAAATATTGTTCGTATACCAATTCAATTTATAACTGCAACAGTCACGAAAAATGCTTCCGTCAGCTCAGCTTATTTAAATCAATATTTTGATTACACGGTACGTATTACAAATACTTCCAAAATTTCACTCTCAAATATTTCTTTACAAGATACCATTCCAGCAGGTTTACAATTTATAAACGGCACTGTCTTTATTAACGGTGAACGCTCTCCACTAGCGAATCCGAATATCGGTTTCCTAGTTGCCACTAATTTGGAACCAAACGAAACAATTATCGTATTATTCACAGTACAAGTAATAAGTCCACCTGTTAATAATGAATTTAAAAATACGGCCAATATTTCGTTACAACTTCAAGTCTCGCCTACCGACCCACCAATTACAGTAACCGTTACAAGTAACGAAAACATCGTCACTTTTGTTCCAGAAAATCCAGATGAAACACTTCCAAATTTAAATTGCTTCTTTGACGGTGAACGCTTCATTCGCATTACTCCTCGAAATGTACGAAATTACCTTTGGACTTGGATTTGGTGGAAGTAATTGAAACAAAAAAGAGATTGTAGTTTGGTTGAAACCAAATTACAATCTCTTTTTCATTACCTATATCCCACTACGTTGTAACTCGTCCAAGGATATACAATTAAACAACATCTCAAGTTATCTTAGTCGTAATAAGTTGGCCAGCTTCATTAATAGTAACTTTCCATTTCACTCCACTAACAGTCTTCATGATTATACCTTTACTTGCCTCTATTTCAATATCTCCAAACATTCTTCCGCCAGTTGTCGCTAACCAAGCGTTCCCGTTTTCCATAGAAGACCTTGCAAAAATACGATTAATTCGAAAACGCTTATGATCTTGAGAATAACCACTTAATGTAATTCTAACTTTATATAACTGACTCGCCTTCATATTCGATATAATTGTATCGCCAACATTTAATGGAACATCCAACGCGATAACCCAACTTCCAGTTGCGCTTAATGCATATTCAATTTTAATTTTCTTTGGGCTCTCTCCCCACCCAAAATACATTCCAAAACAATTTAACATTTGTATTGGTTTTTTCGTAAAATCCAGTTCAATTACAACTGGATTACTATCTGGAACGTCAATATAGTTTACACTTTGTTCATCTATTAAATTAAAGCAATTTGCGAGATTCCCCCCGTAAGGCACTTTCCCACTTACTTGCTTAATCGTATACTTCTGCTGAGCATTTACTAAAATATCATCTTGATTCCCTATTAAATGTGGTTTATTTAACGTAATCGGTAACTGAATTCGAAGAGATTCTTCATAGGTAGACTTACAAACATTGTATTGTCCTTTATCTACAATAGTTGTCGAAAGCAGATTTGAAAAAAGGTAGTTACGATGAGAATTGGAAGAAAATTCAATAACAATTTGTTCACTACTCATCCGGTACGTATCCCAGATCATACAATCAAATGTATTATACGCACCTGAACAACGAATTACTTTTTCCGTTTGTTGTCTACATTGCACTTGAATATCATGAAACGTATTTCCTGAACTTTCATTTGGCAAATCACTATTTCCATCTACTTCAATCCCATACACACATCCATCAATAAATATAGATTGAAATACATTGGCGTTAATCCAGCAAGGTGTATTGATATCATTTATATATTCTGTCTTCAAATGTATTGCAGTTTGAAAGTTTTTAATTTGAATAAATTTAACTTGAAAGAAACTAATAAAATCCCATGCCTTTTGACAATAAAAATGTATAGCTTTTCCTTTATACGATGGAGTTGTATTTATTATATTTATATTTGATATAACAGATTGATTAGGTACTTCGATTTGTTGTGAACCAGAAACATAAATAACAGCAGATTGAAACAATGGATTTATAACTTGAAGAGTACCACCAACTATCGAAGCGTTACTTTGTAGCTCAAATGCATTAAAATCCCCATCAATTTGCAGTGTTACGGTAGGATCCAACTCTAATCTTACGTTTGATTTAATAACAATCGGCTTTACAATTTTGTACGTATTTATCCCTGTAATTCTAACCGTCGAAATTCGATTCGCTACACAATAATCAATAGCTTGCTGAATTGCTAATGAGCTATCATTTCCCGAGTTTGGAACTGCGCCAAAACAATCAATATGAACGCTACTTTCTGGCGCACAATCTTCTTGGGATGAAATATATTCTGACAAAATAAATTCACTCCTCATATTACCTTTTTCATATAATATGTGAGTTGTCTCTTAAAAGTTTCTATAATAAAAAAAACAAACGACCTACTCGGTCATTTGTTTAATTCATATATATTTTTCGTTTCCTCTATCATTTTAGTTAACGAGAAATATCTCATTGCTTTCTCTCGTGCTTTCAATCTAATATCATTTACCCTTTGTTCATTCCCTTGTAGTTCCTCAAGCGCACTTGCGAATTTCGTTTCGCAATATTCAGATATTAAAACACCTGACTCTCCATCTATTACCGCTTCATGTATTCCACCAACATCTATTGAAACAATTGGTGTCCCTGTAGCCATCGCTTCAATTACTACCATTGGAAACACTTCACGAAAAGATAATAAAAGTAAGGCGTCCATATTCCCTATAAACTCATGCGGCTCTGAAATATTCCCTAGCATCTTCACCCTTTGCTGCAATCCATATTTTTCTATTTCTTTCATAATCGATTCTTTCTCTGGTCCATCACCAGCAATATAAAACATAAAATCATTTCTCTTTTTCAACACATTTGCAATTTTGACAAATAGTTGATGGTTTTTCTCTTTGGATAATCTAGCTAATATCCCTATTTTATATGTAGATTCTTTCTTTTTCTGCTGGAATAAAAACTTTTCAATATCGACACCGTTATAAATTGTATTTATTTTTTCTTCTGCTACATGAATTGAAATTAAATTATTCTTCTCAAACTCACTTACTGTAATAATATTGTTCACATATTTATTCATGAAATAACGAAAAAGCGTTGGCATTTTCTTTTCTAATATCGTTACATTATGTTTCGTATAAACAATTTTCATCTTTTTTTTAATAAACTTTTGAATTAGAAAAGCATATAATACCATTCGCAAACTATTTGCATGAATAAGCTCTATCTTTCGTTTACAAATTTCGTTTCGTAAATAATAAATATTTCTCAAATGATTCCATCGACTAAGTAATATAAAATTTTCTTTTCTAGTAAGAGATTCATATAGTTCTCCATCACCTGCAGCTGTATAAATCTTAAAATCATCATAACGCAAATTACTTTCCAATTTACAAAAATAGCTCTCGGCTCCGCCAGTTATCAATTTATCTGTCATCAACAGTATATTCATAATTGCGTCTTCCCAACTACATTGATTTTATTTTTTTTATAAGCATGATAAGCATACTTACTAAAATAGTAAAAAATTTGCACCGAATTCAGTCGTTCTTGTTCCCTTAACAATTTCCAATACCGGAAAGCTGCTCTAATTTTATTTCTAGAAACAGAATTTGTAACAATTCTATATTTTGCTAACACTTGCTGTATCCCTTTTGCTTCATACCCTTCATGTAATAAGTTCAGCCATAACGCTGTATCTTCCGGCTGTATACTAGGCATTTCGACATATGGAATTTTTTCACGATCAATCATCACTGTTAAACAACCGATAATTGTATTTCCTACTAAATAATGATAGTCAACAGATTTTGGTGCACTCACTTCACGATTTAATTCATTACCGTTTTCATCAATTAAACTATACGACGCATATGAAAAAGCAATATTCATTTCTTCCATAAATAACAATTGTGTCTTCAATTTATGCGGCAACCATATATCATCGCTATCTAAAAAGGCAATGTACCTTCCTCTCGCCTCTTGGATCGCTAAATTCCGAGCTTTAGCAGCACCAACATTTTCTTTTAATGATAATAACCTAATTCGTGAGTCTCCTTCTATTATCTCTTTAATTTTTGCGGCAGATTGGTCGGTTGAACCGTCATCAACGATAATCATTTCCCAGTTTTCATACGATTGATTCTGTACAGATGAAATTGTCTCACCTATAAATCGTATACTATTATAAGAAGGTGTTATTACAGAAACATAAGGCGGCTCGTTATGTGCTGATAGACATTTTACCATCTATCTTTCCCCTTCCTTCATATATTGAAATATACTTCACAACAACTGCTAAAAATAAAAAGAACGCTTCGTTAATAATGAGTGACAATGACATCATCTGAAATAAAAATGCAATCATAGTCAATAGAAGGTATGGTTTTTCACGAAACAAAGTATGCTGCGCTAACTTAAACATTAATATGAATAAAAACGCACTATATAGAAGAAAACCAATTGTACCCGACTCAGACAAAATTTCTAAAAATGTATTGTGTACATATAATTTTTCATTAAATTGATACTCATAATAATTCGAGAAGTTAAACGCACCAATTCCGATATATGGATTGGATAAATAATATTTAAAAGCAGCTTCCCATAATGTAAATCTACCACTTCCATTATCATGGGAAAAATCAGAAATTCGTTTATTTAATATGTCATCTAATTGGCCCCCCATTACACTATTCGATAAACTAAAAATAACTACACTAAACAATACTAAACTCATAATTATTTTTATTTTTTTAGCGAAACTAGACATACATATATATACAAAAATGACAAGCACAAGCGCTAATATTCCCCCTCTTGAAAAGGTTAATAGACTCGTCGTAACACATAAAATTAACCCTAAGATGTTAGTGATATTTTGCAAATTCGTCATATAGTACATAAAAAATATTGTATTATAGAAAATAAAAATGTTAGGATCATCTAGCAATCCAATTAACCGTGGATATCCTCTATCAACTAATAATCCAGCAAAAATTTCTCTCTCTTCTCCACCGTATAAACTAAAGTATTGTAAACCGATTATATAGAGTAGTAGACTTACAACATTAAATACTATTCCTACATAAGCAATAGATGATTCAAGTACCACTATTTCAGTATTCCCCAATAAATTTCTCATTATAAAATAGCATCCTAAAACGAGTAGCACGCCAAAAATCATACGAATACTAGCATTTAAATACATAGAAAGAATTCCGCTTAAACAATAAATGAAATAAAACATTAAAAATATAACTTCATGAAAATATAACTTTTGAATATGAAAGTCTTTAATTGTTAAACAAAAATATATGACTAAAAAAACCATATATATCTTCAATGAAAATCCAATATATAAATTGTATTTACTTAACATGACAAATAATATTAGAAGAATAATCCATCCCATTGATACTTTCATATTATTTTCCATAGGCTATATCCCCTGTTTCGTAATATAATCCTTTTTGCGTATTTTTCTTATAAAAGAAAGAAGAAGTTTTTTTAGCTCATAATCATATAGGAATATGGCAGCTACTACAATTAGTATATTAAGAACAAGCGCAATTAAATGATATGTATGCAATATATATTGCACTCCAATAAAGGTTACACCAAAATAAATTGTATACGGTATTACAATTTGGAATACAATTTTTTTCTTCACTACACTTACCGCTATATATCCCACTAAAGCGACTATTTCAAATAAAACCATAGCGTATGCCGCTCCTATCACTCCACCAAGACTACTAAAGCTATAAAGCATAACCCCACCTATCACCAATGCTACACACTGCACAACAGTCCTCTTATTTTGACAACCACTCGTCGTTAAACCGTCAGCAATGGCAATATTTAAACTTTGTAGCACAATAAGAAATGATAATATTTGGAGTGGTTCTACTGCATTCCTCCATTCTTCATGAAAAAATATAGAAATAAAGTATGGTGCTAAATGATATAAACCGATCGTCATACATATTCCTACAATCGCCATTGATTTAATTTGAAGTAAATTTAATTTCGTATGCTCTTCTATATTATTCTGGTTATAATGCTTAAAGAGCACCGGAAAAAATGCACCTGCAATTACCCCTGGTACTTGATATAAAGCTGCCGGCATCCGGTACGCCACTGCAAAAACACCTACCATACTTAATGGCAATGTATAGTTAAGCAAGATAGGCGCTAATTGTGGCGTACTCATTATTAAAAAACCGCTAATAATAAAGGGAGTTAATTGCCAAAATAACGCTTTATGAATTACGACTTTCATATTCATTTTCGTCTTTCTTCTCATGATATATATACTGAATAAACCACCAATCATATACCCAAAAGCATATAAACGGGCTGTTACATACACCGGTAACTCTCCGAAAATACAAAAACATGTAATTATAATGACAACTGATGCTGATACAACTTTTATGAGCGCTATATACTTCATACGTTCCGTCAGTTGAAAATAGGCAATCCCTATGTTTTGCCAAGTTAATCCTATTAACATGAAAAACATTACGTTTATCATCATATAAATTAAATTTTTATCCGCATACATATAATGAATAGCAATATAACCGATGATAGAAATAAAAAT
Organism: Bacillus sp. PK3-067; assembly: GCF_056738645.1. Classification (NCBI taxonomy): domain Bacteria; kingdom Bacillati; phylum Bacillota; class Bacilli; order Caryophanales; family Bacillaceae; genus Bacillus; species Bacillus sp. PK3-067. Next base: position 1,507,840 of record NZ_CP096490.1, on the reverse strand, counting down.
AAGTAGAATCATCCTTATTTTTATATACGATGATAAAATCTTCTCTAAATCTGCTCCATCCTTTGCCCCTTCTCGAAGAAACGTATTACTAAGTCCTAAGTCTGTAAAAAATAACATAACAAACGTCACTGCTATGGCAACACTAAACATCCCATAATGTTGTGCGTTAAAAAAGTTTGCTAAAACAATTAAACTGACGGCCTGAAGAAGGTTAGCTAAAATCGTACTATAAAATAGATGGATAATATTGCTTAGAATAGATCTACCCATACAAGTTCTCCTTTGCAAGTAACCTACTTACATATGTTGTTTGTTTACATATATATTTATCTTGCACCATTACCGTTCAATACAATTAAAACGGTTTTACATAAAATACGGATGTCCATCCGAAATGTTTTCATTTCAATATACTCCATGTCCAGCCTCAACTTTTCCTTTGGATCAAGATTATACCCTCCATTTATTTGTGCCCATCCTGTTAGTCCTGGTTTTACTATTAAACGTTCCTTAAATTCTGGAATATACGCATCAAACTCATTATAAAAAAACTCTCTCTCTGGTCTAGGGCCTACAAAAGACATATCTCCTCTTAAAATGTTTAAGAGCTGTGGTAATTCATCAATTCTCGTTTTTCTTATAAACAATCCAACTTTTGTAATTCTTTGATCATGTTCTTTTGCCCATTGTGGTCCGTTCATTTCAGCATCCTTTACCATCGACCTTAATTTAAATACATTAAACTTCTTCCCGTTTATACCTAAACGTTCTTGAAAGTATATTGGAGCCCCTGATGTTTCTAAGGTAATCATAATACAAAAGAACAACATAATTGGTATTGTTAATAGTAACAATATGATTGAAAATATAATATCAAACAAGCGTTTTACACTTCGATTCAATATGCTAGGCTTTTCTTGAGCCGGAATCGTATACAACTTGGCTTGATTTGTTTCACGAATCATGGATCGTTACCCCCACATTCAAGAATATAAAATTATACCTATTAATTCACATTCTTTCCTATTTATATCCGCTATTACTTTTTGCACTGTACGTAATGAATCTTTTTGCTTTTTAACTGCTAAAACCACTCCATCGCATTTCCCTGCAATAATGTGCGTAGCAGGAAGTTCAAATACTTCAGAAGAATAAACGAAAATGTAATCAAAATCTTCTTTCCACTTAGCAATCGCATTATCAAATTCATCCATAGCAACTAAAGGCGTCCCTGTGTGTACTGTTTTTTTTGCAGGAATACAATATAAGTATTTAGACAAATTACTAGAAAAAGATTCATAATTGCAGGAGGAGGAGCTTATTATATCGTTTACTGTTATCATGTGATCACTTTGTAATAATACATGTAATTTAGGGTCAGAAAAATTCACATCAATAAGTAACACCTTTTTCTTCATTTCTGCAAACACTAGACTCATATTTACTATAAGTGAGGCAACAACCCCTCTGTCCTTCGTTGAACTAACTGTGAATAGTTGTTTTCCAGATTTTTTCAGCTCGTGATACACCGTATAAAACTGCTCTTTCATCAGATCATCATGCAAATCGAATGGCAGCTGTTTCTTTGTCCTAAACATCGACATGTTCACCTCGATATATAGATGATTGTTTATCAATCTCTGTAGATTTCTGTTTTCTATTCGGTTTCACATTTATGTGACCAATAACAGAGACTGTTGTTATTTTCTCTAAATCTTGTTCCGTGTATATACGTTCATCAAAATAATCTCGAAATACAGCTAAACCTATCCCAACAAAAAAACTAACAATTAAAGAAATAGGAATGATCAGTTGAAATTTCGGAAACAATTTTTCAGCCTGTTCCTGTAACTCAGGATCCGTCAACACTTTCACACCTTGTACATTTGTGTACTGTTGAAAACTTTGTTGTGATTGCTCTGCCAATGTCTTTACAATGTCTTTCACGATTTTCGGATTGGAATCTTTTACTGTAACAGTTACAATTTGTGAGTTGTCCGTATTCACAACCGAGATTTTTTGTGCTAATTCATAACTTGATTGCTCTAATTTCAAAGTTTTTTTGACTGTTGAAATAATTAATGGGCTTTTTAAAATATCAACATACGATGTTACTAGTTGCTTATTTTCTTGTGTTTTATTTGTTGAATTTTCCTTATTAAACTCATCTAAATTCCCAACAAGAATTTGCGTTGAATATTGATATGACGGCTTTAAAACATACATAGAGATAAGAACTAAAGAAGCGGTTAAACAACACATCGTTAAAATAATCGTTACGAATCTTCTTTTCAGTAATTGTTGAAAATCTTTTATACTCATTTCTTGCTTCAATTATTTCACCGCCCTTTTCTGAATAACATCCTGCAATTCACTCTTTACAGATAACCCTTTCTCTCTTCTATCCACTTGTTTTGTTACATACTTTCCGACTCCGAATGCAAATTTTTCTACATATACATACGAAAGCATTGCAAGTATAAACGAAAAAACAAGTGAAAAAATTAAAATAATAGGCAACGGTAATATTTCATGGAGCATGTATATAAGGGAAAACAACGATATAATATGGTATAAATAAAGACTGTAAGAAATCTTCCCCAAATATAACAAATATTTATTATGTAGCAAGGACGACAAAGTTGATATTGACAAACTTAATATGACAAATAGACTTGCACTTATCGCCACTACGTAGTCTCGAAATATAAAATTATTGAGCACTTTAATTTCTCCTATAAGCCCTTCATACATAAAAAGTAAAATCGCAAATAAAAACCATGCAATTTTTGTGTTTTTAGTACAATTACTATAAAAAACTATTAAATTATTTTTATACTTCGCAACTAGTGCTCCTAGTAAAAACAGTACTGTGTAATGCAATGTTAATGCATAGCTTGTTAATGTTAAGCCCGAGCGAAACAAAAATAATATTACGACAGAACATATACTAAAACTAAACAATAATAGTAATGAACACCTTAACGTTTTTCGTAAGCAAATCATCAAAATTAACGGAAAAATTATTGATATTCGCATTTCATGGACAAGTGACCAAATCACACCGTTATATGCATCTGTATTATATTTCCCAACCAATAAAATATGTTGTGCGATTAAGCTTGAAGAACTTTCAATCGTCCATGAGCGATTAAACCATTCACTTAAATAAGAAATACCATATTCACTAATTGTAATCTGGCATACAATAGCTATAATTATTGCCACAATATAAGGAATATATATTCTGCATATACGTTTTAAAAGGTATGACCCATAGCTACTATAGTTTTTTTGAATAGATTCATACAAAACAAATCCGCTCAAAACAAAAAAGATAATAACTGATTCGTTACCACTACTAAAAATTAGACGAGCAGGCGTTTCTTTTAATAGATACACAACAAATGGTTTATTATCTTCATAACTGTAATTTTGAAATGCTGAAAAAATCATTAAATGATGACCAATCATTACTACTAATGAAGAAATCCCTCTTATAGAGTCCAATTCTTCGTATCTTTTCATCTTTTTACATCAACTCCTAATGAAATGATAATAATCATTTCAAAGCGACATCTTTATTCATATTCCTCTCCTTTCTTTTCATTCCAATTTTTCATATTAAAATGATTTTATAGTATAAATTTGAGTGTATTGTAACATTTTTTGTAATATTTTGAATAGAAAATCTCAAAAATTGGTATATACCAATTTCAACCTCGAAAAATGAGTAATATTGATAGAAAAACGCTATAAAAATATCTTGCATATTTACAAAATTAAAGAGCTGAATAGCGTTTTTTCAATATAAAATAAAAAAGATAGCCTACATAGGCTATCTTTTTTATTTTATTTAATTACTGGCACCACTATATGCTACATGTCGTTTCTCAATTCTCTCTTCAATTTCTTTCATATTTTCTTTATTATTTAATAGTGATTGTTTATTTTCAATTAATAATTGTTTAAAAGATTTTCTCACTTTTTTTCTCATTTTCATTGTCCTCCTTGGGGGATGGTTTATATAAAAGATAAAGAATTATCTGTGTGTTCTTATAATAATTGATTGTTGTGAATTCTATTTGAACTTCATATGAAAATTCCGTTTATTTTCTGACAACTTTGTGAACACGAAAAAATGATTATCTAAAACTATGTTGAAATTAATTCACTTCATGATAAAAGTTATTATTTTCATCAACTTTTATCATTATATCTTGTCGAAATATTTATATATTTAAAATTGAGTTCGACATAATTTTATTTATTATCATACTGTTTACAAAAACAAAAAGAAGGTGTCACCAAGTCAAAGTTCGACTTATGCAACATCCCTCTTCCCAAACTATTTATAGCATATTTATTAATATTTCAGGTCTTCCCCAATTCATTTCTTCACAAACAAATCTAAGTTTTTCTTCATCCATTGTGTGTAATCCTTCTTCTAGTGAACATGAAATTGGAACTTCACAGTGAATTTGGGCTAATTGTAACGAAATATTTAAGTTCTCTAAATCACTTTCAATCTTCGTACGCTGCGCTTTTGTTAATGACTCTACATTTTCTAGTACAGCGGATACTGTTCCGTGCTCTTGAATAAGCTTATACGCTGTTTTTTCACCGATACCTTTTACCCCTGGATAATTATCACTTGTATCTCCCATGAAAGCTTTTGCATGGACGATTTGCCACGGCTCTACACCTTTTTCTTCCATGATTTTCTCCGGTGTGTAATATTCGTAATTTCCAATTCCTTTACGCAGAAGCATAACTGTAACGTTCTTATCAACAAGTTGAAGTAAATCTGTATCACCAGTTAAAATATAAACTTCAGCTTCATTGCAATATTGTTTTGCAAGCGTACCGATACAATCGTCCGCTTCGTAGCCTTTCATACCGATAACTGGAATGGATAATTTCGCAGTCATTTCTTGCACTAAATCAAATTGAGGAATTAATTCTTCTGGTGGCGCTGCACGATTTGCTTTATAATTCGAGAACGATTCTGTTCTAAATGTCGTACTTCCCATATCCCAGCATGTAACGATATGTGTTGGTTCGATCGCTTGCGTAGCTGTTAACAAGTGTTTCATATAACCATGAATCCCGTTCGTAGGGGTTCCATCTTGTCGTTTCATAAATTGTCCGTAGACACTTGTTGCGTAAAAAGCACGAAATAATAGTGCCATACCATCAACTAATAATACTTTTTTCATAATTCCTCTCCTATTAAAAAAATAATAACCTCACGTTATCACGTAAGGTTATATAAATAGATTACCATTCTACGTTTTTGCTCAACTTTGTCTATTATACATTGTTTTTGTATATTTAGCACCATTAACACATTAAGACGTTCTACTACAACAAGTATGCAATATGCCTGAATACGTATTTTTTCCAGTAGAAACAACGATAGCTTTTGCATTTCCACTAACGATATGCGAACCTTTAAAACATACATTTTCAAGCTCAAGTGGATTATAATCTTTCATCCGTTTTAATGGAATAAATCGTTTACGTTCAAGATGATAGCAGCTCTCAAACTTCTCTATATTCGCTTCGTTTCCCGTTAACACAGACTCATTCACTAATAAATCATCTGCATAAATAATACGTACATCAGCTGGCACAGCATCTCCAGCCGAAAGAAAAATCATATCTCCAGGTACAAGTTCTTGCACTGGTATCTCCATCATTTTCAGTTCACTATTTAACCCTGTACTACTAGAACATTCTACTCTAGATACAGTAATCGTTTCACGTTGTAATTCATCACACACACGTTGTTTTGAAAAACCTGGAATCATGCCACCAAGCTTCATCATTACTTCTGCGAGAAGTGCTCTTTTTGAAGTTAGTTCATTTCGGCCATATACTTGAATACGTTTTTGCGCCTCTTTCATTGATAGTCCGTCTCTTGTTGTTTTAAAATATGCAAATACAGATTTTACATCTCTTGTTGCAATTTCAATTAATAAATCTTTATTTTTTTGGAGCATTGTTTGTTCTTTTATTGATTTTTTACTTAGTTTATATGACGTGTTACCCACAGTTTTGTTTGCATATAACATATTATCGTCTCCTCCTTTACAACATAGGAAGAAACGCTTTGTTTCTCAATTTATCCACTTTACTGTGAAAGTGTCTCGCGTTTTATAAACGCTACATTATGATAAATATAGAGGGAGGAACAAATCGTTTCCTGCCTACATCATATATTTTTGATTTGAAGTATATGGGTAACGGAACCGAGTCAGAATTTGACATGCTCCTCACCTCCTCGTTTAATTTTATAGTTTATACTATGAAATTACTCATAGCTTGGTAACAAAAAAGGCCCCTACCCTTAAGAGAGTAGCGGCCATTACATACACAAATAAACGATTTCTAATATAATTAGAAATCTACGGACCTCTCCCTCACCGAGTTTTAGCACTGTATAGCATAGGTACATTACCAGCTACGTTAAGAAAAACCTTAATTCGATCATTCCTGTTGACCCATTGGCGTCTCTCGACATTTTTGGGCAGTAGCATTTCTCTATACAGGAGCCTCACCTAACAGAGACTTATTTTCATTACATTGAAAATGTTACTCTTATTTAAAATAGATGTCAACCGTAGCCTACAATTTTTTCAAAAGGTATGGCAAACTAACATATATAAAGTGTAACTTTAATCAGTGGAGGTTTTGTTCATCCCCCACTGATTATTAGCCCTCACCAATCGGGCTTTTACGGGATAAAATAAAAAACTTTACGTTTAAACGTAAAGTTTTTAATAAGTTATACAACCAGCAATTACAATCCCAATTGAAATTGATAAAAACATAAGAAAAAGACCGACTGCTTGATTATCTTCTTCGAGACTTTTGTTTATATTAAAGCGTGGTGTAAGCCACTCAGCTAAATAAAAGACGATAATTTGAGCCAAAATCCCAACTGCTCCCCACGAAATCATATCAAGAAGTGAAATTGAATTAGCTGCTGTCGAATATAAAACAACAGCTAACCCAAGTAATCGTCCTCCAAGCACATAGCTTACCGCCTTATTTCCTTGAGCCATTAACTTAAATTCCTTTACTTTCGTTGTCACTTCCATCAAGAACAGACCTATACATAAAAGGCCGAGTGTTACTACTAAATATAATAAAAAATTAATCATTTTTTCCCCTCCTTTTTATACCTACCGGTAAATAGTACGATTCATTTCCTGTAATCTTTTCTCCCGCACGAATACCGATACTACTCGCTTTTCCAGCAATTAAAAACGAACCAAACACATATGACAGTTTCTCGATCCCTTTTTCTGTTTCCAAGGATACGACTGGCAGTTCGATATACTTTTGAAATATCGGCAGTGACGCTTTATATGTTTGGTGTGCATTTTGAAGCATAATATTTTCGTCTTTATCGCGAATCGTAATTGTATCTCCTTCTCTCCCAAATGAAGGTTTTTGAACGAAAGAACCTTTTCCTAAAAATAAATCTGGTTCTAAATATGTAGGTAACATATATTCTTTAATCCACTGTTGTTCCTCATTTGTATAAAAGGCCTCTTCTTCTGCTAACCCCCAAATAAGACACTGAATTGATTTTGGCTGAAGTAAAAATGCTGACAAAGGATTTATTATAAAAAGCTTTCCGGCTTTTACAAGTTGTAACAATTCCACACCTACCAAATCTCCTGTTTCAGGATCTTGATCCTCAATTAAATCTTCTATCGGATATGTTTGGCGATATAAAACATCAATCTTCGCCCCATCTTTATCGACTAGAGCATCCTTTGTAATTCTAAGTTCTGACATTGGCACTACTTTATTTTCAACATGGCATAGCTGACTTAAATACATAGTGGTATTCCAATCCTCGATATGTTCATGATGTGCTGAAAAAACAACATTTGGATTATCTAATCCCTTTGTCGCTTCCATTACTGCTTTCGTTACACCAGAAGATAGCAATCGTTCTTGATCCGAGTTTGGATCATCATAGCCTAGATTTCCACATACTTTCCCATTCATTTGAAAACATTCCACAATAAAAGTTGGTGTATCACTATTAAACTCAAGCATTTTGATTTTGTTATCCTCTGTTACAGCAAAATCAAATCGCGAAATTACAGATTCAGGATAGAGCCCTTTCATTCTAATGAAAGATAAACTCGCGGATGGAAAGCCAAGATCTAGAAGCTGTTCGTCACTTAAATTACGCAGCAGTCTAGCAGTCTTAAAAAATATTTTCCCCATTCGTTCAGTCGCTAAGTGTAATTGGTCCAAAGTCTGATTTGTTATAGAAAAAACATGAAACAAACTATACTCACATTCATATAAATCCGACCAAAAATCCGGATATTTTAAATAAAATTCTTTTCGATCCCTTATGTATTGCGACATATTTTAGCCCCCAAATCCTCCCTTTGAACCGCTTCCAATTCCACCTTTAAATTCAGCAGACGATTGATACGATTTAAACGCCGATGAATTTTTAAAAGTGGATTTATTTTGATAGTATCGCCCACCATAGAAATAATGCCCACGATAACCTGAACTACTATCATCACACTGCCATACCCCAAGTTCATCATCCCAATCCCAATCAGAACAACTATTATCATTTGGTTTTGGGGGAAGATCTTGTGCGCAACCAAATAAAGTGCCAGTCATTAAAGACGTTACGACACCACCTACTAGCCATTTCGTTTTTGTCACCTTCGCACTCCCCTTTTTAAATTCTATTCCTATTATATAGGATGGCATGATAAAGTAGAAGAAAAAGGAAGAAGAGGGATTAAATGCGCTTAGAATATCGACTTAATGATGAAACGAAAGGGTATCCTGCTTTATGGAACTACGCCAATATTTCTAATTCTGAAATTATCGCACGCATGACTTGTGAATATTTTATTAAAGAGAAAAATACTTATGTTGTTACTGCAACTTCGGTTGATCCAGACGGAACAGCAGTTATTTATATTCAAAAAGAAGTTTTCGCAAATGACCCTTCAGACCCTACATACTCCTACATCGGTTTTGAAATTAGAGAACTAAGTGAAACGAGTTCAAACATAGTAGATAGTCAAGATGTATGGAACTATGAAGAAATTTTACCATCTCTTCATTCAGATATTATATATATTCAGCGAGACGGCATGTCTATGGAGTTCTCCTTAGATTCAAGAGAGATTGATGAAGACAGAAAGTGCTACATTTATTACGGAAACTTCACAGGTGAATCAAGATAATATTGATATATCTATGCAACAAAAAAACCTTACGTATAAAACGTAAGGTTTTTATATAGCCCCACATATGCCGTTCTCTCTAGATGTCCATAAACCTGCTCTCACAGGTGGATGCTCTCACAAATGTTTGTAACTTCCTTCTTAAAAAGATGGCATGTTAGCTACATTTAAATATTGAACTTCCATATTAAACTTATTGGTTTAAGACATGCATAAGCTACGTACACCGTAGGAATTTTATATAAGGTTAGTTGAAATAAGACCCCCGCACGTGCCGCTCCTCGTAAATGTCCAAAAACCCGCTACTCGCAGGTGGATGCCCTCACAGTTACCGTACATCTTCCTCCACAAGGAAGGCTTGATGATGGTCGCTAAATATTGAGCTTCCGTATAACTAACATCGGTTTTAGACATAAATAAGTTACGCACACCGCAGGATGTATTATTTACTTGTCGTTATATTATCACATTGTTTCTAATGTGTAAAATACAAAGTTTTTCGAGCAATCTCTTGCTTGTGACCTTATTTTAATACAAATTATTTTTGCATGCAAGTGATTAATCTTCTTCTTTTGCAATTTGATTTTCTGGATAAGAAATCCAATCACTCCAGCTACCTGCATACAATTTTACATTTTGGAATCCAGCCAATTTTAATGCAACGATATTTGGACATGCCGTAACACCAGAACCACAATATACAATGGTTTCCTTATCTTTCGAAAGATTTTGGAAGCGTTCTTGTTGCCCAGCTCCATTCTTAAATTGTCCTGATTGCAACATTCCATCCTTCCAAAAATGGTTTACCGCTGTCGGAATATGACCTGCTTTATGATCGACAAGTTCCTCGACACCAGCATAACGCTTTGGCTCTCTAGAATCAATTAATGTAACATCCGCACCTGCACGGATATTCTCTCTGACCGTTTCCATCGTTACAAGCATATGATCTTGTATGTTTGTTTTGAATGTTTTTCGTATAACAACAGGAATTTCCGTTGTTGTCGGTAGTCCATTCTCTTTCCAAGCCGGGAAACCACCATCTAATATATATACTTTCTCATGTCCTACATAGTTACATAACCACCATAAACGAGCAGCATTTGCACCGGCTTGACTGTCATACGCAATTACTTTCGTATGTTCATCAATACCAGCCTCCGAAAGCTTGTCTGCAAACTCCTCAATATTTGGTAAAGGATGGCGGCCACCATGTTCTGCTATAGGACTTGATAAATCTAAATTCAAATCAAAATATAACGCATGAGGAATATGTCCTTCTTCATACTTTTCTCTACCCCAATTAGGATTCGCTAAATCAAAACGACAATCGATTATACGGACATTCTCATCTTCTATATGCTCACGTAACCATTCGACTGTAACTATCATCTTTAACGACCTTCTTTCTCTTTCAAACGACTTACATACTCCATAACCATTTCTTCTGTAACATATTTACGCTGCAAGGTAATACCATTTTTTGCAAGATCATTAATTTGCTTCGTTACAACATTAATGACATCAACCGAAAATTCTTTCCCATTTGACGCAAGAGATACGGCAGCTTCAATAGCTGCTTCACGCTGTGCATCTAATTGTAAACATGCTTTTACACTTTCATTTTGTTTACGAGAATGTGCTGTAATTGCTTTATGTACTTCCATCTTCTCTTCCCCCTAAATAGTTATACGTTTTTATTCAATTCCATTGCAAGCCGGATCATATCACGACATACAATCCCATTTTCAATAATCTCTTCTTCATAATGCTTCGAAAAGTAATCAAAATCAATAGAAAAAATACGAAATCCACATTTTTGATATAAAGCAAGTTGTGAAACACTAGAATTGCCTGTACCAACTTCAAGTTTTGACATACCATATCCTTTAGCAGTTTCTACAGCATGCCTTAATAGCTTCTTCCCAATCCCTTTTCCTTGTAAATGCTCTGCAACCGCAATATTCATGATTTCCATCGTCTTTGGCCTTGTTTCCAAAAGAACATATACACCGATAACGCTCCTCCCCTGCTTAGCTACGTATGTTAATCCTCTTTGTACATATGTAGCTATTTGCCGTTCACTTGGATCAGCAAGTAGCAATAAAGACTTCGGTATAGCCTCTTTTGGAATACGTTCTATTACAACAGACATAAAAAATTCCCCCTTCTCTATTGTTCTAAACCCTCCTTGTCTACCATAAGTAATAGAAAGGAGGGATTCACCATGGACAACAATGAGAAAAAATGCAACGTCATCTCTATTGATGGAAAGAAGAAGAAAAGCGACACGTATTCCTATCCAAAATTAGTAGTTGAAAACAAAACATATGAATTTTCTTCATTCGTCTTATGCGGTGAAACACCAGATGGCAGACGACTCGTTCTTACTCATATGATTTCTACCGATGAATTTGCTGGATTTGTAAAATCTTTAGATACTGTACTGCAAAAGAAAATTGAACGAATCTTTTTCTCATAACGACTATATAACATAAATTTCTTTTTCAATCTCTACTAACTGCTTTTGCAATTGTTCTTTACTTTGTTCATATAGAGATACATCGATCGTTTCAGCCAATGCAAACAATATACTTTCATAATAGTTCATCACATCTTGCTGCATCACTTTTTGGAATAAGTTCCACTTCATATCCCACTCTTGCTTATAATGATGAACAAATAAATCTTTTTCATCAGCTACATAGTTTGATACGAACGGTTCTAATACAGATTTAGCGTCTTCTTGCATAAAAGCTTTGTCATTCTTTTCAAAAAAGCTTTTCTCATTTTTAAAATGTGCCAGTGCTTTTTTGAAATCTTTTATTTCAACTGAAGGGAACGGTTCTTTATGTGTAATATCTTTATATTCATACTCCACTATTCCATTCATAGAAATTGATTCATTTTCTACTTTACAGTTCACTACAATTTCGTCCTTTGCACGCTTCATCGCTTCGTCTATCCATTTTTCAAGGCGTAATGATGTCGCACGCATTTCTTGCAATAAATCATGCTGAATAAATGCTACTAATTCCATAACACACTGTTGCAATTGTGTTTTCACATTTCCATCCGTTCGAAGTGACGCCGGATTAATAAATTCAGTAAACACATCGTTATAGCGCAGGAATAGACGCTGTTGCACGTAATAAAGCAACTCTTTCACTTCATTTTGCATCGCCTGTTCTTCAGCAAGTACACTATATGATGAAATGATATGAAGTAGTTGATCACGCTCTGCTTCATATTTTTTCGTTTGCTTCTCTTTCTCTTCATTCCCCTGTTTTGCACCCTTTATCATGTTTACTAAAAGCTGATCTGCCCCTTGCAAAGCACCATATAGAGCATGCACAGAAACAAGCATTAAATCTCTCATCATAAAGGACGTAAATGATTCCTCAAACTTCGTAATCCCAGAGTTTTGTAAAATACCATACTTCTCTTTTTCAACATTCTTTCCTTGTTTCTCTTCAAGCGCACATAAACTTGAAATTGCAAATAAACGCGGATTTCTAATACCGTATTGCAGCAGCTGATCTGCGATATAACCTTTTACCATTTCAAGTTCTTCTTCAGACTCTGCTAAATCCGCCGCATTAATTAAGAAGAACATTTTATCAAGGGCAAAAGTATCCTTTACACGACCAAGCTGAATTAAAAATTCACGGTCAGCACGAGAGAATACATGATTATAATATGTTACAAATAAAATAGCATCTGCGTTTTTAATATACTGGAATGCAACATCCGTATGGCGAGCATTAATAGAATCCGCTCCAGGTGTGTCTACAAGCGCTACTCCCTGCCTTGTTAAAGCACAATCATAATAAAGTTCCATATACTCAACGAAGCATGATTTCTCTTCATTCGCTACATAATCAGAGAACTCTTCTAATGTAACTTGTACTTGTTCTCCTAAATAAGTAGAAACTGCATCATATCCTTTTTGTACCGCTCGTAAAAAGCTAAATGTTGTTTTTTGCTTCCCAGTTGGTGAAGGATATTTCATAACTTTATCAATTTGTGCTAACGCTTCATCTAACGTAGCAATCTCATAATGAAACAGCTTATAAACAGCTTTCATATCTTCTAATAACGCTTGCTTTGATTTAAACTGAACAATTACTGTTCCGTGTGGTTTTTCCTCTGTAACCGGCAAAATTTGATTAATCGTTGCCGTCGTCGGGTTTGGTGATACAGGAAGTACTTTCTCACCGAGTAAGGCATTGGCAAATGATGATTTTCCAGCACTAAATGCCCCGAATAACGCTACTGTAAATTGTTTTGTTTCCACACGTCTTCTTTTCTCTATTACCTCTTGCTGTACATGTTTCAGCGCTGGCAATGGCTCTAATATCGTTTCAGCTTTTTTCACTTTCTCTAATATCCGCTGAATATTTAAAGCCGTCGTTCCTTTCAGCTCTTCTTCATGAACCGCTACGTTATCGCTTACGATTTCCTGCTCTTGTAGTGTAAATTTCTCACTAACAATTTGCTTTTCCCTTTGCAATATCTCATCTATTTGCAGCCCTTCAGGCGTAGCAACATGATCGTGCCAAACATTTCGTAAATAGTCTTCATATGCCTCCAAATTGTTACTGTATTGTAATTGTGTTTCTTTCGCCGTTTGCAGCATCGTATATGTTTCAATCTCTTCTTCAATACGAGCAACTGCTTCTCTCACCTTTTGCTTTAAAACGACCGCACTTTTATCAAAAATTTGCTGTGCTTTTATAAAATAACGTTTCTTCAGTTCATTCGCTACATCCGCTGTATAAAGAAGTAAGTAATCACCTGTGAAACCTGCGCCTTGTTTAATTACTTCAGCCAACATTTCTGGTCCGAAAGCAATTTCTAACCCATATATGTCTTTCCCAATTTCCTCCGTGAACAATCCTTCTTCTTTTAAGAAGGCTACAATAAATTCCTTCACATGAAAATCAAGCTGCGTTTCAACAGTCTTTTGAAGGGCAGAATAAAACGCCTCTACACGTCTTTGTTTTTTTTGCTCCGTCTTTCCTTTCGCAAATAGCAAACCGACCTTAAATTTTGTTAATTTCGTTTCTAAATATGCATTTGCCAATTCTCTCATTTCAAACGGCATTAAATATGCGTTATCTAATATAGCTTGTAAACCTTTTATAAATTCATTTCTCACATAAGATTCTTTACTTGCCTCACGATTTTTCGCTTCCGTTAACTCTTCCTTCTTTTCAACTACCTCTGAAATAGAAAGTGGTGATGCTAACTCTTCCTCATATTTCAAGAGAGCTTTTTCATTTTCAGAAACAATAAACGAGAAATGTTCTCCCATTAAATATTCTGTTTCTCGCTCCATTCCAGTCCTTACATACTGCTCTTTTTCTTTCATAATAGAAGTAATTAACGCTTCTAAGCTTCTAATTTCATTATGTGGATGGTTCATCATTCGTAATGACGTATAATAAACACCATCTACTTCAATATCCCAGTTAGAGAATGATTGTTTTACACTATCTTTATAATTCTCAAACGATAATTCATTTTCTTTATGTTTATCTATTTGATTTACAACGAGATAAACCGTTTTATTACGTTGTTTCAATTCTTTAACAAATTGTAAATTCACTTCCGATTGGACGTGATTATAATCCATCATATAAAAAATGACATCTGCCAGATGAAGTGTCGACTCTGTCGCTAATTGATGGGCATCATCTGTTGAATCAATCCCTGGTGTATCAACTAACATAACCCCTTCAGGAATCGGCGCGTCGTTTCGATAAATATGAACACCAATTACTTCATCGCCGTCTTTACAAATTTGTTTTAATTCTTCTGCTGAATATGCACCGTCATATTCGTACTGCTCTCCAGATTTAACCGTTACAACAACACGATCCATTCCTTTTTCAATTTTGACAACGTTAGCGCTTGTCGGAATTGGACTTGTCGGTAACAACTGCGCTTTATATAGATGATTCATCATCGTTGATTTCCCTGCAGAGAAGTGACCGCAGAACGCTATCATAAGCTGTTCTTGTTTATATTTTTGAATTACCTCAAACAACTTTAAACTATTCTCTGCATCGCCGTGTTTTTGCCACTCTTCATAAAAACAAACAAGTTTTTTCATACCGTTTGTCTGTACTATGTTTGTCATCCCCTTGTTCCCCTTTATCCAAGATGTATATACTTTTCCCCGCTATTTGCGAGCTCATAACCAGTGAGAGTTACACCTACCCATTGATTACAGTTTCACTTTACTATCATACTAAATTTTCAGCATATTCTCATTAAAAATAAAAAATCCCTTTCATTCTTTTTACAAATGAAAGGGATTTTATGTCATATCACTCATTTTGCTGTTCCTACTCCATTTAAAACATACTTCGCAATAACTGCATATACAGCGACTGTACCTGCTACTAATGCATATACCATACTTACGCACCAACCTTTTTTTGATAATGATTATCACTTTTGAATACAGTTTATCATTAAAGAGAATCATTATCAACACTTTTCATAAAGAAAGCTCCTTATAAGAAGGAGCTTTACTGCCTGTTTTGAAAAAGGTTAAAACTTGTTGTGCACTCTTATTATATCTCATCCTACATAACTTAACAGTTTAAAAAAATGGAAATATCCCCTATCCCCTCCACCTTACATTTCGTATAATAAAAGGGAATTACTTAACAAGGAGGAAAAAAATGACACAAAATCTCACACAAGGCGAGAGGATACACTCCATTGATATTATTAGAGGAATAGCTGTACTAGGTATTTTTCTTGTGAATTGGCCTGTTATCGCCGGGGTTGACTCACGTGATCTTTCAGGAATTTACGAAGGGATAGACAGCTACATTCGCCTATTTTACGATATGTTTATTCAAACGAAATTTTATACAATTTTTTCGTTTTTATTCGGATTAGGTTTTTATATTTTTATGAGTCGTGCTGAAGCGAAAACAGATCATCCAAAAATTTTATTTGTTCGCCGCTTACTTATTTTATTATTATTCGGTTTCTTACATTACGTTCTTTTATGGGACGGAGACATTTTACATACTTATGCGATTGCTGGATTTTTCTTATTTTTATTTTATAAGAGAGAACCTCGTACTATTTTAATATGGGCTATCGTTTTATTGAGTATTTTTCAATTCATTATGCTAATGGCTGGTATTACGGTTGCATTGGTACCAAAGGAAGAGCTAGGTTTTTCCTTACCTATCATGCCATTAGAAGACTGGCTGTCACAAATACAAAATCGTTTCCATGCATTTTACGCTGATGGAATTGGATTAAATTTACTTATGCTCCCAGAAACAGTTGGGCTGTTTTTACTTGGTTTATACGCCGGCAAAAAGGATATTTTCCGCCGCGCGAAAGAGTTAGATCCAAAGCTTAAAAAATGGCAAATTATTATGTTCCTTTTTACATTACCAATGTGGTTCTTCATGGTTCGTTACTTCTTATCAAAACCATTTTATGAACCAATTTATATGCAGGTCTTTACAATGTTTAGCGGAAAAACGTTATTCATATTCTACATTTTCACACTAATGCGTTTATTACAAAAAGAAAAATGGCAAACGTTATTACGTCCATTCCAATACGTTGGACGAATGGCATTAACAAATTACATCTCGCATACAATTGTTACATTACTTGTATTTGGTCTATTTCTTAAAAATTATTATCCTGCTCCATTATGGGTTGGACCAATATTCTGCATTAGTTTCTACACGTTACAAATCTTTATTAGCCGCTGGTGGCTTTCACATTACCAATACGGGCCACTTGAGTACATTTGGCGTCTTGGTACTTACGGGAAAATGATGCCACTTAAAAAGAAAAGCAAGGTCTCATAACGAGACCTTGCTTTTTTACGCTTCTCTTACTGCATTTTGCATAGATACTGGCTCTTCTTCTACTTTCACTTTGCGCTGCGGCACCATATTAAATACGATATTTAAAAGTACTGCTGAAGCACTTCCAAGTACAATTCCGTTATCTGTTAAAATACGAATGCTTTCTGGAAGTTGTGAAAATAATGTAGGAACGACTGTTACGCCAAGCCCAATTCCGACAGAACATGCAACGATTAATAAGTTTTCTTGTCTTCCGAAGTCAACGCTACTTAACATTTTAATACCATATGCCATAACCATACCGAACATCGCTAACATCGCACCGCCCAGTACTGATTTCGGAATAATTGTTGTAATAGCTGCGATTTTAGGAATGAAACCAAGTGCGATTAACATACCACCGCAAGTATAAATAATAACGCGATTTCTTACTCCAGTTAATTGAACAAGTCCTACGTTTTGAGAGTATGTTGTATATGGGAACGCGTTGAAAATACCACCTAACACCATCGCTAATCCTTCTGCGCGATAGCCTTTTGTTAATTCTTTTTCACCGATTTTTTTATTGCAAATATCAGATAATGCAAAGTATACACCCGTTGCTTCTACAATCCCTACACAAGCAACGAGAATCATCGTAATAATTGGTGTTAATTCAAATGTTGGTGTACCAAAGTAAAATGGTTGAATACCGTGGAACCAATCCGCCTCTCCAACCGCTTGCAAACTTACTTTCCCCATAAACGCTGCAACGATAGTACCGAACAATAGACCTAGTAAAATAGAGATTGAACGAATAAATCCATCAAAGAAACGATACATAATGATGATAAATAATAACACACCAAATGCTAATGCTAAATTTTCAAGACTACCGAAATCCTTACTTCCTACTCCTCCAGCCATATCATTAATTGCTGCTGGAACAAGTGTAACTCCAATTACAGTAACAACAGATCCTGTTACAACAGGTGGAAACAGTTTTACAAGTTTTCCAAATAATTTCGCAAAAATAACAACGAATAACCCAGCAGCAATAATTGCTCCATAAATTGAAGACACACCGTATTGTTTTCCAATCGCAATCATCGGTCCAACGGCTGTAAATGTACAACCAAGTACAACGGGAAGTCCTATACCGAAAAAGCGATTTGATAATGCTTGTAAAATTGTCGCAACGCCGCACATTAATAAATCAATTGAGACTAAATATGTTAACTCTTTTTGATTTAAACCAAGTCCACCGCCCACAATAAGCGGAACGATAATTGCTCCAGCATACATTGCAAGCATATGCTGCATACCAAGCGATGCAATTTTAAATGGATGCTGCTTCATCGTTTATTTCACCTCCGCAGTTTTTTGCTGTACAAATGTAACTGTGCCGTTATCAAGTGATGCAATTTCTGCTAGTGATTCAACACGAACGCCTTGTTCACGAAGCTTCTTTCCTCCATCTTGAAATGCTTTTTCAATAACAATTCCAATCCCTGCAATACTCGCTCCAGCTTGCTCTACTAAACTCATTAAACCTAAAGCAGCCTGACCGTTTGCTAAAAAGTCATCGATGATTAATACACGATCATTTTCATCGATATGATTTCGAGATAATGAAATTTCATTTGTTTCTTGTTTTGTAAATGAATATACGTTTGCAACGTACATATTATCTTGTAACGTTAACGATTTACGTTTTCGTGCAAAAATTACTTTTACACCAAGCTCTAATGCAGCCATAACTGCTGGTGCAATGCCTGAAGATTCAATCGTCACGATTTTTGTAATGTTCTCTTCTTTAAAACGTTTAGCAAATTCTTTTCCGATTTCTTGCATAAGTACTGGATCAATTTGATGATTTAAAAAAGCATCTACCTTTAATACGTCACCAGATAAAACCTTTCCTTCGTTCAAAATCTTTTCTTGTAATACTTTCATGTTTGTTCCCCCTCTTATGCAATAAAAAAACTCCAAAAGCCACCACCACTCGTTACAAGTGAGAGACGCGCTTTTGGAGTTTCGCAAAAAAAGAATGCTAAACAAGCAATTATATTCGTCCTCACTCATAGTCAAAGTATTTACGGTACTTCGGTAGAAACTTGCAGGCCATATCCCCGCGATTATATGAGTGTAGCTAACTATTTATTTTATAGAAGGATTATAACGTACTTTTTATGCTTTGAAAAGCATTTATCGAAAAAACACGTACAAATTTTTAAAAACTACTATTTTTGTTCGAGTTTTGCAAACTCTTTCATTTCCAATTACAACTTCGTTAAAATGATTGGCCCATCTTTTGTAATCGCAATTGTATGCTCATATTGAGCTGATAATTTCCCGTCCATCGTTCGTGCAGCCCACCCATTTAAATCTACTTTAGAATATCGCATACCTATATTTACAATCGGTTCAATTGTAATTACCATTCCTTCTTGTAACTGAGGTCCTTGTCCTTGTTTCCCAAAATGAAAAATTGCTGGTTCTTCATGAATCTCTTTACCGATTCCATGTCCCGTAAAGTCTCTTGCAACAGAAAAACCTTCATTTGTTACATAACTTTCAATTGCATAGCCAATATCTCCTACATGATTACCAATTACCGCCTGGTCAATTCCTTTATACAAAGCATTCTCAGCTACTAACAACAACTTTTCTGCTTCATCAGAAACTTTTCCAACTCTATACGTCCAAGCAGAATCTGAAAGACCTCCATTTAAGTTTACTACCGTGTCAATTGTTACAATATCACCCTCAGTTAAAGGAACATCGGCCGGAAACGCATGACACATTTCATCGTTTACAGATGCACATATCGCATATGGATATCCGTTGTACCCTTTCTGCTCAGACGTTGCACCATGCTGTTCTAAATATGCTTCAACAAACGTATTAATTTCTTTTGTAGTAATACCTGGTTTCATCATCTTCGCAATTTCTCTATGACATGAAGCAAGTAATTTTCCAGATTTATGAATTAACTCTATTTCATTTTTCGTTTTAATTATACTCATGCTGTCTCTCCTTACTAAACTTGCTATTTACTATTAAACTTCAATCATACACATCCTCTTCCAAAATTTCAAAACTTCCAATTACAAAAAGTATGATTTATTTCTGCATAAAAAAACAGAAGGAGATTCTTCTGTTTTTTAATCATTTTTACATATATAATTCATTTTCAAAAACTCAAAACAACTACCATTTGTTTTCTGTATAAACGTTCCAACTACTTCAAACCCTGCCCTTTTATACACTTTAATCGCTCTCTCATTAAATATAGCTACTGATAGTGTTATATACTTGCATCCATATTTTTCTTTACTAAAAGCTAGTATAGCGTTTTAGAACTGTAAACCAAATCCGTTCCCAGTCATATTAGGTCTCATTCCAAGACCAATATCAACCGTTCCGTCATTTATTTTACAAACAGTAAAATAACCAATGAGAGTGCCATTTTTCTTCACAGAAAATGTATGATCCCCTCTACTTTCATCATGTAAAAATTCAGCTAAATCTTCTTCATCTGCCTCTATATCGTAAAAGGAATATTTCCCTTCATAATGCCAGTTGTATGCAATTTCTTCTGCTTCTTCTTGCGTCATTACTGTATATGTATAGTCCATTCTCCCATCCCCCTTTAAAAAAGAGCTGCAATTAAGCAGCTCTTTTTTTACAACTCATAAATCTCTTTATATTTCGCTTCTAAATAATCGGCTAAGTAGTTTGCATTTAAGCCTTCACCTGTTACATCTTCTAAAATTTCAAGTGGCTTTTTCGTTTTACCGTATTGGTGAATATGTTCTGTTAACCATTCACGAATTGGTGTTACGTTTCCTTCTTCTAATAATGCATCAAAGTTCGGAATGTCTTTTAACATTCTTTGCTTAAATTGCGCTGCATACATGTAACCAAGCGCATAAGATGGGAAGTATCCAAATGAGCCACCAGCCCAGTGAACATCTTGCAATACACCTTGTGCATCATTTTCCGGACGAATTCCTAAATATGCTTCCATCTTATCATTCCAAGCTGCTGGTAAGTCCTTCACTTGTAATGTACCATCAAATAATTCTTTCTCTAATTCATAACGCACCATAACATGAAGCGGGTATGTAAGCTCATCTGCTTCTATACGAATGAATGACGGCTTCGATTCGTTAATTGCATCATAAAACTCATCGACTGACATATCATCAAATTGACCATCGCTATACTCTTTTAATAAATCATAATTTTTCTTCCAGAATGATTTATTACGGCCGATAAAGTTCTCAAAGAATAATGATTGTGATTCGTGAATACCCATAGATGTACCACTGCAAAGTGGTGTACCTTCAAATTGTTCTGCAATGTTTTGTTCATATACTGCATGACCACATTCATGAATTGTTCCAAATACAGCCATACGGAAATCTTTTTCATCATAGCGTGTCGTAATACGAACATCCCCTCTATTTAATGTAATTTCGAAAGGATGTACTGTTTCATCAAGACGACCTGCTTCAAAGTCATAATTCAATTGCTTTAATAGTTCTAATGTAAAGTTCTTTTGTTTTTCTTTTGAAAACTGTTCCGATAAAGCACTTGTTTTTAATCCTTTTTTAGACTCAGAGATTTCTTTTACAAGCGGCACGATGCGCTCACGAAGTTGACCAAATACGTGATCTAAAACTTCTACTGTAATACCTGGCTCATACATGTCTAATAATGTATTATATTTATATATTTCATAACCCCAATATGTAATAAATTTCTTTTTAAATTCAACAATTTTTTCTAAGTACGGGCGGAACATTTCGAAATCAGATTTTTCGCGAGCTTCTTCCCACACACTCTCTGCTTTCGCTTCTAATTTCACATAAGCCTCATATTCAGCTTGTGGAATTTTTTTATTTCTATCATATTCTTTCCGACACTCTTCAACCATTTTCTTTGTCGTTTCAGAAAGTTTATCTTCACGTATTAAAGCTTCAAGTTCTGTTAAATAGTTTCCCATCTCATCTGAAGTCGACATAGCAAACACTTCTGACGAAAGCATACCAATTACTTCTGAACGCTGATCTACACCTTTTTTGGGTGCACCTGTTCTTAAATCCCAAAACATTAAACTTAATGCTTCTCCGTAATTTTGTATCTTCTTCACGTATGTTAAAAATTGTTTTTCTACTTCATATGTAGCAACTGTCATCGTATAAAAGCCTCCTTTTTCTACCTCAAATTTAATTCGACACAGAAACATAAATTCCTTTTATAATAGAAAAAAAGCTTGGCAAGCGCCAAGCTTTCTCCTTATAATTCTTTACCTTCTACTGGCAGTACATTTTTCACAGCTGCAACTACTTTCTCATCTTCTGAATCAGATAAGAAAATTGATATAGCACCTTTATCTTCACTTGTACGAATTAAACGCCCAATTCCTTGACGAAGTCGTAAAATCATATATGGTACATCTACATCCCAGAATGGATCATTTACGTGCTTACGTTTCGCTTCAAACACAGGATCGTTTGGAGGGAATGGTAAAGACCAAATAATAACGTGCGATAATGATGAACCAGGAATATCTAAACCTTCCCATAAATGAACCGCACAAAGTACAGTCTCTTCTTCATTTTGGAAACGAGAAACGAGCTGGCTAATTTCCTGATCTCCTTCATATAAGAACGGAACCGACATTTGCTCTTTACTTACATACTCTTTGAACGCTGCAAGCTCTTGCGTTGTACGGAATAATACAAGCGTACGTCCATTTGTTTTTTGTATATTTTCAAGTGTATATTGACACTTTCTTTCCCATTCATTTTCTTTCGTATGTGATAGTAAGTTTACTGTCATTTGCTCTTCGTAATCAAACGGTGAAGCAACTGAGAATGACAAGTAATCTTTTACCCCTAGGCTATTAGCTGTGAAAGCGAATGAATCGTTGTTCGATAATGTCGCAGAAGAGAAAATATACGGTATTTTCTTCGAGAATACTTTCTCTTGTAACACTTCTTCAACTGCACGTGGCATAATAACTAACGTGAAGGCACCATCACCTTCTTCACCCCAAGTAATTACATTTTTCTCGTGCATGAACAGACGAAGTGAATGTTCTAATACATCTAAATGCTCATCAACAATATTTAAATCATACGTGTTTACTGTATGCATTTCACTTTCGAATACTAATGCATCTCCAACTTCACCGATTTTTGCATAAAGTCGTTTCGCTTCAGCTGTTACTTTTTCTGTCACAGTAATTTCTAGACGATCAGAACCGGCAATTTCCTTTTTATTCTCTTGTAACACATCAAAGAATCGTTCAGTTTGCCAAATTGTTTCTTCTACTAAATGTGCAAACTCCTCACGAATATCGTTTTGTAGCAATCTCGTTAATAGTTGCTCCATCATCGTTTGCTTTAAACGGTATGTTAAAGCTTTTTGAGCTGCATATTCTACAAGATGTCCTTCATCGAATACAACGCAGCTACTTTCTGGTAATAATGGAATTTGCCCTTCACGCTTACGAGCATCGTACGTCCAAATATGATCCATATAGAAATCTTGAGAACAAATAATTAAATCTGCTGCTTTACGATAATGTTCACGAGAAAGAGTTTGTCCACAACGATGACGAGAATCACAAGTAAAGCAATCTTGGAAGTAATCCCAATTTACTTTTGACCATTCTTCGTCATTTAAAAGTGGAAATTCTTTTCTGTCACCATAGTGAGTAAAGTTTTGCATCGTACCATGATCGAATACAAACTGTGGTAACTCGTAATATACGTCTTCAATTACTTCTGGAGCTCGTCCACTCATAACATCTTCAAGTTTACGTAAGCATAAATAATTATCCATTGATTTTGCAAGCCTTACATCAACAGATAGCCCTAATGCTTCAGATAACTTAGCGATGTCCCCTTCTTCTTTCACAAGCTGCTCAATTAACGTTTCATCTGCACAAGCAATAATAGCTGGTTTCCCAGTATAACGCGCGTAACAAATTGCATATAGAAGATATACAATTGTTTTCCCTGTTCCTACACCAGCTTCTGCGAACATAACTTTCTTTTCTTGGAAAGCGCGTTCTAACTGAAACGCCATAAAAATTTGTTCATCACGCTCTTCAAAGCCTTTTTCCGGAAGGATGTCGTAAAACACATCTCCAATCCACTCATTCAACTTATCATAAAAATTATCTTGTTTTCCTACTTCAAATGGTAATCTCTTCTCAGTAAACATCCTTAGCCTCCAACCAAAAAGTTTTTCTATAAAAAGATAATAGCAACTGCTACGCATATGTGTGCAGCCACTTTCCCCTGTTGCAATACATAGAAATTCACGAAAAAAAATTTTCCTTTCGAAAAAGGAAAATTTTCTTCTATATTAATGACTTTAAATACCGTTTATCAATCGCTGTTTCATGTGAAAGAGCTGACAAATATTCTTCTTGTGCTTTTTGTATTTCATCTACAATCGCACCTTGACTATCCACTTCTTTTCCGAGCTCATCATACGTACGGTGAATAGCTTTTTGAATCATTGATAATTGAAAATTATCCATATGACTTCCTCCTTTACGCATTACATAATAGCCAGTATATGCGCGCTAGAGGAGTTTTATACTATGAATTACGCGGTGGACGTTTTCCGAAGTATTGGTAGTAATCTGTACGGATAAATCCGTTAAACAGCTTACGCTTCTTCGACGCATCTTTTCCGTAACACTTCTCAAATGCTTCGTAGCTTGTTAATACATACGCTGACCATGTATCTAATGGGCGGAATACTTGTCCCATTTCTTTATACAGTTGTTCAACGAGTGCTTTTTCACTTAAACGTTCTCCGTATGGAGGATTCGTTACAACGTAGCCATAATCCTCTTTTGTTGTGAAATCTTTTACTTGCATTTGTTTAAATGTAATTAAATCGCCTAAGCCTACTTCTTCTGCGTTATCTTGAGCAACTCGAATCATACGATGATCAATATCTGATCCAATGATTTGTAATCGTTGATCATAGTTCGCTAAATCTTCAGCTTCTTGACGAGCTTCACGCCAGTTTTGTTTACCTACCCAGCCCCACTCGTCAGATGCGAAACCACGGTTAAATCCTGGTGCAATGTTTTGTCCAATTAATGCTGCTTCAATCGGAATTGTACCTGATCCACAGAATGGATCAACAAATGGACGATCTGGCTTCCAGTTTGTTAATTTAATTAAAGACGCAGCTAATGTTTCTTTTAACGGAGC
Organism: Bacillus sp. PK3-067; assembly: GCF_056738645.1. NCBI lineage: Bacteria > Bacillati > Bacillota > Bacilli > Caryophanales > Bacillaceae > Bacillus > Bacillus sp. PK3-067. Next base: position 1,482,499 of record NZ_CP096490.1, on the reverse strand, counting down.
TTCCCCTTGATCCATACGGTATCCACGTTTATGAAGCCCAACACCGCTCGCATCAATTGTTAATGTTGCAATATCCTTGAGCATTGCAATCTCGATACGGAATAACGGACCATCTTCTTCAAACCAAGTTGTACGTTTATATGTTGTTTTTAATTTTTCAACGACAGCTTTTTTAACGATACGTTGGCAATCCGAAACACTGAATAATTCAGATTTTAAAGATTTACCGATAACAGGGAATTCACCATTCTCTGGAATATAATCTCCCCAGTTTAATGCTTTTGTTTTTTCAAATAGCTCATCAAATGTCGTTGCTTTAAATTCGCCAACTTTAATTTTTACACGGTCCGCAGTACGTAACCATAAGTTCGTACGACAAATCGCCTTTTCATCTGCTTCAAATGTTACTTTGCTGTTTTCTACTTGACATTCATAACCAAGATCGCGAACTTCTCGGGCAACTAACGCTTCAATACCCATTGCCGCTGTTGCAATTAAAGTAACTTTTCCCATTTGCATTCACCTCTTATGTATATTCAAACAATAATTAATAGCAATTGGTCCTATTAATTATTACATTTTACGAAAAATTTTCTCATTAACCATTTTAACTCATACTTTATAACTTCATACAAATAAAAAGCCCTCCTCTAACAAAGGAGAGCTGAGTTATTTCATAGTTGGTTCATAACGTTCTGTAAGCCATGTTCTGTTCCTTTGTACTACAAACGGCCCACGCCTCGTACTCCGGTGGCAATCATCTATCTACAGGTTATAAAACCTGTCCTTTCCCGTCGTTCATTTCCTTGGAAAAGATTCCCCTACCATTATTTGGGTTTCTCGCTCGTGGGGTTTACCTCGTTCCACTCCTATCATTTCTTCAAGGACTTCGTCACTGTGGCACTTTAAAGGTAGTCAAACCATATCCGAAAGGACTTAGGTTTTTTCCCTGCCGTTAAACCAGCCTTACAGCCAGAATACCCTAGCTTATGAATTGGCTAGGCACGAACACTACAGCCATCTCAGGCCGTGCGAGCATGGACTTTCCTCTACAACGTTGGCGTTGCAGCGATTACCCAAACGTTATGACATCCATTAGTATAGTGGAAACAAAAAGATTTTGCAACGTTTTTTTCTATGTAAAATGCTTAAACCTTTTCCCACCTTACATCATTCGTATAACTTACTTCCAAATACAGCTTTTTCTAAGTTAGATAAGCGTTTTAAAATATCCGTATTCGTGTTGTTATAAACCGGTTGTGCAACTGGTGTTTGTACAGGTTGTTGTGGAACTTGCGTTACTGCTAGTTTTTGTTCCTCTAATTCACGCTTTAAACGAGCATTTTGTTGCTTTAATTGCTCAAACTCTTTGTGGAAAGCTTCATAGTCTTTAATGATCATATCAAGAAACTTGTCTACTTCTTCTTGCTGATAACCTCTCATACCTGTTTTAAATTCTTTTTCTAAAATATCTTTCGCTGTTAATTTAATTTTATCCGAAATCATTTTCTTCACCTCAAATTTTTACCAAAACTTTCATTAACTAAATTTTTTCAGAAACAATGCTTTTTGTCAATCATATATACGAGTACTATATTACATATTACTCTGCATTATTCCACTGTTCCTCTTCTATTATATCTTGTAAATCAGAAAAAAGAATGAAATAACTGTGATAATTTTCTATTTCTCCTTTTTTCTTTGCTGATTCTACAATATATTTGGGACTTCCTGGTTTTTCTTCATCGTATACCGCTAAAAGCGCATCACTTTTTTCAATAAAAAATTGATTTTTTAATTTAAATTGCTCTGGGCTTTCATACTTCCGTTTCGTGATACTATCAACATGGTCTGCTTGAGAAAGAATAAATTCGTAATATTCACGATTATCTTCTTTCCAATTTTCTTCTTGTTCTAAAAACGGAGTGAATACCGCTAATTTTAAATCAGGATATTCTACTTGCATTTCAAAAACAACTTCAGCAGCCCATAATTCTACACCTAATTGGCCGCTTATTATAACCCATTCTAAACCATCTTCTACAAAAGTGATTAATTTACGGTGTAATGCTTTCTTTATACACTCCACTCCTGGATGATCATTTTTAAATATTCCAAGTTCAAATGGCTTATATCCTGTTACTGCAATAACTTTCATATCAACACTCCAATTACAAAAAAAGAACTAGCATTTCGCTAGTTCTAACATATCATTTACTTTTTAAATATTCCACCAACGTTTGGTCCGATATTTGGACCTACTGGTGATACATTGTTTGGTAAAAACGGTGATACATTTGGTCCTGGTCCAAACGGTGATACATTCGGTCCTGGCCCAAATGGAGATATTTGATGACCGTGGTGATGATGATGATGACCATGGCCACACGGTCCACATCCGCCACCGAATCCTGGGTCGATTGGGTCCACAACATTTACATTTGAATTTGTTTGCGGGAAGAAGTTTTGGTTTTTAATTTGTTGATGATGTACATGTGTTGTATGTGTTGGGAAAATGTGTGGCACCACCGTTGTTGAAAAAGAGTGTGTTACGCATTGTTTCGTCGGATGAATGACAGGAGCAGTCGTACAAATAGGTCCTGTAGGCTTATGCCCTCCAAAGCAAGGATGACAATGATGCATAGTTTTTTCTCTCCTCTCTCGTTAAAAAAATCTGATTACACTTTACAGTATGAGAAAAGAGAGAAAGCCGTTTGTTATATATACCCATTTATTACAAGGAAATTTGTCTAGTCCTTTATTTCATTTACATTGTTTTTATAGACAATTCTTCAACATCACTTACCAAAAAAGCCTCCAACTTGCTTTACAATACCTGTCACTTGATTCATCGCATTCATCATTTGTCCAGCTGTATTCATCATTTTATTTACATCATAGTTACCATCTGATGTTTTAAATTGAGAAACAAAACTAGAAAACTGACTTGGCTGTTGTTGCTTTTGCTTACCCTGCGTCGGGTACGGTTGTTTTGGTGGATAAAACATCGCTTGTTGATTAGCATACGGAGATGGTGGTGGCATATAATATTGCGAATTCATATAAGGCTGCTGCTGTGGTTGATTCATGTATGGTTGCTGAGCTTGTGATTGTTGAGCTTGATTCACATAAGGTTGCTGCTGCTGTTGTGGTTGTTGAGCTTGATTCACATAAGGTTGCTGCTGTTGTGGTTGTTGAGCTTGATTCATAAAGGACACTTCAAACGGTTGATAATAATTTTGATTTCCATAATAAGGCTCGAAAGGATACATATTATACCGTAAATATGTATCCGTATTATATTGGTACATATTTTGCTGTGCATATGGATTCGTTTGCTGATATAAGTTAGGTTGTTGAAACATGCATTCTCTCCTCCTTCACATAAGTTTCTACATATATAATATGTACCTATAAAATAATATGTGTGATGGAGTATCTGTCTATTTTTGTCGGAAGTTTAAATTTTTAAAAAATTAAAAAAGAAAACCCTTCCATGCTATGATAATGAAGAAGAAGATTCTCATGGGGGAGGAATCAACATGGTATTAGGGGATTTAAAACAAGCGTTTTCTCAAAAAAAGGGGTATTGCACAGAGAATGCAAATGAATTATTAGACTTTGCGAGACATTGGTATCTCGAAGGAAAAATATGCATATCAGATTATCGAACATTAATAAAAGAATTAGAAATAAACGGCGCAACAAAACCTACAACAATGACAGAAGCATAAAAATAACAAGAGGGCTCTCCCTCTTGTTATTTACATTGCTCAACTATATTTTGCAAAGTATACGAAATGGCTTGGTGTGTTTCAAAGAATCGTTTACCTTTACCTTTATTTACAAAGCATTGCAACACATTCGTTTGTAAATTATCATATACTTGATCAATTTGCTGTACATGTATATATTTTGGCTTTTCTTCTTTAATCCACTTATAAGCTAATTCTTTCCACTTCTTTAATTCCTCATCTACCATATCTACAAACGGTTTCATATCCTTATAAAAGTCGTATTCGGTTAGTTCTCTCTTTTTTACATTCGCTTCATTATTATACTGCATGAGTTTTTCTGAAGACTGTATTAATGCTTCATTCTTCATTTCTTTCCCACCTTATTATGCACTCACTACGACGTTTTGAAATGTCTTTACCCAATTCCCTTTCTCTTCGTGATGCACTAATTTATTTTCCATATGTTCAATATGCATTTCTGTTATTTCTATCTTATTGCATATTTTTTCACTCGCATCCTTTAATGCATGATTCATTCTAATCCCTATATTCATTTCCAGCAAATCGAGAGAACTTAACATTTGATCCATTTTTTTCATTACATCTTCCTTCTGAACCATCGCCATATACAAAACGCCTCCTTCTTTGCTTTTCCTTTGTCATGTAATTTCGCCGAATGATTCACCACTCCTGCCCACATGACAAAACTAGTTGTTATTCGTCAAAGAAATCATTTCGTATGTCATTTATAGAAATGGTAACAATACAAAAAGGAGGTGTATTACAATGGCAAAGAACAAAAATGAAAAAAAGAAAAACCAAAACAAACAACAAAATAAACCCGAGACTGGCAATCCAAAGCTAGATGGTCCAAACTTCCCTGCTACATAAAGCGAGACTTTATTACGAACAGTTAAATTTCAAGTCACCCTTAATCTCCTACTAGCATTACGTTTTGAGATTAAAGTTGTAGCACACATAGCAGGATTGTTTCAAATTAAGAAGTCCCGTCTTCAAAATGGAAGACGGGACTTCTTTTTTATTATATCATGAACTCATCCATCCTTTTAGCAAAACGATTTGCCATAGATAGCCTATAGATTTGTTCTCTCTTTCTTCTATACCATTCTGTTATATTAACTTCCCCTTTAGGTTCTTCAGGTACAAATAGCACATTCATTTTCATATTTGCACAAAACCAATCTCTCATTTTTATTTCTTCATGTAAAATAACAGGATAAATATCTCTAAGTGTTGGCGTATAAGACTTTCGAGTTTCCTTTGCGTAAACTTCATAATCTTCTCTAGACCCAGTATGTGTAGTTTGCAATGCAAACTTATAAAACGAACCATTATAAATTGGATGAAACAATAACCATGCTAATTTTTTTCCTAGTTCTATACGCTGTTGTAACGTTTCAAATTGATAAACCGAAAATCCATACATTCTCCCTTCAATTGTTGGGAAGATAACTGCACTAATATGAAGTCTTTCTTGTACTTTAAAAAGTGCAGTATGGAATACATGTTTTTTAAAATATGTGTTCTCAATGACTGGTTTTTGAATTTTATTTTGTTCATTTATAATAAGCGCTGTCATAAGCCTATTCATATCTCTTCTTTCCCAGAAAAGTAACCATTCTTTTTCCATAAAAATTGATACGTTGAAATATTGCAACAAATGAAAGAGAGGTGCACGTCTCTTCTTACTTTCCTCATACAATAATAGCTGAGGAAATGCATCTAAAAAAATAATCCAATTAGCCTGTTCGTACAGAATAAATAAATGTTTTTTTACCGTTCTAGGTAAAACAGTAGCATAATATCTCCCTTCTAAATCAGTCATATTCCAGCCCGCATTTCTCGAAACCATACTCGCTAAAAAGGCCCACCTGATTTCACTATTTCTTAAATAATATTCTTGATAAGATTGTGTCCGAGAAATATTGTCCACATTAGCTATTTCTGTTTTCTTTTTAATATTGTGAATGATTGCTTTTTCTTCCTCTGTACAAAAATTTTTTTCTCGATTTTGTTTCATTTTCATATAATCATTCCATGTAAACATAAATAAGTCATCATACCTTTCATCAAAAAGGTCACATCTTTTTTCATTTTTTGATATAATCACCTTTGTAAGTAATTCTTAGCAAGTTGGGGGTGGACACACTATGACCATTCGTTACCCAAATGGAAAAAGGTATAATCAAGCTTCACAACCTCAAAAAACACCTATAAAAACACATACTTATAGTAATAGAGGTATGTCCCTTGAAGAGGAATTGAATGAAACAAATCAATATTACTTAACCCATAATATTGCATGTGTACATAAAAAGCCTACACCTCTTCAAATTGTAAAAGTAGATTACCCCGCTCGAAGTGCTGCAGTGGTAAAAGAAGCGTATTTTAAACAACCTTCTACAACAGATTACAACGGTGTATACAAAGGGAAATACATCGATTTTGAAGCAAAGGAAACAAAAAATAAAACTAGTTTCCCACTTCAAAACTTCCACCTTCATCAAATTGAACATATGAAGCAAGTGGTTGCTCATAATGGAATTGCATTTGTTATTATTAAATTTACACTTTTTGATGAATTTTATTTACTAGATGCAAAACATATTATTGCATTTTGGAATCGTCAAAATACTGGTGGACGCAAGTCGATTACGAAAGAAGAAATAGAAGAGCATGGATCCTTATTATCATGCGGTTATCACCCTCGGATTGACTATATCCGTGTACTAGACATGGTTTATTTTTCGTGATAGAGTCATCACTAAGGCTCTTTTTTCGACTTTTGGGGGAGAGAATGAAAGGTAGGAGAAAGTATAATGTCAGATAATTATCGTTCTCGTACAGAACGAAATCATGTGAAAAATCAAGAGAAAAAAACACATAAAGAAGAAAAACCAAAGAAAAAAGGCTCCTTTTTCAAGAAATTTCTTATAGGTTGTCTACTTCTTGGTATCGTTGGACTTGTAGCCGGCGTTTCCGCTTTCTTTGTTATGGTAAAGGATGCTCCAAAATTAGACAAAGCCAAACTTGTTAATCCTTTATCAACAAAGTTTCTTGATAAAAACGGGAATTTCTTCTATGAATACGGTGCTGAAAAACGAACACACGTTACTTATGATCAAATTCCAAAAGTAGTTGAAAATGCATTCCTTGCAACTGAGGATTCGCGTTTCTATGATCATAATGGAATTGATTTTAAACGAACTACAAAAGCAGTTATGGAAAATGTCACTGGTGGTTTCGGTTCCCAAGGTGGTAGTACGATTACACAGCAAGTCGTTAAAAACTACTTTCTAACGATGGACAAAACTGCTAAAAGAAAAGTACAAGAATGGTACTTATCTTACAAATTAGAGCAACAATACTCTAAACATGAGATTTTAGAAATGTACTTAAATAAGATTAATTTAGGTAACCGTTCATACGGTATTGCGACAGCAGCGCAAAAATATTATGGTAAAGATTTAAAAGACTTGCAATTACATGAAGCTGCTATGCTCGCTGGTTTACCCCAAGGTCCAAACATTTATGATCCAACAAAAAAGGAAAATGTTGAACGAGCAACAAATCGTCGTAATGTCGTATTATCATTAATGAATCGACATGGTTATATAACAAAAGAAGAAATGAATAACGCCGTTAAGATCCCAGTAACTGAGGGCCTTCAACCGTCTTCAGAAGTAACTGAGATGAAGTATCAAGCATTTTTAGATGCGGTTGTAAAAGAAGTTGAAAAAGAATATCCTGATGTAAATATCGGTTCAGATGGTTTAACGATTCATACAACACTTGATCAAGATGCTCAAGATTACGCTGAAAAAATTATGGATGGTAATCTTATTAAGTATCCAAACGATCAATTCCAAGGATCATTCGTATTTATGGATACACAATCTGGAGAAGTTCGAGCAATTGGTGCTGGACGTAAAGAAAATAAGTCCACTTTCAAAGGTCATAATATGGCAACTGATTTAAAACGCCAAGTTGGTTCAACAATGAAACCAATTTTCGACTACGGTCCAGCGATTGAGAATCTTCAATGGTCTACTTACCATCAATTAAATGACTCTGAATATACTTATTCGGATGGCACAAAGATTAAAAATGCTACAGGGAGTTTTAAAGGTGACGTTTCACTTCGTGAAGCATTGAAGAAGTCATTAAACATCCCGGCTTTAAAGACAGCTCAAACAGTTGGACTTAATAAATCAAAAGAGTTTGCTGAAGGTTTAGGCATGACATTTGAAAATGGAGTACATGAATCTACTGCAATTGGTAGTAACGATAGTTCTCCATTAGCAGTAGCAGGTGCATATGCAACCTTCGGTAATAGTGGTAACTATAATAAACCACACTTCGTAAAAGAAGTAACCTTCCCGGACGGGAAAAAGAAAAGCTTTAAACCGAAAGAACAACGCGCTATGCAAGACTATACAGCTTACATGGTAACTGACGTTCTTCGTGACGTAGTAAAACCTGGTTCTGGTGGTACAGGACCAACAGCATATGTTTCAGGTGTTGACGTAGCGGGTAAAACTGGAACGCAAAACTTTGATGCAAAAGATTTAAAGAAATACGGCATTCCAGCTGATGCAAACAGGGATAGCTGGTTCGCTGGATATACACCACAATATACGATGGCTGTATGGACTGGTTACGTAAAGAATGGTCCAGAAAACTACATTAGTGATCGTTATACTAAAATTGCACAGCAAATGTTCCAAGTAATGATGAGCAAATTCGCTACAGATAAATCTCGCTTTGAACGTCCTTCTTCTGTACAAGAAATAAACGGAGAATTATACGTAAAAGGTGCGAAAAAAGATGCAATTAAACAAATTAAAGTAGATGCCCCTAGTGGTCTGAATGTCACTTTTGATGGCGCTAGCACAGTTACACTAAACTGGTCTGGACCAGCAGAAGTCGATGCATATGCAGCCAGCTATAAAGCAACTGATGGTTCAAGTGGTAGCCTATCAATAAGTGGTACGACAGCTACTCTTGGTGGTATTAAACCAGGTGTTACTTACAGCTTCTCTGTAGTAGCGAAAAAAGGCACTGGAACAAGCCCAGCAGTTGGTGCATCCTTCACTGCGCCTGGCGGAACTCCAGATGCGAAAAAAGCTGAAGAAGAGGCTAAGAAAAAGGCCGATGAAGAAGCTAAGAAAAAAGCTGATGAAGAAGCCCAGAAAAAGGCTAATGAAGATAAAGTAAAACAAGACGAAGCTAAGAAAAAGGCTGAAGAAGAGGCTAAGAAACAACAAGAACAACAGCAAGAACAACAACGTAAACAGCAAGAAGAAGCTCAAAAGAAAGCTGATGAGGAAGCTAGAAGAAAAGCTGAAGAAGAAGCTAAGAAAAAAGCTGATGAAGAAGCTAAGAAGAAAGCTGAAGAAGAGGCCAAGAAAAAAGCTGAAGAAGAGGCTAAGAAACAACAAGAACAGCAACACCAAAATACCGGAGGAGATACACCTCACGCAGACGGTGCTGTTGTTACAACAGAGTCCTAATATACAAAAAAAAGAAGTCCGTTTCTCTTAACGAGAAGCGGACTTCTTTTTTGTTATCATTTTCTTTACATACAGCTTTTCTATTTCGATATACAACTGCGCTAATTGAATATAAGAATGATAATTACTCGGTTTCTTTATAATGAATGAATATCTTTCCATAAAATTAACAGGTTGCACTTTTAATTTATTCGTATTTATTTGCATTTCATTCAAACTATGAACAGGTTGTTCATTTAGCCAATAGACAACCGATAACAAGTGAGCTGCAAAAAGAATCATTGGTCCCTCAGCCTCTTGCTTATTTCTATTTCGAAACAGTATAGCAATGTCTTCATGCTTATTTTTCCATACATTCAACATCGCTGGAATGCTGTTTTCAATTTCCTTCCACGGCTCATACTGTCTTTCAATATCAAATATAAAGTAAGTATTTTGTATTATCTCTTCAAAAGAATTGTCTGTATGATACTTAATTAAATTTACACTTTCTTTAAAAAATGGTAAACAGTGAAATTCTTTCGGTATTTCTATAACTCGCTCCATCCTTTATTTCACCTTCATTCGCTTCTTTCCTTCACGACATACTTCTAACAGTCTGCACTCCTCACATTGCGGTCGTTGTGCTTTACAGTGATAACGTCCAAAGAAAATCATACGATGATGTGTAACTCCCCACTCATCCATCGGTACTTTCTTCATTAATGTTTTTTCTACTTCTAACACCGAATCTTTCCATCTACAAATCGCTAACCGTTTACTCACTCTTTCTACATGCGTATCAACAGCAATTGCCGGGATGCCATACGCTACCGAAACAACTACATTTGCTGTTTTTCTCCCTACTCCTGGTAATTTCGTCAACTCGTCACGGTCTTCTGGAACTTTTCCATTGTAATCATCCAGCAACATCTGACACAATTTTTGAATGTTTTTTGCTTTATTTCTATACAACCCAATAGAACGTATATCTTGTTGTAACTCTTCCAAAGATACACTTAAATAATCTTCTGGTGTTTTATATTTTTGAAATAAATTTTTCGTCACTTTATTTACAAGTGCATCTGTACATTGTGCAGATAGTGCCACCGCGATTACTAATTCAAAAGGATTCTCATGAATTAATTCACAATGTGCTTCTGGATACATATCCGCCATTGTGTCTAAACAATAGCGAATTTGCGTTTTATTTAACATATACTTCCTCCTATATTACTGCTCCAACCAATTATAAAAAGGCACTTTTCCAGTAAATTTCGTCTCTTGTTTTGTCATTTGTTGTGCTCTTTGTTGATTCGCTCTAAATTTTTGACCTTGATTTTGAGCCTGATCTACCGTTTTAATTCCATTCTTTTTCCACTCAAATAAAATACGATCAATATATCGGAAATTTAGTTTTCCACTCATTACAGCTTCTCTAAGAGCCGCTTGAATTAAATTTGGATGATGTTGATCTTGGTCCTCCCACATTCCTAACGTTTCACATTCGAACGGCGAAAGTGGTCTTCCAAATTCTTTTTCAAATACTGTATATAAATTTACTTGCAGCTGTTTTTTTTCTTTTTGCTCTTCCTCTATTGATTCATCCATTAAGAAATGTAATATTTTTTCCCATAACGGTTGTAAAGAATAACTTTCGCACATCATCGCTTCTGATCTTTGTCCACCTTCTAGTGATAAAAACCCTTTTTGAATCAATGCTTGAATTACTTCCATACATTTCATTTCCGTTATCGTCATCCGTTCAGAAATCTCTGATGGAGTCGGAAACGAATTACCTGATTCTAAAAATGTGTGTACATGAAGTACGACCATAAATTCCGTCTCATTTAAACCTAATTTTTTATAATGCATCATAAGTAATTTTGGAATTGCAATGCTTCCCTGCTCAAACCACTGTAACATCATTTTCTTTTCCATCACCAAACACCTCGCTCTCTAGTATAACACACCTTTAGCTATTTCTTTTTGCCACAATTCGTCAAAAAAACCTCCCTATTAATGGGGAGGTTTTTTATATTACATGAATGAAATATAAAATTAAGCTTGCACTTTACTTTTCATAAATGTATGGATACGCTCTAATGCTTTCTCTACTTGTTCAAGAGATGTCGCATATGATAAGCGAACATTATTTGGAGCACCAAATCCTGTACCTGGTACAAGAGCCACTTTTTCCTCTTCTAATAGAGCTTTTGCCCAATCATCAACTGTTGCATATCCTGATAAAGCTACAGCTTCTTTTACGTTAGGGAATAAGTAAAATGCACCTTGCGGTTTAATGCAAGTAAAGCCAGGGATTTGAATTAATTTATCATAAATGATGTTTAATCTCTCTTCAAAGGCTTGACGCATTGTTTCCACAGGTTCTTGTGAGCCTGCATATGCCGCAATTGCGCCGTATTGAGCGATTGAAGTAGGGTTTGACGTACTATGACTCGCTAAGTTCGTCATCGCTTTAATAAGCTGCTTATTTCCTGCAGCATATCCAATACGCCATCCTGTCATAGAATGAGATTTAGATACACCATTAATAATAAGTGTTTGTTCTTTTAATGCATTAGAAAGCTGGGCAATTGAAGTATATTCTACGCCACCATAAATTAATTTTTCATAAATTTCATCAGAAACGATTAAAATATCATGTTCTAAACATACTTCTCCAAGCTGTTGTAATTCTTCTTTGCTATAAATCATTCCTGTTGGATTGCTCGGTGAATTAATAATAACTGCTTTCGTTTTCTCTGTAATTGCCTCACGCAGCTGCTTTGCTGTAATTTTGTACTCATTGTCTTCTAAACCTTCTACATAAACCGGCTTACCGCCAGCAAGCTTTACTTGCTCTGGATAGCTTACCCAGTAAGGAGTTGGGATGATAACTTCATCTCCCTCATCAAGTAATACTTGGAATAATGTATACAATGCATGCTTTGCACCATTACATACAATAATTTCAGATGGATCATACGCAATACCTTGATCGCGAGTAAATTTCTTCACAATTTCTTGTTTTAACGATTGTAATCCACCTGTTGGTGTATACTTCGTATGCCCTTCTAACATCGCTTTATGTGCAGCATCCATAATATGCTCTGGTGTATTAAAGTCAGGTTCCCCTGCCCCTAATGCAATTACATCATGACCCTCTGCTTTTAATGCTTGTGCCTTTGCTGTAATTTCTAAAGTTGAAGACGGTGTTAAAGCAGCTACTCGCTTTGCTAATTTCATTTGTAGTTCCCCCTACATCTATTTTTCAATGCTATATCGTCTTAAAAATTTTCCATCTTTAAATTCAAGATAGTAATAACTATAACGATTGTCATCATCAATATATGTAACTTCCCATAGTGGTACATCATTTTCAAAGCCTAATTTCACTTTCATAATCTCTTTCGGCTTACTTTTTGATTCCTTACTTTCATTGCCGACTTGCTCTATTGTTCTTTGTATAGCCTCTTTTTCAGAAATACCTTCGCTCTTTTTCCTTACTACAGTATCCCCTTTTTTCTCAGGCACCCAAACGATAAGTTGTTCTCCCTTTTCATCTGTACCTTGCACGACTATATATGCAGATTTTCCGTTGTAATAATCAACAGATTTCACCTTTGTAAGCTTTGCTTTTTCTTTAGCAATTTCTACAAATTTCGACTCTTTTGGAATTTTCTTTCCCATCGCTTTATTATAAACATACGCCCCATATATTCCGCTAGCAACGATAACAATAATGATTGCAAAGATCCACTTTTTCATTGTATCACTACGTTCTGTAAATCGTAAATACAGCTGTTTCTTTATCTTTTTCGTCTAATGCTAGTCCGAACATGAGGTCCTGCTCTTTTAACGTACGATTTAAACTATCAACAATTTTATACAAATCCGACGAATATTTAATACGCGTCGTTGATAGTACTTCGATTTTCTTCTCCATGAAAAAACTCCTCCGTTACACAAAAATTTCTAATTATAGAAGAACGCAATGCGGTTACAATAAGAGTACATTCTTTACAACCCCTGCTTCATCACCCATCTATTATAGCAGGACATGTACAGCAAAAAAAGGTTTCAAGTCGAAAACCAACACATTTTGTATACAAGAAGTAAGAAAAATAAAATTCCTCCTACCCACATTTTTTACGCCTGAAGTTTATAAGTACTTCAGGCGTATTTTTCTTCCATTTTTATTCATTTGGTGTTTCTTCTAATTGTACTAACAATTCTTCTAATGGCCCTTCATAAAGAGGTACGTTAGGAATCGATTGTAGAAATCGTTTTCCATAGGAAGAACTCGTCAAACGACGATCTAACACTACTACCGTTCCTGTATCTGTATTCGTTCGAATTAAGCGGCCGAATCCTTGTTTGAAACGTAATATTGCTTGTGGAAGCGCTAATTTAGCAAATACATCTTCACCTTGATTTTTTAGCCACTCACCTTTCGCTTCCATCATCGGCTGATGAGGAGGTGTAAATGGTAGACGGACTATAACAAGACAACTTAAGGCATCTCCTGGAATATCTATTCCTTCCCAGAAACTGCTCGTCCCTAATAAAATTGATTTGTCGAATTCTTGAAACTTTCGAATTAAGCGGCTTCGACTTCTATTATTCACACTTTGGGTCAGTAATAAATACCCCTCTAATTCATCATTATTTTTTAAATTCGCATACGCTTCTTTTAACATTTCATACGAAGTGAATAAAACGAGCATTCTGCCTTTTGTGGCTTTCGCTATCTTTGCAATATGTTCCGATACAGATTCAATATATCGCTCATTACTTACTTGCTTAATAAAAGGTACATCCGTTGACACCATTAATTTCATCTGTTCATCATAACGAAATGGCGACGGAACCTTTAAAGTATTTGGAGCGAAGTCATGTAAACCAAGTTCCTCTTTTATATAATCAAACGTATCGTTAACTGTTAGTGTTGCGGATGTAAAAATAACACTCTTTTTTCCTGTTAAAAATTCATCAGCAAATCTTTCACCAATATGAACAGGCTGTGCATATAGAACTGTTGAATGAATCGTCCCTTTCGTTTCAGTCTCCATCCAAGTTACATACGAATTCTTTTCTAATACGAGTAACTGTAATGATTCTGCCATCTTTCTCAGCAACTCAATTAAATGCATAAATTCACCTGTTACAACATGCATCTCCCATTCTAACTTACTTTGCAATATATCCACTTGCTTCTCAAGAGCAGTTACTACCCTTCTTAATTCATATATAAAACGATTTGTTAATTCGACGATACTATCCCACAACTTACCTTTTTCTAGTTCTGCGTTATACCTATAGATGAGCGGCATATTATTCGTTCCTTGCTCTTGCTTTGTTTGTTTAAATATAAAAGTACGTAACATTTGGAAGAGTTCATCCGCATCAAACTTAAGTTCCTTCAAACTATAACTTATCATACGGAAAGTTGAACGAGATGCTTGCTCTGATTTTTTCATCATTTTATATACTTTGGAGAGTACATCTTCTGTTTCTAGTGTCCCAAGACGAGATATAACCAATTGAAAATACATACAAGAGAACTGTTCACCCAATGTTCTACTCGCGGCTTCTTCAATATGGTGAGCTTCATCAAAAATAATATGTTCGCATGAAGCAAACAACGGTTCTTCACTTGAAAAATCTTGAAATAATAACGCATGATTTGTAATAACGATATCTGCAAATAAAGCTTTATTCTTCGCTCGCTGGTAAAAACAACGACTAAACCAATTACTTTGCATACCGCCTGGACTATACGCATCGCTACAAATACGATTCCAAAGTAACTTTCCGCCCTCAGGAATATTTAATTCGTCTCGATCACCTGTTTCAGTTTGCAATAGCCAAACTAAAATCTTCGCCTTTGTAAGTGCCATATCATAATTTTTTTCTTCCTCTTGCAAAGCATACTCAAATTTATGTAAGCATAAATAATGCTTTCTTCCTTTTAGAAGAGCTACCTCAAATGAAAATGGCATTATTTTTTGTAATAACGGAATTTCTTTTTCTAATATTTGTTGTTGGAGTTGTACCGTTTGTGTACTTATAATGACAGGTTCTTCTTTTCTCTTTGCAAAATAAAGACTAGGAAGCAAATAAGCGAGAGTCTTTCCTGTTCCTGTACCGGCTTCAATTAGTGAAAAACGAGAATCTCTTAACGCCGTATATATCTCTTTCATCATCAGTTGTTGACTTTCTCTTCTTTCAAACTTTGGCATATGTGATTCCAATTTATCCATCGTTTTATTCAAGAAAGCATCAAACTTTGATGAACACGTTTCTCCAAGGTTTAAGGAATAGTTCCGCTTTTTCAGCGCAATATTTCGATGTATTTCATACTCCGCTATATCTTCTTTACCGTGCATTACTTTCTTTAAAATATTTTCAGAAAGCACATCAGCTATATCGCTTTGGAACACATCACTTAATTCATAAAGCGATTGCAACGTGACAAGTGGTAACTTTTCAATTTCATTTAAAAATTGTAAAAATAATTCCGCTGTTGCAAGAGCATCACTATCCGCACGATGTGGTTGATCGTGCTCTAGTTCATGCTTTTTAGCTAAATCACGTAATTTATAACTATCGGCTGTCGGCAAAAGAATTTGAGCCAATTCAACCGTGTCGATTTTCGGACAATGTATTTCTGTATATCCAGCTTGCCTTAATTCTTCATTTAAAAAATTCCAATCAAAGTGAACATTATGCGCAACGAAAGCCGCACCTTGTAATAGCTCAACAATCATCGGGGCTACATCTTGAAATAACGGGGCTTGTTTTACAAGACTTTCATCAATCCCTGTTAATTCTGTAATAAATGGTGGGATCTCTCTCTTTGGATTAACAAAAGACGAAAAAATCTCCAATATCTCTCCATCTTCTACTACAACAGCTGCAATTTGGGTAATTTTATCCTTCCCATCTTTCCAGGAGTTCCCTGTCGTCTCTAAATCAACAACGACATAACGCTTACTCATATATGTAACACCTCAATTTCTTACCTTTCAAACAACAATAATTTATATAATGTTACTATACCACGTTTTATCTCATCTTAATGAAAAGATGCACAAAAAAGCTATCTCCGCAATGGAGATAGCCTTTCTACTTATAATATCGTACCCGCTTTTTCAGCACCTAACATTTCAATAATTTGATTATTATCGTCTAGTACTGCAATTTTTGGTTCTTGTGTATGAATCTCTTCTTCCGTAACTAGCCCATAACAAATAATAATTACTTTGTCCCCTGGTTGTACAAGTCTTGCCGCCGCACCGTTTAAACAAACAACACCACTACCGCGTTCCCCTTTAATAACGTATGTCTCTAAGCGAGCACCATTATTATTATTTACAATTTGGACTTTTTCGTTTTCTACAATATTTACTGCATCCATTAAGTCTTCATCAATTGTAATACTACCTACATAATTTAAATTTGCCTCCGTTACAGTTGCACGATGTAACTTTGCTCTCATCATTGTGCGAAACATAGATGCTCCCCCTTATTTAACCGTTAATGTTATATTGTCAATTAATCTTACATTTTCAAACTTAACTGCAATAGCTAAAATGATTCTTCCTTCGACTTTCTCTACCATTGTTAATGACGGATATGCATATAAATCCGCATAATCTACAGTGCCTTTCGTATGCGTCTCAATATAATCTTTCACAAGATTTGTAATGATTTCCGGATTACGTTCACCTGCCTCAATTCTTTCTTTCGCTATACATAGGCTGCGGTATAAATGAAGAGCTTCTTCACGTTCATCTTGTGATAGGTACACGTTACGAGAACTTTTCGCTAAACCATCTTCTTCCCTTACAATATCAACTGGTACGATTGTAACTGGAATATTGAAATCAGTTACAAATCCTTCAATTACTGCAACTTGTTGAGCATCTTTCATACCGAAATAAGCACGCGTTGGCACCGTAATATTAAATAGTTTCATCAGTACAGTTGCAACACCAGCGAAATGACCAGGTCTTTGTTGACCGCATAATACGTCCGTGCGCTTCACAACTTCTACTGTTGTTGTTTGTTCTGCTGGATACATTTCTTCTACACTCGGATAAAATAAATAATCTACACCGTTTTCTTTTGCTACATTTTCATCTCTATCAATATCACGAGGATATCGATCTAAATCTTCATTTGGGCCGAATTGTAGCGGGTTTACAAATACACTTAAAACTACAATTTCATTTTCTTCTCTTGCCTTACGTAATAAAGTAGCATGGCCTTCATGTAAATAACCCATTGTTGGAACAAAACCAATACTCTTTCCACTTGCACGAAGTTCGCTTGTAATTTGCTGCATCTCTTGCACTGTAGTTACGATTTTCATTATTGTTTTCCTCCGTATAACGCTAAGCATTCTTCCTCTTTCATTGTGAACGAATGTTTTTCTTCAGGAAATTGCCTTGTCTTTACTTCAGTAACATATTGTGAAATCCCACGCACAATCTCCTCTTGAACAGACGTATATTGCTTCACAAATTTCGGAACACGATTTACGCCGTATGAGATAAGATCATGATAAACAAGCACTTGCCCATCTACTTTTTGTCCTGCACCAATCCCAATTGTTGGTATTGTTAGTTGCTCTGAAATAAGTTCTGCTAACTGCATTGGTACACATTCTAACACAAGCGCTATTGCACCAGCTTCTTCACATTTCTTTGCATCTTCTATTAATTTTTTTGCACTCTCCGCATCTTTTCCTTGCACTTTATATCCACCCAACACTCCTACAGATTGAGGGGTTAAACCTAAATGCGCTACAACAGGAATTCCTGCGTTCGTCAAATATTGAATCGTCGATATAACTTCTCCAGCACCTTCTACCTTCAGTGCGTGTGCCCCGCTCTCTTGAACGATGCGACGTGCATTCACCATCGTTTCTTGTAATGATACGTGATACGACATAAATGGCATATCAGTTACAATAAACGTCTCTTTCGCTCCACGGCGTACAGCTTTCGTATGATGAATCATATCCTCTACTGTTACAGGTACTGTTGAATCGTATCCGAGTACAACCATTCCAAGAGAATCTCCAACTAGAATCATATCAACTTCAGCTTCTTCTGCTAATTTAGCAGATGGATAATCATACGCCGTTAGCATTGTAATCGGCTCACCTTGCTCTTTCATCTTCAAAAAATCTGTTTTTGTTTTCAAAAACTACTCCTCCTTTATGCAGGAGAGAGGAGATGGCCGAAATCATATGAAAAACCCCTCTGACCATAAAAGGGCAGAAGGGTTGTGTGTTAGTCGGCATTATTCATCCCTCTGTCCCAGTCCGTTATTGGATCAAGGCAGAATCCAAGTTATTATTTTTCGTATGACTTCGAATCATGGTGCAGTTCGCTCTGATACTGCCCACATTCGAACTAATTATAGCAAACTACAAAAAGGAATTACTACATTTTTTTGAAAAAATAATTTTTTATTCTTATTACGGTATATGAAATTTAACACGAGAGTATATATGCTATACAGTTTTTATGGAGAATTCAATCCTGAAAAGATACATGTTTTTTCAACGCATGCTAAAAAAGTCCAAGTTAATTTTTTCTGTAATCCATTTAACTGTATAGTATAACTCTTAAACTAATGATGCAGGTTAATTGAGGAAAGTACTTAACAAAGGAGAATTGCAGATGTCTATGAACAGGTGGTTATTTCGATTCAGCAGTTTGCTTGTAATGATTGTATGGTGGATGTCTTTAGGATCCTCCCATGTATTTGCCTCAGTTACTGTCGTAACACCCCCCACCGATTTAACGAAAGTGATTGAGGTTGAACTAAATGATGATTACTTTAATCCAAATGTTATCACGATTCCGCTTGAAGGATCAACAACATTACTATTGAAAAATAAAGGTAAAAACGAGCACACCTTTACAGTGAAAAAACTCGGCATTGACGTCGTAATCGAGTCAGGAAAAGAAAAGCATATTACCGTGAAACCTAAAAATACTGGTACATATGAATTAATATGTCGATACCATCTTCTTAAAGGAATGGCAGGCAAAGTAATCGTCAAATAACATGCCCTGCCAACTAGGCGGAAGATATTTTGAAATGAACTTTAAATATGAAAAAAAATTTATTATCATGTTACAAATTCAACTCAAAACTATTGAAATAAAAAGAAGTTCCAAAAGAGGAACTTCTTTTACTTAATTTCAATATCTGCAGAATGAATATGATGTACTTTCCCCTCATGATCCTCCAGAAGTAATACACCATCCTCTGTGATTCCTTTTGCTAACCCCGTAATTGTCTCTCTCATCGTTCGAGCGGTAATTTCTTTCCCGATGCTCACAGCGTAACTTTCCCAAAGAATTTTAATGACAGAGAAACCATTTTGTAAATACTCTTCATATAATTTTTCTAGTTGTAAATAGATTTGTTGCATAAGTTCTGCACGAACAATCGGCTTACCTGATTCAATCGCTAATGAAGTAGCAATGTGCTGAATTTCTTCATCAAAATGTTCTTGCTTTTGATTCGCATTAATACCGATGCCCATAATGACAGCATTAATTTTATCAGGATCCGCTTGCATTTCTGTTAATATACCTACAGCCTTTTTACCTTGAATTAAAATATCATTTGGCCATTTTATTCCTACGTTTACACCCGTGCATTTTTCAATTGCCTGTGCAACACTAACGGCCGCTAACAAAGTAAGTTGCGGTGCATGATGAACTGGGATTGATGGGCGTAAAATAATACTCATCCAAATCCCTGTTCCTTTTGGTGAATGCCATTTTCTGCTTAAACGACCTCTTCCCGCTGTTTGTTCTTCTGCTACAACGACTGTTCCTTCTTCTGCACCTTCATAAGCAAGTTTTGCTGCAATGTGCTGCGTTGATTCAACGGTTTCTTCAAAATACACTGTTCTACCAATCCGCTTCGTTTGTAGCCCTAACTGAATTTCATTAGCGGTCACTTTGTCTGGCTTACTTGCAATTCGGTAACCTAATCGACGCACAGCTTCAAGTTCATATCCCTCACTCCGCAGATCCTCCATATGTTTCCACACAGCAGTTCTTGAACAACCAAGTTTATCACTAATTGTTTGGCCGGATACAAACTCGCCATCCGCTTCAGAAAAAACTTGCAATAACTGCTTTCTTATAGTAGATTGCATCCTTGTAGCCACTCCCTTATACGCTCTTTCTCATTAACTACGTTTCCTTGTACGATTGCTTCTTCGATTTTCTGAAGCATCTCAGCAACCCACGGACCAGGCTTTTTGTTTGCCCAGTTTAATAAATCATTACCAGTCACATTCATTTCTTGACGCTCCTGGATTGGCAATGCATGAAACATTGATTGTACTCGTTCAACAGATGTAGGGTCATAGCGTTCAATCATCGCTTCATATACTCTCTCTGCCATTTCAGCGATATGAATTCCCGTTTTATAAAGAAGGACTGTATCCCAATCCTTCTCCTTTCTAGTACGGATTGTCAATAAAACTGCAACAATATCTTTTATTTTTTTATTCGAAAACTTCCATTGACGTAAAAAGACAGATGGATGTTCTTCTCCGATACAATATAAGAAAAATGCCCACGCCTCAATATCCGTTTCGAAAGAATCCCATTTATACTGCGTAGCTTTTAACAGTCTCTCTTCTGACATTTGTAAATATGGCAAATGAGAAAATAGCTTCGTCTCTACTAATTCTTTGAGACCTTTCACACAATATGTACCAGTTAACAGTTTCTCAAACTCTACTGTAATACGCTCAATTGCTATATGTTCTAGCAAATGCCCATACGTTTCAATCGCTTGCTTCGTTTTCATTTCTAATGAAAAACCTAACGTGCTTACAAACCGAATACCACGCATCATTCGCAGGGCATCTTCTTGAAAACGATCCGCAGCATTTCCAACTGTCACAATTTCTCTCTGTTGAATGGCTTCCTGTCCAGCAAATAAATCGACCATTTTGCCTTCTTCTGTCATAGCAATTGCATTCATCGTGAAATCACGACGTTTTAAATCCTCTTCTAATGAACGAACAAATTGAACACTACTAGGTCTTCGAAAATCTTCATATTCGCTTTCTGTTCGAAAAGTAGTTACCTCATAGGGCTCACCATTTTCTACAACAATTACAGTTCCATGCTCAAGACCAACAGGAACATTTCTTGGGAATATAGCCATCACTTCTTCTGGTAGAGCAGATGTCGCAATATCAATATCTCCAATCGGCCTATCGATAATAAGATCTCGTACGCTCCCACCAACAAAGTAAGCCTCATGTCCTTGTTGCTTTAATGTCTCAATAATAGAACTAGCTTTTTTAAATCTTTCCATTTTTGTCATCCCTTAGTACGTCATAGTAAATCGTTTCATATTGTGAAACAATTTTTTCTGAGCGAAATTGCTCATAAACACTTTCTCTTGCTCGTTCTCCCATATTACG
Organism: Bacillus sp. PK3-067; assembly: GCF_056738645.1. Classification (NCBI taxonomy): domain Bacteria; kingdom Bacillati; phylum Bacillota; class Bacilli; order Caryophanales; family Bacillaceae; genus Bacillus; species Bacillus sp. PK3-067. Next base: position 1,460,765 of record NZ_CP096490.1, on the reverse strand, counting down.
GTGAAGTTCCTCGTCCTTTAATAGCTGAATAGCTTGATTTGCCACTCCTGTTGTATCGCCAACTTCACATAAATATCCTGTTTCCCCGTGTTGAATAACCTCTGGAATACCTCCAACCCGTGTTCCGATACAAGGTACACCACACGCCATTGCTTCTAATAAAACAAGACCAAAACTTTCCTTCTCTGATAGAAGCAACATTAAATCACTCATCGCAAGTAGTTCTGCAACATTATCTTGCTTCCCTAGGAATAAAACGCGATCTTCAATATGTAAATTCTTCACTATCTGTAAAATCGTACAGAATTCTGGTCCGTCTCCAACAAGAAGCAACTTCGCATCTACTTCTTTAACAATTTTAGCAAATGCCTGAACAACATCCTGCACACGTTTCACTTTACGGAAATTCGAAATATGAATAAGTACTTTTTCACTCTCACTTATACCATATTCTTTCTTTAATTGAGACATATTACGCTTGAAATATACACGTTCGTCTATAAAGTTATATACCGTTTGAATTTCTTTACTTGGTTTTACAAGCTCATGTGTTTCGTTAATTAATGAATGCGAGACAGCAGTAACAACATCCGATTGCTCAATACCAAAACGAATTAAATTATTTAACGAAGGGTCGGAACCTAACACAGTAATATCTGTTCCATGTAAGGTTGTAACAATTTTAATACGCTCTCCGATCATTTGTTTTGCTAAATATGCACAAATTGCATGTGGTATTGCGTAATGCACATGTAAAATGTCTAAGTTTTCTCTTTGTGCAACCTCGGCCATTTTACTTGCTAACGCTAAATCGTATGGTGGATATTGAAATACAGAGTATTGATTTACCGTCACTTCATGAAAATAAATGTTTGGATATACTTTATTTAACCGGAATGGTAAACCCGATGTAATAAAGTGAATTTCATGCCCACGTTCCGCCAATTGCTTTCCTAATTCTGTTCCAACAACTCCAGAACCACCTACAGAAGGATAACATGTAATACCTATTTTTAATTTCATTTACATCCCCCTAATAAATCAGCATGTAATAAAACCGGTTTCTTACTCATAAATCCTTCGGCATACAAGACTCCAACTTCTTTTCCAAACATCTTCTCACGAGCAATCACAGTTTCAACGTAACCTTCTGTTAACGGTGTCTTAACACCATCACTCCCTGTTGAAAACTGACTTTCATACGCTTCTAATGCTTCCACCTTTATAGAGAGGTACTCACTTATATCTATACAAAAATTCGGTTTATGAAAACCATTAATCATATAATTATAAAAAGACTCCACACGATGTGGTGAAAGTTCCGGCATATATTTACGGATTCCTGCTGAAAAAATAGCCTCTTCCACAAGCTTTGCACAATTTGCATGATCTGGATGGCGATCTTCATAGTACGGCGCAAAAACTAGTTTTGGTTTATATGTACGGATCACCTTGACAATTTCACGTATATACTCTTCTTTCATATACAAACCACGGTCTGGCATCGCTAAATTCAGCCTCGTTTTTACTCCCATTATACGAGCTGCGACCTTCGCTTCTTCTTTTCTCAACTCTATCGTTCCATTTGAAGAAAGATCAGCTTCTGTTAAATCACAAATACCTACTTCATACCCTTGCTTTGTATATTTAGCGATGGTACCAGCCATGCCGATTTCAACATCATCGGCATGAGCACCAAACGCTAATATATGTAATCCACTCATAATCGTTCCCCTCATTTTCTTAACTTACGATAATCTAAATCTCCTCGCTCTAATGCGTGCATTAACATTTCAGCACTTGCCATATTCGTTGCAAGTGGAATCGCATATACATCACATAAACGAAGTAATGCATTCACATCCGGTTCATGCGGCTGTGCTGTTAATGGATCGCGGAAGAAAATCACCATATCTAAATCGTTCTTTGCAATCATTGCACCAATTTCTTGATCTCCACCAAGAGGGCCAGATTGATATCTTGTTACAACTAATCCAGTCGCTTCCATAATGCGAAGCCCTGTCGTTCCTGTTGCAAATAATTCATGTTGTTCAAAAATTGGTTTATATGCGTATGCAAACGAAACCATATCATTTTTCTTTTTGTCATGTGCGATTAAGGCAATTTTCATCCGTTGTCTCCCCTTTAGTCGATAATATTTTCTAAACCGTACACAAGATGATCAAGGTTCATTACTGTCTCAATTGATAGTTTTACACCTGACATAAATGATGCACGATTGAATGAATCATGACGAACTGTTAACATTTGTCCATCTCCACCAAACATTACTTCTTGGTGTGCAATAAGCCCTGGCAAACGTACACTATGAATGTGAATACCGTCTACATTTGCACCTCGTGCACCTGCTAGTTGCTCTACTTCATTTGGATGACCTTGCTGCTTTGATTCACGATTTTGGCGAATTAACTCTACCGTTTTTACAGCTGTACCAGATGGTGCGTCTAATTTTTGATCATGATGTAATTCAATTACCTCAACATCTTGGAAATATTTCGCTGCCATTTGTGAGAATTTCATCATAAGAACTGCACCAATTGCAAAGTTTGGAGCAATAATTGTTCCTACTGCTTTTTCTTTTGCATTCTCTGTTAAACGTGTCAATTCTTCTTCTGTAAATCCAGTTGTACCAATAACCGAACGAAGTCCACGCTCAACTGCAAGTGTAACGTGTTGTTTCCCCACTTCTGGTGTTGTTAAATCTAACAACACATCTGCTTCTACTTCATCTAAACAAGTATGTAAATCAGCGTAAATCGGCGCATGTAATGCTGGCATGCCAGGTAAATCAGAAATCTTCTCACCACCATGCTTATAATCCACTGCTGCTACTAAATTAAAATGTTCCGTTCTTTCCATAAGAAGGACTGCTTCATGTCCCATACGTCCTCTTGGTCCGGCGATAATTACTTTAATTTCTTTCATTATTCTTTCTCTCCCTCATCAATACGTGTCCAGCGATCTTTATCACGTGTATTAAATTTATTCATTACAATGTTATGTGCTGTCTCTAAATCAATATTTAAACTATTTGCCATACAAATCATAACAAATAATACATCTCCAAGCTCTTCTTCAATACTTCTTTCTTTTTCAGTTGTTTTCTTCGGTTTCTCACCATAATAATGATTTACCTCTCTTGCAAGCTCTCCCATTTCTTCCGTTAAACGAGCCATCATTGCAAGCGGACTGAAATAACCTTCTTTAAACTGACCAATATATGCATCTACTTCTTTCTGCATATCTTTCATCGTTTTTGCTTCCATACTATTCACCTCTAATCCTTCCTCTTTCATGTTAGCCAATTCATCGCGATTTGACAAATATTATTCCCCGCCAAACACCTATTTGCGACCCATTTTTGGATAGACTATAATAAAGTGAAACTTCTTTTGTGATTTTTTTGCAAAAGATTAGTTGAACTAATCGGGTTCCTACGGCTGGTTTGCCTTTCTTCAGAGGTTTATCTCCTACCAGCCGTTGGTACGGGGTAAAGTGAAACTTCTTTTGCGATTTTTACAAAAGATCAGCCCACACCAATCGGGTTCCTACGGCTGGTTTGCCCCTCTTCTTTGCTTCATCTCCTATCAGCCTTTAGAGCGGGATAAAGTGAAACTTTCTTTTGCACTTTTCACAAAAAATCAGCCCACATCAATCAGGTTCCTACGGCTGGTTTGCCCCTCTTCTTTGCTTCATCTCCTATCAGCCTTTAGAGCGGGATAAAGTGAAACTTTCTTTTGCACTTTTCACAAAAAATCAGCCCACATCAATCAGGTTCTTACTATTTTCACTAGCAACTAGAAATTACTTATTATTATGTTTTACCGTTTCAGCGGAGCAATGCAATCATTACATAATTAGGGGGATTTCTATATGACATCAAAATTGAAGATGCGAAATATTATTTTTATTTTAATTGGTTCCGCTATATTTTCTTTCGGTATTGTCAATATCAATATTGAAAACCACCTTGCAGAGGGTGGGTTTACTGGTATTACACTATTATTGTATTTTTTATTTAAGTTTGATCCTTCCTACTCAAACTTAATTTTAAATATCCCTATATTTTTTATTGGCTGGAGGTTACTTGGCAGAACGACATTTTTATATACATTAATTGGAACCTTTAGCGTATCTTTATTTCTATGGATTTTCCAGCGTTACGAAGTACTCAACTTACATTTAAACTTGCAAAATGATATGACACTCGCAGCTTTATTCGCCGGGGCATTTATCGGTATCGGCCTTGGAATAATATTTAAATATGGCGGGACTACTGGCGGTGTAGATATTATCGCACGACTAGCGCACAAATATGTTGGCTGGAGTATGGGGAAAACAATGTTTATGTTTGATGCTGTCGTTATCGTCGTCTCTATTCTTACCTATTTATCATACCGTGAGGGCATGTATACGCTAGTTGCTGTTTTTATCGGTGCTAAAGTCATTGATTTTATGCAAGAAGGAGCTTATGCTGCCAAAGGAGCGACTATTATCTCAGAGAAAAACGATGAAATTGCTGCCAAAATTTTATCTGAAATGGAGCGCGGAGCAACCTTTTTAAAAGCTGTTGGATCGTATACAAAAGTGGAACGTAATGTATTGTATTGCGTTGTTGCTAAAAATGAAATCGTGAAATTAAAGAATATCATTACTTCTGTAGATCCTCATGCTTTTGTCGCTGTAAGTGATGTACATGATGTAGTTGGTGAAGGGTTTACGTTAGATGAAAATAAAAACCCTTTACATAATTAAATATAACTAGAAAAGCGCCTTAGCTTTTCTAGTTTTTTATTACAAGTCTTTTAAGCTTCTCAAAATCCTCATGAATAAGCTCCAATAAACTCCGATTATAAAAAATGGAAGCTGGATGAAAAGTCGGAAAAACATGATATTCTTTCTCTGACCATGTAAACTCTGCACTTTGCATATCCTTTAATTTTTGAATGGGCTGTTTTAATAATTGCCCGTGTACATCTGTGATTTTTTTATTTTTTCCTGTTAAACGTTGAAGACCGATATTTCCAAGCGTGACGATAAGCTTCGGATGTATTTTCTCTAATTCATAATCTAACAAAGGCGCATGGGCAACTATTTCTCCCTGATTTGGCGTTCTATTATACTTTTTTTGTATGATTTCACCATTTCGTTCTTTTTTCTCTCGCCATTTATAAGGTCTACTCCGAACAGCGCTCGTAATATATACTTCTTCCCTTGTAACGTGGATACGCTCTAAAAAAACCATTAATTGTTTTCCCGCCCTCCCGCTAAACGGAATCCCATTATGAATTTCTGTTTCACCAGGTGCTTCTCCTAACAACATAAATTTGGGATTTTCAGGACCTTGTCCACTTAAAAAACCTTCTAGTTGATAAGGAGCACTACGCTCTTGTACTTGTTTTACTAAATGGTCTGGATATTTCATTTCCCCCACCACCTTTCCGCATTACTTCTATTATTTCTATTTGCAATACATTATATAATTCAATCCACACAACAAAAAAAGACTATCAAAATTGATAGTCTTTAGTCGTCGCTACGCTGCATACCAGTATACATTAATACGAGACGTAATAATTCAAATACCGCTACAGCTGCAGCTGCTACATATGTTAATGCTGCCGCATTTAATACTTTACGAGCTTGCCCATATTCATCTGTTGATACAATACCTAACGCTTCAATTTGTTGCATTGCGCGCTTTGACGCATCAAACTCAACTGGCAATGTAACGAGCTGGAACACAACACCTGCTGCCATTAAAATGATACCTAATAACAATAGTTTTGACATTGTCGCAAATATACCAATCATAATAAATACCCATGATATATTCGATCCAAAATTAGCCACAGGAACTAACGAATGACGAATACGCATAAAGTTATAATCTTGTGCATCTTGAATTGCGTGTCCTACTTCGTGTGCTGCAACTGCTGTACCAGCAACTGAATGTCCATAATAGTTATCTGTTGATAATCGAACCGTCTTAGCGGTTGGATCATAATGGTCTGATAAATGACCTGGTGTTTCTTCGACAGCTACGTTGTATAATCCATTTTCATCTAAAATTTTTCGAGCCACTTCCGCTCCTGTCATACCTGATGTTGAATAAACTTGTGAATACTTGCTATAGGCACTACGTACTCTTGACTGTGCATACAACGGTATGATCATTATGATCGCGAAGTAAATTAAATAAAACATCATGAACCTCCATTGAAGTTTTAATTATAGTACTTCTCATTCTATTTTCTTCTGCCACTATTGTCAATGAATAAACCTTACAATCCATATCTTTATTTATTGCATTATCTATTTTTAGAATGTACATTACTTTTTCTTTTTTCTCTCTCTCCTTTATACTTTCTCCATCCAACATAAGTTAATGTGAATAAAATAAGTCCCCCAGTAATTGTCATAAACCAAATGAGAGAGGGTGCAATTTCATCTTTTTTTACTGTGTGAAATATCTTTTGCAAATCCCCTTTAATAATCCCTAATTGCATTTGGCCGCCTTTCGTTTTTAACATAACGTTACGAAATTCATCTAAATAAGATAAATGAACATTTACACGCTGGACCTCGTTTTCTGGCAAAGCAATCATTAAGCTTGGATAAATAATATTGAATTCATTTAAAAACGTATTTAACGTTTGTTGAAACTGCCCAGCATCTTCTTTTTCCATCGCTTTTTCCATTTGAGAAAAGGCATCCATTACTTTCCTTTCTCTTTCCATCCAAAGTGGTTGATATTTCGATACTTGTGCATCAACAGCAAGTTGTAATGCCAGCACATTATCAATTTTAGCTTGCTTACCTAAACCTTCTTCAGAGAGCGATTGTTGCGCCTTATCGTAAGCTAAAGAAATAACTCTAACTTGATCTGGTGTTACTTCCTGCTTCTTTTCATTCCCCTTTATTAAAAACTGCTCCGAGAAATGTTGTAATACTTGTACCGCTTTTTCATCTTCATTACGCTTCACTAACTGTAACGAGTCGTCTAACAACCCTGTTAGCTCATTCCACTCTTCAGCATATATACGTAACGGAAACATTATAATTAGAAATGCTATCAATCCAATTAATGTTCTCTTCATCCCGGTCCCCCCTTAACTACTAGTACAAAATATGTTAATTTGGACAAGAATAGAACAGAACTAGACCGAAAAATATATTATCGTTTTACAAAGAAAAAAATTCTCTTTAAGCAGAGAATTTTTTCTGTGACATCCTTTTCTTTTTTACGAGATATCTATATAAGCTGTAACAAAGTATACTCCCACCTAAAATGAATAATAAAATAGCACACGCAGCATGCATAAAGAACTCTTCTGGTAACATTAATATAATTGGATCCTTTTCAGGATCAAAAACCCAATAATCATTACTAAATAAAAGTTTATGGAATAATACAAAACTCTTTTCAAAATTAATAGCAATTGGTAACATAAGCGCTATCGGAAAAATGATTGTTAAAATCGATCCGTGCAGTAAAAACTTTTCATTTTTCTTTTTTAATAAATAAATTCCGCCTATCACTGCAATCATAATTGTCGCATACATCACATATTGAATCTTTACTAAAATATTTTTAACATCTACAAAATGAATACGGCCATTTGTGGACATATCTAATGTGGGCAAATGTAATGCTCCGTCATAAAACGGGGATAAATATGTAATAAGCACATCGTAATTTCTTTTAATTTCATCCTTCGTCATATCCGCTAAATCAGGAATATTTAAAAAATCAATTTCAAAATAATACAACCATTTTCCATATACAACTGCCGTTGTTGCGAGTGCAAAAATAGAAAATGCTATGCTATATGAAACAACTAAAGTAATTAATCGATCCAATATTTTTGTACCACTCTTATTTTTCTCCATGTTCTCCCCCTAAATGTTCTAACCATCATAAAGAAAATTGTTTTCTTTGCTCACGTAAGCAACAATAATATGTAATACATAGTACAGCAATACTTAACCAAAACGTAAAATAACCAATTTCCTCTACAAACAAATGCATAATTCCATATCGCGGCATTTGCCAAAATAAATAATCAATTGCATCGTTATGCAACGTCCACACAGCTGCTACTATAAAATGCCATTTTTTTATACGATAGAATGGAGCATATAAAAATCCTTGTATTGCCATCGCGAAGTGCGAAAGCATTAACATGTAGCCCATAAGGCCTATAGGCCCTTTTACGTAAATCATAATCGCGTTTACAACAACAGCCCAAATACCATATTTTATTAAAGTTACAATCGCTAACGCTTCTATTAATCCCCAGTTTCTCTTTGCCAAAAAAGCAATTAAAACAAAGACAAAAAAGAGAGTCGCCATAGGACTATCTGGTACAAACGGCCAAAATATAGGTGACGTTTCTTTCAATTGATTTCCGTACCATATAAATCCATAAATTGTACCTAATAAGTTAACAATTAATAAAAATAATAATACCGAGCGTTGTCTTAACATTGCATACAAGTACACCAATCCGTATGTCCAACACCTTTCAAGCAAAGTAATTCATTCACTAAATCCTACTCTATTATAACAAACTTCATCCAACTAAATAGAAAAGCTGACTACAAATTTTGTAGTCAGCTTTTTTATTATTTTTTATTATACTTTGCAACGAATTCCGAAAGCTTCTTCAGTTCCTCATCCGTACCTTTAAATACACCTTTAGGCATTGAACCTTTTCCCTCTTTCGCAATTTTAGCAATTTCTTCTGGCTTTAAAGTTAAGTTTTGCAGTGCCGGTGCTGCTGCCCCGCCTTGTAAATTGTCACCATGACATGTTAAACAAGTATTTTTTTGCATTAATTTATAGCCATCATCATTTTTATCAACTGGCGCTGTTTTTACAATTGCTCCTTGTTTTTTTGCAGCTTCCCAGTCGTGGTGTGCTACAGATTCCCAAGTTAAAAAGATAATCGATGCAATTGCTAAAAGCATAAATCCAGTTGCCACAGGACGCTTCAATGGACGTCTTTCTGGACCTCGATCAAGAAATGGAGCTAACAGTAATGCTCCAAACGCAATTCCTGGCATAATAAATGCTCCAATTACAGTAAATGAACCGGAAGCATACGAATACTTTAATAACTGATACAAGAATAAGAAATACCAATCTGGAAGTGGTATATATCCAGCATCTGTTGGGTCCGCCATTCTCTCAAGCGGCGACGGATGCGCCACTGTTAAACATAAATAACCGATTAAAAAAACTGCACCAACCATCCATTCTTTTAACAAGAAGTTCGGCCAAAATGCTTCTGTTTTCCCTGGGTATTCAGAATAGTCTTTTGGAATATTTGGTTTCCGAGCTACTGGTACCCGAGAATCTCCTACAAACTTCATCCCTTTGCCGCGATGCATAATCTCCCTCCTTTAGTTCTTTCCCCTTTAATTTAGCAATCTCTTATAGTGGACCGGAAATACCTTGTTTGCGAATCATGATGAAGTGGAAGGCCATTAAACCTAGAAGTGCTGCTGGTAAGAAGAAGACGTGAATAGCAAAGAAGCGAGTTAATGTTTGAGCGCCAACAATTTCGGAATGACCAGCGAGTAATGTTTTAATATAAGGACCAATGAGCGGTGTTTGCTCTGCAATTTGAATCCCTACTTTTGTAGCAAATAAAGCTTTCATATCCCACGGTAATAAATATCCGGTAAAACCAAGACCTAACATAACAAAGAAAATAAGAACACCAACAATCCAGTTTAACTCACGGGGCTTTTTATACGCACCTTGGAAGAAAACTCTGAGTGTATGTAAAAACATCATTACAATTACGAGACTAGCACCCCAGTGGTGCATACCACGAACAATTTGCCCATAAGCAACTTCATTTTGTAAATAGTAAACTGATTCCCAAGCATTTTTAATATCAGGCACATAATACATCGTCAAAAACATTCCAGATAAAATTTGAATTACAGTAACGAAAAAGGTAAGTCCTCCAAAGCAATAGACGAATGCAGAAAAGTGATGTGCCGGGTTTACATGTTCAGGTACTTCATGATCAGCGATATCACGCCATATTGGTGTAATATCTAATCTTTCATCCACCCAATCATAAATTTTATTTAACATCTACTTTGCACCCCCTCTTGGCTTCGCTTTTCCTAGATACAGCGTTCCATCTTTCACTTTAGACTCGTACACATCAAGCGGAGCAAGGGGTGGCGTACCTTTAATGTTAATCCCATCTTTTGTATAACGACCCCCGTGACATGGGCAAAAGAATTGATTCGGATGTGCTTTGTCCGAATTCCAGTTAACTGTACATCCTAAATGTTTACATACTGGAGAGAACGCAACAATGTCTCCGCTTTCATCTTTATGAACCCAAGCTGATTTTGGTTCTTCAGACTTGTACCAACCATCAACCTGCTTCACTTTAAAATCGAAACGCTTCGGCTCTGTTGTAATATCCTTTACTTGCGCAACAGCAACCATATCCGTTCCCGCTTCTTTTCTTAACACCGGATCAAGCGCAAATCGCGTCATCGGCATTAAAATACCGGCAGCCATAAAGCCTCCTACCCCTGTGAGTGTGTAATTTAAAAATTGTCTTCTTGACACGCGATGTTCTTTCTCGCTCACGAAAATTTCCCCCCTCTATCAGAAATTGTCCCCTCGTGATAAATTATATAAAAAATAAAAACTAGGACACTATCATGATATAATACGCTCATGCACAGGTCAATATCATACTACTCATAATAATAAGAACTTTCTGTTTATTGTGAGTTTCCCCATTTCTCTTCCAACATCACCATTATATTTTTTATATGTGCATGAATAACTTCTCTTTTTGCTTGATCACTAAATTGTTCTAATGCTAATGAAGGAAACCAAAACAAATCTCCCTGTAACTCTTGCATATCCTCTTTCCATGAAAAATCACTTGTAACATAAGCAATATGCTTAAAACCTTCACTTCGTAAATGATTTGTCCATTCTTGCAAACGACCTTTTTCATTCTTTTGACTTTCTACCAAATACGTAAACGCAGGCAGTAAAAGCACTCTTCCCTTATACTCTCTTTCCAATTCCGTGCTCAACAATTCGATAAATTCACCTTGTTCTACAACCATTTTCATTTCTTTTGCTGCCGAAATTGATAACAGCGGTATTACTCCTGTATCAACATACTCTCTTGCTTGCTCAAACTGTTCCACATCTTTTACAATCCACTTCAAATTCCTTCCCTCCTTCACTTACAAATGACAGAACTTTCACTTTATATATATTAAACCATACTAAAAGAGGTAAAAAAAGAAAAACTACCCAATATAGGTAGTTTTTCTTGATGAAAGTCTGAAATTTGTAAAAATTTATTAATCCAAATAAATTCTATAAAGTTTTTAACTCTGCCGTTAATCTATGAAACGCTTCCTTATCTTGCTTATCTAACGCTTCATCAATTTGTTTCAAAAGGCGTTCTCTCCTAAACGAAAATACACTTTCTTCCAAAAACCTTTCTGCAAGTAAACGATCTTTTTCATTTACTTCAATATGCTTTGGTAGATATGGGTTTTCTTCTAATACAGCTACATAATTCGCATTTTGAAACGATGATTTAAAGTTGAGTTGAATATAAATATCCTCATCTCGATTTAAACGAATATCATGAAACGATTTTTCAGCATCTGTTGTCATAACATTTTGTTTAAAAAAGTGAAACGGTGTGTCTTTCACACAATTTGCTGACATCACTAAGCCACGCGGACAATATTTTGCATGCTCTACGAAGTGGACTTTATGCATCAATTGGTCGTGACTCATTAAATAATTCAGAATCCATACACATTCACGCTGTTTCAGTTGGTAATTATTCAAAAACCATTTTACAAAATCCTTCTTCTCGTTTACAGAAACAGGGGTATTCATAGCAATTAAGTCCCTCCTCTGTCTTTCTCTTTTCTTTTTAGATTCAAGAAGCGGCATTCAGTTTCCTTCCAACTTATGAAAAATCCTCTAAATTATATAACAACTCTTCAATATGAATTTGTGTCGGGTCTAGTTGTAATAACTGGGTAAATACTTCTTTCGCCTCTTTTCGTTTTCCTTCTTCCAATAAGAAATAACCGTACTCTTCTAAGAAGTCTGGATGATTCTTAAAAGAAGTATATGCACTTTCATAGTGTTTTAATGCATCCGAATACATTTCTAATTGTTTTTTTGCATACGCAAGATCCCAAAGTAGTTGTGTATCTGGTTCTCCACTATCAATAGCACGCTCTACAATTGCAATTAACTCTTCGTACTTTTCTTGTTCTTTTAAGATATATGCATATTTTAATGTTGCACCTAAATGCCCTGGATCTAACTCAAGCGCTTTTTGAAGAACTTCCTCTGCTTCTACTATTTTTCCTAATTTCGCCGCAATGTTCGCTAACTCTACATAAAATGGAACTGAAAGCTCATCTACTTTAATTCCTTCATGAAGCGTTTCATAGCTTTCTTGAAGCATTCCTTCTTTTTCATAGCTTTTCGCTAAATACATGTACAGTGATGCGTACTCAGGGTCTAATTCTTTTAGTTCTTGCCAAGCACCAATTGCTCTCTGATATTCTTCACCTTGGTATAATGTGAAGGCATATCCAAATAATGAGTGAATATCTTTTTGTTCCTCTAGGCCTGCTTCATAATAAGAAATCGCTTCTTCCCAGTTTCCGATCGCGCTTAACGTTTCTGCGAGGCGAAGTGCGATCACAACACCACCCATTACTTTATGTTCCGGTAATAGCGATTCATAATAAGTAATTGCCTTTTGTTCTTTACCTTTACTACTATATAATTCTGCTAACCCAAACGTAATAACAGGTTCATCAGGCATCATTTCTTTCGCCTTTAATAGTTTTTGCTCTGCTACATCATCAAAACCTTGCATTTGGAATAAATCTGCAACAAGTAATAACGATTGAACATATAAATCGTCATTTTCTGGAATATCATGAAGCACTTCAATCGCTTCATCTTCTTTATCTAGATCAATATATAATTCTGCTAAAAATACAGTGAATTCACTTTCTTCTGGATACAGTAAACGTAAGTCTTCAGTAATTGCTAATGCCTCATCTGTAAATCCAAGTGTATGATAGTAACGAGCGATATCATACTTCTCTTCATCATTCGCAATTTTTAATTGTTCTTTTAATAATTGTAATCCTTTTTCTGCTTCACCATTTTCAATATATGAAACAGCTTGTTCAAACTTTTGCATAAACGTCTCCTTTAATTCTAAAAAATATTCTCTTCTGTTCATTTATCATAAGCAACTCACTGTTAGAACGCAACCTTTAGAATGAGCATGCTTCTTCTTATACTTCTTCCTACAGAGTAGTTAATTGTTCAAAAGGTTCGGATATGACACCGATACCTTATCATCATCTTCTATTGTACCGCTTTCTTTTATGACCGTGCAAATAACTTCTCTCACTAATTATCAAGCCATACAAACCGTGGTTTACAGAATAACTTAATTAGCAGTCTTCAACCTTTATTTTGAATGCGATAAAAAAGGCTCCTATAATAGGAGCCTCCACAATCTCTTAAGAATATGTTTCTTCTTTCTGTACTTGCTCATTTACAAGCTCTTTCAGTAACTCTATAATTTCATCATTTTCTTCCTTCAAACCGACAGTAATACGAATACCATCATCGATACCAAATGCAGCACCAGAACGAACGATATATCCTTTTTTCATTAATCGTTCGAAAGCTTCATTACCTGGTATACCGAGTTTTAAGAAAATGAAATTTGTTTGAGATGGATAATAGAATACGTTATATTCTTTACAAAATGCATAATACTGATTTAAACCTTCAGCATTCTTTTGCACACAATCTTGTAAAAAAGCTTGATCTTCTAATGCAGCGAGTGCTACAGATTGGGCTACAGTTGATGTATTGAATGGTAACCTAGCTACTTCTAGCTGTCCGATTAACTTCGCATCCCCAATCGCATATCCGATACGAAAAGCAGCTAAACCATATGCTTTTGAAAACGTGCGTAAAACCATAAGATTTTCATACTTTTCAAGAAGTGGTAATGTTTGCGGATAGTCTTCTGCTTCCGCGTATTCATAATATGCTTCGTCCATAATAACGAGAGCCGACTTAGGAACTGATTCTAAAAATGAAAGTAATTTTTGTTTCTCAACATATGTACCTGTTGGATTATTCGGATTACAAATCCATACAATTTTCGTTTTCTCATCTACTTGCTCTAGCATTGCATCTAAATCGTGAATACCATCTTTAAGTGATACTTCACGAACTTCTGCTCCTTCAATAACAGCATGGTGATGATATTGTGAAAACGTAGGATTCGCCATTACAACGTTTGTTCCTTCATGTAGTAACGCTCGGCTAATCATTTGAATGACTTCATCTAATCCACTACCAAATAGTAGTTGTTCTGCTTTTACACCTAAATGTTCCGCTATTTTTGTCCGAAGTTCAAAGGCATATCCATCTGGATAAAGGGCATATTGACTCGCTAAAGAAGTTAATGCTTCTGTCACACGTGCTGAGCAACCGAATGGATTTTCGTTGGATGCTAATTTCACAATTTTTGACAAACCATATTCTCGTTTTACTTCTTCAATGTTTTTCCCAGGCACATACGCTCTCAAAGTTAACAATTGCTCTTTCACTCTCATTTTTCTTCCCCCAGTCATTTCATTCAATTTGATTACAATACGGTTATAGCCCCTTACTGTAATCTTTTGTCATAACCGTCACTATTACGAGAATACCTCTAAATGAGCACTTCACAGCACTTCGCTATCATTTTAAACCATATCTTTTTGAAATGCCTCTAACGCAATATGAACAGTCTCATCTGAAATAGATACGACATTCACTACCCCATATTCCTGCATAAGCACCATATGAATTGCTCCTGCATTTGCTTTCTTATCTTGTTTCATCAATTGAACGAGGCGCTCTACATTCAAATCTCCTGGCATTTTTGGATAGCCGTATTTCAAGAACCACTGCTTCATATCTTCATAAGCAAGATCAACCTTGTACACTTGCTCACTTAAAAATATGGCGAATAACATTCCAACCGCTACACCGTCACCGTGAGTAATATTTCCATACCCTAGCTCTTTTTCAAGAGCATGTCCTAACGTATGTCCAAAATTCAAATGAGCACGTACACCCTTCTCTGTTTCATCTTGTGACACAACATTTGCCTTTACAGGAATCGCCTTCGTTAATATATGGATTAACTTCTCATCATGAAGATCCGCTAATGTTTGCACTTCTTCTTTTAACCAATGGTATAGCTCCACATCACCGATAAGAGCATGCTTTATCACCTCTGCATAACCTGAACGCCACTCTTTTTCAGGAAGAGACTGTAAAAACGGTGTATGATATACAACTGCTTCTGGCTGATGGAATGCACCAATCATATTTTTACCTAACGGATGGTTAATCGCTACTTTCCCACCCACTGCGCTATCGTGCGCTAATAAAGTTGTCGGAACCTGCACAAAGCGAATACCACGCATAAACGATGCAGCAACAAAACCAGCTAAATCTCCAATCATTCCGCCTCCAAGTGCAAGAATTAAAGAATTTCTATCTAATTTATTTTCAAGAGCTGACGTATGAGCCGCATAGAAATTTTCGAAAGACTTCTCTTTTTCGCCACTTGGTACAACAAACGAAAACACGTGCTGCTCTACTTGTAATGCATCGATAACTGTCTGTAAATGTAGTGATGCAACAGCTTCATCTGAAATAATCATTACGTTAGATACCGCTGGCTGCATATTTTGAACGATCGTTGTTAAGTTTGACAACACTTCTTTACCAACATGTACATCATATTCTTTTGATTTCGTTTGAATATGTATGTTTCCCATTAAAATCCCCTCGCATATTCATTATGTTTCTCAATATTTTCACGAATTAGTTCCATACGATCTAATCCGAATTGTTCTATTAAAGCTGTCGCTAATTCCCAAGCCACAACCGCTTCTGCAACGACACTAGCTGCTGGCACTGCACAACTATCTGAACGTTCAATGCTCGCTGTAAAAGGCTCTTTCGTATCAATATCTACACTTTGAAGAGGTTTATAAAGTGTAGGTATCGGTTTCATCACACCGCGCACAACAATTGGCATTCCAGTCGTCATACCGCCTTCTAATCCACCTGCATTATTTGTTCTTCGTGTATATCCATGCTCCTCATTCCACAGAATTTCATCATGAACTTCACTTCCTGGTCTATGCGCTGCTTCAAAACCAATTCCAATCTCGACACCTTTAAAAGCATTAATACTCATAATTGCAGCTGCTAATTTCGCATCCAGTTTTCGATCATAATGCACGTAGCTACCTACTCCAATTGGCATCCCTTCCACAATTACTTCAACGATTCCACCAATTGAATCACCATTTGCTTTCGCATCATCAATCGCTTTCATCATTTGGTTACCAGCTTCGTCATCTAAGCAACGTACAGGAGATGCTTCGGTAATACTCTTTAATTCTTCAATTGAACTATACGTAATCTCCTTAGCTTGTACACCGCCAATTTCAATTACATGGCCCGCTACTTTAATACCAAGTTCTGCTAACACCTTTTTAGCAACCGCACCAGCAGCAACACGCACCGTCGTTTCGCGCGCTGACGAACGTTCCAGTACATTCCTCATATCTCTATGACCATATTTAATCGCACCATTTAAATCAGCATGCCCAGGCCTTGGTTTTGTCACTTTCCTTTTCATCTCTTTTTCTTCTTGCTCAGTTAAAGGCTCCGCCCCCATAATTTTTGTCCAGTGTGCAAAATCACGATTTTCAACAACAAGTGCAATAGGGGAACCTAATGTTTCTCCATGTCTAACACCACTTAAAATTTGCACTTGATCCGTTTCAATTTGCATGCGTCTACCGCGCCCATATCCCTTTTGCCTTCTAGCTAACTCTTCGTTTATATCATCTGCTACTAAAGACAATCCTGCCGGAACACCTTCTATAATCGTTGTAAGTTGTGGACCATGAGATTCACCAGCTGTAATATATCGCATACGTTATTCCTCTTTTCGTATATGTATTTATCTCACTATATTAACTTTTATCATTCTAAAAATATTAAAGAAATTATATCATAAATCGACCATTTTCTTATTCTATATTTCCGATAGTCCTAATTTAAATATCAACATATCATAACAGTTCAAACTTCGTAACTAACTGAAAATAAAAAAAGTGCAAGAAGAATACCCCTATTCTCCTTGCACTTTTTACTATTATCACAGTGATTAAAGCGTTTACAAATTATTTCAAAATAATTAGTAAATCCATTCATTCATTATTTTTGAGTAGTCAACTAATTCTTCTTCTTTAAAGAAAATAGCAATCTCGCGCTCTGCGCTTTCTAAAGAATCAGAACCATGGATAATGTTTTTCGCAACAGTTACACCGAAATCTCCACGAATTGTTCCAGGAGCTGCTTCATGTGGTCTTGTTTTCCCCATCATGTTACGAGCTGTATCTACTACACCTTCACCTTGCCATACCATTGCGAATACAGGTCCAGATGTAATAAAGTCTACTAACTCACCAAAGAAAGGTTTTTCCTTATGCTCAGCGTAGTGTTGTCCAGCAATTTCTGGAGTGACTTGCATTAATTTTGCACCAACTAATTGAAAGCCTTTTTTCTCAAAACGAGCTACAATTTCCCCAATGAAGGCACGTTGTACACCGTCTGGTTTTACCATTAGAAATGTTTTTTCCATAAAAAATCTCTCCACTTCTGAATTATGTATGTAATTGTATATCCCCACACACATATTATCACCCTTATCACAATTGTGCAATAGTTTTGAAATAGAGAGATTATTTTATTTTTTAGAATAAACCTTAAAATTTTCGTTTTCCAATATACTTTGCAACATTTTGTAATGCGTACTTTGCTTTTCCACGTGGGAGTGGTTTTATTATTTCTAAAGCTTTATGTAAATAACGTTCACTAAACGCAAATGCTTGATCAATTGCTGTACTATTTTTTACAGCATCAATAATTTCTTGCATTTCACTTGCTGTTGAATTTTCATGTACAGATGTGATTTTCTGACGAAGTACGGGATCTTCCATCGCATATAAAGCAGGAAGTGTAATATTCCCTTGTAGTAAATCCCCACCAGCAGGTTTTCCAAGTTTCTCTTCTGTAGAAACGAAGTCTAAAATGTCATCAATAATTTGATAAGACATTCCTACAAAATACCCATACCAAAATAGACGATTTACCGTATCACGATTAGCACCAGCAGCAATCGCTCCCAATTGACAACTCGCGGCAATTAATAATGCTGTTTTTCGCTTTATTCTTCTTAAATACGTTCTTAAATTTTGGTCATAATTGTATTTATCTTTAATTTGTTCAATTTCACCTTTACAGACTTCTAAAATAGTATGTGATAACGCTTGATGTGCCTCTGGAATTTCGATATTGGTTATACATTCAAGAGACTTAGCGAACAGATAGTCCCCTGTATACATCGCAATACGATCTCCCCATTTCGCATTCACAGTCGCACTGCCGCGTCGTAAAAATGCAGCATCAATAACATCATCGTGAACAAGAGAAGCCATATGAATAAGTTCTAACGCAACAGCAACATGCTTAATCGCATCTAACTTATAATCTCCAAATTTCCCTGCAAGCAACACAAATACAGGACGAATTCGTTTCCCACCAGCTTCAATAAGCTGTAATGCTGCCTCTTCTACTAATGGCTGTTCAGAAGCGACTGTCTTTTTTAATTCTTTTTCTATCACATTAATATCCGATCGTAAAAAAGAGTACATAAGTTGTAACTTCATATTGTTCACCTTAACCTAAAACTTCTTTTTTCTATTTTGATTCTGGTTTAATTCCTAAATGCATTGCTGCTACCCCAAAAGTAAATGGTTTCACTTGCACACGTTCAAGTCCAGCTTGCTCAAACATTTGAGCCAATTCTTTCATCCCTGGGAACGTACTAGCAGATTCTTGAAGCCATGAATATTCTTTATAACTTTTCGCAAACATCTTTCCAAATAACGGCATGATATATTTAAAGTATAAAATATACCCTTGTCGAAAACCAATCATTGTTGGTTGAGATGTTTCTAAACAGATTACTTTTCCACCTGGTTTTACTACACGCGTCATTTCTTTTAATACGTGCATATAATCCGGTACGTTACGTAAACCAAACCCAATCGTCACATAATCAAACGTATTATCTTCAAACGGAAGTTCCATTGCATTCCCATGTAGAAGTTCTACTTGTTTTAATTGTAACGCCTCTACCTTTTGCTTACCAACAGATAACATATTTTCACTGAAGTCTAAGCCAACAACCTTTCCTTGCTCACCTACGGCTCCAGCTAGCGCAATTGTCCAATCTGCGGTTCCACAGCATACATCAAGCGCTTGACTGCCTGGTTGTACATCCATAATTCGCATCGTTTCTTTCCGCCACGCTTTATGTCTTTGAAAACTAATTACAGAATTCATCACATCGTATTTATCAGAAATCTTTTCAAATACGTCATGTACTCTTTCTTCTTTTGATTGTTGCATGCTCGTACCTTCTTCCAATGTAAAATTGCTTATGTCTTCTATTCATTCCTTAACACAGAATTTATTTCATTTATGTCTGTGTGATTTTCTAAAAATTGTTTTTCTTTCTTTCTCAATTCCTTCATCCAACCATTAATCACTACTTCTGCTTTATCCCCTAAAGCATCTTGCATAGCTTGAAAAACAGGTGAATGTTGCTTATCAGCATACAATTGAATTTCTTTTTGAAGGCGATTTCCACCTAATACGTATGTGATAAATGGCTTCCAATGTGATAACTGAAAATGATCACATGTTTTTTGAAGGAGCGCAGACTCAATCGTTACTATGCTTTTCATTATGTCATCCGTCGTTTCATGCGCTTTTTGGTATAACATAATTTTGTGTTCATTTATCTCTTTAATTCCTTCAGCAAGTGCACGAATTAAAACAATATCACGATTCATAGACAATAAATAATAATATAGTCCACTATAGTAATCGCCTGCAAGTACTGTTAATTGACGACATTTATGGAATTCAATCTCTTCCTCGCCTGCTTTATTTGATACCCTTTCATGCGTATCAAGCGCAATTTGTACAAGCATAATTGTTACTACGTAATGCTCAATTTGTTCTATATGTAAGTTTGCACTCTTTAAAGCACCATATAACAATGCTATCTTTTCTTCATCAATAAATGGTTCTTCAATATAGTTTATAAAATAAGGATGGCGTAATTTCTCCATCAATTTTTCTTTTATACCCGCATACCCTCCGTAGATGTCACACACAAAAAATCACCCTTGTTTTCTAATTCATAAAACTTATTATAACACATACACTCTATTTTCTATAACCAAAACTTGGCTACACCTACCATTCATGTAAGCAATCTTTCTAATCTCACTCTGTCTAGTTAAAACTATATCATTTATTTACTAAAAAAAAAAAGAAAAGCAGTTTCCCGCTTTTCTTTACTTCGTTTTAATAAACGATAAAATTTCACTGCGCGCTGCAGCATCATTTTCAAGCACACCACGCACTGCTGTCGTTACTGTTTTCGCACCTGGTTTTTTCACACCACGCATCGTCATACACATATGTTCTGCTTCTACTACTACCATTACACCATGAGGCTCTAGTACTTCCATAATAGAGTTCGCTACTGTTGATGTAATACGTTCTTGCAGTTGTGGGCGACGTGCAATTGTATCTACGGTACGAGCTAATTTACTTAACCCTGTTACCTTTCCACCTTGCGGAATATATGCAACGTGAGCAACTCCATAGAATGGTACTAAATGATGCTCACACATCGAATAAAATGGTATATCTTTTACTAGTACAAGCTCTTCGTGATCTTCTCCGAATACTTTATGCAAATGCTCTTTCGGATCTTCATGCATACCTGAGAACACTTCTGCGTACATTTTTGCAACACGCTTTGGTGTATCAAGTACTCCCTCACGATTTGGGTCATCCCCAATCGCCTCTAAAATAAGGCGTACTGCATGTTCAATTTGTTCTAAATTAACTTTTGCCATCCGCTAGCCCTCCCGAAAACCTAAAAGTGATACGAACACATTCTAGCATATTTATGTTTTTAAAAGCAAAAAGAAGAGTTCCCAAAAAGGAAACTCTTCTTCCCTGTTAATATGTAAGGATTATTTAACCGCATCTTTTAACGCTTTACCAGGTTTGAATGCAGGTACTTTACTTGCAGCGATTTCAATCTCCTCACCTGTTTGTGGGTTACGACCTTTACGAGCCGCACGCTCACGAACTTCGAAGTTACCGAATCCGATCAGTTGTACTTTATCACCTTGTTTTAAAGCTTCTAAGATAGAATCAAAAACAGCGTCTACTGCTTTTGTTGCGTCCTTTTTAGAAAGGGAACTTGCTTCTGCAACAGCATTGATTAAATCTGTCTTGTTCATGCCATTCACCTCCTCCCAAAGATAAGACTGTATAATGATCATAAAATGAGTCTTACTTTCATTTGTAGGCAATTTTTGCAAATTCTATACTACAAAGATGTAGATAAATCATTATCAACGCCTATATTATACGATTCTCCTTTATAATTCAATATTTTTAAGGAAATTGTTACTCTTAAAATGTGAAAATCTGATGAAACTTGACAATTTACAACAATGTATTAGATAATGACTGTTTATTTTTCTATTTTATAATCAAAAAAAACAAAAAATCCCTCTACAATGAGAGGGATTTTTTCTTATAGTATAATCGCAATTAATCCGCCAGATCCTTCATTAATAATTCTTTCTAGCGTTTCTTTTAATTTATATCTAGCATTTTCTGGCATTAAAGATAATTTCGCCTGAATTCCTTCTCGAACAATCGAGCTAAGTGAACGTCCAAATATATCAGAATTCCAAATTGATAACGGGTCATCTTCAAAATCTTGCATTAAATAACGAACTAATTCTTCACTTTGCTTTTCAGTACCAATAATCGGCTCAAACGTTGACTCTACATCTACTTTAATCATATGAATAGATGGCGCTACCGCTTTTAACTTCACACCAAACCTTGAACCGTGACGAATAATTTCTGGCTCATCTAAGCTCATATCCGCTAATGCAGGTGCTGCTACACCATATCCTGTTTGCTTAACCATACGCAGTGCATCCGCCACTTGATCGTACTCTATTTTCGCATGAGATAAATCGAGCATAAGCTTTAACAAATGATCTTTCCCTCGAATTTCTACTCCTACTACTTCTTTTAAAATCTGATCATATAATTCATCTGGCGCATATAAATCAATCTCCGCCACACCTTGCCCCATATCAATGCCAGCTAGGCTCGCTCGATCAATAAATTCATATTGACTAAACTGCCAAACAACGCGATCCACATCACGAAGACGTTTTATATCCTTCACAGTTTCTTGAACTGCTTCTTGATAACTTTGACGCAACCAATGCCCTTCATTTAGCACCATTACCCAACTCGGAAGGTTCACATTCACTTCTAATACAGGGAATTCAAATAGCGCTTCACGAAGTACATTATATACATCTGTTTCTCTTAAACTCTCCACACTCATTGCAATAACCGGGATATCATATTCTTCTGATAAACTTTGGCGTAATTGCTCTGTATCTGGATGATACGGCTGTACCGTATTAATTATCATAATGAAAGGTTTTCCTACTTCTTTCAACTCATTTACAACGCGTTCTTCTGCCTCTATATAATCTCTTCTTGGAATTTCACCAATTGTTCCATCTGTTGTAATTACAACACCAATTGTTGAATGTTCTTGAATTACTTTACGCGTGCCGATTTCTGCAGCTTCATGGAATGGAATAGGTTCTTCATACCAAGGGGTATTAATCATACGCGGGCCATTCTCATCTTCATAGCCCTTCGCTCCAGGAACCGTATATCCAACACAATCTACTAATCGAATATTCACTTCAAGTCCTTCATCTACTTCGATAGAAACCGCTTGGTTTGGAACAAACTTCGGTTCCGTCGTCATAATTGTACGACCAGCAGCACTTTGAGGCAATTCATCCTGCGCTCTTTGACGGTCAGACTCATTCTCAATATTTGGAATAACTACAAGTTCCATAAATTTTTTAATGAATGTTGATTTCCCTGTTCGAACAGCTCCTACAACTCCAAAATAAATATCACCGCCTGTTCGTTCTGCAATATCTTTAAAAATATCTACCTTTTCCAAGTGATTCCCTCCCTCAAAATTTTTGGGAATAATTCCGCGTTTATAGTCAACTAATACCTTCTCTAACGTTGCCTATAATATCTGATATAATATAATGGTATTCTAGAAGTTCGGACAATATATCATATAATTTTGTCCAATTTCATATGACTATTAAAAAATATCTTTTGTTTTCATCGTAAGTTGTATAACATAAAAAACCTTTCTTCTAGAACTTATTCACTAAAAGAAAGGTTCATGACTTATCATTTTAAAAAAATTGGTTCTCCGTCCTTTACTGTGTACGGTAAAGAATAAGCTGGTACAAACGGGGAACCTTTCGAAAGTATATTTCGAATATCTTCTCCCTCTGTAAACTGCCCTTCATTTTTTTTCAAAGCGTCATATAGGTCGATTCTATAATCAACAAAAACTTCTCCTTTTTCATTAATTACAAAAGGAAGTCCTTTACCAGAATATGGACTTGTCACTTGTGGCACATCTTTATATCCTAGTTTTTTGAAATCCAATTCATATACACCATCTGAAATTACTTTTTTAAAAGGTGGATATTGATGTTCATCACGATACATCCTAAGCTTTAAAGATAGTTCCTGAATTTGTTCAGCCATCCTAACATCAATTAACTTTACTGTCGGATTTGTTTCAACGTCTATTAATACGTATTGATATACTCCTCCACTTTCATACGCATTCCCTGGCGCTTCTTGTATGTAACGCGGGGCAATCTGTTGAAAATCGATTGGATACTTTTGATAAATAGGTGTACTCATATCCCTCGTCTTAATTGGCAATATCCCATCATTTTGCTCCTTAAATGTCACAACAGCTTTTTGAACAACCTGTAGCTGATCTTCATAAGGAACCGCATTTTGCTTCATATTTTCTTTCGGATACAGACACCCCGTTAAAAGGCTCATACAACAAAATATTAAAATAATATGGAATTTTTTCACTAGCATCACCTTTTCATACTAATCTAATTTGCTCCGTATGTAGTATTTTCGAGACCATTCCATTTACTGCTGTACAGGTCCACTAAATACAACAAGAAAAATAACAATTCCTGACACAATCATAAGGGTGTACGCTACTAACGCTGTAATCCCTTTCAAAAATTTATTCTTTATTCTATGTCTACTTAATAAAATAAAACTTACTGCAAAAAACATAAATCCAATTGCCCCTAAAGCCAGCCACATTTTCATAAGCCCTTCTGACATATACACACCCCTTTTTATTAATCTATTTTTATACTATTTTAACAAATTAAAATCTTTAAACAAATACAAAAAGAACATTTTACTACAAATCGCGAGTATGTAACTTTAATCAATAGGTTTTCCAGCATTTCTCACCAATCTAGGCAAAAATAAAACCGAAGCGATTGTATCTCTCGCTTCGGTTGACCAAATATGCCCAAAAACAGCTCTATTCCCATTCTTTCATGGCTATCATATGCAATCTCCAAACTCTTTGTTTCTCATAATTTATTTTTTAAACATTTTGCTTAACGAACCAAAATCTGTTGGCATATTATTATTAATAATCGCTTTTACAATTTGATCCTCTTGCTCTTTCGGCACTTCACGTCCCGCCATAAGAGCCACTTGATGAATTAATTGACGAAGTACAGTTTCATCACGTAAATTCGCATTTTGCACGGATGATGCTAATTTAAAAATATCCTCTTTATTTACTTTCGCTTCCTTCTCAATATTATTAAAAATATTATTATCCATTCTTTTCACCCTCTCCTCAAGTTACTCTTCATCCTATGCAAAAATGAAAAAATGGTGAAAAGACCCAAAAAATAAAAAAGCGACAGAAGTACAAATGTACTTCTGTCGCTTTTCTTTACAGTAAATCAGGTATAGCTTCCACTTCATGTTTTCGAACACGTCCCATCAATGAGCCTACTGCATCTTTTACGTTATTCCCATTGAACAGCACGTCATATAAAGCAGCTGTAATCGGCATTTCAACTTCCATTTTCTCTGCCAATTCATGAGCAGCTTTCGTTGTTCTTACACCTTCCACAACCATACCCATGCTTTCTAACACTTCTTCTAAAGAGTGTCCTTTTCCAAGCATATTTCCAGCGCGCCAATTTCGGCTATGAACACTTGTACAAGTTACAATTAAGTCTCCCATACCAGTTAGACCAGCAAACGTTAACGGATTCCCGCCCATTTTTCTTCCTAAACGAGCAATCTCTGTTAAACCACGTGTCATCAATGCCGCCTTTGCATTATCACCTAATCCAAGACCATCAGTTATACCAGCAGCTAATGCGATAATATTTTTTAACGCACCACCAAGTTCAACTCCAACGATATCTGGATTTGTGTATACACGAAAATAACTATTCATAAATAAATCTTGTACTTCCTCAGCCGCTTCCATACGCTTTGCTGCAGACGTAACTGTTGTCGCTTGTCGTAAACCGACTTCTTCAGCATGACTCGGTCCAGACAGTACAACAACATCTTTAATTAAGTGCTCTGGAATTTCTTCCTCAATCACTTCCGAAATACGTTTTGACGTACCAGGTTCAATTCCTTTGCTCGCATGAATCCAAGTAATTGGTTCAGTAACAATTTCTTTCATCTCTTGTAATACATCTCTGTACGCTTTCGTTGGTACTACTAGCAGTACTGTATTTACATCTACTAATGCTTCTTCTAAAGAAGAGTAGGCTACGATTGTGCTTGGCAATGTAATGCCTGGGAGATATCGACTATTCTCATGTTTCGTATTAATTTCATCCATAAGTTCTGGGCGATTTCCCCAAATACGTACATCATGTCCATTGTCAGCTAATACCATCGCTAACGCTGTTCCCCAGCTACCTGCTCCTACTACTGTGATTTTTGTCATAAAATCACATCCTCTCCATTAGTCTCTTGCTCTAGCGATAATGTGAATCGGCGTTCCTACGAAGCCAAATGATTCACGTAAGCGATTCTTTAAGAAACGCTCATATGAGAAGTGCAATAATTCTGGATCGTTTACAAACACAACAAATGTCGGTGGTTTTACCGCAACTTGTGTTGCATAGAAAATTTTCAGACGGCTACCATTATGAGTTGGCGTCGGATTCATCGCTACCGCATCCATAATTACATCGTTTAATACGTTCGTTTGAATACGGATACTATGACTTTCATTTACCTCATCGATAACCGGTATTAATGTTTGTGTACGTTTTCTCGTTTTTGCAGATAAGAAAACAATTGGTGCGTATTCTAAGAATTGGAAATGAGCACGGATATTTTCTTCAAATGCTTTCATTGTTTTTTCGTCTTTTTTCACTGCATCCCATTTATTTACAACGATAACAACAGCTCGCCCTGAATCATGAGCATATCCAGCGATTTTTTTATCTTGCTCAATAATTCCTTCTTCACCATCTAAAACGACTAAAACAACGTCAGAACGTTCAATCGCTCTTAGCGCACGAAGTACACTATATTTTTCTGTACTTTCATACACTTTTCCTTTTTTACGCATACCAGCTGTATCAATAATTACATAATCTTTTCCATCTTTACTATATGGTGTATCGACAGCATCACGAGTTGTTCCTGCTACATTACTAACAATTACACGCTCTTGACCAAGAAGAGCATTTACAAGTGATGATTTCCCTACGTTTGGACGTCCAATTAAAGAGAAACGAATTGTGTCTTCATCATATCCGTCTTCTTCAATCTTTGGAAAATGTTGTGCAGCTTCGTCTAGTAAGTCACCTAACCCTAATCCGTGTGTACCTGAAATTGGGAATGGTTCGCCAAATCCTAATGCATAAAAGTCATAAATGTCACTGCGCATTTCCGGATTGTCTACTTTATTTACTGCAAGTACAACCGGTTTATTTGAACGATATAAAATTTTTGCAACTTCTTCATCAGCTGCTGTTACACCGTCACGACCGTTTGTCATAAAAATGATAACATCCGCTTCATCAATTGCTACTTCAGCTTGTTGACGAATTTGTGTCAAAAACGGCTCGTCTCCAATATCAATTCCGCCCGTATCAATAATGTTAAATTCATGATTTAACCATTCTCCAGCGCTATAAATACGATCGCGCGTTACACCTGGAATATCTTCTACGATTGAAACTCTTTCTCCAACAATTCTATTGAAAATAGTAGATTTCCCTACGTTCGGGCGACCTACTATCGCTATTACTGGTTTCGGCATATACTTTCATCCTTTCAACTTGCTTCTGTTTATTATGTAAAAAACCCTTCTTTGTGCAAGAAGGGATTTGCATTCCAGAATATTTCTCAACGTATCAAAACACCTCACATTATAACACACGTTGCTAATGTTTCACAATAATATATACATCCTCTTGTAAGCGATGTGCTATACCATCTAAAATTGCTTCTAAATTATTTGCAACAAATTCTAGTTCCTCCGTCGATTCGCAAACGAATAAAGGAGCACCACCTGCAAATTTTTCTGGAGTCGTTGTTATAACTGCCAGAATAACACTTTCTAACATCATCTCTTATCTCCCCTTCCTTTTGGGGCTTCCGATGACATATGGACAGCACTTTCTAACGTTGGTACATTTCCTATGACACCTATCGCTTTCTCTGCATCTTGATCTTGCGGCAGGACAAAAATCCCAACCCTGCCATCCTCTAAATCACGCTTTGCTAACGGTACAAGCGCTGGTGTACCAGAATCTCTATAAATCCCTAACGCTACTGAAACATCGTGTAAAATAGCTTGTCGTTGCCCTAAATTTGAGATTGTAACCATCGCATCAATTGATTTCGGCTTTAAAATAAAACCCATACCATATTTCATAATTTCTTCTTGTCTTGCTGGCAATCCAATATTCATAATGTAAATATTGTCAATATAAAGCCCTGCTCCTTCAAAACGAAGCGGAACGTGCTCAATTTCAACAAGATCATGTAGCCTTTTACCAGACATTAATTTTTTCGCGATAAAAAATGCGATTATAGCCATAATTACTCCTGCAATCCATGAACGGAATCCTATATACGCAAACGTCGTTGCAAACGACGTTAACATTGCCAAATAGTTGCGACTTTCAAAAACCAATGCAATTCCTTCAATGTATGTATTTCCACGCGGTACGAGCTCATACCCATCTAATTGTTGAAGCGTATTTCTTTCCATATTACGTACATCACGAAATTGTGTCGCTGCTAATGTAAGAAATGTAATGGCAGAAAAATCTTTTTTCAAAATAGACGGGATTGCAATCGCTCCTAAAGCAGCTGCAATTAACCCCATTGCAATATGAATAATTTTCCCATGTAGCCTCGTCGGATATTGCCGCGTATCCGTCCGAAGCATTAGCACCCTTGTAACTGTCCCCGCTATTACGCCGCATAAAATGGCTGGTGTATATTCAGTCATGTATTACCCTCGCCTTTCTTTTACGTGTTTTTCTCTTAAACCGTTCCATGTATACTGATGCTTTTGCAATCCAAAACAATATTGCCATGAATAATGTAGAAATGGCGACGATATCAAAAAATGCTAAACTACCGTAATCATATGGAAAATTCAATTTCCTAAAAATAAATGTCACTAGCAGCTCTCCTTGTAACATCCCTACATATAGAGAACATAATCGTAATATGCGATCCCCATGCAATAACACCGATGCATACACAAGAGCACTACTTAGCAGAAACACTCTATCCACCACAATCCAAATCGGATCATATATTTCTAACAGATGAAAACTTGTATATAACATTGCAATAATAAGTGCCGAAAGTAAGCTATACAATTTTTTCCAGACGGAATATAGCGTGATCCCTATAAAAGAAATAATACAAAGTAAAAGAGCATTTACTGATACCACGAATGAGGCAATCGTTACATGTAACGGAGAGCAAATTATAAAAATCAGTATACAAGCGCCTAACTTCCACCGGATAGGGTCCTTTTTCATAAAAAAGGTTACAATGATCCACCCTATCCAAGCTACAAAATAAAAAGTACTTCCATCCATCAACTTCACCTCCTATGTTTTCCATTATGGGAACTTTTTATGAAAGTTAATCCACTTTATTTACGCATAGTTTTTTCTTATAACAGCAACACTTTTAACAAGGAGGTGTTATTCATTATGGGTAAAGATCGCCAAGAACGAAAACTACGAGAATCACGCCGCGTTGAATCCGATCGTGATCAATCACTACAATATCCAGGTGCAACTGGACTTGATACACCAGAACAGGCTCGAAAACAAAACCAGCACTAATTAATACAAAAAGACGGTTTCTATATTGTACGAAACCGTCTTTTACATAATCAGTTTAATGATTTCTATTTATATCGAAATAATATTTCGCATACTATATCTTCCCATTACTTCTTTTTACCTTCACCTATTCCCATTAAAAATTAAGTTCTCTCCAGTAATTCGACAACACACCATCTACATTTTTCAACCCTTTTTCAATTACAATTTTTACGAAATGATATTTTTATATAATACTAATTCCATTCTCCACTTTATATTACGAAAAAGAATAGAACAAAAAAAATCAACCGAATGGTTGATTTTTTATCTCCTACTATAATGCGCAGTATCAATACCACGCTGCATTAACCAATGATATGTTTCACCCTTTACAACAAGAGGTACAGATTGCAACTCTTCTATCGTCTTCGCACCAAGAGCTGTCATTATAAATTTCAAATCTGTATGTAGAAGCTCAATTTCATCTACTAACTTCTCGATACCATCTTGCATTAAAATACGTAAAAAATAACCAGCAAACGCAGTTGTATTCGCCCCTAATGCGATTGCTTTCGCTACGTCAAGCGCTGTTTGTATACCCCCAGATGCAATAAAAGAGAGGTTATTATTTGTAGAGGTTGCTTCAATAATCGAGGTTGCTGTTTGTATGCCCCAGTTATTAAAATAAGAAAGCATTCGCTGTCTTCTTTCGTTTTCAACAGCAGCAAAATTCGTACCACCTTGCCCACCAATATCAATTGCTGTTACACCTACGTTCACTAACTGTTGCATTGTTTCCTTACTCATCCCAAATCCAACTTCTTTTACAATGATAGGAACTTTACTATTTAAAACAATTTTCTCAATGCGCTGAAGTACTCCAGTAAAATCACGGTCTCCTTCTGGCATCGTTAACTCTTGTATGACATTTAAATGAATTTGTAATGCATTCGCTTCAATCATATCAACGGCGCGCTCTGCCTGCTCGATAGTTGCCTCACTACCTAAATTAGCAAAGAAAATACCATTTGGGTTTACCTTTCTAATCACCTTATAAGAAGCAGCTTCACTTTCATCTTTTAACGCCGCCATTTGCGAACCTACAGCCATAGCAAGGTTATGATGTTTCGCTACATATGCTAATTGCTCATTAATATGTAACGTTTTCTCTCCTCCACCACCAGTCATCGCATTGATAAAAATCGGCGAACTTAGTGAAAGTTCGCCGATTTTTGTTTCACATGTTATTGTGTCATAATTTGAATTTGGCAAGCTTTGATGCACAAAATCAATATCATGAAAGCCATGCGTACGAGACTGACCAGTAGAAAGAGCGTATTCAATATGATCTAATTTACGTTTTGCCCTTACCACTTGTACCCCTCATTATTTCTTTAATTTTTTCAGTTGTTCACCAATAATATCACTTAATTGGAAAGTAGCAGAATCAGCATTTGGCTCATACTGACTATAATCTTCAGTTACATTATTTTCCTCAAGCGCTTCTTTTATACTTAAAGAAATACGTTTCTCTGCTACGTGAACTTCAAGTACTTTCACTTTTACTTCTTGTCCCATTTCCAATACTTCATTCGGATTTTTCACGTGACGATTTGCAATTTGAGATACGTGTACAAGCCCTTCAACGCCCGGTAAAATCTCAACGAATGCACCAAATGTAACAAGGCGTTTTACTACTCCCTCACGAATATCTCCAGCTTTTATTTCGCCAGCAACGTTTTCCCAAGGTCCTGGTTGAGCTGCTTTAATTGATAAAGAAATACGTTGTGTATCAGCATCAACAGATAACACCTTTACCTTAACCTTTTGACCTTGCTCTAACACTTCAGAAGGTTGCTCTACACGTTCGTGTGAAATTTGTGAAATGTGAACTAAACCGTCCACTCCACCAACGTTAACGAATGCGCCAAAGTCAGTTAATCGTTGTACTGTTCCTTCAACAACGTCCCCTTCTTTTAATGAAGAAATTGCTTCTTTTTTCTTAGAATCTAGTTCTAATTCTACTACCGCTTTATGCGAAAGGATTACACGATTTTTTTCACGGTCTAATTCAACAATTTTCACCGCTAATGTTTTACCTTTATAGTCAGTAAAGTCTTCTACATAATGTACTTCTACAAGTGAAGCTGGAATAAAACCGCGAACACCAAGGTCCACAACTAATCCGCCATTCACAATATCTTTTACAGTAACATCAAATACATGACCAGAAGTAAATTTCTCTTGTAGTTCTACCCATGCTTTTTCTGCATCAACAGCACGTTTAGATAAGACAAGATCATCTTCTTCTAATTTAATAATTTTCAACTCTAGTGTTTGATCTAATTCTACAACATCGCTTGCTTTTTCAATATGAACGTTAGCTAATTCACTAATTGGAATTACGCCATCTGTTTTGTATCCAACATTTACAAGCACTTGTTTCTCTTCAACCTTCGTTACAGAACCTGTAACAACGTCACCAACTTGTAATTCTTTTGAATCCATAACTTCTTCATTCATTTTCTCTACCATGGAAATACCTCCCTACAGAATTGACAAAGCATTTTTTATGTATATACGAAATGAAAACAAAGTTTTCATTTGCATGTTTAAGAATTTCTCATCACATACTCTTTTTCAATAACATTCACAAGAAAATATATTAAACCTATATAAATAGTATACAGCAAAACCAGCTTGAAAAAAGTATGTTTTGAAATATAATAGCGAATATATTCTGACAGTTTTATTCCTCTTTAACTAACTTCTTACAAATCAGCTCATTTGTCAAGGAAAGAGACTCACAATTCACGTATCCTTTACATTTCTATTTAAACAAAAAAAGAAAGAGGACTATCCCCTTTCTTTATTTCGCAAACACTCCAGAAACAATGCTCATAATTTTTTGGACAACTTCTTCAATTGATAAAGAAGTCGTATCTAATTCCAATGCATCATCAGCCTTTTTTAGTGGAGAAACTTCGCGTTCTGAATCTAATTTATCACGCTGAGCAATTTCTTCTTTTAGCTGCTCTAAATTAGAATCGAAACCTTTATTTAAATTTTCTAAATGTCTTCTTTCCGCTCTTTCTTCAACAGAAGCAAGCATAAAGATTTTCACTTCAGCATCCGGTAATACATGTGTACCAATATCACGGCCGTCCATTACAACGCCGCCTTTTTTCGCTAACTCTTGCTGACGACGTACCATTTCTTCACGAACAAGGCGATGTTTCGCTACAATAGATACTCGATTCGTCACATCAGGTGTACGAATTACTTCAGAAACATCTTGTCCATTTAAAAATACAAGCTGTGTATTTTCTCCTTGCTGAAACTCAATATTTACATTCTTTACAACTTCCATTAACTGCTCTTCATTTTCAATGTCTACTTTTTGTTCAAGGGCTGCATATGTAAGCGTACGGTACATTGCGCCTGTATCAATATAAACGTAAGAAAGTTCCTTCGCAACAACTTTTGCCACTGTACTTTTCCCAGCAGCTGCTGGACCATCTATAGCAATTGAAATTCGTTTATCCATTGTAACACCTCATTTTTTCACTTATAAAACAAAACGAAAAGCAGGTGTTCACCCTGCTTCTTCTCATTTGCTTCACGTCATTAAATCCTCAATTATTGTAGCATAATCCTTCATAGAAGAAAATGAAAACTACCTATTCACCTGCAAGATTTCCACTTTGTTTTTTACCATGACACCCTCATAATAAACAATTTTAGATAAATATTTCACTGATGACTTATGTATAAATAACAATTGCACAACAGAAAGACAAATGAATTGTATTATTAATATACGAATAAAAATTCTTTCCATCTTTTTCACCGGAATTCTTCCCTCCTATACTATATTTGCACATTTCGTTTCATGATTTTATACATCGTACATATAGCAGTTAATTTTATTGTCATTTTCGAGGCATACTTTTATACATTTCCATTGTCGAATTTACTCAAAACATGTTATGTTCTAAATGTATTTTTTTACTTGAAAGGGGTATAAGCATTGAAAAGAATCCTAGTTTTACACACA
This sequence comes from Bacillus sp. PK3-067, assembly GCF_056738645.1. NCBI lineage: Bacteria > Bacillati > Bacillota > Bacilli > Caryophanales > Bacillaceae > Bacillus > Bacillus sp. PK3-067. The sequence goes on along the minus strand of NZ_CP096490.1, from coordinate 1,427,116 downwards.
GGTGGAACAATTGCAATGGAGGAAGATAAAGAAACTGGGGTCGTACAACCAGGTGAAAAAAATCCTCTTTTAAAATTCATTCCTGATTTAGAAGGCGATGTTGATTTAATCGTTGAAGATGTGTTCCACCTACCATCTCCTCATATGACACCGAGCGAAATGTTACAATTACAAGTCATCATTGATGAAAGAGTAAAACAAGACAACATTCATGGCGTAGTCATTACGCATGGCACGGATACATTAGAAGAAACAGCTTATTTCTTAGATTTAACAGTACAAGCAACTATTCCGATCGTAGTGACAGGTGCAATGCGCTCTAGCAATGAGTTAGGTGCTGATGGTCTATATAACTTCTTATCAGCTGTAAAAGTTGCTAGTTGTGATGAAGCTGCAGAAAAAGGTGTTTTAGTCGTATTAAACGACGAAATTCATTGCGCTACAAATGTAACGAAAACACATACAAGTAATGTTGCAACATTCCAAAGCCCACAATACGGACCAATTGGAATGGTAACAAAACGCGGCGTTGTCTTCCATCACGCTTTAGTACATCACGAAACATATACGATAAACAAAGTGTCTAAAAATGTAGTTGTTCTAAAAGCATATGCTGGCATGGATGATACATTATTAGCAGCAATCGAAAATCTTCCTGTAGACGGCATTGTTATCGAAGCTCTTGGACAAGGTAATCTCCCTCCAAGAACACTACCTAGTCTAGAAAGATTATTAAATAGAGGTATTCCTGTCGTATTAGTTTCTCGCTGTTTCAACGGTATCGTTCAAGACGTATATTCGTATGAAGGTGGCGGTAAACACTTAAAAGATATGGGCATTGTATTCACATACGGCTTAAATGCACAAAAAGCACGCATTAAATTACTTGTTGCATTAGAGAATACAAATTCTCATGAATCCATTCAAAATATGTTTATGCACGAATAAAAAGGAGCTGTCGAGGTTTTCCCGACAGCTCCTTTTTATTTTTCTCTTGATGCAATGGTTTGCGCAATCGCATCTCCATGAAATCTTCCGTTCTCGATAAATATTTCATTTGCATTATTTCCAGCAGCAATGACACCTGCAATGAAAATATTTTCAGCATTCGTTTCCATTCTATCCTCTGTATAAATTGGACGTCCTGTTTCTTCATCAATCTGAACACCCATCTTCGTTAAGAAGCTATGATCAGGATGATAACCAGTCATCGCAAATACAAAATCGTTTTTGATTGTAAGAGCTTCACCATCAACTGTAAACGTTAATGTATGCTCAGTAATTTCTTTCACATGAGCCCCAAAATGCATTTGAATTGTACCATTTCGTACTAACGCCTCAAATTCCGGCAAAATCCAAGGCTTTACGCTTGGTGAATACTCACTTCCACGATACAGTACCGTTACACGTGCACCAGATTTAACAAGTTCTAACGCGGCATCTACACTCGAGTTTTTCCCACCTATAACTACTACATCTCGATCAAAATAAGGATGCCCCTCTTTAAAATAGTGAGCTACTTTCTTCAATTCCTCACCTGGAACATTCATATAATTTGGATTATCATAATATCCAGTTGCTACAACAATATATTTCGCTATATATATTTCCTTACTTCCGTCACGCTTTGTCGTCTCAACCTGAAAAGCTTCTCCATCTTTTTGAACTTTCTCCACTCGCTCAAAAGCATTTACACGTACAGATTTACGTCTTACTACTTCACGATAATACGCAAGCGCTTGATTTCGAACTGGCTTACGATTTTCTGTAATAAAAGCTACATCACCAATTTCTAATTTTTCACTAGAAGAGAAAAATGTTTGATGAGTTGGATAATTATAAATGGCATTTACAATGTTTCCTTTTTCAATTACTAACGGATTTATCCCTACCTTTTGCAACGAAATTGCAGCCGCTAATCCGCACGGACCGCCTCCGATTATAATAACTGTTTCTTTCTGCATACTCGTCCACTCCTAGTCTTCTACCAATACACTATTTATAAAAACAAGAAAAAACCTACTTACAGCAGTAGGCACCTATCTTTATTGTATTCATTTTTCATATATTTGTCATCTAAACGAAACGTACATCCGATAGACATCTGCTAAAAACTGCTGAAATTTAATACCTTGTTTCCCTAATACATTCTCAGGATCAATCTTTCTAGCTGGATCAAGCGTTTTATGTGACACGATATCTTTTTTCGGATTTAAGCCAAAGTTTTGGCATAAATACGCATGATACCATGTAAAACGATTATATGCTTCCCAAAAGTTAACATCACCACCATAACAAAGTTCCACTCCAATGGCCGCCTTATTCGCGTCATAGCCATATAAGTCATTATCCGTCGGCACACCATATCGAACATGATACGCAACTTCATTTATAGGAATAATCTCCAATATTGTTTTATCATCTATAAATGTATGCGCCGAAGCTTTCGGTTGTAATTCATTAAAGTAATCTCGATTCCCTATCGCATTGCTTCCAGGATTCCCCGTATCATGGCTTACAATAAATCTCACTTTAGTCAGAGGAATCCCCGGTCGTGAACTTCCATATCCAATATAGTTGCGCTCTATAGGAAACATCGCCATTGCTACCAACTCCCGCTCTAGAAGATTACCTTACTTCCTTATATATGTATTCGGTAGCAATGTCCTTATCGCATATTTCTTACGCGAAGAGAAAATCGAAAATATTTGAAGTGAACACCATAAACAACAAGATACTTACAGCCACTCCATAAAAACCGTAAAACCAAACACAATCTTCTTTCGTATCTAAACCGAAAAATTTATTTACCGATTGTAATAATGTGCCACGCTTGCTTTGTTTGTTTCGTAATACTTCCACTCGCTCTACAACATCTGCTGGCATCATAAATCTTTGGTCTACTGTCATTTTCATCATTTATCTCTCCTTAAAATCATTTCCGTTTTGTTTATCTAAGGAGAGTATAGCACGTTTGTTCGTATAGAACAAGCGTTCTTTTTATTTTTATTTTATTTTATTTTTCAGCAAGCCAAGTAAAAATCGAGATTACAACGGCAATAATCGGCCCTACTACAACCACACCAAATACCAAAAACAGTAGCCCTTCCCCGAACATCCGAACGGTACTTATTTTTCGAGCTTTCATCGTTCTTGCAAGTTCTCCCTCTAACCTCTTAACCTTCTCTTCTAATTGTTCTACTCGTTCCAGCATTTCATTCTCCATATACAACACCTCATTTAATACTTCAACAAAAAAACGTGATTCCCTCGAAAGGAAATCACGTTTTCTCAAGATATAATATTTTATACCCAACCTCTGAAGCGGCTTGCTTCAGCCATTTTACGAACACCAACCATGTACGCCGCTAAGCGCATGTTCACTTTACGAACTTGTGCTGTTTCATAAATAGAATCAAATGATCTTACCATTACTTTTTCTAAACGTTGTTCTACTTCTTCTTCAGTCCAGTAGTAACCTTGGTTGTTTTGTACCCACTCAAAGTAAGATACTGTTACACCACCAGCACTTGCTAACACGTCTGGAACAAGCAAAATTCCGCGATCTGTTAAAATTTTAGTCGCTTCTAATGTTGTTGGACCATTTGCAGCTTCAACAACGATTTTTGCTTTAATATCATTAGCATTTTCTTCTGTAATTTGGTTCTCAATTGCAGCTGGTACTAAAATATCGCAATCAAGTTCTAACAATTCTTTGTTTGAAATTGTATTGTTAAATAGCTTTGTTACTGTACCGAAGCTATCACGACGGTCTAATAAATAATCAATATCTAATCCGTTTGGATCATGTAACGCGCCGTAAGCATCTGAGATTGCAATAACTTTCGCACCTGCATCATGCATAAATTTAGCTAAGAAGCTACCAGCATTACCGAATCCTTGAACAACAACGCGTGCACCCTTAATATCAATACCACGTTTTTTAGCAGCTTCGCGAATACAAATTGTTACACCTTTCGCTGTTGCTGTTTCACGTCCATGTGATCCACCTAATACAAGCGGTTTACCTGTAATAAATCCTGGTGAATTAAATTCATCAATACGGCTATACTCATCCATCATCCACGCCATAATTTGAGAGTTTGTGAATACATCTGGAGCTGGAATATCTTTCGTCGGACCTACGATTTGGCTAATTGCTCGTACATAACCGCGGCTTAATCTTTCTAACTCACGGAATGACATTTCACGTGGATCACAGATAATTCCACCCTTACCTCCACCATATGGTAAATCAACAATACCACATTTTAAACTCATCCAGATTGAAAGTGCTTTCACTTCATTTTCTGTTACATTCGGATGGAAGCGAATTCCACCTTTCGTTGGACCAACAGCATCATTATGTTGCGCACGATATCCTGTAAATATTTTAACAGTCCCGTCATCCATACGAACTGGTATTTTCACTGTCATCATACGAATTGGTTCTTTTAATAATTCATATACTTCGTTTGGATAACCCAATTTTTCTAACGCTTCACTAATAACAATTTGTGTTGAATTCAATAGTTCAAAATGTTGTTCCCTTTGTTGTTGTGTTTTTGTTTGAGTTCCCTTTTCGGCTACCATAGTAAGTAAACCCCCTGTAATTTCACTTGTTTAGTAAACCTTCATTGCCTAGTATACACCCTTAAATTTGGAATGCAATAGAAAACGCTAACAAATATATACAAACTATTTTCTTTTGCAAGCGTTTTCACTATTATTATAGTCCTTTTATTACTTTTAGAAAAGTAAAATACTTAAATATTTAAATATTTTTTATTTTCATCAACCACACTCCCATAAAACTGCATATTTTATTTTCAAAAAGTATGTTCGAGTATTTACAATCATCCCTTCCCTTCTCCAAATAAAAACAAAACCTCAGCTATGTTGTATTAGCTGAGGTTTTGTTTTTTCACAAAGTAATTGTGTATTTGTTCTATCGCGTTAACATCCATTAATTCTTTACCGTACTCCATGATGCGATAAATGGTTGCTGTAGACGGATTACCGTATTCCGCTAAAATAGCTATAAAATCCGCCTTTAACAATTGAATTTGTTCCTCTTCTTCCACCCAAAGATAGAAGCGCTCATCCCACGTATATAGCTTTCCGCCAGTTACACCAAGGTTATATAAGCGATTCGACAGGTTAATTACGTCATCTAGCGTAGCAAACTCATATAATATATGCTCACTTTCATCTAGAGTCACTTGCATTTCAATAAACTCGTCACGGAACTCATCATCTGTATCCATTTCTTGATTTTCTTTCGTTACAATTACAACCATCCCTTGTGCTTGTAGAGAAAACACTTCAACTGCAATCGGACCATCTGCTTCAAACCCTAATTCCTTATTTGCTTCTTGCATCATATCACGAAATAATTGCTGTACTTTCGGTGCATTTCTCCATAAATCTTCTTTCGTTAATCCTCGTTCAGATAAATCATCAAATGTTAGAAAAATTTTTATCTTATTGTAATTTAATCGTTCCAGCCTCATCTCATACCCTCCCTACGTAACCAATGCATCTAATTTTTATTATATGAAATAGAAAATAGATGGTTCTTTTCGAACAACTATTCCGACATTTTTAACCATCCATCCCATTCTTCTTTCGTATCACCAATTAAGATTGTTTCAATGTCCAACTGGTTTAGAACGCCTAGCTTTCCGATAAATCCAACAGAAAGAGATTCCCTTTTTCCTTGTAATAAATTTATAAAGTTCATCGTCTTTTTCATTTCTTGTTCGTCAGCAAAAGATATAAATACATATTTCGGCTGTATTTCCTCTACCGCTGATAACATACCATCTTCAGCTAAGCTTGTCCTAATATATATCGCCTCATATCCTTTTAAGCGTAAATAAGTTGAAAAAATAAATCCTTTCAATGCATCCTTTTCTAACACAATAACTTTGTATAAAGAGGAAAACATTGAGGCATTGTGATACACCATCCCTAGACGCGTTTGTAAAAATGATAGTGCATATTGAAATTGCACCATTGAAATCTCATTATTATTTTTTGACGTTAATAATTTGTCTGTCACTCGAAGAACGATACTAGCAACAACCTTTTCTGTTGAATATATACTAAAAGCTTCGTTTAATAATGCAGCAATTGTAATTTCATCAAATTTTAACAAAGCTTGTAGCAAATCGTCCACTAAAACAACTTCTTTATCGAAATGTATCTCTTTTTGAACTGTACTCTGCAAACGATTCTCTTCTAATAACTGAACTGCTTGTCCAATCATCATACCGGAAGAAACTTTTTCCATTAACCATTTTAAAATTTGAATATGCTCTTCTGTATATAAGCGATGCCCAGCTTGATTCCGCTTTGGGGCAATAATTTGATATCGTCTTTCCCATGCACGAAGCGTACTCGGCTGAACTCCTATTATATTCGAAACGGCTTTTATATTATATTTCCCACTAAGAGTTGGCATCATTTCCCTCCGCACAATGTAATGATATGTGTTTGAGCAGGTGCTCGGAAACGAAGTGGTATCAATGTTGTTCCATACCCATTACTAACAAAGAGAATCGTATTCAAATGGTTATATACGCCACCTTTTAAATATTTTTTAGATGGGAATAATCGGATTTGTCCTCCATGCGTATGTCCACTTAACACAAGTGAAATCTGTTCATTTCCAGACATTTTTTTTATTATATCAGGGTTGTGACTAACTAGGATACGAAAACCCTCTTCTTTACAATCCGCCAATGCCAAATCTAGACGATCACGGTGCAATCCAACATCATCTATACCGAGCAAACAAATTTTCTCTCCTAATTCAGACTCAAATACCACTCTTGTATTATCTAAAACTTTTACGTTATTTTCTAATAATAACGCATCTAATTCATGATATTCTATCTCATAATCATTGTTTCCCCACACAAAATATACAGGACCTATCTCTCTTAACTTTTGAATATTCGCAGAGATTTTTGATAAAGAGACACCTTTCTCTGCTAAATCTCCTCCGATAATTACGAGATCTACTTTTCCTTTTACTTGTTCAATTAACAAATTCGAAATGACCCTTCTATGAATATCAGAAATAAAAAACACATTTACTTTTTGAAAACTTTTCGGAAATTCTTTAAATACTAAAGTATGTTCCAACACCGTATTACGCATCGCTTCTTTATACATCACAAAAAGTAATAAAATCCCCATGCCTATGAGAGTACTGAATAATATAATCCATATCATATTTTTGACTCCCTCCTCATAAAGATAATCCTAGGCTTTTATAACAAACTATGATCGCTTAACTCGCTAGCTTTCTTGCTTTGTGGACTTATCTTTTATCGGAATTTTTAATTCTTGACCTGCACTCACTTCATCTTCCTGCAAGTTATTATACTTTTTAATTACTTCAATTCCATTTCCATCTGAAAAATATTGCTTCGCTATACTTTCTAAAGTTTCTCCCTCTTTCACAGTATGCGTTATTACTTTTTCAGAATGTTTCTGCGACTCAGATTTAGCTGAATCAAAGAAGATTACTTCAAACGCACTTTTTCCAGCATTATTACTATCACCCTTCACCTGAATATATTTATCCGTGTACCACAAAATACTAATCGGCAGAAGAATGAATAGAAATGTTAAAACCCGGACGAAAATGTGATTTATTTTAAACTTTTGTTTTTTCTCTTTATTTCTATGAATTTCACTACGCGGCGGTAAACTTTCTTTTTCTTCCACTCGCTCAACTTCTAATTCCTCTTCAAAATCAGGAATTCGTTTCCTCATGTTGTTCACCACCACCTTCCATTTATTTTCTTAATTGGAGTCCCATTATAAAATCAACAAGAAAGTGTGCAAAGATTGTTATAAACAAATTTCCTGTCCATTCAAATACATAACCAAAGACAAAACTAATGAAACAGACGAAACAAAATAAAAATGGCTTTGTTATATAACGAATATGTAACACTGCAAATACGAAGCTCGCAATTACAATTCCAAAATGAGTCTGTACTACACCTCTAAATAAAAATTCTTCTGCAAAACCAATCAAGAACGTAATAACGAGTAAGTGTAGAACGGACATTCCTCGAAACATCTTATCGTTAATACCACCATCATCAAACCATGACTCCGGAAACACTCGCATTGCAACATAATCTAATAACACAATACCAATCGCTAACAAACCACCTATAATAAGTATAGATACTGGTTCCCATTTCCATAAATTAAAGACTTCTTTTACATCTTGAAATAATATATATGCCAGTAAACAGCCAATACCGATAATAATTAACTGTGTTATATATAGATTCAGCCTTATTTCCTGCGGACTCATATCTTCAACATTATGCCTTTGAATGTTCATCATTCCTCCATCTTTTCTAGGCCGAAAAGCTTTTGTAACTCTGTTTCCCAATTATAGTCGAAATCCGATTGTTGCGCTCGTCTTTTTTTATAATCTTCTTTGGTAATACCGCAATAATCGCAGCAATTAATTAACTCTTGCTCTTTCCTATAACCGAACTGTTGCAGCACATATTCACGTCTACACCCTTTAACTTGTATCCATGACTTCATATTTTCTAGCTCACTATATTTATTACGCAACCTTATTTCTACTTCAGCTATTAATCGGTTCATGATTTCATCTGACAAACCTTCTAACAATAATCTTCGTTGTTGTATAATTTCAACCTGTTCGAGATGATAACGAACGAAACGCCAATATTGCTCATTAAATCTTGCTGCATTATAACAAATTTCTTCTACATCTTCTATTGGTAATTCCTTCGTTTGAAATATTCTTTCTTGTAGTAAAGAAAATAAAAATTTTATTTGTGACTTACTTGGCAATTCATCCTCAATGATTGAAATTGGTAAATCATGATCCAACGGACTACATAATAAAATAGCTATACTCGGTTCGCCATCTCTTCCAGCTCTTCCGATTTCTTGTAAGTAAGAGGCTATATTAGTTGGATAATGAAAATGAATAATATATCGCGTATTCGCCTTATTTACCCCCATACCAAATGCACTTGTGCATATTACAAGTTGCAATTGATCGTTCATAAACTGCTGTTGAATTAACATACGCTCTTCATGTTCCATACCACCATGATAAAAAGCTACACCAGTAACACCTTTCCCTCTCAAGTATTCCGTTAACCTTTCTGTCCACGCTCTACTTGAGCAATATACAATCCCCGGCCCTTGTAAATACATCACCTGCTCTAAAAGCGCCTCTTTCTTTTCTTCTATCGTCTCTACAAATTGCACATCCATTGCAATATTAGGACGATCAATAGAGTATACATGTTCCGCGGCACCCTTTAAATTTAAACTATCTGCGATATCCTGCAGTACCCCTTTTGTCGCTGTGGCTGTCAATGCTAATACTGTAGGAGAACCAATATTTTCAATAACTACATTTAGTTTTTTATAGTCCGGTCTAAAATCATAACCCCATTGAGAAATACAATGAGCCTCATCAACAACAAATAATGAAATATGAATTTTCTTCAATTCCCTAATTAATAACTCCGACTGCAACATCTCTGGTGAAACAAAAATAAATTTATATGAAGATAATTTTTTCATCGCTTCTCTTTTTTCATTTAATGTCCGAAAACTATTAAATGCTATCACTCGGTTTTTCACAACATACTTTAATTGTGTCACTTGATCTTCCATTAAAGATAATAACGGTGATACAACAAGCACTGTTCCTTCTCGCATAAGCCCCGGAAACTGATAGCACATAGATTTCCCTCTTCCAGTCGGAAGCATTGCTATCACATCTTTTCCTTCTAATAAATCTGTAATTACTCCTTTTTGACCTGGACGAAATTCAGAATATCCAAACCACTTATATAAATATTCTTCAAGTTTCATTTACACCCTCCATCCGCGCTAATACAAGACGAACTTCAAAATAAGAGATATCTTCTCCAACCGCTTGTTTCAAAACACGTAACTTCCGCGTTTGCAATGCTTCAATTACTTTTATTACTTTGTCTATCTTTTCTTTTTCCATAAACATTTCAATAGAAAAATCTTTTTCTCGCAAAGCAATTTCAACAAAATGATCTTCTATCGTTGCAACCTTTAAATTCCGAATCGTCGCTATTTCTTCTAAAGAACGTCCTTGTCTCCAAAAATTATATGTTTTTTTCGTGGATAAACTAAATAATTCAGCTCTCTCATTTGGATAAGATATAATTTCAGCTAATAGTGGAAATTCATTTTCTTTATCACGAACTTCTTGTATAAAGAAATGTATTGTACCCCAAAATAAAAAATACACCCTGAATATATCTTGTTTCGTAATTTCTGCTAATTGTTGCAATGTACAACCAATGCGTTCATAACCCGTTAATCGATATGTTACAATCGTCGCTTCTATCGCATTACTCTTTTCTAAAAGATTATGTACTTCCGTCCATAGTTTTCTCGCCAACTCACTTCTCTTATATGGCCTTCCTGTTAGAAAACGTTTCACCCACATCATTATTTCTGTATCTTGCTGAATTGGAATAAATCTCGTATTATTCTGTTGTAAATTTGATATGGTTTGAATAATTAATGATAATCTTTTCCAAAATGTTTCACCTAATTCACCATATTGTAAACCATGCAAATGCGCCGGAAAAGCATAAACTTCCTCCCATTTATGTAACTGCATTTTACCCGTAGGTGTTAACACATATGTATTTTCATGTATTTCTTGAATAAAATCCGCTTGCAACAACTTTGCAACTTCACCATCATAGTCATTTCTATTTAATGATTTATATATTCCGAACAAAAAAGAAATTCGGAACATATTTCCATCTTGTAAAGTTTGCGAAGAACGTTTGCCCTTTAGTAAATAATAAATAGAAGAAACGGTTCTTTCACCATTCAATTGTTTTAAACAATGCAACAAAGTATATTGTATTTGCATGACCGCTTCCACCTTCCAATCTTAACTTCATTCTTTTCAGTACAATTACACTATCTACTGTCGCTCATTAAACTTATCATATAAGAACTATATACTTGTATATATTCTATTGTATCAAACGAAATCATATTTACGTATTTTGAAAATCTTATGACATAATTCAAAAATAAGTTGACACTCTAATTGATAAGCATTATCATTATAATTTTATGTTGAAAAGTTTTACAAACCGTTTTACAATAAGGTTATAATTTTTATGGCGAGCTTTTCACATACATATTATCAGGAGGGAAAAAAGATGGCAAAATATACAATCGTTGATAAAGATACTTGTATTGCATGTGGTGCTTGTGGCGCTGCTGCACCAGACATTTATGACTATGATGATGAAGGTATTGCATTTGTAACATTAGATGATAACCAAGGTATCGTTGAAATTCCAGATGTATTAATTGAAGATATGATGGATGCATTCGAAGGATGTCCAACTGACTCAATTAAAGTTGCTGACGAATCATTCGACGGAGACGCTTTAAAATTCGAATAGTCTTTTATTAACTTCAAAAAACGCCCCTCCTATTGATGAGGGGCGTTTTTTGTATCTAAATTTTATTTTCCTTAATAAAAAACCATTAGTAGTTTCACACTACTAATGGTTTTAGTATATATTATGCATTTTTCATTTTTGCAAACACCCATACTTTCAGGCGTGAAAATAATGCTACAAATACAATTGTTACAACAATCCCTTTAATTAAATTAAATGGTAAGATTGCCGTTACAACCGTTGTTTTTATAGCTTCGCTAGACATAGCTGGTGAATTTAAAAACCAAGTGTACGCCGGGAATATGATGATGTAGTTTAATACACTCATAATAAGTGCCATTGTAATTGTCCCTAGCATTAATCCTGTAGTTAAACTCTTCACAGTACGATACTTTCTAAATAAGAAAGCTGCTGGCCCAATAAATAAACATCCTGCAATAAAGTTTGCAATTTCTCCAACTGGTACTCCCGTTAAACTTCCTTGAATCCCGTAATGTAAAATGTTCTTTATCGCCTCTACAATCACTCCTGCTACTGGTCCAAAGATAATTGCCGCAATTAGAGCTGGTACATCACTAAAATCAATTTTCAAAAATGGCGGAAGCCCTGGGAACGGGAAATCCAACATCATTAGTAAATATGCAATACTACTTAGCATCGCTACACTCACCATCTGCACTACACTGTTTTTTTGTTTCATCTTTCTCTCTCCTTTTCCATCGATCATCTCATGGAAAGTGGAAAGGTTCTGCTATGCCTATTTTTTCATAGAACGAAAAAACCCTTTGTGTTTTACACAAAGGGAGAATTTAAGGCACATCAAACAGACGTTCAAATCCATATCTTTTTTGAACGCTTGAACCTCCATCTTCTCCCATCCAGACTATACTGTCGGCTTTGGAATCACACCAAATCCTGCCTTAACGGCTCGCGGGCTTAGAACAAAATCATAAATAGTTCATCACCGCCGGTCGGGATTTTCACCCTGCCCCGAAGATAGACCGATATTCTATTTTCCCCTTCATTATACAACAACCTCATAACATTGTGAACTAAAAAATTGTAACTTATTTAAAATTAGTTATTTATTTTTCGTAACAACAAATAAATTGCGAGATATTTTACAATACAATCCATATTTTTTATTATTCGGCATTTCTCTTTTGAATTACCTAGTCATATATAATTAAAAGTGATAAGATATTGAATTGTTAAGATAAGAACATTTTCTGAGTTATGGAGGAAATGTCATGAAAAAAGACAAGAGACATTCTATTCGAGAAGCAATGAAAAAAAACTTAAGAAAAGAATACTTTTACTTAAAAAAAGAATTACTTTTCTACTGCCCAATTGATTTAGGCACATTCTCAAACGAGACATACTATGCTACTTTCGATGAAGATGGCATCAGTATTTATCAGTATGATAAAAAAACAGAAAGTAAATTAAAATTGTGTGAGCGTCATCCGTGGAAGAGTTGGAATAAAGTGAAGATTGATCACTATTTGACAACTTCTCAATTTATTTTTCAGGGTGAGCGAAATTGGATCTTATCTCTTTTTCAAAAAGGAAAAGAAGCTCAAAAAATTATTGAAGAGCATACATCTTTACAAACAGAAGTTGTTTCCCGCTCTTTCTTAAAAAAACTTCCTGGTTTTCGTTCTAATACACCACTGAATAAATACATCGGTAGTATTTGTTACACTGCACTTATTGCATTTTTATTAAAATGGATGATTCCATTTCAAGCACCACAAATCGCCCTGTATTCTATCTCGATTGGTTGTATGCTTCTTGGCCTACTTTGTTTGACAATCGGTTTAATTGAACCGACTATCGTACTGTTTCGAACAAAAGAGAAAACAAGAACAAAAGTTTTTTACTTATATAGCTATTTAGCTATTTCTGGATTTATATGTGTCTTTATTTTTTGGTAAAAGAAGCCGTCCCAAAATAAATTTTGGGACGGTTTTCTTTTAGATATAGATGCTCTGATTCACTCAATAGTTCTAGCAAAAGCGCCCATATAATTTCATTTACATTGAATCTTATTTAAGAAGAACATAAATTTGTTCAAAGTTTAATTTTTGAAGCGTTTCCTTTACTTAACATATAATTGTTGATTAGGATAAATTAGCTCTTGCTGCAATCCATTTTTTTCTTTAATTTCCTTAAGTGTCATACTAAATTTCCGTGCAATACTAACTAAAGTATCCCCTTTTTGTACGACATATAATGACGAAGAAACAACTTCATTTCTTTGTTCACTTAAAACAAGCAATGGGTTCATCGCATTCTTTTTCGCCATCGTCCATCTTCCTTGATGAAGTTCTAGATGTAAGTGCGCACCTCGCGATTCTCCCGTGTTCCCTACTTCTCCAATTTTTTCTCCTTTGGAAATATAATCTCCTTGATCCACATATCTCTTATTTAAATGTGCATATACAGCCTCATATTCTCCGTGTTTAATAAATACAACATTTCCATAACTACTTGAATAATAAGACCTCGTTACCTTACCATCTTGGATAGCTGCCACAGGCGTTCCAATCGGCGCAGCTACATCAATACCATAGTGTTTTCCATGCCTTGTCCCAAAATAATCACTTATCTGACCTTCAACAGGCCATGTCCATCGATTTTCTTCTGCATAAACATGTAATTGAGATACAAACAGTATACTCAATAACATGACACCGCATTTTAAAACTTTCATATACATCCTCCGTTTTCTAATTACCACCATACCTTCTCTATTTTGGTATATTACAGAAAAAAGTATACAAAAAAAGAAAGTGAATTACTCCACTTCCTTCTCTTTCTTATCACGAAAAACTAATGCACTACGGTTATACTCCACATCTTTCACTTGTAATCGGGCATTTATTACTCGAGCTATCGCAAACAAATAATCAGATAATCTATTTACATACTTTAATACAACTTCATTTATTTTCACTTCTTTTTGCAATGATACTATAGAGCGTTCTGCTCTCCTTACAACAGTACGTGCAATATGAATAGTAGCCGCTGCCTCGCTACCACCTGGCAAAATAAAGCGTTCTAGTGGCGGGGCTTCTTCTATATATAAATCAATCTTTCTTTCTAAACTTTCAACCATCACAATTGTCACTTTATAAGGAATTTTTTGTTCCACTATTGCCAAGTCTCCTCCGCAATCAAATAGTTCATGTTGAATATTTTCGAGCTCATTGTAAATATCTATAAAAGCCCCGCCTTGAAGCTTAGTCATTGCATATCCAATATGAGAATTTGCCTCGTCTATTGTTCCATACGCTTCCACACGGATATCATCTTTATCAACCCTGCCACCTATTACACTTGTCGTTCCTTTATCTCCTGTTTTTGTATATAATTTCATTTCTTCACAGCACCTCTCTTGTTATTCTTTATTCGAGCAACATAGAAAAAAGTTCTACCATTCTTTATTTAATTGAGTTTACAAAAAAATAAAAAACAGCAGAACTTTATTCATTATCAACTTTAAAAACGCATATCTAAATTATACGATGCGGTAAATATACAGAGAATGTAGTTCCTTCTCCAACAACACTTGATACAGAAATTTTACCATCATGGCCTTGAACAATATTTTTCGCAATCGCAAGCCCGAGTCCTGTTCCACCCTTTTTCCCACGTGTTCTTGCTTTATCAGCTTTATAGAAACGATCAAATAAAAATGGAATATCTTCTTCTGGAATGCCTGCACCCGAATCTTGTACTTCAAAAATAAGACCGTTATTTTTCGTATCAATTACAAGCATTACATGTCCGCCTGCATTCGTATGACGTATTGCGTTATCAATTAAATTCGTCAATACTTGTTCCATACGATCTGCATCAAACGGGTATTGTTCAATTGGACCTTTGAAATCAACCGTTAACGCGACCTCTTTATCCTTTGCAATCCCTTGGAATTTACGACCAATTTTTTCAACAAACGGATGTATATCCACTTCACCAATATGTAACTCTACATGACCGCTTTCCATACGAGCTAAATCTAACAATTCATTTACAAGTTTACCTAAACGAACAGATTCATCATAAATAATTTGAACAAACTCATCTATTTCCTCTTTCGTTTGCACAATATCATCTAAAATCGCTTCACTATACCCTTGCAGCATGACCATTGGTGTACGAAGTTCATGTGATACATTCGCAATAAAATCTTGACGCATCTTTTCAAGACGACGTTCTTCCGTCATATCTCGCAGCACTGCTACAGCTCCACGAATTTTCGTTTGATTGTAAAGCGGCGTCATAAGAACTACATAGTTTCCTTTTTGTAAATTAATTTCAACAACTTGTTGTTGTTCGCTTTCTACAACGAGATGGAATAATTCCACAAGTTCAGAAGGTAGTTTTTTACTGAGCTCTATCTCTTTTTCTTCTTGCCAAACTTGTAAGAAATGTTCGGCCGGCGGATTGATTACAACGACTTCACCTTCTTGATTTAACGTAATAACCCCATCTGCCATACTACTCAAAATACTTGCTAACTGCTCTTTTTCTTGTTGCAAGGCGTTCATATTAAACTTCAACTGTTTTCCCATTTGATTTAAGGCCGTTGCAAGCTCACCAATCTCATCCTGAGATACCATAGGAGCCTTTGCATCAAACTTCCCACGTGACACTTCAAAAGCAACCTCACGCATTTTACGAAGCGGTGCTGTAATCCGAGTAGATAAGAAGAACGCAAAGAAAGTTGTTAATATAATCGCAATTCCAGCCGATAAGAAAATAAAATCAGTTGTTCTTTCCATACCTTGTATCGGTACTTGTAAAGATTCATATACGAACACTGCACTTTGATTTTTTGATTGCACTGGTTTTCCGACGATCATAATATCATTTTCGGTGTTTTTATTCTTCCTACTATTAGACGCTTTTCTAATATTATTCTTAATTTCTTTTTTGTCTGTAAACACAGCCGCTAATTCTTTATCTTCTTTTAAGTCATCCATTGTAAGAGTGACTAACCCTTCTTGTTTCGGTGAAGAAGAGATTTCTTTACCATCTTCTACAATAATAATCCTTGAAAGTGGGTCAGAGAATTTGTAAGCGATATTCTCAATCGTTTTTACATCGGCACCTTCTTCAATTAACTCTGAAACACTTGTTGCAACTTTTTGAAGCCTAGCTTCACTCATATCAACATAATACGTTCTAAAAAACTGTGAAAGTAAAATCGCAACAAATCCAAGAACAAACGAAACGAGAAGTAATATGGTCATCCATAACTTCCCTACTACACTTCTCCAAAGCATCAGTCGTTCACAACCTCAAATTTGTAACCTACACCCCAAACAGTAACGATCATTTTCGCTGCATCTGGTGATTTTTTGCTTAACTTCTCACGTAAACGCTTTACATGTGTATCAACTGTACGTAAATCTCCGAAGAATTCATATTGCCATACTTCTTTTAACAGTTGCTCACGATCGAATACTTTATCAGGAGCTTTCGCTAAAAATAATAGTAACTCATATTCTTTCGGCGTTAAGTTTACTTCATTACCATCTGCAGTAACACGGTGTGCATCGTTATCAATTGTTAAGTGCGGGAATACAGTAACATCTTTTGTCGTTGTATCTTGTGTAAAGAATGTTGTTGGTACAGCACGACGTAATACCGCTTTCACACGTAGTACGACCTCACGTGGACTAAATGGCTTTACAATATAATCATCTGTTCCAACTTCAAATCCTTGTACTCTATTTACTTCTTCACCTTTTGCTGTCAGCATAATAATTGGTGTCGCTTTCTTCTCACGAACCCCTTTACATACTTCAATGCCATCTTTACCAGGCATCATAAGATCTAATAAGATTAAATCGTAATCATTTTGCAACGCCATTTCTAAAGCTGTATCACCATTATCTGCTTCTTCAATCGTATATTGTTCTCTTTCTAAGTACATTTTCAATAAACGACGAATACGATCCTCATCATCTACAATTAAAATTCTTGATTCATTTTCCATCTCTACCCGCTGCGTACTCTCACCTCAGCGGTTCACACCTACCCTTCTTTAACTATTATGTTGCGCTATTCTCGTTTATTTAAGCAATCTTCTAAATGTTTCACTTCCCATATTATGCTTCACAAGAATAATAAATTTTGTTCAATTTTTTTCCAAAACTATGTATTTTTTTTGAACAGCATATAATGTCCTCGACATCATTTTACAAAATCAACCGCTACTTTGTCATGTTTTTCTCAAAAAAGAAGAAAAGTTGACAAAAATAAAATAGGAAAGTGACATGCACTCCCCTATTTTATTTCTCTATGCATATGAATGTAAACCGGCAATAATTAAGTTTACTACAATAAAGTTAAACATAATGATTGCAAAACCAATTACTGCAAGCCAAGCTGACTTCTCTCCATGCCATCCTTTTGATAGGCGTAAATGTAATACTGCCGCATAAAAGAGCCAAGTGATAAGTGCCCAAACCTCTTTTGGATCCCAGCCCCAAAAACGTGTCCACGCTATTTGTGCCCAAATCATCGCAAAAATTAATGCACCTAATGTGAACACTGGGAATCCAATTGCAATAGATCGATATCCGATTTCATCTAGTAAATCACTATTCGTATTCTTTACTAACGGCTGAAGTGCCGCCGATACTCGCTTCCGTAAAACAAGTCTTAATACAATATACAGTAATGTTCCAACTAACACTGACCAAATAACAGTATTTAATTTTTTCGCATTTACAATCGCTGGAACTTCAACTGCCGGTTCTAATTTATTTTCTGTCAGTAACTTCCCTTCGTGCGGTCCAACTAAAGCCGGAAGATTGTATTTCATTTCCACTTGTTGTTCATTTTTATCAATCCATTGAAACTTCGCTTCATATTTCATACTAGAAAATACCGTTGTTACTCCAATAAATCCAACTGTACAAACAAGTGTAAATACTACCGTCTCTAGCCAAAATGTACGTTTACTTCTCGTCGATTGATCTACATTTTTCAATAAATACATAACACCTGTAATAAAACTAATCGCTAAAATGGCTTGTCCTGCTGCTGCCGTCGTCACGTGAATATGTAACCAATTACTTTTTAAAGATGGAATAAGCGGAGATATTTCCCTCGGAAACATACTTGCATAGGCAATTAATAAAAGCGCAACTGGTAATGCAAATAGTCCGATTATGCTTACACGGTACATAAAATACATGACAATAAATGCTCCTACAAGCATCATGCCGAAAAATGTACCGAATTCAAAAAAGTTACTCACTGGCGCATGTCCTGATGCAATCCACCTTGTAACAAAATATACTGTTTGTGCAATAAACCCTAAAATTGTAATCGTTATTCCTACATTTGCCCATTTATGACCCTTTTCTTTAATTGCTCCCCCGAAAAATAGAGTGGCAATTAAATATAAAATAAATGCGGTAAAGAGAAAGTTACTACTTATTTGCACCATATCGTTTCCCCACCTTAACTAATTTTTTTATCAATTACTTTATCATTTGGCTGTGGAATTGCTGTACCTTCTAGTACTCTTTCAATATCTTTCTTTAAACCGAACCAATTTTTATTTGTATGCCCTGCAATCCACCATTCATCATTAACACGTTGTATCCAAATACGGCGATGATTCCAATACATACCTTGAATGACACCAACCATAAATATAAATCCTCCAATGCCGAGAATCCAAAGCGTTAAATCTTTTCTTACAGTAAGTGCTGTTGCATTTTGCATTTCAACACCTGCAAACGACATTTTATATTTGTTGTTTCCATCTGGTTCTATATTTTGCTGAATACCAACAAAACTCACTTCACCATCTGGTGTTTCAGGTGTAAACATTTTAAATACAAATGCAGGATTGTTTGGTAATTTCGTTTTTGTATTTGGTTTTCCATTCTCATCAAAATAAAAATCAGGGAAATAGCTTAATAGTTCTAGAGAATAACCATTTCCTAAATCATATTTTTCCTTAGGATTCGTTAAATCTACTTTGATTGGTCCCCACTTTTGATTATTTTCTTTATTTTGCAAGTTAAAGGACATACTTTTAAATTCACTTTCTTTATAATCCACTTGATACACTGCAAATTGATCAAATTTCAGTGGTTCATTCACTCGAATTTCCGCTTCTTTTACTTTTTCTAATTTCGGTTTTTGTCCTGCTATATTTTCTCCTACTGCTTTATATAATACGGCATTCGTTTGGAAGTTTTTCGCAATCATTTTATCGCCTACACGATCAATCGCTTCATCAAAAACTTCCTTGTCCTTACTTTTATCATAAACTTCTTTTATAAATTTCTCGTTTTTTAAGTAGTATTGTCCATCCGTCCCTGGTATTTCTTTCGTTTCACCGTCACGTAACCAAAGTGCTTCGTCTACGTACATACTCGGTAAAAAACGAAGCATCGCACCGAATAAAAAGATAATAAGACCGATATGATTTACATATGGACCCCAACGCGAGAAGCGTCCCTTTTCTGCTAAAACGTTTCCGTCTTCCACTTTCACGTTATAGTTTCTTTTCTTTAAATTCTCTTGCACTCTTTCCAGGTCACCTTCTTGCGGTGTACCAGTCCCATATAATCTCTGTCTCTTTAAAAAACTAGGATGTCTTTTTACGCCTTGCTTTTTTAAAGCTTTATAAAGTGGAATAACGCGGTCTAAACTACATATCACAAGTGAAATACCGATAGAAGCAATCAAAATCATATACCACCATGAACCGTATAAATTATTAAACCCTAATTGATAGTATAATTGTCCTAAAAATCCATATTCTTGTTTATAATATTCAGCTGGTGCAATACCTGGAGTTATGTACATTTCTTGCGGAAATATAGTTCCTATCGCTGATGCAGCTAAAGTTATTACGATTAGCCATACACCTACTTTTACAGAAGAGAAAAAGCTCCAAATTTTATCGACTATCGTTTTTGTCTGCGTGAGAGATCTCCGTGCACTCCCCTCATAGCGCATATCCAATAGTTTTGCATTTTCATTGCTTTCAAATGGTTTCCCGCAAGCTTCACAAAAAACGGTTCCTATCGGATTAACATGTCCACATTCACATTTAATTTCTTTCAACACTCTCACCGCCCCTGTATCTATATGTACTATTGTATATTCTAACCTTGAGTTACCGCAATACTCAGAATTTTTAAACCAGAGGCACTATAAACACGCACCCCTTATGTAAAGGCTTTCTTTATTACGGAGTAATTTTCTTTAAATACCCTTCTAACTGTTCTTTCGTTTGTTCCCCTATAATTTGCTCCACTACTTTTCCATCTTTATCAATCAAAAAGCTTGTCGGTAAAGGACCTACTCCATATGTTCCTATAATCTTTTGTCCTTTATCAATGGCAACTGGGAATTTCAAACCATATTGGTTCACAAAGTTCTTTACTGCAATATCCGTTTCATCTGCATCTAACGCTATGATTTCAACGCCTTTTTCTTTATACTTTGGATATAATTCATTCATATAAGGCATTTCTTTTTCACAAGGTTTACACCACGTGCCCCAAAAGTTTAAAAATACACCTTTTCCCTTTAAATCTTTTAGTTCAATTTTCTTTCCTTCTAAATCCGTCACAATAAAGTTAGGTGCTTCTTTTCCGATTTGCATTTTCTCTTTATTAGCAAAGAATCCTTGATAAAGGGTAAATCCTACAGCACCACATAAAATGAGTAGAATAATAACGCGAAATAATAAGCGATTTTTCTTCATATTACCTCTCCTCTCCTCGGTAAATGTTATGTATTATCTTCTGTAAATGTTGTATTGAATAAATCACCAGCAGAGCACTCCACTGGTGAATTTTTAACTCTATAGCTTATCTTGGCTTTGTAGAAGCAAGCGCGCGTAATTGTTTCACCTCATGTGGTGTCAATTCTCTCGCATCACCAGGTCGCAGGCTTCCTACTTCTAAGAAAGCATAACGTTCACGTTTTAATTTCACTACTTTACAGTCTAACGCTTCAAACATACGACGTACTTGACGATTACGTCCTTCATGAATTGTTAATTGTACAATAGCCATTTCTTTACGCTTGTCCCAAGAAATAATTTTCACACGTGCTGGTGCTGTTTTACCGTCTTCTAACGTAACACCGCGTTCTAACATGCGAATTTTCTCACCTGTTAATGGCCCTTTTATTTTTGCAACATATGTTTTTTCAACTTTATATCTAGGATGCATTAATACGTTTGCGAAGTCCCCATCGTTTGTCATTAATAATACGCCAGACGTATCATAATCTAAGCGTCCGATTGGGAATAAACGTTGTGTAATTTCCGGGAAAAAGTCCGTTACAACACTTCTTCCTTTATCGTCTGATACACTTGAAATTACGCCAGTTGGTTTATATAGTAAAAAATAAACAGGTTCTTCTTTTTCAAGAGGGATATTATTTACTTCTACTTTATCTTGAGGAGTTACTTTTGTCCCTAACTCTTTCACTATTTTTCCATTAACTTTCACTTTTCCTTGCTGAATTAATTCCTCAGCCTTTCTTCTCGATGCAATACCTGCTTGCGCAATCACTTTTTGTAATCGTTCCATTTCTTTTTTTCACCTCGAATTTATCTTACCTTACATTAGAAAGACTTGGCAACCGCATACGCTTTACGGCTATTCGCTTCATCTTACTTAAACAACATAGCGATGATAATAAACATATAAAGGTCAAATCATGTTTTTACCCTTTATTATTGTCCATATTTTTCATATTTCTCACAATAAAAGTTCATCATTTTGTCAAAAATACCACATAAAAAAACCACTATTAAGCTACACCTTAATAGTGGTCGTATACGTATTATAAGCGAAATAGCGTAAAAAATGAATAGTATTACTGAAACAATAAAGAAACGAACACAATTGAGCATATAATCCCGATTAAATCTGCAAAAAGTCCTACTTTTAGTGCATCCCCCATTTTTCTAATCCCAACCGCTCCAAAATATACAGTTAAAATATAGAAAGTCGTATCTGTGCTCCCTTGCATCGTAGAAGCCAATCTCCCAATAAACGAATCTGGCCCATATGTTGCAATTAAATCGGTCGTAATACTTAAACCAGCAGAGCCTGAAATAGGGCGTATAAGTGCTAAGGGTACAATTTCTGCTGGAACATGGATCAAATCTAACATTGGCTTCATTACCGATATCATTGCATCTAACGCACCTGAAGACCGGAATATAGAAATAGACACAAGCATTCCAACCATAAACGGTAAGATGGAAATTGCAATTTGAATCCCTTCTTTTCCTCCCTCAACGAACGATTCATACGTCGGCACTTTCTTTATTGTGCCATATAAAAGGATAAAACCAATTACACAAGGGATTACCCATAAGGAAATTGTATTTACAATGCTCATTTTTTCCGCCCCTTTCTACTCCTTCTTCGGTAAAAATAGCGGTCAATCCAAATTGCCCCAATCATAGAAAGTACTTGTGCAATAAATGTTACCCCAACAATTTCAGTAGGATTCGCTGATTCATACGTCATTCGAATGGAAATGACTGTCGTAGGAATTAATGTAATAGCTGATGTATTTAATGCTAGAAACGTCACCATAGAACGGCTCGCCGAATCCTTTCCTCCATTTAACTCTTTCAGTTGTTCCATCGCTTTAATACCAAGAGGGGTCGCTGCATTACCTAGACCAAAAAAGTTTGCCATCATATTTGATAGAATAAATCCCATAGACGGATGATTCTTTGGTATTTCTGGAAACAACCTTTTTACTATCGGCATAAAAAGTGTAACTAATTTTTTTAACAATCCGGCTTCCTCTGCAATTTTCATTAAACCGAGCCAAAATACTAAAACACTAATAAGTCCTATACAAATCGTTACCGCATCTTTTGCTCCGTCAAATACAGCTTTATTCACTTCTTCCATCGTTCCATTTATCATGGCGTATACAATCCCAATGACAGCCATCGCTACCCATACGAGATTAACCATCGTTCCCAACACCTATCATGTAAGAAAAAATTTCTTTCACATTATTCCAGTAAAGTCCCGTTGTAGCTACTAACTTTCGTTTACTATAAAATAAATTCCGTTCTCCAACTTTTTCATTACCAACATAAATGTCTGTCTTCCCAACCTTTACTCCATCCGTAAGTTTTGTACTTTTATCGAGTTCAACTTTTAATACTACGTTCTTTTTTTCTTCTTCAGTTAACGGTACCGAAAAACTATTTTTCGTATAAACATGGTTGGCATACTTCTTTTCATTTATTTCAGCAATTGCTCCTTGTCCTAAAACTTTCGTTTGTTTGAAACGGTCAAAACCTTTATCAAACAAATTCATATGATCATCCCAATCACTAGAGGCACTCAAAGTTACGACAATTAAATCTAGTCCACCTTTTGATGCCGTTGTAACAAGCGTTCGCCCAGCTTTCTTCGTAAAGCCTGTTTTTCCCCCTGTTGCAAATTCATAATAAGACGTTACCAGCTTATGTTTATTTTTCCACGGGTAATCCCAAGAATCTGATTTATATGTTTTGGTTCCAAAGATTTTCTTAAATGTCTCGTTTCCCATTGCATATTTCGTTAATAATGCCATATCGTAAGCCGACGAATAATGTGATCCATCTCCATCTAAGCCATGAGGGTTTGAGAAGTGCGTATCTTTCATTCCAATTTCTTTCGCTTTTTGATTCATTAAATATACGAATCCATCTATACTCCCACCCACACTTTCAGCAATTACTTGCGCTGCGTCATTACCAGATCTAAGCATGAGTCCGTATACTAAATCTTCTAACTTCACTTTTTGTCCAGGCTTTAAATAGATTGCCGATCCTTCCACCCTCACCGCTTCATTACTAACTGATACCATTTCTTTCATCTTCCCTGATTCAGCAGCTAATAAGGCGGTCATAATTTTTGTTATACTAGCAATTTTTTGAGGCTCATGTTCTGCCTTTCCGTATAATACACGACCAGACTGTTGCTCCATTAATACAGCATTTCGAGCACTAACATTGCTGTTCATCTTTGCATATGTAGGAATCGGCATAACGCTTGCATACATCATAAGAAGCGTAATGATTACACAAATTCGTCTCATATTTCCCCCCCACGTCCTTTTGGCACTTTTTGTACAAGTGTATGCTTGGCCTTTTAAAATATGAACGAAATCTTCCTTCTACTTCCATTAAAAAAGACGCAGAGAATTTGCGTCTAATATGGTGTCCATTCAATTTGTTTCGCAGTTTCAAACCTTTTTTCTACATCAGGCCAATTTACAACATTCCACCAGTTTTTAATATATTCATCTTTTCGATTTTGGTATTGTAAATAATACGCATGTTCCCAGACATCTAGTACAAGGAGCGGTATCGTATCCCATTGTGTAAATAATTGATGAAGTGTACTTTGCAAAATTTCTAACCTTCCAGACCGGGGTACCCAAACGAGAATTGCCCAGCCTGAACCTTCTACTTTAGAGGCTGCTTCTGTAAAATGTTTTTGGAAACGTAAAAAGCTCCCAAAATCTTGTTCAATTTGTTGTGAAAAAGTTCCTCTTGGACTTCCACCACCGTCTTTTTTCATGTTATTCCAAAATATCGTGTGTAAGTAATGACCTGACCCATGAAAAGCCGCTTCCCTTTCCCAATGCTTAATTAAATCAAATTTATTTGTTTTTCTCGCTTCTTCCATCATCTTCTCTGCTTTATTTAATCCTTCCACGTAACTCCGATGATGTTTATCATGATGTAACATCATAATTTCTTTAGAAATATACGGTTCTAACGCATTATATGGATAAGGTAATGGCGGGAGTGTATGTCCTCCAATTGGGACAGCTCGTTCACTATCCCCTCTTTCATATAATTCATATTCCTCTTCTTCTTGCATAAATACTTCCTGCAAGTGATGCTGAATATGTTCTACATCATCGCTTATTTCATACATAAACTCTGCATCTGTTTCATACTCATGCTCTTTCATACGCTCTAATAACGTCTGAATTTTATAAGCAAGCATATGGACATCATACACTTCCATTGCGCGACTATCTAATACGTGAAGAACACTTTCACACCAATTTTCTACTTCATGAAAGTAATCTGTAAATACACCTTGCTGATTCATGTTGCACCTCCCTAATGCTATCCACTTAACTATATTCAATGAAAATCCCTTATATAACTGTACAAAAGGAAAAGAAGCTAAGTCACCTTAGCTTCTTTTCCTCAATCAATATTTGTGTAACATCTTTGTCTGATAATCCGTCTCATAATATTCTAGTTCTTCACGCATCAATTGAAATTTACCTTCTAAACTCTTCATCACTTGCTCTAAAGATGCAGGTGGTGTTTGTTGAAAAACGATAGAATTTTTCCCTGTATATGCAGACCGACTATTTTCATACCAATGATCACTCTTCGGTGAAAAAAACTCTGCAATTACTTGATGGTAAATCTTATATAAAATTTTTTCAGCTGCTGTTTTTCGAAATGGCTGGCTATTCAACAAAACAAAACATGCATCCTGTCCTTCTTCGCAAAAAACGAGAAGTCGTCTCATTGATGCTAATAACCCTTTATAATATCGCTCATTCCCTGCTGGTGTTTCCTCTAATAAAGAAGGTAACGTATGATAATTTACATAATTGGTTATCAAATTAATAGCATCTTCTAAAAATATAGAAACTTGTTCTGTTTGATTTTCAACCATCAAATTAGACATTTTTTCTCTCTCCTTTGCCATTTCACGCTATTTCTACTCTTTTATTTTTATGTAATTCAGCCAATATTTCTTGTACTTTCGACACCGTTCCCTCATCAAAATATTGTTGAAATTCTTCCATATTATTTAAATACAAACGTTTTTGCGCACGAAGCTCCTTATCTTTCATTAAACAACATATCGCTACAATATCGCGCAAATATATGTTTTGTTCTTCTACTTTATACACTGGATTTCCTTCAAAAGGAGTAATTTCTTGTAAAACTTCTTCAAAATATCGAACGTATAAAACCGAAAAAGTTTTCTCTTTACCATTTAATATATATGTCACTTCAGATCTGTTAAAAAAATCTTCTGATGTATTAGGTTTCTCTTTTTCTAACTCATATCCTACGTAACCTTTTATAATCATATACTCCCCCCTCACCCTTCTTTCACCTTATTCTAACTTAATTTTCCGATAAACAAAATATTCTTTTAAATATACCTATATAAAAAATAGCTCCCCTATACAGGAAATTACCTTTTTATTTTTCTTGAAGTTTGTCATAATAATATTATTGTCTCAGTTTTCTTATACAAGGAGAGTTGTATTTATGTCGTTTTCATGGAAACGTTTCTTACAAATCGGGAAAATTATCTTCCCATTTGTTGTATTAACAATTGTATTCTTTCAAGCAAAAAAAGAATTAGCGGGCATTTCTTTTTTAGAAGCGATTGATACAATTAAAAACATTCCAACTGGAGGAGTCTTTTTAGCAATTACACTTGGTGCATTCGCTGTATCAACAATGTTCTTTTATGACTATGTTATGCTTCGTTACTTAAAAGCTGACATTCCTGTCCAAAAGATTTTCCGTATCTCGTGGATTGCTAATACTTTAAATGGATTTATCGGGTTTGGTGGTCTTGTTGGAGCCGGCGTACGCACAATGCTTTATCGTCCATATATAAAAGAAAATGGAAAACTTATTAAAAGTATCGCTTGGATGACAACTGCCTTTATTAATGGATTAGCCATTCTTTCATTTCTTGGTCTTATCGGAATATTAGACACGAGATTTATTTTGCATGAAAAACCATGGCTATGGCCTGTTCTTATCTTCTTCGCTCTTTTCGTCCCTATATATATCGGATTTTCTAAATTAAAAAATAGAAAAGCGACGCAAACAGAGGAACAAGAAGAAGAGGAGAAAAACCCAACTGTTTTATACTCATTAGTTTCATTAGTCGAATGGGTATCTGCTGGTATTGTTATGTACGTCATATTACTATTATTTGGCATTGAAATCGAATTCCAAAAGTTTTTAGGCGTATATGTTATTGCTGCTTTAGCTGGTGTCGTTAGTCTTGTTCCTGGTGGCCTTGGATCATTTGATCTTGTCTTCTTAACTGGGCTTGGGCAATACGGCATCGATACAGGTGTTTTACTCCCTGCTATGTTATTATATCGTCTCGTCTATTACATCTTGCCCTTCTGCCTTGGTCTCATTTTTGCAGCTTTTGAAATGACAGGAGTAGCCATTAAAAAGTTTGAAGATAAACCTTTTATTGCGCCTGCATTAGAGACAACTGGTGTTATATGGACTTTGCAGCGTGACTTTCTAGGAAAGTTAGGTTCTTGGGCATCTGCTGCTTTAACAGTATTTGCTGGCTTAATGGTTATTTTATCAACCATTCTACCGACAAGTATAAATCGGGCACACGCCTTACATATTCTAGCTCCAAAACATCTTATTCAATTTTCTTTTAGCTTATCGCTAACATTCGGTATTCTCCTCCTCATTCTTTCGCGGGGGATATATTACGGAACAAAACGTTCTTATTATATGACGATTGTTTCTTTAATAGGAGCGGCTATTTTTAACACACTAAAAGGAATTGATGTTGAAGAAACTTTTATTTTATTAATCGTACTCGCTGTATTGTATATGCTTCGTAAAAGGTTTGTACGTGAGAAAATGGAAGTCTCACTTTCCGATATCGTAAAAGTTTTTATATTCCTACTTGTAACGTTATATTTATATAAAAACTTAGGTATTTTATTTGCAGGTGCAAAAGAAGCTTTCAAACCTGATTTTGTCGTTCGTAATATTACACAAGTAAAACGAAGTGCATTAGCAGCTGCCTTTTTTGTTCCTACTTTTTTACTAATTGGTTCACTCATTGCAAATCGTTATCGAAATGAATTTCCCGGGCAACCAGCTAATGATAAACGATTACAAAACTTCTTAGATGAACATGGTGGAAATGTACTTAGTCATTTAGGTTTTTTAGGAGATAAACAGTTCTTTTTCAGTAGTGATGGAAAAGCACTCATTCTCTTCTCAATAACTGGAAAACGACTTATTGTACTGGGTGATCCAATTGGGGACCCTTCCTCCTATCGTACTGTATTGCAAGAGTTTTTAGCTGAGGCTGATCGATTTGGATACATTTGTGTATTCTATCAAATTGAAAGTAAATGGATGAGTTTATACCACGATTTTGGTTATAACTTCTTTAAGCTTGGTGAAGAAGCTGTTGTTGATTTAAATACCTTTACAATAACAGGAAAGAAACGCGCTGGCATGCGAGCTACTTTCAACCGTTTTGAAAGAGAAGGCTATACATTCTCTATTCATGAGCCATCTTTCTCCGACGAATTATATGAAGAGTTAAGAAAAGTTTCAGATGCATGGCTTGGTGGAAAAAAAGAGAAAGGTTTTTCACTCGGATACTTCGATCGTGAATATATTAGTCGCGCTCCTATCGCAACATTATCTGATGCGGATGGAAAAATTATTGCATTCACAACATTCATGCCTGTATATCAAAACGGATCATTATCTGTCGATTTAATGCGATATTATCCAGATGCGCCTAGCGGCATTATGGACGCAATTTTCATCCACTTATTCCAGTGGGCAAAAGAAAATGAATACCACTCCTTTAATATCGGTATGGCACCACTTTCAAATGTTGGTTTATCCACACAGTCTTTCTGGTCTGAACGAGTGGCTGCTGCAATCTTTAATAACGTTCGTTATACGTATAGTTTCAGCGGATTACGACATTTTAAAGAAAAATATAAACCAGCATGGAGCGGTAAATATTTAGCATTTAGGAAGAATCATTCTTTACCAATTACAATGCTCTCTGTAACAAAATTAATAGGAAAAAGAAAAAACAGCTAAATTCTTAGCTGTTTTTTCTTTTTTGAACTTGTACAATAAATTCTTTTTCATACTTCTTACCATTTATATAGAAATTCCCCCACATTTTATACGTGCCCTCGGCAGGAAATGTAATTCGGTATTGTAATTGCTCATCCGTATCTACAGGCATAGCGTATAAAAAATTCTCCTTCGTTTCATCCACTATATAGAGTGACTCTACTTCTCCTCTCTCTGAATGCAATTTCAATTTTTCACCCTTTTTCGCTTGAAACTGAAATGTTAACGTAACTGGTTCATTCGGATGTAATGCGCCAAATAAAAGAGAAACTTCATACTCTCCTATTTTTTTTGTAAGTACACTGTCGATTGGAAATTTCACTTTTTTCTTATTGTTCTCCTCTTTCGTTCTACCAAAATTCTTCCTAGCGAATGACTCTACGGACTTATTTTTGTCTTCGTATAAAAATATTGTATATTCTTCGTCTTTTGCTATTTTGGAAGATAACTTATATGACCCGTTCCCTGCAAATGTGGGTTTAATTTGTTGTATGTTTTTTAACTGTCCATCTACAATCACTGCCCGCATTTGATCATTTACACCACGAATTTCATTATTCTTGTTGTTTAACAACTGAAATACAATATCTACTTTCTCATTTCCCTTTCCATTTGAAACATCCCACTTTACTTCCTGAACATCTCCTACAGTCTCTTCGTTTTCTTGATATTTTTTTATGTAAAATCCTCCTGCCACAATAAGTACTAACGCAATAAGCCCAATGACAAGATTTTTCAAAACATCACCTACCATTTTTATTGTCTCTATTCATACAAAACTTCTTAAGATATATATTCTAGATTATGATTTATGAAATCCTCCTATTTTGCACATATTACAAATAATAAAAAGATTTTAATTGAAAGGATTCGTAGTGTATAATGCAAATGATATTGATTTCTATCAATACATTATAAGGAGGACTTTTTTATGAGTGTACATATCGAAGCAAAACAAGGCGAAATCGCTGAATCTATTCTATTACCTGGTGATCCATTACGTGCAAAATATATCGCTGAAACATTTCTAGAGGACGTTACTTGCTATAATAATGTGCGTGGTATGTTAGGTTTCACTGGAACTTATAAAGGAAAACGTGTATCTGTTCAAGGTACAGGTATGGGTGTTCCTTCTATTTCTATTTATGTAAACGAATTAATCCAAAGCTACGGAGTTAAAAATTTAATTCGCGTTGGAACTTGCGGTGCAATTCAAAAAGATGTAAAAGTTCGTGATGTTATTATCGCAATGACGGCTTGTACTGATTCTAATATGAACCGTTTAACATTCCCAGGATTTGATTTTGCACCAGCTGCAAACTTTGACCTTTTAAAGAAAGCTTATGATGCTGGAACTGAAAAAGGATTACACGTTCGTGTCGGTAACGTTTTAACAGCAGATGTGTTTTATCGTGAAAGCATGGACATAGTTAAAAAACTTGGAGATTACGGTGTATTAGCAGTAGAAATGGAAACAACTGCTCTTTACACATTAGCAGCGAAATACGGTGTAAATGCATTATCTGTATTAACAGTTAGCGATCACATCTTCACTGGCGAAGAAACAACATCTGAAGAGCGTCAAACTACATTTAACGAAATGATTGAAATCGCTTTAGATGCAGCAATTCAACAATAATACACTAAAGAACTTGTCATACGTCTGGCGAGTTCTTTTTATGTGACTTTTTATAAATAACTACTTTATAAAGAGACAGATTTCTCCCCTCTACTTTCTTGTAACGTTTGTTATAATGAAGTGAAACTTTAATCAGTGGAGGGTTTTTCCATCCCCCACTGATTATTAGTTGAACCAATCGGATTTAACGGGATAAAGAAATCATTTACAGTATTTCTCATAAGAGGTGACGCAGTGAAAAACAGAAGTATCGTCTTTAAACTATTTTTATTAACATCCACTTTATTTACAATCATATTCCTACTTTTTTTCCTAGGACAATCTCTATTTTTAGAAAAATTTTATATTAACAAGAAAGTAAAAACAGTCCAAACTGCTTTTGAAAAATTCGTAGATAATTACGATAAAAGTGATAAAAGTTATGAGCAGGTTAGAAAACTAAAACAAGAATTTCATGATAAAACAAATGCAGATATGCAGTTTTTGGATTCCAACGGCATTATTAAAAGTGATAATAATTACTATATCGATGTCATTAATCCCAAAAATGAAAAACAGTATTCCATACCACTCAATAATCTTTTAACACCAGAAGAATATAATAAATTCGAAAATTTAGGCTTAAAAAAAGATGTAATAATCAATGTTGATGGAGTCGTACAAGAGAATAATATAATCACACCACAAAAATTAGGAACGAATTATAATCAATGGCAGAACGAACATTTCTATTCGGATTTTCAGTCAATTAATGGTAACCCTTCTAAGAACAGACTTGCAAGCCGATACAAATCTACAACTCGAATCGTCTTTACAGGTGTTATAACTAAGTTACAGCTCCCATCCAAAGCGGAGGTTCGTCTTGCAAATGATATTGAAACATTACAAGCCGTTCAATATTTTGCAGATATGATTAGAGAGGGAACTTCTAACTCGAACCAATTAAGTACTTTCATATTAGATGGCGGAGAAAATATAAAAAATAGTATCTTTGTAAAACCGATTATAGAAAATGGAAGGATTACAGAATACGCTTTTGCGATAGCATCTTTGCAGCCTGTTAATGAAGCGATGCTCGTTTTAAAAGATTATTATGTCTATGCCTTAATCATCGTGTTTCTCGTAATTATTTTGTTATCCTTCTACTACTCAAAAATCATTGTTAAGCCATTAATTAAAATAAATCGTGTTACAAAAAAAATGGCTAATTTTGATTTCAGCGAGAAATTACCTGTTACAGCTGACGATGAAATTGGCGGGCTTTCTGGCAGTATCAATACATTATCTGTAAATTTAAAAGATCGAATCGATCGATTAAATGTTGCTAATACAAAGTTACAACAAGATATTGAACGTGAACGTCAATTAGAAAAAACAAGAAAAGAATTCATTTCTGGCGTATCACACGAATTAAAAACACCGCTAAGTGTAATTAGAAGTTTTGCAGAAGGAATTAAAGATGGTGTTAGTAAGGATACTTCGTATTATACTGATGTTATTTTAGAAGAAACAGAAAATATGAACAGGCTGATTGTTGAAATGTTAGAATTAGCAAAGTTGGAATCTGGTACTTACAAACTAGATATGACGACGTTCTCAATCGGTGAATTAACGCAACAAGTCTACACAAAATTATTATTTAGCATGGAAGAAAAACATTTACAAGTGAACATCGATGCAGACCCTTCTATACTTGTTAAAGCAAATCGCAGTCGCATTGAGCAAGTAGTTGTGAACTTACTAAGTAATGCAATCCGTTATACGCCAGAGGGAGAAAAAATACAAGTCTCCATTATAGAAGCAGAAGATACCGTAAAAGTCGAAATCGAGAATACAGGAAACCCTATCCCTGAAGAAAGTCTTGAAAAAATTTGGGATCGCTTCTATCGTCTAGATGCATCACGTAGCCGTCACACTGGAGGTACCGGTCTCGGATTATCTATTGTAAAAAATATTTTAGACCTCCATCATGCCGAATACGGTGTGTATAATACGACTAACAGTGTTGTATTCTATTTCAATTTACAAAAAGTAAAAGAAGTCAAATAATTTGTCTTAATTTCACTAGGAGTTCACATGAAATTCACACTCTCCCTTTATAGTAAGAAACAAGTTAATCCTTTCCTTTACACATATAAAAGAGGAGAGTGCGTGAAATGAAACAAGCAGGACAACCTATTCAAAATGAAAAACAATTAGAAACTATCAAAAATATACTTTTACAATCTTCGAAACGTGATGGCTTATTATTCGTATTAGCTGTAAATTCTGGCTTAAAAGTAAGTGAAATCTTACAATTAAAAGTTAGTGATGTAATCGATGAAAATGAAAATGTTCGCCATTCCATTTTATTTTACAATGAAAAAGTAAAGAAACATAAATGGTTTGCTGTAAATGAAGACTTACAGCACGCAATCGAAGACTACATGAAAGAACGTAAAACTTGGAAACGTAATGAACCATTGTTAAAATCTCAAAAAGGAACAAAATCTATTACGAGACAACATGCATGGTACATTTTAAACAAAGCTGCAAAAGAAGTTGGATTAGAAGGGATTAGCTCACATACACTTCGAAAAACTTGGGGTTATTGTGCATACAAATCAGGTGTTGATATTGCATTTTTACAACACTTCTTTGATCACAGTACTCCATCAAAAACTTTAAAGTATATCGGTATTGCTTAATAACTCTTATACATAAAAAAGGTTACCATTTGAAAATTTGGTAACCTTTTTTATATTTCATATTCTCTTTTCTTGTCTCTCCTATACTGTAGTGGTACTCTAATAATAAGGGGGAGAAATTATGAACACACTTACAATTGAATTACCAAAAGAAACGGCTGAAAAACTTGATTTATTAAAACAAGCTTATGAAAAGAAAACAGGTGCTTCTATCTCTGAGAGCACTCTCGTTCAAACACTTATCTCAAAAGAATTTATCCAGGCGATAACTCCTTTTG
This sequence comes from Bacillus sp. PK3-067, assembly GCF_056738645.1. Taxonomy (NCBI): domain Bacteria; kingdom Bacillati; phylum Bacillota; class Bacilli; order Caryophanales; family Bacillaceae; genus Bacillus; species Bacillus sp. PK3-067. Next base: position 1,393,052 of record NZ_CP096490.1, on the reverse strand, counting down.
ATTTACAACAATTCGTCAACGGAAAAGAACAGCATTAATGCTGTTCTTTTTTTATCTCTATTTAAAATATACAAAGTTTTTTATATATTTTTAGAAAAACCATTGACAATGATAATGATAACCATTATCATTCATTATGAAGCCAACAATTGATGAATCAACCAAACGCTCAGTAACATTGTTACCCCTCTTTTTCATATAGAAAGGCACTGTACATTCCCCCTGTTTGTACAGTGCCTTTCTTGTTTATTATCATTCAAAAAAATTTAATTGCTCCGGCTTCGGCTCACCATATGTAATGTTCATCATTTTCATAAGCTGTTTCGCATTATCTGCTGCATCCCCACCTGAATTGTTGTTAAACAGTACGTATATATCCTTTGTTTTCTTTTTTAATTGCTCTAATCGTTCAACCCATTCTTCCAGTTCTTTATTGTTGTAGCGATATAAACAGCGAACCGCTCTCCAGTTTTCCCCTTTATCAAGCCAACCATGAACATTTCGACCGTGAAAACGTATTAATGCCATGTCTGAATTCGTAACCTCTAACACGAGTGGCACAGAACCTATCCCAGCCTGTGGTTCATCACAAATTGTATGAATCCATTTCTCTTGTTCTAGAAACTGTAACGTCCTATCTCTCATTTCTGGATAAAACCATGTTTGATTTCGAAATTCTATTGCACATGGTAAACCTTCCATTTTTTCTTTCGTATATCGAAGAAAATCTACATTTTTCTTTTTACAATCAAACCATGGTGGATATTGAAATAAAATCGTTTTTAATTTACCAGCTTCAATTAAGGGAAGAATAGATTGTTTATATACATCAAACATCTCATCGAACGTAGAAAAAGGAATTTCACCTTTCATATGTCCTGTCATTCCTTGATATGCTTTTACGATAAAAGAAAAATCTTTCGGTGTTTCCATTGCCCATTTTGTATAGTTTCGTGCAGGTTGCATCGCATAAAATGAGCTATCCACTTCTACTATAGGAAAATACTCGCTGTATGTTCGTAATTTATTTCTATTTTCATAGGGATTTATGTATAAAGAATCATGATCTCCCCATCCTGTCAATCCAATAAACAGCACATATACCCCTCCCTTTTTAACTTCATCTTCTATTCACTTTCCAAACACTTTGCATCATGTAGCCTTTTCTTTAAGAGTATCCTTATAAAAATATGATATACTATATGGAAGAATTTTTAAAATGAGGGGTTATTTATTTATGCTTCCAAACGATGCTACTGTATCTCATGAAAAACGAATTGAAGAACTAGAAAATAAAGTACGTTTTTATGAAGAACTTGTGAATCAATTACCACATCATTTCACATACAAAAATCCACATATTGGTTTACGAATAAAGAAAACTAGAACAACCCATTCCATTCAAGAAATACCAAAAGAGAATAAAGAGGCTCATTTTCAACTTACTTGTGATTCATTATTTTTATTTGAACAACTCGAAAAACACTTTGTACATATTTTTGATGCCTTTTCACATCATGTAACCTTTATCGATAATAAAGGGAATATTACTTTATGTAATCAAGTTGCTGCAGATGATTTCGGTGTAATACGAAATGATATTATCGGAAAACCGATTCAACAATTACTAAACTTGCCGGAAGAAAAAATTAAAGCGATTGAAACATTAAAAACGGGAACAGAAATATATAATGAAGAAGTTTTAGACAAAAACTATGGCATTATAAATAACCGAATTATTCGTGATTATAACGGGGAGATTTTTAGAGTTATTAGTGTCTTTCATTATTTAAATACAGAACGTGATGCAGAGAAGTTTTCGTTAGCAGGGCGAATCGCAGCTGGAATTGCACACGAAGTACGAAATCCTCTTACAACAGTACGAGGATACTTACAATTTTTACAAGAAAGTGTTTCTCCATCCAATAAAGAACTATTTAAAAATTTACTTATTCCTGAATTAGATCGAGCAAATAGTATCATTACAAAATTTTTATCTCTTTCAAAAACACGTGAATTTAAAAGAGAACCCTTTCCCATTAATACATTTTTACGTGAGTATATTCAACAGTTACTAGCTAGCGAAGTCTTTTTACATAACATTTCAATTGATTATAATTTTTCTACCGAATTAGATGATATATTAGTTCATATTGATCGTCATGAACTTGTGCAAGTTTTTTTAAACTTATTCCAGAACGCTGTCGATGCTCAAGGAGAAAAAAAACTTTCTATCCAAATCACTAGTTACCGCCTAGATAATTTTGTTCGTATTACTTTCACTGATAATGGGACTGGTATTCCACCAGCGATTCAAGACTATATCTTTGATCCATTCTTCTCAACAAAAGATTCCGGCACAGGTTTGGGCTTGTCAGTAACGAAAAAAATTATTCAAAATCATAACGGTACATTAAAAATGACTAGTAATGAAGATGGTACTACTTTTACTATTTCAATTCCAATCTTACCTAAAACAGCCCTTGAAAGATTAAATCAATACAAATAAAATCCAATCCACGAACTGCATGTCAATTGTTACATCCTTCAACAATTGACATGCAGTTTTTATGTTGAACTTTTCTTCTTTACATTATATAAAACCTTCTCTATATTTTACTTATTTTTTGCTAGCTGGGCCGATTTCTTATTTTTTTAGAAATGGTAGTTTGTCCAGCACGGATTTAGTAGAAATTTCATTTTAATATATAGTAATGACTATTGATTCTATGAAAGAAAAGAATGAAAAGATGAACAATAAAAATAAAGGAAAAGTATTTTATGGTAATGATTGTTGTGAAGTCAGAACTTGCAGTCACATTAACATCTCTAAGTCCGAACTTACAGAATTCGTTAGACTTCTTCAAGCTCTTGGCCAAGCTATTCTAGTTCAATATGGATCTGGTTGCCTAGGCGGAGGAACTACGGGGACTACTGGTGCTCAAGGGCCTCAACAAGGACCTGCGGGCGATACAACTGCGACACTATCTGTCTTCCGAATTTACTAACCACAATTTCCGAAAATATTTTGGGAGGACTAAGCACATTTATAAGTAATAGATGTGATTTTGATTGACTATTAAATCTCTCTTTTAATAAAAAGGTGCACTTGTTTGGGAGGATAAGTGCTCCTTCTTTACGTTTCTTTACCTCAAATTTACTCTATCTTAATCCTCATTTTGTATGATAAATAATGAAGTCAAAGATATGAAAGAGGGATGAAAATGAGAGTTATGTCACTAATACGCATTTGGTTTGCTCTTATGGTATGCATTATTTTCTGTGTAGGATTTTTTTTAACTCTAAAATATTCCACTATATCAAAAGCAGAGAGAAAAACTGTTCCATACAAACTTTTGTATACAAAACAAAGCAACATCCCTTATTCCAATGCAACAAATAATGAAAAAAAAGTTATAAAAGGAATGCTTATTACGAAAGCTTCTAGTTCCGAGGCGTTACTCCAAATTGCTGAAACGATTAAAGATCAGTATACAAATAAAAAAATCGATGAAATTACACTTTCTATCCACAATGAAAATAATGGTAATTACGAAGAAGAATTGCCTTACGAACCTATTAGTAAAGGCAAAATAATCGTCACATACGATTCCGAATCCTTTGGCAGTACGAATATTGTACTTAATGAGTAATATCATGTATCTCAACGGATATGGATTAATAGCTAATTAAGATAGACAAAAATCTCTACCGATTAAAATTTTATTTTGTTTTCATACAAAAAAAGAGGCGAATTTTTTTATTCGCCTCTTTCTTTTACCAAAATGAAGGAATCCATTCTTTCACTTTATCAAGCCACTCTTGTTGCTCTTGTTTTCGTTGTTGTTCCTCTTCTTTCCTTCTCTTCTCTTCTTCTTTTCTTCGTTTTTCCTCTTCTATTGTAGTCAATTGTTTTTTATAATCAGCCTCAGATATGAGCGATAACTGGAATGCTTTTTGAGCTGGATTTGCGTTTGCTTTTTTCATAATATCCCGGAACATTATCGTCGTAATTTGACTACCACCCGGAACATAATGATCGCTATCTGTTTTATCATATCCTACCCAAATCGCACCTACCAAATCTGGCGTGTATCCAACAAACCATGAATCCTTTGCACCGGTGCTCGGGCCATTTACAATTTGAGTAGTTCCTGTCTTACCTGCCGTATCAACATTATTAACTTTCGCCTTTTCACCCGTTCCCTTTTCGACAACACCTTTTAATAAATATGTCATCTTTTGAGAAATTTTCTCGCTCGTCACTCGTGTCTCTTTCTTATACCACTTTCCAAGTGTTTCACCTTCAGCATTTTGTACCTCCCTAATTGCATGAGCTTCCACTTGGACTCCATCATTTGCAAATGTACTGTATGCTTGAGCCATTACAAATGGAGATGTCCCCACATGCATACCGCCTAAAGCAATCGGATACGTACGATCTTCTGGCACTAATGGGATACCAAATCGCTCTAAAGATTTCAATCCTTTATCTAATCCAATTTGTTCTAATAGCCACACAGCTGAAACATTGTACGACTTTGCCACAGCTTCATACATTGTCACATCACCGTGAAAAGTATGATCGCTATTTTGTGGTTTATATTCTTTAATGTTAAATGGTTCATCTTTTAATATATCGTATACTTCATATCCTTGTTCTAACGCTGGTACATATACAGCCAAAGGCTTTAACGTTGAGCCAGGTTGTCTTTTTAATTGGGTTGCATGGTTAAACTGTAAAAACTGATACGGCCCTCTGCCTCCAACTAGAGCTGGTACACCACCTGTTTTTGGGTTCATAAGAACTACACCCGTTTGCATAAGTTGGTCTGAGCCACTATCTTTGAAATAACTATCATTATTCACAACGTCTTCTACAGCCTGTTGTTTTTTCGGGTCAAGCTCTGTATAAATACGATAACCACCCGCTAAAATTTCATTTTGTGTTAATTCGTACTTTTCCATCGCCTCTCTAACAATATAGTCTACATATTGAGAGTATTTTCCCTTGTATTTATCATCAACGCCACGTTTTAACACAAGTCCGCTCTCTTTTTCTTTATTATACTGTTCGTCAGAAATATACCCTTGCTCTTTCATTAAACTTAATACGACATTACGTCTTTCAATTGACTTGTTAAAGTTTTTATAAGGTGAATACGCAGATGGTGCTTTAATCAAGCCCGCAATCGTTGCAGCTTCTGAAATTGTTAAATCTTTTACATCTTTATCAAAATAAGATTTAGCTGCCCTTTTTATACCCCAAGCCCCTTCACCAAAATAAATTTGGTTCATATACATTTCAATGATTTCATCTTTCGTATACGTGCGCTCTATTTTTTTCGTTAAAAAATATTCCTTTATTTTTCGGGAGTATGTGCGGTCTTGTGTCAGAAATACATTTTTCGCAAGTTGTTGTGTTATTGTACTTCCCCCTGCTACAACTTCTCCTGCTGTAATATTTTTAAAAACCGCACTTATAATTCCACTATAATAAATACCATGATGGTTAAAAAATTCCTTATCTTCTACTGCAACAATTGCCTGAACCATAATATCAGGAATATCTTTTCTTTTAACGCCTTCTGTTTTCGAAGAAGCTAATTTAGTTGCGACCTCATTATTTGCATCATAAATTAAAGTCGGTTGTGGAACAGCTTGTTTTAATTCAGATATGTCTTGAATGGAAATTATTATATTTACAGCAATAAATAGAGTAACGAATACACTTCCCAATACAATTAATGAATTACGAAGTTTCTTCCTCTTATTGAACCACTCAAGCATTTTTTTAAAATGAGTGTTCTTCAATTTCATTCGTTCACTTCCTTCATTTATTTACACTCTTCTTTTTAAAAGGAAGAATATACCGCCTTTTAAATTTATTATAATAACGTAGTCATTCCTATAGTGTAAAGCTTTTCTTTTGCATTCATACTTTTTGCAAGAAAAGGACATTCTACAAGTAAGATATTCACTATTGGATATTAATATTATTAATAGAACAACGAGAGTTATGTTAAGTTTTTGTAAACTTTTCGATAAAATGTTTTAAAAAACGACAGTTTTTTGTTAGAATTGATTAGCCAATATATTTTACATATATTACTTTTGTGGGGGTAACAATAATGGTCTTTAAATCAAAAAAAGATAAATTTTCTGAAATGTTAATGAATGTTTCCGAAAATTTAAAAGAAGGCGCGCAGTTTTTCGTGGAGTATAAAATTAAAAATGCTAGCGATTTAAAAGAGTTTTCTATGCGCATGAAAGAGTATGAGTCAAAAGGTGACTCATTTATTCACGAAATCATTATGGAGTTAAACAAAGCGTTTATCACTCCGATTGAGCGTGAGGACATCCTACAACTTGCGATGAGTATGGATGATGTATTAGACGGATTAGATCACAGTGCTGGTCTGTTCGAAATGTATTCTATTACAGAAGCTGATGAATACATGATTAAATTCGTAGAAGCAATTAATCAATGTGCGATTGAGATTGCAAACTCTGTTGAATTAATGTCTAACAAAAAATTAGTCGACATTCGTACAAATGCGATTAAAATTAAGGATTATGAATCACAGTGTGATGATATTCGCCGTCATGCGATTAAGAACTTATTCTCTCGTGAAAAAGATCCGATTAAGATTATTCAATTTAAAGAGATTTACGAAGAGCTTGAAGAAGTAGCTGATAGCTGTCAAAGCGTTGCAAACGTATTAGAAACAATTATTATGAAGAACGCGTAAGGAGTTTGATCATGGATACACTCTTGATACTGACCGTTTTAGTAGTCATTTGCGCTTTAGCTTTTGACTTTATCAATGGATTTCACGATACAGCAAACGCTATTGCAACGGCTGTTTCAACGAAAGCTCTAAAGCCTAGACATGCCATTATTATGGCGGCTATTATGAACTTTTTAGGCGCAATGACATTTACAGGTGTAGCAAAAACGATTACAAAAGATATCGTTGATCCATTCGCCTTACAAAATGGTTCTCTTGTAATTTTAGCTGCTTTGCTTGCGGCGATAGCTTGGAACTTAATTACTTGGTACTACGGTATTCCAAGTAGTTCTTCGCATGCAATTATCGGCTCAATCGCAGGTGCAGCAATTGCGGCCGCTGGGATTAGCTCGCTAAATCTTAAAGGATTTATTAAAATTATTGAAGCTTTAATCATTTCACCGATTATCGCTTTCGTTATTGGTTATATCGTATACAGTATTTTTAAAGTAGTATTTAAAAACTTTAACTTAACAAAAACGAATAAGAACTTCCGTATATTCCAGATTTTCACTGCAGCATTACAAGCCTACACACACGGTACGAATGATGCACAAAAAGCAATGGGAATCATTACGATGGCTCTTATGGCTAATAACTATCATACTTCTAGCGATATCCCGTTCTGGGTACAATTATCTTGTGCTATCGCAATGGGGCTTGGTACTTCTGTCGGTGGATGGAAAATTATTAAAACTGTCGGTGGACAAATTATGAAAATTCGTCCTGTAAATGGTGTAGCTGCCGATTTATCATCATCACTTGTTATTTTCGGTGCAACATTCATTCACTTACCGGTTAGTACGACGCACGTTATCTCTTCTTCTATTTTAGGGGTTGGTGCTTCTCACCGTGTGAAAGGGGTAAAATGGGGAACTGCAAAACGTATGTTAATTACATGGGTTATTACACTTCCTATTTCAGCTTCTTTAGCTGCTCTGTTTTACTACCTATTACATTTTGTTTTCTAATCAAAAGTCGTCTTCCTTATTTTTCTAGGAAGACGACTTTTTTGTGAACAAGCCTATTTCTCATTAAAAAGCGTGTATAATAATTGATGGATAAGTTATTTAGAGGAGTTGGCAATTTTGGAATACATCATGTTACTTTTCATCGGACTAATCGCCGGAACAATCGGCAGCCTAGTTGGGCTTGGAGGCGGAATTATTATTGTTCCGTTATTAATTGGATTACACAGTTTATCACCACAACTTGCAGTAGGGACTTCTATGGTAACAGTCGTTTTCACAGGACTATCTTCCACCCTTACTTACATGAAGCATAAGCGAGTAGATTATAAAAGTGGACTTATTTTATTTATCGGAAGCGGCCCTGGTGGTATTATCGGATCATGGGCAAATAAATTTTTAAACCAAGACACATTTTCTTTATACTTTGGGATTTTCCTTATATTCGTCTCAATTCTACTTATGCTTCGAGACAAATTAAAACCTCTTTCCCTCTCAAATACGTCTGTAATTAAGCGTTCTTTTACAGATAATGATGGAAATACTGTACACTACCAATTCCCACCGTTTCTTGCTATCTTTATCGCTTTTATAGTTGGGTTTATATCTGGATTATTTGGAATTGGTGGCGGTGCCTTACTTGTTCCAGCAATGATGCTTCTTTTTGCATTCCCAGCACATATTGCAGTAGCAACTTCAATGTTCATCGTATTTCTATCAGCAATTGTAAGTTCTGCAACTCACATCTCACTTGGAAATGTCAGCTGGATTTATGCATTAATCCTGATTCCGGGTGCATGGATTGGCGGAAAAATCGGGGCTTACATTAATACAAAACTAAGTGGTAACGCCGTAATTAATTTATTGCGTATTACGTTAATTATTCTTGGAACTAGATTAATCATTATTTCCCTTTTATAACGTATTCTTTTTAGAATGCGTTTTTCTTATACACATGAATATAAAAATCCTCCGAGGAGAACAAATAAAATTAAACAAACACATAATAACATATAATTTGAAATATGTACTTTCTTCAAGTTGACCACTCCTATAACTGCGACTGTTATCTTTATGATAGCGAAAAAATAGTTCACTTGCAGTTACAGAGTGCTAACAATGCAAAATCAATTATTACAAATTTTATCCTTATATTTCATTTCTTTGTATATTCTATCGATTTAATAAAAAAAGATGTCATATTGACATCTTTTTTAGTGAAGAAGTGACCATCCCATGAAGTCTTCATGTACTTGGCACGCCCTCTTATCCTTTCGATCATATAATTCAGCATAACTATCTGTTTCTTCATCATAAGCCATCGTATAAATAATTTGGCCGTCTACTTCAACGGATAAAACGACTCCACCTTTCATCTCTTCTACATGAATGATAGCATTCGCCGGAATTCTCATATCCGTCATTCTCATCGCATCTAACAATATACTAAACCCCCTACAGCGTATTCATTGCTAGTACTATTACACACTAAATAGTATACTACTGTAATAGCATACATTTCGTCAATGAAATTGCTGTTGAAATAGCATATTGTCTATATACATATACGCTAAAATAGAAGAAATAGAAACATATTAATGGGGGGCTAACATTGATTCTACACAAAGGAGATGTACTATTCCGTCAAGGCGAGGACGGTCCTTTATACTTTATAAAAACAGGCTTATTAAAAGTAGTTCGGCTAGAAGAAAACGGAACACCATTTTTATTCAACATTATCGTTCCAGGTGAAACGATACCTCATCATTCTTTAATTTCACCGAAAGAATATCACGGTACAGCTATCGCTTTAATAAAAACAGAAGTGGAACCGATCACTAGTAGTGAATGGTATGAGAGACTTCAAGCAAATCCCGAATCGTATGCTAACATTGCTATGCAATTACAATCTAAATTAAGAATGATGCAACAACGAATTGATCAATTGACAACCGTCTCCCCGAAAGAACGTCTTCATCGTTTACAAGAATGGTTCACCCTATATTTAGGTGACATTCCTATATATGAAATATTAACACAAACCGAAATTGGCCAACTGATAGGTATACGCCGTGAAACAGTAAACCGTTTATTACGAGAACAAATAAAAAACGAGGTAAAATAAATACCTCGTTTTTTTGCTTATTGTAAGCTTGTTGCTGGGCCGAAAAATTCATAATGAATATGCTCTTGTTTCACACTTAAATCAGTTAGTGCAGCATTTATATGCTTCATAAATGCTACTGGACCACAGAAATAGAACTCTGCTTCAGTTGTCGGAATAATAGTTTTTAACCATTCACTTTCAATGAAACCTTCTTTATCAAAGTTCTTCATTTCTAAATCTTTTTCAGTCGGTGCAGAATAACAAGTATATGCTTTAACTTGTTCATATTCATTTTCTACTGCCTTAACGTGTTCTTTCATTGCATGTGTATTACTATTTATTGCTGCATGAACAAAATATACATTACGTTTTGAATCTTGTTCAATTAACGTATTTAACATACTCATCATCGGTGTAATCCCTACTCCACCACTAATTAGTACAACTGGTAATGTTGAATCCATATTTAACACGAAATCTCCCGCTGGTGCACTTACTGGTAAAACATCTCCTTCTTTTACATGTTCATGTAAGTAATTAGACACTTTACCATCTGGTGTATCTACACCTTTTTCTTTTTTTACACTAATACGATAATATTCTTTCCCAGGAGCATCGGATAAACTGTACTGACGATTATGTGTATATGTCTCACCTTCAATATTGATTTGAATCGTTACATATTGACCTGGGATGAATGAAGAAACTTTCCCTCCATCTTCAGGTTTCAAATAAAATGACGTAATAACATCGCTTTCCTTCACTTTTTTTACAATCACAAAGTTGCGGAAGTCTTTCCATCCACCTTCTTTATGTGCAGCTTCTTCATACATCTCTGCTTCAATGCTAATGAATGCATCAGCAATTACACCATATGCTTCTCCCCATGCATTTAAAACTTCATCTGGTGCACCTGCGACCTCTTTAATGGCACGTAGTAAACATGTACCTACAATCGGATAATGCTCAGCTTTAATCCCTAAACTTCTATGCTTATGACCAATTTGTTTTACAACTGGAATAATTGCTTCTAAATTATCAATGTACGTTGCAGCTGCATAAACAGCATTCGCTAACGCTTGTTGTTGTCTTCCCTTTTTCTGATTCGTATGGTTGAAAATATTCAACAATTCCGGATGTTCCGAAAATAAAATTTGATAGAATCTCGTTGTAATTTCAACACCTTTTTCTTGTAATAATGGTACTGTTGACTTTACGATTTCAATTGTTTTTGCACTTAACATTGTATCCCACTCCTCTATTTCCTTAACTGTTTTTAGTTTAACTGAATCTTATAATGCAGATTGTGATTTTAATCACTATTAACACGGTGTTTTTGTGAATAATATATGAACATTGCATTTACAAAAGAAAATAAGCTAACTAGAATTCTAGCTAGCTTATTATTTTGTTTGTATAGCTTGTTCGATTACTTTTATATCTTTCCCATCGCCAAACTCCGTATACCCCCAGATATTCGTTTCACCTCTATATTTATTTACGATAATATCCAAGTCATGATATACACGGTGGGCATACACTACATACTCAATATTTTGAAGTTCCACACCTTTTTTTACAATTTCATAGCTTCTATTTACATCGCGTTTTATTTTTTCATTCTTTATTTCCGTATGTATATTTTTTAAAGATTGTTCTTGTTGTTGAAACCATTGCTTAAATTGATTCCAATCCCCGTCTGTATAATTCTCTGCTTTACCATAATTTAAGAAATTATTATAGCTTTCATGTGTCATTCGAATAAAATCTAGCACTTTTGTCTCTTCTTGCACATCTTCTATTTGAGCTATTGTATTTACCTCAGCAGGCTTATTCGCATAATGTAACAGCACTTTCATAAGACTATAACTCGCAATGATCATCACGATAATAATACCTAATACATTTAACAATTTCTTCATACACAGAACTCCTTCTCTACTAAAAATATTGCAACGTATGACTATACTTGTAACATTCTCTCGTAGAAATATAATTCCTGTATTAATTCTTCCTATCATTTCGACAATATTTTTCTATACATTTCTCGTTGGCAAATGTTCTTGTAAAACAATATATCCTTCATAAGCTGTGTAACCGAGTATAACCATTAATCCGATATAACAAGCAAATACTGTCCATTTCGTTTTCTCATCCACTTTATAATAGTTTTCTTGTTGTTCCTTTTCTGTTTTCCATTCATTTAATTTTCTTTCTGACGCTTCAAATGCTTCCCTTATGTGAATTGTATACTCATCTTTTTCATCTTCATATGGAACATAATCTAACGGTTCGAACTTCGGTAAAAGATACTCTAACACTTCCATTTTTTGAAGTTCACCTATTTGTAACTCTTTTTCCCGTTCTCTTTGTCTTAATGCATTCATCTCATGATGCATCACGTATATAGTCCGATGTACAGCACCCGTTTCTTTTAATTCCTCTTCAAGCCTAGTAACATATTCTTTCATCCCATCAATTTTATGCCCTAATTCCTTAATCGGCTCATCTCTCTTTATTACTCTATATAACTCCATACAACCGATAATAACAATAAATCCTCCCAAAATACTTTTAAAGTAAATTGAATAGCCAAGTAATAAAATAAGGCCTGCTCCCCAAATTTTAGTACTGACAACTGAAATAATTCTCCCACCATCTAGCGGCGAAACGGGAATTAAATTAAAGAAATTAATCATACTTCCAAGCAAAATAACAAGCGCCCAAAATGGCTCTTTCGTCATTATATAAAGCGGTATCGCCGGTAAAAATGACAGAAGTCCGAAAAGCGGCCCCATATAGGCAATGTAAGCTTCATCTTTCGCATTTTTCGGCATCTCTTTCATTCCAATAAGGGCCCCCATAAATGGAATAAAGATTGCTGGCGATGTCGGGATCCCCTTTCTTTTCGCAGCCCATAAATGGCCCATTTCATGAACAAACAACAAATAAATGAGCGCTACTCCAAATTTCCAACCATATAGAACTGCGTATGCGCCAAGCGATAGAAACATACTAAATACCGTTGAAAACTTTGCTAATTTAAAAATTGCAAATACCCACTTTAACTTAGACAGTAAAAATAGACCTACCGCAACAATAATTCCCCATAATCCTTTTTTATTATTTTTCATATTCCTCTCCTTTATCTCTCATTAATGAATCATATTCATTCATCAAAGCTTGTTCTTTTCTCTATTATGACATATTTTTTTCTATTGTTAGAAATAATGTTTATATAATCCATTTTCAGCCAAAAATATAAATAAAAGGAGGTGTACACAAATGAATTTACAATCTCTTATAATAGGTGCTCTATCGTTTTTAGCTTCAACTCTTATTTTTTATACCGTTAGTTACGTATTATTATTAGATTTGTTGCCCAATCACGTATTTATTGCCCTTGTCATCCTTTCCGCTCTTATGATTTCTTTTCTTATTACACGAAAATCAATGAATGAGCCATCTGCAAAAGCAAAGTAATAGAGAGGGGTGCTTTCCCCTCTCTATTATCATTTCCTAGGAAAGGCCATATAGATTTGACGAGTTTACATTCATTCCAATCCGTAAGGGCTAATTAAAGGCTCACTTTATCTTTGAAAATTCATTTTTTCACCATAATCTTTAACAATCTGAATTATATTTTGAAACACACCTATTTTTTCTTTTTCACTGTTTAATATTTTCAAATCATAATTTTCGTAATATGTTTCTAATGATTTTAATTGTGATTGTGAAGCGCTTTTTATCAGAACAGTAGCATGCAATTCATATTGCTTATACCCTTCCTTTACTTTTTCACCTAAAATTATTTCACTCTCTTTTGCTCCAATTAATTTTTGAACTTTTTCTGGAAAATTGAGTTGCAAATAATATTCTTGCTCCTTCACTAACTTATTGTATAGTGATTGTGAAATCGTATACCGTACCGTATAATTCACGTTTTGATCGCCTGTTTTAATATGAAATGCGGTAATCTGTAAATCTTTTTTTGTTACTTCTGTTAAAGGGCTTACCTGCATCTCATCTTCTTTTTGTTCTGAGACATTTGGAAATATATCCAAAAGCTTTTCCGTATCTTTTTCATTCAACATATACATAGCTTTCTTATATTGCACCCATCCTCGTCTATCTTCTCCTCTTAACCATGCATAATAAGTTTCTTTTTTCCCATCTCTACTAATTTGTATTTCATATTCAGGTTCACCGAAGCTTCCTGTTATTTCTTGTTTCTCAGCTTTATTCAAAATGTCTATTACTAACTTCGCTTCTGATTCCTGCAACTTTTTCTCTTTATGTTTTTTTTGTATAACGGTTACCCCTATTGTTTCTTTCACTTCATTCACCGTCTCTTCTACTTTTTTTGTTTCTTTTTTCGGCTCAACTTGACCACAAGCTGCTAGTAACATAACAAACAACAACACCAATACATATTTCCCTTTCAAATTAATCCTCCTCTTACGATAAGAAATCCTTATAATCTTCATACATAAAACAAAAACGTGACATCCTATTAAATACGCTATACTAATCATTGAAAGGAGGTCTTTATCATGTCCATTAATTTTCATGATGAAAATAATAAGTACACATATGCAACAAGAAACGCTCATATTTCTTGGGCTGAAATGGTAAAAAACATTACAGAAATACAAAACAAGCAAATAATTGATATCGGCTGTGGTGGTGGGATTTATACGAAAGAACTCGCTCTTATGGGAGCCAAAAATGTTGTGGGACTTGATTTTTCAAAAGAAATATTACAAGCTGCAAAAGAAAATTGTAACAACTTTTCAAACATTTCATTCATCCACGGTGATGCACATAATATCCCATACCCTAATGAAACATTCGACATAGTTATTTCGCGTGCAGTTATTCATCATTTACAAGACATTCCTACATTTTTACGTGAAGCTTCTCGTATATTAAATAAAAACGGTGTACTTATTTTACAAGATCGAACAATTGAAGATTGTACAATTCCAGGAAGTCCCGAACACATTCGCGGATATTTTTTCTCTCTATTTCCAAAACTTATTGAAATAGAGTCAAAAAGACGTCCAAAAACCAACACTATACAGACAGAATTACAAAAACATTCTCTTCATGTACTTCCCGCACAAACACAATGGGAAATACGAAAAATACATGATTCTGTAGAAGCATTATTGCAAGATTTATCTCCTCGAACAGGTCGATCCATTCTATATGAGTTAACAGATGATGAACTTTCTCAACTTCTACAACATATACAGACCGCATTACAAAACGTCTCTCCTATTATTGAAAGAGATCGATGGACAATTTGGAGCGCCATGAAGTTGTAAGGAAGGAAGCCTCACAAAATAATGTGAGGCTTCCTTTCTTTCATAATCTAATTTTACAACACTCTTGATATCCTCCACTTCTGGCCTGTGCACTTCCACACTTCGGACATACTAAATATCTAGACTGATTTGTCAATAAACTACCTTTTTGAAAGAGTAAAACTTCTGCTTGTTTAAACGAACGCGAATAATATAACCACATAAAACCAATTATAGCAATAATGCCAAATAATACTCCCATCGCAAGCATTTCAGTCACCTCTTTTGGTTTGTTCTTTCCAGCAAGTGGATTGTTGTATTATTCTCTGTAAATTCAAACAATCCCTTCTTTACTCCTATAAATATCAACTTTCTCTATAAATTTTACAATTCTCCGCAAATTTTTACTCCTATTTTACAATTCATTATTCCTTTTGCAACAACGAATATCACTTTCAATATTTCCATATATAAATATATCTTCCAAAAAACATATTGACTTTCTAAAAAAAACATGCAACAATACTGTCAGAATACTTGAATAAAAATTCATTGACGAGAACGAGTACGTTATAGAACTGTTCCCCAGAGAGTTGGCGATTTGCTGAAAGCCAACGTTCAGTGCGTAATCGAAAATCATCTCCGAGAAGTAGAACCGAATGTTACAGTAAGTTCTTACCGGCCGTCCCCCGTTACAAGGAACACGTATCATGTTGTACGTTGCAAAGCCGTATACATATAGATTTATTTCTACATGTGTAAATTAGGGTGGTATCGCGGGTAAATATAACTCGTCCCTTTCTTTAGGGACGAGTTTTTTGTGTTCTTACAAATGAATGAAAAAGGAGGAAAAACAATGAACACTGTATCAAAAAAACATATTTTTTTCACGGGTCTTATGCTATTTTCTTTATTTTTTGGGGCAGGTAATTTAATTTTCCCTCCCATGCTTGGGCAAAACGCAGGTGAAAACTTTTGGCCAGCAATGATTGGATTTTTACTAACAGGAGTTGGCTTACCACTACTTACTGTTATCGCAATTTCTCTATCAGGAAATGGAATGCAGCAACTTGCAAGTCATGCCCATCCATTATTCGGAATTTTCTTTACAGTAGTTGTATACATTGCCATCGGTCCATCCATGGGCATCCCACGTGTTGCAAATGTCGCTTATGAAATGGGGGTTAGTTCTTTCTTGCCAGAAACAATCCGCTCTAGCAGCCTAGTGCTATTTGTATATACAATCATCTTCTTTACTATCGTATTTTGGCTGAGTTTGAATCCATCTAAACTTGTTGATCGTATTGGGAATGTATTAACACCTATTTTATTACTCTCTATTTTCTTATTATTTGTTAAAAGTGTATTTACACCACTTGGGCAATCAGGACCAGCGATGCAAGAGTATCAAACTTCTCCAATCTTCAAAGGCTTTATGGAAGGCTACTTAACAATGGACACTATTTCAGCACTTGCATTCGGAATTATCGTTGTAAATGCAATTCGCTCTAAAGGTGTGAATGATCGTAAGTCCATTGCCATCGCCACAGCAAAAGCAGGGCTTATTGCCGCTACAGGGCTCGTACTTGTATACGGTGCACTCGGCTGGCTTGGGGCAACTAGCGTCTCGCTCGGATATGCAAAAAATGGCGGACAGCTACTTACTGTTATCGTACAACAATTATTCGGTCCATACGGTTTGCTCCTATTATCTCTTATCGTTACACTCGCTTGTTTAACGACATGCGTTGGACTCGTATCTGCGTGCAGCCAATATTTTTCAACATTATTGACTACATTTTCATACAAAACGTTCGCGAGTATCATTTGCGCATTAGGATTACTAGTTGCCAACTTAGGTTTAACGAAAATTATCGCAATCTCTGTTCCAATTCTACTTGTTGTGTATCCAATTGCGATTGTACTCGTACTACTATCATTACTTCATAAATACTTCGGTGGATATCGCTCTGTTTATGTAGGTGCTTTAATTGGAGCAGCTGTAGTGAGCGTATTTGATGGATTAAAACAAGGTGGTATTTCAGTTTCATTTATCACACCATATTTTGAATTTATCCCTTTATATAATGAAGGAATCGGCTGGCTAATACCAGCATTAGTAGGAGGTCTTATTGGTCTTGCAACGGCTAGGTTAAGCGGTACGAAAAAAGTTCCATTAGTAACCGAATCTCACGAAGTAAAAGCCTCCTAAAAAAACTCCCAAAAGGGAGTTTTTTTACATTTGATACGCAGCATGATTAAAACTGCTTATTTTATAAGCCTTCGTATAATATTCAATATTTGTATCAACTGTTTCTACCTTGACAACATCATAGCGCTCTTCTTGCTTTACTAAAAATAAATAGTATTCCTCTGTTGCCTCAATAATCGCAATTTTATCTGTTTCAACATTATATTGTTCACAAAGCGCTTGTAATGCGTTCACATAATCCCCTAATTTTTTAGACTTATCCATTCCGAATATAGTTTGAACTAACATATACATTCTCCCCTTTATATGTACTGTTAACACCTCAATGATAACGCTTACATTATTTATCGTCAATAAAAACATTCAATTGTTTTAATGCCAAATCTATATTGTATCGAGCCAATAATCAGCGAGGAATTCCCCTCCAATTAAAGCTTCGCATTAACTGCCCGTAAAAGCCCGATTGGTGAGGGCTGATAATCAGTGGGAGAGGAACAACCTCCCCACTGATTAAAGTTTCACTTTATCACTTCGTTAATTGATGCCTAAATGCATAAATAACCGCCTGAGTACGGTCACTTACATTCAATTTATTTAATATATTACTCACATGTGTCTTTACCGTTTTCAGTGCAATAAATAACTCGTCCGCAATCTCTTGATTACTTTTTCCCTCTGCAATTAATAACAAAATCTCAAACTCTCTTTCCGTTAAATCATCATGCAAAGGTTGCTCTTTCTTTTGACGCATACGGGACATCATTTTCCCGGTAACTTTCGGCTCTAATACTGTTTCTCCATCATAAGTAGCTCGTACAGCATCAGCAATATCACTTGCTCTTGATGTTTTTAATAAGTAACTGGTCGCCCCAGCCTCAATAACAGGATACAATTTTTCGTCATCTAAAAAGCTTGTTACAACTACAATTTTTGCTTCTGGCCATTCTTGAATAATAGCACGTGTTGCTTCGACACCATCCATCTCATCCATAACAAGGTCCATTAAAATAATATCCGGCCTTAATTGCAATGCTAACTCTGATCCTTTTCTTCCATTCTCAGCTTCCCCTACTACTTCAATATCTGGCTGTGTAGATAAATATGCCGATACACCCATACGAACCATTTCATGATCATCGACAAGCAATACTTTTATCATACTTCTCCCCCTCTCTCAATCATGATCGGTACTTTTACTTCTATTTGTGTACCTTTGGTCGGGAAACTAAGTACCTTAAGTGTCCCACCAATTTCATGAACACGCTCTTGCATCGATCTTAGGCCATATGAACCAGCCTTATTAACCCCTACTTCAAACCCAACGCCGTCATCAATGATTTTTAAAATCGCATATTGATCAATTTTTCGAAGGCGCACTTCTGTTTTCTT
This sequence comes from Bacillus sp. PK3-067, assembly GCF_056738645.1. NCBI lineage: Bacteria > Bacillati > Bacillota > Bacilli > Caryophanales > Bacillaceae > Bacillus > Bacillus sp. PK3-067. The sequence continues at coordinate 1,374,276 of NZ_CP096490.1, read as the reverse complement.
TGCCTTCGCGTGTCGCAACGTGTTTGATAGCGCTTCTTGCACAATACGGAATAAATGATCTTCTACACCTTTTTTTAATTCTATTGGCTCAATAAGCCATTCAATTTTCATATGTTGTTTTCGCGATAATTCCGTTAATAATTCCTCTATACCTTCTGTCAGTTTCTTACCTTCCAATTGTACAGGACGTAAATGAAGGAGCAATGCTCTCATTTCTGATTGAGCATTTACAACCATATTTTCAACAAGTTGCAATTGTTTTTTTGTCACATCTGGAAATTCAGTTATTTGTTCATTAATCGCTGACATCATCATCGACATTGCGAAAAGCTGCTGACTTACTGAATCATGCAACTCCCTTGCTAAACGATGCCTTTCTTGAGAAATCGCTTCTTGTCTCATCTCTTCATTCCAATGAGCTCGTTCATTCGTTACTTTTTGAAAGAGTCCAGCTTGCTCCTCTAATCGACGAGCCAGAACGATTACTTTTCGTTCCACTTCATGAAATTCATCATCTGCAGTAAACGAAACATCGCTCGGAAAATTCCCTCGCTCTACTTCAAATAGAAAAGTATTTAATCCTTGTATACGCTGCTCTATATAATAACCGATTGCATATCCTACAATTCCCCCGATAAGTAAACTTGTAGTCATAATAAACAAGCCAATTGGAACAGAAGCGATGGATTCCTTCCATAATAAATCATACACTTGTTGCTCGCTTTTCCATACATATACAATTGTACAAATGAGTGCGATACTAACAGAGGACAACATAGAATAACGAATATACATCCACGAAATATTTTTTTGTTTCTTCATTATACTTTCCTCACTTCCGTGTCGCCTACGACAAGCGAAGAAATAATTTTAATACGACGAGGAGCCTCTTTATACTGCTCTGTTCTAAATGTAACATTGCGGTTAAACCCTGTCTCTTCATGACCTGGCAAGAGCACACGTCCGACAATAACAGAATGATTTAAAGAAAGTTCAATATCATATGGCACATATAAACGAATATTACCAACGACACCCCGAATAACAATTACCGTTTCCCCTTCTGGAATCATAGCAGTTGTTAAATCTATTTCCACATCACAAGCACCATATTGAACATTAATATCCTCAAGTTCATAAATATGATCCATCATTCGTACATTGCCTACAAACATATTTTTCAAATATGTTTCTGTACGATATATTTGCTTCTCTTCGTCTATAATCCCTTTTTCTTTAATTTCAACCTTCATTGCTTTTTGCTGATGCCCTTGTTGAATCAATTGATAACCAATTAAAGCTAAACAAGCAAATACGACAAGAACAAATGCTGCTGATGAAAATAAGAAAAATAAAAATACGATACCACCAACAAATAAAAATACATTTCCCCGTACATAACGATTCTTTTTACGATAATGCCTTCCAAACATAAGCATAATAAATGCAAAAATGAGACCACCTGGTTCAAAATGTCCAAGTATCATATCAAGAAAAAGACCGAATCCAAATATGATGAGGAGCATCCCCATTAATTGTGTCTTTGAAAAATGTTTCTTCATTTCAGCTCCCCCCTTCTTGTCACATATACATAGAAGAAAAGGCATTGCTTTCCAACACCTTTTCTCCTATCACTATATCATAAGCCTGTTTTATAATATACTACTATTATTTTGTTAACTCTTTCGTTAACGATACATCATTCTTTTCTTTCATTTCACGCTCAAGTTTTGCAATTTTCATATCAAACGTGTCACGCTCATGCTCTTCATTCATACGAGTTTCTAAGTCACGAATATGATCTTCAATCTCTTCAAATCGTAAGAACGGATTATTTTCATCCATTTTATGCATCGCAGTATTCATACGACGATTTGCATGTGCCATATTTTCACGTGCCATTAGTTCCATGCGCTTTGCGTGCATTTCTTTTAATTTATTTTTCATTTCAGAAAGACGACGCTCTAACTCATCAATTTGCTCTACAACACCTGCATACATTTCTTCTAATCGAGTTACTTGCCCTTCATAATAAGCTACCTCTTCTAACGCACGTTCGTGCAATTGTAATTCGTCTGCTTCTTGAGCAATGATAGCTTGCTTTGATCTTTTATTAACGAAATAACGTGCTTGCTCAAGCTCACGAGCAAAATTAGATTTTAATGTTTTATGACGCTCAATTAACTTCTCAATTTTTGTTATTTCACGCTCACTATCACGTAAATATTGGTTTAACATCGCAATTGGATTTTTTCTTTCCTTCTCATCTAACACGTTATGAAAATCAGCTAAAATTGCATCGCGTACACGTCCGAATAAAGATTGTTTCATTATAAATCTTCCTCTCTTCTACTTTATTTATAATTTGATTTATTGTTTTAGTTTTTCATTAATTTGTTCCACTCATCTTCAAAGTTACTATATGGTTTAGAACTTTCTGGAGCAGATTCAACAACTACATCTTTTTCTTTTTTCCACTCACGGTATCCGTAGTATAAAACCACTAAAGCAGCGATACCGATTAATGCTGGCGAATGAGAAAGCGCAATGGATAAACCGATTAAACCAACAATACCCCAAGCTAACTTTCCAAAAAATGATTTAGCTCGCACAAATGATTTATAGCTCCAATATACAACTCCTGCTCCGATTGCGAATCCTACAATACCAGCAAGACTACCAAGAGCAATTAAAGCCAAAATACCGGCTGCGATAAACGCTAGAAATTGTTTCATCTTGTGCTTGCCTCCCTTCGATTTGATACTCTTATCTTAACTATTTTTTCATCTTTCCATAACGAGCTTAAGAACCGTTTTTAACTCAGACTTAAGACCGAGTCATATTCAGCCCTTTACGCAAAAAAACGTGCAGAGTCTATTCTCTGCACGTTTTTTAATTACTAACATTCATATTAAATTAAGCTGTTTTATGATACTCTTTTTTCTCAGCTACTTTCGAAAACCTTGGAAACCCAATTAAAATAGAAACAATACCACATACTCCAACTAAGATTGGATAAAATGCATATGGCAACAATTCAACCGGAGATAACGCTGCAAATCCTGCTGCCGTTAACATTTGGGCACCGTACGGAATTAATCCTTGCACACAACATGAGAAAAGATCTAATACACTCGCTGATTTACGAGGGTCTATTTCATATTGATCTGCAATATTTTTTGCAAGCGGGCCTGTAAAGATAATTGAAATCGTATTATTCGCTGTACACATATTCGTCATACTCACTAAACCAGCAATACCAAATTCCGCTCCTTTTTTCGAACGAATATTACGTGTTAATACATTCATTAAATATTGAATACCACCATTATATTGGATTAATTCAACCATACCGCCAATTAATATAGCAAGTAATACTAACTCCATCATACCGCCCATTCCAGTCGTTACACTTTTAAAGAAACTTTCTAACGTGTAACTTCCATCTATAAGGCCGATAACACCAGATAGTAAAGTTCCACCAGTTAATACAATAAGTACATTCCAGCCAAGTAGCGCTGTAATAAGTACTCCTGCGTACGGTAAAATCTTTATCCAATCAAAGCTATGTGCTTTAATCTGCGTGTCACTTCCTGAAGTAACTATTACTAATAGTACAATTGTAATAATAGCCGCTGGTAACACAATTAAAAAGTTCGTTTTAAACTTATCTTTCATTTCTGTTCCTTGTGAACGAACAGCTGCGATTGTTGTATCTGAAATAAATGATAAATTATCACCAAACATCGCTCCGCCAACAACAGTAGCCATTGCAAGCGCAATTGAGATATCAGTTTGACCACTAATACCTACAGCAATCGGCGCTAATGCTGCAATTGTTCCCATTGAAGTTCCCATCGCTAATGAAATAAATGCACCAATAACAAAGATTCCAGCTACGATAAATCCTGGCGGTAAAATAGTTAACGCTAAATTAACAGTTGAGTCTACTCCGCCCATTCCTTTAGCAGTTTCAGAAAACGCACCTGCAAGCACAAAAATTAATACCATAATCATAATATCCGGATTTCCTGCACCTTTAGCGAACCGCTCTACTTTCACATTAAAACTTTCTTTACGATTCATCACTAAAGCGACCCCTACAGCAATTGAAATCGCTACAAGTATCGGCAATTTATAGAAATCACCTGTAATAATTCCAGAACCAATAAATAGCGCCAAAAATATCCCAAGTGGTAATAAAGCTAAACCATTTCCTCTCGTTTCTTTCAAAGTACCATCTCTCCCTAGTTTCAACCTTTTTCTAATAAATAACAAAAGACCTCTTCCGATGAGAAGAGGTCTTATACATCTATAAGAAACACTCTTCTCATCTTTCAAGCACACGCTTGCTGGATTTGGCACAGCACTCTGAAATCGAGTCCGCTGCCGAGGCATCGTAGGGCCAGTCCCTCCGCCTCTCTTTATAAGAAGGTTTCATATTTATTTTTTAATAATAATTTCTTCCCTAACTTTACTCGCTTACAAAACAAAAGTCAATTATTTTTTGTATAGATTTTTTTGGTAATTATACAAAAATTTGAATACAACAATCATTTTAACTTTTCGATTTCTTCTTCCAATATTGAAATCCAATAAAATTCACTATTTTTTATTGTTGCTAATATCCATTTCGTAGTGTGCCAAGCTAGCTCATACTCTTCCTTCGTGACATCACCACTTTTATAAGCATCCTCTAGCTCCTCTTCATCTAATACATACACCTTACCGCTAGATAATAATACTACATCTAAATATAAATCATCAAAATACGGTAAACCACGATCGTCTATTTTATATTCTTTCGCCACATCGATATAATATTGCACTAATTTTTTCTGATCATCTAACATAGCGGTAATCGCAAAGTTTTTCCCGTCTATGAAATATTGAATCCACGTATACTGATCTGCTGCAATACAAAGTTCTTCACCATCATATTCTTTACAACTAGGCTCTCTCACCTTTTTTATATCCAGTATTCCGAGCATTCCCTCTTCCACTTGCTTAACCGTATAACTCTTTTCTATTAGTCTCTTCCACGAAGAACCGTCACCATATTTTCGTTTCATTATGTCTGCTCCTCTTCTATATACAGAAAAGCTCCCACATATTATGTGAGAGCTTGTTCATATTATAATTAAGCCGCTTGACCCTTTTCAGAAATCTCTTTTAAATAAGCTTGTCCTTTTTCAGCGTCATATTGACCTTCCCACTTAGACATAACTACAGCTGCTAAAGAGTTTCCTACAACGTTAACTGCTGTACGAGCCATATCTAAAATACGGTCAATACCAGCAATGAACGCTAAGCCTTCAGGTGGAATACCTACTGTACCAAGTGTCGCTAATAATACAACGAATGATACGCCCGGTACACCTGCGATCCCTTTTGATGTAACCATTAATACAAGCAACAATGTAATTTGTTGTGTAATAGATAAATCAATACCGTACATTTGCGCTAAGAAAATAGCCGCAATTGCTTGATATAAAGTTGATCCATCTAAGTTAAATGAATAACCTGTCGGAATAACGAAAGATGTAATTGCTTTCGGACAACCGAATTTCTCCATTTTCTCCATGATTTTTGGTAAAACTGTTTCTGAGCTTGCTGTAGAATACGCTAAAATCAGCTCGTCTTTTAAAATCTTAAAGAATTGGAAAATGTTAATTCCAAATATTTTCGCTGTAAGTCCTAAGACAACTACGACGAAGAAGATCATTGCTCCATATACGACAATTAGTAATTTCCCTAATGGAATTAATGAAGCAAGACCAAATGTAGAAACTGTAACACCAATTAGTGCAAATACACCAAATGGTGCAAATTTCATAACTTGGTTTGTTACGTAAAACATTGCGTCAGCCACACCTTGGAAAAATTGAAGAACTGGTCTTCCTCTTTCACCAATTGCTGCTACACCTAAACCAAATAGTACAGAGAAGAAGATAATAGCTAGCATATCTCCGTCAGCTAACGACTTCATAATGTTCGTTGGAACAATATTTACAAATGTATCTGCAAATGAATGACTTTGTACTTGCTCTGTCGTATGTGTATATTTCGAAATATCTGTCTTTGTTAACTGCTCCATATTTACGCCTTTTCCTGGTTGGAAAATATTCGCTATTAATAGACCGACAATAATTGCAATTGTTGTAATGATTTCAAAGTAAATAATTGTTTTTCCGCCTAGTCGACCTAGTTTTTTAACATCGCCAACACCAGCAACCCCAACAACAATACTTGCTACAACAATTGGCACAACGATCATTTTAATTAATCGGATGAAAATATCACCAATTGGTTGTAAATAACTCACCACTGCTGGATTGCCAAAGAAAATCGCCCCAACCGCAATACCAAGCGCAAGTCCTATTAATATTTGCCATGCTAGTCCTATTCTTTTCATATTTGTTGTAACCCCCTCTTCGATGTGTCACTCTATCTCTCATTCTATCTCTATAAAACTAAGAAATTAAGAGTATTACATATTATTCGACAATTCACTACATTTTGTCCCTGTTAAAAATCATAAATCAAAAATTTAAATCTGACAACAAAATAACTTTGCCCGAACGCAAATAATTTTCTTGACAAAAAGTAGACCCATGTCAGAAAACCTCACATGAGAACGATTCCTCACTAGTGTTTTATTAGCTTTCCAAGTAATATTTCACCTCATAAAAACGATTACTTTCCTCCTTCATTTTACAGGAAAATTCCAAAATATACCTTTGTTACACATATGAATAAAATGTAAGCACTATGACAATTACAGTTGAAAAATGATAAATTCCGACAAAACTTAGCAATTTTATAAAATTTTCTTTACATTATGATTACAACGATAGACACCCTTCTTCTTATGATATATAACATTCATAGGGAAAGGAGTCAGACAACAATGAAAAAGAAATTTGCAGCGTTTAGTGTTTTAGCAGCAGGAACGATTTTTGCTTCCCCGTTACTTTCACCCGTATACGCTGAAACGAATCAAGATAAATTATCTAACATTCAATCTGAATTAGAAGGCAAACAAAGTGACTTACAAAATAAAACAGTCGAGAAAGAACAAATAGAAAAAGAAATTCAAGAATTACAGAAGAAAATTGATGAATTAACTACTTCCATTAATAAAAATGAGACTGAATTAAACGATACAAAAAAAGAAATTAGCAAAACACAACAAGTAATTACTGACAAAAAGAAACATATAGAACAATTACAAACAAACATAGATACACGTCAGGAAGTTATTAAACAACGATTACAATCTATGCAAGAAAAACCGCGTACAAATATCATTACAGAAGTATTAACAAACTCTACAAACATTGCTGATCTTGTTGATAATATGTACTCCGTAAGTTTAATATTAAACAACGATACAGATATTGTAAAAAAACAAACATCTGATCAAAATGCTGTAACGACAGAAAAAGAGGCTGTTGAGAAAAAAGAACAACAACTGAAAGACTCTGAACAAAAACTAGAACAAAAACAACAAGAATTACAAAATAACCAACAGCAGCAACAAACTCTTATTAACGATCTACATACGAAAGTAGCAAAAGTAGATTCAGAGATTGAAGGATTAGAAGAATCCAAGGGCATTTTAGAAAATCAACGTCAAGCTGTTCAAAAAGCAATTGAAGAAGAAAAACGGGCGGAAGAAGCTCGTAAAGCGGAAGAAGCCCGACAGGCAGAAGAGGCTCGCAAACAACAAGCTACTAAATCTGCTCAAGCGGCCCCAACACCACATGATACAAATATCGGTGGTTTTATCAAACCAGCAGCTGGATCAAAAACTTCCGGATTTGGTGTACGTTCTTTAGATAACCATAAAGGAATTGACATCGCTGCTTCGGGAACGGTTCCAATTATCGCTGCTGCAGATGGCGTTGTTATTCGCTCAGAATTATCATCTAGTTACGGAAACGTAGTGTATTTATCTCACCGTATAAACGGAAAAACATATACGACAGTATATGCTCATATGAATAGTCGTTCTGTATCGAATGGACAAACTGTAAAACAAGGCGATCAGCTTGGATTTATGGGGAATACGGGCCAATCATACGGACAACATTTACACTTCGAACTTCATCTTGGAGAATGGAATGTCGGCAAGACAAACGCAGTTGACCCATCTCCTTATATCGGATTATAAAAAACCTCGGTGCCTACCGAGGTTTTTCATTTACACTTCACACAATATAGGCATTCTACATAGACTATAACTAAATGCCTATAGTTTACGAGGTGATCCATATGAATACGCAATTACAACAAAAAATAGAAGAAGCTAGAGAAACGTATATTGGCCGGATATTTACATTTGGCGGCTCAGTTTTATTTTTAATCGGTTCATTCCTCGCAGTCACCACAGCCTATAAAGCGTATAATCGTCTATTACATTCATCAACATAAAAAAAGACGGGAGATCCCCGCCTTTTTTTATGCAAACATTTTAAATACACCTATCGCATTTAAAAATACAATTATTACAGTTACCGGAATAACATAACGAAGTAAGAAGAACCAAATGTTAAATAACGTTTTCCCTTTCGTTTCCGTCACTTCTAATTCTTTCATCAACAACTCTTTACTCATTTTATTTGGTACAAATAATGAAATAGCTAGTACTCCTAACGGCAGCAATACGTTACTTACCGAAAAGTCGACTAAATCAAAGAATGTTTTCCCAAATATTTTCACGTCACTCATAATCCCAAATGATAACGCTGATGGAATACCGACTGCAAAAATAAGAATACCAATTAATAATGATGCTGACGGACGCTTCTTCTCATTACCTTTCGCAACAGATGCTACTACAATTTCAAGCATTGAAATTGCTGATGTTAAAGTCGCAAAGAAGAATAAAATTAAAAACATAATAAAGAAAAATTGACCAAATGGTATTTTTGCAAATACTGCTGGAAGGACGATAAACAGTAATCCCGGTCCTTCAGTCGGTTTAACTCCTAATGCGAAAATCGCTGGGAAAATTGCTAATCCTGCAAGTACTGTAACAAAAACAGTTAAACTTACAATAGATGTTGCCGATTTCGCTAAATGTTCCTCTTTCTTTAAATACGAACTATACGTTACCATTACCGAGGCACCTACAGTTAGCGAGAAGAAAGATTGTCCCATCGCATATAAAATTGTATCTGCTGTAAGCTTTGAAAAATCTGGTTTTAAGAAGAACTCTACTCCAGCAAAAGCACCATCGAGTGTTAACGCACGAACAATAATCGCAATAAATAAAATAAATAATAGCGGCATCATGTACTTACTTGCCTTTTCTATACCTTTCTCTACACCTTTACTTACAACAAAAATCGTACAAAGCATAAAGATAAATTGTGCTCCAATCGCACTTAATGGATTTGAAATCGTTTCACCGAACAATTGTCCATAATCAGCTGCACCATTCCAGAAACTTCCTGTCACACTATAATATAAATAAAGTAAAATCCATCCACCTACAACACTATAAAAAGATAGTACACTAAAACAAGTAACAACTCCCATACGACCAATCCAAGGATATAATTTGCGATTTGGCACTAGTACTTTATAAGCTGTAACCGCCTCTTTTTGCGTGCTACGTCCAATAACAAACTCCGCTATTAGAAGAGGCATACCTATAAATAAAGTTAATAGTAAAAATACAAGGAAGAATGCGCCTCCCCCGCCATTACCTGCAACATATGGAAATTTCCATATCGCACCAAGACCTACTGCGGCTCCGGCTGCTGCGAGTACAAAGCCTATTTTCGACGTCCATTGCTGTGTTTCTTTCATCATAATTTCTCCTTTTCTGAATATTTAAACTTTTGTTAATTATACACTTTCATTTCATACTCGCACACCTCCTTTAGAAAATAAAAAAGTCCCCTACACGCAAATATGCATGTAGAGGACGATATATGTAATGTAAATACCGTGGTACCACCTCAATTGGATTGATAAATCCCACTTGTTCAAGTACAGGAATAATTCCGATACTCTATCCTTTTAACGGCGGAACCCGGGTTGCCTACTACAATGTTCAACATACCTCTCGCAAGCCCATTCTGTATATTTTATCGTACCGGGCTCCCACCTAACCCCAGCTCTCTGAACGCATCAAATATACGTACTCTTCTTGCTCATCGATTTCATCTATTGAAGTTACTTGTGATTATAAATTATATTTTTATATTTGTAAAGCGCACTTTATCTTTTATTATTTTAAAACCTTTTCCTCTAACTCACGTAAAAAACTTTCTCTTTTCCCCTCATTTTGCACATATACTGATTTCAACACTTCTTGGAGCAATATATTTCGTTCCCTCTTTTCTAACTGTAAATCTTTTAACTTCAACCTTACTTCATATAAAAAATCTAAATACGATTCATATGTCTCATCATATTTATTTGCAATATCATCTCGAATTTTTTTTGCGAGCTTCGGGCTCGCTCCCCCAGTAGAAACTGCTATATTAAGTAAACCACGATGAATCGCTGCCGGAAAATGAACATTACCACTTTCCGGATTTGTAATAACATTTACTAATTGATTCTCAGCGGCATCTTCAGCAACTTGTTCATTTAATATTGAATCACTACTCGCTGCAACAACTAAAAAAGCACTTTTAATATCACTTTTTTCATATTCTCTTTGATACCAACGAATTTTCTTTTCTTCCACAAGTTTTACTAAATTCGCATCTAATTCTGGACTTATCACAACTATATCCGCACCCTGTTTGAGTAAAGGAATAATTTTAAATCCTGCAACTTTTCCCCCGCCAATAACAACAACGCGTTTCTCATTAACTCGCACTGTAAGTGGATACATACTGATCTCCTTTCAATAACTCCGTCGTTTTCTGAATTAACATATCTTGAAACGCTTCATTCTTCCCTAAATATGGACTAATTTTTATCTCTTCCACTTCATATTGGCGCACTTCTTTCTCAATATGTTTCATAAGTAAACCTGTAAATAACAAGTAAGGCAGTACAACGATGTTCTTTTCTTTTCGTTCTACAACTTCCTTTAACTTCTCCTCAAATTTTGGCTCTGCAGCCGCTAAATAACAAACTTCTACTTTTTTAACCTTCTCTTTTGTTTGAAATAAAGAAGCAATCCAGTTTATATCTCTTAATACTTCAGGATCACTGCTCCCTCTTGCAACAAGAAGTAACGTCACTTCATTTTTATCTTCCTGTTCGATACCACTTCCGCTATACACCGATTTAACAAGTGTTTCTGATACACCAAACGGATTACCATAGGTCACTTTAACATCCGAAAATTGATTGGTTAACTTTTCCAATTCAAAAGGGATATCTTTTTTTACATGACCTGCCGCTAATAAAAAAACAGGGATAGCAATAATCTCAGTGGCCCCACGCTTCACACATGTACGAAAACTATCTTCAATAGAAGGATTCGCTAACTCTAAAAAACAAACTTCTTGAATAGTCGCTTCTATACGGCTCATGCACGATGTAATAAATTGAATCGCCTCTTCTTTCGCTGTCTTCAAACGACTTCCATGACATATATATAAGACGGCTTTCATTTTACAACACTCCACTTACTTGATAAGCATTTTCTGTCTGCTTCTCAAACCAATGAATTTTTTCTCTAAAACGGACAACCTCTCCAATTACAATCATACTCGGATTTTGAATTTGCTCTTTTTTCGCAACATCTACAATTGTCCCTAACGTTCCAACAACTGTGCGTTGCATAGACGTCGTCCCCTGCTCAATAATAGCAGCTGGCGTACTTTTATCTTTTCCATGCTTCATAAGTTGCTCACATATGTAGGGCAAATTACTAACCCCCATATATACCGCTAAAGTCTCTACACCTTTCGCTAAACTTTTCCATTTCACTTCTTCTTCAGCACCTTCTTTCCTATGCCCAGTCACAATAGCAAAACTTGCACTTGCATCACGGTGCGTCACTGGAATACCAGCATAAGCAGGTGCAGCTATTCCAGATGAAATACCTGGGACGATTTCAAATGGTACACCTTGCTTTGCTAATGCTTCCGCTTCTTCTCCCCCTCTACCAAATACAAATGGATCGCCGCCCTTAAGCCTCGTTACAACTTTCCCTTTTTTCGCATACTTAATAAGAAATGTATTAATTGTTTCTTGCTTCATCGTGTGATAATTCGGGAGTTTCCCGCAATAAATTAAATCCGCGTCAGGCTTTGCGTGTGAAAGCAGCTCTTTATTCACAAGGCGATCGTATAAAATAACATCTGCCTTCTCAATACATTTCAACCCTTTAACAGTAATTAAATCTGGATCGCCAGGACCCGCTCCAACAATATAAACCTTCCCCATCATCTCTCCTCATTTCTACTATTAAAATGAAACTTCCATTCGTATATAAGAATGGAAGTTTTTATTTTTTCGTATTACTAATCTCTACTCATGAATAACAAATGCTGCACCTTTTCGAATCTTCTTTTTTTCAAACAAAGAAATCTCTTTTACCTCTGGCAACGGTAAAAAATGTTTTTCAAGCTCAATCTCCGCAAGCTTAAATGCCTGTTCTTCACTTTGAGCAACAACAACAATCGGAACAATATCACTCACTAATACAGCTTCAAATCGATATAAATCCATATCGTCCCTCCTAAGACGCTATTACTTCTTCTAACACGTTATTTAACGCTATTTGTAATATGTCTACACCAACACGACCTACAAAATCATAAAATGTTTCGGCTGGTAATTTATTCTCTTTGAAATAACTTATAAATGATGCGAGTACATCAGGTAGATCCTCGCCATCTATTTTTCCTTTTAACTTTTGATTGTAGGCACCGCCATCTAACAATGTTCCACCTACGTATATTTCAAACGCTTCAACAATACCTTTTTCCTTCGTTTTCATTTTCACCCCTTGTAGCCCAATGTCAGCAATTTGACGTTGACCACATGAATTCGGGCAGCCTACCATATGAATTCGAACTGGAACATCGAGTGCAATTTGTGTATCTAAGTATTCTGCAATTTTTCGTAATCTTTCTTTCGTTTCTACTAGTGCAAGATTACAATATTCAATACCGGTACATGAAACCGCATGACCAATAAATGATTTCGGGCTAGCAGATATCGCTTCAAACAGCGGTTCACTAAGTAATCCTTTTACATTTTCTGGAGGAACGTTCGGAATAATGAAGTTTTGCGAGTTACATGTACGAATTTGTCCATTTCCATATTGCTTTGCGATTCTTGCAATCTCAAACATTTCTTCTGCATGTAAACGACCTACCGGTACATTAAAACCTACATATTTTAATCCCTTTTGTTTTTGGTCTTGAACACCATAAAAATAGCCTGCATTCCATCCTTTGAGTGCACTTTCCCCTTTACTTTGTAAAGGCCCTGTATACTCTATTAGTTTCTCTTTAAATTTCTCTGCTCCCCAGTCCGCAACAAGAAATTTCAACCGAGCTAAATGACGTTTTTCACGATATCCAAAATCACGGAATATAGTAGCAATCGCAATCGCCACCGCCTTCACTTCTTCTGGTAAAACGAATACATCTAATTCATCAGCTAAATACGGTCGAGCTGATAATCCTCCACCTACTTTTATATGAAAACCAACTTTTTTCTCACCATCTATTTCTTTCGTTGCAGGCGTAAATGCAACACAGTTAATTTCTGCGTTTGCTGAATTATAAATATTAGAACTAATAGACATTTTAAATTTACGTGGCAAGTTAGAAAACTCTTCATTATGTTGGAAGTAATCATATACTTCTTTTACAATATGCGTTGTATCGAATAGTTCATTTGCATCAATGCCAGCAAGCGGATTACCTGTAATATTCCGCGTTATATCACCACAAGCCCCCGCTGAAGATAACCCAACTCTTGCTAATCTTTTAAAAATATCTGGAATTTGCTGAATTTCTAACCAGTGAAACTGAATCGCCTGTCTCGTCGTAATATCTATTACATTACGTCCATAATCTTCAGCGATAGAAGCAAGTACTTCTGCCTGTGCATTTGTAATAATCCCTGACGGAATATTTACCCGCATCATAAAATAACCAGCTTCTTTCGGTCTTTGTAAATACAAGCCTGCCCATTTAAAGGCATCCCACTCTTCTTTCGGAATAGATTCGAAACCATTTTCCGCATAGTAAGGAATATCATTAAAAATTTCTAAGCCATCTTTTTCTAATTTATTTTTCTCGGTCTGATTTAATTTTTCATTGTTAGCCCATACTTTTTCATAACTCATTGTTTATCCCCCTATATAAAACTACGCTCTTGTAAATACTTCACGATTTGTTCTGCACATTCTTCAATAGAATATTTGTGCGTTTCTACAATTAATTCCGCTTGCTCTGGCTCTTCATAAGGCGAATCAATACCTGTGAAATCCTTAATATCACCTTTTCTTGCCTTTTTATAAAGTCCTTTCGGATCACGTTTCTCACACTCTTCAATCGGACACTTCACAAAAATTTCAATAAATTCATCTGCCGCTAATAAATCTCTTACTTGTTTGCGGTCTACTCGAAATGGTGAAATAAATGCTGTAAGGACAACTGCTCCTTGGTCTACAAATAACTTTGCCACTTCGCCAATACGTCTTATATTTTCCATGCGATCACTTTCAGAAAATCCTAAGTCTTTATTTAAACCGTGGCGAATGTTATCCCCATCCAGCACATAATTTCCAATATTCTTTTCAAACAGTTTACGGGCGACCGCATTCGCTACTGTAGATTTACCCGAAGCTGATAAACCAGTAAACCAAATTACAAAACTATGATGTCCATTCTTCACTCTTCTCTCATCTTTTGAAACCGAAGCTGTATGCCAAGTAATATTCGTATCCATCTCGTTCTCTCCCTATTCTGTTACTACTTCTTTTTTCAAGCCTTTAATTAGCACTTCCACTACTTCTTTACGACTAAATGTACTTGGCGGAATCTCACCGTTTCTTAATAATTCTCTTACTTTCGTACCCGATAAAATAACATGATCTTCTTTTCCGTGCGGACATGTTTTCGTTGAAGCCATCGCTTCACATTTCGTGCAGTAAAAACTATGCTCAAAGAATAGTGGTGTAATTCCTAACTCTTCTATCGTAAAATTTGTGAAGATTTCTTGCGCTTCATACGTTCCGTAATAATCTCCTACCCCAGCATGATCACGCCCTACTATAAAGTGGGTACATCCAAAATTCTTTCTTACTAACGCATGAAATATCGCTTCCCTTGGTCCTGCGTAACGCATGGCAGCAGGAAATACACTTAAAAAGACACGATTTTTCGGATAATAGTTTTGAAGAAGTACTTCATAGCTTTCCATTCTTACATCAGCAGGAATATCATCCGATTTCGTTTCTCCAACGAGCGGATTTAAAAAGAGACCATCTACAATTTCAAGAGCAGATTTTTGAATATACTCATGGGCACGATGTACCGGGTTTCTCGTTTGAAATCCGACCACTGTTTTCCACCCACGTTTTTTAAATGCTTCCCTCGTTTCAATTGGGTCTAAATGATAAGAAGGAAATTGATTATTTTCAAAGCGTTTTGTTAGAATAATAGTTCCTCCAACGTAAACGTTTGGTCGTTCATATAATTTTTTCACTCCTGGATGAGCCTCATCCGTTGTTTTATATACAAGTAACGCTTCTTTTTCTTTATCTGGTACAAAAATATCTTCTATTTGAATGACACCGTATATATTTCCATTGTTGACAAGCTTTACTTCCTCTCCAGCCTTCAGGCTTTCTGCGACTTTTTCTGTTACCGGTAATGTAATTGGTATACTCCACACACTACCATTTGCTAAACGAAGCGTTTCTACAACAGAATCATAATCTTCCTTCCCTAAAAAACCAGTAAGGGGGCTATATCCACCTGTCGCCAATAGTTCTAAATCACTTAACGCAATATTGTCTAATTTAATTTCTTTTTCAATTTGTGATACGTCATATGTCTCATCTATACGGTTTACTAATTCGTTTACTATGCTCATTTTTCTATATCCTCTCTTAGCTTTATTTCAAGATTCATCTTATTGGTAATGAAGACCACATTCAGTTTTCACTTTTCCAGCCCATCTACCATCTCTTGAATCGCCACCATCCCCTACAGGTAACGTACATTTCTCACACCCAATACTTGGATAGCCAACATCATGCAACGGGTTATACGGCAAGCTATGTTTGTATACATATCGCCAAACTTCTTTCCACGTCCAATGAATGAGTGGACAAACTTTAATAGATTGAAAACGATGATCTTGATTTATAAACTTTGTATGCTTACGTGTTTCTGATTGTTCCCTTCTTAAGCCCGATATCCATGCTTTTTCCACGACTAATGATTTTTCTAAAGGTAAAATTTTTCTAATCTTACAACAAAGATTCGGATTGCTCTCCCACAGTTTTTCACCATGCAACTTCGCCTGTTCATCAAGTGTAAGTTCTGGCTGTTTTTCTATAATATTCAATGAAGGAAATCGTTCCCGCACTTTTTGAATTAATTCATACGTTTCTTGAAAATGAACATTTGTATCCAAAAATACAACTTTAGCAGATGGATTTACTTGGTTTATAATGTGCAGCAATACCATACCTTCCACCCCAAAGCTACATGCGTAGACAACCTCATCTTTATATTCTTTATAAGCCCAATTTAATACTGATAACGCACCTTTTGTTTCATCTTCTTCCGAAAACGAAACAACATTTTCTTCCCACGTTTCATACGTCAACATGTTTTTTCCCCCTGTAAAAGCAAAAAGACGGTTTTAACCTAATAAAAATAGGTTAAAACCGCCTCTAGTTTTTCTAGTCAGCGCTTTTCACTTTAAACGTACTTTTTCACTTTTCTCTAACTGAATTACTTTTCCATCTTGCACAACAATTGTAATTGAACCATATTTCATATCAGCAAGCATCGCTTCAATCTTCTCGGATACTTCATCAAAATGTTCCCGTACACTCACGCAAACAGCCCCCCTTTTTATTCATAAAAAAAATCTTTCCCATTTCGAAAAGACTGTTCGGTAATATATTTTACCTTATCTTTCAAAATGGATCCCATTTTGCTGGATTTAGCACCTTGCTTTCTATAAGCAGGTTGCCGAGCTTCTTCGGGCCAGTTCCCTCCGCTTCTCTTGATAAGCTTTGTATTTGTATTTTATCACAATTCTGATTTTTTTCAATCCTAGTTTTCCGATATATTTTAATTATTTTATTTTATAAAAAAGGAATTGCCCATTCGAACAACTCCTTTTCCTATTTAGACAAGCTCTTTAATACGTATACGATCGTTCCCAATAATATTTTCATATGTTTCGCGTTCCACAACTACTTGCGATGTTCCGCCTTTTGCAAAGACAACGGCTGGTCTTCGAATCCGATTGTAATTATTCGCCATCGAGTACCCGTATGCTCCTGTACAGGAAACTGCTAGTAAATCAGAAGCAGCGACTTTCGGTAAATGAATATCCCAAATCAACATGTCTCCACTCTCACAGCATTTCCCGGCAATCGAAACGAGTTCCTCATTCTCATCATTCGCTCGATTCGCTAACATCGCTTCATAACGCGCATTATATAAAGCAGGTCTTAAATTATCTGTCATTCCACCATCGACTGATACATATTTCCGAATACCAGGAATATCTTTCACAGATCCAACTGTATAAATTGTTGTCCCAGCATCACCTACAATGCTACGGCCTGGCTCAATCCATATTTCTGGCAATGGATATTCACATACAGTAAATTGTTCTCTCACTGCACTTGTTACAGCTCGCACATATGTCTCAAGAGTTAATGGTGTATCTGACTCTGTGTAACGTATTCCAAATCCCCCGCCTACATTTAACACTTTTACTACATAGTTTGTTTGCTCTCTCACTTCTTCTAAAAATTGGCGAAGAACTTCAATTGCTCGAACAAAACCAGCTGTTTCAAATATTTGCGACCCAATATGTGAATGGATCCCTAGCACATTATAATTGGATTTTTGTAAAGCCAATCCAATTGCCTGCATTGCTTGACCATTTGAAACACCAAATCCAAATTTCGAATCATCCTGACCTGTTGTAATATATTCATGTGTGTGCGCCTCTACTCCAGGCGTTACACGAATTAATATGTTCACAAATTTCCCATGTTGCATCGCTAAATCGTGTAAAACTTCTAATTCAAAGAAATTATCTACGACAAAACAACCGATATTCGCCTGAAGAGCCATCACTATTTCTTCTTCTGTTTTATTATTTCCATGAAAATGAATACGTGATGCCGGAAATCCTGCTTGGAGCGCAGTATATAATTCTCCCCCAGAAACAACGTCTAATGACATATTCTCTTCACGAGCTACTCGGCACATCTCCATGCACAAGAACGCCTTGCTTGCATATGCTACTTGATAAGAGAAACCACTTTCTTTAAAAGCACGATGAAATGCTCGGCATTTTCCTCGAATAGACTCTTCATCGTATACATAAAGTGGTGTTCCGTATTGCTTTGCTAGCTGCGTCGTATCGCACCCTCCAATTTCTAAGTGTCCTTGCCCATTAATTCGGCTTGTGCCGTGTAAATACATTTAAATTCCTCCCTTATTTCCTCTAAAACTCATAACCCCAATCTTCTATTCATTGCAGCACGCTTTTAGATAGACAAAAAACGCGCGGAACAATGTTCACACGCGTTTCTTATTAGGAAAAATATATATTGAAAAAATAAACGAGTTGTTATCTCCTCAAAATAAGAAACCGCATCAACATCTCCAAATAGCTCTCCATAAAATAAATCTTATGACAGTACTACATTTATTCAATGCAGTCCCAATATATGAATAAGATGGTTATTCTTATATTTCGGCAATAGTCCCTTTCAACCTATGATCACAGATTCCATTAAATCTCCCATAGCTTACTCTTTCCTATCGCGGCCTCTACCTTTGAGAGTAGATGAGGTAAGTCTATTTAATTTTCAAACATCTAATTGTTGCTATTAACAATACCAAAGGACCATTTTATTTGTCAAACAATTTTTTATATTGTTTTTTCACAGTTTAGTTTCGTATCATTTGGTAAGCGCTTTACTGAAATCTTTGTCACTTCCCATTCGCCTTCTTCGTTATTAAATGTAATCGTTACCTTCTCAAATGGTGGAGCAATTTTCCCAGCAACACGTTCATACTTTGTCACTTCAATACTTGCTTGAAATAAATATGTACCGCTATACACTTTTTTTAAACTAATAATTTTAGGACATTGATAAGGTTTCAAACTTCCATATTGTTTTTCAATTGCTTTATTTATTTTTGGAAATAAAACAGAATAAAGTGCATCTTCCATAAGAGGTGCATCATATTGGGCTACCGACACACTCGGTGAAGTAAAAAGTATAACACTACTGCATGCTATAAAATATAATAATTTTCGCATTATAACCTCCGTATTATCACGCGATTCTTTCTGCGTACGATAATTATCATACATAGAAATTCTGTTTTATTGTCTCCCACCACTCTTTTTCTACTCGATTATTATAAAAAAGCCCACAACCTTCTTTTATTTTCGTATAATGATACTCATAGTATAATAATCATAATAACAAAGGACTGTTCGTATATATAAAATGAGTCGTTAAGCAAACTGACTCACAAGAACTGTCATGCTTTTTAGGAGAGGAGTATATTATGCTACAACATCTGTTTCCAAAACTGCGATTTGCACTCGTTGCAGTCGTTTTACTATGGATTAAAACATATATTGTGTACAAGCTAGCATTTGATATTAAAATTGATAATTTCTTTGAAGAATTCATGCTTTTTATCAATCCACTAGCTGCGTTACTTTTATTTTTCGGCTTAGCTTTACTTGCATCTAAGCACCGAAACCGAATTACAATTGGAATCAGTTTTATACTGTCATTTATTTTATTTGGAAACGCAATGTTTTATGGGTTCTATAACGATTTCGTTACTTTCCCGGTTTTATTCCAAACAAACAATATGGCTGATTTAGGGACAAGTATAAAAGAACTCTTTACGTACAAAACATTACTTTTATTTGCAGATGCAATTATTTTAATGTTTATTTCACGTAAATTCCCATCATTTGGCGACAAAACACCACTTTCCCGCTCAGAGAAGCGAACTTTCTTTAGCGGTGTAACAGCTTTATTAGCACTACAAATTGTTGTATCAGTTATTTATAAACCACAAATGTTCTCGCGCTCATTTGACCGTCAAACTGTCGTGAAGAATTTAGGTTTATACACATACCATCTATTTGATATTACGCTTCAATCCAAGTCTTCAGCTGAGCGTGTATTTGCAAGTGGGGATGGGTTTTCTGAAATTAAAAACTATACAGACTCAAAAGACAAACAAGTTGATAAAAACTTATTTGGAGCTGCAAAAGGTAAAAATGTAATTTTAATTTCAATGGAATCTACACAAAACTTTGTTATTAATAAAAAAATAAATGGAAAAGAAATTACACCATTTTTAAATGAATTTATTAAGGATAGTTTCTATTTCGATAACTTCTATCATCAAACTGGACAAGGCAAAACTTCTGATGCTGAATTTATCGTTGAAAACTCACTTTATCCGCTAGATCGTGGTTCTGTATTCTTTACTCATGCAACAAATGAATACACAGCGACACCAGAACAATTAAAGAAATACGGATATTCTTCTGCCGTCTTCCATTCAAACGATAAAACGTTTTGGAATCGGGATGTAATGTATCCTGCGCTTGGATATGATCGTTATTTTAATTTAAATGATTACGCAGGAACGGAGCAAATGTCTGTCGGTTGGGGATTAAAAGATAAAGAGTTCTTTGAACAATCTATTCCAAAGTTAAAATCTTTACCGCAACCGTTCTATACAAAATTTATTACATTAACAAATCATTTTCCGTTTCTTCTAAATCCGGAAGATCAATATGTTGATGAATTCAACTCGGAAAGTGGTGTTGTAAACCGCTACTTCCCAACTGTTCGTTACACAGATGAAGCTCTTAAATTATTTATTCAACAATTAAAAGAAGAAGGATTATATGATAATTCCGTTATTGTCATTTATGGTGATCATTACGGTATTTCCGAAAACCATAACGCAGCTATGGCACAGTTCCTAGGAAAAGATACTATTACACCATTCGATTCTATGCAATTACAACGAGTCCCTCTTATTATTCATGTGCCTGGCCAAGAAGGAAAAGTTGTTTCTAAAGTATCCGGTCAAATTGATATTAAGCCAACGCTCCTTCATTTACTTGGTATTAAAACAAATAAATCCGTTGAATTTGGAACTGACTTATTTATTAAAGAGAAAGACCCGCTTATGGTAATGCGTGATGGTAGCTTTGTTTCTGAAGAGTATGTTTATACAAAAAATATGTGCTACAAAAGAAGTACGGGTGAAGAAGCTGACATGACGTTATGTCAGCCGTATATTGAAAAAGCAAAAACAGAATTAAAACTCTCCGATAAATTAATTTATGGAGATTTATTACGCTTCGATCCTAATAATCGATATAAAACCGGAACGATGACAACGAAATTTGAATAGTAAAGGAAGCAACTTCATACAAGTTGCTTCCTCTTTTTATTTTCACTTAATTTTGGAACCATCCTTCTATGAAATCTTTCACAAATTGGTAATTTCTTTCGTATGAGGAATAAATTTATGGTATGATAAAATAAGTAAACTTTCATACACTAATTAAGAATTTATTACAGAAAGCAAGGGATCAGATTTTGTATAGAGCAGCTATTCCAAACTTATTTACGCTCGGAAATTTATATAGCGGATTTTTATCAATCGGCTATGCATCTTTAGGATATTATAAATCAGCTGCTATTTTAGTACTTATCGGGATGATGTTAGATAGTCTTGATGGTCGTGTTGCTCGTTTATTACGTGTTGATTCACAAATGGGAAAAGAGCTCGACTCGCTTGCAGATGTCGTAACATTTGGTGCAGCACCAGCTGTTTTAATGTATTACACATCTTTCTCAAACTACGGAATCATCGGATTATACATAGCGGGATTATTCCCTCTTTTCGGAGCATATCGTTTAGCACGATTTAATGTAACACCATCTTCTACTTCAATGAAATATTTCACTGGAGTACCGATTACAGCAGCGGGAGGGCTTGTTGCTTTCTTAACATTATTTTCACATACCATTCCAAAAATCGTTCTTATTACCGTATTTGTAACGTTCGCATTTTTAATGGTGAGCCGCATTCGTATCCCAAGTTTAAAAGATGTACCAATTCCACGATATAGCATCATTATTACACTATTTTTAGTTGGAATCATTATTACAATGTATCAAACAGGATTTGGAAATTTTTCTGTTTTCTTATTCATTGCCATTCCACTATATATTTTGTACATGTTATCTCAATTCATTAGACAAAGACCGTCTAAAAAAGCCAATAAAGAAAAATAAGAAAACCTTCCGAGTCCGGAAGGTTTCTTTTTATTTTGTAACTAATACCTTTTGATTTACAGGTGTTACTGGCTCTTCGCCGTTTAATACAGCTAAAATATTTCTGACAGCCATTTCAGCCATCGCATCACGAGTTTCAAATGTTGCATTCCCTACGTGTGGAGCAAGTACTACATTCTTTAATTCTTTTAGCTCTTCTGTAATTTTCGGTTCAAATTCAAACACGTCAAGAGCTGCTCCTTCAATTTCATTCGTTTTTAATGCATGAGCAAGTGCTGCTTCATTCATAATTGGTCCACGTGAAGCATTTACAATATACGCTGTTTTCTTCATCATTTTAAACTGCTCTTCATCAATCATATGATGTAATTTCGGATTATAAGCACAGTTAATTGTAATAAAGTCTGCTGTTTGTAATAATTCTTCCAACGTCACATACGTTGCTCCCAGTTCACTTTCAGCTTCAAGCTTACGATTTGGCCCTGTATATAAAACATCCATTCCAAATGCTTTCGCACGTTTTGCAACAGCCTTCCCGATTTCTCCAAGACCTATAATTCCGATTGTCTTACCATGGACTTCTCGTCCTAAGAAAAATAACGGTGCCCATCCGTTAAATCCAGTCGTACGACATAACGTATCCCCTTCAGGAATTCTACGCGCCGCTGCTAAAAGAAGTGCAAATGTTAATTCTGCAGTCGCTTCCGTTGATACTTTCGGTGTATTCGTAACTGCAATTCCTTTTTCGCCCGCATACGTGTAATCAATATTGTCGTAACCAGCACCATAGTTTGCAACAATCTTTAAATGAGGCGCTGCATCAATAACTTCTTTTGGCACCTTTGTCGAAAGTAAACTTAACAATGCATCTTTATCTTTTACACGCTCTGTTAATTCATCTATAGAAATTAACTCCTCTTTATTGTACATTTCTACATTATGATCTTTTAATAGTTCTAATCCAATTTCCGGAATTTTTCCCGCTACTAATATTTTTGCCACTACTAACACCTCTTCTATAGAAAATAAGACATCTCTTATATTTCATTGTAAGAAATCCACATATAAAAACCAAGGAATTTGATTATAGTTTTGAAAATCGACACTTTTCCATGAAAAAAGAGGAGATGCAACTCTCCCCTCTTCTTACGCTTTTTCCTGCGATTCTTTTCCAAGCTTCACATCAATAGTTCCTTCTGCAACCGTATCGCTAATTTGCTCCTCAATAACCGATTGAGATGCAGCATTCGTTTCAGAAGTATAAGCTTGTTGCTGTGCACCTTGTACATTTTGTTTGTTTTGTTGTTTCGCCATTTCTTACCCTCCTTTTCATTCTTTCTTATTTTGAACAAAAAGGACAGTTTTCATCAAAAAATTGCGTTTCATTTTGAATTTGTTACTTCTTCTTCAAGCGACCTCATTACTCTTGCTCGCTTCGTAAATGTTGCAACCTGAGTAACACCGTGAGCTCGTAATGTTTGTATATTTTCTTGTACATAATTCCCTAAATCATTTGGGTAATGGGCATCCGAAGAAATCGTAATTGGAACACCATACTTAGCTAATACTTGTAAATATAGTGGACTTGGGCACATTTCACGAACAGGATAACGATAGTATAATCCTGCATTTATTTCTGTTGCCGTATTCGTTTCTACTAATGCACAGGCAATTTCCTCATAATAAGAAAGCTGTTCATTCTCATCCAATCGATAATTAAATACCTTTATATTATCAAGATGAGCGATAATATCAAATAACTCGGTACGAATCGCACTCTCAACTGTTTTAAAAAACATATCATATAATGCGCGTAGGTCATGCACCTCAAAATATTCTTTCGTATCTGGATTATCAAATCCCCAGCCATTTAGAAAATGAACGGAACCAATTACATAATCAAAGTCTCCTAGCGCTAATAATTCTTTTAACTCTCCTTCACAACCAATAAAATAATCCGCTTCAATTCCAAGTTTAAGTGTGACACCTCTTTTCCCCCATCGTTCTTTCGCCTCTTCAATTGCCTTTGTAAAATCATACAGTGAAACTACCCTTACTTGATCTAACCATTCTTTCTGTATACGACCGAGCTTAGAATCACTAATATCTACATATTTTTCATAATATCCTTTTGCTTCATGAAAACGATATAGATGATCAACAATTCCCACTTCTTTTATTCCTTTTCGCACAGCTTCTTCTAAATATAGATCTATCCATTCTGTTGTAAATGGCCCTTCCTTCACACGCTTTTGCAAACGCTCTTGTGTTTTCATAAGCCAATCAATAGAATGTCTTTCTTGAAGCGGTTCATAACATTCCAACGCTTCATTTATTTTAGCAAGCCATCCTATTGAATACGGTCCTTCTTCTAAGTGAAGATGATAATCTACTTTCATATACATTCCCCCTTATAATGTATCTATTTCCCTTCTATCCCCAACTCTCGAAAGCTTTCCATTTCGTTCTTTCACCTCTCGCATCACATCTTCCAATGCAATATTTTTTTCAGCTAATAAAACGAAACAGTGATAAAATACATCAACCATTTCTTTCACTACTTCTTCTTTATCATTATTTTTACATGCGATAATTACTTCAGCACACTCTTCACCAATCTTCTTTAAAATTTTATCTTCTCCTTTTGAAAATAAATAA
Organism: Bacillus sp. PK3-067; assembly: GCF_056738645.1. Taxonomy (NCBI): domain Bacteria; kingdom Bacillati; phylum Bacillota; class Bacilli; order Caryophanales; family Bacillaceae; genus Bacillus; species Bacillus sp. PK3-067. The sequence continues at coordinate 1,349,114 of NZ_CP096490.1, read as the reverse complement.
TTTGTATACGATTCAGGAAGTGGGCTTCCCTTTCGTTCTTCAATTGTTTTATACAGCAACTTAAAGGCATTTTCCATATGTATCCCCCTATATAATTTGATAGTAAAAACATGTCTTCTCTCCCGTATGACAAGCAGGTCCTACTTGTTTCACATTCACAACAATTGAATCTTGATCACAATCTAAATATAAAGATTGCACATATTGAACATTCCCTGATGTTTCCCCCTTATTCCATAACGACTGCCTCGAACGAGAATAAAACCATGTTCTTTTCGTCTCTAACGTTTTTTTATATGCTTCTTCATTCATATAAGCTAGCATTAAAACGTCTTTCGTACCTTCTTCGATGACAATTGCCGGTATTAATCCTTTTGAAAAATTAGGTTTCATAACCGCACCTCAATATTTGCATCTCTTAATTTTCGCTTTACACTCTGCACTGTCGCCTCACCATAATGAAAGATGGATGCCGCTAACGCTGCATCAACCGTTGTCTTTTGAAAAACTTCTATAATATGATCCGTATGACCACAGCCTCCTGATGCGATGACTGGAATAGAAACACTTTTTGAAATTTCTTCTATTAAACGAAGGTCATATCCGCTTTTCGTTCCATCTGCATCCATACTCGTTAACAAAATTTCACCTGCCCCAAGTTTAACAACACGCTTCGCCCATTCTATGGCATCCATTCCTGTGTCAACTCTTCCACCGTTGACATATACGTTCCATTTATCTTCTGCTACTTTTCTAGCATCAATTGCCACGACAATACATTGTGATCCAAAGTGTTCTGCCCCTTCTTCTATTAACTTCGGGTTTCGCACTGCCGCTGAGTTTAGTGAAACTTTGTCTGCCCCAACTCTTAGTAAATTGTACATATCTTTCACACTTGATATCCCCCCGCCAACCGTAAGAGGAATAAATACTTTTGCTGCTGTTTTTTCTACAACATCTATAATCGTTTTTCTTCCTTCATGAGTCGCCGTAATATCTAAAAATACGATTTCATCTGCCCCTGCCTCGTTATATGCTTCAGCTATTTCAACCGGATCACCGACATCTTGTAATCCTATAAAATTTACACCCTTTACGACTCGCCCTTCTTTCACATCTAGACATGGAATAATTCGTTTCGCTAACATAACTTCGTTACCTGTAATACTTCTTCTAAATCAATCGTTTTCTCGTAAAGCGCCTTTCCAATTATGACACCATATATATTCATATCATTTAACTTTTTCACATCTTGAATAGATGCCACTCCTCCAGAGGCGATGAGACGAATGCCCACACTTTTTTGAAGTATCGCTAATTGTTCAAAATTTGGACCTGCAAGCGTCCCGTCTTTCGAAATGTCTGTAAACACAATCGTTTGAACACCTAAACTTTCCATTTGTTTCGCTAAACTAACGTAAGAAATTTCAGATAGATCAAGCCAACCTCTCGTTGCTACGAAACCATTTTTCGCATCAATTCCAACAATGATTTTCTCTTTATATAGACGAACTGCTTCCTCTAAAAATGACTTATCATAAAGAGCTGCTGTTCCTAAAATCACTTTTTCTACACCTGCTGACAATAACTTCTCCACCGTTACAAGTGAACGAATTCCTCCTCCCACTTGCACAGGAATACGTACCGCCTTGCAGATTTTTTCAATGACGGGCAAATTTAAAGACTCGCCAGCAATTGCACCGTCTAAATCAACAATGTGTAGTATTTCCGCTCCAAGCTTTTCAAATATGATCGCCTGCGCTACTGGATCTTCATTCATCACCGTTTCTTTACTAAACTCTCCTTGATAAAGTCTAACGCATCGTCCTTCTTTTAAATCGATAGCTGGGAAGATTTCCATGCTTCTACCACCCCTTGAAAATTTTTTAATATTTGCATGCCAATTTCGCCACTTTTTTCTGGATGAAACTGTGCACCAAATACATTTCCTTTCGCGACAAACCCTGGTACTTGCATTCCATAATCACTTACTCCGCATACAATTTCATCTGGACAATCCGCGTAATATGAGTGAACATAATACACGAAAGAACCATCCACTAATCCATTCCAAAGCGGAAATTCTCTTTCCTTCCTTAATTCATTCCATCCCATATGAGGAATTTTATACGAAACTTTTAACTTACGAATTTCCCCTGGTAGTAAACCTAACCCGCTACAATCTTTTAGTTCCTCACTTCGTTCAAATAAAAGCTGCATGCCCAAACATATACCGAGGAGTGGTTTTCCTATATCACAAACCTCTTTTAGTACACACACTAAATCTCTTTCTTCTAATACGTCCATCGCTTTCGGAAATGCACCTACTCCCGGTAAAATCACGCCATCGCTTCTCAATATCTCTTTTTTATCACTCGTTACAATGTACTCTGCGCCAATATATTTTAATGCTTGCTCTACACTGCGAATATTCCCCATTCCATAATCTATAATGGCAATCAATTACAACATTCCTTTCGTTGAATTTACACCAGTAATGTTAGCATTTTTTTCGACCGCTTCTCTAAGCGCTCTACCAAAAGCTTTAAATAATGCTTCAATTTTGTGATGTGTATTACTTCCGTATAGAACGCGCGCATGTAATGTAATATTGGCAGCATGTGCAACTGCTCTAAAAAATTCTTCCGTCAATTCTGTATCAAAATCCCCGAGCTTCGGATTTGTTAATTCCCCTTGAAATACACAATATGAGCGTCCACTTATATCAATTGCCACAAATCCTAAAGATTCATCCATCGGTACATACGCAGAACCGTAACGATTAATTCCCTCTTTGTTTTGCAATGCTTCTTTCAAGCAATTTCCGAGTACAATTCCAACATCTTCAACGGTGTGATGTGCATCGACAAATACATCACCTTCTGCTTCAACCTGCAATCCAAATCTTCCATGTCTAGCAAATAAAGTAAGCATATGATCGAAAAAACCAACCCCTGTTTGAATAGATACATTTGTACTTTCATCAAGCTGCAAATTTAATTTAATTTTTGTTTCTGTCGTCTCACGTGCTTGACTGGACTGACGCATTATTTTTCCTCCTCAAACCTTATTTGGATTGCTCTCGCATGTGCATGTAACCCTTCTTTATTTGCAAGCTCTACAATATGATGCTGTACATTTTTTAATGCTTCCTCCGTATAAGAAATAAAACTTGATTTTTTCACGAAATCATCGACTGATAACGGAGAAAAGAATCTTGCCGTTCCGCTCGTTGGTAATACATGATTCGGTCCCGCTAAATAATCCCCGAGCGGTTCAGGTGAATATGGCCCAAGGAAAATAGAGCCTGCATGTTTCACATAATCTAGAGCATTCATTGGTTCTTTTATATGTAACTCTAAATGTTCTGGAGCAATTTCATTTGATAACTTTAGCGCCTCCTCTAAAGAAGGAACGATAAAGATGGCTCCATTTCTATTTATTGATTCACGTGCAATTTCACTTCTTGGTAACGTTTCTAACTGTCTTTCTACCTCTTTTTCTACTTCTTTAGCTAGTTCCATATTCGTTGTAATACAAATCGCCGTTGCTCTCTCATCATGCTCTGCTTGCGATAATAAATCCGCTGCGATATATTTTGCATTACCTGTTTCATCCGCGACAACTACAATTTCTGATGGACCAGCAATCATATCGATATTTACTATTCCGTATACTTCTCGTTTCGCTAGAGCGACGTACAAATTTCCCGGTCCAACTATTTTATCCACTTTCGGAATCGATTCCGTCCCGTATGCTAAAGCAGCAATTGCTTGTGCGCCACCTATCGTATAAATTTCATCTACTCCCGCAAGATCTGCAGCAGCTAATATATGTGGATCAATTCCTCCTTTCCTCGGCGGTGTTACCATTACAATCTTTTTCACACCTGCGAGTTTCGCCGGCAATACATTCATTAATACTGAAGAAGGATATGAGGCTGTCCCACCCGGTACATATACACCTACATTTTCTAACGGCCGAATGAGTTGCCCTCTAATTATCCCTTTACTTTCACAATCGAATATTGAGTGCTTCTTTTGCTTTTCGTGATACGAAACAACGTTTTTCTTCGCCTCTTTTAAAGCTTCTAAAAATGAATTCTCTACAAACATACTCGCTTGCTGTATTTCTTCTTCACTTACACGAAAATTTTTCATCTCTACACCATCAAACTTTTTTGTATAGAAAGATAAAGCCTCATCTTTCCCTTCCCTTACATGTCTAATGATTTCTCTTACACTTCTTTGAACAGTTTCTTCTATTATATTGGCGTTTTCTCTCAGCACTTTTATTTTAGATAATGCCTCCTTAAATTCTTCATAAATGATTTCCATTTTAAATCCTCCTATTTCCCTGATAAGATTTCTTGCTCCATCATATTTATAATGCTGAATATTTCGTCTTTTTTAGTTTTTAAGGCTGCCTTATTTACAATCATCCGAGCCGATATAAAGTACATTTCCTCAAATACAATGAGTCCATTCTCTTGTAATGTTTTTCCTGTTTCAACAATATCTACAATCGCATCTGCCAATCCAAGAAGAGGAGCGATTTCTACAGAACCTTCTATCTTAATAATTTCTACATCCTCTCCCTTATCATGAAAATAAGTAGAAGTAATATGGGGGTATTTCGTAGCGATTCTTTTCTTCCGGTAACTCTTCGGATTATACGTAGGAATAGAAGCAACACAAAACTTACAAATCCCCACTCCTAAATCCAGCATTTCATAAATATCTTTCTCGTTTTCCATTAAAATATCTTTTCCAACGATGCCAATATCAGCTACCCCATGTTCTACATAAGTAGCAACATCAACCGCTTTTACTAAAATAAATGAAACATTTGTATTTTCACTTTGAAATACAAGCTTCCGACCTTTATTTTTGAGCTCGGAACAATCAATTCCAATCTGCTCAAAAAGTGGAATGACATGTTTTTCTAATCTTCCTTTCGTTAACGCAATTTGAATGTTACGCATGAAGCCTCTCCTTCTTTCTGGACTACCCATTTCTCATTCCATACATATTCCACTAAGTATTCATTCTTTGCCTCAACGACCGTTCCTATTTTATTTTTTCTTGCAAATTGAAAGGTATCGCTTAAATTAGAGAATAGAGATAACCAAGCATTTTTCCCATCCTTTCGAAGTAAATTTCGTAACCTTTCTGCTTCCGCTAATCTATTTAACTCATAATGAATCACAATATCAATTTGATTTCGTTCATATGGTTCTTGCTGCTCTTGCAGCGCCTTCACAATTTGATTTACTTGTACCGCGAGTCCAACAGCTGGCAGCATTTCTCCAAAATTCCCAATTAGCTCATCGTATCTTCCGCCACTAACGATTTCTTCTCCAATTTCATATATATATCCTTTGAAAATAACACCTGTATAGTAATCTAAGTGTTGAATCATGCCCAAATCAATTGATATGTAAGAACCATATCCTAACGTTTCAATTGTTTCATACATTTCATTTACTCTTGCAATTGCCATTTTCATTTCATTACTTGAAGCAAGCTTTTCTGCTTCCTCAATAACTTCTAAATTTCCAAATAGCCTTGGCAATTTCTCAAGTAATCTTACTGTCTCATCGCATCGATCTAATTTCTTTTCTCCGATAAAATTTGAGAGGGCTGCATAATTTTTACTTTCTATATACGTTCTAAGTACCCTTTCTTCTTCATCCTGGATGGAGAGTTTTTTTACAATACATTTATATAACTGTACTTGCCCAATCTCAATTGTAAAAGATTGCACCTTCAACTTTTGAAGTGCTTGAATGACACTTATTACACATTCAATTTCAGCTCTTACATTATCAATCCCGATAACTTCAATACCACTTTGTACGATTTCATTATATTTTCCAGAATGGGATTCATTCGCTCGAAATACATTCCCGCTATACGTCACTTTAAGTGGCGTATCCCATCTCTGTGTTCCAATAACTCTCGCTAAAGGAATTGTCATATCTGGACGTAAAACGATAATCCTTCCCTTTTCATCAAAAAATTTATACATCTTCTCTTCATCTATCGGTCTATTTTGAAATGCAAAAACATCATAAAATTCAATTGTAGGTGTTCTTATTTCCTCATAACCTCTCTCTAAAAAAGTAAGCCTTAATTTTTGTTCTACTTCTTCAATTAACGTACATTCTTCGAATAAATAATCTCTCGTTCCATTCGGGTTTGCTCGTTTCCATTTTGTCATCTAAATTTTCACACCTTTCCCCTTCTAATGTATGCCTATTTCATTCCCCTAAGCCGAAAATAAAAAGAGCCTTGTAGACAAAATACCTACAAGGCTCTTCAGTAGAGTGTAGGTACAACGGGAATAACCCTTGTACCTACACGTTTTCACGCTAGGTTCAAGGGCTTCATGTATGATGATGTAGTTGTGTAAGCATTGTAATAGATTTTATTGTATTCATAATACTTACTCCCTTTCTCCTCTGATTTTCACATAGTATATAACAGTTAATTTTGAATGTAAATACATTTTTAATATTCCGTCATTTTTTTAATGTAAAGCCACTTTTCTTTCATACTCTTTTATTTCTTGTTCATATTGCATTGTAATACTAATTTCATCTAAACCATTTAATAACTTCTCTTTCCACATTTTCTCGATCGTAAAATGGAATCTATGCGTATTCGTTGTCATTATTTCATTTTCTAAATCAACTGTAATTTGTTCCCTCGCATCTGTTTTAGCAAGTTGTTCACGCATATCTTTATCCATTACAATCGGTAACATGCCATTCTTCATACAATTCATATAAAAGATATCGGCAAATCCTCCAGCGATAATAACGCGGAAACCATAATCAGCAAGTGCCCATGGAGCATGTTCTCTTGACGAGCCACATCCAAAATTATCACCTGTGATTAATATGCTGGCTCCTTTTCTTTCTTGTGCATTAAGCGGGAAATTAGGGTTTTCTTGGCGATTATTATCATATCGCCACTCATCAAATAAAAACTTCCCAAACCCAGTTCTTTCAATTCTCTTTAAATATTGCTTCGGAATAATTTGATCTGTATCAATGTTATCATTCATCAGTACTGCGGCAGTACCTTTATGAATACGAAATGGCTCCATCATAACTCTCCTTTCTAATATCAACAAAATGACCATATAACGCAGCCGCTGCCGCCATTGCCGGGCTAACTAAATGCGTTCGTGCTCCCTTTCCTTGTCTTCCTTCAAAATTGCGATTGGACGTAGAGGCACAATGTTCTCCTTCAGGCACTTGATCTGGATTCATACCTAGACACATTGAGCATCCGGGCTCTCTCCATTCAAATCCAGCTTCTTCAAATATGCGATGTAATCCTTTATGCATCGCTGCTTCTCTTACCCTTTGAGATCCAGGTACAACAAGTGCTCGCACACCTTCTTTTACTTTTTTACCTTTCACGACAGATGCAGCAATTTCTAAGTCAGAAAGCCTGGAATTTGTACAAGATCCAATGAAAACATGTTGAACTGGAATGTCATACGTACTTTGTCCGGGACTCAATCCCATATAAGAAAACGCTCTTTCATCATTTGCATCATGCTTTTCTGGCAATTTCTCATCGATCCGAACACCCATACTAGGATTTGTTCCCCACGTAACGTACGGCGCTAAATCCGTAACATCTACTAGAATATGTAAATCATAAACTGCATCTAAATCTGTATAAAGTTCTGACCATTTTTCCTTAATAGATTCATAGTCTTTCGGTGCATATTTACGCCCTTTTACGTAAGCAAACGTTTTTTCATCTGGTGCAATAATGCCAGCCTTTGCTCCCCCTTCAATTGCCATATTGCAAAGCGTCATCCTCTCTTCCATATCCATAGCATGAATGGCCTCTCCGTAAAATTCCATTACGTAACCTGTTCCAACTGCTACTCCGTACTTTGAAAGAAGGTGTAAAATAATATCTTTCGCATAGACACCTTGCGGTAACTTTCCTTTTAACTCAATGCCCATCGCTTTCGGCTTTCGTTGCCATAACGTTTGCGTTGCCAATACATGTTCCACTTCACTCGTACCAATACCAAACGCTAGTGCGCCAAAAGCACCGTGTGTTGCTGTATGACTATCACCACAAACAATCGTTTTTCCTGGTTGTGTGAGTCCAAGTTCTGGTCCTATTACATGAACGATCCCTTGCTCTTCATCTCCGATATCCGCTAATGGCACCTGAAATTGTTTACAGTTTTGCCGAAGTGTATCTAGTTGCTGCTTCGCAATGCGGTCGGTAATATTCCAAACATCTTTCGTTGGAATATTATGATCCATCGTTGCAAATGTTAAATCTGGTCTGCGGACTGTTCGATTTGTAAGCCGCAAGCCTTCAAAGGCTTGCGGTGACGTTACTTCATGAACAAGATGTAGATCGATATATAATAAATCCAATCCATTTTCATTAGTCGCAACTACATGTCTTTCCCAAAGCTTATCTAGCAACCTTTTTCCCATTATCTTCCTCTCCCTACTAACGCTTGCTCTTCCATTTCTTGAATAACTGCCTTTGTAAATGAAGTTGTCGTTTCAGTCCCCCCGATATCTGCTGTACATTTCCCTGATTTAAGGACTGCAGAAACTGCTTCTTCAATTGCATCTCCTTCTCTCGTTAATCCGAACGATTGCCCAAGCATCATTGCAACAGAACGCATCATCGCAATTGGATTCGCCTTATTTTTCCCCGCAATATCCGGTGCTGATCCGTGAATAGGCTCATATAATGAAGGTCCCTTTTCAGCGTGACTTGCTGATGGAAGCATTCCTAATGATCCAGCTAATACTGAAGCCTCATCACTTAAAATATCACCAAATAAATTTTCCGTTACAATAACGTCAAATCTTCCTGGATTCCGAATTAATTCCATAGCTGCTGCATCTACTAAAATGTGTTCTACTTCCACATTTGGGTAGCGAAGTGCTACTTCTTCTGTCACAGTTCTCCATAATTTACTAGACTCTAAAACATTCGCTTTATCAATAGATGTTACTTTTTTCTTCCGCTTATTTGCTAATTGAAAAGCATACGAAACGATACGTTCAATTTCATGGCGATGATACGTAAGTGTATCTGTCGCCACTTCTTCCGTTCGCTCTTTCGGATAAGAAAAATAAATTCCGCCTGTTAATTCACGAACGACAACGAAATCAATTTCATCAGCGTTTTTTAATGGTGATAAATGTGCAGTTGCACTTTCTACCGTTACAGGGCGAACATTCGCAAATACACCGAGTCCTTTTCTTAATGCTAATAATCCTTTCTCAGGCCTTTCTTTCGCACTATCCCACCTTGGTCCACCTACTGCGCCAAGTAAAACCGCATCACTCGCTAAACAGGCGGCAAGTGTTCGCTGTGGTAATGGTTGCCCAGTTAAATCGATAGCAATACCACCAAAGTACTCATCTTGCAAATGAAAATGATGTCCATATAGCCTTTCTACCATATGCAATACTTCCTTCGCACTCTCCATTACTTCTGGACCGACACCATCACCAGCTAAACAAACGATACGTTTTTCCATTTTTAACACTCCTTTTAACTGAATTTTCAGAACTTTAATTTGATAGGTGAGGAAAGCTTCTCTCACCTATCAATTATTTATTTCACAAGCGCTATAAGAGATTTTAATTTCCCTGCTGCATGGACATAAGCCCTCGCCGACGCTTCCAATACGTCTTGCGCAACTCCGAAACCTGATATTTGGTGACTACCTTCTTTTAATTCAACATGAACGTGAGCAAGTGCATCTTGACCTTGTGTAATAGATTGTATGCGATAATCTGCCAATTCACATTCTAATCCTAAAATTCTTTGAATCGCATTGTATATCGCTTCAATACTACCAGAACCAGTGGCTGCATCTTCATATACATTTCCTTCCTCATCCTTCAGCACAACTGTTGCGCATTGTGTACTATTTGATACGAAATGCACTTGTAATTGCGTAATGTTATATTGCTGGGCTGCAAATGCTGCTTCACCAAGCATAATTGCGCGTAAATCTTCCTCAGTAATTTCCTTTTTACGATCCGCCAATTTTTTAAATGCTTCGAATGCCGCATCTCGCTCTTCATTTGTAAATTCATAACCAAGCTCTTTCATTTTTTCCGTAAACGCATGACGGCCAGAATGTTTCCCAAGTACAAAGAGATTTTGAGATTCTCCTATAAGCGCTGGTTCGATAATTTCATAAGTTGTTACTTCTTTTAAAACCCCATCTTGGTGGATGCCTGATTCATGAGCAAATGCATTCGCTCCAACGATTGCTTTATTTTTCGGTACAACCATACCCGTTAACCTGCTTACTAATGTACTCGTCGCCTTAATTTCTTTTAAAGTCATCGAAGGTTCTGCTTTATAAAAATCTTTTCTAATATGAAGAGCTACTGCAACTTCTTCTAACGCTGCATTCCCTGCTCTTTCTCCAATGCCATTAATCGTTCCTTCTACTTGCACTGCTCCCCCTTCAACCGCAGCTAACGAATTTGCTACTGCCATACCAAGATCATCGTGACAATGACAAGAAAAAATCGCTTTTTCATATGATGGAACGGATTCTTGTAAGTATTTAAAAAGAGAATAATACTCTTCCGGATTTGTATATCCAACTGTATCCGGAATATTAATTACATTCGCTCCTGCTCGAATCGCAATTTCTACTGCTTCAGCTAAAAATGCTCTCGATGTTCTTGTCGCATCTTCTGCAGAAAATTGTACTGTCGGAAATAATGATTTTCCGAGCGTAACCGAGCGATGAATACTATTTAACACATCTTCTTTTGACATACAAAGTTTATATTTCATATGAATATCACTCGTAGCTAGAAATACGTGTAGACGAGGAGATACAGCGCCTCTCACAGCTTCATATGCTCTTCGAATGTCACTTTCTTTCGCTCTAGCTAAACTCATAACCGTAGCGTTTTGAATTGTATTCGCGATGCGTTTTACCGATTGGAAGTCACCTTCGGAAGCTGCCGCGAATCCAGCTTCCATTACATGAATACCAAGCCTCTCTAATTGCCTAGCAATTTGTAACTTCTCTTGTTCATTTAAATTTACTCCTGGTGATTGTTCGCCATCACGAAGCGTTGTATCCATGAACAAAATCTGCTTCATATTATTTAATCCCTACCTTTACTCGCGGCTGTACGAAAGGCATCATTTCACGTAATTTACGTCCTACTACTTCGATTTCATGTTCATTCTCTTTCTCATTTGTCGCGTGGAAATTTGGTCTTCCTGCTTTATGCTCTGCAATCCAGCCTCTTGCAAATGTACCATCTTGAATTTCTGCTAATACTGCCCCCATCGCTTTCTTCGTATCTTCAGTAACAACGCGTGGTCCTGATACGAAGTCTCCCCACTGCGCTGTATCTGAAACTGAATATCTCATATTTTCAAGTCCACCTTCATACATAAGGTCAACGATTAGCTTCAGTTCATGTAAACATTCAAAATATGCAAGTTCAGGCTGGTATCCCGCATCAACTAACGTTTCAAATCCTGCTTTTACAAGTGCAGTCACTCCGCCGCAGAGTACAGCTTGCTCTCCAAATAAATCTGTTTCTGTTTCTTCTTTAAACGTCGTTTCTAATACACCAGCTCTCGTTGCTCCAATTCCGTCAGCATAAGAAAGTGCTTTTTCAGTCGCAACTCCTGTTGCATCTTGATATACTGCAAATAATGCAGGAACAGCCCCTCCCTCGGCGAACGTACGGCGTACGAGATGCCCCGGTCCTTTTGGCGCTACTAGAAATACATCTACATTCGCTGGTGGTTTTACTTGATCAAAGTGAACATTAAATCCATGTGCGAACACGAGAGAGTTTCCAGCCTGTAAATTTGGTGCAATTTCAGCTTCATATACTTCTGGTTGTAATTCATCAGGTAATAGAATCATTACTACATCAGCTTTTTCCGCTGCTTCTGCTACTGTATATACAGAAAACCCATCTTCATTCGCTTTATCCCAAGACTTACCTTTTCTTAAACCTACTACTACATCAAATCCGTTATCACGTAAATTTTGCGCATGCGCATGACCTTGCGAGCCATATCCGATGATTGCTACTTTCTTTTCCTTTAATACATTTACTGTTACATCTTTCTCATAATAAACTTTTGCCATTTTCATTTCCCCCTATATTTAAATGATTATTGAATTAACATAACTTGCTTATCTTGTTTTTTCATACTACGTGTAAATGCTGTTACACCTGTTCTAGCAATTTCTTTTAAACCGTATGGACGAAGTAATTCAATTAACGCTTCTACTTTATCTTGCGTACCTGTTACTTGCACAACTATGGAATCCTTCCCAACATCTATTACAGCGGCTCGAAATGGTTCAATTAAACTATATAATTCTGCCCTCGCTACAGAAGTTGCTACTTTAATAAGAGCAAGCTCTCTAGCAATCATTGCTTCTTCTGTAATATCTGATACTTTCAGAACATCGATTTGCTTATGAAGTTGTTTAATTAACTGCTCAACTTGCTGTTCACTTTCAACGTGTACAACAATCGTCATTCGCGATATATCTGATGATTCTGTATGACCTACTGAAATACTTTCAATATTAAAATGTCTTCGTGTCATAACCCCTGTAATTCGGTTTAACACACCACTTTGATTTCGAACTGTCGCTGTAACAATTCTCTTCACCCTTTTTCCACTCCCTCCATTTGGTGAACACCTTTTCCTGGTGCAACCATCGGCATAACCTTCTCTGATTGAAGTACACGACAATCGATTACGACTGGCTCTTGTAATTCGATCGCATGCTGGATTTGCTTCTTTGCAAGAAGTGGATCGTCAATACGAACACCTTTTATACCATACGCATTCGCAAGAGCGACGAAATCTGGTTGGCATGGCAATAAAGAATGTGAATATCTTTGATTGTAAAATTCATCTTGCCATTGTCTTACCATTCCTAAAGCTTCATTATTTAAAATAAATACTTTAACGGGTAAAGCGTGTTCTTTTAATACACTTAATTCTTGCAGAGTCATTTGAAACCCAGCATCACCAACAATTGCAATAACTAGTTCATCTCTCTTTGCAATTTGCGCACCGATTGCTGCTGGAAATCCGAACCCCATCGTTCCTAATCCGCCAGAAGTTACCCATTTATCTGGATTTTTCAACGGATAGTATTGTGCTGCCCACATTTGATGTTGCCCAACGTCTGTTGTTACAATCGCTTCTCCTTTCGTAATTTCATATAGCATATCAATCGCATATTGAGGTTTAATACTTTCAGAATTTCTTTTATAAGAGAATGGATATTTTTCTTTTCTATTCTTTAATAAAAATAGCCATTCATGATGATTTTCTTTCTTTCCTTCTGATTGAAGCAATACTTCTAACGCCTGCTTAGCACTTGCAACAATAGGAATCTCTGTTGGCACATTTTTCCCGATTTCTGCTGGATCAATATCGATATGTGCAACAGTCGCCCCTTTAGCAAAAAAAGCTAAATTTCCAGTAAGACGATCATCAAATCTCGCGCCTATATTAATGAGTAAGTCGCATTCATATAACGCCATATTGGCTGTATAAGAACCGTGCATTCCCCCCATCCCTAGAAATAGTTCATCATCTGGTGGAAAACCACCAAGTCCAAGTAATGTATGCACAACAGGGATTTCATATTTACGAGCAAAACTTGTCAATTCTTTCGAAGCTTTCGCATGCAATATACCCGCTCCAGCTAAAATTAACGGTTTTTTTGCGGTTTCAATTACTTGTAGTAATTTGTTTATTTGAAGTAGATTCGGTTCATAATTAGGGTTATATCCTGGTAAATCCATTTGTACATTGCTACATCGCTCACCTTTCTCGACTACCATATCTTTCGGAAGGTCAATAACGACTGGTCCTGGTCTTCCTGTTTTAGCAATATGAAATGCTTCTTTAATAATTCGAGGTAAATCTGAGGCCTTTCGCACTTGATAGTTATGTTTTGTCACTGGCATCGTAAGTCCCATAATATCTGCCTCTTGAAAAGCATCGCTCCCAATTAACGTTGTTGCTACTTGGCCTGTAAATACTACAAGTGGCAATGAATCAATCATCGCATCAGCTAGACCCGTAATTACATTTGTAGCACCTGGTCCACTCGTTGCAATTACAACCCCTGGATTCCCTGTAATTCTGGCATACCCTTCAGCAGCGTGAATTGCCCCTTGCTCATGCCTTGTTAAAATATGCGGAATTTCACAATCATACAATGCATCATAGAGAGGTAAAACGGCACCACCCGGATAACCGAAAATCACTTCTACGCCTTCCTTTTCTAGCGCTTCTAACAATAGCTGTGCACCAGTTTCCAGTTTCTCTTCCGTTTTTGAAGACATTGTTCTTATAAGCCCCCTTTTTCAAACTTTTATACAATAAAAAAATCCTACGTCCACACTCCAGCTATGTGCTGAAGGGACGAAAGATTTCGCGGTACCACCCTTCTTTGCAAGAATACTCTTGCCTCAGTGATCCATAAATGGATCTAGCTAATAACGGAGCTACCGTCTAAGCCTAGACAAATGCTTTAGCTTAGCACTCAAGGGCGATGTTCGTCGACGTGAACCATCGGTTTTCAGCAACCACCGACTCTCTGTGAGGCTTCACAATCAACTACTCCTCCCTATCAACGCTTTCTTATGTTAAAAAAGTTGTTATCCAACTTTATTTTCTTCGTAAATTTTCTCTCCATCTTCTACAACTAACTTACGAAACTCTTCTAATAAACGGTTCGTATGTGGACCTGTTTGCCCTAAGCCAATCGTTCTACCATCTACTGTCGTAACAGCAATAACTTCAGCAGCTGTTCCTGTTAAAAACACTTCATCAGCTACATATACATCATGTCTTGTAAATAACTCTTCTCTTACGTCATATCCAAGTTTTTCGCCGATTTCTAAAATGGCGTTTCGTGTAATACCTTCTAACGCTCCAGCAGAACTTGGTGGTGTAATTAATTTATTTCCTTTAACAATAAACACGTTATCTCCTGAGCCTTCAGCTACATATCCTTGATCATTTAACATAAGTGCTTCTTGTACTCCAGCTAATTTCGCTTCAATACGAACTAAAATATTGTTTAAGTAATTTAAAGATTTTACTTGAGGGGATAAAACATCGGGACGATTTCGGCGCGTTGCAACTGTTACAACTGGAATCCCTTTCTCATAATATTCTTGTGGGAATAAAGATAATTGTTCTGCAATTACTACTACATTCGGCTTCTTACATGAATCGGGATCCAATCCAAGATTTCCTGCTCCTCTTGATACAACAAGGCGAATGTATCCATTAGATAATTTATTTTGTCGAATCGTCTCAACAACAATATTTGTTACTTCATCTAATGAATATGGAATTTCTAAAAGGATTGATTTTGCTGATTCATACAACCGGACAAGGTGCTCTCTCAAACGGAAAACATTACCGCTATAAACTCTAATTCCTTCAAACACTCCATCGCCATATAAATAGCCATGATCATATACTGAAACTTTTGCCTCATCTTTTGGAACAAATTCTCCATTTAAGAAAATCCATTGCTCATTCACTAGAAGCGCCTCCTATGTTCTATGAATTTTTTATTGTTTCCTAGTTTACTCTCCTTTCTAAATAAATCAAGTGAATTTTTAGAAAATTTATAATTTTTAATCGTACGTACTTCTTTACTTATATTGATTTAACAACATTGTTAACGTTTACAAAAAGTCAAAAAATTTTTTTCGCCAATTTCCACTAAAAAAATATTTGTTTAAAAGAAGGATTTTCATCAATTGATGCGAATCTATTGTATTCAATAAACGGACGTCCGATTTTATAAATCCGGGAATATATAACGACTTTTGCTGAAAAAGGGGGAAAATAACAAAAATAGCGCTGTCTAAAAATAACATTCATATTTTTCATTTCGTAATCATAATCCTATTTTTAAAAAACAATTTGTCAAAATGAAGGAGGAAATAAATATGGCGTGTGTACAAATTAAAGGAACGAGACAAGAGGTAGTAGAAATGCTGCAATTATTTGATCTAATGGATACGAAAGGTTTTTGTAAATTCGATAATTACGTAGAGGTAGAACCAAATACGCAAGAACATAATCATTTTATTGCTTCAATCGACATCCATTCAAATACTTCTTCTGCCCAAGATACATTAAACGATCAATTCGTTAGTCAAATGCTTACTGGCGTATATAACGACTAAACAAAGATTTACTTCCTACCGTCTTTTCATAAATGCAGTGAACTTGAGCATACTAGCAATTAGATGGTAGGAGGTGAGAATTATGGCTAGAATTGGCGTTGAAAACTCATTAACAGACGTTCAACAAGCTCTTCAGCAACAAGGTCATGAAGTTGTTACACTTAACTCAGAACAGGATGCACAAGGTTGTGATTGTTGCGTTGTAACTGGGCAAGATTCTAATGTGATGGGCATTGCAGATACATCAATTAAAGGATCAGTCATTACAGCTCACGGTTTAACAACGGATGAAATTTGTCAACAAGTTGAAAGTCGCACTTAAAAAATGAAAGAGGACTCCTTTTAAAAGGAGTCCTCTTTTTTATATTCACCTAACGGGAAAGTAACATATACTGGATGAAAGCCCTACCTCTCTCTCATCATTACGGTTCCACTGACCGCTCCTTGATTCACTAGTATACATATATAGCTTACAAATACAATTTATAGGGTTTGTTCACAAAAGTTGTTGATAAAATTACCCGATCTTTCGCAAACTTTTCGTATTGCATTCATAAGAGATATTTACTTTACACTAGCTGTAACCGAGACACGAATTAAAATTCTAACACCAATACAATAACTTGTCAATATTTTTCCGCAAATTAAAAACAGACATTAACGGTTTGTCTGTTTTAGAATGGAGCTTTTTCTTTTATTACATATACAACAAAGCCGCTTACTAACATAAATAAGCCAACTACTAAGTTTTTGATATTAATCATAAATTCCTCTCCCTTATTCCACACATCATATATATTTACATTTCAATTATTCCGATCATCCTAAAGCGCACTTTTTCTAATATATCATAATTCCTAAAAAATGCAAGTTCACTTTTGACGACCATTCACAAATTTATCTACAGTGCTTGGTACAGTATTTAAAGCCTTTTCAATTAAATGTGTACTGCTGTTGAGATGTAATACTTGCACTCCATTAGAACCAACTACTAAAAAAGCTACTGGACTAATGGAAACCCCAGCCCCGCTTCCTCCTCCAAATGGATGCCCTTGTTTGTTCTCTTTATGCTGATTTTGCCCACCGTTATGTTTTTCAGTAATGAAATCCCCTTTAAAATCACTTCCACCAGCTCCAAAACCAAAAGCCACTTGAGATACTGTTAATACTACATTTCCGTCAGCTGTTGAAACCGGGCTCCCAACAATTGTATTTACATCTACCATTTCTTTTAAATTTGTCATTGCCGTTTTCATTAAATTTTCAATTGGATGTTCCATTATGTATTGCACCCTTTCCTCATTATTCCTTTTTATATTTTCCAAAATAGAGGAAGTCATACTAACTTTTCCTATTTCAAGAAAACATTTTCCTCCTTTTAAAAGATACTACTCCCTGTACATGCTCCGGTATAGTGAAACTTTAATCAGTGGGATGTGTACGTAGCTCGACTCTCACAAATAGCGGGATAAAAAAGAAAAAGAGATACATACTACTATTGAACCTTGTTATGAAAGGAGTCATGACTTTGACTGAGAAATTTGATGATTATAAAAGAAAAGATAGAATAGATAGTGATTATAGTGACTATAAAGAAGAGTACGCCGCTGAGGTTGCACCACAACGCATTGATTATGATTACAATGATAAAGACGATAAAGATGTTGTAAAATCGTCCGCTGCTGGATCAACTGCTGGTTTTATTGCTCTTGCGCTATCTATCTTATCGCTGTTTACATTTCCAACACTATTTGGTCTTGTTTCTGTTTTACTCGGTATTTACGCTTATAATCGCGGAGCTACTGTAACTGGCGGTATCGCTGCAGTTGTCGGTGGAATTGCTGCACTTATCGCAATTTTATTCCGAGTAGCACTTATTGGTCTATTGTTCTCCCTGTTCTAAAAAAGAAAAAGGTATCTCGCTTAACGCGGGATACCTTACCCTGTAAACACATCTTCCGATGGATATTTTATTTTTTGTTTTGCTGGTCGCGCTAAAGAGAACACAAGTGTTAATGGTCCAATTAATCCGCAGAACATAACAAACATAATAATACATTTTCCGAATGCCGATAGCTTTGCAGTAATTCCCATCGTTAATCCGACTGTGCCAAACGCTGATATTGTCTCAAATAATAATTGAATAAAGCTGAAGTTTTCTGTAAGCATTAATATGAATACCGCTGCTAAAATAAGTATTTGACTGGCAACAGCAATCGCTAAGGCCCTCGTTACTGTCGACATTTTAATTGTACGCTGAAATAAAACAATTTCCTCCTTTTTTCTAAAGAAAGAAAGGACAGATGTAATTAAGATAACAAACGTCGTTAATTTAATTCCTCCACCTGTCGATACACTTCCTGCACCAATAAACATCAAAATCATCGTAAATAATATAGATGATTCTTCCATACCTCCATAGTCAACCGTATTAAATCCAGCTGTCCGCGGAGTAATACCTTGAAAGAAGGAAGCCCATAGTTTTTCATTTAAAGATAAATTCCCTAACGTCTTCACATTATTATATTCCAATACAAAAATCACAATCATTGCTATAATATTTAGCACTACTGTTCCAATAATCATTATTTTTGAGTGAAGTGATAATTTTCGAAAACTGCGGCTATACCATATATCAATTAATACGGTAAAACCGAGTCCCCCAATTACAATTAAAGAGCAAATCCCAATATTAATAATGGGATCCCCTACATATCTTGTTAAATTATCTGGCCATAAAGCAAATCCTGCATTATTATAAGATGCAATTACATGAAAAATACTATAGTATAAACCTTTTCCAAAACCAAACTCTGGAATAAAGCGAAACGATAAAAAGATGACCCCAATAAGTTCAATACAAATCGAAAATATAAAGACACGCTTTACTAATTTTACAAGACCCCCTATATTTGTTTGATTAAATGCTTCTCCAATTAATAAACGATGGCGTAATCCGATTTTTTTACCTAGTACCCAAACAATTAAAATGGCAATTGTCATAAGGCCTAGACCACCTGTTTGAATTAAAAACATAATAACAATTTCGCCAAACATCGTAAATGTACTTGCTGTATCCACTACTCCCAAACCAGTTACGGTCGCTGCTGACGTTGCTGTAAAGAAAGCATCTACCCAACTAATATGTACTTTCGTTGCGAATGGTAATTTTAATAACAAACCGCCAACCACAATTAAGCAGAAAAAGCCTAATGCTAATATTTGTGGTGGGTTTAATCGTATAAGACGATTATACAGCCCTTGTTTTTTTGTTACGTCCATATCACTAACTCCCTTATTAAAGTGAAACTTTCCCCTCATACAATAAAAAGCTTTTTAAAAGCCCTTAAATAATTGGGACAAACCTTATATTCTCATAATATAGTTGAGCATAATCCTTTTTTTCATAGATTACAACTTTTATTTATATTCAGATTCCTTTTCGTTTTATGCCGGAAAACTCTATATCCTAACTCAATATTGCTAGCAATAACAATTTCATATGTACTATTTTTCAAATCCCCATATCTTTCACTCTATGTTCACATAGAGGTCACATCCACCTTTTATAGTATATGTATCGAAGCTGTTCCTCCCTAATTTATAAGACATTCCCCAGTGTCTTTGAATAGCTTCCATCCCTAATTAAATTGACATAAATTGTCCCCTTCCTTGACCATCTTATATATGATGGTCTTATTTTTTTGTCTTTCTATCTTTTATTTAAAACTCCCTCTCTCTTTCACTCTATATTCACACAGAGGTCACATCTACCTTTTATAGTATATGTATCGAAGTTGTTCCTCCCTAATTTATAAGACATTCCCCAGTGTCTTAAAGCAGCTTCCATCCCTAATTAAATTGACATAAATTGTCCCCTTCCTTGACCATCTTATATATGATGGTCTTATTTTTTTGTCTTTCTATCTTTTATTTAAAACTCCCTCTCTCTTTCACTCTATGTTCACACAGAGGTCACATCTACCTTTTATAGTATATGTATCGAAGTTGTTCCTCCCTAATTTATAAGACATTCCCCAGTGTCTTAAAGCAACTTCCATCCCTAATTAAATTGACATAAATTGTCCCCTTCCTTGACCATCTTATATATGATGGTCTTATTTTTTGTCTTTCTATCTTTTATTTAAAACTCCCCCTCTCTTTCACCCTATGTTCACATGAGAGTCACACCTACCTTTTATAGTATATGTATAGAAGTTGTTCCTCCCTAATTTATAAGACATTCCCCAGTGTCTTAAAGCAACTTCCATCCCTAATTAAATTGACATAAAATGTCCCCTTCCCTAGACCATCCTATGTGATGGTCTATTTTATTTTCCAAACACAAAATCAGTCTATCTACACTTAAACAAAAACGAAAAATTCAGAAAATATTGTCAAATCAGGTATTTTTTCGGTATAATTACTTTAGAAAGAAATTTCGCAAAAACAAAAGGGGGGATTTTATTGAAACAAACAAAAGCAATCTTAATCGCATTATTTCTAGGTCTAGTTGTTGGACTCACTCTAAATTTAGCTGCTCCATCTATCTTTGAGCCACTAAATCAATTTGTGTTCAACCCAATTGGTCAATTGTTTATTCGACTTATTAAAATGCTAGTTGTTCCTGTTGTGTTCATTTCTATCGTACTTGGTGCTGCCGGCCTTGGAGATCCGAAACAACTTGGAAGAATCGGTTTAAAATCAATTTCATTCTTTCTCGTAACAACTGCGGTTGCCATCTCTATAGCGGTTACATTTGCACTTATTATAAAACCAGGAGCTGGCGGTAATTTTAAAACAGAAGGTCTTAAGTATGAAGGTGCAAAAACTGAAACATCTTTCGTCGACACATTGCTAAATATCGTACCAGATAACCCAGCAAAAGCGATGGCTGACGGAAACATGTTACAAATCATTGCCTTTGCCGTATTGATTGGACTCGGTATAGCTATTTTAGGAAAACGAGTTCAAGGTATCCATTCATTACTTGAACAGGGCAACGAATTAATGATGTATCTTGTTAATCTCGTTATGAAATTAGCCCCAATTGGAACATTCGGTTTGCTCGCTTCATCCGTTGGTAAAATGGGGCTTGCAGGCGTCGCTGCGATGTTCAAGTATATGATTGTCGTTATGTTAGTACTCATTATTCACGGGGTCTTTGTATATGGCGGCTTATTAAAGGTATTAGCAAAAGAAAGTATTGTTCGTTTCTTTAAACATTTCGGACCAGTAATGGCAATTGGATTTAGTACATCTAGCTCTAATGCATCGCTTCCATTTGCAATGAAAACAGCACAAGATAAGCTTGGCGTTCCAAAAGCGATAAGCTCATTTGTACAACCACTAGGGGCAACTATTAATATGGATGGTACTGCCATTATGCAAGGGGTAGCCACTGTATTTATCGCTCAAGTATACGGAGTTGAACTTACATTACCGCAATTAGCTATGGTCGTATTAACTGCTGTACTAGCTAGTATCGGTACTGCTGGTGTACCTGGTGTTGGACTTGTAATGCTTACAATGGTTTTAAATCAAGTAAATCTACCAGTAGAAGGTATCGCTTTAATTATCGGTATTGACCGTATTTTAGATATGTCTAGAACAGCTGTAAACATTTCTGGTGATGCAATTTGCGCAATGATTGTCGCAAAATCAGAAGAAAAATATAATACGGATCAATCGGCAGCATCTTAAATCAAAAAAGGAGTGATGAATTTCACTCCTTTTTTGATTTACTCCCTTTTTTAGAACGATATTCTTTCCCTTTATTATCATTACCAGTTTCAAATTCAGTGCTAAATTCCTGATTAAACTGGCCAGACTTTGGTGATCCTTGATTACCGCTCCCTTTACTACCGTTACGATTCGTCATATTTCTCCCTCCCTTCCTTGTATTAGTAGTATGGCGCTCTATCTTTTTTCATACACATTTTATTTTTTAACATCTATTACACATGAAAGAAGACCTCCCATATATAAGGAAGATCTTCTATTTCATCACGTAAGCGTTTTCTTGTTTATAATCACTTAAATAAGTTTTTTGGAAATTGAAATCATTACATTCATTTCATCTTCTGAAAGTGCAGAGAATCTTTCTTGTAAATATTGTTTTTTCGCATCTTCCATTTTCGCAACTAAATCTTTCCCTTGTTCTGTAATCTCTAAATACACAACTCGGCGATCTGATGTAGAACGTGAACGAGTTACAAAACCTTTATTAATTAATTTTTCTGTAACAGCTGTAATATGACTATTCGACACATTTAATTCATTTGCTACACGCGATACCATTTCTTTATTCGTACGATTTAATATTCTCAGGACGATGAATTCATTCCACGGTATGTAACCACCAAATATTTTTCCGATATCATTACGCAATGTGCGAAACATAGCAAACACATTTGTCGATAGTTCTTCCATTAATTGCTCTCGATTTTGAGACAACTTTGACAGCTCCTTTTATTTCATTTAGTTAAATAAAAACCTTATTAATAATTTTACATGAAATCTTACTTTTTGTCACCTTATTTTCCCATAATTCGTAGTTTTTTAATATGTATTTCATGATAAAATGAAGTTAACTTCCAGAAAAAAGGGGTATCTTAATGCATGAGGAGGAGAGATTCTCAAATCTCAGCCTAAAAGATAAAACGATTATCATTAGTATTATTGCTCTTTTTCTCATTATAATTTTTGCATTTATATTTTTTGTATATGTAGGAATCTTTCAAATTACAGGTATAGAGTATAGTTCACGTATTGCGTTACTTCTCTTTTTTTTATTAATCACTTTCTTAGACAGTATTACATTTTTCATCTTCAGTTTCTTCAAAGCGCTGCTATATCCACTGACACAAAACATGCCAAATTGGATTTCTATTACTCTTTTCTCATTCATTGAAATTACACTAGATTGGTTCGTCATTCATACTGCTGATGATTGGATAGAAAGCGTACAAATGTCCAACATAGCTGAATTATGTGTCGTACTATTCTTTTTCCTCTTAAATAAATTATTAAGTGACGAGAAAGAGTAAGAATACAAGCTTTTCTATATAAAAATTGGTACAATGAAAGCAAATCTTACTAAAGAGGTGTTAATTATGAACTTACAACAATGGGCTGATAAAGGTATGTCCTTTGATACATATGTGAATGAAATGCAAGTAAACCAATACGAGCTACTACACATTTACAATAACTTTTTAATTCCAAATGAATTACTTCCTGTATTAGAAGAACGTCAAAATGACGGCTGGCGTGTTATCGTATTAACTGCTGATTGGTGTGGCGATGCTCTTTTATGCGTACCTGTTATGAAACGAATTTCTGAAGTTGCAAATATTGAAATGAGTTTATTAATTCGCGACGAAAACTTAGAATTAATGGATCAATATTTAACAAATGGAACAGCACGTGCGATTCCAATCTTTATTTTCATTGATAAAGATGGAAATGAACAAGCCGTCTTTGGACCACGCGCTCCAAAAGTACAAGAATTAGTAACTTCAATGCGCGCTACATTACCCGAAAAAGAAGATCCAAGATTCCAAGAAAAACAAAAAGAAATGTATGCTAATTTCCGTGCTACATTAGCTGATGATACTTCTCTTTGGGAGCATGTAATGGAAAATATGGTGGAAAAAATAGTAAAATAAAAACCTGCCGAGCTCGGCAGGTTTTTTTATTACATAATGAAGAAATAGAATACCGCAGCTAAAATGAAACGATAATAAGCGAACGGTGTTAGTTTCACACGAGATAATAATTTCAAGAATGAAACAATTGCAAGCATCGCAACAACGAATGCAGTTACAAATCCTGTTACAAATAGCGTTATATCTGCTGAGCTTAATACATCCCAGCTTTTAATTAAATCTAATCCACTTGCAGCTACCATCATCGGTACCGCTAAAATGAACGTATATTCAGCTGCCGCTGTATGCGACACGCGAGCTAATAAACCACCACTGATTGTAGAACCAGAACGAGAAAATCCTGGCCAAAGAGCCAAACATTGAAACATTCCAATTGTAAATGCCTGTTTATATGTGATTTCATCTAACGTTCTTGCTGTACTTGGTTTCGAAAACTTCTCAGCAACAATCATTAAAATACCACCGGCTACTAAGCTAATAACAACTGGTCCTGGACCAAATAAAACCTCTTTAATAGTGCTATGGAATAACACGCCAAGTATCCCAGCAGGAATCATCCCGATAATAATATGTAATAAATTTAACGATGGTCCGTCTGTTACTTTACCTATTCCAACTAACGACCATAGACGCTTCCAAAATATAACAACAACTGCTAAAATCGATCCCAATTGGATAACAACTTCAAAAACTTTCGCTCTCTCATCGTCAAATCCAATTAAATGTCCTGTTAAAATCATATGTCCTGTTGATGATACTGGTAGAAACTCTGTTAACCCTTCAACAGCACCCATGATTAAACCAATTAACCAATCAGCCACAAGTAGTGCCTCCTTAATAACAAATAATATGTAATTTTTTCACACCTTATCATAATACCTTATCCCTTTTCAAAGTGCATCCTTTTTTTATTGGCTTCATATGTTATAGGCGCGTATTTCTTTTCTAATCTTTGATTAAATTGTATGATAGTAAGAGTTTGTTTTTTTATACGGAAAGGGGATTTTATGAAAGAAACTACTTCATTCTCACAAAAGTTAAAGCAATTTGTATTACTATTTTTTCCGATTTTCGTAACGCAAATGTCATTATTTGCGATGAGTTTTTTTGATACAACAATGTCAGGACATGCAAGTCCAACTGATTTAGCAGGTGTTGCAATTGGAACAAGTATATGGATTCCAGTTAGTACGGGGTTAACAGGAATTTTAATGGCTACTACTCCCATTGTTGCACAGCTCGTTGGATCCAAGAAAAAAGAGGACGTTCCCCACGTTGTCATACAAGCAGTTTATTTAGCAATTTGTGCTAGCTTCGTTGTTATCCTCATCGGTTTTTTCGTCGTTTCACCTATTTTAAATGGCATGCGCTTAGAAGAACCTGTGGAACGTATTGCAGAGCAATTTTTAAGTATTATCGCAATAGGAATTATACCTTTATTCACTTACACTGTTTTACGTGGATTTATTGATGCATTAGGAAAAACTCGAACAACGATGATTATTACATTATTATCATTACCAATTAACGTAATATTAAATTACCTATTAATTTTTGGTAACTTCGGTTTCCCAAAGCTTGGTGGTGTCGGAGCAGCAATTGCTTCCACTGCAACATATTGGTGCATTTTAATTATTACAGTCATTATTATTCAGACGAAAGAGCCTTTTGCCTCTTTCAACATTTTCAAACAATTATACCGACCTTCTCTTTCGAGTTGGAAAGCATTCTTAAAACTTGGCGTCCCTATCGGATTTGCTATCTTTTTTGAAACGAGTATTTTCGCTGCGGTAACGCTCATGATGAGTAATTTTAGTACGACAACTATTGCAGCTCACCAAGCAGCTATGAACTTTGCTTCCTTGTTATATATGACTCCGCTAAGTTTAGCAATGGCAATGACTATTGCGGTCGGATTCGAAGTTGGAGCAAAACGTTACGATAATGCAAAACAATACGGATTGATTGGAATTGGATTAGCCCTTGCCTTTGCTTTATTATATTCGATTCTTCTCTACTTCTTTGATGATCAAATTGCTTCTATTTATACGACAGATGCAAAAGTTCATCATTTAGCAAAAGAATTTCTTATCTTTGCAATTTTATTTCAAATTTCAGATGCAATTGCAACCCCTGTACAAGGAGCTTTGCGTGGTTATAAAGATGTAAATGTTGCTCTAATTATGACTTTAATTGCTTATTGGATAATAGGTCTACCACTAGGTTACATATTAGCGACGTATACAGAATGGGCCGCGAAAGGCTATTGGATCGGTCTTATTATCGGTCTAGCATTTGGCGCTGCCTTCCTACTTATCCGTCTCTTTCAAGTACAACGAAAATATACAACACAAAACAGCCGCTAATAATAAAGCGGCTGTTTTCTTTATGCATATTTTTTCTTGTAACGTATAATATAATGAAAAAGAAAGGTGGGTACATATGGACGACAAAGAAAAAAAGCAATCATTCGATGAAGAATTTGCCCCTGAAATTTCACCTGGATATCGGCAAGATGTACATAAGCCACCTAAATATAAAAACACTTCGTTTTTAATGGGCATTACCATTTTCGCTGCTGTATTACTCATACTTATCATTTTCGTTTATTTTTGATGAAAGGTGGCCTATTATATGAAGAAACAAGATTCCAATCGTTCAAAAAGAACTGTTAAAACACAAAAAGGATATGCAGGAGATTCTGTTCATACTCTTAAACAAGTCGAGCAAGGGAATTTATATATTGCTCAAAAAGAACTTGGTCAACAAAATGAAAATCTTTAAAGGCCCTTTATTCCTTGAGGGCCTTTTTATTCCGCATTAAGTAATACACCCTCAAATGTTCTATTGAGCAATGAATTTCCTTTATTGTACGCGCTGCTTTTGTTCTAGCACCATAAATATATTATTAACCTTTACAATTTTCACTTCATAATTCAATTTCATTTCGCTTCTCTTACCATTTTCAGTACCCGCAACGTACGCTACAGCTTGATAAAGAAAACTCTCATCGGTCTCTTCACGTATCTCCTCGCTTGTAAATTTATACTCTAAATCTTGAAAACGATTTGGATAATAATTTTCCATTAATGGTTCATACCCTCTATTTAAAAATATTTCTTCACCTTTTCGTTTCACATCTTCTTTATTATTAAACTCAAACACTGATAGTTGTTCAGTCACAAAATGCTCTCCTACCTTTTTCATTTCATTATGAGTTAAATTTTCTATACTTTTGTTCTTTAACTCCTTATTTAACTCGTACTGATCAATCGGTTTAAAGGTAGCAAAAACCTCCTCTTTATATGACCAAAACAATACAAAAGCGATACATAGAGAAATGATTAACAGTCTTTTTTTCGTAATACTCCCGCCCTTCTTCATAATAATAGATATATTTTAACATATAGAAAGAAAATTCTGATATAATAAAATAGAATAACTTAACTCAGAAACGAGGAACAATTATGGACTCTTACAAATATTATATAAAAGAAGCTTTGCCTAATCTTTCTATACATTCATATAAACAAAATGAAGAAGGATGGGATAATGTAGCAGTTATAGTAAATGATGAGCTACTGTTTCGTTTCCCGCGAAAACAGGAATATGCGATGCGAATTCCGTTAGAAAAAGAACTATGCGCAATTCTCACTCAATCACTACAAGAAATCGAAGTTCCACAATATCACCTAATTTATAAAAACGAATCTGATGAGGTTCCTCTTTGTAGTTACTATACTCTCATTCATGGTGAACCATTAAAAACAGAAACAGTTGCCACGCTGGAGGATACAGAGCTGAAAGCAATTATTACACAATTAGCTACTTTCCTTGCGGTACTACATAGTATTCCTTTACACCAAGTTACAACGCTATGTTTCCCTATTGAAAAAACATGTACCTACTGGAAAGAGCTACAAACAAAATTAAACCAATATCTCACTACTAGCCTTACTTCATTACAGAAACTAGCCTTAAATCGCTTATTTGAAAATTTCTTTGCATGTTTAGCTACATCCACTTTTCAAAACACAATCATTCACGCTGATTTTACTCATCATCACATTTTATTTAACAAGCATAACAAAAGCATTTCAGGTGTTATCGATTTTGGTGATGCGCAAATTGGCGATCCTGCTTTTGATTTTGCAGGACTATATTATGATTTCGGAGATGAGTTTACTACATCTGTATATGAACAGTACAGTACACTTATTTCTCATCATGATCCATTACTCATTCATCGTATTACTACCTTTTATCAATACAGTCCTTTACTACATAATATTATTTATAACTTTGAGTCAGAGAATGAACTCGAATTCATTACAGGCACAGAACAGCTAAAAACGATATTACAGGGATGAGATTACATTCTCTCCCTATATACTCTCTCCTCATACATCATTAACTTTTTATCCATTTCAACAATAACTTTATACAATTGAAACGCCTGTAAAATTTGCAGTTGAATTTCAAAAGGAGCATTTTGTTCTTTTAACCATTGAAATACTTTTGTTTCATCTTTCATTGATTATTCCTCCCTTTATTCTGCTATTTGTGGGTAGCCCGATTAATGAGGGCTGATAATCAGTGGGTGATTGACAAAACCCCCACTGATTAAAGTTTCACTTTATTAAAATCTGCTACAAATATACCGTAAATGATGAAAAGCTTTTCATGTCAATAACAAAAAAGGATGCAAAGTTGCATCCTTTAATGAACTATATTTTTCTTCTGTTTCGCTTCTGTCTTTACTTCTTCCCCTTGGCATTCACTACGAAACGCGCAACTTATACACTCAGAACGAAAATGACGCTCTGTATAATGCTCAGGTTGCTCTAACATTTCTTTCATTCTAGATAAATCAGCCATTCCAGTTATAATATCTTCCTGTTTCGGAATGTACTCATACTTAGTTCCTTCTATTAAATTAATAACTTCAATTTTTCCTGGAAGAACTCCGAAAGCTTTATAACTGAATACTGTCATTAGCTTCTGACAAAGAGCAAGCATTTCCTCATCTGCATCGACAACATACTTTTTAATTACAAACGACTCAGCACTCCACTCACCAACTTCAAATGTCAATGACATGTGGACACCTAACTCTTCCATATATGTTTGAAACTTCTCGTATAAAAACAATGGTGGTGTCTGACTATCATCCTTTTCAACGAACTGTAATAAGTGATCCGTTAGCTTCGCTAATACAATATAGTACTCCGTCTTCGAAGCAAACATATTAATCCTTACTTTTTTCCAATACTTTTCTATTAATATTAAAAGTACAATTTTCGTTTGTTGACCCGCAGGTAGCGTGTAATACTCGTTAATAATTTGATTGACAATCATTTGTGCTATTTGTTGCCATTCAAATGAAGAAGGTTCTCTTCTTTTTATGTGACGAAAATAAAATTTATGCGGACAACGCATAAAATCATACAAATGATAATCTGTCATCGTTTTGATTGAGATTTTCTCATGCACTTGCTCTTCATCTCCCTTCTGCCATTAAGAAAGGTGTTTTACAAATTCAGCTCCAAACTGTAAACATTTTTCTACATCTTCATCTTCTGGCGTTAATTCTACTTTTAGTCCTTCTAACACAACTGCTGCCCCGCGCTCTTGTAGCTTTTCTATTAAAATGTCAACTGCCACTCCGTATTTCGGATAAGCCGAATCACATGATCCGAATACTGCCGCTTTTTTCCCAGTTAAATCAATAGAATCCATTGCATCATAAAAATCTAAGAAATCATCAGGAAGATCGCCATCTCCCCAAGTGTATGCACCTAAAATAATTCCATCATACTGTTCTAATATAGAAGCTTCTGGTGAATCCATAATATCAATAACTTCAATTTCATTTTCTGTTTCACGAATTACGCCGGCAATATGGTCAGCCATTTCCTCTGTATTTCCACTCATACTTGCAAAAATCATTACTAACTTACTCAACTGAACCTCTCCCTTTACTTTGTATCTCTTTTTCTGTTTGAATGCTCTTCTTCTCATCTACATATTCAGACCGAATTACATTTCTTTGCCATTCCATATGCTGATCAACATCTTTATTTTTATCTTTTAATCCCCTCCGCAGAAGGTGAAAATTCTTTCTCATTAACATGTCGCATCCATCCTATTGATAATAATTATCAATTCCAACTATATTTAGATTAATTGACATTGATTATCAATGTCAATAACTATTTTTAAAAAAATGATTAAAATGTACAAGCTTGTCCGTTAGCTATTCATATACTATGAATGAGCATAGTTCTTTCTCAGCCCTCTCTGACGGAAAGAAATAAAAGCAACTGCAATAGAGTGCAGTTGCCTTTTTTTGTTTTTCTATGATTTTAGTAATCTTATAGTCGTCTCTAAAAATAGCTCCACTCCACAAATTAATGCTGATTCATCCAAGTCAAATTTCGGATGATGATGTGGATAACAAGTATATATATTTTCATTACCTGTTCCTAATTTAATGAAACAACCAGGTGCTTTTCTTAAATATGCTGAAAAATCTTCTCCACCCATAGAAGGTTCAAGCTTCACAACACGCTCATTCCCAAACAAATGTAGTGCACTTTCTTCTACTATTTTCGTAATATATTCATCATTAATAACCGGATCATATCCATATCGATACGTATATGTATACGATCCTCCATGTGCTTCTGTAATTCCTTTCACAATTTTCTCGATTTTCCCTTCTGCTTCCACCCTCAATGCTTGATTAAATGAACGAACAGTTCCCATTAAAGTTGCTGTACTAGGAATAATATTGTCAGCCGTTCCCCCATGAAATTGTGTAACTGAAACAACCCTTTGCATAAAAGCACTTGTATTTCTTGATACGATATGTTGTAGATTTGTAATAATCTGTGCTCCGATAGCAATAGGATCTATCGTTTCTTCTGGTCGCGCCGCATGTCCTCCTTTGCCTTGAATCTCAACTGTAAATACGTCTGGAGCTGCCATCATCGGTCCATATGCAATTCCTATCTTTCCACTCTCAAGTCCTGACATAACATGTAAACCTATTACATAATCAACACCGTCCATTACACCTGCCTCAACCATTTCTTGTCCCCCGCCTGGATACACCTCTTCTGCGTGCTGAAAGAATAGACGAATCTCACCTGCAAAATCTTCCTTTATATTTGATAACACCTCTGCTGTACTTAATAAAATAGCTGCGTGAGCATCGTGCCCACATGCATGCATCATTCCTTTATTCACAGATGTATAAGATTTACTTGTCTCCTCTTGAATTGGCAAAGCGTCTATATCAGCTCGAATCGCAATTACTTTCCCTTGCTTCACACCTCTTTTAATTGCTAGTACACTATATTTCGTCGGTCTCGTTACTTCAAAAGAAGAAAATGAGCATAATGTATCATATATAAATTGCGAAGTTTCTTTTTCATGAAATGATAATTCCGGATACTTATGGAAATGCCTTCTCCATTTCACGATATTTTCTTCCGAAATTAGATTCTTCCACACTCTATTCATGATAATTTCCTCCTTTTCAAAAGAACTAGAAATTTAAAAGTTTACTCCGTCTTAAATGATTAATAAAAACAAACACTGTATTTTTACGTATTCTTATAGTCCACTTTTATGTATTCACACAATCCACTTTCTATTTACATGTCAAACCCATTACAAATTCATGCTGAATGTAATATAATTGCTAAGTTAGGGATTTTCTTTTTTAGTATTTAGTGCTAATATCAGAAAAGAGCCTTTTGACTTATTTTTACCTAAAATGTGGGATTTTGTTTTTTTCACAATAATGTAGGACATGATACCTACAAAGAGCTATTATTTCATTAAGAGAGGGAAAGACATGGAAAGATTAAAAGAGATATGGTCTCGACCACTCACACAATGGGTTGCAAAGACGGTTTATTATCTTGCAATTTTATTTGCATTACTTTGGTTGTATGGATTCCATGATACAAACACAAGTACATTTATTTACAATGAATTCTAGGGTGGGAACGTTATGAAGTTATTAGAACAAATTGAAAAGTGGGCTGCAGAAACGCCTGATCAAACCGCTTTTGTTTGGCGAGATGCGAAAATTACGTACAAACAATTAAAGGAAGATTCTGATGCGTTAGCACATTGGATTTCTTCTGAGTATCCAGACGATCGTTCACCAATTATGGTGTATGGCCATATGCAACCTGAAATGATTATTAACTTTTTAGGATGTGTAAAAGCTGGACATGCTTACATTCCTGTAGATTTATCTATCCCAGCTGATCGTGTACAACGTATTGCTGAAAATTCTGGTGCGAAATTACTTTTATCGGCAACAGCAGTAACTGTAACTGATTTACCAGTTCGCATCGTAAGTGAAGACAACTTAAAAGATATTTTCTTTACTCATAAAGGGAACACTCCAAATCCTGAACATGCGGTAAAAGGTGATGAGAATTTCTACATTATTTACACATCAGGAAGCACAGGTAATCCGAAAGGGGTTCAGATTACTTATAACTGCCTTGTTAGCTTTACAAAATGGGCTGTAGAAGATTTCAACTTACAAACAGGGCAAGTATTCTTAAACCAAGCACCTTTCTCATTCGATTTATCTGTAATGGATATTTACCCATCATTAGTAACAGGTGGTACACTTTGGGCAATCGATAAAGATATGATTGCGCGTCCAAAAGACTTGTTTGCTTCTTTAGAGCAATCGGATATTCAAGTATGGACTTCCACACCTTCTTTCGCTGAAATGTGTTTAATGGAAGCATCTTTCTCTGAGAGTATGCTACCGAACATGAAAACATTCTTATTCTGCGGCGAAGTGTTACCAAATGAAGTGGCTAGAAAATTAATTGAACGTTTCCCTAAAGCAACAATTATGAATACGTATGGTCCAACAGAAGCTACTGTCGCTGTAACAGGTATTCACGTTACAGAAGAAGTGCTTGATCAATACAAATCACTTCCAGTTGGCTATTGTAAATCAGACTGTCGCCTTCTTATTATGAAAGAAGATGGCACGATCGCACCTGATGGTGAAAAAGGTGAAATCGTAATTGTCGGTCCAAGCGTAAGCGTTGGATATTTAGGAAGCCCTGAATTAACAGAAAAAGCATTTACTATGATTGACGGTGAGCGCGCCTATAAAACAGGCGATGCTGGCTATGTTGAAAATGGTCTTCTATTCTATAATGGTCGTCTTGATTTCCAAATTAAGCTGCATGGTTATCGAATGGAATTAGAAGAAATTGAGCATCACCTTCGTGCGTGTTCTTACGTAGAAGGAGCAGTTATCGTTCCAATTAAAAAAGGTGAGAAATACGATTATTTATTAGCGGTTGTTGTTCCTGGAGAACATTCATTTGAAAAAGAATTCAAATTAACATCTGCAATCAAAAAAGAACTCAATGAGCGATTACCAAACTACATGATTCCACGTAAATTCATGTATCAATCTTCTATTCCAATGACACCAAATGGAAAGGTAGATCGCAAAAAATTATTGAGTGAGGTTACAGCATGACCGCATATGGATCATTTTATTTTTTCGCTATAGTGGGCATTTTATTAATACCTACTATCATAGCTGGATTAAAAGGTAAAATGTTGCGCAAATATAATGCCGTTTTAACATTAGTCATGATTGCTATTATCTTCTCAGATAAACCAAAGCAAGCAATGATGCTAGCTGCATTTATTATTTGGCAATATGTCCTTATTAAAGGCTATTTAATTTTAAGAAAACAAAATAATAGTACATTCACATTTTGCATAGCTGTTATTTTATCGATTTTGCCTCTTATTTTGGCAAAAATCGCGCCGTTTGCATCGTTTTTACCTGAGTTAAAACTTGTTGTTTTCCTAGGTATATCTTACGTAACATTCAGAGCAGTTCAAATGGTATTTGAAGTTCGTGATGGTTTAATTAAAGAGCTTTCTTTCTTTAACTTCTGGGAATTCGTTTTATTCTTCCCTGCGATTTCAACAGGACCTATCGATCGTTACCGAAGATTCCAAAAAGATATTCAAAAGCCACCTAGCGCTGAAGAATATCAAAATTTACTATATACAGGACTAAATCGTATTTTCCAAGGTTTCTTGTATAAATTTATTATTGCTTACTTAATAAAGCAATATTGTATGGATCCAGCATTCGCTCAACACGATACAATATTTTCAAATATGATTTACATGTATAGCTATAGCTTATATCTATTCTTTGATTTTGCTGGTTATAGCTCTTTTGTAATTGGTGTAAGTTATATGATGGGAATTAAAACGCCAGAAAACTTCAATAAGCCATTCCTTAGTCGTAATATTAAAGACTTCTGGAACCGCTGGCACATGAGTTTATCATTCTGGTTCCGTGATTTTATTTACATGCGTTTCGTCTTTTTTGCAACGAAGAAAAAGTTAATTAAGAACCGTTACACTATTTCGTATATCGGTGCATTTTTAAACTTCTTCATTATGGGAATTTGGCACATCCAAGGAAGCGCTGTTGCGCAGTATGTTATTTATGGTCTATACCATGCCGCACTGTTTATTTTATTCGATATTTTTGAACGAAAAAACAAGAAGCATAAGTTTTGGCCAAACAATAAATTTACACACATTCTTGCGATTGTAATTACGTTCCACGTTGTATGTTTCGGTTTCCTAATCTTCTCTGGACACCTTAACAGATACTTTTAATGCACCCTTCTTATTCCATTAAGAAGTTGCACATATAATATATTTCGGATATAAAGGAGATTTTAAAAATGGCAGAATTCAAAGAGCAAGTATTAGATATTTTAGAAGAAGTATGTGAAAACGATATTGTGAAAGAAAACTTAGATGTTCAATTATTTGAAGAAGGTATCCTTGATTCTTTCGCTGTAGTATCTTTATTAGTTGAATTCCAAGAGCGTTTAGATATTGAAGTTTCTATTTCTGATTTTGACCGTGACGAGTGGGCTACACCAAACATGGTTATTAAAAAGTTGGAAGAAATCCGATGAACAAAGCAAAATTTGGTCCGATGCTTTTAGCATTGGCCCTTTTTGCTGTATTCTTACTTATTCCAACGCGCTTCCTACTTCCACTTTTAAGTGATGAAAAAGTAGAACAAGCTGCTACTTCTTTAAAAGAAGAAAAAATTCAAAGTATGATTTTACAGCAAAAGATGTTAGCAGATCCAAAATATCTTCCGATGTACGGTTCATCGGAATTCGCACGTATGGATGCTTTCCATCCATCTAATTATTTTAAAGTAAAGCCTGAAGGATTTACGCCATTCCTTCTTGGACGCGGCGGAACACAAGACCTTGTACATGTATTAAACTTCGCATCTACAATGGATCAATTGAAAGATAAGAAAATGGTATTCGTTCTTTCTCCGCAATGGTTTGTACCACAAGGTATTGACGAAACGCACTTTGCACCTAACTTTTCAAAACAACAAGGTTACCACTTCATTTTCAACAATGATTTAAAACCTGAAATGAAAAAACAAATTGCAAAGCGTTTATTAAACTTTGAGATTGTAAAAAAAGAAACTTTATTAAAAATTTCGCTTGAAGGTATCGCTTATGATGATACGAAGTATAAAGTAAAAGCACTTGCTGCTAAACCTTTCGCTTATATTTATCGTAACATTTTAGATCGTAAAGATTTATTTACAGCTATGTTTAATATTAAACCGCACAAAGAGAAGCTCGATCCTTCATTAAAACAAATGAACTGGGAAGAGGCTCGTAAACATGCGGATCAAACAGGTGCAGCAGAATCTGGATCTAATGAATATGGTATCGAAGATGGTTACTTCAATAGCAAAATTAAGAAAAAATTAAAGCAACGTGAAGGTTACTTAAAAAATGATGCTTATGACCAATCGCCAGAATATAAAGATTTACAAATTGTACTTGATTTATTAAAACAATCTGGTGCAAAACCACTCTTCATTTCTGTTCCTGTCAAAGGTCCTTGGTACGACTACGCTGGCTTCCCGAAAGAACGCCGCGAAGCATACTATAAGAAAGTTCATGAGCAAATTGAAAAAGCTGGTTATCCAATTGCCGACTTCTCAAATCATGAATACGATAAATACTTCTTAAAAGATCATATGCACTTAGGTTGGAAAGGCTGGGTTTACATCGACGAAGCCATCCAACAATTTTATAAAGCAAACTAACGAAAAGACCGCTTGAATTACTCAAGTGGTCTTTTTGTATATATTTTGTAATTGCTCGATTGCATTCGCCGCTTCTTTCATAACTCGCTCCACTACATGCTGAGCTGATTCGATTCGTGCCAATGATGCTGCCTGTCCTGCCCAAAGTGACATATATTCTTCCTTATTTTGCTTCGCTGCCTCTTGGCGTATTTTAGAAGTTAATACGTTTTGCACTGGATATACCGGAAGCCCTTCTTCTTTTCCTTCATGCCTTTCTATAAATTCATTCCGAATACCGCGTGCATATTTCCCGGAAAACGCACGAGTTACAGTTGTGCTCGTATCTGTACTATGTAAAACCGCTTCTTTATACACATCGTGCGTAATACTCTCTTCACTTGTTAAAAAGGCTGATCCCATTTGAACACCTTCTGCTCCTAATGCCAAAGCCGCAACAAGCCCTTGTCCGTTCATTACACCACCTGCTGCGACAATTGGGATATGCGGAATAACCCCTACTAACTGAGGTATTAACGCAAACGTACCAATCATAGCATCTCGTTCTTTCCCAATAAACGTTCCTCTATGCCCTCCTGCTTCGCTACCTTGCCCAATAATAATATCTACTCCTAGCTCAGCAAGTACTTTCGCTTCCTTCACATGGGTAGCTGTTCCGATAACTTTTATTCCACTTCTTTTTAAATCATTTATTTCTTCTTTTTCTAACGTTTGAAATGCAAAGCTAACGACCGGTACTTTTTCATCTAATAGCACTTGTAATTGTTCCTTATAGCTTTTTGGAAGCTTTAACGTTCCTTCTACTTCTATACCTAATTCTCTATTCACTCCGCTTAGTAATACTTTCGCCTCATTTACCTTCTCTTCTTCTATTTCTATCTCTTTCGTTACAAGTAAATTAACACCGAAAGGCTTATCTGTTAGTTCTCTTATTCTATAAATCGCTTCACGAATTTGTTCTGGGCTCATATAGCCGGCTCCAAGCGTCCCTAATCCTCCACTATTACTTACTGCTGCAACAAGTTCTGGCGTCGTAATCGCGCCTGCCATACCGGCTTGAACAACGGGATACTCAATTTTTAATATGTCTGTTACTCGACTTGTAAACATCATTTTCCCTCCTATTTCCTTTATATCTTCTTTATTTGATAAGCTTTCCCCTGCTTTTGCAAGGGTTGAACTTCATATGAAGCGAATATATTGAAAGAGAAGGAGGCTGAGCTTAATGATTTATCCAAATGCATTAAAACAAGGTGATACAGTAATGATTATTGCACCATCTGGTCCACCTACAATCGAAAGTGTATTAAAAGGTGTGAATGTATTACAAGAGATGGGGTTATCCGTAATAATCGGGAAGAGTGTTTACGAGAAATATGGATTTTTAGCCGGAAGTGATCAAGTTCGGCTTGACGATATACATGAAGCATTTACAAATAATGAAGTGAAGGCAATTTTTTGTGCACGAGGTGGTTATGGAAGTGCTCGTCTTCTTCCTCACATTCAATATGAAGTTATTAGGCAAAATCCAAAAATCTTTTGGGGATATAGCGATATTACAGCTTTACATACTGCTGTTTCACGTTATGCAAAGCTTATAACATTTCATGGTCCGATGATTGAAGAGCTAGGAAAAGGCATTGATTCCCTATCTTTATCCTCTTTTAATCAGCTATTCCATCCGTATTCAACCATTTTATCTGCATCAGAATGTATCGTACCTAGCTCTCACAGTACAGTTACAAGTACGTTAGTTGGAGGAAATTTAGCTGTGTTAACAAGTATAATTGGCTCGCCCTACGAGATAATTACGAACAATACACTTTTATTACTTGAAGACATTGGTGAAGAACCGTACCGCATTGACCGTATGTTAAATCAGCTACTTTTATCTGGAAAGTTTAATGAATGCAGGGGCGTTATTTTCACAAGTTGTCACGACTGCACTCCTTCAAAGCCCTCTCAATCATTGCAAACAATATTATATGAATATTTCGCGCCATATCATATACCTGTCCTATTCGATTTACCAATTGGACATATAAGTCCAAACATCGGTATTCCACTTGGAGCTACAGCGACAATAAACACGAATAATAAAACAGTCTCTATTTCTTCTGGTATAGCCACTTCATATTCAAATTAAAAAGTAAAAGGAAAAGCGATTACGCTTTTCCTTTTACTTATAATAATTAAAAATTCGTCCAGATGCGATATCTGCAATTTCTTCTGGAATAAATGTTTTACTTATATCAGTGCCAACATTTAATACAGCTGTAGCATCTTTCTCAATGCTACCAAATAACTCTTTCCCACGTATCGTAATAAGGGGCGTTCCTTCTGGCAACACATCTTTTACAAATTCCATTTGTGTAAAGAACGGAACGATCCATCTACCTTCTCCTTGGAAATGACGCAAACGAAGTATTCCTTCTGTTGCCCCGTCCTCTGCTTCTAGTGAACCAGCAACATAAAACTCAGTAGATAAGAGCAATTCATAAAATTCCTTTTGCTTCTGTTTATCATCCCCTGCTACAACAAGTACCTCTTCTAATTTCTTTACTGAAATTTGCTCCATATGATGCCACCCCTATTTTCAAAATGATTGTACTTAGATTATACGAAATATTCTTATTTTTTTCTACATAATTCGCAATTATTTTCTTAAAATAATTTTAACACTTCTTTTGTCGTCACAATCGTAGCAAACTCTTCATGTAAATTTACAAGTGTCATATTGTGAATATCTTCTGCACTATACTCTTTACCATCTAAACCTATACGGTTAAAAGTAGCCGTTGCATCACTCACTAAATATGTTGTAAATCCTAAATTCCCTGCCATTCGTGTCGTAGTTTCCACGCAATGATTTGTCGTTAATCCTACAACCACTACTGCATTACATTTGTTCTTTCTTAATTGCTCTTCTAAATTTGTCCCAATGAACGCGCTGTTAACGAATTTCTGAATAACCACTTCACCAAGTAGTGGTTGCACTTCTTCTTTAAAGTTTACCGTTTCCGCTCTCTCATAAAACATTGACTGAGCATTTTCTTTATTTACATGTTGAATATGAAAAACTGGTCGTTTCCTTTTTCTCCATTCTTCTAACAAAATTCTCATGTTTTCTTCAGCAAAAATATTATTTCTCTCGCCCCAATCTGGTAATTGAAATGCCTTTTGTACATCGATTATGATAAGTGCTATTTGATTTGTCATCATTTCCCCCTTAATTTGGCTGTAATTGAAATAGAAAACCAAG
Source organism: Bacillus sp. PK3-067 (assembly GCF_056738645.1). NCBI lineage: Bacteria > Bacillati > Bacillota > Bacilli > Caryophanales > Bacillaceae > Bacillus > Bacillus sp. PK3-067. The sequence continues at coordinate 1,309,734 of NZ_CP096490.1, read as the reverse complement.
TTGTTGTGACGCAGTAATAAAGCAAACATAGGCGCAAAGCTCTACAATTTCTTTTTCTGTCCAATATTGTTTTAAAGCGTGAAACATAGTATCATCTATTGCTTTTCGGTCATGAACAAATGTATGCGCAAAAGTAACGGCTACACCAATCTCCTCTGCCTTTTGCACATCATCAGGTCTTCCCTTTGCCATACAGTACGGACATTCATTCCCATACGCTAATGTTCTTCTCACTTGCTCCTTTAACTCTGCTGAAAGAGTCCCTTTATTGTACAGTGTATCTTCTAACGTACTCCACGAGTGTAATATATCCGAATTATGCCCTAATAACTTTTGAAACTTTGTATCTCCTACATTTGATAATGAAATTCTCTCCATCATTTCCCCTCCTATTTCCTTCTGTTTTATTGTAAAATAAATAACGTTCACTTTACATTTCATATGAATCTTAATTTATATTTTTCCTTTACAAAAATCATTATTTTACTGGAGGTATATTTACAAATGCAACTAGACCGTGTTGATCGAAAAATTTTAAATGAATTATATAATGATAGTCGCCTTTCTATGCGTGAATTGGCGAAACGAGTAAACTTATCTGCTCCGTCTACTGCAGAACGTGTTCGTAAACTTGAAAGTGAAGGCGTTATTCAAAAATATACAATCGATATCGACTATAAAAAAGCAGGACTAGTTTTAGATTGTATTTTAGAAATCACTTTAAAAAATGGTGATACAACACGTATGCAACAGTTTATTCAGTCTTATCCATCTGCAAGTTTTTGTTACCGAGTAACAGGAAGCTTATGCTACATTGTAAAAATTTCTGTTCCTTCACTCGTTGAACTTGAAGAATTTATCAATGATGTTTCTTCATATGCAACGACAGTTTCTCATATCGTATTATCAGAAGTATCTCTTACTCCTGATATTGAACATATCTTCCCAGAAGATTAATTTATTTTTATTCATAAATTATAAAAAAACCCCTTACAATAAGAATAAAAATAATATATTATGTATTAAAATACATAAAATTCGAGAAAGGGGCTTTACATTGAAAATCTGGTTTTATGAAAAAACGGCACAATTAGATGACTTGCTTGGTATTTGGGACAATGTTCCGACCATCCCGCGAATTGGTGAAAAAGTGGAGATTTTAAAGACAGTCCGCACTGTTACAGATATTAAATATGTCAAGAACGGTAATAATTTTCGTGTAGAAATTATTACAAATTAAAAAGTAGCTCCTAAGAGCTACTTTTTAATTATCTATTATGTGCTTTCTTTATAACGATTTTATCTTCTTCTACAGCTACTGTTACATAATCATTTTCTTCTAACCGAAGCTTATTTACAGCCTCATCTGGTAACTCTATGGCCATCAATCTATCGGTTACGATCACTTGACTATACACTTCATTTTCTTGTGATGAATTCACTACTTTTTGCTCATTTATAAAACGTACTGGTGGCACGCCAACTTCTTTTACTGTACGCCATTGTTTCCAAACATACGGAATTAACCATAGTAATCCAACAACTGTAAGACCGATACCGATCCATAAATTACTTTGCGCTTGTAATTCAGTAATTGAGATTGTACCACTTTCTTCTCCACCGAAAAATTGCATACTTGTTGCAATCAAATTATTTAGAGCGTGCACAGCTATATTCGTCCATATATTTTTTGTCTTTATGTATAAAAGACACATAACGACACCAAACATGAACGCACCAATAACATCAAAATGTCCTAGGCCAAAAATAATTGAAGATATAATTACAGCTTTTTTAATTCCCCATTTATGAGCCATTCGCTGTAAGAAAAATCCCCTAAAAATAACCTCTTCCATAATAGGTGCTAACACACATGCTGAAATGAAAGTAAATATCGTCATATATACGTTACTCGTATTAATAACATTTCCGTCTTCTAGCATAGTAACTAAGAAATTCGGTAACGTATGTGCTAATATGTAAAATTGAATCTGAGATATGCCAACTGAAAAAATCATCCCCATTATCGTTGCTAATACAATTAATCCCCAAGATAAACGTCCTGGCTTATCAAAAAAACTGTTAAATACAATATTATTTTTATTTGTTTTTACGTATAGCCAAAGTAATGGAAATACAAAAAATACAGTTATTTGTGAAATAACCTCCATCGTATTCTCAGAAACATTTGCTAGACCTAATGGTATCATTATAAGGAACACCCCTATAATCATCCATCCAAAAAAGCTGCGTAGCCTTATACGTGAAAATGCATAGTGCATATAGAACACCTCCAAAGATAGTAAAAGTAAATGGTCGGATAACTACATTATAATATGAATATAGTTGAAACCCTTCCTATTTTTCTCAATTACTTTCAAACAACATAGCTCTTAAAATACCATATCGCTGTTCTTCAAGTTGCAATCCAAGTGAAATTTATGTAATAAAAATCCCCGTTTTTACAAGCGGGGATTTCTTTTATTATAATACGTCACGTTTTTGGAATAATGCACTTGATGCTACAAGTAACACAACAAAGTATGCAGCTACAAGTAATAATGAAGTTGTAAACGTAAATTCTGTAAATGTTGGTTCCATTCCACCATTGATTAATTTATTACTATCGTAAGCTCTTAAATCCAAATGGTTGAATACTACAAACTTCGCTACACCTTTTGCAAACATTATTAATACCATATTAATTGCACCTTGTAAGAAGAATAGGAACATCGTAATAATTAATGGTAATACAGATTTTCTAAAGACATTTGCTAGGAAAAATGCAAGTGTTGCAAAAAAGAACGGTGAAAGTAGTTGATATAAAGTGGACTTCATAACGATTCCTAATGTTAATTCTGTTTTACTACCATCCATTACAATACCGCCAATAATCATTGCAATTAGCATACCAGCTAATACGATAAATAACATTGCTAATAACACTGTAATATATTTAGAAAATAAAACTGCAAGTCTTTTTCTTGGACGGATTAACAATTGTTTAATTGTACCTTTTTGGAACTCATCAGTAAGAGTACGGGCAGCAAGTGTAATCCCAAAAATCGTTGTAAATAAAACAATTAAGCCAATCTCTGAGTTTGCATAATCTAAATATGATCCCTTAAACTCATCACCTTTTCCCCACTTCAACATTGCTAAAGTACCTAAAATTTCGAGTGCCGCAATGACACCCATTAAAATATACATACCTTTTTTCGCATGCAACTTTAAAAATTCATTTTGAATTAATTTAAACATTACGCTTTCACTCCCCCAGTAATCGCTAAGAACTCATCCTCTAACGTTTTATTTTGAACAGTAACTCCGTATACAAGCACATCAGCATGAACAAGTTTTTTTACAAGTTGCGGAATGTTGTCTTTTGTTACAGATGCTACAATTACATTCCCTTTTGCTTTACCTTTAATGATTTCATTTGCTTTCTGAACTTCATCTACTTCAAACGCTACAACGACTGCCTCATCATGTTTCACTTTTTCATGTAAGTTGTACTCTTGTACAAACTCACCTTGTTTAATAATAACGACGCGATCACACATTAATTCAATTTCACTCAATAAGTGACTTGATACGATTACAGCAATATTCTCTTCTTTCGCTAAACGTTGTAAATAATCACGAATTTGGCGAATACCAGCTGGATCTAATCCATTTGTCGGTTCATCTAAAATTAAGATTTTCGGCTGATGCAGTAATGCCTGTGCAATTCCTAAACGTTGTTTCATACCAAGTGAATATGTTTTCACCTTTTTATGAATCGCATGCTCTAACTCAACAAGCTTTACAATCTCAGCAATGCGCTCTTTACTAATTGGTGTAATGGCCATGTTCGCAAAATGCTTTAAGTTTTGCATCCCTGTCATATAATCATATAGTTCAGGATTTTCTACAATCGCTCCAATTTGCTCTAGTGCCTTTTCACGCTCTGAGCGAATACTATGTCCACAAATTGTAATATCGCCCTCTGTCATTGAAATAAGACCTGTCATCATACGGATCGTCGTCGTCTTACCGCTACCGTTCGGTCCAAGGAATCCGTATACTTCTCCTTCACGAACCTCAAATGATAAACCACGAATAATTTCCGTTCCACCAATCTTTTTTCGAACATTCTCTAACTTTACTACTACGTTTCCCAATGCTGATTCCTCCTTTAGACTTCTAGTTTTTTATCGACTATGTGACCTGTAACTACTAGTAATATAATTGTTAATAAACAATTAAAAAATAGATTTAAAATTGTAACCTCTGTACCAGAATAAAATGATGTATTTAAAAAACCATTTTGATCTATAAATCCAATATTATTTATAGCAAACACATACTTTTCTATTTGCTGAAAAATATACGTTATTCCTCCATTAAATGCGGTAAAAATGACGAATAAAACTAAACAAGCAACTTTATTCATAGATGATTTCACATTTAATAGTTTTACAATTACTATAATGAAATAAATAGAAACTAGCATATTAAGAAAATCTAGTCCCCATAAGAAAATAGATAACATATGATGTAATATTCCATAATTATATAAACTGTGTATTGCTTGCTGAATACCTAAATTAGTTTTTCCATTGTAAATATTTAAAGAAAAATAGTATAGAAAAATGATTCCTATTCCTAGCAAAATCATAAAGAGTAGTACACAGAATAAACTATTTGCACATATATACTTTTTTGCTGAAATAGAAGTATAACGTAGCATAGAGTTTTTTAACATTTTCCGAAAAGACGATATACCTGTTAAAAGAATTGCAAATCCATTTATACCTAGTACGATAAAGAATATAATAATAATTATATCTTGCCTACCTGAAATTCTAACTCCTGAAACTCCTTTCATATTAAATAAAAGAATTAATGAAACTGTAATAAAACCAAAGTAAATAATGGCTATCTTTCTCTTATTACAATTATATAGATAAAGAAAAAGCTGACTCATTTCTCATAGGCCTCCTTAAACAGCTCATGTACTGCTTTACCCTTTTGAAATCGTAGTTCTTCCACATTTTCATGCATTATTATTTCTCCATCTTTCAAAAAGATTACTTCATCGAATATATTTTCGATTTCTCTTATTAAATGAGTCGATATAAGTAGCGTACAATCTTCACGATAAAATTTAAGTATTAACTCAAGTACATGTTCTCTAGAAACAAGATCAATCCCGCCCAATGGCTCATCCAGTACATATAGCTTCGCTTTTCGAGAAAACGTTAAAATAATCTGCAACTTCTCAACCATACCTTTTGACAATGCTGTAATTTTTTCTTCTAACGGTATTTTAAATTCTGCAATCGTATCTACCGCTTTTTGAATATCGAAGTCTTTATAAAAATCTCGATAGAAAAATAAAGCGTTTTTTACAGTCATCCAATCATCAAAGATTGGCTTATCGGACATAAATGAAACAATTTCTTTCGTCTGTAACCCTACCTTTTTACCGTCTATTGTAATACTACCTTCAGAAGGGTGTTGCAAGCCTGCAATCATTTTCAATAACGTCGTTTTCCCGCTCCCGTTATCTCCAACAAGCCCAACGATTTTCCCTTCCGTAATCTCTATGTTTAATTCACGGATCACTGCTTTTAATCCGTATCTCTTCCATAAGTTTTCTATTTTCAATAGCTCTGTCATTGGCTCTCCTCCCTCTTATCATGTAATGAAGAACGAAGAATTGTAAGAATTTCTTCTTCTGAAAAACCTAAATTGTCCATTCCATCTATAAAAGAATGAAGTAATTCTTTCGCCATCTCTTTTCGCAGCTCCATAATTTTCTCCCCTTCATTCGTTACATACCGTCCCATTCCTCTACGTGTGACAACAACTCCATCCCGTTCTAGCTCTTGAAATGTACGCTGAATCGTATTTGGATTCACTTGTAATTCACTCGCTAATTCACGGACAGAGGGAATTTTATCACCAGGTAATAAATGTCCTGTTACGATCTCTTTTTTTATGTATTCCATTACCTGAATGTAAATTGGTGTATTTGGAGAAAACTCTATTTTCATTTCTTCCCTCCTTTTGTATTAGTGTACTAGTTAAATAATACACCGATACAAAAAGTTTGTAAATACCCATTTAATTACAAAAAAGTTCTATCCGTTAAACGAATAGAACTTCCCAAATATAAATCGCTATACAAAAATAATAGTGTTATGTAAACAAAATTATAAAGAAAAACTGTCTTATCAATGAATAAGACAGTTTTTCTTTATAATCCTATATTAAAAGTTAAACACGAAGTCATCGTCAGCTAACTTTTCAACGTTCGTTGCTTTTACGTAACCATTTCCTTTTACAGAGAAGAAATCATGGTTTTTCGTATCTGTACGTAAACCATTTAAAACGATTGGGTTAATTTCTTCTTCTTCAAACTTCGGCTCAAGTCCTAAGTTCATAAGCCCTTTATTCGCATTGTAACGAACGAAACGATTTACATCTTCTACAAGACCGATAGAAGTGTAAATTTCTTCTGTATAGGCCATTTCAATTTCATATAGTTCCATTAATAACTCTTGTGTTTCTTTTTGCACTTCTTGTTGCTCTTCTGCAGAAAGTTCTGCGAAGATTTGTTGTGCTAAAATACCGACGAATACGCCGTGAATTGACTCATCACGAATTATCAAGTTGATAATCTCACCACTTGCTGTTAGTTTTCCTTGACCAGCTAAGTAAAGTGGATAGAAGAATCCGCTATAGAATAAGTAACTTTCTAAGAACACACTTGCTACCATTGCCATGTATAACTCTTTTTTTGTTACTTCAGGCTTTAATAAACGACGATAGTAACTAGTAATAATACCAGCTTTTTTCTCAAGTAACGGATGATTGTCTACCCAGTCAAAAATATCATCAATCTCTTCTTCTGTAGCTAATGTTGTGAAAATGTGACTATAACTTTTCGCATGTACTTCTTCCATAGCTCCCATGAAAGCTAATACACTTTTCGCTTGTAAATTTTCAAGATGAACCAGTACAAGTGGCATTCCTTCGCCACCTTGTTTCGTATCTAAAAGTGTTAAACCACCTAATACACGCTTATAAGCAATTTGCTCTTCTTTCGATAATTGCACCCAAGTATTTTTGTCAGACGAAACCGCAATTTCTTCTTCTGTCCAAAACTGAGCGATGTTTTGCTTCCAAAACATTAAACTAAAATCATCTTCTTTTTTGTTCCAGTTTACCGCACGCATTAAATCGCCCCTTCTCTAAATATGATAACTAAGCATGAGCAGGGTTCAGAAAACCCTGCTCATCATGTCTCACTTTTTATATTAAACGGTACAAGCCACACACTCTTCCACGCTTAATTTACGTGTTCTCGTATAATACAGACTCTTTAAGCCTTTTTTATGTGCATAGATGTAGTAACGTGCTAATTCACGTGTTGAAATATCACTATTAACGTAAAGAATTGTACTAATTCCTTGGTCAATATGTTCTTGAATTTCTGCGATTAAATCAATTAATTTAAACTGATTCATATCGTAAGAAGATTTATAGTACCAGAACGTATCTTTTGATAAATACGGCATTGGATAATATGTTGTCGCATTCGCATATGTTCTTGATTCGATTTGACTTACGATCGGCATTACGCTTGAAGTTGCATTTTGAACGTAACTGATTGATTGTGTTGGAGCAATGGCAAGACGATATGAGTTGTATAAACCATTCTTCTGCACTTGCTCTTTTAAACTTGTCCAATCTTCTTTTGTTGGAATATGAATTCCTTCAAATAGTTGCTGAACTTTTTCAGTTACTGGGCTGTAATCTGTCGTTTCATACTTTTCGAAGTATGTGCCATTCGCATAATCAGATTTATCGAAGTCCTTAAATGTCTCGCCTTTTTCTGTAGCGATTTCCATACTTTTCTCAATAGAGTAGTAATTTAACATCATAAAGAATGTACGAGCGAATTCTTTCGCTTCTGCACTTTCATAAGCGATTTTATTTTTTGCTAAATATCCGTGTAAGTTCATTGCTCCAAGTCCAACTGAATGAAGCTCGTCATTTGCTTTTTTCACAGTTGGTGCATTCGGAATAATCGTCATATCAGAAACAGCTGTTAAAGCTTCCATTCCCGCATGAACTGCTTCACGAATTTCTTTATTTTCCATTACGTTTACGATATTTAACGATCCTAAGTTACAGTTAATATCACGACGGATAATGTCATCTGTACCGTAATCATTTATTTCTGAAGTTTCTTGAAGCTGGAAGATTTCTGTACATAAGTTCGACATCTTCACAGTTCCAATATCCTTCAATGGATGTTGATTATTTGCATTTGATTTAAACATTAAGTATGGGTAACCAGACTCAAGCTGAATCATAGCGATTTTAATAAGCATATCACGTGCACTAATATCTAGTGGCTTCTTCTTCACTTTCGGATTGCTCATTAATTCATCGTACATTTCATCGATATCAATGTCATCTAAATGCTTTCCGTATTCTTTATACACCGTGTAAGGCGCGAAAACATGGAAAGGTTCGTTTTTCTCAGCAAGCTCAAAGAACTTACTTGGAACGATAATTCCGATTGATAGAGACTGAATACGGCTCTTTTCATCGGCATTTATTTTTTTTGTATCAAGGAATTCAATAATATCCCAATGGAAAATGTTTAAATATACTGCACCGGCACCTTTTCGTTGGCCAAGCTGATTCGCATATGAAAACGAATCTTCAAGCAATTTCATAACAGGTACTACGCCACTTGCAGCGTTGTCGATACCTTTAATTTGCTCACCGCGTGCGCGTAGTTTAGATAAGTTTAAAGCTACTCCCCCGCCGATTTTCGATAATTGCATCGCAGTATTAATGTTAAAGCCGATCGAATTTAAGCTATCGTCCATCTCTAACAAGAAACAAGACACCATTTCTCCTCTTCTGCTTCTTCCCGCATTTAAAAAGGTTGGTGTCGCTGGTTGGTAATTTTGTTTTACAATCATGCTTGCGAATTGTCTTGCCTTCGAAACATCACCGCGTCCTAAGTATAATGAAACAATTGCTACACGATCTTCATAGCTTTCTAAGTATTGTTTTTGATCATTCGTTTTTAACGCATAATCTTTGTAGAACTTAGATGCTGCCATATAAGATTGGAACTCGAAGTTTTCACCATAAGCGATGTTATATACTTCCTCTACTTCCTCCAAGCTATACTCGTCCAGAACGTTGTAATAGTAATCATGTTCTTTCATATACTCCATTCGCTCTGCCACGCTATTAAAAGGAACGGTATTCTCTCTAGCTTCTTCCATAAAGACTTCTAATGCCTCTTTATCTTTATGAAGCTGATAAAAACCGTCCTGCATTTGCGTGATTTCATTATTCAGTTCAATGTGTCGCAATCTCCCGCACCCTTTCCTTAAAATATTCTACATCGTTATTTGTTCCAGATAACTCAAATTTTGATACAATAGGCACTTCATATTTAGTAGAAATCTTGTCAGCACTTGCACCGAACATGTCTCCCCAGTTACGATTGCCGCTTGCAGATACGCCTTTTAATTTTTCATTATTGCGCTCTAAAAAGTCTAAAACACGTTCTGGTACATTGCCAAAACCTGTTGTATACGTAATAAGAATAAAGTCTTCATCTATTACTAGATCTTCATCAATTTGAACGGCCGGCATATTTAATTTGTGAATGAAACGCTTCACGTTTCCTGTCATAGAATCATATGCAACTAACATTTCCGACCCTCCCTCTCAAATCTATATTCTCTATATGTTGTTCTTGATTTCTCTATATATTGTATTACGTTTCAAAATAAGACACAAGATATATGTATAAATTCTTTCTTTTTTTAACTTTTACTTTTCGACATGATAGCCGTTTTTTTTCAATACAATGACTATGAAACAACATTCTAAAACTCATGTCAATAAAGTGCTTTTCAAAAAAGTTGTCAACGAATTTAACCTTATTTTTAAAAAAGTTAACAATATATTTTGTCATAAAACGGTAGATGCTGAAGAAATATATTTCTCCAGCATCACGCAAAAAAGAACAGATATGAAACTATAATCTGCTCTAAAAAACGATTACATTTATCAAATTTACCTTATTAAATATATTATACATATACTTTCGTTTCTCGTTACATACTAAAAGATAACTATTATAGAAAAAGATTATTATTATGGAACTTCAATTTATTTATGAAAAGTTTATTCAGAGTGCTCAATGCGCAAAATATCTTTTACAAATATATGATGCGGATTTTCATCTTTATCAATCATTGTACATACCGGAGCCTCTTCATCAAAGTATACAATCATTCCTTCTACGTACTGATATGTATGTCGAACTTGTACAGTTACTTTAATTTCTACTGCTTCTTCATATGCTCTTTTTATTTTCTGAAGCATTTTTGCTGAACATTTTCGTTTCTCTGGATACATAACCATTCCCATAAATCGATTGCCGGCTCTATCTTTCCACATATAATCCCAATGTGGTAAAATGCCTTGTCTAAAATCGCCCATAATTCCCCTCTCCTTTATCTTTTATTTATCCCGCATTAAACGTCCGATTGGTGAAAGGCTACTAATCAGTGAGAGATGCCCTGCTGATCAAAATTCCTCTTTATGAACGTGGCGTTTCTGAATATGTATAAATCACTTGCCCGCCTCGCTGTGCGTTACCAATGAAATGCTTAAAGTCTTCTCTATTTACAACAACTTCTCTGAACGTATAAAATACATCTTTCGTAACAACATACTCCTTTATTTCACCATTTTTTAGCTGATCTAAAATTGTATTTGCTAATTCTTTATCCATGTATTTCACCTCTCTGCAATATTTTATTTTATCGTATATTCTATAGGTCAACAACTGTAAATTTATCCCGCTATTTGCAGGTAGTGCGATTGGTGTTGACTACTAATCAGTCGTGGAATGAACAAAAAATCTTACTGATTAACGTTTCACTTTATCTCGTTGTTATGCCATGATTTTATTTTCGTTATTTCGCAAACAATATCGTTTTACTATATGTCCACTAAATATCATATACTAACATAGCTACTTCTCTATATCAAACATTTCGGCATTCAATTATGCAAAGTTCCATACCACTATGCTACAATATACAAATAGAACTAGGAGGGATACTATGATTCGGAAAGCAAAAAAGACAGATGCAATGGCAATAGCTCCTTTATTGTATAATGCTCTGCATGAAATTGCTGAAAAAATCACAGGTAGCACAGATGAAGCAGAAGTATTACTAGGACTTGAGACATGGTTCTCAAAAGAAAATAACCGTCTGAGCTACGAAAACTGTTTTGTCTATGAACAAGACGAGAGTGCAGTTGGAGTTATTGTCGCTTATCACGGTAGTGAAGCAACACAGCTTGACGCACCAATTGTACATCACTTAAGAGAATTACATAAAGATGAATCAATTACGTTAGAAAAAGAAGCTGAGCTTGATGAGTATTACATTGATACACTATCAGTTTCAAGTGCACACGGCGGAAAAGGTATCGGTTCTAAATTAATTGAAGCTGCCGAAATCTATGCAACTGAAAAAGGGCATGAAAAAATCGCTTTACTTGTTAATTTAGAAAACACACGCGCCTATTCACTATACGAAAAGTTAGGTTATAAAAAAGATGAAATTGTTATGCTAGTAGGCGAACCTTATGCTCATCTCGTAAAACCATTAAACGTCAAAATTTCTGTATCTTAAAAAGAAAGCACACGATTTATATAAATCGTGTGCTTTTATGTTAAATTCGTATTTAATATATTTCCATCCATCGCCTCGTGAAACGTATATGTTGTACATCCCCATGGCTTTCTATGCAAAATAGGCGAACCAGACCATCCCATTGCCCTCAGCTCCGTTCCAATCATCGAATTAAAATAATTATGACCTACAAGAGCAATACTTCCATGTACGAGAGCATAACGATGTAATACGTAAGCTGCTTGCCTTGCCCTCTCTCTTACTTCCTTATAAGATTCAACATTTTTATGGTAACCAAGTATCCATAATGCTCGTCCAATACACATCCATACGTTAAGTTTACACTTCAACCATTTTGGCGCATAAAAGCTCGCCGGAACTGCCGCTTCCCTAAAAAGAGAATTTTGTATAAAAGATAAAGAATCCATTAATTCAGCTGCTGACTGTACAGCACACTTTTGATCACTCGTTACAATCAATTTCGCTACTTCAACCGCTTCTCTTGTTTCCAATGGTATAGGTTGTTTTTCTGTTATAGTATGTAAGTCATATCCTTTTATCCATTCATGAAAGGATGTAACCGTCATTGGTTCTATAGTACAATCTAAGCGACCATGACGAATAAAAGAAATCTTCATTCTTTTCACTCTCCATTCATCACTTATGAACTCTATTATGCACTAGTTCTAAACATCATACCACGCAAGAAAATAAAGTTATATACCTTTACATCTCCCCACCACTATCATGTGTTATCGAAGCATGGATACCATCCATCCCATCAAAATATGTACTCGTATCATATTGACGAATCTTTTTTAAATGCATATAAGAAAATAAAAATAAAATTAAAGCTATAACACTCCCCACAAATTCAAACATCATTTTACCGCCTCTAATTTCTCCCACTTCAGCAGGTTATTCTACTTTTTCATTATACCTCGATATAAAGATTCTCGCATTTTTGCTATTTTTTTCAAAAAACATGGATTTTCTACATATTTTCTTACAAAAAGTGAATATTTTTCGAATTTTTACTTTGGAAACATTTACAAAGTAGGAAATATGGTTCAAAATAGGAGGAAATAAAAAAACCCAAATTTATTCTTTTTTTGGGAAAACTGTAACAAGGAGAGTTGCTTATGCAGATCGCAGAAACTGGAGATATCATCGAATTTAAAGGTGGAATGCAAGGCCGTGTTCAAAAAGTAAATCAAAACTCTGTTATTGTTGATATAACAATTATGAAGAATTTTAGAGAACTAGATATGGAACCTCTTACAGTTGTAAGTCATAAAAACTATACTGTCATTAATCAAAATGCATAATATAATAGAAAGAAAGGGCCTGTATACTATACAGGCCCTTTCTTTCTATTAACGATTATCAATTGTTTCCGGATATAGATCGTGGTTCATCATGCGGTAATCAGCCATTTGTTCATACTTCGTCCCTGGGCGCCCGTAGTTGCAGTATGGATCAATTGAAATGCCACCACGTGGTGTGAATTTCCCCCATACCTCAATATAACGTGGATCCATTAATTTAATTAAATCGTTCATAATAACGTTCATGCAATCTTCATGGAAATCACCATGATTGCGGAAACTAAATAAATACAACTTTAAAGATTTACTCTCTACCATTTTTTGCTCTGGAATATAGCTAATATAAATTGTTGCAAAATCTGGTTGTCCTGTTTTCGGGCATAAACTTGTAAATTCAGGACAATTGAATTTTACAAAATAATCACGGTTTGGATGATTATTATCAAATACCTCTAATATTTCTGGGCTATATTCAAATAAATATTTTGTATTTTGATTCCCTAGTAATGTTACATCTTTTAAATCTTCATCTAATCTTCCTGTCATTTTAAACATCCCTTCTCGTTATACGCCGCGCTTATTTCCCCATACTAACGCATGAAGCTGAGGCAATACTTTTGCATCATTCATCTCTTTACAATTTACAGCTTTATCAATCAGCCATTCATACTTATCTAATAATTTTTTTATAAGCATCGCATCATCCACTGTTTTTGTATCATCGTTTCCTACTTGTAAGAAAAATGGTACCTTTGGATAACGTTCGTGCATCTTAACTGCATATTCAAAATCATGATCATCGAATACTACTACTTTTAAACTAATATCTTTTCCTGCTAGTTTCTGAATAATAGCATCTAACCTCTGAAAATCTGTTTTCATCGTTGAACTTGGTGGTTTTGGAGAAATTGTTATCTCATCAATTTGAAGTAACCAATCTTGCCATTTACTCCCTTGCGTTTCAATTGCCGTTCGCATTCCATTTTCTTTTAATATAGAAAGAAGAAACTCAATATTTTTCAATAATGCCGGATTTCCACCTGAAATCGTAACATGAGAAAAATTTTCTCCTCCAATTGCAACAAGCTCATCCCAAATATCTTCTGGTGTCATCTGTCTAATTTGATCTTTAGCTGATCCATCCCACGTAAAAGCAGAATCACACCAAGCACAGCTATAATCACAACCAGCTGTACGGATAAACATTGTCTTTTGCCCTACAACCATTCCTTCACCTTGAATAGTCGGACCGAATATTTCTAAGACAGGGATTTTACTCATCAAGCATCCACTCCCGTCTTACTTCCGCATAACTAGTCGGCGTCTCAAATAAACGAACAAATTCAACGCGAGCTCCTTTATATTCGTTCACTCTATTCTCTTTTGTTAGTGCTTCTGCCATCTTTTCATAAATCCAAACGACCATATTTTCAGCAGTCGTATTCATTGCAGGTAACGTTTCGTTTAAATAACGATGATCTAGATAAATTTCTATTTCATTCTTCCAAATTTCTTTTATATCTCCAAAGTCAATTGCAAGACCTATTTCATTTACATATCCACTAATTCCAAATACAACTTTATATGTGTGACCATGTAAGTTTTTACATTTCCCTTCATAACAGTGTAAATGGTGTGCTGCATCAAATGTAAATTCCTTGCTGACCATTACTCTTTTATTATGGTATTTGAGTTGTTTACGCTGAATATCCTTGTCCATTTTTTGCAAATTCTCTACGATGCGAAATCCAAAAAAGTTATCCATTAGTTGTTCGCTCCTTCGCGTTCTTGTAGGTACGTATCTAATCCTGCTTTACGAAGTTGACATGCTGGACATTCACCGCAACCATCACCAATGATTCCGTTATAACATGTTAATGTTTTTTCTCGAACAAACTCAAATGCTCCAAGTTCATCTGATAATTTCCATGTTTCAGCCTTATCAATCCACATAAGTGGCGTGTGAATGACAAACGGGTAATCCATAGATAAATTTAAAGTAACATTTAACGATTTCACAAACACGTCACGGCAGTCTGGATAACCACTGAAATCAGTTTCACATACACCCGTTACAATATGACGTGCTCCAACTTGTTTTGCTAATACAGCAGCAAATGATAAGAAGAGTAAATTTCGTCCATCTACAAATGTCGATGGCAATTCACCTTCTTCATGTGTAATCTCCATATCCGTTCTCGTTAACGCATTTGGAGCAAGTTGATTTAATAGACTCATATCTAGTACCGTATGCTTTATTCCTAGTTCTTTTGCAATTTCCGCTGCACAATCAATTTCTAGCTTATGACGTTGATTGTAATTAAACGTTACAGCTTCTACCTCTGCAAACTGCTCTATTGCCCAAAATAAACATGTCGTACTATCTTGTCCTCCACTAAAAACAACAACTGCTTTTTCTTTTTTCATTTCACTCATTCTCCTTCTCTACTATAAATAAGAAGAAAGAACGTTCTTGAACTGTCACAATAAAAAAACAAAACAATACCTAAGGATATTGTTGTTTCCATAGTTTTTTATAGAGGGAGTTCGCGAACCTCTCCCGCGCAGTGCACGGAATTTCTTCTTTCATTGACATAGCTTATTGTAACATATTGTATACTAGCGTAAAAATTTCTGATTTTTCCGCTATTTATTATTTCATTTCTTTCATTTTATAGTATGATTAATTTAATATAAGAAGAGAGGAGGCATCCCACTGAAATCCTTTATTATTTATCTCTTTTTAAATATATTATTCATCCTGATTACAATGCTCGTATATCATTTATTTTGGAATCAAAAAGGGAAACGCTCTCCTAAATTAAATTCAGCTATATTCATTGTACTCTGTTGCCTCGCTACCGTACTCTGTATTACATTTGCAGCAAAAACAAATAATGGTTTTCAATTTGATATGCGCCATATTGTAGTAATTGTCGGTACATTAACGGGAGGGCCTATTGCTGGTGGTTCTATCTTAGTTGTATTAAACATATATCGCTTATTATTAGGTGGGGTAGGTGTTTTCCCATCTCTTATCGGTTCTGTTCTTCTATTTATTGTTCTATTATTAACATATAAATTTTTCAATCGAACTTCTAATCGTATAAAAATAACACTTGCTATTATCTACAGTCTCACATACGGATTTAGTTGGATACCCTTCTTCCTTTCAAAGGTTACAAATAAGACTGATTATATACCGCATATTATTGTGTATGAATTATGTTCAATGCTTGGTACGATTCTAATTTTATATTTACTACACATATTACAAACTCAAGTTCGTCTCCAAAATGAACTTATAAATGCTGAAAAGTTTCATTTAATTGGTGAAATGGCAGCGTCTATCTCTCATGAAATTCGCAATCCATTAACTTCAACGAAAGGTTTTTTACAACTGTTACAATCAGATACATGCACTGAGCAGGAACGAAAATTATATATCGACATTGCCATTAATGGCATCGAACAAGCAAATCATGTTCTTACAGATTATTTAACCTTTGCTAAACCAAGCATTGAAAAAGAACAAATATTACAGTTAGAAGAAGAATTACTACATGCATTGTCGCTAATTACACCGCTTGCTAATTTAACAAATGTACGTACTCATTATATAAAGCAAAGCACTTCTTTTTTTATCGCTGGAGAAAAGCAAAAACTAAATCAATGTTTATTAAATATTTTAAAAAATTGCATTGAGGCTATGCCAAAAGGCGGTGATCTTTATTTCACATTAGTTCCTGATCATAAGCATATTCAGTTATATATAAAAGATACAGGAGTCGGTATGGATTCAGAACAAGTAAAACGTCTTGGTTCGCCCTTTTATTCAACGAAAGAAAAAGGTACTGGACTTGGAATGATGGTCGTATTCAGTGTTGTTCAAGCTATGAATGGAAAAATTGATATTATAAGTGAAAAAGGAATCGGTACAACCTTTTTATTAACTTTTCCACTCATACAAAAAACGTGATGAAATACTCATCACGTTTTTTCTGTTCCTTCAACTAATTCAGCAAAAGCTTTCACTTTTCCGTGCGGTTGTTGATTTTCTTTACGTGCTTTCCAGGCGCGCTCTTCTTCTCGCTTCTTCTTAGACATGTTTTTTCAACTCCTTCTTTTCTTTCTTATTTCTCCATGTAGTATTCCAAAATAAGAAAGAAAACTATGCACGTATCAAAAAAGAAGTGGTTTCCCACTTCTTCCACTTTAGCGTTGCAAAATTGCATGTTTCGCCTCTTTTAACTGCGTAAGATGTCTTTGTTCATGCAAATCAAG
The DNA here is from genome assembly GCF_056738645.1 of Bacillus sp. PK3-067. Taxonomy (NCBI): domain Bacteria; kingdom Bacillati; phylum Bacillota; class Bacilli; order Caryophanales; family Bacillaceae; genus Bacillus; species Bacillus sp. PK3-067. The sequence continues at coordinate 1,292,381 of NZ_CP096490.1, read as the reverse complement.
AAATTGAACCCATTGATACAAATTCAGATCATTAAAAACAGGATGCTTTAATCCATTTTCAAATAGATCTTTTTCATCTATAACACTATGAAGCGCGTGTAATAGTTCTTGGCGTGAATGTTCTAGCAATTGAATTCCTTGCTGTTTTTTCATTAAAGTTTCTGTTGGTTGCATTTGCTGAGGAGCTTCTCGTTTATGTGTGCGATCAAGCGTAAGTTGGAGGTCTTTAAATGGAGTCATGTTTCTTTCATTTTTTTGTAAAGCATATACAAGGGCAGACGTGACAGATTGTTCAACTAAATGCAAGTGGTGTAAAATTTGAATAATACTCCATTTATCACGGCGTGGCTTTACATTCACTTCTGTGTCATTTAACATTTCAATTTCTGATAATAGCGTGCTTCGAGTAGCCTGTAATGAATTTACTAAACTTTCTAAACTTACATCCATATTAGATTGAAGCATACTTGTTCCCCCCCTTTTGTTGGTGAAAAGAGGTGCTCCTTATTAGAAACACCCCTTTAGTATTCTGAATTTTCTTTTATTATCTCATCATTTTCCCATTATGTCGATGTTAAACATGTGAAAAAAGCGCATGTTTTTTACAATTTTGTGTCGTCAATCGCATGTAACCATGCTTCAATTTCTGTAATAACACTTTTCACACAGCCTTCAGCAAATGGTGATGTTAAATTTGCAACCTCTACTAATTCTAAGAACGATTTACTTCCACCTTGTTGGCACAGATTCACATAATCTTCCCACGCCTCTTGTCTATTATCTCTTGCACGTTTCCAAAATTGTAGCGCACAAATTTGAGCAAGCGTGTAATCAATATAATAGAACGGTGAGCTATAAATATGCCCTTGACGTTGCCAAAAACCACCGCGCTCTAAATAATCATTCTCCTCATAATCACGATGTGGTAAATATTTCTTCTCTATGTTACGCCATGCTGTCTTACGCTCTTCAGGTGATGCTTCAGGATTTTCATATACATAATGTTGATATTCATCAACAGATACACCATAAGGTAAAAACAGAAGTGCTGAACTTAAGTGAGAGAAGTAATATTTATCTGCATCTTCTTCAAAGAATAGCTTCATCCATGGCCATGTAAAGAATTCCATACTCATAGAGTGGATTTCACACGCCTCATATGTTGGCCAATTATATTCTGGAATTTCAAATTTACGACTTTCATATACTTGGAAAGCATGACCTGCTTCATGTGTTAATACGTCAATGTCACCAGATGTTCCATTGAAGTTTGAGAAAATAAATGGCGCTTTATAATTCTCAATATATGTACAATATCCGCCACCAGCTTTTCCTTTTTTCGCAACTAAATCTAATAAATCATTATCTAGCATGAAATTGAAAAATTCATCTGTTTCAGCCGATAACTCTTTATACATTGTCTTTCCATGATCAACAATCCAATCCGCATCTCCTTTTGGAGTTGGGTTACCTGTAGCAAACTCAAAGTTTTCGTCGTAATAAGCTAACTTCTCTACACCGATACGTGCTTGTTGTCGCTTTCTTAATTCCGTTGTAACGGGAACGATATAATCTAGCACTTGCTGACGGTAATTAGCCACCATCTCCGCATTATAATCTGTACGGTACATTCTTGCATATCCAAGTTCAACAAAGTTTTTGAAACCTAAAGATTTTGCGATTTTCGTTCTCACTTTAACAAGCTCATCATAAATACGATCTAGTTCTTCCTCATTTCCAGCTAAAAATCCGTAGTATGCTTCACTTGCTGCTTTACGTTCGCTTCTTTCTTTTCCTTGCATAAACGGAATCAGTTGCGATAACGTTCTTTCTTCTCCAGCAAAGTCAATTTTTGCAGATGCTAATAACTGTGTATATTGCGATGATAATTTATTTTCTAATTGTAAATCTTTCACGACTTCATCTGAATATGTTTTTAAATCACATTCTGCTAGAGCAAATAATTGTTTTCCATAATACGCCTCTAATTCTTCACGAAATGGAGAATTAATGAGTGCCTTATAATATTTTGTACCATATCCTTGTACAACTGGAGAGAATTCATCAAAGAAATCCTGCTCCTCCTTATAAAAAGTATCCGTCGTATCAACAGAATGGCGAATGTAACAAAGGTTTCCCATTGTACCAAAATCGTTGCGAATCTCATTAATTGAATGAATGACTTGTTTTTGTTCTTCTACAGTTTTTGCGTTATCAAACTTCTCTAAAGCAACAGTAAATTTCTCTTTTAACTCTTCAATATTTGGGCGTTTATATTCATAGTCTTTAAATGACATGAACGAGCCTCCTCTCCATTACATACCTTTATTATAATTCAATACGTATTCTTGAATTTCCTCTTAATTTTCAACAAATTTCGGCAGTGATTGCCCTGAGCTCATTACAAATAAAAAAGCCTTGGATTTATTTATCCAAAGCTCCTTTGGAACATATTATTTTTCATACTTCCCAATTTTTTTTAATAAATCAAGTAATTCATCTTTTTCATCTTTCGTTAACATTTCAAAAGACTGATGTATAACTTTCTCATGCCCCGGAAAAATAGAAGCAATAAAGTTCTCGCCAGACTCAGTTAATTGCGCGTAAATAACACGTCTGTCATTCGGACATGGAATTCTCTTTACTAATCCCTTTTTCTCCAGCTTATCTACAACATATGTAATGCTGCCACTAGCTATTAAAATACGCTCACCAATTTGCTGAAGTGGTTGACCGCCTTTATGATATAGCAGTTCTAATACAGCAAATTCAGTTGGATTTAACCCGTTACTTTGTATAGATTTATTTGTAGTATCCATAACAGAACGATGTACACGAGATAATGCAATAAATACTTTTAAAGATTGAGAAATATCTTCTCGTTCATTATTTGATGTCATACAACTTTCAACCCTTCACTTAAATTCTCAGCAATAAAAAGAAAATGCCAGTTCATACTTCCTGTGAATTCCGAATGAGCATTCACTCATCCATTTCCTCTCCCCTAATATATTAAGAATCATTCTTGAATAAAAACATGACAATTTTAACATAGTTTATATATAATGATAATAAAAAAAGAAGGAGTACCACATTTGAAAGTCAAATTCCAAAGCATAATTGTATATATATTGCTTGTTATCCTACCGACAATAGGGATTGGTGCTACATTTTATTCGTATCATACATATAAAATGAAACAGGAAAACAAATTATCTGCTCATACAGTTCTCTTTTTATATAGAGATTATTTGGATCATCATCTTGGTGAAGCAATTTCTGCTTTAGACATGCTTGCAAAAGTTGTAGGCACCGAGACTGGTAATATAAATGGTATTAAACAAATTGTACATGATACAGATGGAAACGATGCACGCTTTTCTGGTCTATATTACGCTACACCAGAAGGAGTCATTACAATCGCATCTGAAGATGAATCAAAGCCTATAGATGTTTCAGACCGTAAATATATTCAAGACGCGCTCCAAACTAAAAAAACCACTGTATCATCAGTCATTACTGATCGCGTTCTTGGACATAAAGCTATTATGATTGCTGCCCCCATATTTAATAAACAGAAGGAGCTCTCAGGATTATTATTAGCTAGTTTACGCTTTGATTACATTTCATCTTCTTTAAATGCCATTAAACCACAATACCATTTTGAGGTAACTGATAAACATGATGTAGTTTTTCTAACCGATGATAATAACGACACAAGTGATACGCATTCTAATATGCTTACTACCCCACTCCAAAGATTAAATTGGAAGGTCTCTGTTTCTCCATTACCTATTCATCAAAAAACCTTATACCAGTGGGTTGCAATAGAGTGTATAGCTACTTTATTTTTAATGTCTATTTTATTTTTACTTGCTCAATATATGTTGTTAAAACGTCAAACAAAAATTGAAAGGCAACAAAATGAACTACAAAAAATTGAATTAGTTGGAACTTTTGCAGCGAGTACAGCACACGAAATCCGTAATCCTCTTACTGGAATTAAAGGACTCGTCGCTCTATTAAAAGAGAAATATAAAGATGAGCAAGATCAGTTCTACTTTTCCGTAATTGAACAAGAAATAGAGCGAATCAATGAAATTGTAAGTGAATTTCTTATTCTCGGAAAGCCAACCGCCATCATCGAACAAACGTATGATGTAAGAAAAATTCTAAATGAGGTAGCATTAATTATTCAATCTGAGGCGAATTTACATAACATTGTATTCCATTTACATTTGCCAGACCATCCTGTTCATATCCGTTGTTCGAAAGACCATATGAAACAAGTGGTTTTAAACATTACAAAAAATGCAATTGAGGCCATGACTTCTAGTGATACACTAACCATTGTAGTAAAAAACAATGAAACACACGCACAATTGCAGATTATAGATACTGGAAAAGGGATTCCGCAACATATTCAAAAACACCTCTTTCATCCGTTCTTTACTAATAAAGATACTGGAACAGGTCTTGGACTTGTCATATGTAAACGAATTGTAGAGATGTATAATGGGCATATTTTTATTGACAGTACAGAAAACGAAGGAACAGCAGTTCATATCGAAATTCCGTTACACATAGTATAATTATCCTTATCCTATAAGGGTAATTATACTTATTTCATAAAACCAGCCACAAGCATTCGCCAAAAATTATTTGATTTTCCTTCATACCCGATTTGGAAAATAGGTATTTTTATAATTGAAAACCATTTCGGTGTTTGTTTTTCTTTATAACATTGATATTGTAAAATAAGCTTGTCCAATTCTTGACTAACTTGAATTGTCTCCCTACTATTTAGCCCACTTGTTAATCCTAGTTGAATCATTTCTTCACGTTTCATATGAATATCACGTGAAAGCTTTTCTAATGTGTACTTCCTTTTTACAGTAAACATCCATATCCCCCTTATTATACTTCCATGCTCTTAACTTCACTTCTCCATTGACTTTTTTAACTACTTAATCATATGCAAATTTGAAGAATCAGAAATTTTAACATTTTCTCCCTGTAATTTACAAATCTTTACCCTCACTTTGAGAATTATTACAAATTATTCTATCTTTGTAAATACATTCGCAATAATAGACATTTTTTTCATCTTGTTTTTTTATAAATGCTACGTAAACCGTGGATTCTTAATTTCCCACCTACTTTTCTTCGACATTTTTTGTTTAATTTATATAAAAAAGCAAAACATAATGATGATTGATAAAGTGAAACTTTAATCAGTGTTTTTTGTTCAGCCCCCACTGATTATTAGCATTCACCAATCGGGTAGGCAGTGAATCTCCCACCTATCCAGCCCAATGTTGAGGTGGGAGTCTTACTCCCCACAAATAGCGGGATAACAATAGAAAGGAAATATTTATATGCGAAATTATACGATTGCATTATTCATCATTGTTTTGTTTTTACCGTCCTTCTTATTTCCTATTCAAGCAAACGCTCATACGAATAAAGTTGCTATTGTCATTGATGATTTCGGAAATAATATGAAGGGGACTAATCAAATGTTATCACTTCCCATTCCACTCACTGTTGCTGTTATGCCTTTTCTTCCTTCCACAAAAGAAGATGCAATAGCTGCCCATAAGAAAGGCCATGAAGTTATTATACATATGCCAATGGAACCTATAAAAGGTAAAAAAGAATGGCTTGGGCCGAAAGCAATTACAACTGATTTAAGCGATGAAGAAATAAACAACCGACTTGAACAAGCGATTCAAGAAGTACCGCATGCAATTGGAATGAACAATCATATGGGGTCAAAAGTAACAGCGGATGAAAGAATTGTTCGCCTTATACTTGCTGCTTGTAAAAAACACGGTTTATTTTACTTAGATAGTAAAACGAATCCTAATAGTGTCGTCCCAAAAATCGGAAAAGAATTAGGAGTTCCTATTATTGAAAACCAACTATTTTTTGATGATGTGTATACAGCAGGACATATTTCAAAACAAGCCCAATTACTCATCAAAAAAATTCAAGAAAAACCTATTATGGTAGCTATCGGGCATGTGGGCCCTCCAGGTGAAATTACATCACGCGTTATTGAAACTTCTATCCCTAAAATTCGTGAGCATGCAGACTTTATTTTCTTATCTGATCTAGCATTATCCCCGCCTCCTGTTTCAAAATAAAGTTCATTACTCACATAAAGTAAAACTTTAATCAGCCCTCACCAATTGGGCTTTTATGGGCAATCCGTCCCCCCACTTAACTTCTTTACTTGCGCTGAATTTTGAGGCGCGGATTTTACTGCCCACAAATGGCGGGACAAAAAAGTACCTATCTATATATAACAGATAGGTACTTTTTTTAACTTAAATATAATCTACATGACTCACTCTGAATCCTTTTTTCTCTATTTTTCCGATTAATTGCTTTAATCTTGTTTCATCTAACTCATCTGATATATTTACAATAACGCGGCGGATATATTGATCACCGTTATCTAACGTAAATAGGCCACCGATATTATATGCTTTTAACAATGTCCCAAGCTCTTTAATCGTTCCCTTACAATCTTGTGTTGCAATTGTTAATATATAACCACCTGTTCGCATACCAAATGAATCTTCAATAACATCAAATATATTCGAATGCGTTAACATACCGACAAATTCATTATAATCATTTAGCACGGCTAAAAACGGAAGCCGACGAATTACATAAAAAGCTCTGAAGAATGAATCCTTTTCAAAAATAAATGCATTGGAATCATCAAGCATATCCCCTGCACTTACATGCTCTAATCCGCTATTGCATTTTTTTTCTAATAAATCTACTTTATAAATAATCCCCGTGAATTTCTTCTCATCTTCTGCTAATACCGGGATGGCTCGAAATCCCGTTTCGTTCATCATTTGCAGTGCCTCTTCACCAGAATCATTTATCTTGCAAAATGTTACTTGCTGCTTTGGCAGAAAATGATATTTAACTCGCAAAATATGTTCCTCCTTACATGTCAACATGTAATCTATATATAATAAGGAGACCTATATTTTATGAGTGAAATTATTTTTAAAACGCTTTCATTTGTTTATTAACTTGTAGCCATATCACATCCATTTTTATATAACAGAGCTCCTTGCACCCTTAATCATTAATAACTTTACATGATAGTTCATTAAATATTCTATACCCTCTAGCCATTTTTTCGCTTCTTCTGGCGTTTTTCCCCACACAATCATGCCGTAATTATGAACAAGAACTACTCCTCCACCTTCAATGAAATTCGGAACATTGCTTTCTAATAAATCAGCGAATTTTTTTTCATCTTCTACAATTGGAATTGTCATTTCTGTTATACCTTCTTTTCCGAAAACACGCTCCACACTGCGTTTATCGAACGTTACTTCTCCTTCTTCCCCATATAACTCTGATATTAAATGACTATCTACAGTCTGCACTTGTAAAATACATCCTGCACTACTTTTTTTATAAATATCCGCATGCATAAATGACTCTGCAGCTGGTTTTTCTTCATTTTCAAATACTGACTCGCACATGCAATTTACGACAATAAAATCTTCTTCCGAAAATAGCCCTTTATCTCTTCCCTCAACATTTACTAAAAATGTTAACGGCTCTTTTGACGTACATAGCGATAAGCTAATTTTGGTACCATAAAACCAATCACGAAGTGCCAATTCAGATTTCACATCTTTTAATTCATTCCATTTCTTCAGAAAAAATAACATTTCGTCACCCCCGGCATAATATTCATATAAGGTTCGAATCCTTTCTATGTAAAAGGAATATTTTTTGATTATTCTAAAAATTTAATTGAATTATCACATGAGAACGCTTTTTTGTCAATATAGTTTCGTGGTTCTTCTTTAAAATAGGCTATTCATATGTCTATACTCCTATCTATTTCATTTTGCACATAAAAAATACGCTATTCTTTAATTAAAGAATAGCGTATTTTCCTCATTTTTTATTCCGCATTAACGGGCAGCCCGATTGGTGAGGGCTACTAATCAGTAGGGAATGAACAAAACCCCCACTGAATAAAGTTTCACTTTATTTCTTTATTGCATTATACAAAAACTGTGCGTATTGTTCACGTGTTACGAAATTATCTCCTAAAAAATTCCCTTCCCCGTCGCCTTTTGATATTTTATTATCCACTAAAGCTTTCACATATCCTTTCGCCCAATGGCCATTTGGTACATCTTTAAAATTCTCTGCACTATTTTCATTTTCTTTTAACTGAAATACTCTTTGTAGTACTACTGGCATTTCATATCGAGTTAATACTCCATCTGGACGGAACATACCATTTCCATAGCCTGTCATAATTCCAGCTTGAACCACTGCATCAATAGCCGTTTCATACATATTTCCTTTCGTATCTGTAAATGCCGTTTTTTGTTCTAGATTATTTTCTAATTTTAAATACCTTTGTATTAGAAGTGCTACTTGTCCACGAGTAATGTTATCACCAAATCCAAATTCACCATTTCCATAGCCTATAAATAATTTTTCTTTCGCTAAGTAATTAATTGCTTCTTCTGACCAATGTCCCTTTGGTACATCTTTAAATTCTACCACTTCTGTTTTCTCATCTTCTTTAGATGTATTACCGTCTTTACTTTCTACTACATTTTGAATAACAGATCCTGTAAAGAAGATTCCTGTATCCGCGAATGGATCTTTCACACCAAATTCATATACTTTCTCACCTGGTGTACTCCATTTCACTACACCATTACTATACGTACCATTATCGCTCTTCAGACGGATTTTCGTAGAAATCTCACCATCTTTTTCATATATAGGTACTTTTACTTCTTTATTTACTTCTGTTTCCTCTAAAAATACTTTTTGATTTTGGACATTAATATAAGCCGTCTTACTTAGTTCTATAACTGGTCGGACATCACGGATTTCATTTGCAACAAAACTTAGAAATACTAATTTTTTTAAATTACTAACTGGTGATAAGTCTGAAATATAATTCGCTTCTAAATCAAGCTTTTGTAAGTTTACTAAACTTGATAATGGAGTAATATCCTTTAACTCATTGTTAGGTAAGTGTAATTGTTTTAACTGTGTCATCTTACTTAGAGGAGTAACATCTTTTATTTCATTTTTCCCGATCCACAATTCTTCTAATTGCTTCATTTGCTCAATGCCGGATAAATCTTTAACTTTATTACGTGTTAATACTAAGTCTGTTAAAGGTAATGAATATAACGCTTTAATATCTTCAATTTGATTACCTGCTAAAGTTAAGTATGTTACATTTTTTAAAGCGCTTAATGGAGCAACGTTCTTAATTTTATTATTTGCTAAATTCAAGTAATCTAGTTGTTCCATTTTCGCTAATGCTGTTACATCTTCTATTTGGTTGCCTGATAGATATAAACTTTTTACATTTTTCATTTCAGTTAGTGGTGCAACGTTTGTAATTTTATTATTACTTAAATCAAGAGATTCTAAATTATCCATCTTAACAAGTGGCGTTACATCTGCAAATTCATTACCACGCAAAGCTAAATGATTTAATTGCTTTAAGTTCGCAAAGAACGACGGGTCTTTTATCTTCGCATTCGCAACTGTTAAAGATTTTAAATTTGGCATATATTTTAATGCACTATAATCAAGTATCTCATTTGTATTTAAAAATAAATCCTTTACTTGTAATAACTCTTCTTTCGTAATTGGTGTATTTAAATCTTTTCTATTAAATACTTTTTTATTCACAAGTTCTCTTAATTTGTTATCTGTTATCATATTTTGATTATCAACTGGATTATCCGTTTCCGTATTTCCTGAATTAGAGTTATCATCTGATTTCTCTGTTTCTTTGTTACCTACAGTTGGATCTTTAATTTCAAATTGAACTTGATATTTGTGATCATATCCAATAGCTGGAATAAGTATATGCATTTGCATATTGTGCTTCTTCTCAAACTCGCCAATTTCAAATTGAACTACCTTCGTTCCATTCTTCCTCTTATCTTCTGACAAAACCTTCACATCATGAAATACACCAGGCTGGTTTTTATCTTCTATTCTAAGATATTGAAAATAATCGCTATCTTGCATTGTTACAGTGACAATTTTTTTGCCAGCTGCAATCGTTACTTTAGGATCTTTTATATATTGAGAAACCATAGATGGCTCATCTTTTTGGTCCTTATATATTTTAATCTCAGTATCATACGTGCGATCACTCGCTGCTGCTACCGATTGATTTGCTTCAACTTTTAATGCCGCTAATGCTGGAGTAGAATACGTAGCAAATGGAATTGCTAATGTTGTCGCTACTACTAGCGCCTTCATATAATTTTTTTTCAAAATAATATCCCCTATCATATACAATTTTTATAATTGATAACCCTTATCAATTACCCACAAATAAATGATAATGAATATCATTATCATTGTCAATGAGAATATTACATTAAATTTATATTTTTAAAGATAAAAAATAAAAAGCCCTTTATTCAAAGGGCTTTTTTACCTATCGTATGAAGAATTTCACTTTTTTCCTTCTCATTGATGACACCAATTTTTTGCAAAATATTCGCGTACAATACAAGTTTATTATATATTCGTTCTGACATGTTCTCCCTTCTTTCCTTCGACCAACTTTTTTTGTATTGGTAAATTATATGAAAGAGATGAGAAAATGTGTCCACTTTTTGCATAAATGCAAATCTTTTATTTTACGATTTGCAGACAATAAAACTCCCTCCTAAAAATTAGGCGGGAGTTTAGGCACTTTCACTTTATTTAACAAACTGTCCACTGAATATTATGCTTCATAAGTTCTTCTTCAAAACTATATGGCATTTTTTTATCACAAATTACATGTTGAATACGTGAAAATGCTGCTATACGATAATTCCCTTTCACGCCTACCTTCGTATGATCACATAAAATATATGTCTTCTCAGCTAATTTCAACATCGCCTCTGACAATTTCGCTTTCTCTAATTCAAAGCTGGAAACTCCAAAACTAGGTAATAACCCATCAATCGAAACGAACGCTTTATGAAAATGGAATTGCTGTATTACTTGCTGAGAAATAGACCCTGATACACGCGAATGCTTTGGAGATACTTTTCCACCTATAAATAAAACTTCACCGTGAAACATCTTTTTATTAATAGAAGAAATTAATTGTGTTGCGACTGGAAATGAACTTGTTACAATCGTTAAGTTTTTACGATGAACAAGGTATGGAACCATTTGAAGCGGTGTACTTCCATCATCAATTGCAATGACATCACCATCTTCTACAAATGTCGCTGCTTTATAACCAATTCTTTTCTTCTCTTCTATATGTAGCATTTCTCTTTCTAACATTGGCGCCTCTACCCCAGCGCCTGGAAGTTGAACAGCTCCACCATACACTTTTTTCAGCTTCTTTTCACGATCTAATTCTTCTAAATATCGACGAATCGTTTCTGTTGATACAGCAAATTCTCTCGCTAATTCTGAAACCTTTACTTTTCCTTTAAATTCTACCTTTTCAAGAATGGTTCGCTTTCTTTCTTCTCCTACTACAGACATAGATTCACCTCATTTATATCTCCCTCATAAGCTTCCTTACTTATACAAAGTTATAATTTTCTTTGTAAGTAGAAACTTCTTCATGAATATGAATACCGCGCTTTGCTAGTTCATCAAAAATTAATTGTGGATTTTCAAAAGCTTCTTCAGGCGTAACAACACCCACCCTACTTGCATTTCCAGTTGCAATTAACTCTGCAGCAATCCCAAATGGAATACCGACGTTTCTCGTATACGCCCTTAATTTTTCCCATCCTACAACAGAACCATCAGATAACGGATGTGTATGATATAACACATGTCTTTGCTTCTCATTATTTTTCATACCTATTACTTCTACATGAAGTGCATAACCATAAAGCTCTGTTTCTTGTCCTTCTTTCGATTGCAATAAATACTGCGAAATACAATCCATAATGCCTATTTCTTTCCCGTTTATTTCAATCTGATCATTACGCAATATGCCGTAATCATATAAAGCACGTACAAGTTGCATATTTTGCTTCGGCCAAGTTCCTCTCGTCTCTATCAGTTTGACACCTTTATTTTCTAGTGCCTTTGCTAACGTAATCGTTTCAGAATGCGGAATGATATACTGCGTTTCCTTACCATAAGGCGCTGGCAATTCTATTTCTCTCGGACGCGCAAACGGAAGTACTTGTTTAAATTCACCATCTTCATACACTGTACGCGATGGTAAATGTGGATCATATTCATATGTCGTTGTCTCTGTAATTGAAGCAGAAAAAGCAATCGGACGATACGAACCGTGACTTACGCGGACAGACTCTACAGTATCCAGTTGATTTGCTGCATGCATTGCCATCATTTGCGTTACACCTGGCGTCATACCAAACCCAGGCAAACATGTTTTTTCATTTTGAACAAATATAGCATGCGATTCATTTTCTTCACCAAATCCATTTAAGTTCACACCGTGACAGCCTGCTTCTGCAATACAGCGAGTCGACAATCCATTTAGCTTTATCGTCGTACCGTCCATTACAATGTCATAACCTTTCATTTTTGCAACCGTATCCTCGTGATTTGTTACATCTACTTTTACAAAATCAACACGAGGATCGTTGAGCCATTCTACTACTTTACGGCCCTCTTCCTCGTTAAAATCGGCCACAGTAATCGTCTCAAAAGATGAAAATTGAACTAAATCCAAAATAGCTTCACGACAAATTTTACCTGCTCCACCTAAGCAAAATACTTTCACCCAATAACAACTCCTTTAGCAATACTATCAACTAAGCGATTAATATCTTCTTCATGTACATCACCGATATTTCCAATGCGGAACGTATCTACTTTCGAAATTTTTCCAGGGTAAATAACAAATCCATAACGCTTTAATTCGTTATATAACTGTTGAAACTCAAACCCCTCTTTTGGATAAATGAAAGATGTAATAATAGGAGATTGATATTTCTTATCTACTAGTGGCTTAAATCCGATTTCTCCCATTCTATTCACTAGTAGTTTTTGATTGTTGTAATATCGATTGTAACGTGCTCTTACTCCACCTTCTTTTTCTAACTCAAGTAGCGCTTGATAAAAAGCATGTACAACATGTGTAGGTGAAGTAAAACGCCATTTCCCATTTTGTTTTTCCATCGTTTCCCACTGATCATATAAATCAAGAGATAAAGAGCGTCCTTGCCCTTTACACTTCAATAATTCATCACGTTTTGCGATTACAAATCCGAATCCAGGAACCCCTTGAATACACTTATTCGCACTACTAATTAAAAAATCAATTTGTAAATCAGCAATGTCTATTTCAATCCCGCCGAAACTACTCATCGCATCAACAATTGTAACCTTTCCATACTGCTTTCCTAATTTACATACATCTACAATTGGATTTATAATGCCTGTCGTTGTTTCACAATGAACAACTGCAATATGCGTAATCTCTTTATTTTCTTCCAATAACTTTTCTACTTCTACAATATTAGTAGGTTCCCACTCTTCTGTTTGGCTGACCACTACATCAATCTGTAACATCTCTGCCATTTGTACAATGCGCTTACCGTACGCACCATTTGTACAAACGAGAAGCTTCCCATTTCCCTGAATAACAGAGCCAATTACTGCTTCAACTGAAAACGTACCGCTTCCTTGCATTAACACTGTTGTATATTTCTCTTCTTCCTTCGTCGCTAACGATACAAGTTTAGCTCTTACTTCTTGCACCATCGTATTATATTCAACATCCCACGTACACCAATCGTATAGCATAACTTCTTTTACTGATTTTGTTGTCGTTAATGGTCCTGGTGTTAATAATAAGTAGTGATTTTCATTCATGATCCCGTACCCCTTTTATGAAATAATAAGTTCTTGTTTCTCGATATGTTCCATTACGTTTTCGAGCTCCTGCATCGTTTCAATCGTAAAATGAGCCCCATTTTCAACAAACCGATTACGAACTATTTCTATTTTTTCACGAAGCTCTACCGAATCCATACTCTCCACTTCCTCTTCCGTTAAACCGAGCTCACTACTTCCAAGAATTACACCAACTGTCCACATTCCAGCATTTCTACCTTCTTTCATATCTGATACTGTGTCCCCTACCTTTATCATATGGTTCATCGGATACACACCAAGTTCCATTGCATTTTTATAGCACATCCATGGGTATGGGCGGCCTGCTGGAACATCATCTGGCGTAACAAGAAAATCAGGTTTATATCCTTGTAACGCTGCTTCCTTTGCTACAATTTCCATCATTTCTCTCGTATAGCCCGTTGTTGAACCGATTTTAATGCCTCTCTCACGTAAAGAAGCGATTACTTCTTTTACCTCATCAATCGGCGTAGCATAACTTGGTAAAATAGAAAAGAGAATTTCTTCAAACTCTTCATACATCTCATGGATGTCTGCTTCTGTTGGTAATTGACCGAAGACACGCTTCCACTCATCCGCAATACGAGGCATTTCTGTTAGTGCCCTTACATGATCTATTTTTAATAATCCCATTGGCTTACGTGCTTCTGCTGCTGTAATTTCAACGCCACGTTTTTGAAAAATCTTCATGAATACTTCTAGCGGTGCAAAACATCCGTAATCAACCGTCGTACCTGCCCAATCAAAAATAACTGCTTCAATTTTCATTCTGTCCATCACCCTTCTTACTTATCTTTTTTGCCATTGTGAAGTTCGGTTACGAAGTGCTTTCGTTCCCCATTCATATACAACTCTCACTACAATATTTGTAACAACAATAAGTACACTCATTGCAGCTGCTGGTGCTACATTTCCTGCATCATCCATATTTACGATTGATACGGCAGCTAGTTTAAAATCAGCTGCATATAGGAATACAACTGCCGATACAGTTACCATTGAATTTACGAAGTAGTACATTACCATTTCTAAAATTGCTGGTAAACACATTGGTACTGTTACTCGGAAGAATGTTTTATAAAACGGAATACCCATCGACTGCGAAACAAGCTCAAACTCTCGGTCTAATTTCTTTAAGGCAGTCGTTGCCGTGACAAATGTTACAGAATAAAAATGAATGATATTTACTAGTACTAATACAGCGATTGTTCCGTATAAAGAATGAAACGGATTCGTTACTGATAGTCCAAGAATTTGAATCGTTGGTTGACTAAAGAAAAAGACATATCCTAATCCGAGTACTAAACCTGGTATCGCTAACGGCACTATAGAGAAAAAGTAACCTGTTTTTCTGAAAAATTGTAGCTGGTCTATTTTCTCAATTGCATATGCGAATACAAATGTTAAAATCGCCCCAATAACTGCTGTAACTGCTGAAACAATTACGCTATTTTTAAATGCTTCAAGTCCATCTCCTGTTAAACTTGAAAAATTAAAATGCTCAAATGTAAAACTCATATTATATGGCCATACTTTCACACTTGCAGCAATACCAACTGCAACAAATAATAGAATGATCATAAGTGTAATCACACTACAATATATGAATGAGATTACATCTCTTTTCTTATTAGCTATTATTCTGTATGGTACTGCTTTTGAAGATAAGAAATTCGCCTGCTTTCTTTGCGTAATACGATCAACTACAAATGCGAATATAGCTGGGATTAATAAAATCATTCCGACAGTTGCACCCATCGGCATATTTTGCTGTCCAATTACTTGTTTGTATACGTCAGTAGCAAGCACATTATATTGACCACCAACAATTTTTGGTGCCCCAAAATCAGTAAAACTAAGTGTAAACACAACAAACATTGCACTAATTAATCCGTACTTTACACTAGGTAAAGTAACCGTGAAAAATTGCTTTGTTTTACTCGCCCCTAACATATTAGAAGCTTCATATAAACGATAATCAGATCCTTGGAAGGCAATTAGCAATATAAGAAAGGCTTGTGGAAATGTATACATAACTTCAGCTATTACAATTCCTACTGGTCCATATAAAGGGATTTGTATACCTTCAAATAAACCAAACATTCCTTTCGTTACTAGCCCTTGATTACCAAATAAATATGTAAGTGCTATACCGTGCATCATCGTTGGTGCGAACAATGGTAATAACGCTACATACTGAAATACACGCTTTCCAAAAACATTCGTACGGGCAATTGCATATGCGTAAACGAATGCGATTGCAACTGAAATAATTGTTGTTGCGCCCGAAATCCATACTGTATTTTGTAAAGACTGAACTAAAGTTGGTGTTGTGAAATATTTACTGAAATTCGCTAAACCAACGAAAACTCCATCTTTATTATAAAAAGCCTGTGTAAATAGTTGTAATAGCGGTAATACAAGTATGATAAGGAAAGAAAAAATCATACCGATAATTACGAGCCGTTGGATCCATTCCTCTTTCCCTATACTTCTCTTAATCTTTTTTTTCGTACTTTCTACCTTATAGTTTTCTAACATCTCCATCTATACAATGACCTTCTTTCCATATGACAACATATGATTTTCTGAGAAAGAGATTTGAATCGGCTTTCCTTTTCTAATAGCCGTTGCTTCTACTTCTGATGCTAATATATCCACTACAATTTTCTCATTATAAAGGTGTGTGTTTTCTTCTAAGACTCGCACTTCCGTCCGATATACAGATCCGCGAAATTCCATACTTTCCACAACTGTTTTAATACCGTCCTTTTGTACAATTGTTACATGTTCAGGACGAATTGCATGTTCTTCGTTATTTTTCGAAAAGAAATTAATAGAACCAATAAAATCTGCCACAAACGGATTGGCTGGTCTTTGATAAATCTCCTCTGGTGTTCCAATCTGCATAATTTCCGCATGATTCATTACAACAATTTTATCAGCCATTGTTAATGCCTCTTCTTGATCATGCGTTACCATAATCGTCGTTACTCCTATTTTCTCTTGCAAATCACGCATTTCCCTACGTAATTTTTCACGCACTTTTGCATCTAAAGCTGATAACGGCTCATCGAGTAACAAAATATCTGGAGACAGAGCGAGCGCACGTGCAAGTGCTACTCGCTGCTGTTGTCCACCAGACATTTGAGCAGGATATTTATCTTTTACATTCAGCAAATCTACAAGTTTTAACGCATCTAGCGCTTTCTCTTTCACTTCTGCTTTCCCATATTTTTTTGTCTTTAAGCCGTATTCAATATTTTCAAGTGCTGTTAAATTCGGAAATAAAGCATACGATTGGAAAACCATTCCGAAGTTTCTCTTTCCAGGAGGCAATGCTGTAATATCTTTTCCATTCACAGCTATACTGCCAGTCGTTGGTTCCTCTAGTCCCGCTAAAATGCGAAGCAACGTCGTTTTCCCACAGCCACTCGGGCCTAATAAACAAACAAACTCATTTTTGTTCACAGTAAAAGAAATATCTTTTAACGCTGTAAATGCATCAAACTGTTTTTGAATGTGTTGAATTGATAAATATTCGCTCATTTTTCTCTCTCCCACTCACTTACTTTTTCGGTTCTGCTTTTTGGCCAAACTCTTTTTCCCATTTTTCTAAAATTTTGTCACGATTTTCTGCTGCCCATTTAAAGTCATTCTTTTTATATAATTTTTCAGTAACATCTTTCGGGAATCCCTCTGGAAGTTTATAATCATTTTTAATTGTCGCAAATCCATTTTTCTCAAAGTATAACTTCATTACATCATCAGTAATTGCCCAATCTAAAAATGCTTGTGCTAATTTATCATTTTTCGCATTATCTTTCTTAATAAGTGCGTTCGCTTCTACTTCCCACCCTAATCCTTCTTTCGGCAGTACAACTTCAACTGGTGCACCTTTTTGTTTCTCTTTTAAAGCACTATAAACCATTGATACACCGACTGGATATTCACCTGCTCCTGCTAATTTCGCTGGTTTTGATCCTGAATGCGTATAACTTGCCATATTATCATGAAGTTTCTTCATGTAATCCCAGCCTTTATCTTCACCCATGATTTGTAGCCATGCAGAAACTGTTAAAAATCCTGTTCCAGATGATGCTGGATGTGGCATAACAAGTGTTCCTTTATACTCTGGTTTCGTTAAATCTTCATATGATTCTGGCATCGGTAAATTTTTCTTCTTTAACTCTTCTTTATTTACAGCAATCCCCGTCATAAATGCAGTATTTCCTACCCATTTTTCAGGTTGCTTATCATCTTTAAATTGTGGAAGAACACGATCTGCTCCTTTTGGAGAGTATCCTTTTAACATATCTTTTTTATCTAAAGCTAATAGACTTGATGCCGCAGTTCCCCATACAACATCTGCTTGTGTATTTTTCCCTTCAGCTAGCAATTTCGCAGTAATAACTCCTGTTGAATCACGTACAATGTTCAATTTCACATCAGGATATTTCTTTTTAAAGGAATCAAGATAAATTGGTACAAGCTCTTCTTCAATTGCTGTGTAAACAGTTAATGATCCAGATAATTTGTCATCTTTCACTTTCGCTCCAGCACTTTCTTCCTTCTTTGCACCACACCCCATTAATAACGAAAATACCATTCCAGTCGCTACAGCTTTAAAGATTGTTTTTTTCACTGTTTCTCTCTCCTTTTACAAATCTTATGTACAACTCAAATATAAACAACTAGTGTAAAAGCAGTATTAAACCAACATTAATCTTTTGTTTGTTGTTTATTTTTGTGTAATACGTTGCTACTTCTATGTTTTTTCGCATTTTTCTGCTAATAGAAAACACTAAATTTACAAATAATTAAAAAAACCTTTATAATCCCACAAAAAAATGAGGCGTTTGTAAAAAACGCCTCATTTTTGTTTCCCTTTTTTTGAATTACGATTAGCATACTTTGCGCTATTTTCTCCTTCATACTCTAATGCAAATTCTGCATCTGGTAAGCTTTCTTTCGGAGTTTTATTATTATTGATTGCCGCATTTTGTTTCACTTTTCTTTTTACCAATACATTCACCTGCTCTCAAGAAATCACTTTCTACTCTAGTTTGAAACAACTTAAAATAATTATTACTGGCAAGTGTTAACAAGTACATAAGAGGCGTTAGATGGAAATACTACGTATGAAGAAATCATTATAAAAAGGAGCGATAATTTTGAAGAAAAAAGAAAAGATTCAATCACCAATTTTAGACGAAACGCTCCCGCATCAAATGAATTTTCCATCTTTTAAAGGAACAGGAAAAACGATGCAACAACCTTTTGTGAATCAATATGATGTTGTAATTGGAGACAGTAAATATAATTCCGAGAACAGTCCACTTAACAATTGGAGTGATAAAATAGATCCTGCCATTATGGCTGGCGATGAGTGGATCCATCCTACAAATGATATTGGGTGGATTTCAGAAGAAAATCAAGAGTTGCTAAAAAACGAAGCGGATAATAAAAATGAAACTTTTATGCATCCACAATTTGGAATTAACGACTAAAAAACCATTCTACCTAACGTAGGTAGAATGGTTTCATACTATCCAATAATAATCCGCTCTTTCGGGTATTTATAGCGAGGTGGTTGTTCCCTTCCACCACTAGCTAAAATAAATGTTAAAATACCAACGCGTCCGATAAACATAAGCACAATAAGTACAAGTTTCCCAACAGTTGTTAAATCAGGCGTAACACCTGTTGATAGTCCCGTCGTTCCGAAAGCAGAACAAACTTCAACAATTAAGCTCATAAGCGGTACATTTTCCGTAATAGATAAAATGAATAGCGCAGTAGCACATAACAAAATCCCCATCGTCATAACGACAGATGCTTTCAGTACATCCTCTTCATGTAGCTGACGTTTGAAGACTCTAACTGTTCTACCACCCCTTGCAAAGGTATATAGTGACAATATACTAACAGCAAATGTTGTTGTACGTATTCCGCCCCCAACCGAACTTGGAGATGCCCCTATAAACATTAATATACTCATAAATAAAAGCGTCGGTTGTGACAATTCACGTATATCCATCGTAGCAAGTCCACCACTTCGCGTCGTCACAGATTGGAATAATGTATAAAATACAGTTTCATGCCATGACTTTCCTACTAAAAAATGATTTCTCTCCAGTAAAAAAATCATAATTGTACCAACAACAACGAGTGCAAAAAATGTTGTTGTCGTCAGTTTTGTAAATAATGAAAAACGGAATAATTGTTGTCTCCTTTTACTAAGGAATTGTTTCACTTCCATTAGCACAGGAAAACCAATCGCTCCTAAAATAATTAGTAACATATGAATCATTTGAACAATATAATCTTTTTTATAAGGAATTAATGATTGTCCTGTTAAATCAAATCCGCCGTTCGTAGTCGCACTAACAGCTGCAAAGAAACCGTGAAAATAAGCTTCTTTCCAAGTCGGAAAGTAAAGTAAAAATCTTGTACCTAATAGGATTGCTCCAATAAGTTCTATTGAAATAATTACAATCAAAATAGAACGCATCAATTCTACAAGACCCGATAAATTCCCTTGATTATGGTCTGCCATAATTAATCTTCTTCTTTGCAAACCAATCTTTTTCCCCGTAATGATCCAAACAAATGTACCAAGCGCCATAATTCCTAAGCCGCCTAATTGTAGAATAAGGGCTAAAACAATAATTCCTGCTGTAGTAAACGTATCTGAAATCGTAATAACAGACAGTCCCGTAACGCTTACCGCACTAACCGATGTAAAAAGCGCATCTATAAATGTCCATTTCACACCAGGCTTCGTAACAAACGGTAAACTAAGCAATATCACCGATACAACTACTGCTAACAAATAAAACAAAACGATGAGTTGTACAGGACGTAATTTTTGTAAAAACTTTTTTATATCTCTCATTCCATCACTTCGCTACCTTTTTTCTATCGATTAAATAAAGAAAAATCTTTACTTTCTTTATTTGTAAATAACTGCTCAAATAATTTGGCAAAGACCATTCCATATACAGTTCCATTACCTCCATACGGCAATGCGTAAAACAAATTATGTATCTTTTCGTCTTCTTTTAAAATGGGGAGACCATCATGAGTACCACCAAATGCGGCTGCCCAATAGTAGTCTGCCTGTATATTTTTATACTGCGGGAACATCTCTTTTACAATATTAATAAGGATATCACGCTTATGCAATAATTTCGTATCACCAATTGTTTGAATTTGCAGCGCTTCATCTAATCCGCCTACTATAATGCGGCTTCGATACGTTCGAAAATATAAGTAGGGTCGTGCCGTTTCCCAAATTAACGATCGCTCATGCCAGCCTTCAAACTGATCTATTTCATTTGTTACAATTGCATAAGAGGTGTCTACTGTTGTATTTTTTCTTTCTTTCTTTCTTTCTTTCTTTCCAAAAAGCGCTTCATAACCTGTCGCCATAATAATATTCTTTGCTACAATTTGATTTCCTATTTTCGTGTAACAAATTAAATCATTTTTACGTTTTTTTATATGTATTGCCTCTGTATGTTCATATATATTAGCTCCCATTTGATTTGCTTTATGCAAAAGACTGTGCGCTAATAAATACGGATTCACCTCGGCATCACCGTGTGTATATAATGCCGCTTGTTTTATGAAAGGATAACGTTTCTTAATATCAGATTCTGTAAAATACTCAACAGGAAATCCATAATTCTGTAACGTATTGTACTCCTCTTGTAAAAATGAGACATCCTCACTTTTACTTGCATAATATAAACTACTTCTCGGAATAAAATAGGGATCAATATCGAGAGTAGGTACCACTTTCTCCATTGTCCGTAACGCTTCGTAACACAGTTTATATGCTCGTACCCCTTTCTCTTCACCAAATGTATGGATAAGTGAGGTTAACGATTTATCATGAATAAACTGTAATACACCTACATTTGCAAATGTACTACCACATGCAATTTCTCTTTTTTCAATAAGCATTACACTCATACCTATTTTCGCTAAAGAATACGCTATATGGGCACCTGCTTCGCCACTTCCGACTACAAGCACATCACATATCATATCACTTCCTAACGGTGGATAACAAGGTACTGAAACTCCTGTATTCCAAAACAACTTACCTGTCATAAGTTTCATAATTATACTCCTAAAATATAAATTTCTCCTTTCTATGTTTTGTTATTTTTCACAAAAAAATCCAACTAACATAGGCTAGTTGGATTTTTTATTTTTAATTAGAACGCTCTTCAAGCCAATTTCCAATCGTCGGATATGTTTGTTTTACAGCTGTTCCACCGTAAACGATAGACATATGCCCTGTTGGTAAACATACATATTGTTTATCTGTGCTAGAAATATGGTCTAGTAATGCTTCTACTTGACATGGCAAAGCGATATGATCACGTTTCCCGGAAATATTTAAGACATTCGCCTTAATATTTGCAAGATCTACCTTTTGTCCGCGAATAACGAGTTCACCCTTAACCAATTTATTATTTTGATAAAAATCACGAATCCACTGTCTGTATGATTCACCTGGGAACGGAATACCATCACCAACCCACTTTTGAACCAATCTCCAGCTTTCGACGAAGCGTTCATTCTCTGAACGATCTACTAGAGCAACATATGGACCAACAAAGTTCGTAATTGGCTTTAACATTTTGTTTCCGAAATCAATCATTTCTGGCGGAATATTTCCAAATGTATCAACCGCTTTATCTAAATTGAAGTATTTCTCATCTAATAAAGGACCATACAATCCTGTTTCAGAGAAATCAAAAGGACTTGTCATGAAAATTAAATTACGAATTGGCATGTGCGGATGAAGCGCTGCATAAATAGAAGTTAGCGTTCCACCCATGCAATAACCAAGTAAAGAAATCTCGTCCGATTTTGCAGTTCGCATTACTTTTTTTACTGCTTTTGCAATATAATCAAACACGAAATCATCAAATTTCAAATGACTATCTTCTAAACCAAATGTGCCCCAATCAAGCATATATACATCAAAACCACGATCCACTAGATATTCCACTAAACTATTTCCAGGAGTTAAATCCATAATATATGGTTTATTAATAAGAGCATATATTAACAGAATTGGAACTCTTTGTGTTTTTTCTTGTTTTGGAATGTAGCGATAAAGCTTCGTCTTATTCTTCGTCCAAATAACCTCTTTCGGCGTTAATCCGACTTGCGGCTCTGGTTCACGTAATAAAATTTCACTCGCCCTTTTCACTCGGCGGTATGCTTTTCGGTACTCTTCTGGGTATAGCTCTAATTGCTTTTCCCATTCTGTTGCGAATGTAGTCATTTTTCTATCTCCTTTTTGGTCGATTTCCTTCTTAAAAAAAAAGAAGTGCATTCCTGCTATGGATATGCACTTTTTTCTTACTTCATTACATATATAATCCGCCGTTAATGTTTAATTGTTGACCTGTGATATACGCACCGTCACGGCATAGGTATACTACACCTTTTGCAATTTCATCAGCTTGACCAAAACGTTTTTTCGGGATTTTTGCAACGATTTTTTGACGTACTTCTTCTGGTACTTCTGCTACCATTTCAGTATCAATAAATCCTGGGCAAATAGCATTTACAGTGACATTTGTTTTTGCAAGTTCTAACGCTAATGATTTTGTAAATCCTAACATACCCGCTTTTGCTGCTGAGTAGTTTGTTTGGCCAAATCCACCTGCTTGACCAATAATAGAAGAAATGCTAATAATTCTTCCTTCTTCTGCTTCCGTTATGTATGGAAGAACCGCACTTGTCGTATTAAATACGCTGCTTAAATTCACGTCAATTACGCGCTCCCAATCTTCACGATTTAACTTTTTGAATGTACGGTCTCTTGTAATACCAGCATTATTAACAAGAATATCAACTTTACCAAAATGATTCACAGTTTCTTCTACAAGTCGGTTTGCATCTTCTACTTTAGAAACATCCGCTTGCACTGCATAAACGTCATGTCCTTCTTTTCCTAATTCATTTACTAAATTTTCAGCTGCTTCTTTACTGCTATTATAGTTAATAACTACTTTCGCTCCCTCTTGTGCTAATGCTACTGTAATTGCTTTTCCAATTCCTTTTGCTCCACCTGTTACGATTGCTACTTTTCCATTTAATTGAACCATTTCTTTTCCCCCTTAAATGAATTTGTGAACGATTGTTATGAATCATTTTGGTACTCATACTATAGAGTCCATATATAATTATGTTTCGCTGTTTATACGTGAAAAGAGATTCTCCCTCTCTCTTTTATCTGTTATAAACAAGCGCTTTTATCATTTTTTATTTTCTGGTTTATTCGCAGGCTTTACCTCTTCTTTTACAGGTACTTGTAGTTTAGCTAGTACTGCATTTTGCTTTTCTAGCAATTCTAAAATTTGATCTACTTTTGTTTCAAGCGTACGAATATCTTGTTTTACTTTCGTTACATCACGCTTTAATGTAGGAGCTTGCCCTAAAGAATCTACTTTCTCCTCTAGAAACTCCTCAATGTTATCTACTTTATTTTCTAAGTTAATAACAAGCGTAGCCACTCTTGCGATATCCTCTTTCGTCGGCACATTTACTTGTTCTAAATAGTTTTTTGTCGTATCATTTAATGCTTTTTGATAAAACAAATTCAAATCTAGAACGCTGCCCATCCAAGCAGAATATTCTTCTGTTTTAATTGTTTCATTGAGCGCTTTTCCCCAAAATGTTTCGGTTTGTTCATAAGCATTTTTCCATGCTTGTAGTGGATCGAATTTTTGATCAATCACTTTACCTACACTCCCTTTTTCGTTTTTGAAACAATTCAACCTATTCACTATTTTCTAATATTCTGAATAAAACTTCAAGTCTATATTTTATTTTTTTCTATTTTCTAACAAATGTGTTGACTTTAAAAACAGATAGGTGTAAATTGCACTTATAAGCAAAAAATTCCATCTAACTGATTCATGAGGTGATGCACAATCATGCTACAAAATGAACCAGAACAACGCGAAAGTTTGGAGAGCAACCAAGCGAAACAACCAAGCTCCATGCCAAAAAACTTCTTAGTTCCCTTCTTACTTCTCTGTCTAAAAGACTGGAGTCTTCATGGTTACAAACTTATTCAAATGCTAATGGATATCGGCTTTTCTTCTGTTGACCAAGGTAATGTTTATAGAACACTACGCAAATTAGAAAAAGAAAACCTTATTTCTTCTACTTGGGATACAAGCGATGGAGGGCCGGCAAAAAGAATTTATTCTTTAACTGAATATGGAGAGCAATATTTAACAACATGTGCGACTTCTTTTGAACATTATCAAAATATGTTGCGAACGTTTTTCACGTTATACACCAATGCATTCTTTCCATTTTCTACTTCTCCAGAAAAGGATGAAAAGGATTCTTCATCTTCACCTGGTGGTACAGCAGAGTAATCTGCGTTCACAATATGCAAAAAAACATTTGGGGGTCAAACAATGGAAACTAAACCATACGAATTAGTCGATGCATTTTGGAAAAACTGGTCTCAATCACTTTCCCTTTTCTCTTCAGCTGGGAAGCAATTAGAGCAACTTACTTTAGAAACATTAAAACAACAACAAGACGCTTTGCATAAATTAACATCAGGAGTAGATGAACTAGAAAAAGAACTACAACAACTCACTGCTCAGTTCAATAACCAATATACAGATTACGTGAAACAATTAACTGGAAACTCCTTAAATGATCAAATTAACGAGTGGCAGGACAAATGGAAGGAACTTTCTGCTCATATGCATCAGCTTACTGTTTCTCCTACAAAAACATCATTGTCAATTCTTACCCAAACAAGCGGCCAATTTGAAGAAACAACAAAACAATTTATTGAGCAACAACAATTACAACGTGAAGAGGCTCAAAAACAGTTAGAGGGTTTTTTGGAAGAGTTCAAGTCAAAACAGTTGGAACTCGCAAAAAAGTTCGAGGAAAACTCAAAAAATCTATTTACTTCCATCAAGTAAGAAAAATGTGGGAGCTAACCGCAGCACAAACAAAACTCTTTCTTCCTCCTACTACATCAAGATGGCTAACATTTTTCGATATGGAAAAGAAGGAGGACAAAATGAATCCATTTCAAGAAGCACAAACTGTTCCGGAGCTTCGCTATGATGAGATTCAAGTCGGTGATCAAGCATCCCTTACAAAAACAATTACAGATGAAGATGTTATCAATTTTGCAAAATTGACTGGGGATGTGAATCCTATTCACATTTTAGATTCTTTTGCAAAAACGACAATGTTTAAAGAACGTATTGCTCACGGTATGCTCGTTTCGAGTTTTATTTCTACCATCCTTGGAACGAAACTCCCAGGCAAAAATACGATTTATTTATCCCAAAATGTTTCATTCCGTGCCCCTGTCAAAATCGGTGATACACTTCGCGTTGTGGCAGAGGTTATTAAAAAGCGTGATGATAAAAAAATCATTACGCTGCAAACAAACATATATAATCAATCAGATGATATTGTCGTGGAAGGAACAGCGACAATACTAAAAAAAGAGTAGCAAATTTGCTACTCTTTTTTCTATCCAAGAACTTCTAATCGCACCGATTACTTCCGCGTATGAGTACGTCGTTTCCACATAAAATAACGTTACCAGTTTAGATAAGAACTTAGCTGAACTGGACTACTCATAAGGATGTGTATCAACATGGTAAAAACAAACAAATTATTAGTTCCAGGTGCAGAACAAGCACTTGAACAATTTAAATATGAAATTGCACAAGAATTTGGTGTAAGCTTAGGATCTAATACAGCATCTCGTTCTAACGGTTCAGTTGGCGGTGAAGTAACAAAACGTCTTGTTGCTTTAGCTCAACAACAATTACGTGGATAATAATATAACATATGGCTTAGAGGCAGATATTCTCTGCCTCTTTCTATTTTCAACATACATAATGGTGCTTTTTCACATACTAATCAAAACGAAAGGAGCGATCTGTAAAATGAAACGGATTAATATTAGCATGAGCCCTCCCCGCGTTCTTACTTTGTCTTTTCTTGTATTATCAGTTGTCGGCACATGTTTATTAAAACTACCCATTGCTACGACAACGTCCATTTCATGGCTCGATGCCTTATTTACAACCGTTTCCGCTTGTACTGTTACTGGGCTTGGTGTTGTAGATACTGGAAAAGTATTTACTTTGTTTGGACAATGTGTCATTTTAACGCTTATACAAGTTGGCGGGCTTGGCATTATGAGCTTTGCTGTCTTAATTGCGATTATGCTCGGAAGAAAAATCGGTCTTCAAAATCGAATTTTACTGCAACAAGCATTAAATCAAACGAATATCGGCGGCATCATCCGTCTTGCCAAAGCATTATTTTTATTCTCTTTTACAGTCGAATGTATCGCTACTATAATTCTTTCTTTTGAATGGGTACCAAAATATGGGGTTATGAAAGGGATCTATTATAGTTTTTTCCATTCAATCTCAGCCTTTAACAATGCTGGCTTTTCTGTGTGGAGCGATAATTTAATGTCCCATTCTCATAGCATTCTTGTCAATCTCGTCATTTCCTCTCTCATCATCTTAGGTGGAATTGGTTTTACAGTAATCGTAGACATAAAAAGAAAGAAAAACTTTAAAAACCTTACACTACATTCAAAACTTATGCTCTCTTCTACTCTAATCGTCAACATTATTGCTACCCTTTTTATTTTTATATTCGAGTTCCATAACTCCCTTTCTATGAGAGGTTTTACCCCATTTGAAGAAGGATTGGCCTCTTATTTTCAAGCAATTTCAACGCGAACTGCCGGGTTTAATACTGTTGATATTTCTACATTGTCAAAACCTTCTCTCCTATTAATGATGCTCCTTATGTTTATTGGTGCTGGTAGCGCTTCAACTGGTGGTGGGATTAAGTTAACAACATTTTTAATCATATTTTTTGGCGTATTTAAATTTTTACAAGAACAAGAGGATATTGTCGTATTTAAAAAATCCATTAAAGATACTCTCATTGTCAAATCATTAACCATTACTATTATTTCCATTTCATTTATCTTTTTTGCTATTTTAATTTTGAGTATTACTGAGCGAGTTCCTCTATTGATGAGTGCTTTCGAAGTATTTTCAGCATTTGGGACTGTTGGCCTCAGTATGAATTTAACACCCCACTTAACTATAATCGGAAAAGCTATTATTATCTTTATGATGTTTTTCGGGAAAATGGGTCCTTTAACATTGGCTTTTTCATTTGCTCGTAAAAAGAACCTGAAAATAAAATATCCGAATGAAGATATTTTAACAGGTTGACAACCGTATAAATTATCCATATAATGAGAATACAATAACATATCTCCAAAGGGGAGTAGCGTCCAAGAATATTTCTTGGAAACAAAGTCGTCATTACGTAGAACTTAGTTCTTCCGGCTTTGTTGGCATTTTTTATTACATATGTCTAGCAAGACCTTTGCCTATTAACGGCAGAGGTCTTTTTTGCATTCACTTCCAGATTTTTCCAAAGTTAATAGGCAGGAGTATGGGGAAACTAAATAGTGGGGAAATTCTTCACTTATTTAGAACTTATAGAAATGAGAGGAGAATGTACATGGATGTATCATTATTATTGGAGTATGGTTGGGTATTACTCATCCTAATTGCACTTGAAGGGATTTTAGCGGCTGATAACGCTCTTGTTCTTGCAATTATGGTAAAACATTTACCAGAAGAAAAACGAAAGAAAGCACTATTTTATGGATTAGCGGGGGCATTTGTTTTCCGATTTGGATCGTTATTTATGATTTCGTTCTTAGTCGATGTATGGCAAGTGCAAGCAATCGGTGCCATCTACCTTATGTTTATCGCTGGTAATCACTTATTTAAAACATATGTTAAAAAGAATACAGATGAAGAAACAGAAGAAAAAGAAGCAAAGAAAAAACAAGAGAACTTTTGGTGGACTGTATTTAAAGTTGAGGTTGCTGATATCGCCTTCGCAGTTGATTCAATTTTAGCTGCTGTTGCACTAGCAATGACTTTACCAAAAACAGGATTAGGTACAATTGGTAGTCTTGATACTGGGCAATTCGCTGTTATCTTTGTAGGTGGACTTATCGGATTAATCATTATGCGATTTGCAGCAACTGCTTTCGTACAAATCTTAAAACGTAAACCAGGACTTGAAACCGCAGCATTCTTAATTGTAGGTTGGGTTGGTGTGAAGCTAGCAGTTTATACATTAGCACACCCTGCATTAAATGTAATTCCACATTCATTCCCAGAATCCACTCCGTGGAAGCTTACATTCTGGATTGTATTAGTCGGAATCGCAGTTGGTGGTTGGTTCTTCTCAAAAGAAGTAGAAGTAAAAGTAGAAAAGAATTTAGACGAAAAAGCGCTGTAATTACAGCGCTTTTTCTTTTTTCTTTCTTCCTCTCAATGTCCAGAAAAAATTACATTATACTACCTTTTGTAAACGTTTTCTTAATGTATGTATGTCCTTTTTGTGAAACATTGCACAAACTTATTGAAAGTGAGAACAATTCCATGTACTTTATTCATATAAGGAGTATTTATAGAAGATTTACTAAAGGAGCGTATTACTCATGCTAGAACAAGGACTAGATTATGTTGTCAAACTGGCTAAAAGCAAAAAGAAAATACTAGATACAAACCCAATGCAATATTTCATTCGTGCTGCACTTGCGGGTATTTATATCGGTTTTATTATTGTACTATGTTTTAAATTAGGTAACTTTTTTCACATTGCAGATTCACCAGCAACTTATTTAGCTGCTTCTATGTTTTTCGGGATTGCTCTCGTACTTATTATATATGGCGGTGCTGAATTGTTTACTGGGAACACAATGTACTTTACTGTAGCAACTTTAAGAAAAGAAACAACGATTTCTGATACACTACGTAACTGGGTTGCTTGTTATGCAGGTAACTTAGCCGGCGCGTTATTCTTTGCCTTACTATTTTACGCAACTGGAATTTTTGAAGCAATTGATCACGGTCACTTAATGAATAAAGTCGTTGAAGGAAAGATGAACACACCTACAATGCAGTTATTCTTTAAAGCCATTTTATGTAACTGGCTCGTATGTCTTGCTTGTTTCTTACCTTCTCAGGTTAAAGGTGACACAGCAAAAATAATAGTCATGATGCTACTTGTTTTCACATTCTTCTTATCTGGTTACGAACATAGTATTGCAAACTTATCACTCTTTGCTTTATCTTTAGTTTCACCGCATCCTGAGACAATTTCTTTTTCAGGTGCTATTCATAACTTAATTCCTGTTACAATCGGTAACATTATTGGCGGATCAGTATTTGTCGGTATGGTATACCACTACTTAACAAAGAAAACACCTGAAGTTCAACAGGAAGAAACTGAAATCGCAGTAGCTCAACAAGAAGAGATTATTCCTTTACAAGCACATATGAAACACTAAAAACTCCAAAGTTTTACTTTGGAGTTTTTAGCTTCCCACGTATTTAACAACAAGGTGAGGATTAATTTCTCCTTCTTCCTTTCCCTTATCCATTCTCTGTTTCATCTTGTGCATACCGATGACATCATTCGTATGAAGGTGAATTTCATTTACATATAATCCCTCTGTACAAAAAGCTTCTACAAAATCTAGTCCATTTTTTGCTCCCCAGCCCATATTATAATCAAGGGAAAGAATATTCACATCATAATCCCGAACCATTTGCAAGGCACATTCTACTGTAGTTGCGGACACATACCCGAACGGGCAACTTCTTTGATCATCCATATATACGTTCATTTTCGATTCCCTCTCTAATTTGAATAAACAGCTAATACATAGCACATTGCCCCAAGACTAATAAAAGGACCAAATGGAATTGGCTTTCGTACTTCTATACGTTTTAATCCGATACCAATCCCGAAAAAACAAAGACTAAAACAAGATGCTAAAAATAAAACGATAAAAACTCCCTTCACTCCTACTATAAAACCAAGTAACGAAAGTAGTTTTATATCTCCTCCGCCAAGCCCTTCTGGATATATCTTTTGCATGCAATATAACAAAAGGAATATAACACCACTACCAACTATACTATCTGTCCAAGTAACTAATTGTACAAAAACACTTTCGAGAATGAGTAAAACCGCAAACGAAATTAAAATACAATCAGGAATTAACATATATAAGTAATCTGTAACTGAAATAATAAGAAGTAGCGAAAAAAGGGATAAAATGATAATAAGTTCTCGTTCTATTCCAATCATATACACGGTAAGAAGAAATATACTTCCTGTTATACATTCAAATGCTACATATATAATTGGAATTTTCCTCTTACAATTCGTACAACAGCCTCTTTGTATATAAAATGAAATGATGGGGATTAGTTCTTTTGGCCTTAGCACATATTTGCAATAATAACAATGTGAACGCGGGGTAATAATAGACGCACCTAATGGAACCCTCACCGCAACTAACATAAAAAAAGAACCAAACACCATCCCTGCTAACAGTGCATATAAATAAGTGAACATCCCTTCCTCTCCTTTCCCAAAAAACATAGCAAAAAAAGGAGAGAACTTCTACTTCATATTATCCTTTATTCTACTAAAAAAGCAGGCCATTTTCCGGCCTGCTTTCCCCTCTTTTATACGATGAAATATACTGCTTTTAATGGTCCATGTACTCCGACAACAAGATTCATCTCAATGTCAGCCGAGTTACTTGGCCCTGTAATAAAGTTAATACAAGATGCCGCTGTCTCCCCATTTTCTACGCGTGAGTTCATATCCTGAACTGCTTGTGTAATACGAGGCACAAGTGTTTCACGTGGAATAATAGCAAAATATACAGTCGGTAAAAAGTGTAAAGAACGTCCCTGCCCTTTATGACTTTGTACAACAATTGTACCAGATTCGGCTAATGTATAATCACTAAATGCAATACCAATATTCGCTTTTTCAGCTAAACGCATATTTTCGTCTTTTCTCTCTGGATCCCATACGTTTACTTCAACGTCTCGCTTTGGAAGTTCTTCTTTAAATAAAGATGTTAAACCATATGCATCAAAACGATCATCTGCTGATAATAAAATAGGTCCCCCGCCGTTTTCCATGATTACTTTTTGAAGTTCTTCACCTAAACGGTCATTTGTCGTTTCTACTACAGTTGTATGAATGTTTGTACATTGCTTTTTAAACACTTCTAGTAATTCTTCTTGTGAATAATCTTTTAACGTTTCTATATTCACATTACTTTTCCATACTGGACGCTCTACACCTTCTGTTTTACGTGCGCGCCCAAGTTCTTTTGCAATGTTATCTAGAAAGGCATCACGGTTTTGAATTAATCCTGTCATTATTTATCCCCGCCTTTCTTATGATCTTTATACCAATCACGGAATCGTTCTTTACTTGGAGCTGGGAATTCACGAATATCCGTCCAGTTTTTAAGTGGTCCAACACCTTTTGATACACGATTACCAGATGTAAATGGACTCATTGCCGCTGGTGCCATTTTTGAACCCATTTTATATAAAGCAGCTGAAGAAGCACCCATACTAAACATTTTCATCGCTAGTTTTTCTGCAAGTGGTGCACGACCTTCTTGCTCAACGATGACTTGACGATGTTTTAATAATAAATCATGCAATGGAATTTTTACTGGACAAGCTTCTGTACATGCTCCGCATAAACTAGATGCATAAGGAAGCTCTTTGTAATCATCATATCCACCTAGAAGCGGTGTTAATACCGCACCGATTGGTCCTGAGTAAATCGATCCATATGAATGTCCACCAACGTGACGATATACAGGACATACGTTAACACAAGCAGCGCAACGAATACATTGTAATACGGAACGGAATTCAGATCCAAGAATTTGAGAGCGACCATTATCAACAACCACTAAATGGAATTCTTCAGGTCCATCAACTTCCTCTTCTTGAATTGGTCCTGCTACTGTTACATAACTTGTTAATTTTTGACCTACTGCACTACGACATAGTAAACCAACTAAAACATCTAATTCTTCCATTGTCGGAACCATACGTTCCATACCCATTACCGCAATTTGTGTTTTAGGAATTGACATAACAAGATCTGCATTACCTTCATTCGTTACTAAACAAAGAGATCCAGTATTGGCAACAGCAAAGTTACAACCAGTTACACCAATTTCTGCATCCATAAATTTCTCACGAAGTTGTTTACGAACAAACTTTGTCATTTCATATGGGTCATCAGAATTTTCATAGCCTAGCTTTTCTTTAAATACATCGCGAATTTGCGTTCTATTTTTATGAAGTGCAGGTGCAATAATATGTGAAGGTGGATCATTATCTACTTGCAAGATATACTCTCCTAAGTCACTCTCTAATACTTCACAGCCAATCTCTTCAAGCGCATGATTCATACTAATTTCTTCTGTTACCATCGACTTTGATTTTACTACTTTTTTCGCTTGTTTCTTTTTGGCAACGTCTTGAATATACTTTGCAGCTTCCTCTTTCGTCTTCGCAAAGTACACGTGTCCGCCTCTTTTTGATACATTTTCACTTAACTGCATTAAGTAATAATCCAGATTTTCTAACGTATGTTGACGAATTTGTTCACCTAGTTCACGCCACTCTTCCCAGTTTCCTAATTCATCTGCAGCTTTTAAGCGATTCGTATATAAACGCGTTTGTGCAGAAGATACTGCTCCGCGCATAAACGAATCTTGAATTCCATCACCAACGCGATCATTAAATTTTTTCTCACTGATTTTCATAGACATAGCTTATGTTCCCCCTTCATGAGCGACTATTCAGTACCTCAGCAATATGCATTACTTTTACTTCTTTTCCTAAACGCTCAATACGTCCGCCAATGTTTAACAAACACCCACAATCTGCACCGATTAAATAATCTGCACCTGTTTCCATGACACTATCTACTTTTTCGTCTACCATTTGCTCAGAAATTGGAGTCATCTTAACTGAAAACGTTCCCCCAAACCCGCAACAATTTTGCACGTTTGGCAAATCTCTCACAGTTAATCCTTTTACATTTGATAATAAAATTCCTGGTGCTTCTTTTACTCCAAGCATACGCGTCATATGACATGATTTATGAATAGTAGCTATCCCTGGTAAACTTGCACCAACATCTGTAACTTTTAAAACATCTACAATAAACTGTGTAAATTCATAAGTTTTATCAGCAACTTTTTGTGCACGTTTAGCCCACTTTGGATCATCTTTGAAAACATGCGGATACTCATGAAACATTGTCGCACAAGAACCAGATGGCGTAACAATATATTCTGCACCTTCAAAAGTTTCAATCATATGTTTCATCGCTTCTTTTGCTGCTTCTACATGGCCGCTATTATAAGCAGGCTGCCCACAACAAACTTGTGCTTCTGGAAATTCAATTTCACAACCTAAACGCTCCAACACTTCAACTGTTGCTTTGCCGACATTTGTTTCAAACATATCGACTAAACAAGTAACAAATAAAGTAACTTTCATAACTATTACTCCCCCTTTTTACAACTTCACCAACAAACATATGGTCATCAGATGACTTAGTAGAGAAGAAATAGGCTCAACCATGGCCTATCCTCTCCCTCTTCTAAAGAAAACGCTTACTTAATCTTTCTCTATTTTATCAGAAAATTAAATTTTTAAAAGATTAAATTACGAATTTATATCGTTTTTACCTGTGACAATATGTTCTACATTTGTTAAATGATCTAGCATTGCTTGCTGCGCTAATTCTACATCTTGTTTTAACACCGCATCATATATAACTTGATGCTCTTCTATAAGTCGTTCTGATGTCGTTTGTTCACCATATAAAATAATGCGTCTTGATTCACCAATTGTTTCAGCAATCATCTCTGAAACATGATTCATGAGTTCAAGCAAAATGTTATTATGCGAAGACTCTGCAATTCCCATATGAAATTGAAAATCGGCTTTTTCGCCAGCCTTTTCATCTCCAATGCTCTTTGCCATTTCATCTAACCAATGTTTCATATTTTGTAAGTTATCTTCCGTACGTTTTGCCGCCGCTACTCGAACTGCCCCCACTTCAAGCACCTTTCGTACTTCTAATAAATTCAAAATATCTTCTTTCTTCATTAATAATCTATTGTTTAATGATTTCGTTAATGAAGAAGAATCGAAGTTCTTCACATATGTACCTTCTCCTTGTTTCATCTCAATTAAGCCCATCGCTCTTAGCGCACTTAGCGCTTCACGAACAGCAGATCTGCCAACTTGAAACTGCTCAGCTAATTGATGCACAGGGAGTAGTTTGTCACCAGGTTTTAACGTACCATTTTTAATCATTGTTAAAATAGCTTCAGATACTTCTTCGTAAATTTTTTTCGGTTTAATAGATTTGTACTCCAGTTAAATCACCTCAGTATCTTCCAAACAACAATTGAAACGATTTATAAGAACTTTGCATCATAACTATTTTAGACCGAATTGATAAGAAGTACAAATGTTTTGTTCATAAAATAGTCAAATTTTCGATATTTATTACATATTAATTTATATTTTTACGTATAAAGTGAAACTTTAATCAGTGGAGGTTTTGTTCATCGCCCACTGATTATTAGCTCTCACCAATCGGGCTTTTACGGGCAGCAGGGCCTCCACCTAACTTCTTTGCTTCCGTTGAATTTTGAGGTGAGTGTCTTACTGCCCGGCGAATAGCGGGATAAATATTTTCTTCAATAAAAAGAACATGTCCTAAAAATTAGAACATGCTCCCCTCATCCTGTACATTCAGTTTAATAATAACCGTTGTTCCCTTATCTTTTTCACTTTCAATTTTCCACTGTCCACCATGTATATGAACAATTTGTTTCACAATAGCAAGGCCTAAACCTGTTCCACCGTGTTGACGACTTCTCGCTTTATCAACTCGGTAAAAGCGTTCTCCAAGATTCTCCAAATGTTCTATATCAATACCAATTCCTGTATCTTTTATTTTTAATTCACAGTAATCATCGATTTGCTCTAAAGTTATAACGATATTTCCTTTTTGATTTGTATACCGTATCGCATTATCTAACACATTATGAAGCACTTGTTGCATACGATCCTCATCAATCATGACAATGACCTCTGGATTTAAATTGGTTGAAATATGAATTTCCTTTTCTATAAACTTAATCTCATACGTATCTAATACGTCTTCAATCAGCTGTGAAAAAACGATAGGTTGCTTCTTTAACGGAAAGTGCTCACCTTCTAATTGTGCTAAGTCTAACAAGTCATGAACGAGACGCTGCATACGACCTGCTTCTTTATGAATTAGCTGCGTTACTTTTTCCTGCTGCGGTCCCTTTGCAACACCATCTAAAATAGCCTCGCTATAC
Source organism: Bacillus sp. PK3-067 (assembly GCF_056738645.1). NCBI lineage: Bacteria > Bacillati > Bacillota > Bacilli > Caryophanales > Bacillaceae > Bacillus > Bacillus sp. PK3-067. The sequence goes on along the minus strand of NZ_CP096490.1, from coordinate 1,256,116 downwards.
CCTTTTATATAACTAAGTGGTGTTCTAAGTTCATGCGAAACATTTGCTAAAAATTCCTTACGCTTTACATCTTCTGTTTCTAATGAATTTGCCATTTTATTAAATGCTTTTCCTAATCGTCCAATTTCATCCTCTGAAGAAACTGTAATCCGCTCCGAAAAATCTCCCGTAGCCAAATGATTTGCAACCCGCTCCATTTGCGAAAGTGGCTTCGTAATTGCAATTATAATTTTCCTTCCAACCCATATCGTAATTAAAATCATAGCAATTGCTAACGGTGCTAAAATAAGACCCATATCATAGATTAAATCTTTTATACTTTTTAAAGGAATATACGAATAGACAATTCCGACTAATTTTTTATTTTCCAATACAGGGATGACAACCCCCATAATATTACGGTCAAAATGTTCTTCATATCCTATTTTTGTCACAGTTTTCCCGTCTAATAGCGTTTGCCTATCTCCTTCACTTATAAGAGAATGATGATGCACATCAAAAGGCAAACATGCGCTTAAATCACGCGGATTAGACACGAAAATAACGTCTGAACTAGATATTTGATCAAACGATCTTACTTTCTCTTCAAAAGTTGATATTCCTTCACGCTTATCATATTGAGCAGCAAGACTTTTTCCTTCCATTACTAACGAAGCTTTTAAATTATCAACGTATAATTTTTCATACGAGTATAAAGATACGAAATAAAGAAAGGACACTGTTACACATACTGCACATACTACTGTAAGCCAAAGTTTTTGTACCATCGTAAACATACGTTACACCTCAAATTTATAGCCTACACCCCAAACAGTTTGAATGTAGTTTCCACTTTCTCCAAGCTTCAAGCGCATCGTTTTCACATGCGTATCTACCGTTCTTGTACTTCCGGCATAATCATATCCCCATACCTTTTCAAGTAATTGCTCCCGGCTAAATACTTGTCCTGTATGTTGGCAAAGAAAATATAATAAATCAAACTCTTTTACAGTAAGAGAAATCGGCTCACCACCCGCCTCTATTCGTCTACTTTTTTCATTGATAAGAATTGGTCCAAATTGAATCTCTTCTTGCTGTTCTTGCTTTGTATATCTTCTTAGCACAGCTTCCATACGGGCAACCAATTCACCAGGACTAAACGGTTTTACAATATAGTCATCTGCTCCCATACGTAAGCCGTTCACCCTATTCCACTCTTCACCTTTTGCCGTTAAAAATATAATCGGCACATCTGACGTTTTTCTAATTTCTTTACAAACTGAAAGTCCATCCATTTCTGGCATCATTATATCTAATACAACGAAATCATAATGATCCGTTTCTAGTTTTTTAAGAGCCTCTTTTCCATTCTCAGCTTCTCCCCACTCATATCCAAAGTTATCCAAATACATTCCAACAAGCTGTCTCATATCACTTTCATCATCTACAACTAGCACTCTATATTTATTCATTGTCCTTCCCTTCCCTCTCTATGAGTTGAAACGGTCCTTTTCCGACTTTAATTGTTTGTTTTATTTTCAAATTCTTCATATCTATAACGCACACTTCATCACTATCATAACTGGCTACATACCCTTCTGCTCCGCTCTCAAAAAATGCAAATGGATTCGACCCTACTTCTACAGAAGCTATTTCTTTATATGTGCTAATATCAAACTTTCTAAGTGTATTCGATCCATGACTGAGTGCATATACGTACTTACTATCCTTCGTTATATTCACAGGCATAAATGGAGCGTGTAAAGAACGCACCATTTCTCCACTCTGTAAAGAATACACTAACACTTTCTCATTTACTTGATTTCCATCACCATGTCCGCCAATCCATATTTCTTTCCCATCAGGACTAATCGTCGCTCCTGTTGATGCTGGCGGAATCATAAAGGATTGAATAACTTCTTTTTTCTTCGTATCAATTGTCGTTAGTTTCGTATCATAAAAGTTTAGTACAGATAACCGATTCTGATACTCTACCATCGTTATAGGCCCTTTTCCTGTTGAAACACTTCCTGTCTCTTTCCCATTTATCGTAAAGAACCTTACCTTTTGAACATTTTGATCAGCAGCAAATAATTGTTTTTTATCTGCTGATACCACCACATTTACAATGCCCTTTCCAGTTTTATATTTTCCCACTTGCCTTCCTTCCGCTAGTGAATATACATACATATATTCTAATTGCTTACCGTATACAAGTATTTCATCGCCATTTGGAAGCAGTGTGATTCCGGCCATTGGCTCATTTAGTTCCCATGTCGTAATTAACTTTTTATCTTTTTTATCAATAAAACTAATGCTGCCTTCTTTTATATTCGTAGTTATAATAACATTTTTATCTTTAGCAATTGGTGTATATGAACTTCCTTGACACCCTACTAGTAGAAATAAAAAACAGAGAAGAAAAACATACTTTCTCAAAAGATTCCCTCCATCTTCGGATGATTTCGTTATAATTGTAAAATAACAAATAAATGTGTGGAAAGTGTGAAATTTCCCTTTCTTACTCAATTTACATATATAATGTACAACAAATAGAATTTGAGGTGTGTCAATTATGCTATTTCCTGATTTAGCGAATAAAATTGTACGAGAAGTACGCAGACTAATTACAGAAAATATTATTATCATTAATATAGAAGGCGTTATTATCGCAAGTACAGATACAGAAAGAATTGGTCAATTTCATGAAGGTGCACTCCGCTGCGCCAAACAAAAGAAAACCGTCATCATTACAAAAGAAGATGAAAGGCGATTGCAAGGTGTAAAGGCTGGGATGAATCTTCCTTTATTATTTCATGATGAAGTAATTGGTGTCATTGGGATTACAGGAGAACCTGAAAATATTTCACGCTACGGAGAAATATTGCGTAAGATGACCGAATTATTAATTCATGAAAACTACTTTTTAGAGCAACTAGAACTTGAGCACCGTTCTTATGAAGCTTTTGTCTTTGATTGGCTTCAAAATACAGAGTGGTCCCCGAGTTTTCTTGATCGCGCCAAAACACTTGGCATTGATTTATATAAGAAAAAACAACTTATTTTGTTTTCTATTGGCAAAAATGACACGATGCTCCAGCGTAAAATATGGCAACACATACGTAATATTTTAACAAAAGAGCATCTATTTGTTCGTTGGGGAAATGATCGTTTTATTTTATTTACAGCAACGAGCTCAAAAGAGCAAACTTATCAATTTTTAAAACGGTTAAAACAAGACTGCGAAACTTTATTTTCTATTTCTTTATATATCGGGATTGGACAAACAGTTACCTCAAACAATATGAACATATGTTACGAACAAGCATTACGCGCTCTTTCTGTATCATTGGAAACGAAAAAAATTGTATTTAATGAAGATTTACGTTTAGAAATGTGTTTACAAGATATTTCTGCCGAAACGCGTGAACAATTTCTAGAGCGTACCATCGAAAACTTATTATCATTTCCTGAGCTTATACATACTTTGCGCTTATTTATCGATTATAACCAATCTTATAAACAGACGGCTAAACAATTACATATACACATTAACACATTACATTACAGGCTAAAAAAGATTGAAGAACATACAGGACTTGATCCAAAGCAATTCAAAGACTTAAACGTTTTATACTTCGCACTCCTCCTATTAGATGATCATACAAAAAAGAACGATAAAACAGATTAATCTTTAGATGATTATACATAGAAAGAATCCCTCGACTTTTTTATCATTATAATGAAAGCACTGTTACCACGTTGTTTATTATAACTAAACACGTTAACAGTTTGAGGGGGATTTCCAATGTTAGAAAAACAAATTATTCATTCATTCGTATCTATTGTTGGCGAAGATAATGTAGATACATCCAATATGGGGCGTTTAACTTATAGTTATGATGCCACTCCAAACTTCCAAGCAATGCCTGATGCAGTCATTGCTCCTCGTAATACAAATGAAGTAGCTGAAGTATTAAAAGTATGTAACACTCACAAAATTCCTGTGTATGTGCGCGGGTCTGGAACAAATCTTTGCGCAGGAACATGTCCACTTGAAGGCGGTATCGTCCTTATTTTCCGCCATATGAACAATATTTTAGAAATTGATGAAGAAAACTTAACAATTACTGTACAAGCTGGTGTCATTACACTTGATATTATTAAAGCAGTAGAAGAAAAAGGTTTATTTTATCCACCAGATCCAAGCTCGATGAAAATTTCTACAATCGGCGGTAATATTAATGAAAACTCAGGTGGATTACGCGGTTTGAAATACGGCGTAACACGTGATTATGTAATGGGGCTTGAACTTGTCTTACCAAATGGCGATATTATTCGCACTGGTGGTAAATTAGCAAAAGATGTAGCTGGTTACGATTTAACTCGTTTATTTATCGGTTCTGAAGGAACACTTGGCGTGGTAACAGAAGCTATATTAAAACTTGTTCCTATGCCTGAAACAAAGAAAACAATGCTTGCACTATATGAAGATATTAATGAAGCTGCACGTGCTGTTTCTTCTATTATTGCAAATAAAATCATTCCAGCAACACTGGAGTTCTTAGACCAACCGACAATTGAAGTAGTAGAAGAGTTTGCGCAAATCGGTTTACCTACAGATGTAAAAGCAATTTTATTAATTGAACAAGACGGCCCTCCCGAAGTAGTCAATCGAGATATTGAAAACATGGCTAATGTTTGCCGCTCTATGAATGCAGTTGATGTTCGTATTGCAAAAGACGAAACAGAAGCAGATGCGCTTCGTACCGCTCGCCGTAGTGCTCTATCAGCGCTCGCACGATTAAAACCTACTACAATATTAGAAGATGCGACTGTACCACGTTCACAAATCGCTCCGATGGTTGAAGCTATTAATGCCATTGCAAAAAAATATAATATTCCTATTTGTACGTTTGGACACGCTGGTGATGGTAATTTACATCCAACTTGTATGACAGACGCTCGTAATGCAGAAGAAATGCACCGAGCTGAACAAGCTTTTGCTGAAATATTTGCGAAAGCAATTGAACTTGGTGGCACAATTACTGGTGAACATGGTGTTGGTGCAATGAAAGCTCCATATTTAGAAATGAAATTAGGTAAAGAAGGTATTGCAGCTATGCAAGGAATAAAGCAAGCTTTCGATCAAAATAACATTATGAATCCTGGAAAAATGTTCGCGAAAGACACTCGAAAAAGAGTGGTGGTTGAGCAATGACCACATTAAATAAAGAAAATATTCAAAAAGAATTTAAAGAACGATTAAGTGAAGATGAATTACTAAACTGTATGCGATGCGGTTTTTGTTTACCTACTTGTCCTACCTACATTCAATCCGGATATAAAGAGTCACATTCACCACGCGGACGTATCGCATTAATGAAAGCAGTCGTTGATGGTTTAATCGAACCAGATGAAGATGTTGAACATACATTAAACGTTTGTCTTGGTTGCCGTGCTTGTGAACCTGTTTGTCCATCTGGTGTAAATTATGGACATTTATTAGAAGAAGCTCGTGATATTATTAATCAAAATAAAAAATTCTCAGTGCCAGTGAAAGCTGTTCGAAAAGTCGTTTTTGAAGGACTATTCCCCCATCAAAATCGAATGAGAACATTAACTGGACTAATCGGATTTTATCAACGTTCTGGTTTACAAACGCTAACACATAAAACAGGGATTATGAAGTTATTCCCTGAAACGCTTGCAACGATGGATCTCGTTTTACCAAAAGTCCCTAAAATGAAAGCCATGAAAGATCGTCCTTCATTTTTACCTGCAGAAAGCACAAAGAAAAAACAAGTTGCATTCTTCACAGGCTGCTTAATGGATACGATGTTTTTAGAAACAAATAACGCAACGATGAAACTTCTTCAATTAGCTGGTTGTGATATCGTTATTCCAAAAACACAAAGTTGCTGCGGTGCATTGCATGGACATGCTGGTGAAAAGAGTGGAGCAAAAGAATTAGCAAAGCGAAATATAAAAGCATTCGAAGATTTAAACATCGACTATATTATTACGAATGCAGGTGGTTGCGGGGCTTATCTCGTAGACTATGATTATCTTTTAAAAGATGATCCGGATTGGGCTGAACGTGCTAAGCAGTTTGTTTCTAAAATTAAAGATATTACTGCTATACTAGTAGAACTAGACTTCCATAAGCGAACTGACTTACGACTCACGCCGCAAGTTATTACGTATCAAGACTCTTGTCATTTACGCAATGTTATGCGCACATCTTCTGAACCTCGTATGTTACTAGAGGCTATCCAAGGTGCAACATATCGAGAAATGAAAGATGCCGACCGCTGCTGTGGCTCTGCTGGTATTTACAATATTGTTCATTCAGAGTTATCAATGGAATTTCTAGATTACAAAATGGACCGTGTGCATGAAACAGAAGCAGCAACCATTGTTACTGCAAATCCAGGTTGTTTATTACAAATGAAATTGGGTATTGAGCGAGAAGGGCTTTCTCATAAAATGAGAGGAATTCACATTGTGGATTTATTATTAGAAGCAATTGAAACTAACTCGTAACATACGTAATAATAGGAAAACGGCTATCTCCTTCGTCTATGTAAAGAGATAGCCGCTTTTTTGTCTGCTACAACATTAAAAATATGTTACTTTATTATAAAAAAGAACAACAGAAACATTACAGTTTTGTAAAAATCAATCCATTATATTCCTCAAAAAAACGTTCAAACCATTGATACAATAGGATTCTTCATTTTCTATTTAGGTAACTTTATCCAAAAACCCCCTCTTAAAACCAAGTATAAAAACACTATAAATTCCTTTTATACTCTATATTTCTCTTATTTTTGCTCCCTTCTTCTCTTAGGATAAATTAGGTAATTTTAAAGTCTATGAATTTTTTTCCATCTTTTTTCTCGCAAATTGTATGCTACGATGAATTTGTCAGTCAGACAGGCTGTCAAAAACAAATCGTGTGAAAACAAATTAAAACTTTATATAGGGGGACACACATCATGAAAAAGCGTGTTTTATTATCTGTAGCTGCTGCAACAGCTCTTACTTTAGGAGTATCTTCTCTAGATGCACAAGCTGCAACAGTACAACCATCTAACGTAAAGGTTCAAAATATTCAGCATTCAAAAGTAATGATGAAACAAATGAGCCAACAAGAATTACAAGCATTCTTACAATCTATGGGAGTTGAATCATTAGCACAATGGCAACAAGGAAACTTCCAACCAAACTGCTTCATTCCTGGTCAACAACCTACTGGAAATGTTGTAACTGAGCAACCAACAGCTAAGCCAGAAACTCAAAAGCCAGTTGAGCAAAAACCTGCCGAGCAAAAGCCTGCTGAAGAAGTTCAAAAACCAGAAGCTCAAAAGCCTGCTGAAAACAACAATACTCAAAAACCTGCTGAACAAAAACCAGCTGAGCAAAAGCCTGCTGAAGAAGCAAAATCTTTAAGCGAGTTTGAACAACGTGTTGTTGAATTAACAAACGCTGAGCGTGCAAAACAAGGCTTACCAGCACTAAAAATCGATACTGAATTAAGCAAAGTAGCACGTATTAAGTCTGAAGATATGCAAAAAAACAACTACTTTGATCATAACAGCCCTACATACGGGTCTCCGTTTGACATGATGAAGAAATTTGGTATTTCTTATACATCTGCAGGTGAAAACATCGCTCAAGGTCAACGTACACCTGAAGAAGTAGTACAAGCTTGGATGAACAGCGCTGGACACCGTGCAAACATCTTAAATAACGGCTTCACTCACATCGGTGTTGGTTATGTAGAAAGCGGCAACTACTGGACACAACAATTTATTACGAAGTAAATAGATTAAAAGAGTCTTCTCATAATGAGAAGACTCTTTTTTAAGTTTCATAGCTTTCTATTATGTATGAATAGAAAATATATAACATAAACAACATAGATCCACAGCTTATTACACTAAGCAATACATAAAATCCCCACTCTAAGTTCAAAAACAATGAAAACAATATGCCACATGCCATCACTTGAAAAATCCGTCTACTCACTAAACAAATTTTTTGTAATTTAATTGGATCTTTTTCTTTTTCTTTGCCTTTTATTTTCTTAAATTCTTTACTCAGCATAAAAAGAAACATACTAATCCCAATCGTTAATCCTGTTTGAAAGGATATCAAATCCCCAAAATTAATAAAGAGGATAAGCGTATGAATAAACAACATAAATAACGTAATTTTCTTTATAAATCCGCCTATAATACCATGCTCTCTTTCATTAAACTTAAATATATTATGTGAAATAATATACAAAAATCCATATGAAAAAATAATAAAACAGGGAATAAATGCTACAACGACTTGTTTACTCATAAACTCGTTTGGCTGACCATTTACATTCCAATGTACTGCCATACGATTTGGTAAATAGGGATAGAGAAATAGAGTAAGTAAAAGACAAGCGAAAAATATTCCCAGTACATACTTATATTTAATCAAGTGATTCTCACCTCTCTTTTCTCTTAACGGCTTCGCTTCTTTTAGAGAAATCCCTGCAAAAATCTACTTTTTTCAAGTTAAAACTTATACTTTACGCATTTTCTTTTTGAAATTCTTTTATTTTATTATTTAACTTTGTAGGAAACGGCACATCAACTTCAATCGCTTCTTTCGTAATTGGATGCAAGAAATGTATCTTCATCGCATGCAATGCTTGACTGGACATATATTTTGTTTGTCCACCATATAATACATCCCCAACTAATGGATTACCATTATGACTCATATGAACACGAATTTGATGTGTTCTACCCGTTTCTAATTGTAACGTTACGAGAGTCGTGTTTTGCTTCTTAAAATACTTTTCTACTTTATAATATGTGATAGCTTGGTCACCTTTTGGAGAAATACGACGCCTTGTAGCATGATGGCGATCCCTTCCGATAGCAGCATCAATCTTTCCTTGTTTCTTCTTTACTTTCCCTTCAACGAGCGCTGCGTACGTTCTTTTAATTTTTCTTTCCATTAATAAGCGATCCATAATTGAACCAGCAATTCTATGCTTAGCAAACACGACACCACCTGTCGTATCTTTATCTAAACGATGAATATGACGCACCTTCGTCTCTAAACCTTGCATTTGAAAATGAAAAGCAACAAGATTTGCAAGCGTCCCGGTTCCACCTTTTTCAGCAGGGTGTGTGTCCATTTGCTCTGGTTTATTTACGATAAGTACGTGATCATCTTCGTATACTACATGTAATTCACCATATTCTGGATCTACACCGTACTCTTCCTCCGCAAACATATGGACTTGTAACTTATCGTTCTCTTTTAAAAGCTCATTCCATCTTCTTTGTTCCCCGTTAACCGTAACACCTTTTTCCATACGAAGCTGATGTAATAGCTTTTTCGGTATTTCCCATTCTACTTTTAATACCGATTCAATACTTATACCATTCCATTTAGCTGGAACGGTAATTTCACACCATTTACCCTTTTTCTTTGTTTCCATACTGTTTATCACCTTATTTCTATTGATTCTCTCATTGTAACGGAAAACACACTTTGATGCACCGTCAAAAATAGAGGACAGTCTTATAATAGACTGCCCCTCAAGCTCTAAGTCTTTTCATTTCTAACAATACTTCTTCAGCTTTTTGTTCATACGATAAATCCTTAAAGAAATCCGCCAACCTTTTATAATCATTGTAAGCATCTAATAAATCGTCCATCTTTTCTATTTTCATCACTTGTTGTTTTTGTTTCATTTTTACTGGATAGCGATAACCTGATACTTCTTGTATTTTGTAATACTCATCCTCTACTTGAACGACCTTTACAAGTTCTTCCTCTTCCGCATCCATCGTATACCCGTCAAATTCTCTAAGTAGTTCATAAATGATATGAGTCCATTCATCTTTTGGATAAAATCCTTTTTCTAACCGATAACCGACAATGCGATACATATGCCCATCGTTCTCGGCAAACTGTACTGTATCATTTAACTTAAACTTAAAATAACGAAACATTGCCTTCACCTACTTATTATGTAATGTTCTTATCACATACTATTTGCAAAATGTAGGCTTTGCTATTCATAAAAAATGCTCATCATATTGATGAGCATTTTTTACGATGATTTTTCTCGTTTTTTTCGAAATGGTAACCACCAGTTCCAGTCTCCAAATAACTTCATTAAGCTTGGTACGAGCATAAGACGAATAATTGTTGCATCAAGAAATATTGCTAATGCAACGCCAAGACCCATCTGCTTTACTGGTAAAATATCAGTAAATGCGAATGCACCAGTTACAACAATCATTATTAAAGCAGCTGATGTAATGATTCTACTTGTTGAAACGAGCCCTTCTAACGTTGCTTGATCGTTATCTCCTGTTTCTTCATAGAGCTCATGAATACGTGAAATAAGAAATACTTCATAATCCATACTAAGCCCAAATACGAGGCCAAAAATGAAGATTGGTAAGACAAACAGAACCGGACTTGCTTCTAAACCGAAATGACCACCTTCAAATAACCAAACAACAATTCCAATGGTTGCACTTAAACTAAGTATATTCATAACAATTGCCTTAATTGGAATGAGTATAGATCGGAATGCAAATAATAATATAACAAAGGTCGATCCAAATATAACAGACATACCAATTACAACTTTATCTTTAATTTCATCTTCTAATTCTTGTTGAAACGTCGTCATTCCGCCTAGATAATACGTAACATCCGTTTCTTTATAGTTCTTTTTAAAGTCACGTACCCACTGTTTTGCAGTCTCTGTACGTGGTTTTGTTTTCAAAAATATTTCTATCGTCGTCTTATTCCCTTGCGTGTATGCTTCAAATACAGGAGCTAGTTTCGCTGATTCTGGCGACTGCAACATTCCAACAACTTGATCTGCTTTCATTCCAGTTAACCCGTCGTATAAACTTCTTACTTCATGTACTTTCTTATCACCTTTTAACTTTTGAACGACTTCTTCTATCTTTTGTAGACTTTCTTTTTCTTTCATATCTTTTTTCGTCTCTACAACTAACGTAACATCAGCGTGTGTTTTGACAGTTTCATTAAATGCTTCTTCATACTTTTCATATGCAATCCTTGTATCACTCTTTTCAGGTAAAGCTTCAACACCAGGGAACTGCAAATTAGCTGTACGTAACGGTAATAAGCAAATAACAATAAATGTTGTAACAACAATAATCATTGCAATTGGATGTTTCATCACAAATTTTGCAAATTTACGCCATGCTTTTGCCGGCGTATGTGCTACTTGATTCTTTTTTAATATTCTTTTACCGATTAACGATAATAGTGCTGGAAGAAGTGTGAGTGAGAATAAAATACTCATAATGACAACAATCATTCCGCTAATCGCGACAGATTGAATATAATCTATCTTAAAGAAAAATAAACCGGATAACCCAACAAATACGCATAATCCTGAAAATACAATCGCACGTCCTGCCGTTTGATATGTAATTGCTATCGCTTCTTTTACCGTTCGTTTAGCAACTTCCTCTCGAAAACGGTTCACAAATAATAGCGCAAAATCAATAGATAATGCAAGTCCAATCATCGGTGCAACGTTTAACACGAAAATAGATAGTTCTTTATCAACACCGATGAAATACAATATACCCATCGTACTAATAACACTAAGCGCCCCATTCAAAATCGGTAAAATTGATGCCAAAAGGCTACCAAACGAAAATAGTAATACAAGAAACGCAATTGGTAATCCAATCATCTCTGCTACTTTTAAATCATTTTGCGTTCTTTCATTAATCTCTTTATTAATTTTCGGAAACCCTGTAGGTGTTACTTTTAATGCTATATTACTTTCTTTCTCAATCTCATCAGCAAATTGTAATGTCTTTTCCATTCGTTCCTTATTTGTTTTCCCGGAAAATAAAATTGTCGCATAGCCGATGTCATCTTGTAGCATTTCTTTATTTTGGATTGGGTGATGGAAAGATTCATAGTTCTCTTTCTCTTGAACATTCTTTACAATTTCATTTATTCGCTTTTTAAATTCCTCATGCGAAGCATCTTTATTTTTCTCAAAAACGAGTAGCAGCGTATCTTGAGACTTCTTAAAATCTTTATCTAAAATTTCTTTCGTTTTTTGATAGTCGCCTTCCGTTTGGAAACCGTCACCACCTAATACTCCCGGTAGCTTTGGAGCAAAAATCCCAAGTGCGATTGCGAGCAACAGTAACGCTACAATTACTGTATAACGAAACTGATACAAAAAGGCTCCTAACTTCCCCCACTTATCAACTTTATGTACATTTGTCTTCACACATTTTCACCTACTTTACATAATTCAATTGTCACTTATACTGTATCACATCTTGATATAAACAAAAAACGTCTGGAAAAACTATAATAATAGTTTTTCCAGACGTTTTTCTATCTCTCTTTATTAAGCCCTAATCTCTCAGTAAGTAAACGATGGTAGTAAATCGCGATAATTAACAAAATACCACCTACGCAGTAACCAGCTAAAATATCAGTTGGGTAATGTACATTTAAAATGACTCTACTTAATCCAATCGATAGAATTACTATACCCATCAAAATCGTTGTGACACATTTCCCAGCTACGCTTTTCAAATTAGCAGCAATGATATAAGTAAGAAATCCAAATGTCATAATTGATAGCATTGCATGTCCACTAGGAAAACTATATCCAAGTGCATCTAGCGCTTCATTTAATGACGGACGTTCTCTCTTTACAATCTCTTTTATCCCTTTATTCACAAGATGTGTTACTAAAATTCCCATTGGATATACAATCATCGCAGCATAATAACGCTTCTTCCAAAAAACAAGCAAACTTATAACGAGCGTAGCGACTATCCCAATTGCTGATCCCAATTTTGTAAAGTACGAGAAAAATGTAAGAGAACTTTCCGTTTGTAGCCCTCTTACTAATCCACGGACATATGTATCCATCACTGTAACGCCACCTGCATGTACGCGCCAAGCAACAATACCAAATACAGCAAATAACAAACCGATACACATTACCTCATACTGATGTAACTTCTTCTTCAAACGATTTCCTCCTACTATGAAAAAATGCGATTTCTACTTTAGAAACCGCATTTCCTTGCTTATTTACCTTTTGTTTTTAGCTCTGTCCAGTAACGATCATAGTCTTTTAACTTATCGTCTACATCAACAAGCCATTCTGTACGATCTAACTCTTCTTTCGTTAAGAAAATCATGTGATTATCACGGTATTCTTTACTATGAAGAGGATGAGCTTTTTCATTTGGATTACTGTAACCAATTGACTCGTAGTTTTTCACACTTACTTTTTCATCTAGTAAGTAGTTCATAAATTTCTCAGCAAGCTCTTTATGTTTTGCACCTTTTGGAATTGCTAACGTATCAGCCCAAATTGTGCCGCCTTCTTTTGGTACAACATATTCTACATCTTTATTATCTTTTGCGATAAATGCTGCATCTCCAGACCAAACTGTTCCGATCCAAGCATCTTCTGTAATGAATTTTTGTTTAATGTTATCTGTATCAAATGCTAATAAGTTTGGAAGCAGCTTCTTTAAATCATCTGCTGCTGTCTTTAATTGTGCATCGTCTTTCGTACTGTTTGAGAACCCGTGCTTCTTAAGACCCACTCCTAATACTTCACGAGAATCGTTCAGTAACGTTACATGTCCTTTATATTTCTCATTCCATAAGTCCGCCCAGCTTGTAGGTGCTTCTTTCACATACTTTTTATTGTATGCAATCCCTGTTACACCCCAAGTGTACACTAAAGAATATTTATTCTCTGGATCAAACGCAGGTGTTTTAAAATTAGAAACCATATTTTCGATATTCGGGATATTCTTTTTATCTAACGGCGCTAATAAGTCCATTTTCGCCATTGTTTTAACCATGTAATCCGACGGCTGAATTAAGTCATACTTTGCGCCACCAGCTTGTAATTTCGCAAGCATTTCTTCATTACTTGCGTACTTGTCATAGTTAATTTTCACATTATACTTCTTTTCAAAATCTTTTAGCACTTGCTCATCAAAATTGTCAGCCCAACTATAAATATTTAATTCTTCTTTCTTTTCACCACAACCAGCAAGCACACCAGCAACAAGGCTAAAGCTAATTGCTGCGCCAGCTATTCTTTTCATTAATTTCATCGGTTTATTACCCCCTTGTACTTTCTATATCGTTCGTATTATAAAGGAAGGTGTCCTCCAGAGTTTTCTTCACCATCTGCACCTTTGTTCCGGAAGATTTCAGATAGAACCATTAATCCTACGATAGCAACAATTAAAATTGTAGAAAGAGCATTAATTTCTGGTGATACTCCGCGCTTAACCATACTGTAAATGTATAGTGGCAATGTTGTTGATCCTGGTCCTGATACGAAGAAACTAATTACAAAATCATCAATTGATAATGTGAATGTTAATAATGCTGCCGAAATAACTCCCGGTGCAATTGCTGGGAACGTTACATAACGAAACGTTTGCCAAGGCGTTGCTCCTAGATCATTTGCAGCTTCTTCTAAGTCACGTCCCATACTTGAAAGACGCGCAGCTAAAATAACAACAACAAACGAAATGCTAAATGTAATATGTGCAATAATAATCGTTGTTTGTCCAAGTTCCATTCCTAACTGACTGAAAAGAATTAGTAAAGATAATCCCATTAAAATATCAGGAATTAAAATTGGTAAATATACAAGGCCATTAATAGCCCCTTCGAAACGATATTTATAACGATGTAAAGCAATTGCAAAGAATACACCAAGTACCGTTGTCACAATCGTTGTTATAACTGCAATCGTAATACTATTTACAAATGCATCAATAACATCTTGTTTTTGAAATAAATCTGTATACCAATGGAATGTAAAACCTTCCCACTCCGCATTAATGCGAGAGTCGTTGAAAGAATAGACCATTAAAACCATCATTGGAAAATACAAGAATAACAAAATTAACCAAGAATAAGAAACTAAAAACTTCTTCATCTTTGCCTATTCCCCTCCGTTCTCATTATATTTATATACTTTCGTTGCACGATAATATAAGTAAATTAACAGAACAGAGAATAGAACAACGATAATCGATAACGCAGATCCAAACGGCCAGTCACGTGCACCTAAGAATTGATTTTGAATAACGTTTCCGATTAATGCTACTTTCGATCCGCCCATCACGTCTGATACAACAAACATTCCGATAGAAGAAACGAATACTAAAATAGAACCAGTCGCAATTCCTGACATCGTCATCGGCACTGTTATATTCCAAAATGCCTTTATTGGTGTTGCTCCTAAATCATAAGCCGCTTCTAGCTTACGCTTATCCAGCTGCTCAATTGCTGCATACACTGGTAAAATCATAAATGGTAATAAAGAATAGACCATTCCGAGTATTACAGAAGGAGTATTATATAATAAATTTAACGGTTCACTAATAATGCCAAGCTTTAATAACAACGTATTCACAAGACCTTGTGAACGTAAAATAACAATCCATGCGTATGAACGAACAAGAAAGTTAATCCAAAACGGGATCGTTGCCAATAATAAAAGAATAGAGCGGTATTTGCGGTCAACAATTGTAATTGTATACGCAAACGGATAACCAATTAATAAACATATTACTGTTGTAATAACTGCGATTTTAACAGTTTCCCATAACGTTCCTAAGTACAATGGATCAAATACACGGGATATATTCTCCAGCGTAAATTGCATTTCTACTGTCCCGTAAGCTCCGCGCTGCATGAAGGCGAATCCTAATACGAATACGAGCGGGATTAGGAAGAAAATTAGCAGCCACGCGACTGTAGGTAGTGCGAGTAATTTCCCTTTTTTCAATTTAAGGTCACCTCGTCCTCTTGCTCCCAGCCTACATATACATTATCTCCAATGCTCCACTGCGCTGCCTCTTCAGCAGTTTGATATGCCATTAGTAATTCTGATGTTTTCTCATCACGTACATAAAGCTTCTCCATATTTCCGACAAACTCAATATCTTCAATATGTCCAAGATGGTATTCTTTTAAAATTGGTTCTTCAACCGAACGTACTTTTACATTTTCAGGGCGAATTGCTACATAGCCTTCCCCGTTCTTCACAATATTATTTTCACCGATGAATGTCGCAACGAACAATGTTTTCGGCTTATTATAAATTTCTTTCGGCGTTCCGATTTGTTCGATATGTCCTTTATTCATAACGACAATACGATCGCTCATGCTCATTGCTTCTTCTTGATCGTGCGTTACGTATATGAACGTAATTCCTAAATTACGTTGTAAGTTTTTCAATTCACGTTGCAAGTCTTTTCGTAACTTAAAGTCAAGCGCTCCAAGTGGCTCATCTAATAGTAATACACGCGGATTATTTACAATCGCTCTTGCAATTGCAACACGCTGCTGTTGTCCACCAGAAAGCTTCGCAGGTTTACGATTACGGAACTCAAGTAACTGCGTTAAACGCATTGCCTCTTCAGCACGCTCTTTCTGCTCTGCTGCTGATACTTTCTGCATTTTCATACCAAAACAAATATTCTTCTCTACTGTCATATGTGGGAATAGTGCGTAATGTTGGAACACTAGGTTCATATGACGCTTATATGGCGGCAAATCGTTAATTCTTTCATCATCTAATAAAAGATTCCCTTTAGTTGGAGTTTCAAATCCTGCGATCATACGAAGTAAAGTCGTTTTCCCGCAGCCACTCGGCCCTAAAATTGTTAAAAACTCTCCCTCTTTAATATCTAAAGAAAGAGGTGGGATAATCACTTGATTTCCAAAATGTTTTTCAACTGCTTCAACTTTAATAATCTTTTTCATTTTCCCGTCCTATCTACCTTAAATTTTAAATTTTTATATTCATGAATAAATATTTATGTTCTATAGACTATTTTTTGTTTCGATCCAAACAAAAATGGTTATTTAACAAGCGTTCGTTTCTATTCTTTATGTAGTATGTTTGATTCATTTTCGCATGATACATAACGTCGAACAGAAAAACCCCTTCCATTGCGAAGGGGCTATTATCATACGGCTACGCCTACTGATAAACACCATCATCATTTTAACAACTTTCGTATGAATTTTAAAGCACTTTTTGTAGAAGAGTAACGAATTTTCATGTCGAATGCTGTAGATTGGGCTAAAATGCTTTTATAATGTGAAAAAGTCCGAAAACTTTCTTTCCCATGATAACCCCCTAATCCACTACTTCCAACACCCCCAAAAGGTAAATATGGCGTGGCAAGATGATAGACAACATCATTAATACAGCCTCCACCATATGAAATATTACTCGTCACTTTCTTTTGTACTTCTTTATCTTCAGAAAATACATATAACGCTAACGGCTTCGGATGTTGCTGGATTGTGCCAATTACATCTTCTATGTTGTCGTACTCTATGATTGGTAAAATCGGACCAAAAATTTCGTCTTCCATAACAGTATCTTTCCATGTAATATCCGCTAGTACTGTCGGTTCAATATGTAATGTATCTTTCTTATAGTTTCCACCAATTACGACTTGACCATCTTGTAAAAATCCACATAATCTTTCAAAATGACGCTCACTTACAATACGCACATAATTTTCATTTTGCAAAGGTTCTTTACTATACTGCTCTATAATTTCATGTCGCAGTGCCTCAATTAGCTTTTCTTTCACGGAAGAATGCACATACATATAATCAGGCGCTACACACGTCTGCCCTGCATTTAAAAACTTACCCCAAACAATTCTTCTTGCTGTCATCTCTATCTTTGCATCTTTATGTACAATACAAGGACTTTTCCCGCCAAGTTCTAAAGTGAGCGGCGTCAACTGTTTCGCTGCTGCTTCCATTACAACTTTTCCAACGCCAACACTACCAGTAAAGAAAATATAATCAAATGGTTCCCTCAGCAAAGATGTACTCTCTTCAACGCCACCTTCTACTACCGCTACAAGCTCTTCTGGGAATAATTCATCTAACATTCTCTTAAGCACTTTTGAAACGCTTGGTGTTAACTCTGACGGCTTTAAAACGATTGTATTTCCAGCTGCCAGTGCTCCTACAAGTGGTGCAATTGCTAATTGAAAAGGATAGTTCCACGGTGCAATAATAAGTGTCACACCATACGGTTCTGGCACTACTTTTCCTTTTGATCCAAAATGAGTAAGTGCTGTTCGAACTCGTTTCGGTTTACTCCACGATGACATATGTTTCAATTGAAAGGAAATTTCTTTTAATACATATCCAACTTCCGTTGTAAACGACTCGTGAACTGACTTATTTAAATCTAATTTCAATGCCTGAAATATTTCTTCTTCAAAATGCTGAATGCCTTCATAAAGCTTCTTCAAATTATTCTTTCGCATTTCGATGCTTCTCGTATGCCCTTTTAAAAAATATTCCTTTTGCCTACTTACAATAGAGGAAATACTCATTCACTCACCTTCTCCCACTATTTTTATCCAATTCTTTCATTATTTATATAGACTTCATATATAACAAATTTCTATTCTTAAGGTTACATTATATATGACTTTTTCAGCTATATAAAATTCATTGCTCACAAAAAACTACCGAAAGAAAATCTCTCGGTAGTTTTACAGTATTAACGATATAAACGAACAGCACCTGCAGAATTATCATCAGCTTGTCCTACTACTTCAAACTTCAGACCAAGCTTCGGTAAAATACGTCCTGCATCTGGAATCTGTTGATTAATATACGTTTTAGAATCATCAAACTTCGGTACACCTGCTAAACCATCATACGTATACGTTCCACGCGTTGGAGATACAACTTTCCAAGCTGGCGTTTTATCGAATGAGAACGCCGCATCTGCGATTTGGAATCGCGTACTACTTTCCACTGTCGGTTTACCATTTAAAGTTCCTACAATTGCTTCTGGATGAGAATCAACTACACCTAGGAAACCGTGTCCTGGATGTACACCTACCCAGTTATCTGTGTAAGCTGAATCTGCATACCATACAACCATACCAGCGTTATATACTGGACCACGTGCAAATTTTAACGCGTTATCTGAACCAGCATAGTTTCTCCACTCAACATAGTAGTTATGGCTTTTCTTCTCTGTTCCGTTAGAAACAGCAAAACCATCTAATTTGAATTGTGGCGTACCTTCTGCGTCATCAGAGAATACTACTTTATCATCTACTGTTAATGAAGCATTATCAAGTAAGAAACCATTTAATGCTAAACCACCATCAGTAATGTAATCAAATGTTAATTTTACTTTCTTACCTTTGAACTGGCTTAAATCATATGATTTATCAATCCATTTTCCATTTGTCGAATCTGCATTTCCACTATTTGCTTTCTCACCAAGTCTTTCAATTAACGTTTGTTGACCATCTTCCGTTACAGCGTGTACTTCAAGGAAATCATACTCTGCTTCAATTTCATATAATGATTTGAAGTCAAATTTTGCAGTCGTTGCATTTGTTAAATCGAACAGTGGTGTTTCCATCTTCGTATGAAGATCATCACCTTTTGTGCTGTAGTAATACTGTTTTCCGAATGCCGGCTCAATTGTTTTTATATCTTTGTCTGGTAAGTTAACACGAATCATACCTGGACGGTTAGATTTCGTAACACTTTGGTCTAAATATGTTGCTAGGCCGATACCTTTATTTAATTTCTCGTAATCTACTTCTACGATATTTGCCCAGTTACCACCGATTGTTTTTTGGAAAAACTCTTTATTTTGTGGTGATAAGCTCGTTGGTGTTGTACCTGCAATTTTACCAGCCCAGCTTCCGCCACTCATGATAGACCAAGCTTGAATTGGCTCACCAGCACCGCTATATTGTGTATCATACTCATCTGGTAAACCTAAATCATGACCATATTCATGCGCGAATACACCAACTGCTCCATCTTCTGGTTCAATTGTGTAGTCGAACGCTGCCATCTTTCCACCCCAATATGGAACTTTCGCTTGTGTACCTTCAATTGCGAATGGTTTTGGTCCAACTGTCCAGCGATGTGACCAAATTGCATCATCACCTAATTTACCACCACCTGCTTCTTGTCCAACACCTGCATGAATAATCATTAAGTGATCAATTAAACCATCCGGTTGATTTTTATTTCCATCACCATTTACATCATATTGATCAAATTGATCAAACTCTGATAGATCAAGACCGCTATCTACAGCTGCTTTTAATGCATCTTTTACTAAATCACGTGGGCCTTTTGGTCCTTTATTATCATGACCGCCGCTAGCAGCATCTGCACCGTAATCAGCAGCTTTACCAGGAACTGTTAACCATTTTGTAACTGTTCCGTCCACTGTGTAACTACCACCAGATTGCTCTTCGTAATATTGTTTAAACGTTTCAATTTTACTTCCATCATCTAATGTAAACGGCTCGTTGCCGAATAACATTTTTTCATAATGTTCTTTATTAAAATCGTTAGAATACATATATCCAGGCTCTTTGTCGATATTATTATGTTTAAAGTCAGCGTACTCTACAAGTAAAACGAGTACTTTATCTTTACGTACATCACCGTTATAGTCTTTTTGTTTCGCTGGAGAAGTTGGTACTTTACCATTTAGACCGCCTTTAACTGGGCCTGTCGCTGCAGGTGTTCCTGTTGCAGGGTTATCTAATTTTTCTTTCGTGTCTGCTTTCGCATCTTTCACTTTCTTTAAAAAATCAGATGCTTCTTTCGTAAGTTGATCCCCATTTGGTACTTCTTTCCCAGGATTTTCACCCTTTTTGTTCTCTACATACTTTTCGACAGCTTTCTTTGTTTCTTTCTCTGAAGCTGACGAATCAATTACCCCACGTTTTTTTAGCGCATCTGCTAAACGTTCTTCCGGAATTAAGTGATCATCAACTGGGCTCGTAGCTGTTTTATTCGCAGGCGTTTCAGCATATGCAGATTGAGTACCAGCTCCGAATGAAAGGCCTAATACAGCTGTTAAAGCGATTGATGACAAAACTTTGAACGGTTTCTTGTTCATCCCTTATTTCCTCCCCTAATAAATAATATGTATTACAAATTGAATTTTATTAAAAATTCAATATTTTTTCAATATTTAGTCATATTATGTAATATTTTTAATATATTTGTAAAAATTTCATAGTTAGCATACGAATATATCACAATTCAACAATGTTTTCTGAAAATATTGAAAGTTTTTATCGAACAATTTATAATTTCCATAGAGGGAGTTTAATGGGGATTTTATCTTTGTTTCATCTACACAATATTTGATAATTCACTATATAAAACACAAAATCCGATTGCATTATCATATATTCTGTAGCAGCAATTATGACCGATAATTAGGGAGGAATTACATTTGTACAAAGATAAGACAGACGCACTGGATCAAGAATGGATTGATTTAATACTTGAAGCTCTAGATGCTGGTATCGCCATGCAAGACATCGAGCAATTTTTCCAACGTATGAAGCCATCCAGTCAGGCTCAATAGGTTTGTTCTTTTTAACGAAGTTTATGTTATAATAATGACATCATAAGACAACTACATATTGATAGAAAGGTGCGCAAATATGATTGGAGAACGTATAAAACGCCTTCGTTTACAAAAAGGGATTTCATTAACTGAACTTGCCGAAAAAGCTGGCGTTGCTAAATCTTACATTAGTTCTATAGAACGAAATTTACAAAAAAACCCTTCCATTCAGTTTCTTGAAAAGATCGCAGCAGTTCTACAAATTCCAGTTGATACTTTACTTCATGATGAAACAACAAAGGAAACTAACCTAGACTCCGAATGGACACAACTCGTTAAAGATGCAATGAACTCTGGTGTCTCCAAAGAACAATTTCGTGAATTTCTTGAATTTACAAAGTGGAAGCAAAATCAAAAATAATAATAGAAAGAAGTGCTTACAACCAGCACTTCTTTTTCTTTATAAAAAAAAGCGGGAATACCCGCTTTTTTATTATTTTTCTTCCCCAGCTTCTTGGTTGGCATTGAATGTCCATTCTAAATTCAATGTATCACCTTGGAAGATATTTTGGTCTTTTCCATCATCTACGAATTCAAATTGTACCCATAGATAATCCTCTGTACCAGCTGCTAATCCACCCTTTTCTCCCCACTCAGGAGCAAAGATATCTTTAGCTAAAAGATCTGGATCAACTTTTTGTAAGTCTGCTAAAGTTGTTTCATATACAGGCTCACTTTGTTTATCCCAGTTCCAAAGGAATTTTACTTTAACGTGCTTACCAAAGTCTTCACCAGCATTATCACCTTTTGCATCTTTAACAGTATACTTTGTTGCTAATTTAACGTCTTTAATAGTTAACGAACCGCTGTTTTGTAATAAGAACTCTTTCTTAACAGAATCCCCTGGTTTTAAATCTTTAATATCTACAAGCGTCTTAGGGTTTAATGTAAGGTCTAACGTCCCAGCTGCAAATGTATTGTTTGATACTTCTTTATCGCTAAAGAATGCAAATGTTCCTCCACCAATTAAAGCTAACCCCAATGCTGCTGATGCAACTCCCATACCTAATTTCTTTTTCAGACTCACAATCAATTCCCCCTAGCTTTTTTTTATATTTTTATCACTTATTTTTCAATAAGAGATGTAAAGAAAACTATATTAGCTTAGCTAATATGCGTTCTTTTTTAAAAACCTTATGTTCATTATAACGAACAACCCTATATAAACACAACACATATTTATTAATATTTTCAGTTATTTTTATTTCTCAATATTTTTTAGACTTTTCAGAAAAATATCGATAATTTATAACTTTTTTCACACTCAAATCACTTAATACTATAAGAAAAAAGAAAAACAAAGAGGTGAGGGCTAACGTTCCCTCACACTCGTATAAATATTACTAGTCTTGCTTATTCGTTCACTCTCTCTTACACCACATTCTTGTTTTCTGGCTGTTTCACTAAAGCAGTTACTCCGCTTTCTTCTGCTCTTCTAGCTTTTTCTGTTCTTCCACTTTCTTTTGCTCTTCTACTTTTTTCTGTTCTTCTACTTTCTTCTGTTCTTCTACTTCCTTCTGTTCTTCGGCTTTCTTTTGTTCTTCGGCTTTCTTCTGTTCTTCTACTTTCTTTTGTTCTTCGGCTTTCTTTTGTTCTTCTACTTTCTTCTGTTCCTCTGCTTTCTTTTGTTCTTCTACTTTCTTTTGTCCTTCCGCTTCAATTGCAACGTTTAATTGTTGCTGAAGAGCCTGAATTTGCTCATCAATAGCTTTCAAGCTAATTTCTTTCTCAATATAGTCACGCTTCTCTTTGATACTGCGAAAGCCTTCATTTACATATATGGACACTTGCTGCATCGACTCATCTTTATTTACCTTTAATTCTTCTTGTATTTGATTGTAAGGAGCTTCTATTTCAGTATATACATTTTGCAGAGCTTCCTTCTCAGCAACAATTTTCTCACGCCCTTGTTGCCATACAGAAATCGCCTGTTTTATTTCTTCAATAGAAGTTGCTTTCGATTTCCCCTTCATCGTTCCATACTCACGCTCAATAAACTGTTTATGTTTCTCAGATTGCTCTTTTAACGTATTAACTGTTTTCGGAAATATAATTGCTGTAGAAAGCGTCGCTTCTACTTTCGTTTCATGAATGAACGCCGCTTCTGTATGCGTCATAATTTGAGATCCTAAATAAAACGTAATAGAACACATACACGGCAATATAAGCATCTTTTTAAAATTAAGCGGTCTTTTCAGCATCTTAATCTCTCCCATCGAACATTACGTTCTTTATACAGAACATTATCTATATTATAGTAAAGAACTATTAAAATTGATAGACAAATACTAGAAAAATAGAAAAAGGGCTATCCATGTGATAGCCCTTTTTATTATTATCTTTCTTCACCTGCTGTTTGTTGTGCATCAAACGTCCAATTTAATTGTAACTTATCGCCTTGGAATTGATTTTGATCTTTTCCATTATCAACGAACTCAAATTTCACTTTGAATTTATCAGATTTACCTGCTGAAATACCTTTTTCATCCCAGAACCAAGCCGATAAATCATTATCTACAGCTGTAAGTGTGTCACCTTTTAATTTATCTAAAGTAGTTTGTTTCACAATTGTCTCATGCTTATCTACATTTTTTAAGAATGTTACTTTAATATGTTTACCAAAATCATCTTTATTATCTTTCTTTACATCTTCTACATTATAATCTGTTTTCAGTAGAACCTTTTTAATATCTAAAGAACCTTTATTTTCTAGTTTAAATTCTTTTTCAATTGTATCCCCAGGTTTTAAATTCGATACGTTAACAACTGTTGATGGATTTAATGCTAAATCCAGTGTTCCAGCCGCAAATGTATTGTTTGACACTTCTTTATCACTGAAAAATGCAAATGTTCCTCCACCAACTAAAGCTGCTCCTAATACTGCTGATGTAATACCCATTCCTAATTTTTTCTTTAAAGTCATGTCCATATCCCCTTAATATATATTTGTTAACTTCCTAAACGGAAAGTATAACCAAACGAACTAGACGGATTGTTCTACTTTTTTATCTTTCTTTTCTCCGTCAATGCTACGAATAGCACCAAAAATAGAAATAGCGGAATAACCAAGCAAAAAGACTCCTGGAATAATAAGAAGCAATGCTGCTCCCGCTTTTGAATTCGCATAATTCAGTAAATAACCAACATACGGAACTGTAATATCTGCATACTTTCCAACTACATTTTCTGCAAGTACTGGCTCTAAATCTGGTCCGTTGTTGTTATCCCCTTTTGTTTCATACATTACTTTTCCATTTGTATCTTTCACACCGATAATACGGTGAGTGATAATTTTTTGATCTTTCTCTTTAAAGGTAATAACATCACCTTTTTGATATTTAGAACCATCTTTGTTTGGTTCTATTGCAATGATTGATCCTGTTAAAAACGTCGGCTCCATTGATCCTGAAAGAACGCTCTTAAATTGATATCCCATCACTGTCGGATCACCACCGCTTGCTTTTGAAGAAATAACTACAAAAGCTAAAAAAACCATCAATGCAAATAAAACAAATGAGATCGCGTTGCTAATTATCTTCCATATTAATTTCATCGTCTCTCTCCCTCTCCGTTGTTTTATATTATTTGAAGTATGCAATATCCACTTTGTTCTTTAACAAGAACACAAGTAAATGATATAACGAACTTTAAGTTATTGCAATAAGAAAATTTACAATTATTAGTTATTTAAAATATAGAAAAAAGACTGTGCCAAAATTTTACACAGTCTTTTTATTAGTAATTTATTTACCTTCTGATTTCATTCCTTTTGTATTTCGGCGCAACACTACATATAAAATTGCTCCAAATAATATAATCGCACCTATCCCAACACTTATTACTTTCACATTTGAGTCTTTTACTTCAGGCATAGTTGTATCTTTTTTAGGCATCGTAAAAGTGACATCTTCTGTTGAAAGAACATTTACCGTCGCAATTGTTTGATTATTTTTCGTAATATCAACTGCACCAACTACCTCACCACGATGTATTCCTTTATGATATAAAGATTCTTTATCTAATGAAGCCGCCCGGAAAATAGTTTTCACATTTTTCCCTTCATCTTTCTTAAGCATAAGCTCCGCACTTTGTTCCAACTCAGAATTAACATCTTTATTTAAATATGTTGTTTTTTGATGCCAATTATGTTTATCAAGCACCATTTGCTTCGTAAATTGACCGAAAGAATATTCCGCCATCTGCTTCAAATCTTCATAAATTTCAGGTCTTTGAGAAGCCATTACTACGCTTATAATACGATTTCCATCTTTCTCATTTAATAAAACAAGTGTATTACGTGCTTCATTCGTAAACCCTGTCTTACCGCCAATGCTATATGGATTTTCAAAAAAATTAGATTTATTAAAAATAGACACCGTCTGCCTAGACGTCGTAACTGTCGTTCTTTTCGTATTCATTGCTTGTAAAATTTCAGGATACTTTTGCACACCCTTCGTAATCATAGCCATATCATACGGCGTCGTATAATGGTTCGGATCATGCAATCCATTCGGTGTTACAAAGTGGCTATCTTTCGCTCCTAATTGCTTCGCTTTCTCATTCATCATATTAGCGAAATTCTCAACACTCCCGCCAATCCGCTCCGCAATCGCATACGACACATCATTCGCACTCAGCACCATTAAAATCATAAGCGCAGTATTTCTATTAATTGTCTCTCCAGGTTGAAACTCAATTTGATAATTACTCTTCTCTTGATCTAATGCTAATTGTGAAAATGTAAATTGATCCTCTGGCTTTGTATGCTCCATGAGTAAAATCGCTGTTAACACCTTCGTCGTACTAGCAGGATATGCTCGGTGATATGCGTTTTTATCATACAAAACATCTCCTGTTTTCGCATCAATTGTCGTTGCAAACTGACTAAAAACATTCGGTCCTTCCGCAGGTGGTGGTGCAACTTGTTCTGGATTTACTCCAATATTCGTCTCAGCACGCAATGTTATGGGCGTCAAAAAAAACGAACAAATAACTGTAATAAAAACCAAAATTTTCTTAAAATTTACCATATGACTCTCCCTTTTCCATTTACTCCTTAACAAAATAATAAATCTACCAATCATATGTAATTTGTATTATATTGGAAGAAATTTCACTATTTTTTACTATATCATACTTTTACGATAAAGAACATAAATATACAATAAAAATAAGAAGGAATTACTCTTTCTTATCCTTCTCATCAATCAACGAATCTATTAACTTTTGACTAGCTTCCTCGGGCGTAATCTCATCTGTTATTCCCATAAACGACCAACCTTTAGAATCAACCCACTCAACAAACTCTTGTAAAAATTCATCATGTGTAACATCCACATCAAGAATCGATCCATTAATCGAAATCGTTCTATTTTTAGACACGCGCATCTTGAACGTTTTTCTTACCATTACAACTTTTCTCCCTCTACTTCTGAATATTTATAAAGTGAAACTTTCATCAACCCTCACGAATCGGACTTTTACGGGCATTCCGACCCGAACCTAACTTCTTTACTTTTGCTGAATTTCGAGGTAAGGGATCTTACTGCCCGCAAATAGCGAGATAAAATAATCATGTATCTCTGTTATACATGATTTTCAGTAAATTGTAAAAAGGATATATTGGCCAATTTAAATAGCAAAAATAAAAATCTCTTACCTACGTAAACGTAATACGACATACAATCGCTCATAAATTATTAAATAAATCCATAAAAATATACACTTTAAAACATAATTGAGTAAGCCATTCTAGTCTTTTGGAAGATATTATCTAAAATAGTATACTAAACGGATAAAGGATATTTGAATAAAGAAACTGAGGCCCTCTATTTAGCTGGATTCTTAAGTTGTAGACTTAAAGACTGATGCCTGAATTCATATTTAATTTCTATTTCTGTACATCATATCGTAAGAAAGAAGGTAGTACTGTGAAAACAACAGAAAATTTTACTGACAGGGCCGATATATATGCAAAATATCGCCCTAGTTATCCTAATGAATATATTGATTACTTGCTTTCAGCTAACCAACTGAAAGGGAATCGGATTGTGGCTGATATTGGTTCAGGTACGGGGATATTTAGCCACCAGCTGCTTGAAAGTGGTTTACATGTTATTGGAGTTGAGCCAAATGATGATATGAGAAAGATGGCTGAGCAATCATTAAAACTATATTCTCGTTTTCAATCCATAAAAGCAACTGCTGAAAATACCACTTTAAAAGAAAATAGTGTAGATTTAGTAACTGTTGCCCAAGCATTTCATTGGTTTGATAAAGAGGCTTTCAAAATCGAATGCCAACGAATTTTAAAACAAAAAGCAAATGTTGCACTTGTTTGGAATAGTAGAGATTTAACTAGTCCACTTATTAAAGAGAATGCAGAAATTTGCCAGAAAACCTGTCCAAACTTTAAAGGCTTTAGCGGTGGAATAGATGAAACTCCAGAAGTATTTAACAACTTTTTTAAAGATGGAAAGTATGATTTTAAAGAATATCAAAATGATTTACTTTTTGATTATGAAGGGTTTTTGGGAAGGAATTTATCAGCATCTTATGCTCCGAAAGAAAATGACGAACAGTATAAAAACTTTATTTTTCTCCTATCAGAGCTATTCGAAAAATACAGTAAAGATGGAAAAATTATTCTCCCGAATTTAACACGAAGCTATCTAGGCAATGTATAAACAGCCTGATACAAAGAGACATTGAACGGAATTAAAACAAGCTTAACCCCTCCCTGAATGTAGAACGAGGTTAGGCTTGTTTTGCATTTTACCACATCAAATTCAAATGACTTTCGTACAATAAAGTAGAATATATTAGAAAACACCTTAAACTGAGGAGGAACTCAATGGCGCGTTGTACGTATTGTAAAACGAAGTGGAAAGTAAAAGATGTATGGTCAATACTCGTGACATTTGAAAAAGATTGTCCGTATTGTTTTGGGAGGCAATATCTATCAAAGAAAACAGTGAACGCTATGCCAGAACTTATAAGCTTACCTTTACACTTCTTGTTCCCTTTTCTTGTTGATTTGAGTGATGAAGGTCCTTTGGATTGGTATCGGAAATAATATAACCTCTACATCCAAAGACTACTTTCTACTAAATTCGCTTCTCATCATTATCCCTTCATACATTACTCTCATAATCGCTTATACTTTCCCTTTTAAAGATCCCATAGCTCAACAGGAAGAGCGTCCCCTGAACAAATTTTATCAATTATGACTAAAAAAACAGTGATATATGTATACTGTTAAACATAAAAAATTAGCATTAGGTTCCAATTAAATATTAATTGAAACCCAACACTACTTGTATTCTGTAATTCAGAATACAAGTAGTGTTTTTTATTATGCATTTTTGCATACAGTATTGTTTTCTCTTGTAAATAGATAATAATGGTATATAATAAAACCAACGTTTTACCAATAAAAGGTAATAAAGAGTAGTGGGATAAGCAAATAACCAAAACGTATTAACAGATTTGTTCTATGTAAATCATGATACATATATGAAATCAAAACTATGAAATTTTATGTAGAGGTTAGATTACTACAAGATGAAAGATTCATAGCGAATACACTCGAGGAAAAAAGTGTTCGATTAGATTAATGTTATAAAACTACTTAATGTGATATCTATCGAACGAATTGAGAATATACTTAGGGGGAATTTCAAGTGAAGGCATTTAGTAAAGTATTATTAACAGGAGCTTTAGCTTTAGGGGGTTTAACGGTTATGAACATTGAAACACCAAAAGCACATGCTGACGAATGGGATGGTTGTCATTACATTTGTGGTCCTGGTGAAACGGTGAACGGTGTTACAGTTCAGGTACACTCTACACAAGTTACTTTTGGTAATAGCGTAATTGCAAGAATTACAAATGACCGAGCTGAAGAAATTCATTACAATGTCAGCCTTGAAAAGAAATATGGCGATAGATGGGGAGAATTTGAAACCAACTTCCGTTGGCAAAATCAATGGGTCCCAGCTGGAAGCAATGATGAAATTGCAACTTTCACAGGATATGGCGATGATATTTATGAGGATGGAACATATCGTTATAAAGTCGAAATAAAAGGCGCTGACGGTTCTATTGATACAATTTACACAGCAGGAATGACAGTTACAGGACGATAGCTTATGAACAAGCTCCATTATTTATACTTGTATTTTTGATGATATCATTGATAATTGCGGTGATATTATTATTATTGAAATAAGCTCTTCGGGGCTTATTTTTTATATACAAATTAGAATGATAATATTCAGAAAATTACATCTTTACACTACTAAAGTTTGTTGCTATTATAGGAATACATCAAATGTTACAATACTCAACAAATTGTACAAATCCTCCGATTACACGAATGAAATGAAAATACATTGCTGATGGTAACATTTATAGTTGGGATCCCGTAGCTCAGCAGGGAGAGCGCCACCTTGACAGGGTGGAGGTCGTGAGTTCGAGCCTCTCCGGGGTCATATAAAAAAGAGACACCATATCAACCTTCTACGTGATATAGTGTCTCTTTTTTATCTAATTCAATTACTTCCCACCAAACATCTTCTCCAAAGATTTCGCATTTGCAAACAATACTTCTTTCAAGTTATCGTCAGCAACGATTTTATAGTCGCCATCTTTGTCTTTCTTTAAGTTCAATGTAACTTCGCGAGTTGCCATTGCTGCATCTTTATCTGCTAAGTTTTTGATGATGGTTGAGGTCATTGTTTTTTCGATTGCTTTTTCAGATTGTTCTTTGTCTTCACTAAATGCGCTAGCGAAGGCCATTGGCATAACTTCTCCCACTGCTTTTGTTACAGCAACGGATAGATCAGCAGATGTAATTTTCACTTTCACTTCTGCTTTGTCATCCTTTTTCGATACTTCTTCTAGCTTTTCAAATTTAAAGTTCTTTGTAATTGCACTTAGCATTGCTTTTGCCTCAGCATCATCTGTTTTTTCATTTAGCTTATTAAATTCCTTGTCACTCTCAACAAATGTACGAGCCTTTTCTACATCACCTTTTTGTATCGCTGTTAAAAATTCTTCTGTAGTATCTTTCGGATTTGCACACCCTGCTAAAACACCTGCTGTTAATCCTACTACCATCATTAATAGCAATAATCTCTTTATCTTTTGCACGCTCATTCTCCTCTTATCTTTTCTAGTAAGTCAGCATCATACAATATTATGAAACTGACATTACAAACATTTTTTAGTATAGCATTTATATGATTCGTTTTCTATTAATTCCCAAAAGATAAAGGGCCTTGCAGCATTCCTACAAGGTCCCTCTTCTATCAATCTGTATCCGTAGCACAAATGAACCACATTTTCTGTTCCCTACTATCTAACACCATCCAAGTAACATCCCACGCAACATCGTAAAACCAATCTGTCCAAGGGCGATAGCTTTCGAACACTTTAATATCTTCGTATCGATCTTGGAACATATATTGACATACATTGACTGCTAATTGTTTTGCGATAACTGGTCGTTCCTTAAACCCTTCATATGCTCCGCCCCACAAAATTTGCGCAGCAATGCTACCATCAAGCATAACTGCCAGCTGCTCTTTAAAACGAAACTTATATTTGTCTGATGTATGTATTTTTAACTCTTCTAAGTTATTGATTATATCTAAAGAGTTGAAAATTCTTCTAAAGAAGTGCTCATGTCCATCTTTCGAATGTGGTATTTCTTTAAAAAATTTTCGTTATGCACTTTAAAACAGCTTATTATTGCTCCACCAATTAAGTTTTGTTCCTTAAACGTGTTTATAAGTTGCTCAACAGATGAGTTATTCGTGTCTATTTTTTCAAACGTTCCCTCTTTCCATCTCATAACGCCCACTACTCTCTATTAAAAATTTGTTTCTTCATTATAAATAGCAAAATAAAAACCAGCAACTTTAAGGTTGCTGGCTTAGCTCTTATTCATATTCGAAAAAACAATAACAACTGCTCCAAACAAATAATGCCCTACTACCATCCACATACTCCAATCAAAAATCATAAGCAATAACCAAAGTGATATATTCATAGCAGCAAATAATAAATATAAAATCTCTCTTTTGTATCGCTCCTCTATTCATCAAAATGTAAACAGCACCGATAGGAGGAAAAAGACAAATATTTTTCTTAACACCCACGGATACGAAATTACTGTCTGCATATGAATCCCCTTTTCATCACAATACTTGCTTCAACATCGGCCTCACTACCCTATATTCATCACTATAAGCTTCCTTTATGATTAAAGGCGGGTAATCACTTTTTTCTTCCTCAATCATTGTAAATACTTCTGTTTTCTCTTGTAATGTATTAGATTCTCTATTTTTAGTAGGTTTTCTACTTGTTTTAATTTCCTTTGTTACTTCGCCAAGTTTTTGCCCAACTTCTTCTATTTTGGCAGATTCATTCGTAACATAGTATTCTTGTTCGTCCCATACTAACATAGGTGGCACTTGTTCTCGTTTGTTACATATTATATAAGTAGTACTAGCTACAAGTAGTAGACAAGTTAATAAATAGAAGATAGTTTTTTTATTCATATACTACACTCCTTATCTATCATTTCATTGGATTATATAATATAAGTTATTTATAGTAAATGGATTTAGTGGTAATTTTTAGGTTGAACAATAAAGAAAAAACCTTACCGAAGTAAGGTTTCGTTTTTACATTCTATAGTGACCGACTTATTAAAACAATCATTACAATAATCGCTATAAACATAACAACTAAACAGCCGATCATTTTATAAAATCCTCGTTTCGTTAACGTCCCGCCTTGAACGTCTTTACGAATAAATAAGAATACTGCTAAAAATAATACAAGCCCAATGCCAAAAGCATACATCATTTGCATATGTTAATCTTCCTTTCTCTCTTCCATCTTAATATCTTTTTGCCAAAACAACAAATGAGATAAAGACGGTACTCATCGTAAGTGCCATAAGTATATTCAATAATTCAGTAGCAGATAGTGTAAGTATTTTTAAGTTTAAGCCGATAGAGAAAAGAAGATAATATGCCGTTAATGCAAAAAAGGTTACAAACATTCCTTTATAACGAATAAGTTTCATTCGCTCGTCTTTTTCTTTAAATTGCGGGTGTAAGTAACTAAGGCAGAAACACATAACCATCATTGCAAGTAACGTATAAGTAGGACTTGGCGGTGCAGAATGCGTCATTATACCTGTTAATATCATAAATCCACTCATAAATAGAAAAATAATCCCCATAATTACAAAGTACTTTTGTGAATAATTCATCCCTATTCCACCTCTTCTTTTCCTTCATAAATAAATACATGTTCTATCGTTGTTTGAAATGTTTTTGCTATTTCAAAGGCTAGCGGAAGTGATGGATCGTATTTCCCTTTTTCAATTGAAATGATGGTTTGTCTGGAAACTCCAAGTTTCTCAGCCAACTTTTCTTGAGATAGTCCAAATTTTTTTCGGTATTCGACCATTTTATTTTCCAAGGAAATTTCTCCCTCCTTCCATATATCGAGTATATATGTAAGGTAAACTTTACGTCAAGGTTCCTTTACATTTATTCCAATCATTTTTCACTCTATTTATATAGAAGAAACTTGTTCGATTTGAGCACGTCTATTTTGTAATAAAACATGGAACACTGTATGTAATCGTTACTATATTTCCTCCTCACCTTTTTTAAAATTTAATATCTTCATATTTGTTTTATCCTTTTAAAATATTTCATTCTCTTCTTTATTAGATGAAATGTGTTATTGGTTTTACGGTGTTTTTCGTCATATTTATAGAAACTAACTGTTTATGGAGCATTTTTTATGTTTAGCAACTTTTTTTGTAGAAATCCTTCACTTTCCTTTCAATATTTAACACTATCTAAATAAAGTTTACGATAAATTCATAATTTTTTATTTTTTATACTATATTCCGTTATATTGTTGTATAATATCTATGAAAGCGCTTATTATTTCAATATACATAATTCAAACTAATTTTATCGAAACATTCTAACTATTATACCTATATTTAAATGCAACAATTATAGCTATTAGTATAGGCATACCAAATATATCCACCCCATTTTTCTGTAAAATTACTTTATAACATGAAAGATTAACTTGGGTGATAAGTTATTGTGAATGTTTTTTTACAAAACAGATAAGTAATAGTGTTTGGTATTATGTAAATTATTGTAATAACATAAGAGTAAAGAAAACATTTACATTGATTATTGATTCATTACTTATTGAAAAAGAGCAAAATGCACCTTTGTATGGAAAAGGATTATATGCATTGGGAGGTTTAAACAAATGACGAGGAAGAATACAACGACAAACCCTTGGGCCAAGTTCCACGGTCCGAACCTTGGTTATGTTATTGAACAGTATGATCTTTACGTAACTGGAGCAGGTTCTGTTGATCCGGAATTACAAGAGCTTTTTGAAATTTTTGGAGCTCCTTCGTTTCAAGATGATGTCGTAACAGGGGACAACACAGCAACACATTTTTCTCCTCAAAACACAGGTAACATTGAAAAAATTCTTAAAGTCGTTCAACTTGTTGAGCAGATTCGTTCTTTCGGGCACACGTTGGCTCACATCAACCCGATGGAAGATGCTGCAAATGGACAATCTCTTCTTGAGAAAGCATTGAACGAACTGAGCGATGCTGACTTGAAAGCGATTCCAGCGAAAACAGTATGGCCAGATGCACCAGAAGGTATTCACACTGCACTTGATGTAATTCATAGATTAAAAGACGTTTATACAAAATCTTTAGCTTATGAATTTTCTCATATACAAGATAGTGAAGAACGCGCGTGGTTGCATCAAATGGTGGAATCAAATTCATTGCGTCAACCACTATCAAATAAAAAACGAACTGCTCTTTTAAAACGTTTAACAGCTGTTGAAGGTTTCGAGCAATTCTTGCATAAAACATTCGTTGGGCAAAAACGTTTCTCTATCGAGGGCGTTGATATGCTTGTACCTGTTTTAGATGAAATTGTTCTAGAAGGTGCTAAAAACGGCGTTGAGGATGTCATGATTGGTATGGCTCACCGCGGTCGCCTAAGCGTACTTGCTCACGTATTAGAAAAACCATATAGCCACATGTTTGCTGAGTTCAAACATGCAAAAATAGAAGGCGCAGTGGCTAATTCTGGCTGGACTGGCGATGTGAAATACCACCTAGGTAGAGAACAAGTCGTTAGTAACGAAGAAGTTAGCACTCGCGTGACATTAGCAAATAACCCGAGTCATCTTGAGTTCGTGAATCCTGTAGTAGAAGGTTTCGCACGTGCTGCTCAAGAGAATCGTAAAAAATCTGGTCTTCCAGATCAAGATACTTCAAAATCATTCGTAATTTTAGTTCATGGTGATGCTGCATTCCCTGGTCAAGGTATTGTATCTGAGACACTCAACTTAAGCAGATTGGACGCGTATCAAACAGGCGGAACGATTCATGTTATCGCAAACAATGCAGTTGGTTTTACGACTGATAGCTATGATTCTCGTTCTACGAAATATTCTAGTGACCTTGCAAAAGGTTTCGATATTCCGATTGTTCACGTGAACGCTGATGATCCGGAAGCTTGTCTTGCAGCTGCTAACCTTGCGATTCAATATCGCATGTTGTTCAAAAAAGATTTCTTAATCGATTTAATTGGTTACCGCCGCTACGGTCATAACGAAATGGATGATCCAGCAGTTACGCAACCACAAGTGTACAAAAAAATTAAAAACCATCCAACTGTAAGGGCAATTTATGCAGATCAATTACAAGCTGCTGGTGTTCTAAATGCAGATGAGGTTGAAACAATTACACAGTTTACACAAGAGCAATTAAAATCCGACTATGCACAAGTACCACCAGCTGATACGAGCGACGCAACAATTCACGTTAAAGTACCAGATGTTGTTGCAAAAGGTATTCAACCAATTGATACTGGTGTTGAGATTGACTCACTTCGTGCAATTAATGAAGGTCTACTATCTTGGCCAGAAGGATTTAACGTATATCCGAAAGTGAAGAAAATTCTTGAGCGCCGTAAAGATGCTCTTGAAGAGAACGGTAAAATTGAATGGGCACTTGCTGAATCGTTAGCATTCGCTTCTATTTTACAAGAAGGTACGCCAATTCGTTTAACTGGTCAAGATTCACAGCGTGGTACATTCGCACACCGTCATATCGTATTACACGATACTGATACAAATGAAACATATTCACCGTTACATCGCTTACCAAACATTAATGCATCGTTCTCTGTTCATAACAGTCCGTTATCAGAGGCTGCTGTTGTTGGTTACGAATATGGTTATAACGTATTCGCTCCAGAAACTCTTGTTATGTGGGAAGCGCAATATGGTGACTTCTCAAATACTGCGCAAGCATTATTTGATCAATATGTTTCAGCTGGAAGAGCAAAATGGGGTCAAAAATCTGGCTTAGTTCTTCTATTACCACACGGTTATGAAGGTCAAGGACCAGAGCACTCTAGTGCACGTCCAGAGCGTTTCTTACAGTTAGCTGCTGAGAATAACTGGACAGTTGCAAACTTAACGAGCGCGGCTCAATACTTCCATATCCTGCGTCGTCAAGCATCTATCTTAGGAACAGAAGCTGTTCGACCATTAGTATTGATGACGCCGAAGAGTTTATTACGTCACCCACTTACGCTTTCAACTGCTAGTCAGTTAAGCGAAGGACGTTTCCAACCTGCTTTAGAACAAGAAAACCTTGGCATGAAACCAAATAAAGTAAAACGTCTTGTTTTAAGCACAGGTAAAATGGCGATTGACTTAGCAGCAGAAATCGAGTCGGGTAAACATGAGTACAACTTAGACGAAGTTCATGTCGTTCGTATTGAGCAATTGTACCCATTCCCTGCTGAGAAAGTTCAATCTATTATTAAACGCTTTAAAAACTTAGAAGAAATCATTTGGGTTCAAGAAGAACCTCGTAATATGGGCGCATGGCATTACATGGCTCCAATTCTGTTCGAACTTGCTGGAGATAAAGTGAAAACAGGCTACATTGGACGTCCTGATCGCTCTAGTCCATCTGGCGGCGATCCATTCGCTCACAAAGCTGAGCAAGAGCTAATTGTTGCACATGCTTTAGATGTGAAGTATAACTTCCGTCAAGATAAACAAGAAATTGAAGTTTACAGCAACTAAAAAGTAACAATGAAGGTTTCTAGCTTGTTCCTTGGGCAGAATATCTGCCCAAGGCCAGGCTAACAAATGGAGATTACCGAAGACAAAAGAAGAAAAAACACACCGTTAGGCAAATAAGGGGAGGACATTTAAAATGATCGAAATTAAAGTACCTGAGCTTGCAGAATCTATTACTGAAGGAACTATTTCACAATGGCTTATCAACGTAGGCGACAAAGTTGAGAAAGGTGGCAGCGTTGTTGAGCTTGAAACTGATAAAGTCAATGTAGAAATCATTGCAGAAGATTCAGGTATTGTATCGAAGTTACTAGGCGAACCTGGGGATACAGTTGAAGTTGGCGCAACTATCGCAATTTTAGATGCTAATGGAGCACCAGTTGCAGTAAGTACACCTGCACCGGCTGCTGAGCAACCAAAACAAGAAACAGCTGAAGCACCGAAAGCTGCGGCACCAAGTGCTGAGCAAACTACAACACTACAAGGGTTACCAAATACAAACCGTCCTATCGCATCACCAGCTGCTAGAAAGATGGCTCGTGAATTAGGAATCGACTTAAACGACGTACGTAGTACAGATCCACTTGGACGCGTGAGACCACATGATGTACAAGCTCATGCTGCAGCACCAAAAGAAGCACCAGCTGCTCCAAAGAGTCCAGCTCCTGCTCCAGTTGCAAAAACGGAATTCGAAAAACCAGTTGAGCGCGTGAAAATGTCCCGCCGCCGTCAAACAATTGCAAAACGTCTTGTAGAAGTTCAACAAACATCTGCAATGTTAACAACATTTAACGAAGTTGATATGAGTGCGATCATGGAATTACGTAAAGAACGCAAAGATGCTTTCGAGAAAAAACATGATGTACGTCTTGGCTTCATGTCATTCTTCACAAAAGCAGTTGTTGCAGCATTAAAACAATTCCCATTATTAAATGCTGAAATTCAAGGTGACGAGCTTATCATTAAAAAATTCTATGATATCGGTATTGCAGTAGCAGCTCCAGATGGATTAGTTGTTCCAGTTGTACGCGATGCTAACCAATTAAACTTCGCTGAAATCGAAAGCGAAATTCGTGAATTAGGTAAAAAAGCACGCGATAACAAACTTTCATTAAAAGAACTACAAGGTGGTACATTTACAATTACAAACGGTGGTGTATTCGGTTCTCTAATGTCAACACCGATCCTAAATAGCCCTCAAGTTGGTATTTTAGGAATGCATAAAATCCAAGTACGCCCAGTTGCAATTGATAACGAGCGTATGGAAAACCGCCCAATGATGTACATTGCTTTATCTTACGATCACCGTATTGTTGATGGTAAAGAAGCAGTTAGCTTCCTTGTTGCTGTTAAAGATATGCTTGAAGATCCAAAGTCATTATTATTAGAAGGTTGATAGATTAAAAATCTATTAAAGGCTGTAGAATGATTCATTCTACAGCCTTTTTTTATTGTGTTCATACGGGACAAATTTCATGACATAAGGTAATAATGTATGCCTAAACGTAAGGAGGATTAAAATGAATAACCTTCCAATTCATGCAAAACTTAAAGTAAATAAGGATACTTTCTTCCTCCCCGATTCAAACGGGGGTGTCTATTTTCGAAATAACGCCAGTTCATTTCGCATGGACGGTGATGGAATTTATGACTGGATTGAAAAATTAATGCCAATGTTTAACGGGAATTATTCTTTAGCAGAAATAACCGATGGCCTCCCTCTCCCCTATCAAAACCGTGTATTTGAAATTGGAGAGATTTTATATGAAAATGGTTTCGTGCGTGATGCAAATCAAGATGCACCTCATGAATTAAACAGTACATTACTCGACAGATATGCTTCGCAAATTGAATTTTTAGAAGCCGATTCTCATTCAGGTGCTTTAAAATTCGAAACGTACCGCGGAGCAAATGTCCTTGTACTTGGTTCTGGGGATATGCTCACTTCCTTAGTTTCTTCTTTATTAGAATCTGGTTTACCTACATTTCATTACCTCGTTACAGATCGAGATGAAACAAACTATGACAGAATACATGAGCTAATAGAACGTGCATATGAAGTTGATAACAGTGTACTCCTTCAAGAAATCGATACTACAATTGACCGTCCCTTACATGAAGTATTCGAACCTTTTGATTGGATTTTATATGTTTCTCAAAATGGAGACATTGACGGTTTAAAAACAGTTCACACTATTTGTAGAGAAACGAAAAAGAATTTTATACCAGCTATTTGTTTATCAACACTCGGTATAGCTGGACCTGTCGTAATGGAAAATCGTGATGAATGCTGGGAATCCGCATGGCATCGGCTACATGAAACGACTTTGCAAAATGAAAATTCATCGGATTCCTTCTCACAAATTACATCTGCCATGTTAGCAAATGTAATCGTTTTTGAATTGTTTAAACATGTCGCGGATGATTCTTATCGTGAAAAAGAAGCACAATTCTTTTTATTAAACTATGAAACACTTGAAGGAACGTGGCATCCTTTTATAAAACACCCTCTTGCAACTGATGAAAGTTTTACAATTGATACGATAGAAAATCTTTCTGAAAAACTTGAGCATCGGTATGGCCAACATACTTCAACTGATATATTCCGCTTTTTCGACTCATTAACTTCTAAAGAAGCCGGTATATTCCATGTATGGGATGAACAAGATTCATATCAATTACCGTTATCACAGTGCTATATTCAAGTAGCCACTCCACTATCAGATGGCCCAGCTCCCCTTCTGCCTCTTATGACTTGCAGTGGATTGACTCATAATGAAGCACGCCGAGAAGCCGGTTTAACAGGAATTGAAACATATGTAGCAGAAATCATTCACCGCCTTATTCCTGAACATAACGATATCGGTATCGGTGCTGGAGAAACGATGACAGAAGGATTTTACCGGGCACTACAACAACATTTAAACAATAAACTGTATGAGCGGCAGTCACATATGCTAGAAGAACTTACAACGATTGATTTAACTGATATTCACGATAAACATTGTAGATTTTATTACGATGCTCTTGCTACAATTCATGAAACACCTAAAATTGCAATGAGTGAAGAGATTCTCAGTTTTCCAGTCATTTGGGTTGGTATAAATGATAGATGGTACGGTGCATCTAATATTAATATGACGTTAGCCTTACGGAACGCACTACAACTATCACTGCTCCACATTCAAAGTGAAGAGACTCCTTACAGAGCTAATATCTTGCCTGAATCATCTATTATTTTATATGACACGGATTCTTTTAGAGTGGAAATACAAGCGGAAGAAGAAATTCCAAGTGTGCAATCTTTACAGCTTGCCTTACAGCATTTAGAAGAACATAATTTTTATCCCTTCGTGTTTGATTTAGCAATCGAACCATTTTTGAAAGAAAACTTAGACGGTGTGTATGGGGTATTAATTGCAAAGGAGGACGGTCTATGACTCAAAATATATTGCTTATAGGAGATGGCCTTCTTGCAGACTATGTACATGATCAATTATGCAAACAATATTCCATCATTCGTCAGCATACCCTTCCAGAAGTACTTCCTGAAAATATTCATCTCGCTCTCGTATTACATGACGGATCTCCTTCTACTATTCATCATGACGCTGAGCTAATTTTTCGGTCAAATCATATTCCATGGCTACGTGGTTTTACTTCATTTGGCGAAGGTATTATCGGTCCTTACATTCATCCTCTTACGCCCGGATGTTCCCATTGTTCTGATGGACGCCGTTTTATCGCTGGCTTTGACCAAAAAGAAATGTGGGAACTACAGCGGAAATATGCCTTTAAAGCAGATGATGTAACGAGGCGTGATGTACGTGCCACCCAAAATGGAATGTTACAAATGTGCCATCTTATTTGCGCAGAAACAGAAAAAATATTAACTCATAACCATTCTTCTTTAGAAAATGAACTTATTTTACTAAACTTACAAACATTACAATGTACGCGGCATTCTTTTCTTCCAGATCCTCTCTGTCCTGTATGTAGTAATTTACCTAATGATACTGCGGATGCGGCGGAAATTTCTTTACAACCGAGTTTAAAAGTAAGCACCGAAACGTATCGCTGCCGTTCCATTCATGAATTAAACACATTTTTAACGAGAGACTATTTAGATTATCGGGTCGGTATGTTGAACGGCAAAATGCAGCATTCATTATTACCATTCGCTGACGTCATTATAAACATGCCATTAATGTTCGGAAATGAAGGTGTTGCAGGCCGAACTCATTCATTTGCAGTGAGTGAAGCAACTGCTATTTTAGAAGGTTTAGAACGATATTGCGGGATGTCGCCTCGCGGGAAAAAGACAAATGTGCATGGTAGTTTTCATGATTTAGAAGAACACGCACTAAATCCCCTCTCGCTCGGTGTACATACAAATGAACATTACAATCGTGATAATTTTCCATTTAAACCGTTTGATCCTGATTATGAGCAAAACTGGGTATGGGGATATTCTTTATCACAAAACAGACCGCTTTTAGTTCCTGAATCAATTGCTTATTATAGCCTCGGTCATCGAGACGCTTTCGTATATGAAACATCAAATGGATGTGCAATTGGCGGTAGTTTAGAAGAAGCGATTTTTCACGGCATTTTAGAAATTGTAGAGCGTGATGCCTTCTTACTCACTTGGTATGCAGAATTACCTCTTCCCCGCCTTGATCTGAGTTCAGCAAATGATACAGAATTACAATTAATGATTCAGCGGTTACGTACGATTACCGGATATGAATTACACGCTTTTAACGCGACGATGGAACACGGCATCCCTAGCTTATGGGTAATTGCAAAAAATACGCGTGAAAATGGAATGAACGTTGTTTGTGCAGGAGGCGCTCATTTAGATCCTATTCGAGCTTTAAAAAGTGCCATTCAAGAAATAGCAGGCATGTTACTTATAACAGACGATGAGCTCGAGCACAAAAGAGAATACTACGAAAAATGCTTACAAGATCCTTATTTCGTTAATAAAATGGAAGACCATAGTATGCTGTATGGATTGAAAGAAACGGAAGAACGTCTTCACTTCCTTTTACGAGAAGATGCACCGGTGCAAATGTTCCAAGAAATGAATGTATCACAATCATTTGATATGGATTTAACATCCGATCTCCACCAACTTTTAAATCGTTTGCATCAATCTGACCTTGAAGTAATCGTTGTAGATCAAACCGTTCCCCTTATAGAAAAGAACGGACTACACTGTGTAAAAGTTATTATTCCAGGTATGTTACCGATGACGTTCGGACACCATCTTACTCGGGTTACAGGACTGGACCGGGTATATAC
The DNA here is from genome assembly GCF_056738645.1 of Bacillus sp. PK3-067. NCBI lineage: Bacteria > Bacillati > Bacillota > Bacilli > Caryophanales > Bacillaceae > Bacillus > Bacillus sp. PK3-067. Next base: position 1,214,109 of record NZ_CP096490.1, on the reverse strand, counting down.
CATACCGATGACACTTGGATATACAGACGAACCTTTAACAAATGAAAAATTAAATCCACATCCACATCCGTTTCCATAGTAAAGGAGGGATTTCATGCAGCTAAATACTTTTTTACATCATCTCCATTTCTCTATCGATGAAATTATGCCAAATCATGAGGTGGACTGGAAAGACGCACCGCTTCCTTATAAATTATATCGAAATGTACCTACCATCCCGCTCTCCTTAGAAATCCCGTTATCTTTATCGAACTCTTCTACTACACCTACTCTAAATGAGATTGGTCACTACCTTTGGTATTCATTTGGTGTAACACAATTATGTCAGCTAAATAGCGGGAGAAATGTATTACGTAGATCCATTCCTTCAGGCGGTGCCTTATACCCGAATGAATTGTATATCTATTTAAAGATTGACGATTATCCAGACGGCATTTACCATTATGACGCCGCGCATCACCGGCTTATTTTACTTCGCGAAGGAAATTTCGATTCTTATTTAGCAGACGCACTCGGTAATCGCTGTAATATACATGATTGTTTCGGTGCCGCATTCGTATCCACTATGTTTTGGAAAAACTTCTTTAAATACAATAACTTTTCATATCGCCTTCAAGGATTAGATAGCGGGGTTCTCATTGGACAATTACTTGAATGTGCAAAACAGTTCGGTTATACGAACGGCGTATACTTTCAATTTCTAGACCGTGCACTGAACCATTTACTCGGATTGTCAGAAGGTGAAGAAAGTGTGTATGCCGTTATTCCTTTAAGTACAGAGCCAGAAACTAATTGGTTTCACAATGATTACCATGAAAATAAAACAGTTACTTCTCATGAGTTGTTGCAACAAATTCCGCCGCTCGCACATGAACATTTCGTTCGCTCAAAACATGTAGATGAATATCCGATGATAACAAAAATAAATGAAGCTTCTATGATCGAATCGACAGCACACTTCCAAACACTAGCTCATGAAGAGCACTATCAATATCATGAGCATGCTGTACAACTGCCGAAAGTAGAGCGTTTATCTTATGATTTCTTACAACTTTGCAGAAAACGGTATTCCCCTGATGCTGACTTTACTTTAACGAAATGGGATGCAGCCGAGCTCGCTACTTTACTACAAGAAGCGAGCCTCTCCCTCCCTTATTCCAACGACCTTGATGGTAAGTATATAAATGAAAATGCGCGCGTTTCATTATATGGATGTTTCTATAATGTAAAAGATATAAAAAACGGCGCTTACACTTATAACAGTAAAACGCATTCCATACAACCACTTCGATATGGGGACCTTCGTTATCCTCTTCAATCTAGTATGACGATGGATAACGTAAACCTTTTTCAAGTATCACTTTGCCTACATGTAGTTGGAAAGAAAGATTATTATACAAATGCATTAGGCTATAGAGGGTATCGTATTCATCAAATGGAAGCAGGTATACTTGTTCATAAACTCGTTTTTGCAGCGACCGCGATGGGGATGGGCGGGCATCCTTTACTTAGTTTTGATACAAATTCATGTGATCAATTGTACGGAATAGATGCTGGGAATGAAACGTCTCTTATTCAAGTTCCAGTTGGGGCGTATCGGGCGCGGAATTGGTTAAAAGGGGCTTTGCATAATTAGAAGCACGCCGGTAGACGGCGTGCTTTTTTACTAGATTAACTTAAAAATACTCTTAATTTGTCTAGCAAATAACCAATTTTTCGTACCGTAGTTATCATTTAAACTATCTAAATTGATAGATTGTCCGTTAGCAAACTTTAATTCTAACGTAGTATTTTTGTCATTTGTTTTTAAGTTACTATTTGTAATGGCATCATACTTTAATTTTTCAATCTCAACATATTCGTCTTTTTCTTGTCCAATCACGACATGGTCTTGGAAGAAGAAAAATACTTCTACTTTTTTACCGAAACAAAATACATTTTTCGTATAAATTAATGTCGCGTTATCAAGTCCGACACATACTTCTTTCATTTCTTCCACAACGTGTCCAAAGTCTTCTTCATGTCTTGCATTTGATTCAGCAATCCATTCTTCGATTGTTTTCATGTTAATTGCCATACTGCGCCCCCTGGTTCGTTCATTGCTTCGTTTAAAAAATAAATACTATATGAAAATATAAGCGATACGTAATATGTTTTCAAGGGGAAACGGTATATTCAAAATAAAGTGAAACTTTATTTACTCCCTCATTGTAAAAAAAATAGCACTTTAAAAAGTGCTATTCCGCTCTCCTTGCCGCTTGCTGAATTGGATCCCAAACGCTGTTATATGGTGGGGCATAACTTAAGTCGACATCTTCTAAATCGTGAATGCTCATTTTATTGAAGAGTGCCATTGCGATTACATCAATCCGTTTATCTACACCTTCTTCTCCAATTACTTGTCCGCCTAATAATTGTTTCGTGTCGGAACGGTATAGTAATTTCAAGTAAAGTGGTTTCGCATTTGGATAATAGCCCGCCATATTAGTCGAATCTACTTTGACTGTTTTATACGGGATGTGTAGCCCTTTCGCTTCTTTTTCATTTAATCCTGTTCTTGCAAGCGTCAAATCCATAAATTTAATAATGCCTGTACCTAACGTACCTTTAAATGCTCTTCGTTTATCAAGCATATTCAGTCCAGCAAGTCGGCCTTGTTTATTGGCAGTCGTTCCGAGCGGGATATGATCATGAATTTCCTTTATAACGTGGTAATGTGTTGCGCAATCACCAGCTGCATATACGTCTTGCACATTCGTTTGCATATATGCATTTACTTCAATTGCCCCTTTATGATTCTTACGTATATTTGTCCCTTCAAGAAAATCAGTATTTGGCTTCACTCCTACCGACACTAAAACAAGATCTGCTTTATACGTACCTTTATCCGTTTCAATTGCTTCTACTCGTTCATTCCCTTTAAACGCTTTTACATTTTCATTCGTTAAAATTTCAATATGATGCTTATCTGCTTCTTTATGTATGTACTCTGCCATATCTGCATCATAAATCGTACCGATATGATCATTTCGCTCAATCATTCTTACTTTCTTACCAAGTTCGACGAATGTTTCTGCCATCTCCAGTCCGATTGCGCCACCGCCAATAATCGTTACATCTTCAACTTTATTCGTTTCTAGCGTTTTTAATATGCGCTCAGCATCAGGAATTGTTTTTAAAAGATGAACGCCTTGTAATTCCCGTCCTTCCCATTCTGGCATAACAGGACGCACTCCAGTCGCAATTAATAATCGATCATATGGAAATTCAAAGACATCCTTCGTCTTCGTATGCTCTGCGTATACCATTTTCTTTTCCGTATCTACTTTCGTTACTTCATGTCGTACTTTCGCATCAATTCCGTATTTATCACGAAACGTCTTTACATTACGCGCGATTAACTTTTCCGTTGAAGCGATAGCACCACTAATGACATACGGTAACCCACACTGTGCGTACGAATAAATTTCACCTTTTTCTAGCGTCACAACATTTGCATTTTCATCGTTTCTAACAATTTGCATAGCTGCACTCATACCAGCTGCATCTCCGCCAATAATGACATAGTTCACTTTACCACTCCTTCTTTTTTACATACTCTTTACGTTTTCCATATTTTATAAAAATAACACCTACCTCCATTGTAAAGAAAGAGAATTTTATCTTCAAATTTGGTGCACAAACTTATGTATGAATAGGTAACTGTCGTGTCTTATAAACAACATGTTTAATATGCTATAACAGTTACTATTGAAAGTAGGTGAAATATATGTGCGCCGGCCTTCTCGCCCAGCTTCCAGATGAACCGCAAGAACCAAAAGAACCGAAACCCGCCGTCTCACTTGACCAAGAATTTTCCATTAATGCAACAATATATAGCGCTCGTGCTTGGTTATCTAACGATGATACGTTTGCGCAAGATATTTGGAAAGCTACCCAATTCGCTTCAGCATCACATGCTGGCAAGTCCATCTTTCCAGTCGGTTCTGTTAAAATTATAAACTTCTCTGATGATACAATTACTGTTACTGCTTCACCAGAATCAGATCATGCGCTCAAAATAGTCGTACCACCCCATTCCGAGGCTGCTCTAACGTCTGGTCCTTTATCACATATACAAGCTAGTACATCAGGAGGATCAAGTAAAGTCACATTTCTCTTTCATATCTTTTTCTCAAGGGATCCTGGTCCAGCTAAATAACAATAGAAAAGGTACAGCAATATACACTGTACCTTTTTCAAGTGCCTATTCTCTTGATTTGATTAGTTCAATATTATAAGTTTCAATATCTGTTAACGTTCCTTTAAAATAAGGATTTTCTCTATACCAAGACTGTTTTGCAAAATACGCTTGCATATCTTTCGTTTGAAAAATATGTCCATGCCTTGCATATATTTCATTTCTAGCAATTTTCAACTGCTCTTTCGATAAATATGTTAAATCTGCACTCGTTAATTTTCGAATATCACTATCAGGAAAGATGAAACCATTATATACATGCCCAGTCGCGGGCGTTGGAGTAACATTATAAACAACTGTTTTTTCTGTACTTTTCTTTTGGAATGGAAGATTATAAGACGAAAGTGTCGTTATCGTCTCTACTTGTGTCGTTTCTCGTCCGCTTTCTCCATTTCGTTCTAAATAAATCGTCGCACTTCCATCAGTCGCTACAGGCCCCCATGTAATTTCTTCTCCTGCCAGCGCTGTAACCGGTTTTTGATTTACGTACAATGTTGCACCAGGCGCGTTCGTTTGAACTGTAATATATTGACCTTGCAACGTTAAATCTATCGTTACGTTATATTGGCTTTGTTTCATAAGTACAACCTTTTCCTCACGAGATAATTTTACATAGTCATTTTTATAATCTGATTGAAACACTTGATTTCCCGGAAGAAATGGCCCATATTGCTTCTCAAACTTTTTGTCATCTGTCTTATCAATTTCTTTTCCATTCATTTTTAACGATACGCCTTTTTCATTTGTAAGCAAAGTTGTATAGTACGTCTTCGCTTTCAATTTATATCGATCAAATATAAAGAAATACTTTCCGTCTTTCGTTAATGAAAAATCAACTCTTTCTATTCCGTCCCGTTGTTTTTCACCTTGTCTCAAATATCCTTTTAATTCATTTACGTAAGATGGATTTTCTTTTATATATGAAAATAGAGGCGTTAAACTCTCTCTCGTTATCATAACCGATGGATCATCTGCCGTAACGATCTCAGCTAATTTCTCTCCATCCCTCTCTTGTAAAATCGTAATCATCCGGTCTACTTGTGCCACCTGCGTATAATACGATGCTCCGTACAAATACAAGCCAATAATCACTATAACAAATAGTGCTAACAGTGTAATGCCAACTTTTGTACCGCCGCTCATGTTCTTCTTTACTACAGGACGTCCCCTCTTCGACCCGCAGTTTTGACAAAATTGCACACCATCTTCAAACTGAGCTCCGCACTTTGGACATACATTCATTCAGTCAACCACCTTTTCATTAGAAGCCAGTTATTCCCTTTGTTAAGGCTTGAATTATCGTACTAATGTAAGACCAAAGTACAATGAACGTTGCAATTCCCATTAAAACATTTGCAATAATAAGTGTGTAAACGAGATCTAATCCGCCATTGTCTAGCTTTAATACGGCTACAGTTATACTAATCCCTATATAAGTTGCAGCTACGGATAATAATATAGGTAAGAAAAAGATTAATAAGAAACTAAAAAGAAAAGAAAGGACTAATATGACAATAGTCGGCGTCGCTATCGTTCCCCATATACCAAATACTTCAAGAAACGAAAAAGACGATTTCATCATCTTACCACTTACAAAAATAATAAATCCGACAAATAAAGTTAAAATTAATAAAAAGAAAAAGACCGTTATAGATTCTCCAAAAAACGTGGGAGTAGATATATCTGGTGCAAATGTTCTCGTAACTGCTGATGCTGCACTCATCATTCTATAAAAAATACATGCTCCTAAAAAACAAATAAGAACAAGACTTACAATTCCATTTCGCACTTCAATAGCGCCGCTTTTCATAATCGCTGTGGGTGCTTGTAATGCATGTTTAAAAAATTGAAAATAGCCGCTCGCGAACCGCTTCGCTTGCTCTACCGTTTCATTTGGCCGAGCTTCCTTTGCTTGTGCCGCACGTACTTGTTCCGGCCCTTCTTCTTGGCCACTACTTGCCACTACTTCTTCCGTTAACGAATGTCCACAATTCCCGCAAAACTTTGCCTCCGCTGCATTTTCTGTATGACATGACGGACATTTCATTCTCTTATCCCTCCTTAAGCATATACCTTATAGGGTGTTACAAGTTCAATATATGACTTTGGACATAAAACATGACTACAAGAAAAAGATTCTGAAATCCTTCTTCCGAAAGAAAATATATGTGCTAGTAATCTTGAAAAAAAATGCTATTATGAAACAGAATAAATAATATTTTTAACAGATTGGATGACTGGCAATGGAATTGGTAAACTCAATTTTTCAAATACTCCTTACAAGCGTAATCCAATTATTATCTTTAATTGGCGTTATCATTGTAATTGGATTTCTATTAGGCTATTTAGAATCTCTCACACGGATGTATTGGTCGAGAGCTTTCGGAAGAAAAGGATTCCTATTAACGGCTTGGATTGGTGTTCCTATTCACGAACTTGGACATGCCATTATGTGCGTGCTGTTCCGTCATAAGATTGTAGCAACGCAGTTCTTCCCGACAGATACAAGTCAAGGGGCTTTAGGTTACGTACAACATCAATACAATCAAAAAAGTGTGTATCAACGGATTGGGAATTTCTTCATCGGCATTGGGCCTATTATTTCTGGTATTACTGCACTAATCCTTTTAATGCGCTATTTCGTACCAGAATCATATTTTTTATTTAATACAACTCTCGAAAAAACGATTGCTTCTACTTCTATTAATATAGAAATGATCCAAAACATGCTCTTGTCGACGTTTGTATTATTGAAAAGCTTATTTACAATCGGTAATTTATTGAATCCTTCCTTTTGGTTATTTTTATTTATCGCCATTTGCATTTCCGCACATATCGCTTTAAGTAAACCAGACATTAAAGGATCAATAGACGGGGTTATCGTCATGTTTATCGTTTTATTTTTATTCAACATAATAGCAGGACTGTTTCAATACGACAGTAATCAGCTAATTGGACAGGTTATGAAATATAATATGTATCTCATTGCGTTTTCTAGTGTGGCACTGCTGTTCTCTTGTCTTTCTACACTCGTTAGTTTTTCGTTTTATAAAATAAGAAGAGGGCGTTCTTTTTGAACGCCCTCTTCTTGTTAATTATTCCCCTTATAATCACAATGCTCAACAGGCACACGAGCATGCCCTTCTTCATCGGTACACCATGACTGTGATTGGAATGCCAGAAAGATACCAATCCATTCTTCTTCCTTCTCGAAGTGAATGAGTATTCCTCCGTCTTGCCATATGCCATTATCAGCTTTCCATTTCTCTACATTTCCTTGATTCATGTGAATATCATGTATACCGTTTCCTGGTTTGAAATGAAAATAGGAATCTGGTGTATTTTCTTCTGGTCCCCATCTTTCGCCAAATGCGTAAATAATTGCTTTTTCTTCTATCGCTCGTTTTATATAACGTTCTATTTTTTCATTTAAATCATTATCTGCTCCTGCTTTTTCGGGAGGTAAAGGAATCATTTGATTTGAGTCAAATAGATTTCCTCTTATATAATCTAAAGCTACTTTCGGTTCATTGTTTTTTATTTCTGTAAAACCGAATGGTAATGTCGGTAAAATATGAATCGCCTCTGACCGAATATTGTCGCTCGCAAAATATAAAACTTCTGACGGATAACTTTGCGACTTTACGTTAATTGCAATGCGATAATCTACTTCTGCTTCATCTTGTAAATGAACTTGATAATGAGGAGTTTTCCCTTTTCCCATCTTTGATTGTATAACTGTACCTTTTAATACACCGTAGTTTTTTAGGGGCATACATTTCATCTCCTATTCATTGAGTAGAAGCTATTCATATTTAAATCATTATCCATTCATAAAAAAAATCCTCCTATGTTAGGAGGATTTTTAATTTCTCAACATATACCAAACAATAACCTCTACCACTACAAGCAAAACCGCACCAAAAATCATTAACGTCGTCTTCTTTAATAGTTCATTTTCACGGTAAGGGATATTACATAAGTAAGCACCTAGTGTAATCCGTGATGGACAAGCGATTGTCGCTACTGATGATGCGGTGTTTTGAAGTGTTGTGACATATTGCCACGGGAGTGCTACGTTTTGTGCGGTTTGCATTTGTAGTTTTATAAACATTGCATTTGATCCTGCGTTACTACCTGTTAAAAATCCACCAATAGCGCCAATAAACGGCGCAACGAAAACGAAAAATGTTCCAAATGTATCACCAGCTGTCTTTGCGAGTAATGAATGCATGCCTGATGCACCCATTAGTTCTGAAATGGCGATAAACATTGTCGTCGTAATCGCAAAAGGAATCCATTGTTTGATCGTTTGTGAGAGTGATTGTTTAATAATATTAGACGGGATGCGGAAGAAAATAATAGTAAATAAGCAAGTCATACCGAGCCAAAATCCTGGTGAATATAGTAACTCTAGTTTGTAAGAGTATGATTTCAAATCAAGAACCGCATATGATCTGAACAAATCATGTAATGCTGGAACGAGGCGAGAAAGTAAAATACAAACTGTTAGAAATATATAAGGGCTAATAATTTTTATAATGGATACTTCTCTCTCCGTTGCAGCCGCATGCTCTGTTATAAGATTTTGCCCACTTTTTCCTTTTAATTTAATGATAAGAAAGCCAAAGGTAATCGTAACGATAGAACTTAATATCCCGGCTAGTTCAACACTTACGTATGCATTAGAAAGATAGATTCCGAGAGAAAATAATAGAAAGAATCCTACTCCTTCTTTCCACTTTTCTATAACCGCTTGCCAGCCGCCAACAACGTGTAAAGAAAGAATAACGAAGTAAGCAAACATCGGAATACTTAATAGCGCTGTATTTGTGCCAAGTGTTGTAAGAGGCATATTTATTAGCTGCGAACCGATAATCGTACCAGTTGCCATTGCGCCCCATGAACTAGCTAGTAAGCCGATGAATGAGAGTAGTACAGCTTGAAATGGTTTATATCCTAGTGAAAGAAAAATAGGTGCTGCAACCATGAAGCCGATACCGAATCCACTTACTGATTCAATAAGCGGGCAAATGCCAAAACACATAAGCAGCATTTGTAATAAGCGATCCTGAGTAACTTCTTCTAGAAAACATGCTACTTGATCGATGTACCCCATTTTGTTCATGAGGTGAAATAAAAAAATACCGAAAAATAAAACGTACCCGACAATAAAACAAATTAACCATCCTTTAATCGTTGCGTGTACAGTTTCACTTATCCCTAATTGAAACGTTGGCGAGAGTAAAACGATTCCAACAGACACAGCATAAGAAATTAACGAGGACCTTAATGACGTTTGTTTAAATAAAAATAAACAAATGAAAATCATCATAATTGGGATAAGTGCCAACAATATGGCCATGTTATCATCTCATTTCGTTTAAAATACAATTTTTAACTATTATATAACAGATGCTATAATTTTCAATTGTTTTTAAAACAGATTCAAAAAAGGAACCAAACGGCTCCTTTTCATTCACTCCCATTTTCTATTATCCTGAAAAACTGTCTGCTTTCCGACTATTTCTTTCAACACAACAAACACAATGTAAGTACATATTGCTTGCAATATAATATTCCAAAATTTCATTAATGTAAATGAATGAATCCGTAGAAATAATTCGTTTAATAATACAATCGAAACGATACTAAATAATTCTATACTAATCGAAAATAGACATATTTCTAAAATAGACTGTTCTTGAATGCGATTTAAGTTGGAAAAGATGAATACATACCCTAAAAATAGAGCCATTAACTCTATTTTCGTCATGCTAATGAGCCAAGCGTATAGCGGTACAGTTAAAAATAGATATAGTAATTTACGTCTTAGCATGCCTTCTCCCCCTCTGAATTATATGTATTTTCTGTATATTTTAACACTTATTACGCAAAACAAAAAGAAGAGACTATGCCTCTTCTTTTTGTTTTGTTGCATATATTAATTCACATATTTCTTCTCGCTTTTCATTTTCTAAAAGCTCAATGACCTTACTTCCAACGACAACTCCGTCGCATATTGTAACCATTTCTTCTACATGTTCTTTTGTTGAGATGCCGAATCCAGCGACTACTGGTAAGTTGACGTGTGATTTTACTTTTTCTAAGTAACTATGAATCTCCTCTTTAAAGTTTTGACGTACTCCCGTTACGCCCGCTACTGTAACAGCATAAACGAACCCTTCTGATTCACTCGTAATTTTTTCAATTCTTTCAATAGGACTCGTTACGGTAACCAGTGGGATGAGCGCAATGTTTACCTCTCGAAGTAACGGCGCAATAATATTTTGTTCTTCATACGGTAAGTCTGGAACGATGATGCCGTCTACACCTGCTTCTATACAGTTCTCAATGAATCTCTCTTTTCCGAATGCAAGTACCGGATTTAAATATGTCATAAGAACAAAAGGTATTTGTACTTCTTTCCTTACCTCTGCTAACGCTTGAAAAATGCCTTTTAATGTTACGCCGCTATCTAGCGCTCGTTTCCCTGCTCTTTGAATCGTTGGGCCATCTGCAACTGGATCTGAAAACGGAATACCAATTTCAACGATGCTTGCTCCTGCTTCATCAAGAAAACGAATTCTTTCTTTTAATTTTTCAAGGCCACCATCTCCGCCCATTACGTACGGAATAAATGCTTTCTTGCCATTTTCAAACGCTGCTTTAATTTTTTCTACTCCCATTTTTTACACCTCTTCCATATAACGTTTTATACTCTCTACATCTTTATCACCGCGGCCAGATAAACAAATGACAAGCCCTTCATCTTTCTTCATTTGCGGCGCTAATTTTAATGCGTATGCGACAGCATGCGAGCTTTCTAACGCCGGGATAATGCCTTCTTTTTTCGTTAATAATTGAAATGCTTCTAATGCTTCTTCGTCTGTTATCGAATGATAGGAAACGCGGCCAATATCTTTTAGCAAGCTATGTTCTGGACCAACACCTGGATAATCAAGTCCTGCTGAAATAGAGTGTGCTTCTTGAATTTGTCCTTCTTCGTTTTGCAGAAGATACATCATTGATCCGTGGAGAACGCCAACGCTTCCTTTCGTTAAAGTTGCTGCATGCTTTTCTGTATGAACGCCTTTTCCAGCTGCTTCTACGCCGTAAAGAGCAACTTCTTCATCGTGTACGAACGGATAAAACATTCCCATCGCATTACTGCCACCGCCAATACAAGCAACGACTGCTTCTGGTAACTTTCCTTCTAACGCCTCATATTGTTTTTTCGTTTCATTTCCAATTACACTTTGGAAATCACGTACAATTTGCGGGAATGGATGTGGTCCGAGAACAGATCCCATAATGTAGTGCGTATCATGCACATGTGAAACCCAGTAACGAAGCGCCTCGTTTACCGCATCTTTTAATGTACCACTACCTGCCGCTACACTTTCTACTTTCGCTCCGAGTAATTCCATTCGGAACACATTTAATTTTTGACGTCTTACATCTTCTTCTCCCATAAAAATGACGCATTCTAATCCGAGAAGAGCACATACAGTAGCTGTTGCAACTCCGTGTTGTCCAGCTCCTGTTTCAGCGACAACTTTTTTCTTGCCCATTCGCACTGCAAGTAGTGCCTGACCGATTGTATTGTTAATTTTATGAGCTCCTGTATGATTCAAATCTTCACGTTTTAAATAAATCTTTGCACCACCGCAATACTTCGTCATATTTTCAGCATAATATAGCGGTGTTTCTCTTCCGATGTACGTTTTTAAATAATGATTTAATTCCTTTTGAAATGCTTCATCTTGCATCGCTTCTTTATATGCTTCTTCTAGTTCTAGTACAGATTGCATTAACGTTTCTGGAACGTATCGTCCTCCGTATATACCGTAATGTCCTTTTTCATCTGGATATGCGTAGTTCATTTGGAACACTCCTTCGCTTTTATAATAAATTGTTTTATTTTCTCTACATCTTTCTTTCCTTCTGTCTCTACTCCGCTGCTCACATCGACCATATATGGCCGAACAGTTCGAATTGCTTCTTCTATATTAAGAGCGTTTAATCCACCAGCTAATATCATTTTCTTTCGCAATTCTTTTGGCATATCTCTAAGTAGTTCCCATGAAAATGTCTTTCCATTTCCTCCATGAAACTTTTCTTTCGGGCTATCAAATAATATATAATCCGCTTCATACCCTTGGGCGTTTTTCATATCACTCTCTGAAGTTACTCCTAGTGACTTTATAGACGGAATATTCAATCTTCTAATTTGATAATTGTCTTCATCCCCATGTAGTTGTACATGTGTTAACCCGCACTCATCTGCAATTTTCTGGATCACTTCTACTGATTCATTTACGAAAACACCGATTTTTAACACGTTGGCTGGAAGCTCCTGAATGATTTCTTCCGCTCTCTTTGGAGTGATTTCCCGCTTACTTTCTGCAAAAACAAATCCGAGTGCATCTGCGCCATATTCGCACGCACTTTTCGCTGTTTCCACATCAGTGATGCCGCAAATTTTCACTTTCATATATTCACCTTACAATCTTCAAAAAAACTACTAATAGAAGATGATGTCATAAGCGCCTCTCCAACTAATACACCTTTGGCTCCAGCTCTTTTAACACGGATAATATCTTCTTTTGAATGAATGCCACTCTCACTAATCCAAAGTAGTTTCTCCTCATTCAATCTTTTTCCAAGCTTTTCAGTTTGGCTTAAATCTACTTCGAACGTTTTTAAATTACGATTATTAATGCCAATAACGTGCGGATTTAATACAATCGCAGTTTCTAATTCCTGTTCATCATGAACTTCAACAATCGCTTCCAATCCTTTTTCTAACACGTAGCTATACAACTCTTTTAACTTCTCTTTCGTTAACGCTGCTACAATTAGTAAAATAATATCTGCTCCCGCTTCATACGCTCTATCGATTTGAATCTTATCAATTATGAAATCTTTACATAAAAGCGGAATGTTACTTTCTTCTCTTGCTGTTTGTAAATCGTGAAACGATCCTTTAAAAAATTGACCATCTGTTAAAACAGATACTGCTCCTGCACCACATTTCTCATATGTTCCCACTTGTTTTCGTACGTCAACGTGTAAATTGATATCTCCTTTTGATGGTGATGCTCGCTTTACTTCTGCAATGACAGTAAACTGCTGTAACGCTTCTACAAGTGAATGTGTCTTTCTTTTTGTTTTTACTGGTGTATATATTTCATATAACTCCGCAACTTCCTTTTTCTTCTGTTCTACAATTTTATCTAAAATCGTCCCCACTTTAGTTCACCCTTTCTAATTTTTCGTTGCTTGCTACAATTAATAAGTTTAATTTGGCTAATGCTTTTCCAGAGTCAATGCTATGTGCCGCGAGTTTAATTCCTTCTTCAATCGTTTCCGTTTTTCCATTTGCGAAAAGAGCTAGACCTGCATTTAATAAAACTGTATCGCGATAAACACTCTTTTCTCCTCTCAATACTTCAAGCGTAATCTTTGCATTTTCTTTTGAATTCCCCCCTCTAATTTCTTCATTTTTCACTCTTGAAAAACCATACTTTTCTGGATCAATACTCATTTCCACTATTTCATTATCTTTTAAAAGGACTACGTGATTTTCCCCTTGTAATGATGCTTCATCTAAAAAACCACTTCCATTTACGACAAGCGCTTGTTTCCGGCCTAACTTTTGTAATACTTGCGCAACTGGTAATAACATATCTCGTTTATAAATACCTACAAATTGTGTTTCTAAATTTACCGGATTTGTTAAAGGACCAATTAAATTAAAGATCGTCGGCACGTTTAACTCTTTTCTTATTTTCATAATGCGCCTTAGTGCTGGATGCATCGCTGGTGCAAATAAAAATGCAATGCCCACATGCTCTAGTAAATAATCAATTTCGTTTGGCGTACTACTAATATTTACACCCAGTTCTTCTAATAAGTCTGCACTTCCTGTTTTACTAGAAACAGCACGATTACCATGTTTTGCAACCTTTACACCTGCTCCTGCCAGTACGAATGCTGATGTTGTGCTAATATTAAACGTTTGAGCACCGTCACCACCCGTCCCGCAATTGTCCATTGCTCCTTGTATATGGTTCGAAAACGGCAATGCCTTTTCGCGAAGAGCTCGAACGAGACCGTATATTTCTTCTGCCGTTTCACCTTTCGCTTTCAGTAAGACTAAGAAAGCTGCAATTTCACTTTCTAATATGTTTTCACTTAATAAAAGTAGTCCTGCTTTATACATTTCCTCTTCTGTTAAATGTTGACCCTCCACTAATTTACGAAGATAGTTATTCATACTCTTTCCTCCCCTTTTACTTCTGTTAAAAAGGCAAGTATTAACTTTCCGCCTTCTTCTGTTGCGATTGATTCCGGATGAAACTGTAATCCGAAGAGCGGATAATAATTGTGACGAACTGCCATAATTTCTCCATCGTCCATCGCTGTCGCTAGTATGTCAAAACACTCTGGCAAGCTTGTTTGCTCTGCAACAAGAGAATGATAGCGCATTGCTGTTAGCGGCTGCATCACATATGAAAAGATTGACGTTCCGTTATGTTTCACACGCGATGTTTTTCCGTGTCTAATACGTTCTGCTCTAACAATGTCTCCTCCAAATGCAGCTATGATCGCTTGGTGGCCAAGACAAATCCCTAATATGGGAACGTTCTTATAAAAATGACGGATGACGTCGATACAAATGCCAGCACCCTCTGGTTTTCCTGGTCCTGGTGAAAGTACAATTCCTCTGGGATTCATCTCTTCTAACTGTTCTATCGTTATTTCATCATTTCTTACAACTACAATTTCTTCTTCATGTTCGCCTAACAGTTGGTACAAGTTATATGTGAACGAATCGTAATTATCGATAAGTACAATCATTTCATTACCTCCAAAAGCGCTCTCGCTTTATTTAACGTTTCTTCATATTCAGCTACTGGGTCTGAATCATAAACAATTCCCGCTCCTGCCTGAACGTATGCTTTTTCATCCTTTACGACCATCGTTCGAATAGCGAGCGCCATATCAAGATTTCCTGAAAAACTAACGTATCCAACTGCACCCGCGTATACATTTCTTTTTTCATTCTCTAGCTCATTTATAATTTCCATCGCTCTAATTTTCGGAGCCCCAGAAACCGTTCCTGCTGGTAGGCAATACGCTAATGCATCAAATCCGCTCATTTGTTTTCGCAATGTTCCGTAAACTTCAGATACAATGTGCATAACGTGAGAGTATTTTTCTACTTTCATATATTTATCTATCGTAACCGAGCCGATTTCGCTCACTCTACCAATATCGTTTCGCCCAAGATCTACAAGCATCATATGCTCTGCTCGCTCTTTCTCATTGTCTAACAGTTCTTTTGCGATTTCCTCATCTTCCCTCTTCGTTTTCCCTCTCGGTCTTGTACCAGCAATTGGATTCGTCATTACTTTATCCTCCCTTACTGATAGCAAACTTTCCGGCGAAGAACCGAGTACAACATAATCTTGAAAATCGATATAGAACATATATGGTGATGGATTTGCAATTCGAAGTTTTCGGTATAACGCGAATGGATCACCAATACATTCACTTTGTAAACGCTGTGACAGTACGACTTGGAATATGTCTCCGGCTCTTATATGTTCTTTCGCCATTTCTACCATCCCACAAAACTCTTTTTCCGTTATAGAAGAAGTGAATGATAATGTGGATTGTATTGCATTTACTTCAGTTTCTTCTCCTTGTAGCACTTCCTCTTTGTATACTCGTAGCCTTTCGTATACTTCCTCATAATCTGCTGAATCATCTTCCCTGCATACATATACAAACGACAACTTTTGGCGTAAATGATCGTAAACGATAAACTCACGATATAGTAAGAGGTGTACTTCCGGAATATTTAATGGGTCGTGTAAATCCGCTCCAATGTTTTCATACTGCCGAATGACATCATATCCAATATAACCAACTGCTCCTCCGCAAAATGGAAATGGACTGTCTACTTGTGATGGTGCAATTACTTCTTCTAACACTTGTAGTACGTTACCTTGTAACTTTTCTGCCCGGCCGAAAATCGTTCGTTCCACTTCCGTACCCACGCTTTTCACTTCTCCATAAGGATTACATCCTAAGTAAGAATAACGCCCTTTATCTTGATGAAGCTGTGAACTTTCTAATAAGAATTTCTTCTTCCCTTTCATACGTCTATATAAAGAAATTGGCGTAATGCTATCTCCTTCTTCTTCATCGATTACTAAAAATGTCTTTCTCTCTCTTTTTTGTTTTATAAATTCTTCTTTCGTCATCATGTCCTTCACCTCGCTCTGAAAAATAAAAAAGTCCTCTACATATCGAAAATATGTAGAGGACGATAAATATACCGCGGTACCACCTCGTGTTGGATGCAAAAGCATCCCGCTTTGTTCAGGTACAAAATTTATACCTTATCCTTGTAACGGCGGAACCCGGGTTGCCTACTGAATATAATTGTTCAGCATACCTCTCGTAAGCCCATTCCGTATATGGCACCGTACCGGGCTCCCACCTATTCCCGGCTCTCTGTAACGTCTCCAACATACGTACTCTTCTTACTTAAACGATTTCATTTATTTAATTTTTTATACACAAAAAGGGAGTACTCATCCTATAGAAAGGACGGGTACTCCCGTGGTGCCACCTTAATTCGTTACAAATGTAACGCACTTTACCGTATCAAAAACAATACGTGTCTCTTGTATCGATGAGATCATGTCGCCAAAGCCTACTTCTTTCGTTTCGGTTTGGAAGCTCCGAAGCCCATTCCACATCAATTCCATACTGATTCGCACCAACCATCAGCTCTCTGACATGTTCATCATGTGTACTCTTCTTCATCAACGCTTGCATTTTTTTAAGTTGCACTCATTATAGACCTGACTTTTTTCACAAGTCAATACTTTTTTAAAAATTTTATTTTTCTTTCCTTTCAATATTATATTGACAAAACAACCTCTTTTTATGTAAATATAATAAATACTCTATTAAAAATAAGGTTTTTTGTATGAATATTATATATTAAAAAAGTAAACTGACATCAAAAAACGCTTACATTTCTGAAAATTCATATTTCTATATGGATTTTTCAGAATAATCATGATAGATTATAAATATGCATAACGCATCAAAAGACATGACAAAAGGAAGGGGAACTACATGAGTACGCAGATGTTAACTTTAACTTCGATCTCTATCTACATGCTCGGGATGTTAGTAATTGGCTATTTCGCCTACAAACGAACGTCCAACTTAACAGATTATATGCTTGGCGGGCGTACACTAGGCCCCGCAGTAACAGCATTAAGTGCTGGAGCATCCGATATGAGTGGTTGGCTTTTAATGGGATTACCCGGTGCAATGTTTAGCGTTGGATTAAGTAGTAGTTGGATTGCGATCGGCCTAACACTAGGCGCATACGCAAACTGGCTTTATGTCGCTCCTCGCTTACGTACCTACTCAGAAATTGCAAATAACTCTATTACTATCCCAGAATTTTTGGAACACCGTTTCCACGACAAATCTCATATGCTACGTTTAGTATCTGGACTTGTTATTATGATTTTCTTTACTTTCTATGTAGCTTCAGGATTAGTTTCAGGCGCTGTATTATTTGAAAATTCATTTGGCATGAACTATCATGTTGGATTATTCATTGTAGCAGGCGTTGTTGTAGCTTACACATTATTTGGTGGTTTCTTAGCAGTAAGTTGGACAGACTTCGTGCAAGGAATCATTATGGTAGTTGCTCTTATTCTTGTTCCTATCGTAACAATTATGAATTCGAACGGACTTGGACCTGCATTTGATACAATTCGATCTGTAGATCCAACACGTCTAGATATTTTTAAAGGTGCCTCTACTTTAGGAATGATTTCTCTATTTGCATGGGGCCTTGGTTATGTCGGACAACCTCATATTATCGTACGCTTTATGGCGATTTCGTCCGTAAAAGAATTGAAAAGCGCACGAAGAATTGGTATGAGCTGGATGATTTTCTCTGTTGTCGGAGCTATGTTTACTGGTCTTATCGGTATTGCTTACTATTCACAACAAGAGTTAACATTATCTAACCCAGAAACAATTTTCCTTGAACTAGGAAAAATTTTATTCCATCCACTTATTACTGGATTCTTATTAGCCGCTATTTTAGCAGCGATTATGAGTACAATCTCATCTCAGTTACTTGTTACTTCAAGTGCAGTAACGGAAGACTTATATCGTACATTCTTTAAACGCTCTGCCTCTGATAAAGAGCTTGTATTTGTCGGTCGTATGGCTGTACTTGTTATTGCATTAGTTGGATGCGCTTTAGCGTTTAAACAAAATGATACAATTTTAGCTCTTGTTGGATACGCTTGGGCTGGGTTCGGTTCTTCATTTGGACCTGCTATTTTATTAAGCTTATATTGGAAACGTATGACGAAGTGGGGCGCACTTGCCGGTATGATTTCTGGTGCCGCTACTGTTATTATATGGACTCAATTCAAATTCTTAAAAGATTTCTTATATGAAATGATTCCAGGTTTCGCTATTAGTTTACTAGCCATCGTAATTGTTAGTTTACTAACACAACCTTCAAAAGAAGTTGAAGAGCAATTTGAGGATTTCGAAAAACAACATCGTCATAATTTATAAAAAAATCTCTGCTGTTATCGTAACAGCAGAGATTTTTTACAGTTCGACAATCTTCTTATCAAATTTAACAAATTCTTTATGTTTCGTTAAATTTAACATAACACTACTCCTTTATAGTATGAGTATCAGCACTTATACAGAAAGGGGACTCCAACATGTTAGCAGCTTTCCAGCAACAACAAACACGAAAATTTTCACCTATCACAAATACTTCTGCGTCTTGTTTAAACATGCAACCTAACCCGCCTAAAATTTCAATTGCTCCTTCTGTTATTTCAGTCATCGGTGTTCATATGGAAAAACATAAATTAAAAATAAAAACAGGACAAAACATTGTGTTATCAGCTTCCATTTTGCCAATACAAGCAACGAATAAAGAACTTATTTGGTCAAACATGAATTCTGATATCATCACCATATATCCAAAAGGTGACACCGTAACGATTACTGGAAAAAGTGCAGGTAAAGCAGTCGTAATTGTCACAACTGCTGAAGGCAAATTTCGTGACCTATGTGTCATTCATGTACAACCTTATATGACAAATCCAAAGTAAAAGAGTGGCTTCATAGCCACTCTTTTACTTGATTTCAATATTTGAGTTTTTACTTTTTACAAGGTTAATAAATTGTTCTTTATTTCTTGGAGAAATAATTTCTGTTTTATGTGTATCGTAAACAATTTCAAGTCGGTCAAATGATAATGCATGAGCTGCTATTGGATTTTTCGTATTTGAAATTTGTTTTATATCTCGTATAAATATACGTTTTGTAACGAGACCCGATCTAATCGTAATTGTTTCTTTCTCGGCAATATATTTTGCCAAAAATCAACTCCAACTAAACAACATTGCTAATGGAATTGTAAAAAGCAAAAGAAAATATTCTCTCCCTGCAAATATAGGAGCAAAACAGGCGCCTACAACAATAAAAAAAAATTGGATGTAACCATACATCTTTTTTTGATGGAAATTCCATTTTCCTCCCCCTTCTACACCCGTATTTCTATAAAACAAAAAGAGAAGTATCACAACTTCTCTTTTCTCCCCTAACACTATAATTCCTGTGTATACACCGGCTCGTTTACGACATTTTTTGCTGTTCGCTTTTGTTGCTGCAGTAAGAAAACAGATACACCAAACAATACGAGCATGCTACCGATAATTTGCATTGCATTTAATTTTTCTCCAAGTAAGCAGAACGCAAGTATAGATGCTCCAACAGGTTCTCCTAAAATACTCATTGAAATTGTCGTTGCATTTACATAATTTAATAGCCAGTTATTAATTACATGTGACACTGTTGGCACAATTGCAAGTAAAAGAAAAACAGTCCAATCCCACCTCGTATAACCTGTAAAGGGAACTTGTAATATGACATTATAAATCCCCATAAAAAGACCTGCGAACGCAAAGACTGTAAAGCTATAAATCCAGTGCGATACTTTCTTCACTGTCGTTTGCCCGATAAATAAATAACCGACAACTGCTATTACACTTAGAAAGGATAATATGTCACCATAAATTGCTTGCTTACTTAAACCTAAATCTCCCCAACCAATGCACATTACTCCTAAAATAGCGATTCCCATCGTTGCAATGGCTGAATATGTTGTTCTTTCTTTAAATAGAAAAAAACCTCCAACTAAAGATACGATTGGTTGAAGCGCCAAAATAATTGTTGAACTAGCAACTGTTGTATGCTTTAAAGATTCAAACCATAAAAGAAAATGAAGTGCTAAAAAGAAACCAGATCCAATTAAAAAGCCCCAATCTTTCATTTGAATCCTATTAAATTCCTCTCTTTTTTTCCATACGATAGGCAGCATAATAAGTACGATAATCCATAAGCGGTACATACTTAATATTGAAGATGGTGCTGAGGACATCTTTACAAAAACTGCTGCAAAGGAAATGGCAATTATAGAAATAGCCAATGGTAGTGCGATTGATTTTTCTTGTTTCAAATCCTGTCTCCCCTCTCACCTGTCAAAAATCCCACTTCATTATATCCGTTTTCTTTCGTAACTTAAATACTAATTTTTTAGATTCTTCGTACCATTATGGTAAAATAGAAATTAAGGCACCAATTAGTGAATATTTCTTTCCTTTTCACTACAAGCGTCGCTCTTACAATCGTTACAGTAAATTTTTATTTAGGGGGATCTACATGAGTCAAACAATAGGGAGAATTGAAGAAATTTCATTTTATAGCGCATCACTTCAAGATGATGTTACACTTCTCGTTTATTTACCAGTAAATTACACACCACTGCACAAACATACAGTTGTAATTGCACAAGATGGTAGAGATTATTTTCAGCTCGGTAAAGCGCACCGTGTAATTGAGCGCCTTCGTGAAACCGAAGAAATTGACCGTACAATTATTGTCGGTATTCCATATAAAAATGTACATGATCGTAAAGAAAAATATTTCCCAAATGAAGTGAAAAATGCTGCATATATTCGTTTCCTTGCTCATGAACTTGCACCATATATTGATGAAAATTATCCAACGTATCAAATGGGAAAAGGTCGTGTTTTAATTGGTGATTCTCTTGGCGGAACAGTTTCCTTTATGACTGCACTTATGTATCCGCATACATTCGGTAAAGTCGTTATGCAATCACCATTTGTGGATGAGACAGTGATGAACTTAGCAAAAGAATTCAAAGATCCACAGGCGTTAGAACTGTATCACGTCATCGGTACAGAAGAAACGGCTGTAAAGCGTACTGATGGACAAGTATCTGATTTCGTAGGGCCGAACCGTGAGTTAAATACGCTTCTTACAGATAGAAACTTCATCACGCATTACGAGGAATTTGAAGGCAATCATACTTGGAAATATTGGCAGACCGATTTACCGAAAGCCTTCTCTCATATTCTATCAATGAAATAATAGAGAGCAGTATTCAGAATAATTTGATATAATAGATAAAGAGATTTATTTATCTCAAAATCTAACTAGACTTACAAAGGGAGGAATTGGAACATGAAATTAGGCATTGTAATTTTTCCATCTAAAATGATTCAAGATAAAGCGAACGGATTGCGTAAACGTTATGACCCGCACTACGCATTAGTTCCGCCACATATTACATTGAAAACACCCTTTGAGGCGCAAGATGAACAATTAGAGTCGATTGTAAACGAGTTACATACAATCGCAAGTAAAACGAACCCTTTCACCCTTCATGTTGGGAAAGTTGGTTCTTTCGCACCTGTTAATAACGTCCTTTACTTTAAAGTAGAAAAAACACCTGAACTTACTTTCTTAAATGAAGAAATGCATAGCGGGTTATTCACGCAAGAACGCGAATATGCTTTCGTACCTCATCTAACAATCGGACAAGGCTTATCAGATGCAGAGCATGCTGATGTGTTGGGCCGATTACGTATGAAAGATTTCTATTACGAACAACCAATTGATCGTTTCCATCTTCTATATCAATTAGAAAATGGAACATGGACTGTACACGAAACATTCCGTCTTGGAAAGGGGAACAACTAATTTGCACGCACAGATTGTACAAACGGACGAACAACTAAGAGATGCATTCTCTGTACGTAAACAAGTGTTTGTAAATGAACAACGTGTCTCTGCTGAAGAAGAGTACGATGAGTTTGAAGAAACTTCAACACACGTTGTTATATATGACAACGATGTTCCAGTTGGTGCTGGACGTTTTCGCATCCTTGATGGTATAGGAAAAATGGAACGCATTTGCGTGCTAAATTCCCATCGCAAAAAAGGGATTGGAAAAATTGTTATGGATTCTCTTGAAGCGTATGCAAAAGAAAATTCGCTACCAAAATTGAAACTTCACGCTCAAACACATGCTGAAGATTTCTATAAAAAACTTGGATATGTAACAAGTTCTGATGTATTTATGGAAGCAAATATCCCGCACGTCGTAATGATAAAAAAATTGTAATTTGAAAACAGGAGGTAACCCCTCCTGTTTTTTTACATTGCTATTTTCTTTTTCTTCCGCTAAAGTTAAATGTTGATGCTATAGTTTTGAAGGTGAACATATGACACAAGAAAAATTTTCACAAAAATCGTTAACACACGCTGATATTCCGCGTGCGACATATCATATTCCGAAAACATCTACCCATTTAATTATGGAAGAAGATGTAGATGCGGCTTATTTCCGCGCTCTTGAACAACAAAATGTTTTTTTAAACGAAAAACAATTAGAAGCCGTGCGCACAACAGAAGGTCCTGTTCTTACACTAGCTGGTGCTGGAAGCGGGAAAACATCTGTTTTAACAACTCGCGTTGGTTATTTAGTAAATGTAAAACAAGTTCATCCACGAAATATTTTATTACTTACATTTACACAAAAAGCAGCTGAAGAAATCCGAAGTCGTGTTGCGAAGTTACCAGGTATGAATCATGCAGCAAGTAGCTACGTTGTTGCTGGTACATTTCACTCTGTTTTCTTAAAATTGCTTCGTAGTCAAGGGTATAATCAGCAAATTTTAGCAAATGAAAAACATAAACAAATTATGATAAAGAAAATCTTAAAAGAATTGCGTTTAAAAGACGATTATGATGCGGAAACGATGCTCGCGATGATTTCACTTGAGAAAAACAAATTAAATCGTCCGAAAGATGTAAAAGCGAAAACACCAGTGGAACAAGAATTTAAAGAAGTATATGAACGTTTTGAAGAGGTAAAACAACGATACAATTATATTGATTTCGATGACATCTTATTGGAAACATATTACATGTTAGAAAATAATGCTCCTTTACTAACTCAATTACAACAACGTTTTCACTACATTGAAGTAGATGAGTTTCAAGATACATCCTATGCACAATATGAAATTGTAAAATTGTTAGCCACGCCAAGAAATAATTTGTTCATCGCAGGTGATGATGATCAAGCAATTTATGGCTGGCGAGGGGCAAGTCACCAAATTATTTTATCTTTTCCAAAAGAATTTGATAACACAACAATTATTGCACTAAATACGAATTATCGATCCAATCCCTTTATCGTCGGGCTTGGAAATGAAGTTATAAAATTAAATCAAGAACGTTTTGATAAAGAGCTATACTCCGTTCGTGAGGAAGGTGTACAACCTTTTTATGCAAGACCTGCTACGACTCTTGATGAAGCAAATCAAATTTTACAGCTCATTCAAGAAAAAGTAGATAGCGGTGAACGAAACTATAAAGATTTTTGTTTACTGTATCGCACACATTCTGTAAGTCGTTCGTTACTTGATCAGCTTACCATTCATAAAATCCCGTTTATTAAACACGGGGCGAGCCAATCATTTTATGAACATTCTTTAATTAAGCCTGTATTAGATCATTTAAGACTCGTGATTGAGCCGTTTCGACTAGAATCACTTTCAAACATATTGCCGACGATGTATATCGGACGTGATGATTGTATTTCATTTATTGAACGTGAACAATGGAAATATGGTGAGGGACGCTTCCCTTCTCTTCTTCATTTCTTACTATTAAATCCAAGCTTAAAACCTTTTCAAGTGAAAAAGGTAAATGAGCGCATCGATTTTATTAAGTTTATTAAAGAATTAGAACCGAAAAAAGCATTAAAAGAAATCATTCATGGTAAAGGAAAATATTTAGAGTACTTACAAAGTAACGATCGTTCTTCCTTTACGATGCATAAAGACATACAAGAAGAAATGTTGGAAGAATTAATGGAGTCTGCAACTCGTTTCACCGATATTCCAGCTTATTTACAATTTATCGACGAGGCGATTCAAGGTCAAAAAGAAATGGAAGCATTAAAAACAATGCCGCAAAAAGATGCCGTTTCACTTATGTCAATCCATAACGCAAAAGGCCTTGAATTTCCATGTGTCTTTTTACTTGGAGCGAGTGATGGAATCCTGCCCCATACTTCTTCTTTAAAAGATGCAAATGATCGTATTACGGAAACTTCTGAAGCGCTAGAAGAAGAACGCCGATTACTGTATGTCGCCATTACACGTGCGAAAGAAGAACTTTACATTTCTTCTCCGCAATTTTTCAGAGGAAAGAAATTAGACATATCTCGTTTTTTATATACTGTGCGAAAAGATTTGCCTGAAAAGACATCCACTAAATAAGGATGTCTTTTTTTATATCACGTTATGTACATCCCTCCTATATAAATTCCTTGTTTTTATCGTGAGAATTAACGTAATATCAGCCATATCCCACTCATATTGTAATAGTGTATGTCAGAACTCACGAGAAGGAGTGAACATAATGAGCTGCAATTGTAACGAAGACCATCATGAACATGATTGTGATTTCAACTGTGTATCTAATGTCGTTCGCTTTATACATGAACTGCAAGAATGTGCAACGACAACATGTGGATCTGGTTGCGAAGTTCCATTTTTAGGAGCACATAACACTGCATCAGTAGCGAATACACGTCCTTTTATTTTATACACAAAAGCCGGAGCACCTTTTGAAGCATTTGCACCATCTTCAAGCCTTACTAGTTGCCGATCTCCCATTTTCCGCGTAGAAAGTATAGATGATGATGACTGTGCTGTATTACGTGTATTAACTGTAGTATTAGGTGATAACTCACCCGTACCACCTACTGATGACCCAATTTGTACATTTTTAGCTGTACCAAATGCAAGATTAGTATCAACCTCCACTTGCATTACTGTTGATTTAAGTTGCTTCTGTGCTATTCAATGCTTACGCGATGTTTCTATTTAAAACTAAATAATGAGTTAAGCATGGATTGGGTGGCAGAGTATTCTGCCACCCAATCCATGCTTAAAGAGTATTCTTATGTAAATTTCTTAAAATTGGGAACTTGTCTAGAACATAGAACCTGTCCTTTTCATTAACTGAAAGTAGAAACAGATAAAGGAGTGAAAAACATGTTCTCTTCTGATTGCGAATTTACTAAAATCGATTGCGAGGCGAAGCCAGCTAGTACATTACCTGCCTTCGGTTTTGCTTTCAACGCGTCTGCACCTCAGTTCGCTTCACTATTTACACCACTATTATTACCTAGCGTAAGTCCAAACCCAAATATTACTGTTCCTGTAATAAATGATACAGTAAGTGTTGGAGATGGCATTCGAATTCTACGAGCTGGTATTTATCAAATCAGTTATACATTAACGATTAGTCTTGATAACGCACCTGTAGCACCAGAAGCTGGTCGTTTCTTCTTATCATTAGGTACACCAGCTAACATTATTCCTGGATCAGGTACAGCGGTTCGTTCTAACGTTATTGGTACTGGTGAAGTAGACGTATCCAGCGGTGTTATTCTTATTAACTTAAACCCTGGTGACTTAATTCAAATTGTACCAGTTGAGTTAATTGGAACTGTAGACATCCGTGCAGCAGCATTAACAGTTGCACAAATTAGCTAGTAAAAAGCGGTATTTCTAATACAGAAATACCGCTTTTTATATATAATAAAAACACTCACAGTAACATGAGTGTTTCATTCTTCATAGTGTTTTATTGTGTTCTTCTTTTTCCCACAATTACATCCCTTTTTCTTCACAAATCCTTGTTGTTGCAATTGTTCTTGATATGCCTGTTGTTGTGCATGGTGCTGTTGCTGTATTTGATACCACTGCTGCAGGTCATATGAATTTTGCCTTGGATTATTGCTCACAGCAAACATCTCCTCTACTGTCAATTCTGTCTATTTACTATATGAACAACTCTTTATTTCCGTTCCCTCATTCTTTTAAACTCCGCTTTTTCTCTTATTATGAAAATATATTATTCTCCCATAAAATATCCTGTAATCGTTTCAATGATTGCTGCTGCTCCTGCAATAGCTAATAATGCAAGTAACGGCTCCGCAACAATAGGAATCCAATTATATAAAACTAATAAAAAAGCACTAACCCATACACCTGTACACCAATAACAGCTTAATAATTCGCCAATCCACTTTCTTAATCCTTTACCTTTCACTTTTGTAAACGTTGATACACTTCCATCTGGCTCCGTAATCTCTAATTCATCAATAAATGGTCTTCGCAAAAAGGCTGTAATTTTATCATAAACAATTAAACGAGTGAGCCTAAAGGCTGCTAACGCGAAAATAAAAAATAAAAGCCAGCTTGTAAACAGCATAATTCCACCTTCCCTTATCCTCTTTCGCCTATTTAAAAAAAAAGGTCTTGAGATTGTGACCAAATCTCCTCGACTCCAATATCTTATTAATGTAAATACAAACAAGAAGATAAGGAGTGACATTAATGAGTTGTAACGAAAATAAACACCATGGCTCTTCTCATTGTGTAGTTGACGTTGTTAAATTCATCAATGAATTACAAGATTGTTCTACAACAACGTGTGGATCTGGTTGTGAAATCCCATTTTTAGGTGCACATAATACTGCATCAGTAGCAAATACACGTCCTTTTATTTTATACACAAAAGCTGGAGCACCATTTGAAGCATTTGCGCCATCTGCAAGCCTTGTTGGCTGCCGATCTCCAATTTTCCGTGTGGAAAGTGTAGATGATGATAGCTGTGCTGTACTACGTGTATTAAGTGTAGTATTAGGTGATAGCTCTCCTGTACCACCTACTGATGACCCAATTTGTACGTTTTTAGCTGTACCAAATGCAAGACTAGTATCGACATCTACTTGCATTACTGTTGATTTAAGCTGTTTCTGTGCGATTCAGTGCTTACGCGACGTTACTATCTAATAAGTGAAGTAAACTAAAAAACTATTGGGGTGGTAGAAGCTTTCTACCACCTTTACATATTTAAAAGCCGGCCATACTAATTGATTGGATATCATCTATAGACAACCTAATATCTCTCATACTATTTTGCGGCATAATAGATACGATGCCATTACGATACGATATGATTGATCCAACATAAGAAACTGTAGCTGTTTTTATTCTGCACCTTACTTTCGGAATATAATGAGGGCGGTTTAATAAAAAATGAATTTTTTCATCATTATTCATATCCTTAAATGATTTATTATGTGGGACGGTTCTTACTGGTTCTGGTTCTTGCTCTTCTTGTTCTGCGTGTTCTTCTTTTTCCTCTTCTTCTATTTTTTCTTCCACTTGCTGCTCTTCTTGTTGTTCTTGTTCTATTACCTCTTCCACAGCACTACTTACAACATTTTCCTGTATGTTACTTTTTTCTTTTTGATCTTCATTTTCAAAGTTTGTCAGGATAATCCTTTTTATTTTCGGTGCAGCAAGTTCTAAACTTACTTGCGTGATATATAACAACGGTTTTCCAACTGTTGAACTTTTATTTTTATTCTTCACACTCGTCCCTCCCACTTCCATACGTAGCTGAATAAATCGTGTACTATTATAGTTATATTCATCACGTGGCAAGAACTTTCGTTAAAAATCGTTCTTTCTCAGAACAAATAAAAGGACAATCTCAGCATTTAGAGATTGTCCTTTAAAAATTAATATTATATTTATCCTAGGATATGATACCCTGAATCAACATGAATGTTTTCTCCTGTTACACCGCGTGCTAAATCACTGAATAGGAATACTGCTGTATCGCCAACTTCTTCTTGCGTTGTTGTACGACGAAGTGGTGCGCGCTCCTCAATTTCTCTTAAGATTGAGTTGAAATCGCCTACGCCTTTTGCAGATAACGTACGAATTGGTCCTGCAGAAATAGCGTTAACACGAATACCGTGTTGACCTAAATCGTTCGCTAAATATTTCACGCTCGCTTCTAATGAAGCTTTCGCAACACCCATAACGTTATAATTTTTCACAACGCGCTCGCCACCAAGGTATGTTAACGTTAAAATATTTCCGCCTTCTGTCATTACTTTCTTCGCTTCTCTTGCTACAGCTGTTAAAGAGAATGCACTAATATTTTGTGCAAGTAAAAATCCATCGCGAGAAGTATCTACAAATTCACCTTTTAAGTCATCGCGATTTGCAAAAGCAATACAATGTGCTACACCGTGAATAGTACCTACTTCTTGTTTAATTGTTTCAAAGCAAGCTGTAAGTTCCTCATCATTCGTTACATCACAAGGTAATACAAGTGATTCTTGTCCTTCTAATGTGTCCGCTAATTCACGAACGTTTCTTTCTAAACGTTCTCCTGCATATGTGAATATTAATTTTGCACCTGCATTATGCAAAGAGCGAGCTATTCCCCATGCAATACTTCTTTGGTTCGCAACGCCCATAACAACAAATGTTTTCCCTTGTAATAGTTCCATGATATATCCTCCCAGAAATACTTATACTTGTTATTAGTACCTGATACTATAATTATAGTACCATAAAACCGCTTAAAGGCAAACAAAAAAGTCATTAACAGAAATTTGTTAATGACTTTTGGTTTCTATAAAAAACCGCTCTAATCCTTCTTCCCAAGACGGCATTTGTGAAAAACCATTTAATCTTAGCATGTTATGTTGAAAAATAGAATATTTGGGCCTCGCAGCCGCAGCCCCGAATTCTTCCGTTGAAACAGGTAATACATTCACTTTCATATTGGCGTACGAAAATATCTTTTGTGCAAATTCAAACCAAGAGCATGAGCCTCTGTTTGATACGTGGTATGTACCGTATAAAGAAGTATGAATGAGCTTATTAATAACCATATTCAAATCCGCCACATACGTAGGAGAGCCAACTTGATCCGCTACAACAGATATTTCATCTCTTTCTTTTCCTAATCGCATCATCGTTTTCACGAAATTATTCCCATATTTACCATATAGCCACGATGTGCGAACGATAAAATATTTATTATGTAACTCTTTGACGAACTGCTCCCCCGCATACTTAGAGGCCCCATATATATTTATCGGCGCTGGACTATGAAATTCGTCGTATCCATCTGGTCTGGCGCCTTGAAATACATAATCAGTACTAATATAAACTAGCTTCGCCCCTACTAATTGTGAAGCAACCGCTACATTTCGAGCTCCGATTGCATTTATTCTATATGCAAGATCCTGTTCTTTCTCCGCATGATCTACTTTCGTATAGGCAGCACAATGAATAATTATATGTGGTTTTATTTCTTGTACCACTTGTTGTATTCGGGATATATTTGTCACATCTAATAACTTTTTATCAAATGGATATATATCATATTCTTCAGAGTCTAACTCTTCAAATAGTTGCTTTCCTAATTGACCGTTTGCTCCTGTTATGATAACCCTCTCTTTCATTTAACATGCCCCTTACTGGTCTTTTAGTGGTTTCCACCATTCCTTATTCTTTTCATACCATTTCACCGTCTCTTGTAATCCTTGTTCAAACGTATATTTCGGTTCCCAATCAAATTCATTCTTCATTTTCTCTGCATCAATCGCATAACGACGATCGTGCCCTAAACGATCTGTAACATATTCAATGTCTTTTTTTGTTTTTCCTAAAAGAGTAATAATTTGTTCCACAACTTCTACATTTGTTTTTTCATTATTTCCACCTATATTATATACTTCTCCGACACGTCCCTTATGCAAAACAACGTCAATCGCACTGCAATGATCCGTTACATGTAACCAATCTCTTACATTTAAACCATCACCATATAACGGTAGTTTTTTTCCTTCTAGTGCATTCGTAACCATTAATGGAATTAATTTTTCAGGATACTGGTACGGTCCATAATTGTTAGAACAACGCGTTACTATAACCGGTAATTGATATGTTTTGTAGTAAGATAGAGCTATCATGTCCGCGCTCGCCTTACTTGAAGAATATGGACTATTTGGAGCTAACGGCGTTTTCTCTGTGAACTTCCCTGTTTTTCCTAAAGAGCCATACACTTCATCCGTTGATACTTGCACAAGTTTTATATGCGAATATTTTTTAACTAGTTCTAATAAAGTGACCGTCCCAATTACATTTGTATCATAAAAAGGAATCGGATTTTCAATACTACGGTCCACATGTGATTCAGCTGCAAAATTTACAATCACTTGTACGTCCCGCTCTTTTATAACGTGTTCTAATAGCTCTCCATTTTGAATTTCTCCCTTTACAAAAGAGTAATTCGGGTGATCCAGAAGAGATTTTACGTTATTTAAATTCCCGCTATATGTTAATGCATCGTAATTAATAATTTTATATGTTTCATAACTTTGTAGCATGTAATGAACGAAATTACTTCCAATAAATCCAGCCCCACCTGTTACTAATATATTCATAAACAACGCTCCTACTTAAAAACTATCTTCATATTCCTCTAATAATGGTAATATCTGATCCTTATCGGACAATATAGGATCGGTTACTGGCCAAGGAATTGCTAAATCTTTATCTTCCCAAAGTAATCCTGAGTCATGCTCTGCGCTATAATATTCATCTACTTTATACATAACGATAGTATGCGGAACAAGCGTGCAAAATCCATGCGCAAACCCTTTTGGCACTAGTAATTGCCGATGGTTATCTGCACTTAAAATATATCCTTTCCATTGTTTAAATGTTGGTGATTTTTTTCGTAAATCAACGATAACATCATAAATTGCCCCTTGCATAACTTGAATGAGTTTCGTTTGTGCTTTCGGTTTTTTTTGAAAGTGTAGTCCTCGAATCGTTCCTGCCTTAGCCGAATAAGATACGTTATCCTGTACAAATGAATACGTTATCCCTAATGTTTCTAGCACCTGCTTATTATAACTCTCTGAAAAAAAGCCACGCTCGTCTCCAAACAACCTCGGTTCTAACAATTTTGCATCGGTAAAATTTGTTTCTACAACTTTCATATTCTCACCTATTCTCCGTTAAACTGTTTCCCAAAATTAATATCACGCGCTAACGTATTCGCCTTTTGAAGCGAAGCATGAGTTCCCGCATCAGTCCACCAGCCGTTCATTTCATTATAAGTAAGTACCCCTCGTTTTAAATACCAATTATTTATATCTGTAATTTCAAGTTCTCCCCGTGCAGAAGGTTTTAATTCTTTAATATAAGAAAAGACTTTCGAATCATACAAATAAATTCCCGTAACCGCATAAGAACTTTTCGGCTCTTTCGGCTTTTCTTCAATTTTAACTATTTTTCGGTTTTGAATATGTGCTACGCCAAATCTTTCGGGATCTTCTACAGATTGCAATAGCACTTTCGCACCTTCTTTTTGATTTGCAAACTCTTCAACATACGGAAGAATATCATCTGAAAAAATATTATCCCCTAATATAACTACCATACGATCATTCCCGACGAAATCTTCACAAAGCCCTAACGCCTGTGCGATCCCGCCCGCTTTATCTTGCACACGATACGTAAAGGACACTCCAAATTCATGACCACTCCCTAAAAAGCTAACAACATCCCCCATATGCTCTTTACCTGTAATAATCATAATATCTGTAATATCGCATTGTTTTAGCTTATATACCGCATGATAAATCATTGGATACCGACCAACAGGAAGTAAATGCTTATTCGTTACTTTCGTTATTGGATATAATCTCGATCCAGTACCACCTGCTAAAATAATTCCTTTCACTTTGCATCTCTCCTTTATGATGGAGATAATATATCTTTGTAATGTTCTACAAACACTTTCCGGTACTTCTCATATGTATCCGCATCAAACTCATCCCCGTTGTAATGAATACACCATAAATTTGCTTGATTTGGGATACCGATTAAATAACCAGCCCTTTGAAACTCTAAAGACTGTGACACATCATAAAAGTGAAACCCTTGAAACAAATCTTCTCGCCACGGAATATCATACTGCGTTGCCATGAATAAGCCATCAATTGCCTGAACTGACAAAAATGGTTGATTACCATAAAAAACCTGATCTAAATTTAATAATTGATAATTCCGTCTTCTATACTCAATCACTTTCCCTACTAAATTTTTTCCTTCCCACCATATCCCGTTATTCGGTAAAAACTGAGCCCCAGCGACTCCTATTAAACCAAGCTTTTCATTTTCTTTAAAAAGAGATATAAGTGCAGAAAACATGTCTCGATTAATAAGATATGTATCTTGATGTATATACACTTTGTATTTCGCTGGATATGAAAGGGCTCGGTTGTATGCACTTGCCATACTTTGTGCATCTCGTATCGGAAAAATTTGCACGACATAACCTGGGGGAACAAAAATGTTTCTTATTTGGCTCTCACATTGTTTGAAAAGCTCCTCATTATTTACACAAACAACGACTAATATTGTATGATCTTTCATTTTTGTCCCCCCTTTTATTCTTCCTTATTTACATCTGACATATATTGTTCCACAAATATTTTCCGATACTTTTCATAGTTCGTCATATTCACATCAAAATGATAATGGATACACCAAGCATCGCGCTGTACAGGTACACCAACTGTATATCCTGCTTTTCTAAATTCAAATGATTGAGATACATCATAAAAATCAAATCCGTCAAATAAGTCTTCTCGCCACGGAACATCATATTGTGTGGCCATTAATAAACCATCAATACATTCTACAGGAATAAATGTTTTTGATTCATGATACGGTTGTTCTAAACTTGCCATATAAAACAAATCATTCATATAACCAATGACTTTCCCTACAATTCCACGCCCTTCGTTCCATACGCCAGTCGGAGGAACATATTGCGCTCCAACCATCCCAATCATCCCAAGGTTTTCATGTTCCTCAAATAATTGAAGTAATCCGTATAAAAAAGCCCTATTTATAATAAAAACATCTTGATGTAAATACACTTTATACTTCGCTGGATGCGAAATGGCTTGATTGTATCCACTCGTCATACTTTTCGCATTTCGAATCGGCATAAATTGGACAATATACCCTGGCGGTACTAACAATTGCAATATATGTCGCACGCAGTTTGCATACAATTTCCGATCATTTATACATGTAACAAATAATATTGTTTTGTCTGCAGCACTCATAATTGTGATTTTTCAGCTTCAATAATATACTGAAATACAACTGTCTCAGCCATGAAGCCACTTCCAAGACGATATTTTTTACAAATTCCATATAACTCCTCAATAAGCGGCTCATACATTTTATGATCAACATATACACGATCTACTTTACTAATTGAATATCCTGCTTTTAAAAACATTCTTAGCATTTCATTGAATGTAAAGAAACGAATATGTGTTTTATCTAATAAACCATATTCTGTATACGTCCAATTTCCAGCAAGTAAGGGAGCTAATACTGAAATATGAGCAACGTTTGGTATACTTGCTAAAATCACACCATTTTGCTTTATATATGGCTTAACCTTTTCAATCACAGCCCACGGATCAAATAAATGCTCTAATACATCCCCAAATAGGACGCAATCAAATTGCCCCTCCTCATAAGGAAGATCTATTTTTTCTATATCCCCTAAAATAACATGATCTAGTCTTTCTTTCGCTTTTTCTGCCGCCTCTGGAAATGCCTCTATTCCTGATACACGTGTACCGTTTTCTTTAATAGCTGCTCCCAATGCACCGCTCGAACAACCAATATCAAGAACTTCTTTCCATTCCTTTTTTATATGCTTTAATAAATTCGGATTCGCTGCATTATAATAATGCTCGGATTTTTCTTCATATAAAGAACTTTTTTCGCGATTCATTTCACACACTCCTTATGCAAATTGAATTAGAAATATAAATCTCATATGAATTCTATAAAGTGCAGATTTTGTTCATCCCCCAATGATTATTAGCCCGCAAATAGCAGTATAAAATCTTTTATTTATATTGGTTACGTTACTGATACTCTAATATATAACCAATCTATTAGAGTTAGAATAGCGATAAATCATTTCTAAAAAACGAAACCTATTACACTTTATATGGTTTATCAAAAACTCCCCGAAAATATTTACGGTTATATTCAATTGCAGCATTATTCGGAACATAAGAAGCTGCTAATTCATTGTAATAATACGCTTTATCCTGCTCCCCTAACCTGCTATAACAAATACACATTTGTAAATAGGGTAGCCATGTGTAGCTAGCTGGACTATGGAAAGGACTTTCCGTTGCCATTGGTACTTCCGTAGCAAGTTTAAACCAAAATATCGCTTCATTATATTTTTCTTGTTCCATATATATATATCCTATTCTTGTACAATTCTCTCCTCTAGGGACGTCATACCGAAACGACTTCACACAAGATTCGATTGCCTTCTCCCACATTCCGAGCTTTGCATAGCAATCTCCTAACTTACCACATGCATAAATTTTCTCTTCATACCATCCTTCGTCTTGATTAAGAAATGTTTCATATAGAAGAACTGCATCATCATATTTTTGGTTATCTGTAGATTCATTTGCGTAATAAAATAAATCTCTCGGACTTAATTCTTCACCTGCCGCTACAGTATTTTGAAAAATTTTCAAATTACGATTTGTTACTTTTTTTTCTTTTTTATGTGTAATAGCAACATTACTACTAAAAACCTCACCAGAAATAGCTAAATACTCATGAACCTTTCCAAACCATTGAAATTGTTTTTCACGCTTTACAAGTCGATTTCTTTTTGTACAATATAAAGGTTTCCCGTTAGAATCCATTGCAAGGTGATAAGGCATCGAAACAGCATCAATTTTAGGATCTAATTCTCTTTTTAAAAGTTTCAATGCTTCTTGAGCATCTTCTAATAAGACATCATCTGCATCTAGCCACAATATATACTCTTGCGTCGCTTTTGAAAAAGAAAAATTTCTTGCTGCTGCAAAATCATCAATCCACTGGAAATCATATATGTTAGAAGTATATTTCTCTACGATTTCTTTCGTTCGATCGACGGAACCTGTATCAACTACTATAATTTCATCCACAATTTTTTCAACTGTTTCTAAACAACGGGCTATTGTCTCCTCCTCATCTCGAACAATCATACATAAACTAATTGTAATTCCTTGCTTGTTCAACATAATCACCCTCTTCCAAATCAATCATATGTTATACATATACTAAACTTTCCATTTTTTTAAATTGTTCAAGTAGTTTAAGATTTCTTTTCAATAATTCAAATGTCCGTGTCATTTTCTTTCGGTTTTGCATCTACTATATAATGAACGCTTTATGGAGGTGAATTTATGTCAAATAATAATTATTCAAATGGATTAAATCCCGATGAATCTTTATCAGCTAGTGCATTTGACCCTAATCTTGTAGGACCAACATTACCACCGATACCACCGTTTACCCTTCCGACTGGGCCGACCGGGCCGACTGGACCGACTGGACCTACAGGGCCGACTGTACCTACCGGGCCAACTGGACCTACTGGACCTACGGGGCCGACTGGACCTACGGGGCCGACTGGTGGCACTGGGACTACTGGACCTACGGGGCCGACTGGTGACACTGGGGCTACTGGACCTACGGGGCCGACTGGTGACACTGGGGCTACTGGACCTACGGGGCCGACTGGTGACACTGGGGCTACTGGACCTACGGGGCCGACTGGTGACACTGGGGCTACTGGACCTACAGGGCCGACTGGTGACACTGGAGCTACTGGAGCTACTGGACCGACTGGGGCTACTGGACCGACTGGACCGACTGGACCATCCGGACTAGGACTTCCAGCAGGATTGTATGCATTTAACTCCGCTGGAATTTCTTTAGATCTTGGACTAAATGCTCCAGTACCATTTAATACTGTTGGATCTCAGTTTGGTACAGCAATTTCTCAATTAGATGCTGATACTTTCGTTATTGCTGAAACTGGATTCTATAAAATCACTGTTATCGTATATACTGCGGCAATAAGTGTATTAGGGGGGCTTACAATCCAAGTAAATGGGGTATCTGTACCAGGTACTGGGGCTACTTTAATCTCAGTTGGAGCACCTATCGTTGTTCAAGCAATTACGCAAATTACGACAACTCCATCATTAGTTGAAGTAATCGTTACAGGACTTGGGCTATCATTAGCTCTTGGTACAAATGCATCTATTATTATTGAAAAAATCGCTTAATTTTTTACTTAGCAGTAAAACTGATATCAGTTTTACTGCTTTTTCAATTTCAAATTCAATCATGAAACATTCGCTATCTACATAATCATATTGTTGTATGACATTTTGCAGGAGGCACAAATATGGAAAGTAAATCTGCTGTTCAGCTTTATCTCGAATTGCTAAAGAAGACCATTTTATTTGAAATATGGTTAGAATATGAGGCATACTTACCCGCATCTCTACATATTTCAAAAGAACTAGAATTCGAACCAGTTACAGTCCCCCTCCCTTTATTCATTAAGCAATATGCTGAAAACCATAACTTAAAAATTGTAAAACCAAATGTTTCTAAAAGTGAACGTCATGATGGAATGGATTGGCCAAGAGCAGCACATAGCATGATTGGTCGAGAACGTATGAACCAATTACAAGAGGCGATGGAAACCGTTGTTCGTGAAAATATAGAAGGTGATTTTATTGAAACAGGTGTATGGCGCGGAGGATCATGCATTTTTATGAATGGTTTTTTACAAGCAAACAACATTACGGATCGTAATGTGTGGGTTGCAGATTCATTTGAAGGTTTGCCAGCACCGAATCTAGAACAATATCCAAAAGATTACGGTGATTATTTACACACATTCGATTACTTACGCGTCTCTTTAGAACAAGTACAAGAGAATTTCAAAAAATATGATTTACTAAATGATCAAGTGAAATTTTTAAAAGGTTGGTTTAAAGATACTTTACCAACAGCACCAATTGAAAAAATAGCAATTGCACGGCTTGATGGTGATATGTACGAATCCACAATGGATGGTCTCGTGAACTTATATGATAAAGTTTCTAAAGGTGGCTATATAATTATCGATGACTACGGGCTACCGCCATGCGCTGAGGCTGTGACAGACTTTAGAAACCAACGAAATTTAAAAGCCCCTATTACTAAAATTGATGTATTTGGCGTTTATTGGAGAAAAGAATAAAAAAAGATTTAATCTATAGGAGATTCCATTTTCACTCATTCTTCTCTCACTTCTAATCCAATTAAGTATTCTTTTTCGGAATCTCCTTACATATAACAATTGTTTTCCTGTATTCTCTCACTACAAATTGAAAATTTTATTAATAGATTTACTGCATCTTCTCATACAAGAAAGGGGTATACTCATGAGTGAACTTAACAAAGAAATGACTTTACTCCCCCCTCCTGAACTCGTCCAATATGTAGGTGGCGACTTCAAAAAGGTTGGAAAAGAGTTCCTAAAGCATTTTATTCAAATTGGTGCTTTAAAATCAAATGAAAAAGTATTAGATGTAGGCTGCGGTGTCGGCCGAATGGCTGTACCATTAATGAATTACTTAAATGATGATGGAGCGTATTATGGATTTGATTTGTTTAAAGATGGAATTACTTGGTGTCAAAATAACATTTCAACTATGCGTAATAATTTTCACTTTGAACATGTTGACATATACAATCAATTCTATAATCCGGAAGGAAAAGAAGATGCCTCTCAATATCGTTTTCCCTATGAAGACGGAACATTCGATTTTATCTTTTTAACTTCTGTATTTACACATCTTCTCCCAAAAGAATTAGAACATTACGTATCTGAAATTGTACGTGTATTAAAAAAAGACGGGAGATGTTTCATTACATTCTTTCTTATAAACCCTGAATCATCCTATTATTTAAATGCAGGACAAAGTACATTAGGTTTTTATCATCGAATCGAAAATTGCTACGTTGTAAATAAAGATATTCCGAATTTCGCAGTTGCTTATCCTGAGACAGATATTTGCAATCTATTGAATAAGTACGGCCTAGAAATAATCAATAAGCCGCATTACGGTTTATGGTGCGGCAGATATGAATATACAAGTTACCAAGATATTGTTCTAACAAAAAAAAGCTTCTGAAAGGAAGTTATGTATGATGAATGAAAAAAATCCACCTCTCGTTTCCATCCTTATTCCTACTTATAATCGGCCTCATTATTTCAAAATTGCTCTAGAAAGTGCATTGGCACAAACTTATTCAAATATTGAAATCATCATCGGAGATGATAGTACAAATGATGAAACAGCAACTTTAATACGCGAACAATACTTACCAAATTATAAAAATATAACATACATTCGAAATACCCCTACTCTAGGACAATTTCACAATGACCTTATGCTCATAGAAAAATCAAATGGTGAGTATATAAATTTTTTAATGGACGATGACGTGTTTTATAAGCATAAAATACAAAAAATGATGACCTATTTTGAGCAAGATCCCAATAAAAATCTTGCTCTTGTTACTTCTTATCGAGTACGCATTGATGATCATGGAAATCTAATAGGTGATTCCCATCCAACACAAAGGTTATATAGTGAAGACACCCCATTAAACGGGATATTTTTAGGTAATTGGATGTTAAAGGGCGGACACAACATTATCGGTGAGCCTACAACTACTTTGTTCCGAAAGGAATTGCTCACTGAACCTTTTGGCACCCTTAAAGAGCGACAATATTCTTGTAGTGTTGATATGGCCTCATGGATTTCTTTACTTTCTAAAGGAAATGCAATATACATTTCTGAGCCTTTAAGTCAATTTCGCTACCATGCTGGACAACAAATACACAATAAGCTCCTTCAAGGTTGTGAAGATTTCACACACCTTGTTATAACAGCAAAAGAATATGGCTTTTTACAAAATACTACGGACTATAGAGCAGCTCTACTTAGTGCTTACCAATGGTGTAAAAGTTCCTTAAAATACTATCTTCATCAACTAGATATTTTTCCTGACGCACATGTACGTCTCTCTCATTGTTTGGATATAATTATTAAAGAGCTAAACAATTAAACTACTCTGCAAAATTAAAAGTGTATGGACTATATGTGAATCATTCGTATAGTTCATACATTCTTTCTCATACTATAAAGTGAAACTTTAATCAGCTCTCACCAATCGGGCTTTTACGGGCAGTTGATCCCCCACCTAACTTCTTCGCTTTCGCTGAATTTTGAGGTGGGGGTCTTACTGCCCATTAATGCGGGATAAAATCCATTACTATAAAGAGCAGTAGAAAGGAATACCTACATTGAAAGATCCAAATTCTCAATATCAAATAGACTACGTATTACTATTTATTTTATTTGCCATTGGGATTGTTAGTTGTTGTGCTATTGCAAGTGCGCAAGCCTCTTTACCGCCATTTTTACAAAACGTCAATTTTGTACTAAAGCAAATCCAATGGTATTTCATTGGATTTATAGCCATTGGTGTTATTATGATTATCGACTTCGATCGTTATCAAAAAATTGCTTGGTATTTGTACAGCTTTGCAATGGTACTACTTATTGGACTAGAACTTCAAGTACCAGGTGCCGTTACAATTAAAGGCGCTACCGCTTGGTACAGGCTCCCAGGCATCGGAAATTTTCAGCCTTCTGAAATTATGAAATTGTTTTTAATTATCGTCATTGGACGAATTATAGCAAATCATAATGAGAAATATTTTTCCCAAACGATACATGACGATTTTTTACTACTTGGAAAAATATTTGCGACAAGCTTGCCACCACTACTACTTATTGCAAAAGAACCAGATTTAGGAAACACAATGGTCATTTCAGCGATGCTTGCAGCAATGATACTAGTTTCTGGCATACGATGGCGTTTTATTTTTGGATTAGTTTCAGGTACTTTCGTTGCTGGATCTACATTAATATATATTTTTTTTACTCACACAGATTTCTTTAAAGCACACATTTTAAAAGAGTATCAATTAAATCGCTTCTACGGATGGTTAGCACCTTACAAATATGATGCACAAGGCTATCAATTAAGACAAGCATTCTTAGCGACTGGATCCGGAGAAATGCAAGGAAAAGGGTGGGAAAATGGACAAGTATATTTTCCAGAACCACATACAGATTTTATTTTCACTAATGTCGCTGAACAATTTGGCTTTCTAGGCGCAAGTGTCATTATTTCTCTTTTTTTCTTACTCATTTTTCGAATGATTCATATTGCTTTAGAAAGTAATGACCCTTTCGGTAGTTACATTTGCGCTGGTACAATCGGAATGTTTACTTTCCAAGTATTCCAAAATATCGGGATGACAATCGGATTACTTCCCATTACAGGGATAACATTACCTCTTATGAGTTACGGAGGAAGTTCACTGCTTACATACATGATTGCGATTGGATTCATTTTAAATGTTCGCTCAAGAACGAAAATCTTTATGTTTAAATGAACAACACAAAAACGCTATATTTTTATCTCTATCCTTTTTTAGATATACTAATGAAAAATACGATGGAGGTTTAAATATGAAATATGACATTATAGGAGATATTCATGGATGCTTCCAAGAGTTTCAAAATTTAACAGAGAAGCTAGGATATAACTGGAGTAGCGGTCTACCGGTTCACCCTGACCAACGTAAACTTGCATTCGTTGGCGATATTACAGACCGTGGTCCTCATTCATTACGTATGATTGAAATTGTATGGGAACTTGTCATACATAAAAAAGAAGCTTATTACGCTCCTGGAAATCACTGTAATAAACTATATCGATTTTTCCTTGGGCGTAATGTAACAGTCGCTCACGGACTTGAAACAACTGTTGCTGAATATGAGGCACTCCCTTCTCATAAGCAAAACATTATAAAAGAAAAGTTTATCACTCTTTATGAACAATCACCGCTCTACCACATACTAGATGAAAAAAGAGTAATCGTATGTCACGCTGGGATTCGGCAAGATTACATAGGAAGACGAGATAAAAAAGTACAAACCTTTGTATTATATGGCGATATTACAGGAGAAAAGCATGCCGATGGCTCACCTGTCCGTCGCGATTGGGCGCAAGAGTACAAGGGGCAAGCTTGGATTGTATATGGACATACACCAGTAGCAGAACCTCGATTCGTCAATCAGACAGTCAATATTGATACTGGTGCTGTATTTGGTGGCAAATTAACCGGATTACGTTATCCTGAAATGGAGACTATCTCTGTTCCTTCTTCTTTACCTTTTGTCGCTGAGAAATTCCGTCCAATTTCATAACTACCTTACTTAGCGAAAGATTACCGTATTATTTAGGCAGATCTCATATAAAACTAGGTAAAGTAATTAAAAAAAGATGCAATAAAGTGCATCTTTTTTTAATTACACTACATATAATGTCGCAGGAGGTGACATAATGAAGAAAAAATCTTCTAAACAAAAAAGAAAATTTCCCCCTTTATATCTGCCCATGTACGGAATTAACAACTGGTGTAGTATTCGGGCTGCAGCGATAGAAGAACTGGAAGAACAAGAGTCATCAAAAAAAAGCAAAGTAAAACCAACATATGTCTCTTTAGAAAATGCTGTGATGAGCCGCATAATCGATCGCAGAAAAATAAAAATGCAGCAAAAAAATAAACAGCTCTCAAATCAAGATGAACAGGTAATACATTCTAATCAAACAGAAGAAAAGACGGAAGAAAATATTTCTGTAGCAATAAATAAAAAAGTGGAACCAGAAATTCCAGCTGCTATTATAAACAAAGTAAAAAAAATAAAAGAGGCATTGGCTTCATCGAATGATATACAAACTGAAAAACCACTCATAATTGAGACACCTACACCTGAAAATACAAAAGTTAAAAGGGGCGGCCGATATGCATATGCGGAAGGGCTTCACTCTCATGCGGAGGGCATGGCAGCACATGCGGAAGGCTTATTAACACACGCAAAAGGTTCTTTCTCTCATGCAGAGGGATCAAACTCAAAAGCAACTGGACATAGTTCGCATAGTGAGGGAAGTGAAACGACAGCAGGCGGAGCTTATTCTCATGCAGAGGGTAAACAGACGATTGCTTTAGGCGAAGCAGCACACGCAGAAGGAACCGCAACTATCGCTAACGGATCCTCTTCTCATGCGGAAGGTCATCATACATCAACAGCTCATTTTGCAGGTAGCCATATTATGGGGCGCTTCGGCACTGCAGAAGAAGCTTATTCTTGGTTTATTGCAAATGGTGTAAGCGACACCGACCATAATATCGGGGCTAAATGGCTTGCCCATAATGGAGAAATGTACATTGAGGGTGCGTCTTACAATGCAAGTGGAACGGATTTTGCACAAATGTTTGAAACCGAAGATCATAAACCTATTGATGTCGGTTATTTCGTTACATTTAGTAGCGAAGAAAAAATTCGGATAGCTACTTCACACGACTCGTTCATTTTAGGAATATCTAGTGCAACCCCTGCCCTTATAGGAAATAGCGGGGCTTTAAGTTGGGAAAAACGTTATAAAACAGATAACTTTGGAAAACGCCAATATGTATGGACGGAAACCGAAGAAATACAACCTCTTTTAAATACAGAATGGGATCCAACTCGCAAATATGTAGCCAGAAAAGATCGCGCCGAGTGGCTTCCTGTCGGATTAATTGGACAAATGTTAGTACGTGATGACGGCACTTGCGAAGCACATGGATTTTGTCTTCCAAATGACAATGGCATTGCTACAAAAGCCGAAAATGGATTTTTCGTTATAAAGCGTACGGGTGAAAACCAAATTTTAATATTATTCCGCTAAGAAAAAAGGGAACAAAATTCTTTATAATATAAGAATTTTGTTCCCTTTTTAAGTATGCCGCAACACTTCTTGCATATCGCTTGGAAGCTTTATAGTGAAAGACATCTCTTTCTCTAAAATAGGATGATAAAACGTCAAAGATTTACTATGAAGTGCTTGCCGTTTCATTTCATCCCTTCTCCCTCCATATAAGCTATCACCAAGTAATGGATGTCCTATATGAGCCATATGCACACGAATTTGATGCGTTCTTCCTGTCTCAAGCTCAAGCGCTACATGTGTCTTATGATATGTACTATCAATTACTTTAAAATGAGTAACTGCCCTTTGTCCATCCTCACAAACCATTCGCTCAATAATGCTATCAGATTTTCGACCAATTGGTGCATCAATCATTCCTTCTCGTTCTACAATCTTTCCGTGAACAATTGCTTCATACGTTCGTTTCACAGCTTTTTGTTGATGCTGCTTCGATAAAAGATGATGCACGAAACGATTTTTTGCAATAAGCATAAGCCCCGAAGTATCACGATCTAAACGTGTTACGATGTGCACTGTACTTGCAAGATGCTGCTTATCATAATGAGATAACAGCGCATTGGCAACACTTCCTGCCGGATGTTCTCTAGACGGAATCGTTGACATATTCGCCTCTTTATTAATGATAAGAACCGCGTCATCTTCATATATAATGCATAAAGGAATATCTTCTGCCATCATCCCTTCACTTCTTTCCTCCACTGGAAAAAAGACACGTAATTCTTCACCAGCACGCAACTGATGACGAACACTCGCATGTTGACCATTTACTTCAATTGCTCCGCCATGAAACTTTATATCCGTTAAAGCGGCTTTAGAAATACCTTTCGTTTTCAAAAATTCCCTAACTAAAGTTCCCTCTTGAGCCGGCCCTATATCCCATTTCAATGTAAATCTGTTCAAATATATAACCCTTTCTATTTATCTGCAACAAACGAGTCACGAACTCGTTTCCAGAACGGGAATGGGCGGAAACGAACAAATCGTACTTTCTCGTTTGCGACGCGATACTGGATTGATTTCACATCTTGATGAACCATCGTTAAATGATCCACTGTAATTTGTAAGTTCATTCCTGCAGCTGGCTTTAACACACATGTATGATGCTTCGGCAATACGAGTGGCGATCCTACAGTACGAAATACACGATTGTTAATGGACGCCATTTCTGCAATTTGAATCGCTTCAATAGATGGGTGAATAATTGCTCCGCCAAGCGCTTTATTATACGCGGTACTTCCTGAAGGAGTAGAGATACAAAGGCCATCTCCGCGGAATGTT
Organism: Bacillus sp. PK3-067; assembly: GCF_056738645.1. Lineage (NCBI taxonomy): Bacteria > Bacillati > Bacillota > Bacilli > Caryophanales > Bacillaceae > Bacillus > Bacillus sp. PK3-067. Next base: position 1,169,415 of record NZ_CP096490.1, on the reverse strand, counting down.
TCAAAATATTCTCCGCGTATTTCTACTTCTGTTACTAATGTACCTTCTGCACTTTTTACAGTCGCCTCATTCATCGCTAAATACTGTGACTCTTTACTTCCATTCACATAGCGAATAATAACTTCTAAAAGCGGATATTCCACCACTTGGAATGGTGTTTTCGCAATCGCAATTACTAATTTCTCTACTTCTGTTGGTAACCAATCTGCATAGAAACCTAGATGTCCTGTATGTACACCAACAAATGCTGTTTCATCCAATCGATTATAATAACGATGAAACGCATATAAAAGCGTTCCATCTCCCCCAACAGAAATTACAATATCGGGTTCCTTTTCATCCATTATAAATCCAAAATCTAGCAAGTACTCTTTCATCGTGCTTGCCAGTGTATCTGATGATTGATCTCCCTTTGACATAATTGTAAATTTCATCGCCCAACACCCTTTAGTTTATGATTCGGAATCTTTCGTTTCTTGCTTTCTTGAAAAAGCCTTTTGCGCTTCTTGAATTTCAAGACGAATAGAAGACATTTCTTCATCTAATAAAAACGCCGCTTCAGCTGCACGTTGCAATCGTATTTTAATATCTTCAGGAAAACGTCCACTATATTTATAATTTAAAGAATGCTCAATTGTTGCCCAAAAGTTCATTGCTAGCGTGCGTATTTGGATTTCTACCAATACTTTTTGTTCACCTTGAATCGTTTGAACAGGATAACTAATGACAACATGATAAGAACGATAACCGCTATCTTTCTTTTGCGTGACATAATCACGTTCTTCCACGATTTCAAAGTCATTTCGTTTTCGAAGATATTCTACAACAGGCTTAATCTCATCAACAAATTGACACATCATTCTAAGCCCAGCAATATCCTGCATATCTTCTCTCAATCGGTCTAGCGGTACATTTCTCTTCTCCGCTTTATCAATAATACTTGCAACCGACTTTACCCTTCCTGTTACAAACTCAATTGGAGAATGCTCTGTTAACATTGCAAATTGAGTACGCATTCCTTTTAGTTTCACTTTTAGCTCTGCCACCGCTTGGTGGTAAGGTGCTAAAAATTCTTCCCAATTTCGATTCATTTCAACCACCACCAAAATCAATCCATTTGCTTATAGAAATACTTTTTCTACAGCAGTTACTAATTCTTCTCCGTAATTTGCATTACCTTCAATATTTTCAACTAAATATTCTACTTCTTCTTTTAATCCTTCTAATTCCATTTCAATGTCATTCACGCGAACGAACATAACCACATCGTTATTCATCGCTTCATGCATTGCTTCCCAGCATGTGTGCGGAATACTTACATAAATGAAAGATGATTCATTTTCTAAGATATATAAAAATGATAAATTGTCTGAGTCTACAAGTACGTGATTACGCGCACTTAACTCCTTTACCTCTATTTCACTATTTTCCGCACAAAAAATAAGAGCATTCTCTCTCTTTTCTACGCTCTTAACTTGGATTTTATTTTGCATGCTCTAACTCCTCCATCTCAACTTCCTGTCTTACTTAACAGTATTATTGTATCATAACATGGACGCAAACAAATAAAACATTGAACCAAATTTATGAAAAAGCGATAATGTGTAAAGAATTATTTTTCAAAAGGAGATTATACAATGACACAAGAAATTGAAATTGAATTCAAAAATATCGTTACAAAAGAAGAATTCGATACATTATGTAAATCGTTTTCTATTGAAGCATTTACTAAACAAGTGAATCACTACTTTGAAACACCTGACTTCTCGTTAAAAGAAGCTGGCTCTGCACTTCGTATTCGTCATAAAGGAGAAACTTATACGTTAACGTTGAAACAACCTGCAGAAATCGGTTTATTAGAAACGCATCAAGTCGTAACAGAAGACGAAGCAAAAATGATGATGGAAACAAACACAATCATTCAAGGAGCAGTAGTAGATCAATTACACAAATTACAAATTCCTGTTTCTGCTTTAACATATATGGGTAGTTTAACAACAGAAAGAGCAGAAACATTATTTAAAGGCGGAACGCTTGTCTTTGATCATAGTTTCTATTACAATCACGATGATTATGAAATTGAATTTGAAGTGCAAGATGAAGAAACAGGAAAAGCTGCATTTATTCATTTATTAACGCAACATAACATACCTGTTCGCCATACAAATAACAAAGTAAAACGCTTTTTCCTTGCCAAACAAAAAAAAGCACGCTAAAGTGAAAATTCCACTAGTGAATATGTTTCACTAGTGGATACATCTCACTAAAAAAGTTTACACCCGTAGAATAAGCAAAGAATCTTTGAGAAAGCTGTTTATTTGCCCTCTCGAACATTCCATTGCTACAATAGATATACATTTCATGGAAAAAGGAGTTTATAAAGGATGAGCAAGCAACCGATGACACCATTTGAAGCAATTGGCGGTGAACAATGCATTGCAATATTAGTAGATACATTTTATTCCTATGTCAGTAAACACCCTGACTTATCTCCCATCTTCCCGGAAGATTTAACAGAAACCGCTAGGAAGCAGAAGCAATTTTTAACACAATATTTAGGTGGTCCTAATTTGTACACTGAAGAACATGGTCATCCTATGTTAAGAGCACGCCATCTTCCGTTTGAGATTACTCCAAAACGAGCAGAGGCTTGGCTATCATGTATGGAGCAAGCAATGGATGATACTGGAGTTCATGGTCATATAAGAGAGTTTGTTTTTGAACGTTTAGCATTAACCGCTCAGCATATGGTTAATACTCCAAACGAAACAGGTGAAGTGTAATGGATAAGCAGGAAGCAAAGCATATAAATATGCCATCTCCTTCCGCATGCGAGCATAAGTCTGTAGAAGCATATTTATTTATTGATCCACTTTGTAAAGATTGCTGGGAAATTGAGCCTTTTATTATTAAACTATGGCTTGAATACGGGAAATACTTCTCTATTCGTCATATCGTAACAGGAAAAGTGGATGGAACGAACGCTTCCTCACACAAATGGAATAAACCTGCTAATATTCGATTTGTGTGGGAAAAGACAACCAGTTTACAAGGTTTTTCATGTGATGGAAAGGTACATATGCAAGAAGCATCGTCAACACCATATTTAGTTTCGATGGCAATTAAGGCAGCGGAGTTGCAAGGCCGAAAAGCAGGTTCGAAGTTTTTGCGAAAACTCCAAGAATACATTTTCCTTGAAAATGTATCAAACCCTGACTGCGAACTATTACTTGCATGTGCGAAAGATAGCAATATTGATGTAGAAGAATTTAAAAAAGATCTACATTCTGCTAGTGCAAAAAAAGCTTTCCAATGTGACTTGAAATTCACGAATGAAATGCATATTACAGAAATACCTTCCCTCGTCTTTTTTCATGCGAACTCAGATGAAGAAGGTATTAAAATCGCTGGAAATTATTCCTACGATGTATACGTACAATTATTGAAAGAACTTGTAAAATGTGAAATTGAGCCAGAACCATTACCACCTTTAGAAGTGTTACTAGAAGCAACACAATTTATATCTTCAAAAGAAGTAGCATTTATTTATGATTGTCCGCAACAAGAAATTGAACGCGAACTAAAAAAATTACAACTGAAACGAAAAGTACAAATGATAGAAGTAAAATGCGAACGTTATTGGAAATGGATAGCAAAAGAAAAAGACCTGGTGTAAACACCAGGTCTTTTTCTTTACGGCTTATAAAAATATTAAAGGGGATGGGAGAAATTTTCACGTTCAAACAAAGGGGTATATGTTTGTATGTGAATTCGTTCACGCTTATTATATTACAAGATTCGACGTCAGATGACAACCCCTTTTGTCGAATTTCACACTTTTGTCACATTCTAAACGTTTTCATTTTTGAATAAGCTATAAAAAAGGTCATTTAGGGGGTTTATTTATGAAAAAATCTTATATTGCTCTTCTCTTTCTAGCTGTCATCGTTTCTTTTTTCTTGTACATCCTCTCTCTACTACAAGCTTTTCCTAAAATTATTGCCTTACCTCTTTTATTTGGAATCATCGTTATCACTCTCTCTTATTTCAATTATAAAAAACGATTCAAAGGGTTTTAATTTTAAAAATCAGTCGTAAAACTATCCTTTCAGTTAGAAAAACAAAGAAATTCACCTTTCTCTCCGACAAATATCGACATTGAATCTATTCAACAAAAAGACGAGGATACAATCCCTCGTCTTTTTTCATTACTTTTCTTCAAATAATAATGCTTCTAATTCATTTAATTTCTCTTCAAATACTTGTAGTGCCTCTTTTACTGGTTCAGGAGATGCCATATGTACTCCTGCTTTTTTCAGCACTTCAATTGGATAATCAGAGCTTCCTGCTTTTAAGAACTCGTTAATATAACGTTCTACTGCTGGTTGTCCTTCTTCTAAAATCTGTTTAGATAGAGCTGTCGCTGCACTAAATCCTGTTGCGTATTGATATACGTAATAGTTGTAGTAGAAGTGTGGAATACGAGACCATTCTAAACCAATCTCTTCGTCGATTACTAAAGCGTCACCGAAATATTTCTTATTTAAATCATAGTAAATTTCCGTTAACATGTCTGGCGTAACAGCATGTCCTTCTTGTACTTTCTTATGAATAATATGTTCAAACTCTGCAAACATCGTTTGACGGAATACAGTACCACGGAACCCTTCTAAATAATGATTTAATAAATATAGACGCTCTTTCTTATCTTCTGTCGTTTTTAATAAATAATCATTTAGAAGTGCTTCATTACAAGTAGATGCCACTTCTGCTACGAAGATGGAATAATCACCATATACGTGCGGTTGTGTTTTTCTTGTATAGTAACTATGCACCGAATGACCAAACTCATGAGCAAGTGTAAATAAATTATTTACATTATCATGCCAGTTCATTAAAATATACGGATTTGTTCCATATGCACCAGATGAATATGCCCCGCTTCGTTTTCCTTTATTCTCATACACATCTACCCAGCGATTTTCATATGCCTCTTTCAAAATATCAACATATTCATCACCAAGTACGTTTAAAGATTTTAATAAAAGGTCTTGCGCTTCTTCGTATTTCACATTCATTTTCACTTCTGGTACAAGTGGTGTATATAAATCATACATATGAAGCTCATCAAGTCCTAGTGCACGCTTACGAATATCGATGTAACGGTGTAATAAATGTAAGTTGTCATTTACTGTTTCAACGAGTTGATCGTATACTGCTTCCGGAATATTATTATTGCTCAGTGCAGCTTGGCGAGCAGAATCATATTTACGAACACGCGCATTGAAATTATTACGTTTTACTGCTCCGCTTAACGTACTTGCGAATGTGTTTTTAAATTTTCCGTACGTTTCATATACAGCTTTAAATGCATCTTTGCGAACACGAGGATCATCACTTTCTAAAAACTGAATGTAACGGCCATGTGTAATTTCTATTTCTTCTCCGTCTTCCCCTTTAATAGATGGGAATTTTAAATCCGCGTTATTCAACATACCAAATGTATTGCTTGATGAACTCATTACTTCAGATGCTTCCGCTAATAAAGCTTCCTCAGCTTCTGATAATACGTGCGGGCGTTGACGTGTAATTTCTTCTAATGCATGTTCATATACACTTAAATCTCTATTTTCCTTCAAGAATGTTTGCAATGTATCTTCTGAAATCGATAAAATTTCAGGCACAATATACGCTGTGCTACTAGATACTTGTGAATATAAATTTGTTGCACGATCATTTAATGCTTGATATACAGAGTTTGTTGTATCTTGATCGTAACGCATATGAGCATATGTATATAACTTACCTAATCGCATTGATATTTCATCTTCATATTGCAATGCCTCAAGTAAATTGTCCGCAGAGTCACCAAGTTTCCCTTTAAATTCAGTTAACTTCGGTAATAGCTCTTTAATAGCTTGGAATTCTTTTTCCCATTCTGCATCCGTTTGGAAAATATCTTCTAATCGCCACGTACTTGCTTCTTCAATCTCGTTGCGATCTGGTAATGCTTTCGCTTTGTTTTGTTCAGACATTCTTTAAGCCCTCCTTTAAATATCTCTACTTAAGTACAATTCGTTTTTTTCTTATGTAATTCCTTCACAATCATTCTTTATTATATCCGCTTTTCCTCCTCTCATGTTAAAATTTGCCTCAAATAAAGATAGCGCATGTATTAAGCAAATCTCATCATGTTTCATAATTTCCTCCTCTGTTTTTAACATCACGGCATCCCTTATTTTTCGGTACGTATAAGTTCTCACTTTACGTAAAACACCTATATAGCATAAAAATGTCATATATTCAGTAACTGCCATTTTCCATATGTGCTGCGAAAAGTACGGAAGTATCCGCCTTTTCGTATACCTTTTTACATAACTACACACATATTGAAGAGAAATACACTCTCCCACTGCAAGCTCCCCTATACACTTCATATATAGAAAAGCTTGCCATATAAATGGGTTTGTTTGAAAAGCAAATGCAGAAGGGAGTGGAACACCAATTTCAGAAGGAAAGCTCGCTGGGGTACATTTAAATTGATATAAGAGGCGTAATAATGACTTATAATTATAATTCCAAATCGGTAAGGCATTTTGGCGAAAGTTTTTCTTTCTCTTCTTCCACTCTTCACCCAATCTTTCTTTCCCGAAAGGAACAGGAGAAAAAAGCATTTCAAAAGTAGTCGCATCAGTTGGTAAATATATAGTATGTGAGAAAAAAACATTTGTAGAAAAGGGAGTGACAAATGCACATTTCATAAATGATTTTTGTTTCGGACAGAAGAAAATAAGAAGTGGCTGAGGATAAGATTGTAAGGAGAAAGCCATAAGTGAGGAAAATTTCATCCAATATGCAGATTGCTTTTTCAATTGATTTCCACCAACGATCCAAATGACCTGTATACCAGCTTGCCAATACGAATATGTTCTTTTGTACAGCTGCTCTATAGCGAGGTTTGCACATTGGTATTCAATTGCAATTTTTCTACCCGCCCTCTCTACAAAAACATCTGGTCGTTGCTTAATTTCTGGGAGGTAGTACTCTATATCCACCTGAAAGTTTTGACGTTTGAACCATCTATATAACAATTCTTTACCATGCATATGATACTTTGATTCCGCTTCATAAAAGGCAAGACATGAATCCACTTTTTTATGAGCAAAATGCCAACTTTTTTGTTTCCCTAATTTCATTTGCACTTCCTTTCCGCAAGCTACACAAAAGAATCGTTCTTGTTGACGCATACGGCGCAAAAGCTCTTCATTACAATTATAGAGTAAATGAATTTTTTCACCGTTTTCTCTTTTAGCGATAAATATCGTAATCACACCCTTTCAGCTCCTTATATTCTACAATTTGTTACAAATTCCTTTTAAAAAAGAGATGTCCCAATTTCGGACATCTCTTTTTATAATAAAGGTGATAATAATCGGTACGTTGATTCAACAATTCGTCTATGAAGACGTCTTTTATGAAAATGATCACCATGAATTTCACTTGATTCTTCTAAATCATCTTTAAAGTCTTGAACAAGTTTTCGAATGCTATCTGTATCATATAAAAAGGCATTTACTTCAAAATTCAAATGAAAACTTCTCATATCCATATTAGCTGTCCCAATTGAAGCTAAATCAGAATCAACGATGACAATTTTACTATGAAGAAAACCTTTTTCGTATTCATATATCTTTACTCCTGCATCTAAAAGCTCTGGGAAGTACGATCTCGATGCGTAAAAGACAGTACGCTTATCCGGTTTACTCGGCATTAATAAACGAACATCAATACCAGCAAGTGCAGCAACCTTTAATGCGGATAAAATATCATCATCCGGAATAAAATACGGCGTTGCAATCCAAATTGATTTCCGAGCAGAAGCGATCATTGCGAAATATAAATGCTTAATCGTTTCCCACTTATTATCGGGGCCACCTGCAACTAGCTGCACTCCTCCCCAATGATCACCCTCAACTGCTTTTGCTTGTAAATATTCAGGGGCTAGCACAGCCTCTCCAGTCATATAAAACCAGTCTTGAAGGAAAATAAGTTGTAAACTTTGAACCGCTTCACCACGTAAATACAAATGCGTATCTCGCCAAAAGCCAAAATATTTATTTTTCCCTAAATACTCATCACCGATATTTAATCCGCCTACAAATCCTTCGTTCCCATCAATCACAACAATTTTCCTATGATTTCGATAATTAATCTTATCGTTTAAAATCGGAAAGCGCACAGGAAAGAATGGAATCATTTCTACACCTGCATCGTTTAATTCTTCAATATACGATTTCGATAACTTAAAACTTCCAACCGCATCATATAAAAAGCGAACAACAACGCCTTCTTTCGATTTTTGTATTAAAATATCTTTAATTTCTGTTCCTAATTTATCATCACGCACAATGTAATATTCCATATGAATGTGATGTTTCGCTCGTTTTAACCCATTTAAAATAGCCCGAAACGTTTCATCTCCATTTGTTAATGTCCTCGTTTCAGTTTGAAATGAAATATTTAAAGCTCCTAATCGATCCGCTAAACGAAATAACAGTTCTTGATGCTTATGATTGCGTAAAATTCGTTCTTCGTAATCTTCATGCCCTTTATATTGTAAAAACGCCTGTTCATCAAGTAACGCCTTCTTTTGGAACATTCTTTTTCTTCGAAAATTTTGTCCGAATAATAAATAAGCAAAGAAACCAAATACCGGAAAAATTCCTAAAACAATTAACCATGTAAGTGTTTTAGATGGATGTCGATTTTCTAAGAAAATAACGCAACCAATTAAAAACGCAGATACTGTAAATAAAATACTAATAATACCTAAAATCGAAACATCTTTTATCCCAATCACATCTGAATAAAATGCTACATCAATAAACATACGTAACGAAACAAATAATGCGAACAATAGCAGTATAAAGAAAATCAGCTTTAACGTATTTTTCATCTCTTACCTCCTAACTAAGAAAGCTTTCCTATTCTTCATATAAAAAGCCGATTTCATACTACAGAAATCGGCCTACGTTTTAGCAGGAAAATTATTGCGAATCGTTTCAAGCGCATGCTCTTTCACAATTTGTTTTCCATACTCACTTACACGATGAATTGTTAAAGTTGATTCTTCTCCATATTCTAAAATAATACTTAAAATACGATCGATTTCTTCTTCATCATGTAGCACTTCATCGAATTCCACATATACATAATAGCGGTCCTCAAATGAATACAGCTCATCTTTTATATCTTCAAAGATAAGACGATGACTTAATGAAATGACATCTTCAAAATCATTAAATTTAATTAAAAAGCCAAACGTACCATCTTCATTAAAGTTTGTTCCTGTTTGTTCTTCTACCTCTTCGACTAATTCTTGTTGGAATAATGATTCGATGCCTTCATCTAGAGGAATATCTATAATTTTGTCTACCCCTATCGGTAGTTCCAGCTTTTGTCCGTCCTTTGAAAGCTCTGCTTTCGTGACAAGTACTTCAATCCCTTTATCGACTGCTTGCACTTGAATCCATAACGGTCCATCAATAAAGAAATCGTCATGATCACGAGCTTCGTCCATCATCTCCCAAAAGAGCTCTTCACTTCGTTCGCGATCATACCAAATTTCTTCACGATTAAATCCTCTATCCTCTATATCAATGTACGTAATAAAAAATTTCATCGTATGATCATTAATTCTTTCAATATCCAAAATACAACTCTCCCTTCCTGCTTAGAATTGTTATGAAGGGATTCCCCACTCATATGACAAATCAATAGATTCTTGTACTCTCATTTTATGATAAGATTCTCCAGAATGGAAATAAAATCGATTTATTTTACAAAAATATTTATATGCCTATCTTTACTCGATAAACTACATAAATATATTATTATAGCGATTTCTTACTTACAAAAAATTTGGACATACATTTCCACATTCCCCCGTACACTGTAATAAAGTGAAACTTCTATTAGAAGAGATTATTTAACAACAACTTTCTTCATCACATACATATAGTTCGCTTATTAAAACATCATAAATGGAGGCAGACGAATGGACTTAGAGTTTTTAACATCCGTACTAATGATTGTCGGTATCGATGTTGTATTAGGTGGTGACAATGCAATCGTCATCGCACTAGCTAGCCGAAATTTACCTGAATCGAAACGAAATAAGGCTATTTTGATCGGTACTCTTTTAGCGATTGTACTAAGAATCATCCTTACTATACTAGCTGTCTATTTACTCGACATTCCATTTCTACAATTGATTGGCGGGGTTTTACTTACATTAATTGCAGTCAATTTATTAACCGATAATAGCAACGATCTTTCTTCTATTCAAGGAAAAACAACTTTATTTCAAGCTGTGCGGACAATTGTTTTCGCGGATCTCGTTATGGGGTTTGATAATGTTATTGCCATTGCAGGTGCAGCTCACGGGAGATTTTTACTCGTCATAATCGGCTTACTCATTTCTATCCCGATTATTATTTGGGGCAGCAAACTTATTTTAATACTTATGGAACGATTTCCATTCCTCATTTATTGCGGTGCAGCGATTCTTGCCTATACTGCAGGAAAAATGGTTACACATGAAGACAGACTTGCAACCTTTTTTCATAACAATCCAAGTTTCACTACAAGCATTCCTTATTTGTTCATTTTCACTATTTTATGCATCGGCTTTATCGTACAACAAGTTCGATTACGCAATGTGAAACATTAAAAAAACCTTCTACTATATAATAGGTAGAAGGTTTTCATATTATTATAATTAATTTACAAGACGTTGTGCTTCACGTAATTGGAACGTTCTTACTGTACGTGGTAAGAAACGACGAATTTCGTCTTCGTTGTAACCAACTTGAAGGCGTTTCTCGTCAATCATAATTGGACGACGTAAAATCCCTGGATAGTCACGAATCATCTTATATAAATCTTGAAGTGGTAAAGACTCTAAGTTTACATTCAATTCTTGGAAAACTTTCGAACGAGTAGAAATAATCTCATCCGTTCCGCTTTCTGTCATACGTAAAATCTCTTTAATTTCCTCAATCGTTAATGGATCTGAGAAAATATTACGTTCTGTATAGGGAATATGATTTTCCTCTAGCCATAATTTCGCCTTTCTACAAGACGTACAGCTTGGAGAACTATATAATGTTACCATACAAAGCTCACTCTCCTTAAAGAGTACAAATTCTGTACTAAATACAGTTTTAATTTCTAACTTCAGCAATTTTTCGCGATAACTTGTCTTATTGAAAAGTACAAAAATCGCATTTCATGTAAGCAACAACTTATAATAAACAACAATTACTTTTAATAAGTAACTTCTATAATCATTATACAATAGATTTTGCAAGAAATATACAGTAAATTTCCTGCTAGTTGAGAAAACTCTTCCGTGTATTTCACTGCTATGTAACATGATTACGCTCACTTCAGCTGTACTTTAACAATAACTTTCAATCCTTTTACTACTCACTTCTCATAGATTTTTCATATAATATATAGTTATTTATCTATAATCTTCCCTATGAAAAAGAGAACGTTTTCTTACTTTTTCTTGATAAATCAATTAAGAAATGTAAGACTATACAAATGAGAATGAAAAGGAACGTTTGTTCTTATTTTAACAAATATCCTCCCTCCTGTCTACACGATTTCTAAAGTAAATTAAATATTTTTCTGACATTTCTTTCTTTTTCATTTTTTATCTCATACAATAAACATACAGACAGGCAAAGGGGGAGTTTTCAAATGATTGCTTTTTTTATTGATTTTATTACGGTTGCTGCCCTCATCATCGGAATAACAGCATTGATTGGTGTCATTACAAATAGCATCGGCGAAAAGCTCTTTGGTGGAAAAGAAAAAATGAAGTTTGTTAACAAAAGTTTGGATGTACAATCTGGCTGGAACCAAGTTGGCGGAAAAGGCATTTATAAGAAACGAACGTATTAAAAAAAAAGCAGGCGATCACCTGCTTTTTTTTTATTTCTCTACTGACGCCCATTTAAAGCTTAAATCGCCGCCATATTTATGGTTATACATATTTTTAATTGAATCTCTTTGTAAATATGCTCTACCACGTTGATATACTGGAACGATCGCAGCATCATCAAGTAACATTTTTTCTGCTTCTAATAAGTTCTTCCAACGAGCATTTACATCGCTTCCATCTTTTTTCGCCTTCATAATGATTTCATCGTATTTTGGATTAGAGTACTTCATCTTATTTTGTGACCCATCTGTTACAAACATATCAAGATATGTAATTGGATCTGGGAAGTCCGCACTCCATCCAGAGAATGACATGACATAATCGCCCGCATCTTCTAATTTTAGTTTTTGTGCGAATGGTTGTTGTTTAATTTTTACTGTTAAACCTGGTAAATTCTTTTCTAATTCACCTTTTAAATATTCACCAGTTTTCTTTGATAACTCTACATCTTCATTTAATAATTCTAATTCGATTTCATTTTTACCAAGTTCTTTTTTACCAGCTTCCCAATATTTCTTCGCTTCTTTCACGTTTGGTTTTACAATATCCCCGTTTACAGCACGGAAATCTTTTTTATCTGGTCCTTTAATGAAGTTATCAGGAATTAATCCTGTTGCTGGCTTAGAACCGTTATTTAATAATGTATCCACGAATGGCTTACGGTCAAAAGCAAGTGAAATTGCTTTACGAATATTTTTATTTGCTAAAGCTGGATCTTTTTGATTTAAACGAAGGAAGAATACAGATGTATCTTCTACTGTTTGGAAATCTGGTTTTCCTTTATATTTATCAATAAACTCCGCTAATAACGACGCTCGATCAATTGCATTTGTTTCATATAAGTTAATTGGCGTAGATGTATCTTTTACAATATTAAAGTTTACTTCTTCAATCTTCACTTCTTTATTGTCCCAATATGACGCGCTCTTTGTCATTTTAAAGCTACGTTCATGTTGCCAATCACTTAATGTAAATGGTCCGTTATAAAGCGTTGTATTCGCTTCCAAACCAAACTTTGTACCTTGCTCTTTCACAAACTTTTCATTCACAGGATAGAAGATTGGATATACCATTAAATCTACAAGGTATGGAATTGAATTATCTAATTCCACTTCTAATGTATAATCATCAATCGCCTTTACCCCTAATTGATCCGGACTCATCTCTTTTTTATTAATTTTCTCTGCATTTTTTATATCATACATAATGTACGCTGATTTCGCAGCTGTATCTGGGTTAATCGCTCTTTGCCATGCGTATACGAAATCTTTTGCCGTCACAGGATCACCATTTGACCATTTTGCGTCTTCACGTAATTTAAATGTATATTTTTTACCATCTTCTGATTTTTGGAATTCCTTCGCTACACCAGGAACTAGCTTATCATCTTTTCCTAAACTGTATAAGCCTTCCATCGTATTACCCATTACTCTTGAAGAAACTGCATCAGCTGATAACGCTGGATCCATCGTTGGAATTTCTTGCGTTTCAATTAAGTTAATAACTTGCTTCGCACCGCTTTTCCCGCTATCCCCTTTTGCGTTCGCTTGCGGTTCATCTTTTTGGTAGCTACATGCCCCTAACATCATGCTCATTGCTACTGTTGATACTACAAAAACTGGCATCTTTTTTTTCATACTTCCACCCTCCATAAAAATGTTAGCCCTTTCATTTTCAAACAGAAAGAAATATATATATGTTCTAATAATTCATATTATACACACAAATATATTTTTTGTATATTTATATTTCTATTTCATTAAAATTTCCTGTTAAAAAATAAATCTTTGTAAACGTTTCATATTGCTGATTATTCTTACTAAAGTGTTAAAAACAATATTTTTATACTTTTCTAAATTATCAGAGAAAAATGAATTTTATATCTCATAATACTTTATGTATAATTATCCTTTTGTTTTTATCATAAAATAGCACTCTCTTCATAATAAAAATATGTAGGCTAAAATGAGTGCAAAGGTTAAGAAAGTATGTTACGATACATTTTGCTAAAAATAGATATCGGTAAAGAGGGGACGGACATGGCAGCAATTCAGGCAAAAAACGGGCCTACTGAGAAATTAAGTTTATTCTTATTAACATGGCCTATTTTTCTAGAAGTTTTTCTTTTTATGTTAATGGGGATCGCTGATACTTTCATGTTAAGTGCATTATCAGACGATGCTGTATCTGGGGTTGGTGCAGCGAATCAATACCTCCATATCGCTATTTTGGTACTAGAAGTCATCGGGAACGGCGCAGCTATCGTCGTATCTCAATACCTCGGTTCCAAACGCTTTATGGAAGCATCTAAAATATCAGCATTAGCCGTCACATTAAATTTAATAGTTGGGCTCGTTATAAGCGCTGGTTTTCTTTTATTTTCGAAACATATGATGCTCGCAATGAACTTACAAGGCGATGTACTAACGTATGCGCAAAACTACTTATCTATCGTCGGAGGAGCCATCTTCCTACAAGCTATTATTAACTCATTAGCCGCAATTATCCGTGTACACGGTTTCACAAAGCAAGCGATGTTTATTTCACTCGGAATGAATATGATTCATATCGCTGGAAACTATGTACTCATTTTCGGGAAATTTGGTTTCCCTGAGCTCGGTGTACAAGGGGCTGCCATTTCTTCTGCTGTCAGCCGACTTATAGCGCTTATTGTTTTCTTCTGGTTACTATACCGCGTTATGGAATATCGTGTAAAATTACAATATTATTTCACCTTATCAAAAGAATATATCGGGAAAATTTTAAAAATCGGGATTCCATCTGCTTTTGAGCAAGTTATGTATCAAGCTTGTCAAATTGTCTTCTTATACTATGCAACATATTTAGGAACGGAATCGTTAGCGGCTAGACAATACGCTACGAACATTTCTATGTTCACTTATTTATTCGCTATTGCAATTGGTATGGGAACAGCCATTATTATTGGCCGCCTCGTTGGTGGTGGCGAAAAAGATGAAGCATACGAACGCTTGTGGAAAAGTGTAAAATGGGCGATTGGTGTAACTTTATGTATGGTCGCTCTCGTTATTACATTCCGTACACAATTAATGGGACTGTTTACAGATAATCCGTACATTATCGGGTTAGGCGCAAGTGTTCTTTTACTAAGTGTACTACTTGAAACGGGACGTACGATGAATATCGTCATCATTAATTCGCTTCGTGCAGCTGGTGATGCAAAATATCCTGTTTTAATCGGTGCATTCTCTATGGTGTTAATGAGTTTACCACTAGGTTACTTTTTCGCCTTTCATTTAGATATGGGGCTCGTTGGTATTTGGCTAGCAATCGCCATCGACGAATGGACACGTGCCATTATTATGTTCTTCCGCTGGAAAAGTAGAGCGTGGGAGCGTTATGCACTTGTTAAACCTGAAGAACAAGAGGAGAATGTTTCTGTTCAAGTTCAGTAATTTTGCATATGGATATCACTAATGATACATGAGATTTATATCGGCGATTCTTTAAATATATCGACTGACCGACAAATGTATACAATTCTTTTATATAGTAGAAAAAGAGCCATCCTTCCATAACAGAAGAATGGCTCTTTTTCTTATTGATAAATCTCTTTATATTTCTTGTACTCCGCTTCCGAACATAGTACGAAATGTCCCGGGCGAATTTCACGCATTGTTGGTGCTTCACTACCATAATTATGTTGTGATGGATCATATACGATACGTTTACGATTGCGCTCATAATCTGGATCTGGAAGTGGAATCGCTGATAATAGTGATTTCGTATATGGATGAATTGGATTCGCATATAATTCATCACTTGTTGTTAACTCAACGATTTGGCCACGGTACATTACACCAATACGATCACTAATGTATTTTACCATTGATAAATCATGGGCGATGAATAAGTATGTTAAACCTTTTTCTTTTTGTAACTTTTTCAGTAAGTTTACAACTTGCGCCTGAATCGATACGTCAAGTGCTGAGATCGGCTCATCGGCAATGATAAATTCTGGGTCTACAGCAAGCGCTCGAGCGATACCGATACGCTGACGTTGTCCACCTGAGAATTCGTGTGGGAAACGGTTTGCGTGCTCTTTATTTAAACCAACTGTGTTTAATAGTTCATGAACACGGTCCATGCGCTCTTTTTTACTTTTCGCTAATCCGTGAATATCAATACCTTCTGCGATAATATCCCCTACTGTCATACGAGGATTTAATGATGCGTATGGATCTTGGAAAATCATTTGCATTTTACGGTTGAATTTCTTCAGTTCTGCGCGTGATTTCTTACCATGTACGTTTTCACCATCGAACAATACTTCACCAGCAGTTGCATCATATAAACGAATAATCGTTCTTCCAGTTGTCGATTTACCACAACCTGATTCTCCTACAAGACCAAATGTTTCTCCGCGGTAAATATCAAATGAAATATCATTAACCGCTTTGACAACACCACCACTCACGTCGAAGTGCTGCTTTACATTTTTTACTTCAATTAATTTCTCACGTTGTTTAGTCATGTTGTTCACCTGCTTTCATTTGAAGAATGCGTTTTTCAACGACTGCTGGCGGTTTTACTTCTGGAGCTTGCTCGTGAAGTAACCAAGTTGCCGCATAGTGCGTATCACTTACTTTAAATAAAGGTGGGTCCATTTCAAAATCAATTTTCAGTGCCTGTGGGTTACGTGGTGCAAAAGCATCTCCCTTTGGCGGCTTCAATAAATCTGGAGGCGTTCCAGGGATTGCATATAACTCTTCTTCTGAACCATCTAAACTTGGCATAGATGCGATTAAACCCCAAGTATATGGATGTTTCGGATTGTAGAAAATTTCATCTACAGTTCCAATTTCAACAACTTTACCAGCGTACATAACTGCCACTCGGTCCGCAACGTTTGCTACTACACCTAAGTCATGCGTAATGAAAATGATTGCTGCTTCTGTTTTTTGCTGAATGTCTTTCATAAGTTCTAAAATTTGCGCCTGAATCGTAACGTCTAGCGCTGTTGTCGGCTCATCGGCAATTAATAATTTCGGGTTACAAGCTAACGCCATCGCAATAACTACACGCTGTCTCATACCACCTGAGAATTGGTGAGGATATTGTTTTAAACGAGCTTCTGGATTTGGAATACCTACAAGGTCAATTAATTCTAAAGCAACTTTACGTGCATCTGCTTTACTCATCCCTTGGTGTTTAATTAGACCTTCCATAATTTGATTTCCAATTGTCATCGTTGGGTTTAATGATGTCATTGGATCTTGGAAAATCATCGCGATATCTTTACCGCGTACTTGCTGCATTTCTTTTTCTGTTAATTTCGTTAAGTCACGACCTTCAAATACGATTTCACCATTTTTAATGCGTCCAGGAGGATTCGGAATTAATCCCATTAACGCTTTAGAAGTAACTGATTTCCCTGAACCAGATTCTCCTACAATCGCCAATGTTTCTCCTTTTTTCAAATCAAAAGTAACGCCGCGTACAGCTTGTACTTCACCTGCATGTGTATCAAAGGAGACTTGTAAATCTTTTACCTCTAACAATGTTTTCATCTTTGCCTCTCCCCTCTTTTACTTACGCATTTTTGGATCTAACGCGTCGCGTAATCCGTCTGCCATTAAGTTAAACGCTAAAATTAATATACTGATGACAACCGCAGGGATGAACATCATATGCGGATACGTTTGAATAGATTTATAACCATCATTTACAAGAGAACCTAGTGACGCAAATGGCGGCTGAATTCCTAAACCGATGAAACTTAAGAACGCTTCACCAAACACCGCTGATGGAATTGTAAACATTGTCATTACGATAATAGGTCCCATTACGTTTGGAATTAAATGTTTCACAATTAATTGTGTATTTGTTGCACCTAATGTACGAGATGCTAATACATATTCTTGGTTTTTTAACTTTAAGATTTGCCCACGAACAATACGCGACATCCCTATCCAACCTGTAATCGCCATCGCGAGTGTAATTGACCAAATACCAGATCCCATAATGATTACCATTAAAATAACGATGATTAAGTATGGAATACCGTTAATAATCTCCATAATACGTTGCATAATGTTATCTACTCTACCGCCGTAGAATGCTGAAATACCTCCGTATGCAACCCCAATTACTAAGTCAATTGCTGCTGCTAAAAGAGCGATATATAATGATACGCGTGTACCTTCCCATGTTCTTGTCCATAAGTCACGGCCAAGATCATCTGTACCAAACCAGAAGTACTCTTTAATATCACGTTTTTCATATTGGTCAACACCATATTGATCTGTACCGTCAAATGGTAACCAATGAACATTTTCAATAACTGGAATTTTTGGTGGTAATTTCGCTCGACCTAAATCTTGCTCTTTATACGAGTGTTTACTTACCATCGGTCCAAAAATCGCTAATAGTGCAATGATAACTAATAATACAAGGCCAAGCATCGCACCTTTATGTTGGAATAAACGTCTTCTTACATCTTGCCAAAACGTTAGGCTTGGACGGGCAATGACTTCATTATCAACATTATTTTGATTGGCTTGTTGAAATAAATCTGGAGATAATTTTTGTACATCTTTCATCATTTTTTCCCTCCCGCTAAACGAATACGAGGATCAATAATTCCGTATAAAATATCGACAATGAAAATAACTAAAATGAAGATTGCACTATAGAAAATCGTAGTTCCCATAATAACTGTATAGTCATTTAAAGTAATCGATTTAACGAATTGTTCCCCAAGTCCTGGTACAGCATAAATTTGCTCGATAACAAGTGTTCCTGTAATTAATGCCGCAACCATTGGTCCTAAAATTGTTACAACTGGAATTAACGCATTACGAAGTGCATGTTTGACAATAATAACGCCTTGGCTAATTCCTTTCGCTTTCGCTGTTAAAATGTAATCGGCTTGCATAACTTCAATTAATTCTGCACGAGAGAAACGTGCGATTGTTGCGATAACTCCCATCGATAATGCAATTGTAGGCATTACAGTAAACTCTGGTCCTTTCCAGAATGCTACTGGGAACCAGCCAAGTTTTACCCCTACGAAATATTGCAGTAATGCGGCGAATACGAATGATGGTACCGACATTCCGAGTACCGAAATAACTGTTGCACTATAATCTACCCACGTATTATTACGAAGTGCGGCAACAATACCTAAAATTAAACCGATAAATGTTCCTAATATAATCGCTTGTAAACCTAATTGGGCTGATGGTCCAATACGATCCACAATCATGTCTGTTACTGGGCGGTTATCATATTGGAATGATACCCCTAAATCACCTTTTGCTAGGTTACCTAAGTAACGTGCGTATTGAACTGGTACCGGATCATTCAATCCGTATTTTTCAAGAATGATTTCTTTTTGTGCCGGTGATAGCTTCTCCTGGTTTTTAAGCGGAGAACCCGGAAGTAATTTCATCAAAAAGAAAGTCAGTGTAGTAATTAAAAATAATGTCAAAGCCATGTACACGAAACGTTTTAATACATAACGTCCCATATCAAGCACCTCCCCGTTTTTCTCAAAAGCAATAAGATAGTTTAAAATATTCTTACTTTTATTTTTTTAAAATAAGAGCATATGCCCATCATAGGCATATACCCTTGTAAACGATGGAAAAAAAGATTATTTTTGTTCAACAGATGCCCATTTGTAAGTTAATTTACCACCATAGTTAATTGGGATAATATCTTTTACGGCACCTTTTACTACATACGCTGAACCTTTTTGGAAGATTGGAGTGATAACTGCATCCTCTTTAATTAACATCTTCTCTACTTCTAAAAGGTTGTCCCAGCGAGCTTGTAAATCTTTTGTATCTGTTTTAGCTTTTAGGATTAACTCATCATATTTCTGATTAGAATACCCTGTTTTATTTTGAGAACCATTCGTAACAAACATATCTAAATATGAGATTGGATCTGGGAAATCTGGTCCCCAAATACCAAACGCAATATCATATTGCTGAGAATCTTCTAATTTATTTTTTTGTGCGAATGGTTGCTGTTTAATTTTAATTGATAAACCTGGTAAGTTCTTTTCCATCTCACCTTTTAAGAATTCCCCAACTTTTTTAGCATCTTCATTATCAAAGTTTAAGAATTCTAGTTCGATTTTATCAGTTCCAAGCTCTTTCTTCGCTGTTTCCCAAAGCTTTTTCGCTTCTTTTGGATTTGTTTCAACTAGCTTTCCATTTTCAGCTCGGAAATCTTTTTTATTCGGACCTTCAGCGAAATCTTTTCCAACAAATCCGTAAGCTCCAATTGCACCGTTATTTAAAATAACTTTTGCAATGTTATCACGGTCAAAGGACATTGAAATTGCTTTTCTTAAGTTTTTATTACTTAAGTACTGATTACTTTGATTAAATCTTAAGTAAGCAACCCCTGCTTCTTTTCTTGTTTGGAACTCTGGGCTTTTTCTAAACTTATCAACAAATTCAGACGTTAAAGCCGCTCGATCAATCGCGTTTGTCTCATATAAATTTACATCAGTTGCTGTATTTTTTACAATATTAAAGTTGATTTCTTCGATTTTAACCGTTTTATTATCCCAATATGAAGGATTCTTCTTGAATTGGAAACTTTGTTCATGTTTCCAATCACTCATAACGAATGGACCGTTATATAATGTTGTATTTGCCTCTAAACCAAATTTATCCCCTTGTGCTTTTACAAAGTTTTCATTTAGTGGGTAAAATACTGGATAAACTGTTAAATCGATAAAGTAAGGAACGGGATTGTCTAATTCTACTTCTAATGTATAATCATCAATCGCTTTTACACCTAATTGGTCAGCAGGTAATTCTTTTTTATGAATTTTCTCTGCATTTTTAATATCGAACATAATGTACGAATACGTTGCTTTTGTATCTGGATTTACTGCTCTTTTCCATGAATACACAAAATCTTTAGCTGTTACAGGTTCCCCATTCGACCATTTCGCATCTTTTCTTAATTTAAATATGTATTTCTTCCCATCATCTAGCTTTTCGACATCTTCTGCAACTCCAGGCATTCTCTTTTGATCTTTGCCAATACGATATAAACCTTCCATCGTATTATTTAATGCTGTAGAAGATGAAGAATCAGATGCCAATGATGCATCCATTGACGGAATTTCAGATAACTCTGTTAAATTAAGAATCTGTTTTCCGTTACTACTACTCGTAGCGTTCTCTTTCCCTTTTGCTTTTGCGTCATCTTTTTGGTAGCTACACGCGCTAAGCAACATACTTGCAGTTAAAGTTGATGCAAGTAATAACGGTATCTTTTTCTTCATGTTGTGTTGCCTCCCCTAATTGCACTTCCTGTACCCTCACTTGTTAAAAAGTAGAATTGAAAGAATAATCTCCAAGTTTCTACAATTTTCATTATACATATAATATAACAATTGTGAATATAGTTTTTTGTTTTTTTGTTAAAATTTTTAATAAAATATTTATATTTTTAATTTTTCGTAAAGGGATACATTAACATTGCTACCATCATCTTAAAATCAGACCTTTAATTGCGTATAATTTTCAAAAAATTAATCCTAGTACTTATTATAGCTTTTATAGTATAATAATTCTAGTAATATTTTGACGGAGGGGAATATTTTGAATAAAGTTTTTTTTCATACTTGTATACTAATTTTTATAGCGATGATTGCTTCTAGTATTGGTGCATTCCTCATTTCATCTCAATTTTTGTTGAACTTTGTCAACATTTTGTTTTATATTGCACTGTTTTTTATTCTTATCGGCGGTTTTTTATACATATTTCAAAATGGTTTTTTCAATGTAACCCTTTACGCATTCCAAAGAGTATTTGGTACGAACAAAAAGATTGACTCTTTAATTGAAGAAGTCGAGGAACCTACAGATAAGAAAGAACGTATTTATAAAACATATTCATTCAAATGGACATATCCAATTTGTATTACAGGTATCTTCCTTGGGTTGTTCTCGACCCTCATTAGCTTTACTATTTTGATGTAGTTTGCAAACACTATCCCATATGATATAATAATCAGCAAAACATTTTGTTATAAAACTTTAGTTCTTTCATATTAAAAGAGCTCAAGTAACAATAAATAAATTTATATGTATGCGATGATAAAGAAGAGTACATATTGAGGCAATTTCAGAGAGCTTGTGGTTGGTGTGAACAAGTAATTGTACAGTATGGAATGGGCTTTTGAGCACCAAACCGAACCGAAAGTAGTAGGCTTTGGCGTTATATCCAAACGTTATTATGGATTAGAGAGATTTCACAGTAGTGAAATAATTAGGGTGGTACCACGGTCCATTCGTCCCTATAGTTTTTGGGATGAATGGGCTTTTTTGTTTGCCTTCTCTTCCCCACATCACGCATTCTATTTTAGGAGGAATTACTTATGTCAGTTATCTTTTCTGGTATTCAACCAAGTGGAACGATTACACTTGGAAACTATTTAGGAGCAATGAAGCAGTTTACAGAGCTTCAAAATGAACACGACTGTTATTTCTGTATTGTAAACCAACATGCGATTACAGTACCTCAAGATCCCGTCGGGCTTCGTAAAAACATCCGCAGTCTTGCTGCACTTTATGTAGCATGCGGCATCGATCCTGAAAAAGCTACTTTATTTGTACAATCAGAAGTACCAGCACACGCTCAACTAGGATGGATCATGCAATCTGTTGCTTACGTTGGAGAATTAGAACGTATGACGCAATATAAAGATAAAGCTTCTGGTAGAGATTCAGTTCCAGCTGGATTACTTACGTATCCACCATTAATGGCTGCTGATATTTTACTTTACAACACTGAAATCGTGCCGGTTGGTGATGACCAAAAGCAACATATCGAATTAACACGTGACTTAGCAGAGCGTTTCAACAAACGTTACCGCGAAATCTTCACAATGCCTGAAATTCGCATTCCAAAAGTAGGAGCTCGCGTTATGTCATTAACAGAGCCTACGAAAAAAATGAGTAAATCTGATCCGAATCCAAAATCAATGATTAGTATGCTTGATGAGCCAAAAACAATTGAAAAGAAAATTAAGAGTGCTGTAACTGACTCTGAAGGTATTGTGAAATTTGATAAGGAAAACAAACCTGGTATCTCTAATTTATTAACAATCTACTCTTCATTCTCTGGAAAAACAGTTGAAGAAATCGAAGCAATGTACGAAGGAAAAGGATACGGCGACTTCAAAGGCGACCTAGCGCAAGTAGTCGTAGAAGCTATTCGTCCAATCCAAGACAAATATAACGAACTAATCAACTCACCAGAACTAGACGAAATCCTAGACAAAGGTGCAGAAAAAGCAAACCGCGTTGCATTCAAACAACTACGCAAAGTAGAAAACGCAATGGGACTAAGCAGAAAACGTAGGTAACATATAAAGCGGAGGCAGCTCGTTCAGCTCTGACTGGATAAGGTTCTTTCGCATAGAAGACGCTTTTTGTCTTCTTATGCGGAAGGTTCTTAGACACGAAGAGCTCGCTGCCGGAGCTGGATTTCTACAAAAAGCGGAGGCGACTGCTTAGCCCTGACGGCTAAGGTTCTTTCCCACAGAAGGTGCTTTTTACCTTCTTGTGGGGAAGGTTCTTAGACGCGAAGAGCTCGTTTAGAATGTGAGGGGGATGGAGCTCCTGACGTAGAGGCGCTTTTTGCCTCGCAGGGAGGCGCGAAGCCACCGAACATTCTTGCCGCTGGAACTAGATTTCTACAAAATTAAAAAACCGCCAATTGGCGGTTTTTTAATTTACCTTTTGCTCATTTTCCATTTCCCATAACTTTTCAAAAAATGGCTGTCCTTTTACGAGACGCTCGCATAATTGTTCGTGCTTATCAGACCAGCCAGCTTTCGCTTCATCATACAGCTTAGCCCAAATATCTTCAAATTCCATATGTTGAACCATTCCATATGCTGATGGATCCCACTCTGTGAACCAATAGCGAATTTCTGCTGTGTTTTTCGTTGTATGTAATTGATCTAACGCCATAAATAATAATTGTTTTAGCTGTCTTTCTTTACGAGTCAAGCCATTCATAATGAAAGGCGATGGTGATAAAATATGATGTTCTTTTTCTGTTTCTTCTACTTGGAACTCATACTTTTCTGCTTGTACGTTTTCTACCATCTCATATACCATCTGCTCTTGGCGTGGTATAAGTCTACTTTTGCGAATTGGTACATTGTAACCAATTGTGTCAATGGCAATAATGCCTTTCCCATCTGTAACAACAAAGCAATACTCTTGCTGCAAACGTTCATGATTTTTACGAATATAAGCCTTATGATGTACGTCTTCCAGCATTTTTTGCGGAAGCTCTAACAATTCGTTCTCGATGTAATGATATAATGTGGCATCTACTTTTAATAATGGCACTTGATCTAATAGCTCAATCGTATCATCTTTCCGCCATTCGTAAAAATGACAAACGTTATACCCATTCTCTTCACCTTCAAACCAATTTACCCATACATCATGTAGATATAACATTCACTACCCCTCACTTCACTACTGTTTGTACCAATCATTATGTTCATTTTTGCTTAACTTTATTCCACTTGAGGAAATATATTCTAATTATTATTTTTTCTTCTATTAATACTAAAAAAACAGGAAATAGAATTCCTGTTTTTTTATATATGAAATGTATTTGCTTTATTCAATATTTCTTTTGCATCTATAGATAATAAAGAAAGTGTATCTTCTCCTTCCAAAGTTACACAATCTTTGACAATATGAAATCCAAGCGCATAGCCAAGCATCTTCGGATAAGAGTGAAAGCCATTTAATAAGATGTCATGTTCCCTTGTTCCTCGTTTTATACTTATTCTTTCATGTACAACATTTTTCCAATAATAAACAGCCTCTTCTTTTGAAAGATACGCCGTCCACGGTGCATTGTTTTTTTCTGTATACCTTTCTGTTACTGCTTGTTCCGCTAGCCCTTCCATAATCATCGTATCAAGTAATGTATATTCTGTTTCTTTCGTCTCAATTTGATGTAACCTGCATATGTGATGATATTCATGCGCCAATAACACTTTTAATTCTTCTACCGAATTCCGCCCACATACGAATAAGAAAATAACATGACGCATAGATAATCCAGCCCTACCGTTATACTCTTCTTGTACAGTTCGATTATAGGAATCTGATAATAAAATAAAGACAGGGACATCTGGACCTTTTAACCAATTTTTCAGTTTATCATACTCCAGGCTCAATTCTTTCCAAATTTCCTTTTCCTCTAATTCTTTAATTTCCTTTTCTCCGCGCATGATCGGGCGATACATCCCTTTTGAAATTAAAAAGCGATACAACCTTTCTTTTGGCAACGGAATATACTTCGTAAATTTCTCACAAAGTTTTTCTGGCCGTCCATAATATAAATGTAGCCATTCAGCTGTTTCAACAATCCCCATCTTTATCCCTCCTTTTTCTTATGTATATGCTACAGGAGAAAAAGGCGTAAAAATAAATAAGGAGTTTTTTCGCAATCTATTGCGAAAAAACTCCTTATTTCATCGATTATTTATACGATTTAAATACTAACACTGCGTTATGACCACCGAATCCTAATGAGTTACTTAATACTGCATTTACTTCTTGGTGTCTCGCTTGATTTGGTACGTAATCTAAGTCACATTCTGGATCTGGTGTCTCATAGTTAATTGTTGGAGGAATTACTCCGTCTGTAATTGATTTAATAGAGAAAATCGCTTCAACAGCACCAGCTGCTCCTAATAAGTGACCTGTCATTGATTTCGTTGAGCTAATCGCTACTTTATACGCGTGCTCGCCGAAAGTTTCTTTAATTGCCATCGTTTCATATTTTTCATTCGCATCAGTACTTGTACCGTGCGCATTAATGTAATCAATATCTTCTGGCTGTAGGCCTGCATCAGCTAAAGCTTGACGCATTGCACGCACTCCGCCTTCCCCACCAGGAGCAGGCATTGTAATATGGAACGCATCTCCAGTTGCACCATAACCAGCAATTTCCGCGTAAATGTGAGCACCGCGTGCTAATGCGTGCTCTAATTCTTCAAGAATTAGAATACCTGAACCTTCACCCATTACGAAACCGCTACGGTTTTTATCAAATGGACGGCAAGCCGTTGCTGGGTCTTCATTAAATGTTAATGCTTTCGCTGAGCTAAATCCTGCGAATGCCATACTTGTTAGCGGTGCTTCTGCTCCGCCTGTAATCATTGCATCAGCATCACCACGCTGAATTGCTTTAAATGCATCACCAATTGAGTTTGCACCAGATGCACAAGCCGTTACAGAACAAGTGTTAATTCCTTTTGCTCCTGTTGCGATTGATACTTGACCTGCTGCCATATCTGGAATCATCATCGGCACGAAGAATGGGCTCACGCGGCGTGGGCCTTTCTCAGTAAAAATCTTAAATTGTTCTTCGTATGTTTCCATACCGCCAATACCAGATCCAATCCATACACCAATTCGAGGTCCGTTTTCTTCTGTAATTTCAAGCTTTGCATCTGCAACTGCCATTTTCGCTGCTGCTACTGCATATTGTGTAAAGCGATCCATACGGCGCGCTTCTTTTTTATCAATATATTTCTCGACTTCAAAGTCGTTAATTTCCGCTGCTACTTTTGCTGGAAATAGTTCTGGATCAATTCTTGTAAGTCGCCCGATTCCAGATACACCCTTTTTAATGTTTTCCCACGCTGTTTCAACATCTGTTCCGACCGGTGTAACAGCTCCTAGTCCTGTAATTACGACCCTCTTTTTTTCCATACAAAATACACTCCTTTTTTTCTCTCAGTCCTTATTTACCCCAACGAAGAGCGACTGCTCCCCATGTTAATCCGCCGCCAAAACCAACAAGTATAATTAAATCACCGTCTTGAATACGTCCGTTTTGCAATTCCTCTACCATTGCAATCGGAATTGAAGAAGCTGATGTATTACCGAACTTCTCAATCGTCATACTCATTTTTTCTTGTGGTAAATTTAACCTCTCTCTTGCAGATTCCATAATACGAATGTTTGCTTGATGCGGTACTAAGAAATCCACATCTTCTTTCGTAAGACCAGCTTTATCTAAAACGCGAAGACAAGAATCACCAAGTTGACGAACGGCAAATTTAAACACTTCTCTGCCATTCATCATAACATACTCGTCTTGATAAAGGTGCTTGCCGCCACTTCCGTCTGCTCCTAATTCAAAAGATAGAACGCCTTTACCTTCTGAAACAGCTCCCATTACGACAGCACCGGCTCCGTCTCCAAATAGTACTGCTGTATTTCGATCGTTCCAGTCTACAATTTTAGATAGTTTATCACTACCAACTACTAATACATTTTTATACGTTCCTGTTTGAATAAATTGCTGCGCTGTAATCATTCCGTACATAAAACCAGCACATGCTGCACTTAAATCCATTGCGGCTGCATGTTTCGCTCCTATTGCTTCTTGAATTACACAAGCAACTGCTGGAAAAGCACGATCTGGTGTTACTGTTGCTACTAAAATAAGATCGATATCCTCTCCGCTAATTCCTGCATCTTCAAGTGCTTTTTTAGAAGCCTCTACGGCCATATATGAAGTATCTATTGTATCATCGGCAATGCGTCTTTCTGCAATTCCCGTTCTCGTACGAATCCATTCATCGGATGTTTCCATTATTTTCTCTAAATCGTGATTTGTGACTACTTTTTCTGGCACATATCTTCCGATCCCTAAAATGCCCACGTTCACATCGCAGCCCTCCGTTTTATATCAATTATTATGACTTGGTACTAATTTTAAAACATAAATGTATTTTTGTCTAGAATATATTTCGCATAAAACAGAAAGCTAACGCATTATTCACGTTATTTTTCATTAAAAGAAACAGAAACATACCTCTCAAATATAAAAAGACTCAAACCGCTTCTATTTACAGTTCGATCCTCTCTTTCATCTAAAAAGATGCTTTTTTATTCTTTATCTGCTTTCCTTCTAAACTAGAGAGTTCTCCTCACTACTTTTCCTTTATCCTCTTCATATCTCTGGTTTTCCCCCAGGCGAGAATAAAAAAGGCCCTGACCGCTTCTATCCACGGTTCGGGCCTCTCTTCCATCTTAAAAAGATGCTTTTTATTCTTTTTATTCTTTATCTGCTTTCCCGAGCTCATAGGCCTCGTTCATAACTTTCATTAACAACTCTAACACCGGCTGTGCCTTCTCCATATCAAGTGCAATTCCATTATCATCTAAAATTGCCTTTGCTTCCGGTAAATGCTTCATTGCGATTTGTAAAAACTGCATGCTTTTTTCGTTCATATTATGCTCTTCCTCTCCATTAAAACTTTCACATACAATAGTGTAACACGCGTACTACCCTTCGTATAACTCTTTATATTTTTTCATGTGTGCCAGTTGCTTATTTAAACCGTATTCTAACGGAGTATTTCTTTTTATTGAAATTACCTTGATAGCCTCATCTCTTACTTCGTTATTATTTTTATTTACTTTATCATCCGCGCGTAAAAGATTCATACCTTTTTCCCATAATGACTGTTTACCACTAAGTAAATTGTATATACCAAGATGCGCCCCGTTCGTTCCATTTTCCCATAAGTATTCACATACATCTTCAACGTAAAGTAAATCATTCCCCTTTTCCTCAATCGTACAACGGCACTCTTTTTCACCTAATTCTGATAAAATAAGCTGATGAAACATCATAAAGGACGGTTGCCACGGTCCATATAATGTTGGAACTCGAAATACACTATATTGTAAATTCCCTTTTTTCAATCCTTCTTCTACTTTCAAAAATAGTCGCTTATTTTCGGATTCATCTGTACTGCCTACTTCAATAGAAGAAATTAAATTTAACTTCACTTTTTGTTCTTCACACATTCTTATAATTCGCTTTAAATATTGTAATATGACTCTTTCATTCCGAAATCCACTTTGCTGATTTGGCTCATATAAGCAAAAGTAAACAGTATCGAATCTCTCTTCCTCAACCGATCTCCATCCATCTTCATCTCTTATCGAATAATACGTAAATAATGCATTTCGCCCAATTAATAATAACTTCTCTTCATTAATTTTCGTCATACTATCGAATTCATCAAAATCAAGACCATATACTTCCACTTCTTCTGCAATCATTTTATTTACAAGGTGATAACCTACAAACGTAAGTGCACCTACAATTAGCACGCGTTCCATACCACCAACCCTTTCCCTCTGAAACAAATAGCTCCTCATTTATGTATATGGGAGCTTCATAATTCTTCTTCATATTTTTTAAAGAAATCGGTCGTTTGCCTAACCATTTTATATTTCACATCTTGCAGATGGAACAAGACAGAAGTATCACATTGATTTAGTTGCCTCATTTTCTCATATCTACGCAACTGCTGTTTTCTTCCTCTTTTTTCTTGTGTTGATACGAAAATTTTAACAGGTACACAAGATGGAAGAAGCGTAAATGATTTCTTATTTATTTTTGATTCTAATTCTTCTTCTTTGGCATCATACGCCAAACTTAATTCCTTCACGAGTCTCTTGTAAAAAAACTTATGCTCTTTCTCAAACTCCACATATTCTGGTAAATCTAAACACGGATTTAACATAATGACAGAGCGTATACACTCAGGGTATTTGTTCATCATTTCGAGTGCTACAAGTGCTCCCATACCATCTGCCATAATATGCATTTTCGCATTCAATGTCTCTTTTCTCAACACAACGTCATATAAACGTTTCGCTAGACGAACAGATTGGTCGTTTCCCCAATGTCTTCCGTATAAATTAGAAGAAAAGACTGTGTAGCCTTGCTCAATAAGGCCATGTAAAAAATAAGATCTACCCGCATGCTGTGTCCATAAACTTGTACCATTCTCAATAAAGTAGTTATAATCACCGAGGAGCATAACAGAAAATCCATTTGGCTTCTCCGGTAAATAAATGACACATGGTTCTTTTTCTAAGTAAAAAAAACGTTCCGTAATACTCATTTTTCCCCCGCCTTATTTTCTAAACATATAAAACCACTCTTTTATAATGTATGAACGGAATGCAAATTTGCGTTGAAAAATCTACAAATATTTTTCTATATTCTTTTTTCAATTGTGTTACAATAAGGACAGATTGAACGAATAGAGGTGTAAAATATGCGTTTCATTTGGGCATTAATTTGGTCGTTCTTACTTGTACATATGATGAGCTATGTAATCGGCTCTATGACTGGCGGTACATACGACTTTAACCAAGCGTCTATTTTCTCAGTTGTTCTTGCTGTGTTAGTACTAGCAATTTCAGCTGCAATTCCAAACGAGCCAGTAGAACAACACTAAAAAAAGAGTCCGGATTTTATCCGAACTCTTTTTATTTTTATTTCACATGAACGACTAACTCGTTATTTTCTACATCAACAACTACGTGACTATTATCAGTAATTGTTCCTGCAATTAATTCTCGTGCTAATTTCGTTTCCACTTGACGCTGTACGTACCGTTTTAATGGACGAGCTCCGTACATTGGGTCGAAACCGGCTTCCACAACAAATTCTTTTGCTGCATCTGTTAATTCTACTGTAATGTGACGGTCAGCTAGACGACCTTGTAGTTCTTTTACAATTTTATCAACAATGCCTTTAATTTCATTCGTTGTAAGAGGTTTGAATAAAATAATTTCATCCACACGGTTTAAAAATTCAGGGCGGAAATGTCCTCTTAATTGCCCCATTACAAGGTCTCTTGATTCCTCTTTAATGGAACCATCTTCTTCTAATCCATCTAGTAAATGAGCAGATCCAATATTTGAAGTCATAATAATAACTGTATTTTTAAAGTCCACTGTACGACCTTGCGAATCTGTAATGCGTCCATCATCTAACATTTGTAATAAAATGTTGAATACTTCTGGATGTGCTTTTTCAATTTCATCTAATAAAACAACGGAATATGGTTTACGTCTTACCGCTTCTGTTAATTGACCGCCTTCTTCATATCCTACATATCCAGGAGGTGCACCAATTAAGCGAGACACGGCGTGTTTTTCCATATACTCAGACATGTCAATGCGAATCATTTGCTCTTCACTATCGAATAAAGACTGGGCTAACGTTTTTGCAAGTTCTGTTTTACCAACACCTGTTGGTCCTAAGAAGATGAAAGAACCAATCGGGCGGTTCGGATCTTTAATACCAGCGCGAGCACGAAGAACTGCGTCTGACACTAAGCTTACTGCTTCCTCTTGTCCGATGACACGCTCTGATAAGATTTGCTCTAAGCGTAATAATTTCTCGCGTTCACCTTCCACGAGTTTCGCAACAGGAATACCAGTCCAGCGTGAAACAATATCTGCAATTTCTTCTTCACTTACTTCCTCACGTAATAAACGATTTTCTTGTTTATTATGCGCGCCCATTTCTTCCGCTTCTTTTAACTCTTTTTCAATTGCGGGAATTTTCCCGTGACGAAGTTCGGCTGCTTTATTTAAATCGTAATTGCCTTCTGCTTCTTCTAATTCACGACGCAAACGTTCTAAATGTTCACGTAAGTCACGAACTTTGTGAATGTCTTCTTTTTCTTTCTCCCATTTCGCTCTCATGCCACTTGCAACTTCTTTTAAATCCGATAATTCACGTTGCAATGTTTTTAGACGCTCTTGGCTACCACGATCCGTTTCTTTCCCAAGAGCTGCTTCTTCAATTTCCAGCTGCATAATGCGGCGCGTTACTTCATCTAATTCTGTTGGCATAGAATCAATTTCTGTACGAATTGTTGCACACGCTTCATCAACAAGGTCAATTGCTTTATCAGGTAAGAAGCGATCTGAAATATATCGATCTGATAAAACTGACGCTGCTACAATCGCACGGTCATGAATATTTACACCGTGATAAATTTCAAAGCGTTCTTTTAATCCACGTAAAATGGAAATTGTATCTTCAACAGTTGGTTCTTCTGCTAATACTTGTTGGAAACGTCTTTCTAGCGCTGGATCTTTCTCAATATATTTGCGATATTCATCGAGCGTCGTCGCCCCGATACAATGCAGTTCACCGCGCGCAAGCATCGGTTTTAACATATTTCCTGCATCCATGGCTCCCTCTGTTTTACCAGCTCCAACTATTGTATGAAGTTCATCAATGAATAATAAAATGCGTCCTTCACTCTTTTTAATTTCATTTAATACAGCTTGCAGACGCTCTTCGAACTCACCACGGAATTTCGCACCTGCTACGAGCGCACTCATATCTAACGCAAAAATCGTTCTATCTTTCAATCCTTCAGGTACATCCTTTTTCACGATACGCTGTGCTAGCCCTTCAACGATTGCTGTTTTACCAACACCTGGCTCCCCAATTAAAACAGGATTGTTTTTCGTTTTACGTGAAAGAATACGAATTACACGTCGTATTTCACTATCACGGCCGATTACAGGATCGATTTTCCCTGCTCTCACTTCCGCCACTAAATCACGGCCATATTTTTCTAACGCTTCATAAGTTGCTTCTGGATTTTGACTCGTCACTCTTTGATTCCCCCGAACTGTCATTAAAGACTGTAATAAGTTATCTTTCGTAATATGCAATCTTGTAAATAATTGATTTATATCGCCTTTTTCTTCAGAAAAAGCAAGCAATACATGTTCTACTGAAATGTAATCATCCTGCAGTTTTTCTGCTTCTTTCCCTGCTCTTACAAGAAGTTGTTGCAGAGCGCTCGTTACATACAATTTTCCAACTTCTGCACCGCTCCCTGTTACAGAAGGTTTCTTTTTAATTAAACTTTCAGCACCTTGCTTTAATGCTTCTATATCAACATTCATTTTTTGAAATATACGTACTGCTAATCCATCTTGCTCTTCTAATAATGCAAGTAATAGATGAACAGTATCCACCTCTTGGTGATGATGAGATACCGCTAAAGATTGGGCACTCATAATCGCCTCTTGTGTTTTTGTTGTCATTTGATTTAAGTCCATCTTTACAGCCCTCCAAAAGTTTGACTTTCTTTGACCTTTGATTTGATTATACGCCAACTGACTTTTTTATACAATAATTTTGCCTATGTATTTTCAAACTTATTATTTGAAAAAGAAAAAGAGAGCATTCATTATACTGCTAAAAAATACAGTAAATGAAATTACAATGTGTAACGACAAAAAAGCCGCAATAATGATTGCGGCTTCTGTTACGGTTTTCTTTTATATGTCCACTGGCGGTTATGATTCGTGTTATCCGGAAACTTTTCACCGGCAGTTAATTTCACCATTTGCGGATCTTTCACCATACTTCCCGTTTCACCAATTTCTACGTAAATGCCATCATTCGGCGCTTTTTGTCCAGAACGAAACCTGCGATTTTGTCCCATCTTCATTCTCCTTCCATGACGTCTTGCCTCATTAGTATATCCATTTTAAAAGAAAGCTTTTCTGTCATGTTTAGGAAACAGTACTACATCTCATTCTTGTACATATATATGAATGACACAAGCGTAAGCAGGGATTTCTTTCCTACCTGTAGAAAAAAAGAAACCAACCTACTCTAGGCTAGTTTCAAAGGAGAGTCAAACATATACGAGAAGATTACATGTTCATTATATGCCTCATCACACGAGCAATGTAACCCTTTTCACAATTTGTACATAATGAAAGAAACATT
The DNA here is from genome assembly GCF_056738645.1 of Bacillus sp. PK3-067. NCBI lineage: Bacteria > Bacillati > Bacillota > Bacilli > Caryophanales > Bacillaceae > Bacillus > Bacillus sp. PK3-067. Next base: position 1,135,757 of record NZ_CP096490.1, on the reverse strand, counting down.
GTTTGAACTTTCTAAAAAGATGTTGACTTTTCTTAATTTCCAACGATAAATAGTAGACACCACAGCACTTTGAGACGTAAGATGGATATATAGTGAAATTTCCATCTATGGTGATTTCACCGAGTCTAACCTCTTATTTCTGCATATTAAAAACGGAAATACAGATAGATACAAAAAAATTATTATAAGAGGTGAAATTATGAACAAACAACATTTAATCGCATTAGACTTAGACGGCACTTTATTAACAGACAACAAAATAATTTCCACTCGAACGAAACATACAATTGCAAAAGCAAAGGAACAGGGACATATTGTTGTTATTTCAACAGGACGTCCATTCCGTGCTAGTTATGATTACTATAAAGAACTTGATCTTAACACACCTATCGTAAACTTTAACGGCGCTTACGTACATCATCCTCTTGATTCAAACTGGGGAACACATCACTCTCCTCTTGAGCTAGCAACAGCGCAAGAAATTGTCCGAGCTTGCTTTGATTTTGGCGTAAAAAATATATACGCGGAAGTAATGGACGATGTGTATGTTCGTGAAATTGATGAAGATAAAAAACATATTTTCGAATTCGGCTCTCCTAAGATTTTTACGGGAGACTTATTAAATATTTTAAACGATCATCCAACTTGCTTATTAATTGACGCACATGACGAGCATTCTACTGCAATTCGTCAACATTTAACCGATATGCATGCGGAAGTAATCGACCATAGAAAATGGGGCGCACCTTGGCCGATTATTGAAATTGTGAAAAGCGGATTAAATAAAGCAGTTGGATTACAAAAAATTTCTAGTCATTACAACATTCCACAAGAGCGCATTATCGCTTTCGGTGATGAAGATAATGATTTTGAAATGATTGAATTTGCTGGTCACGGCATCGCAATGGGAAATGCCATCCCTGAATTAAAATCACTCGCAAACCATACGACGTTAACGAACGAAGAAGATGGTATTGCTTTATATTTAGAAGAGGTTCTTGGGTTGTAATCTAAAAATTCCCTACTTATAGTTTCCTGCCAAATGTCCATACTATAAGTAGACGCATGAGACATCGCGTCGATTGTTTTCAGCTAAATAAAGGGGGTTTTTCGAATGGGTAAAAAGAACAAATCAAAACGTTTTATCCAACAAGGAGCCGATGCTGTTATGAAGCATGATGCAAGATTCCCGTACAGAGGTACATTAGCTGAGGCAGAAAAAGCAAGAAGTAACTCTTCTTTTGGAGGGGTTTAAATGGGGAACTTACTATTCCAACAAGCTAGAGATGCTGTTGAAAATGCCGTATCTTGTTCAAGCGGTACTGAGCAACAAGATCTCGTGTATAGAGCAAAAAATGCTTTGCAATCCGCTTACGCAAACTCTTCAACTGCTGAAAAAGTTCAGCTCCGTGAAATGCAAGAGCAATTGCAAAACATTACGAATTTACATTAAAAAAGAGGACCAACTTTGGTCCTCTTTAATCTTTCCGAAACAATCCGAACACCCCAACTGTTTGCAGTATATTTGTAAATGCACCTGGGTCCACTTGTTTAATAATCCTCTCTAATTCGTATAACTCATAACGAGTAATAACCATCATTAACATTTCTTTATTTTCATTCGTATAAGCACCTGTTGCTGGTATCGTTGTAATCCCTCTTACTAATCGCGAGTGAATCGCCTTTCTTACATCTGCCCCATTCTTCGTAACAATTAATGCTGTAATCTTTACATGACGAGTATGAATTGCATCAATAATTCTCGTTGATACATATAAAGTCACTAGCGTATATAACGCTTTTTCCCATCCATATACATAGCCAGCAGCGATAATGATAATTGCATTAAAAAAGAAAAAGTATGTACCGACAGGCTTATCTTTTATTTTTGATAAAATCATGGCGATAATATCTAATCCACCTGTAGAAGCACCCCACTTTAAAGCAATCCCTACTCCAATTGCCGAAATAATCCCGCCAAAAATCGCATTTAATATGATATCATTCGAAACCGCTCTAACAGGGATGATTTCTAGAAACAGAGTCATAAATATAACACAAAGAAAACTAAAAAAGGTGAAGGCCTTTCCAACCTTTTTCCACGCTAAAATAACGACAGGAATATTAAATAAGCTAAACAATACTCCCGTAGATATGTGAATCGATAAAAAATCACCTAATATTTGTGATAATAATTGAGACAATCCAGCAAAGCCGCTCGCATACACTTTTGCTGGCGTTAAAAATAAATTCATCCCAATCGCGTTTAATAAACCTGCGATGATTACAACGATTAACTTCTTTATAAGTTCAGTATAATTCAACTTCAAATCCATTTCGAATCCACCTTTACCCTTCATAAATGCACCGCTATACATAGTCTTTACGAAAAAGGAAATGATAAACGTACAACGTTTAGAAATGGAGTTGATACATATGCCACATACGAGTGATAACGACAAAAAAGCACGTGATAATAACGCAAAACGCACACAAAAAAATGAGCAAGAGCAAAAAAATATTCAGCAAGGTAAACGTGCATACTCTAAAAAGACCGATCACCTTTGATTCCATCGTACATCAACAATTATGTTGATGTACTTTTTTACATTTTAAAGGAAAAAACATTAAAAATTCACTTCATGTTCACTTCTATATTCTACAATAGCGATAACATATTCGGATGAGGTGTTGGCATGAGAGGGAAACATATTTTCATTATTACTGCACTAATAAGTATATTGATGCTATCTGCTTGCGGACAAAAGAATGGCTCAGCTACAGTCGCTACAGCAACAGACTCCACCATTACAAAGGATAACTTCGAAAAACAATTGAAAGATCGTTACGGAAAAGACATGCTATACGAAATGATGGCACAAGACGTCATCACAAAAAAATATAAAGTACCTGATGAAGAGGTAAATAAAGAAGTAGAAAAAGTAAAAAAACAATATGGAGATCAATTCAAAAAAGTATTAGAAAATTATGGTTTAAAAGATGAAGAGGATTTCAAAAATCAAATTAAGTTCAAACTTGCTATGAATGAAGCGATTAAGAAAAGCATTACAGAAAAAGACGTAAAAGACCACTATAAGCCAGAAATTAAAGCGAGTCACATTTTAGTAAGTGACGAAAATGAAGCGAAAGAAATAAAGAGTAAACTAGATGCTGGTGCTTCATTTGAAGAATTAGCAAAACAAGAATCACAAGATCTGCTATCAAAAGATAAAGGTGGAGACCTTGGATACTTCAATTCAGGTACAATGGCTCCTGAATTCGAAACCGCTGCCTACAAACTAAATGTTGGACAAATTAGCAATCCCGTAAAATCATCAAACGGTTATCACGTTATTAAATTAACTGATAAAAAAGCTTTAAAGCCTTATGATGAAGTGAAAGACTCTATTCGCAAAAACTTAGAGGAAGAACGTACTGCTGATCCTGTATTCAGCAAAAAATTGTTACAAGAGGAATTAAAAAAGGCAAATATTAAAATAAATGATAGTGATTTGAAAGATACGTTTACTCTTGTTTCTCCGCAAGGAAATTAAAAAAAAGCACAACCTTATCTTTTTACATAAGGTTGTGCTTTTTAATCTTCTATCTTATTTCTTAAAGTAAGTCCAACCTTCTTCTTGGTAAACCTTTTCTTCTTTCATCAATTTACCAAGTGCGCGCTTAAATGCAGCTTTACTCATGTTAAAGCGTTCTTTAATATCTTCCGGATGGCTCTTATCCCAAAACGGCATTGCTCCGCCTCGTTCTTCCATATATGCATAAATTACTGCAGCATCGTCTTCCATTCCTTCTTCTTTACGAGGAAGAAGTGAAATGTTAATTGTACCGTCATCTTTTACGTCAATAATACGTCCTGTTACACGCTGACCGATGCGGACTTGTTCTTTTCTTTCTGTATGGTGTAAGAAAGCACGGAAATGCTCATCAGTTAGTACGAATGAACCGACTTGAAGCGAACGATATACACGTCCATTTACGTTTTTATTACGCATAGATGGCGTTGCATCTACGATAATTTCTTGCATATCACTGTCTCTTGCCGGAAGAGCAATTAAACGATCACGATTCGTTAATTTTAACGTACAATATAATTCGTCGCCTACTTCTGGCCATACTGGCATATAAATCGGGAACTCATCAGCTGGAATTAGTATATCTTTTGACACACCAATATCAACAAACACACCTAAACTAGGAATAACTTCTACAACCTTTACCCAGTTCCAGTCATAAGTTGTAATAATTGGTTCCTTCATTGTTGCTGAAATACGATTTTGGTGATCAAGGTATAAGAATACATCAATCGTATCGCCTTCTTCAATTTCTCCAGCTACTTCGTTTTTATGTAGGAAAATTTCTTCTTCTTCATTCCCAACCATATATCCGATTTCTGTTTCGCGTAAAACAGTTACCTGTTCAATCGATCCTATTTGCAAATACATATTTTTTAATTCCCTTCTATATATATAAAATTATCTTTTTTATCATTCCAAACAAAAGTTAATTATAACATGATTTTTCCTGTATTTGTCCAACTGCCCAAAATTCACTATAATAAAATGAGGTTACATGAATATAAGTACGAAAACACTTAAGTCTAGACTCGTTTTCAGCTATACTTTAGTATGTACAGTACATAACAAGATTAGAAATTTATTTGGAGGTGCTAACTATGGCAAAAGATAGTTCTTTTGACATCGTTTCGAAAGTAGAATTACCTGAAGTAACAAACGCAATTAATATCGCATTAAAAGAAATCCAAAACCGATATGACTTTAAAGGAAGTAAAAGTGATATTAAATTAGAAAAAGAAGTACTTGTTTTAACTTCTGATGACGAGTTTAAATTAGAGCAAGTAAAAGACGTTCTTATCTCTAAACTTGTAAAACGTAACGTTCCAATTAAGAACTTAGATTACGGAAAAGTTGAAGCTGCAACTGGCAACACTGTTCGCCAACGCGCAACACTTCAACAAGGTATCGATAAAGATAACGCTAAAAAAATTAACAACATCATTAAAGAAATGAAATTAAAAGTAAAAACACAAGTACAAGATGATCAAGTACGTGTTACAGCGAAAAGCCGTGATGACTTACAAGCAGTAATCGCAGCTGTTCGTAGCGCTGATTTACCAATCGACGTACAGTTCATTAACTACCGCTAAAAAGAAAACTCCTCTTAATTAGAGGAGTTTTTTGTTTTGTAGAGACAATATTCCGAGAACAAACCATAGAAAAATGGTGTATGCGGTGAAAATCACTAAGTGAACAGAGTCTAACCATACGAATACTTTACAAGTGAGCGCATGATTAAACTAGGCCTTATTGTAGAATTTGTTTTATACATGTATTTAGCAGACCTTATTGAAAATAAGAAAAATATACCTTAAGACGTTTCCCCTTCAATTTGAATTACTTTTCTTAATAACCACATCCTGGGCCAAAGTCATCTTAAAAATCGCTGTAACTCATAATTCCTCTCCCCGCCAAAACGTAACAATTTATGAGTATAAGAATATTTCCCAACCTTTAATGTAATGTAAAATTAGTAAGGATCTAAAAAATGTTAATTAAAAAAGAGTTAGAAGTGGTTTTTTGAAGAAATTAATATTATGGTTTTTATTAGCCACATTCTCCCTAAATACTGTAGGATGTTCTAATAATACGAATACACTAACGGATAAATCTAACTGTATCAACAAAGCTTGGTACAAAAAAAATATGTCATGTAATCATTTAAAAAACATTAAATAGTTAATGATAAAGATCTAAAGAAAAGACACCCCAAAGTACCTTCCTCCGACTTGAACCAATAATATTCGGATGGATTTAAAAAGAAGCCTACATCTTTAATAAAGATGCAGGCTTCAAAATAAAAAAGTACGCTAAAGCGCTAAGTAAACTCTTATTCAAAAATTTATATTAAGCACTAATATTTTAGAAGCAAGTTTATAAGTATAAAACCTACAGAGATTTCCCCTGTAGGTTTTATTATATTTCAAGTGATTTCCAAATGAATTATGAGTGACTTTTTTCAGTTTGGTTTTCAAAATATTTTTCTTTAACCATTTTTATCAGATTTTCTTTTTCTGTTAGTTCAAATATAAATAATGCTTTTTTCATGTTATTTGCAACATCTTCTTCATTAGGTTGTTTAAGTTTCAATAAATTCCAAGCTTTTCCATAGTATAATTCACCTAGTAAATATAAAGTATTTAGATTAATAGCTAGTTTGATACCCATATCATTGTATTTTACTGCCTCTTCATGTTGATTTGCATGACCTAAAATTTTTGCTAAATTAAAAATAATTTTCAATTTAATTTCTTTATCTCTAGGAAAATCTAACTTATTAAAATTAGTTAAACACCTTCTTAATATATTAATACTTTTTTCATATTCTTTATTTTCCCCATGAAATATAGCAATTGTCTGCATAATATCTATTTCTCTTTCTGATAAAAAATCAGAATTAGTTACAGTTAATTTTAATGCATTATTTAAAAAATCTAAAGCAGTTTTTATTGATTTATCCACCATAAATATAGCAATCGCTTCATGCCATATTAAAAATTGTTTATCTTCTGTTGATTGGAAGTTATTTTCGTTTTTCTCTTTTTTCACTATTTCATAAAGTTCTTTGTATTGTTTTTGCTTTAAGCAATCTTTTATTACGCATTTTACATTTTCTACATATTTTAATTTTTTGTTTTGAGTTAATGCAAATATATTATTTGGGTCAATACCAAGTCTTTCTGATAATTGATATAACAATATACTAGATGGATAAATCACACCTTTTTCTATTTTGCTAATTTGACTTTGCGAACATATTCCATGACATAATTCGGATTGTGATATATTTTTTTTAATTCTAAGCTCTTTAATGGTAATACCCAAATCGTAAAACTCCATTTTCCCACCTACTATTTAGCACTGTATTAGTATAAGAGTATTCTCTAACTTTTAATGTAATGTAAAATTAATATAGTTGCAATTATTGATTGCTTCAAAGATTCTTCCCTATCGGTGCTAACACAAAAAACAGGTTAGGAAGAAAATCCTCTTCCTAACCTAGCCCTCCTCTCACTAGGGACGTTTTCATTCTCACGTCGTTTCTCTTAAGAAATTTCATATCAACAGAATAACACTATTGCCCCGCCGAACAAACTTACAAATACAATAAGAAGACATGAACATAGAGCGAGTAATTTCTCATCTCATCTACGCTTCCTTTTAACTGCAATTAGAAACGCAATAAATAATACATTCACACCAACGATTAAGGAGATAAATAACCAATTCACACCTGTTTCTCCGTTAACTTTATACACGTTTGATTCTTCACGTTTTAAAACGAGATAAAACTTTCCGTTTTCCTCTCTTATAATTTCATCCTGTAACAATCCTCTTAACTCTTGTTTTTCACCAATTGCACTTGCAGGTAAGGAGACTTTTTGTGTTTCTTTCGTATTATTAATTGCTACTAAAGTTACTTCATCTTTATATTTTCGTTTTAGTATGCTCATCCCGCTCTTATCATACAGAAGCTCAAACGTACCGCGTCGTAAAGACGGTCTCGCCTGCCTAATTTCACCTAGTTTTGTTATGTGCTGCATAAATTTTTCGTCTGACTTAAAATCCATTAATCGTCTATTATCGGGTACACTTCCTCCATCTAATGCAATTTCCGTTCCGTAATAAAAATTCGGAATCCCAGGTGATGTTAACAAATAAGTAAGCGCCAGTTTTAAACGTGATGGCGGATAATACATATTTTCTTTTGCAATACGCGCATATCTTTTTGTTTCTTGATCATCTAAAAACGTAACAAATTCCCCTTCTTTTTTACTCACATCGTATAACGATTTCACCGATACATCCGCTTCGGAAAACGATTCTACGATTTTTTCGTTGTATTCGCTATCCTCCTTTGTCATAATACGAAAATCTTTCTTTATCACTTGCATATCTTTTTGCGCGTTATCCCAAAAGGAACGCGGCTTTTTTTCACTATGTATAACATAACTTCCGTCTAAATCAACTTCTTTTATCCACCATTTCATTGCGTCAATTACCTGTCGTTCGTTTTCTCCAAGCGGAAATTGAAATACAACTTTCATTCCTTTTGCATGAGCTTCTTTTACAAGTTCTTTCACATCATTGTCTGTCCCGAAATGTTCATTTACCTTTTTAAAATTTCGCACGTCTAATCCATCGTACTTTCCACTTTCAAAAAGCGGCGAAAGCATAACGGTAGTAAAACCCATTTCTTTTATGTAATCCAACCTTTTTATAATTCCTCTTATATCCCCGCCTTGATACCCTTCTAAATTACCAACTTCTAATTGTTTGTCATTTTTCGGTTCTCCATTATTGAAGCGATCAATCATAATGGAGTATATAACTTCATCTTTCCACTCTCTTTTTTCGTCTGCAAAAGTATGTATTGGTACAAACAAAACAAAAGCTAAGCAAAAACAAATGAATAGTTTCCTAGTCCGTATTTTTCCCACACGCATCCCCCAAGTTTTTAATTGTAAGAATATTATACCAATTATCCAAGAGAAACGCATATGTCGATTTCAATCCTCACAAAATAATCTATGTTATATTTTCTAACATCATGTATATATTTTTCTGAATTTTTAGTTGATTTTTAGTTCTTTTTCGAATATGATATGAAACATAACAAAACGATGTTATTTTTTCTAACATTATAGGAGGAGAGCTCATGAATATGGGAGATACAGTTTTTATGTTTGTGACGACAGTAATGGTCATGTTGATGACACCAGGATTGGCACTTTTTTATGGAGGTATGGTTCGCAGCAAAAATGTACTCAGTACAACGATGCATAGTTATAGTGCAATGGCTATCGTTTCGATTCAATGGATTGTTATCGGCTATTCTTTATCATTCGGACCAGATTGGCACGGGCTTATCGGTACACTTGATTGGTTCGGTCTAAACGGAGTTACCTACGCACCAAATCCAGACTACTCATCTACTATTCCTCACAATTTATTCATGATGTTTCAACTCATGTTCGCCATTTTAACTCCAGCTTTAATTTCAGGTGCATTTGCTGAAAGAATGCGATTTTCTGCCTTTCTTATTTTTATCCTTTTATGGACAACGATTGTTTACAATCCTGTCGCTCATTGGGTATGGGGCGTCGGCGGGTGGCTAAGGGAACTTGGTGCACTAGACTTCGCTGGCGGAAACGTCGTTCACATCACTTCCGGAGTTGCTGGTCTTGTATTAGCTATTTTCCTCGGAAAACGAAAAAACATAAATGGTTCTTCTCCTCACCATTTGCCATTTACAATGTTAGGCGCAGGCTTATTATGGTTTGGCTGGTTCGGTTTTAACGTCGGCAGCGCATTATCCTTAAACGACGTAGCTTTAACTGCATTTATTAATACAAATATAGCCGCTGCTGCCTCAGCATTAACTTGGATGCTTTCAGAGTGGTTCTTCCAATCAAAACCGACTGCGATGGGAGCTGCTTGTGGCGCCGTTTCCGGTCTAGTCGCTATTACACCAGCTTGCGGGTTCGTTACACCTTTCTCAGCTCTTCTTATCGGAGCAATTGGCGGCGTATTATGCTTCGGAGCGGTCTTTTTCTTAAAAACAAAATTCGGATACGACGATACACTCGATGCATTCGGATGTCACGGCATCGGTGGAACTTGGGGCGGTATTGCGACAGGATTATTTGCAACTACTGCCGTAAACGGCGATGGCGCTAACGGATTATTTTACGGAAACGCCTCGCTGCTGTTGAAACAACTTGTAGCGATCGGCGCAACATATGCGTTCACAATTATAATGACGTATGCCATTATTAAAGCAATCAACTTCTTCCTCCCTGTCCGGGTAGATGAGCACGAGGAACATATGGGACTTGATATTTCGATGCATGGGGAGAAAGCTTATGAGTATACTGAGCGAGTGAACTAAAAAAGAGATGCAATCTATTAGTAATAGATTGCATCTCTTTTTTGCGCACCGGGCAACATACCCCACCTAGTATAACCGGAAATATATTAACGGTTTTTTGGATATATCAACGATTTTTCAAATATATCGATTGTTCCTTTCAATATATCAACGTTTCGACACAAGATATCGATTTACCAACAAATTCCAACATAACGAAACTGAAGAATACCCGCGTGTAACTTTACACATAAAAAAGACGACCGAAACCCAGTCGTCTTTTCCTATTTATTTCGGAGCATTTCCTACATATTGCGTAATATCAACATTTAATGCCTGCGCTAAACGCATACCGTATTCTTGATCTGCACGGAAGAAGTTACAAACAGCTAATAATTTTGTGCGTTCATTTACGTCTTTTAAGTCATTTGTTAAGTTTGCAATTAAGTTGTCTTGCTCTTCTTTAGAGAATGAACGGTAACGCTCACCTGCTTGTTTGAAGTCATTCGGTTTGTCAATTTTTTCACGAGATACATAGCCTTCTACTTTCATAGTTGAATCGCGGTAAGCTGGGTCTTCAACTGGATTCTCTGCATGACGGCTCGGTTCGTAGTTGATTGTAGATGGGTTTTGATTCACTTGCATCGCACCATCACGTTGTTGATTATGAACAGCTGCGTATGGGCAGTTTACAGGAATTTGTAAGTAATTTGCACCAAGACGATAACGCTGTGTATCTGGGTAAGAGAATAAACGACCTTGTAATAATTTATCTTCCGATGGCTCAATACCATTTACAGTGGCACTTGGAGAGAACGCTACTTGTTCTACTTCTGCAAAGAAGTTTTTCGGATTACGATTTAACGTCATTGTCCCTACTTCAATTAACGGGAAGCGATCTTCTGACCATACTTTCGTTGGATCTAGTGGATCAAAGTCTAAAGAATCCATTTCATCTAATTGCATAACTTGTACGTGTAAATCCCATTTCGGGTGATTTCCTTTTTCGATCGCGTCGAACAAGTCACGAGTAGCATGATTGAAGTCTTTCCCTTGTACCTCTTGCACTTCTTTCGCATTTAAGTTACGTACACCTTGCTGTGGTTTCCAGTGGTATTTAATATAAACAATTTTACCTTCTTCATTAATCCATTTAAATGAATGGACACCGAAACCTTCCATTTCACGATAACTTGCTGGTGTACCGTAATCAGAAAATACCCATGTCATCATATGTGTAGATTCTGGACTTAACGTCATGAAATCCCAGTAACGATCTGGCGTTTGAATATTCGTATCAGGTGCTGGTTTTAAGGAATGTACCATATCAGGGAATTTAATTGCATCACGAATGAAGAAAACTGGTAAATGATTACCTACGATATCGTAGTTTCCTTCTTCTGTATAAAATTTAACAGCGAACCCACGTGGGTCACGTGCTGTTTCAGGAGAACCTTGACCATGAATAACCGTTGAAAAACGAACAAATACAGGTGTTTCAGTTCCTTCATTTTGTAAAAATGCAGCTTTCGTATATTGCTTCATACTATTTTTCGTTACGAATACACCGTGAGCACCTGCACCACGTGCATGCACAACACGCTCCGGAATACGTTCACGATCAAAGTGTGCAAGTTTTTCTACTAAATGATAGTCTTCTAATAATACTGGTCCACGACGACCAGCTGTACGAGAATTTTGGTTGTCTCCAACTGGAGCACCTTGGTTTGTTGTTAAGCGATTATTTGGATTCATCTAGGGGGATCCTCCTCTTTCTTTCATAGTAATTATTATTTGTTTAAAATTATTATAAACTAATTATTATTCAAAACTAGATCTTTGTCAACTATTTCCTTCACTTTTTTGGAAACAATTTCAGCCAAACAGTCGATAAATGCAGATTGCGCATTCGGCATATTTGGTCTAAAATATTTGGCATTTAATTCATCCGTTACAACTTTACATTCATAATCGTTGTCATATAAAACTTCTAAATGCTCCGCTACAAAACCAACTGGGCAATATATGAAAGATTCGTACCCATGCTCTTCATATAAATCTTTCGTTAAATCTTGCACATCTGGACCAATCCACGGATCTGGAGTATTCCCAGCACTTTGCCAACCGATTGTATAGTTTTGAATATTTGCAGCTTCTGCAATTAAATCTGCCGTATGCTTTAGTTGTTCTACATATGGGTCTCCTGCTGCAATAATTTTTTCTGGCAAACTATGCGCTGAAAAAATTACGACTGCTTTCTCTTTATCATCAATTTCTGTAAACGTTTCTTTTATTTGGTCTGCCCAATACGAAATAAACTTCGGTTCATCATACCATTGTTCAATTGATTCAATAACAGGACCACCGATTTCTTTTGAAAGACGAATAGCACGGTCATTATACGCTTTAATGCTAAATGTAGAATAATGCGCCGCTAATACGATACTAATCGTTTGCTCAATCCCATCACGCTTCATTTCTTCTACAGCATCTTCTATAAACGGAGCAGTATGTTTTAAACCTAAGTAACAAGTAAATTCATACTCTGTAAATATATTATTCATTGAATCTGTTAATTTATGCGCCTGTTCTTTCGTAATTTTTGCAAGCGGCGAAATTCCACCAATCGCTTTATAGCGCCCAATTAAATCTTCAAGCGCTTCTTCTGATGGCTTACGCCCGTGACGGATATGTGTATAATACGTCTCTACATCGTCTAATGATTCTGGTGTTCCATACGCCATTACGAGTAAACCTATTTTTTTCTTTTTCATCTATATAACACCTCAATTTTATAAATGAGAATCTTTTTCAAGAACATTTGTTTCCAATTATAACAAGTAATAATAAGTATGTCAAAATAATAATTCTAATTAAGTATTATTTATAAGGTGATTTTGAATTTTATATGACAATTTCTTTAATAAAAAGCGACTTACATAATTGTAAGCCGCTTTTCCCTTATTCCTTAATATTTACCCCATATTCTTTAAACCAAACATGAATTTGTGCTAAATGAGCTAAAAGCTGTGGCCCAGTCATCAATTGACCAAACCATGGTGTTTGAAATGCACTGCCGCCAGACTGAATCAATCTGCTCAACTGCTCTTTATCAAACAGTTCGTGTAAAATTGAACCTTTATCCGTTAATAGATTTTGAAGCCATACTGTTACTGCTTTTGTATAGTGCGGATTGTGCGTTTTCGGATAAGGACTCTTCTTTCTATATAAGATGTCATGTGGAAGTACACCTTCTAACGCTTTACGTAATAGACCTTTTTCGCGGTTTTTATACATTTTCATTTCCCAAGGAATATTCCACGCATATTCGACAAGACGATGATCTGCAAATGGAACACGTACTTCTAAGCTCGCTCCCATACTCATGCGGTCTTTTCTGTCTAATAATGTTGTCATAAACCATACCATATTTAAATAAAATAATTGGCGTCTTTTTGCTTCTAGCGGACTTTCCCCCTCTAAAATAGGAACTTCTTGAATTGACTCTTCATAGCGCCTTTGTACATATTGTTGTAAATTTAATTTATTTCTCCATTCTTTTTTTAGAAGTTGTTCACGTGCCTCTGTAGAACGCATCCACGGAAATGCACTCGATTGTAAATCATCTTCTCTATAAAACCACGGATATCCACCAAATATTTCATCTGCACATTCTCCAGATAAGCCAACGACAAAATCTTGTTTAATTTCTCGGCAAAACCATAATAATGACGAATCGATATCTGCCATACCAGGCAAATCACGAACGAGTACTGCTTCAGTTAAATACTCTGCTAATTTTTCATTCGAAATGACGCAGCGATGATGGGTTGTTTGAAATGTCTCAGTCATTAAATTAATAAACGGAGCATCTGAATTTGGCTGGAATGCATTCGCTTTAAAGTATTTGTCATTATCTTCGTAATCAATAGAATACGTGTGTAATTGCCCTTTTCCTGATCTCTCATATTCTTTCGCTGCAATAGCTGTAATAGCGCTCGAATCTACACCACCCGATAAAAAAGTACATAGTGGTACATCAGAAACAAGCTGTCTTGTAATCGCATCTTGTAATAAAAAGCGCGTTTTCTCTACTGTTTCTTCAAAAGAGTCTTCATGTTTTTTACTTTCTACATTCCAATATCTCCATATACATAAACCGTTCTTTGAAAATGTCATTGCATGACCTGGACGCAATTCTTTTATACCAGCATAAATACCGTGGCCAGGCGTTCTTGACGGTCCGAGCCCGAATATTTCTGATAATCCTTCTAACGTTACTTCCGCCTTCACATCTGGATGCGACAATATCGCTTTTAACTCCGAACCAAATAGTAAGCGTCCGCTATCATATTTATAAAAAAGTGGCTTTACACCTAATCGATCTCTCGCAATAAATACTTGTTCTTTCTGTTCGTCCCATACTGCAAACGCATATATACCGTTTAAATGATCGACACATTCTTCTTTCCATTCAATATAAGAAGCTAATAATACTTCTGTATCAGAATGACCTTTGAACGTATATCCTCTTCTTAATAATTCCTTTCGAATGTCTTCTGTGTTATAAAGTTCACCGTTATAGCAAATGGCGTAATTCGTTTCACCTTTTAAACAAGTCATCGGCTGTTTACCGCCCTCAGGATCCACAACGATTAACCGCTTATGCCCAAATGCGACATTTCCTTTAATCCAAACTTTATTATCATCCGGCCCCCGTTTCGCTAACGTCTCAGCCATCTTCGTAACGACATCTCTTTCTCCTTCTAATGAGCGTTTATAATCCACCCATCCTGTAATCCCGCACATATAAATCATCCTTCCATCTTATTTCTTTTCTTGAACGTGCAGTAATCCCCACCCTAAGAGTGCGGATCAAAAAAATGAAAAACTTGACGATAACCTACTATCCACATATGGAATAGCATTTTCACTCAGTAAAACGTGTTTTATTGTATGCCCACCTATGTCTATATGTGTCTAGTTATAAAGAATGCACGAACTGTCTATAACAGGAATAACTACTTTTCATAAAGGAGAAATCGTGTATGATACAACGTAAACATATTTTATATAATCAGCCCCGTGCTCATACAGTCGGTAATGTAGAATATATAAACAATGAGTGGGTATTCTTTGATGATGAAAATGATGAAGCGTTTTTATTAGAAGATATTGCCGAAGATGGGTTTGAAATTTTGTATAATAACAATTGGCTACCAGCCCGTTTCTATGAACAAGATGTATTACAAATCGCCAACGAGCAACACCATTTGCAAAATGGTGAAATGATACGTATTCGAAAAAAGTTACTTCTTAGCTATAATGAATGGCTGGAGGAATTACCTGACTCTGTCTTCACATTATTAACCGAATCATTGCAATCACTTCACTACTCTTTATATGATTGCATGTATTGTCATAATTATTTATCTTTCTTACCGCAAGAGGAGTCACGCGAAGGAGTAAATATTCTTTTGTTTGATAACGAAGAAATGATCTGTACACTGCAGCACCATTTCGTCCGTCACACTACGTCAAATAAAAATATGTTCCGTTTTACGAAAGTAAATGGAGAAGAGTTGCATATCGATGCGACATAAAGTGAAACTTTAATCAGTGGGGGAACCCACTGATTATTAGCCTTCACCAATCTGATGTTTACGGGATAAAGTAAAAAAACCACCTTATAATCTCCCAAGTCTTTGAGATCATAAGGTGGCTTTATTTTTTATTAGAATACTTTCCAGCCAATCGGTAATTTCAGCCCAAGGTAAAATACTGCTACTAGCGCAACAATAAATAAGCCCCAAACCGCCCCTGTTGGTTTGTTTTTGCTCATTTTCACAAGAACCATTTCCATTCCACCGATAACTAAAATACCAGCTAACATTTTTAAGCCATACCACATGTGCATGCTACCTGTTGCTGTCTTCACAATACTCATGTACAACATGATGCCTGTCACAATAATAATGATATACATTAGGCGAAGCCCCATATGTACACCTTTCCCTTTTCTTCCTGCTGAATAAAGTGAATACGCAACGAAGAATAAAATTAAACCTAACGCCCATGCTGTAATATGCATATGTACCATCGTATCCCTTACCTCCTCTTTTCACACTTTTTCACTCTATATGATAACATGTTCATTTATTTTCAGGAAATGTTTCGCTTTTTTACATTTAAATGATATAATATTTAGAGTATTTACAAACTTCTTGTAATAACAAAAGGGGGAACAATCATGATTCAAACTAAGGATATTATCGAACTTACAGACACATACGGAGCAAATAACTATCACCCACTTCCAATCGTTATTTCTAAAGCAGAAGGTGTTTGGGTAGAAGATCCTGAAGGAAACCGCTATATGGACTTATTAAGTGCATATTCTGCAGTAAACCAAGGTCATCGTCACCCGAAAATTATTAACGCTTTAATTGACCAAGCTAATCGTGTTACGTTAACTTCTCGTGCTTTCCATAGCGATCAATTAGGTCCTTGGTACGAAAAAGTTGCGAAACTAACTAATAAAGAAATGGTACTTCCAATGAATACAGGTGCTGAAGCTGTTGAAACTGCAATTAAAACAGTTCGTCGCTGGGCTTATGATGTGAAGAAAGTGGAAGCAAACCGTGCTGAAATCATCGTTTGTGAAGATAACTTCCACGGACGTACAATGGGTTCTGTTTCCATGTCTTCAAATGAAGAGTACAAGCGTGGATTCGGTCCAATGCTTCCTGGCATCGTTGTAATTCCTTACGGTGATTTAGAAGCATTAAAAGCCGCAATTACACCAAACACAGCAGCATTCATTTTAGAGCCAATTCAAGGTGAAGCAGGAATTAATATCCCACCAGCTGGTTACTTAAAAGAAGCTTTTGAAGTATGTAAAAAAGAAAACGTTTTATTTGTAGCAGATGAAATCCAAACTGGCTTAGGCCGTACTGGTAAAGTATTTGCTTGTGACTGGGACAATGTAACTCCTGACATGTACATACTTGGTAAAGCACTTGGCGGCGGTGTGTTCCCAATCTCTTGCGTAGCAGCAAACCGCGACATTTTAGGTGTATTTGAGCCAGGTTCTCACGGTTCTACATTCGGTGGTAATCCACTTGCATGTGCTGTTTCTATCGCGGCTCTTGAAGTGTTAGAAGAAGAAAAATTAACAGAGCGTTCTCTTCAATTAGGTGAAAAATTAGTTGGGCAATTAAAAGAGATTGATAACCCAATGATCACTGAAGTTCGTGGTAAAGGTTTATTCATCGGTATCGAATTAAACGAGCCAGCTCGTCCTTACTGTGAACAACTAAAAGCAGCTGGTCTATTATGTAAAGAAACACACGAAAATGTAATTCGTATCGCACCACCTCTAGTAATCTCTGAAGAAGATTTAGAGTGGGCATTCCAAAAAATTAAAGCTGTATTATCGTAATGATAGAGAGGTTGTCCGACATGTTGGGACAACCTCTTTCTTTTCATATTCATTTATATTAAGATGAAATTGTAATTTTCTGTATTTTAAAATCGTAAAGGAGGTGCGACATGCTATTAAGATATGGTAAACATATTAACTATTTAGCTACAGCTTTTATTTTAGTTACATTCTTTGGTTTCCTACTTTCCACAACATGGCTTCATTACTCAACTCCTACTACACTCACACTACTGAAAGCATCATTTTGGACTGCTGTTATTCTTACTATCATTGGTTTTGGACGAGAAAAAAGCGCACTTACGGTTATACTATTTGGCATTTGTACACTTGCATTCATTGGTCTTTACACTTTTGCCGTTATCGATTACCTCTATAACCCAAGGCCATAAAAAAGAGCTATCTTTTAACAAGATAGCTCTTTTCTTTATTTCACTACATTTCGTAAAGTACCAATTCCTTCTACTGTAATGACCACTTCATCACCAGCATGTAAAAACTTCGGTGGTGTAAAACCTTTTCCGACACCAGCCGGCGTTCCTGTTGCGATAATATCGCCTGGTTCTAAAGTCATTCCTTTACTTATCGTTGAAATAATTTCTTCTATTGAAAAAATCATTTTATTTGTGTTAGAAGTTTGCCTTACTTCTCCATTTACTACCGTTTCAATGTGTAATGCATTCGGCGCATTAACCACCGATTTATGAATTAAATACGGTCCCATCGGACAAAATGTATCGAAGCTTTTCCCAAGGAAAAACTGTTTATGTTTTCTTTGAATGTCTCGAGCTGTTACATCATTTATAATCGTATAACCAAAAACATGCTCAAGCGCTTTTTCTTTTTTTATTTGCTTCCCTCGCTTACCAATAATGATAGCTAATTCTCCTTCGTAATCTAGTTCGTCCGTTGCATGAGGGTGACCATTAATTTGCTCATTTATGCCAATAACTGTTGTTGGTGCTTTCGTAAAGATCATTATATTTTCTGGAATAGACTCTACTCCGCCCATTTCTACCGCATGCTCACGATAGTTTTTTCCAACGCACAAAATATTCTTTCTTGGCCTTGGAATCGGCGCTAATATTTTCACCTCTGTTAACGGATAATACGCCGCTTCCCCGTTCTCTTTTGCCCAATTTACAATTTCACATACTTTCTCAAAGCATTCAGTTCCTCTTTCAATACACTCTAACATTGTAATAGGGATTGTAACCTTTTCCCCTTTTTGTCTTTGCGCTTCTCTTAAGTGTAATACCTTTTCTTCTTCTTCATCTACAATACCTACAAATACCTTTTCTTCTTTCTTCGCCGTTACAAAACGCAATATTTCCACTCTCCATCCTAAAACTCATACCCTTTAATTGTATTCGCATCCGCAAGAAAAAAACCTTCTCATGCACGCTAATTTTTACAATATTCTTCTCATCCCCTATTCGTTACCCCTTTATCATTTGGCATAAAATGTAGAAATTTTACTTTTTTTAGCGAATGCATTTCTTTTTTATGAAGTTTTTGTATAATATGTACTACATATATACTAAAAATTTCATTTAGAGATGGAGCCGATTTCAATGTTTGAGCAAGCGATTGAAAAAAAACGTGAAAAAATGATTTATTTTGCTGAACGCTATGGAATGACTTCTCAAAAAACAGTGGATTGTAGCCAAGAACTGGACAGGCTCTTAAATGTAATTTGTCATGTACATACGGATTTACACCCTAATCAAACATTCAAAACACACACGCAATAATGCGTGTGTTTCTTTTATTTCAAAAAAATACACATTTTATTGGAAACGCCCATACAATAGTAGAAAAGAAAATTTTAAAAACGAAGGGTGTTTTGTATGCCAGCTATGGTCGGACATATTCGTATCGTCAATATTGGATCAAGTGGTATTTTTCATATTGGAGATGTATTTGCGATTAGGCCTATTAGTTACTCACGTGCTTTCGCCGGGGCCGGCTCTTTCAACGTTGGAGATAATGTTTCTGTCTACAATTATCAAAGTGCAACGACTGTCAACGATTCAGATGTAATCGATCAAGCGATAATTGGCTCAACTTAAAGGAGGCAATTGCATTGAATTTTTATGTAAACCAAAGTATCATCATCAACAGTATTAAAATTGATAGCATTACAACCTCTTCTGTGTTCCAAATTGGTACTGCCGGAAGTATTAAAGCCCTATCTAAATTTTCAAATACGGGCGGATTTACGGAGCCGCTTCGCCCATTACAGGCGAAAGGACAAATTATTTCTATCAAACCATCAACTAGTTCTTCTTAAGACATCCTTGTCATAAATATATAGCAGGAATATTTTTACCCTCCCTATTGAAAAGGAGGTTTCACAAATGAATCAAGATATATATACTTACTTACACCAACTTCAACAAGCTCTTCAAACACAACAAGCAGCCATCTTGAATTTAGAAGATCAAGTGCGCCAACTCCAAGAAGAGCTTAACGAATTAAAAAATCGCCCCTCCTCTTCTGTAGGAAAAGTGGAATACAAATTCGATCAATTAAAAGTCGAAAATTTAAATGGTACTTTAAATATTGGTTTAAACCCATTTTCAGCAAAAGGACAACAAATTGAAGATTTTCAAGTGGATACAGAAACATTGAAGGTAAACCCTGAAACCGAAACAAACCCAGACTTTTATCAAGGTATCCTCCAAGAAATGCATCGATACTTAGATGAAGAAGCATATAATCGTATTCTCCATTTTGAACAAGAAGAGAGAACACCGCTTGATGAAATGTATCGACAAATGATGGTGGATGACATAAAAAAACAGATGGAGCATCGACTCCCTTATTATTTATCACAAGCGCAATCATATGAAGGTATTTCAACAGATCCAGATTATTTACGAGATATCATTATTCAGGCAATGAAACAAGATATTGACAAAGCCTTTCTCTCCTTTATTCAGCACATACCGGGAAATTTTCGAAAGGAGTAAGTATGTATGAACCTTAACGTTGTAAACCGTGAGTTAAAAGTCGGACAGATTAAAATGAACGGTGTATCGTCGTCCGCACTCTTTTTAATTGGAGATGCAAATCTCCTCATTCTATCTTCTATTCTCGATACACCATTTGAAACAGTTACAGAGGGTCCATTTGTACCATTAGTAACAGATGTCCCTCCTACTCCAGGTTAAGGAGACTGAAAAATTATGTTGCATCATGTGTCCATTGTCCAAAATGTTTCTATTATTTCTTTAGGGATTACTGCCGTATTTCAAGTTGGAGATGCAAACCAAATGGAATTAAAAAGTAGAGCTATTGCCGTCCACCGTGAAATTCCTTTTTATATACGGGGAGAAGGTCGCTTTGATGCTTTTGAAATCTTTACAGATGAACACATTACAATTCCAAAACGAACGACAGATGTAAAATTAAATATTGTAAATGAATGCCCTTTTATTGAAGTGAATAACGTTGAATTGCGGACACTTTTAAATTCTGGTTGCTTTCAAATTGGAAATGTTGATTATGGTTTTAATAACTCTCGTATTATACAAATCCGCCAATATATTACGGATGAACCTTCCGCACAATAATTCATATAGTAATTAAAAAGCTTAGTAAAGTAGGTGGATAGTATGCCTTCAGTTGTAGGAAATCTCGTCGTGCAAAACAGTAACGGCTCTTTCAACTTAGGAGATTTTTATAACGTATCTCCGAAAGAAAACACGAAAGCCTATAACGGATCTGGAGCTTCCAATGTTGGGTTTGTCGTGAATACGTTTAACGGTGTTAGTGCAACGAATACATTTGATTCTGATGTGGCAGATCAAGATCAGATTGGAACAGCGTAAAAAAAGTAGGAGATATTCTCCTACTTTTTTCTTTTATGTAATTCAAAATTATTAAAATGAAATTTTAATAAGCAAGAGCTTCACTGTCCACAAATAGTGGTATAAACACGTAAGTAGTGAAGAGACACTATTTCATTTTATTTAAATGATAACCCACTCTCCTCCAAAGCCTTCCTAAGCTTCGGCAAAGACGCAGGTCCCATACCATGCAGTTTTAAAATTTCTTTTTCACTATATTTTGAGAGTTCTTCTACAGTTTGAATTCCACGGTGCTCTAATGCCCTTCTTGCTGGCGCTGAAAGAAGAGAGAGAAAACCTTCTTTTGGTTTTCTCTCTTTCTCACAGACTGGGCAAGTTGGACAATCGCTACTTTTATAGTACTCGTGTCCCTGTTCACAAGTTCTTAACGTTTTTTCCGTTACCATTTTCAAGCCCCTCTATTCTTCAATATTTACAACGTGATTCCCATCAAAGAAGTATAAACATTTCTCTTTTACAGGATGTTGTAAGCTTTTCTCCAGCGCTTTTGCATATAACGAAAGCTGCACTTTATATCGATCCTCTAAAATTGGTTTCGCTTGATCGAATCCGCCTGGGAATTTCCCTTCAATCGTATCTGTTTTGAAGTCGATTAACGTAATGCCATCTTCCTCTTCAATCATGCAGTCGATAACCCCTTGGACAAGAATCGTTTCTTCACTCTTCCCTTGCCAATCTTGATATGCTTCTTCTGCTGCAAGCATCATCGTAAATGGTACTTCACGCTCAACACTTTTCGCCGCTAATACCCTTTTACCTAAGTCACTGTCAAAGAATGAAATTACTTTTTCAATCGCTATTTCTTCCGCCTGCTCGAATGTTAATAATTCCTTATTTACCATTCCAGCAATTTGCTCTTGAAGAACTTCAACCGTAATCGGCTTCTTCAAATCAACATGCTGCATAACGGCATGGACTGCTGTTCCGCGCTCTGCGTACGTTAACCCTTTTTTCTCCATAAAGCGCGGGCGTGTTTTAATTGGTGCACGTAGTTTTTTAATAAAGGCGTTATCGCTACCTTCTTCAGATTGATAATTTCTCTTTATTTCTGTAACAGATTGCTTCGCACGATGAGATGTCGCATCCTCATATCCGTACTTCCACATTAATCTGTCGTACACTTCTTCTTTCCGTTCACTTTGCAGGGGAACAGCCTTTTTCTCACGAAGCGCTTCTAACAATTCTTGTTTCTCTTCTTGAACTGGCTCTGGTGCAAGTAGTGTGTTACCGTCCACAACTTCTACTTTCCAGCTAGTGTCATATCCGTAAATTTCATCTGGAATACTTCCTTGTCCTAATTCAAGAAGCATTTCACTATCACGGTGTCTATATAATGAAGGTGCAATCCAGTCTAAATAACAAGACGCACCGGCACGTATGTGATCTGGTAATAACCATTCACTATGTTCCCTCGCATCAAGCCATTTTTCCATTTCCTTATTTGCATCCTTAACTGTTCCGATTAAAATTAACTTCTCTTTCGCGCGCGTCAACGCTACGTATAGTACGCGCATTTCTTCCGCAATTAATTCCATTTTCATTTTACGCTTAATCGCAAGCTGTGATAATGTTGTATATTTAATTCGTTTACGCGGATCGATAAATTGCGAACCGAAACCGAAATCTTTATGCAGTAAGAAACGCTTCATTAAGTCTTGTGTATTAAAACGACGACCGAGTCCAGCTACAAATACGACCGGGAACTCTAGCCCTTTACTTTTATGAATCGTCATAATGCGAACAACGTCTTCTTGTTCACCTAGGGCTCTCGCCGTACCCATATCATCACCGCGTTCTAAAATACGTTCAATAAAACGCAAGAAGCGGAATAACCCTCTAAATGATGTTGCTTCATATTGTCTTGCACGGTCATATAGTACGCGTAAGTTTGCTTGTCTTTGCTTTCCTGCTGGTAAACCGCCAACGAAGTCGTAATAACCTGTCTCACCGTACACTTTCCAAATTAAATCAGAAAGGGATTGTTGACGGGCAAATTCACGCCATCCTTGCAGTAAGTTATAAAACCACTCTAATTTATCATGAAGTTCTTGCTCCTCTTCAAGCGGTGCCCCTTTTAAGAATGAGCTCATTACTTCATAAAACGAGCCTTTCTTTCCATGAGCACGAAGCGTTGCAAGTTCTTCATCGCTCAATCCAACGATTGGGGAACGAAGTACAGCGGCAAGCGGAATATCTTGCATCGGATTATCAATAACGCGGAATACGTTCATCATAATATTTACTTCCGTCGCTTCAAAATAACCAGTCGCGAGGTCAGCGTATACTGGAATTCCTTGTAATTTTAACTCTTCCATAATTTGCGGGGCCCACGGCATGGAGCGAAGTAAAATAACGAAATCGCGATATTGCACCGGACGCATACTATCATTTTTACGGTCATACACTTCATAACCGGAATCAACTATCGCTTTAATGCGCTGCGCCATAAGGCGAGCTTCAAGCTGTGCTTTTTCGACTTCTGCACCTTCTTCACCGTCTATTACTTCTTCTTCCGTTTGCTGAATACATAATAATTCTGCTGCTACATCTTCACCTTCTGGATAGGTAGCACCTAGCTTTAGTTCAGCGTCAGCATCGTAGTCAATTTCCCCAACTTCTTCGCCCATAATTTGTTTAAAAATAAAGTTCGTACCTGCTAGTACTTCATGACGACTACGGAAGTTTTTCGCTAAGTCAATCTTCATTCCGCCGCCCAATCCTTCTTGTGTGAAACGTTTATACTTTCCTAGGAATAAGCCTGGCTCAGCTAGTCGGAAACGATAAATCGACTGCTTTACGTCACCAACCATGAACAAGTTTCCTTCACTCTCAGAATCTTTCGTTACGAATTTAATAATGGATTCCTGTACAAAGTTCGTGTCTTGATATTCATCGACTAATACTTCAGCAAATTTATTACGATATTGGAGCGCCACTGCTGACGGATTCATTTCACCATTTTCACTTTGTTCACTTAAAATTTGTAAACAGAAATGCTCTAAATCGGTGAAATCGACCATTCCTTTATCTCGCTTCATCGCTTGGAAACGCTCTGTAAATACTTTTACAAGTTGAACAAGCTTTTCTAATACTGGGTGCATATCTTGAAAATCTCGTAAGAAACTTTCAGGTTTGCGGCTAAATAACTCTTCTTGTAATTTCTTCACTTCATCTTTCGCTTTATTACGAAGAGAGTCTACTTGTTTTACAACATCTTCATTGTAATCACTTTTCTTAATACGCTTTAACGTTTGCCACGATACGTTTTGCATCGCTTCATACACACTTGTCCACGACTCACGAGCAGCTGATGATAGCGTTCCAAGTAATGCTACATCTGCTTGCAGGGTTTCAATGCGAGGCGCTGGACCGTCAGGAAGCATTGCGAGTTCAGTTGCCTTACGAATATGCTGTTCCGCTGTTTCAAGCTGGAATTTCACATCTTCTAATAAATAAGAAGCATATACTAAATCTTCAATTGTCTTTCCTTCTACGTCATATGCTTCTACTAATTTATCAAGCCATTTTTCCGGATTTGGATGCGCTCTTGACTCTGTATGAAGCGCTAAAATCATACGTTGCAAGTCATCATCACTACGGTCACTCGTATAACGATCAACAAGTTCAAAGAAGATTGTATTATCTTCGATTCCGTACTCTTCTTCTAATATGTCATCTAGCACTTCTTCTTTTAACAATTCATTTTCTGTTTGATTCGCAATACGGAAACGAGGATCAACATCAAGCATGTAGTAATATCCTCTAATTACTTGTAAACAGAATGAGTGAATTGTTGAAATGGAAGCTTTATTTAATAGGCTCAGCTGCTTTCTTACGTGTTGAGAGCCTGGTTCATCAATTAATACCTTTTCTAACGCTTCCCCGATTCGGTTTTTCATCTCTTGCGCTGCTGCATTCGTAAATGTTACAACGAGCAGGCGGTCGACATCGACTGGATTCTCTTCATTAATAATCTTTTTAATAATACGTTCAACTAATACTGCTGTTTTACCTGATCCAGCTGCAGCAGCAACTAAAATATCACGTCCGTTCGCTACAACAGCTTTCCACTGGTCATCTGTCCATTGACTACCTTCTGGTTTTTTAGGCCAATTTTCTATCATTCTCCGCCAACCTCCTCTCTTATTTTCTCCATCGCTTCGCTATCTTTCATATCTTTTAACGATCGGAACTGATTATCTTCCAGTGACTCATCAAATTGACAAACAGATTTGAAGTTACAGAACGTACATGCTGCTTTATTCCCCATTTTATAAGGAGCAATATCGATAACACCTTCTGTAATATCTTTTCCGATATTTTCAAACGTATGGTGTACATATTTTTGCAGTACGTTAAACTCTTGCTCACTTGCAATACTTGAACGCGCACTAAAGCTACCGTCTTTTTTCAGGCCAGCAGAAATAATATCTGAGCTTCCTGTTGAAAGTTTGTTATCCATTAAACGAACAACGTCAGCATCTCCTAATACGAGTCCTTTCATTTTAAATTTCTTTAAAATTTCTTTTTCAATTTCAGCTTCCGTTGCGTCACCTTTCATCTCAACGATTGGGTTATGAATATGGAAATACAATACACCAGCTGGTGATGCTGCGTGGCCTTTTTTCATCCACGTCTGTGCATTCGAAGTAACAACATCTAAATACGTTAACATTTGAAGTGCTAATCCGTAATACACTTCCGTTAAATCTAACGCTTTTGAACTTGATTTATAATCAATAATACGTAAGAACGTCCCGTTTTCATCTTCTGCCTTATCAACACGGTCAATACGGCCGACTACTTCCATCTTTACACCATTTGGTAATGAGAATTCCATCGGCGGAAGTGACCCTGTACCTCCCATACCGAACGGCACCTCTAAATCAACTGGTACGAATCCGCTTGACTTCGCATGTTCACGAAGAATGATTGACGTACGGAAAATGATTTGTTGTAGTTTTTGTTTTAAATAGAAATGACGGTTTGAACTTAATAAAATTTGTCGTTGTAATAACGGCGCAATTTCTTCTATTACTAAAACAGAAAGATGCTCACACTCTTTTATGGATAAATCCGCCCAAGTGCGGTTTTCACGCAATAACTTGTCCGCAATTTTCTTTAATGCCGCATGGAATAATTCGCCGATGTCTGGCGCATCAAGCTTGAAAATATCACGCTCTCTAAGCGATAAACCGTGCTGCGCAAAATGAGCGTATGCACAACGATTAAATAGTTCCATACGAGAGACGCTTCCTTTAATTATATCTCCGTATAAATCTCTACTTACTGCTGTACTTAGTTTCTTCGCACGATTTCGATAGAATAAACTTGATAAGACGCGGCTACTTTTTTGTTTCCATTCATCTGAAGTTACGTAGAAATTATATACGTCCCACCAAAAGTCTAAATTCCCTTCAAATCCGTATCGCTTCCACGTTTGTAGTTGCTGCATAACGTAAGATAACGTTACTTCTGGCGTTGCTACATATGAAATTTGTTCTGAACGTGATAAATCATTTACGTCATTCGTAATAAATGAATCTTTCACATTAGGGAACATTCTTTTTATTTTCTTAATAAAGCTAGACGCAAGTAACGTCTTTCCTTCTTCATCTGCAAGCGGGCATGAAATGTATAACTTCTCAGATGCTCTCGTTACCATTTGATACATAACGAACTGTTCTTCTAACAAAGTTTGTCTCGTCGTTGGCGCTAATTCAATCCCTGCCGCACCAAGAACTTCTCTTTCCTCATCAGAAAGCATACCTTCATCCATAGGTGCTGCTGGAATGACACCCTCATTTACACCTATAATAAACGTTGCTCTCACATCAGATAATCTGGAGTGATCAATATTAGCAATTAACACTTGGTCTAATGACGGCGGAATGTTAGCAAATTGAAGTGCCTCAAGACCAGTCGACATAACGTCAGTAAACATAGAAAGAGACATTTTCTCTTCCCCAAGCATCTCTACAAATGTATCAAGAAGGCTCATTACTTCTTCCCATACTTGTTCATGATCTGTCGCAAATAAGAAATCTCCACTTTCTTCTGCACGTATACGTAATTCTTCTAGTTTTTTCGGAACATCCAGTTCTTCTAAAAACAAGTAAACTGCTTCACACATTTGCATAACTGTTCCTGCACGCTTTAACCTTTTTTGCATGCGAATAACAGGTGTTCTTACAACGTCACGTAGCCTATTTATTTTCTCTTCCATTTCACGTTCACTGTCTGTAATCATCCCGTTCGTATCATCAAGAGAACGATAACGGCGATACATCCATGGATCTTCAGCAGTCCATCTCTTTCCTTGTACACCGTACGCTAAACAGTAATTTTCAAATTCATCCATTTCTTCACGCATCGTTTCTTTTCTTACGTCTAATGGATATAAAAGCTCTGTTTTCACGCAGCGGAACACCGCATCATAACGCCAATTCCCACTAATAATCTCGAGTGCAGAACGAATACATTCTACCAATGGGTGGTGTGACATTGGGCGCTTTTCATCGATGAAGTGCGGGATATTGTAATCTGTAAATAACGTTCGCATCACATCGTAATAACTTTCCCCATTACGAAGAAGCACTGCAATATCTCGGTAACGATATTTTTCATCCGCAACAAGTTTACGAATTTCACGAGCAACACCTTCTACCTCCGCTCGTAAATTCGCAGCTGTACTAATCGTTACACTCGCTTCACCGTTAAATTTTTCATTCGGACGCGCTTCATAATGAGCTTCTAAATGCGCTAATGCCGGAGAATGAAAACGCGGCTGTTCCATAAGTGGAATTGTTTTTTCAATTTCTATTTTCTCTTCACGCGCTACTTGTTTTATTTTTTCATACGTTAACGTCGTTTCATAAAATAAATCGAGTTCATTTACTGGCTGTGCTAACGTTTTTTCATCTATCGTTAACGTGATCGTAACTCTCGCTCCGCAAATCATAAGCTGTCTTACAATCTCTAACTCTTGCGGGGAGAATGAATGAAATCCGTCTATATAAATTTCCGCACCATTTACATATTCAGACTGCGGAAGCTTTTCCACTAGCAATTGCAGGTAGTCTTCTGAATCTAAATATTTTCCAATTAAAGCACGTTCAAAATCATCGTATAACAGCTGTAAATCATACACTTTATTCGCTAGTAACTTTTGTTCGGCACTGCTACTATGCGCATCTAATTGTTGCCACATTTCATATACGTTAGATGGCGTTACATTGTAACGTTTAAACTCTGCAATCATACTACCAAGATGTTCAAAGAAACCGTTTTGCTCCGCTGCTTTTTGGAACACCGATAATCCATCTTTACGAGACTCTACAATTTTACGGAGTAACATATGTACACCAGCTTCATCAATATGAAGACGACTCGCTCCGCCAACTTCTTGCAATACCTTCCACGCTAATCGTGAAAAACTAAAAACTTGTGCCCGAATAGAACCTCTTACATCCTCACTTCCAATTAACGCCTGCTGCGTCTGGAATGTCATCTGTTCTGGCACAAGATATAATATTGTTTTCCCTCTCGGGCGTTGTTTTAACTCTTCTTGCACTTCGCGTAAACAAAGTGTACTTTTTCCACTTCCCGCTCTACCAATCACAAATCGAAGTGACATGTAACCCCACCTTTCACTTACATAACGAACGTTAGTTTGCTACTATAATTGTATTATAGGACACGAAAAAAGACAAACTGAGTTGTTTGCCTTTTTCTATACTTCTATCTATTATATCAACCTTTTGAAAAATTCGTTTGCACCTCTTGAATTGGCCAATATCGCAAATCAACTTTACCGACGACTGTATCAGCTTTTACAAAGCCAAAGTGTCTACTATCCCAGCTCCCGAGCCGGTTATCACCTACTACAAAAATAAACCCAGGTGGCACCAGTTTTTCTTTCGTTAACTCTTCTAATGTAAAGTCGCCTGTTAGTTGCCTTCCGTTTATCTCTTTCTTATACTTCTCTAAATACGGCTCATCAATAAATTGACCGTTTATATATAACTTATCCTGCTTATATTCAATATGATCTCCAGGTAAACCGATAATCCGCTTTACATAGTCCTCTTTTTTATTCGCATGAAATACCACAACGTCAAATCTGTTCAAGTCCCCAACTTGATAACTCACCTTATTTACAACTAGCATATTGCCATCTTGCAATGTCGGCATCATTGACTTCCCCTCTACAACATACGTTGAAAAGAAAAACGTTCGAAAAAATACAGCTAATAATACACCAATTAAAATTGTTCGTATCCACTCCATGCCTTCTTTTTTCAAAGTTTTCTTCATCTGCTTCTCCCCTTATCCTTTAATACTGAAGCTTTCCTTTACAAAGAAGACTATTCTTAATGTAGTTCTAACTTTACTTCGATTTTCTTACCGACATACCATAAAATAAAAATACCAATCGCTACAATAACTGATTTCACCGGATTATGAATAAATGACATTAAATCATGACCGATATACGTTAAAATAAAAATCATCACAAGTTTTCCGAATGCTAACGCTAGACCAAACTGTTTTACACTAATTCGGGATAAACCAGCGACAACATTTATGAGCGCTGACGGTGTAAACGGAAAACAAAATATAACAAAAATCGGTGCGGATCCTTTCCTTTCAATCCACCCCATTGCTTTTCGTACTCTCTCATGCTTATTTACAAACGAAAAGAAACGACTGCGACCAAAATGGCGGATGATGAAAAAGACAAGTAATGCACCCATTACTGATCCAAGCCATGAATAAAGAAAACCGAGCCAAAAGCCAAATGCAACAGCATTCGCCAGTACAAATACGATAAGCGGTAATGCTGGAATCAACGCCTCTATCATCGGTAAACCAATACCAAGAAGTGGTCCGAACGCTTTATAACTCTCAACAATATGATCCATATTTTCTGGTGAAAAATACTCTTTGATTGTCTGAAAATCCATTCTACACTTTACCCCTTTACTCTAAATACTATCCCTAC
Organism: Bacillus sp. PK3-067; assembly: GCF_056738645.1. Lineage (NCBI taxonomy): Bacteria > Bacillati > Bacillota > Bacilli > Caryophanales > Bacillaceae > Bacillus > Bacillus sp. PK3-067. Next base: position 1,105,471 of record NZ_CP096490.1, on the reverse strand, counting down.
TGTATCATTGCTTATATGAAAGAGGAAATGGTAGATACGACATATGGAGATGTATTTATTAAAGTTTCCATATCTTTCATAAGAATTCCTTCATTATTTAGCTATGATAATCTATCAATATTCGACAGGACGTGTCATTCGTTTTGTTATTTAGATTGTTTTTTTGATTTTTTCGGTAAATGAAATTACAATGGTGATTTTCTAAATATAACAATTACAACTCGGTTTTTCTAATATATCGCCTTACCTACAAAGACTGATAAAGTGAAACTTTAATCAGTGGGGATTTTGTTGATCCCCCGCTTAACTTCTTTGCTTTCGCTGAATTTTGAGGCGGGGGTCTTACTGCCCACAAATAACAGGATAAACAAAAAAGAATGGGGATTCCCCCATCCTTTCACACTTCGCCTTCCTTCACAAAATACACACTCTCATAAGCGGGTCTTAATGTTGATTCCTCTTTTTTATCAACCTCTTTAAAACAAGGATTCCCTTGTTTTTTCCTACGATCTTCATATTCAGTACGTAATTTCGCTGTACGATTTTGTTGATTTTCAAAACTAGTTTTTGATATCTCTAATTTCACAGCAAAGCCATTTATAAATCTAATAATAAGATTTCCATCTTTTAATTCTTTATTACTTTCAATATAAAAATGAGACAACCAAGCACACTCTTTTCTAGAGTAAGAATAGGTAGGGAAAAAATAAAGTTGATCTGCTGGACTAATCGCAATCGGTGCTTTATGTGTAATATGAGTTAACTCTTTCGTTCCTTCTTTTCTGCCTAAGAAACTAGAGCCATGCTTGCGGCAACTTCTTTCTATAATATCTAGAGGTTTTTGAAATACGAAAAAAGAATCATTCATTTCAACGACTCGCGTAACAATTTTCTTTTCACTTAGAATAACAGGAAGTAAGGCCATCGTATTTTTCGTTACAACATAATTTTCGACATAGCGTTCCACTTTACTTTCCATACTCCATTATCTCCTTTTTTCCATTTATATTAGCAGCTGCATATATAATTTTAGCATCTATGAAAAGGAAATAGCTTACAAGTTCCGCTTTTTTACAATTTTTTATCATTTATCAAACATTTGTTAAATAAAAAAATCACGATATAGTAATGTTTTAATTTTAAAGTTATAAAAACAGCATTTATACTACCTATAAATATTTATTACCCCTTCCTATTTTCACATCATGAAAACAATTAACTTTGCTATAATTAAAATGTAAATCCAATATATGGAGGGCCACTATGGAGGAAAAAGAGATCCAACCATCGATTCAAATGAAAAATAGTAGCGTCATTATCGTGAAAAACTCAGCTAGTATTATATTCGGTTTATTTTTCATTCTGCTATTCTTTGCTAAACCGTTTCGTAAATCAAAATGTCCAGAATGTAAAAAACGTGAGAAGAAAAAATCAGGACAAGAACAATAAAAGGCCTTCCTTTATGGAATGCCTTTTTACATTTGTAGTATCATTTTATTTATTCTTCTCCCTAAAAAACAACTATATTTTCTCCCAAGGTTCCCTACATCTTTTTTGATTTGTAATATGGTCCTTATATAAAACATGAGAAAGAGTATTGGTACTTGTTACCCGCTTTTAATTTTTATTAAACACTTCAAATTTGTACATCTTTATCCATCACTAACAATTCGTTAATTAGTTAACTTTGTAATATAAGTTTTGTATATAATGTCATTCAAAAACACAATATATATAAGTAGCTATTTATAATTACATTGCTTTTTATCGAATTCCAAAAAGGAGCTGTATACTATGGACAAAGAAAATCTCTTAAGCCAGCAGGTTAATAGCATCCCCTCAGATGCCCTGAATACCCCTAGCAAGGAACAAGAACAACTGTTAGAAACATCATCTCAAAACGTACAAAATTCCAACAACAACACTAACAAAAAAGATGTTACTCAAGGTCTATCTGGAAAAGATTTCCCCATTTCAACAGAGAATACAAATTTATAGTTATTTACTATCATACGCAGTAAATGCCCTTGCTGAACTAATTCTTCTACAAAAACTAATACGCATTCCAGATAATTTTTCACCAGTTGTAACATAGAAAAAGAGATTTAGATATAAAACAAGACTCTGAAAAAACTTTCTCCACAACAAAAAAGGATGGCATTAGCCATCCTTTTTTCTATCATCAACTATAAAATTATAGTTTGATTACGTTTTTAGCTTGAGGTCCACGGTTACCTTCTTCGATTTCGAAGCTAACTTTTTGGCCTTCTTCTAAAGATTTGAAACCTTCAGTTTCGATTGCAGAGAAGTGTACGAATACGTCGTTTTCGCCTGGAACTTCGATGAAACCGAAGCCTTTTTCGTTGTTAAACCATTTTACTTGTCCTGTTACTGCCATGATTATTTCCTCCTAAGAAAATACAAATTTTTAATTTTTTAGTCTTCCTGTCTAAAAAAAGAATCCACACATTATCAAATACGAAACATAAACTAGTTCTCACATACTTTTTCTCGTTCGTTTCCAGCACTTGATAACATATGGATTGCTTAATTTAACTATTCAACTGACATCATCATAGCACATTAAAATAAAATGTACAATCTTTTTCGAAAATAGAATTTCTAATTTTTAGTATTTCTTATAAAATATAATTATCTCTATTCTAAATAAGGAGGAGTTTATGACCAATAAAATTCCTAGAAAAACATTAAAAAGAATTGAAGAGGATATTGAAAATAATAATCTTGGAAAAGCAAGGGATAGATTGCATGGCCTCATCTTTACATACCCAAATGAATTACATCTTCGAAAACAACTCGGAGATATTTATTATAAATTACAATATCCAGAAATGGCTGGACGTTACTGGTATCTAGAGGAGCATAAAACAGACATTATGCATGAATCATGTTTATTATTTGAAAAATCAATGGGAAATAGTCCTCATCATATTGCACGTGCTTTAAAGTTTAAAGGCGATTCTAACCATATAAAAGGTTTGTATAAAGATCAACCTTTATCTTCAGTGCAGAAGAAAGTAGCAGAGGAGTTAATTTATGAGTATAAAGAAACATGGCAAGATAAGCTAGTTCCTTTTTGCTGTCTAGCATTGCTTGCTTCCCTTCTCTTTTCTGCCGTTGTTGGTTTATTTACTATTTGGAATTGGATTTTTTAATCACAGGGGGAATTTTCACATGTCAAACTACGCTAAAGAAGAAAGGCTAACAGGGGGAAACGTCTCAAGCGTATATCGTTCTGAAAATACTGTTCGGCGAGAGTTAAAGCCAGGAAATGAAAAGATTCATAAGTTATTGCAACATTTAGAAAACAAAGGATTTCATTATGCTCCAAAGTTTTTAGGTGTAGATGAAAAGGATAGAGAGATTTTATCCTTTATTGAAGGAGAAGCTGGCAATTATCCTTTAAAAGAATATATGCGATCTAATAATGTATTAAAAGAAATAGCAAAGATACTCCGCCTTTACCATGATGCTGTAAGTGATTTTCTGTTATTAGATGATTGGAAACCGATGGATCACACTCCAAATAACATTGAGGTTTTATGTCACAATGATTTTGCCATATATAACATTATTTTTAATAATGAGAAGCCAGTAGGGATTATTGATTTCGATGTTGCTGCTCCTGGTCCAAGACTATGGGATATCGCTTATACACTCTATACTTGTGTGCCTTTAAGTAGAGTGTATTATACAGAATCCGGTGAAGCCGTTCATTATGAATCATCGCAACATGCAGATCGCATTAAAGAGAGAATGAATTTGTTCGTTCAGTCCTATGATAAAAATATGGATGAAGATTACTTAGGAATGGTGTTGCTTCGATTAGAAGGATTATGTACATATATGAAACGAAAAGCGCAAGAAGGCGACTTGAATTTCCAAAGAATGATTGATGAAGGACATCTAGAGCATTATGAGAAAGATATGAAGTTTATTCGTGATCATAGGGCTGAGTGGAGTTGATTTAGTAATAAAGAAAAGGAAGTATCGTTTTTTGCCGACAACTCACTCTCTCTTTTCGAATCGTTTAGAAAATAACAAGGGGCACCCTTCAAAAAGGTGCCCTTCCTTTTATTTCGTAAACTGTACTTCTTCTGTAGATCCTTTTAACGCTGTCGTTGATGAAGTTCCGCCTGTAATCACTTGTGCTACTTCATCAAAGTAACCTGTTCCTACTTCGCGTTGATGACGTGTTGCAGAGTAGCCATGTTTTTCAGCTGCGAATTCTGCTTGTTGTAGTTCAGAGTATGCTGCCATGCCGCGCTCTTTATAGCCACGTGCTAGTTCAAACATACCGTAATTTAATGAATGGAATCCAGCAAGTGTTACGAATTGGAACTTGTAACCATAAGATGCGATTTCCTTTTGGAAGCTTGCAATTGTTTTTTCATCTAGTTTTTGTTTCCAGTTGAATGAAGGTGAGCAGTTATATGCAAGTAGCTTTCCTGGATGCTCCTTATGAATTGCGTCCGCAAATCGTTTTGCATCTTCTAAATTTGGTTCCGACGTTTCACACCAAACGAGGTCTGCATACGGTGCATACGCTAAACCGCGCGCAATTGCTTGATCAAGACCTGCATTTGTACGGTAAAATCCTTCTGGTGTTCTTTCTCCTGTAATAAATGCTTTATCAACAGGATCGATATCGCTCGTAATTAAATCAGCTGCATCCGCATCTGTTCTTGCAACGATAATTGTCGGCACTCCCATTACATCTGCTGCAAGACGTGCAGAAATTAAATTGCGTACTGCTGTTTGCGTTGGTAGTAGTACTTTTCCGCCTAAATGGCCACATTTTTTCTCTGAAGATAATTGATCTTCAAAATGCACACCTGATGCACCTGCTTCAATCATACCTTTCATCAGTTCGAATACGTTTAATTGTCCGCCAAATCCAGCTTCTGCATCTGCTACAATCGGTACGAAATAGTCTGTATCATCACTTCCTTCCATATGCTGAATTTGATCCGCACGTTGAAGCGTTTGATTAATTCGTTTTACTACAGCAGGTACGCTGTTCGCTGGATATAAACTTTGGTCTGGATACATATGCCCAGAAAGGTTTGCATCTGCTGCTACTTGCCAACCACTTAAGTAAATCGCTTTTAACCCAGCTTTTACTTGTTGCATCGCTTGGTTTCCTGTTAATGCGCCAAGTGCGTTAATATAGTCTTCTGTATGAAGCGATGTCCAAAGCTTCTCAGCACCGCGACGCGCTAACGTATGTTCAATATCAATTGACCCGCGCAGGCGAATTACATCTTCTGCCGAATATGGACGTGTGATCCCTTTCCAACGCTCATCTAATTCCCAGCTTTCTTGTAACTTCTCGATTCTTTCATTTTTCATTTGTTCCATCCCCTTTTCATTTTTTATAAAATTTCATAACCCGGTAATGTTAAAAATGGTACGAATTCATCATTTCGAACGAGATTTGTAAACAACGTTGTCGCCTCTTGGAATCTCCCTTTCTTAAAGGCTTCCTTACCAATCTCTCTTTCTATTTTTGCTAATTCTTCTTCTTTTAGCTCTTCCATTAATTCAAGCGTAATATTACGACCATCATTTAGTTTTCCACCTTCATGACGAATCCATTGCCATACTTGTGCTCTTGAAATTTCAGCTGTTGCCGCATCTTCCATTAAATTATAAATGGGTGCTGCTCCCCGTCCGCTTAACCAAGATGCAATATATTGAATACCTACGCTAATATTCATGCGAAGGCCCTCTTCTGTAATCGTTCCCACCGGTACCTCTAGTAAATCGTTTTCTGTTACACATATTTCTTCACCTTTTCTAAAAATTTGATTTGGTGTTTTCATAATGTGATTAAACACTTCCATTGCAACCGGTACAAGTCCAGGGTGGGCGACCCAAGTCCCGTCATGACCGTCTAAAGCTTCGCGTTCCTTATCAGCACGCACTTTTTCAAAAGCTGCTTCATTTGCTTCTGGATTATTTTTAATCGGAATTTGTGCCGCCATTCCTCCAATTGCTGGTGCATTACGGCGGTGGCATGTTTGAATTACTTTCAAAGAATACGAACGCATAAATGGCGCCGTCATCGTGACTTGTGCTCTATCTGGTAGTAAGAATTTATTATGATTACGGAAACTCTTTAAAAAGCTAAAAATATAATCCCATCTTCCGCAATTTAAGCCAGCAGAATGATCTTTTAGCTCATATAAAATTTCATCCATTTCAAACGAAGCGTGAATCGTTTCTAGTAACACAGTTGCTTTAATCGTTCCGTTTGGAATGCCGATATATTTTTGAGCAAATACGAATACATCATTCCATAATCTCGCTTCTAAATAACTTTCCATTTTCGGTAAGTAAAAGTATGGGCCGCTCCCTTTTGCTAAAAGAGCTTTCGCATTATGGAAAAAATACAAGCCGAAATCTACTAAACTACCCGACATATTCTTCCCATCAACTTGCATATGCTTTTCCTCTAAATGCCATCCTCTTGGACGTACAATGAGTACAGCTGTTTTCTCATTTAATCTATATTCTTTCCCTTTATCATTTTCATGTGAAATCGTTCCCTTTACTGCATCTCGTAAATTGATTTGACCTTCAACTGCGTTTTCCCAAGTTGGTGCATTCGAATCTTCAAAATCCGCCATAAAAAGATGCGCTCCTGAATTTAAAGCGTTAATGACCATCTTTCTATCTACCGGTCCAGTAATCTCTACGCGGCGATCCTCTAAGTCTTTTGGCAGCTTGGCAATTGTCCAATCCGCTTCACGTATGTGTTTTGTTTCTTCTAGAAACTTTGGAAACTCCCCTGCATCAATTCTCTTTTGTTTTTCTACACGTTTTTGTAAAAGTTCTATGCGGCGCTCATTAAAATTCTCATGTAGTTCCTTCAAAAAACTAAGCACCTCAGGTGTCAATATTTCGTTGTACGCTGGTAACATTTCTCCAACGAGTGTAACCCGTGAAGTTTGCGTCGACATATTAGCATCCCCTTCTTAAACTGTTTTATAACAGATTTGATTTCATGTTTTATATTATATAACAAATCTTCAGAAAAGGAAGTTTTTTTTGAAAATTCATTTCATTTTTTTTCAAAACGCCATTCTTTCGCGCTTTATTTCATACAAAAAAGGCCGCTGTTATACAACAACGACCTTTTTGTATTATTTTTAAATTTCACTTTGACTAGTTAAACTTTATTACTGCCCTTGTTCCATATCATGCAATATTGCTCTATGTAAAAACTGTGCGTATTGTTCTCTCGTTACCTTCATAGACGGACCGAATTTACCTTCTCCGATTCCCATTGTAATACCATTTGTTTGTACTGCACTAATTGCATTCGTTGCCCATGAATTTGCTGAAACATCATTAAAGTTATGAGATCCCTTCGCCTGTAAGTCAAAAGCATTCGTAAGAACTTGTGCCATTTCCGCACGCGTTAACGTCGCCTTCGGTCTAAAGTTTCCATTCTCGTCTCCCTGGAAAATTCCCATTTCCGTTAAAGCCAATATCTCCTCGATAAAGCTTGTTGAATTTTCATCAATATCTCCATATGGGTTTTCATATTCATCTTGTTCTTCCATATCAAACACACGGTAAATTAAAGCTGCAACTTGCTCACGTGTTACATTATCCCCAAAACCGAATATTCCATCGCCATATCCCAAAATAATTTCTTGTTCCGCTAATTCATGAATTGCCTCATATGCCCAATGTCCTTTTGGTACATCTTTAAATACAATTGTATTTGTTTTTTGCAACGGTGCACTTTCCGCTTTTACACTGTTACTCTCTGCTGAGAATAACACCCCACCCATAATTGTTAATGCTGTAGCTGTTTTTAATAATTTTTTGCTCATCAAATTATCTCCCCAATATGTATATGTTTTTTTAAAAATATACAGAATAAATGGTATAGTGACAATATATTTTTCGACACATTTCGTGACGGTTTTGTGAATCATATTACACATCATGTCTTTTTCATCGGGTTGATTATAAAGCTTGTGTATAACCATAAAAATACATAAATTCGAATAATAATTCTTTTTAAACAAACAAAAAAGCACAAATATTTCTATTTGTGCTTTCATATTTCACTCTACTTCCAATCCTCTTTCAAATGATAATTAATAATCGCATTATTAATAAACTGAGCATATTGTTCTCTAGGTACAGGGCGATTTAATTCATACATGTCATTCCCAGTTCCTCTCACAACATTATTAGATTGTAACGCACTAATTGCATCTTCTGCCCAGTGGCCTTTTGGAATATCTTTAAATGTATGTTTTTGTTTCGTTTCAAAATGAAATGCTCGTTTTAAAATGACAGCCATTTCCGCTCTAGAGATTGGTGCTTTCGGCCTAAAATCCCCTTGGCCATCCCCTGAAAAAACACCACGTTTTGTTAACGCCAAAATTTCCTTTTTAAAAGTTGTTGTACTATCAGAAACATCTTTATATGGATTCGCTACTGGCCCTTCTTCTTTTATCTCAAGTGTTCTGTAAATAGTCCCAGCTACTTGTTCACGTGTTATAAGATCGCCAACACCATACTTCCCGTTTCCATACCCTAATATAATTTTATGATATGCTAAGTCCATAATAGCATCATATGCCCAAAATCCGTATGGAACATCTTCAAACACAATCATTTGTGGATACTCTTCCGCTTTTACAGGCGTCACATTCGTCCCTGCAAATATACCTCCTGCCATTGTCGCAATCATCATTACACCCAATATTTTTTTCTTCATTGTCCTCTCTCCCTATTTCATTCAAATAAAATGAACTTCATTGTTTCAGGAGTATTATTTTTTGGTGAATGTAAGATAAAATGTAAATCTTCTAGAAGAAATATTTCCACTACCTTTCTGCTTTATACTCCCTTCTTTCTTTTTCAAAAAGGAAGTTGTCACATCTAAGGTGTTATATACTAAAACATTCTACAATCTCTTTATAAACTCCTTTTCACTTTACAACTTCCCTTTATTGGCACCTAAAGGAGATAGGCTACTATATTCATGGTTTATATTTCAGGGGTAGCATTTTTCGCTGAATTTTGAGGTGGGGGTCTTACTGCCCAGCAAATAACGAGATAAAAAAATCATCCTTTTTTCTTAAAAGAGGATGATTTTTTATCTTTATTAACACTCAAATATGCTACTACTTTTGAAGAGTAAATTGGGCAACTATTTGTTTTAGTTTTCCTGCTGCGTTATGCATATGTTCAATTGAAATCGAAATCTCTTGAACAGATTTTTCTTGCTGTTGAATAGACTCTTTTACCCTATCAGTTCGGTCAGATGATCTTTGGGAAATTTGAGCCATGTCTTCTGCAGAAGCCGAGATTTCCTCACTACTCGCTGCAATTTCATCTGTAGACATAGATACCGTTTGAATTTGCTCAGATACTTGCTGTACTTTTTCTGTAATTGTTCCAAATACTTTTTCTGTATGCATTACTACTTGTGTACCTGCCTGTACCTCATTATCTACTTTCCCCATCATATGTACCGTATGGTTCGTTGTTCCCATAACTTGAGTAATAAGATTCTCAATTTGTTTTGCAGAATCACTAGATTGTTCTGCTAATTTCCGCACTTCATCTGCCACAATTGCAAATCCTCTACCACTTTCACCAGCACGTGCAGCCTCAATTGCGGCGTTTAATGCTAATAAGTTAATCTGGGAGGTAATACCTTGCATAACATCAATGATTTTAACAATTTCTTCTGATTGTTCTTTCATAGTCTCTACTTGTTTCACACCGCTATGTACCGAATTTTGAATTGTATCCATCTGTTGAATCATTTGTTTCATTAATTTGTTACCATTCTCTGCATCTAATGCTGATTGAGCAGATAATTCATTTACAGAGGATGATGTATTGACTATACTCTGCATTCCTTGTGTCAACTCTTCCATCGCACCCGCAGTTTGTTCCATTGCTTGCATTTGACTTTCTGCACCATTTGCAACTTCTTCAATATCCATAGTGATTTTCTTCGCTGCACTACTAGATACTTCTGATGCAGATACTACTCCGTCTGCATGTTGAAATAAAAGCTGAATATTATTCTCTACTTCTTGCATATTTGTTCTTAGCCCTGCAATCATCTCGTTAAAATTACTTACTAATACACCTAATTCATCTTTAGCAGTATAATCACCATGTACGGTTAAATCTCCTTCTTTCGCTCTTTCCATCATACGACTAACCGTTTGTAAAGGAGCAACTATAAGCTTGCTAATAATATAACTTACTATACATATAACGATTGTAGTAACTACTACAAGAATGATAAAGGTAATAACGGAACGATCAATCATTTTTTGCGAATCTTTAAATACTTGGTCAGCTAAATTTGAAACATACGATTCTAGATCCACTGCATAACCAGCTAACTCTATTCCCTTCGGTTTTAATTCCTTCTGAAATTCATTTACCATTTGCGGCTCGTTTGTTGCCTTCGCCTTTTCAAATAATTTCTTATATGTATCTTTATAACTTGGTAAAGATTTCTTCATCTTCTGAAACAGTTCATCCTCTTGCTTACTTAAATTAAAACCATCATCATATTCTTTTAATAAAGAATCATATTTTTTAAGATCCTTTTCAATATTATTAATTATTCCCTCTTTATTTGCCACTTCATTTTGTGATGCCGTAATTAACTCTAATAAGTTATATTCTAGTGAATTTTGTGTACGAAGCATTCCTTCTAATAAAATTGCAGAATATTGATAATCATCTACTACAACCTCTGTATCGTGCTTAATCTTATTAATAGAATTAATTGCTACACTACTCATAATTACCATACCTAAAACTGCTAATGAAATAAGCGATAATAATTTATATTTCACTTTTAAATTTTGTAAAAAATACATTTTTCCACCTTTATTCCTTTATATATAGATTTTTAGAATTTCATAGCTTATTATTTACAAAATCGCAATAAAAAGCAATGATAAATATTCCCAATATAAAACTTATATTTCTATAAAAAAAAGTAGCATAATAGCTACTCCTTTTTGCTTTGTTTCTCATATTGTTCAAACGTATGAATTCTTTCAAAAATTGGTGGGTGCGTGTATAAGAAAAATTTCACTAACGCAGGCGGATTTACTTGGCTTAAACTTGTTTTTGATAAATATTGAAAAGTTTTCACACCAGATTTTCCGTCCTTCGTCATATTTAAAGCATATTGATCTGCCGCTCTTTCTTCTATACGTGAAACATAGTTTGTTGCTGGTTGTGCTGCAAAAGAGAGTATAGAAGAAATTAAGAAAAATAAAGGTAAAATGGAGAAACATGCCACTTTTGAAATTTGCAATGTATCTCCCCATTTGCGAATACACATATTTATAATACGACTAATTAAAAACATACCTATAAACGATAGCAATACATAACTTGCAACGCCAAAATATATATGCTTCATAACGTAATGCCCCATTTCATGGGCCATGATAAATAAAATCTCTTTATCTTTTAACTGCTTAAGCGTTGTATCCCACATTACAATACGGGCGTTAGGGCCAATTCCTGTTACGTAAGCATTTAATGCATTCGTTTTTTCTGACATATTTACTTCATATACGTGTTTAGCAGGAATATCCGCTTTGTCTGCTATCGCTAAAATTTTCGTTTCTAATTCTTTATTTTTCAGCGTCGAGAAGTCGTTATAAAGCGGATCAATAACGACAGGCTGTATGAATGTTAAAAAGATTGTAAATGGAACAGAGAGCGCCCATCCTGCGAGCCACCATCTCTTCGGAAATTTACGGATAAGCCATAATAGAACGGTAACTACGATTAACATAGTCGCATAACTTTCCCAAAAACCGATAACATGATCTTTTATCCAGCTTTGTGTACTTTGCGTTGAAATGCCGTAATCAACGGACACTTTCCGGCCAATCCATTGCATCGGTAAGGCAAGCACTGTTGTCAGTAATGATAAATAAAAGAAATAAATCGCAACTTGCAAAACACTTATTTTAGTCGTTTCCTTCGACCATTTCTCAAACTTTCTTGAAATACCTAGCACAAGTACAAATAATAAAATAATCCATTCAAGAGGCGTCGCTAAAAAGTATAGTAAATTTTTCACGCGCGAATAATCTTGGCTTAGCGTAAGCTCTCTAGCACTCATAAACGTTTCTGGATCTGCACTCGTTCCCTTATACATGTCCGGAATAAGTTCATGATTCCATCCAAATAAATACCAATATATAAGTAACGCAAATCCAACGTACAAAAAAAGCGACCAACCAATAACCTTCCTCACGCTATTCCCTCCTCTATGCTGCCTGTCTATTATTATTGTAAGTTCGTACACGCTAAATTAGAACAAGCTTATTATGTGAATTGCTCTGAATCTTTTTATTTACATAAAAAAACTCTTCTACATAAGAAGAGTTTTACCTATCTTTAAACATTTTCTTCGATTCACAATCCGTAATAAGGATCACACTTACAAACCAACACGTACCCTACTTGGTTTTTAGATAACATAAAAAGCCTCTTTAAGGAAGTACATCTATTAATAAACTAAAATCTTGTAAAGAGAAAGAACTATATTTCATAATACCCTGTACAGCTAAAAGTAAAACAAGACCGATCACACACATATAGTTAACGCTTTCTTCATTCTTTTTTTCAGTAACGACTCCACCACTTATACATAAAATCCCCAACAAATGGAGCGCTAAATACATGAAAAAATAAGCTTCCTCCCAGCGCAAAATAACATTCACTGTCGTTATTAACACTAGACTAAGTAAAATCAAATAAAAAAACTTATTTGATGATATCGTTTCATTCATATAATTTTATACATCCCTTTCAAATTTCGAATTAATGATGTTTCAAAGCTATAAAGTAAATGATTGTTTTCATACCATAAAACAAAAGGAAAGCCACCATTACTTTCTCGAATACTTTATGAATCCACATATACTTCTCTTCATTCTTTTTGAAGATGCGCTTCATCATTTCTTCTACAATTAGACCAAATATTAGTAAAACCCCGAACACAATAAGAAGAGAAATAATATTTTCTTTTAAATGAGTACTAGAAAATACGTAATACTCTGGAAACACAATCGTATCTACTACAGGTTGGAGCCAATGACAAACGCTTTTATCACACATATCTGTAATAGACGTAGAATCTATAATGTCTTTTAATATTTTTTCAACCGTCTTCTTCATCTTATTTACTCCCGACTACATCTGAAAAGCTCTTTTTCTGCTCTGCATATATAACTGGCACTTCTTTACTCCAATATTTGCGATTAACAAATAAAAAGATAAGTACTAAGTTTAATCCTGTTATAAAAATAATAAGTCCAGGAAAGAATGTCGTATAACTTGAGAAATCGGCAAAACTCATAATTTTTTCTCTACTTATTAGAAAAGACGCACCTATTACAAATGCATTGTTTAACATATGTATTGCAATTGGCATGAGTAAACTTTTCGTACGAATATATACGATTGACAATACGATGCTGAATATGGCTGCACCGAGGAAATCAACATGTAACAACGCAAACAATATTGCTACAACGATGGTCGCTATGCTCGTTCCCCATTTTGTTGCAAAACGTTGAAGTAAAAATCCGCGAAAAACAAATTCCCCGATAATTGGTGCGATGAATACGACCCTAATGACTTGAGATACATATCCCCCAGTACTATCTACAATTGGTTCATGCAGGGCGTTCATAATAAAGTCCGGTGTAATCCATGCAAAACTATACATATACAAAATAAGATACCCGTAACTAAACATGCATAACATAACCGTAATGTATAAAACTTGTACCAAGTTAAATGTTTCATTTTTATTAACAAATAATGAAAATGAAATGTGGTGCTTTCTATACTCATAAGAAATCCATACCATCGGAAGGATATAGAATATAAGGATATTTATAAAAGAAGAATTTTGTATATGAAATATACTTGTTAGCAAATCGCCACTACTTCTCGCTATTAAAATTAATAGTGCAAATACAATTAAAAAATATCTAGCTCGCATCACTTGAAACGGGTTCACACTCATCTCCTCCCCTATGTTACTTTTATCATATCATTTGATTCTTAATTTTTTGCGAAAGAAAACCTTAAAATTTCCTTAAAAATTCCATAAGTTACAAAATGATGATATGATATTCGAGAAAATTAGGAGGGATGTTTATGTACCAAGCAAATATTTTACTCGTTGATGATGAAACAGCAATTTTACAATTACTAACTACCATTCTTGAAAAAGAAGGCTTTTCTCATATTACAACTGCAACATCAGCTGAAATGGCTTTATCTCTAACTAAGCAAAACAATTACGATTTAATTATTTTAGATGTAATGCTTCCTGGACAATCTGGTTTTGATATTTGTCCAATCATTCGCCAACAAACAGATTGTCCAATTTTCTTCCTATCAGCAAAAGCATCTGATTTAGATAAAATATCCGGATTTTCATACGGTGCAGATGATTATATTACGAAACCCTTTAATCCATTAGAAGTAGTAGCACGCATGAAAGCACAGCTTCGGAGACATATGAAACAAACCGTACCACACGAACAAAAATCACACTCGATTTCATTTGGAAGATTTGAAATTGATCAGCACTCTGCAGAACTAACAGTAGATGGGCACATTGTCGAATGCTCCGCTCAACTCTTTCAACTACTACTCTTCTTTTGCGAGAATCCGAACTACGTATTTTCGAAAGAGGAAATATACGAAAAAGTTTGGGGAGCACCTGCCTATAATGGCGATGACAACACTGTTATGGTCCACATTCGAAAACTACGTGAAAAAATTGAACATGATCCAAGTAAACCAGAATATATAAAAACCGTTCGCGGGCTTGGTTATAAGTTCGTTACAAAGTAGGGTGACGATATGAATTTTAATAAACGACTTATTATTCAATTTATCATGCAACACGTTTTTGTTTTAGTTACATTACTTATCGCTGTAGTTGCTGCTTTTACTTATTTAATTTTTCTTCTTACTAGTACTTTATACGAACCTAACATTCCAGATTCTGATAGTTTTACAATTTCAAGATACATCTCTTCAGAAGATGGGCATATTTCGTTACAATCTGAAGTGCAAGATTTAATAAAGGAGAAAAATGATTGGCTCCAAGTTGTAGATGAAAACGGAAAAATCCTCTACCACTTTAATACACCAAATGATGTTCCGAATGCTTATACGAAGACATCTTTAGTCGCATATATACAACATCATATCGAAAGTAATTATAAATTTACATATTGGGAAATTGAATTAGAAGAAAAGAAAGTACTTGTTATTTATGGTGGTATGTTAAAAAGCAATGCGTTACTGACAGCAATTCAAAAGGATCACTCCTCTTTAACGATGGATTCGTTCACATTAACAGATCAAGAAAAACAGTTACTGTCTAAAGAAAAAGCAGCACTTCAAATATTTAATCAAAATGGCGAAGAGGTTTTTGCCTATCCAGCTGGAAAGAAAAAAACATTTTCAGCAATACAAATCGCCCTTAATGAAAAAGAACCGTGGAATCATAAAGAAAATACGTCTAGCTTTTACGATGCAAATAGTGGCAACCTTCTCGTTGTAACTGCAAAAAATGAGCACTACTATCCAGGTGACGAAATTGAAGATGTATTTACTAAGAAGTTTCTCATCGGATGCGGATTAATCCTTCTTATCGTATTTGTTTATTTAGTCATTCTTTCTATTTGGTACGGTAATAAATTCGGGAAACCGTTATTACATGCGATGCGCTGGCTTAAAAATATCGCTGGTGGAAAGTATGAAGAACCTATTAGTAAAAAAGGAAAACCCGTCAGGTTCCGGCGATCTGGTAAAGAAAAATGGTCATTCCGTTTGTTTAGAGATGTAACAAGTTCACTAGAACACCTTTCTATTACACTCAAAAAAAATGATGCGATGAGGCAAGTCCTCCAGCAAACACGAGAAGAATGGATTACCGGTCTAACACACGACTTAAAAACACCACTTAGCTCTATATATGGCTACGCATTATTACTCGAATCGAATCAATATAACTGGACTGATCGTGATATTCAGCAATTTGGTAGTGTTATGAAAGAGAAATCTCAATATATGACGACATTAATTGATGATTTAAGCTTAACGTATCAATTAAAAAATAACAGCCTTCCTGCCCAACACGTAAACGTTGAAATCAATCAGTTCGTTCAAAAAGTGTTATTGCAATTTATTAACAATCCAACACTCCAAAATCAAAATATTGAATTCGTACCGAGCTCAAATAAAATTCAATATTTCATTGAAGAAAAATGGTTCCAGCGTATTATCGAAAACTTACTCGTAAATGCTGTAAAACATAATAACGAAACAACTACTGTCATCGTAAAATTATCACAAAACGCTAATTCCTTTACACTCTCCATTTCAGATGACGGAAAAGGAATGGATGAAAAAACGAAAGAACTTCTATTTGAACGATATTACCGCGGAACAAACACAGAAGAAAGCAACATCGGAACTGGACTTGGCCTAGCCATTACAAAACAGCTCGTTCATGCTCATAACGGAACAATTTCCATTGATAGTGCACTCGGAAAAGGAACGACGATTATTCTTGTATTTCCGTTTCGTTCGTAGGAAAGACGCTATGTGGCGTCTTTTTTCTTTTCTGGGGTGATTTTACAGTGATTGAAATTATGTGGATCGTTTTTTTGAGGTGTTTTATCGGTATATGAAATTATATCGGCGCAATTCGAATTATATCAGCGATTTTTTGAATATATCAGCGCAACTCGAATTATATCAGCGATTTTCTAGATATATCGACTTACCGACAAAAACCGACAATACTAACCTGCTTCCCTACTATACAAAGTAAAAGTAAAAATAAAACTATTAACAAATACATTTCTAAACTGTTATACTATAAATAGAAGTATAAACTAACTAAGTTTTGCATAAAATGAAGTAGACGAGGTGCTTCCAACACCCCGTCACTGCAACTAATTACCGCAAGGTGGAAGGTTGCAACTAAAGCTTATTTGCGCTTAGAAGACTTCCCACGCTTCGCAGGCAGACGGGTGGTCTTCTTTTTGCGCTTTTTTTGCCGTTAATTTCTTAAATCCAAAAACTATACCTTCTCTAGCTATAGTTTTTGTAATTTCCAACAAAATTTGCAAAAGAAATTCCATACGATTACACCTCCTTTCTTCACAAAATGAAGAAAGGGCATAACCTTCCACCCGCAATATTTAATTGCTATTTTATTTTACCATTTTCATATGTATTACAGATAAAACAATACAAATTTAACAATCCACTTATAAAAAAAGCGAACCATCTCCCAATGATTCGCTCTTACCCTATTATTTTTTCTTCACCGGTATCCAAAGCTCTACTTGTGCAAACTCACTCTTATCTTCGTGGCAACGCTCATCGTACAGTTCAAACTCTGTAACTCCGCAATGTTCATACCCTGAATGCGGAAACCATTCTGAGAATACTGCATTCCAAGTTTGGTGGATAGACGATACCATTTCTTCATGAGGAACTTTCGGCGTTGTAAATACTGCATATGTTGCTGCCGGGAAAGTACGCTTTGCAATTTCATTTGGTACATTTTCAAAGTCTGTAACTTCCATTCCGATAATGTAAGTGAAGTCCCCTGTTTCTAAATCAAAATCAGTACATAATCCAAGCTCTACCCATTGGCTCGTATCTTTACGATTCGGAATTGTTGTCCCAAGATCTTTTTGTAAATATTCTTGCCAAAATGCTGGAATGTCTTGATGGTTTTTCCCTTCTTTACTTGTCGTCTTCAGTTCATAACCCGCCACTAAAAATTCTGGTTTATTTACAATACAATATTCCATTTGTATACCTCCTAAATACGGATTTAATTTTCTTTGCTTTACATTTACTCTGTAATACATCGGTGTTTCGATTTCTTGTTTTCGATATTCACTCGGTGTCATTTGAAATAATTTTTTAAAGGCTCTCGTGAACGTTTCGTGAGATTGAAAGCCATGTTCAAACGCGATATCAATAACTTTTTCATCCGTATGAGAAAGTTGATAAGCTGCCCGGGCTAACCTCCTCTTTCGAACATACTCCATTACCGTATCACCTACTAACGCCTGAAATACACGATGAAAATGAGACTCAGAAAAACCTGCAACCCGCGCTAAATTACGCAGCGTTTGTTTTTCCATTACATCTTCCTCAATATAATCAATTGACCTTTGAATTTGTGTTTCATAGCTTTCCATCTCTGTTCACCCGCCTTATATGTATTATGATAAAAGAGAACGCAATCCAATTCTTGACGTTTTTTACTATAATTCCATAAAAAATTGTAACTTTTTTATATGTATTTCGTTGTTATGTATGAAGGGAGGGAAATGTAGTGAAACGTAAACAATCATTAGAAGAAATTTACTCAGAGCATATGCAAGATTTATTTCGCTATCTTCTCTCCCTAACCGGAGATTCCCACTATGCGGAAGATCTCATGCAAGAAACATTTTACCGAATGCTCGTCCATATTGACTATTATAAAGGAGAAGAAATTAGGCCTTGGTTATTTACAATTGCCTACAATGCCTTTATCGATTGGTATCGAAAAGAAAAAAAGTATAAAACAACTACAGTGGAAGAATTCCATTTACCAAACGTGCCAAGTACAGAACATGGATATTTCGTAAAACATGAGATTGCTAGTTGGTTAGACCGTTTATACGCTCTTCCGCTCGAAAGACGAAATGTCCTACTACTACGAGATTACTATGGATTCTCCTATAAGGAAATAGCAGAAATGACTGGTCTCTCATTAGCGAAAGTGAAAATTGAATTACACAGGGGACGGAAAGACACGAAAAGCATAAAGGAGTGATACGGATGGGTTGTACAGAATTTAAAAAACTATGGAAGAAGTATGAAAATGGAACGCTCACGCATGATGAACAAGAACTGTTAGAAAGTCATATTGAGTCATGTGAAGAGTGTGAAGCTTACTTAGATGAGCTGTTAACAAAAACAGAACCAATTAAGAAAAAGTTACCTCCAAAAAATCTTAAAATTCCTTTTTGGAGAATTAAGTGGAAACATCGTTTACAAACGTTTGGTTTTATATTATCAATTTGCATCGTTATCTATATAATCGGCGGGGTATTATCAGCCTTTTATTTTCAAGCTAATAATGATAAAAGGCTAGAAGAAATTAGAGAGGTTCCTTCGCTTGCACTTGAAGCAACGATCCCAAATAGCCGCGTTATGGGAGGCGGAACAAGTGTAGAAGCTTTTTTCCGTACGAATAGCCAATTTGATTTAGTACGAACCGTCGGTAAAAAAGAAATGCCCCTCGGTACAATAGAAACAAAAAGCTTCTTATCATCTGTAGATGTTACGAAGCGAACTTGGATGAATCCGTTCTATCAACCAAAACTCTTCTTTGTTCATCCAAAAACAGAGCAGGGTGATTATTTAAAGGATTCATCAAAAAAAGTATGGGATACACTTGCAAAAGTACATGATGGAACCGTTGCAGAAGTAGCAATTTCTTTTGATAAAGCTTACACTTTAAAAGAATTAGAACCGCTTTTATATAGCACATTTGAGGCACAAGAACTCCCTCCAACTCCTTTATGGTATGCTTTAGATACAGGACAAGAAAGAAAAAATGTAGATGACTATATCCTACATGGCGGAGAAGCTATAGGGTTTCCAGAACATGTAAGATTCCTCGCTAATGAAACTGACGGGCAGAAAACGCAAGAAGACAAAGTAACCGAAATGATGCGCGTCCTTTCTATCCATAAAAAAACGGTAAGCAAAATAGCAGCGCTTTCTGAGAAAGAACTAAACTTAGATAAACGTTATGAATATGTAAAAGAGAATGGCGTAAAAGTATACGGCATTGTCATTACTGGCCCGTCGAAAGAGTTATTAAAATTACAAAACTCCCCGCACGTACGTTATGCGACTCTTGGAGATATTGAGATTTGGAATTGGTTTGATCATTAATAAAAAAGAAGTAGCGCTCTAAAAACGATGCGCTACTTCTTTTTTAATTCGAAATCACTTTCACATACATCCCTCTCACCGCTTTTTCATAAGCAATATCACTCATCTGTCTTATGTTTTCTGACACAACAGATGCTGGAATAACTTCACCTTCACGAAGTAACGGAGGATCAATAAGACGGACTTTATTTTTCTGATACAAATCGTAATCGTCTCTATCTTCTTTTACTTTTACATTGGGATGAACTTTTCTTAATAAAGCATGGACTTCTGAATCATTACATTGCTGCAATTTCGAAATAAGCTCAGCATCTTCAAGAAGGAAATCATCTGCATGAATAACCTTTTTATGAAGAGCTAACTTTAACGTTTTCACTAACATATCATTTCCGTAAATATTCATTGGTTTCATAAAGAAATCGATTACTTCTTTGTAATACGTTTCTGTAAACCACTCTGCCATTTCGATACTTTGAAGGACCATTTTCCCCTCTACTGCGATAATATCCTCTAAAAATCTATGAACCTCTTCTAAAGAAATATATCCGTATGTATACATATCTCGTAACGTATAATCCACTCGATCTGCACATAATTCGGGCGCTGACCTTTCCAGTAATGTCCACTTCGAATCATCTAATAAAATATCTTCATAGTTATAACCATGCTTCGCAAGGATCGCTGGAATTTCTGAGTTTTTCACAACAGAACTAAATATCTCTTCATGATAACTTTCATCTTCATTATCAAAAACGTAATCAATCACGTGGGAAAAGGCAGTATGCGATACGTCATGCAGTAAACTAGCGATCTGTTCTTCTACTGAACCACCTAGTTTTTTAACTAATAACATAACACCAACTGAATGATCAAAGCGCGTTACATTCCATTTCTCGTTCACTAAGTAACTTGCGCCATTTTGATGAATTCCCTTTAGTCTTTGCATAGACTTACTTGAAATTAATTCTTCTACTACTTGATCCACTTCAAATTCTCCGTATAGTACATCTGATATGATCACTTACAATCCCCCTTTATTTTAATCGAGTCTTATAATCGTATCTCTTTTATGAAATTAGCACCAACATAAATATTTATTTTTATTTGTTTTTATTAAAAAAAATAGAGAGCCATCAACTCTCTATTTCATAACCCCTATTCAAACGTAACTTCTACCTGCACAATCTCCGACCTACTACCAAGTCTAAGCGGGGGTCCCCAAAATCCAAATCCAGAAGAAACAATTGCGTGGAACGCACCTTTTTGTGCGTATCCCCAGTCTAGCTCGTACATTCTTCTCGTTACAATATGATTGGGCGCCATTTGTCCGCGGTGCGTATGACCGGATAATAATAAATCTACACCTGCCGCTGCTGCTTGTTTCAACTCAAATGGCTGGTGATCCATTGCGATAACAGGCATCGATTTATCTACCGTACTCATTAATTGTTCAAAGCTTTGACGATCTCGCTCTGTTTTATCTCTTCTTCCAACGAGATAAAAGTCATCTTCAATTGTAATTACTTCATCTAAAAGAATACGAATATCAATCTTATCCATCTCTTGTAAAAACTCTGGAACCGCTCTACCGTAGTATTCATGGTTTCCTAATACGCCATATACGCCTAATGGTGCTTTCATTTGTTTCATGATTGGTCCCATATTCTTTTGAATGAACACACCTGGATGATCATCGATAATATCACCTGGTAGCAAAATAATATCGGGCTCCATCTCATTTACATGACGAACAAGTCTTTTTAAATGCGAAACGCCAGACAGTTTACCGAAATGCATATCAGAAGCCATCGCAATGCGTAAACTTTTACGCCCCTCTACCTTTTTCGGTATGTGCACCTCGTACTTTCTTACTACCGGGCTATACGCATTAAATACTCCATACGCAAAGATAAAGATAAATGCAGCTATCACAGCCGCCCCTGTCCAAATAATTGCCGCTTCTTTCTCTACTGAAAACTGTAAAAGAAAGACCATAATATTAGCTAATGGCAACAACATAAGCGCGTATTGTATGACCGCGAACCAAATTGAACCGATCGTTCGTAGAAATGGCAAAAACTTAAACACTTGCACGAGAATGTACGCATATGAAATAAATGCGACTATGAAAGCATAATATCCCCAAGATTCCCAGCCAAATACCGCATGAAGCCAAACCCATCCGTTCCAGCCGATGTAAAACATAAGTAGTGTGTATATAATTAATATGGTAAATATATTGAGATAACGAAGATTCTTCACAGCCAGCCTCCTTATTGATTTCTTTTATTATAACTTGTTATGCACTTATAACGTAAATATTAAGCGCTTCAATCTTCAGAATAAGAACATTGATAAACATATTGTCTTAAAATTTTTAAGAACGGCTGTAATGGACATTTTCGAGTCTTAAGTGTTGGATGAAATTCTATTATCTTTATCCTTCAAAACTCATCTATGCAATTATGCATAACCATCCATTCCGTTTTATTTTCATGTTACGATATAAATGTAATACGACATATATCGACAAAGATAAAAGGAAGTGATTGTATGAAACGTTCTAAAACATATTTAAAATGTTTAGCATTATCCGCTGTTTTTGCTAGTAGCGCTTTAACTCTTTCAACACCTGCTGCTTACGCTCAAACGACGTCACAAGTTGTAACAGATATCGGGCAAAATGCAAAAACACATACGAGCTATAATACATTTAATAATGATCAAACTGATAATATGACAATGTCTTTAAAGGTAACTTTTATCGATGACCCAAGCGCTGATAAACAGATTGCCGTTATTAATACAACTGGTAGTTTTCTAAAAGCAAATCCTACTATAAGTGATGCACCTATTGATAACTACCTAATCCCTGGCGCTAGTGCAACATTACGTTATCCTTCACAATATGATGTTGCATTTAACCTTCAAGATAACAGCGCTCGTTTCTTTAACGTAGCACCTACAAATGCTGTAGAAGAAACGACTGTAACATCTAGCGTATCTTATCAACTTGGTGGCTCTGTTAAAGCTTCTGTAACGCCTAATGGCCCTAGCGGTGAAGCTGGTGCAACTGGTCAAGTCACTTGGTCTGACTCTGTAAGCTATAAACAAACTAGTTATAAAACAAATTTAATTGACCAAACAAACAAAAACGTAAAGTGGAACGTATTCTTTAACGGATATAACAATCAAAACTGGGGTATTTACACACGTGACTCCTATCATTCTTTATATGGAAACCAACTTTTCATGTACTCTCGCACATACCTATATGAATCTGATGCAAAAGGTAATTTAATACCGATGGATCAACTTCCAGCATTAACAAATAGCGGTTTCTCTCCTGGTATGATTGCTGTTGTTATCTCTGAAAAAAATACAGATCAATCTAACTTACAAGTCGCTTATACAAAACACGCCGATGATTACCAACTTCGTCCAGGCTTCACATTCGGAACTGCAAACTGGGTTGGAAACAACGTAAAAGACGTTGATCAAAAAACATTTAATAAATTGTTCACACTAGATTGGAAGAATAAAAAATTGGTAGAGAAAAAATAAAGAAAACCGAACCGCCACTTAGATGACGGTTCGGTTTTTATTTAAATCACAAAATCCTCCGGAATAAACACTTTCACTTCTTTCGGCTGTACGTATACGAAATCACCCGCTTGAATGCTGAGATGCTTGAACTGTTCTTTACTTATTTCTGCTTCTAAGTACTCATCTGTTCCATCTCGTTTTAATTCTACATATACGACAGGTCCAACTGCGTGAGAGTATGATACTTTGGCCGGGATTGCATCTACGCTTTGTTTCGTACGAGAGATTGATAAGTCATGCGGCCTTACGTAGGCTATTCCGTCTACGTTGGAAACGTGCTTATGCTCTGGTGCTTCTAGTTCGACCAACCCTACATTTAGCTTTCCTTTATGAACGCGGCCGTGAAATAAATTTACATTTCCTAAAAAGTCATATACAAACGGACTTGCTGGGTTTTCATATACTTCTTCCGGTGTTCCCATTTGTTCAATGCAGCCTTCATTCATTACAACGATGCGGTCTGCAACGTCTAATGCTTCCTCCTGATCATGCGTTACGAATACGCTCGTAATTTGAAATTCGTCATGTAATTTCCGGAGCCATCTCCGTAATTCTTTTCTCACTTTTGCATCAAGTGCACCGAACGGTTCATCGAGTAATAAAATTTTCGGTTCGACTGCAAGTGCCCGGGCTAGTGCAATACGTTGACGTTGTCCACCAGATAATTGCGCTGGATAACGTTTAGCAAAGCCGTCCATTTTTACGAGCTTTAATAATTCTATTACTTTTTCTTCTATCGCTTCTGCTGACGGTCTTAAGCTTTTCTTTCTTACTTTTAAACCGAAAGCGACATTCTCAAATACATTCATATGTTTAAAGAGCGCATAGTGCTGAAAGACGAAACCGACTTGCCTGTTTTTCACGTGAATGTCTGTTAAATCTTCTCCATCAAATGAAACAGAGCCTCCATCCGCTTCTTCTAATCCTGCAATAATGCGTAATAACGTCGTTTTCCCAGAACCTGACGGGCCTAATAAGGCAACAAGTTCACCTTTTGGAATATCCAAATGAATGTCTGTTAGTGCTTGAAATGTACCATATTGCTTTGATACACCTTGAATTTGAATACTCACCGTAATCCCCCTCTTATTGTCGTTTTTCCATTCGCCATTCAATCCAGTTTTTTATAACGAGTGTAAACACTGCAATTAATGACATTAACGTCGCTACTGCAAATGCTGCTGAAAATTGATATTCATTGTACAAAATTTCAATATGGAGCGGCATCGTGTTCGTAATGCCACGCACGTGACCTGATACGACAGAAACGGCTCCAAACTCACCGATAGCACGAGCATTACATAGAATCATGCCGTATAAAAGACCCCATTTGATATTTGGAAGCGTAACGCGCCAAAACATTTTCCAGCTACTTGCGCCAAGTGATAACGCTGCCTCTTCTTCACTTTTCCCTTGCGCCTGCATAATCGGAATTAATTCACGTGCAACGAACGGGAAGGTTACAAAGATTGTTGCAATAATAATGCCTGGTACAGAGAAAATGAGTTTCACTCCATGTTCAAGTAACCATTCGCCAAGAGCACCCCTCGGTGTGAAAAGTAAAACGAATACTAATCCTGCGATAACTGGTGACACAGCAAACGGCAGTTCAATAAGAGAGAGTAATACTTGTTTTCCTTTAAACTGAAACTTTGTAATAAGCCATGCCGCTGCGATTCCGAATACCGTATTCAGCGGTACAACGATTAACGCAACGAGAAGCGTTAACCTAATTGCTGAAAATGCTTCTTGATCAGTGATAGCGGCAAAGTATACATCCATCCCTCTTTCAAAGGCTTTTAGAAAAATAGTTATGAGTGGCAGTAATAGAAAGAGAGATAAAAATAAAACTGTAATCGTAATTAATATGCCTGGTACAAGCTTAGATTCTTTTTTAGCTGATACGCTTTTTACTATTTTCTTTTCTAATACTGTTGGTTCCATTTTCTCTCCCCCTATTCACTTTTTAGTTCATGCCTTCTACTCCAGCTTTGAATCATATTAATAAGAAGAAGGAAAAGGAGAGAAATAATAAGCATCACGGTCGCTACAGCTGTTGCCCCCGCGTAATCATATTGTTCTAGTTTCGTCATAATCATCAGTGGTGCAATTTCTGTTTTCATCGGCATATTACCTGCGATGAAAACGACAGATCCGTATTCTCCTAATGCTCTTGCAAATGCGAGTGAAAAACCGGCAAGAAGAGCGGGAAAGATCTCTGGTAAAATGATTTTCACAAATATTTGCAAGCGGGATGCACCTAAACTCGAAGCCGCCTCTTCTACTTCTTTATCAATATTTTGCAGCACTGGTTGCACCATTCGAACGACAAATGGTAAACCGATAAAAGTAAGCGCAACGATAATTCCGAGTGGTGTAAAAGCTACTTTTATATGAAACAGACTAAATATTTTCCCAATCCATCCATTTTCCGCATAAAGCGTTGTAAGTGTAATACCAGCTACAGCTGTCGGAAGTGCAAACGGTAAATCAATGAGTCCATCTAATAGTCGTTTCCCTGGAAACTTGTAGCGTACGAGCACCCAAGCTATTAATAAACCGAAAATGGCATTTACAATAGCAGCTGCAAATGAAGTTGTAAAACTAACTTGATAGGAATGCAACACACGCTCGTTCGTTATAACCCCAGCGAACTTCTTCCAACCTAACTGTGAAGTTTGAATAAATACGATAGAAAGTGGTATAAGTACGAATAAGCTCATGTACAACATTGTAAATCCAAGCGATAATCCAAACCCTGGTAAAACACGCTTCTTCCTCATCCTCTTTCACCTCATCCCCCTTTAGCAGTACGCATTATTTTTGATAAATTTTATCGAATACGCCGCCGTCATTAAAGTGTTTTTCTTGTGCTTTTTTCCAGCCACCAAATAGTTCATCTACTGTAAATAATTGAACTTTCGGAAATTGAGATGCATATTTTTCTGCTACTTTTTCATTACGCGGACGATAAAAGTTTTTCGCCGCAATTTCCTGTCCTTTTTCTGAGTACAAATATTCAAGATACCCTTCTGCTACTTTTTTCGTTCCTTTTTTATCAACGACTTTATCTACAACCGCTACTGGTGGTTCTGCAAGTACACTAATAGAAGGGGTTACAATTTCAAATTTATCTTTTCCAAGCTCTTTTTGGGATAATAACGCTTCATTTTCCCATGCGATTAATACGTCACCAATTCCTTTTTCAACAAATGTTGTCGTTGCTCCGCGCGCTCCTGAATCTAATACTTCTACGTTTTTATAAATTTGGCTAACAAACTCTTTCGCCTTATCTTCACTATGATTATATTTTTTCAATGCGTATCCCCACGCCGCTAAATAGTTCCAACGTGCTCCGCCTGATGTTTTTGGGTTTGGTGTAATGACAGACACACCTTTTTTCGTTAAATCATCCCAGTCTTTAATTCCTTTCGGGTTTCCTTTTCGAACAAGAAATACAATTGTTGACGTGTATGGAGTGGAATTATTCGCAAGTCGCTTCTGCCAATCTTCTGCTAATTGTTTTTTCTTGCTAATGGCATCAATATCATAAGCAAGTGCTAGTGTAACAACGTCTGCTTCTAAGCCATCAATAACAGAGCGCGCTTGACTTCCAGATCCCCCGTGTGATTGTTTTACATTTACTGTTTGCCCATGCTTCTCTTTCCAATACTTCGCAAAATCTTTATTGAAATCTTGATATAACTCCCTCGTTGGATCATAAGAAACATTTAAAAGCTCAACTGTTTTTTTATCTCCACTTCCTTCAGAATTACTAGTGGATGTTGCCGAACCACACCCTGATAAAAGTACAACTGCTGATAATAAAACACCTGTACTTTTCATAAACGCTGTCTTACCCCACTTTTTCATCGTTAAGCCCCCTTAGTTTATACAATAGAAAAAGGCACACAATATATTCACAAATGTGAACATTGTGCGCCTTCAGTTTATCTGATTAGCTTCTAATGTATTGTATTCGATTTCTTTTCATTTTAATTCTGTAATTCATATGTGTCAACTTGGAATTTGAATTTTCTTGCTAAACTAAAATATTGGCATACTTCGAGCCCAATGATTTTTCAAATCAGCAAATTCTTTTGGTAACTTACTATTTTCATTCCATTCTAATTTATATGTATTTACTAACACCGTAGCCATTGATTCACAGTCCACTACTCCATTTTGATTAAAATTACCGTTCTTATCATTTTCAGATTTCATCCATAATTTCACAAATAAGATATTGCACTCGCCGTAAGCGTTAATCCCTTCTGTTCTATGTATATCTCCTCCTTGTTGGTCATATGAAGCTTTAAATATATGGCACCACAGCTTAATCAATGCACAAAAAAATGAGGCAACCACCTTCAAAGATGGTTGCCTCATTTTTACACTTGCATCGCTTTCTCTCTCAATGCTCTTCTTAACAACTTACCAGTCGTATTCTTCGGTAATTCTATTAAAAACTCAATGCTTTTCGGCACTTTATATTTCGCTAAATGTAACGTACAGTAATGCATTAGTTCTTCTTCTGTTACGTTCGTTTGTTTCAGAACGACGTAAGCTCGCACTGCTTCTCCTAAGTTTTCATCAGGAACACCGATTACAACAACTTCCGCTACTGATTCGTGCGTATATAATACTTCTTCTACTTCACGAGGGTATACGTTATAACCGCCAACTAAGACGATATCTTTTTTACGATCAACGATATAGAAGTAACCTTCTTCATCCATTTTCGCCAAGTCACCTGTATATAGCCAGCCGTCTTTCAATGTCGCAGCTGTATCTTCTGGTGCATTATAGTATCCTTTCATAACGTTAGGTCCGCGAACGATTAATTCACCGACTGCGCCGACAGGTACTTCTTCCCCAAGTTCATTTACAATTTTATTTTCTACATGCCAAATATTTGTGCCAATCGACCCTGGTTTACGAGGACGATCTAGCGGATTGAAACAAGTAACTGGTGAGGCTTCTGATAAACCGTATCCTTCTGAAACAATAACGTTAAAACGTTTTTCAAAGTTTTGTAGAAGAGCAACAGGCATCGATGCGCCACCGGAAATACAAAGACGAAGCGTCTTCACATCTTCTGCGCTTGCTTCTTCAAATAAATATAAATAATTGTACATCGTCGGTACGCCAGCAAAGATCGTTGGTTCGTACGTGCGACAAATACGGAATACTTCTTTCGGACTAAATTTCGGTAACATTAAAATCGTTGCCCCGTTCACAATCGGTGCATTTACCGCAACTGTTAAACAGAATACATGGAACATAGGCAGTGCCGCAACAACACGGTCATCAGCCGTATATTGTAAATACGAAGCCACATCGCTCGCATTACTATATAAATTTTTATGTGTTAACATAGCGCCTTTCGGTTTTCCAGTTGTGCCCGAAGTGTATAGGATAACCGCTACATCTTCTTCATCTAGTTCAGGACCTTCGTAAGTTGTATCTCCAGTCCCCACAAAACTAGTAAACGTTTTCATTTTTTCGGTTTCTGTATGGTTAAAATCTGATGAGGTTTCGCATATGATGATGTTTTCTAATGAAGGAAGTCTTGTTGTAAGAGATTGTATAACAGGTAGAAGGACGTCGAGTACGATGATTGTTTTTACATCTCCATTTTGTAAAATATAATGCATTTCGTCTGCTGTATAAATTGGATTAACTGGAATAACAGTTGCTCCGGCTTTCATTGTTCCGTATAAACCGACCAAAAAATGTGGTGAGTTCCCAACAACTAATGCGACATTGTCCCCTTTTCCAATGCCCATTTCTGCTAAATTGCTAGAAAACCTTGTGACCATTTTGTTTAATTGGTCATATGAGACCGACTGATCCATAAATATATAAGCCGGTTTATCCCCCTTCTTTTTTGCCGTTTCAGCCAAAGATTGAACGAGATTCACAAAAACCCCACCTTTATAAAATTTAGAATATTTAAAAATTCTAAATTAATTATATTAAAAGAAAATTAAAGTAGCAAGTGATATTCTATTAACTGCATATAGACAGCTCACCTTCTCTTAGTTTACTTTGGAAAAATAAGGGGATTTTATTTACAAGTAATTTATGAAACTAGACCAGAAATCATTTTAGGATAATATGCATTCATCTTTTCTCTAAGTTTATTAAGTTCCTCTTTATTTAACGTCGTATGCTCGCCGTGCAAGTTAAGAGCGTCCGCTCCATCTTCATGAAAATACACCGTAACATATAACGTCGGTAACCCTTTGTTGTTTTCATCTATTGATAAGACGACATCTGGCTTTTTATTAACAGTGCTGAATGTTTCATTTCTTTTCCACTTCTTATTTTGAAACATGTCTTGTATATCATGTATCTTTCGTTTGTTATCTGTATGCGTAAAATATATAACATTATCCTCAGCCGGTTTTCCGATAGACAAAATTGTACGACTTGAGGGCAATCCACTGTTACACGCTGTCATTCCGATGACGAAGCTGAGCAATAATATAACGTACATTACTCTTTTCATTTCGATTCGCCTCCTTTTGAATATATATATTCCTTTACGAGGGGCAAATGTCCTGTGATTTTATGTTTTGTGGTAAATGAAATTATATGAGCGATTTTTCAGTTATATCAGCGCAACTCAATTTATATCGGCGATTTTCCAAATATATCAGCGCAACTCGGTTTATATCGGCGATTTTTCAAATATATCGACTTACCGACAAAACCTGACAATCTACGCAAAAAGAAAGAGGCTGCCCGTTATGGAAGCCTCCCTCATTTTTAGAAGAATAAATGTAAGAAATCTTCTGTTGTAATATTACCGAAGTAGCGTTTAATATCTACGCCTTCTAAAGCTGCAGTGAATGCATCTTTATCAAATTGTACGCCTGTTAGACGCTCTTCAATATCATGCACATCTAGTGAACCGAAGAAGTCACCGTAAATTTTGCATTCTGTTACAGTTCCTTTTTTCACTTCAAGACGAACGTCAACTTGTCCAACTGGGAAGCGGTGTGAATGTTGTAAGTTGAACTTCGGAGATTTTCCGTAGTTCCAGTCCCAATTGCGGTAGCGCTCTTCAGAAAGTTTATGGATCTCTTTCCAATCCTCTTCTGTTAATTCATACGTTGGAATTTCTGTTTCTCCTTCGAAAATTGTTTCTAGAAGAAGTTGTCTAAACTCTTCTGTCGTCATTTCTTCGTTTAGGAACTCTGTAATGTTCGCAACGCGGCTACGGATTGATTTAATACCTTTTGATTGAATTTTATCCATTTTTACTTTTAACGCTGATACGACGTGATCGATTTCAGAGTCAAATAATAACGTACCGTGACTGAACATACGACCTTTCGTTGAGAACTGCGCGTTACCTGAAATTTTTCTGCCTTCAGCTAAAATGTCGTTACGACCACTTAGTTCTGCATTTACACCTAATTTGCCAAGCGCTTTCGTTACAGGCTCTGTAAATTTTTTGAAGTTGCTGAAACTGTCTCCATCATCTTTCGTAATAAAACTGAAGTTTAAGTTTCCTAAATCATGATATACTGCGCCTCCGCCTGATAGACGACGAACGACATGAATACCTTTTTCTTTTACGTAATCTGCATTAATTTCTTCTACTGTGTTTTGGTTTTTACCAATGATAATCGAAGGCTCATTAATGTAAAACAGTAAATATGTTTCGTTAATATCTAAATTCTTCACACAATATTCTTCAATCGCTAAGTTTATTCTAGGGTCTGTAATTCCTTTATTATCAATAAATAACATCGTATCACCTCATGAGTTCCATACGTAGCCACTATGCGCTAGCGTAATATGGCCACTGAAAATTTGTTTTGCTTCTGTTACTAAATCAGATGGGTTGCCTGTATGCGGTAAGTGCGTTAATAAAAGTTCTTTTACATTCGCATCTTTTGCAATACTTGCTACTTCTGTACTATTCATATGCCCTGCTTTTGCAGCCTCTTGATGTGCATACATATTACACTCACAAATGAAAAGATCAGCATCTTTCGTGAATGGAATAAACTCAGGAATATAACTGGAATCAGCGCTGTATACTACGATATCACTACCTGCTGTAATGCGCATCGCAAAGCATGTAACAGGATGAACAGTTTTTAAGAATGAAATCGAGAACGGTCCAATTTGAAGTGTTTCTTCTGGATTGTACGGGATTCCTTTCGTATGCGGTTCATGCGTTAAAGAATGGAATCCATTCTCATCAAATGTATGACCGTATATTGGTAGTTCTGGTAGTTGCCTTGTTGTCGCACTCGTAATTAGTCTCGCATATTGCAATACCCCAATGTCTGCAACATGATCGTGATGATAGTGCGACAGTACAACTGCATCTATATCAGACGGTGTTATATATTTTTGAAGCTGTGCTAGTACACCACTACCACAGTCTACAAGTAAACGAAAACCATCGTGTTCAAACAAATACCCCGACGTTGCTTCTCCCGCTTCTGGAAAGCCGCCCCAAAAGCCGACAACAGTCATTTTCATATGTATCCATCCTTTCTAAAACCGAGTAGAAATGCATGTTTTGCTTACATCCTACATTGTTAACTATAATCCATTTCCTAAACTTTTTCATTAATTTTCAATTTTGTTATAAAACAGTTATTGACTTTTATTTTTTGTACTAATACAATGATAGTAAGAAATGGAAATGGAGGGATTGACATGATCGATCAACCAATGGAGTTTTTCAGAAATTTACCGACGAAAACTTGTGCGCACTGCGGGAAAGAAATTGATGAGCAGCACGAAGCATACCATAACAAATGTGATGATTGCGTTCACGAAGAATAGTAGTTTGTGAACAGAAAAAAACCTAGCAGACATAGTCTACTAGGCTAATAACATCTTATCCTTCATCGTTGAACCTTTCACCAAGAGCTCCAGTTCAAACTCATACAATTCTTTTTTTCGATAATTTTTCGTATGAATTTTATCCATCATTAGGTCGACAACTTTTCGGGCCATTTCATCAATTGGCTGTTCAATTGTCGTAATACCTGGTTCTGTAATCTGCGATAATATTTGATTATCAAAACCGATAACAGCGAGATCATCTGGAATGCTCCAGTTATGGCGTTTCGCCTCTGAGATAATTCCAGCTGCTACCTCATCGCCTCCTGCCAAAATCGCGGTAGGATTTTTTTTGTCCTTTAATACTTCATGGAATATTCGTTTTCCATCTTCCCAAGAGAAAGCGTTTTCAAGAAAGTCAATCGCTTCTACTTGGCGGCTCTTCTCAGTTATTGCACGTAAAAAGCCCATTTTTCGCTGCTGGCTAACGACTTTGGTTTCGTTACCACGGCAAAAAATAAGATTACGATATCCTTGATCTAAAACATGCTTCGCAGCTATGTATGCTCCTTGCGCATGATCAAATTTCACTGTTGGAATATTTGCTTCCTCAATATATTCATTACACAACACGATTGGACCGTGCTGTAAGTATGGCTCTACATCTTCCCACGGATTTTCTAGTGAACATAGAATAATCCCATCTACTTGTTTCGTAGATAATAATTGTAAATACTCCATCTCTTTTTCCGGTAAATACCTTGTTTGACAAATAATCAGTTTATATTTATGTTCAGAAGCAGCAATCTCGATTGCTTCGATAAATCTACTGAAGAAAGGATTTGTAATCCTTGGAACGAGCACCGCAATTGTTTCCGTTTTTTGTTTACGAAGCCTTCTCGCCGCAGAATTAGGAACGAAGCCTAAATGCTTCATTGCTAATTGAACCCTTTTTTTCTTCTCATCTGAAACATATGGATGATTATTAATCACCCTAGAAACCGTTGTCCTTGATAACCCCGCTAATTTCGCCACGTCCTCTATAGTCGACACGAAATTCTCCCCCTTTGCATGAAAACGTTTTCTTAAATTGATTATATAGTATATTATTGGAAACTGCAATATCGGTTGTTATGATTTTACTATATTAATATTATACATAGGTAAAAGTCTGTTAATGCATGGGCAATATACTGCTTTTAGAAATTTACGTTATGTACATTCCTTTTCTTAATACCATATATCCTTTATTCAATATAAAACCCCATCAATACGTCATCTCCATATGATCCATCTTCATACTTTATTTGCTTTCGTTGTCTGCCTTCTTCTACAAAGCCCATACGTTTGTACACTTTAATTGCCCGATCATTAACAGAAACTACACCTAAACAAATTTTCTCTAAACCTTTCTGCCCTTTCGCCCAACTAATAAGAAATTCAATTAATTTCGTGCCGATGCCTTGATTACAATACGCCTCTTTAATCCCCATTCCCATTGTGCCTGCGTGTTGTAACCGTTCTAGTTCATATCGGTTGAAAATTAAAAAGCCAACTACTTTCCCATCTACTTCATACACGATATAAAGATTACCTTTCTCATTACTTTTCCGTATCTTTTCTCTTTCTGCATTCATATCATTCGGTAACTTCTTTGGGGATACTATGAAAAATTTTGTAGTAGTTTCCGATAATATAATTTCTTTTCTAATATTCATAATTGCTTCTGCATCAGTCTCTTTTACTAACCGTATCATTGAATCACCTCGTACTTTTTCTTTTTAAAAATAATATTACAACTATAAAACGGCCAATATGCAATATTACATATTGAGAATCTTTTTACTCTTGATACAATATTCATATATCAAAATAAAAGGAATGTATACAATGAATCCAATCTTAACAGCTGCAAAACAACTATTACATAAAGAAGAAAAAATTTTATCTACTTTAAAATGTTCACTTACTGGCTATATGATTACGCATAAAGTCCCGTATCCTGGCATGTTACTTGCTACTAATCAAAGACTTCTCTTTTTTAGCCAATATAAAAACACATTCATTGCCGAATTTGATTATGAAAAAATTCTATCCATAGAAACGAAGAGAAGAATCTTTGACAAAAAAATAATATTTTACTATGAAGATGAATATATAACGCTTGGATACATTACAAGTTCGAATGTTGAAGCGTTCATAGACTTACTACATAGAACGTAAGTATTCCAAATGCATCTTTCATACTTGTATATACTTCTTTATCAAACAATATAGATGAAAGGGCATAAACAAGAAAGATGATTAGCGGATTTACGATAAAATAATAAGTAAGATTGCCTTTCATCATATCAACTCCTCTACCCTATGTTTCTCTGTAAATTGTTGTAATTCCTTTTCTTTCGTTTCTATAGCTTGTAGAAAGATTTATAGATGAACTAAGGAAAAGATGCCCTCTATTAAAATAAAAAAGCACCAAAAAGGTGCTTTTATCTATGCTTCAACCGATTGATTTTCAGCAACATTTTTAAATTGTCGTTTGTGCATCAAAGTTAAAGAACCGATCGTTCCAAGTGATAATATAACGATAAAGATCATGAGCATTCCTATGTTTTGCCACATGAAGTCAAAGTCTCCACTTGATACGACTGCTTTCAATCCTGATACAGAGTATGTCATCGGTAACCAAGCATTGAATGGTTGTAAAAACTTCGGAATCAATTCTAGCGGGAATGTTCCGGCACTCGTTGTAAGCTGCATAATTAATGTGATGATGGCGATAAAACGGCCTGCATCACCGAATGCTGTTACTAAACATTGAATTAATGAAATAAACGCTAAACTTGTAACGATACTAAAGAGTATGAAGTACGGAATACTTTGTACTTCTACACCTAATCCGAACAGTAATATAACATCTGCTACTATCGCTTGAATAATACCGACCGATAGTAAAACACCGAACTTACTAATAAACCAGCTAAACCCTGATTTTGGAACACCAACTGTGTCACGTAATGGATATACGATAGATAATAGTAATGCCCCAACGAATAAACCGAGTGATAGGAAATACGGCGTAAATCCAGTTCCGTAGTTTGGAACTTC
The DNA here is from genome assembly GCF_056738645.1 of Bacillus sp. PK3-067. Taxonomy (NCBI): domain Bacteria; kingdom Bacillati; phylum Bacillota; class Bacilli; order Caryophanales; family Bacillaceae; genus Bacillus; species Bacillus sp. PK3-067. The sequence goes on along the minus strand of NZ_CP096490.1, from coordinate 1,069,876 downwards.
CGCCATTTTCTCCGTCTTCACTTTTACAGGACTTGCAAACATATCATACGTTTTATCCGTCCCTTTTACTTCACCAGTTTTTTCTGCTCCTTCGCCAAGTTTCTCTGCAAGTTCACTTGAACCATCGTTTACTTTCACTAGTCCATCAGTTACTTTTCCTGATCCGTCTGCTAGTTTATTTACTCCGTCGATTAGCTGGGTTGAGCCATTTGATAATGTACCTAAGCCTGTTGTTACTTGACCGGAGCCATCTGCTAATTGATTTACTCCACCTGCCATTTGATTTGCTCCTACAGATAATGTTCCTAAACCGCCTGTTACTTGACCGGAGCCATCTGCTAATTGGGACACCCCTACAGATAATGTTCCTAAACCGCCTGTTACTTGGCTTGAGCCATCCGCTAATTTCGTTACTCCTGCAGATAATATTCCTAAACCGCCTGTTACTTGGCTTGAGCCATCTGCTAATTGATTTACTCCACCTGCCATTTGGTTTGCTTCTGCAGACAATGTTCCTAAACCGCCTGTTACTTGACTTGAGCCATCTGCTAATTGATGTACACCACCTGCCATTTGATTTGCTCCTGCAGATAATGTTCCTAAACCGCCTGTTACTTGACCAGAGCCATCTGCTAATTGATTTATCGCATCAATTAATTGACCGGATTCATTTTTAAATTTATTTGCGCCTTCTTTTGCTACATTTAAATTCTTACCAAACCCTTGGAAATTTTCAACAAATCCTTTTTGTGCACTGGATAATTTCTCAATACCCTCTGTTAAAGAGTCCAATTTCGCTGTATTCGGTAGTTTGTTTTGTGCATCACTTGTTTTTTGATTTATTTCGCCTTTTAATTGTTTTACTTCTTCATTTAATTTATTTGTTCCACCTGCTACTCCGGCAGCTTTTTGTTGAACTGTAGCTGTACTTTTTACAGCACTTGTTATAAATGGTTGTAACTGCTCTTGATATTCTTTCGGTAAACTCTCGATTTGCTTTTGTAAATTCGCTACATCTTGCGCTGCATTTTTTGCATCTCCTGCTGTTGATTGCGTAAGTTCATTTAACTGATTTACATTCGCCCCAGCTCCATCTATTTTCTCATTTACTGTATTCAATATAGAAGGGCCTTTCGACTGTATTTCCTCTAAACCTGCAGCAGAACTTTTCACTTTACTATTTAAATCTTGCAAACCCTTTTCAATTTTTTGAGAAGCTACCTCTAATTGTTTTTGTCCCCCAACCAGTTGTTCCATACCATTTGATAGATCAGTTGTTCCTGTTTTTAATTCACCGGATTTACTTACTAACTTGTTCAAACCACCGGTCACTTTCTCAGATCCATCACGCAATTCGCCAATACCTTTTTGCATTTCACCCGTTTTGTTATTTAACGTATTTAAACCGTCTGTTACTTTTCCTGACCCATCTACTAATTTTCCGATACCTGTTTGCATCTCACTTGTTTTACTATTTAACGTATTTAAACCGTTCGTTACTTTTCCTGAGCCGTCTACTAATTTCCCGATACCCGCATTGCCATTTAGTGCATGTAAACCGTCTGTTACTTTTCCTGACCCATCTACTAATTTTCCGATACCTACATTGCTATTTAATACATGTAAACCATCTGTTACTTTTCCGGAGCCATCTACTAATTTCCCGATACCTATTTGCATTTCACCGGTTTTGCTATTTAACGTATTTAAACCTGCTGTCACTTTCCCAGATCCATCAAATAGTTTCCCAACTCCATCCTTCATCTCCCCAGATTTCCCTTGAAGCGTATGAAGGCCATCCGTCACTTTACTTGAACCATCATGCAACTCACTTGATCCGTCGTGTAGTTTACTTGCCCCTTCCGCTCCATCTGCTAATCCTTTTGAGACGTCTTTAATAGAATCGAACATTTTCTCTGCATATGTTTTCGTTAACGTGCTTGATACTTCAGTTTTAATCTTTTCAATGGCTGTTCCTCCAATTTGTGAAGATAAGAAGTTTAAACTTTCGTTTGGAATGTACTCTAAGTTTAATGGCTTTGGATTGTCTTTTAGTAACGTTGTAGCGTTACTTGAGAAGTCATCTGGAATGCGCACTAACATGTAATACTTTCTACCTTCCATTCCTTTCTTCGCTTCTTTTTCACTTACGAACTCCCATTTAAAACTTTTATTATCTTTTAAATTATCAACGAGCCCTTTTCCGACCTCAATTGGTTTCCCATCAAATACTGCGCCTTTATCTAAATTGACTACTGCAACTGGTAAGTCATCTAACTGTTTATACGGATCCCAAAAGGCCCACAAAAACATCCCTGCATATAAAATCGGTACGAATAAGACCGCAATAATTGGAATTAATATTTTTTTACTTTTTATAATTTCCGTGAACTCTTTCCGAAGTAACTGATTCCCTTTCATAATTTCTCCCCCTTTTTATAAAATGACCAAAATGTTCATATAGTCATTTTTACCCAAACAAAAAGGCTATACTTGTTCATACATATGCCTTATCCCTGAATTTATTACTATGCAACTTTTTCTTATTATGATTATAATTTTTCTATATCCCCCCTTAACTTAAATATATGACCGCATTGTTCATTTGGTCATTTTTTATAAAATTAAAAGGATTATCTTAGTTTGACAATCCTTTTAATAAATAAAGTTCAAATAACTCTGCAATTTTTTCTTTTTCTAGCGGTTCGTGATTTTTTTCCCAATCAAAAATAAGCGATACATATAGACGAAGCATAATAAATGCTGTAATTTCTGGATCACATTTGCTAATTTCACCTTTTTCAATCGCAATCTTTAAATACGATTGAATAACAGAAACGATTTCCACATCAACTTGTTGCATAACTTCTTGTACTTCTTTCGTTCCCATATCGCGCTCTTCTTGAATTAATTTAATCATGAGCTGATGTTCTTTTCTAAATTCCAAGATGCTATATAATGCTCTATGTACATTTTCAAAAAATGAAACATCTGAACGAATTGCACTTTCTGCAACTTGCTTCATTTCTGTAATTAAATTAGAAATAATTTCACCAAATAGCTCTTCTTTATTTTTGAAAAAAGTATAAATCGTTCCTTTTCCTACATTCGCTAACTTCGCTACTTGATCCATCGTTGTTGCTTTATAACCGAACGCTGAAAAAGACTTTGTTGCAGCTTCAATAATAGAACGTTTTCGATCTATCGCCACATTGTCACCTCCAAAAATGACCAATTGGATAATATAGTCAATCAGTACATCTTTGATATTACCACACGCTTACATTCTATACAAGTTCTCTTTTTATTATTTCCAGTATAAAAAAATTCCAGTCAGTGTATATCATACTGTCCATAGTTTATCAAAAAGTATACTTGTATGGAAAGCTAGAATATATTCGTAAATAATTGCTGACTAGATTCCACTAGAAATTTAATAAAATAGACAGTGTTCTTAAAACCAAAGGTTAAGAACACTGTCTATTATTTTGACATAGAAAGTAATATTTTCTCCATTTCTTTCTTAGTTAGCTCATCATCGATTATCTCTTCGTATATCTTTGTATCTCTTGTAAAAATATCATTCACTATGACAATTTGATAATCACTATTCTTACCTTGTGCTGGTACAAACATTTTAAGGCCTCTTAACTTCCCCTCTCCATGAGAAGATTTATTATAGACCATTCCTTTCCCGTCTAAACTATAACTTTCTAAATTCTCTTCTCCAGGCATCATATAGTGTAGTGGATCCTTACCACCATTAACATTACCATCCATATACATCCTTGACTGATAAATCGTAAAACCATATTTCCCTTTTGTATATTCTGATTTAATAACTAATTCTACATCTCTTCCAAAATATGAGTCAGCCCATTCTCTCTTTAGCTCATAACCTTCTGGTATATAAGTCGGCTGCTTAATTTGATACGGTACATGTTCTTTTGCTTCTTCTATAGTATATGTTAAAGACTTCTCCAGCTTATCTTCAAGCGGCTTTAATGTCTTCTCAATAGTAGCTAATCTTTCTTGATCAGCTTTCTTCAAGCGTTCAGGTTTATATTCCTTTGTATCTCCATCATAATTCTCAGGCACATTTTTCTTAACCATTGCTTTCTTATGAATTTCTTGCGCTTCCTTAAATAATTGAACATACTGCTCAAATTCTTCTTTCGTAAAATTCTTTTCTGCCAAATACAAAAAATCTGTATTCATTTTATATGACTTTATCGACATACCCCATTCTCTACTTGCATTCTCTGGTGTACCTAATACTGTTTCTATCGCTTCTTCAAAAGCCGCTTTATGTTGCTTTTTTCCTACAATTTTTTCTTCCTGTCTTTCATCTCCCTCAGTTATCCTTGCATTTAATAAAAATCCGCCTGCTATAGCTGCTATCGCAATCACTCCAAGTAAAGAAAGGCGATACGATTTCTTTTGGAATTTTTTAATCATAACGATTCTCCTTTTTAGTGTTCGTTTATTTCTACTTAAATTTGCTAGGCTTGGTACTTGATAGGAATAATGTTCTAGAAGGGTAATAATTGTATGACCGTATGCAATTTGTTCCTCTTTATCTATAAAAGTAAGTGCATATGCATCACAGGCTAATTCTTGATCTTCTCGCATACAAAAATAGGCGTACCAAAGAATCGGATTGAACCAATTTAATAGGATTAAACTGTACATAATCCAATTTACAGCTACATCGTTTCTCTTAATATGAGCTAACTCATGGTAAAAGACATATTGTAATTGTTGTTCATTTAATACTTTCATATGTTTTTTTGATAGTAATACTTTCGGACGAAAGAAACTAAACACAGTTGGGCTCGCAATCTTTCCCGCCAGACGTAACGAAACTGCCTTCTTTATTTTCATAGACTGCTTACAGCGATTAAACACTGTAACGACCTGTTCATTCGTAATATCCGGTTGTTTCTTTATGTACGAATATAACCGTCTATTTGTACGAAACGTAATATATGCTAATACGATGACCCCAGCTAGCCACACATACAAAGCAATTTTGTATAAAGAAAATGTAGTCTGTTGTTCCGAACTTACTTCTACTTCCGGTTCGCTAGTTTTTGTCACCATTTTAGGATTTGATTCCAATTCCACTTTACGGTCGCTTTCTATATTCACTATATTCTCAGTAGCCGGCATATTTTTTGGAATAACTTCCGATACACTAGAACGATAGGAAAGTAATGAGTAAATGCTATAAGAGCTATCTGGCGACCACGGTAAAAGGAGTCTTACCATTAATACGATCCACAGCATATATTGCCACCGGGGTGTTAATTTATTTCTAAATAAAATTTTTATACATAAAATAAAACCCACTAATATGCTAGCCATAAGTGACGTTTCTATAAGCCAATCAAAAAAATGAGGAAGGTATACATTTATAAGCGTGTTTATCATTTTTATCGATCCTTCCTCTTATTCTCCTCTGTCTTCTCATCTAAAATGCGTTTTAATTCATTAATATCTTCTGAAGATAATTTCTCCTCTTTTAAGAAATTAACAAGTAATGGCTTAAACGCTGCACCGCAAAAACGTTTTAGTAAAGATTTCGTTTCCACTTGCAAATAATTATGTTGTGATACTAACGGATAATAAGCGTACATACGCCCTTTATCTTGATGGTAAGAAACGGCTTCCTTTTGTACTAATCGATTAATTAATGTGCGGATTGTTTTCGGTTTCCAGTCCATTGCATCTTCCAGTTCTTCTATAATTTCATTCGCTGTTTGCGGAGAACTCGACCAAAGTACTTTCATAATTTCTAATTCCGCTTCAGATATTTTAGGTAATTGATTTGTCATCGTATGTTTCACTCCTAAGTATTACATTTGTAATCTACAATTAAGATTACAAATGTAATACTTAATTGTCAACCATATTTTAGAAAAATTAATTTCAGCTAAACCTTACTTCACAACAACAAAATTCCTCTTTTTCAAATAATCAAATAAAAAAACAAGAAAATCTTTACAATTAATAGTAATATAGAAAATAGACAAGTTTATCAAAATAGTGGAGGCTTTTTCAGTCATGATGCGTGCGCTTCGTTTAAATATAAAGCAAGCTTTTTGTAATCGTGTTTCTTTAATTATTATGTTTAGTGGATTTGTTCTTATTTGTATTTATCATTATTATTATGTAATTCGTTATTTAGGAGACGCTGCGAATGGACCTATATCGACGGATATTAAATGGATTGGATTTCGTGGAAATGAAATGGATGTTTATTTATTATTAATGCCAGTTATTGCAAGTCTTCCCTTTAGTACAAGTTATAACTCGGATAAGTCCGATGGTTTTAAACCGTTTGTCAGTAAAGAAATTTCTTTATTTTCTTATTCAGTAACGAAATATATCGTTACATTTTTTTGCGGCGGACTTCTTTATACATTTCCATTCATCTTATCGTTATTATTTTGCAAATTAACCATTCCAGACGGAGTACCAACGGCTGGTTCAGGCATTATAAATGATAACGGGATGTTCGCAAACTTATATGAAACTTCTCCCATCACTTACATTGCTGTATATATCGGAATTAATTTTTTATTTGCAGGTTTGATGGCTCTTTTAGGACTTGCTGCATCTGCATGGTCCCAAAAGGACTATATGGCGCTTCTATTTCCATTTGCAACTACCTCTATTCCTTACGTCCTGCTAAATACGGTACTCCCTACAATAGGCGGAGCACCTATTCATTTATATGATCCAAGGCAGCCGCTGCATGGCATGTCACCATATATTTTGACAATACAATGTGCCTTTTTCCTCCTCGTTAGCTTAATCATGTATATACAAGGAGTAAAACGTGATAGAAAAAAATATAGAAGAAGGTTGCAAAAAAGAGAGCGGTGTAGAAAGGCGTTTCAAGTATAATAAAACCCTAATTTCCTTACTATATTGGAAATTAGGGTTTTATTTACTATTCACTTACGGTGTACCTGCCAATCCCCATAAAATAACAACCGCTACAAAATAAATCGCTTTAATCGCTATTACTAAACATAATGAAACAATTGCATATTTACTTAATTCTCTTCTTGCACCTATTAAAGTGAAAATAACCGCCAAACTAAATGTTATATAAGAAGTTGCTGTATGTATTAAGTTATACGTAATATCTAGATTGCTTGTAAGTCCTGTTATATCAGCTACAAACTGAAGCATGACGATCGTACTAAAAAAAATTGCAAACTGATTCATTACCTTTCCATTTATTTGTAACTGCATTGTTGTCCTCCTTATCGAAAAACTAAATATTCAATCAATTTTATCATTAGATTACAAAAAAAGGAATCATCTCTTTATACTATTCTATAACGATGCAAAAAAAGAACGCTTAGTCACCTAAGCGTTCCTTTCTTTAAGAAGCTTTCTTCAAATCAATTTGAGCAAGTACTGGGTCATGGTCGCTTACACGTCCGTGCTCTTTCATTATATTTGAGTTTAAGTGCACTGGATCTACAATTGTGTGTGGTGCGATATTATTTGTTACTAAAATATGATCTAACACTTGTGCATTTCCTTCGTGAATGTACGTGTAACGATTCTCTTTTGGCACTGTGTTTAACATATCTTTTAAGATTGTTCCTTCTAGTGTTTTTAGTGGTTTAGAGAATTCGAAATCGTTCATATCACCTAACACGACAACTGGTGCATTCGTATTCTTTTTCTGAATTCCTTGCACGAAATGATTTACCTCTTGTGCTAACTGAATTCGTTTGTCTTCACTTTTTAATACGAGCGGCTGCACTTTTCCAAATGGCGTTGCATCTCCTAGTTTTGAGTTTAAGTGATTTGCAACGACAACAATGTTTTGTCCTTGGAACGTAAATTCTGCCGCTAACGGTTTACGTGTACTTTCAAATAATGGATTTTCTTCTCCAATACGAACAACATTTTTATCAAGTAACTTTGGTACCGTCGCTAATTTCACGCGTGATGGATTATAGAAGAAGCCGACGCGAATATTCGCTCCTGGTGCTCCTCCGTCTTGATTATTGTTTGGAGCGATTTCTACATACTCATACTTCGGTCCACGAATTTCTAGCACTGCATCAATGATACGTTTTGCGCTTAATGACGCATCTGTTGTACCGTCATTAATTGATCCGTTATTATCTTGCATTTCCTCTACACCGATAATATCTGGCATTTTTAAGTTGTATTTAATAGAATACGCTAACGCTTTTACCTTTTCATCTGTTGTTTCTTTTTTATTCGCTGAGAAGTTTTCAATGTTATATGTAGCAACCGTTAACTTATCAAGACGTGGCTGAATATTTGCGCCTACTTGCTTAAATCCACCATCCACTACAGCTGGCAGTTCTGTTATTGGCGAAATACGGAAAGAACCGTAATCATATCCTACTACCCCTGTTATATCTCCAGTAAAAATATCTCCTACTTTTGCTACATAATCACGAGGTACTTTCACAGAAAGACGCTCTGGGTTTAATTGGTTTTCATCTAATAGAGGTGTGCCATATTGTGTTACTATTTTATCTCCACCATTTTTTACTGTTACATATAAATTTCCATTTTTCTGAGGTGCAATAATTTTTGGTGTTGGCATCGTAACACGCATGCCTTCTATACTTTCATAAAAGTCGATTGCATCTTCATTTGGATCAAATAAACCGAATGCATCATTATCAATAATCTGGTCCGGGATTTTCACACCGTTTTCCCCAAGTACAATCGGTGCTGGCAAAGATTGATTTTTTGCGATTACAGCAACGCGACTCGCCTTAATTTCTGTCGTCGTTAAGTCTGTTTCAAATCGCTCTGCATAGCCTGGTCCAACATATTCTTCTACTACTCCATCAACTTGAATAAGATCTCCTACTGCTACATTCGCATCTTTTTTATATACGTACATACCTTCTGAAGTAGCTGGATCATTATCTGGCTGATTATCTTCTATATAAAAGCCGTTTTTATCAAGCGCTGTGACAACGCCTTCCACATTGTTTACTTTCTTCCCGTTGTAAGGAGACATATGTGATTTTCCTTGAATGTCATGAATACGAACCTGTTCATTATTTACGATAATAAATGAAAATGTCGAAATTGCTGAAGAAGTAAGTCCTTCTTTTTCTGCGATTGCTTTCACTACACTATTTTCATTCACTATAATCTGTCCATTATAACGAACACTTTTATTAGTAGGATTAGAGCCATCTAACGTATAGTAAATTGTTGCACCTTCTGTATTCGTCGTTAATGTTACCGCTGTTCCTTTAGCAACTTCTCCGCTGTTCGGTGAAGCTACTACATCGCTAACACGGTTTTGTCCTTCACCTTGAAACTTATAAGCTGTTACTGATTTTAGACCTGGGTTACTAAAATATAATTCAAGAGTCCCAGTCAAACTAACTTTCTTCCCGATATTTTCAGGGTGATCTTTTACATTCACTGCCGTTCTCACATCACCTTTTGGCAACTGAACGGGCATGATTTTGTCTGGATTCGTTTCGTTTGGCGAATCTGCAATTGCTACGTTTGTATCATCAAACTTAGCTGGATCCTTCGTATATTTAGAAGAACTTTGCGTATATCCGACAATATATCCTTCCACAATCCCCTTCGTTTTCCCTTGCTGCTTAAATACTTGAATTGCTTTTTCTACTGACATAGAAGCAGTTTCTTCTGCTTGCGCTAAAGTTCCAGTAAATGAAAGCAATAGCAAGAATGATAAAAAGACGCTTAACAATTTCTTCACAGCCATTTTCCTCTCCCTATTTCATATTTTCTCAGCATTTCTATCATAACAAATGATTCGTTATATAGAACTATTTTTCGACAAATTTTACAAAAGATTTATTTAATTTACAAGCTTTCAAACTATAATACAAAATAATAATTTTACACCTTCTACAAATGCACTCTATAATGTTAGAGAGAGAAAACAGAAAATATCGACATTTGATTGGCATGTAAAATGGATTCATTTGAATAGGAGTGATTGGATGGAAGTGCAAACAGAAACATACCGCGCAGCTATGAATGGAACATTAGAACGTCATTTTTCAGATATGATTGCTGTTATACCAACTAGAATTACAATTGAGCAGTTAAAACAACGGCTAGAAAATATCACTACTAAAGTTGATGAGTTAAAAATTGTTTATAGTGATGAGACAAGCCTTATTGTTGAGTTACATATGGATGAAACAATCATACCGTATGAACTGCATATTGATGAGGCGAATGACCCAGAAGAATATAAAATGTACAATAGACAAGATTCTACAATTGTAGATCGTAATTTTGAAGATGCGGCTTTCGGTACTGAAATTTTCACTCGTACGCTATTTGTAGGCGATGTACTCGACTGCTTTTTCCAGCAAATACAATTTTTATGGAACCTCGCCCCAGATTTGTTATTTGTAATCGATTCAAGTGCAGCAATGAAAGTGCTATCTAGAAGCTATATTGAATATCACGTTGAAAATGAATTATTACCTGACATTCCTGACTTATACGTTATTCATTCCGTTTATGAAGACGATAAAGAAGGCGAGCCTACGCAATATTGGTTTCATACACACGGCCTTTTAAGAGCGGGCGTAACTGAAATAGAGTTAATTATTCCAAATCGTATTTCTTCCTACTACGGCATTGGCGATCTCTTTCAAACATTTGCTAATAATGCCGTTGAGAATGGACAAGTCCCTATGAATGAGCCTATCGTTATCGCGCATAGTCAGCAAGGTTCTATACATACAGTCGCTGTTCCGTGGCAAAAAGGATTATCTTATATAGGGCATAAAACGTGTATGGACCAATTATCTTCAATCGAGGATGAAGAAGTGAAACTACAACCAATAGATGCACAAAATACATTCTTAGGCGGAATGGATGCCCGAGATGAATACCATCAATCTCCATCCGTTCTCTTATTCAAATTTAATACTTCAGGAGAATATATTGAAAGTTTTTTCAAAGAACACGAGGAAGCTACAGGGCTCATGTTCTATAAAACAAATAGTGAAACCGATCGTATGGCTTACAATGCGAAAAATACTTTCGGGTATTTCAGCAACATTTTTCACATTGAACAATCAAATGAAGATTTTCGTTTCCTTGCTAAGTTTGGTGTCTCCTACGAAGAAGGAAAAAGTGAACATATGTGGTTTGAAATGCAAAACATTACGGAAGATTTCATTCAAGGAATACTCATTAATGAACCATATTTTATAGAAGATATGAGTGAAGGAAATTCTTATCATTTAGATTTTGATAACTTAACAGAGTGGGTTATTTATGCAGGAGATACTATTATAAAGCCAAATAACTTATATATGTTTATTGGCGAATAAGTATTTTATATAATAAACGAAACGCCTTCAATATGATTGAAGGCGTTTCTTATAATTTATTGTGCGATTAATTCAGCATCTATTACTTTCTCCAAATGAGATAATACACGCTTTGCAGCTTCCTCACCTTGATTCATACAGTCTGGAAGTCCAGCACCAGCATAGGAGCTACCTGCCAAGTATATACCAGGCAACTCTTTCTCCATAAATGTTGTGAGCTTTTTCATTCGCTCGTTATGGCCTACTGTATATTGAGGCATCGCTTCTTTCCAGCGACTTACGATTGTAAACTCTGGATCCTCTGTAATATCCATCGTCTTCCTTAAATCTTCTAGTACGAGCTGAACGAGTTCTTCTTCAGTTTGTTCTACAACCGCTTCATCACCAGCACGTCCAACGTAACAGCGAAGGAGTGTTTTTCCTTCTGGCGTTGTATGTGGCCATTTTTTATGCGTCCACGTACATGCTGTAATGGTGTAATCGCTATTTCGTGATACGACAAATCCTGTACCATTAATATCGCGCTGGATTGCAGACTTTTGGAAAGCAAGTGCCACATTCGCAACGGATGTGGATGGAATATTACGGAAGAAACGAAACTGCTTGTACTGAGCAAACATGGACGGCAATACTTTATGCGAAGTTGCCACTACGATGGCGTCCGCTTCTATTTCTTTTCCGTTACTAAGAGTAATCGTATAACCATCACCCTGTTTCGCAACTTTTTCAATGCGAGTTCCCTTTATTATCGTACCTTCATGCATCTTTACTTCGAGAGATTTTACGATAGATTCTAAACCTGTTTTCACTGTTTGGAACATTCCCTTTTTCGGTTCAGCTTTCTCTTCTTTCGGAGCGAGCGTACGCATACCGAGTGAAATACTGCGATGTTTCTGCTCAATTTGATACATTTGCGGGAATGTTGACATTAAGCTCATTTCATCAATATCCCCTGCATAAATACCCGATAGTAACGGCTCTATTAAGTTTTCAACCACTTCGTTTCCAAGACGATGTCTGAAAAATTGTCCGAGTGATTGGTCAGATACTGGCTTTGACCTCGGCATTAATAGATCAAAGCCAGCTCTTAGTTTACCAATTGGGGAGAACAGCCCGGAAAATAGAAACGGCGTAATTTGCGTTGGAATTCCCATCATTGATCCATTCGGCATTTTATGTAACCGATTGTTTACAAGGATAAATGATTGACCGGCTTGATTATTTACAAGTTCATCGCCAAGACCTAATTCTTTCACTAATCTAGCTGCACTTTCTTTTCGTGCTAAGAAAGAATCTGGTCCGCGCTCAATTGTAAATCCATCTTTTCGAACGGTTTGAATTTTTCCGCCAAGTTTACCCGATGCTTCTATAAGTAATGTATCAATCGGCAAGTTTTTTTCATGAATATTTTTTTGTAAGTTATACATTGCTGTTAATCCAGTGATGCCTCCGCCGACGATCACAACTTTTTTCCTCAAGCAGGCTCCTCCTTTCTTCTTACAGTACAGATTCTTTTTTCTTTAATACAACATCTGTTAAACAATCAATAAATGCCTCCGATGCATTTGGCATTTCTGGACGATAATATTTTGCACCAATTTCATCCGTTACAACTTTACACTCAAAGTCGTTGTCATATAAAACTTCTAAATGTTCCGCAACAAATCCAACTGGTGCATATACGAATGAAGTATAACCGTGCTTTTCATTTAGTTCTCTCGTTAAATCTTGTACATCTGGACCAATCCAAGGATCTGGTGTGTTTCCTGCACTTTGCCAGCCTACTGCATAGTTTGCTACTTCAGCTCCGCGCGCGATATAGTCCGCTGTTTCATTTAATTGATCTGGATATGGATCGCCCATTGCAATAATTTTCTCTGGTAAGCTATGTGCAGATACGATTAATACTGCTTTTTCACGCTCTGCATCTGACATACCGTTATATATACCTTTCACTGCATCGACCCAGTACTGGATGAATTTCGGCTCTTTATACCAGCTATCAATGCCATGAATTGTTAAGTTTCCAAGTTTCTCAGCTTCTTCTTGTGCTCGTCCAACGTATGATTTCACGCTAAACGTAGAATAGTGAGGTGCAAGAACAAGTGCGATTGCATCTTGTATTCCGTCGTTATGCATATCTTTCACCGCATCTTCAATAAACGGTTCAATATGTTTTAAGCCAAGATACATATGGTACTCTACTTCATCTTGTACTTCATTTAAACGCTTCTCTAACTTCTTAGCTTGCTCTAATGTAATAGTAGCTAAAGGAGAAATACCACCAATTGCACGGTAACGCTCTGTTAAATCTTCCAGCATTTCAGGACTTGGCTTTCTTCCTCTACGAATATGTGTATAGTAACGTTCAATATCTTCTTCTTTATATGGCGTTCCGTATGCCATTACAAGCAAACCAATTTTCTTTTTCATACAGCAATGCTCCTTTACTTCGCTAACTGCCCTTTAGAGTATTCATGAATAAATGTAGTTAAACGTTTTAATGTATCTGGATTTACTTCTGGGAATACACCGTGACCTAGGTTAAAGATATAACCCGGCTGTTTCATCCCTTGATCTAAAATACCTTTTACATGTTCTTCAATAACAGACCATGGTGCAAGTAAGAATGAAGGGTCCATATTACCTTGTACCGCCTTATGAACGCCCCGTGCACGTGCTTCTTCAATCGGTAAGCGCCAATCTAAGCCGACTACATCAAGCGGTAAGTCGTGCCACTCATTCACTAAGTGTGCAGCTCCTACGCCGTGCATAATCATTGGAACACCCATCTTACGAACTTCTGCAAAAATACGCTCCATTGCTGGTTTAATAAATACGCGATAATCCGCTACATTTACTGTTCCAACCCAAGAATCGAAAATTTGAACTGCTTTTGCTCCTGCGTTAATTTGCGCTTTTAAATATGTAATAACCATATCTGCTAGTTTATCCATTAAAGCGAACCAAGCTTTTGGCTCTGCATACATGAACGCTTTCGTATTATGGTAGTTACGAGATGGACCGCCTTCAATCATATAGCTCGCTAATGTAAATGGAGCTCCTGAAAAACCGATTAACGGTACGTCTAACATTTCTGTCGTTAATAAACGAATTGTATCTAGTATGTACGGTACGTCATCTTCTGGATTGATTTCCCCTAGTTTTTCTACGTCTTGTAAAGAACGGATTGGGTTATCGATAACTGGGCCAATACCTGATTTAATTTCTACATCCACACCAATTGCAGGTAGTGGTGACATAATATCTTTATAAAGAATTGCTGCGTCTACGTTATACTGATCAACCGGCAATTTTGTAACGTAAGCACATAACTCTGGATTGTGTGTAATTTCAAATAAAGAATACTTTTCTTTAATCTTTCTATATTCCGGCTGTGAACGACCTGCTTGACGCATATACCATGCTGGTACATAATCGGTACGTTCCCCCCTACATGCTTTTAAAAATGTCTCATTTATAGTTCTTACCAAGACCCTTGCTCCCTTCCTTACCAATGCTTCGAATACGTTCGATATTTATCTTTTTTTACTATACAGCTTGTAAAAACAAAATGCATAATATTATGTACGTTGTTCATTAAATTGACACAAACATTCTTAAAAACGCTTACTATTTTCACAACATTCTTATTATAACACAGAGAAAAACTATGGTTTAGCTACTTTTGACTTTTCTCCTTCACGATTCGTTTGTGTATTATATGGTACAACGTAAAAGCTCGGTTTTGAAAATATGTTAACGAACTTTTCCTCATATTCTCCAGCACCATTTACAGTGCTAGCATGCGTATGAATTCCGTTCTCCACTCTATAGATTCGGTACATAATTCTGTTATCTGGAAGTGGCGTCCAGCTTAATTTTGCTTTAAATAAACCGAAAGGGCTAAATGATAATTTCATTTTTACATCTTCAATTTTGCGCAGCCGAATCGGAGCGCCGATTGTTTCCACACCTTCAGGCTTCATAAACTTCTCTTTATGTTCTACATTAGCCTTCGTTAAAATTTTCTTAAACAATTTTGTCGCAGATGCACTTTCTCCTTGCAACTGATGCTCCTTATCCGTGCGGTCATAACCAATCCAAACAGCGCCTACTAAGTTTGGTGTATAGCCGACGAACCACATATCTCTTGCTCCCTTATCGTCATTTGGCAATGAAGTTGTACCTGTTTTCCCAGCTAACGCACCGTTATATACACCAACTCTCGCTGTTCCTTCCTTCACAACTCCTTCTAACATTTTCGTCATATACCATGCTGTCTGCTTCGAGAAGATTTTCGTCTCTACTTTTGGAGATTCCCCAATGACTGCACCGTGTCTGTTTAATACTTTATCAATAACGTGCGGCTCGATAATATTTCCATTTGCTAAAAATGAACGGTACATTTTTACAAGATCAAATATTGAAACGCCATTTTTCAATCCGCCAAGCGCTGTACTTAAACCAGCATCTGCAATATGAACATTTCCTTTTTCTAAATATTGCTTTCCTTCTTCTACCCCTAACTCATTTAATAAAGAAACTGCCGGTACATTTGCCGACTCTAAAATCGCATCATACATCGTCATTTCTTTTGAATACTCATGATTATAATTTCGAGGTTCATACCCTTCAAAAGAATTTCTTTCATTCGTTAATAAAGAATACGGATTATACTTTTTCGTTTCTAGTGCTGGTGCATAAACGATAAGTGGTTTTAAAACAGATCCAGGCTGCCTTTTGGCAAAAACACGATTAAATCCTCTCGGGACGTACTTTCTTCCCCCAATCGCCGCTTTAATCCCTCCCGTACGATTATCCATTAATAAGAAAGCACCTTGCGCCCCCTCTTCTTTCCCAGGGAAATTCCTTGCATCTTGAAACTGGTTATATGCTACCTTTTGAATCTTTTCATCCATAGGTACGACAAACGTATATCCTCCGCGAAGTACTTCTTGATGAGACAATCCGTATAAACGAGCGGCTTCATCTATGACCATATCAATATACGGCATATATGCAAGCTCATTCTCATCTAAATTTTTATATAGAGCAATTGTCTTCCCTTGATAACGAACGCTTTCTTCTGCAGTCAAATAGCCTTGTTTATGCATAAGTGACAACACTAGATCACGGCGTTCCTTACTCTTCTCTGCAGAATAGTACGGTGAATATCCGTTTGGTGACTTCGGAAGGCCTGCAAGCATTGCCCCTTCCTCTACTGTTAAATCCTCAACATTTTTATTAAAATACAACTTTGCTGCCGCTTGAATGCCGTAAGCCCCATGCCCAAAATAAATATGATTCATATACATTTCAAGAATTTGTTGCTTCGTATATTTTTGCTCTAATTGAAGAGAAATTGCGACTTCCTTCAATTTGCGCGTAAATGTTTTTTCACGAGTTAAAAAGACGTTTTTAGCGAGTTGCTGCGTAATGGTACTACCGCCCTCTACCTTTTCTCCAGCTAACGTATCTTTATAAAGAGCACGGAATATAGACGGATAATCAATCCCTTGATGCTCATAAAAACGAGAATCTTCCACCGCAACAAACGCCTGCTGCACATACTTCGGAATTTGCTCGATTGGTACGAGCTCTCTATTTTCTACGTATAATTTCGTAATTTCTTTCCCTTTCTGGTCAACGATACGTGATGAAGAGTGGAAAACGAGCTGCTTTTCATCCATCATATAGCCACCAGCTAACACGATAAGTTTATAGATTACAATCGCTACTACGAACGTTGCGACGCCGCCTAATAAAGTCCACTTTACTTTCTTCATACATCGTCCTTCTTTCCAAATGATGGTACATTTATTATTTGAAAAAGAAGTATCTTTATGTATATAATCTTCGAAGTTTTTTAAGAGAGTTGATATAATAGAAACAAACTATTAAGGGGGCATTAAAATGAAGGCTATTATTTCATACGAAACACCTCTAGAACAAGCACATTTCACTGCAAAAAATGATGAAAAAAATATGTTTTATAAAGAAAATACAGAAGAATCTGTAGAAGGTTCACTTCAGTATGACGTACTAGATGCTGTCGGTGAATTTAAAGGACAACCTGGCTATATCGTTTGTAACAACATTTCTGTCACAGACGAAGGTCGCCCTGTATTTGAAAACCGTTTTAAAAACCGCGCAGGCCTTATTGAAAACGAACCAGGATTCCAAGCAATCCGTGTTCTACGTCCATTAAGTAACGATACATACGTCATCTTAACGATGTGGGAAACAGAGCAAAACTTTAAAGACTGGACAGAATCACGTTCATTCGAAAACGCTCATAAGAAACGCCCTGTACAAGCAGAAGGACAAGCTCCAGCGCATCCACATGCGGAACAGCAAAAGAGTATTTTCTCTCGTCCATCTTTTGTGACTACTTTTGATGTGTTAGTTTAATTAAAACATAATACAACACTAACAGTACGTGAAATTATATCAACGATTTTCCGAATATATCTATCACATCTTTGAATATATCAACGATTTTCCGAATATATCTATCACATCTTGAAATATATCAACGATTTTCCGAATATATCTATCATATCTTGAAATATATCAACGATTCGACTAAAGATATCAATTTAATGACAAAAAGGAAACACCATTACACACCGGTGTTTCCTTTTTCTTTGTACCAATTATATATACGAAGTGAATCTTTTTTTCTCATATGCTTTACTTCATAACCGCGCCCAGCTACCGCTACAAGAGTTGTACATAATTCATCTTTTCTTTGAAAATACGATTGATTATAACCTACTGCTTGAACATGTCTTCTTCGCATTATTCCTGTATATTTCGAAAAATTACGATATACAACCGTTAGTTGATTTTCTCTTAATTCATAACCGCCACTTTTATATCTAGCATACGCAAGTAACGAAAACACGATAAATAACGGTAAAATAACAAACAACGCAATATATTGTTTAAAATATATACTCACGCTGGCAATTAGAACTGTGAGTATGATACTTATTAACCAGCCCATAATGAAATAACGACGCAACGCTGTTTTTGGTAAGTGAACGATCTCCGCTTCGATTTCATATGGTAACTCTAAATATGTGATCAGGTGCTGTACATCTTTTTTCTTCATAAATGGATGCAACATTACTTCGTTACTTGCTGCTCCAATACTTTGAATTGCTTCCACTTCAACAGCACAATAGCCAAACGGCTGGCGAAGCATACCTTCTTTTACAGTAATCGCTTGAATGCGGTGCAATTTTAAGACAAACTCTTTCTTTTCAAATAATCCTTGAACGATACGAATCTCTTCCCCTTTTCGCTCAATTTTAAAGTTTGCATATTTCAACACATATCCAGCCGTGGAAATAATCCACGAAATTGCCATTAAAATTAATGCAATTACAATTAGTTTATAAACACCGTTTCCCATCACATACACTTCTACTTTACTTGTGAATCCTTCAGGAAGAACAAAATCAAACTTTGTGTAAAGAAGTACTAGCCCAGAGAACACTAGTCCGAACCGACCAGATGTAATCGCTGCGGCTAAAACCTCTTTCGCTGTTAACTGATAAACCGTCTTGCTTTCTTCCTCTTCTATTTCTTCTTTTACAGTAGTTTCTTTCTTATGTAATAAAGAAATTAAATGTTTTGCCTCGTCTTCTTTAATACCAGCCAACATCACTTCTGGTTCATTACCACCACCGGCTACTTCTATATTTAACTTCATAAGTCCGAGCATTTGATAAATGATGTTAGAAGACGTACTAATATTTTGTACACGCTCTTTATTTAAATAGCTTTCCTTCTTTACAAAAACACCGTGCTTTATATGTAAAATATTATTCTCAATCCAGTAAACTTTAAAATACCATTTAATTGCTGAAAAAATAGCCATGATGAATAAAACAACCAGAAGAAAAAGATAAAATAAATACCAAGGTTCCACTTGTTCATCAGGTTTAAATAAAACAAGAATAATAAGTGGCAACAAACTCGCAATCCTAATACCTAACAATATCGTAATCGGATGTTGCCTCTTATACATCCTTATCACTCACTTTCGCAAGTTCTCCAATTTGTCTTTTCAGCTGTTCTGCTTCTTCTTTCGTTAAACCTGGAATACTATGAGAAGTTGCGGCTGTTGAAATATGTAATTCTGCTAAATTATACTTTCTCATGATCGGCCCTTGCTCAATCGTTACGTGCTGCACACGGATCATCGGAATAAGTACGCGTTTTACAACAAACATTCCCTTTTGAATCTCAATCTCTTCTTCATTTAATCTGTAACTATAATAGCGTTGACGTAAATTTGGAAACACAAAATAATCAAGGGGAATAAATGTAATAGCTCCTGTTACTAATAGTCCGAACAACCAGCCCCACCAGTTAAAGTTAATCATAAAAAAGAAATACGCAATTACGACTGTTAGTATAACTACCGCCCCAATTAAAGCGTGCATCCTCCACACTTTCAGCATATTAGAATGAATCTCCCTTTCTAACGGCTGCATCTCATCACTCCAATTCTATGAATTTATTACTTATATATTATCAAAAAATAAGGTTTTATATACATTTTTGTAAATTTATAGTCAAATAAAAATAGTTGAATCAAAAGCATATTAAAGAAACACATACCTCAGTTTTGAAAATTATGTATTATAAATATGAATTATATTGAACTAAAATAAACCTTACATGATTCATGCAAGGTTTATCGTTTTATACACAATATATTTCATTATTGTTGAGATATACTAGCATCGCTTTCAATTCGCTTTTCTTTTTGGCTTAGTTTTTTATCTTTAGATTTTTTTAATGTTAAAGTCATGCCAATAAAAATAAAAAGAATTCCTGTTATTTGCATTAAAGTTGGACGGAATCCAGTAAGTACAGTATCTAATAATATTGCCACTGCCGGATCTAAAAAAACTAATATTGAGATGGTTTTTGTAGATAAATAGCGTAAACTATCAAAAAACAGATAATATACTATCCCTGTGTGAATAAAACCAGTAGCTATAATATATGTCCAATTACTTTGAGTGAGGCCACTAAAAGCATCTAAATCTATAAATGGTATTAAAAGAAATATCCCCAAGAATGTTTGTAAAAATGTCATTGCATACGCACTCATTTTGTTAATCCCTTTACCAAATAAAGTTGTAAATGCATAAAAGAGAGCCGCAAGAAATCCCCATATCATACCTGAAGACATTAATGAGCCGACAGAGAAGCTTCCATCAATACCAGCAATTAATAAAGCTCCTGCAAAACACACAATTATTGAAATGATAGATATGAATGTTAATTTTTCTTTAAAGACGATACTTCCAATTAACAGTACAATTACTGGTGCAAGATGATAAACTGAGATAGCAATGGTAACTGACATATTTTCAAAGGCTTTAAATAAGAAAACCCAATTAAATACTAAGAAAAAACCACATATTAAAACTTGAATAACTTCTTTTCGTTCCCATTTATCTTGTTTATATTGCCCTGTAAGCAACCAGCATACACTTAAAAATATTGTCGCAAAAATACACCTTACAAACACTAATTCAAACGAAGGTAAGTTTGTTTGAACAGAAAAAAATCCAACTGATCCAAAGATAACCATTGATGCTATCATCTTTAAGGCCGGTACCGTTTTCTCTTGCTTAAAACTCTTTTGAAGCAAATTAATCCCCCTCCAATAAAAACTCGGTTTATAGTGAGAAAAACACCAGCCTAAAAAAAGGACAGGTGCTTTTCCTCAAAAACACTCAATTATAAATTTTTCCCAGCAGTCCAACCACCATCAATTACAAAATTAGAACCAGTAATAAAGCGGGCCTGATCAGAAATCAAGTACTCAATACATGAAACAATATCCTGCGGCAACCCCCAAGTATCTAAAGATTGATTACTTTTTATCATAGACATCAAGGCTTTATTACTAAAGTATTCTTCTGTAAGTTCGGTTCTAATAACACCGGGAGAAATGCTATTTACCCTTATATTTTGCTTCCCAAATTCCATAGCCATCTGTTTAGTCAATCCGATTAAAGCATGCTTTGATGCAACATAAGCAGCTCGCTCTGGTTCAGCCATTAATCCAGAAACCGATGCTATATTCACAATACAACCTTTTATTTTCGATTCACACCATCGCTTAGCTACTTCCCTAGAAAGGATAAATGGGGCTACTAAATTTACATCAATTACTTTTTTAAACATATCATCGGATAAATGTAAAACAGGTGTTATCTCTCGAATACCAGCTGCATTTATTAATATATCAGGAGAAAGCTTTTCTAAATCTAATTGAGTAAAAAGATTATGAATCGCTTCGCTATTACTTAAATCAATTTGCACTACTTTCAAAGGCATATCTGTTTTCATATAATCTATTAAATTATTATTATGAATATCAAGCGCTATTACATAAAATGATTTTTCTAAAAAGTATTTTATACAAGCATGACCTATACCGCTATTGGCTCCAGAAATCATAATTATTTTATTCTCTCTCATTTTGTCTCCTTATAAGAAAATGTTACTAATAAAATATCACGAAAAGCCTCCGTACTACATTCTGTTCCAAGTGGCGTTACGGCATGGAAGACCTTTTGTCCAAATACTAAAGTTTCTAAAGGCTCCTTCAAACTTATAAACTGATTAATTTCTCGAGGAGAATTAGCTATTAAATTATCTCCACCAATAGCTGTATTACTTAAATTCATAAGGTGTAAAAATACTACTGGTTCATCATCTTTATGTAACCAAATAGGTGAACTAAAAGATGGTCTTTCTTTAGTAGCTTTATATCTTACTTGATGTAAACCTATAATTAAGTCTTTACTTGTATCTATTATATTTGTTTTAAATGCAAATTCAGTATCGAAACGCACGATATTTTGAATTAAAGGATTGCATAAAAAGCTATCATTTATGCTATTGAACTGTCTAACTTTCCCGCCATCGTCATAGTTATATTCTTTAGATTGGAAGTAATCATTACTATTATCTAAAATATAATCTGGTGAATCAACATACTTTATATACCTTGAATAAGATCTAGCACGGCATTCACCGTACGCATCATCTTCCAAATTATAATAATCTAACTGTGCTTGTGTTAATAAACGATGATTCTCTTCCTCTTGTAAAAAGATTTCATTTGAGATTTCAAGGAATCCTTTAGATTCAAATTCATGTACCTTTTCTTCTATGCTAAACCCATTCATTTTACTAAGAACAAACGTCATTATAAAAACCTCCACACTATTGTATTTTTCTATCTCACCCTATGTTAGAAATGCAATAAGTAACCGAGATTCTTGCTTAATAAAATTTAAAATTATGATATTCAATTAATACACCAAATGAAATATATGTAATTCATTAAAATTATTTATTAAGCAATATTATATATCCTTTTGGGTATTTTTTCTAATTATCTGAAGATTTATCAACATTAGTCTTAATATTCAAAATTAAAGAAATGGATTTTTCAGAAAGATAAAACTGCGCGTATTGCAATTATTTATGTATATAACTTTTTTAAAAATTATATTTTAAATATAGCTAGTTTTTTATAAATTTTTTGATATAATTACATACGGGAAAAGGGAAGAATTTTGTCTTCCCTTGTGTTTTTATTTGCATCTAGTACTTTTGCTAGATGCTTTTTTTTATGCTAAAAAAGGTATCCTCAAATACTTTGAGGATACCTTTTCACCTTTATTATCTCTGCTGTTTTCTACCTAATACGAGTAATCCAAAACTCATCATTACAAGAAGTGCTCCCATATATGGTTCCACAGGCATTTTCTGCCCTGTCTTCGGTAATTCTTTTTCAGGTTTCTCTGGATTCGGTGTCCCTGGCTTTTCTGGATCTGGTGTTCCAGGTTTTTCTAGATCTGGTGTTCCAGGTTTTTCTGGATTCGGTGTTCCAGGTTTCTCCGGATCCGGTGTTCCAGGCTTTTCTGGATCTGGTGTTCCAGGTTTTTCTGGATCTGGTGTTCCAGGTTTTTCTGGATCTGGTGTTCCAGGTTTTTCTGGATCTGGTGTTCCAGGTTTTTCTGGATCTGGTGTTCCAGGCTTTTCTGGATCTGGTGTTTCTGGACCTGGTGGTGCTAAATGATTCAATTTGTTTAATACTTCTAATTGAACTGCATTTATCATTCCATTTGTAATTTCAAATGGAATTGGATTAGTTAATTTTTCATATCCCTTTGGTGCTTCTACTTCTACTAGTGTGTAGTTACCTACAGATACATCTGTGATTTTTGCCTTTCCATCTTTATCTGTTGTTACTTTCACTACTACTTTTCCCTTTTCATCATGAACTTCAAACACAGCTCCTGATAAGACTTCCTTGCTTTCAGCGGCCATTTTTGTAATCTCCACTGAACCTTTGTCTAACTGTTCGTTCTCTACTTTCAATGATAAGACTTTTGTCATACCTTTTGTAATTTCGAATGATACTGGTTCCGTTAACTTTTTGTAACCTGGTAAGCTCTTCGTCTCTACTAATTTGTATTTTCCTACTGATAGATCTGAAACGTTTGCTTTTCCTTCTTTATCCGTCGTTACTTTCGCAACTACTTTGCCTTTTGAGTCACGTACTTCAAATACAACATTTTCTAATGGTGTTTTACTGTTTTTATCTATTTTTGTGATTTCTACATTCCCCGTATCTACCATTTCATTTTCTACAGTGAACGCTAAAGATTTTGTCATACCTTTTGTAATTTCAAATGGTACAGGCTTTTCTAATTTTTTGTAGCCTGGTAAACTCTCTACTTCTACTAGCTTGTACTTTCCTACTGATAAATCTGAAACTGTTGCTTTTCCAGCTTTATCTGTCGTTACTTTCGTTACTACCTTGCCTTTGTCGTCTTGTACTTCAAAGACTACACCTGCTAACGGTGCCTTATTATCTTTATCTATTTTTGTAATTTCTACATTTCCCGTATCTACCATTTCATTTTCTATGTTTAATGATAGAACTTCTGTCATACCTTTTGTAATTTCAAACGATACTGGTTCTGTTAATTGTTTGTAGCCTGGTAAGCTTTCTTTCTCTACTAATTTGTACTTTCCTACAGATAAGTCTGAAATTTTTGCTTTACCATTTTTATCTGTTTTTACTTCTGTTACTACTTTTCCTTTGTCGTCTTGTACTTCGAAGACTACGCCTTCTAATACTTTTTGACTATCTTTATCTACTTTTGTGATTTCTACTGAACCTTTGTCTAACTGTTCATTCTCTACTTTTAATGATAAGACTTCTATCATACCTTTTTTAATTTCGAATGATACTGGCTCTGTTAGCTTTTTGTAGCCTGGTAAGCTTTCTTTCTCTACTAATTTGTACTTTCCTACAGATAAGTCTGAGATTTTTGCTTTACCATTTTTATCTGTTTTTACTTCTGTTACTACTTTTCCTTTGTCGTCTTGTACTTCGAAGACTACGCCTTCTAATACTTTTTGACTATCTTTATCTACTTTTGTAATTTCTACTGAGCCTTTATCTACTAATTCATTCTCTACTTTTAG
This sequence comes from Bacillus sp. PK3-067, assembly GCF_056738645.1. NCBI lineage: Bacteria > Bacillati > Bacillota > Bacilli > Caryophanales > Bacillaceae > Bacillus > Bacillus sp. PK3-067. The sequence goes on along the minus strand of NZ_CP096490.1, from coordinate 1,044,968 downwards.
TGATAAAACTTCTGTCATACCTTTTTTGATTTCGAATGATACTGGTTTCGCTAGTTTTTTATATCCTGGTAAGCTTTCTACCTCTACTAGCTTATATTTTCCTACTGGTAAATCTGAAATTGTTGCTTGTCCTTCTTTATCTGTCGTTACTTTTGTTACTACTTTGCCTTTTTCATCTTGCACTTCGAATGTTACGCCCGCTAATACTGCGCCACTTTCTTTGTCTACTTTTTTAATTTCTACTGAACCTTTATCTAACAGTTCGTTCTCTACTTTCAATGATAAAACTTTCGTCATACCTTTTGTAATTTCGAATGATACTGGTTCCGTTAACTTTTTGTAACCTGGTAAGCTCTTCGTCTCTACTAATTTGTACTTTCCTACAGATAAGTCTGAGATTTTTGCTTTACCATTTTTATCTGTTTTTACTTCTGTTACTACTTTTCCTTTGTCGTCTTGTACTTCGAAGACTACGCCTTCTAATGCTTTTTGACTATCTTTATCTACTTTTGTGATTTCTACTGAACCTTTGTCTAACTGTTCATTCTCTACTTTTAATGATAAGACTTCTATCATACCTTTTTTAATTTCGAATGATACTGGCTCTGTTAGCTTTTTGTAGCCTGGTAAGCTTTCTACTTCTACTAGTTTGTAATTCCCTACAGATAGATCTGAAATTTTCGCTTTTCCTTCTTTATCTGTTTTTACTTTCGTTACTACTTTGCCTTTTTCATCTTGCACTTCGAATGTTACGCCTTTTAATAACGCGCCACTTTCTTTGTCCACTTTTGTAATTTCTACTGAGCCTTTATCTACTAATTCGTTCTCTACTTTTAGTGATAAAACTTCTGTCATACCTTTTTTGATTTCGAATGATACTGGTTTCGCTAGTTTTTTATATCCTGGTAAGCTTTCTACCTCTACTAGCTTATATTTTCCTACTGGTAAATCTGAAATTGTTGCTTGTCCTTCTTTATCTGTCGTTACTTTTGTTACTACTTTGCCTTTTTCATCTTGCACTTCGAATGTTACGCCCGCTAATACTGCGCCACTTTCTTTGTCCACTTTTGTAATTTCTACTGAACCTTTATCTAACTGTTCGTTCTCTACTTTCAATGATAAGACTTTTGTCATACCTTTTTTAATTTCGAATGATACTGGTTCCGTTAACTTTTTGTAACCTGGTAAGCTTTCTTTCTCTACTAATTTGTACTTTCCTACAGATAAGTCTGAGATTTTTGCTTTACCATTTTTATCTGTTTTTACTTCTGTTACTACTTTTCCTTGCTCATCTTGTACTTCGAAGACTACGCCTTCTAATACTTTTTGACTATCTTTATCTACTTTTGTTACTTCCACATTTCCCTTGTCTAACATTTCGTTTTCTACTGTTAAAGCAAGAGATTTTGTCATGCCTTTTTCAATTTGGAAAGTAATCGGATCTACTAATTGTTTATACCCTTTTGGTGCCTTTACTTCTACTAACTTGTATGTGCCGACTGATAAATTAGTAACTTGTGCTTGTCCTTTTTTATCTGTCGTTATTTTAGCGACTACTTGTCCTGCTTCATCTTGAATTTCAAAGACTGCATCAGCTAAAGCATCTTTATTTTCTTTATCTACTTTTGTAATTTCTACATTTCCTGTATCCACTAATTCATTTTCTACAGTCAATTGTAATGCTGTTACTCTACCCTTTTCAATTTCGAATGAAATTGGCTTTTCTAGTGGTTTGTATCCTGCCGGTGTTTCTACTTCTACCAACTCATACTTTCCAATAGATAAATCTGAAACGTTTGCTTTTCCTTCTTTATCCGTTTTTACTTTCGCAACTACTTTTCCTTTTGAATCACGTACTTCAAATACAACATTTTCTAATGGAGCTTTACTATCTTTATCTATTTTTGTTATCTCTACATTCCCTGTATCCACCATTTCATTTTCTACTTTTAATGATAGAACCTCAGTCATGCCTTTTTTAATTTCAAATGATACTGGTTTTTCTAACTTTTTATAACCAGGTAAACTTTCTACCTCTACTAATTCATACTTTCCTACAGGTAAATCTGAAACATTTGCTTTTCCTTCTTTATCTGTCGTTACTTTCGTAACTTCCTTACCCTTTTCATCTTGTACGATGAATGTTACTCCCGCTAACGGTGCTTTATTATCTTTATCTATCTTTGTTATCTCTATATTTCCCGTATCTACCATTTCATTTTCTATTTTTAATGATAAGATCTCGGTCATACCTTTTGTAATTTCAAACGATACTGGCTCTGTTAATTTCTTATAGCCTGGTAAACTTTCTTTCTCTACTAATTTGTACTTTCCTACTGATAGATCTGAGATTTTTGCTTTACCATCTTTATCTGTTTTTACTTCCTTTACTACTGTTCCAGCTTCATCTTGCACTTCAAAGACTACGCCTTTTAATGCTTTTTTGCTGTCTTTATCTATTTTTGTAATTTCTACTGAACCTTTATCTAACTGTTCATTTTCTACTTTCAACGATAGGACTGTTGTCATACCTTTTGTAATTTCGAATGATACTGAATCTGTTAGCTTTTTGTAGCCTGGTAAACTTTTCGTCTCTACTAATTTGTAATTCCCTACTGATAAATCAGAGATTTTTGCTTTACCATCTTTATCTGTTTTTACTTCTGTTACTACTTTGCCTTGCTCATCTTGCACTTCGAAGACTACGCCTTCTAATACTTTTTGACTATCTTTATCTATTTTTGTAATTTCTACTGAGCCTTTGTCTAACTGCTCATTTTCTACTTTTATTGCTAAAGCTTTTGTCATACCTTTTTTTATTTCAAATGGTACTGGTTCTGTTAGCTTTTTATAACCCGGTAAGCTTTTCGCCTCTACTAATTTGTACTTTCCTACTGATAGATCTGAAACGTTTGCTTTTCCATCTTTATCTGTTACTACTTTTCTTACTACTTCATCTTTCTCATCTTGGACTTCAAATTCGACACCCGCTAATACTGCTCCGTTTTCTTTGTCCACTTTTGTAATTTCTATATTACCTTTGTCTACCATTGCATTTTCCACTTGTATTGGGAATATGCCGTCCCCTGTTACATTTACTTCGAACTCTGCTTCTTTTAATTGGTAGCCTTCAGGCGCTTTCGTTTCTTTTAAAATATATTTCCCTGGTGCTAACGGTTTAGAGATTGCCTTACCATCTTTATCTGTAACAATATGTTCGACTACTACACCGTCTTTTACTATATCAAACTCTGCATTTGCTAATGGTTTTTCACCATTTTCCGAATCAATTTTCTTTACTTCAATTTGACCCTTTTGCATAGTATTTTTAATTTCAATTGTTTTTGTTTCTCCAGCTTGAAGTGTAACCTCTACTGGTTCTTTTAATTTTTGATATCCTTCTGGTGCTACTGTTTCATAAACTTTATACGTTCCAGGAGCTAAAGTTTGAGGTACTGAAAAACCTTTTTCGTCCGTTTTCAGTTTTGCAACAACTTCATTTGCACTATTTCGAACTTCAAATTCGGCACCTTTTAACCCTTTGTTCGGATCCTCAGAATCTATTTTATGAATCGATACTGTACCGTCTTTTGGAGCTTCAGGCGGCGTAATAGTTACTTCTTTTGATGTTAATGTTTTATCATCAAAATGTAATTCCGCTTTATTAGGAATCTTCTTATCTACGTAAGAAGATAAGTCTGCATTATTTTTAATTTTCGCCTTGATACTAAGATTGATTCTCTGGTCTTCATATGACTTATAGTCAAAATTCTCACCAAACGTAAATGTTACTTCACTTCTTTGCTTATCTATCTTTAACGTCCCTTTAGAAGTAATATCTTGGCCATTTTGATCATACACTTTTGCCTCTAATACTTCTAAAACATCTTCTAAATCATCACGAATTACCATTGATGTGTATTTAGGAGGATCGTTCGGTATATGTGTACCAACTTGGTATTGAATCACTTGATCCATTTGTGTTAGCTGCTCATTCTCTACAAGCTTGCCATTCTCATCAACTATATTTTTTTCAATACTAGGTGGATTATTGTCACCTGAACCGGATCCTCCCCCACCACTTACAAATACTTGTCCTACTTTTTCTTCAGTTTTAATATTTTTACCTTCTAATTTCACAGTATTTTTATGAGGCTTTGCAGAAGGATTAGTAATCTTTGTTTTATATCTTAAAATATAACCTTTTGAACTGTCTGGAAACTCAATTGTAAATCCAGCCTTTGTTGCATTAATTTTAATGTTAGATAAATCTGCTGGCTTAATATTTGTTGGTGCATAACCATCTTCAAATACAGCCTCTTCTAATACTACGCTGTCTGTAATTAACTCATGCCCAGGTCCTAATGTATCTGTTAATTTAAGATCTTGCATTTCTGTTCCAGTTGCATTTACATATACAAGCCAATCAGCAATCGAAGGATCTTCTTGATTATAAGAACCCCATTTCAATAGATTATCTGTATTGGGCTGTGGCTTCGGTCTCTCTGTCGTATTACTTACATTTACTTCTTTATTGACGATTTGACCATCAACGTTAAATTCTAATGGAATTTCTTTAACACCATCATATGCTTCTAGACCAAAGTAGAATTCTACGAATAAAGAACCTTTAATGTTATTCTTTCCTTCTACGTAATCACCCATAGTACACGTTAATAGACCCTTTTTCATCTCACATGTACCAACTGTTTTTCCTTCAGCATCTTTTAAAGGAAAACTCATATTCATAAGGTCTTTTCGAAACTCTTTTGGCATATCAATTGTGAATTGATCTCCACTTTTTATTTTTTCTTTAGCTGACCACTTCACTTCTACTTTCATACCATCTGAGGCTTGATACGGTTCAGATGTCGTGCCATCAGTACGGGAAATATTAATTTCGTCCACTGGACTTTTCATCACAGCAGCTTGAATAACTGGAGCCCACACATTCAGCACTGAAAATAATACTAGAAAAACTAATGAAACCATTGAAATATGTCTTTTAGTACTTTTCATTTGCATAGTTCCCTCCTATTTTTTATATTTATATAACAAAAAAAGACCGTCCAGTTGCATCAAAAATGTGCAACCAGACGATCTTAGTAACCAATATGTATTACCGTAGACTCTAAGCTTTGCGGCCTATCCTTTCGAATAGTGTGCTAAAAATATCTTTTATTCTTTTTTTGTTTCATTTTCCTCTTAAACCAAATATTACTATACCGTCTGGACGGTTATAATTCAATACTCTATAAAATTGTTCTATTTTTCTAATAAAAAAAACAATTCACCACTACATTAAAGAAGCAATGGTGAATTATTTTCGTATTATATAGTTCGCATATTCTATTTATATGAATTACTAATAAGAGCTTGAATCACTTTTTCTCTTAACTCGGGGCTTAGTCTGCCAACCCCTAAATATTCCGAATACCATAATCCATCTGCTGCTAATCTAATAATTGTTGCACAAACTGAATCTATCTCATCATTTTCTATATTCTTTTGCAGTTGCTGAAATGATTGTTGTAATGGCTCAAGTAATTCAGGTTTTAACATGAATGCTGCCATCATACTACTAGATAACTCTTCTGTTCTTCTCTCATTATTTAATCTTTCCTCTACAAAAGAGCGAACCCATCTCCCTTTCCTCTCTGAGTCTTCCGCTACTTTATTGTAAATGGCCCCTTCATAATCCTCTACCCCTCTGACTATCATACCTTCTATTAAAGCTTCTTTATTTGAAAAGTGATACAATAACCCACCTTTACTTATACCCGCCTCTTTTGCCACTGCTTCTAAGGTTAATTTAGCAACCCCTTTACATTGCACAATTTGAGAAGCGGCCGCCAAAATCTTTTGCCGCGTTATGCTTATACTCATTCCTTTTTAAAACCCCATTTCTACTAAATTTATATAAATACGAATCTTATTTTTAATATTGTTGATTACTACTAAGTATTTTCTTTATACAACAAAAGCTTCATTACCTTTGAATTTTTAGTTACTTATTCTATTAAAAATTTCCATATCATTCAATATGATAACATTAAACACACAAAGTTGACTATACATCTATACTTTTGTATTTGTTGAAAATATATCCATTAATAAAATTTACCAATTTAGTCCTTCTTATTACTTTATAAGACGGCAGTAATTCTTTCAGCACTATATAAAAAATGTTATTACTCCCATTGAATTGAGTAATAACATTTTACTTAACAAATTCGCTGCCAACTAGCATCCTTCACATCTTCACTAGTCGGTTTTCTAACTAATCCAATAAAACATTCCTCGCAAGCACCAAATGCAATAAAATTTTTCTGTGCTTGTCTTAACGAGACTTCATTTGCACCGCCTTCAAAGTCAGGATCGTTAAACTGTACCTCATCATCTTCCCAGTAACATATATTACAAATTTCATATGTACCTGGTGGTTCTTCTTCTATTGTTCTATACCCGCAGCACGGACATGTATATTTCATTCTGTTACTCCATTATTCATTTCTTTTTTCTCCCATATATTCCGGCCCATAAAGAATGTAACAGCGCAAATCATAGTTATTACCATGAAAGTAGTATTAGAATCCTCATATGTAGTTGGAATCCCAACCGTTACAGAAACAATACTAAAAGCTAAAAGTAGATATAATAATAAAGATATAATATAGCTGAGTTTAAATCGTAAAATGATACCTCTAAACAATAGCTCACCAAGTAGACAGCCACCTAAAATAATAGGTACTCCGAAATACAATGTAAGGACTCCCATTTGCGCAGTAGATTGAATTATCTTTCCAATTATGTTCGGCGAAACCAGCTCACTATTGTTTCCCATCCTATCATATAAATCAAGTGCTGTTGCTGAAATAAAGAAACTTAATATAGAAAATGAATACGGTATTAAAAATTTGCTCACTCTCATTCACCTCGCTTTTTTCTTTACATATATTATTCATTATTTTCGCATAAAAAAATAGCCCGTCTTCCGCGAAAGACGAGCCGTTCCACTTAATTCTCACTTAACTTCTTCTTATACCAATCCTGCATTCTCTCCGCATCTTCTACTCTCGTATGCTCTATTTTGTAACTAGATGATGCACTCGAAAACTTATACGTACATAAATCCGCACGGCGCTGGAAATATGATTGTGTCTTCTCCATTGATTGGACGTGTCTTCTTCTAATAAGTCCTGTATATTTTCCGACGCTACGATAGACAAGTGTAATTTGTTCTCCGTTAACACTGTAACCATTTGTTTTAAATGTTGCGTATCCAAGTGTAAAGATAAGGATTGCGAGCGGTAATAATGCCCACATGATGTAATACTTTTCAAAGTATATGCTTATTCCAGTAAGCGGGATTGCGAGCATAGCGAAAAAGATGAAACTATCAATGAGATAACGGCGCAATGCTGCTTTTGGTAACGAAGTAATATTTGCATTCAGTTCGTATGGTAATTGTAAATGCGCGAGTAACTGTTGCACTCGATCTTTTCGAATGATAGGATGCAGTGTAACTTTTTCTTTTTCGTCATCCGTTCCCTTACTTTGAATGACTTCTACTTGCACAGCACAATAACCGAACGGTTGGCGTAAAATACCTTCTTTTATCGTAATCCCTTGAATACGGTGCAATTTTAGTACGAGTTCTTTTTTCTCCAGTAATCCTTGCGAAATACGGACTTCGTCATTTCTTCGATTCACTGTGAAATCTCCATGTTTTAGCGCATAACCAATTGTCGATATAATCCACGAAAGGACGAGCAAAATGGCTATCATAAAAATCCAGCCATATATATCATGTTCCATTACATACGACTTTACGCTATTCTCTATCCATTTCGGAATGTACTCATCTACTTGGTGATACACAAAAAAGATTAATGAGAATAATAATCCAAATTGACCAGATGTAACAGAGGCTATTAAAATCTCTTTCCACGTTAATTTGTATTCTCTCGCTTGTTTTTCCTCTGTAATGATTTCTTTTACTTCTACTTCTTCTAATGTTTTTTCTACTTTCAATTCTGAAGCCGACTCATTTAACATTGCGATAAGCTCTGTCGCTTCTTCTACCGTAATTCCAGCTAAGCTAACTTCTGCTTCATCGCCTCCGCCAGCTGTTTCAATCTGAATTTTTTTCAAACCGAGCATTTGATATAGTACGTTAGAACTTGTATTAATCGTTTGAACACGTTCTTTATTTAAGTAGCTCTCCTTTTTCACAAAGAGACCTTGTTTCACATGCAATACGTTATTTTCAACCCAGTATGTTGTGTAATACCATTTTTCAAACGCTGAAAAGACGGTGAGTAAACCGAATGCAGCGGGAATTAAATACCAAAACGGGAACTTTCCGTTTAAGCTAAACATGAAAATAATGAGTGGTATAAAGTCTGTTATTTTCAACTCTAATAACATCGTGATTGGATGCTGCCTTTTATACATCCTCATCACTCACTTTCGCTAATTCTGCGATTTTCGTTTTCAACATTTCAGCTTCATACATCGTTAAACCTGGGATGCTATGGGAAGTTGCTGCTGTTGAAATGTGTAATTCTGCTAATCCGTATTTTCTCATAATTGGCCCTTGTTCAATCGTTACGTGCTGTACACGAATCATCGGCACTAATACGCGCTTAACAACGAAAAGGCCATGCTGAATTTCAAGTTCTTCTTCATTTAGTTGGTAGCTGTAATAACGTTGACGTAGTTTCGGAAACGTAAAGTAATCAAACGGTGTATATACGATTGTTAATCCGATGAGCACATAGAAAATCCAAGCCCACCAATTAAACTTAATCATAAAGAAAAGATATGCAAAAATGACTATAATACTGATTCCTAGCTCAATTAAAGAACGCGCTTTCCACACCTTGACCATGTCAGGGTGAATTTCATTTTTCAATGGATCCATGTAACCACTCCAAATCTAGTAATCTAATATATGAATACTCTCAATCTATATTTTACGTAACTTTACAGAAAATTGGAATTTAATCTTCTTTCTTCTCAGGAATAAAATATCCGAACCAAAGTAGCCAAATGAAACCGATTAACTTCATCCAATTTCCATCCGCTTGAAAAGCTTCAATCATACCTGGTATTTTATAAACCCCAATAAATCCAAGAAAACCGAGCCACCAGTTTTTTTGCATTTTCATTTTTACTCCTCCTTCATTACGTTTTTCACATTTCGAATCCAAATTTCTTTATACTTTAACTGGAATCCCATGAGCATATAGTTGCTCATATTATCGATCACGAGCGCTAGCGTATGAGCATTTTCTTCCGTTTCATGTTGTGACACAACGCCCAGTCTCGCGCCTTTCTTCAATAAATCGTGGAAACCATGCAAAAAATCCTCTTGTATTTCAAATAAACGTTTCTGATACTTTTCATTTCGTGATGCAGTTACGATAAATTCATTGATAACGCGTAGTATTCCTTCTTGTCCTTCATACTCAGAGAGCATATGTAAACCATCTGCGATTAGCTTTTCTGCAAAGTTTTCTTTCGTATACTGCTCTTCATTAAAGTACTTTGTAAAATGATAATCAGAAAAAATCTCTTCAAATAAAAAATCAACTAACGCTTCTTTAGAAGAAAAATGATAGTAAATAGCCGGTTTTGAAATACCTACCTCTTTCGCAATCATGGAAAGACTCATCTTCTCAATGCCGTGTTCTGCCATAAGTTTAAATGATGCCTCTACAATGTTCTGCGATGTTTGTAAATTCTTCGTCATACTGTACCTCACTTATTTTTACTTACCGGTCGGTAAGTAAATTATAAAACAAAACGAAATGATTTTCAATTTAGTTAGCACTACAGAAGGTATTTATTGGAAAATACAGAAAGTTATAAAGTAAAAGCAACATATAACAATAAGGAGGATATCATATGGGACTTGGTGGTAATGGCGGTAGTGGTGGTAATGGCGGCGGTGAAGCGGGACAAGCTGGTAAGAGCGGATTTTCATTAATCATTGTACTTTTTATCGTATTGATTATAGCTGGAATTAGCTATATCGGACTTAGCTTCTAAGAAAAGGCGTCCTACATTACATATGTAGGACGCCTTGTTTTTAATCTCTATTCAGCAATCGCATACGATAACAATTCATCGTCACTTCTCCAAGCCTTTGCAGTAATTGATAGTTCGCATATGCGCCGACCGGGGCGCCGATTACCGGGACGAGCTGAAGCATTTTTGCTAAATCGATATAGTCTCGGTATTCTGTTTGGAACTTTTCCCAGTCCATATGATTTTCTTTTTCTGTATCCCACGTTTCGATTGCTTTCCATATTTCTTTTCTGTGATCGTCACTTGAAAAGGCAAGTTGGAAAACATGAAGGATAAAAAGACGCTCTTCTTGTTTACTCGTATCAAATCCGTACAATGTCGCTGCATCGAATAAAAATTTAATTTTAATTGTAAGTAAAAGCGGAAAGTCAGCAAGACCGAGGAGAATACCACCAGCTCCAGTCCCTGCTCCTTCTGCCGCTGCTATTTTTTTGTACTCATCCATTTTTTTACGAACTTCATCGTCACGTCTTTGCAGTGACCATGTCGTCTCTTTTAGCTTCGGCTTTATAAAGTTTGACCCGGCGCTAATCGTTTGCACCATCATACGAATCGTCTCTGTTAGTACCTTTTGTACTTTCGCCGGAATGAGCTGTTGCACCTTCGTCTGCACTTTTTTGGAGAACCGTGTCATCATAGAAGAATCTTTCATGAATGTAGCTTTCCACTGCTCCAATTCTTTTATAACCTTCTCTTCGTATGTAATCATAGGTTCATTCCTTTCAATTTAAACGCTCAATGCGCTTCGCCCCGTATTGGTAAACGAAACCGATACTAAATAATATGCTTACGATAAGTAAAATTCCTGTCATCATGAAATCTTTCGTTGCTAGTGCAAATATAATTGTAAATATAACGCTACCTGTAATAAGAATTGCATTTAATAAAGTAAGAAAATCTTTCTTCTTCTCTTCTCCGCCTACTGGGTACAAATCAAGCCAAATTTTCATGCGGTGATGTTTCCATAAAGTTAATAGCTGATAACCGATTAAGTATAGGAAGATAAGGCTTACGATAAATCGTCCATATAAAAACGGAATGAAGTAAAGAATAACTCCGCCTAGAGCGAGCAGGCGCACATATAAGCCAAAATAATTACCAGATCTTAAGAACGTTCTCGTATATAAGTATAAATATGTACGCTTTTCGCCTATCATCGACAGAATGAAATCTAGCCATTTTCTGCGGGCTACTCTTTCTTTTAATGCTGGTACATCAACGAACATATTCGCAATGCGGTACAGCAGCATCATCTTCTTACCTTCTTCGGAAATTAAATACTCCCAGTTTAGTGGCTTTCCTTTGACCATTTGATGCATGATAGCAAGGTATAACACCATGAGAAGGACGATTCCACCAATGAAAAGAACTGAAGTACGTTCTACAAGGAAATATACAAATAAACCGTTTAGGATAAAACGAATAAACCAATCAGCCCTTTGTATATTTTGATCTGTTAAAAATGACTTTTCCCACGCTATAAATAAATTCCACGCTTTTACAATGACGAATGCGAGTACGATCCATATGTAGCCAGCACCTGTTTGCTTCATTTGTTGGAAGTATAACGGGGCAAGCGCAGCTGCTACAATTGCGATTATGTATAACTGAATCATAAATGTAAAAAGAAATGCCTTTGTGAAGTAAGGTTTTAACTTTTCTTCAACTGGCAGTAAGTAAACGAGATCCGCTTCTTTTAATAACGTTTGAATGGATCCAGCCGTTAACACGAGTCCAATTAATACTGCCATTACGAGCGCAGTTGGAAACGAAGATGTTAACGTTTGTAACCATTGCTGGTAATAATACGCTCCCGCACCGATGATGAACACGAAAATAAATTTCAAATGATCATTAAATACGTATTTACTATATGTACGAACTTCTTTTAGAAATTGACGAAATCGTTCTTTCCATAACGCTGTGCTATTCATAATCTTCTTCCTTCGTTAATGCAATGTAAATATCATCTAACGTTGCACCTGGCATATTAAACTGTGATTGCAGTTCAGATAGAGTTCCCTTCGCTCTTACTTCACCTTGATGCAAAATAATGAACGAATCACAGTAACGCTCTGCCGTCGCTAAAATATGTGTGCTCATTAAAATACCGGCACCACTCTTTTTCATTTGGTCCATCATTTGAAGAAGGGATTGAATCGCTAACGGGTCTAATCCAACGAAAGGTTCATCTACTATGTAAAGAGATGGCTCCACTAAAAATGCGCTCATAATCATTACTTTTTGTTTCATCCCTTTTGAGAAATGAGATGGAAACCATTTTAAACGATTTTTCATACGAAACTCTTGTAGTAGTTGTCCTACACGTTCTTCATATTGTTTTTCATCCACGCCATACGCCATAGCTGTTAATTTCAAATGCTCTTCTAACGTTAATTCATCATATAATACCGGCGTTTCCGGAATAAATGAAAAGCTAGAACGGTACGCTGTCATATCATCACGAATTGTTTTCCCATTAATTGTGACAGTTCCTTTTTTCGGTTCCATTAAACCGATAATATGTTTAATCGTCGTACTTTTACCAGCTCCATTTAAACCGATTAAGCCGACAAGTTCGCCTTTATTAACAGAGAACGAAACGTCTTTTAATACAGGTCGTTTCGTATATCCTCCTGTAACATTTTCTACACGCAATAACTCGCTCATACGACACCACTTTCTTCATTAGTATTCATTCTATATTCATCTTACCAAAAATTATGCTGTACTACATAGTATCCATGTACTCAAAAAAAATTTTTAAATTTATTAGCATATAATTTCCCGAAAGCGGACATCATAATTATTGAAGAAGGAACACATTGAAAAAGCAACCACCAATTGATGAGTACAACAACATAGTGAAGTCATCATGAAATGGGGTGTCCAAGTTGGACAATGAAATTTACACATAACCAGATCATTTGTTTCATTTTCGAAACGGGGTGTCTCTGAAAGAGCATATACTGTTTTAAAAAATAAACAATTTCATTTTAAAAAAGATTGCAATTCATTTCACTTGAAAATGGGGTGTCTACGGCAGAAACTTTAGCCGATTTACCGTGCATTTCTTAAATAAATGAGGTGTCTGCGAAACGTAAATTACGATAATGCTTTTTCAATCCCTCTTTAGAAAACAGGAAGCTGAGTCAGCTTCCTGTTTTTCGTGTTTGTTCTCTTATGTAATTATGGTAAAATACGGCTAAGGATATTTGAAAGGATGAGATCAATGAATCATACAGCAGACAATTGTATTTTTTGTAAAATCATTGACGGGCAAATCCCTTGCTCAAAAGTATACGAAGATGAACATGTGCTTGCATTTTTAGATATTAGTCAAGTAACAAAAGGACATACTCTTGTTATTCCGAAAGTTCACAAACAAGACATTTTTGCGTTAACGCCAGAAATCGCATCACATATTTTTTCTGTCGTTCCAAAAATCGCAAATGCGATTAAAGCAGAGTTTAATCCAGTTGGCTTTAACCTACTTAACAATAACGGTGAAAAAGCTGGACAAACTGTGTTCCACTTCCACCTTCATTTAATTCCACGCTACGGTGAAAAAGATGGTTTCGGTGCTGTTTGGAAATCACACCAAAATGAATACACTATGGAAAATTTACAAAACATCGCAAGTACAATTGCAAATAGTGTGAAATAATGACACTATAAGAAGGCGTAATACATAACAAGCCACTTCCCTGAAGTCATCAAATTCCGCATGGCTTGTTTCTTTACTTAAAATGCTCAGGGATGATTGTTTGTGCATAGCACATATAAAAAAGATATGCATATTTTTCCATCATGAATACGAACAAAAAATAAGGAGGCCTCCTTTTATGTCAAAAGCTAAATCCTTTATTACAGGTGTTATTTGCGGCGGAGCAGTTGCTGGACTAGCTGTTCTTTTCTCAACTCCTTCTTCTGGTAAAGACATGCGCGGCAAGTTAAAAGAAAAAGGAAATGATATTAAAAAGACTTTAGCTGATATTACAGCTGATACGAAATTATTAAAACGTCAAATCGTTGAAACTGCTTCAGAAGGTAAAGAAGTGTTCCAAGAATTAAAAGACGATATGCACGATACACTTTCTAACTGGAAGCAAGATATTTCTCAAAACAAGCGCCATATTGAGAAAGAAATTTTGGACATCCAAAAGTCAATTGAGAAACTACAAGAAGCTGTTCCAGAAAAAGCGTAAACAAATTCCTGCTTAGTTTTTTGCATATAACAAATATTTTTTATATAAATTGACCTTGACACGGCATGTCGTATAGATATGCCGTGTTTTTATGCATTTACAATATATGTTATCACTTAACATGTAAGGACAACGTATGTATTCATGACTCATAAAACGCTTCCATAGTTATGCATGATTTGTATAGAATGTCATTTTGTTAAAAAATTTTCACAATTCTTACAAAAAGACTTTATTAATTTTTATTTTACTGGCATAATAGATAGTAATGAAAAAGAATGTTAAAGTGGGTGAGTAAATGAAAAGTGGAGAAAAAGATTACTCGGTAAAAGAAGCGATGATTTTCAGCCAACGCATTGCTCAATTATCGAAAGCGTTATGGAAATGTGTAGAGAAAGATTGGCAGCAGTGGATTAAACCTTACGATTTAAATATTAATGAACATCATATTTTAACAATCGCTTATCATTTAAAAGGGGCTTCTATTTCTGAGATTGCTAAGTTTGGAGTTATGCACGTATCAACGGCATTTAACTTCTCTAAAAAGCTAGAAGAACGCGGCTATCTTGTATTCTCAAAAAAGGAAGATGATAAACGAAATACGTACATTGAAATTACAGACAAAGGGGAAGAATTACTACTTCGCTTAATGGAGGAGTATGATCCTGAAAATAATTCAGTGTTTAATGGGGCTCTTGCACTTCGTAATTTTTATGGGAAGTTCCCAGAAAATATCGAACTGATTGCAATCCTGCGTAATATTTACGGACAAGACTTTATCGATATTTTTGAGAAATCATTAGAAGATATTGAAGAGAACTTTACAGAGTCCGATCAAAAGTTAGTTAAGAAATAATCTATTTATTTTTTCGCAATCATGCTTAAGAATTCATTCATAAGCGGCTTAAATAAACCTTGTTTTGCTAGCGCTTCCGCAGTTTCGTGTACTTCGAGCTGATGTGGAAGCGCTTTTTCAAATTGATCTAACAGCGCATCGAACAAAAGAAGCCCTTCTGCTTTCTCCACTACATATTGATCGTTCAGTTTTTCACAAAGATTTAGTATACGTTCAATATCTTTTTTACGAGCTTTTTTCTTTATGATTAAAGAATAAAATGGACACTTCTCTTCATCAATCATTTTAAATAGTAGGTCTACATAGTATTCAGCTTGTTCTAATCTTCTAACAACGTCCATTTTCTCCCTCACTTTCTAACACAAAGTCTTCTATTTCTGAATTTTGTAACACGAACAAAATATCGTGTGATACAATATATGTATATGTATTTTAGCCAAAAGGAGGTCTCGCCTCATGACACTTATAACAGTTGTTTTTGTCGCATTCGCACTTCTTGTTATATTTTACACGAATTTCATGACACATACACTGTGTGAACGAAAACAAATAGCTGCGAGCCGCCAGCCCGGTGTCTTTCGGGTTATTAATGTATGTATAACAATTTTATTAATTTCTAGTTATATAGAAATTATATTTCATGGAAAGTGAGGAAGGAAAGCCCCTTCCTCACTTTTTTCCTCTATAAGCAAATTATACCTACAATAACCAATAAAATAAACAGTACAAGTAATAAAATAAGTTGAGAATTCATCCCCATCCCCTCCTCTATTCTGTATATGCGGCATACGCCCAATATGGCACACTTTCAAAATCTGACACGTGCTGGTTAATTTTTCTTTATCAATATGAAAACGGTTCGAAATATGATATATTAAATTTTGTACATATTGCTTATACTATAGAACAAAACATTCATCAAAACTTTATCCTCAGCCTCGGTAAGCCCTGTTAAGCGCGCTTTACCAATATAAAAAAGCAAAAGTATCAGTGAGACTTAATCGGGCTCTTATGAATCAAAATTCATTGGTGTAGGATAAATTAAAAATACATAATAGTAGGAGTGTTTATCGAATGAAGAAAGCTATGCTTGCCTTAGCCGCAACAAGTGTAATCGCATTATCAGCATGTGGAACATCATCATCAGACAAAATTGTTACATCTAAAGCTGGTGACATTACAAAAGAAGAATTCTACGATCAAATGAAGACACAAGCTGGTAAACAAGTACTAAACAACATGGTTATGGAAAAAGTACTTATTAAAAACTACAAAGTTGAAGACAAAGATGTAGACAAAAAGTTCGATGAAATGAAAAAACAATACGGTGATCAATTCGATACACTATTAAAACAACAAGGTATTAAAGAAGAAACTATAAAAACTGGTGTGCGTGCTCAATTAGCTCAAGAAAAAGCTATCGAGAAAACAATCACTGATAAAGAACTAAAAGAAAACTACAAGCCTGAAATTAAAGCAAGCCACATTCTTGTAAAAGATGAAGCTACTGCGAAAAAGGTAAAAGAAGAACTTGGACAAGGTAAATCTTTCGAAGAGTTAGCGAAACAATACTCTGAAGATACTGGTTCAAAAGAAAAAGGCGGAGACCTTGGCTACTTTACTGCTGGTAAAATGGTTAAAGAATTCGAAGATGCTGCTTACAAGCTGAAAAAAGATGAAGTAAGCGAACCTGTGAAATCACAATTCGGTTACCACATCATTAAAGTAACAGACATTAAAGAACAAAAACCATTTGATGAAGTAAAAGGCGACATCAAAAAAGATCTAGTTCAGAAGAAAGCACAAGATGCTGCATTCATGAATGATCTTATGATGAAAGAAATCAAAAAAGCTGACGTAAAAGTTGACGATAAAGATTTAAAAGATCTTTTCGAAGAGAAAAAAGCTGACGATAAAAAAGAAGAAAAGAAATAATGAAGTAAAAAGCTTGGGCTTAGGCCCGAGCTTTTTTATGTATCCTCTTCGTTAACGAAAGTTTATTTTTTCATTCGTTTAACTAAAACCATCTTTTATGCATTTCACTTAAAAACATTTCTGTAATTTTAAATCCAGAACTTTCTCCTATAATAGAGTCAATCCCGCAATGCGGACAACTGCTGTGTTATCATCATCCCACCACTCTGTAATTTTTTTTGGATGAAAAATTTCTAAACAATAGAAACAACCACATATAACATCCTTTTCTAAGTGCTTTCTATTACGAGAACAAAAACGATGCGCTTCCTCAAAATATTTTTGCATCAGTATCCCCCTATTCCTGATTTTCTTCTTTGCTTTACTTACATTCTCCTCAATAAAATTGCAATTCTTCCTTAAAGAAAAACACAAAAAAACCTTGATCCACGCCACGCAGAACCAAGGTTTATCTTATTATCATTGATTAAATTCAAAAACTATGTTAAATTAGTACAGAAACACGTTTTCTAAAACTAAAGGAACGTATTTATCCGTATTTTAATTGTACACCAAAACACATCTTCAGTCAACCTCTATTTTTCACTTTTAAAGGAGTGCTTACCGTATGAACAAAAAACTTGATTTAGAGCAAAAAAGATTGGATACCGTAATCGAGACAATTACGGAGCAAATTGATAAACTGGAAAACGAAACTGGCAGACGCCGGGCAGAAGTAATCAATATTCGTAAACACTTTTGGGATGATGTGAAAGTGAACACGGATACTTTTGATGATTATCTTGAAACAGTTATCAACTTAAGACAACAAGCTCAGTCACTAGCTGTCACACAAATTACCCATAAGCATACCTTTAATCGACTTGCCGCATTAAGACGCATGCATAAAGCACCTTATTTTGGACGAATTGATTTCAAAGAAGAAGGAGAATCTGCTGCGGATCAAATTTATATCGGTGTTGCTACACTTACGGATGCTAGCGGAGAAAACTTTCTTATATATGACTGGCGCGCACCTATTTCGAGTGTATACTACGATTATCCACCAGGACCAGCTGAGTACAGTACACCAGGAGGCGTAATCCACGGTAATGTGGAGAAAAAATTACAATACATTATTCAAAATGGCGAGATTGATTCTATGTTCGATACGAGCCTTACAATTGGCGATGAAATCTTGCAACAAGCGCTCGGAAAAGGTACGAACAAACATATGCAAAGTATCGTCGCTACAATTCAGCGTGAACAAAATGAAATTATTCGTCACGATGAAGGCCGACTCCTTATCGTGCAAGGAGCTGCTGGTAGTGGTAAAACGTCAGCTGCCCTGCAGCGAATCGCCTACTTACTATATAAATATCGCGAATGGCTAAAAGCGGATCAAATTATTCTCTTCTCCCCTAACTCTATGTTCAATAGCTACGTTTCTAACGTACTACCTGAACTCGGTGAAGAAAATATGCAGCAAGTGACATTCCAAGAATATTTAAATCATAGACTGAGTAAGTCATTTGATGTTGAAGACCCTTATGAGCAATTGGAATATATGTTAACTGAAACGAATAGCCCTACCTATAAAACGAGAAATGCGAGCATCCGATTTAAAGCATCCACTCAATTTTTCGAGATGATTAGAGCGTACAGACAATCTCTTGAATCTTCAGGCATGCTATTTAGAGGAATGAAATTTAGAGGAAAACTGATTGCCTCAGCTAAAGAAATTACAGAGCAATTTTATAATACTGACTCCTCCCTCCGCTTCCATAGTCGAATTGAGAAGTTAACGGATTGGCTAAATAAGCAAATAGATGCACTTGAAAAAGCAGAACTGAAAAAACCTTGGGTAGAAGAGGAAATTGAATTACTTAGTAAAGATGAATACCAAAAGGCTTATAAATATTTACAGAAAAAAGGCGAGTTTGACGACAACTCCTTTCAAGACTTTGAGAAAGAAACAAGAGTACTTGGGCGTATGATTGTCCGTAAAAAAATGAAGCCGCTTCGTAAAGGCGTTCAAACATTGCGTTTCATCAATTTCACAGGCATATATAAACAGCTCTTCACAGATGCATCATGGGTTCTTGGGGAAAAACCGAAAGAGTGGGATGACATTTGCTCATTAACAGTAAACATGCTTGATGAAGGAAAGCTATATTACGAGGATGCGACTCCATTTTTACTTTTAAAAGAATTAATTGAAGGCTTCCAAACGAACAGATCGATTAAACACGTACTCGTAGATGAAGCGCAAGATTACTCTCCGTTCCAGTTCGAGTTTTTAAAACGTCTCTTCCCTGCTGCAAGAATGACGGTACTCGGAGACTTTAACCAAGCGATATTTGCCCATGCGAGTGAAACGGTGAATTTCGATACACTTACGAATTTATACGGACCAGACGAAACAAACGGCATTAACTTAACTCGTAGCTATCGCTCAACAAAACCGATTATTGAATTTACACGTGCTCTCGTACCGGAAGGGAAGAACATTCACGCCTTTGAACGTGACGGCGCGAAACCTACAGTGACGAAAGTAGCTAATCACAACGAACTACACGAACATATTACTGCTAAAGTTGCTGCACTACAAACAGAGCAGCACAATACGATCGCAATTATATGTAAATCTGCAACTGAAAGCGCCGCTGCCTACGAAGCACTTAATCATATCGAGAATATTAAACTTGTGAAAAGTAACTCAGCCGAGTATGAGCAAGGTATTGTCGTGATCCCTGCTTACTTAGCGAAAGGTATCGAATTTGATGCTGTTATTATTTACGATGCATCTAAAGATGTGTACAGTGATGAGAGCGTTCGTAGATTGTTCTATACTGCTTGTACGCGCGCAATGCATGAATTGCACCTTTATTGTGTTGGCGAGGTTAGTCCTTTTGTGCTTGGGGCTGATTCGGATAGTTTTGAACTTATTACAACACCTTGGTAACAATCAAGGTGTTTTCTTTTTTATGCAGGACTTACACCTTTAAAGTAGAATATATCAGTTTAGAAAAAAATTAAGGAGCGAAAAGATGAACCACTATTTTATTGCTATTTATGACGGTGAGTTTCCTACCGAAAAATTACATACCATTTTACAATCTAAGCACACTTTTACTGACCTAAACGTCCGCACCATTTCAATCTCCTCACCAAGACCTTTCACATTATTAGTTGGCGAAGAACATCGTGCACTCACAACTGGACTTACAGACAAATACCACTCATTAACGAAAGAGTTGCAAACACTTGAGCAGCAAAAAAAGTACTACTATGTATACGATTATAAAATTAGAAAGACCATCGAGAATCCTATCCAAAAATGCTTTCCATTCGCACAAATCAATATAAGTGTTACGAAATTCCATCAGATGATTCAAAAAGTAAAAGACTTAAAACGACCTGTATTTGCAGGTTATAACATCGTCTCTCATGATGCAGACATACTTACGATTGATGTACTTCTTTCTTCACCTTTACTAGATCCTAACACTTCCGAAAAAGATGCGGAAGAATACTCTTATTTACAGCAACTAACTGAATCAATCTCTCGTTCTGAATTATGTATTTCTGTTAAAGAGAGTGCACTTATTTAAACACGAAAAGAGGGTTATTTATCATAACCCTCTACATACTATCTATTTATGTTTTTGAAACAAAACGTACTAAGTGTGCTAGTGTAAAAAATACAGATTGCGATGTCCATACCGTTTTTTTATGAATATTTATTTACTTCTTGTCCCCTGACACTAATGTTCTGCTTAAAAACAGGAATTTTCATCCATATATCTTGTTCCCTATTTTAAAACATAATACAATGAATACGTAACTTAATAAGCTATAACTAGTAGGTGTGGTAATCATCTCTTCCATTTTGAAAAAAGGGGGAGGTGATAATATGATCGCGATGTTTGTAATTAAATTAGTGTATGGTATCCTAACCGGAGCTGGCGTTGTCATCGGTAGAAGATACGTCGGTCCATGGCTAATTTCTGTATACAAAAAAGCGAGAACCACCCTGCTTCGTGGAAAAGGTAAAGGCGGTTCTCGGCTAAAACGTTAATGTAATTGTCTTATAACCGCACCTACTACCACCACAATAGCAAGTTAGGTTACAAAGGCAGAAGTTTCTCAGGCTTCTGTCTTCTTTATTTTATGCAAAATTCATACTAAATACTCTATCATCATTGTAACACATTTTATTTATTTTTAGTCAAGAGAAAAAAACACCTAAAGGCTCCCCTTCAGTTGGTTTTCTATTTTACGCTAAAGCAGCCGCCTGTTCTTGTTGTTCTAGACTTTTTCTAGTTCAGCTGTGCCGCTCTCATCATTTATAGCACCAATAAAGACGGATTATGGACCCGCTTCATAACAGTAGGATTAAACAAGGAACAACACCTATTACGAATATAAAAAATCCTCTCACTACATAGTACCTATGTTTTCAGCGATACTCTATTACCATCAAATTAAATTTGTATAATTTAAACTACAGAATAGCGAGCTAATTTTCAAATATCTTCTTTCGCATAACCCTAAATTTATTATCCAGTTGCATTATGCTTATAAATAAAAGATATCCTACCGACGCACCGAGCATATTTATAGCAATCCGCCACACATCAAAAACATCAGACAAAGTTAGTAAATGTAATATCTCCCAAACAAGAAAGGTCATAACATACCACTTACGAGCTTTCTTATAGTTAGTCACTTTATTAATGAGCACTGGAACGAAAAATCCGAATGGAACTACTAATATTATATGTTGTAAAACACTTAACCAATAAGTTGAGTTTCCCCAAGGACCTGGATGTGCAATAAAATCTTTAACTTGCCAAAGTGTTATTCCAAAAAGTTGTAATAACGTTTCTAAATCAGATATATGTAAAAATTGCTGCCAAAATTCAATGGGATGATAGACAGTCCCACCACCTGTCAAACTGCGAACAGAGTCAAATGTAGAAGTTGAAATAAACGTTCCTAAAAAGACAATAAAACAAATGATTATATAAGGAATACATAAAATTTTTGATAATACCTTTAATGGCCTAGGAACTTCGTATACCGATTTATTAATCTCTACGCCAATAACTTTTGATTCTCCAAAACTTTGAATCGCTTTATAAATCGCTTCTTTTTCATTCATACCTTGTTCCATATATTCTTCTTTCAAGCTGTTCAAGTGATCATACATTTCTAGAAATAACTCATCCTGTTCAATATCACTAAGTTCTGAATAGGCTAAAATAGACTTAATATACTCATCAAATTCACTCATAAATAACTCCTTTCTGACAAGCTTGAATTAATGCTGTTACACTCTCCCAAGAGTTCACTTTCTTCTGCAATTCTTTTTTCCCTTTATCTGTAATAGTATAGAATTTCCTTTTCATCCCATTCTCAGATTCATTCCAATAAGATTCAAGAAACTCCTTTTTCTCTAATCGCTTTAAAGCAGGATACAAAGTTCCCTGTCCCATACTATACAAATCTTCACTTGCATCCTTTAAACTTTGAGCTATTTCGTAGCCGTATGTATCATGTTTTGCAATGATAGAAAGTAATAAAATATCTATACTTCCCTTCAAGATTTCTTTGTCCAACAATACCACCACCTTATATACATAGTATAACAACATATGTCGTTATACAACATAGTTAGAAAAATAACCCAAAAAAAAACCACCTAAAGGCTCCCCTTCAGGTGGTTCTCTATTTTATGCTAACGCAGCTGCCTGTTCTTGTTGATCTACAGGAATTACAGCGTCTGTTAATGCTTTTTCTAGTTCAGCTGTATATTTCATTTGTTCTTCTTTGCTCCAGCCTAGTTTCGCAGCCATGTAGTTGATTACTGCTTCTTTCCACTCGTATACCCAGTGGATATTGAAGAATACAGCGCCTCTACGGCGTACGAAGAAGTCAACTGGTTTTGCTGTCATTTCGTAATCCATTGCGTATACAAGCGGGATTAGAACGTCTAGTGGCATGTTGTATTCTTTCGCTTCGTCTTTATGTTTTTTCGCTAAATCAAATAGTACGTCAACGTTAGAGCCGTAGAATTTCGCGAATTCTTCTGCTTGTGCTGTTGTTAAACCATATTTCGTACCTTCGCCAGCTTTTTTCGCAACGAATGCTGGGAATCCGTGTGAACCATCTACATGTCCACCAGAGATTGGCATATGTTTCGTGTCGCTCTTCGGATATGCGCTATGACCTTCTTTTTGTAGTAAGTTCGTTACGTAGTCTACTACCATTTCAGCCATTTTGCGGTATCCAGTTAATTTACCACCTGCGATTGTAATTAAACCAGATTCAGAAGTCCAAATTTCGTCTTTACGAGAAATTTCAGATGCACTCTTACCTTCTTCGTAAATTAACGGACGTACACCAGCCCAGCTTGATTCGATGTCTTTCTCTGTAATTTTCACGCTTGGGAACATGTAGTTAATCGCATTAATGATATATGTGCGATCTTCTGTTGTCATTTGTGGTACAGCTGCGTCTTTATCATAGAACGTATCTGTTGTACCTACGTATGTTTTTCCTCCGCGAGGAATCGCGAACACCATACGTTTATCTGGTGTATCGAAGTAAATCGCTTGACCTAATGGGAAACGTTTTTGATCAATTACTAAGTGAACACCTTTTGATAACTGAAGTACTTTTCCTTTTTTCGAGTTATCTTTTTCACGAAGTGTATCTACCCAAGGACCAGCTGCGTTTACAATTTTCTTACCGTAAACTTCATATACTTCACCGTCTAGTAAATCGATTACACGTACACCACATACTTTTCCATCTTTATATAAGAAACTATCTACTTTTGCGTAGTTAACAGCTTTTGCGCCGTGCTCAATTGCTTCTTTCATTACTTCAATTGTAAGACGCGCATCATCTGTACGATATTCTACGTAGTAACCGCCGCCTTTTAATCCTTCTTTTTTTACAAGAGGCTCTTTGTTTAGCGTTTCTTCACGGTTAAACATCTTTCTGCGCTCGCTTCGTTTTACACCTGCTAAGAAGTCGTATACACGAAGACCAATTGATGTACTAAATGATCCGAACGTACCGCCTGTATGGAACGGAAGTAACATCCACTCTGGTGTTGTTACATGGGGACCGTTCTCATATACGATCGCACGCTCTTTCCCCACCTCTGCTACCATTTTCACTTCAAGTTGTTTTAAATAACGTAGACCACCGTGTACAAGCTTCGTTGAACGACTTGATGTACCTGCTGCAAAGTCCTGCATTTCAAACACAATTGTTGATAACCCGCGTGTTGCTCCATCTAATGCAATACCAGAACCAGTAATACCTCCACCAATTACGATCACATCTAACTCTTGTTTATTTACTCCGTTTAATACGTCTTTACGTTGTTTACTTGAAAATTTCATGGTAATTCCTCCCTTTGATAACGAAAAAAGAGACCACAAACTCCGCTATAGATTTCGCCTCTATAGCGCGTTGTGGTCTCTCCAAATCTCCTACCGAATTATTAACTTGTCACCATTATAACACTGTTTATGATTATTTGAAAGCTTTTGTTGCTTCAATTGCTTTTTTCCATCCAG
Source organism: Bacillus sp. PK3-067 (assembly GCF_056738645.1). NCBI lineage: Bacteria > Bacillati > Bacillota > Bacilli > Caryophanales > Bacillaceae > Bacillus > Bacillus sp. PK3-067. The sequence goes on along the minus strand of NZ_CP096490.1, from coordinate 1,020,297 downwards.
CATATAGCTCTTCACTTGTTTTCGCTTCCATCGTTGGTTCAAAGCGTTTGTCCATATGCCACTGTTCTTTAATTTCATCTTGGTTTTTCCAATATCCAACCGCAAGACCTGCTAAGTATGCTGCACCTAGAGCCGTTGTTTCGTTGATTACTGGACGCTCTACAGGAACATCTAAAATATCACTTTGGAACTTCATTAAGAAGTTATTTTTAACCGCTCCGCCATCAACGCGTAATGTTTTCAGCTCAATACCTGAATCTGCTTCCATTGCGCATAATACATCTTTCGTTTGGTAAGCTAAAGATTCTAGCGTTGCACGAATGAAATGCTCTTTCGTCGTACCGCGCGTTACACCAAACATAGCGCCGCGTACTTCACTATCCCAATAAGGTGTTCCTAGTCCAACGAATGCTGGTACAACGTATACACCGTCAGTTGATTCAACGCGACTCGCATACACTTCACTCTCACTTGCATCTTTAAACATGCGCATTCCGTCACGTAACCATTGAATTGCAGAACCCGCTACGAAAATACTTCCTTCTAATGCGTAGTTTACTTTACCATCTATTCCCCATGCAATTGTTGTTAATAGACCGTGCTCAGAAGCTACTGCTTTTTCACCTGTGTTCATTAACATGAAGCAACCAGTTCCGTAAGTATTTTTCGCCATACCTTCACCGAAACAAGCTTGTCCAAATAATGCTGCTTGTTGGTCACCAGCTACACCTGCAATCGGTACATTTTGGCCGAAGAAGTGATAATCAATTGTTTCTCCGTAAATTTCAGATGATGGACGCACTTCTGGAAGCATGCTCTTTGGTACTGTTAACATTTCTAGAAGCTCATCATCCCACTGTAAGTCGTGAATGTTAAACATTAACGTACGTGATGCGTTTGAGTAATCTGTTACGTGTGCTTTACCACCAGATAGTTTCCATACAAGCCACGAATCAATTGTTCCGAATAATAGATCGCCGTTTTCTGCTTTTTCTCTTGCACCTTCAACGTTATCTAAAATCCATTTTACTTTCGTACCAGAGAAGTATGCATCAATTAAAAGACCTGTTTTTTCGCGAACCATTTCGCTATAACCTTTTTCTTTTAACTCATCACAAATTTCAGCTGTTTGGCGAGATTGCCATACGATTGCGTTGTAAATTGGTTTACTAGTTGTTTTATCCCATACAACCGTTGTTTCACGTTGGTTCGTAATACCGATACCAGCGATTTGTTCTGGTTTTACATCCGCTTCGCTTAAGCAAGTTGCGATAACTGCTAAAATAGATCCCCAAATTTCTTGTGCATTATGCTCTACCCAGCCTGGCTTTGGAAAATGTTGTGTAAACTCTTTTTGAGCTGAATGAACAATTTCACCTTTTTTATTGAAAAGAATTGCGCGTGAGCTTGTTGTTCCTTGGTCTAATGAAAGAATATATTTTTTCATATCGGTTTCCCCCTTATGCTACTTTTCTACTATTTGTATTGCTTCCGCTTTTTTTACTTGTCATATAAGAGATTGCTAGTACAATCACAGTTGCGATAATCACATAAATAAGTGCTGAATTTTGTTTTCCTTCAAATACAACTTGATGGAATAAACCTGCAAGTGATCCACCTAAAATTGGACCAACTACTGGAATCCATGCATACTTCCAGTTTGAACCGCCTTTTCCTGCAATCGGAAGGAAGAAGTGTGCGATACGCGGACCTAAATCACGCGCTGGGTTAATTGCGTATCCTGTTGTCCCACCTAATGATAAACCAATACTTACAATTAAGAAACCTACGATAAATGGATTTAATCCATCTGCAAATTTATTTGCACCAATTGCTAATATACCAAATACTAAAACGAATGTTCCAATCATTTCACTTAAAAGGTTTGCAAATGTGTTCGGAATTGCTGGACCTGTTGCAAATACACCTAACTTTGTTCCTGGATCTTCTGTTTCTTTCCAGTGTGGTAAGTAATGTAAATATACGATAACTGCCCCGATAATTGCCCCAATCATTTGTGCTACGATATAACCTGGTACGTCGCTCCATGGGAACGCTCCCTTAAATGCTAATCCTATCGTTAAAGCTGGATTCAAATGTGCCCCACTAATTGATCCAACCGCATACGCTGCAACCGCTACTGCTAAGCCCCAGCCCATTGTAATAACAATCCAACCTGAATCTTTCGCAAACGATTTCTTTAAACTTACACCAGCACAAACGCCGCCACCAAGTACGATTAACAACGCAGTCCCTATTAACTCTCCTAAAAATGCTGACATAGTATCCCTCCACAATCAATTTAAACGCTTTCAAATGTGATAGAGGTAAAATGAATGGCCATTCGTTTTTGTCAAAAGAAAAAGACCCACAGCTTGCACGCTTCTATATAAATTTATATAGAAACAATGAAATGTGGATCTCTACTTTTCTCCGTCACGTTTATTAACTTGTCTATAATGTTAACCGTAAATGAAAGCGGTGTCAACGAAAAAATTCACATTTTCGTCACTTTTTTTGGTAATGTTTCCATAGTTCACGTTTTGATGTCGTAATTGCTGTCGCACCAGCGTTTAATGCTCTTTCCACATCTTCTACAGTACGAATAAAACCACCTGCTAAAATCGGTACACCAGTACGCTCTTTCACTTCAGCGATAACGTCCGTTAATGCTCCAGGAAGTACCTCAATATAATCCGGTTTCGTCTTATCTAAAAGATTGCAGCTCTTCTCCATCGCACTCGAATCGATTAAAAAGATGCGTTGTATTGCCACAACACCTTTTTGCTTCGCCTTCATAATAACGCTCGCCTTTGTTGAAAGTAACCCGTACGGTCTAAACTCCTGACATAAATATTCCGTCGCATGCCCGTCACTCTGCAAACCATGAATTAAATCCACATGTAAAAACACCTTTTTACAATATTGCTTCGCAAGCGATATAACACTCTTCAATTGGCCGACATGAATATCTAAAATAACAATATATTCATACGAACTATGTAATAGCTTTTCCAAATCTTTAATTTGCCTCACTGCCGGCAAAATCTTCTGTTCATGAAATTCCATTCTAAATGTCCCCTTCTTTATGTCATCCTATCCTTTATAGTACACAATTTAAGTGAAAAGAACAGCCAGTGTTGGGGATTTCTTTCAAATCTTGCCTCTATTTATATATTTTCTTCAACTTATCGGAACCTATACCACCTATAATCATGAATACAAGGGGCAAAAGATTCATTACATATGGCGCATCTGCTACAATTGTAATACTTGCTCCAGCAAACTTATTTAGCATCCATACAACGATTTTTGCAATAAACAAAAATACTCCTATCATAAATAGACTATCAAAAAACACCTTCCATTTTGGATACGCCAATTGCTTACTATCTTCAATTATTTTCTGCGTCAATTCTTCATCACTCCTTAGCAGTTCATCAATTGTAATACCGAACAGATCACTTAAATGAATAATAATTTCAATGCTCGGATAGTTCTTTCCCGTCTCCCATTTCGAAACAGATTGCCTGCTCACATGAAGTTTTTCAGCCAAATCATTTTGCGACCAATTTCTTTTTTCCCTTTCTTCTTTTAAACGCTCACTAAAAATCATACTGTGTTTATCACCTCTCTATGCCCATTATGTTCAAATAAATGATGAAGAGTAAAGCGAGTTATTGTTGCATTTCCTGCACAACTTATACGTTACAGCTTATAATGGCGCTCTTTTATATGTATCTTCCCTATACTATGCTCCAATAATAATTTCCCGAACAATAATACAAGGGACGGATACTAATAAAGTGAAACTTTAATCAGCCCTCACTAATCGGGCTTTTACGGACAGCCCGCGCCCCACCTAACTTCTTTGATTCCGCTGAATTTTGAGGTAGGTCTTACTGCCCGGCAAATAGCGGGATAAAGACTAGATTAGGCATAAAAAATACGCCATCCCTTCTTATCAGTCTCCAGAAAGAATAACGCAAATTTTCATTTTTACTCATCATTTTTCGGACTATATGAAAACCCCGGATATTTCACAACAGGCCACTTCTCCTTACGCAGAGAATCCATTACTTGCGGGCCAACATGTATATTACTCTCCACTATTTCTTTAGGAGTCAGTGCCATCCATTGATTTAACGATACATCTTCAAAACGATTGCTTCTGAACATCTCTAAAAACCATAATGTTTCGGTACCTGTATTTTGAATATAATGCCCCGTCGCAAACGGTACATATCCGACATCGCCAGCTCTATAATCAAATGTACGAGCGGTACCATTTCCAAGAAACACAGTCATTCTCGCTTCCCCTGTAAGATAATATTGCCACTCATCATTATTCGGGTGCCAATGAAGCTCTCTCATTCCACCAGGCTCCACTTCAACGAGCGCCGCTGCGATTGTTTTTGAAATAGGAAAATTCGTAGAGTCGACAATTCGAACGCTCCCACCAGGAGTCTTAATCGGTTTTTGTTTTAAAAGTTCGTACTTGAACGTTAAAGGAACTTCTCCTTTCGGCGACTGAACTTCCTGACTCTCAAGCGAACCTGGTACCTCTCCCTGATAAATATACACTTGCTCTGAAGGAATGGAATGAAAAGCACTTTCCGGCACTCCGAAGTTAGCCGATAGCACTTCTTTCGGCGTATGCGCAAACCAATCAGAAATAGCTAAAGTAGATAAATCAGAAAAATGCCCATCATCGAAAACGAGCAAAAACTCACAATGTTCCAACCCTTGAATGGAATGCGGAATACCAGGAGGAAAATACCAAAGATCACCTGGTCCAACATCAGCAATAAAATTCCGTCCATTTTGATCTACAGCCGTTATGCGTGCCCGTCCTAAAAGCATATACGCCCATTCTGCTTCTTTATGCCAATGTAGTTCTCGTACTCCACCTGCCGTTAAACTCATATTTACTCCGGCAATCGTCGTCGAAACCGGTAGTTCCCGAGCAGTAATCTCCCGAGACCACCCGCCTTGTTTCAAAATCATAGAAGTGTCCGAGAATGAAAACTTCAAGTTAGGAACTAACCCTGCATCCGTTATAGGCGGAACAAGCATATTCGGATTTTGAATATCCCGCATAACATTACGAGGTCCAGAATCAATCGCACCTGCTCCGTCGCTGCGGATTGGTTGTGGCACATTCCTTCCTGCTTCATTAACAGTACGTTTCTTCATGATTACACTCCTTTTTCATCCGGTTATGAAGTAAAAATCCTCCATCATAGTGTATGAATTGGGCTTTAGATGGTTACAGTTACTATGGAGTTACATCATCTGCCTATCATTATCGTTTTGTTCATTTCTCAACTTATACTAGTATGCTTAGCGCTTAGGAAGACAAAAAAATAAACTAGAACTAACAAAAAACCCTGTAAAATTTATTACAGAGTTTTTCACCAATTATTTATTGTTTTACATATCGAATACGAACATTATCGTCCATTTGATAAATTTGTAATGTGTTTCCATAACTAATTCCTAACTCTTCACTTGCACCAACTGCACTTACAAATACCCCTTTAAATACTTTATTTTTAGTTAGTTTTACTACCGATACTCTTCGCTGCCTCTTCAAACAGTTTCGAACCTTCTTGTGCTTTACTTACTGATTGATGCATTTTACTTTCGTCTTCTTGGTCCAATGCATCAAAGAGAAGTTGAAAACAATCCGCATACAGTTCCATCGATTGCTTTATCTTCGCCTGTTCTCCCTGTAACTCAGGGGGCACTTGTAAATTCTTCAGTTTCTTCGTTGTTGCCTTTGCTCCACCTAAACTTAGTTGTACTTCACTTTTCTTTTGTTTGTATGATTTTACGTCTGAATCTGCTATTCCTTCAATTAATTTCATTGTATCTTCAATTTGAGTAGCACTATTTATGATATCTGCCTTGTACCTTTCAACATCTGAACCAGTTACCTTACCAGGTGAAGAAGTTGAATTATTTGAAGAAGAACTTGGTTGACTACTTGATGAACTACTGTTTGTACCTTCACCTTTCGCTACAGATAAGCTATCCTCTTTCTTGCTATCAGTTGACTTACTCTCTTTTTCAGAAGCCTTATTTTCTTTCTCTACCTGTTGTGTTTCTTCTTTCTTTGGTTCATTAGCTTTCTTACCATCCGTTTCAATTGTAATACAACCGCTCAATAACATAACTGGTAATGCTAAACTTACTAATTTCTTTGCCTTCATGATTACTACTACCCCTTTAGTTGTAAAATTTAATGTGAAAAAGTTAATATACTTAATTAATAAATTTCCCCCGAGTAATTTATTAAAATCTACTACCCATAGATTTCCTGTATATTCATAATCTTTCCATATATAATATTTTACAAAGAATTACATATTTGGTCAAAAGGATTTATGTAGTCCTTAAAAGAAAATTTTAATCACAAAGAAAAGAAGCTAACAATAAATTGTTAACTTCTCAGCTTAAGGAAAAATAGTATCTTTCCTTATCTTCTAATATCTAGGTTGTGATTGAATATTTGTAAGATGAACATCATACATATCAATGATTTCAAGAAATCTATCAGCTTCACGGAAAACATGGTCTGCTAATAATGGATGAATGATACTCTTTATTTTACATTGCTCAATTAAATCACGTGCTGTTTTCTTAAAATCCCGAAGAGATGCAACTGACACGCGATTTTGATCTAAAAATTGATCTAAAAGAGGAGCTGTTTGGGATTGTGGTTTCATAGATTCTAAGTCAATTGCTTGATACATCAATTCATCAAAATCATTGCTAAAATTTCGTGCTGTATCTACAAGCTTTCTTTCCGACGGATCAAGAAGATGGCCAATAAATTTAGCATGGTCTGCCATAATCCGTAAAAAGAAAACATTTTCTTTAATAATAGCATCAGGAAGGGCATCTAATTTACCTTCATTTAATTGTATTAAACGTTTTCTAAAATAATCAGCTTCCCTACTTGTATGGTCAACTAAAAGTGGAAAATTATTTTGTCCTGGCAATTTACATGTGAGAATTAATCCTAAAATTTTTCGTTTAAATCCCCAAATATTAGTTGCGGCTTGTTGTACTTCTGCATTAAATCTTTTTATTTGCTCAGGATCTGTTTCATTTGTATAGGAATGCGCTATTTGTTCAATATGTTCAAACAACCGATAAAATTGATTCGCCTCTTCAATTAATTGAGTATCCTCACATCTAAATCCCAATCGAAGAAAAAAAGAATGCTCCTTCATGATTCTAGACCAAAAACGAATTTCATTTAATGAACGCTCAACAAACATTACAGACGTAACACCTGTATCAGGATGTAATGAAGTTTCATCCCTATGCATTGTTAATCCCCCCCAGTAAAATCCCCACTAGTTCCATTCTTATGAGGAAAAATATATATAAATGCCATCAATAAAAGTTTATGATGACTCTCTTATACATGTAAAATTAAACTAATATAACCTTAGCTTGATGAACATATACTGCTCCCCCAGAAGAAAAAAAGCTACCACCTAGATGTAAAATCCTACTAGGTGGTAGCCTTTCAAAATTTCTATTAAAGCAATACAGAATCCTTATCACTATCCTGATTACGTTTCTCGCGCTCTTCTTCTAAGCGCTTCATATATACTTCGCCTTCTTTTTCGATAAACTCATTATCCATATCTTGCTCTTTTTTCGAAGTATATAAAACCATGTAGCCACTTAGTACAATCCCGACAATTACAAGATACACCCACCATGGTAAAGTTTCCAAATCACTTCATTCCTTTCCTTAGACAAGCCTTATTAGTTTCACTTTATGAGGAAAGAAATGGATTTATGCTTAAAATTTTTATTGTGGATGCTTCGCGAAAAATGCTTGTACATATTCCATAAACTCAATTGGTTCCTGACGAAACGGTGCGTGGTATCCTTTTTCAATAATATGAAACGTACTATTCACAAATAGCCCATGATACAGTTCACCATTTTTCCACGAAACACTCTTATCATGTCGTCCCCATATAATTAAAGTCGGTACCTTAATTTTATCAGCTTCCATCGCAATGCGGCGCTCTCGCATTTTCGTAAGCTGATCATAATGCTCTTTATCATCACGACTATTTTTTACTTCATTTTTATTATACTTCGTAATCTCAGTTACAGTTTGTAAGTCCGTCGATAGCGGTGGTACTTCATAACTTTCTTTTTGCTGGAAAGACTCTATCCCTGTAGCATCCGCCAAGATGAGATGCGTCACTGCATCCGGATATAAATACGCTAAATTAAGGGACATCTCTCCGCCCATTGAATGGCCGAGCACTGCAAACTGATCGTATCCGAGCTTCTTCATTAACTTATAATATAAATTCACTTGCGCAGGAAACGAATACTGAAAATCAACTGGCTTAGAAGAACGCCCAAACCCTAAAATATCAACCGCAATAATCGTATGGTCTCGCGCTAGTTCCGGATAAATATCACTAAACCCATCAGAAGAACCACCAAACCCGTGCAGCATAAGTAAAGGAGGTTTCCCCTTACCAATTTGTTTAAAATAAATCGTCTGCCCATCAATTTGCGCCATACTCTCTTTCGTATTCAGCTTCATCATAACAGTATCTTTCACTTCTCCAACCTTCGCAATCGGCTTATCGACGAAATTACAAACAATTAACAAAACGAGCACAATACCGCTAATCATATAAAACTTAAACCGTTTCAAAATTCCCGTCTCCTTTCTCTTGTTGCTATTTAAAAGTTTTTACATTTTTTGGTTATTTTATGTTCTCTTTTTAATTGTAACCAATACGGTTACAATTAAACTAAAAAAATATAACTCATTTCTGTCACTAATGATTATTTTGTAACTATTATAGTTACATATTTAAAGTAAGTCAATTGTTTTACAACTAAAAAGAAAAAAGAGACCTCATTGTGAGATCCCTTTTTCTCTTTTAGCCACCATAATCACCATGTTCAGCTTTCATTAGTGTTGGACTTTTTTGATGATCTGTTGAACTATACACCCCTAAAGTCAGTGTAAATACTGTTACAATCCCTAATAATTTAATTACCACTTTTTTCATTTTAAAGCCCCCTTATCAAAAAGTTTTTCTCTTGCTTTTTTACTAAAATAAAAATACTTACTTGCCTCTTCCCAAAGGTTTTCTTCATAAAATTTTACTGCTAACTTTTCCTGATACTCCTGAGTATAATCATATAACTCTTCTCTTTCAAAATACGTAATTCCTCTAAGAATAATGTCCTCTAATTCTTCCGCTTTTACACCTTGATTTAATGCATTTAAAATTTCATAATGGTGTTGATATCCTTCAATTTTCGAATCTCTACAAATCTTCAATCCTTTTTCTATAAGCTTATTTGCAATCTCATGCTCTTTTAACTTGTAATGCTCTTTTGCTTTTACATAAAGAGCTTTATAATGTTGGGGAGATTTTTCTACTACTTCAGTAAGATAACGAATTGCCAATGCAGATAAATTTTGCGTAGAATACATCCATCCTAAATTATGACGAACCATAATAATAAATTTTTCTTCACCAATTTTTTGGAATTGATCCATAGCAGCTGTGAAATGCTCTTCAGCTAATTCCCATTCCTTTAAGTTCATACAGGCTAAGCCTAAAATATTATCACAAAAAGCTACATTTAATTCATATCCATCATGATTTAAATACATATCCTTTACCTTCGTTGCATGTTTAATAGATACCAAAGCTTGTTGTGTATCATAATGAAATGTAGCTAACTTATAATAAAATTCAGCCTTTTCTAATTGATCAGGAACATACTTCAAAAAACTTTCAGCCTTTTCGTAATGTTCTTTAGCGAGATGAAAATTTCCTAACTCACTAGCATGTATTGCTTTAAAAAAGTGATAATAATAAGTTAAAAAATTATCTGTTGGTTGATCAAACGAATCTATCTTGTTAAAACTCTCTTGAGATAAGCCTAGATTATCTATTAAATAGTTATATCGAAATTCTAGCAAATAATAATAAAGTAATAGATTTTGGTCCTGCAAACCTTCTCCAGTCTCTTTTTTTAGTTTAGTAAATTTAAAATCAATTTCTTGTTTTAGACGTTCTGCATTACTTATACGTCTAGATCTAATCTCTAGATACCATTCATTCAATAGCTGCGTCAGTTTTTCGTTTGTAGTAGATGTAATCATGAAACCCCTCCTAATCATTTGTTATGTACTCTTCTACAAATAATAACAGAAAATTCAAATATCTATTCCGATCATCCTACAAATAAATATTTCTCAATAATTAACTGACAATTCATTAATTATTTTATAAAGATTATCCACTTTGATAATTACCCAAATAAAAAAGCAAGCAGTTCCAGCACTCCGCTAAAACTACTTGCTCTCCTACTTACTATCTCTATTTTTACTCTTTAATAAATTCCTTCGTACTTCTCACTGTATCAATTGGACGAACTAATTTTTCAATTTCTTCACGTTTTGGCTCTAGGAATGGAGGTAAAGATAATTTTTCGCCAAGTGTTTCGTATGACTCATCTCCCATAAATCCTGGGCCGTCTGTTGCAAATTCAAATAAGATTTGTGGTGCAACTCTTGCGTATAATGATTCGAAGAAGTGACGGTTTACATAGCCAGATGAAGGAAGTCCTACGCTACTGATTCTCTCAATCCATTCTTCTAATACAGCGCGATCTTCTACGCGGAATGCAGCATGGTGCACTGTACCAAAACCTTGTTGTGCTTCAGGAAGAACTGTATTATGTTCTACGATGACAGAGGCACCGTTTCCGCCTTTGTTCACTTCAAATAAATAGAATTCTCCTTCTTGCGCAATCTCTTTAAATAATAAAACTTTTTCTAACACTTCTTTAAAGAAGCTAAAGTTTGCGATACGAATGAATACAGGTCCTAAACCAGTAATTGCGTATTCTAATGGTACCGGCCCGTTTTGCCATGGTGTACCTGATTCGATTCCTTTATCAAGTTCATCTGAGATTAATTGATAGTGTTGATCATCAAAGTCAACGAAAGAAAGAGTTTTCTTACCAAATTGCTCTTTAATTCCTGTATGTTCTACTTCAAGACGGTCAAAACGTTTTACCCAATATGCTAACGCTGCATCAGTTGGAACACGGAATGAAGTTTTTGAAATTTCATTTGTACCGTGTACTCCTTTCGGAACACCCGGGAAATCAAAAAATGTCATATCTGTTCCGGCACTACCTTTATCATCTGCAAAGAATAAATGATATGTTTGAATGTCATCTTGGTTTACTGTTTTTTTAACTAAACGCATTCCTAAAACGTGAGTGAAAAACTCATAGTTTTTTTCTGCACTACTTGTAATCGCTGTAACGTGGTGAATTCCTTTTAATTGGTTCATTTTATATTCCTCCAATGGGTTTCATTTATATGTTAAAGTTGTATATTTTCTTCTATTACTTCTCTTCAATCGGTGCTAAATTCGCTTCAATTTCTGCACGCTGATCTTCTAAGAACGGTGGTAAATCAAGTTTTTCTCCTAAATGTTCCACATCTCCATCAACTGTAAACCCTGGGCCATCTGTTGCAATTTCAAATAGGATTCCGTTTGATTCGCGGAAATATAAGCTTTTAAAATAGAAACGGTCGATGATTCCTGAAGAATGGAAGCCTCTTTGTTTCACCTGTTCTTCCCAATAAGCAAGCTCTGCATCGTTTTTCACGCGAATTGCTAAATGGTGAATGCTGCCTCGGCCCGGCTTTTCAGTAGGACCATCTAAATATTTCACAACGATTTCTCCAAAAGCCTCTCCTTTAATGGACTGGAAAATTGCTTCTTGATCATTTCGGCTAACCTCTGTATAACCGAACATCTCTGTAAGTGTACTCGCCATTTTATCAAGTCTACGCACTGTCAGTTCTACAGAACCCATTCCTTGAATTTGATGCTTTGCAGGAACTTCTGATTTCTCCCAAGTTTCCCAGTGCTCCACTTTTTCCCCGTTTGAAACGAGTAGTACTAAGCGAAGACCTTCAGCATCCTCAAATTGCAAAGCAGGACGATTTGCATATGTTGTCATTTCACTATGTTTCACATCAAATTTTTCAAAGCGTTCTTTCCAGTAATGCAAGCTATCCTCTGAAGGAACAAGTAATCCAATTCGAGTAATCGCATTCGTACCGCGATATGTTCTTCCTACTAATGGAATTTCAAAAAATGATAATTCCGTACCTGGACTTCCTGTTTTATCTCCATAAAATAAGTGGTACATTGACGGATCATCTTGGTTTACTGTCATTTTCACACGACGTAAGCCAAGCACGTTTTTATAAAAGTGATTATTTTCATTTGCATTTTTCGTAACCATTGAAATGTGATGATGCCCTTTAATTTCATACATTGGTTATTCCTCCGTTTCGTTTTACTAGTCAAGTGACAACTAAAAAAATAACATTTCCCACAACTAATATGGTTTTTAGCTTTTCAATTTATTCTTAATTATGTTTTTGTAAATTCATCTTAGTTTTTACTGTATAAGTTACTTTGTTTTTAATCGAAAACAACTGAGTGTATGTTTTTCATATGACTCAATCGCTTTCGTTACTATCACTTTACACCTCAAGTGATTAAAAAGCAAGTGATTTATCTCAAATTCGAGATATTTTTTTGTTAAATAACATTTAGGGTGTAAAATCATTAATTTCTGGATAGCGTCACATCACTATCAAGCTAAAGACTCAAAGCTCTCCATGCCCATCAAGCTACCAAGAATACACTACCCCAAAACGATAAAAATGAACTTCGTTGCTATAAAAGACAACTTTTTTGTTCCGAGGGAATTATAGAATTTTATATCTTTACAATTATTTATGGGGAGTTAATTCGTTTTTTTCAAGAATAAGTAATTTCTTAAATAGAAGTTCACGTACCTCTTCCTTATGATAATTAATTTTTGTTGATTGATAAGAAATTTAATGAATGATTATTCGAATATGCTTTCGTAAATGTTAAATGTAGTTTTTGGATAATGTTTGGTCAAGTTGATACTAATACCCTCGATAAACGAAAGAAAATTAAGAGTGTTCCGAGAAAAAGTAATTAAAAAACGCTCATTTACAGAAGAACATTATTCAAGTGAAGCCCTCTATAATTCAATTACAACTCCTTGAAAGTTTATGATACTATCCTGATCACACTTTTTATATTTAATGTTTTAAGGAAAAAAGCTATACTATAAGCGAAACTAAAAATCAGAAAGGAAATACCATAACATGGAAAACTATATGCTATTTATCCTTACAGCACTCCTTATTATAATGATGCCTGGTCCCGGTTTTGCTTTAGTTACAAAAAACACTATCTCTCATGGTAGAAATGGTGGGATAAAGACCGTCTTAGGAACGGTATCTGGAATGATGATTCATACAATAATGGCTACACTAGGACTCTCTGCTATCTTAATGAAATTTGCTATGCTATTTACATTAATAAAATATGCTGGGGCATTTTATTTAATTTATTTAGCTGTAAAGTCAATTAAAAGTGCCTTTTCTAAAAAAGAAGATATGTCAAGTTCAGTGGAAATAAACTTTAAGGATATTGGAACGGTTAAAAGTTTTAGACAAGGATTTACCACGGCAATCTTAAACCCAAAAACGGCTGTATTTTTCCTTAGTTTTCTACCCCAATTTATTGTGAGTAATCAAAGTCATTTCTTCCAATTTCTTTTGTTGGGATTCACATTTACGACTTTGACAGCAATATGGTATTTACTTTATATCTCTCTAATACGTCAATTAAGAACTTTTTTAAGAAAAGAAAAGGTGAACCGTACAATAGAGGGTATTACTGGCACAGTATTATTAGTATTTGGAGTTAGGCTATTTTTCCAAAAATAAATATGTAATAGAGAGCGTTTAAAACTTTCGGTTTTTCCAATAAATGAATCAATATAAAAAGTATGGCTTTCAAACAGTAAAAAAGTGAACAAACGGGTGTGTTTGTGGAATAAGCTTCAATAAAATAACCAAACTTTTTATAAAGAAATGAATCGATTATATTAAAATTGATATAAAGGCGTTATCCTTTCCTATGATTTCTCAGAAAGAATAACGCCTTGCTCTTTTTAGAGGGTATTTTGTCTAGTTAGCTTGATAGCGATGTGGTTCTATCCCTTATAAATGTTACAAAAACATTTATAATAGCTCTAACTTGCACAATGCTTCCCGTTAATATAATACGCTGATTCTGTGAAAACCGTAAATACAACCTCTACTTCTGGAAGTCCAAAATCCATTACATATGTAGTAATGGCCTTGGCAAATCGATTACGAATTTCCTGTCCACGCTCGAACCATTTCACTTCAATAAGAGGAAACGCTTCTATTTCTTGTCCATTGAATACATACGTAGAACTTGGTAGTTCCAACGTAAAATTATCCGTACCACACTCACAAATCTCTGCGAGCTCTTCTACTAATGGCTTGCTTATGTGTTTTAATTGTTCAGTAGTAATTCCACGAAATACAATATGCGGCATGTAAATCCCTCCTTTAGATAGTTTTATATTTGCCCACATCATAGCACAATTCTCCCACCTTTTAACAAAAATAGATGCTAAACAAGTTTCAACTCTTATTTTTAGGCCTGTTATACAGGCTGAAGCGATTCTAAGTATCTGCCATATTAAAGTTGATATGCTCCCATTCTAGTGGTGAGATATGTTTTAATCGTTCTTCGTTAACCCCATGCGTACTTCTTAACTATTTCATTTAATTTTTAATAAAGAAAACAGCCTCACTAAGCTTTTAAAACTTAATAAGGCCACTTTATTCACACTTTTAATTATGGAACGACGGCTTATAGAACGAACGATTATCAAGCGCAAAGACACGCTCTGTATATTCGCCTGGTTTTGTGCGTCCTAATGCGCGGTCCATCATGTTCATTTTTGCATCTAAGTTATCGATGTAATGCAGAATTTCTGCTTCTTTTACTAATGGTGGTTTTGGACTACCCCATTCTGCTTTTCCGTGGTGAGAAAGGACGATGTGTTGAAGAATTAATACTTCTTCTGCATCGATTTGCAATTCGTCTGCCGCTTTACCAATTTCGTTCACCATAATCGAAATGTGGCCTAGTAAATTTCCTTCTAACGTATACGTTGTAGAAATTGGGCCAGATAGTTCGATTACTTTACCAAGGTCATGTAAAATAACGCCTGCATATAGTAAGTCTTTATCTAACGATGGGTATAGATTTGAGATAGCTTTCGCTAAATCAAGCATTGATACGACGTGATAAGCTAGTCCAGATACGAACTCGTGATGGTTCTTTGTCGCTGCTGGATAGTCTAAAAATTCGTTTTGATGCTTATTTAATAAATGTCTTGTTAGACGTTGAATGTTCGGGTTTCTCATTTCAAATATGTATTGCGTAATTTTCTCAACCATATCTTCTTTTTTCACTGGTGCTTTTTCTACGAAGTCTGAGATGTCTGTTACTTCATTTTCATTCGCAACACGGATTTGTTTCACACGTAATTGAATACGTCCTTTGTAGTTTAAAATATCTCCAGCTACTTTCACGATTGTTTCCGCTACATATTGTTTCTCAACTTCTGGTGATACGTCCCATAACTTCGCTTCAATATCTCCACTTGGATCTTGTAAGATTACTGTTAAAAATGGCTTTCCATTGCTTGCGATACCTTTTGTCGCTGTTTTAATTAACAAGAAAATATCGACTTGTTCACCAACTTCATACTCTGCAATTTTCTTTTTCATTCGAATTCCTCCACCAAATCAGTTACTTTTAGTATAGCACACTACAACTCATTTTCTTTACGCATATGTGTTAATTTTATAATCTGTTTTTCTGTAAAATAGGCGAGTAAATGCGCATGACATGTAAAGAATATGACTTGTCTATCCTTTGCAATTTCCTTTATAAGTTCAATCGTTCGATTCGTCCTTACCGCATCAAAGTGCACGAAACTATCATCAATAATAAATGGGTAATCATGCTCAAATGTTTTTGCTAGTGCAAATCTCAGCGATAAATATAACTGCTCCGCTGTCGCTTGGCTTAGTTCATGACTGTAAAAACGCATACCATCGTTACGCTCTACAATAAACGGCTCTGACTCTGACGGTGAAAAGATTTTACTATATCGTCCGCCTGTTAAATAGACGAAATACTCTTCTGACTTTTGTAAAATACGAGGAAGATGTACTTCATGATAATATTGCTTCGTTTTCGTTAACACCGTTTTTGCGGCCGCATAAGCAGCCCACTTCTTCACTTGTTCACGCACTTGCGCTTTTTTCATTTCCCATTCATGCATTAAATCGCCGTACGTACTACCTTCTTCTAAATTCGCAATTTCCATACGATGTTTCGCAATACGCTCTGTCAGTTCTTTCTCTTGCACCAGACAGTTTTGCACGACTGTCAGTTCTTGCTTTAATTTTCCGTCATAACCGTCAGCTTCGTAATGTTCAGCTAATGATAAACTCGTTAAACGTTGTTCTAACAGATCAATTTGCGGTAATAAACGCCCCACTTGTTTCTCTGCATCTTCACGGTTTTCCGCTAGTTTACCCGCTTCTAAAAACATCTCTTCATCTGTAGACGCTGCAATATGCCATAAACCATCTCGTTCTATTAGTAATTTCTTTAATTGTTCTTGCATAAACTCATATTCTTCTTGCCATTCCGCCAGTTTTTCTTTTAACTGCTTACAAGTTTGGCGCTTCTCTTTCTCATTTTGCATACGGCTTTGTGCCTCGTGTAGCTTACTATACTCCGCACTACCGATAACAGTTTCTAGTTTATGTTCAAATTGCGAAATCATTTCATATAATGAAGATTTTCGCGTGCCTTGTTTCTCTAATTCACGATATAATTGCTGCATTTTTTCAATACGCTCAAACGCCGGCAATATGTGTGCATACGTATAAAATTCAGGAAACATATAGCGCGCTTTATATGCATCGACTTGTTCTCCCGCCTGGAACGTTTCTCTCTCCCATTCCTCATACGATGAAACGACTTTATCATACGCTCGTTCCAACTGCTGTAACTTATAAGACTCGCGCTCAAATAATTTACGTATCTCTTCATCTTTTTCTAACTGATAGCGAACAGACATCGCTTCTTCACTTTGTCTCCCGCCGGCACTTTGCTGAAGTGTAAGGAGCTCTTCTTGTAATCCACTTGACGGATCTTTATATAAAATGAGGGCAAGAACAATCCCTACAAAAACAATGACACTAATAAATAAGAGCGGGCGATTGTCTATAAATAAGCTCGTGAATAAAACGACTGTGTTAATAAGAAGTAACAGAAGACAAACTCTTTGCCACTGCTTTTTCTTTTGCTTAGCTACTCCTGCTTTTTCCTCATACTTGCGCTTCATTCTCTCTGCGCCCATACCGATAAACGCCGCATCTTGGAACGCTTTCTCTTTCTCAACTAACACATTTCTCTCTTCATCCACTAACATTTGTTTCTTAATCTGTCTTATATTTTCTTCTTGTTCTTCTAATTGCTCTTGCGCTACTTTAAAACGATCATCGAGCTGTGCTTTTTGCGTTTCTAATACGCGCGCCTTTTGCACTGTTTGCGTAATTAACTCTTTCGTTGCCAAACTCATATCAAATGAAAGAACTGTTTCCTTTTCAAAAGTAGTACCAATTTGTTGTTCTAGTTCTGCGATTTCTTCTTTTATATTCGTAATATTCCCGCTCATATCACGCATTTCTTGGCGTGCATTTTCGTAAGACATATGCTGCATACGAAGTTCTTCTACATAACTTTCTTTTTGTAAAAACTCTTCATCTATTTGAATCGAGGCAATTTCCGATTGCACTGTCTCAATTTTCTTGTGGAGCGAATCAACTTGTAATTGAAGCGGCTCCATCTTCGCCTTCATTGCTTCATAACGCGCCATTCCGTTTACAGGAAACTGCCCGCTCTCGTTCTCTAACACTTTCTCATGCGCACGTTTTTCAATAACGAGTGGCTCAAGCGCTGCTAATATTTCATAATCTTGCTTTCGCTTTTCTGCACTCTCTTTCTCCACGCGAACAGAAGCAAGCTTCTCTTCACTTTCTTTTAACTGCTCTACTTGTTTTTCATACGTGCCAATTTTTCCTTGCCACTCTTTCATCTTCTCTTCAAGTTTCTTCATCTCTTGCAGTGACACGTTAATTTCTGGTTTACGCCCGCTCGGCTTAAAGCGCTGATCCATTTCTTTTTCTAGCTTTTTATCTAACTGCAATAGCGCATCACTTCCGACTGCACTTGCCGAAAATAAATAATTGCCAATATCCGCTTCGCCTAGCTGATGAATATTTTGAAGACCATGCATATCAAATGAAAAGACAGATTCAAATAAACTTTCATTCATCCCGCTTAATATATCGTTTAAAATTTCTTCTCCGCCCGTTTTCCCGTCTTCAAAATAAACGGTCACCTCGCCAGCTGCCGTCTTTGGCAATCGCTCAATTTTCAAACGACCGTACTGCTCTGTTTGCACAGTCATCGCGCCGCCATACTTCCCGCCTTCTTTCGGCTCATAACGGCGCTGTCCTCTCGTCGGAAAACCGAACAAAATACTTTTCATAAATGAGCGAATTGTCGATTTCCCCGCTTCATTTTCACCGTATAACACCGTCAGCAAGGAAAGATCCATTTCCACATTTTCTAATTTTCCGTACCCATAAATATGGAGTTTTTCAATTCTCATTTTTTATCCCTCTCTTGCTGGAATAATTGCTCTAAAATAATATTTTCTGCTTCCTTTTGAATCTCTTTCTTCTCTTCTTCTGTAAAAGATTCAATACTATTACGCGCTACAGGAGATGTCCAAATAGTGCGCAATACTCCGTCCATATTGCTGAAAGCTTCTAACTCCTTTAGCACACTACCTATGAAATGATTTTCCGCTTTCAAACGTTCGATTTCCGCAAAAGAAACCGTCTCATTTTTCCACTTCATCGCATATACAAAATCTTTTCGCTCTTCGCTAGATGCTAAAATGTGAAAAATCTCTTCCACGCGCTTTTCGTCACGCAAATAAGGGGAAAGTGAGCCTTGTCCTGTGAATACGACAGTTAATAGCGTACCTTCCTCTTCTCTTCGGCATTCATTCATCGCAGTAGATAGGCTCGTCATAAGTTCATCAACAGTTTCAAGTCTATCAATACAAACTTCGATTTCATCCCATACAACATCTGCCGTATGGAAAAATGAACACTGCGTTCCTTGTTTCGTAAGTTCAATAAGGTACGCACCCTTCTCGCCTGTTTCCTTACGATGACGACCTTGTATGTTCCCTGGATAAATAATGCATGGTTCTTCTGATAAAATTTCACGTTTATGTATATGGCCAAGAGCCCAATAATCAAACTGTTTTTCTTTCAACTCACGAATTTGAAACGGTGCATAGCGATTATGCTCTGCATCTCCTTCCACACTTCCGTGAAGCATGCCAATATGAAAAGGCGCATCACTCATTTTCGTATACTGCGCTGTCATATTATCTGTTACCGCTTGCTGCAAATAACTAAAACCATAAATAGAAGCTAATAGCTCACCATTTTTATAAAATGATTTCTCTTCTACATAAGGCTCAGTAAATACATGAACATTTTCCGGAAACTCAATTGCTGCCCAGCTTCCCCCTAAATGATCATGGTTACCGTGAATAATAAAAACAGGGATATCGTACTGCGAAAGTCTCTTCATTTGCTCACGCACAAACACTTGCGCCCTCAAACTTCTCGTCTCCGCATCATACAAATCCCCAGCTAGTAATACGAAATCAACGCGCTCTTGAATCGCTTTATCAACAATACGCTCAAATGATTCAAACGTACTTTGCTTCATTCTCTCCCAAACAGACTGCGGTACATTCATCTCCATCCCTTTAAACGGACTATCCAAATGCAAATCAGCCGCATGTATAAACTTTACTTGTTTCACAAATAACGATCCTTTCTATCTTTCAAAAGTTTCATTTTATTAAAATTAACATCGCTGAAAACTAATACTCATCGAGAATAAAAATATTCTCGATGAGTAAAGTTGCATTCTATTTTACCACGCAATGTCATATATTTCTTTGCATATTGTAGCGTTTTATGTCAAAATAATTATAAGATTCTGATTTTAATTATTGGAGGGAATTTTCATGGGAGTATACGTTCTAACAGTCTTTGAAAAAGATGGTTCAAAAGCATTAGACGAATCATTCGAGGCGGCAACTGAAAAAGAAGCAAAAGCAAAAGGTGAATCTATCTTACAAGAAAAAGGATTGTATGAAAAAACACATCGCTGTACATCTACTGCAGGTAAGCTCGTTTTATTCCAGCGCTAAAAAAAAGAAGCGTCATCCGCTTCTTTTTCACTCTACTATATCTTCGTCACACCACGTAAACACCACATCTAGAATGCGATTACCGATACGTACGCGTTTATTCCATTTTCCTGTTTGGATCTGATGTTGCAATTCAGCTTTCATCTTTTCCGTCCAGTCGTGAATCGTTTCACTACCGTCGTACGGATATACGCTCGGAAACTCTTTCTGCAGTAGATGCAAGCTCTCTGCATCAAAATGAAAATGGAAGAAGTAGTTTGCTGTAAGCGATGGTTCTTGCAATCGTAAAAAATGATCATCAATTTGCTTTCTATTTCTATAGAAAGTAAAGATATTCACTTTACCGCTAGTAATTTGGTCAATTTGAATTTCGTGCTTCTCTATAATCACGTCTTGTCCACCTCGTTGTATACTATCTTTAGTATATATGTCTTTTGCAACAAAGTTAACCATTTTCGCGCGAAATTCATTTCCTTCATTATAATTCCTGTACCTCCATATGCAATCAGGATAAATAAAAACAAAGTTGAAGGGGAGCGATCACATGTATTTCGGAAGCAAAGGTTGGTATGTAAAAGAACTTAAAAAATTAGGTATCCGTACTTATGAAGGTAAAAAACTAGAATCTTATCGTACGCATGTGTTGTCTAGTTTACTTGAGAGAATGAAGAGAGCTTCGGCTTAATAGAATAGCAAGAAGTAAACCTGAATATTGGTAAATGATAAAAAACACCTCCTAAATTCGCATACTAAGTATGCAAATTAAATGGAGGTGTTTTTATTAGTCTCACTTTTTCAGGGGCGCTTCAGTTTTCATAAAATATTTTTTGTTTCCGCTGAAACGGATACGTTTTAATCTCAGCTGTATCTAAATCTTCATTGAATAAATGAATGGCTATAATTTGTCTACAATCGTAAGTATGGTAATAATATGTTCCAGACTCCATACACATTGCACTTGTATAGATCGTATTATCTAATATACCGTCTTCTGTTATTACTGCCCCCTTAGGAACCTCACAATTCGATAAAATATGAAAAATAGCCGATATACCCTCTTCTTCGTTCTCTATACCTTGAATGTTTTGTTTGCCATACGCTGCCCGTACAAATCTTGATGGCGGTGTGAAATCTCCAGGAAGTCCCATCGATCCTGAACCTTGGCCAAAAGCACTTAATGGTACATCGCCCCACTCCGTTGGCGCAAATGGCTGCGATTTAAGACCAATATATTGTCTTAAATTTTGTAAATGCCAACTAAACTCCGGACTATTAGTCATCACTCCTATTGGATTGTCATACACTTTTATTCCATCAGCTGTCGGCTCAAGTACAATACATTCTCCCGATTTATCTGCTAAAATCCAATGTAGCGGTGGAGTAACCCCTAAAATTGGTAATGGCACATCTATAAAGGCAATGCTATCAATAGATTTTCTTAATTCTTCAACAGAATTGAACTGCGTGAGGCTCCAAGTCACAAAATCAAATGGTGCTACATTCGTTTTATTGCTATCTACATGACTACTATAAGTAGCGAATCCTGGGAAATAGAGAGTTGCACATGTCATACCAGCTTCATTTACTCCATCTGCCATCATGACCCTTCCTCCAAAATTAATTCCCATTCCGACAACAGCCTTTTTCGTTCGGATTGTTTCACCAGTTATATTGTTCCACTGATAACGCCGAGGAATGATTATTACTTCCTGATTCATATCTAATGTGAAATCCATTGTTCTCGCAAAAAGATGTTGGAAATTTTTAGTTTGTAACGTCAAACTAGTACACATGAAGAAATCTCCCCCATTTCATAGTTATATACACATTTTATAAAATTCTGATAAATACGTAAATTAAAATCTATTTTACTTACCATTGTACAAACCCTATTTATCATTAACAAAATAACCAACCAAACCAAAAATGCTATAATAAACTCAATCAAACTAAGGGGGAACATCTATCTTGCGTGGAAAACACATTCAATTTCATAAGTTTGGCAATCCAAAAGACGTATTACAAGTTGAATATAAAAATATAGAACCACTGAAAGATAATGAAGTCTTCGTCCGTATGCTAGTTAGACCGATTAATCCATCTGACTTAATTCCAATAACCGGAGCGTACGCTCATAGAATTCCGTTACCTAACATACCTGGTTATGAAGGTGTTGGTATTGTAGAAGATGTAGGAGCTTTTGTTTCTAGAGAGCTTATCGGTAAACGTGTGTTACCGTTACGCGGGGAAGGTACTTGGCAAGAATATGTGAAAACATCGGCTGATTTTGTAGTCCCTATTCCCGATTCTATTGATGATTTTACCGCGGCACAAATGTATATTAATCCCCTTACAGCGTGGGTTACATGTACAGAAACGTTAAACTTACAGCGTAATGACGTTTTATTAGTGAATGCTTGTGGATCCGCAATTGGTCATCTTTTTGCGCAGTTATCGCAAATTTTAAATTTCCAACTCATTGCCGTGACAAGAAATAGTAAACATACAGAGGAATTACTTCAGCTTGGCGCTCATCATGTAATTGATACTTCGACTGCCCCGCTTTATGAAACAGTTATGACATTAACAAACGGCAGAGGTGCAGACGCTGCGATTGATTCTATTGGGGGACCGGATGGAAATGAATTAGCTTTCTCCTTACGTCCAAACGGGCACTTTTTAACGATCGGTCTTCTATCAGGCATACAAGTAAACTGGGCAGAGATTGTCACGAAAGCAAAAGTGCACGCGAACATATTTCATTTACGACATTGGAATAAAGAAGTGTCACCATATAAATGGCAAGAGACGTTTCGTCATTTAATTCACTTAGTAGAAAATAAGCAATTACGTTTTATGAAAGTACATTCTACATATGACTTAGCGGATGTGAAAACGGCGGTTGATGTTGTGCAATCTGCGGAGAAAACGAAAGGGAAAGTTTTTTTAACGAATTATTAAATTGAGTACATTCAACTATCAATCCATTTAGTAGCATAGAATTTTAAGTAGCTTATGTAATTTAATTAAAAAAGCGAAAGGAGGTTCTAACATGTGGTTACTCACGGCAATTGCGCCTGTTTTAATAGTCGGGGGAATTGTAGTATATGTGATTGGTAGCCTTAAACATAAATATAACAACGGTAACTTAGGTAAGAAAAAATCAAAAAACGCTCAAGTTTTATTAGATAGTTTAATACCAATAGGAATGCTTTTAGGGTGTTTGATCGGTATTATTGTTGGCATATTTTCTCCTGATTCATTACTACTTTCAGTTAGTTTAGGATCTGGAATAGGCTATTTATTTGGATTTTTTGCTTATGAAATTTATAGCAAGACAGGGAACAATTTTTCCTAATCCAAAAGGAATAAGCGGGACAGTACATAGTAATCATATGAAATATGTAACTGTCCTTTATTTTTGCATCAATGTTATCACCTTACCTTTCGCCTACTATACACCTCTTTTATTGATTTTTCTCTCCTCCCCTTTTTGCATATCCGCTTTTTTATTTTCATTGGATCTATATCCAAAGTAAAGTAGCGCACATGTAATAATAGAACCTACAATGTATCCTAAAAAACATCCTAACCAAAACATAGTGTAACCGCCTCCATTCATAATAAATTTTATGTAATATAACTCTTTACATACTCCATCGTTTATTTCTATTAACTATACACTTTCTAAAATTATTCATACCACTCATTCTCTTCGTACCTCAAATAGCAATTTTATTATTTGTCATAAAATTAACACCTTCTTTAAATACAAAAACTTCCATTTACTTGCTTTTTCTTAAGAAATAATATACTACATTTGAAATAAGCGAGCTAGTACGTCGGCCCTTCTCTATTTTAACTTTAGTCATGAACAAAAGAAAAATAAAAAACCCCCTCAAAGCATAAACTTCAAGGGGTGAGCCTGTTTTTTATTTACTTATATACGTACAGCTGTACCACTTACAGCAACCATTAACATTCCATCACGAACTACTTCGTAATCTACGTCAACACCAACGATAGCGTTCGCACCTTTTTGTTTTGCAAGTTCTTTCATTTCGTCCATTGCGATATCACGAGCTTCTTTTAGCTTACTTTCATAAGAACCAGCACGACCACCGACAACATCACGAACAGAAGCGAATAAATCGCGGACAATATTTGCACCCATAATAGCTTCACCATTTACAATATCGATATACTCAATAATTTCTTTACCTTGAATTCCAGACGTTGTTGTTACAATCATGACTGACACTCTCCTAATAAATTGTAGTTTTAATAAGCTTTCTTATGTCTTTATTATGACATGGAACACACAACTAATCTATTGAATTACCTTACAGGAATGTGACAGTTTTGTAAGAATAAAATGCCTATTATGTTTAATAAAGCGCTTTAACATTAGGATACATAAACGACTCTTTATTTTCTTTCCAGTCCTTTTCTACTTCTTTAAAAGTTGGTCGTCCTAATTTTTCATTGTTTTCATGTTTACGAAACCATTTCTTCACATACTGGTCTCCATTTTTATTTTGAACTGTACAAAGGAAACTATTACTGCTATCCTTTAATATTTTTACAATCACGAAAAGACACCTCTTCCCTTTTAAATAGCATGATAGAACTTGATCTTTTACTATAAGCCCTTCCTCTCTTATAGTCATACGACTCCTCGGCCGCGCCAAATTTGTAAGATCAAAAAACGATATTTACTTTGTTTACATTTTATTTAAAGAAATCAGAGTTATAAGCATGATGCTTATCAAAGATTTTATAGATTTCTAACTTATTATCTAATTTTGCATCTACTAAAATTAATATATTTCCATCGTAAATATATTCTTCATACTTTTTAGCATGTTCTTCTGGAATTCCTAATCCTATAAATGCTCCTATTAAACTTCCAGCTCCTCCGCCAATACCAGCTCCTCCAATAGCTGCTGCGATCGGTCCCGCTGCTACGATTGGACCCATTCCAGAAACGGCAAGTATACCAAGACCTGTTAATAAACCACCGAGTCCGCCTGCTACTCCTCCAGCTACAAGCCCTGTTGCTGAAAAGATATCTGCTTTATGTGCAGTTTCGCTATTCACTTTTTCACCCGATTTTTCTTCCAGATGTTCAATTTCCTTTTGATCTTTCGCAATAGCTGAAATGTTATCTGCTGAGTATCCTTTTTCATTTAATTCATTAATAACGAGTGCCGCATCATCAATTGTTCTAAAAACACCTACTATTTTTCTATCTACATTCATAACTATTAACCTCCTAAAGTTTTATATAATGTATCTTTATTTTTCTTCATTTTTGTATACACTAATCTTCTTATTAACATAACCATTTACGAAAAAAGCGAATAGTATAAGCACTACAAGTGAACTACTTAACAAGTAAATTAAATCAAATGTAATATTAATCATCATTTCATTCATGTATACCAGGCTCCTTTTTATTTAAAGTAAAATTATATTTTGATAGACTAATCTACTAAACATAGACATCTTACAATTCATCTTCAGTTAATCTCTTTGTAGTATATGTATACCCTTCCTAACCTTTTCTAAACGTAAAAAAATATAATTATATTTTTTCTTATTTATATGTTTAACATTTTTTTAAACGGGTATGTTTATATTGTTATGCTTACTATATGGAAAGGAATATTACGATGAACGCCATTCACTCTACTACTATTTCTTATAATGAAACACCTACAATAACGCAGATTCATCATTTTTATGCTTTAATGACAACATTTCAAACGAATGTATTTATAAGTAAACACGGAACACTTACTTCTATTAAAAACTTAAGCACTCTAGTATCCTTTTTCCTTACTGTAAAAAAGAGAGATCTTGTATTATTTATTTTTGAAGGAATAGATGCAAAAAGAGCTTTAAAAACACTCTTCCCTTCTTAGAATGTTTGTTATCCTCTATTCCCTCGTCTACTACCTTTCATATATGTTTTTATATTTCAAAATGATTTCCTCTATTAAAAAAGAACCCCCTAATACAATAGGGGGATTTCTAGTTTGACCTTATGAAAACTGATATAATATATATTACGTTTTTCATTCTTTAAAATAGAAAAGTTTTAATAACCTTGAAGGTAGGAATTTTTAATGAACTCGAAAGCAAAATTTAGTATTCGCTACAAAATTATGGCTGGTTATTTAGTTATCATTTTGTTCTTACTTGTTTCTTTCATTATGTTAAACAATGAGATTTCCAGCTTACAAAAATCTCGTAATTTTATTATTGATCACGATTTTAAAGTTCTCAATTTAACGAATCAAGTGGAGAAAGAGTTACTAACAATTGAAAATAAAGCGAAAGGGTTTATCATTTCTAATAACCCTACTTACGTGCAATCCCTTAATTCTGCGGAAAAGGATTACGAAAAACATTATCAAGATCTTTTTGCTTTATTAGAGGATAATCCCTCTCAGCAAGAAAAATTAAAACAGATTAACGAAAACATTACTAGTTGGATTAATAAAGAGATTCACCCACTCATTGCAAATAATAATAGTAATAATGTACAAACAATCGACACGACTCAAATTCAGTCATTACAATCACAGCTAACTAACTTCCGTAACACTGAGGAGCAACTAACGAAAAAAAGAGCTGCACAATTAGATACTGAAAATAATAAATTAGAGATTTGGTTATACAGTTTATTGTTCTTACTTTCTTGTATTTCTATTATCGTTTCACTCTATATTTCGAATGCCATTACAAAAACGATTAAAAATGTAATTCAAGCTATTAAATCCATTTCTTCTAAAGAAAAAATTACGGAAAGAATTCATGTAAATACACATGATGAAATAAAAGATCTTGCTCATACAACAAATCACCTACTAGACGAAATATCAAAAAGAGAGTGGTTACAAACTGAGCTTGCAGAATTAATTTTAATGTATCAAGGTGTATCTTCTATTGAGATGTTAGGTAAAAAAATTCTTAGTGGCATCATACAAAAAACGCAAACTTCTTGCGGTGCATTTTATGTACGTGAAGAATATGAAGAAACTGTCTACTATGTGAAAAAAGCTTCTTTCGCCGATCAAGGTGCTGATATTGGAAAACAATCCATTAAAATGGGTGAAGGTTTCATTGGACAGTCTGCTTTAGAAAAGAAAAGTTTTATTCTCAGTGACATACCCGAAGAGTTTCGTTATGTCACTAGTGGAGTATTAGAAATACGTCCTAAAAATCTACTAGTCATCCCTATCTTATTTGAGGATGAAGTGATCGCAGTAATGGAGTTAGTAAGTGTAACTGAGATTTCAGATTTACATCAAGATTTAATTCAACAAACCGTTGATAATCTAGGTTTAACAATTCATAGCATTATGGGACGTATGCGAATTCAAACTCTTTTACATGAATCACAAGCAATGACAGAAGAGTTGCAAGTTCAATCAGAAGAATTGCAAACGCAAGCGGAAGAACTACAAATGCAAGCAGAAGAATTACGAACAACGAATGAACAATTAGAGTCTAGAACTGAAGAGGCTGAGCAGAAGACAGCTGACTTACAAATTACCAAATCAGAATTAGAAGAAAAAGCAAGCGAGTTGTTACGCAGCTCAAAATACAAATCTGAGTTCCTAGCAAATATGTCACATGAATTACGCACACCATTAAATAGTATTTTACTATTATCTGAAATGTTAAGAGAAAATCATGATAACAATTTATCCGACGATGAGATTGAATTAGCAACTGTCATTCATTCATCAGGGAAAGACTTACTTACTTTAATTAATGACATACTAGATTTATCTAAAGTAGAAGCAGGCAAACTAGACATCATTTTTGAGGCAACGAACATAAGTGACATGGCAGCCAATATGCATCAAAACTTTTTACATATAGCTGCACAAAAAAATGTCGAATTTACTATTGAGGACAGTGATACGATTCCTGATCTGTTTTATACAGATGCAAAACGGATTGAGCAAATTATTAAAAACTTATTATCCAATGCATTTAAATTCACAGAAAAAGGATCCGTTTCTTTACATTTTGATTCGATAGAAACAACCAATTTAAGTCATGATATGCAGTCTATCAGTAAAGATTGGATTACAATTTCAGTAAAAGATACTGGTATTGGTATCGCTAAAGAACAGCATCAACTTATTTTCGAAGCCTTTCAACAGGCAGATGGAGCAACGATTCGAAAGTATGGTGGTACAGGATTAGGTTTATCTATTTGTAAAGAGTTTGCGAGATTATTAGGTGGTTGGATTACGTTAGAGAGTAATGTAGGAGAAGGTAGTACTTTCACCGTATATATTCCTAACCTTCCAAATGGATTACATGATATACAGTTATCCAATTTAGAAGTCGCAGCAACGATAGAAGATGTTATTCCTGCTAAAGTTGTTGAAGAAACTATCGTTACTACCGAAACAAATAACGTCTTCCAAGAGAAAACCATTTTAATTGTCGATGATGATCATCGAAATATATTTGCGTTACAAAATGCATTAAAAAAACAAAATGCCAACATTATTACTGCCCAAAACGGCATAGAGTGTTTAGAAATACTAAAAAGCAATACAAATATTGACCTTATTTTAATGGATATTATGATGCCGAATATGGACGGTTATGAAACGATGGAAAATATCCGAATGAACTTAGGGTTACATGAAATACCTATTATCGCATTAACTGCTAAAGCAATGCCAAATGATAAGGAAAAATGTTTATCTGCTGGCGCTTCAGATTATATAAGTAAACCATTAAATCTACATCAACTCTATTCGGTAATGAGTGTATGGTTAATAAAATAAGTGAGGTTTAGTTGGAGTGGAAAATAAGTATTATAATTTTGATCCATCAGTAGATACGGATGAGCGCACAAACTTAGAAATTGAATTACTATTGGAAGCGGTATTTAAACTATCAGGATTTGATTTTCGCCAATATGCTCGCACATCTATTTATAGAAGGATTTGTAATCGAATGCAGCTCTCTAATATCCCAACCATTTCAAAATTAATTGAAAAAGTAATTCACGAGGAAGGGGTTTTAGAACAGTTATTAAATGATTTCTCGATTAATGTAACTGAGATGTTCCGTAACCCTGCCTTTTTTAAAGCGCTAAGAGAGCATGTTATTCCTGAATTGAAAAAGCAACCTGAAATTAGAATTTGGCATGCTGGATGCGCAACTGGTGAAGAAGTATTATCAATGTCCATCTTACTTCACGAAGAAGGATTAAGTGAAAAGTCGGTTATTTACGCAACAGATATGAATACAAATGTGTTAGAAAAAGCAAAACAAGGTATCCTCCCGTTAAATAAAATGCAAACTTATACGAAAAACTATTTACAAGCTGGCGGTACACAAGCGTTTTCTAACTATTATTCAACAGATAATCGTTTTGCTTATTTTAATCCATCACTTTTACAAAACATTATTTTTGCACAGCATAATTTAGTAACCGATCAATCTTTTAACGAGTTTCATATTATACTTTGTCGTAACGTTTTAATTTACTTTACAAGCAAACTTCAAAATCAAGTGCAGCAACTATTTTATGAAAGCTTAGGTCACAATGGATTTCTATGTTTAGGAAATAAAGAAACTCTTCGTTTTTCAAATATAATGCCGCATTATACCCAATTTAATCCTAGTGAACAAATTTATCAAAAAATACAATAAAAAGCGTATGAAATCCTCTGTTTGGATTTCATACGCTTTTTATTTCGCATTCGTTTGTATCATAATGAGACACATATCATCTGATTGCGCTTTCTTTTGTTCTTCCTTGTAAAACCCTTCTATCTCGCCTTCTAAATCTCCCCATTTTCTTTCTGTAAAAGTACGTAATTTCTCTTCAGCCTCAAATTCATCATTTGCAATTGCTTCAAGAACACCATCTGTAAATAATACGATTTGAGCATTTTTCTCAAAAGGTATAACTGTCTTTTCAACTTTTATTTCATCAAAAAATCCTACCGCACAACTCCCGCGATCTAGTTCAACTACATTTGTTTCATCAACTAAAACATATCCAGAAGGATGCCCTGCATTGACATATTCAACTGTTCTATCTTCTGTATTAACAACTAAGTATATGGCCGTAAAATAATAGGGAATATTATCATTTTCATTATGTAAAAGGGTCATATATTTATTTAATTCTTTAATAACGAGTTCTGGATCAATTAAACATTTAATCGTTTCACGTAATACAGACGAAATAAACATACAAACTAATGAAGCAGATACACCATGTCCCATCACATCTAATAATATAATACCGTAGCGATTTTCATCGATTTTATACCAATAATACATATCTCCAGCTAGTTTAAATGAGGGCAAGTAACTTGCTTCAATTTTTAGATGATCTTCTCTTAATGGGCTACTTAATAAGTTTCTTTGTACTTGCGTAGCTAAATCTAGTTCATTCCGAAGATTTTCTTCTTGCTCTTTATGCCAATTTAATTCCGATTTCAAGCGTAACGCTACACGCATACGTGCTAATAGTTCAACTTTATTTATAGGTTTCGTAATATAATCCATTGCCCCCATATCAAGAGCTTCGGCCAATTTATTTGCATCCTCTAAAGCTGTAACAAAAATAATAGGGATATCTTTAAACTTCTCCTCTTTTTGTAATCGCCTACAAACTTCAAGTCCATCAATTTCAGGCATCATAATATCTAATAATATTAAATCAATTTCATTATGCCTGGAAGAATCTTTTCCAAACTGTATGTATTCGAAGAGCTCTTGTGCAGAATTGAGCGATACAAGATCATGATATCCGGCTTGTTTTAAAATCTTCTCAATTACAAATATGTTAACCGGATTATCATCAACAATTAAAATGGACACAAGTTATTTCCCCTTTTCTTATTTAAAATGTAAATCTATTATCATTTTCTATTTTTCTAGTATTACATACTCAGTTACAAAATGAAAATTTCTTACTCAAACATATTTATACAACAAAAGAACAAACCCCTAGAAATAGGAATTTGTTCTTTCACTCTATAAATTTCTACTTTTAATTTAACACCATTGCTTTATCATTTAAAAGACGATCTAATTCTTCCATATGATTTGTTTCATCGGCAATCATATCTTCTAGTTTTACAACTAACTCTGTCATATTTAATTTCGCTGCCTGTTCTTTTCTCGTTTCATAACGCTTAATTGTTTCATATTCTGATTGTCTAGCGGATTCTAACATTTCTCTAACATCTTCTACTTGTTTCACTGGTAAAGGGATCGTAGTGGGGGTACCACCTAGCGTCTTAATTTTCTCCGCTAAATATAGGGCATGTCCTTGTTCATCACTAATTTCAGATTCAAAGAAAGGTTTTAACACTTGTCTATATATACCAGAAACTGTAGCTGCATTATGGTTATACATAATAATTGCTGAGTATTCTCCTGCTAAATCTTCATTCAATCCTTCGATTAGTTCTTTCACATCGTGTGACATTTTCATATCTCCTCCTATACTTAATAAGTACCCCTTTTCTCATGTTTTAAACATCATTATTTTAAATTTTTTATGTATCTAAAAATGCGGCTTGCTTCAATTTACTTATCGCTTGTCTTTTAATACGAGAAACGTGCATTTGTGAAATACCTAACCGTTCCCCTGTATCTTTTTGATTTAAATTTTCTCCAAATATATAATGAATAACACTCTTTTCCGTATCATTTAATACGTTAAAAATATCCTTTAAAACGAGACGCCTTTCTGTCTCTTCATATCCTTGCTCTACTTCACCTACAGATTCAATTCTCGCTACCGAACTTCCATCAGATGAATTTTCAACTACATCATCTAAGGAAGATACTCGATAATTATTTTTCGCATCCATAATCTCTAGAACTTCCTCTTCCGATAGTCCTAAATGATTTGCGATTTCTATTATCCTCGGTGAACGTTGTAGGTGATCTGTTAGCTCCTCTATCGCAAGCTTAATTTTCCCGCCCAAATCTTTAATTCGCCTTGGAACGTGAATGCCCCAAGTTTTATCACGTAAATACTTCTTTATTTCGCCTACTATTGTAGGTATTGCAAAAGGCTCAAAGGCATTCCCTATCGAATAATCATACCTTCTTATTGCACCTAAGAGCCCTAACATGCCTACTTGTATAATATCCTCATGCATCGGTCCGCCTTTTGAATAGCGATATGCAATGGAATAGACAAGATTTTTATAATGCTCAACTAACCTTTCCTGCGCTTCATCACATTGGTTTTGTTGGAAGTCTGCAATTAGTTTAATAACGTCTTCTTTAGTAAGATTCGTAGGTTGAGATTGGATTTCCATCATTCTCCACCTGCTCTCTTTGTATATATTTTGTCATTAAAACTGTCATACCCTCATCATGCATGATTTGTATATCATCCATTAACGTATTAATTAAATATAAACCTAAACCATTTTCCGGCAAATGTTCTACTGGTTTACTAATATCATACGGACCAACTTTCCTTTTTAAGTTATTAAAATCAAAGCTAACCCCATTATCCGCAACCATAATTTCTAATCGATTTTCATATAGTCCAAAGACAATTGCAATTTCTCCAACGTCTTCTTTATATGCATGTTGTACAATATTTGTACATGCTTCACTAATAGCAATTTTCATATCTTCTATATCGTCATAAGCAAAGCCCATTCGATTCGCAACACCAGCCATTGTTAAACGAATAATAGCCACATATTCTGCCTTTGCAGGAATTTTCATTTCTATCTTTTCAAATCTCTCCATCATCCCTAGTCACCTTCTTTCTACTTTTTCAAAATCGGAATTCAAATTTAATATTTCTGTTAACCCTGTAATATCAAATAATCTTTTTAACCTTTTAGATACACCAATAAACTCTAGTTTTCCATCATTTTTCTTAACCGCTTTTAATAGCGCTATAAAAACACCTAAACCGGTGCTATCCATATAATCTACGTTATGAAAATCTACTACAATCTGAACCTCTTTTTCGCTTGCAATAGGCATAATCTTATTTTTTAAATCTGATGCCGTATATGCATCAATTTCACCATTAAGTTGTACCGTATAACCTCCATCATTTTGCAAAATATTTATTGCCAAATTCATCATTTCCGCCCCCTTATCTCGAACTTTTACTATTTAATTACCCATAAAAATTAGTTTTAAACATATTTTTTTATTTTCATTATAAATAAATTTTCTACACCTTTCTCGGCTTAACACTTAAATCGTACTAATAAATGTTTAAAACTTATAATTTTGTGTATGTATAATGTATAAACATTATTTTTAGGGGGATCTATCTATGGAAGAGCACAACTTTAAAAAGGGAGATTTCGTTCAATTTTCTTATCGACACGATCATGCTACAAAATTAGTTGGTTCCATTATTAACATACTAACGAATACAATTGTAGTTGATATAAGTAATAGCGAGGACTTATCTCATATAGAACCAAGGCAAGTCGTAAGAATAAATAATTGTAAAAAGGTAACGATGGCTTAATACATAATAGAAAGTGTAATGTTAATGAGTGGGGGGTTCTTCATCCTCCACTCATTCCTATGTAAAATACATAAAAAAGCATCCAAATTAGTTTAATTGGATGCTTTTTTATGTATTTTTATCAGTTCATTCACTTTATAGTTATATATAATAAACTTAAGATTACTATTCATTATCATACTTACGCTTTCCGTAGCATTCTAGAGAAGAATGTAACGATTAAAATAAAGACGATTGCACCTAATAACGCTGGAAGAACGAAAATGCCTCCCCATTCAGGACCCCAATGACCAAATAACGCACTACCTACCCAAGATCCAATTAATCCGGCAATCACATTACCAACTATACCTAAAGGAAAGTCTTTTCCCGTAATCATTCCAGCTAACGCACCAATAAGTCCACCTACAATACACGTAATAATAAGTCCCACAATTAAACCTCCTATATTCGTTTTATATTGGATTTATCAAGCTTTGGTATGTAACCAAAGCTTGATAAACATGTATTATTCTTTATTATCCAATCCATCACTTATCTTTTGTTTCACTTTTCCGACTTTTTCTTTTATCGTTCCCTTCGTCTTGTCCCACTTCCCTTCATTTTTCAACTTTCTATCTTCTGTAACTTCACCAATTCCTTCTTTTACTTGTCCCTTTGCCTTTTCCACTTTACCAGTAATTTGTTCTTTTAGTCCGCTCTCACTCATATTTCCCATCTCCTTTTCGTAATAGATTTATAGATTTACAGGATACAAATTTAAATAGAATACATGCATCTTCTTTCGTGTAACCATTCACCGACTCTTTCTAAATCTTTAACGAATAACAAGATCTTCCCTTCATCTAGCTTTTCTTCGTAGAAGTTTGCTTCTTCCTCATTAAGCCCTAACTCCTGCATCTTATTTCTTAACTGATCTCCCGTTTTTTGAAAGACATTAATAATGCTTGTCCCAAGTCCTTCCTCTTTTATTCCAATCGTGTTCACGTCTGCATTATCTGCGATTCTATCTGTCCTCTCTTTCTCATGTGTTAACACGTAAATATCTTTTTGTTCTATTCCTTTCTTCACTAGATCATTCGCCGCATTCATGACCTCTTTCTCCGTAATAAATTCATATACAAAAGGTTTCCTATACTTCGTTTCCATCTTTAACTTCCTCCTTTAAAATGAATTATTTGTTATATTATATGTAGTACACCTATTTTCGAAATGTTAAACATAAAATATGAAAAAAATTATGTGAATTTTAATTTTAATAGAAAATGAACAACATCATTTACCACTTTAAAACATCTTCCCCTTACAATAACTACCTAAATTAACAGAAAATTGTTATAATTAATCTTAAGGAGGGATACTATGAAAAAAATCATATCTATATGCGCACTAACCGCTCTATCTTTCACTTTAATAGGTTGTGCAAGCACCTCGGCTACAGATAAAGCTTCACAAGTTAAGCAAGAACATGCACAATATACCTTTCAATTAAACTCCGCAAATATTTCAGACATTGAAATACTGAAAACAACAAATCATACTACTTCCAAATCTCAAACAGATAACGAAGAAATGATACAATCTATCGTTTCAGCAGTTCAAAATGGAACACCTACAACAATTACTTTAGATCAAAAAAAGAGAGAATCTGCACATTCTACTATTACCGTTACATATAAAGATGACTCCAAAGAAGAGTTTCTTGTTTGGGTTGATAATAAGGAACAAATTACAATTGCTAAAGATGAGAAGAAAGATAAGGTAGAAGGTGTGATAGTAAATATTAAAGATGCTAAAATGATGAAGGATTTCTTTTAAAATTCTAGTTAACGTTAAAAAAAGAGTAGGATTACACCCTACTCTTTTGTTTAATCATGCTCAATAAATAGACCTTTATAAAATCTATTTAAAGTCTAATTTTGCTAAATCATGTTGTAAAACATTATTTCCTTCTTGTGGGTTAAATACGATTGCACTAAGACCAAAAACATTTGTAACAACATCTCTATCTTTCGGACGAATGATTCTTACTTCATAAGCAAAGAGTGCTGGAGGAAGAGCTGCTGAACGAAAAGTAACATATCGATTAGGTGGCAATGTTTGTGTTGAAGGGTCTATTAATGGTAACAATACCGGAGAACCCGATGACCAATCAAACATTTCAACTGTTACTCTACGAGTATCATCTGGATCAACATTCATAGCTTCAACAGTAAGAAATAACGTAGCGGAATGTCTACGTAATACACCCGTTGATAAAGTTTCATTATGATGTTCAAAGCATTTTTTTGGAGGGTGACCATAGCCATAACTCATACCAATTCCCCCCTTTCATTTACAATTAAGGACAAGTATTCCTTATAATATATAATGCTAGTATTCTTTTATTGAAAGGTATAAAAGCGGATTTCTATCTATATTTTTGGATATTTTATTTTTCATTTATTCGCTCTTAAATAATAAAGTGAAACTTTATTCCAAACAATATCGCTATTGCACCAAAGTAAAACAAACTGGACAACCTAGATTTCAAACTGTAAGATTAGATGTTGGTGAAATTGGGCAGCAAAGCATATAGAAAATAGGTGTTAATGTTGAAAATCAATAAAAAATTTGAACCATTAATTTTTAATATCTTTATGATTTTAGGCATATCTAGCATTATCTCTTTCGTCATGGTTTCAATGAATGTTGGATATACAGCTTTATTTCTCAAATCATGGATGAAAACATGGGGAATTGCTTTCGTACTTGCATTTTTAGCTTCTAAATTATTACCCTTTGTAGTTAAAAAGATAATGAAAATCTTCACTTTTGTTGAGAATGATGCTTAAGAATAAAGTGATGTACTGCGTAGGTTCATTCCAATTAAAAGAGTTTATTATCACAAAAACTTAACCTAGTAAAATGTTTCAAATCGAAGGAAGACACCTTAAAGGTTGTCTTTTCTTTATAAGTAAAAAAAGCCCGCCTATTTCCGTAGGCGGGCTTTATCTTTATTACACAATACGAAAGTATACTCTCTTTTTCACTGAAATTTTATGTAATTTTACATATTCATGAAAAGGTATATAGTAGACTATAAACTATGGGTATGCTCTATAAAGCTGATTCTTTTGAA
Organism: Bacillus sp. PK3-067; assembly: GCF_056738645.1. NCBI lineage: Bacteria > Bacillati > Bacillota > Bacilli > Caryophanales > Bacillaceae > Bacillus > Bacillus sp. PK3-067. The sequence continues at coordinate 983,287 of NZ_CP096490.1, read as the reverse complement.
AAGTGTCATTATAGATGCCCATCTATCCCAAGAGTTTAAGCTTTCAGGGGATCCATCCTATCATCTTCTCTCTTCATACAATCGATTCGCTTTATACGAGCAAACGAAAAACATACATGTCGCAACGGGGATAAATGTCAAAAAAAGTCCTCTCATTAATGCAAATGGCGTTTCAAATAAGAATGACCATAGAAATGATACACCTTGCTTATCCCATAATCCTGGCGTCAAGTATAGTTCTTTCGGATTTACAAAGGCTCCTAAATTCATTGTATTACTATACATAAATAAAAATAATATTGGCAAATAACAGATTGCTAATTCTAAAAATGTTTTAGATAGACGCTTATACTTCCCTGCTCGTGACATTGGATCTGAAAAAATGTCATCTTCACTTTCCTCATTTACCTTTTTAAAATAGTACGTACCTGACCAACGATTACCAGCTATATGCTCCCAGCCACTATCTTCAAATAATGTACAGTAATTAATAAAGTCACTTTTTCTACTAAATACTCTATGGTCTATTTTAATCGTCGCATCTTCTGGTTCTGTATATCTAAATGTATAACCAAATGTAGTGCTTTCCAGTTGATAGCCTTTCCAAGCCATCTCTTCTAACCATTTTTCCTCTTTCTCAAAGTCTAAAAAGAATTTCAATCTCCACATCATCGTTTCCCCCTAACTATACGTGTAATAAACTCTTTGTAACCTCAATAATGTGCTGCATTCTCATAAAGTCTAAGTGCAATACTTCTTTCCCGCGTTCCGTAATAACATACACTTTTCTTCGTTTATCTTCACTTTTTACTGATTCTATTAACCCTTGTTTTAATAAATTTTCAACCGCACCATACAATGTACCCGCTGCGATTTTTACTTGATGATTACTCAGTTCCTCCACCTTTTGCATAATTAAATATCCATGAGCTGGCTCTAATAAAGCTAAAAGAACGTAATACGTTGTTTCCGTTAATGGTAAATTTTTATCTCTATTCATAAAGACCTCCAATGTAACGATAAATATATAGTTAAACTGTATATGTCAAATGTAGGAATAACTTTATAACCCAAAACAAAAACGCTACCTTTTTAAAAGATAGCGTTTTTGTTTTACCCTTGCTTATTCTTCGCCTTCATTTGCTCTTCATAAACAAACTTCGCGGTCATAAAGTCGTTAGAAAAATCTTTCAATGCATTCTTCATTACATTTAATTCTTCTTGTGATTTAATTTCAATACTGTTTAAGAAATCAAATGCTTTTGATTGTTCCTCCGCAACAAAGTTTTGTGTCATATAATCATCTTGGAAGTCTTTCTTCGCCTTTTCTTTTACTTTATTCATTGCCTCTGTTTTGTTTATGCTTTTCATTGGATTTTCGAATGCTCCAGTAGGTTGTTCTGGTTTTGGCTCTTCTTTCTTTTCCGGCTGTTGCGCTGGTGCTGGTTGTTGTGGTTCCTGCTTTGGTTGTTCTTGTTGAACCGGCTGCTGCGCTACTTGTTGCTCTTTTTTCGCTAACTCATCTTTTAACTTCTTCACTTGCTCATCAAGAGATTTTTTTTCAGTTTCTAACACACTCATATCACTTTTCAACTTTTGCGTTTCTTCAAAATGTTCATCTACTAATTTATTATATTCTTTCTCAGAGTACATTTTTTCACTAGTTGATGTCGTTTTCTCTTTCATAACAACTACATTAATAATTACAAATAAGGCTACAATTCCTATTAACGCACCGAAAATCTTCTTTTTGTTCATGATTAATCCTCCAAAATGTAAAATTTCAAAAATTATCATAACAGACCAATTCGCTTTCCCCTGTCATATTTTGTCGAATCAATACAATAAAAAAAAAGCATCTGAAACAGATGCTTTTTCTCATTCTTAATACGTAAACGTAATTGTTACTAAAGAATACCCTTCTTTCGCATTGTAAGGCTCCGCTTTATAAGAAACTCGATTTGCCCCTTGCGGATAATCGATTTCACCAATTGCCTTTTTCACATCTTGCAGTGCACCATTCATTGATTGCTTGTATAGCACTTCAATTTTCTCTGGTTTTGCACTATAGCGTTGCTGCATTTTATTTTTTAATTCGGTATAGTTATTTGCGATATATTCATTTCCTAAATAGTTTAACTTTGTATCTTTTAATATTTGTTGATATGCAGGCGTTTTCGTACTACCTGCCGCAATTTTGTTTGTCAGTGTACTATAATAATTCGTTGTAGCTTGCGGGTAGTCTCCGCGGTTCCACTCATGATTTCTTGCGATTTGTTCATCTGATAAATTGAAATACGAATACGTTACGCGGCCCTGCTCATCTGGAACCGGATCATCAAATGTTGTATCAAGATGATACCATTTGTTTTCGATTTTCACTAAATTCCAAGCATGAGGTTGTCCGTCCCCAGTTCCTGTCACGAAATGATTTTCAATTCCTGCTTCTTTTAATAATTGATACGTTAATAGTGCGTAACCTTGGCAAACCGCAGAACGATTTACAAGTGCTTCATATGCTGTGTAAGCTTTATAAGACGTATCATAAGAAACATGTTTTACTACGTAATCATGAATCGCCTTCACTTTTTCGTGATCATCCATTCCAACTTGAGTAATAGAAGAAACGATTGCTTTCGCTTGTTTCATGACATATTCCGTCTGTTCTTTCGTTTCACGATATGTAATCTTAAGCGTAAATGTATAATTTCCAGGTGATCCAGAAAGTCCATATGAAACATTCGATCTATTATTATTTGTATACTCATTTTTACTTGCAACTTCTTTATATGCGTTAAAAAGTGTATTCATCACTTCGTTTGTATTATTGTTTTTCGTTTTATATGGAAGTGTAATATTTGTCTCGTATGTATTAATACGCTTTTGTACTTCCTCTTTAAACGCTGTTAATAATGCAGCATCTCCTGTATCTTTCACATCGGCATTTTTATATTTTAAAGTTTTATATAAAAACTGCGCATACTGTTCACGTGTTACTGTGCCATACGGTTCAAAATTCCCGTTCCCTGTGCCATCTGCGATTCCATTTGACTGCACTGCACTAATTGCGTTTTCTGCCCAAAATGGATTTGGAACATCCTTAAAGGTATGTTTTTGTTTTGCCGCAAGATGGAAAGCATTTGTAAGAATTTGTGCCATTTCCGCACGACTCACAGAAGCTTTCGGTCTAAATTGGCCATTTTCATCACCTTTAAAAACTCCTAAATTCGTTAAAGTTAATACCTCTTCTGGAAACATTGTAGAACTTTGATTAATATCACCGTAAGGATTTTTAAACGTAGACCCATCCTTTAATACGTAACGAGTTCCATCATTACTAAACGAACCGCCTTGTTTATTCGGTACTAACACTCGATAAATTAAAGCCGCAACTTGCTCCCTTGTCGCAACATCTCCAAAACCAAATATCCCATTCCCATAACCGGAAATAATATTTTTACTCGCTAAATCTTTAATCGCAGGATATGACCAATGTGATGTCGGCACATCAGAAAAAACACCCACTTCAGCAGCCTTCACACCACTGCCATTTGTATATAACAACGCACCACCAATCAGTGATAATGATGTAATTGATTTTAATAGTTTTGTATACATAATGTCTTCTCCCAATACGTTCTCTATTTTTGTTGGTTTATGTCGAAAAATCTAAAAATATGACAAAATATATTATACAATTAAAAGTTTTTGAGGGATATATTGAATTTTAAAATATGCAAAAATTCATATTGTTATAAGGATTCATAGTGATATTATGTTATTTTACTTGCGAATATATAAATAAAAAAACGCTCATCTGAGCGTTTCATCTATATACTTATTAGTTACTTTTTCTTCACTTAGAACTCTTCTTCGGTAATCATCCTTCGATCTAACAACTCTTTATACTTCAATATTTCTTCAGCCCCACGGCTCTCCATGCGTATATTGTATAACACTTGTTGTATTGACATTTGATTGGTCCGTTGAAACATTTACTCCATTTAGAGATAATTCTATTGAATTTTTCACTACTAATCACAAAAATATCTTATAATCTTTATATAACAAATTAATGTATTAGGAGTAGATAAAATGCCAGTTACACTCGAACTTATTCTTTTCATTCTTATAGCAATTAGTGCTGTTGGCTATTTAATAAAAGAATTTCAAAAAACTAGGAAACGAACACTTGGAATTTCACTAGAATTTTTAGTTCTTTTCTGGTCAATATGGAAAATATCAACTATCATAATCTAATTTATAAAACATAAATTCCTTCGAATGAAGTGAAACTCTAATCAGCGGGGGGGGTTATAGGATAAATTTACCGGTATTTTTACCACAACATTCATGTTAAAATCCCTTGTGAGTACGACATAACTCGACCTTATGAAGCTCCGCAGCTTTTATCGCGGAGCTTTTTTTATTTAAAATAACTATTTTGTTCATTTTTTTGATACATTTACGAAACATTCATATGTTACGTTATATAAGTCCTTTTTTAAATCTTATTCATTCTAGCAAAAAGTCCTAGTCCCCCTAGGGCTTTTTTGCATTCAAACAATGAGTTGTATTTTTTCTCAATAATCGAAACTACTTAACATAGTAAAATAATAATCGGACTGACATTCAATACCATATTACAATGGATCAAATCGCAAAAAGGCACCTTAGGGTGTCTTTTTTATAGAGAATCAGTTTAAAAACTAAAAATAAAAGAACCTCAATAAATGAGGTTCAAAAAATCTACTATTTTAAATTACCTTCGTAAAAAGCAACTCCATGTTGAACATGTTTTAAATACCACGTAATCGTCCCGCCACAAACATTTTCATTAAAACTATTAGCATATACTCCATTTGAGTAATAAAGAGTTCTTTTGAATTTACCATTAGAATACTCATAAGGAATGGAGCAGGCTGCTTGCTTCGGAGAGCTCACAGCTTTTTGTGTATCAGCTGAAGCTGCACCCATTCCTCCTGTTAATGCAATACCTGTTGCTAACGCTCCTACTACTAATTTCTTGAACATAATAAATCCCCCTTTAATAGTTTTTATAGATTACAACTTAAATGTATCACTTTTGTAATTTATGTAAATATCTTGAATATGTAGAAATATTTATTTAATTATTAGTAATATTAGGATTTTATTTTATCAAATGGAAAATAGAGGAATTAGAGAAGCATGTGAAAATACAGATAGGTTTATATTAAACGAATGTGGTCCAAGTCGGCGTAAGGCACCTTAGGGTGTCTTTTTTGTACATAAAAAAATCTCACCATCTTATAGAAACGATAAGCCCTTTAAAACAATAATTGCAACTATATTAATTTTACATTACATTAAGGTTAGAGAATGTTCTTATATTAATAAAGTGCTAAATAGTAGGTGGCAAAATGGAATTTAACGATTTGGGTATTACCATTAAAGAACTTAGAATTAAAAAAAATATATCACAATCCGAATTATGTCATGGAATATGTTCACAAAGTCAAATTAGCAAGATTGAAAAAGGTATGATTTATCCATCTAGTATATTGTTATATCAATTATCAGAAAGACTTGGTATTGATCCGAATAACATATTTGCACTAACTCAAAACAAAAGATTAAAATATGTAGAAAACGTAAAATACGTAATAAAAGATTGCTTAAAGCAAAAACAATATAAAGAACTTTATGAAATAGTAAAAAAAGAGAAAAACTTAAATAATTTTCAAACAAAAGATGAGAAACAATTTCTAATGTGGCATGAAGCAATTGCTATATTTATGGTGGATAAATCAATAAAAACTGCTTTAGATTTTTTAAATAATGCATTAAAACTGACTTTAACTAATTCTGATTTTTTATCAGAAAGAGAAATAGATATTATGCAAACAATGGCTATATTTTATGCAGAAAATAAAGAATATGAAAAAAGTATTAATATATTCAAAAGATGTTTAACTAATTTTAATAAATTAGATTTTCCTAGAGATAAAGAAATTAAATTAAAACTCATGTTAAATTTAGCAAAATGTTTCGACTTCACATATCAACATGAAGAGGCAATAAAGTATATTGATAAGGGTATCAAATTAGCAATTAATCTAAATACTTTATACTTACTAGGTGAACTATTCTATTTAAAAGGTCAGTGTTTATTAAAAATGAAACAACATAATGTAGAAGATGTTATTTATAACTGGAAAAAAGCATTATTTATATTTGAACTAACAGAAAAAGAATATTATACAAAAATGCTACCAGATGAACTTATTGAAATACAAAATAAAAAACACTCATAATTTCGTAAAAACTACTTACAAAACCCACAGAAAAAATCCCTACAGCTTTTAAACTTAGATCGATAATATTAAAATTAATTTAAGTCGGCGAAAGGCACCTTTAGATGTCTTTTCTTTATTTTTACAAGGACCTGCTCAATTAATTCTTAAAAACATACTGAGAAGCATTGTTTTATTTATCCCATTTTCATTCATGCTATATATAAAATTCTTTAATAAATCCACCTCAAACATACTTATATGCATAGGAGTATGTTTGAGGTGGAACTTCTTCAAATACTAGTTCCTTTTATAAACCGTTTTTTGATGTAGATGACATTATTCTCAATACAATAGAATGAATTATGGGAACATATTTAGCAATATATATCAAAAAACATATTAAAAAAACCCTTCACCTTAAGGTAGAAGGGATCCTCTAATTTCTATTTCAAACTACCCGAAATCTCCGTAAAGGTACCCCAAGCGCATGTGCACCTGCATCTGGATATCCTAAACTTCTTTCACCAACTACCGCTCCTCTGCCGAATGATCTTTCAACGATAGATTATATGCCTTGAAGTGCTGTTTGCAACATTTCAATTCAGATATACGACAGTAAAGAATACATTATCACAGTGTCAGCAAGCAAAAGTGTATTCTGCATTTCTGAAAACAGTAGATGGCAGATTATGACCTACTGAATCTGCTAAGAAAGAATATACAAGAACATCCTTAACATCCTCTCTATTTCCACTAATGATGATATCAAGGAAATCTTCTACTTGGAATTCTGGAGTAAACAACACAATCTTAGTTGTTCTGTTTGGTTCTAAAGAAACAAAAGTACGAGAGATTTCAACTAATTCATTTTGAGTTGGGAAAAAGGTGTTTCGACTTCTCTTAACAGTTACCGTTACATTACTAGTATGACAGCGTGAATCATTGTTTAACATAATGTTGAGAGCAGTTGGAATAATCCCATTTTCAGAAACTGGAACTCGAAACACTCCAGTAGATTTATGAGCCATATAATCACATCCTTCCAAAATAAAATATATTTACAATATATTAAATGCAAAAAACGTTCATTTTGATATGGACAAATTACATGATTAATATATCTATAATAACCCTCGGTATTACTAAGCCAATGTTTTAAAAGATTAACAAATATCGCGAGAACCAATCGAATGTATATTAAAAGTAAAAAGAATAAGTTGTCTAAAAGACCCCCTATTTTGAGCCAATAATGAGACATTATGTTAATCTTATATGTATAGTTGCACAAAATTGAGAAACTTAAGGAGACAGATAAATTTTATGAGAAAATTATCTATATTACTTACTTTCATTCTAGTATTAGTCAGTGTTACGGCTGCTTGCACACAAGATAAAACAGATAGTGCCGTTGAAAATGGTCCAATAGAAGAACCAACCGCAAAAAATGAAAATGAAGAATTAATAAATTTTGAAGAAAAAGAAGATATGAGCCGCTTGGAACAAGGTATTTTATTAGTTGGTGAGAGTGTTAAGGGAGGCTATTACTTGACCGCTGTTCAAAGTGCCTATTTAAATGCTAGCAACGATTCCGTAGTTGTTAATGTCTCTGTAAAAAATGTACGAGGTCAAACGATTGGACTATCAGAATTAAAATATAACTTAAAAGATGAAAAAGACGGAAAGATCTATAAAGGAAAGGTGCTTGATCAAAACCCTTCTGATATACAAGTTAAACCAAATGAAACGGTAGAATTGAAAATAGCTTTTGAAGTACCACGTACCGCAGATGAATATATGTTTTATATTGAAAGCTCTTTAGACCCTCTACAAACATACTGGAAAATTGATAAGCTGCAATCACAAACAAACTAAGTCTAAAATAAGCAAAAAGCAATGAAAAATTTAATATAGATACAAATGAATACTATATAAACGTAAGACCATCGATTTAATGAATCGTTGGTCTTTTTCAAAAAATGCCCCATTAAAAACTAAGAGATAAAAAAGAACTAATCTCGAGAAGAGATTAGCTCAATATATCCAAAGCTATTATGGTACATAGTTTTATGAGCAAACGTTATATAATGTTGTATGGGATACATAACCTGTCATCCCTTTATATGTAACTTTTAACCACTGTTTAGAATTACTGTAATGACCTTGAACATATTCACCAGTTACCCATGTTCCAGTAATTTTCGTACCATCATTAAATGTATGTAAGACAGGTGAATCGACAGTATAACCACTGCGCATCTTTGCACCATATACACCTACCGTACCTCCCTTTGCACAAGCTGCTACTACATTTTGATTTTCAGTAGCATTCGTAGCCGCGAAAGCAGAGCCGTTAAATGTAAATAAAGTAAATATAAAAGCTGTTAGTACTGTACAAATAGATAAACGACGTAACAAAATAAATTCCCCCTTTTTTTATAATTTACTTCTTCACAAATAATTATCTTAAATATTCTAACTATTTTCAATATATTAATGTTGAGAAATATTAGTTGTATTTTTGAAATAAGATTTTATCAAAAATAGTAACAAACTCATATTTTACTGAGAAAGAACCGAAAGAAGTCTTCTACATATCAACTATATAAAAATCCCTCCACCTTAAGGCAGAGGGACTTTCCAATTACTATTTCAAACTACCTGCAATCTCCGTAAAGATAACCCCAAGTGCATGTGCACCTGCATCTGGATATCCTAAGCTTCTTTCGCCAACTGTACCAGCGCGGCCCATGCGAGCTACGATTTCTTTCGTGTACTCTGCTCCTTTGACCGCTGCTTCTGCTCCTTTTTCAAAGGCAGTTTTTACGTCTACTTCGTTTGAGGCGCTATCTAACCAAGAGTCTACACATGGAGCAAGTGCGTCAACAAGTGTTTTGTCACCAACTACTGCTCCTCTGCCGAATGATCTTTCACCGATCAATTGGATGCCTTGCAATGCTGCTTGCAGCATTTCAGCGAATTCTTTCACTGTTAACTCACGCTTCTCGGCTGCTGCTTTACTAGCTGCGCGGAATGCACCGCCCCAAATTGGACCAGATGCGCCGCCGCAATGTTCCATAATAATCATCGAACAGCCGTCAAGGAATGATCCGATCGTTACGTTTTCTTGTTCTACAATAGAGTGCCACTCACGTTTTAATTGCTTAAATCCTTTTGCCACACTCATTCCGAAGTCGCCATCACCAGCATGCGTATCTAGCTCACAGAACGGTACTTCATTTTTAATAATAATATCGCTCATTTTATCAACGAGATAAATCATGTTGTTTAATGTAATAACATTATCTTTAATAACAGCGTGCTCTTCCGCAGTTTCTAGTTCAAATGAAACTTCCTTCTCTTCTGTCTCTTCAAGTACATTTACGTACTCTACACTTTCAACTGGACCGTCTACTTTAAACGCTGGTGTATTACATTCTTTTGATAGTAATGTTTTTAGCTCTTCATCTAACTTCATTACCGTTAAAGACATACCAGCCATATCAATACTTGTCATATAGTTACCGACGAATACTCTATTAATTTTAATGTTTCTTGCAGCTAGTTCTCTCGTAACTGCGTTGTTAAATAAGTAAAGTTCTTGCAGTGGTGTTCCGCCAAAACCGTTAACTAGAATTGCGATTTCCTCGCCATCTTTTACTCCTAAATCTTTTACAAGGTCATTTGTCATACGGTTCGCTAGTTCATCTGCTGACAGCATTTTTTCACGCTTAATTCCTGGTTCGCCGTGAATACCTACACCGTATTCCATTTCATCTTCCGCAAGTGTGAAAGTAGGTGATCCACTCGCTGGAACTGTACAAGACGTTAATGCTAAACCGATTGTGCGCACGTTAGCCGCTGCTTTTTCTGCTACAGCTTTCACCGCTCCTAAATCCATACCTGCTTCCGCTGCTGCGCCGGCAATTTTATGAACTAAAATAACGCCCGCAACGCCGCGGCGTCCTACTGTGTACAGGCTATCTTCTACCGCAATATCATCGTCCACCTTTACGTAGTCGACTTCAATTCCATCTTCCGTCGCTAAATGCGCACCGTTTTTGAAATTCATAATATCGCCGCTATAATTTTTAATAATTAATAACGTACCTTTTTTACTAGCTGTCTCTTTAATCGCTTGGTATACCTGAATTTGTGAAGGTGACGCAAACACATCTCCGCACACTGCCGCATCTAACATTCCTTTTCCGACTAATCCTGCATGTGCCGGCTCGTGACCACTACCGCCTCCACTAATTAACGTTACTTTATTTTCGTTCATTTCTTTCTTCTTAATCACTTTATATTTTTTCAAAAGCTCAAGCTCTGGATGAGCCATAACCATTCCGTTGCACATTTCCATTACTAATGTTTCTGGTTTGTTTATAATCTTTTTCATTGTAGTTCTCCCTCAATTCCTTTAATATATTGTGATATATTTGAAATCTTCTTCTTACTAACCATGTTAAAATGAAAGCGTTTTATAGTAAACGGACAAAATGGACAATCTGTCTAAAGACACCGCTCTCATTTATAGATAGGATTTTCATATTAATAACATTCTAGGGATGATTCAGATGACCTCTTCTATAATTTCTAAAAAGATAATCGCGAACTCATTGAAGTATTTAATGGAAACAGAGTCGTTTCATAAAATATCAGTGAGCGATATTATGTTACACTGTCAAATGCGTAGGCAAACTTTTTATTATCATTTTAAAGATAAATTTGAACTATTAAGCTGGATTTATAGAGAAGAAACGAGGGAAAACATTATCGACTTTCTCGATTATGAAACGTGGGAAAACATTTTCGATTTATTATTTGATTACTTTTATGAAAATCAAAAATTTTACCGAAATGCTTTTAAAGTCATTGAGCAAAACTCGTTTAATCACTATTTATTTGAGCATACGAAAAACTTATATATGAAGATTATCGATGAACTATCTGTGAGCTGTGGATTCAGCCTTTCTGATGAGACAAAAAATACGATTGCCTCCTTTTATAGTCACGGCTTCGTTGGAACGATAAAAGATTGGATTGAAAGTAAGTGCGAAGTAGATCCTTCCATTATGTCTTCTCTTATGAAAAATATGATAAACAATCAATTACTACTATTACTGGAGCAATCAGCAAAGTAATTAAAGGGTGGCAAAAGCAATGAAAAAGATTATGAATGATGTACAAAATATCGTTCAAGATATGCTGCACGGCTTTTATTTTGAACATAACGACAAAGTAAATTACGATGAAACGAATAACATCATTTATGTAAAAGATATCGAAAAAATGAAGCAAGACGTCGCTATTATAAGTGGCGGTGGTAGCGGACATGAACCTGCTGATATTGGCTATGTAGGAAAAGGTATGCTTACAGCGGCAGTAAACGGAAGCATCTTCACTCCGCCTACAGTGGAACAAATTGCGGCGGCAACTCGCCTTATGCCAAAAGATAAAAGTATACTATTCATTATTAAAAACTTTAAAGATGACGTTGAGAACTTTCTTGCGGCAAAGCAGATCGCTAAAGAAGAAGGAAGAAAAATTGACCACATCATCGTAAATGACGACGTTTCAATTGAAGATGATGCTTCTTTTAATAAAAGAAGACGCGGCGTCGCTGGTACTGTTTTCGTTCAAAAAATACTTGGTGCGGCCGCTCTTGAAGGCCATTCTCTAGAAGAACTAACAACACTTGGCCACTCTATCACTAAAAACTTACACACATTAGGAGTTGCTCTTTCCCCTGTCAACGATCCAGTAAAAGGAAAAGCTTCATTCACATTAAATGACGATGAAGTGTTTTATGGCGTAGGCATTCACGGAGAAAAAGGTTACCGTAAAGAAGCACTATCCTCTTCTGAAATATTAGCGATCGAACTAATGAACAAACTAAAAAGCATTTATCGCTGGAGAAAAGGAGACAACTTCGCTATCCTCATTAATGGACTCGGCGCAACTCCATTAATGGAACAATACATTTTCGCAAACGACATTCGCCGTTTGTATGAACTTGAAGGATTGCAAGTGACATTCGTAAAGGTTGGTACACTGTTAACTTCTTTAGATATGAAGGGTGTTTCGCTTAGTTTGCTTAAGGTAGAGGATTTGGATTGGGTGAAGTGGTTGAAGGCGGATGTTAGAGTGGGTAATTGGTAAGTAAAAATTATGATGATAAAAGCCTTTAACTATAACAAGTTAAAGGCTTTTTGCAAATTGAAATATCACTCGAGCATTCAAAAGAAATTCGTAATTGCCTCACTGAATGATGACAGGTCTTCCAAATAAAGCTGGATGATAAATTAACATCGCTCCTACAAATGAACATACTAAACAAAAAATAGCCTCGTATTTTATAACTAGAGAAGAGCTGGTATCAAGCTTTTCCCCCTCTCTTTTAAATATCATTTTTAAAGCTCTATATAATAAATACCCAATAATCGCCCCGAGGGTGTTCGTAAATAAATCATCAATATCTGTAATTCTATTATTTAACAATTGATTTAACTCAATTGCCAATGAAAAAAAGAATCCTGCACATACCGTGTTTTTTATTTTTCTAAAATACGGCCAAATCATCGGTAATAAAAAACCGAACGGCATAAACAGTACGATGTTCAAAAGATACGTAGTACTACCTACCGTATCAAATAGAGTCAAGTTAATTTGACTTACACGAATCCACGTTTCATATCTACTTATATCCCATACAGTCGCGATTTGCGTCACCTTATACACAAGCGAAAGGTAAAATAGAAAAACATGCACCCATAGAAAATGCCGAATAGATATATTGTTTTTCGCTTTAAAATAACATCCAATTTGAAATACAATACAAAACATAATTGTAAAAAAATACGTATACAAATAACTCATCAAAACTTCTGTATGCATGTGGAATCCCCTAACTTTACATTTTCATCTATTATTTAGAACATAGTTTAAGAACCAGTACTTTGTTCATATATTTAATCTTTTACTTTGTCTTCGAATATAGGGAATATATTAAAAATAAAAAAATCCCCACTTATTCATTTTCAGTCTCCTCCTTGATGTAACTTGTTTATAGGATAGGAAAAACTTTTAAAATAAAAAGTGGGGGAAATATAAAATTTTCCTTAAATTTTATGTTAGATTTTATTATTACTCTAATTACTAATCCGCTATTCGTTGTTAGGCAACAGTATGCTGAAACTTAGGTTTCACTTTATCCCTTCTCATCCCTCATACTGTAATACCCCAAATTAATAATAACCAAGAAATACCCACCCATAATTCCAGCAGCGAATGTCCACATGAATTCATGGTGTTCAATTTCATACATAATAATCGCGCCGAGTATTGCGGCTGCGAACCGATTTATCATTCCAAGCATCGGTGTTTTTTCTTTTTTTACAATGCTATCTCCGAACTTTTCAATACGCCTTCCTAAAATCCAGGCGCAGTACATACTCACCAAAAGGCCAATGCTTATCCCTACGAACTGGGCTGAAAAAGGTGTCACAAGCCATCCCAATAACATTACGCCTAGCAAACAATACATTTGTATGTTGAATGATCTTAATGCCATACGAATCATGTTATACTCCTTTATCTTTCTCATTGTAATCCCGTATCATCAATCCAATCTTCCAGGCTTCAAGCTTTCAGCTATATCTTTTTTAAAATGAGGGAATTTGATTTTGCTTACCATTAAATAAGCGAGTACGCATGTACCAAACGCCACGGAAACTGGATTCTTAAAAAAACATAAAATGAGGAGACACATTGCCGCGAATGGGATTGGCATGCCGATAAAGGTCGGGAGTTTGCTTTGCTGTGTGTTAAATCTTGCAAGCCGAAGCATGCCGCAAATACTGTAAGCAAGCGCGCATATCATCCCGATAGACTGCAAATCTTTTAACGAGGCACTATATGCAAGAATAGACGGTGCCACACCAAAAGTAACTAAATCCGCAAATGAGTCTAACTCTCCACCAATTTCCGAAACAGAATCAAGTTTCCGAGCGACCATACCATCTAAAAAGTCAAACAACATACCTGTAATAATAAAAACTGCTCCCAAATAAATATCGTGAACGAAAACAGCGTAAATAGCTAAAAGCCCACATACAAAATTTGCTATCGTAATCATATTTGGTATGAAACTCATAATACACTTCTCCTCCTTTCTACTAATTGCTTCATCTACGTTCTTACTCATTACAATCAAGATCTTTCTGTTTTTCTTCCAATATGACTTTATTTATTTTCGTTAACGTATCTGTCATTTGCTCTAGGGCGTTTATATCGATTTTAGAAAAATATTTCTCAATTAATACATCATCTAACTCCGACAACCGCTCTATATACTTACTACCGTTTGGACCAAGTGTAAGAAAATACTCCCGTTTATTATTAGGGTTTACTTGTTTTGAAATCATCTTCTGTTTCTCCAATTTAGATAAAACTTGGCTAACGGCACTTTTTGATATATTAAAAGTAGTCGCAATGTGATTTGCTGTCGTGTTTTCATTTAAATTAATATGAAATAGCATGCTCTCTTGCTGTCCTGTAAGACCGAACTCATCTTTTAACTCCTGGAATAGTAAAATGTAGAATTCATTATAAGCTCGGTTCATTTCATTAATTACTTCTTTATACGTTCTAGTCATAGCGTTATTCCTCCATGCTTTTATTTCGTTTTGTTTAATAGTTAAGTTTACTTAACTTAACTATATTATACCGTTATGTTCGTGTAAAGGGAAATATAACTCTACACTTTACTCACAATGATACAAAAAAGAAGACACTCTTCTAAAACAAGTTAAGTCCCTTCTTCCTCACCGCTTCCTTCATCCAAATACCCGATTAATCGTTCTGAATAATCAAAAAGAAAATCAATTAAATTCCATATAGACCCATTACTGGTTAAAATGTTATAATGGAATTACCCTACATGGTTACTCATAGCCAGACTGAGGAACTAGCGTCTTATTAAGTAATGCGCATAACTAAAATAAAAAAGACACTTTACGGTGTCTTTTTTATTTATATTCCTAGGAATCATCTCTTTTATAAACAGACCCTATCAAACAGTAAAGGAGACAAACAGATGGAACATCCTGTTGCAAGAGAATTACGTTTTATACGGGTATGTCTTATCATTTTGATTATTGTCATTGCATTCTGGGATCGCGAGAAAACTGTGGAAATTACTGATCACGGTAGCGATCCTATCTTAAACACCAGCAATATGACCCAAGTTGGTGAGAATACATTTGCATACAAAGACGAATCGAATCAAATTAAAATATTTAAGTTTAATCCAGATACAAATGAAATAAAATTAATAAAAGATTTTTATGCTAACGAATATTAATTACATGAATTAAATAATTCAAATCTGTAGAAGACACTTTAAAGTGTCTTTTCTTTATGAACTACAAAGTATGAGGCCCCAAGTCATTAGCTGCAATTACGACTAAGGCTTTTACTATATAAAAAATAAAACATAGTAAGAATAGAATACTCACTTAAATTATTTTTCACTTCACAAACTACATCCAAAAAGTTGGATAACTTCTTTTACTACTCATATTATTAATGAATAAAGCAATAACTACAATAACAACGGAGCCAATTAAAACTGGTGTTACTAAATAACTCCAACTATTTGCCCCTAAAATTACGATAATCGGATCGGCGCCTGCCGGAGGGTGCGTCGTTCTCGTTAACATCATAACGGCTATTGCCATCCCCACCGCTAAAGCAATTGTCCAATATTCATTCCCAAACAAATGATATATTGATAGACCAATGAAAGTTGAAATCAAATGTCCTCCAATAATATTACGCGGCTGAGATAATGGCGCATTCCAAACTCCAAACGCTAATACACAACTCGCACCAAATGGAGCCATTAATAATTCTGTAGAGGTTATGCTCGTTAAATATGTTAAGGTAAGAATTGTTAAAAATCCCCCTAGTAGTCCCGTTAAAGAGTCCTTTACATTTACTTGTAATGGACTTCTTCCTTTCCCTTTCATTTTTGTAAAATATCGTACACTTATTGGTTGAGGGTCTTTTTGCTTAGTTGCTGTTATATTATTCATCGTTCTCCTCCTTTATTTACCAACCATTATAACTCGGCAATAACTAACCTGTAAATATCATTTTTATAGGTTAGTTGGAGAATACAAAAAAAGAATCAACTATTATAAGTTGATTCTCTAAACTTCCTCAAATTTTCGATCCTGAAATTTTGCTACCTTTTTCCGGTTCCCACATATTTTCATAGAACACCATTTTCGTTTTCCACTCTTATCTATAAATAATAAAACACAGTCAGGATTTGAACACCTTTTAAGGGAAATAAGCTTATTTTCTGCTATTAACGTTAAAGCGTCAAATGCAATTAACGATGCGAGTACATCCTCGATTTCTCCAACTGGGATAGATACTAGCTGCTGTTCAATGATTTTATATGTAAATGGTGCCTTCTCAATTTGTTTTTCTAAATACGTAATAAAATCATTAGAAATTTCTTGCTGATCAGCAATTGCCTCAAACTGTTTTCTCAATACTTCTCTTACCTCTAATATGCTAGATGTAACTTGATCCATTCGCTTCTGAATTCCTATAAGTGTTTTTTCATTCCAAAAAGGAAGATTAACCTTTATTACATGTAGCCATTCTAATACATCTTCATCTGTTATTAATAAATCATAACGTTGTCCACGCCTAACTAACTCTGTATTTACTAAATCTAATGAGAGATTTCCCGATATAAGCGGGAATTGTTTTGTTTCCTGCATGTACTCATCACCTTCTCTTTAAATAATCATATTCCAAATTAATACAGCAGTGCAACTTTTTTATAAACTAAAAAGTATGAAGATTAAGGCCTTTAGCCATAATTACGACTAAAGGCTTTTTGTATGTAAGTAAATGAAAAAGGAGCTAATTTTATGGAACATAATAAAAATGGAATACTTGCTTTAATTGTTTTATTTGTAGGACTAGCATTTTTTGTTATCGGTATGGTTTATCATTTATGGGGAACGGTTTAAAAATAAATAATAATTCATTTAAGAAAAAGTACTCGTATGAGTACTTTTTTAAATGTCATATAAAAACATTCTAAACTTACTTACATGCATACAATTATCAAAGATAGTTATATAATTGAGAAGGTTTTAAATTATCAATCTATATTTATGTTGATTAGGAAAGGAGCTAAAAATGTTAGAAATCATTTTTGTTGCTGTATTACTTTTATCTAGTATCATTCCCATCTTTATCAAACGGGGTTTGACGAAAAAAAATGGAGTCATTTTACTAATAAATTATGCATTATTATTTGTCACCATCATTGTAATTGGTGCAAACTGGCGTATGATTCCCGCCTATTTCTTATTGTTCGTTTTAACATTACAAGTTTTTTTGAAACCAAAAACTACAGCCGTTTCTAAAAAGTTAGTGATGAAAGTTTTAAAAGGTTTAGGAATTATCGTAACTGCTATCGCAATGTTTACATTACCTTTACTTTTTCCGATCATAACACTCCCAGAGCCTACTGGAAAATATACAGTAGGCACGAAAGCTTTTCATTTAATTGATACAAATCGAAAAGAAACAACTGTACCAAATAATCATGGAAATCGTGAGTTAATGATACAAGTATACTATCCTGCCGCAAAAGGATCAGGGAATCCTTCTGTCTATTTTGAGAACATAAACGAACTGGCCGAACAATTGGCAGTAACAAACGGTGCTCCGTATATCGTAACGACACATTTAGGGCTGACAAAAACACATTCTTATCAAAATGCTAAGCCACTTCAAGCTAAAGAAAAATTCCCCCTCCTTTTATTCGGCCATGGGATGGGATTATATGGTCAACAAAATACATTCCAGTTAGAGGAATTAGCTAGTCAAGGCTATGTAGTAATCGCTCTTAATTTCACAGGATATGCAGCAACAACGATTTTCCCTAACGGAAACCGTGTAGACTCTATACCAATTGAAAATACACCTACGGCCTTAAATACCATAGTTCAAAAATGGGAACAAGATACTACTTTTGTTTTAAACGAAGTAATAAAAGGTAATTTCGATAAAAGTTTTAAAACTATTGCAGACTTAATTAACTATGACAAAATTGGAATGTTCGGTCACTCTTTTGGCGGAGCAACCTCCGCACAAATGTTAGTAAAGGATACGCGTATTAAAGCTGCAATTGATATGGATGGCGGATTGTTTGGCGACCCAATGCCTAAAGACGGTCCTCAGAAACCATTCATGTTGATGAATGCTGAGGCGACGATTCATTATATGAAAGAAGCGGAGAATCAAAAGACAACCGGAATCCAAAATGAATTATTGGAAATATCCTATTTAAGAAATAAAACGATTGAAAAACCGGGCGTGTACACAGTGGTAATTCCAAAAACAAACCATACCAGTTTTACAGATTTAGCAGCATTTTCACCTATTATTAATGAACCAGACGAAGATGTAGCCGCAAATTATACACTCATTAATAAACTAGTAACTAGCTTCTTTGATCAAAATTTAAAAGGGATAAACGAAAATCATTTAGAAGAAATTCAGAAGCAATATCCTGAACTTCAGCTCATTAAACACTAATAACCATTCATTTCCCTAGTCATGTAACCCCTCACTATGCTTGAGGGGTTTCTACTTTAACACAATTATAAAAAAGGCCTCATTACTGGGGCTCTCAAAAAATAATACGAATAAATGAATTAAAACAAATAATAGATAACTAAAATAGGAGTCGACAATCGTTATTTTCTTCTTATTTCTAAAGCAATATGGATATATCTTCTTAACTTCATTTGGATTTTACAAGCAAAAGAAGACATCTTAATTGATGTCTTCTTTTTTTTATAGTTTTATGAATTTTTTTGAGCAGCTGCTCTCCAATCACGAAAAGATGTTGGGCGTCCAGAAAAAGCTCTTTGCTTTGTAACAGATGGTTTTTCTTCAGGAGTCATTGTTTTTTCTTTAAGAGTCGCTGGTTTTTCTTTAAGCGTCACTGATTTTTCTTCAAGAATAGTCACAGTTGTTTGCATTTTCTCTAACTGTTCTTTCAACAATTGTTGTTCAATCTTTAAATCCGTAAGTAAACGTAAAATCATCTCAGAATTAGCCATAAGATCCTCCTTCCCCCAATACACAGAATAAAATACAATATGTAGAAGACAAAATTCCGGTGACAAAAATAAGATCGTCAACTCTTTTTAACTTCCAAAATCCTTTTATTTTTTTAAGGACCTGCTCCATTCACCCTTAAAAACATAAATTAAATTAAATCCATTAATAAATGGTCTTTATGGAAGGAGGAGTTAATATGGGCTATGGAGGTAGTTGTGGTGGAGGCTGTGGTTTCGGCGGCGGATTTGCCTTACTTGTTGTGCTCTTCATCTTATTAATCATCGTTGGCGCTAGCTGTTGGGGCGGCGGATTCGGCTGCTAAGGAGAGGCACTCTTGAGAGTGTCTTTTTTTGATATGTGGCTCGTATACATATTGTTCAAATCTATATATTTTTTAAAAATATAGATTTAAAGCATATTTCTCAATGAATAAAACAATTTAACATGGTAAAATAATAGTTGGATGGGAGTCCAATATATTATTAAAATTAAGATGGTTCAAGTCGAAGGAAGGCACCTTAGGGTGTCTTTTCTTTATGACTTCTATCATCAACAAAGGGTGATACAAACTATTACATATGTTTGTACCACCCTTTATTGATGCGTTTAGACTTCACAGTTGTTGAAGTTTTAGACTTCTCCCTTAGTGTACCCATATTATTAGAACATCCTGTAATCTGTAGACAAAATGTAGCTAATAAAAACAATATTAATAATTTCTTCAATAAATCCTCCTACATGCATAAAACACCATATGTTACAAAACAAACATAACATCAACCCTTTATAAAAACAATATAATCCTCGGTCCTTAAGCTATCTCTTAACATAGGAGTACCGCTACATATTCATCAAGCTAAGATTTTAAAATATCCTTTACTTAAGGAATTTGTAAGTATCAAGTAAGAAAAACGAGAGCTTTGTTTCGTATAATCAAAATATAAAGTGAAGGAAGAAAGATTATTTCTGGGATTAATATGCATGTGACAAGAGAAGAAAGCTACGTTTTTTAGAATAATAATATGAGTATGTCCAAGTTTTGGAGATTGCTTGCAAATATTTTGAAGTTTTCGCACCAGAATTCTAATTACCATACCTGTTTTGTACCATCACGTATTGGAGGTTAAAACATGAATAAAAAAAAGAAAATACAAAGATCAGTACTTACCTTTCCCCTACTCTTTTCTTTAGGCGTTTCATCTTTCCCGCTTACAACAACTATTCACGCAGATACACGCGAAGAACAATCTGCTGAAAAGAAACTAGTCTCTTTAACGGAGCGTACATCATTATTTTTTGAATATCTCCAGCAAGGTAAGTATGCAGAGGCACTACAGTTGACGTCTACTGCTTTTCAATCCAAGTTTACAGCAACCACATTACAAAACTGGTGGACACAAAGTGGCTGGAGCGGGATAAAAAGCATGGGAACCCCCGTGATAAAAGAACGAAACTTGGTCCATCAGACGGTAGAAATTCCAGCAGCTACCGAAGGAACTACCATACCGCTACTCCTTAAATTCACACCTGGCGGGAAAGTAGATGAAATTGGAGAAAGGCCACCCGAAGAATCTTATACCATCCCACATCCTAGCTATGATCAACCTGACTCCTATCAAGAACGTGAAATCGTCATTGGAAATTCTACCTATCCGTTACCAGCGACATTAACAGTTCCGAAGCATCAGCGTGGTGAAAAGGTACCCGTCGTTGTTCTTGTGCATGGTGCTGGCATCCATGATCGCGATGCTACCTATTTGGGAACAAAAATCTTACGAGACCTTGCGGTGGGCCTTTCATCCAACGGAATTGCAGTGTTGCGCTATGAAAAACGTACCTTAGAACATGCATTAAAGATGAGTGCAGAACCTGTTACATTAGACCGTGATACTACAGATGATGCCATATATGCAGCAAAGTCAGCAGCGCAGCAGGAAGGCATTGATCCAAATAATATTTTCATTCTCGGACATAGCCAAGGAGCTGGCACAATGCCGCGTATACTGAGCAAAGCGCCTTCCTCACTTGTTCGAGGAAGTATCTTACTCGCACCACCTGCACGCCCTTTGACTGACATTGCCATTGATCAGTATGAATACCTTGGGGCGTCAAAGGAAGAAATCGATGAACTAAAAAGACAGGCTGCTTTTATTCAGGACCCTACTTTCAATCCTGACCATCCTCCAGCTGGCTACAATTTTGGGTCACCTCATTTTATGTATGATGTTTCTAGGTGGCGTCCAGTTGAAGAGGCAAAATCACGAAAAGAGCCTTTACTCATTTTGCAAGGAGCACGCGATTATCAAGTAACAGTAAAAAATGAATATACAAAATGGCAAGAAGGGCTTGCAAACCGCAGGAATGTTCAGGTCAAAAAATACCCGAAATTGAATCATTTTTTCACGGAAGGTGACGGGGAATTAAGTCTTCCTAGTGAATACGAAATCCCTGCTAACGTTCCCGAGTACGTTATCCAGGACATTATTACATGGGTTAACGAGACAAAAAAATAAGAAAACATCAAAAGCCTTCATGCAATCATCATTGCGTGAAGGCTTTTTGAAACTGGTGATTCAGACATATCTATTATAATTATATTTTTCTACGCACTACATAAAAAGCTAAGGACCCCATCATAACAGGTGCTACGAAATAAAAGAAATGTGAAAAAGAAAAAGTAAAAAGAAAAAGAAATGGTATAAGTGTATAGATAACTGCTAGTCCTATAAATAAAGGAATTCCAAATTGAAACTCTCTACATCGTTTAATTTTCCTATATAAGACTTCCCCAATTAGACAAGCTATAAGAGCTGGTATACTACCATAAGTGACAATAGTTTTTATGAACCCCTGTAAAACGTCTGGGTGAATAAAGCTAGGATTAAAAATATATGAAATTAAGAACCATCCAAAAATAAAAGCAAATAGACTTGCAGCATAACTAACTACAAATTTTATTAAAGTAAGCAACGTAATCATCCCCATAATTCCCTAATATTATCTTCATTTTATCATTTTCTCTTAAAAAGATTCCAAAAGGGTATACTTGCCCTTCAGCTTTCTTTTTTAACGCTTGTTCAAGACGTATTTTTTGATGTTATTTTGTATAAAAAACTTTTGGGAGCAACCTGTTCTGTTAGGTTGATAGCGATGGGGTGCCGCCAGCATTTCGAAAAAAATCACGCTAAACAAAAAACTATAACAAACTTTCCATATGGGCAACTAAATTATATAAAAAAAGACACTCTAAGGTGCCTTTCTCCGACTCGATAACCACTTTAATTTTACTAATGTGTATTGGACTTTCCATCCTCATCAATGAATAGAAAGTAGAGATGCTTCAATTATGTACCGATCTGGAGCGTCTCCTATATAGTCAAAAGGATAACAAGTTGTTAATGTTAATGTCGGCTCACTTTTTTCTACAATAACTGTTCGATCTTCTGAATCTGTTATCCAATGCTTGTTAATTTCATATGTATATGTTTTATTTTCATATTCCACGATAAGTTGGTCATTTTCCTTTAATTGACCAAGCTCGGTAAAAACAGTATCTCTATGTCCACTTAAAACTGTATGACCATTTCCAGATGGTGTAGTAGTTAAGTCACTAACAAACATACCTACACCCTTTTTTAGTACTTTATCATCAGCTCCCCAATATATAGAGTATTTCTTTTGTATTTTAGGGATAATTAAATATGCTACTTTATCTCCTAACTGATGGTTTACCTTTGAAGCAGGAATTTGTACAGGTTCTTCTTGTAATGAAGTGTCAGTCTTTATCTCTGTCTCTGTTTGATTGATGTTTTGCGTTTCATTTTCTTTAGAAGGTGTGGAGATCTCATATTGTTTAGCCTCGCTAGTTGTTAACGACTCTGCTGATTGTCTAGCACTATACCATTCCAGAAAATAATAGGAAAAGATAGTAAGTCCAATAACAGTTAAACATAAGCCTATCCATTGTTTTTTATTCACTTTTATCACTCCATTTGAAAACGACAGGATTTCTCCTGCCGTTTTAAGGAACTATTTTATGCGTTTGTCTTTTTACGACGGAACATTAATACAGATCCAGCTAATGCTAATCCTAAGCTTGCTAGCATCATTGTAACACCGTTTGATGCTGTATTAGGTAATTTTTCACCTTGTTTTTTTGTTTCTTTTTTCACAACTGTATTAGTATTTTTCTTTGTTTCTTTTGCAGTTGTTTGAGGCTTAGTTTGTTCTTGTTTATTATTTGTTGTTTGGTTGTTTTGTTTTGAATTCTCTTGCTTAGTGTTTTCTTGTTTAACAGGTTCTTGTTTAGTGTTTTCCTGTTTAGTATTTTCTTGTTTAGGTTGTTCTTGAGGTTTAGTAGTTTCTTTATTTTCTGTTGTAGTATTTGTGCTCTTTGGATATTTATAATCTTCACATGGAATGCCGTCTTTATCATTATCTAAACGGTGCGGATCATTTCCAACACCATATCCATTTTGATCCCAGAATGCTTGAGCATCTTGTTGACTTTTAAAATGGCCACAGTTTTTTGTATCATTAGGACTCTTAGCTGCAAATGCAGAAGAACTGTACCCCACTGTTAATAGTGTTACCGCTGTTGCTGAAGCTAATAATTTTTTCATAAATTTCTTTATCCCCCTAAATGGTATGTATTAACATTGAAATATTTTACATTTAAAAAATTAAAAATACAATAATAATTTGTAGATAAATGTAAGATTTCTAGATAATAATACCAAACTATTAATTCATATATTGTCATATTATGTCGAAAGAAAATAAAAAAGAGCCAAGGCCCTCTTTAATAACTACTAATAACCATAATTACTATTCTCACAGTAATATGAATTTGGTTTATCACAAAAAATATATGTTGTTTGTTGGATAAATAATGGCCTTGATGAGGCGTTAACTGAAGTGGCATTTAACATCCTCAAATAAGAAAGTCCTTGTATCTCCCTGGTGTTAATCTAATTGTTTGTGGAGTTGTGGATTTAAATGTTCTACTAGTCAATGTGACGAACGCAGCAAATACAAAGCTAAAACTAAAACAAATAAGAGTCTTAGTGTGGTTAGTTGTAAAATTTTCAAATAGAGTAATTGTAGAGTTAGGTGGAATTTCAAGACTTGTAAGGTTAGTTTCTAATCCGAAAATTGTAAAGGTCCCTATAAAACTGTTGGTAGAGTTTGAAGAGTTACATAATTATCGTTATTGGAATCAAAATAAACTTACACATCCAAGCTGTTGATGATAGCTACTATTTGATGATCTGTCCATTTGCCATTAATCCTTATATTTTCTTTCGCTATACCTTCTTTTTTAAATCCCACTTTTTCTAATACACGAATAGATGCTAAATTAGCAAGCATCGCTCCTGCTTCAATTCTATGTAGCTCTAATTCCCTAAAAGCAAAATCTACAACAAGTTGAAGATCCTCTGTTGTATAGCCCTTTGCATTATGCTCCTTATCCAAAGTAAAACCCGTATAACAGCTTTGGAGGTCTCCCCTAACAATTTGAGTTAATGAAATGTCTCCAATCAGTTTATCATTTTCTCTTAAAAAGATTCCAAAAGGGTATACTTGCCCTTCAGCTGTCTTTTTTAGAGCTTGTTCAAGACGTATTTTTTGATGTTCTTCTGTATAAAAAACTTCTGGGAGCAACGGGCAAACTCGTTGAAAAAATTCGCGATTTCTAATATGTAAGTTAGCTAACTCGTTAGCATCAGCAGTTTTATAAAGCCGAATATAAATGTGCTTCCCTACTAGTTTCATAACATCCCTCCAACATTTTTATATGTCTAATGAGGAAAAAGTATACCGTATACTATATACAGTTGGATAATATCAGGAAGCATTTTGCACGAAAGAAAAGACACTCTATATGAGTGTCTTTTCCAATAGTTTTTAGCAGAAGCAAGAAGCTCCAACGATGATTAATAAAATGAATAACACAACTAATAAAGCAAAGCCTCCCGAGAAGCCACAACCGCCACAACTACCACCATAACCCATAATAGTTCCTCCTTTAGATAAGAGGGGAAAACTAAGGTTCACTCATGTATTTTAATGGATTCGTTTCATCTTATGTTTTTCCGCATTGATTGAGCAGGTCCTTTCGAAAACTATTCACATATTAACTATATTTTTAAAAATGAATAATTTAACTATATCAATAAATAGATTAATTAATATAATGTATTAATTCTAAAAGAAGGGAGGAATAGCCATGCAAGTAGTTTGTTTTAAAATAGTAAGTGGTCAGTATTTCTTATTTGTAGAAGGTATTCAAATTCCTGTACCAATTCCAGCAGTTGCTGCAGCTTTATTAATTGGTTTAGGAGTAATTCCACTTTGTTCTTAATGTAAGGAATTCGGATCATTCCTATCTTTCCATTGGAAAAGCCTCAAGTATATGAATACTTGAGGCTTTTCTTATAATTGAGAAAGACACTTTAACGTGGCTGAAGATCTCCTGATTTAACTAATGCGGCCGTTACATCATCACCGAAAGTATTGAAACAGAATACTTTCTCGTCTATCTTATCCATTACTGTAGCTTCACCTATCTTGCCACCTTGAAGTTTAATAAAATAGTTATGTTCTTCTAAAATTTTACTAAAATCTCTATTTGCCCATCTTTCAGTAATTGCTAATAGCTCTTCTTTATTCTTGAAATTGTTTCCGTTTAGAATGTTTCTTACTTTCTCTGCATTCTTTTTGGACATAGGAATCGCTCCCTTTCCTTCACACGCTTTTACTTTTTGATGAGTCATACTATGCATAGCTGAAATAACTTCTTCTTCAGTAGAAGTTACTGTAATGTGAAGTTGTGCATTTGAGCCTTTCACTTCTGCTTCATTCGATAGTGTGTCTTCTTTATTAACCTCTGCAAAAACATGGTCCTCACTCCCAAGCGGGACTTCAGCAAACTGTAACATTCCATAAGTCATACCAGTTGCAAGTACTACTCCCCCTATAATAGATGCTAGCCAATACGTTAGCTTCTTGTCCATCTTCATTTCCCCTGTCTTCGTTTAAATATATTAACTAAGAATACAATATTTAATTCCTTTTTATTGAAGAGGCTCTAATTTTTACTATAAAAAACGTATAAATCTTTTAATTAAAATATAATAAATTTATAATCATTGCTATACCTATTCTCATAACAGGATTTATATACGATGTCACTAAATCATCTGGTGAACTATTAGTTATTAGTACGGCTTTGCATCCTTATTCTCAAAAAGGATAATTATTGTACATACCAATTCTTATGTATGAAGACACCCAAAACAAGTGTTACGAAAAAAATATAAAAAAGACATCTTTTCTAGGGAAAGATGTCTTTTTTATATAAACCTTAATGTTCGTTCTGTAAAACTCTCGCTTCCTTTACTCCTTCTTTCTCTTCTTTTAAGAATAACGATACGATAAATGCAACAATGATAAAGACTAACCCAAGTGCAAATGCACCCTGGAATCCTGAAGTTAAACCGTTTAACTTCTCTAACGGATCCAGTGGATTTGCGGAGCTTTCCATATACTTAGTTGTTCCTGAAGACATTTTCGAAATAAAGATAGCTGTACCAATTGCACCAGCTACTTGTTGCAACGTACTAAATAGTGCTGTTCCGTGCGGATATAAATCTGGTGTTAATTGATTTAAACCGTATGTTTGTGCTGTCATGACAAACATGAGTCCAACCATTAATACGCTATGCATGATAATAATTTGTACCATTGATGTATCAGGAGTAATGCCTTTAAATAAGAACATTGCAATTCCTACTAAGACAATGCCGGGAACGATAATAACTTTCGGACTAAATTTATCAAATAGTTTACCTGCGATTGGTCCCATTATGGCGCTAATAACACTTCCCGGAAGCATGATAATTCCTGATTTAAAAGCTGTAACGAGTAAAACGGTTTGCAGGAACATCGGTAATAAAGTCATCGTTGAAAATAACGACATCATCACAATGACAATTAATCCAACTGATAATGTAAACATCGGAACTTTAAATGCTCGTAATTCTAAAATTGGATTCTCAATTTTCAATTGTCGAACGGCAAAAATACATAATGAGATAAGCCCAACAATTAAAGTGCCATACACTTTTGCATCGGACCATCCTAAATCACCCGATGCACTAAAGCTATACACAAATCCGCCAAATCCTAATGTCGATAAAAGGATAGATGGGTAATCTACTTTTGGCCTTGTTAACTCTGAAACATTTTGAATGTACTTCATCCCAATCATAATGGAAATGATCACGATAGGAATAACAATATAGAATAACCAGCGCCAATTTAATGAATCCACAATTACTCCAGATAATGTAGGGCCAATTGCCGGAGCTGCCATCATCACGAGTGCGATTAATCCCATTGTCGCACCACGTTTTTCAGGTGGACAAATGATTAAAATCGTATTCATTAATAACGGTGTAATTAACCCCGTCGCTACAGCTTGGACGATACGGCCAATTAATAAAACGGAAAATGTCGGTGCGAATCCCGCAATTAATGTACCGACTAAAAACGTTACCATAGCGATCAAAAACATTTGTCTCGTTGTAAGCCATTGCTGAAGTAACGCTGTAATTGGGACTAAAACCCCAACTACTAACATGTAAGCTGTAGAAAGCCATTGAATCGTTGAAGCTGTTACGTCAAATTCTTTCATTAATACCGTTAACGCATTACCAAGTAATGTTTCATTTAATAATGCAACCATTGCCCCTAAAAGTAACGCAATTAAAATGGGGGTATGTTTCATATTAGAAGTATCAACTTTGCCACTTGCGGGGCTCTTAGTTGTCATATTCATTTACAGATTCTCCTCCTGTTTCTTACTTAAAAAACTTTAAATACACCAGAACATATGTAATATAATATACATATGTAGATTAAAAAGGGAGAATCAATTTTCAGCTACTGTATATTTAATCTACAAAAAAGGAGAATTGTAGATGAATGATAATGAAAAACAACTTGATTTACGTATTAGACGTACACATAAATTACTGTGGGATTCCTTATTTGAATTAATGACGCAATCAAAACAGAAATATAGTACGATCACGATTAACCAAATATGTGACCGCGCTATGGTACACCGAACAACCTTTTATAAACACTTTGAAGATAAAGATGCTTTATTAACATTTGGATTTAAACGATACGGTAAGATGATTGCTGAAATACCGGTTTCAGATCGATTAAGTAAACCATTTCAAGTAATGGAACAATTCCTACATCATGAAGAACTCGGTAAAATATTAGAAACGCAAATGTCTGATGAACAATTCATTACCCGTACACATTATTTAAGTCACGAAACGAGAAAACAAGAAATAGAAGCATTAAATCAACTTTGCAAAAATCATACGATACCAAATGATTTAATCATTGAGTTTTATTCAGGGGCAATCACCTCATTAAGCACATGGTGGTTTAAAAATAAAAAAAGCGTTTCTGCTGCTGAAATGGATAGGTACCTCCACCAACTCATTAATCGGGATATTTTTCAGTTTGAAGAGGAATAAGACTACACCTTTTCAATCATGCAATCAAATTGACCACAAAATAGGAATATGATATATTTTCCGTAGAATACTATATAAGTATGACATCAAATAAAATGGCATATAATAAAAAGAAGCGATGCGCTAACATCTCTTCCCTAACTGCTACCGCTTAGGGTGGTGGTTATTATAAGCTATTTCTTTTTGCGGAACCCACCCTTTTGCTTGTGACGGCGCGGAGTGGTTTTTTTGTTGTCCTTATCCAGAAGTTGCTTCCGCAAAAAATACGCTGAAACTTCGCGCACAGTCGCTTTGACAAACTCTTTTACAAGGTCAAACAAAAACTCTATATTATCACCTCCTTTCCTTCCGAATAGAAAGAAGGGATAACCATCCACCCTCACAATATGCAGTTGACTTTATTTTATCAAATGATTGTAAAGATATTATGTAAACAAAACAAATGAAATTTTACATAGAAAAATATGAGTTTATATTATTTTTATTCTCTTCACTTAGATTTTCTTTTTAGATGCTATCTTCAAACAAGGTAGCATCTAAAAAATGTTAAAAGGAATTTTCTCCTGGTATCTTCTTATATTCTATGTAGGCATCTTTGACCTTTTCTACGTTCTTTAATTACTTACTGAATATAGTCATACAGATTTTTCGCTAACAATAAACAAGTTACTGTAATGAAAAGAGCACGAACATACCCGCTTCCTTTTTTTATAGCAAACTTGGAGCCAACAATCCCTCCAGCAATTTGAGCAATCCCCATGATAAAACCATATGCATAGTTGACTTGCCCTACATACATAAACATCAACAATGCACCAACATTACTTCCTAAATTAAGAAGCTTCGCATTACCTGCTGCTTTTAAAAAATCATACCCAATAAATAAAAGAGAAAACATTAAAAATGAACCTGTTCCAGGACCTAGAAATCCATCATAAAAACCAATAGCAAAAATAAAAAAGGTAAAAATAATGACGTGTCGACCAGACAATTTCTTATGAGTGGAAATACTACCCCAATCCTTTTTGAATATCGTATAAATAGCGACCGCACCAAGCATAATTAACATCAATGGCTTCAGTACTTCTGGATTCATTAAATGAACGGTCCATGCCCCTATTATGGAACCTATGAAAGTAAGCGGAACTAATTTAAACGCCGATTTCAAATTAAGATTACCAGAACGATAAAACACAATATTACTAGTTGCACTTCCCATTGTCGATGCTAGTTTATTTGTGGCTACTGCACTTGCTGGATTCAGTCCTGTAAATAATAAAGCTGGTAAAGCAATGAGTCCACCACCACCTACAACTGAATCAATAAATGCAGCTACAAATCCAAAAACAATCAAAATCATTAATACAGATGGGTCTAAATAAAAATCCATACTATTAACCTCCCCTTTAGTCACTATTCGAATAGTAACTAATAATTTGCTAAATGTAAACAGTTATTGTAACGTTGAAATATAAAAGCAAACATCGGAGGACGAAAAAAGTGGACTACATAGTGCAACAGCTTAAAAAAATTGGTTTCAATGAATATGAAGCTAAATCTTATGTATCTCTTGTTAAACAAGGGCCTGTCACAGCCTACCAAGTGAGTAAGGATTCGGGTGTCCCAAGAGCGCGAATTTATGAGATTTTAGGTAACCTTGTAGAAAAAGGAATTGTCATGAAGGAAGAAATAAATGACACCACTCGCTATTCACCTCTACCTGTTGAAATCTTTTTACAGAAGGCGCAAACAGAATGGCAGTCTACTTACGAAGGAATAAGTGATTCATTAAAAAAACTAGAAACTTCCGAGGAAAAAACGGATAATCGAGTGATTACTTTAAAAGACAATCAAACAATCATTAGCTATTGTCAGGCATTAATAAAAAAAGCAGAACGACGTATTGTCATTTCAATGTGGGATGAGATGTATGAAGCATTAAAAGAAGATCTATCTGAAGTAGCTGATAAAGTTTCAATACAAGGTATTACCCTGCATGTTGAAAATCCCATTAAAAATCTAGAAGCCCATCGCATAACACCTTATACAGAAACCTTGTCTACAGAACATTGGTTTATTGTATCAATAGATTCTAAAGAGATGATTTATGGACCATCACTTGAAGAGCGTAATATTGCTTTTTATACAGATGACCCCGTCCATATATACTTATTAGAGGATTATGTATGGCATGATGTGTTAGTAAATCGACTTGTCCGACGTAGCCAAGATGATTTGCAGCAATGGATTACTGCAGAGAGAAAGTCTTTCTTTATGGGGAAATAAGAAACATATTCAAGAGCAAATAAAAAATTTTGCGTATTAAACCTAACAACTTCTCCGTACAAAAATAGCCGACTATTATATAGTAAATATTCGGCTATTTTTGTATAAATTTATACAGACGCTGCCATTACCCCAGCGATTAATGAGATAAACGCTTCTCCCACTCTTTTACCTTTTCAATTGTTACATCTAATTTTTTAGCTATTTCTTCTACACTCATTCCTTTAAAGAGCATTCCAGCTGCCGAAAGTGCTTTATCAATTTCTTCTTGCTTCTCTTGCTCATATAAACGACCTACTTTTGTCATCCGTAACCACTCCTTTACCTTTTTATATGCCTTCTTCTATTTTATCATCCAATCTCCACAAACCGCCCAAACTCCTTCAAAAACCTCAGCTTAAAACTCCCCACAGGCCCATTCCGGTGCTTCGCCACATGAATCTCCGTCATCTCTTTCTGCACTGTTTCCTTATCGTAATAATCCTCTCGATACATAAGCATAATGACATCCGCATCTTGCTCAATTTGTCCGGTCTCTCTTAAATCTGATAAAAGCGGACGCTTATCTTGCCGCGACTCTACAGAACGAGATAACTGTGACAGTGCTACTACACAAACATTTAATTCACGTGCTAATAACTTAAGCTTACGAGAAATCTCACTAATCTCTTGAAATCGATTGCCCTTATGCTTCGGATCGCCCGTAATAAGCTGCAAATAATCTACAATGACTAAAAGCTTTTTATCACCGTGTTTCCTCTTTAACTTACGAGTTTGCATCCAAATATCTTGTACCGTAACGCCTGCATTGTCGTAAATCTCAAATGGCAACTCACCAATCTCCGCAAACGCCTTACTTACTTTCTCCCAATCTTCCATCGCAAAACGATGCTTCGGATTTTTCAGCCTACCTCCTGACACTTCGCCTACGCAAGAAGCCATCCTTTTTAACAATTGCTTACTACTCATTTCTAACGAAAACAATCCAACTGCCGCTCTAGACTTCGCCGCATGCAGTCCAACATTTAGTGCAAACGCAGTCTTCCCCATAGAAGGACGCGCACCAAGAACGACAAAATCTCCTTCCTGAAGTCCGCACGTCATTTTATTTAACGATGTATAACCAGACTCAATACCAGTAATCTCTTTCACATCTTGATGAAGCTCCTCATACAAATCAACTAACGCATCCTTCAAATCAAACTCACATACAGAGTCTTTTTCCTCTAACTCACAAAGTGCCGTAATCGTCTCACCAATAATTTTCTCATTCTTCTCCGCAATAAGACGCTCTCCCATCTTGTGCCCGAGAACACCGGCCTGATACATTTTCCACGCACCTCGAACAAGCCCCTCATAATATGAGAAGTTGCTAGTAGTAGGCACACCATCCATTAACCCTATAAAATACTCCATTCCCCCGATCCCCTCTAAAAACTTCGGATCTACCCTAGAAATGAACGTCACAAGATCAATCGGTTGCCCCTCTCCTTCCATCTTTCGCATTAACTGAAATATAGACTTATGTACTGACATAGAAAAATAATGCTCCGTCAAACGGCACTCCTTAATAAGCTCTCCATCAATTAATAGAGAACCTAACACCGTCTTCTCCGCCTCTACATTTTGAATACTCATGGCCGCCACCCGCGCTCCGCTAAAAAGCGCTGCAACTCTTCCTCTGACGGCGCATTCTTCTCCCACTCCTCACACCTCGCCAAAAACTCCTCCGTCTCCCCCGTACTAACAGACGACTCCTTCTTCCTAAAGCTCGCCGTATCCGCCTCAACCTCACACATTTTCGTAAAACCTTTCCCATGCCAACCTCTCAAAATGCCCTTCACATAAGCAACCGTCCGCTTATTATTCTCAAACGCAATTTGAAGAGCCTTCAGCACAAGCTCCTCTGACAAATCTTCCATCCACGCACTCAGTTCCTCCACAGTATGCGGAGACAAACTACCAAAATGTTGCTCATAAAAAGAAAACACACGACTTCCCGTTTCTTCCTCTACAACCTCTTCTTCCTCTGTCTCCTCACAAATCGGCTCAACATCATCCACAGCCAATTCACCAGGCATACCGAAATGTGCTAAAAGCATTGGAACATTCAGCTCCTCCTCTACGCACTTCTGAAGAAACATATGTATAAACTCCTTATTCTTCACACCCTTAAGCTCACGAAGCACACACTTCTCCACATTCGTATTCGTCACAGGATTATAACGAAGCCAATTCAAAACGAATAACTCCCGCGTATCCGCATCATAAAGAATCTTCCCATAATCAATGAAGCGCTGCACAAGCTTATCAACAGTCTCCCGATTATAACCCGTCTCCATCTCAGCTAACCGCTTCGGAAAAGGAAAAATCCCACACTGCGTCGTCTTCGAACAAGTTAACAAATAAACATAAAAATACCGCTCCTCCGGCGTCAAATCCAAAACAAAATCATCCTGCCAAAAATTCACCTGCACATTACGATAGACCGCCATCAAAGTTCCTCCCGTCCCCATTCAAAATGTAAAAGCCCCTTTGTAATATATATAGGCGGGAGGGCCGGGTTTTTGGCGTGTTATTTCAAAAATTTTTTTGACTACTACTACGGTGTTTGTTGGTGTTTTTGTTTTGTTATGTTTTTTCTTAGTGATTTATTACTTGGTAGGGGCTTGGAAGGGGCTTATGAGGGGCTAGTTATCGGTTACTTCGATTAGGAAGACTCGATCCGAAAAGCCGCCTCGTTCTTCTGCTTTCTTTTTACGGATGTTGTTGATTTCTTCTAGTGTTGTCCCTTCGTGTTCGGCTAGAGCGTTTATTAGTTCTAGTAGGTCGGATAGTTCTTCTAGTTTATGTTCTTTTGTTGTTGCTTCTAGGTATTCGGTTAGTTCTTCTTGTGTTTTTTTGCAGAGTTCCTCTATGTATTCATCTTTGTTTAGGATTCTTGTTGTTGGTGTTTTGCCGTTGGATTTTATTATTTGTGGGATTTTGTTTCGGATTAGTTTGTTGTAGGATGGCATGTGGTTTCCCTCCGTTTGGTTTTTCTTCTATATTAAATCTTTCAAATTCTCTCCAATACTTTAATTGTAGCGTAATATCAGAATTTCTTGTTGATGGATACTTATTTAATAAATAAGCTATCTTAGTTATAAGATGTTTCATATTCCCTTCCGCTAAATTAACCATCAATCTATGTTTTTCTCGTTCTATCTTTTTTGCCTTTTCTTCTGCATTTACCTCTGCTATAACTCCCTCTTCTCTTTGAATCTCATCATCCACTTGTTCTAGTAATTCATCAGTTTCAATTTCTGATACTTCAATAGCTACTCCATGATTTGTATCACTCATCTTGTGATTCTCACCATCCCTAAAAACTTCATTTTAAATGACCTCAATACCAAAATTATACAACAAAAAACCTATCCTTTCACTCGTATACAAATAATACCTCATTCCTACTTACCTAAAAATATATTGAATTTCTCCCCAAATAAATAAAGATTTACAACCACTCTTATAAATTATTTTGATATAATTGTTAATGCTATTATTTTCTATTTAAGGAGAATAGTTCTATGAAAGGTGATGATTTGAATGAATCTAGAATGGATAATAAAAAGTAGTATCTTAATACTGTTTCCACTATTAATAATTGTATTTTTAATATCTCTTATTTCTATTCTTTATCTAAAATTTATTAAAAAGAAAAAGGCTAGTAAAAAAATATTTATAACTATGGTAACTTCCATTATCTTAGTTCTTATTACAATCGTCTCAACTATATATCTAATTGAATGGGAAAAAAAACAAGAAAAAAGGCAACATGAAATGTGTCAAAAGGGCAATATATCGTATTGTAATGAATATAATACCAAATTAGTCTTAGACAATCTGAAGAATGCAGATGGTATAATGTACATCACTGCATTTTCAAAAGAATATAATATGTACCGTGAAATATATAACCCTGATAAATGGAAAATTCAGCAACTTGGAATTGAACATTACTTTGAGTATATATTTGGGGATATATTATACACTGACGATAAAAAAATCGGTATTACATATAAAAATGAAGGTACTGGTAGTATGTACGCAAAAATTATTGATAAAAGAATATTAAATTCTAAGCAGGATGTTAAAGATTTCAAAGAAAGTATAGATAAATTATCTTTTAAAGTTAATAAAGAAAAAGAAGAGGCTGAAAAAGAGAAAAAAAGACAACAACAAGAGAAGGCACTAGCAGAAAACGAAAAAAGAGAAGAAGAATTACGTCAAAGTTATGAGAGACTACATAAACTCGAAGATGCTTATATTACATTAGATGAATTTCAACAATTGCAGTTGGGCATGACATATGAGGAATGCATAAAACTTATTGGTGGTGAAGGGAAGTTAACCTCCGAAAGTTATAATTATAAAATATATGAATTTGAATCTTTATCTGGTAAAGGTATCGCACTACTAAGCTTTTATAACAATAAATTAGAATCTAAAACACAAAATGGTTTAAAGTAGTTTTCATTTTTTAGTGTTTTATACCTGAATCCTCAAAATCACTCTTTATAAGCTGCTCCTTTTTCTTCTATAAAAGGAGCAGTATTTATTTATATACAGACCGCTAAGAGCATAATTTTGTGGTCACATCCCCTCCTCTTATCAACCCCTACTTACATTTTCAATAATCTCTCGTAGAAACAAAGGTAAAGATAAAAAAAGACCTCCTAAAGGAAGTCCATTTTTAATTACATAGTGTTATTGGTGGTTCAAGTATTTGTTCTCCACTTACTTTTCCTTGATAGCTCTTAGAATTGAACCAGTTGCGATTAACATTGTACCCGCTACAAAGAATGACGCACTAAGTACAAAGAAACCTGTAAGTACGTTTGTATTGATAATATAATTATACGCATCTCCGCCTACGTAGGCATATTTATTCGAATCGGTATATGTTTCAGAATTTTGATATCCTCCGAGTCTATCAAATCCTAAGAAAAGTAATACTGCTGAATGAATGTAAAAGATAATTCCCCAAATTGTCCATTTTTTTGTTTTCACGATAATTCTCCTTTTTGTGTCTATTATTAATGAATTTATTTATACAGTTTAATTGTTTCTTGTTGGAATGTAAATCATATTAATCTCGACTTTCTTAACCTCAACATCTATTCCTAGCTTATCAACTTCTGATTCTAATTGATTCTTACTATTAACAAGGTTTAAAATTTCTTAAAACTCTGTCCTTCTATTGTCAAGTTTCTTTCGCTTAGCTTCCACACTCTCATATTTCTTTCTCAGACACTCAACATTTCCATACCATGTGTCTGAACCAAACTATGCCTATTCTCTCCACAAGTCCTCCTCAAGATGTCGAAATTATCCCCCCTCTACATCAAAAAAAGGAATGAGTCATCCCATTCCCTTTACCATTATACAGACAGTTAAAGACATAATTTTGTGGTCACAAATGGTCACATAAATTACAATAACTATTGCTTTTTTAATAGAATTCCATTTATACAAACCCGTGAGAATGCCTTTAAATCAACGTTTCTCCCGTAGCTCAGCAGGGAGAGCGCCACCTTGACAGGGGGGAGGTCATCATACCTACTTTATTTACAAATAAAAAGAAGAACATATGCCTTCTATGCTCTTCTTCCCATGGCTAACAATACACTTTATCTAACTAATATTTATCTATTATATTTAAAAATTTCTCCACTTCACCTAAACCCATTTGTTCCATGTAAAAATAAACTCAGCCCTTATCCATGGCTTAATCCCCTTTTGTATCTAATCCCTATTCTCCAACATTTAACACCTCTAAAACTTCCCTAAACAACACCGAACCTCTCCCAACAACCAACTCCAAAGCAACCTCTTTAACTAACCCACCTTTCCCCACCATAACAACCCCACTCTCATAATCAACCCAAATCTGAACATCCTCCACATAATAACTCTTAACTGAAGAAGCCTCATCTAAATTACGGTGATCCAACTCAACCTTAACCTGCTTCGTAAAACGACGCAGCGTTTTCCAAAGAATTCGTTCTTCTTTTGATTTCATAAATAGTTCTGGAAGTTCTTGTACTTCTTTTAATAACGACATAGTTGTTATGGTGTATGTTTGAATGCCATATCCTACTGGGCGGATGAGGTGGTCTAGTTTTTTCCATGGCTCTAGTTCGAAATGTACATATTCATTGTTTTGTTGCATTTGAATGTGTTTGATTTTAGCTACGTATTGAATTCCACCTTTTTCTCCGTGCCATTTTTTCGGTGCATATAATGCTATGTACTTCGCTTCTTGCCATCCTGATTTTAGTTGTGTAACTGGTAGCTGATATATGCCATTCTTTCTATATGTTTCATAGTCACTTTCAGTTTTCACACTGCCTACTAATACTTTTTCTTCTAATGAAGAGTGCCATTCTTCTTTTGTTCCTCTTGGAAGAATGCCTTCTCTTATAATTTCTTCTGGGCTTTTTTCAATGAGATGATCTAGAAATTGTTCTACTAATCTTGTCGCGTTTGGTAAGAACGGGAAGCCACCGATATTTACTTTTTCAATACTTTTATAAAATGGATGATTCTCATATGCTTCCTCTTGGTTCCATGGGAATAGTACGTACGCTCCGTAAGCTGTTCGCTCAAAGGGTCCTTCTTGTTCTACTACTAATGCGTCTCTGTATCGATGCATTGTGTTAATATCCTCTTCTAGCGGACCAGGGGTTCTATATCGACTTTTATAATGAGCTGTTTCAGCAAAATCAATTCGATATTTCGCATCAAAAATGTATTGATATTGATAGTTCTTTCCTTTTTTCTCAATAGCAAGCATCGTATCTGGCTTTTGTGTAACTGTCGGCAGTCTACCATTTCTTTTCTGGAAATAAAGTTCTATTACTTCATCAGTGACTGGATGTTTGAACGTTCTTTTCGCAGTTTTACTTTCATCAAGCGTTACATATAAACCATCTTGTTTAACTTGAATAACATCTTGATGGATCGGTATATATTTTTCAGATAGAATTTGTCCAAGTTTTAAGTACGTCCAGTATTCGTATAACCTTGCGACATCTTTTACTGACATTTTAAAAATTTGTCCTCGTAATGTTAAACCGCGCGATAGCATTAAGAAGATTTGATACGCATCTCTATAGCCTGCCGCCATTTGAATAACGAGCGAAAAGACTGAGCGATCTAATTTTCCGATTCCCCTCCAAAATAGATCGTTCAATTCATTTTTCATTCGATACTTCATATTTTTTA
This sequence comes from Bacillus sp. PK3-067, assembly GCF_056738645.1. Classification (NCBI taxonomy): domain Bacteria; kingdom Bacillati; phylum Bacillota; class Bacilli; order Caryophanales; family Bacillaceae; genus Bacillus; species Bacillus sp. PK3-067. The sequence continues at coordinate 944,730 of NZ_CP096490.1, read as the reverse complement.
CACGTTGTAGTAAATCTTCATCAGTTTCACCACGTGTATATCTAGACTTTGGCTCTAGCGCCTTAAGTAAATCATCTATTTTATGTACGACTCTTTGAATCATCCATTTAACAAATCGATTTTCCAGCGTGTCATATGACACTTCCTTATAAGCTGTAATGCCTTTAGTCGGTATACTGTTTTCTCCTTGCAGTAAGTGTGGTCGCTTTCGCAAATAGTTCATTCCGACAGAATCCAATTTACGAATTTTTTCTCCTCGTACAAGTTGATGCCTAGTCATAAGCGTATGATGTGGTTGTCTTTTTATATGAGAGATCGACTTCATAAACCGATCAAAGGAATCGCTTAAAATACGATAAAATTCACTCTTCGATGGATTTGTAGCGTAAATTGCAGATGCTCCTAAGTAAGTTCTCTTTAGTAGATGAAACGCTAAATTATAAATTTCATCATTTACCTCATCTAATAAAGCTTTATAATCATCCTTATAATCAAGTTTTACTGGAAAAACTTCAAATGTAACGGTTAATAAAGTTTCTTTATCATCTTTAATTTCAAACGTTGTATTTCCTACTTCATTCGGAAAAGAAAGATTTCCCATTAACACGTGAAGTGAACCCATTTGAATGGAACTAACTTGTTTTCGAAATCCTGGATGTTCATGATAAAAGGAGAGCTGCTTGTTATTTTTCGGAACAACAACAAGCTGATAACTTCTATTTTCAAAAAAGATCGGCGGATGTTCGTTCCATTTATCTAATCTCTGCAATCTCGCATCAAATACAGAAACGGATTCTGCCTTCCCATCTACCTGAAAATACATCATTTCATCCGCACTCATAGCGTGATACTCTTTTAAACTCTCGTATTTTTCATGATAAGGGTTTCCTTTAATCGTCAATGATAGCTCCTCTGTTTCAATCTTAACTAGCTCTATCTCATTATTAGATCCAGAAAGAGGTGAAACCATCATACTCGAACCTCCTTAACATATGAGACAGCTTGTTAGCAGAACGAGGATATTTAGCATATAAAGCGTCATTGTTGCCACTATCATATTCCTCATTTGCACATAATATATACAACTGCTTTAATACCTCTTCTGTTCTTCCATCGCTACCTGCAAGACGTGGTAAAATCTTTTGATATATTTGATAATCAAATGCTTCATCAAACGATAATAACTTTCCTTTTTCGTTGTATGCCATATAGAAACAAATTTCATCTCGTATACGATATCCAACTTGAGCCCCAACTGATTCCAGTGATTTATTTATTTCTATTAAAATAGTCGATATATTTCTCACAAGGTCTTCATTTTCTTTAAAGCATTCTTTTAAATGAAGATACTCGGTTGCTAAAGAGCTATTAGAAACAACTTCAGCTTCCTTCTCTTCTATATCCATTAAGAAATTAAAATAATCTAAGTTAACGGTATTGAACTCAATTGTATTCGCACGATCTAATACTTTCTTACTTAACGGATGTGTCGTTTCATCCATATTTACAGTTCCGATAATATATACATTTGATGGGATCGTAATGTGCTTATTCGTAATGGATTCTGGAAGTACTGGTGACGTAACAATTTTTCCATCTTTCCATTTACGGCTCTCAATTACACTTAAGAAATCACTAAAATAGTATTCCACTCGAGCCAAGTTCATCTCGTCCAATACTACAAAATAAGGTCTGTTTGGATTTGCATCTGCATTTTCAAGAACTTTAATTAACGGTCTTTCTTGAAACTCCCCTTGAAGGTTCACATAACCAAGCAAATCAGAACTATCACTCCAATCAGGTCGAACCGGAATAAGCGTAAATTTTCCATTCTCTTCTGTTGCCCCTAAACTCTCCGCAAACCACTGAATAATTTTCGTTTTCCCTGTACCTGAAATACCTGATAAAATCACAAAAGGCTTAGTCTTTAATGAAAGGAAGAAGTTAATAAGATCCTTTTTCTCATAATAGAAACCTTTACTTTGAATATAAGAAGACACATGATCGATAATGGATTGTTGATCTAAATACACTTCTTTCCTCTCATAAATCATTTCATATTTCGTTCCTTCCTCTTTATAAGCTATGAACTCCTCATAATAGCGAAGCATTTCTTCTAAGTCTTCAACTAATTCTCTTTCGCTAGGCATTTCATTAATATCGTATGCAATATAAGCCGCGGTTGAATTCGAATATCCCTTTGCTTTTGGACTTGTACCTAGGAAAATGTCATCGTCTTTTTTTACCTTTTGGGACATGTGTATTTGCTCACGAATCTCTTCTTTAATTTTTTGCATCTCTTCTTTAGACGTTTCCGTCACACCTTGTCCAATGGTCAAATACAATCGTTGCATATCTTCACTAAATAAATAGACGATATAATACCCTCTCTGTGTCGATGTTGTAATATCTCTATGCATTAGCGCAATCCAGGGAACTGTTGCCCAATTCCCTTTTCCAACTGACCCTATCACACTGTACTGCTTCTCATTTATAAATGGTAAACAAATGATCTCTGTTGCTATATCATTTCGGACTGTTAATCCTAATTTATGTCCTGCAAATTTTTCTGTTTTTGCATTCAAATATTCTTTCATTATCTTTAAAAAGCCTTCACGTAAACTACTACTCATATTACCGCCCTTTTCTTCACTCTTTTTTATGTATTGTTCGGCTGGAATCCATTTAGCATTAATTATTTCCAATTTCTCAGACCACATTAAGAGATTATGCGTACGCTCTTTCGCTAATGATTCTAGCATTAAATTATCCCCTCTAGAGTTCCGAACAATCGTCATAGCTAAATGTACTAAAGCTGCTTTCTTATCCCTTCTCTGATATGCTCTTAAAAGATTAAGCACAAACATAACAATGTGAAAGTATTCCTGCTTTAAAACTAACTTTCGAATAACATCATTCTTATTTTCTGCCTCAATATATTCAGTTAATAAAGATGTATTAATATTATGATTATCCTTTAAAAATCCAAGTAATCTTAAATCTTGTCTTCCTTTAGATTTAACTCTATACAAATTACCATTGGTTTGATCACTTAAATTTTTCGGATCGTATGTATTGTTTATTACCTCTTCCAAAAATCCAACAACTTTATGATACTGCTCACATGGCAAATTATCAGTTTGAAACTCTTTAAATGTAATAGCCCCTGATTCCGTTACATTCACAAATGGAAGCTGTGAAAAGAAAGCTACTAAGAAAGCATTACATTCACTCACTTGTCCGAAATCCTCACTCTTTACCGTACGCATAGCGATAAGCTTTCCCCAAGCATCCTTAAGAAGCTCAAAACTCACGTTAAAATAAGATCGTGCTTCTTCTTCCTTTGCATATTGTCCACTTGAAGTTTTAGTTTGAACATCTAATCCTTTATCATCCTTGTTTATAATCCAATAAGTTTTATTACCTTTTATACCTTCAACTTGCTTCGTTGTTCTAGCCAATTCAATTATAAGTTGATCTAACATTTTCATCCCCACCGTTACAATTAATTACAATTACTACTATTTTACCAAACTATGTTTTTAAAAAAATCATACAATACGATGTATGATTTTCTACTCTACTATTTAAAATACTTCTGATAATCCTCTTCATTTTTAAATTCAATCGGCCCAACATCCATTCGGAACTTCCCGTTCTCGTACAACAGTGGTGAAGCCTCTGAATGGTCTTTTGAGTAACTTTCTACATGTGAAATTTTCATATCATTTGAATTCGTGAAATCAATATGCGCAATGCACACCCAATAAGCATGGTCATTTATTTCTAATAACGGCGCTGTTACAACGCTTCCCATATGATTATCAACAATAGCTTTAGCCTTCATAGAATAGAAACTGCCTATTCCATTTCCGACAGCACTATACGCAGCAAATAAAACATATTTCAAAGCTTCTGGTCGATAAATACGAATTGTTTCTTTTCCTGGCTCTTGCGAATCACCATCTAACACAATATATGGCGAGACTTTAGACGAACCTAGATTTTTATAATAAACCTTTCCTATTTCTCCATTCGTTGTTACGTAAAAACAGTATAAGTCTAAATCTTTATTTGTTTCCCATTCTAAAGTAGCTGTTACCATTTTAGATTTTTGTATATTTATAGATTGTTTTTTCTTCAATTCAACCTTCACTACATTAATAGTTGTTTGTACTGGAGACGGAGTAGGAACTATTTTCTTCTCTACAGGGGGAACAGTTTGTTTTTCATCATCTGCGATTTCTATCCCAAAATTTTTACATAATGCAGCTAACCCACCAAAATAGCCAGCTCCAATAGGATTGAATTTCCATCCTCCCCCATGTCGATACAGCTCTCCAACAATAATGGCACTTTCATCTGTAAATGGATACGTGATAGGAAAATGAATAATTTCTAATCCTGATTGTGCGTTGTTTATTTTCAATTGAATATGGGAAACATCTCGTAGCGCCTGTTTCTTCTCTTCAGCATTATAAATTGTAATCGAAAATACAACCTTTTGTACCTCATCTTTTATATGAGTAAAATCTATCGAAAATCTTTGTTTACTTCCATTTACGATATTTTGATTTAATTGAACAGATCGACAACTAGAATAAGGTTGTCCATAAAAAACGAAATCCTCTTCTTTGGTAATTTTCCCATTAAAACCTACTAAAAAAGCTGATGCATCTACATCCATATTCATCGGGGCATTCCAAGTTAAATCTACCAGTAACCCTTTCATCTCTGGATGATTCTTTGTAACATCTATCTTTTGTCCCCTTACTAAAGTATGTATCATCATAATTCACCCGTCCTACACCTTTAATGTTTTAACATTCAGTTCAATTATACTCCTCTTTAGATTTTCAAGGATATCCTCAAGATATTTCGTTCCTTAATACTTGTCCAAAGGAAGGTTTATCATAACTTCCAGCATGAATGTATAAATGCTCAGATGATCTTGTCATGCCTACATATAATAGCTTACGTAGTTTAATATCATTTTGTTCAAGCTCCATTCTTTCAAACTTGTCCACATCAACTAAAAAGACAATTGGTGCCTCAAGACCTTTTGATGAATGATATGTTGTTATAATTAAATGTCCTTCAGTAATATTTTTTGTAACTTTTACTTTTTGACGTATCTCACGATTTAATTTCTTTTGTATATTCTCACAATCTTTTCCTTCTCTACACAAAATTAATATATCTTCTGGCTTATAGCCCTTGCGCTTAATAAGCTCGTAAACTTTATTACTAATATCTTCATATGATCCTTCAATAAAACTAACTCCATCTTTCATTTCATTCTCAAAAGATAGTTCGCTCATTGGACAATAAAATTTATTTACTTCCTCTTCCAATTTCTTTTCTTGTTTCAAGAAATTAAGGGCTAAATCTATATGTTGACTACCGGCACGATAAGATTTCTTTAATAAAGAACTTCTCCCGCGCATATCAATACCTAAGCTCTTCCAACTATGATCTGAGTTGTTATAGATGCTCTGGAGTCTATCTCCTGCTAAAAATAAATTTATCCCAGTAACAGTTTCCTTTTGGTTATTAACATACGTATGTTCTTTACAAGACTTCACACATAATCGAATCCAATCATCTAGAAAGTCTTGGTATTCGTCCACTAAAACAGCATCATATGATGATTGAGCTCGCTGTATAGCTACTTCCGGCAATTCTTCATTCCACCACTTCACTGTATTTTTTTGGGGTACACATATACTTGCTGTATCTAGCGCAAATTTATGAAAAGTGCTAACATCTATATTCTCCAAGCGCACATTCATAAAAGCAAGATCAGCTGCTAAAGAATTCAATTTGTTCTCAATTTTTGTTTTTAACGATCTATTATACGTTAATATTTTTATTTTCCACTCTGGATGTTCACGTACTAGATGAATTGCACGAGCTAGCAATAAAACCGTTTTCCCACTACCCGGAACTCCAGTTACCATATAGTGACCGTACGGTACACGCTTCGCGAAACGCTCTTGCTCTGCATCTAGTGCTGTAATTAATTCTTTTGTACTAATTTGATTATCGCTACAACTAACCTTAATTTCTGGGAATAATAGCGTTCGTATCGCAATAATTTCATCTTCTTCTACGAAACTAAATTCATTTTTAAATAATTGATTTATATTTACTGTACTTAACATATCAGATGAAATACACTGTGCTGGTGGCTGATTAAATACTTGATCTAATCCACTCTCTTCAATTTTATTAGAATGAAGATACGAAAATATAACGTTAGTATGTAATTTAAACTTTAATTCGTTCCGTTCATTTTTTAAAACATCTTGCAAACTAAATAATCTCTGTGCTGCAGTATGGTATAAGTTAGCTTTACAAAACGGATTATCTACCTGTTTCCCATCTGCTAAATCTATTTTTCTTCTATCCGCTCTACTAATGTAAGAAAGTTCCCAATCCTTCACTTCAAAGATTGTTACCCCTCTTTGTGAATCAATTAAAATAAAATCAGGTTCTAAATGTCTAATTCTTGGCTGAATATATAAATACGCTTCTCTTTGCACATCTTTATATAAAGACCGAACCTTTTCAAGTACTTTTCTCTCACCTGGAGTTAAGCTCGGCAAATCATTCGGTATAATATGTAAACCCACAAGAATCCCCTCTTTTTTCATATTATGCGTGTTTTCCATTCATATAAATTAAATATATATATAAACAAATAAATTACAATAATAAAAAATGATCAAAAGTTCTCTTTTACTATTAAAAATATTATTACACGCCATTCTCATTTTAAATTATATACTAAAATATAAGTTTTCTGGATTATTTTTCTATATCCAAAACAAAAAGACACTTTTCATAGTGCCTTTTCCATAAGTCTATACCTGACCTTTTGTATCACTAATTTCTCTTTTCTCGTTTGCCCTGACTAATTAACTTAATAAGTTTCTCTCGATTAATTAATACAACTCGATTCACTTTAGCGAGTTTGTATGCTGCAGCTGTAAATTCACTATTTGTAACAACCCATGTTTCATCAGCTTTATAAAATTCTTTTGCACTAACAATCTCCTGAACAGATTTAATTCCAACATTATTCTTATAGCGTTTTGCCTGTACAATAATTCTTTTATCATTTTTTCTCAAAATTAAATCTGCACCAAAATCGTTAGATGCTTTAGTAATCTCTGTTTTATAACCCAAAGCTGGAAATAGACTTCCTAAATATTTTTCAAACTGGTGTCCGCTCATTTTATCAATATCATAAATTCCTGATTGCCGAAGTTCTCTTAGCTTTTTTACATTCACATACATATATAATAATATAATTGCTGCCGATACCATTACTATTGGTACTAAAAATTCCGGTTTCCACAACACCCCGAAAAACGTAATAACTAGTAAAGATCCCAGTATTGATTCATCTTGCTTTTTCTTTCGCTTAGCCATCTTAACTCCTTTTCACTCATAAACTATAATAATTATTTTAATAACCTAGATAAAATATCCCACCTAAAATAACTAATGCTATAGCACCTTTAATTATAGGTAGAATATCATCTGGTATATAAGATCTAATAATTACAAGCAGAGTACATATAATAAATATGACACCAAGGAGTATCCACCCGTCCCAAAGTACTTCTTTTAGTGATTCTGGTAACTCTATATTATTAACATCCATTTTATTTCCCTTTCTATCTCAACTTATAAAATTATAATAACGCATTATTTTTATAAAGGGAAATATTTATATAAATGTATATACTAAGAATGATATCGATATTTTATAAGTACAAAGCACTAAAATTACTTATCTCCTCTATCTCCACCAACCATCTCTCCATACCGCTCATAACTCTCCTCCAAAAACCCCCTACTCTCCCCACTCCCCTTATAAAAACTCTCCCAACCCCGCTCCCTCAAAATCCCCTTCCAACTCTCACTCTCTACCATCTTCTTAATCACACCATCCCAATAAGCAACCTCTTCCTCCGTCATATCCTTTGGCCCCATAATTCCTTTCCAGTGCTGGAAGATGACGTCGATCCCTTGTTCTTTCCACGTTGGGATTTCTGGTAGTCGGTCTAGTCGTTTTGGTGCTGATACGGCTAGTATTTTTATTTTGCCGGCTTTGTATTGTTTTTCGGCTTCGGATAGGGTCATGGTTGCGGCGCCTATTTGTTTGTTCGTTAGGGCGTTTATGATTTTTTCTTTGTTTTCGTAGACGAAGAATTGTAGCTCGGCAGGGTTTATGCCGAACGCTTTGCTTACTTGTACGAAGGATAGGTGATCGTCGTTTCCTAGGCCGGGGGCAACGCCGATTTTGAAGTTTTTCTTGTTTTGTTTTAGTTGTTCCATTAGTTCGTTTGCATTTTCTATGTTTGAGTCTTGTGATACGACAACGACTTCCCAGTCCGATGCTAATGTTGCGAGTGGTGTGAAATCTTTGTATGTTAGTTTACTGTGGCCTAGTAGGTTGTTCGTTATGAGTAAGCTTGAGTTAATCGCCAGTACGTGACCACCTTTTTGTTTCGTATATTTCCATCCGACATCACCGCTGCCGCCTACTTTGTTTGTGACAGTGATTGGTTTTGTGAAGATTTTTTCTTCTATTAGTGTTTTTTGCATCGCCCGTGCTGTTAAGTCCCATCCTGCTCCTTGAACGTTTGGTGCAACGATTTCTACTTTGTCTATGTTTACTGTATTCGTTTGAGATTTTTCCGAGGAACAACCAGCTATTACTCCTGTCATGATCCATATACATAGTAATAATCGTTTTTTCATAGTCCTCGTCCTATTCGGTACTTTCGTTCTGGTCGTCCGATAATGCCGTATGTGTACTCTACTGTGCATTCGTTTGTCGCTACTAAGTATTCTAAATATCTTCTTGCGGTTGTTCTGGAGGCCCCCATTTGTTCTCCCATTTCTTCTATTGTAATGCCCTCTTCGAATCCTTTTATAATGCCTTTCACTTTTTGCAGTGTTAACGGATCCACACCTGTCGGTAAATTTTTTATGTCTTGTGTTTGCGAAGTCCCGAAGAAATTATCGATGAGTGCTTGATTTACTTCATTGTTACTATGTAATAGTTGCTTCTTTCTTTTATAGTCTTCAATTGTGCGAACAAATTTTTCTAACGTGACTGGTTTTATGAGGTAATTGCTTACTCCGTTTCGAATTGCTTTTTCTAACATATAGTTTTCATTCGCCGCTGTTACCATAATGACGTCAACATTTGGAAAGTCAGCATGAATTTGTGGTAATAAGTCCGTTCCAATTCCATCTGGTAAGTAATTATCTAATAGAAGCAAATCGATTTCTTCTCTTTGTAGTAATTCCATCGTTTCTTTCGCGTTCAATGCTTTTCCGATCACTTTTACATCCTTTATTTTTGATAAAAACTCTTCCTGAATTTGCGCTACGCGGAAATCATCTTCTGCAATTGCAACCTTCAACATATGCCCATCCCCCTGTTTGTTATGTACTTTCTCTCAATGTTTTCGGAAGGTAAATTGTAAAAATAGCTCCCCCATTTTTCTCGTTCTGAATTTCAATTGTTCCTTCTAGTACATCTACCATTTCTTTCACGTTTGCTAGTCCGTAACCACGATCATTTCCTTTCGTTGAAAATCCTTTTTGAAAAATGGTCGCGATTTTTTCTGCTGGTATTCCTGCTCCACCATCTATCACTTCAAATACAATATCGTGCCCAATATCCGTAACAAAGAAAGAAACATTCTTCTCTTCTTGTTCGCTCACCGCATCAAACGCATTATCGATTATGTTTCCAAGTATCGTAATGAGGTGTGAAACTTTTATATGATCTGGTAACGGATGAAGCGCACTATCTCCTTCAATATGAAAATCGATTTTCTTCTCAGATGCTGTTCCGATTTTTCCTAATAAAATTGCTTGTACTTTTGCATCATGAATTTGATGGAATAAAATATGGTTTTGGCTTTGATGAATGTTAGATTCTTGTTGGATAAATTCAATCGCTTCCTTGTATTGTCCTAACTGAAGTAATCCTGATAAGACGAAAAGTTTATTTGTAAATTCATGCGTTTGAGCACGTAAGTCCTCTGAATACTTTCTTACCTCAGATATCGTATTCACTAAGTTTTGCAGTTCTGTTTTATCTCTAAAACTACATACAACGCCTACCGTACTATTATTTTCGAGTATCGGTGTCATGTTTAAAATAAACACTTTATCTTGAAACGCGATTTCTTGATCGGTTTCTAGCACTCTTTCCATATTAAAATTCGGTAAAACTTTTGAAATGTGCTGCTGCATATAATCATCATTTACATGAAGCATTTCTTCTGCTGAGGTGTTCATCATCGTAATAAAACCGTTTTGATCAATGGCGATAATCCCTTCTTTTATAGATAGTAGTATCGCGCTTCGTTCCCGGTATAGCGCTGCGATTTCATTCGGCTCTAAACCGAGTGTATCTTTACGAATACTACGTGCTAAAAGAATGCCGCCAACAATTCCAGCTAGTAATACACCTAATGAAAAGAGGATAATTTCTTTCGTTCTACTCAATATGTTAGATTCAATACCTTTTATTAAAAACTCTACTGTCACAACGCCTACGACTTGATCGTAGTCTCCGTTATGAACAATAATAGGTGCCTTTGCCATTAAGGCTGGACCACTTGTACCATTTCCTTCGAGTGTATAATAACCACCAAAAGTAAGTGCCTCATAGTTATACGGGTTGTTACTCTTTGTACCAATCAACTCCGAATTAGAATGTGAATACATAACCCCATAGCGATCTTCCACAATTACATAATCCGCACCAGCTTGCTCACGAACTTGTTCCGCAATGGATTGGATAGTACTTTTATGTTCGTTATTTTGAAAAGCCTCTTTTATAGCTGGCATAAAAGAAAGAGATTTAGCTGTTTGCAGTGCTAACTGTTCCACTTGGTGCTTCGTATCAACGGACTGAATGTAAACAAATATTCCCGCTAACAGGAGAACGACAAATAAAATTAACGTAATAATTAAGCTTACTATTTTCGTTTGCAATGACACTTTGCGTGATTTCTTCATACTTCATATCCTTTGATAAAATATTCTAAACTATCAATCTCCTTTTTCTATTATTATGACAAAACGAATAAGGAAGCAACTATTAAAACTCTCCATGTACATAAAGTACAAAAAGAATAAAATTGTCACAATATTGAGATTTTATTCTACAGACAGTACAATTCAACTATAATGAACACGCTTTCATAATTATCATTTTATTTATAAGCAAGAGGAGGAATTATTATGGCTCAAGCAAAATCTAATCGAGTCGCCGGCAATATTTTCAAAGGTTCTGTCGGCAATTTAATTGAATGGTACGACTGGTACGTTTACTCTGCTTTTGCTGTTTATTTTTCAGCAGAGTTCTTTCCTAAAGGCGATCCAACGAGTCAGTTACTAAACACAGCGGCTATTTTCGCAGTTGGATTTTTAATGCGCCCTATCGGAAGTTTATTAATGGGACGCTATGCAGATCGGCACGGACGCCGGGCGGCATTAACCCTCTCCATTACGGTTATGGCCGGTGGTTCTTTAATTATTGCCTGTACACCGAGTTACGAAAGTATCGGTATTATGGCGCCAATTATTTTAGTTCTTGCCCGTTTACTACAAGGATTATCACTTGGTGGAGAGTACGGAACTTCCGCAACGTATTTATCTGAAATGGCTAGTAGTGGACGCCGTGGTTTTTATTCAAGTTTCCAATATGTAACGCTCGTTGCTGGACAGATGGTTGCGTTAGGCGTTCAAATTGTTCTTCAGCAATTACTAAGCGAACCAGATATGAAAGCTTGGGGATGGCGTATTCCATTCATTATTGGAGCGATGGGCGCAGTAGCTGTATTATGGCTTCGCCGCACGATGGATGAGTCGGAGCAGTTCTCAAACATAAAATCACAAAAACGTGAAAGCGCAGGAACCGTTCGCGCGCTTATGAAACATCCGAAAGCAGTATTAACAGTAGTCGGCCTAACATTAGGAGGCACTGTTGCATTTTATACGTACACAACATATTTACAAAAGTTCATGGTAAACACAGTCGGCCTTCCGAAAGAAGTTGTAAGCTGGATTAACTTTGTCGCACTACTTATATTCGTCGTACTTCAGCCAATTGCAGGGCTATTATCCGATAAAATTGGACGCCGCCCACTATTAATGGCATTCGGTATTCTCGGAACATTACTAACAGCACCGATCTTCTTCTTCATGGAAAAAACGACAGAACCAATCGTAGCATTTTTACTCATGATGGTCGGTCTCATTATCGTTACTGGTTACACATCAATTAATGCAATTGTAAAAGCAGAACTCTTCCCAACTGAAATTCGCGCACTCGGCGTAGGTTTACCATATGCACTAACAGTCGCGATATTCGGCGGAACAGCTGAGTTCATCGCATTATGGCTAAAAAGTATCGGAATGGAATCACTCTTCTACTTCTACGTAGCTGGATGTATCGCGATCAGCTTTATTACGTATTGGCGTATGGATGAGTCATCGAAAACTTCGCAGATTGAGGCGGAGCTTGGTGGTGGGGATAAATTAGTTAATAATAAGTCTAGTTAAAATTATGTATTCTAGTATCTTCGTTTATTTGAAAAAGCATAATTCACTAATATGCAATTTAAAAACCTCTACTTATATGTAGAGGTTTTTGTATGACGAAAAAACACGTAGTTCCATTGTTATTTTACAAACCCAGCTTCTATTCGATATAGTGACAGCACATAATTTGAAGTTTAAATAACGATGTCTTGATAACCAACTTCTACAACTTGCTCATTTTCAAATTTCACCCCGACACCGTCCTCTTCCCAGGTACAATTGAATATTAATCCAACTCTTCTAATTCCATCTTCAAAATCTGGTAATATAATTAACCCAACAGGTTCCACCAATTTTCCTAGTTCTTGAATGGTTGTTATAATCGGCGCTATTTTATCAGCAGATTCATCACCTACCATATCTCTATATTCCATATATTCTTCTTTATAATACTCGAATATCGCTTGTTCAGCTTCTTTTGTAAGTTTGTTTATATCAGTAATGAACTTCCTATATGCTTCTTCTTGAATTTTAGGAATTAAATCATCTTCTTCTCCATCAATAGTTAAAGAAACTATTTTTTCCTGCCCAAAAATAGTTATCTTTTGTTGTCCGCTCCAATATAAATCGTGAACAATTTCACCAAATAATTCATGGTTTATTTTTTTCATAATTTTATTCTCCTGAATTTTTTCTCGATAACCAATTACGCCCATATTCCCCGAATAAAAAAAATAAACTCATGTTAAACTTTTCTTATTCTTTAGAAACACAGCTATTACATTTCCATTCTTATCAATAACTACTCTCAAATTGTTAATACGCCTTCAATTAGCTGTAGCACCAATAGATTCTTTGAAGGTTTGTCCGTAATAAATAACATGATTATAAATTTTAAAAATAAATGTTATAGTCACCCAAAATAAAAAGCGTGAGCTATTGGACCCACGCTTAAGAAGCATTTTAGTTTAAATGTTTTTATAAAAGTTAATTTTTTAGTTATTATTTTTACACATTTTTTGTGTTTTTCCCCAGACCTCTATTAAAATTCTAAATTCATAAGAAGCAAATAAATGATTAAAAGATTGTAACCCCTACTATAAGAAATACTATTATTACTAAAGGAAGAATGATAATCATAAAGGATATTATTATTGTTAATAATGCTTTCCATGCTGAGAATTGGTGTGCTTCTCCTAAACATTTTAAGGAAATAATGATTGTCCAAATTGCAATAACTATATCAATTATGGCAAAAATAATAAACAAAATCGTTAAAGTTATGCTACTATCCATTTTCGGTGTCTCACTCGTAAAGTTTTCTATCCCAAACAAGAAAAATGAAGGCACCCAAACTAATATAAGAGAGTAAACGTAAGGGATATAAGAATAGGCAACTGCGTAACGTGTTTTTTCAAAGGTACCTTGTCCACCAAGTTTTTTTGCCACCCAATTAAATAACGCTGGTAGCAAAAAATAATAAATTAAGAAAGCAACGAAGGTACCGAATATAACCATTGAGATTATTGAAACTGGACTACTTATTGAATCCCCCATATTTTTAGAAGATGCTCGATCTAAAGTCTGTACGAATGAGCCTAGTAAAATGAGTAAAAACACATTCTTTGGTTTGGATATAAAAATTTCTTTCATTGTATCACGTGGTTTTGTCCAAATGGAGAACCAAGGATTAAGCGCACGTTTAAATTGATTTTCTGGAGTTTCCATATAAAAAACATTCCCCTTTCTTAAAACATACTAAATGTAAATTCCTAATTATCCCAGTTATGTACATAGAAATATTAAAGCATAAATAGTCGATTATTTAAATATAAATATTCAATTATTTAATTTCATCTGAAACTCAGGCGGAGTGCTTCTTAGCAATTACCTCTATATTGTCTTGCATTTTTAACTATGGGCTGAGTAGTTACTTTCATTTTTGAGTACCTCACATTCTTTAATACATTGGATAAACAGTTATAATCTTATCATCCTATTAAAGAAGGGTTATTTTTAACGCTTCCTCAAGCATTGTATTAAAATCATTATATGTGTTCATTACCGTACCTGATGGTTTATCAAGTTCTAAATAAGTACCGTCTGATAAGCTCTTACAAAACCACGCAATATTTGAATCGCCAAAGAAAAGATACTCTTTTTGAAATTCATTTTCATACCAAATCTTATTCGTGTCTATAAAGCCGCAAATATGTTCATCTTTTTTTGTTTCTAGTAAAGAAGAATCAACTCCGTAAAGTACTAGTCCATCAAAGTCTAAACCATTTACAGTTTTAAGAAACTCTTCGTATTCCCTCGGTAAATCAACATTAAATTTCTCTTTTACATGTTCTCTTAATCTTTGAACTTCAGTATCCGTTGCGGGTGTATTCAGCTTATAATTAACACTTTTCAATATATCTCCAATTTCCAAAATCATATTTTTCCACATATAAATTTCACCATTGCTTCAGCTTGAATCAGTTCAAAAATTTCTTTTTCATTTCCCTCATAATTGTTTAACATTCTTAGAATTTTTAAATCCTTTACATCCATGTCACTAACTCCTATCAATTATTTTAGGACTTTCTTTTACATGTTTGCTTCTGAATCCCATACCTCGATAAATTCAAAACCTTTTAAATCACTTTCTAACACTGTATTTCTAAATTCATCTGATACAAAAATGGAAGGAATATGTAATATTTCATTTAAGTAAACTTTAAATATTGTTTGGTTCTTAACCATATTAGGTAAGAATGCGTATTTTTTGAAATCTATTACTAAGCCAGAACGTAGTTTCTTTAGTATAGCTTTCTCATAGTTAATAGCATCTAGTGCATTTAAAACGTTAATTATATAATACACTTCTCCCGTCACATCATGAATTAGGGGAAGAAATTCTACATTATCACCAAGTATAGACTCTAAAAATTTTTTAGCTTTCCCACTAACCATTGGCGTACCAACTTCTCCCCAAAAATGAGGCAAATCACTTTGATTTCCTTCTTCTACACATTTAATACGTATTTCTCCCCATGAATCAGATGCTTTTACTGCCGAGTCAATTTTCCCTTCAAAATACTTTTTAGAATCTTCTTCTAAGTTCAATAGTTGAAAGGATTCATAGTCATCAAATGAACTCTTTAATTCCCAAATTTTCATTTTTACTCTCCTTTGTTATTTTTCTATCCTTCCTTTATCTAAATGTAATTCTATATTCATGATGTTGCTTCTCTCTTTTCCATAGTCTTTACTGACTATAGGAGAACCGCGATTATATACTTAATATTCAATACAGACTCTTTAAAAGGTTTCCTGTGTTCTACCTCAACCTTCAAATAAAGAATATATGTATGATTAAAACTAATTATATTTTTTTACCTTTAAAGGAATAGATATAAAATACAAATCTATAGCATAAATAGTAATCAAAATACCTTTACCTTCATCAGCAAACTTTGATTGATGAAACTTTTCTGAAACTTTTCTTTTCCCCCATTTTTTAGGAAACCATTGAAATCCTGAAAACATATAATTAATCTACCTTTTCATTAAAATTTTGCTAGTTTATTTCTTAACTCTAGCTCTTCAACTGTTTCAAAACCTTAAAAAAATAAACTATCGATTTAATTATGATTAAAAAATACATTGTATTCTTTAGATGCCTTTTTCAATCCAAAAACTATTTTTCTTTTTTCCATGATATTCGAAATTCCCCACCATGTTCTTCCGTTTTAATTTTAACCTTATATGTATCATCCTTAGGCACTTTAATATTTTTTTCGCCTTCGCCACTATTAAACTCTAGTATTGTATTATCATTTGAATCCACAACATAAGCAATTATAGTTCCTTGTTTAGTTTTATCATCAAAAGAAAAAATCCAATTCTCACCTTTTTTAACTTTCCTATCTTGAGTTGCAGATCCAGTAAATTTTCTATAATCTCCAGATATACTACCTGATACACTATCTGAAGAACCATGAACTTTACCACCCACAATAGTTCCCTCTCTTGTAAAACAACCACTAAGAATTACTAAACACAAAACAAATAAAATTGTATTTTCAAAAATTTTCACTATCATTACCCCTTCTACTCCCAATAAAATTTTCACCATTAAACTTATAAAAATAACTATAATAAAAAATTATATCCAATAAGATATATATATTTTATTATAGTTATAAATTCCAAATTATTATTTCAAATCTTCACACAACTTAATTTCATCCTCATTTATGTAACCAGTAAAAATAACTTCTGATATGTATTCATGGTTTAAAAACATATTATATTCAGTTAAAACATTTCCAATAGGATAATAACAAGCCACATAATCCCAAGTTTCCTTAGTTTTTGAAGTTTCCTGTTTTCTACCATATATCATCAAAGGTTGCTCCCACGTTTTAAATTACTCCAGTCTTATATTAATCCCGTTTTTTTGTAAATTTATCATAAAATTTCTCTTGCGCCCACCGTCCGAATTTTAAAAAACATATTAAACCTGCTCCCAAAATGATGAGAACGATAGTTCCTAATAATTTTTCCCACCAATTGTTGAATGGAGTAATCATTAACCCTATAATAGATACGGATATTACGACATAAACTAAAATATATAATGGTTTATACGATGGTGTTTTCATATCATTTTTTCTCCTCATGTTTTTCAAATTTAAAACTACTTCCCACAGTAACCCCCTCTAAAACAGGAACTGTTATACCAGTTTCTTTTCCAACGCTACCTTTCAAACCTATTGCGCCCAATCCCAAATCACCTTTAATTTTCAGGTCTGTATCTCCAATAATCGGCAACAAATCTGGAAAATGTAGCATACTTACTTCTACTTCATACTTAAGTGTAGAAGCTTCCGATGCTGCTTTTAAGGAGTAATCGTCAATACCTGCTATAACTTCTAATGAGCAAAATATATATTGGTTAATTTCACCAAACACATTGTAATATATTATTCCGAACTTTTAAACACTTTATCTTTCTATTGAATATTCTACTTTTACTTGCTTTACAAGATTTTATGCAAAAAAGACCACCAAAAGGCAGTCTCAAAACTCAATCCTATTCCCCGTTCCGCACTCCACCGCTTTCTCATACAAATACTTCGCAGCGATAATATCTACTACTGCCAAACCAACTGATTTGAAAATAGTAATCTCTTCATCATTTTCGCGTCCAGCTTTTTCCCTGCTTATAATTTGTCCAAGTTCGGTATGGAGATTGCTAGTTTTATCAGAATTTGAAGGTCACCTGTTTCTAAATCACATTCAATTAAGCAATCCTACAAATGCCTCTTCTTCCTCATCTATAAAACCTACAAATATAATTTCTTCAATAGCATCATGATTAAATACAAATGTATAATCAGGATCAATATATCCTTCTGGATAAAAACAGCCTATGTAGTCATACATAACCGGTTCTTCAACCATAAGTAGTTGTTTTCTCCCGTAAATTACAACCTTTTTTGTCCCTCCTTTTAACAGAACAATAGAGCCATTTGGTAACAGCTTTTCTTTAGAAAATTGCATAATTCTCCGCCCTTTCTTATACGGCTGATATATTTTTCAAAGATTATTTAAATAGCGCAGAATCTCACTTGCACCATCCTGTCGTTTTCGATTAAGTATTATTTATCCCTATCACCCAAAATAGAAAAAAGATATCTCTGCTATCTAAATATAATTCCACATTCATGAGATTAACTCTCCCTCCTATTTTTTCTATCCTTTAACCAACTAGAAGAAGAATGCGATTATATACTTGAAATGCAACAAATCCTCTTTAAAAGCCTATACGTATTTTCCCTCCATCTTCTATATGCTTCCGTAAATAATAATACTTATGGAGTTCTATAATCATATAAAACAAAACAAACGAAAACACTGTGCATGCAGACATAAATACAATTGCCCCCATCTGTTGTGTTGCAGTGCTAAGAATTATATTAGCAATTAACTGCCCCGATCCCGCTGCAATAGCTGCTACTTTTACACCACCAGTTCCTTTCGATGATTTTGATTTTTTTCTTGGTTCCTGAAGTTTTTCAATATGATTTTTATAAAAATAATACAAAGCAAAACCATACAAACCAAATGAAAGAATAAAATAGATGGGAGTTTGTAATTGTAACACTTCATAAGCATATTTTTGAGTTATAACCAATAATCCGACTGAACATATGGCGCCATATACTCCTCGAAATAGGGTGTATTGTAATTGTCGTTTCCGAGGATTGATAGCAATCCATATCGCCCACAAATTTAAAAAAACAACTGGAGGAGTTACTATATATACATAGAGTAATCGAAAAGGATTCGCAAAAGCGGGCAACAGAATAAATATGTCCGCTCCCACAAGAACAAGGGCAATTATTTGGAATCTTATTTCATTTACAGGATAAAGAGCCATATAATGTGCAAAAGCTTTCTTATTAAAATCTATAATTTTTTTCATATTAATTAAACCACCCCGCTACTGTTGACCAAGTTTTTTTCGCACCCGTTTTCACCATATCTTTAATACTATCATCTTCACCATCACCATCTAAATCAACATCCCATTTCACACCTTCTGTAAAATATGTTAGTCCTACTGAAACAGCAAATCCAGCTGCCGCAACCGCCAGAACTGGTGCTGCTGGGAGGGCAGCAACTGTAAGAGCCGTTGCCCCTACGGTTACTGCTCCTCCTACAACAACATTACCAATAATATCCCCGGCGATTTTATCATTTGATTCATTATTTTTGATATTCTCACTTGTATCCGTATATGAGTCTATAGCCACACTAAACCATCCAAGTTTATCCTTTAAAGCCATTTTAGACGCACTTAGCGCACTTCCATTTTTTATAAGAGCATCTATTTCTTTTATCGTCTTGCTAGCAGTTCCATTTTTCATTTTTGCCGCGACATCATCTACATAATAAATCTTATAATCCCTATACTTTCCATTAATTTTTTTATTGCCCTTAAAACCGGAATATTCTCTTACAAGGACGCGTTGTGCTCTTCTGTCCAAATCGTATGTTACCTTATAACCATTAATTACTTTATGAGCTGTATTCCCTACTACAACTGCACCTGTAAGTGTTCCAAATGTATTCCCCGCTCCATCCAATGGTGCATTCCAATTGAATCCAGTCATACCTAAAAATGACTCTTTTTTGTCTACTTCACCAGATTCAGAATCCTTATTTAATCTTTCAACTTCACGAGCTTTATCTTCTGTAATTGTTTGAATAGGCCCCGTCCAATCCATATTCAATCCTTGTGTACTAAATGTACCGCTGACAACACTAAACCCTTTCCCACTCTGAACTTCCGCAAGACCTGCAGCAATACTAGTTGCTAATTGCAGTGCTGTACTATAGTTATTACTAGAGGTCTGATTGAATTGATACAAATGATCCAGCTTTTCTTGCAGTTTTTGCCTCATAACAATAAAAAGATTTACCATGGCATCCATACCCGGCATTGGCATAGCTTGATTGACAGCTTCCATACTTGTTTTCATTCGGTCAATTTCCCGAATTTGTTCTAATATCTCTTGTTCAATTACATCTGTGGAAGCGACTTGTGATTGAAATTGACTTGGAAAAGCACCATTCTGACGGATTAATTCTTCACACAAATAAATGATTCCTTGTGCCAAAGGTCGAAAAGTTTGTACAAAAAATGCTTTTGCACTGCTATATGTTTGCCCCTGTAACACAGTATCAGTTGCAAAAGCATCAATCGACTGAATTGCTTGTTCCATACCTTGAATGGTGGCCGTACATACAGCATTCATACTTTGAGTTTGGTTTTGTACTTCTCCCAAATACATATTTAAACTCATGAATTAGCCTCCTTTACTAATTGTTGTTGCTGATATGAAAGATCATTTTCTAAATCACTAAGATCTCGTTTCTCTTTAAACAATGTTTCTTTTTGGCTTTCCAATTCAAATGTAAGTTTTCGTTCGATGTATTGTGCTTCTTGACGAATATCCATAAAAAACAATGACATTTCTCTATCTTTATGCCAAGTTCCTAAAATACGATCAAACAAACGATGGTTTTGATTCTTCCATACATGAAAATCTTCTTCTACTTTTTCCTGTTTTTGAATCGCAGATTGATTTCGGTCTTGTTCTTCAAATACACTTCGTAACTTTTGATTTACTTGATTAATTTGTTTTTCAATATGTTGACTCATCTTTTTCCTCCTACTATTTTACTTTACGTAGGTTGTCACATTAGCGAAAAGTGTTGTGAAGTTCATTATCCATTCTCTCAAATTCATTAGATACCGAATGAATATTATCAACCGCTTGTTGAAAGGCAGCGGAAAATTGTTTCGTCAAGTCTAAAACTTGCTGATTCGCTTCTTGTGCTTTGAAGTTAACAGATAATGTTGTACGCGTCGCTTTTGTTATGGAACGACTTGTTGCACTTTGAATCCTATCAGAGGCTGATCCCATTTTCGTAGCAATTTGCGTTGCTGTTTGTAAATTACTTTGAAATTGTCCCATTCTTTCAAACCCTTTCTATAAGTTTTCCAAATGCATCAAAGAAATCTCATTAAATATATATCCCTATCAATATCACTCGCTCTAGGCATGCAATCAAATGAGCCATACAATATAAGCTGTATGGCTCATTTAAAATACTTGTTATATAGAGTACGACAATTTTTATTTCAAACCGAAATTACGTGATAATTCTTCATCATGAGAAGCAACAGCCTCTGCAGTTTTATTAAGCTGCATATTAATCTCTTGTAATAGCTGTGCAAAGTTTTGTACCTTTGGCTTTAATTGATTGAACTGTTGGTCAAAACCTTCAAAAGCACGACCTTCCCATTCTCCTCTTAATTCATTTTGCAAGTTTTGTAGTTGACTTAAAATGTCCTCAATTTGATTTGCACCTTGTCCATATCGAGCCGCTTTCGATTTAAGCTCCTCTGGTGACATACGAATTTGTCCAGCCATTTTCATTTCCCCTTTAATACATAATGAGCAAAATATTTATTGGTTAATTTTACTAAACATATTATAATCTATTATTCTGAACTTTTAAACGTTTTATCTTTCTATTGAATATTAGAATATGAATATTCAATTCTAATCATTAAATATCCTACTTTTTCTAGATTTACAAGATTTTATGCAAAAAAGACCACCAAAAGGCAGTCCCTCAAAACTCAATCCCGTCCCGCGCTCCACTACTTTCTCATACAAATAATTCGCAACGATAATATCTACTACAGCCAAACCAACTGATTTGAAAATAGTAATCTCTTCATCATTTTCGTGACCAGCTTTTCCCCCTTATAATTTAACCAATTTCGGCGTGGAGATTGCTAGTTTTATCAAAATTTGAAGACTACCTGTTTCTAGATCCTATTCAATTAAGCAATCCTACAAATGCCTCTTCTTCCTCATCTATAAAACCTATAAATACAATTTCTTCAATATCCTCATGATTAAATACAAATGTATAATCAGGATTAATGTATTCTTCTGGATAAAAACAGCCAATATAGTCATACATCACAAGTTCTTTAATCCCAAGTTTTTGTTTTCTTCCATCGTTATTTATGTGAATTCAGCTCGTTTTTTGTTTTGGGTGAAAAAATTTTTAACTTGATAGCAATGTGGCGCTGCCCCTATTAGGCAAATTCGACAAAGAAAAAACACCCAAAGGTGCTTTTTTCCGACTTGAACCATCTTAATTTTATTGTGTTGTTATTATATAAGAAAAGAAGACATCGCTTAAGATGTCTTCTTTTACTTGTACACTTGGTGTTAAGAAGGTATTTATTGCTTAAAAACCATAAAAAAATATAACAATCATCGAGTAAACCTATTATAGCATCAATAAATAGAGTTTTTATATGCATATTTACATATATATAGATTTATTTATGTTTTATCTATATAGTTAAATTGTCTGTTTCTTGTTTTAATTCGTTTGTTTATTTTGAGTGCTCCAGCAATGGAGCCTTTTTTTATGCAATAAAACATTTTCTTAGCATTACTTAGTTGATCTATATTAACTTTACCCTCTTAAATTATATCTATATTTTACCAAATAATTATATAGATAACCAGTTTTTTCTAATAATCTAGTGAATTGATAATTTTAATGTTAGTTGTTAATACCCCATAGAAAAATTCATTATGCAATGAAAATTGAGAAATCAAGAATTATAAAAAACTTATAGTATCTTTTGTAAAGGTATATTTTTAATTTGTATATTAATATGTTATAATTTAATTTCTAAAACTACCAAAAAAGGACTGCCAGTAATGGTGGTCCTTTTTTATATTGATGAGATTGTACTAGGTTGAGCAAAAAAATGGAACCGAAAAAGTTATTTCTAATGAGGATAGCCTTCTTATGATGAAGTTTCATTCAGTGGATCTGCAAGCAAACATAAAATAAGGAAAAAATTACAATTTTACTTTACGTGGATATAGAGTACCTATACTTTCATGGTTTCCAAATTTAGATGGTGCCGAACCACAAAATTAGCACTATTCTTTAATAAAAAATCCTACTCATTTTTTAATGGGTAGGATTTTTTATTAAAGAGCTATTTCGTATTAATTTATGCCATCATTTAATATGCTATTTTTAAATGTTTTCCAAATTTGATAACTTATTATCTAAATTTCTAAATTCTATACAGCACTATCATTTAAACAATTATTAAATATATCTTCTATCTAAAACATCGTATTATCATTAGCTGCTTCACTTGGAATCTCTTGAATTACATCCCAGTGTTCGACAATCTTTCCATCCTTGATACGAAATATATCCACTATAGCAACTCCCTTATCTTGAGAATTAGTACGAGAATGTACATGAAGAGCAACTGTATCCCCTTCAGCTACTACACGTTTAATCTCTGCAGAGGAATTAGGATTTTTAACAAAATCCTCCTTAAAGAAATCCATGAAGGCTTTTCGTCCATCAGCAACAAAAGGATTATGTTGCTTATAATCTTCGCTAACATATTTAGGGATAATATCGATATTATGTTTGTTAAAAACTTCATTATAGAAATCAACTACCATCTTTTTATTCTTTTCATTTTCTTTTACTTCTTTTGATGCAGAAGCGACATTTTCGCTCTTAATTGAGTTCCCTTTGTTATTACCAGCGGAAGCTTGATATACCAAAGTCGAAACTACTCCTAAAATAAATACAGAAATAATTGTTATGATTAAACTTTTCTCTAATTTCATATATACCTACCTCTTCTACTTAAATAAGTTTTCTTCTATAAAAAGCTTGAAGAAGGAGAAACCTTCCCCAAAATGTAATGTCAGGGGTAATGTTAGAAATTTCATTTATCCTAACCTCCCCCTATACAAGGCATATTAAAAACGATTCATTCTAACTTAATACCTCATTAACAGTTGCACTGTCCACAATTTGAATAAACTTCTTAACCTTATCGTTCTCATCAAACTTATAAAGGTGACAAAAATCTGCTATGAACGATTTCCCTGTAGCTTTATATGTCCCACTATATTTTCCATACACGATCACAGTATTGTTATTAAAAGCATAGATTTCATCTTTAGCGCTATAGTCATCCCATTCTGTGCCAAGACGTTCATGTACGTTTTTCACTACTTCATCTGGACCTATATAAGTACCTGCATATGGAAACCCAGCAGCTTCTGTCCAAGATACATTTTCACTTAAATACGTTTTGAACGCATCCAATTTCCCTTCGCCAGTTAACACATACGTTTCATGTAATAGCTTTTGATATTTATTCATATCATTAACCCCAAGGCATTTCTTTTGTTACAACTTTTGCACTTAATTCTAATACACCTTTATTTGCATAGCCTGGATATGCTGCTTCAAGTTTTGCCACAAAATCTTTTGAAGTTCCACTTTCCTCAGAAGCTTGAACCGCCGTTCTTAGATAATCCATTGTCGCAGTAAGTGCTTGATTATTTAGGGATTTTTCAATTGATCCATGGCTAGGCACAATTATGTCAGCATGTAACGCTTGTAATACTTTCAAGTTCTCAATCCACGCCTCCATAGCCGCTTTTGAGTTAGTGTCCGCTAAGAATACATGTATTTCGTTAAAGACATCAATACCACCAATTAATACTTTTAGTTCTTTATTAAATAGGCTAGTTCTGTAATGATCTAAGCCTACTAGTTCAAATGTTAACCCCTGAAAATCAATCGCTTTTTCTTTAAACACTTGAGGTAATACCACGTTACTTGGTGCATTTTCTCCAAGGACATCTTTCCAAACTTTTAATTTCCCTAAGACAGAATGAACGATATGTTCAACAGTAGACTCTGTTGCATACGCTATAGCTTCTGGGTAAACGGCTTTAATGCTCTCTAATCCAAAGTAGTAGTCTGGATCCCCATGAATAATAAAGATTTTATCTAAAGATAAGTCATTTTTTTTCAGATACTCAACAATTTCTTTCGAATCAGATTGAGTAAATTTTGAGTTTATTAACAATGCATGTCCTGCTTTCTCAACTAATGTTGCTGTGACCATAAAGCTTTTTTCGTCCGAACTAAACACCGTTAATTTCACATCTTTTTGATTTGTATCGATTGTTTTAAACATAATATGTTATTCTCCTTTTGTTAAAGTTATGAACTAATTATCATATTTTTATCTTGTTCCGATAAAGTGAAACTTTAATCAGTGGGGGGGTTGTTCATCCCCCACTGATTATTAGCCCACACCAATCGGACTTTTACGGACAGTTGATCCCCCACCTAACTTCTTTGCTTCCACTGAATTTTGAGGTGGGGGTCTTACTGCCCGTTAAAGCGGGATAAAATCTCCCACTCCCATTTATCTGAAAGTGTAATAGTACTGGCGAGTATTCCGGAGATAAATGTCAGGTGGCTTAAGATAACATGTTTGCTACTATATCCTAAATTTTCTTAATATAAATTTTTAAAACGCGCTTCAATTTTATCCGGCGTCATTACGCCACCACCAATAGGAATAATTTGATTATCCTTTTGTAAAAGTAAGGAAGGATAGCTATTAACACCAAGCTGTCGAACTTTATTGAAATCATTTTGGACATCTATTATTGTTTCTTGAGCGTTTAAACGTTCTAATACTTGTTCAGGGTCCAAACCATGCTCGATTGCAATTTTGCGATATGTTTCAGGATCACTCAGACTTTGGCCCTCATAATAAAACGCTTTTTGCATAGCAGAAGTAAATTCTAATAAACGGTCTGGCGCTAATGAGCGTAAAGCTGAAAAACCAATTGCAGCATCTTTCGAATTCATTTTAAAAGTCCCTTCCTCCACCAATTTTTGATAGGAAGGACCAAATTCAGCACCTGTAAGTTGATTAATTCTTTTATTTCCTTCTTCTATATATGAGAAGTTTTTCATTGGTAAATTATCTAAAAATAACCCTCCACATAAAACCGTTAATGGCACTTCAGTGTGGTTTTTGTAAAATCCTTTAATACTTTCTGAAAAACCATAGCACCATCCACAATATGCATCCCATACGTAAATAAGGTTATCTTGTTTCGTCTCCATTTAAATCTCCTACCTTTTTTTTATTATCCAGCTCAACTAAATTTTTGGTTTATATAAGTACATCTTTTTATACCTTGTTCTTTTTTAGATACCTTACTATATTTCCCCAAAACTAATATTTCCAAAGAAAGATCCACCAAGGTTTTTTACAAAAGATAACGTTGCACCTTATTGCCCCGTAACAGAAAATACTAAAGCTTAGAATATGCATTGATTTGAATGTGTTAGTAACTTTCTACACCGGGTGGCAACGTATGGACCACCATCCTTAATTAAATATATAAATCATATTTTTAGCAGATATTAGTTGTAACTAAATTGATTACATCTTTATGTAACCATTTTAGTTACAACTAATATAGAAGTCAATTCTTTTTTTCGAAAACATTAAATTTCTATATTATAACGAAATTCTGTGTTAACTTGTAAAAAAAAAAGAGGAGCCATCTCCTCTTCATAAATAAACACTATTTAATTTGTTCCTTATACTCATGGTTAACAACTACATACCACTTTCCTGTATCAAATTTTTCTTTATTAATCACGTAAACTTTATTTTGTCTCTTTACCTCCCCTGGTTTTAATTCCTTAGTAATAGTAGAGGTCTCACCTTTTTCAACCGCATAACTACTAGCTGCTAACACATCACTTTGATAAGCATTATCATTTTCATCCACTAAATCCACTGATGGTAAAACGGCTAATTTCATCGGTTCGTTTGTGATATTTTTCCCTTCTGCTTCTACAACAATAAAGACATGTCCATCTTCAGGTTTTTGGAATCCTATACTCTCTTTACCAACCTTATCTCTTTCTACAACTCTTTTTACAGTTACATCAAATTTAGGTGTATGAAAATCCTTGTTTACAGCATACTCTTTTTCTTTTATTTTTGATTTCTCTTTTGTTTGTTCTGTATTTTTCTGCTTTGTATTCTCTTTCGTTTTCGCCTCATCAGTTGTTTGCACTTTCTTTTCTTCTTGTTTAGAATTGGTTTCTTTAGATTCTGAAGAAGTTTTGTCGGATGTATTGCCGCAACCAGATAAATTGAATACTAAAGCGCCACCTAAAATACATGTAGTAAATTTTTTCAACATCTCTTTTTATCCCCCAATAACACGATATGTAAATTTCTTACTTATCATAGCAAAAAATATGATCTTAAATTGTTGTATCTTGTCGAATGATTAAGAATAATCAAGTTACTCCACGTCCTCTTTTATTATAAAGGTAAATATAACGTCTATAAAACCTGCTATAATAGGTTTTTACACCCTTAGCATACAATTTTTCACTTTCGGTAATGTGCCCCCTATTTGAAAGGTAATTGAAATATTAAGACCAACTGATAGAGGTGTTTATGTGGAATTATTTGAGTATTATAAAAAGAAAGGGAAGTTTAAATTTTTTATTGGAATTGGTGTTTTTATTTTGGCACTATGTGCTGTATATGAAAAGTGGGGACATATTAATTGGGGACAGGTTATTTTTATTGTTATAGTTTCGTTTGTTTTTTTAGGAATTGGGTTTTTGCAATTAAGAAAAGGGAAGTTATTAGAAAAAAATATTGTTAAAAATAGTATAACACTTTGGGATACTAATACTTTTGTATTATTAGAATTACCAGAAGGTAATAAACATTTTGGATTATATACTCCTGATGGAGCTTATGTAGCAGGAACAAAGCTAATTTCAACTGATATGATGACAGTATCTTCTTTAAAAAATAATCACGTTGTTGGATTGGAAGCAAGTGATGGAGAAATTCTTGCATACTTTCATAGTGAAGTTGAAAATCATGATTGGGCTATTTATGATTCGAATTATAATTGTGTAGGTATGTTTAAAGAAAATATGATACAAGGATTTGGAATGGTACGTGGTTCTTTGATGAATGAAAAAGAAATAAAAATTTCTGAGATAGAAGTGGAATTTGATTTTTTCGAAACGTCGTTTCATACAATGGATGATCGTATATTAATAAACTGCAAGAGGGGATATATGCCTTTAGAATGGAGTGAAAGATTTGGCTTAAATGTACCTATTATTAAATTAGGTAATAATATTTCTAATACTGAAAAAATATTTGGTTTAGGTATTCTTCTTTATATTTTAGAAACAATTAAAGTAAGAAAAAGTAGGATTTTTAATGATTAGAATTAAATATTTACATTATGAAATTTATTGGATCTTTTATTAGAGATTACATCGCCGAAAGTGAAGTATTGTATATTTTGGAATTACTTTATATGTACTTCTTAAAATTGATGAGCATTTGTTATGCCAGAACCAACTGGAAATGGAAACGGCAAGCGATTATACTCCGCTTGCCGTTTTTTCATAGCTTCGTATGTATTTGAATCCCTTTCGCTTTCTCTTCATCACCCTTCACGCGTACAATTAAATCATATGCCCCGGGTTTTGGCGCTTCAAAAGAAAGCAAACCTTCTTTTTGAGAAGTGACTTCTTCTTCATAAATGACCTTATCATCTTTGGTGACTTGCAATAAAATCGTACCTTCTTCAACTGCTGCCTCATAAGGAATTTCCACATTTCCTTTTTCAGCTTTAAGCGTTTGTACATCGTAATACCCTTGCAAAGAACCAATTGTTAAAGTCGTTTCGCCATTTTTTTGAACCTTTGTGACTTTTGTTGCTGTATTACATGCGCTTAACAATACAACAAGAGTGAAAATGAGAAATGAACGAAGCAATTTCATAGAGAGTCCCCTTCCTTTAAATATATTAAGGTTAAAATATACAATCTAACATATCATTACAATTATAGTTGAAAAATAAGGAAAATTATATAACAGGAAATGCAACTATAAACAATCGCTGACCATTAATCTACAACCATTCACACACCCCAACACAAAACCAAAAAGCACCAGGTCCCCCTGGTGCTCTCCCTCTAAAACAAATGACAAGCCACCTGATGCCCTTTCGCAATCTCAACCATCTTCGGTACTTCCTGTGCGCATTTTTCAGTGGCGAATTTGCAGCGCGTTCTGAATTTGCAGCCGGATGGTGAGTTGAGCGGGCTTGGTACTTCTCCCTCTAGGATAATCCGTTCTTTTCCTATGTTTGTTGGATCTGGTTCTGGCATGGATGAGAGTAGTGCTTGTGTGTATGGATGTGCCGGTTTTGTGTATAGGTCTTCGCTGTCGGCAATTTCTACTATGTTTCCTAAGTACATGACTCCGATGCGGTCTGATATGTGCCTTACCATCGATAGGTCATGTGCGATGAATAAGTATGTGACGCCTGTTTCTTCTTGGATGTCTTGCAGCATGTTTACGACTTGTGCTTGGACTGAGACATCGAGTGCTGAGATTGGTTCGTCACATAGGATAAAGTCTGGTTTTACAGATAGTGCGCGCGCGATGCTAATGCGCTGGCGCTGGCCCCCGCTAAATTCGTGCGGGTAGCGATATAAATGTTCTTCTTTTAAGCCTACCTTTTTGAGCAGGTCTAATATGATTTCTTTTTGTTCTTCTTTTTCATAAGATCCATGAATGTTCATTGGCTCACTAATAATTTGGAATACGTTCATTGCCGGGTTTAATGATGCGTATGGATCTTGGAAAATGATTTGCATTCTTTTTCGATATTCTTTTAGTTCACTTTCCTTTAAACTTGCGATATCTTTTCCGTCAAATAAAACGTTACCTGAAGTGACATCGTGTAAGCGAATGATACTTCTTCCTGTCGTTGATTTTCCGCAGCCAGATTCTCCTACTAACCCGAATGTTTCACCCTTTTTAATAGTGAAGCTTAAGTCATCGACTGCTTTTAATTGCTCTGTTTTTCTACCGAATAGTCCTTTTTTAATAGGAAAATACTTTTTTAAGTTCCGAACTTCAATTAAGTTTTCTTCATGCATGGGAATCACCTACCGCCCTATCATTTAACCAGCACATGGAACGCCTTCCGTCTCCAATTTCAAAATATGGCGGACGTTCTTTTTCACAAATGTCCATCGCATGCGGGCAACGCTCTGCGAATGGGCAACCTTGTGGCGGGTTTAATAAGTTTGGCGTTACACCTTGAATAGGAGCGAGTCTTTCTTTTACGCCGTTCGCTATTTTTGGCAAAGAGTTTAATAGCCCTTTCGTATATGGATGATTCGGCGATTGGAAAATATCAAGTACAGGTCCTTCTTCCATAATAAGCCCGCCGTACATAACGATAACGCGCGTACAGTTTTGCGCGACGATTCCTAAGTCATGCGTAATAAGAAGTAACGCCATATTCGTTTCGTTCTTTAAGTTTTTCATTAAATCTAGTATTTGTGCTTGTATCGTTACATCAAGTGCAGTCGTCGGCTCGTCCGCAATAAGAAGGTCAGGGTTGCAAGACATCGCCATTGCGATCATAACTCGCTGCTTCATACCACCGCTTAGTTCATGCGGATATTGTTTTACCCTTTCTTCTGGTGACGAAAGGCCGACTTGCTTTAACAAGTTGATTGCGATCTGCTCTGCTTCTTTCTTTTTCACTTTTTGATGACGTATAATTACTTCCATCATTTGTTTCCCAATTTTCACGACCGGATTCAGCGCTGACATTGGGTCTTGAGAGATAAGTGAAATTTGATTTCCTCTAATAGAACGTAATTCTTTTTCAGATTTAGAAAGTATGTTTTCATTATGAAAAAGGATTTCCCCTTCTTTCACTTTTCCTGGTGACATAACGAGAGACATAACAGACTTCGCCATTACACTCTTTCCGCTTCCAGATTCCCCAACGATACCGACTACTTCTCCTTTATTTAAGCGAAATGTAACGCCGCGAACCGCTTCAACTTCGCCACTTTCTATGAAAAAAGAAGTCTTTAAATTTTTCACTTCTAGTAGTTTTTCAGACACGCTTCTCACTCCTTTCACTTAACACTTTAGTTTTCATGTCCGGCTCCTTTTGGTGCGAAAGCTTTCTTCAATGCTTCACCAATTACGTTAAAACTAAGTACCGTTAAAAGGATAAGAAATCCTGGGAAGAGCGTTAAATACCAAGCTTCACCAATATATCCTTGCGCATTGTTTAGCATGCTGCCCCAAGAAGAATCTGGTTCTCTAATACCTAAACCTAGGAAACTAAGTGATGATTCCATTAAAATTGATGTCGCAATCGTTAATGTCGCGGCGATAATAATGGTTGATAAAATGTTAGGAATGATATGTCTTACAATAATCATAAGTGACTTTTGTCCTGATACTTTTGCGTATAAAACGTACTCACGCTCTTTTACAGATAACGTTTCTGCCCTTACGATACGGGCGGTGTCCATCCATGTTAGTAATCCGATAATAAGAACTAGCGTCGTAATTCCTGGTTTTAAATACGCATTTAATAGTAGCATTAAAAAGAATGATGGAATTGACATAAGCACTTCAACAACTCGCATTAAAAAGTTGTCTAACTTTCCGCCAAAATACCCGCTAATTGTTCCAACTGCAGTACCGATTGTAATAGAAACAACCATCGCAAGGAAACCGACCGCAAGTGAAACTCGTCCGCCATATAACGCTCTCGTTAAGTAATCCCTTCCGTAATCATCCGTTCCGAAAGGATGACTCATACTCGGTTCTTGTAAGCGATCTGGAATCGACATTTTGCTAGGATCGTACGGCGACACGAATGCGAAAATTGATGCGACCGTTAAAATCGCAAGTATAATAACTCCCATTGCAACAAACTTATTTTTCGTAAAGCTATGTTTTATCGTTTGAAATCTCTTATTATTCATTCCAAATCACCCCCTCATTCGAATGCGCGGATCTACTACGCCATATAAAATATCAGCAATTAAGTTACCGAGAATTAACATGAATGATGATAGTAATGTAATTGCCATGATAATCGGATAATCAAATCTAAAAATAGCATTTACCCCAAGTGAACCAAGACCCGGCCATGAAAATACTGTTTCCGTAATAAACGCTCCGCCTACTAAACTTGGAATCGATAATCCGAAAATTGTAATGATCGGTATTAATACATTTCGAAGTACGTGATTAAATAAAACCGTTTTCTTTGAAGCGCCGTACGCATATTGAATTTGTACATATTCTTCTTCTAATTGCTGAATCGTACTTGAACGAATATATCTCATATAAACAGATACGTTTTGGAACGCTAGCACCATGCAAGGTAAAATGCCGTGTTGCACAATATCCCAGACAGAATCTTTACCTACGGTGCGCATACCCATACTCGGAAGTAGGTTCAATTTTAAAGAGAATAAGTAGACTAATAGTAGTGCAAACCAGAAAACCGGCATAGAAATACCAACGTATGAAATAAAGTTTACAATGCGGTCAAAGAATGAATTCTTTTTCACACCTGTAAATAGTCCAAGCGGTATTGCGATTACGAATGAGACGAGTAAAGATGATCCCATTAATCCAATTGTTGCAGGTAATCTTTCTGTGATAAGTTCCAAAACAGGACGATGATTTTGAAGTGAGTAACCAAAGTTTCCTGTTAAAATGTTTTTTAACCATAAAAAATACTGCACGTAAATTGGTTGATCTAGTCCTAAACTTTTGCGAATACGCTCCACATCAATTGGACTCATGTTTGGCGTTACAAAGTTTCGAACCGGATCCCCCGGTGCTAGTTTTATTAATAGAAAAGAAATAATAGAAATAACAAATAAAAGCGGAATTGCATTTAAAAGCCTCTTCGCAATTACTTTATACACAAACTTCCCCCCTCAAGCTAAAGAAGCTGATTTCCACCAGCTTCTTTATTGTTTCTTATTTCACTTCATAAATCTTAGATAGATCTTCAAACATTGTGACAGGAATTGCTTTCGCTTCTTTTAATCCATCAAACTTTTTATCTACTGCAATAACTGCTTTCGGATACGCGATTGGTAGATAAGGTACGTCTTCTCTAGCTGTCTCTTGAATTTTATGGTATAGCTCTGCACGTTTTGTTTTATCTGTTTCAACTGCAGCTTCTTCCCATAACTTATCGAAATCAGCGTTTTTATATCGTGCATAATTGTATTCTGCATTACTTAAGAATAAGCTCTTATATGAATCTGGCTCAGGTCCCATTATGTAACCACCAAATGTAATGTCATATTCTTTATTCTCTTTATCTAAGCCTTTTTCACTTGCTGCACTAGCATCTAATGCATTTAGTTCAACTTCTAAGCCAACTTCTTTTAATTTTTGTTGTGTATAAAGCGCTAAGCTTTCCATGATTTTGTTATTCGTTACATACATCACACGTACTTTTTCGTTATCTTTCACGCCAGCTTTTGCTAATAAATCTTTCGCTTCTTTTTTATCATACTTATAGTCTTTAATATCTTTCGCATAATATATAGCGTCTGGCGTTAAGATTGAATTTGCTGGTTCTGCAAATTCACCTGAAACGAATGCTGAGTTAATCATTTCTTTTTTATCTAACGCATGCGCAATTGCTTGGCGCACTTCTTTTTTCTTCATCAAATCTGTATTCATGTTATAAGATAAGTAGAATAATCTACCTTCAGGGAATGTCACCATTGAGAAGTTCCCAGTGCTATCCAATTTCTTAAAGTCTTGCGGCTCAATCATCTTCATGTTGATTTGACCATTTTGCAGTGAAACATTTGCTGTATTACGGTCTTTTACAACGCGGTATACGATAGAGTCTAATTTAGCTTTCCCACCTACATAATCATCAAATCGATCTAATGCAACGTACTCATCTGATTTATACTCTTTAAACTTAAACGGTCCTGATCCTACAGGCTGTAAGTTTTTCTTACTCTTCGCTAAATCTGCTTCCCCTTCAAATACATGTTTCGGAATTGGGAAGAAATCATTCATCACACCTTCGAAAGATGCGCTTACTTGTGGTAAAACGAATTGAGTGGTTAACTCATCTACCTTTTTCACCTCAAGCGGCTTTCCTTTAAAAATAAAGTTTTCACGACTTGAGCTATTTTGCTTCTCATCTAAAATAGATTGGAATGTAAATGCTATATCGTCTGATGTAATTTTCTTACCATCATGCCATTTCAAATTATCTTTTAACTTCAGTGTCCAAGTTAATTGATCTTCTGAAGGCGTAAAGCTCTCAGCAAGAACAAACTTTTTCTTACCGTCTTCCATATGATACAGCGGCGCATATAAAGCTTGCTGCACAGTTAATGACACACGATCATTCGCATAAAGCGGATTCATCGTATCTGGATTATCGCTAACACCAATCGTTAACGTTCCTCCATCTTTCGGAGTCCCTGATTTACTAGTGCCCGCTTGCTTCGAATCTTTTTCCCCTGAACAAGCAGCTAATGCAATAAATAATAGTAGGACAAATGGTAATACAAACAACTTCTTCTTCATATTTCGACCCCTCTCGACTATTTACACCTATAAGAAAACTCGGAATTAATACCGAGTTTTCTTATAGGTTTTAAATTACCACTACCGGTATGTATTGTCAAACTTTTTCGCAAAGTTAGAAAGTTTGTAATCTATTAATGCATTCTTGCGATAAACTATATTTATGCGGAGGAGAAAATAAAAAGACCACGAATAAGTAGCCTCATAAAATGAGTTAAAAAACTATCAACTTACAGAAAACCCCTCTAAAATGATTGTTATATATACTCGGAACTGTAGAATGGGATTAAAGACAAAAAACAAATTTAGGAGGTTATCATGACATTTGATGAATTGAAAAAAAGACCACCAAAAGGCAGTCTCAAAACTCAATCTTATTCCCCATCCCTTGCTCCACCGCCTTCTCATACAAATACTTCGCAACGATAATATCTACTACCGCCAAACCAACTGATTTGAAAATAGTAATCTCTTCATCATTTTCGCGTCCAGCTTTTTCTCCGCTTATAATTTGACCAAGTTCAGCGTGAATGGCGTTTGCTTTGAATAAACCTTCTTTTATCGGAACTTGAAGGTCTCCTGTTTCGTCTAGTGCTGCTTCTTTTGATTCAACTACTACTTTGTTTGCGCTTGTGATGGCGTGAGATGGTAGTTCTTGCATGCTCGGTCTGAATGAGCCGACGGCGTTTACGTGGACGCCTTTTTGCAAGATTTCTGAGAAGACTGGTGTGGTTGCGTTCGTAGTTGTGACGATGATGTCTGCTTCACGTACTGCTTCATTTGGATCCTTGTAAACGTAAGCAGGTTTACCAAATTTCTCTTGTATATATTGCGCAAATGCATACGCTTTTTCTTCTGTGCGATTGTATAAGATGACTTTTTCGATATCTCTAACCGCAAATATTGCTTCGGCAATTCCTTTCGCCTGTTCACCCGTGCCGATAATGCATAAAGTTTTTGCGTTATGACGAGCTAAATATTTTGTCGCTACTCCTGATAAGGCGCCCGTTCGGATCATCGTTAAGTACGATCCTTCTAGAAGTGCGAGCGGTTCTCCCGTTTGAAAGTCTGATAGCATCACAATCCCATTGATCGTTTTCTTTCCTATCTGTTTATTTTGCGGGACTACCGTTACTATTTTTACTCCAAGTGCCTCAAGTCCTTCCGCTACTGAAGGCATAATTAATGCCGTATTTTGCTCGTTCGCAAATGGTAATGAGCCTCTTATTGGTGTAATCGTTCTTTCTGCGGAAAATTCTTTTAAAGCAAGCGCCGCGTATTCAATAACTTCATTCATATTTACTAAGTTTCTTTGTTCGTTCGCGCTTATGACAAGCATATCTTTCCACCCCCTCCTCTTATCCTAACAAAAATCCTCGATTCAAATCATCTCTCGGATCTACAACGAACTGATGAAATCCTGTAATAAAGGCATTCCCCGTTACTTTTGGAACGACAGCTTCATATGTATCTACTGCGGTTACGGATAATACTTCTCCCTGGAATTTCCCATCAGTAATGCATTCATGGATGAATACTTCTCCTTTTTGCAAGGTAGCTTTTTCAAAAAGAGTTGCGATTCTCGCTGAAGTTCCTGTACCGCAAGGAGAACGGTCTACTTGCCCATCAGCAAAAATCGTTACATTTCGTAGCGTAGCACCTTTGTCTTTCGGTTCATCTGAAAAGATAACGCCGTATATTCCTTTCAATCCTTCTTCAAGTGGATGTTTCACTTCCATTTTGCTCTCTATATAATGTTTAATTTTACCGCCCCACATTTGAATAGCAGATAAATCTTTGAAATCAACTTTCAAACCAAATTCTTTACAGTCTACAACAGCGTAAAATGCTCCTCCAAACGCGATATCTACTTGAAATTCATAGTTATCTATTTTAATAGGAACGTCTTTTTTGTATACAAATGAAGGAACATTTTCAAATGATACAGATTCTACTTCACTCCCGTTATATTTTGCATACGCAATAACTTCTCCGGCTGGGCTATCAATAATGAACTTTTGTTTTTCACCCTTTACTTCCAACATGCCTGTTTCAATTCCAACTGTAATAACAGCGATAATGCCATGACCACACATCGTACTCCATCCTTCATTGTGCATAAATAACACACCAAAATCAGCGTGGGCACTTGCTGGCGGTGTAATGATACAACCGTACATTCCGTGATGTCCTCTCGGTTCATACATAAGAACTTCACGAAGGTAATCCAAATGTTCCATACAGTAGGCGCGTCTTTCCAGTTGCGTTTCCCCTTTTATTTCTGGCACGCCGCCCGTAATAATTCGAAGCGGCTCCCCAGCTACGTGTGCATCAATCGTTGTATATATTTTACTAACCTTCATTTCGATCTCTCCCCTATACGTTGATACTCTTTTCATTGCAAATATCATGCCAACGCATAGGTTATAAATTTGTATGCATTGTTTAGAAAAACATACACTACTGTCTATTTTTTTATACACTGTCCAGAGGCTATGTTATGGGGGCCCCCTTGATACAACCAGTCTTATTATTTTCAATGTAAAGTTACTTCGCTCCCCAACATATACTGTTCAAAAGCAAAAAGGAAGTGATCCAATGTACTACGGAACAAAGGGCTGGTACGTAGCTGAACTAAAAAAATTAGGTGTGCGCTATCATGAAGGACGAAAACTAGAAAGTTACCGCGGGCACATATTACGCAATTTATTAATCGCACAACAAGAGAAATTAAAAGAACAGTAATAGATTCTCCTATTACAATATCAACTTATCGCCGCCTACAAACTGCCAATCAATCACACATCAAACTACACTAAAAAGGTCACCCAAACGGGTGACCTTCCTTTCTTATTCACAAACAAGAATTTGTCTAGTAAATGACCCTTTTCTTGTAATACAGCGATCTGTAATTTCAAACCCTGCTTCATGGATCATGTCATCCATTGTTTCCATCGTGACAACGACTACTTTTTTCGCGATGCGGCGTGCACTTGAAAGAATGGAGAGCTGGTCTTCTGGTGTGGCATGCGTAAATAAGTCATACGGCATATCGATAATGGCAACGTCATAGTTCTCAGTAATTTCCTCGATTGGACCTTTTGTTACTGTTCCTTCAAATCCGAAATGTGCGATGTTTTTTCTCGTTCCAAGAACTACAAGTGGATTTATATCTCTACCAACGATGTTAATCCCCATAGAAAGTGCTTCTACTACTACTGTTCCAATACCGCAGCACGGGTCAATTGCTCGTACTCCCTCTGGATTTGGTACAGCGATATTTGCAACTGATCTCGCAACACGTGTGCTAAGTGATGTCGAATAACTATGCGGTTTTTTTATGTGATGATACCAAACTGGTTCGCTTTCTACATAGTGCCCGAAGTACCAGCGCCCTCCAAGAGGAACAATCCCAAATACACGCTCTGGATTACGAACATCCGCTTCTCCTTCAATATGCATGCCAAGGTCTCGTTCAATAAGACGTCTTTCTCCATATTCAATTTTATTCTCCCCAACGAGGTCATTGATTTTAACGAAGATAACTTTAAATGTCGCTCCCGCCAAATCAATTTGTTCCACTTGTTTTAAAATGCTTTCTAAGTCGTCCCCTTCATACATAACTTCAATTCGCTCTTTCATAAACGCACTTCTACTAGGGTCAATTTTGACATCACTTTTTAAAATATTAACGTGGGACTCCATTCCAAAGAACGAGCGCATTTCCAAGTAACATAAAGCACGCTCCTCCTCACGAAATGCATACGTATATATACAGGCAGGTGTTTTACTATGATTATTCAATCTATTATCATCCTCTATCGTTTAAAATTGTTCTAATTACAATTACTCAAATACTTTTGTATATAAAATTAAATGATATCATATGCCGGAAATAAAGAGAAACGTTAATAAATAAAAGAGACTGCCAATGGCAATCTCTTATTATTTATTAACGGAAAGAAGACACGTTGTTACCCATTTCTTCATAGTAATCTAAAATACCTTGATAAATAGCTTCCGCTGCACGTTGTCTCCATTCTTCAGTAGCTAGTTTTTCACCTTCACCTTTAGCATCGATAAAACCTAGTTCAGCTAAAATAGCAGGCATTGTATTGTATTTCACTACATAGAAGTTTTCTGTCTTTACACCTCTATCATTTGATTGAAGTGCTTGTACTAAACGTTTTTGTACTTTTTCTGCTAGTACACGGCTTTCTTCTGAGTTTGGATTTGTTGCTGATCTGTAGTAGAACGTTTCTGTTCCTTCTACTTGTTCATTAAACCCGTTTGCATGAATACTTACGAAAATATCACCTTTATTTTCTTGTGCAAATTCTACACGTTTTTTCAAAGATTCACCAGGGGTATTTCCCGGACGCGTATCATCATTACGTGTTAATAAGACAGTAAATGGTGTCTTTTGTTCAAATAGTTTTTGTACACGTAAAGATGTATCTAATACAATAGCACTTTCATCCATTTTCACACCAGAATGACCTGGATCAACTCCACCATGACCTGGATCAATGATAATCGCTTTGCCTTCTAAGAAATTACCTTGCTTCACTGGGTTTAATTGATTTTTATTAACCCATTGGAAACCAGCGCCCATGCGGATACGAATCCAACTGCCGCTCTCTTCAATAACAGTTACTTGTTGTGCGTTATGTGTTCCCATTACTTTTGACGAAGAAGAAGCTTCTGCATAAGTAGTGAACCCTTCATTAATAACTTCTGTTTTCTCTACTAAAGGTGTCCATTTATCACCGTTACTTGTTGCAATTTTGATCCATCCATCTCGTTCTTCTTTAATTTCAACCATTTGTGGATTATGCTGATTTGCACTAATCCCAGAACTTAATGATGGTGCGTGATATGTAATGAATTTTCTATCTATGTACATTTTCTTTGTTTCTACTGGACGATCACTATTCTTGCTAAATTTATCTGTTTGCGCAGTAAGCTGAGCTGCTTGTTCACGCGTAATAGAATCATTCGGTTTCCAGCCATTCTCTGTACCTAAAGAAAGTTTTAATTCTACTAAAATATTAACTTCTTCTTTACCCCAATGATTCTCTAAATCAGCAAATTTTGTAGGAACTGGTCCTGTTACTTTGCTCTTCAAATTATATGCTCTTACAAGCATAGCTGCCATTTCAGCACGAGTTACTTTTCCTTCAGGATCAAATACTCCTGGTTCTCGTCCCTTAATAATATTCTCTTTTTCCATGGCTGCAATAAATGAAGCTGCCCAACTATTTTTCGCATCATTATAAGACGGCTTTGCATTTGGATCTACTTTAGCACCAATTGCTGTTGCGATAATCTTTGCTGCCTGGGCACGTGTTAAATTTCCGTATGGCATAAAGTTACCATCTGGCATACCGTTAATTACATTTCTTTCTACTAAATAATAAATTGCGTCTTTCGACCACGCACTATCTGAAACATCAGGAAATTTCTTCGTTTCTGCTAAACTACTAATTGGATGTGCTAGTAAATTTGCTGCTAATAAACCTGCGGCTATTGCTTTGTACTTCATGAAAAATAAATCTCCTCTCAAAACTTCATATTCATACAATTTTTTTAATCAAGCTAACTAAAAAATATTAACTATTAATTAATTCCTTTCATAGTGTATAACATTATATATCTATAGTAAATACGTTTCCGGTCGTATAACAAAAATCGCATATATATAACTTATAATGAATGTATATAAAAAACTTTAATCAGCCCTCACCAATCGGGCTTTTACAGGCAGCCCGGTCCCCATCTAACTTTTTTGCTTTCGCTGAATTTTGAGGTAGGGGTCTTACTACTCGGCAAATAGCGGGATTAAAAAGCGATTAGAACATGTCTCCTAATCGCTTTGCCAAATAAAAAGCTGATTAAAAATAATATCTTTAATCTGCTCTCTATTATCTATGAAATTATTCTTCAATTAAATTAGACATTACATATGCATACACTAATGCTTCTGTATGCGCAATAGAACTTTCATGTGTACGTTCAAATGCGTGAGAAGAATCAATACCCGCTCCAATTAAAGCATGTTTCACATCAAATCCCGCGCGAATCGCAGCTGATGCATCAGATCCGTAGTATGGATAAATATCTACTTTATATTCAATATGATTCGTTTTCGCAAGCTCTACTAAATGTTTACGCAGTGCGTAATGATACGGGCCGCTAGAGTCTTTTGCACAAATAGATACTGTATATTCATCAGATGCTTGTCCATCACCTAACGCTCCCATATCAACTGCTAAGTATTCAACAGTTTCTTCAGGAATGTTAGAATTACCACCGTATCCAATCTCTTCATTATTAGAAATTAAGAAATGCGTCGTATATGGTAATGTTACGTTTTCATCTTGTAATCTTTTAATTAATTTTAATAAAATCGCAACACTTACTTTGTCATCTAAATGACGGGATTTTATGTATCCACTCTCTGTAATTTGAACACGCGGATCAAATGAAACGAAGTCTCCTACTTCAATTCCTAATTCGCGTACTTCATCAGCTGAAAATACGCGCTCATCAATACGAACTTCAATATTTTTCTCATCGCGTTTTGCTTCACCTGCATCTTTATATACATGTACAGATGTTTGATGCATTAAAATCGTTCCTGTATATGTCTTGCCACTTGCTGTTTCAATTTCGCAATATTCCCCTTCTACAGAGTTCCAACGAAATCCACCAATCATAGAAAGACTCAGGCGACCATCAGGCTTAATTTCTTTCACCATCGCACCTAACGTATCAACGTGTGCCGTTAATAAGCGGTGCTGCGCATCATTCTTCCCTTTTACCGTTAAAATAAGAGCTCCCTTATTATTACGTTTCGTTTCTACGTTCCACTCACTGACATAGTTTTCAATGAAATTAATAATTTTTGCTGTATTTCCAGATGGACTCGGAATAGAGACAAGCTCCTTAATCAGTTCCATCGTTTCTTTCGTATGATGTGCCATTGTCGTTTCCTCCTCATTTTCTCTACTATTCAGTATACAAAATTCGCCAGAAAACCTCTACTTATATAGCTCAATTTTCTAAATTGTAGTAAAATTCTTTTTAGTATACAAAAGGAGTCCTGAAATATGAATATATCAAAAAAATATATACACATTGCACTCATTTGGTTTTTAGCATCATTATTTTGTTTACAAATCTCTTATGCCATTCATACTACTACTTCTATTACAATCGGCTGGATATTAACAGCTATCTTCTTCATTATTAGCTTCATTGCAACAAAAAAGCATAGTGTTACTCATTAACGCTATGCTTTTCCTATAAAACTATTCTTCTGAAACATCTAATAAATAAATCCCTCTTTCAAATCCACCGCGTTCTATCTCTTTTTGCTTACGAAGGCGTTCCACATCTTCAATCGATGCACCTTCTGCACGTGCTAATGAAATGATAACCTCTAGCGCATCTGCAAGAGAATCTAGTGCATGTTCGCGTTCTTTCATAGAAGCAAATTCACGAATTTCTTCCGTTCCAATTTTCGCTAAAGCTTGTATGTAGGCTTGACCTGTTAATTTTTGTGCTGTATATGTTTTTCCAGACATTAAAATCTTCTCTGGAACACGATCTCTTACTAACTTGTTATATGCTGACATCATTCATCCTCCTATATTTAATAACATCCGAGCTCTGCTTTATAGAAAAACCATTTTTTCTTCACGCATGCACTTAACATATCAATTCCTGATCCATGTGCTCTTACATGTGGAAAGAAATAGTGCTCTAAGTCTTCGTCCTTACCATATAGAGTTTGATACTCATCTGGAATCGCTTCTTTTTTCACATCTTTTTCTTTCGTCACCCCGTCAGAAAATGCAACACTTGGATGTCCCTCAAAAAATAACGCAGTCCGAACTGCCAAAGATGGTGTACTATGCAAAGCAGAATATGTAAGCAAAATAATAGTGATAACACCGATCATTTTCTTCATGTATTACTCCTAAAAAAAAGTGCTAACACAATTATACTAAAATGTGTTAGCACTTTCTCCCCTTTATCCCGAATTAACGAGCTAATAATCAGTGAGGAATGGACAAACTTTATTCCCCTTTAAATGCTGGTAAACGTTTCTCTAAAAACGCAGCAATACCTTCTTTATGATCCGCTGTTTGTCTCATTGCATATTGACCACGCTTTTCTAATTGCAATGTTTGCTCTAAATTAGAACGATTTACTTCACATAAAATTTGCTTCGTTTGAATCATTGCTTTAATCGGCTTTTGTGACCATTCATTAATCTTCTGCTTCACAGCCGTTTGGAAATCTTCGCCGATTACTTCATCAATTAAGCCGATATCAAGCGCTTCTGTCGCTGATAATTTCTTACCTTCCCAAATAATTTGCTTCGTCATATTTTCACCGACGCGCTTTTGAAGGAAGAAATGACCGCCTCCATCTGGAATTAAAGCGATTCCAATAAAGTTCATTGCAATAACAGATGATATATCCGCCATTACATAATCAGCTGTTAACGCAATACTTAATCCAAGACCTGCAGTTGGTCCATGAATTGCACTAATAACAAGCTTTGGCATCGTATATAATGTCACGACAACTTCAGAAATGGTATTCATAATACCATCAAACTTACTTTCATCATTACTTGAAAGCATCGATTTAATATCCCCACCCGCAGAAAAACCACGGCCGTTCCCGCATAACACAACGATATGCGCAGAACTTTCCGCTACTTCTTTTAACTTTTGTAATAACTCTTTTAAGGTCGGCTCATCCAACGCATTTAACACCTCTGGGCGATTGACCATAACCGTTGCAACGTGGCCTTCATATTTCACAACGACAGATTCTGTTTTACTTGTTATTTCCATTATATATACCCCTCTTTTCTCCATAAAGATTATACTTATATAATTATAGAGAACCATTGAAAAATCCTTCTTTTTTCTCAATTTTCTGTCTAATAATCTCGCAATTTGTACATATACCGTATAAAACATACAATTCCGTTGAAAAATATAGAAATTAAAGTCGGTTTATCCATGCTTTTCATCTATTTACCATTACAATGAAATGGTGTATTCTTAAGTTTGATAAAAAAACAAATATTGAAATTCATTCGCCTTACTATGTAAAAAAGGCTTTATACCCATCTTTTGGGTGTTGTAATAAAGGAATGAAGAACTGGAGGAACATATGGTTAATAAGTTGAAACAAACGGATAACTACTTCCCACATTTCCTATTGCTATTCATTGTGTTTCAACCAATTTTAGATTTATTAACATCTTTTTCAATCTATATACTACACATGAGCGCAACAGTTGGAGTTGTAGTCCGTTTCGCCTTTATGCTTCTTGCATTAGGATACCTACTTCTTCATCACAAACAACAAGATGCGAAAAAGTACATCCTCTATTTATGTTTACTCGGAATCGCACTCGCAATCGGTCTTGTAAATAATATGATGGTTAAATCTCCAATTTCATTTGGAGAAGAAGTTAAATTTATCTTAAAGAGCGTATATCCAATTGTGCTACTGTTTGGATATATTATCGCCTTTAAAGAGCTAAAAAATAAAGAGTATGTATTTCATAAAATCATTACATATTTCTTATATGCAACTTTAATTTTAAGCATCACAATGATTGTCGCAATGCAAACTGGAACGGATTTCCCAAGCTATCCTCACTCAAAAATCGGTTCAAGAGGTTGGTTCTTCGCTGGAAATGATTTAAGTTCTCTTTTCGCCATTATGTTCCCAATCATTGTCTTATATTCGATTCATAAAACAACTTCTTTCTCGAAAATATATTACTGGATTCCAACAATACTTGCGATGTATGCAAGTATTATGGTCGGAACGAAAGTCGGATATGGCGCAATTGTTATTACATTAGGCGTAGCACTTTTCTTCTCATTCATTGAGTACATGATAAATCGTAAAAAAGAAGGAAAAGGATTCACACATATTGTAAATACCGTTG
Organism: Bacillus sp. PK3-067; assembly: GCF_056738645.1. Lineage (NCBI taxonomy): Bacteria > Bacillati > Bacillota > Bacilli > Caryophanales > Bacillaceae > Bacillus > Bacillus sp. PK3-067. Next base: position 900,232 of record NZ_CP096490.1, on the reverse strand, counting down.
TTGCCGCTGTTATACTAGGAGGTTTAATTGTTCTTACACCGCATACTCCTATCGCAAAAAATATGGGCATTCACATGCAAATATACGAATACAAAAAATCAGTACAAGAAGAGAAAGATCGAAAAGAAGGAAAAGTAATTAAAGAAGATCCAGAAGATGCAAAAAAACATGCAAAAGGTGAACTTACAGATTCTGAAGTAAAAAGTTTAATTTACAGCGATCGCGACAAATTCTTAAAAACATACAAACAGTACTATAAAGACGCACCGCTTTCACAAAAACTATTCGGAATGGGTTACGCTGGTAACTACACAGATAAAATTAAATTAATTGAAATGGACTTCCATGACCTATTTTTCGCATTTGGCATTGTCGGTTTCCTTATTTACTTAATACCACTTCTATACTTTGGTATTACATTATTCACCCGCATGATCACAAACTTTAAGAAAATCATGACCGTAAAGTATATGCTATTAGCGAGCACACTCATTCTATCACTTGGCATTGGCTTTATGTCTGGCCACGTATTAACAGCGCCAGCCGTTAGCATTTTCTTCGTTGTTATTCTCGCTTATATCATTGTTGATTTTGAAATTGAATAAAAAGAAGGTGCTACGAAATATTAGTAGCACCTTCTTTTTTATTTAATTAATGTTTTACGTACTCTAAGCTTTCTTTTGCAATATACGCTTCTGTTACAGTAGGATTATCTGAAATAACTTTAACCCACGCTTTTCCATTTATTATTTCTTCACCAGTAACTGTGACAACTACATTTGTATTTAAACGATACAGTCGCTCATTTGATATACTAGGATTCTTTTTCACTTCCACGTTATTCATCACACGTGCAAGTTTGTACTTGTTGTATTCTTTTTTACCTAAATAAGAATCAAAACGGTTCATATGCCCCGCTACTTTTTTACCCCAGTTCGCATCAGATGCATATTTCGCATTTAAACCAGCAGCTTTATCACCTGTATATGTTGCTGTATAACGCCAATGTCCTGGATTTAAATATCCTTCATTCATGTATAATTTTGCTGCATGTTCAATACAATCTTCTTTTGAATTAAATGCTTCCCCGTTACCATATGGGCTATCGTCTGTTGCTTTTAAACCAAATAAATTATTTTTGTCTTTTGCAAGAGCGCTTGTTCCATAATAACTTTCATGAATTGCTAATGAATATAAGAATAATGCATTTACATTATACTTGCTTTCTACTTCTTTAAATTTCTTTCCTAAACCAATTAATGGAGAGTCTGGCTTAATCGATTTCACATAACTATCTAGTTGTTCAGCTGTATAATCTGTTTTCGAACGTAATGATAAATAATTGAAATATTGATAGAAAGTTTCGTCTCCGAATGTCTTTCCATCTACACTATACATTTGCTGTCCTTGCTTCATGAAAGAAGGTGCCACACCATATCTAAATTCTGTATATCCAGGTGAACTTGTATTATATGTATAATATTTATGGTATAAATATCCATCTGATTTCACATAATAAGACGACTGTTTCATTTCATTGGTAGGAATTAAAGTGATTTCATTCTTCTTCACATAACCTGTCAAACCAGAAAGTTGAACTTTCACACGATCTTCGCCAACTTCTAACACTTTCAATTCTGTTCCATACTGAATATACGTATATACTGTTGCTAAATTCTCATCATAAATATTAATGATGTTTTGCCCAGTTATTCTTTTCGCACTTGCAAAACCATCTTTAATCCATAAAAATTCGTTCTCGTATTTTACCGCATTCATACCTTTATTTTGAGCAGCCGTAACCGCTTCTTTATACGTATTATAGCGCTCTACTTCTTGCTCTGTTCCATTTTCTCTTACATTTGTCACAACATATTTCTTAGTTTCTACAGGATTGCTATTTCCGTTTTTTTCAATCGTCTGAAGCATGCGATCCAACATAGCTGAAGCCATCCCTCTTGTAGCTGATAAATGTGGTCTAAATGTATTATCTTCTGGATACCCTTTAATAATTTGAGTAGCCACCATAACTTGCACATGCTCTTTATAGTTAATACTATCTTTGTCAGTAAAGGTAAGCGGACTTACAGCTACTTTAATATTTTTATAGTCTAACGCTCGCTTTACCATGATCGACATTTCTTCACGTGTAATCACATCATTTGGTGAGAACGTCTCGTTCGTACGACCATTAATAATTTTCGCTCCATATGCTCTACTTACACCATCATATAAACCGTAAGTCTTCGGCACATCCTCGAAATTCGAATCAGCTTTCGGTAAATTTAAAGCTCTCGCTATGAATGTAGCAAACTCTGCTCTTGTTACTAATTTATCAGGCGCATATACATTGTCCCCATACCCCATTAAAACTCCTTTAGTAATAAGTGAGCGCATATTCGTCTCAAACATATGTCCTGTAATATCATCATTTGCCGCATAACTTGAAATAGGAGTTAAAAGTAATGATCCCGTTAATGCCACTGCTGTTATACCTTTTGAAAAAGTCTTCAAGGTTATCCTCCTCGTAATCTACGAATTTATTATCACAAATTTGATTATATAATAATTACAATCATTTTAGCATAATAAATAGGAATTAAAATAAAACGTTTTTTAATTTGAATTTTCATTACATTCAAAACAAAATAAAAGACACTTTACTTTTTTAATAAAGTGCCTTTTTCCATATGATCAATGAGTTTCTTTGTTGCCTGTTTGCCTTGCAACCGAAGCTCATCTATTGTCAATTGTAACTCTTGCTGCACAGTTCCTTGTTGCATTAATTGCTTTTTCGCAATTTCATATAAATATTCAGCACTCCATTCGCCATCCACACTTCCTATAACTGGCTGATTCACTTGACTTAAAAACGAATCAATTTTCGGATCATATGAAATCCCGACCATTGGAGTTTTGGCTACAGCAGAAAAAACTAGTGCATGAAGACGCATACCAATTAGTAATGAACATTGTGATAAAATGAATATTTTCTCATCGATATCCATTTTATATGGAAGCATATACGTCTCTTCTCCCATTAAGTCTACTACTTCACGCGAAGCTTTTTGATCAAATGGCTCATGCATTGGAACAAATAGAATTTGGTATCCTTCTTGCTTTAATTTTTTTAATGCCGCAGCTAATTTTTTTATATAATCTTCTTTTGCATTCCAATAACGCACACTAACCGCGATTACTTTTCCATGTATCGAATGCTTTTGCAACCAATCCGATTGTTTTGTCCGTTTCCATGTTAAAACAGGGTCTGGAACAATTTCAATATCGTTTTTTATGCCAAGTTCTTTTAAATATAAAAACGAATCCTCATCTCGAACTGATACATAGGAAGCTTTTGACAAGTTCCATTTTACTAATAGACGATTATATCCTTTTGTAATTGGACCTATTCCTTGTGAATAAATATAATACGGCTTTTTTAATAATCGAGCGAGTCCCATAATACCCGTATAATATAGAATACTCTTCGTACTTGTCTGATCTTGAAGAAGGCTCCCGCCACCGCTAATAACTCCATCACTGTTTTTGATTGCATGATAAACAGCTTTTATATCCCAGCGATCTACCGATTCTACACCATACATTTCCTTTGTATATTTAGAATCATTTGATAGTACTACTAGTTCTATATCCGGGTTCTCTTTACTTAACGATTCAATAATTGATTGTAGAATCGCCTCGTCTCCAACATTATAAAAACCATAATATCCTGATAAGACTAAACGCACCCTAAATCTCCTCCAAAACTAGGTAACCGTTTATTTCATCTAACATAAACTAGTACCCATTCCTTACCTAAACACTTGATACCCTACATAGTTTCCTCTTTATCAGTTCATATGAATTATAATAAAAAATTAAATTTCTATATTTATCTTTTTAAAAATGGTATTTTGTTTATTGATATCCATTTTAATTTCAAAGCACATACACCATACAAAATGGTTGTAATACTTAATGCTATACCACTGAATAATAACGTCATAATTCTTGAAGATGTAATATTTATCACATTACATAGTTCATACAATCCTAGTCCCAAAATACATGCTATTGCTAGCACACCAAAAAAGCTTTTTAAATGAATAGAATAGGCAATATAGCTTCGAATATACAAATGATTTACAATACAAACCAATACGTAAGTAATGAATGTACTATACGCCGCTCCATCTATGCCAAACTTCTGCACGAACATTATGTTTAACACGACTTTCACACAACTCGCAGCAATAACAATCCATGCAGCTTGTGCAGAACGGTTAATGCCCTGTAAAACACCTATTGATAATACCATAACCGCAGTAAAATACGAACTGCCAATCATAACTGTTAACATACTACTGCCTTTTACATCTGTGAACAATCCGACATTTAACGGTACTGTTAATGCCATCAACCATATTGTTAACGGTGCTGTCAAAACATGCGCTAGTCGATTTGTATTTTGAATTGTTATTTTCGCCAAATTTATATCTCTTTTGGCCAATGCGGAAGTTAAGAGTGGTATTAACGGAAATACAATTGCGCTTGCAAAAATAACAATTATTTGCGTGAATGCAAAACCGCGACTGTATATTCCAAATTGTTCTTGAATTTCTGTTGATGATCCTTGTAATACATGCGGTATTGTAAGCGAGTCTACTAAATTTAAAAGTGGCATTGATAAAGCTCCAATAGCGATTGGGATCGATACCCGCAATATCTTTTTGCCGTTTTCTCTTAAATCTCGGAGCGAATAGGAATTGCTTTTATTGTAGTATGGACTTCTATTATATTTTATACGCAAATATATAAGCGAACTAATGACTCCAAGAAAAGAGCCAACCATCGCACCACTAGTAATAACAGTATTACTCTTATCCCATGATACTAGTATGTAAGCAATTATTAACATAAAAAACACACGTACAAATTGCTCAATGACCTGTGATACCCCTGTTGGTTTCATATCACCGAAACCTTGAAAATACCCTCTATACACCGCCATGTATGGCGCAATGAGTAACGCTAATGAAGTAATAAGCAACGGCATTCTAGTTTCTTGTCCACCAAGCATATTTGCAATTTCAATAGAAAATAATACAATGACTAAACAGCCGAAAACGCCAAATGCTATCCCAATAATTGACGCTGATTTAAATAATTTTGCAATTTCCTTTTGCTTATTTTTTTCGTTCAACTCTGCAATTAGTTTCGAAATTGCAAGTGGAACTCCGGCTACCGATAATGTAAGAGCAATCATATATACAGGAAAAACAAGGCGGAAAATACCGAGCACTTCATCTCCTGCAATATTTTGTAATGGAATTTGAAAAAAACTACCCAGCAATTTCGACAAAAAAGTTGTAATGGTTAAAATTGCTGCTCCTTTTACAAATGTTTTATTCATATTTTTTCTCTTTTCTTTTATACATATACTCTCAAACATATTGTTTTAAACGATAGGAATTCACTTTATCCCATTGGTTATCATAACAAATTTATTATAGGTTGAATACTTGGTTTTTTTTTCAAAATAGAAAAGAGAACCCATTTAAGCCTGTCTCTTCACAATATTTTTTCTAATTCCTTCCATTATGTATGTACACACTATAACCGTTTCTTTTACGCAAAAAGAGCCCTTCCTCCCTATCACTGCGATACATATTACTAAAAACATTATAAAAATATCCCACAACTCTACATTATAATTTATGTAAGATTGTGAGATATTCTAATTACCATCTAAACACTTAAGATTTTCAATTGCTCTTTCTGTTCATCGCTTGCCATTGCTGCGATTGTTTTTTCAATACTCGGATGTACTTGCTCAAGCTTTACACTTGCTCCTACTTTATTTGATTGCTCAACAAAATTTAATAATGCCATAGCTCCTGATACATCCATATAACGCACATCTTTCATACGTAAAACAACCGGTGACTTCACATCTTGTAAAGTAGAGAAAATACGATCTACTGATAGGAAAGAGAGCGGTCCTTGAATTGTGTACGTTTCTTCTTTTTCCTTTACGATAGAAGTTTTACGTTCTTTACATTTCACCATATATATGATGAACGAAAGAATAATACCGAATGCAACAGCAATCATTAAATCGAACTTCACCGTTACAATCATCGTTACGAGCATAACAACGACATCACCTTTAGGAGCGACATGCATCTTTTTCATGCTTCCCCAATCGAACATTCCAATACCAGTTAAAATTAAAATACCTGATAATACAGCAAGTGGAATATATTGTACGACCGAACCAAGACCCATAATAAAAATAAATAAGATAACACTATGCATACATGCCGAAAGTGCCGTTTTACCGCCACTTCTTATATTCACGATAGACCTTACAGTCGCACCTGCACCTGCTAATCCGCCAAACAATCCGCTCATCATATTACCGATACCTTGTCCGACCAGTTCTTTATTACTTTTATGACGTGTACCTGTCACATTATCCATTACGACCGATGTTAACAACGAGTCAATCGATCCTAATAAAGCAATACTAAGCGCTGGCAAAATAAGTGCTGCTATTCCTGTTCCACTTAAAGATGGAATATGAAGCGTAGGCATCGCTTCTGGAATGGTTCCAATCTTTTCAATTACTTTATTTAGTGAAAGATTTCCGATAATCGGTAACTTTACTGTAAGTCCTTCGAGTAAGGAAGAAAATAAAGGAAGCAAAGCTGTCACACCGACTAGTGCTACTAAACTAGACGGAATCGCCTTAATCCATTTACCAGAAACAATCATTACAATAATCGTTAACACAACAAGTAAAAAACTATTTTGTACGTGCTTTATTTCGCCTAAAATAATGATTAATGCAATACCATTCATAAATCCCGAAACGACAGGATACGGAATATATCGAACGTAAGAACCGAGCTTACATACACCGAATAAAATTTGAAATAACCCTGCCATCATAAAGGCAATAAAACTTGCCTCTAACCCGTGCGTCGCAATAACTCCTGTTGCAATAACGGTAATTGGTCCTGTTGGCCCTGTTACTTGCCCAGGTGTCCCGCCAAATAACGCTGCGAATAAACCTGCAAAAATCGCACCATACAATCCAACAAGCGCTCCCTCAGACGTTCCTGTCGCGGCAATACCAAATGCAATCGCAAGTGGTAACGCAACAATCGCAACAGTAAATCCTGCTAAACATTCCTTTGCTATTTTTTGAAACATAAAAAAACCACCTTTGTATAAAGTCCATGTTCCATTGTACACCTAAAAAGATACATTCGTTAGCTCACTTTTTACATTCTCGTGACGTAAACGTATTCAACGAAAAGTTTTCCCCTTATCTTTGGAAACAATTGCAACTATGCTATAATGAACAAATTAAATCTTTTACTATATACTTGGAGGCACTATGCTAACTTTTGAAGAAAAATTATCGATTATTGAATCTTTCCCAGAACTAGAAAGAAAGAACGTATCATTAAAACGTGTAAACTTCCACTTTGAAGAAAGTCGTTTAGATAAAAAGAACGTTGTATTTCATTTACACCCAAATGGAAATGGATTTGTATATGCAAGCGGTATTAAAGGTTATAAAACAGATGATAAAGGCATGGTTAACATCCGTGAGTTTTCAGCAGAGGAGTTACGTTCAGTAATTGAGAAATCAATTGACCTTCTATCACAAGAAGAAGTAGTAGCACCTGTAGAACCTGCGAAAGAAGAAGAATGGCAGAACGAAGATGGTCATATTCTTACTCTTATTTCAGAGGATGACATGTGGAACGTGTACGCTGGTGTAAACTTAGACGGTACATTCAACTCTTATCCAGAAGCTGCGGAATACCTTGATGAAGAAGGCTTTTCACGCAAATAAAAATAGAAACCTATTTCATTCAACGACTTTTATAGTAATCAAAGAAGACACTTAAGGTGTCTTTTTTTGTTATATAAACTCCTTTCTCACACTATCTCTATTAATTTTCATAAAATGATTCAGAGGAGGTTTATATGAATACAACTGCTAAATTAATAAATTGGAAAGAACATGGCGATATGATTATTCTAGAATGTGAATTAAATGGAAAACGCTTCGAGATATCAACATATAAACAACGAATATATAATGCACACCTTTTATCAGCTGACGTTTATATTCGTTTAGACTCATCTGATAATATAATTGGAATAAATATTTATAAAAAGTAAGAAAAGCCCCCTATTCCATAGGCGGGCTTTATCTTTATTACACAACATCAGAGTATACTCTCTTTTTTCATACAGTTTATGTAATTATACATATTCATCAAAAAATACACTGAATGAATATTACATGTAGTAAAATATAACTTGTGGGCACGTTCTATAAAGCAGATTCTTTTAAAAGGCGTAACATATCAATTATTATAGGGGATGTGGCGTCACTTCGATATTGATCTCAAATCTCTTGTCTTTTGTGAACTAACAATCTAGTGTATATAGACGATTCTGCTTTATAGTGTGTGTTTACACTCATAACAAAGGGGTAATGGTAATACGGATAGATTCCGATTCGTATGAAATGAAATGGTTCAAGTCGGAGAAAGGCACCTTAGGGTGTCTTTTCTTTTTGTATTACATCCACTTTGTGTTTCCACCTTATTTCAAATGCGCTAATTAACCTTCACCAAGAAAAAATGAGAATTAACAAAGATATTGTTTCTTCTGTTTAATACAGAAAAATGCAGGATACCCCATAGATATGGGGCATCCTGCATTTTCTATTTTTTCGCACCTTTCAACGACTCCCTCAGTACAAACTTCTGCAACTTCCCGCTCGCATTACGAGGGAGTTCATCTACAAATAAATAATGACGCGGACGTTTATAATCTGCTAGTTCATCACTTTCTTTGCAATACGTTTCTAAATCAGCTTCTGTTATTGTTTCATCTTTCTTCACAATAACTGCCACAACACGCTCTCCCCATAATTCATCTGGCTCACCAAGTACCGCCACATCTAATATACCTGGATGACTATGAAGGAAATCTTCAATTTCACGAGGATAAATATTTACGCCACCGCTAATTACCATATCATCAACGCGATCAGCAACGAATAAATAACCGTCTTTATCAAAATAGCCTAGATCACCAGAATGATACCATCCTTTATACATCGATTTTTTATTCGCTTCTTCACGATTATGATAGCCAGCCATCATAGTTGGGCCGCGTAAAATAATTTCTCCCACTTCATAAGGAGGTAATACATCATCTGGTTCTGCCGGTGCATCCTCGTTCGGTTTCACAATACGAACTTCATGGCTAAAACATGGCGTGCCTGCTGAACCAGCTTTCGTAATTTGATCCTCCTCTACCAGAAATGCAACAACTGGCCCCATTTCTGTCATTCCGTATATTTGAACAAGATCAATATAAAGACGTTCTTTACATTCCTTCACTAACGCCGGTGCCATTGCTGCTCCGCCATATATACCGATTTTCATTGACGTTAAATCATACTGAGCTAAATCTTTTTGCAACAACATATTCCACATCGTCGGCGCTGCAAAGAACGTCGTAATCTTTTCTTCTTGAATCGTATGTAATACTGTTTCTGTATCAAAATGATGCAAAATAACATTCTTTCCGCCAACTTGAATGCGTGGTATGATTCCGGCATTTAATTCACCACAGTGATATAAAGGTGCAACAACAAGCCCAACGCTATCTCTATTATATTTTAGGAAATACGTACAAATCATACTATGCTCAGCCATTTCACGATGGCGATGTAACACGCCTTTCGGATGACCTGTCGTACCGCTCGTATACAGCATAGAACAATAATCCATTTCATCAATTTCGATATTTACTTTCTCAGAAGATGCTTCATTCACTTTTTCATGGTAGGAACTTGCATAGGAAGGTTTATCGTTTTCTATAGACCAAAAAGATGTATTTGGAAAATCTCTTTCAATTATAGCAACAGTTGACTCAACTGCTTTTTCAAAGACAACGACTTTCGAGGATGCGTCCTGAAGAATATAAGATACTTCTTTTGCTTTTAAGCGGAAATTAATCGGGTTAAAGATCGCTCCAATTTTCGCACAGGCTAAGTAAACGTTTACAAATTCATGGCAATTATATAAGTAAACAGATACCGTATCTCCCTTTCTTACCCCTTCTTCTAATAGAGCGTGCGCTGTTTTATTTATTTGTTCATCCCACTGTTTATACGTCCAGCGAATATTTTTTTCAGGTTCCACTAACGCCTCTTTATTTGGATACTTACCAACTGATAAATCAAAAATTCTCCCTATCGTCATATACATGCCAACAATTTCCCCCTTTTCTCTTTCATAAATCTATCATTTCGTCCATAAGTAGACATTGTCCTCTAATGATTTGACTAATTTTTCTGATTATTATCGACATAGTTTTACATACGATACCGCTAGACAGTAAATGAAATTATATCGGAGATTTTCCAGATATATCGACCGTAACTTGAAATATATCAACCACAACTCAATTTATATCAGCGATTTTTCGAATATATCGACTTACCGACAAAAACTGATAAGATATAATCGGACCGCCCGTTACTGCAGGATAAAAAAGAGGTTGTTCCGACTCGGAACAACCTCTTTCTTCTTATGCAAATAGCTCTTCTAAAATTTTCAGTTTATCTTCTGTATATTTCACAAAGCCATCATTATATGATTTTGGATCTTTCGGATTCGCAAAGTGCGTAATTGCTCCCGTCTTCGGGTGAACAAATTTACTTGATGCACCACAACCAAGTCCGATAATTGATTGTACTTCTTCCATAATGACAATGTTGTAAATACTTTCTTGCGTCGGCATTGCATAACCAACGTTCTCTAAGTTACCTAAAATATTCTTTTGACGATATAGGTAATATGGTACGTAATTATGCTTTTGCGTCCACTCTTCTGCTTCATGCATCATCGCTGTAATTTCTTCGCGACCTGCTACTTTATATTTACGTTTGTTTTGCGTCATTTCAGAAGCACGTTTAAATGATAACGTATGAACTGTTAATGATTCTGGCATTAACTTTTCTGTTTCATCTAACGTATGCTTGAAGATATCTAACCCTTCACCAGGAAGACCAATAATTAAGTCCATATTAATATTGTTCATTCCCATTTCACGAGCTAAATGGTATTTCTCAATTGTTTCTTCTACAGTATGATGACGTCCAATTGCTTTTAGTGTCTCTTGATGGTATGACTGCGGATTAATACTAATACGGTCAATATTCCATTTATTTAACACTTCTAGCTTTGCTGGCGTAATTGTATCTGGGCGACCTGCCTCAACTGTTACTTCACGCACATTTTTCACATCTGGGAACGCTTCATACATTTCTTCATACAGCATATCCATCTCTTCTGCTGTAATACTTGTAGGTGTACCGCCGCCGTAATAAATCGTCGTAACTTTTACACCTTTTTCTTTTAAAAACTTACCAATTTCACGAACTTCATAATGTAAACCACCTAAGAACGAATCAACAGATCCTTGGCGTCCATTAATTGCATAAGCCGGGAATGTACAATATGCACATTTCGTTGGGCAGAACGGAATACCGATATAAATACTTACTTCTTCTTTCAAACGGTATAAATCCGGAACAACTGCTAATTGGCAATCAACAATGCGCTGAAGAAGTTCAATTTTCTCTTCATGAATTAAATAACTTTCACGAAGTTCTTGATGCGCTTCTTCTTTTGACATACCATTTTGAAGCATTTTGTGAAGAAGTTTCGTCGGACGTACTCCCGTTAAAATACCCCAGCTTTGTTCAATACCAGTTAACTGCTGAAGAACAGAAAGATATACATAAGAAACAACGTGTTTCACTTGCTTCATACGCTCTTTTTCATCTGTAAAAGCAGATAAATCTTTTGCGAATGTTTCTTCATACACATTTCCAGTCGCAACATCTGTTAAACGAGCAGATGCTTTCACATTCTCTTCAATGTGTATATCAACGATAAGATTTGCTTCCTCTTGTTCAAATCCAATCGTACTCTCTTCAAAAAATAAGCCGCCAATATTTTGTAGCGGACGTAAAAAACGATCATCTTGTAACGTTTTAATTGAAATTAACAACATTATCACCTTTTCATTTGCAAACTCTCTTTAGTTTACTTGAAGGGCGTTTGCAGGTCAATACAGAAGGTTTTACCTGTTTCTCTTACATTTTTTCAAATAATTCTTTTTATGAATATTGCTCATGTATATAGACATCATGATTTTCTCTTGTTAAAATTTATTAGTGTTAAAATCGATACATAGTGAAAATACAATATAAAAAGGAGGACTGTTAACACTAGATTCCACAATCTAATGTGTTAAAAACAAATATGAAAAAGAAATTTTATAGTGTATTAACTCTCTCTCTTGCATTACAAACTGTTCTTGCACCTACTTATTCATTTGCAGAGAGTGCTGAAAAATCCGCCGAAGTATATACGGAGGATCAAGTTTTTAAAAGTATTAAGGAGCATGTTAATGAGCATAGTACTCATGAAGAAGATATCGAGGTTACTGGCCAATTCCTACTATACACTTCAAAAAAACATTCATTATATACCGCGAATGATTTAAAAAACAAATCGAATATCGAGATTACAGAACAAGTCGTAACGGCGACAAAGAAAAAAGGAAATGCTTACTACATAACGACGCCAACTGGCGCTGGATGGATAGATAACAATGATAATAGCTTAGAAGTTCAAGAGATTCATAAACTATCTAACCAAAAATTAATCGTAAAAGAAGAAGCTTCCATACATGCACTTCCGTTCCAATCGTTTAAAGAAGAAGGGAAACTAGAGCCACAAGTCATTACTCCTACTGAACAAGCTGGAAATTGGTTTAAAGTCCAAATAAACGAAACAGCAAAATGGATTTATGCACCTTCTGCTACATTTGAAGGTACAAAAGCTTCATTATTAAAAAACAGTCGTACTGCTAAAAACAGTTTATTGAGATCGCCAGAAGCTCTACAAACAAACAATATTTATGGCGTTACATTTAAAGAAATGATTGTCCCAAAAGGAAATGACGATATTCGACCTGGCTACCCGATGGTGCCTAAATATATTACGATTCACGAAACGGCTAATACAGCGAAAGGTGCTAATGCTCTAAATCATGCAAAATTCTTAGATAATCAAGCACGCGGAACAGCTGATCGCGCCGCATCTTGGCATTTCACAGTAGATGATAAAGAAATTTATCAACATCTTCCGGTAAATGAAGTTGGATGGCATGCTGGAAATAAAACTGGAAACTATGAATCTATCGGAATTGAAATTGCCGTTAATCAAGATGGAAACTATGAAAAAGCGGTAGAAAATGCCCGTAAATTGGCAGCTTATTTAATGAACGACTTAAATATTTCTCTAGATAAGGTCCAAAAACACCAATTTTGGTCAGGAAAAAACTGCCCTGCGTTTATGATTCAACGCGGACAATGGGATGCTTTCTTAAAAGGAACTGAAACATACTATAAAGAAAATCAAAAAAATCCAGTAACTGATGACATTACAGGTGGCTGGTATGAACAAGACATTCGTCAATTAGCAGCTAGAGGCATTATGCAAGGAGAAGGAAACGGCAAGTACTTCCCAGAACGTCTTGTAACGCGTGCTGAATTTGCTACATTAATTACTCGTGCTTTACAATTACCAAGTGGAAATGCTAATTTCACAGACTTAGAACAAGTACACCCATCGTTACGAGACGGTATTAATCGTGCAGCAAGCGCAGGCATAATCCGCGGACGTGGTGATAATACATTTGACCCAAATACTACAATTACACGCGAAGAAGCTGTTATTATGATCGATCGTTCTCTAAAACACGCTGGTATTTTTGCAAAACAAGTTGAACTACCATTCGTAGACCAAAACTTAATTTACGCTAAAGAAGAAGTACAAAGAGTGTATGGATATGGAATTGTAAAAGGTAATGAATTGAATCAATTCGTACCAAAAGGACCATCACAACGTGCTCACGCAGCTGCATTTATAAACAGAATGCTTAGCGTAATTGAAGCTTAAAATATTTATCTGTATTAATTTAAAAGGCATCAGAGATTGTATATCTCTGATGCCTTTTATACATCCGTTAACTATTTTTAGCCATGAATCTTAAACGTATTCCTAGTAACAGAAGCATAAAACCGATGAATGGAGCGTAATTCGTATTGTGTCCTGTAGCTGGGAGTTGTTGATTATTAGAAAAACCTTGTCCTTGTTCTGGTAAATTAGGTTTTTCTACTCCCTCACCTGGCTTCTCTGTTCCTTCACCCGGCTTTTCTGTTCCTTCACCCGGCTTTCCTGTTCCTTCACCTGGTTTTCCTGTTCCTTCATCAGGCTTCTCTGTTCCTTCACCTGGTTTTCCTGTTCCTTCACCTGGTTTTCCTGTTCCTTCATCAGGCTTCTCTGTTCCTTCACCTGGTTTTTCCGGATCTTTATCTGTATCTTTTTTATTTGTAATTTGAAGCTTTACAACTTCAATTTTTTCATTAGAAATCGTAAATTTCATTTCCTTATCGGATAAAGTATATCCTTCTGGCGCTTGGATTTCTTTTAAAGTGTAATCTCCTGGTTCTAACTTCTTAGAAGTCGCTTTACCGCTCTTATTTGTTGTTAATGTGTCGATTTTTATTCCGTCTTTCCAAATTTCAAACACTGCGCCTGCTAATGTTTTATTTGTATTATTAGCATCTACCTTTGTAATTTCTAATTGACCTGTAATTTCTTCTTTTACTTTTTCATTCATAACTTCTTGTTTTACTACTTCGTTCGCTACAACATTTACTTCTACTGTTACTTCTAACGCCTTATAACCTTCCGGCGCTTTCGTTTCTTCTAACGTATACTTTCCTGGCACTAAGCTTTCGAATTTCACAACGCCGTCTTTATTCGTTGTTTTCGCTTCTCCAACTACTTGATCAGCTTCGTTCTTTAATTTAAATTCCGCACCTGCTAGAACTTTTCCACTCTCTGCATCCTTTTTGATTACTTGTAAGCTTCCTAGTTCTTTTGCGTTTTCTATTTGTACTTCTACTACTTTGTCTGCTTCCACAACGACTTCAATTTCTTCTTTTAACAACTTATATCCTTGTGGTGCTTTCGTTTCTTTTAATTTGTATGTTCCTGGCTCTAATTTCTGAGAAATTACTTTACCAGTTTTATCTGTTCGTAACGTATCTACTTTTTTACCATCCTTATACACTTCGAATTCTGCATCTGATAATACTTTCGTTTTATCTTGAGCATCTACTTTTACGATTTCGAATTGCCCAAGGCTCTTACCGTTCGTTACTTTTACATCAATAACTTTTTCACCGTCAACTGTTACATGAATTATTTGTTTTGTTAACTCATAACCTTCTGGTGCTTTTGTTTCTTCTAACGTATATTCACCTGGCACAAGTCCGTCTACCTTAACCGTTCCAGACTTATCTGTTGTAATTCCTTCTTTTACAACATTTCCTTTCGCATCTTTCAATGTAAATTCTGCGCCTGCTAAGCGTTTCGTTTGATCTTTATCATCCATTTTAATAATTTGTAGAGAACCTAAGATTTTTTCGTTTTCTGCCTCTACTTTTACTACTTCTTTCTCGTTTTGAATTGTTACTTTCCATTCTTTATTTGAAAGCTTGTAGCCCGCTGGTGCTTTCGTTTCTTTCACTGTGTATTCACCTAGCGGTAATTTTGGTGACCTCACTTTTCCACTCTCATCTGTTTTCAGTTCCGCTACCTTTTTACCATCTTTATACACTTCGAATTCTGCACCTGATAACAATCTCGTTTTATCTTCCGCATCTACTTTCACGATTTCGAATTGACCTGTTACTTTTTCATTCATAACTTCTTGTTTTACTACTTCGTTCGCTACAACATTTACTTCTACTGTTACTTCTAACGCCTTATAACCTTCCGGCGCTTTCGTTTCTTCTAACGTATACCTTCCTGGCACTAAGCTTTCGAATTTCACAACGCCGTCTTTATTCGTTGTTTTCGCTTCTCCAACTACTTGACCAGCTTCGTTCTTTAATTTAAATTCCGCACCTGCTAGAACTTTTCCACTCTCTGCATCCTTTTTGATTACTTGTAAGCTTCCTAGTTCTTTTGCGTTTTCTATTTGTACTTCTACTACTTTGTCCGCTTCCACAACGACTTCAATTTCTTCTTTTAGCAATTTATATCCTTGTGGTGCTTTCGTTTCTTTTAATGTGTACTTTCCTGGTTCTAATTTCTGAGAAACTACTTTACCAGTTTTATCTGTTCGTAACGTATCTACTTTTTTACCCTCTTTATACACTTCGAATTCTGCATCTGATAATACCTTCGTTTTATCTTCCGCATCTACTTTCACAATTTCAAATTGACCTGTTACTTTTTCGGGAATCTTTTTATTCACCACATCTACAGTCAATACTTTATTAGCCTCTACATCAACAGAAACTGAACTAGATGATAATTCATACCCTTTCGGTGCTTCTACTTCTTTTAATGTATAGCTTCCAACTGGAAGTCGTTTCGATAAGGCTTCACCTTTATCATCTGTAACAATTGTTTCCACAACTTTCCCATCTTTATCGATAACATCAAATTTTGCACCTGGCAGAAGTTGACCGGATTCACTATCTTTTTTCAATAATTTAAATTGGCCATTCTCTACTTTTTTCGTATTCTTCATAACAAGTTCAATTACGTTTGTATTATCAATTGTTACTTTGACTGGTGTATCAACTTTTATATATCCTTCTGGTGCATTTATTTCTTTTACAAAATAGTCACCAAGTGGTAAATCTTTAACTTCCGCAATACCCTTTTCGTTTGTTGTAACAGTAGCCACAACGTTATTATCTTTGTCTATAACATCAAATTTTGCGTCTTTTAAAACAATATTTCCATCGTTTTCATCAACTTTTTTAATTTGTAAATGTCCTTTTTCAGCTGCTGGTTTATTCCATTTTGGCCAGTTAAATTTAAAGTTATGAACCTCAAAACCATCTCTTTGGTGTAATCCTCCAACATAGGCTTGTCCATTAATAGAACCACCTTTTGTTTCTACAACTGCATTAGGTGCAAACACACTACCTACTACACCATAACCTTTAGTTGTTATCTTTGTAGCATTAGGAAATACCCAAATTACCTTACTAGCTAACTCAGTAAAAGATGAATTAGGGTCGTATGCTTGAGATGTATTAATTAAATCCGTCGCCATCCCAGTATTTCTTGTATCATACAAAATTGCACCGCCACCAAAACTCACTTCTTCTGCATCTGAATAAATAACAATAAAGTCTTTATTCTCTACATTCGGAAGAAAAACGTCTTTTACATCGAATGCTTTCTTTCCCGTCTGGCCTGAAGAGACATAAATATTAGGGTTGTTTACATCTTCACCGATTCCAAAGCTCATATTAGGTTTTGGCTTATCAGTGTGTAGTTTACTTGCATCCCCAATTACACCATCAACGTCTTTTCTAAATTCTTTAAACTTAGCATCAATCTCCGCTTGCTCTTTATAAGAGATACGGTCATATGATGTTTTCATCGCGCCATCTGGGTCACCGTCTTTTGTCATCGCCACTGTTCCATCTTGAATAATTACCTGTCCTGCTCCCGCTTTCGTAAATTGACCGCCTAGTAATAATGATGGATATCCTTCATCTATCCAAGTTGCTCCAGCTAAGTTATTTGCTCCAGTTGCAGCCGCTACGACTGTATAACTTGATGCGTTCATATTTTTCTGAACAGCCATCGCACCTTCAATATCAGCACTCGTTGCACTATGATCCCCAAAAATGATGGCGTTGTAATAAGATACATCACCTAAACCTTTTAACTCTGTTGTAGCTGCCTCTGCTTTAAATGGTAAATGGATTAAAAAATTCATACATATTAGTAATACAACTATTAAACTACTACTTAACTTTTTAATTTTTTGATTAAATGATTTCCTCAAGAAATTCATTCCCCCTTTTAAACTTCCTAAAATCACAAAAAGAAGTACATTTCATATGTACCAGGTCTTACTCACATTAACTTAAAATAATCCATTTAAATACAACAAAGGAACGCTACAACTACTTAATAAAATTACTACAATTCATTTTTGAAATAATACGTGAACTAAACTGTCATGCGGAAATACTTTTACGTATGGGAGCCCAATAAAATTAATCTGAAGAATATTTCATGTGGTGTAACTATTTTGACAACATCATTCACTTTACATTAGTTTTCTAAAGGATTCAAGTGAATTGTATAGATTTCATACACAATTCACATTTTAAAACGTTTTCATTCCTTTTAATAAGCTCAACAAAAAACGTAGCCAAAAAGCTACGTTTTTCTTTCATCGTTTCGGTGTATTTTTATGATTCTTCAAAAACGGAAGCGGGAACTGCTTACGGAAATGCTCTTTAATCATGTACTCTACACCGTTTTCACTATTTGAACGTGTAATCCAATCGGCTGCTTGCTTTAATTCTACAGGCGAGTTCCCCATCGCTACCCCAAGTCCCACGTTTTCAATAACCTCTAAATCTTCCATACTATCTCCAATCGCAACCATTTCATTTAGCGAAATATTTAAATGCTCTCCAAGCAATTGTAACCCGCGTAACTTTGATACATTTTGCGGTAAAATTTCTATTCGTTTTGAATCACATTCAACATACTCTACATCTTGGAACGCTTTTCTTAATGTATTTAGCCCGCGTTCTTTTTCACCTTTAGTTTGGAAAAGAACATCAATTTTTGGCGCCGCTACCGGATGGTCACGAAGCGCGTCACCTAACGAATCTACAAATTGAACTGGATAAAATAACGGATCTGCGCTTGATAATACAGTGCGCGCAATTAAGTTTGGTGTATTTCTCTCACGATTTCCTATCGAAAACCGTTCATGAGAAATGCGTACGTTACAATCAAAGTGCTCTAACACTTGCACAATGTTAAAAGTCTTCTCTTCAGACAATCTTCTTTGAACGTACGGCTTATCTAACGTTGCTGAAACGAAAGCACCACCATGTGTCACTAATATAGAATCTAATTTTAACGCCTTTGCTACTTTATGAGCGGATTGAAAATTACGACTCGTAAATAACGTAACGTATACATCTTTTCTTTTCACAAATTCAATTGTTTCTCTTAATCCTTTTGCAATTTTTCCATTGTTGTATAGTAGTGTCCCATCTATATTAAGAGCTAGTAAGCGATAAATCATGTCGCACTCCCCCTCTTCGCTGTTGTACTCTATCCATAATTTATGAAATAAATGTAGCAAATAGAACGAGTTAGAATTACTACTGAAAATTTGGTTTACTATATACATATACACTTAGCAAAGGAGATAGTACAATGCAGGCACCTCCTTCCTTTTATGAAGGCGATACGTTAGAAGTCGCAAAGAAATTACTCGGACAAAAACTTGTTCATATTGTAAACGGAATAAAGCGAAGCGGAATCATTGTTGAAGTAGAGGCATATAAAGGTCCCGATGATAAGGCCGCACATAGTTATGGCGGCAGACGGACTGATCGCACAGAAGTCATGTTTGGTGCACCAGGGCATGCTTACGTATATTTAATTTACGGTATGTATCATTGCTTTAACGTTATTACAGCGCCAGTGGGCACCCCGCAAGGTATTCTCATTCGAGCTCTTGAGCCGGTAGATGGAATAGCAGAAATAAAACTAGCGCGCTACAATAAGACCGAAATTACAAAAGCGCAGTACAAAAATTTAACGAACGGTCCTGGCAAACTATGCCGTGCACTTGGCATCACTTTAAAAGAACGCGGTGTATCGTTACAAAGTGATACGTTACATATTGAATTAGTTCCAAAAGAAGAACACATATCATCACAATATAAAATAACAGCAGGACCTCGTATTAATATCGACTATGCAGAAGAAGCTGTACACTATCCGTGGCGTTTTTATTATGAGGGACATCCGTTTGTTTCAAAAAAATAAGCGATATCAACAATTTTTCAAATATATCTATCGTAACTTACAATATATCAACGATTTTTCGAATATATCTATCGTAACTTACAATATATCCACGATTTTTCAAATATATCTATCGTAACTTACAATATATCAACGGTTCGACAAGAAATATAGATTTATCGACAAATAATAACATTACGAATAAAAGAAGACTGTTCCAAAATGGAACAGTCTTTCCCTCTTACTCTGCACCTTCCGCAGTTGCAATATTATCCTCTAAATTTTCTCTTGATAATTCAGCCGCCATAAAATCAGCTGTTTCTGGAAGTGCTAAATGCATATGAGCTTTTTGACAAATTTGGATCGTACAGTTTTCTATAACATAGTCGAAAACATGTCCGCCTCCGCTTCTTTCATCATCAATGTAATGTAAGTGGAATCCAGCTACCCCAATACCTTGTGCGTAATCTGGTGTCCAAAATCCAGCAAGCGTACCTTTTGTATTTTCAAATGAAAAGATTGGTTGTGATTTCGTCACTTCAACGAGCGGTGTATACGGTTTTTCTTGTCTTGGAACAGTTCTCGTCCTTACTTCACGGAACGTACCGTCCATTCGAATACCGTAAAACAAGTTTTTACTTGGCATTAATTCATGTAATAACGCTTCAACTTCTTCACGATTCATCGGACGCTCTACCGTATAACTCATTTCTTTTTCAAAAAACGTTACAGTCGCAAATGGCGTTGTTTCTTCTGGCTCTACTTTTTCCGCTGAACCGTCTGAACGTAAATGATAAAATTCATTATCAAATGCAATCATTTCACCATCTAATTGATCAAATGTGCCGATGCCGAAATCACCATGTTTTTTCAAATCTTCAAAGCTAATTACACCATCATATATACCATCTAATAGCGCAAGCATTGTAGATGTTTGATATACTTCATTACTCGTTTTCGTTTTTTTCGCATCAATATCAATTAATTGCGCAACAGTCATCTCAAATCTGCCTCCATTAGTTTAATTGGTTTGGTAATAATTTTTCGCTTAATTTAATGTTGTCACGATAGTCAATTGGAATATCAATAATGACAGGACCATCTGCTGCTAATGCTTCTTTTAATACCCCTTCTAATTCATCAGGCGTGTTAACACGAAGACCTAACGCCCCGAAACTTTCCGCATATTTCACAAGATCAACATCGCCAAACTCTGTAGCTGATGTTCTGCCGTATTTCATCATTTGTTGGAATGCAACCATATCATATGTGCCGTCTCTCCAAACAAGATGGACGATTGGAGAATTTAAACGTACCGCCGTTTCTAACTCCATCGCTGAGAATAAGAAACCACCGTCACCTGATACGGAAACTACTTTTTTACCTGGTTCTACTAAAGTAGCTGCGATTGCCCAAGGAAGTGCAACACCTAACGTTTGCATACCGTTACTAAATAATAATCTACGTGGTTCATAAGAACGGAAACATCTCGCCATCCAAATAGAATGGGAACCGATGTCACATGTAACAGTTGTATCGTCACTAATTAAAGAACGAAGTGTACGAATCACTTGAAGTGGATGCGTAACACCTTCTGAAGGACGATTTGGAACTTCTGCTTGTTCTGATAATTTTGCGCGTAATCGTTCTAATACCGCTTCTGATTTTGTACTTAATACAAGTTTCGGTAATTTCTCCGCGATGCTATTTACCGTTAAGGCAATATCACCAATTAATTCACGCTCTGGTTGGTAATCATGGTCGATATCTGCTTGATGGTCGTCAAGATGAATAATCGTTCTGTCGCCAAGTTTATTCCAGAACTTTGGATCATACTCGATTGGATCATAACCGATAGAAATCACAAGGTCTGCTTCTTCTAGTAAAATATCACCTGGTTGGTTACGGAATAATCCAACGCGGCCGAAGAAATGATCTTCTAACTCACGTGAAATCGCACCAGCTGCTTGATATGTTTCAACGACAGGAAGTTCTGTATCCGCAATTAATTTACGAACAGCTTTCGTCACTTCATTTGTGCTCGCTCTCATACCGAGTAAAATAACTGGTAATTTCGCTGATTTTATTTTTTCTACTACATATGTAATATCATTTGTGGGAGCGATTCCAAGCTGTGGCTTAGAAAGCGCACCGATAGACTCTACAGTTGTTTCCGCAGTCATAACGTCTTGCGGAAGACTTACTAAAGTAGCTCCCGGATTTGTGGAAGTCGCACTTCGAAATGCATTACTAAGTGCTTCTGGCACATTATCAGGATGCTCTACTTCTACGCTATATTTTGTGATTGGTTCGAATAGTGCAGCATTATCCATAGATTGATGTGTACGTTTTAATCGATCCGTACGCGGTACTGCACCAGCTAAAGCAACAACGGGATCACTCTCCGCATTCGCAGTAACAAGACCTGTCGCTAAATTTGATGTCCCTGGCCCTGAAGTTACAAGACATACGCCCGGTTTCCCTGTTAATCTACCAATAGCAGCTGCCATAAATGCTGCATTTTGTTCATGACGACAAACGATTAACTCTGGTCCTCTTTCTTGCAATACATCAAATACAGAGTCAATCTTTGCTCCTGGAATACCGAAAACATGTGTAACACCTTGTTTAATTAAACAATCAACAACAAGATCTGCTCCTTTTGTTTTTGTCTTCACGTCGTTTGCATTTACACCTGTACTCAAACTAATCATTCCTTTGTTTCATAATGTGTGTAATAAAGATTTTAATTTCACCTAGTTAATTAAGCTGGTGAAGTATCTTTATCATTATATTACAAATGCATTATTTTTCCAACAATATGAATTCGACATTATTTTGACAAGTTTTAAAGAATGCGCTTACAACCTTTTGTTTATCTTAAAATAACATTTTTATATCTCTTCTAAAAATGTACAAAAATACTTCCACCTATTCACATTATTAACAAATTTATAGTACCTTGCAAAGAATAATAGTAAGTGATATATTTGTAAATAATGGAATACCCATTATTTGTAATTTTATTCACGATTAGTATATCTCCTTTCAAAAAGTAGATATAGATTGTGTGTGCTGCTTAGAAAAAAGATAGGATTTTCAGCCATAATTCATCATTTTATAAAGGAAAGTGATCGTTATGAACAAGAGTGAATTTTTAGAACAACTTAGTTCTTCCCTACGGAATATGCCTAATTCAGAAAAGGAGGATATTATCTCGGAGTACGAAACTCATTTTATTAGTGGTAAACAAGATGGAATATCTGAAGAGGAAATTTCTAAAAAGCTAGGAAATCCTAAAACCATTGCTAAAGAACTTACTGTTTCCTATGCAATAAGCAATGCTGACAGTAAACGAAGCTTCAAAAATATGATAATTGCACTTTTTTCTGTTATGAGCTTAAGTGTTTTAAACTTTGCCTTTATCTTTATCGCCTTTTTCGTACTACTCTTTTTATTACCGATTCTTCTAGCACTTATCATTGCTACACCATTATTAATTATTTCACCTATCTTATTAATAGGATTAGGATTCTTTAAAGGGTTTCATCAAATCAGTTATTCCGATGTTTATAATGTGTTCATCGCTTTTTGCGTCGGTTTACTCATATCCGTCATATCTTATCAAATGGTAAAACATCTATATGCACTTTTAGTAAAGTATTTGAAATGGAATATTGCTATTTTACAAAGACACTAATGAATGTAAAAGGAGATTAAAATGAAGAAATATACTTTATATTCACTCATGCTACTTACTCTTTTATTTCTATCAGCTTGTTCAAACAGTGCACAACCTAAGGAAGAAAACGATGTACAATCTATTAAAGATGTTGCTATTAAAGTTCCAGAAAATATATTTAGTTCCTCAAAGAAAAACAAAACTATTAATGAAGACGAAATGAAACAAAATATAAAAAATTATATAGATTATAGTTGGGAGTTATCTGAAAATATTATCCCTCTCGCTTCAACAAATTCTGATAAGAATTTCACAGAATCTGACCAAGAAAATTTACAAAAACTAATTGATTTAGCGAAACAAAACGATATGAATTTCCATGAGTTTATTAGTAATAATAATTTACCTACTGATTATAAAAAACCTTCAAAAGAAATCTATGCATTTATGTCATCATCTACGGATATTTTCGTAGAGCTAGATCAAGAATTAGACAAACTCACCCAAGATGGTAACTTATTCAAAGCCAATTTTTCTTTTACAAAACGCCTTGAGAAAATAAATGGGAGGAAACAAAAAGAGATTGAAACGTTTTTGAACGAAAAAAATATTAAAACTTCAATTAACAGCAATAAAAAAAATTAACAGATGTGTTACATATCCCTTTCAAAATAACCAATAAGAAATGGCTATTTTGAAAGGGAGTTTTTGTGGTATAACTATTAAATTCCCTAAACAAAAAAGACACTCCTAAACTAGGAGCGTCTTCCACTATTACGCTTGTTGTTGCGCGCTATATAATTCTTCAAGTGGCTTCATGATAATTTTGTTAACGTCACCGATTACAACGTTTAGGCGTTGCTCAGTTTCCATTAATTTTGTAATTTTAGCATCTTGTTGAATGCGAGCTACAACTTCTTGTGCTTGTTGGTTGTCTTCTTCAGTGATTTCTTGGCCTTGCATCATTTTCTGTTGTAGGCTAAGTTGCATTGTACGGAACTCATCGAATAAGTTCTTTGAAGCTGTGTCAGCTTGAACTGCTGCGTAGCTCTCTTTTAAAGTTTTGAAGTCTTCGTTTTCAGCGATTGCTTTTTGTAATTCATATGCAACATCATGAATGTTCTTTGTCATTTTATTTTTCCTCCTTTAGAAGGCTAGCGCTTTTCACTCGCACTGCCTTTTACGTGCATTTACATACGCACCTCTTCTTACCATATCAAACTATGCAAGAGATGTGAAGAAATTTCACTTTTATTTCTATGTACTCACCTTATTATCTAAGAAACAATAGTAACAATCCTTGTACGAGCCCGATCATTCCGCCTAATAACGCTCCTAAATACGTAATCATTTTCAATTCGTTTTTCGTAATAGACAGAACTAAGTCTTCTAATCTTTCTGTTGAGAATGTAGACACTTCTTGCTGGACAATTTCCGCAAGGTGTAGATTATTTAGTATACTCTCTACATTTTCTGTTCCCCACTTTAAGCCTTTCGTTACTGCACTTGGAACCACTTTTTCAATAATTGTTTCTCGAACTGGTTCACATACTTGCTGAACAGATTGATTTAAAAACTTACTCACTGTTTCCTCTACTTTAACTGCTGACAGCACGGAGCTTACAATCATTTCTTTCTCTACAAATGCTTCTAATTCTTTTACATCTCTTCCTTTTAACTTTTCCCACTCTTTTTGTAGTACGTCAGTTAAAAGCTGCTTTGTAGCATCTTGCCCTAAAAACTTAATAACTTCTGGCTGCACACGATCCACAACACTTACATTTCCTAAAAACATTCCGACTAAGTTAAGTAGCGTTCCGCGAGAAGCAAAGAAATCATCAATCATTTTTGAAAGACGTGCTTTCCCTTCTTCACTTTCAAAAAAGCTAATTCCTCGCTCTAAAATAAACGCCGAGACATTCGGAATCGCATTCTCTACTTTTTCATTTACAGAATGAGGTAAAGCCTGTTCCCATGTATATGTATAATACTCTGCTAAAAATGCATGAATTTTTTCTGTAATAACATGTTCGATTTTTCGAGTCGCTTCTTCTTCTACATACGCTACATTCCATTTTTCTAACATATGTCGCAGTGATTGTTCATTCGTAATTACTTTATCCACTTCCACTTGCGCCCAGTGAATTAAACCTTTTTGAAACTCTTCATTTGTTAGCTTTTTTCCAATTCCTTCTGGTGTTAACAAATGTTCTACAACCATTTTTCCTAATTGAACAGCAAGTTCATCACGACGCTTCGGAATTAACCCTGGTGTAAATGGAACTTGAAACTTTCCGATATAAATAGGACGATGAGGACGAAATAACATTTTTATCGCTAAATGATTCGTGTATCCCCCAATAATTGCTCCGAGTCCTGTCGTCGTTAACATATTTAACCATATATTCATTACAATCAACCTTTCACTTCTCCAAAACTATAGCATATCATCATACGGACAAAAGTATAATGGTATAAAAACGTATTTGCAATATATAGCTTCGCCTATTATGCAAATAGTAGTAAAGGAGTGATTTCGTTGGTTCTCGGCCTTTTAACTTCTAAACTTCATTATGAGCAAACGTATTACACCGAAATCGCTAAACGCGCTCGGCTTTATCATAATGTCGTTGCCCAGTTTACGCCATTTTGTATTGATTCTAAAACAGACCTTGTTTCTGGTCTTATTTACGATACAGATACAGGAAAATGGAAAGAGCAAACATTCCCTATTCCTTCTTATATATATGATCGTTATTCTTTTCACGAGGAAACAGACTTTGAAAAAGCAAAATCAATTATTCACTCTTTGCACAACCGTCCTTCCACTACCTTTTTAAATAACACACTTATTAACTTAAGTGAACTACATGATTTATTTCTTACTAATAAAAAACTGTCTCCTTATATACCCAAATTTGAAGTGGCAACGATACAAAACATTTTCAAATTGTTGTTAAAATCTAAAGATATTATTATACGCCCCACTAATATACATTCTAAAGATAACTTATATCGAGTCGCTTACAAAAATAAAACGTTTCATATCGATACAGTAAATGAAAAATACCATACTTCTCTTTCAATCAAGCGGACAGATGAATTTATATCTTGGTGTAAATCTAACATACGTTCATCACGCTACATAGTGCATACCATGCTACAACCACCAAATCAATTAACATACCCACTCCACATTCGAACTATTTTGCAAAAAAACAAAGAACAAACTTGGAATATTATCGGTCAATTTATACAAAAAAGTTCATTTCCTAATCAACTTTTACCCTCAGCAACAGACGATGATTCATTGCATTCATTTTCAAAAATTAAATACGTACTATCTAGTACAGGTGTGCAACTATTGCAAGACGCTTTACACGACATTATAAATGAAGTATTCCAAACACTAGATCAGTCTTATTCTTCATTATTCGAACTAGAACTTTCCACAATTATGGATCAAAAAGGCGCAATTTGGCTTATGTATGTCAACACGATTCCTCCTTACGAACAATACATTCGTCATAGTGATTCATTAGCCGAAAAGATATTTCACGGACCACTTAAATTCAGTCGCTTTACACCATAATGAAAGGAGGTAAACCTATTTTGAAAGAACATATATATACATTAAACATTTCAGATGAACATCCAAATAGCATTACTTTACCTTACGTTTTTTCTATTACACCACCTATTACATCCCTATCCTTCGGTATACGTCACATTGCAAGTGAAGAGGTGAAAATTCATTATTCCTTTACTCGCAAAATTATTATCGGAAAGCATATTGCCGAAAAACTTTTACTGCCTCAATCAACTACTATTCATGCATTCACACAAAACCAAACAATTATTTTCGGACCATTGATTGGCATTTTTACAACTGGCTTTAATGATGATTCTTCTACCCCTTTAGGAAATCGTTCAATTGCTCTGAGTGAGTTATTAACACCACCATTCTCATTACGACCGTTCGTATTCGTCTTTGGGGTTCAACATATACACTGGGAAGAAGAAACGATTGAAGGATATTTCTTTCAAGAGAAACAATGGATAAAGAAAAAAGTCCCTTTACCAAATGTCATTTACGATCGCTTACCGAATCGGCAAGCGGAAAATTATAAACCAATTGTCAGGGCAAAAAGAAAATTAGAACAAGACTACTGCATTCCATGGTTTAACCCAGGTTTTTTCAATAAATGGGAAGTTCATCAACTTCTTACGAAAGACGAATCAATTAAACCCTTATTACCAAATACAGAAGCATTTCAGCATTTTGAACAAGTAGAACGGTTTCTTGGCACGTATAAATCAGTGTACATGAAACCAATACACGGGAGCTTTGGTAGAAATATTCATCAAATATTTTATTCTCAAACAGAGAATTGCTACTACTGTCGTTATCGCGAAAATGAAGAAAATAAACTGAGAAAGTATCAATCATTAGAAACGCTTCTAAACCACGTATTAAAAGGACATGATTTAAAAAAGTTTATCGTACAGCAAGGTATTTCGTTACTTCGCTTCGATGGGCAACCTGTTGATTTCCGCATTCATACAAATAAAAACCATTTCGGTAATTGGATAGTTAGTGCAATCGTCGCCAAAATCGCCGGCAAAGGCAGTTTAACAACGCACGTAAATAGTGGCGGTGATACAAAATTATTACAAGAGCTTTTTCCAGATTCAACGAAACAAGTTCAAATTGAAAATAAATTAAAACATACTGCCTTACAAATAAGTTACGCGCTCGATGAACAAGTAACTGGAAATATTGGAGAAATCGGTTTTGATATCGGTTTAGACACAAAGGAAAATCCGTGGCTCTTTGAAGCCAACTCTAAACCTGGGCGAACTGTATTCCAAGATAAAAAATTAAAAGAGCAAAGTGAACTGACGCGCCAGTTATTTTACGAATATGCCGTCTACTTAACTGAACATTCTTTACGTGATACAAAAGAAAAAATGTCTCAAATAAAATCAGGGGCTTCATCAAACACCGAACATATCCCTTCTCCTATGATTCACTCACAAATACAAAAACAAAAACTTCCACCTAGATAATAAGGTGGAAGTTTTCTATTTACACAAGTTTTACTACAACCTCAGTTTCCACGTTACATACTCTGCAATAAAAAATATGATTGCAATATTCATTTGAATTATTATGCGTTAAACCATCTACTGCACTTAATAATTCTTGATCCATATAGGCACTATAATCGTCTATGTAATCTACAGACTTCCCATAATCTTGGAGTATACTTTGGCAATTTTGACAAGAATATGTTTGTGATTCTAATGCGTTGCAAAGCGGGCAAATCCCCATCATGATTCCTCCATACGTTATCGTTTATAAGCCTCTCTTTTTTAGAGTGAAGAGAGCAACCTATCCAGACATAGGAGCGCCCACTCCATCCCTACTTAAAAATAGAACTATGAAGTTGCTACCGATTTCATTTTTATTTCAATAAATCATAAATAAGAAGCTAATAATTAGCCTACAAGTAGCAGGCTACAATGAAAAAATTATATTTAATATCACCCTTAGTTTGGCCTGTTTTCTTAAAAATACAACGATTACTCTTATTTCATAATTTACGAAATCAATACGTTTTTTTGACAAAATTTACAAATTATTATTTTGTATATCTTTCTAGGTAACATCCATACTATGAGTACAAACTTAATTACCGATGGATTAGCGCCAACCGGGGCGATAATCTGGTTCAACTCCAGCTAGTCCAACCAAAAAAACTTTTATAACTCTAAGGAGGATATATTCCTATGGCAAACCAAAATTCTTCAAATCAATTAGTAGTACCAGGTGCAACAGCTGCAATCGATCAAATGAAGTACGAAATCGCTCAAGAATTTGGTGTACAATTAGGAGCAGATTCTACGGCTCGCGCTAACGGTTCAGTTGGTGGAGAAATCACAAAACGTCTAGTTGCAATGGCTGAGCAAAGCCTTGGCGGATTCCACAAATAAATATATATGGCAAAAAGGTCTCAAGGCATATGCCTTGAGACCTTCCTTAATTTATTGCAACATTTGTAAAAACTTCTTCGTGCGTTCTTCTTTTGGATTTGTAAATACTTCTTCTGGTGTACCTTGTTCGACAACGACACCACCATCCATGAAAATAACACGGTTCGCAATTTGATGTGCAAAACGCATTTCGTGCGTTACAATAACCATCGTCATGCCCTCTTTAGCAAGTTCTTTCATTACTTTCAGAACTTCTTGAACGAGTTCAGGATCAAGCGCTGACGTCGGCTCATCAAATAGTAACACTTCCGGCTCCATCGCAAGTGCGCGCGCAATTCCAACGCGCTGTTGTTGTCCGCCTGATAATTGGAACGGATATAAATCCACTTTATCTGCTAAACCAACTTTTTCAAGGAAATAGTTTGCTTTTTTCTTCGCTTCTTCTTTCCCCATCTTTTTCACTGTAACGAGCCCTTCCATTACATTTTGAAGTGCTGTTAAATGCGGGAATAAATTATGGTGCTGGAATACCATACCTGTTTGCGTACGAAGATTAACAATATCTTTCTTCGTTACTTTTTGAGAGAAGTTAAGCTCTTTATTACCGATACGAATATTACCAGCGTTTGGCGTTTCTAATACATTGAGACAACGTAAGAATGTCGTTTTACCAGATCCAGACGGACCAATAATAACAACAACCTCGCCCTTCTCAACTGTTAAATCTATATGCTTTAGTACGGTATTATCTCCGAAACTTTTTTGTAAGTGCTGAATTGAAATCATAAAAACAAAAACTCCTTTTGTAAAAGGATTATTTTAATGTATAGCGTTCTGAACGCTTTTCTAACATCTGTTGTACGATTGATAATAAGAAACAAATAACCCAGTAAATAAGACCTGCTTCAAAATAAACAATTAAAAACTCGTAGTTCATCGCCGCAATTTCCTGCGCTTTTCGGAACATTTCTGTTACTAAAATTAACGATGCTAATGAAGTATCCTTCACTAAGCTAATAAATGTATTTGAAAGCGGCGGGATTGATACGCGCGTTGCTTGTGGTAAAATAACACGTTTTAATGCTTGTGGATATGTCATCCCAATTGTATAAGCTGCTTCCCACTGCCCTTTCGGAATGGAAAGGATAGAAGCACGAATAATTTCAGATGCATATGCACCGACATTTAATGAAAATCCAACAACTGCTGCTGTATATGGCTCAACTTCAATATTAAGAGTTGGAAGACCATAGAAAATAATAAATAACTGTACAAGAAGTGGTGTTCCGCGAATGATAGATACATAGATACGAGCAATCCATTGTAAAATACGACTACCTGAAATACGTGCGAGCGCTGTTAACGTCGCAAGTATAAGACCGATAATAAATGTAATAAGCGTTAATGGAATTGTTGTAAAAACAGCTTCCTTCAGCATAGGCATGAAGGAAGTCTGCATAATATCTATCCAAGTAGACAATCGATCTGAAACTAATGCACTACTTAGATACATTTTCACCGAACCATTTTTTCGTTATTTTGTCATACGTACCGTCTTTTTTCATATCTTCTAACGCTTTATCTACTTCTTGTACAAGCTTATCGCTACCTTTACGGAATAAGAATCCACTTTGTGAAGCTTCTTTTTCTGTATCTACAATTTTAATTTTTGCATCTTTTTTCGTTTCTAAATAATTTAATACTGATAACTTATCATTAATTGTAAAATCAACGCGTCCTGAAGCTAATAATTCTGCCGCTTGGCTAAATCCTTCTACACCTTCGATTTCTGCACCGTTTTTCTTAGCAATATCTGCATAGTTACTCGTTAAAGATTGTGCTCCTTTTAACCCTTTTACATCAGCAAATGTAGCAGGCTTATCTTTATCTTTTGCGATAACTAATGCCGCTGAAGATGAAATGTATGGTTTAGAGAAATCGTATTTCTTTTGACGATCTTCACGAATACCAACTTCGTTTGCAACCATATCGAAACGTTTTGCATCTAGGCCAGCAAGTAAGCTATCCCATTGTGTTTCTTTAAATACAGGTTTTACACCTAAACGTTTTGCAACTTCTTCTGCTAATTCAACATCGAATCCAGTTAATTTATTGCTTGAATCGTGGAACGTAAATGGTGGATATGTACCTTCTGTACCAATTACAAGTTCACCGCTTTGTTTAATCTTTTGTAACGCGTCTTGACTAGCTGTATCTTTTTTCTCTTCTTTACCGCAGCCGGCTACAATCCCGATCGCTAATGTAGTTACTGCAAGCACTGAAAATAATTTCTTCATGATAGTAATCCTCCAAGTATTCTGATAGGAATTTAAAAACTATATTGATTGTATGCAATCTTGAACAATTTTTCAATGAAAATGTTCTTATTTAGTTTATCCTTTTTCTTCATAATCAAACAAAAGGGAAAAATAACGCTACATACAAAAAATAAGTAACATTTTTTAATATAGCATTTATGGAGAAAAAGGTAAAACAATACTTCTTATTTAACTGTCGTAATTCGCTAAAGAGTCGACATGTTCATCAATAAAAAAGAACTTGTGAAAAT
Source organism: Bacillus sp. PK3-067 (assembly GCF_056738645.1). Classification (NCBI taxonomy): domain Bacteria; kingdom Bacillati; phylum Bacillota; class Bacilli; order Caryophanales; family Bacillaceae; genus Bacillus; species Bacillus sp. PK3-067. The sequence goes on along the minus strand of NZ_CP096490.1, from coordinate 867,981 downwards.
CACAAGTTCTCCTCCATGCATATTAAGCACTCTGATTGCCTTCCATTTGCGTTTTATACATATCGTAATAACGCCCCCGCTTTTTCATGAGTTCATCATGAGAGCCTTTTTCTAAAATGGTTCCTCTATCGAGCACAATAATTTGATCTGCGCTTTTAATCGTTGAAAGGCGGTGAGCGATAATAAATGTCGTTCTTCCTTTTTTTACAACTTCTAGTGCTTGTTGAATCATCGCCTCTGTTTCTGTATCAATACTAGACGTTGCTTCATCTAAAATTAAGATAGCTGGATCAAAAGCAAGCGCCCTAGCAAATGAAATAAGCTGACGTTCTCCAGTGGAAAGCGTACTTCCCTTTTCTGTAATTTCTTCATTTATATTATTCGCAAATCTTTCAGCACCAACATCATGCAATGCTTTTATGATACGCTCTTTTGAAATTTTTTCATTTTCTAAGCTTACATTGGAAGCGACCGTCCCGCTAAAAAGAAACGGGTCTTGCAGTACGATTCCCATATGTTCACGGGTTGCTTGTTTCGGCATCTCTTTTACATCGTGACCATCAATCGTAAGCTTTCCTTTTTCAAACTCATAAAATTGAAAGAGTACATTCATGATAGAACTTTTTCCTGATCCAGTATGACCGACAAGTGCCACTGTCTCGCCTTGTTTCGCTTCAAAAGAAATATTTTTTAACACTTCATCTTTTCCATTATAAGAAAATGATACATTATCAAATTTTACATTTCCTTTTAAACGAGGCATACGTTCTTCTTCTACCGGTTCCCCTTTTTCCTCTAACAATTCAAAGACACGTTCTGATGCAACGCGCGCTTGCTCTAAGTTTGCAAGCTGGTTCACCATATTCGTAATTGGCGAGAATAATCGTGTTAAATAATCGACGAACGCATACAGTACCCCAAGTGAAATAATACCTGTAGCACTTAATGACGCACCGCCGAAATACCAAATTACTCCTGTGAAAGCGATATTTCTTAATACGGCTACTAAGTTATGCGAAGTTGCTGCATTTAAATTTAAAATTTTATTTTGATACTTAAAATAATCGCCATTTAATTCTTCAAATTCTTTTTTCGTTTCACGCTCTTGACGGAACGCTTGAATAATTGGCATCCCTTGAATGGATTCATTCACTGTTCCGTTAATATCAGATAAGCGAGAGCGCATTTTATGATTGTATACAGACGCATATTTTCTATAAAGAATCGCCCAAACAATTAAAATTGGGATAATTAATAAACATAATGAAGCGAGCTTCACATCTAATAAAAATAACGCAGCGAATATCCCAATAATATAGATGATACTAGAAACGAATGTTGCCAGCACCGTTACATATAAATCACGAATGGCCTCTGTATCATTCGTCACACGCGAAACAATTTTCCCCGCCGGTAAATGATCAAAGTACCGAATTGGCAACGTTTGAATATGAGAAAAAACATCTTCCCTCATAATTTGAATAATTTTGTTCGCTGCCTTCTGCAAGAAGAACTGCTTTCCGTATGCAAATAATGACACGACTACTAATAAAGCGAAATAGCCACCACCAAGTAATAATAGACGGTTTATTTCTGGTTTATAAAATGCAAACACTTCTTCTTTCGTTAATACTTTCGCTTTATACACTTGCACCGCCTTACCATTTTGAACGGTAATCATATCCCCTTTTACAGTCCGTGACCCTTCCGCATTTACTTTATTCGGTACAAAATAATATTGAAAACCGACTTGCATTACGCGTACTTCTTTTCCTTTTTTCTCGCCTTGTTCAAAGCGATCACTTCGCTTATAAAAAGCCCCATTATACGAAACAGCATCTTCACTCTGTTCTGTTTCATACCAAGGTTTCTCTATCCCGACGATATGATCGTCAATCATCGTTTTAGCGACGAAAGGACCAGCAAGCTCTGCGATGACGAAAATAAATAACATTAACATCGCAGCAAAAATCGTCCCCTTCACTTTCATCGCGTATTGAAACAACCGTTTTGAAACGCTCATATTTTCACCCCACTATCCGCACTTTCACTTTCACCTTGTTGTCTTTCAAACTGCTCAGCATACCAGCCTCCCTTTTGGATAAGCTGATCATGCGTACCTTCTTCTATAACTGCGCCTTCATCCATAACGAGAATCCAATCCGCATGTTGCACTGCAGATAAACGATGCGTCGTAATAATCGTCGTCTTTCCACTTCTTTCCGTTCTTATATTTTCAATGATCGCTGCTTCCGTACGAGCATCTACAGCTGATAAAGAATCATCCAAAATTAAAATTTCTGGATTTTGAATAACAGCTCGTGCAATCGAGATCCTTTGTTTTTGCCCTCCTGATAAAGAAACACCTTTCTCTCCAACGAGCGTTTCTAACCCTTCTGGTAAAAACTCTAAATCCTTTTTAAACGCAGCAATTTCAATTGCTTTCTCTAGTTCTTCTTCAGTCGCTTCCCTATTTCCGAATAAAATATTTTCTCGCGCTGTTTTTGAGAACAAAATATGCTCCTGCGGTACATAACCAATCCAGCCGAGTACATTTTCATTCGTCATTTTATCTAAAGTCACATCAGAAACTGCAATATCTCCATCTCCAAGCGGATATTGGCGAAGAAGCTGACGTACAAGCGTCGTTTTCCCGCTTCCTGTTTTTCCGACAACCCCTAGCGTTTCTCCTTGCTTTAATGTGAAAGAAACCTTTTTTAAATTTTCTTCAGTTGATGAAGGATATGAGAAAGACACATCATCAAACTGAATATAATCCGGCTCTTGCACAAGCTTTGGATGTTTCGGATTCTTTACATCTGGCTCATACGCTAACGTTTCATTCACACGGTCAAGCGAAGCATTTCCTCTTTGCATAACATTAATTAATTCCCCAATTGCAAACATCGGCCAAATCATCATCCCTAAATACACGTTAAAAGAAACGAGTTCACCAAGCGTCACCTTTGACTGGAACACAAGGTATGCACCGTACACTAAGCCGATTAAATAACTAAGACCGACAAGCATTTTCACAGTTGGTTGGAATAATGCATCAATCTTTGCTACCTTCATATTTTTTTCGTAGACGTCATCTCCTAAATGATGAAATCTTTCCTCGTCTGCATTCTCTTGTACGTATGCACGAATAACGCGCACACCAGCGATTGATTCAAGCACTTTATCGTTCATATCACCAAACGCATCTTGTGCAACTGTAAATCTTTCATGCAATTTCTTTCCATATATATTCATCGCATACGCCATAATTGGAAGCGGAATAAGCGCTGCAAATGTAAGCTCCCAACTAATTGTAAACCCCATCATAAAGACAATCGTAAGCATATATAAACTAGAATCCACAAGCGTTAATATACCAAAACCAGCTGTCATAGCGATTGCTTTCAAATCATTTGTCGCTCTCGCCATTAAATCACCAGTACGATTTTTTTGATAAAAAGTCGGCGTCATCTTAAGTAAATGCCCCATAAATTTAGAGCGCATCGTTTTCTCAAGTACGAATGCACCGCCAAACAATTGATGTTGCCATACGAAAGTAAGGCCATATCCAACGATCGTAACCCCTATTAAAATAAGAATAGACTGTATAATAGCTTCGTTCGATAACGTTCCTGTTTTTATGTTATCTATCGTAACCCCTAACACTTTCGGGGGAATCACTTCAACTATATTCACAATTAAAAGAGCTCCAATGGCAATACTATATCTCTTCCAGTGCTCCCTAAAAAACCATTTTAGCTTTAGTAATACTGATAACAATGTAACCTCTCCCTTCTCGTTCTCGTTTACCTCTCATTTCTTTATCCACTATCCAGACCTATCACATTTACATTTCGTAACCCATACAATCTCATCACATTTTTCCACCTTCCAAAGTTTTTTATCGGAACTAAACAAGGGAAAATAAACAAAAAAAAGCATACCGCCGCTTGACGATATGCACAGGAATGCATAAAAAGCGTACGTTACGATATACGCAACGTACGCTTCTTATAAGACAAAGATGCCCTATATATCCGTACGGGTTGCGTAATGATATGAATGTTTTCTGCCATTTAACAGAGCTAAGCCCATTACATTTACGATTACAATCATTACGCACACCCCTTTCATTTATTTTCCATTTATAATCTTACAACTTTATTGAGTATTCTGTCAATTATTTTTTCACACTTTAAATAAAAATATATGATACACCATTTTGAAATAAGGGAATGTTCTGTAAGAAAGGGCATACAAAATAAAAAAAGAATAAGAAATCGTTTTCACAAACATTTCATTTGAAAAATGTTATCAAACCCCCTACAATCACCTTATACTCACTCTTACAAGTTGCTATTTTAGGAGGACTAATCATGACAACTAGCAATACGTACAAATTTTATTTAAACGGAGAATGGAGAGAAAGCTCTTCAGGAGAAACAATCGAAATTCCATCTCCATACTTACACGAAGTAATTGGACAAGTACAAGCAATTACTCGCGGAGAAGTAGATGAAGCAATTGCATCTGCAAAAGAAGCTCAAAAATCATGGGCTGAAGCTTCCCTACAAGATCGCGCAAAATACTTATATAAATGGGCTGATGAGCTCGTAAATATGCAGGATGAAATTGCCGATATCATTATGAAAGAAGTCGGTAAAGGATATAAAGATGCGAAGAAAGAAGTTGTTCGTACAGCTGACTTCATTCGTTACACGATCGAAGAAGCTTTACATATGCACGGAGAAAGCATGATGGGCGATAGCTTCCCGGGCGGTACAAAATCTAAGCTTGCGATTATCCAACGCGCACCACTTGGTGTTGTATTAGCAATCGCACCATTTAACTACCCAGTAAACTTATCTGCTGCAAAACTTGCACCAGCATTAATTATGGGTAACGCTGTTATTTTCAAACCAGCAACTCAAGGTGCAATTAGTGGTATTAAAATGGTTGAAGCACTTCATAAAGCTGGCCTTCCAAAAGGTCTTGTAAACGTAGCTACAGGACGCGGTTCTGTAATTGGTGACTACTTAGTAGAACACGAAGGCATCAATATGGTATCGTTCACAGGTGGTACAAACACAGGTAAACATTTAGCGAAAAAAGCTTCAATGATTCCACTTGTATTAGAACTTGGTGGTAAAGATCCTGGTATCGTTCGTGAAGATGCTGACTTACAAGATGCTGCAAACCATATCGTAAGCGGTGCATTCTCTTACTCTGGTCAACGTTGTACAGCTATTAAACGTGTACTTGTACACGAAAACGTAGCGGACGAGCTTGTTAGCTTATTAAAAGCGCAAGTAGCTGAACTATCAGTTGGATCTCCAGAACAAGATAGCACAATCGTTCCATTAATCGACGACAAGTCTGCTGACTTCGTTCAAAGTTTAGTTGACGACGCTGTAGAAAAAGGTGCTACAATCGTTATCGGTAACAAACGTGAGCGTAACTTAATTTACCCAACATTAATCGATCACGTAACAGAAGAGATGAAAGTTGCTTGGGAAGAGCCATTCGGCCCAATCCTTCCAATCATCCGTGTTTCTTCAGATGAACAAGCAATTGAAATTGCTAACAAATCAGAGTTCGGTCTGCAAGCAAGTGTCTTCACTAAAGACATTAACAAAGCATTTGCAATTGCTAACAAAATCGAAACTGGTTCTGTTCAAATTAACGGACGCACAGAGCGCGGCCCTGACCACTTCCCATTCATCGGTGTAAAAGGTTCAGGTATGGGCGCACAAGGTATTCGTAAGAGCCTTGAGTCTATGACACGTGAAAAAGTAACTGTATTAAACTTAGTTTAATCTTATAAAAAGAAGCTGATCTATAAATAGATCAGCTTCTTTTCTATATAAATACTTCCAAAAACGAAGTATTTCATTCTACTTCCGATTTGGTTTTCCAAATCGAACTAAAACATGCCATAATAATTTTAATTCCTGAAGCACTTCTTCATAAGTTCCACGATCACTCCAAGATAATGGATTGCACTTCAAATCCACTACAGCAGAGCCAATTATATTTGCATCGATACAATGATTCCGTGCAATGCGTCTTGCTAAAGATGGCATTTTTGAACCTCTAAAATCCATCGGAACTTCGTCTACCGCAAGTACAAAACCGATGTGCCAATACAAATCAATAGCATACTTCAGGCAAATTTCTTCTAAAACTCTTCCTACATCCGTACCCTTAAATGAAGGATCTGCAACAAGCGCTTCCACGTCTTCTTTTAGAGAAATCTCTCCATGAATCTGCGCTTCAATATAATGATTAAGATTACGGGCTGGCTCTTTGCTTACTACATCTATAAACGGCCCTTTCAGATTAGCCAGTAAATGATTAATTAATATTGTTGGAGTCAAATTTCCTTCACCAATTGCAAAATCTCTTACGAATGTCTCTTCCAAAAGAGCAGCTAAAATCATATCAAACTCCTCATAAGTCCCCTTTTCTTTCGGATCTTGATGCGAATCTAAATATGTATATGTAGAACGCGAAGAAACTTTTGGAGATAAGAGAAAATAACAGGAACCAAAACGCGGAGCTGGCCCATCTGGATGTAACATTAAATTTAGCGCTCCGTATTTTGGACGTTGATCATTCGTTACGCCTTCTAATTGATATGCCCCTCCAAATATTCTCTTTTCCCAAAGGTCACGTTCACCACCAGGATAAGCAGATACGCTTCCATTAGATAGCAATGTTTCAAACTGACTTTTATATACTCCTTGCTCAAATAGTGCTTCAGCAACACTTTTCTTACTCGAATCTAGTCTGTCTGGATGAAAGTGTAAAGCAATCCTTGCGTGAGATTTTAAATTAGCGACAGCCTCTTCAAATATTTCATCTGTAATATTTGACATTTTAAGTATATGATTAATCGTTGCTTTAGCCTCACGTTTTTCGTTCTCTGCATATTTTGAAATATACTCTAAAGCAAATAATTGAGATCTTGATAATTCCATAATCAAACCTCTCCTTTAATTAAAATGACCTTAATCATTTCAATTAAAAGCTTATTCTTTCCTTCTTATGAAACGAACCTCATTTATTTAAAAACGTAATTTACTAAATCTTAATTATGCATACACGCATTTTTCATAGGCAAATGTACACATTCTACAGAAATTTGATACCCTAGCCATCGCTCAGCAATATGTTCAAATGATAAAACAGATCCCGTTGTAAAAAAACGATGTTTCGGATTCAGATTGTCAGACAAAATTCCTTTGTGCTGTAAAATGGTGCTTAACTCTATCGCCGTTTCTTCTGCAGAACTAATAATCGTTATATCTTCTCCTAGTTCCTTTTTTATATAGGACTCTAAAAGTGGATAATGCGTACATCCAAGAATTAACGTATCTATATCTTCTTTCGTTAATGGAAGTAAAGCTTGTTTCACTTGCTGCGTGACATATGCTGTATCTTCTAATTGATTTTCTACAACTGTGGCTAAAGTCGGGCAAGCATAGCTATGCACTTCCAAATATGTATCCAGCTCGTGTAATGCTTTTTCATACATATTAGATTTTATCGTACCTACAGTTCCAATTACCCCGATTTCCCCTTTCTTTGTTACTTTAATTGCCGCTCTTGCTCCTGGATGTATAACGCCAATAACTGGAATGGAAAGTGCTTCTTGCAGCTCAGTCAATGCAGCAGCTGCAGCAGTATTACATGCTACGACTAGCGCTTTTAATGGAAACTGTTTGAGGAACTCAACCATTTCAAATACGAAAGATTGCACCTCCTCTACACTTCTTGGTCCATACGGGCAACGCTTATTATCACCAATATAATAAATGCTTTCTTTAGGCAATTGTCTTATAATTTCGCTCGCAACTGTTAATCCCCCAACTCCCGAATCTAGCACACCTATTACTGAATGTTTATGACATACAGACATTTACTTCATCCCCTTTTCAATCATCTAGCGCTAATAATATGTATTATATTACGAAAATTCAAATATCACATAACAACCCCTCTTACTTTTAATCACAAACTCTTCTCTATAATCTGATTATTACTATATCCATTGACGTATAAAAATTCATTTGTTACTCTTAAAGACGTTAATTTAATATTTAAATCCTCATTCGTATCTCGGTGAGGTAGAGGTTGCAATCATTAAGAGTATCATTTCAGGAGATGTAGTGGCATTGATGAAGGAATGAGAAAGGAATGGTTGCCGAAGTAAGTCGTGTCCACCATGCACGCTTGCTGGGTCTGCATTTAATAAGTGCAGAACTGTCACAAACGTTTCGTTTGTGGAGAGCTATCGAGAGGTATGTCGTGGGTTTCTTATAAGATAGAAAGCATGTAGCGGCAAATTACATGCTTTTTTTGTTTTGTTTGGGACTTCTCTTCCTAACTCAGGAAGACATACATATCTCCTCGCTTGACTTGGTTATACTAACTTTGGAGGTATTTTCTATGCAACAAAAAAAATGGGGCTTTTGGGTACTAACAGCTTTCGTTGTCGGTAACATGGTTGGCGCTGGTATTTTCATGGTGCCAAGTACGTTGGCACAAACAGCAAGCCCACTCGGTGTCACTTTAGCTTGGTTAACTACAGGGTTTGGTGTTTTAATGCTAGCTCTTGTTTTCGGTAATTTAGCAATTCGTCGTCCTGATTTAACGACAGGGCCACAAAGTCATGCATATGCTTTATTCTCAACACCAAAAAAGAAAAAAATGGCTGGTTTCAGTATGGTATGGGGATATTGGGTTGCAAACTGGGCAAGTAACGTTGCCATCATTACATCATTTGCGGGATATTTATCACTCTTCTTCCCAATTATGAAAGATACGCGACTACTATTTTCAATCGGTTCGTTTAACGTAGAAGTCGGAAAACTAATTACATTTACGATTTGTTCCATCTTACTTTGGGGAACTCATATTATATTAACAAACGGTGTAAGCGGAGCTGGAAAACTAAACTTCTTAGCAACAACAACGAAAGTAACTGGATTCCTTTTATTCATCGTCGTTACGTTATTTGCATTCGAAGCTTCTAAATTTGGACAATGGTACACACCGATGATTGATAAATCAGGGGCATCACACGGTCTTCTTTCACAAGTGAATTTAGCTGCTCTTACAACACTTTGGGCGTTTATCGGAATTGAATCAGCCGTTCTTTTATCAAACCGTGCTGTTTCTCCAAAAACGGTAAAACGCGCAACAGTTGCGGGATTACTTATTACAGTTGCCATCTACTTAGGAATTACAATTTTAACAATGGGTGTACTTCACGTTGATAAATTACAAGCTTCTGAACGTCCATTAGCAGATGCACTAAACGCTGCAATGGGTCATGGCGGCGGGAAACTGATGGCATTACTTGCTCTTACTTCCCTGTTCGGTTCTATCTTAGGCTGGATTTTATTAAGCTCAGAAGTACCTTATCAAGCAGCAAAAGAAGGTTTCTTCCCTTCCTTCTTCACGAAAACAAATAAAAAAGGAAGTCCAATTTACTCATTACGATTAACAAACATTATGTCGCAAGTATTCCTATTCTCAACATTATCAGGAACCATTGCGGAAGCTTATACATTCGTTATTACCGTATCAACACTGGCCTACCTCATTCCATATCTCGTTTCACCAATCTTCCAGTTAAAACTAGTCGCAACTGGTGAAACATATAAAAATGAAATGCGGGCAAGAATTACAGATGGCATAGTCGCAGTTATCGCACTTTGCTACGCACTATGGGTTATTAAAACGGGCGCATCCGATATAAAAACGTTCCTTCTCGGAATTGGTTTATTCGTAATCGGATTTGCTTTCTATCCATTAATGAATCGTGATCAGAAAAAAAATAACGAAAAGAAAAACGGGCAAGTTGCATAACGCAATTTGCTCGTTTTTTCTTTTGTAAAACATATATAATAGAACAAAGAGGTGAAAAACATGTCAATCGAATCGCTATGGAGCAGTCGCTTCCAACAACATATTCAAAATATCATTACATACTTTGCACGTATGATTAACGGTTTACTATATAGCTTTATCTTTATTTCATGCGTTGGTGCATATTATTATGCTCAGTTTCTAAAAGCATCTCCTTCTAAAGGAATATCTTTAATAATTATAACGATTGTACTTACATTCATTATAACGAGATGCCCTATCCGTACATTTATTCAAAAACCTGATGCTGTCTATTTACTAGCACTAGAAGAGAAATTAACATCTTATTTTAAAAAATCTCTTCTATACAATTACATCATGCAGCTTTTCCCATTGTTATTTACGTTCCTTATTCTCGTTCCACTTGCTATGCAATCATTGCAATTAACTGTACCTTTTTTATGTACAATCTTTATCGTGTTAATGATTACGAAAGCCTGGAACATGTACATACATTGGATGTGGCGTGATAGTCACGAAAAAAATATATGGCTAATCATTCGTATTACTTGTAACGCCCTAATCATTTACATGCTGTTTTATTCCGCAAATGTTCTCATATTGGGCGGACTACTCTTACTACTTGCTTTCCTACTTCTATATACGAAAAAACAGCCTACAAAACGAATACCGTGGGATTACATAATCGAGCAAGAAGAAAAAATGAACGTTCGTTTTTATCAATTTGCTAGCATTTTCACAGATGTTCCGCAACTGAATAAACAAGTAAATAAAAGAAAATGGCTTACAAATTGGATTGAACCTTTATTACATAAAAAACGAGCAACTTTCTTCTATTTACATACATTAGCATTTTTACGTGGAAATGATTATTTCGGTATATATATTCGCTTAGGATTGATCGGTGCCTTCGCCTTATATTTTATACCAAACATATACGTAAAAGGCGCTATCGCATATATCGTCCTATATATGATTTCTATGCAGCTCCGTTCCCTGTGGAAATATTTTTCGGGAAATATTATTGTAGCATTATATCCAATTGATACTGAAAAGCGAATGAATCAATTTCTTCACTTAATCTTTATATTGCTAAGCATTCAACTTGTTGTATTTTCAATTGTTATACTCATTGCTACAGGTCAATTTTTACATAGCCTTATCATTATGATTATCGGGTTACTTTGGATCAAATTTATTATTGTACCAAAAACGAAGCAACGCATTTCTTCGTTTTAACGAAAAGAATTATCTTAAAAGCCAAGGAGAAAATAAATGATCTCCTTGGCCTTTTTATTTTTTAATGTTAAACCTATCGTTCATACTTAATTAAAAACTTTAGGTATGTTACTCCTGTTTTTCTTAAGCTTAGAGTGCTATACAAACTCCCTTTCTTCCCCTTCATGTTTTAGGTTTTAATTATGATTTTTACATACAAAAATCATAATACATGTTTACGTCCTAATAAAAAGGGTATCTATTAAATTAACAAAGTAAAGGAGGGGCCTATATTGTGAATAAAAAAATGGAGCAATTGAAGCACCATGTTACGGATAATCAACGCAAACATGCTTTAACAACAAACCAAGGAGTAAAAATAGCCGAGGATGAATTTTCTTTAAAGATGGGCTTAAGAGGCCCAACCTTAATGGAGGATTTCCACTTTCGCGAGAAAATGACCCACTTTGATCATGAACGAATTCCTGAAAGGATTGTTCATGCACGCGGAGTTGGCGCTCATGGTTATTTTCAGCTTTATGAATCGTTAGAAGCATATACGAAAGCAGATTTTCTTACTAATCCTTCAAAGAAAACACCTGTATTTGTACGGTTCTCAACCGTTCAAGGTTCTAAAGGATCCAACGACACAGTAAGAGATGTACGCGGATTCGCCACAAAATTTTATACAGATGAAGGAAACTATGATTTAGTGGGTAATAATATGCCCGTATTCTTTATCCAAGATGCTATTAAATTTCCTGATTTTGTCCATGCAGTTAAACCAGAACCACATAATGATATTCCTCAAGGAGCTAGCGCTCATGATACCTTTTGGGACTTTGTTGCGCATAATCCTGAGTCCACTCATATGGTCATGTGGCAAATGAGCGACCGAGCTATTCCGCGTAGTTTACGAATGATGGAAGGTTTTGGAGTTCACACATTTCGACTCATTAACACAGCAGGAAAAGCCCATTTCGTAAAGTTTCACTGGAAACCTACCCTTGGGGTTCATTCATTAGTATGGGATGAAGCTCAAAGGATTGCTGGGAAAAATCCTGATTTTCATCGTCAAGATTTATACGAAGCAATTGAAAAAGGGGATTATCCTGAATGGGAGCTTGGATTACAGTTAATTCCAGAAGAAGATGAACATAAATTTGATTTTGATATTTTAGATCCAACGAAATTATGGCCAGAAGAAGAAGTTCCCGTAAAATTAGTTGGTAAAATGACATTGAACAAAAATGTTGATAACTTCTTTGCTGAAACAGAGCAGGTAGCTTTTCACCCTGGTCATGTCGTACCAGGTATTGATTTTTCAAATGACCCTCTTCTGCAAGGAAGATTATTCTCCTATACAGATACACAATTATCTCGTTTAGGGGGCCCTAATTTCCATCAAATCCCTATCAATCAACCCGTATGTCCTTTTCATAATAATCAACGTGATGGTATGCATCAAATGCAGATTCATCGCGGTCAAACAAGCTATCATCCTAACGGATTAAATAACAATCAACCTGCAACCGTCCAAGCCGAACAAGGAGGATATGAACATTATCAAGAAAAGATTGATGGGCATAAAATTAGAGGTCGTAGTAAAAGCTTTCTTAACTTTTATTCTCAGGCTAAACTTTTCTACAATAGTATGAGCCCTATTGAAAAGCAGCACATAAAAGAAGCTTTTTGCTTTGAAGTTGGGAAGTGTAAATCAGACATGGTGAAGGCAAATGTAATTGCTCTCCTAAACCACGTCGATCGTCAATTAGCACAAGAAGTCGCTAACATTGTTGGAGCTCCTTTACCTAAAGAAAATCACGAAGTAAATTCAGATGCAAAATCACCTGCACTAAGTATGTCCAATACTATTTTTAAATCTGATTCTAAAAATGTCGCAATTCTATTAAATGGTGACCCAAGCGTCTCCCTTCTGTCCGAATGGATTCAAGCTTTTGCACAGCACCGAATGAACTATAGCATCATAGATAATAAAATTTATCATTTCAATGATTCCATTAAAGTAACTGATACTTATACAACAACAGACTCTTCGCTTTTTGATGCAGTATTAGTGTTTAGTAGTGAGTCTGTCATTCACCCCCCTGTTTTAGAATTTACAGAAACTACTTTTAAACATTTTAAACCGATAGCTCATATCCTTAGTAATCCTCATGCTTTGGACAATAGTAAGATTAAACTGGATGGAGCAGGAGTTTACAACTTAACAAACACTTCAATTGAATCATTTATAGAAGGCATTGCCCAAGGAAGATTCTGGAACCGATAATATAATATAAGGAGCGGATTAGAATGAGTAAAAAAATTGCTATTTTAATAACGGATTATTTCGAGGACACAGAATACACAGAGCCAGTAGCAGCTTTTAATCAAAAGGAATATGAATTAACAACTATTGAAATGGAAAAAGGGAAAACAGTACACGGTAAGCAAGGAAAAAGTGAAGTCGTAATTGATAAAAGTATTGATGATGTTTCTCCAGAGAACTTTGATGCCCTCTTCATACCGGGTGGATTTTCTCCAGATATACTTCGTGCAGATGAACGTTTTGTTCGCTTTAGTAAAGCATTTATGGATACGGAAAAACCTGTTTTCGCTATTTGTCACGGACCTCAGCTACTCATCACTGCACAAACACTTGAAGGACGTGATGTCACTGGATATAAATCTATTGAAGTTGATTTGAAAAATGCCGGCGGGAACTTTCATGACAAAGAGGTTGTCGTATGTCAAAATCAGCTAGTAACAAGTAGACAGCCAGAGGACATCCCAGCGTTTATTGAAGAATCGTTGCGTATATTAGGATAACTAACCTCCTTTTATTTACATGAAAATAGTTAATCAGTGGGGTTTTATTCATCCCCCACTGATTAATTAGCCCTCACCAACTGGTCGTTTACAGGCAATCCGACCACCACAAACAGCAAGATAAATAAAAAGAGGGGAATCCAAAAGTTCAGTTTTAATAATCTTTTGGATCCCCACCTTTTCTCGCCCAAAAATTCCTTATCACTTTTCATAGGCAGTTCTCATATAGTGAAAATGACTATATAATTCCTATCCATAAGTTAAATAATGATTTCGCACATATATAAATACAAAAGATGGGAGCCTAACTATGAACAATAATCCACCTTCTCCGCCCCAAGACAACTCCGAAAACAATAGCCGTGATATTACACTGCAAACATTACGGGTCATTGGACTCATCGTTCTTATTAGTGGTTATATCCTCGTTGCTCTCTCAGAAGTAGGTGAGCTGAAAACCTTATTAACAAATCCGAATGCTAACCCTGATTTAGCTGAAGTTGATCCGTTCTAAAAATTATATAAAAAGCGAGTCCCAGTATAACTGGTTCGCTTTTATATAGTTTCATCCAATTTGAGAAACATTTCTCTCATCCTCATACTTCTCTTTCCCTATCGCCTTCATAAATAATAAAATACTGCTCATACCAACGATAAAGTACAGAGCACTCATGCCCCAAGATGCAATAAATGAACCTAGCATAACATCTAATGCCCCGTTCATTTTTGCAACTTGAAAGACCATCCCGTTAATCGCCATATAAGAACCCCTTGCCTCATTGTAAATTTAATTCCATCTCATTGTTTTTTTATTATAGAAAGTTGACAACATAAATATGCAAATCATTAATGATAATAAATATACAACTAGAACAATAGACAATTGTTTTATTTCAATGCTTTCAAAATAAAGACTCATAATTGGATATGACCAAGGGAATAGTATCCAATAGTTTGTATGAGAGATAAAAAAGCTACCCAATCCGCCTATAACCCCTACTAATAATGAAAGTAACGGGATTTTATAAAATATTATATTTATTAAAAAATGTAGATTCACAATAGTTAAAGAACTAATCACCATAAAAAGTATAGAAAAAATTAATCTTTGATAAACAGTCCCAAGATTATCAACCGTTAATACTATAGGTATACTAGTTATGACTAAAGCACATATTAAATAACTAAAAGTAATTATTAAGCAAAACAAAAACTTATTACTTAATATAGTTTTTAAAGTGATTCCATGATAAATAGCAGACATATATCCTTTTCTTCTAAATTCGTTTACAAAAGAAAACGACACTAATAGACCTATCGCAATAGGTAAAAACAACCTACAAAAAAGGCTCAGAATCGCTATATGCATGACAACGCCATCTTTTAATTGAGACGCTACAGTTAGAAAAACTTGAAAACTTATTGGTATCAACAAAAATACTAGTAACAGGATATACAATCCATTATGAAGACTTTTTTTATACTCACCTAATATACCCACTTATTTCACCCTTTATTATTCATATGTATAATATTTAAAATTCACAGTTAATAACATAATTCCTAAAATATATATTAAAGAACTTGCAAGATATATTAAAATAGTTGTTTTTTTAATCATTATGTCACTTACTATATTCAATGCATAAAATATTGGAAATGTCTTTGTGAATATTGCAGGGAATAATCCATATGTTACGCTAAAGAAAATCCAAATAACTGACAAGGATGCCGCTAAGACTCCCTTTTTTATTATTAAATGTAAAAGCAATTGAGAATATGGTATTGCTAAAGATAAAACGGTACAAAGTATCAACATTTTTAAAAAATACAGTATGGATATTTCATAACCATTTATAAAAGCATAGATACCTATTACCAAAAAATTTAAAATATCAAAGATCAAATAGAACAGTATAAACAATATATTTTTAGCTATCAATAACTTAAATTTTGAAATGGGTTTTGTATAAATAATAGCCCAAGTACCATATTTATTTTCAGAAGAAATGATAAAATACCACATACAAGCAGAAAAAATGCTTAATGTTAGTGTATTAAAGTTTACTGTAATTGCTATAAGATTTGTAGATTGAAACATGTCAGGATTATTCTTGTTAAAAATAAAATAACTTATACACAAAAAGCTTGATAATAATGAAAAAAACAAAGAAAATAATAATAATTTTCTCCCACCAATTTTCCTCATCTCACTATTTACACTTTTAAAGATAAATTGCATTATTATAGTAACTCCTTTTGTTTAGTTAAAGATAAAAATACTTCCTCTAATGTTGGCTTTTTAGGACTAACTTCAAAAATATCTATATCATTTTTAATTAATATTCTTGTTAAACTAGGAACACTATCTTGATTTATTATTACTTTGAATACCCCTTCTTTTTCTATGCTATAAGGCATACCCTCTGTATTTAAAACCCTTTCTGTGGCAGCAGTATCATCAACATGAACAATATATTCTCCAGAAGTAATAATACTGTTTAACTTCCCTTCATAGAGTAAGCCACCCTTATGTAGTAATGCTATGTGATCTGCTATCATTTCAATTTCAGCTAAATTATGACTAGAAATAAATATAGTCTTCCCCTCATTTTTTACTAAATGAAGTAATAAACGTCTAATCTCGTGTACTCCCTCTGGGTCTAATCCATTTGTCGGCTCATCCAGAATTAATATTTTAGGATTATTAAGAATAGCAAAGGAAATACCTAGCCTTTGTTTCATTCCTAAAGAAAAATCTTTCACTTTTTTATCCTTTGCTTTATATATTCCTGTAGTTTTTAATACTCTATCTATTTCATCTAAAGGTTCATTAATCATTTTTTGTACATAGGCTAAATTTTCATATGCTGTTAAATTAGGATAATAGGTAGGTGAATCAATAAAACACCCCACATTTTCAAATAATTCTTCTTTCCATTCTTTGATATCTTTATCATTAAATAATATCGTTCCTTTATCTAATGGAATTAATCCTAATAACATTCGCATTGTTGTTGTTTTTCCTGCACCATTTGGTCCAATAAAAGCATATAAACTTCCTTCAGGAACAGATAAGTTTAAATCCCTTACAATGGATTGATTGTCAAAAGACTTTGTTAAATTTTTTGTTTGAATTGCTAATTTCATTTTGTTCCTCACTTTCTCATTCTTAAATAAAAGTAAGTATCTATCAAATTCTTGATCTATTAGATAGTATATTTACCCTTTACCCAATGTTTGCAATTTAGACTTAGAAAATATTCCTCTTTGTTCTAATTTTTTATCAATAAGTTCATAAACTCTATCTTCACGCTCTAAATTATTTTCGTCATAAGTGATACTAATTTTAGTGGACGGTATGACGAGCATATGTTCAATAACTTTTTTTTGAAAATACTGTTATATATTCATTTTTTTACCACATTATCATCTAAAAATAATATATCATTAAATAAAATTTTAAAAAAGGTGTATTTACAGAAAATACAAAAACAACAAAATCATTCGACTTTTGAAATGAAGTATTAGTTATTATTTAACTATCTAAAATTCAAGTGCTACTTTTCAAAATAATACTAAAGTTAAAATTTAATTCTCGTAAAAAAATATCCCCACACAAATGTGCAGGGATGTAAACTATTATTGAATGACTTCTTCCAAATGATTCTTCACGTCTACTAAAAACTTCTCAATATCCGGATTCTTCACCACATCATAACAAGCAAAACTCTTTAACGGACTCATACCGAGAAACTTTTGCACGCGGTGTAAATGACTAAGCGCTGATTCTAAACTTTCTCCTTCAAAGAACTTCGTCTTATCTCCAAATGCTTTTTCAGGTGCATTCCAAGTTGTAGAGAACATATACTCTTTCTCTTTTAATAAACCACCTGTTCCATATTCATCTGCACCTTTAAAGAACAAACCGTATTCATATACTTCATCCATATACGTTTTAAATAAGCCCGGTACACTAAACCAATAAATCGGTGTTTGATAAATAACAACATCGGCCCATAAAAACTTATCTTGTTCTTCTTTAATATTGTAACCATCTTGAATCGTTGTTGTTTTCACATGATAATTCTCGCCTAATACAGTAACCATATAATCTACTAACGTTCTATTTAATCGTCCTTCCTTTGTACCGTATTTTTCATGTCCATTTATAATAAATATATTTTTCATCGTTTTTCTCTCCCCTATATGATCTACTCTTCGGCTATTAAGCCGAGTTGCTGCTGTAGTGTAAGATTATCTTCTAAATGCCAATCTTCCGTTATCTTTCCGTCTTTCACATGTAAAATATCAATTGCAAAAAAATTAATTTTCTTACCATTATGCGTTCCTGTAAAAGAAAGACGGGCTGTTACTTTATCACCAACAACTAATAAGTCTTCAATCTCACAATGTATATCAGGCACAACTTTACGAAAATTTTGCGCTGCAAACTTTAATCCTTCAATGCCTTGTGGTCGCCCTTTCGGCAATGTATTATCGAAAAATTTTTCAGTAACAGTCTGCGGAATAAGTTCCTCCTTACCTGTATCCCAAAATGCATAAAAACGCTGCGCCGCATGAACCATTTCTGTCGCTTCTTTTTTACTTAGTGAGGGATCAATTGTCATTGCTTTTGGCCTTGGCATTTCTTTTAATAACTGAACTTCACCTTTTTGTTCCGCGCCGCATGCTACAAGCACAATACAAATAACAAACAAACTAAGAAATCCAAGTAACTTTTTTATCCCCATGGAAATCACCACCTCCTTATATAAATCCTTTTGTTTCGTATTGCTATTGTATATGCACTAACTTCCTTTATGGAAGTAGTGATATTTTTTTCATATAGTTACCAAAAGTATAGTTTTGTGATACTATAAAGCAAATTCATCTAAAAAAATTTTATGGAGGCTAGTTCCATGAGCAATATAGATCCAGTTGAATTAACGAAAGGTTTACCTGGCATACCTTGTCCTATCGCTAAAACGCTTGATGTAATTAGTACAAAATGGACATTTTTAATCATTCGTGATCTTCTTATCGAAGGAACATTACGCTTTAGTGATTTACAAAAATCAATGGATGGGATTAGTCCAAAAACATTATCGCTTCGACTAAAGGAATTAGAATCTCAAGGCATTATAACGAGAAAAGTATATCCAGAAGTTCCGCCTCGTGTAGAGTACACATTAACGGATAAAGGAAAGCAATTAGAGGGGATTTTTATTGAATTAAAACGGTTTGGATTAAGTTTATAAAACAAAAACCCCTTACCGTCGTAAGGGGTTTTATTACTTCGCAAAACTCTCAGCCAACTGTTTCTCTCTCCACATAAATGTAATGCCGAGACCAACTATTAAAACAACTCCTGAAAATGCATATGGATAATGAATATTCATATCAAATAATATTCCGCCCATCGCTGGTCCTGCGATATTTCCTAAACTCGTATAAGTCGAGTTCATTCCAGCAACGAATCCTTGCTCTTTTCCAGCTGCTTTTGATAAAAACGTCGTTAAAGCTGGACGAAGTAAATCAAATGCTAAGAAAATGAAGCAAGTAACGAGAAGTACAATCCAATAATTAAAGACTACAGTTGAGACGAATGCTAATACTGCACCTACAATTAAACATATTTGAATTAATACTTTCTCACCGAACATGTCTACCAATTTGCCAAACATAAATACTTGCACAACTACCCCAAAGATTGAACTGATTGTAATAATTGCTGCAATATCTTTCGGCGAGAAACCAAATTTATGATCTGAGAATAAGCTAAACACAGTTTCATACGCCGATAATCCGAATGCGAGTACAAATACGATAATAAATGCAATTGCATACATTGGATGTAATGATTTCTTTAAATCACCAATAAAACTTGATTCTTTCGTATTAGAAGAAATCTCTGCAAGTTCTTCTTTCGTTAACGGTTCTTTTAAAATAAAGATTGAAATCACACATGCTATAAAAGCAATTGCTGCTGCAACGAAAAACGGCACACGTATACCGTATTCTGCAATAAATCCGCCGATTCCAGGCCCTATAATGAATCCAGTACTAATAGCCGCAGATAAGTATCCCATCGCCTTTGGACGTTCCTGAATAGATGTAATATCCGCAACATATGCCGTAACACCAGGCATAATAAAAGCAGCACTAATTCCGCCTAATACCCTTGCCACATAAAGCATCCACACATCTTTTCCTAATCCAAAAAGAAGCTCTGAAACACCAAAAATAAATAATCCAATGATTATCATTTTCTTCCTACCGTAAAGATCAACCCATCGGCCTGTAATAGGTGAAGTAATGAGCTGTGCCATTGCAAACACTGCAACGAGATATCCCATCGTCTTCCCTGTTAAATGCATATCATTCATAAAGGACGGCATAACCGGAATGATTAATCCAATCCCTAAAAAAGCGATAAATATATTACTCAAAAGAATAACCAATACCATCTTTTGTTCTTTTATCGGTTTCTTCACTTTTTAACACCTCTTCCCATAAGTTCCTCTCAAAAAATAATACCCAAGAAGCTTTTTCTTTATCCTGCTCTTTGCGGGCTAGTAATGAGTGAGGATGCCTCCACTCATTAGAATTTCACTCTATCCTTCTACACATACATAAGTATTAGGTGAATGACTATCATTCAGTTTTCCTCAAAAATGAACCTACCTTTTCAGACAGGTTCATCTTACTACTTCTTTATATGTAGTGCATGTGTTAAAAAATCTAGTACTTCTGCCTTTTGCAAATCCACTTGCTCATCATCTTTATGATCATATAAATAAACTTGTTCCGCTGCTGATTCAACAAGAGCGATAAATAACTTCGCTGTTCGCTCTGCGTGAACCGAATCACGAATTTCACCGGCTTCTTTCGCCTCACTTAAAAATTCGCTTAACCACATATAAAGAGGCTCATACACAGCTTCCCACTCTTTTATATGTTCAGTAGATGCAAGACCTGCATACATTAAAGCTTGTATTTCACGGTATTCCTCTATAAAGTGAAACACCGCATCGATTACTTGTGCCACTTTATTTGAAAAAGGTACATCTTTTTGTACTTTTTCTTTCACTGCAAGTATCATCTTTTCAACCATCACTTCTGCTATTGCAGGCATAACAGATAGCTTAGAAGGAAAATATAAATAGAAAGTTCCTTGCGCAATGCCAGCTAATTTCACGATATCAGAAATCTTCGTTTTTTCGACGCCCTTTTCCTGAAACACTTCAATAGCTGCATAGACAATTTTCTCTTTTTTATTCATCATCTAAACCCTTTCACACGCATATTGAATGACTGTCACTCATTTTATAAGATAATCGATTGTACTGTCAATGATAGTGAACTCTAAGAGGAACTCATTTTTTTATAATAAAATCTCCTAATAAACAATTAGGAGATAAAAATGCAATATATCTTTAAGAAAGTGCCTTTAATCCTGTCACTCCACATACAATAAGAAACACACTAATGATACGCGCTTTACTTTTCGACTCACCAAACAAGAACATGTTTAACAAAACTGCACCTGCTGTTCCGATACCAATCCAAACCGCATATGCGACACTTACTTGTAAAAATAAGAAGGAAGTATACAAAAATGCGAAGGATGTAGCAAACCCACCGATATAAATCGCACCATTGGCTAATGTCTTATCTTTACTATACATTTTAAGTCCTATCACACCGACTATTTCACTAATTGCAGCACAAAATACGAAAAACCAACCCATTTTTAAGCAGCTCCTTCCACAGTTTCTTCTTTATTATCAGCTAGCTTTAAACCGATAACGCCAGCTACAACCATCACGATAAAAAATAACTTCCCTACACTGAAACTTCCGCCGAAAAGAAATACATCCATTAAGAAAGTACCTACCGTACCAGCTCCGGCGAAAACAGCATATACAGTCCCTGTTGCAAGATGTTCACACGCTTTAGAAAGGAAGTGAAAATCAACAGCGATAACTCCTAAAATAATAATCCAATGCCACCAAGTATTAGCCGTATTAAAACCAAACACCCAAAAAATTTCAAAGATACATGTTAATATGACATATAACCAAGCTCTATTTTTCATACCTCTCACCTCTTATGACTGACTATCAGTCATTTTGTTTTAAAAAAATATACTCTTTCATCAATACTATATAAAAACAACTATCATCCTCATTTACCATTGTATTTGTTCCACTTCTAAGCTAACTGCATCCTGGCACATAAAAATGACTGAATGTCATTCATATATATTGTACATGAACATTTTAAAAACTGTCAATGCCGAAAGTTTATTTAAAATTTCTTTCATCTGATTTGTATATTTCTCAATAATCTGTCAATACTGCTAGTAACATAATATTTTCTCCACTCCCCCTTGGAGAGATCCCTTGAATGGAGCAGTTAGCTTTTGCTAGCTGCTCTTTTTTATTTGTCCGCACACTTATGATGAAATACTCATAGATCAAATCCATTTTTCATCACATAACAACCATCTATTTATTTTCCAATAAGTTTTTGTATGCACTAATTTTATTCTCAAGCATCTTCTCTGTAACCTCTAAGTTTTCTCTTTGAATCTGAATAGATTTCCTATGATCTTCTAGGAGCTGTAAACGAGCTTCTGTTGTATGCTCCCCTTCTGTATATAATCTAGCGTATTCTCTTATTTTCGCTATTGGCATTTGCGTTTGTTTTAATTTCATTACAAACTGCAACCACTTTATATGTGACTCTTCGTAAAGTCGATTTCCATTTGTATCACGATTTGCAATTAATATATTTTCCTTTTCATAATAACGTAGTGTATGTGTGCTCACGCCTAATAATTTTGCTACCTCGCTAATTGTGTACATACTAAAACTCCCTTCACATGCTTACCCTCATATATTTTATAACCGTATCAAATTTATAAAAAACGTTTGACTTAGAGTATACTCTAACAAATACAATCTAACCATAAATGAATTTGAATTTAGGGGGATTTTATATGAAATACACGGTTATTACTGGCGCAAGTTCCGGAATTGGTTATGCAGCAGCTTTAGCATTTGCATCTCGCGGAAAAAATTTAGTACTTGTAGCTCGAAGACAAGAAGAATTAAACGGATTAAAATTGAAAATTAACGAAATGCATCCTGAGTTGGATGTTGTCATTCGAAAAACTGATTTATCTGTGACTGAAGATGTTTATAAACTTTATGAAAGCCTACAAGCTTTTCAAATTGAAACGTGGATTAACAACGCAGGTTTTGGTAATTTCGCCTCAATTGCTGAACAAAATTTAAATAAAATAGAGACGATGTTGCATGTCAATATAGAAGCACTAACAATACTCTCTTCTCTTTTCGTTCGAGATTATTCAATGATTGATGGAACACAGCTTATTAACATTTCATCGGGCGGCGGATACACAATTGTTGCTGATGCTGTTACGTATTGCGCTACGAAATTCTATGTAAGTGCATTTACAGAAGGGCTGTCTCACGAACTGAAAGAACAAGGCGCAAAACTGCAAGCAAAAGTTTTAGCTCCTGCTGCAACTGAAACAGAATTTGCGAAGCGTTCATTTGATATTGATGAATTCCAATATGATAATGTTGTACCAAAATTCCACACTGCAAAACAAATGGCACAATTTATGCTCGACCTTTATGATAATGATAAAGTTGTAGGAATTGTCGACGGTTTAACGTATAACTATGAACTTAAAGATCCACTTTATAATTTTGCCGTGAGACAAAAGAATTCAAATTCTTAATAACCTGTCCATTTCTTATGGAAATATATGTTCCCACTATATATGTAAATAATAGTGGGAACTTTTTCTCTATAAAATTTTCATCCAACATACCGCACCATCGCCACTTCATCACAATAATCCACCTTTGGACAATGTCTACAATCAATCCATACTTTCTCTGGCAACGCTTCTTTATTTATAAAATCAAATCCACACTTTTGAAAAAATACTGTTTCATATGTTAAGGAAATTACTCTTCTTACATTTATTTTCGTAGCTTCCTCCATTACATGATTTACAAGCATACGCCCTATCCCTTTCCCTGCATATGTATGCGAAACTACTAACGATCGTATTTCTGCAAGATCTTCTCCTAATACATGCAATCCAGCAACTCCAACAATTCTCTCATCTTCTTTCATAACATATAAACATTGCAAATATTGATAAAGAGACAAAAGAGAACGTGGTAAAACAACTCCCTCTTTTGCATAAACCTCAATAAGACTATAAATTTCTTTCACATCACTCGTCACTGCATTACAGATTTTCATATTACATCCCCTTGCCCCTCAATATTAATATTTATAACTTAAAATGAATTTTAATTCATAATTTTATATAATAATACATCTCTCTTTTCTCCTCGTCAATCAATTTATACAAACAAAAACCAAGCAATCTAATCGATGCTCGGTTCCTCATTTCGTATCGGCAATACCGTCGAATATTTAATTTCACGAAGTGCTAAACTTGTCTGTATCCTTGTAATACCAAGCTTATTCAACTTTCTAATAAACTGCTCTAGTTCTTTACGATCACGATTTGCAACCTTTAATAAATAATCGTACTCTCCTGTTAAACAGTGACATTCTAACACTTCCGGCATCGATTCTAATTCTTTCTCCAACACTTCCAACTTGTCAAATTGATGAATATTCGTACTCATAAAAATAAAACATAATAAATCAAACCCAAGCTTTTCTTGATTTAAAATCGCAACTTGCTTATCGATGAAACCTTCCCCATCCAATCTTTTTATTCTTGCATGCATCGCAGCCGGTGATAAATTAACGCGACGTGCCAGCTCTGCATTACTTACTTGTGACTCCTTCTGCAATATATCTAAAATTTGTACATCCAAATCATCCAACACTTTAATAACAGACGACTCCATTACAATTCCCCCTTTTTTCTTACCGATGATTATTCGAAAAAACACCTTATACCTTACAAAAAACTGAATATCATTCCGTAAATATCATTCGCAACTAAATATTTTATCGAGTTTTCACCATTATACAAAAGAATATATTACATAATAAAGAAAAATGCTAAAATTATTTACAATTCGTATTGATTACAAAAAAGGGGATTTTAGCATGCCTTATTTTTACGTCTTTTTACTATTACTAACGAGCTTATTATGGGGAGGAAATTTTGTCGTTGGAAAATCACTCGTCGATCATGCATCGCCGATGACATTGACAAATTTAAGATGGATGATTGCGATTGTTTGTTTATTACCGATGGTATGGTTTAAAGAAAAGAAAATCCTTCCACCACGTACCGCAATACTTCCTTTAATATTGATGGGAATTTCAGGGGTCGCTCTTTTTAACATCTTTCAATTTTTAGCATTAGAAAAAACATCCGCTACGAATGTAGGTCTTATCTCTACATTGAATGCAATTTCAATCGCATTATTTTCAGTATTATTTCTAAAAGAAAAAGTAAATACACTTCAAATCCTATCCATGATTCTTTCATTCTTCGGGGTTATCCTCGTCCTATTAAAAGGTGATTTCTCGCTTTTATTTTCACTACATTTTAATAGCGGCGATTTATGGATGATTGCAGCAGTTTGTATTTGGGGAATCTATTCTGTTTGTAGTAAATGGGCAACAAAAACAACTACACCACTTATGGCAACGTTGTACTCTGGTATTTTCGGCGTTATTTTATTACTACCGTTTAACATAGGTAGCTTCACTGTTTCAAATATAAATACTTCTTTCATCACATCACTTTTATATACTGGGCTTATTTCGACAGTTCTTTGTATGGTATTTTGGAATATTGGCGTACAAAAATTAGGCGCAACTACATCAGGTATTTTTCTAAACTTCAATCCAATTTTCACAGCCATTTTAGCATTCATATTCCTCGGAGAAGAATTAACGTGGATACAAATTTTAGGGACAATTGTCGTTGTAACAGGATGTTATTTATTTTCTCATTTTAAAACTGTTGCCGTTCAGCCTGTTAGACCTTTAATGCGAAAACATTCTTAATGAAAAAACATCGTCATCTGGGTTGGCGATGTTTTTATTTTCTCTTCATTTCTTTTATATACTGCTTTTCCTCTTCTGGCGATAAACGTTCCGTCGCCTTGCCAGTATCTCCACCTTGAAGGCTCCATAAAAAGTTATGCTCCTCAACAGTTTGAGAAAAATCTCCTTTTTCCCATCTATTTATAATAGAAAATAACTTCATTTTATATTGAAAACCTGTACTATTTTCAATATCTCTTTTTACATTAGAAATTTCCTTTTTTGTCATCTCTACAAATCCCCATTTTTCAGAGGATTTTACCTTTTGGTGCACCATTTTATGCATAGTAGAAATAATTTCACCTTCACTAATTTGCGGGGCTTCTTCTGCAGCTTTTTTCTCTTTTTCGTTTGCCGCTCGCTCGGTTTGAATATTTGTATTTTCTTTTTCCACATATGCAAGCAATTTCTTTCCGCCAACTATAGAAGAGATGATTACCATAATGGTAATACATATACCTACAATCCATTTAAAAAGCATTAGCTCTTCATCGCTTCCCTAACAATATGACTATCTACATACTGCTTAAACTTCACGATTTTTCCATTTTCAAGCTGCCATACATGAACAAATTCTGCTTCAAATGATTTTCCTGTTTCTTTATAAACTCCAGAATACATACCTTCAGCAACAATTACATCTTTTCCGTTTACTTCATGATATGTATTTACACTTGCTTTATAATCATCCCAGTCTGATCCTAAACGGCTAAATACATTTTCCATTATAGCTTCTACGCCTTTATATGTTCCGCCGTACGGGAAACCTTCTGCCTCTGTCCATTCCACTTTTTCAGAGAAGGCTTCTGCTAAATGCTTTGCATTCGAAGACGCTGATCCTTCATACGTGCTTTGAATAATTTCTAAATTTGATTTAGGCATATTACTTCCTCCCGTTTATTTATTTTTACACAAGATGTAACCTATATAGTTACATCTTGTGTAAAAAAATATTTAAATTGTTTTACTCTTAATCTATTTGTTGTAATCATTATAGTTACAACACTTCTTCAAGTCAACATTTATAAATAAAATTTACTTCGTTTTCATTACTTTCTCTTTTAAGAAACGATCTACATATCCTTCTGCTTTTACTACGAATAAATACGCACCCATTGATAATAATGCAAGATCTAATTCATATCCTGGATTCTTTCCATCTCCTAATAAACCTGCTGCTCCATTTACCTTTACGATAGCTCCAGCTAAAATAAGAGCGAATAACAATCCTACATATCGTACACCTAAACCGATAATTAATAATATACCACCAACTAATTCTACAGTTGCTACGCCGTATGCAAGGCCACCTGGTAAACCGATGCTTGTAAACCATCCTGCTACATTATCGATACCTGATTGAAACTTTGCTAAACCGTGTGCAAAGAACGTAACTCCTAACACGATACGAATAATTAAATTCCCAATATATTGATTCATTTTGAACTCTCCTTTTTGTTTTGTTATGGTGAACTTTTATTTACAAGTCAAAACAATACGGTATTTTATTTCATTCGTCAAATACTTTTTTAAAGAAAACAAAAAACATTATCCGTTTTACGGATAATGTTTTCCTACAAAATAGCGCTAATTCAAGCTTTTATTCTATCGCATAGAAAAAGTTGAAACATTTTTCCAGCGCCAATATAAGGCAGTAAAGAAACGTCCTCTTCCACAACTATTCCAACAACATTCACTTTCTCATCTACAGGTAAATCATGTGTAGCAACTTGCATCTCCCCTGCATATCTACCGTACAATTCATTATCAATTGTAATGCTGCCTTTCTTTCTTACAATTGTATGCATCGGCTGTAAAACCACTCTATTTCCTTCCCTTGATTCTACAGATCGAATAACATCACGAGCCGGATCTAGTCTATTTTTATGCACTTGCTCCACCACTTTTAATACTTCTTTATCAGTTATAAATGATTTGTAACGCAATGGAATAATCCCTCTACTCGCACTAGCTACTTCTTGCATACTTTCCAAACTTGCGCTTATATCTCCAATCAATACTTTATCAACACCACAATCTTGAACAAGTTCTAAGTACGCTTCAAGCGGGCGCATATTGCGATGTTTTTCTAACGTTGGTAACCCTTCATATAACGGACCACGTTTTTCCGCATCTCCTGGAATAAATGCCATCGTTTTTATTCCGCACTCCTGTAAATATTGATTTTGTTTTTGTAAGAAGGACTTTGCTAGTCCCGTCTCTGGACGTGGATAAAAATTATGCCACGCTTCTACATTCTCTACTCTTATATGTTCTGCAAGTAATTCTTTCCAAAATGGCTTTGTAATCGTACTCGCATTTAAAGCTACTTTCATCTTATGAGATACGCTTGCAATTTCTTTTGGCGCAATGCCGTAATCCATTCTTAAACCGGTAATGCCCCAGTCCAATAGTTCTTCCACATTTTCATATGTTAGCCCTAAATGATGTAACGATTTTGGAGAAACATCAACCATTAACTCCATTTCATGTGCAAGAGCTTGTTTCCCTAATATTTGAATTAACTCTTTATACGTATTTGGATCATCTTCTGGAATGTGCAGTGATGTAAAAATAGATGTAAACCCATTTTCCTTCGCTACTTTTAGCCACTCTTCTTGTTTCTCTACTCGTTCTTTTGAAAGATAAATGGAAACTCCGATCATATAAATCTCCCTTTCTATTAATAGAAAAAGAGAAAGGAATCCCTTTCTCTATATGTTTTCTGCCATTTCTTCTTTAAATCCGAAGAAATACGTAAAGATAAATCCGAAAGCATATGCAATTACTAAACCTAAGAAATAGAGTAAATATTTATTGTCAGCAATTAACGGAATTAAAGATAGCCCTGATACGCCAATTCCAAGAGAAGCTGTTTGCATAACTGCTTGGAATGCACCACCGACAGCCGCTCCTAAACAAGCAGTAATAAACGGTTTCCCAAGTGGTAATGTCACCCCGTATAATAACGGCTCACCAATTCCTAAAAAGCCAACTGGCAATCCACCTTTAATTACATTTCGAAGTCGTTTGTTTTTTGTTTTCACATAAATCGCAATTGCTGCGCCCACTTGGCCAGCACCAGCCATTGCGAGCACTGGTAATAACGGTGTTACGTGTGTTTGATTAATAAATTCCATATGAATTGGTGTTAAACCGTGATGCAATCCGACCATAACGAGAGGTAAAAATGTTCCCGCAAGTACTGCGCCAGCAAATGCTCCGCCAATATTTAAAATAGCATTAATTCCGCTCGTAATACCATCTGATAAGAAACCTGCTAATGGCTGAATGGCTAACATCGTTACGATACTTACAACTAATACAGTAATGAGTGGTGTCACGATAATATCAACTGCGTTTGGCACTGCTTTTCGAACTTGTCTTTCCACTACAACCATAAGCCATGCTGCAAAAATAACTGCAAACAATCCGCCCCGTCCGGGCACTAATGCTTCACCAAACAATTTTACGTTTGCCATCGCCGGGTTGAAAATTAAAATACCAGCAATTGCCCCAAGAACCGGTGTCCCGCCAAATTCTTTCGCTGTATTCCAGCCGACTAAAATTCCTAAGAATGTAAAGATACCGCCGCCAATGAGTAGTAACATTTGTAACCACGTTGCATTTGGATCAGCACCAGCATTTTTCGCAAAGTTAGCAACCCCGTTTATAATTCCTGACGCAACAAGCCCCGGAATTAATGGGATGAAAATACTTCCTATTTTTCGTAAAAAGTTTTTCACCGGTGTATTATTTTTCTTCTTAATCTCTGATTTCATCTCTTGCCCAATATCTTCAAGGTGATGATCTGCTACCTCACCAATTCGTAGTCCTGTCAAACCTTCCATTTCAGCTGCTACTTTATTTACTGTTCCTGGACCAACGACAACTTGAAGCGTCTCATCTTCTATAACACCCATAACGCCTTCAACTTTTTTCAAAAGGTCCATATTTACTTTACTTTCATCATGAAGCGTTAAACGTAGTCTCGTCATACAATGAGCAATACTACGAATATTTTTTATTCCACCAAGTTGCTCCGAAATTTCCTTGGCCATTCTCTCTTCTTTCTTCATAATAGAATCCCCCTCCCTATTACTTTATAGTGCTTTCTTCACAAACCCTTTTGCGTATTTTAGTTTCTCCAGTGCTTCCCCATACTCACACTGCAACAACACCATAACAATGGCAGCTTTTACGTTACGTTCTGCCTTTTCATAATACTCTGCCGCTACTTCATAACTAGCACCTGTTGCTTCCACAATAATTCGTTTTGACCGTTCTACTAACTTTTCATTTGTGGATTGAACATCTACCATTAAGTTTTTATATACTTTTCCTACACCAATCATCGAAGCTGTTGAAATCATATTCAGCACTAATTTTTGTGCTGTACCAGCTTTTAAACGCGTTGATCCTGTTAATATTTCTGCACCTGTTTCTACTTCCACATTTAAATTTGCATATTTACTTATTTCAGCATTTTTATTACAAGAAATACTCGCTGTACTCGCTCCTACGCTCTGTGCGTATTTCAAGCCGCCAATTACGTAAGGAGTTCTGCCACTGGCAGCAATTCCAATCACTGTATCTTTCTCATTTAATCCAATACTTTTTAAATCTTCTTCTGCTAACTCTTCGCGATCTTCGGCACCTTCCACCGCCTTAGTAAACGCTTTCAATCCACCTGCTATAAATCCTTGCACCATTTTATCATCCGTGCCAAATGTCGGCGGACACTCCACTGCATCTAGGATACCTAAACGACCACTCGTACCAGCACCAATGTAAATTAAGCGTCCCTCTTCTTCAAAAGATTTAATAACAGTCTGTACAACCTTTTCAATTTGTTCTATCTCTTTTTCAACTGCTAACGCAACAGTTCGATCTTCTTCATTCATACTTTGCAATACTTCTTTTATGCTCATTTCATCCAGATTCATTGTTTTCTCATTACGATGTTCTGTCGATAAATTTTCTAACATATTTCCACCCTCTTTGAAATTATATTTCACACTTTTATTATAACTTTAAGAAACTAAAAATCAATAACCCTTTCTTATTTTATGAAATAAAATTTCACAACATGACATATTTGTGTCAAAGATAATAAAAAAGATGAGTCTCCTCATCTTTTCTTCTACTTTAACTTCCGTAACCGCAACGCTTCTTCTCGCGTCTCCATAAATTGATCCAATACTTTATTACCAATTCGATTGAAAGTAATCACATATAAAGCATCGATCATATTCAATTGTGTCATTCTCGAAGCAATACTCGCAATACGATGATCTTGTTCTACATCTGGCATACAAAGGCGAATATCCGCTTCTTTATATAGGGGGGATGATTGATCTAATTTCGTAATTCCAATAACAGTTGCACCTTGTCTCTTTGCATACTGCGCCATTTCAAGCACATCTCTCGTTCGACCAGATGTTGAAATCGCAACAAATATATCGCCTTCTTTTAAATTCGTCACAAGCGGCAACATCATATGAAAATCAGATAGCATCATCGCTGTAAATCCGAGCCGTGTAAATTTATACGCCCCATCCATCGCTGGCGTAGCTGATCCACCTACGCCGTAAAATATAATTTTGCCCGCATTGACGATACGATCCGCTGCTTTCTCAAGTTCCTTCTTATCTATCGCAGTAACACTCGCCTCAATTGCAGCTTTATTCACATAAGTAACTTTATTAAATAAATCATACGGTCCATCTTCTGTATTCATCACTGAAAAATCGTTAATATTATAATCAGCAATCGTTAATTCACGAACGAGTGCTATCTTAAATGCTTTAAAACTTCCGATTCCAATCGATTTACAAAAGCGAACGACACTCGCTTCACTTGCGCCTGCATTCGTTGACACTTCTTTCGTCGTTAAATTCGGTACAATCTCTGCATTCTCCATTATGTACATGGCAACCTTCTTCTCAGCTGGTGAAAATTGATCCATATTACTTTCAATTTTAAATAGTAATGTTGAAGCTTTCACTATTTAACCTCCACTTCTTACGGTTGCGTTCACTTATTTTCTCTTGCTTCAAGAAGGTAATAACCATCATCGCCAGGAGGATGAAACACATTTACAATGCGATTCCCTTTTTGATAAACAGTTCTTTCCCCCTCTGTCCACTTCTTTTCCCAACCGTTCATCCAAATCGCAACATCAGGTAAAAAAGCAGTATATTTCAGCTTCTGACCGTACTCACCATCTGCTTCTTCCGAAAAAATAGAAACCGGAAAATCTTTCACTTTTGATTCTTTCCATGCAGTAAATGGTATACATACTGCAATAAGTACGATTACACCGATAACCTTCTCCTTCGTAATCTTCACACTTCCCTCTCC
Organism: Bacillus sp. PK3-067; assembly: GCF_056738645.1. NCBI lineage: Bacteria > Bacillati > Bacillota > Bacilli > Caryophanales > Bacillaceae > Bacillus > Bacillus sp. PK3-067. The sequence continues at coordinate 835,578 of NZ_CP096490.1, read as the reverse complement.
TTGTCATATCACATACATAGATTTTACCATAATTACAAACCCTTCATGCTATATGATCATTGCTTTTGGGAATAAAAAAAGAGCTTACCTACATCAGATAAGCCCTTCCTGTCTATACAAAATATTTCTTCAAAAGTGGCGGTGTGATAATTGTCGTCAATATAACAACAATAACAATCGCTGTGAAATTTTCTTTCGCTAATAAATTCGCCGTAAGTCCATTTGCTGCGATGATAAGCGCTACTTCACCACGTGATACCATCCCCACACCAATACTGATAGAAGATTGGCGATTAAATCCTGTCAGTCTTGCGCCTAAGCCGGATCCGATTAACTTTGTGAAAATCGCAACGAGAGTCATAATAATAATGAACCAAAGCTGACTTCCAATGCCTTGAAATGTAATTTCCATTCCGATACTTACGAAGAATACTGGAACAAATATTGCATAAGCAATCGGTTCAATTTTATGTTCCACTTCATGCTTATACTCTGTTTGAGAAATAGCAATTCCTGCTGCGAATGCTCCAATAATGCCTGCAATTCCCATCATTTCACTGTAATAAGAAAAAGAGAAGCAAATAATAAGAGCTGCACTAATTAACGCTTCTGTTACACGAAGCGGGACAAGCATTTTCATAATCCAAGGAACGACTTTCCAAGCAATAAAAACAATACTTACAAAGAAAATAATTTTCTTTACAATGACCAGTGTTATATTCACATCTTGCGTTCCTAAAAAACTCATTACAAATGCTAATAAAATAACGACAATGACATCATCAAATACGGCAGCACCTAAAATGGTTGTACTTTCTCTCGTATTCATTTTTCCTAGATCACGTAGCGTCTGCACCGTAATACTAACCGATGTTGCGCAAAGTAATAACCCTAAAAAAATGGCATGGGATTGTATTAATCCAAACAGCAATCCTGTTACATAACCACCAATGAAAGGAAAAATAATTCCACCGGCCGCTACTGCAAACGACGATTTCAAATTCCGATTTAACTCTTCTAAATCTGTTTCAAGTCCCGCCATAAACATAAGTAACAAAACACCAATCTCACTCAATTCATCAATCAGTTCAGAACTATTAATAATACCAAGTACAGCCGGACCGATAATAATACCGACAATTAACTTACCAAGTACAGAAGGCTGACCAAGTCTTACACTAATGTCACCAGCTAATTTCGTACAAAGTAAAATGACGACAAGTTCAAAATAAAATAACATAGCATCTGCTCCTACTTTAACTTTAATCAGTGGGTCGTTAACCCCCGTCCATTTCTGCAAGTAGTTTCCCCTATTGATCCGCATTTTATTTGTCATATTTTTATTTGACAAAATATTCTGAATTATATTAAGATTAATCCAGCAATTTTAAAAAACTACATACCATAACTGCACCTCCACTTCCTTACTTACTCTTTTTTAATGGACTCATACTATAGTCGCAGTTATGGAAATGAAAAAACGGGGGGAGAGTCCAAAGTGAAGTCATTATTACGAAAAAAAGCGCTTAGTACTGAATCACCAAAGCAGCTAGCTAGAACATTAACTGCACTCGATTTAACATTTTTAGGAATCGGCGCCGTAATTGGGACAGGGATCTTTGTATTAACAGGTATTGTTGCAGCAAAACATTCTGGTCCTGGTATTATGCTATCATTCCTTATTGCTGCATTTACTTGTGCTTGTGTAGCCTTTTGTTACGCTGAATTTGCTTCTTCTATTCCTGTCTCAGGAAGTGTGTATACTTACGCATACATGACAGTCGGAGAAGTCGTCGCCTTCATCGTCGGATGGTGTTTAATGCTCGAATATTTACTTGCCGTTGCAGCAGTAGCTGTCGGTTGGTCTGGTTATTTGCAATCATTACTACAAGGGTTCAATATACACCTGCCCGCCATAATCGCCTCGGCCCCCGGCGTAGGAAAAGGTGGTCTCATCGATTTACCTGCTGTCTGTATTTTACTTCTTATTACGGGCCTTTTAAGTTTTGGTATACGCGAAAGCGCACGCATTAATAATATTATGGTTCTTATTAAGTTAGCCGTTATTATCGCTTTTATCGTAGCAGGTGCAAAATATGTAAAACCTGAAAACTGGACACCGTTCATCCCATTCGGATACGACGGTATTATTACTGGGGCTGCCACTGTGTTCTTCGCCTTCTTAGGATTTGATGCAATCGCAACAGCTGCAGAAGAAACGAAAAAACCGCAGCGTGACTTACCAATTGGTATTATCGGTTCTCTTCTTATTTGTACTGTTTTATATATGATCGTATCTTTCGTTTTAACAGGTATGGTTCCTTATACGCAATTAGACGTTTCTGATCCAGTTGCATTTGCATTGCATTTCGTTGGTGAGGATACAATTGCAGGACTACTCGCTGTTGGAGCGATGACTGGAATGACAACCGTTCTCTTAGTCGTTATGTATGGACAAGTTCGCGTTTCGTATGCGATGAGCCGTGACGGTTTACTTCCAAAAGCGTTAGCACGTGTAAATAAAAAAGTAAAAATCCCTTTATTAAATACGTGGATTACTGGCGTTGTTGCTGCTTTATTAGCAGGCCTTTTAGACTTACATTTGCTAGCGAATTTAGTAAACATCGGTACGTTAACAGCCTTTACATTCGTTTGCTGCGCAGTACTTATTTTACGAAAAACACACCCTGATTTAAAACGTGGATTCCGTACACCTTTCGTACCTGTATTACCAGTTGTCGCGATTCTTTGCTGCTTATATTTAATGATCAATTTGTCTAAAACAACATGGATTAGCTTTGCAGTTTGGCTTATAGTCGGCTTATGCTTCTATTTCTTCTACTCTAGGAAACATAGTCATTTAGCTATTGAAAAAACAAATGATGAAAAGAAAAAAGCATAACAAAATAGCTCGCCGTTTTAGCGGCGAGCTATTTTTCTGTACTATTATATTTTTTCGTTAACGACTGTAAAATGAAAAATATGCCGATGCAAGCTGTAAACCATGCCCAATTTCCTATTGGCGTTGCGTATTTCACAATTCCAATACCTACAAGCAATAGGAAAATAATCACCTGATATATGAGCTTCCACTTTTGCATATATTCCCTCCTTTACTTCGTTCCCTTCTTTTTATTCTTCCAGGCATTTAAACTATCAAAGAAGAAATTAATAAATAACGTGCCTAAACCCGCTAATAAAAACGTCATTAAAAATAAAACCCATATACTTTTTTCTTTTAAGAAATAATATCCTACAAGGAGCACAACCGCGATCCATACATATTCAAGAATTCTTTTTAGCTTTTTCTGTTCCAAATTATTCGCTCCTTCATTCTATACTAATTTTAGTATAACAAAAAAGAAGCCTATCATGATAAGCTTCTTTTCTTCTCTCTTATTTGTTTATGCTTTTTTCAACAAGTGAAATCGTATACTCTAATGTACGATTCATTGTTTCTACCTGTGTATCTTTTACTTTTACATCTTTCACTACAGCTTCGGCCACTGTAATTTTTTGACTCAGTGCTTTCACTGAACCGTCCGTTACATTTGCATCTTGCGCTTTTTTCACTACTACTTTTGCAGATTCAATATTGATTTGTAATTTTTCTTTCGGTGTTTTCGGTTGTTCTACTACTTTAGATTGTACAAATGTTACATTAGCTGTTTTTAATTCGTTATATGTTTGAACGATTTGCTCTCCCGTGCTCCCTACATTTTCAAACACTTGTTTTGCATTATTATAGCTTTTCTCTAGTTCTTGAAATGCTTCCTTTGAATATTGACCTGGCTTATCACCAAACTCATACGTACCAGCTAACACTTCTTTCCCTTTTCCAAGCTCTTCATATAACGCGTTCACTTGCTCTAATTTCGTACGGTTAGAAAACTCATTGTACGCTGCTAATACTTCTGAAGAACTTAACGCTTTACTATATAATTTCGCAAGCGCGATTTTACCGTTTAACGGAATACCACCATTGCCGTTACTATCAGGATCAGCTCCAAGTGCAAATGGTACATTTGGATGATACACTTTTCCTGTAGCTGGTTGGCTATTTACTTTTTTACCATCGACATAAATAGCTACTTCACTTCCGTTATACGTTCCTGTTAAGTGATATGTTTTGTTTGCTTCTAATTGAACTCCAACACGTTTATAACTGCCGCCAATGTGAGCCCATAATTCAACATAGCCGCTTCCTGTAGACTCAAATCCAATTCCACCGCTCTCTGTATTTTGCAAAATACCTTGTCCACGGATTTGATTCATTGAAAATACCGTTTCTAACGTAAATGTATTTGCTACTTTCTCTTTTTGTGCTGCTGAAAATGGAAGGTATCCAAATGTATTAGATTGTCCGTTTAACTTCATAACATTCTTTTTCAATGCTTTATCATATTCAATAGTCACATTGCCCTTCACATCACCTTTTGTTCCAAATGGTGAATTGTCTTTAAATGTACCATCTGCAAAATTCACATCAAAAACATCAGCCTTTGGCACTTTTACATTCGGATCAATATCATCTTTTTTCGTAGTAATTTCTGCCGTTAACGGCTGCACACTTTCATTACCAAACGAATCAATTGCAACGACTTCAAGTGTATATGTTTTCCCGCCATCTAACCCTGCAAGCGTGAACGTAAGATCTTTCGGCACTGGATCACGATAAAACTCTGAGAATGCTAACAATTTATTCTTTATTTCTCCCGTTTGCTTATCTCTAGCTTGTACACGGTAAGAATGAACAAGAAGGTTGTCCAACGCTTGTGGGAATGTTACTGTTGCTGCATTTTCTGTTACATTTGATACAGCAAGCTTTGCATCCTTAGCAAAGTATGGCTTTTCTTTATCACGATCTTCTACATGTGTAAATGTGTCTTTCTTTGCTGGTAATTTAATTTTCCAAGGCTCGCCTGTCCAAGAATTCGTATGGAAATCACGACGATTAATCGTTACTTCTTTATCATCTACTTCTACTAATAAACCTTGGCTTAACGTACTAGCTCCTGGCGGGATATTCCCTTGTACTTTACCACCTTCAACTTCCATATAACTTACTGAAGATGTACCAACTGATGTAAAGTCTTTTTGATGTATCGATCTCGGATCATCTAATGGATAATGTGAATGACCTGAAAACGTAATAACTTGTGGGTATTCTTTTAATACTGCATTAATTTTTGCGCTATCTTGTGTTCCCCATTCATGACTACCGTATACTGTCTCTTTAATGTGTTGATGTAAAAATACAAAAATCGGTTTTTCTGGATCATCTTTTTGCGCTTTTGCCATTTCTTCTTTTAACCAATTAATTTGCTTGTCCGAATAATAGCCATGAGTTGTTCCATTCTCTGGAGACATAACAAGGAAGTGATAACCTTTTACCACTTTATGATAATAAATTGATTCCATACCTGTTTTTTCTAAGAAACGCTTCTGTGCGCCCTCTACAGATAAACCGTTCCAATAATCATGGTTACCAAGAGAATTCATTCTCACGGCATCTTTATTTGCATTTTCATTATACACTTGCATGAAACGATCATATTGCTGCACTGATCCTGCATCTGTGAAATCACCTACAATAACAAATGCATCTTGCTTTGGTGCTAGTGTATTAAACTGTTCAATCGCTCTTTTCCAGCGAAACGTATCATCTGTTCCACTGTTTTTAATATGCACATCACTTACAACTGGAAAAACTATCTTCTTCTCACTTGATGCCTTTTCTTGCTTTTTCTCTTCCGCCTTGACTGATGTACTCCATGGAAATGATACGAATGCTAATACAAAAACCATTAATAATCCAATAAGGCCTTTTACTTTTCTTAAAGCATTTCTGTCCACGTGAATCCTCCTCATAATAATTGATTCATTACAAGGGCTATTTTATCTAATACATGTTAATGTCGTTTAAATAACAAATGAAATTTATTAGATTTTTGTAAATATACAGTTAATTAGAAATTAAGTCCAACATTACTCGTACTATTTTATACAACCACCTTTTGTCTAAAAGAGTCTGATCATTCTTTTCCTATGACTATTCACATATAATCTTTTCTATAACACTAATGATAAGTTAAGGTTTAAGCCTATTAGACAATCTTAATTTTTAATATTTCCTTCTTTTTTTAACACATCGGCCATGCTTTTACATTTAATAGTAATAAAAGACAACTTAAAAGGAGGGGTTGTATGAAGAATAAAAAAAATATCGGCTGTTTCGCTCCTTTATCTATTATTTGTCCAGACCCTTGTCCACCGCCCCCTCCTCCAAATCCAAATTGCGAGCGAGTAACAAATGAATTTGCAGGGAATTTCCTCATAACTAATAACACCATCTCCTCTGCCAAAGATGTATCACAATTAATGATACTATGGCAAAGTGATGGGATACTACTTATATCAGGTACTGTCTCGGTTTACAATAGTACTAGCAGCAACGAAGCAATTACAATTCAAATCGTTGGAACAGTAACCAATATTTTCACTGTGTTTCCTGGTAATACAATATCGTACACAGGAAAAGACCTACAGTCGATCAATATTATCAATATAACAAGTAATCCTTCACTATATTTAGAAGGCAAGTACTGTTGCGAATTTACATGTTGCTTATAGAATACCAATTTCATTATTTCCTTAATATAAAAAGCATACCGTTCACGGTATGCTTTTTATGAGATTGGATAACGTACTGTAATACAAAACTCTCCTTGATTAACAGTCGTTCCTGTCGTAGTAATTCGGACAGTAGTAAAATATCGGACAGTGAAAGTACCACTACTTTGTGGTTGTACAGTAATTGTATCAACCACTGTTGCACCTACTAAAAAATCAACTGTAATCGGGTTGGCACCTACATCATACTTCACGTAACCTGAACCATATACTTCTTGCGTGATATTATTTGTATATACAATTTGAGTACCAGCACCTGTAATAGACCAGTCTGTACATACTTGGTCTTGCACAAGTGTTTTATTAGAACAACAAGACAAACTGGAACTTCTCATTCCCATTTCGATCCTCTCCTATTCTGCTATGAAAGTGGATAACGTGTTGTAATACAAAATTCTCCCTGATACGTTCCAGCAGGTGTTGCAGGTAACACAACTTGTATACTATCAAAGCGGCGATACGTAAAAGCAATACTCGTTCCTGGGTTTAATGTTTGTGTATCAATTGTACCCCCAGCAGAATCAAGTACCTCTACAGTAATTGGGCCTGGTCCAACATCATATTTAACAAAACCAGTACCAATTACGTTTTGGTTAATATTATTTGTATAGAGAACATTATCAATTGCTGTTGCAACTACAGTAGCAGACCACGGACTACACACTTTATCTTGCACATAATTTTTATCTGGACAACAAGTTAATGCTGACCCTGAGCACTCACAAGACATAGTTGTTTCCCCTCTCTCTTTTATATTCCCTATATGTGTATGTCCCCCAGAGTCTTTTGCCTGTACTATTCATCTATTTTCAAAAAATATTCATGTGACTAGATAGATTCTGTTTTGTTTCTTTTTTTCATATATTTATAGACAAAGATACTAGCAACGATAAGAATAACGCCTCCTAATATCGGTAACATATATTGCCCAACAACATCCGCTGCTTTTTCCCAATGTGGACCTAATTTCATTCCAAAATAAACATACAAAGTCGTTAACGGGAACATTGCTACAAATGTATATATACTAAATTTCCATATGTTCATTTTCGCCATACCACATGGAACAGAAATAAGCGTTCGAACTCCTGGCACAAAGCGTCCAACAAATGCTACAACCGGTCCATATTTCTCAAAGAAATCATCTGCTTTTTGAATTTGTTCTTCTTTAATGAAGAAGTATTTCCCGTATTTTATTAATAGAGGACGACCACCGTAATAACCGAGTGCATATAACGTTAAAGGTCCTGTCGTTCCGCCGAGGGTTCCGGCTAATACAGCAAGCCAAAAATTCATATCTCCCTCGTACACCCAATAACCAACCATGGGCAAAACTACTTCTGCTGGAATAAATTCAAACGTTAATGCTAACACAACTCCAAAATAAGAAAATTGCTTTAAAAACTCGATTATATCTAAAATAATTTGCTCCATATTTTCTACCCCAACTCCTATCCTACGTTTACGTTATGCTTTTCTTGTAATTGAACTGGCGCCATTTTTACAATTCGGTTCAAAATAAATAATACAATTCCAATATCATCTAAAATACCGATAAACGGTAAGAAGTCTGGAATTAAATCGAGCGGCATCGCAACATAACCAACTAAAAACGCAATAGATAAAATTTTCTTCTTTATTGAAACCTCTTTTGAAGTGAAAAAGTCAAATAGGAATGGAACAAATCGGCGAACATGAAATACAACTCTTAATCTACTAATAAGTTTTTTCATTTTTATATCTCCTCTCTTTGTATACAAAAAGGCCCCTACCAAACATGGTAAGGGTCCTAAAAAAGACAATAAGGGGCCTTTACCATTGCTGGTAAAGGTCTCACTAACAACGAAACGTTGCCAATAAAGCCGAGGGTTTCTCCCTGTAATGACGACTTTACTGTAATAAGTTACTCCCCTTTATATACACAATTTTATACAATCACATTAAAATATTTTGGAGGGCTTGTCAATATATTTTATATCCCACATCCTCCTGCTTAACATTCCGTAAAAACAAAAAACGTATAGGAAATTTCTTACTATCTCATAATATACATAATCATTTTTGAATGAAAGGAGAGGCTTCATTTGCATACCGTATGGAAAGGTGCCCTTTCACTTGGACTATTAAATATAGGAATCAAACTATACAGTGCCGTAGAAGAAAACGATATAAAGTTTTTAAGTCTTCATAAAGAATGCTTAACACCTATTAAATATAAAAAATTTGCTCCTGATTGTACGGATGAAGAAATTGATGATAAAGATATTGTAAAAGCCTATGAATACGCACCTCATAAGTACATTATTATGGATGAAAAAGAATTAGCTGAGTTGCAAAAAGCTCACGAACCAAGATCTATTCGTATTATATCTTTTATCCAAAATAACGAAATTGATTCTGTTCTCTACGATCGTTCTTATTTTATAGGCCCTACCTCAGGACATGAAAAATCATATTTATTATTAAAAGAAGCACTTGAACGTACGAATAAACTTGGTCTTATCCATATTTCCATTAGAAAAAAACAACATTTAGCTATTATCCGTAACTTTGAAGATGGGCTTATATTACAAACTATTCACTACCCTAATGAAATTCGCGATATAACAAATACACCTAACTTACCAAGTAACGAAAATTATCCGATTCAAAAACAAGAACTCACAGCAGCAATCAATTTAATCCACCATCTTACAAATCCTTTTGAACAAGAGATGTATACAGATGAGTATAAAGAAGCCCTTACCGAACTAATCGAAAACAAAATTGAACAACAGGAAAAAACCGAAACAATCTCTCCAACTCCAAACATCATCAATATTATGGAGACATTACAGGCAAGTATTGAACAAGCAAAAATAAAAAGAGAAAATAAAGCAGAAAAAGAGGCCAAATAAAATTGACCTCTTTTTTCTTTAAAGCGGATTACATTTTGGCATCTCAAGTCCAGACGATTGTGCTAATTTTAATAAGTAATAACATTCTTCTCTTGCCATATGATCCGCCATTCTAGCAGATAATGCACTTAATATTTCATTCGATAACTCCAGCTCTTCGACCTCATGGAGAAAATGCGAAAATAATTTTAACTCAAGTGAAACATCTTTTGTAAACTTCTTTAATGCAGGAAAATGATGAAGCTCTGTCCGTAAATACCCCGTCATTTCAACTGCCTTTAAATAAAATTGTTCAAAGTGCTTCGTAAATTCTTCGCTTTTCTCTTTTAATCTTTTTTCAACAAGATCTAATCCACCAGAAATAGACCCTGCATGGCCAGCCGCATCCGTTAACCAAACGAGATGATAATGTAATTCATGAAAAACAGGCGGAACTTCTCCTTTATTTAAAAATTCTAACACTGTTATATACTCTTCTACTTCGTTTACCATATGATTGATGAAAGTTGGCGTAAAATGAATAGTGATTTTTCCCTCGAGTTGTTTCTGTATAATACTTAATTTAAACGTTCGTATTTCCTTTGCGGCTCGTTCTGCCTCTTTTGAAAACGCAATGAGATTCACATTACGAACTTTATTTAACAGATTCGTAAATGTTTCAACAAAATAAGTGGCCTTTTTTATATCCTCTTTTTCCTTCGGAGCTAATGCATCAAGTAAAAATTGCGAATGATCAGTAAGCACCTTTAGCCAAAATTGATGCTCAAACAATGCACTTTCTTCATAATTCCTCTCCACTAAATCCCCTCCGTTTATTCGTCCTTCTCTATCACTTGAATTTTATATCCATCTGGGTCTTGTACTACAATACTCTTCTCACTTTTGTTTTCTGTATATGCAATTTTATAAAACACTAACCTCTTCTTTAAGTTCTCTATGTTAGAAATTGAAAACATTAGTACATCAACCGAATCCGTAACACTCTTCTCACGCCCACCCAAACTACGATTCATTACAAAACTAACTCTCATTGAATCAGCATCATACCAAACCCCTGTTACATCTAATTGGGGTCTTTCTAAACTAGGCTTGATTCCTAAAATCCCTTCATAAAAATACAAAGTTTCCTTTAAGTTTTTCACTTCCAATACAATGAATTGTTTCACATTCTCCACATTCATTCCCCCCGTACCTATTACTTTTTTATATGTGTCATAAAGGCCTATTATGTCTGAATACAATACGTAGTGATGAAGAATATAGGGAGGTTTATTAATGGATAAATATATGAAATCATATGTGCCATATCATAGTCCTCAAGATCCTTGTCCTCCTATTGGTAAAAAATATTACTCTACCCCTCCTAATTTATATTTAGGTTTTCAACCGCCAAATTTACCACAATTCTCACCGAAAGAAGCACTACAAAAAGGAACCTTATGGCCTATCTTTTATGATTATTACGAAAATCCTTATAAAAAAGGGCGGTGACTACTGACGTGAACCAGCCACTACCAGAAGAGTATTATCGACTTTTAGAGAATCTCCAAGAATTAGACTTTGTATTAGTTGAACTAACCCTTTACTTAGACACCCACCCAGACGATACAGCAGCTATTAACCAATTTAATGATTTTTCCTATAAACGAAGAGTATTAAAACAACAGATGGAAGAAAAATATGGACCGCTTCAACAGTATGGAAATAGCTATTCTAATGCCCCTTGGGAATGGAGCAAAGGTCCTTGGCCATGGCAAATATAAAGGAGAGAAACTATGTGGATTTATGAAAAAAAATTACAATACCCTGTTAAAGTAGGAACTTGTAATCCAGCACTTGCAAAATTATTAATTGAGCAATACGGTGGTGCAGATGGAGAATTAGCTGCTGCACTACGTTACTTAAATCAGCGTTATACAATCCCGGATAAAGTCATTGGCCTCCTTACCGATATTGGTACAGAAGAATTTGCGCATCTTGAAATGATTGCTACGATGGTTTATAAGCTGACAAAAGATGCGACTCCTGAACAGATGAAGGCAGCTGGTCTCGACCCTCATTACGTCGATCATGACAGCGCACTTCATTACCATAACGCAGCTGGTGTTCCATTTACTGCAACCTATATACAAGCTAAAGGTGATCCAATTGCCGACCTATACGAAGATATTGCGGCTGAAGAAAAAGCGCGTGCCACATATCAATGGCTTATCAACCAATCTGACGATCCCGACATAAATGACAGTTTACGCTTTTTACGCGAACGAGAAATTGTCCATTCACAACGTTTCCGAGAAGCGGTTGAAATTTTAAAAGAAGAACGCGATAGAAAAATATATTTTTAATACACGTATCCTAGCGATATGTGTTTTTTTTACGTTAAAAGTTAAATCCTTCCTATTAAACATACAAATAGTATATTTATTCGATTTAATGCATTATTTTTTAATTTTTTCAAAATTCCCTATTGCTTTCTAGTCATCAGACCTTTAAAATAATAACAGTTACTCGACAAATTATTTGAATTTTCGACAAAAATACTCATTAGGAGGATTTTCTTTATATGCGTACAACTTTGAAACCAGCGCAAATACTTTCGATTAGTTTATTACTCTTCGCAGTTTTCTTCGGTGCTGGTAATATGATTTTCCCGCCCCTTCTTGGCCTTTCTTCCGGAGAAAATATGTGGGTTTCCATTACAGGGTTTATTATTACAGACGTCGGTTTATCTTTACTTGCTATCGTTGCTGTTGCCCTTGCTGGTGGTAGTTTTAACACTTTAGCGAGCCGTGTTCATCCAAAATTCGCAGCAGTATTCGCTATCATTATTTATCTTTCAATCGGCCCACTATTTGTTATTCCACGAACTGGATCTGTATCTTATGAAATTGGGATTGCACCACTTTTCCCAGATCAATGGTATTCTATGTTAGTTTTTAGTGCGATTTTCTTTACAGTCGTTTACTTCTTATCATTAAATCCATCCAAGCTAGTAGATCATATCGGTAAAATATTAACGCCAATTTTACTTGTAATTATTGCAATTATGGCAACAAAAGCGATTCTTTCACCAGGAACGTTTGCAGAGCCTATCGGTGACTATAAAGACATCCCGTTTTTCAAAGGATTTCTTGAAGGATTTTTAACGTTAGATGCAATTGGCGCTCTCGTACTATCAACAATTGTTGTAAATGCAATTCGTCAAAACGGTATACAAGAGAAGAAATCTATCGCGAAATATACAATCATTTGCGGAAGTATCGCTGCTCTATTCTTAACAATTGTTTACTTCTTACTCGGTTATATCGGAGCTTCAAACGGAAACTTGGGACAATTCGAGAACGGTGGTCAACTATTAGCAACTGTTATGTACCAATTCTTTGGGACAAGCGGTAATGTTTTATTAAGTATCGCCATTATCTTCGCTTGTTTAACAACAGCAATTGGTGTTGTAAGTGCATTCGCCAACTATTTCGCAACAGTATTAACAAATGTTTCTTACAAAAAGCTCGTACTATACGTTTGTATCTTTAGTTTCGTTATTTCAAACTTAGGATTAAGCTTATTAATTAAAATCACACTACCTGTATTAATTATTTTGTACCCAATTACAATCATTTTAATTTTCGTATCATTTATCGATAAATATACGAAACGTAAACCTTCTGTCTACATCGGAGCAATGATCGCAGCATTCATTATTAGCTGTATTCATGCACTTGATAATGTGGGAATGATACCAAGTTTTATCGCTAATATCGTACACACGATTCCTTTTTATAACTTAGGAATCGGCTGGATCGTTCCAGCAATAATTGGTGGTATAATCGGATACTTTATTCCGCAAACAGAAGCTGAAGGTGAAGTTTCTGCAAAGTAAAAAGAAGCAAGCATGAAATCCATGCTTGCTTCTTTTTCTCTTCACATCGTATGTTTAAACGTAAACAACTCTTCCTTTGACTGTACAGCAGATTGTTCCTCTTCTACAACTTCCTTCTTTATCTCTCCCCCTAATCGAACTTTCAACATCGCCTCTTCTAGACTTTTTACAATCATATTTCCTGAAAAAATGGTAAGCCCGAAAAATGTAATTGGGACGAGAGGAATCCATGGATGCACTGTTAAAGATCTAAAATAGACTCCAATTAGCCCTGACCATTCATGTGTGTAAGATTCTATTTCTTCTATCGGTCCTAAAAACTTAACCGTTCCGCCAAAGAATATTTCTAGTAATCCTAAGTGCAGTAAAATAGTAAGAGTCTGCGTAAACTGCTGAAAAAATACAAGTATAAACGTCATATAAAGGTGCGGGAAAAGATGCTTTATAACAATATGTCTTCTCGATCCACCTAATATGCGTGCGGCATCAACAAATTCCTCCGTTCGCAATTTACGAACTTCCTTCGCAACATACAGTGCAATAACTGGCATTACAAGCATTACAAGTAAGACAACTTGAAACGAAGCCCTTTCAAAAAAGGTTGTTGTTTCCTCCCCGCTTCCAAATGCATTTGCAAATTGAAGAAAAAAATACGCAATCATAACTGTCGGAATAACTGTAAAACTATCAAAGAAAGCCTCAATTTTTGAAAACCCTCTTTTTATATACGTTCCGAGTACGACACCGAAAAACACACCTATTACCATTCTAAGTGCCGCAATTAAAATAGATATACCAATCGTCCACTTCGCGCCTTCAATAACTAAATGTAAAAGGTCGTATCCTTTCCGATCTGTCCCGAGTAAAAATTGTAATGAAGGTGAAAACGGTGGCACTTGTGGATTTTCATCCGCATCATATTGCAATGTAACTTGTCTAATATGTCCATCATTCCATAACGTATTTCCGATGCTCAAAAGAACTAATAGGAGAAGAAACCCAATGCTTATCCAAAATCTTTTATCACGTTTTATATACGTCCACATATTATAATCTCTCCTTCATCGCAGCCGGAATGAGATAATGAAACAATTTAAATAAAATAAAAATCGGAATATATATAAGAAGCACACTAACGATGAAAACCTCAACTCTAATACCAAAATAAGATTTCAAAAACATAAAAATACCACCCGTATTAAAAATCCATTCTATAATATATAAATTAGATAACATAAAAAAGATATTCGTTTTCGCAAAGAATAATGTACTAAGCAACACATTTCGTAAAATATGACGATTTAAAATATGAAAGCGCCCCAGCCCTTTCGCCTTAGCAAATAGTACATAATCTTTTTCTAGTTCATTTTCAAAACGAAGCACGACCATTTTTACAAACATAATCGTAGTCGGGATGCTCAAACAAAGTATCGGCAATCCTCTAATTGACTCGCCTCCAATTGAAGCAATTTGAAAAGGTAAAAAACCTGTTTGTTTAAAAAACCATATAACTAAAATTTGTGATACTAAAATAAGAAGGATATCTGGAATAGATTCTAGGAAGATAAGAAATGATTTAATTCGATGTTGTATACGCGGTGAACTACTCATAATTACATAAACAATACAAAATGCTACAAATAATGAAATAAAAAAAGCAGCTAAAAAAATAATAATCGTTTCTTTATAATGGACGAACAGCTGCGGAAATAAAAATTTACCTTTCACATATTGCAAATTGGAAATATCCATTAAGTTCACAAACACTTCTTTTAAACTCTGTATGTACTTTGATACATCCAGCTTAAATCCATAAAACAATTTCGGCAGAGCCCCTAACATAATAATCCCCAAAATCGAAATAATAAATTGAATTGTCACTTCCATCCCATTCAGAAAAACTTTTTTGACCACGTTTTCCCTTCTCTCTCTTTATATTTTACTCTCTAATTTTATTCTTAATTTTCTGAATTGTAAATATTCAATCATAAAAAATCACTAGGTTATGATCCTAGTGATTCTTTATGCGCATGCCTTTCTCTTTTTGCAAACGGCATATACAAAATAAAACACCCAATAAGCGCTGCGAGTTCTAATGAAATAATATAGTAAGGATGCGGTCCTAACATATCGAGTAATGAAGCTGTTTCTGGCTTATGAGCTAAAAACATATAATTACCGCCTGTTTTATAATTCACAAACGAAACAAGCGGAATCAATATGTTTAAAAATATCATCGTACGCTTAATAGATTGCAAGGTCGGTCTATAGCCTTCCACCCAAGTCATAAAGAGTGGTGCCCAAATGAGCAATATATGCGCGATAAAATATTCAATGAAACGAAAATGCGGAAAAGCATACTGCAAGTTTGGCGTTAAAATAGCTTGTGATGCACCAATAATTCCCGTGAAAAATACAATCTCATATATGCGGTAACTTTTCGTTACGATCATAATCGACGCTAATAATAAACTAATCGTACATAATTCAAACGGTAATGAAGTAGCTAGCTCAAAAATCCCCGCTTTCCACTCCCACATATGAAGCCCAATTTCACTACCTATAAATAAAAATGCAATTGCATATCGAACCGTTATATTCCACTCACTTTGACGTAATACATCTTGGTATTGATACAGAAAAAATATCCCCACCAACATAATAAATAATATAAGGGCATGTTGCCTTGAGTATGGAATAAATGGTTTTAATGGGTGTGCGCTAAAATAAGCTTCCATCTTCCTTCCTCCTTTCCTCCATACAATATTATTGTAAGAAAGAAACGACGAGTCAATTCATTTGCTTACACTAGGACAACCTCTACCTTACATTTACATATTCATACCTTACAAAACTGTAAGGTTATTGTAAGCTAAAACGATTTGTCAGATTCTTTACCTCTTCTATACTTAATGTAGATACTAAAACGAACGAAAAGGTGATAAATAGATGAAGAAGAAAAATAAAGTGTTAATTACTAGTGTAGTAGCAATCGGAATTGCAGCTGGATCATACTTTGCATTTGCTGGTGGCGGTTCAGATGTAGCAATGGCATATAGCGGATATAAAGTAACCGAAAAACAAATCCAAAACGCGCAAAAATTTGGTGGCGAAGTTATTCCAAATGGAATTGAAACTATTTCATTCGATCCAACAAAAGGAACATATGAATTAGCTGTGAAAAAAGGCGATGAAGTGAAAAAAGGTCAGCTTCTATTTAAATACAATGATCCGACTGCGAAACAAGGTGTAACAGAAGCAGAAATGCAAAAGAAAATCGCACAAAAAGAAGTAACGTTGCTCCAAAAACAAATTGATGTAGCGAAACAAAAATTACAAAAAGATAAAAATGCAGGCCTTCCTGCTGAAGCATTAAAAGCATCAGAAGCCGAAGTTGGGCAATTAGAATCACAAATTGAAATGAAAAAGTTTGAAGTTGAAAAAGCTGATGAAATGATTAAAGCAGCAAAAGAGAAAGTAAACAATCTTTCTGTAACAAGTCCTGCTGATGGCGTAATTGATGATATCGTAAAAACTGCTGACGAAAAAACAGGTATGAGCGGAATTACTCTTCGTCACGCTGGTCAATTTAAAGTAAAAGGTCAAATTTCTGAATATGAGCTTGCTAGTATGAAAGTTGGGCAAGAAGTAACTGTTTCATCAAAAACTGTCGCTGGTAAGACTTGGACAGGAAAAGTAACAGAAATCGGTTCTACACCATTAAAGAGCATGGATGAAAATAAAACTGTTTCTAACTATCAATTCACTGTCACATTAGATAATAGTGACGAATTACAAAACGGCTTCCACGTTTACGTAACAAGTAAATCTGGCGAAGCAACTGGTACAATTGTTCCGAAAAGCAGTATCGTGAAAAAAGGTGACAAAAATGTTGTCTTCGTTGTAAAAGACGGTAAGGCGAAAGAACAAGCAGTTACTGTTGAATTCGAGACTGATAGCGAAGCAAAAGTTTCTGGAGTGAAAAAAGGAGAGGAAATTATCTCTAAACCTGAAAAAGACTTAAAAGATGGTATGGAGGTTGTCGCCCAGTGATTAACTTAAAAGGCATCACGAAATCCTTCCAAAATGGTGCAGAGTCCGTTCAAATATTACACGGAATTGACGTAACACTGAACCAAGGAGAATTCACTTCAATTATGGGACCTTCTGGTTCTGGTAAATCAACATTAATGAACATTATCGGTTGCTTAGATAAACCGACGACAGGTACGTACGAACTAGCCGGTCAAAATATTTCAAACATGTCTGAAACAGAACTTGCACACGTACGTAATAAAGAGATCGGATTCGTATTCCAAAACTTCATGTTATTACCGAGACTTACAGCGCTTCAAAATGTAGAACTACCTCTTATTTACGCTGGAGTCGATAAAAAAGAAAGACGCGAGCGCTCATTAGCTGCTTTAACAAAAGTCGGTTTAGCTGATCGCGCTACTCACTTACCGAACGAATTATCAGGTGGACAAAAGCAGCGTGTCGCTGTTGCACGTGCAATCGTAAATAACCCAAAATTCATTTTAGCCGATGAACCGACAGGAGCACTTGATACGAAAACAAGTACACAAATTATGGACCTCTTTTACGAATTAAATAAACAAGGCTCAACAATCATTATGATTACCCATGACCGTGAAATCGGGGAAGCTGCAGCACGTCAAATTGTAATTCGTGACGGAAATATCGTCCAAGATTGGAGAGGTTAATTTTGAATACGAGTGAAAATATACGCATGGCCCTTTCCTCTATCTTTGCTCATAAAATGCGTTCTATCTTAACGATGTTAGGTATTATTATTGGGGTTAGTGCCATCATTACCATTATCTCGATTGGGGATGGAACAAATGCAAAGTTCCGCGAACAAATCGGGAATGAAAAAAAAGATCAGTTTTCTGTAAATTATAAGACAGAAGATTACTCAGATATGGACGGCAAAATTTCCTCAAGCATGTATGAAAGTATATCCAAAATTTCTGGTGTGCAAGAAGTTTATCCAGATGTAAAAGGAAAAGAAAAAGTATATGCAGGAAAAAAAGAATTAGATCTTGATATTACCGGTGCAAAAGGTGATTATTTTGAAGATACATCTAAATTCAAACTTGAGCACGGCAGATTTTTAACAGCAGCTGATTTAGACAGACCTGAACACACAATTGTATTAAATACAGATGCTTTTGATAAATTATATTCTTCATGGGAACCAAACTTATATGTAGATATAAAAGGTACACCATACAAAGTAGTTGGCGTATATTCAATAAAAGCAATGATGGGTGGCATGACATTTAAAGAAGGTGTCATTTCAGCAGAAAACTGGCCTGTACTATTCGGGAAAAACAACTACGATTCTGTAACGGTAAAAATTGCTCCTGGTCAAGATAAGGAAACTGTTCAAGAAGCAGTTGTAAAATCATTAAATGAAGCAAAAAAACCAGAGCATTCAGGTAAATTTGAAGTACCAGATCCACAAGAATTCTTAAAAGAAATTGATAGCTTCACAGGTATATTAAAAAGTGTATTCGGTGGTATTGCCGCTATTTCCTTACTTGTAGGTGGTATTGGTGTAATGAACATTATGCTAGTATCTGTAACAGAGCGTACACGCGAAATTGGTATTCGTAAAGCATTAGGTGCAACACGTGGTAAAGTATTAATGCAATTCTTAATCGAAGCTTGCATTTTAACAGCATTAGGTGGTTTTGTCGGATTTATGCTTGGAATCTTCTTCGCATGGATTGTCGCAATGTTTGCAGGATGGCCACTTGTCGTTTCACTAAAACTAGGACTTATCTCCGTTGCCCTATCTATGTTAATCGGTATACTATTCGGTTTACTACCAGCTAACAAAGCTGCCAAACTGGATCCAATTGAATGTTTACGATATGAATAAACAAAAACGTAGGAGTTTACACTCCTGCGTTTTTTATTTATCTACTAAATTGAGTTTCTTCTATTATATATGTTTCACGTTACAACTACCATTCTAATACTCTTCATTATTTATAGGTACTAAGGCTATTATCTAATTCTATTATTGCAAAAATACTATGTAACAGACGAAAATCAAGGCGTAATTTTTTCCATACTTCGACTGATTTTGTAACAATTATATCGATATTTTATTAAATTTCACCTCATTTATATATTTTCACGCCTAAAAAGATTATCGTTTCATAACTAAATTTCCATTCAAACAGTAAAATAAGCTATTTTTGTAACGCTATAGATATCATCAAGAAATATTACTGTAACATTATTAACGTTACAGTAATTGAAATACTACTCATTTTGTGTTTCATATGCCCTAATACGCCAAAAAACAACAAGGAAGCGCTATCAGGATATTTATGGAATTGTTACAGAATATTAATGCCCCGTTACGAAAGCTTTGTAATTTTATGTTTTTCGCAAATAAGAAAATAATGGTTGCTATAATGAGGTCAACGAAAACAAATGCAATGGAGGCTATTATGAAAAAATTTATGGGTATAGCAACAGCAGCGGTTTTTGGTCTTGGGATTTTCACAACATCTGCTAAAGCAGAAACAATCGTAACGACTGACGTACTAAACGTACGAGAAAACCCAACTACTGAATCAAAAGTTGTAGGAAAATTATTAGATGGATATAAAGTAAATGTTTTACATACAGAAAATGGTTGGTCAAAAGTTCAATTGAATAGCGGTAAAGAAGCTTTCATAAGCGCTGACTATACAAAAGACACTTACTACGTAACAGCAAACGTATTAAACGTACGTGCTGGGGCAAACACAGACTCAGAGATTCTTGGTAAGTTGAAAAAAGATGATGTAATTGAAACAACACACCAAGTACAAAATGATTGGATTCAATTTGAATATAACGGAAAAACAGCTTATGTTCATGTTCCTTACTTAACAGGTAAAGCACCAGTTAAAGTTCAACCAGTAGCTAAAGTTGAAAAAACGACTACAGTTCAAGATACAGCTAAAGTTCGTGAAGCAGCTAAAGCTCAGGAAGTAGCTGAAACTCAAGCAAAAGCTAAAGCAGTGGAAGCAACTAAAGCTCGCGAAGCAGCTGAAGCTCAAGCAGAAGTTAAAGCTCAAGAAGCGGCTAAAGCTCGTGAAGCAGCTAAGGCTCAAGAAGCAGCTAAAGCTCAGGCAGATGCTGAAGCTCAAGCAGAAGTTAAAGCTCAAGAGGCAGCTAAAGCTCGTGAAGCAGCTAAAGCTCAAGCAGATGCTGAAGCTCAAGCAGCGGCTAAGGCTCAAGAAGCAGCTAAAGCTCGTGAAGCAGCTAAAGCTCAAGAGGCAGCTGAAGCTCGTGAAGCAGCTAAGGCTCAAGAAGCTCGTGAAGCGGCTAAAGCTCAAAAACCAACTACACAACAACCTGTTGCAAAAGAAACTGAAACAAGTACACCATCATCTTCTCGTGAGTTACGTGTTGTAGCAACAGCTTACACAGCAGATCCACTTGAAAATGGTTATAAAGCAGGCGACCAAGTAAAATCAGCTTTAGGCCACAACTTAACAGCTAATCCAAACATGAAACTAATTGCAGTTGATCCAAGTGTCATTCCATTAGGTTCAAAAGTATGGGTTGAAGGTTACGGAGTAGCAATCGCTGGTGATACTGGTGGAGCTATTAAAGGTAATAAAATCGACGTTTTAATGCCAGATAAAGGTTCATCAAGTAGCTGGGGACGTAAAACAGTTACAGTTAAAGTATTAAACTAGTTATAAAAAAGAGCCAGTCTCATCGTTGAGACTGGCTCCTTTTCTATAATTATTACATTCTTTCTCTTGAAAGTAAGCAATATTGTCTCGAAGCCACTCCCTCTCCGACATAAACAAGTTTCCACGTTTTTTGTATACCTTATCAAATATCTTTAAAACTTCTTCATGATTAGCAAGCTTATGTAAGAAACGAAGAGCAATGATAATCTCTGCTTCATCCGTAGGCTCTACTTCATTTTTACGTCTTCTAGCAACAATTTTATTCACACGTTCGCAAATTGCTCTCATTGCCATTTCGTCGCCATACGTATAAATAGCTCGAACAGCTTCATATTTCACCATAACATTTCTATCATGTAAAGCTTCAATATAAACTATTTGTAAGTCCGATCCCCCTATTTTTGCTAAAACCTCAATAACGGTTGAACGAACATAGGCACTATTACTATATAAAAGCTTTGTTAACGGCAGAATCGATTGCTTCGTTCCAATCTCAAACAATGTATAACAAATATGTGTAATCTCATCTTTATTTTCTTCAGTATCCAACAACTTTAGCAACGCACTTTCCGCTTCTAACGATTTATATAACTTTAAGGAAGCAACTGCCCAATAACGAACACTATCGTTTTTATGATAAATATACGGAATGATTTTATTTGTACTACTTATTTCTGGCAATGTATAAATATTACTAAGCAGTTCACTTAACAAAGTCGGGCTTTGTTCACATTCCAAACGATCTATAAGATAATCAGCAATATAGATTTCCTTCGTATTGATGGCGAGTTTCGTCATTAAATAATAAATATCTTTCTTCATAGATACCTTTTTTGCTTTGATTACCTTCTGCTGTAAATAAGGAAAAGTTAATAAGTCATTTAACGCTTTTGCTTCATCATACGCACGATGCCAAATCTCTGTTTCCTCATCAGCCATCCGCCTTAATAAATCATCTATATACTCTTCCATCTCCTTCTCTCCCGTCCAAATTAAGTCTATCTCTTTGCATTCTATATACGATAGATTACTATTTCAACAGAAAAAAGAGGATGTCACAGCATCCTCTCCTTCTCTTCCCTATTCCACACAAGTAAACTGCGTCCAAGCTCCTACATAATCTAGTAAGAATAACTCCTCTTCTGCAATTGTACCGACAATATTTTTCCGTTCATCTATCGGCATTTCTTTCAGAATGATTTGCAGTTCACCTTTATACTTACCAAATGAATTGTTTCCAATTACAACTTGCCCTCTTTCCTGCAGCACACTTTCACGCACTGGGAAGTCATAATCTTTGTACTTTTTACGTACTTCTGTAGAACGTACCATATACTCTGTTATGTCGCCGCGCCTTACGTGTAATTCTTGCAGCGTAGCTCTCTTCTCTACTTCAGTCGCTTCGTCTACAAAGTGCACTTTTAGCTGTAACATGTAGCGATTTAAGTTTCCTAGTTTCTCTAACTCTTCCTCACTCGCATAAGCATTTCCGATAATGACATCATCAATTAACCCTGTTGCCCATAAATGCTTCGCTTGTACTTCAATTGGTAAATTACGATGCTCTTCTAATGTACATAATCCATCGTTAATATCCCATGGACCGATGTTTGCGACATGTGATGTAATAAAGGCTGCACTGCGAATACCATGCTTTTTAAAGCGTTCACTACAGCGAATGAAATAATCGTATGGAAGACCAGTGAATTTTTGCGGATAAAAATTATGGCAACCAATTAAAGCTGATTTATTCGCTTGATGCGAAAGAATATTTTCTAAGTACGCAATATCGTTACTTACATTTAACTCAATTTTTAAACCGTACGGATTATTCGTCATTTTCGCTTCCGTTAATCCGTCAAAACCTACATCTAAACGAATACCGTCTGCGCCTAATTCTGCGAAAAATGATAGATCGCTATAACTAATACCAAGCTGATCAAACACAGCTGGAGCTACATCTAAAATAACTTCCATATTGTTATCTTTTGCGTGATTGATAATCTCTTTAAATTCAGCTACAATTTCTTCTTTCGGACGATTCACAGATAACAAACAAGTAAATATTCTTGAGAAACCGTGTCGTGCCGCTGCGGAAATATAAGCCATATCTTTTTCTTTCGTTGAATGTTCTGGATAAAGTGAAATTCCTAATTTACGCTCCATGCTTTTGCATCTCCTTCACACGTTGTATTAATGCCATGCTCGTAAATCTATATTTTGCAGATAAACACGTTGCACATAAAATTGTCGGTACAATAATTACGTACGGTGATTGCAATCCTAACATTACATATGCACCCATTGAACAACCGATAAATAAAACTGATACTAGTAGTAACACTAATAAAGATTTACTTTGTACCCATTTCGAATAATGGGCAATACACTGTCCGACCACGAATGTAATTAAGATGATAATTGCTCCGAGCATTCTGTTTTCTCCTCTCCTGCTAATTGTTGTTTCTCATACATTTTGAAGAATGGATAGTAAATAACGAATGAGATGACAAAGTTAACAAGTACAAGTACACCAGCCATAATTGTCCAGTCCGTACTAATTACCGCTGCAATTGGTGCTAACATCGTAAATGGCAATTTCGCCATCATAAGTGGAATCATACCTGAAACAACTGCAAAATATGATACTGTCGTTGTCACTAACGGTGTAATAACGAACGGAATAATTAGAATTGGGTTCATTACAATCGGTGCCCCAAAAATAATTGGTTCGTTAATATTGAATAAACCTGGTACGAATGATAATCTACCTAACTCTTTTAGGAACTTAGATTTAGAGAACATAAACATAATTACTAAAGCTAACGTTGAGCCTGATCCGCCAATCCATACGAACCATTGAATAAATTGCTCTGTAAATAAGTTTGGTAACTGATGTGCATTTCCTGTAGCCGTGAATACTTCCATATTTTCAAGAATTGCTGAATCCCACATCGGACGAATAATTGGTCCTAAAATCGCTGGTCCATGTATACCGAATGACCAGAAAA
This sequence comes from Bacillus sp. PK3-067, assembly GCF_056738645.1. NCBI lineage: Bacteria > Bacillati > Bacillota > Bacilli > Caryophanales > Bacillaceae > Bacillus > Bacillus sp. PK3-067. The sequence continues at coordinate 811,367 of NZ_CP096490.1, read as the reverse complement.
ACACGATTAAGAATACTGTTAATAAACCACCGAATAAATTATTTCCTACTAATACTGATTTTAATGGTGCGATTAAATATGTGATCGTTGTATTCACATCAAATTTCAAACCGTAGCGAATGCCCCAGAATAAAAGAATAACTGCTAATGTTGGAATTAATGCTGCAAACGAATTTGAAACTGCTGGTGGTACACTATCTGGTAATTTAATCGAGATATTATGCTTAATCATAAAATGATAAATTTCTACTGCAATTAATGCTGTAACAATTGCGCCGAATAAAGACGTTGCACTTAATGTTCCTACTGAAATATATCTCCCTGCATCAATAACACCTGGTACAGCTTTCGTAATTTGAATTGGTTCAACTGATGCTAGTAAAAAGGCGAGTACAGATAATAACCCTGCACTTAACTGATTGAGCTGATAAAAGTTCGCGAGCGAAGCCCCTACACCAAACGCTGCGTATAACGCCATTAGTCCTACTGTAAATCGGAATGGAATATCTAAAATATGGCGAAACGGTGCGATCCATTCCATATATGCATCAATTGGTAAATTTAAAAAGATAACAAAAAATGATCCGACGATCGTTAACGGTAATGTAGAAATAACCCCGTTTCGAATTGCTAATAAATGTCGTTGTCCTGCAATCTTTTGCGTTGTTGGCATAATCTTTTGTTCCATAAAACTCATAAACCCATTCATCAATAGCCCTCCTCTTTCTCTCTACTATAAAAGAACGAAATAAACTTTATAACATTATAATGTTTATATTTAAAAAGATATAATTATGCTAAAGCTAATTGTTCTGCTTGCTTAAGCACCTTCAAACCATCACACATGCCATAATCTCGTTGGTCTATAATCGCAACTGGTATATTGTATGAATTTGCAAGAAACTCTACAGCTGGAAATAAATATTTCACCTGTGGGCCAATTAAAACGACATCGGCTTCCTTAATTTCAAGCTTCACTAGTTCTGAATCAACTGCCTTAATTTTATAATTCTTCCCCTGTTTCTTTGCCTCTTCTTGCATTTTTCTTACGACCATACTCGTTGACATACCTGCTGCACAACATAATAAAATGTACATCTTATACGGTCACTTTCTCTTCTACTCGTTTATGAAGAGCAATAAATTCTTCAGCCAGTTCTTTCACTGTAATTGCATTCATTAAATGATCTTGTGCGTGCACCAACAGTAAACTAATTTCTGCATGATTTCCTCTTGCCTCTTCTTGAATTAAATCCGTTTGAATACGATGCGCTGCTGAAATTTCCTCACTAGCAAGTTTCATCTTTTCACCGGCATTCCCGAAATCTCCTTGTCTTGCAAAAGCAATTGCTTCAAGCGCCGCACTTCTCGCATTGCCACCATGTAAAATTAACGCAAATGGAGTTTGCATATCAGCCATTTTAAATTCCCCCAAGCTATATGTTTTCTATATTTCCATCTTATTATGAAAACGCATACAATTAAACATAAAAAACTTCCGTTATGTAACGGAAGTTTTTATATACTTTTTCAAAATGATAATAAAATCTCTTGAAAATCTTCAATTACCTCGGTCTGAGTAAGTTTCTCTATCGTAGTTTGACTAGACATAATATCATATAAAAAATCATAAAGCCTTTGCAAATCTTCATTATTATTGCGCTTTACACTAAATAAAATAATTACTTGTACTTTTTTATCTCCCCAATCAACAGCCTTTTCAAGTGTGCAAAACATCAAAAAAGTTTCCTCACTTAATAACTGCATCGGATGCGGGATTGCAACTGAATTCCCAACCGCTGTCGGAGACGTATTTTCTCTTTCCATAACAGAAGCATAAAAGTTTTCTGGTACATAGCGTTTCTCAGCAGCTTTCTCACATAAAAACTGAATAACATCCTCTTTCGTAGAAGCACTATAATTTAAAAAGATTAAATCTTCCTTAATATAAGGCTGCACACTAGTATTCACATGCGTAAACAACCGCTGACCAATCGATTTAATCTCTTTATCATCAAATATTGAATTCACTTTTATAACTGGAACAGGCAAGCCACTCGGTATATGAATCGTACTAATAATACAATCTATTTTTTCTTTATAAAGATCTTCTACTTTCAATTGATAATAGCCTGTAATACCTACAATCTCTAATTTATCTCGGAACTGTGATAAAATTTTATATTTTAATAGTTGGGCACTTCCTTGACCAGTCGCACAAACCAATAAGCATCTTTTCTTTTGATTTTGCTCCTGCAAACGGCTCATAGCTCCACCGAAGTGAATTGCAATATAACCAATTTCACTTTCAGGGATCGATTCACCCGTATATTCACCAATGATATCTCCAACGAGAACCGCAATTTCAAAAGCATACGGATAATTCTTTTTCACTTCTGCCAAAAGAGGATTTCTCGTATTTAACTTATACTTCAAACGATTTAATAACGTTTTTAAATGAATACCAAATCCAAATAATAATTCTTCATCATAATAAAAAATAAGATTCCGTTCTTCCGCTACTTTAAAAAGAATATGTTGCATAAATGCATATATATCTTTCCCTAATAGCTCTTCTATATTTTCATAGCGATTTCTCGTTGTAACAGCAGTACTTAATAAATGCATCGTCACATATAATACTTCTTCTTCTGGAAATGAAAATTTTAACGCTTTCTCTAAATCTCCTAAAATCTGCTTCGCAATTGTATATTCTTTCTTTATTATAAGTTCTGATTGCTCCGCATGCAGTCCTTTCATATAATGTTGACTTTGACAACGCTTTAATGCGATTGCAATATGAATGACTAAATTATCAATTTCTATATCAGATAAATATATTGTTCCGCCTTCAATATACTTTAATATAATTGAACGAATGAGTGATATATGCGGTAGCGATAAATATGTCTCCGTCTGCTCAAATTGCTCATGAAACGGAGTATGGTCATAACGCGGTAAACCATATTGTGATAAACAAGAACGAATATTAAATTCCTCTCCAACAATACGTATACCATAATACGGTCTCTTCTCAATTTGTAATTTATAGCGACCACATATATCTGTAACATCTTTCATAATTAAATTGACCGTTGATTTGCTCACATACATCTCTTCCGCTAATTCTGAAAGCTTCACATATCCCTCTGTCATTAAAACACGCTGCAGAATGTACGCTATTCTTTCTTCATAAGAAGTTGGGATCTTTTCCGTCTGTTTTTGAAATAGACTCACACAAAAGTCTTCAAATTTCTTCTTTTGTATAATTTCTAATTCGTACCCAGTCCCTCTTTGCGATTCGATTTTCGCTCCGTTTTCTTCCAATATATCATTTAATAATTTTATATCCTTTTGAATCGTCTTCGTCGATACATGTAAACGGCCCGCTAAAAAAGCTCGATTTAACATCGATTTCTCTTCTAAAAATTCCTCTAAAATAGAAATTAATCGCTGATGCACCTTTGTCATAGCTCTTCCTCTCGCTCTTTATATATAAAGGGGGAAAAGCTGCTGAAATCAGTAGTTTTTCCCCTTTATATTCTCTCTATTTCTTTAATGTAAATCCGAATTTATCCCATGCTTGTAAATAGTCTAGTAAGAAAATCTCTTCTTCTACAATTCGACCAACTACATTTGTTTTTCCTGTATTCACCATATCTTTTAATGCAATTTGTAATTCGCCTTTATACTGACCATATTGTTCATTATCAATTAATAAATCCCCACGCTTAATTTCACGCGTATTATGAGGTTTAAACTCTTCTTTTTTATATTTCACACGACTTTGTGTAGAACGAATCATATATTCAGATACATCTCCGCGATAAAAATGTGGTTCGTTTAATACGATAATTCTTTCTAGTTCTGTCGTTGTATCATATATTTCTATATCAAATGTTTGTTTCTCTTTATTTAATGCACCTAGTGCTTGTAATTCTTCTTCTGACGCATATGCGTTTGCAATAATAACATCATCAATTAATTCCGTCGCGAATAAATGTTTCGCCTGTGTTGTCATCGGTAATTCACGATGCTGCTCTAATGTACATAACCCTTCTGTTACTGGCCAAGGTCCATATGTTGCATCAAATGATGAAATAAAAGCAGCCGTTCTCATACCGTAATCTTTAAATTGTTTCGAGCATTTAATGAAATGATCGTATGATAACCCTGAATAACGATGCGGATAAAAATTATGACAACCAATTAAATTTTCACGATTTGGTCTATGACTCATAATGTTATCTACATACTTCGTACCATTGCTCATATTAATCTCAATTTTCAAACCATACGGATTATAAGTCATAATTGATTCTTCTAATCCTGAAAAACCAACATCTAAACGAATACCGTACGCACCCAATTCATGGAAGAATGATAAATCATTATACGAAATACCTAATTGTTCAAAAACAGATGGACTAATATCCACTAATACTTGGAACCCTAATGCATTCGCATGTGAGATCGTTTCTTTAAATTCTTCAATAATTTTCTCTTTTTCTCCATCCACAGATAATAAACATGTGAACACACGTGTAAACCCATATTTACTTGCTAATGTTAAATACTCCTTATCTTTCTCTACTGTTGAATGTTCTGGATAAATAGAAATACCTAATCGTCTCATATGTACACGCCTCTTTCTTCATCATATTGTAAACCTTTTCAAATATATGTAGTGAAAAAGTATATATCCCCTTCTTGTTCACTACTCCTTTGAATCCGCTTTCTTTAAAGAAAAAACAATTTCTATCATTCTTAACACCTACAAGTCTATACATCTATACTTTACATCTTTTTTTCATAGTTGTGTAGCCTTTACACAAATTTGTCAGTTTTTCACCTTAAAAATTGTTATCCGTTTTCAAGACACCTTCCTTGACTGTTGCATTGGCCAATACATATACTCGAAAGAAAAGAGAAAATTTTATATAGGGGATGAATATATGGGAGAAGCAATACTCGTAAAACGAGAACCGTTATGGACAAAAGAGTTTGTTGCTTTAATTTTTGCAAACTTATGTATGTTTTTAGGGTTTCAAATGTTAATTCCAACCTTACCTGTTTATGTGAAAGAAATTGGTGGCACAAGTTCAAATATCGGATTTGTTGTCGGCATGTTTACCGTTGCGGCACTTTTTGTTAGACCGCTAACTGGGAACGCCTTGCAAAAATTCAATAAAAAAATCATTTTAATGATCGGTACTGCTATCTGTTTACTCGCTATGGGCAGTTACCTTTTCGCCTCAACTATTTTTCTCTTGCTTGCTGTTCGTATTTTGCACGGAGCTGGTTTCGGCATTACAACGACTACATATGGAACTGTCGTTTCTGATTTAATTCCCTCAGCTCGCCGCGGAGAAGGCATGGGATATTTTGGTCTTTCTGGAACACTTGCAATGGCCCTCGGTCCACTTATCGGACTATGGCTTATGCAAACATATAACTTCACAATTCTTTTTTTATGTGCATTATCGTGCACAATTGTTTCATTAATATTAACGAAACTACTTCAAATCCAAAAAACGAAACAGCCTCCACAACAATCATCTAGTACTTTTCTCGATGGATTTATTGAGCGTAAAGCTTTACTTCCTTCATTATTAATATTATGTATTACATTAATGTACGGAGGAATCGGAAGTTTTATCACACTATTTGCTACAGAAGTCGGCATAGCTGATATTAGTCTCTTCTTTTTATGTAACGCACTAGCAATCGCTGTGACACGTCCATTCTCTGGAAAGCTATATGATGCGAAAGGCCATACATTCGTCATCATTCCGGGAGTTATTATAACGTTTACAGGTATTATTTTATTGTCGTATACGACGACAATTCCGAGCTTAATTATTGCTGCAGCATGTTACGGAAGTGGTTTTGGAGCGATCCAACCTGCACTACAAGCATGGATGATTGACCGCGTAGCACCGCATCGACGCGGCGTAGCAACTGCTACATTCTTCTCCGCATTTGACCTTGGAATCGGCGCTGGAGCGATTATCTTTGGATTTATTGCTCACTTTACAAACTATGCAACTGTATATCGTTACTCCTCTCTATTACTTATTGCTTTTCTCTTCATTTACATTACAAGCATAAGAAAACAAAAGCATGGCGATAAAAACACGGAAAAAGCTGCTGGATAATTCAGTGGCTTTTTTATCATGTTAAAAGAATTGTTTTCCCTCATTTTGCTGTTCTAAAACTACATGCATTTCCCTACATATTTTTTTAACGTTCATCAAAAAATATACGATGAACTTGCATACGCTTTCCTTGATATTCGACTGAACAACATTATTCTAAAAAGTGTGATTTCTTTACAAAATTAAGATTTATACAAGATAAAAACCAATGAAATGCAGTTGTTTCTTTAAGGGATTGTAAACTTTTATTCCCTTTGTAAATTTAGTGTAAATTTTACTAGCAAACCGTTTACAGTGACTCAAGGTTCAGTTAATAATTACATCGTACATGAAATTTAAGGAGTGGAATGCGTGGAATATAATGTTCAAGATATGATCTTCCAGTTCATTGGTGGATTAGGTATTTTCTTATTCGGGATTAAATACATGGGCGATGGACTGCAACAAGCAGCTGGAGATCGTCTTCGCGATATTCTAGATCGTTTTACAACAAACCCACTTATGGGTGTACTAGCAGGTATGTTAGTTACTGTATTAATCCAATCCAGTTCAGGAACAACCGCTTTAACAGTCGGACTTGTAAGTGCCGGATTTATGACATTAAGACAAGCAATCGGTGTTATTATGGGTGCAAACATCGGTACGACAGTTACTGCATTTATTATCGGAATTAAAATCGGAGAATATGCTCTCCCAGTTATGGCAGTTGGAGCAATCTTACTATTCTTCTTTAAAAATAAAAAAGTACATTCTGTAGGTCAAGTTGTATTCGGTTTTGGTATGTTATTCTTCGGTTTAGAATTAATGAGCGCAGGTATGAAACCTCTTCGTTCTTTAGAATCATTCCAAGAATTAACAGTGAGCATGAGTGATAATCCAATTTTAGGAATTGTTGTCGGTACAGTCTTTACTTTAATTGTACAAAGTTCAAGTGCAACAATCGGTATTTTACAAGAACTATTCGGTCAAGGTGCAATCGATTTACAAGCAGCTCTTCCTGTATTATTCGGTGATAACATCGGTACAACAATTACAGCTGTATTAGCAGCAATCGGTACTTCAATTGCAGCAAGACGTGCAGCATTAGTTCACGTTATCTTTAATATTATCGGTACAATTATCTTTACAATTTTATTAATACCATTTACAAGTTTAATTCAATATTTCCAAACATCATTAAACTTGAATCCAGAAATGACTATTGCATTTGCACACGGAACATTTAACGTAACAAATACAATCATTCAATTCCCGTTCATTGCAGTGTTAGCATGGATTGTAACAAAAATTATTCGTGGTGAAGATGCAGCGATTGACTTCAAACCACAACATTTAAATCCAATCTTTATTGAACAATCTCCAGCCATCGCTTTAACTGAAGCTCAAAAAGAGATTATCCGTATGGCTGAGTTCTCATTACATGGATTAAAAGAAGCAAATCAATTTTTAAATACACAAGACAAAAAACACGCAAACATGGCTACTCAATTAGAAGGAGCTATTAACAATTTAGATAAAAAAATTACCGAGTATTTAGTTTTACTATCAGAAAAGCCACTTTCACCTACGGATTCTGAAAAACATTCTGTTTTAGCAGGTGTTGTTGGAGATATTGAACGTGTCGGTGATCATGTAGAAAATCTTGTAGAACTTGTAGATTTCCAAATTTCAAACCGTGTTTCACTATCAGATGAAGCATTAGCTGAATTAAACGAAATGCTTGAGTTAACAATTTCAACACTGCAAGACTCAGTTGAAGCTTTAACAAACTTCGATACTGAACTAGCTCAAACTGTTATTGCCAAAGAACGCAAAATCGACCAAATGGAACGTGTTCTTCGTAAACGTCACGTATTACGTCTAAACGAACGCAGCTGTTCAGGTGATGCAAGTATCATCTTCGTCGATATGGTAAGTAACTTAGAGCGCATTGGTGATCACGCTGTAAATATCGCTGACGGTGTTTTAGGTGAACAAGGAAAAATTAATCTAAAACAATCATTATAATAAGAAAGAGACGCTAACTTAAGCGTCTCTTTTTTCATTATATTTTAACAACTGTCCTTCCTTTTAACTTTCCTTGCAATATAAGTGCAAACTTCTTCTCTAATTCTTCTAATGTACATTCTTCTGTATAAGATAGTAACTCTTTATTTCCCCATTCTTTCGCTAAAAGCGTCCAAACATCTCTTCTCACATCTACTGGGCATTGCACGGAATCTATCCCTAAAAGGCTTATACCTCGTAAAATAAACGGATATACCGTTGTTTGTAGTTCCTGGCCTGCCACATTACCGCATGTCGTTACACAACCACCATACTTTACTGTTTTTAAAGCTGTTTCTAGCATATGTCCACCTACAGTATCGATAACTCCCGCGTATATCCCTTTTAACATCGGTCTTCCTGATTCATCATTCAATTCCGCGCGATGAATCACCTTTTTCGCTCCTAGACGTAGCAGCATATCTTCCTCTTCCATTTTTCCTGTCGCTCCTACTACGTTAAACCCTAGCTTACTTAATATACTAACAGCTACACTCCCTACGCCGCCTGTAGCACCCGTTACTAAAACATCTCCCATACTAGGCTTGACTCCTGCTCCAATAAGCTTATATACCGACAAAGCCGCAGTAAAACCTGCTGTCCCATACATCATACTTTCCTTTAATGACATTCCTTCCGGTAAAGGCACGACCCAAGATGATGGCACGCGAATATATTCTCCGAAACCACCAGAGGTATTCATACCTAAGTCATATCCCGTTACAATAACTTGATCTCCTGCTTTAATGGTAGCATCTTCACTACTCACAACCACTCCTGCAGCATCAATTCCTGGCGTATGAGGATATGTTCTCGTAACACCCTTATTACCAGTAGCTGAAAGAGCATCTTTATAATTTAATGAAGAATAATGAACTTGTATGAATACGTCTCCCTCAGGTAAACTACTTACTTCTCTCTCAACAACTTTTCTTACAAACTGATGATTTTCCGTTTCGTTCACAACGATTGCTCGGAATGATGTATGATTCATTATGCTCTCTCCTTTATCCGTCAAATTCTTCTTTATTATATAGAAGAAATAAGTAAGCTTACTCATTTCTTCTTGGCTATATTTCAACAAATCTTACTTCTCTATCACTTTCTCACAATACATATTTTCATTTCTACTAAAACAACTTATACTTATTCTACATCTAAAAAAGATAATATAGAAAATCTGACTTTTTATAAATATATTGAATTTTTACGAAATGTAAATGTTTTGTAATGTTTTTTTTCGCTAAATTTCATTATAATAAGTGGATATGAGTGTCGTATTTCAATCCAAATGAAGGAGTACAGGAAATGGAGCAAAACCCATCTTTGCAAGAAAATACACGCAATAAACCGAAAAAAAATAAGAAAAAAATAAAAATTATTATAAGCGCTATACTATTCGTTTTATTAATAGGCGGCGGTTATACTTGGTTTTTAGTAAATAAAGCATCTTCTGCTGTTCGAAATGCCGCACACGATTTAGCACGCGGTGATAAATCTGATTTACGAGATAAAGCTGTAAAACCTATTACAAATAACGTCTCTGTTTTAATAATGGGTGTTGATGAAAGCGATGTCCGAGGAAAAGAATATGGTGAAGCTATAAGAACAGATGCGCTTTTACTTGCAACATTTAATAAAGATAGCAAAACTGTTAAACTATTAAGTATCCCACGTGACACATATACTTATATCCCAATAGAAAAGAAAAAAGATAAAATTACACACGCTCATGCATTCGGTTCTGCTAAAAACGGAAAAAATGGTGGACCACAAGCAAGCATTGATGCAGTTGAAAAATTAATGAATGTTCCTGTCGATTATTTTGTGAAATTTAACTTTAAATCATTTATAAAAATCGTCGATGACTTGGGCGGTGTTGAAGTTGATGTACCAGTTGAATTTACTGAGCAAGATAGCAATGATAATGCTGAGGCAATTCATCTAGAAAAAGGTGTTCAAAAGTTAAATGGCGAAGAAGCTCTTGCTCTTGCTAGAACAAGACACATCGATAGCGATGCAATGCGTGGACAACGTCAACAACTCGTTATCGAGGCTATTTTAAAGAAACTAACAAGTGTTGGTTCTGTAACAAAAGTTGGCAACATCATTGATGATATTAACGGACAATTCGTTACAAACTTAACATTTGATGATATGCTTTCATTCTATAAATATGGATCGGATTCGGAAATTGAGAAATTACAAATCCAAGGTGATGATTGCTATATGGCAAAAGGTGACGATACATGTAGCAAATCTGCTGGTGGTGGTCGAACTTACTACTACAATCCAGATAAAAAAGAATTAGCTAATGTTACAAATGAACTTCGTACTCATCTTGGGCTACCTGCATATACAAAGTCTGACTCAGACTCTGATTCGAAAAAGACAAAAGAATCTAAGTCTGAAAATTCAAGTGAACGCGAATCAAGTAACAATGAAGTGAAAAATAAGAACAAAAATAGCAGTGAAGATACAGAAACATCGTCTAACGACAATGAATAGTAAAGAAGCCGTACTCTATGGAGGTAGAGTACGGCTTCTTTTTATTTCTTCAGAATTAAAAATCAGAACTTTCTAACTATCTTTTTTAATATTTTTAAATTATAATAAATAGTAGCAATCTATTCCAATTATCAGGGGGCTCATACATATGAAAGCTGCAGTAAAACATAACATCTCAGATTTTAAAGACTACTTAAAATCCAACGATATATACATGGAAGAAAATATAGATGAAAATGATGGCTCTGTTCATTTTTCAGTAGGATTAGAGACTGAAGCTGGCGCAAAGATTCAACTTATCGCTGCTTTCCAAAACGAACATCCTACGGTGGATATATACTGCTTCAATGTTGCTCACGTACCTGATGCAACATCAACAAATGATATTTTACATGTCATCAATGAATTAAATACATCTTATCGCTTTGCAAAATTCACATTAAATAAGCAAAATGCAATTGATATTTCAACATCTCTTGCATTCTCAGAACCAAACTTTAATCCAGCACTTGTCTTTGAACATACGAGAATGCTATATAAATTAGCGAATGACGAATATAAAAACTTAATGAAAGTTATTTGGGCATAAATAAAAGGATGGGCTGCAAGCAGCGCCATCCTTTTATTTCAATATCATATCAATCCACATCTTAACAGCAGTGCCGACAATTAAAATCGATAACATATATTGTAGTACTTTTTGATTTATCCTCTTCCCGACTCGCGCTCCAAGTGGCGCAGCAAATATACTTGCAACCGCAATAATTAGAGCTGGAATGATAACTACTTGTCCAGTAATCACTTTTCCAGTCGTAATCCCTACTGAGGAAATAAACGTAATAGCGATAGATGTCGCTATCGTCATGCGCAATGGTAATTTTAAAATAACTAGCATAATAGGAACTAAAAGAAACGCACCTCCAGCTCCAATAATGCCCGAAACACCTCCTACAATAAACGCTAACACACTTGCTAACCATTTATTATACTTAACTGCTCCACTATTATTTTTCTTCGGTACAAACATCATCATAGCTGCAATGGTCGCCAATACTGTATAAACAACATTTACAGCGTGTTCATCTAATAGATTTGCACTAAAACTTCCTATAAAACTTCCTATTAATATACTAGCTCCCATATACACAACTAACATTTTATTCATATCAGTACTTTTCCGGTATGCCCAGGCGCCTGCAAAAGTTGCAAAGAATACTTGTACCGCTGTAATACCGCTCACTTCATGTGACGTATAGCCAGTAAATCCTAACAATACTGGAATATATAAGATCATCGGATAATTAATAATTGCACCGCCAATTCCAACCATTCCTGATATAAACGATCCTATAAACCCAATTATAAAAAGTAATAATACTCCACTCACCTTACATCCCCCTCCTTCTAAAAAGAAGGTGATTAAATGAATAAGTTTACATTCCCATCCGAAGCATCTGCTAAATATGCCCCTACACCTGCAAACTCTACGCCTTCCATAATCTCTTCCTCTTTTAACCCTAATAAATCTACTGTCATTTGACAAGCTACAAGTTTAATCCCCTGTTCTTTTGCCAAATCAATTAAATCTGGCAAAGGCATTGTGTTATGTTTTTTCATAATGCCTTTAATCATCTTTGGTCCCATACCAGCAAAATTCATTTTGGATAACCCCATCTTATCAGCACCGCGTGGCATCATTCTTCCAAATACTTTTTCTATAAATGTTTTCTTTACATTCACATATTCATCTTTCCTTAAAGCATTTAATCCCCAGAAAGTATGAAAAATAGTTACCTCTTGATCATACGCTGCTGCACCATTTGCAATAATATAAGCAGCCATTGCTTTATCGTAATCTCCGCTAAATAAAACGATTGTTGTTTTCTTCTGTTGTTCCATATTGTTCTCCCTCCAATTACCTATAGGGGTATTTTTTTATTTGTAAAAAATTGTTTCTCCCTATTCTACTTTTCCTTCCCAAGCTAACATACCACCTACCACATTGATTACTTGAAAACCGTAACTTTCTAAAAATTGAACAGCTCTTGCACTTCTCCCGCCTGAACGACAAACGATAATATATTCCTGATTTTTATTTAATTCATGCATACGAAACTCTAATAGTCCTAGTGGAATATTACATGCTTCTGGAATTTTCCCTTCAGCTACTTCTTCTACTTCACGTACATCCACAATATTTACCACTTCTTTACGCAACAATTTCTCTTCTAATTCTTTTGTAGTCATTTCTTTCATTTTAAATTTCCTCCTCACAAACTATTCATCCCGCCTGAAACGTTTATTACTTGCTGAAACCCTAGTTTTTTCAATACCTTTGCTGCTTGCTTACTTCTCATTCCACTTTGGCAAATAACGATTACTTCCTTATTCTTATCTAATTGATTCGCCTTACTTGCTAGATCATTTAGGGGGATATTTTGAAAGCCTTTCATATGATTCCCTCTATATTCACCTACTGTACGGACATCAATAAAATACTTCCCCTTTTTCCCCACTATACTTTTCAATTCTTTGCCATTTATATTTTGAACACCTTTCACTGGTAAAAATCGTGAAATAACAAACCATGCAGCAAGTACAATGAAAAGCGTACTTAATATTGTGTTCATATAACCAACCTCTCTATATTTACAAAACTATTGCTTCACTACGCCTTCCTAATCCAAAACTTCAGCACATCGCCTTCTTCTTCAAGCTTTACGATGTCATGGCCACATTTATTTGCCCACGCTGGAATATCCTTAACTGACCCTTTATCCGTTACATGTATTTCTAACACTTCTCCAGTTTGCAAAGTATCCATTGCTCTCTTTGTTCTTACAATCGGCATTGGACATGCTAAACCTTTCGCATCTAATACTTGTTTTATATTCATCATCAATTCCTCCATTTTTTATTTATTTCATTATTCGTGCACTGCACAACGATTTGGACCAATCTCCATTTCACGCTCTTTATCCACGCTTGGGTGAATTTTCCCCATATTCGTTTGACGAATTTCTTCATATGCATTTGGCTGAGGTGGTAAGTTTTCTGTTACAACTTTACGGAACTCTCCCTCATCCTCAATATTTAACCCTGCATTATGCTCAAATAAATCTTTTAATTTTGCACTAACAATACCACTTTCGTTCATTTCACTTATTTTTGAATAATGAGCCGGTAACACAACTAAATTTTGAGATAGCTCTTTATATCGGCTATACAAAGTATTACGTAAATCACTCACCCAATCTTCAGCCTTACCAGCAAGATCAGGACGCCCAATTGAATCTACAAATAAAATATCGCCTGATAATAAATAAGAATCATCTACAATGAATGACGTACTTCCAATCGTATGCCCTGGTGAGTATAATGCGTCAATTACAATTTTAGTACCCCCCACCGTAATAACAGATCCTTCAACAAGCGGTTCGTATGAGAAGACAACTTCCTCTGCATCTTTTGGTGGTAACCAATACGTACCACCTACCTTTTCCGCTAACTTACGTCCTCCGGAAATATGGTCTGCATGTAAATGTGTATCCATTACATTCGTAATCGTAACAGCATGCTCTTTCGCAAATTCTTCATATGCCTCGGCTGTTCTTACTGCATCAATAACTGCTGCTTCACCGTTTGAAATAACCATATATGATAAACAACCTTTTCCAAGACGGTTAAACTGATACATACTTCCGCCATCTTTTAAATCTCCCACTTTTATAGGCTTTACATATTCACTCCAAGCCTTCATACCACCAGATAAATAATAAATATTTTCTAATCCAGCCTCTATTAATTGCTCTGCCACAAATATAGAAGACCCTTCTTTTGCACATACTACTAAAACATCTTTATCTTTAGGTAATTCACTTACAATATGATCTACACCATCTAACAAATCAAAATAAGGTTTATTAATAGAAGAAACTTGCTTCCCTTCAATTTTCCAATCTTCATAATCCGTCTCATTACGAACATCTAAAATGAATAACTCTCCGAATAAAACTTTCTCTGCAACATCTTTTGCTTGTAACATCTTAATGTCCATTTAATTACCCCCATAGGTATATTTTTGTTTAAAAAATTTTATTTCTCCACATTTCCTTGCCACCCTAACATACCAGGAATGACATTTTTCACATTTGAAAAACCTTTCTCTTTCAACATTTGGCAAGCCACATCACTGCGGTTACCAGTTCGACAAATAACATAAATTTGCTTCGTCTCATCTAACACTGCGCTGTCTAATTCACCTAATGGTATCGAAATGGCGGATGGAATATGGCCAAAAGCAAATTCCGCTGCTTCGCGAACATCTAATACAATGCTCTCTTCTCCATGAGACAATATAGACTGTAATTCTGCATTCGTAATTGTATGTGGATATTTCACAACTTCATTCACTTCATGCTCGTTTGCTTTCCTAACATAATGCACCAATACATCACCCTCGTGTTTCGTCCCGATATATTGATGTCCTACTTTACTCGCCCAACTTTTTATATCTACCGTAGATCCTTTATCTGTTGCCTTAACTTCAATCACTTGCCCTGGTGCCAATCCTTCTATCGCCTTCTTCGTTTTCACAATAGGCATCGGACAAGCCAAACCTTTACAATCTAAACTCATATCCACTTTTATACTCATAATCGATTCCTCCACAATTCATATACATATACCTGTAGGGGTATATTAAAACGTTTTTGAAAATCTGTCAACACTTACGTTTGACAGATTATCGGCTTTTTACAAGTAATTGAACAGCTTCTTTAATTAACTCTTCATTTGAACCATTTCCACTTTCAAACTGTTCACGCAAACATTGCTCTAAATTCGTTCCAACAACGAGTCCAATTGTACGATCAAGTGCAGAACGAGATGCCGTTAACTGTGTAATAACCTCTCGGCAATCTTTTCCTTCTTCCATCATACGAAGCACACCACGAACTTGACCTTCAATACGTTTCAATCTATTTTTCATATCTTGATTATATTCCATCCTATAATCACCTCATTACCATTATGTCACTATTTATAACCTATGACAATATATTATACCCTATAGGGTATTTTGTGAACCCCTATTTTTATTTTTCGCCTTATATGTTCGCAAAACAAAAAGTAAAACCTTAATCTATAGGTTTTCATCTTCCACTAAATCTTGAAATAGAAAATGAAAAATATCAATATACAACACGTTCTGGCAATACTGTCCCATACAATTTAAAACCACCATCTACATTCTTTACCTTATATCCCTTTTCCATTAACATACGCGCTGCAACATACCCTCTCATACCAAGTTGACAAGTGATATATATTTCTTTGTCCATTGGCACTTCATCCAATCTATCACGTAATTCATCTAACGGAATATTAATAGAGCCTTTAATCATTCCTTGTTTTAGTTCATTGGGCTCCCGAACATCTATAAGATATCCACCATTGTCAACAATACGATCTATTTCATGCCATTGTACCGTTTCCACAAAACCATCTACTATATTACTTGCAGCATACCCCACCATGTTTACTGGATCTTTTGCAGAAGAATACGGCGGGGCATATGATAATTCTAAATCCGGTAAATCGATTACAGTTAAGTTTGCCTTCATTGCCGTCGCGATAACATCTATACGCTTATCTACCCCGTCACGCCCTAAAGCCTGTGCTCCGTAAATTTTTCCGCTTTCTTTATTAAAGATTAATTTTATTAGCACTGGCGTAGCATTCGGATAGTATCCCGCATGAGAATTTGCCTGTACATGTACTACCTCATAGGGTATATTTAATCGTTTTAATATTTTCTCATTTACTCCAGTCGAAGCAACTGTTAAATCAAAAACTTTAGCCACAGAAGTTCCCATCGTACCTTTATATAAAGAATCCGTATGACCATGAATAATATCTGCTAACATGCGACCTTGACGATTAGCGGGCCACGCTAAAGGAATCATCGTTTCTGTTTCTGTAACAAAATCTTTCACTTCAATCGCATCACCAATTGCATATACATATGGGTCAGATGTTTGAAATTTCTCATTTACCTTTATCGTTCCTCTAACTCCTAATGCTAATCCTGCATCTTTCGCTAAACTACTCTCTGGTTGTACACCAATTGCTAAAATAATCATATCTGTTTTTATAACTGAGCCACTTTTTAAACGTACAACAGTCCCATTCTCTTCTAACGCATCTACACTATCTTCAAAAACAAGCTCAACATTGTGCACCTTCATATGCTCATGTACATATGCCGCCATTTCGTAATCAATTGGTGGCATCACTTGATTTGCCATCTCTACAAGAGTAACCTCAATCCCGCGTTCTCTTAAATTCTCAACCATTTCCACTCCAATAAATCCTCCACCAATAACCGTCGCATGACGTGGTTTCTTCTCATCAATATACGCTTTTATACGATCTGTATCAGGTACATTTCGTAACGTAAACAACGCCTTCGCTTCTTCAATGCCCGGAATAGGTGGAACAATTGGTTTCGCCCCTGGTGAAAGAATCAAAACATCATATTCCTCGTTATATGTTTCATCTGTAGTTACATTCTTTATCGTAATTGTTTTCTCTTCTTTATTAATCTTTACAACTTCACTCAATACACGTATATCTAAATTAAAACGTTTTGACATCCTTTCAACAGTTTGTACTAATAACTTTTGTCTTTCTGTAATGACACCGCCAATATAATATGGCAATCCACAGTTTGCGAACGAAATATATTCACCGCGTTCAAACATAATAATTTCATCTTCCTCACTTAAACGACGAAGCCTTGCAGCTACTGATGCCCCGCCAGCAACTCCGCCTACTACAACAATTTTTCTAGACATATGTCAAACCTCCATACTATTTATTATTTAATTCCCTCATATATCACACATATAAAACCTATACCTGTACGGGTATATAATAAATTATAAAAAATTTAATTTCAATCAATATGTCTTTCACAAATTTGAAACAAAAAAAGAACTTAGATATTTCCAAGTTCTTTACGAATGAATCAATCCATCGTTCTATTATCATACTTCCTATAATCTCTTTGTAAAACTATACTCCATGTTCCCGCCTAGGGCTGCCGCTGTATCACCAGTTTCTCTAAAATCATGTGTATATATTTTTTCAAATGAACCGAAATCTACTTGCTTATAAAATTCAAAACAAGGGAATCCATCATGCTCCCCTTGAATATCAATACTACCATCCTGTTTCACACATACATTTAATACATAATCCACAGGAGGTGCATATACATTTAATGGATTACTTGCACTCGCACTCATTTTGAATTGCACACCTTCAGAATTCCATGTGATATCAGTGCACACAATATTTTCTGTACTTGCTTTCCCTGTTCTTTTACTCACAGAACCATCTGGACTTGTAATCTTCTCGGTCGTAATACCCGTGTTCGCATATGAAAACACTTCTTCTTTATAGAAATCAACTACTACCTCTTGCTCAACTCTAGAGCGCATCGCATTTACCGCATACGGTGTGAATTCACGTGAATCACCTTCGAATTGAATTACTTTTTCTGTTTCCATATCCTTCTTAGCCTCAGTCCAAGACATTGGAATAAATACACTGGCTCTAATTTTCACGATATTAGTCATAAGAAACACCCCTATAATTTTATTTTAGATGCTGAATGCTTATTAAATAAAACAGACCATAATTTCAATCCTAAAACCAATAGATTTCTCTTTTACTTTTCTATTTCCTTCTAAAAAATAGCGCTATATTTATGTTTAGACTGTCGTTTTAAAGCTATATTCCATCTCTCCAGCTAGTGCTGCTGGGGTATCATCCGTTTTTCTGAAATCATGTGTGTATATCAATTCAAACGAACCAAAATCTACTTGTTTATAAAATTCATAGCAAGGGAAACCATCATGTACACCTTCAATATTCACAGTGCCACTTTCATTAGCTCGTATAGTCAAAAAATAATCAGCTGCAGGTGCTGCTGCGTTTAAAGGATTACTTGCACTTGCTCTCATTTCAAATGAAACTTCACCTTCACTCCATACAATATTTGTACATACAATGTTTTCTGTACTTGTTTCTCCCTTTTGATACTCAATTGAGCCATCTGAATTTGTAATCTTCACGGTGACGATACAAGCATCTGCATATGTGAAAATTTCTCTTTTATAAAAATCAATATTCACTTCTTGTTCTAACCTTGAACGCTTTGTGTTCACAGCTTGTGGTGTAAACTCACGTGCATCTCCAGCATATTCAAACACTCTTCCTGTTGCAGGGTCCTTAATAGGTTCCAGCGATGCATACGGTGCAAATACACTCCCTCTAATTTTCACGATATTAACCATGTGAAACCTCCATTGATTCTATATTATATAAATCATTATTTGTTCTACCGACATAATATAGTCAATTTGATTGACTATATTATGTATAGTACAATAGGCATTACACATAGTCAACTTAATTGACTACAAGCGCGGAGGTTATATACATGGATCAAACATTTAACGAGTTAGATCTTACATCGCTTTTATCATTATCATTTAGCACATTAATCACTGAGCTACATGACAAATTAAGTGAATTAGGATTTGAAGATATTAGGCCAGCACATGGTTTTATGTTCAAACGCATCCTTCCTAATGGGGCAACTGGTATAGAGCTAGCTGAGTATTTGGGGATTTCCAAACAAGCTGTAAGTAAAATGGTGGATTCTCTTGAGAGTAATGGCTATGTTACACGCAAAACACATCCTACTGATAAAAGAGGTAAAATCATCGTTTTAACCGAACGTGGTTTGTCAGTAATGAAAGTAAAAGAAGAAATAGTAGCTGAAATAGAACAGCGATGGATTGAAAACATAGGTATAGAACGAATGCAGATGCTAAAAGAAGATTTAACAACATTCGTTACTAAAGAAAATACAGAGAAATTATCATCAAATATACGACCTGTCTGGTAAACAAAAAACGAATCCATTTTGATTCATCTTCTTCAAAATGGATTCGTTTTCATTTCATCTTTTTCACATACAAAAACTGTCCCGTAAATACGTTCTTCAACATTATTTATGCCTGTCTCTCTATGATATCCGACAAAATCAATACCTACAGGCGGCGTAATATCCACCTTACATATCCCTACTTTGCTCATTTAAATCACTCCATTTCTCTATGTAACTCCCTTTTTTCAAGAATAGCATATTTAACTTTGTTCCAAATAAAAAGAACGGACACAGTATCCTATGTCCGTTCTTCCCCTCACACATACTTCCGATGCACCATCTTCCCATCATAAGAAAACACAACGCCCTTACTCTCCACAATCGACTCCATATGCACCGTTCTTCCCCATAGCTGATGAAGATATGGTAATACTTTTTCTAAGTATTTTAAATCGAGCTCGATTCCTTCGTAACTATGTTTAATGTATAATTCTCCGTTCTTTAAGTAGTCTCCATCTTCTACTACTAAGTACGGGAACCCACCATTTGTCCGCATATTTACGAGTTGATCACGCACATTCTCCCATTCTTTATCTATGACTTTATATTCTTTTCCTTGGCGCTGGAATAAGTACATATCTTCTCGCATAACAAGATCTTTATTTAAGTAGTTTCTTAGGAACGATACGTCCCATTCAATTTCGCGTACTTCAAACATTTTGTCACGGCCAGATCCTGGTTTTACGCCTCGTCGTTTCATTTCTTCAGTCGGATTATTGTACCGTTCTTCAATATCTTCAAAGATTTTAATACCGAGGTAGTATGGATTAATACTTGTTTTTGATGGCTGTACAACACCTGCATTTAATTTCGCAAATTCAATTGCTTCATCAGAGGTTAAGTCCATTTCACGAAGTATGCGTTGATGCCAGTAGGATGCCCAGCCTTCGTTCATGATTTTCGTTTCAAGCTGTGGCCAAAAATATAACATTTCTTCGCGCATCATCGTTAATATATCACGCTGCCAATCTTCTAACTCACGGCTATATTCTTCAATAAAGAGCAGTAAATCTTTCTCTGGTTGTGGTGGAATTTTCTTCTTTTTACGCACATTAGAACGTTCCTGCTTTTTATTGCGATTATCTAAATTCCATAAATCATCGTATTGCGACACCTTTTTCTTTTCTACTTCTTCATCTTCTAAATCATCAATACTCCATGCGAGCTTCGGACGCATAAGCGACGGATCAATATGCTCTTGAATGGCAAGTACGGCATCTAAAAATGTTTCTACCTCTGCCTTTCCGTACTTATGCTCATACGCTTTCACACGGTCCGCTGTTGCCGCCATACTCTCTACCATATCTCGCTTCGTATTTGAAAAACGAATATTATTTTTGAAGAAATCACAGTGTGCTAAAACGTGCGCTACAATTAATTTGTTTTGAATTAAAGAGTTCGTATCTAATAAAAAGGCGTAACATGGATCAGAGTTAATAACGAGTTCGTATATTTTACTAAGTCCTAAATCGTATTGTAATTTCATTCTGAAAAATTGTTTTCCAAAACTCCAATGTGAAAACCTTGTCGGCATCCCATATGCACCAAATGTATAAATAATTTCCGCTGGACATATTTCATAACGCATCGGATAAAAATCAAGCCCAAATCCAGTCGCAATTTCCGTAATTTCCGCAATCGCATATTGCAGTGCTTTATCATCACTTGCTCTCATTATTTTCCCTCCTTACACTTTCCCTTAAGAAAGTGTATGATGAAAAACAAGCTTTCATGAGGATTGATTGCATAATAAAAAGACACCCCCGCAAAAACGAGAATGTCTCATCTATTAACCTTCGATAATCTCCATCTTCTCCGTAATCGGAGTACGAGCTTTTCCTTCTGGTGCTTTATCGAAATAGCCGATATGAAGAATTCCAACGATACGTTGGCCTCTTGTTAAACCGATTCCTTCTATAAATAATGGATTGTAGTTTAATCCGCCTGATTTCCAAACGCAACCTAATCCACGTTCCCAAGCAAGAAGTTGGAAGTTTTGCATAAATGCACATGTTGCAGCGTAATCTTCATCACGTTGAATTTGACGTGGATCTTCATTTATATATACAACGATTTGTGCAGGCGTGCTTAAGAAACGATCTGATAAAATTTTACCGCGTTTCGCTCTTTCTTCTTCCGTGAAAGAGTTTAATACCGCATCTACTAATTTCTTGCGGCCTTCTCCGATGTATAGTTTACAATTCCATGGTTCACGGTGCTTATGATTTGGTGCCCATGTTGCGTCGTTTAATAGTTCAATTAATAAATCTTTTTCTACTGCTTTGTCTGTAAATGTACGAACAGAGCGTCTTTCTTTAATCACATTAGCGATGGAAGTATATGTAGTCATATTTATCTCTCCCTTATTTTTATCTATATGTATAAGTTTATCATTAGTATTGATATTGATTTTCAATTTCGATTATACCTTAGTTTTTTACTATTAATCAATGTTTTATGTTGGAAAACTTCTAAAAACGTCATTCCATGCTGTGAATAAAAAAACTTAACTTGTTCACAAGTATTTCACATTTTATGGAAATGATATGTGTACAGTTTTCTACATTATCCATCTAGGAGGAGTTTACATGTACAAAAAAATTGCTGTTTGTATGACTATGGCAGCATTATTATGCGGGATATCCACCTTCCCTATATCCGCTGCCACGCCAAAAGAAGTAACACTGCATCACCATAACCCAATTTCAGAAGAAGAAATGCAATCGCTAGAAAAACTCGGCTATAACAAACATGAAATTTGGAAAGCTGCTCATATTGCAAGAATTAGTAATAAAGAAATAAAAGATGTTTTAGCTTACTATAAGCAAAATAAATCTTGGGAGAAAACAGCCGAGCATTTCGGTATAGATCCAAGTAAGCTGAAAAAGCATCATATGAATAAAGAAACAAAGCAAGCACTGCTACAACAGTTAGCAACTATGCAAAAATCCACACCGGATCAGCTAAAGCAAAAAATGAAAGAATATAACATCAAATTGCGTCATCTTACTGTGTTAACAATCATCTCTCAAAAAAGCAATACTCCTCTTGATGATGTATTAAAGATGAAAAAAGATGGAATGGACATTAAACAAATTGCCGAAAAATTAAATGTAAAAAGAGAAGATATACGAGCGGAAATGATGAAATTAGTGAAGTCTATTAAAGAACAAAAAACAAATTAAAATGCTAAAAAGGAAGAGGCATTCACCACTCTTCCTTTTCTTTATGAACTTTCAATTTTTAAGTATAAATTCCCGTCTTTCCCAAAAACTAACACAAGTAAATGATGTAAGTTAGGGGTGAGAAAATGTTCGGTTTATCATCTAAAAAATCAAAAAAGACTAATACAAAAACACTTTGTTCTATTCCAGAATTTATACAAACCATGAAAGAATCAAGCGACTTTGTTTCTCATAACGTACTTGAAAATGAAACATTGTGCTTGTTTTATTATAAATCTGTCGTGGAAGCACTTATTATTAAACAATTCATTTTAACTCCTCTAAAAAAGGAATCGGAACAAATCCAAAACATCTCTGATTTATGTAATATCGTCTCTATTGAAGACATTATTACCTCCCCTTCTATTGATGATATTCGTGAGAAATTATTAGGTGGATATATTTTAATACGCTTAAAAAACAATTCGAATCCTGATCAATATGCTTTAATTCGTGCCGAAAGTACTGTTTTAGGAACACGATTATATAACGATACAGAAAATGAGTATAGCGTAATCGGGCCTAAAATCGGTTTCGTTGAAAACCTTGATACAAATATCCACTTATTACGCCGAAATATCGTAACGGAGCAACTCATTTTTAAAGAAGTTACCGTCGGATCTATGTCAAAAACGAAAGTAGCAGTTGCTTATATAGAAGGAATTACAAATGAACAATTTATCAACACCGCAATACAACGGCTAGAAGACATTGACTTTGATGTCCCGTTTGATTCAACTATGATTGAGCAATTTATTAGTGATAATAGCAATTCACCTTTTCCAGTTCTATTACCTACAGAACGATTAGATCGAGCTGTATTTGCATTAATTAACGGGGAAGTTTTAATTTTAACAGATGGCTCTCCATATGCTTTATCAGGACCAACCACGTTACTGGATTTTTTCATTTCACCAGAAGATTATTATTTACCGTGGATGATTGGATCGTTCTTTCGTATTATTCGTTTTTTCGGAGCTATATTTTCTCTTTTTTCCTCCGCTATTTATACAGCGGCTTTAACATATCATTATCAAATGATTCCAGCTGATTTACTAGGTCCTATTATTTTCTCGAGAGCTAACGTACCTTTCCCTCCCATTCTAGAAGCACTCTTTTTAGAAATTACAATTGAATTGCTTCGTGAAGCTGGAGCGCGTTTACCGACAAAAGTCGGACAAACGATTGGTATTGTTGGGGGGATTGTAATTGGCCAAGCATCCGTGGAGGCAGCTTTGACTAGTACAATTTTATTAATTGCAGTTGCTTTATCCGCTCTTGCATCTTTCACAACACCGACCGTAAAGATGTCTTCTACTATCCGGTTATTACGCTTTCCACTTATTCTTTTAGCCGGTGCATTCGGAGGATTAGGTCTTATTGTCGGATTTGTATTTATTTTAGCTCATTTAATTAAATTAAAATCACTTGGATCACCTTATTTATTACCTTTATATCCATTTCGTGGTTTAGGTACAGCAGAAGGTTTTCTTCGATTACCATTTAGTCAAACAGCTCAAAGACCTTCTTTTCTTAGACCAAAATCAAAATGGCGCTATAATCCAAACAAAGCGAAGCAAAAACGTGATGGTGAGAATGAATGAAAAAATTTTTATTGCACCTTATTATCATTATCTTCTTCATTTTACAAACTGGCTGTACACAAACCTATATAGTGGATACGCAGCGTATTATTCATATCGCTGGATTTGACATCACAAAAAAGAAAAGATTCCAAGGAACTATTCTATTCCCAGAGTACACACATGGTGTAAAGTCTAAACCAGAAACGCAATCAACATCTGCCCGTTCACTTGAGACAATCGCTTCACGATTAAATGCAAAATCTCCTCACAATGTCGTTGTAGGTCAAATGCGTGTCGTACTATTTGGAAAAGCTCTAGGAGAACGCGGAATGGGAGAGATTATTACTAACTTACAACGTGACCCAAATATCGGGCGTGATGTACAACTAGCAATTGTAGATGGATCAGCTGAAGAGCTTTTAAATTACGGAAAAAAAAATGGGTCTTTATATATTGCTGACTTACTCGAACAAAATATAAGAAATGAAAACATTCCACAAACCGAATTAAACACTTTTTTATATAATTATTACTCTTCCGTATGTGATGCCTATGTTCCTTATATTAAAATGGACGATAATCATTCTGTCGCTGTCAAAGGGCTTGCCTTTTTAAAAGGCGATAAAGTCGTCATGTATACGGATAAAAGACATTCTGTTTTAGCAAAATTACTTATTAATCCTACGAAAAATGGACGTTACGAAGCAGCGATAAAAAAGGATAAACATAAAGGTATGGTTGTTATACAAAACTTAGCTGGGGAAAATAAGTATAATATAGATCAAACTGGCGACATACCAAAAGTAAAAATCCATTTAAAATTAAATGGATTAATTAAAAACTCTCCTAATTGGATTGATTTAAGAAAAGAAACAAATATCAACTATATAAAAAAACAAATTGAACGAAATGTTGAAAAAGACTGTGAAGATCTAATAAAACAATTTCAAGAAAAGGAAATTGATCCTTTAGGAATACGAGATGAAATTAGAAGCCATACGAGAAAATGGAATATAACACAAATTCGAAATATGTATAAAAATGTAGCGGTGGATGTAAATTTAGATCTTAATATTGTACAATCTGGAATCGGAGAATAGTGAGGTGAAATAAGCAATGAATACAATGAATAAAACAAAGACAGTCTCTCCATATTTTGCATTTATTTTATTGCATTCTCTCCAGATTGGTATAGGAATTCTCGGATATCAACGTGTAATTTTAAAAAACGCTGGTTATGATGCCTGGATTTCTCTTATTATTGCGGGAATTGCAACTCATATTGTGCTGTTTTGTATGTTAAAAATGCTTGAAAAAGACGGAGATTTAATTAGCATTCATACAACAACCTTTGGAAAATGGGTTGGCTCTATATTTTCTGTAATTTTCACTCTTTATTGCTTATTATTTTGCCTTACGGTTCTTCGTACGTATATGGAAGTGATACAAGTTTGGATTTTCCCTACCATTAAGTTATGGAAACTTACGCTTATGTTTTTATTAGTCACTTACTACATTATAAAAGGTGGCTTCCGTTCTGTGACAGGGATATGTTTTTGGGGTATTGTTCTTCCTATTTTCGTTGTATTCTTTTTAATCTATCCAATGAAATATGCTCATTTTCGTAATATTTTACCTATTTTTACACATTCACCTTTTGACATGCTTATATCTGCAAAACAATCCGCATTGGAATTTCTGGGGTTTGAAACAATTCTTATCTTTTATCCCTTTATTGAAAAAGGAAAATCTTTAAAGCGATGGGCCCATGCTGGAATTGCTTTTAGCACCTTAATTTATGTAGTTTTAGCTATCGTATCTTTTATGTATTACAGCGAGGGACAATTAAACCGTACTATTTGGCCTACTTTAACGATGTTAAAAATAATTAAAGTTCCTTTTATCCAGCGCTTTGAATATATTATTATTTTCGTTTGGTTTTTAATTATTTTACCAAACCTCTGCTTAACCATTTGGTCATCATGTCAAACGATGAAGCGTTCCTTTCATATTTCATTTAAATTTACATTACCGTTTTTTATTTTCATCATATTTTCAGCTTCTCTACTTTTCACAAACCGTGAAAGTATCAACACATTAAATACCGTACTATCTCAAGCGGGTTTATATATTGTATACGCTTATATCCCAATTTTATTTTTGTTTCATTCACTAAGATGGTACTTCAAAAATCGTTCAAAAAAAACTTCTCCCTAGGTGTCCCTTAGTCTGATACAATTTGATTAATACATTTGTAAAGGGGACAAGCGAATGAAAAAGTATGTATTTTCTTTACTTGCAGTACTAAGCTTAATTCTTGCTGGATGCGGAAGTACTAGTACAAATGACCAAAAATCTTCTGAATCAAAAAAAGAAGAACATGACCACGCATCGCACACTCAGCAAGCTGACATTCAAGAGAAAACAAAAGGAGTCGACACACTTCCTACCTTCCTAGACAAGCTTGATCCACAAATGAAAGATATCTACACTGTCGCTGGACAAAATGCAGAACTATTAGATTGGATTCCATGCTATTGTGGTTGCGGTGAAAGTGTAGGACATAAAAATAATAAAAACTGCTTTATTCGTGAAATTAAAAAGAATGGTGAAGTTGTTTGGGACTCCCATGCAACGACTTGCGTCAATTGCCTAGAAATCGCAGTTGAATCTGCTTCCATGAAACAAAAAGGAAAATCAACGCTTGAAATTCGTAACTATATCGATAATAAATACAAAGAAGGCTATGGCAAACCAACACCTACGCCAATGCCAAAAGCTTAAAAAACGAGGAAACTCCTCGTTTTTTCTTTTCATTCACTTTTTTTCTTAACAAATTCTTTCAAGTGTATTTCCCCTTACTTATCACACACTATATATAACTCTCGGTAAGGAGGGTACACAGTGCAAACATATAACGACTATGATAAAGCTCTCTATTACACGTATTGCTGTAATTGGGATAAATTACTCGTTCTCATGGTTCAAACGAACGATCAATTATTTTCTAAACGTATTGAGCATTTTTTACACGCTTATCAATACAGTAAAGAACTTCCAGAAGTTGATAAACAATTGCAGCTCCTATTTCAATATATTGACCACGCATCCCAAAAGTCGCATGTAGAAGAAGTAGAACAAATTCAAATGTAAAATATAGCGCTATTCTCTTCCGGAGAATGGCGCTTTTTTAAAATGTTTATATCAATAAAAGTTTCTCCTTATAAAACTTTTATTGATAAACATATTTTTTCTTTCTTTTCCATACTACTTCATACTATAATTTAGTATGTAACTATTATAAGAGAGGTATAAAATATGGGACGAGAAAAAAAGCAAGAATATGCTTTACTTACCGCATGGGGAGCTTCTTTTATCGCTACACTAGGAAGTCTGTACTTTTCCGAAATCATGAAATTTGAGCCTTGTGTTCTTTGTTGGTATCAACGTATTTTTATGTATCCATTCGTTTTATGGCTTGGTATCGCTGTAGCAAAGAAAGATTATCGCATTGCAAGTTATTCTTTACCAATCGCAACTATTGGTGCTTGTATTTCTTTATATCACTATGCAATTCAAAAAGTCGCAGCATTTTCAGCTGCTGGGGCAGCTTGTGGACGTGTACCATGTACGGGAGAATACATAAACTGGTTCGGTTTTGTGACAATCCCGTTTTTAGCACTTATCGGCTTTATTACAATCGCTGTTTGTAGCTTTATTGTCATCAAAAACAAATAAGGAGATGAAAGAATGAAAAAAATGCTTATATTTGGTGGTATTATTATCGCCTTGTTTGCGGCAATTTTCGCTGTAACACAAATGGAAGAAAAAAACGCTTCAACTAGCCAAAAAATTGATAATGCTACTGGTAGTCAAACAGATGGTCCTGACTACTACACAAATAAAATTTCTCTTTCAGATCTTCAAAAGAACTTAAAAGAGAAAAAAGAAGAAACAGTATACTTTTATCAAACATCTTGCGTTCATTGCCAAAAATTATCTCCTGTCGTAGTGCCAATGGCTAAAGACTTGAACGTTGATATGAAAGTTATGGATATTGAAAAATTAGATGCTCCTTGGGATGAATATAAAATTCAAGGTACACCAACAATCATTCATTTTAAAGATGGCAAAGAAGTGAGCCGTATTAGCGGTGAACAGCCGAAAGACAAATTAAAAGAATGGCTTGAACAAACGAAAAAGTAATTAGAAAAGGAAACTCCTTCTACACATGAAATGGGCGTAAAATCCCACACTAATGTATAAGGAGGGGGTTTTATGCCAGAAGTAAGATGTTCTGTTTCCAACTGTTCTTTTTGGGGACAAGGTAACTTTTGTCAAGCAAGTGCGATCATCGTTCAGCCTGATGCAGATGAAACTGGTCAAACTGAAAATGATTCATATACAGCTGCTGTTTTAACAAACGAGACGCTAGAAAGTTCTGTAGCAACGAGTGTAGAGACTTGTTGTCATACATTTAAGCCTAGATATTAACAATTATTCCACCTCATATACGTGAGGTGGTTTTTTCTTTCCCTCTTCTTGTTTACGTCATCTCTAATTCTCCCTATAATAAAGTTAACATTTTTATGAATACGAAGGTGAAATACTATGGCTAAAACAATTGCAGATATCGCCAAATTGGCTGGAGTTGCAAAAAGCACAGTCTCTCGTTACTTAAACGGCGGATATGTAAGTGATAAAACAAAACTTAAAATCGAAGGTATTATTCAAGAAACAAATTTCTCTCCCAATACATTTGCTCAAAGTTTAAAAGCAAAAACAACAAATTTAATTGGTGTCATCATCCCCCGATTAGACTCCTTCGCTACAATGAAAACACTTATCGGGATCGATAAAACATTACAGGAAAATAACTATCAAATGCTTGTAGCAAATGCAAATCAAACAACCGGAACTGAAATACAAGCAATTGAAAACTTTATAAAACAAAAGGTAGCTGGCATTATTTTATTAACAAAAACATTGACGAATGAACATCAAAAAATTATGGCTAATTCAAACATCCCTATTTTATTCGTCGGGCAAGAATATAAAGATCAATATTGCCTCGTTCACGATGATTATGATGCAGCTTATGAGTTAGGGGCATACGTTTTATCGCAAGGCCATCGACATATTGCCTATTTAGGGATAGAAAAAGATGATATTTCTGTTGGAATAAATCGAAAAAATGGTTTTCAAAAAGCAATTGAAAATTTAGAACCGACTTGCAACGTTTCATATTACGAAACAACTTTCCGCATAGAAGATGCCATGAAACAAGTACAACATATTTTAGATAATAATCGCCCAACTCTTATCGTATGTGCTACAGATAACATCGCTCTTGGCGCAATGAAAGTCATTCACTCCCACTCTCTTTCTGTACCAGGTGATATTTCTGTAACAGGATTCGGTGGATATGATATTTCAGAAATGGTACACCCTAGTTTAACGACAATTGCGTTTGACTATGAGTATGCTGGAAAGCTTGCTGCCACTTCTCTTTCACAGCTTGTTGAAAACAAAACTATACCAAAAATATTACACTCCCGTTATACATTAAAAATCCAAGAAAGCGTTGACAAAATATAAAGGCACTCTATAATAAAATTAAAACCGGTTCCACATTTTAAAAACAGGATTTTCAACATCATTTCCCTGTTTTTTATTTTAACTTATTACGGAACCGGTTCCATAAAAGAGAATTTATAGTAAGGGGGAATTTTTATGGATATGAAACAAATTGCAACTCAAGTAATACAGAATATTGGTGGAAAGGAAAACATTGTTCGTGCCACACATTGCGCGACTCGCCTTCGTCTTATATTAAAGGATGATACGAAAATAAACGCTGCAGAAATCGAAAACATCGATGGAGTAAAAGGTGCTTTTGCAACGACCGAGCAATATCAAATTATTTTTGGAACTGGCATAGTAAACAAAGTATATGATGAATTCTCAAAACTAATTGGAATAGCCGAACTAGATTCTACAACATCAAACGATATACCTAAGAAAAAAATGAATCCTATCGCCCGCCTAGCAAAGACACTATCTAATATTTTTGTTCCAATTATTCCAGCTATCGTTGCAAGCGGTTTACTTATGGGTCTACTCGGAATGTTGAAAGCGTTTAAATTAGTTCCTGGAGATCACTCACTTATCCAATTACTTGATATGTTCTCAAGTGCAGCTTTCATCATTTTACCCATTTTAATTGGAGTTAGTGCCGCTAAAGAATTTGGTGGAAACATTTTCTTAGGTGCAGTTGTTGGTGGTATATTAACTCACCCAAGCTTAACAAATCCTTGGACTCTTTCAAATGCAAAACCCACAGTTTTACATTTCCTTGGTATGGATATTGATATGATTGGCTATCAAGGTACTGTTTTACCTATTTTATTATGTGTATATGTTATGAGTACAATTGAAAAAGAACTTCGAAAACGTGTTCCGAACTCTTTAGATTTATTAGTTACACCATTCTTAACAATTATTATAACTGGCTTTTTATCACTTATTATTATCGGACCAATTGGATATAAAATCGGTGACGGCATTACGTACCTTTTAAATACAATTTATCAATTTGCAGGACCAGTAGCTGGACTTATATTCGGTGGATTGTATTCAACAATTGTTCTTACTGGCTTACATCATAGCTTCCACGCTATTGAAGCGGGCTTACTCGCAAATAAAGATATCGGTGTCAATTTCTTACTCCCTATTTGGTCAATGGCGAACGTTGCACAGGGCGGTGCTACTTTAGCTGTCTATTTCAAAACAAAAAACAAAAAAACGAAAGAAATTGCAATTCCAGCAGCAGCTTCAGCATTTTTAGGAATTACAGAACCAGCTATTTTTGGTGTCAATTTAAAACTTGGTAAACCATTTATTGCAGCAGCTATTGGCGGCGCAATTGGAGGCGCTTACGTTGTTTGGATGCAAGTAGCGGCTAATGCATACGGTTTAACAGGTATTCCGATGCTTACAATTGTTGCACCTCTTGGCATGATGAACATGATTCACTATATAATTGGTTTCGCTATTGCAGTTATCACTGCTTTTGTTGCCACATTCATTTTATATAAAGAAAGTAAATAATAACGGGGTGAAAACCTATGTCAAAATATAAAACAATACTGCAATCTAATAAAGACGAATTACATTCTTTATATGAAATTGCAAACCAAGATTCATGGAAACCAATTTATCATATCCACCCACCATTTGGATTAATGAATGATCCTAACGGTGTATCATACTACAATGATGAATATCACGTTTTTTATCAGTGGTATCCATTTGGTCCCATTCATGGAATGAAGCATTGGGGGCATGTGAGGTCAAAAGACCTTATTAACTGGGAGCGTATGCCTGTAGCCATCATCCCTACTGAAAGCTATGAATCACACGGTGCATATTCTGGTAGTGCTATCGTAAAAGATGGCCTTCTTCATCTACTTTATACAGGGAACATAAAAAAGCCTGATGATTCCCGTGATGCAAAACAATGTATGGCAACAATGGATTCACAATATACGATGATGAAATATAGTAATAATCCTGTTATTGATATAATTCCTGACGGATATACAAAACATGTACGTGATCCAAAAGTCTGGAAACATAATGATATGTACTATATGTTACTCGGTGCCCAACGTGAAAATAAAACAGGAACTCTATTACTATACAAATCACAAGACCTATACAATTGGCATTTCCAAGGCGAAATTACAACAAACTTAAAAGAATTCGGATTTATGTGGGAATGCCCCGATTACTTCCAATTATCAGGGAAAGATGTACTTCTCTTTTCACCGCAAGGAATTGAAAAAGACGGAGAAAACTTTCACAATGTATACAATGTCGTTTATGCTATAGGCCATTTCGATATTAAAAATTTATATTTCCATGTTGATTCCTATTACGAAGCTGATAAAGGGTTCGATTTTTATGCCCCTCAAACTTTAGAAGACTCTACTAGTCGTCGCCTATTGTTTGCTTGGGCAGGATCAAGTGAAATCACATATCCTTCTGATGATTATATGTGGGCTCATTGCCTAACACTTCCACGTGAATTAACATTAGAAGATAACATCTTAAAACAAAAACCAGTTTCAGAATTAACAAAACTACGAACAACAAAAAAAGACATTTCAGGAGATATAACAGCTGGATTAAATGTATTATCAACGCTTGATGATGAAGACTCCTATGAATTAATTGTTACACTTAAAACAGAAGATGCAAAACGTTTTGGTCTTTCTCTCTTCCACAATGAGGAGGAATGTTTCCCCATTACATTTAATCGGGAACAAGGTACTATTTCTATAGACAGGGGCAACTTCTACCATCAATTTGGCGGAGAATATGGATTTGAACGCTGTAAAAAAATCGATATTCAAGATACGATAGAACTACAAATATTTGTAGATAAAAGCATCGTGGAAATTTTCTTATACGATGGTTCAACAGTCTTTACGTCCCGAGTTTTTCCTCGAAAAGACATGAAACATCATATCGCAATCTTTTCAGATGCAAAACTAAACTTTACCATCACACAATATAAGCTGAAAAGAGGGATTGTATGAGAAATGTCTTTTGTATAGGTGAACTATTAATTGATTTTGTGTGCCGAAATACTAATGTTTCTTTAGTAAACGGTTCAGATTTCGAAAAAAAAGCTGGTGGAGCACCCGCTAACGTTGCTGCTGCGATTACAAAATTAGGTGGACACGCTACATTTATGGGGCAAGTAGGAAACGACCCATTTGGTGAGTTTCTTGAACAAACTTTACAGCGTGCGCAAGTCGATACATCCATGCTCATAAAAGATAAACAAACAACACTTGCATTCGTATCCATCGATCAAGATGGCGAACGTGATTTTACTTTTATGCGTGGTGCAGATGGTGAATATCAATTCAATAGCATTGATTTATCAAAAATACAAACGAATGATTTAATACATTTCGGTTCAGCGACAGCTTTACTATCAAGCCCATTAAAAGAAACGTATTTTCAGTTGTTACAATATGCGAAAGATAAAGGCCATTTCATTTCTTTTGATCCAAATTATCGAAGTGCACTCATTACAAATACAGAACAATTCTCTCAAGATTGTCTAACCTTTATAAAACATGCACACTTCGTAAAAGTAAGTCAAGAGGAAGCTACTATGCTCTCTAAAGAGAGTGATTTACAACAAGCTGCACTCAAATTATTAAATTATGGCGCAAAAGTAGTAG
This sequence comes from Bacillus sp. PK3-067, assembly GCF_056738645.1. Classification (NCBI taxonomy): domain Bacteria; kingdom Bacillati; phylum Bacillota; class Bacilli; order Caryophanales; family Bacillaceae; genus Bacillus; species Bacillus sp. PK3-067. Next base: position 777,563 of record NZ_CP096490.1, on the reverse strand, counting down.
CTATTACACTTGGAAAAGACGGTACCCTTCTTGCGACAAATGAAGGTCAAACTATTGTCTCTTCTATTTCCATTCAACAAGTCGATACAACTGGTGCTGGTGACGCTTTCGTTGGAGCAATGTTATATCAGATTGCCCAAAGTGAACATACACTTTCGTATCATTTCAAAGACTTAACAGCATTTATCTCCTTTGCAAATAAAGTAGGCGCTATCACATGTACAAATTACGGTGCAATTGCCTCTCTTCCATCATTAACAGATATAAAAGCATACGATTAATCGTATGCTTTTTTTACATTCCTCTCCAAAAATCATGCATAATAAAAAAGTACAAAATAACGAGAACGGCCGTCCCGCATAGGGTAATGCGCCGATATATACTCTTCTCTCCTTCCCTCGCTTTCACAAACGCCCAAATAAATCCGAAGAATAATATTAAATCAACATATGGAACATAAAAAGAAAAGACGAGAAACGCATATAAATACACGATAAATAAACAGGTCGTTACTAAGAAAACTTTAAACGCAAATTCACTTTTCATAATATAACCGCCCCCTATCTGTACTGTATTATATTCAGCAAAATACAATAGTTGCAGTTAAACTCCAAGTATAAATAAGCTACCGTCTATAATACGGTAGCCATTACGGAACATTGTATTTCCGTTTATATATATTACTTAAAATCGAAGAAGGAATTTGCTCGTAACGAACTTTCTCTCCTGTTTCATCTATAATATACGAATTGTTTCCTATATAATATATTCCATCTTTTCGTTTTGAGTACACTGGATATCTTTCATTTGGCAATACCGTTTTCACTTTCGTTAACTGTCCATTTGGTTCTTGCCAATATATATCCGCGCGGTCTACTAACGTAAGTACTCCAATTTGTTCTTTTTCTATTTTTCGACCATTCCAGCTCACAACGCGATAACCAAGTTTATTCGCTTCATATTCGGGGCTCGTATGAAAACGAGAAATGATTACTTTTGTTTGTAATTGTACTCGGTCATATAACCATTGTATATCCCTGTCATGCATACGAATACAGCCATTTGATTCCCTACTTCCAATCGTCCATTCCCGGTTCGTCCCGTGAATTGCATATTCATTCTTATCTAGTCCAAGCCACCTCGTACCAAGAGGGTTATTCGGTGCACCCCCAGGTATTTTTTTTCGATGGTATTCTTTATTTTTAAATTTAGTTATAATACAAAAATTACCTTCAGGCGTAGGTGTACGATCTCTTCCAGTCGTTACTGGAAATGTTTTTGTGTAATTTCCATTTTCAAAAAAAGACAACTGGTTCGTCGTAAGATTTACTAATATTAAATGATCTGTATTAGCAAAAGCACTAACCGGTAGGATGAAAAATAATAGTATGATGAAACATAACTTTTTCAGCTATATCCCCCCTAGCGCTCCCTATAATAAGTGGAATTAACATTACTTTGCTCTTATAAATGAAAACTATCCATTTACAATAACGCCCCCATTTACATGTATCATTTGCCCAGTAACATAGGATGAATCACCAGATGCCAAGTATACGTATGCCGGCGCTAATTCATATGGTTGACCAGGCCGTTGCATCGGGACATTGCTCCCAAACTGAGAGACTTTCTTCTCATCAAAGCTCGATGGAATAAGCGGTGTCCAAATCGGGCCTGGTGCAACACCATTTACCCGAATCCCTTTTTGCACTAACGATTGAGAAAGTGATCTTGTAAAAGCTACGATTGCTCCTTTCGTTGCGGAATAATCAATTAACGTTTCATTTCCTTCATATGCAACGATAGATGCCGTATTTATAATGACATCCCCTTTCTTCAAATGAGAAAGGGCTGCTTTCGTAACGTGAAAATAAGAAAAAATATTAATACGAAATGTTTTTTCTAGCTGTTCTGCTGTAATATACTCTAGCCCTTGCTGCGGATATTGCTGTGCAACGTTATTCACTAAAATATTTAAACTACCTAACTGCCGGGCGGTTTCTTCCACAATATCTTTACAATGCTGTTCATTACTCAAATCCCCCGGCAACAATACACACTTTACACCTTCTTTTTCAACACGTTGTTTCGTCTCATTTGCATCTTCTTCCTCATCTAAATAAGCAATCGCAACATTTGCTCCCTCTTTTGCAAAAGCGATGGAAACTGCTCGTCCAATTCCGCTATCTCCTCCCGTAATTAACACATTCTTCCCTTTTAACTTTTCACTTCCTTTATAGTTTGCATCTTCAAACTGCGGAAGGGGGCTCATTAATGATTCAATACCTGGCTGCTTATTTTGATGTTGCGCAGGCATTGTTATAAAGTTTTTTTGCTGTGGCATAGCTGCTTTCAACTCCTTTTCCTTAGCATGTGCACAATAAAAAGCTGAAATTCACACATCGTTTTACGATTAATATTCGAATTTAAGACACAAAATATGAATTGTTATAAACTTTTTATGCAAAACTATTGCAAAATAGATAAAAAACGAATATTATATATAACTGTTGTGAAAATTATTCGTAAACAGAAAGGATGTTTATATGTTTAACCTTTCAAAACATAAAACTTCTATTAAAACTGAAATTATGGCAGGTATTATTACCTTCTTAACAATGGCATATATCATTGTCGTAAACCCTGTTATCCTTGGAGATGCAGGTGTTCCATTTGAACAAGCATTTACAGCAACAATTATCGCTGCTGTTGTCGGAACATTATTTATGGCAATCTTTACAAACTTACCAATCGCAATCGCGCCAGGTATGGGATTAAATGCTTACTTCTCTTACTCTGTTGTAAAAGCGCATGAAGGCATGACTTTCGCAATTGCATTCTCTGCTGTATTCGTAGCAGGTATGATTTTAATTTTGCTATCATTTACATCTTTCCGTACAAAATTAATGGAAGCAATTCCTGAAAACTTAAAACATGCAATTACTGCTGGTATCGGGCTATTTATCGCCTTTATCGGTTTACGTTTAACAGGTATCGTTACAAAAAATGATGCAAACTTAGTTGGACTTGGTGATCTTCACTCTGCTCCAGTACTACTAGCATTAGCTGGACTTGGAATTACAATTGTCCTTATGTCTTTAAATGTAAATGGCGCACTATTTATCGGGATGCTATTAACTGGTATTATCGCTTTCTTCACGGGACAATTATCATTCTCAAACGGTGTTACATCAATGCCTGGTTTACCAGAAGGAATTATCGTTTCAAATCCAATTACTGCTGTATCTGACGTAATTAACTACGGATTATACGGCGTTGTATTCTCATTCTTCCTTGTTACACTATTCGATACAACAGGTACATTACTTGGCGTTGCACAACAAGGTGGATTTATGAAAGACGGAAAGCTTCCAAAAGCAGGACGAGCTCTTCTATCTGACTCATTCTCAGCAACTATTGGTTCTATGTTCGGAACGACACCATCAACAGCTTACATTGAATCATCTGCTGGTGTTGCAGCTGGTGGTCGTACTGGTTTAACAACTGTTACAGTAGCGGTTCTATTCACACTAGCAGCATTCTTCGGCCCATTAGTAAGTGCTGTTTCTGGTGTATCAGCTATTACTGCACCCTCATTAATTATCGTTGGTAGTCTTATGATGGGTTCAGTTCGCCACATCGATTGGGACGCATTTGATGAAGCATTCCCAGCATTCTTAGTAATCTTAAGCATGCCACTTACATCAAGTATCGCAACAGGTATCGCACTTGGATTTATTTCATACCCACTTATGAAAGTGGCAAAAGGTAAATTCCGTGCTGTTCACCCACTTGTATATGTATTTGGAATTTTGTTTGCTTATCAATTGATATTCTTACCACATTAAAATCCCTCTTCCTGAGGGATTTTTTTATAAATACTGTTTGACAATACCATTCGTTTGTGGAATAATTCAAAATAGTTAAATATCGGATGTCTTATCAAGAGCAGGTGGAGGGATGAGCCCTACGAAGCCCGGCAACCGACCCATTTATGGGCACGGTGCTAATTCTTACAACACATTGTGTTGAAAGATAAGAGTAATATGATAAGGCGTCTTTTCTATATGAAAAGGCGTTTTTTATTTTCACTCCCTCCTCTCTCTTTTTAGTTTAGGAGGGATTTTTTTATGAAAAAATTATGTTCCATCGTACTTATTTTTCTCTTATTTACATTAGCAGCTTGTACAAATGAACAAGATACTATCTCTTCACAAAAGCAACAAACTGTGAGAAAGGCGACTACAACGGTAGAAAATCAATTACAAACAGAAATTCCAAGCCAAATGAAGAAGCCATTAAAAATCGCATTAATTATGCAAATGTCCATCGGAACTTTTTCCTCTCAATATATTGAGGGTGTCAAAAAACAAGTTGAGCTATTTGGCGGCAGTGTACAAGTCTACAATTCTGATAACGATTTAGCAAAAATGGCTGCAAATTTAGATACTGCTATTAATTCAAAAGTGGATGGTATTTTAATTGATCATGGCCGTTCTGAAGCACTAAAACCTGGAGTAGAAAAAGCGTTACAAGCGAACATTCCCGTAGTTGCGTTCGATAACGATCTACGCTTGCCAGGTGTGACAATTATTGATCAAGATGACTATAGTCTTGCATGGAAATCATTAAAAACATTAGCGGAAGATTTGAATGGACAAGGAAATATCGCAGTTGTATGGGTCGGCGGATTTGCTCCAATGGAACGTCGCAATGTTATCATTGATGCTTTTTATAAACGGTATCCAAATATAAAAGAAATCGCAAGATTCGGTACTGCTAGTAATAACACGCCACTCGATACACAAACACAAGTAGAAGCTTTACTAAAGAAATATCCGAAAAAAGGCGATTTACAAGCTATTTTCGCTTCGTGGGATGAGTTTGCTAAAGGGACTGTTAAAGCACTTGAACAAGCTGGTCGTACAGATATAAAAGTATATGGCATTGACTTAAGTAATGAGGATTTACAACTCATGCAAAAAGAAAACTCACCTTGGACTGCTACAGCTGCAACTGATCCAGCTGAAGTAGGTAAGGTTCAAGTACGATTTTTATACAAAAAAATTGCTGGTGAACAAACGCCAGATATTTATTCACTAGAACCTTATTTAGTAAAGAAAAATAGTTTACCAAAAGAAAATATAACAATGGATCAGTTATCAAAATATATAAACGGTTGGGGAGACTCAAAAGATGCATATTCCCCTTGGATGAAAAAATTAGAGAAGGAGAAAAAATGATGACGTTCTCTCTTCAAAACATTACACATTCTTATCATGTCGCTACACCTGTTCTAGAAGATGTTTCTATTCATATTCAAAAAGGAAAAGTACACGCTTTACTAGGCATGAACGGTGCAGGAAAAAGTACTTTACTAAAAATAGCAACTGGTGAAATTCAACCAGTTGTTGGCGATATAAAAATTGATACTCAGTCTGTTTCCTTTACTTCACCGCGCGATGCAAAAAAGCATGGCATTTCTTTCGTAACACAAGAAGTAGATCACGGACTTATTCCCGGATTATCTGTATTAGAAAATGTACTAATCGATCATTTAGCAATGCAAAATAAAGTACTATTTTCAAAGTCCAAATTAGTCGCACTTGCTAAACAACATTTGCAAACTGTACAGGTAAATTTAAATGTTTCGGAAGATGTTTCAAACTGTTCATTACATGAAAAACAATTACTTCTTATCGCAAGAGCTTTATCTAACAATACAAATTACCTTTTATTAGATGAACCTACTTCTTCTCTTGGACCAAAAGAAGTTGAAACCTTTGGGAAACTATTAAAAGATTTAACATCAAAAGGAATTGGCATCCTTTTAGTTTCTCATCGTTTATCAGAGATTCGAAATTTCGCGGATGATGTAACTGTATTACATAACGGTCAAGTTGCCCTTTCTGAAACCATTACAACGATTACAGATCAACAAATTGTGGAAGCGATGACTGGAAAACAACTTACACTTCCTATTAATACAGCACCAAAAACCGGGAGCGAGGAACTATTTAAAGTACAAGAGCTTCTATTACACGAAGGTCATTCTCCCCTTTCTCTTACAATACGAAAAGGAGAAACTGTTGTGATATACGGATTAATTGGAAGTGGAAAAACAACACTTGCTGAAACGTTATTTGGTGCTCTTCATACTTATCACGCAGAAATAGCCGGTCAAAAACTAACGATTAAAACACCACGAGATGCGATTAAAGCGAAAATCGCACTTGTACCAGAAGAAAGAAGAAAACAAGGCGTATTTCTTTCGGAAGATATTATAAGTCACACAAATTTACATCAATCAGGTTGGAAACGAAAACAAACCGAATTAAATGATGCTACTACAGCAATTTCTTCTTTCGGTATTTCACCAAATGACCCAAAGGCACTTATTCATTCACTTAGCGGTGGAAACCAACAAAAAGTCTCAATTGCAAAGTGGAGTGGATTCAAACCTAATCTATTTCTTTTAGACGAGCCAACTAAAGGTGTAGACATCGCTGCGAAACAAGACATTTTTCAATTCATTCGCAACATTACAGAAAACGGAAGTTCCGTAATTTATTTCACAGGAGAACAAGATGAAGCGTTGCATATCGCTGATCGCATTCTTATACTGGCAAACGGAGAATTTGTAGGTGAATACTTACCAAGCGAACTATCTCCTGAACAGCTTTTACATTTATCTGAAGGGAGCTATTCCATTGAATCTCGTTCATAAAACGAAAACTAAGAAACTATATTTACCTACTCATCTTTTTTATCAATTTAGTACAATTGCTATTATTATAGGTGTTACAATTTTTTTCTCTATCGTCAATGACTCTTTTTTAACATATAACAATATTAGTGATATTTTACGTTCTATCTCCATCGTAACGTTACTTGCAATCGGCGTTACCTTTACATTGATTGTAGATGGGTTTGATTTATCAGTCGGCTCTACCGCTAGTTTAGCAACAATTGCAGCTGCTTCTTGTCTCGTTTTATATCGACAAGAACTATTAGTTACACTCCTTGTTCCTATTCTTTGTGGATTATTAGTTGGATTATTAAATGCACTACTCGTTATCCGAATTAAACTACCTGATTTACTAGCTACATTAAGTATCATGTATATCGTCAATGGACTACACTTAACATTTTCAAAAGGATCTTCAATTTATGAAGGAATGTCCGGTGCAACAGGACATTTTATTCCATCTTTTTTATTTCTCGGTCAAGGTTCCGTCTTAGGAATTCCAGTCCCTGTCATTATCATGCTTACTGTCGTTTTAATTGCACATCTATTTTTAGAAAAAACAACGTACGGTCGTTTCTTTTATATGACTGGTGGGAATCGAGAAGCTGCTAGATTAGCCGGTATTCCTACTGATCGTTACCGTGTATATGCTTATATGATTAGTGGTTTACTAGCTTCTATTGGCGGCATTATTCTATGCAGCCGCGTTGGAACAGGACAAGTTTCAGCTGGTGCTCCATTATTAATGGATGCAGTCGCAGCTGCCTATATCGGTTACGCAATGTTCGGTGCCAAGAAACCAAATATAGTCGGAACATTCCTCGGCTCGGTATTAATTGGAATTATATTAAATGGACTCACAATGATGAACGTCCCTTATTATGCACAAGATATTATTAAAGGCAGCATTTTAATTACAGCTTTAGCCTTTTCATTTATTAAAAAGAAGCGTAAATAAAAAGTAGAGCATCGAATTCGATGCTCTACTTTCCCTTTGCAACAATCACACGAACTACTTTCAAAACAAGAAGTAAAAGACCGTTCACTATCGCTGCAACCCCTAAAGAGACCGATATCATCAGCTCTCCCATTCCATTATTCAATACAAACATAGCAGAAGAAATGAAAGCCAAAATAAACAATACTAACGTTGGTATATATTTAATAATAGGCTTCTTATATGACTTTTGTGAAAGAAGAAACGTAATTACCAACGTCATAATGAAAACAAAATATACTACAAATAAGAAAATCACACGAAAGCCTCCACTATTCCTAAACTATGAAAAAGATAACAGCAATTAAAAATTATTAATATTTCTCATTCATCTGTAATTCTTTACTATACTTTTGAATGGAAACTGACGAAACAACCATTACCATTCCTACACTAAATCCAATAAGCTGATCCAGTAGCATCTCATCATGTATGAGCCAGCGAAGTAGAAATACCCCTCCAAAAATAAGCATTGCAGTAAATCCGGTATGCCTAAGTCCTTTATATACATTTTCCATATGTATCACCTCTTCACATAACATTATCCATATTATACCATACAACCATCAAGTAACCTTATCGTCCTCTGACAATATGCAGCTACCTTTTGATCATGTGTAACAACTAGCACTGTTTTTCCTTCTTTATTAATCTCTTGTAAAATACTCATAATTTTTTCCCCATTTTCTTGATCAAGAGCACCAGTCGGTTCATCAGCAAGTATAATTTTTGTATCTTGTGCTAAAGCCCTTGCTATTGCTGTTCTTTGCTGTTCTCCTCCTGATAACTCGTAAGGATATTTGTTAATATGCCTCTCAAGCCCTACCATTTTCAGCATTTCTTTTGATATTTGCATACGTTTCTTATGAGAAATTCTTCTATATACAAGTGGAAGCATTACATTTTCAATAATCGTATAATCATCGAGTAGCGAAAAGTTTTGAAACACAAATCCAACTTCCGTGTTTCTATACTTATGATAGTTTTGCTTTAATGTACTCGTATCCATTCCATCTAAAAAATACTTTCCAGCAGAGGGGGTATCGATTAAGCCAATAATGTTAAGGAGAGTAGACTTCCCCGAACCAGAGGGGGCCATAATGGCTATCATTTCGCCTTTTTCTATTGTAAGATTAATATCTTTTAAAGCACTAAAATTATTCTTTCCAAAGCCCTTAGCCACATTTGCGAGCTGAATCATCTATAACACCTCTTTCATATATGTATTTTTTATTTTTAGTACATTGAAATAAATGATTGCATATATAACGAGGATCATTACAAGTGATAAAGCACCTATAACAACCAATGATTCTATAGAGACTTTTAACGTTCCAAAGAAAGATACTATACTATTTTCTAGCCCTTTCTGAATTTCAATTACTCCGCTATTCTCCCATTGAAAATACATTATTCCTATACATATCGCTAAAACGAATAGCAACATATACTCAATAATAAATGGAAGACATATTTGAAAAGTGCTTGCACCTAACGCTGATTTAATAGAAATATTTTTACGTTCCATATAAAGTGCTGCCATTGATGTCAATACAATAGATAGAAATGAAAAAAATAAGACTGTACTGCTTAATAATAAGGGGTATGACATATTATCAATACCTTGTTTTTCATTTTCTAACAATTTATTCGGATTTGTAACATAATACGAATAACCCTTACCTTCCGTTACCTTTAATACTTTCTTTTGAAATTCATTTATATTTATCTGCTCCTTTGTTTCTATAATTAACCCATTGTATAAAAGTTCTACACTATAGAACTCTATTTCTTCTGTTCCAATTGGTAAAATCGCCATGTCATCTAATAATGTAATACGATTATCCGATATTTCACCACTTCGAGGATATGTAAATGGTGAATTTTTTTTCTAAAAAGCCAATTACTTTTAGCTTCATTTTTCCAGATGGTATAACATCACCAATAGATACCTTTTCTATATAATTAGCCCCTAATATAACAGGTCTAATATCAAATACTGATTTATGAAATTCCGATTCCTCAAAATATCTGCCTTGTGAAATTCGTATATGAAAGTACTTATTAATATCTTTATCAACAATAAGAGTCTTTATCGTTCCATTTTCTTTTTTTAAACTAAGTGAATAGTTACGGAACAAATAATTTGTTTTATTTGTTATTGGTATCGTATTAGATAACCCTTGCATGAAATGTTGATAATCATTTTTTGCTTTTTCTTCGCTAAACAATGTTATATCTTGCGTCGCATTAAGTTCATAAAAATTTTTATGAGTCGATAAATTATTTGCTACCGTCATCATTTTTCGATATCCCGAAAGATTACTAACAAATTCTATTGCTGAAGAAAATGCAATAATTAAAGAAATTACTATAATCAAACTTGGTAATAACCGTTTTTTCACAGACCGTATAGAATCAAATATAAAAAACATGAAGACCTCCTACGTTCTTAAATGTTTTCCGGGATATATATTTATAATGTGCTTGATTGGAATTACAGTAACAAACATTGTAAGAAAAATTATAAAAACAATATTACATACCAATACATATGGTGTTAACGGTTTTAATAAGTATGTCTGAAAATACGTATGAATTGTTCCAGAAAACATTTCTAACACCAGAAAAACCAACAGCATCGCCACTAGAGAAATAAACAAAATTTGAATATATAGTTCGCAGTAAATAGATATATTAGAAGCACCTACTGCTTTTTTTAATGAAATCTCTCTTTCTTTTTTATAAATCCAAAATAAAACCGCAGAAATGCCAGAAACAATTGCAACAAGAATGAATTTATAATAATACTTATTTGCTGGATCTATATGTGTCACATGTAGTTCCTGAAGATCTCGTTCATTCAGTATTTGAACATCTCCCGAAAGCACTTCTTTACTCCTATCCATAAACTTTTTTATTTCGTTATGAATAGATGATGTAGGATTAACAACTGTTAATTGTAATTGTTTACTCGCGATAATACCTTTTTTAGATATAGTAGGTAAGTTTTGAAGTGGAACGTATATACCTGCTACACCGACGTCACTGTCTTTTCTTGATATAGTTCCTATTTTTTTATATGTATCATCAAATTCATATAACTCCTCTACATTCGTTTGATCGCCAACAACCATATTGTTTACATTTTCACGATGAAAATATTGTCCTTCAGAAATATATGGCTTCCAATAATAATCATCTTTTAAGTTCACAGCTATAATCTTTGTTGCCCCTGAACTATTTAATGCTTTTAAATGCTCTACATAAATATCACTTTTAACAAAAATATCTTGTATGAAAGGAATTATCTCTTCCAATTCAGTTGCATTCGCTATCGGAACAGTTAAAATTTGATTCTTCTCTGGAAAACCGATTTGAAAAGCAGATATAAAGTTTCGTTTAGATTCTGTTAAAAGTGCGGCTATTGATATAGAAAGAAAAGAAATAAAAAATGACATAAGGAGAATTAAGAAAAACAGTTTATTGCTTTTTATATTTTTAAAAGCTAGGTACATGTCTGTGCTCCTTTTAAATAAGAAGGAGATGATGAACATCTCCTTATCCAAATATTTATAAAGACAACTGTTTAATGCTTTTTACCACTGTAATCGTAAGTTACCATTACTATCAAAAGTACCTTTGTGTGTATCTTCTTGATAGTCATTATTTTCATTAGCATAATGCTCAGAGTATAGTCCTTTTGCACCAAAGGCGTTATATGCACCATTACTCACAGTTGCGTTTAATACTCTTCCAGATTCATGGGATCCTAATTTGTCTGAAGCGCTTTCAATATATGAATTATTTCCATTTGATTTAATAAAAGAAATTGCTACTGAACAACGAGATGCATTTTGATTCGTAGTAGTTTGAGCTCTATAAGATAGTAGGTTACCGCTTAGAGTTGGATAGAATGCACTTGTTGAGATTGATGTTGCTAATAATACTAAAGTCGTAATTGAAAAAACTTTTCCTTTCATTAATAATCACCTTATAAATTAAATAGTTTTGTAGCGCTACATCGTCATAATACCTCTCAAGTAAATTCTCCTCAATAAGACACCTCTATGTTTTACAAACTCTTTAAACACTTAAACATTCATACATTTTTAAAAAGTAACGTATAAGTAGCAATATAAAAAGGCTGCAGAGAAATTCTTCTCCACAGCCTAATATTTATTTTTGCAAGAACGCCTGCAAATCTGCAAATTGTCTCTTTGCATCTTCATAGCCTTGCTCATATAGATTTTGTAGTTTTGCTGTATCTTTTTCCATACGATCTACTTGAAGCGGTACTTCTGGACGAATAACAAATAAATTCCCAGCTTGTTCTTCTTTTTCAATATAGTGAAGTGTTTCATTATACACTTCATAACGATTTAGCATCGTGTTCACAAGGTTCGGATATTTTTTATAAGCTTTCGCAGCAATCCACCCAAATCTTGATTTTTTCTTTGCGTAACCATGATTTCTCGTTAAAATTACGACTGATTTTTTAAATCCATCTTCCTGTGCTTTACGAACTGGAATTGGATCAGAAATCCCGCCATCTAACAGTTGCTTACCACGATAATTTACTACTGGTGCAATGAAAGGCAATGAACTAGACGCTTGTAATAAATTTAGCGCATCATCATTCGTGCCTTCTTTTTCAAAATAAACTGATTGCCCTGTTTCACAATCCGTCGTTCCTACAAGGAAACGTTCCGGGCTATTAAAGTATGTTTCAAAATCAAACGGCACATGCTTTTCTGGGATTTCGTGAAAAATGAAATCCATATCAAATAGCTGACGTTTTCTCCATAAGTTTTTATACGATAAATATTTCGGATGTGATGCATAATCAATATTGACCGTTTTATTTCTATTTCTTTGTCTGGAAAGATACGACGCTGCATGACAAGCACCAGCTGATACACCGATTACATATGGAAAATATAAATCTTGTTCCATAAAGTATTCTAATATTCCGCCCGTGTATACACCACGCATACCGCCGCCTTCTAATACTAACCCCGTATTTTCAAGCATGTTACTCTCTCCTCTATATATATTGACTCTTTAATTATTCACCATGTTAAGTATCTTTTTCTATTATATATGAGTTCTTTCAGAAATTATATTTAAAAGACTTGAGAAAAAGGAGTTTTTTCTTCCAATTATATTTCCAAATGACCGGAGACATCCTTTATAAACCTTTGAATAAAGTCTTGCTCTTCTTTCGTATATCCATCTAAAAGTAACAACCACTTTTCTTCAGCTAGCTTATGCAATTTTTCATGAGCTTTATATATTTCATTCCCACTCTCCGTTAAGCTGAAGAAGATTTCTTTTTGATTATCTAACATTTGCATCTTCTCAACGAATTGCTTTTGAAACAACTTTGTACAAATTTTAGAGATTGCTCCCTTCGTCATGCCCATTTCTGTCGTAATTGCCGTTACATTCATCAAACCATTTTTTCCGATACATTCGATTACATGTAACTCAGATAAAGACATACTACTTACGCCTGTCTCACGAAGAAACTTCTCATTTTGTCGTTTTAAATGTTCTTCTTTTTTATGCAAAAGTGTACGAATGTCCGACAGTATTTCCATTTGCTTCGTTGCATGCTTCAATCCGTTCGCCTCCTAAGTTTCCAAAGAAACAATTTAACTATATACCATTTTAAAACCATTTTTTCATCTTTACAAGTAAGAAAATCATGTTAAAATAAATTTAGTTTCCAAGGAAACTAAAATACAAGGAGGTTAACAAGATGAAAAAATCTAAACTAACTTTCATTTTATATGTTGTCTGTATTAGTGCCTTACTCGGTTCCTTCGCTCAAAATATTTACACACCTATCTTACCGATGATTCAAAATTCTTTTCACACTTCTCTTTATCTTGTAAATGTAACAGTTTCACTTTTCACATTCGTTCTTGCAATTATGCAGCTCGTATATGGACCTTTAATTGATACAAAAGGGAGAAAATCTGTCCTTATCCCTAGTTTAGTCATTAGTACAATTGGTTCAATCGGATGTGCTTTTTCGGCAAACATTTATTTATTTCTCTTTTTTAGAGCTGTTCAAGCTATAGGAATAGCGGCTATACCTGTAGTTTCAGCAACGATTATCGGCGATTTATTTGAAGGAAAAGAACGCGGAGAAGCGATGAGCCTATACCAAATGTTACTTGCCCTCGCACCTGCAATGGCTCCTCTCATAGGTGGTTATCTTGGCAGTATAAATGGTCACTTATCTGTATTTCTCTTTTTATCTACACTTGGCATTATCTTATTAATTATAAACATTTCACTACTCCCAGAAACAAAGCCAAATATAATTAAACAATCTAAAGCACAAAAGAATTACTCTCTTATCTTAAAAAATAAAACTGGATTTTCTATTACTCTTATTGGCTTCATTCAATTTTGTATTTACTTTTGCTTTCTCGTTTTTTTACCGAGTATTTTAACAAATTCATTTCATTTAACTGTAAATAAAATTGGTCTTATGTTTGTACCAATGTCTCTTTCTATCATGCTAGGAAGTTTTTGCTACAAGTTTTTGCAAAAACGCCTCACAACAAAGCAAGCTTTATTTATTACGAGTTTCTTCAATATTATATGTGTCGTTTTATTCTCTTTCACATATAACATCAATATCCCATTCATCATTATCGTTACATCTTTGTACGGTTTTAGTATGGGACTTTCTATGCCAACTCACACTACTTTATTAACAGAAGAATTCGTACAAGAACGCGCAACAGCTATCGGTATGTACAACTTCATCCGCTATCTTGGTATGGGCACAGGGCCACTTATAGGTGGATTTCTTTTATTTAACCAAAATTACTTTTGGATTTTCTTCCTAGGCGCAATTATATTTTTACTTGTAATCTTATATACAATGAAAATGCTAAGTTTTCATTCTGTACAAAAAGCAAAATAGAGCCCCAAAAAAGGTCGGCTCTATTTTACCCTCTTTGATCCGCAACAATATGAATATCAATATACTTTGTTTGTCTCATAATTTCATTTACAATAGAACCTTTTCGAATTTCTTCCCACCGCGTTCTCGCTGATTGCCCAAGTAAAATTTGTGTTACTTGCAATCTTTTCGCGACTTCAATAATAACATCCGCTGGCTTTCTTCCCTTTGCTTCTTCTAATACAAAACTCGCATCAAATTGATTCGTGAGCGTCTTCCACTCTTCAATTGTTTGTTTTTTACCAGCTGAAAGAGAGTCTATATTTTCTCTTTCAACATTTAATACATACAATTCAGCATTTAACCGATCAGCCATGCGCCATCCCCGTCTTATTAATTTCTCCGCTGTTGAACTGTATTGTACACAAACAAGAATTTTTTCTTTTACGCCAATTGGTTCTATTACTGTTTGGCTAATTTTCTCGTCCATATCATCGGCCACCTCGCGAAGTGATAATTCCCTAAGTGCTCCTAAATTATTAAGCGTAAAGAAATTTTGTAAGCTTTGCTGAATTTTTTCTTCTTTATATATCTTTCCGTCTATTAACCTCTTCCGAAGTACTTCCGGTGTTGCATCAACGAGCTGAATTTCATTTGCTTTTTGTAAAATAAAATCTGGAACTCGTTCTCTTACTTTTACATTCGTAATTTGAGCTACAATATCATGAACACTTTCTAAATGTTGAATATTAAAAGCTGATAATACCGATATACCAGCCTCTAACAATTCCTGCACATCCATATAACGTTTTTTATGCTTAGAACCAGGAACATTACTATGCGCAAGTTCATCCACTACGACTACTTGCGGCGCGCGTTTTTTTATTCCTTCCACATCAAGCTCATAAAATACCTTTCCTTTATACTGTATTTCTTTCAAAGGAACTTTTTCTAAATCAGCAATTGCTTCTTCCGTCTCTTTTCTTCCATGCGTTTCAATTAAACCAATTACAATATCAATTCCATCTTTTTTCATTTCCCTTGCATCAAAGAGCATTTTATAACTTTTTCCTACGCCTGGAGCTGCTCCTACATATAACTTTAACTTTCCGCGATTTTGCTGACGAATATATTCTAAATATTCCTCTGGCGTTCGCCTTTGAAACTTCGGTTCATAATCATCTGCATACACAATAAACACTACCTTTCATTCGAAACAACGCTACCTCAATCCGTTAGATTGAGGTAGCACTGTTACTATTTCATTAATTCCTGTAATGCCAAATTTAGCTTTAAGACGTTTACGCGGGTCTCTCCAAATAAACCAAGCGCAGCACCTTCTGTTTGATCTTTAATCAATTGATTAAGTTTTTCTTTCGGAATATTCGTTAATTTCGATATGCGATCCACCTGCACAGAAGCTGCCTTCGGACTAATATCAGGATCAAGCCCTGAACCTGAATTTGTCACTAAATCTATCGGTACTTCTGTAACTGGAACGCTCGGATTTTGTTTCTTCCACTCTTCAATACTTTTCTCTACTCGTTTCTCTAAATCTGGATTAGATGGTGCATAGTTATTTGAACCAGATGCTTCAGCCTTATATTCAATACTAGAAACACGCCCTTGAAAATAACGTGGATCCGTGAAGTTTTGCCCGATTAATTTAGAACCAATCACTTCATTTTTATCATTATATATTAGACTTCCATCCGCATTATCCTTCATCACGGCTTGTGCAATACCAGTAACAATAAGCGGGTATACAAGTCCGCACAACACTAGAAATGTAAAAGTAATACGGATAATTGGTGATAGTATACTTTGTTTCTTCTCCATCTTTTTCCCCTCTTCCTTATATGAACAAGCCGACAATTATATCAATTACTTTAATTCCAATGAACGGAACGATAACTCCGCCAAGCCCATAAATAAGTAAGTTTCGGCTAAGCAATGCATTAGAACTCATCGGTTTATATGCAATACCTTTCATCGCTAACGGAATGAGTAATGGAATAATAACAGCGTTAAATATTAATGCTGATAAAATCGCTGACAGTGGTGATGTTAATTTCATAATGTTCAATGCCTCCATTTGCGGAATCGCAAGTGTAAACATTGCTGGAATGATTGCAAAATATTTTGCTATATCATTCGCAATACTAAACGTCGTTAAAGCACCTCGCGTCATTAACAATTGCTTACCGATTCCTACAACCTCAATAATTTTCGTTGGATTCGAGTCTAGATCAATCATGTTTGCCGCTTCTTTCGCTGCTGTCGTACCACTGTTCATCGCTAATCCAACGTCCGCCTGTGCTAATGCTGGAGCATCATTTGTACCATCACCTGTCATCGCTACAAGTTTCCCTTTATCTTGCTCTGCTTTAATGACAGCAATTTTATCTTCCGGTTTACACTCGGCAACGAATTCATCTACTCCTGCTTCTTTTGCAATGGTTGCTGCTGTTAATGGGTTATCCCCTGTACACATAACCGTTTTAATCCCCATTTGACGTAACTGTTCAAAACGTTCACGCATACCAGGTTTTACTGTATCTTTTAAATAGATTAAACCGTAAATACGATTATTCACTGCAACTACAAGTGGTGTTCCGCCCTCTTTTGAAATGAAATCTGCTTTTTGATTTACATCTTTCGGAATTGTTCCACCTTGTGACTGAACCCATTCAATCACGCTACCGACAGCACCTTTTCTCACTTTCGTTCCGTCCTGTAAATCAACACCACTCATTCTCGTTTCTGCTTTAAACGGAACAAACTCACCTTGTTCTGCAAGTTCTCTATTATATGATATAGATTTTCCCTGCACATACTCGATAACAGATCGACCTTCTGGTGTTTCATCTAAAACAGAACTAATAGCGGCCCACTTTCCAACTTGCTCAATCGTTTCATTTCCTACAGGCAATAATGTATGAGCCATTCGGTTCCCAAAAGTAATTGTACCTGTTTTATCTAAAATAATTGTATTAATATCGCCCGCAGCTTCTACTGCTTTCCCTGACATCGCTAGCACGTTAAATTTTGTCACCCGATCCATCCCCGCAATACCAATCGCTGATAGCAAACCACCAATTGTCGTTGGAATTAAACATACTAACAACGCTACAAGTACAGCAGTATCAATTTGAAAACCTAAATAATTTGTAAAAATCGGCAACGTCACAACGACGATTAAGAAAATAAGAGTTAAGCTCGTTAATACTGTATTTAAAGCAATCTCATTCGGCGTTTTTTGACGAGCAGCTCCTTCTACTAAAGAAATCATTTTATCGATAAATGATTCACCAGGATTACTCGTAATGACAATTGTAATTTCATCACTTACGACCATCGTTCCACCTGTTACGGAACAAAAATCACCGCCTGCTTCTTTTATAACAGGAGCTGATTCACCTGTAATTGCAGATTCATCTACAGATGCTAATCCTTTGATTACTTCGCCATCACTTGGAATCATTTCTCCTTGTTTTACGATAACAACGTCACCTTTTCTAAGATCAGTTGCTGAAACTTGGACAATGTCTCCATTTTCTTTTACTACATTTGCAAACACATCTTTCTTCGACTGCTTTAAAGAATCGGCTTGCGCTTTACCACGACCTTCTGCTAATGCTTCTGCAAAATTCGCAAATAAAACTGTAAATAATAGAATGAGAGAAACTGTTATATTAAACCATCCTGGTATACTACTAGAACTGCTTGGAAGAAAAGATAAAATGAACGTAATGATAAATCCAATTTCCACAACGAACATAATCGGATTCTTTATCATGACTTTCGGATTCAATTTCGCAACGGATTGCTTCATCGCATGTGTTACGATATCACGATCCATCGTTTTCGCTTGTCTAACTTCATCTTCTACAGCATGTATTTGTGACTCATTTACTTGTTTTTCTTTTACTACTACCGGTCTCATCATTTACCCTCCATTACTTCAATGTAAGAAATTCTGCAATTGGACCGAGTACTAACATCGGGAAGAATGTTAATGCACCGACAATTACAATTGTTCCGATGAAGATGCCACCAAATAAACTATTATCTGTACGGAACGTTCCGACTGTTTCTGGCACTACCGTTTTTTCTTTCAATGAAGCTGCCACAGCTAGCATCGTAATTAAACTGAAGTAACGTCCTAAAAACATAACTAAACCAGTCGTAATATTCCAAAACGGTGTATTATCTCCTAATCCTTCAAATCCAGATCCGTTATTCGCAGCTGACGATGTATATTCATATACCACTTGCGTCAAACCGTGGAAACCGGAATGAGAAATAGCATCCGTCCCTAAATTTGTTGAAAGAGCTAATGCCGAAAATCCTAAAATGAGCAATGGATGAAATAAAATCGTGACCGCGATTAATTTCATTTCCTTACCTTCAATCTTTTTACCTAAAAACTCTGGTGTCCGTCCAACCATTAACCCAGATATAAACACCGCGATAATTGTATACATAATAATGTTTACAAAACCTGCTCCAACGCCGCCATACACAGTATTTAACATCATATTTACAAGCGGAACTAAACCGCCAATTGGTGTTAACGTATCATGCATCGTATTAACAGCGCCTGTTTCAGCAGCTGTCGTTACCGTTGCGTATAGTGAAGAAAATACTGTTCCAAATCGTACTTCTTTCCCTTCTGTACTTCCTTGTACATGTTCGATACCCATTCCATTTAATGCCGGGTTCCCGTTTAGTTCAGATGTCGTAATCGTTATAAACCCTAGTAAAAATACCATAAATAGTGACACGAAAAGGATGCGGCCTTGTTTTTTATTTCCGACCATTCGTCCGTACGTAAATGGAAGTGCTGTTGGTAATAACATCATAAGCATCATTTGCAAAATATTACTCATTTGTCCTGGATTTTCGAAAGGATGCGTAGAGTTTGCTCCGAAAAATCCACCGCCGTTATTTCCAAGTTCCTTAATGGAAACGAATGATGCAACAGGTCCACGTAAAATACTTTGCTTTGCACCTTCAATCGTTTGTGCTGTAACCGCCCCATCTAACGTTTGTGGTACGCCAAGTGCGACAAAAACTAGTGCCGCAATAAATGCAATAGGAAGAAACACTCTCGTTAACGCTCTCGTAAAATCAACGAAAAAGTTACCAAGTTCTTTTCCAGCAAGTCCTCTTATAAAAGCCATAACGAGCGCTAATGTCGTTGCTGGTGCCGCAAACATTAAAAATGTAATTCCGATTAATTGTGATAAATAAGATAAACCATTTTCACCGCTATAATGCTGTAAGTTTGTATCAGCCATAAAACTAATTGCTGTATTAAAAGCGAGCGTAGGCTCCATCCCTTCAATATGCGCTGGATTTAGTGGCAGCACACCCTGTAATCTGAAAATGAAGTATACGACAACGATCATAAATCCATTTAATAAAACTAATGATAATGCGTACTGTTTCCACGTTTGATTGTATGCTTTTACACCCGTAATTTTAAAAATAAGTTTTTCAAAAGGCCCGAATACTTTATCTAACGTTTTGCTACCTTGAAAAGCTTTTTCTAAATAAATCCCCGTTGGCTTTGCTACTAAAATAAACAAGAGCATTGTAATAATGACTGCAACCCAAATCATAATGAATGATTCCCCCTAATTAAAACTTCTCTGGATTTAATAATGCATACACTAAATACACTGTAATTGCTGCGACAATAACCGATAAGACAATCATCATGATTGCTTTCCTTCTTTCACAACTTTATCTGACCAACTTGCAAGACTTGCCATCGATGCAACTAATAAAATAAAAATCCCGACCATTACAACATCTAACATAACTATCCCTCTCTTTTTGTTAAAATTTACCATTTAAATATTAAAAAAGAACACTGAGCTCTACTCAGTGTTCAAAAAATGAACAACAAAAAGTAAACCTCCTCTCTAAACGCTTACGAGGTTAGCTGTCGGATTCGGGCCTAAAGAGTAGCCCTACTTTCAAAACTGAAAGATTCACCCCAAGTGACGATGCACAAAATTGGTTCCCCCGCTCCATTTCTGGAACTCAGCGATTTTAGGTTTTTTTGGAAATTTTATGAATGATTTATGAGAGTAAATATACTCCTCTATATTTCACTTGTAAAGGGGTAAATTACTGAAAATAATAATATTTACATTCATTTAAACGCTTACATTGAAGATTATTACTGTTATTTCATCTATTTTCTTTATTTCTCTTTTCTTTTCTTAAAAATGACCTTTTAAATATGAAATAAAAAGAGCGAATGACATGAAGTGCATAGCTTGTTGCACTCAGCATTCGCTCTTTTTTATTCAACCTTTATTCTCCTCGTAAAAATGCACGTAAATTTCTCCCACGAATATAAACTTGTGTCAATTCTGCATGTAGCTGCTCATACTCGGTAATATCCATCTCTAAATACAAAGCATCTTTTGATGGTAATATAATATATGGCCCTGGAAAAAGGGGATCAATCTGGACCAATTCTTGAACTCGCTCTACCGATACTGCCCAACGATTTGCTATATCTCCAAGTAATAGTACCTTCATCATTTCTTCCCCCGCCCTATTCAAAAAATAAAAAAGAAATATTATCACAATTTGTAAACACGACAAACTTAGCTCCAATGGTTTCATAGAGCCTCGCTGGATATCGTTTATTCCTTGTAACAACAGTAATAGGTGCTTGAAAAGAAAAACGAATGTGTTCTGTGAAGAAACTAACGATTGGAAGCTCATCCCCTAGTAAAATGACCTTCTTAATACACTCACAAATACTAGTAAAATCCTGCTCCTTACTACAACTATAAGTCCAATCAAACCCACAATTCCTAACTTCAGCCGCTACCTCTTCATTTGCTGTAAAAATAACTAACTCATGTTGAAATGCAACTAGATCTCTTAAACTATTTACCTTACTTTCTTCTCCAACACAAATAAGTGTTAGTTCCATGTACCTCATCCTCCTTAGTATAAAAGAAATCAAACATAGATTGATATTCCCCTATACTAATCAGATCGATGAAGTGATGTATCCATCATGGCACCGTCCTCTCTCAAGACGCTTACGAAGTTAGCTGTCGGATTCGGGCTTTGAGAGTAGCCCTACTTTCAAATTTGAAAGATTCACCCCTAGTGACACTGCACAAATTGGTTCCTCCGCTCCATATAATTGGACTCAGCGTTTACAAAAAAATATATTCTGGCTGATATATTACTCCTGTATTTTGAAAAAGTAAACAGAAAAAAAGCCAGTTATAAAACTGGCTTTTCACTTATCTATACACGCGTTTTATTCACTTTATACGCAAAATGATTCGTTGGTCCATGACCACTACCAATATTCAATGGCTCTTCAATTGCTATACTAATAAATCGTTTTGCTTCTTGAACAGCATCTTCAATTGAGTATCCTTTCGCGAGTCCTGCTGTAACCGCTGAAGCAAATGTGCACCCACTTCCGTGCGTTTGCTTTGAAGGAATTCGCTCGCTTCTAAACTCAATAAATTCTTCTCCATCAAAGAGGAAATCAATTACTTCATTACCTTGATATTCTGCATGTCCGCCCTTCATAAGCACATATTTAGCACCTAATTCGTGCAATACTTTTGCAGCTTCCTTACTATCTTCAACATTATGAATCTCCACCCCAGTTAACACTTCTGCTTCTGGAACATTCGGTGTTATAACGGTTGCTACTGGTAATAAATATTCTTTTAATGCATGAACTGCTTCTTGCTGTAATAATGATGCACCGCCTTTTGCGATCATAACGGGATCTAGCACAATATTATTCCAGCCAAATTTTTTAATTTGTTCTGCAACAATTTGAATTATTTCACTACTAAATAACATTCCTAGTTTCACTGCATCTGGTGTTAAATCCGTACCAATTGAATTCAGCTGTTCTGTAATACCTTCTAACGGAACAGGATATACCCCTTGAACGCCAAGCGTGTTTTGAGCAGTAATTGCCGTAATAGCCGTCATTCCGTATACACCAAGCTCTTGGAATGTTTTTAAATCTGCCTGAATTCCAGCACCGCCGCCGCTATCAGACCCTGCAATTGTTAAAGCTTTATTCACTTTCATCCCATTCATCCTTTTCTATCCAAAATAGCGATGATAAATTGTTTTTGCTTCGCTTATATCTTTCGTTCCATGTACGAGCACACGGCCATCTTTAAAGGCTACTAACCTCTTGTCTTCAACAGAAAATGATAGTAAATATGGATTTATATTTAAATCATTTACACGACCTTCCAACAACTCTTTATATTGTTCAAAATTCATTTCATCTTTATGAGGTGGTCTAATTTGAACTGTATTTCGCCCGCATAAAACTGCTGTTTTTGATGTGTTTTCTTTATTTAAATACGGATATAATGCATTCTCTCCGCATGAAGGACAATTATGCTGGCGAAGTTTTTGCACATTCATACATGAATACTCATTCTTCCACATATCAAACGATACAAGCCCATCTCGAAGTGATTCGTAATCTTCTACTAACAGTTTAAGAGCTTCTGTTACTTGATGAGAAACGACAAGAGATACAGCAGGTGATATAATACCCGCTGTATCACATGTTGCCCCGCCAAGCGGAATCGACTGTAATAAACATGATAAACATGGTGTTTTACTAGGAAGGATTGTGTAAGAAAGACCGTAACTACCTACACATGCACCGTAAATCCATGGAATAGAATATTTTTGTGATATATCATTTACAATAAAGCGCGTTTCGAAATTATCAGTCGCATCAATAATTACATCAACATTTATAACAAGTTCTTCTAGCTCTTCAGCTGTTACATCTTGAACGAGAGCTTCTATTGTTACATCACTATTAATCTCTTCTAAACGTTTTTTAGCCGCTATAGCTTTTGGGAGATTATTCTTTACGTCGCTCTCTGCATACAATTGTTGTCTTTGTAAATTACTCCAATCTACATAATCACGGTCAACAATTGTTATCTTGCCAACACCTGCTCTTACAAACATCTCTGCATTTGCACTACCTAATGCACCTGCACCGATAATAAGCACATGCTTTTCTCTTATCTTTTGCTGTCCTTCTTCTCCAATTGGAGAAAATAGTTCTTGGCGAGAATATCGATTATTCAACTACGCTCATTCCTTCTAAAGGACTACTTGCAGTTGCACAACGCTTACGTGCAATACGACCTGCTTCAAATCCTAAACGGCCTGCTTCAATACTTAATTTCATTGCTTGTGCCATTTTAATAGGATCTTTTGCTCCTGATACAGCTGTATTTAATAACACGCCATCTGCTCCTAATTCCATTGCAAATGCCGCATCAGCTGGGCTACCAATACCGGCATCAACGATAACTGGTACTGTCGCTTGTTCAATAATGAAGCTCAAATTTAATGGATTTACAATACCAAGTCCTGATCCGATTGGAGATGCTCCTGGCATAATCGCATGCACGCCAAGCTCTTGTAATTTACGTGCTAATACAACATCATCAGATGTATACGGAAGTACGATAAATCCTTCTTCCAGTAACATTTCAGATGCCTTTAACGTTTCTACCGGATCAGGTAATAACGTTCTATCATCACCAATAACTTCTACCTTTATCATGTCACAAAGCCCAGAAGCTTTTGCTAATTTTGCAATACGAACAGCCTCTTCAGCGTTTTTTGCTCCTGCTGTATTTGGTAATAACGTATATTTTTTCACATCAAGTTTCTCTAATAAATTAGGTTGCTTTGCATCAAAGATATCCATACGACGTACTGCAAACGTTAAAATTTCAGCTTCAGAAACGTCAATTGCCTTTTGCTGTACGTCAAAATCAGGGAATTTACCTGTTCCTAATAAAAGTCTAGAATGAAATGAAAATGGTCCAATGTTTAACATAATCAACCGCCTCCTACGAAAGTTACAATCTCAATTTGGTCTCCATCAAAAACAGATGTATCTGTATGATCATCTTTTTGTAAAATATCTTTATTACGCTCTACTACAACAATTCTGTTATCTAGCTCTAAATGTGTAAGTAGCTCAGCTACTGTTTTTACACTCGCTGGCACTTCAATTTGGTTACCATTAATTTTTAAATTCAAACTTCCATCCCCTTTCTAAACTCTTCTAGAAAGCAATGAATCTAGCAAATGATTCTCTTGCTTTCCTTCTATTAAATCAGCCATATATTGGCCAGAAATAGGACTTAATAAAATACCGTTTCGATAATGGCCCGTGCAAGCATATAAACCTTTTATTTCTTCATGCTCTCCCATATAAGGAGCTTCATGATTCGATTGTGGTCTTAATCCTGCCCACGTGCTTTCCCATTCTGCTTCTTTTAAAGCTGGCAATATTGTATAAGCACGCTCTAATATAGAAGTTATACTTTCTGGCTGCACAGTTTTATTGAACGTATGTGGCTTCATTGTTGCCCCAATTACGTAACGTCCACCGCGCTTTGGAGTAATGTAAAATCTTTCTTGAAAAATAGGTGCTTTTAAAAGTTGTTTTCTACTTCTTACCGCAACCACTTCTCCTTTAACTGGATATGTACCCCAATCGCGGTGAAAATAACTGAGTAACTTCGTGCTCCATGAACCTCCTGCAATAACGACTTTCTCACATGTGACAATACCTTCACTTGTAATAACTCCAGTCACTTTATTATTTTCAATACGGATATCAAATACTTCTGTCTGTTCATATATATCAGCACCGGAAATCGCTGCAGAATGTGCGAATGCTTTCGTAAGCTCTGGTGCAATAACATGACCGTCTTTCGGATAATATACTGCTCCTATAATAGATTCGGATAGATATGGCTCTTTTTCCCGCACATGGTCTCCCGTTAGAAAATAAGAATCTTCACCTGTTTTCTGCTGCCAATCCATAATGTGAAGAATTCTTTCCTTCTCATCTTCATTTTGAGCAATACGATAAATTCCTTTTTCTTCATATCCAATATCAACACCCGTCTTTTCACGTAAAACTGCTGCAAGTTGTGGAAATATAGCTCGGCTTTCTCTAGCAAGTTCAAATAGCGGATCATACGCATCCCATTCTGCCTGAACACCAAGTAAACCAGCAGCTGCTTTTGAAGCTTCCGATGCAATACTTTGCTTCTCCACAATCGCTACTTTATGTCCTCTTTCTGCTAGAAAATGTGCAACTGAACTACCAATTACACCACCACCAATAATCGCTACATCATACTTCTCACACATGTTTTTCCGCCCACTTTCTTATTGATTCCTTATAAGATTTCGCTTTGCTATACGGGTTACTACTACTTACAATTCCAGACATAACTGCTATACCGCTTACACCGTTAGTAAGAACATCCACTGTGTTTTCTGGGGTAATTCCTCCAATTGCTGTAATCGGTATAGATAAACACCTTGCAATGTCTGAAATTTCTTCAAGCCCTCTCGCTGGCACACCTTTTTTACAATCTGTCGGAAATACATGGCCATAAACGAGTGAATCCGCTCCATTTTTAAAAGCTACTATTGCTTCATCTAGCGAATGCACAGAATAACCGACATGCAAATACGAAAACTTTTCTTTCACTGACTTTACATCTGTACTTCGATATCCTAGTTGAACACGAGGAATATTTAATAAAATTGCAATATCAATTCGATCGTTTATGACAATTTTAGAAGCCGGAAAGCCCTCCATTAATAGACTTTCCACACCTTCATATAATTCCTTCGTACTCTTCTCACGCTCACGAATATGCAAATAATCAATCTCACTCTCAATTTGCATCGCTACATTCACTAACTCTTCGAATGGCATATGGCCATTTGAGATTACGTGGAGCTCATTTTTCATATTCATTCGCCTACTTTAAAATATTTTCGAATAATTCATCGGCTGGGACGGTTTCTTTCGTCATTCCTTTGTCCTTCAGCCACTTATTTTGTTTCTCCCAAGATTCTTTTGAATCTGATAAGAATGGCTCATCTTTCGTTTCCATCTTCTCTAATAAAATTTTCATACTTTCCTTTTCAACTTCTGGCACAAGTGGGAAGTTTTCTTTTTCTTGATGATTTAATAAAATATTCAATGCTTCATCTGGGTTTTTCTTCATGAAATCATAGCCTTTTTTCGTACCACGTAAGAAAGCTTGCAACGCCTCTTTATCTTTTTTCAACGTTTTATCACCTGTTACAAACACAAGCTCATGATAGTTTGGTACTCCGTAATCAGCTGGATTAAAGTACGCTGGTTCATGGCCTTCATGACGCATAACAGGTACTTCATGGTTAATGTATGCCCCTGTTACCGCATCTACTTTCTTCGTAATTAATGCTGGTACTAAATCAAAGCCAACATCTACTACTTTCACTGTATCAGGATTACCACCAGCTTCTTTTACCATCGTTTTTAAATACATCTCACTTAATGGTGTTCCAGAGTATCCTACTGTTTTTCCTTCTAAATCTTTCGGTGATTGAATGCCCGCTGATTTCAGTGATACAACATGATTTAATGGTGAACGTACGACAGCCCCAATTGATTTCACTGGAATTTGCTCATTCGCTTTCGCCATAACAACATCTGGCTGATAATACAAGCCAACTGTCACCTTCCCTGCTGCTGCCAGCGTTAATGGATCAGTCGGATTAGAAGGGAATTTAATATTTACCTTTACACCTTCTTCTTTAAAGTATCCTTTTTCAATTGCTGCATAGATAAAGCTATGTACCGCATTTGGATACCAATCTAACATGACTGTTATTTCTTTCTCTTTTTTACTTTTGTCTGATGCTGAATTACTCGAACATCCTGCAATTATTGCAATTAATAATGTAAACACAAAGATGCGCTTTAAAAATTTCATGAATGCTTCCTCCAACTAATGAATTTCTTTTCTAATATGGAAATAATTACGACGAAGAAAATAGCTAATAATGATAACAATACAATAGGTGCAAATACGCCAGCTCCATCTAACTGCGTCATCATTCTCTTACTGAAATATCCAAGCCCAGCTTGTGCACCGAGCCATTCTCCAATTGCTGCTCCGATAACACTAAGCGGAACTGCAATTTTTAAAGCTGAGAAAAAATAAGGAAGAGCAGACGGCAACTTTAATTTAAGAAAAATATCTCTTTTTGTTGCTCCATATGTAACTAAGAGCTCCTCCCATTCTTTTTTCGTACTACGCAGTCCATCATACGTATTGACCGCAATTGGGAAAAACGTAATTAAAACTGTGACAACAACCTTACTCCAAATTGTATATCCAAACCATAAAACAAATAGCGGAGCAAGCGCAGTAATCGGAATCGTTTGTGAAGCAACTAATAATGGATAAAACGCTCTCTCCATCCATGTACTCGCATTCATTAACATCGCTAGCCCTACACCTAATACGATAGAGATAACAACACCTATTAAAACGACGTATAACGTTGCAGGTAAATGAACCGTAAATAATATGTCTTTTAGTTTCCATATCTTCATTAAAATCGCAGAAGGTGACGGTAAAATGTACATCTCATCTACAATTCTTGCTCCTATTTCCCACACAGCTAGTAAAATACTAGAAAGTGTAATAGCAGGAACTAATTCTTTCAATCGGTTCATCACACAAGTACCTGCCTTTGTAACATACTAAGAAGCTCATCTTTCAGCGCTAATACTTCCGGTTTATATAAATCTTTTCGTGTTCTGTTATGATCAAGCGGTACATTCCGCTCAGTCAAAGTCGTTATCGGCTGCTGTTCCACTACTAAAACTCGGTTTGAAAGAAATAACGCTTCTTCAACATCATGAGTAATGAATAAAATTGTTTTTTCCCACTCTTGCCATTGTTCAAACAACCATTCTTGCAAAGAGGTCTTCGTTAAAGCATCCAACGCACTAAATGGTTCATCTAACAGCAATATCTCCCCGCCTGTTAATAAAGTTCGAATAAAAGATACACGTTGTCTCATACCACCAGATAAATCTTTCGGATATTTTTTCTCATACCCTTGCAAACCAAATTTATGTAACAGTTCCTTTGCCTTTACTTCTGCTTCTTTCTTCTGTACACCTTGGCACTCTAGCGGCAGGGCAGCATTCTCAATAATTGTTCTCCACGGCAAAAGCATATCTTTTTGCGGCATATATCCTACAGGATGGTTCTTTGTTTCTGTCAGTTCTATCTGTCCAGTACTTACCTTTTCTAGACCTGTAATAAGGCGAAATAAAGTACTTTTTCCACATCCACTCGGTCCGATAATACTGACAAACTCTTTCTCATGTATAGAAGCATTTAATTCATGGATGATTGGTTTCTCATCGTAATGAAAAGAAACATTATGAAACTGTAGTATGTTCTTGCTCCTCAAATCCCCACATCTCCTTACGATAGGACATATCCCAGAATAAATATTCAAATCGACTGGAATATAAGAAGATCTCCTCTAATCTTTCTAGTTCTTTCTCAGACTTTCCAACTGCCATTTCATTTAATAAATCTATTAACCAAATACAAAGATTACCGTATTCTTCCGAACTATATCCTTGAATCCACTCACCAAAAAACTCATGATCTCTTGCTCCAGGAATATCATTTAAACGCTTTCCAATTTCCCAATAGCTCCACATACATGGAAGAAGCGCTGCTATTAATTCCGCAAGTGTGCCATTTTGAGATACAGACATCATGTAATTTGTATAAGCTAAATTTTTAGCAGATGGTTTCGCAGACTCTATCTCCTCTATAGAAATTCCAAGTCTTTTTGCATATTGTTTATGGATTGTCATTTCGCCATTTAATATTCCATCAATTTGTTCAGCGAACTTTCCCATTACTTGTGGATTCGTTGCTTTTACAACACCAATCGCATATAACTTTGCATAATCTAGCAGATATAAATAATCTTGAATAATATAATACTGAAATTTATCTTTTTCTAACGTGCCATCTCCCATACCCACTACAAACGGATGATTATGACTCATCTCCCAAACCGGTTGCACAGTTTCTAATAATCTATCGCAAAATTTCATTTCTCTATCCCCTTCCAATATATGTATCTAAATAAAAAACCACTTCTATATATAAGAAGTGGTTACAGCAAATAAAGTTATACATTTATTCGATGTTCCACTTCCCTTCGCTAGTATTACCTAGATCAGGTGTTGTAAGGGTTAAGGATTATTCCTCTCTCAGCAAGTCAAGCACCCCTAGTGGTTTCAATATGAAATTTTCAAATAAAAAAGCCCCGTTTCTATACGCAAAGAAACGGGGACTCATTGTTAGTGTCCGAATTGCTTCCCTACGCTAGCATAATCTAGATCAGGTAATAAAAAGGATCAAAGGCTTACGGCCTACTCTCAGCTGGCAACACCAGCTCTCCTAGCAAACTATAAAATTATCACTGTCAGTATAACACCCTAATAAGACATCATCAACTTTTTTAATTTTCTTAATTATCAACATAATATCAAAATTATACAATACATACATTCTATTTTAGAAAATAAAACCCCAATTAATTGTATAAAAAGGAATCATTATCCTCAAAAAATTTATTTTTATATTGATTTCATATTACATTTATGTGAATACCCCCACTATATTATATCTTTATACTATAATAAAATTACAACTATACAACTAGAGGAGGTCTCTATTCCATGAATATGAAAGCTACTGCTTTAACAGCAACTACTGTAGCGATTGCTTCTTTACTTCCTTCTATGGGTGAAACAAATGTACAAAAAGCAAACGCTGAACAATTATCTAATATTAAAACTGGGTATGTCAAAGTCGATCAAGTAGCATTACATACAGAAGATAACGTAAAAAGCACATCAATTGATACAATTCGCTTTAATACAAAAGTGAACATCATTGAAACAACTAATGGTTGGTATAAAGTATCTGTTCATAATAAAGTAGGTTATGTACAAAAAGATGCTATTTTACTAAAAAACAAACTTCAATCTAATGATCAATACATCGTTAATGCTAATGCATTAAACGTTCGCTCTGAACCTAATTTAGAATCTTCCATTTTAGATGTATTACCAAATGGTAAGTTTATTACCGTTCAAGAAGATCAAGGCGAATGGTATAAAATATCACATAATGGCCAAACAGGTTACGTACAAAAAGCATTCATCTCTAATGGTTCACAACCCTTAGTAAAAGGAATCACCGTTCAAAATAATACAAAATATACTGTTGCAACACCTAATCTAAATGTACGTAGCACCGCTAGTACAAGTAGCGCTCTACTCGGTTCATTACAAAACGGTACTCAAGTACAAGTAGTAGAAACTGTAGGTACTTGGTATAAAATTCGTTTTGGCACAGGATACGGATATGTAGCAAAACACTATGTAGTACAAAATCAACCACAAGCTAAAACAGATCAGCCTTCATCAATTCCAGCTGCTTTCAAATTCCCCGCTCAAGGAAGAATTAGCTCAACCTTTGATATACGCTGGGAACAAATGCATTATGGTATAGATATTGCCGCTCCAGGAAACGTCTCTATCCAAGCTGCTGCTGCAGGTAAAGTTGTGAAATCTTATTATTCAGCTAGCTATGGCAATGTTGTTTTCATTGCGCATCAAATCAATGGGAAATTATATACAACTGTTTATGCTCATATGAAGGATCGCACTGTACAAGCTGGTGATCAAGTACAGACTGGACAATTAATAGGTCATATGGGAAACACAGGTCATTCATACGGGCAACATCTTCATTTTGAATTACATAATGGAGAATGGAATTTTGAAAAAACAAATGCAGTAAATCCACTGCCATATTTAGTTAGGTAAATTGTATGCCACGCAATATACCTCTTATAATTGAATACGTAGCCTTTTTAGGTTTAATCTGTTGTTTAATCATTTACAATACAAACATTGTATTTTTATCTATTATTATTGCTTTTGTTGCATTAGAAATTATGATGGAATCATTTCAAGTGCAACTAAAACAAAAAATTGCCCATATTTATAATGCTATTTTTCTTTTGAGTGCTCTCATAACAAATATAATTAGTAATGGCTTTTATTTATCTACTGTATTTCCAGTATTCTTTATGGCTGTTTTATTATTTGTAGCTAGATATATTAATGTCCCTTATAACCAAAAACAAAAACAAGAAGCTTAGAAAGAGGAGACACTGTGTACCAATCTTTCAAAGATACTCCAATAAAATACATATTGAATTTGTATAAGAAAGCCAATACTTTTTTTGGTATACAAGGAAGTTATACTGCACAACTTCTCCTATATGGAATGTTGTTTCTTGTCTTAATCACTTTCTCCTTGTTTTACTAACAAAAAAGGATCTCACATAAACTGGAGATCCTTTTTAATTTATATTAATTTTTCATATCGAAAATATTGTTTATCCACAAGCATATTTTTCATAAATAAAGCTCAGATTATATTTTTTCTCTAAGCTCATTCGTTGTTCGTCATCGCACCAATAGAAAAGAATATCATGAATCGTTGCGTAACGCTTATTTTTAAGAAATAGCCTAAAAAATGATGGTAAACAATCATGTAATTGTATAAATATATAATTGCGTAGTGTTTCTTCTTTATATTCAATGCCCTTACAAATATACAGTAATTCTTCACAATAATATGCATGCTGTGGAACTTGTATCATTTCGAAAAATGGCACATAAGATAGTAGCTTTCCAATAAAATGACCATATCGATCCATTACTCCTATCGTCATATGCTCCATCATTTCTTTCATCACATATAAATAATCATCTACATGCGTTGTCTTTAATGGGTCTAAGCGATCGGAAATTTGAGATAATACAGCTCTTTGACATGCTAAAACTGCCTGACTAGGCCCATAATATGATAGGAAATCTGTACACTTACGATATTTCCGTAATAAATCATGTGTATACAAATCATATACAAAAGTATTACAATACATTGCTAAACTCATCATATCACTATTTAATTGCTCTTTTGATAATGATTTCGCTCTCTTGCACATATAAAAGAATGTAAATTCCAATACTTCTTTATGAGATAATAAATGTTTACAATCGGTTATACACTTCTCATTAAATTTAACTCTATCCCAAATTTCAATATCCCTATCTGTCAATTCACCTATACGATATTTAATAATTAAATAATTTAAAGCAACTGATTGCGTCAAAAGATCCCATGTTTCATATTCCAATGAAGTATGAACAAACTCAGCTAATCCTTGCGCTATCATAAAATCATTTGCCTCTTCATACCAACCAATCTCTTGGCATAAGCGAAGAATACGCACTAAAGTTGGAATTTCATCTTTATGAAACTGCGGTAATTTCTTTGCTTTATTCATGCCATATACGATAAATGCCGCTAAATTTTCTTCTTTATAAAATTCTTTCTCTTTCCATACTAATATAGTTCGTTCTTTCCCCTCACCTTTTGGGTGACAAGGTACAAGCAAAGAAAATAATTCAGCGAAATTATTTGGTTCTATATATGTATCTGTAACCAAATTCCAATTTGGATCGCCCTGTACAGCCTTCATATAATTCCCCTTCCCTTTTCATCTATGTAGGAAATATTAATTTATTATCGCACCACTAAAAATTAATATTGTTATATTCAAAATCTCTCATAATACTTATATCTATCAGTATATCATCTTTTCTCTTATTAAAAATTAAGAATAACAAATTTTAAAAAAATGTCGAAATTATTAACCACATACTTATTATATAATGTCTCAGATACATCACGCTAACATATTAGTTTAATCCATATATACTAGAATAATGTATCTGAAATTTATATATAATTTAGCTCTTTATGAGTGACCATTAAACTCTCGGTTAATGAAAGTTTCAATTTACTCTGTACGCTCTGAGATTTCGCTCAAGGCAAATCCAGCTTGATCATCTGCTGATTCCCTTATAGCTAAATCTCCTAGTGCTAACATGCCAATAAGTTGACCACTATCAACTACTGGTAATCGTCTAATTTGATGCTGTGCCATTAGCTCTGTAGCTTTTTCAATAGAATCATTTGGAGAAACTGAGATAATATTTGTTGTCATTACATTTGTAATCTTATTAGATCCAGGATGTTTTTCAGCAATCCCTCGAACGACTAAATCACGATCAGTAACAAGCCCAACAACTTGCTCATTTTCAACAACAGGAATTAATCCAATCGATTCTTCCTTCATTTTTACAGCTGCCTCATATACATTGTCTAGCGGTGTACAATGTACAATATGGGTACTCATTAAGTCTCTCACTCGTGTCATTATGATTTCCTCCTTTTTATACATACCATAGCTTTTCCAAAATTCCTTTATTTATTTCTGGAAAGTAACGTAATAAAAAGGATTAACAAAATAAAAAAGAGCCAGCATAATGCTGACTCTTTTTTGTATGACCCGTACGGGATTCGAACCCGTGTTACCGCCGTGAAAGGGCGGTGTCTTAACCACTTGACCAACGGGCCATGGCTCCGCAGGTAGGACTCGAACCTACGACCGATCGGTTAACAGCCGATAGCTCTACCACTGAGCTACTGCGGAATAATATATGGTGGGCCTAAATGGACTCGAACCATCGACCTCACGCTTATCAGGCGTGCGCTCTAACCAGCTGAGCTATAGGCCCATATACTTTACAGGGGCAGTAGGAATCGAACCCACACTGGAGGTTTTGGAGACCTCAGTTCTACCTTTAAACTATGCCCCTAAATGATGCCGGCTAGAGGACTTGAACCCCCAACCTACTGATTACAAGTCAGTTGCTCTACCAATTGAGCTAAGCCGGCATAAAAAAATGGTGGCTCGGGACGGAATCGAACCGCCGACACGAGGATTTTCAGTCCTCTGCTCTACCGACTGAGCTACCGAGCCAACATAAATGGCGGTCCCGACCGGGGTCGAACCGGCGATCTCCTGCGTGACAGGCAGGCATGTTAACCACTACACCACGGGACCATTTGGTTGCGGGGACAGGATTTGAACCTGCGACCTTCGGGTTATGAGCCCGACGAGCTACCGTGCTGCTCCACCCCGCGACAATATAAAGTTTTAAAAATGGAGGAGGTAGAGGGATTCGAACCCCCGCGCGACTCTCGCCGCCTGTCGGTTTTCAAGACCGATCCCTTCAGCCGAACTTGGGTATACCTCCATGAAGGAAAAAATAAATATTTTATTATTATATGTCTAAACCATTAAAGAAAAAATGGAGGAGGTAGAGGGATTCGAACCCCCGCGCGATTCTCACCGCCTGTCGGTTTTCAAGACCGATCCCTTCAGCCGAACTTGGGTATACCTCCGAGACATATATTAAATAAAGTGGAGCCTAGCGGGATCGAACCGCTGACCTCCTGCGTGCAAGGCAGGCGCTCTCCCAGCTGAGCTAAGGCCCCATGTTTTTTGGGAATATCGGGAAGACAGGATTTGAACCTGCGACCCCCTGGTCCCAAACCAGGTGCTCTACCAAGCTGAGCCACTTCCCGTTAATAAAAGCGCGCCCGAGAGGAGTCGAACCCCTAACCTCTTGATCCGTAGTCAAACGCTCTATCCAATTGAGCTACGGGCGCATATGGTGCCGAGGGCGGGGGTCGAACCCGCACGGTGGTCACCCACCGCAGGATTTTAAGTCCTGTGCGTCTGCCTGTTCCGCCACCCCGGCATGTCATATTGAAAATTGGAGCGGAAGACGGGATTCGAACCCGCGACCCCAACCTTGGCAAGGTTGTATTCTACCACTGAACTACTTCCGCAAGACATGTATGAGTTATTTTATTAAAAGTGCGGGTGAAGGGAGTCGAACCCCCACGCCAAAGGCGCTAGATCCTAAGTCTAGTGCGTCTGCCAATTCCGCCACACCCGCATATTTCATTAAAATGGTGAGCCATGAAGGACTCGAACCTTCGACCCTCTGATTAAAAGTCAGATGCTCTACCAACTGAGCTAATGGCTCTTAATGGCTGGGCTAGCTGGATTCGAACCAGCGCATGACGGAGTCAAAGTCCGTTGCCTTACCGCTTGGCTATAGCCCATTAATTAAGAATGGTGGAGGGGGGCAGATTCGAACTGCCGAACCCGAAGGAGCGGATTTACAGTCCGCCGCGTTTAGCCACTTCGCTACCCCTCCGACATATATGGTGGAGGATGACGGGATCGAACCGCCGACCCCCTGCTTGTAAGGCAGGTGCTCTCCCAGCTGAGCTAATCCTCCATTTTGCCTGGCAATGTCCTACTCTCACAGGGACAAGGTCCCAACTACCATCGGCGCTAGAGAGCTTAACTTCCGTGTTCGGTATGGGAACGGGTGTGACCTCTCTGCCATCATTACCAGACTGTATTCATTTAAGACAAGAATCATTTTAACTTATTTGACCTCGAAAGTCAACAAGTTTTTTATATTCTTTCAAAACTAGATAACATTTGCTACATATTATATGGTTAAGTCCTCGATCTATTAGTATTCGTCAGCTCCACATGTCACCATGCTTCCACCTCGAACCTATCAACCTGATCATCTTTCAGGGATCTTACTAGCTTACGCTATGGGAAATCTCATCTTGAGGGGGGCTTCATGCTTAGATGCTTTCAGCACTTATCCCTTCCGCACATAGCTACCCAGCTATGCCCTTGGCAGAACAACTGGTACACCAGCGGTGCGTCCATCCCGGTCCTCTCGTACTAAGGACAGCTCCTCTCAAATTTCCTACGCCCACGACGGATAGGGACCGAACTGTCTCACGACGTTCTGAACCCAGCTCGCGTACCGCTTTAATGGGCGAACAGCCCAACCCTTGGGACCGACTACAGCCCCAGGATGCGATGAGCCGACATCGAGGTGCCAAACCTCCCCGTCGATGTGGACTCTTGGGGGAGATAAGCCTGTTATCCCCGGGGTAGCTTTTATCCGTTGAGCGATGGCCCTTCCATGCGGAACCACCGGATCACTAAGCCCGACTTTCGTCCCTGCTCGACTTGTAGGTCTCGCAGTCAAGCTCCCTTATGCCTTTGCACTCTACGAATGATTTCCAACCATTCTGAGGGAACCTTTGGGCGCCTCCGTTACACTTTAGGAGGCGACCGCCCCAGTCAAACTGCCCACCTGACACTGTCTCCCGGGTCGATAAGACCCGTAGGTTAGAATTTCAATACAGTCAGGGCGGTATCCCACCAGCGCCTCCACCGAAGCTAGCGCTCCGGTTTCAATGGCTCCCGCCTATCCTGTACAAACTGTACCAAAATTCAATATCAGGCTACAGTAAAGCTCCACGGGGTCTTTCCGTCCTGTCGCGGGTAACCTGCATCTTCACAGGTACTATAATTTCACCGAGTCTCTGGTTGAGACAGTGCCCAAATCGTTACACCTTTCGTGCGGGTCGGAACTTACCCGACAAGGAATTTCGCTACCTTAGGACCGTTATAGTTACGGCCGCCGTTTACTGGGGCTTCAGTTCAGAGCTTCGCTTACGCTAACCCCTCTCCTTAACCTTCCAGCACCGGGCAGGTGTCACCCCCTATACTTCGCCTTACGGCTTCGCAGAGAGCTGTGTTTTTGCTAAACAGTCGCTTGGGCCTATTCACTGCGGCTTTCCGTTAAGAAAGCACCCCTTCTCCCGAAGTTACGGGGTCATTTTGCCGAGTTCCTTAACCAGAGTTCTCTCGCACACCTTAGGATTCTCTCCTCGCCTACCTGTGTCGGTTTGCGGTACAGGCACCTTTTATCTCGCTAGAAGCTTTTCTTGGCAGCGGGGAATCAAAGACTTCGCTCCATAAGGAGCTTCCCCATCACAGCTCAGCATACGCGATAAGCGGATTTGCCTACTTATCAGCCTAACTGCTTGGACGTGCACAACCAATCGCACGCTTCTTCTATCCTTCTGCGTCCCTCCATTG
>NZ_CP096490.1:522500-735000 GCF_056738645.1 Bacillus sp. PK3-067 | reverse complement strand
CGATGATAGTATCGTTGTCATCGAGAATATTTTCCGCCGTTTACAAAAAGATTCTTTCTCTAAAGATATCATTCTCGATGCAACGAAAGAAGTCGCAGTCGCAATTACTTCTTCTACTTTAACAACGGTCGCTGTTTTTTTACCTATCGGCCTCGTATCAGGAGCAATCGGAAAATTAATGTTACCTATGGTATTAGCAGTTGTATATTCTATATTATCATCCTTAATCGTTGCACTAACAGTTGTTCCACTTATGGCTTTTTTACTACTCAAAAAAACAAAGCATCGAAAGCCAAGTTCTTCATCACGATATGTCGCTACATTAAAGTGGGCTCTTTCTCATAAATTCATTATTCTACTTACTGCATTTTTATTATTTGTAGGATCAATTGCAGCTTATATATTACTACCGAAAGCAAACATAAAATCTGAAGACGACACAATGTTATCTATTAACATGACATTTCCAGCCCATTATAATGCTGAATCTCAAAAACAAAAAGCATTTGATTTTGAAAAGAAATTACTTTCTAATTCAGATATAACAGACGTTATTTTACGAATGGGATCTAGCGCAGAAGATGCACAATGGGGGCAAACAACTAAAAATAACCTCGCTAGTATATTCGTAGTCTTTAAAAAAGGTTCTGATATTGATCAATATATTAAAGAGTTAAAAAAGGAACATAAAACTTTTGAGCCTGCTGAACTTGATTATATAAAAACAAGTTATTCAAGCTCTGGCGGCGGCAATAACTTACAATTTAACGTAACAGCTACTAACGAAGCGGATTTAAAAGAAGCGGCTACTATCGTTGAAACAAAACTAAAAAGCATGGATGATCTTTCTAAAGTAAAAACAAATTTAGAAGACTCTAAGAAAGAATGGCAAATTCATATTGATCAAACAAAGGCTGAACAACTAGGTTTAACACCAGAAATAGCTGCGCAACAAGTAGCATTCCTTATGAAGAAATCACCTATTGGCGAAATTACAATTAATAATGAAAAAGCTACTATTATGATAGAACACAAAAAAGAAAACATTAATAAACAAGAAGATAT
Organism: Bacillus sp. PK3-067; assembly: GCF_056738645.1. Classification (NCBI taxonomy): domain Bacteria; kingdom Bacillati; phylum Bacillota; class Bacilli; order Caryophanales; family Bacillaceae; genus Bacillus; species Bacillus sp. PK3-067. The sequence continues at coordinate 733,935 of NZ_CP096490.1, read as the reverse complement.
TTTAAATACAAACATACTATCACCTATTAATGGACCAATACCTTTAAAAGACATTGCAACTATTTCAGAAAAACAAACACAAACAGAAATTTTCCATAAAGACGGAAAAGAAACAATCCAAATTACAGCCGAAGCTTCAAATGAAGATTTGAGTAAAGTAAACACAGCAGTAAATAAAGCGATGACTGACTTAGATTTACCTGGTGGTGCAAAAGTAAATATCGCAGGAGCTACTGAATCTATGCAAGAGAATTTTACAGATTTATTCAAAATTATGGGGATTGCAATCGGGATTGTATATTTAATTATGGTTATCACCTTCGGGCAAGCACGTGCTCCTTTTGCAATCCTATTCTCCTTACCATTAGCTGCTGTCGGTGGTATTTTAGGATTAATCATTTCACGAACACCTGTTGATGTAAATTCCTTGATCGGCGCATTAATGTTAATCGGGATTGTTGTTACAAACGCTATTGTATTAATAGAAAGAGTCCAACAAAATCGGGAACATGGAATGGAAACTAGAGAAGCCTTACTTGAAGCAGGTTCTACTAGACTACGCCCAATTATTATGACAGCTATTACAACAATCGTTGCTATGCTCCCACTCCTATTTGGCCAATCCCAAGCAGGAAGTATGGTATCAAAAAGTTTAGCCGTCGTTGTCATCGGCGGTTTGGCAGTCTCAACTGCTCTTACATTAGTAGTCGTTCCAGTTATGTATGAACTATTAGATAAAATCGGGAGAAAAAGACGCTCCCGCAGGAAAATAAGCACTTCTACAGAAACACCTGATATTTAAAAACAAAAGGCGTTATCTTCACAAATGAAGATAACGCCTTTTCTCTATTTAGTCATATAATCCATCATTTTTTCCACATATTGCTCTATAGGTTTACTAGAATCCACAATAAGGTATTCATTATTTGAAGGTCTTTTACTACCATTTAACCACTTTTTAAAACCTACTTCCGACTCCACCTTTTCAATTTGACTGATCATACGCTTACGTGTTTGCAGTCTCCTATTAATCTCTTCCATATCATTAAGATAACACTCAATATATTTATATTTCACACCATGTTTATTTGATAGTTCAATCCCTTTTTCAACCATTCCCTCATATAAACACGGACTATCCAATATAACACTATGCCCTTGTTCTAAATAAGAATCAATCAATACCCCTTCGGCATCATACGCAAGCCCACCAACAATCGTTGATTCAATTCCTTTTACTTTTAATGATTTTAACAACGCGGATTTCAAAACATCATGATCTATAATTACAGCACCTGTTAATTTCGCTATATACTTAGAAACTGTCGATTTTCCTGACCCAGGAAAACCTGACATTTGCAGAAAAAACAAATTAAAGCTCCTCTCTAAATTACATCTGTTCTTCTTTATAATTAATCACAAATTCAACAATCATTACATCCATTCCTTCTATATTAAAATACAAAAGAACCCCCTACCTATAAATAGAGAGTTCTTCTTTATAATTTATGCCGCTTTTACCTTTTTCGTTGTTTTACTTTTTCTTTTCGTTCCTGTAAAGCGCTTGTGTAATATAGATGCTATCAAGCGTGAAATAACATTGAATAGTAATACCATAATAATTAATACAGCTGCAGATTTTGTCGCAATCAACTTCGCATCTGGAATAACTCCTTCAGAATTTAATTTCCAAATGTGAACCGCTAATGTTTCAGCTGGTCTAAACGGATTTAAAGGATGCGCAGGACTTGAGAAATCCGCTGCTGAATTTAAAATCGGGGATGTTAAACCCGCTGTGTAAATTAATGCTGCCGCTTCCCCAAATATACGACCCGCCGCTAAAATAATCCCTGTAATAATTTGTGGTAATGACGATGGGATAATAATACGAGCGATTGTTTGCCACTTCGTTGCACCTAATCCAAGACTTGCCTCTTTTACATTCTGAGGAACTTCTGAAATCGCATTTTCACAAACACGCGTTAAACCTGGTAAATTTAAAATAGTTAAAGCAAGAGCACCACCCATTACTGTGTATCCCCAACCTGTCATTGTAACGAACACTAACAAACCAAATAAACCAACAACAATAGAAGGTAAAGACGCCATCGTCTCTATACATAGACGAACAAAATTTAAAAAACGTCCTTGTTTTGCGTACTCCGCTAAATATATTCCAGCACCTAATCCAAGAGGAATAGATATAATAAGCGTTATAACAAGCATGTAGAAGGAATTGAATAACTGCGGACCAATCCCACCACCAGCTCTTGTATTGCTTGGTTCTCCAAACAAGAAATTAGGATCCCAAAATCCCCATCCCTTTTGTAAAATCTCAAATACTAAGAACACTAGCAAAGCTACAACTAAAGCCGCAACCGCATAAAAGATACCCGTCCAAACTTTATTTACCGTTCTTGCATTCATTATTATCGCTCACCTCTTTGCCCAATCGCTCGAATTACTAAAATAAACAGGAATGAAATAACAAGTAAAATCATCGCTAAAGTCCATAGCGCATTGTTCCAAGCAGTTCCGTTCAATGTATTCGTCATGTCCATTGTTAAAATACCAGTTAACGTCGCTGTCGGACTATATATTCCTTCTGGTAATTTAATCGTATTCCCGATTACCATTTGAACCGCTAACGCTTCACCGAAAGCACGCGCTAAGCCTAAAACAACACCTGTTAAAATCCCTTTTTTCGCAGCAGGAACAATCACTCGGCTAATCGCTTGCCATTTCGTTGATCCTAGACCATAAGAAGCTTCTAAATAATCAAATGGAACAGAACGTATTGCATCAGAAGCGATACTAGCAATAGTAGGTAAAATCATAATACTTAATACAACAATACCTGCAATTAAACTAAAGCCTACTCCCCCAAACGAATCACGTAATAGTGGTACTAAAATCGTAACACCTAATAATCCGTATACAACCGAAGGAATACCAACTAACAATTCTAGAACAGGCTTCAATACTTTATTTCCAAACTTTGGCGAAATTAAATTCATGAATATAGCAAGAGCTATAGCAATTGGTGCACTAATAATAACCGCGCCTAACGAAACCACCGTTGAACCTACAATGAAAATTAAAGCCCCGAAGGATCCTTGCTCAGCATTTGGATTCCATTTTGTCGATGTTAACATCTCAGTAAATGAGATACCACTTTGTGTAAAAGATTGAATACCTTTCCCACAAATAAACGCAATAATAGCTAATGTAATTAAAACAATAAAAATACCACAAAACGTAACAAGTGATCTTCCTATATATTCACTTTTCACGTAATTAATTTGTTTTTTCCCCTTCATCACAGGACAGACCCCACTTCACAGATTGAAATGAACAGGACTGGCCTTGCAGCCAGCCCCATAAAATTTTATTACTTATTTAATTTAGACATTGGAATGTAGCCCATATCTTCTACTTGTTTTTCAAAATCTTTACCTTTTACATAATCGATGTAAGCTTTCGTCGCTTCCTTCGCTTCACCTTTTGTTACCATATATTCGTAAGACCAGAATGGATATTTACCAGACGCGATGTTTTCAACTTTCGGTTCAGCACCATCAATTTTGACTGTTTGTAGTGCGCCTTTTTTCTCGCCCACCATGTAAGACATTGCTAAATAGCTCACCGAACCAGGAGTAGAGTTAATCGCTTGCTCTACTGCACCGTTAGAATCTTGTGTTGTACCAGTTCCATCATTAATTTTCGCGTCTTTCATAATCGTTTTTTCAAATGTAGCACGTGTACCAGATGAAGCTGGACGATTAATTACATTGATTTTTTCATCTTTTCCGCCAACTTCTTTCCAATTTGTTACTTTTCCAGTGAAGATATCTTGTACTTGTTGCATTGTTAAGTTATCAACTTTTACATCTTTATTTACGACAAGAGCGAATGCAATACCCGCTACCTTGTTATCTACTAATTCTTTCGCCTTTTCAGCATCTTTTATTTTATCTCCGGACGGAACATCTGAATTACCAATTTGTACTGCACCAGATGCTACTTGGTTAATCCCAGTTCCACTACCGCCACCTTGAACTTGAATAGAAACTTTTGAATTTTTCTCCATGAATTTCTTTCCAGCTTCCTCCGCAAGAGGTAGAAGAGCTGTAGAACCAGCCGCTGCAATCGTACCTGATAATTCTTGTTTTGTATTATCGCTTCCTTTAGCAGTGTCTTTACTAGTTGTATCTTCTGCTTTCCCACAACCAACTAATGCTCCTGCTACCACTAAAGCTGCTAAAGAAAATTTAATACCTTTTTTCATAACCATGTCTTGTACCCCCATTTGGATTATCACTTTTCGAATTCATTTTCTTTCGAACACAAATTCATTGTAGGACAACAATATTATGTGAGTGTTAAGCAATTTTTAATTTTAAGTAAATGACGATAATAATCCTTAAAAGCTAGAAATCCCAACATTTATAGTTAAATAACCCAACAAAAACCACACTAACTACGCTGCAATGTAAATATATTCTTAACAATGTAAATTCAATGTAAATGTTTTTCTCTCTTTTTCCCTTTTCGTTAAAGTTACATTTACAATTCCGCTGTATTTTGTAATTTTTACACACCTAATTTATGCACATTAAAAATAATTTCAGTAATATTTTTTAGTACAACTAAATAAATTGGAACAATTCTAAAAATAAATGAATATTTTTAAAGTACTAATTGACAACATAATCCAATGTAGTCTACTATATTACTAACAAAAAGTTTACCTTAGGAAACTTTTTAAACTCAAACTAAAAATATAGAGATGAGGTAACTTTTATGGTATCGGCTAATATAAAACCACTTTCCGAATTTAAAATAGGAGAGTTTGTACAAATTGAGAAGATACAATTAGAAGGAACTATGAAACGACGCTTATTAGATTTGGGATTTATCCCGGGGGCGACGATTAAAGTATTGCAACGCAGTCCACTTGGAGATCCGGTCGCTTATCAAGTGAGTAACACAACTATTGCACTGCGTAAAGAAGAAAGCTCCCTTATTTTCGGGGTATTAATAGGAGATGATTTCAGATGAGCAAACATCGTATCGCTTTAGCTGGTAACCCGAATACAGGGAAAAGTACATTATTTAATACTTTAACAGGCTTAAAACAACATACTGGAAACTGGACGGGAAAAACTGTTTTAAAAGCTGAAGGAGAATATGAACATAACGGAAGTAATTATACACTAATAGATTTACCTGGAACCTACTCACTATACTCAAATTCCGCAGACGAAGAAGTAGCGAGGGATTATATTATATTTGAAAAACCAGAAGTAACTGTAGTTGTTATAGACGCAACTGCTATGGAAAGAAATTTAAATTTAGCACTTCAAGTGATGGAGATGACAAACAATGTAGTCATTTGCATTAACTTAATTGATGAAGCCGAGAAAAAAGGGATTGTTATCGATGAAAAGAAATTAGCAAAATCACTTGGTGTACCTGTCGTTAAAATTTCAGCACGTAACCGAGTAGGTATTGGTCATTTGCTAAATGTTATTGCAAAAATAGCAAATAAAAAACTAATTCCAACACCAATTAAAATTACTTACAGCGAAAAAATCGAAAATATGATTCAGGAATTAGAACCACAAATTTATAAAGTGTTCGGTGATACGTATCCAGCACGTTGGATTGCGTTACGTATATTAGATGGAGATAAAAATTTCTTAACTACACTTCAAAAACACCATAATGAACCACTTGTAAGGGAGGTCGTAATTAATGGAATCTCACTCAGCCAGTAAAGCTCTTCCATTAGACTATATTATTCAACATGCACAAACACTTTCAAAAGAAGATATACGAGATGATATAGTCGGAGATATTTACCGAACATCTGCAAGCATATGTAAAGAATCTGTCCAATATACAAATACTGATAAATTATATCGTTCCGAAAAACTAGATAAAATTTTCACATCTCCAATCTGGGGATTCCCAATTATGCTCGGTATTTTATCTATTATTTTTTATCTTACAATTGCAGGCGCTAACGTACCATCTGATATGATTGCCGAATTCTTCGGATGGGCCGAAGGATATTTAACATCTTGGTTCCAAGCAGCGCATGCACCTGAATGGTTACATGGCATTTTAATACTTGGTTTGTTCCGTGGTATCGGTGCTGTTATTAGCGTTATGTTACCACCTATGGCAATCTTTTTCCCTATGTTCGCGCTATTAGAAAACTATGGATACTTACCACGTGTCGCGTTTAATATGGACCGCTTATTCAAACGATCCGGTGCACACGGGAAACAATCTTTAACAATGGCAATGGGATTTGGTTGTAATGCAGCAGCCATTATGTCAACACGTATCATTGAATCACCACGTGAACGTATGCTAGCAATTTTAACGAACAACTTCGTTCCTTGTAACGGTCGCTGGCCTATGTTAATTTTAATGGCTTCACTATTTATGGCTGCTGGTTATACAGGCAGTATGCAAACATTGGTTACTGCTGGCGTTGTAGTTGGAATGGTTGTACTTGGTGTTATTATGACATTAACTGTTTCTTGGGTACTATCAAAAACAGCCTTAAAAGGGGTTCCAACTCACTACACACTTGAGTTACCTCCGTACCGCAAGCCAAAAGTTTGGAATACAATTGTTCGCGCAACACTCGATAAATCAATCTACGTTTTAAAACGAGCTATAGTTGTTGCTGCCCCTGCAGCTGCATTAACTTGGTTACTTGCTAACATTTTTATCGGTGACACAAGCTTACTTATGTATTTTGTAAATTTCCTAGATCCATTTGCTAAAATGTTAGGACTTGACGGGTTTATTCTAGCTGCATTCATTCTTGGACTACCTGCTAATGAAATTGTAATCCCAATTTTATTAATGTCTTACTTATCAACTGGGGCTTTAACTGAAATAGATGATTTTAATCAAATTAAAAATCTATTCCTAGAAAATGGTTGGACTTGGTTAACAGCGTTAAACACAATGTTGTTCTCACTTCTTCATTTCCCGTGCGGAACAACACTGGTTAACATATACAAAGAAACAAAAAGTGCAAAATGGACATTCTTATCGTTTGCAATCCCTACCGTTATCGCCATTGTTGTTACATTCCTCTCTACACAATTGGTACATTGGTTAGGGCTTGTATAAAACAAAGCATACATAGAAGGCATCCCCCTTCACATATGCTTCGTCCGAAAGAAACCTGAAAATCATTCAGGTTTCTTTTTTTGTACATCAGTATTCCACGGCTGCGCTCCATACGTTGTGAGTTTTTTATGAATGAAATATATAGCCCCCGGCAGCACCGCCATTAATATCGTGCAACTAATTCCTAATCCAGTAAACAACTTTCATCACCTTATTTCACTCTTTTCGGTAAAGCTGAACCTGAATGTTCAATTGTTGGATGAACGTGAACAGTAATTTCAGCATTACTAAAGTAATTTTCGCCTTGATCCCAATTCTTACTTATTTTTGTCCATTCTTTATAATTATGTCTCTTATACACTTCCCCTAACTCTAATACATCTACCTTATATTTTTTTTGAACAAGCTTAATCGATTTTTGAATACGCTCCTCCATTTCTTCCGATATATCCTTCTCTAAACGTTTTTCATTCAAAACCTTTTTATGATCACTAAAGTGCAACTCAGCTATTGTACCTTCCAGAAATAAATGAATATTAAATTTCGGTTTTGTAGCATTCGTTGTGGATACTTTAATTTTTCGACGTAACTTATGAATTTCATATGTAATAAGTTGATCCTTTTTACGAATGGTAAAAAAACCTCCAATTTTTTTACCTATTATATAATTCATCCCTAATGTTTCTTCCCCACTCAAATTGCCTACACACTTATTATCCTTTCCACGAAACAATGCTGCACCGTTCATTTGTACCCCTTGTTTTGTTAGTTCCAGAATAGGTAATACAAAACTTCGGTTAGAGATCATCTTTTCCTGCACCTCACCAATTCTTGCAGCCTCAATCATTTGGGCATTTTTTGGAGGGTGTTCAGCTAACATATCAATATACTGCGCCGGTAAATTTTCAGGCTTGGCACTTTGTTTTAAAATAGCTTCGGCATTTTTATTAGAAACGAACAAACGAATATTTCTTCTCATCTCATGATCGCGAATATATACATCTAACGTATTTTGCAAAATGTATGGATGTGAAAGTAATTCTTCAGAGAAAATAATCACTTGTATATGAGGGAAAAATAATGTACGACTAATTTTTTTGGCGATTATTCTTATTTGTTCAAATACACTATCTGCTTTTGCACTAACATTAATATAATTTTCGCTATCCCCACCCCCTTGTCCACCCTGTTGAGACAATTTACTAGGGAGTACCATCTGATAGGTTCCTTTCATAATTGGATTCGCTTTCTTCTCCTTTACGATATCGTAAGCCGCTCCTACTACAAATCCTCTTTCTTCTATCTCTTCTAACTCAGAACACCCACTCATAAATCCAGTTAAAGCCATAACCATTATAATTTTAAGAAGGTGTTTCATTTCCACCATTCCTTCTTTTTATTTTATATACAATTAAAACGAGCAAAGGCGCTAACACAACAAACCCCATATCTATCCAAGCTAAATAAGTCCCATAACTTGATAAAGCATTCAAACTACTAGGTATCATATTCACCATAAAAATAATAGGGGCACTTACGAAAATAAAAATATGTTTCTTCACTTTCGGAAACATAGCACAGAACAATAAAGATGCGACATCATAATACATTGCTGTAGTGTTATAAATAGTAATAATCCAAGTCGTAAAAAAAATCGCATCAAACCTTTCTAAAAATCCTCCACCAATTTCAATTTCTTTCCCTAATTCAATTGTTGGATATGTCAATCCACGTGTTGTCATATAAGTAAAAACACTAATACAAGTTACATAAATTAAAATGTATGACAGCACGTTTACCATCACCGCTTTCGCGACTGCCATTGGCGCTTTTTTCGCTGTCTTATCATTCAGCAAAACCGCATAAAATAACGCTACTTCAAATCCAATAAACGTAAAAATAGAATTTTTAACTCCAACAGCATATTGACTTACTTTCGTTTGAAAAGCTGGTAGTAAATTATTTATTTCCATTAAATTTATATTCAATAAAGAAAGAAGTACTATCGCAATTAAAACAATAGGTAAGAATAAAACATTTAACCTTAATAAGGCTGCTCTTGATCCTGCTATTCCATAAATAACAACTAATAAGAAGAAGAAAGACAGTAGTTGTATTGGTGTATCACTAAATAAATACGTTTGAGAAATAACTGAAATCATTCGCGATTCATATGCTGTCAAAGCAGCAAACGTTAATACTAAAATACTACTAATTGTGTATGCAACAGGCTTCGTCAAATGCGCACTCGTATATTGAACAAAATTTTGTTTTGGAAATAAGATAGCCACTCTCGTCACAAACCAACCTAAAACCGCGCAGATCAATCCACCCAAAAGCAAGATAATCCAACCGTCCGAAAATAAAGTTTGGTTAGCGATATCTCTTGGCATAGACAATGCCCCTATACCAATAATGGTCGATGATACCGCAAACCCAATTTCACGAGATCCAATCTCTTCATCGCCATACTCAAATGGTTTCACTTATTTTCGCTCCTTTGGACGTATTGTAGAATCTTTTGTTTGTAAGTACTCTGGTCTATCTTTCAACATCGATTTTGGCATGTGAATAAATTCTTCTTTCCAATCTTTATAAAATGCAGGAGCAATTGGAGTTGTATACGGTATACCAACACTTGTTAAATTTGTAATATGAATAGCAAGTGCGATCAGAGCTAGAATGATCCCATACAGCCCAAAAGCCGTTGCAGCTAATACAAAGACGAAAAGTAAAATTCGGAACGTAATCGTAATACTATATACAGGAAGCGAAAACGTAGCAATCGCAGTAACTGCAATAATAATAACTAAAAACGGATTTACAATCCCTGCATTTACCGCAGCTTCTCCAATTACAAGACCTCCTACAATCCCTATCGTCTGTCCCATCGGTTTCGGCAATCGGATTCCAGCTTCTCGTATTAATTCCATAGTCAAGGCCATCATTAACGTTTCAATATATGCAGGAAACGGAACACCTTCCCTCGCACCTGCAATTGAATAAGCCAGTTTAGAAGGAATAAGTCCTTGATGATAAGATACAAGTGCTACATACATAGCTGGTAACAAAACCGCAATTATGCCTGAACCCATACGTAAAAATCTTAATAACGTTCCAATCACCCAGCGCTCGTAATGATCTTCTACAGATTGAAAAATATCAACAAACACAAGTGGTGCAATAAGAGCAAACGGGGATCCGTCTACTAAAATGGCCGCCTTCCCTTTCGCTAATGAGGCTATAATATTATCAGGCCTCTCTGTATTCAAAAACTGTGGAAATGGGGATAAATTATTATCCTGAATTAATTGTTCAATCGTACCTGTTTCCAAAACGACATCTGTCACTATTGATTGAAGACGGCGATCTAACTCTTTTACAATGTGAGGATTAATAATATCTTCTATATATACTAGGGTTACTTCTTTCTGCGATCGCTTCCCCATAATATAAGATTGGAACCTCAACTTTGGATCGCGTAAACTGCGTCGGATTAACATTTTATTCACATTAATATCTTCATTTAATCCAACTCTCGGTCCGCGTATTAAATCTTCTGTCACTGGTGGTTCTAAACTTCGCTTCTCCCAGGCCCTACTATTAATAACGATAGCGGTTTGAATATTATCAATTAATATAACTGTATCTCCCGCTAATATCGCATTCATAATATCTGGAAACTTCGTCTTTACACCCACTTCTGCGATAGAAATAAAACGATCCAATAACGTTTGAACAACAGCTTCCTCATTTATAATTTCTTCGTATTGCAGTGTGCGAATGACATATTTATAAACATTATCCTTATCTGTCAATCCACATAAAAACACAACCGCACAACGTGTAAAACTCCCAGCAAGAGCAACTTCTCTAATTGTTAAATCATTAGGTGAACCTAACTCATCCCTAATTTCTTTCATAACTTCAAATAAGTTACCTTCAAGCTCTAACAATTTCCCCACCTAGCTTCCTTTTCAACAAGTTTTTAGTTAGATTCCGCTAATAGAAGGAAATATATACAAAAAAAGAGCTATCTCTTTTCAAAGATAGCTCTAATAAAGTAAAACTTTAATCAACCCTCACCAATCGGGCTTTTACGGACAGTTTAATCCCCACCTAACTTCTTTGCTTCCGCTGAATTTTGAGGTGGGGGTCTTACTGCCCGTTAATGCAGGATAAACGAATTACTTTTCTACTATTATAGTGTTTTTCTTTATAAATACACCTTTTGTAAATCCACTAACTACAAACATCACAATTATATTAATTAACAATGCGACTATACCTACATTCAAATCTTTTATATACTGCGGGAAACTCGGAAACATCGTGGCTATAGTCGAACCAGATAAGGTAATATATGCGACCACTAATAGCCCAACTCCCATTCCTGCAATCGCCCCTTGCTTCGTAATAATTTGACGTGGAAACAAGCTACATACAAGTGCAGGGAAAAGTTGTGTAACGATACTGTATCCCATTAATAGAAGTGCTCCTATTGTTTCTCCTCCTTTAAATGTAAATAAAACTGCCACGAGCGTTACTACAGGCACAAATAATTTTGCCATCTTAGCAACTTGTCTATCTGAAGCAGACGGGACTATCGTTCGGTAAATATTTTTTGCTAACAGTGTAGAAGCCGCCATAACAAGCATAGACCCTGGAACCAATGCCGTTAATACTCCCGCACTACCAATAATTCCAATAAACCAAGGATCAAAAGTTTGTAAAGCAAGACGGAATAACGAAAGATCTACATCCGCTCCCTTTAACCCAGGAACTTGCAATATAGCAGCAAATCCTGCAAAAAATACGAAAAGTAAAACTAAAGAATACAATGGCATAATTGCTGCATTTTTACGAAATACTTTTTCATTTTTTGCAGAAAAAGCAGAAGCAAATGTATGAGGCCACATATAAAAACCGAGGGCCGTTAATATAATAGTAGAAACAAACCAAGAAATACTCATTCCTTCTTCAGGTAAAGATAAAAATCCCGGGTTCGCTGCCTCTACAGCCTCAAACATCGGCTGAAATCCTCCATAATAATGATACGGCAAATATATACCTAAAAACATAACGATAAACAGTATCATAATATCCTTCAAAGCAGCCGTCCAAGCCGAACCATGTATACCTGAAACCATTACATATATAGTTATAACAATAGCACCGATCCATACTGCAACAACAGGTGACACCCTTCCGTAAGAAGCTTCTGAAACGATAATTCCCAGTCCTTTTAACTGTAAAACAAGATATGGGATGATGGAAACAACACCAACAATCGAAACAATAAGTCCAAGCGCTTTACTTCTATATTTCTTCGCAAAAAAATCTGACTGTGAAACAAGGTTATGCTCTTTCGCATACTTCCAAATGGGTGGCAATAAAAAATACGATAAAAGATAAGCTAAAGCACCATATCCCAAAATATAAAAGGTAGGTGCTCCTTTACTATATGCCCAGCCGCTTCCCCCTAAAAATGTAAACGTCGTATAAATTTCACCTGCCATAAGGAGAAAAACAAAAATAGTGCCAAATCCTCTTCCTCCAACTGACCATTGTTCTAAATTCATATCTTTTCCATGTTGTGCCCGAATCCCTAAAAATAGTGCGAGAAACAAAAATAAAATAATGATAAGTAATGCAGTCATTTTACATCCTCCTTATTAGCAGGATCAAACACGTACACAAGCCCCATACAAAAAGATGTAATAAACACTGATAATAATACCCAAAATAATAAAAATGGCATCCCTAATACGTAAGGAGTAACTGAATTCGCAAATATTGGCCCAACTACTAAACAAAGAACTGGGATAAGCGCTAGAATGTGTATTTTCTTCATCTCATTCTCCTTTACTTTTAAAGTTCATAATGGCTGATACAAAGACTTCCACTCCAATCGGTAATGCATCTTCGTCAATCGTAAAACGAGGGTGATGGTGAGGATATATAATACCTTTCTCTTTATTTCCCGCTCCAATAAAAAAGAATGTCCCCGGTGCCTTTTGTAAAAACGCTGAAAAATCTTCTCCAGCCATCGTCGGCTGTAAACGAACAACTCTATCCCTTCCATAAAGTTGTAATGCCGTTTGTTCAATAAGCTCTGTAGCTTCATAATCATTTACAACTGGTCGATATCCATATTCATATGAAAATGTATATTTCGCTCCGTAAGATTCCGTAATATGCTTCACAATCCGCTCAATCTTCTTCTCTGTTTCACCTCGTAATTCATGTCTTAAACTTCTTACTGTCCCTTCAATCTCAGCTTGCTCTGGTATTACATTATGAGTTGTCCCAGCATGAAATTGCGTAACAGATATTACGAGAGAATCTAATGGATTCGTGAGGCGAGATACAATTTGCTGAAGTTGCGAAACGACTTGTGTTCCGATTGCAATACTATCCACCGTTTCATGAGGGATTCCAGCATGTCCACCTTTCCCCTCTATCTTAATTTTAAAAACATCCGGTGCAGCCATTGCAGGACCATAAATAACACCTATTTTCCCAACCTCTAACGACGCCCAAAGGTGAGCACCAATAATATAATCCACACCTTCCATTACACCTGCAGCAACCATCTCCTCTGCACCACCAGGAAAATTCTCTTCAGCATGTTGGAATAGAAAACGAATCTCCCCTTTAATCTTCTCTCTTTCTTCTACCAACTTATGTACAACCCCAAGTAATATCGCTATATGTCCATCATGACCACATGCATGCATTACACCTTTATATGTAGAAATAAAATCAAACTCATTTTCTTCATGAATAGGAAGAGCATCCATATCGGCTCGAATCGCAACTGTTTTGCCCGGATGTTTACCTACTAACTTTGCCATCACACTATATTTAGTCGGCCGTGACACTTCTAAATATGGGAATTTCCGAAGTATATCGAACACAAACTGCGATGTTTTCTCTTCTTGAAAAGATAACTCTGGATACTTATGAAAATGCCTTCTCCACTCAACTAACTGATTTTTTGACAAAACAAGTTCCTTTGCAACATCCATTTCTCTTCTCCCCTTCTTCACCAAGTTAAATGTTATTATAACGTGAATCGTTAACTTTTAAAAGAATCTTCTGAATTTTCAGTGTTAATAAACCAAAAAGAAAAAGCCATCCCAAAGATGACTTTTTCATTATTATAAAATAGTAATTGCTTGTTTTCCCATTTGCTCCCAAGCTTTCTCAAATTCTGCTCGCGGAACAGCCAAACGTGGATTATTTTTAAGAGGATCATTTACATATACAAAGTTTTGATCATATCCAATTACTACTGCACTATGCTCATAATATGTAATTTTCACTTCGCCTGAACTCGTATTCCATGTTTCAAAACTACTTTCAGCTAGCGGCTTAAACGTCGTATTAATAATGACCCATACCGGAGAGCCAGAACTAATTACTTTATATATATCTTGCATGTCTCTACCTGTTAAATTAATTACTTTTTCAGGAACATATTTTTCTGCTAAATCAAAGATTGGTTTATTGTATACACCATATCCAGGCTCTGCCTTTGTATAAATATTTCCCACAAATCCCTCGTAAGGATTTCCACGCAAACCATTTTGTTCAAATGGAACACGATGAATTTCGCTAGCAAGTTGCATCTTATCTACTTGTACACCTTTATATTGCAGCAACATAGCTAAACTTGTCACTTCACACCCTCTAGGCAATTCTGGTAATTGTTTAATAAACGGAACATCTTCAATCATAGCTGCTTCTTTCATTTCAGATAGAAACTCTAAGCGTAGAACTTGCGCCTTTTGCATGATTTTATCTTTTCCTATAAAAAATGCAGCAGCAAGTATAATCCCAAAAACAAAAAGATATTTTAACTTTTTCATTATAAACAAAACTCCATTAATTATTATTTTACAGATACACCTCTTATCATTGTACCCTTCTTCTTACTAGTTTGCTAGAAAGATCATGTGAATTATCGCTCATAGAATTAATTATAAAAATTCTAATTATTTTTAATAAAAAGAAAAATAAATATACATTTACAGAATATTTTGCTAAAATCAAAATTGTTAACATAGTGAAGATATCACCATGTTAACAAACATTCTTAGAGTATTTAGTCATAGTTCGTTTTTTTACATACTCCATTCATTTCATAGCAAATAAACCGAGTGTGTGTTGCATCCCCCACTAATGATTAAAAACTCAGAATAAAACGAAGTTCACACATTCAAGAAAATACGGGGTGAGGGACATATGAATCAACAAATTGAACAAACAGATTTAAAACGAACAATGAAAAGTAGACACCTATTTATGATTGCACTCGGCGGTGTTATCGGAACCGGGTTATTTATGGGATCTGGTCAAATTGTCCATAATGCCGGACCTGGTGGTGCTATTCTTGCATTTTTAGTCGGTGGATTTGTTATGTATTTAACGATGTTATGTCTTGGTGAATTATCCGTCGCTATGCCAGAAGCAGGTTCATTCCAAAGTTATGCAAGCAAATTCATTTCACCTGGTTTTGGATTTGTTGTCGGTTGGATGTATTGGTTAAATTGGGCTGTTACAGTTGGCGTAGAGTTAACAACTGTAAGTATTTTAATGAAACGCTGGTTTCCAGACGTTTCTTCCTGGATTTGGTGCGTTACATTTGCAGCAGCACTCTTCCTCGTAAACGCTTTATCAGCAAAAGCATATGCAGAAGCAGAGTTTTGGTTCGCAAGTGTAAAAGTCGCAACAATTGTTATTTTCATCGTACTTGGCGGCGCTGTTATGTTCGGTCTACTAGACTTTAATGGAAAGCCAGCTCCAATGCTTCATAATTTCACTGAAAATGGCGGGCTATTTCCAAATGGTGCATTAGCTGTTCTTCTTACGATGATTACAGTAAATTACTCCTTCCAAGGAACAGAATTAATCGGAATCGCTTCAGGCGAAAGTGAAAATCCTGAAAAAACAATTCCAAAAGCAATTAAAAACACAATTTGGCGAACTCTCTTCTTCTTCGTCTTAGCGATATCAGTTGTTGTAGGTTTACTCCCATGGCAAGAGGCTAATCTAGTCGAAAGTCCCTTTGTACTTGTATTTGATGTAGCCGGTGTCCCATATGCAGCAGACATTATGAACTTTGTTATTATTACAGCTGTATTATCCGTTGCTAACTCTGGTCTCTACGCAAATTCTCGTATGCTGTGGGCGATGGCAAAACAAGGAATGGCAAGTCCAGCATTTACGAAATTAACTAAAAAAGGTGTACCGCTAAATGCATTAATTTTCAGCCTAATTTTCGCTAGCCTGTCCTTACTAACAAGTGTATTTGCGGCAGATACTGTCTTTCTAGTTTTAACATCTATTGCAGCAATGGCTGCCGTTGTCGTTTGGATGTCAATCGCCGCTTCACAGTTTTTCTTCCGTAGAAATTTCGTGAAAAACGGTGGCAACATAAATGATTTAAAATATCGTACACCGCTCTATCCACTAGTTCCAATCGTAGCGTTTTCGCTGAATTTCATTACATTTGTTAGTTTGGCTTTCATTCCAGATCAAAGAATTGCTCTTTATTGTGGCATTCCATTTATGATTATTTGTTACATTTTATATCAAGTTAAATATAAAAAAATTGTCACACTTGAACAGCCACGAACTGTCATACGAGAAATAAACTAAATATACAAAATATTCAGCTATCTTTCTTATGATAAGATAGCTTTTTTCTATTTCTTGGATATCCTGGTATAACTTTATTTATCTTAAAATTTTCACAATCACGTTTTTCTCTGGAAAATAGTTTACAATGTAATCAAGTTACAAATGATATTCACCTTAAAAAGTGTGCATTTGTGTCTATTTTTTAACAATATATCAAAAACTATTGCCTTCTATAAATTAATAGGTTTATATTGTTTTATTGGCATAGTTTCAATCCAAGGAGAAAGGAGATTTTCAATCGTGCAACTAAAGAAAGCGTTTTGGAAGTTGGCTTCGCTTCTTCCGTTATCATTACTTCTGTTCCTCGGTGGCTGTGATAAAAAACTCGCAGTATTAAATCCGCAAGGACCTGTTGCAAAAGCACAGTATGATTTAATTGTTTGGTCATTCTTGCTTATGTCATTAATTATCGCAATTGTATTCATTCTGTTTACAGTCATCTTGATTCGTTATCGTGAAAAACCAGAGAATATGGACTATGAGCCACCTGAACAACACGGTAACACATTACTAGAAATTATTTGGACGCTTGTTCCTGTTATTATCGTTATCGCATTATCGATTCCAACAGTAAAAGCAACTTATGCTTCGGAAGAGGTTCCGAAAGAGTCCAAACATATTAAACCAGTTGAAATTTATGTTACATCTGCAAACTGGAAATGGTTATTCAGTTACCCAGAGGAAAAAATTGAAACCGTTAACTATTTAAACATCCCAGCTGGTGTACCAATTCAATTCAAACTGACTTCTGTCGGCCCAATGAATGCTTTCTGGGTACCAGAACTTGGTGGTATGAAGTACACAATGGATGGCATGATTATGGATCTTTATTTACAAGCTGATAAGCCAGGTTCTTACCTAGGCCGTAGTGCGAACTTCTCTGGTGAAGGATTCACACACATGGAGTTCGAAGTTGAAGCAAAAACTAAAGAGAAATATGACAAGTGGGTTAAAGAAGTACAAGAAACTGCTCCTAAACTAACAGAAGCTAAGTACAACGAAATTGTTAAACCTGGTGTAGTTGGTCGTATGACATTCTCTAGTCACCACTTAAGTTATGTAGATCCAAAATCACTTGAATATTGTGATTACAACTACTACAAAAACAAAAAATAATAGCTATTATTCCAACAGATTGGAGTGAACACAGTGAAGCTTGATGAATTCTTTGTCACAGGTGACCCGATTATTTACGGTGCAGACGCTTCTATCGTTCTTGTGACATTAGCAATCATTTTCGTACTAACAAAGTATAAAAAATGGAAATGGCTTTGGGACGAATGGTTAACAACTGTTGACCATAAAAAAATCGGAGCTATGTATATTATTTCTGCGGTTATCATGTTATTCCGTGGTGGTATGGATGGTTTAATGATCCGTGCACAGTTAACATTCCCAGAAACAACTTATTTAAACGCTGAACACTATAACGGGATCTTTACAACACATGGTACAGTAATGATTCTTTTCATGGCAATGCCATTCGTTATGGGATTAATGAACCTTGTAGTACCATTACAAATTGGTGCTCGTGACGTTGCATATCCGTTCTTAAATGCTTTAAGTTTCTGGTTATTCTTTGTCGGAGCAATGTTATTCAACATCGCTTTCGTAATCGGTGGTTCTCCAGACGCTGGGTGGACTTCTTACTTCCCAATGGCAGGTACAGAGTTTACTTCGGGCGTAGGAAATAACTACTACGCAATTGCATTACAGATTTCAGGTCTCGGTACGCTAATGACCGGTATTAACTTCCTTGTTACTATCTTAAAAATGCGTACACCTGGTATGACTTTAATGAGAATGCCAATGTTTACTTGGTCAATCTTAATTACAACAATTATCATTATTTTCGCTTTCCCAGTATTAACAGTTGCTCTTGCATTAATGACATTTGACCGTCTATTCGATGCTCACTTCTTTACGATGGCGAGCGGCGGTATGCCAATGTTATGGGCCAACCTGTTCTGGGTATGGGGTCACCCTGAAGTATATATCGTTATTTTACCGGCATTCGGTATTTTCTCTGAAATCATTAGTACATTCTCACGTAAACGTCTATTCGGTTACAGTGCAATGGTATACTCAATGGTTGCAATTTCTTTACTAAGTTTCGTCGTATGGCTTCACCACTTCTTCACGATGGGTGCAGGTCCAGCGGTTAACTCATTCTTCTCGATTTCGACAATGGCGATTTCGATTCCAACCGGGGTTAAGATCTTTAACTGGTTGTTTACACTGTATAAAGGACGTATTCGTTTTACAGTTCCAATGCTTTGGTCATTGGCATTTATTCCAAACTTCGTAGTCGGTGGGGTTACAGGGGTTATGCTTGGAATGGCAGCAGCTGATTATCAATACCATAACAGCTACTTCCTAATCGCTCACTTCCACTACGTATTAATCGCAGGTACAGTATTCGCTATGCTTGCTGGATTCACATTCTGGTATCCAAAAATGACTGGTCATATGTTAAATGAACGCCTAGGTAAATGGACATTCTGGATCTTTATGAGCGGATTCAACATCTGTTTCTTCCCAATGTACTTCTTAGGTTTAGACGGCATGACTCGTCGTATGTACACTTACTCTGAAAGTCTTGGATGGGGATGGCTAAACCAAATCGCATCTGTTGGTGCGGTAATGATGGGTATCGGCTTCCTACTTCTTTGCTACAACGTAATTTGGAGTGCACGTCACGGTGAACGTGACACAACTGGAGATCCATGGGATGGTCGTACACTTGAATGGGCAACTCACTCTCCTGTACAACATTACAACTTCGCGAAGCTTCCTGAAATTAAAGAAGCTGATGCTTTCTGGTACATGAAAAAACGCGGAGAAACAGTTACACCAGCAGCAGAAGATATTAAACCAATTCACATGCCAAGTAACTCTGGTGTGCCTATTATTGCGTCTGGATTCTTCGGTCTTGCAGGTTTCGCATTAGTATTTAGCTGGTTCTGGCTTGCAGCAATCGGTGGTATTGGTATTTTAGCTTGCTTAATCTATCGTTCATTCGATTATGATGAAGGCTACTATATCAGTGTTGATGAAATTAAAAAAACAGAACATATAGCATGAGAGGTGAAATGACATGGCGGCTTTAGATAAAAGCTTACCTTTGGAATATCAATCCGAACAAAGCAGATTGAATATCCTAGGATTCTGGATTTTTCTTGGGGCTGAAATTATGCTGTTCGCAACACTTTTCGCCTCTTATCTAGTCCTTGCTGGTCGTACGGCAGATGGCCCAACACCAGCGCAATTGTTTGAACTTAAAACGCTTTTAATTCAAACATTACTACTTTTAACAAGTAGTTTTACATGCGGTATCGTAATTCATGAAATGCGTAAGCATAACCAAAAAGCGATGCTTGGATGGTTCGTCCTTACATTACTTTTAGGTGCAGGTTTCCTATTCTTCGAGATCGAAGAGTTCATTATGTACATTGGTGAAGGCGCAACAATTCAAACAAGTGCTTTCTTATCTGGATTCTTCGTTCTTCTTGGAACGCATGGAGCCCACGTAACAGGCGGTATCATTTGGGCAATTTGTGTTATTATCCAAATTTTAAAACGAGGTTTAACACCAGTTACAGCTCGTAAAGTATTCATTATCAGCTTATACTGGCATTTCCTTGATCTTGTTTGGGTCTTTATTTACACACTAGTTTACTTGAACGGGATGGTGGCGTAAATGGCTCAAAACAACAATCAAGCAAACGGACATGCGCATAGCGGATTCCCTTGGTCACACGTTTTCGGATTTATTTTATCGCTTGCATTAACGTTTCTAGCGTTATACGTGGCACTTTACACAACATTGCCACTTTCAACAGTCTTAACAACTATTATCATAATGGCTGTTGCGCAAGCATTGTTACAATTAATTATGTTCATGCATTTAAAAGAAGGAGAAGGAAGAGTTCAAATTCTTACAATGATATACAGTTTCTTCGTTGCAACTGCAACAGTTGGTTTAACTGTATGGATCTTCTTCTCAATGTAATGTACATGAAAAAGACTGCTGAGATTCCTCAGCAGTCTTTTTTTATCCCCTCTATTACATCCACATTACGGAATTAACAGCATAATCATGAAAAATATACTTATTATGACAAATGTTAAGAAAAGTCTTTCTTTATGAAATCGAATCCATATGCGTTGCTTTTCTACCTATTATATGGCTAAATAGGTACTATATTTATTTGAAGGGAGAGAACGCAATGGAACATCATACTTCTGTTCTATCACTTATGGTTGTCGTTGCAATCGCGTTTTTCGTTCCCCTTTTGTTACAACGCTTTAAATTAAAAGCACTTCCTGTGGTCGTTGCAGAAATTATTGCAGGAATCTTTGTAGGTAAAAGTGGGTTTAATATTATTGAGCCAGATATATGGCTTCAAGTTTTATCAACATTAGGATTTATCTTCCTCATGTTCTTAAGCGGTTTAGAAATTGATTTTTCTATCTTTAAACAAAAAGGGAAAAAAAATACGACAAACGAACCAAATACATTTCAGGCAGCAAGCATTATCTTCTTATTTATTTTCATCTTATCTTATGCCCTATCATTACTATTCGTATGGCTAGGATTCGTAGATAATGCAATGTTCATGACTTTAATTATTTCAACTATTTCTTTAGGTGTTGTTGTACCAACATTA
The DNA here is from genome assembly GCF_056738645.1 of Bacillus sp. PK3-067. NCBI lineage: Bacteria > Bacillati > Bacillota > Bacilli > Caryophanales > Bacillaceae > Bacillus > Bacillus sp. PK3-067. The sequence goes on along the minus strand of NZ_CP096490.1, from coordinate 712,399 downwards.
AAAGAGAATAACTTAGGAAAAACAGCAATTGGGCAAATCATTTTATTAGTCGCTGTTATTGCGGATTTAGTTACAATGATTTTACTCGCTGTATTCGTCGGATTAAATTCCGAAAGCGGCCAAAGCATGTGGCTTCTTCTTCTTCTATTCGGCGCTGGTATTGTTATTTACTTCGTTGCAAAACGTTTTAAAAACATTCCATACTTAGATAGTTTAAAAGCTGGTAGTGTACAAATTGATACACGAGCTGTTTTTGCACTCATTTTAATCTTAGTTGGGTTATCGGAATCTGTTGGAGCAGAAAATATTTTAGGCGCCTTCTTAGCAGGTGTACTTGTATCGTTATTATCACCAAATGAAGATATGGTGGAAAAACTTGATTCTATCGGCTATGGTTTCTTCATCCCTATTTTCTTCGTAATGGTTGGTGTAAATCTAGAGGTGTGGTCTATTTTCAAAGAACCTTCTAGCATGCTAATGATTCCAATCTTAATTGTAGGACTCTTTATTTCGAAACTCTTACCATCACTCGTCTTAAGAAAATGGTATCCACGTAATATCGTACTTGGAAGTGCAATCTTATTAACATCGACACTTTCTTTAGTTATTGCGGCTGCACAAATTGGTGAAAAACTGGAGATCATCAGTCCAAGTTTATCTGCCTCTCTTATTTTAAGCGCAGTTATTACTTGTATTTTTGCACCTATATTGTTTAAAAAAATGTTCCCAAAAGTAGAAACACCAAAACCAAAAGTAGCTATTATTGGCGCGAGCAGAATTACCCTTCCGTTATCACTAGATTTAAAACGAGAAGATTATGACGTAACGCTATATATGATGCGTCAAAACAAAATAAATGATGAAGAAGCGACATCACATGACTTCCCTATCGTGAAATTAGATGACATCACAATCGCATCATTAACTGAACAAACAGCATTTGATGCAGATCGCGTCGTTGTTGCAACAAGTGATGATGAACAAAACTTATTATTGGCAGAACATGCAAAAGAGCTAGGTGTTGAACATGTTATTGCAAGTGTAGAAGATCCACTTCTACAAGAAAAAGCAACGCAAGAACATATCGCTGTATTCTCAACAATTAACTCTACACGTATTTTATTACGTGCGCTTATTGATAAACCTAGTCTCGTTCGCTTAATTACAACAGCAAACGAAACAGTCCGTGAAGTTGAACTACGGAGCAATAAATATAACGGCGTTGCACTTCGTCGCCTTCCGTTTTTAGGTGATGTACTAGTCATTCAAATTTATCGTGGAAATAAAGCATTAATCCCACATGGGGATACAAGACTACAACACGGTGATACATTACTTGTAACAGGCTCAAAAGAACATATCGATACACTAAAAAACATATTAGAATAAAAAAATGCCCCTCACATAATTGAGGGGCATTTTTTCCATTTCATATGGTAAAATGTTACTATCACATATTATGGGGATGGATTACATTATGTCTATTATAACTTTAGCTCTCTTATTATTAGCCGAAATACTCGTTGCCATTATTCTCATCGGTGTTAGTATTGAGATTTGTAGTTACGGATGGAAAAAATCGAATGGAATAAAATATTCTTGCCTCCTACTTTCACTCCTTCTTGGAACTGCTAGCATACTCGGACTTCTCGCCGCACCTGCCTATTTCTTTATACAATTAACAGAAAAAGCGTTATAAGAAAGGATGTTAATATGATTACCGTGAAAAATATTGAGGGATCTGAAACTTACGTATTACGTCAAAAAATTTTACGCCCCAATCAAACATTAGCAGATTGTAAATACCCTTCCGATTATGAAACAGATACCTTTCACTTAGGCGCATTTATAAACGATCAACTTATTAGTATCGCTTCTTTCTCAAAGGAAATGCATCCCGACTTACAAGCAGGTATGCATTATCGTCTACGAGGAATGGCCACATTGCCTGAGTTTCGAAACAACCACGCTGGAAGCTCCTTAATTCAGAAAGCAGAACAAATCTTACAAGAGCGTCAAGCAAATATGCTATGGTGTAATGGCCGAATTACTGTAGCTGACTATTACAAGCGCTTAGGCTTCCAAGAACATGGTGAAATCTTTGAAATTGAACCAATTGGCCTTCATAAAGTACTGTATAAAAGAATATAAGAAAAGCTTTCCGCAATACGGGAAAGCTTTTCTTATATTTCAATCTTCACTTTTTATCTTTTTCATATATATGTATATAAACAGACTAGGAACTAAAAAACAAGCAAACATAATAAATCCTGTCATACTAATTTCCTTTATCGAAATATCTGGTGTTACAACGATACAAATAGCTAAAATCCCAATAACAATACTTACAGGAATTAATAATAGTTTCATGAAATAGCTACGTGATACTCCCCCTGTATGCTCATACACTTCCACTGAATTTTTCAGATTTAAAAAGTTAATAACTACAATCCCACCCATAAATACCATTAATAAATCCGAAACACTTTCATATCCTGCATCTTGCAAAACGTAGCGATAAAAAACAATACCTAGTATGAAAATATTTTGTAAGATGAAAACTAATCTAATATGTTTTAACCCCTCAATCATTAAACGTTCATCTTTCACAATTTTCATCGAATCACTCCTTTTCCTCCCAAAACAAATCATTCAAAGTTTTATCTACTGCATAACAAATTTTCAAACATAAATCTAAAGACGGATTGTATTTGCCCTTCTCAATTAAACTAATCGTTTGCCTTGTAACGCCTACTTTTTCTGCTAATTGTTGCTGTGTTAAATCTAACTGAACACGCGCGACTTTTATTTTACTTACAGCCATTCATGTTCCCCCTCCATCCATATTGTAACATATATATTCCATTAAGTAATTTATATTTTGCGTGACTGATTATAGTTTCACTTTATTATACACAAAAAAGGAGCCCCTCATAAGAAGCCCCCTCTCCTATATTATAAGAATAAATGACATCCAAATAAAATTGTAAATAAGTATAGTAACGGATGCACTTCCATCCCTTTCCCTTTCACAATTTTCAAGACTGGATACACTAAAAATCCAATTGCAATTCCATTCGCAATACTAGATGTTAACGGAATACCTATAAAAATTAAAAATGCTGGTAACGCATCTTCAAATTCATTCCAATTAATATCTCGAATGCTTTGTGCCATTAAACTACCTACTATAATTAATGAAGGAGCTGTAATAGCGGCTACACTTGATAAAGAAGCAATAACAGGACTAAAAAATGCCGTTATAATTGTTAGACCAACAACTACAATCCCTGTTAACCCAGTTTTACCACCTGCAGCAATACCTGCTGACGATTCAATCGTCGCTGCTGTTGGGCTTGTTCCAAAGATAGAACCTGTAGTCCCGCCAATTGCATCTGCAATAAACGCTTTACCAAAACGCTTCTCTGTATTGTCTGTAATTAAACCTGCTTGTTTAATTAAACCAAGTAATGCACCTGTTGTATCGAATAAAAGTACAAGTAAAAATGAAAATACAACGCCGTATAATCCGTATTCAATTACATCTGAAAAGGCATTGATTGGGTTTGAAACGATGATACCCTCTGGTAAATGAGGCATCGCCACAATTTTATCAGCAAACTTCAATTGCCCTGTAAAGAAGGCAATAATTCCTGTCACAATCATACTAATAAATAATGCACCGCTCACACGCAATGTCATTAATACCACCGCTAATATTAAACCAATTAAAGTTAAAATAACAGCTGGAGAATGAAAATCACCAATCGTAACTAAATTAGACGGATGATCCACGATAATTCCAGAAAGGCGCAATCCAATAAAAGCAATAAATAGTCCAATTCCACCTGCAATTGCATGCTTTAAACTATCAGGAATTGCTAAAATTAACTTTTGCCTAAACGAAGTAAAAGATAATAAAAGAAAAATAATCCCCGTTACAAATACAGCTGAAAAGGCAACTACATATGTAATCCCTTCTGCCTTCTGTACAACAGAATAAGCAAAATATGCATTCATTCCCATAGCTGGAGCAATAACAATCGGGTAATTCGCGAAAATCGCCATACCTACTGTTCCAACAACGGTTGCAATAATTGTTGCTGTAAACGCTTGGTCAAATGGTACACCTGCATCAGATAATATTTTTGGATTGATGACAAGAATATACGCAAATGTAAAAAAAGTTGTGATGCCAGCTAAAAACTCTTGCTTCACAGAAGTATTATATTTTTGTAATTGAAACATGCTTATGTACCCTTCCTACACCTGAATTATTATCACACATTCTTTTTCTTACTAGTATGTGAGAAAATATAATACTTAATCTTAACAATCAATAAAAAGAAGAGTCAATATATTCCCTAATAGTTAGAATTTTAAGTTTAAGTCTGACAAGTACAGATGTAGTACAGTTCATTATGATTATTTTTGTAGCATAACAGATAGAAATGTTTTATAATTTGAAATAGTTAAATATTTAGTAAACGCATTCAAATATCGTTCACTCTACAAGGGGGATTCTTCTTATGCAGCACACAAACAAATCTGGAACTTTAAATCGTGGTTTAAAAGAACGACATATTACTTTAATGTCACTGGGCTCAGCTATTGGCGTTGGGCTATTTTTAGGATCCGCTTCCGCCATTAAACTAGCAGGTCCTTCTATTTTGCTAGGCTATATGATTGCCGGTCTCGTTATTTTTTTCATTATGCGAGCGCTTGGGGAAATGGCAATTGAACAACCTGTTGCTGGTTCTTTTAGTAAATATGCATATGATTATATTGGACCACTCGCTGGTTATATTACTGGTTGGAATTACTGGTTCTTATGGGTTGTTACTTGTATGGCTGAAATTACAGCAGCTGGTATTTACATGCAGTACTGGTTCCCAGATATCCCGCGCTGGACTTGGGCATTACTTGCTCTATTATTAATGAGCGCTTTTAACTTCTTATCGGTAAAAGTATTTGGAGAACTTGAGTTTTGGTTTGCTCTCATTAAAATTGTCACAATTATCTGTATGATAGTAGTCGGAGCTGGTATTATTTTATTCGGATTCGGAAACGGTGGTATCGCTACTGGTATTTCAAATCTTTGGTCACATGGTGGCTGGTTCCCAAATGGATTTTCTGGGTTACTACTCTCCATGCAGATGGTACTATTCGCTTATTTAGGCGTTGAATTAATCGGTGTTACAGCTGGTGAGGCTCAAAATCCGAAGAAAACACTCGCAAAGGCAATCGATAACGTATTTTGGAGAATTCTACTCTTTTACGTTGGGGCATTATTCGTTATGATGGCAATTTATCCATGGAACGAACTTGGTGAGAAAGGCAGTCCATTCGTATTAACATTCCAACAAATTGGTATCGCAAAAGCAGCAGGTATTATTAACTTTGTCGTATTAACAGCAGCTCTTTCTTCTTGTAACGGTGGTTTATTTAGTACAGGCCGTATGCTATATACATTAGCTCAGCAGAAAAAAGCTCCTGAAAGATTTGGTCGTTTAAATAAAAATGGCATTCCAAGCCAAGGAATTGTAGCAACTGCTATCGTTTTACTAATTGGTGTTATATTAAACTATCTCGTACCTGCAAAGGTATTTACATGGCTTACTAGCATTTCAACTTTCGGTGCAATTTGGACTTGGGGAATTATATTAGTCGCTCAAATTAAATTCCGTAAAAGCTTGCCTACTCAAAATAAACAAAAGTTATCGTATAAAATGCCTTTATACCCATTAAGCTCATATTTCTCACTCGTTTTCCTTGTATTAGTATTAGGTATAATGGCGTATTCAAAAGATACACGAATTGCATTGATTGTCGGCCCAATTTGGCTTATCGGCTTAGCAATCGTATATTACATGAAAGGGTTTCATAAGATTGATGAAACACCTAACTCAAAAATTAGTTAAGCAAAACATCCCTTCCTTATTACTTGGAAGGGATGTTTTTATATCTATATAAATATTTCTCAACAAAATTCACGGTATTTTTACAATTTTTTAATATTTTTTATGTTTTCCGTCTTTATTTTTACAGAAAAATAAATTACATTATTAAAGCACATATATTTATTATTAGGGGGATTCTTCTATGAAGAATAAAAAATGGATTACATTTTCTTTAGCAACAGCAATTACACTAAGTATAGGGACCTCGTTCATACCGTCTACTTATGCCGAAAGCTCTGTAGACCCAGCTCCTGAAATTGCTGCAAAAGTTGTAAATCAAAACAATGGGAAGAAAGTATTATTCGATAATACACACGGTCAAACTGCTGGGACAGCTGACTGGGTTATTGACGGCGGCTTTTCTGACTTCGGAAACGGCATTGCAAAAAACGGATATCACGTAAAGGAACTTCGTAAATCAACACCTATTACGTACGAAGACTTAAAAGATTACAATGTATTTATCGTTCCAGAAGCTAATATTCCTTACAAAAAATCTGAGCAGGACGCTATGTTACAATATGTAAAAAATGGTGGTAGTATCTTCTTTATTGCTGATCATTACAATGCAGATCGTAATAAAAATCGCTGGGACTCTTCTGAAGTATTTAATGGATATAGACGCGGTGCTTGGGATAATCCAGCAAAAGGAATGTCTAATGAAGAAGCTAATTCACAAGCTATGCAAGGAGTAGAAAGCTCTGATTGGCTCTCTGACAACTTCGGTATTCGCTTCCGCTACAATGCACTTGGTGATGTTTCAGCGAAAACAATTGTATCGCCTGAACAATCTTTCGGAATTACAAAAGGTGTTTCGTCTGTAGCAATGCATGCTGGTTCTACTCTAGCAATTACAAACCCAAAACTAGCAAAAGGACTTGTTTACCTTCCAGAAAATCCATCAAAATGGAATAACGCTGTTGATAGTGGCGTTTATAATGGCGGTGGTATTGCAGAAGGCCCATATGCTGCTATCGCAAAAGTAGGACTTGGGAAAGCTGCCTTTATTGGTGACTCTTCTCCTGTTGAAGATGCTACGCCAAAATACGTTCGTGAAGATTCTGGCCAAACAAAGAAAACTTACGATGGTTATAAAGAAGAAAACGATGCGATTTTATTAGAAAACATCGTAAATTGGTTATCAAATAAAGAGACATTTACAAGTTTAGATCAAGTAAATGGTTTACAACTTGATTCACCTACAGCTCTACAAACATTTGAACAGCCAAGCTTATCAACAGAACCACAACCTGAACCTTGGAGTGCACCAAATGCAGGTTATCAATGGTTTAATACAAATACTTTTAAACCAGGTTCATACGGTTATAACGGTGCGGTAACAACAAGCGACTACGTCGTTACACACCCTAGCATTCTACCAAACAATGAAATTTTCCAAATGAAGATTCAAGTAAATAACTTACTACCTAATACAACGTATAACAACTATTCTTTAGGTATCTTCACTACCGGTGGAACACAAGTGGCTAAAGTACAAAATGCAAACGGCACTTGGCCATCTACTTTCGGATATAGTAGTGCATTTTCTTTCACAACAAACAGCTTAGGCTCTGCTGAGAAAGTTGTAAATGTACAGATTGATTCAAATACAACTGGACAAGCAACGCTTCGTCTACGCCAAAATACAACAACGAAATATAATGAAACTGTAACGATTAATAAGAAATAATAAAAAAGGCAATCCATACATGGATTGCCTTCTTCTCACTTCTCTTCCTTCGCGAAAAACATTCTTGAAATAACGATACCTATACTACCGACGATTAGGAATAACACTGCCCTAATCATCATCGATACCTCTGGTAAGTCAAGTAAGAATAACTTCCCTACCGTTACGACTAAAACGACTAAACCAGCATATAATATTTCATTCATATTTCTATTTCTTCCAAACCAAACCGCAAATAATGCATATACCATCCATAATAACGATACTGATACACTAATTACGCTTCCATCTGTAGATAAAACTTCACCGATTCTCGTAATTGTAATAAATACAATTATCATAAACCAATAGAGCACTATAGAATACATATATTCGCCGAAGCTCGCTAATACTTCTTTCGCTTCTCTCATGCAATAATAGAACGTTCCTATTAAAATAAGATGAGCAACAAAGCCTGCCGAAATAAATTGATCAAACGGGCTAAAAATAGTCTGTATCATTCCAATTGCGTAAACCGTCGCACTAACATATAATTTTATCTGTTGTTTTACTTTAATAGAAGTGACCATGCCGAGGAAACCTTGTAACAATAGTACAATCGCTGCATTCACTAAACTATACTCATATAAAATTGCTAAACTAAATGCTCCCATTGCGAAACCAAATAAGAGATTTGTAAATGTAGAATGTCTATTTTTCCTATATTCACATACGAACATAGCGGCATGCACGAGTGCACTAATAATTAATCCCCATGTTGTAAAATCAGGTATTTTTGAAATAGCTAGTATAAAGAACACTGCATTCGCACTAAATATCGCCAAACGTGGTTCTAGTATAAAACTTCTCTCCGTAAACATATGCCAAAATAATAGTAAATGAATCAAACCATATACAATCGTTAACTGTATTTGCAAGTTCTCTACTAACATTGACATAACAGCAAAGAAAACGAAAAGGACAATGGCAGCAACAGCGTAAGAAATCATATATAAGTATTTATAACGATTTTTCAACGCATACCATAATAAACTAAGTGTTAATACTGTCTCATATCCAAAGAAAATATAAGGATTAGGAGTCGTACTATTTAACAAGAATGGTACGAAGAACGCACCGACCGCTACGAAAATAGTGAGATATTCCGATTGATATCTTTTCGCTAAATAAATCCCTAAAATAACCCATGCAATATTACAGAGAAACGCGACACTTGCCGGAATAAATCCATATAAATAATGTGCTGCAAACGTCGTTAGAACAATCCCGGTAATACTTCCTCCAGCTAATACTAATCCTAACGCTTGCCGCTCTCTTTTAATTTGAATATCTCCTATATAATACAACCCGATAGATAATGCGATACCAAACACAATTCGTATCGCTGGTGTTAATAAACCAGCATCTACCCCTGCTTTAAATAACCAGATCACTCCAAGCAACATAATACCGACAAATACACGCGGTAACCACGTCTGACAAAACTTAATAATATTAAATGGCTCTGGTTTAAAAGCCGATATATCTACTTGTTTTAACTCAGGTTCTTGCAAAGGCTCTTTTATCTTAACTATTTCTTCTTTTGGCTTTTCCTCCATTACCGTTTCAATATATTCTTTCTTGTTCTTACTAACATGTTGCTGAGCGTTTTCTACTTCTATTTCCCTCTGCTTTACTTTTAATTCAGCAAGTGCTTCTTGAATTGTTTCAATTGCCGTTTCGAGTGCTTCTATTTTCTTATCCAAATCCTTCTTCATACGCTCCCCCCTTATTCGTAACTCTCATTGAACCTATATATTACCAATTATCTTTATCATACTCTTAGTCTATTCATTTTCAATAGTATTTTTCCAAAAAAAGAAAGGTGTCTTCCCAAAATAGGAAAACACCTTTTTACTCATTTATTCTTATTTAGAAAAATGCTAACGATAAAACCAAGACACATGCCTACAATAGCTGGAACAATCCACCCAACACCTTCTGTATAAAACGGGATGTATTTTAATGCTGACGTCCACTGATTCATCATTACATTTTTATTTAAAATGTCAATTGCACTAAATATCGCTACAACCAAAACAGTTACTGCATATACGTATGCATACTTTCCAATATACTGATGGAATAACCCTAGAATAATAAGCGTTAACGCAATTGGATAAATAAATCCAAGAATTGGTACTGATACTTTTAAAATTTGCGTTAACCCTAAATTAGCTAAAATCATACTAACAACGCTTACTATAAATGCCCACAATTTATAAGATACTTTCGGAAATGCACTCGCAAAAAATTGACTACAAGACGTAACAAGTCCAATTGAAACACATAAACACGCGATAGTAAAAATAAGACCTAATAAAACGACTCCGCCCTGTCCAAATAATGTAATCATAACTTGTGCTAACACTTTCGCACCGTTATCAAATGTTCCTAATGAGCCACTAATTGCCCCCACATATCCAAGGATGACATAAATAATAGATAATAATAGTCCTGCCCCAATTCCAGCAATACTCATATATTTCGCTAAACCTTTATCATCTTCAATACCCTTTGCACGTAATGCATTTGCAATAACAATTCCAAAGATTAAAGCAGCTAACGCATCCATTGTTAAATATCCATCTAAAAATCCTTGAAACATAGGAGCTTGGCCATAGTTCCCTATTGGTTCTTTCATATCTCCTACTGTTGTAAACATACTCTTTATAAAAATGAGTGCAATCATACATAATAATAACGGCGTCAATACTTTTCCAAACAACCCCATTAATTTAGATGGGGATAAACTTAACCAGTAAACAATACTAAAGAAAATAACTGTGTAAAACAATAATAATCCGTTTCCTGCTTCAGGGAATAACTGACCTGGCCCCATTTCAAAAGCTAAACTTCCCGCACGTGGTATACCAAGCCCAGGTCCAATAAATACATACACGATACATGGAAAAATAATTGCAAATGAAGAATGAACCCTACCCGCTAACGTTTGAAAACTTCCTGCTTTTGCAATAGAGATAACACCTAATATAGGAAGACCTGTTGCTGATATAATAAACCCTACTAATGAAATCCAAACATGTTCTCCTGCTTCATACCCAAGGAAAGGTGGAAATATCAGATTCCCTGCTCCAAAGAACATAGAGAATAACATAAGGCTAATAAGTAAAATTTCTTTTTTCTGTAACAATTTCATTTCTTTCTCCTTCTTTAATTTCATCTTTTATGAAATCAATTTCACATATAAAAAAGTACAATAACCCGCTTCCTTACAAAGAAAACATAGTCCATAGTCTATCACAAAAGAAACACCCATTCTATAGCTATTCCTCTTTTCCAATTTCTTCTGAAAAATCAACCTTTATTGACTTATAATAGTTAATAAAGTAAAATATTAAATGTACAAAATTATTAACTTTGTTTTTGTTTGTGTCAGGAGGAAAATAACATGGAATCAGCGATACAACTAGAAAGAGAACAACAAAGAAAAAAGAAACATCCTCCAGGTTTATACTTACTCTTCTTTACAGAAATGTGGGAAAGATTTAGTTACTATGGATTACGAGGATTATTAACATTATATTTAACGACAGCTTTAGTAAGCGGTGGTCTTGGGTTTAGTCCCGCATGGGCACTCTCTATTTACGGATTTTATACTGGGGCCTGTTATTTCACACCAATGATTGGTGGATACTTAACAGACCGTTTTCTAGGTAGACGAAAAGCAATCACAATTGGTGGTATAACAATGGCAATCGGTAACCTTACACTATTTGCCTTGCAAAACCAATTAGGCCTATACCTCGGATTAGCGCTTATTATTATCGGTAACGGATTCTTCAAACCGAACATCTCTACACTGGTTGGGGAATTATACGAAGAGAACGATCCAAAACGTGATAGTGCATTTACCATTTTCTATATGGGTATTAACGTCGGTTCATTTTTAGCTCCACTCGTTTGCGGATTTTTATCAGAAAATTTATTCAAAACAACAGTTGATGGCGTTGTACATTACGGATTCCGTTACGGTTTCTTAGCCGCTTCAATCGGAATGATCATTGGACAAATTTTATTTACAACACTATCAAATCGCTTCCTTGGTAATATCGGTAAAAAACCAACTCGCGATTTACAAACAGCTGCTGGACAACCATCAGTAGGAGATACACCGTTAACAAAAAAAGAAAAACAACGTACCGCAGTTATCGTCATTTTAACATGCTTCGTTGTCTTCTTCTGGGCTGGCTTTGAACAAGCTGGTAGCTCATTAACATTATATACAAACAAATTTGTAGACCGCTCTGTGTTCGGATGGGAAGTTCCAACATCTTGGTTCCAATCGGTCAATCCATTATTTATTATTTTGCTTGCTCCAGTCATTTCTGCATTATGGGCAAAACTTGCAACTCGCAAGCAGGGTGATTTAAAAATCCCAACTAAAATGGGACTTGGTATGATCTTGCTCGGTATCGGTTATATCATTCTCGTTATCGCTACATTAAAAACAGGTAGTGATGAACATAACATTACAGAAAAAGCAAACTTACTGTTTATCGTCTTTACGTATCTTTTCCATACGTTAGGTGAGCTATTCTTATCACCTGTCGGACTATCAATGGTTAGTGCGCTTGCTCCGGTAAAATTAGCATCTTTACTAATGGGTGTATGGCTAGCAAGTTCAGGTATCGCCAACATTTTAGGCGGACAACTTGCAAGCTTCACAACTTCACTTGGATACGCTGAAGTATTCACAGTTATTGGCGCTGTGGCAATTGTACTAGGTTGTGTTTTATTATTAATTTCTAAGAAATTAGTGAAATGGATGGATTAAAAAAGATGAGGAATTTCTCCTCATCTTTTTTTATGCTGTTTTCCCTTGTTCTATTGCTTGTTCGTACAGCTCTTTATGTTCTTTATATTCACTTGGTACGAAACTCTTATAGAAGAATGAGAACCAGCTGTCTCCCTTTTTATACCCTTCTTCTCGAATTTCCGCTGCTTTTTTATTCGATTTAAATCCTTCAGTAAACCATTTCTTTAACAATTCATTTCTTTCATACTTAGCAGGAACTTTTAAATCATAGTTTTCAAATGCATACTTATAGCCAGCTTTTTCTACTGCCTTTTTTGTAGATTTATAGCCTTTTTCATACGCTGTTTCATATGCCTTCACGTATACTTCTTTCTCTCTATTTCCAGAATTCTTTTCAGCTAGTTCTTTCCCTGTCTTTTCCCCTAACTCAGCTTGCTCTTTTTCAATTTTTTCTGTTCTTTCTTTATTCCCTACTTTGAATCCGTCTGCAAAGTTTACCTTAAACTCTGAAGCAACTTGACTATCGTCCATCGTCTCTTGTGCTAAACCTTGTTCTTTTCCTTTTTCAAAATGCGTTTTCTTCTGCTCTTCTAAAGACCATGCGGCTGCATAAGTCGCTTTAAACGCTTGTTTATATGCATCAGATTTTTCAGCTACATGCACTTCTACATCATTTTTTCCTGCCTTAAAATCAGTTTCTCCATTCTTTTGACCTTCAAGTTGACCTTTTTCCATATCAGCTTGGCGCTGCGCTTCCTCTTGTTTACGTGCCTCTTCAGCTTTTCTTTGTTCCTCGGCTACACGTTGTCTCTCTTCTTCAGCTTTACGCTGTGCTTCTGCAGCACGTTGTTTTTCCGCCTCGGTATTGCGCTGTGCTTCTGCTTGTCTCTCAGCTTCTACAGCACTATTATTATTCTGGCTAGGAGCTGGGCTCGTTGCACCACTACTAGAAGCTGGTTTATTGTGATAATGATATTCCCCGTACTGTAATCCCCATTTCTCACAATTTGTACGACACGTATGTCCGCCATTAGCATCTGTACGCCCTGGATGTGCATAAGCTGAAATCGGAGCTACCAATAACGCTATACTCGTTGTTAAAAGAAGTTTCTTCACCTGTTGTCTCACTCTTGTCCCTCCCAAAATATAGAATCCTAACTTTATTATACATAAATAGAATAATATTTGAATACAAACCAAAATATTCTATTATTTCTCAACATTAGTAAAAAAGAAGGTGAACTCTTTAAAGAGTTCACCTTCTTTTTTACTTCTTCGCCTTCGTTCCTACTAAATCACCAGCAACAACATAACGCTTAGAATTATCCTTTACAGATACACATGTAATAAGCGTTATCTCATCTTTCCCATGATCCTCTACAACTTCCCACTTATCAGGAGTCACTTCAGATACACCAGTAACCGCATACTCATATTCATTTTCATTGTCATACAAATAAATTTTATCGCCTTTTTTCAAAGAAGCTATATCACTAAATAAAACACCTTTTTTAGACATGTTATGTCCTGCTAATGCGTAATTTCCTTTTCCCATAACTTGATTCTCTTTTACTGTCGCTGCACCTGATAATAAGTTTTTTTCAGTAGAAGCTTTTAAAACAGGCAGTTCTACTGAAACACTTGGAATCGAAATACGACCAATTACTTGTTTCTTATCTAATGATGCATTCGCTACTTCCGCCAAGTCTGGTTGATTAATTTTGGAAGCATCTACAAATTCCGTCTCATGCTTTTCATAATCCATCTTTTGAACAGCCTGCACATTTTCAGTCTGTTTCTTTTCAGCCTGATATCCATCATAAAATGGCTTTCCAATTAATACGCCACCTACAACAAATAGCAGAATTGCTACTATACTATAAATTCTTTGCTTATTCATACACAGTTCCTTTCCCTTACAAAATCTTACTCTATATAAAATGATAAAATAATATCGCTATATGTACAAGTATTAGCTTAAAAAGAAACCTTCTTGCCAGTGCAAGAAGGTTTCTTTTTAAGCTAATTTATTTCTGTATAGTGATACGTGAAATACTGTCATTTGAATAAAGAAAATAGAAAATAGAATATATAATGGGTATCCAGGAAGATATTCATTAATAATAGGCGAAAAAGTTAAAAATCCAACTGCACAAGGTAACACAAACCATAACGATACAAATGTTGTTCGACAAGCTTTATCCGTAATCGCTTTTTCACGTTCATCTTCTAGCGGAAATAATAATGGATACATCCAAAAAGATAAATTCTTATATTTTTTCTTTTGAATTCTATAAAAAATTGTAACTATAATTGCTCCAATAAATAATAAAATGAATGGTACTCCATTAAACCATACTTCAAATGGGAATTTCTCGTTTTTAATTATATCGGCTAACTCTGTAATGACACTATAAAATTCAACAAATGTCCAGCATGCTAAAGCAGTATAAAGCACGTTTATGATATAAGAAAAAACAATTCTATTCATCCTCTTCCCCCTCCTTATTTAAAACAAACACGTCTTCCATCTTTAACTGGAACACATCACAAATCGTAAGTGCTAATAACAAAGAAGGAACGTAATCCCCTTTTTCAATTGCAGCAATTGTTTGTCTCGTTACTCCAACCTTTTCTGCTAATACACTTTGCGTAAAGTTAAAACGAGCTCTTAATTCTTTTACTCTGTTTAAAATGGTCAAATTTACCACCTCTCACCATTATTGTATGCTATCCTTAACAAAATGTAAACTCAACTTAACATTATTATTATAAAAAAATCCAACTCTACGTATTGTAAAGTTGGATTACGTTTTAGTTTAAAATTGTAACTTTAACAATTTTTCTTCCCCATTGACTAGAAGACCCTTTATCAGGCATTAACACATCAATTCTGTTACCTTTAATCGCTCCACCAGTATCTGCTGCAATTGCGACTCCATACCCTTCAACATTTACAGTTTTGCCTAATGGAATAACTTTTGGATCTACAGCAATTAATTTCATTCCTGGGTTTGCAGTTAGATTATAACCTTTACCACCTGGTCCCCATGCAGAAAATACTTGTTGACCTGGCGCATAACCATTTTCTCCTGGATCAGCTGTATAAGCTGTAGCTTCTACATAAATTTCTTTCCCACCAGCAGTTGGCTTAGAAGATGGTTCAGGTTGTGCAGGTTTTGTAGGTTCTACCTTCGAATTATTATTAGCAACTGGTTCAGCTGGTTTATTAGCTTTTTCCTGCTTTTGCTTTTCAGCAATTTCTGCTTGTGCTTTCGCTAAAGCTTCTTGCTCTGCTTTTGCAGCCGCTTCTGCTTTTGCACGCTCTTCCGCTGCGATTCTTGCTGCTTCTTGTTCACGAGCAATCGTTTCTTGTACTGCCTTCATATTTGATTCAATTTTAGCTTTCTCTTCCGCTGCTAAATTAAGTTGGCTTGCAACTTCATTATATTTAGCTTGAACTGTTTGTAAGTTATCTTGACGTTTTTTCAAGTTATCTTGCAGTTCAGCTTGCGCTTTTGCTAATTTTTGTTTGTCTACTACTAAAGATGCTTCTTTTTCGTCAATTGTTTTCTTGTCCTCTTCAATTTGACGAAGATCTTGTTCTTGTAGACGTAAAATTTCTTTATCAGCTTCTAGAATAGTAGAAACTGCGTTCATACGTTGTAAGAAGTCTGCAAAGTTTTTTGACTCTACTACAACTTCTACTACTAAACTTGTATTTGAACTGTTCTGAACAGAAACCATACGTTTTCTCATAATATCTTTACGAGCAAGGACTTTATCCTCTAAAACGATAATTTCTTCCTTTTTTTGTTCAATCTGCTTATGTGTTTCATCAATTTTACGTTGAATAGCAGCTTGATCCTCTTTATTTTTTGCAATTGTATTATTTAAATTATGTAGTTCGTTTTCGATACCTTTAATTTCTTTACTAACAGCTTGCTTTTCTTGCTCTTTCTTTTGCATTTCTGCATCGTTTTGTTGCAATTGCTGTTGCATGTTGTTAAGTTTCTCGTCGTTTGACTCTGCTTTAACAGCGACTGTACTAGAAAGACCGATAATTCCTGCTAATACTAGACAGCTGATTCGCTTAAAATAGTTCATAATCCGACTCCCTTCTTATACAGTTATACATGATTTATTTTACAGTTTGTTTACAAAACGATTAAATACAGTTTATTTTTCGTGACGAAAAAAAGAGAATTATGAATAAAATGTAATAGATTCTTAAATATTTAACAATTCCTATATTTAAAAAATACAAAAGGTGCTAAAATCCAAATATAGAGAAAATATAACTTTCGAAGGCGGTTGAAATAAATACATGTTTACTCAAAAAAAATCACTCCAACATACAATTTCTCAATTAGAAGAGCGTATACAAGAATTAGAATTAGAATTAAAACAAAAAGATATTGAAAAACAAGAGACTATTTCTACTATCCACGATCGTGTACAAAGCGTTGTCCAAGAGCATCAACTTGTAAATAACCAACACAATACACTTCAAAGCTTAGTTCAACAATTAAGTTCATGTTTCGAAAATGTTTCAACACGTACGACACATTCCAATGAGTTAAATAATGAAATGTTACAAAAGGAACAAAGCTTAATTCAGTCTATTGCAGAAATTATTGACTGCTCTAATGAAGGAAAAGAATCCGTTCACCGCTTACTTATTGTAATTAATAAATTAGGTGAACAATCTCAACGCACGTCTAATAGTATGAATCATCTAAGCGAACGCTCAAAGGAAATCGAGCAAATTGTAGAAGTCATTCAAAACATTGCAGCACAAACAAATTTACTTGCTTTAAATGCGAGTATTGAAGCCGCGCGTGCTGGAGAGCATGGTAAAGGATTCGCTGTCGTTGCCAATGAAGTAAGAAAACTAGCGGAAAGTACAGCAGAAAGTACAAAAAACATCGGCAACTTAACGAAAAAAATTCAAGAAGAAATTGAAAAAGCATATGATAACACAAAAGATAATTTACATTTAGTTGATGAAGGTGTAGAAATGAGCGCCGATACAAATGCTAGAATTGAAAATATTTTAGTTATGATTCAAACGTTACAAAATGGTGCTACAAATGTTATTAAGGCTATCGAAAACCAAAAGTCTTGTAATGATGACATACTACGGGAATTCGCTAACACACAACAAATGTTCCAAAAATTAAATACTACTATTATGAATCATATTCATGATGCTGAAAAAGTCGATGTTCAATTGTCTAAAAGTCTTCAAGAAACAGTAACTTCTTAATTAAAAATAAAAATCCCTTATACTGCTATAAGGGATTTTTATTTTATTTTGAATATTTATTTCTTTTCAATATTCATCCATATCTTTGTTATAATGGAAAAGTTGTTTCTTTCAACTAATAAACAAGGAGGTTATTATGGAACAATTTTACTACGTTTTAAAATATTTAATTCTCGGTCTGTTCCAAGGACTAACAGAACCAATTCCGATTTCTTCAAGTGGTCATCTCGTTTTAGCACAACATTTGCTAGGACTAAAAATAGAAGGGTTTAGCTTCGAACTACTTGTTAATTCAGCTTCATTATTAGCTGTATTACTTATTTATAGAAATGATTTAATTCGTCTAACGAAGAATGGTCTCTCTTATATATTTACAAGAGCAGAAGACGCAAAATCAGATTTCTTCTTTATTATTTATCTTGTTATTGCAACCATTCCAGCAGGTGTTATTGGTGTTTTATTTAAAGATTACATCGATCAGTACTTAAAAGGTGTGAAGATGGTTGGGATTTCCCTTCTTATTACTGCTGTCGGCCTTTGGATTATTAGAAATTTACGCGGTCGTAAAAATGATGGCGACCTTTCTATGAAAGATGCAATCATCGTCGGATTAGCACAAGCTTGCGCACTGATTCCCGGAATAAGCCGATCTGGTGCCACAATCGTAGCAGCAATGTTACTTGGTATGAAGCAAGAAACAGCACTTCGCTTCTCATTCTTACTATACATTCCTGTTAGCTTAGGTGGCTTATTGTTAAGCATTACAGACATTGCAAATGATCCAAATCTAGACACATTATTCGTACCATATGTCGTTGCATTCATCGCAACATTTATCATGACGTATATTTCACTAAAATGGTTTATGAACATTATGGCAAAAGGAAATTTAAAATATTTCTCTTTCTATTGTATTATCGTAGGTGTACTTACTCTTATTTTCTTATAAAGTAAAACTTACAAATTGAAAGCGAGTCATCTAGTGTAATAGAATGACTCGCTTTTTTATACCTCTATTAAGTTAAAATCTATTATTTACTTAGAATTTTCTGAATAGTATAATATTATTTAAGTTTACTATTACAGTAATTCTATCTTTCCTACTATTATCGTAAAAGAGGTGTTTATATGTTTATAGTTACTAAACTCATTCACATTAAGTACGAATATGAAAATGAGCTGCTTTATGGGCTTAAACAATATTATCCTTCCCCTGGAACGAACGGTTGTATTAACATAGAGTTTTCACATGTTCATCGTACAAATGATAAGGCAGAATATATGATTCGTCTGTTATGGAAAACACAACAAGATTACCATACATGGCTTTCTCAAAGAGAAGGCCATGTAACTTTGAAGCACAAAATACAAGGCTATATACTTTCTTCCAAATCAAATGCTACCTATGTGCATTAACCCTTCTCTTTTTATTCCTTACGAGGGGCAAAATGATAAAGTGAAACTTTAATCAGCCCTCATCAATCGGGCTGTTCACAAATAACAAGATAAGGACCCTCTTACTTTTCATACTGTAAGAGGGCTTCTCTTATGCATACACTTTCTTCTCTTGACAATACAAACGAATAACATGTTTATTTTGTTGAAATACATCATGCGTCAGACGAATAATAATAAAGTTTCTTTTTGTTTGATCATCATGAACAAAAATCTGTTCTCCCTCCTGAAAACGCCATGCACTTTCAAAAGTCGTAATATGATCCCCACTTACAGAAAAAAGTTCATATCGCATCTCTTGTACCCTCTCTCAACTTTATAATCATAATATCCTTATATTAAATTTATTATAACTTAATCCCTATAAAATTAGTAATTATTTCTATTTCGAAAGATTTTAACTTTGTATTTAAATATTATTAGCGCTATAATGATAAACGAATTTTCATTGAAAGGAGTTTTACTTTGACTGCATATTTATTTCCAGTAAAAACAGCATTTATTTTATTCCCCTTTTTAGCAATGTTTCTTTTAATCCCTTTTTTAATATTTAATTATCGAAAATACGGTTATTTAAATAAATGGCGCTCATTTATTTTATACTCATTATTACTTTACTTATTAAATGCCTATTTTCTTGTTATTTTGCCGTTACCACAAACGTTTGATACTTGTAGCCTACAACCGGCTAATACACAACACATGCAACTCTCACCATTTTATTTCATACAAGAGATTAGTAGTCATACATCGGCAGTTTTAACGAAACCAGCTACTTATTTCTACTTATTAAAAGAGTCTGCGTTTTTACAAGTTGCATTTAATGTTCTATTAACTGTTCCATTCGGTATTTACTTACGTTATTATTTCCGACGTAGTTTCTTACAAACAATTTGCATTTCCTTTTTCCTTTCACTATTTTTCGAGCTAACACAAGTGACTGGATTATACGGTATATACAATTGTGCATACCGATTATTTGATATCGATGATTTATTTTTAAATACATTAGGTGGCGTAATTGGTTTTATCATTGCACCAATATTTACGTACTTCCTTCCGAAGACAAATGAGTTAGATAGTCATATTGATTTGGAAACGAAACCAGTCGGATTCATTCGTCGCCTTATCGCGATGCAAATTGATTGGATTTTCTTATCTATCGTTGTACCTGTCGTTAAAAACAAAGGAAATTCTTTCTTCGTTTCTAATATGCAATCTTACACGAATATGTATGAACTCATTTTCATTACGTGTTCAATCCTTATTTACTTTATTATTATTCCATACTTTACGAATGGAAAAACAATTGGGAAAGCATTGCTTCGCATTCACCTGAAAGGAAAATCAGATCGTATTACATTAAAAGAACTATTTATTCGCTACGGTATATTTTATTTTGCGTTAGGCGGAATCAATTATATTCTTTCTAGTAGCTCTATGTTAAATCATACAGAACCTTTAGTATTACTCGTTACATTGTTATTCCTATTTATCATTAACGGCCTATTCATTATTCATGTTTTACTGCATGTATTTAGCCGTGATAAACTACTATTTTATGAACATATTAGTCATACAAGAAATGCAATTACACTAAAAAAAGCTGACAAATAATTATTTGTCAGCTTTTTTATATACATAATGTGAAAATTTAATCAGTGGGGGTCTTACTGCCCGGCAAATAGCGGGATAAATAACTTTTCTGCATAAGGATTAAAAAACATTCCAAGTTCATCTAGAGACTTCCTCGCCTGTAAAAACGAATGAAACTCTGGATATATATCTTGTAATTGCTCATACGATAATGTATGCATTTTCCCCCAATGCGGACGCCCTTCATACTTCAGAAAAATTTTTTCCACTTCGCCAAAGTAAGCAGCATATTTCATACCTTTATACATATGAACAGCGATATACGCTGAATCTCTTCCATAGGCTGGACTAAGCCATATATCATCACCTTTCACATAGCGGCATTCGATCGGGAAGTGCACCTTATACTTTTTCTTTTCAATAAGATTTGAGATTTCTTCTACAACCGTTCTCATATACTTTGAAGGAATGCTATACTCCATTTCATAAAATGGTACCGTACGTGATGTAGCAAATACTTCATAGCTCGGGCCAATTATTTTTGTGTTTGGTACAGCTTTAGCTGATAATCGACTCACGCCTTTACTTATAGAAGGAAACCATTTACACCCTTTAGATAGTAAAGAGAACATCCTATTTTCAAGTAACTCCACCTTTAATTTATGCCATTTCAAATCACTGCCTGTATTCGTTGTTTCGTTCGTAAGTTTTACTTGTACTTCATCAGAATAAGGAAAAACGAAAAATTCAAAATGACGATGCTTCTTATATTCTTCTAGTTTGTTCATTACAGTGGATAATGACTGTTTTTCACTTTCATAAACGAGTGAATACGCTGGAATAACCTTTAATTTTATCTTTACAATGATACCTAACATTCCAAGTGACAACTGAAACGCTCTCCAATATTCTACGTTCTCAGTTTCCGAACAAACTATACTCTCACCATTAGATAAAACTGCCGTAATCTCTATAACTTGTGTTGATAAACTCCCAAAGGTAATACCCGTTCCATGAGTCCCCGTACTAATCGCTCCTGCAATAGATTGTGAATCAATATCCCCTAAATTTTCTTGCGCATAGCCTTTTTCCTCAAGTAACTTCCCTAAATCATATAACTTTGTTCCTGCCCATACTTCAGCAACCATCTTCTCTGCATCAATATTCACAATACCCTTCAATTCATCTAAAGAAACTAAAACTTCTTCCGTTTGCACAAGGGGGGTAAACGAGTGTCCTGAACCGACAACACGAATTTTCTTTCCCTTTTTTCGCGCAAGCCCCACAACTTCTACTACATCTTGTATACTTTCTGGATACATCGTATAATGCGGCGTTCCTTCTACATTCCCTGTCCAATTTCTCCACTTTTTCCCCTTTATAGAAAGCATTGGCCATCCCCCCGATATGTTGAATACTCCCCAACAATCTCTCCTTTTTTAACACGATACAAAAAAGGAAAGCGCTCACATAATTCACCAGCCTTACTATGACGAAACAAAATGGACTCTCCTATATCCACTCGTTCCTCGCCGCTATAAAAAATTGGCGTTTGTACCTCGCCAGCACCTTCTAAAGCTAATAGTTTTGCACCCTTCGGTCTCCAAACTTCAGGCTCTTTATCTTTTCCAACTGCTCCTGAAGCAATATATCCACCACCTAGGCAAGTGTAAATAAACGGGACTGGTTTACGCACAACTGGTAAAGCAAATCCGACCGCTGGATGAAATTTCACCTCTTTATAATAATCAAACAGCTTCGGAGAATAAAAAGCAGAACCTATTGTAATCTCTGAAACTGAATTATCTTTCTCAGTTGTTTTTATGCTTCCTGTTCCGCCTCCATTTACAAACCTTAGCTCAATACCAAGTTTTTGTATTGCTTTTACAATATGTTCTCTTCTTTCTTTCACTTCTAGCACTGATTTCTGCTTTAAATACGAAATCACTTTACTTTTCAGCCATTGATTCGGTATATGGTCTCCCACCCCAGCAATTTGAGCTTCATAACCCATCACACCATCTAACATTAAATATGATGACCTTCTCACCTTTTCTACTACTTTCAACGCATCCTGCACATTTTTTACTGGGGATCTTTGTACACCAAAATGAAATTGAAAGAAACGACTACTCATATCAATATCCAAACAAACACGAAAACATCCTTTAGATTTCTCAGCAATTTTTTCTAAATACACAATATGCTCTTCACAATCCACCATACAAGTTATAATGAAACCTTTCTTTGTTAGCAAACTAATTTCACACAAAGCTCTTTCATCATAAGCAGGATATCCGAGCAATAAATCATTAAATCCTTGTTCTATTAAAAATAAAACCTCTCTAGGTGAAAAGCACATAATACCTTGAAATCGATCATTTGCAGCTAAAATCTTTTGCATAATCGGAACAGAACGTAACGATTTACTCGCTATACGAATCTTCTTATTTCCACTTAACTCTATAATCGATTGAATATTTCTATCTAAAGCCACTTCATCCAAAAATGCACACGGTAATGGAACTTCTTTAAAAATTCCTCGATCCACATTTTTCTCTCCTCTTTTCAATATGTCTTATACATATTGGAAAGAAAGTATGATTTTCCTGTTTGCAAATAAAAAAAGTTTCTTCTTTACGAAGAAACTTTTTGAAACTACTTCATAGAAATAGTCGCCTCTACTGGATAATGATCAGAGTAATCATTATACATATATTTTTGGAACCATGATGTAACAGTCCATTGTGGAGATTTCGGCTGTAACACCTTATTCTCTATATACGATGGGTTCGCATGGTCTTTGCTTGCAATAATATAATCTAAATATTCGGCAGGACTATCAGGGAAATTATATTTTGCAATACTGTTTGTCGTTGCATCCCAAGTCGCTGTATGTCCAGTATAAGATGGTACAGAAGCGTTCAATGTTTTAAACATAGATGCATACTCTGAATCATTATTGTTCTCTGCATTTATCTTATTTACGTTCATATCACCACCAATTAACACATACTCATTATTTGGTATATTTTTATTTTTAATAAAATCTTGAATTTCTTTTAATTGGTTCGTACGTACAGATGCTGGTGAAGTTTTTCCGCACATACTATCTTCAGCCTGCAAATGCGTCCCAATCACGTGAACGAAACGATCATTTTTCTTAATTTTCGTGTATACAAATCCTTTATTCGATAAATTATCTGGCCCGCATCCTTTTGCAAATACATATTGAATCTTTTCAGCGATTGGCCATTTGCTCACAATCGCAACGCCACCATCTTCAGGAGTTGAAGATGAATAGTTTCCTAACGTTTTATCCCATTCACTTCCACTACTACGACCTAATACTGCTGTTTGATTTGGATATTCTTTCTTCAAATTCCCTAATAAACGATCTGAAGCGCTATTATCAAACACTTCATTTAATATAACTACATCTTGATTCTTTATATAATCTGCCGCCCCGATTAAATCAGCACGCTCAGTTTGTCCCCAGTTCGGATATAAGTTTGTTGATAGCATATATACATTATGCGTCATCACTTTTAATGTATCATTTTGATTTGTAGACACTTCTGCTTGAGCTGACGTTCCGCTATATAAAGCTCCTAAACCAACACCTAAGCTAAGTACACCTTTTAGCAATTTACCTTTCACGTTTCATACCTCCATGTATTGTATAGTGATAAAAAGGCCAAATACTCTATTCTGAGATTTGACCTTTTTTAAATACTTAACGATTTCCGTACGTATCAAACCAAAGCTGAATATATCCAGCAGTAACACGTTGTGCATCCATTAAACGCTTACCTGTCATTGGTGTAACTTCAGCGCGCCATTTATCTGCATATTCTTGTGATACAGCAGCTCTCACGAACCAATCTTTCGTATTATCATTTACAATGCCAGCGTAATCTTGTTTCGCAACTACTGCCGCTCCATGAATCCAATCTTCTGGATTCGTACCTTTCCAGTTCCAATATCCATTTCCATCCGTTACTTTATAATTATCTTTTATCGTATCTACAAAGTTTTCATATTTAGAATGGAATCCTTGTGGATACGATAGATTCGTAAAGTTTGCCGCATGCATCGGTTGGTTTACATCCCCTAAATAATGAAGAGATAATCCTAAATAGAAGAACGCTTGTTTCATATCTTTATTTTTATAAGACTCACCAGCTAATTTAAAATATTTAGCTCCTGTTTCCTTTGCTTGCTTTGCATACGGAATATAAGTTTTCCCATTGTCAGGGTCATAGAAATGTGAAGCAAATGTGCTATTATCATAATAAGGATTTTCATAGTCAGCAGCATAAATACCGTTCTCTAACTCAGTACGCCATTCATTTAATAGTGCAACTCGATCTTGTTTTACAAGTGTTGTATTACGAGACATAATATCAATTGCACGGTTTACAATCCATAAATGAGAATTCACGCCTTCTTTATGTTTATCTTCAGCAGACCAGCGCGGAATAACTCCAAATCTCTGTCCCCCATCATTTTCATGAGCAAATGCAACACTTTGTAATGGAGCAACTAATGTAATAGCTGCCGCTAAAGCAAGTACTTTCTTTTTCATATAAAATCCTCCATTTTATAATTGAATTATTGTAAACATTTTGTTAGGATCCTATGATGTCGTCCGGTTAACCTATGACTAGAATATCCCACCTTTCATGAAATTTCTATCAATAAATTAAAATATGCAAATGTTCATATCATTATAACTTTATACACAGTGAATATAATGAATGAATACACTTTCATTTTAATAAACTATTATTAAGGCTTGTCTAAACTAATGTAAAAAAAAAGTAAAGCATCTGAATGCTTTACTCTTTTTTTCTATTCGATAATATACTTGGCAATTGTACATTAACTGCTAACTTATGAATAAATCCAAACACTAGTCCAATCCCAATAAATATGTATAAGATTGTAAATATCTTTCCGAAATCAGTTTGCGGACTAAAATTCCCATCACCGACAGTCGTCAACGTGACCACACTAAAATATAAAGCGTCAATAGGACGTAATCCTTCAACTGTACTATAAAAAATCGTACCCGATATTAAAGTCAAAATTGTTAATACAAATAATACTTGAAATTCTTTATCTTTCCACGCTCGTAAACAGGCTCTTAACATTCGCTTTAAAGTTAACAAAAATGAAAGCATTAGATTCTCCCTTCCAAACAAAAATACATTGAGTCAAAGGAAAGTCTATCACCTTTCAGTATAGAAAAAAAGTAGCCCTCTTCTATTTCTAGAAAAGGGCTACTCTATTCGATTCTATCTTATTTAGGTGAAACAAGAATTTTCACTTGTGTTTTATCTTTTACAAGTGCTTCAAATCCTTCTTCAACAACTTGATCCACTGTAATTTTTTTCGTAATTAATTTCTCTGCTTGAATTTGACCGGAGCTAATCAATTTAATAACAGCTGGGAAGATGTGACGGTATCCTAAAATACCAATAACTTCTTTTTCTTTTAATACTAAGTTATTTGGAGTAATTGTTGCGTCTTTTTCCCATACACTAACAATTACAGTTTGTCCTTCAAAGCTTGTACTTTCAATCGCTTGACGTAGTACAACTTCAACACCTGTTACTTCAAAGCTAACATTTACACCTAAACCATTTGTTAAGTTACGAATTTCAGCTAACACATCTTGAGTTGCTGGATTTAATACATAATCCGCACCTGCTAATTTCGCTAACTCTTGACGTTCTTTAGAAAGTTCAACTGCAATAACAGGAGTTGCTCCTGCTGCTTTAGCTGCTTGGATAACAAGAAGTCCAATTGGACCGCAACCAAATACCGCTACAGCTTCCCCTTCTTTTAATTTACTTTGACGTACTGCATGAACTGCTACTGCTGCTGGTTCTACAAGCGCACCTTGTTCATACGTCATTTCATCTGGAATGTGATGAACCATATCTTCTGGTACTACTGTATATTCAGAGAAACCGCCGCCTTCTCCGCCAAGACCGTGGAAAACAAGTTGTTCACAAACATTGTAATGTCCATGTTTACAAGCTTCACATTTACCACAAGAATAAATTGGCTCTACAACAACGCGGTCTCCCACTTTATGAGATGTAACTCCTTCACCAATCTCTATTACCTCACCACTAAACTCATGACCTAAAATAACAGGTGCTTTCACATGTGTTAATGGATGTTCTTCTGTTGGAATAAAAATAGGCCCTGCTAAATATTCATGCAAGTCTGTCCCACAAATACCACACCATTTAACTTTGATTTTCACTGTTCCTGGTTTTACTGTTGGTTCTGGTACTTCTTCTACTCGTACATCACGTTGATTATGCCAAAGTAGTGCTTTCATTTTATACATCCCTCTCTATGTATATACTTAACCTGGTGAAGTTTACAATTCTATTATAATACTTCTATCCATATATTTCAAAAAAACAATCACATCCCCACTAATTTTTTACAAATAACGTTCAATATTTTGTCACTTTGTACTTTTTTCCACATCTGTTAATTCAATTTCATTGCAGGTGAAATTAGCATTGTGCCATAATAGCATAGGAGAGGTGAATATCGCTTGAAATATTTTATTTACTTTATCGTTATCGTGGCATTTTTAGATACATTTTCACAATTACCTATTATGAGTACTTTCGCTCAAAGCCTTGGAGGAACTCCTCTTATTATCGGGCTAGTTGTCGGTATGTACTCATTCGCTAATATGATCGGTAATATTATTGCTGGAGCCGCTGTCGATAAATTTGGTGCAAAAAAAATCCTTTATATAAGCATGGGAATTACGAGTTTCATAGTCTTGTTATACACCGTTGTTCAAAGTGGTGAACAACTATTAGTTGTGCGCTTTATGCATGGATTTAGTGATGGCTTTTTAATTCCTGCTGCCTTTACATTTTTATCAAAACAAACAAATGCAAAAAGACAAGGAAAAGCAATGGCTCTATCTGGTGCTGCTGTTGGAACAGCCGCAATCGTAGGACCTGCTTTCAGCGGTATTATGAAAGCAACAGCTGGCGTAGAGTGGGTCTTCATTACTATTTCTATTTTAATGGCTCTTGGTACGATCGTATCTCTATTCTTCTTACCAAATAACGTATCAAGAAAAGATACATCAAGAACGCAAATGATGAACAAAGAAGATATGGTTGAACTTTTAAAATCAGAACCGTTATTACAAGCATATATTGGTGCTTTCACATTAATGTTTTCACAAGGAATTGTCACTTATATGTTACCAGTAAAAGTTGAGGCATTAGCGCTTAAAGCATCTACAACAGGCATGATGTTAAGTGTATTTGGTATAACTGCTATCCTCTTCTTCTTGCTTCCAACAAATCGTATTTATGATCGATTTAATCGTTCGAAACTAATGCTAATCGGAATTGCAGTTATGGCATTCGCATTATCTTTACTCGGATTATTTGCTACAAAAGGTATGCTCTTTATCGTAATGATGATTTATGGAATTGGATTCGCAATCCTCTTTCCGTCTATTAACGCTTTACTCGTTGAAAATACTACAGACGATAATCGCGGAAAGGCATTCGGATTATTTTATGCCTTCTTCTCATTAGGAGTTGTTGCTGGCTCCTTTACAGTCGGCGCAATCGGAGCATCACCTAGCGTCAGCTTCATTATCGGGACAGCATTTTTATTAACATTTGCTGGGATGATTTATGTAAGAAGCAAAGTAAAAAAGACAATGATGGGATAATCCATCGTTGTCTTTTTTTTAATGCATATTGATATAACCCGTAATATAATGGAAGCGTTGGAATAATGCCAATTAATTTAAATATAAAAGGTAACGGCTCATCTCCCTCTTCATATAAACGAAAAACAAAAACTGTAGTTAAAGTCCAAATGACGCTAAACAAGAAGATACAATTCCAAACAATTGAGGTTAATATTTGTATATCAAATACAAAGCCAAAGAGCCCTATCGAATAGAACTCTTTTTGCCCAATATATTACTTTTGTGTATAACCAAATAACAATGTAAATAAATTGAGCCGTAAAGGCAATAATACATCTCTTCTTTTAAACAGAAAGTTTATAAATACTGACGATACTTCGACAATTTCCTCGGAAATATTTCCTTTCCCCACATAATTTGATACAGTACACATGAATAAACACTTGTATTACATAAAGTGAAACTTTAATCAGTGGGGGTTTTGTTCCTCCCCACTGATTATTAGTTGAACCAATCGGGCTTTTACGGGCAGTTGATCTCACAACTAACTTCTTTACTTCCACTGAATTTTGAGGTGGGGATCTTACTGACCGTTAATGCGGGATAAACTAAAATAATAACTTACTGTACAAATTAAAAAGCACACTCTTCATATGAAGAATGTGCTTTTATGTTATTAACGTTTAATCCAAACAGCGCCTGCCGATTTATCTTCTGCCTGTCCAACAACTTGGAATTTAAGTCCAAGGTTTGGAACTTTTCTTCCTGCGTCTGCAATTTGCTTGTTACTATATACTTTTGAATCATCAAAAGTTGTAACACCTTGTAATCCAGAATAGTTAAACTGACCACGTGTTAATGAATTTACACTCCATGCTGGTGTTTTATCAAATGAAAATGCAGCATCTGCAATTTGCATGCCCGTATTACCGTATGCTGGTTTCCCGTTTAAATTACCAACTAGCGCTTCTGGATGAGAGTCAACAACACCAAGGAATCCTTCGCCTGGATGCATCCCAACCCAGTTATCTTTAAAGCTATCATCTGCATACCAAACGACAAGACCTGTATTATACACTGGACCTTTTCCTGCTTTTAAACCATTATCTGATCCCGCATAATTTCTCCACTCTAAGTAGTAATAATGAGCTTTCTTCTCTGTCCCATCAGAAACAATAAAACCATTTAAATTCATTTTAGACTGTCCTTCTGCATCATCAGAAAATACAACTTGTCCATCAACAGTTACATTTACATTGTCCATCGCAAAACCTTTATATGTTACAGCCGGATCTGTAATATAGTCGAATTGTAGTTTCACTTTTTTGCCTTTAAATTGACTTAAATCATATGATTTATCAATCCATTTCCCATCTGTTGTATCTTTATCTCCTTGGACTACTTTTTCCCCAAGTCTATCAATTAATGTTTTCGTTCCATCTTCTGTTACTGCATGTACTTCGACGAAATCGCACTCTGCTTCTAACTCATAATTTGCTTTATAATCGAATTTTGCATTTGTTCCCTTTGTTAAATCAAAGAATGGTGTCTCTAACGTTGTATGCATATCATCGCCTCTTGTACTATAATATGCATGCTTTCCAAACTCCGGTTTAATCGTTTCAACACTTTTACCTGGTAAGTTAACACGTACAACGCCTGGACGATTTGATTTCGTAACACTTTGATCAATATAGGTAGGAACTCCCACACCACTCTTAATTTTATCGTAATCTACTTCTAATATTTTTGCCCAGTTGCCACCCATATTCTTTTGTAAGAAGTCTTTATTTTGTGGTGAAAAACTAGTCGGCTCTGTTCCTGCGATTTTCCCTGTCCAACTACCTCCACTCATTAATGACCAAGCTTCGACTGGTGAACCATTTCCAGTATATTTCGTGTCATATTCATCTGGTAATCCAAGATCATGTCCAAATTCATGTGCAAACACACCTACAGCTCCATCTTCTGGTTCAATTGTGTAATCATGTGCTGCTACTTTACCACCAAAGTAATCTACCTTTGATTTCGTACCTTCAATCGCTACTGGATCTACTGCTAATTTTGAACGATGTGACCAGATCGCATCATCACCTAATTTACCGCCACCAGCTTCTTGACCAACACCAGCATGGATTACCATTAAATGATCAATTACACCGTCAGGTTCATTTTGATTCCCGTCCCCGTTTGTATCATATCTATCAAATTGATCAAACTGGGATAAATCTAGTCCTTTCTCAGCAGCTGCATGCAAAGCTTCTTTCACTAAATCACGTGCACCCTTTGGACCTTTATTATCGTGACCACTGCTACCATCAGCTCCATAATCAGATGCTTTTCCTGGAACAGTTAGCCACTCCGTTACATATCCATCTGTCGTATAACTACCACCAGACTGCTCTTCATAGTATTGTTTAAACGTTTTTACTTTTGAACCATCAAATAAAGTATACGGCTCATTACCGAACAACATCTTTTGATAATGTTCTCTACTAAAGTCTTTCGAATACATATAACCTGGTGTTTGATCAATATTATTATGTTTATAATCACTAAATTCAACGAGTAACACTAATACTTTATCCGATCGAACAGATCCCTTATATGGAGCTTGCTTTGCTTTTGAAGTTGGAACTTGCCCATTCAATTGCTTTTTATTTGGTTCTGGCTTTTGCTCAAGGCTAACATTTTTTTCAGCCTTTTTTACATTTTCCTTTTCTTCCATCTTTTTCTCTTTTACTTTTTTTGTGAAATCAGATGTTTCTTGTGAGTGAGCATCTGGAAGAATTTCTTTATTCGCCTGATCTCCTTGTTTCTTTTCAATATATTGCTCAACAGCTTTTTTCGTCTCTTCTTTAGAAGATGCTGGATTAATTGTTCCTCTTTCTTTCAGAGCTTCCGCTAAACGATCTTCTTGAATTAAATTGTAATCAATTGGTGTTGTAGATACACTATCTTTCTCTTTTGCTACCGTTTCTGCATATGCTAACGGAGCACTCATTACAGATGTACATCCGATAATTGCCGCAATTGCTAATGATGACAACACTTTAAATGGTGCTTTTCTTCTCATTCCATTTCTCCCCTTTATAAAACTTAAAATTCAGATAAATCGGTGCATTTTTGTCCAAATCTCTGTTTACTACCCTCCCTATATAAAAAGACATAATTCTATAAACATTAAGCTTTTTGTTATAGAATCATGCCCTCCAGTTTTCTGGTCAGACCCTCTATCTTTTTATCCCTTGGTTCAATTAATAATCAGTGGGGGGATGAACAAAGCCCCCACTGATTAAAGTTTCACTTTATGTCGAAATATTAAAAATAAAGAGTTATGTGATATATATTAAATATCTTATATAACAAATTTAAAAGACAATATGCAAAATTGCATGAAAATTCTTTTAAATAAAAAAGAATCCTAGTCAATTAAACTAGGATTCTTGCTTTTCTATTATTTCTCTTGTGTTTTTTCCCAATCAGCTAAGAATTTCTCAATTCCTTGATCTGTTAATGGGTGCTTCACTAATGAAGCAATTACGTTTGCTGGGATTGTTGCAATATGTGCACCGTTTAATGCTGCGTCAGTTACGTGAACGCTGTGACGTACAGATGCTGCGATGATTTCTGTTTCGATACCATGAATTGCAAAGATTTCTGCGATTTGACGAATTAAATCCATACCGTTATGACCGATATCATCTAAACGACCTAAGAATGGTGAAACGTACGTTGCACCAGCACGAGCAGCAAGTAATGCTTGAACTGCTGAGAATACTAATGTAACGTTTGTACGAATTCCTAAATCAGAGAACGCTTTTACTGCTTTTAAACCTTCTGTTGTCATTGGAACTTTTACAACAACGTTTGGAGCAATCTTCGCTAATTCTTTTCCTTCTTCAATCATTTTATCAGCTTCTAAGCTAATTACTTCTGCACTTACAGGTCCTTCTACAACGTTGCAAATTTCACGAATGCGCTCGTGGAAATCTACGCCTTCTTTTGCTACAAGTGATGGATTTGTCGTTACTCCAGCTAATACGCCTAATTCATTTGCCTCTTTAATTTCGTTAATGTTTGCTGTATCAATAAAGAATTTCATTTGTTGTTCTTCCTTCCTAATTTTCATTTTATATTTATTTATTTTTCTTAATAAGCTCTAATTCAATCGGAATAGATTTGTCCACTTTTTTACCTTGTGTTATCTCTTTTGCTGTTTGCATCGCCTTCTCTCCGATTAATTCTGGTTTTTGAGCGACTGTTGCAGCCATACGCCCATCGTTAACCGCTTTCACAGCATCTTCTGTTGCATCAAATCCAACAACTACTACATCTGTTTTTCCAGCAGACTTCAATGCTTCAAGTGCACCTAATGCCATCTCGTCGTTATGAGCAAACACGGCTTTAATATCGCTATTTGCTTGCAAAATGTTTTCCATAACAGATAATCCTTTCGCTCTATCAAAATCAGCCGCTTGTTTGGCAACTACTTTTAAAGACTTATCGGCTACGTTATGGAATCCTTTCCCACGTTCACGAGCAGCAGACGATCCAGGGATTCCTTCTAACTCAGCAACGTTTGCTCCTTCGCCGACTAATTCACGAATGTAATCACTAGCCATTTGACCACCTTCGATATTATTAGATGCAATGTGAGAAACAACCTTACCTGAATTCGCAACGCGGTCTACTGTAATAACAGGAACATTTGCTGCGTTTGCTGCACTTACTGCTGAAGCAACAGCATCTGAATCGGTCGGATTAATAACAACTACATCGACACCCTTTTGAATTAAATCTTCAACATCGTTCGTTTGCTTTGCTGCATCATTTTGCGCATCAACAGCAATCAATTCGATGCCACTATCTTTCGCTTTCTTTTCTGCCCCCTTTTTCAAAGTTACAAAGAAGGGATTATTTAAAGTTGAAACAGAGAATCCAACTTTAATAGTTTTATTTCGACCTTTATCGCTAGAATCCTTTGCCCATTCTGGCGGTTCCATTGAACAACCAGCAGTAATGACCATAATACATGCAACGAGTATAAGTAACCATTTCTTCATGAACTGTCCCTCCATTACGCTTCTTTTCTACGATCAATTAATACAGCTAATAAGATTACAAGTCCTTTTACAACTTGTTGGAAGAAAGAAGATACACCTAATAAATTTAAACCGTTATTTAGTACACCGATAATAAGTACACCGATGAATGTACCAACAATCCATCCTCTTCCCCCAGAAAGACTTGTTCCACCTAATACAACTGCTGCAATTGCATCTAATTCATAAGAAGTACCTGCAGTCGGCTGTGCAGAATCTAATCGTGATGTTAAGACAATACCTGCAAGCGCTGCCAAAATTCCGGAAAGACCGTAAATCATTACTTTAATTCTCGTAACATTAATACCTGATAGTGCTGCTGCTTCTTCATTTCCACCAATTGCAAATGTACGGCGACCAAATGTCGTTTTCTTCAAAATGAAGTACAGTACTGCGAAAGCGATCATCATTGTAACAGCGGGTACCGGAATACCAAGAAAATAACCGCGGCCAAACATTTGGAACATTAAATGATCACCAAGACCAGTGATCGGACGTCCGTCCATATAAACAAGCGTCAACCCACGAAAAATAGTCATTGTTGCTAAAGTTGCAATAAATGGAGCTACTTTTCCTTTCGCAATGATGATACCGTTTACAATTCCCATTACAAGACCTGCTAATAGTCCAACTACCATTGCAAGGAACGGATCCATGCCACTTGCCATCATTCCAGCAACAAGTGCACTTGATAATGCTAAAATAGAACCTACCGATAAGTCAATACCCCCTGTTAAAATTACGAAGGTCATTCCAAATGCAATAAGCGCATTAATCGATACTTGACGCAGTATATTAAATAAATTTGGAATTTCAATGAACGCTGGATTTAAAGCTGTAATTACGACGATAATTAATACTAAACCGATTAAAGAACCGAGTTGTTGTAATACATTCCCCTTCTTAGCCATCCTTACTCTCCCCCTGTAGCTAGTGCCATAATAGACTCTTGTGATGCCTCATCTTTCCCTAAAATTCCGCCGACTTTTCCTTCATGAATAACAAGAACTCGATCACTCATCCCTAAAACTTCCGGAAGCTCAGATGATACCATAATAACGGCATCGCCTTGCTCTGTAAGCTTATTCATAATAGAGTAAATTTCTTTTTTCGCTCCAACATCGACACCTCTTGTTGGCTCATCTAAAATGAGTAATTGCGGATGAATGCCTAGCCATTTTGCGATTACAATCTTTTGCTGATTTCCACCAGAAAGAGATTTCACTGCCTGCTCTCCGCTAGATGCTTTCACATTAAGAAGCTTCATCATATCCTCTGTAAACTGTTGTTCTAGCTCATTGCTTAGAACACTTCCCTTTGAAAGATTTTCTAAATTCGGTAAAGCTAAATTTTCTCGAATTGAAAAATCTAACACTAATCCTTCAGACTTTCTATCTTCTGTAATGAAAGCAATTCTTTGTCTAATTGCATCTATTGGACTATCAATCTTTACTTCTTGTCCATTTATAAAAATTTGTCCAGAGTCTAAAGGTTCATAACCAAATATCGCTTTCATAATATCAGTGCGACCAGCCCCCATCAAACCAGCTACACCAAGGATTTCACCTTTCCTCACTTGAAACGAAATATTTTCAAATTTCCCTTTCTTCGTTCCATTACGCATTTCAAAAATGACATCACCAATTTGACTATTTCGCTCTGGGTAACGTTCACCAATGCTGCGCCCCACCATCATACTCACTACTTCATCAAATGATGTTTCTGGAATTAATCTCTTTCCCACGTATTCTCCATCACGCAAAATCGTAATAGCATCACATATTGAGAAAATCTCTTCCATACGATGCGAAATGTACACGAATGAAACACCTTTTTTACGTAACTTATTGATTACTGTAAAGAGCGTTTCGATTTCACGATCCGTCAGTGCCGCAGTAGGTTCATCCATAATAATAACGCTCGCGTTTGTCATTAATGCTTTCGCAATTTCGATAATTTGCTGTTGTCCAACCGATAATTCCTCTGCTAACATAGCGCCTCTTACATGCAGCCCTAGCTCTGCTAGTTGCTGCTGCGCAATCGCGTTCATTTGTCGAGTGCGTAAAATACCTGTTTTCCCATACATTAACTCTTTACCGAGAAACATATTTTCAGCTACTGTTAAATTCGGCAATATGTTTAGTTCTTGATGTATAAATGCGATGCCGTACTCTTCAGCTTCTTTCGCATTTTTAAAGGTGCGCTCTTGCCCATCAATCTTGATTGTCCCACCATCTTTTTTGTATACACCTGTTAAAATCTTCATGAGCGTTGATTTACCCGCTCCATTTTCCCCCATCAATGCATGGACTTCTCCTGTTTCAATCATAAACTGTGCATTCTTCAAAACAGGATTGCCATTGAACGCCTTTGAAATGTTTTTCATTTCAATATGCATTCCCATCACTTCCCTTTATTAAAAAATCACGCCTGCATGTAAAATTACATTTGCATAAGGCGTAGCCTCGCCTGTACGAATAATTGCCTTCGCTTTCTTTGTATGCTCTTTAAATTGTTCATGAGATACATACTCAAATGCTGGCTCTATTAATTTCTGTTCGATCTCTTTATTTACTTCCGCATTATTTATAATGACTTCTTCTGCTAACGTCACTTTTTCGATTGCCATATCATCAGCTACAACTTGTAACACCTCTAAAAAACTCGGTTTTCCAATCTCAACAGCTAAATCAATTCGTTTTACTCCGTCAGGAATTGGTAAACCGCAATCAGCAATTACAACCGTATCTGTATGCCCAAGTGAAGCAAGGACTGCCGCGATTTCACTGTTTAATACACCATGCTTTTTCATCCAACAATCACCTGCACTTCACGTACTCGATCTCTCGTTGGCATACCGCCCTGTGCCCCAAGTTTCGTTACAGAAAGACCACCGGCAATATTCGCGAAACGAATTGCTTTTTGAAGTGTCTCTCCTTCAGAAAGTGCAACTGCTAACGCACCATTAAATGTATCACCAGCTCCAGTTGTATCCACTACATCAACAGCAATGCTAGGAACATGTACAATCTCTGTTCCATTATGGAAACGAACACCGTTAGAACCTTCTGTCATCAATAATTTATTTGGATACTTCGCCAATAAATCTTCAATTGGTGATGTAAAATCATCTAATACGATGCGGCACTCATGTTCATTTGGCGTAATATAAGTTGCTTTTTCTAAAATTTCTTCTGATAAAACTTGTGCTGGCGCTGGATTCAACATAACAGGAATATTATGTTCCTCACAAATAGCCAATACATATTTTACTGTTTCAAGTGGAATTTCTAGTTGAAGAACAACCATATCCGCTTTTACAAGAAGGTCTTTGGAGCGATCTACAACTGACTTATTTACAAGAGCATTTGCCCCTTGTACGACAACAATACTGTTATCTTCTTCTGCTAAAACGATATGAGCAATTCCTGTCGTTCTATCTGTAACCGGTACCACATAATCGATAAAAATGCGTTCGTTCTCTAAATTTTTTCTAACTACTGTTCCATAATCATCATTTCCTACCGCTCCAACCATTGCTACATTTGCTCCTAACCTAGCTGCAGCAACTGCTTGGTTTGCCCCTTTCCCTCCTGGGATTGTATGAAACGCTTCACCAATTACTGTTTCTCCTGCTTTCGGCCGTTTTTTTGAAACAGCCACTAAGTCCATTGAAATGCTTCCTACTACTGCAATATTTGGCATCTGTTTCATCTCCTTACTTCGTTGTATTTCGTTCTATAATTTCAATTGGCAAACGATAGTGTTTCTCTTCTAATGTATTTCCTTCCATTTGCTCTAACAACAACTCTGTTGCAATTTTCCCCATTTCATATATCGGTTGTGCAACTGTTGTAATAGATGGATACATCATTTCCGTTAAAGAAATGCCATCAAATCCGATAATTTGTAAATCATCTGGAATGGCAATCCCCTTTTGAAGTGCAGCCTTTACAATACCAATCGCAATTAAATCATTCCCAGCAACAATACCATCAATATGCGGGTATTCTTCTAATAATTCCATCGCTACACGCTCACTATTTGCTGGCTCAAACGTACTCTCCGCAATCATATACGAAAGATTATTTTGCATAATAACGTCTACAAAACCTTCAAAACGTTCATTTGCAGTACTCACATCACGTGGTCCGCGAATATGTGCAATATGTTTACATCCTTTATCTAGTAACAACTTTGTCGCAGCCTGACTTCCTGCATAGTTATCTGCATATACAGTAGGAATACGCTCATTAAACATACGGTCAATCGCAACAACCGGAACAGATAAATTCATGTAATTAACACTATTTTGTGGATTCGTTGCTACAATAAATCCATCTACATTATTTTGTCTAAGTACATCAATGTATTGTTTCTCTTTTTCTAAACTTTCATCAGAGTTACAAAGAACAACTGTGTAACCTTGTTTATGTGCTACATCTTCTACGGCACGTGCAACTTCTGGAAAGAACGGATTCACGATATTCGGAACAACTAAGCCAATTAAACGAGACTTTTTATTATACAGTGAACGCGCTACTGTACTAGGCTTATAATCTAACATCTCTATTGCACGCTCTACCTTTTTTAATGTATCTTCATGAACATATCCATTTTTATTTAGAACTCTGGAAACGGTCGCAACAGATACTCCCGCTAATTTCGCAACGTCTTTAATCGTACTCATTCTCTTTTCTCCTCATTTCATGTAACCGTTTACAGAAAATAATATAACGTATTTCTAAAAATACGTCAATCATTTCTCACTAAAAAGCTTTTAAGGTTATACTCAAAAAAGCACCGCCATAAGGCGATGCTTCTTCATTACGAGTATGATACAGTTTTTTCTTTTTCTTCAACAGCAGGCTCTTCAGCATCTTTTTTACGATCTGATAGTTTAATTTTTTGTAAGAAAATCGTAAAGATGGCACCTACTACGATAAATACTAATCCTGTTAAGAATACAGTATGAAGCGAGTCTACTAAAGAGTTTTTCAAAATAGGTACAATGCTGTTAGCAAACGCTTCTGGCATTTGTTTTAATGCCTCTGGGCTAAATAGCATCGAATATAAACCTTGTGGATCTGTGTGAATCATATCTTTAAATTTCGTTACCATTTGTCCCGCTTCTTTCGGGAATGTATCTAATACAGGTACTAATTTATTTGTTAACGTTGTACCTGAAGTGTTATTCATAATTGATCCTAAAATTGTAATACCAAATGTTCCACCAATTTGACGGAAGAACTGACTTGATGACGTTACGACACCAAGGTCTTTTTTCGGGAAGCTTTCTTGTAACGCTAATGTTAATGTCGGCATTACAAGACCCATTCCTAAACCGATAACCATCATATAAGAAGTAGCTGTAAGCTTCGTTGTGTGCATATCCATCGTTGTTAATAACCAAAAACCACCGGCCATAATAAGCATACCTGCGATAATTTGTGGTTTTACACCAACTTTTAATACAAGTTGCCCACCGATAATACTCATTACAATCATTGTAATCATCATTGGAGTCATAATTGTTCCTGATTCAGCAGCACTTACTCCTACAATACCTTGCATGAAGAATGGTACGAACATAATCGCGCCGAACATTCCAATACTCATAAAGAATCCAATCGCATTCAGTATTGTAAATGTGCGATTTTTAAAGAAATGCATTGGTAAAATCGGCTCTTCAGCTTTCGTTTCAACAATAACAAAGCTAACGATACCAATTACAGCTAGTGCGAATAAACCGATAATTTGCCAAGAATCCCATGCATAATCTTTTCCGCCAAACGTTAGCGCAAGTAATAAACTTACAACACCTAGAATCATCGTAAAGATTCCAGCGATATCAATTTTAATTGGTCCTGTTTGTTTATGTGATTTTAATCCCATTGCAATAAAGATTGTTGCTAAAATACCAACCGGTAAGTTAATGTAGAATACCCATCTCCAGTTCACTGCATCTACAATCCAACCACCAACTTGCGGTCCAATTACAGAAGCAAGACCGTATAACGCACCAAAAATACCTTGCCATTTCGCACGTTCTTTTCCCGTGAACATATCTCCAATAATAATCATAGCCATTGGCATCATAATACCGCCACCAAGACCTTGAATACCACGGAAAATAATTAATTCTGTCATACCATTCGCCATACCACATAACGCCGAACCAATCATGAAAATAACTAGCCCTGTTATATATACGTTACGACGACCAAGTAAATCCGCTAATTTACCTGCAATTGGTACAACTGTCGTTGATGTTAACATATAAGCTGTCGTTAACCATGTCATTAAACTTAATCCGCCTAGGTCACCGACGATACGTGGCATTGCTGTACCAACAATTGTTCCATCTAATGCAGCAAATAGCATCGCGATTACTAAACCGATTAACAACAACTTTCTATTTTGATTTTCTTGTTGCTCCATGTAATCTCCTCAATTCCTCTTAGTTATTCTCTTTTTTCTCTTGTGTCCCGCAAATAATGGTTTCTAACTTCTCAAAGAGACGTAATAAATCTTCTCTTTCTTGCAACTCTAAATGTGAAAAGTATTTTGCAATATGCTCGTTGCGAGCTGTCATTGCCTCTTCTACTCTAGCTTTCCCCTTTTTCGTTAACTCGATGATGACAACACGACGGTCATCTTTGTCGTGATAGCGTTCTACAAGTTCTTGATCGATTAGACGATCAATCATCACTGTAATCGCGCTAGGCTTCACATACATCTTTTTTGCTAATGTTGTCGCTCTTGAAGCCCCA
The DNA here is from genome assembly GCF_056738645.1 of Bacillus sp. PK3-067. Taxonomy (NCBI): domain Bacteria; kingdom Bacillati; phylum Bacillota; class Bacilli; order Caryophanales; family Bacillaceae; genus Bacillus; species Bacillus sp. PK3-067. The sequence continues at coordinate 672,012 of NZ_CP096490.1, read as the reverse complement.
TAATGATCTAAAATCTTTAAAATATAAAACTGCGGTGGTGTAAGTCCTGTTGCTTGCATTTGTTCTAATAACTCCGTCTGCATTTTCTTTCCAATCGAAAAGGCAAGAGCTTGAATTTTATCGATATGCGTCATATCATTTGGCATGTTATCCACCTCTTATTTAAACAATAAAATATTTAACGTATTTAAATATTAATCCCGCGAACAAAATCCGTCAATACTTTTATTCATAAAAACGTTTACATTTTTGTCACAAAGTTGTATAATTTTCGACGAAGTTAATATTGACAGTCACGGAGAAACGGAGTACACGGCTATGAATCATAAAAAAGGAAACTTTTTTATATTTCATGGCCTTTTTATATTCTCTGTCTTAAAACGCTTCGAATTAATTAGGGGAGGATTTTCATTTTATGTTTTTCACACAATTATTTAAACCTGCGCCCCACGCGGAACGCTTACCAGCTGATCGCGTTGATAGCGAATACCGTAAATTACGTTTACAAGTATTCTTAGGTATCTTCATCGGTTATGCAGGCTACTACTTTGTTCGAAAAAACTTTTCACTAGCAATGCCATACTTAATCGAGCAAGGCTTTAGTAAAGGGGAACTTGGGGTTATCCTTTCAGCAGTTTCTATTGCTTACGGATTAAGTAAATTTCTTATGGGTATCGTATCCGATCGTTGTAATCCTCGCTACTTTTTAGCAGCTGGGCTATTTTTATCAGGTATCATTAATATTATTTTCGGCTCATTTTCTTTCATTACAACGAGCATTATACTTATGTTTGTACTTCAGTTTTTAAATGGATGGGTACAAGGTATGGGATGGCCTCCTTGTGGTCGTACGATGGTGCACTGGTTCTCTATTAGCGAACGTGGTACAAAAATGTCTATTTGGAACGTCGCTCATAATGTTGGCGGAGCGCTTATGCCTTCCCTTGTAACATTAGGCTTATACTTCTTCGCAGATGACTGGAAAAGTATTTTTTACTTCCCAGGTATTCTTTCAATTTTAGTTGGTATTTATGTATTAATTACGATGAAAGATACACCTCAATCTTGTGGACTACCTTCTATTGAAGAATATACTGGGGAATATCCACCAGATGAAAAAGTAAAAGATCGCGAACGCGAACTTTCAGTAAAGGAAATTTTATTTAAATACGTATTAAACAATAAGTTTTTATGGTACATCGCTATTGCGAACGTTTTCGTATATTTCGTACGTTACGGCGTTGTAGACTGGGCTCCTACTTATTTAGTAGAAGAAAAAAGCTTTACTCATAGTAGCTCACGTACTGCTTACGCTCTATATGAATGGGCTGGTATTCCAGGTACACTTCTTTGCGGATGGATGAGTGATAAACTATTTAAAGGACGTCGTGCACCTGCTGGTATTCTATTTATGGTTGGTGTATTTATCGCAGTTCTTGTTTACTGGTTAAACCCTCCTGGTAATCCAATGGTTGATAGTATCGCACTTGTCGCAATTGGATTTTTAATTTACGGACCGGTTATGTTAATTGGTCTACACGCTCTAGATTTAGCACCAAAGAAAGCTGCTGGAACTGCAGCAGGCTTAACTGGATTCTTCGGTTACTTAGGCGGAGCAGCTTTCGCTAGTGCAGCTATGGGCTTTATCGTAGATGCATTCGGATGGGATGGCGGATTCATCTTATTACTTGCATCTTGCGTACTTACAATGTTCTTCCTTGCTCTTACTTTAAATACAGGGTCAGTAAAATCAAAACAAGCTTAAATAATATATAACAAGCATAAAAATAGCTCTTAGCATTTACATACATGCTAAGAGCTATTTTTTATTTTCATTGCTGTTCCTACTAATGATAACAACCCATTCCTTCCCTACTATAAGATTAAAAGATTTGATGAAACACCTTTATTAAAACGGCTAACGTAACAGATGCAGCAAATCCCCCTAAACAAATAAGACTGACACCTTGGCTATATGACAAATTTTGAAATGATTTCATTACTTCCATCCTCCCTATCTCCCCTTTGATACTTTTATTTTACCAATGGGAAAAATTTCATAACATCGATTTCTCTAACAACTAACTTACAAATTTGTAAGTTAACATCTTTTCAACTTATATATCTAGTATTCCCACAAATAAGAGTCATTTATACATAAAAAAAGACCTCAGTTATACTAAGGTCTTCGTTACATTCTATTTCATTTTACAATCATCACTGGACATTTCACACGCTTTGCTATTTTATGACTTACACTTCCCAGCACCATTTCTTGCAGTGTATTGAGCCCTCTACTTCCAGCAATGACAAGATCTATATCTCCTGTATTCACATATTGAACAATTGTATCTCCAGGATCACCATGTAATATCGTAATTGTATAAGAAATGTTCTCTTTCTTTAATAAACCTTCAATCTCTTTTAATTTATCTTTTCGACTAGCTGATATTGTTTCTAAATCTGTTTGACCTTGTATAATATCTGATTTTGCCGTTCTATTATCTACTACGTACACAACTTCAACATTTGTTTCTTCGCTACATTTTGCAATATATGTTGCATGTTCCGCTGCTCGAAGTGCATGTTCAGAACCATCACATGCTAATATAATTTGTTTGTACATATGCTGAATCCCCTTTTCGTTATCCTACTCGTATTATATAATAAAGCCCCCTAAAAAGGAGGCTTTTAACTAGCAATTCTTTTATTATAAGTAGCTAAATTTGCAACAAGTTTTGAGCTACGTTCATTTAATCCTGTTATACTTACTTTCACGCCACTTTGTTCATATTTCATAATAACTTTATCAATTGATGCCACTGCCGAATCATCCCATACGTGCGCATGAGTAAAGTTCATTTCGATTTCTTTTATATCTTCATCCAATGAAAAAGCATTTATAAAATCTGCTGTAGATGCAAAGAAGAGTTGACCGTGAATTTCGTATATTTTCTTATTTTCAATATATAAATGTTTCACGTGAATCTTTGCCATATTGAATGCAAATAAAACCGCACTAATTACTGTTCCGATAATTACACCTAATCCCAAATTATGAGTGATAAGAACGACCACGACTGTTACGATCATGACGAATGCGTTCCCTTTTGGCACTTTATGAATCGTTGCTACAGAGTTCCAATCAAACGTTCCGATTGAAACCATAATCATAACTGCAACTAAAGCTGCCATCGGAATATGAACGACATAATCTCCTAAAACGAATAGTAATACGATTAAAAATCCGCCCGCTACAAATGTTGATAGGCGACCTCGTCCACCTGATTTAATATTAATAACAGATTGACCGATCATTGCACAACCTGCCATTCCTCCGAAGAAACCAGCAACAATGTTTGCGATCCCTTGTCCACGTGCCTCTTTATGCTTATTACTTTCCGTATGCGTCATATCATCTAAAACTGAAGCTGTTAATAATGATTCTAGTAAACCGATAATTGCAAGCATAACTGCATAAGGTAAAATAATCCCTAATGTCTCAAGTGTAAAAGGCACGTCAGGAATACTAAAGAACGGTAATTCTTTCGGCAGGCTTCCCATATCTCCTACTGTTTTCAACTGTAATCCGCTCATAAGTGCAATACTCGTCACAATAATAATTGAAATAAGCGTAGAAGGTACAGCCGTTGTAATACGTGGAAATAAATATATAATTGCAAGTCCTAATACAACGAGTGCATACATTTGCCAAGTTGCATTTTTAAAATGTGGCAATTGCGCTGTAAAAACTAAAATTCCAAGTGAATTTAAAAAACCACTCATAACGGATTTCGGAACAAACTTCATAAATGAGCTCAGTTTGAACACGCCAAAAATAATCTGGACAATACCTGTTAATATTGTTGTAGCAAATAAATATTGCAAACCATGATCTTTAACAAGCGTTACCATTAATAATGCCATTGCACCTGTTGCAGCTGAAATCATTCCAGTTCTTCCGCCAACAAATGAAATGGTAACTGCAATACAAAAGGCTGCGTATAGTCCAACTGTCGGATCCACGCCTGCAATAACAGAGAAGGCTATCGCTTCAGGGATTAACGCTAAAGCAACGACAATTCCTGATAACACGTCCCCTTTCACATTAGAAAACCAGTCATTTTTTATCGTTTGAAACAAAATATCACTCCTCTACTCCTTTATAATTTGATTTTCTCCATAAGAAAATCTAGCCGACTGCACGAAAGCTATTATATAACGAGTAGAAGATTTTTTGCTATGTAAAAGTTTCCTAAAAATGATATTACCTTCGTAGCTTCTTTTTTAGGAAACTTTAAATATACTATCACCTATTGTTGATTTAACGTACAATGATTTCGGATTCTACAGTATGTCAAATGAAGAAAACTTTGTTTGGATGGATGAAAAATGCACATGTAATTTAGTTCATTTAAAGTTCTATAGATATTTCCACTTCATATATGAGGTTTAGTTTGGATAGTTTAGGGTTAGAGGAGTTTATACTAATTTAATGAAAATAGTAAGAGCACTCTTTCGAGTGCTCATTTTATGCAGATACAGTTGCTTTATCCTTACGGAATATACCCATTAACCCACCGATTAATAGTAATACGCCTGGTAATAAGTAAATTATAGAAATACAAATAAATCCACCGATAGCAGCCACAGTCATCATAATACCGCCAACCTTCGCTTTACTTCTTACCATAACAGATCCAACAATTCCTAAGATTGATAGAGCCACAGCTCCCCAACCTAAACCAATAACAGTATTTGCTCCATCAGCTTCAAAAGCAGCTCCCATACCGCCGATCAATAAAGCAACAAATGCACAAATAATACCAAAAATACCTCCAATAAGACCTAATACAAATTCAGCTGTTCTTTTCATTTCAATCTCTCCTTATTTAGCAACTTCAAATTCAAATTTCACTGATTTCTCGTCAAATGTAAATGTAGGTTTAAATGTACCAACAAACTTATCGCCTTCTGGTACATCAAATAACATTTTGTTTGTAATTTGGTTACCTGGCGCAATATTTTCATTTATAAACGTATTTTCCCCACCAAAGTACTCTTTGAATTGGTTGCCGTTAGTATCAGCAATTTTTAATTCAGAAGTTCCAAAATATATATCTTTTTTGCCATTATTTTTAGCGTTAAAACCGATTTCTAGTACTTTCCCTTTTTCAGCTTTTACGTATTCGTTAGGCTCAACGAATTTAGCTGAACTGAAAGTAAGTTGTAGACCATTAACTTCTACAGTATCTCCAATTTTATAAATCTTGCTTTCAGCTTTTTCCTTTTTATCTTTCTTTTCAGCCTGTTTAGGAGCATCGTTTTTACTCACTTCTTTAACTTCAGTTTCACCACAAGCAGATAAACTAAAAGCAAGTGCACCTGTTAAAGCAATAGTACCCAATTTTTTATACATTCTTTTTCCTCCGATTATGTAAAATGTAAGATTTTCGAAACTATCATAACAGAAACAGTTACAACTTTTTTGTCATATTTTGTCGAGGAAAATAAAAAAAGACGCTATATCAGTAGCATCTTTTCTCATTTCATTAATGTCCACCGTGTCCTTGACCACTTTCCTGAACAATTTCTAACCTCTCATCTAGTATTCCTTGTGTTTCAAATGAAATATCACTCGTACTTCCTAATAAGAAACCGTGATTATATGGTCCAAGTGTTGGATCATCTTTAAACTTCGGCTGAATGCTTGCAAGGAAGTCATACACTGGTTGTGAAGCTTTACCTTCTTCTAATAATACAACAGGTGCGTGTTTACCCATATGTGAAAAAGGTGCCCCAGCAACTGCTAAATCTGGTGTTTTGCTTGAAACAAATGATAAACCGTGACCAGGTTTTGTGAATCCCCAGCCAAATTTTGTTTTTTCATCTTTAAACTTAGCGAACGCAATCGAGTTTTCTGTAGGGGTCTCTCCACTAATACGCGTTACTTTCCCGTATTTGCTTAGCTCTTTTTCTACTTCTTTTGAAACAATTTTTTCTGGCCCTAATACATATATATTTGCTTTATCTTTTCTCATTTTTAATGCCTCTATTGTCGCTTCTGGCACCTTATCTTTTTCTGTATATAAAAGCGGTTCTGGCATATGAGAAATCCAGTTTACAGCTGGTGTTGTATATAAACGTCCTTCTTCTTCAGACGAACCAATAATAACACTATTTGGGTAGCTTCCTGTTATATCGGCATACTCCTTATCAACATCCTTCGCAAATATAGCTGGATCTGTTTCTTTTATTTGTTTTACTTTATAACCTTTTAATTGCTCAAGCGCGCTAGTACCTACATCCCCCATCACCATAATTTGTGTTCCATCTTTCGTTCCGATTGGATTTAATCGTTTTATTTCTTTTAACGTCATTTCCGGTATCTTTTCTTTTTCTATAAATAAAATCGGCCCGTTATTCGGATGATGAATAAGGTCTGCACTCGCAATACCTAATTGCCACTCGCTTGCTGGTACTAAAATAACAGCACCTGGCTGGTTCTCCTTATGAGTTGCTGGCCATATCGTTTGTGAAGTTAATACTGCCATTTGCAAAGGGTCGTTTGTGTTTAATCTCGTTACATTTTTTAAACTTGTCGTTAATAAATCATTAGATGCACCTTGGTTCATTTCTTTTGGCGCCGTTACCTCCTGATTCATTTTCATTTCCTTTTGCTCTGTTTTCTTCTCTTTTGTAGATTCATGGTTTTTATGGTCTGTATTCGTTTGTCCGCATGCAGCAAGACCAACTGCTGTAATTATTGTTATCCCAAAAATTCGGGTCATTTTTTTCACTATACCGCCTCCGTATTAATCATTTTTGAGCCAATATGATTACCTAAAATGTAATTTCAACTCCACAATAACAAGCAATTCTGAAGAAATTATGCAGACACATCATAATCTGCACCATTTCTTCATGATTTTGCATTACACTTTAAGTAACGATTATAAATATGGAGGGCTCTCTATGATTGATATACTGCTCGTAGACGATGAACCGAGAATGCTTGAATTATTAACGCTTTATCTTACACCAATTGGATATAACTGCGTATGTGCGACTTCAGGAGAAGAAGCTATTTTACATATAGAAAATCGAAACTTTAAATTTGTTTTACTCGATATTATGATGCCAAAGATGGACGGATGGGAAACGTGCAAAAAAATCCGATCTTTTAGTAACATTCCTATTATTATGGTTACAGCTCGTGATCAAACAGTAGATGTCGTTCAAGGATTAAAAATTGGAGCCGATGATTACGTAACGAAACCTTTCCATGAAGAAGAACTTTTCGCAAGAATTGAAGCCGTTTTAAGACGTACAAATGAACATAAACAAATCCAATATCACGGTATTGTATGGGATGAAACAAAACACTTCGTTTCTGTCCATAATGAAGAACTCCTTCTCACACCAATTGAATTTTCTTTACTCGGATTATTTTTACGCCATGTGAACTACGTATTAAACCGTGATCAGCTCATCGAACGAATTTGGGGGTTAAACACAAATACAGAAGATCGCACAGTCGATTCACATATTCGTAATTTACGTGATAAATTGCGAAAAGCAAATTTCCCTATTGATCATCATTTAAAAACCGTGTATGGAGTAGGTTATCGATGGATTAATACTGAACAGTAAGGGGCAAAACGATGAAACGAATTTCAATTCAATTCGGATTTTATTTTTTAATTGTTACACTTTTAATTGAAAGTGTTCTCTTTATTTTGCTCTATTATAGTCTTGTAAACACTAGAGTAAATGAAGAAATGACAGCTTTATTAAAGCGAGGAAATAGTCATCGAGATGTACTTGAAAAATATTACGATGAGCAAACCATCTCTCACGTAGCATTAATGGAATCTGAAGCTGAAACAACTGTCGTTATTACAAATGCAAATAAAGAAATACTAGCTAAATCTAACGAAATAAACACGACTATAAACGATCATATTAGTAAAATGCAAACTCGAACAGACCATAATGGAGCGATTATAGAAAATCATTGGAAAACATCTAATTATATATGTACAGTTAGCCCCATTGTAGTAGATGGAAAACATGAAGGCTATGTGTACATGTTTCTTGGAACAGAATCAATTGAAAAGTTAGTTAATGGATTAACGAAACAATTCATTATTGCTGGTGCCATCACGTTTCTACTCACAGTCATCACAATTTTCCTATTATCTCGATTATTAACAAAACCATTGTTACACATGAAACATGCCACTGAAAAAATGAGTAAAGGTGATTTATCTGTTTCATTAACAACTACTCGAAATGATGAAATTGGTGAACTAGCATCATCTATTCAGACGCTCGCAAATGATCTACATTATATGAAAACAGAGCGAAGTGAATTTCTAGCAAGTGTTGCTCACGAATTACGAACACCGTTAACATACGTAAGAGGTTATGCTGACATTGCTTTAAAAGAAAGCACCCCTTCTGAACAACGTTTGCGATATTTATCAATTATAAAAGATGAGTCTGATTACATTACAAACTTAGTTCAAGATTTATTTTCACTTGCACAAATGGAACAACATAACTTTTCTATTCAAGTAAAGGAAGTGCATTTACACACCTTCCTTACGCGTATATGTGAAAAAGTAAACGCCATGTATAAAGAAAGGTACATTAAAGTTTCTTTCTCTTGTCCTCCTACACTGCTAGTAAACTTAGATGAACAACGATTCGAACAAGTTGTTGTGAATATTTTAAATAACGCTTATAGACATTCAAAAGAGCATTCTCATATAAACATTTCTGTTACAGAAGAACATAAACATATTTCCATTGCAATTGAAGATGAAGGCGAAGGTATTCCGCTTGAAGACCTCCCTCACATTTTCGAACGCTTTTATCGAGTTGATAAAGCAAGATCACGAGCTACAGGTGGAACTGGTTTAGGACTATCTATCGTGAAAGAAATTGTAGAGCTACACGGCGGGACGATTACTGTCACGAGTGAAGTTGATCATGGATCTTGTTTTATCATTTCATTACCATCTGTAAAGAAACACGACTACCATCAGTAGTCGTGTTTCTTTATCCCGCATTAACGGGCAGTAAGACCCCCTACATCAAAATTCAGCGGAAGCAAAGAAGTTAGGTGGGGGATCAACTGCCCGTAAAAGCCCGATTGGTTCAACTAATAATCAGTGGGAGATGAACAAAACCCCCACTGATTAAAGTTTCACTTTATCATTTTACTTTATAATATAAATTTACAAATTGCCCAAAACGTTTCGTATCCGTTAAAGTTAAATTAATTTCTGGATTCTTTTCTTTAAATAATGGGACACCTGAGCCTAATATATGCGGTGTAATCGTAACAATATATTCATCAATTAGATTATTTTTAAAGAATTCTCTCAGTAGCTCTCCTCCACCAACCATCCATATTTTAGACCCTTCTTGTGCTTTTAACCTTTTTGTAAACTCCACTACATCTTCATTTACAAATTCCACGTTTCCGTCTGAACCTTTTTCTGAACGAGAAAAAACATAACATGCTTTATCTAAGTACGGGAATGTTTCCGTATGCTCTACTACATAATCGTACGTTTTCTTTCCCATAATTATTGTATCAATCGTTTCGTACATTTCTGTATAACCATTATCTCCCTCTCCTTCCGTTTCCATTAACCACTCTAAATCATCATTTTCTTTCGCAATATATCCATCTAAACTCGCCGCTATAAATAAAACTATTTCACGTGACATATCTTTTCCTCCTTGTATCTCATCTTGATAACATATGATGTAAACAATATACTAACAATAAAACATGACAATTTATGTCACGTTAAAAAGAAAAGGTGATACATTTGTCAAAAGCTAAACGCTTATTAGATATTCTTATATTTGCTTCTGCGAAAAAAACATTTACAGCTCAAGAAATAGCTGATGAATTTAATATTTCCGTTCGTACGGTTCATAGATACATTTTAGATTTAAGTGATATGGGGTTGCCCATTTACGCAGAACAAGGTCGTAACGGCGGCTATAAAGTATTAACGAATAGAGTAATTCCGCCTATTTTATTTACGGAAGAAGAAGCAGTCTCTATCTTTTTTGCTTTTCAATCTTTAAGTTACTATCGCGACTTACCTTTTAACACAGAAATCAATTCCGTTACACATAAACTGTATAGCTCCCTACAACATGATGCGAAAGTGAAAGTTGATAAAATACGTTCTTACATCGCTTTTTGGAATCCGAAGCGCACAATTGATACACCTCTTTTAAACGAAGTGTTAACCGCGGCTATTGAAAATAAAAATTTACACTTTCAATACGAATCTAAATCGGGGTTAAAAACAAAACATGTTCATCCTATCGGTGTATATGCTCATGACGGGCTATGGTACTTACCGTCCTATGACTATGGCAGGAAAAAAGTATCACTATATCGCATCGATCGTATTCTTTCCATATTATCAACGGAAGAAAATGAGGATACATTCATGAATTTAGAAGAGTGGTTTGCCTCTAACTCTAACGTAGTACACATCCCTACTCAGTTACATGTTTTACTGACAACAGAAGGCGTACGCCAATGTAAAAGCGTCCCTTATCTTGAGGAATTCGTTATAATAAACGAGGATGGGACAGGATATATAAATTCAACAATTGATAAAGGAGAAATCAATTTTATTACCCCTTTATTTTATAGACTCGGAAAAAATGCAAAAGTTTTAGAACCGACAGAATTGATAGATGGTTTACGTATACGTGCGAAAGAAATTTTACATATGTATGGAGACGAAAAAAGCTGCTAAATATAAGCAGCTTTTTCGTCGATTTGTTTCTATTATTTTGATTGTTGACGAATATCGAACCACCAACGATTTTTCTCATTCATATTCTCATTGCCACTAAACCCACTGTAACGGAAAGCATCAAGGAAGATTGAATCTAGCTTATCCTCATCTACAAAATAACCTAAGTTAACCTTCACCGTTTGTCCTGGTGTGATACTGCCAATATTGTAAAAGCTTTTCCCTTCTCCGTGAGGTTCTAAATAATCAACTTCGCCCGTCATAATATTTTTTTCTGTAATTCCATCTCTTTCAGCGTAATTCCATACATTCCCCTTACTTTTAAGCACTTGTATGGATGGATGCATATAGATTTCTTCTGTCGCCTGTTTACCTATATTTTTCACTGTTGTTGTCAGGTAGACAAATTTAGGATGAATTAATTTTGATTCTACTAATTGATCAATTGAATCTTTACCATTTCCAACTTTATATTCATCCCGTCTATATGGTATCAATTGTCCAGCTTGATCCAAAGCCTGATTCCTACTTAGTATTCCTAAGCCCAGTTCATTAAAGTTTTCTTGTTTAAAATCTTTGATTGAATCAAAAACTTCAACCTTTTCTATCACATATTCAATTTTGCTGTTATCCATGATAATCGTTACTGGAACTTTTTGTCCTATATGAAATAGTCGTTTACTATCTTTTTTCAAAGGAATCACCTTAGTTTTTTTAGGCTTACTTTCGTCGCTAAAATACTTTTTATCATAATCTGTTATATGTGATGCCTTTTCTTTTGACGTAGGCTCAAGTGAAATACTCCCTAACACATCCACCATTTGTTCTTCATTTATATCGTTTCCAATATAACTTTGTAACATGATCCCTTCTTCCTCAAAGAATAGAAAAACTACCCTGTCCATCATTAAATCTTTGTTACCAGTTTCTCTATGGACAATTACTGCCTTCTTACCATTTATCTCTTTTTCTTCATAACTTTTCGAGTACAGAGTTGGAAAATCTGAATTTCCCCCTACTCTCCAAAGAACGAATGAAAAGCCTCCATTTGCATAGTTATCTTTAAATGAATATTTCATAGCAGAGTCATCAATTGCTTCCATATTTTCTGGCAATTTACCAACCTTCAACTTATACCACTGATCACTCTTTTTCGAATCCTTATTTGTTAAGGAAACATTTACTTCATAATTTTGTTTTTGAACAATCATATTATAGACTTTTACTGCACCAAAAACGGTTGTCGGCATACCAATCAATAAGCAGGCAGCAGCGATTAACATACGATGTCTTTTACTCTTTTTCTGTGGTCGCTCGCCCTTCAGCTTCATTTCCTCCATAAACAGTTTCTTTTTGCGCGTATATGTATGTGAAAATTCATGTTGTTCTTCGGATTTATCAAAATCATCTAAAGCAATTTTTTCAGCAAGTTCATATATTTCTTTGGAGTTCTTTGAATTCGTCATGTTGTATACCTCCTATCATATTTTGGACTCGTTTTCGAGCGCGTTCAAACTGCTTGCGGACATTAGCCTCCGTAATCCCCATTACACTTGAAATTTCTTGATACGTTAAGTTATAGAAGACTTTATACTTAAACACCTGTCTGTTAGATTCATTTAACTCTTTTAGCAATGTATCAATTTGAACCTCAGACATTTTACGTTTTTCCCACTCTTCAATATTTTCATCTACTGCTTCTATTGATTCTCTTTCATATTCTTCTAAAAATGTTTCATGTCGTTTATTTTTCCGGTAACTATCAATCGCCTTGTTTTTCGCGATCCTCAAAATATAGCGTTTAAGCTCTTCAGTGCTCAAGCTATGGAGCTTTTCCAAGTTCTTATAAAGAGTAATAAACGTCTCTTGAACCGTATCTTCAGCCTGTTGAATATTATTTAAAATAGAATAAGCTACATAATAAATTTTTTGTTCATACAACTCATATAGCTCTTCCATCTTTTCATAATCTTTGTTTGTAACTTTCATATAATTCCTCCTCTCACTCTATATAACGAATGAGCACTGTAACTTTGTGACACTGCAAAATCTTTTTATAGATAAAATTTAATAATAGAATAAACAAAAGCCCAATTTCTCTATTTTAACTGAGAAATTGAGCTTTTTAATATTAGAATTTTCCTGACTGTATCTCTAAGAAAAATTCTTTTACACCTTTTCAATATGTATTATTTGCTCTATCGCTTCTTTTAACAAATGCTTTGTCTCTTCAAAGTTATGATTCTGTTTTTCTCCCGATTGTACCATATAAAACTCAGCAAACGGGCGCTCTTTATATCTTGGTACGACATGCATATGGTAATGTGTTAACTCGTTAAATACTCCACCATTTTGACAAACTGTAACTCCATCTGGTTTGTATAATGCCTTAATCGCTTTTGCAATAAGCTTAGAAGCATCCATAACAGATTTTGCTACAACATCATTTAATTCATCTACTTCTACAACATGCTGCTTCGGCACAATTAAAGTATGACCTGGATAGAAAGGTTCATGATCTAAAAAACATGTTACATACTCATCTTCGTATACTCTATATATTTTTTCCTCTTCATTTGCTAATTTACAACCTAAACATTCCATCATACTTTCTCCCTTTATTAAAAACATAAAAACGTGAGAGCCGTATTCTCACGTTTTTATGTTTCATTTTATTAGTTCAATTGTTTCCGTAACCTTTATACTATCTTTTACAGATTGAACAATCGTACAATTTTTCACTGCAAGTTGCAGCGCCTTGTCCAGCTGCTCTTCTGTAATGTTTTCTGCTTTAATTTTATAGTGCAAATGAACACTTTCAACTGGCTTCGATAAAGCTTCACTTCTACCAATTTCAGTTTCGATTGTAAACGTATCATATGTAATACGTTTCTTTTCTAAAATTGTTCGAAAGACAATTGCACTACATCCTGCGATAGAAGAAATGAGTAATTGTAACGGTGAATACCCGTTTTCTTTTCCAATCACTAATTGACCATACGATAAATCTGCTTCTATATCATCGTGTTTGATTGTTAGTTTCATTTGTTTTTTCCATCTCCACTTTCATCGGTTTCTGCCGTTTCTTACTAATATAATAATATATATAGCAGAAAATGATAAATGGAATACCACAGTATAACGCCATTCTTTGTTCAGGAATAAACGCTAAACTAATAACAACGATGCTATTTGTAATTAAGGCTAAAATTGGGACAATTGGGTATAGTGGTGTTCTATACTTTAAGTCCTCTAACTTTCCTCCGCCTTTTATATACTGACTTCTAAAGCGAAGTTGCGATAGAGCAATAATGATCCAACTTGAAACAGCCGATAAACCAGCTATCGATAATAAATACATGTATACTGTATCTTCTGCAAGGAAACTTGTGAATAGAGATAATCCAGCTACCGCAATCGTTACGACTAGCGCTGTAATTGGAATACCACGCTTATTTACTTTCTGGAAGGAAGTTGGTGCCATTCCCTCATTTGCAAGTGACCATAGTATACGCGTCGCTGCATATAATCCAGAGTTCGCTACAGATAATAACGCAGTAATAATAACGAAGTTCATAATATCAGCTGCGTATGGAATACCAATTTTATCAAATACGACTACGAATGGACTTTCAATTACGCCTGCTTCTTTCCAAGAAATTAATCCTACTAAAATCGTCATTGTTAAAATGAAGAATAACATAATGCGCCATACTGTATTACGGATTGCACGTGGAATTGTTTTTTCTGGATTTTCACTTTCTCCCGCTGCAATTCCGATTAACTCTGTTCCTTGGAACGAGAAGTTAACTGTAATCATTGTAAGTAATACGGCAGCTAGTCCATTCGGGAAAAGTCCACCATCGCTTACAAAGTTAGAGAAAAGAGGTGCTGCTTCTTTTCCGTCATATGATATAAATCCTAATAATGCACTACCACCAAGCACAACAAATGCAAGAATTGTAATTACTTTAATACTAGAGAACCAAAATTCTAATTCGGCATAACTTTTCGCCGAAATTGCGTTTGAAGCATATAAAATAACACCGAATACAAGGCACCATACCCAAACATCAACATTTGGAAACCATCTTTTCATCATTAAACCGATTGACGTTAATTCTAGACCCACTGTTACTGCCCAGCCGAGCCAGTATAACCAGCCAATCATAAAGCCCGTTCCTGGTCCAATAAACTTCGTCGCATACTTTTGGAAAGATCCTGAAACCGGCATCGCTACCGTTAACTCTCCAAGACAAAGCATTGTTAAATACATAATAAATCCGCCTACTAAATATGAAAGGATGGCTCCCCCTGGTCCAGCCTGATTAATGGTGTAACCTGAACCTAAGAAGAAACCAGTTCCGATTACACCACCAAGTGCGATCATAAATAAATGTCTACTCTTCATCGTACGATGTAATTTCTCATTCGTTGGTTGCTGCATCTAAATCCTCCCCCTACCATACCCCTATATCCTGTTAAAATTTTCTGATAATAAAAATATACACGAAAGCGATTACATTTTCTATATAAAATTAAAACTTTTCTGATAAAACAATATAAAAATCGAATTATTGCAAGATTTAGATTCTATTTAGAGGAAAATAAGGATAAACAAGGAAAAAACCCTTACATATATTGTAAGAGTCAACGGAGTTCTAATCTTCTCGATAAAATTGATAAACTATAATTTACGATAAAGTACATACAAGCTACTACTATAAACGTCGGAATCATGTAATTCACATTTTGCCCGCTAATAATTTGAGCATTATGCATAAGCTCAGGGAGTGATATAACAACCGCTAGCGACGTATCCTTCAGCAATGAAATAAATTGACTGACAAGCGGCGGAACCATTCTCCTTAATGCTTGTGGCAAAATAATATGCCAAAGCGCTTGAACATACGTTAATCCCGAAGATCTTGCAGCTTCAACCTGCCCTTTTTCAATAGACAATAGACCACTTCTAACAATTTCAGATATCATTGCTGCCTCAAATATTGTTAAAGCAACAATTGCAGCTGTTATAATTTCTAATTTCAAGCCTGCTTCTGGAAGTGCAAAATACGTGAAAAATATAATTAACAGTAGTGGTAAGTTTCGAATCACTTCAACTATAACTCCTAATACTTGTGAGACGACAGGTATTTTCTTGTAGCGCAATATACCGATTACACTTCCAATAATAAAACTAAGTACAATTGCTATGAGCGCTACCTCTAATGTTATAAGTAATCCTTTTAATAAAAAATAGAATATGATCTCCTGTAATTGCTCCCTTGAAATCCATTTACACCGCCTCCTTTGCTAAGCGTTTTTCTAAATAACGCACTAGCATACTGAGCGGAATTGTTAATATTAAATAAAACATCCCGACAAATATATAAACATCAAACGTAACAAACGTCTTCGTTGAAATTAAATCTCCTTGATACATTAAATCAGCACCAGCAATAATTCCAAGTATTGAAGAGTTTTTAACTAAATTGAGAAACTGGTTTCCTAAAGGGGGAATTACAATTTTCACTGCTTGGGGTAAGACAACATAATACATCGCCTGCACATACGTTAGCCCTGAAGAGCGAGCAGCTTCCATCTGCCCTTTCGCAACTGATAAAATACCAGCGCGAATTACTTCTGCAATAAAAGCTGCCGTATATACCGTAAGCGTAACTGTTCCTGCTACAAAACCATTTAAAGTAATTCCTATTACAGGTAAAGCAAAATAGAATATAAATGCAATTAATACAAGTGGAATATTTCTTACAAACTCCACAAAAGCTGATCCTATCCAATTTAAAATGCGAATAGGTGCAATACGCATTACTGCCAAAATTACTCCTAAAATAAAACTACCTATCAATGCAATTACACTAGACATAACTGTATATTTAAACCCTTCTAAATACATATCAATGTTATTCGTTAATATAGAAAAATCAGGCACATATTCTCCCCTCTTTCTTTACAAGAAGAGGATGAGTACTCTCATCCTCTCACTTTTACTATCTACTTTTCTGGTTTTTGTCCAATCCACTTCTCATATAATTTGTCATACTCCCCGCTTGCTTTCATGTCTTTAATTAAAGTATTAATCTCTTTCGTTAAATCATCTGCCCCTTTTTGCACTGCAATTCCATACGGTTCATCTGTGAAAATTTTTCCTACTACTTCATAATTAGAATCTTGTTTTGCCATTCCGTAAAGGATCGCATTATCTGTCGTTAACACATCACCTTTACCTGCCTTTAACGCTGTAAATGCCTCACTATAATTTTCAAACTCTAATACAGTCGCTTCTGGTGACTTTTGACGAATGTTATTTGTAGATGTTGATCCTTTTACAGCTAATACTTTAACGCCTTGTTTTATATCATCGACGCTCTTAATATTGCTTCCTTTTTTCACAAGTAACGATTGTCCTGCTTTAAAATATACATCTGAAAAATCCACTTCTTTTTTGCGTTCTTCCGTAATTGTCATTGTTGCAATAATTGCATCAATATCACCATTTTTCAGCATTGGAATGCGTGTTTTAGACGTTACTTCTTTCAGCTCTAGCTTCTTTTCATCTCCAAGAATCTTTTTCGCCAGTGCCTTGGCGACATCAACATCGAATCCTTCTACCTGCCCTGTTGAAGGATTTTTTAATCCAAATAAATTCGTATCATTCTTCACCCCAACTACTAATTTCCCTCGTTTCTTAATTTGCTCAACAGCCCCGCCTTGCTTCGTATTTGTTTCCTTTGCCTCATCTTTCTTACTTCCGCATCCAGCAACAACAAGCACGAATAAACATGAAAATACGATTAAAGTAAATAACTTTTTCATTTTAAGCATGAAATTCCTCCTCTAATGATTTAGCACCCGACTTAAAAATAAACGGGCTCTTTCTTGTTCAGGGTTTGCAAAAAAGTTCGCCGGTGTTGTATCTTCAATAATTTGGCCATCATCCATAAATAAGATCCTATCTGCTACCTCTCTAGCAAATCCCATTTCATGCGTGACAACGACCATTGTCATCCCTTCTTTAGCCAGTGCTTTCATAACATCAAGTACCTCTCCAATCATCTCTGGATCAAGAGCAGACGTAGGCTCATCGAATAGCATAATTTCCGGCTGCATTGCAAGTCCTCTAGCAATTGCCACCCGTTGCTGTTGTCCTCCGGATAATTGATGTGGATATACGTTAGCCTTCTCAGGGATTCCTACTTTCTCTAAATAAAACATTGCTGTTTTCTCTGCTTCTTCTTTGGAAACTTTATTTACTTTAATCGGTGCTAATGTAATATTTTGAAGAACCGTTTTATGTGGATATAAATAAAAATGTTGAAAGACCATCCCAATATTTCGCCGCAATTCATTCATGTCCGTTTTTTTATTGTGTACCTCTGTATTTTGTACAATTAATTCTCCATCTGTAATTGCCTCTAATTGATTTATACATCGAAGCAATGTACTTTTTCCTGATCCTGAAGGCCCGACAACTACTACCACTTCGCCTTTTTTCACTTGCACATTAATATTTTTCAAAACTTGAAAGTTACCATAATATTTATTTACATTACGAAATTCTATCAACATACTCCCCCTTCCCCTAACAATGCATGTACATTCTTTTTATATTCAAAAATAGTCCCAAAAATAACTTTTAGCTTCAATTTGTCCATAAAAAAAGCAAAGGGTTTCCCCTTTGCTTCTTCATTTTTATTCGATTAAGATACTTCTTCTTTCTTATCTTTCCCGTATTCATGCTCCCAAAAATCAGCATTTTTAATTCCTAATGGCCCTGGATCGAATACTGGATCTTTTCCTTCTTTTTTCTGTTTTTCATAATCCTTTAATGCGACTAATGCAGGTTTTTGTAACAATAAAATCGCAATGATATTTACCCATGCCATAATTCCTACCCCAATGTCGCCTAAAGCCCAAGCCGTTGCTGCTGTTTTTATACAGCCGTAGAATACAGCTCCTAAAAATACAAACT
The DNA here is from genome assembly GCF_056738645.1 of Bacillus sp. PK3-067. NCBI lineage: Bacteria > Bacillati > Bacillota > Bacilli > Caryophanales > Bacillaceae > Bacillus > Bacillus sp. PK3-067. The sequence goes on along the minus strand of NZ_CP096490.1, from coordinate 653,217 downwards.
TTAGTACCATGGACATCCAAGGGCGATCTTTATCACGATTTAAGTACGCGATATTCGTTTCTGCAATGTAGTAATACGCCATAATTGTTGTAAACGCGAAGAATAATAACGAGATTGCAACGAAACCATTTCCAAATCCAGGGAAAACAGATTCTACCGCCGCCTGTGTATATCCTGGTCCTGGCTGAGCGCCGTTTAGTTTATTAACGATAAAGTTTTTTCCGCTTGCATCAAATACGTTATACATGCCTGTAATAATCATCATAAATGCTGTTGCTGAACAAACAAATAATGTATCAATGTAAACGGAAAATGCTTGTACTAAACCTTGCTTAGCTGGATGTGATACTTCGGCTGCAGCTGCTGCGTGTGGTCCAGTCCCTTGTCCTGCTTCATTGGAATAAATACCACGTTTTACCCCCCAAGAGATTGCTAAACCGATAATACCACCGAAAGCAGCTTCTAATGCAAATGCACTTCTTATAATTAACATAAATGCTTCTGGCAATTTTTCAATATTCATAGCAACAATGACGCAAGCTACTAAAATATAGCCTATTGCCATAAACGGTACGACAACTTGCGCTACGTTAACAATTCGCTTTACTCCACCGAAAATGATAAGAGCTAATACGACAACTAATATAGCCCCTGATACGGTAGTATTAATACCAAAAGCAGTTTCTAAACTTACAGCAATACTATTTGCTTGTACACCTGGTAGTAAAAGCCCCGTTGCAAGAATTGTCGCTGCAACGAATACTAAAGCATACCATTTCACACCTAAACCTTTTTCAATGTAATAAGCAGGTCCACCACGAAACTGCCCTTGATGTTTCGTCTTATATATTTGCGCGAGTGTTGATTCTACATAAGCTGATCCTGCTCCTAAAAAGGCTACTGCCCACATCCAAAATACAGCTCCTGGTCCACCGAATGCAACCGCTGTTGCTACCCCAGCGATATTCCCTGTTCCAACACGTCCTGATAACGAAAGTGCTAACGCTTGGAATGAAGAAACACCAGCTTCTGATTTTTCCCCTTGAAATGTCAGCTTCACCATTTCTCCTACATGTCTTACTTGTAAAAACTTCGTTCGAATAGAAAAATATAAACCTACTCCTAAACATAAATAAACAAGTGCTGGACTCCAAACAATATTATTTAACCAATTTACGAAAGCTTCCAACATTCCCCCTCCTTTTTATAAAGAATATTCAGAATATATATATAATTATAAGTGTATACCGAATCTAGGACAATATTATTTTAATAAAGTAAACATATTTTTGTATAAAAAAACAAAGTATATATTTGTTTTATATACTTTGTTTTGAACTAAATGTATTATATATTCACAATTGCTTCTCTTTTAATAATTCTTTCGTATAGCTCTTCTGATAATTTCAAGAAGTTATCAGGCATATCTTTCCCTTTAAACTTCTTTTGAAGCGTTCCATATAAACCTATATCACGTAAACGTAAAAATAATGGTAACGATTCATACCAACTATCCGCCAGCCTGTGCTCATACTCATATCCTTTTCGTAACACTTGTAACTGTTTACGAGCAAAATCTGTCTTCTCTTCTGCTGTCCACGGTGTAAATAGAACAGAGTAGTATAAAACCATCGCTAAATCATGTATAAAGTAATTATAAGCAGCATCATCAAAATCAAAGATTGTTAGCTCTTTACCATCATAATGAAAATTGCCTTGATGAATATCACCGTGCATAAGACCGAACGTTTCTCTTTCAACTGGAAGAGCCTTAATTTCATCCATTAATACCGCTGCAATCTCTTTCACTTGACCATCTTCTAATTCATTAACAATTCCACTTTCGTCTTCTTCCCACGTATCACGGTAGTCTGTTTTAGGATAATCCATTGTAAGGCGATGCAGTTGCCCAATCGCTTTTCCCCACGCTTCAAAATAAGCATCTCCCCAATAAGGCGATTCTGCTCCTTTTACTTGCTCACCTTTTGCATATATAAATAAAGAAGCGAAAAAGAAAGTCCCATCCTCTGCTACGATTTCTTCTACGAGATTTCGAGACGTTGAATAAAGAGGTCCTGCTACCTTTGCCCCATTCTCCGCAACATATCGTAAAAAATCTAGTTCAGCCTCTACCTCTTGTTTAGAACGATGAGAAGAATGTGTTAAACGTAATACATAATCTTCATCATTATCACCCTTCGCCTTAAAAATATAATTCTCAAAATCTCCAAGTGGCTTTTCTTCTACTGTTACATGAAACAAATTCGCTGCTCTTTTTAAAATCTCTTTCGTAAAAACACGTTCTACAGCTATTTCCATATATATCCCTCCTATATATCTTCTTAATTCGACACAAATGTTAGAAGTACTGCTATGAATAATCTAAAAACAAAAAAGGTTGAGTCACTAAATCAACCTTTACATTATTAAAAGTTTTATTTATCAATTCTTCATCAATTGATTCTCGTATATAACATTTATTTTTATTTCTCTTCACCTTTTGTCTGCATTGAATTGAAAGTCCAATTTAATTTTAATGAATCTCCTTGAAATACATTTTGCTCTGCATTATTATCTACAAATGTGAACATTACATAGAAAGTATCATCATCACCAGGAGCAAGTCCATTTCCTTCTCGGTCTACAACACCTTTTTGTACAAGATCAGGAATACTTCCATTTTGCGTAGATACCTTTAATTCAGATAATGTAGTAGACCAAATTGGAACCTCATTTTTATCCAAATTCCACAAGAAATCAACACGGATATGATCACCAAAATCAGCATTTCCATTATCTCCTTTAGCATCGATTACACTGTAATCTGTCAGGAGTTTCACATCTCCTATTGCTAAAGTTCCTTTGTTTACTAATTGAAAACCACGCTCCATTTCATCACCTGGTTTAATATTATCGACATTAATAACAACTTCAGGGTTCACACTCAAATCTAAAGTACCCGCTGCAAAAGTGTTTTGTGACACTTCCTTATCACTAAAATACGCATATGTTCCCCCGCCAATTAAAGATAAGCCAAGTGCTGCAGTTACAACACCCATACCAAGTTTTTTCTTAATACTCATTTCACAAGTCCCCCTATTTTTAAAGTTCAAACTACAAACCTTATTTCCATCCCACAAAATAATTTAAGCAACTACCTTGTCCCACAGCGAAAGTGAACCAAATTTAAACTAGTTACTTCATATATCAAAACGACTATTACTTTTAAAATAACCGGTAATGTTACCGTAAATCATTACCGGTTATTTGTTAGCCAATCTCATTTCATTTACTATTCATTGTCTGATTGCATTATTTACTCTAGAAGTTTGCCCACTTATTTTTTTGGTTCTAAGCCAATAGAGCGTAAGATTTTATCTAATGTCACTGGACCTACATTTTCTTTCGGTTTCTGATTTTCTTTAGCATCTGGACTCTTTTTCAAGAAGTTTTTCTCAATAAAACGAATATCTGTTTCATCTACAACACCATCTTGATTTATATCTCCATCTTTTACAGATACTTTTCCTTTTCCATACGATAAAGCTGCTATTCTAGCATCTTGAATGTCTACCATTTTATCTCCATTTACATCACCTGCAAGGTTATCATCCATGTCAACTCTAAAGTTTTGTCCCACTAATTCACCGTCTTGCACCTTCCCTATTTTTGTTGTTAATTTACTATTTAAATGACCTGGCATTTCTACGAAAATATCATATTCTTTATCGCTTACTGGGACACTATGAATTTCAAATTGCCCGTTATCACCAATCGTTCCTGTATATTTCTTTCCATCCTTGCCAACTGCGTACACTTTTGCTCCTAGTTTTGTATAGTCTTTCTTACCTAAATACCCCTCTTCATTCAAGAAAGCTTCCGGGCCAATATACCCTGTAATCGTTGAATGTTTCGAAACAATAGCAAAAGATTTATCTTTAAACGCAGGAATCTCAATGCCTTCTGATGCAACAGCTTTTGTATAAGAGAACTTCTCTACTCCAAATGCAGTTAAATCATTAAAGTATTCATCGTTCGTCATCTCGAATGTAACATCTAAAAATGGTGTATCTCCATCTAATCCTTTAAATTCTTTTCCTTCTAATGATGCCCCAACTTTCACCTTGTTTTCCCAAGCTCCTTCTTCACTTATCTTCGGATCTTCTAATTTAAGGTTCAGTCCATGTTGTTTTACATATTCCGTAAGTGCTGGATTTGGTTTCACATCTGTAAATTTAAAGAGCTGCTTGTAATAAGGAATTTCAAATGTACCTGACATAAGCTGTTTTACATTATTAAGATTCAAAGTTAATGTAATTTTCTCTCCTAATTTGATTTTATCTTTGTCATAACTTGGAACAGCGTATTCTGTCCCTTCCTTTACAAAGACGTAATCTTTATATCCAGTTGCCATATTCCCTGCAGTTGCAAGATCATATCCAAATAATTTTAAATTTAACGGCTCGTTTATTTCCTCTGGAAGTACTCCAAATTTAAAATCACCATTTGCTTGAATTGTATTCAGCCAACCTGATGGAAAGGCTGAGTTTTGATAATATACAATTTGGTTCGCTTTTTGATCATACTGCAAGCCTTTTGCCTTCAATGCATCTACTGTAGAATCATAAATATTACCATGCACCCATAATGCACGTTGGCCGTCTTCTTCTTTAAACATAGAATCATTGACTTCATGTATACCAGGTTGTACATCCTTAAATTTCATTTCCGGTATAACATTATCAATGATAATGCTATCGCCTTTTGTATACGATTTTCCTTCTTTATCATATCCAACGAAGTTCAATTCGTAATCTCCATCAGGCAACATAACAGGTTTATCCCCAATTGGATGAGCTGGATCTCCTGTGAATGGAAGTACATACCCTCCCATACCAGAAAACATCATATATTCAATATTCGGTGTTAGACTACTTGCATTAAGTGTACCAACGACTCCTAATGCCTTTCCTGTCTTTCGGTCCTTCACAACTGCATCAATAGTTTCAAGAGGACTATTTAGTTTAAATGTCAAAGGCGAACTTGGTCTCTCCATAAACGGATGGAATTTAGATGCATCTGTTGCCATTGCATCTCTCAGTAAATCTACAGACGCAATCCCTTTTTCTGTGAATTTAACTGCAAATGGTACTTGATATACTTCTTTTTCATTGTTTTTATTTGAAATATGAATATAGCCCTCATATCTACCAAATTCAGCGTTTTCTGGAATGATAATTTCAGGGCTAATTTCCTCTGATGTACTAGGAGCTACTTTAATAGAATCTGGTACATTTAGCTTCACACCATTCTTCGCTGCATCTTGCACACCTACACTTGTAGATGAAAACTCTACTTCTAATTTAAACTCTTTTCCATCAGTTTTACTGCTGTTCTTAATTAAGACTTTTCGACTATCTTTAATAGGCCCATTTTCAATTTGATTTTTATACCCAAACGCAATAGAACCTGTTTTTTCTTCAATTTCTACTTCTTCATCATCTACAACGTTTGATGTTTTATCGATAACCTCGATAGATGTATCTGCATGAACTGCACGATATGCATCAATTCGTCCAGAGCCCACCTCAAATACAGAACGCTCTTCTTTTAGGTCAACTGCGGTATTCATAAGTGCTTCTTTTACTTCAAATGGACTATAGTTTGGATGTTCTTGTAAAATAAGTGCCGCTACCCCTGCAGTATGAGGAGTTGCCATAGATGTACCTGACATACGTCCATACGCTACCGGATAATTTTCTCCATCTTTTGGATCATTAATATATTCAGGAACAGTTGAGAAAATAGACACACCTGGTGCTACAATATCTGGCTTAATATCATCTGTTTTAGTTGCAGGACCACGGGAGCTGAAATCAGCCAAGTGATCTCCCTCTGTTTTTATATTACTAAGTTCTCCAAATGCTAACGACACATCTCCTTGTACAGCTTTTGCTTGCAATTTCTCACCATCTACTTTTGTTAAGCGGAACGATGGAATAGATGAAGTACTTTCCCCAAGATAACTTGTAATTTCCCCATCTACATTGTTGTATACAATTACCGCCTTTGCGCCTGCTTCCTTAGCATTTTTAATTTTTTCATCAAATGTAATCTCACCACGTTGGATAAGAGCTAACTTCCCTTTTACATCTTTCCCTGTAAAATCACCTGATTTCCCAAGCCCTGCATATACAACCGATAAGGATTGTCCTTTCAAATCTTCAATCTTATCAGTAAAGCTTTTTCCAAGTAGCATCATCTTATCTACATGTACATCACCTGCATCGGCGGAAAACGTTGGAATATTCACTGCAGCGTCACTGGCTCCAACTGTAATTGGAAGTGCTGCTGCACTAGGTGATCCTATAGTACCTTCTTCCGGACCACTATTACCAGCTGCTACTACTGTAACAACACCTGCTAACATCGCATTGTTCACTGCAACAGAAGTAGGATATAAAGGATCATTAATAGACGCTCCTAGTGATAAATTGATAACATCCATATCGTCTTTCACTGCTTTATCAATCGCAGCAAGAATACCGCTTGTTTGTCCACTTCCATATGGACCTAATACGCGATATGAATATAAGTCTACATCTGGAGCAACGCCCTTCACTGCATAATCCACACTATTCTGTTTGTCTGCAGCAATTGTCCCAGCTACATGCGTACCGTGGGATGTATAATATGCACTTCCCTCATAAATCTCAGGATATCCTCCAGAATTTTGCCAATCCTTATACGTTGTCTCCATTGGATCAGCATCATTATTAACAAAGTCCCATCCTTTTATTGAGTTCGGATCTATTTTAGTTGGATCTTCACCTTGTTTTGCACGATACCCTTTATATGCATCTTTCAAATCCGGGTGGTTGTAATCAATACCTGTGTCTAGTACACCTACCTTAATTCCTTTTCCTGTTATTTTTTCATCATGTAGCTTGTCTACACCAATTTGTGGTACACTATCTGCCATTTTTGGTTCAACAGCAGTCTTAGCTGTTTCTTTCGGCAAATCAATTTTAACCTCATGATCTTCCCATACGCGCTTAACGATACCGGTACGAACTAAGTCTTCGATTATATTTGCTGGTAAAGAAATCGCTACACCATTAAAAGCATTCTTATATTCTCTTGTTATCTTTGCAGATTTTACATTTGTCCCTTTCTCTTTATTCTTTTGAAGCTGTTCAAGCTCTGCTTTAAACCCTTTATGTGATGCCTCTACCTTTTGTTCCGCATTTGAAAGAGCTATCTTTTTCCCTTTAGCCGCTTGTTTTAATACCTCAATTTTGCTAGGCGCTTGCTTAAATTCTATAATCACATTTACATTATTAGGACTTGCTGTATTGATACCTGGCGAAATAACAAAACCTGGTTTTGTATCTAACGTTTTTAAGGCATTACGTTGTTCCTTTGTAAGGCCTTTTAAGATAGCATCTGCATCATCAATTCCAGTTAAAGTAGATGTATTTACCTCTTCCGCTAATACGTTATATGGAATCCCTTGAGACAATAACATTCCAACTGTTAACGTTCCAATAAGAACCTTTCCAAATTTCCCTCGTTTCATATTGCATCTCCCCATTATTAATATTATTTTTTGAAACAAATTGATTCTTAAATTCCCATGTAGCATCGGAAACTCTATCAATCTCAATCTTTTGTATCATGAAAGATTTCCAACGCCACTACCATCCCCATACCTCATATAGCTAACCACTCACTTTACTCTTTTTATAAGAGCCCCCCATCATTTATTTCCAACAAAAGATTTTCATAAAATGAATTATTAACAATATTAAAATGTAATTCTATTTTTATTATTTCACATTTTGATTATTCTGAAAATTAAACAAAAGGAGTATCTTTTCTCTAAGGATTCTATGCCTACATAGTACAAAAGAACTATCTTGTCCTTTATTCTTTGTGATACAGAATAAATCGACACGATAGTTCTTTGATAGATTTCTTATTTAATCTAGCGGAACCAATTGATTTCGAACTGCATAAATCACTGCTTGCGATCGACTTTTCACATTTAGTTTTTTAAAAATTTTATTGATGTGTATTTTAACTGTTTTATCACTAATATATAAAACTTCAGCAATTTCTTTATTACTAAGTCCTTTTACTAGTTCAAAGAGAATTTCCTTTTCACGTTCCGTCAGTTCATTTTCATTTGATTCTACTTTCATTTTTTGCTGATGATATGTAATTAATTTTTTAGTCATACGCGGATGAATAACTGAATCACCTCGATATAACATTCGAATTGCTGCTACTACCTGCTCTGATGAGGAATCCTTCAATAAATAACCATCAGCACCGGCCTGAAGTGCATCCATTAAATACTCATCATGTTCATACATTGTAAACACAAGTACTCGGCAACTCGGATAAATTTTTTTCACTAACTCTGTAGCTTCAATCCCATTTTTCCCTGGCAGGTTAATATCCATCAAAATACAATCTGGTCCGCATTCTTCTACTTTTCCCAATACTTCATCCCCAGAGCTAGCTTCTCCAACCACTTTCATATCAGATTCATCTTCTAGTATGCTCCGAATTGCATCCCGTAAAAAAGCATGATCATCTACTACTAATATTTTAATCATTTTACGCACCCCTTGTTTGTGAATCTGGAATTAACAGTGTAATTTCTGTCCCCTTTCCTATAGAACTATCAATCTGTAAAGTAGCCCCTAATTGGTCAGCTTGTTCATTCATATGTAATATACCATAATGTGGCTCATTCTTTGTTTTAACCATAGACTCAAATAGTGAAAATCCAACTCCATTATCCTTAACCCTTAAAAGAACGTGTTCACTTTGATAACTGAGTAAAACATCAGCCTTTTTTGCTTGTGCATGTTTTACAATGTTTTGCAAACTCTCTTGTAATGTATCAAATATAACTCTTTCTTTTGAAAAACTAAGCGCACGTGCATGACCTCTTTCATGATAGGTAATGTCTAGTTCATATTCTCGTTTTAAAGATTTTATTTTACTTGCTATTGCCTGCTTAAGGCCTAATTGTTGTGTCGGATATGGTTTTAAAGCATAAATAGAATAGCGAACTTCTCCTAGACTTCCTCTTAAATCTTTTATGCTTTTCTCAACTACTTGCTGCATATCTTTTGGTTTATCATGGTATTTTTTCCGTGCGGATTCTAGTTGGAATATTACCCCCGCTAATGTTTGCGCAATACCATCGTGAATTTCACGGGCAATTCTATTTCTTTCTTCTAAAATCATTCTTTTTTTCTGTTCAGAAATCAATATCCTTGTTTTAACAACGTTAGCTAATTGGTTAGAAAATGTAGCTAACGACTGTACATCTTCTGGAAAGAAACCCGCATTTCTACTTTTCCCTGCAACAAACATTCCGACTAATTCATCATTTACTATAAGAGGAAAATATACAAGTGAGCGTATAACACTATCAAATATTTCATCTCCAGGAGCCGTACCAATTTTCCAATCATTAAATACAAGATTTTTAGAAAGTTTCTCAAACGCCCTTAATATTTCTGAATCATCAGAAATATGAGAGCGCACTTTCCCATCTTTTAATAGAATACTCCAGTTCCCATCATCTTTTGTCCATATTACATATGCTTGTATGCCAAAAAAACCTTTAAGTGCTTGTTTAATATGTTTCAAATTTCCTCCAGTTAATCCTCGACTAATTTCGGTCGTAATAAGAAATAACTCATATAATCGTTCCTTCTCCATCCTTATCCGTACAGAAAAAGAACTAATAACTGAAGCTGCTACAAGTGGAAAAAAGAAAAACAGTACTGTAATCTCGTTTATTTCCACACTATATATACTAATTAATACATGCATCAGGGCCGCATAAGAGAAACCAAAAGTTTCGCAAAGAAATACCGTTACAGTTTTTTTATACCACTGATATATTGAATATGGCTGTGGAAGAAGTATCATCAACAAATCGTAAAAACGATTGTTGAAAAAACAAAAAAACACGCAAAATAATAACAAAGATATTAAATTTTCATATAGAACTGACATAACTATCTTATTAAGTAATAAGGACATACATTTGTTTGAAAACCATTCGGCCAAAATCAAACTAAGTGCATGCTGAGTACTATTAAATAACATTCTTTGTATCGGTGAACGACGATGCAGGTGAATAATTAGCGTTACGAGTACAATAGCAGTAATAGTTATATGGATTCCAAACTGCCAACTCATAGCATAGATTATCGGAAAAGTAAGCGAGCTAGTTCCTCTCCAAAATCTTACAGGAAAATACTCTGCAATCCCCATAAATAGTAACAACATTATTAGTATTGTTGAATGAGAAGGGATTTTAATTTCAAGTAAAGATATAGTTATAGTAACCAAACCAAGAAAAGAAATAAAATAAAGATAAGAACTAGCAATCTTTTCTCTCATAAAGATAGAATTTACATCCTTCAAAACAACCCCTTCTTTCTTTATAAAAACTTCATTTTCCCTATTATCCAATAAAAAACCGGCACTGGCAAAATGGAAGAACATCCACTAGCCAATCACCGGCTGTGTACTGTACCTAAAAAGGCAAGACACAATACTAGTATTATAAATCGCTTTTCTTAAATTTCCTATTCATCAAATGATGTAATTATGCATCCCGCTAGATTTACTCTCCTATAGTACAAAAGATATATATTAATATCGCAAATATATACGTTCTTTCCATTTCCCTACTTTTCTAAAAAATCCAAGCATAATTTTCTCACAAAAAACAAAAATTAACAGAAGTAATTTCAATGTAAAGGAGATGGAAAGTATGACCGAACAGAAGCACTCACAACAAGATAATAACAAAAAGCATATGTTTCCATCACTTCCGGAAAATATTAATTACATTGAAAATAAGCTATGTCACTCAGATGATATAAAAAAATTAGATGTCCCATTTCAAAACGGAAAAGGAACAATCTTATATATCGAATCTTTAGCAGACCCAAATTTGATTCACCAATTAGCTCTTGAGCCTTTATTAACTCGGTCGGATTTGGCTTTAGATAAAGCTTTTGCCACATTAAATATGAAAAAAGAAACGAATTTAAATTATGGTGTGCAGCTTTTATTACAAGGTAAATCCTTATATTTTCATGAACACGTCGACAGTTTTTTTATTTTCGAAACAGCTTTATCTTTAAAGCGAGATATAGCAGAGCCTGATAATGAAGGGATTGTGCGCGGTCCACATACTGGTTTTGTAGAGGATCTAGCAACTAATTTAGCTTCGATTCGTAAGCTCATAAAAAGTCCAAATATCGTCGTTAAATATTTCACACTTGGTGAAGAAATGCATACGAAAGTGGCAATTGCTTATATGCAAAACATAGCGAATGACGATTTAGTTACAGAAGTAAAAAGAAGGTTAGAAACGATTAAGACAGATGCACTTATGCCTCCAGGATATATACAAGAATTTATAGAGGATACGTCTTTCTCACCATTTCCGCAGCAATTAAATACAGAGCGTCCAGATAGGACCGCTGCAAATTTAATGGAAGGACGAGTTGCTATTTTATCTGATGGAGATCCCACAGCGCTTATCGTTCCTGTTACGTTATTTGCTTTCTATCAATCACCAGACGATTATAATAACCGCTGGATTGTCGGTTCTTTCGTCCGAATGATTCGCTTAGTGAGTTTCTTGATTGCTTTTCTCTTACCAGCTATATATATCGCAACCGTAGCCTTTCATCCTGATGTATTGCCGCTCGAACTTGTGTATACAATTAAAGCTTCATTAGAGAAAGTACCACTTCCTCCTATTTTTGAAGCTCTCTTAATGGAATTAATCTTTGAATTATTACGGGAAGCTGGTATTCGCTTACCAAGCCGAGTTGGACAAACAATCGGTATTGTAGGTGGTTTAGTAATTGGTGATGCAATTGTAAAAGCTGGACTTGTTTCTTATACGATGATTATTGTTGTAGCTTTAACTGCCATCTCATCTTTTCTCGTTCCATCAAACGATATGAGTTCAGCAGTTCGAATTCTTCGTTTTCCATTAATGATTCTTGCTGCTATATTCGGATACGTCGGAATATCATTCGGTCTAATTATAACTTTCGTTCATTTATGTCAATTACATTCATTTCATACGCCATATCTTTCTCCTGTTGCCCCGATGCGGATAAAAGATATGAAAGATTCTTTCGTAAGACTTCCAATTTGGTCGTTTTGGGAACGACCACATGATCCAAAACCGAAAAAAATGCAACGACAACATGTAACGAGAGAGGATGAGGACGGTGACAAACACGCAAAGTAAAATTTCGCTCGTTCAATTTACCTTTTTCGTTATTCAATGCCAAATCGGAGTTGGTATCCTTTCTCTACCTAACCGTCTTCACCCAATAGCAAAAGGAGGTGGATGGATTTCCGCTCTCGTCGCTGGGCTTGCAATTCAACTTATTATTTTACTTATGTGGCTTTTCTTAAAGCGATTTCCTGATGCAGATATGTATGAAAGCGTTTGTATGCTATTTGGTAATAAGTTTGGAAAACTATTAGGTTTTGCTTATGTTTTTTATTTTACGCTTATTGGTATGACGGTTATGTTGAATGCTTGTAATGTCATTAAAGTATGGATATTACAAGCTACTCCTTGGTCTGCCATTCTCATGCTATTTACGATAGCTTGCTGCTATATAGCCTATAATACATTTAAAGTCATCGTACGATTTTATGTCATGGCCTCTATCCTCATTATTCCAATGGCCCTTTTAATTGCCCTAGGGCTTTCCCGAGCTGATTTCTCTTATATTTTTCCCATTACAGAAGCCGGCTGGTGGAATATAATTCAAGCATCCAAGGAAACAATTACAGCCATGTATGGTTTTGAAATCATTCTTATCGCTTTTCCAAAAGTAAATGGCAGTTCTGTCGCAAAACTGAAGGCCATTTCTATCGCTAATGGATTTGTAACACTTTTTTATACTTTTACTGTTTGGATTTGCTTTATCGTATTTAGTCCAAAACAAATTGAGCTTATTCCAGAACCAGTTGCTTACTTATTACGCTCCTTACATATCGGAATTATAGACCGAACTGATTTACTATTTATACCAATTTGGATGATAACTGTTGCAGCTTCTATCGCTAGTTATTATTGCGCTGCTTCAATCGGAATAGGACATATATTCAATCTTGCTAATCATAAAAAAGCTGTTCCAATCATTGGTATTATTGCTTTTAGTGTAGCCTTATTTATAGATACACCTGAAGAATTAAAAGTAATCTCAACTTTCACTGATAAGTTCACCTATATTTTCATAGTTGTCCTTCCTCTTTTATTTCTACTTTATTCTGTGATACGAAATAAGAAAGGAGAACAGTATGTTCAAAAAAAGAGTTAAATTACTTTTTGTATTATGTACTAGTTCCCTCCTTTCTGGATGCTGGGATCAAGAACCATTAAGGGAGGCAAGGTTAGCTTATAGTATTGGATCTGATATTACGGAAGAGAATCAACTCCAGCAAACAATCGAGCTCGTAAAAAGTTCAAGCGGAGAGCAATCTTCATTCGAAAATGAAATACATTCAGCAACGGGGCATAACATAAGGGATACAAGCGATGCCCTAAAAAAAAATGTTACTGGGAATATTCGTTATTTTAAATATGGTGTTCAATTACTAGGAACCAAAATCCTAAAAAAAGGTATATTACCTTTTTTAGATGTCAGCTTTCGGGACCCAACAAACCCAACTGCTTTAGTAAAACTTATTGCAGTAGATGGTGAAACATCCGAGATACTAGAAAAAAAGAAAGTAGGAAATTTACTAATTGGAGATTTTCTAAAGAAAAAAGTGAAAAGCTTAGAAGATATGAGTGTATTTCCAAAAGAAACTTTAGAGACAGCTGCTACAAAAATGTTAGATCCCGGTAAAGACTTTACCCTCCCTTCTATAAAAATAAAAGGAAAAGAAGTAATTACAAACGGTCTAGCTTTATTTAACAATGATAAATTAACTGGGCATTTACCTTTGAAACAATCTGTTTTATTCGTATTATTAACCGGAAAAATGGGAACAAGTGCCCGTATAACCCAGAAGCTTACTAGCGATGAATCAGAGAAAACATCTGATTATTTAACAATGGAAATTAGCAACCGAAAGTTAAAACGAGACTTAAAAATAACAACAGATAAAAAAGGAAATGTTTATGCTCACATTAAGCTCCAACTAAAAGTTATAGCGCTTGAAGCTCCGAGAGATAATCTTTACAAAATGGATGAAAGAAAAAAACTAAATAAAGAATTGTCTAAACAACTTACGAAAGAAGCTAAAAAGATAACGAAAAAGTTACAAAAAGCAAACTGTGATGCTTTCGGTATCGGCAGACACCTTATCGCCTACCACCCTGACTTATGGAAGAAGAAAAATTGGAATAAAGATTATGCAAAAGTAAAATTCAAACCTGAGGTAGAGGTAAACATTTTGTACAGTGGTGTCCTAAAATAAAAGGTTGTATGCCGCATGGGCATACAACCTTTTTATTTCGTATATCGATACACAATTGATTCATATGGTCTTAAGCTAAGTTTTGTAATATCCTTGCTAGCATCTTTATAATTCGACAGTAGTATTTCTTGTTTCATTCCATCTAATTGAACGTGCGCTGGTACAGAGTACGTTATTTCTTCTCCATAGAAGTTATTTATAACAAGCAGCACTTCACTTTCTGTAGTACGAGTATATGCCCAAATCTTAGGATCATTTTTATCCAAAATAGCATATTCTCCTTCTGTAATTACATCATACGTTTTCCTAAGTTCTATTAACTTTTTATAATGATAAAATACGGACTCTTTATCTTCTAATGCCTTCTCTACGTTTATTTCTTTAAAGTTTTCAGCCGCTGAAATCCAAGGTGTACTTGTTGTAAAACCACTGTTCATCTCTTCATTCCACTGCATCGGAGTGCGAGAGTTGTCACGAGATTTTTGCTTTAAAATCCCGATAATCTCTTCTTTTGATAGCCCTTCTTTTAGCTTTATATCGTATATATTTAACGATTCCACATCACGATATTGCTCGATGGACTCAAATTTAGGATTCGTCATACCGATTTCTTCCCCTTGATAAATATAAGGCGTTCCTTGCAGCATGTGCATGGCTGTCGCTAACATTTTTGCAGATTCGTTTCGGTACTTTCCATCATCACCAAAGCGTGACACGATGCGAGGCTGGTCATGATTACACCAAAATAACGCATTCCATCCTCCGCCCTTTTGCATTTCAATTTGCCAGCTAGACATAATCTCTTTTAATTTAATAAAATCAAAATCAGCCTTCGTCCACTTATCACCATTCGGATAATCTACTTTTAAATGATGGAAACTAAACGTCATACTTAATTCATTACGCTCAGGGTTTGAATATTTAATACAATTATCAATTGTCGTAGATGACATTTCTCCAACTGTAATTACATCTTTTCCTGCAAAAACATTTCGGTTCATCTCTTGTAAATATTCATGAACACGCGGACCATCTGTATAATACTTGCGTCCATCACTTGTCGCAGTACTACCTTCATCGTTTAAGAAACATTGGTCTTTTGAAATTAAGTTAATGACATCTAATCGGAATCCTGTTACTCCTTTATCCAGCCAAAAACGCATCATATCATATACTTCTTCACGAAGTTTTTCATTTTCCCAATTTAAATCAGCTTGTGTTTCATCAAATAAATGTAAATAATATTGCTCCGTCTTCTCATCATATTTCCAAGCAGATCCACCAAACTTAGACTGCCAATTATTTTTTTCATCACGCCAAATATAGTAATTACGATATGGACTATTTTTATCTTCCTTCGCTTCTTTAAACCACTTATGTTCAGTCGAACTATGATTTACAACAATATCAAGCATAATCTCAATGTTACGTACTTTCGCTTCTGCTAAAAGTTCTTCAAACTCTTCCATCGTTCCGTAAGATGGATCAATGCTGTAGTAATCACTTACATCATATCCATTATCATTTTGTGGTGATTGGTATATCGGTGTTAACCATATATAATCCACTCCGAGTTCTTTTAAATAATCTAGTTTCTCTGTAACACCTTTTATATCCCCGGTTTCTCTATTGTAATAACTATTAAAGCTCTTCGGATAAATTTGATAGACTACACTTTTATGCCAATCCTTCATGTTTAACTTCCTCCTACTTCTGTTTGACTCTTTTTGCAAATAACCATGTTAAAGTAAACGGGATTACAACTGCAATAATCATTCCTACAATAAACATTGGAATCGATTTCGGAATGATAGAAATAAATGCTGGCAATCCGCCAATTCCGATAGCAGGCGCTAATACACCATTTAATGTAATGAATATCGCTGCCACAGCAGATCCTATAATCGCTGCATAGAACGGGAACTTATTTCGTAAATTCACCCCAAACATCGCTGGTTCTGTAATACCGAAGTATGCTGAAATGGCTGATGTTGATGCCATACTTTTATCATTTTGATTTTTAGAAATCCAGAACATCGCAAGTGCCGCACTACCTTGCGCAATGTTAGAAAGAGCGATCATCGGCCAAATAAATGTCCCGCCATGTTGTGCAATCAATTGTAAATCAATTGCAATAAACATATGATGCATACCTGTAATTACAAGCGGTGCATATAACGCTCCAAATAATACTGCTCCAACTACTGGTACTGTTTCATATACACCTACTAATCCTACTGTTAATAAATCTCCAATATGACGTGTAACCGGACCGATAATTCCTAGTGCTAACACACCTGTCACAACGATTGTTGTAATTGGTACAACTAATAATTGAATTGCATTTGGTACATGTTTCTTTAAGAAAATTTCCACTTTACTTAATACAAATGCTGCTACTAAAACAGGTAAAATTTGTCCTTGATATCCTACCTTCTCAATTTGGAATAGTCCTAAAATATTGAAGTACTCAATCTTTTGACCCTCTAAACCAGTCGCTGCTTTTCCATAGTCCCAAGCGTTTAATAAGGCCGGGTGCACAAGCATTAATCCCATAACAATCCCTAGTATTGGACTACCACCAAAACGCTTCGTTGCTGACCAACCGACAAGTGCTGGTAAGAATACGAATGCTGTATTGGCCATCATATTAATTAAATCCCAAAGCCCGCCTAAGTTCGGATAAACATCTAATAAATTTTTCCCATCAAAAAATAAGTCCTTTGCGCCTAATAGATTGTTAATACCCATTAGTAAACCAGCTGTTACGATCGCTGGTAATATCGGCATAAATACATCCGAAAATATTTTTACAAACTTTTGAGCTGGATTTAACTTCTGATTTCCAGAGTCTTTTACGTCCGCTACAGTCGATTCTTTCATACCTGCAAGCGTTATCAATTCAGCGTAAACACGATCTACATCCCCTGGACCAATTACAACTTGAAATATACCAGCGTTATGAAACGCTCCTTTCACTAATGAAACAGACTGTAATTTATCATTATCTATTTTACTTTCATCTTTTAAAGCGATACGGAGCCTCGTCACACAATGTGCAGCTTGTTCAATATTGTCTTTCCCACCAATATACTGCAACACTTCCTCTGCTGTTTTACGATAGTCTTTCCCCATATTCCCGTCCCTCTTTTCTTTTTTTGATACCGTTTACAATTACATATTAACTCGTATATATAAGTTAGTCAACACTCGTATATACGAGTTTGTGTTTTTTTTATAAAAAAAAGAGATGAAACAATATTTTGTTCCACCTCTTTACTTCCTGCGTGCCACATCCGAAAAGTGAAAAATATCTAAACGGTGGCGTGATTCTGTATATTCAAACTGACTTCCATCATACAAATGTGTAAAGTTTTTCACAACGACAACATAGTCTGTTCCATTTAAATCTAAATACTTTCTGTCATCCTCTGTACATGGCTGTACTTCTATTACCCTCTGCGAATAACTAATATGTAGCCCAAGCTCTTTCTCGATGTATTTATAAATCGATGCAGTTGCAATTTCTTTCGTTAATCCTGGAATAAACTCAGATACAAAATGATTTATATCTAAAATTACTTTTTCTCCATCAATATTTCGTACACGTTTAATATGGTCAATCTCTGTTTTTTCTTTTACATTTAATAATTTCGCAATGTCTTTTGTGGCTTTTTCTTTGTCCATTTCCACAACTTCCGTAATACAATGACGTCCTAAACGTTCATTTTCTTCTTGGAAACTTACAATACCGCCAAAATTAAATTCAATATTTTTTCGCTTTAAAACAAAAACACCTTTTCCATGAATTTTTTGCACATATCCACGCTCTTGCAGTAAATCTACAGCTTTTCTTACCGTGCCTCGGCTTGCCTCATACTGCTTCATTAATTCTGTTTCTGATGGGATTTTGCATCCCTCTTTTAATTGTTTATTATCAATAGATTTACTGATTTCTGTATAAATTTGTTCATACTTACTCATCATCTACAATAGCCCCTTGTCACCTTCTAATTCTATATGTATTATAACATGCTTCACTCTTCTGCCAATCTCTCACTTATTTTCCAGTACAAGAAAAATATAGGTAAATATTTAATCTTTAAAACGTATTTTTATAAAAATTTTTATATTTTTCTTTTCATTCAAAAAAACATGTAGTATACTAACTTCAAAATCAGAGGAGAAAGGGAGCAAAGAACTATGCTTACTTATACAACAACTGTAGTTACATTTGCACAAAAACATCATCATCATACGTAACCCTTGAAACCTAGCGGAAAAATTACGCGTAGGTACAAGGGTTATTCCCGTTGTACCTACGCTTTGGCGAAAGAGCCATGTAGGTATTTTTTTATCTACATGGCTCTTTTTTTATTGTCAAAAAGCTAGTAAAAAATGATGTTTAAGCAAAACTTACTACAAAGGAGTTAACAAAAATGGAAACGAAAAAATGGGGATTATGGGTTTTAACAGCATTTGTTATCGGGAATATGGTTGGCGGTGGCGTATTTATGCTTCCGGCAAATTTAGCACAAGTATCAGGGCCAATGGGTTCTACACTCGCATGGAGTATTACAGGCCTTGGCGTATTTATGATTGCACTTGTATTTGGAAATTTAGCGATTCGGAAACCAGAATTAAAAGCTGGACCACAAAGCTATGCTCAAGCGATGTTTCCTTCAAAAAAAGCTGGTAAAGTTGCAGGATATAGTATGGCATGGGGATATTGGGCTGCTAACTGGGCTGCAACAGCATCTGTTATTATTTCCTTTGCTGGATATTTATCAACATTCTTTCCAGTTTTACAAAGTAAGCAAATTCTTTTTTCAATAAATGGATTTTCACTGGAACTCGGAAAAGGATTAACTTTCCTCGTATGTAGCCTTATGCTGTGGGGAATTCAATATATTCTTTCTCAAAATATTGATCGCGCTGGAAACATGAATCTACTTGCTACCATTGCAAAAATTATTGGATTTACAATGTTTATTGTAATTACATTATTCATTTTCAACGCCTCTAATTTCGGAGACGGTCAAACCTTTATGAATGAAGCTGGACAATCAATCTCATTAGGTGGACAAATCAATTCAGCTGCTATTGCAACACTCTGGGCATTTATCGGTATTGAATCAGCAGTTATGCTTTCTAATCGTGCAAAATCACAGCGCGATGTAAAAAAAGCTACGATTTTCGGATTAATTATCGCTCTTCTTATTTACATGTCAATTACTTTACTTACAATGGGAGCTCTTCCGCAAGATGCTTTAAAAGAGTCTCAAAAACCATTAGTAGACGCATTAAATTTAGCAATTGGAAATAAAGGTGCATATATAATGGCTTTACTCGCTCTTATATCTTTATTTGGATCTACAGTTGGCTGGATTGTTGTTAGTTCAGAGGTACCTTACCAGGCAGCAAAAAATGGACTTTTCCCTAAGTTTTTCGGGAAAACAAATAAAAAAGGTAGTCCTGCAAAATCATTATTGATTACAAATGTAATGACGCAAATTTTCTTATTTTCAACGATTTCTGGTACTGTTTCAGAAGCGTATAGTTTCGCTATCGTCGTAGCAACATTAGCCTATTTAATTCCATACCTTGTTTCTACCTTGTACCAATTAAAATTAGTTATTACAGGAGAAACGTATGATATACTGCCAGGATCTCGAGTAAAAGATGGAATCATTACTACATTGGCGTTGGTATACTCCATTTGGGTTATCAAAACGGGAACTGCTGATTTAAAAACGTTCTTCTTAGGAATTGGATTGTTCGTATTAGGTCTTATTCTTTATCCAGTACTAATGAAAGACTCACAAAAAACGGATTAAATAAAGAGAAGCTGCTGGCTTCTCTTTTTTATTAAAAATCTGTAATTAACTTTTCTTTTAGCTCTCCTACAGATAAAGGTTTCGCATAATAAAATCCCTGTACATAATCACAGCTCATTGATTGTAACAAACTCTCTTGCTCTACTGTTTCTACTCCTTCAGCAACTACTGCTAAATTTAAACTATGAGCAATTTCAATAACGGATTTTACAATCGTTCGTTCTGGTTGTGCGTGATCATAATGAAATTCACGAATAAAATTACGATCAATTTTTACAATATCCAGTGGTAGTTGTTTTAAATAATATAAGGAAGAATAGCCAGTTCCGAAATCATCCAAAGCAATTAAAACACCCATATTTCTTAATTCTTGTAATGTAGCAATAATATAATCAAAATGGCGAACTGCAATACTTTCCGTTATTTCTAATATTAAACGGTTCGGAGGAAAACCAGTTCTCTTTAAAATGCTACGTACTGATAAAATAAAACGTTTCTGCATTAATTGTTGTATAGATAAATTCACAGATAACTTTAGTCCTTCTTGATAATTCGGCAATGTTTTAAACAAGCGACATGATTTTTCTAATACCCAGTCTCCTAGTTTTATAATAAGTCCAGACTCTTCAGCTACAGGGATAAATTCGCTTGGTGAAATAGGTCCGTCTTCTGTCATACAACGTACTAGAGCTTCTATACCAGAATATCTCTTCGTTTTCAAATCAATAATAGGCTGCAATGCTACATCTAACTCTTCATCACGAATTGCCTTTTGCAAAGCAAACTCAACTTTCATTCTACGATTTATTTTCGCGCGTAGCTCATCTGTAAAGAAACACGCAGCGTTTCTCCCCTGTTCTTTTGCACTATACATAGCTAAGTCAGAGTTTTTCAATAACGTTTCCACATCTTGTCCGTCTTGTGGATAAGAACAAAGTCCTAGACTAGCTGAAATGTATACTTCATGGCCTTCCAGCATAAATGGTGCCTGAAAACATGACAACACAGATGTCGCTAACTGACTCATATCATCTTGTCTATGATTTTTTGTTAACAGCACAAATTCGTCGCCACCTAGCCTAGCCAGAACATCTTTCTCTCCTAGTACATAATGCAACCTTGAAGCAACTTCACTTAAAAGTAAATCCCCTATCATATGACCTAATGTATCATTTACTAATTTAAAACGGTCCAAATCAAAGTAAATCATACCAAATTCTTTTTTATCTGCAATCAATTCGTTAACGGTCGTTATTAATTGTAAACGGTTAGGCAAACTCGTTAAAGCATCATGATAGGCAAGTTCCCTATAACGACTTTCACTTAGCCGCAATCTATGTTCCGCTTCTTTTCTACTACTAATATCATTTCGAATTGCGATAAACTGGTATGGCTCTCCTTTTTCATTTAAAAATGGAACAATTGTTGTTTTGACCCAATAATATGTACCATCTTTTGCTCGATTCCGAATCTCACCTGTCCATACTTTCCCATTCAAAATACGCTTCCATAAGTCTTGAAAAAAGTTTTTTGGATGATGTCCTGAATTTAAAATACGGTGATCTTTTCCAATTAATTCTTCTCTTTTGTATTTAGAGATTTCACAAAATTTATCATTTACATATGTAATAAGACCTTTTCGATCTGTAATTGCAACAATTGAAGACTCATCTAATGCTAACTTTAAATCTCGCAATGAAGAGTCATATAATGCATGACCTCTCTGTTCTAGCATGCGCATCTCTCCTTGCTTCTATCTGACTAAAACACAACCTGTTTCTCTTCATAGAAATAGAGATATTTCATTTTCTAATACTAGCCCATTACATAAATTATCTTTTTGAATAGACCGATTAAAATAACATAATATTATTTGTAATAAAAAGCAATATTATACCGTTCTAATTATAAATAGTAGCTTCTCATCTCCCTAATTATTTCGTACCTTATTATACTGCAATCCCTTTAAGTGGCTCTATGCAAGCCTTGTTTCCAACTAATACCACCCACATCTGATCTCTTTGTTTTTAATAACGAAATAGAAATTAGAACATACTACATAACTATTCACGAATAATAATATAAAACTCTACATCAATGTATATGTTTTTGAATTACAATAACAAAATATTAACATATTTTCACCTTAATTTTGGAAGTATTTTATAAATAAATACCGTATTAAACTAAAAAAGAGGATAGCCTCTTTTTTAGTTTAATACGAATATGGTATTTGCTGATAACCTGGGTATGGCATTGGATACGTTACAGGGTATGGCGACGGATAAGCTACTGGATATGGAGCCGGATAATACCCTCCACTTGTTGCACCTGTTAATGCACCAGCTGTTAGTCCGCCTAACACTCCTCCTGCAAAGCTTCCAGGGAAAAATCCGCCTCCCCATGAACTACCACCACCCCAGCCCCATCCGCCTCCGTGATGATGATGGTGATCATAGTGATTGTGTCCTCCATGGTGATGATGTCCACCGTTATGATTGTGCCCACCATGATTGTGTCCTCCATGATGATTTCGATAATACAATCCATTATTTTCTATATAATTCATGTTTCTCCGCTCCTTTTCGATTTTTTCATTTTCATATGCGTTAAGAGTGGGATAAAAAATGGGATAGTACACTGTATGTAGGACAAATGCGGAAAGTATAGGTGAAATGTCTATATTTTGTAAAAAAAGCAAAACACCTTATAATAAAGATGTCATATTACATCTTCTATTTAAGAAGTCTATATTGAAAAAAGATTAGGGGAATTATATAGAAATGAAGAAGCCTATCGTTCAATTACTATTAATATTTACAATTGTATCTATCGTTCTGTTCCTATTAAATACATCGTATATCTCGTTATATACATTTGTCGGTGCTCTATGGTCCATCACAATCGTAGGAATTTCATTCGTTATTTTTATAGAAAATAGATCTCCACAAAGTACATTAGCATGGTTTTTAGTATTAGCACTTCTTCCTATTATAGGTGTGCTATTATACGCTATTTTCGGGCGCAGCCGCTGGAGAAGAAAAAAACATCTCCATCGTTCAGAAGAACAAAGAAAATTATTCCGTGAAATATTAGAAGGAAGAAGACTAGAGTTATTACTCACAGTCCCACTAAATGAACGTTCCATACATTTAACAGAAGTCATACAAAAATTTGGAGGCGGTCCTGCTGCAGATAAAACAACTACAAAACTTTTAACAAACGGAGATCAAACATTTTCAGAAATTTTGCGAGCTATAGAGCAAGCAAAACATCATATACATATTCAATACTACATTTATAAATCTGATGAAATTGGTACAAAAGTTCGAGATGCTTTAATACAAAAAGCAAAAGATGGTGTTATTGTACGCTTCCTTTATGATGGCCTTGGAAGTAATACGTTAAGACGACGATTTTTGCAACCTATGAAAGAAGCTGGGATTGAAATTGTAGAATTTGACCCTATTTTTTCAGCTTGGTTACTTGAAACTGTCAATTATCGTAACCATCGAAAAATTGTTATTGTAGATGGCGAAATTGGTTTTACCGGAGGACTCAATGTCGGTGATGAATATCTTGGCCGTTCCAAGAAATTTCCTGTTTGGCGTGATAGTCATTTAAAAATAGAAGGAAAAGCATTATATAAATTACAAGCAATCTTTCTAGAAGACTGGCTCTATGCCTCTAGTGGTTTAAATACTTATTCCTGGGATCAATTCATGAATAGACAATACTTCCCAGGTAAAGAGATTTCAAATGCAGAAGGTGCTGTTCAAATCGTAGCAAGCGGACCAAGCTCCGATGATAAAAGTATTCGTAATACATTATTAGCTGTTATGGGCTCTGCAAAAAAATCCATTTGGATCGCTACACCCTACTTTATTCCAGATCAAGAAACTTTAACATTATTACGCTTAAGTGCAATTGCCGGAATAGATGTACGGATTTTATATCCAGGTAAAAGTGATAGCATCATTAGTGATCAAGCATCTCAATCCTATTTCACTCCGCTTTTAAAAGCTGGTGCTTCTATTTACAGTTATAAAGATGGTTTTATGCATGCAAAAATTGTACTCGTTGATGATACAATTGCAACTATTGGAACAGCGAACATGGATGTACGTAGCTTTGAATTGAATTACGAAATTATTAGTGTACTTTATGAATCAAAAACAGTTCACGATATTAAACGTGATTTTGAAGAAGATTTTAAACATTCAACTGAAATTAAATGGAACTCTTTCCAAAAAAGAAGTATAAAAAAACGCATATTGGAGTCTTTCATGAGGCTCATTTCTCCTTTACTGTAGGCAATCAACTTCATCTTGATTGCTTTTTCTTTTCCCTTTATCCTCCTTCCTTTTCTTTGCATACCATATTAAAACAAGTTATCATAAGATGTATTACTTTATGAAAATAATGTTAGGTGGGAAATACATGTTAGAACAATTTCATATACATGCTGATTTAAAACAACAGCTTTCTACGATTCATGAAAAGAATAAGCAAGAAGCTGGTGAAAACGCACATTTAATCGGAACGAAAATATATAAAGCGTCTGATAATAGCATTATTGAAGATGCGATTACAGCACTTCTTCTTGGCAAGAACATTCTATTAAAAGGACCGACTGGTAGTGGTAAAACAGTACTAGCGGAAACTCTTTCTTCTTTATTCCAAAAACCAATGCATAGCATTAACTGCTCTGTCGACTTAGATGTAGAGGGTATTTTAGGATACAACACACTACAAACGAAAGATGGTGCATCTGAAGTTTCATTCGTTAACGGTCCTCTTATGAAAGCAATGAAGAACGGTCACTTCCTATATATTGACGAAATCAATATGGCAAAACCTGAAACGTTACCACTTCTTCACGGCGCATTAGATTACCGTAAAATGATTACAAACCCATTTACACAAGAGGTTGTATACGGTGATGACGAATACCGTGTAATTGCTGCGATTAACGAAGGTTACGTTGGAACAAGTGAACTAAACGAAGCGTTAAAAAACCGTTTTGTTATTATTGAAGTTCCTTACATTCAAGGTGATACATTAAAAGAATTATTATTAGCAGAATCAAAATTAAAAGATGTTGCAACAATTGAAAAGTTCGTTGCCTTTGCAAGCGACCTTATGCCTTTAGCTCGCGATGGACGTGTAAGTGAAGAAGCGGCAAGTATTCGTGGCATTATCGACGCATGTGATTTAGGTGTATATATTCCTGTTATGCGAGCGATTGAACGAAGCATAATTGCAAAACTTAATGATGAAACAGAACAAATGACTGTCCGTGAATTAGCAGAAAGTTATTTCTTTGAGGGATAATTTATGAGACAAATTTTTAGTGACAAAAAAATTGATGCGTCGCTGTTTCTACAAATGGAAAACTTAATGTATGCCCTTCTAAAAGAAGACGATGCCTATCTTGAATATGGCTATAAAGCATACTACGACGAAATTGAAAAGAAAGTTGTCATTAGTCACTTTTGGGATGATCGAAAAGAAGAAGATACAGTAATCGGATTAAAAAGCGAAGTGTTCTTAAAAGCACTTGGTAATAAACATTACTCGGACATGACTTTAATTCGTTCTTATGCGATTGAATTGCAAGAATCGCCCCTAAAAAAGTTTTTAACACAATTATTTGTTCTATTAGAAGATTTACGCGTTGAGGAAATTGTAAAGAACTTACGTCCTGGCACGAAGCATGTTTTTAAAAGAAGAAAAGAAATGTATCGCAATTACTTTAGCTCACAAAATGAAATCAATCGCGTTCGTAACTATCACGGTGATCGTCTATTTTGCCTATGCTATCTTTCATTAACGAGCGATAAATATGAAATGTTTAATAATGAATATTTCGAACAAATTGAAGCTATTTTGCATGAAACATTCCAAGCTCGTAATACGGAAGATATTATGTATATCGTTGAGAAAATTCGCTACCGCTTAGAGGAGCTTCTTGAAAGTGATATGCTTAACAACTATTTCGGACATGCACCGCTTTATTTATCTGTTCTTGCAGACGAAAAGAACTGTCGCGTCGAAGATTTAGCAAATGATGATACGCAGCTTATAGATGACGATGAAAATAAAAACAAAATGGATGAAAGTTTCTCCACATGGCATCGTGAAAATAAAAATAACGAAAACGAGAACTTTTTACGCTTTGAATTAGAAAGCGGAACAAAAACAAACATGATGGGCGATACTGCTCGTGAATCAGAAGATGGCGACCAAGCACTTGGTTCTGTACAAGGTACTTCTCAAAAAAGTACACAATCCAACTTTGATGGCGCTGGTACAGAAGAAGCAAGGGCTTCACACGCTTCTAGTCAAAATGATGGTGCATATGGTAAATATAACAC
This sequence comes from Bacillus sp. PK3-067, assembly GCF_056738645.1. Lineage (NCBI taxonomy): Bacteria > Bacillati > Bacillota > Bacilli > Caryophanales > Bacillaceae > Bacillus > Bacillus sp. PK3-067. The sequence continues at coordinate 626,498 of NZ_CP096490.1, read as the reverse complement.
TGGCGCTTCTCATACATTTAAAGAAGCACGTAAACCAAATCCTGATGAGAAAAAGGATTACCAAGCTATCAAATCAGTCGTTAATAAAGATGTAAAAGAATTAAAGAAAATTATCGAAAAAACGATTGAAAATAAAACGAATGCAAATAGTGATAAATATTACGGAAGACTTCGTAAGAAATTCCTTCGTATTTATACTGAAAAGCAGCCTCGCATGTTTTATAAAAAAGGGCAAGAATCACAAGAGCTCGACGTTGCATTCCAACTGTTAGTTGACTGTTCTGGTTCTATGTATAACAAAATGGAAGAAACGAAGAAGAGTGTTGTACTATTCCATGAAGCTTTAAAATCTTTAAAAATCCCGCACGCTATTAGCGGATTTTGGGAAGATGCCTCTAGCGCTAAACCTGAAGATAAGCCGAACGTTATCCATGAAGTTGTAAATTATAAAAACTCAACGTTACCAAACGTTGGTCCAGAAATTATGCAACTTCGTGAAGAAGAAGATAACCGCGACGGATATATTATTCGTATCGTTTCTGAAAAGCTTGCCAAAAGACCTGAGAAACATAAATTCTTACTAGTCTTCACAGACGGTGAGCCTTCTGCGCTAGACTATCAACAAGACGGAATTTTAGATACGCATGAAGCTGTTAAGCTCGCGCGTAAAAGTGGTATGGAAGTAATCGGTATCTTCATCGAAGAAGGCGAAGCGAAAGAAGCAACTTATCAATTGATGAAAAACATTTATAACCATCACTTCTTAGTTGCAAATCACGCTGAAGATTTACGACTGAAGATTAAACCATTACTGAAAAAATTATTACTGAAGACGATTGAATAGAAAATAGGAGCCTTGTGGCTCCTGTTTTTTCGTTCAATTACTTTGTTTCTGGTTGAAACTTGTATGGAATGGCTACTTCTAACAAATATTCAAATCCTCCGTCATAGTATGGGAAGCGCTCATTCGCAATTGTTCGATCCACCCACTCTACTGCAGAAATTTCACCTTCATCTTCCGCAATAAGTTCACCTTTTTCTACATTCGCTCGGAATGTAAAAAATAGCGCATGATTCCCTGATTCTTCAAAGAATTTTTCATTGATCGCAACAAGTCCACCTAACGTAGCAGTTAAACCTGTCTCTTCTTTCACTTCTCTTATTAGTGCTTCCTCTAATATTTCACCTTTTTCCACAGCCCCACCTGGCAATGACCAAACGTTTTGTTCTACATTATGTACCATTAATATTTTATCTGTTTCTTCGTCATGTATTAGTGCATATACGACATCAACTCTTTGCATAAGACTTCTCTCCTTCCAAAAATGAGGAAGAGCCGATTCCTAAGAATCGACTCTTCCTATTAATTCATCACTAACTCAGCTGTGAGCTTTTTTTTTAACTTAGCCAGCATGTCAGTTGTCATTTTGTCTAAATCGTATTCTGCTTTAAAGCCCCACTCTTTCATTGCTGCTGTTGCATCAATAGAGTTTGGCCAGCTATCAGCGATTGTTTGACGAGCTGGATCTACTGCATAATCCATTGTAAACGTCGGAATGTGTTTACGAATTGACGCTGCAATTTGCTCTGGCTCGAAGCTCATTGCTGTAATGTTAAATGCATTTCTATGCACTAGCTTACTTGGATCAGCTTCCATTAATGAAATGATCGCTTGTAAAGCATCAGGCATATACATCATGTCCATATATGTTCCTTCAGCAATGTATGAGGTGTATACACCTTTTTTAATCGCCTCATAATAAATTTCAACTGCATAATCAGTCGTTCCGCCTCCTGGAGGCGCTACGTAAGAAATTAAACCTGGGAAACGGACACCGCGCGTATCTACGCCAAATTTTTGATGATAATAATCACACAGTAATTCTCCTGCCACTTTGTTTACCCCATACATCGTAGTAGGACGCTGAATTGTATCTTGCGGTGTATTATCTTTTGGCGTTGATGGACCAAATGCACCGATAGAACTTGGCGTGAAGAACTTACAGTTTAATTCACGAGCTGCTTCTAGAGCATTTACAAGTCCACCCATATTTAAATTCCATGCAAATAACGGATTTTTTTCTGCTGTTGCTGAAAGTAAAGCTGCTAAATGAATAATTGTATCTACTTCATTACGCTTTGCGATATCATGTAGTTTTTGTCCATCTGTTACATCTAACGTTTCAAATGGACCAGACGTTACTACTTCACTATCTGTTTCACGAATATCTGTTGCAATAACATTTGATGCGCCGTATACATCACGAAGTTTCATTACTAGTTCAGAACCAATTTGCCCTAAAGAACCGGTTACTAGAATTTTTTTCATTTTCCCCACTCCTCATTTGCAAGCTATTCAAAAGATGTCGTTACTTAAATGATGCCCATTTCTTTTCCTACTTTTTCATACTTAAGAATTGCTTCATCTAACATTTCTTTCGTATGAGCTGCTGTAGGCATATTACGAACGCGCCCTGTTCCTTTTGCTACAGTTGGGAACACGATAGATTTTGCGTATACACCTTCTTCATTTAGACGTTTACTAAATTCTTGTGTTAATACTTCGTCCCCAATGATACAAGGTGTAATTGGCGTTTCACTTTCCCCAATGTTAAAGCCAAGTTCTTTTAATCCTTGTTTCAAGTAGCGGCCATTTTCCCATAAGCGATCGTGTAACTCTGTGCTTTCCATTAAGATTTCAATTGATCTCATGCAAGCTGCTGCATCAGCTGGTGTTAATGCTGTAGAGAATAAGAATGGACGTGAACGAACTTTTAACCAGTCAATTAAGTTTTGTTTCCCTGCTACATATCCACCAATTACCCCAATTGCTTTTGATAATGTACCAATTTGGAAGTCAACTTTATCAGAAAGACCGAAGTGCTTTACAGTTCCTGCACCTTTTCCAAGTACACCTGAACCGTGTGCATCATCTACGTATGTCATTAAATCTAACTCTTCTGCAATCTCAACAATTTCTGGTAGTTTTGCAACATCTCCATCCATCGAAAAGACACCATCTGTAATTACCATTAATTTATTGTAAAGACCTGATTCTTTCGCCGCGATTGCTTTTTGGCGTAAATCTTCCATATCAGAATGTTTATAAACAATAATTTTTGCTTTTGATAAACGACTACCGTCAATAATAGATGCATGATTTAATTCGTCTGAAAGAATCGCATCATTTTTATCCATAACAGCTGAAATCGCTGCCATATTACAGTTAAATCCTGATTGATAAGCAATTGCTGCTTCTGTATGTTTAAACTTTGCAATTGTTTCTTCTAACTTAATATGCAAATCTAAAGTACCGTTAATTGTACGAACAGCCCCTGCTCCAACACCGTACCTATGAATAGCACCAATTGCTGCTTCTTGCAAACGGCTATCTGTTGCTAATCCCAGATAGTTGTTTGAAGATAAGTTAATATATTCTTTTCCGCCAATTGTAATGATCGGTCCATTTGAACTCTCAAGCGGATCAATTACGTTATAAAGCCCCTTTGATTTTAAATCCTCTAAATTTTCTTCTAAAAATTTCGCAAGTGTTTTACTAGACATCGTGAAGCCTCCCATCGTTCATGTAAGCGGATTATTGTCTTAATAGTTCTAATAATCCCTCTACTAGCTTAACACGTTTTCAGAATTTATTATAGAAAAATAGTTTAAAGTAACCGCTTACAATTCTAGATTATATATGATTCATTACAATAAATCTATCATTTACTTTTCATATTTGATAGAATTAAAAAAATATTTCGGGAGGTTTCAAACATGGCATTTACAGAATCTGATGTATACAATAACACAGCATTTTTCGAACAATATATGAAACGAAGATACCGAGAAAATAGCCCAAATGAGTCCATTGAAAAACCAGTATTCTTTCAGCTCATTGGTCATGTGCAAGGAAAACAAATTCTCGATTTAGGCTGTGGTGATGCTAAGTTTGGCGCGGAATTATTAGAGAAGGGATGCTACTCTTACACCGGCATTGAAGGCTCCGAACTTATGTATGAAAAAGCTAAAAAACAACTAGAAAATAAAAATGGATCTGTTCATTTTTTAAACCTCAAAGATTATACCTACCCCTCTTCCACTTTTGATTTAGTAACATCTAGACTCGCCTTACATTATATTGAACATCTTGATACTATTTTTAAAAATGTATTTCAAACTTTAAAAACAAATGGCACCTTTACCTTTAGCGTTCAACATCCCGTTATTACTTCTTCATTTGAAAGCTTACAAACAAGTGGTAAAAGAACGAGTTGGCTCGTCGATGATTATTTTAAACTAGGCAAACGGGTTGAACCATGGATTGAGCAAGAAGTTATTAAATATCATCGTACAACAGAAGAGTATTTCACATTATTACAGCAAGCCGGATTTACCATTACATCATTAAAAGAAGCTACACCAAATCTAACCTATTTTCAAGATGAAGAAGAGTATAAACGTCGCTTACGTATTCCTCTCTTCCTCTTATTTTCTTGTACCAAATAAAAAAAACGATGAATCACTCATCGTTTTTTTATCTCATTGCCTGAGCAACTTCTTTAACTACACGTCTTCCTCTTCCGTGAGGGATACAAAGCGGTGTTCCAAACAACGGATCCGTACTAATTTGACACTCCATTCGGAATACATCACGTACTAGTTTCTCATCTACCACTTCTTCAGGTTTACCTTGTGCATATATTTGTTTATCTTGAATTGCTACAATGTTATCTGCATAGCGGCATGCTAAATTCAGATCATGTAATACCATAACAATTGTTCTTTGTTCTGTTTCATTTAATTCAAATAATAAATCTAGCACTTCAATTTGGTGAGTCATATCTAAGTATGTAGTTGGCTCATCCAGTAAAATGATATCTGTATCTTGTGCAAGTGTCATTGCGATCCAAGCACGTTGACGCTGCCCACCTGAAAGAGCATGCACATCACGCTCAGCAAATTCTGTCATACCTGTTGCTGCAAGTGCCTTCTGTACCATTTCCTCATCTTTTTCTGACCACTGTTTCAGCCATGTTTGATATGGATAGCGTCCTTGTTTTACAAGTTGCAATACTGTAAGCCCTTCTGGTGCTTGCGGTCCTTGCGGTAAAATTGCCATTTGACGAGCAATTTGCTTCGTTTGCATACTTTGAATAGCTTGATTATCTAACAAAATGTCACCAGTTGTTGGCTTTAATAATCTAGCTAGTGAACGTAATAAAGTTGATTTCCCGCAACCGTTGGAACCGATAAAGATTGTAATTTCACCTTTTGGAATTTCTAAATTCAACTCATCAATAATAATTGTTTCACCATAAGACAACGTCAAGCGTTTCGTCTCCAATGCTTTTTGCATATTCATCTCCCTTTATGAATTCCGACTTTTATAAAGTAAATAAATAAAATAAGGTGCACCAATTGCTGATGTAAATACCCCTGCTGGAATTTCAAGTGGTGTGAAAATTGTACGCCCTATTAAATCTGCAGCAAGTACTAGAATTGCACCGACAATAGCTGCAACTGGGAGCAATGCACCGTATAAAGAACCAACTAGCCTTCGTGAAATATGAGGTGCCATTAAACCGACAAATCCAATCCCTCCGGCGAAGGCAACTGCTCCCCCAATTAAAGCCGTACTAAGTAATAACATGAATACGCGTGACTTCGTTAAAGGAACACCAAGTCCTACCGCAATATCATCCCCTAGCTCTTGCGCATTTAAATGTCTAGCAGCTATAAATGATATTACCGTTAAAATGAGAACCCACGGTGCAAGTACCATAACATTTTGCCAAGAAGAGCCATAAACGGTACCCGTAATCCATACATTCGCTTGGCTCGCTTGATAAATTGGTGCTAACAACATAAATAATGTTGTTGCCGCCTTCGTTAATGCCCAAAATCCAACACCAATTAAAACGAGAATAATTGGTGATAATCCATCATTTTTCCATGCAAATAAGTATACAAAAACCGCTACAATCGTTGCTCCTGCAAAAGCTGCGAGCGGCATATAATGAATGCTTACAGTTAGCGCATTATTTTTATCACTAAATAGCGCTAAAAATAATACAACTGCAACACTTGCCCCGCCCGTAATCCCGATGATATCAGGAGAAGCAAGTGGATTTCGAACGAGCCCTTGTAAAATACAGCCCGCTACTGCAAGCGCAATTCCTACGAGGATAGCAATTAAAATACGTGGCATACGAAACTTATTTACAACCATATTTGACATCGCATCGCCATTTCCAGTAATTGCTTGCCATACGTCATAAGGAGCAATTTTCATGTCCCCCATACCTGCGCTCGCAAAGAATAATCCTACTAAAACAACTAGTAAACTTAACAAGACGAGACAAGCTCGTTTATACATTAAAAACGAGAGCTCACCTTTTCCTATACGAAACGGAATATATTTCTTCATTTGCTAAGCCCTCTCTTACGTGCAATATAAATAAAGAATGGAGCTCCAATAAATGCTGTCATAACTCCTACTGGTACTTCTTGTGGCATAATGACATATCTTGCTGCTATATCAGCCAATATTAGTAGTATTGCACCTAACAATCCGCTATAAGGCACTCTCCATCTGTGGTCAACTCCAACAAGAAATCTCGCAAAATGCGGAGTAATAATTCCAATAAATCCAATTGGGCCAGCAACCGCAACTGAACCACCAGACAACAGTACAATAATAAGTAACACGAATGATTTCATTAAAATTGTTCGTTGTCCAAGTCCTTTCGCGACGTCTTCTCCCATCATCAATGTATTTACTTTCCCTGCCATCATAAGAGATGCAATCCATCCTATTAATAAATATGGGAATACAGATTGTAAAATTTCTAACTTTCTCCCTTGCACAGATCCAGCAAGCCAAAATAATACCTCTTCAAGTGCTTTTTCATTTAACACAAGTAATCCTTGTGTTAATGATGAAAATAATGCACTAATTGCGACCCCTGCTAACGTTAACTTAAGAGGAGTAGTCCCTTCTTTTCCTAAAGAACTAGAAGCAAATACAAGTACAGCTGCAACCGCCGCTCCTAAAAAGGCAATCCATGTGAAAGCTGATAATGATGTTACTGAAAAGATTACAATTGCTACAACTATAAAGAACGCAGCACCTGAATTTAATCCAATAAAATCTGGAGAAGCAAGTGGATTCTTAGTTAAAGTTTGCATAAGACAACCAGCAATGGCTAAACTAGCACCAACACTAGCTGCAATTAACGCCCTAGGCAGACGTACATTTTGAATAATAATATGTTCATTGGAACCGTTAAAATGGAAAAAAGCATCCAATGCTAGTTTCCAACTCGTATTTGTATATCCGAAAATAATACTTCCCCAAATACAAATAACGACTGCAATGATTCCAACAAATAATCCAATCCATTTTGCTCGATTTGTTTTTAATAACATGCAGCGTTTCCCCTTCAATGTATAATGATACGTTGTTAGTGTATTTCAACTTAATTCTCATTGTCAACGGAAATGAGAATTATTTTCACCCATATGTATTGACAATCAAAAGATAAAGGCTTAATATCATGCTTGCTATTGAAAAATATTCTCAACATATAGGGGGTACATAATGAATTTCATGCGGAAGAAATCGTTTACAGTATTTGTATTTTTACTAGCATTTTCAATGCTTTTAAGCGCTTGTGGAAAATCAAATAACAAAGAAGAATCTACAAAAGAAGATAATAAAAAAGAAGTGGTTACTGTAGAACATGCAATGGGTAAAACAGAAGTTCCTGCTAATCCAAAACGTGTAGTTATCTTAACAAATGAAGGAACTGAAGCTTTACTTGAATTAGGTGTGAAACCAGTTGGTGCTGTAAAGTCTTGGACTGGTGACCCATGGTATCCACATATTAAGGATAAAATGAAAGATGTAAAAGTTGTTGGTGATGAAGGACAAGTTAACGTTGAAACAATCGCTTCTTTAAAACCAGACTTAATTATCGGTAACAAAATGCGCCACGAAAAAGTGTACGAACAATTAAAAGCAATTGCACCTACTGTGTTCTCAGAAACATTACGTGGTGAATGGAAAGATAACTTCAAATTTTATGCAAAAGCATTAAATAAAGAAAAAGAAGGTCAAAAAGTTGTAGCTGATTACGAATCACGTATGAAAGATTTAAAAGGCAAACTTGGCGATAAAGTAAATCAAGAAATCTCTATGGTTCGTTTCATGCCTGGTGATGTTCGTATTTATCATGGCGATACATTCTCTGGTGTTATTTTAAAAGAACTTGGATTTAAACGTCCTGGAGATCAAAACAAAGATGATTTTGCAGAGCGTAACGTATCTAAAGAGCGTATTTCTGCTATGGATGGTGACGTATTATTCTACTTCACATTCGATAAAGGAAATGAGAAAAAAGGATCTGAACTAGAAAAAGAATATATAAACGATCCTCTATTTAAAAATTTAAATGCCGTAAAGAATGGTAAAGCATACAAAGTCGACGATGTTATTTGGAATACAGCTGGCGGTGTAATTGCTGCTAACCTATTACTAGATGACATCGAAAAACGCTTTGTTAAATAATATTTCCTTAACCAGCTCCCTTCTGTGGAGCTGGTTATTTTTCAATTCACTTAAATGTCACATTATTTCGTTTTGTATTTTTATTCCCAATATGTTATATTGAGAAAGTAAATAGAATATATTTTCTTTATATCAGAATAAATGTTTTAATCTAAATTTTCTGATTAATCACTATTTTATTTTCTTTTAGAATTCAATTATTACATTTGAAAACGCTTATCATCTCGTTTTCAGGGCAAAATACAGTAACGGTCGAAGAAAAATAGAACTTTTTTAGAAATTTTCTTTCTATTTCCATATAATTCTATTGACTTCTAAATATTTTGTAAATTAAAATGATTACATAAATATCCGTTATACAGGATTAGGGGGAAACAAAAATGGATGCAGCTTTAAAATTAGACAAAGCTGGAGAGCAACAATCACCAAAAAAACATCCACCAGGGTTATACTTGTTGTTCTTTACAGAGGCATGGGAAAGATTTAGTTATTACGGAATGCGTGGCTTATTAGTTCTTTATTTAACAACGAGCTTAGTAAGCGGCGGTTTAGGATTTGATAAAGCAGTTGCAGTTCAAATTTACGGTATTTTCACAATGTTAGTATACTTCACACCTATTATCGGTGGTTGGTTAACTGACCATTTCATTACGAAGCGACATGCCATTACTATTGGTGGTATCATCATGGCAATTGGTAACTTTGTATTATTCTCAATGAACACAAAAACTGGACTTTTCTTAGGATTAGGATTATTAGTTATTGGTAACGGATTCTTCAAACCAAATATTTCGACTTTATTAGGTCAATTATATAGCGAAAATGATTCTCGTCGTGATAGTGCCTTCACTATCTTCTACATGGGGATTAACTTAGGAGCTCTTATCGCTCCATTCATTTGCGGTTACTTTGCAGATTATAGATACGGTTTCTTAACAGCTTGTATCGGTATGATTATTGGGCAGCTTGCCTTTAATTTCTTAGCACCTCGTTACTTAGGGTCTATCGGAACAACTGTTGTAGGTAAACAATCTAAAGAAAAAAATGCAAAAGCAATTGAGAAAAAACCTTTAACAACACAAGAGAAAAAACGTACTGCTGCAATTTTAATTTTAACTTGTTTCGTAGTATTCTTCTGGGCAGGATTTGAGCAAGCTGGTAGTTCTTTAACACTTTACACAGATAAGTTCGTCGATCGTACAATTGGTGGATTTACAATTCCAACACCTTGGTTCCAATCTGTAAACCCACTATTCATTATCTTACTAGCATTACCTGTTTCTGCGTTATGGATTAAGCTTTCAAAAACAAAAAATGGCGATTTGAAAATCCCAACAAAAATGGCATTAGGCATGATTTTACTAGGGATTGGATATTTAGTTCTAACTTTAGCTGTTTTAAAAACTGGTAGCGATGAAGGTAACATTACAATGAAAGCAAACTTACTATTCATTGTATTCACTTACATGTTCCACACAATCGGTGAGTTATTCTTATCACCAATCGGATTATCTATGGTAAGTGCAATTGCTCCTGTTAAATTAGCATCATTATTAATGGGTGTATGGTTAGCTGGTACTGGCTTCGCAAACTTATTAGCAGGACAATTAGCTGCTTTCACTCAATCTTTAGGATATTTAGAAGTATTCGCAAGTATCGGTATTATCGTAATTGTACTGGGATTAGTACTTCTTATGTTCTCTAAGAAAATTGCACATATGATGGAATAATAAAAAAGACGCTTCTCAATTGAGAAGCGTCTTTTTTATTATTTCTCCTCTAAAGCTGTCACGTCCACATGAACGCTCTCACCAGGATTAGATACATCATACACTTGAGCACTCCCCTTCTGCTCATCACAGCTCTCAATCCATACTGGTACGCCCTCATATGTAACGTCAATTCTACTTGAAGAAGATAAAATTTGTTTCACACGTTTCACATCCATACTACTATCCCTCCTTTTGCTTACTACACTCCTTTCTATTTTTTCTTTTCCTTTTAGAATATATTCCGTAAGGCAGCATGTTGATTGATAGTCATTTCTTCCTCACATGCTAATATTTACTCTCTCACTACCTTTCTGACAAATAAAAAAAGACGTATATTCCACACGTCTTTTTCCATAATATTCAAATTTTAAGAAAATAATGTTTTTACTACCGCACTTACTTTATCATTATGGATTTGATAATACACTTCTAATCCTCGTCTTTCAAAGCGCACTACTTTATTTTGCTTTAACTTCGTTAAATGTTGTGAAACCGTTGATTGCGGAATTTCTAATACTTCCTGTAGTTGTGTTACATTACATGTTCCTCTTTGCATAAGTTCCATTACTAGACGTAGACGAAGTGGGTGAGCTAACGCTCTTAACATTTGTACATCTTCTTCTGAAATACGACATTCGAATTGATTTTGGCTCATAAAGTTCCCCTCATTTTCGTTTTTATTTGCGTTTTTATGTTCTTTTTATTTATTTATATATCTGTTCTTATATTTCCTGTTACGACATAACTTTATCAACCTATAAAGCCGAAAAATTTTTCCATCTTTATCAGCAAAAATTCAGGAAAAAATCCTTGCTGATTTTGAATATTATACTATATGATATAACGAAAAAGCAAAATAATGGCCTACGAATACTTTGCTTGCAAACGTTGTTTTATCAAGCTTTTTGTTATATTTTCACCTCATTGAAACGCACAGTAACGGTATTGTAAAATACCGTCTATAATTGATAACCTATCGTAATGTAGTTGAACTATAATTAACCTCTTTGTTACGCTAAAAGGAATTTTCAGTAAAAAGAGATGATGTGATATTAAAAATTTGTTTCTAATTTTTTATTCGTATTGCAAGCGGTTGGACTGTTGTGCAAAACTTCCTATTTAAATCCACTCACCAATCCTCCCTCACACTAGATCAAATAGGACAGATCAGTTCATATATCAAACTTTATACTCGATATAAAAGATGGCATCTAATATACACTTATAGGAAACATGCCAGCTGAATAAGCAAAATAATATGCAAATAGTTTATACAGCACACTTAAATTCATTTGAGTGTGTTTTTTGTCTACTTTATGAACAAAGCTTTTCTTTTAACACTATTATGGAATAATTATACTTTTTTACGTTGACAATAGTGTTGAAGGAGAATATACTAAGCATGTAAGTTGATTGTGAATAGTTTCACAAATAATGTGAATTTCTTCACATATAATAGATAGGAGTTGTCATTATTATGAGTACTTGGACACAAATTTATGACCCATTAAACAATATTTGGTTATCTGCACTAATCGCAGCACTTCCAATCTTTTGTTTCATCATTTGTTTAATGGGATTCAAAATGAAAAGTTACATGGCTGGTCTTTATAGTGTGATTGTCGCTATTATCCTTGCAATATTTGTTTATAAAATGCCAGCAACAGTAGCTGTAGCATCTGCTGGATTCGGTGTTTTATCTGGATTTTATCCAATTTGTACTATCGTTATCGCCGCAATTTTCCTTTACAAATTAACTGTTAAAACAGAGCAATTCAATATTATTCGCGATAGTATTTCAAGCATTACAAATGATCAACGTTTACAAGTATTATTAATCGCTTATTCTTTCGGTGCTTTCTTAGAAGGTGCAGCTGGTCTAGGGGTTCCAGTTGCTATTACAGCCGCACTACTTGTAGGTATGGGCTTTAATCCATTAAAAGCAGCAGGTATTTGTTTAGTAGCTAATATTGCTGGTGGTGCTATGGGTGCTATGGGTATTCCAGTTACAGTGCCAGCACAATTAACTCAACTTGACGCATTAACTATTGGTCGTCAAACTGTTCTTATTTTACCTTTCATTAGTATTATTTTACCTTTCTTACTTGTTTCAATGGTCGATGGAATTAAAGGTATTAAAGAAACTTGGCAAGGTATTCTTGTAAGTGGTGTTTCTTTCGCTATTACTCAATTCGCTGTGACTTACTTCTTAGGTGCAGAACTTACTAATATTTTCGCAGCAGTTGTAAGTATGATTGCTCTTGCATTATTCTTACGTGTTTGGCAACCAAAATCTTCTACTAAAGAAGAAAAACAAGAAACTAAAGTATCACATACATTCAATCAAATTTTATACGCTTGGTCTCCATTCGTATTCTTAACTGCATTTGTAACAATCTTTAACTTAAAACCGATTAAAGCTTTATTTGCTCCAGATGGTGCGTTAGCAAACTTAGTATTTAACATTCAGTTCCCTGGTCTTCATAATGCTGTTATGAAAACTACACCAATTACAAAAGCTGATACACCTTTCGCAGCTGTTTTCAAATTTGATGTATTCTCTTCTACAACTACTGCGATTGTACTAGCAATTATCGTTTCACTTATCGTTTACCGCGTAAAAGGTAAAATGGTTAAAGAATTAATGATTGAAACAATGAAAGAATTAAAAGCTCCAGTATATACAATTTGTAGCGTTATCGCTTTAGCTTACGTAGAAAACTACTCTGGTATGTCATCTACACTTGGACTTGCATTCTCTTCTACTGGTAATGCATTCCCAGTTCTTTCTCCAATCTTAGGATGGATCGGCGTATTCATTACAGGTTCAGTAGTTTCAAGTGGTTCTTTATTCGCACCACTTCAAGCAGTAACAGCAGACCAATTAAACATCGTTCCTTCTACACTCGTTGCCTTAAACGTAGTAGGTGGTACAATGGCAAAAATGGTTTCACCACAATCTGTAGCAGTTGCTTGTGCCGCAGTTGGACTAGTTGGTAAAGAATCTGCTCTATTTAAAACAGCAATGAAATACAGTTTAATCTTCTTAGCTGTTATTAGCTTACTTCAATTAAACGCTGTATTTAATATCTTTTAAAAATAAAACACCGATCCAAGTGGATCGGTGTTTTTCACATTACATTTTTTTATTTTTTAATAAAGAAGCTCCAGCAATTTCAGGGTGAGTCATTTCGAATGGATCTAAAATAATATCCAATTCCTCTTCTGTCAGTACACCATGTTCTAAACATAACTCCCTAACAGATTTCCCTGTTTCAATTGCTTCACGTGCAATACGAGATGCTACTTCATAACCAATATGAGGATTAACTGCTGTAATAATTCCAACACTTTTCTCAACATATTGCTTCAGCAATTCTTCATTTGCCGTAATTCCTTCAATACAATATTCACGGAATACACGGAATCCATTATTCATAATACTAATAGATTGAATTAAATTAAATACAAGCACAGGCTCCATTACGTTTAACTCTAATTGTCCTGCTTCTGATGCTAAGCAAATTGTATGATCGTTTCCGATTACTTGGAATGCGACTTGGTTAATCACTTCTGCCATAACTGGATTTACTTTTCCTGGCATAATCGATGAACCTGGCTGACGTGCTGGCAATTGAATTTCAGCTAACCCAACACGTGGACCAGACGCCATAATACGAAGATCGTTTGCAATTTTAGACATGTTCATCATACATACTTTAAGTGCTGCAGATACCTCTGTGTATGCATCTGTATTTTGCGTTGCATCAACTAAATGCTCTGCACCAACAAGTGGGAATCCACTAAACGTTCTTAAATGTTTTACCACTTGTTCAATATACATAGGATTTGCATTTAATCCTGTACCAACAGCTGTCGCGCCCATATTCACTTCATATAAATGTTGACGAGACTGTTTAATTCTTTTTATATCACGCGCAAGCACTCGGCTATACGCTTCAAATTCTTGTCCAAGGCGAATTGGAACTGCATCTTGTAAATGTGTGCGTCCCATTTTAATAACATGATCAAACTCTTTTGCTTTTTTACGAAAAGCAGAATGAAGTTCTTCCATTGTAATAAGAAGCTTTTCTAACATCATAAGAGTTGCAATATGAATCCCTGTTGGAAACGCATCGTTCGTTGATTGGGCCATGTTCACATGAGTGTTTGGGCTAATTTTCGCATACGCCCCTTTTTCATATCCCATACGTTCTAACGCTCTATTCGCAATTACTTCATTTGTATTCATATTAATAGAAGTTCCGGCTCCACCTTGAATAGGGTCCACGATAAATTGATCATGAAACTTTCCATCAACAATTTCTTGCGCTGCTTCTGCAATTTCATGTCCAATGTCTTTAGCTAAGTAACCAGTATCTATATTCGCAAGCGCCGCCGCTTTTTTCACAATTGCCATTGCTGTAATGAGTGATGGATGAATGCGATATCCTGTAATTGGGAAGTTTTCTACGGCACGTAATGTTTGTACACCATAATAAGCTACACTTGGTACTTCTTTTTCACCTAAAAAATCTTTTTCTATACGTATATCCTTCGTTGCTATCATTTTTATCACCTATACTTTTTCATTCTAAATCCTTATCCAAAAAATCCGCCCTCTAAAAACACGAGTATCATTCAGAAGAATTTTTCAGTATCCACCTTCACTATATAGCACCTTTTTTGAAAGCGCAAACATTTATTTTTCTGTATATCCTTTTTATTAAAGTTTATAGAAAATCATTCTTCTACTTTCCTTATTTCCACTCGTTTAATTTGATGCATATCCTTTTCAAGGACTTTAAAATAAAAACCGTGTTTCTCAATAATATCTCCTTCAGCAACGATTTGTTTTTGTACCATAATCCAGCCACCAATTGTATCTACATCATCAGCAATTAAATGTATGCCAAGCAAATCATTTACTTCACTAATAAGCACTTTTC
The DNA here is from genome assembly GCF_056738645.1 of Bacillus sp. PK3-067. Lineage (NCBI taxonomy): Bacteria > Bacillati > Bacillota > Bacilli > Caryophanales > Bacillaceae > Bacillus > Bacillus sp. PK3-067. Next base: position 611,205 of record NZ_CP096490.1, on the reverse strand, counting down.
CCTCTACGATTTTATAACCTTCACTTATATGCTCTATAGGAGGATTCTCATCTTCATCGTATTCATCTCGAATTTCTCCAACAATTTCTTCTAAAATATCTTCTAGTGTAACAATCCCAGCTGTACCACCATATTCATCATACAATACAGCTAATGGAATGTGTTTTCTTTGCATTTGTAATAGTAAATCATGAATTGGAATATTTTCTAGCACTTCAATAACTGGCCTTGTATATGGCATAATTGAGCACTCTTCATCCCGATTACCATCCATATAACGAATAAATAAATCTTTTACATTAACCATCCCAATAATTTCATCTTTATCTTCACCAAATACAGGATATCTCGTATACTTTTCTTGCGCGATTACTTTAATATGTGTTTCAAATGGTTCGTCCTCATATAAGCCTACAACTTCCGTACGAGGTACCATAATTTCTTTTGCTACTCTATTATCAAATTCAAAAATATTATTTACATATTTAAATTCCCTTTGGTTAATCTCTCCGCTCTCATAGCTCTCAGATAAGATTAACCTTAATTCTTCTTCTGAATGAGCTACTTCATGTTCAGAAGCTGGATGTAATCCCAATAAACCAGTTACAACCCTCGCTGAACCATTCAAAGCCCAAATAAACGGATACATAACTCGGTAAAAATAAATAAGTGGTTTCGATAACAATAAGCTAACTTGTTCTGCTTTTTGTATAGCAAATGTCTTTGGAGCAAGTTCCCCAATGACAACATGTAAAAATGTAATTACTGCAAAGGCAATAATAAATGAAACTGTACTGGAAATTGCAGGTGAGAATTTTAATTTTAAAAACAACGGCTCGAGTAAATGTTTAATGGTTGGTTCCCCTAACCACCCAAGCCCTAAAGCAGTAATTGTAATACCTAGCTGACAGGCCGATAAATATTCATCTAAATTTGAAGTTACCTTTTTAGCTGCCAGTGCACCTCGTCTTTTTTCGCTAACGAGTTGATCAATACGACTGCTACGTACCTTAATAATTGCAAATTCAACAGCCACAAAAAATGCTGTTAACCCAATAAGAATGACTACCATCAATAATTTTAAAATATCCACATATGCTCTTTAGCTTTCTTAGCTAAAGTTACACCTCCTTTTAAAAAGAAGTTTCACTTTAGTTTCTTCAATTATTGGAAAGCAACTCTATATAAAATCCACCAATTTTCAAACCTCATACAATTCTAAAGGTAAACCATCAGGATCTTGGAAAAAGACGAATTTCTTCCCCGTTATTTCATCAATACGGATCGGTTCCGTCTCAACACCACATTGGTTTAAATGCTTCACAGCTTCTTCTATATTTGTAACAGCAAATGCTAAATGTCTAAGACCGGCTGCTTCTGGAAAACTTTTACGCTCAGGCGGATTTGGAAATGAAAATAATTCGATTTGATACTCTTCTCCTACACATAAATCTAATTTATAAGAATCTCGTTCCTTTCTATATACTTCATTTATCTCTTTAAACCCTAATATCCTAGTATAAAAATCCTTTGACGTCTCATAATTCGAACAAATAATTGCAACGTGATGCACTCTACATATATTCATGCTCTCTCTATTCCTTTCTTTACCAAAGATGCATATTCTCCCTTGAAATGAAAAACATATATAGCAGAATATCTCTTTTAGGGGGCTTACCATGAAATTCATTACTTTTTTCGTCGGACTAATTGTTGTTTTCTTGCTCGCTTATATTGCTAGCAATAATAAGAAGCATATTAAATTTAAACCAATTTTTATCATGCTTATTATACAGTTAATTTTAACCTATTTACTATTAAATACAGAAATCGGCCTCATACTTATTAGAATCATTTCCAGTTTGTTTACCAAGCTACTCGAGTATGCTGCTGATGGAATAAATTTCGTATTTGGTGGTCTTGCAAATAAAGGTGAAATGCCATTTTTCCTTACTGTATTATTACCAATCGTCTTTATTTCTGTTTTAATTGGTATATTACAACATTTCAAAATATTACCATTTTTTATTCGTTGGATCGGGTACTTTCTTAGTAAAATAAATGGTCTTGGTAAATTAGAATCTTACAACGCTATCGCCTCTGCCATTGTCGGCCAATCAGAAGTTTTTATTACAGTGAAAAAACAATTAGCTCAAATTCCAAAACACCGTCTTTATACACTTTGTGCCTCTGCTATGTCAACCGTATCTATGTCTATCGTAGGTGCCTATATGACAATGATTGAACCTAAATATGTAGTAACTGCACTCGTTCTCAATTTATTTAGCGGTTTTATTATCATACTCATCATTAACCCTTACGACGTTAAAGATGACGAAGATATTTTAGAAATCAAAGGTGAAAAACAAAGCTTTTTTGAAATGCTTGGAGAATACATTCTTGATGGTTTTCGTGTAGCCATTGTTGTCGGCGCTATGCTCATCGGATTCGTCGCATTAATTAGTTGTATTAATGACCTGTTCCTCATTATATTCGGTATTACGTTCCAACAATTAATCGGCTATGTATTTGCACCTATCGCATTCCTTATCGGTGTACCCAGTTCTGAAATTGTCGCGGCTGGCAGCATTATGGCAACGAAGCTTGTAACGAATGAATTTGTCGCAATGATGGACCTTAGTAAAATTTCTAATAGCCTTTCTCCCCGTACAGTTGGTATTATTTCTGTTTTCCTTGTATCTTTTGCCAATTTTTCTTCCATTGGTATTATTTCAGGTGCGGTAAAAGGACTAAACGAAGAACAAGGAAACGTTGTTGCGAGGTTTGGCCTTAAATTACTATATGGAGCTACTCTCGTTAGTATTTTATCTGCAATTATCGTAAGCATTATGTTGTAATTAGGTAAAATTTTATCATTTTCTTATCCCTATCTTTTGTATACAATAACGAATAGGTGTCTTATAAATAATCAAGACATCTATTTTTTATACATGTACAATCGCTTTTATTTAGCGTAAAATATTTTTTATGTGTTTGAATACACTTCTAAATGTATACACTTTGATAGTTTTAAAGGAGAAAAAATGATGAAATCCGACACGAACAACAATACGCGAGCCAAAAAAGGACGCTCAAAGAAAAAACGCCTACTTTGGTTCCTTCTTATTCCATTACTAATTGTAGCACTTGGAGCAGGAGGCTACTCCTTCCATATATACAGTAAAGCAAAGTCCGTCTTAAATAACGCTTATGCTGAACTAGGTCGAGGAGATAAGTCCAGTAAACGTGAAAAAGCTGTTAAACCTATGACCGACAATATTTCCGTACTAATTATGGGTGTTGATGAAAGTGATATTAGGGAAAAAGGTTATGGAAAAGCAACTCGAACAGATGCGTTATTACTTGCAACAATTAATAAAAACGATAAATCCGTTAAACTTGTAAGCATTCCACGTGACTCACGCGTCTACATTAAATCACGTGATAAATACGATAAAATCACACATGCGCACGTATTCGGTGGTGTAGACAGCACAATTGATACGGTAGAGAACTTTTTAGATGTTCCAGTTGACTACTATGTAAAATTCAATTTTAAATCCTTTATTAAAATTGTTGATTCTCTTGGTGGTATTACTGTAGACGTTCCAGTTGAGTTCACAGAGCAAAATAGTAAAGATGAAGCAGATGCCATTCATCTAAAAAAAGGACGTCAACATTTAAATGGAGAAGAGGCACTGGCACTAGCTAGAACTCGTCATATCGATAGTGATTATATGCGTGGTCAACGTCAACAGCTTGTATTAGAGGCCATTGCTGAAAAGGCACTATCTCTTAATTCCATTAATAAAATCGGTGGCCTACTAGACGCTGTCGATAAAGATTTAAAAACTAATTTAACTTTTGATGATATGATGACAATTACAAAAAATTCAATGGATTCAAATTTAAAAATGGAAAAAATGCAAGTAGAGGGTACAGATAAATATATAGGTGGTATTTATTATTACGTTCCAAATGAAAAAAGCGTCGATACTATTTCAACTATCCTTCAAAAACATCTCGGTGTTACGAATAAAAATGAACATAAAAAATTATAATAAAAAGGCTGCTAGATCTTTCTAGACAGCCTTTTTATTATATTTTTCAACATATTTTTCATACACATTGTGACAAGAAGTGACAATTATTACAGCGGTGTAACATTTTTTATGAAAACATTACACACACAGTGAAAATAATAGTATACTAGTACGTACATAATGTTATTTTCATCATTTTTATACAAAAAATGTAATACATATATTTATACATAAATTTCTGGGGGGAAATAAATGAAGCTAAGTAAAATACTGATTGGTTCTGCAATTGCTGGGGGCATATTACTTTGTGTAGGCGGTGTTGGGGGATATCAATATGTATCCAAATTAAATAATCAATTAGATACTACTGCATTACCAAATACTACATTTGAAGGTATTTCTCTCGACGGAAAAAATAAGAAGGATATTCAAGCAATTATTAATCAAAAGGTAACTGAGTTAGATCAAAAATCCCTTACCTACATATTCCAAAACGATAAACAAACTTACACATGGAAAGATTTAGGGATAAATTATAAAGAGAAAGATATTATTGACAAAATCTTCAAAGAACAAGAAGGAAACGTAATGAATCGTTACAAAATGCGTAAGCAAGCTGAAAACGGTGAATTAAAACGTGACTATAAATTAACACCACAATTAAATGCAACAGCTTATGAAACCTTTATAAAAGATAAATATAATGAAACATTAAAAAATCCTGTTAACGCAGAATTAAGTATTGAAGGCTCAACAGTAAATATTAGTCAAAGCCAAAACGGAGAAAAAATTGATAAAGGGAAACTAAGCGGTTTAACAAATGAAGCTATTACTACTGGTAAATCAGATGTTACATTACCAGTTACATTCATAAAACCAGAACGTTCTACAGAAGACATACAGAAAATGGGTATTAAAGAAGTCATTGCTGAATATTCTACTCCAATGGCTGGCCGTAACGGAAATCAATCATTTAACGTAAATAAGTCAGCTAATACTTTAAGTGGGGTTATTGTCGCACCTGATGAAACATTTAGTTTTAACGGTCGCGTTGGCGTAACTGATGCTGCACATGGTTATAAATCTGCAGCAGTATATTCACAAGGTAAAGTAATACAAAGTGCAGGCGGAGGAGTTTGCCAAGTCAGTAGTACATTATACAGTGCAGCTTTAAGGGCAGATTTAGGCATTGTTTCTCGAAGCAATCATTCTATGCCAGTAAATTATTTACCACTTGGACAAGATGCAGCAGTAGCAGATTATGGTCCAGATTTAAAATTTAAAAATAATACAGGCAATCATATTTATATTCAAGCATTTTCAAATGGAGGTAGTATTACTACACGCATTTTCGGTACAAATACTGGTAAAAATGTTGAAGTTTCTTCTCAAGTAATTAGTAGAACTAGTGATAAAATCACCGCGGTTACGTATAAAAAAGTAACACAAAACGGGGAAGTAATATCAAATGGACAAATTTCAAAAAGCGTATATAAAAGCGCTCCAAAAGAATAGATAATATCAACCGAATAGCATAAAGAAAAAGGCGTGATTTAATCACGCCTTTTTCTTTTGCAGTAATAGTAAAAAAGTTTCAAGATGGTCTTTCGTTTCTTCTAAAGACCACATACGATTTCCTTGCTTCGCAGCTAATACACACGCCTCTTCCCACGCGTTCTTTTTCTTCATATTTATTAATTCATCACGTAATTTCAAAACAATTTCTTCGTCTTCTTGTTCAATAAACTCTTCCATCACGCTTACTATTTCATCCTCATGAATACTTAACGTACAGTACGATTTAAGAAAGTATTGTAATGTCGTATACATAATGTACTCCCCCTTCTTATTTATCAGATGGATAAGAAGTAATAATCTTAAACCCTAATTCTCCTGACTTATCTCTTGCTAAAACAGTAACAGTTTTTACTAACTTGTCTTTTACACTCATATTTTTCTTTATTACCGTTTTTCCAACAGGAAATGAATGAGTTGTATTTAATACGAGACGAGCCTCTTTAGAATTTTTTAACCAATCTTGAATTTCCTTGTCATGTTGCTTCAAGCTATCTTTTACAGCTTTCGTCGCTGTTTCTTTATCATAGTATGTACTTGCGGCTGACACTTTATCTGTCTTCAAGCGATTCTTCAAATCCTCTTCTGACTTGCCTACATGTCTTTCAATCGTATGACCATTTTTAGGTGGTCCTTCCATTTCATCTAAAATATTATCACTAATTTTTTCTACCGATGTAGCTTGATTCCCTGTCTGTTTCTCTGTTTTTTGTTCTTTTCCTGCACATCCGCTTAAGATCAGCATTAATGCCAATAAACTACTGAAGAAAAGACTACTTATTCGTTTCATCATATCACCTCTTCCATGATTATTATCGCAACTTCACTAAAAGTCAATTTCACAACGAAAAAATCTATCAGTTTTCATTTTTTTCATCTATTTTTCCATATTTACACCAGCAATTTCATCAACCCTCTATTTTTGCCTTTTATAATATATACCCCCTATATTTTTCGATTATTTCCCAGATGAAATCACAGATAACATAACTATAAAACTCTTTTATACAAAGGTTTTTATAGTATTTTTAAAAATATTTTAAAATACCCCTATTTTCATATACCTAATACCCATATAAGGTATAAAGACACCTTCTTATCAACGTTTTTCTACATTATGTAAATTTACCCTTGCCTATACAAACGAAATGTGGTGTAATGCAAAAAAAGATAAAGGATTTTAAACAATGGCTGAAACGATTCAAAATTTCTTAACAGAATACTATTCAATCGCAATTCCACTTAGTATCTTAATTAACATCATCATTAGTCTTTTAGGTTTTATCCCTAGTATTTTTTTAACCGCCATTAATATACAGCTCTTTGGCGTAACAAATGGTACTGTTATTTCGATCGCAGGCGAAGCATTAGGGGCTATTATCTCGTTTTATATTTACCGCATGGGCCTTCAAAAGTTCACTCACGATAAAGTAAATAAATACCCAAAGGTAGAGCGTCTTCTTTATGTAGAAGGTAGAGAGGCCTTTCTACTCGTTCTATCGTTTCGCTTGATACCTTTCATCCCATCAAGTATTGTGACTTTATTTGCGGCTCTAGGTAAGATGTCATTACTCTCCTTCAGTATTGCCAGCACAATAGGGAAAATACCGGCATTGTTAATCGAAGTATATTCTGCCTATCATGTCATGAACGGAACAAATGAAGCAAAGTGGATTGTGACAATTGCAGGTTGTATCGGATTATATTATTTGTGGAAAAAATGGAGAAAAAAATAAAGAAGGAGCATAGGCTCCTTCTTTATTTTTGAGGTATTTTATTAATAGCTATCCTTTAAATCCTTAGTTAATACCAACAGCACTAAATGATTGCTTAACTGCTGCTACTTCCGCAGAAGTCGCACCATATAAATCAGCTGCAGCTTGTACTGCACCAGCACGAGCTTGGCTAAATGTAGTAGATTGCGTGAAATATTGTGTATTTGCACGGTAATAAATTGCACCTAACTTATCTTTACCAATGCCCGTTACAGTTACACCCGAATGCGTACCACCATTTGCTAATAAATAAGCTTGTTTGTTAATGATACCACTGTTTGTATGAACCCCACCGTTATCACTAGTACCAGTGTAACGCTTAGAATAATGGTCTGGATCACCGTATTTCGCTGGATCACTCATAGAGCGAAGCGCATCTCCTGCTTTACCAGGCGTATAAATATCTTCACCAATCTCCCAATCCGGGTTACGGTTATCATAGAATTCTACTAAAGTACCAAAAATATCAGAAATTGCTTCATTTAGCGCTCCTGATTCATTTTGATAAATTAAGTCCGAGCTATTTTCAGTAACAGCATGCGTTAATTCGTGACCAATTACATCAATTCCACCAGATAATGAAGTGAATGTTACACCATCACCATCTCCGTATACCATTTGTGAGCCATTCCAGAATGCATTATTATACTTACTTCCGTAATGAACTGTCGATTTTAACGGAGCTCCTGCATCATTAATAGAGTTTCTGTTAAATGTAGCTTTATAATAATCATATGTTCTACCTGCATAGTAATGAGCATCTACTGCTGCTGCATCATACGCTGCATTGAAAACATTATCTGCATCTACCCATAAAGTTCCTGGCAATGTAGTACGATTTTTCGCATCATATGTGAAAATTGTTGCCCCGCGCGTATTATCTTGCAAGTAGTAAGATGAACCAGATAACGTTGTATTAAGTGATTTTGTATCTCCTAATACACCTTTACCAGTTCCTACTTTATTTGTTCCTGTTACAGGTTTTACTACTGCTTTCGCATCCTGTTTAGGAGCCTCTTGCTTAACTGGTGATTTATCTTCATTTGTTACATGATCCAATTTATTATATTTATTTAATACTTTACCGCTGTCTGCTTCAATGAAATAGTAGTAGTTTCCTGGACTTGGATCTAAGAAGTTTAGATTTACAACGTATGCATATGTTGTTTCTTCACCATTTTGATATACATATAAGTCCGCTTTTGGTTCTACCTCATATTTCGGTGTTACCCCTAAATCTTGCTGCGCGATTTCAATCGCTTTTGCGCCTTCAATCTTATTTTTATTTTTCAACTTTTCTTTCTTGTCTAAATCAGGTGCAACTGTTCCAGACAATACTTTTAAAGAACCGTCTTTACTTACGTGAGCTACTTGAGTAGAACCCCATACAGGTACTCCTTCGTAAACTTGTTGCATACGTACTACTGTTGAATCAGTTACAGCATCTTTCTTCACTTGTTTCACTTTGAAAGAATCTTGCGCACTCTTTTCCCCTAGCTTGTAATCACCTTTTGCTGCATTTAAGTAATCAAACACAACAGATTCCGCTTTCTTACCAGTCGCTCCAGTTAGATCACCAGAAATAAACTCAGGTGACTGTACTGTCTCATTGTACTTCTTCGTAGAGAGTACATTTTTAGAATCCGCAAATGCAGAGCCTGTCCCTCCAAATGTTGTAACTGCCATTCCTGTCGCTAACACTAACGCTAAACTTTTCTTTTTCATGAACCTTCCCCCTAATAAAAAATTTTTTTGAAAAAGAGTAGTTTTATATTAGCATTATGTTTCCACTATTAATATACTAAAAATTCAAATAATTATTTTCTCAAGTTTTGTAGAATTTTGAGGAACAAATATTGAAAAAACCCTTTCCGATTGGAAAGGGTGGAGATTATAAATTAACTTGTTCAACAGTTTTAGCTTGTTGACCAACAATATCAGGTTTACTGCTATATTGATGTATTCCTCCAGCAACTGTAAGAGTCAATATAAACGCCAATACTCCAAATACCATCTTTTTCATGTTTATTCCTCCTTATTATCATTCATTAAATCAATAACTAACCTATAATATCGATTACTTTCTTCAAATCTCGATAAACTGGAAAAATGTTCTGCTAGTTCAACGTATACTTTCTTTAATTCTATTTTATTTCCTGCAGATTTATACAACGGGATAGCCTCATTTTCCAAAAATGCTTTATAATCTTTTGCTTCTTCAAAATATTTATATCTAAGCATTAAAAGCAAATATAATTTTGCATTAAATCTCTCTTCCTGTTTTGCTGCATCAATTCCCTTATCAATTAATGTCCTTGCCTCTTCCAATTCTTCTAATTTAATGCATACTAATGCCATTTCGTATATTGTATCTAAATAGTTTAAATCTATTTGTTTTTGAAGTTGTAGACTATCTAAATAATATTTTTTCGCTTGCTGATATTTACCTTTTTTATAATAGATACTTCCCATATTACTTAAAGTAATAGCTAATAGTACATCCTTATCAGCAAAAGATGTGGCCTCTCTCAATATACTCTCATACATTTTTAAAGCTTCTTCATACTGACCTTTTTCTGTATAACTTACCGCAATAAGGATTTGGCAATTAATTATATTTCTAAACTTATATTCACTACGAAATCCTTCTAATGCCATATTTACAAAATGAATTGCAAGATGATGAATATCTAAATGAGTATATGCAAGCGCTATATTATAATACAAGCCTGTTTCATGATACCCTTGTTCTTTGGCCATTACTTCTGTTTTTAATAAGTAATCTAGCCCATCCTTCCATCTATACTGTAAACAGCACAATAATCCTCTACTATACATATATAACAACTTCTGAAATGGAGAATATTTTTTATATACCTTCTTCAACTTATCTAATTCTTCTTCGAGTGCAGAAATATCCCTTTTCATAATTAAATAACGTGTATACAGCAGTTTATAATAATTTATAATTTCAAAATCCAACACATGCTTCATTTCACCTTGCAACTCTTCATATATACGTTCTACTTGTTGCTTGTCTAAATGAACTAGTGCATTTAACCATTCATCTAGCTTCCCCTTCACATCTTCTTCTACATCTCTCAAATCCGTCACAGCAATTTCTAGTCTTGTGCAGAGCAATTGTAGAATTTCTTCTGATGCTTCGATCTTTCCATTTTCGATCTTACTTAAGTATGAGACAGAACAAATGCCCTGACATAATTCTTCTTGTGTCATTTTTTGCTGGAGCCGTTTATAAAAGACTTGTTTGCCTATTTTTTCTAATGTTTGTTGCATTGTCCTCCTCCATTCTCATTACCCCCATTACTCTAATAATACATAAAATTTGGAGAAATATAAATTGATAAATATAAATTTTCTAAAAAATATGCATAATTTCATTTTTTTCTCTCTTGACTTCACATCAATATCTCTTCTTTGCTACGAATGGTGAAAAATTGGTATACTATAACCAAATTATGGAGGTGTTCTTGCGATGACTCATTATAAAGACGATAGTTATGCCTTACATACAGACCTATATCAAATCAACATGGCTTATACATATTGGAAAGATGGTATTCATAATCGCCGTTCTGTTTTTGATTTATATTTTCGAAAGCTTCCATTTGAGAACGGCTACGCTGTTTTTGCTGGCCTTGAGAAAATTGTAGAGTACATAGAAAATTTCAGTTTTACTGAAAGCGATATCGCTTACTTAGCAGAATTACAATTCGAAGAAGAATTCCTTCATTATTTACAAAATATGAAATTCACTGGGACGATTCGCAGTATGCAAGAAGGTGAAGTTGTATTTAATAACGAGCCTTTATTACGTGTTGATGCACCACTTGGTGAAGCACAAATTATTGAGACTGCCCTCTTAAATATTGTGAATTACCAAACATTAATTGCCACAAAAGCAGCACGTATGAAACATGCTGCAAGTAATGATGAGCTTTTAGAGTTCGGCACAAGACGTGCCCATGAGTTCGATGCTGCCCTTTGGGGGACGCGTGCTGCCTTTATTGGTGGTTTCTCCTCTACAAGCAACGTTCGTGCTGGGAAACGCTTTGGGATTCCTGTAGCTGGCACACACGCTCACTCTTTCGTTCAAGCATATCGCGATGAATACGTCGCGTTTAAAAAATACGCTGAAACTCATAAAAAGTGCGTCTTTCTCGTTGATACATATGACACATTGAAATCTGGTGTTCCAAATGCGATTCGTGTTGCAAAAGAATTTGGGGATCGTATTGATTTCTATGGCATACGTCTTGATAGTGGTGATATGGCTTATTTATCGAAAAAGGCACGAAAACTACTAGATGAAGCAGGGTTTACAAATACAAAAATTATCGCTTCTAGCGATTTAGATGAATACACAATTATGCACCTTAAATCTCAAGGAGCAAAAATTGACGTATGGGGCGTTGGAACGAAATTAATTACGTCCTTTGAGCAACCTGCATTGGGGGCTGTTTACAAACTCGTTGCGATTGAAGATACTGACGGAAAATTAAATGATACAATTAAAATTTCATCTAACCCTGAAAAAATTACCACTCCAGGACTGAAACGAATTTATCGTATTATCAATCGGGTTAACGATCATGCAGAAGGCGATTATATTGCGTTAGATTCTGAAGAACCAGGAAAAGAAGAGCGCTTAAAAATGTTCCATCCAGTTCACACATATATAAGTAAATTCGTAACAAACTTTGAAGCCCGTGAACTGCATAAAGACATTTTCGTTAACGGTGAAAGAACATATGAACTACCAAGTATATTAGATATTCAAAAATATAATGAACAGAGCCTCTCTCTATTTTGGGAAGAATATATGCGAACTTTAAACCCTGAAGAATACCCTGTCGATTTAAGCCAAGAGTGCTGGGATCATAAAATGAATTACATTCAAACAGTTCGAGAACAAGTTGAAAAAAACATACAAAAGTAAACAGAGAAGTTTCCCCTTCTCTGTTTTTTCAATACTATATGGATATTTGTAAAAAATATATTAAAATAATAAGACGAATGTATCTTATTTGTAAATTTTAATATTATACTATTTTAAAGTAAAATAATATTTGATATTATTTTATTGAGTCAATTTCAACAAAATCACCAATAAAAAAGAGGACGCGGTTCGCGTCCTCTTTTTTATAAATCTTTCACTCGTAATACACGCATTGCATTTAACACTGCAAGTAGTGTCACACCAACATCTGAGAAAACAGCTTCCCACATTGTTGCAATACCAAAGGCACCAAGTAATAAAACGATCCCTTTTACACCTAGAGCAAAGATGATATTTTGCCACACTATACTTCTTGTGCGTTTTGCAATTTTTACAGCTGTCGCAATTTTTGAAGGCTCATCAGTCATAATAACGATGTCTGCCGCTTCAATTGCTGCATCTGACCCTAAACCACCCATCGCAATACCAACGTCTGCACGGGCTAATACTGGTGTATCGTTAATACCGTCACCAACGAAGGCAATTTTTTCTTTTCCGTGCTTCGCTGCATCAATTTTTTCAATCTCTTCTACTTTTTGTTGCGGTAGTAATTCCGCATGAACTTCATCTAAGCCTAATTCTTTACCAACAGCTTCACCAACTGGTTTTGCATCACCAGTTAACATTACTGTCTTTTTAATACCTAGTTCTTTTAACTTTTGAATCGCTTGTTTCGAATCCTCTTTTACCTCATCAGAGATAACAATATAACCTGCATATCTTCCATCTACAGCAACGTGAACTAATGTACCTACTGTTTCTGGTTGCTTAAATTCAATATTTTCTTTTCTCATTAATTTTGCATTACCTGCAAAAATTTCGTTTCCTTGTACTTTTACGACTGTACCGTGACCAGAAATTTCGTTATAATCATCGATTATTTTTTCATCAATTGATTTTCCATATGCCTTTCGAATAGATTGGGCAATTGGATGGTTAGAATATACTTCAGCAAATGCCGCATACTCTAATAACTCTTCACTTGTAGTACCTTCGCTCGGTTCCATTTTTGTAACTTTGAAAACACCTTTTGTTAATGTTCCTGTTTTGTCAAAAACAATATATTTCACATCATTTAAAGCTTCTAAATAGTTACTACCTTTTACTAACACACCACTTTTAGATGCACCACCAATACCTCCAAAGAATCCAAGAGGAATGGATACAACTAACGCACATGGACAAGAGATTACTAAGAACACTAAAGCTCTATAAATCCACTCAGAGAATGTAGCTCCTTCTAAAATAAGTGGTGGAATAAACGCCATGATTGCCGCTGTAATAACTACAACTGGAGTGTAGTAACGTGCAAACTTCGTAATAAAGTTTTCCGTTGGTGCTTTTTTACTGCTTGCATTTTGAACTAAATCTAAAATTTTCGATACAGTTGATTCACCGAATTCTTTTGTAACTTCAATTGTCAACACACCGTTTTGGTTCACAAAGCCACTTAATACATCATTTCCAACTTCAACTTCACGTGGTACAGATTCACCTGTTAATGCTGAAGTATCTACCATTGATGTTCCTTCAATTACTTTTCCGTCTAACGGCACTTTCTCACCTGGCTTAACGATAATATAATCGCCAATTTGTACATCTTCTGGTGATACTTGTTTCGTTTCATTTCCAACCTTTACATTCGCATAATCAGGACGAATATCCATTAATGAAGTAATTGATTTTCGAGAGCGGTTTACCGCAATGCTTTGGAATAGTTCTCCTACTTGATAAAATAGCATTACTGCTACAGCTTCTGAGTATTGTTGAATTGCAAAAGCTCCTACAGTTGCAATTGCCATTAAGAAGTTTTCATCAAATACTTGGCCACGAGTTATGTTTCTTACCGCTCTCCAAACGATATCTCCACCTATTAATAAATAAGCAAGGACGAATAACGGAATTGTTACCATTTGTGGTAAGCCCGCTAATGCAGCAATTGCTGTCAAAATTCCGCCGACCACTAATCTCCCTACCATCTTTTTCACATTTGCTTCACCATGATCATGACTATGCCCGTGGTCATGACCGTTCTTCTCTTCACGAACAACTTTCACGTCTGGCTCTAACTTTTGAACGACATTTGTTATATTTGCTACAGTCGCTTCTAGTTCTCTTTTATTCGCAACTTCTACTCGTAGTTTCTTCGATACGAAATCAACAGTTGCTTCTGAGACAGCTGGCATTTCCTTCACTTTATTTTCAATTTTCATTGCACAGTTCGCGCAATCTAAACCTTCTAATATAAATACTTCTTTAGCAATTTTATTTTTTTGTTCTTCTTGCACTTTAATATGCGGTTCTAATTTTGTAACGAGTTGTTTTGCTTCCGTAACAACTTCGTTTTCTTTATTTTGTGCCGTTTCTAAAATCATTGTCTTTGTTGCAAAGTTTACAGAGCAAGAATTTACTCCTTCTATATTCCCAACACCTTTTTCAATTTTCATTGCACAATTCGCACAATCTAAACCTTCTAACATCAGTTTCTTTTTCACTAACGCTTCAGCCATCGTTCTCCCTCCTCGCGTTCTTTTTATTCTTCTTCGTTTACGTGTTCAAACGCTTGCTCGAAGATATGAATTACGTGCTGGTCAGCTAACGAATAATAAACAACCTTTCCTTCTTTACGATTCTTCACAAGTTTCGCTTGCTTTAACACACGAAGCTGATGCGAAATAGATGATTGTGTCATTCCTAATAAATAAGCTAAATCACAAACGCACATTTCAGCTTCAAATAGCGCATGTAATATTCTCGTACGTGTACGGTCACCTAATACTTTAAATAGTTCTGCTACTTTACTTAAACTTTCATCAGTTGGAATTGTTTGTTTTACTTGCTCTACAACTTCTTCATGAATTATCGTTTGAGAACATGTCTCTTGTGGTGTTTCTACTTTATTTCCAGCCATTATAGCTCACCTCTTTAATTGAACATATGAACAATCATTCATATATCTTATACTCTTATTATATGAGCGCCTACTCATATGTGTCAATGAAATCTGAATTTTTTTTATGAACATTCCGTTCACATTTTAATAAGTCGTATACATATTTTTCGCATCCTCTATATTCTCATACAAAAAAGGATGCACAATTCGCACACCCCTTTTTACTTACTTTTCATTTTCACCGCATCCACAATTAAAGAAACAAATCCTAACTGATTATCCCGATTTCTATGGTCAAAACGTTTCGAACGATAAATAAATCCATCTTTCTCATTCCAATCATTATAGTGAAACTTACCATTCTCATCACAGTATTCTAAGAGCCTCACTTGAAAACCTGCTGATTCAAACATGGACGTGATTGTTTTATAGTTATGAACAATTTTATGGCTTGCTGCAGGATGATCTAATGGACCAGGTCCACCTACTTGTACCCCTTGCTGATATTCTTCATCTGGAAAAAATGCATCTGGTACTGCACAACGAATATATCCATTCTCCATTAAAAACTCATAACAAATTTTTGCAGCTTCAATTCCTTCTTCATATGATAAATGCTCCCATACATGTTCTGCCAAAATTACTGATAAAGAATTAGGTTGAAATTTATCAAGCCAAGTTTCTCTCCGTAATAAGTTTAATTCTTCTTCATTCGTATGTAACCAACCAGGGTTATTATTATAACCCTCTGCTCCAACTACAACTTTTGTTTCTTCCATTTTGCTCCCACCCTTTTTTCATATTCCGACATAAAAATTCAACAAAGTAATATATATTCCCTTTATTTCAACAAAAGAAAAAGCCTTGCGCGCTCCCTAGACGCACAAGGCTTACTATACTTATATCCCTTTTAATTAAGCTTTTAATTAGCTTGTTCTAAATTATCCTGCGAACTTCCATCGTCTTTTAAATGACTATGTTTTTTCGAATAAACAAAGTATACAACTACTCCAATTGCTAACCAAGCACCGAAGTACATCCATGTTTTTAATGGTAGATTTACCATTAAGAATAGACAACATGCAATCGAAATAATCGGCAAGATCGGTACAAGTGGTACCATAAATCCACGTTGTAATTTTGGATGTGTTTTACGAAGAATAATAACTGACACACCAACCATCGCAAATGTTAACAACGCTCCAATATTCGCTAAATTCGACAATTCTTTTAAATCGATAAATCCAGCAATTAAAGCACTACCAATTCCTGTTAACCAAACTGTAAATGTTGGCGCTTCTGTCTTTTTATTAATTTTCGCGAAAGATTCTGGCAATAAACCGTCACGGCTCATCGCAAAGAATACACGTGTCGTTGCATAAATGTAAGCAAAAATTACTGCCATAATACCAATTACAGCTCCAATTGCGATTACACCTGCTACTTTATCTTGTCCTACAACTTCTAACACATATGCCATAGCTTCTGGTACATCTAATTCTTTATAAGAAACCATACCCGTCATAACGAGACAAACTACAACATAAATGATTGTACAAATGACTAACGAAGCGATAATACCAATCGGTAGATCACGTTGCGGATTTTTTACCTCTTCAGCAGAAGTTGCTAATGCATCAAATCCTAAGAAAGCAAAGAATACTGCTGCTCCCCCCGCGAAAACTCCACTTAAACCGTACGGTGCAAATGGTATCCAGTTTTCTGGTTTCACGTAGAATACACCAACTGCAATGAATAAAACAACGATACCAATTTTAATTAATACCATTATGTTATTCACGCGTTTACTTTCTTTCGTACCTCTTGATAATAACCAAGTTATAACTAATGTAACGATAACTGCTGGTAAATTCACCATACCACCTTGAGACGGAATCGTTAGCAGTGCTTTTGGAATTTCAAGCCCTAATCCACTCACTAAGTTATGGAAGTAACCAGTCCATCCGCCAGCTACTGCGGCAGTCGTTACAACATATACGGATAGTAATGTCCATCCCATTAAATGAGCTACAAACTCACCAATAGTTGCATATGAGTATGTGTACACACTACCTGAAACAGGAAGTGTAGAAGCCACCTCTGCGTAACATAATGCTGCAAATCCACAAACGATGGCTGCAATCATGAATGAAAAAATAACTGCTGGACCAGCATCTCTTGCTGCTACTAATCCAGTTAATACTAGAACTCCTGTACCAATTATCGCACCAATCCCTAGCATTGTTAGGTCAAATGCCCCTAGCGTTTTCGTCAAAGTTTTACTTTTACTTTCCCCTAACAATTGCGTAACGGATTTCTTTTTAAATAGGTTGGCCACGATGTATGCCCCCTTTTGCCAAGAAGAGCTAAGAGATCTTCACTCTTAGCTCTTATCATGTTGTTTTATATATTGTTCGATTTTGTTTTGTATAATGCTTCTATTAGCAAGATACTGTTTCTGCTTCTAATAATTCTTTAGCACCTTTGTACTCTACACCGTGAGCTTCTGCAACTGCTTCGAATGTTACATAGCCATCTAATGTGTTAATACCTTTTAGTAATGCAGAGTTGCCTAGGCAAGCTTCTTTGTAGCCTTTGTTAGCAATTTGTACTGCATATGGTACTGTTACGTTTGTTAATGCAAGAGTTGATGTACGTGGAACCGCACCTGGCATGTTTGCAACTGCATAATGAACAACGCCGTGTTTTTCGTAAGTTGGGTTATCATGAGTTGTAATACGGTCAGTTGTTTCGAAAATACCACCTTGGTCAATCGCGATATCTACAACAACAGAACCTGGTTCCATTGATTTAATCATTTCTTCTGTTACAAGTTTTGGAGCTTTTGCACCTGGGATTAATACTGCACCGATTACAAGATCAGACTCTTTAACAGCTTCTGCAATATTGTAAGGATTAGACATTAAAGTTTTTACTTGGTTTCCGAAAATGTCATCTAATTGACGAAGACGTTCTGCACTTAAGTCGATGATTGTTACATCCGCACCTAGTCCAACTGCAATTTTAGCAGCATTTGTACCAGCTTGTCCACCACCGATGATTGTTACTTTACCACGTTTAACCCCTGGAACACCTGCAAGTAAGATACCTTTACCGCCTTTGTTTTTCTCAAGGAATTGTGCACCAATTTGTGCAGCCATACGACCAGCTACTTCACTCATAGGTGCAAGTAATGGTAATGAACGGTTTTCTAATTGTACTGTTTCATATGCGATAGAAACAACTTTTTTCTCGATTAAAGCTTTTGTTAATTCTGGCTCTGGAGCTAAGTGTAAGTATGTGAACAAGATTAAGCCTTCACTGAAGTGTTTGTATTCGCTTTCAATTGGTTCCTTAACTTTCATAACCATTTCCATATTCCAAGCTTCTTCAGCTGTATCAACAATTTTTGCTCCCGCTTCAACATACTGAGCATCTGTGAAACCAGACCCTAAACCTGCACCCTTTTGAATGAATACTTCGTGATTGTTACGAATTAAATGTACAACACCTGCTGGTGTCATTGCCACACGGTTTTCGTTGTTTTTAATTTCTGCTGGTACCCCAATACGCATAATGAAATGCCCCCTTATAATTAACAGAAAAAAGAGATTCTTTTTTCTTTTTGTAATAATTAATAACTTATGTCCTTATTCTAGCATAACTTAAAAGTTATGAAAACGCTAACATATCATTTTCCTAAAGTTTTTATATTTAGAATAGTGTAAATATATAAAACATTGATTCTATTAGGGGTTTCGTGTCATTCCATTATCTTTCACTCTATTTTTATTATACTGCTTCAAAATAAACAGCAATCATTTATTATTTGACAATAATTTAACAATGTAAGAAACCTAAGCGATAACGTATACATATACAGTTATTACTTTACTCAATACTTTAGAGATATATTCTTTTCACAAAAAAACAGCTGCTAGCATTTAGCTAGCAGCTGGGTAACTTATAAATAACTTAGAAAATAAATCATCTGTCGTTTCAGTAATTTTATCAAACAGATCACTTTCTTCCGCTTCTTGCTCTTTTAACATCTTAATTGTTTCACGTGCATCTTCAGGGTAATCGGTTATAATACCATCTACGTTTAACTTATAATATGCCTTTAAATTTTCCATATCATTTACTGTCCATACGTAAATTGGTTTGTTTAACTTCCTTGCTTCTTTTACTAATTTCTTATTTAACATATATTCTTCTGCTACGTAAAAGTCAGCCTTCACATTCTTTAAGTTAGCTCTACTTGCATACAGTATATACCCTACTTTTATATCTGGATTTGCACGCTTAAACTCTTTAATAAGTGGATAGTGTAACGTTTGAATTACACATTGCTTCTCAAATTCATTATCTTTAATCGTTTTTAAGACTTTGTTTACAAAATCTTTTTCGCCCC
Source organism: Bacillus sp. PK3-067 (assembly GCF_056738645.1). NCBI lineage: Bacteria > Bacillati > Bacillota > Bacilli > Caryophanales > Bacillaceae > Bacillus > Bacillus sp. PK3-067. The sequence continues at coordinate 591,485 of NZ_CP096490.1, read as the reverse complement.
CATGAAGCTTCACTTCTATATTAAGTTTGATTTTGCCATTTGCTAGCTTAATGATTTCATCAAGTGTACTTATTTGTCCTGAAAGTCCATCTTGACTAAGGGTAAGCTGCCTTAACTCCGCCATCGTTAAATCTGACACATGCACATTAGCATTTGCGAGACGTTTCAGCTTCAAATCATGTATAACCGCTAGCTCACCGTCTTTCGTTTGTAATACATCTATTTCAGCGTAGTCTGCTTTTGCATCAATAGCACCTTGCACAGCTTCTTTCGTATTTTCTACGCCTTTTGATATATACCCGCGGTGCGCCATAATAATCGGTTCTTTATACGAATTTGAAATAAACGTTACAATGAAGGCAACGACCATTCCCGCAGTAATAATCCCTACAATGTATACGCCAATGAATTTCCAACGATGTTTTTGGAAGAAACATTTATCTGCTTTCGTTTTCGAATAATCTAATCCTTCTTCTAATAAAACATCCTCAACTGGAACCTTTTGTAAGTATAATCGCGTAATCGCCATAATATAAAATGGCGTCACGATAAAGCTGAATAAATACAATGTACTCGTTAAAAATACAGAAATCGTTGATTCAGCTAATAATGCAAATGTTCCTTTCGGGTTTGTAAATTCATAAACACCCCATAGGCACAATAAATACATTCCCAAAAACATGACATATACAATTCCAATTGAAATAAAAAATCCTACTAAAAAGAATAGTACTTTAAAAAAGCTTTCCTTTACTAAAGTTGCACTTTTACGTGCTGCCACGCGAAATGGTTTTTGCTCTAAAACAACAATAGGTAGAACGAAAATCCATCTAAGATTCAAATACGCGACTACAGCAAAGAACGTGTAATAACCAACTTGTCCCATCGTTGTCTTAAACAGCTCTCCTGTAATAAAGTTAGGAATTTGAATTTGCGGGATTAATGCCGTTTCATATCCCATATTTAAAAGAGGCAACAATACGACAGCATATAAAATAAATCCTGGTAAGCAATATGTGAAAAGAGTAGGTAAATACGTTACCGTTTTATATAAAATCGGACGTAATTTCACCTTCTGTCTTTTATGAGCGAAATACGAAATAATAATAAGCACCGCAAATTCTGTAAAGATAAGAAACAGTGCTAACAATGATAAAATTACGATTGCTAAGATGCCATAAGGCGTCTTTAAAAACGCTAATAATTCATCATTTGTCGCATTTGCATAACCACCAAAATACAATAACTTATTAAAAATGATTCCAAATAGCGGAACAAACACAATCGCTGCTAATAATTTATAAGCAAGTTGAAAAGTTAATACATTCCAAAAGGCAAATTTAACTGTTTGAAAGGAATGTCTCATTACTCCTGGTATAGATAGTTTTTTACGGTGTTGCATATATTCCTCCAAATTCTAAAACGGTATTTGAGATGGATTCCATATTTCCAGTTCTAATCCATCTTTTTAATAATAATATATTCCGCTTAACATGAACACACTTATACATATAATGAAAAAAGTGATGGCTACTTCCCATCACTTTTTCATTTATTCTATTTTTTCTCTAGCCCTTGTCCAAATGCTTTCAAGAAGCTAAAACCGAATGTAATAGCTCTATTGATATCTGGATCTTTTAATACTTTAAAGAAATCCATCACTTTTGTTTTTTTACCACTATTTAATTCATCTGTTGCAAATTGCAATCCTGTAACTAAACTTGACGTAATTTGCTTCGTTATTTCTGGGTCAACTGAAGATAACGCTTCTCCTGCCCCCATCATATTATTTAACGCATTTTTAACGGGTTCACGATTTAATTGCTCCACAGCGATTTTTGAAACATCTTCCTTCGCAGCAAGTAAACTAATTGCCGCATCTAATATACCAGCCTTCTGCAACTGTGCTAAAAGCTGCATCGTTTCTTCTACTGCTTCACGATTATTAGATAGCTCATTTAGAAGTTCATCTGCTACTTGCTGTTTCTGTTCTTCCTCTGTTACAACTTTCTTTTTAATTACAGTAATTTCTTTCGCCACTATCTCCGCCCCCTAGTCCACAAGTGATACGTATTGTTTTCTTTGCCATTTTTGCTGGATTTCAACACCGTTTTGCGGATTACGCTTTTTATCTCTCGGGTTTGAAGATGGTAACGGACGATTCCCTTTTTCACGTAGTACACGCATCTTTACCACCGTTTGTTTGTACGCTGGTGTACACGTATAAAGATCTGTCGCCGTTCCAGTTAAAATATTGATTGCCTCTTCATTTACCGTTGCATGCATCGGTAAATATAGCTCTTTCCCCGTTACACGCTCTGTAACAAGTGCCTGTACTTTAATTTTCCCAAATGGTGATGCTAATTCTACAAGGCCACCATCTTTCACATTGCGCTCTAGGGCAAGTTCAGGCGAGATTTCAACGAACACTTCAGATACTTTAGATAAAATACCAGCCGATTTATTCGTCATATTCCCTTCGTGGAAATGTTCTAACATACGACCATTATTTAAAAGTAAATTATACTCATCTGGCGCTACAACTGGTGGTACCCATTCATCTAATGATAGACGAGCTAGTTTATCCGGGAAGTTAAATCCGTCCACATATAATAGCGGTGTATCGCTACCATCATGGCTACCCCAACATAAACTATTCCATCCTTCTAAACGATCGTATGTTGCCTGAGAATATAAAGGTGCAAGCGATGCAATTTCATCCATGATTTCACTTGGACTTTCATAATTCCAGTCCCCGCCAAGCGCACGAGCTACTTTTTGTAAAATCCACCAGTCTGGCTTTGAATCACCAAGCGGCTTCAATACTTCATATAATCTTTGAATACGGCGCTCTGTATTCGTAAATGTTCCCTCTTTTTCTAAGCTTGGTGCTGCCGGTAAAATAACATCAGCAAAACGAGCTGTTTTCGATAAGAACATATCTTGAACAACAAGGAAATCTAAATTCGCTAAAATATGTTGTACATGGTTGGCATTCGAATCTACTAAAGCCATTTCTTCACCCATAACATACATACCACGCAGTTTTCCTTCATCTGCCGCAAGTAACATTGCAATATTATTTAAGCCTGGTGCTTTCGGAATTGTAGTACCGTATGCTTTTTCAAATTTCGCACGGAGCGCATCATCTGAAACCGCTTGGTAACCTGGAAGCCAGTTTGGTAATGTTGCCATATCACAAGCGCCTTGTACGTTATTATGTCCGCGTAATGGATATGCTCCTGCACCAGGACGACGATAATTACCCGTAACAAGCAATAGATTTGAAATTGCTGCTGAAGTTGTACTTCCTCCAGTATTTTGCGTTACACCCATTCCCCAAAGTACACAAGTACCATCTGCTTCATATACCATACGAGCCATTTCTTTCAGATTTTCTTTCGAAATCCCCGTAATCTCTTCTGTATAATCAAGCGTATACTTTTCTACCATTTTGCTATATTCATCAAAATTCTTCACATTTTCAGCTATGAACTTTTTATCGTGCCAATCTTGATCAATAATATATTTCGTAATACCAGCGAGCCATACATAATCAGTTCCTTGGCGCGGATGAATGAATAAATCCGCACGCTCTGCCATTTCATGTTTACGAAGATCCGCCACAATTAATTTTTGGTCATGTAATTTATGAGCACGTTTTACACGCGTTGCAAGTACAGGATGTCCTTCTGTTGGATTTGCTCCAACGATAATGACAAGGCCAGCTTCCGCAATATCTTTCACTGTTCCAGCGTCTCCGCCCATACCGACAGTTTTAAATAAACCGTCTGTTGCTGGAGATTGACAATAACGGGAACAGTTGTCTACATTATTCGTTCCATATATTTGACGGGCTAATTTTTGCATAAGATAATTTTCTTCATTCGTTACTTTTGAAGAAGAAATAAACCCAAATGCATCACTGCCATATTCTGATTTAATATGCTGCATATTGGATGCAACAACTTCAAGAGCCTCTTCCCATGAAGCTTCAACAAACATATCTCCTTGGCGAATTAATGGCTTTGTAATTCGATCTTCACTGTTTACAAAATCCCATCCAAATTTGCCTTTTACGCATGTGGAAATACCGTTAACCGGCGCATCTGAAACAGGCTGTACTTTCAAAATGTGGCGGTCTTTCGTCCATACTTCAAATGAACAACCTACACCACAAAATGTACAAACTGTTTTTGTTTTATTCACTTTCGTCTTACGCATCGCAGCCTCTACTTCTGAAACTGCTAAAATACTACTATATCCAGGCTCTACATCCTTTACAAAATCAATCATCGGATCTAACACATCCGGTTTCAATCCAGTCATGAATCCAGCTTCACCTAACATTGATTTCTCCATCAACGCATTACATGGACATACTGTTACACATTGCCCGCAACTTACACAAGATGAGTCATTTATACTTACACCATTGTCCCATATAACACGTGGACGGTCTAAGCTCCAGTCTATCGATATTGTTTCATTAACCTGTAAGTTTTGACATACTTCTACACACTGTCCACAAGCAATACATTGATTTGGATCATATCGATAAAACGGATGTGACATATCCACTTCACACGCACTTACTTTTGGCTCATACGGATATTTCTGTTCCTCAATTCCCATCATATGTACTGTATTGTGGACTTTACAGTTACCATTATTGTTATCACAAACGGTACAATACAGTAGATGATTCTCTAATATTCGATCCATTGCCTCAGTCTGCGCCTCTTTTGCACGCTGGGACTGCCTTTCGATATGCATACCGTTCTCTAATTTCGTTGAACAAGCACGCAATAACTTTCCATTTACTTCTACAATACACGTATCACAAGTTTGAATTGGATCTACTTCTGGTACATGACAAATTTGAGGATGTTCCAAATTACTCTCGTTAAATAATTGTAGTATCGTCTTTTCACCTGATGCAGAAAATTCTTTACCATCGACGGTTACACGGACTGTCTGTTCTGCCATAGTTTCCCCTCTCCTTACAACCAACTGTACAACACAATCATGAATCCGTTTTCAAAATCGCATTACTGTACATATTTTTGAAACGCTCTACCCAAATACTTTCTTATGAAGTCGATTCTAGATGTTATAAGGTATAACTACGAAAGCTTGAAAATATCACTATTCTACAGTTCTATTATATCGTACATATACAATAATAACCAAAATAATCTGTGATCTTCTTGTTAATAGGTGTTTTTATTTTTCCCATTGTTTTATGATAAATGTGGGAGAGAAATACATATAAAAGGGGAATTAAATATGGGGCCTACGCAAGAGACTTATACAATTGTACGTTATCAATCTGGTACATTTTCAAAACAACTTGATGAGATTGTTACAGAATCTCCTATTACTATTAAATTGAATGGTGAAGAATATGTAACAGTCGTATGCACACCAAATTATATTGAAGATATGGTAATTGGTTTTTTAATTTCTGAGGGGATTATTTCTTCCTATAACGATGTTGAAGAACTATGGGTTCAAAAAGATAACGGAATTGTCCATGTAAAATCATCAAAAGTGAATCCGCTCTATCAAACTTTATATAATAAACGATACGTCACTTCTTGCTGCGGAAAAGGTAGACAAGGTTTTATTTTCGTAAACGATGCAGCAAAAGCAAAAGACTTACATGATATACATGTAAAAATTACTCCTGAAGAATGTTTTTACTTAATGAATACGTTACAACAATCTTCCACTACCTTTCGCCAAACCGGCGGTGTTCACAATACCGCGCTCTGTGATCGAAACAAAATCCTCCTATCAAGAATGGATATTGGCAGACATAATGCATTAGATAAAATATATGGTCATTGTTTGCGCAACGATATATCTGTTAAAGGAAAAATTATCGCATTTAGCGGACGTATTTCATCTGAAATTTTACTCAAAGTTTCAAAAATCGGATGTGAAATTGTTCTATCTAAATCTGCCCCAACAAAACTAGCATTGCAACTCGCTCACGATTTAGGCATTACAGTCGTAGGATTTATCAGAAATGAATCCTGCAATATTTACACACATCCACATCGAATTGATGGTTATCAATCGAATAACTAAAATAACTCCTCAATTGAGGAGTTATTTTAGTTATGAAAATGTAATATATTAAAGACTTGAATAGTTAATAAAGTTAATATATAATTTCATTACATATTAAAAAACAAAACATTGTAGCATATATCTTTTCATTCTTTTACAAATTAAAAGAGACTGCTAACAAAACACATACACACTCTTATAAAAGTAATGGATTTATTTTATTTGAAATCGACCAAGGAGGTTACAACTATGGAAATTCGCTTATTAACGACAGAGGACGCAGAAATATATTTAAAAGTTTGTATGGAAGGTTTAACGAAGAACCCGGAAGCTTTTAGCTCTTCCTATGAAGACGTTTTGAAACATGAGGATCCTGTAGCTGCTATGGCAAAACGATTAAGCAATCCGGATAAGTATACTCTAGGGGTCTTCAAAGATGATGATTTAATCGGCATTGCTACTTTAGAAACAAAGCCTTTTATTAAACAAGAACATAAAGCAAAAATCGGTTCCGTTTTCGTTTCCCCAAAAGCGCGTGGCCTTGGAGCAGGACGAGCTCTTATTAAAGCAATTATTGAAAATGCCGATAAATTACATGTAGAACAACTTATGCTCGATGTTGTAGTTGGTAACGCTGGTGCAAAAAAATTATATGAATCATTAGGTTTCCAGACTTACGGCGTACAAGAGCGTTCATTAAAACATAACGGTCAATATTGGGACGAGGAACATATGGTTCTGTTCTTAAATGATTAATACTTCAATATAGTTTTCCAAAAGCATCTTTTTATTAAGAAAGATGCTTTTTTCATTACAACAATGTAATCTTCATGTCACCTTTATCGATCGTACCAAACCTTTCCATTCATTATACTAAAAATATAAAGTGAAACTTTACTCAGTGGGGAACTACATCCCACGCTGATCGCATGTACTTGATATGTAGAGGAGAATGTGACATGAAACAAAACAAACGAGCTATGCTTTTAATATTTACTACAGCAATTGTAACTTCTGGATTAGCAATTTTACCTTGGTTTATTATATGAACACTCCCCCTAACAATGAAAAAAGCTGATTGCTTCTTAAGAAGCAATCAGCTTTTTTTATATTATAAAATCCCCAAAATTTTATTTACGCAACTTATAATAATAACCATAGATACGGCAACGCACATGACAACCGTATTACGATCTTGCTTTTCTTTTTTTGAAATTTCTTCTTTTGAATTCATGTGTATGATCTCCTTTTAAAAAAAGTGTGAGATAGGAAATTTTTCTTATCCGATGCGAGGTGAATACGAAAACCCTCTCTATCTCACATACACAATAGAATGGAATTGTCATTTTATAAATAAAATGACATGACGTTATGTCGCAACATAGGGTATTTTGTGTCGCTACGTTTTCTATTATAAAAAATAGTTGTGCAAAACTAGTGCATTTTTTATGTCAATTACTCTGAGCGAAAAAATCAGCCCTCCATTCAATCACATAAAAAGAGTTTTTTATTATTTTCATGTAAACTATACAAGTAGAATGAACAGTTTGGGGTGCACAAGATTATGGTAAAAATTTTATTAGTAGACGATGAAGAACGTATGTTACGATTATTAGATCTGTTCTTAAGCCCTCGCGGCTATTTTTGTATGAAAGCTACCTCTGGCCTTGAAGCACTAAAATTAATCGAACAAAAAGAATTCGATATTATTTTATTAGATGTTATGATGCCAAGTATGGATGGATGGGATACTTGCTATCAAATTCGTCAAATTTCCAACGTTCCTATCATTATGTTAACAGCTCGCAACCAAAACTACGATATGGTGAAAGGCCTCACGATGGGCGCAGATGATTATATTACAAAACCATTTGATGAGCATGTATTAGTCGCACGAATCGAGGCTATATTACGCCGTACAAAAAAAGATGGCTTTGTTAGTTTCAATGGTATTGAGTGGGATAAAACGAAACATACTGTCACAGTTTATGATGAAAAAATCTCATTAACTCCTATCGAATTTTCGTTACTCGGACTATTTTTACAAAATACAAACCGTGCTTATAGCCGAGATGATTTAATCGAAAAAATTTGGGGCTATGAAACAGATATCGAATATAGAACAATTGACTCACACATTCGTAATATCCGTGATAAACTACGCAAAAAAGGATTTCCGATTGAAGATTACCTAGAAACGGTCTATAAAGTCGGATATAAATGGAAAAGTGAATAATTACTTCGGTCAGTGGGAAATCGTATACCACTGACTCTTTATTATGAATAAGGTATGGTGAAAAAATGAGTAAACTTTCCCTTAAAATTGGGACATACTTTTTAATATTAGCTTTATGTATTGAAACAATTGCTTTCGTATCTTTTTATAAAAGCCTTTCAAAAATGCGTATTGTAGAGGAAACAGATGCTCTTTTAGAGAAAGGTAATCGCTATAGTAAAAAAATTAAAAGCCGCGAGAGACGGGATGAATATTATAAAGAAATGAAACACGCTGAACATAATAAAAATCCTAAACGTCCTGTGTACCCTGAGTTCGATATTACGAATGAGGCTGCACACTTAGTTGAATCGGAATCAATTTCTAACTCCGATATAGCTATCATTATTACTGACCATAATGGCAAAATTATTTCCACCTCAGAACCCGTAACAAAAGATATGCAAAAACAACTTACTTGTAAAACAGAAACTGTCCCAGACGGCGGATTGGTCGTTGAAAGGAACTGGAAAAAATCAAAGTTCATCACAACAGTAAGCCCACTTAACACAACAAAGTTTCAAGGAAAGCTATATATGTTATTAAAAACATCTTTCCTAGAAAATATGTTACTTAAACTCATGAACCAATTTCTTATCATTAGCGTTTTAACAATTATTTTAACAACAATTTCTGTCTTTGTTTTTTCACGCGTTATTACAGAACCACTTGTAAAAATGAAGAGAGCGACAGAAAAAATGTCAAAATTAAACAAGCCAATTCAATTAGGTATTAAACGAAATGATGAACTCGGAAGTTTAGCAAAAACAATTGAAGATTTATCGAGTGAACTTACGTATATGAAAAAAGAGCGCAATGAATTTCTCGCTAGTGTCGCTCATGAACTATTAACTCCATTGACCTATATGAAAGGTTATGCGAAGGTAGCAAAGAGAGACTCTTTAACAAAAGAGGAGCGAGAAGAATACTTACAAATTATTGAGGATGAAACGGATAGTGTAACCGATCTCGTCCAAGATTTATTTATGCTTGTACAATTAGAACAACACCAATTTGTTATAAAAAAACAAAAAGTGCTTCTTCAGCCATTTTTAGAACGAATGGTAGAAAAAACAAAAACAACATTAACAAATAAGCAAATGCAACTTCATGTATATTGCAAAGATGATTTAGAAGTTTGTATAGACGAAAGACGTATGGAACAAGTTATGTTAAATTTATTACACAACGCTTATCAACATTCGCCAGAAAACACAGCCATTACGATACGTGTACTCATGGAAACAGATTCTTTTACAATAAGTGTACAAGATGAAGGTGAAGGTATTCCTGAAGAAGATATCCCGCATATATTTGACCGTTTTTATCGTGTCGATAAATCTAGAACACGAGCTACAGGCGGAAAAGGTATCGGGCTAGCTGTTGCAAAGGAAATTGTAGAATTGCATAACGGTTCTATTCTAGTAACAAGCCAATTAGGAGCGGGAACAAACTTTATAATCGAGCTACCTTTTGAATAATATGCGTGTGAAAACACCAGTAGCAGTAAACACTACTGGTGTTATTTTGTTCATAAAAACAGCTCATATAAGCTAAGCTTTTGAAATTATTCTTATTTCAATATAAAATAAAGGTACATTTGCAAAGATTTGGAGGGTGATATAATTGGATATCCATGTATTAACAAAAGACGAAGCAGAAATTTACTTAGAACTTCGCGTAGAAGGATTAAAGCAAAACCCTGAAGCATTCAGCTCTTCTTATGAAGATATTATTAATAAAGAGTGTGCGATTGAATATAAAGCACAAAAATTAGCACAAGATGAAAACTATACGCTAGGTGCATTTAAAGATGGAAAATTAATCGGGGTTGCAACACTGGAAACGAAACCATATGTAAAACAAGAACATAAAGCTAAAATCGGTTCTGTATATGTATCTCCAAAAGCGCGCGGACTTGGAGCAGGAAAAGCACTTATTAAAGAATGTCTTGAGCTTGCTAAATCTTTAGAAGTAGAACAAGTTATGCTTGATGTTGTTGTTGGCAACGATGGAGCGAAAAAACTTTATGAATCATTAGGTTTTAAAACATTCGGTGTACAAGAACGTTCATTAAAATATAACGGACAATATTGGGACGAAGAGCATATGGTCTTATTCTTAGATGAAAATAAATAATAAAAAACATCCTCATGTTTGGAGGATGTTTTTTACTTTCTTGTAAACCATGCCGTGTGTAATAATTGAATCGCTTTCGCAATTTCTTCCTCTGATAATATCGCAAACCCAAGTAAAACTACATTTTCAGGTGCAGTATCGTCTTTATAGTACGTAGACACAGGATATATTTTGATACTATGTTTCGCAGCTTCTTGAATTAATTCTTCTTCCCGCATTCCATTATGCACTTTTAATAAAATGTGTAATCCTGAATCTTCTCCTATCACTTCAACACGATTAGAGAAATACTTCTCTATTTCAAAAACAAGTCGATCTCTCTTCTTTCGGTAGACGACACGCATTTTATGAATATGTTTTTCCCAATAGCCTTCATTTAAAAATCTTCTAATCACTTCTTGGTCCATTCTTGAAACACTTTGTGTATAAAATAAATATTGCTGTTGATACTTTTTAATTAATTTCTTCGGCAACACCATATAGCTCATCCGTAGCGATGGTAATAATGCTTTAGATAGCGTCCCCATATAAATAACTTTCCCCTCTGTATCTAACCCTTGCAGCGCCGGTATAGGCTTTCCAGAATAGCGAAATTCACTATCATAATCATCTTCAATAATATACCTGCTCTCTTCTTTCTTGGCCCATTGTAAAAGCTGCGTCCTTCTCGTAATAGGCATAATCATTCCATACGGAAACTGATGGGAAGGTGTAACAAATACAACATTCGCATTGCTATTTTCTAAATCCGCAATACAAATTCCATCTCTATCTAAAGATAACATTTGGACTCTTGCTTCTCCCTGTTCAAAAACAACCATCTTTCTATGATACCCTGGGTTTTCAACTGCATAATTGCTTCCCTTTAACAATTGAAACAATAGTTTCACTAATATTTGTGTTCCCGCTCCTAATACAATTTGACTAGCTGAACAACGTACACCTCTAGATTCATACAAATAATTCGTAATCTCTTCTCTTAAGCTCGCTTCTCCTTGAGGGTGTCCTAGAAAGAGAAGTTCGTTATTATGCGGCTGCCATATTTCATTTACAATTTTCCGATACATATTGAATGGAAAAGCATTTGTATCAATTCCTGTTTGTGTAAAATCAAATTTATAACTCTTCTCCTGAAACGGTACTTCTTCTATTCTATCTCCGCTATCCTCTATATGAACCATTTGCTCAATCTTGCATACAAAATAACCTTTTCTCGATATCGACTCAATATAACCTTCTGCCAGTAATTGTTCGTACGCTGCCTCTACTGTATTTTTACTTACTTGTAAATGTATCGCTAACTTTCGCTTAGCCGGTAATTTCGTAAAAGGGACAATCGATCCATCTTTAATTTCTTTTTTTATATACTCATACAATTGCACATACAATGCCTTTTTACTATTCATATTTAAATTAGGCGTTAATTCTAACATAATATCTGACCCCTTAATAAAACTAAAATCTGATACTTTTTACAGTACCAGAAGTTATATATAATTCCTTTTATCATGTCACACATAAAAAATCAAATACTGGAGAGGAGAAACATGATAATGAACAATGGTAGACGTATCGGACTCATTATGATTATTACAGGGGCTACATTATGGGGATTATCTGGTCCAATGATTCAGTGGCTATTTCAACATACTAATGTATCCTCAATTGATTTTTTAACAATTCGATTGTTGCTTGCAGGAATATTTATTTTGTCTTTCTTACTTATAAAGAAACAAAACATATTTCAAATTTGGAAACACCCTAGATATTCTATACAACTTATTATTTTCTCTATTCTCGGCATGCTCGGTGCGCAATACGCCTTTATCGAAACGGTTCATATTAGTAATGCAGTCACAGCAACGCTATTTCAATTTCTAGGTCCTGTTCTTATTACCATGTATGTTGCATTTGAACAAAGAAAATTCCCTGCTTCCATGCAACTATTCGCAATTATAGCCGCGCTAATAGGAACATACTTTATTATTACAAATGGCTCAATTGAAAACATTGTTTTATCCAAAGAAGCTATTATTTTTGGACTATTAACAGCAATCGGATTTGCATTTTATACCCTTCATCCGGCTTCTCTCATTAAAGAATGCGGGACAACTGTAGTAATTGGTTGGGGGATGTTAATCGGAGGAATTGCACTACTTATTTATAATCGTTCATTCGGGTGGAATCAATTTTCACAAACCCTTACACTAAAAACTTTTTCTATGCTTATTCTTATCATTATTAGTGGTACCCTTTCTTTCCTTCTATATATCGGTAGTCTTAAATATTTAGCAGCAACAGAAACAAGCATTTTATCTAGCATTGAACCCCTTGTAGCTGCCATCGTTTCAATCACTTGGCTAAATGAATCTTTTGGAACATATCAATTATTAGGCGGCGTATGTATCGTTCTGTCCGTTATTTTTTTGACGATGCCTCAAAAAGAAACCGAACCAACCTATACAACGGAACAAATATAAAATGAAACTTTAATTAGTGGGGACTATCTCCCACTAATTATTAACCTACACCAATCGGGCTTTTACGGGATAAAAATGTCAAAAGAGGTCGTACAAAACTTACGACCTCTTTTTATACTTTAAAGGAATTGTCCCGCCTTCTAGCAAATACAATTACACTAACAATAAAAACTAGGAGTGTGGCACCATGAAAAAAATCGGAACTATGCTACTTCTCTCCTTCCTCATCACTGGATGCACACAAACGCAACCGGATTCAAAAGAACAAAAAAAAGACGTAATAGCAACGTCATCCACTCAAGTGAACGCACCTTCCTTCTTTCACCTTAGTGTTTTAAAAGATGTAAATTGGGAAGAAACACCTTCTTTCGTAGAAGGAAAAATGCCTTTAAAAGGCATCGAAGGTAAAGTCGCAATGGCTGATAGTCCTATTATCGCAAATGAACAAAATGAAATAATGTGGCACTTTCTAGATTCTGAAATACCAACTGGAAAATTGTCTATTATTGCGCTAAAACAAGGATCTGTAACTCCGACACAAGTACTCTTTCAAAAAGAAACTTCCAAACAAACTTGGACTACTTCAAATACAATCGATTCTACTACAAACGAACTCCCTCTCACTATGTCACTACCTTCATCTGGATTATGGTTATTAAATATATATGTGAATGAAAAATATTATGATCAGTTTGTAATCACTGCTGAGTAAAGTGACAAAAATAAACCACTTTCTTACAACAATGTAATTTCTACGTCATGTACTTCGATAGTTGAATTATCTCTCTTCTCTTATACTTAAAGTAAGAAATGAAACGAGGAGAGATGAGAGATGAAAAAAATGATAGAAGTGATCGTAGCAGTAACTGAGGTTTTAGTGAATGGTAAACAAGTTGCAATGGAATTAAATAAATAGTGAAGAAACATAAATAATTCTACACTTCTTCATTATTTTGATTTCTTATCTCAAAAAAGCAGTGCCTTTTAGGCACTGCTTTTCGCTATTAATAACGTGGTATTTTCGTAATTTGTGCCACGCCTGAATCAATAGCTGCTTTCGCTACTGCTTCTGCAACACTTGGAACAACTCTTTTATCTAATGGATTCGGGATTACATAATTCGCATTACGTTCTTCATCAGTAATAATGTTAGCGATCCCATATGCTGCCGCTAATTTCATCTCTTCTGTAATATCAGTTGCGCGCACATCTAACGCACCGCGGAATATTCCGGGAAACGCCAATACATTATTTACTTGATTCGCATAATCCGAGCGTCCAGTTCCTACTACAGCTGCCCCAGCCTCTAATGCATCCTCAGGGAAGATTTCTGGAATTGGATTCGCCATTGCAAACACAATTGCTTTCTCATTCATCGTCTGTACAAGTTCTTTCGTTAATACGTTAGGAGCAGATACGCCAATAAAAATATCAGCTTGGTGAATTGCTTCTTTTAACGTTCCACGCACATGTTCACGATTTGTCTTTTTTGAAACTTCAATTTGTGCTTCGTTCATCCATGTTTCACCTTCACAAACAATACCTTCTAGGCTAACTAACGTAATGTGCTTTGCACCAGCCTTTAATAATAATTTTCCAATTGCAATTCCTGCCGAACCCGCACCGTTAATAACGATTTTCACATTATCCATTTGTTTGCTAACAACTTTTAATGCATTAATAACAGCTGCTAAAACGACAATAGCTGTTCCATGTTGATCATCATGGAATACAGGAATATTCGTTTCTTCTTTTAATCGTTTTTCAATTTCAAAACAACGCGGTGCTGCAATATCTTCTAAATTAATCCCTGCAAATGTAGGCTCTAAATTTTTTACAAGGGTAACGATTTCATCTACATCCGTTGTGCCTAAACATAATGGGAAAGCATCTACATTCGCAAACTTCTTAAACAAAATACTTTTTCCTTCCATAACAGGCATAGCCGCTTTCGGTCCAATGTTTCCTAAACCGAGTACCGCTGTTCCATCTGAAACAACTGCCACCATATTGCCACGTGCTGTATAGTCATACACTGTTTCTTCATCTGCCGCAATTGCTTTACACGACTCCGCTACACCTGGTGTATACGTCAGGCTTAAATCATCCGCTGAATTTACCTCCACTTTACTTGTAATTTCAATTTTCCCTACTAATTCTTTATGCAATAACAATGATCTTTCATTAATTTGATTTGCTAACATACTTATAATCTCCCCTTAATTTGACAAGCTAGCTATATGAATATAGCTAGCTTGTTTGATCATGAAAACATTTTTAATAATATTGTCGCCGTTACAACCATTGCCGCCCCGCCTAAACGAGTTGAAATTTGCGCGAACGGCATTAATTCCATACGATTTGAAGCCGATAAAATAGCAACATCTCCAGTTCCGCCTAAACCGCTATGACATCCAGTTACAATCGCCGATTCAACTGGATACATCTTCATCACTTTCCCTACAAGAAAACCTGATGCTACCATTGTAAGAACAACCGATGCGCACACAACAACATATCCTACTGAAAGAACTGCTGCTACGTCTTTTAACGGAATATATAGCAATCCTAATCCAACCATTAAAGGCCAAGTTAAATTCTTCGAAATAAATTTATATAAATGGAATGCTCCTTGCTCCATTTTTGCTGGCATTAATTTAAAGTATTTCACAAGTGCTGCTGAAAAAATCATAATGATTGCCCCAGGAATACCGATGAACTTAGAAGCAAATCCTCCAAAGATGAAGAACGTACACGCAATTAATAAACCTGCTCCCATTAATGAGAAGTCAATTGGCTTCTCTGTATTTTGTTCTTTTAATAATTCTGCTTGATTGTCTGTTTTCACTAATACACCGTTACCACTAAGCTCCGGTTTCTTCTCACCTAAACGCTTCATATACCCTGCACTTACAATTGCGAACATATTTCCAATAATAGCTGCTGGAATAAGCTGTGATACAAACGTCGCTGATGATTCATTTAAAATATCACTATAAGCTAGCGACAATGGTAAAATCCCTTCCCCGATACCACCACTCACAATTGGTACGATGATAAAGAAGAATGTGTGCTTCATTTCAAATCCAAATAATGAACCGACCAATAACCCTACTGCTACAGAAGCTAACGTCCCTACTACTAAAGGAATAAACATACGAACGAAACCTTGTACTAACACTTTACGGTTCATTCCTAAAATACTTCCGACTACTAAACAAGAAATATATAAATATAAAAAGTTCGATTTTTTCATTAACATAGTCGCAGCTTCCATTGAAGCTGGATTCATCCAGTTAAAAAATACAAGTAATGATGGAATAAATAACGAAAGTATTGCTGGACCGCCGATATTTTTTAAAATTGGAATTCTCATCCCAATATCGCCTAAGAAAATCCCCATAATCATAATAACTGCAAATCCACCAATCATATCTGCTGGCAATTTATTATATACAGATGCCCCATAAATAATAGCAGCCAATACTACATATAACGGTAAAGGTATAACACCGATTTTTACATTCATAATTTTAGAAGCGAAAGATTCTCTTTGTACTTCATTTCCTTCAGAAAATGATACCGCTTCCACATTCTTTTGAATTCCCATATGGCACCCCCTCGTTTTCTTAATAACAATATTAAAACGCTTTCAATAGTAAAAATAGTTTTTGTAAGTTTTGTAATTGATTTTGTAATTAAAAAAAGTATAAGCGACTTATATTAAGTCGCTTATACGTAAAACTCTATTTTCTTTTGATCAACACATCTTAATTTACTTACAGGTCTGCCCACATGTTGGTACATCATTTCGTTTTCTAACACTCCAATGTCAGTCAAAAACATTACATATTTTCGAATAGAAACTCTTGAAATTCCAACTAATTGTGCCATTTCATCTGTTGTAAACACTCTTCCATTCAACGACTCGATCTTCTGCCAAATTAATTGCAACGTTTGCTTCGTTAACCCTTTCGGAAGCTCTTTCGTGACAGTAGGCTCCCTTTTTTCTTTTTGTAAAATTAACAAATCTAATTCCGATTGACTAATTTTTTGTTGTTCTTTCATGAAAGTAAGTTTTTCTCGATATATAGTTAATGCCTCTTTAAATCGTTCAAATGTAAATGGTTTAATTAAATAATCTACTACACCATATTGTAATGCTTTTTTAATACTTCCCATATCATGTACAGCTGAAATCATTATAATATCAATTTCTTTTTCTTGGTTCCGGATATACATTAAAAGCTCAAAACCAGTCTCTTCAGGCATAAAAATATCAAGTAATACTAAATCTACTCGTGATTTCTCTAATATTTCGATCGCCGACTTTACTGAGTTAACTGCTTGAACAAGTTCAAATCCTCCTACTTGCTCTAAATAATGCGTATTTAGCATTGCTACCATCGGGTCATCTTCTACAATTAAAACTTTAATCATATTTGCCTCTCATCCCTACCTTTAGGTATTTCAATTGTTATCGTTGTTCCCTTACCTACTAATGAATGCATATGAATTTCCCCATTTATTCGCTGTATACTTTCTTTTACAAGATACAAACCATAACCGCGGTTATCTCCCTTTGTGGAATAACCTTTCGTAAATAATTGCTCTATTTCTTTTTCTTGTATACCTTTTCCCGTATCTTGTACTGTAATAGTTAGTATATCCCCATGTTGTATCTTAACTTCAACTCGCTTCTTTTCACAATTCGTAACTGCCTCTAATGCATTATCAATTAAATTTCCGACAATCGTAATAAGTTCATGAGTAATACTTTCATCATCTATTTCCGGCATATAAGAATCTTCACTTATAATTAATTTTATATTTTTCTCTCTAGCATAGCTGAGCTTACCTAGTAAAAAACCAGCAAATACTGGACTTTTTATTCTTTTCATAACTCCACCAATTTCATATTGATGCTCTGATACCATGCCGCTTATATACTTCTGTAATTCTTCATACTGCTTCATATGTGTAAGCCCTAATACGACATGCATCTTATTCATAAACTCATGAGATTGTGCCCGTAATGCTTCTGCATATAGTCTAATACCAGTTAGTTCCTCTGCTAGTTTTCTAATCTCTGTTTTATCACGAAATGTTGCAATTGCACCAACTATTTCTCCTTTTACATATAAAGGAACTCGATTCGTCACAATCGTAATTCCATAAATATTTTGTTCTTCGTTTAATTGTACTTCTCCCGTTTGCAATACTTCTTTTATACGTGAATTTGGCATATACAACTCAACATCTTTACCGATAAAATCTTCTTCAAGTCCGCTTTTTTTAAATAGACGTTTCGCTTCATTATTAATTAATGTTACTCTAGCCTCTTTATCTACAGCAATAATACCTTCCTTTACAGATTGTAGCATCGTATTTCTTTCTTCAAGAATTTTTGCTATCCTGTGCGGCTCAAGACCGAATAAACTTTTCTTTATATGTCTAGCTAGCAATATTGCTCCTATAATTCCGACTAATACACCAACTCCGACACCAATATAAATGATATGTCTACTTTCCTTAACTCTCTCTTTTACATTATCTGCTGAAATACCAACAGCCACAGCTCCAAGTTGTTCACCTGTTTCAGAAAATATTGGTACAAACACTCGCATGGAAATACCTAAAGTTCCTTCTGCTAACGATACATGTTCTTTTCCTTTCAATGCAGGCCCTTCATCTCCCCCAATAAAATGATGCCCTATTTTTTGAGGATTTGGATGTGACTTTCTTATTCCATTCATGTCCATAACTACAATAAACTGAACACCTGTGTTTTGTAATATTCTATTTGTATACGTTTGGATTGCAGAGGTATCTGCTTTCCCAACCAAACCATCGATTACAATCGAATCATTCGCCACAATGTGTGCAATTGTTTTTGCCTTCTCTGCTTGGCTATCCTCCGTCGTCCGTTCTACATTATGACTAATTAATATATCTGTCACAAGTAAAGAAAAAATTACAACTGTACAAACTAACAATGTAATCGTTTTCCATAAATTCCATAGTCTTTTTCTTTTTTTCATCCCGTTAATGACTCCCCTAATTGCTGAATAGAAAAATAAGTAAGGTGATATTATTTTCACCTTACTTATCTGCTGTTATTATACTTTAAATTTACTAGTCATCGCTTGTAGTTCTTCTGCCATCTCAGCTAAGTTTTGCGAAGCTGAACTAATTTCCTCCATGGAATTAACCTGTTCTTCTGTTGAAGCTGCAACACTTTGCATACTAGCTGTATTTTCTTCTGCAGCAGCTGCAATTTCATCAATAGCATTTGTCACTTCATTTGCATCCCCAGCAATTCTCTTCGTTGTTTCTACCATTTGATTAACTTGAGAAACAATATGTGTAGTAGAACTTAAAATTTCCGTAAAACTTACTTTCGTTTTTGTTACAACATCAAGGCCCTGTTGAACTTCTCCATTCACATTATCCATCGCCTTAACAGTATGTTCAATATCCGCCTTAATTTCTGCAATTAAATTTGCAATCTCTCCAGATGACTCTCCTGATTGCTCTGCTAATTTTCTAACCTCATCTGCTACAATAGCAAATCCTCGTCCCTGTTCACCTGCTCTTGCTGCTTCAATAGCCGCATTTAAAGCTAATAAGTTTGTTTGAGTTGCGATGTTTTGAATTGCTTCAGAAATAGCTCCTACTTGCTTTGATTTCTCATCAAGCAGTTTAATAATAGCATCTGACTCGGATACCGACCTAGAAATAGACTGCATTTGTTTTGCAGTTTGTTCAACTAAATCTTCTCCCTCTTCAGCTCTTTCTCGCGCATGTAATGAGGAAATAGAAATTGACTCTGCGCTTCCAGTTACATCTTGAATTGCTGTATTTACTTGTTGCAATGTAGCCGCACCTTCTTCAACACCTTGACTTTGTGATTCAGCCCCACCTGATACTTGTTCCATTGCAATTGTAATTTGATCTGTCGCATCATTTGCTTGCTGTACGCTCGCTGTTAACTCTTCTGCCGATGCTGCAACATGTTCTGCTGAAAAGCTAATTTGGGTAATAACATCTTGTAAAGACGTAGACATTTCATTAAATGAATTCCCTAATTTCCCTATGTCATCCTTGGAATGGATTGTAATTTTCTCTGTTAAATCTCCCTTACTAATTTTATATGCCGATTCAGCTATTTTTCGTAATGGCCTTGTAATAGACTTTGTAATGAAATAAATTAATATACTACCAAATGCAATAGCGATAGCAATGACAATCAAAGTCTTATAAAACACTGGACTGGCAGCTTGGGTAATTTCTTCATCGAACATAACACCAACTACTTTCCAGCCCGTTTTCTCATTTGTTGCAAAGATTAAATTCTTTTTATCATCTTGTTCTGTATAAGACACATTTCCTTGTTTATCTTCATAAATTGGTTTAATCCAAGGATCAGTAACTTTTGCACCTGGTTTTCTAGATGGATGACTAACAATTTGCTTATTTTGATCTAAAATAACTGCATAACCTTTTTCACCAATGTTAATCATTTTGGAAATTTTTAAGATGTTATCTAAATTTAAATTAATTCCTATAACACCTTTACCATCTTTTACTTCTTTCGCAATCGTCACTACCATATTTTTTGTAGATGCTGACTGATATGGCGCAGTAACAATTACTTTCCCTTTATTTTCATGTGCTTCTTTATACCAAGATCTATCTGTTGGATTATACCCATCAGCCATTTGAATAAATGGTTCTCTTATAAACTTTCCCGTCTCTGTTCCAATATAAATACCTTCTACTTCTGGATGAAGCTTTATATATTGTGCTAACTTCGTTCTTACTATTTCTTCTTGTCCATTTAGATATGTATCCTCTGTTAAGATGTCTGCAAAGTACGTCGCATCAACAAATTTCTCTTCTATATTTTGAGAAATAACAGTATTTAAAATCGAAATATTCTCCTTTGCCTTATCTGTCATTTGATGCTCAAAATTTGTTTTGGCAGTTTGATATGAAACACCACCGATAATAATTCCTGGTATAGTTAAAATAATAAAAAATGAAATGATTAATTTTTTATTGATACTCATACATTTAACCCAGTTAAATATTTTTTGCATAATAAGCCTCCTTTATGTAATGTGGATACTTGTGTCATTTTATACAATTAACATATATAAAACAATATATAATGATAACATGTAATTTTTTCGTCAATTATGCATTTTTGCATATCCACTCCTTATACGTATTTTAATCATAAAAATAAGAGAACTTTAGCATTATATATGCTAAAGTTCTCTTATTTCTTAACAGCTTCTACTCTATAAAACTTCTCTTATAATCCTCAAATCTTTACCCTTCGCCTTATAGTCATATTACTAAAACTCTTCGTCCTAATTTATTTAGCGCTCTTTACATAACTAATTGCCTGACTTCCCATTTGTACCCATGCCTGTTCAAAGGTTTCTCTCGGTACTTTTACATCTAAGCTATCCTTAAGTGGATCTCGAATATATACAGATTCCTGATCATACCCAATAAGTACAACACAATGTTCATTATACGTAATAGAAACATCTCCACTATTTGTTTCCCATGTAGTAAATTCAGCTTCATCTAATGGTGCAAATGTTGCATTTGTGATCATGACTACAGGTTGCCCTGCTTTTATACTCTTATAAATTTCTTCTATATTCTTCCCTGTTAAGTCTACAGCTTTATTAGGTAAATATTTTTCCGCTAACTGAAAAAGTGGCCCATGATATACACCATATCCCGATTCAGAAAATGTATAAATATTACCTACAAATCCTTCATTCGGATTCCCGCGCACACCATCGTCTATAAAATCAACTTTTTTTATTTCATTTGCTAATGTCATCTTATCCACTGAAACACCAGCGTATTGTAACATCATCGCTAAGCTCGTCACTTCACAGCCTCTATCCAATTCTGGTAACTGCTGAATTAAGGGAACATTTGCTAAGATGACTTTTTCA
This sequence comes from Bacillus sp. PK3-067, assembly GCF_056738645.1. NCBI lineage: Bacteria > Bacillati > Bacillota > Bacilli > Caryophanales > Bacillaceae > Bacillus > Bacillus sp. PK3-067. The sequence continues at coordinate 569,529 of NZ_CP096490.1, read as the reverse complement.
TCGTTATTACTAAACTCCGTTTCTTTTCCTCTTTGTATATTTGAGAATGTTAACTTCTCTACATACTTTGGAATTCCATTTGTATATACACTCCATATTGCTGCACCTAGTAAAGCTGTACATATATACCACTTCAATTTTCTTATCGCTTTCACACCCTTATTAATTCGTTAAATAAGAATAAAATGCGTCAGCATCCGTTCGTACCATCGGTACAAAATTTAGTTCTTTTCCTTTTTCAGGCTGATCTTTTTTTATCTTTTCCGCTAACTCTTGAATATTCATATTCATTTTATCCATATTAAGCTCATCTGCCATTTGTAGCACCTTTTGTTCATTAATTTCTCTTAATATTTGATATATATCTTTACCATACAAATCAATATGATGTTTTTTTGCTTCTTCTTGTACTTTTTGTTCGTACACTTCTTGTGCTAACTCTTCAATTTCTTTTCCTTTTTGAGAAATATCTAACTTTCCTGCTTCTTCTCTTACTTTCTTTCCGTAGATTTCTTCCGCGATGTCTTCGATTTCTTTTCCATCTGTCGAAATACCTAATTTATCTGCTTCATCTTTAATTTTAATCGCATTAATTTGAGTAATTAAATCTACAATTGATGTATTCTCTATAGATATACCTAGCTTTAACGCTTCTTGCTTTACTTTTGTTTCATAGATTTCTTCTGACAGCATCCCAACATCTTTTCCTTCAATCGATATGCCTAACTGCTCTGCTTCCCTTCCTACTTCTGTTTCATGAATTTCTTTTTCTAGTGTAATTTGTTCTTTTCCTTCCGTTTCAATACCTAGTTTCTCTGCTTTTTCTTCTGTATGCACTGCATGTATCTTACCATTGTTCAATTGTTCTTTACTGCGCTGCGTGTAATCTGTCTTTCCTTTTTGTGTTTCAGAAGGAGAGGCCCCCCCTAATATACTTAAACTCATTACTCCAATAGTGAATACCGTCATCATTTTCTTTTTCAAAATTAATTCCTCCCTCTTATACTTTCTTTCCCATCATTCCCCTAGTTTTTTTAATACTATACATACATCTCATCGCTGCTTGAGATAACATTATGATTGATAAACCCCACTCACATACACCTAATCTCTTCTTCATGTAACGAACTTTCTTTATGCCATACATAATATAAATAGTTTCTTAACTTTCCCTTAAAAAAAGACGACCTTGTAAAAACAAGGTCGTCTTCTTACTTATATTTTTTGATTTTTAGGGAAAATCACTTCAAAACAAGTGCCATCTCCCCATTTGCTCTCTACTGATATTTTTCCGTAATGCTTTTCTACAATCCAATTTGCGATTGAAAGACCTAATCCAGCTCCTTCTGACGTACTTCTTGCTTTATCCCCTTGATAAAAACGATCAAATAATTTCGGAATATCTTCTTCTTTCACTCCTATCCCGTCATCTTTCACCTGTATGCGAATTGAACTACTCGTTTGCGTGCAATCAATTTGAATATGCCCACCTTCGTTTGTATACTTCATCGCATTATCTAACAGTATGACCATCATTTGATGAATCCGCTCTCTATCCCCCATAAAAGATACACCACGTTCTACTTTTAGCATCATTTCTTTTTCTTGATAAGAAGCAATCTCTTTATATGGAGCTACTATTTCTTCTAACAATTTATCAAGTTCAAATATTTTCTTATCCATCTCAATTTGATTAGAATCAGAACGTGCTAGCAATAATAAATTACTAACGAGTTTCGATAACCGCCTACATTCTTTTGAAATTGTAGAAATATCCATCGCTTTTTCTTCTATCGTAGCGGATGGTGACTGGAATAAAACATCCGTTTTTGATTGAATAACTGCAAGTGGTGTCCTGAGTTCATGTGATGCATCAGAAACGAATTGTTGCTGTTTCTCCCATGAACTTTGAATAGGTACAAGTGCTCTACCAGCTAGGAAAAAGCCAATACCTATCGCACAGAGGCTTCCTATGCTACAACCTATAACGAGAATTAAAAATAAAGTATTTAACATTCCTTCTTCCGCTGTTATATCTCGCACGATTTGAACTATTTCTCCATCTTTTTGAAGCGAAAATGCTCTAAAATATCGTCCTTGTACTTCAATATCTTGTAACTCCTCTAATTTTTCGGGAGAAAAACTTTCCAAATTCTCTTCAAAAATAGAACGGAATTTACGGTTATCGCCCTCTATTTTCACTATTTTCCCATTCCAAGTTATTCTAGTTACTCGCGGATCTCCAATTTGGATATTCTCCATGCGTTTTCTTGGTGGTACTTTAACATCTAATTTTTCTCTATACTGAGCTATCATTTTTATAGATTGATCTACTTCACTATAAATACGCTTGTATGTGTACGAATAAATAATACTGCCTAATATACCTATTAATAGAATAAATACTAATGAGTTCACTATAGTCAAACGAATGCGTGTTTTTTGAAACATACTTCCTTTTTTCATTGTTCTTTTAATATATATCCAATACCTCGAACGGTTTGAATATCTTTCTGATAACCGAATGGCTCTAATTTTTTACGTAAATGATGCACATACACTTCTACAATCGCTACTGTCGTATCTGAATCAAATCCCCAAACACGATCAAAAATTTGTTCACGCATTAAAATCTTTCCGCTATTTTGAACAAGGTACTCTAGAAGCTCATATTGTTTTAATGATAACTTCATACCTTTTCCATCTACTTGAACATCTTTATCTTTTCCGAACAATTCAATGCCTTTATAGCGAATTGTTTGCTGCGTTGTTAAACTACCACTTCTGCGTAGTAAAGCACGAATTCTCGCTTTTAATTCAGGGGCCTGAAATGGCTTAACAATATAGTCATCTCCACCAAAGTCCAATCCCTTCACCCGATCTTCTAAAGAATCTCTCGCTGTCAAAAACAGGACTGGTGTTTCAATCTTTTCATCTCGTATTTTTTGAATCACTTCAAATCCGTCCATCCCTGGCATCATCACATCCAGCAAAATTGCATCATATATATTTTGAAGAGCTAAAAACAATCCATCTTCTCCATTTATTGCCGTATCTACTTCAAATTCATCACGTAAAATTTGTACGATAGACTCTAATAACGAAGCATTATCTTCTACTACAAGTAAACGCATGCTCTCACCTTCCATCAAATAGTTCAATTCTATTTATTATTACATTTCTTCTCTTCATAACAAAAGAATGTAGTTACATTACGTAATTTCATTTTTAACTATTTCCTTCTAAAATTTTGAAGTTTTATTATAAAAACTTTGTCTTAAATTTAGCTTAATAAAAAATTGAAAGAAATAAGATTCCTCTTATCTCTTTCAATTTTTTATTACATATACCTTTTTACTCGGCAACTCTAAACAATTTAGCTGACCGCCATACACAGCCCCGCCATCAATCCCAATAATACGATTACTACCAAAATACACTCCGCAATCCTCACTACCATGAAGCGTTTTTGTTTCCGTATGCCCAAATACAATAACCTTTTCACCGCTATATCCATTATGAAATTCATTACGGATCCACATTAATGTATATGGTTCAGATTCAGAAACTCGTTTCATCGGTTCAACCCCAGCATGTACAAATATATACTCTTCTGTTTCAATGTAATGATCTAATTCTTGAATAAACTTTATATGTTCCTCTAATACACGAGAGTGTAAAATCGGTTTTTGGAAGTCTTTCTCATTAACCGCAATATCTTCTTCTACAAATCCATAGCTATATAATGTCTTATCTCCACCATTTCTTTTTACCCAATGGTTCCATGAACGTTCCTCATTTGTCGTTAACGCCTTAATCATCATATCTTCATGATTTCCTTTTAAAATGAGTGCTCCCTCTTTTTTCAATTCTCTTACCTTTTCAATTACAGCACGCGCATTTGGACCACGATCTACATAATCTCCCAGTAAGATTAATTGATCCTGTTTCGCATCATATTGAGCTTCTTCCAATAAATGTTCGAACTTTTCTATCTCTCCATGAATATCACTAATAACAAGAATTCTTTTCATATTATCCCCCCTCTTTCTAATTATAGTTCAAAACGACAGAAAGTTCAGAATTGAAATCCCGCATTAACGGGCAGTAAGCCCCCCACTGATTACAGTTTCACTTTATTACAAACTAAACTATTATCCTTACAACAATGTAAGTCTCTTGTCATCCAATTCGATAGTTGTAATTACTGTATTTCCTTATACTGAGAGTAAGAAATGAAACAAAAAATAAGGAGAGATGAGAGATGAAAAAAGTAATGGAAGTTGTAGTAGCGGTAGTAGAGGTTTTCGTAAATGGTAAACAAGTCGCAATGGAGTTAAATAAATAATGAAAAGGACAACATTCACTCTAGACCCTTTACTCATATAAAAGAGATAAGACTTCATCATTTCTTTGATCCCTTATCTCCCTATAAAGAAAGCCGTATCCCTTTTAAGGATACGGCTTTCTCTTATTTTTGACTCGTACGAGCTGAAATGCTAATTGCTCTATCTGTTGCTTTGGCAGCTTCATCTAACGCTTCTTTACTATTCTTCCCGTCATACATCGCTTCTAATGCTTTTACAACTGCATCTCGTGATTCTGAGAATACACTAATTAAAGCCCCTTGTGTTGCTGGAGATTGCTTCGTCGCTTGCAATTGATCTACTGTTACTTTCAACTGTGGATATTTTTCATATTGCTCTTTTACTAATGGCTCATTATATGCATCTGGATTAATTGAGAAATAACCTGTTGCAGTATGCCATTTTGCTTGTACGTCTGGCTTCGTTAAATATTTCATAAAGTCCCAAGCACCTTGTTGCGTTTCTTCTGAAACCATATTCGTCATCCATAATGATGCTCCACCAATAACAACACCATTTTGTTTCGAATCCTCAGGATACGGAATATATGAAACACCTACATTAAACTTAGATGCATCGATTAAATCACGAACACCTGCTGAAGAATCTAAATACATAGCAACTTGTCCAGATTGGAACGCGGCACGAATATCATCCCAACTTGCTCCATACTTTCCAAGTGCGCCAGCTTTATTTAAATCATCTAACATTCCAAATACTTTCTGTCCTTCTTTACCGTTAAATACCGCCTTCTTTGCAGCATCTTTACGGCCGTTTTCGTTATCTACATATAAAGCACCTTGTGTCGCTAACAATTCTTCAAAGAACCAACCGTAGTTAAGCATGGAGAATCCATATTGTTTTACATTTCCGCCTTCTTTAATCGTTAACTTTTTCGCTGCTTCTTGTAATTCCGCATATGTTTTTGGAGCTTTCTCTGGATCTAAGCCCGCCTTTGCAAAAGCATCTTTATTATAAATTAATACTGGTGTAGATGAATTAAATGGCATAGAATACATTTTTCCATCAACTGAATAATAATTTGTAATTGCTTTTTCTAATTTTGACGTATCGTACTTATCTTTTTTTATCCAGCTATCAATTGGTGTGATTTTTTTGCTATCAATCATATATTTCGTTGTAATTTCACTCGATTGAACAAGAGCTGGCGCTTCTTTCGTTGCAGACATCGTTCTAAATTTCGTTAAAGACTCTTCATATGTCCCTTGGAACTCTGCCTTTATCTCATATTTATTTTGCGACTTATTATAGTCTGCAACAAGACCATCTAATACTCCTTGTGTTTTTCCACCCATCGCATGCCAGAAGCGAATTACAGTTTTATCACCATTTTTTTCAACTGGTGCTACTTTTGCCTGTACTTCAGGTTTTCCCTCTGTTTTACTATTTGAACAAGCTGCACTAGATAATGCCATTGTTGCTACCATTAATAGAGCAGCACCTTTTTTAACTAGACTCATTTAAATCTCACCTTCTCTTAGTTATTTAATTGCACCTTTTGTTAATCCTTGTTGTAATTGCTTTTGCCCTAAAAATAGTAAAATCAATGTTGGAATAACGATAACCGTAACACCGGCCATTACGCTTCCCCAATCAGTTGCAACTTCTTGAGACTGAAGCTGCTTTACACCGATTTGCACTGTTCTTACTTTTTCATCAGTGGTCACTAAAAGTGGCCATAAATACATATTCCATGTTGTTAAAAAGCTATATACTCCAAGCGTAATAAAACTCGTTTTACAATACGGTATTACAACGCTGAATAAAAATCTTATATTTCCAATCCCTTCAATAAAAGCAGCTTCTTTCAGTTCATTCGGGAGTGTCATAAAATGTTGACGTAACAAGAAAATACCGAAAGCTGTTGCAAAAAACGGCACTGTCATCCCGGCGAAACTATTGATCCAGCCAAAGTTTTGAATCGTTAAAAAGTTAGGCACCATCGTTGCTTCCCACGGAATAAGCATCGTTGAAATAAACAGGAAGAAAATTAAGTTTCTCCCTTTAAACTGAAGAAAAACAAAAGCATAAGCTGCTAAACTTGATACGATAAGTTGTCCAATCATAACGACTGTCGATACAATTAAACTGTTATATAAGTATGTAAAAAGCGGTACTTTTTGAAAAATATTAATGAAATTATCAAAAGTAAACTGGGTCGGAAATAACCTTCTCATTTGAATATCGTCTGGTGTCATAAAGCTTATTAAAAATGCATACAGTACAGGAAAAAATACCATCACTGCACTAATAATGAGTAGCATGTATAATAGGAAATTTTGTTTCCACTGTTTAACAATCATTTATAATGCACCTTTCTCTCAGCAAACTTAAATTGAAGTAATGTAGCAACGAAAATGAAAACAAATAATACCATCGCTTGTGCACTTGCTGTTCCAAATTGATGATTCACAAACGCCTCTTTGTAAATCGAGTACACAATTAAATTCGTTGCATCATTTGGTCCACCGTGCGTTAAAATATCAATTTGTCCAAAGCTTTGGAACGCACTAATTAATGTTACTGTTACAATAAAGAATAAAGTTGGTGATAGCATCGGTAATGTAACACGGCGAAGCTTATATAAATAACTAGCACCATCTATAGATGCACTCTCATATAAAGACGTATCAATATTTTGTAAACCACCTAATATAACTAAAAATGCAAAACCTGTATTCACCCAAACTGTTGTAACTGATACAGAGAATAGTGCCCAGTCCGGACTCGTTAACCATGCGATTGCAGGAAGGTTCATAGAGGCTAATATATTATTAAATAATCCTACACTTGGATGAAATAAAAATAGCCAAATCACTGCACTAGCAGCTACTGATATTCCCATCGTCGAAGAAAACAGAACTCGGAATAACCCAATACCTCTTACCTTTCCATTTGCAATCAATGCAAGAAACAAAGCAAATATAATACTCGTAGGAACTGTATATAAAACAAATAATAAAGTTGATTTTATACTTTTGTAGAAGGCTGGATCAGAGAATAAATATTGATAATTTTCTAAGCCAACGAAAAGATTAGCTTCTCCATGTATATCGGTTAAATAAAAACTATAATAAATCGTCCTAAACAATGGATAGAACAGAAAAATCGAAAATAGCAAAATAGATGGCGCCAAAAACAATAATCCTATTCTTAAATCTTTCGTTCTCTCCCATAATTTTTTCTTTTTTGACACCTTTGTTTGAACTGGTAACTTACTTACTTCGATCATTATTTCGCCACCACTTTCAACTCTTCTTCAGCTACCACTTTTAAGCGTTCATTCGTGTTTTCGTTAAAGAAGCATAACTTTTCTTGCGAGAATAATAATTTTACTTTGTCACCTTTGTTCAGGAGTAACTGTCCGATAACTTTCGCACTCCAAGTTGTTCCATTTACCGCAAAGTTCAATATAGATTCATTCCCTAATACTTCTACAGATTGCAACGTCACTTCTTGTCCCTCCTCAGACAGTGCAATATGCTCAGGGCGCATGCCTATGCGAATTGTTCCTTCTGGTAATTGCTTTAACTGTCTAATAGATAATGGAATTTGCAATTGTCCTATATGTAATACACCTTTTTCTTTATTTACTTCCCCATCATTTATATTCATAGAAGGAGAACCTATAAAGCTTGCAACAAATTCGTTTGCTGGTTCGTTATATATGTTAAGTGGTGTTCCAACTTGCTGTATACTTCCTTTATTTAAAACCATGATACGATCACCCATAGTCATCGCTTCTATTTGATCGTGGGTAACGTAAATCATCGTAATTCCTAATCGCTGCTGAATTTCTCTAATTTCAATTCTCATTTGCGCACGTAATTTCGCATCCAAATTCGAAAGTGGTTCATCCATTAAACAGATTGGCGCTTGACTCACAATTGCCCTGGCAAGTGCAACACGCTGTCTTTGTCCGCCTGATAATTGGCCTGGTTTCATTTTCACATACTCTTTCAGTCCTACCATTTCAATAGCTGCCATTAATCGCTTTTGTCGCTCTTCTTTTTGTACTTTTCTTACCTTAAGTCCAAATAAAATATTTTCTTCTACAGATAAGTGTGGATATAATGCATAATTTTGAAATACCATTGATAGATTACGGTCTTTCGGCTCTAGATCATTTGCAACACGTTCATTAATAATTAAATCTCCTGAAGAAATCTCTTCTAAGCCAGCGATCATTCGTAATAATGTGCTTTTCCCGCATCCCGAAGGTCCAACTAAAACAAAAAATTCACCCTTCTTAATATGAACCGATATGCCTTTAACCGCTGTCTCTTCTGCATTTTTATATACCTTTGAAACATTTTTCAATTCAATCACAAGGTTGCACTCCTTTTTTCTTCTTGTATCCATACTTCATAATGACTTGTTGAAATCGCACTTGCTCCTGCACGAATTGCAATTTCCGCATCTTCTCGCGTTTGAATCAGCCCTCCTGCAATAATAGGAAACTCTATTTCCTCTACTAGCTGCTTAATAATAGAAGGCATAATCCCCGGCATAATCTCTACTGCATTTGGTTTAGTCGTTTTACAATTTTCAATTGATTTAGTAAGAGATAAAGTATCTACAATAAAAATACGTTGAATTGTTTTCAATCCAATTTTATTAGCATTTCGAATTGTTGAACCCTTTGTTGAAATAATACCTTGTGCCCCGATAACATCTTGAATATACAAAAGCGCTTCCTCTGTATTCGTATTTAAGCCTTGTATAAAATCACAATGAAGAAATACATCATGTCCATGTTTCTGCAATTCATATACACGCTCTGGTAATTCCAGCATTGAACCAGTCATAAGAAAAACTGTTTTCGGCAATTTTTTGTATGCTTTGTATCCTTTCCAATCCTTTATCATCGCAATATAAGGTTCTTTAAACATTTATTCCACCTAACTGTTCTATTTTTATCCAAACTAAAAACACCTACTTACATAGAACGCCTTTCTCCTTATTTGAACTCTAGGGAATAGAGCACACCTAAGAAAGTGGCACATTATATGTAAGTGGGTGTTCTCAAATGTTCTCTACCCTAGTTATTTTGTTACCTTTACTATATTACGCATTTATTAAGTCAGTTTTGATAGATTGTTAATTAGGTGTTAATCGAATGTTAATATTCACCATATCATTATTTACATTAATCTAGATATTAAAATATAAATAAATAGAACGAAACAATACTTAAAATTCAATCAATATGTAAATTCATTCCATAGTTAATGATTTTTAGTTTGCTTGCCACTGCTTGCAAACTAAAGTTATCCCAAGCAGTACTATAAAGTGGAATGCGCCTTTTCTCTTGTATTGATATGGCCCAGGCTGTAACAACATCAGTACCATATCCGTTCCCTTGAAACTCCGCTAAAGTTTCCACACTTGCCTCAGCAGCTACGGGCGTACTTCTGGCACTGCAACAAACAGAAACTACTTTTTCATTTTTTACAATTGCCAAATAAGGTTGCCTCCTTATTTACTCCATTTACCATCCATTCATAATCTATTTTTCATGTTCAAAATAAAAATCCCATTCAAATACACATTACTGAATCCATCATACTAACTGATTTCTTCATTCTGTCTATCTAAATGGGATTATTTTTCGTTTTTTACTCTACTGGTTGTTGTGGCTGTACTACTTCATTCGCTCCAGCTACCCTCAACATATTTACAATATCTTTAAAACCTCTTTTTTCAGCGTATTGCAGTGGCGTCAGATGTTCCTTGTTAGCCATGTTTACATCTGCACCGTGATCAATAAGTAATTGAATTACTTTCTTATGGTTTTCACTACCATTTCCTAATACAATTGCTTCTAATAACGCTGTTCCACCACGTTCATTTTTATAATTCACATCAATATCTGTATGCTCTAATAATTCTTTAACAACCTCTACATGGCCACGCTCAGATGCAGAAATAAGTGCTGTCCCACCTGACCTAGTCGTTTCTTTCGTATTAACTCCTGCATTAATTAATACTTTTACAATATCCGTATATCCTTCTCTACTTGCATAAAGAAGTGGATTACTTTTTTTCTCATCTTTAATTTCAATATTAGCACCTGCACCAATTAATGCTTTAACTGTCTCTACATGATTTTGGTACGTCGCTGCAAGGACAGGCGTTTCTCCGTTGTCACCTTCTACGTTTATATTCGCTCCATCCTGAATCAACTTCATAGCTGTCTCTGTGTCTCCAAGAGTAGCTGAAAGTAACAACTGTTTGTCCATTAAATTTATACTTTTCTCTTCTTTAGATTCTTCCTGTTCTTTATGCTTCTCTTTTTTCTTCTCATTTTTCACATGAACCGGTTTCGATTCTGGTTCTTCTTGCTTATCGCAAGCCACTACCGTCATTAAAAGTCCTAATAAAATACATAATAAAATTTTTTGTTTTCTCACAACTACAGCTCCTATGAAAGATAATGTTTTCTTAACCATTCCTCCATCACATACAATAACTCTTCTTGAGTACATTTATCCATAAGCCCTTTAGATTCCTTCTTTAATCGGATTATCTTAAGCTTATACTATGTTTCTCAACCTATTGAAATGATACGCCTGATGGCCCCATCATTAACATTATGAAGCAATTAGTTTAGCACGTTTTTACCGCATTTGTATACATTTCTAAAAAGTACATAAATGATTGCTTTAGGTTACTATATTCCATTGTAACCGTTCTGCTAAAAATTTTACACCTTTTCTATATTTGCACCTGAGTAATAATAGAAAAAGACAACTACATAGTTGTCTTTTTCTATTAATGATGTCCACCATGATTTCCTGCTTTCGGTTTCCCCATCATCTCTTTATTCATTTCCCATTTATGCTCTGCTAGCTCTTTATACGAAAGAACTTTCCCCTTATAGTTAGATACAAAGCTCTCTGCATCTTTTTTATTTTTAAATGAAATGACATTATAAGCCATCGGTGTCGTTATTGTTTTATCATATACGTAAGTAGCGTCTTCTAACGAAATCCAATCTTTCGAATCATAATCTCGGACAAATTTCTCTTTCGTCTTTTCATCTGAGTTGATCTCCATCCATTTATACATACAACCGATATCATCAAACTTTAACGCTTTTCCATTTTCTAAAATAATTTCTGTTGCAAATTGATTATCTGTTACCCCAATTTGGCAAATATCACATTTATCATGTTTCTCATCAATGGCAACAGCTGCTGTTTCCTTTTTCCCACACCCGACTACCGTAAATACGAAACATAAACATATAGCAAGTACGACATATTTTACTTTCATCAATATTCCTCCCTAGAAACCGTATACTCCACGAAAATAATACCAAAAGGTTGTGTGAGATTTGTGAAAAAACAATGTGCTTTTTGTAATATAGGAAACAAAAAAAGATGTGTAGTTATTTCTACACATCTCTCATCACTCGCAACCTGTAATTAACAAATCATCTTCTAATTTAACTAATAATGTATCCGCACTAATTTCCTGTCCAACTTCTACATTTACCAATCTTATATTTCCACTAATCCCGACTGCAATTTTTTTAAGCTCACCGTCATTTTTTCGGATCATCAGTAATTTTTCCCATTCATATACGTAAGAAGATTCATTAATAAAAATCTCCTCTACTTTTCCTTCATAAGAGCTATAAATCTCTTCAATTCTCGTTTTCATATAACATCTACTCCCTATTTCACACTTCACTATTTTCATCTTATTCTACCATTCTTACGAGAAGCAGCTTACTTTTTAAAAATTCAAATTAACTACCGTGAACAAAATGAACAAAATAAAAATTATGCTTCTAATGATGTTATTTTTCAAATTATTTACCATTTGAATAGATGCTTTTATTATAAATAAAAAACCTTTTTCTGAATTTTTATTCTATTTTGAAAGCGCAATCATTCTTTTGAGGGGGAAATTACATGTTAGCACTACTTGGATTTGCGATGGTATTTGTCTTTATGTTTTTAATTATGACGAAACGTATGTCAGCGCTAGTAGCATTAATATTAATTCCGAGTGTTTTTGCATTAATTGGCGGATTCTATGCCGATATGGGACCTATGATGTTAGAGGGGATCCAAAAATTAGCACCTACTGGTATTATGCTTATGTTCGCTATTTTATATTTTGGGATTATGATTGATAGCGGTTTATTCGATCCTGTCATTAGTAAGATTTTAAAATTTGTAAAAGGAGATCCTTTAAAAATCGTTGTCGGAACGGCTATATTGACTATTATCGTTTCTCTAGATGGTGATGGTACAACAACATACATGATTACAGTTTCCGCAATGTATCCACTATATAAGCGCCTTGGAATGAACCCCCTCATATTAGCTGGAGTTGTTATGTTAGGGGCAGGGGTAACAAATCTTACACCTTGGGGTGGACCCACAGCTCGTGTTATGAGCGCACTTGGACTTGAGGCTTCCGAATTATTTACACCTCTTATTCCAGGAATGATTGCTGGTGCAATTTGGGTTGTTTTCGTTGCCTACTATCTTGGACAAAAAGAAAGAAAACGTTTAGGAATTATGGATGTACAGTATTTAAAACAAATGCAAACAATGGATGAGCAAGCTGCAACTGTCGAAGCAGCAGTGCATAAACGCCCTAAACTTCTATGGATTAACTTTTTATTAACCGCCACATTACTTGTCTGTCTCATACTAGAAGTTATGCCATTACCTGTTTTATTTACAGTCGCTTTTGCTATCGCTGTTATGATTAACTATCCAAACTTAGAGCAACAGAAAGAACGTATTGCTTCTCATGCTGGGAATGTATTAGCAGTTGTTTCTCTCGTATTTGCTGCCGGTATTTTCACTGGTATTTTATCTGGAACAAAAATGGTAGATGCAATGGCTAACAGTGTAGTAACTCTTATACCAGATGCACTTGGACCACAATTGCCAATTATTACAGCACTTCTCAGTATGCCATTCACATTTTTCATGTCTAATGATGCATTTTACTTCGGGGTATTACCTATTTTGACGAAAGCTGCTGCTACTTACGGAATTAGTGCAGCTGAAATGGGACGTGCTTCCTTACTTGGGCAACCCGTTCACTTATTAAGTCCTCTTGTCGCTTCCACTTATTTATTGGTCGGAATGGCAAAAGTTGATTTCGGTGAACATCAACGCTTCACTTTATTGTGGGCCGTTGGAACGACAATGGTTATGTTAATTACCGGAATTGTAATTGGGATTATTCCAATATAAGATGCAAAAAAACAGTAGAAGGAATAAAATCCTCTACTGTTTTTTATTATGAAGAAACAAGAAAATAACGTCTCTCGGGTCTCCCAACACTTCCATATATTAGCTCTGCGTGGACTTTCTTCCCAGATATCAAATACTCTAAATAACGCCTTGCAGTTGATCGGCTTACGCCTACCATTGAACTTAGCACCTCTGCTGTAATCCCTTCTTCATTAACTGTTAACATATGCTTTTTTATTTTCGCTAAAGTTAAAGGATCTATCCCTTTCGGGGCATATTCTATTTGATCTCCCTTCACCCCTCTTTGAGACCATAAATATTCAATTTGCTCCGTAGATAATTGATTATTTTTCTTTAACTGTATAATCTTTTTTTGATAGCCTTCCAGACTTGCTTTAAATCGGTCAAACATTAGTGGCTTTACGATATAATCTGTTACTCCGCCCCGCAGGGCGTGCCTCACTACATCTGTTTCCGATGCCGCTGTAATCATAATAATATCTGTATCGTGCAAATGATGCCTAATATATGTGACAAGTTCCGTTCCTTGCATATCAGGTAAGTACACATCTAATAAAACAAGCTGTGGCTTCACAAGCTCTAGCCATTCTTTCGCTTGTTCTCCAGTCGTTGCCGTTCCAATTACTTTAAATCCCTCAATTTTCTCAGTAAAACGACGATGAATGTCAGCAATCCGAATATCATCTTCTACAATTAATACTTCAATCTCCTCACCCATTACTATTCGCCTCTCTCTTTCGGTAGTGCAATAATAAATAACGCACCACCTAAATCCCCTTTTTCAATTGCAATACTTCCATTTAAATCTTCTACTAACTCTTTCACTTTTGCTAATCCATATCCTCGCTCTCCTCCTTCTTTCGTCGAAAAGCCTTTATAGAATATGCTAGTAATTATTTCATCATGAATCCCTTGCCCTGAATCTTCCACTTCAATTAATATTTCTTCTCCAATATCAGTTACAAACATCCTTACTTTCTTATCATTCTCTTCATTTTTTTCAATTGCTTCAAATGCATTCGTAATTAAATTTCCTAAAATAGAAACGACATAATTACTCTCAATATGTGGACTTAATTTTTCTAAACCACTTTCTCTATCTAGCATAAAATCAATCTTCAACTCTCGTGCTCTATTATAAAATCCAATTAAAATTCCACCTAGCCATGGATTTTGAATCCGCTTCATAATAAATTGAACAAAATCTTGATATACCGCTGTTTCCTTATGAATAAGCTCTAAAGCATCTTCGTATGATTCTAATTGGATAAGACCTGAAAGCGTATACAATAAATTGTTATATTCGTGCGCTTGCGCTCGTAATGCCTCTGTATATTGCTTCGTCTGAGATAATTCTGCTGTTAACTGATCCATTTCAGATTTCAAACGTAAGCTCGATACAACGCCAGTTACTTTATTCTTTACTTTAATAGGTAGACGGTTCGCAATAACAGCCTGTCCTTTTATATTTAATTGGCGATCAAACTGTTCTTCACCAGTTTGAAGTACATCTAGTATCGTTGAATTAGGAATTACATTTAAAATAAATTCCCCAATAATATTTTGTTGTTTATCTAGCGAAAGAATATCATAAGCTGCTTGATTGACTAAACTAATCATGCCATTTTTATCGATTACAATAATCCCTTCACGTACAGATTGAATCACTGTACTATGCTCTTCATATAAAGATGAAATTTCTTCTGGTTCCATCCCGAACATCATTCTTTTTATACTTGCCGCTAAATATATAGAGCCGATTACTCCAATTAATAGCCCTATTATTGTAATCCAAAATACACGCTTTCCATACACTTCTACCGCTCCATGAATATCAGCCATTGAAAATCCAACAGACACCACGCCAATGATTTCATTTTCCTGATTACGGATTGGAACTTTTCCGCGTAATGAAGGGCCTAATGATCCAGTTGCTTTCGAAACATATGATTTTCCTTCTAATAAAACGCCTTTATTATCTCCGCCAACCATTTTTTCTCCTATTTTATCTCGCTCAGGATGCGCATAACGAATCCCCTCTTTGTTTCCAACTACAATGAAGTCAGCCTCTGTATCCATTCGAATTTTTTCTGCGATTGGCTGAATAATAGAAGCTGGATTTTCTTTTTGAAAAGCTTCCTGAATTTCTGGTATCGCGGCAACTGTTTTCGCAACATGCAAAGCCCGTTTCCCAATTTGCTCTTCTACCGTTTCAGATAATATGTAATAAAATAAATAACTCGTTAGCAGAAGTACCACTAAAATAAGTGTACTAATAGTTAATGTAATTCTCGGTTGGAGTTTTAATTTTTTTAATTTCAAAACCATTCCCCTAACATGATTAAAGATAGAATTTAAAGAATATACAGTCTCTTTAATTATACTTAATCATAACACGGTTACTCTATATTTCTTTCTTTTTCTCTTCATAAAAAAAGAAACGAAGTAAAATTATTACCTCGTTTCTTAATATTTGTTATTACACTTTAAACTTACTAATCATCTCTTGTAATTCTTCTGCCATTTGTGATAAATGGACTGCTGCTGCATTTATTTCATCTACTGAAGCTAATTGTTCTTCTGAAGAACCAGCAATATTTTGAACGCTTGCTGCATTTTCTTCAATTGTGGCTGCAATTTCATTAATAGATGCACTTACTTGTTTTGCATCTACCGTCATTTGTTTTGCTACATCTACCATGCTATCAATTTGTACAACTGTATCATTTGTAGACTTCAATATTTCGGCAAAGCTTTGCTTCGTTTCATTTGCAACTACAAGTCCTGATTGTACTTCTGCTCCAACTTGATTCATAGAGCTTACTGTTTCTTTTATATCAAATTGAATCTCTTTCACTAGTTTCCCAATTTCCGTAGAAGACTGTCCTGATTGTTCTGCTAGCTTTCGCACTTCATCTGCTACAATTGCAAATCCTCTTCCTTGCTCTCCAGCTCTCGCAGCCTCAATTGCCGCATTTAACGCTAATAAATTTGTCTGTTCTGCAATATGTTGAATCACTTCAAGGATTGCTCCAATTTGTTTCGACTTATCGTCTAACAAACCAATGATTTTGTCTGACTGTGAAACAGACTCATGAATTAATTGCATTTGATTCACAGTTTGTTCAACTAACTTCCCACCATTTTCAGCTTTTTTCTTCGTATACATAGAGGCTGTAGATACTAATGAAGAACTATCTGCAACACGCTGAATTCCTTCTGTAACTTCTTCTAACAATGTTGCTCCTTCTTCAACTTCTTTCGTTTGTATTTCTGCACCACTTGATACTTGCTCTATCGCCTGTGTAATTTGTTCCGTCGCTTCGCTTGTCTGCTTCATACTAGCTGTTAATTCTTCTGAAGATGCCGCTACATGACTTGCTGAAGTGTTTATATTGGAAATGACACTTTGTAACGATGCAGCCATCTCGTTAAAACTTTCTCCTAGCTGTCCAATTTCATCTTTAGAATGAACTGTAATTGATTCTGTTAAATCACCTTCACTAATCTTCTTCGATGATATGACAAGTTGTTTTAACGGTTTAATAATAGACGCAATTATGAAGTAAATTACAATCCCACCGATTATTAGTGAAATTCCAAGAACAGTTACTGTTTTATAGAAAATAGGTTCAGCCGCTTCGATAATTTCTTTGGAAGGCATAATTCCTGCTATTTTCCACCCAGTTTTCTTATTCGTTTTAAAAGTGATATTGCGATCTTCACCATCTAATGAATAATGAAAATCCCCAGCTTCCTGTTTATACAATTCTTTACTAAGTTTCTCTTCTAATTTCTCTCCTGGCTTCATTTTCGGGTGCGCTACTACATTTTTATCTTGATCAAATATCGCTACATATCCTTCCTTACCAATATTAACCATCTTGGAAGTAGTAACAATATTATTAATGATTAAGTCAATCCCAAGAACTCCACTTTTATCCTCGTTTTGTTTTGCTAGTGTAATAACAATATTCCCTGTCGTTTTTGACTTATATGGAGCAGTTACAATTACCTCTCCACTTTTCTTCACGGCCTCTTTATACCAATCTCTTTCTGTAGGATTATATCCATCTGGCATCTGAATAGCTGGTGATTGAATGAACTGTCCATTACTAGATCCTGTATAGATTGCTTCCATTTCTGGATGCAGTTTATTGTATTCTTCTAGTTTATTTTGTATGTTTTGAATTTGATCTGCTTGGTAACTTGATTGTGTGAATAATTTCGTAAAATAAGTTGCATCTACTTTTTTACTATCCAATTCTTTATTAATTACATTATCCAAAATTTTTATATTATCTTTCGCCGAGTTTAAAATCGTTTCATTAAAATTCGTCTTCGCCTGTTGATAAGACGTCCAACCAATTACAATACTTGGAAGAATTAAAATAATAATAAATGATACAAGTAACTTTGTTTTTAAACTACTACTCCTTAATTTCCCTTGAAACATACTTCTACCCCTCCATACCGTTTTAAATGTAATTAATTAACATTTAATCTTTCTATAAAAATAATACGATTTAAATGTATCAATGAGACTCTCTATCTTTTTATACATCTAAAGAATTGATACATATCTTTTTCATTCTATATAAATTAAATAATTAAAACAATGTATAAAAATGTATATTATTCGAAATATTATAATTCATAGGAGAACCTCTAGTATTTCACTTACTAGAGGTTCTTTCCACCTTATTATTCTTTATCTTTTTCTACTTCTTTTTTCTTATCTTCTACTACAGATACAACAGGTTTATCACTTGATAATTGTTGCACTGCTCCTTTTCCTGCAAATCCTTCTAATAGCTCTTTTAAGTCAATTCCAGAAGAAGCCTTTAACGTTTCTTGCATCGTTGCCATTAAATCAGTCGCATAGCCCGCAACTTTTCCGGCCCCGCTATTTTTACCACCGCCGCCTGTATCGACAACTGTGATTTTATCAATATTACTAAGCGGACTTGCAACTTCCTTCGCATAACTTGGAAGCATTTTAAGAACCATATCCATAATTGCCGCTTGACCATATAATTCAAATGCTTCAGCAATTTTTTGTTTCGCTTCTGCTTCTGCTAAACCTTTTAATCTAATAACATCTGCTTCTGCTGTACCTTGCGCTTTTTGTACTTCCGCTTTCGCTTGACCTTGCGCTTTTTCGATTTCCGCCTTCGCTAAACCTTCCACACGTACTTCTTCCGCACGAGCTCTCGCTTCAGCTTCAATCTTATATTGATCCGCATCTGCCTTTTTAATTTGTTTTACTTTTTCTGCTTCTGCTGATTGCTCAACAGCATAACGATCTGCATCTGCTTTTTTCTTAACTTCTGCATCGTATTGCTTTTCACGACGCGCAATCTCTTTTTCTTCTAACTCGATTTGCTTTTCACGCTCAATGATTTTAACGCGCATTTGCTCTTCTGTAACACCTTGTTGTGCTTTCGCTTGTTGTAATTCGTAAGAAAGATCCGCATCTGCACGTGCTTGCTCTTGTTCTCTCTTATAGGACTGTACTTTTAATTCTTTATGTTTTTCAGCTTCAGCGATTTGTGCATCACGTTGATATTCTGCTTCTTTTGCCTCTTTTTCAGCACGTGCTTTTTCAATACGTGCTTCTTTTTCACGCTCTGCATTTGCAATTGTTGCATCACGCTTAACTGTCGCAATTTGCGGCTGACCAAGCGCATCTAAGTATCCGTTTTTATCCATTATTTCTTTAATTGTGAAAGAAACAATGCGAAGTCCCATCTTCTTTAAATCTGTAGAAGCTACTTCATGTACCTTTTGAGCAAATTGCTCTCTATTACTATACGCATCCTCTACTGTCATAGAAGATAAGATTGCACGTAAGTGACCTTCTAAAACCTCTTTTGCTTCTACTTTTAACTCTTCTGTTTCTTTTCCTAAATATTGCTCAGCTGCAGTAGATACTTCTTCAATTGTAGAACCTACTTTAATAATAGAAACACCATTTACTGTAACTGGAACACCTTGCTTCGTATACGTATCACGTGTACCAACTTCTAATTTGTAGTTTAATAGGCTTAAAGGCTCTGCTCTTTGCATAATTGGAACTACGAAAGTACCGCCCCCGCGGATAATCTTAATCTTCTTTCCATCATCAGTGGTAACAACATTCTTTCCTCCACCAAGCCAGTTCCCTGTAACAATTAACGCTTCATCTGGACCAACCGTACGATACTTCGTAATGAATACTAAAATGAGTAGAATTAAAATTGCCAGTAAAACTCCACCGATAATTAATGGAATCGTCATGTAAATTCCCCCTTATAATTTTGGTTTTTTTAAAGAATAAGCGATGTTTTGTACAAGTAAAACACCATCTTGGACTCCCTCGATAATAACCTCTGTTCCTTGCGAAATATCTTTTTTTCCAACAGTTTTAGCTGGGATTGCATTACTTCCAAATTGGGATAAAATTAATACTTCACCAAATCCTTCTGTAGGAATTGTCGTAATGACTTCTCCTTTGCAACCGATAAATTCATCCATACGTTGCATCGTATTTTGTTCTGCTTCTGCAATCGGTTTTAAAATTAGTATTTTCATGATGAAAACACCGATAAAAGATATAGCAAATGCAGCCCCGAAAATAGTAATACTATTAAAGGAAAATAAGTACTCTCCTATATAACTAAGCCCACATAACATGGCGAAGAAACTAAGTAATAAAGTAACAACGGATACAGATCCGCCCCCAAAACTAAATATCGATTCAAATATATCTCCAAAGAAGATATAAATAACAGTGAGTATAGTAGCAATAATAAATCCATATAAATAAATTGTTTCAAGTGGATAACCAAACAAGACCATTTCTTATCCCCCTTTCTTAAACAATCCCTTTTTTGTTATGTGTATGCCCCACCTCTTTCAAAGATTATAGTTCTTAATTTTCAGTTATTTACTCTTTAAAGAAAAGCCTGTAAAACAGGCCCCTAAAAAAGAACAGGAGAAACCTATTGTGACAGGCTCCTCCTAGAAAATAACCGATATATTATATATCTATATAATATACTATTTTCCACAAAAAGTAAAGTTAAACATACATTGGAAAATCACTTATTTTACTGACAATTCGTATGTTCCATCGCCATTATCATATTTATATACATACAAGTAATACTTACCTGGTTTTGCATTAAATTTTGCTTCTATATGATTCCCATTAGCTTGACCGTAAGCTGCATAATTTTGCATATCTGATTCATGGTGAAGTACCCATGTCATCCCAATTCCATACTCATTTAAAACAGAAATGTCGATATCTTTCGCTGATGCTACATTAAATGTATAAACATCAGTGTGGTCCCCGCCAATAAGACTACCTTTTATCGTACTATTTAGCCCGATACGATTTGCTTCCTCTGGACGATTATTTGGTTCTGATTCTGTTAAACTTCCATCTTTAATCGTAACAGTTGTTTCGCTTCTGCTCTCTTTTCCCTTATCATCTTTTACTCTTAAAGATACTTTATAAGAACCTTCTCTTTCATATACATGTACTGGATTCACTTCTGCACTTGTGCTTCCATCTCCAAATTCCCATAAATAAGAAACAATTTTTCCATCTTCATCGTTTGAGCCATCACTTTTAAATTGAATTCCTTCTTTTACAAGACCGCTATAAGGGCCATTTATATTAACCGTTGGAGCTTTATTTTCTCCATCATCTTTTGCGATTCCATGGAAGACTACATCATATTCAAATTCATTTGAGCTATTCACACGATAATTGACGAAGTATGCTGTAACAGTTTTGTAGCCACTCCATTCTTTTTGCGCCAATTGTTCTAAAGATTCATTTACTCTTTTACTCATTGCTTTCCAATCTTCTGATTCACCTTTTGTGACACTACCTGTATACGTACCTTCTAATGTAAATGTATTAAAGAATTGAGAATTATGTTTTGTCATTTTTGTATCATTCATAGGCAACGTATCACTAATTTCTTTTTTCACTTCAGTTAACGATTTCGGTGCATGTTCAGCTAAATAATCATCTGCTACTTCCGGTACATTATATTTATCTTGATTATCAATTAACTGCTGCATATACTCTTGATACTCTTTATTTAACTTAGGATCTTTACTTAGATTTTCACGATATGCATCATAATTTTTCACGTCATTCGCACGAATCAAATCTTGAATTTTATCAAATGTTTCAAACTGATGCGTATATAAGTAAGACTGCAATGCGAACGAGTAATTATAGAAATCCCAAGAACCGTATTTAGCAAATAGTGTACGCTCTGCTGTATAACGGCTTGCAGGATCAGATGATAATCCGCTAATTATACTCTTTCTTGGTACAACGTTATTCGTACGAGTAGATCCTGCGAAAAACTCTGCATTTCCTTCTTGGAACCAAGTTAGCCTTTCATTTTGATACATATCTCCTCTTCCAAATAAACCAGGAACTTCATATCTCCCTTGCAGATAATGAGTAAATTCATGACGGAATAACTCTTCTAAACTATAAATACTTTGCTCTGGTGTACGCTCATATGTAAAGAATGTACCTGTCTCTTCAATATAAATTCCACCGTTGTTTGTTTCATATCCATACAATTGTCTATTTAACTGATATTCATCTGGACTATTATAAATTACGATCGTTAATACATCATCCGCATTTCCTGGCTCTAACGCTTTGTCATTTCCAATTACACGGTGATACTGTGCCTTTACTTCCTTAGCAGCCCAATATAGTCTCTTAATTTTTTCTTCTGATACTTTATCTCCTGTTTTGAACACAATTGATCCATCGTCGAATGTATATGTTTTTGGTAAGTATTGCTCTTTTCCTTCTTTACGTATTTTCTCTAAATCTACTGTATTCCCGCTATAATCTTTACCATTATAATTTGTTGTAATTTGTTCTACCGCAACAAAATACGGTTCACTTAAGCGCGGGTACATATGCATTGCTTGTGTAACAACCTCTAATCCTTTATTTGGATTGCTATGAAACTTCCCTAAACGGCTAGCAAAATAAATTCCATTATTAACGAGCCATTTATTTTCTGACGTTACTTCATTTAGAAGAGCAATACGATTTATTTCATTAATAAACCCATCTACTTTTCCATACCACATCGTTTCATTCGCTTCTTTACGAGCCTCAGTTAAGTACGACTGTATATCATAGTCAATACCTTGCATAATATCGTATATTGCTTGTCCCTTCATTCGATCATTTACATAAGTAGTATAATTATCATTGTATTGCTTTAAAATATTCGATGCGTATTGAACCGTTTCAACATCGCTTGAAGCATTACTAATTAATTTACCGTATGCAGATACGACTGTATCTTGTTCAACTGTACCAAGCTTAAAGTTTGGATTTTTTGCGATTGCTTTTAAAGCAGGTAAACATTTATCCTGGAAGCTTCTTTCATTTAAGTCGCTTAATTCACTATTATAAAATGCAAGATAAAAAGCTGAACGCAGCACTTCAGTAAACGTTTGAATTCCTTTTGAATCATCTTTCGTAAATGTACTACCTCTATGAGCTAATTCATCTATAATGACTTGCATTTTTCCTTTATCTTTATAAAAAGCCTTTGCATCTTCATTAAACTGGAATAAGTCTGTAATTTGGTGCCATTTAATACTGCCTAACGTTTCAACTAATTCTTGGTCATTCATTTTGTTTAAATCAGCCATTGAATAGCTTTCTTTAACCTGCTTTACTGCAGTTTTCTTCGTAATAGATGCTGGTCGCTGTGAAAAATCTCCTACTTTTAAACGTTCTTGAAATGATAAAGTTTCATCAACTTTTGAAATATGTCCAACTTCATCTACCGACTTTTCAATTCCAACCGGTTTCGTTTTTAACACGTTATACGGTACTTTTTCTTCCGCTGCTGCATGAGTTTGAAGTGCGCCTAACGATAAAGCCATTGTACTAATGCTAAGCATCACTTTATTGATCTTTGATTTCTTGTTCATATCCTGACCCCCTATTTTAATATTCCATTCAAGAATTTAACATAAAATCTGGATGTAACAATATAAAATGCAATATTTCATATTATTTCTTCCTATAATTTGTACATATCGTGAACGCATTGCTCTTTACCTCCCTAAAACAAATTGCATCCTTTCACATTATAAAAGGGAATTTTTTGACAATTAAAAACTTAATTGTTATGATTATTATAATTGTTAACTTTATTAAATAAGGGTGGGATTCTATGATAAAAAAAGAAAACAGTGTATTTTATATCTCCTTCTTGCTAACAACATTATTCATTATATGGGGAATTACCCCAGCAAGTTGGATACAAGGCTACGATTTACAAAGTGTTACATCTTCTTTAAACTCATTTATCCTCAATAAATTTGGATGGTTTTACTCTCTACTTATGACTACAATGATTATTTTGGCTGCTTATTTAGCATTTTCCAAGTACGGTTCTATTCGTCTCGGTAAAGATGGAGAAAAGCCAAAATATAATTATCCATCTTGGCTATCCATGTTGTTTGGGGCAGGAATGGGAATTGGACTCCTCTTTTATGGAATCGCTGAACCGATTTCACATTTTACAGATCCGTTAACAGGAAAAGCAGGTACAGAAGAAAGCGCCAAACTCGCTATGCAATATTCATTTTTCCACTGGGGACTCTTTCCGTGGTCACTATACGCAATGGTCGCTTTAACAATTGCATATTTCACATTCCGCAAACAAAAAGGTAGCACTATCGGGGCTACAGTTACTCCATTATTTAATCGATCGAAAAATTCTCGTATCGGAAAAACAGTTGATATTTTAGCTGTTTTAGCCACAGTGTTTGGCATTGTACCATCTGTTGGGATTGGTGCTCAACAAATTGCTGGAGGATTAAGCTATTTATTCCCTTCCATTCATAACACTTTACTTACCCAGCTCGTACTTATAGCTACCTTCGCTGTTTTATATTTAACAAGTGCACAAACTGGCTTAGATCGTGGGATTAAATATTTGAGTAACTTGAATTTCTCTCTTGCAGGTATTTTACTCATCTCTTTCTTATTTTTAGGACCAACTGTATTTATTATGAAATATTTCACATCTACACTCGGTTCTTATATTGGAGCTTTACCTAGTATGGGATTAAATTTAGGAGCATTTAATGAAAAATCTTCTGCTTGGATTGAAAACTGGACTATTTTCTATTGGGGATGGTGGATCTCTTGGTCTCCATTCGTCGGTACATTCATCGCTCGTATTTCTAAAGGACGCACAATAAAAGAATTTATTTTTGGAGTTGTATTAGTCCCAACCCTTATCTGTACATTTTGGTTTGCAGTATTTGGTGGTACCGCAATTCATATGGAAATGTTCCAATCGCTTGGAATAGCTGATGAAATTGCAAAAAATGGTACAGAGATTGGATTATTTGCTGTTATTTCACATCTATCATTCTCTACATTTTTAACGATTATCGGGTTAATTTTAGTAGCCACATTTTTCGTTACTTCTGCCGATTCAGCAACATTTGTTGTTTCAATGCAAACGAGTAACGGAAGCTTATCACCGAAAAATAGTTTAAAACTTATATGGGGGTTAACAATCGCGATAATTGCCGCTATTTTATTACAAGCTGGAGGATTAAATGCACTACAAATCGCAGCTATCATCGCAGCACTACCATTTTCTATCGTAGTCGTTCTTATGGTCATTTCGCTCTTTAAGGAGCTGCGAAAAGAAGATGTTAATTTGCAAACAAAAGAAGTATCTCAAAAAATAAAAAAGGTTATGTAACGATTAGCACCTCAAATTACTTCTGAATCCGTAACAACTGAGGGAAAAGTAGATTAATAAAACCCATTCGTATGAAATATAATTTTCATACGAATGGGTTTTCACTCTATTATATAGTGTTGTAAACATGCCTTCTCCTCAAATCCTACTTTCTTGTACAATTTCATCGCACGATCATTATTCGTATTCAAACATAATTCTATCTCCTTCATTCCTTGGAAGGAAATAATATACTGAATTGCCTTTTGTAATAACCGCTCTCCGACACCTTTTCTTCTACTATTTTCAGCGGTTGCAATAAATTCGATATTCGCTTCTTGAAACTCTGGATTTACTTCCACATATACATAACCTTCTAACTTATCATTCTTCATACTTACAAATAATTTATTCGTATTACTTAAACGTTCAATAATTTCGTTTCCGTCATAATACGTATTAGAAAACACATGATTGTGTAAAGCGATAAACT
Organism: Bacillus sp. PK3-067; assembly: GCF_056738645.1. Taxonomy (NCBI): domain Bacteria; kingdom Bacillati; phylum Bacillota; class Bacilli; order Caryophanales; family Bacillaceae; genus Bacillus; species Bacillus sp. PK3-067. Next base: position 543,641 of record NZ_CP096490.1, on the reverse strand, counting down.
GCTCAAACACTTGTGGTAAAGCCTCTTCTACATTACATATAATACGGTGCTCCACAATATTATTTAAAACGAGAATACTATGTCGACCTTGTTCTTTTGCATGTAAATTCCTCATTAAACGGGCACAATTATTATTTTCCACATGATAAAAACCATAAAATCTCTCAATATGAAAAGGCACCTTTTCTATAAGTTCCTTCCACATATGTAAAGCAACTTCTTCCCAATTCTCTGCGATAATAAACGGCCCCCATATCTCTGCACATTTCTTTACTTCATCCACATCAAATCCTAATAAACCTATTAAATTATTATTCTCATAAGTAGCAACAAAAGATTGTTCCCAGCCTATATCTGAAAAATCATGAATAATTGTCTGTAACAACTCCTCTTTCTCATCTCCACAATAGCCAACATGATGAGTAGCATCTTTATTCATATTCGCAATAAATGCTGCCACCTCTTCAATTTTCAAAATAGAACTGACATACATAACCTCTCCTCCTTCACTAATATATTCACACCTTTTCCATTTATATCCTTCTAAAAAAGACATCACCATAAGCATATTTCAAAATGAAATCGCCATGATAATGTCTTCTCAAAAACTCATATAATCATCTTACGTTATAATAAGATAAAACGTTTTTTATTTCTTAAATAATCTCTTTCTAAATACAAACATACTCAGTGCTGAAAGAACTAACGCTATGCCTGAAAGTAATGTTGATGTATTCTCTTGTCCACCTGTTGCTCCTAATGATTTCTTACTTTCTTCTTGCTTATTAACAGCTGGTTTATTTTCTTTCACAACTTGATTATTCACGTTTTGTTCTTGGACTACTGCTGATTGATTTACCGTGTCTTTTGAACCTTCAATTTCTTTTCCTGTTTCTTTTACCTCCGCTTTCGATCCTTCAACTCCTGTTGTTGGCTCGTCCACTTCCTCTTTCGCTTCTTCAACTTCTTTCGTTGGCTCTTTTACTTCCTCTTTTACTTCTTTTACCGGTTCTTTCACTTCTTCTTTTGTTTCTTCAACTTCTTTTACCGGTTCTTTTACTTCTTCTTTTTCCACTATATTCTGTATAACTGTTCCGTTAAACCTGATGCTAATTTCATCAGAATCTAAATCAAATTTATACACCTTTTCACCTAGGGTATTCCATTTTATTACTCCGTTATTAAACGTCCCTCCCTCACTTGCCAATTGAATATTTTCAATACTTTCTCCTTCTAAATCATATACAGGAACTTGAATTTCTTCGTTTATTTTTGCATCATTTAAAATGATATTTTGTCTTCCAACATCAATTGTAAACCACTGACCTAATTGTATTAACGGCCTTACATCACGAATCTCATTCCCAGCTAGATTTAAGCTAAATAAGTTTAGCATGGAACCAATAACCGTTACATCTTTAATATGATTGTCCGCAAGATTTAACCACTGTAAATTTTCCAATGAAGATAGTGGTGTTATATCTTCAATTTGATTATGAGATATATTCACATTATTCAATTGTTTCAAGTTTGAGATGAACTCAATATTTTTCAGGCCTACTCCTTCTAAAGTAAGTTTTTCTAAATTCGTCATGTATTCTAAACCTGTTATATCTTTTATCTCATTTCCTTTTTCTTTAAGTATCTCTAATTTTTTAATCTGTAATAAATCTTCTTTTGTGATAGGAGCGTTTACATTCTCTCTACCTAAATTCTCTTTATTAATATGTTGTTGTAAAGTTTTATCGAGAATTACATTTTCCTTTTGTTCATTATTCTCTTTTATTGTTTCCTTGATTTCGTCTAATCTTTCAACAACATTTTGAATTACTGTTCCATTAAACTTAATACGATTCTCTTCTGGATTTATATCCAACATAAATTCATATGTTTTTTCACCGGTAGTCCCCCATTTAACAGAACCATTATTAACGATCCCCTCTTCACTCTTCAATTGAATAGTATCAAGTGCCTCTCCTTGTAAATTATAAATAGGTATTTTAACTTCCTTATCTTTTTCTACATCATCTAAAAAAATTTTTTGTCTTTGAATATCGATATACATTCTTTTTCCTAATTCTTGAACTGGTCTAACATCACGAATTTCATTTGAACCTAGTTTTAAATCATATAAACCTGTTAATTGACTAAGTGGCGTTATATCTGAAATATAGTTTTCTTCTAGATTTAATTTCTGTAACCCTGACAATTTTGATAATGGCGTAAGATCTACTAATTCATTTTTGGAAAGCCCTAATTCAATTAATTTATTCATCCCATTAATATGTTCAACATTACTCAATCCATTATTGCTTATTTCAAATGTCTTTAAATTCTTTAATTGGTGAACTCCTTCAAGACCTGCATTACTAATTTGATTATTTGCTACCGTCAAAGTCCTTAAAGATTTCACTGTAAATAATGGTTTAATATCTTTTATATAATTACTATTTAAATCTAGCATTTTAATCTTCTTCATTTGGCTTAATGGGCTTAAATCTGAGATTTTATTGTTTCTCAAAGTTAAAAACTCAATATGCTCTAACGTAGCCAAAGGTCCAATATCTTCAAGTTCACCATAGGTTATACTTAATGATTTCAATTGTCTCAAGTCCGAGATAAATTTTATATTTTTTAACTTAACTTCTTCCAACGTTAAGTTTTCTAAGTTCGTCATATATTCTAGACCACTTACGTCTTTTATTCCTTTACTTTTAGCTTCAACGACTATTAAGGATTTAACTTTTAATAAATCTTCCTTAGTTATTGGATCATCTAGATTCTCTCTATTCAAGTTATATTTATTAATATGCCTTTGTAATTGCTTATCTACTATTACATTTGCATCTTGTTGATCCACTTTATCCTCTTTATTTTCCTTTTGTGCTTCTGGAACATCTTTATCTAAATTCAATGTATTTACTTCAAACTGTACTTGGTACTTATTGTCATAGGCCATTGTTGGAATATAAATATGCATTCGCATATTATACCTTTTTCCTAATTCCCCTACTTCAAACTGAATCACTTTCGTTCCATTTTTCTTTTTGTCTTCTGATATTACTTTCACATCATGAAACACACCTGGAGTGTGAATATCCTCTGTCTTCAAGTATTGAAAGAAATCACTATCACTTAACGTTGCTGTTACAATTTTCTTTCCATTCTCAATTGTTAATTTCGGATCCTTTATATAAACAGCTGCCATAGACTCTTCATTCGTTTTATCTTTATACGCTTTAATAACAGCGTCATATGTACCATCTTCTAAACCTTGTCCAGTTTTATTCGCCTCAATTGCTACTGCCGCTAAAGCAGGTGTTGAATACACAGCAAACGGAAGTGATAACGCCGCCGCTATAATCATTGCATTTATACGTTTTCTTTTATTTTGTTTCAACTTTACATCTCCTCCGAAATATATAATTCAAAATGTAATCATTTCTCGAATAAATGATAATGATTTTCATTATCATTGTCAACTTAAAAAATAAAAAGTTTACAAAAAAAGAACCTCTTTAAAAGAGGTTATGCCATTTTCTCACCTGATTCTTCTCTAAAAAAGCTTTTCATCGCATGAAATACGTCTGCTTTTTGCTTTAAAATATAGTATCTAAAGTTTTCATCTTTAATATTTTTATAGGCTGACATGAGTGTACTGTGGCGGTTGTACTGATTCACTTCCCCATACCCAAACATATTACACTTCTTCATTAGCTCTTCAACAAGTTTTACACATCTAGCATTATCTGATGTTAAATTATCACCATCTGAAAAATGGAATGGATAAATATTATAGCGGTCAGGTGAATATTTATTATCGATAAGTTCTAATGCTTTTTTATATACGGAAGAACATATTGTTCCGCCACTTTCTCCTTTTGAGAAAAATTCTTCTTCTGTAACGACTTTCGCTTCTGTATGATGAGCAATAAATTCAATATCAACTGTTTCATACTTTGTGCGTAAAAATCTTGTCATCCAGAAAAAGAAGCTACGTGCCATATATTTCTCCCATATTCCCATCGATCCACTCGTATCCATCATCGCTAATACAACAGCTTTTGAATCTGGCTTTAATACTTCATTCCAAGTGCGGAACTTTAAGTCTTCTTGATGAATTGGATGAAAAGATGCTTTACCACCCATCGCATTTCGTTTATATGCGGATATCATTGTTCGTTTCTTATCGATATTTCCCCATAATCCTGTTTTTCTAATGTCATTAAATTCAACATGTTCAATCCGGTTTTCATCCATTTCTTTTCTCTTTAAATTAGGCAGTTCTAACTCTCTGAAAAACGCTTGCTCTAATTCTAAAATAGAGACTTCAGCTTCATAGTAATCTTCCCCAGCTGCATCTCCTGCTCCTTGCCCTTTTCCTGGCCCTTTTTGTTTTTGACCACCTGATCCATCTCTCGCAACGACATCACCAACTTTGCTGTCACCGTTTCCTTGCCCAACATGTTTATTTTTATCATAATTGTATCTAATCTTATATTCATCTAGAGAACGAATTGGTATTTTTACAACATCCTTGCCATTAGACATAACTATACTTTCTTCTGTTACAAGATCGGGTAAATTATTCTTAATTGCCTCTTGTACTTTTTCTTGATGGCGCTGTTGGTCGTCATATCCTTTGCGATGGAGGGACCAGTTTTCCTGTGAAATCGTATAATTTGGTTGATTTTCTTCGCCCATTCCTTTCCCTCCTTACTGTAATTGTCTTCCTGTATGAACAGCAATCTATAAATTTTGTTCTGTAATGTGCAAGCTAGAATGTTTGAAAGGTAACTGCCCACAGAAAATCATCCCATAAACATTTATAACGTTTTTCATACAATACCCCGAGCATCCTAAACAAAATTTTGCCACTCACATAATAGAAAGAAATATTCAGCCACTGATAAGAAAGAAACACAATGCATTGTTGCACACATTTTTACTTTGCAACATATTGTATTGTGTTGGCTTTTTTCGTATGAATGGTTGGTTACTCTATCATATGCATATTGTAAAAATAATTGACAATAAATTCATGAAATTGCATCTTAATTTATTACATTTGGACAAGGTATGACACTTTATACACATATGAACGGATAATAAAACGCTGTCCCGCAAAATACAAGAGACAGCGTTTTGTTATCAAACTATCTGTTTAACAAGCTACCTACATAGCGTAGTAATTCGTTTGCTGAAGAAGAATTATAGCCATGCTCATCAATTAAACGCGCAACAACATCATTGATTTTCTTAAGCTGATTTTCGTCCGGCGTTTTCGTTGATGTTGTAATTTTCACTATATCTTTTAAATCAGCAAATAGTTTTTTCTGAATCGCTTCACGAAGACGTTCATGTGAATTATAATCAAAGCGTTTTCCTTTACGGGCATAAGCAGAAATGCGAATTAAAATCTCTTCACGGAACGCTTTCTTAGCATTTTCTGAAATTCCAATTTGCTCTTCAATTGAGCGCATTAGTTTTTCATCTGGACTCATTTCTTCTCCTGTTAACGGATCACGTAATTTCGATTTATTGCAGTACGCCTCAACGTTATCTAAGTAATTATCCATAAGCGTCTTAGCTGATTCTTCATATGAATAAACAAACGCTTTTTGTACTTCTTTCTTCGCGATTTCATCGTATTCTTTTCTCGCTAATGAGATGAAGTTCATGTAACGTTCACGGTCTTCATTACTAATGGATGGATGCTGATCTAGCCCATCTTTTAAAGATCTAAGTACATCTAACGCGTTAATAGATGGTACCTCTTTTCGAATGATTGTAGACGAAATTCGGTTAATGACATAACGAGGATCAATACCCTTCATACCTTCATCTTGATATTCGCGTTGTAATTCTTCTACATCAATCGCATTATAACCTTCTACCGTTTCTCCATCATACAAACGCATCTTTTTAATTAAATCAATATCCGGACGCTTCGGATCTTTTAAACGAGTTAAAATAGTGAACATTGCTGCAACGCGAAGTGTGTGTGGTGCAATGTGAACATTCGATACATCACTTTCACGAATCATTTTTTCATAAATATGTTCTTCTTCACTTACTCGTAAATTATAAGGAACTGGCATTACAATAATTCTTGAGTGCAATGCTTCATTTTTCTTATTTGCTATAAATGAGCGATACTCTGTTTCATTCGTATGCGCTACAATTAATTCATCTGCTGAAATAAGCGCAAATCTTCCCGCTTTGAAATTCCCTTCTTGCGTAAGCGATAATAAGTGCCATAAAAACTTCTCATCGCATTTTAACATCTCTTGGAACTCCATCATTCCTCGGTTTGCCTTATTTAATTCTCCATCAAATCGATACGCACGCGGATCTGATTCTGAACCATATTCTGCAATCGTAGAAAAGTCCAGACTACCTGTTAAATCTGCAATATCCTGTGATTTTGGATCAGACGGGCTAAATGTACCAATCCCTGTACGGCGATCTTCAGAGAAGAAAATACGCTCTACAACTACATCCTCAATTCTTGATCCGTATTCTTGCTCTAAACGCATGACATTTAGTGGTGATAAATTCCCTTCAATTCTAACCCCATACTCATCAAAGAAATCATCTCGTAAATGATGTGGAATTAAATGCAGTGGATCCTCGTGCATTGGGCATCCTTTAATTGCAAAAATTGCTCCGCGATCTGTTCTTGAATATGTTTCTAATCCTCGTTTCAACATTGTAACTAACGTTGATTTCCCTCCACTAACAGGACCCATTAATAATAAAATTCTTTTTCTAACATCTAATCGTTTTGCAGATGGATGAAAATATTCCTCTACAAGACGTTCTAGAGCATCCTCTAATCCAAAGAGCTGATTACTAAAGAAGTTATACTTTCTTCTACCATCAACTTCTTCAATTCCAGCGTCTTTTATCATATTGTAAATGCGAGAGTGTGCTGTTTGAGCCACCCATGGTCTTTCTTTCACAAGCTCCAAATACTCCGCAAACGTACCTTCCCATTGTAAACGTTCTTCTGCTGCTCGATGCTGTTCAATCTTTTTTAGAATATCCATTATAGCTCCTCCCCCATCTCCTTGTTCAATCGGATTATTATAAAAGGTATGCTAGGATGTCCTTAAACATTCTTTAAATCAAAACGAAATATATAATAGCACGCTAAAATTCTCTCCAAAATTCAAAGAAAATTCTGTATAATATAGGTATTAACATTTTTACACTGCTATTCATTATAAATAAATTCTTTTCTTCTAAGAACCTTACATACATTTTGGATAATAAATAAAACTCATAAACCGAAAACAGTAAGGAGGATATTAGTATGAAATTATTATTAATTTTAGGTGTATCACTCACATTTCTTACAGCTATTTTTACATCCGGTTACAATGACAAACCAGGTACACATAAAAAATGATGTGCTTTTAGCACATCATTTTTTTATTTATAATACATATTTTCCATATCATATTTGGATAGTGGTCGGCTATAATAATAACCTTGTACAAGCTTCACATTCTTTTCTTTCAAAAACTGTATTTGCTCCTTTTTTTCTACTCCTTCTGCAATTATATTCAATTCTAAAGTATGAGCTAAATGAATAATTGCAGCTGTAATATTCGTATCACGTTCATCTATATGTATACCTTCCATAAAAGAACGATCAATTTTTAAAGTATCAATTGGATATGTTTTTAAATAACTTAAAGATGAATAGCCTGTTCCAAAATCATCTAAATGAATCTTTAAATTTTGTTCTTTTAATTGTAGTAACACTCTCTTTGATATATCTTTATGTATAAGAGCTCCTTCTGTAACCTCTATCGCTAATAAATGAGCTGATACATTGTACTTATTTAAAGCCCGTGTAATCATCTCTATTAATGTAATAGAACGAAAGTGTCTAGCTGAAATATTAACCGCAATTGGGACCACTTCATATCCTTTATTTAACCATTCGCGCAGTTGCTGACACACTTGATTTACTACCCATTCATCGAGCTTAATAATAAATCCTGTTCTTTCTGCCAACGGAATAAATTGGTTTGGAGAAACAAATCCTAATTCCTTATTCTCCCACCTTATTAAAGCTTCCATACTAGCTATTTTTTTCGTTTCAATATTAATTTGTGGCTGATAATATAAGAAAAATTCATTTTTTTCTATAGCACGATGTAACTGGTTTTCTATTATAAACCTTTGTTCACGCTCACAGTCTAATCCACTACAATAAAAATGATAATGTCCTTTTCCTTTTTCTTTTGCTTTTTCTAAAGCAGCATCGACCCTCTGAAATAGTATTTTTTCATCTTCTCCATCTGCTGGAGCCATTACAATTCCAATTGATGCACTTAAATATACATCTTCTTCTTCGATTACAAAATATTCACTAATATTTTTCAGTATGCTTTTTGCAACTTCCTCTACATATTCTTTCGTTATATTTTCTATCAACATAACAAATTGATCATCGTGTTCTCTAAATAAGTGCATACCTTCTATTTTTAGATTGCTTAAACATTCTGTAACTTTTTGTAATACTTTATCTCCCTCTTTATGACCAAATGTATCATTAATACGATGAAACTCATCTAAATCTATAAATACAAGCGCAAAATTTACACTCTCATTTAAAAAAGTATTTAACTTATTTGTACATGAAATTCTATTCATTAATCCCGTTAACTGGTCATAGTAAGCTAAATATTCTGTTCGCATTTCGTTTAATACTTGCCTTGTAACATCTCTCGTAACAATATAAATCCCAACAATTTCACCGTTCACAATAATCGGGATAGTTCTCAAAGAAATATATAGCTCGTACCCTTCTTTATGAACATATTTCTTTGAAACAATTTGTTTTGCTTTTCCTTGCATCGATCCCTTAAATATAATTTGAAAATCTTTTTCATATTCTTTATTAATGAATTCAAAAATAAATTTATTATTTAATTCCTCATACCGGTATCCAAATATTTCATACGTTGCCGGATTTGCATATGTAACTCTCCCTATAGAATCTATAGATATAATTGAGTCATTATTATATTCCAGTAACGACTTAAATAACATTTGTTTTTCCTCTATCTTTGTCTTCTCCTCAATTTGAGCTGTAATATCTCTTGTAATACAAATAACAAATTGACATATTCCTTCTTCGTCGCAGACAGGATTAAGTGAAGATTCATAATGTATCTCACCTTTTGGTAAATTGACTACATCACAAAAGGTGTGTGCTTTCGCTTCTCTCACTACTTTTGCATATTGCCTTTGCAATATCCCCGCTATATCTTTTGGTAATACTTCTGCAAAAGTTTTTCCATAGCACTCTTCGCTTAACCTAGCATAATCCATTCCTATTTTATTCACATACATATATTGAAACGTTTCATTATCAATAACTTTCAATATGAATACTAAATCTTGAATAGCATGTAATAATCCTTGTCTAATTAAATCCATATCTATCATACTTAAAAAGGTATTTTGATTACTATATTCTTCCTTCATATTTATCTCAACCCGTCTTATCTATTTTTAATCATATATCCCATTCTATATGATTATGTCCTCTCTTTTAAATGTATGATTATATATTATTTTTATTTTATAAAAAAAAGTCGCCATATGGCGACTTTTAATAAACGATTTCTAAATCTAATCCAGGGTAATTTTGTTGACGGAACGCTTCATAAATTAAAATTGCTGCTGTATTAGATAAATTTAATGAACGTACTTTATCTGTCATTGGAATACGTAAACAATGATCAAAGTTTTCTTCGATTACATTAGCTGGTAAGCCGTTTGTTTCTCTTCCAAATACAAAATAGTAATCCTTCTCACGCTTGCTATAGTCAAACGCTGTATGAGCTTTCTCGCCATACTTTGTTAAATAGAAGAATTCACCGTCTTTATTTTTTTCATAAAATTCTTCAATTGAATCATAATACGTAATTTTTACGTGCTGCCAATAATCTAATCCTGCACGCTTTAACATTTTATCATCCGTTGAAAATCCAAGCGGTCTAATCAAATGTAATTCTGTTCCAGTTGCTGCACAAGTACGAGCAATATTCCCTGTATTTGCTGGAATTTCTGGCTGATATAAAACAACATGTACTCCCACGCGATATTCACCTCTGTTTTTTGTCTACTACGTATTATACCACTTGAGCGAAAAATCTCTACCCATTAATAATATGAAAGAATTTATATTTCATTTGTGGTGTATATTTACTAGAGTCTTCATAGTTCCAATAACGTCGACGGCTATTCGCTGAATGTGCATTTACAAGCGGCATACCATCTGCATCTTTTGCTACTACAATCGTCGTATGATTCCATCTTCCGTCATCCTCGAAATCATAAGCAATGACATCTCCAAGAATAAGTTCTTCTGGCCTCTCTACCGCCTCTGCTCGAAGTCCTGTTGTAGCACCTGACAAATACCAATAAAAAGAATGTGCAACAGCCCAGCTCCAACTCCACTGATTCTCCCTTTGCCACCATCCTTTACGAATATTAGGATACCCGTTCATAGATACTTCTCCAGTATGAAGACATTGAGAAATGAAATTCGTACAATTATCAGGGAAATTACGATACATAGGATTCCGGTCATCCCACCAACGCTCTGCATATTTCACTGCCTCTAAACGATTATACTGATAAGAACCGTACTTCTCTTTCGTAATATCCCTTTCTAATGTCTCACCCATTCTAATTTCTTCTGACACTTCAATAGCAGAATCGCCTATAATTCGACTATTATTTAAACAAACTCTTCGTTTTAATTGTTCCTCTTCAATATAAAATAATTCTTTATGCTTAATTAAATATTTAAAATGTATTTGATAATCAATTTCTTGATGGTCATTACTATTTAATTGTCTAATGAAAGAAACATCCGCAGTTGCTTTCACTATATGTGCACTACGCCTTTGAAACAATTGTTTCTTTCTCAGTGCCATTTGTAGTAAATCCTCAGCAATACCATCCACATTCGTTCTTTTCTCCGTTATATATGCTAAAAATTGTTGTACTTGGTTTTCAATCTTCGTTTTTACAACCATTCTGTCTCCCTCCCATATTACAATATGAAAAAGGGAAATATTATCTACTCTTTTTTCTGTGCTAACAATTCAAGCCCGCGATTCATTTCATGAAGCACTTCTTCATCTTTCTCACGTTCCATCGCTTTCTCAATCGCTTCGCCTACTCCATCTCCGCCAATTTTCCCAAGTGCCCATGCTGCCGTTCCGCGTAGTACCGGTCTTGGGTCATCTTTCATAACACCAATTAAATCTGGAATTGCCGATGCTTCTTTAAAATGTGCTAATGCTAAAATCGCATTTCTTTGCAGTGGTTTTTTCCCTCTCCATGACCCTGACATAATCCCATATTTCTCTTTAAAATCACGATTACTAATTGTTAAAAGTGGCGTTAATAATGGTTTAACTAGCTCAGGATCCGGCTCCATCTCAGGATGATTATGAAAATCCATTCCTTTGTTTTTCGGACAAACAGTCTGACACGTATCACATCCATATATGCGATTTCCTATTTTATCGCGATATTCTTCAGGTAGGAATCCTTTCGTTTGTGTTAAAAACGCAATGCACTTCTTCGAATCTAACTGTCCCCCCTGTATTAAAGCACCGGTAGGGCAAATATCGATACATTTCGTACAGCCTCCGCATTGATCTTCTATCGGCTTATCTGGCGGGAATGGAACATTTGTAATCATTTCCCCTAAGTATACGTACGAACCAAATTCAGGTGTAATAATAGAGCAGTTTTTACCGCTCCATCCAATACCAGCACGCTCTGATACAGCTCGATCACTTAATTCACCTGTATCAACCATGGACTTCACTTCTATATCGGGAAGTTTTTCAATTAAATATGCCTCTAATTTTTGCAAACGATCTCGTAAAACAAGATGATAATCTTGTCCCCAAGAAGCACGACAAAAAATCCCACGGCGTTCTCCACGCTTACTTAATGGTGCATTTTTTAATTTTGAAGGATATGCTAAAGCAATCGCAATAATTGATTTAGCACCCGGTAATAACAGTTGCGGATTCGTTCTCTTCTCTATATCAGGCTCTTCAAATCCAGATTGATAATTTAATTGTTGTTGCTGGATTAAGCGCTGCTTTAATTCCTCAAAAGGAGAAGCGCTCGCAAAGCCTATTTTATCTATGCCAATTGTTTTACTATACGCAATTACATCTTGCTTTAATTGTTCAAAATCCACTCTTAATCGCCTCCTCAGATGAATCCACCCCTTATGTAACCACTCTATTGGTTAGTAATTCACGTTTGGAATACTATCATTTACTTCTATTTTCGCATGTAATTATATTTTTCAAACATTAAAAAACGCAATGCCTCGTTTATCTCGGAAACGAAACACTGCGTTGATCACAATTTATAGAAAAACTTTTAATAAAATTTGGAGCGGGTGAAGAGAATCGAACTCTCGACCAGAGCTTGGAAGGCTCTTGTTTTACCACTAAACTACACCCGCAAATATGAATTACATATAAGATATTAGAATAACTTATGTAAAATAGTATAGCATGTAAAAAAAGTAGAGGCAAGAATTTTATCGAAAAAAGTCGAAAAAGTGATGAGAGACCTCATCACTTTTTCAATTCTTTATCAATTGCCTTCTTCATACTATCAAAATCAGGATTTGCAAGATTTCCGTTTACATATACAGAAGGAGCACCTTGAACTTTTAATTTTTGAGCACGATCTGAATCTTTACTTACTTTTTCTTTAATGTCTTTACTGTGTAAATCTTTCTTAAATTGCTCTACATCAACTTTTGGAAGTTTCTCTTTCACAATGCTAAGAAGCAAATCTTCTGTAATCCATTCTTCCGTATCTTTCTTTTGATTTTGATAAATCTCATCATAGAAAATCCAGAATGAATCTTTATCTTGTTTATAAATTGCTTCACCAGCTGCTGCACCTAAATCTGAGTCTTTTCCGATAAATGGGAAGTTAATAAAATATAACTGCACTTTGCCTTTATCAATATACTCTTCTTTTAATCGAGGTAATACTGTTACATCCCAAGTACGACAAGCAGGACATTTAAAGTCTCCAAATTCAACTACCTTAACTGGAGCATCATCTTTCCCTAAAGATTGTTGCGTAGAATAAGCAAACATCTCATTCCCTTTATCTTTTTTGTCATTTATGATGCTATACGCAATTGTTCCAATTACAATCAATACTGCGATAGAAAAAACTATACCAAGAGCCATGAGTTTATTTGATTTCATATACATTCCTCTTTAAATTCATATTCTGTATACAGCATTGTACACAATACACATAATATCAACACTTATATACGTCACGCAATGAACACGCTCACATAAATTACAAAAACACAATAATTGTGACGATATTGTGTCACAATTTGTCACAATTTATTCAAAAAAAGAAGCTCCTCTATAGGAACTTCTCTTAACTTACTGCTTTTTTACGCGCGCTATTTAACATCGACTGCTCTATTTTTATATCATGACGAATTACCAATTTCTCACTAACTGCTTGAACATACTCATCATGGCTTATATAGCCTTCTTTCTCCATTAGTCTCAAAACGACATTACGTCTCTCTACTGCTTTATCATAATTTTGGGCAGGTGAGTAATAAGCAGGTGCTTTTACTACAGCAGCCATCATTGCACTTTCAGCCAACGTTAATTGGTTCACCTTTTTACCGAAGTAAAGGTTTGCTGCTTTTTCAATTCCCCATGCTCCTTCTCCATAATAAATATTACTTACATATAATTTTAATATTTCATCCTTCGTAAATGTGCGTTCAATTTTTTTCGTATAAAAAATCTCTTTCCACTTCCGAGAAAATGTACGTTCATTCGTTAAAAAGGCATTTTTAGATAGCTGCTGTGTAATTGTACTTCCTCCTTGCACGACACCACCAGCCTTTATATTCTCAACAGATGCCCTAATAATTGCTATATAATCTAAACCGTTATGATGATAAAATCTTTTATCTTCTGTCGCAATAAATGCATGTGTTAATGATTCTGGCACCTCTAACTTAGCCGGTACATGTAATTTACTAATATCACTTTTCTCAATCATTACATTTCCAATGAATAATAACGTACAACTTAACAATAATAATAATATAATGGCTTTATAAAAAAGTTTAGTCATTGGATTTAATGCAACTTTTTGATGATAGTTCACCCTAGATAATACTCGTTCTTTCATCTTGAACACCTCTTTTCCACACAGCATATAACTCTTACTTTAAGAATACATTGTTGTAAAAAAATATCCCATCGATTTCTCTTACACGTACCTTACATCATTGTAAGGTATAAAGTGAAACTTTAATCGGCCCTCATTAATCAAGCTTACTGCCCAGCAAATAGTTGGATAAAAAAGTATTGTATCACAGTCTTTTTTTATCTACTATTCATCTGAAATATTGAATATAGGTTATGTTAAAGTACGAATAACCAATAAAAGAGAAACCCTTAAGACTATTATATTTTCACTTTACACTTTAATTATATCATCTACAAATATATATACTTTTGACTATCTAGTAATCTAAATGTATATAACATATAGATTTATTATACAGAACAAACGTTCCCTGAATCAATACTAGTGCTATTATTATTTTGACCTTTTTCTTAAACAGTATACAAAAAAAGAGTAGTGATTCGAATGTATCTCAAATCGGCTACTCTTTTCTTTACAATCTTCCTATTAAATTATACGGCTGTACTTCCCACGTTTCATACGGAATAAAATGTGTTGCTCTCATTGCATCAAGCGTTCTGGATTTCATATGAGGACGCGTTATATACTCATCTATGTTCTCTTCATTTAACTCAACAAATTTAGCCTCTTGTATTTCTTCAGGTTGAATTTTTATTTCACCACTTATATATGCTACTTTAAAAACAACAGCTAGAATATGCATAGAAGTATTATAATAAACGCCTGTAATTCCGATAGGCTTCACCGTTAACCCTGTTTCCTCTTTTATTTCCCTACAGACAGCTTGATCGAGCGCTTCGCCTTCTTCTACCTGTCCTCCTGGCAACTCCCACGTATCAGCTCGCCAGTGCACTTTTGTTAATAACACTTCATTTTTTCCATTTGTTAAATAACCGGCTACAGCAACGATATGCTTTGGTGTCTTATGTTCCATATTAAGCCTCCTAGAGATAATGAATATTTTATATATCCCTATAATCATATTCCCTACCTACAACAAAATACCTTTAATACTTCATCACCTTAATTAACTTCATAAAAAAGACCCTATCCGCTAAGCGAAAAGGGTCATCTATCGTATTACTCTCCTAAGTCTACGTTGTGATAAACTTGTTGAACATCTTCTAAATCTTCTAATGCATCAACCATTTTCTCAAATTGTGCTTGAGCATCTTCAGGAAGTGTTACATCACTTTGTGCAAGCATTGTTAATTCTGCAACTGTAAACTCCTCAACGCCAGCACCTTTAAGTGCAGATTGTACTGCATGAAATTGATCTGGTTCAGCATACACGATAACAGAATCTTCTTCTTCTAGAATGTCACGTGCATCTACATCTGCTTCCATTAAAATTTCAAGAACTTCATCTGATGTTTTACCTTCAAGGCCGATAACAGCTGTCGCATCAAACATGTAAGCTACAGAACCGTTCACACCCATATTACCACTATTTTTGCTAAATGCAGCTCGTACATCTGCTGCAGTACGGTTTACGTTATTTGTAAGTGTATCTACAATAACCATAGCTCCATTTGGTCCGAATCCTTCATAACGAAGCTCGTCATAATTTTCTTCTGAACCGCCTTTTGCTTTTTCAACTGCACGATCAATAATTGTTCTTGGAACATTGTATGTTTTCGCACGCTCTAATACAACTCTTAGTGCTTGGTTTGATTCTGGATCTGGCTCGCCTTGTTTTGCTGCCACATAAATTTCACGCCCAAATTTCGCGTATATACGGCTTGTATTTGCATCTTTTGATGCTTTTTTGTCTTTAATATTGTTCCATTTACGGCCCATACTTTCCACTCTCTTTCCCGTTTTAAATCTACATAAAAATATTAATATGAAATATAATGTGTGTTCAACACATTTTTAAAAGAAATATAAAAAGTTCATTTTTGATTCATATTACAGACATAATATAAATCACTATCATTTTGTTCTTTCGACAAGTTATATTATACATGAATTCCTACGTTTATTACGAATTTTAGAAGCACATAGTATAATTTAACAAAAAGACTCTAACATTTCTGTTACAGTCTTTTTATATTGCCAATAAAGATTTCCATATTATTCCCATAATTGTTTTCTATTGTTGTATAATAAAAATAGGAAAAAATTTGAAGAAAAGATGGAGGGTGAATTATGACACATTCCAAAGACAAAAAATCACATGCTTTTAAAGGAATAGGAGAGAAGTTAAACCCAACTATCTATCAAGTGAGATTCATGAAATTAGATGAACCAATTCGATTTGAGTCGTTTCCTGAATTAAAGGAATTAGGAGACTGGTTGAGTACTTCAACGCACATGTGGTCATGCCACTCAACTATGTACAAATACAACAGAGAAGAGTTTGAAAAGAAGTTCTTAGAAATTACGAAATTAACAGCTGATCATGTACTAATATCTACTGGTGGCGTCGGATTTAACTTCATGTCACCAGGTTGGAGAAATTCTCTATAAAATAATGAAATTATATAAAGGGATAAAAATTTATCCCTTTATTGTTTTGTAGCTTTCCCCAACTGTATCGCATGTACTAAATGAATAAGTTTACCTTAATCATTTATAACCATTTCACCAACACACCATTTTTGCTTATTTTATAGTATGATGAAAACATAAAAAGACTCTACACATTTGGTGTAGAGTCTTTTATTACGCCGTTCATGATACCGATGGTCGGGGTCGAACCGACACTCCCGAAGGAACACGATTTTGAGTCGTGCGCGTCTGCCAATTCCGCCACATCGGCACAAAAGAAAAGGCGGCAACCGGATTTGAACCGGTGATAAAGGTTTTGCAGACCTCTGCCTTACCACTTGGCTATGCCGCCATATTAAATTTTATTGGAGCGGAAGACGGGATTCGAACCCGCGACCCCAACCTTGGCAAGGTTGTATTCTACCACTGAACTACTTCCGCAAAAATGGCTGGGCTAGCTGGATTCGAACCAGCGCATGACGGAGTCAAAGTCCGTTGCCTTACCGCTTGGCTATAGCCCATCGAATTCTTACTTAATTATATGTAAGTATCCATTAGATTATTTGTAATTTTTAAAATAAAAATGGGGCGACTGATGGGAATCGAACCCACGAATGCCGGAGCCACAATCCGGTGCGTTAACCACTTCGCCACAACCGCCATGTTGTGTAAATATATTTGGCAGGGGCAGTAGGAATCGAACCCACACTGGAGGTTTTGGAGACCTCAGTTCTACCTTTAAACTATGCCCCTATGTAAATGGTGGAGGGGGGCAGATTCGAACTGCCGAACCCGAAGGAGCGGATTTACAGTCCGCCGCGTTTAGCCACTTCGCTACCCCTCCGAAACTTACATGGTGCCGGCTAGAGGACTTGAACCCCCAACCTACTGATTACAAGTCAGTTGCTCTACCAATTGAGCTAAGCCGGCGTATTTTATTAAAATAAATGGTGGCTCGGGACGGAATCGAACCGCCGACACGAGGATTTTCAGTCCTCTGCTCTACCGACTGAGCTACCGAGCCTTATTAAAATGGCGGTCCCGACCGGGGTCGAACCGGCGATCTCCTGCGTGACAGGCAGGCATGTTAACCACTACACCACGGGACCATTTGGTTGCGGGGACAGGATTTGAACCTGCGACCTTCGGGTTATGAGCCCGACGAGCTACCGTGCTGCTCCACCCCGCGATAATACTATTCATATAAAATTTATATGGTGGAGGATGACGGGATCGAACCGCCGACCCCCTGCTTGTAAGGCAGGTGCTCTCCCAGCTGAGCTAATCCTCCAAAGTGGTGACCCGTACGGGATTCGAACCCGTGTTACCGCCGTGAAAGGGCGGTGTCTTAACCACTTGACCAACGGGCCAAATATTATAAATCCTATGGCGGAGAGCAAGGGATTCGAACCCTTGATACGCTTGTGACGTATACACGATTTCCAATCGTGCTCCTTCGGCCAACTCGGACAGCTCTCCAATGGCTCCGCAGGTAGGAATCGAACCTACGACCGATCGGTTAACAGCCGATAGCTCTACCGCTGAGCTACTGCGGAATAATATTGCCTGGCAACGTCCTACTCTCACAGGGACAAGGTCCCAACTACCATCGGCGCTAGAGAGCTTAACTTCCGTGTTCGGTATGGGAACGGGTGTGACCTCTCTGCCATCATTACCAGACATTATTCTTTTGAGACAATCATTATTATAACTTATTTACTTTAAAAGTCAACAAGTTTTTTATGTTCTCTCAAAACTAGATAACATTGCTACATATTATATGGTTAAGTCCTCGATCTATTAGTATTCGTCAGCTCCACATGTCACCATGCTTCCACCTCGAACCTATCAACCTGATCATCTTTCAGGGATCTTACTAGCTTACGCTATGGGAAATCTCATCTTGAGGGGGGCTTCATGCTTAGATGCTTTCAGCACTTATCCCTTCCGCACATAGCTACCCAGCTATGCCCTTGGCAGAACAACTGGTACACCAGCGGTGCGTCCATCCCGGTCCTCTCGTACTAAGGACAGCTCCTCTCAAATTTCCTACGCCCACGACGGATAGGGACCGAACTGTCTCACGACGTTCTGAACCCAGCTCGCGTACCGCTTTAATGGGCGAACAGCCCAACCCTTGGGACCGACTACAGCCCCAGGATGCGATGAGCCGACATCGAGGTGCCAAACCTCCCCGTCGATGTGGACTCTTGGGGGAGATAAGCCTGTTATCCCCGGGGTAGCTTTTATCCGTTGAGCGATGGCCCTTCCATGCGGAACCACCGGATCACTAAGCCCGACTTTCGTCCCTGCTCGACTTGTAGGTCTCGCAGTCAAGCTCCCTTATGCCTTTGCACTCTACGAATGATTTCCAACCATTCTGAGGGAACCTTTGGGCGCCTCCGTTACACTTTAGGAGGCGACCGCCCCAGTCAAACTGCCCACCTGACACTGTCTCCCGGGTCGATAAGACCCGTAGGTTAGAATTTCAATACAGTCAGGGCGGTATCCCACCAGCGCCTCCACCGAAGCTAGCGCTCCGGTTTCAATGGCTCCCGCCTATCCTGTACAAACTGTACCAAAATTCAATATCAGGCTACAGTAAAGCTCCACGGGGTCTTTCCGTCCTGTCGCGGGTAACCTGCATCTTCACAGGTACTATAATTTCACCGAGTCTCTGGTTGAGACAGTGCCCAAATCGTTACACCTTTCGTGCGGGTCGGAACTTACCCGACAAGGAATTTCGCTACCTTAGGACCGTTATAGTTACGGCCGCCGTTTACTGGGGCTTCAGTTCAGAGCTTCGCTTACGCTAACCCCTCTCCTTAACCTTCCAGCACCGGGCAGGTGTCACCCCCTATACTTCGCCTTACGGCTTCGCAGAGAGCTGTGTTTTTGCTAAACAGTCGCTTGGGCCTATTCACTGCGGCTTTCCGTTAAGAAAGCACCCCTTCTCCCGAAGTTACGGGGTCATTTTGCCGAGTTCCTTAACCAGAGTTCTCTCGCACACCTTAGGATTCTCTCCTCGCCTACCTGTGTCGGTTTGCGGTACAGGCACCTTTTATCTCGCTAGAAGCTTTTCTTGGCAGCGGGGAATCAAAGACTTCGCTCCATAAGGAGCTTCCCCATCACAGCTCAGCCTTTACGATAAGCGGATTTGCCTACTTATCAGCCTAACTGCTTGGACGTGCACAACCAATCGCACGCTTCTTCTATCCTTCTGCGTCCCTCCATTGCTCAAACGATAAAGAGGTGGTACAGGAATATCAACCTGTTGTCCATCGCCTACGCCTGTCGGCCTCGGCTTAGGTCCTGACTAACCCTGAGCGGACGAGCCTTCCTCAGGAAACCTTAGGCATTCGGTGGACGGGATTCTCACCCGTCTTTCGCTACTCATACCGGCATTCTCACTTCTAAGCACTCCACCAGTCCTTCCGGTCTGACTTCACTGTCCTTAGAACGCTCCCCTACCACTGATACCATTGGTATCAATCCGCAGCTTCGGTGGTGTATTTAGCCCCGGTACATTTTCGGCGCAGAGTCACTCGACTAGTGAGCTATTACGCACTCTTTAAATGGTGGCTGCTTCTAAGCCAACATCCTAGTTGTCTAAGCAACTCCACATCCTTTTCCACTTAATACACACTTTGGGACCTTAGCTGGCGGTCTGGGCTGTTTCCCTTTTGACTACGGATCTTATCACTCGCAGTCTGACTCCTAAGGATAAGTCATTGGCATTCGGAGTTTGACTGAATTCGGTAATCCGATGAGGACCCCTAGTCCAATCAGTGCTCTACCTCCAAGACTCTTACACTTAAGGCTAGCCCTAAAGCTATTTCGGGGAGAACCAGCTATCTCCAGGTTCGATTGGAATTTCTCCGCTACCCACACCTCATCCCCGCACTTTTCAACGTGCGTGGGTTCGGGCCTCCATTCAGTGTTACCTGAACTTCACCCTGGACATGGGTAGATCACCTGGTTTCGGGTCTACGACCACGTACTAAACGCCCTATTCAGACTCGCTTTCGCTGCGGCTCCGCCTCTTCAGCTTAACCTCGCACGGGATCGTAACTCGCCGGTTCATTCTACAAAAGGCACGCCATCACCCGTTAACGGGCTCTGACTATTTGTAGGCACACGGTTTCAGGATCTCTTTCACTCCCCTTCCGGGGTGCTTTTCACCTTTCCCTCACGGTACTGGTTCACTATCGATCACTAGGGAGTATTTAGCCTTGGGAGATGGTCCTCCCAGATTCCGACGGAATTTCACGTGTTCCGCCGTACTCAGGATACATTCAAGAGAGAACGAAGTTTCGACTACGGGGTTGTTACCCTCTACGACGGACCTTTCCAGGTCGCTTCGTCTAC
>NZ_CP096490.1:307500-520000 GCF_056738645.1 Bacillus sp. PK3-067 | reverse complement strand
CTCTTCATTGCATACTTAGGTGTCTTTTTCCGCGAAAACATTATTATTATGACAACGTTTATGATGGTTGGCTTTTTAGCTGTTATCGCTAGCACTGTCGTTTACTTTTGGATTGGTATGTTATCTACTAAGACTATCCAAATTATTTGTCCAAGCTGTGATAAGCCAACCAAAATGCTCGGCCGTATCGATGCATGTATGCACTGCAATCAACCTTTAACACTAGATCGAGATCTAGAAGGAAAAGAATTTGATGAAAAGTATAATAAGAAGAGTTATAAATCATAAGTATCAAGGGAAATACGAATTTGCAACACTACAAACGTTTCAACTCATTAAAAAGTTGATTTCTTAAAAAATCAACTTTTTAATTGTTTTATTAAATTTATTACACCTATTTTTTCGAAATAACAGTAAACATCCCTGTCATATTAGGCGAATAATCTTTAAAATCATATTTTTCGTAGAATGATGTTTTACCTTGCGACGCAAACAAACCAATGAATGCTTTATCTGGAGTATTCCCATTTAAGTATTCTACTAAAGTATTCATTATTTTCTTTCCAATACCATTCTTTTGATAATCTGGATGAACCACTATATCTTGAATATAGAAATAGATAGCCCCATCACCAACAATTCTCCCCATGCCGATGATTTGATTATTATCCTTGACTGTTATACAGTAAATCGAATTTTGAAGTGATATTTCCGCCACCTCAAAGTTCATATAGTTAGTCCATCCCACAGAATCACATAAATATTTATATTCTTCCAATGTTGGAATGTTATTTTTAATCTCATATTTCTTCAAAATGTCCCCTCCAAGAATTCATTTCCACCAATACAAAGTAAATTCGACAAACTTTTATCTAACCCTTCTTACTAACTTAGCACTGTAAATCCCGATTAACCTCACGCTAATCCTTATATAATAAAGAAAGAGGCTGACGTATAGCCGTCAGCCTCTTTCTTTATTATATATTACGCCTTATGACACTCTGGACAAACGCCATAAATTTCTAAGCGATGACTATTGATAACGAAGCCTGTCGTTTTCGCAGCTTCCTCTTCCAGCTTTTCCAAGCCTCCATAAGGAAAATCAACAATCTTACCACATTTTTCGCAAATCACATGATAATGTTGACTTGTAACATAATCAAATCTACTTGAAGCGTCTCCATAAGTTAATTCCTTTACAAGTCCAACCTCTTTAAACACACGTAAGTTATTATAGACAGTTGCAACACTCATATTTGGAAACTTACCTTCTAATGCTTTATAAATATCATCCGCTGTTGGGTGCGTCATTGATTCCACAAGGTACTCTAAAATAGCATGACGCTGTGGAGTAATGCGTACACCCGTATTTTTCAGCATTTCTAGCGCTTCTTTTAATTCTTCTTTGACCACCGTCATGCACCCCGATTCTATACGGATTATTATTTTATAATTCTTATAAAGAGTGTACTCCTTTTCTTATAAATCGTCAATATTTCTACTATAAGTATGTAGTTTATTTTTATATTCAGGACTTGTTTATATGTATCTTTCCCTTTTTTCTTCATATATTCCATAGAAAAAAGTGCGACATAATCGCACTTGGAATACTATCATCTGAGGAGGTATGCCCTACACTTCCACTTTATGTAAGGCAGTAAAATATGTATAGACACTTGCCTTGTTTCTGCATATTTTATCTCCAATGTAGATTTATTTTATATAAGAAAGAACATCCTCAATATGTCCTTTCACTTTCACTTTACGCCACTCTTTTACAAGTTCACCGTCTTTATTAATAAGGAATGTAGAACGCTCGATTCCCATATACTCTTTCCCAAAGTTCTTTTTTAACTTCCAAACATCGTATAACTCTGCTACTTTATGATCTTCATCTACTAAAAGTGTAAATGGCAATTCATGTTTCTCAATGAATTTCAAATGTCTATTCGCTGAATCAGGACTTACTCCAAGAATAACCGTATCCTTCTCTTGAAATACTCCATACGCATCACGAAAATCACATGCTTCAGTTGTACATCCTGGCGTCATATCTTTCGGATAAAAATAGAGAACTACATTTTTACCGCGGAAATCAGCTAGGCGAACTTCTTCTCCGTTACTTCCCTCTAATGTGAATTCTGGTGCCATTTCTCCTACTGTAATCATAGTTATCACTCCTACTCTTTTCCTTTACTATAACAAATGCTTCCTTATTTTTCATTGTCTATTACAGACCTCATCACAAAAGCAAAAGGGAGTGTATATCCAATTAGCGCTTCTGCGATTGCAATCCATCGCCCAATTCCAATCGGAGATATGTCACCATATCCAACAGACAATAGAGTAACTGCGCTAAAATATAAACAAACTTCGACGAGTTGAAAAGAATGAGCGTTCAAACTTTCTCCGTCCTCTTTCAAAACTGCGAAACCCATTTCCTCTAATACAACGTAACTTAATCCAAATGCGATTAGTACTGTTGTATAGATTAAAAATAATGTGGCCAAATTATAGAGCGAAAAAAAACGCGTTGAATCCGAATAGGAACTCCATAATAATTGGACACTTTTCAAAATAGCGATTGCTGCAATTAATAGAATAAATCCCCATAACATGTCCTCCACCTCATTTTATATGTATGAGATGGAGAACTGATTTATCCCTTAGAAACGAACAAGCTTCTATAATTAATTACCCGCGCCACGATACCTTTTTACCCCTTGGTTCCAGAGGGTGATTGCAATCGTAAAACAGATAACACCAACAATTGGCGTCGCAAATGCATAACTATTCCATTCTGTTTTTCTTAAAAAGTATGCCGCTGGATATACTCCAACAAACGCAAACGGTAAAACAAACGTTAAAATGAAACGAATTACACGATTATAAATATTAACAGGATAGCGCCCGTAATTACCTATGTTATACATAAGAGGCATAATTGAACTTTTCGCATCCGACCAAAAACCAAGGCTCGCCAGCGTAACAAATATACCTCCATATACAAGTGCTCCTCCTCCTACCATCAATATAAATAAGAAGAAATCATACCAGTAAAAAGATAATTGTAACTCCACAGCTGCATATCCCATTACAACAATCCCTGTAATAGCTCCAATTAAAGATTCAAGTTCCATTCTTTCTAATATAATTTGAAATAGGCTATGGATCGGCCGCGTTAATACACGATCCATCTCCCCTTTAATAATGTATCGATCATTAAAATCCCATATATTAAAGAAAGCTGAAAAGATGGCAAATGGTACTAAAAAGAAACCATAAATAAAGATTACTTCTTCTCGACTCCATCCCTTCAATGCTTGTGTATGCCCAAATACAACGAGAATAAATATTAAATTAACTGCTTGAAGCGATAAATCAGAAAGTAAACCAACGATAAAATCGCCTCGATACTCCAATTTTGTTTTTATATATTGACTTGCATATTGTAAAAATAAGTTTATATATAGCATCTCATCATCCCCCTTGTACAATTAGACGTTTTCTCGCCGTTCTCCACATGAGTACAATTGGAATAATAAGTACAATCGCCCAAATCACTTGAAATACTAAAGCCTCATACAACTTACTCCCCTGTATACCTTCAGAAAAAATCATACTTGGAATATAACTAATAGCCTGAAACGGTAAAAACATCATTGCTTTTTGGGCCCATAGCGGATAAAAACTAATTGGTAATAATAGACCTGAAAATAAATCAATAACAACGCGTTTTGCATACATAATCCCACTATTATTAAATAGGAAAAACGTAAGCATTCCCGTCATTAAATTAATTTGTGTATTAATAATAAAACTAAATATTAAAGATAAGAAGAAATATAACCAAGTTTGAAAATTTGTTGTAATTTGCAACGAAAATAATAACGTAACGATAACCATGCCTGGAATGGAAAAGAAGGCAAAACGGAATATTCCCTCGCCAAGACCTTGCATAACTTTCATTCCCAAATAGTTATATGGACGAATTAATTCTACAGCCACACGTCCTTCTTGAATCTCCATCGCAATTTCCCTATCTATATTATTAAAATAGAAGGCACGTGCCATCCACGCGATTGCGATATACGTGGTCATTTGCGAAATAGATAAACTTTCAATATTCTCTTTTCCGCTATAAATTGCTTGCCATAAAAAATAGTAAGCACCGATATTAATCGTATAAATTAAAATCCCGCTATAGTAATTTGTACGATACGCAAGCATCATTAAAAAGCGAATTCGAATCATTTCAATATACTTACCCATGCGTAATACCCTCTTCATAAATGTTACGAATAATTTCCTCTGTAGACACTTCGTTAATTTTTAAATCTTTAATTTGAAAGGCTTGTACTACTTTAGAAATAAGCATTGAAATAATAACTTCTTCATTCGGAATTTTTGCAACCCATGCATTTTCCTCTTTTGCTTTCGACCAAACGACATGATTATCTGGCATAACCATTGATAAAGCCTGATAGGAAACTGGTGCAACAAACTGAAAGTGAATTTCCTTCTCCGCTCCCCACTGCGTACGAAGATTATTTAAAGAACCGTCATACATAATATTTCCTTCATCCAGCATGATAACGCGCTCACATAAAGCTTCAATATCAGTAATATCGTGTGTTGTTAATAAAATTGTTGTTTTATAACGTTCATTCATTTCTTTTAAAAATTCACGTATTTTCAATTTCACAAGTACATCTAACCCAATTGTTGGCTCATCTAAAAATAATAACGGTGGATTATGAATTAAGGCTGCCGCTAATTCACAACGCATCCTTTGACCAAGAGATAATTTTCGAACTGGTTTATCTAATAAGGGCCCTATATCTAACGTTTCAATTACGTGCTCCATATGCTCCTTATACTGAGCGTCTGATACACCATACACTTTCTTTAATAAACGAAACGATTCTTGTACTGCAATATCCCACCAAAGTTGCGAACGCTGTCCAAAAACAACACCAATTGTTCTTACAAATTCTTCTCTTTGTTTATGTGGGTTCATTCCATTTACTGTGATTTGCCCTGATGTCGGAGTTAAAATCCCCGTAAGCATTTTAATTGTTGTTGATTTACCAGCACCGTTCTCACCGATATAACCAACCATTTCACCTTGCTTTACAGTAAAAGATACATCATTTACTGCTGGTACTATTTTATAATTACGATTTAATAAATCGCGAAATGCACCCTTTAAGCCCGGACGACTTGAATAGGCTGTAAACTCTTTACGTAACCCTTGTACCTCAATTACCGATTTCATAATCGGACCCCCCTCCTAAATGTCACAACGAATAGTTTACCCAACTGCCTTCGCTATCACAAACAATACGTCTTTTCGAAAAACATGTTAGAATAATACATAGATTTTTGTAAGGAGATGAATTGTAGTGAATTTCACAAAGTCAGAAGCATTACATAAAGAAGCTTTAGAGCATATCGTTGGCGGTGTTAACAGTCCTTCTCGTTCTTTTAAAGCAGTTGGCGGCGGCGCTCCTGTTGCTATGGAACGTGGGAAAGGCGCTTATTTCTGGGATGTAGACGGAAATAAATATATCGATTATTTAGCAGCATACGGTCCTATTATTACTGGACATGCTCATCCGCATATAACAAAAGCAATTACAACAGCTGCTGAAAATGGGGTACTTTATGGAACACCAACAGCGCTAGAGGTAAAATTCGCAAAAATGTTAAAAGAAGCAATGCCTGCATTAGATAAAGTCCGTTTCGTAAACTCTGGTACAGAAGCAGTGATGACAACGATTCGTGTTGCTCGTGCTTATACAGGTCGCACAAAAATCATGAAATTTGCTGGTTGTTACCACGGTCATTCTGATTTAGTACTTGTGGCAGCTGGATCTGGCCCTTCTACTTTAGGAACTCCTGACTCAGCTGGCGTACCACAAAGTATCGCACAAGAAGTTATTACCGTTCCATTTAACAATGTAGAAACTTTAAAAGAAGCTTTAGATAAATGGGGTCATGAAGTAGCAGCTATCCTTGTAGAACCGATCGTTGGAAACTTCGGTATTGTAGAGCCTAAACCTGGATTCCTTGAAAAAGTGAATGAACTTGTTCACGAAGCTGGCGCACTAGTAATTTATGATGAAGTTATTACTGCTTTTCGCTTTATGTACGGCGGTGCTCAAGACTTACTTGGTGTTACACCTGACTTAACAGCGCTTGGTAAAGTTATTGGCGGTGGCTTACCAATCGGTGCTTACGGTGGTAAGAAAGAAATTATGGAACAAGTTGCTCCGCTTGGACCTGCATACCAAGCTGGTACAATGGCAGGAAACCCTGCTTCTATGGCATCAGGTATCGCTTGTCTAGAAGTACTTCAACAAGAAGGGCTTTATGAGAAATTAGATGAACTTGGTGCAATGCTTGAAAAAGGAATTTTAGAGCAAGCAGCGAAACATAATATCGACATTACATTAAATCGTCTAAAAGGGGCTTTAACTGTATACTTCACAACTAATACAATTGAAGATTACGATGCCGCACAAGATACAGACGGTGAAATGTTCGGTAAATTCTTCAAGCTTATGCTTCAAGAAGGAGTTAACTTAGCACCTTCTAAATACGAGGCATGGTTCTTAACTACAGAACATACAAAAGAAGATATTGAATATACAATCGAAGCTGTCGGCAGAGCATTTGCTGCCCTAGCAGACAATAAATAATCCCGTCATTAAAAGGAAAAAAGAAAGCTCACCTTTCTTTTTTCCTTTTTTCTATTTCATAAATTACGTATTAATAGTATAATTATTCATAATTATCTGTTTTATATTCTTTTACAGCATTACTATCTCTGTGTACAAGGTGATTTGCGCCTTAAATAGTAAGATTATTCTAACTTTTACAAAAGGGGGGATTGACGGATGCTCAATAAAAAAAATACATGGACACCGTCTTTATTTCGAGATTATAGAAATGCAGAACATGATGCGTGTGGAATCGTTTCCGTTATGGAGAAACGAAAAATTGCTACAAAAGAAAACATTGACCTTTGCATACAATCACTCGTCAAAATGAATCATAGAGCTGGTTTCATTAATGGCGAGGGCGATGGCATCGGCATTCACATTGATATACCAAAAACACTTTGGAATGAAAAACTAAAAAGTAGCGGATATAATCCAACGATTGTGGATCATCCCCACTTTATCGTTGGACATTTTTTTCTAAATAAAAAAGAAAACATTACTGCCTTAAAAGATTATATTCGTACGCAATTAAACAACAAAAACTTTACTATTATTTTCGAAAGTGACGATGCAACAAACTCAGATGCGCTCGGTCCACTTGGTAAACAAGAAGAACCTTTATTTTGGCAAGTTGCCCTTATCGCAGAAAACGAAATTATAAATATTGAGCAAACATTATTTTCTGTCACAATAAAAATAGAGGAAAACGAAGCAATTCATGTTGCTTCATTAAGTCATGATCATGTTGTATATAAAGTTCTAGGTGCTGGTGATACGCTTGTTGCCTACTATAATGATTTACAACATCCGCTTATCGCTTCAACTATGACATTAGGACATAACCGCTACTCTACTAATACATTATCTAATTTTTTTCGTGTACAACCATTTAGCATTCTCGGACATAATGGTGAAATTAACACAATTGCGAAATTACGCGATCAAGCTGAAATGATTGATGTACCACTTACTGCAGGAGGCAGTGACTCTCAAGATTTAAACCGCACCTTAGAAACCCTACTTGTTCAATACGGCTACAGCTTATTTGAAGCAATGGAAATTCTATTCCCACCAATTATTAATGAAATTAAACTTTATGAAACACCTTTACAAGATTTATATACGTATATACGTGAAGCATGGGGACATTTTGCACAAGGACCAGCTGGCATCATTTCCCGTTTTAAAGATGAAGCTGTTTTCAGCGTTGATTCCCTTGGATTACGCCCAGTATGGAAAGTAGAGACAGAGAGCTCTTATATTTTCTCTTCTGAACCTGGAGTTGTATCACCAACTAAATATGTAGCAGAACCAAAACCACTCGCTCCTGGAGAAAAAGTCGGATTAAAATGGAATGAACAAGATGAACTTGTTCTTTATGAATATGACAAATATCAAATCCAAGTATATAACCGTTTTAAAAAGCGAATTGATACTACCAATTACCATTTAAATTTATCTATCCCTGAAACGAAAAAAATCCAAGGGCTATGTGATTCTGTTCAAGTTGAAACGAAACAATACGTCGCTTTCGGATGGGACCGAGAACATATTCAACTTCTTGAACAGATGGCAACAAAAGGCGTTGAGCCAATACGCTCACTTGGGCATGACTCACCACTTGCCGCACTCGATACTGATAGACGAAATATCGCTGACTTTATTAAAGAAAGTGTAGCTGTTGTTACAAACCCTGCAATTGACCGTGACCGTGAAATTGAACACTTCTCTACACGTACTGTACTTGGAGAGCGTCCAAGTTTATTAAGCGGCGCAAAACGGCCATTTGTAGTTGAAATGCTTTCACCAATTATTTTAGAAGGCAGCGTGGCACAACCTATTGCAGAGGAATTACACACAATTACGTACGAACAACTCATAGAGCTATTTAAGACTCATAACTCTATCGCCACAATCTCTGCTACATTCAGCTCGTCAGAAACTCTGCAATGCGCATTAAGCCGCATTAGTTCTGAAGCGATAGCTGCTGTTAACAATGGCGCTTCCCTACTAGTATTAGATGACGCCAAAGCCCATCTAAATGAACGATTGTGGATTGATCCACATTTAGTTACTGCTAAAGTACATCAAGCATTAAGTGAAAATAAATTACGCCGCAATTGTTCTCTCGTTATACGTTCTGGTGCTCTTCGCTCCTTACATGACATTGTCACGCTATATGGATTAGGAGCAGATGGTATTAATCCATATTTATTATTCGCGACTGTAAATGATGGAACAAAAACACCAATTACGAATCTATATAATGCACTTAATAAAGGATTAGAAAAAGTCATTTCAACAATTGGAATTCATGAGTTACGTGGTTACGGACGTCTCTATTCATCTATTGGATTACATGAAGAAATCGCAAATATATTACAGATTACAAATTTCTTCGGTTCAAATGATTTAGCCTTTTCACTTGAATCACTTGTTGAAGATGCAAAAATACGAGCAGAGGATTATAACAATCCTAAAATTAGAATGCGAAAATCATTTCATATATTCCCGCGAATTTGGAAAGCAATCGGCGATGTTGCAAAAGGAAATTCTTATGATGATTACCGTGACAAGTTAAGTGAACTAGAAGAGAATAATCCAATCGCAATCAGACACCTTGTTCAAACGAAACAAACAAAACATGTCGTTCCAACTGAAGAAGTATCTATCGGCATCAAAAATCATAATTTACCATTTATTATTAGTTCTATGTCATTTGGTTCTCAAAACGAAATTGCCTTTCGCGCATATGCAGAAGCAGCCGATCAGCTAAATATGATTAGCTTGAACGGTGAAGGCGGCGAAATTAAAGATATGATTGGAAAATATCCACATACACGTGGACAACAAGTAGCATCTGGGCGATTTGGAGTAAATGCCGAACTACTAAACTCATCAAACTTAATTGAAATCAAAATCGGTCAAGGCGCAAAGCCTGGGGAAGGTGGGCATTTACCTGGTTCAAAAGTGACAGCCAAAATCGCTGAAGCACGTAATGCGACAATCGGCTCAGATTTAATTTCGCCTTCTAATAACCATGATATTTATTCAATTGAAGATTTAGCTCAAATGATTACAGAAATTAAAACAGCTAATCAACTTGCCAAAGTAGCCGTGAAAGTCCCTGTTGTTCCTAATATCGGAACAATTGCTGTCGGTATCGCCAAAGCTGGCGCTGATTTTATTAACATTAGCGGATTCGATGGCGGAACAGGCGCTGCACGTATTCACGCATTGCAGCATGTAGGTCTCCCTGTAGAAATTGGTGTTAAAGCCGCTCACAACGCTTTATTAGAAGCAAGCATGAGACATAAAGTAGAGATTTGGGCAGATGGTGGTATTCGAAGTGTAAATGATGCCTTGAAAATCATGCTCCTCGGAGCAAACCGTATTGGATTTGGCACACTATCAATGATTGCAATCGGCTGTACTACTTGCCGTGGGTGCCATCTAGATACTTGCCATGTTGGAATTGCGACACAAATCGAGTCTGAAGCACAAGCAAAAGAACATGGGTTACGCCGCTTCGTCCCACGCGAATTAGAAAGCGCAGTTGCTGGCCTGCTAAATTTATTCACCTCTTTCGGTGTAGAACTAAAACGATTAACAGGACAGCTTGGTTATACAAATTTACAAGCAATTGTTGGGCGTTCTGATTTATTAGAGCAAGTTCGAGGCGAAAATTTATTAAACTTACGTAATTTACTACAAATAATAGAACATCCATCTGTTACAACAACAGAAGGCGTACCGGAAAAACAATTTAAGACAGTTCATTCCGCTGACTCAAAAGAATTGGTAGGCGTTGGTGTAGAGCAACGCGTTATGGGTGGTCTAGAATCATGTTATCGCGTTCGCAGTAAACTATATGAAGCTACTCAACTTGAACCACTTACATTAAAGTATACGGATGGTTCTATTCCCGGAAATGGGTTAGGTGCTTACAATAGTGAAAATTTATTTATACACGTAAATGGCGGCGCACAAGATGGCATTGGTAAAACTTCCTTTGGTGGTGGGATTTATATAACGAAATCAAAAGGAAAAGACGGAGTATATTATAACGGTTCTGTCGGAAAAGGATTTGGATATGGTGCACAAAAAGGGGCACTATACGTACAAGGGAACGCTGATGCTCGCGCTGGCATTCGCCTTTCTGGGGCAGACATGATAATTGGAGGTAGAATAACAAAACCACTCCGTGAAAAAGAGCAAGGAAATATAGGTGCATACTCCAATATTAAAGGTTTTGCTTTTGAATATATGACAAACGGGCGAGCGCTTGTTTTAGGTGACCCTGGTCCATGGATTTGCGCTGGCATGACTGGCGGTGTTGTTTATTTGCGTCGTGATTCAAACTTAGGCTTAACAGAACAGGCCTTAAAAAGAAGAATCGCAAAAGGCGCAAATGTTACATTACAACCAATTAGTAAAAATGGTTTGAAAGATGTAACTGAATTATTGCTAGACTATATTCGTGTACTAAACGAGCACGAGCAATATGAGGAAGTTGCTTTGTTAACACCATTATTAGATGATATACAGAACAAGTTTTTTGAGATTATCCCGAAAAAAGAACAGGCAGATCCATCTATCTCAACAGAGTAAAATGAGTAATTTTCATTATTAAGAAAAAATTGACGAAGTACGCTTCTCATAGTAATCTATAGTAACAATTTGAGACCTGCTGAAATTCAGCAGGTTTTTTTACTAAAAACTGATGTTTAAAAGGAATTAGGAAAAATTATAAAGTGAAACTTTAATTAGCCTACACCAATCGGACGTTTACCGGCATCCAGCTTCTGAATTTTGAGGCGTGAATCTTACTACTCACAATTAGCGGGATAAAATGAACACTAATTTCTTTTAACGTCACTAAAATATCACTTGCTAACATATTGTAATGAATGTATAGTATCATGTTGTACATTCATTATGACAAGAGAAAGGATCTTATTAAGGGTATGAAACTTGGTGCTCGCATTTTAAAAACGGGTATTGCCATCACGTTAGCTTTATTTGCTTGTATTTTACTTCAATTACCGAGTCCGGTATTTGCGGGAATTTCAGCTATCTTTGCTGTTCAACCGTCTGTATACCGTTCTTATTTAACAGCACTTGAACAAATTCAAGCAAATGTAATTGGTGCGATATTTGCTATCGCATTTGCTACTGCTTTTGGACATAATCCTTTTATTATTGGATTAACATGTATATTAGTAATTGCTCTTACATTACAATTACGATTAGAAAACACAATATCAATTGCTTTAGTAACAGTTATCGCCATTATGGAGTATCAAGGCGAAGATTTCTTTAGTTTTGCCTTACTTCGATTTGCGACGATTATGATTGGTATTATTGCGGCTTCACTTGTAAATTTAGTATTTATGCCGCCAAAATATGAAACAAAACTTTATCATCGTATCGTTGATAATACAGAAGAAATTGTAAAATGGATTCGAATGAATAGCAGGCAGGCTTCTGATTTTACAACGCTAAAAACTGATATTGATCGTATGAAAGAAAAAATGATCAAACTAAACCATTACTATTTGCTGTATAAAGAAGAAAGAAGCTACACGAAAAAAGTAAAGTTCGCAAAAATTCGTAAGCTCGTTTTATTCAGACAAATGTTAGCGACAACAAGCCGTGCTTTAAGTACGTTAAAATCATTACACCGTACTGAAAATGAACTGCGCTATATGCCGGAAGAATTTCAGGAATCTATCCAAAACGAACTTGACTCATTAACGCATTATCATGAACAAGTTTTATTAAAATTTATTGGTAAAGCAAAAAAACAACAATCAGTCGAAATGCTTGATGAAGTTGAAACAGGTAAACAAGAATTAATTGATATCTTTATGGAATATCAAAATAAAGACGATGAAGAAGCATATAAAACATGGTTACATCTCTTCCCTCTTATTTCTTCCATCATTAACTATAGTGAAGAAGTAGAGCATTTAGATTTGCTTGTAGATAGCTTCTACACATACCATAAACCAGAAAAAGAACTCCAAATCGATGATAAAAAAGAAGACGAATAAAAAAACAGCTCCTTTTATGCTAAAGGAGCTGTTTCTGTTATATGTTGAAGTTGATATAAATTGTAATAAAATCCTCTTTTTTGCATTAACTCTTCATGAGAACCAGTCTCTTTAATCTCACCGTCTTCAATGTAAATAATCGTATCAACATGCGTAATCGTCGCTAATCGATGTGCAATTATAATCGTTGTCCGGTCAGCAGCTAACGTCTGAAGCGCCTCTTGAATATACCTTTCATTTTCTAAATCTAATGCTGAAGTTGCTTCATCTAATATAAGTACCGAAGGATTCTTTAGAAACACTCGTGCAATTGCCACGCGTTGTCTTTGCCCGCCCGATAGCTTCACACCACGTTCTCCAACGACAGTATTATAACCATCTGGTAAGTCTATAATAAAATCATGAATTTGCGCAGCTTTAGCAGCTGCAATCACCTCTTTCTCTGTAGCCTTCGGATTTCCATATAAAATATTAGCTCCAATTGTATCGCTAAACAATAAATTATCTTGCAGTACAATTCCAATATGACTACGCAAATTTCTCATATTATACTTTCTTACATCTATGCCATCTACATAAACCGTGCCTTCAGAAACATCATAGAAACGCGGGATCAAACTAGCAAGAGATGACTTTCCTCCCCCACTTGCTCCTACAAGCGCTACTTTCTCTCCAGGCTGCATAGTTAATGACAAGTTGTGTAATATCTCTTTTTCATCTACATTATAACGAAAAGAAACATTGTCAAATACAATTTCTCCATTTAATTTTTTCGTTTGTACCGCATTTGGCACATTAACAATATCGTATTTTTCATCTAACAGTTCAAACACACGGTCCATCGATGCAAAAGATTGTGTTAATGTTGTAGATGAATTAACAAGGCGGCGAAGCGGACTATATAAACTATCCATATATCCAACAAAAGCTACCATCGTTCCTAGCGTTAACTGTCCTTGAATTACTTCATATGCTGCAAAACCAATCACAAGTAACGGACCTAAATCGGTTAACGTATTTACTGCCGAAAATGTTCTTGCCGTCCAACTTGTATGGGTTAATGCTTTCGTTAAAAATTCATTATTTCTTTTTTCAAACTGCTTCCCCTCATACTCTTCTAACGCAAAGCTACGTGTCACTTGCATTCCTTGAATACGTTCATGCAAATACCCTTGCATCGTCGCTAACGCTTGTGAACGCTCTTTCGTCAATTTCCGAAGACGTCCGAAAAAATATTTCACTGCAATTACATAAATAGGTAAAATCAATAACGCAACAAATGTTAATTTTATATTCATAGAAAACATAACAATGATAGCAATAGCAATTGTTGCAGTATCTAACCAGACGTTCATCAAACCAGTAATTACAAAATCTTTCGTTTGTTCTACATCATGGATGACACGCGAAATAATCTCCCCTGTTTTTGTATTGGAGTAATAACGTAAACTTAACTTTTGTAAGTGACCGAAAATATGCTTCCGCAAATCATACAGTATTGTATTTGCGATACGTTGGGCGAAATATTGACGATAATATTCAATCGGTGGTCTTAATACCGCAAAAATAAAGAAAGCAATTCCAATCGCTGTTATTAATTGAGATGTTTTATCTTGAAGTGAGCCAGCGCCTTGAATTACATCATCGATAATATACTTTAATAACCACGGCATAATAAGTGGGATACCGAACTTAACTAGTCCAATAATAATTGTAATAGCAATAAGCCACCGATATGGTTTAACAAATTGTAAATATCTTTTTATGCCTTGCACATAATCCCCCCTCTAATAGGACAAACCTGCCGGGAAGCCCCCTGCAGGTTTGTTTTAATTTCTGTACATTAAATATCGTTCATACCACATATCTACGAAATCTGGTGCAAATGGACCTTTTCTTTGATGAATCCACTGTGTTAAATGTGCTACATTTCGTTTTAAAATTGTATCAATAACAGGTGGATACTGCATAATTTCACTATGTTTTTCATACTCATCTTCATCTAGAAGCGTATATGTCATATCTGGATATACTTTAATATCTAAATCATAATCAATATACTTTAATGCTTCAGGATCATACGCAAAAGGTGAGCTTAAATTACAATAATAATATACGCCATCTTCCCTAAGCATCCCAATCACATTAAACCAATAGTTGGCATGAAAATAGCAAATTGCTGGTTCACGAGTAATCCATGTTCGGCCATCCGATTCTGTAACTACTGTACGATCATTCGCTCCGATTACAAGACTCTGTGTCCCTTTTAAAATTGTTGTTTCTTCCCACATTCTATGAATGGAGCCATTATGTTTATAACTATGTATTTGTACTTTTTCTCCTTCTTTGGGAAATCCCATATATGCTCCCTTCTTTCAACTGCAAATGCCCTTTGAACGGCATTCACTTTTTTTCTATTATAACTTTTTTGTCGAAATTTTAAAACTAAAGGGATAAGACTCTATTTTTCAAACTGAATATGTAGGAGGTTTATCGTTGAATACTATGCCCCACCGCTTCTTAGGAGATAAAAGGATTGTACTGTATTATTTATAAGCGAGGACATGTAATAGAAAAAGCCCTTCTCTATTTCCATACAAAGAAGGACTTTTCACCTAAAGATAACAATATATCTTATCCTAAATTTGAAATCATTTTTTCAGTTGCAAAAGATTGAATTACACTATTCGTTTGCTCTTCAAATTTCTCATGTAACATCTTCAACGCTACTTCTGTTCTATATATTTCCTGGCGGATAAAATGCAGTTCTTTTTTATCGCACGTATCTTTTTCATTCATTTCAATTTGTTGATACTTCTCTAGATGTGCTTGTAACTTTAACAATTCATCCATCGTTTCTAATTGCTCCCCTACCAACTTATCAAAATCGTTCATTACTTACCCCCTTTTGGACTTATTCATCAGTTATTATTCCTAATTACATAATTCTAATTGTTAACTTCCTTCTCCTTTGACTACATTTGTTGACTTATTAGAAGTTATGTCGTTCGCTTTCTTTTCATTACAACGATCCACGCAAAAAGAAAACACTTCTCCCGAATTAGAGAAGTGTTTTTCTTTCATTACTGATTTGAGCTAGAAGATTGTGATTGTTTTGCAGCTGACTTAGCATTTTGTTTTTTCACAGCATGCACGTCTGTTTCAGTTGCAAATTCTGTACCATAACTAGCGTTTGCACTTTGTGCACCAGAAGCTTGTGCTTTCTTTGCTTCTGATTGTGCGTTTGCTTGTTTTACTGCTTGTACATTTGTTTCAGTAGCAAATTCTGTACCATAACTAGCATTTGTACTTTGAATGCTAGCACCAGAAGTTGCCTTGTTATAACCTTGTTGTTTTTTACTCATCTTTCTCACCTCCACAATCAATAATGTAACCAATTCACTTAGAAGCTATCCGTAATTTTCTTTTGAATAATTTCCGCATATATCTTTTGTTACTTATTCAAACTATAAGAAATGGAGGTGGAAATATGTATATAGGACGCGATATGACTGAACTAACGATGATTTCAAAAAATGAATGGAAAGAAGATGAATTAGCTTATTTTCATCACTCACTACAACAGGTTCTGCCTTATTTAAATGTAGAAGGGCAGAGTATTTACAAAGAAATTGTAGTAGAAATTGAATCAAGAGGCGGCTTACAAGAAGGTGAAGCTAGTTGGACTCATGGGACAAAAATTTCTTACGATTAAAAAAGTGTTCCCTAGATTGGGAACACTTTTTTATTTATTGCATTGTAATTTTCTCCACACAATTTTCATAAATAGTACGGTGTGATTTTGAGAAAGGTAATTGCTCAAATACCTCTTTCGATACAAATTTTAATGTATCTGTATCAACAATATTACCGGTTACTTTTCCGTAAAATACAAATATATCCCAAGTACGATGTGTAAACGTATGTTGTACATTCATTGCGTATTCATCAATAGAAACCTCGATCTCAAATTTTTCTTTCATATAATCTATAAGCTGTTCCTTCTGATTTCGAATACCTTCTCCAAGTTCAGCATTAGGAAACTCCCACATGTTAGCTAACAAACCTGTACTTGGACGTTTATTAATAACGTAACGACCGTCTTCAGTTTGAAGTACGCCTGCAACAATAGGTACCATTTTAGGAGCTTTCGCTTTACTTTTTACTGGTAATTCTTTTTGAACACCTTCAGCATATCCTCTGCAATGCTCACGCACAGGACAAAGTAAGCACGATGGATTTTTAGGAATACAAATCAATGCACCTAATTCCATCAATCCTTGATTAAAATAAGATGGGTTTTCTACTGAAATAATTTCACGCACAATCTCTTCAAAAACTTTTCGAGTCTTTGGTTTTGCAATATCATCCCATACTGATAAAATACGAGATAATACACGCATAACATTTCCATCAACTGCCGGCTCTGGTATACCATATGCGATACTTAAAATAGCACCTTTTGTATATGGTCCTACTCCTTTTAACTTTTCAATTTTCTTTACATCACTTGGTACAACCCCGCCGTATACTTCTTTTACCTCTTTTACTGCCGCATGTAAATTACGTGCTCTAGAATAATATCCTAAACCTTCCCATGCTTTTAATACTTCTTCATCATCTGCGTTCGCTAACGCTTCAAGTGTAGGAAACTTCCCCATAAAATTTGCGTAATATGGTTTTACAGCTTCTACTCTTGTTTGCTGCAACATAATTTCAGAAACCCAAACACGGTATGGATCTTTATTCTTTCTCCACGGTAAGTCACGCTGTTCTTCTTCAAACCAACCAATTAAATCATTTTGAAACTGCTCTATATTAAAATTGTTTAGTATTTCAAGTGTCAAACTTGATCCCCCTCATTTTTTTGCATATAAGTACTATTATAAAGATTTTAGGAAAAAATTTAAGTAAGATGACATAGGAAATAGAAGGCAAAGGACTTGAGGTATCGAATAAAAAGAGTTACATTAATAAAAAACGGAGGTGGATTTCTATGGACACAGCCACTCACCTTGTTATGGGTATCACTTTAGGTAGCTTAGCAACATTAGATCCAGCCATAGCACAAAGTGATATTGGCCCCCAAGCTGTTATGCTTGCTACAATTGCTGGTTCCAACATTCCTGACATTGACACAGTTCTAAAATTGCGTAATAACGCTAAATATATAAGAAATCATCGTGGGATTACTCATTCTATTCCAGCGGTAATTCTTTGGTCATTCCTTATAAGTGGCATCTCTTTCGCCTTCTTTTCAGAAGCTCCATATCTTCATCTACTACTTTGGTCATTTATTGCCGTCTTTCTTCACGTCTTTGTAGATATTTTCAACGCCTATGGTACACAAGCATTACGACCTTTCACAAAAAAATGGGTCGCACTTGGCATAATTAATACATTCGATACCGTAATTTTCTTTATCCATATACTTGCAATTGCTTGCATGCTCGTTGGTTCTCATAAGGGATATACAGCTTTAGCGGCATATATATTAATGATTGTTTACTATATCGGACGGATTATGATGCACAGAAATATAAGAAGCGTTGTACACAAACGTTTCAAAAATGTCGAAAAGATTATCATTTCTCCTTCTTACCGATTTTATCATTACCATTTAGCAGTCGTTACGGCTGATTATTACTACGTTGCGAGATGGCACCGTGGTAACATCATGATATATGACAAGTTCGATCGGGTACCGTTCCCAGACAACAATATTATGCGAGCAGCTAAACAAGATGAAAACATCTCAGCCTTCCTATCTTTCTCTCCTGTATATCGCTGGGATATTTTTGATCATGACCATTATTATGAAGTACGATTCATTGATTTACGATATCGAAGTAAAGATTATTATCCATTTGTTGCAATCGTTCAGCTCGACCACAATTTAAATATTATTAATTCCTATACAGGATGGATCTTTAGTGAAGAAAAGCTTCGAAAAAAACTGGAATTACTTCCACATTAAAAAAAGCGACTTAAGTCGCTTTTTTTAATGTTTCAAATGATCTTCTTGATTAATTAAATGACTATACTTCGGATTATTTGTCCGCATTTCATGAAGGCGTACACCATGATTATTAATCCATGATCGTACCACTTGTTCCGTCATTTCATCGCCTTGATAACGACCTGATTTTGCATAAGTTGTTTGAAAATCTTCCCATAGTAACTCAACCCACGCACGAGCTTGTGCGTAAGAAAGCTTGTCATTCTTGTCTAATAATTCTTTCGTTAATGTTTCATAAATATCATTCATATTATAATCTCCTTTTACCTATTTATCCCTTCATTTCTAAAGGATAGTTTCTTCAATTTTGCACATTCTATAATTGATACTTCTTAAAAAGGTATCAACCGATAATGAGGAGGGCGTTCGCAATGGGTAAACAAGCCGAATTTTGGTCTGAGTCAAAAAACAACAGCAAAATCGACGGTCAACCGAAAGCGAAATCACGCTTCGCTTCGAAACGACCTAACGGCACAATTAACACGCACCCACAAGAACGTATGCGTGCTGCAAATCAGCAGGAAGAGTAGTACAAATTAAATTAACTTCCTACACGAGGTGATAAAGATGAGCTACCGTGATCGCTTAGATAGTCGTTCTGAATTATTTAACCATACGTGGACTCGTCCAAAACATGCGAAAGCGCAAGTTAACGGACAGACGCAACAAACCCAGTCTCTCATTATATTGGCAAATGAATGTAAAAAACGCCAATTTTAGAATCTCCTATCTCCTTTAACGCCTACCAAAGATGAAAACCAGAGAGATATGTGCTCTCTGGTTTTTATTTTTCTTGCAATAAGGAAATTGGTATGCCAATCTCTTCATTATCATTTTGCTTATATCCCCAAGCAAATACCCCATTGAAATACGTAATTTTAAATAATACACCAGGTTCTTCTACTAATTCATATGTTTCACCAATATGGAACTTGTTTATATCCGTCATATAAGCACGAGCCATTGCCATTTTTCTCATTAATACATCAAATTCATTGACAATCCCAAGCTGCTCAGCTTTTACTGCTTGCTCCTTCAAAGCGCCAATTTCTTCCCTTAGCTCATGCGGTGTCATTTCACTGTAGCGTTTTGGCATATTCATCTTATTCTCCTCATTCCTCTTCGCGTTTCATTTGCAAAAATATCTCGATTTCATCAATAGAGAATCCTTTTCGATATAACGCTTGTTTCATCTTGTTTTCAAATGTCCATCCATCATGCTTCTTATATTTCTCATAATATTTATTCCCATGATAGTGTAACGCTTCTTGTTGCTTTTCGTCATCTTTTTCGTCTTTCAATTCTTCCAAACAAATTTGAATTACTTCTCTAGAATATCCTTTTCGAACAAGCATCTCATCTAACTTTAGTTTCATTTGTAAAAAAGAATGTTTTTGATAAGATTTTTTCTTCTTCTCTATGAGAAACAAGGCATTCTCAATTTGCTTTTCCTTCGGATATTCTTGTAAACTATGTGTAATAATTAAATCCTGAACACCTTTATTTAATAACTCTCTTTTAATAACAGTTGGACCTTTTCGATTCACATTACTTTGCGTTCGCGTATATAAAACAGCATACTCTTTATCATTAATATATCGGTCATGTAATAATTTCGAAACGACTTCAGAGATGATGGCCTGTCCCACTTCTTTTTTTCGTAAAAAATCTTCTATTTCTTGTTTTGTTCTCATTTGATAGGATAAATAGGAGATTGCTTGTAAATATGCTTTTTGTACTTCTTCATTGTACAAAATATTCCCTAACTCGATTTCATCAATTTCTAAGCCCTTTTGTAATCCATGTTTTATTAAGATTACTTGATCCACACTAAATCCGTACTCTTCGCCTTGACCTTTATCAATATAAATATTAAATCGTTCTTTCGATCGTTTTTGTACTTCTATTTTTGTAATGACAGCCATACTCTCACCTCTCTATTATTTTAACATAGTCGAGGAACATTTTTTCTTTTCAAGAATATATATAATGAGGAGGAAATACTTGTGAAAATCGCAATTTCTGGTGGTACAGGCTTTATCGGTAAATCCCTTTCTACTTTTTTTATTCAAAAAGGATATACTGTTTACATTCTCACACGAAAAAAAACTACTGAAACTTCCGACCCTAACCTTCAGTATGTTCAATGGACACCAGATTTACAAACCTTCCCCCTCTCTTCTATTGATGTAGTTATTAATCTAGCCGGAGAGTCTATTAATAGTAGATGGACAAAGCAACAAAAGAAAGCCATTTTAAACAGTAGAATTCAAACAACAAAAGGACTCATTAAACAATTGCAGGGACTCCATACAAAGCCACACACATTTATTAACGCAAGTGCTATTGGATACTACGGAACATCTGAAATAGAGTCTTTTACAGAACAGCATGAGAATCCTGGAAATGACTTTTTAGCAAATACAGTATATTCATGGGAACAAGAAGCATCTAAAGCACGTTCTCTCGGAATACGAACAATCTACGCAAGATTTGGAGTCGTATTAGGTGCAAATGGAGGAGCTCTTCCAAAAATGCTACTTCCCTATCAATTCTATATCGGCGGCACCATTGGTTCTGGGAAACAATGGTTATCATGGATTCATATAGACGATGTCGTTCGTATGATGGATTTCATCATACACAAAAAAGAAATTGATGGTCCTCTTAATATGACAGCACCAACACCCATAAGAATGAAGGAATTTGGAGAAAACATTGCAACTATAATGAACAAGCCTCATTGGTTGCCTGTACCTTCATTTATCATTCAAACTTTATTAGGTGAAATGAGCATACTTGTACTAGAAGGGCAACGTGTATTACCCATTAAGGCAATTGAACATGGATACCAATACACATTTCCGGCAATAGACCATGCATTACAAAATATACTTTCGCATACAATGTAGTACTTCTAAAACACAATTTTACATGGGCTCTTTCAAAACTTTCATTTTCTAGGATCCGAAGCATTACCATACAAATAACCTTTCAGTTACTTTCCCTTAACTTCCATTAGCATTATAAAGTAACAGAAATGAGGTACCTATGAAAATATTGCTCAAACAAGCCATTGTATACCCTATTACATCTCAAAAGTTTCAAGGCGATGTACTCGTTACAGGAGAGCGAATTACCGAGGTCAAACCTTTTATTCAACCTACTCAAGATATGACCGTTATAGATGCACGAGCACTCCATCTCTTACCTGGCTTTATTGATGTCCATACTCACCTTGGTCTCTATGATGAAGGCACTGGTTGGGCTGGAAATGATGCCAATGAAACATCTGAAGTTTCAACACCACATATTCGTTCTTTAGATGGAATCCACCCTTTGGATATCGCCTTTCAAGACGCTGTACAAAACGGAATTACAACCGTTCACGTTATGCCTGGCAGTCAAAATATTATCGGGGGGACTACTTGTGTAATAAAAACAGCTGGAACTTGTATTGATCATATGATTATTCAAGAACCTGCTGGTTTAAAGATTGCCTTTGGAGAAAATCCTAAAAAAGTCCATAGTAATGGAACAAAAGAATCCATTACACGTATGGGGATTATGGGGTTACTTCGGGAATCATTCTATGAAGCACAACACTACGGGCACGAAGCTGATTTTCGAATGCTTCCTATTTTAAAAGCATTACGTCGTGAAATACCCGTACGTATCCACGCTCACCGAGCAGATGATATTAGTTCTGCGCTACGCTTTGCAACGGAATTCAACCTCGATCTACGTATTGAACATTGTACAGAAGGACACTTTCTTGTTGAAGAGCTTTCGAAACATAATTTGAAGGTTTCAGTTGGTCCCACTCTGACACGTCGTTCTAAAATCGAACTAAAAAACAAGACATGGGATACTTACCATATATTATCTAAAAATGGTGTGGAAGTTTCTATAACAACAGATCATCCTTATACACCCATTCAATATTTAAATATTTGTGCCGCTGTCGCAGTAAGAGAAGGATTAGACGAGAAAACAGCACTAGAAGGAATCACCATATTCCCAGCGCGAAATTTGCGTTTAGAGGATAGAATTGGAAGCATCGAGGTTGGAAAAGACGCCGATCTCGTGTTATGGACTCATCATCCTTTCCATTAT
This sequence comes from Bacillus sp. PK3-067, assembly GCF_056738645.1. NCBI lineage: Bacteria > Bacillati > Bacillota > Bacilli > Caryophanales > Bacillaceae > Bacillus > Bacillus sp. PK3-067. Next base: position 497,081 of record NZ_CP096490.1, on the reverse strand, counting down.
TTAGCCAAGCCTGTACTAACTATGATTGATGGAAAAATAATTTACAAAAAAAATAAAAAAAACTAGTTTATTTTTTTGACTAGATAAAGTATTATACGATTATAAACTGAATGAAACCATAATCAATTTGTGTCGTGATTATCATTTTCAAATTGATGAATGGGGAAGGCAAATGGTGCGCCACCAGCGTTAGAAACTGGTTCTAGTGGGTTCGATTCCCACCCCGAAATTTTTTAAAGATTGATATAAAAATTTCGAGGGTGGGGTGTTTTTTCGTCATGCTACCCTCGTGTGAGGAGGAGTTAGTATGTTGAAAAAACGCGACTTACACGACAGCCACGTTCTATACGAGTTAATGGTGGATCCAGCTGTCTTCCCTTTTGTGCGTCAAAAGGCTTATTCTTATGAAGAATATTTATTCTTAACAAAACAAACGATTGAAGCTGAAGAGCGTGGTGAATTAATTTCACGCACAATTTTAGATGAATGGGGTAACCCTATCGGAACAATTACTTTATTTGATGTGCAAGAAAAAGCTGGATTTCTCGGGACATGGCTTGGCAAACCATATCATGGAAAAGGCTATAATAAATTGGCAAAAGATTCATTTTTTAGTGAACTTTTCTATGAATTAGATATTGAAACAATTTTCATGCGTATTCGTAAAATAAATATTCGTTCTATTAAAGCTGCAGAAAAACTGCAATATGTGAATCTAGCAAACGAAACAAGAAAAGCCGTATATGATGAAATTAACGCAAACGAAGAAGTATATAACTTATATGAAATTCCAAAAGATCAATACACACTTGCTACAATGCGAGATACAACCTTCCAAGATGCTCATCAATTAAAAGAAGCATAATCTAAATTTTCTGAAATGATAATCAATCATTAACATTTTCCATATGCGTATATCCCCTCATGTCTTTGGAAACGATAAATAGTAACTTTAAGACACGAGGTGATTTGTAATGGATAAAAAGAAACGTGATAAAGCAAAAAACACATTATCTAGTACACAAGAAGTTCTCTATCAACGCGAATTTCAAAAAGCAGATCGTGCAGCAGGATATCGCTCGAAAAGCATTTAAAGTGAAAATGAATAATTAGAAGTTTCCCCCCTAATTATTCATTTTCATTACATAATTTTCTCGATTGATAGAAGTAAGCAAAAAAGCCCCTTATACATAAGGGCTTTTTTGCTGTGGACAACTTTATCCACAAAACCAACAGAATTGTTAGTAATTTTCAAAAACATTTAATATTTTTCTATATTACAGCATATATCAGCTGTTTTAATTGTGGATATTTTTCTAAAAATTGTGGACAATGTGGATATAGTTGTTAATATTCCGACTTTACTGTTTAATGAAAGCGCAATCCTTTTGTGGATAACTGGCTGAATTTTCTTTGAAAATAATAAAGAACCCTCTTTACATATACAAAGAGGGTTTCATATTAAGTAAAAGATTGTGCAAGAGCAGGTGATTTAATAGGTATATGACGCGGTTCTGCATGATTTTCTGCCAAAATTGCATCTACAATATGACCAGCTGGCTCTGGAAGATAGATGCTTTTCATTGCTTCTTTCATTTGAAGAAGCTTCACATCATCTTGTAATAATGCCTCTGTTTTTGCAAAAACCTCACTATCATCGCGAATGACAACTGCTGCTCCCTTTCTTTCAAAGTACATCGCATTTTCATTTTCTTGTCCTGGAACAGGCTTATATAAAATGACAGGTACTTGCAACGCTGCTGCTTCACTTAATGTTATTCCGCCTGGCTTCGTAATCATACAAGAAGTAACACGGAATAATTCATCAATATTTTCAACATACCCAAACACTTTTAATGCATCGGAATTTTGCTTCTGTAAACTTAATAAATCCTGTTTTAAAGCTTCATTTTTCCCACAAACGACAACTACTTGTAAATTAGGCACTGACATAAATGATTGGCATAGTTCTTTTACATTTCCTAATACCCCATGAGCACCTGCTACAATTAGTAAAATCTTTTTATTCTTACATAACTGATATTTAGTATATATGATTTCTGGATTTACCTTTAACTCAAAACTACTCCGAATTGGAATTCCTGTTTCAACAATTTGTTCCGCAGGTACACCGATATCAACCATCAATTCTTTCACATGATCCGTTGCAACAAAATAACGATCTACTTCTCGATGAATCCATATTTTGTGCACGCAAAAATCCGTTAATACGTTATAGACAGGAATTGAAATACCTGTTTGTTTCTTCAATTCTGGTACAGCGATAATTGGAAATGTATTAATTACAATATCTGGTTTCTCCACCTGTAATAGTGTTTTCAAACGTTTTCTTCCAAAGTTCGCATACCAAGATGCTATTTTCTTATCATAAATTTTTTCTACCCCGTAATAAAACAAACGATATAATTCTTTTCCTATTGTATAACTTTTTAAATATAGATATTTTGTAATGTCAGTTATAAATGGATGTGATTCTCCAAACAAGTCGCATACAATAACATCTTCAATTCCTTTTTGGCGAAATGTTTGTTCTAATGTTTTTGCTACTTGCACATGACCATTACCGTAATGTGCAGTTAATATTAAAACCTTGGGGTTTTTTATCAAACAAATCCACTCCTAGCTTTTTGTTTCTCCATATTGCATATACGACAATAGGAAAAACATTTTCCTTAAAAATTACATAAACAGATTCTAATAATTCCCTTTCAGCTATGTACCTGTCGTGGATATGCAAAGCATATAAGATTGACCCCTTAATCCTATCTGTGCTCATATCTTTACATTATACTTTCCTATAAGAGCTTTCGCAATAACTTACAAATGTTCTCTATTCCATGATACTCACTCTTTTACTTCTTAATTCTTTTTACTATTTTGATTTCCCTTTACAATTATGTAAATTTCTCCATTTATTCCGTACAAAATTATGGATATTCTACTTTCAGTATACTCTTTTATCAATATATACTCTAGATTTTATTGTAAAGAAAGCAAAAAGCCTAATCCAATATTTGGATTAGACCGCTTGTAAAATATATTTAGCATGTTCTACATTTTTCTCAGTAGGTGGTTCTACATTTGCGAGTGGATACTTGTGTCCAAGCGCCTCCCATTTATATACACCAAGCTTATGATATGGTAACACTTCAACTTTTTGAACATTAGACAGACTTTGAATAAAGCTAGATAGTTTTTGTAGATCCTCTTCATTATCCGTAACACCAGGAACTAATACGTGTCGTACCCAAATCGGTTTATTCTTATCCGATAAATAACGAGCAAATTGTAAAATATGTTCATTTGATTTCCCTGTTAATTTACGATGCTTTTTGGAATCGATATGTTTCAGATCCAATAAAACTAAATCTGTATAATCCATTAAAATATCTAGCTTATTTTGGAATTCTGGTTCCTCAGAATAACAACCACCAGAAGAGTCGATTGTTGTATGGATACCAGCCGCTTTACACTTTTTAAACAACTCAATTAAAAAGTCTAGCTGTAATAATGGCTCTCCACCGCTAACTGTTATACCGCCTCCGGAAGCTTCAATAAATGGAAGGTAACATGTCACATCCTGCATCACTTCTTCAACTGTTATTTCTTTACCTTTACCGATTTCCCACGTATCAGCATTATGACAATATTGACAACGTAATAAACACCCTTGTGTAAATATGACATAACGAATCCCCGGGCCATCAACAGTACCACAAGACTCTACAGAATGTATTCTTCCTTTTACCATGTTACTTCCTCCTTTATTGAAACAGCCTCCCTTCGCTATATATTAAGAGCGAAGGGAAACCTTTTTCATTTACATGCTTTCATGCATTGTACGGTTAATTACATCAATTTGTTGTTCACGAGTTAATTTAATAAAGTTTACAGCATAACCAGATACACGAATTGTTAATTGTGGATACTTCTCAGGATGTTCCATTGCATCCATTAATGTTTCACGGTTAAATACGTTAATATTTAAGTGGTGCCCTTCTTTTACTGCATAGCCATCAAGCATTGATACTAAGTTACGTACTTGTACATCATCTTCTTTACCAAGTGCTTTCGGAATAATAGAGAATGTATTAGAAATACCATCTTGTGCATCTTCATATGGTAATTTAGCCACAGATAATAATGAAGCTAATGCACCTTTTGTATCGCGTCCATGCATTGGGTTCGCACCTGGTGCAAATGGTTCTCCAGTACGGCGGCCATCTGGAGTATTACCAGTTTTCTTACCGTAAACAACGTTAGATGTGATTGTTAAGATTGACATTGTATGAACAGAGTTTCTGTATGTTTTATGTTTACGAAGTTTATTCATAAATGTTTTTACAAGATTTACAGCAATCTCATCTACACGATCATCATTGTTACCGTATTTAGGGAAATCTCCTTCAATCTCGAAGTCAACTGCAATACCATTTTCATCACGAATTGGTTTTACTTTTGCGTACTTAATTGCACTTAATGAATCTGCTACTACAGATAGACCAGCGATACCTGTTGCCATTGTACGAAGAACGTTTGTATCATGAAGTGCCATTTCAATACGTTCATAGCTATATTTATCATGCATGTAATGGATAACATTTAATGTGTTTAAATATAGACCCGCTAACCATTCCATTGTCATATCAAACTTATGCATAACTTCTTCATAATTTAATACTTCAGAAGTAATTGGTGCGTACTCAGGACCAACTTGTGCTTTTGACTTTTCATCTTTACCACCGTTAATCGCATATAATAATGCTTTCGCTAAGTTTGCACGAGCTCCGAAGAACTGCATTTGTTTACCGATTCTCATTGCAGATACGCAACATGCAATACCGTAATCATCGCCGTATTCAGGACGCATAATGTCATCATTTTCATATTGAATTGCTGATGTTTTAATAGACATTTTCGCACAGTAGTTTTTAAAGTTCTCTGGTAATTGTTTAGACCAAAGAACAGTTAAGTTTGGTTCTGGAGCTGGTCCTAAATTATCTAATGTATGCAAGAAACGGAATGAGTTCTTTGTTACTAATGGACGACCATCTAATGCCATACCACCGATAGATTCAGTTACCCAAGTTGGGTCACCAGAGAATAATTCATTATAATCAGGTGTTCTTGCGAATTTCACAAGACGTAATTTCATAATGAAGTGATCTACAATTTCTTGTACTTCTTCTTCTGTTAAAGTACCATTTGCTAAATCTCTTTCAATGTAAATATCTAAGAATGTAGAAGTACGTCCAAGACTCATTGCAGCTCCGTTTTGCTCTTTAATCGCTGCAAGGTATGCGAAGTATAACCATTGGAATGCTTCTTGTGCATTTGTTGCTGGCTTAGAAATATCGAAGCCATGAGAAGCAGCCATTTCTTTTAACTCTTGAAGTGCACGCATTTGCTCAGATAACTCTTCGCGTAAACGCATTGTATCTTCGCTCATTACACCACCAGTTAAATTCAAATCAGCTTTTTTCGCTTCAATTAAATGATCAATACCATATAACGCTACTCGGCGATAGTCACCGATAATACGTCCACGTCCGTATGCATCTGGAAGACCAGTAATAACACCTGATTTACGTGCATTTCTCATTTCTGGTGTGTATGCATCAAATACACCTTGGTTATGAGTTTTTCTCCACTCTCTAAAAATACGACTAAGTTCTTTATCCATTTCGTATCCATAAGATTCACAAGCTTGTTCTGCCATACGAATACCACCATATGGTTGTAAAGAACGTTTAAATGGTTTATCAGTTTGGAAACCGACTACTTTTTCAATATCTTTATTTAAGTATCCTGGGTCATGTGATGTAATAGAAGAAACAATTTTTGTATCCATATCAAGAACGCCACCGTTTTCACGTTCTTTCGTTGTTAAATCCATTACTTGATCCCAAAGTTGTTTCGTTGCTTCAGTTGCTTCTGCTAAGAAAGATTCGTCCCCTTCGAAAACGTTTACATTATTTAAAATGAAATCGCGAACATCAATCTCTGCTTTCCATTTTTCACCTTTAAAGTTTTCCCATGCGTTTTTAACATTTTCTAATACTTGAGTCATCCTAATCTCCTCCATTTTTGATTAGTACAGGACTAAGATTTTTTATATAACAGCTTACACACTTAGAATACTACTTTTTTACGAAAGTGAACGAAATAGTTGTGACATGTTTGTGAAATGTTGAGCAAACCACTATATATATAGTGTTAACTTCATTTAAAAGTCTTTAAAATTAACCCTTTCCTTAATTGTATTTTTTTGGTATCCTTATATACGAGTCCTATTTTGTAATATAAGAACAATACCCATTGTAGAGCTGTAATACTCTTATCTCCTAATCTGTTATAGTTTTTATAACAGAACAAAAAAGTGTACACATGTTGTACACTTTTTTTGTTACTTCTATAAAACATCTCTTTTTCTATTGCCATCATAGAATCCGCCACGATTGTCTGTTAATGCAATTATTTGATCTAGTCCTTCTATATGATCACCTATAATTCGAAGTACAGCTGGTGGATGACCTATTTTAGCAAAATGTTCACTGGGACGAATACGGTTCATCTTATCGACCTCAACACGACTTACACATGCAACTTCAAATCCTGAAAGAATAGCTTTCACTTGGGCTACACACGGCGCCAGTAAAGATCTATACCCAATTTCTTTCAAACACTTACGGCTAAACGCATTCGGTACAGCGATAAGAGAGCCTACGCCTAGATCTTTTCTATCACAAGCTAAATTTAATGCATATTTAAATGCAGTTACAAGATGAAGCGGTACTCTTAAATCTAAATAATGATTTAGATCATTTAATGCAACATCTGTTCCATCTGCAATAGCTTTCGCAAAAGGATATAGCTCACTCGCTGGAATAACAAAATCGCCATCTATAAATAACACAATTTCTCCTTTTGCAAAATACGTTCCAAGTGAGCGCCCCACATCATTTCCGAGTGCTTCTTTATATACAATTGTCGTTGCCCCTTTGTCTTTTGCAATTTTTTTCGTTTTATCTGACGAACCATTTACGACAACGATAATTTCGAAGGGTTCAATTTTGCGAAGCTCTTCTATAACGTTTCCAATTGTTTTCTCTTCATCTTGTACGGGAATAACAACCGATAGTTGCTTTCCTTTATAGAAATCAGATGTAACACCCCACCCTTGATAAAACTCTTCAAAACTTAAAGTATGATAGACACTATCCCTTTTCCTATTTCCATCATAATATCCTCCGCGCTCATCACTGCTTAATATCCGTTCTGCTACTGCTTCTATATGATCACCTATCATTCTTTTTTCAGATTGGGAAAGATTTGTCCCATATGCAGCATGCTGGAATGGACGAAATTTATTCGGCGTAATAACGTCAATAGCACAATGACGACTAATTCTCCATTTACTTTGAACTAGGCGTAAATGAGCCACAATAGGATTAACAAAACATTCATATCCGATGCTTTGAACGACTTCTTTCGTCAGCGCATGAGGTACATCTAATAAAGAATTCATTTTTAATTCTTCACGCTCTAACATTGCATTTAATATTTGGCGCCATACTGTAATAGAAGTGGTTTTTTGCCTTTTTAAAAATAATGCATCCAAATTATTTAAAACTATATCTGCCTGATCGTATAAAATCGGATTAAGGAATAATTTTAATTTTGAAGTTGGAATAGCAAAATCACCATCTATGAATAGTAATACATCACCTATCGCATGTTTTGCGCCGACTGCACGTCCAACATCGTTCCCTAGTAGCTCTGTATGCTTGATTACTTTACACCCTAAACGATCTGCAACATCTTCTGTTCCATCATTACAACCGTTTGCTACTACAATGATTTCTACTGGATTTAATGGTCTTACCGATTGAATAACGTCTGAAATCGTATCGACCTCATTACATGCAGGAATAATAACAGATAATGACTTAGCCATTGTTTTGTTCACGAAACCACTTAATTGTTTCCTTCAATCCGTTTCCCCACGTTACTTTCGCCTGAAATTGAACAAGCTCTTTTAATTTTGTTACATCTGGTCTTCTATTTGGAATTTCTTCAAAACCATGAGGATATACTTCTTCAAAAGGCACTTGGACAATCTTCGAAGAAGAATTCGTTAATTTTTTAATTACTTCTGCTACTTCTTTTATGCTCTTTTCATTCTCAGAACCTATATTAATAATCTCACCATTTACCTTCTCATCCATTGCCCGAATCGTTGCCTCTACCGCATCACTTACATACGTAAAACAACGTGTCTGCTTTCCATCTCCATATACGAGAATGTCTTCTCCTTGCAGTGCCGCGCGGATAAATCGCGGGATTACTCCTGCATATGGACCATCTTTCGCTCTTGGACCATAAATATTAAAGTATCGAACAATCGTTACTGGTAAACCTTCTAATGCGTACCCTAAACATAATGTCTCTTCCAACGTTTTACAAACTGCATAACTCCAACGAATTTTAGAAGTTGCCCCGTACAATCGATCTCCCTCTTCAGAGAAAGGCGGCTTGGCCTTACCATATACTTCTGAAGTAGAAGCAAAAACTACTTTCTTCTTTCCTTTTAACGCTGCTTGTAAAACATTTCTTGTCCCATCAAAATTCGTTTCTATGAGCTCTATACTTTTTTCCATTGTTGTTTTCACACCTAAAATTGCTGCTAAATGAAACACGACATCATGCTGATCTACTAATTCATAAATAGAATTTTTATCTAAAACACTTATTGGAATAACACGGATTTCTTTCATTAACTCTTTATGGTACTTATTTTTACCTTTATAAAAGTTATCCACAACAGTGACCTCATAACCTCTTCTTATCAACTCTTCAGCTAAATGCGACCCGATAAATCCGGCCCCACCTGTAATTAAACATTTCTTACTCATTTACTCACCTTCTTTACAATCCCGCGTGTATCTATTACTCGATCCATTCCTTTAAAAAGCTTCCAATCAATATTAGAATGATCCGTTAAAATTAAAATACAATCCGCTTTTTTAACTTTTTCTTCATCTAAAGAAACAGATTGGTACACCTTATCTCCAATTTCTGCGGAAGAAATATAAGGATCATGATATTCTATCTCGTATCCTTGATTTCTTAATAACTGAATAATCGGTAACGCTGGTGATTCTCTCAAATCATTTACATCTTTTTTATACGCAATCCCTACAATTAACACCGTTGCAGGTAATTGCACCACACTTTTTACTTTGCGGACCATTTTCTCTGGCATTTCTTCATTAATTATATGTGCAGCCTCAATTAATTGACTAATTGCCCCATTCTTTTTTATTCTCCATTGAAAATATAAAGGGTCTACGGGAATACAGTGTCCCCCTATCCCTGGCCCTGGCCAATACGGAGTAAACCCAAATGGTTTTGTAGATGCCGCTTCAATGGCCTCATAAAAATCAATGCCTAAACTTTCACATAGTGTGTTTAGTTCATTTACTAAAGAAATGTTAACTAAGCGCTGAATATTTTCAAATAGCTTGCACATCTCTGCTACTTTCGGAGAGCTAACAGGTACAACTTCGTCAAAAATGGTACTATATAAATCCTGTACCTTTTGTTTACACTTTTCTGTTTGTCCACTAATAACTTTTGGAATAGCTTGAACTGAATATTGACTATTTGCTGGATCAATTCTCTCAGGGGAATATCCGATATAGAAATCTTCCCCTACCTTTTTACCATTTTGAGAAATAATAGGTAGGATGACTTCTTCAAGTGTGCCTGGATATGTGGAGCTTTCAAAAATGAAGGTTTGTCCTTTTTGAAGGTTTTGTTGTATATAATGCGAAGCTGAAATGAGGGCACTTAAGTCTGGTTCTCTTTGTTCATTAATTGGAGTCGGGACAGTGACAATAACATAATCACTATTTTGAAAATCAGCAATGCCTTGATCCGGTGTATTTACTGTTAATTTTTTTTTCGTCAATAAACTTTGTAACTCTTTAGAAGAAACATCCGGAATATAACTTTCTCCTTTTATAATTGAGTCTATTTTCCTAATATCTTTATCTAATCCAAGTACTGTATGCCCTCTTTCTGCAAAATGTACCGCTAAAGGAAGGCCAACATACCCTAGCCCAATAATAGCTACTTTACTACTATTCATTTGTATTCTCTTCTTCCCTTCTCAATTGTTGAATTACATCTCTATCTCTATCTCCATCTGTAAAACCACCACGTTCGTCCGTACATTGTAATAAATACGCAACCGCTTCAAGTTGATCACCGAAAATACGATCAAACGCTGAAATACGCCCATTTACAAATTCGTGTTGCTCTGGACGTATGCGATTTGTTTTTATAACATCTACTAACTCTACTGTTGTAATAGAGAATCCTTCTAAAATAGCTTTCACTTGTGCTAATGGCGGAATGATAAGGGAATCATATCCTATTTTCTCTATTACCTTCTTATGAATGGCATGTGGTACAGCAGTTAGTGAGTTATTCCATAAATCTGGTCGTTTCGCTATCAAATTCACAAAGTATTTTCCCATACTAATTGGATCTGCTGGATGAAACATATCTAATAAGCATTGTAAATCATTTAACACCACGTCATTTCCATCTTCAACAGCATGTAAAAATAGAGTGAGTTTTTTTGCTGGAATAACAAGATCACTATCAACGAATAAACAAATATCTGCCGTAGCATGCATGGCACCTATTGCTCGTGCTACATTATGTCCAAGCGCCTTCGTAAATTCAACAACAATAACATTCTCTAGCTTTGCCTGTTTAACAGTCTCAACATCTGCTCCATTCGCGACAACTATAATTTCATCTACACCTGCTTCTTTCACTTCTTTTATAACAGACCTTATGGTTATTTTCTCTTCTGATACTGGGATAATGGCACTATATTTCGCTTTATTCTTTTGTAATAAAACTGGTTTATACTTTCCTACAAACTCTCTATCTCTATTGTTCTCTGAAAAACCACCGCGTTTACCATATGTTTCGATTACGTATTGTAAAGCTCGCAAATGATCACCCATAATACGACTAGTCGCTTTCGGATAAGGAGAGCCAGGTGATGTACCAGTATGCACAGGTCGAACTTTATTTGTGTAGATGACATCAACTGAAGCCATATCAGAAATATCTACTCCTCTAGACATCGCCATCGCTTGAAATAATGCTGGATCTGCTAAATTCCACCACCCCAGTTTTTCAATCACTTTACGACTTATCGCATGTGGTATTGCAATTAAAGATCCTACAACAAACTCTTTCTTGTTCAAATAACGATTTAACATATATTTTCCAACCGTCGTATAATGCGGTCTCATCTTCAAGTAAACGGACCATGTTAAATTATTTAAAACAATCTCATGCCCTTGTCGTATTCCTTTAATAAAATTGTATAATTCTTCACTTTTCATGACGATATCACCATCTAAAAACAAAACAATCTCACCTTTTGCTTCTCTAGCACCAATTGCCCGTCCCACATCATTACCAAGAGAATCTCTATAATAAATCACACGGCAATTATGCTGTAATGCTATTTCCTTCGTCCCATCTGTAGATCCATTATCTACTATGATAACTTCATATGGTTCGAGTTTTCTTACCTCTACTAAAACTTTTGATAAAGTACTTGCTTCATTATGCACTGGAATAACAACTGACACTCTCATACTTGTATCACTCTTACCCTTCCAAGCGAACATAAGCAATAATAGGAATACGCACAACTACATCTTCTGGTGGTCCATAAGAAGGAGAAGTACGAACAATTACTGCCCCATCCGTCACAGATAAAAGAACGCCTGCAATGATTTCTACAGCTGTCACAACTTGCACTAGTTCGCCAACATGGTTACGTAATTCATCAGTAAATAACATATATAAGTCTCCTTTCTTACGCTTCTTTAATTGATATAATACTTATAAATGGTAATAAAACCTCTGTTCCTATTCCTTCTTGCAATGTTAAGAAGTCATCACCAACTGCTACAATAACACCTGTTAATTGTCCAACTGTCACCGTAATTTCTACGTTTTTACCTAAATACTGCTTTGCAATTTCTTTAAAAGGTGATGTATTGCATTCTTTTAAAATGTTACAAATAATAGATTGAAATCTACTTGATTCAATAACTTCTTCCGTAGCTTGCTTAGAGTTTCTTTGAATAAATCTCGCGAAGTTTTGTGAAAATAAAAGTCTTTCCACAGCAGGCAATAACTTATTATCTAAAAAATAATCTAATTGTCTATTAAACAATCTTGATAATTTATGCCAATATTTTCTGAACAGACACATACACTTCTCCTCCTATTATTTTTAGATTATAAAATTTTACATCCATACATCTTAATGTATACAAAATGGATATTTTTGTGATAGGTAAGACATACATTTTCTAAAAGAAATATTTGTTTCAGAGCATAAAAAAAACTATCCAAAAGGATAGTTTCTTACACTTCAATATTCCGCAATATCGAATAAATGTCATTATTCACTTTACCAAATGATTTAATATTATTTTGAATGTTAGATAATAAAACAACATATACACTACCATTTTTACTAAATCCGTTTAAGCAATTCCAACCTGGCATTACACCATGATTCGAATAGCTTCCTGGATCTACGTACCATCCAAACCCGTAATCCTTTTTTCCACCCGTAAACATTTGATCGTAACTCTCTTTTGAAATTAATTTTCCAGAGTATAACGCCTCATTAAATAAATATAAATCATGTGCACTCGTATATATATCACCACAACCATAAAGTTGTGACATGCTTGGAATATTAGGTGTTGTCATATTATTATTTACTATTTTATAACCCGTTGATGGGAATCTTGTTTGTTCTAACGCTGTGCCAAAGCCAGAATGTTTCATACCCGCAGTAGCAAAAATATGTTGTTTAATATATTCTTCGAGTGACTGCCCACTTACCTTCTCTGCAATATAAGCAAGTATAGAGTAGTTCGAATCAGAATACTTCCACTTCTCTCCCGGACCACCAATACGCTTTTGATTTCCTATCCGCTTTATCAGTTCTTCATGAGAAATATCTTCTTTTCCCTGCTCATATTCGGGAATCCCTGATGTATGTGTTAATAGATGTTTTAGCTGAATATTATTACCTTGTGGAAAATCTGGAATATACTTCGCAACAGTATCTTCTACTTGTAATTTATTTTGATCTTTCAATTGCATAATAGCAGTTGCTACAAACGCCTTTGAAATAGAACCAATATAAAAAGTCGTCTCTGAATTATTCGGTACTTGCTGCTCTTTATTTGCCATACCGTACCCTTTATTCAGAAGAACTTTTCCGTTCTTCACAATAACAGCTGTCCCGCTAAATCCTGCGTTTTGTAAATACTGGTCCAATTGAGCGTTTTCATTAATTTCTTGAGGTGGTCCTTCAGCAGGTTTCTCCGCTGCTTGCGCTTGCTTCATTTGTTCTTCCTGCTCTTTTTGTTTTTGCTTCTGTACTTCTTGTTTCTTTTTTTCTTCTTTCTTTTTTAACTCTTCTTGTTTCTTCATTTCTGCTGCCGCTTTTAAAGTTTCTTCTTTCTTATTATGCGCAACAATTTTTGTATACATGAAATATACAAGTGATAATAGTAAGACGAGAATGATTGTTCTTTTTATGTATACAATCGGCCGATGTGCTTTCCCATTCGCATTATTTTTTTCCTGATCCATAATTGCTTTTTTCCCCTTACTCACCAATAATTTAATTCCTCTACTAAAGATTCGTTTTAGTAGATTATGGATAATCCATTCTATATCATCCCTACTTTATCACGCACTGCACATATTACCAACCTATATGTACAAAAAAGAAAAAGAAAATTTACAAAAGTAAGATTCCCGTTAAATTATTAACAAAAAAAGAGGATATCCTCTAAAAAATTGATGTTATCAATCTTTTGGGACATCCTCTTATCTCATTATTTATACGTGTTTTTTCATATCATCGGCAACAGATTCAACATTTGTACCTACGATAACTTGTACACTAGTATTACTTAATTTCATAACACCTTTTGCACCAGCACGTTTTAATGCTGCTTCATTTACTTGACCAGCATCTTTTACTTGTAAGCGTAGACGTGTTGCACAGTTATCAATAACTGTTAAGTTTTCTTTTCCGCCTAAAGCTGCTACGTAAGTTTCACCAATTGAACCTGCAACTGGTGCATCACCATCTTCAACTAACTCATCGTCATCTTCACGACCAGGAGTTTTTAAATCGAACTTCTTAATTAAGAAGTAGAATACTATGAAATAAATTGCTGCGTAAATTAAACCGATACCTGCTAGTAAGACTGGTTTTGTTGCAATACCGAAGTTTAAAGCATAATCGATTGCACCGGCACTAAATGAGAAACCATCATGAATGCCAAGTGATGTTGTAATGAATAAAGAAAGACCTGTTAGTACAGCATGAATACCATATAATACTGGTGATAAGAACATGAATGAGAATTCAATAGGCTCTGTAATACCAGTTAAGAATGAAGTTAATGCTAGACCAGCTAACATACCAGTAACTGCTTTACGCTTTTCTGGTTTAGCAGCTGCAATCATTGCGAAACATGCTGCTGGTAAACCGAACATCATAACTGGGAAGAAACCAGTCATAAACATACCTGCTGTTTTGTCACCTGCAAGGAAACGAGCAATATCACCATTAACAACATTACCTGCTGCATTTGTAAAGTCCCCAAATACAAACCAGAAGTATGTGTTCATTACGTGGTGTAAACCAATTGGGATTAATAAACGGTTTAATAAACCAAATAATCCTGAACCAATTGCACCTAAATTAACAATTCCATGAGCTAATGCATCAATACCATTTTGAATTGTTGGCCAAATTTGTGCAAATAGAATTCCTAATATCAGCATCACAACTGATGTAACAATTGGAACGAAACGTTTTCCAGCAAAGAAACCTAACCATTCTGGAAGTTTAATCTTATGGAATTTATTATAAAGAAGTCCTGCTATAACACCAACAATAATACCACCTAAAACTTTCATATCTACTTTAGTCGATAATTCAGCAGCCTTAGATACTTGTGTCATTGTATCCGCAAGCTTAGATGGATCTACATTTGCGCTATTACCTATTAAATCTTGGACTTTACCTAATTTACCTTGTAATTCAGCAGTTGAATACCCTTTGCTAAGTGCATCAATACTATTTTTCATAACAAGATAACCAATTGCACCTGCAAGACCTGCTGCACCACTACCATCCACTGAAAGACCGATTGCAATACCAATTGCAAAAATAAGTGCTAAGTTATCAAAAACTGCTGCGCCGGCCTGTGCCATAACAGGAATATCAAATACATCTGGTTGCCCTAAACGAAGCAATAATCCTGCTGCTGGTAGTACTGCGATCGGAAGCATTAAAGCTTTACCAATACGTTGTAAAAACTGCAACATTTTAATTCCCCCTAATTTAATTTATGAAATCGTTATCATTATAAGTGCGCTTTAGAAAACGCTTTCTATTACATAACCATAATAACATATAGTTGTATAGATGTGTAGTTTTTATTTCCGAACTTTTTATGGATAAATCTCCTATTTCCAAACTGTTATATAAAAGGAAAATTCTCCTTTTTAAAATACAGAATACTCGAAACGAAAGACCTATTATAGCACATTGAACTTTCGTTTTATCATTCCACTTTTTCATGTTATTATTTATTTCCGAGCATATCGGGAAAAGTAAACTTAGTTAATTCAAAATAGGAGCGTTGGTACTATGCAGTGCATTGAAACAAACAACTTACAACAGTTGTTAGAACAAGTAAAACCATATACAAAAAAAGGAAAACTTGCTACTTATATCCCCGAACTAGGAAATGCAAATCCAGACGATTTAGGGATTGCCATTTTCCATAAAGAAACAGAATATATCCATGCAGGCAACTCACAAACACTATTTACTCTTCAAAGTATTTCCAAAGTAATTACACTTGCCCTTGCCCTTTTAGACCGTGGTGAAGAATATGTATTTTCTAAAGTTGGAATGGAACCAACGGGTGACCCATTTAATTCTATTATTAAGTTAGAAACGACAAGTCCGTCCAAACCCCTTAATCCAATGATAAATGCAGGAGCATTAGCTATTACAAGCATGTTAGAAGGAAAAGATAACGAGGAAAAAATGGAACGTATTCTTCATTTTGTACGTGAAATAACAGATAATCCTACTATTAATTATTCCTCTAAAGTTGCCGATTCAGAACTAGAGACAGCTTACCTAAACCGTTCACTTTGTTATTATATGAAACAAAACGGAATTATCGATTGTGATATTGAAGAACTTATGGATTTATATACTCGTCAATGCGCAGTTGAAGTAAACTGCATCGATTTAGCACGTATCGGCTTAATTTTTGCAATGGATGGATATGATCCATATAAAAAGAAACAAATCATCCCTAAACATATTACAAAAATTTGCAAAACATTTATGGTCACATGTGGTATGTATAACGAATCTGGTGAATTTGCAATTCGTGTTGGTATTCCTGCAAAAAGCGGTGTAGCCGGTGGTATTTTTGGCTGCGTAAAAGGAGACATGGGAATCGGTATTTTCGGACCAGCTTTAGATGCAAACGGAAATAGTATTGCTGGTTTTAAAATTCTTGAACTTCTTTCTGCTCAAGAAGGTTGGAGCATTTTTTAATCGCGAGTTATCCTGCTATACTAGCAGGATTTTTTATTTCGCCAAAACCTCAATTTTGCGAGTTATCAATCTTCTTATAAAAACAGTGCTGAAAGTTTCTCTATATCATGCATATTTGTTCCCCCCTCCTGAATAATATAGTACAACCTAGCGCTATATGTGGAGGTGTGAAAGATGAAACTAATATTTCAAATGGGAAAACAACCTGTTCTTGAAAAAACAATCCTTCTTTTTATATTGAGTATTGTAGAAAGCTTGAAGTTAAAAGTTGTTTCACTCGACGAAGCTCACCGATACATATTCAATTTAGAAGTACTTGAATTATTAATGGATCGGAACATCGATGATCAAGTACTTGAACTTATTCATTTCGGGATGGGACTTGAAGACATTTATCACGTGCTTCCTGAAGAACTTGAGCATACGATTGAGGAATTAAAATGGCTTTGCATTCAAGTATTAAGTGAGTACAGTATGCATGAAGAATCGGAACAATTAATTGAAGATATACGGTAAAAAAGCACCTATGTAGGTGCTTTTAATGTTTTTTTAAACTATTTTTATACGCCTCAATATTTACTGGTAGCTCTTCCTCTTCCAAAGTATGTTCATTTACATCTTTATGAATGAACGCACCTTTAGGTGGTTGATGATCATGCCCTTTTTTCTTATGATCAAATGCTTTCCCGCGTCCCATACAAATCCCCCTTTCTTAAAAGAAATCCGTATTAGTATGGAGAAAAGTACGTCGATATATGCAATCCCTTGCTGTATTTCCAAGGAAATACTCGAACCTTGTTTTCTACTCTCCTTACAACAACTGATCGATCCCAATAAGAATTAATAACACTCCTGCGATAATTGTCGCCCATTTCCCTAAGTATTCTGCTAAAAATCGTTTTCCTACATACGCAAAACCACTAATACAAATAAAACTAAACACCCCAGAAATAGTCGCTGTAAGCCAAAGATTTAAATTTGTTATCCCAGCATCAAATCCACCTGCAATATTATTAATAGACAACGCAATCCCTAATACAATTGCTTCTGAAAAACTAATTGTTTTAGAACCATCAAAATCTGCTTTTTCTGGATCACGTAAAATTCCCATAAGTACATTACCATCTTTAGAGCCTACGGTATTTCTTTGCCCCAAGAAAGGCTGGCACAAAATAAACACCCCGATTATCCCTAAAACTATCGCTCCAATCAGGTTTGCTGTAAACTCTGAAATAAATAACGCAATCCAGTTCCCAAAAAATCCAGCTAATAAAGTAAATAAAAACCCAAAAAATGCGATGATAAAATTGTTGAACCACGAAATTCTAATTTTACGAATGCCATATGCAATCCCAACACCTGCATTATCTAAATTAGAAGCAATCCCGATTAAAAAAATTGAAAATAGACCTGCCGTACTCATAAATAGCCACCCCTTTTCCTCACTTTTCCATGCATCTTATGAAAATGTTGAGCAACTGTGCCTGTCTGTTTCATATACATGTAATAAATGCTCAACATTTTTTCAACAATAAAAAGGAGTGCCTTCGCTATGCCTAAAGAAAATCCAAATGAGCGGCTTAGTAGATTAATAAAAAAACTTTTAAAAGAACGTGCCTTATCTATGCGCCAACTCGGAATGCTTACAAATATTGATCCCGCAACAATCTCAAGAATTATGAATGGTAAACAACCGCCAAAACAAAAACACCTACAAAAATTCGCAGAATGTCTGCAAGTTCCACCCCAATTGTTATTTGATGAAATGTATCCTGATTCTCCTCACATTAATAAAGAAAAGACGGATATGTACACATCTCTTGATACCATTCAGCAAACTCTGCAATCCTCTAACTTATTCGATTTCGATTACACTACAACTCGCGTAAAACAAGAACTCGAAAATTACGAACGCTATGCCCAGACAACAGAAGGCGAAAAACGTATTCATGACAGTTTTGCAAGCAAATTAGAGCAAATTGATAGTGCTGGTCCTTTTATTGAACAATTAACAGATATGTATCAACAATTTTGTAATGAAACCATTTCAAAAGAAGAACGTGCAGTTCTTGGGAGCGCATTACTTTATTTCATATTATCGACAGATATTATTCCCGACTATCTCTTTCCAATTGGCTATTTAGATGATGCGATTGCCGTTGAATTAGCGAGAGAGAAATTAATTGAAATGAAACGAAAGACATAGAAAAATAAAGAACTATTTCAGTTGTTTATATTCAACACTGAAATAGTTCAATAAAAAATCGTACAAGTATACATACTCGTACGATTTTACTGTACAAATCTATTTTTCCGTGTGGCACCATTCATATATAAATGCTGTTATCACTTTTGTAAATTCAATTAACTGTTCAACTTCAACTTTCTCATTTACAGAATGTGCTTCTTCTAATGTACCTGGTCCATATATAATCGCTGGAATATGAAATTCACTAAACCAACCACCATCCGTTACCGTTGCAGACATATCTAAAATTGCATTTTTAGAAAGAATTGATTCATGTACTGAGCTAAGCGTTTTTACAGCTGTATGTTCACTATCTATTTCTAAAGAAGGGAAAATTTCGCCACGATCCACAATCATTGATTCTCCGCCCCACTTAAATTGTGGCGGATTTTCACTTAACCATGGATCGGCAGCTGCCACCTTTCCAATATACTCTTCAATTTCTTTTATTATTTGTTCATGTGTTTCATTCGGATAAAAGTGCACTGTTATCCATAACCGGCACTCATCCGCAATAAAAGCTGCATGTCTTCCACCCTCAATAACAGCTGGATTAATTGTTGTTGTTCCAGATGGATAGCCTTCATATGTTTTCATAACTGCCCAGTGGCGCTCTAATTCTTGTAAGCTTTGCACAATTTTCATCATTTTTTCAATCGCACTCGCTCCAAATAAACATCCTCCAGCATGGATCATTTGTCTGCGCGTTGCATCATGAAACGTTTGCGGACTTTTCACTGTAATCCATCCAGTAATGACACCGCCTTGTCCTTGCATATGTAAATCGCTCGTATCCACTACTACTGCAAAATCAGCATCGTAACCTCGCCTGCAGCATTGAAGTGTACCTGCCTCTCCAACTTCTTCTCCTATTACTGATTGAAAGATTAAATCTCCAGGTAATTCAATACCAGCTTCTTGTAAAAGTTGAATGGCAAATAGCGCTCCAGCCAGCCCACTTTTCATATCAGCTGCACCACGTCCAACTAACCAGCCATCTTTTATAAATGGATCAAATGGATTCGTTTCCCACGCCTCATCTGCTGACACTTCAGCTACATCCATATGACCATTAATAATAAGACTTTTATATGAGTTACTTTTTATTCCTTTTTTAACTCCGACAACGTTCGGATCATTCGGATATACATCCCATTTATCAATACTAAAATTTCGTTTTCTTAAAAAATCTGCAACAAATTCTTGCGCTTCATTTGTATTTCTCGCTGGTGGTGCTGGTGTTTCAAAACGAATTAATGTTTTTGTAAGTTCTAACAATTCCTCTTTCCTTGAATCTATTTGTTTTAACAACTGCGAAACTTCTGGATTCATCGCTAATTCCCCTTTGCATACATAGTATGTTTCCAGCTTTATTTTCACAAAAAAAGAGACTGTTTACAAATCTTACAGTCTCCAAATTAATTCATATTATAAGCTCTCTACTTCCGTCGTATTTGTCTTTTCAATATGTTCTACTTTACGTGCCTTATTTCTTGTCGCACGGTAAAACAGTAAACAAACAATCATAAATGGAATACCACAATACAATGCCATTCTTTGTTCTGGAATAAAGGCCATTCCAACGATTACTGTTAAATTTAATACTAACGCAAGAAGTGGTACGAATGGATACAGTGGTGTTTTAAATTTCAAGTCTTTCACATCCCCGCCCTGCTTTATGTATGACCTTCTAGCTAATAAGTTAGATAGAGCAATAGATGCCCAAACTAATATCGCCCCGAACCCGGCAATAGAAAGTAGCCATAAATAAACTGTATCTTCCGCATAAATACCTGATAGTAATGAAAGGCAACCTACAATTGTACTTACAATCAATGCATAAATAGGAACACCGTTTTTAGATAACTTACCAAAAATCGGACTAATCATTCCTTGATTAGACATAGACCATAGCATACGAGAAGTTGCATATAACCCTGAATTCGCAACGGATAGCACTGCTGTAATGATAACAAAATTTATAATATCTGCTGCATAAGGAATACCAATTTTATCAAATACAACTACAAATGGACTTTCAATTACTCCCGCTTGTTGCCAAGGGAATAGTCCAGCAAGAATAAAAATAGATAGTACAAAGAAAACAAGTATACGCCAAACTGTATTGTTAATTGCCTTCGGGATTGTTTTCTCTGGATTTTCACTCTCACCTGCTGCAATACCAACTAATTCTGTTCCTTGGAAAGAAAAATTAACTGCAATCATCGTAATTAAAATGGCTGATAATCCATTGGGGAACAATCCACCATAATCAGTAAAACTAGAGAACATCGGCGCTGGTTCATTTCCTTTCATATCTAGAAAACCAAACATTGCTGCCCCGCCTAAAATAATAAATGCAATAATCGTAATTACTTTAATACTTGCAAACCAAAATTCAACTTCCGCAAAACTTCTTGAAGATAACGCATTAATAGCAAAGAGGAGTACCGCAAACACTACGCACCAAATCCATGAAGGTACATCAGGAAACCATCGTTTCATTAAAATACTAACTGCAATTAGTTCAATCCCTATCGTAGCTGACCAGTTTAACCATGACATCCATCCAACTACATAACCTGCTGCAGGAGAAATATGCTTTGTCGCATACGTTTGATAAGATCCTGCGTCAGGCATTGCAACAGCTAACTCTCCAAGACAGAGCATCGTTAAATACATAACAAATCCTCCAACAAGATATGCTACAATCGCTCCTCCAGGCCCAGCTTCATGAATTGTATACCCAGATCCTAAAAAAAGACCGGTACCAATAACGCCTCCAAGTGCAATCATAAATATGTGCCTGCTTTTCAATTCTCTTTTTAATCCTTGATTTTGATTCATCATATAAATCCCCCCTTTTCACTTTGTAAACCCATTTAATGTAAGCGTTTTTAAAATTATTCACCGTAAAAATAATGATTTAAAAGAGCAAAAATACACGTCACTTACATTAATCAC
Organism: Bacillus sp. PK3-067; assembly: GCF_056738645.1. Taxonomy (NCBI): domain Bacteria; kingdom Bacillati; phylum Bacillota; class Bacilli; order Caryophanales; family Bacillaceae; genus Bacillus; species Bacillus sp. PK3-067. The sequence goes on along the minus strand of NZ_CP096490.1, from coordinate 475,119 downwards.
TGCCTGTTACTAAAAGGTCATCCCTTACTGTTATTAATAACTTTTGATCAGCAATAGCTTGTCCTTCTACTACTTCTAATGATTCAATATAACCACTGATCCCTATCTTAATTTCTACTTTCTGTTTATCTATTGTTTCAATTAATGCTAATTTCTCCCACTCATATACGTAAGAACTTTCCGTAACAAATAACTTCTCTACTTTCCCGTAACAAGGACTATACACGCATTCTATAACCGTCTTCACTTTATACACTCCTCCTTCTTATTAGTTGGTACTGAAACGTTGCATATCCCTCCTTTAGATATATCAATTATTATTTATGCAAAATGCGTACCAATCTCCAATTCCTATTTAAAATGAAGGTTTCTCAAAAAAAAAACTTCATAACCGCAAAATTTTTCTATCATTTCAGAGATTTTAAAAGGAAAATAGCAAAAAATTTTTGCGATTTTATAAGAATTTTAATAAAATTATAAAAAGTCAGTCTTCATAGGGTGGAATGAGGAGAAGATAATCTATGCGTACAGAAGAAATTAATTTAAAACAGATCATTGAAATGAATATGCTATATGAAACTTTACTCAATGAACTCGACATCGGAATTCATATTATTAATGAGGAAAGTAAGACGATTATCTATAACCGCAAAATGATGGAAATTGAATCAATGGAGCGCTCAGATGTGCTATATAAAAGTCCTTTAGAAGTATTCGTATTTGAGGAAAATAAAAATAGTACTCTTATAGAGGCATTAAAATTTGGAAAAACAAAGAAAAATATAAAACAAACGTATTTTAACAATAAAGGACAAGAAATTACAACGATTAACGATACTTTCCCTATAATAGAAAATGGAAAAATTAAAGGCGCTATTGAAATATCAAAAGAAATTAGTAACTTAAAGCAAACGATAAAAATAGGTCCTTCTCGAAAACAAAGCACTAAATTTACCTTTGATCACATAATTGGTGATTCTGAAGCCATTCAATCAATCATTACAGAAGGAAAAAGAGTAATTCGTACATCTTCCTCCATACTTCTAGTAGGAGAAACAGGCACTGGTAAAGAACTATTTGCACAAAGCATCCATAATGAAAGTCAGCGTTCAACAAAACCCTTTATTTCACAAAACTGTGCCGCTATACCTGATACCTTAATGGAAAGCCTACTATTTGGCACAAATCGAGGTGCCTTTACAGGAGCAATAGATAAATCAGGCTTATTCGAAGAAGCAAACGGAGGAACTTTGTTATTAGATGAAATCAATTCATTAAGCCCAATACTTCAAGCTAAGTTGCTGCGGGCTATACAAGAAAAAACAATACGAAGAATCGGAGGTACACACGAAAAAGAAATTGATGTTCGCATTATAGCAACTATCAATGAAGATCCCTTTGAAGCCATCGCACATAATCGATTAAGGGAAGACTTATATTACCGATTAAGCGTCGTTACTTTATGTCTTCCGCCTTTACGTGAAAGAAAAGAAGATATTCCAGCTCTTGTTCAGCACTTTATTGAAAAATATAATACTCAATTCGGGCTCAACGTAACCGATGTAGATGTAAATGTAAGAGAATTTTTCTATGCCTACGATTGGCCTGGAAACGTACGGGAGTTGGAACATATAATTGAAGGTTCCATGAACTTGATAGAAGATGAAACCATCATTACAGCGTTTCATCTTCCTACTCGCTTTCGCGAACGAATAAAAACAGAATTCAATATGCAACATGCACTAACTACTCACAATACTGATGCACCTAAAACTTTAAAACACACAATAGAAAAAATGGAAAAGAACTACATTAACCAAATTCTTAAAGAGAATCATGGCAACATCTCACAAGCTGCAAAATTTTTAGGATTAAGTAGGCAAAACTTACAATATCGAATTAAAAAACTGCATTTACACATATGAAATAAACATGTCTCCAAGTGTAAAAATGACTTGGTAAAATATGTTATAATAAACATATAACATGCTAGAAAGGGGCTATATATATGAGTAATGATAAAAAATTAAAGTTATTACAATACTTATACTTTTTCCCTGCCATGCTCTGTATGATGTTATTCATTAATGCCGATGTAAGCAGCTCTCCTTATGCAAAGCTATTAGGAACAATTTTTGGCTCCTTTGCAGCTATTATGCTTGCTACTTTTTGGAATTTGAAGATACGTATAAAAAACGAAAAATCTTCTTAATACTAAAAAAATCGAGCTACTTAGCCCGATTTTTTTATTTGCCATTAAAACTCAACATTCTCTAAATACAACCCACTTGCCTCAGCAAGACAATTAATTTGATTGCGCTGCTTTTCCTCTAAAATGTTTGGAATTGCTTCAGCATCTAATTGTCCTAATCCAACTTCAATTAATGCCCCGACAATTTTTCTTACCATATTATGAAGGAAGCCGTTACCACTTACTCTAATTTGTACAAACCCTGCCTCTTCCATCACATCAAGTGTATATACTTCTCGAACCATAGATTTTTTCTTTGATTTCGCATTTGAAAAAGCAGTAAAGTCATGTGAACCAACTAAATGTTTTGCAGCTGCTTTCATGCTTTTCACATTTAATTTTTTATTCACATGCATGCTGTATTTACGCATAAATGGATTTGTATGCTCTTCATTCCAAATTTTATACAGATATGTTTTTGCTTTAGAATTGTAACGAGCATGGAAACGATCATGTACTTCTTCCACATTCGTAATGCTAATATCGTTAGGTAAATATTGATTTAAATATTTTTTCACTTTATGTTCCACTAACTTCTCATCACTTTGAAAGTTAGCAACTTGATTCAAAGCATGTACACCAGCGTCTGTTCTACTACAACCGATAATTTCAATTTCTTTTCCGACCATTTCAGATATGACACTTTCGATTTTTCCTTGAATTGTATTATCGTTATTACCGAGACGTTGCCATCCTTTAAAACGTGCGCCGTCGTACTGAATCGTTAATTTATAATTATGCATCGTATTCTCCTTGTCTTATTGACCTAAAAATATAATCCCTCATACAGCTTTTCCATATGAGGGAACTATAACATATTGTTACTTCATTCTAAAAGGAATAAAGTAATCTATTTACTAATTACGATTCGTTCGAATCCAGGAATCTCCTAAGTATGTTCTAATTTTTAACCAACCAAATGATGTTGTAGATTCTTCAACTACAAATACCGTTTGTGGTGCAAAAGTGCCGATTGCTCTACCGAAAGGTTGATCAAATGCTGTAAACACATTTGGGACATGGTAATAAGACCCTTGTGGCGCAATCCATTTTTCTCCAACCTCAGCCTTAATTTTCTTCCAACCATTTTCTCCTTGTTGAAGTACTCTTACAGATTGGGCTGAGAATTTCACACCATGATGCATGTACTTAGGTTCATTGTATGCATAAAAATCACGATTAATATGTTCCACGTGTGGATAACGAACAATCCACTTTGGCCCTAAATACGTATTAATTAAAGACCAACCGTTTTCTTTTGTCTGCAAAATATTAACCGTTTGTGGAGCGAACCAAGCATCTGGATTTTTAGCTTCAGGGCTACTGTATGCTGCAAAATTCTGCTTCATTATTTGTGGCATTCCATTTACACTTGTCCACTTCTGCCCCAAATATGTATCAATCAAAATTTCACCTCTTAGTGTACCATCACGTGCAATAACAGTTTGAGGACTAAATACGTACTTCGCACTGTCCATATTAATCCAATCAAAAGCTTCAAAAGTTCGATTAATTTCTACTTTAGCGCCCTCTGGTGCGATAAATCCACCACTTATCTTCCACCATCCACTAGGATGTTGATTTGTAACATAAACCCTTTCTCCTGGCTGCAGTTCTTTTTTCACAGGCGAATTAAAACTACGACTTTCATATACTTTTAATGTTTTTGTTGTTTCATATGATTCCGCATGTGCAGAAGTTGCAAATAAAGAAACCATCCCAAAAACAAATAATGCCAACCATTTTTTCATAAATCTTCTCCCTTTTAGCTTATTTTCTATAGCAAATTTGCTATGTTACATCCATATTGTAATTTATTAATACAGAGTGGTCTATACAATCTGAACACTGTATATTTTTACAAATTTTTTTTGAGTGCAGCAAATAATTTCATATAATCCATACAGAAAGTATGGATATTGATTACGTAACGTGATTTATCTACTAACATAACAAAAAATGTTGATGTAGTTAACCACATCAACATTTTTAATCCTTCTTATTTCAAATTTAATCTAACTACATTCTCAACATGCGCAGTATGCGGGAACATATCAACTGGTTGCACATACTCCACTTCATAGCTCTTCATTAATGCTTGTACATCACGTGCTAATGAAGAAGGATTACAAGACACGTACACAACTTGTTTCGGCTTCACTTTTAAAATTGTTTCCAGTAATTTATCATCGCAACCTGTACGTGGTGGGTCGACAACAATTACATCTGGACGCCATCCTTCTTTTACCCATTTCGGTAACCATTGTTCAGCTTTACCTGCTTCATATTTCGTATTTGTAAATCCGTGACGCTTTGCATTTTTTCTTGCATCTGCAATTGCTTCTGGAATTACATCCATACCACGTACTTCCGCTGCATCATTTGCAAGCCAAAGACCGATTGTACCAACACCACAGTACGCATCCACAATCTTCTCGTTTCCTGTTAACGCAGCTGCTTTTTTCGCTTCATTATACAAAACAACTGTTTGCTCTGGATTCAACTGGAAGAATGCACGTGCTGATAATTCAAATGATAAATCGCCAAGTGTTTCTTGAATGACTTCTTTTCCAGCTAATTTAAATGTTTTGTCGCCAAAAATAACAGATGTTTTACGCCAGTTTACATTTTGCATAATTGATTTAACCGCTGGCATCTGTTTTTGTACTTCTGCAATAAATTGTTCTTTATTTGGTAATTCTTCTTTTGTTGTAATAAGTGTAACTTGTACTTCCCCTGTTTGAACTGCAGTACGTGTTACAATTGTGCGTACTAAACCTTTTTGTTTTTTCTCATTGTAAATAGAAACATTTAATTTTTCTAAAATACGTCTTACAACTTTTGTCGCTTCATTCGTTGCTTTATGTTGAATCATACAGTGAGCGATATCAATTAACTGATGTGAGTTTTGTTTATACAGCCCTGTAATAACCTTTTCGTCTTTACGCCCCACTTGTAATTGACTCTTATTACGATAATGCCATGGATTTTCCATGCCAAGCGTTGGGCGAATTTTCTCTTCCATACTATTTTTCATGTACTTCTCAAATGCTTGTACAACGATATCACGCTTTTGATTCAATTGTTCTTTATAATCTAAATGTTGCAGCTGACAACCGCCACACTCCTCATATACTGGACACGGTGCTTTCACACGATGCGGTGAAGCTTTACGAACTTTTTTCACTTTCGCTTCAGCGAAGCCACGCTGAATTTTCGTTGTTTCTGCAACAACTTCTTCTCCTGGTAATGCCCCTGGAATAAAAACAACTTGTCTCTTAAAATAACCAACGCCTTCTCCGTTAATCCCAAGACGTTTAATTGTCACAGGAAACGTTTGACCAACTTCCAACTTACTCTCATGTTGCTTTTGTATCATTATTACACCTCTACTCTATACTTTTCCATAAATATAACGCTGCATAACTGCAGTATGGTTCACACTCTTGTTTCACTTTTTCTAAAAATGCATCATCAGGTTTATCATCTAATTGAAATATACCTTGCACTGCACGCTGAATCCCAATGTCCGCTTTCGGGAACATATTTTTCCGTCCAAGCCCAAACATTAAAAAGTTTTGCACTGTCCATGCACCAATTCCCCTAATTGGCAACAATTGTGCTGAAATGTCTTCTTCCGTCCCATTTTCTATACTCGCTAAATTTAATGTACCACTGACAATACTTCGACCTAATCCTACTATATATTCAGCCTTTCGCTGACTAAACTTCTGCTCTCTCAATTCTTCTATTGAAATATTTGCTACTATTTCCGGAGTGGGGAAAAAGAATACACCGTTCTTCTCTGTTCCATACCGTTTCACAAATTGTTCTGTTAACACAGTAGCAAATTTCAAATTTATTTGTTGGTGAATGATACAGCGAAGCAGACAAGCAAAATAATCAAATTCTAAAATAATTGGAGTATAAGCATATGTTTCAAATAGTGGACGTAATGATGTGTTTAAAAAATGATTTTGTATATCTTGAAACGGTTCATTCCAATGAAAAATGGCCCTCATTCGTTTCATGACTTTCTCTGGATCTCCTGTCTGACTAGAAATCCAAAACTGTGGATTTTGAACAGTACCAATCCCTTGTAAGCGAACAACAACCTGTTCCTCGTCTATACAAAGCGGGATATAAATAACTTTCTCATCTAATTGAATGACGTTAAGAGGATCAAAAGATAAACGTTTTAATACTTCTTCAAAATGATACGGATACTCTAACGTAACATGTTCGCTCCACATACGTTTCCCCATCCTTTTTACACATCATTATAGCATGAGAAAACCGTAAGCATACATGCTTACGGTTGATTGCCTTTTACTAAGTCATCTAGACTTTTAAAATGATACCCTTTCTCGCGCAAATCATCAATGATTTTCGCAAGTGCTTCTGCATTATCTTTTGATATTGCATGAAGTAATAAAATAGATCCTGGATGAATCATCGTCATAACATTATTATGCGCATATTGCCATCCTCTTTGCTGATCCACTTTCCAATCCAAAAATGCAAGTGACCAAAATACATTATAATAGCCCATTTCTTTCGTAAGAGCTAACGTTCTTTCACTAAATACACCGCGCGGAGGACGTACATATTTCACTTCTTTTTGCCCAGTTACTTTTTTAATTTCTTCCGTTACACTCGTTAATTCTTCACGAAGTTTCTCATCATTTACCGCTGTAAAATCAGGATGACTCCAAGAATGGTTTCCAATAATGTGTCCTTCATCCTTCATTCTTAACAATAAATCTTTTTGCGTTTTAATGTAATGCCCCGTTACAAAGAAAGTTGCTGGTACTTTTTTCTCTTTTAATACATCTAATATTTTCCCTGTGTATCCATTCTCATATCCATTATCAAATGTTAAATAAATATCTTTTTTCTTCGTATCTCCTAAATAAAACCCGCCATTTTTTTGTAGTAAATCTGTATATAACTTTCCTGCATCTGGTACTGTTTCATTTTTAGGACGCGGGATTCCCCAGTTATGTGGAGTATTTGTATAAGCCAGTGCTGAAACTGGAACAAGTGCCATCATAATTGAAAAAATGAGACCGATATATAACCATTTATATTTCATAAATAGTCTCCTTTCCATATATAATCGTACTTGTAGTTTCTGTTGCTACGCATTCTTTCATGCTGAACATGTTTTTCTATATATACCAAAAAAATGCATCTCGAATCATTCGAGATGCATTTTTTATTTACTTAAATACTGGCTCTTTAAAGCTAGCTAATTTTTCAAGTGATGTTTTATCAACATCTGCATGTAAGCTATTACCATGCGAGTCCATCGTTACAACTGCTTTAAACCCGTCGATACGTAAATGCCACATTGCTTCTGGAATACCAAATTGTAAGAAATCAACATCTTTCACTTCTTTAATACATTCAGCATAATATTGCGCTGCACCACCGATTGCGTTTAAATATACACCGCCGTGTTCTTCTAAAGCCGCTAATGTTTTCGCACCCATACCGCCTTTTCCAATGACAGCGCGAATACCGAATTTCTTCATAATATCGCCTTGGTACGGTTCTTCACGAATACTTGTCGTTGGACCTGCCGCTTTAATTTGCCAATTGTCATTTTCATCTTTCACAACAACTGGACCACAGTGGTAAATAATTTGTCCATTTAAATCTACTGGACAATCATTATCCATTAAATGCTTATGTATTGCGTCACGACCTGTATACATCATGCCATTAATTGTTACAACATCACCAACGTGAAGTTCACGAATTTGCTCTTCTGTAATTGGTGCTTGTAATACAATCTCACGTTGCTCTGTTTTTTCTTGTACTTCATGCTGAAGTGTATCTTCACCTTCTTGATATAGCCAATCCATAATGTCTCCTGTTTCAGGATGGATTTTCACACCAAGGCGACGATATGCCCAGCAATTATACGCAACAGATACATAGAAACTAGCTGGCAAACGATTATAGACGCCAATTTTACAACCAAGTAAAGTTGTTTCTCCGCCAAATCCCATCGTACCAATGCCAAGCTTATTCGCATTTTCTAATACGTACTCTTCAAGATGTTGTAACTCTGGTACTGGATTGACATCATCTAATGTACGGAATAATTGATTTTTTGCCAATTCATAACCTGATGTGCGGTCTCCCCCGATACCAACACCAATTACACCAGCGCTACATCCTTGCCCTTGTGCTTGATATACTGCATGAAGAAGGCATTTACGAATCCCTTCTAAATCACGGCCAGCTCGTCCAAGTCCTTCTAGTTCACACGGTAAGCTATATTGAATATTTTTATTCTCACAGCCACCACCTTTTAGGATTAAACGTGCATCAATATAATCTTTTTCCCATTGTTCAAACTTAATCACCGGTGTACCTGGTCCTAAATTATTTCCACTATTATCTCCAAAAAGAGAATCAACAGAATTGGGACGAAGTTTACCATCTTTTGTCGCCCGCTCAAGCGCATTATAGATAGCTTCCTTCAACTTTAATTGATTCACACCAACTGGTGTATAAATTTTAAACGTTGGCATCCCTGTATCTTGGCAAATCGGCGAGATGTTATCATCAGCCATTTTAATATTATTTGTAATTGTGCCAAGTGCCATCGCAGAACGAGTCCCTGCATTTTCTCGCTCTTTCGCTTGTTGAATCGCACGACGAACATCTTTCGGTAAGTTCGTTGACGTTTCAACAATTAGTTGATACATGCTTTCTTGAAGCTTTTCCATTGTTACTTCCCCCTCAATTGTGAACGCTACCAAAACGTTATGAGCTGAAAATTCAATTGTTATGCTCTTTAGCTATTTATTTGTTTCACGCTATTAGAGCATAAATGAAATTTTTCACAACTTGATTATACCTCTTTTTCTATCGTCCTTCTATTACCCGAACAGAAAAAGGCTACCAAATTGGAATTGGTAGCCTTTTTAATATATTATTCGTCTTTTTTAAATTGCTCACATTTTAATTCTAATTCATCTAACATTGCAAGAAGACGATCTACATCTTCTAATTCTACTTCTTCAGGTTCAATTGTATCAATTACTTCAATGAACATATTTAAACGTTCTTTTAAATATACTAATTGTGTATCTTTATCTTGAATTGCTTTTCCCATGAAGGCACTCTCCTTTTAATTCGAGTTGCTTTTATTATACCGCAAAAACGATTGCTATGGGCATGAAATTTCATCAATTTTGTCACAGTCATCCACTATAATGTAAGCCCTCTCTCTTTCCATGCTAAAAAGTTTCACTTTATAAAAAGCACATATTCTTCTATTATAGAGAATGGACAAATTGTTATTTCAATAGTCAAAGGAGTATTTCATATGACGATATCACAAAAAATGAAGCCGATTACTCCTTCTTACGATCCATGGGAAGCGTATATGGACCTTGAAGAGTACGGCAAACTACTATTAACAAATGTTGAATTTACAACGACGACGTTATGCAACATGCGCTGTGAGCATTGCGCTGTTGGTTACACGTTACAGCCGAAAGACCCAAATCCGCTTCCGATGGATCTTTTATTAAAACGATTAGATGAGATTCCTCATTTACGTTCTTTAAGTATTACTGGCGGCGAACCTATGCTTTCAAAAAAATCCGTCGACAACTATGTAACACCACTCTTAAAATATGCCCATGAACGAGGCGTTCGCACTCAAATCAACTCTAACTTAACTATAGATTTAGCACGTTACGAACAGATTATTCCTTATTTAGACGTATTGCATATATCTCATAACTGGGGAACAATTGATGACTTCGTTGAAGGCGGATTTGCAATGATGGAGCGTAAGCCTACTTACGAACAACGTGCAAAATTATTTGAAAGAATGATTACAAATAGTAAGGCTCTATCAGATGCAGGTGTACTTGTATCGGCCGAAACAATGCTAAACAAAAGAACTCTACCACATATTGAACATATTCACCGCCAAATCGTCGAAGAGATGGGCTGTAAACGTCATGAAGTTCATCCAATGTATCCAAGTGACTTCGCGAGTAATCTAGAGATTTTAACAAAAGCTGAAATTCGTGATGCGATTGAGCATTTACTAGAAATTCGTGATGAAAATGTATGGATGTTATTTGGAACGTTACCTTTCTATGCTTGTAGCGATGACGAAAAAGACATAGCTACATTTAAAAAATTGCAAGAGAGCAAAAATGTAACTGTTCGTAATGATCCAGATGGCCGTTCTCGTTTAAATGTAAATATTTTCGATGGAAATATTATTGTGACGGACTTTGGTGATGTTCCACTTCTAGGAAACATACAAACAAACACATTACAAGAAGCGTATGAAAAATGGAGCACTTCAAAAACAGCAAAATCATTAAGCTGCCACTGTCCTGCAGTAAAATGTCTTGGACCAAATGTTCTTGTAAAAAACAGCTACTATCCGACAGAAGATTTCTTATCAAAAACAGCAAACATTACATTATAAAAAAAACGTCAGCTTATAAGCTGACGTTTTTTATGTTATTGCGAGTGAGAAGAAGAAATAAATTTAAAAAACAAATGATCATGAATTGGAATTGCCGCTCCAATTCCTTGAGAAGTAATATTTTTCACAACAAGTCTTTTTTGATTTCCCTTTAATACAAGATACACTTCTCCAAATGTTACTTTTCCCTTTTCATTTACTGCTGGTGTATAAGCGTATAAATATCCAAGTTGACTCGGACTAATATTATACACACGCTCATGTCCAGTACCATAACCAATAGTTGTCTTAAACGAAAGAGGTAATTGTACTTTTTCAAGTGCTTTGAGAAGCATCATTTTTTTCACATCTGCAGCATCTTTCATATCTGCTGTTAAATCGCCTTCAACCGTCTTTTGTGTTTCTTGCTTATAGCGAAGTGGATATAAACGGTCTCCTCCGCGATTATCATACACATTTCGATTCACTTGTTTATATTCCCAATTAATCGATGTGTCTACTGATTCATAATGTAAGGCCCATTGACCTAAATAAATTTTTGCCCGATACCCTACTGCAAGTGGCGCATTTGAAATTGTCGTTTCATTAAACATCCGAATTAAGTCTGGATTTTCAATTTTAATATTAGCCGTTTTCAATAGCTCTTGAGCAAATTTACTTGGTTGTAAACGTGGCAAATCTTGCGCATCATTTGGAAATGTATTGTCTTTTGAAATATTTAAAACAGATGAAGGCATTTTTGTTCCTACTGTTGTCTTTGCAAAACTCATGTTAGGAAATAATAAAATAAACGAGACCATAGTTGAAAGACATATGCTGTATACTCGTTTCACCTGTCTGGCTCCTTCCTATGTAGGTATATATACTACTTCGTTTATTGTTTTCTCTGAGCGCAATTGTTATGCCTATTTTTCATAATAAATAAAAACCAATTCCCATAATGACATACGCCGCTAGTAAAGTGCCTCCTTCAAACCAGTTTGTATCTCCATCATTGGAAATCGCAATCGTTAAGAAAACGGCTGTAATCATAGACACAAGTTCTGGTATGGTAAATACTAAAGGCATCCTTTGCGCGAAGAACATAGATAGTAATACTAATACAGGAGCAACAAACATGGCGATTTGTAATGTAGAGCCTATTGCAATTTCAACTGCAATATTTACTTTATTTTTATAAGCCATAATAATTGCAGACGCATGTTCCGCTGCATTCCCAACAATTGCAACGATAATAACCCCTATAAATAACTCTGACCAGCCAAATGACTTTGCAACAGTTTCAAAAGTATGCACGAGTGCCTCTGACACATAAGCTACCGCTAGTGTTGCTATCGCTAAAATAAGTAGCGCCTTCCCTTTCGACCACTCTGGCTCTTCTTCATGCGCTACTTCGTCACTTTTATGTTGATATACACCACGGTGCGTAACTAACTTAAATAGTAATGCAGCAAGGTACATGATAATCATAATAATAGAAACACCTATACTTAATTGATACGTCTTGCCAGCGTCCATCTTCATTGAAAAGATCTCTGGAATAACAAAGGCCACAACAACAGCAAATATTAATAAAGCTGAATTATGCCTTGCATCATATACATTAAAACTTTGTCTTTTGTATTTAAGACCTCCAACAAAGAAGGATAACCCTCCTACTAATAATAAATTTCCAAGTACAGATCCCGTTAAAGAAGCTAACACCACTTCAATTAACCCTGCTTGAAGTGCAAAAATTGAAATGATAAGTTCAACAGCATTACCGAAAGTAGCATTTAATAATCCGCCTATTCTAGGACCAGAAACAATTGCTAGACTCTCTGTTGCTCTACCCATAAAACCAGCTAATGCGATAATCGTAACACAATACACAGCGAACATAATTGTTTCTGGCCAATGAAGTGTTTTTCCAAGTACAGATAGTGGTACACCTATAAGCGCTACTATAAGAAATATTTTATTAAACATGTTTTTCATCCTTCCATCGTATGTATTTCTCCTCAATATTATTATTATTCTTCTCCTAACTTGTCCGATTTCATCACAATTACGTTTAAAAAATCGGATTGAAGAAAACAGTATGAAAGATATTTAAATTATCTTGTTTAAACAGACAGAATTATAAATTGTGAAAAGGGGTTAAAATTATGCACTTAAAAGAAAAAATCGCAACTATTATTCAAGGTCAACGTACTGGTGTATTATCTACAGTACGAAATGAGAAACCTCATAGCGCCTTTATGATGTTTTTCCATGAAGATTTTGTACTGTATGTTGCAACAGATCGACAATCAAAAAAGATAACAGATATTGAACAAAATCCTAATGTCCATGTACTACTCGGACGAGAAGGGAAAAAATTAGATGAAGATTATATTGAAGTTGAAGGATTGGCTTCAATTGAGGAAGACTCGACATTAAAAAACAAGTTTTGGAATAATAGCTTAAAACGTTGGTTACTCGGCCCTGAAGACCCTAATTACGTATTGATAAAAATCAACCCCGACACAATTTATTACATCGATGGTGCCGGTACGACGGAGCCTGAGTTTTTACGACTATAAAATAAAACAAGCCCCCCTTAGGTGGGCTTGTTTTGTCGAAAAGTTCTTTTGAAAAAAACAATAAAATAGGTGGAACTTTCTAAAGATTCTGTTATATAATAGCATTAACTTAAATAAACTGTATTAAAACAGATTGAGAGGAGAAATAAAATTGATGAAGAGAGAAGAACGCAAAAACATGATTGAGTTTATTGAAAAGAAAAAAGGGATTGAGCGTGACGAATTACTGTTTATGACAGACGATGAAGTAGAACATATTTATAATGTAACGTACTTTTTATATGAGGAAATTGCAGAGTAGTATAATAATCCCCACCTTATTAAAAATATAAGGTGGGGATTATTTCGCTATTTAGCCCACTATTTACAGGCAGTAAAACTCCCACCTTAAAATTCAGGTGGAGCAAGGAGTTAAGTTGAAGTCGTGCTTCCTATAAGCTCAATTGCTTCAACTTTATACATGAGAATCATTTTCATGTATAATACTGTAAGATTGGAGGAATTTTACTATGAGTTCGTGGCTCTTATTTGCACTATTATCAGCAATTGCTGCTGCCCTTGTATCGATTTTTGGAAAGTTTGGTTTAGACGGCATCGATGCAAACGTTGCAACAACAATTCGATCTATTATTATGGCATTATTTATGATAGGCGTTATTATCATACAAGGTAAATTTCAAAATATCGGCGACGTACTGCTAAATAAAAAAGCACTGCTATTTATCACATTAAGTGGGATTGCAGGTGCTTCTTCATGGCTATTTTATTTTCTTGCCCTCAAAACAGGAAAGGTTTCACAAGTAGCTCCTGTCGATAAATTAAGCGTCGTATTTTCTATCATTCTCGCTATGATTATCCTCGGTGAAAAGTTAAACTTTATGACCGGCGTTGGTGTAGTCTTTATTACAGCTGGTGTATTATTTATTGCTTTCAGCTAAAAAAACCGCTATTAGCGGTTTTTCTTTTTCTTTATGTACAACCATACAAAACATGTAACAACTGCTGAAATTAATAAAATCCATATTCCATAATGATGTAAACTATACTCAACGAAGCGCCACTTCTCGCCTAACTTCCAGCCAAGCCCAATAAAAACACTTATCCAAATGAGCGCACCACCGTAAGCGTACAAACAAAAACGCCAAAGTGTCAAATTTGATACCCCAGCAAAATATGCTGTTAAATGACGTACGCCCGGTATAAAATAACCAATCATTAAAAGAAATGGCCCATATTTTTCAAATAAAATATGTGTTTTTTCAATGTGATGTTCTTTAATTCTAATTTTCGGCCCATATTTCTTTAAAACAGGGAGCCCAAGTTTTAAACCTAATATGTAGCTTAACGTGATCCCTAACATCGCACCAGCCAGCCCACTTAAAAAAGCAGCAGTTCCTGACATAACTCCTTTTGAAACATTATAACCAACAAAGGTCAATAAAAACTCGTCTGGTATCGGTAATCCGACAATCCCACCAGCCAAAGCTATAACAATTCCAAAATAGCCATAATGCGCGATTAACTCGCCAATATGTTGTTCCATTCGGAAGACACATCCTATGCACGGTCGTTATTCCACATTGTACCCTTTCTATCTTTAAGGCAAACATGGTATACATATTCACTATACATTGTTTTTATAATGAACTCTACTTCTATTCTTTCCTTTAACAGAGATAAAGAAAAACTTTACTCAGTGGGAGTTTTGTTCATCCTCTACTAATTATTAACCTATGCCAATCTTGCTTTTACAGACATCCCGACTCCACATAACTCACTTACATTCACCAATTTTGAGATTAGATTCTTATTGCCCGCAAATAACCCGATAAAAAATAAAAATTCATATGCGTGTTTTTTTGTTACAATAAAGGAAAGTTACTTTTCGCAACGGTTTAACTCTCAAGAAAAATGATATATCTAGCAAAAACATAGTTTGGTCTATATAATGCAACTTCTACCTATTAAAAGAACATACACCCTTTTACATACAACATCATTTTTCTAAATTATACAGGGGGGAACGAACATGACCATTGAAAATCAATTTATTCAAAAAGTTTACTATAAAACATTTTTAACAGAAGAAACTTCTACTCCTGCATCGGAAGTACTCGGTGAAGCATATATAAATGAATCTAAAAATGAATTCTCCAACATTTCTAATATTCGATTTGCTCAAGGTGAATTTTATTATCAAAATAAAGATTTTGAAGCAGCTATATTTAAATGGGAAAAAGTAAATAATGCTCTTGCACTTTGGGCGACAAAAAATATTGCAGATGCTTATTTTGAACTAGGATTCTTACCAAAGGCAGAAGAAATTTATCAATCTATCCAAACGGAAGATACGACTCTTACGATGGAGGTTTCCTTACAACTTCTTTCTCTTTATATCGAACAAGATCGTTTAGGACTCGCTTTTAAGACGATTAGTGAAGCTGTTGCATTCCAACCGGATTACCCAAATATTACTGCAATTGCACGTTCTTTCTATGAAAAACAAGAAGATTGGAACAACGCTATCGAACTAGCTGTTCAAGAAGGTATCCGAACACAATCTTTACACTGGTTTGATACGTTAATAACTTACATAAACAAAGGATTTACAAAAAATATTAAGCCTGAATATTTCTATGAGTCTTTAAAAGCTCTATATGCTGTTGATCAAGCTCAATTTAAAGAACTTGTTATTGCTCTTTGGAATAGCTATCAACATGAATCCTTATACCTTCCTTGGATTCAAAGTATTAATCATTTATTCTTGCATATTGAAACAGACAATAATGACGATTGGAATGAAATCTCTACTCGCTACCAAGAAACATACTTTGCATTAATTACCGGAAATCATTTTATGCATGAATTAAACGGACTTGTACCAAATTTATTAACAAATTGGTTCAGTTTAACGAAAGCAAAAGATTCTCTAGTTGTCTCTGCAGCAGTGTTAGCATGGAATGAAGTCTCACCTACAACTTTAGAATCATTACTCGTAAAAAGTGCTGGATCCTTACTTTCTAATACATCAGCTGAAGCAGATGTAAATATGGAAACAGTTTCTCATTTATTCGAAACAATCGCTGTATGGGCTGAGAAAAATGATGTAGATTTAAGTCATCAATTTACGCTACTCGTCCATGAACTATGTGATTTAAATGTCACACCAATACTAATAGCTGGAACTAGTGACCATGATAAAACATCATTTGTTAATTCAATATTGGGAGAGAACATCTTAACTGAAACTTTAACAACTCCTATTCTATTTAAAGACGCTAGTCAAACTGAAATAACAGAATTTACCGAGTTAGATATAAGAAATATCCCTAACCTTGATGAATTCCATCAAATAACGGCTACATCTGCTCAGTCAGAACTTGAGAAAAAATGTATAGAAATTAAGCTACCAAGTAGGTTTTTAAGAAAAAATAAGTTTACATTTCTTATTACACCATCTATTCAAGGACAATTGGATAAAAACAATGCATACTTTGAATACTTACAAGCAGCAGATAGCCTTGTATACGTATTAAATTCTTCTTCACCATTGCATAGTCAAGAAATTGATACGTTAATTTATTTACGTGAACAAGTACCAAACTTACAAATTCACTTCGTATCACACACAAATAATACGACTACTGATGAAAAACTAATTAGTAAACTTAAAGTACATTTTCCAGATGCACAATTCTTCCCATACTCTCCTTCGCAAGAGAGTAGCCAGCAACTTGGAGATGTAACAGAATCTATTCTTTCTAATCTTGCAAAACGCGATATAGAAAAAGAACGTATAGAAAAGCTAATATGGTTTACGCAAAAGACCATTGCTTATCTCATAAATGAACGTGTGGAATTAGAAAATACATTAGTAAAATCCGTACGCTGGAATAAACACATCTCAGTGAAACTTACTGGATTTATTAATAACCTTACTGCTCTTGAAAAAGATAAAATTCGTTCTATTACCGAATCCTATCTTTTAACGAAAGAAGAAATTACACGAGATATACATTCTCAAATTCCTGAATTATTACAGAGCTGCTCTGATCTTGTTCAAGAAGATAGTGATTTCAAATTAGTTCATGAAGAATTAAATGCTGCAATGAATGAACGAGTTCAAAAGCATGTACAACAGGTACTTCTTCCTAAATTTACTGGGTCTATTCAAGAATGGATTGAAACAGCACATAATGAATTTATTCAAGCTCAAGCTTATTTAGATGAAATGAGTGAAACGTTTAATAAATTATATAAAGAAGAACGTATGAAACTTCCTTGCGATTTCAAATTATTAGATGATTGGAATCGAGATGTTGTACGAATGACAAATCGAATTACAGTAACGAACATCAATATTTTATTACGCTTTACACCGACACAGTTTTTCTTAAAAAGTGCCGGAAAATTATTTGGTAATATGCAAAAAAACCAATCTATGCTCGCCAACAAATATAAACAATATATTGAAACAGAAGACTATACAGAAATTGCTCACACAATTTCAAAACAATTCTTCCTTCAATTTGAAGTATTTGAAGGTGCATTAGAACGTGATATCATGATGTTCTTCAAAGATCCACTTAATATATTGAAACAAAATGTAGATGCAGCTCAACTTGAGATAAAGGAAGACGAGCAAACATTAGCAACGCTAAGAAGCAATCCAGAAACATATCATGATCCTTTGGCGTTATTTAAACTACAATTGCTACAACATAAATTCGTTTTAAGTACTACAAAGAAACATGAAGATATTTTTGTATCAAACGAATCTCCTACTGTTTAACAAAAAAAACCAAGCAAACTAAAATTTGCTTGGTTTTTTACTTTATTATTTTCATATGTTCAAACGGATAATAAATGCCTGCTAACTTTCCTAACACATCTTCTCTATCAATAAAACCTAAACCATTTCTACTATCTTTACTTATTAAGCGATTATCTCCCATAACAAAAATCTTATTTTCGGGAACTGTAATTGGTCCAAAGTCCTCTGTTAAATTCATAAGTTTTTTTTCTGCTTGTTTTTTATTACTATCCAAATACTCTTCATCTTTCACTTCAGAATTTACATATAATTGATCATTTCTCATCTCAATTATATCTCCAGGTAATCCAATCACTCTTTTGACATAAAAATTATCTGTTTTCATAACAATAATATCTTCTCTCCCATAGCTTTCAAATTGTTTTGCTAGCTTATTAACAATCACCTTATCTCCATCTTGCAACGTCGGCCTCATGGATGCTCCTTTTACATTCGTCGGAAAAAACACAAAAATTTTCGCCAAAAACACCAATAAACATGCAATTGCAATAGTTCCAAAGAATTCACGCCAACGTTTTTTCTTTTGCATCATTTCACCAACTCATCATCTTTTTACTTTCATTATAAATAATACGACCGATGATTTTCTACAAAATTCTGAATTATAAAATTATAATATTAGAAATTTCAAAATGGTAATACTGATCAAATTAAACAAGCAAAAAAGATACTCTCAAAATAGTCTATTCACTATTTTGAGAGTATCTTTTTATAATCCCACATATACAATACACATTTGAGCAGCTACATATGTAAACCAAATCCAAAGTGGCTCATACTTCAATTTACGTCCTCCGATATCTGTCACGCCAATAATAAAATCAGAAATCACAAACAGTAAACCACCAAACGCTGGTATCCACCATATTCCTGTATTTTCATAATATAAGGCGAATGCAAAGCAAGCCATTCCTCCAACCCACAATCCGTAAATTAGAGCTCCTATCGTAAACAATTTATCCTGTTTATCATTTCGGATAAAGAAGAACCATCCTACAATTAGAAAGAGCCCATATACGAGTAAGCCAATCCAAAAACCATTCCACGAAATTCCTGTTTGCAAAAATGCTTTTACATAAAAACAATGAGCAAGAGCGAAAGTAACCATCCCACCAATTAACCTGTGACCAATTGGAATCAGCCCAGCCATAAACAAATCTCCCACAGTCGATAAAGTCATACCAAGTGCAACCCACGTACTATACTCTACAGATGGATCTTGTAACCATATCCAAATTGCACTACCTGTTAAAGAAAAACTAAGAATAAGACGGATTACTAAAGGTAACGGCATATTATCTTTCGTTCTTTTTGTCTGCCGCATTGCATAAATTGCACCAATTAAAAAAAGAAGTATTTGCCCAATTAACACCATGTAAAGTAGATTCATAACATGTTCTCCTCAATAAATGCTTTTTGTATCTTTTTTCGTTACACTTAGTCTATTATCCTTTTTCTATGAAAAAAAAGAAGAACAGTACTGTTCTTCCATTGTAATCGCTTTTCTGCTCTCTATGCTACTTGTTTTTCTTGCTCCATTTTTTGCTTAGCTGGCGTTCGATTTACCACAATAATTCCCGCGGCTACACATGCTAAACCGAGTAGCACAAATGAATGAATTGCTTCACCTAAAATCATGCTCGATAATAACACACCAAATACGGGTATAAAGAACATATACATAGATACTTTTCCAACCTTGTTGTACTTCATAATTGTATTCCAAATGCAAAAACCAGCTGCAGATAAGAAAGATAAATAAATCAGCATAAGTAGTGCATGTAGACTAAATGTAAATGGCATGACTCCAACTTGTAAAGCCCCTATACATAATAATCCTATAGAACCAAACATCATTTGGTATGCTGTCATATAGCCAACATCTAATGTTTTACTACCTTCTTTTGCTAATATGTTTCCATATGAATACAGCATTGCTGCACTAAGAAGTAATAAGCTTCCGATTCCAAAATGAAATGATAAGCTACCATCACTCGGCACATTTACTAAAATGACGCCACAAAAACCAATCGATACCCCAATTATTTTTCTTATATTGAGAGCATCATCTTTATATAAAAAATGGGCGAGTAAAATTTGAAAGAATGATGATGTCCCTGAAATGATAGCTCCTTCAATTCCTGAACTATAACTCATTCCAATGTAAAAACATATATATTGAAGAAACGTTTGGAATAAACCAATTTGTATTAACTGTTTCCCCGTTCCTTTTTTGAAGCTCATATCTTTTCCTAACACTTTAAAGAATAATAAGAGCATGACTCCAGATAACAAGAAACGATAACCGGCAAATAATATTTGTTCTCCAACTTCTTGTGGTTGAATTCCAAGTTCAGCATAACTTAACTTAATAAAAGGAAATGCGCTTCCCCATAAAAAAGTTGCTACTATTGCAGCAATAAATACGCCAATCGGATGGGTAAAAAATTTCTCTGTCTTCACTTGTTGTCTTCCTTTCCGACCTTTTTATGAACAATATTCATATATACCAAAGGAATTGCGAAAACACAAGTTTTCCGTTTATACTTGAAACAAAACCGTACCATCTCATAAAAACATATGATATACTATAGAATAATTACAACATAATAACTATTAAAAACAGATTCAACAGAAATGCTGCTATCCATTATGGATGGCAGCTTTCGTCGTTTTATAGGGGTTTCGATTTTGATTATTTTTCTCAATAAGAATTCGGAAGGAGCGAGTAGTAATGAACTCAGAAGTAAAAACGTTACACGCAAAAGAAACAATTTCTCATCCCTCTTTATGGGACACATTAAAAAAACATTATGAACTTGTATTTGCAGTGGCATCTAGTATTTTTATTTTAGCTGGCTGGCTATTCACAAAGAACGATGCAATGAATGTAGGTATTACTTGCTATATCCTTGCTTATATAGTTGGTGGATATGCAAAAGCTAAAGAAGGCATTGAAGATACGATTGAAGAAAAAGAGCTAAATGTTGAAATGCTAATGCTCTTTGCAGCTATCGGTGCTGCAATTATTGGCTACTGGGCAGAAGGGGCTATTTTAATCTTCATCTTTGCGCTCAGCGGTGCTATGGAATCTTATACATTAAGTAAGAGCCAAAAAGAAATTTCCGCTCTTCTTGACTTACAACCCGAAGAAGCATTACGCATTTCCAACGGAACAGAGGAACGTATTCCTGTTGGAGAGTTACAAATTAACGACATTATTTTAATTAAACCAGGTGAACGTGTTCCTGCTGACGGTACGATTCATAACGGTGAAACAAATATCGATGAAGCAGCAATCACGGGAGAACCTATTCCAAATGAGAAAAGATATGGCGATGAAGTATTTGCAGGTACTGTAAATTTACGTGGTGCTATCGAAGTTAAAATTACGAAGCCGAGCGATCAAACATTATTCCAAAAGATTATCCGTCTCGTACAAAGTGCACAAAGTGAAAAATCACCATCACAACTATTCATCGAAAAGTTTGAAGGAACATACGTAAAAGGTGTACTACTCGTTGTTGCGCTTATGATGTTCGTTCCTCATTTCTTACTTGACTGGAGCTGGAATGAAACGTTTTATCGCGCTATGATCTTACTTGTAGTCGCATCTCCTTGTGCACTCGTTGCTGCCATTACACCAGCAACGTTATCAGCCATTTCTAACGGAGCAAGAAATGGGATTCTCTTTAAAGGTGGCATACATTTAGAACGTCTCGCTTCAGTAAAAGCAATCGCCTTTGATAAAACAGGAACATTAACAGAAGGAAAACCTACCGTAACAGATATATATGTTCGAGAAAATATGACAGAAAAAGAAGTGCTTTCTATTACAGCATCAATTGAAAGTCACTCTACACATCCTTTGGCTGAATCTATTGTTAAATATGCACAACATGCGTACGACATTACATTAAAAAAACCAGAAAAGGTTGAAGATGTAACTGGTTTTGGGCTAAAAGGAATATTCGAAAACAACGCTTATAAAATAGGTAAAGCTGATTTTATCGGTGAAGAAACAAAAACATTTCATAATGGTATTTCTGCCTCACTTGAAAAGGAAGGTAAAACTGTCGTTTATATTAGTGATGAGGGAGGCATTCTTGGACTTATCGCTTTAAAAGATACGCTTCGCCAAGAAACAATAGCTGCTATTCGTGATTTACAAAGCATTGGTGTCGAAGCAATTATGATTACTGGAGATAATGAAGAAACGGCAAAAGCAATTGCCTCTGAAAGTAATATAAAGGAATATTACGCATCATGCTTACCAGAAACAAAAGTTGAAACGATTAAAAAGTTAAAAGAAAAATACGGTACAGTAGCAATGGTTGGAGACGGTATAAATGATGCACCTGCCCTAGCTACTGCTAGCATTGGTGTCGCAATGGGAGAAGGAACAGATGTAGCTTTAGAAACTGCAGATGTTGTACTGATGAAGAACGAACTATCTCGCCTTTCCCAAGCAATTCGTTTATCAAAACGAATGAACCGTATTGTGAAGCAAAACGTAATCTTTTCGCTAGCCGTTATTGCCATGCTAATTTGTTCAAACTTCTTGCAATTTTTAGCTCTTCCATTCGGTGTTATTGGTCATGAAGGAAGTACGATTCTTGTCATTTTGAATGGCTTACGATTACTAAAAGGAAGCAAATAAAACGGGTCCCTCATAGAGGACCCGTTTTTTTTAGTGATAGCTATTATGACCGTTCGCACTGCTACTCGTTTTATGCTTTGGATGCGAACTGCTCTTTTGTTTATTATTACTTTTATTATTATGGTTCTTTTTATTATTACTCATGAAATATCCCCCCTGTTCCTTTTTATTATGGAACAAGAACTCATTATTCATTACGGGAATTATTGTCACCGGTTCTATAATGGTGGAGTAAACCATTAATTTCACCGCCAAGTAAAATTACCCATCCAGTTAAATAAAACCATAACATTAAAATAATGATACCACCGAGACCACCATATGTATTGGCGTAATTCGCAAACTTATCTACATAATAAGCAAATGAGTAAGACACCACAATCCATCCTACAGTAGCAAATAACGCCCCTGAAATAACTTCTCTTCTTTTTAACTTTCGATCTGGTGCAAATGTATATAAGAAACTAAACAAAGCAAATAGTACGAAGAAACTCGCTACTAATCGTGTAATGCTCCATACGAAAGAAAAACTATCTGATAAACCGAGTGCTTTAAACACTGCTGCTCCAATAACTTGTCCGAATACCGGAACAATTAACGCAAAGACAATCATAAAAATAATAGCTAATGTAAACACAATTGATAACGCTCTTGTTGTAATAAAAGAACGTGTTTCCTTTACGTCATAAGCGCGGTTAAAAGCATTCATAACCGCATTAACACCATTTGAGGCAAACCATAACATGGATAATAAACCAAATGATAATAAACCACCATTTTGCTGGTTTACAACTTTATCTACATTTACCTCAATTAAGTTCATTGCATCATCTGGTACATAAACCTCTAATAAACTAAGCACATCCTCTGTTTGAATGGGAATAAATCCAAGAAGCGTAATTAAGAAAACGAGCCCAGGAAAAATTGCAAGCAAGAAGAAATAAGCGAGCTGTGCTGCCAAGCCCGCTACATCATCGCGCATCGTCCGGTCATATAAATCTTTACCAAACGAATAAGTACGATTTCTTCTCACCTTTTCTAAAATTTTTCTCATATATGTTTAAACGCTTTTCTTCTCTTCTTTATCTTGCTTTAACTCAATGTACGCTTCAGTTTTTTTTTCCACTGCATTTGAGTCTTTCATAAATAATTCACGCGCTTCTTTCATACCACCATCTTCAGCAACTATTGGCTCTTCTTCTACTTTCAACTCATCTACCTTTGGAGATACAGCTTGAATTTCAATCGTTTCTGGCTTTTCTTCTGGCTCAACTTTTTTCTTACTAAAAATTTCTTTCGTTTCTTTTAACGTCTCTACAACAGATGGCGTTAATTTTTTAATTTCTGCTACTTTCGCTTTTACCACATTGAAATCTGCAAGTTCGCGTCCTTTATCTGTAACAGTTTGCACTTTTTCTTTGATCTTTGCATTTTCACCAATTTCAATCATCTTTGTTTTTGCTTTTTCTGCTGTATTTTTTACTTTTTCACGGTTTTCTTTCTTTAACATGGATACAGCTACACCTGCCGCTACACCAATCGCAATGTTTCGAGCAATATTATTTTTCTTTGCCATATTCCTTCACCCTTTCATTTCTTATGTTAGAAAGTATTTCTTTCTAAGCTTCCTCATATTCCTTGTTCATTTCGAATGAAAGCTAATAGCTTTGCACACCCTTCTGTTACAAGGTCATATACTTCTTGGAAATTCCCTGTATAGTAAGGGTCAGGAACGTCTGTCCAGCCACCGTCTGGAACAAAGTCGGACAGCCTACCAATATAGCCTCCAGTTTTACCTAAACTTTTTAAATCTGCTATATTCTTGTTGTCCATGGCAATAATATAATCAAACTTTGTTAAGTCTTCTTTTTCTACTTGCCTTGCTTTAATTCCTTCAAAAGTGACTGCATTTTCTTTTAAAATTTTTTGTGTTCCTTTATGTGGCGGATGACCAACATGCCAATCTCCAGTTCCTGCAGAATCAATGACAATTTTCTCTTCAAGTCCCTCTTTTACGACAAGATTTCGAAAAATCGCTTCTGCCATCGGAGAACGGCAAATGTTCCCAAGACAAACAAACAATACTTGAACCATGTTTTTGTTTCTTCCCTTCTTGGTGCATTTCTTCATATATACTTATAGTATAAACAACCAATTATGAAATATAAAGGAAATCCCTACTAATTTAATAGGATTGAAAAGATCCATTAACGAAAATGATAAAAAATGTTAAGATAGCCTTATGTTATTTTAAAGGGGGACACTTCGGTGGATTTATCCGTAAAGTCAGAAGAAAACGTTGAATACATGGTCGAAGCTATTAAAGAAAAATTACGTATGGTTAATGCTGGAGCGATGAGAGCTGCTAGTTTTAACGAAGAAATGTACGAAGATTTACGTGACATTTATGATCATGTTATGAAACGTGAAACATTCAGCATTAGTGAAATGCAAGCTATTACAGAAGAATTAGGTACATTAATTAAAAAGTAAAAAAGCCTCTCTTATTATGAGGCTCTTTTTTATTTCCAACAAATTCATGACAACTCTTCTCTTTCCCTCAACCAACTGTAAAATATTGTACAATAGAAGTAGAACCTCACCTTAGATTTTTTCTCCATACATACTACTCACAAATAATAGCAACACTACCATTGCTAACTGTTTTTACTGGAGGTGCTTACTTATGAGCAATTGGTACAGTAAGACGAAAGATCAAACATTGATTGACCTAGAAACAAACGAACAAAACGGTTTAACAGATGAGATTGTAAGTGAACGTTTAAAGCAATACGGTTCTAATGAATTAGCTACAAAACAAAAACGCACTTTATGGCAGCGTATTTTCGCCCAAATTAATGACGTCCTCGTATATGTCCTTATTATTGCTGCCCTTATTTCTGCCTTTGTAGGTGAATGGGCGGATGCCAGTATTATCGCGCTTGTTGTAGTTTTAAATGCTGTTATCGGTGTTGTCCAAGAATCGAAAGCAGAACAAGCTTTAGAGGCATTGAAAAAGATGGCAACACCTAAAGCTATCGTCAAGAGAAATGGTGAACTAAAAGAAATTCCATCTGAGCACGTCGTTCCAGGGGATATCGTTATGCTCGACGCCGGACGATATATCCCATGCGATTTACGCCTTATTGAAACCGCAAATTTAAAAGTTGAAGAATCTGCTCTAACTGGTGAATCTGTCCCTGTTGATAAAGATGCAATCTACCACCCTTCCATGCAACGTGATGAGCAAGTACCACTCGGCGATCAAAAAAACATGGCCTTTATGTCTACTCTTGTTACATATGGACGAGGCGTCGGTGTTGCTGTTGAAACTGGAATGAACTCACAAATTGGTAAGATTGCTACCTTGTTACATGAAGCTGACGATGATATGACACCACTTCAAAAAAGCTTAGCACAAGTCGGAAAGTATTTAGGCTTTGTTGCTGTAGCTATTTGTATCGTGATGTTTCTCATAGGCTTTTTACAAGGACGAGATACACTAGAAATGTTTATG
Source organism: Bacillus sp. PK3-067 (assembly GCF_056738645.1). Classification (NCBI taxonomy): domain Bacteria; kingdom Bacillati; phylum Bacillota; class Bacilli; order Caryophanales; family Bacillaceae; genus Bacillus; species Bacillus sp. PK3-067. The sequence continues at coordinate 448,820 of NZ_CP096490.1, read as the reverse complement.
ACTGCAATTAGTTTAGCCGTTGCAGCTATTCCAGAAGGTTTGCCAGCTATCGTTTCCATCGTTCTTGCAATTGGTGTGCAACGTATGATTAAACAAAACGTTATCATTCGGAAACTACCAGCTGTTGAAGCCCTCGGTTCTGTCACAATTATTTGTTCAGATAAAACAGGTACGTTAACGCAAAATAAAATGACCGTTACTCACTTTTATAGTGATAACACATATGATCGCTTAGAAAGTTTAAATGTAAATAATGATGCGCAACGTCTATTGTTAGAAAATATGGTGCTATGTAATGATGCGTCTTACAATAACGAATCACAAACGGGAGACCCGACTGAAATTGCACTTCTCGTTGCTGGAACCACTTTTAACATGCAAAAAGATCATTTAGAAAAAATACATGAACGTGTTAACGAAGTACCTTTTGATTCAGATCGTAAAATGATGTCAACCGTACATATGTACAATGAAAGTTACTATAGCATGACGAAAGGCGCTATTGATAAGCTCTTACCTCGATGTACCCATATTTTTAAAAACGGCAAAATCGAGATTTTAACTGATTCTGATAAAAATCAAATATTAGAAGCTGCCGGATCAATGTCTCAAGAAGCTTTAAGAGTACTTTCATTCGCATTTAAACAATACGATTCAAACGATGTGGATATAAATCATCTTGAAGAAAATCTTATCTTTATTGGTCTTGTCGGTATGATTGATCCACCACGAACTGAAGTGAAAGATTCAATTAAAGAATGTAAAAAAGCCGGTATTCGCACAGTTATGATTACTGGTGACCATAAAGATACCGCCTTTGCAATTGCCAAAGAACTTGGCATTGCTGAAGAAATATCGGAAATTATGATTGGAACTGAATTAGATAACGTTTCTGATACAGAACTAGCTAGCAAAATTAATCATTTAAATGTATTCGCTAGAGTCTCTCCTGAGCATAAAGTGAAAATTGTAAAGGCATTACGCGCGAAAGGAAATATCGTTTCTATGACTGGTGACGGTGTCAATGATGCACCATCTTTAAAGCAAGCTGATGTTGGCGTAGCGATGGGCATTACAGGAACAGACGTTGCAAAAGGGGCAGCAGATGTCGTGTTAACAGATGATAATTTCTCATCTATCGTGAAAGCCGTTGAAGAAGGTAGAAATATTTATCGCAACATAAAAAAATCAATTCTCTTCCTACTCTCTTGTAACTTCGGAGAAATTATCGCTTTATTTTTAGCCATTTTACTCGGCTGGGCAACACCACTACGACCTATTCACATTTTGTGGGTGAATTTAATTACAGATACACTGCCTGCATTATCACTTGGGGTTGATCCTGAAGACCCAGATGTGATGAAGGAAAAACCACGACATGCAAAAGAAAGCTTATTTAGCGGCAGCGTTCCTTTCCTGATTTTCAATGGAGTTATCATTGGACTTTTAACGCTAATAGCTTTTATCGCCGGAGCAAAATTCTATACTGGAGATACAAATTTATTTCCTCTTTTCCCAGAGCGAATTGATGACGATGCTCTATTACACGCTCAAACGATGGCATTTGTCGTTCTTAGTTTTTCTCAGCTCGTTCATTCATTTAACTTGCGTTCAATAACGAAATCAATTTTTTCAATTGGGATCTTTACAAATAAATATTTAGTTTTCTCCCTTCTTATCGGTGTTCTTATGCAAGTTTGTATCATCTCCATCCCGCCCCTTGCAAATATATTCGGTGTACATGCATTAACGATGCGAGATTGGGGATTTGTTCTCTTATTAAGTATCATTCCACTTATTCTGAATGAGATTATTAAATTAGTGAAGAGAAACTAAAAGGCAATGAGGAATAGTCCTCATTGCCTTTTCATTTATCCTACTATTTTCCGTGCAGTAAAACTCCCACCTCAAAATTCAGTTTGAGCAAAGAAGTTAGGTGATGGATTAACTGCCCATAAATGTCCAATTGGTGAAGGCTAATAATCGGTGGGGATGAACAAAACCCCACTGATTAAAGTTTCACTTTATCCTTGTAATTCTTTTTTGATATTCTCTGTTAATGTAGCCATACGCTTGCGGCTTTCTTCACGCTCACGTTTATTTTGTTCTTCAATTTGTTGTGTTTCTTGCATACCTCTTGAAATAATGTTCCAAGTTTCCTCAAGTGTTTCCATCTTAATACTAGAAGAACCTGATAATCTCGCTACTTCTACACTTTGCGTTGCGATATTTTGTGCATTTTTCTTAAGTAATTCATTTGTACGGCGATCCAGTTCAGCCATAGAATCTGCAACAAGCTTTTGGCGCTTGGCATTTACCGCTTGAATGATACCATTTTTAAAGATAGGAATCGTTGTAATAAATGCTGTATTGATTTTACCAATTAATTTATTATTACCACGTTGAATCATACGAATTTGTGGTGCTGTAAGTAACGCAACCATACGTGCTTTTTCTAAATCGTCAATACGCTGTTCTAAAATTTCAACAGAGTTTTTAAGCGACTCTAATTCAATACCTGCTAATTGATCATTATTACGTACACGCTCTTCATACATCGGAACTAACTCTGTATTTAAACGCTCTAATAACATTTCTCCTGCTACTACGTACTTCTCTAAGTCTAAATAATATTTTAAGTTTTGCTCATACAAGCCATCTAACGTACCAATTGATTTTTTCATCTCATCTTGGTACTTCGTAATTTCCACATAAACTTTATCAATTTCGCGGCCCATCGTTTGATATTTACTAAAGATTTGTTCTATCATTTTATCTGCTTTTTTGAACATACGTGAGAAGAAACCACTTTTTTCTTCCGCAAAGTCTTTACTATCAAATCGGTCCATAATTTTACCAAGCTGTTTTAATAATTCACCAGAATCTTCTATCTTTGATAATGACATTGTATGTAAAATTTGATCAGCAAAACGTGAAATTTCCATAGAAGGTTCTTTTCCAAGTTCAATTAATTCTAATTGATCTTTAATATCTACCGCATTATAAATACGTTGTACATCCGCATCTTGTCTAAGTTGTAAGCGAACATCTTGTGCTGTTTGTTCATTTAATTCTGTTTTCGGATCTAGTACGACTGGGTTATTCATATGGTATTCTCCCTTTCCTTATAAAAATGGACGAAATAGTCCTTTTATTGTTTGTGATAAATTTTTATAGGCTGATGAACCATGAAACTCAAGATCGAAATTAACCTCTTCAAGCCAATGTGAATCAAATGCCCCCGCTTCAATATACGGTTCAATATCGTTTCTTCCCGTTGGATTGAAATGGAATACATCTACTCCAATTTGATTCAAAAATAGTAATAAAACAGCGTCAGAACGAGTTAATTCTCCGCTCTTCTCATTATTAAATATAACAATTTTCGGTACATCTTGTGAATAATCAAATTTCTCAAGCTGTTCTAAAATATTCGGTGGTATTTGAGAAAGTTGTGCGAAAACATATAGCGCTACATCTTGTTTCGTCTCTTTCGCAATTGGTTTGCACATTTCACTTTCGCACGTATGGATAATCGCCTCTGCAATCCCATGCTGTAAACCTTCCGGTAAACGCTTATGCGGCCACCAATGGCTATTCATAATTAGATCAGGATGCAATTTTCCAGCTCGGTCCAATGCATCTCGATAATGATATTGGAAGTTTGCTTTTTGCTCTTTCGTAAACGGGAATGTATTAATTAATAAACTGTTATCAAATGATGTAACAGCCTTTAATCGTTGAAAATATTCTTTATCATTCTTTGAAACGCCTGATATTTTCGCAAATAAAGAAGGAATATAAATATGTTTATTTTCAACAAAGAATGTTGGGCGTACAAATGCCTTTTCTTTCGTAATTAAAAAGAGTTCATCATATGTCGTTTTTAACGTACGAGCTACAGGCGTATAGGAACGGAATTGCCACGGCTTGTACAGCAGTGAATTATCGTGGTGAAGTACTTGTTCAATTTCTTTCGAAGCTTGATACGCTACTGTTGCAACACGCTCACGGCGACGATCAGGGAATGGTTCAAGCGAAATGCGACTTGAATGAGATACAACAAAAGTTCTTCCCTCTTCATCAATATTTTCAAATCCATCTTTTCCTTCTGGGTGATAATAAAGCACATCACAACCGAGCATAATAAGAAAGTATAAGAAATATATACGGCTTTCCTGTGCATCACCGTACCAAATGATACGCGGCATTTGTTTCTTATAATTAATCGTAGAGAACCACTTCGCTACGTAATTTTCGCTTAGTTTAATTATGTCGATTAAGAAACGACGGAAGCCTTCTGTCTTTAACGACTGATTATGTTGCTTCTCATATAATTTCAATAGTGAAATAAACGTCGTATGTATGTAATGCTGTAAATCAGGATTGTCTACTTTCGGTAAAAGTTGTTTCCCAGATAAGTGTGCAACTAGCCTATTTACTGTCAGACCATTTGGTGCTTCTTGATGTAATCCGAACACTTCTTGAATATGACGAAGCTTTTCCGAATCAATCACTTTGTTTAAATTTTGTTCGTGTAAAACTTCGATTCCTTTCGCTTCACTATAATCAAACAGTTCATTAAAATATTCATCTACATCATTAGGAACGCCAAGGATTCGACATGCTATATAACTAAATTTCATCTCATTCTCTGTCAGCTCATATTGTGGGCGTTTTTCTAAAAGCGTTTCAAATTGCTTTAAATCTGATTCATCTTTTAATGCATATGGTTGAAGTGTAAAACGTGAAAACACAACAGTTCACCTCCAAAAACATTTACGTTTTTTCTAAGTCCTTCTTCTATTATAAACTATTTTTGGTTATAAAAAATGGGCGCTCGCAAAACGAGCAAACCCATTTCAATTATTTATTGTCTTCTTTAGTAGCTGCAACTTCTTCTCTAGCTTGTCCAGAATTCTTCATGTAGTGAAGTATAAATGTTGCTCCAAATGCTACAACTAAAATAATAAAGAATAGTGTATGACTAATCTCAATCTCGATTAAAGACAGTAACATTTTTGCTGCAATAATTAAGATTAAAATGTATGCTGTCGTTTCAAGCTCTGGAATACGCTCTAACAATTTTAAGAATACACCAGCAATACCACGCATCATTAAAATACCTAGCATTCCGCCTAATAGTAAAATCCAAACTTCATTAGATACACCAAATGCAGCAAGTACGCTATCTACAGAGAATGCGATATCCATTAATTCAACCATCGCAACTGTTCCCCAGAAGACACCAAACATTCTAAAGAGAATACTATTTTGATTCATACCGTGAGCTTCGTCTTCTTCACTTGCACCTTTACGCTTATCAATAAAGTATTTTACTGATAACCAAGCAAGGTAAAGTGCACCAAGAAGTTTTACCCACCATAATTTAATTAAGAACATTCCGATTCCAATCGCAATAAAGCGGAACACATAAGCTCCAATAAGTCCATAGAATAATGCTTTTTTACGTTTTTCTTCCGGAAGATGTTTTACCATTACCGCTAACACAAGTGCGTTATCAGCAGATAATAATCCTTCAAGTACAACAAGTGTACCAATTAATCCCCAAGATACTGGATCCTGCAACACTTTAATCCACATGTCCAAGTCGAAAAACTGAGCATACGTATCAAGGATTCCTTGCAAAATACTCATCTTACCTTTATCCCCTATTCTTTGCTAGATTTATAGAAAGGTCAAAAAAAGGAAACGAATATCGTTTCCTTTCTATGCATCCAAGCCATACGCTCTTACAAGCGCACCTAAACCACCTTGGAATCCACTTCCTACTGCATTAAACTTCCACTGTCCATTATGACGGTATAATTCACAAAAGACAACTGCTGTTTCGATGGAGAAATCTTCCCCTAAATCAAAACGAAGAACTTCTTCACTCGTTTCTTCATTCGCTAAACGAACAAACGCATTTCCTACTTGCCCAAAGTTTTGACTACGGCCTTCTGCATCATAAATCGTAACTGTAATAGCAATTCTGTGCACATCTGCTGGAACTTTCTTCAAATCCACAACAAGTTGCTCATCGTCACCTTCACCTTCACCTGTACGGTTATCTCCTGTATGTAAAACAGATCCACAAGGAGACTGTAAATTATTATAGAAGATAAAATCAGTTTCCTTCGCACATTTTCCGTTTGCATCTAATAAAAAGGCAGATGCATCTAAATCGAAATCGGCTCCGCCGTCATAAGATTTAATATCCCATCCAAGACCAATTACTGCTTTTGTTAAACCAGGGCTTGTCTTACCTAAATCGATTTTCTGGCCTTTTTGTAATTGAATAACCATCTATATTCACCTCTATATTTTTATCTTTAAAAATATATCCATCAGTAAACATACATTTCACCGATGGATATATAAATCAAATCTATTACTCTACATCTAAACCAAAGTTATTACATAGAGACGCTAATCCACCTTGGAATCCACTTCCGATTGCATTGAATTTCCAATCACCTGCATGACGATATAATTCACCTACTACTACGGCTGTTTCAATAGAGAAATCTTCTCCTAAATCGTAACGAATTAATTCTGCATTCTTTTCTTCATCAAGAATACGTACGAAAGAATTAGAAACTTGTCCGAAGTTTTGGCTACGGCCTTCTCCATCATAAATTGTAATTGTGAAACAAATACGTTCGATGTGAGCAGGAACATTTTTCAAATCTACTTTAATCGCTTCGTCATCGCCTTCACCTTCACCAGTGCGGTTATCTCCTAAATGCTCTACAGCACCATTCGCACCTTTTGGATTATTATAGAAAACGAAATCTTCAGCTCCTGAAACTTTACCATTCGCGCCTACTAAGAAAATACTAACATCTAAGTCGAAATCGTTTTGTCCGTCATAACGATTCGTGTCCCAACCAAGTCCTACAAGAACTTTCGAAAGACCTGGATTCGTTTTTGTTAAGTCTACCTTTTGTCCCTTTTTCAATGAAATTGATGCCATATACAATTCCTCCTCGGTTATTTTATTGATAACGTGATACAATCTCACTTAAGTTTTTATCTTGCGTGCCTTCTCCAACTGCTGAAAACTTCCATTCACTTCCGTGACGATACATTTCACCTGCAATTAGAGTTGTTTTGCCAGCATAATTATCCGATAAATTATAGCGTGCTAATTCTTCACCAGTTTGCGGGTTTTGAATACGAATATATGCATTACGAATCATCCCGAAATCTTGACGACGATTTACACAGTCATAAATATTTACAACGAATACTAAACGATTAATACGGCTTGGAACTTTATGTAATTCTACGAAAATTGTTTCGTCATCACCAGCGCCTTCACCTGTTAAATTATCTCCTGAATGAATAATACTACCACAAGTAGAAAGTTTATTTCCGAAGTAAACTAAATCATTTTTGTTTAAAAAACGATCTCCTTCTAACATAACAACAGATGCATCACAATCTACATTTGGTTTACTTCCAAATAATGAAGACAGAAATCCACCTGATTGCCCAATTGGATCCCAGCCTAAGCCAACCTGTAGTTTTGCTACTTTTGGTTGTCCTTTCGTTAAATCGATCTTTTGACCTTTTTCTAAAATAATAGGCATGAAGTTTCTCCCTTTCTACAAAGCATTTTCCGAATCGGAAAATATTGTATTCTTCTCTTATATTGTAGCATTATTTACCTAGCGATAAAAAGGATAAATTCTCAGTTATATGAAAACATTCATATAATTTACTTATGATGATGTAAGAAGTGGTAAATAGCACCAATCATTCCTGCACAATTACCGTTTTGCGCAAGTTCAATCTCACAATTATTATAAATCTCTTGATTTAAGTATTTACTGACCTCTTCTTTTACTTCTTTTAAAAACTCATTTCCTCTATCGGTAATTCCTCCACCAATAATAATCGTTTCTGGATTAAAAATATAAGCAAGATTACTAATTCCGATTGCCAAATGTTTAAAGAAAATCCCAACTGCTTGAGCAACTTCCCGATCTCCTTTATCATACAACTCGAAAATTCTTTTCCCATTCCACTTGCCTTTGCCTTTATATTTGCTTACAAGTCGAATTAATCCTGAAATCGAAGCAACCTCTTCAAACGTTTTTTCTTCTATTAACATATTCCCCCATTCACCAGCACTAAATGAATGTCCTCGGTACAATTTTCCATCTATAAAAATTGCTCCCCCAATCCCTGTTCCAAGGGTGAGCATAATAAAGTTATCTTTCTCTCTTCCACTACCATTCCACTTTTCTCCAAACGCTGCACAATTCACATCATTGTCAATCGATACTGGAACTTTTAATATCTCTTGCAATCTATCAATAATAGGAATAGTACTATATCCCGGAATATGATCCGCACCTCCCGTCACAATTCCTTTATTAATATCAACAATTCCCGCAGTGCTAATACCGATTCCGGCAATAGTATGTTCATTCATTATTTTTTTGGATACATATATAAGTTTTTGAATAATTTGTTCTCCGCCTAAATGAATTTCTGTTGCAACTGTTTGACGCTTTAATACTCTCCCTATTTCTGAAACAATACCATACTTAATTTGCGTACCGCCAATATCAAACGCTATATACTCTTTCATCTGCTGCCACTTCCTCTACCGTTATGAATGTAAATTCTCCCCCTCTACTATTTGTAGGAAATCTACATTAACTCTTTTCTGCTTTGACAAATACACCACCTTTTTCTATATATAGTTTTTTTTGCATAAAACTCTTTTTCCTAAGAAATATTACAAAGGGATGTATTTTAGATGGAACATTAATCTCTTAGGAGGAAAACCATGACGAAAATCTTCATTTTAGCATCAACACTCTCTTTATCTTTTTTTAGCGGTTTAAATATCGGTAATGCTGCAACTGAAAACTTCCAACCATTAACAAACGCTATTGTACAAAATAGCGATCATTTTGCAGAAGGAAACTCAAAGGATAATAATATACCTCCAGGAAATAACGATTCTCAGGACGATACTGGTTCTGGTGACAATGGTTCTGGCGGTAACGGTTCTGGTGGCAATGGTTCCGGCGGTAACGGTTCTGGTGACAATGGTTCTGGCGGTAACGGTTCTGGTGGCAGTGGCTCTGGTGGCAATGGTTCCGGCGGTAACGGTTCTGGTGGTAGTGGCTCTGACGGCAGCGGTTCCGGTGGCAATGGTTCTGGTGGCAGTGGCTCTGGTGACAACGGTTCTGGCGGTAATGGTTCCGGCGGTAACGGTTCTGGTGGCAATGGTTCTGGCGGTAACGGTTCTGGTGGCAATGGTTCTGGCGGTAACGGTTCTGGTGGTAGTGGCTCTGACGGCAGCGGTTCTGGTGGCAATGGTTCTGGTGGCAACGGTTCTGGCGGCAGTGGCTCTGGTGACAACGGTTCTGGCGGTAATGGTTCTGGCGGCAATGGCTCTGGTGGCAATGGTTCTGGCGGTAACGGTTCTGGCGGCAATGGCTCTAGTGGCAATGGTTCTGGCGGTAACGGTTCTGGCGGCAATGGCTCTGGTGGCAATGGTTCTGGCGGTAACGGTTCTGGTGGTAACGGTTCTGGCGGCAATGGCTCTCAAGGCGGCAATCGTGTTAAAGGTGATAGCAGTTCTCAAGGGGGTAATGGCTCTCAAGGTGGCAATCGTGTTAAAGGCGATAGCAATTCTCAGGAGGGCAACGGTTCTCAAGGGGGTAATGTAAAAGATAATACGAAAAAACAAGGTGATAAATTACCTAATACTGCAACGCATTACCCTATATCTATTTTAATGGGGCTTTCAACATTCCTAATTGGTATGTTACTGTTTATTCGTCGTAAAAACGTAAAATAAGAACAACATCCTTCCATCTAAAAAGTACATGAAATACTGTATAAAACTAAAAAGGACTTTGGATTACATTTTATTATGCAGCCCAAAGTCCTTTTATCACCTATCAGAAAAAGTATTAATACGCTTTTCCCCAATACACCATTTGTTTAGCTTCTTTACCACAACAAATACATTCTTCAGCTAAATACTCTTGCTCAAAAGGCATACAACGTGAAGATACGCCAACTTCTTCTTTTAGTTTTTCTTCACAAGCTAATTCCCCGCACCACATTGCCTTAATAAAGCCTTGCTTTTCATCAGCTATTTTTTTCATCTCTTCGAAATTTGTCGCAACATACGTCTTCTCATCGCGAAATGCTTTTGCTTTATTAAATAAAGCAATATGAATTTCTTCAAGTAATGCTGGAATACGTTCTTCTAATTGATCCATTGGTACAAACTCTTTTTCTTTCGTATCTCTTCTTACAAGTACAACTTGATTCTTTTCAATATCTTTAGGGCCAACTTCTAATCGAATTGGAATCCCCTTCATTTCATACTCATTAAATTTCCAGCCTGGTGTTTTATTACTAGCATCTATTTTTACTCGTGCAACCTTTTGAATATGTGCTTGTAACTCTGTTGCTTTTGCTAAAACTCCTTCTTTATGCTGAGCAATTGGTACAATAACAACTTGCACTGGAGCGACTTTTGGTGGCATTACAAGTCCATTATTATCACTATGAACCATTATTAGCCCGCCTATCATTCTTGTTGATACACCCCAAGATGTTTGGTGCACATATTGCCACTTACCGTTACGATCTAAAAACTTAATATCAAATGCTTCTGAGAAATTCGTCCCAAAGTTATGAGAGGTTCCTGTTTGAAGTGCTTTTCCATCATGCATTAAACTTTCAATTGTATAAGTTGCCTTTGCTCCAGCAAACTTCTCTTTTTCTGTTTTTTGTCCTTTAATAACTGGTATTGCTAAATAATCCTCACAGAAAGAAGCATATAAGTTTAAAATATTTAATGTTTCAGCCTGCGATTCTTCTGCCGTTTCATGGATTGTATGACCCTCTTGCCATAAAAATTCAGTCGTACGAAGGAACGGCCTAGTTGTCTTCTCCCAACGAACTACTGAACACCACTGATTATATAACTTTGGCAAATCATTATAGGATTGCACAATTTTTGAAAAGTGCTCACAGAATAAAGTTTCAGATGTAGGACGTACACAAAGTCTTTCCGCTAACTTTTCATCTCCGCCATGCGTAACCCATGCTACTTCAGGAGCAAATCCTTCAACATGATCCTTCTCTTTTTGCAATAAACTCTCTGGGATAAACATTGGCATATATACATTTTCATGGCCAGTTTCTTTTAACTTCTCATCCATCACCTTCTGCATATTCTCCCATAAGGCATAACCATACGGACGTAAAATCATGCATCCTTTTACACTTGAATAATCAACAAGTTCGGCTTTTTTTACAATATCGGTATACCACTGCGCAAAGTCCTCTTCCATCTTCGTAATGGCTTGCACTTGTTCTTTTGCCATAGTCAGTCTTCCTCCTTCTAGAAAATACAAAAAAGCCCGCGTCCCTAAATAGGGACCGAGCTTTGTCGGCGTTACCACCCTGATTCATGCACAAAAATTGCGCATGCTCTCTTTTTGATAACGGGAAATTCCCGCTGCATATGCAGAACTCAAAGGCAGGTTCCATATTGCCTTTTTAAGAATCTTTCAGCCTGACGGATTCTCTCTCTGCTAAAAAGGTTGAACATGTACTAGTCCTTTTTCATCGTTATAACGAAATAAATTTGTTGATTATCATAATACAAATTCTTTTTTAAAACAATAGCTAATTTTCTTATTTTTATATATTCTTTTCATTTTTTGCAGTTTTATACGTAGCTTTTCCGCGTAATTTTCACAAGTTGATGTGCAATCATACCGATAAGTGTACCAAGTAGGACGAAGAAACCAATAAATCCATATCCCATTCCTTCCCACCCACCAATAACAATCATTGTAACGGGAAAGGACGCTAAGCAAAGAAGTATTAAACTAAGTGCAAATATAATATCGAACTGTTTGTCTGGAAACCGTTTCTTTAGTAAATATGAAATAGCAAATACAAGGATAATCGTGATTCCGCCAATGATGTAAAAGATACCAAATCCATCTAACCAATCCATAGTGTTTCCTCCTTCCATAGATTCCCTTATACTTAATTATATGTTTAATTTTTCTGAAAATAAATAATAAATTTTCACATAAAAATATATTTTTATTACTAGGTATTAATAGTAATATATAAGAATAGGTTTTATATAATCAGGAGGGAACTTTATGGATAAAGCATTAACAAACCATGTCATTATTTTATCATTCGACTGTTTATCAGCTTTAGATTTTCCTATACTACAAAAACTACCTCATTTCCAATCTCTAATAAAAAAGGGCACGGTTGTCGAAAAAGTAGAACCAATTTATCCTTCTGTAACATATCCAAGCCACTCAACAATCGTAACCGGTAATTACCCTAACAAGCACGGTGTTGTTAGCAATACGTTACTTCAACCAGGGCGTGAATCACCTGATTGGCATTGGTACCGAAAATCAATAAAAGGAACAACATTGTATGATGAAGCGCGCAAAGCAAATTTAACGACAGCTGCCCTTCTATGGCCTGTTACTGGAAGAGCGAACATCGATTACAATTTACCAGAAATTTTTCCAAATAGACCTTGGCAAAATCAAGTGTTAGTTTCCTTATTTAGCGGTAGCCCACTATACCAATTAGATTTAAATCGTCGTTTCGGCCATATAAGAAATGGTTTATCACAACCAGAGCTGGATGATTTCGTCCTCGCCTCTGCTGTGCATACAATCCAGACGAAAAAGCCTAATATCATGTTCGTACATTTCACCGATCTAGACACACAAAGACACTATCACGGCTTTGAATCTAACGAAACAATAGCTGCTATCCAGAGACACGACGAACGTCTAGGGAAAATTATTCAAGCACTAAAAGAAAGTGACTTATACGAAGAAAGTACAATTATTGCCCTTGGTGATCATAGCGCTTTAAGTGAAAACAAATCCATACAATTAAATGTGCTATTCCATCAAAGAGGACTTATATCTCTTAATAAAAAAAGAAAATTAGTAGACTGGAAAGCCTATTGCCAAAGTTGCGACGGCTCTGCCTATGTATATGTAAAGGACAAAAATGATACGGATACAATTCGGGAGGTACAACTACTCCTTGAAGAACTACTTCAAAATAAACAAAACGGAATTGAATTTATACTTCATGATGAAGCTGCGAAAGACTGCGGTGCAGACGGTAATTGTTTATTTATGTTAGAAGCACAAGAGGGGTATTATTTCACTGAAAACTATACAGGAGATTTTATAAAAGAAATTACTGCAAAAGATGTTACGCCTAGTAAAAAATATACATTTGGTACGCATGGATACTCTCCAACAAAACCTAACTATGAAACAATTTTTATAGCTGCTGGGAAAGGGATAAAAAGCGGCATTACCATACCGTATATGAGACTTATTGATGAGGGCCCAACTATCGCTAGACTACTCGGTCTACACTTAGGTGAAACAGACGGATCAATTGTAGAGGATTTACTCCAATTGTAAAGAACTGTGTATATATGTAAAAGTTATGTAAAATTCATCATTGTTTCTCTTTTTATAATTTTTATTTTTGTACACTGTTAGTAAAACAAATTTGAGGGGGAACATTATATGAAAAAAATGTCCAGACAAGAAAAAAGCTGGATATTATACGATTGGGCGAACTCCGTATATTCGCTCGTCATTACAACTGCATTATTTCCAATTTACTTTAAAGCAGCTGCAAAAGAAGCGGGTTTATCTGGGGCAACTTCAACAGCATATTGGGGATATGCAAACTCATTCGCAACACTTTTAATTTCTATACTTGCTCCTATTCTTGGCACAGTTGCTGATTATAAAGGATTTAAAAAACGTTTTTTCACATTCTTCTTTGGACTCGGTATCGTATTTACAAGTATGTTAGCAGTCGTTCCAACCTCTCAGTGGTACTTATTGCTAGGGTGCTATATGCTCGCCTTAATCGGCTTTGCTGGAGCAAACATTTTCTATGATGCATTTTTAGTAGACGTCACTTCTGAAGATAGAATGGACCGAATTTCTACAAGAGGATTTGCATTAGGTTATATCGGGAGTACAATTCCTTTTATCGGTTGTATCGCTCTTATTATTCTTTCCCAAAAAGGAACTATTCCCTTATCGGTCGGCATTGCTAGTCAAATTTCCTTTGCAATAACAGCTCTTTGGTGGGGATTATTTACAATTCCAATGCTAAAAAACGTAGAGCAAACACACTATATTGAGCGTCATCCAAGACCTATTAGAATGAGCTTCAAACGTCTTGCTGATACTTTTAAAAATATTAAAGAATATAAAACTGTATTTATGTTTCTAATCGCTTACTTTTTCTATATTGACGGAGTCGACACAATTATTACTATGTCTACCGCTTACGGAACCGATCTCGGTATTAGTGCAACGAATCTATTAATCATATTATTTGTAACACAAATTGTCGCTTGTCCATTTGCTTTACTATACGGAAAATTATCTGAAACATTTACTGGTAAAAAAATGTTATATGTCGGTATCATTATTTATATCATTATTTGCACATATGCTTATTTTTTAAAAACGACACTTGATTTTTGGATTTTAGCAATGTTAGTTGCTACATCTCAAGGTGGTATTCAAGCACTAAGTCGTTCATACTTTGCAAAACTAGTACCTAAAGAATCTGCTAATGAATTCTTCGGATTTTATAATATATTTGGCAAGTTTGCCGCAATTATGGGTCCGGTATTAGTCGGTGTTACAACCCAATTAACAGGAAAAACAAACGCTGGTGTTCTTAGTATTATTGTTCTGTTTATTATCGGAGGATTCTTACTAACTAGAGTTCCAGAAAATAATACATCCGTTACACCACCTAGTCCAAAGACTAAAACGCTATAAGAAAAGATCCTCTTCTCATAAGAAGAGGATCTTTTTTATTTTTAAAGGTGCGACTTATAATGAACGACTCTACTGCTTGTACAAAAATAATTTATCAACAGTTGTTCCTAATACTTCAGCTAAACGGAATGCTAACGCTAAACTTGGATCATATTTATTATTCTCAATTGCATTTATCGTTTGTCTAGAAACCTTACATTTATCAGCTAATGCGCCTTGTGAAATATTATTTTCAGTGCGTAATTCATAGATTTGATTTTTCACACCATTGCTCCTAACCTGTAAAATCGTTTTTACAACATCAGTATATAATTGGCTCATATAGTTGTCAAAAGTTCCTCAAAGAAAAAGGGAGCAATATTGCTCCCTTACAATAGTTATTTCGAAGCTAACGAATTTGTTAGTGCCTCTTTATTAGCAACATCTTCTTTTTTTATTTGCATACGTAGAACTGGCCCTATCGCTAATAAAATAAGTGCCATTGCTATACAAAACACAGTAACTAGTGAAGTTAGTTCCTTTAATCCTCCAGCTAGTGAAGTTCCAATTAGCATTGCCCCCATAAACAGTGGTAAAATCGTCCCATTTACTCTTCCAACCATATTTTCTGGTACAAGTTGAATCATAAGCGTACCGACAACAATATTAACACAAGCTAAACAAATACCTGTTCCAAACCTCATGAAACTAGTAATCCAAAATGATGTAGATAGCCCTTCTACTAAAAATGACATTGCTAATATGCCCATACCGAATACAAACATTTTTTTCGGATTCACTTTTGAAGCGAAAATTGCAGCAACAATACCACCAATTAACATACCTATTCCATCAGCTGCAGCTAAATATTGAACTGCTTCCTTTTCCATTCCAAGGCGTTCTATTACAAGAAACACCTCTAATGGAGTTGTTAATCCAACAGCTAAGCCTATAATGGTGAAAGTGATCGTAATCATACGTAAATTTTTCGTATGAAGAACATACTTCCAACCTTCTTTTATATCATTTTTTAATGAATCTCTCGCCACTTGCTCTTTTTCAACCCATTTTGGTAAAAATGAAAGGGCGATAGCAGATAACAAAAATAAAATGATTAAGCTATATAGTGACGTAAATAAACCAAGTTGTGTATACACAAGCGATCCTACCACTGGTCCAAAAATTAGAAATAATGACTGTAATGTTTGGTTAAATGCAATCGCATTTGCTACCTGTTCTTCTTTTACATAGCGCTTAAATATACGGGAAGATGAGGGTTGAGAAAACTGACCTACAATCGCGGAAATGAGTGTTGCAAAAAATATAGCCTGCCAATAATCCAGCTTTAACAACAGGACAATTCCTATAATAGACAGTACACTCAACACATCTCCAGTGACCATTGTTCTTTTCGGATTCCAGCGATCAGCTAGCGCACCACCGATAAACGAGAAAATAAAAATAGGTGCATATTCCATAACTGATAACAAAGAAACAGAAACCGGATCATTATTCGTTCGCTCCATTATAAAATACAAAAGAGCCATATTTCTGATCCAAATTGCAAATTGTTGTAAAATATCAGACGCCATAACGAGCATAAATGCTCGGTTTTTAAATAAAGCGTTCATTTTCATTCCCCTTTCACAAACCGACCGTTCAGTCTAATTTATTTTGTAAGAAAAGCAACTGACCTATTATTCAGCTGCCATTCCTTTTAACAATACATCTATTGCCTTTTTATAAATACGCTTCAACTCTTTATAATCTAGCTCGTAGTAAAGTACTCCAAGCCCTGATAATAATCCATTCACAATATACATAAGATCACGAGTATTATCTTCACGGAACTCTCCAGACTGTATACCTGCTTCAATTAATTTCTCAAACATAACATATGATTCTCTAGTTAAAGCTAATAGTTCCTCCAAAATCTCTTTACTTACAACTTGACTCATAGAGAATTCCTCTATGGCATTTGAAATTGGTTGCTGTATGTCCTCTACATGATATTCCGCGAGACCATATAGTTTTTCAGTACTAGTGCTATACAACTTCTCTTTTTCATTCCATTTTTCAAGCCAATCATACGTATGCTGTTTCACTACAAATAAAAATAATTCTTCTTTACTTTTAAAGTGATAATAAATACTTCCTTTACTTCGCTCTGTAATTTCACAAATCTCTTCCATAGATGTAGCTGCGTAGCCCTTCTGTGAAAATAGACTTTCTGCTTTGTATGCAATTTCTTTCTTTATCTCTTCTGCGCTTCTTCTCATATTCACACCTCTTTAAACCGACCGTTCAGTCTAATAATAACAAATCAAAAACCTCTATCGCAAGAGGCTATATTCCTTATTTAAGAAAACGTACTTTCAAACCAAGTTCGAATCATATGTATTGTTCCAAATTTAAATGCTAATTTAACAAGAAATACGCCTCCCGCAGCTAATAAAAATAACACTACTTTCCCCTTATTTTTCACTTTCGGTTCCCTTTTCATTTCCATTCCCCTTAGTATGTTAAAAATATTAATCAAACGTTTGTTTAACTGTGTTTATGTATATGTAAGCCGACTAATCAAACGTTTGTTTAAAAAGAAATACGCCTATATAAGGCGCATTTTCATCAATCCCCACCGCCACCGCAGCTTCCTCCGCTATCTCCCCCAAAAGAGCCTCCACAATCATGTGAACCGCCATCATGCGAGCTATCATTATCCGATCCAGCAAAGAAAAATAATGGTGATGAGCTGTTAGATGAATTATGTATGTTATTTTGTTTCGCCAAGTTCACCTTCTTTTTGTTCGATCGAACTGCTGTTACGATTATTCCAACTACAACAAATAATAGTATGACAATAATAAATCCCATATAAAAGCCTCCCCTATTCCTCTAATAATTGAATGATCCTCTCTAGATTTTCAAGTGAAATGAAGCGTGATTCACGAAGAATTTCTTTTCCATTATGAAATAATAAAATTGTTGGCCCTGTAAATACTCCATATCGCCCCGCAATCTCTTGCATGTCTTGTAGTAATATTTCTATTTTCTCTACGTAATCATAATTCTCTAATACGCAATTTACTTTTCTTAGCATAACATCACAAACACCACAATTTTCCGTTTTAATAAACAGAAGTACCAATTGTTGTTCTTCGATATAGGTCGCTAATTCTTCTATCGTTTTAAATGTAGTCATCTTATCCCTCTTAGCGTAATTTACGAAATAATTTGCCTTGATACATACGAAAAGCTGAACTATCTTTAATCTTTCTCTTTTCCATTACCTGCTGAAAACGAAGAGTTTTTGCTGTTAACTCTTCTCGTAATTTCTTTCTCTCTTCTTCATCATAACAGCAAGCAATTAAATCCTCTATTTTTAATATATCTTTTTGTAGTTCCATTTCTGGTGGAATCATTCCCGCATTTTTTAAAATTTTATAACTCATTCTAAGTTCTGGAGGTACCATTGAAAGATCTTCTAATTGTAGTGGTTTTCCTTTTCCCGGAAGATAATCAAGATCACCATTCCGTATTGCTTGTCGAATTTTTTCTTCAGCAATGTTCAAAAACACATCCACACCATTCCCTCCTTTACATATTTTTACTATTATTTTACATGATATTTCCTTATCTTTCTACGTCTTTAATAATTGGCTCCATACAATTTTTTCTCAAATTTATTTATAATGAGCTTTTTCTTCCCATACCAATCTTTCGTTTTCATATATAGTTTGTATTCAAGCCTTTTTGTATTGAGAAAGTCTTTTTCAACTTAATAAAGCGTTTACACTAAATCTTACATTTGTTACGATTTAATCACCCCCAGCTCCCTTGTATAGACTTCGTGATGTCTGATCATTTTATCTAGACGTTTCATACGTCTAGATTCATTTTGGTTTATTGGCGTATGCCTTTAAATATATCTTTTATTTTGAAAGGAGAAATGGCTATGAGGTCTCAAAAATTCACACTGCTATTACTATCTCTACTACTTTTCTTACCTCTTTTTCTCACAAATTTTATTACTCCAAATCTCGCATTAGCAGATTCACCAAAGCAAAGTCAAAAAATTGTTGGGTACTTTCCTTCGTGGGGCGTTTACGGACGTAATTATCAAGTTGCTGACATTGATGCATCAAAGCTTACTCACCTTAACTATGCTTTCGCGGATATTTGTTGGAATGGAAAACATGGAAACCCTTCTACTCATCCTGATAATCCAAATAAACAAACGTGGAACTGTAAAGAATCTGGTGTACCATTGCAAAATAAAGAGGTTCCTAATGGTACTCTCGTACTCGGTGAACCATGGGCTGATGTTACCAAATCGTATCCTGGCTCAGGGACAACTTGGGAAGATTGCGATAAATATGCCCGTTGCGGAAATTTCGGGGAACTAAAACGATTAAAAGCTAAATATCCTCACTTAAAAACAATTATTTCCGTTGGTGGCTGGACTTGGTCTAACCGCTTTTCTGATATGGCCGCTGATGAAAAAACAAGAAAAGTATTTGCTGAATCTACAGTAGCTTTTCTTCGCGCATATGGGTTTGATGGCGTAGATTTAGACTGGGAATATCCGGGCGTTGAAACGATTCCTGGTGGTAGTTATCGTCCTGAAGATAAACAAAATTTCACTCTCCTTCTTCAAGATGTCCGAAATGCTTTGAATAAAGCAGGTGCTGAAGATGGCAAACAATATTTACTAACAATCGCTTCAGGCGCAAGCCAACGCTACGCTGATCATACAGAGCTAAAGAAAATTTCTCAAATACTCGATTGGATTAATATTATGACATATGATTTCCACGGCGGATGGGAAGCTACTTCTAATCATAATGCAGCTCTATATAAGGATCCAAATGACCCAGCAGCAAATACGAATTTTTACGTAGATGGTGCTATAAATGTTTATACAAATGAAGGTGTTCCAGTCGATAAACTAGTATTAGGCGTACCCTTTTACGGACGTGGCTGGAAAAGTTGTGGCAAAGAAAATAACGGACAATATCAACCTTGCAAACCAGGTAGTGATGGGAAACTTGCTTCTAAAGGTACTTGGGATGATTATTCTACCGGTGACACAGGTGTGTATGATTACGGTGATTTAGCAGCCAATTACGTTAATAAAAATGGTTTTGTACGCTACTGGAATGACACAGCTAAAGTACCTTATTTATATAATGCAACTACAGGCACATTTATTAGCTACGATGACAATGAATCTATGAAATACAAAACAGACTATATAAAGACGAAAGGTTTAAGTGGAGCAATGTTTTGGGAACTAAGCGGAGATTGCCGTACAAGTCCAAAATATAGTTGCAGTGGTCCAAAATTACTTGATACGCTAGTAAAAGAATTACTTGGTGGACCTATTAGTCAAAAAGATACTGAGCCACCAACGAATGTTAAAAACGTTGTAGTTACGAATAAAAATTCAAACTCAGTTCAATTAAACTGGACTGCATCTACTGATAACGTAGGAGTTATGGAATATGAAATTACTGCTGGAGAAGAGAAATGGAGTACAACAACAAATAGCATTACAATTAAAAACTTAAAACCTAATACGGAATACACATTTTCAATAATTGCCAAAGATGCTGCTGGAAATAAATCACAACCTACCGCTCTTACTGTCAAAACGGATGAAGCTAATACGACACCTCCTGATGGAAATGGTACTGCTACATTTTCAGTCACTTCGAATTGGGGCAGCGGTTATAACTTCTCGATTATAATCAAAAATAATGGAACGACTCCTATTAAAAATTGGAAATTAGAATTTGATTATAGCGGTAATTTAACACAAGTTTGGGATTCTAAAATTAGTAGTAAAACAAATAATCATTATGTAATTACGAACGCAGGATGGAATGGTGAAATTCCTCCTGGTGGATTTATTACAATTGGCGGTGCAGGAACAGGTAATCCTGCCGAACTTTTAAATACCGTCATTAGCGAAAACTAGACGTAATATCCATTAATTAATTCACTAAAGTTTGAATTTAGGTTTGAGCAATACCTCCTAAATTCAAACTTTTAATTTTACGAAAAATCAAAAATATCATAATAACCTATTATAATTATATTTAATTTCTAATATGAAGTTTATATGAAGTTCATTTGAATTTTACATGAATTTCCTTTAATTTCTATTGTCTTCCTATAATATCCATATTATCCTTTACATAAAGGAATTATTTTCATTCCATTTTGAACTATCTATATATATAAAGAAAGATAGTCACCTGTTAGGGAAAGGCTTTCGTATTATAAATATAACAAAAGAAAAAGCACGCTTATAAGCGCACCATAAGAGTGCTTCTTCATACAATTCTCATGTAAGAGTTCTCGAAAATCATGTTAATCACAAAGAAAAGGCATTAGCTCCTAAAAGCTAATGCCTTTTCTTTATTCATATTGTTCAGTATTCCAATCTTCTATATTCCATACTTTTGTTATCCACGATTCATAGAAAGAAGGTTCATGTGAGACAATTAAAACCGTTCCTTTGTATTGTTGTAACGCTTCCTGTAAAGCCATCTTAGTTTCTACATCCAAATGATTAGTCGGTTCGTCTAAAATTAAAACATCAGCTTTTTCTATTTTTTCATATAAGGAGCTAACACACTTAAAATCTCTTCTTTATCCTTTTTTAATTCGAGTGATGTTAACATATCCATCGTTCTCGGCCTAGGTAATTTCACTTGTACCTCGCCAACTATTGACGCTGGTCTTTGAGATAAAATAAATACGCGATCTGAAAGCAAGATTGCCTCATCTAAGTCATGTGTCACCATAACGATTGTTTGCTTTTCTTGATGCCAAGAGTTTAAAAGCCAGCTATGTACTTCCATTTTTGTAAATGCATCTAATTTACCAAAAGGCTCATCCAGCAGCATAATTGGCTTTTCACATAAATATGTGCGCAGAAAACTAATTCTTTGACGCATACCACCAGATAATTCATCTGGATAATGGTCTGCATATTCATCTAGTTGGAACTGCTTTAATGCTTCCATTCCTTCTGTCAGCCTTTGTTTTTTCGGCTTTCCTTCAATTTCTAACGGAAGAACGATATTTTGCAAAGCTGATCGCCACGGTAGTAATAAATCTTGTTGTGGCATATAACTAACAACATCTTGCTCTTGTACTTGCTTATCGTTATACGTTACGTTCCCGCTTGTTGGTTTTTCAACATTTGCAATCATGTTTAATAATGTGCTTTTCCCGCAACCACTCGGTCCTACAAAGGAAACAAACTCTCCCTCTTGTATAGAGGCACTAATATTCTCTAATACATTCTTTCCGTCAAAAGATTTCACTATATTTTTTATTTGTAATCCGCTCATTTTTCACTTGGAAGGAATTCATTTGTAAAAGCATCTTTTACATCGATTTTCTTTTTAATAACTTTGTTGTCATATAAGAAATTCATGTAATTCGTCCAAATTTCTTCCTTCTGTACTCCCCATGCTTTAGCATCATCTTGATACTTCGTACTTAACCATTTTTGGCTTTCTTGAACTAAATCTTTATTTACATCTGGAACAGCTTTAATTAAAATATCAGCAGCCTCTTTCGGTTCCTTAATTGCAAAATTATAACCTTCTGTCGTTGCACTCATAAACTTTTTCACAAAGTCTTTATCTTGCTTCGTATGTTTTTCACTCGTAATAATAACAGGACTATAGAAATCAAGCGCTGGATCTAAGTCCTTCACCATAATCGTATTTAACTCTTTTCCTTGGCGCTTCGCTTCAATACCATCCCAACCGTAATAAATCCATTCGAAATCTGCATCACGACCGATTGATTTAAAGAAATCTGTTTGTCCTAAGATGATTTTTTCAACTTTATTAAAATCAGCTTGATGTTTATCCATAATCGTCTTTAATGTCGCTTCTTCCGCTGGTCCTCCCCAGCCGCCGTAACGTTTACCTTCAAAATCTTTCGGTGACGTCATATTATCTTTCTTAAGCGATGCAAACGCTGAAGTGTTATGCTGAATAATCGCTCCTACAGATACAACAGGAATTCCTTCCACACGAGCTAACGTTACATTTTCTTGTGCGCTTATTGCGAAGTCTGCTTTTCCTGATGCTATCATTTGCTCTGCTGTTACATTGTCACCTGGTTGAATAATTTCTACATCTAATCCTTGCTTTTTGTAATAATCTTTCGTTTGCGCTACATACAAGCCAGTATGATTCGTATTTGGAAACCAATCTAATACTACTTTTACTTTTTGATCTTTACTTGCACTTTCTTCTTTCTTTGCCGGATTACATCCAGCCACACCTACCGCTACTAAGGCAGCTAACATAACTTTCAAACCTTTTTTCATTTTCTGCCGTCCTTTCTATATATCCATGGTGCTGTTATTCTTGCCATAAACTCTACGATAAAATACAGGCATAATGTCACCATAACGATGATTGCTGCAACACCAAATACTCGGGCAGTCAAAAAGGATTTTGTAGCCCTCGTAAGCATAACGCCTAATCCTTCACTTGCACCGAGCCATTCTCCGATAATTGCCCCCATTACGCTATATGTAACTGCAATTTTTAAACCTGAGAAAAAGTATGGAAGCACTGCTGGAAATTTTACTTTCTGGTAAACTTGCCATTTTGTCGCCTTCATTGTTTGTAACAGTTTCAACATGTTTTTATCTACTGTTTGAAAACCTTCTAAAATACTAAGCGCAATTGGGAAGAAACAAACGAGTATTACGACCATTACTTTCGGCAACATCCCATATCCAAACCAAATAATAAATAGCGGTGCAAGTACAACAATTGGAATTGTTTGCGAAATAACGAGCAATGGATTTATTAAAATACGAAATAACGGTATAACGTCCATAATAATTGCGATGCTCGTCCCCAATAAAATTGCAAAGAATAGTCCAATTATAACTTCCTGCAGTGTTTGCATCGTATTTGGTAATAGTAAATCTTTCATCCCAATTAATTCTTGAACAATGGCAGAAGGCTTTGGTAAAATCCACGGTTCGATTTTAAATAATGAAACAGATCCTTCCCATATCGCAATGAGAAGGATAAGCCAAATAGTTGTAATAAGTTTAGATTGCTTCTGGTTTTGCATATTCATCACGGTACTTCCAAACCTTTTCATCTATCGTTACACCAGTGCTTGGACGATAATGGATTTTAATAGAAGTAATCACTTCTTCTGCTCCAGCATCGACGCAAGCTTGTTGCGCACGTTTAACGACATCAAGAAGTACATCTAATTCTCCTTCCAAAGTTGTTTCCATTGCCCCTACTTCATAACGAACTCCCGATTGTTGCACAACTTCAATTGCTTTATCGACAACAGAATATACATCTTTCGTTTTTGCTTGTGGTACTACTGAAAATGACATTGTAACTTGTTGTGACATAATAAAATCCCCCTTATAAAAATAAATTTCAAAAATAAATTTCAAAAATAAGAAAAGGCTTTCCTACTGCGTAGGAAAGCCTTGTATGCAAGTTATTACAGAATAACATATGCTACATCACTTTAAGTAACTCCCTACGCTGGCATTATCCAGATCAGGTTGAGGGTCGATGTTTACTTACATCCTCTCAGCCAATTGGCTCCCCGGTCCTTAATTCGTTTTCATTGTAGCATGATTTATTTTATTGAACAAACAAAAGCATGCATAATCATTTCATTATTTTTGGAAAATAACCAACTTTTTCACCATGAGCTAATAACTGCTGAATAAATTCTTTATTAATTGCTGGTACTATCAATTCTTTTTTCTTAATCCATTTATTCGTTCTACGCGTACCCATTACAATTTCAGATTGCTGCGCTCCATCTCCTGCAACTTGAGAAGCAATTAACTCTGCTATTACTTCATTTCCCTTCGCTAATGCAAGTCCGGTATTTACATATTCTGAAAGTGGAACCATTTCAAGATTGTATCCACACTCTCCAATTAGCTGTATAAATTGTTCAAACTCAATTTGATGTGGATGACAAATATGTAACGTCTCTCCTATAATTTGCGCATCTTGCAAATACGATACAATTGATTTACTAGCAAAATCAATTGGTGTGAAATCAACTTTCCACTTCACATTTGGTGCTTTCCCAATTAATAGCATTGTTTTAATAAGACGATAAAATGCGTTTCCTTCAATATTTTGTTGGAACGAACCTGTTTCTGAATGACATGCTAAATTACCTGCACGATAAATATTTCCACGCAAACCATTTTTCATTGCTTCACGAACAATGTTTTCCGCTTGTAGTTTACTATTTGAATATACATTCTCTAAGTCTACACTGTAATTAAAATCACCAGTTTTCATGTATGTATCCCATTGATCTACCGCTAATTCTAACGGGATACCAATTGTAGAAATAAAATGGAATGTAGCACCTTTCTCCGCTAATGTTAGCATACGGCTAGTTCCTTGGACATTTATATTTTCAAATTGTTTTACATCTCCAAAATGTCTTACATCTGCACCGCAATGAATTATCGTATCCATCTTAGAACTGATGAACATAAATTCTTCTTCGCTCATCCCAAGATACTCTTCTCCAAGATCACCAGCTACGGCCTGTATACGCTGTAACCATTCTTCACATATATCATTAAAGTAGCCTGTTAATGTATCTATAATTCTTTGCTGCACATCTTTAGTTGGTCTTACTAAACAATAAATAGTAGCAGATGTATCTCTCAACAATTCATATAATATGTGTGATCCTAAATAACCAGTAGCTCCTGTTAAAAAGACATTTGAAATCTGGTTTTCTTCCAAAACGTTTGCATACGTGATAGTATCTGGTTCGTGAATCACTTTATATTCACGAAATACTTCTTCTTTCTCTACTTTTACTTCTCGCTCAATTCGAGCTAATCCATATATCGTTCTTTCTTTAAAGAAATCTTGAATTGTTAAATGTGAGAAATCTTCTTTTAACAATGTTAAGACTCGTAATACTTTTAATGAATGTCCACCAATTGTAAAGAAATCATCATGCACTCCAACTTTTGAAATTCCTAATACTTCCGCCCAGGCGTTCGCTATTTGTTTTTCTGCTTTATTAGAAGGTGCAACATATTCTTGTAGCCGAACCGGTTCACACTTTTCTTCTAACTGAGCTAACTTCTTAACATCAATCTTTTTATTAGGTGTAAGTGGTAATTCATTAATATAAATTAGTTTAGATGGCACCATATAATCTGGTAATTGCTCTTGTAACTGATAAACTAATTCTGGTATTTCTTTTTTATTTAAAGTTGTATAGAACGCGATTAAATATTGGCTACCTTCCTTACTCTTCTTAGCAAAAACAGCATTTTCTTTTATATTATGATTTTGAGAAATTTTACTTTGGATTTCGCCTAGTTCAATACGATGTCCTCTAATTTTTACTTGATCATCTTTCCGATGTAAAAACTCTATATTTCCATCCTCTAGCAACTTAACGATATCACCTGTTTTATATATATTAACTATAGGATTAAAAGGGTTCGGAATAAAAGCTTCAATTGTTTTATTAGGCTTATTAAAATACCCTTTTGCTAATCCCACTGAATCTATATATAATTCACCAGGTACACCAATTGGACAAAGATTCATATTCTCATCCAAAATCATAACTTGATAATTAGCACATGGTTTACCAATGGGAATACTCGCAACATCCTCATTTAACTGACTAGGTATTTTATAGGTTGTCGTCACTACAGTACATTCTGTCGGTCCGTATACATTATGAATTTCAACATTTGTACCTATTCTTTCTCTCCACAATTTAATAACCTCTACAGGCAACATTTCACCGCCAATCGCAATTCTTTTTAGGGAAGCTAGCTTATATATATCTTCTTCTGCTAAATAAGTTGCTACTTGTCGAACAAAAATTGTTGCTAATGCCAAGATTGAAGTTGCTTTCACTTTATAGATTGCATTTGCAAATGCTTCTACAGACAATCGCTCTTCCTCTAATAGTACATATAAGTTTCCTCCACAGAATAAAGAAGCAAATGACTCCCATACAGAAGCATCGAAACTAAAGGAAGGAAATTGGGCAAATACATCCTCTTCTGTCAATTCATATTGCTTTTTCATCCAAGTATACAGATTAACAACGCCTCTATGAGCTAACATCGTTCCCTTTGGATTCCCTGTTGAACCAGATGTATAAATCATATAAGCTACATCATCACACTGAATAGACAACTTTACATCTGTATCTTCATAAGTTTCACTATCATACATTGAAACTGTTTGAACCCCATCACATGTTATAGGCGTCTCTTTCATCAATATAACTTTCGCTTGGCTATCTTGAATAATGTACTGTATTCTACTTTCCGGATAATCTGGATCAATCGGAACATACGCTGCACCAGCTTTTAATATAGCTACCATACTTACTACTGTGTCTATGCTACGTTTCATAAATATTCCAACATAGTCTCCTAATTGGACGCCGTTTTTAATTAACATATGAGCTATTTGATTACTTTTTTTATTTAGCTCCTCATAAGTTAAAGTACCTTCCCTTGAAGATAAAGCTATACGATTTGGAAATTGAGTAACAGTATTATAGAACATATCGACGATACTTTTCTCAGGATATACTGCTGTCGTATCATTCACTTGACTATAAAGTGCCATCTCGGCCTCTGTAATAACATTAAAATTATTTATATGATTATTATTATTTTGTGATTTATTAATTAAAACACCTTGTATTTGTTGTGCATAACGAGTAATTGTTGTCTCTTTCCAATTAACACTATTAAATATTATTTCTACACTTTGCATATTTTTACTAAATACAAATTGTAATGTATTCGTGTCTTTTAGCTCATAATATGTTTCACCAATAATAATAGGTGACATTTCATATAACGTATTACCGTTTTGAAACTCTTCTATTTCTTCCTCATTCATTTCTTTAATTTGCTCCAGTTGCTCTTCAATTTGTAAATTTAAACTTTCATAGGAGAGAAAATTAGAAACTTCAATAGTAATCGGAAATAAACTTCCTCTTACATGATAAAGCACGACAATATGTTTTTCTTTAGAAATATGATATAACCACGTTGCAGTCGCTCCTATTAAATCTACAATGTGAGTCAAATTTGAAAACAGTTCCGTTTTCCTTTTTATCCTAAGTTCTGTTCCTTGCACATCTTTAGGTATTTTAATACTTCCTTCTACTTTTCCTAAAAATTCTTTTACCATCTCACTATAAGAAATTGCTAATTTCATATTTATGTAAATTCCTCTCTTAAATATAATAAAGGTGTGAAAATTCACACCTTTTTTATCCCTTATTAAAGGGCAGATTCGTTCAATTCATAATCAGTAGCGGAGATACCCCCTTGATTAGAATTGAACTTTCTCCTTATTCGCTTTTAAACTCACCAATAAGCTCTTGTAATTCCTGAGAGAGCCAACTTAAAGAAGTCGCTAATTCTGCAATATCTTGTACTGATATTTCTTGCTCTTTCATGCTTTCTTCAACATTACTACTGCTGTTGGCATAAGTATTTGCAATATGTGATAATTCATTTACGACTTGAACGATATTCTGGCTATTTTGTAAAATATCACTCGAATTACCCGAAACAGCTTTTACTTGATCTGTAACAGATTGCGCTGATTTGGAGATTTTTTCGAAGAAATCTCCACTACTTTGAACAAGTGAAATTCCAGTTTCTACTTCTTTTGAACCTTTTTGCATGGAAACTACAGCATCTTCTGTCTCAGCTTGTGTTTCACCAATTAATTTCGCTATATCTTTTGCAGACGCTTCAGTTTGTTCTGCTAATTTTCGTACTTCATCAGCAACAACTGCAAACCCTCTTCCAGCTGCTCCAGCACGTGAAGCCTCAATAGAAGCATTTAAAGCTAATAAATTTGTTTGATTTGAAATACCCGTAATTACAGTTACGATATCACTAATTTCTTTTGACCTTGTTTCTAACGAATAAATGATGGAAGATAAATCTTGTACTGCATTTTGAATTAAACTCATTTGATTAATAATTTGTCCAATCACTTCATTACCTTCAATTGAATGTTGCTCCATACCTTCAGAAGCAACCGCAACTTGTTTCGCAGCCCCAGTTATCTCTTCTACCTTATCTTCCATTCCATGTACAATCCCTAAACATTGTTGTACTGAAGTTTTTTGAGACTGTGCCCCTACTCTTAAACCTTCAATAGAACTTGCAATCTCTTGAACTGCCATGCTGTTTTCCTCTGTACTCGCCGACAATTCTTGTGAAGAAGAAGAAACTTGCTCAGCAGTTTGCCTTACTTTATCTATAATCCCTTTAAACTTTTCAATCGTGTTATTGAAATAAACATTAATAATTCCAATATCATCTGGTCTTTCTTTTAATTTAATACTCAAGTCACCTTCACCAATTTTACGTAACCCTTCTCGTAAATCTTTTAATGGAGCTAGCGAGTGACGCACGATAAAGAATTGAGTAATAGTCGCAATTGCTAATGAAATAATGATAAAGAGTAAACCCTGTATCATAAACTTCTCTTTTGTAATAGGAACAATGGAAGCATCTAAGTCAGCGGCAACAATTGCAATAATATTGTTTTCTCCATCTGTAATTGGTTCTAATATTGTCACCCACGAACCTATTTCATCTTCATATACTTCTGTCATTTGAGCCTTTTTCGTATCAATCACTTTATCGTATGCCTTCATCCAATGAGCGGGTTGTTCATAATAATCTCCCGGCTTTATAGGAAACGCATTTGTTAACTCTGTAGTCAAACCAACGAGTTGTAATTCTCGCTTTTCATTCGGCTTTGCTCCTGTAACATACGTTTGTCCAACGCTTTTCAATTCTTTTGATACTTCATCTAATTTCTCTGTTAACTTTTCTTTTTTCACTTTTTCGGCTGTAGGATCTTTCGCCATGTCTCTAACTAATTCTACATCCAGTTTTTTCAATACTATTTCTCCTGTTTCAATAGACTGCCTTTCAAATAAAGACATCATACTATTTTGAAACATATTGAAACTTAATGCACCCATACTTCCAACAAGTGTCAAAATAACTAATACGGTTAATAAGACGTTCTTTTGAAGGAACGATAACTTATGCCAATATTTTTTCATTAATATCCACCTTCCTTAATCAACACAAACAAAAAAACAAAATATATGGATATTTTGTTTGAAAATGTTTCTCAATATGTTCGAGAATAAAAAAAAGCCAATGTAAAAGCATTGGCCAAGACCAACCCTATCCGTCCGGTAACTGGCTAGCGTAGCCTTTCGACCTTAGCTCCTGTAGTTTTGCGTCCTCATGTTTCCATCAGTTTGCCTTTCTCGCTGAACGAGTTGAACGATATGGGAGTTCTATGAGAATTAATTTATTCTCTTTCAAAGATTACAACATATAAATCAAAATGTCTACTTATTTAGAGATATAAATACAAATTTTTAATGCATTGCTTTTTCGAAATAATTTCAAAAAGTACGTGAATGTTACTTTTTTTGTGTTATATAATAAAAAATGTATAAATAACAAGGATTTCTTCGGGTATTTATTTAATTTTCATTCAAATTAAACTATTCGAATATATCTTAACTAATGAATTTCGGAGGTAGTTTATCATGTTTTGGCTACAATTTCTTACCTTGTTACTCTGTATTTTTATTGGTGCACGCCTAGGCGGAGTTGGTTTAGGAGTAATGGGTGGAGTTGGTATGGCAATACTCGTTTTTGTCTTCCACCTACAACCAACCGCGCCTCCTATCGATGTAATGCTTATGATTTTGGCAGTAATTACAGCTGCTGGTGCTTTGCAAGCTGCTGGAGGAATGGACTATCTTGTTCATCTAGCTGAAAAGGCATTACGAAAAAATCCAAAGCGTATTACTTTTTTTGCTCCAATTGTTACTTATTTATTCACACTATGTGCAGGTACTGGTCACGTTGCCTATTCTGTACTTCCTGTTATTGCAGAAGTCTCTCGTGAATCAGGGATTAGACCGGAACGCCCAATGTCGATTGCCGTAATCGCTTCTCAACAAGCAATTACAGCTAGTCCAATTTCAGCTGCCACAGTTGCTCTTTTAGCAATGTTAGCTGACTATAAAATCACCTTATTAGATATTTTAAAAGTAAGTATCCCTTCTACTTTCATCGCTTGTATGATAGCTGCATTCGTTGCTAGTAAGATGGGAAAAGAATTAAATGAAGACCCTGAATACTTAAAACGATTAAAAGAAGGAATGATTCCTAAGCTTGAAGAGAAAAAAGCATTTGTAGGTGTAAAGGGCGCAAAATTATCAGTTATCCTTTTCCTAGTAGGAACCTTCCTTGTTGTACTTCTTGGTTCATTTGAAGCACTTCGTCCAGGATGGATAGTTGATGGGAAGTTAGCTCGTCTTTCCATGCCGAACACAATTGAGATGGTTATGTTAACTATCGCGGCTCTTATTATTATTTTCTGTAAACCAAATGTAGAAAGCATTGTGTCTGGTAACGTCTTTAAAGCAGGAGCAACAGCAGTTGTTGCTATTTTCGGTATCGCTTGGATGGGAGATACTTTCTTTAACGGAAACTTAAATATGATTCAAGGATCCATTCAGCATTTAGTAACAAGTGCACCTTGGCTATTTGCCATCGCACTATTCATTCTATCTATTTTACTGTACAGCCAAGCTGCAACAGTACGTGCCTTAATGCCACTTGGACTATCTCTTGGCATTCCACCAGCGCTACTGATTGCTATGTTCCCTGCAGTAAATGGATATTTCTTCATTCCAAACTATGGAACAATCGTTGCTGCTATTAACTTTGACCGTACTGGTACAACAGGTATCGGTAAATACGTATTAAATCATAGTTTTATGATTCCTGGCTTAATCGCAACATTTACTTCTATCGGAATTGGAATGCTCTTAATTTCAATTATGTTTTAAAGAAAAAGCACAAACCTTTATTTAAAAAGGTTTGTGCTTTTTTAATCAAATGTTTGTTTAAATTTTGGGGCAGTCTATTTCTCCATGTAGCACTTAAAATACTACACGTCCTTCCCTACAAACTTCTCTTTACTTCTTCAGCTAATTTTCTCGTACTTTCATACGCAGATTCAGCTAAACTAATTGCTGAAATAACTGAAACACCGTCCGCACCCGCTTCTATAACTGCCGCTGTATTTTCAATTGTAATCCCACCAATACCAACGATTGGCACTGTAATTCCTTGTTCTCTAAAATAGGCTAATCCTTTCGTTCCTTGAACCGCTTTCGTATCTTTTTTCGTACTCGTTGGGAAAATAGGTCCAACGCCTAAATAATCTGCTCCATTTTCGATTGCAAAGCGTGCTTCTTCAATTGTATGAGCAGATACGCCGATAATTTTATCTCCCATTTTTTCACGAACAGATGTAATTCCTTCATCATCTTGTCCGACATGAACACCATCTGCATCTAATTCAATGGCTAATTCTACATCATCATTTACAATGAAAGGAACACTATATTCATTACAAAGCGTCTGCAATGCTTTTGCAAAGCGCACTCTATCTTCTCCGATTAAAGAACCTTCCCCCTTCTCGCGAAACTGAAAAATTGTCACTCCACCATCTAACGCTTCTTTCAATACAGCTAAAGGATCCCTCGTGCAGTTATTACTTCCCATAATAAAATACACTTGCAATAGCTTAGACATTTTATCTATTTCAATGCGTGCCATTTCTTTCACTCCCTCTTACTCTAACTCCTCAATCTTTCCATACTTCTCAATATCACTAGAAGTAGTATTCGCTAACTGATTTAAAAATTCAATTTGGAAACTACCAGGTCCCTTTTCCACGGTCTTAGCAGCTGCCAGTTCCGAAGCTACACCATAAAACGTTAATGCTGCTACTGCTGCTTTTACATAATCTTTTTCCACTGCTACAAATGCTCCTATTACAGAAGTTAGTAAACAACCTGTTCCCGTAACTTTCGTTAAAATAGGGTGACCATTTCGAATAACAATAGTTCTCTCTCCATCTGTAACAACATCTTCTTTTCCAGTAATGACCGCAACTGTATTTAGTTCATCTGCTGCCTGCCTTGCAATACTTACAACATTGCCATTTCCAGTACCAGCGTCTACCCCTTTAATTTCCCATCTCTCATTAATAACGTTCGCTATTTCAGCTGCATTTCCGCGAATACTCGCTAATTCAATTTCAGCCGGAATATGTCTCGCAACTTCTGTCCGATACGATGTTGCTCCTGCACCAACTGGATCAAACAGTACTGGTACATTGTTCACATTTGCTGATTTACCGGCAAGTAACATCGCTTCTACTTCTTCAGGACGAAGTGTTCCCATATTTAATACTAACGCTCCAGCAATGCTAGCCATTTCTGCCACTTCTTCTTTTGCATACGCCATTACAGGCGATGCCCCAAGTGCCAACAAACCGTTAGCAGTAAAATTTGTTACAACAACATTTGTAATATTATGAACAAGCGGATTAGATTCTCTCACCAAATCCACTACTTTACTAATTTCTTTCATATTCATCCTTTTCATCTCCTAACTATAATGATGGGAGATACACAAAAAGACACTTTGCGCGTACGCAAAGTGCCTGAATATGTGCTTTTACACTCTCCCTACGCTGGCATTATCCAACAGGTTCAAATGGTCAATGACGGACTAGTAGCCATACTCTCAGTTTGTATCCACAAACTCCCATGTGTTTCTTATTCATCTACTTCAAAGTCTACTCTTATTCTAGTAAAATAACAAGTTCTTTACTTTTCTATTTGATATAGAGGCAACTGATAAAGTGAAACTTTAATCAGTTGGGATTTTGTTAACTCCATTAAAAACAGCTGAAATATGGAGCGAAACTGAATCTCAAGAAGATGTATGCTATATTTAACTTATGGAAATTTGAAAGGATGTTTTTAATATGTCAAAAAGCGTTGTAATCGCTGAAAAACCTTCCGTTGCACGAGATATTGCTCGTGTACTGAAGTGTGATAAAAAAGGAAACGGCTATCTTGAGGGTAATAAATATATTGTAACTTGGGCTTTAGGTCATCTCGTTACATTAGCAGATCCAGAAAGTTATGATGTGAAATATAAAAAGTGGAATTTAGAAGATTTACCGATGCTACCTGAGCGTTTGAAATTAACGGTTATTAAACAAACTGGTAAACAATTTAATGCTGTAAAAAGTCAGCTACTTAGAAAGGATGTAAATGAAATTATTGTAGCGACAGATGCTGGACGTGAAGGAGAATTGGTCGCTCGCTGGATTATTGATAAGGTTCGCATTAATAAACCGATCAAACGTCTATGGATTTCATCTGTAACCGATAAAGCAATTAAAGATGGTTTTGCAAATTTAAAACCAGGTAAAGCCTATGATAATTTATACGCTTCAGCAGTTGCGCGTTCAGAAGCTGACTGGTATATCGGTCTTAATGCAACTCGTGCTTTAACGACTCGCTTTAATGCCCAGTTAAATTGCGGCCGTGTACAAACCCCTACTGTTGCTATGATTGCTAGTCGTGAAGATGAAATAAAGAACTTCAAAGCTCAAACTTACTACGGCGTCGAAGCTCAAACAATGGAGAAGCTCAAACTTACTTGGCAAGATGCAAATGGCAATAGCCGTAGTTTTAATAAAGAAAAAATCGATGGTATTGTAAAACGTTTAGATAAACAAAATGCTACTGTTGTGGAAATTGATAAGAAACAGAAGAAGTCATTCTCTCCTGGTCTTTACGATTTAACTGAATTGCAACGTGATGCGAATAAAAAGTTCGGTTACTCTGCTAAAGAAACATTAAATATTATGCAAAAATTGTATGAACAGCATAAAGTACTAACGTACCCTCGTACAGATTCACGCTACATTTCATCTGATATCGTTGGAACACTTCCAGAACGTCTAAAAGCATGTGGTGTTGGAGAATACCGTCCCTTCGCACATAAAGTATTACAAAAGCCTATCAAACCTAACAAATCATTTGTTGATGATAGTAAAGTAAGCGATCATCATGCGATTATTCCAACAGAAGGATACGTTAACTTCTCAGCATTCACAGATAAAGAACGCAAAATTTATGATTTAGTTGTAAAACGTTTCTTAGCTGTTTTATTCCCAGCATTCGAATACGAACAACTAACGTTACGCACAAAGGTCGGCAATGAAACATTCATTGCACGCGGAAAAACGATTTTACATGCTGGTTGGAAGGAAGTATACGAAAATCGATTTGAAGACGATGATGTAACTGATGACGTAAAAGAGCAGATTCTACCTCACATTGAAAAGGGCGATACATTAGCTGTAAAGTTAATTATGCAAACATCAGGTCAAACAAAAGCACCTGCACGATTTAACGAAGCGACTTTACTTTCAGCAATGGAGAATCCTACAAAATATATGGATACGCAAAATAAACAACTTGCTGATACGTTAAAATCGACTGGTGGATTAGGTACTGTAGCGACACGTGCAGACATTATCGACAAGCTATTCAATTCATTCTTAATTGAAAAACGTGGTAAAGATATTCACATTACTTCAAAAGGTCGCCAGTTACTTGATTTAGTACCAGAAGAATTAAAATCTCCTACACTAACTGGTGAATGGGAACAAAAACTTGAGGCTATCGCAAAAGGTAAATTGAAAAAAGAAGTATTCATTTCTGAAATGAAGAACTATACGAAAGAAATCGTTTCTGAAATTAAATCGAGTGATAAAAAATATAAACATGACAACATTTCAACGAAGTCTTGTCCAGACTGCGGTAAACCAATGCTAGAAGTAAACGGCAAAAAGGGAAAAATGCTCGTATGCCAAGATCGTGAATGTGGTCATCGTAAAAATGTATCTCGTACAACAAACGCTCGCTGTCCGCAATGTAAGAAGAAACTAGAATTACGTGGTGAGGGTGCAGGCCAAATTTTCGCATGTAAATGTGGCTATCGTGAGAAATTATCAACATTCCAAGAACGACGTAAAAAAGAATCTGGAAACAAAGCCGATAAACGCGACGTTCAAAAATATATGAAACAACAGAAAAAAGAAGAAGAACCATTAAATAACCCATTCGCAGAAGCATTAAAAAAATTAAAATTTGATTAAACAAAAAGGTTCCTACCTCTATCGGTAGGAACCTTTTATTTTAGTGAATGATTTTACTTCCTTTTGCATTCTCAACAAATTTTTCACTTGATTTGTTAATTGGTGTTTTCAGTAATAACGCAGCAACAATCATAACTACTACGAAAGCACTTAACACAAGTAAATCTCGCGTTACGATATCCCAAAGCATTCCGCCAACTGTTTCACGAATTGCGCTAATTGCGTATGTGAATGGTAAGAACGGATAAATCGCTTGGAAGAACGCTGGTGTCATTTGGATTGGGAATGTTCCGCCCGATCCTGCTACTTGTAGTACAAGTAAAATGATCGCCATCGATTTCCCAACGTTTCCGAAAATAGAAACGAGTGAGTATACGATACAAACGAAGACTCCTCCAATAAATAAACTAAATAACACAAACCAGAACTTATCGACTACGTACGTACCGAGTAAGAATATATCTCCCATCGATACGATAAACGCTTGTGAAAGACCTATCGTTAAGAATGTTAATAAACGTCCGAAGTAAATTTCATGGCTCTTATAATTCGCGCCCTCTTCGTGTACTTCTACCGTTAATAATGAAACCATTAATAATGCGCCTACCCATAATGCAAGCACTGTATAGAATGGTGACATCGCTGAACCGTAGTTCGGCATCGCAAATAATTTATTTTCTTTTAAATTTACTGGATTCGCAAAGTAATCACTTTGCTTTTCAACATCATTTTTCAATAAGCGTATAATGTCTTTTAAATCCTCTTCAGATTCAAAATCACGAATTTTATCTGCTAATTCTTTAATCTTTTTCTCAGTAGCTGGCATTTCAGCTTTAATGTCTGCTAATTTCTTTTTACCATCTACTAAACCTTTTGATGAATCTTCTAGTAATTTTTTAACATCTGGAAGCTTTTTGTCTGCATCATTTAAAATTTGAGTTGTATTTTTCGACATCTCTTTTGTACGAGCAATTGCTGTATTGAAATTAGGTACAATTTCTGAATCATACGTCGATAATACATCTGTTAATTGAGCTGATCCGCCCTTCGCAGCGTTGTTAATACTTTCAATTACATCTTTTGTAGGTTTCTGGCCATTGTTAAGAAGTGTAATCCCCTTATTCGTTGCATCTACACCTTTTTGCAGACTACTTTTCGCTTTGTTTAATTTTGCAATTCCATTATTAAGGTTTTTATCACTATTTACATCCGCTAAAACCTTATTTGTACTTTCTAGAACTGGAATCATATCATCAATTAAACCGATTCCAGATTGGAATTGACCATTTAAGCTATTTAAAGCTACTTTCGTTGAATCTAAACCGTTAATACCTCTATTTTGTACATCTTCTTTTGCTTTCTGTAAATCTGCTTTTGCACCCTCAATACCATTTTTTACTTTATCGTAATCTGCTTTTGCATTATCATATACTGCATTTGCATCAACTTTAGCTTGATCGACTGTGCTAACTGCTTTTTTATAATCTGCTACAAACGTTTCATTATAATCTTTTTCAGCTTGATCAATTAATCCATTTGCTGCATCTAATTTTTGATTCGCTACATCTGTTACATCTTTCTTTACTTCTTGTCCTTTGCCAATAACATTTACAATATCTTTAATACCGTTATTCGCATTTTCCATACCTTTTTTAACATTAGTTAAGTGATCCACTCGCCCTTTGAAAAAGCTTTGACCAAAATCAGTAGTCGCCGATTTTTGAAGTTCAGTAAAGAAATTAATAAGATATGAAATACCATCTGTACCAGTTTGTAATCGTTCTGATACCGCATTTAAATCTCTCTTTGCTTGTTCTGGATCAAACTGACCATTTTGCAATCCATTTAAAACACTTTTCCCATAAGCTGTTCCTGCACGTGATGAACTTAAAACATTATTTACTGTTTGATTAATATTTTGCGCTATACTCTTATAACCATCACTATTCAACTTAGAAAGATCTGGTCTCGCTGGGAATTCAGGTAATCCATTCATTCCAGACAAGTCAGGAATATTTAGTTCTACACCTGGATTCATTAAAAAGTCAGTAAATGCAGCTGCACTATCCATAACGCCTTTTGCTGCTACTAAATCATTTCTTATCGTCCCTGGAGCATTTTTTAATGTTTGATCTTGTCTTGCAAAGAACTTATCTAAATTCGCTAACGCTTCCTGTCCATCATTTATTACACTCTCTACAACAGGTAAATCTTTCTGCGCTACTTTCACAACATCTTCTGCTCGAGTTGCATCATCTAACGCCTTATCCATAAGTGTATTCATTTCTGGGAACTGCGCTTCTAACTTAAATACAAGATCTTTTACTTTTTCGATACTTGGTAAGTTTGTTTCTAAATCGATTCCAAGATCATTGAAAATTTTAAAAATCTCACCGTTTGCTGTTTTTACAAAGTTTTTACTAATTTCTTCTGTAATACCTGATGCACCTTTTGCTGTAATTTTCGGTGCAATCGCATTTACCTTTTCATTTACATAGTAATCAAGTTCTGGTTTTTTAGGATTTTCATCCAGAACAGTTGCAATTTTTTCAGAGAAATCTTTTGGAATCGTAATACTTGCATAATAATCTCCACGCTCAACTCCGTAAATTGCTTGTTTTTCATCTACAAATTTCCAGCCAAGATTTTTGTTTTTCTTAAGGGAGTCTACAATCTCTTTCCCGATATTAATATCTTTCCCTCTTAAATTAGAACCTGCATCTTGGTTAGAAACTGCAATGGGAACCTCTTTTGTATTTCCATATGGATCCCAAGAAGCTTTAATGTTAAACCATGCATATAACGATGGTAAAATCATTAATCCTAAAACAATAACAATTGCAGCCCAATGTTTGGCTACATTCCGTAAATCTGTCTTATAAATACGCCAAATCTGTTTCATAGAAGTTATCACCTAATTATATATTTTTCCTTCTTTAGAAAATGATACATACATTTTGCAATTATATCACTTTCTACATCGTGTATTAACCAAAAACGTACTATTTTTTCCCATTAACTTTCACTTACTTCATTATATAACGAAGTGAGTCAAAGTATGAATACAAAATGACCAAATCGGTTTTACATTCAATAATAACAAATATATATGAAATGTCATAAAAAATACAAGTATTTTCTCTTGGAAATACTTGTATTCCTAAAAAAAATCCTCACAGCTTTTATTCTCTGTGAGGATTTCTTCTATTATATATCCAATTGAACCTCTACACCGAAATGATCTGAAATTACATTTCTGTTTGTACCATTAAAAATAACTTTTGAAGAATGAACTTTTTTACTTTGGTTACACAATATTAGATCGATTCGCAAATTATGTTTATTTTCATCCCAACCAGCAATCTCGCCTTGGACAGTCGTTCCTTCATCCTTCTCTATTGCTAATTCATATGTGTCATACAACCCTTTTTGCATCATATACTCATAACCTTCGCCTTTCAATCGAGCATTGTTATTAAAATCCCCCATTAAGAAGGCGAGCTTATTGCTATCTACACGCTCCATCAAACGATCGACTTGACCTTTGAATGACTCTTCTTCATCATTCCACCAACCGAGATGACAAGAGTAAAACGTTATATCCTTACCATTATAAGCAATTGTTGCACTTACAATTTTACGCGTTTTCCAATACGTTGTATCCTCGTTTTCTGAAATGAAGAACGTATCTTCTTTTATAATATTATGCTTCGTTATAATCGCTAATCCTTCTTCATACACGTCATAACCAATATGAGAGAAATCCCAAGTAATATTGTAATCTTTTACATGTAGCGCTTTTAACTCTTCTAATAGTAAAAGTCCAAAATTATCTTCTTTCTTGTTACCGCATACATTTTCAGCTTGTATGGACTGACTTACTTCTTGCAATGCGATGACATCGTACTCTTCTTCTTGAATTACTTTAGCAAGGTATTGTATCTTTTCTATTTGATTCTCTTCTTGCCAAGAATGACAGTTTAAAGTTAGCAATTTCATATTATTACGCACCTAACATATCTTGAATGTCTGACTTTAATACGTCAGCTTTCGGACCATATACCGCTTGTACACCTTTATCTTTTACAATAAGCCCTAAAGCACCATTTTGTTTCCACTGTGCTTCTGGTGCAACAACATCTAAATCTTTTACTGTTACACGTAAGCGTGTCATACAAGCATCTACGTCAGCAATATTTTCTTTTCCACCTAATAAATCGATAACTTTTGTTGCTAATGAACCGTCTTGTACATTTCCTGTTCCTTCTGATGCCTCATCTTCATTATCAATATAGTTACCTGCACGCCCTGGTGTTGGTAAATTGAATTTTTTAATTAAGAAATTAAATAGTGTAAAGTTAAGACCGAAGAACACTAATGAAACAATAACAAAGTTGATTAAGTCTCTTGTTAAACCTGCGTTAACCATCATTGGCGTACGAGTAATTAACTCAATAAATCCAAATGCATGAACACGTAAGTTAATTAAATCAGCTAGCGCGAATGCAAGTCCTGTTGTAATAGCATATACAACATATAATACTGGAGCAATAAACATGAACATGAATTCAATTGGTTCTGTTACACCTGTTAAGAATACTGCTAATGCTGCTGATAAAAACATTGGTTTATATTTTGCACGCTTTTCTTTATCAACGTTACGGAACATCGCAAATGCAATCCCCATTAACGCTGCTGTTGAGCCGATAACTTGTCCAGCTTTGAAACGAGCTGGTACAACGTTATTTAATAAATCGTTATATGCCTTCGTATCTCCATTTGCTAATAAATTATTTAAATCTGTAATCCATGCAAGCCATAATGGATCTTGCCCTGCTACAACTTGTCCAACTTTTGAACCAGTTAGCATCGTATATGTTCCGCCTAGCTCTGTATAGTTCATCGGAATCGTTAACATATGGTGTAAACCAAATGGTAATAATAAACGCTCTAACGTTCCATATACAAACGGTGCAACAACTGGTGCACTATCTTTTGAAGCTGCAATCCAGCGACCAAATTCATTTAACCCACTTTGGATGAATGGCCATAGAAGTGATAATACAATCGCAGTAACTGTAGACCAAAGAATTACAACGAATGGTACAAATCGTTTTCCATTAAAGAATGCTAATGCCTGTGGCAGTTTATTATAGTTATAATATTTGTTATATAAAGTAGCTCCTAAGAAACCTGTGATAATCCCTACGAACACTCCCATGTTTAATGCAGGTGCACCAAGTACAGAAGTAAAGTAATCTTTTACAATTAAATCTCCCGCTATTACTGAAGAAACTTTCGCTTTTGAATCCGCTAACATTTCAGCGTTTACCCCAAATATAGCTCCTGTAATTCGGTTTGTTAAGACGAATGCTAATAGCGCTGCAAATGCACCACCTGCGCGATCTTTCGCCCAAGATCCCCCAATTGCTACTGCGAATAAGATGTGTAGATTTGTAATGATTGCCCAACCGATGTCTTCCATTACGCGAGCGATTGTATGAACTGCGTTAACATCCCCAGCAGACATACCAATTAACTTACCGATGGAAATCATTAAACCAGCTGCTGGCATTACGGCTACAACAACTAATAACGCTTTCCCGAACTTTTGCCAAAAATCAAAAGACGTAATTTTCATCTGTTCTTCCTCCCCTTTATTTATAAAAACATAATGATTTAAATTATAATTTCTGTTCCCTTTATGAAAACGATTCCTTATGTTACTTTATTTTTATCTTTACGCAACCGTTTTCATAAATCTATTTTAATAAAAGCGTTTTCACTTTGCAATAGAAATTTATTTTTTTTCATAAAAAAAGATGCTCAAAGAGCATCCTTTTTTATTATGAAATGCGATAAACCCTTGTTTCATAAGGCTTTAAAGCAATTGTTGTTACTTCTTCATGTTCCGCAACTTCATAGTTATTTAAAAGCAAACGTTTGCGTTCTAGTGCAAATGAACCCTCATTATACACAGCTTCCTCTTTTGAGATATTACTAATTACAATGACTTTTTCATCCTGTAACGTACGTGTATATGCATAAATTTGTGGATCGTCTTCTAAAAGTAAATCATACGTACCATAGTTCAGTACATCGTGCTCTTTTTTCAGGGCAATCATTTTCTTATAGAAATTGAAAATAGACTTTTCTTCATTTTTTTGCTTTTCAACATTAATTTCTTTGTAATTTGGATTCATGCTAAACCAAGGTGTACTTGTTGTGAAACCAGCATTCATCTCATCATTCCACTGCATAGGTGTACGTGAATTATCGCGGCAAGAAGCCCATATAATCTCCATCATATCTTGATGTGGTACGCCCTCTGCAATTTTCTCGCGATATAAATTTTTAATTGCTACATCATCGTAATCTTCAATATTTGGTAACTGAACATTTGTCATACCAATTTCTTGGCCTTGATAAATAAAAGGTGTACCGTGCATAAAGAAATACATCGCCCCTAGAGCTGTTGCACTTTCACGCCAATATTGTTTATCATCTCCCCATGTTGAAACGATACGTGGTTTATCGTGATTCTCAATATATAAAGCGTTCCATCCTTTATTTTCTAATCCTTTTTGCCATTTCGTTAATACTTTTTTCAATCCTACAACATCAAGGTCTTTCTTCTTCTCTGCATCCCATAAACTTAAATGTTCAAATTGGAATACCATATTGAACTTACCTTGCTCTTCTCCAACCCAAAGCTCAGCATCTTCAATCTTAACACCATTTGCTTCACCAACAGTCATAATATCGTACTTAGAGAATGTATTTTCTTTTAGCTCTTCTAATAAAGGTTGAATACCTTTCACATTCATATGTTTATCAAAAGATGGCACATATTTTAACCCTTTTGGATTTGGCATATCCTTGAGGCCTTCTTCTTTTTTAATATGACTGATCGCATCAACGCGGAAACCATCAATACCTTTATCAAGCCACCAATTAACCGTATCGTATAGTACTTCGCGAACTTCTTTATTCTCCCAGTTTAAATCTGGTTGTTTACGTGAGAATAAATGTAAATAATATTGTTCTGTTTCTTCATCATATTCCCATGCCGAACCATTAAAAATACTTTCCCAGTTGTTTGGCTCCGCACCATCTTTACCATCATGCCAAATATACCAATCACGCTTCGGATTATCTTTAGATGAACGTGATTCAATAAACCATGGATGTTCATCACTCGTATGATTAATAACTAAATCAATAATAAGCTTCATATCACGCTTATGAACTTCATCTAGTAAAGCATCAAAGTCTGCCATTGTACCAAACTCATCCATAATATCTTGATAATCACTAATATCATAACCATTATCATCATTAGGCGACTTATACATTGGACAAATCCAAATTACATCTATACCTAAATCTTTTAAATAATCCAGTTTTGCAATAATACCTTGTAAATCTCCAATACCATCACCATTTGAATCCATAAAGCTTCGTGGATAAATTTGATAAGCAACCGCTTCTTTCCACCATGTCTTATTCATAGTCATTCTCTCCTTTTGCATCCCATCGGAAATTTTATGCAAACGTTTTCGTAACACTATCATAACAAAATATGAACAGTTTGCAACTGTTTTCATTGAACTCTATGTAGATTCTTTATTCTTATGCTTTATTTATTTCTCACAAAGGTAAATCTCATTCTTCACCTCTCCTTGTCCACGCGTATTACAGACATTTTTCATATATTAATAAAAAACTCTGATTATTTTAGAAAGGAGTAATAAATTGAAGCAAACAAAATTAACAGGGCGTATCGTTGTTCCCACAGATCCTGACTACGACGTAGCCCGAATGAATTTAAATTTAAGTATTCCAAAACTCCCTTGTATTATTGTTTTTTGTCAAAATAACAAGGATGTCTGTAACGCCTTAAAATGGGCACGTGAACGTCATATACCATTTCGGTTAAGAAGTGGACGTCATAGCTATGAAAATTTTTCTCTTTTAAATAGAGGACTTATTATTGATGTGAGTGAAATGCATCGCATTACTGTTAATACAGAGAAATTAACAGTAACAATTGAGGCTGGTGCAAATCTTGGCACTGTTTATAAAGAACTTTGGAATTACGGTGTTACAATTCCTGCTGGTACAAGTGCAAGCGTTGGAGTTGTTGGATTAGCACTTGGCGGTGGTATTGGTATGCTTTCGCGCTTATTTGGATTAACATGTGATCAATTAATGGAAGTGGAAATGGTACAAGCGTGTGGAAAATTTGGTGCAAAACTCATTCGTGCAAATGAACAAGAAAACTCTAACCTTTTTTGGGCATGCCGTGGTGGCGGTGGTGGAAACTTCGGAATTGTCACTTCCTTAACTTTTCGAGTCCACCCGATAAAAAATGTATCAATTTTCTCAATTACATGGGAATGGGAAGACTTTATTGCTGCATTTCAAGCGTGGCAAAACTGGGCACCTTATATAGATGAACGTCTCACTTCATCGATCGAATTATTCGCCAAGCAACGAAATAAAATTGAAGCACAAGGCGAGTTTGTCGGTTCTCCCTCTGAACTCCATTCCCTATTATCCCCTCTTCTTGAAACTGGTAGCCCCTCTCTCTTTATAGAAGAAGTTCCTTATATAAAGGCTGTTGAATTTTTTAATGGAGGTAACATCCCTGAAAATTTTAAGCGCTCTGGTTCCTATGTCTATAAACCTATTCCCCTTAAAGGCATTCAAATCATGCAATCCTTTCTTTCTCATGCACCAAATAAAGATGCTAGTATTTGGCATCAATCGCTCATAGGTGCTGTTGAAAATATTTC
Organism: Bacillus sp. PK3-067; assembly: GCF_056738645.1. NCBI lineage: Bacteria > Bacillati > Bacillota > Bacilli > Caryophanales > Bacillaceae > Bacillus > Bacillus sp. PK3-067. Next base: position 404,018 of record NZ_CP096490.1, on the reverse strand, counting down.
GCCGAATGAAACGTCTTATTTTCATCGTAAAGCAATTATTGCTCAAGAATACATTACCTCTTGGAAATGCGATGATGAAGAAAATCGAAATATACGCTGGGTTAAAGGTTTACGAGAAAGCTTAGATCCTTATACACTAGGTGACTATGTGAACTGGCCCGATATCGACATTAAAAATTGGCAAACTAGTTATTATGGCTCTAACTTTCACAGATTACGTAAAGTAAAAACCATGTATGATCCTTGTGATGTTTTTCATTTCCAACAAAGTATTCCTCCTTTTCATACGTGAAAAAAGGGGATAACATAAAAAAATCATCCAATATACCGTTACCTCGCAGTATGTTGGATGATTCAAGTTGATTTTCTATATCGTTTCAAATTCTTGCTCCTACTCATAAACTTTTACTTACAGATTAATTGTATTTCGTATCATTTTCATGCAATGAATGTAATTTAATATTTGGTACTTTATCTTTTTCAATACCTCTATTATAAGAAACAGGAACTTGAAATTCAAATTGCTTTGTCTCATGTTTTTGTAAATAGACTGGTTTCGGTACTGGATAGCTTTTTGAATTCTCGTTTGCATTATCATATAAAACAACTTTTAATGCTTGTGAATGATTACGATAATTTTTTAAAGTAACAATGCACTTCGGTTGGATATTCTCTCCATTTTTCTCCATTCTACACTGGCTATCTTCTTTTTTATATTCTATTGCTTCTACCCCTGTTTTTCCTGCATAATACCATGTTTTATTCAATGTCTGGAGGATTGTATTTAAAATAAACGGCATCATTACAATCAAAATACTAGTACCTACTACTTTTATTTTATTCATTTTTCTAAATGTACTAGACTCCTTTTTTCCTAGCCATTTTAAAAATAATATAAATGCAATTACATGTAGTATGAAAGAAACAATCAATATATTTGAGACTTTATAATCCATATAAACATACGTATGTATCGGAATCTTATAGACATTGAATAGTTTTTCCCCAATTAATTCATTATCATTTGGAATTTTTAATAATAACAAAACCCCTATACTGTAACAAATAGCTACTAATCGATCATACTCAATACGAATCATTCTTTCTCCCCTTCACTTTGTATTTTATTATCGATTTTAGCTATTATTACCATACTATACAATCTTTTTATAGAGGATAACGTAAAAAAGTTCCTTATAAATATATAAAGAACCTTATTAATATACAATATGAATTAAAAAATCAATATACAATTTTCACATAGAGATTTCTTCAAAATATGTTGGATCATGTATTGTAATTTTTTTATCTAAAATTGTAACAATGCTATCATTTTTTAATTGTTTTAATACGCTGCTAACTGTCTCTCGAGATGTTCCAGATATTTTGGATATTTCAATTGTTGTAAGTGGACATGAAATTACAATCTTTTCTCCACTCTGTTCTCCTAAATCCTGCATTAAATAATTTAACGTTTGGATAACACGATCTTGTGCATTAGGAATTGTAATATTTTGCACTCGATTTTCGTTCAATTTTAATATAGATGATAATTGCTGAACAACGTACATCAATTGTGTTCTGCTGGACTTTACCATATCTTCAAAGATTACCGTTGGAATATAATATACCTCCACATCCGTCATTGCTTCTGCTGTATAGTTATATCCTCTGTCTGTAAACATACCACCATAAGGAAAAATAGAATACCGCTTTACATAGTCATCGTATAATAAGTTCCCATTTTGATTAACCCGCTCTAACTTTACAAAACCATCTAACATGAAGTAAATTCTTTCCCTTGAATCCCCTTCTAAAAATAAAAATTGACCTTTTTTATAAGTTCGCCAATAAACAAACTCTGTTAAGCCTTTCAATTTTTTTTCTGTTAAATGAGCAAATAATTCGAACTGCTTTAAGTCTTTCACTACGTTCCGTCTATTCATAAAATTCCCTCTCTCTTGCTGTATGTTGGAGCGAAAAATCAAGAAAGCGTATTCAATTTGAATTTTATCATAATTAACTTGTATATTCAGATTTCATCATGAAAACTTTATGAACAATGAGTACAAAAAATATTAATAAATAAAAAGAATGAAGTTATTAACCTCATTCTTTTTTTACTACTAAGTAGCGTACATAATAATTTAAACATACATGCATACATTCTGTTTTGAAATAATAGTACCGGCTTTTTCTTCTAGTGCTTCATATACTTTTTCTAAAGACGTAATAATCGTTTTTCTTTTTGGATTTGTATTAACAAAATTAATAGCAGCTTCGATTTTTGGAAGCATGCTTCCCGCAGCAAATTGTTGTTCTTCAATATATTCTTCTAATTGATTCACTGTGACATGCTCTAATTTTTTTTGATTCGGTTGATTATAATTTACATATACATAATCAACTGCAGTTAAAATAACGAGCGTATCGGCATCTACTAATTCTGCTAATTTCTGCGCAGCGAAATCTTTATCGATAACCGCTTCAGTTCCTTTTAACCCTTCTTCAGAATCAATTACTGGAATTCCACCTCCGCCCACAGCTATCACTATGTTTCCATCTTCGACCAAAGAATTAATCACTTTATGTTCATGAATACTTACAGGCTTCGGTGATGGAACAACACGTCTCCATCCTCTACCAGCATCTTCTTTAAACACTGCTTTTGTTTCATCCATTAATTTTCTGGCCTCTTCTTCTGTATAAAAAGGACCAATTGGTTTAGTTGGATTTTTAAATGCCTCATCTTTTTTATCCACAACAACACGTGTTATAACCGTTGCTACATCTTTGTTTATATTCCGTTTTTTCAATGCCTTTTCAATTGCATTTTCCATCCAATATCCAATCATCCCTTGGCTCATTGCCCCACAAGTATCTAATGGCATTGCAGGTGTCTTTTCCGTTTCTGCAGCTTTTTGCTGTAATAAAATATTCCCCACTTGTGGGCCATTTCCATGCGCAATTACTATATCCACATCATTTTCCATTATTTTCACAAGTTGTTCTGCCGTTTTTTCCAACGCTTCTTGCTGCGCTCCCGCAGTAGCTTCTCCAGACTGTATCGCATTTCCCCCTAGTGCAACTACAATTTTTCTTCGTGCCATATTCCAGCCCTCCAGTTGATTTCGCTTTCACAGCGCTTTATAAAGTAATACTGCCTGTAATTAATCCATAAATCGCAAAGAATGCTAAAGCACCAATTGCTACGGATGATGCTAATTCCACTCGAGTAAATATTTGCTTCGAACTCTTTTGCTTTTGAACATTGTAAAAAATAAAAATACCTGGCGCATATAAAGTCATTGTTAATAATAAATACTCTAAACCGGCTGCATAAACTAACCACACGCCATAAATACTTGCGATCAAGCCAATTATTATATTTTTATTTCGATCTGCTTCTTCAGACTTTAAGCTATGCTTCAGTTGATAAAATGCTGAAAAAGCATATGGGATTAAAATAGCTGAAGATGCTAAAGAGAATGCAAAGTTATACGCCTGATCAGAAACGACGAATGTTAACAAGAATATTTGTATTAAACCATTTGTTATCCATAATGAATTTACTGGAGCCTTATTTTTATTTTCTTTTGCGAACCATTTTGGAAATACTCCATCTTTAGCCGCTAAATATGGAATTTCAGAAGCGAGCAAAGTCCAACCTAACCAAGCACCTAATACAGAGATGACTAAACCTAAATTAATAAAGATAGCACCCCATTTTCCAACAACACTTTCAAACAAATAAGCCATAGCCGGATTTTTCAAACCTGCAATGTCTGCTTGCTGCATAAGTCCAAGAGACAATAATGTGATTAAAATGTAAATGATGAGTGTACCAATTAAGCCAATAACGGTTGCTTTCCCTACATCACTTCTATTTTTTGCTCGACTGGATAAAACAACAGCCCCTTCTACCCCAATAAATACCCATAAAGTTACAAGCATTGTACTTTTAACTTGGCTGCCAACTGCTCCCCATGAAAAAGAACCAGTTTGCCCCCAAAATCCATCTAAGAACGTATCAATATGAAACGCAAAGATTCCTATGACAATAAATACAAATACAGGTACTAATTTTGCGATTGTAGTTACTAAATTCACAAGGGCTGCTGATTGAACTCCACGTAAAATTAACATGTGAACACACCACAATAATACGCTTGCACCAATAATGGATTCTACATTTTGACCGCCTTCAAAGATCGGGAAGAAATATCCTAATGAAGAAAACAATAATGTACCGTAAGCTACATTCCCAAGCCAAGCAGATAGCCAGTATCCCCACGCACTATTAAACCCCATAAAATTACCAAACCCTGCTTTTGCATAGCTAAAAATACCACCATCTAAATCTGGCCGTTTTACAGTTAGATTTTGAAAAGATAATCCGAGTGCAATCATCCCAATTCCTGTTATAACCCAGCCAATAATAATGGCTCCAGCACCAGCACCTTTTGCCATATCACTCGCTAAATTAAAGGCTCCACCGCCAATCATAGACCCAACTACAAGAGCCGTTAGTGTAAACAACCCTAATTTCTTATCTTCACCCATTCCACTCACCTCTCTTTAATTGCAATAACAATACAAAAGCAATAGTGAATGATCGTGTCTAAAGGAGGAGAAAGAAGAAAGGAAGACTCCCTTTCTTCTTTACTCCATGTTTCCTAAAGTAGCTGCCATAACCGCTTTAATTGTATGCATTCTATTTTCAGCTTGATCAAATACTTTTGAATGTTTACTGCGGAATACTTCGTCAGTTACCTCCATTTCTTTCAACCCATATTTCTCGTAAACTTCTTCGCCATACATCGTTTCAACATCATGAAATGCAGGTAAACAATGTAAGAAAATCACGTTTTTATTCCCTGTTTCTTTAATCATTTTCATATTTACTTGATAAGGTCTCAATAACTCGACACGTTCAGCAAATTTTTCTTCTTCCCCCATAGACACCCATACATCTGTATAAATTACATCTGCATTCGCAACAGCTTCTTCCACATTACTTGTTATCATTACTTGTTCATTATATTTTTTTGCTAAATCAATTACTTCTTGTGCAGGCCATAAAGATTCTGGTGTGCAAATACGTACATCCATTCCAACGATTGCTCCACCAACTAGTAAGCTATTAGCAACATTATTTCGTCCATCGCCAACGTAAACGAGCTTCACATTTTTCAACTTCCCTACATGTTCTCTAATTGTTAATAAATCTGCTAGTGTTTGTGTTGGATGCCACATGTCTGTTAATCCATTCCAAACTGGCACACCAGAATTTTGTGCTAAAGATTCTACAGTCTCATGATTAAATCCACGAAACTCAATTCCGTCAAACATACGCCCTAACACTTTTGCTGTATCCTCTACAGATTCTTTTTTCCCAAGTTGAATATCACCTTTCCCTAAATATTCAGGATTTGCCCCTAAATCTGTACATGCTACTGTAAATGCACAACGCGTACGAGTAGAAGTTTTTTCAAATAAGAGCGCTACATTTTTACCTTCTAAATAATGATGCGGGATACCGTTTTTCTTTTTCTCTTTTAATTCTGCTGCCAAATCTAGAAAATATAACAATTCTTCTTGTGTAAAATCTTTTTCTGCTAGAAAGCTTCTTCCTTTTAAATTTGGTCTAGTCATTAACATAATTCATCCCTACTTTCTCCGTTATTTATACTAAATATCTTTACGAACAATTGGCATACTCATGCAACGTGGACCCCCACGACCACGAGATAATTCCGAACTTAGCACCTCAATCACTTCTATACCGTGTTCACGTAATAACGTATTAGATACATAGTTACGATCATATGTAACAACTACACCTGGCGCAATTGCTAATGTGTTCGAGCCATCATTCCATTGTTCACGAGCAGAAGCAATTACATCTCCTCCTCCACATGGAATAAGAACTAATTCACTTAAGCCTAATACCTCTTTTAATGCTTCCATTAAAGAAGTACGATGTGTAATTTTAAGAGTTTCCTCATCTGACCCTTTTTCTAAAATATAAATATTCATATTCCCTTTTGGCCCTTGAATGGCTGGGTGAATTGTAAACTTGTCATAATCAACCATTGTAAATACTGTATCTAAATGCATAAATGCTCGACATTTTGGAATTTCTATTGCTAACACTTTCTTAATTTTATTTTGTCGGCTAAAAAGATTTTTAGCTAAACGTTCAATTGCTTTAGCTGAAGTACGAGCAGATACTCCAATCGCAATTGTTTCTTCATTTAAAATTAGCTCGTCGCCACCTTCAATTGGAAATTTATAATCACGATCTAACCAGATTGGTACATTATGTTTTGCAAATCTTGGATGATATTTAATGATGTACTCCATGAATAATGATTCACGTCTACGCGCTGGTTCTCTCATCTTATTTATCGTTAAGCCATCGCCCACGCTAGCTGCTGGGTCACGAGTAAAATATAAATTAGGCATTGGATCTAAGTAAAACGGATAGTGATCTTCCATTAATTCATATAAATGTGTCTTCTTACTTGTTTCAATTTCGTTTTTCCGTACACCGCCCATAATTTTTTGAATTAATTCTTCATTTGAAAAGGAAAGTAAATATTCTTTTAAAGTTTGATGTGCAACATTTACGTCGGCCTGTCCTTCTTTTAAAATACGATCAACAAATTCTTCTCGAAGTTTTTTATCTACTAACGCCTCAGCGGCTAGTTTTTCTAAATAAAGAACTTCAACACCCCGATTGCGTAACGTTTGTGCAAAATAATCATGCTCTTTTTGAATAATTGGTAAATATGGAATATCGTCAAATAATAATTGCTGCAAATAATCTGGCGTCAAGTTTTCCACTTCTTTACCCGGTCGTTTTAATAAAACCGTTTGTAATTCCCCAATTTCTGAAGTAACATGTATCGGATGTTTCATTTGTTGTACCTCCTTTTAAATATGTTTGATGTCTTACAAGTACATAATAAATGCTCTGTACTTTCATCTTTGTGAAAGCATCCACATTATCATTGTGAAATATTAAACAAGTTATTTTTTTAAAATCATACGAATATGTATTTTTATAACAAACTATCTTGCTTTCTCAATAAAAAATACATATATTACGCATATATGTTGAATATTTAACTTCCGTATTTAAACAAAAATCCTGTTTTTAATTTTATTAAAAACAGGATTTTTGCATCTAAATAATTAAATTTAATCTTTCTTCTATAATCTCCCTATCTGATTTCGACTGTGAAATTATAAGGCATGTATCATTTCCACATATACATCCTATTTTTTCTTTCCAATCTAACTCATCAAATAAAACACCAATAACATGTGCATTACCAGGTAATGTTTTAATAACCATTAATTGATCTACACAATCAATTTTTACAACAACTTCTCGTAATTTTTTCTTTAACTTTATATCAGTTTGTAAATGCTCTTCTGAGAAAACTTTATATATCATTAATCCTTCTTGAGAAGGTACCTTCGTTAAGTTTAACTCACGAATATCGCGAGAAACCGTAGCTTGTGTTACTAATACATCTTTTTTTGCTAACAATTCTACTAATCTTTCTTGCTTATCTATTTCATACTCCTTTACAAATTGTTTAATTAACCGTTGTCTTTTTTCTTTTTTCATAAAAGACACCCCTTTTAATATTATAGCTCGCTATAATTTTCATCCGAAAGGGAGAGAAAAGAATGTTGCGGAAACGTTCATAGTTTAACTGTAAATATTAAATCAAACTAAATAAAAAAGAGAAGAACAGCATTCTGTTCTTCCTTTTACATTGAAAATCGTTCAATTGTTTGTTTCAAATCAGTTGCTTGCTTCTCTAAATCCTTTAATAATTGATCGATTACTATCATATTTTTAGATTGTTGTAGCGTCACACGTGCTACTTCTTGCGAACCAGCTGACGTTTCTTCAGCAATTGCTGCTACAGCTTTTGTTTGTGCTCCTGTTTGATGAATGTGGCTCACTTGTTCATTCATATAACTACTAATTTGCTGAGTTGCATCGGCTACTTCCATAACACTTGATGACATTTCTTTTAAAATTAATTCCGTAGCTTCCCCACGTTTCGCCTCTTCTTTAGCTATTTTCACTTGTTCTGTCATTTTCATTGCAACTTGTTGTACTTCATCTTGCATATTCCGTAATAACTGCGATATGTTTCTTGCAGAATGATCACTTTCATCAGCAAGTTTACGTACTTCTTCCGCAACAACCGCAAAGCCTCTTCCATGCTCTCCTGCGCGAGCTGCCTCAATAGAAGCATTTAGTGCTAATAAATTCGTTTGGCTAGCAATCGCACTCACAACAGACACAATATGTTCTACTTGTTTCATTCGTTCTTCTAACTTCTGTACATTTTGCATTGAATCTTCATTTTCTTTTGCCAATGTTTGAATACCTTGAATTAAAGACGTAAAGACACGAGTACTATGCCCTAAAGCTTCAACCATTTCTGAAGACAATGTATCAGACTGCTTCGCTTTTTCTTCTACTTCACTTGCAATAGAAGTCGTTGTATCAACAGCAGAAACAATTGCTTGAATTGATGCCGCTGATTGCTCAGCGCCTGAAGAAATCTCTGCAAGTGTCTCAGATACACCTTGCGCTTGTCTCGTTGCTTCGCCTGTTTGTTTTCTAATCTGCTGTACTTGATTATTTGTATACGAAAATGTTGTATCAATATTTTTTACCATGCCCCTTAAGTTTCCTAACATCATATTAAATGCAACACTTAAAGATTTAATTTCATCATCTGTCTTCGGTAATGGAACATCTTCACGAATATCACCCTCAGCTGCTTTTCTTGCCGCTTCCTCTAACTTGCGAAGCGGTTTAATTAAAAATACGGCTGCTCCATATGCTAAAATTCCAGACCATACTACCCCTAATAACATAACGATAATATTATATACAGTTTGACTTACATAACTTTGAAAATAATCGTATATCACGTAAATAAAAAATATACTTGTTGAATATGTAATGAAAGCTAAAACTGTAGTGAATAGCATAAGTTGTGTACGTAATCCAAAAGAAAATGTTTTTCTTTCTTTTTCCATCTTCCCTTTCCCCCTTTTTATAAGCAATATAAATACTACCTATATATTATTATCCATATTTTCATTATAGAAGGATATAGAGATTTTAAAAATCATTATTTCTTTGAATATCAAATTGCACGAAAAAAATAAAGGATTCTGACAATTTATGACTAATAACAGAAATACAGGGCAACATTTGTAAAATATATTTTTAACTGGGGGTTTTGTATGATTCAAGTTCGAAATCTAGTAAAATCATTCGGTTCACTTGATGTGTTAAAAGGAATTGATTTAGAAGTAAAAGAAAAAGAAGTTGTTGTTTTAATTGGTGCCAGTGGTTCTGGTAAAAGTACATTACTTCGCTGTCTTAACTTTTTAGAAATGTACGATGAAGGCGAAATTCACTTACAAGGTGAGCGAATTGATCCAAAGCATTCAAATTTAAATAAAGTCCGTGAAAATGTCGGTATGGTTTTTCAGCACTTTAACCTCTTTCCTCATATGACCTCACTAGAAAACATCATAGAAGCACCTATTCACGTAAAAAAATTAGAGAAAGCAAATGCACAGGATATTGGAAATCAACTTCTCCAAAAAGTCGGCCTTCAAGATAAAGCGGATGTAACTCCTCATCTTCTTTCAGGTGGTCAAAAACAGCGCATTGCCATTGCACGAGCTCTTGCAATGAGCCCTAAGATTATGCTATTTGATGAGCCTACCTCAGCTTTAGACCCTGAACTTGTTGGAGAAGTATTGCAAGTTATGAAAGAACTTGCTGAAGAAGGGATGACAATGGTTATTGTTACTCATGAAATGAATTTCGCAAAAGATGTAGCTGATCGCGTCATCTTTATGGACGATGGAAAGATTGTAGAAGATGCTCCGCCAGTACAATTCTTTTCAGCTCCATCACATGAACGGGCAAAACAATTTTTACGCAACGTTTTATAATGTAACTTTTGTTTCAAACGAAAAGGAATACATTCATACGGTGCACAACTAATCATCCAAATAAAATATTTCAATAACATACTAAAAAACCATCCGTATGATCAATATATAGGAGGGGTTTTATGAAAAGAAAACTATTAACCATTGTTGCGAGCATTACACTATGTACATCCTTCATACTAGGAGCTTGTAGCAAAGAAAGCTCTACTACTTCATCAAATAGTGAAAAAGAATTTCGCTATGCGATGAGTGGATTATACAAACCTTTTAACTATAAAGAAAATGACGGCAAACTTGTCGGCTTTGATGTAGAAATCGGTGAAGCTCTTGCTAAAAAGATGAACATGAAGGCTACGCCCGTTACAAACCCATGGGAAACGCTGATTCAAGGTCTTCAAGCGAAGAAATATGATGTAATACTGGGTAGTATGGCAATTACAGAGGAGCGCTTAAAAGCTGTTAGTTTCTCAAATCCGTACTATCGCTCTGGCGCCCAAATTTTTGTGGCTAAAAAGAATACCGCTATCTCTTCTCCAGAAGATTTAAAAGGTAAGAAAATTGGTGTTGTAAAAGCTAGTACCTTTAAAAATCTTGTTGCAAAATATACAGATCAAATCACAGAATATGACAGCGATATTACTGCTCTTATGGACTTAGAGCCTGGGCGTGTTGACGCAGTAATTACGGATCAAATGGTTGGTCTACGTATGATAAAAGAAGGAAAATCGAAGATAAAAGAAGCCGGAAAACCATTAAATCTTGATGAAATGGGAATTGCTATTCGCAAAGATGATAAAGAAATGGTTGAGAAAGTAAATAAAGCGTTAGATGAAATCATTAAAGATGGTACGTATGAAAAGATCAGTAAAAAATGGTTCGGGCGTAATATTCTCGGTGAAGAGGAAAAAACGAAGTAAGTTAGCCATTCAAAAGATTCATAAACAATGCCCCACTGATTAAATGTTCATTTTATGTGGGGCATTTCATTCTCTACTAAAATCTATACAATATGAGGTGAAACGCATGTTTGAAATTTTTATCTCTTCCTATCCCACACTCTTAAAGGCTACTATTGTCACATTACAATTAACATTAACTTCCCTAGTACTCGGTTCATTAATTGGATTATTATTCGCTTTCTTTCGAATCTCTAACAATAAAGTTTTAAATAGTATCGCTCATGTCTACATTGCTATTATTCGTGGTACACCTTTAATTGTTCAAATTGCCATTCTCTATTTTGGAATTACATCCGTTGTTGTTTTCACCCCTTTTTGGGCAGGTGCAATCGCTTTAGCAATTCATAACGGAGCATATATTACGGAAATTTTCCGTGGATCTATTCAATCCGTTGACCGGGGACAATTAGAAGCAGCTCGCTCTTTAGGCATGCCTTATCCTTTAGCTATGCGACGAATTATATTACCACAAGCATTTCGTCTGTCTCTTCCTCCTCTAGGAAACCAATTTATTATCGGATTAAAAGATTCTTCACTTGTTGCTTATGTAGGAATGTCCGAATTATGGGGTTCAGGTTTATCAATTGCAGCAGGTAATTTCCAACAATTAGATACTTACATAATCGTTGGTGCATACTATCTCATACTTGTTCTTCTATTTACTTATTTTGTTAATCTTTTAGAAAAACGACTACAACGAAAAGAAACTAACTCCGTCCAAGTCCATAAAAGGAAGAAAAAGGAAGTTTCTTTATAAGAAAAAGCAAGCCTGAGATGGCTTGCTTTTTCATTGCAAAAATATATTAATTTTTACTGATTTACTTTTTTAATACTCTTTTCTTCTTCTATATGTTCCTCACGATATGAAATATTATGAGGATCTAGTCCATTTCCTAAAGAACCATAGAAGTGCTCTCTATGCGGATCCACTAATTCACTTCCTTGATAATACACACGTGGTGTATTCCATAGCGCTGCCAAAGCTTTTGTCATCGGCATCTCATGATAGCGTTCCGGCCACATTTCTTTAATCTTCTCTTTTACTAACGGATAGTATTTAGAACTCATAGCGGGAAACAGATGATGTTCTGTATGATATGAGAAATTGAAATGTAAAACGTCTACCCAGCGCGGCACTGTTACTGACAAACAGTTTGCTAACGGATCATTTACTGGAACAATTGGATTTAAGCGGTGATTTGTTGCGATATATGCCATTACAATAAAGTTAGCAATTAACAACGGAATGACATATGCAAATAACCATTTTCCAGGTCCCATAATAAACAATAAACTAATCCAAACTGTCCAAGGCAAAAGAAGTTGAAGCCATACAGATTTTTGATTGGATGACTTGAACTCTTTTATAAAATGAAAGAACATTCGAGTCGAATGCAATGTAAATTGAATTGTTAGTGACAAAAAACTAAAGAATGAACGTACATGTAAAGGCATACGATATACCCAACTCAAAAACTTACTCTTCTTAAGTTTCTCAAGTGTCGGCCATGCATCTGGATCATTCTCTTCATGCTGTGTATGAACATGATGCGTTGCATTATGCCACTTTCTCCAAAGCTTTGGCCCTGTTGATAATGGCATAAATGCGATCGCGCCTAAGAAGTCACGAAGCCATGCCTTTCTTACAACAGTTCCATGTAAAATTTCATGCCCTAAAAATCCTAGTGAAGCAAAACATAATCCAAGAACAATCGCAATTCCTAGATTCGCCCACACATTCAATTCAAATACACCAATCGATATTAACCCCGCCAATGCCACAAGCAAATAAGCCAGTCCACCAAATAAACGAGTAGGCACTGGTTTAAATGCTTTTTTCGGCAAATGTGGTGATACACGTGCTGCATACCACCCAAACGTATGAAGCTCCTTCATCCTTTTGCTCCTTTCTTATGCCGCGCCTTGCGCAACTTACATATATCAATTCTTGCTTCCAGATTGATTTTACTAGATGATCCAAAAAGCATCTATTATAAGGAAAATATACTCACTCTATCGTCACTTATTTTTCGCTTTTATTATCAATGAAAAACATTTCTCTTTTTACTCTCTATCAACCTTTCCACATGATGAATCATAACAATAGAATTTCTATATTGTCAACACATTTTATGACCTAGTAATAAAAGGTGGTTATATTTTTATAATCATACTTTATTTCACTAAAGAAAATGTATAGATTCCATAAGGATTTACCCACTATATATAGACATTTTCTTAAACGCCATAGACTCTATCTCATTCAATAACTCCCTATGTAATCAACAAACAGAATCACTTGAATTTAGTTTTATATAAATCCTACTACATCATAATGCCCCACCTAATTAATTATATTAAAATAATTTATAACCTCTTTTAATAAAAATAGACTACTTCTAAAACAACACACATGAATTTCATATAATATGGAAATATTAAAAGGAAAATTGTTCTAAAATCAGGAGGTTTCCGCAATGACAAGTGATACATTTCCACAACTGCCGCTATCTTATTGGATTGAATCTACTCAGTTTCCTACTTTCCCTCGTTTATCCGAAAATATAAAGACGAAAGTTGCTATTATCGGTGCTGGTATTACAGGTATTACTACTGCCTATTTACTTGCAAAAGAAGGCATCGATGTTGTTTTAATTGATTCTGGTCGTATTTTAAATGGAACGACTGGGCATACAACAGCGAAAGTAACAGCACAACATGATCTTATTTATGATGAATTAATAAATCATTTCGGTGTAGAAAAGGCCCGGCTTTACTATGAATCAAATAATCAGGCTCTACAATTCATAAATAAAACTGTTCAAACATATAAAATCGACTGTAATTTCTCAAATGAAGATTCATATTTATATACAACTACTGATAACGGATTAAGAAATTTATCGAAAGAATATGAAGCTTATCAAAAATTAAATATACCTTGTGACTATGTTCAATCTCTATCGATTCCTATTCCAGTACAATCTGCGCTTGTAATGAAAAATCAAGCACAATTCCATCCCCTTCTTTATTTAAAAACACTTTTAGAAAAGTTTGTGGAGATGGGCGGAAAGGTCTACGAACAAACAACAGCTATGGATGTGGAAAAGGGCGATTATTCACAAATAATTACAAAAGAGGGCCATCATATCACTTGTGAATATGTCGTCTCTTGTTCACATTTTCCTTTTTATGATGCGAATAGCTTTTTCTTTACGCGAATGTACGCAGAACGCTCCTACGCTCTTGCAATAAAAGCAAAAACGGAGTATCCAGGTGGCATGTATTTAAGTATTGATGATCCAAAGCGCTCCTTACGCTATATAACAAACAATGGAGAAAAATTAATTTTGATTGGCGGAGAGAGTCATAAAACAGGTCAGGGAATAAATACGATGCTTCATTATGAAGCACTCTATTCTTTTGCTGAAGCCACTTTTGGAATAGATGAAGTTCCTTATAGATGGTCAGCACAAGATTTAATTACTCTAGATAAGCTTCCTTATATCGGACATATTAACGAAAGAAATCCAAATATATTTGTTGCAACTGGATATCGCAAATGGGGAATGACAACTGGAACTGCTGCCGCTCACCTACTGAAGGACTCCATCCTAAAAGTTCACAGTCCCTATAAAGAACTGTATGCACCATCACGCTTCCATGCAAATCCAGATATAAAAACGTTCCTCTCCCAAAACATTGATGTTGCGAAACATTTAATTGCAGGAAAGATTGAAACCGCATTACGTAAGCCAGAAGATCTCGAAGTTGGTGAAGGATCTGTCGTACATGTTAACGGTAAACGAGCAGGTGCTTATAAGGACAAAGAAGGAAAATTACATATCGTCGATACAACTTGTACACATCTCGGCTGTGAAGTTGAATGGAATAATGGTGATTGTACTTGGGATTGCCCTTGCCATGGTTCTCGTTTTTCAATTGAGGGAGACGTTCTTGAAGGCCCAGCAGATCAACCGTTAAAACGAGTTGATAATGAGTAAACAAATAAAGAAGTTCAACAAAATTACTGTTGAACTTCTTTATTTGTTATAAACCCTTTTCAGATAAAATTCGACACAAGGAGGAAAATATTAACATTAAATAAAATAATATATTCATCTACAAATTAAAAGGGGTAAATATTATGCAACCTTCAGCTCCACCTCATCTAGAATCTACAGAAACTATCTTTCCAAGCTCTATTACAAAACTTGTTGTTTTTATTTGTTGGCTAGCCATTTTAGCTGATGGATATGATTTAGGTATTTACGGTGCCGTTCTACCAAAGCTCCTAGAAGACAAAAGCTGGGCGCTATCACCAGCGCATGCTGGTACAATTGCAAGCTATGCTTTATTTGGGATGTTTATTGGGGCTATTCTAGTTGGAACGATTACAGATCTAATTGGGCGTAAATGGACGCTTATATGCTGTTTAGCACTTTTTTCTATCACAATGGGTTTAGCGGCTATCACTCCTTCTCCTGAGTTATTTGGATTATCTCGATTTATAGGAGGAATCGGATTAGGCGGTGTTATCCCAACAGCTTCAGCACTTACTGTTGAATATTCACCAAAAAAAAGGCAATCTTTTATTTATGCTCTTATGTTTACTGGCTATCCTTTAGGTATCGTGTTAGGTGCTATTTTGTCCATGCTTATGTTAGAAGATTTCGGATGGAGAATTATGTTTGGTATCGGAATGATTCCACTACTCCTCATTCCTTTCATTATTCGCTATTTACCCGAGTCCATTCAATTTTTATTATCACGTAATCGCCAAGAAGAAGTGAACCAAATTCTTAATCGTTTTCAAATTGAATTTCATGTAAAAGATAAAACTCATCAAGACCCATCTACTATACGAAAGAAAATGGATTTTTTACTTTATTCTCAAAAGAATACATAAAAGCAACGCTACTTTTTTGGATCACTTATATAATGGGAATGTTTTTAATATATGGTTTAAACACTTGGTTACCACAGATGATGCGCCAGGCAGGATATCCTCTTGGGTCTAGTCTGTCATTTCTACTTATGCTAAATATTACCGCAGCTATCGGCGCACTATTCGCTGGAGCAATTGCTGATCGTATAGGAGCAAAAATCGTTATTAGCATCTCTTATCTTATGGCAGCCATATGTATCGGACTATTAACAATCAAACCATCTGTTACAATCATTTATCTTTTAATTGGCCTTGCTGGTATTGGATCAGTCGGTATTACTCAAATATTAAATGCATATGTAACACAATACTTCCCATCACATATCCGAGCTACCTCCTTAGGCTGGGGACTGGGGCTTGGCCGAGTTGGTGCAATTGCTGGCCCAATTCTCGTCGGTATTATTATGACAATGCAATATGACCTAGCATGGAATTTTTACTTATTCTCCTTTGCAGGTCTTATCGCGGCTATATCTGTTTTCTTCATTCCTACAAAATAAAAAGAGCACAAACTTACTTGTGCTCTTTTTCATATGCTTCAAACAACATATCTCGAAACAATGTATTTAAACTCTCAATATCGATTCCTGATCCCTTTTCAATTCCTTTTACATATTGCTGATAGTAATGAATTTGTTCTTCTAAAAATTGATTTAGCACCTTAATTTTCAATCCAACATCTAATTCAGTACCTGCTTTTTTCTTTATTAACAACTTTTCAATTTCATCTAATACGCTACGTTCTAATGATAATTCTGTAATTAATCGATCAAATTCTACAGGAGGTAAAGTCGTTTTCTCTTCTAGCCACTTACAAGCTAAAATGGGACGTAATACATAAAAGTACTTTTTCAGCTTTACATTCTCACCTTGCAAAAATTCACGATAATTTTTCGACGCCATATGTAAATAATGATATATCGTTGCTTTTGGATCAAAATTCTTCTCACTCATCTGTTGAAGTAGTTCTGGAAAATTAGAGTTTTTCGAATAAAAAATTGGTGATCGAATCCACTCAAGTAAAGCAGGATTCGACTTCGCGAATAGTTGCAACGCCTTTTTAATATCCCAACCACTTATATCTAAATCATCACTAATTGGATATTCAATTACATCTCGTTTGTCATGAATTGATAAATACCATTCTACCGGATGTATATAAACAAACCTAACATCATAATCGCTATCTTTCGATGGAAACCCCCAAGCACGACTCCCTGATTCCACCGCAAATAAAATTTTTACATCATTCTCTTTTTCAATTCTTTCTAACTCCAACTCGATTTTCTCTCTCATTTCATAACATCTCCATTTTTTGATTATTTCCTTGGAAATTCGACAATACACTATTAATTTTACTACATACTAAAAAAACTGTCAGAAATTACTGACAGCCTAATGAAACGTCTATTGTTGCTTTTCAATTACAGTAGCAGCAATTCGTTCAAACTCTTTTTGAATCTCCTCTTTATATGCATCTACTATTGAAAAATCCATAGCAGCAATATAAATTCGTTCTAATTTATCACGAACCGATTTTGCTTTCGCTAAGAAAGACATCGCCTCATTCATTTTTGCTTTATATTGAATGGAGACATCACGAATTTCCTTCGCATATTTCTCATCCGTCCCTGGCGTAACAATAAGGACATACATATCAATAATTTCATCACCCTCGCGACTTGGAAAATATTCATGTGGTGCGGTGCTATCAAAAATTGCAAATCCTAATTCTCTTACGATAACCATATCAAGACTATTCGGGTCAAATCCGCAATGATATACTTCAACTTCAAACCCTTTTTCTTCAGCTGCCTTAGCTAACTTTTTGAGCATCGTTGATTTTCCAGAGCCTGGGCGCCCTTTTATAAAATAACGATGTGGTAACCCTTCTGTTAAATTAGGAACAAAATCAACTGCTCCTTTCGGTGTAGCAGCTCCTAAAAAACGATGTTTTACAAGCGATTGTCTCCCGCTTTTATCTGCAAATAATTTCTGGATTAGCTGATTGGTTAGTTCATTTGCTTTATTAAAATCTATATTATCAATATATATCTTCTCCCACTCATCATGTATAACCAATGCCTCTTTAAAACGTGCGTAAGCAGACTGAAAAGCTTTGCTTGCTTCTGAAACAAATCTTTCAATTTCTAACTTCTGCTTTCTTAGTTTATCTGAGTCCCAAGCAATTCCTAAATTTATATACTCTTCAACAACCCCTGGCATTTTTGGCTCAATAACATGCGGCGATGTCCCATCAACAATTCCTACTTTTAATTTTGGGATAATTACACCATCAACCGATTTATTATCAGAAGAACAATGTAAAAATTCAATATCATATCCTTTTTCAATCCATTCACGACCTATTGCCTTTATTAAAGAAGATTTTCCCGTTCCTGGGCCACCCTTTAAGATAAATAATCTGTCTAATCCTTTTAAATTCTCTTCGTATAAATTGTGAAATCCCCTAGCTGTATTACCACCAGCATAATAATTTAATACATTTCCTGTCACTGCACTCACTCCTTCGCAGCATTCTATTTACATAAGCTACAATATGCGAGCAGCTTTATTTGGGTGAATACCTATTTTGTATTGCACGCAAAAAGGAAATGAATTACAATTTAACTATCGGAAAATTCCGATTTTAAAAACTGAATACTTCTTTATCAAGAGAGGCAGAGGGACCGGCCCTTTGAAGCCCAGCAACCTCAGTT
Organism: Bacillus sp. PK3-067; assembly: GCF_056738645.1. NCBI lineage: Bacteria > Bacillati > Bacillota > Bacilli > Caryophanales > Bacillaceae > Bacillus > Bacillus sp. PK3-067. The sequence continues at coordinate 385,377 of NZ_CP096490.1, read as the reverse complement.
TATACAAACTGAATAGGTGCTAATTCCTGCAAAATGCAATGCATTTTGGAAGATAAAACCCAACTAGCATGTAAAGCTCATCTTTCTTGATACTGAAGGATGAGCTTTTTATTATTTGAAAAACATATATTGGAGGTATGTAAAATGAAAGTAATTGATTTATCACAAACATTTGAAAATAATATGTCTCAATTTCCTGGAACACCTAAAATACAACTAGAAGCTGTTACAAGTGTTGAAGAATCAGGATATCAAGTTACAGATTTTCATTCTGTCGTTCATGTTGGCACGCATTGTGATGCTCCTGCGCATTTTATTTCAGGCGCAACGACCATCGATCAATTACCGCTGGATCAATTTGTAGGTGAAGCTGTTCTTATAGATGTAACACATATTCAAGAGCGAAAATTACCTAAGACAGTATTGCATAATACTGACATAAAAGAAGGTGATATTGTTATTTTTCATTCTAATCTATCCACAAAATGGAATACAGAAGCTTATGAGAAGGAAGCATTTTATCTTTCTGAAGAATTAGCTAAAGAACTAGTGCGATTAAAAGTAAAATCTATCGGTTTAGATTTCATTTCCCCTGATGAAGTCACAACAGAAACATCACCGATTCATCACATATTACTAGGGAATGATATTTACTTAATTGAAAACTTAACAAATCTAGATGCTATCGAAGAAAAACGTTTCTTTTTCTCAGCAGCACCTTTAAAAATTAAAAATAGTGACGGTGCTTTCGCAAGAGCATTTGCTGTTATTTTTTAAACATAGCCTATAAAAAAAGCAAAGGCCACTACTGGTCTTTGCTTCTATATTTTCTATTTAAATTAAGAAAGAATTGTTCCACACGAGGACGCAACCAAGCTAAACAATCTATCTCTTTCTTCTTTGTGCAAGCTATCTCTTCTCCATCTACCATTTCAACAAGTTCTAGTTCTAACAGTTGCCTCGTGAATGCTAACATATTCACTTCTTCGGATGGATACTCTTCTTTTAATTTCTCCTCAATTTCCCCCAATAAAAAACCGTCACGCATCATTGCCAATGCATCAATCCAAAGTGGCGGCATTTCATATTTTTCTCCTGTAATTGTATCTTTTACAATATAATTCTTTTGCTCTTTTCGAAATTGAATCGTGTGTAAACATACAGTCGAATTTAATGTTAATTCCATCATACCACCTCTTTCATAATATCTGCATAGAAAAAAGGATGCGTGTGCACCCCTTCTTATCTTTTCATAACACTACTGAACCGCTACATGAGCAATCAATCTCATGTCGATATTTTCCTCCATTATAAACGAAGTATTTTATAAAAAAAACCCTTCTTGAAACATTTTATAAAATGTTTATATTTACACAACAAGAACACTTTTCTGAAAAATCTTTTCTCCCAATACATTAAAAGGTCGGCAAAAAAATTTCTACTTTCGTTCCTACTCCTACACTACTTTGGATCGTGATACTCCCTTGATGTTCCTTAATAATTTTATATGTAATCATTAATCCAAGTCCTGTACCAGTCTCCTTTGTTGTGTAAAACGCCTTGCCAATTTTTTCTAACTTCTCATTCTCTATACCAAATCCTTGGTCTTCAACAGAAATACACAAATGTCCTTGCGTTTTTTGATATGCACGGATATGAATTTCTCCACCCTCTGGCATTGATTCTATTCCATTTTTAATGATATTTAATAACACTTGTTTTAATTGCTTATCATCACCGTTTATAGCCGGTAAATTCCCATCTACTTGTAAATGACATTTAACTCTATATTGCGTTGCATAACTTTCCATTAGATGCACAACATATAGAAGGATGTCTCGTATATTACACCTTTCATAATTTGTTGGCTTTGGTTTTCCTAACAACATCAATTCACTAACAAATCCATTGACTCTTTCAATTTCTTGTAGCATAATGTCGTAGCTCATCGTATCAGTTGGATTTCTTTCTTTTTGCATTTGCGTAAACCCTTTTAACGCTGTTAACGGATTTCGAATTTCATGAGCAATTGTTGTAGACATAGTCCCAATCACAGCTAAATTTTCCGTCTCTTTCATATTGTTCATCATTTCAACCACTGTTCTTACATAAGATTGAAATCGTTTTAATAAAGAATGTGAAATAATGAAATAGAATATACATAAAACAAGTGGAATTACCACTTTTAAATCTTGTAATAGCAATGTGAAAAATACGTACTTTCCAATTACACTAAAGGACACTAAATAAAAGTATTTTCTATTCACGAAAACTGGGGCAAATAAAATTAATAACATTTCTACCATACTGCCATGTTCAAAAGGTCTATCCGTTCGCAAATAAATCATTAAATTATTCACAAGATTGATAAACATGTACCCAAATAAAAATAAATATTTTACAGAATATACATACCCTCTTTTTTGAAGATATATAGAAATAGGAAATAATGCTATTACAAATATAGGCACACCTATCCCAAGACTACCTTCTGGCCAACCTACCGCTGTTCCACTAATATTCATAGCAGGATATACAAAATAATATATAGCGTCATATAAAAAGAATATAATATAAAATAATAATATAAATACCTTTAAGGCTCTTCTTTCTTCATAAATCAAGCTCTTGTATTTATTCATATAAAAACTCCCCTTGATCGATACAAAAAACTTTCATTGTTATCTCCTTAAAGTATAAGTATGAAATTGCTTTCAGGGCAATATTTAACCTTATAATAATGAAAGGAAGGAGATCTCCCCTTCCTTTTGGTAACAACTTACATCCATCTTACCCTGTCATGTAACAATCCATCCGTAAAATTATTATGCCCTATTACAAAATCCTTCATATATAAATTTAAATACTCACCGTACTTACTTTCTGTATTTAATAACAACTCCTCAACGTAATAAGCACCTTGTTCAAATTGATCTAAAAGTAAACTGGACAAGCCCGCATAAATCCCGCACCCTACCTGAAAATACGTTGCATTCGTTTTATATTTACGAAAAACTTGGCTACTATTCATCACATTATACATATATGTCTCACTATTTTCATAAACGAGTAACACACCGACCAAGTCCTCTCCAGCAACCTCTTCTTCCGCTGGATTAAACACTTTACGATTCCAGTTCCATAAATCTTCTACTTGATCTAAGTTCTGTCTAATTATATTTGTTGTATACTCATTAATTCGGTAAAGAAAACCAACTTCCATATTAAAGTTTTTCCCTAAAATTAATACTTCCTCATGTGGCATTAAACAACCATAGAATTCTTTTTCTCCTAACTTCACTTTATACTCTGAAGCATATACATCTTCATAAAAGTAAAGAGGACGATGATGGCTCATATACATCGGATAACTCCAGATTGCTTCATCTAAAAATCGCTCTACTGCCCATGAAGCATAAAGTGTATGTGGCTTTATAAGTGCTGTATCATTCAAAAATGACGTGTCATGTTCTACAATATAACATGCTCTTGGCCTTTCATTTGGTCGTTCCTTCATAAGCTCAACAACCATCCATTGAACAACACCTGGATTCATACCTGAACCTATAATCGCTTTTGTATTTGTAAATTTCTCTTTCTCCTTCTCAAACCTTGTATATCTTTCCGTAAGCTGAAAGCCAATTAAGCTATCGTCCTGATCTACTGCCTCATTTTCCAAGGCTGAGTTAATATAACAAATTCCTAGTTCATTACAGCAGCTTAATACTCTAATTGTATCTGCCCCTGAAACATCAATCACAACACTCGTTCTTTTTTCTTTTAAATGTTGTTTAAATTCCACTACATTTTGAAGGTTTATTTCATATAAATATAATTGACCTTTCAGATTCGAAAACAACTCATCATAATAAGTCCTATCTTTTTGTTTTATATCCACCAAATGAAATTTGGCATTCTTTAATACTTCATAAATTGGATCTTTTTCATTTGCTATCGCTTGATTTAAAATTGCTAAAACCGCTTTTGCTGCTCCACCAGCACTACCAAGCAATGTAATTGATAACGAATTAGGAAACTGCTCCACAAACAAAACCCCTTTAATAAATTAGTTGAGCAGCTCCTCCTCAAAAAATAAATTGAATATATAATAAGATAACTCGTACACAATGTTTATAAGTTAGTGCAAAGTTACCTTTTAAAAAATCACACTATACTATGCTTATATTCAATTCATTTTCCCCTCATCTCCAAATTAAACTAAAACAAATAGGCTCGACCTTTTCTTCTGCATATAAAAGAAAAAGCCAGCCCTTCCAACTAATCTACGGACAATGGACGGATTTTACATGTTGAATATTTACATACATTTTCGCATCACGTGCTTTTGATATTTCAATATGACCTTCATCAATTTTCGCCATTTTTCCAATTTTATTGGACTCCTCACCTAAATCGAACACCATAATTTTCCCAGCCATTTTAATAAGCTGTTCTTCAAACGTTCGAGCTAACGTAATATTTAACGGATTCACGGGGAGTTCATTTTTATTGAGGGCATAAGGCACTTGATTTTCTTTATACGGAATTAACCATTTCAAGTGTTTTAAAGATATATATACAGTTTTATAAACTGGACTATAAAAAACAATATAATCGTTCATCACACTTGTAACATAACCATGTATTGGAGCATTTCCGGCTACATAAATTTCCGTAAAAATCCCTTTAGATGTACTTAATACTTTCCTCAAAGAAATTGAAGGAGACTCTCTCTTAATTACAGAATCCACATCTGGTTTTGAGATTTCTTCATCATTTGATCTTAAAAACTTATAATATTGTACATGATATAAAGATATATATACGTAGTCTTGTCCATTGTAAAGAACAACGATATCATTTCCTACATCAATTAATACACCTTTAAATCTTTTTTCACCGATTAATTTAACATATATATTTTCTCCAATACTTTTGTTTAACTCATTCATCTATATCCTCCTTCCTACGAATTTCTTCTTATCTGTCTTCCATTTCTAAAAAAATAATCAGGGCAAAGTTCTGTTTTAATAGTAAGTAATTCCTTTTCATACTATCGAAATAAGAAATTGTTCTTCTCTTTCCCTCATAATGCCCCTCTTATTTATTAAACATTATTCATCTTCATTCTTTTTACATTTAACTACTTGACTCACACTCTTAATATGAGACTTAATTACATAAATAACTTCATCACCGTTTACTAGTGTAATACAGCCATGGTGTACCTCACTTAATAAACCTTCCACACACTCTGGACCGCCACGATTAATTTTTACCCACTTATACTTCAAGTCTTTTAATATATCTAAAAAAGTATCCTCATCAGAGCAGAAACATGAACTATAGCAATCGCCACATTTACTTTCTTTCACTTTCTTCACTAGACTCTTCACATGTTTCAACTGATAATATACTAATTCACCATGAGGTAACTGTAACGTTAGATAATCTTTTCCTAACGATACGAGCTCACCAACTCGACTTTCTGGTCCACGAAGGTTTACTTTTACAGTCTCACCAACTAAACATTTAATTTGGTCACAGCATAATACGTTCTCCAATTTCGTATCCCCCTTTCTTATTATCTTCCTCTACTTGATTGTCTTTGTGCACGAGCACGACCTGAATTATCGCTACTTTCCTTACTATCGTCGCTCTCATCACTCTCTCCGCATGCTAAAGCATTATAGTTAACACTTTTAATATGCTTTATTGCAATTAATATAATTTCTTCTTTTACGATTAATGTTACGAAGTCACAAGAAACATCTTGCAAAATGCCTTCCACTTTCTCTGGACCGCCGCGATTAATTTTCACCCAGCAATATTTGAAACTTTCAAGTAGTGCTTCAAAATCTTCTGCACAGGCGCAATCTTCCCACTCACAATCACTTGATCCACATTCTTTCGCATTTTTTGTAATACTTTTTAGATGTTTAAGTTGATAGTAATAAAGCTCACCTTTTTCATTCTTCAATACGAAGTAGTCCTGACATACTGATATTATTGTTCCTTTTTGAGATTCTGGACCACCCCTGTTTACTCTCACAAAAGATCCAATTAAGTCTTTCAAAAAATCACAATGAAATAAACTCACGAGAAAACCCCTTCCATTAATTTATAAGCTTTTGCACTGATAGTATATGTATCTGTACAGGTTACGTTCTCTATGTTTGTCCTAGCTAGAAAAAAATATGCTTTTAACATGGTAGACTACTACCTATCAAAATTTGAAGAAAGGCTAAGAACTCCTTATGTTTTTGATATCTTCAAACAAAAAATCCCTTATGAAGATACATTTCTGCATATCTTCATAAGGGATTTCCCATAGTTTAATCTTCGTCTTTAACATCCATATCTTCTGGAATTGGTTCGTTCAATATTTCTTCCACTAATTGCTTATATTTCTCCATTTGTTCTAAATGCGTATTGAATTGTTCTTTATTTACTAAATATTGCTCTCCATCGAATAGCGCACGAATTTTCTTTTGCTGAATTAACTCTTCAATATACGATTTTGGTAAATTCAAATACTCCGCAGTCTCTTCTATTGTTATATACAATGCGTTCATTCCTTTATTATTTTTTCATCTATACTGTATCTTACTTTACTTTATTTTTGTAAACAAATAAAAAAGATTTTGTAAATGCAGTTCAAAAAGCAGGTAGATGCATTCCATATATTGTATAGTATTATATAGTAAGAATTTTTTAAATATAGAATGGTATTACCCATTTACACAAAGGAGAGTTAACATATGGCTACTCGTCACATCATTACAATGTTAGAAAAAACACTGCAAGTTGAAACAGAAAACACAATTTCTCATTTGAATGTATCTTTATCTGATCGTTTTCTTTCTCAAAGCACAGCAATACATGAAAACAATTGTTATCATACAATTGGTGAATGGTACAAAAATCATTTCTTATTCCAACAAGATGATTTCCTTTGGGCTAAATATGCCTTCTATGACGCATATTGTGAAGCCATCCAAAAACAAGGTCATCTTACAAAACGCGTCCGTCAAATATTAGAATCATTGGCTCGAAAACACGGAAAACAGTATATTGCTTCTATACTAAATATGCCATTTCCTAATAAACGCGCTAAAGGGACAGCGTAATTTAGCCATGTTCTGTGTAAGCAAAACATAGCTAAATTGTTTTCTAGGATGCTTTACCAATAAAATGTTCATATCATATGAACTGATGAAACCGGTGTCATTATAATGATAGAAAATATAGTAAACAGGAAAACCCCCACGTACACCTCTCATTCACTTGAATAGAGAAATACGTGGGGGTATACTTGTTCCTTATTATTTCATCATCTGCTTAATCAGTTCGCGATTTCTCTTCTTAAATACTTCATTATGAGAAGAAACCATTCCGTACTCACTTGCATCTGGTTGGATAAATTGTTTTGCTTTATTCACAGCATTTCCAGCATCTTGGAATGCACCTGCAATTAAGTGTAGTTTCCCTTCGTGCTTTAAAATATCTCCAGCAGCATATAATCCATCTACTGAAGACTCACTATTTGCATTACCTGCAATATAATAATTATCTATAATTGCAACGTCTAACTCACTATTTTCTAATAATGTAATGTCGCGTTCATATCCATGATTAATAATAACTTCATCAATAGGTAAATGAGAAACCTCACCTGTTTCATGATTTGTTAATTCTACATATTCGATCGCTTCATGATTATCACCGGCAATTAATTTTGTAATCGATGTATTAAAGAAACACTCCGCTGAGCTGTTCATAAGTTGTTTTACTTGTGCTTCATGACCAGATAATTCTTCTTTTCTATAAGTTACATACACTTTTTTCGCAATTGGTTCCAATTCATTTGCCCAATCAACAGCAGAATTGCCTCCACCGGAAATAATAACTGTTTTACCTTTGAAACGCTTTAAAGATTTAACTGTATAATTTAAATTCGATACTTCAAATCGCTCAGCACCTTCAATAGATAACTTTTGCGGTTTCAATATACCACTTCCTGTTGCGACGATAACTGTTTTTGAAAAGTGTTCTTCGCCAGTACTTGTTTTTAATGTAAAAGTACCATCTTGATTACGAATAATCGATTCTACTTTTGTATCTAATACAACTTCCGGCTTAAATGTTAACCCTTGCTGTACAAGTTGTTCAATTAACTTATCACCTGTAACTGGCAATAGTCCTCCTACATCCCAAATCATTTTTTCCGGATACACATGTATTTTTCCACCTAAATGTGGTTGAAATTCTATTATTTTCGTTCTCATTTCTCTGAGTCCACTATAAAAAGCTGAATAAAGCCCTGCAGGTCCTCCGCCTATCACGGTTACATCAAACAATTCTTCTCGATTCATTCGTGCTCACTCCTCAGCTATTAATCGTTGATTATCATTCTCAATAAAATATAACCTGTTTCCGCAAAATTTACAATCAAAATTACTATTGACAATACACCTATATAAAATTATATTATTTAAAGAATCAATAGTGATAATCATTATCATTTTGTTAATAATTAGCAAATTTGAGATTACATCTTCTTTCATTAATATGGTTATTACTATATTATAAAATCTCATATTCAAGATTTTTAATAAATTATTTTGCATTACCACTACTATTTCAAAAAGATTGCAGTTAAACAAATTATTGTATACACATATCATCTATGTTAAAGGAGAAAGACGATGAAAAAGTTATTTATTTCACTAACAGTCCTTTTCGTTCTTGTTATGAGCGCTTGTAGCAATAGCTCTACAGACAAAAAGAACGATGCAAAAGGTAGCAAATCAGAAACAATTACATACCAATCTGAAGATGGTAAAAAAGTAGAAGTTCCTGCAAATCCAAAACGCGTTGTTGTATTATCATCATTCGCTGGTAACGTAATGTCATTAGGTGTAAATCTTGTTGGGGTAGATTCATGGTCTAAACAAAACCCACGTTTTGATAGCAAACTTAAAGATGTTGCTGAAGTATCTGATGAAAATGTTGAAAAAATCGCTGAACTAAATCCAGATTTAATCATCGGTTTATCAAATGTTAAAAATGTCGATAAGTTAAAGAAAATCGCGCCTACTGTAACATACACTTACGGAAAAGTTGATTACTTAACACAGCATTTAGAAATCGGTAAGTTATTAAATAAAGAAAAAGAAGCAAAAACTTGGGTTGATGACTTCAAGAAACGTGCACAAGAAGCTGGTAAAGAAATTAAAGCAAAAATCGGTGAAGATGCAACAGTTTCTGTTGTAGAAAACTTCAACAAACAGCTTTATGTATACGGCGAGAACTGGGGCCGTGGAACAGAAATCCTGTACCAAGAAATGAAATTAAAAATGCCTGAAAAAGTAAAAGAGAAAGCATTAAAAGAAGGTTACTACGCATTATCTACTGAGGTATTACCTGAATTTGCTGGTGATTACTTAATCGTAAGTAAAAACAAAGATACTGATAACTCATTCCAAGAGACAGAATCATATAAAAACATCCCAGCAGTAAAAAATAATCGCGTATATGAAGCAAACATGATGGAATTCTATTTCAATGATCCACTTACATTAGATTTCCAACTAGACTTCTTCAAGAAGAGCTTTCTTGGTAAATAATACAAACATGAGGAATTCTTAATTTAAGAATTCCTCTTCCTTTATTCTATGAACAGAAAAGATGTGAAACGAATGACAAAAGATCATGACAATCCACGTTCTATAGCTTTTACATACAAACTAATTTTAAGCTTAATTGCATTCTTTCTTATTTTTATGGTTGCAATGGTATTAGGTGCTGCAGATACTTCGATAAAAGATGTATGGTTAGCACTCACTTCCTCCGCTAAAGGAGACAAAATATCTATTATTCGAGAAATACGTTTACCACGTGAAGTTGCTGCTATTTTTGTAGGAGCTGGATTAGCCGTTTCTGGGGCAATTATGCAAGGATTAACACGAAATCCACTTGCGGACCCTGGATTATTAGGGCTATCTGGTGGAGCAAATGCTGCGCTTGCACTGACACTTGCTTTCAACCCTTCCATCAGCTATCTTTACTTAACATTAGCTTGCTTTATCGGTGCTGCAATTGGCGCAATTATGGTATTTGGAATTGGTATGGTGAAAAAAGGCGGCCTTTCTCCTCTTCGAATTGTATTAGCGGGCGCTGCAGTTTCAGCATTTCTACTCGCAATTTCAGAAGGAATCGGCATTTACTTTAAAATTTCACAAGATGTATCACTTTGGACTGCTGGGGGCGTAATTGGAACAACTTGGAGCCAATTAAAAATTATTATTCCAGTCATTTCAATTAGTATCTTTATCGCTATCTTACTAGCAAAAAAATTGACAGTTCTTAGTTTCAGTGAAGAAGTGGCTATTGGACTAGGTCAAAAAATTATTGTTATTAAAACTATTTTATTTATCATTATTATCTTACTTGCAGGTGCATCTGTAGCGCTTGTTGGAAATATGGCATTTATCGGCTTAATGGTACCTCACATGGTACGCCCAATTGTCGGTCCAGATTACCGATTTGTTATACCGATGTCAGCAATTGCTGGAGCTTCCTTTATGCTACTTGCAGATACAATCGGACGTACTATTAACGCTCCATACGAAACACCAGTTGCGGCAATTGTTGCGATTGTAGGGTTACCATTCTTCCTATTCATTGTACGTAAAGGAGGAAAAACATTCTCATGATGCAATCTATTTTAAGAAAACAGCGTCTCATTATACTCGCTTTACTTATAGTAATCATCACAACCATTGTAGTTGGAATGGGACTTGGTTCAGCATCTTTATCTTATGATCGACTACTCCCAACATTAATGGGGCAAGGGACTTTTAAAGAGGAGTTTGTTTTATACTCTTTAAGACTACCTAGAATTGTCATTACATTATTAGCTGGTATGGCTCTCGCTTTATCAGGGGCTATTCTGCAAGGAATTACCCGAAATGATTTAGCTGAACCTGGTATTCTTGGTATTAACTCTGGGGCTGGTGTTGCTGTTGCTATTTTCTTTTTATACTTTCCAATAGACGTAGGTTCATTTCTTTACTTACTACCTGTCGTTGGATTTATTGGGGCATTTCTGACAGCTGTTCTAATTTACGTGTTTTCATATAGTAAATCAACTGGACTTCAACCAATACGATTAACATTAACTGGTATCGGTTTTGCATTTGCACTATCTGGAGCGATGATTGTCCTTATTTCATCCGCTGATCGTATGAAAGTGGACTTTATCTCAAAATGGATTGCCGGAAATATTTGGGGAGATGACTGGATTTTCGTTTTAGCAATGCTCCCATGGTTAATCGTATTCATTCCGTTTGTTTTCTATAAAGCAAATCGATTAAACATTTTAGCATTAAACGAACCAGTCGCAATTGGCGTTGGAATTGAAATTGAAAAAGAACGCAGGTACTTATTAGTTGCAGCCGTTGCACTTGCAGCCGCAGCTGTTTCCGTAACAGGAGGAATTAGCTTTATCGGATTAATGGCTCCTCATATCGCGAAATCTTTAGTAGGTCCAAGACATCAAATCTTCATGCCTATCGCCCTTTTAATCGGCGGATGGCTATTATTATTAGCAGATACAATCGGACGAAATATCGTTGATCCTAATGGCATTCCAGCAGGTATTGTCGTTGCTTTAATTGGGGCTCCTTACTTTATGTATTTGTTGCTTAAAAAAGCTTAAAAAACACCCTCAAGATTTCTTGAGGGTGTTTTTGTTTCATTCTACTGCTGCCCATACCCTTCAAACTTCTTCGCCAAATTCTCCATCTCATCTTCTGGCAATAGCTTTGGTTCCCCAATGCTTTTCGTTTGATAATAAATTTGAGCACAAAACTCAATCTCTTCTGCAACAGTAAACGCCATTTTTATATTATTTGCACCAGCAATTAAACCGTGATTTGCAAGTAAAACAGCACGGCGATCAATCATGCCTTCAAAAGCAGCCTCCGCTAATTGCTTCGTACCAAATGTTTCATACGGTGCACAGCGCACATTCGGTCCTGCGAAAGCAATTAAATACGATACAGCAGGAAGCTCCCATCCTAATGATGCAATCGTCTTCGCGTAAGGAGAGTGTGTATGCACAAGCGCATTTATATCTTCACGCTTCCTATAGTAAATAAGGTGCATATCTAATTCACTTGATGGTTTTCTCTCTCCTTCTACTACTTCACCATCTAGGTTTAATATAACTACATCTTCAGGCTTTGTTTCATAATACTCTAAACCACTTGGGCTAATCGCAACAAGACCTTGTTCACGATTAAAGATACTAATATTACCGCCCGTTCCCTTTGTTAAACCACTAGAAATCATTTTCTTTCCATACGCTACAATTTCTTCTCTTTCTTTTTGTAATAACATATACATCCCCCTAAGTATGAAGCTTATGATGACTGACTTTTACATTTATCTACTTATTGAAATAGCTTTTTTAAATTCTCCGTAAACGGTGCCTTTACAATCCCTTTTTCTGTAATAATCGCTGTTACATTTTCATGTGGAGTAACATCAAATGCTGGATTATATACTTTACTTTCTTTCGGAGCTGAATATTTTCCGAAGCGATTAATCACTTCAGAAGCATCTCTTTCTTCAATCGGAATTTCTTTTCCTGTCGATGTCTTTAAATCAATTGTCGGTGTTGGCGCTGCTACATAAAACGGAATGTTGTAGTACTTAGCTAAAATAGATACGCCTAATGTGCCAATTTTATTTGCTACATCACCATTTGCTGCCACACGATCACATCCAACAATTACCGCATCAATCTTCCCTTGTGACATGACCATAGCTGCCATATTATCTGTAATAACAGTAACGTCAATGCCTGCTCGCTGCAGTTCTAATGCTGTTAACGTTGAACCTTGTAATCTAGGGCGTGTTTCATCAGAATAGATTTTTAAGTCCCATCCTTTTTCTTTCGCTAAGTACATGGGAGCTGTCGCGGTACCATACTTAGTTGTCGCTAACGCACCAGCATTACAATGTGTTAATACTCCCATTCCATCATGGAATAATGTTAATGCATGTTCTCCAATTTGACGGTTAATTTCTTCATCTTCTCTATGAATCTCTTTTGCCTCTTCTAGTAATCTATTTTTCAGCTGTGAGATTGATAAATGAATATTATCTGTCGCTACACTTTCCATTCTTTCAAGTGCCCAAAATAAATTTACGGCAGTCGGTCTTGATGTCGCCAAGTATGTACATACCTTTCTTACTTCATCCATAAATCCTTCTTCCGTACTTTCAGCAAATTCCTTTATCCCTAAATACACTCCATAAGCAGCTGAAACACCAATCGCGGGTGCACCTCGTACTTTCATTACTTGAATCGCATCCCACACACTTTCAGCTGTTTTAAAAGATTCATAGACAATTTCATTTGGTAATAACGTTTGATCTAACAAAACTAAAGCATCATCTTTCCACTGAATTGGTATTAATTGCTCTTCCATCATATTCTCCCCTTACTTCGCGTAGTGCATTGACTGTTCTTTTAACGTTTCTACAAAACTTGTGCCCGTTCTATATTGATTCGCTCGTAAAATAAAACCCTTCGCTACTTGAAGACAAATTCGCTCCGCTCTAGCACGTGCTTCCTCATTCCCAATACAAGTAATATCTTTTACTTTCGCTAATCCAACAATACGGCGAATTAATTCCAGACCTGTCACTGCAGCTGTATCCTCTAATACAGATTGCAAATAGACTTCGCTAAAGCCTTCTTCCTTCGCCATAATCTCGGTCACATGAATATCCCAAGCACCTAAAAACTTCTGCTTAAATAAATCAATTACCTCTACCATCGTAGTTTGTAACCAATCCATATACGTATCTTTCTCAGCTCCAGGTGACATCGTTGCATCTGCATTCACCCAAGCAAACATTAAATTCGCCATTACATTCCCAACGTCATATCCCATAGGTCCATAAAAAGCAAACTCAGGATCAATAACCTTTGTAGAATCATCTCTTACAAAAACAGAACCAGTATGTAAATCACCATGAAGTAATGCCTGTGCATTCGTCATAAAAGAAAATTTACGTTTCGCTACTTCCATACGAAGCTCTTTATCACTATAAATATGTTCCCTAATCCATCCCTCATTTAACTGAAATAACTCATTACGCTTATTATGATTTGTAAATGGTTCTGAATATACGAGGTCCTCTGTAATCTCACATAATTCAGGATTTATATAATTCTTCACAAGTTCCTTCTTCTCTTTATGATTCATTACAACATCCGATGTTAACAAAAGTGTATTTACCATAAAAGTAGTTAAGTCGTCAGCAAGCCTCGGAAATATTTGATGATTTATAAGTGCTGTACGTAATATTGTGTGATCCGATAAATCTTCCATTACGCAACAATTCATCACACTATCAAATAAATACACCTTAGGAACAAGTCCAGGTGCTAACTCATCCTCTAACTGCAAAACATCTGATTCTATACGAATACGATTCGTCGACAACTTAAACTCCTCTGAAATGCGAGCTGTATCCCCAGCTTGCTTTACGATGACAGACATGTTCTCTTTTTCATCCCAAACGCGGAACACATAATTTAAATTGCCATCACCTATTTCTTTACACTGTAACCCCTTTGCATGTTCAAACTTAGATAATTTCTCTTTCACATATGCAATCACATCTTTAGCTTCCATTAAAAAATACTTCATGAACTTAGACATGGTTTCCCCTCCACACTAATTGTAAGCGTTTTCTAAAAGCTATAAAAAATAATAGGATTAAATCTTTCATCCTAAAATATATGATCTTCTTTTTGAAATGTATATCTAGGTTTTATTATATCTTGTTAGCACTTTGAGTCAATGTTTCTAACTATTATCGTAATATACTTCCTAATTATATATTTGAGATGACAAAAATTGTTCAAAAAATTTCCGATTCATTTTATTTTATTTATCACAAAATTCTTTGTAAAATAGAAGTAAGCAGTTCCTTTTCAAAACCACAACTTCTAAGAAATATCTCCTTCCTAAGAAATTAAACTTACACACTATCTCTAACATACACACTAAACTTTCAACTACTCATCTAAAATTTATAGACTTAAAATTACCTTTCCATTCCCTGTTAGTCTTAATTGAGAATAAATATTAATTAAATTGGTATAAAGTTGGTTTATTCTCTTGACAAAATAACCACTTCTATATGATAATTAATATCGAATTAGAATTATTATAGTTAATTAAAAAATATATTTTATGAGCACACTATTTTTTGATGCTCAAAACCAACATTTAGGAGGAATTTTAACATGTTATTAATCGGCACAGAAGTAAAACCGTTTAAAGCTAATGCTTACCATAATGGAGAATTTATCCAAGTTACTGACGAAAGTTTAAAAGGAAAATGGAGTGTAGTTTGTTTCTACCCAGCTGACTTCACATTCGTTTGCCCAACTGAACTTGAAGACTTACAAAACCAATACGCAACTCTAAAAGACTTAGGCGTTGAAGTATACTCTGTATCTACAGACACTCACTTCACTCACAAAGCATGGCATGATAGCTCAGAAACTATCGGCAAAATCGAGTACATCATGATTGGTGACCCAACTCGCACAATCACTACAAACTTCAACGTTTTAATGGAAGAAGAAGGTCTTGCTGCTCGTGGTACATTCATCATCGATCCAGACGGCGTTATCCAATCTATGGAAATCAATGCTGACGGTATCGGCCGTGACGCAAGCATTCTTGTTAACAAAATTAAAGCTGCTCAATACGTACGTAACAACCCAGGTGAAGTTTGCCCAGCTAAATGGCAAGAGGGTTCTGCAACACTTAAACCAAGCCTTGACCTTGTAGGCAAAATCTAAGGAGTTCGATCAAAATGATACTAGATGCAGATATAAAAACACAACTATCCCAATACCTTCAATTAATGGAGAACGATATTTTACTTAAAGTAAGCGCAGGAGACGATAACGTATCTAAAGATATGTTAGCTCTAGTAGACGAATTAGCTACTATGTCATCTAAGATTACAGTAGAAAAAGTTGAATTAGAGAGAACACCAAGCTTTAGCGTAAACCGCCCTGGTGAAAACACTGGTGTCGTATTCGCTGGTATTCCATTAGGACACGAATTTACATCATTAGTGTTAGCTTTACTACAAGTAAGTGGACGCGCTCCAAAAGTTGAACAAAAATTAATCGATCAAATTAAAAACATTCAAGGCGAATATCATTTTGAATCTTATATCAGCCTAAGTTGTCATAACTGTCCTGATGTTGTACAAGCTCTTAACGTAATGAGCGTTCTTAACCCTGGTATTACACATACTATGATTGATGGCGCTGCATTCAAAGAGGAAGTAGAAAGCAAAGACATTATGGCAGTACCAACTGTTTACCTAAACGGCGAATCTTTCGGAAGCGGTCGTATGACACTTGAAGAAATTTTAGCTAAAATGGGTAACGGTCCAGATGCATCAGAGCTTTCTGATAAAGATCCATACGATGTTCTTGTTGTTGGTGGCGGCCCTGCTGGTGCAAGTGCAGCAATTTACGCAGCACGTAAAGGCATCCGCACTGGTATCGTTGCTGAGCGCTTCGGTGGTCAAGTAATGGATACTATGGGCATTGAGAACTTCATCAGCGTGAAAAAGACTGAAGGTCCTAAGCTAGTAGCAAGCCTTGAAGAGCACGTAAAAGAATACGACATCGATGTAATGAATCTACAACGTGCGAAACGTTTAGAGAAAAAAGAACTTATTGAAGTGGAACTTGAAAACGGCGCTATTCTGAAAAGTAAGAGCGTAATCGTTTCTACAGGTGCTCGCTGGCGTAATGTTGGCGTACCAGGTGAAGCTGAGTTCAAAAATAAAGGTGTAGCATATTGCCCACACTGTGACGGTCCATTATTCACTGGAAAAGACGTAGCAGTTATCGGCGGAGGTAACTCTGGTATTGAAGCAGCTATCGACTTAGCAGGTATCGTTAAGCACGTAACTGTTCTTGAATTCATGCCAGAATTAAAAGCTGATGCTGTATTACAAGAGCGTCTTAACAGCTTACCAAACGTAACTGTTCTGAAAAACGTTCAAACGAAAGAAATCACTGGTACTGATAAAGTAAACGGTATTTCTTACATCGATCGTGAAACTGAAGAAGTTCATCACGTTGAATTACAAGGTGTATTCGTACAAATCGGTCTTGTGCCAAACACAGACTGGTTAGGCGAAACAGTTGAACGCGTTCGCGGTGAAATCGTAACAGACAAGCACGGCGCTACAAACGTACCAGGAGTGTTTGCTGCAGGTGACTGTACAAATAATCCGTACAAACAAATCATCATCTCTATGGGTTCAGGTGCAAACGCAGCTTTAGGTGCATTTGATTACTTAATCCGTAACTAATAAAAAAAACAGGTGCCTTGGCACCTGTTTTTTTATTACCCTAATGTATAAACTAAAAACCTCTCATTCCCATTCTTCTCATAAGCACCTGGCAATCTAACTTCTTTCTTCAGCTCAAACGCAGTCTGATTTTCTAAGAAGAAAATATAGTCCTCAGAAGGATAATATAAAATAATATCCACTTCTCTCCCCGTGTTTTCTACTGAAAGCAAAATGTTATTTACTACATTCATAAACACTTGCACAGAAAACGGATTAAAGAAATAAAACCTATTATCATGTGGATCAATCTCATATTCCTGCGCTAAACAACATTGGAATTGAATTTTCCCCTTACTGTTTCGTGCCTTTCGTGCATAACGATCTCGATTATCCATCGCTTCTTTATAAAACTCTTCATTCATTTCAATTCCAACTGCTGAAGCACCACATTTATGATGCATATAAAAGTTTAATCGCCCTTTTCCGCACCCAAAGTCTACAATTCGGTCGCTACTTCGTATTTCATATTGATTCAATAACTCATCTAACCCGCTATACGGTGTCGGTTCATAGCGATGATAATGCATAGACTTGTTAAACCCTTTTTGCTCACCGACTGTTTTTATATGTAAAACTGCATCGTAATATTGTTCGTTCATTCGTTTTCTCCTATTAAAAAATGGTACTTATTATTATACACCATGTACTGGAGGCTCATTTTTCATCAAATTAATAGGTACGTGAAATTATATCAACGATTTTCTCAATATATCTATCATAACTTCAAATATATCAACGGTTTTTCAAATATATCGATTTGCCGACAATTCACGACAAAAAAACAGGAGCTCTCTAGCCCCTGTCTTCTAACACTTTCAATACAGTTTGTTTCAATATTTCTACCCCATCCATAATACAACTATGATCAAACCTCATATACGGATGGTGTAATCCAGGTTGTAGGTCTGCTCCTAGTCCAAGCATGACAGCTTTTAAATGTGGTCTTTTCACTGTATAGTAATGGAAATCATCGCTTCCTGTCGTATAGAGAGGCCCTGTGCATCTCTCTTCCCCATACACTTCGAGAATACCTTTACGCATAAAGCGCTCTGCTTCTTCGGAAACCTCTGCTCCTGGTGCAAGATCCATCCATTCGTATGAAGTTTTCGACCCCATCGATGCAGCTGATTCTATTACATGCTCAATCTTTTTCTTTAATTCTTCTAATAGTATATTACTCTCAGCTCTTACATCTAAACTGAAATGACCATTTCCCGGAATGATATTTAAATTATCACCACCTGCTTGGCATCTCGTCATTTTTACTGAATAGGAACTTTGCGGTGGCAGCCAAATATTTTTCAAACCGATATTAATCATGGAAATGACATCAATTGCATTCACACCTTGGTGTGGTCTTGCCCCGTGTGCATCCTCCCCATGAATCATACCCTCTAAAAATCCTGCTGCTCCATGGCGAATAGATGGGGCTGCTTGTTTCAAAGATAGTTCTTCAATTGGTCTTAGATGGACGCCAAATAAGAAATCAGCATCATCTACAGCACCTTTCTCCACCATCTTCAAAGCACCATTCCCCTTCTCTTCTGCCGGCTGAAAAATAAATCTAACCGTACCACTTTTCCATCTCATATTTTTCAATTGTAAAATAAGTCCCATTACAATGGTCATATGAGCATCATGGCCACATGAATGGTTCGCTTTAAATTCTCCATTTACTTCTTGCCAAAGTGCATCCATATCAGCACGAATCGCAATAACTGGATTCCCGCCTCCAATCTCAGCAATTACACCTGGACAATCATCAAATGTTCTATATGAAATTCCTTCTTCTTTTAAAAAGTCAGTAATATACGCTGTCGTTTCATATTCTTTCCAACTTACTTCAGGGTTTTCGTGTAAATGCTGAAAAATCTCCGTTAAGCGCTCTTGTAGTTCTAATGTTTTCAACGTTCCAGTCTCCTTCCCACATTACAAACGATTCGGGTTAATTATACTTATGAAAAACAGATGTTTTTATGAACATATTGAATTTTAAGAAAAAAGTCAATTATTTATTTTTAAATACTTAAAAAGCTTACTCTGCACTTATATTACAAACTAAACAAACAACTAGAACATTCCTTATTTTCTGTTTTTTATGTTGACGCTTACATAAACTTTTAGTTATCATAACCTAATAAACGTCTATTTTACGACAATTCTAAAAATACAAACAAACATACGTAACAAGGAGGAACCTTATGAAAAAAGAAATACCTTTTGGAATAGCGATTATCCCTATTATCATTACCGTTGCAGTTATGATGGTTACAATTGTTGTATTAAAACAAACTCCTCACGTTCCACTTATTATTGGTACAACCGTTGCTTCTATTGTCGCTTGGCGTTATGGTTACAAATGGAATGATCTTGAAGAAGCAATGTATAAAGGGATTCGTCTTGCATTACCTGCTATCGTCATTATTATTCTTGTTGGCTTAACAATTGGTGCTTGGATTGGCGGTGGAATCGTCGCAACGATGATTTATTACGGTTTAAAACTTTTAACTCCATCACTATTTTTAGTTTCCATTACCGTCATTTGTTCTATCGTTGCATTAGCAATTGGTAGCTCTTGGTCTACAATGGGAACAATTGGTGTTGCTGGAATGGGAATTGGCCTAAGTATGGGAATCCCAGCTCCAATGGTTGCTGGTGCCATTATTTCAGGCTCTTATTTTGGCGATAAAATGTCACCGCTTTCAGATACCACTAACTTAGCCGCAGGATTAACAAATACAGATTTATTCGCACACATTCGTCACATGTTATTTACTACAGTTCCAGGTTTAATTATTACTCTTATCGTCTACGCGGTCTTAGGAAGAAGCTTCGGCGCTAACAATATTGATGCGAAGAGTATCGATCAAACGTTACAAGTATTGCAACAAAACTTTGTTATCTCACCTTTCCTACTAATTATACCCGTAGTCGTTATGGTATTGGTCGCTAAAAAGGTCCCTGCTATACCAGCGATTCTCGTCGGTATTATTTTAGGATTTTTATCACAAGTCTTTATTCAAGGTGGTTCTGTCTCAGCATCTGTCGGTGCACTCCAAGCTGGATTTGTTATAGACACTGGAAACAAGCTAGTAGACGAACTATTTAACCGCGGTGGCTTAGATTCGATGATGAATACAGTCTCGATGACAATTGTCGCTATGACTTTCGGAGGAGTATTAGAACATACAGGTATTCTTCGCTCAATTGTAAATCAAATTTTAAAGTTAGCGAAATCAGCAAAAGGGCTTATCGCTTCTACTATCGCATCTTGTTTTGCAACAAACCTTACTTGCTCTGAACAATATATTTCAATTGTTGTCCCTTCAAGAATGTACGCAAATGCATACACAGAAAAAGGACTACATTCAAAAAACTTATCCAGAGCATTAGAAGATGGCGGAACATTAACTTCTGTCTTCGTTCCTTGGAATACGTGCGGTGTATTTATTCTCGCTACACTTGGCGTAGGTGCATTTGAATATGCCCCTTATGCTATTTTGAATTTCATCGTACCTATTATCTCAATCATTTATGGTATAACAGGCTTCACAATTGTAAAACTATCAGACATTGAAAAAGCAGAACTACTAAAGAAACAAAAAGCTCAACTAGAAGCTTAAAAATAGCGGTAAATTCAGTTCATATAGTGCGCGAGGTCGCCCTTGTAGATAGGGCATTTCCTCGCCGCAAATATGAGCATACCCGTAATCAACTAATTTCTTTAACAACCTTTCTGTCGATCTTCGAGTCACTTGTAAGTACTCAGAAAGATCAGCTGCTGTAAACTTCAATGACGGGTGCGATTGACTAAATTGAATGATTTTTGACAAGTTGGCCGGACTAAGCTTTGTTTCCTTCGCTATTTTCATTAGTTCCGGATTATCATTTTTCAAACTTTGTACTCTCTGTTCTTTCGGGAACGGACCAAACAAATCTTTATCACTTGTTAGTATATAAAAACAACGATCTATTGGATTGTTCTTTGCAAAACTTTGAGCGATTTTTGCATTTTGCTCCGCTTCTTTCACGGTTTTCCCATAACCAAATCCAATAGCTATCGTTCCTTCTACGCTCGCAAACAAGTTATCTATCGCATTTGTTTTAATAATTGATTCGATATCACCACGAGTTGTATACAAAATGCATGTCATTTCATCCACTTGTTTAAATGAACCACGTAGTTCTTTTGAAATGACATCTAGTTTTTCAAGCAAACTCGTTCGTAATTCTAAGGAAGAAATAATACAAGCACCAACAGTAGCTGAATAGCTTTTTGCTAACTCAGCTTTTATTTTTGCATCTTTTAGCCCATGTATAATGGATTGTGTTGGATCAATCATACGCTCTGAAGGAACACCTATTTTTTGAAGCTCGTCGTAAACAGCGTGAATACTAGTTAAAGCTAAATGAGCCTCTCCAGATTGATATTTAGCTACATGAAAATCGATAACTCTATTTATCTCATCTTTACTCCACAGCATATTTTCATAATCCAACACTTGCGGGCTTTCTTTTATACCGATATCATGGAACACATTTGTAATAAACGAGCGGTCTACTAAATCGATGGAAATGTTATGTGGTTGAATACTTTGATGATACATGATAGAAAGAATTGAAGATGCGACAGTTGTCTCGTCTTGCTGTAAGTATGTACTTGGAATTCGTAATTGTTCTCTTATTTCTTTTGCCATATAATAAGGTAAAGCACCTGAGAAAAAGATGACATCACAAGGCTTTAAACACTTTAATAGTTCAGAAGATTCCGCCGGATGAAGGTAAATATATGGATCAATTTCTATTCCTTCTAATTTTTGAGCAATAGGAAAAAGGTTCTCCATAAACTCCTTTGAACCGACAACTGCAATTTTTATCATCATTTTCTCTAACTCCTTATCATTAATTAACGACTATTTAACGTCAACTATATCAAATGTATAAAACTATTGTAAACAGGAAGGGGTTTCTATTCAATGAAAATTACAGCTATTCATCTTTACGCAATTCGTTTACCGCTTCGCAATCCGTTTGTTATTAGTTATGGCTCTTATTCTGATATGCCCTCTATTATCGTCAAAATGGAAACAGATGAAGGTATTATCGGTTACGGTGAAGGCGTTGCTGATGATCACGTCACAGGTGAATCATGGGAAAGTACTTTCTATACTTTAAAACATACGCTAACCCCTGCTCTAATCGGGCAAAATCCAATGAATATCGAAAAAATACACGACATGATGGACAATACAATTTACGGTGTTCCAACAGCGAAAGCCGCAATTGATATTGCTTGTTTTGATATAATGGGCAAAAAACTAAATCAACCTGTATATCAATTAATTGGCGGGCGCTACCATGAAGAATTCCCTGTCACTCATGTTTTAAGTATTGCCGATCCAGAAAACATGGCTGAAGAAGCTGCTTCTATGATTCAAAAAGGTTACCAATCTTTCAAAATGAAAGTTGGTACAAATGTAAAAGAAGATGTGAAACGTATTGAAGCTGTACGAGAACGTGTAGGAAATGACATCGCTATTCGCGTTGATGTAAACCAAGGCTGGAAAAATAGCGCAAACACATTAACAGCACTACGTTCATTAGGACATTTAAACATTGACTGGATTGAACAACCTGTTATCGCGGACGATATTGATGCCATGGCTCATATTCGTTCTAAAACAGACCTCCCGCTTATGATTGATGAAGGATTAAAAAGTTCTCGTGAAATGCGCCAAATTATTAAATTAGAAGCTGCTGATAAAGTAAATATAAAACTAATGAAATGCGGCGGCATATATCCAGCTGTAAAGCTCGCTCATCAAGCAGAAATGGCAGGCATTGAATGCCAAGTGGGATCAATGGTCGAATCATCTGTTGCCTCTTCCGCAGGATTCCATGTCGCTTTCTCAAAAAAAATCATTACGAGCGTAGAGCTAACAGGGCCATTAAAATTCACAAAAGACATCGGAAACTTACATTACGACGTACCATTCATTCGCTTAAACGAAAAGCCCGGACTCGGCATTGAAATAAACGAAGATACATTACAAGAACTAACCGTCTTTCAAGACGTTGTACGCTAAAGGAGGACTATCATATGACGGTTCTATACGAAGGAACATTAAAACAAAATAACGAATCATTTCACGTTACATTACTATCACTAGAGCACATCGAACAAATTTTATCACTACAAAACATTGTAGTTGAAGCACTAGAAGATAAAAGTCGTTTACAACCACTCTCACAAGAAGAATTTCAATACATTCTAGAAGGAAACGGCATGATGATCGGTGCTTTTATCGAAAACGAACTCATCGCATTTCGCGCTCTACTCGTCCCTCCTATCGACGATGAACATTTAGGGCTTGATATTGGTCTATCAGAAAGTGAACTGCACCGCGTCATCTATCAAGAAATCTCAAACGTTCATCCGAACTGCCGAGGAAATGGTATGCAAAAAATATTAGCAAACGTCATCATGGACGAATTGCAAAAAGAAGATAGCAAATATGATTATGTATGCTGCACCGTTGCTCCTTTTAACATCCCGAGTTTGAAGGATAAGTTTGCGCAAGGGATGGCGATTGCTGCGCTAAAGGAGAAGTATGGTGGTAGTCTGCGGTATGTTTTTGTGAAGAAATTGCGCGGAGATAAAGAAAGCGATTGGACGGATATTCAAAGTATTCTAATGAGTGATGCTAGTCGACAGCAGGCTTTGCTTTCGGAGGGGTATCGTGGGTATGAGATGGAGAAAACAGCAGATACTTTCATTGTGAAGTTTGGGCGATAATCTATATACTCGAAAAGAGGAGATGTCTGCTGTGACCTCTTCTCTTTTCGATTTGTTGAACAATCCTGTGGTAAATGAAATTATATCAACGATTTTTAAAATATATCTATCAAAACTCACAATATATCAACGATTCGACAAGAAATATCGATTTACAGACAAAAATCGATATCCCTTCCTAAACCGTCATCTTCCAACTAGATAACGCTAACCAATTCTCCATTTCTTTATAATCAGGCATTATCTTCCCGACAAGACGCCAAAAAGATCGATCATGATTTAAATGAACCATATGACACATTTCATGAACAACTACATAGTCAATTACTCGCTGTGGTGCCATTGCTAGCTTCCAATTGAATGTTAGTTGTAAATTAGAATCGCAAGTACCCCAAGTACGACTACTATCTGTAATACGAATAGAACGTGGTTTTGTTTTGAAATTACTTTGATGCGCTTTAATACTCTTCTCTACTAAAGATTTACACTGCTTATAGTAAAATCGTTTTAAAGCTTGTTGTATTTTCTCATCCTTAAGCTCTTTCACATAAATATGTAACTTATCCCCTTCAAAAATCGCATTGTCTTGCTCAATGCTTGCATCTTGGGAAATCTGTATCGGATACGTATTCCCTAAATACAAAAAGCCCTCTCCTTGATCATAATCCTTTTCCTGTGGTCCATGCGCTCGCTCCGCCATTTCCTTACGTGTTGTCTGAATCCAATCCCACTTCTCCTCTAGCAACTGGACTAAGTATTCAACAGGTGTTCCTTTCGGAGCCTGTACTTCCACATTTCCATACGAATCCACAAAAAGACGCACGGACTTTTTCTTCTTATAAGTTATATGAAAATTAATTGTCTCACCTAAATATGTATGTACCATTTCATCACCTAGCATAGTATTTTTACAAATAAAAAAGAGTAGGATACGAACGTCCTACTCTACCTATTATATCATTTACTGCTTTAACGAACTCATTATCCTCTATACTTTACACCTAATCCCTTAATGAAATTCCTTGCGTATCTATCGCCACACTCTTTGTAATTTTTATGGCCTTTCTTTCTTAATAGAGCGCCTAACTCTCCTTTTGTTACCGTAACGCCTACGCTATCTAATATATCAAGTACATCCTCACTCGTTAAAGATAGTGCGAT
Organism: Bacillus sp. PK3-067; assembly: GCF_056738645.1. NCBI lineage: Bacteria > Bacillati > Bacillota > Bacilli > Caryophanales > Bacillaceae > Bacillus > Bacillus sp. PK3-067. The sequence goes on along the minus strand of NZ_CP096490.1, from coordinate 359,939 downwards.
TTTCATTTTCTTTAGAAGAAGGTTATTGGCACTCTCCTTGCTCTGTACAGGTGCAGGCTGCCCTGGTTTCGGATCTTGCTTTCCTCTTTTTAAAGTAATAAATCCATTTAAAAATGCCTCTAACATCATCATATCGCATGTTTTTACGTACTCATCTTCAGCTACCTCATCATTTTCAGCTTCATGCTGAGGAGCTCTCTTTATTTTTGTAAGCATATCAACTACGTCTTCTTTCGTTACTTCCATCCCGCCTAGTTTAAAGATTTCTACCATATCTATATCTTTTATATCTAAAGCGTATCGTACTCTTTTTAATATATCGTTGTTGCTCATTGCCATTGGGTTTCCTCCTGAAATGTTGATTATTTATTCAGCGGTTAAAGTTTATGCTATAACCTACTTTAAATTATCATGTTTAATCTAACCTTTTAGTTATTGTCCGCTAAATTAATACTTTAACATTTTAAAGATATGTTTTATAGTCTTACCCGAACTTTTCTCTATCATTGTATCTACAGCGCTCTTACATGTTTTTTATATGCCTATAAAAAGATTTCTCTCTTAACATTAACTAAAAGAAAAAAAACAGTGTTTTGATTTCTCAAATACACTGTTCTTTTCCAGCTCTACGCTTATTTTCAACTCACTCATGTCATGCACTACATATGAAATGATTTAACTGCTTAAAAGTTAAACCGTCTCACTATCCTGAGCCACACCAACACTATCCTCAAACTTATCCAACAAAGCACGCACCTCATCAGTCGATTTCGTACTCATCAATTGATTTCTCAATTCAGCAGCTCCAGGGAAGCCTTTTACATAAATTTTGAAGAAGCGGTGAAGCCCTGTGATTGAGCGTGGCAGTACTTCTGCATATTGATCTTGAAGATCAAGTTGTAGTCTTAAAAGATCTAGGTGCTCTTTACTGCTATGCTCTCTTGGCTCTTTTTCAAAAGCAAATGGATTTTTGAAGATGCCTCGTCCGATCATTACGCCATCAATGCCGTATTTTTCAGCAAGTTCCAGCCCCATTTTACGATCAAGGATGTCTCCATTGATTGTTATTAACGTATTTGGTGCGATACGGTCACGTAATTTTTTAATTTCCGGAATTAGTTCCCAATGCGCATCTACTTGGCTCATTTCTTCTCTTGTACGTAAGTGAATAGAAAGGTTTGCAATATCTTGTTTGAAAATGTGCGTTAACCAATCTTCCCACTCGCTTAACTCTTTAAAGCCAAGTCGTGTTTTTACGCTGACAGGTAGTCCGCCCGCTTTTGCTGCTTGGATAAGTTCTGCCGCAACGTCTGGACGTAGAATAAGGCCACTACCTTTTCCTCTTGATGCAACGTTCGGTACTGGGCAACCCATGTTAATATCGATGCCTTTAAATCCTAGTTCTGCCATACCAATACTCATTTGACGGAAGTATTCGGGATTGTCTCCCCAAATATGTGCCACCATCGGCTGTTCGTCTTCTGTAAAAATTAAACGGCCACGTACACTTTTCATACCTTCTGGATGACAATAGCTATCCGAGTTTGTAAACTCTGTGAAGAATACGTCCGGACGACCTGCTTCACTTACTACGTGACGGAAAACAACGTCTGTCACATCTTCCATTGGTGCAAGTACGAAAAATGGTCGTGGTAATTCACGCCAAAAATTATCTATCATTTCAAATTCAAATCCTCTCACTATGAATACAATTTCAAAATCTCAATTTATAATTTGTGAAAATCAGCAATATTTATTTTAACTAAAATCGCTTATGAATGGTATTTTTGTAAACCAAAAAGCAGGTGGTATAGATTTCCCCTATATCAACTGCTTTCCTATTATACCAACTTAAGCCAAGCCACACACTCCACATGCGTCGTATGCGGGAACATATCAACAGGCTGTACTTCCTGTGTTTTATATCCGCCTTCTTCTAGTACTTTTAAATCACGTGCTAATGTTGCTGGGTTACACGATACGTATACGACGCGGTTTGGCTTCATGTCGATGATTGTATTTAGTAATGCTTCGTCACAGCCTTTACGCGGTGGGTCTACGACCATTGTGTCGGCGATTACGCCTTCTTTGTACCATTTTGGAATGACTACTTCTGCTTCTCCTACGCCAAATTCAGCGTTTGTCATGTTGTTTAGTGCTGCGTTTCGGTTTGCGTCTTCGATTGCTTCTGGGACGATTTCAACGCCGTACACTTTTTTCGCTTTTTGCGCTAGGAATAACGAGATTGATCCGATTCCGCAATAGGCATCGATTACTGTTTCGTTACCATTTAATTTTGCGTATTCTAACGTTTTATCGTAAAGCACTTTCGTTTGCTCTGGGTTTACTTGATAGAATGAACGTGCTGAAATCGCAAATTTAATGTCACCGATAAAGTCATAAATGTATTCTGATCCGTACAGTACTGTCGTTTTGTCTCCGAAAATTACATTCGTACGCTTCGTATTTACGTTTTGAACAATTGATTTTACTTCTGGGAATTTCGCTGCAATTTCTTCAATAATTGCTTTTTTGTTCGGCAATTCTGCTGTACGCGTAATGAAGACAAGCATAATTTCTCCTGTTACTTGTCCGTAACGAGCCATTACGTGACGAAGTGTTCCTTTGTTACGCTCTTCGTTGTACGCAGTGATACCGTGCTTTTCACAAATACGTTTTACTTCTTGGATTAATGTATCGTTTTCTTCTGCCTGAATTAAGCATGATTCCATATTAATGATGTCATGCGTTCCTTGGCGATAAAAACCAGCTACAAGTCCGCCTTCACGTTCTCCGATTGGTACTTGTGCTTTATTACGGTATACCCACGGATTCTTCATGCCAAGTACAGGATGAACAGGAACATCAGCTAGTCCTCCGATACGCTGCATAACGTCACGTACTTGTTTTTCTTTCGCTTGTAATTGTCCTTCATAAGTTAAGTGCTGAAGCTGACAACCGCCGCACTGATTATATACTGGGCATTCAGCATCTTTACGATATGGACTTTCTGTATGAAGCTTCATTAAACGACCAAATGCGAAGTTTTTCTTCACTTTAATAATTTTAATTTGCGCTTCTTCACCTGGTAATCCGTTTTTAACGAAAATAGGATAGCCCTTTACTTTCGCAACACCGGCACCATCATGTGTTAAATCTTCAAATACTACATCTATAAACTCGTTTTTCTCAACTGGTGGCGTCATTTTAGTACTCATTTTCCGACCTCTCTTTTTCATAACACTGCGTTACATTTTATCATACTTATATGGTCTTTTTCTATTGGAAGAAAAAAAGCTATTGACGATACTTCTCTGTTAATGTTACGCTACTACTAATTTAATACGGACGATGTTACCTCATATATACTTGATAATATGGATCGAGAGTTTCTACCCGGCAACCTTAAATTGCTGGACTATGGGGAAAACTAATGAATATTAGCCTATGCGCAAAAAAGGACTCATATTGATTAGCTTTCTCTCATAGATGAAAGTGAATCCATATGGGTCTTTTTTATTTTTATTTTTCTAAAAGGTCAGACATCTTACGTATGACATAAAACCTCATTCCTTTATTTTTAGTAATATAACGAGCGTTTTATGTACAAACTTTATACGAACTTCTGAAAGGGGCAACTACATGCAATATGTAATGAGCATTATCGGTATTATTGCCGTGTTAGGTTTATGTTTTGCTTTGTCAAACAACAAAAGTAAAATCAACTTCCGTGCAATTGCAATTATGATTGGTTTCCAAATTTTAATCGGTTGGTTTATGTTTGCTACAAAGATTGGTCAACAAATCATTATTTTCATTAGTAAAGTTTTCAACAAACTAATTAAACTTGGTACGACAGGTGTCGATTTTCTCTTTAATGGAATTCACAGAGATTTTGTCTTTTTCTTAAACGTATTATTAATTATCGTATTTTTCTCAGCACTACTTTCAATCTTTAGTTATTTAGGTGTTTTACCATTCATCGTTCGCGTTGTCGGCGGTGCTATTTCAAAAATTACTGGTTTACCACGTGTTGAGTCATTCCACGCAGTAAACTCTGTATTCTTCGGTTCAAGTGAAGCGTTAATCGTTATTAAAAACGATTTACAGCATTTCAATAAAAACCGTATGTTTATCATTTGTTGTTCTGCGATGAGCTCCGTTTCTGCTTCTGTTACAGCATCATACGTAATGATGTTAGATGCAAAATACGTACTGGCAGCTCTTCCGCTAAACTTATTCTCAAGCTTAATCGTTTGTTCGTTATTAACACCAGTTGATACGAAGAAAGAAGATGAAGTGATTCAGAAATTTGATAGAACTCTATTCGGGGACAGCTTTATCGGCGCAATGATTAACGGTGCGCTTGATGGTTTAAAAGTAGCTGGTATCGTTGCCGCATTAATGATCGCCTTTATCGGTGTGATGGAAGTTGTAAACTACGTAATTAGTGCAGCTTCAGGCGCAATGGGACATGCTGTTACTTTACAACAAATCTTCGGTTACGTACTTTCTCCATTCGCATTCTTAATGGGTATTCCAACTCAAGATATTATCCCAGCTGGTGGTATTATGGGTACGAAGATTGTTTTAAATGAGTTTGTAGCAATCCTTGATTTAAAAGACACAGCTACAACATTAGCTCCACGTACAGTTGGAATCGTTACAGTATTCTTAATTAGCTTCGCAAGTATTAGCCAAATTGGTGCAATCGTTGGTACAATCCGTGCCCTTTCTGAAAAGCAAGGAAGCGTTGTTTCTAAATTTGGTTGGAAAATGCTATTTGCATCAACACTTGCTTCTATTTTATCTGCGACAATCGCTGGATTGTTTATTTAATAAAAAAACACCTTACTTTAACAAGTAAGGTGTTTTTTTTGATTCTTTATGAAACCGAGTGAAATTCAACTGCTTCTTCTGTATTGATAATCCTATCTTTATATATACCTTTTATTGAAATGTAAATGATAGATTTGTTTATATTTTTTAACTTTCCTAATGAAAAATGATAAAGTAATCCATCGCTTTTTAAAGTCCACATCTTCCCACTCCATGGACCAGTAGCTTTTTGTTCATCCGACGCCTTTATTTCACCTTCATATTCGCATTCTCCCAAAGGAGTTTTAATTGTATTCTTCTCTGTATCAATTCGAATATTTTTAATTAGCTTCAAATTTTCATCAGAGAGAATTTGAATTTCATGATCTTTCTTTTTAAAAAAGAGTTTTCCGTCTTTGGTATTTATATATTCTGCATTATCCATTTTATCTATCATAAAATCATATTCTTCTTTTGTAATACCTAAGTTTTGATGATAAGGAAACGTTTTTTTCGGTATAATTTCTTCTTCGGCATACTTCAAATACCAATCTAAATTATTTGTAATACTATTGCTCATTTTATTTCCGATTTTCTCTAATTTCTCTTTTATCTCATAAGGAAATTCTATTGTCATAATATCCGCCGTCACTTCCGCATTCATAAGATGCGATGGAATATACTCTTCCACGCTATTCGCTTTACTCACTTCACTTTGACAACCAACTATAAATAGCGATATGAAAAAGATATATATTATTTTTTTATATTTCATTTCTATTCTCCACTCCATACATTATTCTTACTTAGTTTTATAGCGGTTTTCATTATAGTATAAAATCTTTATATTTTAATAAAATACATATCCTTATGCAAAATTGCATATTAATATGTATTCTTCTTACTTTAAAATTAGCTTAAATCACTTTCCAAATTATACAAATAACAAGTTAAAAATGTTATAATTTTCAAAAAAAACCATTGGAGGATATTATGAAAGCCCACGCAATTTTCGATTTCTTACATTTACTAGTCTTAACGCTGAAAAGCTATTATGTATGGGGAATGCCTATCTATGTCTTCATTATTCCTCTTATCTTTGTAGTCGGTTATATTATTATTAATTCTAATAAGAAACAAAAAAATACATCTATTCAAAGTCACTAATCTATTACCTTAATAGCCTCCTAAAAATCATATTCCCCTCATTTTCTTCAAATGATATGATGAACAAGGGTAAATCCCCACCACTCTTATAGCGGTGGGGATTTTAATGTCAATATGCAACATACTACACAATAGAAGGTGATTTTTATGAGAAAATACGCAGCAATTGCTTTATGTACGTCTGCCATTCTAGCAGGCTGCAATACTAGCAATGTAAGCCAAGAACCTAAAAAAGAGAAAAAGGTTCAAGAAGTAGCTATACAAAAAGAGGCTCTACAAGAACAAGGTAAAATTTCTTATACTCCCATCACACACGAATCTACAAACACAAGTATTCATATTACAGACTTAAAAGATTCTTTAAATGAAGTACAATATAAAATTTGGCGCACAGCTGATGGAAAGGAACGTGCTAAATCTTTTTCTTCTAAAGAAAAGGAGAAACAATTTACAATTCCTTTTGACATAAAAGAATTTGAAGGAAAACGCGGTGAGTTCCAAATTGAAGCAACAGGAATGAAAGAAGATGGGAAAACAATCCCGCTTACGAAATCTACTATTACTTTCGAACAAAAGGTTCCTGTTCTTATGTATCACGCAATCGATGATTATCATGGTCAAGGTATTAAAGACTTATTCGTATCACCAGCTAACTTTGAAGCACAAATGAAACATTTAAAAGACAATGGTTATACGCTTTTAACGTTTGAACGCTGGGGTGATATAAATAAAGTAAATAAGCCGATTTTCGTTACATTTGATGATGGTATGAAAAATAATATGAATGCATTTCGCGTTTTACAAAAGCTAAAAGATGATACTTTTAAACCGGCAGCAACAGAATATATGATTGTTGATAACGTTGATGTAGAAGGAGCATTGTCTACTTCTGAAATAAAAGAAATGGTTGATTCCGGCATTTTCTCGGTGCAATCTCATACTGCAACACATGCAGACTTACCGAAAATTACAAACTATGAGGAAGAGTTAAAAGGTTCAAAAGAAAAACTAGAAAAAATAACAGGTAAGCCTGTTATCGCGATTGCTTATCCATTCGGTCATGTAGATGATAAGGTTGTTACAGAAACGAAGAAGTATTATCAATTTGCGACGACGACAAAGCCTGGGCAATTCATTACGAAGGGTGAACCTGATGAATTGTTAAAGATGAAGCGCGTTCGTATACACCATACAACGACTGTAGAGCAGTTTGCTTCTTCAATTAAGTAAATATAAGGGCTCAATACATTTTGAGCTCTCTTTTTACTTTATATTTATATATATTTTTAGAATTTTCTTGTATTATATATAGTAAGAAATCTTTCAAATTAAAGGAGATTATACATATGTCATTTGAACAAACGTTAGAGAAATATGCTGCTCTTGCAGTTAATGTTGGTGTTAATATTCAACCTGGACAAACTTTATCAATTAGTGCACCTCTTGAAGCTGTACAATTTGTACGCCTCGTTACAGAAAAAGCATATAAATCTGGTGCAAAACACGTATATGTAGATTGGAATGATGAGACGTTAACACGCTTAAAGTTCGATCTAGCTCCTGAAGAAGCTTTCGCTGAATTTCCATCTTGGAAAGCACATGCTCGTGAAGAATTAGCAAAAGAAGGCGCTGCATTTATGTCTATCTATGCAGAAAACCCTGATTTATTAAAAGGTGTAGAAGCATCGCGTATTGCAACAGCTCATAAAGTAGCTGGAGAAGCAATGAAAGTATACCGTGATTACGTACAAGCAGATAAAGTAAGTTGGTGTGTCATTTCTGTTCCTACGAAAGAATGGGCTGCGAAAGTATTCCCTGACGTAGCGCCAGAAGAACAAGAAGCAAAGTTATGGGATGCTATTTTCAAAGCTACTCGTGCTGATTTAGAAAATCCTGTAGAAGCATGGAAAGAACATGATGAAACATTACATACAAAAGTGGATTACTTAAACGAAAAGCATTATAAAGCTCTTCACTATACAGGTCCTGGAACAGATTTAACAATCGAACTTCCAGAAAAACATGTATGGGCTGGTGCTGGTAGCTTAAATGAAAAGAACGTACCATTTATGGCTAATATTCCAACTGAAGAAGTATTTACAATGCCACTTAAAACAGGTGTAAACGGCCAAGTTTCTAGTACAAAACCGTTAGTATTTGCAGGTAATATTATCGATAATTTCACGTTAACATTTGAAAACGGGCGTATCGTAGACTATAAAGCTGAAGCTGGTGAAGAAGCTTTAAAACATTTAGTAGAAACAGATGAAGGTTCTCACTTCTTAGGAGAAGTAGCTTTAGTACCTCATGACTCACCAATTTCAAATACAAATGTTTTATTCTACAATACACTATTTGACGAAAATGCATCTTGCCACCTTGCAATCGGAAATGCTTATGCATTTAACTTAGTTGGCGGAAAAACAATGTCTAAAGAAGAACTTGCTGAAAACGGCGCAAACGCTAGTATCACACACAACGACTTCATGATTGGATCAGCTGAGCTTGATATTGACGGTATTACTGCTGATGGCAGACATGAGCCTATCTTCCGTAAAGGTAACTGGGCGTTTTAAATTTATTACCATAAAGAAACACATTGGATAATCCAATGTGTTTCTTTATTTATTTGGTTTCAATTCAAATTTTATCGTTCTATTTTCATGCGTAAACTCCGGTCTATACGTAGCGATATACGTATTTTCTTTCGCTACGTCAAATAGCATGATATCTTGAATTTTTTCATCTGGTGCTAACTTTTTACTAATAAAGCTATCAGGGTTATTATATTCTTTAAATCTTGTACCTTTCTTATCGGTAATCTCAAATTCATAAAATGCAAAAGGTATTTCCTTTTTACTATTATTTTCTACTTTGAAAATAATCCCCAAAATCTCCTCTTTCTTTTTATTCTCATCATAATCCGGATATCCTAATTTAACTGAATCGATAGTTACTTGCAAACCATCTACGTCTACTGTCTCCCCTATTTTATACACTTTATCTTGAACATCTTCTTGTTTACTTTCATTACTATCTTTAGTCTCAGTGCAAGCACTTAAACTAAAAGCTATGCCAAAAATTAAAACAATTTGACTTACCTTTTTTAACATACTCTTTCCTCCACATAAGACAATATTTCATATGTATCATAACAAAACGCTTTACTCTTTCTTGTCATATTTTGTCGTATTAATTGCTAACTGCACAAATAGAAAAAAGCTATCTTCTACAAAAGATAGCTTTCATGATGCCGATGAAACCTTAAGCCCAATGACACCCAAAACAATAAAAAGAATACAAAATGCTTGAAATAAACTAATATGCTCTTTAAAAAAGTACACACTAATGATTGTAATAAGTAATGTTCCAACGCCAGACCAAATAGCATAAGCAATACTTAAATGAATCTTTTTCACAACGATGGCAAACACGCTGAAACAAATCCCATAAAACACGAAAATCAGTACACTTGGAACGAGCTTTGTTAAACCATTTGATAGTTTCATCGCAATTGTTCCAGCTACTTCAAAAATAATTGTAACAAGTAATAATAGCCAATATACCATACTAGAATCTCCTTCTCTGTTACCTTATAGAGATTCTAGTATACTACTTATAGTCCCAATGAAATATATTTAATTTCTAAATATTCCTCGATGCCGAAATGGCCTCCTTCACGACCGATACCACTTTCTTTAAATCCACCAAATGGTGCTTGTGCAACTGATGGAAGACCATCGTTTAGACCGATAATACCGTACTCTAACGCTTCACTAATTTGGAATGCTTGGCTAATGTCTTTCGTGAAAATATACGCAGCTAAACCGTATGGTGTATTGTTTGCACGTTCGATTACTTCATCAACTGTTTTAAATTTCGCAACTGGTGCCACTGGCCCAAATGTTTCTTCATTCATACAAAGCATCGTATCATTTGCCAACCCAATTACAGTCGGTTGAATGAAATGTCCCTCTAACTCTGCGACCTTTTGACCACCATATAAAACTGTTCCACCTTTTTGAATAGCATCTTCAATATGTTCTTGTACTTTTGAAACTGCATTCTCATCAATAAGTGGCCCGACAGTCGTTCCGTCACCGAAACCGTCTCCTACTTTCAATTGCCCTACTGCCTTTTGGAACTTCTCTACAAATACTTCGTATACTTCTTCTTGAACGAATACTCGGTTTGTACATATACACGTTTGTCCTGCATTACGGAATTTCGAACCAATCACCGCTTCTACTGCTTTATCTAAATCTGCATCATTCATTACGATAAACGGAGCGTGTCCCCCTAACTCAAGCGAAACTTTTTTCATCGTTTGCGCCGCACTAGCCATTAACTCTTTCCCGATTTCCGTTGACCCTGTAAAGGACACTTTTCGAACGCGACCATCTTCCATCCATGTATCAGCAATTGCTTTTGCACTACCTGTTACGATATTGATTACGCCCTTTGGAATATCTGCTTCATGGGCTAATTCAGCTAATTTCAATGCAGTTAATGGCGTTTGACTTGCCGGTTTCACAACGGCTGTACAGCCTGCTGCAAGCGCTGGGGCTACCTTTCTCGTAATCATAGCAGCTGGGAAGTTCCAAGGTGTAATAGCGGCCATAACGCCAACTGGTTGCTTCATAACTAAAATGCGCTTATTCGGATGAGCAGCAGGAATCATTTCACCATATACGCGTTTCCCCTCTTCTGCATACCATTCAACAAAACTGTTTGCATAATTTACTTCACCAAGCGCTTCTGCAAACGGCTTCCCTTGTTCCTTCGTCATAATCGCTGCGATCTCTTCTTTATTTTCATCAATAAGCATGAACCACTTTTTTAACTTCGTTGCACGATCTGCTGCCGTTAACTTAGACCACGTTTTAAAAGCTTCATGTGCAGCATCAACAGCTTGCTTTGCCTCTGTTACTCCGCCTTTTGGTACAGTTGCAAATATTTCCTTCGTCGCAGGATTATTTACTTCAATTTGTTCTTGTAGTGTAATCCACTCACCATTTATATACATCGCCTTTTTATCTATACTTACGAAAGTCGCCTTTTTATCCAATGTTTTCTTCCTCCTCTATGAACTTCTTAATTTTTCTAGTAGCAGCAGATTGACTAATTTGCAAAAACTCAGCCACTTTATAACTTGATCCATACGTTTTATACGCTTTAAGAATTATATTTCTCTCTACCTCTTCCAGCATTTTATAAAGGCTTTGCCCCGATTGTTCAACTGCAGCCTCTTGCATAGAGAGTGGCAAATCCTCTACCGTTACAACATCATCAACAGTAATAACAATTCTCTCAATTACATTCTCTATTTCTCTATTGTTCCCTTCCCACGGATATCCAACAAACATTTGTAACGTACTCGGCGCTAGTTTCACATCACGTCCGTACTTTTTATTAAAGTGCTGCAAGTAATGATAAATAAGCGGCAAAATATCTTCTGTTCTTTCCCTAAGCGGGGGAATTGCAATTGGAATGACATTCAAACGATAGTATAAATCTTTCCGAAATGTTCCTTGTTTCACCATCTCGCTTAAATCTCTATTTGTTGCCGCCACAATTCGAACATCTACTTTTTTTAATTCTCTTCCGCCTATAGGACGAAATGTTTTTTCTTGCAATACTTGCAAAAGCTTCGCTTGAATTTCAAGCGGCATTTCACCGATTTCATCTAAAAAAAGAGTTCCTTTATGCGCGGATTCTAATAGTCCCTTTTTCCCTTCACGATTCGCACCTGTAAAAGATCCACCTGAATATCCAAAAAGCTCCGATTCAATTAAATTAGTTGGTAATGCCGCACAATTAATTTCATAGAAACTTTCATGCTTACGGTGACTCACTTCATGTAAATGGCGTACTAATCGACTTTTTCCTACTCCAGTCTCGCCTAAAACGAGAACAGTACTATCCACTACAGATACTTTTTTGATTGTATCGACTATTTTTTGCATAGCTAGACTTTTAAAAATAAGTCCTTCATGCTCATATGTTTCTCTTAATTCTTTTTTATATGTTTTTAGCTGATTATCCATTTCCTCTACCTTTTGACGTAATTGATAGAGTTCAGTAAGGTCGCGAGAATAACTAATCACTCTTCTTAAATTTCCCTCATCATCAAAAACAGGCCTTGTACGAACGTGTAAATACTCTCCTGATTTTGTAGTTTGAACGAGTTCAATTGGCCTCTTTTTTTCAATCACTTCTAATGTCGCTGATGGATAAAAGATTCCATCCTTTTGTAGTTCTTTTACATGCTTACCAACTAACTCTTCTGCAGCTAGTTGGTAGTGCCTTTCACATGTACTATTTACACGTACAACGATCCCTTGCTCATCTGTAACAAAAATTTCGTCAAACGCATATTCAAATACATCTTTTAAATCCATTAACACTCGTTCCTTTTCTGCAACCATCCTAGCCACCCCTAACTTCAAATCCATCGATCCACTTCACTACCTTTATTATAAAGTGAATTTTCTGCATTTAATATAGAGTCAACCAGAATGTTTGCTATTTATACTTCAGTTTTTAAACGCGAGCGATGTTTGTTTGCTCATAACAAGCTTGCAATGATTCTTCAATTATTGTTAAACCTTCTTCAAGTTGCTCATCTGTAATAACTAAAGGCATTAACACACGGATAACATTTCCATATGTCCCTGCTGATAATAACAGTAACCCACGCTTATTTGCTTCTGCACATAGATTAGCCGTTAACGTTTTGTCAGGTGCTTTCGTCTTACGATCTTGAACGACCTCAAATGCACACATTGCGCCTAACCCACGCACATCACCGATGCAATGATATTTATTTTTCATCTCTTCGAATCGGTTCATTACGACTTTTCCTAATTCTATCGCTCTATCATTTAATTTCTCATTTTCTATTACATCGAGAACAGCTAATGCAGCCGCACATCCTAATGGACTTCCTGCATACGTTCCACCAAGTTCACCTGGTGCAGACTCATTCATAATTTCTTTACGTCCAATGACACCACTTATCGGTACACCAGCACCTAATGATTTAGACACTGTAATTAAATCTGGAACGACATCATAGTGATCAATTGCAAAATATTTTCCTGTACGACTAAAGCCTGTTTGTATTTCATCCGCTACAAATAAGATGCCGTTCTCTGAACAAATGCGGCGTACTTCTTGAACAAATTTCTTACTTGGGACGATAAATCCACCTTCCCCTTGAACAGGTTCCATTACAACAGCTGCAATTGTTTCTGGTGCTACTTCCGATATGAAGAAGTTCTTAAACTCTTCAATAATAAAATCATCATACTGCTCTTCCGTTAATCCCTCTGGGCGACGGTATTCGTATGGAAATGGCGCTTTATATACTTCTGGAGCAAAGGGACCAAACCCAAATTTATATGGCTTCACTTTACTTGTCATCGTCATTGTCATTAATGTACGCCCGTGGAAACCTTTAGAAAATGCGATAATACCAGGTCTCTTCGTATATTTACGAGCGATTTTCACCGCGTTCTCAACTGCTTCTGCACCACTATTTAAAAACAGGACTTGCTTATCGAAACTTCCTGGTGCCAATGCCGCAAGCTTTTCTGCTAATTCAATATATGGCTCATACATCATAACGTTAAATCCAGTATGAATGTATTGATCGACTTGTTTATGGAGCGCTTCTTTAACCGTTGGATGACAATGCCCTACGTTAATTGTCCCGATTGCTCCTGCAAAATCAATGTACTGATTGCCATCAACATCTGTTACAAGAGCACCATTTGCAGATTGTACAAACGTTGGGATGCCGTTACTTACTCCTTTTGGTACTATATTTTGACGGCGTTCCAATAAAGATGCCGCTTTCGGTCCTGGAATTTGTTCATTTACTTTAGCAAATTTTTTTGTATTCATTGCGTACCCCATCCTTTTCTTTACATTGTTTTCTCTTCTTATTGCAAAATATATGCCAACTTTCTTTTCTAGCATTTATCCTATATTCTTTGTATCCAGGCATAAAAAATAAGTCTATAAAGACTCATTAAGAGTCTTTATAGACTTATTTTCCTTACACATTAGACTTTTCTTTCTCCCAGAAAAACTCACCCGATTGAGAAATAAACTCTCCAACAGAATCTAACACTAAATCAGCAAGTGGTTCTAATGTTGGACGGTCTCCCGTACCAGATAGCACCCCAATTGCATAGCAATCGCCATTTTTAGCTAAATGTAAATCAGTTGGCGTATCTCCAACAACCGCAACCTCACATGATTCTAAATTAAATTTCTCACAAAACACTTCTATAATCTTTTTATCTGGTTTTTGCGCAAGGAATGTATCCGAGGCTATAATATAATCAAAAAAGTTCTCCAACTTATATTGTTTTAAAAATAATTCTGTTGGTGCGAAATCATCCGCCGTGACAACCCCTAATATAAATCCTTTATCTTTTAATGCCTGTAACACTTTCGGTAAATCCGCTGTCATTTTCATATGCGAACGATGCTCATACATAAGGGAAAATAACTTCTCACTTACCCACTGATGCATCTCTTCTTCTCTAGCAGACTCAATATAATTACAAAGCCCCTTCGCTACATCAAGGCTTGTTCCAGCAGCTATTGCACTCCTCGGATTAACAAATGCTCCCTCTACACCAATCTCTTCTAATAAGGTCTGCCCTATTGTACTTGGTAAATGATATAAACTTATACATTCAGCTACAAGTTCTTCAGCTACTTTTATCCAAATTGAATGAAAATCCATTAATGTCCCATCTTTATCAAATAGTATTGCTTTTACCTTCTCCATAGCATCCTACCTCTCGTTTCTTATCTCCTCCAGTGTATCAATAAAATATGGATGTAAAATAAAAGAATTGTAAAAATACCATAAAAATCAAACTAACTCCCAATTTACAATTCATTTTAACAAAGTAAAAAAGGATGCCTTTACAGGGCATCCTCTTGATGTTCAGGAACAAATAGTTCTAAACAATGATATATATTTTCGAATTCCATCGGTGCATCTCCACCATACTCACCATCTAAATTAATCATTAGTTTATCTGGTGAATGTACTTTAATGCGGTTCGCTTGTGTATATAACACTTTTGGATTATTAATATGTTCACCACGTTGTGCTTGTGTTGCTGCTTTAATTAAATCAGCGATAGAACCTTTTTTCAGTACTAATAGGTCAAATAACCCATCGTTAATAGATGCATACGGTGCTACCTTTTCAAATCCACCTACTGAACGAGTATTCGTAATTAAAAACATCGTAATTTCTTCTTGTAGTAACTTTCCATCATACTCAATTTCAACATATGTCGGATGCAATGATGGTAACATCTCGATACCTTTTAGGTAATAAGCAAGCTGCCCTAATACTGTCTTTAACTTACTCGGTACTTCGTATGTTAATTCTGTAATACGACCGCCACCAGCGATGTTAATAAAATATGTATCGTTCGCTCTACCAAGGTCTAATGGCACTGTTTTTCCTTCGCAAATAATATCTGCTGCCTCTTCAATAGAACGAGGTACACCAATTGCACGTGCAAAGTCATTTGTCGTTCCAACTGGAATAATTCCAAATTTCGGACGGAATTCATGCCCAACTAAACCGTTTACTACTTCATTTAACGTACCGTCGCCACCAGCCGCAATAACAACATCAAACTTACGATCCGCAGCTTGCCTCGCCGCCACAGTAGCGTCTCCAGGACCCGTTGTCGCATGACAAGATGTCTCATAGCCAGCTTGTTCTAATTTTTGTAATACTTCTGGTAAGCTCTTCTTAAATAGCTCACGCCCAGAAGTAGGATTATAAATAATTCTTGCTCGCTTCATCATTTATTAGCACAGGAAATTTCTTTATGTATCGAAAAAGAACATACTGAACTTCTATTCAGTATTCCCATGCCTACCTCCTCTCATCTTGCTATCCTTCTTTTATCCCGCTCAAACAGGCAGTAAGAACCCGATTCGTGTAGTCCATCAAAAGTAAATATTCATTTCAATGGTTTTTTATTTGACCCCAAAATTTATCCCGCTATTTGCGGGCAGTAAATGCCCGATTGGTGAGGGCTAATAATCAGTGTTGGATGAACCTCCCACTGATTAAAGTTTCACTTTATTTCTATCCATTCTTCCATAAAAATTTACATATAACGAATAATAACTATCTATTATTTCATGAGATGAAAAAAACCTCTATGTTTAGATTTATCATTATTCCCACCTTTTTGCAACTATCATACCATAGTTGCTATACAAACATTTTTCCACTTTTGACAGTTAATCAAACGTTTGTTTAAACGATTTTGTCTCATTTAAACAAACGTTTGATTAACCTAGAAAAACACCCATGTACGGGTGTTTTTCTGCTTAATCTTTAAAAGTTACTACTATTATCGCTTATTAATCTCTTCAAGTAAGATTTTGTTAACAAGCGGTGGATTTGCTTGTCCTTTTGTAGCTTTCATAATTTGACCAACTAAGAAGCCAATTGCACGGTCTTTACCGTTTTTAAAGTCTTCGATAGATTGCTCATTATTATCAAGAATTTCTGTTACAACTTTACGAAGTGTACCCTCGTCAGAAATTTGAACAAGACCTTTCGCTTTAACGATTTCTTCTGGGTCTCCACCTTTTTCAATTAATTCATTAAATACTTTCTTCGCGATTTTAGAAGAAATTGTACCTTTTTCAATTAATTGAACCATTTTAGATAAACCAGCAGGCGTTAATGCAACGTCTTTTAATTCTTTTTGTTGTTTGTTTAAGTATGCAAGTACTTCACCCATTAACCAGTTCGATGTTAATTTCGCATCAGCACCGTCTGCAACAGTTGCTTCAAAGAAATCAGACATCTCTTTCGTTAATGTTAACACGTGTGCATCATAAGCTGGTAAGCCTAGTTCTGCAACGTAGCGAGCTTTACGTGCATCTGGAAGTTCTGGAATAGAAGCTCGAACTGCTTCTTTCCACTCATCATCAATGTAAAGTTCAACTAAGTCTGGCTCCGGGAAGTAACGGTAATCGTCAGATCCTTCTTTCACACGCATTAAGATTGTTTTCTTCGTTGCTTCATCATAACGACGTGTTTCTTGTTGGATGATACCACCAGATAACAGTTCTTTTTCTTGGCGCACTTGCTCGTGCTCAAGACCTTTTTGTACGTAAGTGAATGAGTTTAAGTTTTTCAGTTCCGCTTTTGTACCGAACTTCTCTTGTCCAACTGGACGAAGAGAAATGTTCGCATCACAACGTAAGGAACCTTCTTCCATCTTACAATCAGATACACCAGTGTATTGAATGATTGATTTTAACTTCTCTAAGTATGCATATGCTTCTTCTGGCGTACGCATATCTGGCTCAGATACGATCTCGATTAAAGGCATACCTTGACGGTTGTAGTCTACTAATGAACCATCAGCTGTATGCGTTGATTTACCAGCATCTTCTTCTAAATGAAGACGTGTAATACCGATACGTTTCTTTTTACCGTCTACTTCGATTTCAATCCAACCATTTTCACCAATTGGCTTATCAAATTGAGAGATTTGGTAAGCTTTCGGGTTATCTGGATAGAAATAGTTTTTACGGTCAAACTTCGTTTCCGTTGCGATTTCACAGTTTAATGCCATTGCAGCTTTCATCGCAAAGTTAACTGCTTCTTTATTTAAAGTAGGAAGTACCCCTGGGTATCCTAAGTCAATTACACTTGTTTGTGTATTTGGCTCCGCTCCGAATTCTGTTGGACTCGCAGAGAAAATTTTCGAATTTGTTTTTAACTCAACGTGAACCTCTAAACCAATAATTGTTTCTAAATTCATCTATGCTCGCCTCCTTACAGACTTGCTTTTTTTGTATGATAGTCTGTTGCTTGCTCAAACGCATGTGCAACGCGGTAAATTGTCGCTTCATCGAAGTGTTTACCAATGATTTGTAGACCAAGTGGCATGTTGTTAGCACCGAATCCACATGGAACTGAAATCGCTGGAACACCCGCTAAGTTTACTGGGATTGTTAAAATGTCATTTGCATACATTGTCATTGGATCGTCAACTTTTTCTCCCACTTTAAATGCCGGAGTTGGTGTTGTTGGTCCAATAATAACATCATAGTTAGCAAATACATTTTCAAAGTCGTTCTTAATTAATGTACGTACTTGTTGTGCTTTTTTGTAATATGCATCATAGTAACCAGAGCTAAGAGCAAATGTACCAAGCATAATACGACGTTTAACTTCATCACCGAAACCTTCACTACGTGTGTTTTTGTAAAGATCTAATAAGTTATTTACATTATCAGAACGAACACCGTAACGCACGCCATCAAAGCGTGAAAGGTTAGCAGATGCTTCAGAAGAAGATAGTAAGTAATACGTTGCTAGAGCGTATTTAGAGTGTGGAAGAGATACTTCCTCCCAAGTTGCGCCCATACCTTCTAATACTTTTAAAGCAGCTAGTACTGACTCACGAGCTTCTTCGCCAACACCTTCGCCTAAGTATTCTTTCGGTACAGCAATGCGTAAACCTTTAACATCGCCTGTTAAACCAGCTAAATAGTTTCCAACTTCAACGTTTGCAGAAGTTGCATCCATGCGGTCAATACCTGAAATAGCTTGTAATAAGTATGCATTGTCTTCTACTGTACGTGTAATCGGTCCGATTTGGTCAAGTGAAGATGCGAATGCTACTAATCCGTAACGAGATACGCGTCCGTAAGTTGGTTTTAAACCTACAACACCGCAATATGCAGCTGGCTGACGGATAGAACCACCCGTATCAGAACCTAGAGAGAATAGTACTTCTCCTGCTGCTACAGCTGCTGCAGAACCACCACTAGATCCGCCTGGAACGTAATCTAAGTTCCATGGGTTTTTCGTAGCGTAGAATCCTGAGTTTTCATTTGAAGAACCCATTGCGAACTCGTCCATGTTTAATTTACCGATTGTAATTGTGTCAGCAGCTTTTAGCTTTTGCACAACTGTCGCATCATAAATTGGATCGAAGTTTGCTAATATTTTGCTTGCACAAGTTGTACGAAGACCGTTAGTTACAATGTTATCTTTTACACCAATTGGCATACCGAATAATAAACCATTATCTTCAGCGCCGATTTTTGCATCTAATTCTTTCGCTTTTGCGCGTGCATTTTCTTCATCTAATGTAAGAAAGGCTTTTACGTTATCTTCAACATCCGCAATACGTTTGTAAGATTCTTCTACTAAATCCGTAACGGAAATTTCTTTGTTGTTTAACTTCTTATGTAACTCTGATACTGAATGATCAAATAATGACATCGAAATTCCCCTCCTCTATTCTAATACTGCTGGAACACGGATTTGATTATCTTTGTGATCCGGTGCATTTTTTAATACTTCTTCAACTGGTAAACCTTTTTCTGGTACATCTTCACGCATAACATTTTTCATAGTTAATACATGAGTTGTTGGTTTTACATCTGTTGTATCTAATTCATTTAACTGTTCTGCAAATGTAACAATTGCATCTAGTTGTTTTTGAAATTTTTCTGCTTCTTGATCAGTAATTGCAAGACGTGCTAAATGTGCTACGTGCTTTACATTCTCAACGGAAATTCTTGACACGGCTAGGCCACCTCCATAATATATCGTTCAATCTACAATACTATTGATGATACCAAATTTTCAGTACTTCAAGCAAGTCAACACAGAGTACTTACGCCATTTTTACATAAAAAAAGAAAGGCAAATGCCTTTCTTTACAATTTACTCTTTATCTAACGGTTTATTTTTTGGAAATCTCTCGTTATCTTCTTCATTATCACGAATTGTTTTTTGTAATACAAAACAAGACATCGTTAAAAATAATGTTCCAATTAAATAGTATCCTTTTACACTAAGCGTTTCATCTAACGTATAAATCCCAATTAGCATACCTGAAAGCGCACAAACAAATGAAGTCCATGCTAAAAATGTGAACGCTTGCGTATTACGTCTTCTCATCGTTCTCCCCCTCGTTAGCTGTATACCCATTATAGATAAGTATATTTACCATGATGGATTTTTATGTAAATTCTAGTTTTATATTTATAAATCTATCATAAAAGAATACTATTTTAAAGAAAGTTTTCTGTCTAATCTGAAAAAATAATTAAAATCATTGACAATTTTTTCTATTCTACATAAAATAAAAATAAATATTACGAACCTCGAAATATACGGGAGTGGAATTAATTGTTGCAATATGAACATTTTTTAGACTTACTGCTAGATAACGCCAAGAAACTTTTCTATCCTGAAGAATGGGTAAGCCTAGATTTAACACTTTCTAAAACAGAAGTATTTTGTTTACTTTGGATGGAACGAAATACAGATATTACAATGACGAAAATTGCTGACCTTCTTGATATACCGATGAGTACAACGACGGGCGTTGTAAATCGCCTTGTAAAAAAGGGATATATTGAGCGCTACCGTGATGAAAACGACCGACGTATTGTATTAATTCGGTTAACAGAAAACGGCGTAATGCTCGTTCAAGAAGTAAAACAAAATGCAGCCCACTACTTTAGCTTAGTGACAGAAGCATTGTCAGAAGAAGAAAAAGCATTCTTACTACAAATCTTCCAAAAGATTATGAATCACATTGCTACGTCACAGCAAAAAACAGAAGAAAAAGTTTCTACACCTAAAATGAAAAACATTCCGATTGAATAAAACCCTATCTGGGTTTTTATTCAATCATTTACTTCGACACTCGTAATATTCGATATTCGAAACAAAGGAGATATGAATGATGAGAATTATTTTGTATACAGGTAAAGGCGGCGTAGGAAAAACTAGCATTTCAGCAGCAACAGCAATTCAAAGCGCAAAACAAGGATTAAAAACTTTAGTCATGAGTACAGATCCCGCTCATAGTTTAGGAGATTCATTTGGTATAAAGCTATCTTCTGAGCCATTAGAAATTCGTGAAAATTTGTGGGCACAAGAAATTAATACGATTTATGAGATGGAAAAAGGATGGGGAAAATTACAGAAATATATTACACTACTCTTCACTTCCAAAGCAGCCGATGATATTACAACAGAAGAATTAACGATGTTTCCTGGTATGGAAGATTTAATTAGCTTACTTCGCGTACTCGATTATTATAAACAAAACACATATGATGTTATCATTATTGATTGTGCTCCAACAGGAGAAACATTAGCAATGCTAAGCTTTCCAGACATGCTCGGCTGGTGGATGGAAAAATTGTTTCCTATTAAAAGAAAAGTTTTAAAAGTCGTTCGTCCTGTAGCTCAACCACTCCTTGGTGTCCCTCTTCCAACCGATGATATTATGGACGAATTAACAAATACACTTGAACAGCTCGGAGAAATGAGAGATATTTTATCAAACCGAGAAGTAACAAGTATCCGCATCGTTGTAAATCCTGAAAAAATGGTCATTAAAGAAGCTCAGCGTAGCTTTACTTATTTAAATTTATACGATTATAACGTAGATGCCATTATGATTAATCGCGTCATCCCTAACACCGTCACCGATCCTTATTTTCAAGCATGGAAAGATACGCAAAAGAAATATAAAACATTAATTCAAAATAGTTTTGATCCACTTCCTATTTACGAAGCTCCAATGTTTGAACAAGAAGTTGTTGGTTTACCCATGTTAGAGCGTGTAGGAGATGCTTTATTTAAAACTGATCATTGTCCTACTGAAGTGAAATTTAACGGCCGCACACAATATGTAAGAAAAGATGGCGATGATTATATTTTCATTCTTTCTATTCCCTTCTCAAACAAAAGTGAACTTTCATTAAATCAAAAAGGTGATGAGCTAATTATTCGAGCTGGCTCTGTGAAACGAAATATTACATTGCCAAAAACGTTAACACACCTTTCTATTCAAGGGGCAAAATTTGAAGAAGATATACTAAACATTCGGTTTGGAGGTGTAGTGCATGCATGAGGAACTACTACGAAGGGTAATTCGTACAAAAGTAAAAGTCGGGATGCATATATTAGATGAGCTACCTAATCCAATCCAGCAATCAGCTAAGCAAATATTAAATATTTTGCAAGAGGAGCTAACTGCTTATCCGAAAGAACGAGATCATCATGAAGTTAATTTAAAAAATATCATAATTGAATAACTATCTCTGTATAGAGGGCCTTTTTTAGGCTTTCTATACTTTATTGGAGTGATGTAAGTTGATGAAAAAGCATTCCACTACTATACTCTGGATCATTCCCTTATCATTTTTCATTCATAACCTTGAAGAAGCTTTCCAAATGCCACAATATCTTGCTAATCAATTTTCAATCCGTCTTATAACTAGCCAACAATTTTTCATTGCCATTTCCGTATTAACAATCTTTGTATTACTTATCGTCTTTCTATATCAACTTAACTTCTTGTCTTCTATATGCTGGATTATTTTTATACAAGGGGCCATCTTCTTTAACTCTGTTCAACATATTATTTTGTTTTTCATTTATCGCTCCTATAACCCCGGCGTAATATCAGCATTTTTCATTACTCTCTTTTCTATTTTCTTTTTTTTATCCAAAAAACACTTAATTCATCAAAAGCAATTCGTAATTACACTCCTTTTCAGCTTATTTTCTTATCCCATTATAATTTGGATTACCTTACTGTTCGCTAGCTATTTTCATTCATAAAAAAAGACCAGGAAAACTCCTGGTCCATTACTCTACTTAACAAACATTGGATTCTACGTTATACAAAATTGGAAGGTACAGAATTAGGGTTTGTTAAGTTTATATGTTGAACGAACTAACAGCGGAGGGGTTCCTTCTGTTAGTCCATTAAACCCAATCATTATTTTACGATTTTTTCAAGCTCCTCAAGTGAAAGATCTACTGAAATTGAACCATCATTTGTTTCTTTCTTAATTGCATCTGTTACTTCTTTTGAATGGTATAATTCAATTACTTTTTTCAGTGTTGGATCATCTTTATCTTTCGTACGAGCTGCGAAAATATTAATATAAGGCTTCGCATTTTCATTCTTTGGATCTTCTAAGAAAATAGGATCCTTCGCTGGATCTAATCCAGCTTGACCAGCAACACCGTTATTAATAACTGATGCCGCTACATCTTTTAACACACGAGGTGTTTGCTGTGCGATAACCGGTGTAATTTTTAATTTCTTCGGATTTTCAGCAATACCACTTGGATCTCCAAATAGACCAAAATCCTTTTTCAGCTTTAATAATCCAGCTGCATCAAGAAGTTTTAATGCACGTGCTTGGTTCGTTGGATCGTTTGGAATTGCAATTTCTGAACCATCTGGGATTTCATTTGATTTCTTATATTTTTCAGAGTATAAACCCATTGGTGCAATTTGTGTTGTACCAACAGCTGTAATATCTAACTTATGTTCCTTTTTAAATTGCTCTAAGAAAGCAATATGCTGAAATGAGTTTAATTCAATATCTCCATCAGCTAAAGCTTTATTTGGAGTTGTATAATCAGAGAACTCCACCAGTTTAATCTTAATCCCTTCTTTTTCAGCTTTTTTCTTCAAAATTTCCCAAGCGTCTCCATCCGTTCCAGTTACACCGACGCGAACTACTTTTTCTTTCGCTCCTGCACCCGTGTCTCCACTTGAGCAGCCGCTTAATGCTGAGACTCCTACAATCGCTGATAATGCAAATGCTAAAATTTTCTTCATTCTCTTTTCCTCTCTTCCTTTTTATGATCTGCGTAACAAGACTTTCGCAAAGTAATTCCCTAAATTTTGAGCTATCTGTACGAGAATAATAAGTAACACGACCGTTACGAACATAACTGATGTATCAAAACGTTGATAACCATATGTCATTGCTAAATCACCAAGACCGCCACCACCGACAAGCCCAGCAACTGCAGAAAATTCAATTAAACCAACTGTCATAAATGTGACACCTAAGATTAATGGTACTAACGCTTCTGGTACAAGGATTTCAAAAACAATTCTAATTGGCGAGGCGCCCATTGCTTGCGCTGCTTCAATTACTCCTTTCGGAACGGAAACAAGGTTTGTTTCAACCATTCTAGCAATACCAATTGATGCGACTAACGTCATCGGGAAAATTGCTGCTGCTGTTCCAATCGTCGTTCCGATAACACTTCTCGTTAGTGGACTTAACGCTACTAAAAAGATAATGAATGGTACCGGACGAATTGTATTAATTATGATGTTAAGAATAGAAAAGACCCATTTATTTTCTAAAAAGTTTCCTTTTCTCGTTACATATAAAAGTAAACCTAGCGGTATACCAAGAATTGTAGCAAATATAAGGGTTACAATTACCATTAAGAGGGTATCCCCCGTCGCATCTAGTATGCGCGGCCAAAATATACTCCAATCAACTCGCATGAGCTTCTACCTCCTTCAGCTGCACTTGCAGTCTTAGATGTTGTAATGCTTTTTGAATTTCCCTCTGCTCCCCTTGCAACTCTACAAGAAGATTTCCAAATAGCACATTTTGAAGTTCAATAATATTTCCGTACAGTACATTTACATCGACGTTATAGTTTTTTGCGATATATGATAGTACCGGCTGTCCTGTCTCCTCACCAGTAAATGTTAGACGATAAATTTGACCACCATTTTGAATTTTCGCTAGAACACTTTCCGGTAAATGATCATTAATGACAGAACGTACAAAGTTTTGAGTCGTCTTTGTTTTTGGTTGCGTGAAAACATCAAACAGTTTTCCTTCTTCAATAACTTTTCCCTTCTCCATTACAGCTACACGGTGACAAATTTCTTTCACAACATGCATTTCATGTGTAATAAGAAGAATTGTTAAATTGTATTCTCTATTTACTTTCTTTAATAAGTTTAGAATTTCTGTCGTTGTTTCTGGATCTAAGGCTGATGTTGCCTCATCACATATAAGAATATCTGGCGATGTCGCAAGTGCTCTAGCAATGCCCACACGCTGCTTTTGTCCACCTGATAGCTGCTCTGGGTAATAGTTTGCTTTATCTTCTAACCCTACAAACTTCAGCAGTTCATTTACTCTTTCTTTTATCTCATTCTTTGGTACTTTCGCTAACTTTAATGGATAAGCAATATTTCCAAATACTGTTCTTGAATTAAATAAATTAAAACTTTGGAAAATCATTCCGATTCTTTGTCTCAGTTTACGTAATTCTTTCGTCGATAATGATGTAATATCTTTATCATCTATTGAAATCGTTCCTGCCGTCGGTCTCTCTAACATATTTACTAAGCGTAATAACGTACTCTTTCCAGCGCCACTAAAACCAATAATGCCAAAAATTTCGCCTTTCTCAACTGATAATGTTACATCCTCCACCGCATGAACAGATTGCCCAGCTGATTCATACACTTTACTTACATTGTTAAAAGAAATCATTTTTTCCCCTCCTATATGCTGTAAAAACTTGAAGCAGAGCTTTCGAGGTAAAATAAAAAGTGCTCTCCTTCTTATCAACCATAAAGATAAGAAGGAGAGCACTTATATGTACTCGTTCACATCTTCTCATCTTCCAAGCCTTTATATGGCTTGCTGGAGTTAGCACGGTATTAAAAAAACCCGTTGCTGAGGTATCGTAGGGCCAGTCCCTCCACCTCTCTGGATAAGAATGTATCGATTTAATTGTCGTTTAATTAATTCTCATTATAGAACTCAGAATAATAAGAGTCAATACATTTTTTAGAAAAATATTAATTATTCCTTTATTAAAATTTTCAGATGAAAATTCATGAGAAAATAGTAACTTTCAAGGTTATTTAAAATTCTTCTTCCTCATATTTTTAAACAGGAGAATCTTCTCTACGAATTGAATAAATTTATTTGAATATGAAACTCGGAGGAAGATAAATATATGAAAACAGCTCTTTTACTCATCGATATTCAAAACGATTATTTTCCAAATGGAAAGATGGAATTGCGTAATCCAGTAGAAGCAAGCGAATATGCTAATCAGTTATTACAACACTTTAGAACAAACAGCGAACCTATTTTTCATATCCAACACGTAGCTATAAAAGATGACGCTACTTTTTTCCTACCTAATACAGAAGGTGTACATATTCACGAAAGCGTACGTCCACTTAGAGAAGAAACAGTTATAGTCAAACATTATCCAAATAGCTTCCGAGAAACTAATCTTCTAGAGCAATTAAAACGTTTGAATATTGAACATGTCGTTGTATGTGGGATGATGACTCATATGTGTATCGATGCTACAGTAAGGGCTGCATTCGATTTTGGCTTTCAATGTACCGTTATACATGATGCTTGTGCTACAAAAGACCTGTCTTTTAAGAACGCTACTATACCAGCTGTTTACATTCACAATACAATTTTAGCTAGTTTAAATGGCGTATATGCAAATGTAATAAGCACGCAAGAATTTTTAGCTACATAAAAAAACACTCCTTTCAGTGAGCAAAACCGAAAGGAGTGTTCCTTGTCGAACCATAGATTTTCTTTCAAATTGTATTATACAGGAAATTCTCAAAATGAATACTAAAAAATATGACTAATAAGTCAACTTTTCTCATCATTTTATTTCTGTTCACATGTTTATCCCGCTATTAATAGGTTTTAGCTCATTCCCTTCGAACGATGGTAATATATAGGATTTCAATTTTAAAAGGAGCTCTTCACATTCTGTGAAGAGCTCCTCTACTATTTCTTATAAAGTTTCAGAAGTAGTTTTTGCTTGCATGTGAAGTGCTAAGTAATCAGGTCCACCAGCTTTAGAGTCTGTACCAGACATGTTAAAGCCACCGAATGGTTGGTAACCTACGATTGCACCAGTACATCCACGGTTGAAGTATAAGTTACCAACGTGGAAGTCTTCGCGTGCTTTTTCAATATGGTCACGGTTGTTAGTAATAACAGCACCTGTTAAACCGTATTCCGTATTATTTGCAATTGCAAGTGCATGATCGAAGTCTTTCGCTTTACAGAATGCTACTACTGGTCCGAAGATTTCTTCTTTCATTAAGCGAGCATCTTCTGCAACGTCAGCAACGATTGTTGGTTGGATGAACCAGCCTTTTGAATCGTCTCCTTCGCCACCTGCTAAGATTCTACCTTCTTCTTTACCAATTGCAACATAGCTCATTACTTTATCGAATGCAGCTTGGTCATTAACAGGACCCATGTTTGTACCTAATACTGCTGGGTTAGCAACTGTTAATTCTTTTGTTAATTCAACAGCACGATTTAATACATGATCATATACATCTTCATGGATTACTGCACGAGAACATGCAGAACATTTTTGTCCTGAGAATCCGAATGCTGATGCAACGATAGACTTAGCTGCTAATTCAAGATCTGCTTCTTTATCAACAACGATTGTATCTTTACCGCCCATTTCAGCGATAACACGTTTTAACCAAATTTGTCCTGGGTTTACTTTCGCTGCACGCTCATAGATGCGGATACCTACATCACGAGATCCCGTGAAGCTTACGAAACGTGTACGAGGATGATCTACTAAGTAGTCACCAACTTCAGAACCGTTACCTGGAACGAAGTTTACTACGCCAGCTGGTAAGCCAGCTTCTTCTAATACTTCCATAAATTTCGCTGCTACTACAGGAGTTGTACTAGCTGGTTTTAGTAATACTGTGTTACCAGAAACTAAAGCAGCTGTTGTCATACCTGCCATAATTGCGAATGGGAAGTTCCAAGGAGAAATGATAACACCTACTCCTAATGGAATGTAAGAGAAACGATTATATTCAATTGGACGGCTTTCTACTGGAATACCGTCTTTTAATTTTAACATTTGACGACCATAATATTCCATAAAGTCGATTGCTTCTGCTGTATCAGCATCTGCCTCATTCCATGGCTTACCTGCTTCTTTTACAAGAATAGCAGAGAATTCATGTTTTCTGCGACGAACGATTGCTGCAGCACGGAATAAAATGTCTGCACGCATTTCTGGCTTTGATTTTCTCCAAGTTTGGAATGTTTCATCCGCTACTTGCATTGCTTTTTCAGCTAACTCACGGCTTGCTTTTGAAACACGACCAACAAGTTCCTCTTTATTTGCAGGGTTTACAGAAACAATTTTGTCTTCTGTAGTGATTTTTTCTCCCCCAATAATTAATGGATAGTCTTGTCCAAGATAAGATTCTACTTTCTTTAAACCTTCTTCAAACGCTAATTTGTTAGCCTCCACTGAAAAATCTGTAAATGGCTCATGTTTGTATGCTACTACCATTTTTTTTAGCCTCCCCTTAGAAAAACGTTTACATTTTACAACATTATTCTACACGATAATTTAGATTTATTCAAATATTCCTAGACTTATATTTTAAAAATTAATAAATTTTTAAAATATAATAAAAAAAAGAGATTCATACATGCGTATGAATCTACAAAATATGAGTATATTCCAAAACATTTTTCCCGATCAATAATATAGTAACTAATAAAAATAAAGTCCTTACATATCCAACACCTTTTTGAACCGCAAACTTCGATCCAAAATAAGCACCTAAGATCATTGATAATCCCATGATAATACCGTATTCAAAATGAATTATATCTAAAAATAAAAAAGTAATTAAAGATACAATATTACTAACAAAGTTCAAAAATTTTCCAGATGCTGCCGCTTGAATAAAATCCAAGCCAATTAATAAAAATGCAAAAATTAAAAACGACCCTGTCCCTGGTCCAAAAAATCCATCATAAAATCCTATCATTAAAATAGCAAAGAAAAATATTAATGTTTTTCTTTGCGTCATCTTCTTATAGGTAGACACACTTCCCCAATTCTTTTTTGCAATAATATAAATAGCAATAAATACCAACATTACAAGTACTAATGGGCGTAAAATATCCGGTGGAATAAATTTTACTACTAAAGCACCTGCAACAGCTCCAACAATAGTTAACGGGATTAACTTTCCTACAATTTTAAAATCAACTTTTCCTGATCGAATAAAATACATCGCACTCGTAAACGTCCCCATTGTTGCCGCTAATTTATTCGTTGCAATTGCCGAAGCTGGCGATAAGCCAACAAACATAAGCGCAGGAAGCGAAATTAACCCTCCTCCTCCAACAACGGAATCAATAAAAGCTGCTAAAAAACCGAATGCAATTAATAAAATAATGACTTGAAAACTTAATTCTTCCATGAGATTTACCCCTTACCCCTATTTTTTACAACATTTTAAATTATAACAAAATTACATAAGAAAAAAAGCTGTTCCATAGAGGAACAGCCTTCATATTTAATCTAAAATCTTCACAAGTGGTTCATCTTGTTTTGCTTCACGTATAATAATAGCTTCTGGGCGTTCTACAGATTTAATCGTTACTTGTACTTTCATATAATTCGGGAAGTATTCCATAACAAGCCCTGCCACATATTGTGTAAAACCAACTATTTCAGCTTTTCCATTAAACTGGACAGGAATATCAAGCTTCATTTCTCTTAATTCATCATCTCTATACATACCAGTACCAATAACAGCTGTATAGTCGCCTTGGAAATAATCGCTTAGTTTTGCCTTAAAGTTGGATACTCTTGCAAGGTCTTCACGTTTATTATCTGTTTTCGCTTGCTCTGATGGGAACAAATAATATTTTTCATTAATTTGTTGCCAATCTTCAACCGTTTCACTACCTTTTTCGGCATTTGCATAAGAAACAAAGTTACCTGGCACGAGCGAAGACTTTGGAGCTTGGCGATAAATCGCAAATGTTATTGGAATATTTTTGGTTTCAGGTTCTTTTTGATGTATGACTTTCAAAATTTCTTGCGCCATTTTTTTCCCTTCAGCTAACATCTTTTCATCCGGGATTGCAGCTTCACGTGGATAACCATGCTCTTCGTTAAAATATTGAACAGAATTCATTGCTAATCCAACTACCATACCAACGCGTTCCTCGCCGTTATCGCCTTTTTTCACATAATAATCATGCTCTAAAATATTTGAAATATATATTGGATTTTTTTTATTTTTCACTTCTAGTGATTCGGATCCTGTTCCTAATGCAGGGTTTAATCCTATATTAGGAAATTTAACTGCATCTTTTTTTAATTTGTCCTCTAGTTCCTTTTGTTCAGCATCTGTACGTTTTCTTTTAACAAGCATCTGTATAGTTTGAGTATCTAGAGCTTTTCCGCCTTTTAAAAAATTATCTTTCGTACTAAATGATTCTTTTGCAATTCGCATTAACCCTGTTTCAAATTCATCTATATCAAGACGACTATTTAACCCTTGCACCACTAAACCACGTGCATTTCCACCATCAAATGGAATAGTCGTCTTATAATATTCATCCGAAATAGCGTATTTTGGAACAACTGATTGTTCTTTTGCTTTCCCCGATTTCTCAGCCACTTTTTCATCTTTGTCGGCACCTGCACTACACCCACTTACAAGTAGGCCAAGGCTTAATACCGCTAATGCTATTTTTTTCATGGTAAGTTTGCACCTCTTACTTATTTAGCTCTTGTAAGAACCTCTCTTCATTCCAAACCTCAACATTATGTTTCTCCGCTTGTGCTAATTTCGAACCAGCCGCTTCACCTGCAACAACTAAATCCGTACTCTTACTAACACTTCCCGTTACTTTTCCACCTAATGCCTCAATCTTCTTCTTCGCTTCACTTCGCCCCATAACTTCTAGCTTACCTGTTAAAACAACCGTTTTTCCTGCGAAGTAAGATTCAACATTTTGTAAATCTGCAATTTTTATACCTTTGTATGTCATATTCACGCCATACTCTTTAAACTGCTGTAATAACTCTAATACATCTTCATTATCAAAATATGTCACAACAGATTGAGCCATTTTTTCGCCAATTTCATTAATTGCTTTTAGTTCTTCTTCCGTTGCTTTTACAAGCTCATCCATCGTTTCAAAGTGCTCTGCAAATGTACGTGCTGCTTTCGCTCCAACGTGGCGAATTCCAAGACCAAATAATAATCGCTCTAACGAGTTTTCTTTAGAATTTTCAATTGCTTGTATTAAGTTTGTTGCTGATTTTTCACCAAAACGTTCTAACTGTAATAATTGCTCTTTCGTCAATGCATATAAATCAGCAAATGTACGAATGTAATCAGCATCAAAGAGTTGTGTAATGACACGTTCTCCAAGTCCATCAATATTCATTGCATTTCTTGAAACGAAATGGATTAACCCTTCTCGAATTTGAGCAGGACAAGTTGGATTTATACAACGAAGTGCTACTTCTTCTTCTAAACGAACAAGTTCACTCTCACATGCTGGACAATGAGTTGGCATGCGGTATTCTTCTTCCTCACCAGTACGCTTATCAAAAATAACGTTCACAACTTCAGGAATAATATCTCCAGCCTTCTTCACAACAACGTAGTCACCAATTCGAATGTCTTTTTCACGAATTAAATCTTCGTTATGTAAAGAAGCACGACGAACAATCGTACCAGCAACTCTCACTGGCTCTAGTTCTGCAGTCGGTGTTACAACTCCTGTTCGGCCAACACTTAATTCAATGCCTGTTAATCTCGTTACAACTTCTTCAGCCGGGAATTTATAAGCAATCGCCCATCTTGGACTCTTCGCTGTAGTTCCTAGACTTTCTTGAAGGGCAACATCATCTACTTTTATAACGATTCCATCAATCTCATAATCAAGATGCGGACGTTTTTCTTGCCATTCTTCTACATAAGCTATAACTTCTTCAATTGTTTCACATGTACGGCGATTTGGATTTGTCTTAAATCCAAGTTCACCTAAGAAATCAAGCGATTCACTATGTGATGGAATTGTTTTTTCTTCTACATTCGCAAGACCATACACAAACATAGATAAGTTACGCTTCGCTGCAATTTTCGGATCAAGTTGACGTATTGAACCTGCTGCTGCATTACGCGGATTCGCAAATACATCTTCTCCATTTTGCTCTTTTTCTTCATTTAGTTTAACGAATGAACGCTTCGGCATATAAGCTTCGCCTCGTGCTTCTAACGTTACTTCTTCATTTAAACGAAGTGGGATAGCTTTAATCGTTTTTAAATTTTGAGTAATATCTTCACCCGTTACACCATCACCACGTGTCGCCCCTTGAATGAAGCGTCCTTTTTCATAATGAAGCGAAACGGCAAGCCCGTCAATTTTTAATTCACATATATATCTTACATTCGCACCATCAATTCCTTGACGTACTCTTCTGTCGAAATCACGTAAATCTCCTTCGTTAAATGCATTTCCTAAACTTAACATTGGTGACTTATGTGTTACTTTTTCAAATATATCAAGAACAGTCCCCCCAACGCGAACGGAGGGAGAATCTTCACTCATAAACTCTGGGTTCTCTGCTTCTAATTTTATAAGCTCCTGCATATTACGGTCATATTCCGCATCAGAAACAGAAGGATTGTCTAATACGTGATATTGATAGTTAAATGTATTTAATAAATCACGCAGTTCTTCTATACGTTTTTTTGCTATCTCTTTTGACATATCCTCATTCCTTTCTATTGTTTCGTCACAGGTGCAAATTTTGCTAACAAACGTTTAACACCAATTGGGCTTGGGAATGCAATATCTAATTCTTTTGCATCACCTTCACCTTTTACACTTACAACTGTACCGACTCCCCATTTTTGGTGGGAAGCTTTATCTCCTACTGCCCAGCCAATTTGTTCGCCGCCTGTCGTCTTAGCTGCAGGGCGCGCGAAAGCTGAACGAGAGCGTGTTGTCGTTGTGATTGTCGTTTTGCCGCTACTTGCCGTTCTGCCTTTTGCACCAAACGATGTTTCACGCTTTGGCGCTGTTTCATTTAATGATTCCACTAGTTCTGTCGGGATTTCTGTAATGAATCGAGACGCAGCGTTCATACTTGTTCTACCAAATAAAGTACGCATTTGCGCGTTAGATAAATATAGCTCTTCTTCTGCACGGGTAATACCTACATAAGCAAGACGACGTTCTTCTTGCATTTCATCCTCTTCCATAAGAGAACGAGTATGAGGGAATATCCCTTCCTCTAAGCCAACAATAAACACAACCGGGAACTCTAATCCTTTCGCTGAGTGCATCGTCATTAAAATAACTTCTTCACCAGCAGTTGGGTCTTCATCTACACGATCAATATCAGCAACAAGTGCTAAATCTGTTAAGAATGCAACAAGGCTCTTATCTTCGCTTTGAGATTCAAATGTTTGCGTAACAGATAAGAACTCGTCTAAGTTTTCTAAACGACCTTCCGCTTCTAAAGAACGTTCATTTTTCAACATATCGCGATAGCCTGTTTTTTCAATAACTTCTTCTACTAATTCTGTAACAGATAAATACTCTTGCATATTTACCCAGTTATTTAATAAATTCGCAAATTCTTTTACTGCCTTTGTAATTTTTGCACTTACTCCAACATGCTCAATTTCATCAAATACAGCAGTTAATGAAATTCCGTTTTGCACACCGTAATTAATAATTTTATCGATAGAAGTCGCACCAATACCACGCTTTGGCATGTTAATAATACGTGCAAAACTAATTTCATCATCTGGATTACCGATTAAACGTAAGTACGCCAAAATATCTTTAATCTCTTTACGGTCGTAGAACTTCGTACCCCCGACAATTTTGTACGGAATGTTAGATTTAAGGAAAATCTCCTCGACCATACGAGACTGAGCATTCGTACGATATAACACTGCAAAATCAGTATATTTTCGTTTCCCCATTTGAATATCGTCACGAATTTTTTTCGCAACAAAATACGCTTCGTCCTTTTCAGTTGCAGCACGATAATACGAGATTTTACTTCCAACTTGATTGTCTGTCCATAATTTCTTCGGCTTACGATTCGTATTTTTTTCAATAACAGCATTCGCTGCATTTAAAATATTTTGTGACGAACGATAGTTTTGTTCTAACAAAATTACTTGTGCATTCTCATAGTCTTTTTCGAACGACAAAATGTTAGAAATATCTGCACCACGCCAGCGATAAATAGACTGGTCAGAGTCACCTACAACGCAAAGATTTTTAAAACGCGCTGCCAAATGTTTAACAAGAAGATATTGCGCTTTGTTCGTATCTTGATACTCATCAACGTGAATATATTGGAACTTACGCTGATAAAACTCTAATACTTCTGGAACACGTTCAAATAACTGAATCGTGGTCATAATTAAATCATCAAAGTCTAATGAATTATTTTTCAAAAGACGTTTTTGATACTCTGTGTATACATCGCTCGTTAATTTTTCATATGGATCAGCCATTGTAATTTTTTTTGCATATTTATCCGCAGATAACAGTTCATTTTTCGCATTACTAATACCCGCTAAAATAGAGCGCGGCTCAAATTTCTTCGGATCAATATTGCGCTCTTTCATAATTTTTTTGACTACAGTTAGCTGATCGCCTGAATCTAAGATTGTAAAGTTACGATTAATACCAATACGATCGATATCCCGTCGTAAAATACGTACACACATAGAGTGGAACGTCGAAATCCAAATATCTTCTGCTTCTGGTCCCACAAGTGTATCAATACGCTCACGCATTTCACGAGCTGCTTTATTTGTGAAGGTAATAGCTAGTACATTCCATGGTGCTACACCTTTTTCACCAAGTAAATACGCAATACGATGTGTTAACACACGTGTCTTACCACTACCTGCACCTGCCATTAATAGAAGTGGTCCATTCGTTGTTTGGACTGCTTTTTGTTGCTGTGGATTTAAACCGTTTAATAATCTATCTGTCATACTCATATACGCCTGCACCTACTCTCCTTTTACTGCTTTAACTGTTTTTAACGCCGATTTTATATCATCATAAATAATATTTCCAACAACTACTGTATCAGCATATTGTGCCATTTCTTTCGCCTGTTCTGCATTAGAAATACCACCGCCATAGTATAACTTAGCTTGTTTCAATTCTGCTTTTACATTTTTAACAAGTTCAACATCTCCATACGTACCGCTATATTCTAAATAAAATATCGGTAAATGTAATAACTTGTCTGCTAAACGAGCATATGCAATAACGTCATCTTCTGTTAAATCACATTTCGCTTCTGTAAGCTGGGCTACTTTCGCTTCTGGATTTAAAACACAATACCCTTCCATAAAAATTTCGTCCCAGTCCATAATATCCCCAAATTCTTTCAATGCCTCATGATGAACACCTGTTACCCATTCTACTTTTCGGCTATTTAAAACACTTGGGATGTAATAAAAATCAAATCCTGGTGTAATTGCTTCTACATCAGAAACCTCTAATACACAAGGAACTGCATATCTACGAATGCTAACTAGCATGTGTAATACGTTATCAATTGTAACTCCATCACTTCCGCCTACAATAACCGCATCAGTTCCAGACTCACAAATCATTTCTAAATGTTCATCGCTTAACTCCTTATTTGGATCAAGCTTAAATACATGTTTCCATCCGGAAATATCGTACATGAAAACACCCTTCCTTTTCTCTAGTTATATATATTTCTGTTCAAAATAACAGTTTATTTTCATCATTATTGTTTTAACTTCATCTTAAATATTTGTTTAAAACGGAGAATTAAGTTTGGAATTACCTCTTCCATATTTTTTAAACTAGAGGATTTAATTTTGAAGTTCCTTTTATGCATTCTTTCATTATAACAAAAAAAGTTACTTACACACACGCACATTCCAACATCTTTTTCCACGTCAAATGTTGGATTACATATCCCAAAAATCAAACGGGATACTAATAAAAGAAATAGTATTATCTATTTCAACTTTCATAAAAAGGAGTGTTTTTCTAATGAAGCAAAATATCGGGACAATAAACGCTCTAATTCGAATTACACTTGGGCTTGTCCTCTTCGGATGTAGTGCAACTAAACTTGTACGCAAGCCGTGGTGCACTTGGTCTAACATTTTTCTATGGATTGGTGCAATGAAAGTTGCAGAAGGAATTGTTCGTTTCTGCCCTGTTGTTGAAATGTGGAAATTCGGAAAATACATGAATATGGGGGCATTTAAAATGCCTAGCATGAATTTTGCTGAAAAAGGACATGCTAAAGAAGAAGTGAATCAAACTTCCACTCATGACAAGCCAAAGTCAAAAGGAAGTTATGACGCTTCTGACAAAGAGATTGAGTCAGCGATTGAAAATATAATCCTGGCAAAACCGCTTTGAATCATTTGTCACGATGCAAGATGCTCTCAAAGGGACTTAGCTGCTGCAGTGGGCGGTTAAGTCTTCTTTATTTTACCATAAAACAGAACGTACATTCTCTTTTTCGACCTTAAAATGTATATAAAAGATATCAATCAATAAAATTCAGAAAATTAGGTGCATACCTCTTGCTTAAAATGATATAAAAGTGATATCATTTTTATATCAGGAGGCGATCATATGAAAGAAAAACAAGTATTTTATGTAAATGGTTTTCTCGGTATTATTGGAATTTTGATTTTAGCTGCTATCGGTGTATTTTTCCTTGCACAAGAAATTTTCATAGGAGCGGCACTAACTATTATATTAGCCGCAGTTCTCGCTACAGGTATCGGTATTGTTCAACCGAATCAAGCGAAGGTTATTACGTTCTTCGGTAATTATTTAGGAACAATTCGTCAAAACGGTTTATTTTTAACGATTCCGTTCGCATTCCGTCAAACTGTATCTTTACGTGTTGAAAACTTTAACAGTAAAAAATTAAAAGTAAATGACGTTGATGGAAATCCAATTGAAATTGCAGCTGTTATCGTATATAAAGTTGTTGATTCTGCAAAAGCAATGTTTGGTGTTGAACATTATGATCGATTTGTAGAAATTCAAAGCGAAACGGCAATCCGCCATGTTGCAACAAAATATCCTTATGACAATTTCCAAGATGAAACCTGCGTTACGTTACGCGGAAATACTGAAGAAATCTCTGAAGAATTAAAACGTGAATTAGAGGCGCGTCTTGAAATTGCTGGTGTAGAAGTATTAGAAACTCGTTTAACGCACTTAGCTTACGCAACAGAAATTGCCCATGCAATGCTACAACGCCAGCAAGCAAAAGCAGTATTAGCTGCTAGAAAAGAAATTGTTGAAGGTGCTGTGAAGATGGCGAAAGATTCCATCCATATGTTAGATGAAGAAGGCGTACTAGAACTCGATGACGAGCGTAAAGCAAATATGGTAAACAACTTATTAGTTGCCATCGTTTCAGATAAAGGTGCGCAACCAGTTATTAATACAGGAAGCCTATACTAAGGGCTATAAGTAATTATGGCTAAAAAGAAAAGCTTTCCATTACGTATTGATCCTGAATTACACGCAGTCATCGAAAAATGGGCAAATGATGAATTTCGTAGCGTCAATGCACACATCGAGTATTTACTTCGAGAAATGGCAAAGCAAAAAGGGAAATTAAAAAAAGATAAAGATGCATAAAAAATCCCGCTGATTCCTCAGCGGGATTTTTACATATTAACTTTTCGTCATCTCATGCCCAATTGCACGATATCCTATATCACTTCGATAAAATAGACCATCACTCTCAATTTTACCGATTTCTTTATATACTTTATCTTTTGCTTCTTGTAAACTATTTGCCTTACAAGCAACAAATAATACACGGCCACCGTTCGTTACAAAGTCCCCATGTTTCATTGCTGTACCTGCATGGAAAACAATCACATCTTGCAGTGCATCTAGTCCACTAATAATATCACCTTTTTTATATGCTTCTGGATATCCTTTAGAAGCAAGTACAACACCGATTACAGCTTCTTCTGACCATTGGAACGTTAGTTCACTTTCATCTAATACAGCGTTACATACGTCAACTAAATCATTTTCTAAGCGAGGTAATACAACTTCTGTTTCAGGATCACCGAAGCGTGCATTAAATTCAATTACCTTCGGACCATCATTTGTTAAAATAAGACCTGCGTATAAAATACCTGTAAACGAACGGTTTTCTGCAATCATCGCCTTAGCAGTTGGATGTAATACGGTTTGAATCGCTTCTTGAACTGCTGATTCTGGAATTTGTGGTACTGGAGAATATGCACCCATTCCGCCCGTATTTGGACCTTTATCACCATCAAAAGCTCTTTTATGATCTTGGGCGATTACCATTGGATGTACAGTTGTTCCATTCACGAATGCCATTAATGAAAATTCTTGTCCATCTAAAAACTCTTCAATAACGATCTTCTTACTTGCCGCGCCGAATTTCACATCTTGTAGCATTTCTTTCACAGCTTGTAATGCCTCTTCAAGCGTCATTGCTACCGTTACCCCTTTACCCGCAGCTAGGCCGTCAGCTTTAATAACGATTGGTGCACCAACTTTTTGAATGTACTGTACTGCTTCTTCATAATCTGTAAAAGTTTCGTACGCCGCAGTTGGAATATCATACTTTTTCATAAGCTCTTTTGTAAAAGCTTTACTACCTTCAATAACAGCAGCCGCTTTATTCGGACCAAATACGCGAAGTCCCTCTTCTTTAAAACAATCAACAATTCCATTCATAAGCGGAATTTCTGGTCCAACGAAAGTTAACTCAACATTATTCTCTTTTGCAAATAAAACTAATGCATCAAAATCATTTTCATCAATATCAACTGGTGTTGCAACATCTCTCATACCTTCATTACCTGGTGCTACATATACCTTTTCTACTTTTTTAGATTGTGCAAACTTCCAAGCTAAAGCATGCTCACGACCACCGCGGCCAATTACTAAAACATTCATATTTCATCCCCCAATAATTAAATAAGTACAAACTAGAAGCTATGCTCCTAGTTTGCTTTTTCATATCAATAAAAGGTTATCTCGACCGGACTTTTTAAACATCCATATCAATAAAGGTTTAAAAAGGAGGATTAAGAGAACCGAGCAGGTCTAGGCGCATTTGCCAGGAGGACACGGAGTGTAGCTTTCCTACATGAGTACCGCACTGGCGATGCAACGACGACATGCGAAGGTTATCTTGACCAGACTTTTTAAACATCCTCTATTAGTGTTTGAAATGACGTACGCCAGTGAACACCATAGCAATCCCATAAGTATCTGCCACTTTAATAGAATCTTCATCACGGATTGATCCGCCTGGTTGAATGATTGCTGTAATTCCTGCTTTTGCTGCTTCTTCTAATGTATCTGGCATTGGGAAGAAAGCATCAGATGCAAGTGCGCTACCTTGTGCTTTTTCACCAGCTTGTGTAATTGCGATTTTTGCAGAACCTACACGGTTCATCTGTCCCGCACCGACGCCAATTGTCATGTCATCTTTCGCTAAAACAATTGCGTTTGATTTCACATGTTTTACAACTTTCCAAGCTAGTTTTAAATCTTTCCATTCTTGCTCTGAAGGTTCACGTTTCGTTGGAATTGAAATTGTACTTTCATCTAATGATAACGTATCTTCTTCTTGAACGAGAAGTCCACCTTGTACAGAAGTTAGTTTTTTGCTTGCACTTGTCGCTTTTTCAATATTTATAGTTAATAAACGTAAGTTCTTCTTACTTTGTAACACTTCTAAAGCTTCTTGCGAGAACGAAGGTGCGATAACAATTTCTAAGAAAATTTCATGTAACTTTTCTGCTGTAGCTTTATCAATTTCACGATTTGCTGCAATAATACCGCCGAAAATTGATACTGGATCTGCTTCATAAGCGCGAGTATATGCTTCGTGAATATCAGTTCCTACTCCAACACCACATGGATTCATATGTTTTACTGCTACTACTGCTGGTTCTGTAAATTCTTTTACGATGCTAAGTGCTGCGTCTGCATCATTAATATTGTTATACGATAATTCTTTACCGTGTAATTGTTCTGCGTATGCAACAGAAGAAGTTGCTGCGAATGGCGCTTTATAGAAAGTTGCCTTTTGATGTGGGTTCTCGCCATAGCGTAAGTCTTGCTTTTTCTCAAATGTCACAGTTAATGTTTCTGGACTTTCTTCACCCATTTGCTCTGTTAAGTAGTTAGAAATTAACGCATCATACGCTGCTGTATGACGGAATACTTTCGCTGCTAGTTTACGTTTTGTTTCCTCTGCTACTTCACCGTTCTCTTTCAGTTCTGCTAACACAATATCATAATCTACTGGATCTACAATTACCGATACGAATTTATGATTTTTCGCAGCAGAGCGAATCATTGTTGGGCCACCGATATCAATATTTTCAATTGCATCAGCAAATGTTACATCAGGCTTAGCGATTGTTTCTTTAAATGGGTATAAGTTAACAACAACAAAGTCAATTGGCTCTATACCTAACTCATTCATTTGTGTTACATGTGTTTCATTATCACGAACTGCTAATAGACCACCATGAATATTTGGATGTAATGTTTTCACACGGCCATCCATAATTTCAGGGAAACCAGTTACTTCAGAAATGCCGATTACTTGTAAGCCATTTTCTTCTAGTAACTTTTTCGTACCACCTGTTGAAATAACTTCAATCCCTTGTTCTAGTAACCCTTTAACAAATTCTACTACTCCTGTTTTATCTGAAACACTTACTAATGCACGCTTTTTCATTTATCCTTCACCCCTGGTTGTATGTTAGTTAACAGTTGATTCTTTCACAGACTGAACAATTTGATTCACTGTATTTACGTATAATTTATGTTCAACTTGTTGAATTTTCTTTTGTAAGCTTTCTCTCGTATCCCCTTCAGAAACAACCACTGCTTCTTGTGCAATAATTGGCCCTGTATCCATACCTGCATCTACATAATGAATTGTTACTCCAGTTACTTTCACACCTGCTTCTAACGCTTGACCGACAGCATCTTTACCCGGAAAGCTCGGTAGTAATGATGGATGAATATTAATAATCTTCCCGCCGTATGCTTCTAGTAACGTCGGCCCGATTAAACGCATATATCCAGCTAAAATAACATAATCAATTTCATATTCTTCTAGCTTCTTTAATATCTCTTTTTCAAACGCTTCTTTTGACTCATATGCTTTCGCTGAAAAAGCAAAACACGGAATATGATGATAATTTGCCCGTCCAACAGCTCGTGCTTCTGGTTTATCACATACTAATAAACTAATTTCTGCATCCAATCTTTTTTCTTCTACCGCATTAACGAGAGATTGAAAGTTAGATCCACTTCCAGAAGCAAAAACTGCTAATCTACTCATAGTGCTGTGCCCCCATTAAAAGTAACGCCAGCTCCTTGTATAGTACGTCCAATAATACGAGCCATTTCTCCTTGCTCTTCAAGAAGACGAACAACATCTTTTGCATCTTCTTCCTTCACTGCTACTACCATACCAATACCCATGTTAAAAATATTGAACATTTCTTTCTCTTCCAGTTTTCCAACTTCTTGAAGCAAACTAAAGATCGGCTGAATTTCCCAAGATCCTAGTTCAATCTCAGCACCGATTCCTTCTGGCAACATGCGTGGAATATTTTCAATAAATCCACCACCTGTAATATGCGCCATACCGTATACTTCATGTTTCTTCAATAGTTCTAAAATAGGTTTGACATAAATTTTCGTTGGTTTTAATAATTCTTCACCAAGAGGTAGTTCTAAGCGGCCATAAATACGCTCTAAAGATAGTTCCCCATCTTCTAATAACACTTTTCGTACTAAAGAGTAACCATTGCTATGAATACCGCTAGATGCTAAGCCAATTAGCACGTGACCAGCTTCAATCTTTTCACCTGTTACAATTTTCTTTTTATCAACAATCCCAACTGTAAAACCAGCTAAATCATATTCTTCCGTAGAATACATTCCTGGCATTTCAGCTGTTTCTCCACCGATTAATGCACAACCAGCTTGGCGACAGCCCTCTGATATACCTTTGACGATGTTTTCAATTTTACTAGGTTCAGCTTTACCACAAGCAATATAATCAAGGAAGAAAAGCGGCTCTGCTCCTTGGACAACAATATCATTTACACACATTGCTACTGCATCAATACCAATTGTGTCATGTTTATCTGCCATAAAAGCGAGCATCAATTTCGTTCCCACGCCATCTGTTCCAGATACTAATACAGGTTCTTCTAATGCAAATTTTGATAGATCAAACATACCTCCAAAACCGCCTAAACCGCCTAGTACTTCTTTTCTCATA
Organism: Bacillus sp. PK3-067; assembly: GCF_056738645.1. Classification (NCBI taxonomy): domain Bacteria; kingdom Bacillati; phylum Bacillota; class Bacilli; order Caryophanales; family Bacillaceae; genus Bacillus; species Bacillus sp. PK3-067. The sequence continues at coordinate 317,887 of NZ_CP096490.1, read as the reverse complement.
GTTGTTTGTACGTGTTTTTTCATGCGAGATACCGCTTCATATCCAGCTTCAATATCTACTCCTGCTTGCTTATATGCATTCGCCATCGTTATTTACACCTCGTCTTTTAATTTCTCCCCATCCAGGGCGGGCTATTTTAAGAAAGGATCTAGCTCCTACATCAAAAGAAGTAGAAGCTTTTCTCACTTTTCTTATTTCATGCTTTCTAAAAGCTCTTGCTCATAATCATAAAGAGCTGTTGGATAGTCCCCATTAAAGTAAGCCATGCATAGGCCGCCATATTTCCCTTCATATGGACGTCCAATTGCATCTACTAATCCATCTTCACTTAAAAATGTTAAAGAATCTGCTCCGATCATTTCACGGATTTCTTCTACTGTATGATTTGCTGCAATTAATTCTTTTCTCGTTTGAATATCAATGCCATAGAAACATGGATATTTCAGAGGTGGTGAAGCAATTCTTACGTGAACTTCTGTCGCTCCAGCTTCACGAAGCATACGAACAATTCGTTTACTTGTCGTTCCTCTTACGATAGAGTCATCAATCATAACAACTCGTTTCCCTTCAACTACACCTCTTACTGCGGAAAGCTTCATCTTAACCCCTTGCTCGCGCAGTTCTTGAGAAGGTTGAATAAACGTACGTCCAACGTAACGATTTTTAATTAATCCTAACTCATATGGAATACCTGTCGCCTCCGCATAGCCAATCGCAGCTGAAATACTAGAGTCTGGTACACCAGTAACAACATCTGCTTCAATAGGAGCTTCTGCCGCTAAACGTTTCCCCATATTCTTACGTGCTGCATGGACGTTAACACCAGCAATATTAGAATCTGGTCGTGCAAAGTAAATGTATTCCATACTACAAATTGCATGTTCTACATCGTTTGTGAAACGATCTACGTGAATTCCTTCATCATTAATGATAAGTAATTCACCCGGTTCTACATCGCGAATGTATGTTGCACCTACTACATCAAAAGCACATGTTTCAGATGCTACAACGTAAGCATCCCCCATCTTTCCAATTGAAAGCGGACGGAACCCATTCGGATCTAATGCAACGATCATTTCATTTCCAGTTAGTAAAAGATACGCAAACGCACCTTTCACTTTGTTTAAAGCTTCTTTTACACTTTCAATTAAAGAATCTTTTGTACTACGTTTAATAAGATGTAAAAGTACTTCTGTATCTGAACTAGTTTGAAAAATACTGCCCTCTGCTTCTAATTCACGACGAAGCATTTTTGCGTTAATTAAATTTCCGTTATGAGCTAACGCCATACTATGATCGGAAAAACGGAACAACAATGGTTGAACGTTAGCAACTTCACTTCCACCAGCTGTTGCATATCGTACATGTCCGATCGCTGATTTTCCATTTAATCCTTCTAGCTCACCTCTTGAAAACACTTCTGATATTAAACCTAACCCCTTGTGACCGACGATTTTTTCCCCATTATTTACGACAATGCCTGCGCCTTCTTGCCCACGGTGCTGTAAACTGTGCAATCCGTAGTATGAAACTTGTGCTGCATTTTCATGCCCCCAAATTCCGAAAACGCCACATTCTTCGTTTAACCCCTTTATTTCAGCAAGCATGGGATTGCCCCTTTCCAAGCCTTTCTCATTTCATCTACATTTGCTGTAAGTAATACTTCATTTTCTTCATTATGAATTGTTACTTCATTTGTACTTGTTACTTCTCCAACTTGGATTGCTTCTACCACTTTCTCAAACGCCTCTTTATTTTCACGTTTTACAGTTATCACGAAGCGAGACTGTGATTCAGCGAATAATGCTGCTGTTGCTTCTCCATCTAATTTCACAGTAGCACCTAAGCCTTTAGCACCAATTGCACTTTCTGAAATCGCAACTGCTAAACCACCTTCAGCAACATCATGTGCAGATTGAACAAGACCAGCTTGAATTGCTTCTAATACTTGTTTTTGGCGTTTTAATTCTACATCTAAATCGATACTTGGTGATTGACCGAAAATTTTGCCGTGAATCATTTTCTGTAATTCACTTCCGCCAAACTCAGCTTTCGTCTCACCAATTACATACACTAAATCACCAGCTTGCTTAAACTCTTGTGTTGTTACATGTTTTAAGTCATGCACAAGTCCGACCATCCCAACAGTTGGTGTTGGATATACAGCTTCACCACTACGCTCGTTATACATCGATACGTTTCCGCCGATAACTGGTGTTTGTAATGTGCGACAAGCTTCACTCATACCGTCTACTGATTTCTCAATTTGCCAGAAGATTTCTGGTTTTTCTGGGTTACCGAAGTTTAAGCAATCTGTAATTGCAAGTGGCTCTCCGCCAGAACATACGATATTACGCGCTGCCTCTGCTACTGCAATTTTACCGCCCATCTCTGGGTCTAGATAAATGTAGCGAGAGTTACAATCTGTCGTCATTGCTAATCCTTTTTCTGTACCGCGTACACGTACAACTGCAGCATCTGAACCTGGCGTAACAACTGTGCTTGTGCGAACTTGGTAATCGTATTGATCGTATACCCACTCTTTACTTGCAATTGTTGGTTGCTGTAATAAAGCGAATAACGTTTCTTTATAATTTTCTACTTTTGGCGTTTCCATTTTCATTGCTTGGAATTCAGCAAAGTATGCTGCTTCTTTTGATGGCTTATGATAAATTGGTGCTTCTTCTGCTAAAGCATCTGCTGGAACTTCAGCTACCTTTTCACCTTTATGGAATAAACGAAGCATTTTATCTTCTGTTACTTTCCCCATCGTAACCGCTGCAAGACCATACTTCTCAAATAAATCTACTATTTCTTGTTCTCTACCTTTTTTCACGACAATTAACATACGCTCTTGTGATTCAGATAGCATCATTTCATATGGTGTCATTCCTGTTTCACGCTGTGGTACATCATCTAAGTACATTTCAATACCCATTCCTGCTTTACTTGCCATTTCTGCAGATGATGATGTTAAACCAGCCGCACCCATATCTTGAATTCCAACAAGTGCATCGGATTGAATTAATTCTAAACACGCTTCAATAAGAAGCTTTTCCATAAATGGATCCCCTACTTGAACCGCTGGACGTTTCGCTTCTGAGCTTTCAGATAGTTCTTCCGACGCGAATGTTGCACCGTGAATACCGTCACGACCAGTTGATGCTCCTACGTACATTACTGTGTTACCAGCACCGTGCGCTTGCCCTTTTTTAATGTCTTCGTGGTTAATCAAACCTACGCACATTGCATTTACAAGTGGATTTCCTTCATAACATGGATCAAATTGTACTTCGCCGCCAACAGTCGGAATACCGATGCAGTTACCGTATCCTGCAATTCCTGCTACTACTTCTTCGAATAAATATTTCACACGTGGTGACTGTAATTCACCGAAACGAAGTGAGTTTAATAGAGCTACCGGGCGTGCTCCCATAGAGAATACGTCACGAATAATACCACCAACACCTGTTGCAGCTCCTTGATATGGTTCAATAGCTGAAGGATGGTTATGACTTTCCATTTTAAATACAACTGCTTGATTATCACCGATATCTACAATTCCAGCACCTTCTCCAGGTCCTTGCAGAACGCGCTCACCTGTAGTTGGAAACTTACGAAGAACTGGTTTTGAATTTTTATAACTACAATGTTCAGACCACATTACAGAGAATAACCCTGTTTCTGTATAATTTGGCAGACGACCTAAAATCTTTTCAACCATGGCAAACTCTTCGTCTGTTAGCCCCATTTCCGCATATATACGCTCTTCTTTAATTTGTGTTGGATTTGGTTCAAGCATTAACGACATATGTTTCCCTCCACTGTTTTAAGATAGATTGAAAGACTTTTAACCCTTCAGCACCGCCAAGTAATTCATCTACAGCACGCTCTGGGTGCGGCATCATACCAAGTACATTTCCTTTTTCATTTACAATACCAGCAATATCTGAAACGCTACCGTTAGGGTTTTCTACGTAACGGAATGCGATTTGATTGTTCTCTTCTAATTGTTTAAGAGTCGCTTCATCACAATAGTAATTCCCCTCACCATGCGCGATTGGAATATTAATTATTTCATCTTTTTCATATTGTGATGTAAACATCGTTTCATTATTTTCAACACGTAACTGAACAGTGCGACACATAAATTTTAAGTTTTCGTTTCTTATTAACGCTCCTGGTAGTAATCCTGATTCAACAAGAATCTGGAATCCATTACATACACCTAAAATCGGCTTTCCTTGCTCAGCAGCTTTTTGCACTGCTTTCATTGCATTAGCAAAGCGAGAGATAGCACCGCAGCGTAAGTAGTCACCATAAGAAAATCCACCTGGTAGTAGAATTGCATCATATTCATCTAAATTCTCTGTATCGTGCCAAACGTAATCTACTTCTTCGCCAAGCTCATCTTTAATTGCATGGAACATATCGACATCACAGTTCGAACCCGGAAATACTATTACGGCAAATTTCACTGTGCGACAACCTCCTCAACTTCATAACGGAAGTCTTCCATTACAACGTTCGCTAATAGTTTTTCACACATTTCTTTTACCTTGCTATCTAAATCAGATACAGATTTATCAATTGTTAGTTCCATGTACTTTCCGATTCGAACGTCTTGTACTTCTGTGAATGAAAGACTATGAAGTGCTCCTTTTACTGCTGTTCCTTGTGGATCTAATACGCTTTCTCTTAATGTTACATATACCTTAACTTTATACATGTGAAATTCCCCCTAAACGTTTTAAAATCTCTTCATAAGCATCTGTTAAATTTCCAAGATCACGACGGAATACATCTTTATCAAACTTTTCATTGCTCGTTTCATCCCATAAACGGCAAGTATCTGGTGAAATTTCATCCGCTAAAATGATTTCTCCTTCTTCCGTTACACCAAACTCTAATTTGAAATCTACTAATCTTACACGACAGCTTGCGAAATGATCAATCAACACTTGATTGATTTGTAGAGCCATATCTCGTAATACACTTACTTGCTCTGGCGATGCAACGTTTAATACACGAATATGATCTTCCGTTACAAGCGGATCTCCTAAATCATCATCTTTGAAGTAAAATTCTACGATTGGTTCTGCAAGTACAGTTCCCTCTTCCATTCCTAATCGTTTTGAAAGACTTCCTGCAATTACATTTCTTGTGACAACTTCTAAAGGAATAATACTCACTTTTTTAACAAGTTGTTCTGTTTCAGATAACTTCTCAACAAAATGTGTTTTAATTCCCACTTCTTGTAACTTTCTGAACAATAAAGTTGTAATTTCATTGTTCAAACGACCTTTTCCTGTAATCGTCTCTTTTTTCTCCCCATTGAAAGCAGTCGCACTATCTTTGTACTCTACCCAAACCATATCTGCTGATTCTGTACGATAAATTCTTTTTGCCTTACCTTCATACAGCAATTCTAGCTTTTGCATTTCGCAAGCCCCCTGTAGTTTGAAAAATGTGAATAATATTTTTATAAAGAATGGCACAGAATGACTCTATTCTGTGCCATATGAAATTTTACGCTTCGTTTAATCCAAGGCGTTCAAAGATTGTATCAACGTGTTGCATATGATGCTCATAGTTGAAGCATTCATTAATCTCTTCTTGTGTTAACTTGCTTGTAATACGCTCATCAGCTTCTACAAGCTCTTTAAATTGTACTTGTGTTTCCCAAGCTTCCATCGCTTTAGGCTGTACGATATCATAAGCTTCTTCACGTACCATACCTTTGTCGATTAGTGTAAGCATTACGCGCTGAGAATAAATTAAGCCGTATGTTCTTGTCATATTACGTTTCATATTCTCTGGGTATACAGTTAAGTTTTTAACGATATTACCAAAGCGATTTAACATGTAATTTAATGCGATTGTAGCATCTGGTAAAATTACACGTTCTGCCGAAGAGTGAGAAATGTCACGCTCATGCCATAATGGAACATTTTCGTAAGCTGTCATCATATAACCGCGGATAACACGAGCTAAACCAGTCATATTTTCAGAACCAATTGGATTACGTTTATGTGGCATTGCAGAAGAACCCTTTTGACCTTTTGCGAAAGCTTCTTCAACTTCACGTGTTTCACTCTTTTGTAAACCACGAATCTCAACTGCCATCTTTTCGATAGATGTTGCAATTAGTGCAAGTGTTGACATGTAGTGTGCGTGACGATCACGTTGCAATGTTTGTGTTGAAATTGGTGCTGCTTCTAATCCTAAATTTTCACAAACATATTTTTCTACGAATGGATCGATATTTGCATATGTACCAACCGCACCAGATAGTTTACCAACACGAACTGTATCAGCAGCTTGTTTGAAACGCTCTACGTTACGTTTCATCTCTTCATACCAAAGACCAAGTTTTAAACCAAATGTCGTTGGTTCTGCATGAACACCGTGTGTTCTTCCCATCATGATTGTGTATTTATGCTCTTTCGCTTTGTTAGCTAAAATGCTTACAAAGTTCTCTAAGTCTTTTAATATAATTTCATTCGCTTGTTTTAAGATGTAAGATAATGCTGTATCTACTACATCTGTAGATGTTAAACCGTAATGAACCCATTTACGTTCTTCGCCTAATGCTGGCGTTTCTGATACAGCACGAGTGAATGCAACTACGTCATGACGTGTTTCTTTTTCAATTTCATAAATACGATCAATATCAAATGATGCATGTTCACGAATTTTTTTAACATCTTCTTTTGGAATATCGCCAAGCTCAGCCCATGCTTCACAAGCTAAAATCTCAACTTCTAACCACGCTTTAAATTTGTTCTCTTCCGTCCAAATCGCACCCATTTCAGGGCGTGTATAACGACTAATCATCTTTTTCCCTCCAACAGTTGTTCTTGATGGTCCCAAATATGCAAACTCTTCGCTTTTTCTAGAGCGACTTCAATATTATCATTTAAAATATTAACATGCCCCATTTTTCGCTGTGCTTTTGCTTCTTCTTTTCCATACAAGTGTAAATAGCACCCGGTTAATCTATTCACTTGTCTTAGGACCCCTTCTATATGTTCGCCTAAAATGTTTACCATGACAACTGGTTTTAACAAATTTGTTTCTCCTAGAGGTAAATTACAGATTGCTCGAATATGTTGACCAAATTGACTCGTTTCACATGCATCCTGTGTATAGTGTCCTGAATTGTGAGGTCTTGGCGCTAATTCATTAATATAAATCTCACCATTATCTGTAGCAAACATCTCTACAGCTAGTGTTCCCACAAGTTCTAATTCATCCGCAAGTACCTTTGCATACGCAATTGCTTTTTGAGAAAGCTCTTCTGTAATGCGAGCTGGAACGATAGATTCATGTAAAATGTTATTTACATGAATATTTTCTGCTACTGGAAACACTTTTGTTTCACCACTTACACTACGAATCACAATAACTGATACTTCTTTTTCAAAAGGCACCCATTTCTCTAAAATACATTCTGCTTTATCCACAAGATTTCTTGCTGCCTCAACATCAGCTTCACTTCTTAAAACAACTTGCCCTTTCCCATCATATCCACCTGTCGTCGTTTTTAAGACGGAAGGGAATGATAACCCAGCAATTGCTTCTGTAAGCTGATCTTGATTTTGAACTAATCTATACGTTGCTACTGGTAACCCAGCCTTCTCAATCCCATTCTTTTCTGTAAAACGATTTTGTGTTGTATTTAACAACTGACTACCTTGTGGTAAGTACGCATGTTTTTCAAGCCATTGTAAACATCTATAATCAATATTCTCAAATTCATATGTGACAACATCACTTATCTCTGCTAAATGCTGAATTGCTTTTAAATCATCATATGGTGCAACAATTTCAATATCAGCAACTTGTGCACATGGCGAATGCTTTGTAGGATCTAAAACAGCAATTTTATATCCCATCTCCTTAGCTGCCAATGCCATCATTCTTCCTAGCTGGCCGCCTCCAATAATACCGATTGTTTTTCCAGGTAAAATGATTCTCGTCATACTAGCTCACTACCTTCACGCACATCTTTTTCAATCGCTTCTCGTCTCAATTCTAATGCATCATGTATATCATCATGAAATGATCCAAGTATTTGTGCGGCAAGTAATCCAGCATTCGTTGAACCGGCTTTACCAATTGCAACAGTTGCAACTGGAACACCTCCTGGCATTTGGGCGATGGATAATAATGAATCTAAGCCGTTTAATGCTTTTGATTGAACTGGAACTCCAATTACAGGAAGATTTGTCTTCGCTGCAACCATTCCTGGTAAATGTGCTGCTCCACCAGCTCCAGCAATAATAACTTTCAATCCACGTTCACGAGCCGTCTCTGCATATTCAAACATATAATCCGGAGTCCGATGAGCGGATACAACTTTTTTCTCATACGGTATATTTAATTCATCTAAAATGTCACAAGCATATTTCATTGTTTCCCAGTCTGACGTACTTCCCATTATGACTCCAACTAGTGATTTCATATTAGAATCCCCCCGATTCAAATAAAAAAAGCCTGAAATAGAACAGTTTCTCTTTTACTATGAGAGAAAGCGCTCTACTCAGGCATACGTATCCCTTGTGAATAGAAAAATACCGAGTGACTTTCCCTCATAGTCTAACGAATAACGGTCGTTAGGTAGAGACTTGCAGGCCATATCCCCGCGATTATATGAGGTCTTATATTATTGTTTCTATGGCTATATTAACAATATTTCATAAACAATGTCAATAAATAATCGAATGTTTTTTTATTAGCAGTCAATAACGTTCGTGTTTTAGTTATATTCAAAAGAAGAATTGCAACTATATACAAGAAGAAAAGGGAATTAGAATATATATTTCTAGAGATCTATTTTATGTATTTATCGTTTAAATAGCACTTCAGTATGTTTTTAATCAAAATATATACACTCTTGTATTATTATAACGATTTAATTTCTAAGGAGGATAACTGTTAAAGAAAGAACTATGCTATTATCCTATTTTTTTTCTCTATTGCAGTAATTTCTGTAATTATTAAATACTTATTTATAGCATCTCATTATTTAAAATATATACTTATGATAGAAATAATGTGTCCTATTTTAAGTATTACTTTAGCGACATTAGGAAAATCAGGAACACAAAAAATCATTACTATTATTTTAAAGAGTCTCTACTTCATTCTTTTTTCGTCTGTAGCTTTATTAAATTTACGGATTATAGCATTCGGTAAATAAAAATAAACACAAAAAAACCTAAGTCAAAATAACTTAGGTTCTTGCTTGGCGACGTCCTACTCTCACAGGGACAAGGTCCCAACTACCATCGGCGCTAGAGAGCTTAACTTCCGTGTTCGGTATGGGAACGGGTGTGACCTCTCTGCCATCATCACCAAACTATGAAGGCATATTCCTTCAAAACTAGATAACATTGCTACATATTATATGGTTAAGTCCTCGATCTATTAGTATTCGTCAGCTCCACATGTCACCATGCTTCCACCTCGAACCTATCAACCTGATCATCTTTCAGGGATCTTACTAGCTTACGCTATGGGAAATCTCATCTTGAGGGGGGCTTCATGCTTAGATGCTTTCAGCACTTATCCCTTCCGCACATAGCTACCCAGCTATGCCCTTGGCAGAACAACTGGTACACCAGCGGTGCGTCCATCCCGGTCCTCTCGTACTAAGGACAGCTCCTCTCAAATTTCCTACGCCCACGACGGATAGGGACCGAACTGTCTCACGACGTTCTGAACCCAGCTCGCGTACCGCTTTAATGGGCGAACAGCCCAACCCTTGGGACCGACTACAGCCCCAGGATGCGATGAGCCGACATCGAGGTGCCAAACCTCCCCGTCGATGTGGACTCTTGGGGGAGATAAGCCTGTTATCCCCGGGGTAGCTTTTATCCGTTGAGCGATGGCCCTTCCATGCGGAACCACCGGATCACTAAGCCCGACTTTCGTCCCTGCTCGACTTGTAGGTCTCGCAGTCAAGCTCCCTTATGCCTTTGCACTCTACGAATGATTTCCAACCATTCTGAGGGAACCTTTGGGCGCCTCCGTTACACTTTAGGAGGCGACCGCCCCAGTCAAACTGCCCACCTGACACTGTCTCCCGGGTCGATAAGACCCGTAGGTTAGAATTTCAATACAGTCAGGGCGGTATCCCACCAGCGCCTCCACCGAAGCTAGCGCTCCGGTTTCAATGGCTCCCGCCTATCCTGTACAAACTGTACCAAAATTCAATATCAGGCTACAGTAAAGCTCCACGGGGTCTTTCCGTCCTGTCGCGGGTAACCTGCATCTTCACAGGTACTATAATTTCACCGAGTCTCTGGTTGAGACAGTGCCCAAATCGTTACACCTTTCGTGCGGGTCGGAACTTACCCGACAAGGAATTTCGCTACCTTAG
>NZ_CP096490.1:300000-302500 GCF_056738645.1 Bacillus sp. PK3-067 | reverse complement strand
ATGCATTTAAATATAATCCGCTTACTGATGCTGAAACTCTCTCTAGCGCTTTATTCCAAAACCAATATGCTAAAATTGTTGCTCCAATAACAAGGTATATTACACTAAGTCCCGTTTTCCAAGTTTCAACCTTTGGAAGACCGTAATAAAAAATTTCTATCAGTGCAAACGGTAAGAGAATAACAGCTCCAATAATTAAAGTTAATGTTGTAAAAACCTCGTTTGATAAATACTGTTCTTGTTTTGGTCGTTTTAGCAAAACTGTGTAGAAAGCAAATAGAAAAGTACTTAATAATATTAGTATATCTCCTATTAAAGACACTTCTTGATTAGCACTTTTAGATGGAATCGTAATAAAGAGTACTCCTATAGCACCCAATATAATTCCTATCCAATAATTCAATCGAATTTTCTCTTTCAAAAAGAGTGCTGAAAAAAGAATTGTAACTAATGGTAATGCAGCATCTATAATACTCACATGTAATCCACTTGTTAAAGAAATGCCGTAGGATGTAAACATAAAATAACCAGCTACACCGGTAAAAGCTAACAAACTCATTCTTTTCCATGGAACTTTTTTATGTACAACTGATTTTTGTAATTCCTTAAATGAGAATAGCATACAAATTCCACCTGCAAAGAAAAGACGAATAAATAACAAAGTAAACGGCTGAATAGATTCTAACGCCCATTTTGTTGGCGCAATGGCTGTACCCCATAATATAACAGCCACTAATAACATGCATATTTCTTTCATAATTCCCCACACCCATCAAAAATATATGTTAACTACCTTAATTATAGATTTTTTCTAATGTAAAATCCTTTAAAAGCACAAAAGGTTATGTAAAATCACAAACATTCTTTTTACATCTGGACTATATTCTTGAAAAGGTAATTCTTACCTTTAAATTTAAAATAATAAAAATAAACACAAAAAAACCTAAGTCAAAATGACTTAGGTTTTTGCTTGGCGACGTCCTACTCTCACAGGGACAAGGTCCCAACTACCATCGGCGCTAGAGAGCTTAACTTCCGTGTTCGGTATGGGAACGGGTGTGACCTCTCTGCCATCATCACCAAACTATGAAGGCATATTCCTTCAAAACTAGATAACATTGCTACATATTATATGGTTAAGTCCTCGATCTATTAGTATTCGTCAGCTCCACATGTCACCATGCTTCCACCTCGAACCTATCAACCTGATCATCTTTCAGGGATCTTACTAGCTTACGCTATGGGAAATCTCATCTTGAGGGGGGCTTCATGCTTAGATGCTTTCAGCACTTATCCCTTCCGCACATAGCTACCCAGCTATGCCCTTGGCAGAACAACTGGTACACCAGCGGTGCGTCCATCCCGGTCCTCTCGTACTAAGGACAGCTCCTCTCAAATTTCCTACGCCCACGACGGATAGGGACCGAACTGTCTCACGACGTTCTGAACCCAGCTCGCGTACCGCTTTAATGGGCGAACAGCCCAACCCTTGGGACCGACTACAGCCCCAGGATGCGATGAGCCGACATCGAGGTGCCAAACCTCCCCGTCGATGTGGACTCTTGGGGGAGATAAGCCTGTTATCCCCGGGGTAGCTTTTATCCGTTGAGCGATGGCCCTTCCATGCGGAACCACCGGATCACTAAGCCCGACTTTCGTCCCTGCTCGACTTGTAGGTCTCGCAGTCAAGCTCCCTTATGCCTTTGCACTCTACGAATGATTTCCAACCATTCTGAGGGAACCTTTGGGCGCCTCCGTTACACTTTAGGAGGCGACCGCCCCAGTCAAACTGCCCACCTGACACTGTCTCCCGGGTCGATAAGACCCGTAGGTTAGAATTTCAATACAGTCAGGGCGGTATCCCACCAGCGCCTCCACCGAAGCTAGCGCTCCGGTTTCAATGGCTCCCGCCTATCCTGTACAAACTGTACCAAAATTCAATATCAGGCTACAGTAAAGCTCCACGGGGTCTTTCCGTCCTGTCGCGGGTAACCTGCATCTTCACAGGTACTATAATTTCACCGAGTCTCTGGTTGAGACAGTGCCCAAATCGTTACACCTTTCGTGCGGGTCGGAACTTACCCGACAAGGAATTTCGCTACCTTAGGACCGTTATAGTTACGGCCGCCGTTTACTGGGGCTTCAGTTCAGAGCTTCGCTTACGCTAACCCCTCTCCTTAACCTTCCAGCACCGGGCAGGTGTCACCCCCTATACTTCGCCTTACGGCTTCGCAGAGAGCTGTGTTTTTGCTAAACAGTCGCTTGGGCCTATTCACTGCGGCTTTCCGTTAAGAAAGCACCCCTTCTCCCGAAGTTACGGGGTCATTTTGCCGAGTTCCTTAACCAGAGTTCTCTCGCACACCTTAGGATTCTCTCCTCGCCTACCTGTGTCGGTTTGCGGTACAGGCACCTTTTATCTCGCTAGAAGCTTTTCTTGGCAGCGGGGAATCAAAGACTTCGCTCCATAAGGAGCTTCCCCATCACAGCTCAGCCTTTACGA
>NZ_CP096490.1:285000-295000 GCF_056738645.1 Bacillus sp. PK3-067 | reverse complement strand
TAAAAAGCTGCTCTCAAAAGAAAATAAGCCCCACCTGAAGGTTCAACAGATTATTAATGATAAAAACTCTGGTTCTGTATTTAAACAATGGATAAAAGGAGTCTCTGCAGCAACTGGTGATTATATTTGGATCGCAGAGGCCGATGACTTATGCGATAAGACATTTTTACAAGAGGTGATACAGGGGTTTTATATAAATAACAATATTACCTTAAGTTACACACAATCAAAACAAATTGATGAACAAGGAAATGTATTGGCTAATCATTATTTAAATTACACAAATGATATCGATAAAGAAAAATGGAAAGGCCCCTATTTTCGAAAAGGCGTCGAAGAAATACAAGATACGTTACTTATCAAAAACACTATACCTAATGTTTCAAGTGTAGTTTTTAAAAATATAGATATGAAGAAAACAGAAAAACAGTTAGAGAAGTTCAAAATAGCTGGTGATTGGTTTTTCTATGTTTCTCTTCTTACAGAGGGAGATATTTACTTCAATCCATCCCCCTTAAACTATCATAGACGACATTTAAATAGCGTAACGAGAACAGAAGATTCATACTCCCATTACAATGAAGTTGTACAAATGCAAAATTTCATTAAAGAAAGATTTACTATCGACGACATTTCTAAAATGAAAATGTATACATATAGAAAGCATCTTAAAGCATACTTAAAAATTTAAACTTGTGCTTTCTATGCCATCAATATCTCTTGTAAGTTGCTACTATTACTTAAGGGAGGAATACTCTTTGAAAGACTTTATAGAGGAACATAAAGATTTAATTTCTCAAATCGCACACAGCTATAATGTAAATGCAAGTATCCATCCTGAGGATCATATCTTTCAGTTCATTGTCACTAATCCCGTCTTCCCATCAAAAAAAGAAGCGATAGATTACTACTTTAAAGATGGGCAAAACTCAGCACAAATACTCTTAAACTTAATTACTTCCCTTTATCCTCCTACAGGCAATCCAATTAAATTTTTAGAATTTGCATCCGGATACGGCTGCGTAACACGTCATTTATTAAATCTACAAGCGAATTTGAGTATAACCGCTTGCGATATACACGAAGAGGCTATTTCCTTTATTGAAAACAAATTAAATAATTCTTCTATATTATCTCATCCTGAGCCTGAACAGTTAAAATTGGACTCCTCTACGTACGATATCGTTTTTTGTCTATCCTTTTTCTCTCATATGCCTGATACAACTTGGTTTCGTTGGCTGCAAACATTGTATAACGCTGTTTCACCTGGTGGTTTATTCATTTTCACAACCCATGGCTATCAAAGCAAAAAATACTTCGGGTTTCCAAATTTAAATGAAAAGGGCTATTGGTTTCTCTCTTCTAGTGAACAATTCGATTTAGATGTGAATCAATACGGACAAACGATAGTTAGTCCCTCTTACGTGTGTGACAAAATTAAATTATTACCCCATAACCCAATTATCAAAAAGTATACTGAAGGATTTTGGTGGGAACATCAAGACCTTTGGGTTATAGAAAAAGAAGCAAAATAATAACCCACGCTCTGCTTATATACAAGTAGAGTGTGGGTTATTATTTTTTACTATATAAGAACTCTTCAATCCATAGCTTATTTAATCTAATCCCATGTTTAAAATCTATTTTAGGTTCCCAATTCAATTCTTGTTTTACCTTATCAATATTTAAAATGATTTTTTGAACGTTCTCTTGTTTTTGTTTGTAACAGATAAAATCCACTTTTCTTTCTGTTATTTTCTCTAATTCCACTATAATTCGTTTTAAAGAAAGACCTTTGCCACTCCCTATGTTATATACGCAAGATTTCAATTGATTTAATTGTGCTAGTTGTATAGTAATTTCAACTAAATCATCGATATAAATATAATCTCTAATAATCTCCTCTGGATTCCCATATATATGAATCCTTTCATTACTGAGATGCTGGTACAAAAAACAATTTATCGCCCCAACTTTTTTTAAGGGGTTTTGGTATTTTCCATACGGATTAGAATATCTACATACAACATAATCTATTCCATATTTTCTCTTATAAAAATACAAATAATTCTCCAGCGAAACTTTTGTTATTCCATACGGGGAAAGTGGTCTTAATGGATGTTTCTCATCAATAGGCAAATATTCAGGTTCACCATAAACTGTGCCTCCCGAAGAAGCTAATATAATTTTTTTAATACGAAAATCTTTAACACTTTCCATGAAATTAAGAAAAAATAGACTGCTATTAATATCACCGAAAACATCTTCAATTGAAGTTGCTACGTTAGACGTCGCAGCTAAATAAATAATAATATCTATATTCACTAAAGCCTTATATATATCCTCAACATTTTCTAAATCACCTTTAATAAATTCAACTTCACTTATAATATTTTGAGGAAAATTATTTATATGTCTGGAAAATACTTTTACATTTTGCCCCTGTTCCAATAAACCCAATGCGAGGTTGATACCAATGAAACTATTTCCACCTACTATTAAATAATTATTCTTCCTCATAATATCATCTCTCTAGTAATAAATTTTTCCCGTCGTCAAACCTAAAAATATACACAAATAAACTGGATCATTTCGATTATTCATCTTCTTATCATTGTATGTTTGTTATAAATTTTCATTATCTTTATTTTATATTTTCATTTTAGAATAGCTTCCTTATTCAGGTTGACTGCAAAAACACTCATAATATTTACTCATCCCCATGAATATATTTAATAAACAATCCTCACTTGTTTAACCCATAAAAAAAACGTCTACATACACAAATTTCCCAAAAAGGAGTGCTGAACTCATGAAAAATATAAATCAAGAACTTTTAAATCATGTAATTCTACATAAAGATCGAATTCCACATTACCATAAAGACTTTCCGATTATACTATTTTGGAGTCATAGAAGCGGATGCACCGCGTTAGCTAATTGGTTCTTTTTTCAAATCGGATTATTTACTGAAGCAAAGAAATACAATGACTTTATTCATTACTATGAGTTCTGGGTGTATAAGAACAATACAAATTACATACCCGAGTTACAAAATGGTCTTCTAGAGGGTAAAAAGGATGTTTGTAAACTTGTGCGAAATCCCTATACAAGGGCTGTCAGCTCATTTCTATTACTTGCTGACAACCCATATGCTAGCCCTCAATGGGAAAGTATCCGTCATTATTTTTATAATGACAAATATAGTAATCAAGGAATATCATTTAAACAATTTTTATATTACGTTCAGGCATTCGGCTCCAATTCTCTAGCGTTAGATATACATTTTAGTCAACAATACGTCCCTGGTGAAGAAAACTTCATCCAATGTTATATTCCTTTAGAAGATTTTAATACACAAATCACCAAACTAGAACACACGTACGATTTGATAAAATCCCCTTTAGCACTTCTTACAAATTCAGATCATCATCGCGCACACAAGATGATTTATGCAGGGAGCTATGCAGAACTTAGCATTACAGATACAGACTTCCCACGATTTCCAACATACGAAAGCTTTTATGATAAAGAAACTATGGATTTAGTTACAGAAATATACGCACAGGATTTTGAAATGTACCCATACACGAAAGGGATATTTTAAGTCTATACATTTTCCCATGAATAAAAGCTGATGCATCGCATAGCATAAAGTGAAACTTTAATTCGATTGGGGGTTCTCTTCAACTGATTATTCCCTTCTCCTAATCGCAATTTTAAAAAATACCTAACTTTCACCCATTCCCCCTTTGATTTCGCTGATTGTTGACGTGTATCATACTTTCCATAAATAGATTGCATTTAACATAGGAGGGATGTCGTGTGGAAATCAATTTGAAACACAATAATGGGTACTGCGTTATTTGCGAAAAGAAAGCTACATTTATAGAGCATAATGATTGGCTTAGAGATCATTATTTATGTTCTACATGTAACTCTATACCAAGGCAGCGAGCTTTAATCCATGCCTTGCATACATTTTTTCCAAAATGGAATTCCTATAGTATTCACGAATCCTCTCCTGGAGGAATTACAACTCAGCTACTATTAAAAAACTGTAAAAACTATACTTATTCTCAATACTTTAAAAATTATCCTCTTGGCCAATACTTTCAAGGTATTAGATGTGAGAACTTAGAAGACATGACTTTTGAAGATGAATCTTTTGATTTATTCATTACTCAAGACGTTTTTGAGCATGTAATGACGCCAAACAAAGCCTTTAAAGAAATAGAACGAGTATTAAAACCTGGCGGCGCTCATGTATTTACTGTCCCTTGGTATCATACACTCACAAAAACTGTGCAAAGAGCAAGAATGAATCAAGAAGTGATTGAATATATTGAAGAGCCCATTTATCATGGAAACCCTATTGATGAGAATGGATCTTTAGTAACGTTCGATTGGGGGCAGGATATGATTGAATATATTTATACACACGCAAACATGTATACCATTGTTTATTTACAAAAGGATAGATCACTAGGGTTAGATGCTGAATTTTTACATGTTTTTATTAGTAAAAAGCAAGAAAATAAAGTTTAATCACTATATAATTCGGAGGTTTAACAAATGAATAAATTTAAGTTAGGAAGTGATTTTGATCATCTTGTTAATTCACTATCTGATGTCGAACTTCTAAATTTATTTATACAAAGTTGTTCACAAACAACGATAAATGGGGTTCCCGTACCTAGGTTTCCTCCTGAAGAAATTCAAAAACAATTTGTAGGTGCTTCCTATGAACATGCTCTTTACGAAGCATATTTGTTTTATAGACATATAAAAGAATACGCCCAAAATTTAGGGGTTCCCTTGAATAAAGAAAGTAAAGTTTTAGACTTCGGCTGCGGATGGGGAAGAATTATACGCTTCTTATTTAAAGATGCCTCTGATCAAAATTTACTTGGCATTGATGTCGATCCTGCGATGATCACACTTTGTAATGAAACACTAGGAAGAGGGATATATAAAACAGCAAGTCCACATCCCCCTGTAGAATTTATTAGTGACAATTCATTAGATATCATATTCGCTTATTCTGTATTCTCACATTTATCCGAAGCAACTGCCGAAAATTGGGTAAAAGAATTTTCAAGAGTTCTTCGCCCTGGTGGAATCTTCATCGCAACAACACAAGCGCGCTATTTTCTTGATTTTTGTCAACAATTCCAAGAACATCCTGAATTAATTCAAACAGGATGGCATAAAACTTTATCTCAAGCTTTTCCAGATATACATCGCGCCATCTCGGATTATGAAAACGGCAAATTTGTTCACAGTCCTACTGGTGCAGGAGATGTTAGAAATAGTAGTTTTTACGGAGAAACTGTTATACCTAGGACTTATATTGAAAATCATTATGAGAAATATTTAAAGCTACAAGACTTTTTTGATGATGTAAATCGATTACCACAGGCCCTCTTTGTCCTTCAAAAAATTTAATTCCTTTCATTCAACGTAATAAATTTCATGACGAAAAGCACTTTCTATTTCAGCTATATATCAAATTACCTAATACTCTCTTATTAAGTAAGCTTAAAAAAATCCAATACATACCATAAAAAGACAGTAAACAGATAACATATCTCTTGTTTTAAAATTGCTTCACCAAATCAAGAATAACTTCCCAACACTTGAACTACGAAAAACATGAGGGGGATATAACTTGAAAATAATCGCTTTTTACTTACCACAATTCCATCAAATTAAAGAAAATGATCGATGGTGGGGGAAAGGATTTACTGAATGGACAAATACTAAAAGTGCACAACCTTTATTTTCAGGACATTATCAACCTAGGGAACCTTATCAAGATTTTTATTACGACTTAACTACCCCCTCCGTAAGAAAGTGGCAAGCGGAAATCGCTAAAGCATACGGTATATATGGTTTTTGTTATTATCATTACTGGTTTAAGGGAAAAAGACTATTAGAAACACCCTTTAATGAGGTACTAAAGATGAAGGAACCTGACTTTCCTTTTTGTCTTTCTTGGGCAAATGAACCATGGACAAAATCTTGGGATGGTCTCGATAAACATATATTAATGCCTCAAGACTACGGAGATATATCTGATTGGAAGGAACACTTTGATTATTTATTACAGGCTTTCCAAGATAAGAGATATATTTATATAGATGATAAACCTCTATTCATTATTTATCGTCCAGGACATATTCCTGATTGTGAAAAAATGCTTAATTACTGGAATGCATTAGCGCGAGAAAATGGTTTAAAAGGTATATACTTTGCTGAAACATTAAACAGTTTTCCACTACCTAATATAAATGGATTCGATGCCAGCATTCAGTTTGAACCTTTCTATACAATTGCCCATGATAGCTCTTCAGACATAAATAAGGTAATATATGATTCTGATATGCAATTAAATGTTTGGGACTACGATAAAGTATGGATGTATATATTACAACGATCGCTCCCAAAGAAAAAAACATTTCCCGGGGCTTTTGTTGATTGGGATAATACTGCACGACGTAAAAACGCGAATAGCAGCATCTTTGTAGGTTCTACCCCTGAAAAGTTCACCATATATTTAAGCAAGCAAATTCATCGTACTTACTCTTTTTATAACAGCGAGTTTTTATTTATTAACGCATGGAACGAGTGGGCGGAAGGAACTTACTTAGAGCCAGATAAAAAATATGGATTTTCTTATTTAGAAGGGGTTAAAAATGCAATTGATAGAGGTATGAAAGCATACAAAAAAGACGAGTCATTCTGACTCGTCTTAAAGTTGCTTGGCGACGTCCTACTCTCACAGGGACAAGGTCCCAACTACCATCGGCGCTAGAGAGCTTAACTTCCGTGTTCGGTATGGGAACGGGTGTGACCTCTCTGCCATCATCACCAAACTATGAAGGCATATTCCTTCAAAACTAGATAACATTGCTACATATTATATGGTTAAGTCCTCGATCTATTAGTATTCGTCAGCTCCACATGTCACCATGCTTCCACCTCGAACCTATCAACCTGATCATCTTTCAGGGATCTTACTAGCTTACGCTATGGGAAATCTCATCTTGAGGGGGGCTTCATGCTTAGATGCTTTCAGCACTTATCCCTTCCGCACATAGCTACCCAGCTATGCCCTTGGCAGAACAACTGGTACACCAGCGGTGCGTCCATCCCGGTCCTCTCGTACTAAGGACAGCTCCTCTCAAATTTCCTACGCCCACGACGGATAGGGACCGAACTGTCTCACGACGTTCTGAACCCAGCTCGCGTACCGCTTTAATGGGCGAACAGCCCAACCCTTGGGACCGACTACAGCCCCAGGATGCGATGAGCCGACATCGAGGTGCCAAACCTCCCCGTCGATGTGGACTCTTGGGGGAGATAAGCCTGTTATCCCCGGGGTAGCTTTTATCCGTTGAGCGATGGCCCTTCCATGCGGAACCACCGGATCACTAAGCCCGACTTTCGTCCCTGCTCGACTTGTAGGTCTCGCAGTCAAGCTCCCTTATGCCTTTGCACTCTACGAATGATTTCCAACCATTCTGAGGGAACCTTTGGGCGCCTCCGTTACACTTTAGGAGGCGACCGCCCCAGTCAAACTGCCCACCTGACACTGTCTCCCGGGTCGATAAGACCCGTAGGTTAGAATTTCAATACAGTCAGGGCGGTATCCCACCAGCGCCTCCACCGAAGCTAGCGCTCCGGTTTCAATGGCTCCCGCCTATCCTGTACAAACTGTACCAAAATTCAATATCAGGCTACAGTAAAGCTCCACGGGGTCTTTCCGTCCTGTCGCGGGTAACCTGCATCTTCACAGGTACTATAATTTCACCGAGTCTCTGGTTGAGACAGTGCCCAAATCGTTACACCTTTCGTGCGGGTCGGAACTTACCCGACAAGGAATTTCGCTACCTTAGGACCGTTATAGTTACGGCCGCCGTTTACTGGGGCTTCAGTTCAGAGCTTCGCTTACGCTAACCCCTCTCCTTAACCTTCCAGCACCGGGCAGGTGTCACCCCCTATACTTCGCCTTACGGCTTCGCAGAGAGCTGTGTTTTTGCTAAACAGTCGCTTGGGCCTATTCACTGCGGCTTTCCGTTAAGAAAGCACCCCTTCTCCCGAAGTTACGGGGTCATTTTGCCGAGTTCCTTAACCAGAGTTCTCTCGCACACCTTAGGATTCTCTCCTCGCCTACCTGTGTCGGTTTGCGGTACAGGCACCTTTTATCTCGCTAGAAGCTTTTCTTGGCAGCGGGGAATCAAAGACTTCGCTCCATAAGGAGCTTCCCCATCACAGCTCAGCCTTTACGATAAGCGGATTTGCCTACTTATCAGCCTAACTGCTTGGACGTGCACAACCAATCGCACGCTTCTTCTATCCTTCTGCGTCCCTCCATTGCTCAAACGATAAAGAGGTGGTACAGGAATATCAACCTGTTGTCCATCGCCTACGCCTGTCGGCCTCGGCTTAGGTCCTGACTAACCCTGAGCGGACGAGCCTTCCTCAGGAAACCTTAGGCATTCGGTGGACGGGATTCTCACCCGTCTTTCGCTACTCATACCGGCATTCTCACTTCTAAGCACTCCACCAGTCCTTCCGGTCTGACTTCACTGTCCTTAGAACGCTCCCCTACCACTGATACCATTGGTATCAATCCGCAGCTTCGGTGGTGTATTTAGCCCCGGTACATTTTCGGCGCAGAGTCACTCGACTAGTGAGCTATTACGCACTCTTTAAATGGTGGCTGCTTCTAAGCCAACATCCTAGTTGTCTAAGCAACTCCACATCCTTTTCCACTTAATACACACTTTGGGACCTTAGCTGGCGGTCTGGGCTGTTTCCCTTTTGACTACGGATCTTATCACTCGCAGTCTGACTCCTAAGGATAAGTCATTGGCATTCGGAGTTTGACTGAATTCGGTAATCCGATGAGGACCCCTAGTCCAATCAGTGCTCTACCTCCAAGACTCTTACACTTAAGGCTAGCCCTAAAGCTATTTCGGGGAGAACCAGCTATCTCCAGGTTCGATTGGAATTTCTCCGCTACCCACACCTCATCCCCGCACTTTTCAACGTGCGTGGGTTCGGGCCTCCATTCAGTGTTACCTGAACTTCACCCTGGACATGGGTAGATCACCTGGTTTCGGGTCTACGACCACGTACTAAACGCCCTATTCAGACTCGCTTTCGCTGCGGCTCCGCCTCTTCAGCTTAACCTCGCACGGGATCGTAACTCGCCGGTTCATTCTACAAAAGGCACGCCATCACCCGTTAACGGGCTCTGACTATTTGTAGGCACACGGTTTCAGGATCTCTTTCACTCCCCTTCCGGGGTGCTTTTCACCTTTCCCTCACGGTACTGGTTCACTATCGATCACTAGGGAGTATTTAGCCTTGGGAGATGGTCCTCCCAGATTCCGACGGAATTTCACGTGTTCCGCCGTACTCAGGATACATTCAAGAGAGAACGAAGTTTCGACTACGGGGTTGTTACCCTCTACGACGGACCTTTCCAGGTCGCTTCGTCTACCTCGTTCCTTTGTAACTCCGTATAGAATGTCCTACAACCCCAAGAGGCAAGCCTCTTGGTTTGGGCTATGTTCCGTTTCGCTCGCCGCTACTCAGGAAATCGCATTTGCTTTCTCTTCCTCCAGGTACTTAGATGTTTCAGTTCCCTGGGTCTGTCTTCCTTACCCTATGTATTCAGATAAGGATACCATACCATTACGTATGGTGGGTTTCCCCATTCGGAAATCTTCGGATCAAAGCTTACTTACAGCTCCCCGAAGCATATCGGCGTTAGTCCCGTCCTTCATCGACTCCTAGTGTCAAGGCATCCACCGTGCGCCCTTTCTAACTTAACCAAACTAAAATTAAAAAATATGAGCTACACTGTTATCTAGTTTTCAAAGAACATACATTTATATATGAGAGATAGTTCTCTCAAAACTGAACAAAACGAAACACGGAAACTTTATTGATGAACAGCGTTCATCAATTCTCCATAGAAAGGAGG
>NZ_CP096490.1:277500-282500 GCF_056738645.1 Bacillus sp. PK3-067 | reverse complement strand
CCGGAAAAGAACTGGAACTGTTAAAATTCTTTACTTCAAACCCAGGTCAAGTATTTACAAAAACACAGCTCTTCCGAAATGTATGGGACGATAATTATATAGAAGATGACAATACCGTTATGGTACATATTCGAAAACTTAGAAAGAAAATAGAAATTGACCCTTCCAATCCAAAATTCATTCAGACTATATGGGGAATTGGTTATAAGTTTGTAGGTGAAAAGCTTGAAGACTGATAAAACCCTCTTCCTGATTTCATTACAACTTATCATTTGCGGGATTTTAAACATACAAATGGATCCAAGAATAAAAATGTCTTTATTTATTATCCTTATCTTAATTACAATTTATCTCTTCTTTTCAAGAATACAATTCATTCAACATCGCAAAGCAATGGATACTAAATTAAGTCGTGTACTAAAAGGAAACTTACAAACGAGATTATTCACAAGCAATGACCACTCATTACATAATATCGTTTTTTCAATAAACGAGCTAATAGGTAAATTAGAGCAGGTTCAAATTGAAGCCAAAAGATCCGAGGAATCCAGAAAACAACTTTTGTCTAGTATCTCCCACGATATACGAACACCACTCACCTCCATTATCGGATATATAGATGCTTTGAAAGACGGAGTTGCTGCTTCTGAAATAGAAAAACAAGAATATCTTAAAATACTCTATATGAAATCAAATAACTTAAAGCACCTAGTTGATGAAATATTCAATATGGCGAAGCTAGACGCTAATGAATTTCCACTAAAAGAAGAAGAACTCGACTTTTCTGAAGTTACTAGAGAAGTTTTGATTGAATTTTTACCTGAGCTCTCAAAACATAACATTGAACTGCAAATTCGCATACCAGAGTCTACTTGTCCTATCATCGCAGATCATCTAAGCATTATGCGGATTATCGGTAATTTAATGAAAAATGCAATTTATTACGGAAAGGATGGGAAAACAATAGGAGTCGAATTGCTAGAAGCTGATGCAGAATACGAACTTCATATTTGGGATCAAGGCCCTGGTATTCCAAAACATGATTTACAAAACGTATTTGAGCGAATGTACCGAAGCGAACAATCAAGAAACTCTTCATTTGGTGGTAGCGGTCTCGGGCTTTCTATTTCCAAAGCGCTCGTTGAGAAAAACGGTGGACATATATGGGTTGAAAGTACTCCATGGAAACGAACTACTTTTGGCTTTTCTATTCCAAAACACAATACTTTTAAGAAATAGTTAAGAAATGATTAATATGCAGTTAAGCCTTCCTTTTTATGATGTAAGTAAGAACTTATAGAAAGCAGGTGTCTCCTATAAATACAATTATAAAAACGACTAACCTTACTAAAGTATATGGCAATCAAAAGTCAGTAGATAATTTAAATATTAATGTTCAACAAGGGGAGATTTATGGCTTCATAGGCCGCAACGGTGCTGGTAAAACAACAACCATTCGCATGCTGCTTAGTCTTATAAAGCCTACAAGTGGAACGATTGAAATATTCGGAGAGAACTTATTCCAAAATCAAAAAGATATTTTAAGCAGAATTGGTTCTATAGTTGAAGTTCCAGGATTTTATGAAAACTTAACTGCAAAAGAAAACCTATTAATTAATGCAAAAATAATTGGGGTTCACAAAAAGAATGCTATCGAAGAAGCATTAGAAATAGTAGGCTTGCAGCATGAGACAAAAAAGTTAGTAGGAAAGTATTCTTTAGGAATGAAGCAACGCTTAGGAATTGCACGTGCTCTTCTCCATTATCCTGAGCTACTCATATTAGATGAACCAACTAACGGACTAGACCCTATTGGTATTAAAGAAATGCGAAAACTTATTCATTCTTTAGCTCAAGAAAGAAATATAACAATACTCATTTCTAGTCACATATTAGCCGAGGTAGAACAGTTAGTCGATCGTATCGGAATTATTCATGAAGGAAAGTTACTAGAAGAAGTTTCTCTTGATACGCTGCGCAAAGCAAACCGTAAGTACATAGAGTTTCAAGTGAATAATGACGATAAAGCTGTGATGTTATTAGAAAATCATCTTCAAATTTTTGATTATGAAGTACATGATGAAGGAAATATTCGTATTTACTCTCATTTTGGACAACAAGGATACATAAACAGAACGTTTGTTCTTAATGATATTGAAGTATTAAAAATGATGATAAGCGAAGATAGACTAGAAGATTATTTCACCAAACTAGTTGGAGGTGGAACAATTGGTTAATCTACTCTATACAGAACTCTTAAAGCTAAAACGCTCTAATATGTTTTTAATTAGCATTATTGGTGCTGGTGTCGCACCTTTCTTAGTTGTAGTAGCCTCTTATATACATATAAAAACAAAACAGCCAACTCCAACTATTTGGTTCCATCAATTATTCACTGACGTTAACTTATATACTACTTTAGTTATAGGATTCCCCTTATATGGAGTAGTGGTTGCTTATTTGCTTACCCGCGAATATACAGAAGATACACTGAAAAATTTACTAACTATCCCCGTGTCGCGCATTAGCTTTATTATAAGTAAATTCATCATTCTCTTTCTTTGGATTATGATGCTAACTTTAGTCGCTTGGGCACTTACTTTAATATTAGGGCTATTGGGGAACTTCCCTGGTTTTAACATTTCTTTACTTTTAGGTTCTTTCCTAGAATTTTTAATATGTGGTGGACTTCTCTTTCTATTGTCTTCACCTATTGTGCTACTAACTCTTGTAATGAAGAGCTATGTACCACCCATTATATTAACAGTCATTATTACAATGACTAATCTTATGCTCGTAAACTCCAAGCATAAAGATTTATTTCCGTGGACCGCTACTCTAGATATCGCAAATAACGAATTACAACCGACATATCCACCAGAGTATTCTTATATCATCATTGCAGTAACGACAATTTCCGGATTTATTGCAACACTATTCTATTTTAAAAAAGTAGACATTCATTAATGTATAGGAGTGAAACTATGAGCGATATCATTATTGCCTTCATACTCGGTATTGTAGAAGGATTAGCTGAATTTTTACCTATATCTTCTACTGGCCACCTTATATTAGTCGGGCATTTATTAGGCTTTGAGGGAGAAAGAGCAAAAACGTTTGAAATTGTTATTCAGCTAGGCGCAATTTTAGCTATTGCAATTTTATATCATAAACGTCTCGTTTCTTTATGTAATATTAAACCTCTTATACAGAAAGAAAAAAAATTCAACGCGTTCCATGTATTTCTTGGCGTATTTCCGGCAGTGGTTGCTGGCTTGCTACTACATGATATTATTAAAACATACTTATTCCAGCCATACACTGTTGTGATTGGACTTGTAGCAGGGGCAATTCTTATGATCTTTGCAGAAGTAAAAAAGAAAGGGGCAGCAGCCTATTCACTGGACGATTTAACATACCGCCAAGCTTTAACAATCGGATTATTTCAGTGCTTAGCGGTATACCCTGGCTTCTCTAGAGCTGGCTCTACTATCTCTGGAGGTCTATTAGCAAAAGTAAATTATAAGACTGCATCTGAATTCTCTTTTCTAATAGCTCTTCCTGTAATGATTGGGGCAACAGGCTTAGACTTACTAAAAAGTTGGAAGTATTTAAGTGTCGATGACATCCCTATGTTCGCGGTAGGATTCATTACCTCTTTTATAGTAGCGATGCTAGCAGTAGTAACTTTTCTAAAGCTTTTAGAGAAGATAGGTTTAAAACCTTTTGCATACTACCGTATTTTGTTGGCTATCTTATTTACGCTTTTCGTATTGCTATAGATTCATATAAGTCACATATTATTAAACTGATATTCAATTTAGAATATCGGTTTTTTTATCTATTTCAACTCTAGTATTACTCACTTCAATATGGCATAGTGATAATAAACTACCATTCATAATCTGAACGTTCTTTAAGTAACTATGTCCTTTATCATAAAATGCAATTGGAAAATTAAAGATCCCATATATGTACAGAACATATTTACAAACTATATTCACTCCACATAGTATCTTTTTAATTTGCAAAACACTGATACAAATTAAAAATAAGTACAAAGGCATAACAAATAAATAAATTTCCTAGGAATTATAAAGAGATTAAATATTAATTAGAGTGAGGTGACGATAAAAATGAATCAATTAGCACAGACATATTGGGATACTTATTGGGGAAACAACAAAAAACCAGAATCTGTTACAGCTTGGCAATTTGGGGATGCCCCTAATTATCTTGCACAACTAGTAATTGACGGTATTAAAACAGCTACATGCTCCGGTCACATTTTTTATGAATTAGAAAATGAATCGCTACCGACTACTAATGATTATAGTATTATACTCAATAGTAATGATGAACCTGTAGCTATTATTAAGACAATAGAAGTAACTGTAACACCAATGAATGAAGTAAGCGAAGAATTCGCTATCGCTGAAGGCGAAGGAGATCGTACTTATAATTACTGGAGAGACACCCATGTTCGTTTTTTTACAAAGGAACTAAATGAGATTGGTCTTAATTTCTCTGAAGATATGTTACTCGTCTGTGAGCGTTTTGAACTTGTTGATGTGAACAATAAAGTGAAATTTTAATAAACTGAGATTTACCAGCCATTCTTATTTTTATAAACACAAAAAAGACGAGTCATTCTGACTCGTCTTAAAGTTGCTTGGCGACGTCCTACTCTCACAGGGACAAGGTCCCAACTACCATCGGCGCTAGAGAGCTTAACTTCCGTGTTCGGTATGGGAACGGGTGTGACCTCTCTGCCATCATCACCAAACTATGAAGGCATATTCCTTCAAAACTAGATAACATTGCTACATATTATATGGTTAAGTCCTCGATCTATTAGTATTCGTCAGCTCCACATGTCACCATGCTTCCACCTCGAACCTATCAACCTGATCATCTTTCAGGGATCTTACTAGCTTACGCTATGGGAAATCTCATCTTGAGGGGGGCTTCATGCTTAGATGCTTTCAGCACTTATCCCT
>NZ_CP096490.1:270000-272500 GCF_056738645.1 Bacillus sp. PK3-067 | reverse complement strand
CTTCATCAATTCTAACATCATTTGCATACGCATTTTTATCATTAATAACATTTAAAGATTCTTGCTTATCTAAACCTGAAGCTTCAGCGATAGTAGCAAGTGTATCCACATCGCTTAAATTTTTCGATTCAGTGAAATATGCAAAAAGTAAATTTTCTGTAATCTCTTTTTCTTCCCCTTGATTCTTTGCAAACTTAGCAAGACGATGCGCATCAAAAGTATTAGTCGGCTTCATCTCATCAAAATTAAAACTTAAACCCATACTAGCTGCATGATTTCCTAACTGTACGTTATTACGCTTAGCTTCTTCAATACTAATTCCATACTTTGATGCAAGTACTTCATTAATACTTGTTCCAGAATAGATTGGAGCATTTTGGTCTAATTCAAAACTTTTAAACTCAACTTCAACATCCTTCTTATGTGGAAATTGTTCTAAAGCCATCTCTAATCTACGTTTCCCAATATAGCAAAATGGACATACAAAATCCGACCATACTTCAATTTTCATAAAAAACACCTCATTAACATTTAGTTTTCAATCATTGTAGCACTGAGATTAAGGAATTCAAAAGTTTTTGCTCTATCTCCTTCATATAGTACATACAAAAACACACTTATAGCAGAATACCTAATTAACAAAAAAAAACGATAATCAAAAGGATTAACTATTATCCCTCCGATTATCGTCTATATAAATGCAACAACTTTAATTATGCCGGAATATACTTCCCTACGAACTTCCATACAGTATTCCAATATTTATTCGAATCTACTTTCTCCGCTTCTCCATGTCCAGCACCTGGAACAATTAATTTCTCTTTTTCTACTTTTGCAGCATTATATACTTCATCTAACATTTCAAAAGGAACGAATGTATCAGCATCCCCATGAATGAACAGCATAGGTGTTTTACTTTTCGCTACTTGTTTTACAGCTGAAGCCTCTTCTAAATCGTAACCAGCTCTTAATTTAGTAACCGTATTTGCCGCATTCATAACAGGAAACTTCGGTAAATGGAATAAATCTTTTAGTTGATAAGTAAATTCATCAATAACAGTTGAGTATCCACAATCTTCAATAATAACTTTAACATTAGAAGGTAAATCTTCTCCTGAAGTCATCATTACAGTTGCCCCGCCCATTGAAACACCAAATAGAGCTATTTCAGCATTAGGGTCTTTCTTCAAGATTTGTTGAATCCAAATCAAAACATCTTTACGATCATGCCAGCCCATACCAACATAATCCCCTTCACTATTTCCGTGCCCACGAAGGTCTGGTGCTATGACATTATAACCTTGTTCATAAAAGTTACGAACATATTTCGTCATTTCTGATGCTCTACCATTGTATCCATGAACTACAATTGCCCATTTATGACTAGATGGTTCATTCATATATTCATAACCTTTTAAATTTAATTTATCGAAAGAACGTATAGTTAATGTGTTAGGTTTATACTTCGATACGAAGTTTGCATTCTTTTCTTCATTTGCAGCCATTACATCTCCCGATGCATTTACCGTTTCTACTAAATGAGGATTATCTTGCAAAAATTCTTTTTCTTGTTTCGCATTTAACGCATAGTTATAAAAATAATTTCCAACTAACATATACACGATTACTAGCAGGACTAAGACTACTATAGTAATTATACTTATCTTTTTCATATTATCTCCTTTTCTAACTTAAATCTTCTTATATTAAAGTACATCAAAAACAACTGTACTATTTTAACACACTGATGAATCCTATCTTTAAGAAATAAAATAGAAAATCTTAAATTACATATAAAGAATCACGAAAGAAATTGAATAAAACTTATATAGCTACGTACTCAAAAATCTTTTTGAAAAGCGAGAAGCACTTCAAAATATTTGCTTTGAAAAAAAGTTATAAAACACAAAAAAGACGAGTCATTCTGACTCGTCTTAAAGTTGCTTGGCGACGTCCTACTCTCACAGGGACAAGGTCCCAACTACCATCGGCGCTAGAGAGCTTAACTTCCGTGTTCGGTATGGGAACGGGTGTGACCTCTCTGCCATCATCACCAAACTATGAAGGCATATTCCTTCAAAACTAGATAACATTGCTACATATTATATGGTTAAGTCCTCGATCTATTAGTATTCGTCAGCTCCACATGTCACCATGCTTCCACCTCGAACCTATCAACCTGATCATCTTTCAGGGATCTTACTAGCTTACGCTATGGGAAATCTCATCTTGAGGGGGGCTTCATGCTTAGATGCTTTCAGCACTTATCCCTTCCGCACATAGCTACCCAGCTATGCCCTTGGCAGAACAACTGGTACACCAGCGGTGCGTCCATCCCGGTCCTCTCGTACTAAGGACAGCTCCTCTCAAATTTCCTACGCCCACGACGGATAGGGACCGAACTGTCTCACGACGTTCTGAACCCAGCTCGCGTACCGCTTTAATGGGCGAACAGCCCAACCCTTGGGACCGACTACAGCCCCAGGATGCGATGAGCCGA
>NZ_CP096490.1:247500-265000 GCF_056738645.1 Bacillus sp. PK3-067 | reverse complement strand
TTGTTAACTTCGTATACTCAAATAAATCTTCTATTAAATTTTTTAACTGCTCCGACTTTGCAAAAGCAATTCTCGTATACTCATCGTGTTGTCCTTTATTTTCATATTTAGAATCTCGAAGTAATCGTAAGTAACCCATAATAGAAGTAAGTGGTGTACGCAAATCATGCGATACATTTGTGATAAGCTCATTCTTTTGCTTTTCTAATTTACGTTCCTTTTCTATATTATTCATAAGCTCTTCTGCCATATTATTAATATTCTCCGTTAAAGCTGCAATCTCATCTTCACCTTTTTTCTCAATGCGGTAGGCTAAGTTACCTCTTTCTATTTCCTTTACGCCTTGTGCCATTGCTTCAATCTGCTTCATCTTTCTCTTTGTTATATAGAAGAAAGAGAAAATGAATACAAGTACACCAATTAAAAATGGGAATGGTCCTTCTTGCGTATCATATATTACCTCTCCCTCTGGAATTCCACTAACAAACATGTACAAATTCTTTCCTTCAATAGTAATAGGTGAAAAAGATATAAACTCTTTTCTTGTACTTTCAAATACATTTCTACCATCTGTATAATTAATCGCGAATGATGCTGCATTACGAATCGTATTATGCAAATCGATTTGCTCTTCTTGCGCTTGCTTTGTTTTATATAAAACTTTACCACTTTCATCAGTAACCAATATCTTCAAAGCTCTAGAACCTTGCTCTAAATTTTGGTTCTCCATTTCGATCATATTTGATATAGCTTCTAATTTATTTTCATGAACCGAACTATTTGCCGCTCCTTGAGCTTGGTGATTAATTTGTTCCATACCAGCCCGATAATCGATAGTTGCTTGACGATTCGCATTCTCAAAAAACGGTGCTGCTGCCTTTGCTGACAAAACTCCTAATAACGCACAAGCAGCAAAAGTAGTAATCAATTGAATCCTTATACTCTTTCGTACGCTCTTTACTAATTTCTCAATTAATTGTCTTATTTTCCTTATATAAGTAAACGGATTAAATATCTTTTTCAATCTTATACCCCACTCCCCATACTGTTTTTATATATCTAGGTTTCCTTGGATTCTCCTCAATCTTTTCACGCACTTTTCGAATATGCACCATTACAGTATTATCAGACTGGAAAGATCGTTCGTTCCACACCTTTTCATAAATTTGCTCCGCACTAAACACCATACCTGGATTTCTAGCTAGCAATTCTAAAATTGAAAATTCCCTCGGAGTTAGTTTCACTTCTTCTCCCTCTACAATAACTTTATGGGTCGAGATGTTGATTTTCATCTCCCCAATTTCTAACTCGTCCTCATTTTGAATAGCGAAACCATTCATTTTCATATAACGGCGTAACTGAGATTTAATTCGTGCAATTAGCTCTAACGGATTAAACGGCTTCGTTACATAATCATCTGCCCCTGTTGTTAATCCTAAAATCTTATCCATATCTTGCGTTTTGGCAGAAAGCATAATAATAGGCATTTCTTTCGCTTCCCTTACTTTCATACACATATGAATACCATCCACTTTCGGCATCATAATATCTAATACGACTAGATGTACTTCATTTTCTTCCAGTAGACGTAATCCTTCTTCTCCGTCTCCTGCTTGCAATACTTTATATCCTTCATTCTTTAAATAGATTGTAATTAAATTCCGAATTTCTTTTTCATCATCTACGACAAGTATTGTTTCGTGTGCCACAATATCTCCCCCATCACTTTTTTAATCCCTAACTTCTATTATAGGAAAACTTCTGAAGAAAAACGCTCGGAAATCCTTAAGATTTTCTGAAGACGCAAAAAAGGTCTAGACTCCCCTTAAGTCTAGACCTTTAAAAAACCCCTTTTATTTACGAACGTAGATGAAATATAGTACGAATAAAACTCCCATAACATACATAATCGGATGAACCTCTTTACGACGACCACTTACTACCATTGTAATTGGATAGAAGATAAATCCAATCGCAATCCCAGTTGCGATACTATACGTAAGTGGCATAGAGATAATTGTAAAGAATGCTGGTACTGCAATCTCGAATTTCTTCCAATCAATTTCCCCTAAGGAAGAAACCATCAAGATTCCTACAATAATTAAAGCCGGCGCCGTTACAGCTGGCGTTACAACACTTAGTAATGGCGAGAAGAATAGTGCCAGTAAAAAGAATCCTGCTGTTACAACTGCTGTAAATCCAGAACGTCCTCCTGCTGCTACCCCTGCAGACGATTCAATGTAAGACGTTGTTGTTGATGTACCCAAGATCGCACCAATTACAGTTGCAATCGCATCTGCAAATAACGCTTTTCCTGCACGTGGTAATTTATTGTTCTTCATTAATCCAGCTTGATTCGCAACCGCTACAAGCGTACCTGCTGTATCAAAGAAATCGATAAAGAAGAACGTTATAATAACAATCCCCATTTGAACTGTAAAAATATCTCCGAAGTGCGTTAACGCCACGCCGAACGTTGGTTCTAGACTCGGTATTGCTCCCACTACAGCTTTCGGAGTATCAATTAATCCTGTTGCCACTCCTAAGATCGCTGTAAGAATCATACCGTAAAATACTGCACCATTAATTTTCTTAATCATGAAGATGATCGTAGTAACAACCCCGAAGATTGCTAGTAACGTTGTACCCTTTGTTAAGTCCCCCAACCCAACAAGAACTGCATCATTTTTCACGATAATTCCGGCATTTTGGAATCCAAGAAATGCAATGAACAATCCGATACCTGCTGCTACTGCAAACTTTAACTCCGATGGAATTGCATTGATGATTTTTTCACGAATACCTGAAGCAGTAAGAATAATAAAGATAATACCTGACATTAATGTTCCGGCAATTGCTGTTTGCCATGGAATCCCCATCGTTAACACTGCTGTATAAGCAAAGAACGCGTTAATTCCCATACCTGGCGCTAAAGCAATTGGATACTTCGCGAAAATACCCATAATTAACGAACCGATCGCTGCCGCTAATGCCGTAGCAACGAATACTGCACCTGGATCCATCCCTGTACCTGCTGGTAACCCTTTAACATTTCCAAGCGACAGCGTAGCAGGATTGACAAATAGTACGTAAGCCATAGATAGAAATGTCGTTAACCCTGCTATGAACTCAGTCTTATAATTCGTACCGAGCTCATCAAACTGAAAATAGCGTTTCATCCTACGTTTCCCCCGTTATATGATTACTCGCCGCATTTCTCCTAGCCCTCTTTTATCCCGAGAAACAAAAAAGGCTTCCATTGCATATATACATGGAAGCGTTCTATGAATAAAGATAAGATTCCCCTCACCTTTATAAAAACGCCTCGTAGTCAAGCCATTTACGGTAGCTAGGTAGAAACTTTCGGGCCATATCCCCGATATTATACGACGGCTATAATATTCACTTTTTGTTTGAATTACATAATCATATTAACTCGACGAAGTAGTTTTGTCAATTTAAAAACGAACGTTTTTATAAACTTTTATAGTTTCGTTCGTATTAACACCAAAATAAAAAAGATCCACCTATGCATAAGCAATAGATGGACCTTTTTATAAATACTATTCCCACTCAATAGTTGCTGGTGGCTTACTCGTTACATCATACACGATACGGTTAACGTGTTTTACTTCGTTTACGATACGTACAGAGATTTTCTCTAATACGTCCCAAGGGATACGTGCCCAGTCAGCTGTCATACCGTCGATAGATGTTACCGCACGGATACCTACTGTGTAATCGTAAGTACGCTCGTCACCCATAACACCTACGCTACGCATACCAGGAAGCGCAGTAAAGTATTGCCAGATTTCACGGTCTAAGCCCGCTTTAATAATTTCTTCACGTAAAATCGCATCAGATTCACGAACGATTTCTAATTTCTCTTCTGTGATTTCACCTAATACACGAATACCAAGACCCGGTCCTGGGAATGGTTGACGCCATACGATTTCATCAGGAATTCCTAATTCAGATCCTAATACACGTACTTCGTCTTTAAATAACGTGTTTAAAGGCTCAATTAATTTGAACTGCATGTCTTCTGGAAGTCCACCAACGTTATGGTGAGATTTAATTGTTTGCGCAGTTGCTGTACCACTCTCAACGATATCTGTGTAAAGTGTACCTTGCGCTAAGAAGTCCATACCTTGTAATTTTGACGCTTCATCATCAAATACGTAAATGAATTCGTTACCGATGATTTTACGTTTTTGTTCTGGATCTTCTACACCTTTTAACTTGTCCATGAAGCGGTCTCTTGCATCCACTTTAATAACGTTCATATGGAAGCCTTCGCTAAATGTTTTCATAACGCCTTCTGCTTCACCTTTACGAAGTAAACCGTGGTCAACGAAAATACATGTTAATTGATCACCAATTGCTTTATGAATTAATACTGCTACAACAGAAGAGTCTACACCGCCACTAAGTGCGCATAGTACTTTTTTGTCTCCAACAGTTTCACGAATCTTTTCTAATTCTACTTCGATAAAGTTCTCCATGTTCCATCCTTCAGAACAACCACATACGCCGAATACGAAGTTTTTAATTAAATCGTTACCGTGCTCAGAGTGACGTACTTCTGGGTGGAATTGTACACCGTATAAGTTTTTCGCTCCATTGCTCATACCAGCAATTGGGCAAGACTCACTTGTTGCGTCTACTACGAATCCTTCAGGTAAACCAGTTACTAAGTCACCATGACTCATCCATACAACTTGCTCTTCTGGAAGGTTCGCATATAGTTTTGATTCGTTCTCTACTTTAAGAACAGCTTTTCCGTACTCGCGGTGATTTGCACGCTCTACTTTACCACCGAAGTGTTGCGTCATAAGCTGCATACCGTAACAAATACCGAAGATTGGTAAACCTAGTTCAAAGATTTTTTCATCACAATGTAATGCACCTTCACCGTATACACTATTTGGTCCACCAGAGAAAATAATCCCTTTTGGATTCATTGCTTTAATTTCTTCTGCAGTAATTGTATGTGGATGAAGTTCACTGTATACACCGAACTCACGAATTCGACGTGCTATTAACTGATTGTATTGACTTCCAAAATCTAAAACGATAATTGTATCGTGTTGTTTCTTCAAAATAATCACCCCAACGTTAGTTCTCGTATATAAATATTTTCACCAATTTGGCGAAAAGCATTACCAATATAATAAAAAAAGCCAGTCCTCCGCCTCTAGTCTCATAACAAAGAAAAGGCAGGGGTCTGGCTTTATAAAGAAAGATAGTCTCCGCTCTTTATAAATATAAGACACACTGCCTTCATAGTCAGGTTGTTTACGGTAACCCGGTAGAGACTCTCAAACCATATCATTGAGGATATATGAAGGATCGTTTTATATTATCTTCCTAGATTCTAACAATGAAGTATCAATATGGTCAAGAGAGAAAGCGACAAAATTCTACAGAAATTCATTTCCTTTTCTAAAAAACATAAAAAAACATCCATTTCTATATAGAAATGGATGTTTTTTAGGACAAACGGAATTACATCATTCCGCCCATACCGCCCATGCCCATGCCGCCCATGTCAGGCATTGCTGGTGCATTTGGTTCTGGCTTGTCAGCTACTACAGCTTCAGTTGTTAAGAACATAGCTGCAACAGATGCTGCGTTTTGAAGTGCAGAACGAGTTACTTTAGCTGGATCTACGATACCAGACTCAAGCATGTTAACCCATTCGCCAGTAGCTGCGTTGAAACCAACGCCTACTTTTTCGCCTTTTAGACGCTCTACAACTACAGATCCTTCGAGACCAGCGTTGATTGCGATTTGACGAACTGGCTCTTCTAGTGCACGAAGTACGATGTTGATACCTGTTGCTTCGTCGCCTTCAGCTACGATAGAAGCTACTTTTGTGTATACGTTCATAAGTGAAGTACCACCACCTGCAACGATACCTTCTTCTACTGCTGCACGAGTTGAGTTAAGTGCATCTTCAATGCGAAGTTTGCGCTCTTTTAACTCAGTTTCAGTTGCTGCACCTACTTTAATTACTGCTACGCCACCTGCTAGTTTAGCAAGACGCTCTTGTAATTTTTCGCGATCGAATTCAGAAGTTGTTTCTTCTAATTGCGCACGGATTTGACCGATGCGAGCTTCGATTTGTTCTGTGCTTCCTACACCTTCAACTACAGTTGTGTTTTCTTTTGTAACAACAACTTTACCAGCGCGTCCTAAAGATTCAACTGTAGCAGATTTTAAGTCACGGCCTAATTCTTCAGTGATCACTTCGCCACCAGTTAAGATTGCGATATCTTCTAGCATTGCTTTACGACGGTCACCAAATCCAGGAGCTTTAACAGCTACTACATTGAATGTACCACGAAGTTTGTTCACTACTAATGTAGCTAATGCTTCGCCTTCTACATCTTCAGCAATGATAAGAAGTGGTTTACCTTGTTGTACCACTTGCTCTAATACTGGTAAGATTTCTTGAATGTTAGAAATCTTTTTGTCAGTAATTAAGATATATGGGTTATCAAGAACTGCTTCCATTTTGTCAGAATCAGTAATCATGTAAGGAGATGCATAGCCACGATCAAATTGCATACCTTCTACTACGTCTAATTCTGTTGTGAATCCTTTAGACTCTTCTAAAGTAATAACGCCGTCGTTACC
Source organism: Bacillus sp. PK3-067 (assembly GCF_056738645.1). Classification (NCBI taxonomy): domain Bacteria; kingdom Bacillati; phylum Bacillota; class Bacilli; order Caryophanales; family Bacillaceae; genus Bacillus; species Bacillus sp. PK3-067. The sequence continues at coordinate 258,358 of NZ_CP096490.1, read as the reverse complement.
AACGCGCTCCATTGCTTCAGCGATTAATTGACCTACTTCTTCGTCAGCTGCAGAAATAGCAGCTACTTGTGCGATAGAAGATTTGCCTTCGATTGGTTTAGAAATCGTTTTTAATTCTTCAATTGCAGCAGTAACAGCTTTTTCGATACCTTTACGAAGACCCATTGGGTTCGCACCAGCTGTTACGTTTTTAAGACCTTCACGAATCATAGCTTGCGCTAATACAGTTGCAGTTGTTGTTCCGTCACCAGCTACGTCATTTGTTTTGCTAGCAACTTCTGCTACTAATTTCGCACCCATGTTTTCGAATGCATCTTCTAATTCGATTTCTTTTGCGATTGTTACACCATCATTTGTAATAAGTGGTGAACCAAATTTTTTCTCAAGTACAACGTTACGACCTTTTGGTCCAAGCGTAACTTTTACTGCGTTTGCAAGAGTGTCGACACCGCGAAGCATCGAACGACGTGCTTCTTCACTAAATTTAATATCTTTTGCCATAATAATTGACCCCCTTGGATTTTTTAAGATTTATATAATTAACCGATAACTGCTAAAATGTCACTTTCACGTAAAATCAAGTAGTCTGTACCTTCATATTTCACTTCAGTACCTGCATATTTTGAGAAGATGATAAGATCACCTGCTGCTACCTCTAAAGCAACACGCTCACCATTCTCAAGCACTCGACCAGTACCTACTGCAACAACTTTACCCTCTTGTGGTTTTTCTTTTGCAGTATCTGGTAATACGATACCACTTGCTGTTTTTTCTTCTGCTTGAACAAGCTCAATTACAACGCGATCACCTAATGGCTTTAGCATGAACAATAACCTCCTCATTTTGTTATGTAAATTTCTTTTATTAGCACTCAAGTCATCCGAGTGCTAACACACTTATAATAATAAATAATCTCAATTTCTTTTGCAAGTAAAAAAATCATAATTTTTTCGCAAATCACTATATAAACTTTCTATATACAATACTGCCTTTACTATATGAATCGTTGTTTCCACTGCTCGTATGTTACAATATGAAAGGACACCCTAAGTTGTTTTCGCTACACATACAACTTTCTCCTGTCTTCTATTATAATTTCAAATAAGGATTTACGAAAAAAACATAATTCAAGAGGTTTATATCGTAGGTAGCATATTTACATGTTATCCTAACTTATCTCATACACTATAGTTAGAAAGGATGGTTAAACCATTTGAAGAAACAATACTGGTGGATTATCATTACATACATTTTAATGCAGTTATCTGGCGTTGTTGGATTACCACTTCTCCTAAAAACAGGACTCTATGATAATAGAGGATTTACCATTGAAGAAAAAGGACAAATCATAACGGGACACTGGGCAATCATTAGCTTCTTTATTGCATTATGTATCGTGCTTTGGTTACTTAGAACAGATATTCGTGACAGGCATTTAGATCCAATGCGCTCTTCTGTTCCAGCTACTATTGGATGGATTTTTATCGGGTTCTTCTTAGCAATCATCTCACAATCCATTGCAGGTATGATTGAAATGTATGTATTTGGGGTTCCACGTGGATCTGAGAATACAGACAGACTGATGGACATCGCAAGAACGATACCTTGGTTCCTTATTGTTGTATCTATAATTGGACCTATCTTAGAAGAAATCGTATTTAGAAAAATTCTATTCGGCACGCTTTATAAGAAGTTTAACTTCTTTATCGCAGCTATCATTAGTTCGCTTGTATTCGCAACAATTCATTTTGATTTTACTCACTTATTGGTATACACTGCTATGGGGCTCGTATTCGCCTTCTTATATGTGAAGACGAAACGTATTATCGTTCCGATTGCAGCTCATGTTGCGATGAATACATTAGTCGCTATTGGGCAAATTTTTATGAGCAATGAACAAATTCAAGAAATGATTAAAGAAGCTGAAAAAATGCAAGGCTTTATCGGAGGATTTTTTGTATGAGAAACTCACCATTGTTCATGGCTGCACTATACTTCCTTCTTGGATGTATCTTTACACGCTTCGCCATTACGAACGTGACAGATACAATCTGGAATATGTGGACAATACTATTTGCAGTTATGGCAACAATTGATTTTAATTTGGCACTTCGCCTTATATTAGTTAAATTCACAAAGAAGAAACAATAATAAAACGCAGAGGTCGCTTCCTCTGCGTTTTATTGTGGATAGTTTTTCAAAAAGTAAACTAATGTTTGTAACTCTACAGCTAAGTCAATATGATGAATTCTAATATTCTCTGATACGTTTAATCGCGCTGGTGTGAAATTCAAAATACCGTGCACGCTTGTTTCAGCTAATCTATCTGCTACAGCTTGTGCTACTGTAGCCGGTACTGTTAATATTGCCACTTGTATATCATTTGATAATCTCTCTTCTAATTCATCTAAATGATATACAGGAATGCCCCCGATTTCTGTTCCAACTTTCTCTTCACTAACATCAAATGCCATTTCAATTTTTGTATTATTGTTTTTCGTGAAATTATAATGTAAGAAAGCGGTCCCTAAATTACCTACTCCAATAAGTGCTACACGTGTTATATCATCTTGATCAAGTGTTTCGCGGAAAAATGATAATAAATAATTTACGTTATATCCATATCCCTTTTTCCCTAACGCTCCAAAATACGAAAAATCTCTTCGTATTGTTGCGGAATCTACTTTTACTGCCTCACTCAATTCGGCCGATGAAACACGCTGCTTACCAGAAAGAGATAAGTTTTGGATAAATCGATAGTATAGAGGCAATCTTTTAGCAGTGGCTTGTGGAATCTTTTGCTGATCCATATGACCTCTCCTCTCTTCCTATCTTTATTCATATACTTTAATCAAATACAGAAGTTTAGCACTCATTAAATTCCTTGTATAATAAAGAGAAGAAGTATTCTCTCTTTATTTTAAACTATACACTATTTTTAGTATGATTGAGAAATATAAACATGGCAAAGTTAAGAAATTATTTGAGGTGAAAACATTGATTTTATTACAAGTAAACGCGCTTTCGAAATTATACGGTGCAGAAACGATTCTTGCAAACATAAAATTGGAAGTACAAACAAAAGATCGTATCGCATTAGTTGGAAGGAATGGAGCAGGAAAATCTACATTATTAAAAATTATCGCTGGTGAATTATCTCATGATGGTGGCGAAATTATAAAACCGAAAGATGTCTCAATCGGATATTTAGCTCAAAATACTGGACTAGAAACGTCTTTAACAATTTGGGATGAAATGCTAACCGTCTTTACCCACTTACAGCAAATGGAGACAAAACTTCGAAGGCTTGAGCAAGAAATGGGAAAAGAAGAAAACTTTTCAAACGAAGCTACATATGAAAGATTGTTAGCTGATTATGACCAACTACAACTCAATTATAAAGATCAAGGTGGATATCAATATGAAGCGGATATTCGCTCCATTTTAAGCGGCCTTGGCTTCCCAGTTGAAACGCACCAGACGACGATCTCTACTTTAAGCGGCGGGCAAAAAACAAGATTAGCTCTCGGGAAATTATTATTAACAAAACCAGACTTACTTATTTTGGACGAGCCTACAAACCATTTAGACATCGAAACATTAACATGGCTTGAGCAATATTTGCAAGGTTATCCTGGCGCAATATTAATCGTCTCACATGACCGTTATTTCTTAGACAAACTCGTTACACAAGTATATGAAATTTCGAATAAAGAAAGCAGACGATTTGTTGGTAACTACAGTAAATATTTAGACTTAAAATCAGCATTATATGAGCAAGAAATGAAACGTTACGAAAAACAACAAGATGAAATCGCAAAACTTGAGGACTTCGTTCAAAAGAATATAGCTCGCGCTTCTACAACGAAACGTGCTCAAAGTCGCCGTAAACAACTAGACAGAATGGAATTATTAACGAGACCATTAGGGGATTCTAAGTCAGCATCATTCCACTTCGATATTGAAAAACAAAGTGGAAATGATGTTTTACAAGTAAATGATGCAACCATCGGCTATGATGGAAACCCTATAATTGAACATGTAACTATGCGCTTAACTCGCGGAGATAGTGTTGCTTTAGTTGGTCCAAACGGAATTGGGAAATCCACATTGTTAAAATCCATTGTGAATAAGTTACCACTATTAAATGGTGATGTTTCTTTCGGATCAAATGTATCTGTTGGTTATTATGATCAAGAACAAGCAAACTTAACATCTTCTAAACGGGTTTTAAATGAACTATGGGATGAATATCCACTGCAACCGGAAAAAGAAATCCGTACTATACTTGGGAATTTTTTATTCACAGGAGATGATGTACTGAAACCAGTATCTTCCCTTAGTGGTGGACAAAAAGCTCGATTAGCTCTTGCAAAACTTATGATGCAAAAGTCAAATTTGTTAATTCTAGATGAGCCTACGAACCACCTTGATTTAAATAGTAAAGAGATTTTGGAGAATGCTTTAATTGATTACCCAGGGACTCTTCTATTCGTCTCACATGACCGCTACTTTATTAACCGTGTAACAACGACTGTGGTTGAGTTATCAACAGAAGGTGCACAGGAATATTTAGGGGATTACGATTACTACGTTGAAAAGAAAAATGAAATGATTGAACGTGCAGAACTTGAACAGCAAGAAAGTGACGTTCCTGTTCAAAAGGTGGTTGCACAAGAGAAATTAAATTATTTAGAAGAAAAAGAGCGTAAAAAACTAGAGCGTCAACGCACTAGAAAAATTGAAGAGCTAGAACAAAGTATAGTGGAATTAGAAGAAGAAATTGCTACGTTAGAAGATCAACTTTGCTTACCAGAAATATATGCAGATTATGAAAAAGCTAGTGAAATTACAACTAAAAAGCAAACGCTACAAGAACAACTTGAAACTTGTATGGCAGAATGGGAAGAGCTGCATGTATAAGCATATTTAAATAAGGAAGATGTCTCATAAGTCAGGATTTTTGACTATGTGACATCTTTTTTAGTACTTAAACAATTTTTTGAATATATCTATCGTAACTTAGAATATACTAACGATTTTTTAAATATATCTATTGTAACCCTATATATATTAACAATTCGACACGAAATATCGTTTTAACGACAAAGATTGACAAGATTAGCATCTTCTATAATGGGGAGATGTTTCAAAATGTTTTTCGGGGATATCTTCTTGCTTTTTATTTCCCGAAAAAGAACAAATTCAAAGGTCTGACATCAACCTATTTATCCACAAGTTTATACACATATCCACCTTTATAAAATAAACATCAAAATAACTTTTCCACATTATCCACAGTCAGTAAAAAAGTTATCAACATTTTATATACACAATAAAACCCACATTATCAACAGATAATATGGGTTTTATCCACAACCTGTGGTTAATTATGTGTATAACTATGCTTCAATATCTAATCCTGGATTTGCATTTAAGGCTAATGTTGCACGCTTACCTTGTTCATAAGCAATTGTCCCTGCCGCTGCAATCATCGCTGCATTATCTGTGCATAAAGATAGCGGCGGAATAATTAATTCAATGTTTTCTTTTTGTGCAAATTCCTCTTCTAATCGCGCACGAAGTCCTTTATTAGCAGCTACTCCACCAGCAAGAAGTAACTGCTTTACATTATAAGCTTCTGCTGCACGAGCTGCTTTCGTTACAAGTACATCTATTACACTTTCTTGGAAACTTGCCGCTAAATCTTCTGGTGCAATTTCTATACCGCGCTGTTTTGCGTTATGCACAGTGTTGATAACTGCTGATTTCAATCCACTAAAGCTAAAATCATACGAATCCGGTTCTAGCCATGCACGAGGCAAATCAATTGTCGGTTCTCCTTCATGTGCAAGGCGATCAATATGAGGACCACCTGGATATGGCATAGATAACGTACGAGCTACTTTATCATATGCTTCTCCAGCTGCATCGTCTCGTGTTTCACCAATTACTTCGAATGAACCATGTTCTTTCATATAAACAAGTTCTGTATGCCCACCAGATACAACAAGTGATAATAACGGGAATTGAACTTCTTTTACTAAACGGTTCGCATAAATATGACCAGCAATATGATGAACACCGACTAACGGAATATCATGTGCAAACGCTACTGCCTTCGCTGCATTTACTCCAATTAGAAGTGCTCCTACTAAACCAGGACCTTCTGTTACAGCAATTGCATCAATATCATCGAATGTGATGTTTGCTTCCTTTAAAGCTTCTTCTAACACAACTGTAATTTCTTCTACATGATGACGGGATGCAATCTCTGGTACAACGCCGCCAAAACGTTTATGACTTTCAATTTGTGATGCAACGACATTCGCAATAATTTCCGTTCCATTTTTAACAACTGCTACTGCTGTTTCATCACAACTTGTTTCAATACCAAGTATAATCGTATTTTTTTCCATTATATATTCACCCACATTACGAGACCATCTTCCTGATTGTCTGCATAGTATCGTTTACGAATCCCACCATTTTGAAATCCGTATTTTCTGTATAACTGCTTTGCTACTTCATTTGATACACGTACTTCAAGTGTCATTGTTTTTACCCCTAGTTCTTTCGCTTCAGAAATAACTGCTTTCAATAGGGCATCTCCTAACTTTTGACCTCGGTATTCTGGCAAAATAGCTATATTTGTTATATGTGATTCATCAATAATTATCCACAATCCACAATACCCGACTACACGACCATCTTTTTCTAACACAATATAATGTGCATGTTCATTCATCGTTAATTCACGGTGAAAGGCATCTGCAGTCCAAGGAGTTGAAAAAGACGCTTCTTCAATAGCTACAATTTGAGCAATATCATCAAGCTCCATCTTTCTAAATATCATATCCATCTTCTGCAAGCTCCTACTTGTTTTGACTTTCTAACCACTTTGTTTCAGCTTCAGCTAAACGAAGATAGCTTGGAACAAACGTATGCACATCTTGTTCTTCTTTTTGTAATCCTAAGAATGCTAGCTCACTTGGTCTTGGGTTATTTTTAGTAAATGGAGCGAATACAGCTTGATCACCTAAATGTTCTATAATTGTTTCTTTATGCAATTTAACATCGTTACCGATAAATAAAACAGGCTGTCCTTTATCTTTTAACATTTGCAACCAGTCTACAATAAGAATAATTCGATCTTCTTCTATTGAAGTTAACTGCTCTCCTTCATATGTATATAACCCAGTATAAATTTGCCCACGTCTTCCATCAAATAAAGGACAAATTAACCCGTTAAAGTTAGCACCGTTTGCAGCTACTACCTCTAAACTTGATACACCTACAATTGGTATTTGAAGTGACCAAGCTAATGTTTTCGCCGCTGTCACGCCTATACGAACACCTGTATAGGATCCAGGTCCAGCAGCTACAACGATTTTAGTTAATTCCTTCGGTTTTACACCGCATTCTTTTAACAGTTTCTCTACAGCTGGCATAAGACGTACAGAATGGTTTTTTGTTAAATTTGTAATGATTTCCCCAATTACGTTTTCTTCCTCAATAAGGGATACACCCATTACGTAATTTGAAGTATCAATTGCTAGTACTTTCATCTTGTAATAGCTCCTCACATAATCTAATATAGCGATCTCCAATTGGCTCAAGTATAATTTTTCTTGTGTCATCTCCAGCATGGAATAAACTAATTTGTAACTTTTCATTCGGTAAATATGCTTCTATTAAATGAGCCCATTCTACTACCGTAATTCCTTCACCGTAGAAATATTCATCAAAGCCTAAGTCCTCTTCACTTTCTGCTAAGCGATACACGTCCATATGATATAGCGGTAATCTTCCTTTATATTCTTTAATGATATTAAAGGTAGGACTATTTACAACTCTTTTCACTCCAAGACCTTTTGCTAGTCCCTTTGTAAAAGTCGTCTTACCAGCTCCAAGATCTCCTTCTAAAATAATTACGTCTTGTGCCTCTACGAGCTCACCTAGTTTTTCTGATAACCTTTGTGTTTCCTCAGAAGATTTTGTTGTTACTTCATATTTACTCACAGACTTCACCTACTTTACTCACAATGTTCTCTGCTCTTTATTATACAGGTTTTTAATATATAAAAAAGTCCTTAGGAGTTGTCCTAAGGATAGTTTGACTGTCTTTATTAGTTTTTTGTTAAAACAAATAAAAAAATACGAAACAACTTGTTTCGTTCTTTTCTTTATATGAAATGGCGGTCCCGACCGGGGTCGAACCGGCGATCTCCTGCGTGACAGGCAGGCATGTTAACCACTACACCACGGGACCATTTGGTTGCGGGGACAGGATTTGAACCTGCGACCTTCGGGTTATGAGCCCGACGAGCTACCGTGCTGCTCCACCCCGCGACAATATAAATAGCTTGGCGACGTCCTACTCTCACAGGGACAAGGTCCCAACTACCATCGGCGCTAGAGAGCTTAACTTCCGTGTTCGGTATGGGAACGGGTGTGACCTCTCTGCCATCATCACCAAACTATGAAGGCATATTCCTTCAAAACTAGATAACATTTGCTACATATTATATGGTTAAGTCCTCGATCTATTAGTATTCGTCAGCTCCACATGTCACCATGCTTCCACCTCGAACCTATCAACCTGATCATCTTTCAGGGATCTTACTAGCTTACGCTATGGGAAATCTCATCTTGAGGGGGGCTTCATGCTTAGATGCTTTCAGCACTTATCCCTTCCGCACATAGCTACCCAGCTATGCCCTTGGCAGAACAACTGGTACACCAGCGGTGCGTCCATCCCGGTCCTCTCGTACTAAGGACAGCTCCTCTCAAATTTCCTACGCCCACGACGGATAGGGACCGAACTGTCTCACGACGTTCTGAACCCAGCTCGCGTACCGCTTTAATGGGCGAACAGCCCAACCCTTGGGACCGACTACAGCCCCAGGATGCGATGAGCCGACATCGAGGTGCCAAACCTCCCCGTCGATGTGGACTCTTGGGGGAGATAAGCCTGTTATCCCCGGGGTAGCTTTTATCCGTTGAGCGATGGCCCTTCCATGCGGAACCACCGGATCACTAAGCCCGACTTTCGTCCCTGCTCGACTTGTAGGTCTCGCAGTCAAGCTCCCTTATGCCTTTGCACTCTACGAATGATTTCCAACCATTCTGAGGGAACCTTTGGGCGCCTCCGTTACACTTTAGGAGGCGACCGCCCCAGTCAAACTGCCCACCTGACACTGTCTCCCGGGTCGATAAGACCCGTAGGTTAGAATTTCAATACAGTCAGGGCGGTATCCCACCAGCGCCTCCACCGAAGCTAGCGCTCCGGTTTCAATGGCTCCCGCCTATCCTGTACAAACTGTACCAAAATTCAATATCAGGCTACAGTAAAGCTCCACGGGGTCTTTCCGTCCTGTCGCGGGTAACCTGCATCTTCACAGGTACTATAATTTCACCGAGTCTCTGGTTGAGACAGTGCCCAAATCGTTACACCTTTCGTGCGGGTCGGAACTTACCCGACAAGGAATTTCGCTACCTTAGGACCGTTATAGTTACGGCCGCCGTTTACTGGGGCTTCAGTTCAGAGCTTCGCTTACGCTAACCCCTCTCCTTAACCTTCCAGCACCGGGCAGGTGTCACCCCCTATACTTCGCCTTACGGCTTCGCAGAGAGCTGTGTTTTTGCTAAACAGTCGCTTGGGCCTATTCACTGCGGCTTTCCGTTAAGAAAGCACCCCTTCTCCCGAAGTTACGGGGTCATTTTGCCGAGTTCCTTAACCAGAGTTCTCTCGCACACCTTAGGATTCTCTCCTCGCCTACCTGTGTCGGTTTGCGGTACAGGCACCTTTTATCTCGCTAGAAGCTTTTCTTGGCAGCGGGGAATCAAAGACTTCGCTCCATAAGGAGCTTCCCCATCACAGCTCAGCCTTTACGATAAGCGGATTTGCCTACTTATCAGCCTAACTGCTTGGACGTGCACAACCAATCGCACGCTTCTTCTATCCTTCTGCGTCCCTCCATTGCTCAAACGATAAAGAGGTGGTACAGGAATATCAACCTGTTGTCCATCGCCTACGCCTGTCGGCCTCGGCTTAGGTCCTGACTAACCCTGAGCGGACGAGCCTTCCTCAGGAAACCTTAGGCATTCGGTGGACGGGATTCTCACCCGTCTTTCGCTACTCATACCGGCATTCTCACTTCTAAGCACTCCACCAGTCCTTCCGGTCTGACTTCACTGTCCTTAGAACGCTCCCCTACCACTGATACCATTGGTATCAATCCGCAGCTTCGGTGGTGTATTTAGCCCCGGTACATTTTCGGCGCAGAGTCACTCGACTAGTGAGCTATTACGCACTCTTTAAATGGTGGCTGCTTCTAAGCCAACATCCTAGTTGTCTAAGCAACTCCACATCCTTTTCCACTTAATACACACTTTGGGACCTTAGCTGGCGGTCTGGGCTGTTTCCCTTTTGACTACGGATCTTATCACTCGCAGTCTGACTCCTAAGGATAAGTCATTGGCATTCGGAGTTTGACTGAATTCGGTAATCCGATGAGGACCCCTAGTCCAATCAGTGCTCTACCTCCAAGACTCTTACACTTAAGGCTAGCCCTAAAGCTATTTCGGGGAGAACCAGCTATCTCCAGGTTCGATTGGAATTTCTCCGCTACCCACACCTCATCCCCGCACTTTTCAACGTGCGTGGGTTCGGGCCTCCATTCAGTGTTACCTGAACTTCACCCTGGACATGGGTAGATCACCTGGTTTCGGGTCTACGACCACGTACTAAACGCCCTATTCAGACTCGCTTTCGCTGCGGCTCCGCCTCTTCAGCTTAACCTCGCACGGGATCGTAACTCGCCGGTTCATTCTACAAAAGGCACGCCATCACCCG
>NZ_CP096490.1:155000-245000 GCF_056738645.1 Bacillus sp. PK3-067 | reverse complement strand
TGAGCCACTTCCCGTAATTGGCGCGCCCGAGAGGAGTCGAACCCCTAACCTCTTGATCCGTAGTCAAACGCTCTATCCAATTGAGCTACGGGCGCTTATTCATGATGTTTTTTCGTCGTTGTAATTTGGCGACTCAATTATCTTATCATACTACATTTTCAAATGCAAGCACTTTTTTAAGATTTTTTTGATGCGGCCGAGAGGACTTGAACCTCCACGGGGTTTCCCCCACTAGGCCCTCAACCTAGCGCGTCTGCCGTTCCGCCACGACCGCGCGGAAAAAACAAAAGTGAGCCATGAAGGACTCGAACCTTCGACCCTCTGATTAAAAGTCAGATGCTCTACCAACTGAGCTAATGGCTCGTAAATGGCTGGGCTAGCTGGATTCGAACCAGCGCATGACGGAGTCAAAGTCCGTTGCCTTACCGCTTGGCTATAGCCCATCGAAATAATTATCTTCTTTTCAAAGACAAATGTTATTGTAACATAATGTCCAATAAAAAACAACTGCTATATAGCAGAAGTTAAAATGGCGGTCCCGACCGGGGTCGAACCGGCGATCTCCTGCGTGACAGGCAGGCATGTTAACCACTACACCACGGGACCATTTGGTTGCGGGGACAGGATTTGAACCTGCGACCTTCGGGTTATGAGCCCGACGAGCTACCGTGCTGCTCCACCCCGCGACAATACTATTCATATAAAATTATATGGTGGAGGATGACGGGATCGAACCGCCGACCCCCTGCTTGTAAGGCAGGTGCTCTCCCAGCTGAGCTAATCCTCCGAAGTGGTGACCCGTACGGGATTCGAACCCGTGTTACCGCCGTGAAAGGGCGGTGTCTTAACCACTTGACCAACGGGCCAATATGTATGGCAGAGAAGAAGGGATTCGAACCCTCGCACCGCGTTAGCGATCTACTCCCTTAGCAGGGGAGCCCCTTGAGCCACTTGGGTACTTCTCTGTATGGCTCCGCAGGTAGGACTCGAACCTACGACCGATCGGTTAACAGCCGATAGCTCTACCACTGAGCTACTGCGGAATAATGAAGACAATTTGTATCTTATAAAAATTCTCTCTGTAAGTCAAGAAGTTTTTAACAACATCTTGTTCAAACGTGACATGTTTATAATATACTGGATTGCGTTTTTACTGTCAAGATGTTTTCGATATCGGTTTGAGTTTCCCTTTACACTTTCCACAGACATATCTTTTTATATTTATTTGACGCCTTCTTACATATTGAAGTGAACACTCCATACATTCATACTTATAAATCTTTTTTTCCTTCTCTTCATTAATCATTCGTTTACAAAAACGTGGTGCATCAACTTTCTTTAACAACTCACGAAAATCCCTGTCCCCGTGCTTATACCCTCTTCCTGCAATATGTAAGTGATAATGACAAAGCTCATGTTTAATAATCCCGACTAACTCTTCTTCACCATACAATTCGTAATATCGATAATTCAGTTCGATATTATGACTCTTCAATAAATAACGCCCACCAGTTGTACGTAATCTATTATTAAACACCGCTTTATGTAAGAACGGCATCTCAAAGTATTGTAGTGACACTTCTTCCACTAGTCGCTGAATTTCTTGCTCATCCAATCTCATTCCTCCTAAACAAAAAAATATTTTTACACTTTTCTCCCTTCTTATACATATATTAAATAGTACATATACCCATCCTCATGTAAGAAGCGTGGTTTCTAAAAACAAAACATGAATAGAAATCCACTCACCAACCTCTCATCAATAGCATTTTAGATTTTTGAGAGCAGGATTAAACAAGGAGGGATTCCTATGCCTACGTGGCTAAAAAAACAAATGCAACGTGCATATTTCGAAAAAAACCGGTATCAAATTAAGTTATTAAATGAATGCTGGTTTTATTATAGCAAAATACATCAAAGCTCATAATCCATTACACTTTTTATTTCATAAAAAAAGAGCAGTTTCATCTGCTCTCTTCTCTTACTATTCAATCGGCAACATAGATAGTGCAACGCGTCCTTTTTTTGTATCAATATCATCTACCCATACTTTTACAATTTGCCCTACTGATACAACATCTAACGGATGCTTTACAAACTGTTTGCTAAGTTTAGAAATATGTACTAAACCATCTTGCTTTACACCAACATCAACAAAAGCACCAAAATCAACAACGTTACGAACTGTTCCTTCTAGTTCCATACCACGTTTTAAATCTTCTAATTTCAAAATCCCTTTTTTCAAAAGTGGTTTAGGCAACTCATCCCTCATATCTCGTTCAGGACTAATAAGCGCATCTATAATATCAACTAACGTCGGCTCCCCAACTCCTGTTTCTTGAGATAACTTAGAAATCTCTACTTCTTCCAATCTCTTTTGTAATTGCGGTTGTCCTACGTCATCTATCGATAACCCTAGACTCTTCAATAACAATTCAACATTTTTATATTGCTCTGGATGAATACCTGTTCGATCTAATGGATTCGCTCCTTCTAGTATACGTAAGAAACCTATACATTGTTCATAAGTCTTTGCACCTAAACGTGGGATTTTCTTTAATTCCGTGCGCTTCGTGAATTTCCCGTCTTCTTCTCTCTTTGCTACAATATTTTTCGCAACAGTTTTCGATAAACCTGAAACATATTGTAACAATGCAACCGAAGCCGTATTTACATTAACCCCAACTTGGTTAACAGCTGTTTCTACTACAAATGTTAATGACTCATTCAGTCTCTTTTGAGATACATCATGTTGGTATTGTCCAACCCCAACTGATTTAGGATCAATTTTCACAAGTTCAGCAAGTGGATCTTGCAGACGTCTCCCAATAGAAACGGCACTTCTCTCTTCAACTTGTAAATTTGGGAATTCCTCACGGGCTAAATCAGAAGCTGAATATACACTAGCACCCGCTTCATTTACAATAATATAAAAGACATCTCGGTTCACACTTTGTAATACATCTACTATAAACTCTTCTGTTTCTCTAGATGCTGTCCCATTACCAATTGCAATCATTTCAACTTGATATTTATCTATAATAGAAAGAACTTTCGTTTTTGCATCATCATATTTACGAACAGGTGGATGCGGATAAATAACATCGATATGTAGTACTTTCCCCGTATCATCTACTACAGACAATTTACAACCAGTTCTATATGCCGGATCTACCGCTAGCACGACTTTCCCTTTCATCGGAGGTTGTAATAATAAGTTACGTAAGTTCTCAGAGAAAATATGTATTGCTTGTTCTTCAGCTGTTTCTGTTAATTCTTTACGAATCTCTCTTTCGATTGAAGATTGAATTAATCGTTTATAACCATCTTCAATCGCTAATTGTACATAATGTGCACTTTTCGAATCGTTATCACGAATTACTTTCTTATTTAAGAAGGTTACTATCTCATCTACTGGTGGAACAACAGCAACTCTCAATATATCTTCTTTCTCGCCACGATTCATTGCTAATACACGATGTGGTACTACTTTTTGCAATGGTTCTTCATAACTGTAATACATTTCATATATATTCTTTTCATCTTTTTCTTCATCTTTCACGGAAGAAGACATAACACCTTTTCTAAAAGTAACATTTCGAATCCAACTACGATACGCAGCTTCATCTGAAACCATTTCTGCAATAATGTCTTGTGCACCTTGTAAAGCTTCTTCTGCAGATTGCACTTCTTTCTCTACATTAATAAATTCCACTGCCTTTTTAGCCGGATCTTCTTTCTTATATAACAATAACCATTCAGCTAATGGTTCTAATCCTTTTTCTTTAGCAACTGTCGCTTTTGTTCTTCTTTTCTCTTTATATGGACGATATAGATCTTCTACTTCTTGCAACTTTGTAGCTTTAACAATTTGCTGTCGTAGCTCTTCTGTCAGTTTCCCCTTCTCATCAATAAGACGAAGAACTTCTTCCTTCCTATCTTCAAGTTGCATCATATATTGCCATCTCTCTAAAATCGTACGAATTTGCACCTCATCTAAAGAGCCTGTCCATTCTTTTCGGTAACGAGCAATAAATGGAACTGTGTTACCTTCTTCTGTTAATTGAATAACATGACGAACTTGCTTTTCGGTAAAGCCTAATTCTTTCACTAACATTTTCATTAACGCTTGTCGATTATCTACCATTTCCATATACAACCGTAACCTCCTCTATAATAAAAAAAGTTGCCCTTCAAAGAGAGCAACTTAAACTGCCGATTTAAAAATCTATTAGTCCTAAACTAATTTGTAGCGCTTCATCTACACGAATCATCATCACTTCATCTAAGTGAGTGATTTTGTCCGTTAAGCGCTGCTTATCGATTGTTCGAATCTGCTCAAGTAAAATAACAGAATCTCTCTCAAAACCGTACTTTTTCGCATCAATTTCCACATGAGTGGGTAATTTCGCTTTTTGAATCTGTGCAGTAATAGCCGCTACAATCACCGTTGGACTAAAACGATTTCCGATGTCATTTTGAATGACAAGAACCGGACGAACGCCTCCTTGCTCAGAACCAACAACTGGGGAAAGGTCTGCAAAATACACGTCGCCGCGTTTTACAATCAAAATATTACCCCCCGCTAACTAAGCGTTCTACTGTATGAGCTGCTTCATACTCTGCTAAGAAAGCTTCAGATGCAATACCAAGATTAATTTTTCCCATTTCAATGTACCCACGTCGCATTGATTCATGTTGGTAGCGTTTCTTCGTCTTATGTTGACGCAATAACAATTGTGTTGCCTGGCAAATTAGTTCATGGCGATTCTTATTCTCTTGTTTTCCAATTCCGTCCAATTCCGTTACCATTTGCTTTGGCAACCGAACCACGATTTCAGTAGTTACACTTGATTCGGACACAAAAATACACCTCCACCGTCAACTACACACCCAAATATATATATGACACCTATTGTAATAATACCATTGTATGGAGCCTGTTGCAAAGACTTCCTTATTCCTTGCTTATGTTTTCCAATTCACAAACAAAACATTCATCTTCTTAAATTTTTTATCTCATAACTAACTAAAAACAATAGAACTCCTCTTCAAAACTTACGTGCAACTTATATAAAAAATGATTATAAGTAAAAAGCTTCTCATCAAAAAGAGCTTATTATCCAGCAATGAACAGTCACTCCAATGACAAGAAGCAATCATACTACCTTCTATATATTGTTCAAGTAATTAATTATCTCTACAACCTTACCATTCCGTATAAATATTCTTGGCACACGGAAACTAATCGTTGCAATAATTTCATAATTAATAGTCCCTGAGTATTCCGCAACCTCTGTAGCGCTAATATACTCATCTCCTTGCCTTCCAATAAGCGTAACTTTCGTACCAAGTGGCACTTCACAAGGAAGATGGATCATGAACTGATCCATTGTTACTCGCCCTACAATCGGTACCCTTTTACCATTTATAAGCACTTCAAATCCTTGTAACCTCCTAAGCCACCCATCTGCATAGCCAATCGCTACAGTCGCAATCCATTCTTCAGTTTTCGTTCGGTAGGTGACGTTATAACTAATTCCATCACCTTTAATTACCTGTTTAATATGAGCGACTTTCGTATGAAGTGATAGCGCCGGTTCTAATTCAAATGGTAAAAAAGGACGTATTTCTACAGAAGGAGATAATCCATACATTGCAATCCCAATTCGCACTGCATTAAATGTAATCCCTTGAAAACGTAACGTCGCAGCACTATTAGCTGTATGAACAAACTTAGGATCCACTCCGAATTCTTTCAACCAACTTAACTGCTCTAAGAACGTGTTATATTGCTTATCAAAATACGAAGTCTCAACCTCATCTGCCGTTGCAAAATGCGTGTATACTCCTTCTAACTCTAAAAACGGTGCACCCTCTAAACTCTTTAAAAATTCTTTTAGCTCTTTTCTTTCACGTATTCCAATTCTCCCCATACCACTATCAAAGTTAATATGGAATTTCATTACAGATGAACCATCCCAAAGTTTAATTGCTTCGTCCACCCATTCTTTTTGAAAAACAGTTAGCGCTACATCATTTTCAGCAGCTACATTTACATCACGCGGCGGCGAGGGACCTAACACTAAAATCGGCTCAGTAATACCAGCCCTCCGAAGCACTAAAGCTTCATCTAAAAAAGCAACAGCTAACCTTGTTGCACCTGCTTCTAATGCCGTTTTAGCCACCGGTACATAATCGTGCCCATATGCGTTTGCTTTAACTACAGCAAAAATCTCTACATTACTTGGGATGAACTCTTTAATATGTGTAACGTTGTTATAAATGGCATCTAAATCCACTTCCACCCAAGTGTCACGGTAAAATGGTGCTTCTTCCATAAATACACTTCCTTATACACGATATGCGAAGCTTATTCTTTTATATGCTTCTTTTATGAAATCCACCTTCAAACTAAGAAAAGACGTGGTGCACATATATCACCACGTCTAAGAAGTTTACTTCACCTGCTTCGCTGTAACTGAACGAGCAACCATTAACAGCTCCTTCGGCTCTAAACCTTTAGACACGAGCATATATTCTACTCCGTTATGCGACCACGTTACAGAGTCTTTCGTTAATGCACCAATCGTAAATCCAAGATCAACTGGTTCTCCACTTACACTTACCGCTGATGATGCCTCTGCAACTTTTGCCTTTTCTTGTATTAAAGTAAAGGATTTCTTATTTCCAGTGTATGTGAGTATCGCACGCTTGCCACTGTCTGTCTTCAACTCTTTTTCATCTTGCAGAGTCATACCTTGTGGTGTATCAAGTGGATACAAAATAGCAAACGGTTTGTCTTCTTTCGCTGTTGTTTGAACATCTACCTGCGCTCTAGACATATTTTGTTTCGTATCAAATGCACCTTTATCAAATTTCGCATCGAATTTCACTTTAGAGAAATCTACTTTCACAAGAACATTTTGATCATTATCCATTAACTTCACTGAAACTGGAGTCAAGTCGCTCTTATTCAATGTAATCTCTTGTCTCGGCAACATATTTTGATGTTGATAGTTTGTTTTTGTTTTAAAAATATAATACTTATCTGTTTTCTCAAAAGTAAGGTTTTTCTTGTCCTGCAAAATATCTCTTACAAGTGATTCATATAAATAAGCCTGGCTACTATTTTGCGGCCAATCACTTTGAAAACGGAAGCTCTTATTAAGTGCTGGCGTTAATACAAATACACCTTCTTCATTTCTCAAAATAATTTGGCTCTGATCTTTTTTTGCATTTTTTAAATTCACACGATAAAAAGACGGTTCCTTATGCCAAATCTCTACGTTATACTCTTGAGGCTCATTGCCTGTTTTAATAGATAATTTTGCCTCAGCTTGATAACTTTTCATCCCTTTTACTTTTGATTCTAAATCTCTCACGACATCATCTTGCTTCTTTTCCATACAACCCGCCAACACAAAAACGGTCAACAAACCGACAAGAACTAAAAACAGACGCCTTTTCATCAATTCAGCCCCTTTGCCCCTATAAATGAATGGAAGATGTACCTTCCTTATCGCTACCTCAAATATATGAGACAAAGATATAAAATATGCAGACTAGCGTGACAAGCTTTCTAAAACAACTTGAGCAACAGCAAATTCCTTACTATGACTAATTGATAAATGAACAATATACTCTGTACTTGTAATCAGAATTGGCTTACCTCTTTCATCATTTTTCACTTCAATATCTAAAAAACTCACTTCTTTTCCGATACCAGTACCTACAGCTTTTGAATACGCCTCTTTCGCTGCAAACCTTCCAGCTACAAACTCTGTAAGGCGACTTCCTTTCAGCTCCATAGCAACATTACGTTCATTTTCCGTTAAAATACGTTCCATAAATTTAAGCTTTCCATCTAGCATTTTTTCAATACGATTTAATTCAATAATATCGATACCAATCCCTATAATCATTTCAAAATCCCCTTCTTCTATTTAACTTTCTTCTTTCATATTGATAAGAATAACAGAGAATCTTTCTGATGCAAAAGGGGTGATAGTAACCGTATGCTAATAAGATCCACTCATATTTCTTTACAACCGACTATTCTTACCTTACTGCTTATTCATTTAGTCATGATGATATTAGGCGACTTTTTTCTCTTACCACTGGCAGCCTCTAATGAATATATCGCGAAAGGAGAATGGTGGCGTGTCATAACTTCTCTTCTCGTACACGTAGACTTACAACATTTTCTTTCTAATAGTATTTTTTTGTTTGCTCTTGGTTCTTCTATCGAAAAGCAACTCGGACACTTTTCTTTTTTTATTCTATTTTTTCTCTCTGGAATTTCTGGAAATATTTCTTCTTATATTATTATGCCGCTTGAATATATTCACGCAGGTGCATCAGGTGGTATTTTCGGACTATTAGGTGCACAGTTATTTTTATTGTACAATCGATACCGCTCTTCAAAACCAAAAGAAATTGCCATTTTCTCAATTATGATACTTCTATTACTACTATTTACTTTCTTTAACCCTTCTGCCAATCCGATCAGTCATTTAACAGGTTTAATAACCGGTGGCATTTTAACCCCTTTTTTAACAAAAAAAAACGATGGTGCAAAGCTTATTTAATATAAAAGCTTGCACCATCGATAATTTCTACATCTACTTGTTCACTTAAATCTCTCATTAATTGAAATAAAGACTCATCCTTCATCTTCGCCTCAATCATACAATCAATTTGCGGAACACTTCCCTTTATCCTTCTTAAAAAAGATAAAAATGCGTCTACATTAATATAATCTGCATGAGCTCTTGGATCTTTTCCCTCTCTAGGGCTAGAGATATGCATTTTAATCGGCAACAAAGACGTTTCCCACGTATGAACAACACGTGCCCAATCTTCATACCAATCTTCTTGCTCATTATTCATCATATGGTGATGCAAGTCAAATACGACGGGAATATCTAATTTTTCTCCTAAATATAATGTTTCCTCTAACGTAAAGGTTGTATCATCATTTTCTAATATAATCATTTCTTGAATACCCCTTGGGACATTCGACCAATTCTCTATAAAGCGCTCTAATGCAAGTTCTTTATCTTTATATCCTCCTCCAACATGCAGTACACATCGTTGCTTATGTTCAATCCCCATGCCTTTTAATAATTTTTTGTGCATCTGCAATGTTTTTACAGATTGTTTAAAAACACTCTCCTCAGGTGAATTTAGTACAACAAAATGATCTGGATGGAAATCAATTCTCATATTCATATGAACTGCATATTCACCTAGTTTTTTTAAATTTTCTTTTAACGGACGAATATAGTTCCACTCTAGCAATTCCTCATGATTCGCTAAAGGAATGAGCTTTGAACTGAGCCGAAAGAAAGATATGTCATGCCCTTTATTATGCTTTAATAAACGTAAACAATTTTCTAAATTGGAATTAGCAATTCTTTCAAGCTTACGAATTGCAGCATCACGATCATCTAATTTCTGAAACTGTGCATACGTCATCGTTTGAGATGGAGATGCATTCTTCAAATGTACACTCATCGCAACGTAACCAAGCCTTACAAGCATATAACAGCCCCTTTTCTATCATAACTATTATGTAGTATGCACAATTATAGAAATAAAAAAAAGAGAATGCCCGCAAAGGGCATTCTCTTTTTTTTATTAAGCTTGTGGACGGCTATGATGTTTTCTTTCGCCGCGTCCATTTGAAGAACCAGGGCGACCTTGGCCTTCACCTCTACGACCACGACTACCACCATCACGATTACGATCACGGTTTCCGTCACGATTACGTCCATCACGGTTACGGTCACGATTACGTCCATCGCCACCGCCGCGTCCATCACGACTACGATTACGGTTACCATCACGGTATCCGCCTCCGTTACCGCCGCGTTTTTTAGAACCGCCGCCTCTTGAAACAACAGGTGGTTCTGATGTTAAAGCGATCGGAGTTGTATCCGGCTCTTTAGTCATCATTTTTAAAGCAGCAGCTACTACTGTTACAGAGTCATTTTCTTCTAACATTTCTTCTGCAATACGCTTGTAGTATGCTAAGTTTTCATTTTCAATTGTGCTTTGAAGCTTTTCAGCGATTAAACGTTGTTGACCTTCTAATGCCTCGTCAAGTGTCGGTGCATCCATACGGTCCATTTTACGTTTTGTTGTACGCTCGATATTTTTTAATTGTCCTGATTCACGTGGTGTTACAAATAGCATTGCAATACCTTTTTTACCTGCACGACCAGTACGACCGATACGGTGAACGTATGATTCTGGATCTTGTGGAATATCGAAGTTATATACGTGCGTTACGCCTGAAATATCAAGACCACGCGCAGCAACGTCTGTTGCAACAAGAACTTCAATAGAACCTTCTTTAAATTTACGTAATACAGACATACGTTTCGCCTGAGTTAAATCACCGTGAATACCTTCTGCAGCATAACCACGTAAGTTTAATGCTTCTGATAATTCATCAACACGACGCTTTGTACGACCAAATACGATTGCAAGCTCTGGAGATTGAATATCTAATAAGCGTGTTAACACGTCAAACTTTTTCTTTTCTTGCACTTCTAAATAGAACTGCTGAATGTTTGGCATTGTTACTTCTTTTGCTTTTACTTTAATGTGTTGAGGCTCAGTCATGAAACGCTCAGCAATACGGCGGATTGGATCCGGCATTGTCGCTGAGAATAGTAATGTTTGATGTGTTTCTGGCACATCTGTTAAAATTGCTTCAATGTCTTCAATGAAGCCCATGTTTAACATTTCATCCGCTTCGTCAAGAACAACTGTCTCTACGTTTTGCAGACGAAGTGTTTTACGGTTAATATGATCTAAAATACGACCCGGCGTACCAACAATAATGTGTGGGTGTTTTTTTAGAGCACGAATTTGGCGGTTAATATCTTGACCACCATAAATCGGTAAAATACGAACGCGTTTATGCTTACCAATTTTGTATAATTCTTCTCCAACTTGAATTGCTAATTCACGCGTTGGCGCGATAACAATACCTTGAACCGATTCTTTATGTGTATCCACTTTATCTAATAGTGGTAATCCGAATGCTGCTGTTTTCCCTGTACCTGTTTGCGCTTGCCCAATAATATCTTTACCTTGCAATGCATGTGGAATTGTTTCAGCTTGAATTGGTGTAGCCTCTTCAAAGCCCATACTTTCAACAGATTGCAGTAAAGAATCACTTAATCCTAATTCTCGAAATGTTGTCAATGTTACTTCTCCTTTTCTATCCTATACTTATCATTTAAAAAAAGGCGTTTTCCGAATTTGCGGAAAAGCCCTTTTCCTGAATGCTCACGTATATAAACGGGCGTATATTCTTCACGAAAATACTTCTAAACGTTATTACACTTTATCAATTATAAGTTTTGTATGTGTAAAAAGCAAACCCAACTGTTACCTTATTTTCATATTCAGAGTTTTTTTCTTCACTTTTATTTTTTTATATTTACTGTAAGCGCTTATTATAAGTTTCTTCTATTTTCGTAACTATCATCCCTATTTATATACACCAATTATTTCAACATCGTAATTACTTCTTCTAATTTCATACCGCGAGATGCTTTTATTAATACAACATCTTTCACATCGACTACTGCTTGTAAATCTTTTACTAACTCTTCTTTATTATCATACGCCTTTACACGTTCATTAGGGAAATTAATTTTTGCTCCTTCAGCAATTTGAGCCCCTAATCTACCGTATGTGAATACATGTGAGATTTTTGCTGGATCGATTAATTTTCCTACCTCATAATGGAACTGTACTTCTTGATCTCCAAGTTCTAACATATCACCGAGCACAACGATTTTTTTAGCAAAACCATCTAAACCATTCATTAAATGGAATGCTGCTTCCATAGCCGTCGGGCTTGCATTATAAGCATCGTTGATAATTGTTAAACCACTATTTGTTTTCACAATTTCCATACGCATGCCCGTCATTTGAAGTGTTACTAAACCTTCTTTCATCTCTTCCCACGTTACACCAAAATGTTTCGCAATTGCCATTGAAGCAAGTGTATTATACACATTATGTTTTCCTAACACCGGTAAGTAGAATGAAATATTTTCATCTCTATTCATTTTGAAATGTGTCCCAGTTGCTTGTAATGTTACAGTCGTTGGATAATAATCGTTTGCTCTTGCATCACCAAACGTAACCGTTTCTGCTGCTAAATTCATTCCAGGAACACGATTCGTTAATAAAGGCTCATCTCCGTTATATACGAACACGCCACCTTCTTGTAATCCTGTAACAATTTCTAATTTCGCTTCAGCAATTGCCTCACGAGATCCTAAATCCATTAAATGTGCCTCACCAATATTTGTAATGATAGCTGCATTAGGACGAGCTAACTTAGATAAGAATTCAATTTCGCCTCGGCTTGACATACCCATCTCTAATACTGCTACTTCTGTATTTTCTTCTAAGTTTAAAATGGTAAGAGGTAATCCGATATGGTTATTGAAGTTCCCTTCTGTTTTTTGCACTTTGAATTTAGTCGCAAGAAGACTTGTTACAATATCTTTCGTAGATGTTTTACCGTTACTACCCGTTACACCTACAACTTTAACATCCAATTGATCGCGATAGTTTTTCGCTAACATTTGCAATGCCGATAGCGTGTCTTCTACAAAAATAACCGGGAGATTCTCAGGTGGATTCGCTACATCTTTCATCCATAATGTAGCCACAGCTCCATTTTCAACAGCTTTATCTACAAAAGCATGTCCATCGAAGCGCTCCCCTTGAATCGGAACATACAAGTTTCCTTTTTCAATTTTTCTCGTATCAATAGACACGCCTTGAATAGTAATTCCCTCATATTGCTCTGCTAATTCAGTACCATTTACCATCTGTTCCACTTGCTTTAACATTCGCTTTATCATATATAAACGCTCCTTACATAGAGGAAGCACTATTCCTATGAATAGTGCTTCCTCCTTTTTTGTTAGATTGTATATTTAATTTTTTGTTTTTCTTCGTGACGTTCAATCGCTAAACGAATTAGCTCTTCGATTAATTCTGGATATGGTAACCCAGTATGTTGCCATAATAGAGGGAACATACTGAACGGTGTAAATCCTGGCATTGTGTTTACTTCGTTAATATACACTTCTCCATCTTTCGTTAAGAAGAAATCAGCTCGCGTTAAACCTGCACCGTCTAATGATTGGAATGCAATAATCGCATCACGCTTAATTACATTAGATTCTTCTTCTGTCATTTCAGCTGGAATAATTAGCGCCGTATCACCATCGATATATTTCGACTTATAATCATAGAAGTCCTTTTTCGGAACGATTTCACCTACAACTGAACATTTCGGCTCATCATTACCTAGTACCCCAACTTCTACTTCACGACCTACAATATTTTCTTCTACAATAATTTTGCGATCAAATTGGAATGCCTCTACAAATGCATCCTCAAGTTCTTCACGATTTTTACACTTATTAATACCAACACTTGAACCAAGGTTCGCTGGTTTTACGAAGCAAGGATATCCTAACTTATCTTCTACTTTAGAATAAGCTTCCTCACGATTTTTTTCCCATGCACTACGAATGAAGGATGCATATTTTGCTTGTTTTAAACCAGCCTCTGCAAAGATGTTTTTCATAACAACTTTATCCATACCAGCAGATGATGCTAGAACACCATTTCCTACATAAGGGATATTCATTAATTCTAATAGTCCTTGAACCGTTCCATCTTCACCGTTTGGTCCATGTAGTAATGGGAAAATAACGTCAATAGCGTTCTCCTCAGAAGCTGCAGATGGGATAATTTCTGTACTTAATGATAACGGAGAAATCGCATTTTCTGCACCGCTCATTTTTAAAGCTTCAACATCTGTTACTTCGCCTTCAATACGCTCACCACGTACCCATTGACCTTGTTCTGTAATATAAATTGGATGAATCTCGAATTTATCTTGATTTAACGCTTTAATAGCAGCAAGAGCCGTCTGTAGCGAAACTTGATGCTCAGCTGATTTTCCACCATATAATAAACCTAATTTAATTTTCGTCAATGAAATCACCCTAACCAATTGTTTTCATTTTTCTATTTTAGCACTTTTTATAAAAATAGGTAGTTCCTATTTGAAATAAAATGTAACTTCCATAAATAATTAAATAACATCACTTATTGGTTTTTCATTTCATTTTCTATATAGCTACACAAAATAAAATGGCAATCTAATCTAGTTATGTACCTAAAATATGTAGAAATCCCCTTTTTTGTGTATGTCACCTATTCACTAAGAAGATTGTTTGGTTAGTGTGTCTTTTTGCCTTTGCTCAACAAGACGATCTAAAGAAACATATACAATACCTGCAACTACACATCCTACAGCTAAAATTGTAAATAGAAAGTGACCAAGTAATCGATCTAATAAAAAACCGCCCAAAAGTGGACCAAATGCGCTTCCTGTAATCCACTGCAAACTTGCAGCTCCCATATAAGTCCCTCTCAAATGCTCAGGGGCCAAATTTGCTACAAATGTCATCTGTACAGGTGACATAATCATCTCACCTAACGTATATATAGCATAAACGAACAGTAGTATTATTAAAATAATTGTAGCATTTGTATTAAATTCTCCAAACCACTTCGGTAACCACCCTATAAAAAATAATCCAATCCCGAATAAACATGCACCATATAACATCGTCTTCCCGACCGGTTTATCCGTAGCCCATTTTGAAATTTGAAACTGGAATAAAACAACTAATAGTCCGTTTAACGCCATTAAATATGGATATGGATTATTCGTTCCAAAAATATGCTTCATTTCATTATCAAAATGTAGTGGCAACATGCCTTCGGTTTGAGAAAACCCCATCGAAATGATAATGCCTGCTAATAAGTAAATCATTAGTACCTTATCTCGCATTACAATTTTCCAAACTGCCCCAGTTTCCTTTTCTTTATGTTCTTCCTTATCTGTCCTTTTTGGCATCGTCTCTTGAATAAGAAGTAATACAAGTAACGCATAAAATAGCATTGTAGAAGAGGCAATAATAAACACAAGGTTCTTTGACAACACAACTACTGATGCTCCCATTATCGGACCAATCGCAGCACCTATATTGTGTCCCATTCGTAATAAACCATATGCCTCTGTTCTTTTTTCTGGTGCCGTTACATCCGCGACCATAGCTGATGCAGCTGGATGAAATAAAGAATTACTCAACCCTAAAAAAATAGATAAAATTGCATATGGAATAAATCCTTCTATAAATAGAAAACCGAGCATTAATAATGCATTACTTGCCATAGAAAATATCATAATAGGCTTTCTTCCATATATGTCAGCAATTCTCCCTCCTATAAGTGATCCAAAACTTGCAGCAATTGGAGAAAGCGCCATAATAACCCCAACTTCCAACAACGAATCTACCTTATCTTTTAAATATAATGCAAAAAAAGGCATTAACATCATCATTGCAATTCCATTTAACGTCTCTCCAATAAATCGAATCCATACGTTACGGTCCATCTCCCTTAACTCACGCCACGTATTTTTCATCATTTCACCCCTTTAGTTAGCCAACAATTATCTTATAATAAGTTCAGAAAAATGTAAATTTTCAAATAAAAAAATCCATTCTAACAGAATTAGAATGGATTTTTTCACTTATAAATTTGCAACATCTTCTTCTTTTTTACTATTATTTAAAGCACTATGTTTTCGGCTATATATGAAGTAAACCGCTATACCAATAACCATCCATATCCCAAAACTAATCCATGCTGTCCCCGATAATTGAAGCATTAAGTATAAACAGAAGATCACTGTTAATGCTGGTAAAAATGGTACAAGCGGAGCCTTAAATGCCCTTGGTAAGTCTGGATGTGTTCTTCTCATTACGATTACCGCAACAGCTACGAGTGCAAATGCTGACAATGTCCCCATATTTACAAGATGTGCTAAAACATTTAAATCTATTAATCCTGAAATCAGTGCCGCAATAATTCCCGTTGTCCATGTATTTAAAAATGGCGTTTTAAATTTCGGATGAACTTTAGCAAGACGTTTCGGCAGTAAACCATCTCGGCTCATCGCATAAGAAACACGAACTTGCCCATACATCATAACTAGCATTACTGTTGTAATCCCTGTAATTGCTCCTACTGAAATTACCCCCGCTAAACCATCTTGTCCAATAAATTGAAGTGCAAAAGCAACTGGATCTGATATATTTAGCTGTCCGTATGGAACAATTCCTGTCAAAATAAGCGAAACAACGATATAAAGAACTGTACAAATTAATAACGATGCAATAATACCAATTGGTAAATCACGTTGCGGACGTTTCACTTCTTCTGCCGCTGTTGAAACTGCATCAAATCCTATAAATGCGAAGAATACTGTAGCCGCTCCAGCCATTACACCATCTAAACCAAATGGCATAAAAGGCGTCCAGTTTTCAGGTTTCACATAATTAAAACCAGCAAAGATAAAAATAAGAACAACTGCTATTTTAATAAATACCATAATGTTATTTACTCGTGCACTTTCACGAACACCCCTAGATAAAAGAACTGTCATCACTAAAATAATTAGAACTGCAGGTAGATCAATTATTCCACCCTTACCTGTACCAGGAGCCGAGGAGAGAATAGTCGGAATATGAATTCCAAACCCCTTTAATAAAGATTGAAAATATGCAGACCAACCGTTCGCTACAGCAGATGTAGCAAGTAAATATTCCAGCATTAAGTCCCAGCCAATTAAAAATGCGAATACTTCCCCCATCGTCGCGTATGTATACGTATACACACTGCCCGAGACAGGAACTGAAGAAGCAAATTCAGCATAACAAAATGCAGCAAAGGCACAAGCTAGAGCGGCAATCGCAAATGATAATATAATAGCTGGCCCAGAATGTTTCGCTGCCACAACACCCGTTAGAACAAAAATACCAGTTCCAACAATTGCTCCGATTCCAAGCATAGTTAAATCTAGCGCGCCCAATGTTCTTGCTAACGTTTTTTGCTTACTTTCTTGCATTAACTTTGCAATTGGCTTCTTTTGAAAAATTTGCTTCATCTTTCACTCCTCCAAGTTTTAAATTTTCTGAAAATTTTTAATTCGCTTTTTTATTTTACTCATTACGCTTTTCCTAGTCAATACTTTTGTCGAAACAAGTAGAAATTCTTCTGAATATGCACAATCCTTATTATTCTTTCTATATATCTTTCCATTATTTTTTTGGTATTATTATACATGTCGATTCCGTGAAAAAGGCATGCCCCCTTATTGAGAGCATGCCTTTTTACTTATTTCACAGTATATGAACCTTGTTCAATCCAGCTATACATATACTTTTCATCTTCTGTTTCATGTGCTTGTTTTACAATACGAAGCGGACGGAATGTGTCTATCATAACAGCTAATTCAAGCGTCTCTTTCTTCCCTATACTTGCCTCTGTTTTCCCCGGATGCGGTCCATGGGGAATCCCGCTCGGATGAAGTGTAATAGAACCTTCTTCCACACCTTTGCGACTCATAAAGTTTCCTTCTACATAGTAAAGAACTTCATCACTATTAACATTACTATGATAATATGGTGCCGGAATTGACTCTGGATGATAATCGTATAAACGTGGTACGAAAGAGCAAATAACAAAATTATGTCCTTCAAATGTTTGATGTACTGGCGGTGGCTGATGAATGCGCCCTGTAATTGGTTCAAAATCCTCTACATTAAATACCCACGGATATAAATAGCCATCCCATCCCACAACATCTAACGGGTGGTGTCCTAAAACATGTTTATGCATATAGCCTCTTGATTTTGTCATTACGACAAACTCGCCTTTTTCATCATATGTCTCTAATTTTTCTGGACCACGAAGATCTCTTTCACAAAACGGACTATGTTCTAACAATTGTCCGTATTCATTTCGATAACGACGCGGCGTTGTAATTTGGCTATTGGCCTCTACAACAAGAAACTTAGTCTCTCCTTCATCTGGAATAACACGATAAATCGTTCCAATTGGGATCGTTACATAGTCGCCTTTTCTATAGTGAATCGTTCCAAACATCGTTTCAATTTTCCCTGTTCCATAATGAACAAATAACATTTCGTCGCCATCACCATTACGATAGAAATAATCCATTTTTTCTGTTGGACTCACTACTCCAATTAATAAATCTTCATTTCCAAGTATGAAATTCCGTCCACTTATTGCATCACCACTTTTTTTACTTTCTTTCGTTCGAAAGTGGCGATGAGAAAGAGCAACATCCTCTTCATACTGCAACTGACAAGAATGCGATAATGCAGAATGACCTACTTCTGTTGGCATATAATGATGATACAAAATAGACTGCGTACCAGAAAAACCTTTTGTTCCCATTACCTGTTCACGATAAAGCGATCCATCTTTTTTACGAAATTGTACATGTCGTTTATGAGGTAGTTCTCCCATGTGACGATAAAACATGCCCATCACCCGCTTCCTTTTCTTTTTTGATCGTATTACGTAGTGTACCTAAACCAGTAATCGACAGTTCTACAACATCTCCATCTTGTAGCCACTCTTCTGTACCCAGTTCTAAAATACATCCTGTTCCTACTGTCCCAGAACCAATCACATCTCCTGGATATAACGTAACGTCCTCTGAAGCACGTTCAATCATTTCAGCAAATGTATAATAAATATCTTGGAAGTTTCCTTTTGATAATAGTTTTCCATTTACATGAGCAGTCATTTCTAAATTATATCGATCACCATTACGATAAACGTCTAATTCCTCTTTCGTAACAAGATGTGCTCCTAAAGAAGTTGCAAAGTCTTTTCCTTTCGCTGGACCGAGACCTACTTTCATTTCTGTTGCTTGTAAGTCTCTCGCACTCCAGTCGTTCATAATACAATAACCAAAAATATATTCCTCTGCTTGCTCACGAGAAATATTTCGCCCTTCTTTTCCCATTACGCAAGCAATCTCCAACTCATAATCAAGCTTTTTAGACTTTTTCGGACCAATTACAAAATCACCGGAACCAATTACAGCACGATGATTAGTAAAATAAAAAACCGGAATATCATACCATTCGGGCACAACATCTAATCCTCTTCGTCCGCGAGCTGTTTTTACATGTTGTTCAAATGCGTAAAAATCTCGAATACTACTCGGATTAGGAAGAGCAGCTGTCAATTGTACTTCTTCTAAAGCATATATACCCTTATTTGGATTCTTAATATTCCGCACTACTTCTACATACTCATCCGCTTTCTCTAAAAAAGCCATCATAGAAGAAGGGATTTTCCCTTCACTAGCAAGATTCATATCTATTACTTTGTCACCTTCAAGCCATCCAGCCCGTAGTTCTTTTGAAGGAAGACAAAATGTAACAAATTTCATCCTGATTCCTCCTTATAAAAATGAAATTTCCACCAGCAAAGGGACTTTTGCTGGTGGATATAAATCTTATAAGTTTCCGCGACGCTCTTGTTCTCTTTCAATTGATTCGAATAACGCTTTAAAGTTTCCTTCACCAAATCCACGAGAACCTTTACGTTGAATGATTTCAATAAATAAAGTCGGGCGATCTACAATTGGTTTCGTAAAGATTTGTAGTAAGTAACCTTCATCATCACGATCTACTAAAATCTTTAATTCTTTTAACTTATCAATTTCTTCATCGATTTTTCCAACTCGTGCAGTTAACTCATCATAATAAGTATCAGGTGTATCTAAAAACTCCACCCCATTTGCACGAAGCGCTTCAACTGTTTTAACAATATCACTTGTTAATAAAGCAAGATGTTGTACACCAGCTCCATTATAGAATTCTAGATACTCTTGAATTTGTGACTTTCTCTTTCCGTCTGCTGGTTCGTTAATAGGAAACTTAATACGACTTCCATTCGTCATAACTTTCGACATTAACGCCGAATACTCTGTACTAATATCGTCATCATCAAAATGAATCATTTGTTTAAAGCCCATAACATTCTCGTAATAACTAACCCACTCTTCCATTTTTTCAACATTACCAACTACATGATCAACAGCAATTAAACCAGACTCTTCAAATGGAATATT
Source organism: Bacillus sp. PK3-067 (assembly GCF_056738645.1). Classification (NCBI taxonomy): domain Bacteria; kingdom Bacillati; phylum Bacillota; class Bacilli; order Caryophanales; family Bacillaceae; genus Bacillus; species Bacillus sp. PK3-067. Next base: position 224,917 of record NZ_CP096490.1, on the reverse strand, counting down.
AAATTCTACCTTTTGGAATCCTGGCATAAATGCCCCTTTATAATTTTTACGCTCTACAAGCGTATGAATTGTATCACCATACGTACCAATAACTGCTTTTTTCAATGTACCGTCCTCATCTGTTAATTCCTGCGGTGGAGCAATTGCGACGGCACCACGTTTCACTGCTTCTGAGTATGCTTTATCAACATCATCAACAAGTAGTGCCACATCCTTCACGCCATCACCATGAGTCTTTACAAACTCTGCAATACGATTTTCACTACTTAAAGCTCCAGACACAACGAAACGCATATTTTTTTGCACAAGAACATAAGATACCTTTTCACGGTTTCCAGTTTCTAATCCAGAGTAAGCCACAATTTTGAATCCGAACGCTCTCGCAAGATAATAACTCGATTGCTTTGCATTCCCTACGTAAAATTCCAAATGATCTACATCACGTACTGGAAAAAAGTCCTCCATTTGTGCAGCTAGCGTATCCATAGATTTTTGTTTCATAATATCTTCATCCCCCTGTAAATAGATTAAATGGTCCATACTTAAAACCAACCGAAAACGCTTCCAACGTTAATTAATAGAAATTAGTTAGCAAGCTAACAAATTCTGACCTTTAAAATTTTCTATCTTTTCTGTCAAATTCCTCTTTTTTTCTTACATATAAAATTCGACTTTTTTCTCTTTGAAATAAAGCGGGATTTTATTCAGTGGATTTTTGATTATTCGTTGAATCAAGTTTCAACCGCAACATTTAATTAGCCATGCATGCTGGATAATGAGGTAACTTTAATACTTGAGGGGATATAAGAAGAATATAAAAAAGACTCCAACATATTAACTACTTACTAATACGTTAGAGTCTTTATTTTTTTTGAATGATTGTATTTATATATCTCATACTAATACATTTGCAAGGAATAGAATAAATGATGTTAATATTATCGCTCCACCTAAGGATCCTAATAAATCTGTTTTTGTTACTTGAAACACTTGTTCACTGTTCATATCCCTCATTCTCCTTCCTTTTTTGTTTGATTTAAAACTTCTATTATACTAATACACTTGATAAAAATACGATTAATGCTGTTAATACTACCGCTCCACTTGCTGATCCTACGAAGTCACCTTTTGTTACTTGTAATACTTGCTCTTTCATATCTTCCTTTTCTTTTGTTACAAAGCTTCTATTATACTAATACGCTTGATAGAAATACGATTAACGCTGTTAATACTACTGCTCCACTTGCTGATCCTACGAAGTCACCTTTTGTTACTTGTAATACTTGCTCTTTCATATCTTTCATTCTCCCTTCCTTTTCTTTTGTTACAAAGCTTCTATTATACTAATACGCTTGATAGAAATACGATTAATGCTGTTAATACTACCGCTCCACTTGCTGATCCTACGAAATCACCTTTTGTTACTTGTAATACTTGCTCTTTCATACCTTTCATTCTCCCTTCCTTTTCTTTTGTTACAAAGCTTCTATTATACTAATACGCTTGATAGAAATACGATTAATGCTGTTAATACTACCGCTCCACTTGCTGATCCTACGAAATCACCTTTTGTTACTTGTAATACTTGCTCTTTCATATCATTTATCCTCCCTTTTTATAAGTTATCTATATGTAATTTCTAAGAAATGTTTATTTCATAGTTTTTATGTTAACGTTACATTAAATTTGATAACGTAACGTTTGTAACATTAATGTAACATAACTATTATTACGTTGCAATATAATTACGTAAAATTTATTACACTTTTTTTACGTTTTTTTATAATAATCCTCAAAAACCTTTATTTAATGCGTTTTTCACTAAGTTCACGTTTGTAACATTAGTGTAACATTACAGTCATAAAGTGAAATGTAGTCATATTCCTCTCTATTTTTGTTACAAATCGTTTATTTAGTGACACTAAACCTATCTAATCTTTACTTACTTTTAATATGAGATAAAATACCGTCTTTCCAAGATAAGTTTATATGTTTCCTCTATATAACTATGTATAATAAAAACAAAGAGGTGGTCATTTTGAAATTAATCGCATTAGATATGGATGGTACACTACTATCATCTAATCTTGAAATCTCCAAAGAAAACCTACAAGCAATCCAAACTGCACAAGAAGCTGGTCATATTGTAATGATCTGTTCTGGTCGTGCGAAAGAGGATGCTTTAAAGCTATTGGAAGAATATAAATTATCTCTTCCAGTCGGAGCAAGCAATGGGGCTATTGTTTATGTGGATGGAAAAGTAATTAACTCGCGTTGTATACAAAACGACAAAGTGTACAAACTTGCAAAATTACTAGAATCTGAAGGTTTCCCATATAAGCTATATACGAATAAAGGAGTTTATTCTCCATATACATGGCAAGATCAAGTGATGCAAGCATTCGAAGAAAATAAGCATGCGCTTGATGTTACATTAGAGGAACTTGAACGAATTACAGAAAAGCAAAAGAAATCGAACCTAATTACTGATTTCAAAAAAATAGAAGATGTTGTAAATAACCAAGAACTAGAAATATCTAAATTCTTCATTTTAACGTTTAATGCAGCGCATCGCGCACAACTATTAAGTATATTACAAGAAGATGCTGATATTATGGTTACAGCATCGGCTCCTACTAACTTAGAAATTATGGATAAGAATGGACATAAAGGAAACGGGATACAGCAGATGGCAGCTCATTTTAATATCCCTATTGAAGATACAATTGCTATTGGTGATAATTTTAATGATGTACCGATGTTAGAAGTAGCAGGCTTATCTGTTGCAATGGGCAACGCTGAAGAAGATGTAAAAAAGCTATGTGATGTTGTAACACTAACAAACAATGAACATGGTGTTGCTCACGCAATCGAGCAATTTGTATTGAAACAAACTTCATCTAGTAAATAAAAAAAGGACTCTTTCAATTTGAAAGAGTCCTTTTTTATACGTGATGACAAGCAACAAAATGCTCTGCACCAACATTACGGAATTCTGGTACTATTTTTTTACAAACATCCGTTGCAAATGGGCAACGTGTATGAAAACGACAGCCCGAAGGTGGATTTGCTGGACTTGGAATATCCCCTTCTAGTATAATTCGCTCTCGCTTCACTGTTGGATCTGGTATTGGAACAGCTGATAACAATGCTTTCGTATAAGGATGTAGCGGATTGGTAAATAACTCATCACGCGGTGCTGTCTCCACAATCGTACCTAAATACATAATTCCGATTTTCGTACATAAATGTTCTACTACACTTAAATCATGCGAAATGAATAAATAAGATAATCCCTTTTTCTCTTGTAACTCACTAAATAAATTAATAATTTGTGCTTGGATAGATACATCTAGTGCCGCCACAGGTTCATCAGCTACAATAAATTCCGGATTTAATACCATAGCTCTTGCGATTACGATACGCTGACGTTGTCCACCAGAAAACTCATGGGGATACCGGTCAATATGATAAGGAGCTAACCCACATAACTCCAATACTTCAATTACCTTTTCACGAACATTTTCTTTCGTCGCTAATCCGTGGGCCAACATTGGCTCTCCAAGCGCTTCTCCAATTCTCATTCTCGGATTTAATGAGCTAAATGGATCTTGGAAAACGAGCTGCATATTAGGGCGATGTTTTCTTAATTCATCCTTGGATAAAGAATGAACATCTTTCCCTTTAAACTTCACTTCTCCCTCCGTTTTTTGAACGAGGCGTAAAATTGTTTTTCCTATTGTTGTTTTTCCGCTCCCTGATTCGCCAACGAGACCAAACACTTCACCTTTATTAATAGTAAAACTTACTCCATCAACCGCTTTTACATGCCCAATTGTTCTACTAAATACGCCACCCTTAATTGGAAAATATGTCTTTAGATTTTTTACCTCTAATAATGGTTCACTCATTGTTCCGCACGCTCCTCATATAGCCAGCAAGCTACTTTATGATTTTCATCATTTACATTTAGATTTGGGGCTTCTTTCCCACATATTTCCATACAATGCTCACAACGCCCACTAAAGTAGCAAAACTCACCTAAACCAACTAAATTCGGAACTTGCCCTGGAATAGAATATAGTTTATCTATTCGTTTTCCCATTACTGGTTTTGATTTCAATAATCCTTTCGTATAAGGATGTTTTGGATTTTGGAATATCTCTAGTACTGGGGCTTCTTCAATAACTTTCCCGCCATACATAACGACAACATAATCAGCCATTTCCGCTACGACACCTAAGTCATGTGTAATTAATAAAATCGACGTTTTAAATTCTTCTTTCACTTGTCTTAGTAGATCCAATATTTGAGCCTGAATAGTAACATCAAGAGCTGTTGTTGGTTCATCCGCAATTAATAACTTAGGATTACAACTAAGTGCAACAGCAATCATAATACGTTGTAACATCCCGCCACTCAGTTCATGCGGATAAGAATGGACGATTTCATCAGCGCGGGCTATGCCAACTTTACGAATTAACTCAATTGCCTTCTTATATGCTTCATTTTTACTAAGTAATTCATGCTCCCTTAACGTTTCTACAATTTGCTCTCCTACAGTGAAGACGGGGTTTAGCGATGTCATCGGTTCTTGGAAAATCATCGCAATATCATTCCCTCGTAAACTACGAAGCTCTTTCTCTTTCATTCCTAAAAGACTTTTTCCTTCATATAAAATATCTCCACCTACTACACTGCCTGATTCAGCAATAAGTCCCATAATAGATAACGCCGTTACACTTTTTCCGCAACCAGATTCACCTACAACACAAACAGTTTCACCTTCTCGAACAGAAAAACTAACATGATTCACAGCTTTTACTGTCCCTTCTTCTGTCTGAAAGTGTGTTTGTAAATCTTTCAGCTCTACTACCGCTTTACTCATATCTCCTCACCTACCGTCTCATCTTTGGATCTAATGCATCACGAAGTGCATCACCAAGTAAATTAATTGATACAACTGTTATAAAGATTGCAAAACCAGGCGGAATCCATAACCATGGACGCTTTTGGAAATCGATTAATGAGTTAGCTGCGCTAATCATGTTCCCCCATGATGGTGTAGGTGGAACGACTCCGAGACCTAAGTAACTTAGTGCGGATTCTCCCAAAATAGAACCTGCAACACCTAATGTAGATACGACAATTAAAATGGGTAAAACATTAGGTATTAAGTGATATATAATTTTCCGGTAATCTTTTATTCCTAACACATCCGCAGCTTGCATAAATGCTTGCTCCCTAAGTGATAAAATTTGCCCTCTTACAAGGCGTGCAAGCCCTGGCCAACCTACTAAACTTAAAATAATCATAATGACATACAAACGATAATCAGACGGTACTTTCCACTCTGATAAAATCGCACCCATTATAATAAGTAACGGTAATCCTGGCATCGACATTAAAATATCTGCAAGTCGCATAATAATATTGTCCACAATACCACGATAAAAACCTGCAATCGCTCCTAATAAAGCTCCAAGTATAACCGATAAAACCATTGAAGCTAAACCAATGGTTAATGAAATACGTCCCGCTTGCATAAGCCTTGTTAAAATATCTCTTCCTAATTGATCTGTACCAAGCCAATGAGAAAAACTAGGTGGTTTGTTAATGAGCGCAACTTGTATTTTTCCTGATGCATATGGAGAAAAGAACGGACCGATAAAACAAAATAAAAACATAAAAATTAATGCATAAAACCCTACAAGTGCCATCTTATTTTTCTTTATCTTTTTAAAAGCTTGTCGCCATGGTGATGATTCATTTCTTCTCTTTTTTTCTTTTTTTTCTGTAATTACTGTAACAGTCTCCATTTCTTTCCCCCCTTACTTCAACCGAATTCTTGGATCAACAACTGCATATACGATATCTGCTAAAAAGTTTGAAACGATTGTTAAACAAGAAAGAAACATCGTAAATGCCATCAATACTGTATAGTCACGGAAATTTAATGCTTCTAATTGAATATTACCAATCCCTGGCCAGTTAAAAATTTGTTCAATAATAATTGCCCCAGAAAACAATCCAGGTAATTCAAATGCTAATAACGTAATTGCCGGTAAAATTGCATTTTTTAATGCATGCTTATAAATAACCGTCTTCTCCTTCAAACCTTTCGCTCTTGCTGTTCGTATGTAATCTTGTCTTACAACCTCTAACATACTTGTTCTAAAATAACGAGTTAGCGAGCCGACCCCAAGAAGTGTCAAAATAAATACTGGTAAAATCATATGTTTTGCAACTTCTATCACGTAAGCAAATCCTGTTGAATTACTGCCAACATCAATCATTCCACCTATCGGTAATAACTTAAAGTCAACCGCAAACACCTTAATTAAAAACAAACCGATAAAGAATGAAGGGAATGACATTGCTGCAAAAACACCGATTGTTACAAGTTTATCGAATAAAGAATGTTGCTTCGTCGCCGAGAATACACCGATAATAAGTGCAATTAGCCAAATAAAAAACAATGCAATAATTGCTACACTAAAGGAATTCCAAATAAATTTATTTAATAATGACGTTACAGGCTCTTGATATTGAAGTGAGAAGCCAAAGTCCCCTTGCAATGCATTACCTAACCAATGAAAATAACGCTCAACAATTGGTTTGTTCAACCCATATAACTCCCTCAGTTCAGCTGCTCTTTCCGGTGTAATTTTCGGGTTTGAATCAATATAATCCCCAGGAAGAAGTGCGAACAGGACGAAGATAATAATTGATGTACCAAGCAGTGTAGGAATCATTTGTAACAACCTACGAACAATATATGTTTTCACCCTTTTTCTCTCCAATCTTATGCTTAAAATAGAAGAACATTTTTTCAAAGCGGCACATTACTAACCGAATGAAAAAATGTCTTCTACTTATACATTCTTATCGTTATTTTTCAAATGATAATACTGGTAAGTTTGCACTAATACTGTTGTACTTTTCAGGATCAATTCCTTTTATATTCCCGTTATAACCAGTAATTGTTCTACGGTAGTTTAATAGAATTACTGGTGGATCATCACTTAATTCTTTATACAATTCTTTATAAATAGGTTTACGCTTTTCGATATCTACAGTTTCAATACCTTTTTGAATTAGCTCATCTACTTTTGCATTCTTATAACCAAGACTAGTTTCATTTGCAGTAGACAAATATTCACCAGCTGTTTCACTCGGATCACTTGTAATCGGTGTCGAAACAGAAGCTAAATCATAATCCCCTTTGTTTACCTTAGAAAGCATCGTATTAAAGTCCATAAATTCAGGATTAAACTCTACACCTATTTCTTTATAATTCTCTTTCGCAATCGGAATTAATAAATCACTATCTTTAGCCGAACTTGGACCGAAATAAGAAAGTTTTAATTTTTGACCATCTTTTTCACGAATTCCATCCGAACCAACTTTCCACCCTGCTTCATCTAATAATTTTTTCGCTTTTTCTTTATCGTATTCGTATTTATTAACTCCTTCTTCCGTATAAGCCCAAGAAGTTGGATGAATTGGTACATTGGCTACTGTACCGTATCCTTTTAACGCTGTATCAACATATTTTTTGCGGTCTAATCCGTAAATAAGTGCTTGGCGAACCTTTTTATCCTTTAAGTAAGGCTTATTATTATTCATATAAATATAACTAAATGACGGTGCTGTTTCGATTTGGATATTGGCGAATTCTAAAGCCTTAGCCTGTTCAAGAACCTCATCACCAGTACCTAAGCCAGTATGGTCAACTTCTCCTGTTTGGAATAACTGAAGCTTCGTATCACCAGAAGTAATTTTATAAATGAAGTTTTGAATTTTTGGTTTACCCGCAAAATAATTTTCGTTTGCTACAAAACGAACTTCTTGACCTGGAATATACTTTTCAAATTTATATGGACCCGCAGCTAATGGCTTTCCATATAAATCTTTTAAGTAATCTAAGCTTGTATTTTGCTTATAATCTTTTCCATAATAAGCTTTTGATAGTACTGTACCTCCTAAAACAAATATAGCTTGTGAATTCACTTTTTCAGTTGTAATTTTAATTGTTTGTGGATCAACAACTTGAATACCTTCAATTGAAGTTGCTTTTCCTTCCTTATATTCTTTACCACCTTTAACCGCATATTGAGAGATATCTACTTCACCTTCATATGCCTTATCATGTAAAAGCGTCAATGTGAAAGCTACATCATCCGCCGTTAATGGCGATCCATCACTAAATTTCAAATCTTTACGTAAATGGAATGTATATGTTAACTGATCAGAAGAAACGTCCCACTTCTCAGCTAATTCTGGAATTGGTTTCCCTTGTTTATCGGTTGATACGAGAGATGCAAAAATAACTGAAGTTACGTTTCCATCCCAACCATTTTGTTGGAAGTATGGCAAAAATACGCCGCCTGGCTTACTAATACCAACTACTAACGTATCTTTTCTATTCTTCGCTTTGTCTGGCACTTTCGTTTTATCTGTCGCAGCGATCTTTTCAATTTTCACATTTTTTAAATCCTGCTGTTTAACCGGCTCTGTAGAAGCCGCGTCCTCCTGTCCCCCACAAGCAGACAACACAAGCGAACTACTCATTAATACCGAAAATACACCAGCCCATTTTTTTGTCTTTTTCTTCATTGTCCCCACCCTAACTTTTTATGATTATACCCTCTGAACGAATTACCTTATGTATGCCTCCCACAGCAACATTTATAGCCAATCGGAAAAGTCGGTTTTAATCGTAAAAAAATAGATGTTTTTGAGGGGTAACAATCTTATTCCGACCTTTCCGGTAGACTTTATGGTTATTAGCTTATATCGTTCATTATGTTTTGTCAATTCTTTCTAAATAAATATTTTGAGAATTTTTCCAAATTTATCACTCTACATTTATACTTTAAGAAAACTCAGCTATAATTCGTATTAAAAAACTTAAAAATCTACTTCTATTCCTTCAACATGAAACATAGAATACTAATAAACAATTACCAAAAAGGGGGCGAAAATATGGACAACCTATTCCAATACGTCCTGCACTACGTATTATTAACAATTATGATAGTCGGAGCGCTATTACTATTCCCGTTCTTCCCAAAGTTCGTCCTCTTTTTAGCTTTTTTTATCATGCTCGGGATCGCTATTATAATTTCAACGAGAGAAGATGCCACGCAAAAAGAGAGCAGGGTTCAGCGCGTAAAGCTGTAACTTTGCTCTCTTTTCGTTTTCATTCACTAGTCTCTTTTATACATATTTATCCCGCTATTTGCCGGGCAGTAAGAACCCCACCTCAAAATTCAGCGAAAGCAAAAGAAGTTAGGTCGGGGTCGGGCTGCCCGTAAAAGCCCTCACTTTATCTCTCGGGAAATAATTAGCCTTTGTTTTTGTGATTACTCCTATTGAAAAGCCACTAATGACATTTATTTTTCACCTTATCATTTCATACGCTTCACAAGCTATGCAAATTGAGGAACACGGATTTATCTAAGTTACTGTTTCACGTGAAACACATCGCTTCATTTAATCTTTAAAGCAAAATATCATTATGAAAAAGCCACTTCCTCCAACAAAACTGAAAGGAAGTGGCTTTCTACTCTTTACTCCACAATATTCTCTAACTCACTATATAACTTCGCTCGTAACAACTCTTTCATCGTTTTTTCCTCATATAATTTTTCAAGTCTTTCAACATCAGCTACATGTTCCATTTCACATTCTATTGCATATATATCTTCTTCTACATGCATTAACTCATTTTCAATCTCTTCAAGATTCCTAGCTTTTTTCTCTTTTACTGGAACCATTTCAACACTCTTTCTCCCTTGGCGTTTTTGCTTTATTACTTGCTTCTCAAGCTTTTCTTCCCATTTTTGACGAGCCCATGCATAGTTTCCTGCAAACTCAAATAATTTACATTCATCAATCCAGTACGTCTTTTCAAATAACTTATTTAAAAAATAACGATCATGTGAAACAGCTAGGATTGTTCCATTATATTGCTCAAGGGCTTCCTCTAAAACTTCCCTTGATTCAATATCAAGATGGTTTGTCGGCTCATCTAAAATTAAAAAATTGATGTCTTGATACATAAGTTGCGCAAGTCTTAACCTCATTTTTTCTCCACCGCTCAGTTGCGTTACTTTCTTAAATACTGCTGGACCATAAAATAAAAACTTAGCCAATATATGCCTTGCTTCTCCTTCTGTTACAGCTACATACTCTCTAAACGCTTCCAATACATTACTCTTCACATTTCCATACGTATGCTGTGATAAATAACCAATTTTGACACTACTACCAATTCGAATTTCACCAACGTCTGGATTTATTTCTTCTAATAGTAGTTTTAATAATGTAGTCTTTCCTGTACCATTACGACCAACGATAGCCGCACGCTCTTGAAAACGAACATGTAAATTCGCTTGTTCAAATAAAGGTCGTCCAGCAAAACCTTTACTCACTTCTTTCATTACAACAACATCTTTCCCGCTTCTCTCTTGCCCTTCAAACTGAAGACCCATCTGTTTTCGTTCTAAAATTGGCCTCTTTAATTTCTCTATACGTTCTAACGCACGTTCCATATTTCTCGCTCTTTTATGCAATCCTTCATTCGGAGGGTTCGCTTGATTTGCCCATTCACGTAGACGCTTAATTGCTTCTTTCATTTTCTTTATTTTCTTTTGTTGCTCCTGATAAGCTTGAAACTCTTGAAGTAATCTTTCTTCCTTCTCCTCAACGAACTGAGAATAATTCGTATGGTACACGTGAATCTCTCCATCTTCCAAATCAAAAATTTTCGTTACAACTTCATCAAGGAAATAGCGATCATGTGAAATAACTATAACTGTTCCAGTGTATTCTTTTAAAAATTGCTCTAACCATTCAACTGCAAATAAATCTAAATGATTTGTTGGTTCATCTAATAGAAGTAAATCTGGTTTCTGCAATAGCATATATGCAAGGCTTACTTTCGTCTGTTCTCCTCCACTTAATTCCGTAAATACTCTTGAAAATAAGTCTGTCACTTGTAAGCCATTTGCTACCTTCATTATATTTGCCTCGATTTCATAACCACCGAGAAATGCAAATTTTTCTTGAATGACTCCGTACCTCTCCATTAGCTTTTCCAAAGCAGATTGTTCCTGTTCCACCGCCATATTTTTTTCTAAAGCATGCATTTCTTTTTCTAATTCCTTTTCTACTTTAAAAGCAGAACTCAATACATCATATACAGTCATAACCTCATCAAACTTCCGAATTTGTGCGACATGACCAATACGTGTACCTTTCTTCATATGGATGGCTCCTGCATCCAAACTCTCCTTTCCCGTTAGAAGTCCAAAGATTGTTGTCTTCCCACTACCGTTACGACCAACTAACCCAACACGTTCACCATTCTTTATTTCAAGCGATATATTTTCAAATATGATGTTTCCACCAAAAGATTTCATTACATTATTTACACTACAAATAGTCATTTTCCGTACTCCTTTCAATATAAAAAACCATGAGAAAGAAACATTCCCCATGGTTTTCGGCATAGAAAAAGGAAGCCAAATAGCTCCCTTTTCACACGTTTATTAAAAATGGGTGAAGAGATTTCTATCGTTCAATAGTCACTATGCAATTGTTAAAAAAGGGCATACGTATCCCGTTAACAACTACATCATGAAAAATCGCACGACAAAAATAAATAAAATCTAAAAATTTGGCACGCGCAGCTAAAGAACGTTTCATCTCATTCACCCCTTTCGTACGGAATTTAATACTTACTTCTTTATTATACTTTCCAATTTCATGTTTGAATAGTCATTTTTCTGAAAATAATGAAGATAGACTAAACATTTCAATAAGTGACATCAAATCTTACAAAACTGTTATGTTCACGTAATGGAAAGCGATAGTACGAAAAGATGCCTCCCTATACAATAAAGATGTAAACAAGCGAGACAAACAAAAGGAGGAAACAAACATGATGAAAGAAATCGTAAAAGCAATCTTTGAGGTATTAGTGAACGGACAAGCAGTTGTAAAAGAACTAAATGAACTATAAAAAGGAGTGAAGAAATATGATGAACATGGTGAAAATGATTTTACACGCTTTAGTCGATGCAAAAGCAGTTAGCCAAGAATTAAACCAACAATAAAAAGGGGTATATGAATATGAAGAAAGCCATTATTATCATTGCAAGCACAGCAATTACCTTATACACAATAAAAAAGAGAAAAAAGAAAAATAACGAAAATGTTCTATATTATCCATACACACTATTAGAGAAAAAATAAAAGACAAGGTACCCTATCGTAATGAGGATATCTTGTCTTTTATTTTTCCCCTATTCCTTTAGAGGATTTCCTTCTCCTTTTCCCGAATGTATTAAGCGGGATTTTTACACATATTTTAAAGGGGCATATATACAAATGGATACACAACAACTATATTTTTTAAACGATATCGGTAAACAAAAACCAGAAAGTATTCGGAATAGAAGCGCTGCATGTCCATTTTGCGATAAAGAACAATTAACGGATATTTTAGCAACTGATGGTTCTATTATTTGGTTAAAAAATAAATTTCCTACATTACAAGATACATTTCAAACAGTGTTAATCGAAACCGATAATTGCGAAGATCATATCGCAACATATACAGAAGAACATATGAGAAAATTAATGCAATTTTCTATTCAACATTGGTTACACTTACAGAAGAACGAAGAGTTCGCATCTGTGATTTTATATAAAAATCACGGTCCATTTTCAGGTGGAAGTTTGCATCATGCACACATGCAAATTATCGGAATGAAATATGTAGATTATCTTGAAAATATTAAAGAGGAAAATTTCCAAGGAGTAATTGTTCAAAAAAATGAACGCATTGAGCTTAATATTTCAGAGCGTCCCATTATTGGCTTCACTGAATTCAATATAATCATTGATAATATTTCATATATAGATGAAATGGCAAATTACATTCAGCAAACTGTACGTTACATACTGATAGATTTTCATAAAGGATGCAGTAGTTATAACTTATTCTTCTATTACTTAAATGGAAAAATTATTTGTAAAGTTGTTCCTAGGTTTGTCGTTTCACCGCTGTATGTAGGATATAAAATACCGCAAGTTTCTACAAAACTAGAAGAGGTGAAAATACAACTAGCGGAGTATTTCACAAAATGACACGATTATCAAAAAAAATAGAGTAGGTATCAAAACCTACTCTTTTATTACACCTTTATTTCGATAGTACACATCTTCTAATCCGATGTTATACTTCATGTTATTATCCGTCCACTCTGGCCCTAAATTCCCTGGCCATCCAGATGTATTCGCTATATATTTCAGTAATGCAAAATCAGTCAAACCTTTTTGCACCCCACGCTTATATCCTTTCATTAAATGCGGCATTGCAATTTGCGCATTTGTACGTGGATCTTTCAGCTCATCATCAGTTAAATGCTCTGGTGCAAGCCCGCCGCCGCGGTGTAGTTGAAACAATCCAAATGAAGTTCCATTATCTCCAACACTTCTTGGATTTAATCGACTTTCATGCTCGGCAATTGCAAGAGGTATCCATTCTGGAAGATTTACTTTCTTCGCTTCCTCTATAATGATTTGTTTCATCTGTTTTGCTTCTTCTGAATCAACATAGCTTGTTCCATTCACTAGCTTATCCATTCCTTCAGACTTTCCTTGGAAATATAAATATACTCCAAGAACAACTAAAAATCCTACAAAGAATTTCTTCACTACCTCTACCTCTTTCTCCGCTGAAATTTGTCCCCTTTCAGCCTTCCCTTTACAATTACCTACATTCTATTACTCTTTTATCATAGCAAATAACTATACATATTATCATCATGCTTTAGACCGATTTTGTGAAAAAACAGCTGGTAAATACGTACAAAAATGTAACTTTCATAGACTATAACGCATTTATTGTATATAATTGTAAACTGAACTCTATATATAGAATAGGAGCATACAAAATGAAAAAATGCCTAACACTCTTGTTCAGCATTTTACTACTCATCCCTACCTACACCTCTGCACAAACATCATCAAAACCAAAAGTACTTGTTTTGTATAGTACACAAGACGATAAATTTTCAAATAATGTCCAAATCCTTAATACTCAATTAGGACATTTTACAAATGATATAACCGTAAAAAACTTAAAAGAAGCAACTTCAATTAATAACGTATCCTCCTATACACATATTGTTTATATCGGTGAAACAAAAGAAGCGTTTTCTGATGAAACGAAACAATTTCTAGAAAACTTCTCCGGCCCTGTATTAGTATTAGGACAAAATGTTGAACAATTATCTAAGCGTTTTTCTTTCATTACTTTGAATAGTGATGATATACGAGTTAATAAAATTGAATATCCAGACAAGAAGCTAAAAAATACCTTAGAGGAGGAACGATTAATTCAATCATTTGATACGAATGGAACTGTGCTTGCTAACGCCTTAAGCTCAAATAACACTAACCCACTAATCGTTCAGCATGAAACATCTTATTATGTTGCAACACCTAACCTCTTTGACTGGATGTCTCATTACGTCGGTGAAATGTTATTTTCTTATTTCAGCCAAAAACCAACGAAAAATAAAGTTGAAGCTTATTTACGCCTTGAGGATGTTCACCCCGCAGCAGATATAAATCAATTGAAAGAAATTGCTGAATTACTAAAAGAGAAAAAGATGCCTTACATGATTACTGTTATTCCGGTATATAAAGATCCAGATACAGGAAAGATAATACATTTAAAAGATAAACCAGAACTAGTTGATCTTTTACGCTCTATGCAAGATGATGGTGCAGCAATTATTATGCATGGTTATACTCACCAATTTTATGACAGTGAAACAGGTGAAGGCTTTGAATTTTGGGATGTAAAAACAGATCAGCCAATTCGCCAACCGAAGCATGAAAAACCGAAGACAAAAGATGACTTTCCAAATATAGAGTCATATAACCAATATGTAAAAAAAGGGGAAGAATTCGAGGAAAAATATACGAAAGATCATATCGAAAAAGGAATTCAAGAACTTGTAGATGCTAAACTATATCCTGTTGCCTTTGAAGCACCTCATTACACGATGTCTCAAAAAGGATATGAAATATTATCAAGGTACTTTTCAACTTATGTAGGACAACTACAGTTAAATGATACAACTTGGAAATCCATGCACTCACCATATTATACAAGTACTCCATCATTTTTACATGGAATGAAACTATTGCCTGAAACAGTCGGATTTATTGAAGAAGATACGCCACAAACTACTGCTAAAATGAAAGAGCGTGCTCTATCTGTTTCTAAATTATCCGATGGAGTTATTGGTGCATTCTATCATCCTTACTTAGGTGCGAAACCATTAAAAGAAGTGTTAAAGGATCTAGAAAGTATTCCAAATATAGAATGGATTGATTTACAAAAGGAAAAGAATGAAGTAAAAATGAAAGATATTCATATTACGACGAATAAAGACGGCATTCACGTTGAAAAACCAACCAGTGCGAATGACATAATTGATTATATAAAGCAATATGGCTTCTTCCTTATACTGGGGTTCGTTATCATTGTCTTTCTTTTATTATTAAAACGTGCGAAAAAATTAGAATCCTAATACAAAACCACCGAGCGGAACGCTTGGTGGTTTTTTGTCCTATATCAAACCGTGGCATTTTATTAAATAAATTCAACTTTTACTTTTTCCGTTACATGATTAAAACTATAATTCTCCTATCCTTTCAAATAAAATCGACTTGTATTTTCATATATTGTTTCTGCGACCTTATCAATGGATATGTTTTTTATAGAACTAATTTCCTTTAATACCTCTCGAATCATTCTTGGGTGCGTTATAACATCTTCTTGAAATTCCCACGGACCATCTGTTTCTACCATCATATATTCAAGCGGATAATACGAAACGATTTTTCTAATCTTCTCCTTATGTAAAACATCCGGTGTAATCGAAATATAATAACCATTTCTCATCATCCGTTTCATTGTTTCATCGCTTCCTTTAAACCAATGAAAGTGTGCACGTGAAACTTTATATTTCTCTAGCAAATCACATACAATGTCAGCATCTTCATAAACTGCGTGTAATACAATCGGCAAATTATACTTACTAGCTAGTTCTATAAATTTTTTCAATACAGCTATGTATGGATCTGCAGCAATTCTTTCATCTTCTTTTCTCAAATAATAGGGCAAACCTACTTCACCAATCGCAACAATTTCCTCTGCGTTCTGTTCAATAAGTTGATAAATCTGTTCACACTCTTCTTTATGAATCTGTTGCTCTGGATGAAACCCTATCGCTGGATATATAAAGGGATACTTCTTCGCTAAAGATAACGTTTCCTTACAAGATTGATAATTCATAGATACTGCAATAAGCCCCTTTATTTCCTTACTATTTTCCACCTCTTTCAGCAATCTGCTCTTCTCTTCATCCTTATATTGATCAACATGTATATGACTATCAATCCATTCCATCTTTATGCCCCCATAAAAAAAACAAGAAAGGACTTCCTTTCTTGTTTTAGCATCTATATTATTTAACAATTAAGTTTGTTATGATATCAAATAATCCAATACACACTACGGCAACAGTAAAGTAGCTACAGAAATCTTTAATTGGTAACTTCACTACTTCTTCTTTACGCATCCCATTCTTCTCCCTTCTTACTAGATCCCTAATTATTTTTCTATCTGTATCTATTATGCAAAAAATATGACAAATTTACTATCGAATTAACTTACGTAAACCTTACAATGTTGTAAGGTTTAAAAAAGGATCCCCATCTTTATTCAGATGAGGATTATTAAAAATTAGTTGGTTTTTCATTCTTCATTACAAACAGAAAGTAATACATTGAGACTTTCTAGTTACACTATATGAAAATTACTATCTTTTAACTATCGAATTACATTACAGAAGGCTTACATGTTTGTAAGTTATGTGTAATGTAATTCGATAGTTCCCCTTACTTATATTTCGTACAATAAAGTTAGAAAGTAAGCCAAATAAGAAGAACACTCACATAACCAAATTACATTGCTAGTAGCTACTCTTCTTATACCTTTCACCCATGCTACTACAATGTACCCCCTTCCCCTTTATATAATAAAAAAGCCTTAGTCTATATGGACTAAGGCTTTTTTGTTAATCTCAAAAATACCCTTACCCAGTATTTTTATTTTCGACAAAAAATAGCCGGGGGTATATTTCACTATCTCATCGTTAAAAGTTTGCTCTTCGCATTTATAGGAATATTTGCAACCTCAATCTCTTCAATCGATTCACCGTAACGTCCTTTTGCAAAAACCTTTAATGCTTCATCTCTCTTTAACATATGCTTAACCGTTTTCTTTATTTTCTGCTCTCTACCACGTTCATCGAATGCAATAAATTCATATTCATACCACTCATCACCAATATGCTGACCAATTGTATTCACAACCGTATAGTATTCTTTCGTCTTATAAAATGGATTATATTTATCGATAACTGGTCCAAGTTTCGTAGGCAGTAACATTACTATTATCACTATCATCGCTATTATAGTAGTGATCATTTTTTTCTTCATAATAAACATTCCTCCTCTGCAGGATATATATACATCCATTTTAAAAAGGGGGAATAAAATCTACTATTGAATCTCATTACATTACACTTACATTTTTGTAAGAATTAAAAAAGGTGAACGAATTTGCTCGTTCACCTTTTAGCTTGCTTTAAAGCCACCGCCAAGTACATCACGTACATCATGTATAACAACGAAAGCATCTTCATCTACCCGGCTAATAACTTGTTTTAACTTAACAAGCTCTTGTTTATTAATAACAACATATAAAACTTCTTTATTTTTACCAGTATATCCGCCGCGCCCTTCTAATACAGTAACACCGCGTGTCATATTTTTCGTAATAGCTTCACGAATTAAATCTGGTTGATTCGAAATAATCGTAACAGCCGTTTTTGTGTCCATTCCTTCTACAATGAAATCAATCACCTTCGCTCCAATGAACACAGCCACAAGTGTATACATCGCCTTTTCTTGCCCTATTATAAATACAGAACCAGCAATTACAACAATATCAATAATTAGTACGCCTTTACCTACACTCCAACCTAAATATTGATTTGCTAACTGAGCTAAGATTGCTGATCCTCCCGATGTACCTCCGGCTTTGAACATACAACCTAATCCAATTCCCACAAATAAACCAGCAAATAAAGCTGCTAATAATGTATCACTATTTACATGATACTCAATATGTTCTGTAACGTATAAAAACAAAGATGTTTCTACAATCCCTAAAATTGTATAAATCATTGTTTTCTTATCAAAAAATTTATAACCAACAGCTAGTAAAATTGCATTTATAGCAAAGTTCACAATTCCTGGTGACCAATCAAATAAGTAGTACGTAACAACCGTTAAACCAATAATTCCACCTTCCGATAAACGGTTTGGAATTGCAAAGTAATTAATACCAATTGCGAATAATAATGAACCAATTGTAATTAGTGTTATTTCCTTTATACGTTGATTAACCATAGTTCATACCCTCCCCCCATTTGACATTGTATCACTATCTCCTAGAGGTTTAGAAGTGGTTTTTATTCCGCATTTTCCCTCTTAAAAATTGAAATATTATGTTTAAACAGAGGGTTGATTAATTATTCATATTTGCTCTAACTGCACGGACAAATCGCTCCACATTCCCTTTCTGAATATACTTAGCGCGAATGGTTTCATGACTACAAGTAAATTCAAAATACGGATGAAAATCTATGCTATCTATATACAAATATGAATACTCTTTAAATGTTGAAGAATAGTACGGAAATTTCCCGTAAAAAAGGAGACGTCTAGTAGTGGCAACAAAAACCCCATGTTGATACGATAATATAAAATTATCCTTCTCAAATATCCCTACCACAAAAGCCAGAATCTTTTCATCATCATCTACATACTTTTTCATACTCGATAAAAGTTCATTCATGCATATTCCTCCAAATTCTATTCACTGCATTAACACTTGAAAAGAATCCATGGATTATTACAGACCGGTTTAACTCCTTTATAAAGTATGAAACGCGTTTCCTGTCAAAGATATTTCAAAAAAATAATCCGTTATGCGATTATACACATAACGGATTACGATTAAACTGTAGAGCGTTCCACAAGTTCGTATGGAATTTCCAGCTTTTCTTGTTCAGAACTCTCGTCATTCACTTTTCTATGCAACATTTCAAAAGCAGTTTTCCCTATCTCCTTTAAATTTTGATCAATAGTTGTCAATTGTAACACTTGCGAGATAGGTTGATTATCAAAGCCAATAATCGCTAAATCCTCAGGAACTTGAATCCCTAATTTTTCAACCTCTGTCATAACCCCAATCGCAACTTCATCACCTGCTACTATTAATGCTTCAGGAAGATCCTGCATCTCTTTTAACTTATGAGCCACTTTTACACCATCTTCTAGTGTAAAACATTCTGTAAAAATCCATTCTTCATTAACCTCTTCGTCTATAGATTGCAATTGCTGTTTATAAACATCAAAACGCTTTTGACTACTCGGCCCTAATTTTCTTCCCGTACAATAACCAATTTTTTTATAACCTTTCTCAATCAAATAATCCATTCCTAATTGAAAGGCCGCTGAATGATTCGTATATACACTTGAGATGTTTGAAATATCATTGTCTTCACAAGCAATTATTGCGCCGTAAGAAGCATACGGTTCTATCGTTTCCCAATCATTTGCACGTGAACAAATAATAAGACCATCCAATTGTTTTGTTTTTAACATATGTAAACTTTTCATTTCTTCTTTTTTATTATAATTCGTTTGGCAAAGTAGCACCCTGTAATTATGCGCTAACGCAGTCTCCATCATTCCGCTCACCATCGCATCAAAACACGGATGATTAATATACGGTAAAATCACACCAACAATATTCGTTTTTCCTTTTGATAAATGAACAGCATTTGCGTTTTGCGAGTAATTCAATTTCTCAACTATCTCTATAACCGCTTTTCTTTTTTCTTCACTTACATATGGGTGATCATTCAACACTCTCGAAACAGTCGTAACTGAAACTCCCGCCATCTTTGCAATATCTTTAATATTAGCCATACACTCACCTCTACCTTTAACTTAATGAATCTCATGAACATATGTCAAATCTTCTTATCATTACACCTTCATTCGTTTCTCTTACAAAAGTGTAATTTTTCTGTAAGCTAATTCGATAGTGACTTTCCGCAACATTTCATACAATTAAGTCAGAAACAAGGTAACAACTATTCGAAAAGGAGCGGATTAATATGATGAACAAAATGAAAACGAACAATTTCTTACATACAATGGGCATGGTATTTTTCGCTCTTATCGACGCAAAAGCTGTTGCTTCTACATTAAACAAGTAAGGAGAATGTATTATGAATAACATCACTTTTAACAAATTAGATTTTTTAGGACTAGCTAGTGGCTCGATTCTTCTTACTGCTTTTATTTACGCCGCTACGCTTGTATAACTTTGTGTCCCCTTTCCCCTTTATTATAAATAGTAATAGAAAAGACGACCGTCTATGCCCGGTCGTCTTTTCTTATTTTTGATTTGATTGCAAAGCTTCTTTTAACTCCTCAAACTTCTCATTTAATTGATCTGTCATCATTTTCATAGCGGTTTTTCGATCTATTTGTTCTCCAGCCTCAATTTGAATTGGATCTCCAAAAATCAATTGTGCCTTTTTCCCCTTTATTAATTCTTTTACACTTGATGGACCAACATAAGCTGCTGGTACTAACGGAACATTGGAACGCATCGCAATTGTCACAGCACCCGCTTTTAATGAAACATCTTCCGCTGATCTTGTTCCACTCGGAAAAATCCCTACTACCTTTCCTTCTTTTAATAAACGTGATGGAATTTTAAGTGTACTTGGTCCTGGATTCGCACGATCTACAGGGAATGCATTTACATTTTTAAAGAACCAATTTTTGAATTTCCCTTCAAATAATTCTTTTTTGGCCATGTAATGAATTTGAGTTGGATACATCCCTGTAGCTAACATTAATACATCCATAAAACTTGTATGTGTACATGCAACAACATAGGGTCCACCTTCTGGTAGCTTTTCTCTTCCTTGTACTTCTACTTTCCCAGCTGTTTTAAATATATATTTCAACAAAAATGTAATTGGTTTATACATTTATTTCGTTCCTTTCTAAACATCCGAAGTATAATCATATTCTTATAACAATTATAACACTAAGTTTTAGGAGTTGGTAATAAAATTAAGGATGAATTGTTAAATTTCAATTCTTACAAAAGTGTAATTTTCTTGTAAGCTAATTCGATAGTTACTTCTTACTATATTTCATACAATTAAGTCAGAAACAGGGCAACAATTATTCGAAAAGGAGTGGATCAATATGATGAACAAAATGAAAACGAACAATTTCTTAAATACAATGGGCATGGTATTATCGGCTCTTTTCGATGCAAAAGCTGTTGCTTCTGCATTAAACAAGTAAGGAGAATGTATTATGAATAACATTACTTTTAACAAATTAGATTTTTTAGGATTAGCTAGCGGCTCTCTTCTTCTTACTGCTTTCATTTACGCTGCTACGCTTGTATAACTTTGTGTCCCCTTTCCCCTTTATATAGAAAAAGACGACCGTCTATGCCCGGTCGTCTTTTTAATTTTTTCTTTCTTTCAATTCTTTTAAAAGCTGTATTAGCTCAGCTTGTTGTTTTATCTTTTTACGACCATTTCGATTAATTGCTGCAAGCTCACAGGCAACTCCGACGGCGAAGAAAAACAATAAACTTTCTAACATGTGAAATCCTCCATTTGCCTATTAAACAGCTTGACGTAATTGTTCTTCTTGTAAAACTCTCTTATTTATATTTTCTTCTTTTCTCTGACAAACGTTATTGCGAATAAGCGCTGCAATAACAAGTACAGTCCCTATAATATCAAACATTGTGATTTGATACCCTTGCATCATCATAATAGCTAAAGTCGTAATTGGTACAAAATTAATAAATAAAATCCCATTAATGGATGATAAAATTTTCACACCATAGTTCCAAGCAAGTAGCGCTACAATACCTGGCAATGTCATCATGAATAACAAATCATATTTCACAATAGAAATCGTTCCCATACTCGGAACTGAAATATATCCAAGCGACGTAATAATTACCGTTATAATTCCTGTAACAGTCGTACCGAATACACACGTCAACGTAGAATAACGTAACGTTGACCAATCACTACAAGTTTGACCACCCATCGTATAAATAACCCACCCTACAACACCAATAAATATAAATGCTAATGGGAACATATTATCTTTCAATGTTACAAAGAAACTCATGTCACCTTTTGTAATAACAAACACAGCTCCTACAAAAGCAATAACCATACTCGTTATCATATACTTCTTCGGTTTTATATGCTTATATCCCCATAAAATACAAATAGAAATCATCGGCATAAGTGCTTCCATAATGGAAGCTACCATTACACCCGACTTACCCATTAACATTTGCCCTAAAAATATGAGGACATTATATACTGTAAATGCCATCGTTCCAAAAAAGACGAGTAACTTTCCTCTTCCCTCTAAACAAAATGCCTGTTTTCCTTCTTTCACTAACAACAATACAATCAGCATTATCGCCACTGCTCCATAGCGAATAAGCGAAAAATAAAATGGATCTATGTATTCTAGCGCATGATCAGCAACTGGAAACATCGCTCCCCATGACATACTCGCAATTAAACACGCCAAAGCCCCTATTATCATTTGACCTCTTCTCACCGCAATCCCCCGTTTCTTTCTATTTGCACAAAGAGAATTGTAAAAGAAAAAATATATCACGTAAAATGATTCAAAATGATGTTAACTATCATTTATAATGATAGTTAACATCAAGGGGGATTACAAAATGGAATTAAGAGACTTACAAATCTTTAAAAGCGTTGCCGATCAGGGTAGTGTAAGTAGCGCAGCAAAGGAATTAAATTATGTACAATCAAATGTAACTGCACGTATTAAACAACTAGAAAACGAATTAAAAACCCCACTCTTTTACCGCCATAAACGAGGAATGACTTTAACAGCTGAAGGAAGAAAAATGCTCGTTTATGTTAGTAAAATTTTGCAAGATGTCGACGAACTAAAACAAGTATTTTTAGATAGCGAAACACCTTCTGGTATATTAAAAATCGGTACAGTCGAAACAGTAAGTACACTGCCTACCATTTTATCTTCTTACTATAAAAGCTATCCGAATGTCGATTTATCATTACAAGCGGGTCTAACAGAAGAATTAATTAGAGAAGTACTTGATCATCAATTAGATGGCGCCTTTATATCAGGTCCTATTAAACATCCACTAATCGAACAATACGATGTTAGTACAGAGAAATTAATGCTTATAACACAAAATAAAGCCTTTCATATAGAAGAATTTACAACAACGCCTCTACTCGTTTTTAACCAAGGATGTGGATACCGCTCCAAACTAGAACGTTGGCTTAAAGACGAAGGTTTGCTACCAAAAAGAATTATGGAATTCAATATATTAGAGACAATATTAAACAGTGTTGCACTCGGTCTCGGAATTACACTCGTACCACAGTCTGCTGTCCATCATCTTTCTAAAGCAGGTAAGGTACATTGTCATGCAATCCCTGAAAAATACGGCAGTATTTCAACGGTTTTCATACGCCGTAAAGATAGCTATATGACGAATTCAATGCGTAGTTTTTTAAAAACAATTGAAGACCATCATCATATCAATATGCTGTGAAAGACATTCTTACATGAATGTCTTTTTTTCTTACAAAAGTGTAAGTCTTTCGTAAGCTAATTCGATAGTTGGAAGTATCCATATTCCCTATAATTAAGACATAAGCAGGGCAACAACTATTCGAAAAGGAGCGGATACGCATGATGAACAATATGAAATCAAATAAATTTTTAAATACAATGGGCATGGTGCTATCCGCACTTGTCGATGCAAAAGCTGTTGCAACTACATTAAACAAATAAGGAGAGATTATAATGAACAACATTACTTTCAACAAATCAGACTTTATCGGACTTGCAAGTGGAGCTACTCTTCTTACGGCTTTCATTTATACACTTGCTCAAGGTCTTATTTAACACTTTGTTTCCCCAAACCCCTTTATATATAGAAAAAGCTGCTCGTCTTATAGACAAGCAGCTTTTTAGTTTGTCCCGCTTTAATGGGCAGTAAGACCCCCTCCTCAAAATTCTGCGAAAGCAAAGAAGTTAGGTGGGGGTCGGGCTGCCCATAAAAGTCCGATTGGTGAAGGCTAATAATCAGTGGGGGATGAAGAACCCCCACACTGATTAAAGTTTCACTTTATTTCATATACAATTTGACCTGTTTTCGTAATATCATATCCGCCAATCGCATTTAATTCATTATGAAATTCTTCCGATTGCAGAATGTCTTTCACAACTTCAATCAGCTCTTCATTTTCTTTATTCTTCAAAATTACTAAATCATACTGTTCTTTCATGATTGGAATAAAGTCCACATTTACAATTTGCGAAAACTTTTCTGAACCTACTCCTACATCAGCTTTTCCATTTGCAACTTGCGTGGCAACACCAAGATGATTCGATTCTTCCCATTCATATCCACTAATATCAGCTTTATTTAATTTTCGGATTCGTAATTGTTCATCCACTAACACTCTAATACCAGAACCCTTTTCTCGATTCACAAACTTTATAGTGGAACCGGATATGTCAGCCCATGTCTTTATTTTCTTCGGATTTCCTTTTTGAACATAAAACCCTACATTTCTGGACAATAAATTAATCATAAGACATGGCTGTCCTACTAAAATACGTTTTACGTAAGGAATATTATATGTACCCGTTTCACCATCAAACAAATGCAAACTAACGATACTTCCTTCTCCTTGATACATTTTCACTAAACTCGTTAAGCTACCTTGATACGCTCTTAAAACATTAGAACTTGGCAAACGATTTTCTATACGTTTAGCTAACATATCTAACGTTAGTTCTTGACCACTAATAATACACGTGTTCAAGATACTACTACCATCGTTTTTCACAGGATTAACTTGTACTTTCCCTGTTTTCATTTGCTTTATATATTGATCTAAATCTGCTGCATCAATGCGCATCTGTCTACCAACTCTATAAGAAGGAAGTTCTCCTTTTTTAATTAAGTCGTATACAGTTAATTTTGATACTTTTAATCGCTTTGCTACTTCTTCCGTTGTGTAGGAATGATGATCCATAGACGATTCCTCACTTTCTCCTTTCATTGTAACAAAGAAAAGAATATTTCTCCTATTTTTTAAAAATAGACATATGTTCAAATTATATTCAATTAAAACTAGTTATATTTAGTTATATTTAGTTATAATTAGATGTGTCAAAATGAAAGGGGATTTTTTTATGAATAAATTTATATTACGTTCCATCGGGGCACTTATACTTTCTTTCCTTCTTATATTTAGCGCTGCTTGTACAAGTGGGGAAAAGCATACAAAGTCAGCTGCTAAAGAGGATAAAACAGTTGAACTGACTATCTCAGCTGCTGCAAGCTTACAAGATGCATTAAAAGAAATCGAAAAACAATATAAAGAAAAAGAGCCAAATATCAAACTTTCTTTTAACTTCGGTGCTTCTGGAGCACTTCAACAACAAATTGAACAAGGTGCACCTGCTGATTTATTCTTCTCAGCAGCAGAAGATAAATTCCAAACCCTTGTAAAAAAAGGATTCATTAATGAAAAAGAGGGGAAAAATCTCCTTGGAAACGAACTCGTTCTAGTCGTCCCAAAAGATAGTTCTCTTACAAAAATTCAAGATTTAAAAGATGAAAAAATAAAAAAAATTGCACTTGGTACACCTGAATCTGTACCTGCTGGCAAATATGCAAAGGCTTCTCTAACACACGAAAACCTTTGGAATGATGTTCAAAATAAAGTCGTATTTACAAAAGATGTTCGCCAAGTGTTAACATATGTAGAAACAGGGAATGTCGATGCTGGTATCGTATACAAAACAGATGCTCTCATTTCGGATAAAGTAAAGATTGGTGAGACAGCAGCAGCTACTTCTCATGAGCCAATCCACTATCCTTTAGGTGTTATAAAGGAATCTAAACATAAGAAAGAGGCGACTTCATTTTATGAGTATTTGCAGTCAAAAGATGCACAATCTATCTTTAAAAAATATGGATTTACAGTCCTGTCTTAATTACTATGAGCATTGATGCTATTTTATCGCCTGTCTTTCTATCTTTAAGAGTAGCTGCATGCGCCACTATTCTCGTTACAATTTTAGGGACAATTGTCGGGCGAGCACTAGCTCGCTCCTCATGGCGATATAAAGTACTATTAGAAACCATATTTTTATTACCAATGGTACTTCCACCAACTGTTATCGGCTTCTTTCTCATTATCATCTTTGGAAACAACAGCCCGATCGGAAAGTGGGTTGAATCATTATTTCAGCAGTCTATTATGTTCACATCTACTGCTGCGATCATTGCTTCTACAGTTGTTGCATTTCCGCTTATGTACCAATCAGCGAAAACGGGATTTTCTATCGCAAATGTACAAATTGAAGAAAGTGCTCGTGACCTTGGCGCAAGTGAATATCAAGTTTTTCTGCACGTTACACTTCCGCTCGCATTTCCTGCCTTACTAAGCGGGATGATTTTGAGCTTTGTCCGCGCGCTCGGTGAATTTGGCGCTACACTTATGTTTGCCGGGAACATTCCTGGTAAAACACAGACAATCCCAACTGCAATTTACATGGCTATTGATGCAAGTAATATGCAACTCGCATGGACACTTGTAGTTATTACTATCGGTATGTCACTCGTATTTCTACTATGTATTCAACTTATTAATAAAAGAATTACTAACTCTTAAAGCAGCTTTTTTCGAAGCTGCTTCTTTATTTCTTAGGAAATAAAATATACCACCGGGAAATAACTGAATTTTACCTCTTATTAAAATATACATTTTATTTGAATTCACTTTCTAAAATAGGCAATTTCCTGTTATTATATGGAGGTGTTTCAAAAAATGAAGAAATGAAAACGCATTTATATCGTGAATTCTTCATCCTGTTTTAGCGATCGGTAATCTTCTACTCTATTAGTGGGGCATTACCGATCGTTAGAACGATATGTAACTATATTGGTATAGCAAACCGAAGGGAGTCTTGTAATGGACATTTTATTAGCGCTTCTTCCTGCAATTGCATGGGGAAACATCTTATTAGTAAGCGTAAAAATGGGCGGTGGTGCATATAGCCAAACGGTAGGTATGACAATCGGTGCTCTATTCTTCGCAACAATTATGTATGTATTTACTCAACCAGCTTTAACAATGACAATCTTAATTGTTGGTTTTATTTCAGGTTTATTCTGGGCTTTAGGACAAGTAAACCAATTAAAAACAGTTGAAAAACTAGGTGTTTCAACTACTGTAACGATTTCTACTGGTATGCAACTTGTTGCAACTTCTATCTTTGGGGTTATCGCTTTCCGTGAGTGGACTACTACTACAACGATCATTCTGGGAACGATTGCAATCCTATTAATCGTAGTTGGTGTTGTATTCACATCATTAGATGATAAAGAAAATGCTCAGCCACCTGGACAATTGAAAAAAGGACTTCTTACTTTAATTGTTTCTACTTTCGGCTATCTTGTATATGTAATTATTATTCGTTGGTATAATATCGATGGTTGGTCTGCTATTTTACCACAAGCAGTTGGTATGTTTGTTGGTGCGGTTGTACTGACGTCTAAACATAAACCATTTAACAAATATGCAATCCGTAATGCTTTGTCTGGTTTACTATGGGGAACTGGAAACTTATTCTTACTTCTTTCATTACCACGTGTTGGAGTAGCAACAAGCTTCCCATTATCTCAAACTGGAATCGTTATCTCAACATTCGGTGCGATTGTATTCTTAGGTGAAAAGAAAACAAAACGTCAATTGATCTTTATTGCACTAGGTAGTGTTTTAATTATCGGCGGCGCTGTATTACTTGGTATGACAAAAGCATAATCTTATATTCTATTAGTAAACCCCTGAAGCATATGTACTTCAGGGGTTTTTTAATTCTAATTATTTTCTAGATATAATTATTTGTATGTTCTTGCCCCTTATAATTGCTCTTCCACTCTAGCAAACCAGCTACACATATAAAGAGATTAATAATAGCTAATATTAGCATGACGTATAAACCAGTAGAAATATAAATTACAATGCTAACTATGTTATATAAAATCCATAAATGCCAGTTTTCTAATATTTTTCGACTTAACATAAATTGAGCCACTAGTCCCAATACGGCATTTAAAGCGTCTAAATATGGACTTGTTGACTCTAAATAACGGACTTGATAATAACCCCAACCAATCCAAGCAACTAAAATAAAACTTATATAAAAAGTCCATCCTTTCAAATCTAAACGAACTGTTGCTTTTACCTCTCCCTCCCCACTTCGTGCAATCCAATAATACCAACCATATACATTAAATATAAATTGAAAAGCGGCTAATACTGCCATTGCATATAAACCTTGTGTAATAAAAATGTATAGAAATACCGCAACAGTAATCATGCCAAATAAAAAGTTGGATACTTTTTCTCTCGCTAATAACCAAACATTAATGATCCCCATAATTGATGCGAAAATTTCAATATAACTCGATTGAATATACAATCCAACTAATACACAAATAATACTAGAAACAAGTAAAAAAAGTGGACTTCTAACCATATTTATCTCTCCCCAGATGTGTAATAAA
Organism: Bacillus sp. PK3-067; assembly: GCF_056738645.1. NCBI lineage: Bacteria > Bacillati > Bacillota > Bacilli > Caryophanales > Bacillaceae > Bacillus > Bacillus sp. PK3-067. The sequence goes on along the minus strand of NZ_CP096490.1, from coordinate 196,023 downwards.
TTCCCTATCACCAGTATAAGGAATAGCCCTTTCCTTTACCATGAATCTCCTCCTTCTCATTATCCATTCCATCTACGGTAAGTCTTTTCTTTTTACAAAATTCTCTTAAAGATGATATCGTTTTTATAACATATCTCTACTAGAAAGGAATAAAGGATATGCTAACTAAACATCGAATTTTATTTATTGGTGCCGGTCGTATGGCAGAAGCTATATTTTCCGGATTACTTAAAACAAGCAAAGAGTACATCGAAGAAATTATCGTCTCTAACCGAAGCAACATAGAAAAGCTAAAACAGTTACAACATCGATATAATGTGTCTACTACAACAGATTGGAAACAGCATGTTACATCTGTTGATACGGTTGTTTTAGCAATGCCACCTTCGGCTCATGAAGAGTTATTAGCTGAGCTATCTCCGTTAATATCAAATCAACTAGTCGTAACAGTAGCAGCTGGCATTGGACCATCTTATTTAGAAGCTAGACTCCCAAAAGGCACGCCTGTTGCTTGGATTATGCCTAATACAGCTGCTGAAATTGGAAAGTCTATCTCCTTATATACAATGGGACAATCAGTAAACGAGATACATCAAGAAACCCTGCAACTACTTTTAAAAGGTATTGGTACTTCGCAACTTTGTACTGAGGAAGAAGTTCATCAGCTTACTGCAGTTACTGGAAGTGCACCAGCCTTCCTTTATTACTTTGCTGAAAGCTTAATTGAAGCAACAAAAAGTTATGGAGTTGATGAAGAAACCGCAAAACATCTTGTCATTCAAATGATTTCTGGCTCTGCTTCTATGCTTGAACAAACGCAAAATCCAGCTAACCTTCGCGAACAAGTAACAACGCCAGGTGGTTCCACAGCTGAGGGTCTCAAAACTTTATACGAATATAATTTTTCAGAGGCAATTCAAAAAGCAGTAGAAGCAACAAACAAAAAAGCTAGGGGGAAATAATATGATTTTAACAAGTTTAAAAGACTATACAACATTACATAACGGTGTAAAAATGCCTTGGTTTGGTTTAGGTGTTTTTAAAGTAGAAGATGGTTCAGAAGTAATTGATTCTGTAAAAGCAGCAATTAAAAATGGCTACCGCAGCATCGATACTGCAGCAATCTATCAAAATGAAGAAGGCGTTGGGCAAGCGATTCGTGAATCCGGTGTTTCACGTGAAGAATTATTTATTACCTCAAAAGTATGGAATAGCGATCAAGGATATGAAACAACGCTTCAAGCATTTGAAACTACATTAGAGAAATTAGGTCTAGAATATTTAGATTTATATTTAGTACATTGGCCTGTAAAAGGGAAATATACTGAATCATGGAAAGCATTAGAAACACTTTATAAAGATGGCCGTGTTCGCGCTATCGGTGTGAGTAATTTCCACATTCACCACTTACAAGACGTATTTGAAATTGCTGAAATTAAGCCAATGGTCAACCAAGTGGAATACCACCCACGTTTAGCACAAGAAGAGTTACATGCATTCTGTAAAGAACATAATATCCAGCTTGAAGCTTGGTCACCATTAATGCAAGGACAACTACTAGATAATCCAACGTTACAAGAAATTGCGACAAAATATAATAAATCAACTGCGCAAATTATTTTACGTTGGGATTTACAAAACGAAGTTGTAACAATTCCTAAATCAATTAAAGAACATCGCATTATTGAAAATGCAAACATCTTCGACTTTGAATTAAGTGCTGATGATATGAAAGCAATTCAAGCTTTAAATGAAGATCGTCGCGTTGGTCCAGATCCAGATAACTTTAACTTCTAGTAGAAAAACCACTGCCATATGCAGTGGTTTTTTCATTTAAGAAAACTGAAAATTTAAACTATATTTCATTTAGTTGACACTTCATTATTCAAGGTGTAAGATTTTGAATTATCAAAGAAACAAAAAAATTAATAAAATTTATTCGTTTACTCATTGTATCAAGAGAGGTGGAGGGACTGGCCCTTTGAAACCTCGGCAACAGGTTCATTTTGAATACTGTGCCACTTCCTGCAAGCTTTATGCTTGAAAGATAGAATGAGGGACTTCGTTTATATACGGGTGCATAACTTGTACGTAAAAATCCCTCTTTCTCAATATGAAAAGAGGGATTTTTTATTTTTCATTTCCCTCATCATCATCCAAACTTAATTATTTAGGAGGAAAATCAAATGAAAAAGAAGTTTGTACCCGGTATTGCATCAGTTGTAGGAGTAAGTATTTTATTAACTGGTTGCGGTAGTTATAAAAACGAAGCAAGCGGAGCAAATGCAAAAGACGAGGCACCTAGTAAACAGGTTTTAAACTTATCTTCACCTACTGAAATACGAACAATGGATACGGCTCGTGCTACAGATACTGATTCTGGTCAAGTAATGAGAAACGTATTTGAAGGTTTGTATAATCTTGGTGAAGGTAACAAACCTGTTCCTGGTGTTGCAAAATCTCATGAAGTAAGTGGCGATAAAACGAAATACACATTCCATTTGCGAGATTCAAAATGGTCAAATGGCACTCCTGTTACAGCTAAAGATTTTGTGTTCGCTTGGCAACGTGCCGTAGATCCAGCAACAGCCTCTGAATATGCATTTTTATTCTTTGATATTAAAAACGCAACAAAAATTAACAACAAAGAACTTCCAGCCGACCAACTTGGTGTAAAAGCAGTTGATGACCATACGTTTGAGGTAGAATTAGAGCGTCCTGTTCCTTATTTTATTAGCTTAACAGCGTTCCCAACATTTCTACCAATTAATGAGGAATTCTTTAAAGTACAAGGTGATAAGTACGCTTTAGAAGATAATACAATTTTGTACAATGGAGCTTTTACACTAAGCGATTGGAAGCACGAACAAAGCTTTAAATTTAAGAAGAACCCTACCTATTGGGATAAAGATACTGTCAAACTAGAAGAAATCAATTTTAATGTCGTAAAAGAAAAATCAACAGAAGTAAATTTATTCGAGTCAAAACAATTAGATCGTATAAAACTAACATCTGACTTCGTCGATAAATATAAAAAGGATGCTAACTTTAAAGAACGTCCAAACGTAGGCGTACAATTTTTACGTATGAATCAACAAAACAAAATACTTCAAAACGTTTCTGCACGCCAAGCAATTGATCAAACAATTGATAGAAAATCCTTTGTAAATACGTTATTAAATGATGGCTCTACACCAACATTTGGTCTCGTTCCAAAAAACTTTGCAAAAGGACCTGAAGGAAAAGACTTCCGTACTGCAAACGGCGATTTAACAAAAGTTGATACAAAATCTGCACAAGAGTTATGGAAAAAAGCTAAACAAGAGCTTGGTTCTGAAAAGATAACATTAGAATTATTAACGAGTGATGCTGACCTTGATAAGAAAACTGGTGAATTCTTAAAAGGACAACTAGAAAAGAATCTAGATGGATTAACAGTAAATATAAAACCTCAGCCGCGTAAGCAACAAGTTTCGCTTTTATTAAAAGGTGACTACGAAATCGGAATTGATGGCTGGAGCCCTGACTTTGCGGATCCAATTACATTCCTTGAGCTATTTACAACGAATAACCCTTATAACTTAGATCATTACTCTAATAAGGAATTCGATGAAACAATAGCAAAAGTGAAAACAACTTTAGCTGGTGATGAAAAAGCTCGCTGGGAAGCATTACTAGCATCCGAGAAAATATTATTTAAAGACTCTGTTATCGCTCCTCTTTACCAAAAAGGCGAATCTTATTTAGAACGTTCTTATGTGAAAGGAATTGTGCAAGTAGACTTTGCAGGTCAATTAAACTTCAAGTGGGCAAAAATTGAAAAATAAAGTGAAACTTTAATAAGTGGGGGTTTCTTCATCCCCACTTATTATTAGCCCACACCAATTGTTTTTTTAGCAAAATATATTAAAAATAGGTTCTCTCACACATGAGAATCTGCTTTTTTAATATATTATTCTGAGAAATTAACAATCTATTTTTATTATTGACATATAGTTCTTTTCAGTGTTAATATTCTAAATAATCAAAGAAACAAAATATTTCACCATCAAAATATAATGTCTACTACGTTGAAACATATAACGATAGATTATAGTTCGACATGTATATACATATAGAACACCTGATTACCTATAAACAAATATTTATAATAGGTTTTATCTCCTTCTATAGCTACTTCAAGACACGGACATTATGACGTTACGAACAACACATTTAGGGAGGAACGAACAATGAAGAAAAAAGTTGTACCTGTTGTTGCATCTGTTTTAGGGGCAAGTCTATTACTAACTGCTTGCGGGGGAAATAAAGATAATGCAAGCGGAGCGAAAGCAAACGATAAAGCACCTGATAAACAGGCAATTAACTTATCATTCGCTTCAGAAATTCCAACAATGGATGTTGCAAAAGCAACGGATGGGGAATCCATGAACGTAATGCGTAATGTTTTTGAAGGGCTATATGCAATGGGAGAAGATAATAAACCGGTTCCTGGTGTCGCTGAGTCGGTTGACATTAGTCCCGATAAAACAAAATATACATTCCATCTCCGTGATTCAAAATGGTCAAACGGTACTCCTGTTACAGCAAAGGACTTTGCCTTCGCTTGGCAACGTGCCGTAAATCCTGATACAGCAGCTGAATACGCATTCTTATTCTTCGATATAAAGAATGCGAAACAAATAAACCAAAAACAATTGCCAATTGATCAACTAGGGGTCAAAGCTGTTGATGATAAAACGTTAGAAGTACAACTAGACCGTCCTGTTCCCTACTTCTTAAGCTTAACTACATTCTCAACATTCTTACCAATTAATGAAGAGTACTTAAAGTCTCAAGGCGATAAATATGGTTTAGAAACAAATCATTTAATTTATAACGGTGCTTTCACATTAGATAACTGGAAACATGAACAAAGCTTCCAATTGAAGAAAAATCCTAACTATTGGGATGCTAAAACTGTAAAATTAGAAGAAATCAACTTCAATGTCGTTAAAGATAAGTCTACAGAAGTGAACTTATATGATTCAGGACAAATTGATCGTGTTGCTTTAACTGCAGAGTTTGTTGATAAATATAAGAGCGATCCAAACTTCAAAGAACGCGCTGAAGTCGGTATTCAATTCTTACGATTAAATCAGAAAAATGAAACATTAAAAAATCAACATGCACGCCTTGCTATTAACGGCGCAATGAATAAAAAAGCTTACGTAGAAACAATCTTAAATAACGGCGCTGTTCCAGCTGAAGGAATGGTTCCTGCGAAATTTGCAAAGAGCCCAGAAGGCAATGACTTCCGTAAAGAAAATGGAAATCTAGTCAAGGATGATGTGAAAACAGCGAAAGAAAACTGGAAAAAAGCAAAACAAGAACTTGGTACTGACAAAGTAACAATCGAACTATTAACAAGTGACAATGCTTTAGCTAAAAAGACTGGTGAATATTTAAAAGGTGAATTAGAAAAGAACCTAGATGGATTAACAGTGAATTTAAAACCACAACCACGTAAACAACAGCTAAAACTACTATTAAGTGGTGACTATGAAATTGGTATTGACGGCTGGGGCCCTGACTTCGCTGATCCAATTACATTCTTAGATTTATTTACAACAGATAGTGCTTATAACTTCGATAAATACTCTAACAAAGAGTACGATGAGCTAATTCATAAAGCGAAAACAGATTTAGCTGGCGATGAAAAAGCACGCTTTGAAGCAATGAAGCAAGCTGAAAAAATTCTATTACAAGACGGCGCTGTCGCTCCTTTATACCAACAAGGCCGTTCTTACTTACAACGCTCTTTCATTAAAGGACTTGTAACAACTGACTTCGGTGGTGAGTTTAACTACAAGTGGACAGAAGTTACAAAATAATAAGTGCTAATAAAAAGGTATCCCACCGAGGATACCTTTTTATTTTATACTTCTTTAACTACAGAGCTTCTTCTTCCCTTTACCATTCCTTTTATAGCTAAAGTCATCACTGCTACTGATTGTGTAACCAATACAATAACTAATAATGAAATAATATTTCTCTCTAAACTAACTCCTCCAAATATTATTGTATAATAGCCATTCGCTGCATATGTTGCAGGAAATAATTCACTGATTGTTTGATATGTTTTAGAAAGCATTTCATGTGGCACAGTTACAACCATTTGTGTTAATGAAAGAAAGGCGAAAAAGACTATTGTCAATAATCCTCTTTTCCTTCTTTTTGCATTGAACCAAAACTCATCATAAATATAAACACAAACATCAAATATGTTCTCCACGTCAAAGAAGGTATATGCCCTGACCAAAGATAGCTAACTAAATAATTAATTCCCATAATACACGACGATATTACTAAACTAATACTTATTAGTTTTACATATTTGAGCATATCTTTTCTCCTTGTTTTTATTTTTCTACTTCTTCAAACTGTAGATTCACCGGATCTTCTAAAAGTGTTTCATAAAAGTTCTCTGCCAAATCTGTTGAAGGGATTTTTTCATCTACTTCATCAAATCGAATACTATCTAGCCACACACAACCTTCTCCTGATAATAAAACACCAAATGCAATACCAAGTGCTTCTTCTTTTATATCTAATACAACCGAGTACGATTGCCAGTTATTCGTATTTTTAATGGGGCGATTTTGCATATTATCCATAGCGAGCGGTTCTGTATCTTTTCCATCTACTCGCATCCACAATCCTGCCCAATCTCTTACATTTTCACTCTTAATAAATGCTGTAAAACGTAATCTCTTCCCTACATATTTATCCGCTCGGAACATTTGCATTAATGTTGAAAATCCTCCATGCGTAACATTCTCTTTTGCTTTTATGTATGCAGATACTTTTCCTTGATGGACAACTTCATAATCTAAACCCATCTCATATTCAGCAGGATGACTTCCACTTAAGATCCATCCTTTCGGTATACCTTTTTGCATTGAAACACCCTCTCTTTCTATATAAAATGACTGAAAGTACTTTCGATATTTCTTTGGTGGCAATTGAAACATTCTTTTAAAAGCTCTCGTAAATGCCTCTTGTGAGGAAAAACCGTATTGCACTGCAATATCAATAACAGCTCTCTCCGTTGACACTAAAACTTGCGCAGCATGAGTTAACCTTCTCTTTCGAATATAATCTGTTACACTCATCCCAACATATCTTTGAAAGATGCGATGAAAATGGTACATCGATACTGCACTGTGGGATGCCACTCTTTCTGTTGTAAGCTCCTCATGTAAGTGATTCTCTATATATTCAATTGATTTTTTTATTATCTCTTTATATTCTTCATGCATTTTAGCCCCTCCCTCACAACTTCAATTTACCATATACATACAAATCGTTTTTGATTTAAATTGCGGATTAGTCCTTGTGACTGCAGGATAATAATTTATTTTCAACACATACATAATTACATGTTTTTGGGAAAAACTTGTATAGAACGAATTTACATAAGGAGGAATTTATAATGAGAATTCTACTATCAGTTTTATTAGCTCTTATGCTAGTACCTGCATTAACAGGATGTAAAGCTCCTGCCAAAGAAGACACAACTTCTAATAAAAAGACGACTGAAGAAGCAAAAAATGAGGCTCCTGCAGATTTAAAACTAAACTTCAATGAATTCGATTTAAAGGCAGACTACCAAGATACAAAGAAAGACTACGAAGCAGACTATAAAAATGTAGCAGCTGACAAGAAAATGGAAGCAAAAATTGAAGATCATAAAGCAGATGTAAAATTAACAGGAGACGAGGCTATCACAAAATTAAGCCCACTTCTACAAGAATTAAAATTTGATAAAGATACTCCTGACCAAGAAGTAATCGATCAAGTAGTGAACGTGTTCAAACTTGATAAAGACTATCAAAAATTCGATTTAGAAGTTGTCTTCTCTGATGGAACGAAAAAAGAATATAAAAGAGAAATAAAATAAAGAAGTAGGCGGTTGCCTACTTCTTTATTTTTGCATATCTTAAATCTGGTTTAGATCCAACATAATATTGAAGTCCAGATACCGTTTGTTTTTGTAAATAGGAATCCGACGGGAATATAATTGGAATTAATGGTGAATCTGTAAACATAATATCTTCCGCTTTATGCAATAAATCAAAACGCTTATCTTCATTTTGTTCTACTTCTGCTTCCTTCACTAAAGCATCAAATTCTTTATTATGCCATTTTGCATAATTGTTTGGACCATCACCTGCATATAAATCTAATTTAGTAATTGGGTCTAATAGAGAACCGCCCCATCCCATATAAGCTAATTGGAAATCACTTTGCTTATATGTGTCGATGTAACTCTTCCACTCTTTATTTTCTAATTTAATATCTACGCCAAGATTTTTCTTAAACATTTCTTGCATCGCTTCTGCTACTTTTTTATGATGTGTATCTGTAGTGAATTTTAATGTTACTTCAGGTAATGTAGACCAGCCTTGTTCTTTCATACCTTCTTCTAATAATTTTTTCGCTTCTGCTGGATCAAATTTAACGTAACCACCTTTTTCTTTACGGAAATCACGCCCACTTTGTGTTTTTGCTCCTTCTGGAACGAATGCATTTGCTTCTTGTGCATTGTTTTTATACAGTTTTTCAACAATAAACTTACGATCAACTGCTAATGAGAATGCTTTACGTACTTTCGCATTTGTGAACGGCTCTTTTTCTACGTTAAACGAATAAATATAAGATGAAAATCCTGCAACACGTTTATATTCTTTATTTCCTTTTTCTTTCTCAATCATTTCTTGCGGTAAACTACTTAGTAAATCTAATTCTTTTGATTTGTATAATTGGTACGCTGTTTTAGAATCTGGAATAATACGAAACTCAATTTCTTTTAATGTTACCTTTTTATCATAGTATTCTTTATTTTTTTGTACCGTAATAGCCTGATTATGCTTCCATTCTTTTAATGTGAATGGTCCGTTCGTAATTAACTCTTTTGGATCTGTTTTTAATTTATTATTATCATCAATTGATTTTTTTGATAATGGAATGAATAATGAGCTTGCTAATTTTTGTTTAATGGAAGACACTGGGTGCTCAAGTGTTACCTTTAATGTTTGAGGATCAACAACTTGAATACCAACTTGTCCTTCTTCACCTTTTCCAGTATTGTATGCCTCTGCCCCTTTAATAAAATACATTTCTGTCGCATTCATAGAACCCGTTTTCGGATTTAATAATCGCTTCCATGCAAATTCAAAATCATTTGCTGTAATAGGAGAACCATCTGACCATTTAATATCTTTCTTTAAATGAATTGTATACTCAGTTCCATCAGCATTTACTTCTTCTTTCTCTGCTAATTCATTTTGATATTTTCCATCACTATCTTGCGTATATAAGCTTGAGAATAAATGTCCAATTACATAACCTGAAGTACTATCTGTCGCAATAGCGGAATCAAGTGTATATGGATCGCTACCAATATTCGTTACTAATCGATCTCCTTCTCCCTTACCAGCACTCGCCTTTTGCGTCTCTTTCTTACCGCAAGCGACAGAAGTAATTGCTAAAACAGTCATAATGACAAACAGTAAAAACTTCTTCATCCTACATTCTCCTTTAACCTGAAATTTTTGGTGTTGATGCCAATAGTGTTTTTGTATAAGAATGTTGTGGATTACGGAATACTTCGTCCGTATTTCCAAATTCAACAAGTTCTCCTTTGTATAAGACAGCTACTTTTTCACATAAATAGTGAACCATCGGTAAATCGTGCGCGATAAATAAATATGTATAACCTTGTTCCTTTTGAATTTTTTGCAGCAAGTGCACAATTTGGATTTGAAGCGAAACATCTAATGCCGAAATTGGTTCATCAAGAATTAATACTTCCGGCTCACACAATAACGCTCTTGCAATAGCAATTCGTTGACGTTGTCCTCCGCTAAATTCGTGCGGATAGCGATCAATATATCGTCTATCTAACCCAACACGCTCTAGCGCATCACCTGCTACTTTATCTTTCAATCCTTTATCACCTAAACCAAATGAAATATAGCCTTCCGTTACGCTATCGCGTACTTTCCAGCGCGAATTTAATGCTGCTGTGGAATCTTGAAAAATAAACTGTACTTTCTGTAAGAAATCGCGTTTATGAGTTGCCTTCAACTTGTGAACGACTTGACCGTTATAATCAATTTCACCAGACGTTGGGCTCTCAATCCCAGCTATGAGCTTACCAAGTGTTGTTTTTCCTGAACCACTTTCTCCAATAATGCCAAGCGTTGTTCCTTTCGGGATAGAAAGTGATATATCTTTTAACGCTGCGATTTCTTTATTTTTACTTCCATACGTTTTCGTTACTTGCTTTACAGTAATTAAATCTGTCGTCATGAGGCATTCACCTTCTCTTTTGATTTCGCTTTATTATGCTCCAGAACATGTTGCCAGCAATGTGAACTATGCTCCTTGGAATATGTTGTTCTCTCTGGGAAACGATGAATACATTCTTTTATCGCTACTGGACAACGATTTACAAAAGGACAACCAAAGCTATTTAACGTCTCAATGGAAGGTGTCGTCCCTTCTATTGCACGTAATACTTTTTCAGAATCATCCATATTCGGAATTGCTTGTAATAAGCTTTTTGTGTATGGATGTTTAGGGGAACCTATCACTTCCTCTATCGTTCCTTTTTCAACAACACGTCCTCCATACATCACAACTACTCGATCCGCTACTTCACGTACAAGTGCTAAATCGTGCGTAATTAGTAAAATACTCGTATTTTGCTTTTCCTTTCTTTCCTTTAATAACTCCATAATTTGCTTTTGAATTGTTACATCTAATGCTGTCGTAGGTTCATCCGCAATAACGAGTTTGGGGTGGCAGGCAAATGCGATTGCTAAACAAATACGTTGCCTCATGCCTCCGCTTAATTGATGTGGGTACTGTTCAAAGCGTTTCTCTGCTTCATGTATCCCTAAATCATTTAATAAGTTAATCGTAATTTCTTTTGCTTCTTTTTTCGATTTCTTTTCGTGTTGCAAAATCACCTCTGTAATTTGCCTTCCCACCTTCATCGTCGGATTTAAAGATGAAAGTGGGTCTTGAAAGATAAACGAAATATCTTTCCCTCGAATTTGATTCCATTCTGATTCTTGTAGATTCGTTAATTCCTTTGATTCAAAAGATATATTTCCATCATCAATATGAATTGATTCTTGATTTAAGCCGATAATAGATTGTGCTGTAACACTTTTCCCTGAACCACTTTCTCCTACAAGTGCAACTATTTCACCTTCGCTAATAGAAAAGGAAACATGCTTCACAATTGCTTGGTTACTATTCTCTTTTTCAACGGCTAACGTTACGTTTTCTAAAGATAAGAGCTGTCCCATGTTTTTTCTCCTTTCGATTCCGTTTTACGATTTTTGGATCAATTGCATCTTGTAAACCATCACCAATCGCATTAAATGCGAACATAATGAGCGCAATCATGATTGCTGGGAAGAATAGCTGCCACCATTCTCCACTCAATAATGTCCCAAGTGCATCATTCGTCATCGTCCCCCAGCTTGCTGCCGGTGATTGCACTCCTAGTCCGATAAAGCTTAAAAATGATTCTGAGAAAATAGCTGCGGGAATTGTAAATGATAAATTTACGATAATAATGCCCGTTAAGTTCGGAATTAAATGCCCGTATATAATTTTCATATGGGATGTACCTAATCGCTCCGCTGCAATAACAAACTCTCTTTGTTTTAAAGATAAGACTTGCGCCCTAACGAGACGTGCCATACCAATCCATCCTGTTAATGCAAGGGCGATAATAATGGTAAAAAGACCTGGTTTCATAACAATTAATAGTAAAATAACAATTAATAAATACGGGATACCGTATAACACTTCGATTCCTCGTATAATCCACTCATCAATTAATGTCCCAAGGGGATTGCGCCCTCTCACATATCCACTAAATCCTCCGATTAGCACACCAAGTCCTATATCAAGAGCAGCTGCCACTAATCCAACTGTTAATGAAATTTTCCCGCCAGCCCAAGTACGTGCCCATATATCTCTTCCCAAATCATCTGTTCCGAACCAATGCTCACTACTAGGTGGTAAGTTTGTTGCCTCTTTTACTTGTTCACTCGCAGTAAATGGCGTTAAACTTTCACCAACAAGTGAGAAAACAATAATGAGTAATAATGTCACTGATCCTAAAACTGCGATTGGATTCGATACAAACTTACGAAACACTTCTTTCTTTCGGCTAATCTTTTGCTGATCTTTATTTATCGTTAATTCTTTCTTCTCTTCATTTGTTAATAACTGGTCATTAATTTCATAAGCTCCCATCTAAACATCCCCCTCCTTACGTAATAGAACGAATACGTGGATCAACAATACGATGAATAATATCTGTAATAAAAATACATACAATTAAAAGTGCACTATAAAAAATGGTTGTTCCCATAATCACTGGATAATCTCGATTAAAAATACTATCTACAAAATATTTTCCGAGACCAGGAATTGAAAAAATCTTTTCAATAACGAAAGTACCTGTTAAAAGTCCCGCCATTAATGGTCCAACAAATGTAAGTACCGGAACAATTGCATTTCGAAGAGCATGTCTTATAATAATCTTCTTAATCGGTATACCTTTCGCTCTCGCTAACTTAATATAATCACTCTGCAGTACTTCGATCATATTAGAGCGAACAAATCTTGTAATCACTGCGATTGGTCCTAACGCTAATGCAAAGGATGGCAATACCGTATGTTCAAATGTACCCCAAGAAGCTACTGGTAAGAGCTCGAATTGAATAGCGAATACTTGTATAAATAGTGGTGCTAAAATAAAGCTCGGAATAGAAATACCGAGGATGGCAAGTAAACTTACACCGTAATCAATTACCTTCCCATGATAGAGAGCAGCAAATGTACCTGCAGCAATTCCGACTAGCAATGAAATAATAAGTGCTTGTAAACCAATAATTGCTGATGGACCAAAACCAGTTGTTATAATTTCTGATACACCTTGCCCGGTTGATTGAACAGATTCACCAAAATCAAAATGAACTACGCCGTCTAAATAAGCAACATATTGATTCCATAACGGTTCATCAAGGTGATACTTCGCTCTCATGTTTTGGATCACTTCTTCAGGAAAGACTTTTGCATCTGATGAAAATGGATCCCCCGGAATAATATGCATAATTAGAAATGTCACCGTCGTAATAACCCATAGCGTGAACACCATAACTGATAATTTTTTAATTACATACACCCTAATAACCCCCTAAACACATATATTTACTTAGTTTTATAAACGTACTCTTTCCATTACTCCCTTTTCTCTTTTTAGAATACAAAAAGCCTTGATCTTAAAAAATAAGATCAAGGCTTAATAAACAAAGGCCCATCACTTATCTTTCAAGACTTGCTTGCTGGAATTAGCACGGTGTTCCTATTACAGAACCCGCTGCTGAGGTGTCATAGGGCCAGTCCCTCTACCTCTCTGGATAAGTAAATTGCTATATTATTATTTGGTTCAAATTGTATATTTCGAATTATAATTCTGAAAAAATGAAAAGTCAATCAAATTGGATATATTTAGAAAAATCAGTTTTCAATACTTTTATTTATCTATATCGTATTTCGCTTATAATAAAAAAAGATATGAAAGGAGTTATAAGATGGACCCCTTACTTCTAGCTACTATAGGATTACCCTTAACAATCGTTATACTTGTCATCATCGGCTTCTACAAACTCTTCATCAAAAAGAAAAGTATCACTTCTTTTTATACCCCTTTCGATAATATTACCGGGCAAACTATTTCCGAATTTCACGAAGAACAGAAGATATTAGTATCCGAGGATGAAGATGGAGATGGCAAGAAGAAAAAATAACCTTGCATAGGCAAGGTTATTTTTTCGTTTCTGCTTGAAAACGTTTATAGTATGTCGATGCTGTTGCAAAATTAATTTCTATATCACGAATCAACGATGAATCTTCTTCTTTAGCTAACTTCTGTAATTTTTTCATTGCTTGTTCCGATTCATTCAAGAAACCGACATATACCTCATGTTCTTGCTCTTTCGACTTCGGAACACGAATTTCTTTTCGTATATGATCAATATCTTCTAACATGCTCGTTGTTACCTTTTGCACATCTTCTTTATATGTAGCAGTCGTTATTTCCTTACCGCCCTTTTCTTTTGCCACTTCAAATAACTGCAGTGCATTATTAATTTCTTTATTCATTTTCAAATCGTATTTTTCATGTACTGCAAGGTATTCTTTCATTTCTTCTGTTTGTTCTGTAGATTGCTCTACCTTTTCTTTCGGTTCTTTCGTATCCTTATTTCCATTACATCCTGCTAGAAGGATCATACTTCCCATTACAGCAATACCCAAAACCTTCTTCATCTCTTCTTCTCCTTTTATCTACAGCTACTACTCATTATAGTTTCTTTTATCTCCACTTGTTATTATACCGAGAACATCCTACTTTTTACACTTAAGACGACATCGTAACATGTATACCAACATGTTTGTCACAGTATCGTCACTTTATACAAATAACTTTTGCACTGCTTTACTACTCACCTTACAAAACTGTAAGCACACATAAAGAACAAACCATGCTAGACTTACATATGCATAACGCAAACATATGTAAGGTTTTAAGGAGAATCATCTATGTACAACACAATACCTTTTATGGGAGAAGATATTCGTGTCCTTATTCGCGAAAAATCACTTCATATCGAAAATACAGAGAGCCTTCGCCGCGTATTAAAGAAGAAGCATGCTCCATTTAAGTTAGCTCAATATTTAAAACAACAACATACAAATCAATTTCATACCGTGCTCAATATATCGGATAAATCATTAACAATCGAAATCATCGGTCATGTCTACATTGGAAACTTTGCAGATACCTTAAAGGAAATCCCACGTATACCGAAGATTGCTCCTATTATCGTTAAAAAAGCGTATAAAATTACTGACCATACCGATATTATCGACTGTGGGGAAAAAGAAGTCGATAGTAATCGCTGGGTGTGGGATAAACTTGCTGTTTTATATGATACGATCATGAATAATATGTATGAGGTATTTCAAAGAAATGAAAAAAAGAACTGATTCAAACATTCCCTTTGAATCAGTTCTTTTTTGTTAAGCCTCTAAATTTTGTTTTTGCTGCAGTTCAAACTGCTTCTCACTTCTTCTGGCCATAAATAGATAACATAACACTGCTCCTACTTCACAAAGCGCAATAACAACCCCCATCGGTAATGCTGTATTACTTCCACCGATACCTACTAGCGGCGCAACAAGAGCTCCTGAAATGAACTGTAATAAGCCTAATAAAGCTGATGCTGTTCCTGCAGCTTGTTTCTGATTTCTCATCGCTAATGAAAACCCAGTTGTTGATACAACCCCGACACTTGATACGACAAGGAATAACGAACATAAAACACCGATTAAACCTATTCCTAGTACGATTGTCAGTAGTAAAGATAGGCCACCAACAGCTGCGATAATAATACCAGCAACAAATAATGTCTTCTCATTCACTTTCCCCGCTAAACGACCCGTTACCTGACTAGCAATAATAATACCGATGCCGTTAATCGCAAAGAATAAACTAAATTGCTGTGGTGATGCTCCGTATATGTTCTGCAACACAAATGGTGAGCCCGAAATGTATGCAAACATTGCCGCTGTTACTAATCCTTGTGACAATGCATATCCCATAAATAGACGGTCCTTTAACAATTTTCCGTACGTCGCCAAAGTCCCTGACAAACCACCCGTTTCTCTTTCTTCAGGAGGTAATGTTTCACGCAATACAAAAGTAGCTGAGATTAACATGAATACACTTATTGCTCCAAGAACGATGAAAACACCGCGCCACGTTGTAAACTGTAATAATTGCCCCCCAATAATCGGTGCCAAAATAGGTGCTGCTCCGTTTACTAACATAAGCAGTGAGAAAAACTTCGTCATTTCAGAACCTGAATACATATCACGTACCATCGCACGTGATATAACAATCCCGGCTGATCCTGAAGCTCCTTGTAGGAAGCGCAATAACACTAATGTCCAAATAGATGGCGCAACAGCACAAAGTAAAGAAGAAGCAACATAAATAATAAGAGCAATAATAAGAGGTTTGCGTCTTCCGTAAATATCACTAATTGAGCCAACAAATAATTGTCCTACTGACAGCCCAAGCAAACAAGCTGTTAATGTAAGCTGCGCGAGGGATGCACCTGTTTGCAAATCATCCGTTAACTTCGGTAATGAAGGCAAATACATATCAATAGATAATGGTCCAATCGCCGTAAGTGTTCCTAATACAAGAATCATCCATAACCTGTTTGCCTTTACAGGTTTATATATTTCGTGATTAACTTCATTCACTTTTTCAATTCACCCTTTCCTATACAAACT
Organism: Bacillus sp. PK3-067; assembly: GCF_056738645.1. Taxonomy (NCBI): domain Bacteria; kingdom Bacillati; phylum Bacillota; class Bacilli; order Caryophanales; family Bacillaceae; genus Bacillus; species Bacillus sp. PK3-067. Next base: position 179,586 of record NZ_CP096490.1, on the reverse strand, counting down.
GAATCGTAACAATTATAGTTACATCATAAACATACGTCAAGTACAGCGCATTTTCCTCTTTCATAATGTAAAAAAAGCGATAGAAATTCTATCGCTTTACTTTTTCACATTGCTATTCGTAAATTTAGATACTGAGGACATCATCTCTCCCGTATCTAAATATGTAATTTGAATTGGGTCTCCTACTTCTGTAAACATAGCATATGGGAATTTCTTCACCGGTATCATAAATACCTTTTGTTCATTCTCTAAAAGTACGTACACGATTGTATTTTCACCTGATTTTTCTTTATATACACGTTGTACAATACCTTCTTTTTGCGCTTCTTTTCCTGTTGAGGTTGGTCTAAATGTATCACCATTACCGCTCATTACGTTTTTATAATTCTCAAGCGCTTCTTTCTGCGAAGAACCTGTCGCAAATATTTTTGCATTAGCAGCATATACAACTGTATGTGCACGTACTAGGCCTCCGTCATCGACAACCGGAATAATCCAAGCTGGTTTACCGTATACGTTATAAATGACAGGCATTGTCCCATGCCATTTCTCTCTCTTAAAGGAATTATCTACTACTTCTGTAGCTGCTGAACCATCCATAATCCCCTTTACTTCTTTTCCATTATAGTAATATAGCTTGCCTGTGCGTGCATCTACTAATGAATAGCCTAGGGCTGAATCTACTCCTTCTTTTGGAGAAGTAAAGTCTGTAAAATAATACAGTGTTCCATCTTTACCAAAGATCGGGGTCACGCCTTCTTTCGTTCCCCACTCAGTCGGAATTTTCATATCTGTTTGTGAGAATTTCGTATTCCAAAATCCGTGAATATATTTACCAAAGTACGTATTTAACGTAGATGCAGTCTCATGATTTAATACACCATCAACAAATTTAGGTGCCTTTCCTTTATCATATCTTTTCACTTCACCTGTTTGTGCATCTACTACGACAACACCTTCTACCTCAAATCCAGATCTTCCTGAAATAAATTCACCATACGTCATTGTATAATATGGTTTTCCTTTATCATCAACCTCAAATTTAGGTTTTCCTTTAAAGATTAAATTTGGTTCTGCTTGCCTTACCACACGCTCTAAATTATTACCAAAAAACATGCTTGGCACATATTTCATTTTATAACCGAGGTGCAGTTTCGCTTCCGCATCAGGATTCGTACCTGACATCGTTACGTACCCTGGAATTGTCTCAGCTTTACGCGCTTTAAAAAATCCTGAAACTTCAATCGGCGCTACATATAAAGCCTCGCCGTTTACCATTTGTGGCGTTAATTCTCCTAGCTCAAAATAAGCTACTTTTGGAATATCACCAAATACTTTTTTCATCTTATTCTCCGCTGTCTTTGGCGGCACTGTAAACGGCTGGTCATTTTCAGTAAATGGCTCTGAAATATCTTTCTCTACCTTAACAACAGAATCATATTTCTTTTGCGAGATTACTATATCATGCAAATAACCAAAGTAGCCGTAACTTGCGAGTAAAATAAACATTAGAAGTCCTTTTAATGTGCCTTCTAATTTCCCTATTTGATCTTGTGAAAATAAAACAAGCCCAATTAAAATTGCTACTGCAACAGAATAATGAGTAAGAATCGAGTCTACCCGATCATCAATTAGCCAAAAGTATTCATAGATTGCAATACCTATCCAAAATAAAACAGGAATAACTAAAATAGATGATTTCTTACCCTTTACAACCTTCTTATCTCCCTTCTTATCCACTGCTCGAAGCTTACTACTACTTCTTGTCCATGGAATCAAAAACAAAGTAAGAATAGCTAAAACTACAAATTTCATCAAAGGCACTGTCCCCTTTTCTTTTGTATTCCCTTTTAGTATAACAAATAAAGGGTATTAAGGTGAAAATAGGAATAGTTATATTTTTTTACTACTTAATACAATCCCGCTCACTACATATAGAATAGATGCAATATAAAAAATTGTACCAATCGTAAAGAAATCTACTAAATATCCCGTGGCAATAACCGCTACTGCTCCGCCAATGGATGTCCACACATGGTATTTTCCAATCTCATAACCAGCCTTTTCCTGCGCAACCTTTCGTGCTAACGAAGTCTTCTCAGTATTACGCTGCACAGCACCTAAAATGCCCATTACAATTTGAAGAATATATACATGCCATACTTCCGTGGCAATCGGAAAGCAAAGCATTAAGATTGCCATGGACCAAGCGTATATGATTAATAATTTTTTATCACCTACTTGATCAGATATCTTTCCCACTAGTGGATATACAAGTGCTGATGTTAAAGCAAATAAGCCATACGCCCAGCCAAATTGCGAGAAGCTATTTCCAACGTTTCGAAGCAATAATATATAAAAAGGAAATACCATACTTCCTGCCATCATGATGATACTTTGCGAAGCCACAAATCTTCTATATGTCATTTCGTATACTCCCTATAAAATAAATTCACAAATCTCTCTTCTGAATCTACTTCCTTCTTTTTCTTGAGAAATTCTTCAATACGAGGATATGCCCTCTTTAACTGCTCTTTCGTTGGATAAGAATAGTACGGCAAATAGTAACTACCGTTATGCTTTAAAGTAACATCAATCATCTTCCGAATGACATCCTCTGTTTTCTTTATCTCACTCTCTGAGCGTCCCTGGTTAATTAAAAGAACCAGCGCAAACATATCATCTTTCGCATAGGACAAAACTGCATTTTCATTCTTTTCCACGTAACGAATCGTAATGTTGAGTAAATTAAACTCTTCTTCATTTAATACGTTACGTAAATCATCTATATACTCCGTGAAAGCATCTATAGGCACAAAGTATTCTTGTAACACTTCGGTCCTATTTGGATTTTCATATTCCATAAAAGCACTATCTGATCTCATAACATTATTACGCGTCTCATACTTTCCATCTGTACGTTCAAAATAACCTCTTTGTATATCCCAAAATGTATCCTTTCCCCAATCACTATAACGTGATAATCCAAGTAAAAATTTCGGTACCGCTATAATATTTTCTTCCTTTAATTCACTGTACTCTTCTCTCATATTTTGATTTTGTGCCAAAGTATAATCTGTCACATACATCTCTTTTAAAAATGAATTTGGAGCAACAGAAATACGCGCTAAGTGCATACGAACATTTTCATCTCTTTTCACTTTCTCTTTGAAATAAGATACGTATTCTTTATAATCTATCATTCTCGTGTGCATTTCATATAATTCATCATCTGTTAACTTCAGCGTCACATCTAAAATAACTCCAAATAAACCGTAACCCCCAATGACATATGGAAATAACTCTGCATTTTCTTCTCTACTTACATTACGTACCGTGCCATCTGCCATTAACAATCTAAATGAATCTACTGTATCAATTAGTGCCTCATGACGAATATCACGCCCGTGTACATTTACACTTAATGAACCACCAACAGTAAAAATATTTTGAGACTGCATGACCTGTACCGCAAGGCCATATGGATTTATTTTCTTCTGAATATCATTCCACGTGACACCACTTTGAACTGTAATCTGCTTCTTCTCTGGATCAAATTCTAGTATTTTATTATATCCTTTCATATCGAGCATCGTGCCATTTGGATAATATGTCTGTCCTCCTTGGCTATGTTGCATGCCTGCAATGGAAATTTTCTCTCCTGAAACTTTTGCATCTCGCACTAATTTTATTAACGAGCGCTCTTCCGTAGCACTTTCAACACGTTTTATTTTTGTCGGAAGCAATTTACCTACATCACTCATAATAGGATGATCAATTTGTTTTTTATACGTATGTACAGACGTTGCAAGCAAAACCGTATATGCAACAATGACCGCCGCTATCTTTCCTTTTTTCAAATGACACTCTCCTCTTCTACATCTTTTCCTCTTTATATTGTACCTATTTTCCTATGAAGAAAGAATACAAAAAAGAGGGACCTTATTTTAGGTCCCTCCTTATCAAAACTGTTACTTTGCTGCTGGCAATTGTATTGGGTCAAACTTTTCATACGACGTATATTTTGCGTTCGTAATAATGTGTGCTTTATCCTTGCCATTGCTACTCATAATCATGTCTATCTTTGCTGATTCATATTTAAAATCTTTTGTAATGATATATTCTGCATCCACTTCTTCTATCTTCGCATTTTGTGCTTGTAACATTTTCTTCTGCGTTTCATCCATGCTAGTTAACATACTTTCTGTTTCTTGCCCTTTTAATGTAAATTTCAGTTTATATTTATCTCCGCTTTTCTCCAGCTTCATTTTATCTAAAACTACTTCCGGTACTTCTAATTTATCTATAATATCTTGAGTCGCTTTCATTCCACCAGCGTTTAATTGCTCCTCTGGTACGGTTACAACTTCTCCTGTATTAGGGTTTTTTACCTCACCAGCAACTTTACCATCCACAGTATACACTACAACATCTGTACCGGAAATATTCATTTCAGAACGAGAATTCTTTGTCTTTGGCTCTAATTGCATCTTAGCCTTTAATATATCCATCTCAGTTCCCTCAGCTTTTACCCCTACACCATATGTCATCGTTACATGTTCTTCATTTTTAAAAGCTTCATTCGTTTTCTTGAAAACATCTTTCGCCGTTAATTCCTTTTCTTTTTGAACGGATTCTTTTTTCGGCTCATCCGTCTTTGCTGTTTTCTCATTACTACACCCTACCCCTAGACTGATTGCAAGTACTAAACTTGAAACAAAAATAATTTTTTTCATATTGTTGCCCCCTTTCCCAAAATAATATCACCTCTTTTCCTATGAAATCTATATAATTTTTAATCTATACTCACTATATAGCGACATGTTTAATAAAGATCTTAAATATGATGTAAATAAAGACAACTCATTTCAGGAGGACATTATGAAGGCGATCATTTGCACACAGTATGGACCACCTAACGTTCTTCAGCTTCAAAATATAGAGAAACCTATACCTAAAAAGAACGAAGTATTAGTTAAAATTCACGCAACAAGTGTATCGACTGGAGATTGTAGAATACGCGGATTTAATAGCCCTCTATTATTTTGGATTCCTATGCGACTTATATTAGGACTTAGAAAACCGAGAAACCCTATACTTGGCGTAGAATTAGCAGGAGAGATAGAGGAGATCGGGACAGATGTAACTCAATTTAAAAAAGGAGATCAAATTTTTGCATTAACAGAACTAAATCTTGGTGGTTATGCCGAATACACATGCGTGCATGAAAGTGGATTAATAACATTAAAACCTACCAATGTAACGTATGAAGAAGCGGCAGTTATTCCTTTTGGTGGAACTTCAGCGTTGCATTTTCTGAGAAAAGGCCGAATAAAAAAGGGGCAACAAGTTCTCATATATGGTGCCTCTGGATCAGTAGGAACAGCTGCCATACAACTCGCTAAATATTTTGGTGCGATCGTTACAGCTGTTTGTAGTAATTCAAATTTTGAACTAGTGCAATCTTTAGGAGCGGATAAAGTGATTGATTATACGAAAGAAGATTTTACTAAGCGGCGCGAGCGTTACGATATTATATTTGATGCAGTTGGGAAGCATAAAAAATCCCTTTGTAAACAAGTATTAGCGCCTAATGGAAAATATGTATCTGTGAATGGAATGATGGCAAAAGTAAGTAAAGAGGATATGATTCTACTAAAAAGACTAACTGAAACAGAACATTTAAAACCTGTTATTGATAGAACTTACCGATTAGAAGAAATTGCTGAAGCTCATATGTATGTGGAAAAAGGGCATAAAAAAGGAAACGTTTCGATTACCTTAAAATAAAATATATTCAGAAAACAATATTGACAATTCTTTTTGTAAGATTTACTATTAGTACCATACTAAAAAACTACATACACATACTCTTATCAAGAGTGGCGGAGGGACTGGCCCGATGATGCCCGGCAACCGAGCTTATGACGTATAAGCTAAGGTGCTAATTCCTGCAAAACGAGTTTTCGTTTTGGAAGATAAGAGAGGAATCTATTTCGTCTATTCGGCACCTCTCTTATTTTTTGGGAGGTGCTTTTTATTTTGGAACGTATATGAAGGGGGATTTATAGATGAAAAAGGTATTATTAAGCATTGTAAGCGGAGCAGTATTATTATTAGGCGCATGTAGTGTGAGTTCAGATAAAGAGGTAAAAGAATTAGACGAGAAAAAGATTACTGTCGGTGTAACAGGTGGACCACATGAACAAATTTTTGAAAAGGTAAAAGAAGTTGCAGCAAAAGATGGCCTCGAAATTGATATAAAAGTATTTAATGATTATGTAGCGCCAAACGTATCATTAGATGAAAAAAGCCTTGATGTAAATAGCTACCAAACGAAATCGTATTTAGATGTATTTAAAGCTGAACGCAATATGAAATTAGCTGAAGTATTTTCAACAGTAACATTCCCTATGGGTGTATATTCTAAAGATATAAAAGATGTAAAAGACTTAAAAGAGGGCGATGCAATTGCTGTACCAAATGACCCAACGAATGAACTTCGAGCTTTAAAATTATTTGAAAAAGCAGGGGTTTTAAAAGTTGATCCAAAGGCTACAGAAAAAGCGACTGCAAAAGATGTAATTGAAAATCCAAAAAAATTAAAGATTGTCGAATTAGAGGCATCTCAATTACCAACGCAACTAAGTGAAGTGAAAGCAGCTGCAATTAACACAAACTTTGCATTAGGTGCAAAATTAAGTCCAGCGAAAGATTCTATTTTCCGCGAAGGAAAAGATTCACCCTATGTGAACTGGGTTGTTGTTCGTACTGAAAATAAAGATGATGCCGTTGTAAATAAATTAAAGAAAGCTTATCAATCTAAAGAAGTAAAAGAGTTTATCGAGAAAAAATTTGATGGTTCAGTTTTACCATCTTGGTAGGAGCTGACGATAATGATTGAATTAAAAAACATATCCAAAGTATTTACAACAAAAAAAGGGAATGTTGAGGCTCTTAAGTCTACTTCCCTTAAAGTAGAAAAAGGCGAGGTATTTGGAATCATTGGGTATAGTGGCGCTGGTAAAAGTACATTGATTCGATGTGTAAATTTATTAGAAAAACCAACGACAGGAAATATCATTGTAAACGAACAAGACTTAACAACGTTATCGACAAAAGAACTAGCAAAAGCGAGACAAAAAATCGGAATGATCTTTCAAGGATTCAATTTACTTAAAACTGTTACCGTTTATGAAAATATCGCATTACCGTTACGGCTTGCTGGCATTCCAAAAGCAGAAATTGAAAAAAGGGTAGAAAAGTATTTACGTATTGTCGATCTTTTTAATCGAAAAGATGCCTATCCGAGTGAACTTTCTGGTGGCCAGAAACAACGTGTTGCCATTGCACGTGCACTATCACATGAACCGGAAGTGTTATTAAGCGACGAAGCAACGAGTGCTTTAGATCCAGAAACAACTGATTCTATTCTTGACCTATTATTAAAGATTAATGAGGAAATCGGGATTACAATTTTATTAATTACACATGAAATGAATGTCATCCAACGTATATGCGACCGAGTTGCTGTTATGGAACATGGAGCAGTAATTGAAAGCGGGACTGTGAAGGAGATCTTCACAAACCCACAACATGTAACAACGAAGAAATTTGTAAATAGTGCATTTGCAGCAAAAATCCCAGCTGAAGTACAAAAAGAACTACAAAGAACCGGAGAAATCGTAACACTTTCATTTATAGGAAATTCTTCTGGTGAACCAGCGTTAGCTATCGCTACAAAACGTTTCCAAGTGTATCCAAATATTTTATCCGGTAATATTACACAGTTAAAACATGAGGCATACGGGAAACTTGTCATTCATATGCAAGGGGAACAAAATGAAATCAACCACGCTTTATCATTTTTACAAGAGCAAGGAATCATCGTAGAAGGGGGTAGAACAGATTATGGGAAACAAGTCCTTTTTGGATGAATGGGGTAAAGTCATATGGGAAGCAACCATTCAAACATTTCAAATGACATCTATTTCACTATTCATCTCTATCCTTATTGCACTACCACTTGGTGTCACACTTGTTTTAACAAGACCTGGTGGGCAGCACGAAAATAAAATCATTTACCCAATTCTTAATACAATTATTAATATCATTCGCTCTCTTCCATTTATCATTCTATTATTCTTCATTTTACCTTTTACAAAGTTTCTAATGGGAACCTCCATTGGTGTACAAGGCGTAATCGTACCGCTTGTCGTATTCACGGCCCCTTATATTGCACGATTAATGGAAACTGCTTTATTAGAAGTAGATCGCGGCGTTATTGAAGCCTATCAAGCGATGGGCGTTTCTACTATAAAAATTATTTGGCACGTTATGGTGAAAGAAGCTCGTCCCTCCCTTGTACTTGGATTAACAATTGCAACGATTGGCTTAATCGGCGCAACAGCAATGGCTGGTCTTGTAGGCGCTGGTGGGCTAGGGGACTTAGCATATCGCTTCGGACATTTACGCTATGAACCTGAAGTAATGTATGCAACTGTCTTTATTTTAATTATCCTCGTTCAAGGATTACAGTCTTTAGGGAATGGTATTGCACGAAGGTTGAAGAAAGATTAAAAAAGAAGGTATCTCACTAAGGTGAGATACCTTCTTTTTTATCTTTTAAATCCACCTTCTGAATGAATAACTTGCCCAGTAATCCACTCAGCTTCTTCACTTACTAAAAATTTAATGAGTCTAGCTGCATCCTTTGGCTCACCAATTCTGCCAAAAGGAAACATCGGCTTTAACCCTTGTTTTATCTCTTCAGTCATCCATCCTGTATCAGTTGGTCCTGGATTAATTGCATTCACTGTTATTCCTAAATGAGCTACCTCTGCTGACAACGTACTAGTAAGAGCATCAATAGCTCCCTCCGTTGTTGCATACGCTAGTTCTTCTACCATAGGACCTTGAAATTGCCCCGAAGTCATATTCACAATTCTACCACCAGATTTTTTATCAAATCCTCGGGCAAATTGACTACTGAGCAATGTAGTCGCACGAATATTCACCATATAATGCTTATCTAATTCTTCAGCAGTCAACGTAGAGAAATCATTATTCGTAGAATATGCTGCATTATTAATTAATATATGAGGGTACCCTAATTGTTCAGTAACTTTATTTATAAGCTCTTTCGGTGCATCATTCTGAGTTAAATCTAACTCCATACTTGAGACTTTAACACCGTTTTTTAGTAACTCTTCTTTTAATTGTATTTGTTCATTTTTATCAACGCCCCAAGGCATCTCTTTATCGTAAGCTGTCCAATACGTAAAAAATATATCGTATCCTGATTCAGCTAATTCTTTACAAACCGCTGCGCCTATACCATCTAGACGACTTACCCCTGTAATAACTGCTACTTTATTTTTTAATTGGTTCATCATATACTCCTCCAAGTTTAAAGGACGCATATTTTATATAAGAGATATAAACTTTCCCACAAAAAAGACAGATACATAAAATAGGCACCTATCCTTATAAAAGGGATGTACAATCCAAATATGCATTCCTTGAATGATTTACAGATGACTAAATAAACCCTCGCTTATGAGAGCAAAATTCATCTATCTAGTTTCTAATCATTACAAGTTCATCCACATATTGAGTCTTCGTCTCCTTTTGATATATCTCTATTATTAGTCTATCAAAAAAGATGAAATGTTACAAAAAATAAAACAATTACTCAAAACATATATTCGTTCACATTTCCTCTATTGTGAATTTATTCACAATATATATATAATAAACATGTAAATACAATATTGGAGGGATTTCAATGGTTATCAATTTTTTAAGAACTGATAAACGTGCTACTTTCATATTATTACTTTTACGGCTTTACATAGGGTATACATGGCTCGCTGCTGGGATAGGCAAAGTCTTCGGACAATCTTTTGACGCAAGTGGCTTTCTAAAGGGTGCTATTGCTCAAGCATCAGGTGACCACCCTGCAGTACAAAGTTGGTGGGCAGATTTTCTTCAACATTTTGTCCTTCCAAACGCAGACCTATTTAGCTTTTTAGTTCAATGGGGAGAAATTTTAGTAGGTCTAGGTTTAATTTTAGGCGGATTAACAAAAACAGCTGCATTTTTCGGAATCATAATGAATCTTTCATTTTTATTAAGTGGAACCGTTAGTGTAAACCCAAACCTGCTTATTTTGACTATGTTCATTTTAGTTGCAGGGCAGAACGCTGGACGTATTGGATTAGATGGCTATGTTTTCCCTAAACTTTTCCGTAAAAACAACCACGGAACATATAAATTAAGTAAAACTGCATAGTAACAGTTTACTTTTAAAATATAAATAAGAAAAAGAGCCTGAATATAGGCTCTTTTTCTTATTTCTCCTAATTTAAACTTTTAACGAGCCACGAAAACCTCTGGCAGCATAGTAAGAGTCTGCTCCATTATGGTACACGAAAACATGTCCAAAGCGATAATCGCAAAATAAAGCACCACCAAGTTCTCGAATATCTGAAGGTGTTTGTACCCAACTTGATGATTTCATGTCAAAATCGCCAAGTTGTTGCAATTCCCGATACTGTTCTTCCGTTAATAATTCAATGCCCATAGCATTGGCAACATCAATAACGTTATTTTCTGGTTTATGTTTTTTTCTTGATTCTAACGCTTCAAGATCATAACAAAGACTTCTGCGGCCTTTAGGACTCTCCTTTGAACAATCATAGAAAGTATATTCGTCCTTTTCTTCATCATAACCAATAACATCCGGTTCACCACCAGTTACTTCCATTTCGTTAAGTGACCACATTTTTTCATTATTAGTAGTCAGCTTCGCTTCAACTTTAGCCCATTCAAGACCTTCATGGCGGTTCATGTTTTTCTCAAAACGAGCTTGCAATACTTTCAATAACTCTTCACGTTTTTCTACTAGTAAGTCATTTTTATTTCCTGTCATATTAGTCCTCCCTGATTTATGTACTGATAGTAGTTTAAGTATATATTTTATAATAAATCATCTCAATATGAAGACCGTTTCAACCTTATGTCTTGTACAAACATCCCTTACAAAGTCCTAAAACCCTCCATACTCTCTCCAAGAATATAGTGTGAAAACCACATCAAGTTCTGCTTCATAATAGCCACATGAACTCCTGGTTGGTCAGAACTATATGCCATTCCTTTAAATATAATTAATTCTGTATCAACTTCCATATCCATTAATCCTTGATATAGATCATATGCATTTGTAATTGGAATTCTTGCATCCTTTTCCCCATGTTGAATTAAGGTAGGCGTACAAGCTGATTTAATATACGTCATAGGTGATGTCTTCGTATATATCTCTGGATCATTCCATGGAGTATTTCCTAAATACCTTCTAATAAAGTAAGGTATATCTGTATTTACATAATGGGTACTCCAGTTAGTTATTCCACCGCCAACTGAAATAGCTTTAAACCGACTACTAAACGTAGAACAGAAAGCTGATACATATCCACCGTTGCTCCATCCCATAACTCCTACTCTATCCTTGTCTACCATCCCTTTTTCTACTAGTTCATCCACTCCAGATATAACATCATCGTAGTCAGCAATCCCCTGTTTTCTATAGTTAGCTTTTAAAAATTCATTACCATAACCTGAACTTCCTCTGTAATTTGGTTCTAAAACGATAAAGCCCTTTTCAACAAACTGTTCAATCGGATATTTCTCATTGAAGCAGTCTGAAAATATCGGAAAAGATGCCCAAGCCGGACCGCCGTGAATTACTACTAATAAAGGATATTTTTTATTATTGTCCAACTCTACTGGCGTTGATAAAACACCTTCTATTTCAAGACCATCGCTACTTTTCCATGAGATGATTTCCCTGTTACTTCTAAGTTTCCCTTTGAAAAAGCTATTTTCATCCGTTATTTTTTTATCGTCTAAATAGATTTCAAAGGTTTCATTTGTTATAGCCTTATTGTAGGATATATGTTTGCCATCCTTTGTTATAGAAGCATCCATTATAAAGCCATCTACTTTTTCGCTTAATATTTCCACAGTGCCATCTTCGGCTAGCAATCCAATAAGATAATTCGTTTTATTCTGCCACCTAATTAAAACCCCTTTAGCTGTCCACTGTAATGGCATAACCGTACTATCAAAATCTGTTAAAGGTTGAATTAGCTCTCCGGTATTTATATCATATATCTCTAACGTACTATCTTGTATATGGTTTCTATAGTAACCCTTCTCTCTTATGCTTGCTGTGTAACATATTTCACTGCCGTCAGGAGAAAAGCAAACACTCCCTCCCAACAACTTATCCACATTCAGCTTTTGTAGCTCTCCAGCTTTAATATGGAGTATGTATAGATCTCCATTTATATAATCTGCCATATTTGAGCTTGGTGTCGCCATAAATACAACCTTTTTACCATCATTTGAAATATCAAATTCATGGATATGAAAATCCTTACCATCCGTTAATTGATAAACAACTCTGTTCTTGTGTTCATCTGTATCACTTTGTATCACCTTCTCTATTTCAATGTAATATAAACAATTATTCTGGTGTTCCTTACCTATATGTTGAAAATCTCCATATAGATCCTTACGTTTCTTTATCTCCTCACATTCTTTTGACTGCGTAACATAATAAAGACCCTTGCCAGTAGGACCCCATTTGAATGTACTGACTCCTTCTTTCTCATCGGTAATTTGAACCTCTCTATAACCATCTAGTGACTTAACAAATATCTGATTTTTCCCATCACCAACTGGACTAAGATATGCGATACACCTAGCATCTGGAGACCATAATGGGTGTGTACTATCTATATCACCATTTGATAATGGGTAACTCTGCTTCTTATCTTTTTCATATATCCATACATGATTCCTATATGTATTGTCTTTCCAATCAGCCGTCTTCTTAACAAATGCTACGTTTTTACCATCATCACTTATGTTTGTACTTGATACGGTTGGCAATGAAATAATCTCTTCTATACTTAGATATGTTTTTTCATTCACTTTCATCAATATCCCCCTTGAAATGTCCATAAATCTCTCGTCTCTTTTTGCCGTAATAAAGGAAATTGTTCACGAATACTTAAAATGATAACGGAAAATTCAGATAAATAAAAGTGAAGTCGATAAAGTAAAACTTTAATTTATGGAGTTCTATCCACTTACCAATTCTAGATGTTCTTTTTCGACACAAAAACACCCCTTTTAGATACAAATTTGTAAATTTATTTTAAAGCTATAACTATATATTGGTTTGGAATAAAATTTGATAAAAATGAAGTCACAAATCTTTATTTAACAACAAAAAAATTCATTTTGAAAAAACGATTGATCAAAATAGAATCACTCTTTTTAACTAAGTATGAGATTTTTATAAAAAAATTTTAATCAAAACTCACTTAGAATCTTTACTTGAAGGAATAAAGCTTCGCATCTTTTTTGTGAACATCGTTAAACTAAGATAAATTTTGACCGTATCTGTAATTAATTGTAAAATATTATACATAGAAAGGTATTATAAAATAAATATAGAAGGGGTATGTTTTTTAGTTTTAAAGGGGCTAAAGCACATCTATTTTATGTTTTGAAAGGGAGAATTGAAAAATCATATGAAGAATTTCAAAAAGAGTACAGGTAAAATTTTACTAGCATCTGGATTAGTAGTTTCTATGTCAGCTTGTAGTGTAACAAATTTATTTGGAGAAAAAGAAAAAACAAATGCTGAATCTGGTAAACAAGAAAGTAAAGAAACTAAGACAGAAGGTAAATCATCTGAAACAAAGGAAAAATCAACTAACTCAAAAGAAGAAAGTAAAGATGTTAAGATGATTATGGTTTTGCCTGAGGATTACCCACAACTTATGGTAGACATTGAAGAAGACTTATTAAGACGTCTAGATTACTATGATGCTTCTGTGAGGGATAATAAAAAGGGAAGTAAGTCAAATGAAGAGGTACGAGATAGTATTAAAGACTTAGATAAAGTATTTAATAAAATAGAGCGTATAGATGCACCAGGAAAATACAAGGAAGATCATAAGGAAATTGTAAAAGCTGTTCAAAAGTTAAAAGAATCTTTCAAAGAAGTATCGAAGTTATTTGATTACTCTAAAACACTTAAAGATACGGATGATGCAATCATAGATAAAGCAAACAATAAATTAGATGAAGCAAAACGCATTTGGAAACCTGTATTTAATAAGTTAAAAGCGGAAGCTAAGGGTGGTTCAACAACTACTTCTCCAACAAGTGGTACTAGTTCTTCTAACTCACCGAGTTTATCTAGTGGTAATACAGTTAAAACATACAGTACCCAAGATAAAACTGGTATATTCAAAGGAAAAATTGATACACCAGACGAGGATTCCGCTAAGTTTAAGAATGTACAGAACAACTATAAAGACGGTACAGAGCTTGTAGGTAATTGGGGTATTGATTACGGAGACGGAGTCAAAACTACGTTAGTCCTAAAAGCAGATAAGACATTTGAAACATATGCAAATGGTTCTTATCCAAATAAAGATAATTACTTAACAGGAACATACCAAGCAGACGTTTCTTCCCATCAGTTAACGCTAATGGTGGAAAAAGGAACTCAAAATGGTCAAGAAGTGAAATTGGAAAGACCTATTTATTCATCATATGAGGTTAAAAATTTAGATGGTAAAGCGTTACAGATTTTCCACATAGACGAACAAGTAACAATTTGTTATGTAAAACAATAAATAACTAAAAAAACTCTGTAAAATAATTTTTACAGAGTTTTTTCTTAGTTTTAATTTATTTCAAACGTATAACTATACTTATTAACCTACCAATCTCCTACTCAACAGTAACAGACTTAGCTAAGTTACGTGGCTTATCAACGTCACACTCGCGGTGAAGTGCTGCGTAGTATGAGATAAGTTGTAATGGAATAACTGCTACTAGCGGTGCTAGCGCTTCGTGTACAGCTGGTAATACGAAGCTGTCTCCTTCCATTTCTAAGCCTTTCATTGAGATGATACATGGGTTAGCTCCGCGTGCTACTACCTCTTTCACGTTGCCGCGAATTCCAAGGTTTACGTGCTCTTGTGTAGCAAGTGCGATAACTGGTGTACCATTTTCGATTAAAGCGATTGTACCGTGTTTTAACTCTCCTCCAGCGAATCCTTCTGCTTGGATGTAAGAGATTTCTTTTAGTTTTAACGCACCTTCTAATCCTACGTAGAAGTCTACGCTACGTCCGATGAAGAAACAGTTACGCGTTGTCGCTAAAAATTGTTTTGCTAATGCGTCCATTTCTTCTTTTTGATCACAAAGTTCTATCATTGCATTTGCTACAAGTCCTAGTTCGTGTGTTAAATCGAAATCAAGAACTTCACCTTTTGCTTTAGCAATATCAGCTGCTAAAATTGAAAGTACTGCAAGCTGTGCTGTGTAAGCTTTCGTTGATGCAACTGCAATTTCTGGTCCAGCGTATAACGGAAGTGTATAATCAGCTTCACGAGAAAGCGTAGAACCAGGCACGTTTGTAATTGTTAATGCTTTATGACCCATTTCATTTGTTTGCACAAGTACTGCACGGCTATCAGCTGTTTCACCACTTTGTGAAATATAAATGAAGAATGGTCTTTCTGTTAATAATGGCATGTTGTAAGAGAATTCACTTGCCACGTGTACTTCAACTGGCATTTTTGCAAACTTCTCGATAAATTGTTTTCCAACAAGACCTGCATGATAACTCGTTCCACATGCAATGATGTAAATACGATCGCTATCTAAAATCGCATTGCGGATGTCTTGATTTAATTCAATTTCGCCATTTTCATCTTGATACTTTTGAATTATATTACGGATTACAAGTGGTTGCTCATCGATTTCTTTAAGCATGAAATGAGGATATGTTCCCTTTTCAATATCACTTGCGTCTAATTCCGCTGTAAACGGTGCACGTTCAATCGTTTCACCTTGTAAGTTTTTAATTGTAATACTTTCTTTCGTTACGATTACGATTTCTTTATCCATTAGCTCAATAAATTGATCTGTAACTTGTAACATCGCCATAGCGTCGCTTGCCACAACATTAAAGTTGTCACCAACACCTACTAATAGCGGGCTTTTGTTTTTAGCAACATAAATCATGTTTGGATTTTCAGCATCAAGTAATCCGATTGCATAAGAGCCATGTAAAAGAGATAGCGTATTACGGAACGCTTCTTCTACACTTAATCCTGTGCTCACTTGTTGTTCCATAAGCTGTACGATAACCTCTGTATCTGTTTCACTTACGAACGTTACATCTTGTAAATATTCCTTTTTCACTAATTCATAGTTTTCAATTACACCGTTATGAACTAATGTAAAGCGTTTTGATGTACTTTGATGCGGATGCGCGTTTACTTTACTTGGAACACCGTGTGTAGCCCAGCGTGTGTGTCCGATACCCACGCTTGCTGCTACGTTCTCATCTACGATTTCACGAAGTTTTGCGATACGGCCTTTTTCTTTGTATACAACAACACCGTTCTCTGCTTGTACTGCAATACCTGCTGAATCATATCCACGATATTCTAGCTTTTCTAAACCTTTTAATAAAATTTCCTTTGCATCTTGCTCTCCAATAAATCCTACGATTCCACACATGTTTAGTCGCCGTTACAAATGCTTACACTGCTCTGCGAACATGTAACGACATAGTCCGATACCATTTTTATTTATACTAAAAAACGGATTACATATTGCTAGCCCTGTAAGCTTGTAACGGCTTTCACCTTCCTCTCGATTGGGTTTAAGTCCGTATATACTTATACAGCTAGTTTTCATCCGTTCCTCTTCTCTCATCACACTTTCACCTTTGTCCACTAAGTCACCTTAATGATTTAAGTAAAAGCTTGCGGTTGTGATGAACAACCGGGAGTCATCCGCCGAAATCTCGATAAACCCCACCTCGTCAACTACACTATTTGTAGTTCTGGCGCTTTTATAATTTACAATATTTCCTTTGAGAAAAAGAACAAGACCATCTTATAACAAACATGGATAAACCGTCAATGAAATTTTTTTCATCGTCTATAAAACATATGAAAAAGGAGCACTTTTTGTGCTCCTTTTTCATATAAATTCAGCTAATTATTCAGCGCCAACTTCGGCTTTCACAACTTCTACAATGCGATGTACATATGCATCACAAACTTCTTGTGTTGGTGCTTCTGCCATTACACGAATAAGTGGCTCTGTTCCAGATGGACGAACAAGAATACGGCCATCACCGTTCATTTCTTCCTCTACAACACGAATAATTTCTTTAATTTTTTCATTTTCTAATGCTAATTTTTTATCTGTTACACGAACGTTTACTAACAATTGTGGGAATTTCGTCATTTCTCCTGCAAGCTCAGATAATGGCTTTTTCGTCATTTTCATGATGTTTACAAGTTGAAGTGCACTTAACATTCCATCACCAGTTGTAATGTAATCAAGTAAGATAATATGGCCTGATTGTTCTCCACCTAGGTTGTAACCCCCACGCTTCATTTCTTCCATTACGTAGCGGTCACCAACTGCTGTTTTATCACTTGTAATATTATTTGCTTCAAGTGCCTTGTAAAAACCTAAGTTACTCATAACAGTTGAAACAACTGTATTATGTTTTAATTGACCAGTTTCTTTCATATATTTCGCACAAATGAACATAATTTGATCACCGTCAACGATGTTTCCTTTTTCGTCTACAGCAATTAAACGGTCGCCATCGCCATCAAAAGCAAGTCCGATATCCGCACCTTTTTCTTTTACCAATTCAGCTAAGCCTTCTGGATGTGTAGATCCTACACCCTCATTAATATTCATACCGTTTGGAGAAGTTCCCATTGTTGAAATATCAGCTTCTAGGTCTGCAAATAAGTATGGAGCTAGAGAAGAAGTTGCACCATGTGCACAATCTAAAGCGATATGTAGGCCAGAGAAATCTTCTTCAACAGTTTGTTTAATGTACTGTAAATATTTTTGTCCACCTTCAAAGTAATCGCTCACTTGTCCAAGATTAGTACCTGTCGGACGTGGTAGTTCATCAACTTCTTTGTCTAATAAAGCTTCAATCTCAGCTTCTTGCTCATCTGTTAATTTAAAGCCGTCTGAACCAAAGAATTTAATACCGTTATCTTGTACTGGATTATGAGATGCAGAAATCATAACACCCGCTTGTGCATCTAGTGCTTTTGTTAAATAAGCAACGCCCGGTGTAGAAATAACGCCAAGGCGCATTACTTCTGCTCCAGTTGATAATAGACCTGCTACTAAAGCTCCTTCTAACATATGACCAGATACACGTGTATCACGACCGATAATTACTTTTGGACGATCTGTATCTTTTGTTAATACATAACCACCAAAACGTCCAATTTTGAAAGCTAATTCAGGTGTTAACTCCTTATTTGCAACTCCGCGTACTCCATCTGTACCAAAATATTTACCCATTATGATTCGCTCCTTTTTCTTGCTCTTTTTGATTATCTACTGTTGGTTCTTGACTCGTTTCTTTATCTTTATCTTGATTTTGATTTTGGTTTTGATTCTTTTCCTGTTCTTTTTCTGAATCAGGTTCAGGATTTTTTGGTTTCTCATTTTGATTTTCTTGATCCGTATTTGAATCCGGTTGTTGACCATTACCCTGTACTTCTTTATCTGGTTTTTCTTTCTTCACAATAGTAACTTTAGCACTTTTTTGTTTTGGCTCTATTGAAATATTACCAGGACCGCTCACTTGAATGGAAATATCTTTCGTCCCTGAGGATACATTTTGCAGATTAATTACCGCTGTTATTTGAGCAGCTGTTATTTTATCTACTATACTTGCTTCTCCTGAAATATCAACACTTATCTTTCCATCTTGCGGCGAAAGTAGCTGAGCAGTAACATCTTTAGACAGTCCATTTTTCTGGATTGGGATACCATCAATCGTTTTTGTTTTCGTTTGTTTTGTTTTTTGCACTCCCACCGAAACCTTCACTTGATTCGGTTTTGCACTTGTTACACCCTTGGGTAATAAAACAGAGGCATCGAATGTTGTAGACTCTGTCAATTGACTAAGATCTACTTCGACCCCCTCTAGCGATTGTATATTATCCAAAATATCTTTTGGACCAGCTATCGTTACTTCTCTCGGTTCAACACTGATATTTGTAACCGCCAATCCTTCTGCTAAACTCCCCTTCTTCGTATACGTTACAGGAACAGTTTTTTCAGTATTATTGGCTGTAGTTTGCGTTGCCACATTCAACGTTACACTAATCTTAGATGGACTTGTTCTTACATTTAAACGTTTTCCTTCTTTATTGTATAATGTAACTTCGGGCGTTTTTGTAACAGTTTTATTAACACCTTTTAAATCAACATACGCTTTGGCAGAGGAAATGCTTTCAATTTCTTCTTTCGTCCCAACTACCTCAACAGTATCCGGTTTAAGGCTTGATTTTTCTAGAGTAGCCCCCGCTGGCATCTGATCCTCATTTGATAATTTCAGATCTACATGAACATATTTTCTCGCCTTTTCATGAAGAGTAACTTTAATTGTTGATGGCTGAACTGTTCCTTTCACATCATCTGGAAGCCCGTTCGTTTTTAAAGAAATCTCATAAGTTCCTTTTGGACTATCTCGCAAATCAACCGGTATGTCAAATTGTTTTTTTGCTTTTGCTGTAGCAACTGATGCTTTTGGGCCTTCTAATTTTACTTTAACGCCCTCTGCCGGAATACCACTTACAATATATTTCTCCTCATCATACTTAAGATTAATAGCATAATTAGTTAATGTTTCTTTCGTATCATTTGCAAAAGGTAATATACCTGATGTCGTATTTTTTTCAGTTAACGTCGCTGACATAAAAAGCATACACGCCAATAGTAATGAGATCCCTTTTAAAAACCAATGATTCTCCATTAACTTATCCATGACGCTTTCTCCTCCAATTCCATAAAGACGAAGAAGTCGTTTTTTCGTTTCCACTAAATTCAGCTAATAACATATCTTTCAGCTGTTCTGTCTTCAAATCACGATGCAACTTACCATTTTTCGTTAAAGAAATTTGACCAGTTTCTTCAGACACAACTACTGTAATACTATCAGTAACTTCACTAACTCCCATTGCAGCACGATGTCTAGTTCCTAATTCTTTAGAAATAAACGGACTTTCTGATAATGGAAGATAGCATGCTGCTGCTTTAATTGTACTTCCTTGCATAATTACCGCTCCGTCATGAAGAGGTGTATTTGGAATAAAAATATTAATAAGTAATTCCGATGATACGTTTGCATTAAGCGGAATACCCGTTTCCACATAATCACCCATACCGGTCTCTTTTGACAAAGTAATTAATGCACCAATTCTACGTTTCCCCATATATTCGGTTGCTTTTGCTATCGCTGTTGCAACCATTTCAGGTTCATCATCCTCATGCGTTCCAACACGCGAAAATAAACTCCCGCGCCCTAGCTGCTCAAGTGCTCTTCGCAATTCTGGCTGAAAGATAATAATAACGGCTAAAAATCCCCACGTTAATACTTGTTCAGTTAGCCAAGATAGCGTACGCAATTCAAGGAAAATACTGATCATCTTAACTACGATAATAACTGTAATCCCTTTTAAAAGTTGAACAGCTTTCGTCCCTCGGATTATAAGAATTAGCTTATATATAATAAACCATACAATGGCAATATCTAATGCCGTACTAAGATATTTCAAAATGGTCGTATCTTCAAAAGGCATGCTATCCCTTCCTCCTACTTACGAGCAATTCTATCCATATATTGAAATATTGTTTTATGCTCTATCTGTATGTATTTCCAACAACTAGTTAATTATACCATACATGAAACAAACGACAATTACAAACAACCCCCTTTAGCTCAAATTGGTAAGATGTCAAACATTTTTATTGTACAGTATAATATAAATCATTATTATACGCTTATTTTCAAATAAAAAAAGCAACTTCTCAGTTGCTTTTCTTACATTTATTTTAGTTTTTCACCGAATAAAGAACCCATTAAAGCAACTGCTGTTGTTGCCGTTCTATTTCTCTCATCTAAAATCGTATTTACCTCAACAAATTCAGCAGATGTGATAATATCAGCTTCTGCTAACATTTCCATCGCCAAATGACTTTCACGATAAGATAGACCGCCAATTACAGGCGTTCCAACACCTGGTGCATCATGAGGATCAAGACCATCTAAATCTAATGATAAGTGTACACCATCGGTATGAGATAAATATGCGATTGTTTCTTCCATCACAGCCGTCATCCCCATACGATCAATTTCATGCATTGAGAACACTTTAATACCTTCATTGCGAATGAAATCTTTTTCTCCTTCATCCAATGCACGCGCACCGATAATTACGACATTCTCTTTTTTCACCTTTGGATATGCTCCGTATAAATCTACAAGTGAAGAATGTCCATAACCTAAACTTGCTGCAAGTGACATACCATGAATATTTCCAGATGGTGAAGTTTCCTCTGTATTTAAATCACCGTGTGCATCATACCAAATAACGCCTAAGTTTTTATAATGTTTTGCTACACCAGCTAATGTACCGATAGCAATACTATGGTCACCACCTAATACAAGTGGAAAACGACCTTCTTCTATAATATGATCCACCTTACTTGCTAATTCATTACATACAGTTGCAACTTGTGTAAGGTTTCTTAATTTTGTATTTTCATCTATCTCTTTTTCTCTCTCTATACATATATCTCCCATATCTTTAACGTCATATCCAATTTCTTCAATTCTTTCAATTACCCCTGCATAACGGATCGCGCTCGGTCCCATATCAACTCCACGACGCATCTGTCCTAAATCCATTGGAACTCCAATAACTGAGATTTCTTTTTTCATAGATAGTATCCCCCTTTTATGCCTTCACTAAATATTTTAAATCTTTTATATAGTCTGACTCAACTCGACATTTTTCTGTATGGATATACAATTTATTCACTTATATTCACGTTGAAAACCAAATTTTAAGACTATTCTATGTATAAAGTTAACTTAATGAAACAATCGCAATCACTATTATTAAATAATAATAATAAAACACTCCTATATTTAGAAGTGTTTTTCTGATGCTATTTTCCATACTGTTGCAATATTCTTCGTTGTCATTTCAATATTTTCTTCTGCTACTTTATATGCTTCTTCTAGTGTCATCGGTTTCGTTGTGATACTAAATACCGCATCTATTCCTTTCTCGTACACAGCTGAATAATCAGATGATACAGACCCTCCAATAGCAATTACAGGCACAGAAAAACGTTTTGCACGCCCCGCAACACCCACAGGAGCCTTTCCATATGCAGTTTGTTTATCTATTCTACCTTCACCAGTTATAATAAGATGTGCATCTTCTATATGTTTATCGAAATTTGTATAATCTAATACAATTTCAATGCCCCTACGCAAGTCTCCCTTTAACACTGAAATAACAGCCGCTCCCATTCCTCCCGCTGCCCCTGCACCAGGTATTTCAGATACATCAAAAGATACATATCGTTTAAGCATATTCGCATAATGTTGTAAATTCTCATCTAGCTCTTTCATCATCTCTATATTTGCACCCTTTTGTCTCCCAAATACGAAAGATGCTCCCTGCATTCCGACTAATGGATTATCCACATCACATGCCGCTTCTATCTTTACCCCCTTTAAGCGTGGGTCCATTCGTGAAAAATCAATAGTAACAATCGAGTGTAATGTGCCTCCAGATGGATCTATTACTTCACCCTTACCATTTATAAACCTTACTCCTAAAGCCGCTAACATACCTGCCCCGCCATCATTTGTAGCACTTCCTCCAAGTCCTAAAATTATGTACTCCACTCCTTGATCTAGCGCATGTAATATAAGTTCTCCTGTTCCTTTTGTCGTTGTAATAAGTGGGTTGCGCTTTTCAACTGGAACGTGCTGTAATCCTGATGCTGCTGCCATTTCAATAAACGCTGTCTTTTTATCTTTAGAAATGCCATAAAAAGCTTGTATACCTTCTCTAAGCGGTCCTGTCACACTAATTGATATAATTCTCCCCCCTGTAGCATCAACAAGTGATTCAACCGTCCCTTCTCCTCCATCTCCAATTGGTATTTTCACATACTCTGCATTAGGAAAAATTGCTCTAAAACCTCTTTCAATAGCTCCACATACTTCTATAGCTTTTAGGCTTTCTTTATATGAATCAGATGCAATAATAACTTTCACAATTATCTCCCCATCCCTTATTTTTACGTTTTCTTCATTTTAAACGACAAGTATAAAAGTTGTCTTTTTAAACACAAAAAAAGCTTACATCGTATGATGTAAGCTTTTTTATTTAGATGGAGCCTAGCGGGATCGAACCGCTGACCTCCTGCGTGCAAGGCAGGCGCTCTCCCAGCTGAGCTAAGGCCCCTTATTAATTAAGCGGAAGACGGGATTCGAACCCGCGACCCCAACCTTGGCAAGGTTGTATTCTACCACTGAACTACTTCCGCAAAAATGATGAGCCATGAAGGACTCGAACCTTCGACCCTCTGATTAAAAGTCAGATGCTCTACCAACTGAGCTAATGGCTCGTAAATGGCTGGGCTAGCTGGATTCGAACCAGCGCATGACGGAGTCAAAGTCCGTTGCCTTACCGCTTGGCTATAGCCCATTAATATTTACTAGTATGGTTATCTTTTCAAAAAAATAAACCCTCTCAGGTTATTTTAAAGAAAATGGTGGAGGGGGGCAGATTCGAACTGCCGAACCCGAAGGAGCGGATTTACAGTCCGCCGCGTTTAGCCACTTCGCTACCCCTCCGACATTTTAAATATATATGGTGGAGGATGACGGGATCGAACCGCCGACCCCCTGCTTGTAAGGCAGGTGCTCTCCCAGCTGAGCTAATCCTCCAAAAGTGGTGACCCGTACGGGATTCGAACCCGTGTTACCGCCGTGAAAGGGCGGTGTCTTAACCACTTGACCAACGGGCCAAAAAAGTTTTAAACCTATTCCCAAGCTTCCAACCGGGCTTGAACCGGTGACCTCTTCCTTACCATGGAAGTGCTCTACCAGCTGAGCTATGGAAGCATAATGGCTCCGCAGGTAGGACTCGAACCTACGACCGATCGGTTAACAGCCGATAGCTCTACCACTGAGCTACTGCGGAATAATATTAGCCTGGCAACGTCCTACTCTCACAGGGACAAGGTCCCAACTACCATCGGCGCTAGAGAGCTTAACTTCCGTGTTCGGTATGGGAACGGGTGTGACCTCTCTGCCATCATTACCAGACTTTTATCATTATAAACATTTCTTTCGAAATGTCAAGAAGAAATTTTAATATATATTCCTTCAAAACTAGATAACATTTGCTACATATTATATGGTTAAGTCCTCAATCTATTAGTATTCGTCAGCTCCACATGTCACCATGCTTCCACCTCGAACCTATCAACCTGATCATCTTTCAGGGATCTTACTAGCTTACGCTATGGGAAATCTCATCTTGAGGGGGGCTTCATGCTTAGATGCTTTCAGCACTTATCCCTTCCGCACATAGCTACCCAGCTATGCCCTTGGCAG
>NZ_CP096490.1:90000-150000 GCF_056738645.1 Bacillus sp. PK3-067 | reverse complement strand
TGAAAAGGATTGGACAAAGGGGCGTAATATTATGTTTTTCTTTTTTATTACGAGTAAGAGAAATTTTAAACACATTAGCTTAATAGTGATACTGTCCTTATTTACAGCATGGCTACTCTTTTTAAAAACATATTCACATGAATCTGCTTTTTCAACTGCTACAGGCCCTAAAGTAATTTACAAAGGAGACACCGCTAAAAAGCAAGTTGCATTTACGTTTGATATTAGTTGGGGAGACAAAAAAGCAATTCCAATCCTAGATACTCTTAAAGAAAAAGAAATTAAGAATGCAACCTTCTTCCTTTCTGCTGCATGGGCCGAAAGACACCCCGATATTGTAGAGCGAATCATGAAAGATGGACACGAAATCGGTAGTATGGGGTACAATTACACATCCTATACTTCTCTAGAGACAAATGAAATAAGACGAGACCTTTTACGAGCACAAGATGTTTTTACGAAACTTGGTGTAAAACAAGTCAAGCTGTTACGTCCACCTAGTGGCGAATTTAACAAAGCAACCCTTAAAATCGCAGAATCACTTGGATACACCGTCGTGCATTGGAGTAATAATTCAAACGATTGGAAAAACCCAGGTGTAAATAACATCGTTTCCACTGTCTCTAATAATTTGAAAGGTGGAGATATCGTGTTATTACACGCATCCGATTCTGCCCTTCAAACAAATAGAGCTTTACCGCTGCTCCTGCAAAAAATAAAAAGTGATGGATATGAGCAAATATCCGTTTCACAACTTATTTCCAACACAAGTACGAAAAGTGAAGATGTGAAGTAGCTTCTTCCCTACTACTCTTCACGCATAAAAAGCTCTACTACCTTTCAAGAAGGTGGTAGAGCTTTTTTAATCATACCATTTACAACATTATAACTGATGTTGTATAAAAACTCTCTATTAAGCTGATTTACTTGTTTTTCCGATTAAACGATGTAATACAAGTAATTGATATGCATTACATAACAATAGCGGTATAACCATTAAATATAACCAATCTGTATCATTAATCCGAAGCGCCGGTACCCATTCAAGGATCGTTACAACAACCATAAAGAACAGAGCTGGCACAAATGCTTTTTTATTTGTTTCTTTACTTTTTACATAAGCAACAATTGCTCCAAACACAAATAACATTCCAGCAACAAGTATATTATTCCCTAACGAGACTTCCCCATTTGCAATAAGTACAGATCTTAAATACACAAAATCAAATAATACGAATGCAATAAAGAAGAGCTGGACTGCATTCCATAAAGAAGATGAGCGAAACATCCCTAGTCCAAAACGGTGGATTGTTAAATATGCAAAGAATCCCATTTGACTTATAACACTAAAAATAAATCCTACACCCATCAGCCAGAAAGATACTGCTAAAATCTCCTTACCGTCGAAATTTTGAAAAAATTTATTGTACTTGTCCCACTCCAAAACAAAACCAATAATAACTGTGCTAATCCCACCAAGAAACAACGTCGTTAAAAATAGTCGTACCCACTTGCGGCTATTCACAACACATCCCCCATTATCCTTATATTTCTAATTAAATTGTATCAATGACAATTTCAAAAAGCTAGCCATGTTCATGTATAAATTCCTTAAAGATATTTATATTAAAAAGAGAGAACTGTGCTGAAAGGAGTTCCAACTTATGAAACGGATGCTATTCATTTTCGTTTCTTCTTTTCTACTTATCGCACTTGCAGCATGCGCACAAGGAAAAGAAACGAAATCCGAACTAGATTACGATCAAACAAAGAAAATGATTGTTGATATTTTAAAAACAGATCAAGGTAAGAAAGCTATTCAAGATGTATTAACTGATGAAAAAATGAAACAAGCACTCATACTAGATGAAACAGTAGTAAAGAAAACGATTGAAGATGCCATGGTATCCGATAAAGGGCAACAATTCTGGGAAAAGCTCTTTAAAGATCCTGAGTTCTCATCAAAATTTGCTAAAAGTATGGGGAAAGAACAAACTCAATTAATGAAAACCTTATTAAAAGACCCTGAATACCAAGCAGGCGTTATAGAAATTATGAAAAATCCTGAAGTAGAAAAAATGATGTTACAAACAATGAAGAGTAAAGAATACCGTCAATATCTACAACAAGTACTAACAGAAACTGCTGAAAGTCCACTCTTCCAAGCCAAGATGATTGATATCATTAGTAAAGGTGTGCAAAAAGCTGAAAAAGGCGGATCTGGTAAGAAAGAAGCAGGCGGTGACGGTGGTTCTCAAGGCGATAAGAAGGAAGAACAGTAAAAAATAATAACTATAATAACGAGTGGACAATTTATATATTGTCCACTCGTTATTACTTTATCTTGCTATTAACAGACAAAATGGACCCCTCTAATTAAACGAAAGGTTTACTAGCAACAAAAGCCTTATTGTTGTCAGTAACAGGTGAACCCCACTGATTAAAGTTTCACTTTATTTTTGTGTAACAGCTGTTTTATCAATTACTGTTTCAGCTATTTTACTATAAATAATGCCCGTTGTATGTGTATCTTCATATACTGAAGGAGCAAAGTCTTCTTTATTCCAATCGGGTTGTTGCAGTGGAATACGACCAAGAACATTCGTTTGTAATTCGGTAGCTAACTTATCTCCCCCGCCTTTTCCAAATACATATTCTTTCTCACCAGTTACCTTACTTTCAAAATATGCCATATTCTCAACAACACCAAGAATACTATGTTCAGTGCGCAATGCCATCGCTCCAGCACGCGCTGCTACAAACGCAGCTGTTGGATGAGGCGTCGTTACAATAATCTCTTTGCAAGATGGCAACATTGAGTGCACATCTAACGCAACATCACCTGTGCCTGGTGGCAAATCTAGTACTAAATAATCTAAATCGCCCCATTCTACTTCTGTGAAGAAGTGGTTTAACATTTTCCCAAGCATAGGTCCTCTCCAAATAACTGGTGCATTATCCTCTACAAAGAAGCCCATTGAGATTACCTTTACACCTAAACGTTCCACCGGAATTATCTTGTCACCTCTTACGATAGGACGTTTTTCTATCCCCATCATGTCTGGCACACTAAAACCGTAAATGTCCGCATCAATAATACCAACTTTTTTTCCTAAACGAGCTAAAGCAACTGCAAGGTTAACGGAAACAGTTGATTTTCCCACGCCACCTTTTCCACTCGCTACTGCTAAGAATGTTGTTTTTGAATTAGGTGACAATAAAGATTCACTTTGCTCTTCTTCTTGTTCCGGTGCAAACTGAGCTAATTCCTCTTCTGTAAATTCTGCAAAACGAAGTCCAACTGTTGCTGCCCCAAGTTCTTTTACTAACTTTACAATTCCAGACTGCAACTGCATTTGTTCCGCTGTACCGGTTTTTACGATTGCAATTTTAACACTCACATGTTCCTTCTCTGGCTTGACTGTTACCTCTTTAATTGCACTTGTTTCTTTTAATGTTTTATGTAAAAACGGATCTACAATCCCTTCTAACGCTTCAACCACTTGCTCTTTCGTTACCATAATTAGCCCAGCCCCCTGTATGAAAAATAACGTAATGTTAATTGAATTTATCTCTGCGTATTCTTGAAATAAATGCGTTTACATTTCCAGTATAACATATTTTCCGAAAACTTCGTTAACGAGAGAAGCTCAAAAAAATCCTCCTTATTCTGGAGGATTTCCTTTTTCCGTGAAATAACGTAATATACCACGGTATATTGCAGCTGCTACCTTTTGCTGATATTTCTCCGAATTTAACATATACCTTTCGTTCACATTCGATAAAAAGCCAGCTTCAATTAAAGCACCTGGTGTTTTAGAATACTTTAATAAATATACATGCGAAATTGTCTTAGCAGAACGATTCGTGTTCTCTAAACTTGTTCTCAATTCAGCCTGTATAAATTTTGCAGCACGTTCATTTTCAATCGAAGAGCGGTAATAGAACGTTTGTGCGCCTTTCGATCCACTACTAGTTAAAGCATTTAAATGAATACTTGCAAAAAAATCTACATCAGGTTTATTGATGATTTCTACACGTTTTTTTAAATCCTCTGCTTTACGTCTACTATATGACTTTGTATCTTTGTTAGCTAAATCATAATCTCCCTCACGCGTTAAAATAACTAGTGCACCTTGTTCTTGTAAATAGTCTTGTACCTTTTTTGTAATTTCAAGCGTAATATCCTTTTCTATAATATCCTTTCCACCAACAGCCCCTCCATCTGGTCCACCATGCCCAGCATCTAATACAATTACTTTCCCTGATAAGGGTAAATTCCAAGCTCGCCACGATTTTGTAATTTGAAATTCTTGCTTGACTAAAAAAAACAATACAACCGCAGCGAGTGCAAAAGAGATAATTCGAATTCTCTTCATACCTTTCCTCCTCCAGCTAGTCCCTCTAATTACTTATATGGGACAAGAGGAAAGTTTATGCTTGTCTTAATGAAGCTTTAATCGATATCTTCTTTCACCTTTTTCATACCCTTCTTGCCACCACAATCCTATAAACTGCTGACAAGATTCAAAAAGTAACTCCTCATCTTTCAACTTTATTTCTCGCATAGTCATACTCGTTAAAAATTGAAATAGCGTTTCAGTTAATTGTTGTTCTTCTTCTAAAGCTCTATATTTCACATCAAAAAACGATTCACCATAATAACCAAATTTACTGTATCTCGCTCCTAATAAATAAGATTCTATCCCTAATTCAATACAGTAATCTTCATACTGACGATGAAGCTCTTGCATTTGAAAGGCATCACGAATATTTGAACGCAATGTTTTTAATGATAATTCCCGCAACATCTTCCGCTCGTATTTTAACTGCTTTTCTTTTTGTTTTTCTTGTAAGCTGACAATGACATTCATAGTACATATAAACCTCCCTAATACATATTAGTCTAAACTTCTAAAGAAGAAGCATACGCGCGGCGGTAGCACTAAAATATTCCAAGCTATAAAAATTGCAAAAGAGGAATGAAACATAAAAAACCCCAACCAAAATGGTTGGGGTTTGTAGTTCGCAAAAATTAACGTTTTGAGAACTGAGGTGCACGACGTGCGCCTTTAAGACCGTATTTTTTACGCTCTTTCATACGTGCGTCACGAGTTAATAGACCTGCACGTTTTAGTGTTAGACGGTATTCTGGATCAGCTTTTAATAAAGCGCGAGAAATACCGTGACGAATAGCACCAGCTTGACCAGTGTATCCACCACCATTTACGTTTACAAGTACATCGTAGTTACCTAAAGTTTCTGTTGCAACTAGAGGTTGTTTCACTACTTCACGTAATGCAGCAAATGGGATATAGTTTTCAAAATCACGACCGTTAATGATAACGCGTCCTTCGCCTGGAACTAGGCGTACGCGCGCTACTGAACTCTTACGACGTCCAGTGCCATAGTATTGAACCTGTGCCAAAGTAAGCCCTCCTTTAATTAATTATCCGCGAAGTTCGTAAACTTCTGGTTTTTGTGCTTGGTGTGGATGCTCTGCTCCAGCATACACGTTAAGTTTCTTAGAAACTTGACGGCCTAAGCGTCCTTTTGGAAGCATGCCTTTAATTGCAAGCTCTAACATTTGTACAGGGTAGTTTGTACGCATTTCAAGAGCTGTTCTTTGCTTAAGTCCACCTGGGTGGTTAGTGTGACGGTAGTAAATTTTATCGTTTAATTTATTACCTGTTAAATGAATTTTCTCAGCGTTAATAATAATTACATGATCACCCGTGTCAACGTGTGGTGTAAATGTAGGTTTGTTTTTACCACGTAAAATGGATGCTACTTCACTAGCAAGGCGACCTAAAGTTTGACCTTCAGCATCAACCACATACCATTTACGCTCAACTTCGTTAGCTTTTGCCATAAAAGTCGTACGCATGTGTTTCCCTCCTCGTTATCTTTTCCATAGAAAAAATCTATTGTTTATCTTAAACACGATTTCCTTCCGGGGCTAATCGTGGTTTTAGAAACAATACCATATGTTATGATATACTTTTGAGTTTCTAATGTCAAGCAAATGTTACACCAGGATTAGTTGTTATAGTTTACCTCCCACAAGTAAAGCCCATGACCTGGAGCCATCTTTCCAGCAAACTGACGATTTTGTTTCGCTAAAATCTCTGGAATGCTATCAGAATCAAGCTTTCCTTGCCCTACGCTAAGTAACGTACCAACAATAATTCTGACCATATTATATAAAAATCCATTACCTACAAAACGAAAAATTATTTCATCATCTTGTTCAATTAACTCGATTTCATAAATTGTTCGCACTTTATCTTTTTTGTCAGTTTTTGCCGAACAAAAAGAAGTAAAATCATGCGTTCCAATAAAATAAGGAATTGCTTTTCTTATAGAGTTGATTTCGAGCGGGTATGGATATTGATATACGTAATTTCTACGGAATACATCCGCAGTCTTTGATAATAATACACGATAACGATATTCTTTTTTCTCAACACCGTAACGTGCATGAAATTCTTCTGTTTTTTTCTCTACTTGCCTAATAACAATATCATCTGGCAACATTGTGTTTAAAGCATTACTCCATTGCCACTCTTCAAGAGACAAAGGAGTATCAAAGTGTATTACTTGTCCTTTTGCATGAACTGTAGAATCTGTTCTACCAGATGCCTGAACACGAACAAGTTCTCCCTTATGCAATTTCTGCAATGCTTTTTCTATCTCCTGTTGAACAGTACGATGGTTCGGCTGAATTTGATAACCACAAAAATGCATGCCATCATATGCAACCGTACATTTTATTCTATCCATTTCTCTATTCTCCATTACGATCGCACCCATGCCAAAATACAAGCTAAACAAAATAAGCTGACAATCGTTACTGTATCGCTTGTTTTCCAGCGTAGTTGCCTAAATTTAGTACGTCCTTCACCACTTTGATATCCACGAGCTTCCATCGCAATGGCTAAGTCCTCTGCACGCTTAAAAGCACTGATAAACAGAGGAACGAGCAGTGAAATAATAGCTTTCATTCTATCTTTTATCGGTCCCCCGGCAAAATCAATACCACGTGACGCTTGTGCTTTCATTATTTTACTCGTTTCATCCATTAATGTCGGGATAAAACGAAGAGAAATTGACATCATTAATGCGATTTCATGAACAGGAACCTTTATACGCTTCAACGGCTTTAATAACGTCTCCAAACCATCTGTAATTTCAATAGGTGTCGTCGTTAACGTTAATAATGTCGTCATTAAAATAATAACGAAGAATCGTACAGAAATGTATATCCCTTGCTCTAATCCTTTTTCATATATCGAAAACCAACCAAGCTGGAATAGTACATCCCCCTCTTTATTTGTAAAAATATGCAGGAAAAATGTAAAAAGAAAAATCCATAAAATTGGTTTTAAGCCCGAAAGTACATAACGAATCGGCACTTTTGCAAAAAATAAAGCAATGAGTGCATATAAAAATAAAAATCCATATGAAATCGCATTATTTGCTAAGAAAACAACAAATACATATAAAAAGACAATCAGCAGCTTCGTACGTGGATCAAGTTGATGAATAAGTGAATTCCCCGGGATATATCTCCCAATAATCAACTGCTGCATGATTCATGACCACCTTTTCGTAACACCTGCACAACTTCATGAGTAAGATCCTCTAAAGATAAGGTAGCCTTTGGAATTGAAATACCAAACTTCTCTTCAATTGCACGTTTATACTTTAATGACATAGGAAGATCCACACCAATTTTCTCTAGTTCATCAGCATGTGAAAATACTTCCTCTGCACTTCCTTGCAAAAAGACCGTTCCTTTATGCATAACTACAATCTGCTCCGCATACTGAGCAGCATCCTCCATATTATGCGTTACAAGGATGACTGTAAGACCCTTCTCCTTGTGCAGCTTATAAAACATCTCCATAAGTTCGTTCTGCCCTTTTGGATCTAGTCCTGCTGTAGGTTCATCTAATACAAGCACTTCAGGTTCCATTGCCAGTACACCCGCTATAGCAACACGTCTCATTTGTCCACCACTTAATTCGAACGGAGAACGTGTTAACAGTTCTGGTTCTAGCCCTACAAGTTCAATTGCCTTTCTAGCCTTTTGCCTTGCTTCGTCTACAGATACTCCAAAATTAGTAGGGCCGAAACAAATATCTTTCTCCACAGTCTCTTCAAACAACTGATGTTCTGGAAATTGAAAGACAACCCCTACTTTTTTACGTAGTGGCTTTAGCTTTTTTTCTTTCTTTCCTGCCGAAATCAAATGTTCACCAATTTGAACTGTACCATTTGTCGGCTGCAATAAACCATTTAAATGTTGAATCATCGTCGACTTTCCTGAACCAGTATGACCGATAATGGCATAATAGCCCCCACTTGGAAACGACACGTCTACATCATAAAGTGCGCGTCTTTCAAATGGAGTTTTATATTGATAACGATGTTCTACTTTTTGGAATGTAATCTCCAAAGTTCGTTCACCAAGCTTTCCATTGTAAGATGCGTATTTTGCAAGAGAATTTCATTTCTTTTTAATAATTCTGCTATTTTCACCGAAAACGGTACATCTAAGCCAATTTCTTGGAGCATATGAGAGGATTTGAAAATTTTTTCTGGAGTCCCTTCCTCTAATATTTCTCCCTTATTTAAAATAATGACACGATCTGACTGTGCCGCTTCTTCTAAATCGTGCGTAATTGATAACACGGTAATACCTTTTTGAGTAACAAGTTGTCTAACCGTTTCTACTACTTCACGTCTCCCTTGAGGGTCTAACATTGACGTTGCTTCATCTAATATTAAAATAGATGGTTGAAGTGCTAAAACGCCAGCTATTGCCACTCGCTGCTTTTGCCCACCAGATAAGGAATGAGGCTCATCATTAAGAAAATCTTCCATACGGACAAGTTGCAAGGCCTGTTCTAATCTTTCAATCATTTGTTCTCTTGGCATTCCGATATTCTCCAAGCCAAATACAACATCATCTTGCACTGTCGTTCCAACAAATTGATTATCTGGATTTTGAAATACCATTCCAATTTGTTTTCGAACATCCCATACCGTTTCCTCTGATAAAACCATTGTATCATTTACTGTAATAGTCCCTGCTTCTGGCAAAAACAAACCATTCAATAATTTTGCAAGTGTAGACTTTCCTGAACCGTTTTGTCCAATAATAGATACCCATTCTCCCTCATATAAGGAAAATGAAACATCTTTTAATGCATAAGTGGCTGCCCCAGGATATTGAAATGATATATTTTCTATCCGAAGTTTCTCTTTTTTCAATAGAAGGCACCCTTTCCTTCGCCAAGTTAGCCTATTTTTATATTTAAAAAAAAGGGCCATGACCAGTTTCTTGAAAAGAACTGTCCTGCCCTTTTAATTATCATTATACTAACTCGATAATTACCATTGGTGCTGCGTCTCCGCGACGTGGACCAATTTTTGCAATACGAGTGTATCCGCCTTGGCGCTCAGCATAGCGTGGAGCTACATCAGCGAATAGTTTTTGAAGTGCATCTTGACCAGTCTCAGCGTTAGCTACTTCATTGCGAATGAAAGCTGCTGCTTGACGACGAGCATGAAGATCTCCGCGTTTACCTAAAGTGATCATTTTTTCCACTACAGAACGAAGTTCTTTTGCACGAGTTTCTGTCGTTTGGATGCGCTCGTTGATAATTAAATCAGTAGCTAAATCACGTAACATAGCTTTACGTTGCGCACTTGTACGGCCTAATTTTCTGTATGCCATTCGTAGTTCCCTCCTTTGTTGATGGGTTTAAATCCTCAGTCGTCTTTACGTAAACCTAAACCTAATTCCTCAAGTTTATGTTTAACTTCTTCTAAGGATTTACGTCCTAAGTTACGAACTTTCATCATATCTTCTTCTGTTTTGTTCGCAAGCTCTTGTACAGTATTAATTCCTGCACGTTTTAGGCAATTATAAGAACGAACAGAAAGGTCTAGTTCTTCGATAGTCATCTCAAGAACTTTCTCTTTTTGATCTTCTTCCTTCTCGACCATAATCTCAGCATTTTGTGCTTCATCAGTTAAACCAACAAAGATATTTAAATGCTCAGTTAAGATTTTGGCACCTAAAGAGATAGCTTCTTTTGGCCCGATGCTTCCATCCGTCCATACATCAAGCGTAAGCTTATCATAATTAGCCACTTGTCCGACACGTGTCTTTTCCACTTGGTAAGTCACACGTGATACTGGAGTATAAATAGAATCAATAGGAATTACTCCTATTGGTTGATCTTCGCTTTTATTTGCATCAGCTGGCGTATACCCACGGCCACGCTTTGCAGTTAAACGCACGCGGAAATGCGCATCTTTTGCTAACGTTGCAATGTGTAAATCTGGATTTAAGATTTCTACATCACTATCGTGAGTAATATCAGCAGCTGTGACAATACCTTCGCCCTGTACATCAATTTCCAACGTCTTCTCTTCTTCAGAGTAGATTTTAAGAGCTAACTTTTTCAAGTTTAAGATGATCGTCGTAACGTCTTCTACTACGCCCTCAACTGTTGAAAATTCATGTAATACGCCATCGATTTGGATAGCAGTAACAGCGGCACCAGGGAGTGAGGATAAAAGAATACGACGTAAGGAGTTACCCAAAGTAGTACCATATCCACGCTCAAGCGGTTCAATTACGAATTTACCATATTTAGCATCTTCGTTAAGTTCAACCGTTTCGATTTTCGGCTTTTCGATTTCAATCATTAACTAAACCCTCCTTCAAAACGTCGAAACCCCGGTTAAACAAAGGTATAACCCCTGTCTAACCGAAAGTCCCCCTTAGGCAGTTCCCGATTGTGCACAACAAGCGATGTTTCTGTACGAAATTTCTCGATAATGCATCATATCCATTATAGACAAAAGGGAAAATTCTATACAGAAAAATTACACACGACGACGTTTTGGTGGACGACATCCATTATGAGGAACTGGAGTAACATCTCTAATTGCTGTTACTTCTAGACCTGCAGCTTGAAGAGCACGAATTGCAGCTTCACGACCAGCACCAGGACCTTTAACAGTAACCTCTAAAGTTTTTAAACCGTGTTCCATTGCAGCTTTAGCAGCAGTTTCAGCAGCCATTTGCGCAGCGAATGGAGTAGATTTACGAGATCCACGGAAACCAAGTGCACCAGCACTAGACCAAGAAAGTGCGTTACCGTGAGTATCTGTAAGTGTTACGATTGTGTTGTTGAAAGTAGAACGAATATGAGCTATACCAGCTTCAATATTCTTTTTCACACGTTTTTTACGAGTGTTTGTTTTACGTGCCATTGTTAGTTCAACCTCCTTTACTTATTATTTCTTTTTATTTGCTACTGTACGACGTGGACCTTTACGTGTACGAGCATTGTTTTTAGAGTTTTGACCACGAACTGGTAAACCACGACGGTGACGAAGACCACGGTAAGAACCGATCTCCATTAGACGTTTGATGTTAAGAGATACTTCACGACGAAGGTCTCCCTCAACTTTAATACGATCGATGATATCACGGATACGTCCTAATTCGTCTTCCGTTAAATCACGAACTCGTGTTTCTTCAGAAATACCTGCTTCAGCAAGAATTTTTTCAGCAGTTGTGCGACCAATGCCGAATACGTAAGTTAAAGAAATAACAACGCGTTTGTCTCGAGGAATATCTACACCTGCGATACGTGCCATTACGAATGCACCTCCTTCTGATTAACCTTGTTTTTGTTTATGTTTAGGGTTTTCACAAATAACCATTACTTTTCCACGTCTACGAATAACTTTACATTTTTCGCAGATTGGTTTAACTGACGGTCTTACTTTCATGTCTCGAACCTCCTTAAAGATTACGGAGTGCTATATTATTTAAAACGGTACGTAATACGACCACGATTTAAATCGTACGGAGATAATTCTACCGTAACTTTGTCTCCTGGTAAAATACGAATGAAGTTCATACGGATTTTACCAGAAACGTGAGCCAATACGACATGCCCATTCTCTAATTCTACTTTGAACATAGCATTTGGCAACGTTTCAAGAACGGTACCTTCGACTTCAATTACATCATCTTTAGCCATTCAATAGTTCTCCCTTCTTCAAATCAGTAACATTTTACACTGCTCTGAAATCCCGGAGAGCCAGCTACTTATAAAGTGGTAAGGATTTCGTATCCTGCTTCTGTAAGAGCAATCGTGTGCTCAAAATGGGCACACCATTTACCATCTACCGTTACCACTGTCCAGTCATCAGATAGTGTTTTTACATATCGTCTTCCTTGATTCACCATCGGCTCAACACAGATGACCATTCCCGGCTTTAATCTAGGGCCTCTATTTGGTGGACCATAGTGCGGGATTTGAGGGTCCTCATGTAAGTCTTGCCCGATTCCGTGACCAACATACTCCCTAACGATCGAGAATCCATTCTCTTCAGCATGGGTTTGAACCGCATGTGAGATATTTGATAATCTCTCGCCTGGTTTTACTTGTTCTAGACCAAGATACAACGATTTTTCTGTGACATCAAGTAGCTTTTGAACAGATTCAGAAATGTTTCCAACTGGATACGTCCATGCAGAATCTCCATGGTACCCATTGTATTTCGCACCAATATCGATACTGATGATATCGCCCTCTTTGAGCTTGCGCTTCCCTGGAATTCCGTGTACAAGCTCTTCATTTACAGAAGCACATATGCTCCCCGGAAATCCGTTGTATCCTTTAAAAGATGGCGTAGCACCATATTTTTGAATCGTCTTTTCCGCTATTTGATCGAGCTCTTTCGTTGTAATTCCTGGAGTAATGTGCTGTTTCAACTCTTGATGAGTCAAAGCAACGATCCTGCCAGCTTCTCGCATGATTTCTATCTCGCGAGGAGTTTTGCAGATTATCATTACGCTAAGCCTCCGATGAGAACATCGATATCAGCAAATACTTTATTGATATCTTGCTCACCATTAATGCTTTGTAAGTAACCAAGCTCTTCGTAGAAATCAAGCAAAGGTTTTGTTTGCTTAATATTTACATCTAAACGATTTGCTACAGTTTCTTCATTGTCATCAGAGCGTTGATATAATTCGCCACCACATTTATCGCACACATCAGCTTTTGCTGGTGGATTGAATTCTAAGTGGTAAGTCGCACCGCACTCTTTACAAATGCGACGGCCTGTAAGGCGTTTTAATAACAACCCTGAATCCACATTAATGTTTAAAACATAGTCGATTTTTTTGCCAAGATCTTTCATAATTTCTTCAAGAGCTGATGCTTGTGCAACAGTTCGTGGGAAACCGTCTAGTAAGAAACCTCTTACGCAGTCGTCTTGACTTAAACGTTCACGAACGATTCCGATTGTAACTTCATCTGGAACAAGTGCACCTTTATCAATAAAAGATTTTGCTTGTAGACCCATTTCAGTTTCAGCCTTCATAGCTGCACGGAACATGTCTCCTGTTGAAATGTGAGGGATGTTATACTTGGCAACAATCTGTTCGGCTTGTGTACCTTTACCAGCACCAGGAAGCCCCATTAAAATTAAGTTCATCCTTGTTCCCCCTCAGAGTACATGAGCATGTAGGGAAGACAATTCTTCCCACTTACTCACTGCTTGATAAACCCTTTGTAATGGCGTTTTACCAGTTGGCTTTCTAGCTGCTTCATTGTTTCTAAAGCAACGCCGACAACGATTAACATACTCGTTCCACCGATCTGTGCAGATGGAGGAAGATTTCCCAATTTCGTAAAGATAACTGGTAAGATTGCAATCGCTGCTAGGAAAATTGATCCTACAAAGGTCAAACGATACAAGATTTTTGTTAGATATTGTTCCGTATTCTTACCCGGACGAATACCTGGAACATATCCACCTTGCTTGTTTAGATTCTCTGACATTTGCTCTGGATTAACCTGAACAAATGCATAGAAATATGTGAAGGCTACAATGAGCGCAACATATATGATCATTCCCACTGGGTGAGAATAGTTAAAGTTTGCAATAATCCACTGCGATACATCATGTTTCGGGAAGAACTGTGCAATAGTCGGAGGCGTAATTAAGAATGAAACAGCAAAAATTACTGGAATAACACCAGCACTATTTACCTTAAGCGGTAAATGTGTGTTTTGTGCTCCAGCATAACCACCATTTCCTCCTGTTACACGCTTCGCATATTGAATTGGGATCTTTCTAACAGCCTGTTGAATGAAAATAACACCCACAATAACTGCTAGCACAGCTAGTAAAATCAATGCAACTTTAACGATACTCATGAACAATTGATCTCCGATATTTTGAAACTGTTGCTGATACACTTGAGATATAACACTTGGGATCGCTGCGGCAATACCGCCAAAGATAAGGATGGAAATACCATTACCTACACCTTTAGCTGTAATCTGTTCACCTAACCACATTAAAAATGCAGTACCAGCAGTCAGTACCGTAGCAATGTATAAATAAGTGCTCCAACCTGGATTCAAAATTAATTGTCCACCTACCATACCGTTAAAACCGATTGACATACCAAACCCCTGAATAAACGCAAGAACAATTGTAAAGTAACGCGTGAATTGCGTTAATTTACGACGGCCCATTTCACCTTGCTTCGACCATTCCGAAAATTTAGGAACAACATCCATCTGCAATAATTGCACGATGATGGATGCTGTAATATACGGCATGATTCCCATCGCAAAGATGGAGAAGTTTTTCAAGGCTCCACCGCCAAATGTATTTAGAATACCTAAAGCATTTAATTGATCTTGTGCCTTCAGTACGTCTCCATTTGTAAATGGCACGGGGATAAACGTGCCAATCCTGAATACGATTAACATCGCTAAAGTGAATAATATTTTACGTCTTATCTCAGCAACGCGCATAAAGTTGGAGATTGTACGAAACATTAGATCACCTCAACTGATCCGCCAGCTGCTTCAATTGCTTCTTTAGCACTTGAAGAGAACTTGTGCGCTTTAACAGTTAGTTTTTTCTCTACTGCTCCGCTTGCAAGAACTTTAACACCGTCGTTTAACTTGCTGATAACGCCAGTTTCCAGCAATAATTCAGGTGTTACTTCTGTACCATCTTCAAAACGATTTAACGTTGATAAGTTTACAATAGCAAACTCTTTACGGTTAATGTTTGTGAAGCCGCGTTTTGGTAAACGACGGAATAATGGAGTTTGACCACCTTCGAAGCCAAGACGAACACCGCCGCCAGAACGTGCGTTTTGTCCTTTATGACCTTTACCAGCAGTTTTACCGTTACCAGAACCGATACCACGACCGACACGGTTACGTACTTTACGAGAACCTTCTGCAGGTTTTAATTCATGAAGTTTCATTCCCAGGCACCTCCTTATATTAATGAGTTATCCTTAAGCTTCTTTTACAGTTACAAGGTGAGAAACTTTGTTGATCATACCAAGAATAGCAGGAGTTTCTTCCTTAACTACAGTTGAATTCAACTTTTTAAGACCTAAAGCTTCTACCGTCGCACGTTGATCTTGTGGACGACCAATTACACTACGAGTGAGGGTAATTTCTAACTTTTTCGCCATTTGTTTTCCCTCCTTAACCTAGTAGCTCTTCTACAGATTTACCGCGTAATTTTGCAACATCTTCAGCGCGCTTAAGTTCGCTTAATCCGTTCACAGTAGCGCGAATCATGTTGATTGGTGTGTTAGAACCAAGAGATTTCGAAAGAATATCTTGTACACCAGCTAATTCAAGGACCGCACGAACAGGTCCACCAGCAATAACACCAGTACCCTCAGCAGCAGGTTTTAAGAATACTTCACCAGCGCCAAAATGACCGTTGATTGTGTGTGGAATTGTTGTACCAACTAATGGTACAGCGATTAAGTTTTTCTTAGCGTCTTCGATAGCTTTACGGATTGCGTCTGGTACCTCTTGTGCTTTACCAGTACCGAATCCAACATGACCGTTTTTATCGCCAACTACAACTAGTGCAGCAAAGCGGAAACGACGACCACCCTTAACAACTTTCGCGACACGATTTATCGTAACTACACGTTCTTCAAGTTCTAATTTACTTGGGTCAATGCGATGCATCAATTTTCCCTCCTTTGACCATTAAAATTGTAATCCAGCCTCACGAGCAGCTTCAGCTAGAGCTTTAACACGGCCATGGTATAAGTAACCACCGCGATCAAATACTACTTCTTTAACGCCTTTCTCTACAGCACGCTTAGCAACTGATTCTCCAACTTTCGTAGCAGCTTCAATATTGCTAGTACCGTTAAGAGCAAGGTCTTTATCAAGAGTAGATGCACTTACTAACGTTACACCATTCACATCATCAATAACTTGAGCGTAAATATGTTGGTTAGAACGGAACACGTTTAAACGTGGACGCTCTGCAGTACCAGTAAGTTTAGCACGTACACGTGCATGTCTTTTCTTACGAGTCGCATTTTTATCAGCTTTAGTGATCATTCTTGTCACTCCTTTCTCTCACCTAACGGGTTTACTTAGCAGTTTTACCTTCTTTACGACGAACAACTTCGCCTTCGTAACGAATACCTTTACCTTTGTAAGGCTCAGGAGCACGTACAGCACGGATGTTAGCAGCGAATTCGCCAACACGTTGCTTGTCGATACCTTTAATTACGATCTTAGTTGGTGCAGGTACTTCAACTTCAAGACCTGCTTCCGGAGTCATTTCTACTGGATGAGAATAACCTACGCTTAATACAAGTTTATCACCTTGTTTTTGAGCACGGTAACCAACACCGACTAATTCAAGTCCGCGTGCGAAACCTTCAGTTACACCTTCAACCATGTTTCCGATTAAAGCACGAGTTGTACCGTGTAATGCACGGTGTTCCTTCTGTTCAGATGGACGCTCAACTGTTAATGTATTCTCTTCAATTTTGATAAGCATATCAGCATTGAAAGTACGAGTTAATTCACCTTTAGGGCCTTTTACTGTTACAGTATTGTCTTCTGCAACTGTAATAGTAACACCTGCAGGGATTTCAAGAATCTTTTTACCAATACGAGACATGTGGTCACACCTCCGTTCGTTTTAAATATATATTACCAAACGTATGCTACTACTTCTCCACCAGTTTGTAATTGACGAGCGTCTTTGTCTGTCATTACTCCCTTAGATGTAGAAACAAGAGCGATACCTAATCCGTTAAGTACACGTGGTACTTCGTCAGCTTTAGCGTAAACGCGTAAGCCAGGTTTACTGATACGTTTTAATCCAGTGATTACACGTTCATTGTTTGCACCATATTTCAGGAAAATACGAAGGATACCTTGTTTGTTATCCTCGATGTATTCTACATCACGAATGAAACCTTCACGTTTTAAAAGTTCAGCGATCTCTTTTTTGATTTTAGAAGCAGGAACCTCTAATTTCTCATGACGTACCATGTTCGCATTACGGATGCGAGTAAGCATGTCTGCAATTGGATCTGTCATCACCATGTGTTTTACCTCCTTCCCATTTGTGGGTTTTACCAACTAGCTTTTTTAACACCAGGAATTTGACCTTTATATGCAAGTTCACGGAAACAAATACGGCAAAGTTTAAATTTGCGGTATACAGAATGCGGACGACCGCAGCGTTCGCAACGTGTATACTCTTGTACTTTAAACTTAGGAGTACGCTTTTGTTTCGCTATCATAGATTTTTTAGCCACGTTTTCGCCTCCTCTACTTAGCGTTGGCTTCCATTATTTTTGGAATGGCATACCGAATTGTGTTAAAAGTTCACGAGCTTCTTCATCAGTTTTCGCTGTAGTAACGATTACGATGTCCATACCGCGGACTTTGCTTACTTTATCATAATCAATCTCAGGGAAAATAAGTTGCTCTTTAACACCTAATGTATAGTTTCCACGACCATCGAATGATTTCTTAGAAACACCACGGAAATCACGTACACGTGGTAAAGAAACTGATACTAATTTGTCGAAGAACTCATACATTTGCTCGCCGCGTAAAGTTACTTTCGCACCGATTGGCATACCTTCACGAAGACGGAAACCAGCGATTGATTTTTTAGCACGAGTTACAACAGGTTTTTGACCTGTGATTTGTGTTAATTCTTCTACTGCGTTGTCTAACGCTTTTGAGTTAGATACCGCGTCACCAACACCAGTGTTGATTACGATCTTTTCGATTTTTGGTACCTGCATTACAGATTTATAGTTAAACTTGCTCACTAGAGCAGGAGTAATTTCCTTTTGGAACTTCTCTTTAAGGCGATTCAATGAAGTGACCTCCTTTCTTAAGAAAATTATTTATCTAATAATTCACCAGATTTTTTTGCAATACGAACTTTTTTACCATCTTCTACTTTGAAGCCTACGCGAGTAGGTTCACCTGTTTTCGGATCTAAAATCATAACGTTAGAAACGTGAATAGGTGCTTCTTTAGTAATAATTCCACCTTGTGGATTTAATTGAGATGGCTTAGAGTGCTTCTTAACGATATTGACACCCTCAACGATAACACGGTTTTGCTTTGGGAAAGCCACAAGGATAACGCCTTGTTTTCCTTTGTCTTTACCAGTGATTACCTGTACTTTATCACCTTTTTTTACATGCATCTTAATTCTGCACCTCCTTAGCAAGGCAATACCTTAAATTATAGAACTTCTGGAGCTAAAGAAACGATCTTCATGAAGTTGCTATCACGTAATTCACGAGCTACTGGTCCGAAGATACGAGTACCACGTGGGCTCTTATCGTCTTTAATGATAACCGCTGCGTTTTCATCAAATTTGATGTAAGAACCGTCCGGACGACGAGCTCCGCTCTTCGTACGTACTACTACTGCTTTAACAACGTCACCTTTTTTAACAACGCCACCTGGTGTTGCTTGTTTTACCGTAGCAACGATAATGTCACCAATGTTAGCATATTTACGACCAGAGCCGCCTAATACTTTAATTGTTAAAAGTTCACGTGCACCAGAGTTGTCAGCAACTTTCAAACGAGATTCTTGTTGGATCATGTTATGAAACCTCCCTTCGGACTAAAAATTCCGATTCGTCTATTTAGATAATAACCGCTTCTTCAACGATTTCAACTAAACGGAAACGCTTAGTAGCAGAAAGCGGGCGAGTTTCCATGATTTTAACGATATCGCCAAGTTT
This sequence comes from Bacillus sp. PK3-067, assembly GCF_056738645.1. Lineage (NCBI taxonomy): Bacteria > Bacillati > Bacillota > Bacilli > Caryophanales > Bacillaceae > Bacillus > Bacillus sp. PK3-067. The sequence goes on along the minus strand of NZ_CP096490.1, from coordinate 130,872 downwards.
CGCTTGGTTTTGCTCATCATGGGCTTTGTACTTCTTAGAATACTTAACACGTTTTCCGTACAAGGAATGAGTTTTGTAAGTTTCAACTAAAACTGTAATCGTTTTGTCCATTTTGTCAGACACTACACGACCAGTATAAACTTTGCGTTGGTTACGTTCGCTCACTATGCAAACCTCCCCTCAATTTATCGATTAATTCCGATCTCTCTTTCACGAACTACAGTTTTCATACGAGCAATTGCTTTACGCACTTCACGAATGCGAGTTGGATTCTCTAATTGTCCTGTAGCAAGTTGGAAGCGAAGATTAAACAACTCTTCCTTTAAAGCTTTAACTTTTGTTTCGATTTCGGCAGTGGTTAATTCACGAATATCATTAGTTTTCATTAGATTCACCACCATTTTCTTCACGTTTTACGAATTTACATTTCACAGGTAACTTGTGAGCTGCAAGACGTAATGCTTCGCGTGCTACCTCTTCAGATACACCCGCGATTTCGAACATAATTTTCCCAGGTTTTACTACTGCTACCCAGCCTTCTGGTGCCCCTTTACCGGAACCCATACGTACTTCTAGAGGTTTTGCAGTGTAAGGTTTAGAAGGGAAAATTTTAATCCATACTTTACCGCCACGTTTCATGTAACGAGTCATTGCACGACGAGCAGCTTCGATTTGACGGTTTGTAATCCATGAAGCAGCTTGTGCTTGTAAACCGAATTCACCGAAAGCAATTTCAGTTCCACCTTTAGCACGACCACGCATTTTACCACGATGCTCTCTACGATATTTTACGCGTTTTGGCATTAACATATTATTTTCCTCCTTCCTCAGAAGCTTTCTTTTTTGTAGGAAGGACTTCTCCACGGTAGATCCATACTTTTACGCCTAATTTACCGTATGTTGTATCAGCTTCAACTGCTGCATAGTCAATATCAGCGCGAAGTGTATGAAGTGGAACAGTTCCTTCACTGTAAGATTCTGCACGAGCGATATCAGCTCCGCCAAGACGACCAGAAACCTGTGTTTTAATACCTTTAGCACCTGCACGCATAGCACGTTGAATAACTTGCTTTTGTGCACGACGGAATGATACACGGTTTTCTAATTGACGAGCGATGTTTTCGCCTACTAATTTAGCGTTAAGATCAGCTCTCTTAACTTCTAAAATGTTGATGTGTACACGCTTGCCTGTTAATTGGTTAAGAGCTTTACGAAGTGCTTCAACTTCAGTACCACCTTTACCAATTACCATACCAGGTTTTGCAGTGTGAATTGTAACATTTACACGATTTGCTGCACGTTCGATTTCTACTTTAGCAACAGCAGAATCTTTTAAGCGTACATTAATGTACTCACGGATTTTGATGTCTTCATGTAATAATGTAGCGTAATCTTTCTCAGCGAACCAACGAGATTCCCAGTCACGGATAACGCCGACACGAAGACCAATTGGATTAACCTTTTGACCCATCGATTATCCCTCCTTCTTTTCTGATACCACAACTGTGATGTGGCTTGTGCGTTTGTTAATTTGGCTTGCACGACCCATTGCACGTGGACGGAAACGTTTTAACGTTGGACCTTCGTCAACGAAAACTTTTTCTACAACTAGGTTGTTAATGTCCATCTCATAATTGTGCTCTGCATTTGCGATTGCAGATTTTAAAACTTTTTCTACAACTGGAGAAGCAGTTTTTGGTGTGTGGTTAAGGATAGCAATCGCTTCACCCACTTGCTTACCTCGGATTAAGTCTACTACTAAACGAACTTTACGAGGAGCAATACGAACTGTTCTCGCTACTGCTTTAGCTTGCATTGAAGTGCCTCCTCTCATTATCTTCTAGTTTTCTTATCGTCAGCAAGGTGACCTTTGTACGTACGAGTTGGTGCGAATTCACCTAACTTATGGCCAACCATATCCTCAGTGATGTACACAGGTACGTGTTTACGACCATCATATACAGCGATTGTGTGTCCGATGAACTGAGGGAAGATTGTTGAACGGCGAGACCAAGTTTTAACAACTTGTTTTTGCTCAGATGCAACTAATTTTTCCATTTTGCTCATTAAGTGATCATCGACAAATGGTCCTTTTTTTAAGCTACGAGCCATTTTGGTGCCTCCCTTCGTGATTGGCGTACGGTTCTAGAAATGAACCGTACTACAATCCCATTATTTTTTACGACGACGAACGATAAATTTGTCAGACGCTTTGTTTTTCTTACGAGTCTTGAATCCAAGAGTTGGTTTACCCCATGGAGACATTGGAGACTTACGTCCGATTGGAGAACGTCCTTCACCACCACCGTGCGGGTGATCAACAGGGTTCATTACAGAACCACGAACTGTTGGGCGTTTACCTAACCAGCGAGAGCGACCTGCTTTACCGATTTTGATAAGTTCGTGTTGTTCGTTACCTACTTGACCGATTGAAGCGCGACAAGCAGATAATACAAGACGTACTTCACCAGAAGTTAAACGTACAAGTACGTATTTACCTTCTTTACCAAGTACTTGAGCAGATGTACCAGCAGAACGAACTAATTGTCCGCCACGACCAGGCTTAAGCTCGATGTTATGAACAACAGTACCTACTGGAATGTTGATTAATGGTAATGCGTTACCGATTTTAATGTCAGCTTCTGGGCCAGACATAACTTCCATACCTACTTCTAAAGATTTAGGAGCAAGAATGTAACGTTTTTCACCGTCAACGTAGTTAATTAATGCGATATTCGCAGAGCGGTTTGGATCGTATTCGATCGTAGCAACGCGTCCTGGAATTCCATCTTTGTTACGCTTAAAGTCGATGATACGGTATTGACGCTTATGTCCGCCACCTTGATGACGTACAGTGATTTTACCTTGGTTATTACGACCAGCCTTCTTGCTTAAAGGAGCAAGTAATGACTTTTCGGGTCTATCAGTCGTGATTTCAGCGAAATCATTCGTAGTCATATTACGACGACCGTTAGTAGTTGGATTATACTTTTTGATTCCCATCTCAATTTCCCTCCTTCTTTAGTAAGAATTAAACGCCTTGGAAGATTTCGATTTCTTTGCTGTCAGCAGTTAGCTTAACGATTGCTTTACGACGACGGCTAGTAAAACCAGCGTGACGACCAACGCGTTTTGCTTTCGGCTTGTAGTTCATGATGTTCACTTTTTCTACTTTAACACCAAAGATCGCTTCAAGAGCATCTTTAACTTCTGTTTTATTAGATTTAACGTCCACATCGAACGTGTATTTTTTTTCAGCCATCATTTCCATAGAACGTTCAGTGATAACTGGGCGCTTAATGATATCACGAGGATCTCTCATTATGCAAGCACCTCCTCTACTTTTTCCACTGCCGCTTTTGTCATGATTAGCTTATCATGATGAAGCACGTCTAAAACGTTTACGCCATCAGCAGTGATTACTGTTACTCCAGGGATATTGCGAGCAGATAACTCTACAGATTCGTTTGCATCAGCAGTTACGATAAGAGCTTTCTTCTCAACAGTTAATCCTTTAAGTACTGCTAGCATGTCTTTTGTTTTTGGTGCATTTAACACTAGGTCTTCAAGAACTACAATGTTGTTCTCAACTACTTTAGTAGCTAATGCAGATTTGATTGCTAAACGACGAACTTTCTTAGGAAGTTTGTACGCATAGCTTCTTGGTGTAGGTCCGAATACCGTACCACCACCACGCCATTGAGGAGAGCGGATAGACCCTTGACGAGCACGTCCAGTTCCTTTTTGACGCCATGGTTTACGACCACCACCGCGAACTTCAGAGCGAGTTTTTACTTTGTGTGTACCTTGACGTAAAGATGCACGTTGCATCATTACAGCTTCGAAAAGTACAGCTTCATTTGGTTCGATACCGAAAATAGCTTCAGCTAATTCGATTTCACCAACCTGTGAACCAGTTTGGTTATATACAGTAACTTTTGGCATTGGAATTCCTCCTTCCTATTGTGAATTATTTGCTAACCTTCACAGCGCCTTGAACAACTACAAGAGATTTCTTAGCACCTGGAACGTTACCTTTTACTAGTAATAAGTTGCGCTCAGTGTCAACTTGAACGATTTCTAAGTTTTGGATAGTAACTTGGTCTCCACCCATACGTCCAGCAAGTTTTTTGCCTTTGAATACACGGTTCGGAGCAACTGGGCCCATTGAACCTGGACGACGGTGATAGCGAGAACCATGAGACATAGGTCCGCGAGATTGTCCGTGGCGTTTGATAACACCTTGGAAACCTTTACCTTTAGAAATTCCTGTTACATCAACGATTTCACCTGTAGCGAATACGTCAACTTTTACCTCTTGACCAACCTCTAATCCGTCCACGTCTGCATCGCGGATTTCGCGAATGAAGCGCTTAGGAGTTGTAGATGCTTTAGCAGTGTGGCCTTGTTCAGGTTTGTTAGTTAACTTTTCACGTTTATCTTCAAATCCTAACTGGATTGCATTGTAGCCATCAGTTTCAGTTGTTTTCTTTTGAAGAACAACGTTTGGATTAGCAGCGATAACTGTTACTGGGATTAACTCACCGTTCTCAGCAAATACTTGAGTCATACCGATCTTTCTTCCTAAGATTCCTTTGGTCATGAGTTACACCTCCTACATTTTTAAGTTATATAAATTATAGTTTGATTTCGATATCTACACCAGATGGTAAGTCTAAACGCATTAATGAATCTACTGTTTGTGGAGTAGGACTCACGATGTCGATTAGACGTTTGTGCGTGCGCATTTCGAATTGCTCACGAGAATCTTTGTACTTATGAACAGCACGAAGAATTGTGTAAACAGTTTTTTCAGTTGGTAATGGGATCGGACCAGAAACTGTTGCCCCAGAACGCTTAGCTGTTTCTACAATTTTCTCAGCTGACTGATCAAGAATACGGTGATCGTAAGCTTTTAAACGGATACGAATTTTTTCTTTTGCCATTATTTTCCCTCCTTCGTTCGCCTATTTCTAAAATAGACCTTCTCCATGGAAATTTCCCCACACCATGCCATGGCAAAGCGGCCGGGTGTGTCAGCAACCTTCCACTTCATCGCAGTCAAAGACCAACATTGTCTATTATACAATGTTATTCGTCTAGATGCAAGCATCTTTTTGTTTGCATCTGCTTTTCTCTACTTTTGCTATTATACATGGCACTTTAAAGAATTTCAAGTTTTCATCTAACAGAATTCATTTTACAGTTTCTGGATTATCTTTTGTCGTTTTTATAATACTATAGAAGAAACTCGTCAAAACAAAAAACACCCTCTTCTTCCTTATATAAACGCAAACAAAAAACCTAAGGGAAAATCCCTTAGGTTTTTTTATATCAGTTAAGATTACTCAACGATAGTAGCAACTACACCGTAACCTACTGTACGTCCACCTTCACGAATAGAGAATTTAGTTCCCTCTTCGATAGCGATTGGAGCGATAAGTTCGATAGTCATTTCGATGTTGTCACCAGGCATTACCATTTCAGTACCTTCTGGTAATTGGATGATACCAGTTACGTCAGTTGTACGGAAGTAGAACTGAGGACGGTAGTTAGCGAAGAATGGAGTGTGACGTCCACCTTCTTCTTTAGATAATACGAAAACTTCAGCTTTGAATTTAGCGTGAGCTTTTACAGAACCGCTTTTTGCAAGTACTTGTCCACGTTGGATGTCTTCACGAGCAACCCCACGAAGTAAAGCACCGATGTTGTCTCCAGCTTGAGCTTGGTCAAGAAGTTTACGGAACATCTCTACACCAGTTACAGTTGTAGAAGCATTTTCTTCAGCAAGACCGATGATTTCTACTACGTCACCAACTTTAACGATACCGCGCTCAACACGACCAGTAGCAACTGTACCACGACCTGTGATAGAGAATACGTCCTCTACAGGCATTAAGAATGGTTTGTCAGTTTCACGTTCTGGAGTTGGGATGTAAGCATCAACTTCAGCCATTAATTCAATGATTTTTGCTTCCCAATCAGCTTCTCCTTGAAGAGCTTTAAGAGCAGAACCTTTGATTACAGGAATGTCGTCGCCTGGGAATCCGTATTCAGATAATAGGTCGCGAACTTCCATTTCTACTAATTCTAATAATTCTTCGTCATCTACCATGTCGCATTTGTTTAAGAATACAACGATGTAAGGAACACCTACTTGACGAGAAAGAAGGATGTGCTCACGTGTTTGAGGCATTGGGCCATCAGCAGCAGATACTACTAAGATACCGCCGTCCATTTGAGCAGCACCAGTGATCATGTTTTTAACATAGTCAGCGTGACCTGGGCAGTCAACGTGTGCATAGTGACGAGTTTCAGTTTCGTACTCAACGTGTGCAGTTGAGATTGTGATACCGCGCTCTCTTTCTTCTGGAGCAGCATCGATTTGATCGTATCCGCGTGCTTCAGCACCACCAGCTTTTGCAAGAACTGTAGTGATCGCAGCAGTTAATGTAGTTTTACCATGGTCAACGTGGCCGATTGTACCGATGTTAACATGGGGTTTAGAACGTTCGAATTTAGCTTTAGCCATTCTAAATTCCTCCTTAGTTTATATAGGTTATTTTATATTTAGACTAGAAAGTGAAACTTACGTCCCACTTTCTAAGCTTACATAAGTAGTTATACTTGAACAATCGATAAAAATCAATTATTCACCTTTATTTTTTTTGATAATTTCTTCAGAAACAGACTTTGGTACTTCTTCATAGTGGTCAAACACCATAGAGAATGTTCCGCGTCCTTGAGTGTTAGAACGTAATGACGTTGCATAACCGAACATTTCAGAAAGTGGAACCATAGCGCGAACAACTTGTGCGTTACCGCGAGCTTCCATACCTTCTACACGTCCACGACGAGATGTTACGTCACCCATAATGTCACCCATGTACTCTTCAGGAATTACAACTTCAACTTTCATCATTGGCTCAAGAATTACTGGGCTACATTTAGAAACCGCAGCTTTAAGTGCCATAGATGCAGCGATTTTGAACGCCATCTCAGATGAATCGACATCATGGTAAGATCCGTCAACTAATGCAGCTTTAATGTCAACTAGTGGATAACCAGCTAGTACACCATTTTTAAGTGCATCTTCAAGACCTGCTCCAACAGCTGGGATGTATTCACGAGGAACTACACCACCGACGATCTTGTTTTCGAATTCGAATCCTTTACCTTCTTCGTTAGGTTCAAACTCAATCCAAACGTGACCGAATTGTCCACGACCACCAGATTGACGAGCGAACTTACCTTCAACTTTCGCAGCAGCGCGGAAAGTCTCACGGTATGCTACCTGAGGAGCACCAACGTTTGCTTCCACTTTGAATTCACGGCGCATACGGTCAACGATGATATCAAGGTGAAGTTCACCCATACCAGCGATGATAGTTTGGCCAGTTTCTTGGTCAGTGTGAGCACGGAATGTTGGATCTTCTTCAGAAAGCTTAGATAATGCTGTACCCATTTTATCTTGGTCAGCTTTAGATTTTGGTTCGATAGCTACAGAGATAACTGGCTCTGGGAATTCCATAGACTCAAGGATAACAAGGCTCTTCTCGTCACAAAGAGTATCACCAGTAGTAGTATCTTTTAAACCTACAGCAGCAGCGATATCACCAGCGTAAACTGTTGAAATCTCTTCACGGCTGTTAGCGTGCATTTGTAGGATACGACCTACACGCTCACGCTTACCTTTAGTTGAGTTTTTCACGTATGATCCAGAGTTTAACACACCAGAGTACACACGGAAGAACGTTAACTTACCAACATAAGGGTCAGTCATGATTTTGAATGCTAAAGCTGCGAATGGTTCTTCATCGCTAGACTTACGTTCTACTTCTTCATCTGTATCCGGTAGAGTACCTTTAATAGCAGGTACATCTAGTGGAGATGGAAGGTAGTCGATAACTGCGTCTAACAGAATTTGAACACCTTTGTTTTTGAATGCAGAACCACAGATTACTGGGAAGAATTCTACAGAAGTTGTAGCCTTACGGATACCAGCTTTAAGCTCTTCTACAGTGATTTCTTCACCTTCTAGGTACTTCATCATCATTTCTTCATCAAGCTCAGCTACCGCTTCAATAAGTTTTCCACGGTATTCTTCAGCTAATTCTTTGTGCTCTTCAGGAATTTCAACACGTTGAATGTCTGTTCCTAAATCGTTACCGTACATGTAAGCACACTCTTCAACAAGGTCAATGATACCATTGAACTCATCTTCAGCACCGATTGGTAACTGAATTGGATGTGCGTTTGCTTGTAAACGATCGTGGATTGTTCCTACAGAGTATAAGAAATCTGCACCGATCTTATCCATTTTGTTAACGAATACGATACGAGGTACGCCGTAAGTAGTAGCCTGACGCCAAACAGTTTCTGTTTGTGGTTCTACACCAGATTGCGCATCAAGTACTGCTACAGCGCCATCAAGTACGCGTAAAGAACGTTCTACTTCTACTGTGAAATCTACGTGTCCTGGAGTATCAATGATGTTTACACGATGACCTTTCCATTGTGCTGTAGTTGCAGCAGAAGTAATTGTGATACCACGCTCTTGCTCTTGCTCCATCCAGTCCATCTGAGATGCACCTTCGTGAGTTTCACCGATTTTATGAATACGTCCTGTGTAGTACAGAATACGCTCAGTTGCTGTTGTTTTACCAGCATCGATGTGAGCCATGATACCAATATTACGAGTGTTTTCTAAAGAGAACTCTCTTGCCATTTGGTGTCTTGCTCCTTCCATATATGGATTGGATTTTTTTTATTTTAAGTAGCAAAAAAGCCACTTTATATTGTTACACATGTCAGTATGTCCAGTACTCTCATTATGTAAAACGAGCGCCCGATGAAAGGGAGAGGCATTCTCCCTCTCCACACTTCCATAAGCGACAAATAAAGCGGTTTATGCTTACATTTATTTTACGTTGAATCCTACCAACGGTAATGAGCAAATGCTTTGTTAGCTTCTGCCATTTTATGAGTGTCTTCACGTTTCTTAACAGATGCACCAGCGTTGTTAGCTGCATCTAAGATTTCGTTAGCAAGACGCTCTTCCATAGTTTTTTCACCACGAAGACGAGCGTAGTTTACTAACCAACGAAGACCTAAAGTTGTACGGCGTTCTGGACGAACCTCAACTGGAACTTGGTAGTTAGCACCACCAACACGACGAGCGCGTACTTCAAGAACAGGCATGATGTTCTTAAGAGCTTGCTCGAATACTTCCATTGGCTCTTTACCAGTACGTTCGTTTACGATATCGAACGCATTATAAAGAATTGTTTGAGATTTACCTTTTTTACCGTCAACCATCATTTTGTTGATAAGGCGTGTTACTAGCTTCGAATTGTACATTGGATCTGGTAACACGTCACGTTTCGCAACAGGTCCTTTACGAGGCATATTGAGTTCCTCCTTTCATTTTAAAGTTATTATTTTTTAGCAGGTTTTGGTCTCTTAGTACCATATTTAGAACGTCCTTGCATACGTTTGTCAACACCAGCTGTGTCAAGCGCACCACGAACGATGTGGTAACGTACCCCCGGTAAATCCTTTACACGACCACCGCGAATTAATACTACGCTATGCTCTTGTAGGTTATGACCGATACCTGGGATGTAAGCTGTAACCTCGATACCGTTTGTTAAACGTACACGAGCGTATTTACGTAACGCTGAGTTAGGTTTCTTTGGAGTCATTGTACCAACACGAGTACATACACCACGTTTTTGAGGTGCAGAGATATCAGTTGATTTTTTCTTTAAAGAGTTAAAACCTTTGTTTAACGCAGGTGATTTAGATTTCCATACTTTATCAGTACGACCATTTCTCACTAATTGGTTAATAGTAGGCATTTGATTATCCTCCCTTCGCATGTTTGTATGACCACATATCCAGGTGGTTCATTATTAGTTGAAAACAAAGTTTTTGCAAGGAAGAGCAAATGCTCTCTCCTCACAAAAACAGTTTTAACTTATTATTCCTATTGCTGAAGCTCCCACTTGAATCCCCGAAGCTTTACCAAGCTTACGAACTGATTCAACTTTTGTTATGGGCACGTTATATTGCATTGCAATACGAATGATAGCATGGGTTAACCGCATGTCAGCATCCTCTGCGATGACAACTTCTTTAACTGTACCATTTTTGATTGCTTCCAATGTGCGTTTATGACCAACGACTACATTTTCAGCAGTTGATACTTTTTGATAAGACATATAAATATCCTCCAAAGCATCGTTCAGGAGCAACCTTGATTATAGTAACATTTTGACTCATACAATGTCAACTAAGATTAATTGTTTTTATACAAAATTTATGACGGAAAATTTTACTGTTCCACATAAACCTCATCGTTTTCTACGTTCATGTCATCTTGTGTTGTTTTTACAAGATCCACTTTGCGATAACGATTCATACCTGTTCCAGCAGGAACAAGTTTACCGATAATAACATTTTCTTTTAATCCTAGAAGTTCATCGCGTTTACCCTTAATTGCTGCATCAGTTAAGACACGAGTTGTTTCTTGGAACGATGCTGCAGATAAGAATGAATCTGTTTCAAGTGAAGCTTTTGTAATACCAAGTAGAACAGGTCTAGCTGTTGCTGGTTGCTTACCTTGCAGTAAGACCTTAGCATTCGCATCAGTAAACTGATGGATATCTAGTAATGTTCCTGGTAATACATCTGTTTCACCTGCATCACTTACACGAACTTTACGTAACATTTGACGTACCATTACCTCTACGTGTTTGTCACCAATTTCTACCCCTTGCATACGGTATACTTTTTGAACTTCACGTAATAAGTATTCTTGAACCGCCGTAATGTCCGTTACTTTTAGTAATTCTTTCGGATCAATAGAACCTTCTGTTAACTCTTTACCGTGGCTAATTGGCTGTCCTGGAGTTACTTTCAGACGAGCACCGTAAGGAATAGCATACGTACGAGCTTCAACTTCACCCTGTACAACTACTTCTTGGCGATCTTTAACGTCGTTGATCGCTGCGATAACACCGTCGATTTCACTGATAACTGCCTGACCTTTCGGATTACGAGCTTCGAAGATCTCTTGGATACGAGGTAAACCTTGAGTAATATCATCTCCGGCAACCCCACCTGTATGGAATGTACGCATCGTTAACTGTGTACCTGGCTCACCGATAGATTGAGCTGCGATAATACCTACCGCTTCTCCTACTTCTACGTCTGTTCCAGTTGCTAAGTTACGACCGTAACACTTCTTACATACACCGTGGCGAGTGTTACACGTAAACGCTGAACGAATGTTTACAGTTTCAACACCCGAATTTTCAACGATATGAGCGATATCTTCAGTAATTAATTGATTTTCAGCAACTAATACTTCACCTGTTTCAGGATGTTTTACAGTTTTTCTTGCAAAACGTCCAACAAGACGATCATATAATGACTCGATAACTTCATTACCCTCTTTAATCGCACCAATTAATAAACCGCGATCTGTTCCACAATCATCTTCACGAACGATTACATCTTGTGCAACGTCAACAAGACGACGTGTTAAGTAACCAGAATCGGCAGTTTTAAGTGCTGTATCAGCAAGACCTTTACGCGCACCATGCGTAGAGATGAAGTACTCAAGTACTGTTAAACCTTCACGGAAACTCGATTTGATTGGAAGTTCGATGATACGACCAGATGGATTGGCCATAAGACCACGCATACCAGCAAGCTGAGTAAAGTTAGATGCGTTACCACGGGCACCTGAGTCACTCATCATGAAGATTGGGTTGCGTTTATTCAAGGATTTCATCAGTTTTCCTTGGATAACATCTTTTGCATTACTCCAAATAGAAATAACGCGATCGTAACGTTCTTCTTCCGTGATTAAACCGCGACGGAATTGTTTAATTACATTATCTACTTTTGCTTGTGCTTCGTGGAGAATTTCATCTTTTTCGCCTAATACAAGAATGTCAGATACCCCAACTGTAATACCAGCTTTTGTAGAGTACTTGAATCCTAAGTTTTTCATACGGTCAAGCATGCGAGACGTTTCTGTAATTTGGAAACGTTTGAACACTTCCGCAATGATGTTACCAAGGATCTTCTTGCTAAATGGCGCCACTTCTTCGCGACTAGCAATAATTTCTTTAATGTTCGCACCTTTTTCAACGAAATATTTCGCTGGTGTTTCTTTTTCAAGGTTTGAATTTGTTGGTTCATTAATATAAGGGAACGACTCTGGTAAGATTTCGTTAAATATTAATTTACCAACTGTTGTTAATAGAAGCATACTCTTTTGCTCTTCAGTAAATGTTGCGTTGTTTACTGCACTTGCAGCTACTGCAACACGTGTATGAAGATGAACATATCCATTTTGATATGCAAGCAATGCTTCGTTTGCATCTTTGAAGACCATACCTTCACCGATTGCACCTTCACGCTCAAGTGTTAAGTAATAGTTACCTAATACCATATCCTGAGATGGAGTAACAACTGGTTTACCGTCTTTCGGGTTCAAGATGTTTTGTGCCGCTAACATAAGAAGACGAGCTTCAGCTTGAGCTTCTGATGATAAAGGTACGTGAACGGCCATTTGGTCACCGTCAAAGTCCGCGTTGTATGCAGTACATACAAGTGGGTGAAGACGGATTGCGCGACCTTCTACTAATGTAGGTTCAAACGCCTGGATACCAAGACGGTGAAGTGTTGGTGCGCGGTTTAGAAGTACTGGATGTTCTTTAATCACAGACTCTAAAACGTCCCAAACTTCAGGTTGTACACGCTCGATTTTACGTTTCGCACTCTTAATGTTATGTGCTAATCCTTTTTCAACTAACTCTTTCATTACGAAAGGTTTGAACAGTTCAAGCGCCATTTCTTTTGGCAATCCACATTGATACATCTTTAAGTTCGGTCCTACAACGATTACAGAACGACCAGAGTAGTCAACACGTTTACCTAATAAATTTTGACGGAAACGTCCTTGTTTACCTTTAAGCATGTGAGATAGTGATTTTAATGGACGGTTACCTGGCCCAGTAACTGGACGGCCACGACGACCATTATCGATTAATGCGTCTACAGCTTCTTGTAACATACGTTTTTCGTTTTGAACAATGATGCTTGGTGCACCTAAGTCCAATAGACGTTTTAAACGGTTGTTACGGTTAATTACACGACGGTATAAGTCGTTTAAGTCAGAAGTAGCAAAACGTCCACCGTCTAACTGTACCATTGGGCGTAGTTCTGGTGGGATTACTGGTAGAACATCTAAGATCATCCAAGACGGTTCATTTCCAGAGTTACGGAATGCTTCTAATACTTCTAGACGTTTAATAGCACGAGTACGGCGTTGTCCTTGTGCTGTTTTTAATTCTTCTTTTAAGAAGTCTACTTCTTTATCTAAATCGATGTCTTGTAGTAGCTTTTTAATTGCTTCTGCACCCATAGCAGCTTGGAATGTGCTACCATATCGATCACGATATGCACGGTATTCTTTTTCAGAAAGTAATTGCTTCTTATCAAGTGGTGTATCTCCACTTTCTGTTACAACATAAGAAGCGAAATAAATTACTTCTTCAAGCGCGCGAGGGGACATGTCTAAGACAAGTCCCATGCGGCTCGGGATACCTTTGAAATACCAAATATGAGATACAGGAGCAGCTAATTCGATATGACCCATACGTTCACGACGTACTTTTGCACGCGTTACTTCAACGCCACATCGATCACAAACTACACCTTTATAACGTACACGTTTGTATTTTCCGCAATGACATTCCCAGTCCTTTTGTGGTCCGAAAATACGCTCACAGAATAAGCCATCTTTTTCAGGCTTTAACGTACGATAGTTAATAGTTTCTGGTTTCTTAACTTCACCGTATGACCAAGAACGAATCTTGTCAGGTGAAGCAAGTCCAATCTTCATATATTCAAAGTTATTTACATCTATCAAGGGGCCTACCTCCCTTTTAGTCTACAGGTTATCCCAATTATTCCTTAGTTGTCTCAACTTCGACATTCAATTTATCTGCTGATTGATGATCATCGTCATCTTCTGTATCACGCATTTCAATTTCTGTATCGTCGCTAGACATCATTTTAACGTCCATACCTAAACTTTGCAGCTCTTTAATCAATACTTTGAATGATTCAGGAACGCCTGGTTCTGGAACATTTTCGCCTTTAACAATTGCTTCATAAGTCTTAACACGTCCAACAACATCATCAGACTTCACTGTTAAGATTTCTTGAAGAGTATAAGCAGCACCGTAAGCTTCAAGTGCCCAAACCTCCATCTCACCGAAACGCTGTCCACCGAACTGAGCTTTACCTCCAAGAGGTTGCTGCGTTACAAGTGAGTATGGTCCAGTAGAACGAGCATGAAGTTTATCGTCAACCATGTGCGCAAGTTTGATCATATACATGACACCAACAGATACGCGGTTATCGAATGGTTCACCAGTACGTCCGTCATACAGGATTGTTTTCGCGTCATTTGCCATACCAGCTTCTTCAATTGTGCCCCAAACATCTTCCTCACGAGCACCATCGAATACTGGTGTTGCAATGTGAATGCCAAGGTATCTTGCTGCCATACCAAGATGAAGCTCTAATACCTGACCGATATTCATACGAGATGGTACCCCTAATGGGTTTAACATGATATCGATTGGCGTACCGTCTGGTAGGTAAGGCATATCTTCTTCTGGTAAAATACGAGAAATAACACCTTTGTTACCGTGACGTCCGGCCATCTTGTCACCTTCAGAAATTTTACGTTTTTGAACGATATATGCACGTACAAGTTGATTCACGCCCGGTGGCAATTCATCGCCATCTTCACGGTTGAATACTTTTACGTCTAAGATAATACCGCCACCACCGTGTGGTACACGTAGTGATGTATCACGTACTTCACGCGCTTTTTCTCCAAAGATAGCATGTAATAGACGTTCTTCAGCTGTTAATTCTGTTACACCTTTAGGTGTTACTTTACCAACAAGTAAATCTCCATCTTTTACTTCAGCACCAACGCGAATGATACCGCGCTCGTCAAGGTTACGTAATGCGTCTTCCCCAACGTTTGGAATGTCACGTGTAATTTCTTCTGGTCCAAGCTTCGTATCACGAGCTTCTGATTCATATTCTTCAATATGAATAGAAGTGTACACATCATCTTTTACAAGGCGCTCACTCATGATGATCGCATCCTCGTAGTTATAACCGTCCCAAGTCATGAAGCCAACAAGCACGTTACGTCCAAGTGCTAGTTCACCTAATTCCATAGAAGGACCATCCGCAAGGATTTCACCTTTTACAACTTCATTTCCAACACTTACGATTGGACGTTGGTTGTAACAAGTTCCTTGGTTAGAACGAATGAATTTTTGCATTTTGTAGCGATCTAAGTCGCCTTTTACTGTTTGACCGTCAACTTCTACATAGCGACGTACCCAAACTTCACGTGCTTCTACGCGCTCAACAACCCCAGGATGTTTACAGATTACTGCAGCACCTGAGTCTTTTGCTGATACGTACTCCATACCTGTACCTACAATCGGAGATTCCGGATTCATTAACGGAACCGCCTGACGTTGCATGTTCGCTCCCATAAGTGCGCGGTTAGAGTCATCGTTTTCTAAGAACGGAATACAAGCTGTCGCTGCCGACACTACTTGTTTTGGAGATACATCCATGTAGTCGATGCGTTCTCTATTTGTGACAATGTTTTCACCACGGAAACGAGCTACGATATCTTCACTTAGGAATTCACCTTCGTCAGATAATTTCATATTCGCTTGGGCTACAACATAGTTATCTTCTTCATCTGCTGTTAAGTAATCAACATGCCCTGTTACAAGACCAGTTTCTGGGTCAACACGACGGTATGGTGTTTCAATGAAACCAAACTCATTTACTTTCGCGAACGAAGATAATGAGTTAATCAAACCGATGTTTGGTCCCTCTGGTGTTTCAATCGGACACATACGACCGTAGTGAGAGTAATGAACGTCACGCACTTCAAAGCCTGCGCGCTCACGCGTTAAACCACCAGGTCCTAATGCAGATAGTCTTCGTTTGTGAGTTAACTCTGCTAATGGGTTTGTTTGGTCCATAAACTGAGATAACTGAGAACTTCCGAAGAACTCTTTAATAGATGCAATAACAGGACGAATATTAATTAGTGCCTGTGGTGTAATTGCATTTGTATCTTGGATCGACATTCTCTCACGAACAACACGTTCCATACGAGAAAGACCGATACGGAATTGATTTTGTAACAGTTCTCCAACAGAACGCAGACGACGGTTTCCTAAATGGTCAATATCATCTGTATCCCCTACTTTGTATAGTAGGTTGAAGAAGTAACTGATAGAAGCAAGGATATCACCTGGTGTAATGTGTTTCACATCACGAGTAATGTTTGCATTACCAATTACATTAATTACGCGTTCGCCTTCCGACTCAGGAGCATAAATCTTAATAGATTGCAGCTCAACATCGCCTTCTACCACTCCACCCATTGGTTTCGCTGTTTTGAATCCAATGTTTTTCTCTAAGTAAGGTAAAATGCGATCAAGTGTACGACGATCTAAGATTGTTCCTTCTGCCGCTAAAATTTCACCAGTTTCTGGATCCACTAATGTTTCAGCTAAACGTTGATTAAACAATCTGTTTTTAATGTGTAACTTCTTGTTGATCTTATAGCGACCTACATTTGCTAAATCGTAGCGCTTTGGATCAAAGAAACGAGACACAAGTAAGCTCTTAGCATTTTCTACCGTTGGTGGTTCACCAGGACGTAGACGCTCATAAATTTCAAGCAATGCTTTTTCTGTGCTATCTGTGTTGTCTTTTTCTAATGTGTTGCTTAAGTATTCGTTATCACCTAAAAGCTCGGTGATTTCTTGATCAGAGCCAAACCCTAATGCGCGTAACAAAACAGTTACAGGAAGTTTACGCGTACGGTCAATACGCACATATACAACATCCTTAGCATCTGTCTCATACTCTAACCAAGCTCCGCGGTTTGGAATTACAGTAGCAGTAAAACCACGTTTTCCGTTTTTATCCACTTTGCCACTATAGTATACGCTTGGAGAGCGAACTAACTGGGAAACGATAACACGTTCTGCACCGTTAATTACGAATGTTCCAGTCTCTGTCATGAGTGGGAAATCTCCCATGAACACATCTTGTTCTTTTACTTCACCAGTTTCCTTGTTGATTAGACGCACTTTTACACGAAGTGGTGCTGCATACGTCACATCACGCTCTTTGCATTCGTCTACAGAGTATTTAGGTTCACCTAAGCTGTAGTCGATAAATTCAAGCGATAGATTTCCCGTAAAGTCTTCAATCGGAGAAATGTCTTGGAACATTTCTCGCAAACCCTCATCAAGAAACCACTGATAAGAAGAGGTTTGAATTTCGATAAGATTTGGTAACTCTAATACTTCACTAATACGGGCATAACTTCTTCGTTGGCGGTGGCGTCCGTATTGAACTAGTTGACCTGTCAACTGCTTCACCCCTCAAATCATGAGTATTATAAATGCACAAAAAAATTTGTGCAAAATCACAAATAAATACAACTACTGCTATTAGCGTAGTCTCTTTCTCTTAAAGATAAATACGTTGAGTCTTTCTACCTGCTCAAAAAAGAAAAATGGCTTCTATAAGAAAACCATCATTCTGTTTCATAATCTGCTGATTTTACTATCTTTTCCAAGAGAAACAAAAATATACATCTTTCTCAACGCAGAAAATCATATATTGGCATTGTATAATGTTAACATAGCCAAAAATAACCGTCAACGTTTTTTTGATTTTATGATATAATATCCTTTTTTCTTTTCTACAACCTCAACCTCAGAAAATACTTCTTCTAGTTTTTTTAGCGCAGACGGTGCACCTTGTTTCTTTTGAATAACAATCCAAAGTTCTCCACCTGGAACTAAATACTCCACAGCTTTTTCTAAAATCTCATGTACGATATCTTTACCCGCACGAATTGGAGGGTTAGATAGAATAGCAGCATACTTACCATCTACATTTTCATAGACGCTACTTTGAAAAATACGTATATTCTCGATTTTGTTATTAGCGGCGTTTTCTTTCGCAAGCCCAAGTGCCCTCTCATTCACATCCACCATGTGAACTTCACGACCTTGAAACTCTTTCGCTAACGACAAACCAATAGGACCGTATCCGCAACCTACGTCTAATATATTACCTTTAATATCTGGCATTTGAAACGCTTCAATTAAAAGACGGGAACCAAAGTCCACTTCGTTTTTCGAGAACACCCCATGGTCAGATAAGAAAGTAAATCGAGATCCACGAAGGTCAAACTCCCATCGCTTACGATCACTTTTACTAGAAGGGTCGTTAGAAAAATAATGGTCTGCCATATGGCCACCTCTTTTCTTTACAGTTAAAAAAAAAGCTCGCATGAGAGCGAGCTTTTTTTAAAGCATCAAAAGTTAATTACTTAACTTCTACAGCAGCGCCAACTTCTTCAAGTTTAGCTTTGATTTCTTCAGCTTCTTCTTTAGCAGCAGCTTCTTTGATTACTTTTGGAGTGTTGTCAACTAATTCTTTAGCTTCTTTTAAGCCAAGACCAGTGATTTCACGAACAACTTTGATAACTTTGATTTTTTGTGCACCAGCGCTAGTTAGTTCCACATCAAATTCAGTTTTCTCAGCAGCAGCTTCTCCAGCGCCACCAGCAACAGCTACAGGAGCAGCAGCAGTTACGCCGAATTCTTCCTCGATAGCTTTTACTAAGTCGTTAAGTTCTAATACAGTCATAGATTTAACTGCTTCAATGATTTGTTCTTTAGTCATTGTAAATATCCTCCCTTAAATAGGTTTGTATTGTTTTATCGATAATACGTAATTATCTTTTAAAAAATTAAGCGCCTTGCTCTTCCTTTTGGTCTGCAACTGCTTTAGTAGCAAGTGCAAGGTTACGGATTGGAGCTTGAAGAACGCTAAGAAGCATAGAAAGTAAGCCTTCACGTGATGGAAGAGTAGCGATTGCTTTAACCTCATCAAGTGTTACAAGTTTACCTTCGATTACGCCCGCTTTAATTTCTAAAGCTTCATGATCTTTAGCGAAGTCGTTTAATACTTTCGCAGGAGCAACTACATCCTCGTTACTGAACGCGATTGCGTTTGGTCCTGTTAAGAATTCATTTAACTCAGCCATTTCAGCAGATTCTGCAGCACGACGAGTTAGAGAGTTTTTGTAAACTTTGAACTCAACGCCAGCTTCACGTAATTGCTTACGTAATTCTGTTGCTTCAGAAACTGTTAAACCACGGTAGTCAACAACGATTGTAGATTTACTAGCGCGAAGTTTGTCCGCGATTTCAGTTACAACTTGTTGTTTAGTTTCGATTACTTTGCTCATGTTATTACACCTCCTGTAGATTATATAGAAGATGTACCGAAAGTGCACTAAAAACCTCCATGCCCAACTTGTAGACATGGAGGCATATAGTCACAGAAAAAAGATTCCGCTTCGTATATTAACACCTAGGTAGGAAATTAAGTCTATTGACACCTACTGTCTACGGTACACTAATTAAATTCACAACATAAATGATTATATTAAAACTTCTTTATGAAGTCAACTTCCAAAATTTACGCTAATGTAGAAACGTCTACACGTACGCCAGGTCCCATTGTAGAAGCAACTGTTACGTTCTTCATGTAAGTACCTTTTGCAGCAGCTGGCTTAACTTTTTGTAAAGTGTCAGCAATTGTTTTGAAGTTTTCTACTAATTTAGCATCTTCGAAAGATACTTTACCGATTGGAACGTGGATGTTACCAGCTTTATCAACGCGGTATTCAACTTTACCAGCTTTGATTTCGTTAACAGCTTTAGTTACATCGAAAGTAACTGTTCCAGTTTTAGGGTTTGGCATTAAACCTTTAGGTCCTAATACGCGACCAAGTTTACCAACTTCACCCATCATGTCAGGAGTTGCTACTACTACATCGAAATCGAACCAACCTTGTTGGATTTTACCGATGTAATCAGTATCGCCTACGAAGTCAGCTCCAGCAGCTTCAGCTTCTTTAGCTTTTTCACCTTTAGCAAATACTAATACACGTTGTACTTTACCAGTACCGTGTGGAAGAACAACTGCGCCACGGATTTGTTGGTCAGCTTTCTTAGGGTCAACACCTAAACGGAATGCAGCTTCTACAGTTGCATCAAATTTAGCTGTGTTTGTTTTCTTTACTAATTCTACTGCTTCTGTTGCAGAGTAAGCAGCTGCACGATCAACAAGCTTTGCAGCTTCTACGTACTTTTTACCTCTTTTAGCCATTTTTATTTCCTCCTCGAATGTGGTTTTAGCGGAATAACCTCCCACGTTTACGCCTGTTTTCAGGTATAACCTGAGGATGAGCGCCATCCATTTATTTAAAAACGATAATCATTTACGATAATAAAGGTTGCGAATTGGAATTCCAGACCCGCAACCTTTTTTAAAACAAATCGAATTAGTCTTCGATAACGATGCCCATACTGCGTGCAGTACCTTCAACCATACGCATTGCAGCTTCTACGCTAGCAGCGTTTAGGTCAGGCATTTTAGTTTCAGCGATTTCGCGTACTTTATCACGCTTAACAGTTGCCACTTTATTACGGTTTGGTTCACCAGAACCAGACTCAATACCAGCTACTTTCTTAAGAAGAACAGCAGCAGGAGGAGTTTTAGTAATGAAAGTGAATGAACGGTCCTCAAATACCGTAATTTCAACAGGGATGATAAGACCAGCTTGATCTGCTGTACGAGCGTTAAACTCTTTACAGAAGCCCATGATGTTAACACCTGCTTGTCCTAATGCTGGACCAACTGGTGGAGCTGGGTTAGCTTTACCTGCAGGAATTTGAAGCTTTACCATTTTAATTACCTTTTTAGCCACGAGACACACCTCCTTAAGTCCGTGATGTGGTCAATTGGACAGTGATTTGCCCTCCCACGTCATATTTTATCTGTAAGGATAAAATCTTTCAAAAAACGTCTCCGATAACGAAGACGTACTGACTTAAAAGATATTATCACTTTTTACAATTCATTTCAAGTTTCATTTTATAATTTTTCAATTTGATGGAAGTCAAGTTCAACTGGAGTCTCGCGACCAAACATGTCCACAAGCACGCTAACCTTTTTCTTCTCCACATCAATTTCTTCAATAGCACCTGTATAATCTGCGAATGGCCCCTCATTTACACGTACTGTCTCATGAAGTTCAAAGTCGAAATCAACCACTTCGTTGTCCATTCCCATATGTTTCATAATGGTAACAACTTCCTCTTCTAATAGAGGTGATGGTTTAGATCCAGAACCAGAAGAACCAACGAACCCAGTTACACCCGGCGTGTTACGTACAACATACCAAGAGTCATCAGTCATGATTAATTCTACTAATACATAACCTGGGAACACTTTTCTTTTCATTAATTTTTCTTTTCCGTTTTTCATTTCTACTTCTACTTCTTCCGGGACAACAACACGGAAAATTTTATCTTGCATACCCATTGATTCTACACGTTTCTCTAGGTTTGCTTTTACTTTATTTTCATATCCAGAATAAGTATGGACAACATACCAACTTTTTTCCATTCATTTAGGACGAGCGTCCTTCCCTCCCTGACGTACATTTTTTTGCGCAAATGAAAAAACCCGTTCACCGGGCTTTTACACAGTTCTTATAAATAACATTATATCATGGATAAGTGCTTCTTATTCAAGAATTAACCAAGAATTAACCGAATTAAAGAAGAAATGCCCATATCAACTACTGCGAAGAAAATCGCAAAGAACACAACTGTAGCAACAACAGTCGCTGTTGAGCGGAGTAATTCATCTTTTTTAGGCCAACTTACTTTTTTCATTTCGCGACCTACATCGCCGAAAAAGTTCGTTAAACGCATCTGCGGGACCTCCAGTGTATTATTTCAATTATTTATTTTGTTTCCTTGTGAACTGTATGCTGATTGCATGTTTTACAAAACTTTTTTATTTCAAGTCGCTCTATTGAGCTCGTATCTTTCATAGTAGAGTAGTTTCGATTTTTACACTCTTCACATGAGAGTACAACTTTTTTCCTCATTAGTTACACCAACCTTGTAACATTATGTCCCTAAAAATGTATCATACAATAAAAGACAATGTCAATGACATGCATTTTGTACTCTCTACAAAAGAAAACAGGTGATTTATTTTACACCTGTAGCACTTGTTACTTCTTATGAATTTAAAGTTGTACTTTCTCTCATTTCCATATATCGTTCCAATTTTCTCTTTACTCTTTGTAAAGCGTTATCAATAGATTTCACATGCCTGTTTAACTGTTCTGAAATCTCTTGATAAGAACGACCATCTAAATATAAAGAAAGCACTTTCCTTTCTAAATCGCTTAATAATTCAGATATTTTTGATTCTATGTCTGTATATTCTTCCTGGCTAATGATCATCTCTTCAGGATCAGTCACCTTCGCTTCAGAAATAACATCCAATAACGTTCGATCAGATTCCTCATCGTAAATCGGCTTATCTAAAGACACATACGAATTTAAAGGAATATGTTTTTGTCTTGTTGCCGTTTTAATAGCGGTAATAATTTGTCGAGTGATACATAGTTCAGCAAATGCTTTGAATGAAGACAGCTTGTCCTCTTTATAATCACGAATTGCTTTAAACAACCCTATCATACCTTCTTGAACAATGTCTTCTCGATCGGCACCCACTAAAAAGTAAGATCTTGATTTCGCACGAACAAAGTTCTTATACTTGTGAATTAAATATTCTAGAGCGTCAGTATTACCTTTTCGAACTAACTCAACGATTGCCTCATCCTCTAAATCACGAAATGTAACGTCGCCTATACTTACGAAGCCTGCTTCCACCTTGATCCCTCCGACCGCTATTTATTTAGCAATATTATACAGTAAAAAGATAAAGAGCGTCAATGCTTCAACGCTCTCCTCTTCTTAATTTTTCTAATTTTTCTGTAATATCTTTACTAAATATCTTTCGCATGGCGGGCTGCTGTTCTTTCGTGTCTTTTGTGCGCCTTCTTACTTGTTGTTCCATCGCTTGTACTTCCAACTCTAATTCACGCGCAGATTTTCGAAGGGCACCTTGCCCAAATATAACCCATTGTTCTGTATAATCAGAAGTCGCAACATATATTTGTGTATTTATATTTCTAAGCTCTATCGCAAGTTGCTCTATCTTTTCGTCTGCAGTTTGATTCTTTCGTGTGAATATTACTTCTACACGAGATTGTTTCATCTTTTTTTCAATACCATGGACTGTATAGGCATCAAAGACTATCATCACTTTTATACCTGTATAACCTTGATAATCCGCCATCTTATCAATAAGCGCATCTCTTGATGATTGTAAATCTACATCCCGCAGTTTCTTCAAATCTCCCCAAGCTCCGATAATGTTGTAACCGTCAACGATTAAAATATCGTTCATTTTTTATTTACCAATTTCGTGACGTTTACGATATACCTCATACATTAACAAACTTGCGGCTACTGAAGCATTTAAGGATGTAACTTTACCAACCATCGGTAAAGTGATTAAGAAATCACACTTTTCACCAATAATACGACTCATACCTTTTCCTTCACTACCAATTACTAACCCAATCGGCATTGTACCATCTAAATTACGGTAATCCGTTTTCCCTTTGGCATCTGTACCAGCAATCCAAAGTCCACGCTCTTTTAATTCATCAATTGTACGAGATAAGTTTGTTACGCGCGCAACAGGAATGTATTCAATCGCTCCTGTTGATGCTTTCGCAACTGATGCTGTAAGTCCCACAGCTCTTCTCTTCGGAATAATAATTCCATGAGCTCCTGTTGCATCAGCAGTACGCATAATAGAACCTAGGTTATGCGGATCTTCAATCTCATCTAAAATCAAGAAGAATGGATCTTCATTACGTTTTTCTGCCACTTTGAATAAATCTTCTAACTCTGCATACTGATATGCAGCTACTTGAGCAATTACACCTTGATGATTACCCTCAACTAATTGATCTAACTTTTTCTTTGGTGCATGTTGTAAAATAATCTTATTTTCTTTCGCTAACGCTAGTACAATTTGTACTTGTCCTTTGGCAGCACCTTCTGCGATCCAAATTTTATTAATATCTCTCCCTGATCTTAACGCTTCAATTACAGGGTTACGTCCGATAATATATTCACTAGTCATGATGATGTGCCCCCTTCCTTTTCTTCTAAAACTGCAATTGCCTTATATACAATTTCGTCTAATCTTTCACGATTATTTAATAAATGATGATAACCAATTAGCGCTTCAAAGGCTGTACTATGTCGATATGTTTGTACATCCGTATTTTTCGGAACTGTACCTGAATTTGCATTACGCCCTCTTCTTAATACCGCCTCTTCTTCCTCTGTCAAAAATGCCGTCTCTAATAAATGATAAACAACTTTCGCCTGTGCTTTTGCTGAAACAAAGCTCGTCCCTAAGCGGTGTAATTGATTAGGGCGAACTTTTCCTTTTTGAAGGAGGTGATAGCGGATATATTGTTCATATACCGCATCACCCATATACGCTAACGCCAAGCTGTTTAATTGCTTTGCATCGATCATCCTTATCCTCTTTTCCATCTTGTACCTTGAGCAGTATCTTCTAAAATAATATTACGTTCTTTTAAATCGTCACGAATTTGATCAGACAATGCAAAATCACGATTTTTACGAGCTTCAATGCGCTTTTGGATAAGCTCTTCAATTTCTTCATCCAGTAATTCTTCTTTTGATAATTCTAATCCCAAAATATCAAATAACGTTTCCAGTTGTTTTACGTATGCTTCAATCACAACTTTAGATGTATGCTCTTCAAGTAAATATTGATTTGCATGATTTGCTACGTTGTATAATTCGGTAATTGCATTTGCAGTGTTAAAGTCATCATTCATTGCCTCTTCAAATGCAGTCTGGAATTTCTCTATTTCAGCTAACCATTTCTCATTATGGTCCGTTAAATCCGTACTACTCTCCAT
The DNA here is from genome assembly GCF_056738645.1 of Bacillus sp. PK3-067. Classification (NCBI taxonomy): domain Bacteria; kingdom Bacillati; phylum Bacillota; class Bacilli; order Caryophanales; family Bacillaceae; genus Bacillus; species Bacillus sp. PK3-067. The sequence continues at coordinate 105,800 of NZ_CP096490.1, read as the reverse complement.
ACGATGCTTTAAGTTTCCATAAGCTGTTTTAATTCTTTCCAGTCCATTATTCGTACTTTGTAATAACTCTTCACTAAAGTTAATCGGGTGACGATAGTGTACTGATAACATAAAGAATCTAATTAACTGCGGGTCGTATTGCTTAATAATATCGTGAACTAAAATAAAGTTACCAAGCGATTTAGACATCTTCTCATTGTTAATATTAATATATCCATTATGCATCCAGTAACGTGCAAACGTTTTTCCAGTCAATGCCTCTGACTGCGCAATTTCATTTTCATGATGTGGGAAAGCCAAGTCTTGACCACCAGCATGAATGTCAATTGTATCCCCTAAGTACTTACGCGCCATTGCTGAGCATTCAATATGCCATCCTGGACGTCCTTGCCCCCAAGGGCTTTCCCAGAAGATTTCTCCTTCTTTCGCAGCTTTCCATAAAGCAAAATCAAGAGGGTCTTGTTTCTTTTCCCCTACCTCAATACGAGCACCGTGACGTAAATCTGCGATTGGTTGATGTGATAATTTACCGTAACCTTCGAATTCCTTCGTCTTAAAGTACACATCACCCTCTGATTCATATGCATACCCTTTATTCACAAGTTCTTGAATAAATTCAATAATGATATCCATATTTTCTGTTACACGAGGATGAACTGTTGCGTGTTTGCAACCTAGTGCTGTTACATCTTCAAAGTACGCTTCAACAAAACGATCAGCAATTGTCGGTACATCTTCACCTAATTCATTTGCCGCTTTAATTAATTTATCATCTACATCCGTAAAGTTAGATACATATTGCACATCGTATCCTTTGTATTCTAAATAACGACGCACTGTATCGAATACCATAGGAGGCCTTGCATTCCCAATATGAATGTAGTTATAAACTGTAGGTCCGCATACATACATCTTTACCTTATTTTCTTCTAATGGAACAAACTCTTCTTTTTGACGTGTTAACGTATTATAAATGTGAATAGTCATTTTTATCCTTCCTTTCTACCTTTAATTCCAATTGTTTCTTCAATTTATCAAGTTCTACTTCCATAGCCTTTAATTTATCAAAAATCGGATCCGGAAGGTCAGAGTGATTTAATTCTTGACCAATCTTTACTCCATTTTGAATAACGACACGGCCAGGTATACCTACAACTGTAGAATGTGCAGGAACTTCTTTTAATACGACAGACCCTGCTCCGATTTTAGAATTCTCTCCCACAGTAATAGAACCAAGAACTTTAGCACCCGTCGCAATTAATACATTATCCTGAATTGTTGGATGCCTCTTTCCTTTTTCTTTTCCTGTACCACCTAATGTAACCCCTTGATAAATCGTTACATTATCACCAATTTCACAAGTTTCTCCGATTACAACTCCCATTCCATGATCTATGAAAAAACGTCGACCAATTGTTGCTCCTGGATGGATCTCAATGCCAGTAAAAAAGCGGCTCACTTGTGAAACAAAACGTGCAAGAAAGAAAAAATTTCTTTTATAAAAAGCATGTGCAATTCGATGGGCCCAAACTGCATGTAATCCAGAGTAAGTTAAAATGACTTCGAAATAACCTCTTGCCGCTGGATCCTGTTCAAAAACGACTTCAATATCTTCCCGAAGCCTCTTAAACATCGGTGTTCCCTCCCCTTTATGGGCTGCTTTTTTGTCGAGCGAACTAACTCCCCTAACTCATCACTTCTCCCCTAATTCTTTATATAAGGAGATAAATTCTATATTCATACCTATTTACACGGTATAAAAAAAAGGCGTCTCTGTCATATTGACAGAGACGCCTTTTAAGCGCGGTTCCACTCTGTTTAGGCTTAAAAAAGCCTCAAACTCATCCATGATAACGGTGTAAACCGCTTCTGCTTACTTTGCGGCCTAAGACATCCCACGAAGCAATTCGCTGTTCAGCAGAAGACTCGAAGGGGCATTTCAAAAATCCGCTTATAAACCACTCCCAGCCTAAAGGTGGTTCTCTCTGTAAAAAGCCTGATTTTCTACTTCTCCTTCTCGTCGCTTTTCCTTATTAGGTTTTAGGTATACTTATTATATTTCTAAACCTAGAAAATGTTAACCAATTACTTTTTGAAGACGATTTAAAACTTTTTCTTTTCCAAGAAGTGCAATAGCATTCGGAAGCTCTGGACCATGCGTTTGTCCTGTAGTTGCAACACGGATTGGCATAAATAAATTTTTACCTTTATGTCCTGTTTCCTTTTGAACTGCTTTAATCGCTGCCTTAATTGCTGCTGGCTCCATTGCTTCTAGAGCTTCTATTTGACCAGCAAATGCACGAAGTACTTCAGGTACTTGTTCACCATTTAATACTTCTTGTCCTTCTTCTTCATAATCAACATGATCTTTAAAGAACATTTCAGAAAGCTCTACAATTTCAGCTCCAAAACTCATTTGTTCATGGTATAAAGCAATTACATCACGAATCCAAGCTTGGTCTTGTTCGCTTAAAGTTTCTCCCACACGTCCAGCTTTCACTAAATGCGGTAAGCTTAACTCTACAACCGTATCTAAATCTTGCTTTTTCATATACTGGTTGTTCATCCATTTTAGTTTTTGAGAATCAAATAATGCAGGTGATTTTGATAAACGAGCTGCATCGAACATTTTGATAAACTCATCTTTAGAGAAGATTTCTTCTTCTCCTACCGGAGACCAACCTAGTAGTGCAATAAAGTTAAAGATTGCTTCTGGAAGATACCCAAGCTCTTTATATTGCTCAATAAATTGAATAATAGATTCATCACGCTTACTTAACTTTTTACGACTTTCATTAACAATTAGAGTCATATGACCGAATTGTGGAATATCCCAGCCGAAAGCTTCATAAATCATCATTTGTTTCGGTGTATTTGAAATATGATCATCACCACGAAGTACATGTGTAATTTCCATTAGATGATCATCTACTGCTACTGCAAAGTTATAAGTTGGAATTCCATCCTTTTTCACAATAACAAAATCACCGAAATCATTTGAATGGAACGCAACTTCATCTTTTACAATATCTTTGAATGTGTAGTCACGATCAGCTGGTACACGGAAACGAATACTTGGAATACGTCCCTCAGCTTCAAATTCTTTCACTTGTTCTTCAGTTAATTCACGGTGGTTACCTGCGTAACGAGGTGTTTCACCGCGAGCGATTTGTCCTTCACGCTCTGCTTCTAGCTCTTCTTCTGTCATATAACATTTATAAGCTAGACCACGCTCTAATAAATCTTCATATAATTTTTTATAAATATCTAAACGCTCTGTTTGGCGATATGGTCCAAATTCACCACCAACATCAACACCTTCATCCCAGTCTATACCGAGCCATTTCAAGTATTTTAATTGGCTTTCTTCTCCACCAGCCACGTTACGTTTTACATCAGTATCTTCAATACGAATAATAAATTTGCCATCTAAATGACGAGCAAATAAATAATTAAATAATGCCGTACGCGCATTTCCGATATGTAAGTGTCCTGTTGGACTTGGCGCGTAGCGCACTCTCACTTGCTTTTCCATAATTGGTACACCTTCCATTCTTAATGTCAACACATTCTATAATTGTACACCAAAAAAATGTGATTATCCATCTTACGAATTAAAAACCATTATTTTTTCTGTAATAAAACAACCGCTTGAGAAGCAATCCCTTCTTCTCTACCTGTAAATCCTAATTTTTCTGTTGTTGTTGCCTTTACATTAATGTTATCGATAGACGTTTCTAACAGTTCACTAATGCGCTTACGCATACTCTCAATATGTGGTGCCATTTTTGGTTTTTGAGCAATAATTGTACAATCTAAATTTCCTAACTCGTAACCTTGTTCACGCACAAATTCCCAAACTTTTTGTAACAATACAGCTGAATCTGCATCTTTAAAAGCTGGGTCTGTATCAGGAAAATGCTTTCCGATATCTCCTGCTGCAATCGCACCTAAACATGCATCAGCAATCGTATGTAACAATACATCTGCATCTGAATGGCCGATTAATCCTTTCTCGTGTGGAATTGTAATTCCACCGATAATCAACGGGCGCCCTTCCGCAAATTCATGTACATCAAAACCTTGTCCAATTCGAAACATCCTTACTTCCTCCTTAAGCTAAACTACTGAGCTTTATGACTCTATATTATATCGCTATCCTTATAAAGAAAAGCCCGGCTGTTGCCGAGCTTTTCTTTATTAACACGTCATCAATGTTATTTCTTTTGAACACGTAGGAAACTTTCAGCAATTAATAGATCTTCCGGAGTCGTCACTTTAATATTATAGTAACTCCCCTCTACTACACCTACTTGCTTCCCAACACGTTCTACGAGACTTGCATCATCTGTGCCAAGAAAACAACTTTGCTTTGCGCTTCTATGAGCTTCTAACAAAAGAGAAACAGAGAATCCTTGTGGTGTTTGTACAGCGTTAAGTTGAGATCGCTCTACCGTTTCTACAACAACACCCTGCTCTACTTTCTTAACAGTATCTTTTACTGGCACTGCACAAATGGAAGCTCCATATTTTTCTGCTGCAGTTAATACATCGCGAATCACTTTATTCGTTACGAACGGGCGCGCCCCGTCATGCACAAGAACATATTCGACACCACTCGCATACTGAAGTGCGTTATAGACGCTATCTTGTCTTTCGGCTCCACCCTGAATGAATTGTACGTGCTTTTCAATCTGGTACTTCTGCATTAACTCTTCAAAATACGGGCGTTCTTCTTCGTTAATTGCCATAATAATACTTTTGCACGCTTTATCTTTTTCAAAAGCACGCAATGTGTGCACAATAATTGGTACTTCATCTATAAGTAAAAATAACTTATTTTTACCAGCACCCATTCGTTTTCCTTGGCCTGCTGCCGGAATAATTAATGTATACATATTAATAATCCTCTACTTATAATGCTTTTTCTAGCAATTTACGTTTTGCGAAAATCATACGACCAGCCGATGTTTGTAATACGCTAGTAACAAGTACGTCAAGTTGTGAACCCACATACTCTCTACCATCTTCTACTACAATCATCGTACCATCATCTAAGTATGCAACACCTTGATTTTGTTCTTTACCATCTTTCACAACATAAACACTTAATTCTTCACCAGGGAGTACGACTGGTTTAATCGCATTAGCTAAATCATTAATGTTTAACACCGTAACCCCTTGTAATTCAGAAACTTTGTTTAAATTGAAATCGTTTGTTACTACAGTTCCACCAGTGATTTTTGCCAACTTTACAAGCTTGCTATCTACTTCTTGGATATCATCGAAATCGCCTTCATAAATTTCTACCGGAATTGGCATCTCCTTTTGAATACGATTTAAAATGTCTAGCCCTCTGCGGCCACGATTACGCTTTAAAGCATCTGAAGAATCGGCAATATGCTGAAGCTCTTCTAATACGAATTGCGGAATGACAATTGTTCCTTCTAAAAACTTTGTTTGGCAAATATCTGCAATACGTCCGTCAATAATTACACTCGTATCGAGAATTTTCCAATGAGTCGTAGATTTTTCTGCTTCGACCTCTACCTCTTCATTCTCACTATTGTTTTTCTTCTTACCTCCGCGTTGGGGTAATGTAAATAATCCTAGCAATTCATTCCTTTTTTTAAATCCTACTTGGAATCCTAAATATCCAAGTAAAAGGGTGAAGAACACTTGCAACACCGTACTAATAACTGGAATTGTAAATTCACGAATTGGTATCAAAATTAAATATGCAACAATAAGACCAGAGATTAATCCTAATGTACCAAATAAAACATCTGCTACAGGCGCCTTTACAAGAGCCTCTTCAATATGCTTAATAAGTTGAACAATATAATCTACAAGCCAAAATGTTGTTAAAAATAAAATAATTGCACCAATAATTGCACGAACATACGATCCTTCCAACAAAGGAACCGCACCGATATCTAATACATTAATAATTTTGGGGATTAAGTAAATCCCTAACGCTCCCCCGATCACTAAAAAGAAGAGCTGTACAATCCGTTTTAACATCCAACCACCTCCTACTCATTATTAACCATTGTTTCGCTAATCAAAACGCCGAATGCAAAAGCGGACGTGTTTTTTTGTAAATAGTTTTATTTACCAATATATCATATCATATACCAAAAATGTTCTAGTGTCGTTATATTATAGAATCAATGTAATATTCTTAATTGTGTCTACTCATATAGAGATGCTCTTGAATTCTTTTTAGACCTTCTCGTATTTTCTTCGCTCTCACTTCTCCAATTCCTTCCACATCATCCAATTCATTAATAGTTGCTCGGCAAACACCTTGCAATGTTTTAAATCGATTAATTAAATTCTCGATAATAAGTGGCGGAACACGAGAAATCTTGCTTGTGATTCGGTACCCTCTAGGTGTCACACTTTCTTCTAAACTTGTTTGTCCTGGATAGCCAAGCAATTTAACTAAATCACTATCCTCTAAAAGTTGTGTATTTGCAAGATCTTGTAACTTTTTCAAGATTTGATGATGGTCTTGTGTTTTCTCCTGGTGATAATCTTTAATTAACAATGCTGCCTCTGCCTCTAAATCAGCTAGTAATTCTGTAAGCTGTAAACGAATTAACCTACCTTCTGTTCCTAACTCATGAATATAGCTCAATATTTCATTTTTAATACGCAGCACCATTTCAACACTATGTAAAACGTGAACCACCTCGGACATTGTAACGACCTCTTCAAATTCTAGAATACCCAAATTCGTAATGCCGTCATTCCATACAGCCTTATATTTTTCTAGCGTTTGAATTGCTTGATTTGCCTTCGTTAAAATGACACCTATATCTTTTAATGTATAACGTAAGTTCCCTTGATATAGCGTAATTACATTACGTCTTTGTGAAATGGCCACAACAAGGCTGCCCGTCTGCTTTGCTACACGCTCTGCTGTTCGGTGACGCATACCTGTTTCAATAGAATCAATAGATGAATCTGGAACTAACTGTGCGTTTGCAATTAAAATTTTACTTCCAGTTTCATTTAAAATAAGTGCTCCATCCATTTTTGCTAATTCATATAAACTAGCAGGAGAGAATGCGCAATTAATATGAAAACCACCATCAACAATGCTTTTAATCTGCTCATTATACCCAAGAACAATTAGTCCCCCCGTTTGTGCGCGAAGTACATTATCTATCCCTTCGCGCAGTGGTGTTCCTGGGGCCACGAGCTGTAAAATGTTAATCATACTTTTGACACGTTGCTTATTTTCTTCCATAGCCTAGCCTCCTAATGTCAAACGAAGCGCTTCTCCCAAATTAGAAACACCTACAACCTCAATCCCCTCTGGAATTGTCCATCCCCCTAAATTTTTTCTAGGAATGATAGCACGTTGAAATCCTAATTTAGCTGCTTCTTGTACACGTTGTTCAATTCTTGATACTCTTCTTATTTCTCCAGTTAATCCAACTTCTCCTATTACCGCATCAGTTGGTGCCGTAGATTTATCTCTAAAACTTGAAGCTATACTTAAGGCGACAGCTAAATCAATTGCCGGTTCGTCTAATTTCAAACCACCAGCTACTTTTAAATACGCATCTTGATTTTGTAATAGTAAACCTGTTCTTTTCTCTAGTACCGCCATAATAAGCGAGACACGATTATGATCAATTCCTGTCGCCATTCTTCGAGGATTTCCAAAACTAGTAGGGGAAATTAATGCCTGTATTTCTACTAAAACTGGTCTTGTTCCTTCCATTGAGGCAACTACTGTTGAACCTGCAACTCCAACTGGTCTTTCCTCAAGGAAAATTTCAGAAGGATTTAAGACTTCTGCAAGGCCAAGTTCTTTCATTTCAAAGATACCCATTTCATTCGTAGAACCAAAACGATTCTTTACAGCTCGTAAAATACGATATGTATGGTGTCGATCTCCTTCAAAGTAAAGAACTGCATCAACCATATGTTCTAGCATACGCGGTCCCGCAATTGCACCTTCTTTTGTCACATGTCCTACGATGAAAATTGGGATTCCCTTTGTTTTTGCAAGTTTCATTAATTCTGCTGTACATTCACGTACTTGCGCCACACTACCAGGAGCTGATGTTACCTCAGGTAAATGTATCGTTTGAATAGAATCAATAACAACAAAAGCAGGATTCATCTCTTCAATATGTGCTGCAATACGCTGTAAATCTGTCTCTGATACAACAAATAGATTACTACCATTTACATGTAAACGATCTGCACGAAGTTTAATCTGCTTTGCTGACTCCTCACCTGATATATACAATACATCATATGAAGCATCTGCTAATTGCGAGGAAATCTGTAATAATAACGTTGATTTTCCAATCCCAGGGTCCCCACCAATAAGTACTAAAGATCCATCTACAATTCCGCCACCTAGTACACGGTTAAACTCTTGAAATTTTGTTTCAATACGTGCCTCAGACTTTGTTTCTACTTCTGTAAGACGTCTTGGTTTTGTTACTTCTGTTTGAATTGCATTTGCATAATTTAGGCGTCTGGATGATACAACGGGTTCCATCTCTTCAACAAGCGAATTCCATTGACCACACCCTGGACATTTACCCATATATTTTGGTGATTGATAACCACACTCTTGACATGTGAATTTTGTTTTCTTTTTAGCCATATCTTTTTATATTTCACTTCGCTTTCATCTATAAACATTTGACCTTCTCGTACAAGAAAGAGGGCTATCTCGTAGCCCTCTTAGTTTGTCTATACTTATTTTACCTTTTCAGCACTATGAATGACAAATGTTTCCCCTTCTACATCAAAGATAACTTTTTGACCTTTCTCAATAGCACCTTTTAAAAGTTCTTCCGATAGTCTATCTTCTACATGCTTCTGAATTGCTCTACGTAGTGGACGAGCACCATATTCACGATCAAACCCTTTATCAGCAATAGCTGCAATCGCTCCTTCTGTTAAGTGCAATTCAATTTCTTGTTCTTTTAAGCGATTCACTAACTGATTTACCATAAGAGTCACAATTTCTTGAATATGTTTTTTCTCAAGCATATGGAATACGATAATTTCATCAATACGGTTTAAGAATTCTGGACGAAATGCCTTTTTCAGCTCATCCATTACTTTACCTTTCATATCCGAATAATCACGGCTTTCATCTTGTACGTTAAATCCAAGATGTTTGTTACGTTTTAACGCCTCAGCACCAACGTTAGACGTCATAATAACAATCGTATTACGGAAATCAACTGTACGTCCTTTAGAATCAGTTAAACGACCATCTTCCAATACCTGTAGTAGAATATTAAATACATCAGGATGTGCCTTCTCTACTTCATCTAATAGGACAACTGAATAAGGCTTACGACGAACCTTCTCTGTTAATTGTCCGCCTTCTTCATACCCAACATATCCTGGAGGAGAACCAACTAAGCGAGAAGTTGAATGTTTCTCCATATACTCAGACATATCAATGCGAATCATTGCATCCTCATCACCGAACATAGATTCTGCCAATGCTCTTGCTAATTCTGTTTTACCTACACCTGTTGGCCCTAAGAAAATAAATGAACCAATTGGACGTTTCGGATCTTTCAATCCTGCTCTTGCACGACGAACAGCTTTCGCTACAGCCACTACAGCTTCATCCTGACCGATGACACGATCATGAAGAATGGATTCTAAGTTTAATAATTTATCAGTCTCTGTTTGTGCAAGTTTAGAAACAGGGATACGTGTCCATGTAGAAACGACATTTGCAATATCTTCTACCGTAACCTCTGAATTTTCTTTTCCTTGTTGTTCTTTCCACTGACGTTTTGTATCTTCCAATTTCTCACGTAAGCGTTGTTCCATATCACGTAAGGAAGCAGCCTTTTCAAACTCTTGACTTTGTACAGCCGCATCTTTTTCTTTTCGAATTTCCTCAAGCTTCACTTCAAGCTCTTTTAAGTTTGGTGGTGTTGTATAAGAACGCAAGCGAACTTTTGAAGCAGCTTCATCAATTAAATCAATTGCTTTATCTGGTAAGAAACGATCCGTAATATAACGATCTGAAAGTTTTACAGCTGCATCAATTGCATCATCTGTAATAGACACACGGTGATGCGCCTCATAACGATCGCGTAATCCTTTCAAGATTTGAGTTGATTCTTCTAGACTCGGCTCATCAACATGAATTGGCTGGAAACGTCTCTCTAAAGCTGCATCCTTTTCAATATATTTACGATACTCATCTAAAGTTGTCGCACCAATACATTGTAATTCTCCGCGTGCTAAAGATGGTTTTAAAATATTCGATGCATCGATTGCACCTTCTGCTCCACCTGCACCGATTAATGTATGAAGTTCATCAATAAATAGAATAATATTCCCTGCTTGACGTATTTCATCCATTACTTTCTTTAAACGATCTTCAAACTCACCACGATATTTCGTCCCAGCTACCACTGTTCCCATATCTAGTGTCATAACACGCTTATCTCTTAACGTTTCAGGAACTTCATTATTTACGATTTGCTGTGCTAACCCTTCAGCAATTGCTGTTTTACCTACACCAGGCTCTCCAATTAACACTGGATTGTTTTTTGTTCTACGGCTTAACACTTCAATTACACGTTGAATTTCTTTACTACGTCCAATAACAGGATCCAAACGATTCTCACGTGCAACAACTGTTAAGTCGCGCGCTAAACTGTCTAGTGTCGGTGTATTTGCATTTGTCGATGAACCACCTTGGTGACCTGAACTTGCTTCGTTACTTCCAAGAAGTTGTAACACTTGTTGTCTTGCTTTGTTGAGGCTTACACCTAAATTATTTAATACACGTGCCGCTACACCTTCACCTTCACGGATTAAGCCAAGTAAAATATGTTCTGTTCCAACATAAGAATGTCCTAGCTTACGCGCTTCATCCATAGACAATTCAATAACTTTTTTAGCACGAGGTGTATAATGTACAGTTTGAGAAGCTTCTGTTCCACGTCCAATTAACGCTTCTACCTCTTTTTGCACTTTCTCCGGGCTCAATCCAAGAGCAATTAACGCTTTTGCTGCAATTCCTTCACCTTCGCGTACAAGCCCAAGTAAAATATGTTCTGTTCCAATGTTATTATGCCCAATGCGAATTGCTTCCTCTTGAGATAAAGCTAATACTTTCTGTGCTCTTTCTGTAAATCTTCCAAACATCATAGAAATCGCCTCCTACTTGCGCTTAGTTTTTTTCAATACGTAATCGCTCACGGATTAAGGTTGCTCTTCGATAATCTCTTTCTTCTGGTCCTAAAGGTCCTCCTGCATATTGTTGTAAAATACCAGGTTGCGTAAGAACCATTAGCTCAGTCAAAATATTTCTCGATATACCTTTTATATATCCTAGATCAATACCGAGTCGTACATCCGATAAGCAAGTTGCCGCTTCTGCAGATTGAATTAAACGACTGTTTGCTAGTATACCGTAAGAACGATAAACCTTATCTTCAAGCTCAATGCTCGAATTTTGTACAATTAATTCTCTGGCCAATTTTTCTTGTTGTATAATTTGCTGCATGACACTCTTTAAATCTGCAATAATATCTTCTTCGGATTTCCCTAACGTCATTTGATTTGATACTTGAAATATATTACCTAACGCTTCGCTACCTTCACCGTATATTCCTCTTACTACTAAACCTAATTTTTGAATTACTTGTATAATACGGCTAATTCTTTTTGTTAAAACCAGCCCTGGTAAATGAATCATTACAGAAGCTCTTAATCCTGTACCAACGTTAGTAGGACAACTCGTAATATATCCAAGTGATTCATCAAAAGCATATTCAACCTCTTTCTCAATCCAATTATCTATTTGATTGGCGCTTTGAAGCGCCTTTGATAACTGTAGTCCTGGAAATAGGCACTGAATCCTAATGTGGTCTTCCTCATTAAGCATCACACTAATGTGTTCGCTTTCTGATAACAGACATGCTCCATATTCGGTCCCTGCTAGATTTGGACTAATTAAATGCTTTTCGACTAAAACTCGCCTTTGAAGAGGAGTTAGTTCATTCATTTTTAATAGTCCAAACTTCCCAAAGGGCTCTACCGCTTTATTTATAAATTTCTTTTTAAATAATTCTTGAACCTTTTGAGCTTCCTCTTCGTTTTGCATAGTAGAAAATTGATATTGCTTAAAATTACGAGCCAAACGAATTCGACTACTTAAAACAATATCAGAATCAGGGCCATCCCCCTTCATCCATGGACTAATCGCTTCATTCATAATTTTGTCCAGTGACATAGAACTACTCCCCCTCTCTATGCTCACTAAGCTGAGTTTCAAGCCCTCGAATCTCATCTCTTACCTCAGCAGCTTTCTCAAACTCCTCATTCTGTACATATTGTTTCAGAATAAGTTTTAGTTCATCTAATTCTTTCTTTAAGTGGATATTTCCTTCCATTCGTTCCGGAATTTTTCCACAATGTTCTGTATGTCCACCATGAAGTCGCTTTAACAATGGGTTTAAGTGTCCTTTAAATGTATCGTAACAAGAAGCACAACCAAAGCGTCCCACTTTTGTAAAATGTTCATATGTCATCTTACAATCTGGACATCTTACTGTATTTGTATTTGAAAACCCGTTTTTTCCTTCTCCAAACATTGTTGATTCACCGTGTAATAAACCAGCAAATACATCATGAAATGAAAAGTTAGACTGTGATGATTGAAAGAAAGACGTATAGCCACTTTGCTCCGCACATTGCTCACAAAGATGAACTTCCGCCTTCTTCTCGTTGATTACTTTTGTATAATGTAAAGTTGCTGGTCTTATATTACAGTTTTGACAAGTCATCAATATCCCCACCTTTACAACAGGAACGATCTACCTCATGATACTTTTCATACATTACTAGATTGTCCTCTTTCCTTAATCCACTCAGATAAAAGTACATGCTCTTTTTCAAAACTTCTACAATATTTAACTGCCCTATCTTAATTATCATTCTTTTACAAAAGCTGTATTTATTTATATTTCAGTGTTCTTAACATTGCGCATAATATTCGAGCCCTAAGTTCATCTCGAGAAGGAATATCCATTGATAATACAGAACGATCTAGTACACTTAACATTAATTTTGCTTCACGGCCTGTTATGATTCCCTCTTCTAATAAACGTATAATCATACTCTCTGCATTCCCTTGTGCAACGCTATGATCAATCATATGAAGCATTTGATCAATAATGTCTATATCATCATGCAGTTTGACTTTTATAATGCGAATGTAACCTCCTCCACCACGTTTACTTTCTACTACAAATCCTCTTTCTAATGTAAAACGGGTATTGATTACATAATTGATTTGAGATGGTACGCACTCGAATCGATCCGCAATCTCATTTCTTTTGATTTCAATCACATTATTATTACTTAAGTCAATAACTTGCTTTAGATATTGCTCAATGATATCAGATATATTTCTCATTTATCCGCCACCTTTATTGACTTTGACTATCTTTGACTTTAATTATATACGTATTAATAAAATTTGCAACTCTTTTGCTTATTCACTATCCTAGCCACATTCCCCTGCATTTAATCAAAATAGTAATTATTTAAGCATATTTTTTTAATTACTATGGATTATAAAAGAAAACACGAAAAAACACGAGTCATTTGACTCGTGTTTAGTTGCTTGGCGACGTCCTACTCTCACAGGGACAAGGTCCCAACTACCATCGGCGCTAGAGAGCTTAACTTCCGTGTTCGGTATGGGAACGGGTGTGACCTCTCTGCCATCATCACCAAACTATGAAGGCATATTCCTTCAAAACTAGATAACATTTGCTACATATTATATGGTTAAGTCCTCGATCTATTAGTATTCGTCAGCTCCACATGTCACCATGCTTCCACCTCGAACCTATCAACCTGATCATCTTTCAGGGATCTTACTAGCTTACGCTATGGGAAATCTCATCTTGAGGGGGGCTTCATGCTTAGATGCTTTCAGCACTTATCCCTTCCGCACATAGCTACCCAGCTATGCCCTTGGCAGAACAACTGGTACACCAGCGGTGCGTCCATCCCGGTCCTCTCGTACTAAGGACAGCTCCTCTCAAATTTCCTACGCCCACGACGGATAGGGACCGAACTGTCTCACGACGTTCTGAACCCAGCTCGCGTACCGCTTTAATGGGCGAACAGCCCAACCCTTGGGACCGACTACAGCCCCAGGATGCGATGAGCCGACATCGAGGTGCCAAACCTCCCCGTCGATGTGGACTCTTGGGGGAGATAAGCCTGTTATCCCCGGGGTAGCTTTTATCCGTTGAGCGATGGCCCTTCCATGCGGAACCACCGGATCACTAAGCCCGACTTTCGTCCCTGCTCGACTTGTAGGTCTCGCAGTCAAGCTCCCTTATGCCTTTGCACTCTACGAATGATTTCCAACCATTCTGAGGGAACCTTTGGGCGCCTCCGTTACACTTTAGGAGGCGACCGCCCCAGTCAAACTGCCCACCTGACACTGTCTCCCGGGTCGATAAGACCCGTAGGTTAGAATTTCAATACAGTCAGGGCGGTATCCCACCAGCGCCTCCACCGAAGCTAGCGCTCCGGTTTCAATGGCTCCCGCCTATCCTGTACAAACTGTACCAAAATTCAATATCAGGCTACAGTAAAGCTCCACGGGGTCTTTCCGTCCTGTCGCGGGTAACCTGCATCTTCACAGGTACTATAATTTCACCGAGTCTCTGGTTGAGACAGTGCCCAAATCGTTACACCTTTCGTGCGGGTCGGAACTTACCCGACAAGGAATTTCGCTACCTTAGGACCGTTATAGTTACGGCCGCCGTTTACTGGGGCTTCAGTTCAGAGCTTCGCTTACGCTAACCCCTCTCCTTAACCTTCCAGCACCGGGCAGGTGTCACCCCCTATACTTCGCCTTACGGCTTCGCAGAGAGCTGTGTTTTTGCTAAACAGTCGCTTGGGCCTATTCACTGCGGCTTTCCGTTAAGAAAGCACCCCTTCTCCCGAAGTTACGGGGTCATTTTGCCGAGTTCCTTAACCAGAGTTCTCTCGCACACCTTAGGATTCTCTCCTCGCCTACCTGTGTCGGTTTGCGGTACAGGCACCTTTTATCTCGCTAGAAGCTTTTCTTGGCAGCGGGGAATCAAAGACTTCGCTCCATAAGGAGCTTCCCCATCACAGCTCAGCCTTTACGATAAGCGGATTTGCCTACTTATCAGCCTAACTGCTTGGACGTGCACAACCAATCGCACGCTTCTTCTATCCTTCTGCGTCCCTCCATTGCTCAAACGATAAAGAGGTGGTACAGGAATATCAACCTGTTGTCCATCGCCTACGCCTGTCGGCCTCGGCTTAGGTCCTGACTAACCCTGAGCGGACGAGCCTTCCTCAGGAAACCTTAGGCATTCGGTGGACGGGATTCTCACCCGTCTTTCGCTACTCATACCGGCATTCTCACTTCTAAGCACTCCACCAGTCCTTCCGGTCTGACTTCACTGTCCTTAGAACGCTCCCCTACCACTGATACCATTGGTATCAATCCGCAGCTTCGGTGGTGTATTTAGCCCCGGTACATTTTCGGCGCAGAGTCACTCGACTAGTGAGCTATTACGCACTCTTTAAATGGTGGCTGCTTCTAAGCCAACATCCTAGTTGTCTAAGCAACTCCACATCCTTTTCCACTTAATACACACTTTGGGACCTTAGCTGGCGGTCTGGGCTGTTTCCCTTTTGACTACGGATCTTATCACTCGCAGTCTGACTCCTAAGGATAAGTCATTGGCATTCGGAGTTTGACTGAATTCGGTAATCCG
>NZ_CP096490.1:85000-87500 GCF_056738645.1 Bacillus sp. PK3-067 | reverse complement strand
CAGGTTACCCACGTGTTACTCACCCGTCCGCCGCTAACTTCATAAGAGCAAGCTCTTAATCCATTCGCTCGACTTGCATGTATTAGGCACGCCGCCAGCGTTCATCCTGAGCCAGGATCAAACTCTCCAATAAAGTTAGTTTGTCTAGCATCTAAAATAAAAATTGACGTTTCACGTTGTTTGTTTCGTTCAGTTTTCAAAGAACTAATGGTGGAGCCTAGCGGGATCGAACCGCTGACCTCCTGCGTGCAAGGCAGGCGCTCTCCCAGCTGAGCTAAGGCCCCAAACAAGTATCGGGAAGACAGGATTTGAACCTGCGACCCCCTGGTCCCAAACCAGGTGCTCTACCAAGCTGAGCCACTTCCCGAAAGAAAACGCGCCCGAGAGGAGTCGAACCCCTAACCTCTTGATCCGTAGTCAAACGCTCTATCCAATTGAGCTACGGGCGCATATGGTGCCGAGGGCGGGGGTCGAACCCGCACGGTGGTCACCCACCGCAGGATTTTAAGTCCTGTGCGTCTGCCTGTTCCGCCACCCCGGCATGTCATATTGAAAATTGGAGCGGAAGACGGGATTCGAACCCGCGACCCCAACCTTGGCAAGGTTGTATTCTACCACTGAACTACTTCCGCAAGACATGTTTGAGATATTTTATTAAAAGTGCGGGTGAAGGGAGTCGAACCCCCACGCCAAAGGCGCTAGATCCTAAGTCTAGTGCGTCTGCCAATTCCGCCACACCCGCATATTAATTAAAATGGTGAGCCATGAAGGACTCGAACCTTCGACCCTCTGATTAAAAGTCAGATGCTCTACCAACTGAGCTAATGGCTCTTACAATAAAAACTGGTGCCGACTAGAGGACTTGAACCCCCAACCTACTGATTACAAGTCAGTTGCTCTACCAATTGAGCTAAGTCGGCTAAATGGTGGAGGATGACGGGATCGAACCGCCGACCCCCTGCTTGTAAGGCAGGTGCTCTCCCAGCTGAGCTAATCCTCCGGATTGCCTGGCAACGTCCTACTCTCACAGGGACAAGGTCCCAACTACCATCGGCGCTAGAGAGCTTAACTTCCGTGTTCGGTATGGGAACGGGTGTGGCCTCTCTGCCATCATTACCAGACTGTATTCATTTAAGACAAGAATCATTGTAACTCATTTAACTTTTAAAGTCAACAAGTTTTTTATATTCTTTCAAAACTAGATAACATTGCTACATATTATATGGTTAAGTCCTCGATCTATTAGTATTCGTCAGCTCCACATGTCACCATGCTTCCACCTCGAACCTATCAACCTGATCATCTTTCAGGGATCTTACTAGCTTACGCTATGGGAAATCTCATCTTGAGGGGGGCTTCATGCTTAGATGCTTTCAGCACTTATCCCTTCCGCACATAGCTACCCAGCTATGCCCTTGGCAGAACAACTGGTACACCAGCGGTGCGTCCATCCCGGTCCTCTCGTACTAAGGACAGCTCCTCTCAAATTTCCTACGCCCACGACGGATAGGGACCGAACTGTCTCACGACGTTCTGAACCCAGCTCGCGTACCGCTTTAATGGGCGAACAGCCCAACCCTTGGGACCGACTACAGCCCCAGGATGCGATGAGCCGACATCGAGGTGCCAAACCTCCCCGTCGATGTGGACTCTTGGGGGAGATAAGCCTGTTATCCCCGGGGTAGCTTTTATCCGTTGAGCGATGGCCCTTCCATGCGGAACCACCGGATCACTAAGCCCGACTTTCGTCCCTGCTCGACTTGTAGGTCTCGCAGTCAAGCTCCCTTATGCCTTTGCACTCTACGAATGATTTCCAACCATTCTGAGGGAACCTTTGGGCGCCTCCGTTACACTTTAGGAGGCGACCGCCCCAGTCAAACTGCCCACCTGACACTGTCTCCCGGGTCGATAAGACCCGTAGGTTAGAATTTCAATACAGTCAGGGCGGTATCCCACCAGCGCCTCCACCGAAGCTAGCGCTCCGGTTTCAATGGCTCCCGCCTATCCTGTACAAACTGTACCAAAATTCAATATCAGGCTACAGTAAAGCTCCACGGGGTCTTTCCGTCCTGTCGCGGGTAACCTGCATCTTCACAGGTACTATAATTTCACCGAGTCTCTGGTTGAGACAGTGCCCAAATCGTTACACCTTTCGTGCGGGTCGGAACTTACCCGACAAGGAATTTCGCTACCTTAGGACCGTTATAGTTACGGCCGCCGTTTACTGGGGCTTCAGTTCAGAGCTTCGCTTACGCTAACCCCTCTCCTTAACCTTCCAGCACCGGGCAGGTGTCACCCCCTATACTTCGCCTTACGGCTTCGCAGAGAGCTGTGTTTTTGCTAAACAGTCGCTTGGGCCTATTCACTGCGGCTTTCCGTTAAGAAAGCACCCCTTCTCCCGAAGTTACGGGGTCATTTTGCCGAGTTCCTTAACCAGAGTTCTCTCGCACACCTTAGGATTCTCTCCTCGCCTACCTGTGTCGGTTTGCGGTACAGGCAC
>NZ_CP096490.1:12500-80000 GCF_056738645.1 Bacillus sp. PK3-067 | reverse complement strand
TGTCATAATACGACCAGCGATAGAAACAGCGATTTCCTTCTCCTCTAATTCTTCCTTAGAGAACTCTCCATATAGACTCACTAAATCAGTTGTTGAATTTGTGCGTTCAAATCTTTTACCGAACGGGTCAATTCCTTGTTCACGTAAATTATGTAGCTTTTCACGACGAACAATCAATTGGTCGTTTAATTCTTCGTGGTTCATGTTATCCATGATATTGATATCACTCCAGCTCTATTTAATTTTACAATATATACAGTATAGCATTTTCTACTCAACTAGAAAAACTGCCAGCAACTAACTGGCAGCTCTTCTTTCTTTCACGTAATTATAGGAAGTGTATAGAAGAATGTCAATCTCCTATGTCCATTATTAACCAACGTAAATTGTTTGTTGTTTCGCTTCCACTTCTTCTACAAATGTACCTAACACATTCGCAAGGTCTTCCCGTGTGTTACAAGCATTAATACCATTACGTACACTCGCATTACCACGAACACCTTTTAAATACCAAGCTGCATGTTTTCTCATCTCTCTTACAGCGACACTTTCGTTCTTTAAGTCAATAAGACGATCTAGATGTAACATACATACATCAATTTTCTCGCGCACTGTTGGTTCCGGCATTAATTCACCTGTCTCCAAATACTTTACCGTACGATAAATCATCCACGGATCTCCAAGAGCCGCACGACCAATCATAACACCATCTACACCAATTTCATCAAGCATACGCTTTGCATCTTGCGGCGTTGCGACATCACCATTTCCGATAACCGGGATATTTACAGATTGTTTTACTTGTTTAATAATATCCCAATCCGCTTTTCCTTCATACATTTGCACTCGTGTACGTCCGTGAACCGCCACAGCTTGGCCACCAGCACGCTCAACAGCCCTAGCATTTTCTATTGCGAAAATATGTTCTTCATCCCAACCGATACGCATTTTAACTGTAACCGGCTTTTCTACAGCATCTACAACCGCTGCTACCATTTCATATATTTTATTCGGATCTAAAAGCCACCTTGCCCCCGCATCACATTTAACGATTTTCGGCACTGGACAACCCATATTAATATCAATTATGTCTGCTGTCGTATATTTATCTACATATTTCGCAGCATCTACAAGAGTTTCTTTCTCTCCACCAAAAATTTGTAAACTTAATGGCTTTTCTCTCTCGTCGATATATAACATATCTAAAGTTCTTTTATTATTAAGTAATATTGCCTTATCACTTACCATTTCAGCACAAACTAAGCCGGCACCAAATTCTTTTACTGTTAAACGGAATGCAGAGTTACACACTCCCGCCATCGGTGCTAGTACAACCGGATTTTTCATCTCGATATTTGCAATCTTTAACAATCAACCTACTCCTTCCTGTACAATCACTTTGGCATTAATTCCTCTATCGAAACATTTAATGCCTTAGCAACTTCTACTACAAAATCTTGAGAAGGCGATCTATTCCCTCTCTCAACTTCACCTAAAACAGATACAGATACCCCTAGTTCTTTAGCAAAACCTTCTTGTGTATAGCCTTTTAGCTTTCGAAAAGCACGAATGCGTCTTCCCCATTTTTCTGCTTCCATACCGTTACTCCCTCTCGCCTTTTCATTTCTTCTACTTGTGAACATGAAATGTTTTGTTTTATGTCTTGATTAATCTCTAACAACGGAACGATAACAAAAGCTCTTTCAAACATCCGCGGATGCGGAACAATAAGATTCTCTGCTTCAATATTCTCTTGATTATAAAGTAAAATGTCAAGGTCGATAGTCCTCGGCCCCCACCTAATTTCCCTTTTTCTTCCTAGGTCATTTTCTACTTTTTGTGTTACTTTCAATAACTCTTGTGGTGATAAATTGGTAGAAATTTTTATAACTAAATTTAAAAAGCAACTTTGGTCAGTATAGCCAACTGGCTCAGTTTCATATACAGATGAAATATCATCAACCTGAATATAAGGATTTTTATTTAAAAACTGAATCGCTTCAGTTAGATACGTATAACGCCCTCCAATATTTGACCCTAATGCAATGTAAGCTATATTGTTCATGGACGTTCTCTCGTAATTTCTACTGCTACAGCACGATAATGACCCGGTATCGGTGGATCCGGCTTAATTACCTTAATTGTACAGCGTGAAATACTTTCATATTGTTTTAATATATCTGCAGCAATATTTTCAGCGATACTCTCCACAAGCTTATACTTTCTATCCTCAACAACTTTTCTACATAATTCGAAAAGCTCTCCATAATTGACCGAATGCTCTAAGTCATCACTTTCCCCTGCACGCTTTAAATCCAACTCCACCGTTAAGTCAACTTTAAATCTCTGACCTAATTTATTCTCCTCTGGGAACACACCATGATAACCATAAAACTCCATATCATGGATATAAATTTTATCCAATTACCTTACCCCCTTACCAATCATCGCATCCATCATTTTAGCCATACGCGCCATTTCTTTCACATCATGGACACGAACAAACTCACAGCCCTTTTCAATACCAAGACAAACGGTAGCTCCTGTTCCCTCAAGGCGTTCCTCCACTGGCAAATCTAATACGTGCCCAATAAAGGACTTTCTCGAAGTACCTAAGAGAACTGGATAACCTAGCACATTTAACTGTTCTAAATTACGCATCGCCTCTAAGTTCTGCTCAGGTGTTTTAGCAAAACCGATACCTGGATCTAAAATAATATTCTCATCTGGCACACCAGCATTTTTAGCAATTTTAATACTGTCATACAAATCAGCAATCATATCCGCCATTAAATTACGATAATTCATATTATCGCGGTTATGCATTAAAATGATGGGTACATCATAATGAGCTGCGACTTCAGCAATTTTTGGCTCCGCCTTCGCTCCCCAAATATCATTAATAATATGAGCACCAGCCTCAATTGCTTGCTTTGCAACTTCAGCTTTATATGTATCGATGGATATAGGCAATTTTACTTCTTTTGAAACTGCTTGAATCATCGGGACAACTCGCTTTATTTCTTCTTCTACTGATACTTTAGCAAAACCTGGGCGAGTAGATTCGCCACCAATATCAATAATATGAGCACCTTGACCTTGCATTTCTTTTGCGTGACGTACCGCAGCATCTACCTCGTTGTAACTCCCACCATCAGAAAACGAATCTGGTGTTACATTTAAAATCCCCATAATTAATGTTTTTTCATTTAAATTCAATGTATATTCGCCGCAGCGCAAATCATAATCCCACTTCAAACTACACATCTCCTCTTCGTAGTTCATTTCTGCTCCATAATTTCTCTCTTTGCATTCCATAAAGGTACATTAAACTTTTTGTAACCACTCCTACTTTACCCGGGAAATCCTGCGCTTCTATACGATAAAGCGGAACAATTTCTTGAATGGAGTTTGTTACGAAGACTTCATCCGCTGAAAGTAGCTCATCTTTTGTAAAGAAACCTTCCTTTACTTCTATATTTAATTCTTCAGCACTCTTTATAATAAACGCACGAGTGATACCATTTAAAATCCCTGTCTCTAACGAAGGTGTATATAAAACATCACCTTTCACAAAAAATAGATTCGAAACAATGCCCTCTGCAACATAACCTGCTTCAGTGAGGAAAATACCTTCCTTACTCACAACATTTCCAATTTCACGCTTCCCTAAAATATTATTTAAATAGTGATGAGACTTCAGGCGAAATGTCCCTTCCGGTGTATTTCGCACTTGTTTTAGAATAACACCTTCTTTTTCCACTACATCCCCTGGAGCTGTTAAAGGTTTTATAAAAACAATAACAGAAGGCTCTTCATACATTTCCGTTTGTAATCCTATTTCATCTATACCGGCCGATACATTAAAACGTACATATGCATGCTTCAATTCATTCTTAGCAAGTAAATCTTTCAAAATAAGCATCACATCATTTTTTGTCATTGTCCATTTAATTTGCAATGTATCCAGCGCCTCTATTAAACGGTTATAATGATCATCCAATAAGAAAGGATGACCATTATAAATACGAAACGTTTCAAAAACTCCAAGACCATATAAATAACCATGATCATAAGGAGAAATTCTCGCTTCACTTGCTTCTACATACTGACCATTTACGTAAATTAACATAATGTCGCACTTGGACTGTATTTACGAATGAAATTCTGCAACAGCTCTTTCCCATGAGAAGTCATAATAGATTCTGGATGGAATTGCACACCCTCTATCGGCAATGTCTTATGACGAAGTGCCATAATTTCCCCTTCCTCTGTCCAAGATGTTACCTCTAAGCAATCGGGTAACGTCTCTTTCTTAACAATAAGGGAATGATAGCGCGTCGCAGTAAACGGATTAGGAATATCCGAAAAAATCGTCTTTCCATCATGATGCATAAGCGACGTTTTTCCATGCATTAATCGCTCTGCACGGACAACCTCTCCACCAAACACTTGCGCAATGGATTGATGCCCTAGACAAACACCAAAAATCGGAATCTTTCCAGCAAAGTATTTAATAACTTCCATACTAATCCCAGCTTCATTAGGACTGCACGGACCTGGAGAAATCATTAGAAAATCTGGTTTCATATTCTCAATATCTGAAATGGTCACTTCATCGTTACGTTTAACAACGAGCTCTTGTCCAAGTTCTCCAAGAAACTGCACTAAATTAAATGTAAAAGAATCATAATTATCAATCATTAATATCATTTCTCTCACCTAACCGTTTCTTCACTACGTTCTTTTGCACGCCATAAAGCAATCGCCTTTTTTAACGACTCTTTATATTCATTTTCCGGATTTGAATCAATTACAATTCCCGCCCCTGCTTGTACATGAGCTTTTCCATCTTTAGCAAGAAGTGTTCTAATTACAATATTCAATTCTGTATCTCCAGAATAACCAATCCAACCGATTGACCCTGTATAAATCCCTCTTCGAACAGGTTCTAATTCCTCAATAATTTCCATCGTACGTATTTTTGGGGCACCAGTAATTGTTCCCCCAGGGAATACAGCCTTCACTAAATCAAAAGCATCTTTATCTTCTTCCACCTCACCACGCACATTAGAAACAATATGCATAACATGTGAGTATTTCTCAATTACCATAAATTCATCTACTTCTACAGTGCCATATTTACAAACACGTCCTAAATCATTTCTTTCTAAATCCACAAGCATTACATGCTCTGCTCTTTCTTTTTCGTTCTCAATTAATTCTCTTGCTAATTCTTCATCCTCTTGCTCATCCGCGCCTCTAGATCTCGTTCCAGCAATCGGTCTTGTACTTACTTCAGTTCCTTGTTTCTTAATTAACAACTCTGGCGATCCACTAACGATTTGAAAATCCCCAAGCTCCAGGTAACCCATATATGGAGATGGATTAATTTCACGAAGACTTGTATAAATTTCTAGTGGGTGTGTCTGTAACGTTCTTTCTTGTCTCGTCGACAAGTTTACTTGGAACACATCACCCGCTCCAATATATTCTTGAATACATTCAACTGCCTTCATAAAGCCAGCTTCAGTAAAAGCAACTGCTTCACTTTTCTTTTCAGGACTTTCAAAGGGCACGGTCACTTCAGGCGCTTCTGTCATCCAAAGACTCTTCCACTCATTTAGCCGTTCTTTCGCCTCTTCATATTTATCTACATAATGCGTAATAACCCATAACACTTGTTCTTTTTGATCATAGACAAATACGTCATCAAATAATAAAAAGAAGATGTCAGGTATATCAATATCATCTTCCGCAAGAGAAGGCAGCTTTTCAATATAACGGATACAGTCATAACTGAAATAGCCAATTGCACCACCTTGAAAAGGCGGATACTCTGGGTTATAGTCCGTCTTCCATTGTTCCATATATTCTTGCATTAAATCTAACGGATTCCCTCGTTTTATTGTTCCCTTACCACTTTCACTTATATGTAACGTTTCATCCTTCCCTCGGATTACCGCTACTGGGTTCAGCCCTACAATGTTATAACGACCGCCACGGCCGCTTTCTAACAAAATATGTTGCGATTTACCCTGAGAAAGAAATTTATATTGCTTAAAGAAATCTAACTGATATGGAATAGAAAGCGCTAAAGATTTTCTTCGTTGCATATCAACACCCCGTCTTCTTTTATCCCACCCTCTTAGATAAACCAGCTCAAACTACATAAGTTATTTATATAGAGATTGATTATACTCGAAGGCTAGTGAAAATAATTTAATTATACTACCTCTTATTTTACATGAAGTTTTCTAGTCATTCACTCTTTTCCTATTTCCAATCCCAAAAGAAAAAGCACCCTTTTTCAAGGATGCTTTTTCAATCGCGTTTAATTAGGATTCAAATTGATAAAGTGGTGTACTTAAATAACGTTCACCGTTACTCGGGATAATAACAAGTACCTTTTTCCCTTTACCTAACTTTTTCGCAACCTCTGTTGCTGCATAAATAACTGCGCCTGAAGAGATACCAACTAAAATACCTTCCTCTTTAGCCACTCTTCTCGCATATTCAAATGCTTGCTCTGTTTTCACTTGAATAATTTCATCATATACTTCTACATCCAACGTCTCCGGAACAAATCCCGCCCCAATTCCTTGGATTTTATGTGGACCTGGCTTCCCACCAGATAATACTGGTGAATCTGCAGGTTCTACTGCATAAATTTTAATATCTTTATACGCTTCCTTCAGTACTTCACCAGCACCAGTAATCGTTCCACCTGTACCAATACCTGCAATAAACGCATCTAATTGGTCGCCCATTTGTTCAATAATTTCTGGACCTGTTGTTAAACGGTGAATTTCTGGATTCGATTGGTTTTTGAACTGTTGTGGTATAAAGTAGCCATGTTCTTTTGCTAATTCAGTCGCTTTACGAATTGCTCCACCCATTCCTTCAGGCCCTGGAGTCAATACTAATTCCGCACCGTAAGCACGTAATAAATTACGACGCTCAATACTCATTGTTTCTGGCATTACTAAGATTGCATTATATCCTTTAGCAGCCGCTACCATCGCTAAACCAATTCCTGTGTTACCACTTGTCGGCTCAATGATTGTATCGCCCTCTTTTAATAATCCCTTTTTTTCAGCATCTTCAATCATAGCTAATGCGATACGATCTTTAACACTACTCCCCGGATTCATAAATTCTAATTTTAAGTATATATCTGCGCTGTCTGATTCTACGATGCGGTTCAACTTAACGATCGGCGTTTTCCCGATTAATTCTGAAACTGATTGTGCCACTCGCATTCCTGTCACTCCTAACACCGAGTATTTTTATTGGTTTTATCTATATTTAGATTTTGTCAGAAAATTCCCTGTTTGTCAATTCATTTGGAGGATTGCTCCTCTTAATTCCCTTATTACAAATTCTCGATTAAATTTGTAATATCTTCTTTAGAGAACTTGTATCGTTCATTACAGAAATGACAGTGAACTTCTGTCTCTTCCTCTTCTTCACGAACTTGCTCTAACTCTGTTTTACCTAAACTAATTAATACACTCTCAATACGCTCGCGTGAGCATGTACAATTAAATTGCACATCCATTGTTTCTAATACTTTTACTTTATCTTCTCCAAGAACTGCATATAGTAGCTCTTCCGGAGAAAGACCTTGTTCAATCAACGTTGATACAGGTGGAATCTTTTGTAAACGGTCTTCAATAAATGAAATCGTTTCATCTTGCGCACCCGGCATAATTTGAAGGATGAATCCACCTGCCGCTAATATGCTATCATCTCCATTTACAAGAACACCAACACCTACAGAAGAAGGCGTTTGTTCAGAAACTGCAAAATAATACGTAAAGTCTTCTCCTAATTCTCCTGAAACGATTGGAGATTGGCCAATAAACGGCTCACGCATTCCAATATCTTTAATTACAGTTACAAACCCCTCTGTACCTACCGCTTGATATACACGTAACTTCCCTTGTTCTGTTCCTTCAAAATCAACATGCGGATTCGTTACATAACCACGTACATCTCCATTTGCATGAGCATCTACTAAGATAGGGCCAATTGGACCGTTACCTTCTACCTTAATCGTTAACTTTTGCTCACCCTTTAACATTGCGCCCATCATTGTACCCGCAGTCAAAGAACGCCCTAGTGCCGCTGAAGCTGTTCTCCATGTATCATGACGTCTTTGCGCCTCACTTACTGTATTTGTTGTACGTACACTATACGCACGCACTTCTCCATCAAATGCTAACGCTTTTACTAAATAATCTTTCATACGTATTTATTCACCTTTCTCATGCTGTAAATTTGCATTACGTTCATATAACATATACAAACCTTTTAACGTTAAAAACGGATCTACAATATCAATTACATTCGATTCTTCGGAAATTAATTTTGCCAATCCACCTGTTGCAATAACTTTAGGTTCTTGTCTAGCTTCTTCTTTCATACGCTTAACAATACCTTCCACTTGTCCAACATAACCATAAAGAATACCAGATTGCATCGCACTTACTGTATTTTTCCCAACAACACTGCTTGGTTTTGTAATTTCGATACGAGGAAGTTTTGCTGCTCTGCTATATAAAGCCTCTGCTGAAATCATAATTCCTGGCGTAATAACTCCACCCATATAATGTTTTTCTTCGTTAATATAACAATATGTAGTAGCCGTACCAAAATCAACAATAATGAGCGGACTTCCATATAAGTGGATTCCTGCTACTGCATTTACAATTCGGTCTGCGCCTACTTCACGCGGATTTTCATATTTAATATTTAGTCCTGTTTTTATCCCAGGCCCTACTACAAGCGGTTTAATTTTAAAATATTTTTCACACATGCGCTCTAAAGCAAACATAATTGGTGGTACGACTGAAGACACAATAATACCTTTCACATCTTCAAACGAAAGACCCTCATGCTCAAGCAATTGCTTTACAAGCATTCCATATTCATCTTCTGTCTTATGACGATCTGTTTCCATGCGCCAATGCTGACGAAGTTCCCCCTCTTCAAACACACCTAGTACAGCATTTGTGTTCCCTACATCCAATACAAAAATCATATTCTCACCACTTATCTTATTTAATCTATATTTGTGCAGTATGTATAAAACTTATAAAAACATCATATCACACATACTTATATAATCAGCTTTCCTATCCTCATCATTTTACAAAAAGATTGCTCTCTATTTCAATTTTTAATACTAGTTTTACTTAAATTACTTTATCCACTAAGTTCTCAATAGTAATTAACAAAGATTTTAACAAACAAAAAAGGAGTGACGATAGTCACTCCTTCACTTCTTACTTATCTTCTTTATCTTCATCGTCTTTCTTCATGTTGATGTTTACTTTCACATCATCTGAAGATGTTGGACGTTCTGGCAATCTGCCGTAATCACATAAATGATTGATTTGCTCTGCATCTAACGTTTCTACTTCAAGTAACGTTTGTGCGATAATATCTAGTTTATCACGGTTTTCAGTAAGAATTTGTTTTGCACGAGCATAACATTCTTTCATAATTGATTGCATTTCCATATCGATTTCATGTGCAATCGCATCACTATAGTTTTGTTCTGAGTGGAAGTCTCTTCCTAAGAACACTTGACCACCTTGCGAGCTACCAAATTGCATCGGTCCAAGTTTGTCACTCATACCAAATTCCGTAACCATACGTCTTGCAATACCAGTCGCACGTTGGAAGTCATTATGAGCACCTGTACTCACTTCACCAAATACAATCTCCTCAGCTACTCGGCCACCAAGTAAACCAGTGATTTTATCAAGTAACTCTGGTTTCGTCATGAAGTAACGATCTTCTTTCGGAAGCATTACCGCATATCCACCAGCCTGACCACGAGGGACAATTGTTACTTTATGAACGACATCTGCTTCATCAAGAACAACACCAATTACAGTATGACCTGCTTCATGGAAAGCAACGATATTACGTTCTTTTTCAGAGATAACACGACTTTTCTTAGCTGGACCTGCAATAACACGATCCGTCGCTTCATCGATATCACTCATATCAATTTTCTTCTTATCTTGACGTGCAGCTACTAAAGCAGCTTCGTTTAATAAGTTTTCAAGATCCGCACCAGAGAATCCTGGTGTACGAGTCGCAATTGCTCTTAAATTAATATGCTCATCAAGTGGTTTATTACGCGCATGTACTTTCAGTACAGCTTCACGGCCATTTACATCTGGACGATCTACTGTAATTTGACGGTCAAAACGACCTGGACGTAATAACGCTGGGTCAAGAATGTCTGGACGGTTTGTCGCAGCAACGATAATAATACCTTCGTTTGCACCGAATCCATCCATTTCAACAAGTAATTGGTTCAATGTTTGCTCACGCTCATCATGACCACCACCAAGACCTGCGCCACGTTGACGACCTACTGCATCAATTTCATCAATGAAAATGATACAAGGAGCATTTTTCTTTGCATTTTCAAATAAATCACGTACACGTGATGCACCGACACCGACAAACATCTCTACGAAGTCAGAACCACTGATAGAGAAGAATGGAACGCCAGCCTCACCTGCAACAGCACGTGCTAATAAAGTTTTACCTGTACCTGGAGGTCCAACTAATAGGACACCCTTTGGAATACGAGCACCAACTTCAGAGAACTTACGAGGGTCTTTCAAGAATTCAACTACCTCAACAAGTTCTTGTTTCTCTTCATCCGCACCAGCAACATCTCTGAAACGAACTTTTTTCTTTTCATCATTATATAACTTCGCCTTACTTTTCCCGAAGTTCATAACACGGCTACCGCCGCCTTGAGCTTGGTTTAATAAGAAGAAGAATAAAATGAAGATGATGACAAATGGAATGATTGAAGTAAAGAATGTTACCCAAGCACTTGTTTCTTCTGCTGGTTGATACTTAACTTCGGCACCTTTCGCTTTATCATTAATTTTCTTTTGTAATTCCTCAGTATTTGGTGCATAAGTAACAAATTGTTCTCCTTGGCTAGAGTTATTAAATTGTCCTTTTACCTCAAATACACCATTTTTCGGTTGAAGTTGCACATTACGCACTTCACCGCTTTCTAGTTTAGTAATGAATTTGTCGTAGCTAACTGATGTCGTTTTTTGTGTCGAACCATTAAAATAGCTCACGATTCCAATTACTACTAAGAATATCAGTAAATAAAAGATGGTATTACGGAAGATACGATTCATTCCTAACCTCCTCTCACGGCATAAACACTATAGTAAATCGTAACATAGAAAAACTTTCCTATACAATTGTGAAGCCTATATTTAATTAATTTGAGTAAACGCTTGGTTTTAATACGCCTACATAAGGAAGATTACGGTATTGCTCTTTATAATCTAATCCATATCCTACTACAAATTCATGTGGAACAGTAAATCCAACATAATCCGCTTTCAGATCAACCTTACGGCCTGTTGGCTTATCTAATAATGTAACAATTTTTACAGACTTCGCTTTACGATATTTGAATAAGTCTACTAAGTAGCTTAGTGTAAGACCACTATCAATAATATCTTCGACGATTAAAATATCGCGACCTTCTACAGAAGTATCAAGATCTTTTAAAATTTTCACTTCGCCTGTTGAAACTGTAGAGTGACCGTAACTAGATACAGCCATAAAATCCATTTCAAGATATGTATCTGTTCTCTTTAATAAATCTGCCATGAATGGCATTGCGCCTTTTAATACACCAATTGCAAGAGGTACTGTGTTTTTATAATCCTCTGCAATAATTGCACCTAGTTCGCGCACCTTTTCTTGTATTTGCTCTTCAGAAATTAATACTTTTTCGATATCTTGATTCATCATTTCATTATCCTCCCGGAAGACTCCTTGCTTTTGTAGTGAATAATCATATATTTATCCTTCTTTGCCATCTCTTTCGAAATTGCAAATGCAGATCGTTTCAACAAGGGTACCCAAATAATAGTCCCACTTGCATCACAAACGACCGGCCATTCTTCTCTTTTTTCTTTCGGTACTTTCGCTTCGATAAAAATAGCTTTTATCTTTTTCGTGCCATTCATACCTTGTATTGACATGCGATCTCCATTTTCTCTAGAACGAATACGAAGTGGATATGATATATCATTATACTTAGCAACAAATACTGTTTCATTCATGTTACTTGGTATATCTTCGCTCACCTCTGTTACAAATTTATCCCCGTTCAATAGCGTAATGGTCCCGGGTACTAATAAATCTTGTGAAAAAGGAGAGACAATTTCTTGTTTAAATCTAAAGCTACACTCCTCGTATGAACGAACAATTTTCAAATCACCCGGAAAATCAAGTGAACCTGAAGGTTGTGTCCGCTTAAAAAACTCAATCAACTTGTCAATATGTATAGAAGAAAGAGAAGATGGAATCTTATATTCATAAAGATAGTTTAATATTAGTTGAATCCCTCTTCTTTGTAAAGGCATAGACATGGATTCAAAGGCAGGAATTGATAAGCTAATTTGTTTATCACTTTTTTTTGTAATTACTTTATTCATTTTCTCAAAAGCTAATTCCTGCAAATAAGCCTCATCCTCTTGCATCTGCACGCTAAATTTTTGGAATTTCTCATGCATTTGTGGATTTTCTTCTTTCAAATGAGGAAGGACATATTTACGTAATCGATTCCTTGTATATACTTCCTTTTTATTACTCGGATCTATACGTGGCATTAAATTTAGCTTATTACAGTAATCAACAATTTCTTCCTTCGTTACGCCAAGTAACGGCCTAATTAAATATCCATTATGAAAAGGACGCTTCACTGCAATTCCTGCATATCCTTTCGGAGTACTCCCTCTTACAAGACGCATTAAAATTGTCTCGACTTGATCATCTCCATGATGTCCAAGAGCAACATATCTCGCATCGTATTTCTTCATTATTCTTTCCAAAAATGCATATCTGCATTCTCTCGCAGCAACCTGTGCATTCATTCCGTATTGCTGTTGATATTGTGATACATTAATCCTTATCGTTTCACAAATAATTCCCAGTTCTTCACAAAGGCCCTGCACAAACTGTAAATCCTCATAAGATTCATCACCTCTAAACATATGATCCACATGAGCAACTACAATTTCCAACTGTTTTTCCGCTCTTTTTTCTAATAAATAATATAAAAGCGCTAACGAGTCAGGACCACCAGAAACTCCCACAACAATTGTTGAATCATTCTTTAATACATCATGCTGCTTTACAAAGTCATCTACTTTTTCAACAAATGTATCTTTCAACTTCGCAATCACCTTTCATTAAACAAGAACAGCAACCTTAGTCACCTTGTCTACAATGGTACAACTTTTACAAACATTGTGCAAAAAAAAGATATACAAAAATTACATTTTTATCTTACATCCTCCGTGTATATTCACAAAATTAATAACATTACCTTTTCCCACAAAAAAACCTAGGTATTCACCTAGGTTTTTAAAATCAAATTATAGATAAACATTCCACTTATATTTTACTGCGCTTGCATTCCTACAATCGGAATCGTAGCCCACTTCGGCATATTTTTCTTCACTTTTGCCACTACAATAGTCATATCATCATTTATATAACCATCACAAGAGCGAATCACTTCTTCCATAATGATATCAGCAATTTCTTGCGGGTCTTCGGTTTGCAATTCTTTAATTTTTCGTTTCATCCACAATTCATGATTCTCCACATGCTGTGCTCCTTCAAAAATCCCATCACTCATCATAATAAGAATATCGCCCGTTTTTAATTGTTCACCCACCACATCAACTTCAACATCTTCGATGATTCCCATCGGCAAATTACTTGCTTCAATTTTCAAAATATTATTTGCGCGTTTAACAAAACTCGGCGTTGATCCAATCTTTAAAAACCTTGCACTCGCATCCCGCAAATCTACCATAGCTAAATCTAATGTCGTAAACATTTCTTCTGTCGTTCTCAAAGAAAGAATTGAATTGATAGACTTAATTGCTATTTCTTCATCAATGCCTGATTGGAGTATTTTTTGTAATAATTTCACCGTTTCCTTACTTTCCATATGAGCTCTTTGCCCATTACCCATACCATCACTAATCGCAAGTGCATATTTACCAACACTTAAATCCATCATCGCATAAGAGTCACCCGAAACAAATCCACCGCCTTTTGCAGCTGTAGCCAATCCTGTATCAAGAGAATACGTCTTCGCCGAACCAAATGATATTAAACTATGGCCATTTGGATAAGAAGACTTTTCTTCATGTTTAACGACAATATTTTCTTTAAGGATATCTGAAAGCATCGGTGCAACTAACTTTTCACACTCACCATGTTCATTAGATGCAACTGGAATTAACATTTCAATATCAATACTTCCTCTATCTAAACAATAAATATCAACATGCTCTACTTCGACACCAAAATCTCGGAACGCTTGCATAATCTGTTCTTCCTGCACTTGATGATTTTCACGCTCTCGTTGTATCTCCTTAGCAAAATCCTCCATAACCTTTGATACACCTAATAGTTGCTCCGCTACTATTCTACGATTTTCCTTCATTTGTTTTCGTAATTTTTGTCCCTCATAGAAGTGATCTAATTCACCGGCTACTAAATCCGTCACTTTTTTCCCTCTCACACAATGCTTGTCCCACTCACGAACTAATTTACGATTATGTTGCAGGG
The DNA here is from genome assembly GCF_056738645.1 of Bacillus sp. PK3-067. Lineage (NCBI taxonomy): Bacteria > Bacillati > Bacillota > Bacilli > Caryophanales > Bacillaceae > Bacillus > Bacillus sp. PK3-067. The sequence goes on along the minus strand of NZ_CP096490.1, from coordinate 65,339 downwards.
TTCCTCCTTCCGTTTCATTCATTATTTGTTTCATATAATCGTACGTTTTATCAAAATTCACTACCCAGCATTGATCCTTTTTAAAGCATGTTTGACATGTTTTCGCAGTAATTGTACTCAAAAACAAATCTGCTTCTGTCTCTTTATCTTCTTCCTCTACATACCCATATACAGAAAAGCTATTAGATAAAGCAGCAAATACATTTGCAAATTGGTTGATTTTATTTGCTGTAACATCACGCATCCTTCTTAAATATTGTTGTTGATCTTGCGAATGCTCTTGTGTACCTGGCATAAATTTAGCAATACGATCCAAAACAAGCTTCGGTGTTAATAAGAAGATAACAATCGCTACACCTGACTCAATTAAAGTTGTTACAATATTTGTCTGTTTGTCTACATATAATGTAATTAAGCTTGTCCCAATTAATAAACCTAAACTAACACCTAAACGCTTTCCTTCTTTTAACAATCCACCAAGCAATCCAGAAAAAGCAAGAAGGCTAAGCTGAGACAAGCTAGACACATTTGCTAAACTTAATATTAGTCCTGTTACAACCCCCACTGTAGACCCTGTGGCAGCACCCGCAATAAATGCAAATACTAGCACTAAATACCTTGTAAAAATATGTTGAATAGAAGCATCATATACAAACCAATCTGTTGTACCCGTTAAAACAGATGCTAGTAATATAATCAAACAAACAATTTCTTCCGTCTCTAATGCCTGTTGTTTTCCTTTCCTTTCCACTAAAAGTGGGACACTTTGTAAAAATATCATAGTTAATACAAAACTAAGCCCAGCCTCAATGGTACTAACGAGTAAATCGTACATGGTGACAGTTTGTTGTGCAAAATATACAACAACTAAGTGTGCGGTTAATGCGGAGATAAATACTTGAAATGGAACAAGTCCAACAGTTTTACGTGTAAATCGACTAAAGAAGATATTATAAATGAAGAAGGTAAAGATAGATGCAAAGGTAAAAAACAAATTATCTATCGATACTGAAAGAGCTCCTCCCATTAGAGCTAAAAATGCTAGCGGCATCTTATCCCGCTTCATAACATAAACAGCAGCAAAAAATGGCAGTGCAAACGGTAAAATATTTGTTAATATATATGCTCGTCCCAAAAGAAAACCAATAACAACAATAATAAATCCCCATCTAAAGAAAACTTGCTCAAATTTTATTCGCAACTTACTCGTCCACTTTATTCCATCAAGCTGACTCTCATTCATTGCCAATGCACTTGTATTCATAGTATTCCTTCCTGCTTTAGGCATATTTTTAACACCACCTGCATAGTTTAATTACTGTCATTATAAAAGATGATTGTTGGTTTTTTTGTCAAAACAACAGTTTTCACTTTTATAATCGTTCGACTTTTTATTCGAAATAACTCTACAGATATACAGGGTATGTAAGTTATTTTCGAGATTTTAATTAAACATTCAGAAAATATAGGGTGATTTTGTAGAAGTGTTGTATATCTTAATTTATTTAACAAAAAAAGATCATGCAAATTTGCATGATCTTTTTAGATGACCCGTACGGGATTCGAACCCGTGTTACCGCCGTGAAAGGGCGGTGTCTTAACCACTTGACCAACGGGCCGTTAAATTAAATATAGCGGCGGAGGGGATCGAACCCCCGACCTCACGGGTATGAACCGTACGCTCTAGCCAGCTGAGCTACACCGCCATGTCGTCTTATTTAACGGACAATTAGTATCTTACATCAGATACTAATTAAAGTCAACACATCTCAAAAACTTTTTTGAAAATATTTTTTACATATAAAAAAGCACCCTGAGACATTACTCTGGGTACCTCTCTATATGTTAAAAACTAAACGTCCTTATTATCCGCGACGCGCGCCACGGCCACCACGTTTAGACTCTGTGTTACGCTTTAAAGAAGTTAAACGATCTTCGCTATCTTTTAAGAAGCGTGCCATCTTTTGCTCAAATGTTTCTTTCGGAGCTCGGTCGTTACCGCCACCGCGATTATCTCTGTTGAAAGAGCGATTATTACGTTGTGGACGTCCAGAACGTTGTTGATCACCACCGCGTTGGTATTCACCACGTGGACGATCTCCTTCTGTTTTTTCACGTTCTTTCGCTTTTTTGATAGATAAACCAATCTTTCCATCTTTTTCAACATTAATAACTTTTACTTCTACTTGGTCGCCCACTTTTAAGTGATCGTTAATATCTTTTACATAGTTATCAGCAACTTCACTAATATGAACAAGACCCGTTAAGCCCTCTGGCAGCTCCACAAAAGCCCCAAAATTTGTAATACCTGTTACTTTACCCTGTAACTTGCTGCCTACCTCGATTGACATAAAAAAAATGCTCCTCCTTAGTGGTTAAAAAGTCAAATTTTACTTTATTATATATAATCCTAAAATATAGTGTCAATAAGACATACTCTACTTAGAAACAGGAAAAATTATCTCCCCTTTACCAGAGAAGAAATAATCCCTTCTAGCAATCTTTAATACGTACTCTTCATCATTTAACTTTTGAACTTCGTCTTTTAGACTTTTTTCTTTATTCGTTAATGAATCCAGTTCTTTTTTCATGTCCTTAACTTTTGCTTCTTTTGCTTTAATGGAACTGTTTTGTTGATAAAACGTTACACTAATACTCGCAATAATTGTAAAAGTAAAGACAAGAAAAACCGCTAAACGGCGATAAAGTCGCTTCCTGTTCTCATCCGTTTGTATTATATGCTCTTTAACAGGATTTGGACTCTGTTTTTCGATTGTTCTTTGTCTCAGTTCCCTCATTTCCGAGGTCCCCCTAACTTCTTTTTTATATGCTCCCATAGTTGGAAGATATGTCCCTTCAATTTTGCTATATATTGCAGGAACCCTATATGTTTCACTATAAAAAGTTTAACACGATTAGGGAGAAGTTTCCATATGAGCGAAGCAATAAATCGAACAGGCCAGAAAAAAACTTTCCATATGAAAAGTAATATCCAAATCACCATTTTCCATAACACATGTCCAATTGAAAGCAGTATACGAAATAAGAATAATATAAATGCAATAAATAGCTGCGCTATAATAATAACAGGTTTTATCATGAGTAGCTGTATAATTCGAACAAAAAAATATGTTGTTTGCATAAAAATATAGATGAGAAAATTTAACAGCTTCATGTATAGTGCCTTCAATAAGCTTTGATATGCCGCAAAACCACATAATAATGCCAAAAACACATATATACGTAGCTCAGCTTCATTTACGAGAAGCAATACATAAAAGACGAATAATGCTTGGACAATCCAAAATAATATATCATGTATAAATACAAGCCAACGTTTACGTTCTTGGCGCTTTAAAAAACGTTGATATGTATCTAAAGACGCTCCAATCCAAGCACCCATTCCAATCATTGAAAGCATTGTATACAACTGAATTGTTAAGCTCATTTAAACAACTTACTAAAGAAACCTTTAGTTTTTTCCCCTTGATTTTCATCAATATACAGCATCTCATTAACTTTCCCTTTAATCGACACAATACCTTTTTCCACATCTAAATTTTTCATTTGTAAATTTTGACCACGAATCGTTAAAAAACCCATTACGGTCTCTAGTAAAAACTCTTCGCTATCAAAACTCTCTACCTGCTTCACACCGGTAATATCAATTATACGCCTGCCACGCATAATAATGTCATGCTCTACAGAAACATTTTGTTGATTAGAAGACGTAGGTGAGTAACCATTATTCACGTAAATCCCCCCATAGGTTTTTACTAGCTAATAGTAATGTATGAGGGGATACATGATTTTAGAACAAGCCTTCTTCCGCTTTTACTTTTTCTTCACGAACTAAGCTATACATATTTGCTGCATCTTCTTTTTTAGTTGTTTCTTTTAATTCATTTATTTTCACAGTCACTATTTTTTGACCAAAACGAATTGTTAATTCATCAGCTACTTTCACATCAGAACTCGCTTTTGCCACTTGACCATTAATAGATATTCTTCCTTGATCAGCTACTTCTTTCGCTAATGTTCTTCTTTTAATTAAACGTGATACTTTTAAAAACTTATCTAGACGCATATCAAATCCCCCTATTAACGCTCTGTTTGTTTCGCTTCTTCCCATAAAACATCTAACTGTTCTAATGATAAATCTTTCATCTCTTTATTCATTTCAGCTACTTTTGCCTCCATGTATAAAAAACGACCAGTAAATTTCTCATTAGTTGAACGTAACGCCTCTTCTGGATCTATTTTGTAATGACGAGCTATATTAACAAATGCAAATAGTAAATCACCAAACTCACCCAGCATCTTTTCCTCATCCATATTTGTAACCTCTTGTTGGAACTCTTGCCATTCTTCCAAAGCTTTCTCTATCATCGGTTGCACATCAACCCAATCAAATCCAACCTTACCAGCTTTCTTCTGAATTTCATAGGCGCGTAGTAACTGTGGCAAACTTTTTGGAACGCCATTTAAAACAGATTCTTTCACGAATCCTTTTTCTTGTTTTTTAATTTCTTCCCAATTTGCAATCACTTCATCAGCGCTGTTTACATCCGTATTTCCAAACACATGCGGATGGCGACGAACCATTTTCTCAGATAGAGTTCGAATGATATCATCTATAGAGAACCAACCTTCATCTTCTCCGATTTGAGCATGAAGCATAACTTGTAATAATATATCACCTAATTCTTCTACTAAGTGATCATCATCCTCTTCATCGATTGCTTCCAACACTTCATAAGCTTCCTCAATTAAATATTTCTTTAATGATTGATGTGTTTGCTTTTTATCCCACGGACAACCATTTGGACCACGAAGTTCCGCAATAATTTCTCTAAGAACATCAAACTGTTGATACAAGGACGCACGCTCCTGAACTGGCGGCACGTACACACTCGTTAAATTATTCAATTCCGTTTCATGATCTAACATGTACAACGGTACCTTCTTTACTTGTTCAAATGAAGTTCCTGCAGCTGATACGATATACACTTCATAATCATCTGGTAACATCTCCATTAATGTTAATTTCACATCAGATGCAACGAATGCATCATATACTTGGCAAAAGATTAAATGTTGACGCAGTTCTAATTGCCCTCTTTCAAATGATGTAGCATCAAGTAATTGGAGTCCTTCAATCGGATCAATCTTTAGACTTGCAAACATAGGATCAAGGAAACTTTGTCCACCCTCAATTCGCACTTCAACATTTGAAACTTCCCCTTTTTCTAACAGCAGCTGAACTGTTCTTTCTGCTACAAGTGGATGCCCGGGAACAGCATAGATAATTTCTGTACCTTCAGCTTGTTCTAGCAATTTATTCGCAATTGTTTCATATACAATTTCAAACGTATCATGCGCTTCATATACAGCATCAAAAGACGTATATTGTACGCCTTCTTTCTCCAATTCTTCTATAACTGGATGTTCCTTCGTTCTAACAAACAGATGGTCTGCTTCTTTTATTTTTCGATATACACCCATCGTTAGCTGATCTAATTCACCAGCTCCTAAACCTAAAATAGTAATGATTCCACTCACAACCAGTCACCTCTATCCACTCTTCTTCAATGAACCTTCTTTTTTCTCTTGTTTCATAACGGTTCCTAATTCTTTTTTTGTAAATACACGTAATTTCAAAATAAAAAACATATATGTCAATCCGCCGATGGCTACACCTAACAACGCTTCAAGCGTCGCGCTTCCTCTATGTTCCGTATTAATTACTAATCCAGACATCTGTAACACACGTGTGAACATCATTAATACAAACCCCATACAGATACCACTAATTACTATCCCTAACATATTTCGCTTATTGATAAGTGACCCTGATACAGCTCTCGTAAGCAACAAACTATTTAATCCAGAGATTATAATTAACGCACATAAAGTCGCAAAAGCTGCACCTTTCACACCAAAATAAGGCATGAATATATAATTTAACGCTAACTTTAAGCAACCTCCAAATACAACAAATAACGCTGGCTTAAACGTTTGCCCTAATCCTTGTAAAATAGAAGCTGTCGTAATTGACAATGAACTAAATAAAATAGATAACGATAAAATAGATAAAACATCTGATCCATCACTGTTTTCAAACAACATAATATTGGTAGGTTGAATAATACAAGTTAGTCCAATAGCTGCTGCAAGTCCAATAACAAATGTTATTTTCATTGCTAACTTTACCTTTTCTTGAATAAAGGAAAGATCTCCTCTTTCCTTCGCCGCTGTAATAATCGGAATAAGTGACAACGAGAAAGAAGTCGTCACAACAGTACCTAATTGCATTAGCGGAATACTTCTATCATAAACACCCTTTAATACCTTTGCATTTTCAGCCTGTTCTCCCGCACCAATAAGTAAGCTGTAAAAGGACACTGAATCAGCCATCTGTATAAAAATAAGCACTAAATTACTAACACAAATCGCTAACCCCTGCCAAAAAAGGATTTTAACTATCTTCCTTTTACCCTTAATTCTCGCTGCACTTTTGAAGAATATAGAACGAAAATCTTGACGCATATACAATATAAGTACAATAATCCCAATAAGTCCACCCGCAATTGAGCCTAACATAGCCCCTGCACCAACTGTATATAAATCAAATCCGTGAGCAATTAGGAATAGCGATAAAAATACAATAATAGAAACTCGAATTGTTTGTTCTATTACTTGCGAAACAGCCGTTGGCATCATATTATTGAATCCTTGAAAATACCCTCTTGCTACAGACAAAAATGGCATCAATAAGAATGAAAATGAAATAACACGTAGTAACTTATCTAAGTGTATATCGCCCATAGCTACCGCAATTGTTTCGGCCCCAAAAAACAGTGTAAAGAAGCCTATAAAACCAATCCCTAATAAGAACCAAAAAGATACACAAATAATTTCTTCTGCTTCTTTTTGTTTTCCCCGCTCTAGTCGTTCTGCAACCATTTTCGAAATGATAACAGGAAATCCATAAGTAGCTAAAATTAAACAAAATCCATAAAACGGGTAAATTTGTTGGTAAATATAAAACCCAATATCCCCCGCTATATTTTGATATGGAATACGGTAAAAAGCGCTTAATACTTTTGTAACGAAACTTGCAATCGTTAATATAATAGCCCCACGCCAAAAGGCTTGATACTTCTTCGCTTCCATACAAGAAAACTCCTTTTTCTATTCTCACCTCTCGTATTATATCATAAAGAAAAGAACAAACTCCCTTACCAACACGGGTAATAATGAGTTCCTAAATGTTAAAAATATTCAACGAAAAAAGGTAGCAAAGTGCTACCTTCATTCAATATACATATATCTCCAAATAATTGATTTCTCAAAAAGAAAGATCATAATTAGGAAAGATTGCTACTTCTAAAATCAATATACCCTTACTGTTCCATTTGTTTCGCTAAGAAACTGGCAGCAGTATTAACCGCTTTATGCTCGATCTCGCTTATAATGGCTTCTTTTGAAAAAATAATGACGGCTCCAATCGGATCTCCGTTTGCAACAATCGGTCCAACTGTATAAGAATGAACCTTTTCTGTTACACCATCAATAATGGAAATATCACTTTCATCCGTCATAATAACAGACTTTCGTTCTTCCATCGTTTTTTCAATTAGATCGCCAACACTTTTATTTAAGTATTCTTTTTTCGATACGCCTGATACTGCGATGATAGAATCTCGATCACACACAAGCACATTATGTCCTAAGCTATCATATAAAGCATCAGCATATTCTTTCGCAAAATCACCTAGCTCACTAATTGGAGAATACTTCTTTAAAATTACCTCTCCATCGCGATCAACAAATATTTCTAGTGGGTCTCCTTCTCGAATACGTAAAGTTCTACGAATTTCCTTCGGGATTACTACCCTGCCTAAATCATCAATTCGACGTACGATTCCAGTTGCTTTCATTCTAATGCTGCCTCACTTTCTACTGATGATCAAAGTGGTGAATTTACCTGTTCATGTAAAAATCACCAACTGTTAGACATAGTATTTTACACATTAGTTCTTCTATGCACGTCGAATTGTATTTTTTTATCTTATTTTAGGCATTTATTACTTCTTTTTTTACATCTGGTAAGCCTTTTAATAAATTTTCAGCAATTGTTAACCACTTCAATGTCTCTAAGCCATTTGTTTTCATAACAATTTTCAATTGTGATCCTTCCATTCCTAAACCGATCATACGTCCAAAACTATTTCCGAGCATGAATAATTTTCCACCATCAATATTTTGACTTGCTTGTTCAGAAAATAGGAATGTTACTTCAAATTTATTCTGCTTAATTAATTCAATTTGTTCTTTCATTGCCAACACTTTAATATTTGCAATTTGTAATAAATAACCAACTTCTTGTGGATAATCGCCAAATCTATCGATCATTTCTTCCTGCAATTCTTCAATATCCTCAATTGCAGAAACACCTCTAAATTGTTTATACATCATAATTTTTTGCTTACTATCTGAAATATAAGCATCTGGTAAATATGCATCTACCTCTAAGTCAATTTCAACATTAACTATATTTTCAGCCCCATCTGTTCCTCTACGCTGTTCAATTGCATCTTTTAACATTTGCGAATATAGATCAAATCCGACAGAATCAATAAATCCATGCTGTTCTGCCCCTAACAAATTACCTGCTCCACGAATAGATAAATCTCTCATCGCAATTTTGAAACCAGATCCAAGTTCCGTGAACTCTTTAATTGCTTGTAGACGCTTCTCTGCAACCTCTGACAGCACTTTGTCACGTTTATATGCAAAGTATGCATACGCAACACGATTAGAACGTCCAACACGCCCACGAAGCTGATACAACTGTGATAATCCCATACGATCTGCATCAAATACAATTAACGTATTTACATTCGGAATATCTACACCCGTCTCAATAATTGTTGTACTTACAAGAACATCATGCTGTCCTTCTAAAAATGATAGCATAACAGACTCTAATTCGCTTTCGTTCATTTTCCCATGTGCGTACGTTACGCGGGCATCTGGAACTAACATCGAAATTTCATCTGCTTTTCTTTCAATATCCTCTACACGGTTATATAGGAAGTAAACTTGACCACCTCTTGCAAGCTCTCGCTCTATTGCCTCTCGCATTAACGCTGGATTATACTCTACTACATACGTTTGGACTGGGAAACGATTTTCTGGTGGTGTCTCAATAACAGATAAGTCGCGCACACCAAGCATAGACATATGAAGCGTCCGCGGAATCGGAGTTGCCGTTAATGTTAATACGTCAACATTTGCCTTCAATTGTTTAATTTTTTCTTTATGTGTTACACCAAATCTTTGTTCTTCATCAATAATAAGAAGCCCTAAATCTTTATACGTAACATCTTTAGATAAAATACGATGTGTTCCGATTACGATATCTACTGTTCCATCCTTTAAGCCCTTAATTGTTTCATTTTGTTGTTTTCTCGTACGGAATCTACTTAATAAGCCTATATTGATCGGATAATCTTGAAAACGCTCTCGAATTGTTTCATAGTGTTGCTGCGCAAGAATCGTTGTCGGTACTAAAATTGCAACTTGTTTTTCATCCATAATTGCTTTAAATGCCGCACGAATAGCCACTTCAGTCTTTCCATACCCTACGTCACCACAAAGGAGCCTATCCATCGGGCGTCCGCGTTCCATATCTTTTTTAATCTCGTCAATAGAACGTAACTGATCCTCTGTCTCTTGATATGGGAAAAAGGATTCGAACTCTTGTTGTTCTGCCGTATCTGGCGTATATGCATAGCCTTTTGAAGCTTCGCGCTCAGCATATAGTTTAATTAGGTCATCCGCAATGTCTTGTACAGATTTTTCAACTTTCGTTTTAACCTTTTTCCAATCATTACCGCCTAATTTATAAACTTTCGGATCCTTACCTTCAGATCCTACATATTTTTGGACTTGATCAATTTGTTCAATTGGAACGTATAGCTTATCATTACCTTGATATTTAATATTTAAATAATCTTTGTGAACACCATTAATCTCTAATGTCTCAATACCTAAAAATTTACCTATACCATGATTTACGTGAACTACATAATCTCCAACTTTTAATTCCGAATAACTTTTAATACGTTCAGCATTCGATAACTTTTGTTTACGTTGTGATTTTTTAACTTTCTTATGAAAAAGCTCCTTTTCAGTAATGACAACAAGCTTTTGCATCGGCATTTCAAATCCTGCATGTAAATCACCTACAGCAATTTGTAACCTTCCAGGCAATAAGATATCTGTACCTTCTACAATATCTGCCTCAATATCATAATCACTTAAAATATGTTGTAATTTTTTCACACGTTCATCATCTGTTCCAAGTACAACAGTCGTAAAATGCCCTTCATTCCATCTATCAATTTCTGTTTTTAACAAATTCATCTGTCCATGGAAATCTTGCATTGTTTTACATGTTACATTAACAATATTTTGCGGATGTGTGTGTGCGATATGACGCAAGAATAACGTTAAATATACAAAACTTCTTTTTTTATGATGAAGAAACCCCTCGAATGGGTGAGAGAAAGATAAATCTTGAATAATTGTTCCTTCACCAAGAAGTGATATATACCATTCCGCCTCTTCTGTTTCAAGATGCGATGCTGTTTCTTGAATACGGGAAATCTCGTCTAAAATTACAACACCGTCTTCTGGTAAATAATCTATCAGACTAGCAGGTTCTTTATAGAAAATAGATAAGTATTTAAACATCTGTTCTATACTTTGCCCGTTTTTCAACATCTCAATTTCATGACTTACCGTCTCAAGCACTGTAGTCTTTAGTTTATCATCAGAAAGTTTTTGCATCGTCTTAGTTAAACCTTCTTCAAGATGCTGAATTCCTGATTTTAATTCTTCCTGTGAAAATAAAAACTCTGTTGCCGGACCAAACCTAACGCTTTCTTTTTTACCTTGAGAACGCTGTTCATCCACATCAAATAATCGAATAGAATCGACTTCTGTATCAAAGAATTCAATACGAAATGGTAGTTCTTCAGTTAAAGGATAAATATCTAATATTCCCCCACGCAAACTGAACTCCCCTGGAGCTTCTACCATCGACTTACGTTCATAGCCAATATGATGTAAAGTATGCAAGAGCGCATCTAAATCAATCTCTTGCCCTAGATTGATTTCAACTTGCTTTTGCTTCCACAATTCTTTTATTGGTAAAAATCTACGCAATCCTGCCACTGGCGCTACAATGATTCCATTCTCTCCCGCAGCCAAGCGATTTAACACTTCTATACGTTGCGCCTTCAATTCTGGACTTGCAACCCCAATTTCCGATGCTATCAGTTCATTCACTGGATATAGCCACACATCTTTTTCACCAAGTAACGCCACTAAATCTTCATGTACTTTTTGTGCTTGGTATAAGTTATGTGTCACGATTAATTGTGATTTTTTTGTTTTTTTATATAAAGCCGCCATTAATAACGAACGAGAAGACGTTGCCATCCCTGATATAAGTTGTTCTTTTAACCCATCTTCTAATCCATTAATAACCGATTGTATCTCTTCATTTTTATAAAATTGCTCTAATAAACCTATCATTTTTAAAACTCCTCTCAACATAAAGAGCAAGTCATTCTATTTTATGCAAATATTTCGGAAAAGGAAAACAGAAAAATGCTTTGGACATGCCAAAGCGACAACATTTTATTGCAGAAATTTTTCATACTCATAATACTCAGGATAAGATGCGAGCGTTTCTTGACACGATTCACAAATCGTTTTTATATATATATTTCCATTCTCATGAAAATGAATCATTTCTACTACTTCTTGCTCTGTTAGTTGAAATAAAACGTCGCTATATACTTTTTCTGCGTTAATGGAGCCTACATTACCTCCGCAGTGTCTGCAATAATAATACCCTTCCATACTAGCCTCCTAAAAATTCAATTACTACTAGTATGGGTAAAACAAAAGAGAAATATTCCCAATCTCATTTTTAACTATTGAAAGTATTCATGATTTGGAGAAAAGGCTTATTTAGCCACTCTTCACATGCATCCGCTGCTTTTTCAATAGAATGGTTAACATCCGGAATCTCTTCAGATGTAAAGCGTCCTAATACATAATCGACTACCTTCATTCCATTTTTCGGGCGATCGATTCCCATACGGATACGTTGAAATTCTTGTGTTCCTAGGTGCGAAATCGTTGACTTTACACCATTATGTCCACCAGCACTACCTTTCATGCGAAGACGCAATTTACCTACAGGAATGTCCAAATCGTCGTACATAACAACGAAGTCCTCAACATCAATTTTATAATAATCCATGAGTGGACGAATACTTTCCCCAGATAAGTTCATGTATGTTAGCGGCTTTAATAAGATTACCTTTTCTCCGTTAACAAACCCTGCACCAAATACACCTTTAAATTTTTGTTCATTCAAAGAAATGTTCCAACGCTTCGCAAGTTCATCAATGGCCATAAATCCAATATTATGCCTTGTTAATTCATATTCTCTACCTGGGTTCCCAAGTCCTACTATCAATTTCATTCTTGTACCACTACTTTCTTTTTTCGATACGAAAAGACGTAACCAATTTTGGTTACGTCTCATTCTATCCAATTAATTGAATAATACACTCACAGATTCTTCTTCGTATACACGAATGATTGCTTCTCCGATTAATGGAGCAACTGAAAGTTCATGTACTTTGTCGATTTTCTTCTCTTCTGGTAATACGATAGAGTTCGTTACAACTAACTCTTTAATATTTGAATTTTGAATACGCTCAATTGCTGGACCAGATAATACTGGGTGTGTACAGCAAGCATATACTTCAGAAGCACCGTTCTCAACAAGAGCGTTTGCTGCTAATGTAATTGTACCAGCTGTATCAATGATGTCATCAATTAAAATCGCTGTTTTACCTTCAATATTACCGATAATGTTCATTACCTCTGATACGTTCGGGCGAGGACGACGCTTATCAATAATAGCGATTGGCGCTTTTAGACGATCTGCCATTTTTCTTGCACGAGTTACACCACCATGGTCAGGAGACACGATTACGATATCTTTAAGACCTTTTGTTTCAAAGTAATCTGAAAGAATCGGTACACCCATTAAGTGGTCGATTGGGATATCAAAGAATCCTTGAATTTGTGGAGCATGTAAATCTAGAGTGATTACACGAGTTGCACCTGCTGTTTCAAGCAAGTTTGCTACAAGTTTCGATGTAATTGGTTCACGAGAACGCGCTTTACGGTCTTGACGCGCATAACCATAGTAAGGAATAACAATATTAATTGTTTTCGCAGATGCACGTTTTAATGCATCAATCATAATAAGTAATTCCATGATATGTTCGTTTACTGGGAAGCTTGTAGATTGAATAATGAATACATCGCAACCACGGATACTTTCTTCAATGTTAATTTGAACTTCTCCATCACTAAAACGATCAACAGAACATTTTCCTAGCCCTACTCCAATATGCTTTGCAATCTGCTCAGCAAGTTCCTTATTAGAGTTTAAAGAGAATACTTTCAAATTAGAATTTAGATATTGAGTCGACATCTAGATTAACCCTCCACATTATGATTTTTTCTTATTCAGCAATTGATCAACATAGTCTTCTTTGTTAACTTGACGTGCACGTGCTACCGATAATGCTTTTGATGGAACATTCTCTGTAATTGTAGAGCCTGCTGCCACATAAGCACCATCTTCAACTGTTACTGGAGCAACAAGGTTTGAATTACATCCAATAAATACCCCATTACCAATCACAGTTTTGAATTTATTCTTACCGTCATAGTTCACCGTAATTGAACCACAACCAAGATTCACGTCTTCTCCAACTTGTGCATCCCCGATATAACTCAAGTGTGAAGCTTTACTTCTATTACCAAAGACAGTTTTTTTGATTTCCACGAAGTTTCCAACGCGTACTTCGTCTCCAATAACTGAATCTGGGCGAATATGTGCAAATGGACCAACCGATACTTCTGTACCAAGCTTACTATCATGTACAGTAGATTGTCGAATTGTCGTACGATCTCCAATTTCACTATCGCGAATTACTGTATGCGGTCCAATTTCACAATCAGAGCCAATTACAGTGTTCCCCTCAATAATTGTTCCTGGATGAAGAACTGTATCACTACCGATAACTGCATCAGCAGAAATATAAGTGTTACTTGGATCAATAATTGTAACACCGTTTACCATGTTCTTTCGGTTGATACGGTTTTTCATAATAATTTCCGCTTGCGATAGAGCGACTCTGTCGTTAACACCTAACGTTTCGTCGAACTGCTCTGTTTGATAAGCTGATACGATATGACCTTCATTTTTTAAAATCTCAATAACATCTGGAAGGTAATATTCACCTTGCACGTTATCATTTGAAACTTTAGAAAGTGAAGCAAATAAAGCCTTATTATCAAAACAATACGTACCTGTATTGATTTCTTTAATAGCTAATTCTTTCTCATTTGCATCTTTATGCTCAACAATCTTTTCAACATGACCATTCTCATTACGAACAATACGGCCATATCCAGCAGGCTCTTCTATGTATGCTGTTAGCACCGTCGCCATTGCTCCTGCTTCTTTATGTTGCTGAAGTAATGCTTCCATTGTTTCAGCAGTTATTAGAGGCGTATCACCACAAATAACTAAAGTTGTTCCTTCTTCATTTGCAAGTACACTTGCAGCTTGATCTACAGCATGTGCTGTACCAAGTTGTTCTGCTTGTAATGCAAATTCACTTACGTTCCCTAGCTGTTCTTGTACCATTTCAGCACCATGTCCAACAACCGTTACAAGTTTCTGCAATCCTAATTGAGATACTTGATCGACTACGTGTTGTACCATAGGTTTTCCACATACAGGATGCAGCACTTTGTATAGCTTAGACTTCATACGTGTGCCTTTACCTGCAGCTAGAATCACTGCAAATCTGTTTGACATATAGACCCTCCATCGCAACCTATTTATCCATTAAAGATATTATCCTAAATCATCATATATTTCAAGAAACACATTTTAACTATTAAATTTTACCATAATTCTTATAAGATGTTTTACTCTTTAGTATCTTTTTTAAGAAATAAGCTATACTATTTAAAATGATTTTGAAAAAATTAGTAGTTTCTTCTTTTTATGTTAATAAATTATGCAGTTTCCAAATATAAAGCAAAAAAAACAAACCCCTGTAAATGCTTACAGGAGTTTGCTACAAAATTATAAGGCTTTTTGTCAAAAGCCCTTTTCATTCGAATTTTACGAAGCACCTGCTTCTTCAAACTCAACCTCTTCTAACTCGCCTAAACGATGATACTCTGTTAAAACCGCATCTTGAATTTTAGAGCGTGTACCAGAATTAATTGGATGTGCAATGTCACGGAACTCTCCATCTGGAGTACGTTTACTTGGCATTGCTACAAATAATCCATTATTACCATCAATTACACGAATATCATGAACAACAAATTCATGGTCTAGAGTAATAGAGGCAATTGCTCTCATGCGGCCTTCTGTGTTTACGCGGCGTAATCTTACGTCAGTCACTTCCATCTTGTGTTCACCACCCTTTTCTAAATAAGCGATATATTTGTATAAATTCCACAAATTTTCTATTTTCCCTTTAATTTTTTTAAAAATTTTTAAGATAAAAATTTTTAAAGTAGTTGAATATAGAGATTAGTGGAGGTTATCGCTTACAAAAGGTTACTTAACTAGGGCGATTACTTCAATTTCAACGGAAACATCTTTCGGTAATTTTGCTACTTGCACACAAGATCGAGCTGGTTTATGAGTAGAGAAATAAGAGCTATACACTTCATTCACAGCATTAAAATCATCCATGTCCTTTAAAAATACTGTTGTTTTTACGACTGTATCAAATGAAGCACCTGCTTCCTCTAATACCGCTTGTAAATTTTGAAATACTTGTTCTGTTTGTACTGTTACATCTCCTGTTACAAGCTCCCCATTTGCCGTCAATGGAATTTGTCCTGAGCTATAGAACATGTTATTTACAATAATCCCCTGTGAATAAGGTCCAATTGCTTGTGGTGCCTTGCTTGTTTGAACAACTTTCATACTTTTCACCCTTTTATTATTTATTTTACTCTTTAAAAATAGTGTACGAAAGGCAGTTTGTCCATCTATTTTATAATCTATAAATAAAATAAAAAAAGATAGAGCTATCTGCTCTATCTTTTATTCCGCCTCTACAAGCCCTTCATCAAATGGCGCAAGAGAATAATTCCCTTTTTCCACTTGAATCGTTTTTTCTTTCACATCAACTTCCGATAGACGAATTAATGATACAAAATTATTAATTAGTCGTTCTTCAATATCTGTGGATTCTACTAATACACCAATACCAACAACATTAGCCTTGAACTCTTCTAACATACTCATCATACCTTGAATTGTTCCGCCAGCTTTCATGAAGTCATCAATAATTAAAACATTCGACCCTTCTGGAAGACTGCGTTTTGCTAACGTCATTGTTTGAATTCGTTTAGAAGAACCCGACACATAGTTAATACTAACAGTCGGACCTTCTGTTACCTTATTATCTTTCCTTGCAATTACAACTGGTACATCTAAGTAATTTGCCACTGCATAAGCAAGTGGAATCCCCTTCGTTGCCACCGTCATAACTGCATCAATTGGTTGCCTAGCAAAAACAGAAGCAAACAAACGACCTGCGCCATTAATATGGCGAGGATTACTCAATAAATCTGTCATGTATAAGTAACCGCCAGGCAAAATACGATCTGGGTTTTCAAATAAGCCACAAAGCTCATCAATAATTAGATCTGCCTCTTCTTCACTTATATACGGTATATATTTCACTCCTCCTGCTGCTCCTGGTACCGTTTGCAATGTGCCGACCCCTTGTTGTTCAAACGTTTGCTTAATAATAACTAAATCTTCACTAATGGAAGACTTAGCCGATTGATACCTTTCAGCAAAAAAAGTGAGAGATACTAGCTGACGAGGGTTTTGTAGCAAGTAATAAGTCATATCGACTAATCTTGTACTTCTTCTAATTTTCATACTCTCACCTCAAATCACGAATATTCTAAACAAATCATAACGTATTATACGTCTTTATTCAAGCGTTTCTCGCTCTCCTAATAAACGTACCGCATAGACTTGTTCACAAAATCCTTTTAATCCGTTATAAATGCGATGCATTCGTGAATCATGGTGTACAAGTCCAAATACAGTTGGACCACTTCCACTCATTAATACAGCATCCGCTCCAAATCGCTTCATCTGTGATTTAATACGGGCAACTTCAGGATGCATTCCAAATGTTACATCTTCTAAAACGTTACCAACAGTATCACAAATTCCTTTATAATCACCAGAATTTATGACATCAACCATTTTATCTACATTCGGATGTGTAACTCGATTTAACTTTAAATTTCCATACACATCAGCAGTAGATACACCTATATGTGGTTTCGCTAAAATAACCCAACAAGAAGGCGGAGTCTTTATATGCTCAATTTTTTCTCCTCTTCCAGTGGCAATTGCTGTGCCTCCGTATACACAGAACGATACATCTGATCCAATTTCTGCGCCAAGCTCTGCTAACTCATCAATTGTAAGCCCTAAATTCCATAATTTATTAAGACCACGTAATGTGGCTGCTGCATCACTACTTCCACCTGCTAATCCAGCTGCTACTGGAATCGTTTTTTCAATAGTAATAGATACACCTTTTTTTACATTAAACTTCTCTTTTAATAATTTCGCTGCCTGATAAGCTAAATTTCGTTGGTCGTCTGGGACATACCGATTATGGGATAAAATTTCAATACGGTCTTCTGCTAATTCCGTTAGTTCTAGACGATCTGCTAAATCAATGGTTGTCATAATCATTTTCACTTCATGATATCCGTCTTGTCTTTTTCCCAGTACATCTAACGACAGATTAATCTTTGCTGGTGCTTTCACTAGTAGCTTCAATCTATTCACCCACTCTATGTACTCAATCTTTTATCGTTTATTTTACCATAAATTTATAGTAAGACGATGACACTTCCCTAATTATAACGAAAAGCATTCAGAATGAAACTACTTATGTAAAATGATGGCACCTTTTAGAGTACAAAAAGCCGAGGAATGTCTCCTCGGCTACCGTAGCATAGAAAGTATCTTACAACTACTGGTTTCGTTTCATTAATTGCTGTTCTGCAATTTCTATAGCACGTTTCACCATGTTACCAGCATCTTTCGCACGAATTCCGCCCCATCCTTCTTTCTGAACAACATCATAAAAGCCAAGCTCTTTTGCTAGCTCTTCTTTAAATTGGTTTGACATGACACCTCTTCGTCTACTCAATGCAGAGTCCCTCCTTATTTTGCTACGGTATAGTTAGTATGCAAAATAATATAGCTTTTCATTTATGGGAATATATGTAATGATATACGGATTATAAAATGACCTCATTATGAGGGTCTCCATAAAATGTTAACTCTACTGTCTCTGTTAAAACATCTGCATAACTATAAGATACACGTTGCAACGCATCTTCTTGTTGATCTAATTGTACAACAAAAACGGAACGGTATGTTTCTGCTAGTACACCTGATTGCTCCACAGTTTTTCTTCTTCCACTATTTGCTTTTAACATAAGTCGCTGTCCAAGATGGTGATCTAATTCGCTTTTAATTTCATCTAAACGTTTTGACATATACTTCGCTACACCTCGCTGTAATTTAGATTGAACACTTAAAGCACGATATATCTATCCTAATTATTAACCGCGATTCACAGCTAATATCATCCTGCGTTTGAATAGATAGGAGAAATACTATATTGTAAAAGTATCATTACGTAGTCTGCACGTTCTTACCTCTTTTTATCCAAATTCATTTAAATCCTTCCATACAAAAAAGCAAGATACATATGTATCCTGCTTACTCTTCGTAATGTTGAAAAGGTAATCCCGTTCGTAAAATCCCTCTCGTTTCAATTCCACCTAGTCCCTTTTCACCAGTAATTGTATTACGTACGACATCCCATACATTGACTCTCTCCATAAATGAAGTAAAACTAATTTTACCAACTACATATACAGGATCTAGTGCATGAATATTAATTCTAGATGGTGAACTAGCGAAATTGGCCCCTGCACGAATTAGTGCCTCAAAATGTGATTGACATGCCCCAGCAAAAATAACAAGTTGATCCAATGATGGATATTTTTTTCGCACTTCACGAACAGCCTGTACAAAATGTCTTGAATGCCTATATGCCGCTAAATCTCCCTTCACTCCTTTTGATTTTGTATATGCATCATGCCCTGTAATAACGAGAATGTCTGGGCGAAAGTGATCTATTAAGTCTACTACTTTTTCATGCATCTCCGTTTCTTTACAATGAATACCTTGAACAGGAACGCCAATTTTATTATATAAATCTAAGCACTTGCGCAAATATAAAGGGTCTCCATCTATATGCAATACACGTCCCGGCATTTGAAAATAATTCACCTCACTTGTGTATCCACCAGTTGAAGTATGTTCATGCCTTTGTTTCATCAGTACATAATCTTGTTGAAACAAACGATACGTGCGCTCCATTGTTTCTTTCTCACGCTTCACCCTTTTTTTATGTTCTCTTTGATCTATACTAATTAAATCTTCAAGTGGCGCATCCGCCACCAGTCTAATTTCCTCTCCAAACAATATAGCTATCTCGCCTTTTATTTCTATAATACGAAAAAGAATATCCCTCTTATGAGAATATCGTTCCACTAATTCTCCAACATGTAAAACCATTCTCCTACCTCCAAACTCATTAGGCCATCTTACCTGTTTTTAAAGTATGAATTTAAAGAGAGAAAGGTGACAAAAGGGACAGTTCAACTTGAACTGTCCCTTTCATATTCTTATGATAATTTATGAAGAACTAATGCATTACTTAATGTTGCAAACTCTTCAATAGATAGCGTTTCGCCTCTTCGCTTTGGATCAATTCCTACTTCTGTTAAAATTCGATCCAATAATTCCTTATCTTTCGGGAAACCATTTAAATTATTTGATAAATTATTCATCAAAGTTTTACGGCGCTGTGCGAAACTTGCTCGTACTACTTCAAAGAAGAATGTTTCATCTGTCACCTCTACAACCGGTTTCGGACGCTTTAGAAGGCGAATAATTGCAGAATCAACATTTGGCTGTGGTACAAACACTGTACGCGGTACAGTCATAACTGTTTCAACTTCTGTATAATACTGAATAGCAATCGATAAAGAACCATACTCTTTCGTTCCAGGTTTAGCAGCTAAACGATCTCCAACTTCTTTTTGCATCATAACAACAAATCCACGAACTGGTAACTTTTCTTCAAGCAATTTAAATAAAATTGGCGTTGTAATATAGTATGGTAAGTTAGCTACTACCATTACATCTTGCCCTTCTTCAAATTGCTCATTAAATACTTCATGTACATCTGCTTTTAGTACGTCTTTATTAATAACTGTAACGTTACCATATGGCGCTAACGTCTCATCTAAAATTGGTAATAGTCTTTGATCAATTTCAAAAGCCACTACTTTTTTAGCACGCTTTGCTAATTGCTCTGTTAATGCACCAATACCTGGTCCAATTTCAATTGCACCACTTTCTGAACCAATTTCTGCATGATCGACAATACGATTTAATACATTTGTATCAATTAAAAAGTTTTGTCCTAAACTTTTTTTGAATGAAAATCCATACTTTTCAACAATGTCTTTTGTACGATTTGGCGTTGCGATATCCTTCATTTTTTTTCCTCCTGTATTACTTGCTTATAAGCTTCTGCAAATGATTCCTTTGAAACTTGAAACATCTGTAATCGTTTATGTAACTGTTTTGCATTTGTATAACCAATCTTTAATAGCTTACCCATTCTTTCTCTGCGGCTCTTTGCCATTTCTCCGCCCACTAAGCCTGCATCGACTAAATCACTCCAACTAATTTCACTTGTGTAAGCTTCCATTTCTTCATGTATATTCTCTAGAGCGCGGCGAATCGACTCATTAGAAGCGTGTTCGATCCCAACACCCTTTTTCCTTTTAGCAAGCGCTTCTTCCTTCGGTAAAAAGGCATGCTTACAGCCAGGAACCTTGTCAGAAATAATTTTTCGAATACGCTCTCCAGGATAATCCGGATCTGTGAAAATAATAACGCCCCTTTTTTGCTGCGCTAATTTAACTTGCTCAATAACATGATCACCGATTGCTGAACCGTTCGTTTCAATTGTATCCGCATCAACAGCACGCTTAATCGCAACTGTATCATCTTTACCTTCTACAACGATAATCTCTTTTATTTTCATGCTTGCCTCCACACTCATTTCGTCTCTACTTAGTAAAACAAAAAAATGACGACTTTTCCATTATTATTTTCCCCATTCTTATATTTTAAAAAATAGAATAGAAAAATCTTTGTTCTCTGTCCTTATTGTAACACTTCATCATTCACATTTATTTTCTTCATCACTTCTACTAGTTTTTCTCAAAATAAAAAAGAACAGGTTTCCCCATTCTTTTTTATTCAACACCAAATAAAACTTTTGCATTTTTAGTTGTCATTTCTGCTACTTCCTCATAAGAAATTCCTTTTAAATTCGCAATTTCTTCTGCCACGAGTTTTACATAACTCGGTTCATTTCGTTTCCCTCGAAATGGATGCGGTGTTAAATACGGACAATCCGTCTCTATTAACAATTTCTCTAATGGAATCTCCGTAGCAACCTCTTTCGGCTTCTTAGCGTTTTTAAATGTAACTGGTCCACCTAACGAAATTAAAAAGTTCATATCAACACATCGCTCTGCTACCTCTACGCTGCCGCTAAAGCAATGCATAATGCCTCCTACTTCAGCTGCATTCTCTTCTTCTAGAATATCAACAATATCTTGAGTTGCATCGCGGTTATGTATAATAATCGGCAATTTTACTTTTTTCGCTAATGCAATTTGTTTACGGAATACTTCTTTCTGTATTTCTTTTGGAGACTTATCCCAGTGATAATCTAAGCCCATTTCTCCAAGTGCAACGACTTTAGGATGAGAAGCAAGTTCTTCTAACCAAGCTAAATGTTCTTCTGTCATGTCGATTGCATCAACTGGGTGCCACCCAACCGCAGCGTAAATAAAATCATAGGCTTCAGCTAATTCCATCGCCTTTTTTATCGTTACTTCATCAAAACCAACAACAACTGTATAAGTAACTCCCGCTTCTTTCATTCGGGCAATAACCTCTTGCAAATCCCCTTCGAATTGCTCTGCATTCAAATGTGAATGTGTATCAAACAACATAATACATAACTCCTTTTATATTGAAATCAAGTTTATTCTACAAAAATAAGTTCTTTAATAACTTAACGATAACAATACTACAATCTTAATGCAAAAATAGAGAGTGTAAAAAGAAAAAAGACGCTTCACACATGTTACACGTGAAACATCTCTTTTCTTGTCTTAATTACTTGATTTTTGTACCATTTGGTAGATTTTGGTCAATTGATGCTAATGACAATACGCCATTCTCTTCACCCGCTAAAATCATACCTTGCGATAATTCACCGCGTAATTTTACAGGTTTTAAGTTTGTTACACAAATAACCTTTTTACCTTTTAAGTCTTCCGGCGAATAGAATTTTGCAATTCCAGAAACAACTTGACGCTTTTCTGTACCTAAGTCTAGTTGAATTTTTAACAGCTTGTCTGCTTTTTTCACAGGTTCAGCAGATAGTACTTCAGCTACGCGTAATTCTACTTTAAAGAAATCATCAATTGTAATTTCTTCTGCCTTCGGTTCTTCTTCTTTTTTCTCTTCTACTTTAGGAGCAGAGCTTTTCATTTGTTCTTTAATGTACTCTACTTCCACTTCCATTTCTAAACGAGGGAAAATTGGGTTTCCTTTTTCTACTTTTGTTCCAGCTGGAATGCAGCCAATTGTAGATAGACTTTCCCAAGATTTATGAGCTTCATCAGTAAGGCCAAGCTGAGCAAACATCTTGCTTGGTGCTACTGTTAAGAATGGCATAAGCATAATACCTGTTTGACGAAGTACTTCTGCTAAATGAGCCATTACAGAGGCTAACTTTTCACGATCATTCTCATCTTTTGCTAATACCCATGGTTGTGTTTCATCAATATATTTATTCGTACGACTAACTAGTTGCCAAATAGATCCTAACGCTACAGAGAACTCCATATTCTCCATTGCTTCTTCTACTTTTTTCAAAGTATCTTGTGCAAACGCTACTAACGTTTCATCAAATTCCGTCACATTTGCTTTAAATGCAGGGATTTCTCCGTTAAAGTACTTATCAATCATAGCTACTGTACGATTTAATAAATTACCTAAGTCATTTGCTAAGTCGAAATTAATACGCTCCACAAATCCTTCTGGTGTAAATACGCCATCAGATCCAAATGGAACTTCACGAAGTAGGTAATAACGTAATGCATCTAATCCGTAACGATCGATTAATGTAACTGGATCTACTACGTTTCCTTTTGACTTACTCATCTTTCCATCCTTCATTAAAATCCAGCCATGAGCAAAGACTTTCTTCGGAAGAGGTAAATCTAATGCCATTAAAATTATCGGCCAATAAATTGTATGGAAACGAACAATTTCTTTCCCAACTAAATGCACATCTGCAGGCCAGAATTTTTTATATTTCTCTTCATTTGCTGTTCCATAACCTAACGCCGTAATATAGTTAGATAATGCGTCAACCCATACGTAAATAACGTGTTTTGGGTTACCAGGAACACGAACTCCCCAGTCAAATGAAGTACGAGAAACTGCTAAATCTTCTAATCCCGGTTTAATAAAATTATTAATCATTTCATTTTTACGAGACTCCGGCTGAATGAAATGTGGATTATCTTCATAGAACTTTAATAGTCTGTCGACATATTTACCCATTCTAAAGAAATAAGATTCTTCACGAACAAGTTCTACATCATGACCACTATCTGGGCTTTTTCCTCCAACTACTTTGTCGCCTTCCATAATTGGATCTACTAATTGATGCTCTGTATAGAACGTCTCATCTTGTACAGAATACCAACCTTCATATTCATCAAGATAAATGTCACCTTGATCTACTAATTGTTTAAAGATTTTTTCGACAACATCTTTATGACGATCTTCAGTTGTACGAATAAAATCATCATAAGAAATATCCATCTTCTCCCAAAGCTCTTTAATTCCTGCAACAATGTTATCAACATATGCCTGTGGCGTAATATTTAACTCTTCTGCTTTCTTTTGGATCTTCTGTCCATGTTCATCAGTTCCTGTTAAATAATGCACATTATAACCTTGCATACGCTTATATCGTGCCATCGCATCTCCTGCTACTGTCGTATAAGCATGTCCAATGTGTAATTTTCCACTTGGATAATAAATTGGGGTAGTAATATAAAAGGACTTATTTTCCTCTGTCATTGTTTTGGACCTCCCGAATAACCTCATATGTATTTATAAACAGTATATCAAAAACTCATATATAAAGTGAAACTTTAATCAGTAGGGTTTTTGTTCCTCCCCACTAATTATTAGCCCACGTTAATTGGGCTTTTACGAGCAGCCCAAATCTAACTTATCTTCTTTACGCCAACCTAATTTTCAATTTAGGTCTTAATGCTCAATATCTTTATCATCTATTGCTCATATTTCAAAAAAATATACAATATCCACTTTTAATTTATTATTTTTTCAGAAAATAATGTAAATAATTGTGGAATTTCCTCTCAATCTATTATATATAAGAAATAAGAAATCTATAAATCTTTTTAAAAAATATAGAATTTAAGAATTGACGGAAATGTAAATGATTGGTATCATATGTCCATAGGGTATTTTGTCGAAAAATGACGAATCTAAAAATAGACTCGAAACTTATAAACTATTTATTTAGGAGGAAAAAAATTATGAAATCTACTGGTATTGTTCGTAAAGTTGATGAATTAGGTCGTGTAGTAATTCCAATCGAATTACGCCGTACTTTAGGTATTGCAGAAAAGGACGCTCTTGAAATCTATGTTGATGACGAAAAAATCATCTTAAAGAAATATAAACCAAACATGACTTGCCAAGTAACTGGTGAAGTATCTGACGGTAACCTTTCTTTAGCTGAAGGTAAAATCATCTTAAGCAAAGAAGGCGCTGAGCAAATCTTAAACGAACTTCAAGATTATATCGAAACAGCAAAATAAGCTTCTCAATTATGAGAAGCTTATTTTTTATCGACATGATAGATTTGATATACATCTCTTTTCGACAAATCTCGATCTTTAGCGACTGTTTTAATCGCTTCTTTTGAATTCATACTTTTTTCATTTATATAATATTCAATATGATCATATACCGAAAGAGATTCCCACCATTGTTCTTCTGGAGCAGGTTCTTCTGTTGAACCAGCTACTAAAATACAAAACTCACCACGTACTTCATTTTGCTTCGTCCACTCAATTGCTTCTTCGATTGTTCCTCGAATAAATTCCTCAAATTTTTTCGTTAACTCTCGACATAATACAATCTCTCTATTTCCCAACACTTCCTGCATCGAAATTAAAGTATCATCTAAACGATGAGGTGCTTCATAAAACATCATTGTAGTTTGTACATAACGAAGCTTTTCTAACTCCATCTTCCGTTCCTTTTTGTTTCTCTGCAAGAAACCATAGAAATAAAACTGCTTTGTTTCAAGACCGGATGCAATTAATGCTGTAAGGGCTGCATTTGCTCCAGGAAGCGGAATTACATGATATTGCTCAGCTACTGCCTCAACGACAATATCGTAACCTGGATCAGAAATACACGGCATACCAGCGTCACTAACAAGTGCTACATTCTTTCCATCCTCTAATTTCTCTAATAGTTTCTTCCCACTTACTTCTTTATTGTGCTCATGATAACTCGTGACAGGTGTTTCAATTTCAAAATAATTACAAAGTTTTTTCGTTTGTCTCGTATCTTCAGCAGCAATTAAATCAACTTCTTTTAAAATTCGGATTGCACGAAATGTCATATCTTCTAGATTTCCAATAGGAGTTGGTACTAAATATAAAACTCCCTTTTCATTTTGTTGAAAGCTTTTTTGTTGCCACATAGCGTTCTCCTTTTTGCATATATGCCTCTTTTTGTTTTCTCGTTAATTGCTTAAAGTAATACTCCGCTTGCATAGCTGTACGCTTATCATCGTGGGTCTCTACATATTTTAAAACGACAGGAAGCCTGACGCGTGTATACTTAGCCCCTTTGCCGCTATTATGAGTCTGAATTCTCTTTTCTATATGGTTTGTATATCCAGCATAATAACTTCCATCAGAGCACTCTACCACATAAAAAAAGTGCTTATTCTTCTCCATATAAAATTGAACGTAGCTCCTTTGTATATTCGTTATTGTTCTCATATACAACGAGAGGCGGTAAAATTTTCAAATCTGCATTTCCATCCTTAATTCCTTCAATTAACAATGTATTTGCTTCTTTTCCAACCTTAGGATAAACAAATTGCACACGCTTTGGTTCAATTTTATATTTACGCATTAATGTGACAATGTCTAGTAATCGCCCTGGACGATGTACAAACGCTACTTTCCCACCTTGTTTTACTAACTGACTACTTGCAGATACAACATCTTCTAATGTACACATAATTTCATGACGAGCTATCGCTAAATGTTCATTCATATTTTTCTCTGAAGTTTGAGGTGTTTGAAAATATGGTGGATTACATGTAACAACATCATATTGATGACGTCCAAGTTTCTCTGGCATATCTTTCAAATCTCCATGTATGAGGTGAATTCTTTCTTCCAACCCATTGTATTGAACACTTCTTACTCCCATATCATATAAGCGTTCTTGAATTTCCACACCAGTAATATTTCCTTTTGTTCTTGTACTTAATAGAAGGGGAACAACAGCGTTACCTGTACACAAATCAAGTAAATTCCCCTTTTGAATTGGTACCCATGCAAAATCTGCAAGTAAAACGGCATCTAAAGAAAAATTAAATACTGATGGGCTTTGTATAATCTTCATGTCTTGTGCTAATAAGTAATCTAAACGTTCATCTTCATATAAATTCATATACTGCTCCTTTTCTTACCCTTAACCTACCCTATTTCATGTATAAAAAATTACCTTTCCAATTATAATTGGAAAGGTAATTTCACTTTTTATTTAAGAATGAAAGACAGAACAAACAATCTCCCTCTTTACGTACACTTCCATAATGTAGATTGCAAATATGAAAACCTTCTTGATATAGTCTCGCTAAATTGTCATAGCCTTCACCAATATCTGTTTTCGGCTTCACTTCTTTACGTTTTTGAGTTTTTTGTTTTTCTTTATTCTGCACTTCTTCAAAACGGTGTCGCAAATTGTTATTTTCCATTTTTATATGCTGGTTTTCTTCCAACAACTCTGCAAGATGCTGTTTTAACTCTCCCAACTGTTTATATAAATGTCCAATTTGCTCTTCCATACTAGAAACCGATTCAAAAATATCTTTTTTCTCCACAAGCACCCACCTCATTAATCTGTGGTTTGACTCGAAACGACCCCTTTATTCACTAACTCATCTAACGTATATTCTACTATCCGTTCCTTGTCTACTAGTTCCACTTGAATTAATCTTTCTAAAATATTTAATCCGATAACACGGCCAGTACCATGCGGGGTTTGTATACGTTGATCTAAATCAGGAAGTTGTTCCTTTGCTGCCTCATATTCATCATTCTCATATTTTAAGCAACACATTAAGCGACCACATAAACCAGAGATTTTTGCAGGATTTAATGATAAATTTTGATCCTTTGCCATTTTAATGGATACAGGTTCAAAATCCCCTAAAAAAGTAGAACAACAAAGCATACGACCACATGGACCAATACCACCTAGCATCTTCGCTTCATCACGAACACCAATTTGTCTTAGTTCAATTCTTGTTCTAAAAATTGCGGCTAAGTCCTTCACTAGTTCGCGGAAATCGATCCGACCATCCGCAGTAAAATAGAAAATAATCTTATTGCGATCGAATGTATACTCTACATCTACAAGTTTCATATCAAGATTATGCTCTACTACCTTTTGTTGACAGACTTGATATGCTTCTTTGGCAGCATGTTTGTTCTCTTCAACAATGGTACGATCATTTTCATTTGCAATACGAATAACCTTTTTTAGCGGTAATACAACGTCGTTTTCATCAACTTGTTTTTTGGTAATAACTACTTTTCCGTATTCAATACCTCTTACCGTTTCTACAATGACAAACTCATTTTCAGAGATATCGAACTGGTTTGGATCAAAGTAATATACCTTTCCGGCCTTCTTAAAGCGAACACCTACTACATCATACAAAACGGTCATCCCTCCTGCAACCGCAACACTAACTGTTCGAACACAAGCTGCGCATTTACATTAGCGTTGATTCTATTTTTTGCCTCTAATATATTAAAGAGAGCTGATACAATGCGCTTCTGAGCATAGGAAAACGATTCAAACATCTCTTTCTGCTCATGAAAAACAAGACGATCTTCTTCTCCAAGTTGAACATATAATAAATCCTTATAAATAAGGAGTAACATATCTAAACCTTGCTGTAATTGTTCTTTCTCTCCAAAGTGTTTTCCCCATTTTTCTTGTACAAAAAAAATAGAGGTTTTATCTTTTTCGAGCGCTTCACATAATTTTATCACTAAAGCTCGTGCTTGTGCAAACCATTCATCACTACATAAAGCTAAAGCTTCATCAAAACTATTTGTAAGTTGAGCAGCAAGTGTCGATAAAGATGCTGTAATCCCTTCATCCTGTAATCTTCTAATTAAAGATTCTGTAGGTAACGGTCTAAACGTAACAACTTGGCAGCGAGATAAAATCGTATTTAAAATTTGATGACTTTGTTCAGTAAGTAAAATAGCAGTTGTATCACTACTTGGTTCTTCTAAAAATTTCAAAAGTGTATTTGCCGCATTTGCTGTCATACGATCTGCGTGCTCAATAATATATATTTTTTTATTTGCCTCTAATCCTGTTTTGGAAAACTCTTCTTGTAAATCATGAATTTGCTGCTTCTTAATAGATAATCCGTCTGGTTTTACAATATGTAAGTTAGGGTGGTTACCTGAATCAATTCGCTTACAGTTTGTACATACATGGCAGGGCTCTACTCCATTCCGCTCAGAACAGAGGAAACTCTTTGCCATTTGAATTGCTGTCGCAAACTTTCCTGTCCCTTTCCCTCCCTCTAACAAGTAAGCGTGGGATATACGCTCTTTTGCAATGCTATTCATCAACATTTTTACACCGATGGGTTGTATAGCAGAAAGCTGCTCCCACGTCTTCGTCATAATGCATACCTCACTTATTTCATTCTTTCCTTCTATTATAACAATTTATCTTCTATAATCTGAACAACTTCTTCTATAAGTTTTTCCATCGGTTGATCAGCATTTACCAATACAATACGATCCGAGAAACGTTCTACAACTTGTAAATACCCTTCGCGCACACTTTTATGGAAAGAGATATCTTCCATATCTAGTCGATTTACTTCACGTCCTGCATCTTTTTCAATCCGAGCCAAACCAACCTCAGGCTCAATGTCTAGATAAATTGTTAAACTAGGCATACAGTCCTCTGTTGCGAAACGATTTATTTCAAATACCTTATCCATACCCAATCCTCTTGCATAGCCTTGGTATGCTAAAGAGCTATCTATAAAACGATCACATAACACGAGGTAGTTCTCATTAAGTGCTGGCATAACTTTTTCTACTAAATGTTGTCTGCGCGCAGCAGCATAAAGAAGCGCTTCTGTACGTGCTTCCATCATCGTATATTCTTGTTTATGTAAAATCGTCCTAATGTCCTCAGAAATTGCAATACCGCCTGGTTCCCTTGTCGCCATTACCTTCTGTGCTTTTTGTTCAAAATATGGCAATAAGCTTTTAATTAACGTTGTTTTACCTGAACCTTCTGGGCCCTCAATTGTTACAAATAATCCCTTCATCCTAAAACCTACTTTCTATATCATACACTTTCATATATTTCGTATTACCTTGAAAACGAGCTCCTGCTCTTTCTAAATACATAATTTGCTCTTTATGCTCTGAAGTAATTCTCTCTCCATACATAATTAATGGAATTCCAGGTGGATACGGAATCACCATTTCCGCCGCAATCATTCCAACAGCCTCTTCTATAGATACTATCCTTGTTTCATATCCGTCTAGTTGTTTATACGTATACGGTAAAAGAGAGAATTCACCATTATAAGTATAACGAATAGATTCCCTCTTGTCTTTCACCTCATAATGTTGCAATGCTACTCGGATCATCTCTATAACCTTCATATATCCCTCATTTACTTGTAAGGGTAAAATAAATAGGACATTGTACGGATCAGCCATCTCTGTATATATACCGACCTTTTCAAATACAGACTGTAATTCGTACCCTGATAACTGACAACGAGTTTGTACGGTGACCTTTAACTCATCTTGCAACGGATATTCTAAAATGGCGATTTGGGGAATAGAACGTAATTGTTCCTTAAATCTTCGTAAAAACTCAACAATTTCACTGTGACCTTCTTCTTTTATACGCGCCATTGTAAAGCGTGCTATATCCAAGGAAGCCATAATTGGATACGATGGACTACTAGATTGTAGCATACTTAAATAAGTAGTAACCTTATCTTCGTCTACTAAATGACTATTTATATGTAAATAGGAACCCATTGTCATTGCGGGTAATGTTTTATGTGCAGAATGAACTACAATATCTGCACCATATGTTAATGCTGACTTCGGAAATGGTTCTCCCAAACATAGATGTGCCCCATGTGCCTCATCTACCAAAACAGGGATTTTATGTGCATGTGCAAAAGCGATGCTTGCCTCTAAATCCATCCCCATACCATAATAATTAGGATGCGTTAAAATAAGTGCTTTCGCATTTGGATACTTTCCAATTGCGTTCTTAATAATTTCATTACGAACTCCCACTGGTACGTTATAAGCTTCATCAATCCATGGATCTAAAAAAATGGGATTTGCTCCCGCAAGTTTTAAACCATTAATAATTGATTTATGACAATTTCTTTGTACAAGAACAATATCATGTTCCCCGCAACAAGACAAAATCATTGCTAAGTTCCCGACTGTTGAACCATTAATTAAAAAATAACTTCTCTTTGTATTATAAACTTCAGCCAATAATTGTTGTGCCTCATCTATACATTCAAACGGACTATGCAAATCATCTAGTCCTGCTAATTCAGTTACATCAATAGATAGAATACCTTTAAACTCTCTTATTACCTCCTGAGGGAAGTTTAAACCATTCTTATGACCAGGAACATGAAAGGATAACGGCCCTCTTTCTTTAAACTCTATTAACGCCTCATATAAAGGCATACGATTTTGATTCATCTACATCTCTTCCTTATTATTCATTCTCTATCTATTATACAGAACAAAAAAAATAATAGGCATATGCCTATTTAAAAATATGATACTTCTAATTTTCGAAGTTGCTTTAAATAATATATATATTTCGGATCATCTGTCTCTGTATTCACCATATCCTTTTCACATTCATGGCATATTAAATTATTATAAACATATATACCTTCTTTTCTTTTTGTCTCACAAACAATACAAACTTCACTTTGTAATTTCATAATCTTCCCTCCCTATTTAAGTGAACCTATTTTATACTTCTAATCCTTAACAATTTACAGAAAAATATACACCCATCTTTTATATAATATGATTAACTCTTGGGCAACGTGTTTGTATTTCCATTACTTCTTTCCCATTCTTTTTAACAATACAAAAAAACACAAGTCAAATGACTTGTGTTTTTAGTTGCTTGGCGACGTCCTACTCTCACAGGGACAAGGTCCCAACTACCATCGGCGCTAGAGAGCTTAACTTCCGTGTTCGGTATGGGAACGGGTGTGACCTCTCTGCCATCATCACCAAACTATGAAGGCATATTCCTTCAAAACTAGATAACATTTGCTACATATTATATGGTTAAGTCCTCGATCTATTAGTATTCGTCAGCTCCACATGTCACCATGCTTCCACCTCGAACCTATCAACCTGATCATCTTTCAGGGATCTTACTAGCTTACGCTATGGGAAATCTCATCTTGAGGGGGGCTTCATGCTTAGATGCTTTCAGCACTTATCCCTTCCGCACATAGCTACCCAGCTATGCCCTTGGCAGAACAACTGGTACACCAGCGGTGCGTCCATCCCGGTCCTCTCGTACTAAGGACAGCTCCTCTCAAATTTCCTACGCCCACGACGGATAGGGACCGAACTGTCTCACGACGTTCTGAACCCAGCTCGCGTACCGCTTTAATGGGCGAACAGCCCAACCCTTGGGACCGACTACAGCCCCAGGATGCGATGAGCCGACATCGAGGTGCCAAACCTCCCCGTCGATGTGGACTCTTGGGGGAGATAAGCCTGTTATCCCCGGGGTAGCTTTTATCCGTTGAGCGATGGCCCTTCCATGCGGAACCACCGGATCACTAAGCCCGACTTTCGTCCCTGCTCGACTTGTAGGTCTCGCAGTCAAGCTCCCTTATGCCTTTGCACTCTACGAATGATTTCCAACCATTCTGAGGGAACCTTTGGGCGCCTCCGTTACACTTTAGGAGGCGACCGCCCCAGTCAAACTGCCCACCTGACACTGTCTCCCGGGTCGATAAGACCCGTAGGTTAGAATTTCAATACAGTCAGGGCGGTATCCCACCAGCGCCTCCACCGAAGCTAGCGCTCCGGTTTCAATGGCTCCCGCCTATCCTGTACAAACTGTACCAAAATTCAATATCAGGCTACAGTAAAGCTCCACGGGGTCTTTCCGTCCTGTCGCGGGTAACCTGCATCTTCACAGGTACTATAATTTCACCGAGTCTCTGGTTGAGACAGTGCCCAAATCGTTACACCTTTCGTGCGGGTCGGAACTTACCCGACAAGGAATTTCGCTACCTTAGGACCGTTATAGTTACGGCCGCCGTTTACTGGGGCTTCAGTTCAGAGCTTCGCTTACGCTAACCCCTCTCCTTAACCTTCCAGCACCGGGCAGGTGTCACCCCCTATACTTCGCCTTACGGCTTCGCAGAGAGCTGTGTTTTTGCTAAACAGTCGCTTGGGCCTATTCACTGCGGCTTTCCGTTAAGAAAGCACCCCTTCTCCCGAAGTTACGGGGTCATTTTGCCGAGTTCCTTAACCAGAGTTCTCTCGCACACCTTAGGATTCTCTCCTCGCCTACCTGTGTCGGTTTGCGGTACAGGCACCTTTTATCTCGCTAGAAGCTTTTCTTGGCAGCGGGGAATCAAAGACTTCGCTCCATAAGGAGCTTCCCCATCACAGCTCAGCCTTTACGATAAGCGGATTTGCCTACTTATCAGCCTAACTGCTTGGACGTGCACAACCAATCGCACGCTTCTTCTATCCTTCTGCGTCCCTCCATTGCTCAAACGATAAAGAGGTGGTACAGGAATATCAACCTGTTGTCCATCGCCTACGCCTGTCGGCCTCGGCTTAGGTCCTGACTAACCCTGAGCGGACGAGCCTTCCTCAGGAAACCTTAGGCATTCGGTGGACGGGATTCTCACCCGTCTTTCGCTACTCATACCGGCATTCTCACTTCTAAGCACTCCACCAGTCCTTCCGGTCTGACTTCACTGTCCTTAGAACGCTCCCCTACCACTGATACCATTGGTATCAATCCGCAGCTTCGGTGGTGTATTTAGCCCCGGTACATTTTCGGCGCAGAGTCACTCGACTAGTGAGCTATTACGCACTCTTTAAATGGTGGCTGCTTCTAAGCCAACATCCTAGTTGTCTAAGCAACTCCACATCCTTTTCCACTTAATACACACTTTGGGACCTTAGCTGGCGGTCTGGGCTGTTTCCCTTTTGACTACGGATCTTATCACTCGCAGTCTGACTCCTAAGGATAAGTCATTGGCATTCGGAGTTTGACTGAATTCGGTAATCCGATGAGGACCCCTAGTCCAATCAGTGCTCTACCTCCAAGACTCTTACACTTAAGGCTAGCCCTAAAGCTATTTCGGGGAGAACCAGCTATCTCCAGGTTCGATTGGAATTTCTCCGCTACCCACACCTCATCCCCGCACTTTTCAACGTGCGTGGGTTCGGGCCTCCATTCAGTGTTACCTGAACTTCACCCTGGACATGGGTAGATCACCTGGTTTCGGGTCTACGACCACGTACTAAACGCCCTATTCAGACTCGCTTTCGCTGCGGCTCCGCCTCTTCAGCTTAACCTCGCACGGGATCGTAACTCGCCGGTTCATTCTACAAAAGGCACGCCATCACCCGTTAACGGGCTCTGACTATTTGTAGGCACACGGTTTCAGGATCTCTTTCACTCCCCTTCCGGGGTGCTTTTCACCTTTCCCTCACGGTACTGGTTCACTATCGATCACTAGGGAGTATTTAGCCTTGGGAGATGGTCCTCCCAGATTCCGACGGAATTTCACGTGTTCCGCCGTACTCAGGATACATTCAAGAGAGAACGAAGTTTCGACTACGGGGTTGTTACCCTCTACGACGGACCTTTCCAGGTCGCTTCGTCTACCTCGTTCCTTTGTAACTCCGTATAGAATGTCCTACAACCCCAAGAGGCAAGCCTCTTGGTTTGGGCTATGTTCCGTTTCGCTCGCCGCTACTCAGGAAATCGCATTTGCTTTCTCTTCCTCCAGGTACTTAGATGTTTCAGTTCCCTGGGTCTGTCTTCCTTACCCTATGTATTCAGATAAGGATACCATACCATTACGTATGGTGGGTTTCCCCATTCGGAAATCTTCGGATCAAAGCTTACTTACAGCTCCCCGAAGCATATCGGCGTTAGTCCCGTCCTTCATCGACTCCTAGTGTCAAGGCATCCACCGTGCGCCCTTTCTAACTTAACCAAACTAAAAATTAAAAAATATGAGCTACACTGTTATCTAGTTTTCAAAGAACATACCATTTGCTATTTAAAATAGCTTTTTGGTGGAGCCTAGCGGGATCGAACCGCTGACCTCCTGCGTGCAAGGCAGGCGCTCTCCCAGCTGAGCTAAGGCCCCAAAATGTATGGTGGGCCTAAATGGACTCGAACCATCGACCTCACGCTTATCAGGCGTGCGCTCTAACCAGCTGAGCTATAGGCCCATACAAATTGCAGGATTTATTTATATCATATCCTCATTTAAGAGTCAATACTGAATTGAACTCTCAAAACTAAACGAAAACGAAACACGGAAACTTATATTGATAAGCAGCGCTTATCAATTCTCCATAGAAAGGAGGTGATCCAGCCGCACCTTCCGATACGGCTACCTTGTTACGACTTCACCCCAATCATCTGTCCCACCTTAGGCGGCTGGCTCCAAAAAGGTTACCCCACCGACTTCGGGTGTTACAAACTCTCGTGGTGTGACGGGCGGTGTGTACAAGGCCCGGGAACGTATTCACCGCGGCATGCTGATCCGCGATTACTAGCGATTCCAGCTTCATGTAGGCGAGTTGCAGCCTACAATCCGAACTGAGAACGGTTTTATGAGATTAGCTCCACCTCGCGGTCTTGCAGCTCTTTGTACCGTCCATTGTAGCACGTGTGTAGCCCAGGTCATAAGGGGCATGATGATTTGACGTCATCCCCACCTTCCTCCGGTTTGTCACCGGCAGTCACCTTAGAGTGCCCAACTTAATGATGGCAACTAAGATCAAGGGTTGCGCTCGTTGCGGGACTTAACCCAACATCTCACGACACGAGCTGACGACAACCATGCACCACCTGTCACTCTGCTCCCGAAGGAGAAGCCCTATCTCTAGGGTTTTCAGAGGATGTCAAGACCTGGTAAGGTTCTTCGCGTTGCTTCGAATTAAACCACATGCTCCACCGCTTGTGCGGGCCCCCGTCAATTCCTTTGAGTTTCAGCCTTGCGGCCGTACTCCCCAGGCGGAGTGCTTAATGCGTTAACTTCAGCACTAAAGGGCGGAAACCCTCTAACACTTAGCACTCATCGTTTACGGCGTGGACTACCAGGGTATCTAATCCTGTTTGCTCCCCACGCTTTCGCGCCTCAGTGTCAGTTACAGACCAGAAAGTCGCCTTCGCCACTGGTGTTCCTCCATATCTCTACGCATTTCACCGCTACACATGGAATTCCACTTTCCTCTTCTGCACTCAAGTCTCCCAGTTTCCAATGACCCTCCACGGTTGAGCCGTGGGCTTTCACATCAGACTTAAGAAACCACCTGCGCGCGCTTTACGCCCAATAATTCCGGATAACGCTTGCCACCTACGTATTACCGCGGCTGCTGGCACGTAGTTAGCCGTGGCTTTCTGGTTAGGTACCGTCAAGGTGCCAGCTTATTCAACTAGCACTTGTTCTTCCCTAACAACAGAGTTTTACGACCCGAAAGCCTTCATCACTCACGCGGCGTTGCTCCGTCAGACTTTCGTCCATTGCGGAAGATTCCCTACTGCTGCCTCCCGTAGGAGTCTGGGCCGTGTCTCAGTCCCAGTGTGGCCGATCACCCTCTCAGGTCGGCTACGCATCGTTGCCTTGGTGAGCCGTTACCTCACCAACTAGCTAATGCGACGCGGGTCCATCCATAAGTGACAGCCGAAGCCGCCTTTCAATTTCGAACCATGCGGTTCAAAATGTTATCCGGTATTAGCCCCGGTTTCCCGGAGTTATCCCAGTCTTATGGGCAGGTTACCCACGTGTTACTCACCCGTCCGCCGCTAACTTCATAAGAGCAAGCTCTCAATCCATTCGCTCGACTTGCATGTATTAGGCACGCCGCCAGCGTTCATCCTGAGCCAGGATCAAACTCTCCAATAAAGTTAGTTTGTCTAGCATCTAAAATAAAAATTGACGTTTCACGTTGTTTGTTTCGTTTAGTTTTCAAAGTTCAATATCGCGTTTCAGCGACTTTTATAATTTAACATTTTGCGTTAAATCTGTCAACAACTTTTTTCTTTCGTTCCTGACGACGCTTATTAATTTACCATATTAATCATTTAATAGTCAACACTTTTTAAAAAAATGCCAAAATAATTTTATCTTGGCATGATATAAAGCTTAATAATCACTAATGCTGCCACACCCGGTAGACCTAATAAACTCGTTATTGCTGCTGTACCCATGTTAATTGGGATATGAAAATCAAAATATGTCCCTACAACATTTACGATAAAAAGCAATGCTATTCCTAAAGTAACATGAAAAATCACCTTACCTATAAAACGTAATGGCTTAGAGGCAACACCAAAAACAAGAAAAATAAATACTAAAGTAAGAATACCAACAATAATAATTGTAGAATTCATTTTTTCCTCCTTATGAATGACCTATACATCTATTTGTATGGGACAAGACAATAAAAAAGAACAGTTATCATATGCAGCATCTCTTTCATATACACTAAATAAAACAATACCTCAGCACTTAAAAAACAAAATAAAAAGGCCTGCTTAGAAAGCAGAACCTTTTACCATTGTTCCATTTTTACAGGACGACGCTTTGCTTCTTTCAACAAAAAGAAATATTTCGCCTCTGCTATTTTCAAAGAACAAATGACATCTTGAGATGGTTCTACACTTTGTTCGACCATTCTCTTCTGACGTAACCACTCATTCTTCACTTTTTCCAAAAGTACAATTAACTTATCGTCATACTCTTTACGCAATTTACCCTTTTTTTGAAAGAACATTTTTGTTTCTCCTCTTATACTTCTCTGCGTCCTTCTAACGCTTTGGATAATGTCACTTCATCTGCATATTCTAAATCTCCACCAACTGGCAGACCATGTGCAATACGAGTTACTTTAATGCCTGTAGGTTTTAAGAGGCGGGAGATATACATCGCTGTAGCTTCCCCTTCAATATTAGGGTTTGTTGCTAATATCACTTCTTGTACCGTTTCATCATGTAGTCGCTTTAAGAGTTGCGGGATATTAATGTCTTCCGGTCCAATTCCCTCCATAGGAGAAATCGCACCACGTAACACATGATATACACCTTGATACTCTTTCATTTTTTCCATCGCGATTACATCTTTCGGTTCTTGCACGACACAAACAACTGATTGATCTCGATGTGAATCATTACAAATATAACAAGGATCACGATCAGTAATATGTCCGCATACAGAACAGTACGCTAAATCTCGCTTCGCATTTACAAGTGCTTTCGCGAAACCTAACACATCATCTTCTTTCATATCTAATACGAAAAATGCCAATCGAACCGCTGTTTTCGGTCCGATACCTGGCAACTTCATAAAACTATCGATTAGTTTTGATATTGGTTTTGGATAATGCATGTATCAATATCCTCCTAGAACATTCCACCTGGTAAGTTTAAGCCTTTTGTAAATTTACCCATTGTAGAGTTTGAAAGCTCATCAGCCTTTTTAAGTGCATCATTTGTTGCAGCTAATACTAAGTCTTGTAACATTTCGATATCTTCTGGATCTACAACTTCCTCTTTAATCTTCACTTCAAGAATTTGCTTGTGACCATTTGCAATAACTGTAATCATTCCGCCGCCAGCTGTACCTTCAACTGTTTTTTCACCAAGCTCTTCTTGTGCTTTCGCCATGTCCTTTTGCATCTTTTGCATTTGTTTCATCATGTTATTCATATTTCCCATTCCGCCACGCATCATAATTAATTCCTCCTAATTATTATTACTCTTTTATTTCAATGAGTTCTTGCCCTACTAACTTCACTGCCTCTTCTATAAGAGGGTCTTCCTTTTTCTCCGGGCTTTCTTCAGACTCTCCACCTTCACGTTGTAAAAAGTCTTCACGGATTTTACCCCATTCACTTTTTGGAATGGCAATCATATTTAACCTTTTACTTAGCAATTCAAATAAAGCTTGTTCTACTGTATCCATAGCTTCTCGATTTTCGCTCGCCATCTTACAGTGAATCTCATATTGAAATGCTAAAACGTAAGTGTCATCTGAAGCTGCCACTGGTTCACTATTTTCAAGTAAAACGGCAAACGCTACTTTGTTATATGATTTGAGTCTTCCTAACAACTCACCCCATACAGCTTTTAATTGTTCTAAATCTTGACGCTTCGCTTGTTTTAATACTTCATTTACACGTCCGACAGGAATTTTCATACTTCCTGTTCGTACCGGTTTTGGTGTTGCACGTGTCTCTCTTACTTCCTGTTGTACACCTGCTGGCAC
Organism: Bacillus sp. PK3-067; assembly: GCF_056738645.1. NCBI lineage: Bacteria > Bacillati > Bacillota > Bacilli > Caryophanales > Bacillaceae > Bacillus > Bacillus sp. PK3-067. Next base: position 26,013 of record NZ_CP096490.1, on the reverse strand, counting down.
ACCGTTCTTTTTGACTTGCTCTAACTCTTTCTCCAGTTGCTGCATCCTGTTCATAATTGCTTGCAAACGATCTGTACCATTTGCTTGCATCATAAACTGTTGACACAATTGCACCATAACAACTTCTAAGAAAATACGCGGATGATTTGTCCACTTCATTTCCTGTTGTCCCTTACTAAGGGTATGAATAATCTCATAGATCACTTCCGGTTGCATTTCTTCACTCAACTTACGGAATTGATCATCTACAATTACTCGTTCCAACATATGTTCTAGTTTTGGTGAAGTTTGATATAAAAGCATATCACGATAATAGTAAATGAAATCCTCCATAAAACGAACTGGATCCTTCCCTTTACTCATCATTTCATCTATGATTTGCAATGCTCTTGATACATCATTTTCACGTATGCACTCTACTAAATTGCCTAAGTATTGCTGAGAAACAGATCCTGTTACGGCCAATACATCTTCTGTCGTAACAATCTCATCACTATAAGATATAGCCTGATCAATAAGACTAAGCGCATCACGCATACCACCTTCGGCAGCACGCGCAACAATTTGTAATGCTTCACCTTCCACTTGCGTACCTTCATTTGTCACGACCGTTGATAATCTCTCAACAATATCATTCACTGATATTTTTCGGAATTCAAAGCGCTGACAACGTGAAATGATTGTAGGTGGGATCTTATGAGGTTCTGTTGTCGCCAAAATAAAGATAACATGTCCTGGCGGCTCTTCTAAGGTTTTTAAAAGCGCATTGAATGCACCCATAGAAAGCATGTGAACTTCATCAATAATGTATACTTTATATTCTACAGCACTTGGAGCGTATTTTACTTTATCTCTAATATCTCGAATTTCATCTACACCGTTATTTGAAGCCGCATCAATTTCTAATACATCTGAAATGGATCCTTGTGTGATTCCTAAACAAGAAGGACATTCATTACAAGGTTCAGCTACCGGAGCATGTTCACAGTTAATTGCTTTTGCAAATACTTTTGCAATTGTCGTTTTTCCTGTTCCCCTCGGGCCAGAAAATAAATAAGCATGTGAAACTTTCTCTTGAAGAAGGGCATTTTGCAACGTTTTTGTCACGTGCTTTTGACCGACTACATCTTCGAACTTTTGCGGTCTCCATGTTCGGTATAACGCTTGGTATGACACGAAAATACGGCCTCCCTCAAAGGTTATTATCTCATTTATTATAACCCATTCTGTTTATAGATTCCAAAAGTTATTTTCTATACAAAAAACTCACCTTTGTATTAAGGTGAGTTTTGTATACATATATAACTGCCGTGCACCCTCCGTCGATTACGTACCATAAGCGTTACTCAAGCAGTTAGCTCGGTTCAGGCACTCCTGCGGCACACGAGAAGACCCGCTTATTGCTGCTTCCTTCCGGACCTGACAAGGTTCACGGGGTCCCGTTGCGCAGGACCCAAACGTCAACACCACTTACTTAAGGCAGACCTTACAGCAACATAACCTCGAGAGGGGATTCGGCCTCGCTAGAGCGGATTGCGAGTATAGGGCACCGCTACCTCCCCGCTTAGCACGGCAAAGTTAAAACCAATATTCGGTTGCCTTCATTAAAGGCATTATCAGTATAACTTGTTTCTTTAGAAAATGCAAATACGTTAGTTCCCAGTATTCTTCTCTAATTTTTTTATTGCTTTTCTTTTTTTACGAAGCTCTCTAAAAAAGTTTGTTAACAACGTACCGCATTCTTCCTCTAGTACACCAGATACTACTTCACATTGATGATTGAAGCGTTCATCCGTTAAAAGATTCATCAATGTCCCTGCACATCCGCCCTTCGGATCACTTGCACCATATACAACTCGCTTCACTCGTGATAAAACAATTCCACCCGCACACATTGGACAAGGTTCTAATGTTACATACAATGTTGCATCTTCTAAACGCCATGTCCCTAATTTTTTACATGCATCATCTATCGCTAGCAACTCAGCATGAGCTATTGATCTTTGCTCAGTTTCCCTTAAATTATGGGCAACACTAATTACCTCACCATCTAACACTATAACTGCTCCAATTGGTACTTCCTGTATTTCCTCTGCCTTTTTAGCTTCTTCTATCGCTAATTGCATAAAATAAATATCTTGATCTTGTTCCATAACATAGTCCTTTCATTACAAATAAAGTACACTTATTTCCATTTACTACACAGGGGATAACTTTTACAAATTCAATCCACCCTAAAAGAAAAAAGAGAGGGGATTACATATGAAAAATACCGCCTTGCTCATTATCGATATGATTAATGACTTTCAATTTTCCCACGGACCCATTCTAGCTAAAAAATGCGAAACTATAACAAACCCTATTTTACAATTAAAGAAAAAAATGAAATCCTTCGGCTATCCTATAATTTACGTTAATGACCATTATCAACTTTGGAGATCTGATATCGACCAACTTATTACTCATTGCACAAATGAATATAGCGAAAATATAATCCATAAGATTGCTCCAAGTTTTGATGAGTACATTTTTATTAAACCACATTATTCCGCTTTTTATGAAACACCTTTAAATTCATTACTAGGTTATTTAAAAATAGAAAATCTAATATTAACAGGGGTTGCCGGAAATATATGTATCCTATTTACAGCTAATGATGCTCATATGAGAAATTATAAATTGTATGTACCACAGGATTGTATCGCCTCTAACAACGACCAAGATAATATACATGCTTTAAAAATAATGGAAACTACATTGAAAGCAAATATAACATCATCAACCAAAATAAAATTTAATTAATACATATATCTATTTTCTAACTTTTTATATCAAATTAACCCGCTCGCTTCCCTCTTGTGCTACAATAATTCTGTTTTGTGTTTTTAGTAGTCACGGTAAATCACTGATTGAAAGGAGGAAACAGCGTGACCGGAGTACCATTTATCACGGTTGAAGGACCAATTGGTGTTGGAAAAACTTCACTTGCGAAGGAAATTTCAACTCACATGCAACTCCACTTACTAAAAGAGATTGTTGATGAAAATCCCTTTTTAGGAAAGTTCTATGAAGACATCGACGAATGGAGTTTTCAAACAGAGATGTTCTTTCTTTGTAATAGATACAAACAATTAGAAGACATTAACATAAAGTACTTGAATCAAAGGAAACCAGTAGTAGCGGATTACCATATCTTTAAAAATTTAATTTTTGCATCCCGCACATTAAAAGACTCTCAATATGACAAATACATGCAAATTTATCGTATCCTTACACAAGATATGCCTGTGCCAAATGTCATTGTTTATTTAACAGCTAGCCTAGAGACATTGCAAAAACGAATCGCCATGCGCGGAAGAGAATTTGAAAAAAACATGGATCCAAATTACTTACTACAGCTCACAAAAGATTATGAAACAGCAATGGATGCTTTTAAAAAAGATCATCCGGAAATACCAGTATTGAAATTTAATGGCGACGATATGGATTTTGTAAAAAATCCTGATGATTTAAACGTTATCCTATCTGCCCTTCAAAATACTCTCTTAAAGGAGTCGAAATAATAATGAATTTAAGGCAAAAATATGATATACCCAATGACGCAGTAATCACTATCGCCGGAACAGTAGGTGTGGGTAAATCAACTATGACAACTGCATTAGCTAATGCTTTAGGTTATCGCACATCATTTGAAAAAGTAGATTCCAATCCATATTTGGACAAGTTCTATGCGGACTTCACTCGCTGGAGCTTCCACCTACAAGTGTACTTTTTAGCAGAACGATTTAAAGAACAAAAAAGAATTTTTGAATATGGTGGCGGTTTTGTTCAAGATCGTTCCATTTACGAAGACACTGGAATTTTCGCAAAGATGCATCATGAAAAAGGAACAATGACGGAAACTGATTATGAAACATACAAAGGTTTATTTGACGCTATGGTCATGACTCCTTACTTCCCTCATCCAGACTTATTAATTTACTTAGAAGGTTCTTTCGATGATATTGTCGATCGTATTCAAGAACGCGGGCGCCCAATGGAACAGCAAACACCAATTGAGTACTGGAAAGAAATGCATGGACGTTATGAAAACTGGATTAACAACTTTAATTCATGCCCTGTATTACGCTTAAATATTAATGAGTACGATATTTTAAAAGATGGTGATTCAATCGAACCAATCATAAAAAAAATTGGCCATTTTTTAAAACAAACACGTAAACTTGTAAAATAAAAAACCCGTGCATATGCACGGGTTTTCCTATTAAATTACTTCTTCTTTGTTGGAGCAATAATTTCACTCTCAGGTTTTCCTGCGTTAATGCGCTGACGAACAGTACTTGTACTAATATCGTATGCTTCAGCAATCTCTTTAACAGTCATTTCTTTCCCGTTAATTACTGCCGTTAATACTTTACCTGTACGTTTTGGAGCTGCTTCTTTCTTTACAGCTGCTTTTTTAACTTGTTTTGGCGCCTCTACTTTACTCGTAGCTGGTTTTACATCACAAGTACAACCACAAAGTTTACGGAATGTATCATCACTAATAATGCGTGATACGTTTGCACCACTGTTTAAAATTCTATTGTTCTTACAGACAGGACATTGTACATAATATAAAGTTTTTCCATCTAAAGGAAACGTTTGTATAATAAGATCCATGTTGACTCCTTTCATATCTATGAAGATAATCATCGGAATATGAGTGTGTAATAAGGACAAAATTACCTTACACCATACTTTATGATTGGTTTTAAAATAAAAACTCGTTACGTGTTGGTAACGAGTTCTCCAATCTCCACTTATATGCGCTGTTGTCAATTATATCTGGAGGAGGTAGAGGGATTCGAACCCCCGCGCGACTCTCGCCGCCTGTCGGTTTTCAAGACCGATCCCTTCAGCCAGACTTGGGTATACCTCCATATTGACATCAAATATAATATCAAAAGAAAAACAGTTAGTCAACCCTACTAAAATAAATTATGAGGAAAGGAAAATTTCACTTTCCCCTTCCTACATTACAGTACTGACAACGCTCATAATTACCAATCACTCATACCGATGAATGTTTAAATTTACTTAATAACTGTTTTTCCTCCCATATAAGGGCGAAGAACTTCTGGAATTATAATTGTACCATCTTCTTGTTGGTAGTTCTCTAAAATAGCTGCAACCGTACGTCCAATTGCAAGACCAGATCCATTTAATGTATGAACATGTTCTGGTTTTCCATTTGGTTCACGGCGGAAACGGATATTTGCACGTCTCGCTTGGAAAGCTTCAAAATTACTACAAGAAGAAATTTCACGATATGTGCCATAGCTTGGAATCCATACTTCAATATCGTATTTCTTCGCTGCTGTAAATCCTAAATCGCCTGTGCACATGCTCATAACGCGATATGGCAACTCTAATAATTGTAACACGCGTTCTGCATCATTTGTTAACTTTTCTAACTCTTCATAAGAATCTTCTGGTTTTACGAACTTCACAAGCTCTACTTTATTGAACTGATGCTGGCGAATTAAACCACGTGTATCACGCCCAGCTGAACCTGCTTCAGAACGGAAGCAAGAGCTAAATGCAGCATATCTTATAGGCAATTGCTCTTTATTTAAAATCTCATCACGATGCATATTCGTTACAGGTACTTCAGCTGTTGGAATTAAGAAGTAATCTTCACTTTCAATACGGAATGCATCTTCTTCAAACTTTGGAAGTTGTCCTGTTCCTGTCATACTTGCACGGTTTACCATATATGGAGGTAATACTTCTTCATATCCATGCTCATCAGTATGAAGATCAAGCATAAAGCTAATTAAAGCACGCTCTAATCTTGCACCAGCACCTTTGTAAAATACGAAGCGGCTTCCTGTTACTTTCCCAGCGCGTTCAAAATCTAAAATTCCTAAATCAGTAGCAAGATCCCAATGTGGTTTTGGCTCATAAGTAAATTCTTTCACTTCTCCCCAAGTACGTGCTACTACATTATCATCCTCTGTTTCACCAACTGGAGCAGATTCATGAGGGATATTTGGAATAGATAACATTAATCTTTCTAAGTCTTCTTCAACTGTACGAAGTTCGTTATCAAGATCCTTTACTTTTTCTCCAACTTCACGCATTTCTAAAATTAGAGCTTCTGCATCTTTCTTTTCGCGCTTTAATACAGAAATTTGTTGAGATACTTCGTTACGTTTACTTTTTAATTCTTCTGTCTGAACAAGTAGTTCTCTTCTTCTCGTATCAAGTTCTTCAAAACGTCCGAAATCAGTTAAATCTTCGCCTCTATGCTGTAATTTCGCTTTTACTTCTTCAAAGTTTGTACGTAAAAATTTAATATCAAGCATTATATACTCCTCCTTTTATTTTATAAAACACAAAAAACTCCCGTCCCTATATAAAGGGACGGGAGTTAACCCGCGTTGCCACCCTAGTTGAAAGCATTACCGCTTTCCTCTCAAGTAGAAATAACGGCTCTTCACCGGGAATGCTTACTAATCCAAAAGATATTCCACATTCCATTCCAGGATGGATTCACAAACTGTTTCTATCGATTTCCACCAACCATCGACTCTCTATAAGAAACGACATTTGTTACTATTTCCTATCAACACGCTTATTTTATAAAATTGTTACCATCAATTTACTATAATCTTATACAAGTTGCAAGTTACTTATACAACTTTTTTCATTTTCGCTTCTTTTACCATTTCAACAAAGTATGCTGTTACACGATGATCATCTGTTAATTCCGGATGGAATGAAGCAGCTAAAAACTGATTTTGTCTTACCGCTACCATTCGGTCACCATGTTTAGAAAGCACTTCAACATTATCAGCTACTTCTACAACATACGGCGCACGGATAAATACACCAACGAAGTCTTCACCCACGCCTTCAATTGAAAGCGCAGCCTCAAAACTATCCTTTTGGCGTCCGAACGCATTGCGCTCAACTGTAATATCCATAGCCCCAATATGTGCTTCTTCATAGCCAATAAGTGTTTTCGCAAGAAGAATCATCCCTGCACATGTACCAAACATTGGTTTACCAGACTTTGCAAATGTACGAAGTGGTTCCATGAAAGCATACTTATCAATAAGACGGCGCATTGTTGTACTTTCACCGCCCGGTAAAATAAGACCATCAATCTCTTCAAGTTGCTCTATACGCTTTACAACAACAGCTTCTGCACCACTTGCTTCAACTGATTTTACATGCTCACGAACTGCACCTTGAAGACCTAGTACACCGATTTTCACCATTTTAAAGTTCTCCTTTAATTACCATCCACGCTCTTGCATGCGTTGTTCTGGTAATAACGTTGAAATTTCGACACCCTTCATTGCATTACCTAATCCTTTAGAAAGGCTTGCAATTAGTTCGTAATCTTCATAATGAGTCGTTGCTTCAACGATTGCACGTGCAAATTTCTCTGGGTTTTCTGATTTGAAGATACCAGATCCAACAAATACCCCATCAGCACCAAGTTGCATCATTAATGCTGCATCTGCTGGTGTTGCTACACCACCTGCCGCAAAGTTTACAACTGGTAAGCGACCAAGACGTTTAATTTCAAGTAATACTTCGTAAGGAGCGCCAGTATTTTTTGCATATGTCATTAACTCATCTTCACGTAGACTCGCAACTTGACGGATTTCTGCATTGACTTGGCGCATATGACGCACTGCCTCTACAATGTTTCCTGTTCCTGGTTCACCTTTTGTACGAAGCATAGATGCACCTTCTGCAATACGACGTGCAGCTTCTCCGATATCACGGCAACCACATACAAATGGAACTGTGTAATCACGTTTATTTAAATGGTATACTTCATCAGCAGGAGTTAATACTTCACTCTCATCGATATAGTCTACCCCTAATGATTCTAATACACGTGCTTCTACAAGGTGACCGATACGGCATTTTGCCATAACCGGAATTGACACCGCACCCATAACTTCTTCAACAATTGTTGGGTCTGCCATACGAGAAACGCCACCTGCTGCACGAATATCTGCTGGTACACGCTCTAATGCCATAACGGCAACTGCGCCTGCCTCTTCTGCAATTTTTGCTTGTTCAGCGTTAACTACGTCCATAATAACGCCGCCTTTTTGCATTTCTGCCATTCCACGTTTTACACGTTCTGTCCCTGTTACATTTGTCATGTACAAAAACCCCCCTAGGTGAATTGCTTTCCCCCGTTAAAGGCGAAAATTAAGAATACTCTTACATTCTACCACTAACTATCAGATGCTTGTCTACTACTTTTTCATAAAGTCGGTATGAAAAATAGGAATAAAAAAAAGCTCCTATCGTGAGGAGCTTTTAAAACCAACCTTTTACTGTATCAACAGCACTATTCCACATACCACTAAAGAATGAACCAATTCCGCGCATAGCACGAGTAAACCAGTTTGCTTCTTCTACTTCAGATGTCGTTACAAGATCCACTTGCAGTGACTTACCGGTTAAAAATCCAGGGTCGTTTGTATCTTTTGGCGTAATTACCATTTGACCAAGCGCAGCTCCCTTTTTAATAGGTGCTTCTTGTCCCTTACTTGATTCTTTTAATTCTGTTTTATAAACATCTTTACTTCCTTTTGGCACTGGAAGTGAAATAGCTTGTTTCGTTTGAACTGCTACATCTTTATCTTTCGCATTTTCTACTCGTACTGTTTCTTGTCCTTTTACTGAAGAACCTTTTTTATACATTTGTTTCACTTCAAAGTTAGCAAATCCATAATCATATAGCTTCTTTGTTTCATCAAAACGTGCTGTATGAGAACTTGTTTTAATAACTACAGAAATAAAACGCATTCCGTTTCTTTCAACCGTACCAGTGAAGCAATCTCCTGCTTCTGGAGTTGAGCCTGTTTTTAGGCCATCTACGCCATCATATTCTTTAACTAAGCCCTTTAACATCCAGTTCCAGTTCGACATTCCAAACTTCTCTTTTTCTGGACGGAATTCTTTTTTAGGGATTTTTGCTGTATCTAACACTTTTGGATAATCTTTAATTAAATGTTGTGCTAAAGTTGCAACATCCTTTGCAGACATTTTATTTTCTTCATCCGCTGTTGTTCCTTCAGGATGCATTCCCTTTAAATCTTTATTCGTTAAACCTGTAGAATTGACAAATTTATAATTTTTTAACCCTAGTTCTTTCGATTTGTCATTCATCATTTTTACGAAGTCTACTTCTTTACCTGCAATTGCTTCTGCTAATGCAATTGTTGCACCATTTGCAGAAAAGATTGCCATTGCTTCGTATAACTCTTTTACTGTATAAGAGCCACCATTTTCTAATGCAACATTTGATAATGAAGCATCTTGTGAAACCTTATATGCATATTCAGAAACCTTAATTTTCTGGTCCCACTTAAGTTTTCCTTTATCCACTGCTTCGTGAACTAAATATTCACTCATCATCTTTGTCATACTAGCAATGGATAATAATTCATCTGCATTCTTTTGATATAAAATTTTCCCAGAATTCGCTTCTACTAAAATTGCCGCACCTGCTTCAATGTTTAAAGCGGCTCCTGTTTCAGCTGATGCATTGCTATATGGCATAAAAATGCTACAAGCTAGTGTAAGCACTGTTACCAAAGCAATGAATCTTTTGCAAAACATACCTTTCACTTTTGCTACCCCCAATATCTATGTACTCACATAACCGTTATTCTAACATAATCAAAAAAAAATAGACAGAGATATCAAATCTCTGTCTATTTGTATATAAGACATTATAATGAGTAGTTTGGAGCCTCTTTTGTAATTTGTACGTGATGAGGATGACTTTCACGTAAGCCAGCACCTGACATACGAATGAATTGTGCATTTTCGCGTAAGAATTCTAAATCCTGTGCTCCGCAATATCCCATACCTGCACGTAAGCCACCAACTAATTGGTGAACTGTATCTGCTAAAGGTCCTTTATATGGCACTCGTCCTTCAATACCTTCTGGGACAAGCTTTTTATTACCTTCTTGGAAGTAACGATCTTTACTTCCTTTTTCCATCGCACCGACAGAACCCATACCACGATACACTTTAAATTGACGACCTTGGTAAATTTCAGTTTCTCCAGGGCTTTCTGCAACACCTGCAAACATGCTACCTAGCATAACAACATGTGCTCCTGCCGCTAAAGCTTTCACCATATCACCAGAGTACTTAATACCACCATCAGCAATAACTGGAATACCGTGTTTACGAGCTTCTGTTGCACAATCATAAACTGCAGTTAATTGTGGTACACCAACACCGGCTACAACGCGTGTTGTACAAATAGAACCTGGTCCAATACCAACTTTAACTACGTTTGCACCAGCTTCAATTAATGCTTTCGTTGCTTCAGCAGTAGCAACATTTCCAGCGATAATATTTAGTGATGGGTATTTAGCACGAACTTCTTTTACCTTATCAATAACACCTTTAGAATGTCCATGTGCTGTATCAAGTACAATTGCATCTACACTAGCTTTTACTAATGCATCGATGCGAAGCATAGCATCCGCTGTTACACCAACTGCTGCTCCAACTAATAAGCGTCCTTGCTTATCCTTAGCAGAGTTTGGGAATTCAATTACTTTTTCAATATCTTTTATTGTAATAAGCCCTTGTAATACACCGTTATTATCAACAAGAGGGAGTTTTTCAATTTTATACTTTTGTAGGATCTTTTCAGCTTCTTCCAGTGTAGTACCAACTGGAGCTGTAATTAATTGTTCTTTTGTCATTACGTCAGAAATTTTGATTGAGTAGTCTTGGATGAAGCGCATATCACGGTTTGTAATAATACCAACTAATTTTCGCTCATCTAAATTATTTACAACCGGTACACCTGAGATACGATATTTTCCCATAAGATGTTCTGCATCATATACTTGATGTTCTGGAGTTAAGAAGAAAGGATCTGAAATAACGCCGCTTTCAGAGCGCTTTACTTTATCAACTTGCTCTGCTTGTTGCTCAATAGACATATTCTTATGAATAATTCCTAAACCACCTTGGCGAGCCATTGCAATAGCCATGTCAGCTTCTGTTACTGTATCCATTCCTGCACTAATTAACGGGATGTTTAGCTGTAAGCTTTCAGATAAAACTGTTTTAACACTTACTTCTCTTGGTAATATATCTGACCTAGCTGGTACAAGTAATACATCATCAAAAGTCAAACCTTCTTTAACAAATTTAGATTCCCACATAATTGTTCCCCCTATGATACCAGAAATTATTATTAGTAGCTTATCAATTGGTTAAAATACTGTCAAGGACGTATATATATGTTAGAATTTTTAGACAATAAAAGGAGCGTAATATATGCATCAAACATCTTGTACTTGGCAGCAGTTAAGTTTCTTTTTTTCATCTCAAAACGTACAACGTTATCTTGCCCGTTGTTATGAAAAATCCTCTATTCAGGATGCAGAAAAAAAAAGTTTTGAAAATTGTTATCCCTTTATTTATTACTTAGAACACGGTAAAAATTATTATGAATTATATAAGACAGCTCCATTTTCCATTCAACCAATGTTGTTATTTTATGGAATCAGTCAACTGTTTAAAGCATGCCTACTAACTATTGACCCTAACTATCCTGAATCCACTACTGTTTTAGCTCATGGCGTTACAACTCGCAAACGAAAAAAACAAGGGTATCAATTTTTAGAAGATGAGGTGAAGGTACAAAAAAACGGATTGTTTACTCATGTTGCAGAACAACTGTTTCACATGAAACACTTAGAAGCAGAAAAATTTAACATGTTAGAACTAATGGGAAATATTCCAGAATTACAAAATTTATTTCGTTATAGTCAAAAAGGATCAACTTTATATAAAATTGATTCAACAATTAAAAATGAGCTCTCCTTTTCAGTCAACCTACTAGATCGATTACATATGACTAAAGAGAGATTTTCTCGTTACATTGAAACATCTTGTAAGCATTTATCAATACAACACGTACCTGAGAAGACTAATGAATCGAATTTACTTTTTACAGCGCCTATTCAATCATGGAATCCTATGTACAGTACTCCTTTATACTATGAACATCTTACTAATACTTATTATTTGCCACTTACGACTGACCCTAGAAATCCTAAGCCAATATTACCTGAACTCCTCATTCATTATTTATTGCTCTATAATTTAAGCATGATTTCTAGATATGAAACAGATTGGTGGTATGACTTACTTGGAAGTTATGGTTCTGAAGATTATCCATTTATTTATCAATTTCTAAGTATTTCTGCTCAAAAAATCCCTTACTATATTTCAAATTTTTTATTAATGGAACCAAATCTATTTCATGGGAAATAAAAAAACACAAGTCAAATGACTTGTGTTTTTAGTTGCTTGGCGACGTCCTACTCTCACAGGGACAAGGTCCCAACTACCATCGGCGCTAGAGAGCTTAACTTCCGTGTTCGGTATGGGAACGGGTGTGACCTCTCTGCCATCATCACCAAACTATGAAGGCATATTCCTTCAAAACTAGATAACATTTGCTACATATTATATGGTTAAGTCCTCGATCTATTAGTATTCGTCAGCTCCACATGTCACCATGCTTCCACCTCGAACCTATCAACCTGATCATCTTTCAGGGATCTTACTAGCTTACGCTATGGGAAATCTCATCTTGAGGGGGGCTTCATGCTTAGATGCTTTCAGCACTTATCCCTTCCGCACATAGCTACCCAGCTATGCCCTTGGCAGAACAACTGGTACACCAGCGGTGCGTCCATCCCGGTCCTCTCGTACTAAGGACAGCTCCTCTCAAATTTCCTACGCCCACGACGGATAGGGACCGAACTGTCTCACGACGTTCTGAACCCAGCTCGCGTACCGCTTTAATGGGCGAACAGCCCAACCCTTGGGACCGACTACAGCCCCAGGATGCGATGAGCCGACATCGAGGTGCCAAACCTCCCCGTCGATGTGGACTCTTGGGGGAGATAAGCCTGTTATCCCCGGGGTAGCTTTTATCCGTTGAGCGATGGCCCTTCCATGCGGAACCACCGGATCACTAAGCCCGACTTTCGTCCCTGCTCGACTTGTAGGTCTCGCAGTCAAGCTCCCTTATGCCTTTGCACTCTACGAATGATTTCCAACCATTCTGAGGGAACCTTTGGGCGCCTCCGTTACACTTTAGGAGGCGACCGCCCCAGTCAAACTGCCCACCTGACACTGTCTCCCGGGTCGATAAGACCCGTAGGTTAGAATTTCAATACAGTCAGGGCGGTATCCCACCAGCGCCTCCACCGAAGCTAGCGCTCCGGTTTCAATGGCTCCCGCCTATCCTGTACAAACTGTACCAAAATTCAATATCAGGCTACAGTAAAGCTCCACGGGGTCTTTCCGTCCTGTCGCGGGTAACCTGCATCTTCACAGGTACTATAATTTCACCGAGTCTCTGGTTGAGACAGTGCCCAAATCGTTACACCTTTCGTGCGGGTCGGAACTTACCCGACAAGGAATTTCGCTACCTTAGGAC
>NZ_CP096490.1:0-7500 GCF_056738645.1 Bacillus sp. PK3-067 | reverse complement strand
GTTTTGTACGTAGAAGCTGGTAACCTCTTAATATAACCGTTATGAGTTAACGTAATCGCAATGTTTTGTTCAGGAATTAAATCTTCATCTTCAATAAATTCCATACCGCCAATTGTAATTTCTGTTCGTCTCTTATCATTGAAACGCTCTTTTACTTCTGTTAATTCTTCACGAATAATCTCAAGAACTTTTTCTTCATCTGCTAAAATCGCTTTTAATTCAGCAATTAACTTCATTAAGTCTTGATATTCTTGCTCAATTTTTTCACGTTCTAATCCAGTTAAGCGTTGCAGACGCATATCTAAAATCGCTTGCGCTTGTTTCTCACTTAAACCAAAACGTTCCATTAAGCCTTGCTTTGCAATATCTGCCGTTTTTGAACTACGAATTAACGTAATAACTTCATCAAGATGATCTAAAGCAATTCGTAATCCTTCTAAAATATGAGCACGTGCTTCTGCTTTTTCTAATTCATAAGCAGTACGTCTACGAATTACTACCTTCTGATGCTCTAAATAATGATATAGATTTTGTTTTAAATTTAGTACTTGTGGCTCCCCATTTACAAGAGACAACATATTAATACCGAAACTTGTTTGAAGCGCTGTATGTTTATATAGATTGTTTAATAGTACGTTTGCATTAGCATCACGACGTACTTCCATGACAATACGCATACCATTACGATCTGATTCATCACGTAAATCTGTAATACCTTCAATTTTCTTATCGCGAACTAATTCTGCGATTTTTTCAATTAATCGCGCCTTATTAACTTGATAAGGTAGTTCAGTTACGATAATAGATTGTTTACCGTTTGACTTCTCTTCAATTTCAACCTTAGCACGAAGCATAATGGAACCGCGACCTGTTTCATAAGCTCTTCGAATTCCACTTCTTCCTAAAATTAAACCTGCCGTCGGAAAGTCTGGACCAGGAATATATTCCATCAATTCTGCGATAGTAATATCAGGATTATGACTTAATGCCAGCACACCATCAATTACTTCGCCAAGCTGATGCGGCGGTATATTTGTTGCCATACCAACAGCAATACCTGTTGTACCGTTTACTAATAAATTAGGGAAACGCGCTGGTAGTACTATCGGTTCTCTTTCGGAACCATCATAGTTATCTTGATAATCAATTGTATTTTTTGAAATATCACGTATTAATTCCATAGAAATCTTAGACATTCTTGCCTCTGTATAACGCATTGCTGCTGCTGAATCTCCATCTACAGAACCGAAGTTACCATGCCCATCTACAAGCATATAACGTTGACTAAAATCTTGCGCCATACGTACCATTGTTTCATAAACGGCTGAATCACCATGAGGGTGATACTTACCGATTACTTCACCGACAATACGTGCTGATTTCTTATACGCTTTATCAGCTGTAATTCCTAAATCATTCATCGCATATAAAACCCTACGATGCACAGGTTTTAATCCATCACGAACATCTGGTAATGCACGAGATACGATAACACTCATTGCGTAATCTAAAAATGAGGTACGCATTTCATGACTAATATTAATTTCTCGAATTCGTGCTTGTTGTTGATTGTCTGACATCAACGAGCACCTCCTCTTACATTTCCGTTACACATACATTGATTTATATGTAGAAGACAGGAATACTTAGATTCCTGTCATTACTCATTTAAATATCAAGGTTCTTCACGTATTTTGCATTCTCTTGGATAAAGTTACGACGCGGTTCTACTTTATCACCCATTAAAATTTCAAACGTTTCGTCTGCTTCTATTGCATCTTGAAGAGAAACTTGAAGTAACGAACGTACTTCTGGATCCATTGTCGTCTCCCATAGCTGAGTTGGATTCATCTCCCCAAGACCTTTATAACGTTGAATTCCTGGTTTCGGCTGGGCTGGTAGCTCAGCTAAGATTTTTTCAAGTTCCTTATCGTTGTAAGCATATTGAATTTTTTTACCTTGTTGTATTTTAAACAATGGCGGCTGTGCAATATAGATATAACCACACTCAATTATTTGACGCATATAACGATAGAAGAACGTTAATAATAGGGTACGAATATGTGCACCATCAACATCGGCATCGGTCATAATAATAACTTTATGATAGCGTGCTTTTTCAATATCGAAGTCTCCACCAATATTTGTACCGATTGCCGTAATAATTGTACGAACTTCATCATTTGATAAAATCTTATCTAAGCGCGCCTTTTCCACATTAATAATTTTACCCTTCAGCGGTAAAATTGCTTGGAAATGACGATCGCGTCCTTGTTTTGCAGATCCACCCGCAGAGTCACCCTCTACGATGTAAATTTCACTAATTGCTGGATCTTTCGAAGAGCAATCAGCTAATTTACCAGGTAAACTGGAAACTTCTAACGCACTCTTTCGACGTGTCAATTCACGCGCTTTTTTCGCAGCTACACGTGCACGTGCAGCCATCGTACCTTTTTCTACAATTTTTCGCGCTACATTAGGATTTTCTAGTAAGAACTTTTCAAATGCCTCTGAGAATACAGACTCTGTAATTGTTCTCGCTTCACTATTCCCAAGCTTTGTCTTCGTTTGTCCTTCAAATTGTGGATTTGGATGCTTGATTGATACAATTGCTGTTAAACCTTCACGAACATCCTCACCAGTTAAATTACTGTCCGCATCTTTTAAAATGCTATTTTTACGACCATAGTCGTTGATTACACGAGTTAAAGCTGTTTTAAAACCTACCTCATGTGTACCACCTTCATACGTATGGATGTTATTCGTAAATGAGTAAATATTATTTGTGTATCCTTCGTTATATTGAAGAGAAACCTCAACCTGAATACCATCTTTTGAACCTTCTACGTACACAGGCTCTTCATGAATCGGTTGTTTTGAGCGATTTAAATGCTCAACGTATGATTTAATTCCACCTTCGTAATGGAATTCTTTCTTTTGCTTATGTTCACGTTTATCTTCAATTGTTAATTTAATATTACGATTTAAAAACGCTAATTCACGCATACGAGTTGCTAGCGTATCAAAATCGTATACTGTTGTTTCTTGGAAAATTTCCGGATCTGGTTTAAATCGAGTTATTGTTCCTGTTTGATCGGTGTCACCAATGACTTTTAAATCCGCAACCGGAATACCTCTTTCGTATTTTTGGTAATGGATTTTACCTTCACGATGTACAAATACTTCTAATTCTGTTGATAGAGCATTTACAACCGATGCCCCAACACCATGTAAACCACCAGAAACTTTATAACCGCCACCGCCAAATTTACCACCGGCGTGGAGAACAGTCATAATAACTTCTACAGCTGGACGTCCCATTTTTTCTTGTATACCAACCGGAATACCACGCCCATTATCCGTTACACGAATACTATTATCTTCTTCGATACTAACATTAATTTCATCACAATAACCTGCAAGTGCTTCATCAATACTATTATCTACGATTTCCCAAACAAGATGGTGAAGCCCTTTTCCACTTGTAGATCCAATATACATACCAGGGCGTTTCCGAACTGCCTCTAGTCCTTCAAGCACCTGTATCTGACTTTCATCATATGCATTTTCTTGCATTTGCTTTTGTTCCATTGACACAAAGATCACCTACTTTTCCATTTAAACAGGGGTTATTCCCTATCTATTTCACAATCTACAGTGCCGTTCGTTACATGAATTGTTTTCGCTTCTTTTAATGTTTCGTGTTCAATTCCGTCGACACTCGTCGTTGTAACAAATGTTTGCACTTTTCCTTGAATTGTATTTAAAAGATGTGATTGACGATAATCATCTAATTCTGATAAAACATCATCCAACAAAAGGATTGGATATTCTTTAACCTCTGAATAAATCAATTCAATTTCAGCTAATTTTAGGGATAGTGCAGTCGTTCGTTGTTGTCCTTGCGAACCAAAGACTTGAACATTTTTACTATTAACGAAGAATTGTAAATCGTCACGATGAGGACCAATTAAAGTCGTACCACGGAAAATTTCACGTTGTTTCACAGATTGAAAACTTTCATAGTATACTTCTTTTATTTTCGACAAATCCATTGATTCTGATACATCTACACTTGGTTTATAGACAATTTCTAACTCTTCTAATCCACGGCTTATACCTCGATGAATTGGAGCTGCCCATTCCTGTAGCAAATGCAAAAATTCAAAACGTTTTTGCAGTATTTTCGCACCATGCTCAATTAGTTGAAGTGTAAATACATCCAACATCGTTTCCTCATTCTTACTATTCCCTTGCATTTTTTTCAACAAGTGATTTCGTTGCGTGAGCACCTTTTGATATTGACTTAATTCATACAAATATACAGGAGCTATTTGTCCTAATTCCATATCTAAAAAGCGTCTTCTTACTTGAGGGCTTCCTTTTACAAGATTTAAATCTTCTGGGGCAAACATGACAACGTTCATCACGCCAATATATTGACTTAACTTTTGCTGTTCAAGTTGATTTAATTTTGCCTTTTTACCTTTTTTCGAAATATTTAATTCCAAAGACAAAGAACTGTTTCTTTTTTGTAATTTCCCTTTTATTTGACCAAAATCTTCATCCCAGCGGATAAGTTCGCGATCATTAGAGGTTCTATGAGATTTCGCCATCGCTAAAACATAAATAGCTTCCATCAAATTTGTTTTCCCTTGCGCATTTTCGCCGATAATTACATTTACCTTATCTTCAAAGGAAAGCTCTAATTTTTCATAATTGCGATAGTTTTTTAATTGTATTTCTGAAATAAACAAAGGGCTCCCCCTTTATGCCTGAACTTGGAAAGTTCCGCTTCCTGGAATTTCAATAACATCATTCGCATATAGTTTGCGACCTCTTCTATTTTCAAGTTCGTTGTTCACGTACACTTCATATTCTTGTAAAAACCATTTTACAGCGCCACCTGTATCAATTACATCAGCTAACTTTAAAAATTGTCCTAGTGTAATATACTCTGTTGAAATTTTAATACGTTTCATAAAATCGCTCACTTTCTGAAAGTGTTCATTCTTTCATTGTACTAAATAAACTAGCATTAGGAAAGTAATACCCAAAAATCAAATAAGGGCCACTAGCATCTTTAAACTAGCAACCCTTATTCCTTACCTAGTAAGTACGAACCGGTAAAATTAATTGAATAATTGAATCATCATTTACTGTACGAATTAAGAACGGTCTCATCGCCCCAGTAAAGCTAACTTTAATCTCTGTACTATCCAAAGCTTTCAATGCATCCATCATATATTTTGCACTAAAAGATATTTTTAACTCTTCTCCATCTACTTTTTCGCATTGTACTTCTTCAACAACTTTTCCGATTTCTGGTGAATTCGAAGAAATCTCTAGCATTTCTTGCTCTAAAGTTGATAATTTAACAACGTTATTGCGGCCATCTCTTGCTAATAGTGAAGCGCGATCAATTGCTTGTAGGAATTCTTTTGTATTCACAAAAATATCCGTTTTACTCTCTGCCGGAATTAAACGTGTCGTATCAGGATAATTCCCTTCTAACAATCTTGAGAAGAATAATAAATGTTTTGTACGGAATAATACTTGATACTCCGTAATAACGATATCTACCATTTCTTCAGACTCATCTAAAATTTTACTTAATTCATTTAAGCTCTTACCTGGGATAACAACATTAGCTTGGAATTCATCTGCAATATTATGTCCTTCAATTTTTGCTTTTCGAAGTGCCAGCCTATGACTATCTGTTGCAATACAAGTTAACTCGCTGTTATATACCTTCCAGTTTACACCTGTCAAGATTGGTCTTGTTTCAGAAGTAGAAACTGCAAATACAGTTTGTCTGATCATATGTTTAAGTAAATCTGTTGGTATCTTAAATACATGATGTTCTTCAATCTGTGGCAATAACGGATATTCTGCAGAATCTAAACCATTTAAGTTAAACTCTGATTTTCCAGATTTTATTTTTGTCATAAAATGATTTTCTACAGAAATTTCGACAGTGTCTTTAGGTAGTTTTTTTACAATCTCACTAAAATATTTTGCCTGTAAAACAATGCTTCCTGATTGAGCTATTTCTACGATTTCTTTTCCATCTTCTTCGACTGGAATAAACGATTCAATCGAAATATCAGCATCGCTTCCTGTTAATGTAACTCCTTCTTCAGTTGCTACAACTTTAATTCCCGTAAGAATTGGGATTGTTGTACGAGAAGAAACTGCCTTCATTACATCTTGTACACCTCTTACAAGATAGTCTTTTTGTATTGTAAAACGCATAAAGAAAAACCTCCGGTAAGTATAAGATTTTATTTAATTAATAAAGATAAAAAATAGTAGTAATAGTAATAGGGCTTGTGGATATGTGGATAACCCCGCTAAAGGATGTAAAAACAGTCTATCTACATGTGGATAGACTGTGCGTAAAACAAGGTAAGTTATTCACACTATTCAGCTACTACTTTAAAATACCATTAATTTCTTCAACTTGCTTTTGTAATTGCGTATCGGTTTTTAGTAGTTTAGAGATTTTTTCATGGGCATGGATAACTGTTGTATGATCACGTCCACCAAATTCTTCACCTATTTTTGGTAAAGAGGAATCTGTAAGCTCGCGCGATAAATACATTGCAATTTGGCGAGGAAACGCAACTGATTTTGTACGTTTTTTCGCTTTAAAATCTTCTAATTTCACTTGATAAACGTCCCCGACAGCTTTTTGAATATCATAAATAGAGATAATTTTCGGCTTAGAATTTGGAATAATATCTTTAAGTGCTTCAGCTGCTAAATCAGCATTAATATCTTTATTAATTAAAGATGAATAAGCTACAACTCGGATAAGTGCACCTTCTAATTCACGAATATTTGAATCAATTTGATTTGCGATATAAAGCATAACTTCATTTGGTATATCAAGCCCTTCAGCTTTTGCTTTTTTGCGTAAAATCGCAATTCGTGTCTCTAAATCTGGCGGCGTAATGTCTGTAATAAGTCCCCATTCAAAGCGGGAACGAAGACGATCTTCTAAAGTTGGAATTTCTTTTGGTGGTCGGTCACTAGAAATTACAATTTGTTTACTTTCTTCGTGTAATGCATTAAATGTATGGAAAAACTCTTCTTGAGTCTGTTCTTTTCCAGCAAGAAATTGAATATCATCTATCAATAAAACATCTACGTTACGATATTTATTACGAAAATCAACAGCTTTATTATCACGAATAGAGTTAATAAATTCATTTGTAAATTTTTCTGATGATAAATATACAACTTTTGCATTTGGATTATGTTCAATTACATAATGACCAATTGCGTGCATTAAATGTGTCTTTCCAAGTCCAACTCCCCCGTAAATAAAGAGTGGATTATACGCTTTAGCTGGCGCCTCAGCTACAGCTAATGAAGCTGCATGGGCAAAACGGTTACCAGAGCCAATAACAAATGTATCGAATGTATATTTTGGATTTAACATGCTCTGTGGTAAATGAGCTGAATCATCTTGTGCTGGATTCGGCTTAACTGGAG